>NZ_QLTT01000032.1 GCF_003269295.1 Lentzea atacamensis | reverse complement strand
CGCGAACATTCGGTGATGCAGAAAATCGCCGAATTGGATCGGCGTGGGGCCGCGGCCGAGCTGGGGTACAAGGATGTGCCGCACGTGCTGCGGCACGCGGTGCGGTGGGATCGGAAAACCGCCAGGAAATGGGTCACCCACGCCGCACTACTGGTTCGCGAGATCACACCCACGGGTAGCGTGCTCGCGCCCGAGCTTCCGGTGGTCGCCGACGCGGCGGCCGAGGGCGCGCTGTCGACCGAGCACGTCGCGGTGCTCGCCGAGGTCATGAAAGCCCTGCCCGCCGAAGCCGAAGAGCCGGTCGTGGGCTTCGCGCGTGAGCATGAGCCCAGTGCGGTGCGGGCGTTCGGCAAGGAGCTGGCCTACCGGCTGTTCCAGAACGACCCCGAACCCCGCGACATCGAGCCCGCGCCGCTGGCGAACCAGCACGTGATGCGGTGGAAGAACGGGTATTTGGAGATCTGGGCGAAGCTGGACACGATCACCGGCGCCAAGTACGAGGCCTTGCTCGACCCGCTGGCCAAGCCCCGCCCGGCCACCGCCGACGAGGGCCCCGATCTGCGGTCCCGTGCCGAGCGCGAGGGTGACGCTCTGGCCGATCTCGTGGACCTGATGCTGCGCGCGGACCAGCTGCCCGAACACGGCGGTGAACCGGTCACCCTGACTCTGACCATGCGCTACGAGGACCTGGCCGGGCGGGTGGGTCAGGCGATGCTGGACAACCGCGAACGCGTCCCGGCCGACCAGGTCCGCCAGCTCGCCTGCAACGCCGGGATCATCCCGGTCGTCATGGGTGCGACGTCGCAGCCGCTCGATGTTGGCCGCAAGGCGCGGACGTTCACCGCCGGGATGCGGCGTGGGCTGGTCGCCCGTGACCACGGCTGCGCCTTCCCCGGCTGCGGCCGGCCGCCCAAGCATTGCGACGCCCACCACATCCACCACTGGGCCGACGGCGGCGACACCTCCATCGACAACGGCGTCCTGCTCTGCCGCCATCACCACCGGCT
>NZ_QLTT01000031.1 GCF_003269295.1 Lentzea atacamensis | reverse complement strand
GGTCGGACGGTGTACAAGGAGCAGGGCAACATCACCGAGACGTTCGCGCGGGACTCGGCAGGCAAGCTGGTGCATTCCTACATCGGGAACGGTTCCTCGAGCTGGTCGCCGTGGTACCGCATCGGTGACACCGTGCTGGCCTCGGACCCGGTCGCGATCTACAAGTCCAACGGTGTGACCGAGGTCTTCGCCCGTGACACCACCGGCCGGATCGTGCACACCTACATCACCCCAGGCAGCAACCAGTGGTCAGCGATCACCGCGATCGGCACCGCCCAGCTCACCGGCACCCCGACGGTGGTGTACCGGCCGGAGAACAACGTCACCGAGGTCTTCGCCCGTGACAGCCGCGGCTACCTCGCCCACGCCTACATCTCCAACAACTCCAACGGCTGGCAGGGCTGGTTCAACATCGGCTCCACCGTGCTGGACTCCGACCCCGCCGCGGTGTTCAAGTCCAACGGTGTGACCGAGGTCTTCGCCCGTGACACCACCGGCCGCATGCTGCACACCTACCTCAGCCCCGGCGCCAACTGGAGCCCGCTGACCGCGATCGGCACCGCCCAGCTCACCGGCACCCCGGCCGTGGTGTACCGGGCGGAGAACAACGTCACCGAGGTCTTCGCCCGTGACAGCCGCGGCTACCTCGCCCACGCCTACATCTCCAACAACTCCAACGGCTGGCAGGGCTGGTTCAACATCGGCTCCACCGTGCTGGACTCCGACCCCGCCGCGGTGTTCAAGTCCAACGGTGTGACCGAGGTCTTCGCCCGCGACACCACCGGCCGCATGCTGCACACCTACCTCAGCCCCGGCGCCAACTGGAGCCCGCTGACCGCGATCGGCACCGCCCAGCTCACCGGCACCCCCGCCGCGGTCTACAAGGCCACCGGCAACATCACCGAAGTCCACGCCCGTGACACCCGCGGCTACGCCGCCTACGCCTACATCAGCGACACCACCAACGGCTGGAAAGGCTGGTACAACATCGGCACCACCACCATCAGCTAACCAACAAGC
>NZ_QLTT01000030.1 GCF_003269295.1 Lentzea atacamensis | reverse complement strand
GCAGGTCAGGAGGCTTATTTCGTTAATTCGTCAAGTTCGTCACGGCCCCGTGTTCGACGGCTGTAGCCGGAGGGGGTGTCACGTCCCTGCGTGAGCTGGCGGTTTGGTGGCGGCTCGGGACATGAGGGCTGGAACGGTAGGGGGCTGGACCAATCCGGTTGGTGTCGCAACGCTGCTCGATCAAGCGGAACGCGCTGACCTGCGCTTTGGTCCTGGCCGGCGGCGCCCGCGGCGCAGCTGCAGGACAGGACCAATGCCAGACAAGCGCTGAACCCGGAGGGGTGTCACGTCCCCTCTGTGACCGGGGAGAACGGCGGGGAGGGCAGCGTGACGCGGGGAGTTCTCCCCGGTCGACTCCCCGCGCTGCCTCTGCGGGTTGACCAGGGAAGACCCTCGGACGGGGAGGCGGGGAGGCACGCCACGGAACCCGCGAACGGGCGGAGAACGGCTCTCGTTTGCCGCTGTGCTGGCCGTAGAGCGGCTGAAGCACGTGCGGTGGTGTGGCTCGGTGGTCTGGAGGGGTGCCCCCGCCCCGTTCCAGCCGCTGTAGAGGGGCTCCGCGCTGGACGGCCTCTAGGCTCTAGGGCGCTGGTCACCCGACGTCCCGGCGTCTAGGCAGGGGTCTAGGTCTAGAGGGGCCAGGGTCTAGCCCTAGCGCCACTAGCGGCCCGGTCAGCGACGGCGCACAGCCCTAGGCACGGACCCTAGAGCTAGGGCCACGACCACTAGCCGGAGTTAGGTCGCCGCGACAGCCGAACACCGCCCCCTCCGGCTACAGCCGCCCTTGCTTCAGCCTCAGGTAACCGAGCTAACCCGCTAACTCGCCGCAGCTCACGAGCGTGCCGCCTGCCGAGGTCATCGGGTTAGGTTTCTAACCCAGCGAGAGCGACCTAACCCGCCCGGAACGGGTCTCAAAGTGGGTCTCAGTCCGGGGTTTCTCCGGGAGTCTCCAGCGTTGCGCGCGGAGCCTTCTACCAGGGGAAACGTACCTACACGGACTGTTGTGGACGGTCTTACCGACAACTACGGATCAGAAGGTTACAGGTTCGAATCCTGTCGAGCGCGC
>NZ_QLTT01000029.1 GCF_003269295.1 Lentzea atacamensis | reverse complement strand
TGCGCACTAGAGAGAGTGTGCGCGCACGGTGCCATAGGGCCGCTGACCTGCGTGTTCACCCGATTGTGGAATGGCATTCGAACACGTGTTCCTGCCACAATGGACGCATGCCACCCCTCGGACTCTCCACCCCGCTTGAGCTCCTCGACGAGCTCAAGCGGAAAGTCCGCGCGCTGCAACAGCTTCAGTTCCAGGTGGTGGAGATCGTCGGCGCGCTGCAGCAGCAGGGCGCAGCAGAAACCTTGGGATACAAGGATCTCGCCGAAGTCTTCAAGCACACCCTGCACTGGGATCCCAAGGTCACCCGCCGCAAGCTCAAGCAGGCAGCCGCCCTGTGTCCCACGATGACCCCGACCGGTTCCCTGATGGAGCCGGTGTTGCCTGGGATCGCGGCCGCGATGGCCGAGGGCGCGCTGTCCGAAGACCACGTCGATGTTCTGGCCGAGGCGATGGCCGAACTGCCCGCCGTGGCCGAAGAACACCTCGTGCGGTACGCACTCGAACACGAACCCCGCTCAGCCAAAGCCTTCTGCAAGAACCTCGCCTACCACCTCGACCAGGACAGACCCGAACCCAAAGACCCCGAACCCGTTCAGCCGCGCAACACCGTGCGCCGCCGCAGACAGAGTGACCGGTACCAGCTGTTCGCCGACCTCGACCTGGAGACCGGTGCCAAGCTCGACGCGCTGCTCGACCCGCTGACCAAACCCGCCCCCGACGACCTCCGGTTCGCGCCCGAGCGGGAAGGGGACGCGTTCTGCGAGATCGTCGACCTCGCGCTGCGCGCCGACCAGCACCGCATCCACGGCGGCGAACGCGTCCAGCTCACCGTCACCGTCGACTACGACAAGCTCCGCGCCGCCATCGGCACCGCCCGGCTCGACAACGGCGACCACCTCCCGATGAACCAGGCCCGCAAGATCGCCTGCGACTCCGGCGTGATCCCGATACTGCTCGGCAGCCGCTCCCAGATCCACGACGTCGGCCGCAAAACCCGAGCCCTCAACGCAGGACTACGCCGCATGCTCGCCGCCCGAGACAAAGGCTGCGCCTTCCCCGGCTGCACCAGACCACCCAGCCACTGCGAAGCCCACCACATCCACCACTGGGCAAACGGCGGCCCAACCAACCTCAACAACCTCGTACTGCTCTGCCGCCGCCACCACGACCTCATCCACCACTCCCACTGGCAGATCCAGATGATCAGCGGCCTACCGCACTTCCGGCCGCCCGCGTTCATCGACCCACAACGAAAACC
>NZ_QLTT01000028.1 GCF_003269295.1 Lentzea atacamensis | reverse complement strand
TGACTGAGTGCTCCTCGTGAAGGTGTCGAAGCGGTACAGGTTGTACGCCTGCATCAGGTTGATGATTTTGTTGGCGTAGTTCGGATCAGTTGCGTACTTCTTGGCGACTTCGCGGATGAACGCGTCGGGCTGGTGTCTGTAGGGCAGCGCCCCCGTGTAGTGGGAGCTGGTGGTCAGCAGTCGGCCATAGTCGCGGAACGAGTCCTCCATCGACCGGTACACGCGGAAGTACGCGGTGGTGATGTGGCAGGTCGGCGTGCACTCTTCGGTCTGGTACTCACGACAGCTGACGGCGATCGGACCAGGGTCGCCGGGACTCACGCACTTGTAACCGAAGTAGTTCTTGTCGTTGGCGGACAGCTTGCTGCCGCCCCACGCCGACTCGTGAGCGGCCTGCGCAACGGTCACCGACGCAGGGATGTCGTAAGTGTCGCGCACGCGCTGTGCGGCCGGACCTGCCACCGCGATGAAATCGTCCTGGACACCAGCGGCTTCGAATGCCGCCCGATCCCGTTCCGTGGACAGCACATCAGCTGGTGCGGCGAGCACGGTCGTCGCCACCGACAGCGTTGAAAGCAGTGCAGTGAACACTGCGATGCCGATCCTTCGAATACTGTTCATGAGACGCGAGCTTCAAGGTGACGCCTATGTGTTCACAGTAAATCCCGTTACTGTGAACTTACAGAGGGCTTACAGGTCGACCTCGCAGTGTTCTGTGACATGAACATTCAGAGGGGTACCGCCAAGGGGCTGAGACGCGTTGGGCTTCTGGCTGTGATGGTGACGTCCGCGTTCACGATGCTGGCGCCTGTGACGCATGCCGCACCAGAACATGGGGGCCAAGGACAAGGCATGAGCATGGCTGAGGCGCAAGAAGTGTCAGCCTCGGCTGCGTCCGTAACCCGGTCCGAAGTCATCGCCAGGGCAAGTAAGTGGTTGAACCCGCCAGTGCCGTACAGCATGTATGCGCCATATAAGGACGGATACCGCCGCGATTGCTCTGGTTACGTCACGATGGCGTGGAACATTGAGCCTGATATGTATGGAGGGCTCAACACCGTGACACTGCCAGGTGTGTCGCATCCGATCACCAAGGATGAGTTGAAGACTGCCGACATCATGTTGAACGGCGGCCCCGGAAGCGAGAACGAGAACGGCCATGTGCTTATCTTCGACAAATGGGCGGACGCATCACGCACCAGCTACTGGGCTTACGAGCAGGCACCACCACAAACGGTCTACCGAAAGGTGCCGTATCCCTACTTCAACAACAACAGCAGTTTCAAGCCATACCGTTACAACAAGATTGTCGATGACACGCCCTCGAGGGGCAGTCAGCCG
>NZ_QLTT01000027.1 GCF_003269295.1 Lentzea atacamensis | reverse complement strand
TGAGGTTCACCCCGAACGGTGGACGGGGCGTAAGAGATTCAGGCAGCCGCTCGGAGTGAATTCTCGTAGTCGCTGGGACTGCGCATCCCGAGCTTGGAGTGCCGGCGCGTACTGTTGTAGAAACGGATCCAATTGTCAACTGCGGCAACGAGTTCCGTCTTCGTGGCGTAGACGTGCCGGTAGTAGTGCTCGTGTTTGAACGTCGACCAGAACGACTCGGCGGGGCTGTTGTCCCAGCAGATCCCGGTCGCGCCCATCGATCGGCGCAGCCCGTGCCGCAAGCACGCTTGTGCGGTCAGATTCGCCGTGTACTCGCCGCCGCGGTCGGAATGCAGGACCGTGCCACGACATTCACCGCCGCGGACGGCCACGGCCGCCTCGATGGCGGTGGTGACCATCTCGGCACCGATGTGGCCGGCGACGCTGTAGCCGAGCACCGTGCGCGAGTGCCCGTCGCGGATCGCGCACAAGAACATCTCGCCCTCACCGCAGGACAAGTACGTGATGTCGGTGAGCCACACGGCGTCCAGGCGGCCTTGGTCGAACTCGCGGTCGACGAGATCCGGCGGGAATGCCGCCGCCGGGTCGGAGACCGTCGTTCTGACCTTGAACGTGCGTGGGCTGATGCCTTCGATCCCGATCCCGGCCATGACCTTGGCGACGGTTTTGGCGCTGACCACCTCGCCCTGATCCCGCAGTTCCGCGGTGATCCGTGGCGATCCGTAGGTGCCGCGGGAGTCCTTGTGCGCCTGGGTGATCTTCACCTCCAGGTCCGCGCGGCGCTGCTGACGAGGTGTCAACACCGTTGCGGCACACCGTTTCACGTAGGCGTAGTAGCCGGAGGCGGACACCGTCAGCAGCCGCGCCATGCGTCGGATCGCGAAGCGTTCGCCTTCGAGCACGGCTGTGCCGGTGACGCCAGCGATGTCGTCGGGGCCGGCGTACTTGGCCATCAGAGCGAACCGGGCCGGTTCTTCTGCATCGCGGCAAAGTACGCCGAGGCTTTTACCAGGAACGCGTTGTCCTTCTCGAGCTCGGCGACCTGTTTGCGCAACCGCTGCAGCTCGGCCTGCTCGGCCGCCTCCAGGGGCGTGTCCCCGCAGGCCTCGGCCGCGGCGATCCGGCGCCGCTCGTCCTTGACCCAGACGCTCAACATTCCCGCGTCGATCCCCAGTTCGCGGGCAACCTCGCTGATCGTCCGGCCGGAATCGATCACACGATGCGCAGCCTCGACCTTGTACTCGGCCGCGTACGAACGGCGCTTACGAGGAGGCATGAGGACATCCTTCCAGCAGAACCCCAGGTCCTGCTAACTCGGTGTCCACTGCTCGGGGTGAACCTCA
>NZ_QLTT01000026.1 GCF_003269295.1 Lentzea atacamensis | reverse complement strand
CAATGCCGGGAAGTTAGGGGTCATGGGTCGCGTGTCAACTCGGTGATGATCGTGATGGTGATCGTCGCTTGGTGGTTGGTGCGGTCGATCTGGCCTTTGGCGCGGTGTTTGGAGATAGCGCGTTTGACCACTCGTGGGCAGACGCGGGTGCGGCGGCGGGCGAGCAGACCGGTTCGTACTGCGTGCCCGATCGCGCCGACGAGGTCCACGACGGTGTCGGTGATGACGCCCGCGGCCTGGATGAGCTGGTCACGTGCCGCGTTGAGCGCGATGGTGAACCCGGCCCGATCAGGCGGGGTGTCCTGTCCGAGCAGCGCGTCGGCCATCGCCAGCCGCAAGGCTTGATAGCCGGCCAGCAGGGCGTAGATCTCCTGCTCGATCCCGGCCGGGGTCCGTGCGCGCAGGACCCGGCCGCCCAGCAGGGTGGATTTCATCTCCAGGAACGTGGTCTCGATCTCCCAGCGCTGGTGGTAGAGGGCGACGATCTCTTTAGCGGGGTAGGTGCGGTGGTCGGTGAGGGTGGTGAGCAACCGATAGTGGCCGGTGTGCTTCTTGCGGCCGCCGAGGGTGGCGGTGATCTCGGCCTCGATCACCCGCACCTCGATCCCGCCCAGCCGCGTCAGCCAGGACCCGTCGGGCAGCCGGGTGATCGCGGGCAGGACCCGGTTGCTCTTGGCGCGGATGAGCAGGTCCGCTCCGGTGGAGGCGATGCGTCCGATCAGGTCGGCGACGGCGAAGTTGCGGTCGGCCAGCAACAGCATCCCCGGCCGCAGGCACCCGAACAGGCGTGGCGCCATGCTGGTCTCGCCGACCCGCCAGGACCCGAACGCGATGTCGATGACGGTGCGGGTGCCGCAGGCGACCACTGCCATCAGCCGCAGCATGGGATAGCCGGAGGGGCCGTTTCCGCCGCCCTGGTAAGGGGAACGGGTCAGGTTGGCTTCACTGTCCGGGACGAACAACGTGGTGCTGTCGATCGCGCAGATCAGCAGCGACCGCCACCGGGCCGCGCCGGCCGCGGGACCGGCGAGCAGACCGAACACCGCGGCCAGCGCGGCGGCTCCGACCCGGCGGCGGGCCTGGGCCAGCGCGGAGGAACTCGGGGTGGCGACCGGGATGCCGTCGAGTCCGGCGACCAGCCTGGCCCAGACTTGGCAGTAGCCCAGCTCGGTGAACAGGCCGGCCGCGATCAGCAGATAGACCACCACGCGGGACGGCAGGTCCCGCAGCCGTTGCTGAGTCGATCTGGTCGAGGCGAGTGCGGCATCGACCAGATCGAACGGGATGAGGCGGGTCAGTTCACCGAGATGGCCGGGCGCGAAGCGGCCCTGGGCCACGCGAACGCAGCGCGTGATGACAGACTGGTGTTCCAACGGGGTTCCTGCTGTTCATCGATCTTGGTCGACGTTGTTCTAGCAGGAACCCTGTTGCCCATCCCAGCAGGTTGACAGCTCCGCCCACTCCCTAACTTCCCGGCATTG
>NZ_QLTT01000025.1 GCF_003269295.1 Lentzea atacamensis | reverse complement strand
CGCCGGGGCTTTCTGCTGTCTGCCGCTGTCCCGCCTGCAACTCCTGCGATGACTGCGATGGGGGCAACGCTAGCCAATGCGTGCCACCCTGTCAACAGGTGCATGTCTGGAACGGTTGGAACGGTGACGGTAGGCTGGTTGACATGGGAAAACGGGACCCGAACGACGCACGACCGCCGTACTTGCAGGTGGTTGACCTGATCACCAGAGCGATCGGCGCTGGTGAGTACGCGCCCGGCGACCAGCTCCCCGCGCTGCATGTGCTCGCTGAGACCTATGGCGTGGCGGTTGGCACGGTGCGAAGCGCGCTGAACATGTTGCGGGACAAGGACATCGTGGTCGTCCGGCCGGGTAGTGGAACGTTCGTCCGAAGTGATCTGAACCCCGCTGATCTTGCGGAACCGTTGCCACCCACCAGGTCCGGCGACCTCGGGGAGGTCCTGCGGTTGCTCCACGAGATCAGCGGCCGACTCGCAGACATCGAGCGTCGCTTGCCTGTGGAGTGAGTGGCTGGTGTCGCCGTGTTGGCTGCTGTTGCTGGCTTTCATGCAATCAGCATCTGTTCGGCGGGTACCTGGTGTCCAAAGACTGGTTGTCCTACCACGCGCTTGGAATGACTGCCTGGCATAAGTGCAGGTCAGGCGACAAACAAGAGGCAGGGGAGTAGATGGAAACCGATGGACAGTGGCTGTCCAGGCCGACGTCCGAGGCAGGTCTCAACACGGGCCTCCTGGCAGAAGTGCTGAAGGAGTACCGACAGGCCAACGGTCTCAACCAGGGCGACCTGGCGAAGCTGCTGAACCTCGATCAGTCCTATGTCTCAAAGATCGAAACCGGACAGCGTCAGGTGCGGGATCTTGAGACCCTGTTGCGCATCGCCAACCGGTTGAACATTCCGCCTAGTCATGTCGGAGTCTCACAGGAGCTGTTGCAGCCTGTTGCACCACCTTCTACCGGCGCTCTCGTGGATGCGGCCAACCCTGTCGAGGTGAGCCAGGGCGATTGGAAGCGTGGTCGCCGCTACCTGAATCGGCACCGAGGCGAGCTGGCGCAGTTGGCCAAGAAACTCTACAGCCGGGAATTTCATGTAGGCGATGATGTGACTTTCATGGCAAAGCCTGAATGGATGCCTGAAAGGCCAATTCCTCTTGAGGATGTCGAGCTGCGCTGGACGGATGATCGTGTGCCGATCGAAGTCACTGGAGGTGAGCCAGAGGCGGCAAGTGTGTTGCCACTGCGTGCGCCGGGTCGCAGGTTTGAGCGTTATACCTCGGCGATTCGATACCTTGACCGTCCATCGCTGTTTGAAAACCGCGCTAGCTATCGGTTGCTAGGGGCAAATCTGCGGTCGGGTGATGCGTGGCTGGACTTCGGTCTGGGGACATACTTCGACAAGCTGGACGCGTCGGAAGCTGCGGCCCATGAATTGGCGGAGGTTGTGCGGGAAGGCCCGGCAGACGAGGTGCCGGATTGGTCGGCTTTGCCGCTCCGTGCGCTAATTGGCGACCCGTTCGACTTGAGGCGCAGGGCAGTCATGCCTGCGATCGAGACTCTCACTCTGCGGCGGCAGCGCGACACTGGACGCGCAACGTTCCTGCTGCACTGGCGGGATCCTGCAAAGGTGGCGACGGCGGCCGGAATCTATGGCCTCATTCCGGCGGGCGAATTTCAGCCCTCAAGCGTTGCAGCCTGGGACACCACGAACGACTTTGACCTCTGGCGCAACATGGTTCGGGAGTACTCTGAAGAGCTACTGGGCGAACCAGAGCGCGACGGCAGCCAGGGTGAGCCGATCAACTATGAAGAATGGTCGCTTTACAGGACGCTCGAAAAGGCGCGGGCTGAGGATCGAGTTTCGCCCTACTGCTTGGGAATTGGGCTCGACACGCTAACGCTGACC
>NZ_QLTT01000024.1 GCF_003269295.1 Lentzea atacamensis | reverse complement strand
GCACGCCCATCGTGACGCGGCCGTGCCACTTGCCGTCTGCGCCGTAGTAGATGCTGCTCGCGCCGTTGGGGGCGCGGGTGCCCTCGGGCCGTTTCTTGCGTGCCATGTGTGGTGTCTCCTCGGGTGGTTGGTGTGTCACGTCCCCTGCGGTTCGGGGAAGAGGGAGGGAGGCAGGGACGGGGGTGCAGAAGGGCCGTTTTCGGGGGTCCAGCGGCTACCTGGGGAGATGCGTCCCTGCCTCCCTGATCGGGGTCTGGGCTGGTCATCCCGGGGAAGTTGCTCAGGGAGGCAGTCAGGGAAAAATCCCTGCCTCCCTGGCGGGTCCCTGGCTGCTTCCCTGCCTCTTCCCCGTCGTGGAAGGCCTGCCCTACTAGCCCGCGCGGGGGTAGTAGGGCCGTGGTTAGGCCGCCTCGGGTCCGGCGGCCAGCCTGGTTGCGTAGTCCGCCAAGGCCGCCGTGGAGATGCGCCGTAGGCGTCCGATTTGGACTGACGCGACCTGGCCGGACTTGATCAGGTTGAACATGGTGGTGCGGCCGACAGACAGCCGTCGTGCGGCCTCCTCGACGCTGAGGAGGGTCCGGGGCTGGTCTGCGCCGGGGTGGGTGGTGGTGTGGCGTGCCATGACCGGTGGTGTCCTCTCTGGGCTGTCTGCGGCCGTGTTCGGCCGTCACGGGCACCCGTGGTGGGTGTCGTGTTCGTTGGTGTGCAAGGGGTTTCGCGTGGTGTGCGCGGAGGGCTGCTAGGCGCTAGGCCGCAGGTGGGCGACAGGGTGAGGCGCTAGCCGAGGCGCTAGGTCTAGCGCGTCAGGCTGCTAGGCGCGGCCGGGGCGCTAGCCCGACGAACTTGACGAATTAACGAAATAAGCCTCCTGACCTGCGGTTATTTAGGTGGACTTTCTTCGTAGCTGACGAATTAAGGGGACCTGACACCGGGGTGCGTAGCGGTTGACCTGCGCAAACGCGCCCCGGACTTAATTCGTCAGGGGGACGTGACAGCCGTGTAGAGCACGGTCGGCCGTCCCTTGCCGGGCCGGGTGGCGCTGGTGAGCCGTCCGGCTTCGCAGAGCTGTCCGAGCAGCTGCGTCACGTCGACCCCGGCGCGCTTGGTGTTGCCCTTGAACACCTCCTTTGTGATCTCGGTGGCGGTGCAGCCGTCCGGCCCGGCGGCGGTGACGTAGGCCAGGACCTTTGCCGCCGCGTCGTTCGGCGCGAGGACCGAGCGGGCGGAGGCGATCGAGTAGCGGACCAGCGCGGCGGCGGCGGCCATGTGCGCCGGGGTGATGCGGTCCGTACGGTCAAGCGCGGCGTAGATAGCGGCGATGCGCAGGCAGGTCACCCCGGCGCGCGAGATGAACTCGTCCACCTGCGGGCGGTCACGTCCCAGGTGACCCGTGAACTCCAGCTGGAGGCGCTTCCACTCCAGCTCTGCCGCCTCGGTGCAGCCGAGCGCACCGAGCTGGGAGGCGCGGCGCAACCGTTCGGCCAGCGACGCGGCCAGCTCCGTCATCAGCTGCGCGTCCGGCGCGGCCGGGAAGAACTTCGATGCGGCAACGGCGACCGGGAGGAACCGGTTGTAGGTGCCGCCCGCCAGGTCCGAGGCGGACACCTTGGCGGTGAACTCGCCGGGGGTGATGTGGGCGACGATGCCGAGGTGGCTCTGTCGGGCCATGCGGGCGTCCACGTTGAGGGTGGACAGGTTGCCGCCCTCCCAGGCCGCGCGCAGCGTCGCGGACAGGGTGTTGCCCTCGCGCTTCATGCGCGCCATCACCGTTGCCCACTCCGGCTCTTCCGCGAGCAGGCGGCAGTCACCTTCGGGCAGTAGCCGCGGCTTGCTGCCCGCCTTGCCGTCCTCGGCATCGGCGGCGAACACGGCGGCCAGGCCCTCACCGGTGGACAGGCCGCTGTGGACGTTGCTGGCCCGGAAGCTGTTGTCCGCCATGCCAACCAGGGTCAGCGCGGCGTTGGTGGCGGTGCCCTTGCGTCCGAGACCGGTCGCGCCGATGAGCAGCGGCCACACCAACAGCGGGTGCCGCTCGAACCCGAGTTGCAGGTGAGGGCCAGGGCCGAGGTACACGCCGGCCGCGCTGACGAGGGAGGCCAAGACGCCCACCGGGTCGGCCTCGGTGTGCGGGTCCATCCGGTCGGCCAGGTTGCCGAGGTAGCAGTCGAACGCGACCGACTCGATCGAGGGCAGCCACAACCGCGCGCGGGCGATCTGCCCGGCGGCTGCCGCGTCCAGTGCCGCCGCGTCCGCCTGGCCGACGCTGCCGTCTGCCGTTGCCGTCTGCCGCTCCGGCAGGGCCACCACGGCGGCAGTGCCGTTGCCGCGTTGTGCCTGAGCGATCGGGGTGTCAGGCCTGCCGTCGGCAGTGCCATTGCCGCTGTCCGCCTCGGTGACGGGGTACAGCCGCCGCCCGCCGGACGCGGGTCCGGTCGGGGGTGTGGTGCTCGCGTGGGTCACGACGGCGCTCCTGGTCGGTCGGATGGGCGGGCGGGTCAGTTGCCGAGGACGGCGACGACGGCGGGCGCGAACGCCTCGACGTCGGCCAGGTAGTCCGGCAGGACCCAGGGCGGTCCGGCCTGTCGCGCGGCGTTCACGAGCGCGACCAGTTCCGGCATCCGGCAGCGCGGGTCGGTGGCGACGGCGGTGACGTAGGCGGCCATGCGCGCGGGTCCGGCGGTGTGCCAGACCTCGGGGTCGAGCCCACCCACGTACAAGGTCGCGATCACGGTGTTGAGGTCGAGCGGGAACGGCCTGGGAAGAGGGGAAACGGGCCTGGGGGCGTTCATGAACGCGGTCCTCCGGGAAGAGTCGGGAAGCGCGGGGAACGGTCGCGGTGAGCGCGGCCGGACACGGTGTGTCTGGGTGGGTCTACGGGGTGGCTGACCTGCTCCGGAACCGGTCGCCGGGAACGGTGCGCGCGGGCCGGGTAATGCGGAAACAGGGGGGAGGGGCCTGCCCGGCGGGAGCGTTCTGGACGCACCCGGAACAGCGGGCACGGTGGCGGTTCGAGCACCACCGGACAGGCCCGGTCTGCGGGGTCAGCCGAGGTCGGCGGGAACCGCGTCTGCGCGGACCCGAAGCACCTCGCAGATCGGCTGTGCTCGGTAGGTCAGGCGCGAGGCCAGGTCCGTGCACAGCTGGTGCCGCCGCTCGGACCACGGCAGCAGGCCGTCCAGAACCTGGCCCGTGCGGTCGTGGTGCTCGATCATCGTGCGCACCGCCACGCGGCTAGCGCGGTCGTGCGTCCGGACCGCGTCCACGCCTACCGTCACCAGCGCGTACACGACCAGGTCGGCCACCTGGCGCACGGTGAGCGTGCGCGAGAGCGGCTGTCCGGCCAGGTGCAGCGCGGCGGCGACCTCACCCTGACTGCGCAGCTCCACCGGACGCGGCAGGACCGGGCTCGTGAACTCGATCGCGTACAGGCCGTCCTCGTGCTCGAACGCCTTCACGGACACGGAGGGCACGGGCTCCGGCGCAGCTGCGCACGGCGTCATCGTGGGCGCGCTCATGCGTTCACCAGCTCTCGAACCAGCGTCGCCGGAGCGGCCGTGATGGCGCGCCGCGTGTTCGGCCGGCGGGTCTGCGCTGGGACGTCCGGGAACAGCCGCGCGACCAGGTGGCGGCAGAACTCCAGCGCCACGCGGCGCGGGTCGTTCGTGCTCATCTCCTCGATCTCGCCTCGCGTCTCGTCCACGAACGTGAGACCGCCGTTGACGACGGTGTCCACGATCAGCAACCGCAGGTAGTCATCGTCAGCGGAGTCGGTCGCGAAACCGGGGTCGGTGTGGCAGAAGAACATCAGCGCCACCAGGTCGTCCCGGTCCAGCGGGATCGTGACGTTGATGCTGGCGACCACGGGCGTGGTGACGTAGGCGGGCCGGGTGGCCGGGATGAACTTGGTGGCGACGTCGTTGACGGTCGCGGAGGCGGTCGTGTTCATCGCGCCGCCACCTCCTCGGCGGTCGCGTTCTCGGCGCGGTCGGCGGCCTCGGGCTGCTCGTCGCCCACCACGAACGCCTGGAAACCGGCCTCGGCGCACGCCTCGTCGAACACGCGGAGGGACTGCTCCGGGACGCGGATGGCGCCACCGATCTTGTAGGCGTCCAGCTGGCCCGCCTTGATGGCGCGGTAGATGGTGTGGACCGAGACGTCATACCGTTCAGCGACTGCCTTGACCCGGAAGAACCGGGTACCCTCGTTCTGCATCCGAAGCTCCAGAAGGCTCGATGTGATCTGACCGCCCCGGCTGGTGTTGCCGCACCGCCGGGGCTTTCTGCTGTCTGCCGCTGTCCCGCCTGCAACTCCTGCGATGACTGCGATGGGGGCAACGCTAGCCAATGCGTGCCACCCTGTCAA
>NZ_QLTT01000023.1:1753-5207 GCF_003269295.1 Lentzea atacamensis | reverse complement strand
CGGCGGCGACCTACTCTCCCACACCGTAACCAGTGCAGTACCATCGGCGCAGAAGGGCTTAACTACCGGGTTCGGAATGGGACCGGGTGTTTCCCCAACGCTATAACCACCGAAACACTATGAAATTACAACCAGCAACCCCGCGGGGCCGCGATCGGTCCTGGTTGTTCTTCCAGAACCGCACAGTGGATGCGTAGCGTCTTTGTAACAAGTCCTCGGCCTATTAGTACCAGTCAGCTCCAACCGTTACCGGTCTTCCACCTCTGGCCTATCAACCCAGTGGTCTAGCTGGGGGCCTTAACTCACGAAGAGTGGGATACCTCATCTTGGAACGAGCTTCCCGCTTAGATGCCTTCAGCGGTTATCCCTTCCGAACGTAGCCAACCAGCAATGCTCTTGGCAGAACAACTGGCACACCAGCGGTCCGTCCGTCCCGGTCCTCTCGTACTAGGGACAGCCTTCCTCAAGTATCCTACGCGCGCGGCGGATAGGGACCGAACTGTCTCACGACGTTCTAAACCCAGCTCGCGTACCGCTTTAATGGGCGAACAGCCCAACCCTTGGGACCTACTCCAGCCCCAGGATGCGACGAGCCGACATCGAGGTGCCAAACCATGCCGTCGATATGGACTCTTGGGCAAGATCAGCCTGTTATCCCCGGGGTACCTTTTATCCGTTGAGCGACCACGCTTCCACAAGCCATGGCCGGATCACTAGTTCCGACTTTCGTCCCTGCTCGACCCGTCAGTCTCACAGTCAAGCTCCCTTGTGCACTTGCACTCAACACCTGATTGCCAACCAGGCTGAGGGAACCTTTGAGCGCCTCCGTTACTCTTTGGGAGGCAACCGCCCCAGTTAAACTACCCACCAGGCACTGTCCCTGATCCGGATCACGGACCGAGGTTAGACATCCAATACGACCAGAGTGGTATTTCAACGACGACTCCACCAGCACTGGCGTGCCAGCTTCACAGTCTCCCACCTATCCTACACAAGCCGAATCGAACACCAATACCAAGCTATAGTAAAGGTCCCGGGGTCTTTCCGTCCTGCCGCGCGTAACGAGCATCTTTACTCGTAATGCAATTTCGCCGGGCCTGCGGTTGAGACAGTCGAGAAGTCGTTACGCCATTCGTGCAGGTCGGAACTTACCCGACAAGGAATTTCGCTACCTTAGGATGGTTATAGTTACCACCGCCGTTTACTGGCGCTTAAGTTCTCAGCTTCGCCCCGAAGGACTAACCGGTCCCCTTAACGTTCCAGCACCGGGCAGGCGTCAGTCCATATACATCGTCTTGCGACTTCGCATGGACCTGTGTTTTTAGTAAACAGTCGCTTCTCGCTGGTCTCTGCGGCCGTCTCGCCCTAGCCTGCAAGAGGCTTCAAGCGCTACGGCCCCCCTTCTCCCGAAGTTACGGGGGCATTTTGCCGAGTTCCTTAACCACAGTTCGCCCGATCGCCTCGGTATTCTCTACCTGACCACCTGTGTCGGTTTGGGGTACGGGCCGCATGAACACTCGCTAGAGGCTTTTCTCGGCAGCATGGGATCACTCTGCTTCGCCTCAATCGGCTACGCATCACGTCTCAGCCTTAATGAGTTGCGGATTTGCCTACAAGACTCCCTACACGCTTGCACCAGTACTACCACTCACTGGCGGAGCTACCCTCCTGCGTCACCCCATCGCTTGACTACTACAAGTTCAGTTCCCGCGCTCCACAACCCCGCTAGTCCCGAAGGACATCGCAAGGCGCTTTGGGCGGTTAGTATCACAAGGTTCGTCATGGGCGCGTTCACACGGGTACGGGAATATCAACCCGTTGTCCATCGACTACGCCTGTCGGCCTCGCCTTAGGTCCCGACTTACCCTGGGCGGATTAGCCTGGCCCAGGAACCCTTGGTCATCCGGCGGACGAGTTTCTCACTCGTCTTTCGCTACTCATGCCTGCATTCTCACTCGCATAGCGTCCACGGCTGGATTCCTCCGCCGCTTCAACCGCTACACGACGCTCCCCTACCCATCCCAGCACAAGGCTGAAATGACACAGCTTCGGCGGTGTGCTTAAGCCCCGCTACATTGTCGGCGCAGGACCACTTGACCAGTGAGCTATTACGCACTCTTTAAAGGGTGGCTGCTTCTAAGCCAACCTCCTGGCTGTCTGTGCGACCCCACATCCTTTCCCACTTAGCACACACTTAGGGGCCTTAGCTGGCGTTCTGGGCTGTTTCCCTCTCGACTACGAAGCTTATCCCCCGCAGTCTCACTGCCGCACTCTCACACCACGGTATTCGGAGTTTGGTTGACTTCGGTAAGCTTGTGGGCCCCCTAGGCCATCCAGTGCTCTACCCCCGCGGTGAAACATACGACGCTGCACCTAAATGCATTTCGGGGAGAACCAGCTATCACGGTGTTTGATTGGCCTTTCACCCCTAACCACAGCTCATCCCCCAGGTTTTCAACCCTGGTGGGTTCGGGCCTCCACGCGGTCTTACCCGCGCTTCACCCTGGCCATGGCTAGATCACACCGCTTCGGGTCTAGACCACGCGACTAAACGCCCTATTCAGACTCGCTTTCGCTACGGCTACCCCACACGGGTTAACCTCGCCACGTAGCACTAACTCGCAGGCTCATTCTTCAAAAGGCACGCCGTCACCCCTAAAGGCTCCGACGGATTGTAGGCACACGGTTTCAGGTACTATTTCACTCCCCTCCCGGGGTACTTTTCATCTTTCCCTCACGGTACTAGTCCGCTATCGGTCACCAGGGAGTATTTAGGCTTAGCGGGTGGTCCCGCCAGATTCACAGCGAATTCCACGAGTACGCTGCTACTTGGGAACACTCCAACGAGACGCTATGTTTTCGAGTACGGGAGTTTCACCCTCTACGCTCACGCTTTCCAGACGTATTCCTCTAACAATGCGTTTTCTGACTCGTTGCCAGTCCGGCAGAACTGACCAAGAGGTCCCACGACCCCGCGAATGCAACCCCTGCCGGGTATCACACAGACGCGGTTTAGCCTCATCCGCTTTCGCTCGCCACTACTCACGGAATCACGGTTGTTTTCTCTTCCTGCGGGTACTGAGATGTTTCACTTCCCCGCGTTCCCTCCACATACCCTATGTGTTCAGGTATGGGTGACCCCACATGACTGGGGCCGGGTTTCCCCATTCGGAAATTCTAGGATCTCAGCTCGGTTGACAGCTCCCCTAGACTTTTCGCAGTCTCCTACGTCCTTCATCGGCTCCTGGTGCCAAGACATCCACCGTATGCCCTTACTAACTTGCTACAAAGATGCTCGCATCCACTGTGCAGTTCTCAAAGAACAATCAGAACTCTCCACACCACTGCGAACGCCGGCCTGATCCATTGACCAAGTGGTTCATTCGCGGCAGAGAGCCGATCACTGAAAGACACTCACGTGTTCTCTCAGGACCCAACAGCGTACCGATCTCTT
>NZ_QLTT01000022.1 GCF_003269295.1 Lentzea atacamensis | reverse complement strand
CGTACGAACGGCGCTTACGAGGAGGCATGAGGACATCCTTCCAGCAGAACCCCAGGTCCTGCTAACTCGGTGTCCACTGCTCGGGGTGAACCTCAACAATCCGAGGTCAGTACGTCCCTAACGCAGCGCCAGCGTGTGGTTCATCAGTCCTGAGGGTCGCTTCTGCTGATCGCACATGAATGTGATCACTGGTTGCGGACGTTGGTCAGAACCGTGGGTAGGAGACTGATGCCATTCAGGTAGGGCGTAGCGGCAGCATCGTACGCGGGGCCCGCACTGGGGGTGCGGGCCCCAACGGGAACCAACTCACGCGCGGCGACCCCTGGAGTGCTGTCCCTCGTGCGTCGGTGTTTCGCTACTCGCAGCGGAAGCACGTGGCGGACTCGTCCTCGATGGAGGCGAGGTGCTGCTGTGCGTGTGTGGCGTCGTGCATGCCGTGGGGATAGCGGTCTACGGCGCCGCGCCAGCGGGCTGTTGCCTCGGCAATGTCTCCACGGGCCCTGGCAGCGTGGGCGAGGCCCTCCAGCGCGCGCGCTTCGAACCTCGCGAACGAGAAGTGCGTGGAGCGCTCCAATGCCTGTGTGTAGACCTTTTCGGCGTGGTTCACGTCCTCGGCGGCGAGGGCGGCTTCTGCCAGGGAGCTGAGCGCTTCGCACTCCACCCTGTGCATATGCAGCTGGCGCGCCAGGGTGAGGGCGGAGCGGCCGTGCTCTACCGAGGTAGTCGGGTTGCCCAGTGCGCGGTGCACGTTGCATAGGGCCACATGTGCCAGGGCGATGCCGGGCTGGTAGTCGATCGCCTTGCAGGCGGACAACACTTCGTCCAACGTGCGCGCGGCTTCCTCGTGTCTTCTTTGTGCGTGCTGAACCATGCCGATGTTGCACGTGGTCACGAGGCGGCCGACGACGTGTTTCGGCGGCATTAGCTCGAGGGAGCGGTTCAGGTGATAGAGCGACTCGTCGAACCTGCCCAGTTCGCGGAACACCACCGCCAGGTTGTTCGTGATCGTCGAGTGGTTCGGGTTCCTGTCGTCGTGAGCGATGAGTGCCTGGGCCGCGCGGAAGTGCTCTTCCGCCGCAACGTAGTTGTCCTGGTCCAGGTACATGAGTCCCAGGTGGATGAGCAGTGCGGACTCGCGCTGGTAGTCGCGGGCCTTTCGCACCAGCTCCAGGGCGGTGCCGATGTGGAGGATCGACTCCTCTTTGTGGCCGCGCTCGCGGCACACCGCCGCGAGCCCGGACCAGCAGAGCGACTCGCCGACCGAGTCGTCGTCCCTGTTCGCCGCCTCAGCTGCGGCGGCGTACAGCTCGTAGGACTGGCCGCCGTAGTTGTTCAGCGTCAGGTACGGCTCCATTGCGCACACGAGCCGCCACGCGTGACCGTGCCAGCCGTTGTCTGCGGCGAATCGAGCGACGGCGGTGAGGTTCGCGAACTCCAGGGCCAGCACGGCTGCCGCGTCCGTGGAGGAGGAGACGGGGCGCACCTCCTGGTGTGGCAGGTTGTCGCTGAACCTGCTGTGGGACGAAGCGGTTGAGAGCGTGCGGCACCACTCCTCGGTGGCGGCCAGGTAGTAGTCGAGCAGGCGGTGTGACGCGGCTTGTCGCTCCGGCGCGGAGTCCGTCTCGTTGAGCAGCTGGATGGCGCAGTCCCGCACCAGATCGTGGAAGTGGTATTGACCCGGTGAGTTCTGCTTCAGCAGGTTGAAGTCAAAGAGTTCGTCCAGACAGGACTCCGCCTGCTCGACCGTGATGCCGGCCAGTGCCGCTGTGGACCAAGCGTCGTACTCGGTACCGGGGTGCAGGCTCAGCAGGCGGAAGACCTTGCTCTGCAACGCGGGCAGGTAGCGGTGCGAGAGCTTCAGCACCGCCATCACGTTGCGGTCCTCGATCTGCAGGAAGCGGGCTCGATGCGCATGGCCGCGGATGCGGCCGACCAGGTCCGCGACGGTCCAGCTGCCACGGTCGCGCAACCGGGCCGCGGCAATGCGGATCGCGAGCGGCAGATAGCCGCACAGCCGCACGGCCTCGGCGACGGCTTCCGGTTCCTGGCTCGCCCGGCGCTCACCGATCACGCCGGCGAACATGCTCACCGCTTCGTCGGGAGGAAGCACGTCGAGCGACACAGGCACAGTGCCGTCCAGAGCAGTGAGTCTTCGCCTGCTCGTGACGACGACCAGCACGCCCGCGCTGCCCGGCAACAGCGGACGGACCTGCGCCGCGTCGACGACGTTGTCTATCAGCACGAGGCTCCGAGTGCCGGCGAGCTGGGAACGCCAGAGCGCGCCGCGGGCCTGCGCTCCCGACGGGATCAGCTCGGGTGGTACCCCGCTGTCGCGCAGCAGTTGTTCGAGCGCTTGCTCGGCTGAGAGGGGCTCGACACCCGCGCTGAACCCGTGCAGATCGACGAAGTACTGGCCGTCCGGATACTGGTCCGCGACCTGGTGGGCGAAGTGCACGGCGAGGGTTGTCTTGCCGACGCCGCCCATTCCGTCGATGGCCGAGATCACGAGCGTGGTCGGTTCGGTGCGGAGGACCTTTTCGGCCAGCTCGTCGAGCTCCCTTGACCGTCCGGAGAAGTCGTTGGTGTCGTGTGGGAGGTAGAACCGGGACAACCGCCGGTCGGGTGGACTCGACTTCTGCTCGGGCGGCTCCGGCGGGGCGACCGTGACCGTGCCTTTGAGGATTCCCAGCTGCAGGTCACGCAGCTCCGTGCCGGGATCGAGACCGAGTTCGTCGACGAGCGCGTTCCTGCCCTCCTCGTAGACTGCGAGCGCGTCCGCCGACCTGCCGCTCAAGTACAGCGCTCGCATGAGACCCGCGCGCAACGACTCCCGCAGCGGATGCTGCTGGACGAGTGGGGTGAGCTCAGCGATGATCGCTCCGTACTCCCGCACGCGCATTCGGTAGGCGGCGAGTAGTTCCAGGGCGGTGAGCCTGCTCTCGTTCAGTTTCGCCGCGACTGTCTCGATGGCCAGGCCGTCCAGACCGCTCAGTGCCTCACCACGCCACGCCGACAACGCAGAGCTGAGCAGCTTGATCGCCTCTGGCAGGCTGCCCAGAGCCTCTGCCTCGCGCGCGGCGCGGCTTCCTTCGTGGAAGTGGTGGAGGTCGGTCAGCTCCTCGGCGACGTCCAGCCGGTAGCCGGTGTCGGTTCTGGTGATTCGGGCGTCACACGCGAGATCGGCCAGCGTGCGGCGCAGACCGCCAACCGAGTTGTGGATCTGCTGACGCACCGAGCTGGGTGGGTCGTGCCAGAGCGCGTCGACGAGCTGGTCGACCGGGACGGCCCGGTTCGCGTTGAGAAGAAGGATCGCTAGGAGCTTGCGCTGGCGCGCTCCGCCGAGCCTGACAGGCTGACCTGACTGCAGAACTTCGAATGGCCCGAGCAGGCAAAACTCCACGTCCACCCGTTCAGCATACTTACCGCGGTAGCACTGAGTAGGCTCCTCGTAGCGCTTGAGTAGTCACGGGCGCTGAATTAGTTGCTGGCTGTCGTGTTGGACAGCGTGGAAGAAGCGTTCTTCTAGGGGGCATGAGTTGAAGAAGAAGACGATCGTCGGCCTGGTGCTGGTGGCAGCGGCCTTCGGTTCGGTGTGGGCTGTGGGCGCCGCCTCCGCGGGGGAGTCTCAGAGCAAGGCGCCGGAGGTCCAGAACACGGTCCTCGTGGGCCCGCCTGGTGACAGCATCGGCTCCGGGCCGATCGAACCCTGACCTGTTGAACGGATCGAACAGTTCTTCCGGCGACGACCCGGTCGATGTCGCCGGCACTATCCGAGGTCTCGGCCTCACGGCATTGGTGCTGGTGGCCGGGTTCGTCCTGGGATGGCTTGCTCAGCTCGGTGTTCCCGGGCTGGGCGGCTTTTCCGTGATGTGGCCGCAACACTGGAGGTTCTTCACCGGACTGGAGCGCGACTCCGTCGTGGCCTACCGCGTGACGGAGCCGGGGCACGTTCTCCAGCCGCTCGAGGACGTCGAGTACCGCGGCCTGGGGAATGGCGTCGAGGTTCGCTACGCCGAGGCGTGGCAGTTCGCGCGTCGCGTGCCCGACGCGCGGTGGCAGGTCTGTTCGAGGGAGAACACGCTGGCCTGTGGCCTGGATCTCGTCGTGGACGACGTCCATCGGCTGAGGAACGAGTCCGCGAGCCATCTCCTTTGCGGGCACCTCGCGCTGGCCGTCGAACACACCGACCTGCCGCCAGCCGGTCGGCTGCCGGCCTTGGCCATGCGCGTGCATCGCATCGCATTGGTGGACATCGATTGCGGATGACGATGACGCGGTTCGGAGACGTTCCCGCGAGGCTCGGGCGGATCGCCCTGCGCACGGAGCCGCGCGGCCCAGGGCTGGCTGTCGGCCGTTTCCTGCTCGCGCTCGCCCAACTTTCCACCTTGGCGTTCAGCCCGGACGCCGTGCTGTTCTCCCCTGTGCTGAGCCCACCGGACGGCGTGCGTTGTGACGGGATGCGGTCGCTTTCACTGTGGTGCCTGACCGGCGGGTCCAGCCACGGGATGATCATCAGCCGAATCATGACGATCGGCGTGCTGCTGGCCGTGATGTCGGGGTACCGGCCCAGGTTCCTCTGTGTTCCGCACTGGTACGTCGCGTTCAGTTCGGTCGTCGCGGTCCCAGTGCCGAACGGCGGGGAACGGGCCCTCATGCTCGCCTCCATGCTGCTGATCCCGATGTGTCTAGGGGATGACCGGCGGTGGCAGTGGACGCGTCCTCGTACACCGCTGCCTCCCGTCTGGAGGGGTGCGGCATTCGCCGCCCGGTACGCGCTCCGGCTACAGCTCTCCGTCATCTACCTCGGCGCGGTGGTCTCCAAGCTCTCGGACCCCCTGTGGCGTCAGGGAAGTGCGATGTTCGTGATCGTGAATTACCCCCAGGCGGGCTTCTCGGCCTCCGTGCGGGACCTCCTGGAGCCCGTCCTACGCACGTACTGGGTGGTCGCCGCCGTGAGCTGGTCGGTGATCGGAGCCCAGCTGGTGCTCGTGGTTCTGCTGTGGAGCGGTGCGCGGGCACGATGGTGGGCGTTGGCGCTCGGTTCGGGCTTTCACGTCGGGATCATGTTCCTGATGAGCTTGGCCGTCTTTGGTTTGGCGATGATTGGCGTGCTGGCAATCGTGTGCGTGCCTCCACGTCGTGTCGGGGAGAGTGTGGGGATCGGAAATGACCAGGAAGTTCGAACTGCAACCGTTCGAGGCTGATCAAGCCGCACCGGCGGACCTGAGGGCGCTCTACGAGCTGTCGGTGGCCGCTCTGCGTATGGATCGCCCGGATCCAGTGGTGCTCGACTACGACGACTGGGTGGCCAGTCTGCGGCAGCTTGCCCCGAGTCTGGGGCCTCGGGGGTACTGGATCGCCCGTCGTGATGGCGAGCTGGTGGCCAAGGCCGTCGTCTACTTCCCGCCTGACGAGAACGAGCATCTGGCGCTGACGACGATCACTGTGGCACCGCGGCGGCGGCGTGAGGGTGTGGGGACCGCGGTGCTCAAGGCGCTGCTGCCGGAACTCGAAGCGCGCGGCAGGAAGCTCGTGGAGGGCTGGGAACTTTCCAAGGGCGGACCGGGCGCGCAGTGGGCGGTCGCGGTGGGGATGCGCATCTCCAAGTCGACACTCGCGCAGACATTGGACATCCGCGGTGTCGACCCGGTGCTCTGGGACGTGCCTGCTCCTGACGGTTTCAGGGTGGCGGAGTGGGTGGGAGCCGCACCTGACGAGCTGGTGGCTTCGTACGCTCGCGCGCTGCATGTGATGCGCGATGCGCCTGCCGGCGACTCCGAGTACAGGCTTGCGGAGTGGACGGCCGAACGTGTACGCGAGGCTGAGGCTCGCCATCGTGAGCGGAACGTCGTGCAACGGGTGGTGGTTGCGTTGTCTGAGGCGACAGGCGAGGTTGTCGCGCTGACACAGATGGACCTCTACGCCGATTATCCCGAGTGGGCCGTCCAGCAGGACACCGCCGTGATACCCGCGTATCGCGGCAAGGGGCTTGGGCGGTGGGTCAAGGCGCACATGTTGCGGGCACTGCTCGCCGAACGGCCCTTGATCGGGAAGATCTACACCAACGTGAACGCCGACAACGAATACATGATCAGGGTGAACGAGCAGATCGGTTTCACGACCAGCCGCTCGACGGTAGGGGTCAGCGGGGAGATCGCCGAACTGCGTCGACTGCTGGGCTGAGTCTCACACTGATCGTGCTGGAGCGGAACTGGAGCAGGGCTGGTAGTTGAACGTCGTCGAACGGCACTCAACGGCGCTGAACGGCAGCTACTTGCGCTGGAGTTGTTGGGGGTTCTGGTGTTTGCGCTGGTAGTAGTCCTTTGTGGACCTGACGGTGTGAGGGGCAGTGGGATTGGGTTACGCCGCAAGCGGTCCGGAGACGTGGCGTTGTGACGGCTCGGGTGCAGTCGGATGTGCTTTGACGTTGAGGTCGGCTTCGTGCCACCGGCGTTGGAGGTCGTTGAGGAGCCGGATTTCTACTTCGGGTGCGACGTGGGAGTAGACCTCGGTGACGCGGTTGGGCAGGTGGTGTCCGAGGCGGCGTGCTTGGGCGATCTCGGGTGTGCCGCCGGCGATCAACCAGGTCTTGTGGCTGTGCCGTAGTCCATGGAAGGTCAAACCGGGTCGGATCGGCACCGCGCGAACGCCCGACTTTGGACAATGCTCGTTGCCATTGACCGCGGGCTTGAGCACGCGGCGGATGAAGGTGCTGCGCCACAACCATGTTCCGCCTTCGGCGGTGAACACGAACTCGTTGTCGTGCCGCTCGAGGTGCTTGCGCAGCATCGTGATGAGGAACGGCGGCAGGGTGATGGTTCGTGCGGACGAGGCTGTCTTGGGTGAGCCGAGCCAGCGCGTGTGCGCGCTTTCGTGCAGGGATCCGGTGCGTGGGTCGATGATCAGGACACCTCGGTCGAGATCAACGTTGTCGCGGCGAAGGCCGGTGAGCTCACCCCAGCGGCAGCCGCTTCGTCGGCTACGCAGCCCAGAACGCAGGTACCAGCAACTGGAAATGGCGCGATGCGGCTGGTGAGACCTTCACGAGTGCGTTCGGCGCAGGGGCAGGAGTGAAGACGCTGCGCGCGCTGAACGCAATAAAGCCTGGTCGCCACGCTAAATTCTCCCCTGCGCACTCCAGGAACATTTCCTATCGGTTCAAGTGGAACCGGAAAGGGCAGCGTTGGAAGTGGTGGTAGGAGAATCATCGGTGGTCGCAGCATCGTAGTGAAAGGGTTACTTGCCATGTTTCCGAAGCTCACGGTGCTGCGACTGCTTGTCCTCGGAGTTCTGTTGATCGGTGGGGCATACCTGCATGACAGCCTTCCCATGCCGGAGCGGTTACTGGTCCCATTCGCTGTGCTATTCGGCGGAACCGTGTTGATCCGTTTGTGGGCACGTCAGGACGGACCCGTGAACACGGAGCAGGCGGCAGTCGACGAGGGTGATCACGTCTGGCGTGTTCGGTTGTGGGCGAAGGTCGCGGCAGTCGGTGTGTCGCTGCTCGGCCTGCCGTTCGTGGTATGGCCGGGTCTGATCAATCCCGATTGGCAGGACGGCATGCCGCCAGTCGAGTTCGCCGTGGCGATCCTGATCTACGTCGGGCTTGGCTTGGTCGTGTGGGCAGTATTTCGGTCGAGGCTTGAGGTGCGGAAGGACCTGATCCACGTTGTCAATCCATGGCGAGTCTACGACGTGCCGCGCTCGACGCTTGTCACCGTCCGGCCAGGAACGCGAGGCCTCGAGTTGGTACTGGAAGGCGGGAGCACTGTGGTTGTGTTCGCCGTGCAGTGCGTAGCAGGGTTCGGCAGTCGCGAGCCGAGATGGGTGTCCGTTGCCAGAGCGATAACCGGTGATCCCACGATCACCGATTCGACCTGGAAAGCGTAGCTGCAACAGCCGAATGTGTTCGTGGTGTGGGGTGGGCAGAATGAACTTGCTCACCCCGCATCGTTATTCGGAAGATATGACACTGAAAGCGGTTTCCGACTACTGTCGGCGTTCGATGGATTCACAGACGTTGCGGGGGCGTGAAAGATCGCAAACCGACAGGAGACCGGCTGGTGTTCTGGTACAACGAAGTCAAGCGGTGGCGTGGATCGCGTCGCATTGTGAGCGTAGAGAGAGTGGTATGTTCCGGCGCCTGGCCGAGGTTCCACGTCCGGTTCGAGTCCTATGCCCCGTTGTGGTGGCGGTGGCCGTTGCGGTACTTGTGGTGGTTTCTGCCAACGGGTCTCCGCAGGCTGCTCCTAGCGGTGCTGCGGACGAGCGTCAGCCCACGTCGGCTGAGCTGACAACGGTCGGCTCGCCTGTCGAACCGACCTCCAGCACCGTCACCACGACGGCGTCCGTCAGCAGTATGCCCAAATCGTCCGCTGCCACCAGTTCATCGGTGCCCAGGCCTGCTGCTGTGGCTGCGCCCCCGACTTCGGTGCGCAGTGTCGAGGCGCCTTGGTTCGCTGGTCGTGTGGGCAGCGCCAGTCAGGTGATCTCGGTGGTGGGTGCGGGTGGTTCCAATGCCACGTTGTCGACGTGGCAGAGGTCCGGGAGTGACTGGGCGCAGGTGCTCGGTGGTGTTGCGGCGAAGGTCGGTTCGCCGGGGATCTCGAGTTCGTATGGGGAGTCGTCGTCGGCGACGCCGGCTGGGGTGTTCGCGATCACTGGTGCGTTCGGGCGGCAGGCTGATCCTGGTGCTGGGGTGTCGTACTTCTGGATCGATGATTCGGACTGGTGGGTCAGTGATGTGAACAGTTCTGCCTACAACACGCATCAGCGGTGTGCTCGTGGGACGTGTCCGTTCAACGAGAGCACGTCGGAGAACTTGGCTTCGCACGGCGCTGTGTATGACTACGCTTTGGTGATGGGTGTGAACGCGCAGCGTGTCCCTGGTGCTGGTAGTGCGTTCTTCGTGCACGTCACGAACGGGGCTCCGACTGCCGGTTGTGTGGCGATCTCGGCGGGCACGCTGGCGTCGATTGTGCGTTGGGTTCGTCCGGGCGCGGTGATCGCGTTGTCGCCGCGGTGAACGGATGTTCGCTGGTAGCGAGTCCGTTTCACACTGATCGTGCTGGAGCGGAACTGGAGCGGTGCCAGGAGTGCAACGTCACTGAACGGCGCTCAACGGTGCTGAACGGCGGCTAGTTGCGTTGGGGTTCTTGGGGTTCTAGTGTTTGTGCTGGTAGGAGTCCTTTGTGGACTGGCAGTGTGAGGGTCAGGGGTTCGAGTCCCCTCAGCTCCACTTGAATGAGAGCCCGTCTGATCTAGCGGTAGACGCTGGTCAGCCGGGTTCTTTGCATTTCACCGGTGATCACCTCTTGATCGTCTTGTTCTGCTCTGGTGGAGAGGTTCTGGAGCGGCTTTCTCCAGGATGATCGGTTCCTGGGTCGTTGGTCTGCGTGGATGTGGTGTCCCTCTTACCAACGGGGTGAGGGTCACTGTGTTGGTTATGCGGCAACAGGGCCGGAGAGTCGTCGTGCGACTGGTTCTGGCGCTATGGGGTGTGCTTTGACGGTTGCTTTGGCTTTGTGCCAGCGGCGTTGCAGGTTGGTGAGGAGTCGTTGTTCGACTTCGGGTGCGACGTGGGAGTAGACCTCGGTGACGCGGTTGGGTAGGTGGTGGCCGAGGCGTCGTGCTTGGGCGATCTCGGGTGCGCCGTCGGCGATGAGCCAGGTTTTGTGGCTGTGCCGTAGTCCGTGGAATGTCAGGCCGGGTCGAATCGCCACGGTGCGGCGGCGGTTGCGTGGCTGGTCTTCGTTGCCGTTGACGGCTGGTTTGAGGATGCGTTGGGTGAAGGTGCTGCGCCACAACCATGTTCCACCGTCCGCAGTGAACACGAACTCGTTGTCATGCTGCTTGAGGTAGTCGCGCAGAAGCTTGATCAGGAACGGCGGCAGCGTGATGACGCGGGCCGAGGATGTGGTCTTGGGGTTGCCGAGCCACTGTTTGTGGGCGCTCTCGTGCAGGGCGCCGAACCGCGGGTCGATGACGAGGGTGCCGCGGTCGAGGTCGACGTTGCTGCGGTGCAGTCCGGTGAGCTCACCCCAACGGCAGCCGGTCCAGGCGGCGGTGATGATCAGCAGCTTGGCGGTGTCGCCGCCGAGTGCGGCAGCTTGGTCGCCACGTCGAACCAGCAATCAGTCGACCAGCCTCAGCGGTGTGGTGCCCAGGACGCCGGTGAGGAGATCGTCAAGCAGAGTGGGGAGCTGTGCGGGCAGCAGGTTGTCCGTGCGCTCGCCGAGTTCAGCGGCTGACCACCAACCAGCGGAGGAGGCGTCCCCGGCGGGTTCGAGCACGGCTTTTCCTCAGCGGCATCGGGCGGGACAGGGTCGTGTGGGCTACTTCAGCGATTGGTCGGTGCAGGTGAATGAGGACGTCTGCGCTAGCCGTATGAGAGAGAAACGTGTTACCACAGCGTCCTTGTCGAACACATGGTGACCGCTCAATTGTGAGGATCGTGGCCAGACGTGCTGGTGTCCTGCCCGCCGAGGTGTCCAGTTTCGTGGATCGCCATCGGGAGCGGGGCCGGATCAAGCAGCTGCTGACCGAGGCACGGCTGGTGACGGTGGCCGGGATCGGAGGGGTGGGCAAGACCCGCACGGCGTTGCGGGTTGCCACCGAGCTGCGCCGGTCGTTTCCCGACGGGGTGTGGTGGGTCGAACTGTCGGCTCTGCGGGATCCCGAGCTGCTCGCCTACGTGGTGGCCGAGGCGCTGGGGATCGGGGACGCGACGCTGCGGCCGATGGACGAGGTGCTGGCGGGTTTCCTGGGCGGCAAGCAACTGCTGCTGGTGCTGGACACCTGTGAGCATCTGGCGGAGGCGTGTGCGGCGCTGGTCGACGGGTTGTTGCGGGCGGCGCCGGGGTTTCGGGTGTTGGCGACCAGCCGGCAACCTCTGAAGGTGCCCGGTGAACGTCTGTTCACGGTGTCGCCGTTGGCGGGAACCGGGTTGTCGGACGGGGTGGAGCTGTTCGTCGAGCGGTCCAGGGCGATCAGCGGGATCGTCCTGAGCGACGAGGAGTACCGCGTGGTGGCGCGGTTGTGTCAACGTGTGGACGGCATCCCGCTGGCGATCGAACTGGCGGCGGCGCGGACGAGAGCACTGCCCGTGCAGTACGTCCTCGACCACCTCGACGACCGGTTCCGCATGCTGGGTGCCATGCGGGCGGGGGTGGCTCGGCACCAGACGATGCGGGCCGCGATCAACTGGAGCTACGAGCTGTGTTCCCCCTCCGAGCAGCTGCTGTGGGCTCGGCTGTCGGTGTTCGTCGGCGCGTTCGACCTCACCGCCGTGGCCGAGGTCTGCGCGGATGACCGGTTGCCGCCGGCGGAGCTGCCGGCGCTGGTGACCGCACTGGCGGACAAGTCGATCCTGCTGCACGAGGACCGCTCGGGTGAGAGCCGCTACCGGCTGCTGGACACCATCCGCGCCTACGGCCGGGATCGGCTGGGGACCGAGGAGGACCGAACCGAGTACTTGCGGCGGCACCGCGACCACTACCTGCGCCTGGCGCAGCGGTTCGACGCCGAGTGGTGCGGCCCGCACCAGGCGCGCTGGCGCGATCGCCTGACGGACGAGCACGCCAACCTGCGCGCCGCCCTGGACTTCTGCCTGCGGAACCCTGCCGAACGCCATCAGGGGCTGGAGCTGGCCGGAGCGCTGCGGTACTACTGGATCGCCTGCGGAGCCCTCCGGGAGGGGCGGCATTACCTGGACCGTCTGCTGGACTGCGATCTCGCACCGGATCCGACGCTGTGGACCGCCCAGTGGGTGTGCGCGTGGCTGGCCGTGGCGAACGGCGAGCTCGCCGCCGTCGACACCTTGCTCGCCCGGTGTCGTCCAGAGGTCGAGCGGCACGGCGACGTCGAGGCAGCCGGCTGGATCGCCTACGTCGCCGGGGCGGCCGCGATGGCCCGCGGCGATCTCTCCGCGGCAGTGGAGCTCGGCGAGCGATCGGCGACCCTGCACCAGCAGGGTGGTGACACCGGCACCGGCCTGTTCAACGCCTGGTGCCTGCTCGCCATGGCATTCGCTCTGGCCGGCGATGCCGCCCGTGCCATCGCCGTGTGCGACGAAGGCCGCGCGGCATGCGATGCGCGCGGCGAAAGGTGGGCGCGCTCCCACCTCGATTACATGAGCGCGCTGGCGGAGTTGACCCGCGGCGACTTCGATGCCGCCGCGGCGTACGCCCGTGACGCGCTGCGGTTCAAACGCCTGCTGGGCGACAACCTCGGGTTCGCCGTGAACCTGGACGCCCTCGCATCGGCCACCGCGGCGCAGGGCCAGGCCGACCGCGCCGCACGGCTGCTGGGTATCGCCCACCAGGTCTGGCAGACCTTCGGCCTGCCGCAGTTCGGCTCCCCCGACCTGCGCGCGGCCCGCCAGCTCTGCGAACGCCAAGCCCGCGCCGTCTTGGGCGACGCCGCCTACCGGGCCGCCTTCGACGCCGGGCTGGAACTCGACCTCGACTCCGCCCTCCGCTACGCCCTGGACGAACAACCACCGAAACCACCGCAGACCGCCGAACAGCCGCTCAGCTGGGCGCCACTGACCCGGCGCGAACGGCAGATCGCCGAACTCGTCGCCGACGGACTGGCCAACAAACAGATCGCGGAACAGCTCGTGATCTCCACCCGCACCGCCGAGGGCCACGTCGAACGCATCCTCGTCAAACTCGGCCTCGACAACCGCAGCCAGATCGCCGCATGGGCCACCCGACGACGCAAACCCAAGCCACCCACCGAACCGAACCACGGCAGCTGAAACACATCAGGCCTGTGGGCGCAGAAACCCTGTACCGCTCGACAAGTCGTCACCGCAGCGTGGCAGCGCGACCATTCCAGGCTGGCGCATGTTCAGGTAGTCGTGTCTCGGCTGTACAAGGTGACGTGGAAGTTGCTGTCCGCCGCGTCGGTGCTGCTCCGCGGCGAGGCGGAGAAGCCGTGCCGGCTTGTCCGCGCGATCGGCGTGAGGCGACCGCAAGCGCTGACCCGTTCGATCCACCACCCGGCCAGCGAGCGCCTATCCCACGCGATCATCCAAGCCGAACTCGCCAGGCTCCGTTGGGCAGCCGGCCACCTCGAACAAGCCTGTCGCGCACTACCCCAGTGAGCGGTGGCGACGAGATCGCTCTGACCGGTTCTTTTCGAACCGGGATTCCACCAGAACGGAACGTTCACGGTCTCGGTCACGCTGCCCGTATCACGTCGAATACCGCTAAACCGGTTCTCCAGGCACGCCTTCAGCGAGCCGAAGACCTGTCGACGGTGGCAAAGCCGGGTCGGTCCGTGGCCAACGGTCCGAACGCTGGCATGATCCGCCGTTAGGTCACATGAATGCACGAGGCATGAGTCCGGTGCGCCTGCGGACGAAAAGAAGCCCTGTTCGCCGTGACAGCGAACAGGGCTTCCTAATTCCGCTCATCGATGCCGTGCGTCTGCCCGCCCAGGACAGGAACCAAGTTTCAGGCTGGCGGCCCCGAAGACTCGGCCGAGCCGCGGTTCACAGAACCAAAGAAATCTGCCCGACACTTCTTGCAAGCGCAAGCAAAAAAGTCTGGGCGGACGGGGTGGATGTCAACCGAGCCCTCGGTGGCGACATCCACCCCGTCACTCTCGGAGTGTGGCTCTTCGGTGGGGACGGAGCCTTATCGGCCGAGCAGGCTGCCCTTGACGGCCGCGTCCTGCTGGTAGGCCGGAGCGTTGTTGCAGGCGTTGTAGTCGGAGCCGGACACGCCACCCTGCTGCCACGGAGCGGGGCACGGGATGTTCACGTTGACCAGCGGCGCACCGACGGTGCCCACGAGCTGGCCGATCGAACTTTCGTTGTACACCGGAGCAGCGGCGGTCTGACCGAAGTCCTCGTTGCGGGCGTCGGCCTCGCCCCCACCCAGGTCACCGGCCACCAGCGCGTCCTGCTGGTAGACCGGAGCGTTGTTGCAGGCGTTGTAGTCGGAGCCGGACACGCCACCCTGCTGCCACGGAGCAGGGCACGGGATGTTCACGTTGACCAGCGGCGCACCGACGGTGCCCACGATCTGGCCGATCGAACTTTCGTTGTACACCGGAGCGGCTGCGACCTGGCTGAAGTCAGACGCCTTCGCACCGTCCTCGCTCGCGAAGGCACCGGCCGTCGAGGCCAGCATGGAACCAACCGCGATGGTGGCTGCCGCGGTCCCGAGGATCGTCCGACGCAGGGCGTCCAAATTGAACATGGAGACTTCTCCGTTTCATGCGAGATGGCGGTCACTCAGATCACGCCCCGCCCGAGACAGGGCAGGAATGCGCGTGGCGAATGGAGTGTCGCCACATTAGCCCCGAGGACGCTCGTCGCAAGTGGGCAGACGCCATTTTTCAGCCCGCTTCACCCGAAAGTGTTCACGGTCAGTTGGTGAACGCTCGCCAAAAAGGGGAACGTCATGAGGTTACCGAGACATGAGAAACGCACCGTCGACCCTGCTGGTCGGCCGCCAGGCGGATATTCGAAACGCACAGGTCTCACGGCGGAACGGTCAGGGCGATGCGGGACACCGCCCCGGGCTCCACTTGATCAGCATTCCGCTCGCCACGTCACGACAAAGTTTCATGGACGAGGTGGAGTTCCTTCAGTCGCTAGTCACGCCCAAGTTCGGCGACGTCGTGGAGCTTGGCCAGCTCTTCCAAACCGGGCCGCCCTCGGACACGCCTGTGGAGTGGCCGCGGCGGCTGACCAGCGAGGACAAGCACCGCCCTGTCCGGATCACCGCTGTCCTGCCCCGGATGGGCGCCGGTGGCGTACAGCACGTCACGACAGTTCAGATCCGAATCCTCAGTACGGATTCAGCGCCCGGCCAGGGCCAGGTAAGCCCAAGGCCGATGCTGAAACCGAAGTCCAGTCCGCTCAACACACCTCGCGGCTTGTTCGAGCCCATCCGGGATTCGGGCTCCTCCCTGCTCCAGCAAGTACCGCACATTTGCTAGCGGCAAGGCACTCGACGTCTACCAAGCCAACCTGCAGGACGGCGCGCAGATCGTGCAGTGGGCCGACAACGGCGGCCACAACCAACACTGGCACGTCACCGACACAGGCGGCGGCTACCGAACCCTGTTCAACCGCAACAGCGGCCGCGTACTGGCCATCCCGTCCTCAAGCACCACCAACGGGACGAACGCGATCCAGTGGGTCGAGAACAACGGCAACGACCAGCAATGGCAACTCGTCCAGGTGTCATGAGAATCCGGATCGGAGGGTTACTGTGACGAAACGACGATTGCGCGCAATCACCGCTGTGGTGGCAACGACGGCACTGGCCGGCGCGATGGGTGCGGTGTTCGCTCCGGTGGCGCTGCCAGCGAACCCGATCGTGACCGACCGCTTCGTTGCCGACCCGTAGGCGCACGTCTTCAACGGTCGGATGTACATCCACGCGACGGACGACGAGACCAACAGCGGCACCTATTGGGATTCCAACGACTGGCGTGCCTATTCGTCCGAGAACCTGGAGCAGTGGACCGATCATGGATCGTTCTTCGGCGTCGGCGGGTTCTCCTGGGCCACCCGGTACGCCTGGGCACCCACCGCGGTTGCCAGGGACGGCTACTACTACCTCTACCTCCCGGTCGACCGCACCAAGATAGGGTCGCCCGCAGCACCTTGCCGACCAGCGGGTTCAGCGACGCACGCGGAAACCCCCTGATCGACAACTCGCGGGACGCGAACGCGGGCGACGAGCCGATCGATCCCGCGGTGTTCATCGACGACGACGGCCAGGCATACCTGTACTTCGGCACGCGGGTGCCCAAGGTGGTCAAGCTGAATCGCGGATCGGTTGGCCGCCCATCACTTACAGCTCGAGCTGCGTAGTGCGGGAGTCCTGGCTCGGGCTGGCGGTGACGCGTAGTGCGTCGCCGGCACCGAATACGGCGAGCTGGCCGAGTCGGATGGAGCTGGTGCCGACGGTTCCGGCGCCGGCCAGTGCGTAGAGCAGCGCGTTGTATCCAGGGTGCCAGGGCAGTTCGACCTGGGCGCCGGCTCGACGGTGATGTGCGCGAGTGTGATCGGTGTGTGCGTCGAGCCTGGGCCGCCGTGCCCGGCGACATCGCCGGCGATGACCCGGATCAACGCGCCACCGTCCGGCGTGGTCAGCAGCGCGGCCTGAGTGCCCCGGATGTCCTGGTACAGGGGGCGCGGTCATCTTCTTCACCTTGGGCAGGTTCACCCACAGCTGGGCGCCGTGGAACACGCCGCCGGTCATCACCAGGCTCTCGGGTGGTGTTTCGGTGTGGAGGATGCCAGCGCCGGCGGTCATCCACTGGGTGTCGCCGTTGGTGATCTGCCGCCACCGCCGTTGGAGTCCCGGTGGTCCACGATGCCGTCGATCATGTACGTGACGGTTTCGAAGCCGCGGTGCGGATGCCATGGCGTGCCCATCGGTTCACCGGGTGCCAGGTCGATCTCGCCGATGTGGTCGAAGTGGATGAACGGGTCCAGTTCGGACATCGGCACGCCGGCGAAGCCGCGGCGGACCGGAAATCCCTCACCTTCGTAGCCCCGCGTCGCGGTGATCAGCCGGCGAACCTTCCGGTACCGGGTGGCCACCGGGTCGAGCACGGCAACCGGGGGAGGGTGAGTACGTCGTCGACGGTGATGGCGGGCATGAGAGTTCCTTCAGCTGAAGGAGTACGGGCCGAAACGGCCCCAGGCCACGACGGCGGCCACCGCGAGCAGCACGATGTTCGTGACGATCGCCTGGGTTTCCCTGCGGCGCGCGTGGGTTGCCGCGGCGCCGATCATCACCAGCACCAGGCCCACGGCGGCCAGCGGCACGAGCACGGGGACGATGTCCAGTGCGGCGGGCAGGATCAAGCCGATCGCGGCCAGCACCTCCACGGCGCCGATCAGTTTGATCAGGCCGGGGGAGAAGCCGGTCGCCCACGCCATGTTCGGCGAGGCGGTCAGTTTCTCCTTGGGCTGGGCCAGTTTCGCCGCGCCTGCGGCCAGGAACACCGCGGCCAGCAGGCTGGCGAGGATCCAGAGGACGATGTTCATACGAGGGCGTCCTTACGTTCGGTCAGGAACTGCTGGAGGCTCTGCAGCCGCGGGTTCAGCGCGCGGACGGCGTCGAGGTCGCGGTCGGTGTTGAACTGCGGTGTCTGCGCGTAGAACTGGAACATGTTGGCGATCTCGGCCGCGGCGGGGAACGGCTGGGCCCGCAGCACGTCGAAGGGCACGGGCACATACGTGACTTCTTCACCGAGGGCCGCGCTCAGGTGCTCGGCGATCTGGGTGCCGGTCAGGTGGTCACTGGCGATGCTGATGGTCTGACCGGCGAGCTCGGGGCCGCGTTGGAGAACGCCGTAGGCGGTGCGGCCGATGTCCTCGGCGGCGATGCCGGCCAGCGGGCTGTCGCCCATCGCCAGGGCCAGCACGAGGTGGCCGTCCTCGCCCCGCTGTGGGCCCATCTGGCCCAGGAGACCGTCCCAGTAGAACGTGGTGCGCAGGAACGTGGTGGGTACCTCGTTGTCGATGAAGTACTGATCGGCCTCGGCTTTGGCGTCGAAGTGCGGCACCTTGTAGTTGCCCATCAGGGTGGGCATGCGGTCATCGTCGAGCGGGATGTGCGTGCGGGTGTCGTCCAGCGTCGACCAGATCACGTGGGTCAGGCCGGTGGTCTTCGCGGCGCGGGCCATGTTCAGCGCGTCCTGCTTCTCCTGCTCGGGGGACATGTGATCCCAGAAGTTGGTCACCAGGAACGCCCCGTAGGTGCCGTCGAACGCCTTGGTCAGGCTCGCCTCGTCGGTGATGTCGGCCTCGACCACCTCAGCGCCCTGGGCGGCGAGCCGTTGTGCGGAGTCGGAGCCGGGGTTGCGGGTCAGCGCACGCACCGCGAACCCACTGCCGGGGTCGTCGAGGATGGCGCGGGCCAGGCCGCCGCCCTGCTGGCCGGTGGCCCCGACGATCGCGATCACCTTCTTTTCGGTCACGGTTCATATCCTCTCAGTTACATGATGTGTCATGTACTTTACTCACGGAGTTACATGACATGTCAAGTAGATGAGTTAGGCTGGTGTCGATGAACGACACGACCGAGTGGCTCAGTCCGGCGGAGCAGCACGCCTGGCGTGGCTTCGTGCGCCTGCATCAGAAGCTCAGCGCCAGGCTGAACCGTGATCTGCAGGCACAGTCGAAGCTGTCCGGTGCCGACTACGAGATCCTCGTCGCGCTCACCGACGTGCCGGCGGGCCGGATGCGCCCGCAGGATCTTGCCCAGGAGATCGACTGGGAACAGAGTCGCCTGTCCCACCAGATCGTCAGGATGGCGAAACGGGGCCTGGTGACCCGGGAGGAATGCGCTGAGGACGGACGTGGCACGCTCGTTGCCGTCACGCCAGCCGGTCGCCAGGTCGTCGAGGCCGCCGCGCCCAAACATGTGGCCACGGTCCGGCGCCTGGTCATTGACGCCCTCGGCCCGGACGAACTCGCCACGCTGGCGAAGATCTACGGCCGCATCCTCGAAAGACTGGACGACGAGCCGTCATGAGCAACCTGGAAACGGCATCCGCCGAGCACGTGTGACGTGGTGGCTGGCCCGTCGCGGGTGGGGTCGAGGTGTTGACCGCTTGCGATGTCCCGATGGGCGGGCCGCAGGCGATGCGGGTGCGGGGTCGTCCGCCAGCACGCCGACCCGCCGGGACAGGTACCCGTGCACGACCGGGGCGTACCGGTCGAAGATCGTCGCGAACCGTTCCGGCGTGGCCAGGGACTCGGCGAGCAGGTCCTCGTCCGAGATCTCAGGCGGCGGCTCGCCCCGCGGGGCAGGCTTGGCGGGAGGTTTTGACATGGTCATGCTTCCTGTTGCCCGAAGTCGCGATCCAGTTCGTCGCCCGAAGCATGTCGGGACGCACGTGTCCAGGGAAACGGCGCGGAACGGCGGTCAACGACTCTGTTGCGGAGCATCCAGGTAGGACAGAGCCCGGCCGGATGAATCATCCGGCCGGGCTCGGGTGTCCGCACGTGCCGCTGGTGGATCAGCGGCTGGCAACGGAACTAGGCGGGAACGATGTTCTCCGCCTGCGGGCCCTTCTGGCCCTGCGTGATGTCGAAGGAGACCTTCTGGCCTTCCTGGAGCTCACGGAAGCCCTGCGCGGCGATGTTCGAGTAGTGGGCGAAGACGTCGGCGCCGCCGCCGTCCTGCTCGATGAAGCCGAAGCCCTTTTCAGCGTTGAACCACTTGACGGTTCCGGTGGCCATGGTGCACTCCAAGCATGAATGTGGCGCCCGCACTGTGCGGGGCCGGGGTATCCGCCACGACCGGGGTCGCTGAACAACAAAACGCCCGTGACCTGTGATCACGGGCGAACGACACTTCGTAAACCATGACAGATGGCACCACGCTACACCCGCGGCCTTCGGGACCAGCATCGCGGCCCCCCTGAATGACTAAGCTGGTGGTCAACGACCCCGGGACCAGGTGCTGCAGCGTCGGCATCGCGGTGGCCAAGGACGTGCTCGGCGCCGTGTCCAGGTGCATCAGGAGCACCGCCTGAGGAAAGGACACGGGTGGACGACTCGTCGAAGGTCGGCAGGCATGCTCGCGCTGTGCTGGCCGCCGCGAAGGCGTTCCGCGCCGAGGCGGCAGGGGTGCGCGCGGAACCGGATCGGCTGCTCGCGCTCGCCGCCGCGCAGTACCAGGTGGTCCGGGACTCGCTGGTGGCCGACCAGCTCCGCGCCATGCCGGTGGACAAGCTCCGGGACACGAAGGCGAACCTGCGGCTGAGCAAGTTGAAGGCCGCCGGGTACCGGACCCTCGCCGACGTCGTCAGGGCGGGCCCGGAACAGCTCGACGGTGTGCCAGGAGTCGGCAGGCAGTCCGCCGAGCAGATCGTGCGGGTCGCTCGTGCCGTCGCCGATGGTGTCGCGCGTGACACGGCTGTCCGGCTGAACCCCGACCGCGCTGACCGTGCCCAGACCGAGCTGCTGCAGCTGATGTCCAAGTTGCGCAGGGCGAACCAGCTCGTCGGTCCGCTGCGCGAGGCGCTCGGAGACGTGCTGGGCAGGGTCGACGCCGATGTGCGCGCCGCATTCCGTGCCCGCAGCCGGGTGCGCATGTTCTTCTCGTTGCGGAAGAACCGGCAGGCCGCCGTCGATTCGCTCGGCCGGCTCGAGGCCCTGCTGGCCAGTCGCGACGTGGCGGCGTTGCGCGCGGTGGGCACGCAGCTGCGCGTGCCGGACCTGGACCACCGCGCGCTGTGGCGCGACTACGAGCTCGACGCGGCCGCGTACAACACGCTCCTCGCCGACCTCGCCGGCGCGGACGCGTTGCCGGATCGCAGTGCCGCCAAGGGTTTCGTCCCGGCCGACATCGAGCACGAGGTCGACGCGACCGCTCTGGACACCAGCCTGCTGAAGGTGTCGCTGCGCGGTTACCAGGTGTTCGGAGCCAAGTTCGCGCTGGCACGCAAGCGCGTCATCATCGGCGACGAGATGGGGCTGGGCAAGACGATCGAGGCCATCGCGGTGATGGCCAGCCTCGCCGCCGATGGGCGGCGTGGGTTCCTGGTGGTCTGCCCGGCGAGCGTCGTCGTCAACTGGGTCAACGAGATCGCCAGGCACAGCGACCTCGTGCCGCACCGGATGCACGGCGCGGGCCGTGACGGCGCGGTCGGCGAGTGGCTGGCGCAGGGCGGTGTCGGCGTGACGACGTTCGGCACGTTGCCGAAACTGGTGCTGCCCAAGAGGTTTCGCCCAGCGCTGGTCGTGGTCGACGAGGCGCACTACGTGAAGAACCCGGACACGCAGCGCTCGCAGGCGGTCAACACGATCGTGCAGCGCGCGGAGCGGGCAGTGCTCCTCACCGGCACGCCGATGGAGAACCGCGTCGAGGAGTTCCGCAACCTGGTCGCCTATCTCCAGCCGGGCGTCGCGGCCCGCACGGGCGCCATCGACGCCGTGGTCGGGGCGAAGGCTTTCCGCCGCGTTGTCGCACCGGTGTACCTGCGGCGCAACCAGGAGGACGTGCTGGGGGAGCTGCCGGAGCTGCTGGAGATGGAGGACTGGGTCGAGTTCGGCAAGCAGGACCGGGCCGCGTACCTGGACGCGGTGCGCGCGGGGAACCTGATGGCGATGCGCCGCGCCGCCTACGCGCCGGGCACGCCCCGCGGCTCGGCGAAGCTGGAGCGGCTGCTGGAGATCATCGAGGAATCGAGGGACAACGGCTGGAAGGTCGTGGTGTTCTCGTACTTCCACGACGTGCTGGACGCGGTCGCGGACCACGTCGAGGTCTTCGGTCCCCTGACCGGCGAGACGTCAGCGCAGGGCCGCCAACAACTGGTGGACGCGTTCACGGCGTGCGAGGACCACGCGGTGCTGCTGGCCCAGATCGAGGCGGGCGGCGTGGGCCTCAACATCCAGGCCGCGTCCGTGGTGATCATCGCCGAGCCGCAGTGGAAGCCGAGCACGGAGGACCAGGCGATCGCCCGTTGTCACCGGATGGGCCAGGTCCGCAAGGTCCACGTGCACCGGTTGCTGGTCAAGGACAGCGTGGACGCGCGGGTGCAGGAGATCCGCGACCACAAGACGCTGCTGTTCGACCACTACGCGCGTGAAAGCGACACCAAGCATTCGCACGCGAGCGCACTGGACTCGGCGGTGTCGGTGGAGCAGCGAGTGGTGCAGGCCGAGCAGCAGCGCCTTGGTCTCTAGGAGCTGGACGCGAGCTGAGGTTCACCCCGAGCAGTGGACACCGAGTTAGCAGGACCTGGGGTTCTGCTGGAAGGATGTCCTCATGCCTCCTCGTAAGCGCCGTTCGTACG
>NZ_QLTT01000021.1 GCF_003269295.1 Lentzea atacamensis | reverse complement strand
AAGCTCGGGATGCGCAGTCCCAGCGACTACGAGAATTCACTCCGAGCGGCTGCCTGAATCTCTTACGCCCCGTCCACCGTTCGGGGTGAACCTCAGGTCACCTTCACGGACAAGTGGCGGCTGGCCTACTCAGAGTCGGCTCTGAGTGCCCACTACTTCGACGCCGAGGCCTCGGTCATCGAGGCTGAGACCATGTTCGGGCGCCTCGATGAGCAGGCGCTGTCAGAGGAGGCGTCGAGGCAGTTCCTGGAAACTGTCGCCGCGTAACACAGGTTGGAGCACGATCCACATGATCAATAACTGGCGCACGAGCAGCTATACCGAGCCGAACGGCTCGTGCGTCGAAATCGGGTTCACCGCGGGCCAGAACCGGCGAGCCGGCATCCGCGACACCAAGGACCTGGACGGTCCGATGATTCAGCCCGGCATCGGCACGTGGCTCGACTTCGTCCAGAAGGTAAAGGACGGCAGGATCATCGAGCCCGCGTGAGTTCGGAAGCATACGGCTCGAACGGAACGGTGCCCCGGCCATGCGAACTGGCCGGGGCACCGGCCGTTTCAGGGGAGTCGCCTCGCCCGACCCGGCACCGTACCGCGCGAGAGCACTGTCACCAGCACATACACGCAGTGGGCTCTTGACGGTTCAACGCGCTGTGCGTGTGCGATGGCCAGCGATCCTCGTTACCAGGGCTCGTCGAACTCGCCGTCCTTGGCACCTGCGACGAACGCGTGCCACTCCGTCATCGTGAACACGAGCACCGGGCCATCGGGCTCAGTCGACATGCGCATCGCCGCGTACATCTCGCCGTCGGTGTGCCTGACGAACGCCACCTCGACATGCTCCTCGTCGGGATCGCCACCACCGGACTGCCATTGGGCGCCCGAGAGATCGAGTTGTCCGCGGACGTGAGCCTTGTCGTCGTTGTTCGGCGTGCTTCCCGTCATGGGCGCGAACTTACGGCAGCGGCGCAGGAGCACTGAATACGGTCGTCGACGCCATCACGGGTGGAGACAAACTCGTGCTCGGCCGCCTTGATGAGGTCGCCGGCGCACTCACCTAGCCAACGCCATCGCCGACGATTAGAGGCAGCAGCACTGCGACGGTGGCGTCGTCGCGATGGCCCTCGTCGTCCTCTCGTACAGCGCCGACGAGGGCGTCGGCAAGTGCCTGCGGGTCCTCGGCGTGCTGCTTCACAAGCGCTTCGATCTCCTCGAGCAGGGTTTCGTCGAGGCCGTCCGATGCGATGATCACGAGCTCGCCGTGCGGGATCTCGGCGAGCGCGACGGTCGCCGGAGTAGCGGTCGAGAGCGCGATTCGGACCCAGTTGTCGTGCTCGGGAGCGAGGTCGATGTCGCCGTTCTGCCGCAGGTACTCTCCCATGGTGTGCGGGGTGGTGCGCCGCAGTAGCCGTTCGCCGTTCCAGCTGTAGATGTGGGAGTCGCCGACCCAGCCGATCAGCGTGACGTCGCCTGGAGATGTCAAGGCGACGGCGATGACGCCGTCGGGAACATGATCTTCGGTGCCCGCGTCGTCGATCACGCCGGCGGCGGTGAGGATCGCGGCGAGGATTTGCCGGGAAGGGGCGATGCGAACCGCGACATCGGCGACCAACTGCATGGCTTTAGCGCCAACGGGGTCCTTGCCGATGCCGTCGACCACCGCGGCCGCGATGGCGCCGGTCTCGGACTCGAAGATCGCGGCCGCGTCCATGTTCGGGGGTGTACTGCCTTCGCGGGTCGCCGTCGCCGCGCGCAGCGGCAAAGACGGGTGCGTCGCGGACAAGATGCTCATGAGGGTGGTGTCTCCCTGCTCAGAAGGGCGGTTCGTCAGCGTTAGGCGCAGACGGGCTGACGCGGCGCAGCCTCAGCAACGCCTCGGTGATGGAGTCGCCTCCACCGGAGGCGATCTCCGCTCCGGCGTGATCACGCACCACGGCACTGAAGGTCGCCGGGTATGGCTCGACGTACACGTCGCCGTGCTCGTTGATCGAGCCGGTCTCACCAGGGTCGAAGTCCAGCGTGATCGTCGCACCGTTCCGGAGAAGCTCGACAGCATCAAGCCGCTCTCCGACATCAGGACGATCCTCAAGCAGGACCGCGGAGATCAGGGCGGCGACCGGTTTGTTGTAGCGAGCCAGAATCTGAGCAACCGGTGCCCACCAATCGGATGCCGCGGCGACCAGATCGCCCAGCTTGGGGCGGGCGGCCGCCATCGACCACACCGGCGCCCTGCCCAACGGGTCGGCCACCTCCGACAACGGAACGAACGCCGCCCACCCACCTCGCCTGCGATCCGGTGCGATCAGCGTGATCGTTCCGGCCTCGGCAGCGGTGACCAGCGACGACATCCGCTTCCGGCCCTCCTTGATCCCGACCGGTTCGCCGAACCGGTTCAGCACCCGCTGGTAGGCGGGCGGAACCGAGGGGTCGTACACGACCCGAGCCATAACACCTCCGGATTGTTGTAACCCAGGTTACAACAATCCGGAGGTGTTATGGCCCGAAACGACAGAGGCCTGCATGCCGTGGGAATCGCTTCCCAGGCATGCGGGCCTCTCGTTCTCGGAGTGGACTACTTCTCTGCGCGGTGGGCCGCGGTGGCCTGGATCGCGGCCAGGACGGCGACCGACATCGCGATGCTGGCCATCATCTTGTCGTGGCTGCCGTCCGATAGTTCGTCGTGGCGTCGTTTCGCGTCGCGATAACGCTCCCAGGCGTCATCTGCGATGTCCTCGAGGTCGATGCGTGGTGCCATGCAGTCCTTTCTCACGGGTGATGCTGGATAAATCATGGTGCGGCCGCCGCAGCGGGTTCGAGCGCGAGCAGCAGATGCTCGGCGACACCGGGCAGGGCGAGCACGCAGCCGATGAGCACGGCCGGGTAGATCAGCACGTGTTCGACCCAGCTGCCAGTGCGCAGGCGCAGCAGCTTAGGCAGGCGCAGGTCATACCACCGTTCACCGTTGATCATCAGAGGCCACAGGATCGGGCAGCCGGATTTGGTCATGGCGTCACCGAGGCAGTGGACGAGGCAGCCGGCGCCGACGGCGATGCCGAGCCATCCGGCGGACTGGTCCAAGGCGGCCGCAGTGGCGGTGGCGGCATCGCCGTTGGTGGCGACGATCGCCGACAGCCAGGCGCCGACGCTGGCCAACAGCACGGCCGTCATCCAGGTGCCGAGGCGGTCGGCGGCGAGCAGGACGCCCAGGGTCAGCCACCCGACCACCGCCCATGAGCCGCCGAGGCTGGTGGTCAGGGCGCAGATGGCGCCCAGCGTCAGGGCAAAGGCGAGGGTGTGGGTGAGGTGCTGGTGTTCCGGGGCTGAACACGACAGAGGGCCCGCATCCCTGTCCGCGGACGGGATACGGGCCCTCTGTGCGTGTGGTGGCGTGCTACGGGGTGGCGTGCGCGGCGTTGGCACGGTCCGCGCGGCTGATCATGTAGAGGTGTTCGAGCTCGCTCCTGGTCTTGTTGAACCGGTTCATCTCGTCCAGCTTCGACCCGGCAGGTCCCCGCAGATCGACGATGATCGCATGGAACACGACGTTGACCTGGTCGCGGGCCCGGTCCGTGGTCGCTACCGCGAGCGCGGACGAGGCGCTGTGCACCAGCGTTGCGGCCTCACGCAGCGCGGGGTACCGGTCGGCTTGGTCGAGCAGTTTGCGGTGGACGTCGATCAGGTCCTCGTGGCCTGTGATGTCCGGTATGTCGAGGTAGCTGTGTGCGCCCGCCGGTGCGTCGGGGTTGGTCGGGGTGAGCAGGTCGTTCAGGGACATCGTGAGCAGATCAGGCATCGCGGACTCTCTCTCAGATGAGGTGGCTGGGTCAGGCGGTGCTGTAGGTGCCGTTGTCGTTCTTGGTGAGCTGGCCCTTCTCGGCCAGGCTCCGCAGGTGCTTGCCAGCTCCCTGGGGGCTGATGCCGAGCTGGTCGGCGAGGCTGGTCGGCGTCTGGGGCTTTGTCGCGACGATGCCCAGCACGCGCCGCTCGGCGTCGGTCAGGGCCACGCCGCTCGGCGTCGCCGCGGGCGTGGCGGTGTTGTTGTCGGTGGTGCTGTTCTCGGTAGCGGTTTCCTTTGCTTGTGCGGCAGCGGTTTGGGCTGCCCGCTGACGAAGTTGCGCGGGTGAAAGCAAGGCGTCGGCGTTGCTCGACGTCGTCGCGGTGGTGGTCTTGCTGGTTCGGTTGCTGAGCAGCAGGGCAGACGCGTCGCCCTCGGCGGCGTCGATCGCGGCGAGCAGTGCTTCCGCGGCCTTCTTGTCGGCCACGGCGTCGTCGAAGCGGTTGAGGTAGTCGCGACCGATGCACTTCTGAGTGCGTACGGGCAGCGTCGACTTGGGGTATTTGCGCAGCCACTCGCGGAAGTTGCGGGTGAAGCGGGACTGCCAGCGCATGTGCGGGCGCTCGCCGCGGGTGCCGTAACCGAAGCCGCAGTTGCCGGGCAGCGACGAAGCCGGCTGTCCGTCGTAGCCGGGCAGCAGGCTGATGTTGGTCCCGGCGTAGGCCATCGCGTAGGCGTTGGTGCCGCACATGCCGTCGCGCAGCACCGTGGCTGCGTTGTTGCCGCCGAAGTTGTCGATGGTCAGGCCCTGGCTGCCGCCGAGCAGGCCCATGCCGTTCTTGCGCCACACGCGGTCGAGGTTGGCGAAGTCCTCGCCGAAGGTGTTGCCGGTCTCGGGGTTGATCGCGGCGAATGCCTTGTGGCACTCGTCGATGATGATCATGATGGCGGGGTTCTCGCGGGTGTGCTGAAAGCCCTGGTGCCCGGCGGCGTCTCCTTCCTTCTCGCGCAGCTCGTTCACGATCACCGCGGCGCGCCACAACTTCACCAGGTTGGAGAAGTTGCCGTCCTTGCCGTGCATGCCGCGCAGCGGCCAGTCGGCTTCAGAGATCAGGGCGTGGCTCGACTTGCCGTTCTGCGGGTCGAGGTACCAGATTTCGATGCCCAGCGCGCGCAGTCCGACCGCGATGGAGTCGAGCAGACGGGACTTGCCCGAGCCCTTGGTGCCCAGGACAAATCCGCCGTGCATCGAGCCGTCGATGTCCGGGCCACTCGCGCCCGCGGCGAGTTCTTCCTCGGTGCGCTGGCTGGACAGGACGTGGAACCGCTCGCAGCCCTTGCCGTCGGCGTACGGGCCGATCTCGATGTAGACCTCGCCGCCGTCCTGGATGATCACCGGGCCGTCGTAGAAGGTCGACGGCAACACGGTGAGCACCGTCAGCACGATGGTCGACTGGTCCGGGCCGTGGTCGATCGAGACCATGTCGGCCTCGACGTTGAGCGCGGCGCAGAACTTCGCTTTGGCCGAGCGCACCTCGGTGATGGTCTGCTTGCCGCGCACCAGGTTGAGGTGGAACTCCACGCCGTAGGGCACGAAGCGTTCGGTCGTGAGGGTGGAGCCGGGCAAGGTGCCCTTGCCGGCGACGTAGACGTCCCAGTCGGCGACCAGGCGCTCGGCGATGTCCTTCTTGGCCTTGACCTCCTCGAGCTCACGAGCCTTGCTCTGCAGTTGTGCGGCGTCGACCTCGCCACCGGCGGCGAGGGTGGCGTCCAGTGCGGCGGACGCGGTCTCGGCGTCCAGGCCGAGCGCGGCCAGGTCTTCGGCGGTGATGCCGGTCAGGTCGAGCTGGGCCAGGTCGATATCGGCGGCGGTGAGCGCGTTGGGGTCGACGGGGATCGGGTGGTCGTGTTCACGCCACCACTCCAGGCTCTGGTACGCGACGGCGCTGATCAGCAGCAGCCACATCCCGGCAGGGTGCAGCCAGGTCGTGAGCGGCATGAGCGCCGTCCACGCGGTGAGCCCGAACAGGCCGGCGTGGAACCGGAGCCGGAAGGCGGGCGGCGCCGAGACCTTGCGACGCATCAGCAACATCACCGCGGCCGCCAGCAGGGCGGTGATCACAGCGATCCCGACCGGCGCGCCAGCGCCGAACTTGGCCAATGTCCACGCCCCGAGGCCGAGGATGGCGTAGGGGGCGGTGATGGACCACGGGGCGAGTTGGCGGCGGTTGCGGTGCAGGACGCTGCCGAGGTCGGCCAGGATGTTGGTGGCTACCTTCTTGGCCTGTGCCTGCGCGGCGGCGCGCCGCAGTTCGGACCTAGCCTTGCCACGGGCCTGCTTGCGCAGCGCGTCGTTGGACTCGCGCTGATCGGCTGGGAGCTCCTCGTTGGCCTTGACCAGGCGCGCGTAGATCTTTTTGGCGCGCTCGTCGATCTGGGCGGCGCGGGTGGGCACCTGGTGCTCGTCTGCGTCACCGGCCGCGGCGTCGAGGACGGCGTCCTCTGTGGTGGGTGCGGACACGACGTTCTCCTTCGCTGTGAACAAGAGGGGCCGCGCCGAGCGCGAGCGGTAAGGGCGAGCTGAGTGGCTCACAGACGCCACCGCCACCAGCCCCAGGTGACGTGGGGGGTGGTGGCGGTGGCGTCGAGTGCGACTCAGATCATTTGGCGACGGCGCCGTAGAAGTCGGTCTTGTCGGCCACGCCAGTGGTGGCCGCGGCGGCGCCGACGGTCTCGGCGACGGTGTCCTGGCTGACGAAGCTGTTGAGCAGGGTCTGTGCCTTGGCGCGTGCCGTGGCACCGAGCTCTCCGGTCTCCTTCACGGCCGTGAGGACCTGACCGAGCTTGGTGGCCAGCGCGTTCATGTCCTCGATCGCACTGCCGTAGTTTTTGACGACCTTGGTGTTCTCCTTGAAGCCCAGCGTCTTGACAGCGCCCTTGTCGTTCTCGGTGCTGCTCGCCTCGGCGGTGACACCGTTGAACAGGCCTTGGACCGTGGCGAGCAGGTCCGCGAGCTGCCCCTCGACCCGGACGAGGTAGTCGCGACTGTCCGTGACTCGGATTTTCGCGGTCTCAAGGTCGGTGATCTCGGTGACGGCGGTGGGGCTCGTGGCCATCGTGGTGCTCCCATCGGTGTCGGTGCCGGTTGGCAGTTCGGGGTACAGGGGGATTACAGGGGCGAGATCGTCGTCGGCGCCGTTGTGGACGGTGACCGAGATGACTTCGCCGTCGAGCACGGTCGGATCGGCGGCCGCCGCGCGTGCGTCCTCGTCGTCGTCGAAGGCCTCGTTGGCGTCCCAGGCGGCTTTCTCGTCGCGGCGCTCGCGCAACCCGTCGGCCGCTTTACTGGCCGCTTTCTTGGCCGCCTCCTTGACCGCTTCGTAGGTTGACGCGACCGTCTCCTTCCAGTCGTCCCACGGGGTCGAGGACCACCAGCCGGCGAACGTCTCGCCGGCCTGGTCCCAAGCGGCGGCCCATGCTTCGGCGCGGGCCTTCTTCCTGGCCTGCTGCTCGCGGTACTTCGCCTTGTGCGCGTCGACGTTGTCGCGCTCGTCCTCTTCGAGGATCTCCATCTTGGCCTTGTGTTTCTGCGCGGCCTTGACGGTCTGTTCCTCGACGGCGTTGGCGAACCAGCGTCCGAAGTAGCCGGGATCTTCCTTGGGTTTCTCGCCACGTGCTCGGCGCTCAGCCTCGCGCGCCTCCCATCGCTTCTGCGACGGGGGCGTCTTTCCCTTCGCGGCGGCAAACCCGTCTGTGACGGCATTCCCCGCGGTCCGCACGAGCAGTGACGCGACGAGCCCGACGAGGATGAATGCGGTCAATGGGTCCATCGCGGTCCCTTTCGGTTGAGGCGCAAGACAAGCAGGCGCGGTGGGTGGTTAGTCCTTCGCGTGCCCGTGCCGGGACTCGAACCCGGCCGCGTCGACGTGATGGAGGCGGTCACGTCGACGCGCACCATGCGGGCGGGCAGTACTAGCTGCCGTTGACCTTCTCGACCACCGCGGGGCCCACACCGCCGACCGTGTCGACGACCTCCTGGGTCCCGGATGCGATCGGGCCGGTTGCGATCAGCGCGAGCACCGGCGCGGTGATGAGCATGATGCGCGCGAAGCCGTCCGCCTTCTTGTCGGCGAACAGGTCGAGCAGACCCGCGATGATCACCAGGACCAGCAGCGGCCCAGCGATCCACGCGACCGAGATGTCCCACCACCCGGCGAGCAGGCCCATCGGCCACTTGACGATCTTCGCGGCGAGACCGCCGACGGTGCCCCAGCCGAACGGCAGCGGCGCGGCCGACAACGCGAAGATCGCGACCGCCAGGATCACGTAGGGAAGCCACCACAACTTCTTCAGCGGCTTCCAGCGCTTCACGAGCCTGGACGCGAGCGGGTACAGGCAGAACGCGAACAGTGCGGCGAGCCACATCATGAGAAACCTCCAAGAGATCGTGCCGGGCTACTCAGCCGCGAGCGCGTCGTGCGCCCACGTGAACGGCGTGAGCAGGAAGACCGCGACCTGCCGGGTCGCGGGAAAAGCCAGAGCCAGGGCCAGCAGCAGCACTGCCAAACCCAGACGAGCCGGGTGCCTGATGACCCACTCGACGGTGCGCAGCAGCACCGTCGCGCCGGCCGCGCCGTAGCCGTAGGCCGTCGACGCCGCCCGCAGCACACCGGCCGCGGGCACCTGGCTGCCCAGACGGGCACGCCGCACGATCTCCGCCGGCGTCGCCGGCCTGTCGGTGTACAGGCCGGAGTGCGGGACAATCAGCTCCCGCGCAGCCAGCACTAACGCCGGGCCGGGCTTCCTTCGGCCTGCACCGAGGTCATCGCGGGCGACGACCTCGGCAGGCTTGATGACCTCAAGCTCGGCCGTCTCCGGTTCCGGCTCGGCCGTAGCCTGCGGTGCGGTCTGTGTCAGCTCCGGCCGCAGGAAGCGGACGTCGGCGAGCTTCTCGTCGCCGATCTGCTGCTGGGCGAACTCGCCGATCGTCATCGGCTGGTCTCGTGTAGGTGGCGCGTTGTCGGGCGCAGCGGACATGGACAACCTCCATCAGGGGTATGCGGACGTGCGGGCGCTTCCCCTTGGGAGCGCGGGAGTTTCACGCGGTGCGGGCTGTGGTCTGCTTGCGACGCACAGCCGCCTGGCCCTCGGCGAGCAACACACGCTTCACGCGGCGTTGCTCGCGGTGCTTCTGTGCCGCGGCCCTGCGGCGCTGTTTGGCAGCCGGGGTGACCGGCGTGCCCTCGGTGAAGATCTGGTCTCCGACCGCGATGAGGAGCTTCACCGCCGCCGCAATGGCCGGGTCGTTGTCGTACTTCGCAACACCGGACATCACGTACTCGCGCGCGATGTCGAGCTGTTCGAGCACGCCACGAGCGGCGTTGAGGCGCTTGAGCATGGCCGCGCGGGCGCCCTGGTGTTGCTTGGTGCGCTTGGCCGCAGCCCGCTGTTCAGGCGGAATCGGCTCGCGCACCTGGCGCAGCTTGCCGCCAGCGGTGCGGCGGGCATTGCCAGTCGACTTGGTGTGGACGTGGCCGGCCATCGGATCACCTCCATAGATCGTGATGCGGGGTGAGCCGTCCGACTCGCACAACGGCCCGACCATCCACTCGGGACGATCGGGCCGTTGTAAGTACGGGCGGATCAGGAGCTGTTAACTCGTCTGCTGATTGCCCGCGGACCTCTCCAGCACCGGCAGTACGGCCTGATCGCCGGAACCGACGAGCCGGGCGCCGCTGGGCAGCACCTCGGTCAGGCCTCCCTCGCCGTTGTGCAAGCCATCAATGAAGGCCTTGAGGTCGATCTCGTAAGACATGTCGCACCTCCGTGGATTGGGGTGTGCCGGAACTGTCCGACTCGCACAACAGCCCCGGGTGCTCCACTTCGGAGACCGGGGCTGCTGTAGGTACGGGCAGTGCGTGATCAGGCGTTGAGTTTGGCCCTGATCTCCCTGGTCCACCGCTTAACCGTGGACTTCGGCGGCGTTGGGTGACCGTGCTCGTTGAGCACAGCGATCAGCTCGCTCGGGGTAGTCGCCTTGTTCTCGACGCCGAGGTCGATCGCGACGTCCTTGTCGACGCTTGCGGTGTTGGATGCCGCAGGCCTGACCGGTGGCTGCGGCCGCGGCCGTGCCTTGGGCGCGGAGGGAAGTTCCGGCTCGCCGGGCGGGCAGCGCAGTTCGAGCTCATGGCGTTGCTGCGCCTCGACCTGGCGCTGCCGGATCGCTAGCGCGGCCTCGTACTCGGCGAGATCTTCCAGATAGCGCTCATGCACCTCGGCCTGGTAAGCCGCGAGCTCGGTCTCGTAACGGGCCATGAGGTCCTCGTAGTCCCGGATCTTCGAGTGCTCGATCACCATGTGGATCAAGAACCCGACGAACGACGCGAGACCGAAGACCAGAGCAATGCCGAAGCTGATCGGCAGCCAGTGGGTCACCTGCATGGCGACGGCGGCGAAGCACACACCGCAGGCCACCGTGAGCAGCAGCTTCCAGCGCCCGCCGTCGCGACGCTTGGTCAACGAGGAGTTGCCCGCGCCGATCATGCTGACCTCGGAGAACGCCGCGCCCAGCGCCGCCACAGCCCAGCCCCACATGCCCAGCGAGGTGTCCTGCAGCCAGGTGCCAAGGAAGACGATCTGACCGAAGGCGCCGACGGCGACCGACATCGTGTAGCCAGTGAGCGAGGCGGCGTGCCCAGTCTCATCGACCTTTCCGAGATTCGGCTTCTGCGGCGGCGTCGGCTCGATCAACGGGGGCCGCGTCGGCCGCGCCAGCTGCGGCATCACGTCGGCGAGGGGCTCGTGAGCAACGGCCGCAGTGGCTGGAATCCGATTCGGCACCGCAGGGGGAACCGACTCCGCGACAGGAACCAGCTCGGTCGCACGCGGCTTGTCGACCGGTGCGATCATCAGGCGATCCGCGAACTCGTCCTCATCCAGAGGTGCGCCGCGCAGATCAGCCAGGTCGGCCGTGATCTTGGCGAACTGCTCGGCGACCTTCGCGTCTTCGTCATCAGGCTCGCGGGCCTTGGCGTTGGTGCTCACGACAGGGTCCTTTCGAGGGGGAGTCCGTCGATCTTCGCGGCTCCGAGTTGGACAGGTTGATCCGGGGGCCTGGGAAACGCACGCGGCGAGTGGGGGTCGCAGCCCGCGCGGGAGGCGAACCGGGCTGCGGTCCGCGTGCGCTTCCCCGGTGCCGGAGCACCGATTCAGGAGGTCGAGATTCCAGCTATCCGCTGTCGCAGCAGCTCGAGGTGCTCTTTGAGCGCGTCCAGACGGCCAAAGGCGCCGATGTCACCAGCCAGGACGGCATCCGCGGCGGCGTCGACGAACACCTCGGCGGCTGCAACTTCGGCGCGCAGGCTGCCGGCCTGGCCGGAGAGCGGAAGGTCCAGGTCGATTTCGTAGCCGGCCAGGTGGACGGCTGAGGCGGTCACGCCGCGCATCCGATCTTGAGGTCGGTCGGCGCCGCGTCCGCGACCAGGGTCAGCGCGTCGGTGAGGTGCGTCTCGGACTCGGCGGTTTCGGCAGCGAGCGCATGGTGGCGCAGCTGCTGCAGCTGGCGATGGGTGTGTGCGTAGGCGGAGAGCGTGAGCACCTGGTCCAGGCGTTCGTCCAGGCCGTCGTCACCAAGGTCGTCGGACGAGAGCAACAGCTCGTCGTCCAGCAGGTCGAGATCGGGCGAGTCGATCAAGTTCAGGTCGGCGCTGATGGGTTCGTACTCGGGCAAGTCCGCGGCGGCCGCGTCGGAAGGCCTAAGAGGAAGACCGGCCTGCAGGACGGGCAGCAGCGGCGTCGTAGCGGTGATCATCATCGCTGGGTACTCCTCGTGAGGTCGGTGGGGTCTCCCCGAAGCCCCCACGCCGGCACCGGAAACGTGCTGGTAGGGGCAACGGGCAAACACCCCGGTCTCGGGGATCGCGTCATTCGTGTTGCGGTTCGGGTCAGCCTCGACTGTGGATCTCCCGGCATCGGCGTCCGATGCCACACGCTCGCTCGCCGCGCTGATACGCGGGTCCTTGCGGGCTTACGCCAGGCCGTGAGGCCCGAGCGTGCTGCCAGGGGTGCGGGTGTTGCTGACCTGTGAAGTTCTCAAGGAGCAGAGGCCGAAGCCGGGTCCTTCATCCCCCCTAATGTTGATTAAGGGGGGGTTGACTGGCCTGACAGTATTCAACTCAACACGGAATCGTCAAGCCCGACTGCACAAGATAAAGCCCCCCTATACTCTGGCCGCACGAGTGCACCAACTCCTGGCAGAACGGACGCCGCGCCGATGCGAGACTTGAAAGACCTGATCGAGCCCGTCCTGGACGAGCTCAGGCAGACACCGCCCAGACCACGGGCGCTACAGGCCACCACGCTGCTGACTTCACTCCAAGAGGCGCTGAACGAGGTCAGCCAGATCCGCATCAGCGCGGCCAGGGAAGTCGTCGCCGAAGGCGAGACCACGGCGAAGGAGTTCGCCGCCGAGCTCGGCCTGACTCCCGCGCGTCTTTCCCAGCTGCTCAAGTCCGGGCTGAAGCCCGAACGTGCACTGTTCGGCAACGGTCCCCTCACCGTCGCCATCGGTGCCAAGCGCGAAACCCGCACAGCTGGCACCGGCGGCGAGAAGATCGAGGCCTCCGCAGTGCTTTCCGAGCAGGTGATCGCTGCCTACGACATGCTCGCGGCCACTGCCGAGGCCTACGGGCTGAGCGCCACCCGCGAGATCGTGCCGATGCCCGGACTCGACCTGCGCCTGAACCGCCCGAACTGCGTAGCGATCACCAGCCCGCGGCTGCTCCAGCTCGTTGGCCTGATCCTCAACGAAAGCTCGCCAATCGTGTTCGACTCCGATGACCGCGGCTGGTTCCTGGTCGACAAGAACACCGATACGCGGTACCGATCCCCCGCCGACGAAGGCGAAGCCGCCGACTACGCGTTCATTGGCCGCCTCCCCCGCTCCGACGGCAAGGGCACGTTCCTTTACCTCGCGGGGATCCACTCGCGCGGCACTCTCGGCGCGGTCCACCACGTGACCCACAACGTCGCCGAGCTGTACCAGCAGACCAAGGGCCAAGCCTGGTCAGCAGTCATCAGGGTCGAATACGACCCCGACGCCATGACCACGATCCTCGCCACCGCACTCGTCACGCCGATCTACTTCGGCAACTGAAGGAGAACCCGCATGTTCACCACCGGATTCACCTCGCCCGGCTCGCCCGCCAAGGCCAATGAGGACTGGTTCGCCACCACGCCCGATCTGGCTGTCGTGCTGGACGGAGCCACGGTCCGGACCACGACCGGCTGCCAGCACGGCGTCCCGTGGTACGTCAGCCACCTCGGCCCGTACCTGGTCGCCGGCGCCCTCGACAAGGACGCGCCGCTACGCAATGTCCTGGCCCAGGCGATCCAGCAGGTCTCGAACCTGCACGCCGACACCTGCGATCTGAACGACCCCGGCACGCCGTCCGCGGCTGTCGGCATGGTGCGCCTCGTGGACGGCGTCGTGCAGTACCTGGTACTCGGCGACATCTCCCTCGTGGTCGAGACCGAAAAGGACGGCGAGTATCCGATCGAGGTTCTCCGCGACGACCGCGTCAGCAGCACCGCGGCCGCCGAACGCGCCGAGGCCGACCGACACCCGATCGGCAGCGCCGAGAAGGACTCCGCATTGCTGCTGATGAAGCCGGCCGAACTCGCCGCACGCAACGTCGAGGGCGGCTACTTCATCGCGGCAGCCGACCCGGCCGCCGTCGAGCACGCCTACGTTGGCTCGTTCCCAGTGCGCGAGGTCGTACGCCTGGCGCTGCTTTCCGACGGCGCCGCGCGCCTGGTGGAAACGTTCGGTTTGCTCAGCTGGACGCGCGCGCTCAACATGATCGAATTTGAGGGGCCAGCCGCGGCCATCGCCCGAGTCCGTGACGCCGAGGCCGGCGATCCGGTTGGCGAGGCGCATCCGCGCAACAAGACCAGCGACGACGCCACGGTGCTGTTCGCCGACTTCCACAAGGTCCCGAGCCGGGTCGTCGGACTCCGAGTGGGCCGTGCGGTCAACTTCGACGTCGATTTTGACGACCCCGAGGTCAAGGCCGTCCGGAGCAAGACCCTCGCCGACTTCCACACGCAGACCCACGACCCCGATCTGACCGGTGAAGACGTCGGCGGCTGGCGTCGACGCCGCGACACCAATCAGCAGGTCTGACCGCGACACGCCGACAAAGTCAGCCCTGCTCGCGAAACTACGAAGATTGCTCTAGCGTTCCCCCCGCCACGAAGACACCACGCACACCAGGAGCCCCGATGACCACGCTGGCCATCCAGGACCTCTCACGCCAGACCGGTCACTTGAGCAGACCACTTCGCAACAACGAAGAGGTCACGCTGACTTACCACGGCAAGCCCCTCGCGCGAGCCGTGCCGGTTGAGCAGTTGGAGCAGGAGCGAGCCGAGCTCGCAAGGCTGCGAGAGCTTGTGGTAGCGCATGGCATCGCGGCCTAGACATGCGTGAGGGGCGAACGGTTCGCGGCCGTTCGCCCCTCACGAAATGAATCCCGAGCAGTCCGGCCAAGTTCCTCGCCAGGTCTAACCGGATCGCTCTTAAGTTGGGTCACCACCCACTTGCTGCGCCGTGTCGCCCCTTCAGGCGACACCACCCTTCTGGGTGGCGGCACCTGTGATGATAGCGCACTACGCCGGGATATCAGGTGTAGCTGGTGCATATCACTGGGTTGGGCGGTGCTCCACGAGGCACAGGAGCACGAAGATGAGCATCACTCACGAAGAGCGTGAGTCGTTCTGGACGAACCAGAAGCGCCCGATCTCCGTCGGCATCTCCCCTCGATGGGTCCACTACAGCGGCGTCTCCGCCACGGCACGCGCCATCGCCGAGATCCTCGCCGACCTCACCCTCAACGGCACTCGCGGCAACGTGCCGCTGGACCTCGACCTGATCGCTTACCTCGTCGAGCTCGGACGCGGCGACAAGGTCATGCCGTTCCTCAACGAGCTGGAGGCCATCGGCTTCCTGACGATCTACGACGGCGGTGTCGACGCCAAGGGCAAGCGACGCCAGCTACGTGACAACGAGGGCAACCCCGCCGGCTATCGCTTCGATGTCGATGTCGAGGCCCCGACCGGATACGTCGGCCCCAAGACCTTCGACGAGGTCTACCCCCAGTTCCTCCTTGACCGCACCAACGCCCTGCAGGCTGCAAAGTGCGCCGGGAAGCGCGCCCGGACAGGCAACCTCACCGTTCGCCGCTCGACGACCGGCCGGTTCGAAGAGTCCCAGGTCAGCCGTGACACCGGAATCCGGGGTCACGGTGGCGAGCGTGACACCGGAATCCGGGGTCACGGCGAAGACCAGCAGGTCAGCCGTGACCCCGGAATCCGGGGTCACGGTGGCGAGCGTGACACCGGAATCCGGGGTCACGGCGAAGACCAGCAGGTCAGCCGTGACACCGGAATCCGGGGTCACCTTCAGAATGATCAGATCGATCTCTCTCCTTCGGAGAGAGAGATCGAGATGATTGAGCCCGTGCCGGGCGGAGCGGCGGAGCCGCCCGCCACGGGCCAGGGCGACGTGGCGGCGCTGAAGGCGGTCATCCGCAGTCTGGGCTGGGAGGGCTGGGCCACGCGCCACAACGTGGCGAAAGTCGAGCTCGCTCCGCAGGAAGTTCGCCAACTGCGCACCGCGATGGCCGCGGCGATGGTTCGGCACCGGCTGACGATCACGCAGGTCGAGGAGATCGGCAAGGCCGCGCTGAAGGCCGCGACCCGCAGGCCCGTGTCGTTCGTGACCGGGGCGTTCGCCGACGGCAACATCAACGGCTACCTCGAAGACGAGCCGATGGAGTTCCTCGCGACGAAGCCGGTCGTGCTCGAAGCGGCCTCGAAGCCGTCCTCGCGCCCCAAGACGCAGTCCTCAACCAGTGGCCCGGTCCACCCAGAGCACTGCGGTGATGCCGACTGCGACCCGAGGACGCGTATGCGCACGTCGGCCGACTCGAACGCCCTACGTCGCTGCCCGGAGTGCAACGGCAAGGCCATCGCCGACCGCGAGGCCAAGGCCTTCGCGGCCGACGAGACGGAGTTGGTTCTCCCGCTCGCGGTCAAGCGGGTCTCATCCCTCTAGTACTTCGAAACGCCTGATCAGCTGCCGTAGGCGCGATCAGGCGTCCGCCTACCTACCTTCAAGCGAAGGAGCTTCTCGTGGCTGGACCCACCATGGTCCCCGACCTCGACGATCCGCGTTTCGACAGGCAGCCACCACAGGACCTGGGCGCCGAGCAGTCCGTGCTGGGCGGCATGCTGCTGTCCAAGGACGCGATCGCCGATGTCGTCGAGAGCCTCGGCACCATCGACTTCTACCGCCCGGCGCACCAAGCCGTGTTCGAGGCGATCCTGCACCTGTACGGCAAGGGCGAGCCGGCCGATCCGATCACGGTGTCGGCTGAGCTGGAACGCCGCGGTGAACTTGTGCGGATCGGCGGCGCCCCGTACCTGCACACGCTGCTGGCGACCGTGCCGACCGCCGCGAACGCCGGCTACTACGCGCGCATCGTCGCAGAGAAGGCCGTGCTGAGGCGCATCGTCGAAGCCGGAACCCGTGCCGTGCAGCTGGGCTACAACGGCGCTGTCGGCGCGGACCTGGATGAAGTCATCGACCAGGTGCAGAAAACCGTGCACGTGGCGACCGCGCGCCGAGGCATGGCCGAGCTCAAGCTCTCCGGCGACACCCTGCAAGCGACCATGAACCGGCTTGACCTGATCGCGACCGGCGGCATTCCCAAGGGCCTGCAGACCGGCCTGGTCGACCTGGACGAGATCACCAACGGCCTGCAAGGCGGCCAGATGATCATCGTCGCGGCGCGACCCGGCATCGGAAAGTCCACGCTCGGCCTGGACGTTGCCCGCCACGTCTCGGTCGACTGCGGTCTCACCAGCGCTGTGTTCTCACTGGAGATGTCGGCCGACGAGATCAACCAGCGGATGTTGTCAGCGATTGGCAAGGTCAACCTGAAGGCCATGCGCGGCGGCAAGATGACCGACGCTGATTGGGTAGCTGTCGGCAAAGCAGCGGGCCAACTACACGAGGCGCCGTTGTGGATCGACGACTCCCCGAACCTGACGATCAACGACATCCGTACCAAAGCTCGGCGGCTCAAGCAGTCGCATGACCTCAAGCTGATGGTCGTGGACTACCTCCAGCTCATGGTCACCGGCGGCAAAACCGAGAACCGGCAGCAGGAGGTCTCCCAGATCTCTCGGGTGCTGAAGCTGATCGCCAAGGAACTCGACATCCCGGTCATCGCGATCTCCCAGCTCAACCGGGGGGTGGAGAGCCGCCAGGACAAGCGACCGCTGCTGTCAGACCTGCGCGAATCTGGCTCCCTCGAGCAGGACGCCGACATGGTCATCCTGATCAACCGACCCGACGCCTATGACCGCGAAGACCCGCGTGCCGGTGAGGCTGACCTGATCCTGGCCAAGCACCGCGCCGGGCCGACAGCGACGGTCACGGTGGCGCATCAGTTGCACTACAGCCGCTTCGCGAACCTGTCCGCTTGACCGGCAAGATGTACATCCGCAACGCCTCTGACCAGCGGCAATGCCCGAACGGCCGGCGTGATGATCAGTACTGATGGCCTCGATTTGCCGCCTCAGATCAACGCAGGCGGCCTAGCGGGCCCCTCGGCGCATCTTGCGGCGTCGGCGTGCCTTGTGGCACGCAGAGACGATCTCAGGGCCGGTCCCGGTTGACCGATCGTCAGTGACCTGACTTCGATCATGAACACGGCGGCGGCGACCAATCGACTCGTCAGCCCCACCTGTGGGCCATCCGACCCTCCGGTCCCACTGCCCACCCACTGCCCCAACTGTCCCGCCGACCGGCACGTGGAGGCGGGCCAGTCGGGTGGGGCAGTTGGGCCGGGCCAGATCGGCCGCAGGAAACCCCGCCCGCCGTCCCACCCGGAGGTGTCCAGAGCCTGCACCTAAGCGGCGCGTCGCGCGCGCACGCGCGAGGGGGCTGCATTTCCGCAGGTCAGAGCGGTACGCGAAACCTCGGGCGAAACCATTGATGAAACCGGCGAAACCATCGACACAGAGTGACGAACTGGGGCCGATTGACTACCTAGGGTGACCGCAATGCGGTAGAGGTTCAAGCGTCGGTGCGACTCCAGCTCACGGACCCCCATTTCTTCGTCGCCTGACCTGGACCTCGTCAAGGCGCGATCCTCCGCACTTCCCCCTGGCTCACTGGCACGACCCAAGGCCGGCGGTCCCCCGTGGGGGATGTACGAGGCGTCCACGGTCCTGCAGCGAGCAGGGTGATCCGGGTTCGACCCCTCAATGGCCGGGTTCGCATTGCTTGCCCTCGGACGTTTGCTGGTGCTCCATGCACGCGTGTCAGTGGACCCTCGTGACCCCCATGTCGGAGCCATCAGTGAACCCCCGCCGTAGACCACCTGGCGAACCCCTTGAGACGTCCGGTGGACCGAGGGGTCACCATGGTGAGTGAACCCCTCGGTGCGCGGTGACCCCATAGCCGTGGACCCGGTGACCCGACAGGCGTGGACCCGGTTACCCCAGTGGGTCGGGCCAACAATCGACAGCGCGCCATCGTGACCCCAGCAACGCCGATGGACCCCCTTGGTCGAAGGGGGTCATGCGAAGGTCCCCCGGCGCGTCTGCCCTGATAAGGCCCGGTGAACCTCTTGGGCGAAACCCCATGCGTCGACCTTGATGAACCCCTGTGGGTGAACCCTGGATCTTGTCGTCGGTGACCCCCTTGGTGAGCCCCTTGGTGAACCCCGGCCCATTCGCCGCGCCGGACCGAGCCCGGTGGACCAGTCGCTACCGCTGGGCCCACCACGGCCCGAGGCAACAATCAGAGAACCCCTAGGTTCAGGTAGTCCGGCGCGAGGGGTTCACCCGTGTCGGCGTGGCCCCCTTGTGAACCTCCCCCGGACATCCGATTTCGGCACCGTCCTGGTGGGGGGAGCAAGGCCTGGGATGAGTGCGGCATCCGCCCTAGTGTCACTGCAGTTAGAAGATGTCAACGGCGCGCGAATCTTGACCCCTTCGCGACGGATGAAAATGGACCCCCTTGGTGGTGGTTGATCTTTAGTCGTTGGTCTTGCTGGCCGGTGGGACTCGGCCGAGGTCGCGGTCTTTGAGGCGGTAGCTGTCTCCCTTCATCGAGATGACCTCGGCGTGGTGGACGAGGCGGTCGATCATCGCGGCGGCGACCACGTCGTCGCCGAAGACCTCGCCCCAGCGGCCGAACGGCTTGTTGCTGGTGACGATCAGGCTGGCTCGCTCGTAGCGGGACGAGACGAGCTGGAAGAACAGGTTCGCGGTTTCGGCCTCGAACGGGATGTAGCCGACCTCGTCCACGATGATCAGCGGAATCCGGCCCAGCTTGACCAGCTCCTGCTGCAGACGGCCGGCCTGGTGCGCCTCGGCGAGGCGGGCGACCCACTCGGCGGCGGTGGCGAACGCGACCCGGTGCCCGGCCTGGCAGGCGCGGATCCCGAGCCCGATCGAGAGGTGGGTCTTGCCGGTTCCGGGCGGGCCGAGGAACACCACATTCTCTTTGCCCGCAACGAAGTCCAGCGTGCCGAGGTGCGTGATGGCCTCGCGCTTGAGCGAGCGCTGGTGGTCGAAGTCGAACTCCTCCAACGACTTGCGTGACGGGAACCGCGCGGCGCGGATGCGGCCCTCGCCGCCGTGGGACTCGCGGGCGGCGACCTCGCGCTGCAGGCAGGCCGCCAGGAACTCCTCATGCGTCCATGACTCCGCCCGCGCCCGCTCGGCCAGCCGCTCGACCGCGCCTGCCAATGAGGGCGCTTTGAGTGCCCGAGTGAGGTAGGCGATCTCGCTGGAAACGTTTCGGCCCTTGGTGTTCGTGGTCTTGGCGGTCATCAGGCGATCTCCTCGCTGCCGGGCAGGTCCTCGTTGCCGAGGTCGAACATGCGGTCGTAGTCGGCCAGGCTGCGGTGCTCGACATCGGTGTCGATGGCCGGGACCGCGACCAGACGGCGTGCCTGCCGCAGCTCACTGGCCGCAACCGCATGCAGCGGGTCGGTGATGCTCTGATGATCAGCCCAGCAGCGCTCGTGCCGAGCCACCACCGCGCCCTGCAAGGTCACGACCACCTGCTCGAGATCAGCGACGACCTCGACCCGCCGGCCGACCGCGGCCGGATGCACCGAGTAGTCGTTGGAATCGACCCGCACGTAGTGATCGCGCGGCAGCCGGGTCGTCAGCCGCCACCCGGTCACCGGAGCGACCGGCGGCAACTCGAGCATCGACGCCTTGTCCGCCTCCCACCGCTCGATCGGACGGCAGCCGAGCCTGCGGTGCTGGCGCTGATTGGCGCGGACCAGCCACTCGGCAAGCTGGGCGTTGAAGTCGGCCGGACTGGTGAAACCGCGGCCGGGCAGGAATGAGGTCTCCAGATAGCCGTTGGCCCGCTCGACCAGGCCCTTGGCCTCCGGATCGGCCGGACGACACTGGATGACCTTGATCCCGAGCGTGCCGCGGAAGGCGTTCATCGCCTCGGTCAGCTGCGGCCGGCCCGCCCGCCACTGCCCGACCGCGGACTCGTTGTCCCACACGAGCGCCCGAGGCACCCGGCCCCAGCCGCTGATCACCGCCCAGTGCCCGGCCAGCAGGTCCGGGCTCTGCCGCGACGGGATCATCCGCGCGCCGATCACCCGCGAGTAGCCCGACACCATGACCAGTACCGGCGGCCGACCGGCCTGCTCGAACCCGAGCGGGATGTCGACCGGCGGGAACCACAGGTCGCACTGCGCGAGCTCGCCAGGCTGATACTCGGTCCGGCTGGCCGGGTCCTGCGGGACGAACAGCGGCCGCAGCTCCCGCACCCTGTCCTTGAGCACGGTCATCGACCTGCTCCAGCCGATCCGTTCCGCGATCACGGTCGTGGGCATGGTCGGCCACTGCGCCAGCAGTGCCCGGATCTGCGGCTCGACCGCGTCCACGATCGAGCCCTTGGCCGGCCGCTGATACCGCGGCGGCGCGTCGGCGGCCAGCGCCCGCCGCACGGTGTTCCTGCTGATACCGAGCTGACGGACGATCGCCTTGATCGGCATCCCCTCAGCCCGGCGTAGACGGCGGATCTCCGCCCAGTCCTCCACGTTGAGCACTCCCTACTGTCGACGGGGGTCCGTTTTCACCCGTCGGTAGGGGGTCAGCTTTCACGCGTCGCCGACAGAAGAACCAAGACGAACCTGTCGGCGACCGAGGCGCATCTCGAGGTAGCTGGCCCGCGGGCGAACAAGGGCCGGCTGACTGGTGATCCGCCCCCGCGATCCTCGCTGCTGCGGACCCACGTGTTCACATGCCGGCAGCCGGTCCGTGCCGGCGCGGTACCTCGGCGGGAGGTCTCCGGGGCGGTCTGTCGGCCCTTAACCGCGAGCCTGGCGTTCAGCGCCGGTCGAGCACCGCGCCCCCACCGGACGGCTGATCCAGGGCTGAGCGACTGGAGCTAGCCTTGCGACACACGCGCCAGCGTCCGACCTGCTGACCAGTGCACGCGGTCGCAGTTGCTGACGTGGCGCTCGGTGCGGTCGAGCCCCGCGAGGTTCCTACGAGGAGCGGGAACGGTCGGAACGGCAACCTCAAGGGGCCCGGCCAGATCGAGCGCTCCCAAACGGGGCGGGGGCGGGGGCCGTTCCTCCGCCGCCCTAGCTGACAGTGGGGGCCTCAGCCCTGTTGGCTGAAGCCCCCACTCATCTATTGCATGTTAGGCCTTCGGTCTACGTCTGGCTGCGGCTCAACCTCACCGGCACGTTGAAGAAGTCCCCGAGTGCCAAACGAACCAGAACGGACAGCTTGAGGTTGTACGTGTCGGCCACTTTCTTTAGGTCCGGCATGAATCGCTGTGAGACCTGGTACTGGATGCGGGAACTGTTCGACTTCACCGTCGCGGTGCGCCCAGGTTTGCGGTCGAGAACGGGAAGCCCAGCGAAGATTCCGTCCTTGTGGACTGGGCCACGGGCCTGCTCAATGAGTCGAGGTATCCGGTCTGCACAGTTCCTGACCGCGCTGAGAACGATCACCTCTGCTGTGCGCCCCGCTGTCTGCATGTGCTGGAACTTCGTGGCGACAACATCTGGCACATAGGTCTGCAGGGTGTATTTGCCACCAGCGAAGGAGCCGACCTCCTCCAGCGCATCGGCCGGATCGTCTTCGAGTCCGTGTTCCTGCTCGACGACGGGCTGCTCGACGACGGGCTGCTCGACGACGGGCTGCTCGACGACGGGCTGCTCGACGACGGGCTGCTCGACGACGGGCTGCTCGACGACGGGCTGCT
>NZ_QLTT01000020.1 GCF_003269295.1 Lentzea atacamensis | reverse complement strand
GGACTAGACCCCGTCCGGACGAGGAAAGGTCTGCGGATGGTCGCACAGCTCGCGAAGACGTGGGGCTGCGTCGCGGACGAGATCGAACACCGGAAGACGGTGTGGGCGGTCCTGGTCACCTCCGGCCGAGGGAACTAGGCCACGCCGCAGCGGCTCAGTTCTCGAACATGCGCGTGAGGCCGGTGAGGCCCAGGACTTTTTGAACTTCCGGACTGGGTGAGGTCAGTCGCAGGGAACCGGTCATCTCGACGGCCCTGGCGCGGCCGCGGACCAGCGCGCTGATCCCGGTGGAGTCGCAAAAGGTGACGCCGGAGACGTCGACGACGAGGTGGTGCCGGCCCTCGTCGATCAACCGGTCCAGTTTCGCGAGCAGCGCGGCCGAACCGGTCACGTCCAGCAACCCGGTCACCTCCAGCTCGGTCTTCGCCGCAGACGTACCGGTGACACGGATCCTCAACATGGTGCACCACCCTTGTCGCGCGAGACGCGATGGCGCTGAGTACCCGGTGTTCGCTCGAATATGGCTTCGGCGCAGCGAGGTTGAGAACTGCGACGGCGGGTATGCCGCACGGGTCAAAGGGTGATCCGAGGAGGGGCGTGCTGGAGTTCCTGGCCGACGCGAGCGGAAACCTGTACCCGGCGCGCATGCAGATGGCGCTGTCGCTGGGCTGGCACATCGTGTTCGCCTGCTTCGGCATCGCGTTCCCGGCGATCGTCGTGTTCACCGAGTGGCGCGGCCACCGGCGCGGTGACGAAGCGCTGACGGCCTTGGCGCACAAGTGGGCCAAGGCGATGGGCGTGCTGTTCGCGGCCGGTGCGGTCTCGGGCACGCTGCTGTCGTTCGAGATGGGGATCCTCTGGCCCGGGCTGATGGGCCGCTTCGGCGAGGTGTTCGGCTTCCCGTTCGTGCTGGAGGGGTTCGCGTTCTTCGTGGAAGCGATCTTCGTCGGCGTGTACCTGTTCGGCTGGAACCGGTTGTCGCCGCGAGCGCACATGCTCAGCGCTCTGCCCATGGTGGCCGCAGGCGTCGTGGGTGCGTTCTGCGTGGTGTCCGCCAACGCCTGGATGAACAACCCCACCGGGTTCCGGCTGGACGAGCAGGGCGACGTCGTGGACGCGCGGCCGTGGGCGGCGATGTTCGGCCCGTCGACGTGGGCGCAGTTCGTGCACATGTGGCTGGCGGCGTTCATGGTGACCGGGTTCCTGATCGCCTCGGTGTACGCGGTGGGGATGTTGCGCGGCCGGCGCGACCGGTACCACCGGGCCGGGTTGCTCATCCCGCTGACCGTCGCGGCGATCGCCACACCGGTGCAGATCGGTGTGGGTGACTGGATCGCCAACGTGGTCGCCGACAACCAGCCCGCCAAGCTCGCGGCGATGGAAGGCCAGTACGAGACGACTTCCGGCGCCGGGTTGTCGATCGGCGGCGTCTACCGCGACGACGAACTGCACTACGCCGTGGAGATCCCGTACGCGCTGTCGTTGCTGATCCACCACGATCCGGACGGCGTGGTGCCGGGCCTGGAGGAGGTGCCGGCCGACGAACGACCGCCGGTCAACGTCGTGCACCTCGCCTACAACGCCATGGTCGGCATCGGCCTCGCGCTGCTGGTGCTCGTCGCTTGGTACGGCCTGGTGTGGTGGCGACGGCGGCGGCTGCCGGACACCGCGTGGTTCCTGCGGGCTGTCGCGGCGTCGGGCGTCGCGGCGGTCATCGCGATGGAAGCGGGGTGGATCACCAACGAGGTCGGCAGGCAGCCCTGGGTCGTCTACGGCATCCTGCGCACTGCCGACGCCGTGAGCCCGGCGCCAGGTCTCGGCTGGGGCCTCGTGGCGGTGGTGGGGGTCTACACCGTGCTGACCGCGTTCACGGTGGTGGTCCTGCGCAGGCTGGCTCGGCACGAGGACACACCGGCCCCGCAGGAGCGGCCGTGACGCTCGCGGAAACCGTGCTGGGAGCGGCGTTCGCTGGGCTGATCGCCTACGCGTTGTTCGGCGGTGCCGACTTCGGCGGCGGGGTCTGGGACCTGCTGGCCGGCGGCACCGAACGCGGCCACCGGGTGCGCGACCGGATCGAGCGCTCGATCGGCCCGGTCTGGGAGGCCAACCACGTCTGGCTGATCTTCGTGCTGGTGGTGCTGTGGACCGGGTTCTCCGGCGCGTTCGCCGCGGCGGTCACGACCCTGTACATCCCGCTCACGCTGGCCGGGTTCGGCATGATCGCCCGCGGTGCGGCCTTCGCCTACCGCAAGAGCGTCAGCACGCCGGGGATGCGCCGGTTCTTCGGCGCGGCGTTCGCGTTGTCCTCGCTGCTGACTCCGTTCTTCCTCGGCGCCGTCGTCGGAGGCGTGGCCTCCGGCCGGGTGCCGCCCGGCATCGCGGCGGGTGACGTGCTGGCCAGCTGGGCCAATCCCACCTCGCTGCTGGGCGGCACACTCGCCGTGCTGGTCTGTGCCTACCTGGCGGCGGTGTTCCTGTGCGGCGACGCCCGCCGCGACGGCGAGCACGACCTGGCCGACGCATTCCGCTTGCGCGCCTTGGTGACGGCGGCCGTGACGGGAGCGGTCGGTCTGGCGGGGATCGCGGTGCTCCACGCCGACGCACCGCTGTTGTTCGACGGGCTGATCGGGCGCGGCCTGCCGGTCGTGGTGTTGTCCATCATCACCGGGCTCGGTGCGCTCGCCCTGCTGCTGGTGCGCCGCTACACCGTCGCTAGGATCGCCTCGGCTCTCGCCGTCACCGCGATTCTGATCGGCTGGGCGGTGGGGCAGTACCCGTACGTGTTGTTGCCTTCCTTGACCGTCGACCAGGCCGCGACCGGCCACACCACCCTCGTCGCCCTGCTCGTCGCGCTGGGCGCGGGCGCACTGATCCTGGTTCCCTCGCTGGCTTACCTCTACGTCCTGTTCCAACGGTCTGTCAGGTAGCGGGCTCCGGCCCTCGACGGGGGCGGGCCGGTGGCTCGACCTGCATGATGTGCACGGTGTCCAGCACCAAAACGGTGCTGTCGGGCAACATCACCGGCACCCACAGATGAGAGGTCTCCGGATCGGTCACGTGCGCCCGAGAACCACGCCACTGAGGACGGCGGCAGGATGCAGCGCATCCGGATTGAGGTAGGTGACGACCGAACCGCGGTCGGGGCAAGGTGTCGAAGGCATGGCTGAGTCCATCGGCTCAAGTGCACGTTGTCGGTAGCGGCAGTCGTCAGTCGCGTCCGCGTGCCGGAGTCTGTCCGTAGACGCCGTGTCGCAGCGGCGTGTGGTCGTCGGGCGAGTGCGCGGGAGACGCGGAAGGCTCGGTCGGCGTTTGCCTGGCACCGGGCGCGCCGCGCTGATCGACGCCCGTCGAGTGGCGCCGTCGGTGAGCTCATCCAGTCGTGCCTCGAGCAGCTGCAGCACCGGTTGGCGGTTGCCGTGCTCGCGCTCGTGACCGAGGACCGCACGAAGATCCTCCTCGGTGAGCGAGCGGATCCGGTGCCTCAGGTCTCCCAGAGCGAGCTGGTCGTAGTCGGGCAGAGGGAGTTCGTCTGTGCTCACGCGGCTTGGCTACCCGCCGAAACACCGAGCAAACGAACGGCCAGGGCCGAAACCACCGCCGCTCAGCCGAACGGGATGATCGTTTCGAACGGCTGCTAGAAGCACCCGCGGCATCGGGCGCAGCCTTCTTGTGGAGCGACCGTCCGAAGTCGTGCCAGTGGATCGGGACGACGAGATCGGGGCGGGTCGCCTCGACCGTGTGGTGCCAGTAGTCGCTCTGGAATCGCGCGGGCTGTGCGCAGAGCGCCCCGATGCCGAGATGCCTCGATCAACCCGGCGGCGGATCGGCTGCTGGGAAGTGGCGGACTGCGCTGTTCGGGTGGACGTGAGCCGTGTGTCGTCACGCGACTTCGGCATTGCGGTCTCGGCTCTGACCTGAGGGAGCAGATGATGAGCGCACTGACGAACGTGGAACTGCTGGCTGCGGTGGCAAACCACCGACCAGTGCCAACGCCGGTGCCCGAGGCGGGCGTTCGGTTCGCGTTCTATGGCCGGATGTCGACGAGTGAGTTCCAGGATCCGCAGACTTCTCGGGCGTGGCAGCGGGCGGTCTCCGACGAGTTGATCGACGGTGTCGGCTCGGTGGTCGTGGAGTTCTTCGACGTGGGGCGGTCACGTCGCTGGTCGTGGTGGGACCGTCCCGAAGCGTCTGAGTTGCTCGCCGCAGCGTCCAGGTCGGACCGTGTGTTCGATGCGGTTGTCATTGGCGAGTACGAGCGGGCGTTTCACGGCGACCAGTTCCGTGAGGTGGTCTCGCGGTTGAACGAGCTGGGTGTCGCGGTGTGGTTACCCGAAGCCGGTGGCCCGGTCGAACTGGACAGCCCGGTTCACCAGGCGTTGATGGTCTTGCTCGGTGCGCCGGCTCAGCGGGAGGTGGCCCGCGCCCGGCAGCGCGTGCTCGCCGCGATGCGGGTGCAAAACAGTCAGCAGGGCCGGTTCCTCGGAGGCCGTCCGCCCTACGGTTACCGCTGGTCGACGGTGGTCCACATCCGAATGCTCGGCACAGTGGGTGGGGGAGGCGGTTGCAGGTGCTGGCGCCTGATCCGATCACTGCGCCGTGGGTGCGGTGGATGTTCCGCGAACGTGTGGGTGGTCGTGCGCTAGCGTCGATCGCGCGTGAGCTGAACGACCGTGGTGTGCCGTGTCCGTCGAGTGCGGATCCGAGCCGTAACGCGCATCGGCAGGGTGGGAGGTGGATGGTGTCGGCGGTTGCGGCGATTCTCGAGAACCCGCGTTACACGGGCAGGCAGGTGTGGAATCGGCATGGCACGCGGGGGAGGGGGCCTGCAGGCCGGCTGGGTGGTCGTGCCGCGGGCCGGGTGGTGCGGAACTCGGTCACGGCCTGGGAAGTGTCGGAGAAGCTCTCGCACGAGCCTCTGGTCGATGATGAGACCTTCGTGGCGGTTCACCGGATCAGGGCACCGAGACAGACCAAAGACGGTGGGAAACGCAGATATGCGTTGGCTGGTCTGGTCGTGTGTGGGGTGTGTGGCAGGAGGATGGATGCCCACTGGGTGCACGGCCGACCTGCCTACCGGTGCCGCCACGGCTTCAACAGCGCTTCGGCCCGGCCTCCGGATGCGCCGTCCAACACCTACGTCCGCGAGGACGTCGTGCTTAGGACGCTCCCAAGACTGATCACTGAGCGCGGGCACAATCCGGAGTCCGATCTGACAGCACAACTCCACGATTTACAACTAGAAATCACCTGCGTAGGCACTAACCTGAGATTAGGGCTACGGCCGAGCGGCCGAAAGTCCGCGCGAGCCCTACCGGCGACGCAGCCGGCATTAGCGCTGGAGTGGGGAACAGTTATTCCGCGTATGCCCACATAAAAGCAATTACCCCACGACATAATTGCTTCCGTGGGGTAATTCCGTGTCCGAGGGGGACTTGAGCTCGCGCAGGTAGCAAGCTTGCGCGGTTTGTGTGTTCACGCGCTATTGGATAGCTCGAACCTAGTATAGAGGGCCAGTCGCCGTTATTCAACTCTTGGCGGTCCCGCGACATACAATAAGTTTGACGCCCCATGAGCCTGGCGAGCGATGGGGGCGTGCGTCCGGCATGCACGTCCGCATGAGTTTGATGAAAGGCTGATTCCTTTGGATTCCTGACTTCAGCCGTCATCGATCACATCGAGGTGGCGACCGGGATTCGGGCACGCGGACCGTAGAGCCAGGTCACAAGTCCCTACGTCGTCGGAGAGTCCTCGACTGCTTGGTCAACGGGACGAACCCGCCGCAGCCTGATGCGCAGGTCAGGTCGCTCGGCCGTGTTTTGGCACTCCACAGGTTTCGTAGGTCTTGAGGACTTGTCGTGCGTGGGCTTCTCCCAGGATCAGGATGTGGTCGAGGAGTTCGCGTCGATGGTGCCGATGACCCGTTCGCAGTGGGCGTTCATCCGCGGTGCCTGCGGCGCGCTCGTGACCACGCGGAGATCGTCGGCCTGGAAGACGGCGTCGAACGCCTTTGTCGTACTTGCCGTCGCGATCGCGGAGCAGGAAGCGCAGGGACTCCATCCGGTGTCCGAGGTCGGAGGCGAGGTTTCTGGCCTGTTGCGTCGCCCATTCCTGGGTTGGGTGGGCGGTGGCGCCAGTGATGTGAAGGTGCCGGGTGCGGTGTTCGAGGAACGCAAATGCGTAGAGGCGTTCGCCGAGTGCGGTGTCGATGTGGAGGAAGTCCGCCGCGATGATGCCCTGGGCTTGGGCGGTGGGGAATTCCCGCCAGGTCGGCCCGGTACGGCGGGGTACAGGGCACCGCGACGCGAGCCTTGTCCTGGACCTCGCCGCGGCTGGACGCGGCGATCACTGAGTCCGGCGTGTCGACAAGCCGACGTAACGCTTCGGCGACCTCTTCGGCCTCGGAACGAGGAGAAGCCAGTGCTGAGTTGGATGTCTGCTGACCGTTCGACGAAGGCGCGCCCACGATGTCAGCACCAGGCTTAAGCATCACGTACAGGGAAACCGGCTGCCAGCAGCAACGTCGCTGTGCCTGCAGCCAGACCGAGTCCCTCCTTCGTCATCAGCCGTCCTCCGCTCGCGGTCCTCTCATCGCGCGGACCGACGAGTGGGTTACAGACTCGGGAACAGGAATCCCGACCATGGTCCGGCTCGCGGCTGTCAGAGAGGCAATGCCGCGGGCATCGGAGCGAATCGTCCGGCGGGAGAGCGCCTAATTTTCACACCAGATCGACTTGTTACGCCGATTGGGTGAACCTTCGGCGTTGCTTCGTATGCCGGTAACGCAGAGTGGTGCCGTGCTGATTAACCCCAGAGAATTGGCGCAGTTTCGGAGTAGATCGGACGCATGCATGACCACGGTTGTTTTCGTTCATGGAACTGGCGTTCGTGAAGACCGCTATTCGCGCATGTTCGAGATCTTCCAGGAGCGGATGCGCAAGCGGATGGCGCAGCTCGTGGTCATGCCGTGCGGCTGGGGAGAGTTCCTCGGAACGAGCCTCGCGTTCGGCGGTGCCAGCATTCCCGATTACGACGGCAAGGCGTCCTTTGCTCCCGCGGGGCTGGACTTCACGGAAGACCTGAAGGCGGCGAAGTGGGCGGTTTTGGACGCCGACCCGTTGCACGACCTCCGTTTTCTGGCAGCGGTCACCGCGACGCGGCGAACGACGGCCCCGCCGCTGCCCGGCGTTCGCGGATTCGCTGAGGTTCTGCGTGACCAGTTGGCGGAGCTGCCCGGAACCGGCGATCTCGCCGCCGAACTCGCCGCACGTGATCTGGAACTGCCCTTCGTCGCGGCCATGCGCCAGATTCGCGAGTCACCGGTCGTGAGCCAGGCGATTCGCCAGGCCCTCGAGCCGGCCGGTCAGGAAAAGGTGCGCACCACGCTCGCGAGAGCGATCGTCGCGGCGACCTGCCGGGAGGTGCTCCTGCGCGAGCACGCCGTCCTGCCGTTGCACGGCGACACCAGAAAAAGGTTCGTCGAACTGGTGCAGCACGGTCTAGGCGGCGGCCAGCTGGGCGTCTGGGACGACGTCGCTGACTTCGGCGCCAGAGTGGCAAAGCGGCTGGGCGGCTGGGCGCTGGAACGGTGGCGCGTCCCGTTTACCGACGGCTCGCAGCCGGCGATGGGCGACATCGTCCGCTACCTGACCCGCGGTGACGACCTGCGCGCGGCGATCGCCGGCGTGGTCGAGGCGGCGGACGACGACGTGGTGCTGGTCGGCCACAGCCTGGGCGGCGTCGCGAGCCTCGACCTCATGCTCATTGGCTCGCTGCCCGCGGTGCGAACGCTGGTGACCGTCGGTTCGCAAGGACCGCTGCTGTTCGAGCTGGACGCCCTGCCAGGTCTAGCGGTGGGGGCCGACCTGCCTGCCGGCCTGCCGCCGTGGTTCAACTACTACGACCGCAAGGATGTGCTGTCCTACCTGGCGGCGCCGATCTTCCCGGGCTGGGCCGTGGACGTCGAGGTCGACAACGAGGAGGGCATGCCCACCGCCCATAGCGCCTACTTCGACAACAACAAGTTCTACGACTCGCTGGCCGGGGTGATCGACGGCGGGACAGAGCCGTGACCACCGGACCGCAGAACGTTTACGCCCTGGTAGTAGGTGTCGCAGAGTATCCGAGGTGGGATGGAGCGGATCGCCCGGGACTGGACCACGACGCGATCAAGTTCGCGAAGTGGCTGCGCAGCTGTGAAGTTCCACCGCAGAACATCAAGCTCCTGCTCTCGCCGATGCAGGACCTGTTGGACACGGATCTGGCTGTTACGGCTGTGCCGAAGACGGATGCCGACCTCGAGGAAGCCATCAGCGCGTTTCCACAGGGGGAGAGAGACGTGCTGTGGGTTTATTGGTGCGGTCACGGCTATGAGTTGGCTGGAACAAGGCTCGCTCTCTCTTCTGCCTTTCCGGGCAAGCTGAAGAACATCTCCTTAGAGGAACTGAAGGCGGCCTTATCCAGTGATTCGGTGTACGGGTTTCGGAAGCAGTTTTTCTTGGTGGACACCTGTCGTTTGTGGGTTACCCAGGGATTGGAAGACCTGGTTTCTGTCATTCCTGTCGGCAAAGAGCGGAAACTGGGAGTGGAACAGACGACTCTCTGGGCGTGCACCGAGGGTGAAGCGGCCAAGTACAACAATGCTAAAGGCGGAGGCGAATTCTCCGAACTGCTGATCGAGTGGCTTGAGAAGCAGGACCCGTCCTTCGTGTGCATGCCGGATTCGGCCAGACTCGTCGATGAGGTCATCGAGTTGGCTGAACGTCGTCCGGAGAGTTTCCCGACGCCGACAGTGCTCAAAGCTTGGACGCCGCGGGGACCGCGCGAGACACATCTGGGCAGGCATTCCGAGCCTCCCGAACGCAAGAAGTACGGACTTGTCGCATACACCACTACGGACGGTGAACCTCCAGCTCGAATCCACCTCGACGTCGCGTGGGGGCTAGACCGCGGGCGGATCCGGGCGGTGCTCGCGGACTTCGGCGACGCGGACCTGGTCGGGGAGCTGTCGGAGGTCGAAGACCTGGTTCAGAGCGACGGCGGCCTTGGTCTGACTCCACGGCGTTGGTGGCGGCATCTTGTGGCGCATGAGCAGATTCCGGCTGACCTGTCGGTTCTGCTCAAGACGGAGGACGGCGAGCGGCCTGCGGTCGTCCTCTCCCAGGTGTGCTCGGGCGAGGTACAGGTCGACGGCGTCGCCGACAACGCTGTCCAGGCGTGGGTCAGCCGCCTCCAGCAGACCGCGCCGCAGGTGGACGTCGTCGTGCAGGTGGTCGCGGGCACGCCCGTTGACGCGTTGCTGGCCGGCCGGCAGACGGCGGACGCGCTCGGACGGTCCGGCGACACCTGGTCCTGCTACGCGCGCAACCGTGTGGGAGTCGCCGATGGACCGGGTGTGCTTCCCCCGCTGGACGAGGTCGTGGAACACGTGGGGCGACAGGCGAACTCGCGAGGACTCCAGCGCATCCCCTGGCTTTCAGGCGGGCCCGTGGAACTGTCCGGAGTGGAAGCACCTGCCGCCGTGGGCTTGCTCTGCGCGGTAAGGGATCTCGCTCCGCAGTGGTATCGGCCGTTGCTGCGGGCGTGCGCCGTGCTCGGCTCGGGGCCCGCGTGGGCAGCGGCCGCGAAGGTCGCCGCTAGGTACGACGACGACCTTGACGTGTGGCTCGAAGCCACGGGCGGCGACGTCCCGTGCGACACGGTGCCGGGGCCGCGCGAGACCTGGTTCGGCGACGCAATGTGCCTCGCGCACCTGCGGGCGAAGAAGGTCGAGACCGCCAGGCGTTGGTCGGCGGGTAACGCTTCGGAGGCCGTCAAGGAGCTGGTGAAGAAGACCGAGAACGCCTCGGTCACGACGGCGGAGCTGCCGGGTCTCGGCTGGGACGTGGTGGTGTCCGCGCGGCGGGCGAACACTGCCGTCGAGCTCGCACCGGTCGAGGTGCCGTTGCGAACGTGGCGGACGGAGGGGCTTTGGGCGGCGATCGCTTCGGCGCCCGTCGATCTCGCCACCCTGGAGTTGCTGCGGCACCTGCCGAGCCATCTGGCCGGGGTGCTCGGCCAGGAGGCCGAGCTGGAGCCCGTGCGGGCCGAGGACGTCGAGAAGTTCCGCCGGGTGTTGCGGTACGTGGCGATGAGAGAGGAAGGAACGCACCGTGATTGAGGACTGGTACTTCTGTTCCAGGATCGGGGCCGACCCCCACACCACCCACGTCTTTCTGGACATCCTCGACTGCCTGCGTTCAACAGCCGCGGAGCTACCGCTCCAGATCGCCTCGTTCGAGGAGCTCGCCACCCTCCAGCCGGCGATCAGGCGGTACGCGCTCCTGCCCGTGATCGAAGCGGGTCTCGGCGCGGGCGACGCCAGGTCCGGAGAACAACGGCCGGAGGTGGCGGCGGCCGCCAGACGCGAGGTCGAGCACGCCCTCGAAGCCGTCGACCGCACGATCCGGGTGGCGGGTGGCCAGGCCATCGAGGCGCTCTTCACCCGTTCTCCCGGCGAGGACGTGGTGGCCCACCTCGCGACAGCGGCCGGGGCCTGCCTCGGCCGGTCGGCACAGGCTCCGTCGGACCGGCCGTACCTCGACACTGAGGAGTTCACGGCGGAGATCCTGCTGTTGTCCGCCGCGTTGCCGGCGCTGCGGCAGGCACCGAACTCCGTGGACGCCTTCTGCTCCCGCGACGAACTTCGCGGCCTGGTGCGCAGGGCGGTCGACGGCAGGTTCGGTCGGCGGGCGTTCGTACTGGCGGTCGGCATCATCGCCTTCACCGGAGACTTGTTGCTGGGCCTGGGCGAGCTGCTCGGCAGGCTCTCCGCGCCCGACGTGGGCGTGCTGCCGTACGAACCAGACCTGTTGTCGGCCAAGGCACGCCTGGTGTTCGGGTCGCCGGGTTCGCCGGGACCCGACGCACCGGCAGCGGACGCCACGGCCGCGATCAAGCACGAGATCGTCGCGCTGGAGGTCCTGCGCGGGCTGCGCGCCGGTGCCTGGCCTCGGCAACGCGTCGCGGAGGCGGTGGAACGGCTCGGCATCGAGAGCGGCCCGGCGCAGGCCGTCTCGTCGGTGCTGTGGCACGCGGTGTTGTGGGAACTGGTGGTGGAGATCGACCACCTGGGGGCGGCCGAGCTGATCGCCGAGTGCTGGATCCCGGAACACCACCCGGTCAGCGGCAAGGTGGGCGTGAGCGCATCCGTGGCCTCACTCCGGGCGTGGCGCCGGGAGCTGGAGGACCTCGGCGGGCTGCGCGGGTACAGCCGTGCCGCGTCGCCCGACATCCAGGTCAACTCCGGCAGGTTGCGCCTGCTGACCAGGTTCGCCGTGCTGACCCTGTCGCCCTGGCTGAACCGCCGCACGCCGTCGGGTGCACCGCCGGGAACGCCGTGGTTCCCGCGCGGCAAAGACGGCCTGGTGCTGCTGCGCCTGTTCACATCGGTGATTGTGGCGCTGCGGTTGCTGCGAACGTCGGAGCTTCCTGCCACGGCACGTGACCGGCTCGTCGCGCTCGTCTTGCACGGTGCCGACGTGATGCTGGACCTGCCGCACAAGCAGTACCTGACCAACCTGCTGCACAGGAACGAGAGCGACAACCCGCCGTCGATGGCCGCACCGCTCGCCGCGCTCGCCGTGCACGCCAAGAGCGCCAGCGACCTAGCCGGCCGGGGCAGCTACCGGGCGGTGGAACCGAAGTGGTTCGTCGACTTCGCGGCGCCGGAGGAGAAGCCGGAACAGCTGGCCAGGCAGGAGGCGTTGCTGCGTGGCGTTCCCGCGGCCGCGGTGCTGGTCAACTGGGTGATCGACGCGATGTCGGGAGCTGTGCCCGGCGACACCGACTCCCTGGTGGGTCGGTGGCGGGCACCGGTGGGAGAAGCCGGCGGCAAAACGCTGGCCGAGTGGGCGATGGACCACTGTCTCGCGCTCAACAGGACGAGAGTGGGTCCTGCGTCGAGGCCGGCTGCCGTGTTGCGGGCGTACCTCGGCAGCGAGGCGATGGCCCGCGCCGAGCTGCGCTCGTGGCATGAGAGTTCCACGCCGGAAGAGGTCCAGAGCGTGTGGCATGCCGTCGCGACGAGCTGGGCCGGTGCCCCCGAGTGGCTCGGGATGTCCGGTTCCGCCTTGCGCCACAAGGCGCCTGCCGTGCTGCGGGCGCTCACCACCGAGCGGCTGCTGGCCGTGTTCGGGGACCCCGAAGCCCAGAACTGGCCGGAGGTGGAGGCGTGGGCGGAGGAATGGCGGCAGGCACACGCTTCGGTCAAGGAGGTGAGGGAGCTCTCCAGGGTCGCGCGCATGCGCATGATCGACCTCCTCGCCTGCCGACTGAGAGGCGAGGACACGCAGCGCAGGGTGCTTGAGGAAGTGATCGACATCGAGCTGGAGTTCGGCCTGGGCACGCCGACCGACAGGTGGATGCTGTTCGACCACCTGTCGACCGGGAGCGTGCTGCCGGAACAGCTCACCCAGGTGCTGCGCATGCGCCTTCTCCGCGGGATCTACCACCGCGCTTCGGTCAAGGCGGTGCGGAACTTCGGGCAGTCGCCGTGGATCGTCGTCAACCAGCAGAAGCTCGACGCATTGCTGGACCGGCTGCTGCAGACGTTCGTCGTGTCGACCAGGGACATCAACGCCGAAGGCGCCGACCGGAGGCGAGTCAGCGACGCCATTCCCGACCTCTGGCTGGACGCCCACCGAGCCAGGGAACTGGTGGTGCGCAACGTCCCGCTCAGCATCGGGCAGCAGAAGGAGAACGTCGACGCCCGCAGACTGGTCGGGGTCGCGGTCGACCGGGTGCACGACTCGGCGCAGTTCTACGCTGTCCGCGCGCCAAAGAAGCCGAAGGGGCTGCTCGATCCGCACACCGTGCCCAACGGCGAGGTCGTTCGCAGGCTCACCGGCAGCAGGGCCCCCGTGTACGGGGTCGTCTCCGGCGTGGACGGCACGTCGGTGTGGGTCAACTGCGGACTCCGCGAACCGGTGCACACCACCTGGACCGGTGACCAGCCGCTGGAGGTCGGCGACCAGGTCGCCGTTCCCCTGGTGAAGGCGATGCACCCGCCGTTCCGGGTGGACGGTCGGCTGACCCGGCTGGACGGCGAGGCGAGGACTGGCGACGTGCGGAGCGCCGAGGTGACCGCCGACCGCGGCGCCGACGGTCACTGGAGGTTGCGCGTCACCCTGTCCGCGGGTCACGTCGCGGACAGCACTCCCTGGGACGTCAACCGGGCGGGCACCGCGGCGCTCCAGCGCTGGGATCCCGACGTGCTGCGGTCGTTCACCGAGTGGGACCACGGCGTGGTGCACACGGTCGCCCGGTGGGACGGGACCATCTGGCTGCCGGTCGACTGGGGCATGCCCGAACTGCTTGCCACGGACGCGATCGACGCGACGGCCGACCAGCCGGTGCGGTTGGTGCTCGTCGACGACCTGCTCCACGAGGCGGCCGTTCGTTGCTGCACCAAGCCGGGCAGGGCGTTCGTCATCCCGTTCGCCGCCTGGTCCCGCGACGACGAGGCAACACTGCGCGAGGCGGTGGCTGAGCACGGGCCGCTTGGTCTCGTGGTGCACGCCGCGGTGGACCTCTTCGACGGGCGCCCGAGGCTCCGGTTGGTGCCCGATCCGGCGAGCGGCCGGCTGGTCTGCACGCGCAACGCACGTTGGCGCAACCACTTCACCGCGGGCGACCAGTACTGGGCGGAACGCCGCCCGGACGGCTCGTGGGTCGCCGAGTCGGACACCGCGGACATGCCGCGTGTCGTGGTCAACGGACTCCTGGGCGCGGCCAACCGCGGTACGTGGTTCACGGTGCGGACGTGGGAGGACCACGAGCAGCGGTCCGGTCAGGTCGTCGGCGACAAGGCGCAGACGCACGAGCTCAGGCCGCGCCGGACCGTCGGGGAGTTCCGGAGGATCGTCGATCTGGAGGAACGCGACAGGTTGCGGCTGCGTGCGACCGCCGTTGGCGCGTTGCACGGGGTGGTGCGCGGCTACACCGAGGAAGGCCTTCCCGTCGACGTGGAGGCGGAGTCGCTGACCTGCGAGCCCATCACGCAGGACTGGCGCCAGGACGGCCTGGTCCGTGGGCGGGTCGTCGTGGTGACGAACATCGGGCTGAGGCGTGCGCGCAGGACCACCGGCGAGATCGTTCCGTTATCCGGCAGGGAGTTCCTGAGGGGCGTGAACTCGAACGACCACACGGTGGCCGAGGACTTCCTGGTGCGCGCCAGGACCATGAAGGGCCTCGTCATATCTGTCCCCCGGGAGCGGCAGGACGATGGGCTCGACCAGTACGCCGTGTGCTTCGAGGCCCAGGACGCGATCTTCGCCGCGGACGTGCCGCACACCGCTTTCGAACATCCGCCGGTGAAGGTCGGCTCGCTCGTGTCGGCCGTGCTCACCAACAACGGCTGGGTGTTCACCGCGACGACCCGTTTCGTGCGGGTGCGTGCCTTGTGGGAATTCCGGGACGAATCCACACCGGACAACAGGACGCTGCCGCTCGGCATCATCCCGTGGCGTGGCCGTCCCACGATGCTCCTGCAGTCGAGGACGGAACCGGTCGTGCACCTCGTGCCAGCCGAGGCCGGCGCCGAGGTCGAGCACCTCAGCGGGTGGCGCGCGGGCCAGGCCCGCTTCGAACTGCACGGCGGAGTGGTCGAACCCACGCGCACCTTCGAGGGCGAGTGCCAGCGGGTCGTCGTCGTCGCCCAGGTCAACGGCCGTCCCGCGCTGCTCGCGGGTGAGACGCGGCAGCTCAACCCGACCAGGAACGCGCGGGCTACCGGTGTCACGGTCCGCATCACGCGGTTCGACGCAGGTCTCGTGGAGATCCAGCGTCTATTCACCTTGGACGAGGCCAGGGGCAGGCGTGAGCAGCAACGTCCGGCCGACGCGGATCCGCTCGCCGGCTACCGCAAGTACCTCGCTGGTCCCCGGCCACCCCTGAACGCGTCGGTGGAGGGCAGCGCGGTCCGGCTCAAGGAGTCGTGGCAGGTGCCGGTCGGCCACCAGCCGGTGTCGAGGGTCCCGCTTCGAGAGGGGGAGCGCCCGTGGGTGGACTTCAAGTACGACGCGCCCGCCTGGGTGGTCCTGGTCGGTGAGGAGGGCGACCAGCGGGCCAGCTATCGCGATGTGCCGCCGGTACCGCTCGAGCGGTTCGTGACCGAGTTCGAACGGCAGGGCCTGGTGCTCGGTGTCCGCAGCGAGCTGCGGACGTTGCTGCGCTACGTGGACCGCAGGACCAGTTCGAGCGGTGCCGTGGTTCACCGGTTCGAATGGGGCTACGGCAAGGTCGTGCAGGTCGCCGATGGCGACCTCACGATCGACGGTGCCCGGCTGACCGCCCGGTCGAGCGTGCTGTTCCACGGCGACGTCGTGTCCGAGGTCGAGGTCAAGGTGTCCAGGTCCGGGCGGTACCGGATGGACATCTCCGCGCAGCACCTGGAGTGGGGCTGGCACTCGTGGATCTACAACGAGGCCAGGCAGGGCACCGTTCACCTCGCGGAGGTCGAGCCGGAGGCAGGCGGCGAGCAGTTGCGGATCGTGCGCCTGCACACCAGGGACCCCCAGCGATGGCGCCAGGGCCAGCGCCACCAGGAGTCGACGACGGTGCGCATGCATCGCGCGCGCATCAGCGACAGGACCAAAAAGCTGATCGTGGACGCGTGGCGTGAGGCGAACGGCGCCCGCCAGGATCAGAAGAACGCCATGTTCGCTTTGATCAGCCTGGACTCGGACAGCTTCGTCGCCTGTGGCGGGTCGGAGGTCCTGTTCGACTTCCTCCGGCCGGATCAGCTCCCGGAGGGCAGCCGGGTGTTCATGACCGCGGCCGGCATCCACGCGATGACCAACGACGTGGCCCTCTCGCTCGAACTCGGTCACGTGCTGGGCGAGTCGAGGGGAAGGCAGCTCACCGCGAGCGTGAAGAAGCGGGACTTCTCGGCACGGTCCGAGCTGCTGTCCGACATCTACCGCGCCGAACTGCAGAGCAGATCACCGCACCGGCACCTCCGCGGATCCGTGTACCTCGTCAAGCTGGACTCGATCAGGGGCACGACGGCACAGGGCAAGATCCGGGACGCGCTGGCCCGTCGGCCCAAGGCCCTGATCAGCATGCTGCGCAACGCCGACGCGCCTTGTCTGGCCACGGTCTCCCGGCAGCGCAGCCGGGAGGACGGGCTGAGGATCGAGTTCGAGGTCGAGCCGAACGTCGTGTTCCGGCTGAGGCCCGACGAGATCGCTGGCGCCGTGGACCTGCCGTCGGGATCGGTGGTGCGGCTCTCGTTCGAGAACGGTCACGTCGCGGTGCGGACGGCGCTGGTCGGTGACAGCGCCTACCTCCCGGCGGCGGGACGGCCCGTCGTCCTGCTCCCGATGAACAGCGCCGTCTCGAAGAACGACACCTTCGCGCAGGCGGTTGCCAGAGGCGCCTACTCGGTGGCCGGGCTGCCGTCGGTGGTCCTGCCGGTCGCGGCCGCGCAGAACGGTGCCACCTCGTCCGAGCGACGGCTGATCACCTCCGCTCATCCGAAGATCGCGTGGATCCGGCCCGCCGACGGCGGTGGTCCGAAGGCGGCGCTGGCGGAGAACGAGGTGCTCGCCGGCACGGTGTCGTTCGACAGCACTGGCGCCGCCGTGGTGCACGAGCTCGGCAACGATGCCAGGAGAAGCATCCGGCTGTCCCAGCTGTCCTACCTGGATGGTGGAGCCGATGCCGTCCGGCGGCGGGTGAACAAGCTCGGCTGGACCTACCATGACACGACGACGACCCACCGCGACCCGGCCCAGCCGGACCAGGTCGTGCAGCCGGTGACACAGCTGCCCCTGCCGGCCAGGCTCACCGAGGAGCCCGCGTTCTTCTCGCGCGGCTGGACGTTGCGGCACCGCCAGGACGAGCTCGTGTCGTTCGGCTACCCCGCCGCGGGGTTCATCCAGCACCTCACCCGCCGCGGCACGGACATGATGGTTCCCGTCGCCGGCGTCTCCCGTCAATTCGACGGCGTGTGGGTGGAGCAGGCACCCGGCAGGCTCGTGCACCTGGTCGAGGGCATGCTGACCACGCGGGTGGGGAACAGCAGGGTGCCGCTCGAGGGCTTCGCCTGGGAGCACCTTGCACCGGGCGACCGGCTGATCCTCTCGGCCAAGGTCGCGAGCGCCACCGAGATCGCGTCCGTCGAGCTGCGCGGCTGGCGTCCCGGCCTGCGGGCGGCCTTGGGCAAGCGGGCCCTGTTGCCCGTCGCCGACGTCAACGCCGAGACCGGGACCGTGCGGCTGGGACAGGGGTGCTGGCACCTGGACCACGCGCTCGACCCCGGCGCCGCACCGCCGGCGGGAACGGTGTGGCTGGACGACACGAACTGCCTCGCCCTGGCAGGGGACAGGCCGCAGATCGAGCGCCACGACGTCGTTCTCCTCGTGGAGAACGACGGTGAGCTGGAGGTCGTCGGAGCACCGGGAACCGAGGTGCGGCTCGCCGAGCGGAGCTGGGCGAGGTGGATGCGCGAGGCGCTGAGCGACCGACCCGGCCGGGAGCGCCTGCTGGCGTTGTGCGGGGGCGCGCTGCCGGCGACGGTCGAGGGTCGGACCCGGGACGCCATCACCGTTTCCCGCCGGTTGCAGCGCGATTTCGTGCCACTCGAACGTGGTCAGGTCGTCCCCGTGCAGCCGATCGGCATGCTGGACGGCCAGAACGTGTTGCTGCGGCGCGGCGCGCGGCTGGCGCGGTGCCGCGTGACCGATCTCGTTCCCGGGTTGCCGCCGGCCGTGTTCGAGAGCTCGGTGGCCCGACTGCGGGACATCCAGGAACTGTTGTGGTGCCACGCGGACGCGGAGGGCAGGCTCCGGTTCGGGTATCCGAACGAGGCAGCGGGGCCCGGCCAGAACGAGACGTTGCTCCGGCCGGTTGCCCTGATCGACGAGAACGGCCAGCGCGGGGTCCTGTGCTGGGACCGGAACCACTGCCGGCCGCGGTGGTTGCCCCGGTACGCCATCGGCTGGACGGAGCTGGCGAACGAGGAGATCGAGCAGCACGTCGTCGGGGTGAAGGGCGACGTGACTGCGCGAATCCTGCCCAGCGGCACGGTCACGCTGGTGGGGCGTGCGGTCAACGAGCAGCGCGTGCGCAACATCCATGCCGGAGCGGCCGTTCAGGTCGAGGTCGTCACGTCCGACTGCACCCCTTTGACGGACAAGAACGTCCGGTTCCTCGCGCGGCTCTACATGTCCGACATGCTGCTGCGGCTCGACCTCCCCGCCGACGGGGAACCGCCGGAGATCGGTGACGTCCTCAGGTGCGAGGTCGACCAGGTGCGCAAGGAGAACGACGTGCTCAGCGTCGTGGTGACGGCGCCGGGCAACCGCACGGTCCCGGTCGACCTGCCGTCGTGGATGTTCGAGCCCAGGCCGATCACGCCACCGCCGTGGTACACCGGGGACGACGGCACCCACCAGGAACTCCTGGAGGCGGTGCGCGAGAACGACCAGGAGCGCCTGCGGACGGCGATGCTAGCCTGGCTGGAGGTCCACGGACGGAACGCGCTGCATCAGACCGACGAAGCGACCTTGGACGCGGTCCCGCTGCTGGCCGCGGTCCTGGCCGCAGATGCGTTGGGAAAGAACGAGTTTGACGGTGCGGAGTCCTGCCGGGACCTGGCGGTGCGGCTGTGCCGGCACCTCGGTCTGCGCGCGACGAGGTCACGGCACGTGGAGCCGATCCTGACCAGGTGGCTCGCGAGACAGCCTGCGGTCCCATTCGACAACCTCTGGTTGCGCCTGGATTGGATGACGCTCGCCGCGGAGATCTCGGTTGCCCAGCGGAACGAGATCCAGGCGATCGACCAGGGCATCCGCGCCAGGACGGCCGTGCGGTCCGGAGAACACCTGAACGCGGTGAGCGGGTCGTTGACCGCGGCCGTTGGGCTACCGGTGAACTACGACGAGATCGCCGAGCTGAGCCGGGAGCTCGGTGTCCTGAGTGGACTGGCTCGTGCGCTGGCCCCTCACCCCACCGCCGGGAAACCCGCTCAACGGCGGCTGCTGCCCGTTCAACGGACGCGGTTGCGGGACATGCTCGACCTGTTGGTGGCGAAGCCGCCGATGTTCGTCTGCGACACCATGATGCGCTCGCAGCACCGGTCTGGCGACGATGTCAACGTGCTGAACCAGACGATCGCCGCGCTGCGTCGAGACCCTTCGTAGCGCCGTTGTGGTGCCTGGCCGGTTCGCGGGCCGTTCAGGCACCACCTGATCCTCCCCGTGCCCGGCGGGATCCGCAGCGCGATGTGCTCAGCGAGTGCGGCCCGAGGGCGCCGTCCCGTCAGCTTGGCGCGCGTTCCGGGCCGTGGAGATGTGTGCGTGCCGGGATGTACGTCTTGGCCGTGTGGAGCTGGTGGCATGACGTCGCCGGTCGTGGGGGAGTGCCACGACCGGCGCTTCCGGTCCCGGACAACTGCCCCGGCCAAGCGCAACCACGTGTGTCCACTGTCTTTGAGCCGGCCGTCCGCGACCGGCCGCTGGGCCTGGCTGATCAAATGGTTCCGGAGTCCCGGACGGCGACGTCAGCTCGCTGTACCGGCGTGAGGTCGCCTGACTGTTCCCCGTCCTGATCTCTGACACGCTTGCGAGGTGGCTGCCGCCGCGTCGAGTGGTGTTCGCTCGGAAGAGGTTGTGCGTGCCGAGAAATACGTCCGTGCAGGTCAGCAGGCATCGGCATGTAACCGATCATCATCAGGCATGATCGCGGCCGTGCTGGTCCGCTTCGCCTACCTCGCCGTCTCCCACGCCTTCGCCGCAGTGGCTCTTGCGCATGACCGAGGTGAGAAGGACGTCGAGATCCTCGCGTTACGCCACCAACTCGCGGTCCTGCACCGGCAACTCGGCGATCAGCGCCCACGATTGCGGCCGAAGACAGGGCGTTGCTCGCCGCCCTGCTCGTGCCCTTGACCCGCGCGACGCTGCGCCGGCTCCGGCTGCTGGTCAGCCCGGACACGGTGCTGAGGCGGCATCGCGACTTGATGAAGCGCAGCCACGCCCGCATGAGCGTGAACTGTGCGCCCGGACGTCCGCGCACTGTCGCTTCGATCCGCCGTCTCGTCCTGCGCCTGGCACCGAGAACCCCTCGTGGGGGTATCGACGCATCCACGGCGAGCTCGCGCTGCTCGGTGTCGTGATCGCCGCGTCGACGGTGTGGGGAGATCCTCAAGACTGCCGGGATCGATCCGGCCCCGCGCCGGACAACTGTTACCTGGGCTGACTTCCTGCGTTCGCAGGCGGAGGCGATCCTGGCGATGGACTTCGTCGAGACGGTCACGCTGACCGGGCAGCGCCAGTACATTCTCGCCGCCATCCACCACGCCAGCCGGCGTGTATGGATACTCGGCGCCACCGCGCACCCCACCCATGCCTGGGTGACCCAGGCCATCCGCAACTTGCTCATGGACCTCGAGGACTCCGGATACGTCGCGCGGATCAAGTTCGTCATTCGTGACCGCGACGCCAAATACCCTGCGTTGATCGACGATATCCTCGGTTCCGCGGGGATCGCGACGGTGCTGACCGGCGTCCGGATGCCCCGCATGAACTCCATCATCGAACGCTGGGTGAAGACGCTTCGGGCCGAACTGCTGGACCGCACGCTGATCTGGAATCAGGCCCACCTACGGCGTGCGCTGCGGGAGTACGAGCGGCACTACAACGAGCACCGCACCCACCGATCACTCGCCGCCGCAGCACCCTTGAGAGCCCAGCCCCAGCCTCTTGAGCCCGCCCAGATCGAACGCCTCACCATAGATCGACACGACTGTCTCGGCGGAGTATCGCTATGTCGCTTAACCTGCATGGATGAGGTTTTTGGGCACGCACAACGCCCGTCGTGATGGGATTGGAGTTGCTCGACCCTGTTCCTGTGTATGGACGGCGAGTTCATCGGGTGCGTGGGCGCGATCGAGGCGCTCGTCTCGTGACTACTTCAGCTTCAACACGGGCAATAGCTCGTGGCTGATGGTCACAGGATCGGCGACTGACCTGCGTTCGAGCTCCTGGATGAGGCTTGCCAGCACAAACTCAGGCTTGGGCGGGAGTCCTACCACTGCGTGCTCGGCGAGCAACGCCAACATGTTCGGCGGTGGAACCACTCCTGCTGAGTGACAGGCGACGAGCGTCGCTACAACGAGCTGCTGGTAGCGCTGGGTTCCTCTGGCCAATCCGACTTCCGCAACTGCACCAGCCAGCGCAGCTTTTGTCATATCAACCAGGGCGGTCGCAGACTGCGCTGCGGCCACGGCCGCAATCTTTTCCCAGGTGCCCGCCCAATCAGCCTGGGAACGCCACCACCCTGGCCGGCTCAGCGCGACGTGTGACGGGCCGATTTCCCAGTCACGGAGTTCTGCCACGGCAACGATGCACTCCGACGTAAGCGGTAGGTCCACCACGTTGTGGGAAGCAAGGCGTTGCAGGACCGCGGTCGAGTTCACCGAGCTGGACCGTTCGGCCAGAACAGTCAGTAGGTCCACCAGGCTGAACGTCGGCACGCCCTGACCGCGCGCAGTCTGCCGGAGTACTGCGTCGTCACACCACAATGGGCGCCTGTGACGGCGTGCCAGATCGATGGCTTCCCCGGCGGCACCCAGGCCTTCGGCGTCGGCGTGTTCGATGATCAAGGCCGATGCCAGGTGTTCCAGCTCTGCGGCCTGTTCCTGCAAGATCGCCTGCTGAGCGGGACTCAGCCTGGTCCGCTCCAAGGTGCCGTCAGCGGTGAGCGACGCGACAAAGGTAGCGATCGCCAGCCCGCGAGCGTTGGCGCGGGTGTGTACCGCGTCGCCCACCGTTCCCCAGGAAGCGATGAGCCCAGGGATCGCCGACTTCAGACGCAGTCTGTCGTCCTTGTCCAGCAGCGTGAGCAAATGGAGGGCGGAAAGGTCGACTACGCAACGACCTTCTACCAAGGCATCCCGTGCTGCCGCCTCTCCTGCCCGGCGAAGGCCTGTGGCGAGGTCCGATGCGAACAACAATCCAGCCGGAGATTGGAGCAGTGCCGCACCGTAGGGCACCCGCACCAGCTGCGCGATCTCCGCGCTGCTCCTCAGCCCGGAGCGAAGCTGGTCGAGATGGCGCTGTGCGACGATCGGATCCACCTGCTCCTGGTCGAGCGCTGCCCGCAAAGATTCGTCATCGCTCTTGATCTTCCGTATGCCGCGCGAGTCGTGGTTGATCTCCTCGGCGAACCCAGCGACCGTCTCGGTTAGCGACGGAGGGTATGCCTGCTGATCAGCTGCCGGTGCGTGCAGCACTTCGCTTACGAGATGGCCGATGATCGCACTGCGCAGATCTCCTGGCGGCAACCTCCTCACCAGGTCGACCATCAGCGGAGCGTCGGTCGCAGGCAACGGAACGCCGATGTGCAGCTGCATCCACAGTCTGATCTCGGCTTCGGTCGTGGGTTCCGGCCGGTACCTGGCGAGAATCTCCCGTGCCTGCACCACGTCGCCCGCGTTGTGCACAGCGGCCAGCAGGTTCCATGCGAGATCTGGATCTTCGCGTACGGCGAGGCCGGCTTTCGCCACTTTGGCCGCCTCTGTGTACTGGTCGCGCTCGACCTTCCGCGACACGAGCCATTTGCACGCTTGAAGCCGCATGTCCACCGACAGAGCGTCGTTGGAGATGATGGCCGCGCTGACTTCTTCAGCGCGGTCCAGCCGTTGGTGACGGCGCAACAGATCAGCCAGCAGCGCCATCGTGATGGGATCCGGTCGCGACTGGAGTTGTTGCTCGCACTCCTGAATGGCTGCATCGGGGCCAGAGTGGTCTTCGAGGAAGGCGACCAGCACGTGCACCGCTTGTGCATCGCTTGGGATCAGCTCACGCAGTCGCGCCGCACCCAGCTCGCGGTCAGTCGTCCTGGCGAGGTACTCGGCGCGGAGGATCGCCAATGTGATTGAGGGCAGGGCTTTTCGCCGCACCAATGAGTCCGCTGCGTCAGGCCATACTCCGAGCCTGACCAACTTGGACACGAACCGCGCCGCGGCCGTGTCGTCTTCTGCTTCCTGGGCCAACTCGGTCCACATCGCGACACGTGCGGGCAGCGACAGTTCGGCCTCGGTCTCGATCGCGGTCAGCTCACGCAGCCGCGGACCGGCTGGCAGCATCTGCTTGAAGAACGCGAGAGCCTTCACGCTGCCGTCAGCAAGAGCCGCGAGCGCGCCCAGATAGGCTACGGATGCGGAGACCGACTCGATCTCGAGGGCTGTCCCGCCTTGGGAGGCGGGCAAGGCGGCTCTGACGGCCTCGTGGAACTCGGCATTCGACAGCAGGAGCTCGAGGAGGACCGTGACAGCGTCCGCGCTCGGTCCTGCCCAGCGTCGACGATCCTCGACCGCTGCCTGAGCATGACCGATAGCCCGCCGACGCTCTTGCGGAGAGTGAGTGCCTTCTTTCATCGCGCGCTGCCAGATGTTGCGAGCCAGCTCAAGTCGGATACCGCTGTGCGGCTCGCTGGACGCGTTGACAGCACGTTGTCGATAGGCGATCGCCTCGTTCAGATCCCCTCGACGCACTGCGACCTCTCCGAGAGCGTTCAGCACCGTCGGTTCGCTGTCGAGCTGGGCTTCGGTCGCCTGACGAATGGACGTCGGTACCTCGACCTCACTGGCCACATCCTCGGCAATTTCCAAGATCATGAGGCCGACATCAGCCAGCAGGATCTGACCTCCGTCGCGAGCGCGACCAAGAAGTTCGGCTGCCAATGGCCGGTCGACGAACACCAGGCTGAGCCCGGCGAAGGCGTGAGCACGAGCTGACCGCGGACCCTCCGCGACAGCCGCGAGTTGGAAGGCTGCGGCCGCCTCTCGGTCTGCCGTGTGTTCGCTCGCGTAAGCAGCGACAGCCATCCACAAGTCCTGGGCTGCATCGCTGTCGGCGAGCCACGTGGGCTGCGCCGCCGTGACCGAAGCCGCGGTCATCGCGGGCTCCGCACGTCCGGTCGAGAGCCGGTCCGCAAGGCGCGCCGCTGCCAGACCGTCCACCTCGGCGGCTCGGCGTAGGTTCACCACTGTGTCAGGTGGGAGAACGCGGTAATGCCCAGGCAAGGACCCGACAAGGGTCTCGCTCCGTCCCCCGACTTCAAACAGCCGGTCACGCGCCGACCGGTCGAACCGTTGACTTCGAGGAATCGTGAGCTTGTAGGCCTTTTTGGTCTCCGTCACCGTGCTGGTCGACACTACTTGCCAGTAGGCCGTTCGATCGGTGTCGACGAGGATGACGAGAACCGGAAGCGAATGTCCGAGCCAGTACGCGATGTGGTCAGCGTCTGGCCGGAAGGTCCATCCGTCCGGACTTTCCTCGGCGAACCAGGACTTGCCGCTCTTGATCTGCAAAGCGATCAACCGCCCGGTCACCAACTCGTCGTCAGCCTCGATCTCGACGTGCGCGTCGATGCCGTAGTCCTTGACAGGCTGATCGCGAAAGATCCATTCAAGCTCGTCCTCGACGAGGTCGGCGACGGCCCGGAGGCCACGATCGCTGACACGATCAGTATGACCTCGCCGCATGCCAGGTGCTCGTTTGCGGCGAGGTCTGCCGTCGTTGGATGAAGCGTCGGGCTGCGGATCCACCGGTTGATTATTCAGCGGCCGGTGGCGTCCAGCGAGGAGTAGCGCCTCGGAGTGTCGTCACCAGTCGGCCGCGCCAGTGGCACCCAGTCGCACTGCCTCGTTCCGGATGCGGGTCAGGTCCGCTGGATCGGCTTCGTCCTTGAGCCATCCGTAGACCGTCCTGGACGTAGTGGTTGTCCCATCAGCCGAGCAGCTCGTCGGATGCCCGCTTGCGCGCACGGCCCCTGGTACTCGTAGCCGACGCTCGTCGTTCCCCGGTTTCCCGGAACCAAACGATGTACCTTTCTCCTGTGGCCGCCGACAACGTCAACATCTCGTTCTCAAGTTCATCGGCGGACCTCGGCCAAGCGTTGAGCCAGCTCCAGTCCGTTGTGGAGCGCGAGTCGGAGGCCGGTGAGCGAGCGGCTCTCGACGAGTTGCTGGCGGTCCTCTCCTCGCAGAGCGTCGCCGACACCGCAGCAGTGGAGGTCGGTCGAAGCGTCCGCCGGGTGGTTAGGCGCTTCGACCTGCCTGCCGAGGCGGTGGCTGCGCTCGTGGATCTACGCGCACAGGTGGGATCGGCGCCCGAGACGATGCCGCATCTGTGGGGCGCTCTCATCGCGGATCGGACGCGCGAGTTTGTCGGCCGTCGCTACGTCTTCGAGGCCATCGACGAGTTTCTCACCGAGAACCAGTGCGGCTACCTGGTCCTGCAGGGCGACCCCGGGATGGGCAAGAGCGCGATCCTGGCCGAGTACGTGCGGCGCACAGGCTGCGTGGTGCATTTCAACGTGCGGTCTGTGGGTGTCTCAAGCGCCGCGCAGTTCATCCGGAGTGTGTGCGCTCAGCTGGTCGCCGACGTGGGTCTCCCTCATCCCGTGATGCCCTCCAACGCGGTCGACAGCGGCGCCTTCCTGCTGTCCCTGCTCGTCGATGCCCGGCAACGGCTGCCAAAGGAGGAGCCGCTGGTCATTGCCGTCGACGCGCTGGACGAGGTTGACGGATCGGCCCAGCCGGACGTCGCCAACCTGCTGTTCCTCCCGCCTGTTCTGCCTGATGGCGTGTTCTTTGTGATGACCAGCCGGAACGTCGACGTGCGGCTGGTGGCGCAGTCGCCGTACCGCGAGCTGGACCTGATGGCTCACGGCACCGAGAACCGCGAGGATGTCAAGGCCTACGTGTCCGCGGCGATGTCGCGGCCGGAACTCGCGGCCTGGGCCAGGGAGTACGGAGGAGGGGTGGACGGGGCGATCTCCGATCTGGCGGAGCGCAGCGAGGACAACTTCATGTACCTCAGATACGTCATGCCGGAGATCGAGCGCGGTGCGTACCGGAGGTTCGGCACCGACCGGTTGCCACGTGGCCTGGAGAACTACTACGGAGACCACTGGCGGATGATGGGCATGACCGCCCGGCCGTTGCCCCGGACGAAACTTCTCATCGTCTTCACGCTGTGCGAGGCACGGCAGGCCGTGTCGCGGTCGTTGCTCGCGAGCATCGCGACGGATCCGGTGGACGAGCTCACCGTCCAGGAGGTGCTGGACGAGTGGAAGCAGTTCCTGCACGAGGAGCGGGTGCTCGGGCAGACGCGTTACTCGCCGTACCACACCAGTTTCCGCGACTTCCTGCATCGCAAGGACATCGTGCAGGCAGCCGGTCTGACCATCGAGTGGGTTCACGGCCAGATCGCGGATCTGCTCTGGCGCACCACGTTCGAACAGTAGAGGCATGCGGTGAACGAGACGGATGAGTACGCGCTCAGGCATCTGCCGGCGCATCTGTCGGACGCCGATCTCACGTCGAGGCTGTACGAGTTGGCGCGGCACGAGGGCTTTCCGCGCAAGCAGTCGGCGGCGTTCCCCGACGAGCCACGCATCGCACTGTCGGCACCACGTTCCGCGCTGACGGCCGCTGTCGCGAACGGGGACGCGCTCGCGGTCGCGGAGTTCGCGATCCGCCACGTGGTCAGGACCGTCGACCTCGCGTCGGAGTCGCCGGTGACGGCGGCACGGGCAGGATCGCTGGAGCGGGCCTGGCAGTTGGCGGAGCGGCCGCACCGGGACGACCGATCGCTGTGGTACCTGCTTCTCGCCTGGGATCTGCGCGCTCGCGGGCACCACGCCGAGAGTGATCGAACGTTGGACAGGTTGTTGCGCGGCAAGCCGAGCGAGATCCCGACCGGCGAGTGGATGGACGAGCAGAACTGGCGCAACACCGCGGCGATCACGATCTTGGGAATGCTCGCGGAGCAGCCTTCGCCACTCGTCTCGCGAGCCGCCGAGGCTCTCCTGAGGAAGTTCCACCAAGACAAGGCGCTTGCATCGGAACGCCCGACGTACATCCCGGACAGAAACCAGAAGCTCGTCGACGACAGCATCGAGTGTGCTGTGACAGGCGACATCGCGGGTGCCAGGCACTCGCTGAACCAGATCCAGCTGGACGGGCACGGCTACCGGATTGATGCGTACCGCTGCGCCGTGCACGAGGTGCGGACGCGCGGTCATGAATCTGAGGCGGTTGACCTGGTCGCGGAGATGCTACGGCCGGTCGACGACGCCGAGGAGCTCGTCCTTCACCGCATCCGCGCGTGCGCGGAGTTGTCCGCTCTGCTCGACAAGCGAACCGCGCTCGATCTTCTGGCGGAACTCACCTCGACCGCTGCGGCTGTGGAGGACCCGCAGCATCGGTTCCGAGCGTGCCGCGCCATCGCCCTGGCGACGTTCGCGGTCACGGGCACGCACGACATCCCCACTCTGGTGACGACCGTGATGGGCGGCCCCCACAAGGGCGCCGAGACCACCATCGCGAGCGCGCTTTGCCCCGAGCTCGCGGCGGCGGGCCAGGTGCCGGCCGCGCTTGATCTCATCGCGAAAATGCCCAACGAACTCTTCTGGGAACACTTCGCCAACGACGCCTACGCCGCCATGGCCCGCAGCCTCGCCAGCCGCGGAGATCTCGACGGTGCCCAGGAGTTGACCGAGCGGATCCACATTCCCGGCTACGAAAGAACAGTGGAAGGCGAGGCGATCCAAGCTCGGGCTGACGCGTTCGCAGGTCTCGTGGTCGGCGCGGTCAAGGCAGGCGAGACCGAACGTGCGCACGCCGCGTACCACGAAATCTACCGGTACGGGTCAGGCATGGAAGGCGACCTCGACAGATGGCACGCCGCAGCCCAAGAAGCACTCCACGCACTGGTGCCGCACGATCTGATGCGGGGGATCAGCGGACGGCTTTCGTGGCACCACGGCATTCTCTCCGCCGACGCCATCAACGGCCTCGACGCCGCCAGTGATGCGGTCGCCGCCGGAGACTTCAGCGACGCCGTGGATGCGCTGATGCGTGTCGAAGCCCCCGCTTGGAGAGCAGTCGGCCTCAGCCACCTGGCCACCCGCTACGCACCGCGGCAGTGCGTCGAGCTCGCCTTCGAGAGCGCTGCGTCGGAGAGTTGGTGGCCGTTGCGGCTGCACGCATACGGCGAAGTCGCCAAGGCCGCCAAAGTGCTTCAGAACAACGAAGTCACCGACCGCTTGATGACGGCGATCGACCGGATTTCGGTCGATTTGGCCACCGGGGAATCCGGACACCTTCTCCGTGTGCTCGACTCGGCACTGGGTATCGGCGATCTGAAGCGCCTTCCTCGGCTGGTAGCGGCGGCCGCCGATCAGCCGGAGAGCGCTTGCGGCTTGTGCGTGCTGCTCGTTGAGCATCGGAGATTGAGCGCAGAGAAGATCCTGCCGATGATTTGGCGACAGGCCTGAGTTCGGCAGGGTGTGTCGGTTGGCAAACCGAGTGCATGGGAGCGGTGTGCGTGCCGAGACGGTTTGATCAACGAGTGCGAACCTGTAGCAGCTTGATGTGCAGATCAGGCCTATTGGGCCATATTTTGGCGCCCGACAGGCCTTCGACCGTTCATGCGTGACTCGCTATGAGTGCGCTGGGCTTATCGCTCTGTGCGCAGTGCGTCCTCGAGGCCGTAGGCTGAGTTGTCGGACAACCGGTCGATAATGTCGAGGCAACGCGCACGGATTTCTTGATTGGCTTGACGATAGAGGCGTAGAACGACGGTGATCATGTCCGGCCCTGCTGCGGCGTGACGGGTGCTGAAGTCGCCCATTCCGGAGCCTGCAACCTGAATAGCAAGATCGCACGCGTCGAGCACAGCTTCGGGAAGCAGTTGCAGGCTGCTCGCCAACGCATGGAAGAGTGTCCCGTAGTGGTCGGTGAAGGCTGAGCTTGCGGTGAACGCCGAGACAAGAGTGTGGGCTGTCGTGGTATCGACGTTGCTGAGCCTGCGCACTGCGTTTGCTGCTACCGCACGCACGGTCTCGTCCTCGTCATCGAATAGGATCGACAGAGCTTCGGGCTTGGCGTCTGGGCTGGCAGCGAGCACTCCGGCCGCACCTCTGCGTGCCGCGATGGACATGAAACTCGGCTCGTCCCGGAGGGACTCATCTACGCAGTTGTTGATGAGAGCGACGGCCCACACCTGTCCGGATAGCTCGGCAACGGTGTCTGGTCCACTCAATGCTTGAGCGAGGTGCGGCGCGAAGCGTTGAGGTGCGCGAAGGACTGCGTATGTGAGTAGGCGAGCTGCAGGTTGAGAGGCAAGGATGTCGTCTGGTGTGGTGTTGAAGAGCTCGTGTGCGATGTCGAGCGCTGTCTCGGGGTGGGTGTTGAGGAGAGCGGTCACGCCGATGGCAGCCTGCACGCGTACGGCCATGATCGGATCAGCGGCAAGCATTGTGATCGCTGGTAGCAGTCGATCTGCGTAGTGCCGTTGTTGGAACAACACCTCGCCCATGGCCTCGGCTGCTGCGCCTCGTGTGCAGTTCATCCCTGCGTTGCGGAGGTCGCCGTTGTAGTAGAACTTCCCGGAGTTTGAAAGGGTTCGTGCGATCTCTTCGCCGGGGTCGGCATCGTTGGCGTAGTGCTCAAGCAGCTGGATCAGCTCATCGTTAGCTTCTCCGGCTACTTTGCAGACTGCACGGCAGATCGCGCGCCCAGCCTCAGGTCCTGCTGTCTGCGCGGCGTGTTCACAGAGTTGGGTCAGCAGTGAGATCGGGATCTTGCTGGCTGCTGCTTCGATCACATGCACGATGTGCACCGCGGGGGTGGTGGCGTCGAATGTCAAGGCGAGGTGCGCGAAACGCTCGGGCTGGATCTCTGCGCGGCGGCCAAGCATGCCCGCTAGTTCCCGTACCCCGCCTGCGGGTGGAGTGGTGCTGTAGTTCGTACGGTGGCTGTGGTGCTTGTGGATGGCGCGACGCCAGTCTTCGTCGGTCATGAATGTGGAAGCTTGCTCGGCGACCGGAGGGCCTACCCAATGCGCCTCGAGTTCACGGGGAGGATTCGGTGGCGCGTCGGGGAATCTTCTCTCGAGCTCGGCGAGACGTCGTGTGCAAGAGGGAGGCAGTCGTTCGGGCGCTACTGCTGACAACAGCCGGTATTGGCTGTGGCCCCGAGCATGGCGGCCGTCGACAGTGGTTTCCCACCCTGGGTAATACGTGAGGAGTGCGTCGCACAGCGTTGTGAGTCGATGTTCATCGCAGTGTGGCGTGGCGGCTTCGATGAGTTGACGCGACGCCCACGACGGGCTGTCGCTCCAGCCCAGTCGGAGGTTCTGCTGGTCGGCCATCAGCCAGTCGATCGCCTGATTGCTGGTGTGCACCGCGACGGCGGTATACGCCCTGCACGCGAGGAACCGTAGTGCTTCGAGATCGCTGGATGCGAGAGTGTTGATCAGCTCGTTCCTGGTTCGGTGTAGTTCGGCAGCGGTGTTGCAGATCGCGGTTTCGAGACCGCTGAAGAGGGCTTGATCGATCTGAGGTGTCGAGTTGAGGTAGCGATGGCTCCACCGCGGACTGGATCGCAGTCCAGCGGCGCCTGTGTCAGTACTTGTGGCGTTGAGTATGTCCACGACGAAGGGAAGGACCTCGGTGAGGAACTGGTCCGGTGCTGCCGCGGCGACGTCAGTGATCGTAGAGCCGCCGCCGCTGGAGGAGTGCTCGTTGAGGTGGCCCGACTCGAATGGATCTGAACTACCTTCGGCCTGTGCTCGCACCCAAGTTCGCCGCAGGTACGCGCCGATGATTCGGGCCGCCCCGACCGGATCATCGTCTTTGATTGGATAGATAATCGACCAGAAGTCGCTGTTGACGGCGATAGGGCCGCGAACTTCGTCGAGTATCCCTCGCTGAATGAGTTCGACCGTCAGATCGACGAGGCCCGGAGTGAGCGACCACTGGACCATCGCTCGCAGCCGCTGATTCCACTGCTCCGCAGTCGCGACGTACGGGCGGACAAGCTCCGCCACACGCTCCGCACGCCGTCTCGCAGCGAAGATCAGCTGATGAGCAGCGACACCCGCGGTCTCATCGTTTGCCAAAAGCGGCTCCCACCGCTTGGCAGCGTCGGCCGCATCGAACCACTGCGTCTGCGACAGTAGGCCGGCCAGCCTGCCGCTACGCCGACATTCGCCGAATACCAGCGGCTCGATCGCAAGCCAGTCATCTGCGTTGGCCTCGAGTTGGCTCAGCACGCCGATCACCACGTCCAACAGATGCGCCCGTAGAGCGGGACTGCTCAACAGCCGAACAGCGACAGCACGAAACAGGTTCCTGTCAGTGCCCGCAATGTGTTCCAGCACCTGACGGGCTTGCGCTCGCCTGAACAGGTGTTGGCCTGACTCGACCAGGAAGTCGTGGAGATCGCGTCCCTGAGCGAGGAACGCCCTGGCGAACTGAAAATCGAAGTAGGTCTCATGGAAGAAGCCAACGCTGGCAGTGTCTTCAACAAGCAGTCCCGCTGATACCAACGCCGATACCTCGCGACGTGGCACCGCGTCGAGCACTGCGGCCGGTGCCTGCAGTGACTCGTTGTCGTTCATGTAGCTCACTAGAGAGGTGACGATCGTGTGCCAATGCAAGCTGCCCAGCTCCGTCTCGACAGACTGCCGTATCTGAGACGTGAACTGCTCGTACAGATCAGGCAAAGTCTTGTACGGGACGCGCTGCGAAGCGTGATCGAGATGACTGAAAACCGACAGGTGCAGAGGTACCCGCAGGAGCTCGAGCGTCGCCGACGGCAGTGACGACACCTCGACACCACCGCCTTCGAGAGCCTTGTGCACGGCAGCGAGTTCGAGATCACCGATCTCCAGGCTGCGCACACGCGCCTCATCCCGCAGAAGTGAACGCATCCTCGGATCAGCGGTGAGGTCGACCGTTCGAACCACCAGCACGACCTTCACCCGTGGATGTTCGTCCAGCTGCTCAAGCATTTCGGCGACAGCGTCGTAGCTGTCCGGCATACGACCGCTGTACGTACTCACCGCGTCTAGCTGGTCAATCACCAACACCCGAGAGGCGTCGCCCACTGGTTTGTCGATCGCAACCACTGGCGAGTCCGAAAGGTGCGATGCGATGCCTGCGGTAACCGCTGAGGTTGACGCGGCACCGACGGCATCCATTCTGAGGACCCCGGCCACCCAGCCCCGGTGGATCAGATCGTCTAGCGCATCCATGACCACGTTGCTCTTGCCGGCACCTGCGCGCCCATGGACGACCAGAACCTGCTGGGCGTCTGGTGCGCACAGGGTCTCCACCAACAGGGCTGCCCCGGGATGATCAGCCATGATGGCTGGTCTCGCTGTCCGGTTCCGGAGGCGGTACCGCCGAACTGTCGCCGCCAATGCCTGGCTGTCATCGGTAGTTCGCTGCTCTGTCGTTTCTATGACGTAGTGCTGGATGGTCAGATCACCCGTGATGATTGGGCCCTGGACGTCACCACCGACTTGCACGTTGGGTCCACTGATGGTGCTGCCCTGTACGGACTGCCCACCTGTCGCTGCAGTGGCTGGGTCTTCTCGATCGCCGCGCTTCCGGGTCACAGGTCGCGCTCTTGGTTAACGGCCGGAGCGGTCTGGCCGGAACCCTGGGCTGAAACGCCGCCAGTCAGAGACCCGCCAACCTGGATGTTGGGGCCCATGATCGTGCTGTTGTCCACACGCTGACTTGGACTGTGCAGGCCTTCTGGTCCGGTGGCGTTCGGTCTGGGCAACTGCTGCGTTGTGTCAGGAATCGCTTGAGGACGGGCATTGATCAGCCCCAATACTGTCAAGATCAGCCCGATCAGTGCTGCTCCGGCACCGATCCCGCTAGAGATCCGATCGGCCTCCTCAGCGCCCAAGCTGCGGAATAGCCACACGAGTCCGCCAGCGACCGCGACCGCACCGACAACCGCTAGTCCAATCCACATCCCGCGCCGAGCAACCATGTTGATCCTTCCGTACAACCGATACACTAACTATCGCTGACCAACAGCCAGATGTTGCCTATCGGTCAGACCTTGGTGCTTGTTCTGCACGCCTAGTCG
>NZ_QLTT01000019.1 GCF_003269295.1 Lentzea atacamensis | reverse complement strand
CACGACCTCATCCACCACTCCCACTGGCAGATCCAGATGATCAGCGGCCTACCGCACTTCCGGCCGCCCGCGTTCATCGACCCACAACGAAAACCACGCAACAACCAACTCCACACCGCAAGCCAACCCGTAGCAGCAAACGCTGCCACGACACCGCATCGCGGCCTGATCCACACCGCCTGACGGTGCCGTTGGAAGGCAGCTACCCGTAGTCCGCGCTACGTCCAGACCGGCTCGTCCACTTCAGACACTCGGCCGTCCGCCCGGAAGTGCAGGAACCGGTCGAACGACTTGGCGAACCACCTGTCGTGGGTGACCGCGACGACCGTGCCCTCGAAGTCGTTCAGCGCGTTCTGCAATGCCTCCGCCGAGGCCAGGTCGAGGTTGTCGGTCGGTTCGTCGAGCAGCAGCAACGTCGCCCCGGACAGCTCCAGCAGCAGGATCTGGAACCGCGCCTGCTGCCCGCCCGAGAGGTTCTCGAATCGCTGGTCGCCCGCCTTGTCCAGGCCGTACCGCTTCAGCACGGACATCGCGGCGCCGCGGTCACGGCCGGCGCGCTGGTCGTCGCCGTGCCAGAGGATGTCCACGAGCGTGCGGCCGATCCACTCCGGGTGCTCGTGCGTCTGCGCGAACAGGCCCGGCACGACGCGTGCGCCCAGCTTCCACGCGCCGGTGGTGCGGACGTCGTCACCGCTCAGCAGCCGCAGGAAGTGGCTCTTGCCCGAGCCGTTCGAACCCAGCACCGCGACCCGGTCGCCGAAGAAGATCTCCTGCGAGAACGGCTTCATCAGGCCGGTCAGCTCCAGCTGCTCGCACGTGATCGCGCGAACGCCGGTGCGGCCGCCCTTCAGCCGCGGGTTGACCTTCTCGTCGGTGGGGATCTCCGGCGGTGGACCGGCCTCCTCGAACCGTTGCAGGCGGGCGGCCATCACGCGGTACTTCGGCGCCATCGACTCGTAGTACTTCGCCTGCTGCTGCAGCGTGCGCACGAGCTCCTTCAGGCGCTCGTGCTCCTCGTTCCAGCGGCGGTGATCTTCCTGGAGCTTCTCGATGCGTTTGGCGCGGGCGGCGTGCCAGGTCGCGAACGAGCCGGCGTGCGTCCACGCGGAGTGCGCCTCGATGGTGACGACGTGCGTGGCGGCGTTGGCCAGCAGCTCGCGGTCGTGGCTGACGACGAGCACGGCCTTGTCGGTGGCCTTCAGGCGTTCTTCCAGCCAGCGCTTGCCGGGAACGTCGAGGTAGTTGTCCGGCTCGTCGAGCAGCAGCACCTGTTCGTGGCCGCGCAGCAGCGTCTCCAGGACCAGGCGTTTCTGTTCGCCGCCGGACAGCGTGCGGACTTCGCGGAACCGTGCGCGGTCATAGGGCAGGCCGAGCGCAAGAACGGTGACGGTGTCCCACAGGACCTCGATGTCGTAGCCGCCGGCCTCGCCGTAGCTGGTGAGGGCGTTGGCGTAGCGCATCTGGGCGGCTTCGTCGTCGGTGTCCATCAGCGCGAGCTCGGCCTCGTCGAGTTCTGATGCGGCCTCACGCAACGCTGGAGGTGCGACGGAGAGCAGCAGGTCGCGGACGAGCGAGGAGTCGCGGACCGAGCCGATGAACTGCGGCATCACCGCCAGGCCGCCCTGCACGTGCACGCTGCCCAGCTTCGGGGCGAGCTCGCCGGACAGGATGCGTTGCAGCGTCGTCTTGCCCACGCCGTTCGCGCCGACCAGCGCGACGACGGTGCCGCCGCTCACCTTGAACGAGACGTCGCGGAACAGCTCCCGGCCGTCCGGCAGCGTGTACGCGAGCCCGTTCGCTTCCAGATACCCCACGCCGGAGATCGTCGGGGGTCCCCGGTCGTGAACGCCAGCGAGTTTCCGGCTACCGGAGTCTGATCGGGTAGCGGCGCAGGACCAGCGCGGCAGCCGTCACCAGCAGGCACTGGAACGCGGGACCGAGCGCGCCGATCACCGTCAGGAGCACGGTGAGTCCGCCGAACACGAGCAGCAAGAGGTAGAACAACCAAGGCCGAACCTGGTGGTTCAGGGTGCGGGCGAGCCTGGGTTCTTCAGCTGACAGCCGCTGCTCGATCTCCTGGAGCGAGCGGCGTTCGGCCTCACTCAGCATCGGTGCCTCCGGAAGACATCGGGACGTCCTCATTCCCGCTCGTCACCCCAGTGGATACTCGAACGTCGCCGCAGTCAAACTTGCGTCGCTCGATCGTTGGCGATCAGCGGCTCAGCGCGACCAGCCGGGAGACCGCGCGGAGGTACTTCTTGCGGTAGCCGCCGCGCAGCATCTCGTCGGTGAACAGCTCCGACAACGGCTGACCCGACACCGCGACCGGGATGTCGCGGTCGTAGAGCCGGTCGCCGAACGCCACGAGCCGCAACGCCACCGACTGGTCCGGTGCCGGCTTCACGTCCTTCAGGTGCACCGCCGAGACACCGTCGAGGAGGCGGCCGTACTTCGACGGGTGGATGCGGGCCAGTGCCTTGCACAGGTCGTCGAAGTCGTCGATCGTCGAGCCCTCGGTGCTCGCGGCCTTGGACTGCAGCTCGTCGTCGGACATCGGCGGCGGCGCGTCGGGCAGGCCGCGGTGGCGGTAGTCGGGGCCGTCGACGCGCACGACGTCGAACTTCGAGGACATCGACTGGATCTCGCGCAGGAAGTCGGCGGCGGCGAACCGGCCCTCGCCGAGCTTGTCCGGCAGCGTGTTCGAGGTGGCGGCGATGAAGACGCCCTGCGCCGTCAGTTCCTTGATCAGGCGGGTGACCAGCATGGTGTCGCCGGGGTCGTCGAGCTCGAACTCGTCGATGGCGAGGAGCTTGTGGCCGCTCAGGCGTTTGACGGCCTCGGGGAAGGTCAGGACGCCGACGAGGTTGGTCAGCTCGACGAACGTGCCGTACGCCTTGGGGCCGGGGACGGCGTGCCAGAGCGACGCGAGCAGGTGGGTCTTGCCGACGCCGAAGCCGCCGTCGAGGTAGAGGCCGAGCTTGCCCTCGTCCTCGGTCCTGGAGCCGAACAGCGACCACTTCTTGCGCTTCAGGCTGACGCGCGCGGCGAACAGGCGGCCGGCCTCGACGGCGGCGGCCTGGCTGGGCTCGTCCGGGTTGGGGAGGTAGCTGTCGAAGCTGACGTGGTCGAACCTGGGTGGCGGCACCAGGCTCTCGATCAGTTCGTCAGCCCCGATCTGGGGATCCCGGTCGGACAAGCGCATGCCCGCACCCTATCGGCGTGATGGGATGTGTTCGTGCAGATGTTGTGGCCCTCACCGGGCGTTGAGATGACCGACACAGCACTCGAGTCGCTCTACGAGTACCCCGCGGACCGGACGTGGGTGACCGCGAACTTCGTGTCCAGCGTGGACGGTGCCGTGTCGGTCGACGGACGTTCGGCAGGGCTGGGCTCGCCCGCGGACAGGCAGATCTACCTGCTCGGGCGCGACCTGGCCGACGTCGTGCTGGTGGGCGCGGGCACCGTGCTGGTCGAGGGCTACCGGGGCGCGCGGCCCGATCTCGAACGACGGGCGCGGCTCGGCCTGCCCGCCGCGTTGCCGATCGCGGTCGTGACGGCGCGCGGGACGCTGACGCCCGAGCTGCCGCTGTTCACGAACACCGCGGTGCCACCGATCGTGATCACCTGCGCTGCCGCCGGACTGTCCGGGCTGCCCGCCGACGTGATCGTCGCCGGCGACACGGAGGTCGATCTGCGGGTTGCCGTCGAGGAGCTGGCCGCGCGGGGGTTGCGGCGGATCAACCTGGAGGGCGGGCCGACGCTGTTCGGCTCGATGGTGGCCGAGGGTCTGGTGGACGAGCTGAACCTGACGATCTCGCCTCTGCTCGCGGTGGGCGACGCGCCGCGAATCGCGCACGGCCCGGTCATCCCGCCCGCGGATCTGTCGTTGCGCTCGGTTCTGCGCGCCGACGACGTGCTTCTGATGCGGTATCGGCGGCGAAATTCCAGCTGAAGAGGCAGGATGACGGTGTGGAACTTGCGGACCTACCCGTGACACCGCCTCTGCAGCCGATGCTCGCCACTGCGGTCGACGGCATACCGGATTCCTCAGACCTCGTGTTCGAGCCGAAGTGGGACGGTTTCCGCTGCGTGGTGTTCCGCGCGGGCGACGAGGTCTTCCTGCAGTCCCGCAGCGGCAAGCCGCTCAACCGCTACTTCCCCGAGGTCGTCGCCTCGATGCTGGAGGTCCTCCCCGAGCGCGCGGTCGTCGACGGTGAGCTGGTCGTGGCGCGCGACGAGGAGCTCGACTTCGACGCTCTCTCCGAACGCATCCACCCGGCGGCTTCGCGGGTGGCTCTGCTGTCCGAGTCGACGCCGGCCACGTTCGTCGCGTTCGACCTGCTGGCGCTGGGTTCCGACGTGCTGCTGGAGTCGCCGACCGTGGCCCGGCGCGAGGCGCTGCTGAAGATCCCGGACCTGAACATCACGCCCGCGACCACGTCCGCCGAGACCGCGCGCGAGTGGTTCACGCTGTTCGAGGGCGCCGGCCTGGACGGCGTGATGGGCAAGCCGGCGGACGGCCCGTACACGCCGGGCAAGCGCACGATGATCAAGGTGAAGCACGCCCGCACCGCGGACGTCGTGCTGGCGGGCCTGCGCTGGCACAAGGACACCGAGCCCGGCACCGCCGTCGGCTCACTGCTGCTCGGCGTCTACGACTCGAACGACCTGTTGCACCACATCGGCGTCTGCGGGTCGTTCAAGGCAGCCGAACGCCGCGAGCTCGCCACCGAGCTCGCACCGCTGATCACCGAGTCCGACGACCACCCGTGGGCGAATCCCCAGCCGGGCCAGCGGATTCCCGGCGAGATCAACCGGTGGCGCGGCAAGCAGGCCGAGTACGTGGCGCTGCGCCCCGAGCGGGTGCTGGAGATCCACTACACCCAGACCGAGGGGGAGCATCCGGTGCGGCTGCGGCACAACGGCCAGTTCGCGCGGTGGCGTCCCGACCGCGAGCCGCTGTCGTGCCGCTACGACCAGCTGGAGATCCCGGCACGTTACGACGTGGCCTCGGTGCTGAAGGGCGAGCTCCGCCCCCGTTAGGCCTCCGGCCGCGCCGAGCGCGTCGCCCCGACCGAGGCGATGACGACGCAACACACGGCGACCCACTGCGCCGGCTTGAGGTGTTCCCCGAGCAGCAGCAGACCGGCCAGCGCGGCCACGGCCGGTTCCAGCGACATCAGGATCCCGAACACCCGCGGAGGCATGCGCCGCAACGCTTCCAGCTCCAGCGAGTACGGGATCACCGACGACATCAAGGCCACCGCGAACGCCGCCGCCAGCACGACAGGGTCCAGCATCGCGGTACCGGCGGACGAGACGCCGAACGGCAACGCGACCGCCGACCCCACCACCATCGCCAGAGCGAGGCCCTTGCCGTCGGTGGTCTTGCTGCCGAGCTTGGCCGTCACCAGGATGTACGCCGCCCAGCACGCACCGGCGGCCAGCGCGAACAGCACGCCCGACAACGCCAGACCGCCCTGCACCCGCGTCAGCAGCACCACGCCGACGCCCGCGAGCAGCACCCACACGCCGTCGAGCCAGCGCCGCGAACCCGCGACGGCCACCGCCAGCGGGCCGAGGAATTCGATCGTCACCGCGGCGCCGAGCGGGATGCGTTCGAGCGCGAAGTAGAAGCAGAGGTTCATCGCGGCGAGCACCACGCCGTAGGTCAGGACGACCGCAAGTGTGCGGCGGTCCAGGCGCAGCGACGGCCGCCAGATCGCGACCAGCACGATCGCGGCGACGACCAGCCGCAGCGTCACCGTGCCTGCCGCGCCCGCGACCGTGAACAGCTGCTTCGCGAGGGCCGCGCCCACCTGCACGCTGACGATGCCGAGCAGCACGAGCGCCGTCGGCGGGATGCCGCCGACGAGCCTGGCGGCGGGAAGCCGATCAGCGTGAGCCATGGCTCCCATCCTCACTCAGGGCTGTCGCGCGGGGCATCCCATATATGCGTGCCGGTGAGCCAGCACACAGGGACCTCACTTACCGCGTTCTCACCTCTGACGTGCGACGCTCAGCTCCCCCTGAGAGTGAACGAGAGTGAGGGACATCTGTGCGTCGCGCTGCCTTGGTCCTACTGGCAGTGAGCGTGCTGACGGCGTGCAGCGCGGGACCCTCGACCCGGCCGGTGATCGCGGTCAAGGGCGAGGAGAACCAGCCCGTCGACCAGAGCGCGCTCGCGGGGCCGCAGCCCGTGCCGCCGCTCAGCCAGTACCGGACGGACTCGCTGGGCTGGTCGCCGTGCAACGAGCAGATGAAGGACCGCCTCGGCGCCGATGCTCCCCAGGGCGATCAAACGTACGAATGCGCGCGCATGACCGTCGTGCTGGACCCGCCGGGACGTCCCGGGCGGGGCACGCTCGGTCTCGCGCTGATGCGCGTCGGCACGGGCAAGAGCGCGCTGGTCGTGGTCAACGACCCCGGTGGCGAGCCGGGCACGATGAAGGCCGCGCGGCTCGCGGCGGCGTTGCCCAAGGAGATCCTCAGCACCTACACGATCATCGGCGTGGACCGGCGCGGCACCGGCCGTTCGGACGGCATGTCGTGCGTGCCGCCGGCGACCCGCTCGCAGCTCGTCGAGTACGACCCCGCGGAGGCCGAGCAGTCGAGCCTCGTCGTCGCCGCCGGTGACGCGGCGCAGGAGTGCGTGCTCGACCTCGAAGGCAGGCTGACCGCGTTCGACTCGTGGCGCGCGGCCGCCGACCTCGAACGGCTCCGCGACTACCTCGGCACCGACCGGCTCAACGCCATCGGGCTGGGCGAGGGCTCGCGCGTCCTCACGACCTACGCCCAGCGCTACCCGAACCGCATCGGCCGCGTCGTGCTGGACGGCGCCCCCGACCCCGCGCTCGACCAGGCCGGCGTCCTGGAGTCGCGTGCCGCGGCGTCCGAGGCGGCGTTCGAGGCGTTCGCCCGCGACTGCAAGATCCGCGGCTGCGCGCTGGCGAACCCGCGCGAGGACGTCCAGGCGCTGCTGACCCAGCTGCGGTCCGGACGGCTGCGCGGCGAGTACGTGGACCTCACGCCCGGCTCCGCGCTGAACGCGATCCTGACCGGTCTGGCGGACCGCTCGCGCTGGCCCCAGCTGGCCGACGCGCTGGTGAAGGCTCGCGCCGGCGACGGCAGCGGCCTGTTCTCACTGCTCGACCCGCTGGTGAACGACCTCGACGAGAACCCGCCGCGCTTCGACGCGGGACTGATCATCGGCTGCAACGACACCGCGACCCGCATCCCACCGGATCGGGTGAAGGCGCTGACCGCCGACTGGCAGGGCAAGTACGCGATGTTCGGCGCGCTGTTCGCCCGCAAGCTGCTGCAGTGCACCCCGTTCCCGGCGCCCAAGGCCGAGAAGCTCGACCCGTTGAAGAGCGCGCCGCCGATCGTCGTGCTCAGCACGGCCAACGACGTCTCGACGCCCGCGTCCGGGACCGAGCACACGGCGCAGCGGCTGCCGGGGTCGGTGTTGATCGGCTGGCAGGGCAGCGGTCACGGGGCGCTGACGAAGTCGGGCTGTGCCACGACGGCGGTGCGCGACTACCTGATCGACGCGAAGGTGCCGTCGAACGGCACGGTCTGCCCGCCCTGACCCTGCCCGGCCTGATCCTTCTGGGGAACGACGGCGGGGAGCCTCCCGCGGCCAGATCGCGGGACGCTCCCCGAGCGAATCTTGTGTCAGCAGCTCGAACAGCAGCCGCAGCCGGGACCCGTGCACCCGGAACAGCACCCACACGTACCCATCAGGGCCTCCCCGTACTCCAAGCCGGACCTGCGCGGGACCTCCGCGCATCCCACGGTCCGCCCCGGCACCAGCCGTGGGAAGTCCTCTCACCCGAACGCGACGGCACAACCACCGGGGCGTCGCAGCGTGTGACCGCGCTACGCGCCCAGATCCTCCAGCGCTTTCTGAGCTGCCTCCAATTCGGCCCGCAACTGCTCCACACGCGCCAGCTGCTGAGCACGCGCCGCGTTCAGGACGCCCTCGACGATCTCGGCGACCTCGGGGGTGAGCAGCTTCGCGGCCTGGGCCACGGCGGCCGGCGACACCGGGGTCGGGCGGACCGCCCTGCGGGTGCCCTGCAGCACCTCCACCGTCCACTCGCCCTCGCCCACCGCCACCAGCGTGACGGTGACCTCGGGTGTGGCGCCCTTGGCCGGCTTGCGCGCGGGCTTCGCCGGCGCCGGCTCGGCGGCGGCGGGGGCGGCAGCGGGTTTCGGCTTGGGGGCCGCGGGCTTCACCGGCGCCTCCGGAACGTAGGGGTAGAGGATCTCAGTCTCTCGCGGCGGCTCCGGTGGCGCAGGAGGCGGGGCCGCCGGCTTCTTGCGCGGCGGGGGCTTCTCCAGCGTCAGTTCCGCCGGCGAGAACGACATCTCGTCCTTCGACCCGGTCGGGCGCACCTGGATGAAATCGCCCTCCTCCGGTTCGGTGAACGAGAGAACCTTCGCCGACCTCCCCGCCTCCATGCCCACCGCGGCCGCCGTGAACCACACCAGCGGCTGGGTGCCTCCGTCCAGCTGCGAGCGCAGGCTGTCGACGTCGTCCGCCGACAGCCCGCTCTTCTTCGCCATCGCGCTGCCTCCCGCCATTCGAACACCTGTGCCCCAGCATGCCCTACACCCCTGACAATTCTGAGCACCGGGTCGGCAGCAAGATCTTTTTACGGGTTGCCGTCGGTTCCGCAGATGTAGCCGGCGTTGATGCAGTTCCTGACGCGCCGTTGCAGTTCCGCCGGATCCCACGCGTTCATGAAGTCACCGTGGAACGTGTAGCCGGGCGCGCTGGTCACGTTCACCCCGTTGCGCGTGCCTCCCAATGACAACCCGGTCCCGTTCACCGGATAGGTGATCAGGAACTCCAGCCGCGGCACCACCACCGGGTGCGACGGCGGGCAGACCAGCCCGACCGCGAACGCCATGTGGTCCCGGTGGTTCGGCGAGTCGAGGTCCCGTCCGTTCCAGCACGTCGGGAAGTCCAGATAGGTCTCGACCTTCGTGCCCGGCGGGCAGACCAGGAAGTCTCGGCTGGACGGCGACTGCGTGGTGCACGACCACCGCGCGGCCGGATTTTCGGCAGCCGACGCCGCCTTCGCGTTGCCCACCACGTACCGCAGCCCCTGCGGGTGCGCGACCGCCTTCTCCCGGTCGTGAATGCCCTGGTAGTAGATCGTCACGCTGTCGGGCGCGACGGGTTGTCCGTTCTTGTACAGCGTCGGCACCCAGTACGCCGACTTGTCCGACACCGGATTGCAGTTCGTCGCCCCCGCGCGCAACGACGTCAGCGTCGAGAACGCGTTCGTCGTCCGGTTGCCGAAGAACTCGTGCATGTGCGAGACACCCGACTGGTTCTGGAACACGATCGGGTCATCCTGCCCGCGATGACTGGCCGCGCAGGTCACCCGGAACTCGGATCCCGGTATCGCCTGCTGCTCGGCCATGGCCCGCGCCTGCTCAGCGCTGTAGACGTGACCGTGTCCCGCGTGGGACACCCCCGGCTGCCCGACGACCAGCCCGGCCGCCACGAGCGACATCGCCACCGCCGCGATGCCGATCGCTCCTCGAATCCGCACGTGCATGGAAACTCCTCTCGCACCACAGTGTGTGAGAGCGCTCTCATGACAAACGGTAAACCCTATTGCCTGTACATGTCCACGTGAGGATCGCTCAGGCTTCCTCGGCGCGCAGCCGGTACTCACACCCGTACTCGACCGCGTACGACAGGTCGTAGATGTGCACGATCTTGGGTCCGCCGTGCAGGTGCACGTGCGTCACGGTCAGCTTCGGATCCTCCGGAGCTGACGGCAACGAGTCGACCCGGCCGTCGAGGGGACCGCCGACGTACCGCACGACATAGGGCTGGGACACGGCGACCTCCTCTCGCGTTCCCCACATTCTACGAGGCCGGCAGCTGGATCAGTCCCCGATACAGCCGGTTGGCTCACTCCGAGAACCACCGGACGGCGAGTTCGTCGAGCGTGTCGGCCTCCGGCATGTCTTTCATGAACCACGGCACATTGCTGTACACGTGCAGCAGCGTGTAAGCCATCACCCGCCGCGGGTCCGGCACCCGCCCGTACGCGTCGACCATCGCCTTCCAGCACCGGCGGTCGCCCTTCGTCACGAAGATCCCCGCGCCGACGAACTCGTACTCGAACGCCCCGCGCATGGCCGGCTCGAAGTCGAAGAGTCCCGACAGCTTCCCGTTCTGCTGCAACAGGTGCACGTTCATGACCTCGGTGTGCAGCAACACCGGCCGCGGCTCCCCGAGATCCACGCTGTCGAGGAACTCAGGAATCTGCTCCAGCCACCGCTCCGGCAGTTTCCGCTTCTCTTGCTGCGCAACACATCCGGCCTTCTGCTCGGCCACGAACGCCGCCCAGTTCCCCGGCTCCAGCACCTCCGGCGGCGCGATCTCGTGCAACGCCGCCAGCACCTCACCGACCTGAGCACTGATCTCGACGTCCGGCACGTCGGGCTCCTCGCCGTGCAACCGCGACATCAGCACGTAAGCCCACTCGCCGAGCACACCGGTGTCGTGCAGCTCCGGAGTCGGCACCGGCAGCCTGCCGTGCAACGCCTCCATCACCGCGACCTCGGTCGGCACCTCGTCGTGGTGCTCCGGCGGCCACAGCTTCAGCACCAGGTCGTCACCGATGGCGAAGACGGGCAACGAGCCCTCCTCGAACCGCACCACGTCGCCACGCAGGCCAAGGCGGTCACGCAACAGCTCACCGTCAGGTTCCACGCGGTGATCATCACCCGTCGGGCAACCGAATTGCAGTTCAGCAGCTCACGACGGTCGCTCGTCACTCCTGTTTGCGCGCCCGCGACGGCTGCACGCGCATCGGCTCGCCCGGCATCTTCGGGTAGTCCGGCGGGTACGGCATCTCACCGCGCGGATCAGCCGCGTACCACTCCAGCAGGGTCTCGATGCCGAACGCCTCGGAGTCCAGCCCCGAATGCGGATCACCGCGCTCCTCCAAATACTTCGGCACGGTCAGCACGTCGAAGTCATCGGGATCCACAGTGGACAGTTCATCCCACGTGACCGGAGTCGAGACGGTGGCGCGCGGAGTTCCCCGCACCGACCAGGCCGAGGCGATCGTGCGGTCACGGGCCGCCTGGTTGAAGTCGATGAAGACGCGCGAACCGCGTTCTTCCTTCCACCACGCCGAGGTCGCCAGAGAAGGCGCGCGTTTCTCCACCTCTCGCGCCAGAGCGATCACCGCGTGCCGGACGTCGATGAAGTCCCATTCGGGGCGGATTCGCACGGCGACGTGGATGCCGCGGCCACCGGAGGTCTTGGGATAACCGGTCAGGCCCGCGTCGGCCAGCACTTCGCGCAGCACCGAAGCCACCCGAGCGGCGTCGGAGAAGTCCGTGCCCGGCTGCGGGTCCAGGTCGATGCGGAGCTCGTCGGGGTGGTCTACGTCAGGACGACGGACGGGCCACGGGTGGAAGTCGAAGGTGCCGAGGTTGGCGGCCCACACGATCACGGCCTCGGAGGTCGGGCAGATCTCGTCGGCCGGACGGCCGGACGGGAAGCGGACCTGCACGGTCTCGACGTACGGAGGTGCGCCCTTGGGCGCGCGCTTCTGGTAGAACGCCTCGCCCTCGACGCCGTCGACGTAGCGCTTCAGCACGACGGGGCGGTCCCTCAGCACCGACAACAGCACGGGCGCCACGGTGCGGTAGTACTCGACCACCTGACCCTTCGTGATGCCCCGCGCGGGGAAGTAGGGCTTGTCCGGGTTGGACACCCGCACCAGCTGGTCACCGACCTCGAGCTCGATCGCCTTCGACTTCGCAGCAGCCACGCCAGAACACTAAAGGCCCCGGACGAACGCCGCGAGCGCCAGTTCGAAGCTGTCGCGGTCCAGCTCACGTGCGACGCCCGGCAGCAGGTGGGCGCGGTCGAGGTGCGGGTAGCGGCCGGTGTAGTCCGCCGGATCGGAGGAGAAGCCGCTCGAGAACGAGCTCAGGGCCGAGCCGAACACGATGTACATGAGCCCGGCGGCGATCATCGTGGCCTCGCGGCGCGACCAGCCGGCGTCGACCAGTGCGCCGTGCAGGATGTCCAGCCGCTGCAACGACTCGTCACGGCCAGCTGGGCCGTAGGCGAGGAACGGGACGATGTTCGGGTGCGATGACAGCGCCGCACGGTAGGACCGCGCACACCGGAGCAGGCCCTCCCGCCAGTCGACGGAGAAGCCGGAGACGTCGACCGACGACAGGATCGACGAGGCGACGTCGTTCAGGAGCTGGTCCTTGGTGCGGACGTGGCCGTACAGCGACGCCGCCTGCACGCCCAGCTCGGCGGCCAGCTTGCGCATCGAGAGGCCGTCGAGGCCGTCGCGGTCGATGATGGCCAGAGCCACCGACCTGATGCGATCGGGGCTCAGCAGAGGGGTGCTCGGCCGGGGCATGTGGGTTAACCTAACACTGTTCGGTTAATCGGGAGGACCCGTGGACTTGACGCTTTCGGACGAACACCGCCAGCTCAGGGAGCTGGCGCGGCGCTTCACTGACGAGCGCATCGTCCCCCACGCGGCACGCTGGGACCGGGAGGAGGCGATCGACAGGGACCTGGTTCCGGCGCTCGGCGAGGTCGGGTTCCTCGGGCTCGGCATCGACGAGAAGCACGGCGGGTCCGGCGGAGACAACCTCGCGTACTGCCTGGTCCTGGAAGAGGTCGCCCGCGGTGACAGCGCCGTCCGGGGCATCATCTCGGTGTCACTGGGCCTGGTCGCGAAGTCGATCGCGAAGCACGGCACCGAAGAGCAGAAGCAGCGCTGGCTGCCCGGCCTCACCGCGGGCACGGAGATCGGCTGTTTCGCGCTCACCGAACCCGGCACCGGCAGCGACGCCGGCAGCCTCACCACCAAGGCCACCCGGACGGACAACGGCTGGGTCCTCAACGGCCGCAAGGTCTTCATCACCAACGGCACGTGGGCGGACGTCGCGCTCGTCTTCGCCCGCACAGGCGGCCCCGGTCCGAAGGGCATCAGCGCCTTCCTCATACCGACGGACACGCACGGTTTCACCGCCACCGAGATCAAGGGCAAGCTCGGCATGCGCGGCCAGGCCACCGCCGAGATCACCCTCGACGACGTCGAGGTCCCGCACGACGCCCTGCTCAGCGAGGAAGGCTTCAAGCTCGCGATGGGCGCGCTCGACAAGGGCCGCATGTCCGTCGCGGCGGGCTGCGTGGGCGCGGCCAGAGGAGCACTCGAAGCCGCGCTCGGCTACGCCAAGGAACGTGAGCAGTTCGGCAAGCCCATCGCGGGCTTCCAGCTCGTCCAGGAGCTCCTGGCCGACATGGCCGTGGAAACCGATGCCGCGAGGCTCCTGACGTGGCGAGTGGCCGACCTCGCTGACCGAAATCTGCCGTTCAGCACCGAAGCCTCCATGGCCAAGCTCTACGCCAGCGAAGCAGCGGTCAAGGTCGCCAACAACGCCGTCCAGGTCTTCGGCGGCTACGGCTACATCGACGAGTACCCGGTGGGCAAGTACCTCCGGGACGCCCGTGTCACCACCCTCTACGAGGGCACCAGCCAGATCCAGAAACTGCTCATCGGCCGAGCGCTGACGGGCATCAACGCGTTCGTCTGAAGGGAAAGAAATGGACTTCACGCTCGACGCCGAGCAGAAGGAGATCCGCGACTGGGTGCGGACCTTCGTGCGCAAGGAGATCATCCCGCTGGAGCCGGAGGTGCTGCGCCGGGAACGCGCCGGCCAGCCGGGCCTGCCCAAGGACGAGCTGAAGGCGTTGCAGGACAAGGCCAAGCAGGCCGGGTTCTTCGGCGTCCTCACGCCGCAGGAGTACGGCGGCATGGGCCTCGGCGCGATGATGACCGCGCTCATCGAGGCGGAACTCGGCCGCAGCTTCGTCCCGTTCCGGTTCGGCGGCTACGCGGACAACATCCTGTTCCACGGCAACGAGGAGCAGAAGCAGCGCTACCTGCTGCCGACGATCTCCGGCGAACGCGTGTCGTGCTTCGCGATCACCGAGCCCGGCGCGGGCAGTGACGCCAAGGCCATCCGCACGTCCGCCGTGAAGGACGGCAACGAGTGGGTCATCAACGGCGAGAAGACGTTCATCACGCAGGGCAACGAGGCCGACTTCGTGATGGTCTTCGCCGTGACGGACAAGGAGAAGGGCGCCGACGGCGGCGTCACGTGCTTCCTCGTCGACCGCGACATGGGCTGGAAGTCCGAGCCCATCCCGACCATGGGCCAGTGGGGTCCGGCGGCGCTCGTGTTCGACAACGTCCGCGTGCCCGAGGAGAACGTCCTCGGCGAGGTCGGCAAGGGCTTCCACCTCGCGATGCAGTGGATCGGTCAGGGCCGCTACCTGCTGCCCGCCCGCGCGCTCGGCAGCGTCGAGCGCCTCGTCGAGATGGCGATCGAGCAGGCCAAGAACCGCGTCACGTTCGGCCAGCCCATCGCCGAGTACCAGGCGATCCAGTGGATGATCGCGGACTCCGCGGTCGAGATCGAGGCACTGCGCTGGCTCGTGCTGCACGCCGCGTGGCTCGTCGACCAGAAGCAGGACTCGCGGCAGGCGCAGTCCATCGCGAAGCTCTACGGCGGCATCAAGGCCAACGAGATCGTCGACCGCGTCCTGCAGATCCACGGCGGCATGGGCTACACCCGTGAGCTGCCGATCGAGCGCTGGTACCGCGAGCTGCGGCTGCTGCGGATCTACGAGGGCACCGACGAGATCCAGCGCCGCACGATCGCCCGGAATCTCCTCAAGGGTCACGCGAACATCCGGGGAACGCTCGGTTAGCTCTATCTTGGGGTGGTGCTCAACCACAACATCCTCGGCGTCGTCGAGCGACAGGTCCGCACCTGGTCGGCCGACGACGCCGGGGTGTACGCGTCGGCGACGGGCGGCTACTCCCCGGCGTTCGCCATCCCGTTGCTGCAGCACGGCGGCCCGCAGCTGGGCCTGACCGGCGCGGACATGACCCAGGTCCTGCACGCCGAGCAGTCGCTGTGGCTGCACCGGCCGCTCCCGGCGCACGGCTCCACGATCGTCACCAAGACCGTCACCGGCATCTACGACAAGGGTTCGGGAGCGCTGGTCGTCAGCACCTGGGAGTCGGGGTACGCCTCGACGCGCTCGTCGTGCTTCGTCAAGGGCGAAGGCGGTTTCGGCGGCGAGCGCGGTGAGACACGCGAGTTCGGCGTTCCGGACACCGAGCCGGAGGTCAGTTACTTCCGGACGTCGACGAACCAGGCGTTGCGCTACTGCGAGACCGGTGACGTGAACCCGATGCACCACGACCCCGAGTTCGCGCGGAGGGCGGGGTTCCCGAAGCCGATCCTGCATGGCGTGTGCACCCTCGGAATCACCGTGCGCGGCAGGAACTTCACCGAGTTGCACGCCCGGTTCACCGCCCCGGTGCTCCCAGGCGACGAGCTCAGGATCGAGCACTGGGCGACCGGCGAGTTCCGCACCTCGGCCGGCGACCGGCAGGTGCTCGTCGGGTCGGTTCGGTTTTCCGAAGTGGACAGCAGCTGAAAGTCAGCACGATCGCACCATGAGTAGTGCCCTGGCGACCGTGGACTCCGGAATCGAACCGGTGCGCGTCGCGGTGGAGTCCCGCGACCTGATCAGTGCGGCCGGTGTGACGCACCTGCTGAAGAACTCACCTCGCGTGCGCGTGGTGCAGGATCGTACGGACGCGCACGTCTTGCTCGCCATAGTCAACGAGCTGTGCGCGCAGCAGGCGGCACGGCTGCGGGCCACCGGCTCGTCGCGGATCGTGGTGATCGCGGCACGGGTGCACGACCTCACCCCGTCGATCGCCGCGCAGGCCGGCCTGGCGGTCCCGTTGCGGCGTGCGGACGTCAACGCCGAACGCCTCATCAGGCTCCTCATCGGCGGGCAGGCGGTGCAGGAACGGTCGCCGGTGCTCAACGACCGCGACCTGCAGCTGCTGCGGTTGCTGGCCGACGGCGCGACGATCGCGGAGGTCGCCGCCCGGCTGTTCTGCTCGGAGCGGACCGTGAAGTACGCGCTGCACCAGCTGCTGGACCGGTTCGGGCTGCGCAACCGGGTGCACGCCGTGGCGTGGGCGATCCGCTCCGGTCTGCTGTAGCTCAGGCGGGACCGAAGACGGAGGAGAGCTGCACCCGCCTGCTGATCCCTGCCTTGCGGTAGACGCGGGTCAGGTGCAGCTCCACGGTCCGTTGGGTGACGTTGAACCGCAGGGCGATCTCCCGGTTCGTCTCCCCGTCCAGCGCCAGCTCCACGATGCGCGCCTCGTGCGGCGTGAGCTTTCCCCACGCACCGCCGCGCACCGGCGCGGGCCGCTCCGTCAGCGCGGCTCGCGCCACGCTCGCGATCTCGGCCGCCCCCGCACGCTCGGCGTCGGCCAGCGCGGCCCGCGGCGCACCGAGAGCGAGGTGCATGCGCGCCCTGTGCCGCAACAACAGGGTGCACACCCACGCCGGTGACAGCGTGCCGGTGTAACCGAGCCGCACCAGCATCTCCCGCGCTTCGCAGAACCGGCCGGTGTCCACACAGGACGCGACGAACGCCGCCGCCGCCAGTGCCGCACAGCCCCGCGCGGGAGAAACGCGCTCCGCCAGCTCGTGCATGAGCCGGAACACCTCGGCGTGGTCACCGTTCGCCCGGTGCGCCCACATCTGCAGCGCGACCAGCCAGTCGTTCTCCGCACCGACGAGCCGGTCTCCCGGCGCGAGATCCAGCAGGACGTGTTCGGAGCCACCGCGCAGCAGCCCCAGCCCCGCGAGGACGAGCGGCGGCATCGCGAACTCCGGCAGATCGCCGAGCACCCGCTCGGCCCCTTGCCCCGACCAGAACGCGCGCAATGCCGCAGCCACCGAAGAGTCACCGATGACCTCGCGCTCGCTCAACGGACTCATGGCCATCGCGAGAGCACGGAACGACACCGGCGGTCCTTCGTCACCAGCGGGTACACCGAGGACGTCCTCGTCGCACTGCCAGTCCAGCACCACCGCCGCGAGCCGGTCCAGCGCGCCGTCCGGGTTCCCCACCGCGGTCAGCCGTTGCCAGCACCGGGAAAGCTCGTCCGCCCGAGGCGGGATCCCGCACCGCAGATGAAGATCAGCCATCCCGATCGCCACCTGCGCCACGACCTGCCCGCTCATCGGTTCACGCAGAGCCGCCCGCAGGCACCGCACCGCGCTCTCCGGCCGGCCGGCGGCCCGGTGCAGCCGGGCGGCGGTGCGCAACACCGGCGCGACCCACTGCTCCCCGACGGGTTGCGGGCACGCCACCAGATGCTCTGCCACCGCGGTCGCCGGATCCGATCTCCGGTGCATCACCTCCGCGGCCGCGCGGTGCAACCGTTCGCGCGACTCCGGTGCCATCTCGTGCCAGATCGCGTGACTCAACGCCGGGGAGTGGATCCGCATCGGCTCGTTCAGCACCAGCCGGGCGTCCGTGAGCCGCTCGAAGGCGGCGAGAGTGTCGCAGGACTCCATTCCGGCGACCTCGCACAGCAGGTCCAGCGGTGCACTGCCCAGCACCGCGAGCGCCTGGGCGACGGCCACCGCCTCGCCGTCCAGCACCTGCCAGTACCGCCGCACGGCCCGCAGCAGGCGCGGCAACCGCAGCCCGCGCAACGACCTCGCCGACACCTCACCGGGATCGACGAGGTCGAGGACGTCGCTCAGCACACCCGGCGCGCCCCCGCAGTGGTCGAGGCACAACGCGGTCAGCTCGGGAGAGGCCTCGACGTCGAACCGGCGCCGGATCATCTCGGCCACCACGCCCGCGTCGACGGGCCGCAACGGCACCCGCACGGCGTCCGCCACGAGGTCCAGGCCCTCGGGATCGAAGTCCCCGGCGAGCACCACGGCGCCGCGGAACCGCGCCAGCCGCTCGGTCTCCTCGGCGGAGAGCCGCTCGACGTCGTCCACCACCAGCAACGTGTGCCGGTCGGCCTCGGACAAAGCACGCAATCCGCGCACCGGCCGCATTCCGCTGCGCACCGCGATCGACGACGCGACGGACAACAACGCGCTCTTGCCCATTCCGGTCGAACCATGCACCACGCACGATCGCGCACCACCGCTGAGCGCGTCTGTCAAGGCTGCGATCTCCCGCTCACGTCCCACGAGCACGCCGCCTGCCTGCCGCACGACGGTGTCGACGAGGCCAGGGCGGAGCGGTGCAACCATGCCATCCAGGAAAACGGCGTCGACCGGGAAGGACCATGCAGAAAAACCGGCAGAAGTTCCGCAGGTCTGCCCGTTCGCACAGGCACGTCTCGGTTGGGAACGCCGGGGAATTGGTAATGGCAACAAGTCACGGTGAACCAATTCGGCTCCCTTTGCGTGAGAACTGCTGAACACCGGCGAACACCTCAGGGAGTCCCGATGCGGGTCGCATCACGCACCGTCTTCGACTTCGTCCGCCCGGACGGCAGCACCGTCCCGGTGGAGACCGAGCTGCTCTACCAGGCGGACGACCCGTTCGCGGTGACGATGAGATTCCACGCCGGTGGCGCGGTCGCGACCTGGATCATGGGCAGGGACCTGCTCGCCGAGGGCATGACCGCGCCCGCGGGCCTCGGCGACGTGCGCGTACGTCCCAACACCGGCCGCACGCTGTTGCTGGAGCTGGTCTCCGACAAGCACGTCACGGTGTTCCGGCTGCCCACGGGCACGCTGCGGAAGTTCCTCGACGCCAGCTACCGGCTCGTGCCACCCGGTAGCGAGCGGTTCGACGCGGACGCGTTCCTGAGCATGGTCCTACGCTGACAGGCGCAGCGCCGCGGTCAGCTCGCGTTGCAGCTTGGTCATGCCGGGTGACTCGTAGCCCTCCGACACCGCGAGCGCGCGCACGCGGTGCCTGGTCGCCGCGTCGTGGTCGCCCATGCGGTCGCAGATGTTCGCGAGCGTGATCAGCAGCGACACCTTGGCCTCCGGGTCGGCCAGGCCGTCGGCGGCAGCGGCCAGCTCGTCACGGGCTTCGGCGAGCCGTCCGGCGTTGCTCAGCGCGATGCCGCGGGTGTGCCGCACGATCGCCCGCACGCCGGACAGGGACGCCTTGACGAGCGCGTCGGCCTCGTCCACCACGGCCAGCGCCTCGTCGTGGTCGCCGGCCGCGGTCAGGCAGTCGGCGAGCCGGAGCAGGAACTGGGCGGCGTTCTCGTTCGCCACCCCGCGCTCGCCGTGCGCCGCCCGTACCTCGGCGATGCACGCCCGATGCGTCTCGATGGCTTCGGCGAAGCGGCCCAGCCGTTGCAGCTGCACTCCCGCCAGCGACAGGGCGTACACCACCCCGGACGACATCCCGCCCTCGCGGAACAGCTCGGCGGCTCGCCTCGCGTGAATCACGCCCGCCGCGTGGTTGCTGCTGCGCCCCTCGATGCCTGAGCGGTAGTAGTGCGCCCACGCCATCTCCACCAGTGAGCCGCACTCCTCGGCGACGCGCAGAGCCTCTTCGTGCGTCTTCATGGCTCGTTGCAGGTTCATCAAGCGCGCGGTGTAGACCCAGCACACGAAGTTGAGCTGCTGCGCCTCCTCCTCCGGCTTGCGCAGCGCCCGTGCGGCCTGGACGCCTGCCGAGTAGACCTCCTCCCAGAGTTCGTCCACGCCGCGATGGTCCGAGTACCAGTGCATCGACTGCGCCACCGCCAGCACCTGCTCGTGCGCGCCGTCCGCGACGGCCTCCCGGAACGCGCCACGCCAGTTCGCCAGCTCGTCGGACAGCCAGCGGTCCGCGCTCGCGAGGTCGGACGCGCCCTCGTCGTCCGGACGGAACGACTGTGCGGCCTTCATCGCAGTCGTCAGCAGCCAATCGCGCGTGCGCAGGCGATGCGTGTCGACGTCGGGTTCGTCGCTGTGCAAGCGTTCGCGCGCGTAGTCGCGAATCAGGTCGTGGCAGGAGTATCGGCCGGGTAGGTCCGGTCTGAGGAGGCTCGCGTCCACGAGCTCCTCCAGCAACGTCTCCGCGTCGGCGGCGGGTATGTCGGCGGCGACAGCGGCAACGGCGACGGACGTGTCCGGGCCGTGGATCAGCGCGAGTCTGCGGAAAACCGCGGCGGCTTCCGGGGCGAGCTGGCGGTAGGACATCTCGAAGGCGGTGCGCACCTGGACGTGCTCGGTCGCGAGCACGTCGAGGCGTTCGCGTTCGTCGGAGAGCTGCTCGGCGAGGCGGCGCAACGACCACGTGGTGCGGCCGGTGAGCCGGTGGCCCGCGATGGCGAGCGCCAGCGGCACTCCCCCGCACAGCCTCGCGACCAGGGCGGCGGACTCCTGATCCGCACCGACCCGGTCGGCTCCCGCGGCCGCGGCGAGCAGGGCGACGGCGTCTTCGTGGCCGAGCGGCCCGAGGTCGACGCGGTACCGGCAGTCCAGGCCGACCAGCACGTTGCGGCTGGTCACGAGCGCCAACGACCCGGGACCGGCGGCGAGCAGCGGCCGGACCTGGGCCTCGTTCGCGGCGTTGTCGAGCACCAGCAGAACGGTCCGCTCACGCAGCATCGACCGGTAGAAGCGGAAGCGGTCGTCGGCCTCGGACGGCAGCCGCGCGTCCGGCACGCCGAACGCCCGCAGCACTTTCTCCACCGCGCGTTCCGGCGTGAGCGGGACGGGGTCCATACCGCGGAGGTCGAGGTAGAGGCAGCCGTCGGTGAACGAGCACGCGAACCGGTGGGCCGAGTCGATCGCGAGCGATGTCTTGCCGACGCCCGGCGGTCCGTGCAGGACGACGACGTCCAGCACCGATGACGCCGCCGCACGACCGATGCACTCGGCGAGCTCTTCCTGCTCGGACGCACGCCCGGTGAGCTCCTTGGCAGGCGGAGGCGCGCAGTCCGTCCTTTCCGGACGTGGCTGGGTGGCTTCCGGCGACCGGGCGAGCGCGACGAACTCGCTCGCCTCGGTGTCGTCGAGTCCCAGCCCGGTGACGAGCAGGCCGACCGTCTGCGCCTGCGGGGTCTGCACCCGGCCGCGTTCGAGGTCGCTCAGCGTGCGCACGCTCAGGCCGGTGCGGGCGGCGAGATCCTCCTGGGTCAGTGCGGCCCGGCGCCGGTAGAAGCGCAGAAACTCGCTGAAGGTGGTCGCCCGCATTCCCTCACCCTCTGGACAGGCACTCCCGCACTTCGGCGGCGATCTTGCGCGTCGCGTCGGTGTCCCACCGCTCGCACGCCGCCAGCGAGTCTTGCAGATGACGCAGACACGCGCTGTCGTCGCCTCGTGACTTGGCGTTGTCCGCGAGCGCGCGCAACGTCTCGATCTCCCTCACGCCGTCGCCGGACGCGCGGAAGCCTTCGAGCGCCTTCAAGAGGTCCTCATCGGACTCGGCGAGCCGGCCCGCCGCACGGTGGGCTTCGGCGCGATGCCACAGTGCGCGCGCACGCCACGACGTCATCTGGGCGCGCTCATAGACCTTCTCCGCCTCGGTCAGCGCCGAGACGGCGTCGTCCGGCCTGCCGGCCTGGATCAGGGCGAGTCCGAGCCACCAGACAGTGCGGCCGAGTGCTGAGAGTTCGTACGTCGTGCAGGCGAAAGCGCGCAGTTCGTTTGCTACTTCTTCGTGGATGCCCACCGCGTCGTCCGGACGGTTCATCCGCTGCCAGAGCACGCCGAGCACGGACCGTGCGTAGAGAACGTCGACGGGCTCGCGCATCCACTCGATCGCCTCGCGGCACACGCGTTCGGCCTTTTCCAGGTCACCGAGACCGCTGTGCGCGGCCGACGCGACGAGCCACACCCAGCCGATGTGTCCGGTCTCACCGGTCGACTCGGCGAGCCGGGCCGCGCGGGTCAGCACCTCCAGCGCGTCCGCCGGCCGGTCGACCACGTCGAACAGCACCCAGCCGAGCTGGGTGAGCACCACGATCTCCTGCCACGGCTGACACGTCGACGCGAGTGCGGCGCGGTAGACGTGCTCCCAGATCGGGCTCGGTTCGATGGCGGCGTAGTGCGAGAGTGCGATCACCGCGCGCGCAACGTCGTCGTGCAAGCCCTTGTGCTGCGCCTGTTCGATGATCTCGGGCATCAGGTCCCGGTGCTCGTCCAGCCAGCGCCTCGCCGCCGGAATGTCCGTGCGGCCGCGCGGACTCACGCGCCGCGCGTCGCCCGTCTGTCCGAAGAGGACTCCCGCGGTGACGGTGGTCTCCAGGAGCCGGGCGAGCATCCTGCGGTGCGCGTCGTCATCGGTGGCGTCGATCAGGCCGTTGGCGAACGTCCGGACGAGGCCGTGGATCGAGTACCCGAGGTCGTCGGCGTCGAGCAGGCTGACGTCGGTGAGCTCCTCCAGCGCCTGTTCCGCCTCCGCGACGCCGATGCCGGCCAGTTCCGCGGCGAGATCCGGGGTGACGTGGGTGCCGATGAGCAGACCGAGCCTGCGGAACACGAGCTTCGCGTCGTCCGGCAGGTGGGCCAGCGACACCTCGAACGCACCGCGCACCTCCAGGTCGCCCGCGGTGAGCGCGGCCAGGCGGCGTTCCTCGATCTGCTCGGCCAGGTGCCCGAGCGGCCAGCGCGGACGGCTGGCGAGCCGGTTGCCCGCGATCCGCAGTGCCAGCGGCAGCATCCCGCACAGCCGCACGAGCTCGCGCGCTGTCTTGGGGTCCGCTTCGACGCGTTGGGCGCCGATGATCGACGCGAGCAGCTCCACCGCCGCCTCCTCGGTGAGCCCGCCCAGCCGGATCCAGGTGGCGCCCGCGAGCCCGGCGAGCCTGCGGCGGGACGTCACGATCGTGAGGCAGCCCGGCAGGTCGGCAGCGAGCGTGCGGACTTCCTCCTCTGTCCTCGCGCCGTCGAGCACGAGCAGCAGGCGCCTGCCCGCGAGCAACGACCGGTAGAGCCGTATTTGGCCGTTGGTGTCCTCCGGCAGGTGCCCGGCGGCGACGCCGAGGTCCTTCAGCAACCGCTGAAGCGGCGGTGTGGAGCCTTCCAGCTCGATGAGCAGCTGTCCGTCCGGAAACCGTGCCTCGAGCAGATGGGCGGCCCGCACGGCGAGGCTGGTCTTGCCCGTGCCCGCCGCGCCGTGCACCACGACGAGCCCGCGGTCCTTCGCGGCGATCGCGTCGAGCTCCGCGTCCCTGCCGACGAGGTCCGCCACGTACATCGGCAGCGACCAGACGGGTCCCGGCAGCGCGACCCGGCCGGTCCTGGCGAGCCTGCGCAGCTCCTCGCGGGCGGGTTCGTCGAGGTCGAGGGCGTCGAGCAGGGCCTCGGTCGTGCGGCGCTGCGGGGAACGGGCACGGCCGCGTTCCATGTCGCTGATCGCGCGGACACTGACCCCGGAGCGCTCGCTGAGCTCCTCCTGGCTGAGTCCCGCGGCCTTGCGGTGGTGCTGGAGCCGGGCGCCGAACGTCATGCCACCGAAGTTAGTGGTTCAGGCTCGTCAGCATCTGCGCACACACGCGGGAGAGGTGCCGTCGCATCACCGTCGACGCCCCGGCCGCGTCACCGTCGGCGATCGCGAGGACCAGTTCGTCGTGGTCGTCCATCGACGCGTGCTGGTGTGGCGGGTCGTCCTCCAGCGCACTGCGGAGGAGCACGACGCGTTGCTGCACGAGCCTGACCTGCTCGGCGATGCGCGGGCTGCGGGCCGCGTCGATCAGCGTCTGGTGGAACGCGAGGTCCAGCCGGTACGGGAACGGCTGCCCCGCCCGGTAGTTGGCGCGGCTCTCCGCGCAGACCTCCTGCAGCCGCACCAGGTCCACGTCGGTCCTGCGCGACGCCGCCAGCTCCGCCGCCGCGCATTCGAGGGCGGTGCGCAGCTCGAACAACGCCTTGACCTCGTCGGCGTCCGCCGCGGGCACGAACGCGCCCCGGTGCGGCACCAGCCTGAGCAGCCCTTCGGACGCCAGGTGCCGGATCGCCTCGCGCAACGGCCCGCGGCTGATCCCGAGCTTCTGCGCCACCTCGACCTCGTTGACCCGTGAGCCCGGCGGGATCTCCCCGGTGAGCACCTGCTCGCGCAGGACGTCCACGGCCTGCCCGGCCAGACTGAGGTGCAGCGGAGGTGTCACGTTCGTCTCCTGCTCTGGACGGCACAGGCCGTCTCCTGGTTACATTAGCCGCGTTGTCAACTGTCGACAGTTGGCAGTTTCTCGGGCACACGGGAGGGGCGACATGGGACACGAGGTTGTGGCAGAGGTCTGGCGGGGCGACTTCCTGGAGTCCGTGCACCACGGCACCGTCGTCGCCACCGACGTCGCCGGCATCCCCGCGCTGGCTGTCGGACGTCCCGGCGACGTCGCGTTCCCGCGCTCGTCGAACAAGCCGCTCCAGGCCCTCGCGATGCTCCGCGCCGGCCTCGGCCTCGACGGCGAGCTGCTCGCCCTGGCCTGCGCCTCGCACTCGGGCGAGGACTTCCACGTCGAGGGCGCGCTGCGGATCCTGGCCTCGGCCGGCCTGGGCGAGGACGCGTTGCAGTGCACCCCCGACCTCCCGCTCGGCGAGGAGGCCCGCGCCCGGCACCTCGCCCGCGGTCTCGCCGCCGCCCCGAAGTACATGAACTGCTCGGGCAAGCACGCCGCCATGCTCGCCACGTGCGTCGCCAACGGCTGGTCGACGGACGACTACCTGGATCCGACGCACCCGCTGCAGGTCGCCACTCGCGAGACGATCGAAGACGTGGCCGGCGAGCCCGTCGCCCAGGTCGGCGTCGACGGCTGCGGTGCCCCGATCTTCGCCATCAGCCTCACCGGCCTGGCGCGCGCGTTCGGCCGCCTGGCTTCTGCCCCGGAAGGCACCCTGGAACACCGCGTCGCCGTCGCGATGAACGCCTACCCGCAGTGGGTCGGCGGCACCGGCCGTGACGTCACGGTGCTGATGGACGCCCTGCCCGGCGTCATCGCGAAGGACGGCGCCGAGGGTGTGTACGCCGTTGGCCTGCCGAGCGGCGAGGGTGTCGCCCTGAAGATCGCCGACGGCTCGTCGCGCGCCCGCGCGGTCGTCGTGATCGCGGTGCTCAAGCGGCTCGGGGTGGACGTGAGCAAGGTCGAGGACCTCGCCACGGTGCCCGTCCTCGGCCACGGACGCGCCGTCGGAGCCGTCAAGCCCTCACTTGCCCTGGCCGGTTGATTCCTGGCACTACCCTTGAGCGTTATGGGCGATTCGAAGGAGGAGAACGAGAAGTTCCAGGAGGAGCTGATCGGCCTCGACCCCCAAGACCCCGAGACGCAGGCGTTCGCCGAGCACCTCGACCGGATGAAGCGGCAGCGACCCGGCTACACCGTCGAGGGGTACCTGGAGGGCGTGCAGGACTTCGCCGACTCGGCGAACCGCACGACCGGGCACCAGCGGCTGGTGGCCGTCATCGTCGTCGGGATGATCCTGCTCGGCGTCATCCTGACGATCTGGTTCGCGTTGAGCGACATCATCACCATCATCTTCTGAGCCAAACGAAGACGACTTCTCAACAAGGTCTTACGGCAGGGGTGCACGCGGCGGTCGCCGGGAAGCCCGAGGACCGTGCCCGCGTTATAAAGGGACATGGAACCTGTTGTCGGCGCCACCCCCAAAGTCGTGCGTTCCGAAGAGGAATGGCGCGCCCAGCTGAACCCCGCCGAGTACGCGGTGCTGCGCCAGGCAGGCACCGAGCGCCCGTGGACCGGCGAGTACACCGAGACCAAGACCGAGGGCGTCTACGAGTGCCGTGCGTGCGGAGCCGAGCTGTTCCGCAGCGACACCAAGTTCGACTCGCACTGCGGCTGGCCGTCGTTCTTCTCGCCGCTGGCGGGAGACGCGGTGCTCCTGCGCGAGGACCGCACCCTCGGCATGACCCGCGTCGAAGTGCTCTGCGCCACCTGCCACAGCCACCTCGGGCATGTTTTCGAAGGTGAGGGGTATCCCACGCCGACGGATCAGCGGTACTGCATCAACTCCGTCTCCTTGAAACTCGTTCCGTCCGAATAGGAGACTGAGCCGAGTCCGGTCGATCGGGCCGGGCCGACCTGGGAGGCGCAATGATCTTCTTCGGTACCGACGGTGAAGGCTCCAGCGGAGTCGACGGCGGTTCGTCCAGCTGAGAGCTGGTCAGAGCGACGAACTGGTGACAAAAGACGGACAACCCTAAGGCTTAGTCAACTAGCATTGCGGGGCTGTGGCCCGGACCACACCATGGACGCCACCGAAGCACTTTCGGGGCAGTCAGGGGGTGGGTCGCATGCAGAGGCCTTGGGGGTTGTCCGGACCTGAGTTCCTTCAGCTCTACTGGATCGGGCTGGCACTGGCGGTGCTGGTCGCGATCATCGTTCGGGTACGCGTGCGGGCGGGTCACAGCGACCAGCCCGTGCGCTCCCTCGACATGGACGAGCTCGCCTATCTCGCGGGCGGTCCGAAGCGCGTGGTCGAAACGTCCATCGCGCGGCTGCTCACCGCGGGTGAGCTTCGCACCTCACGGCGTGGCACGGTGCAGGTCACGACCACCACGAGCTCCTTGAACCCGGTGGACCGCGCCGTCATCACCGACAGCCAGCGCTACACCAACCGCACCGTCGGTCTGATGATCCCCTCCGTCTCCAAGGACGGCGTGGTCATCGGGATCGGCCGCAGGCTCGAGGAAATGGGCCTGGTGGTCCACCCGGACGTCGCGAAGAGCGCGCTGCGCAAGGGATCCATCGCGCTGTGGGTGCTGCTCGCGATCGGTGTGGCCCGCTGGGTCAACGGCGTCGCGATCGACGCGCCCGTCGGCTGGCTGACGTTGCAGCTCGTCATCACCGGTGCGCTCATCTTCCTCCTCACGCGGCGCGGCAAGCACGTCCGCACGTCCAAGGGGAACCGCGTGCTGAACGAGGCACGCACCACGAGCAGCGGCCGTGCCGCCACGTCCGACGAGGCCCTGTACGCGGGCGCGGCCGGGCTGGTTCTGTTCGGCGGTCTGGCGGTGTACCCCGATCTGGCGGTGCGCAGTTCGTTGCTCGCCGCTTCCGGGGGCGGCTACACCGGCTACACCGGGTGTTCGGCGGGTTCTTCATCGTGTTCGAGCGGTGGCGGAGGTGGCGGCTGCGGGGGCGGCTGCGGCGGGGGCGGCAGCTGATTTCCCGCTGTCCGGTCTGAATCAGGTAACACCAGGAACCCGGGGGTAGATCTCACGTCGAAGATGCACGGGCACCAGTGAGGGGAGTGCTGATGGCCAAGTCTTCGACACCGCAGGCGAACTGGGCCGCGGAGGAGATCGGGTTCCTGGCGGGGGGACCGGGCAGGGCGGCGGAGGCCGCTCTCGCCCGGCTGATGGACGGCGGTCTCGTGCGGTTCTCCCGTGAGGGACTCGTGACCGCCGTCCACCAGAACGGTCACGGCGCGACGAGCCCGCTCGAGGCGTCCATCCTCGCCGGGCTGTCCGGCGGGGGTCGCCCGATCGGCCTGGTGGTGGGGCCGGCGGCGCACAGCCAGGAGATGGGTGCACTGCACCGCAATCTGGTCGAGAAGGCGCTGGTCCACCGCCAGTGGGGCAAGACGAGCGGCGGCAGGGTGGCGTTGCGGGTCCTGCTGGTCCTGCTCGGCATCGCGTTCCTCGCGGCGGCGCTCTTCGTCGACCTGAACCTCCTGGCCGTCACGCTCGTGGCGTGGTTCGTGGCGTTCCTCCTGCGCGACAAGAAGATGCTCACGCCGATCGGCAGGGGCATCCTGGGGCACGCACAGCGAAACCCGCGCAGCCGGGTGGATGCCGTGGCGTTGCACGGACTGCGTGGTGTGGTCGGCCGCCGGAGGGTCGCCGACCTGTACGGCTTGCCGCCAGGAATCCTGTACCCGCCACCGGTGCACCACCACGGAAAGCAGAAGTCGCATTCGGACAGTGGCGGGTGCGGCGGCGTTCACGAGCACCACAACTGCGCGTCGTCGTCTTCCTGCTCCAGCAGCAGTTGCAGCAGCAGCAGCTGTTCGAGCAGCAGTTCCAGTTGCAGCAGTTCGAGTTGCGGTAGCAGTAGTAGTAGCAGCTGCAGCAGTTCCAGCAGTTGAGGGGGAAACTCATGGTCACACCGGTGACAACACAGGGGACGCAGCTTTCCGCGGAACAGGTCGGTTACTTGACGGCGGGTCCCGGGCGTGCCGCCGAGACCGCGCTCGCCCGGCTGATCGACGCCGGTCTCGTTCGGGTGTCGCGCGACGGCCTCGTCTCGGCCGTGCACCAGAACAACCACGGCGCGACCACGGCGATCGAGGCGCGAATCCTGAGCTACGCGCGCACACCCGTCCGGTTTGACACGATCGTGCGGTCGGCCGCGCACAGCACCGAGATGTCGATGCTGCACCAGCACCTGCTCGACCGGAAGCTCCTGCAACGCCCGCGTCGCCGCAACGAGGGCTGGTGGTTCTCGCTCGTGATCGCGGTCGTGCTGGTCCTGCTCGGCTTCGTGGCGCTCGAGTTCCTGCTCGGCGTCCCGATCGCCGTGCTGTTCTTCCTGTGGCAGCGCGGGCGCAAGGCCATCACCGGGGCGGGCAGGGAGGCCCTCCTGCGGGTGACCGCGACCGACCGGGTGCACGCCGTGGCGGTCTACGGCTTCTGCGGCAGGGTGAACCGCCGCCCGGTCGCCGATCTCTTCGAGCTCTCCCAGAGCATCGTCAGGATGCTGCCGCTGAAGCAGAACCGCAAGCGGCGGTCCTCTTCGGACGGTGGCGGCAGCGGGTCGAGTTGCAGCAGCTGCGGCAGCGGGTGTGGTAGCAGTAGTTGTTCATCGAGCAGCGGCAGCAGCTGCTCGTCGTCGAGCAGCAGCAGCTGTGGTGGCAGCAGCTGCGGCGGCGGTGGCGGAGGAGGAGGCGACTGATGGCGGGCATCGCGGACCTGGGCGTCGGAATCGGCTGGCGTTCGGAGATCGACCTGACCGTGGAACGGCTGCCCGGCGTGGACTTCGTCGAGGTGGTCGCGGAGAACCTCCACATCGGACACCTGCCGGAGTCGGTGACGCTGCTGCTGGAGCGCGGAGTTCCGGTGCTCCCCCACGCCGTGTCGCTGTCGCTCGGTGGCGCGGACCCGGTCGACCTCGGTCGCGTCGAGCACCTCGGCAAGGTCGCGGAAGCCGTCGGCGCGCCGATGGTGAGCGACCACGTCTGCTTCGTCCGCGCGGGCGGGCTCGACTCCGGCCACCTGATGCCCGTGCCGCGCACCAGGGACGCGCTCGACGTGCTCGTCGCGAACGTCGAGCTGGCGCAGCGGAACCTGCCGGTGCCGCTCGCGCTGGAGAACGTCGCCGCGCTGCTGGAGTGGCCGGACGGCGAGCTGTCCGAGGGCCAGTTCCTCGCCGAGCTCGTCGAACGGACGGACTGCTGGCTGCTCGTCGACGTCGCGAACCTGTACGCGAACGCGCGCAACATCGGCACGGACCCGGAGCGGTTCCTCGACGAGATTCCGCTGGAGCGCCTGGCTTACGTGCACGTGGCCGGCGGCGTCGACCACGGCGACGTCTACCACGACACCCACGCCCACGCGGTGCTGCCGGAAGTGCTCGGCGTCCTCGACGAACTGTGCTCGCGCGTGAAACCACCCGGCGTTCTGCTGGAACGCGACGACAACTACCCGTCCGACACCGAAATCGCGTCCGAACTGGCCGCGATCCGCGCCGTCGTGGACAAACACCGTGGCTGAAATCATCGACCGGAATGATCCTTCGGCCGCACGCGAAAGGCTTGCCGCCGCACAGGCCGAGCTGCTAAATGCATTGCTCGCGAACGGACCGGCTCCGGCGGGATTCGACGAACAACGACTGGACGTCGAACGCCGCGCGTTGCTGTCCAAACGCCGCGGCATCGTGCGGATGCTGGGGCCCGCTGTCGCCGACGAGCTCGGCGACCGGTTCCGGCCGCTCTTCGACGCGTACGCCCTGGAAAACCCTCGTCGCGCGGGCTCGCGTGCCCGCGCCGACGCGGCGGCGTTCGCCGAATGGTGCCGTGCCGCAGGAGAACTGTCAGCCAAACGCAAGGCGCGCTGGAAGTTCTGGCAGTCGAACTGACGGGCGAACAGAACTCCCTCAAGAATCGCCCGTTCAGCCCTGTGTGACCCCCGCCACCGTCGATACGTTCGAAAGGGTCGGGGGGCCATTTTCACATTGCGCAGAAGGCCTTCCGGCCTGCGCGGACCACAGCGCGCAGCATTTCGAACCATGAGGGGATTCGAATGCGCGGAAATGTGAAAGTGCTGGGGGCCGCCTTCGCGGCGCTCGCACTGACCGCGGGAACGGCCACCGCAGCGTCGGCCGCACCGCAACCCACCGGTCCACAACGGGCGGTCGACGAGGTCACCCTCGTCACCGGAGACAAGGTCCTTCTGGGACAGGCACAGCAGGTCGTCGCGATTCAGCCCGGCGAGGGCCGCAAGGGGATGACCTTCAAGACCCACCGCGGTGCCGACGGGCACACGATGGTCGTGCCGACGGACGCGTTCGGGCCCCTGGCGGCGGGCCGGCTCGACCGCAGACTCTTCGACGTCACCACGCTGCTGGAGTTCGGCTACCGGGACCGGATGCCGTTGATCGTGGACGGTCAGGCGAGACTTGGAGCGCGGTCCTCGGCCGACTGGGCCGCTCTGCGGGCGGAGGCCGCCTCCGGTGACAAGATCTGGCTCGACGGCATCCGCAAGCCGAGCCTCGACCGCAGCGTCGCGCAGATCGGCGCGCCGGCCGCGCACCAGCGCGGCATCACCGGCAAGGGCGTCAAGGTCGCGATCGTCGACACCGGCGTGGACGAGAACCACCCGGACCTCAAGGGTCAGCAGATCGCGGAGAAGAACTTCACCAGCGACCCGGACACCACCGACAGGGTCGGCCACGGCACGCACGTCGGCGCGACCGTCGCGAGCGCCGGGTCGCAGTACGGCGGCGTCGCACCGGGCGCCCAGCTGCTCGACGCCAAGGTCTGCGTCGAGTTCGGCTGCCAGGAGTCGTGGATCCTCGACGGCATGCGCTGGGCCGCCGAGCAGGGCGCCCAGGTCGTCAACATGAGCCTCGGGGGAGGCGACACCCCGGAGATCGACCCGCTGGAGCAGGCGGTCAACGACCTCACCGCCAAGTACGGCACGTTGTTCGTGATCGCGGCGGGCAACTCGGGCGGGCCGGGCACGGTGAGCTCACCCAGCACGGCCGAGGCCGCGCTGTCGGTCGGCGCCGTCGACCGCGACGACAAGCTCGCCTACTTCTCCAGCAGGGGCCCTCGCACCGGTGACAGCGGGCTCAAGCCCGAGGTGACCGCACCGGGCGTCGAGATCGTCGCCGCCAAGGCGGGCTCCACCGAGCACGTCTCGGCGAGCGGCACGTCCATGGCGACTCCGCACGTGGCCGGTGCCGCGGCGTTGCTGAAGCAGCAGCACCCGGAGTGGACGCCCGCGCAGCTCAAGTCGGCGCTGGCCACCACGGCCAAGCCGGCACCGGGCGTGAGCCCGTTCGACCAGGGCGCCGGTCGCATCGACGTGGCCAAGGCGATCAACCAGGTGCTGACCGCGGACGTCGTCGCGGTCAACCTCGGCCTGCACGAGTGGCCGCACGGTGACGACAAGCCGGAGACCAGGTCGATCACCTACAGCAACCCGACCGACGCCGACATCACGCTCGACGTGAAGATCACCAGCGGTGCGCCGCAGGGCATGTTCTCGCTGAGCGCCTCGATGGTCACCGTTCCCGCCAAGGGCACGGCGGCCGTCAAGGTCACCGGCGACACCCGCGTCGGCACGCAGGACGCCGCGTACACCGGCGAGGTCGTCGCCACGTCCGGCACGCACACCGTCCGCACGCTCGTCGGTGTCGAGCGCGAGGTGGAGAGCTACACCCTCACGATCGACATGATCGGCCGCGACGGGCAGGACCCCGTGGACGCGCTGACGTTCGTCAGCGGCCTGGACATCCCGACGTCCAAGGTGGTCTTCGGTGGCGGCGACCAGAAGATCCGCCTGCCCAAGGGCACGTACGTGGTCGACTCCTCGATCAGCTCGCCGAACGGCATGGACATGCTGTTCCATCCGACGGTGAAGGTGACCGGCGACCTGGCCATCAAGCAGGACGCCCGCCTCGCGCAGCCGCTGTCGGTGACGGTGCCGGAACCCACCGGGGACTTCGTCGTCGGTGAGCTCTCGTACCGGCGCGCGTACGGCGACAGGGTCCTGCAGGCAGGGCTGATCGCGTTCGGTGGCTTCGACGGCATCTCGGTGGCGCAGGTCGGCGGCCCGCTCTCGCCGAAGGAGCTGGCGTCGATGGCGACGCTGCACGCGAACTCCGCGGCCGAGGCCAACGTGTACTACCGGCTGTCCTACCCGGTCGCCGGCAGCCTGCCCAACGGCCTGACGCGCGCGCCGGGCAAGAAGGACCTGGCACGCGTCGAGGCCACCATCGGCGGTCTCAGGCCGGACAGCCGGGCGCTCAAGGGCGAGTTCCCGACGTCGGTGCACGGCGTGGGCGGCGGTTCGGCGCTCTACCAGGTGCCGGCGGGCAGCAAGGCGGTCGACTACGTGACGACCGAGGACCTGCGCTGGCAGTCGATCGTGAGCATCACCCACGCGAACGGCAGCCGGGAGGAGGCCGTCTCCGGGTTCCGCACGTACGAGGCGGGCAAGACCTACCAGGAGCGGGAGAACCAGCCGGTGTTCTCTCCGGCATTGCCCGAGTCCCCGTACCCGTACGCCCAGCGCAACGGCACGCAGCTGTTCATCGGCGTGCCGATGCTGAGCGACGCGAGCAGCGGCCAGGGCGGCTCCACTGTGGACAGTTTCCGGGCGGCGCTGTACCGCAACGGTGTGCTGATCGGTGAAGGCACCGGGGGCAACTTCCAGAACGTGCCGCTCCCGGAGGGAGACTTCCGCGCGGAGGCGAGCCTCGACCGGAGCTCGCAGCTCGAGTTCAGCACCAAGGTGTCCGCGGCGTGGACGTTCAGGTCCAAGGGCACGCCGGGCGTGACCGACACCATCCCGCTCTCGGTCGTGCGGTTCGCGCCGAGGCTCGACGACAACGGCGCGGTGCCCGCGGGCACGCTCCAGCGAGTCGGTCTGGTCACCCAGTCCCAGGGCGACACGGGCAAGGTGCGCATCACCGGCGTCCAGTACTCGCACGACGACGGCAAGTCGTGGCGCAACGCGGGTGTGGCCGGCAACAGCGCGTTGATCTACCACCCGGCCGGCGCCAAGTGGACCTCGCTGAAGGCCACGGCGAAGGACGCCAAGGGCAACACGGTCGAGGTGACCGTGATCCACGCCTACAAGGTGAGCTAGTGCGCTGAACGGAGAGGGCCGCCGCCGGTTCAGGGGCGGCCCTTTCTCGTCACGGCAGGTTCGTGACCAGCTCGGCGGCCGGGACGCGGGTGCCCGTGTAGAAGGGGATCTCCTCACGCACGTGCAGCCGCGCCTCGGTGCCGCGCAGGTGCCGCATCAGGTCGACGATGCGGTGCAGCTCGTCGGCCTCGAAAGCGAGCATCCACTCGTAGTCGCCCAGCGCGAACGACGCGACGGTGTTCGCGCGCACGTCAGGGAAGTCGCGGGCTTCCTTGCCGTGGTCCGCGAGCATCTTGCGGCGGTCCTCCTCCGGCAGCAGGTACCACTCGTAGGAGCGCACGAACGGGTAGACGCAGACGTACTTGCGCGGCTCCTCGTTGGCGAGGAACGCGGGGATGTGGCTGCGGTTGAACTCGGCGGGGCGGTGCAGCGCGACCTGCGACCAGACCGGCGTGGAGACCTTGCCGAGCGGGGTGCGGCGGAAGCCCGTGTAGGCGGCCTGCACCTGCTCGATCTCCTCGGCGTGCCACCAGATCATGAAGTCCGCGTCGGCACGCAGACCGGCCACGTCGTAGACACCGCGGACGACGACGCCCTTGCCTTCCAACGCGTCGAGGTAGTTCTGCGTCTCGGAGGCGGCGGCGCTGCGGTCTTCCGGCAGCTTCCCCGGCTCGACGCGGAACACCGACCACATCGTGTAGCGGATGGTGTCGTTGAGCTCGTTGTAGTTCAGGCGCGCCATACGTCCATCTTGGCACGGCCCTGTCAACGGCGAACGCGGCCCAGCAGGTGTGCTGCGACACGGGCGGCGGCCGCGTCGGCGGTGGCGATGCACGCCGGTACGCCGACGCCGTGCAGCGTGGCGCCGGCCACCGCGAGGCCGGGTACGTCGCCGATGCCCTTCTCGATGGTCTCGACGAGGTCGACGTGCCCGACGCCGTACTGCGGCAGGCCACCGCCCCAGCGCTGCACCACGTGGTCGATGGGCTCGGCCTTGATCCCGGTGAGCTCGTACAGGTCGTTGCGCACGGCCTTCACGAGGTCCGCGTCACTGCGCTGCAGGAGCGCCGTCTCGCCGCGGCGCCCGACCGAGCCGCGCACCAGCACGGGCTCGCCGAAGTGCGACCACTTGCGGCTGGAGAACGTGAACGCCTTGGCGGTGAACGGGGTGATGCGGTCGCTGTACCGCTCCCCCTCCGCGATCAGGATGCCGGAGCGGTCCGGCAGTTCGGTGCCCGGCGGCAGTGCCAGCGCAACGACGGCCATCGAGGCGACCTCGACCTTGCCGTACGCACCGGACACCTGCGGCGCGATCTCGGACAGCAGTTTGCGCGCCGACGGAGCCGGGACCGCGAGCACGACGCCGTCGCACTCCAGGTACTCGGGCGTCGCCGCCGAGCCGATCTCCAGCCGCCAGCCGTCGCCCTGCCAGGAGAGCACGCGAACCGGCAGGCCCAGCCGGACGACCGGCTTCGCGACCTCGGCGAGCCGGTCGACGAGCGACGCCACGCCGTTGGCGAGGCTGGCGAAGACCGGCGGGCGGGCAGCGCGTGGCTGCGGCGGCGCGGGCATCATCATCGCGGCGGCCGCGAGCAGGGAACCGACGCCCTTGTCCAGCAGCGTCGCGATCTGCGGCATGGTGGCGCGCAGGCCCAGCTCGTCCGCGCGCCCCGCGTAGACGCCGCCCAGCAGCGGGCCGACGAGACGATCCGCGACCTCGGGGCCGAACCTGTCCTTCACCAGCCCGCCGACGGCGACGTCACCGCCGTTGAGCTGGATCGGCGGCAGCGTCGGTTCCATCTCGACCCGCAGCGCGCCTTCCGACGACAGCATCTGCCGGACGGTCTCGACGCTCGCCGGCACGCCCATGAACGTGTGCGAGGGCAGCTGGTGCGTCCGCCCGGCCGCGTGCACGCTCGCCTTGGCCGCCGTCGGGTGCACGACGTGGTCCTGGAGGCCGACCTCGTTGATCAGCTCCTGCGCCTCGGGCTTGCGGTGCAGGAACGCCTCCGCGCCCACGTCGAACCGCACGCCGGCGAGCTCGGTGGTCCGCAGCTTGCCGCCGAGCCGGTCGGACTGCTCGATCACGGTGATCTTCGCGTCGGGGCCGAGCAGCATGCGCAACCGGTGCGCGGCGGCCAGGCCTGAGATCCCTCCCCCGACGACTGCTACGTGCGGCGCTCTTCCGCGCATTACAAGCTGTGGATCAGTTCGACGGTCCGGGTGATGATCTCCGGATCGGTGTCCGGCAGCACGCCGTGGCCCAGGTTGAAGATGTGGCCGGCGGCCGCCTTGCCCTCGGCGTGGATGCGGCGCACCTCGCGTTCGACGGCCTCGAACCCCGCGAAGAACAGCGCAGGGTCGAGGTTGCCCTGCACGACCGGCTTCGGCAGCTGCGGGGCGGCGTTCTCCAGCCTCCGCACCGCCTCGTCGAGCGGGATCCGCCAGTCGACACCGACGACGTCCGCGCCGGCCTCGCGCATCGCGGGCAGCAGCTCACCGGTGCCGACACCGAAGTGGATGCGCGGCACGGTCGTGATCGTCTCGAGCACCCGCTTGGAGTGCGGCAGCACGAACTCGCGGTAGTCGCGCTCGGACAGCGCGCCCGCCCACGAGTCGAACAGCTGCACGGCCTGCACCCCGGCGTCGAGCTGCGCGTGCAGGAACGCGGCGGTGACGTCCGCGATCTTGGCCAACAGCGCGTGCCACAGCTCGGGGTTGCCGTGCATGAGCGCCTTGGTGAGCTCGTGGTTCTTGCTCGGCCCGCCCTCGACGAGGTAGGAGGCGAGCGTGAACGGCGCCCCGGCGAACCCGATGAGCGCGACCTGCGGCGGCAGTTCCTTGAGCAGCAGCCCGACGGCGTCCGCGACCGGCTGGACCTGCTCGGCGTGCAGCTCCGGCAGGTTGCGCACGTCGTCCAGCGTCCTGACCGGCTTCGCGACCACGGGACCGGTGCCCGCGACGATGTCGAGGTCGACACCGGCCGCCTTGAGCGGCACCACGATGTCGGAGAAGAGGATCGCGCCGTCGACGCCGTGCCGCCGGACGGGCTGCATGGTGATCTCGCGGACCATCTCGGGATCCATGCACGCGTCGAGCATCGCGGTGCCCTGACGAAGCGCCCGGTACTCGGGCAGCGACCGTCCCGCCTGCCTCATGAACCAGACAGGGGTGTGCGACGGGGTGCCGCCACGAGCGGCCACGAGGAGGGGTGCCGAAAGGTTTGACACTGTGCAGTCATCTCTCTTTCTTTCCGCTTCATGGTCCCACGCCCCGGCGTGCCGCCGTCACTCGGTCGGTTTGCGAGGCATACAGTCAGTTGTGTGACCGAGCCGGAAATCTTCCGCCGGGCGGTGGGGACGCTCAAGTCGGTTCGCCACAGGCCCGAGATCGAACTCACCGAGGTTCGCCCGCCGCAGCGGCTCGCACCGTGGGCGTACGCGCTGACGGCTGAGGTCACCGGCCCGTCGGACGAACTGTCGACAGGACGCCTCGTGCTCCTGCACGACCCGGACGGCGACGAGGCGTGGGGCGGTGTCCTGCGAGTGGTGGCCTACGTGCGCGTGGAGCTCGACCACGAGCTCGCCTCCGACCCGCTGCTGCCCGAGGTCGGCTGGTCGTGGCTGACCGAGGCCCTCGAACAGTCGGGCGCCAGGTTCACCGCGCTCGGCGGAACCGTGACGCAGACGTCGTCGGCCAGGTTCGGCGACATCGCCGGACCGGCTCGCACGGACGACCTGGAGCTGCGCGCGTCGTGGACCGCGCTCGACGGAGAGCTCGCCGAGCACGGCACCGCGTTCTACGAGCTGATGGCGACGGCCGTCGGGCTGCCGCCGGTCGGGGTCACCCTCTTCGGGCAGCGCTAGTCGGCGTCCCTGAGGACGCGCAGGATGTTCGCGCCCGCGAGCTTCGCGCAGTCGTCCTCGGACCAGCCCTTGTCGAGCAGCGCGCCGATGAGGTTCGGGTAGGTCGACACGTCCTCGAGTCCCTGCGGCAGCGCCTGGACCCCGTCGTAGTCGCCACCGAGGCCGATGTGGTCGATGCCGACGACCTCACGCGCGTGCTCGACGTGCGCGACGACGTCGTCGAGCGTCGCGACCGGCGCCGGGTGGTCGACGATCCACTTCTCGCCGAACACCTTGCGGGCGTCGAGGTCGGCATGGTTCTGCCCCGCGGCCGTCATGGCGTCACGAAGGGCCGCATCCCATTCAGCGAACCGGGGTGCTACGAAGCTCGGCACGAATGTGATCATGGCCACACCGCCGTTGGTCTTGAGCTTGACCAGGACGTCGTCCGGGATGTTGCGCGGATGGTCGGCAACGTGGCGGCACGACGAGTGGCTGAAGATGACGGGCTTGACGCTCGTCTCGAGCGCGGCGTGCATCGTGCTCGGCGCGACGTGCGAGAGGTCGACGAGCATGCCGATGCGGTTCATCTCACGCACGACCTCGCGGCCGAACTCCGTCAGGCCGCCGTGTTCGGGCTGGTCAGTGGCGCTGTCGGCCCACGGGGTGTTGTCGTTGTGGGTGAGCGTCATGTAGCGGACGCCCAGGCGGCGCAACGCGCGCAGAACGCCGAGTGAAGAGTTGATGGAATGTCCGCCCTCGGCACCGAGGAGGGACGCGACACGCCCGGACGCGAAGACTTTTTCCGCCTCGGCGGCGGTCGTGGCGATGCCCAGGTGATCGGAGTACCGCCCTGCCAGCTCGTAGACCAGTTCGACCTGCTCCAGCACCGCGGTGACCGCTCCGTCGCCGGCGAGCCTGCCGGGAATCCAGACGGACCAGAACTGCATGCCGAGGCCGCCCTCGCGCATTTTCACGATGTCCGTGTGCAAGCTGGGATGACGTTCCGTGAGATCGATCTTCGCGGCGGTCGTGTAGACGTCCTCGCCCGTTCCCTCACCGAACTCCCGGAGAGCCCACGGGAGGTCGTTGTGGCCGTCGACGAGGGGCACACGCTGCAGCAACGCCCGCGCTCGCTCGGGACCGGTCAGGCTCGGCACAACCATCTCCTAGATGTCGTCATGAGGGCAACTCGCGTTACTCCCCCTATCCAGTTGTCAGCCAATCGTGTGACAACTGAGGCCATCTGTCACAACTCAATAGGGATAGATACCCGATTGATCGTCCCGTAGACCCGCTTGGGCGGCTACGCTGCCCCAGACGACACCACTTTCGGTCGATCAGTGGCGCGGCTGATTGGGCGAAAGTCCCGGTGCCGGTCGGGGGGCACGACCGACTCCAGGGAGGTAGTGACGTGGCTGCCGTCGGCTTAGGTCAGGCCGTTCGTACCACGCCAGCCGGCTCGTTGCCGGCGAACATGGTCCCGCACCCGCGGGAAGAGCTCTTTTCAGTGCTGGTGGTCGACGACCACCCACTGCTGAGGGAGGCGATATCAGCTCGGCTCACGCAAATGGGAGCCGGCACAGTGCATGAGGCCGCATCGGTGGCAGAGGCTCGGGCGCGGGCACTTGCAACCGGTCCTTGCGACCTCGCGATCCTCGATCTGGGCTTGCCGGATGGCACCGGCATCGACCTGGTCACGGAACTCCGTGCCCAGGGCTGGCCCCGCATCGTGGTCCTCGCATCCTCCGACGACCCCTACGCGGTCAGGTCGGCCTTCCAGGCGGGCGCCCAGGCGTACCTCCTGAAGTCCGCCTCTCCGATGGTGGTCACCGACGGGGTGCGCCGGGTTCTCGATGGCGGCGTTTACGCAGATCCGAGCGTGGCACCAGTACTCGCAGCGGGTACTCGGGTGCCGGGCACCGACAACACGCCGCGGGAACTCTCCGCGCGTGAGGTCGAGGTGCTCCAGCTGGTCGCCGATGGCCAGAGCAACAAGGAAATCGGCGAGGCTCTGAGCCTGTCCGCGTTGACGGTGAAGTCTCACCTGTCGCGGATCGGCCGGAAGCTGGGCACCGGGGATCGCGCTCAGATGGTCGCGCTGGCCATGCGTGCCGGCGTGATCCGTTAGATACCGGTTTGAAGCACTGAACCGGCCGAGAACACCTGTGAGTGGTGCGATCGTCGTAGGGTCATCCGCTGTGGATGTACCCGCCGACGAGCCAACCGCACCAACCGGACCAGATCCGGTACCGCTGACGGAACCCGCTGATGGGGTCCCGCCCGTGGTCGCCGATCCTGCTGCGCTCCGGCGAGCCGCTGACGCGCTCGCCGGGGCGAAGGGCCCGGTCGCGGTGGACACCGAGCGAGCCTCGGGCTACCGCTACTCACAGCGTGCCTATCTGGTGCAACTGCGCCGGGAGGGCGCCGGCACCTGGTTGGTCGACCCGATCGCTCTAGGCGGACGGCTCGACCCGCTTGTGCAGGCGCTGGACGGCACCGAGTGGGTGTTGCACGCAGCGTCTCAGGACCTGCCGTGCCTCGCCGAACTCGGGCTGCGACCCGGCGTGCTGTTCGACACCGAGCTGGCGGGCAGGCTGGCTGGGTTCGAACGCGTGGCATTGGGCACGCTGGTCGAGCGACTGCTCGGCTATCGGCTGGAGAAGGGGCACGGCGCGGCCGACTGGTCGCGCCGCCCCCTTCCTGCCGACTGGCTGACGTATGCCGCTCTGGACGTGGAGCTGCTCGTTCAGCTCCGCGACGTTCTCGAGGCCGAGCTGGAGCGCCAGGGCAAACTCGCCTGGGCGCTCGAGGAGTTCGAGGCGGTACGGACGGCGCCGTTGCCGCGCCCCCGTACCGACCCCTGGCGGCGCACGTCGGGTATCCACCGCGTGCGCAACCAGCGTCAACTGGCCCTCGTCCGCGCGCTCTGGGAAGCCCGCGACGCCGTGGCCCGCGAACGCGACATCGCCCCCGGCCGAGTCCTCCCGGACTCCGCCCTGATGGAGGCAGCCGCCCGCAACCCCGCTTCGGAACCCGAGCTGCTCGCGCTGCCGGTCTTCCGCGGCCGGGCCCAGCGCCGCATGTCCGGCGTCTGGATGAACGCCCTGCGCAAAGCCGCCGCCCTGCCCAAGTCGGAGCTCCCAGAGCCCGCCGGGCAGCACGAAGGTCCTCCCCCGCCCAACCGCTGGGCGGACAAGGACCCGGACGCGGCGGCCCGTCTGGCCGCGGCCCGCACGGCACTGACGGCCATCGCCGAGGCCAACACCCTCCCGGTGGAGAACCTCCTGCTGCCGGACCTCGTGCGCCGCACCTGCTGGCAACCGCCGGCCGACGTCTCCCCCGAATCCGTGGCCACCGCGCTGCGCGACGGCGGGGCCCGGTCGTGGCAGATCGAGCTCACCCTCGAAGCCATGACGAAGGCGCTGGCGGCGACAGCACCGCAGGCCTGACCCACCCACATCCAATATCCGATATATCAGTTCACCCCGGCCCACCGCCGGTCGACCCTTGCTGACCTGCCCCTTAGCAATGAGACTTTGGACGACGTCCGCAAAAGACTCATTGCAAGGGGCAGGTTCGCATGATCAGCACCGACCGGCTGGACCTGCTGCCGCTGCGGGTCGAGCACGCCGCGGAGATGGCGACGGTGCTGGCGGACCCGGCGCTGCACACGTTCACCGGCGGCGCCCCGCTCGTGCCGGAGGCGCTCCTCGCCCGGTACGAGAGGTTGGTCGCGGGCTCACCCGACCCGGCCCAGCGCTGGCTCAACTGGGTGATCCGGCTGCGCGCCGACGACCGGCTTGCCGGCACCGTCCAGGCGACCATCACCGGCCGGACCGCGGAGATCGCCTGGGTCGTCGGCACGCCGTGGCAGGGTCGCGGCATCGCGAGTGAGGCGGCGCGAGGTCTCGTCGGCTGGCTCGGCACCCAGCCGGTGGACACCGTGATCGCGCACGTTCATCCCGATCACCACGCGTCCGCCGCGGTGGCCGCCTCCGCCGGCCTCTCCCCCACCGGCCAGTGGCACGACGGCGAGATCAGGTGGCTGAAGCCGCTGCGACGGCAGTCCTGAACGACCTGCGGTAGGCGCTCGGCGTGAGACCGGTCCGGCGTACCAGGTGCTGCCGCAACGAGTCGGCGCTCGTCCCACCGCCCGTTCGTCGTCGACGCTTCCCGCATCGGTTCCACGTTCGGGCTGACGGCGACGCCGCTCGACGAGGTCCTCACCGCGACCCTGAGCCGGGCGCACACCCGGTCGCGGGAGCTCACGACCGCCTGATCGCTCTCCGTTCGGCGAAAAACCGTGCTCGGCGTCGCGCTGAGCACGGTCTTCGGCGTTTGCACGCCCGCCCTGTCAGTCGGCCGAGCCATCTCCGATCACCTTGCGCGACGCCTGGGTGTGCGCGAGCCGCCGCACCGCCTTGAGCACGGCGTCGCCGATCAGGGTGCCCACGACCATTCCCTCGATGACGTCGTCGGGCGAACCGCGTCGCGCGACGTACTCGACGTCCGCCTGCGCGATGATCTTCAACCCCTCCAGATAGGGGTCGAGCAGGTCGTGGAAGTGGTCGTGGCCGACCGAGCGGGCCGCGGACAGCGCCATGGCGAGCATGTGGGTCACGTTGCTCTCGGTGACGTCGCAGTACTCCTCGCCCTGCCGCCGGACGAACGCGAGAACGTCCTCGACGGCGAGCGGGTCGAGCTCGCCCGAGCCCGGCTGGCTGATGGCCTCCTGCACGGCGCCGAGCTTCTCGTGCAGTGACTCGTCGCGGTTGTCGATGGCGGCGAGGACGTCTCGAACCGCCGCGATCGAGAGGCCACCGACGTCCACGAGGGCACGCACCAGCCGGAGGCGACGGAGGTGCTCGTCGTCGTAGTGGGCCTGGTTCGGGCTGGTCAGCACGCCGGCGGGCAGCAGTCCCTCACGCAGGTAGTACTTGATCGTCGGCACCGGGACGCCGCTTCGCTTCGAAAGCTCGCCAACACGCATATGGATAGTGTACCTTTCCGATAGCGGCGAGCGCCGCTATCCATTCTTCTGAGGGGGCTCAGATGCTGAAGACCGCATACAACTGGCACCGGCCGTTAATGCTCTTCACGCTGTCCATGGTCGTTCTGACTCCGATCGCCGCACTCGGCATGCTGCTCGACGACCGGGTGCTGGTCGACTCGCCGATCTGGTTCAAGCCGTTCAAGTTCGCGGTGTCGTTCGTGCTCTACAGCGCCTCGCTGGCGTGGTTCATCAGCCTTCTCGATGGCCGCGCGCACCGGATCGCGTGGTGGCTCGGGACCGTGTCCGCGCTCGTCGGTGTCGGCGAGATGGCGATCATCGTCGGACAGGTCGTCAGGGGGAAGCGCAGCCACTTCAACTTCGAGACGCCGCTCGACGCGGCGCTGTTCAGCGCCATGGGCACGATGGTCGTGGTCCTCTGGGTCGCGAACCTGGTCATCGCACTCATGTTGCTGCGCAAGAAGTTCGCCGACCCCGCCCTGGGCTGGACGGTGCGCTTCAGCCTGCTGATCGCGCTGATCGGCATGGGCGTCGGCTTCCTGATGACCCAGCCGAAGCCCGGCCAGTCCATCGACCAGGGCACGCTCGGCGCGCACTCGATCGGCGGGGCCGACGGCGGACCGTCGATGCCCTTCACCGGGTGGAGCACGGTGTACGGCGACTACCGGGTCGGCCACTTCATCGGCATGCACGCCCTGCAGTTCCTGCCCTTGCTGATCACGCTCGCCGGCCGGTGGGCGAACGCGCGCCTCGCGTGGGTGATCAGCGGCGGCTACCTCGGGCTGACCCTGCTGGTGATCTGGCAGGCCATGCGCGCCCAGCCGCTCATCAAGCCGGACGCCCTCACCCTGGTCGTCGCCGCTGTCATCGTCGCCGGGACCGCGCTGGGCGTGGTGTGGGCGCGGCAGCCGCAGCAGAACACCGAGAAGGAGCTCGTGGCCGCATGACCGCCATCCTGTTCGACCTGACGTTCCTGTTGATCGCACCGTTCTGGGCGCTCATGATCTTCGCGCCGAAGTGGTCGTGGACGCGCAGGATCGCCGAGTCGTACCTCATCGTGCTGCCGCCGGTCGTGATCTACGTCGTGCTCATGGTCCCCGTGCTGCCGGAGCTGATCCCTCTGGTCACGCGACCGGAACTCCCGGCGCTGGCCGAGTTCATGAGCACGGACACCGGCGCCGCGCTGGTGTGGGCGCACATGATCGCGTGGGACCTGTTCGTCGGGCGCTGGATGTACCTGGAGGGGCGCCGGCTGAACGTCCACCCGCTGGTCATGGCACCCGTTCTGGTGATCACGATCCTGCTGGCGCCGGTCGGGTTGCCGCTGTTCCTGATCGTGCGCAAGGTGTGTGACGCAAAGAACAGGGGTACCGCTGTGGTTACCCGCCAGTAACTAGGGCTAGAGTTGGCGTTACCGACCGGTAGGGATGTCGCGCACCCCCTGCTCGGTGGACAGAGTTGTCACCACAAGTGGAGGAGACGCCGTGGCCGCACCAGCAGCGCCGGCACGCGTTCGGAACGTGGTCTTCGTCGACGGCGTGCGGACGCCGTTCGGCAAGGCCGGTCCCAAGGGCATTTTCGCCGAGACCCGTGCCGACGACCTCATCGTGAAGGTCATCCGTGAGCTGCTGCGCAGGCACCCCGAGCTGCCGCCGGAGCGCGTCGACGAGGTCGCCATCGCCGCGACCACGCAGATCGGCGACCAGGGCCTCACGCTCGGCCGCACCGCCGCACTGCTCGCGGGCCTGCCGAAGTCGGTCCCCGGTTACTCGATCGACCGCATGTGCGCGGGCGCGATGACCGCCGTCACGACCGCGGCGAGCGGTATCGCGTTCGGCGCGTACGACATCGCGATCGCGGGCGGCGTCGAGCACATGGGCCGCCACCCGATGGGCGAGGGCGTCGACCCGAACCCGCGCTTCCTGTCGGACAAGATCGTCGACACCAGCGCGCTCGTGATGGGCCAGACCGCGGAGAACCTGCACGACCGGTTCCCGCACATCACCAAGGAGCGCACGGACGCCTACGCGGCCGCTTCGCAGGCCAAGTACGCCGACGCGCTCAAGAACGGCAAGATCGGCCCGGAGCTCGTGCCCGTCGCGACCCGTTCCGCCGAGCACGGCTGGGGCCTCGCCACCGCCGACGAGCCGCCGCGTCCCGGCACCACCGTCGAGGACCTGGCCAAGCTCAAGACGCCGTTCCGCCCGCACGGCCGGATCACCGCGGGCAACGCGGCCGGTCTGAACGACGGTGCGACGGGCTGCATCCTCGCCGAGGAGGAGACCGCGCGCGAGCTCGGCCTGCCCATCGGCATGCGGATGGTCGGCTACTCGTTCCTGGGCGTCGAGCCCGAGGTCATGGGCATCGGCCCGGTGCCGGCGACCGAGAAGGCTCTCGAGCGCGCCGGTCTGTCCATTGAGGACATCGGCCTGTTCGAGGTCAACGAGGCGTTCGCCATCCAGGTCCTCGCGTTCCTCGACCACTTCGGCATCGCCGACGACGACCCGCGCGTGAACCAGTGGGGCGGCGCGATCGCCACTGGCCACCCGCTGGCCTCGTCCGGTGTCCGGCTGATGACGCAGCTGTCGCGTCAGTTCGCCGAGCGGCCGGACGTCCGCTACGGCCTCACCACCATGTGCATCGGCATCGGCATGGGCGGCACCGTTATCTGGGAGAACCCGAACTGGAGTGGCGACAAGTGACCATCACCGCTGAGGAAGCAAAGGCGATCTTCCCCGACGAGGTCGTCACCCACGCCAGGACGCGTCTGATCAGCGTTCCCGGCCTCGACAAGCCGGTCGCGCTCATCACGATCGACAACGGCCTGGACCACACCCGCCCGTCGACGTTCGGCCCGCAGTCGCTGGTGTCGCTCGGTGCGGCGTTCGACGAGGCCCACGCGGCCGGCCCCGCCGCGATCGCGGTGACCGGCAAGCCGTTCATCTTCGCCGTCGGCGCGGACCTGTCCGCCGTCGAGCAGGCGACGGACCGCTCGCAGGGCGTCACGATCGGCAAGCTGGGCCACGACGTCTTCAAGAAGTTCACCGACTCGGACGTCCCGACCTTCGCCTTCGTCAACGGCGCGGTCATGGGCGGTGGCCTCGAGCTCGCGCTGTCGTGCCACTACCGCACGCTGGCGTCGAACGCGGCCGCGATCGCGCTGCCCGAGGTGTTCCTCGGCCTGTTCCCGGGCTGGGGCGGCACGCAGCTGCTGCCGAACCTGATCGGCGCCAACGACGCCGTGACGGTGATCTTCGAGAACGCGTTGAACCAGAACAAGATGCTCAAGCCGAAGGAAGCTCTGGCGCTGGGCATCGCGGACGTGCTGTTCGACTCCGCCGACTACCTGGAGCAGTCGCTGCTGTGGCTGTCCGGTGTCGTGCGCGGTGAGATCACCGTGCCGCGCAAGGAGATCGACCGCGGCGCGGCGTGGGACGCCGCCGTCGCGCGCGCCAAGGCGATCGTGCACGGCAAGACCAAGGGCGCGGCGCCGGGTGCGCAGAAGGCGCTGGAGCTGCTGGAGCTGGCGCGCGAGAACGACCTGGAGAAGGGCTACGCCGCCGAGACCGAGGGCCTCGCGGACCTGGTCATGAGCGACGAGCTCCGTGCCGGGCTGTACTCGTTCAACCTGGTGCAGAAGCGCGCGAAGCGGCCGGCCGGTGCGCCGGACAAGTCGCTGGCGCGCAAGGTGACCAAGGTCGGCGTCGTCGGTGCCGGTCTGATGGCGTCGCAGATGGCGCTGCTGTTCATCCGCCGCCTGCACGTGCCGGTCGTGCTGACCGACATCGACCAGGCACGCGTGGACAAGGGCGTCGGCTACGTCCACGGCGAGATCGACAAGCTGGCCGGCAAGAAGCGCATCTCGCCGGACGAGGCGAACAGGTTGAAGGCGCTCGTGTCCGGTTCGCTGGACAAGGCCGCGTTCGCCGACGCCGACTTCGTGATCGAGGCCGTGTTCGAGGACCTCGCCGTGAAGCAGCAGGTGTTCGCCGAGGTCGAGGAGCACGTCTCCGCCGAGGCCATCCTCGCCACGAACACGTCGTCGCTGTCCATCACGGACATGGCGTCGAAGCTCAAGCACCCCGAGCGGGTCGTGGGCTTCCACTTCTTCAACCCGGTCGCGGTCATGCCGCTGCTGGAGATCGTGCGCGCCGAGCAGACCGACGACGCCACGCTGGCGACGGCGTTCGCGGTCGGCAAGCAGCTGAAGAAGTCCTCGGTGCTGGTGAAGGACGCGCCCGCGTTCGTCGTGAACCGCCTGCTGACCCGCTTCATGGGCGAGGTCATCAAGTCGGTCGACGAGGGCACCTCCTTCGAGGTCGCGGACAAGGCCACCGAGCCGCTCGGCCTGCCGATGTCGCCGATGATCCTGCTGCAGCTGGTCGGTTCCGCCGTCGCGCTGCACGTGTCGGAGACGATGCACAACGCGTTCCCCGACCGCTTCTCGGTGTCGGAGAACATGAAGAAGTTCGTCGCGGCGGGCAAGGGCGCCGTCTGGCAGTGGGACTCCACTGGTGCGCAGACGGTCGACCCCGAGGTCCAGGCGCTGTGGGAGTTCGGCGACTCGCCCCTGTCGGGTGAGGAGGTCAAGACCCGCGCGCTGGAGGCTCTGGCCGAGGAGATCCGGATCATGCTCGACGAGGGCGTGGTCGCGGAGGCGCAGGACATCGACCTGTGCATGATCCTCGGTGCCGGATGGCCGTTCTGGCTGGGTGGCATCACGCCGTACCTGGACCGCACCGGCATCTCGGAGAAGGTGACGGGCAAGCGGTTCCTGGCGCCGGGTGTGGCGTCCGTGCCGGCCTAGGTAGTCACGAAGACGCCCGGTTCCCCTTGGGAGCCGGGCGTTTTCGCCTGCTCGGGCGTACACCGGCAGTGATCATCGGCCTACCGTCGGTGCATGGCCAGAAGCTACCCCTTCGCGGAGCCCGGTCGTCTCGAGATCGACCCCGAGCTGACCGCGACGCCGCCGCTCACCCGCGTGAAGTTCCCCTACGGCAAGGAAACCTGGCTCGTGACGGGCCATCCGGAAGCACGGGCGGTGCTGAGCGACCCCCGGTTCGTGCGCACCACCGCGGACCCGCTCGACGAACCGCGAATGGGCGAACACAACAACTCGCCCGGCATCCTGTCCCTCGACGCGCCACAGCACACCCGGCTGCGCAAGCTGGTGACGAGCGTCTTCACCGTGCGCCGCGTACAGGCCCTGCGCCCGCGCGCCGTCGAGATCGTGGACTCACTGCTGGACGACCTGACCCCGCCCGCCGACCTGGTGGAGGGCCTGGCCCGCCCGTTCCCGATGCTGATGATCACGACGCTGCTCGGCGTGCCGCAGGAGGATCACGAAGAGTTCGGCATGTGGGCAGACAGCTTCCTCAGCACGGGCGCGGTACCTGCTTCGGTCGCCGCAGAGCACTACACCGCCATCTGCGACTACCTGGCCGCTCTCGGCCACCGGCGTGCCGAAGCTCCGACCGACGACCTGTTCGGCGCGCTGGTGCGCTGCCTGAACGCGGGCGAACTCACCGTCGACGAGCTCGTCATGGTCTCGTTCAGCATCCTGGTCGGCGGCCTGGAGACGGTGAAGACGCAGCTGCCCAACATGGTGTACCTGCTGCTGACGGGCCCGTCCCTGCTCGAGGAGCTGCGCGCCGACCTCTCGCGGCTGCCCGCCGCGGTGGAGGAGATGCTGCGCTACATCCCGCTACCGACGACCGCCGTCTTCGCGCGCTTCGCCACCGAGGACGTGCCGGTCGGCGACGTGGTCATCGCGCGCGGCGAGCCGGTGCTGGTCGAGGTGCCCGTGACGAACCGCGATCCCCGCGTCTTCGCCGACGCCGACTCCCTCGACTTCGCCCGCGATCCCAATCCGCACCTGGCGTTCGGGCACGGAGCGCACTACTGCCTGGGCGCACAACTGGCCAGGCTGGAACTCCAGGTCGCGGTGGAACGCCTGCTGACCCGCATGCCCGCGCTGCGTCTCGCCGTGCCGGAGCAGGAGCTCGGCTGGAACCGGGGCTACATGGTGCGCGGCGTGACCGCGCTGCCGGTGACCTGGTGAACTAGTCCTCGAGTTCGGGCTGGTACTGCTCCGCGCTGCCGTCCTGGCGGATGAAGTAGGCCTCGATGTTCGTCGCCCGCAACGTCACCTCGGATCCGGCCACCAGGTCGCGGTAACGCAGCAGATCCGGCAGGCCGAGCGCGACGACGTCGAACGGGTGCTTCTGGCGCAGCATCAGCGACCGCCGCAACGCCTCGCTGAACGCCCGGCGCGGCGAGTCGTCGTCATCGGGGACTTCTACCAGCGCACCTTCGAGCTGACGTTCGAGCGCGGCCCGCACGTGGTCTGCCGTGCACCAGGCCGCGATCTCCGTGAGAGTCATGTGTCCCGTATCGCGAAAAATCGCGGGATCATTAGCAGTCCGGATGTTTCGATCGGGTCATGTTGCCCCGACCGGCGGTTCTGGTCGACGTCGACGGCCGCTGAATCCCTACCTGGCGAAGCCGACCCGGCGCCCGGCCGGCTACACCACACACCGCATCCGTCCCGCGGGTTTCTCCAGGCCACTGCGTGTCTGGCTGGACCCGTCCCACGGCCCGTGGCTGCTCTCGCTCGCCGTCGCGGCGGATGCGGACCTGGTGTGGGCGACGACGTGGGAGCAGGAGGCGAACGAGTTCATCGGGCCGCGGCTCGGGCTGCCCGAGCTGGAGTGGATCGACTTCGGCGGCCGCGGCGCCGACCACCGCGACGGCCACCACGGGAAGGTGCCCGCGATCACCGAGTGGGCAGGTACACGGCCGATCGCCTGGCTGGACGACGAGTTCCAGCCGCGACGCCGGGTGGGCGGCTGCCCGGCCGGGCACGCTGCTCGTGCCGGTCGACCCGCGCAAGGGCATCGGCATCGAACACCTGGAGCAGGTCCGCACGTTCCTCACCCGAGGTGAACGGCGGAGTGATCATGCCGGACGCTGGACCTGACGGATCGGCACGACCTCGACGAGCCGTTCGACGTCCTTGAAGTCCTTGACGTTCATGGTCAGCACCGGCATGCCGGCGACCGCCGCGGTGGCCGCGATCTGCAGGTCCATCCGCCGCGGACGAGGACTGCGGCCGGCCCTCCGCACCAGCGAGGCCATCTGCCCGTAGACCTTGGCCTCCTCCACACCGAACGGCAGCACCTCGAACGTCTGCAGCGCCGCGTAGTACCGCTCCGTGCGGGCGAAACGCTCGACGGGGTCGTCGGTGTCCAGCCCGAACGCCAGCTCCGCGATGGTGACCGCGCTGAGGAACGGCTGCGCGTCGATGTAGTCCCCCAGGTGCGCCCGCTCGAGCCTGATCAGCACACAGGTGTCGAGCAGGCAGCGACTCACCTCTGCCACGGGTCTTCCAGCGGGTCGTCCGCGCCGAAGACCTCGTCGGCCGCATTCCTGTCGGCCTCCCAGCGATCCGCGTCGACCGGCGGCAGCGTCCCGAACAACACCTGCACGTCACGGAGCGGCGGCCGCGACGGGGCTTCCGGCCGATACGGCAGGAGCTGCGCGACCGGTTTGTTGTTGCGGGTGACGACGAAGCCCTCACCCGCCTCGACACGGCGCATGATCTCCGCGTTGTCGTTGCGGAGCTCACGCTGCCCGATGGCCTTGAGCTGCATGACACCAATGTAGCGCAAACCTGCGAAAGGTGCTACAGAGTAGCTACAGGAGGCCCTGGATACCCGTGATGACGTGATCAGAATCGGTACCTCGGGCTGGCGCTACCCGGAGTGGCGCGACGGCTTCTACCACGACGTCCCGCAGAAGCGCTGGCTCGGCCACCTCGCCGGACACGTGGGCACGATCGAGGTCAACGGCTCGTTCTACCGGCTCCAGCCGCCGTCGAACTACCAGAAGTGGGCCGCCGAGACCCCGGACGACTTCCTGTTCGCCGTCAAAGGCTCGCGGCTGGTCACGCACCACAAACGCCTGCGCCACGTCGAGGAGGCGCTCAAGACCTTCACGTCCTCGCTCGCACTCGGCGCCAAGCAGGGGCCGATCCTCTGGCAGCTGCCGTCCACCCTGCGCTTCGATCCCGCCACCCTGCAGGACTTCCTCACCCTGCTCCCGCCGGGCAGGCACGCGGTCGAACCGCGGCACGAGTCGTTCCGCACCGACGCCTACTTCAGCCTCCTGCACGCCCACAACGTCGCCCACGTCGTGTCGGACGCGCCGACGTTCCCGTGCATCGAAGCCGTCACCGCCGACTTCGCCTACGTCCGGCTGCACGGCCACGACGAGCTGTACATCAGCTCCTACAGCGACGAGCAGCTCGACGAGTGGGCGCGGAAGATCGACGACTGGGACCGCGACACGTTCGTCTACTTCGACAACACGATGCACGGCGCGGCCCCGTACAACGCGCTCAGCCTCATGGAACGAACCACGTCTCCAGCGCGGCGTTGAGCGTCGACGGATCGCCCACCCACGCGACGTGGCCGTCCGGGCGGATGAACACGCCGCCGAGTTCTGGCACGTCGTCCAGCAACACCGGTTTGCCGGGCCGCAACAACTCGGCGACCGTCGTGCGCCTGCCGTCCACCTCCACCGCGAGGTTCGGCGCGAGCCTGCCGAGCAACGGGTGGTCGCCGGGGATCCGCGGGTCGTACCGGGTGTCGACACCCGTGACCATCTCGGCGAGGTGTTTGCCGACGGCGGGCAGCCCACCGAGCTCCACCAGCAGATCGCGCACGGGGTCCAGTCGACCGGCCATCGTCTGCGCCCGCGTCGTCCGCAACAGTCGTCTGCCGACTGCATGCCGTTCATCGTGGTAGGTGTGCAGCAGACCGGCGGGCGCCCGGCCGTGCACGGTCGCGGCGAGCTTCCACCCGAGGTTCATCGCGTCGGCCAGCGCCACGTTCACCCCGACCGCACCCGCGGGCGGATGGACGTGCGCGGCGTCCCCGGCCAGGATCACCCGCCCCTGCACGTACTGCTCGGCCTGTCGTGCCGCGTCGGAGAACCGGCTGAGCCACAGCGGTTTTCCCAGCGGAACCTCCCGGCCGAGCCGCTCGTTCAGCAACGACTGGACGTACTCCAGTTCCACGGGCCCGTCACGCGGTTCCGGCTCGCCGAGCACGATCCGCACGTATCCCGGCCGCGGCAGCACGAACACCTCACCCGTCGCGAGCGCGTCGTAGTCGGCCTCGACGTCCGCGATCAGCCCGTACGAGGTCGCGTCCACGCCGGGAAACGCGATGCCCGCCGGTTTGCGGACCACGCTGCGGCTGCCGTCGCACCCGACCAGGTACGAGAACCGCCGCCGTTCCTCTCCGACTACCACGTCGACACCGTCGTCGTCCTGCCGGAGATCGACGACCGCACGCCCCCACCGAACCCGCACACCCAGTTCGGCGAGCCACTCCTCCAGCAGCTCCTCGACCCGGTTCTGCGCGATGCCGAGCGTGTACGGATGATCGGTGTCCATCGTGGAGAGATCGAGAACCAGTCCCGGCAGGAACATCCCTTGCGGCACAACGGTTCCTTCGGCGAGGAACCGCTCGACCAGCCCGCGCCGGTCCAGCAGCTCCAGGCTGCGGGCGGACAGCGTGAAGCCACGCGGGTGCGACGACCGTGCCGGCGCCGCGTCCACCACCTCGACCTCGGCACCTGCCAGCGCCAGCTCCGCGGCGACCATCAGCCCGGCCGGCCCTGCCCCGGCCACCAGCACCGTCATTCCGCCACCTCCGGCCACGCGAGCCGGCCGGACTCGACGTCGGCGACGATCTCCTCGACCCAGCCGATCTCGGCCTCCGCCATCCGCACCGCGTACTCGACCTCCACCACGAACAGGCGCGGCACCTGCGCCAGCGCCTCCTGGTGCCCGGCGCGCATCTCCTCCACCGAGGCACGCAACCGCTCCGCTCGCTCCCGCAACGCGGCCACTGCACCGTCCGGACCGAGCGCGCCGAGATAGCTGACGGCGGAAAGGAACTTCGGGTACTCCGCCTGCGGTTCGCGCACCAGCCGGTCGACCCAGGCGGTGAACTCCTCCCGCCCCAGCGCGGTCAGTCCGTACACGGTCCGCTCCGGCCGCGCCCCGACCCGTACCGTCTCGCGTGCCTCGATCCACCCCTCACGCACGAGCGCGCGCACCACGTCGTACAGCGATCCGGTCGTCACCTTGAACGCCCGGTCCATACCGCGTTCGCGCAACGTCGCCGCCATGGCGTGCGGGTGCAACGGCGACTCCATGAGCAGTCCCAGCACCGCCATACCCAGCGCATTCTTCATCGCTCGACTCCGATCGCTCGGATCCGAGTATTTGGGTTGAAGCGTTTCGCGTCAACTACGCTGCGAGACATGAAGGTGATTCGCGTCTCGGCCACCCTGCTCCTGGCCGCGAGTCTCGTAGCTCCCGCGCAGGCGGAACCGGCGTCCTGGACCGGTCCGCTGAGCACGCGCGGACGGTGGATCGTCGATGCCAACGGCGACCGCTTCAAGCTGAAGTCCGGCAACTGGCACGGTGCGAGCGGCACCTGGAACGGTTCCGGTGACATCAACGACCCCGCCAACCACCACGCCGGCGAGAAGGCCGACCAGGTTCCGCTGGGCCTCGACCGCGCGACGATGGCCGCGATCGTCAGCGGGTTCAAGGAGATCGGCGTCAACAGCGTCCGGTTGCCGTTCTCCAACCAGATGATCAAGGACACCAACCCGGTCAACGGGCTGAAGGACGCGCATCTCAACGGCAAGCGGCCGCTGGAGATCTACGACGCCGCGATAGCCGAGCTGACGCGCAACAACCTCGCCGTCATCCTCAACAACCACACCACGACGTCGAGGTGGTGCTGCGGCGTCGACGGCAACGAACGCTGGAACACAAGCCAGAGCACGGACCAGTGGGTCAGCGACTGGGCGTTCATGGCCGACCGCTACAAGGCCAACAAGCGCGTCGTCGGCGCGGACCTCTACAACGAGGTGCGCCGCAACATCTGGGACGACCCGAACTGGGGCTGGGGCAACGACCACGACTGGCACAAGGCCTCCCAGCAGGCCGCGGACCGGATCCAGCAGACCGCGCCCGACCTGCTCGTCATCGTGGAAGGCATCAACTGGACCGGCATCCCGGTCGACGGCCTCCCGCACGGACGTCCGACGCTGGAGCCCGCCAGGCACCTCAGCCACACGCTCGCCAACCCGGACAAGCTCGTCTACTCCGCCCACTTCTACGGCTACACCGGGCCGAACCACAGCGGCGCCACCGGAACCGGGGAGACGAGCGACCCGCGTTACCAGGACCTGTCGCCGCAGGAGCTGACGGATGTCCTGCAGCGGCAGGCGTTCTTCATCACCGAGGCGCAGAAGCACTTCACCGCGCCGCTGTGGATCAGCGAGTTCGGCGTCGGCGGCCGCGAGGAGACCAACCCCAGGTCGCGCGACTGGTTCGAGCGGTTCGTGAACCACCTGGTCGCGTCCGACGCCGACTTCGCGTACTGGCCGCTGGTCGGCTTCCACACCAACCGGCGCGGCAACGGCTGGGCGCTGCTGCACTGGGACGCCAACGGCAACCGCATGGGTGTCAACGACGGCGACGACTGGCGCGCCAACGCCTGGAACCGGCTCGTCAACGCCCCGCAACGGTCCGGGCAGATCCCGCGCGAGACCCGGTGGAACATGCTCCTCAAGGAATCGTGCCCGCAGAACGAAAAGCTCGTCGGCATCAGCCACACCGGCAACCGCGGCCTGTGCGTCAGCGGTCCACAGTGGAGCAATACGACGCGCATCACCAACGAGCAGCACGTCACCGACGACTGGCGCGGGGCTACACGAAACTCCAGTGCCCGCGAGGAAACGCGGCCGTCGGGTACGCGAACCTCACGCTGATCTGCGCACCCAACGCCACCGGGACGAGCTCACGCGTCCTGTGGTTCGACCGCGGCGACAACCGGCCGGACCAGGGCGGTGACTGGGCGAACGGGCACTACAAGGGACAGTGCGCCCAGGACGAGCACATCGCCGGCGTCGCCTACAACTGGCGCAGGACGCCGGACGCGTTGCTCTGCAGGAAGTGAATTCCGAAGTGTTGAAGGAAGGCGGCCGCGGGATCCTCGACGTCGGTTGAGGTCTTGCGGTCGCCTTCGGTCACCACGAGCTTGTCGCCGGTCACGGTGATCCGCCCGTCGGGCAACGCCAGCGACGCCATCGGCCCGCGCCGGAAGTGCGACTCCGGTGAGGTCTGCTGCCACCAGCACGTCGGCACGAACTCCGCGAGCTGACGCGGCCGCCGTTCCAGCCGGTAACAGGGCTCGCCGTCCCTCCGCACCTCCACGTCGTCACCCACGTCCACCAGCCGGAACACGCCGAACGGGTCCTTCTGGTCCTCGCGCGACGCCCACGACAGCGGGTGCAGTGTGAAGGCGCCGAACCCGGCGTCCACCAGCCACGCGTCGTCCACCAGCAGGGCGAGGTGGTCGAACGGCGGCCCGAACGTCTCGCCGTTGAACACGCGAGCCGCGAGCAGCTCCACGGAATACCCCAAGTGCCGCAACAACTCCGCGAACATGCCGTTGAGCTCGTAGCAGAACCCGCCCCGTCTCTGCACCACGATCTTGTCGTAGAGCCACGGGACCTCCAGCACGATCCGGGTGTCCATGTGGGTGTCGAGGTTCTCGAACGGGACGCTCAGCAGATGCCGTTCGTGCAGTTCCGTCAACGACGACGAGCGAGAAGCGCCGATGCGCTGTAGGTAAGCGTCCATCGTGCCACGATAACCACATGGGCGAGGTCAGGATCGGCACTTCGGGGTGGGTCTACCCGCCCTGGCGCGGCGTGTTCTACCCCAAGGGCGTCACCCAGAAACGCGAGCTGGCCTACCTGAGCGAGAAGCTCAACTCCGTGGAGATCAACGGCTCCTTCTACTCGCTGCAACGCCCGTCCAGTTACCAGAAGTGGGCCGCGGAGACCCCGGACGACTTCGTGTTCGCCGTGAAGGGCAGCCGCTTCATCACGCACATGAAGCGCCTCAAGGACGGCAACGAACTCCTCGCGAACTACCTCGCGTCCGGCGTTCTCGCGCTCGGCCCGAAGCTCGGCCCGATCCTCTGGCAGCTCCCGCCCACACTGCGGTTCGACGCCGACCTGCTCACCCGCTTCTTCGAAGGTCTCCCCCGCACCACCACCGAGGCCGCCGAAGTCGCCAAGCGCCACGACCACCGCGTGGACCCGGCGCACACCACCACGGACGCCGAACGCCCGATGCGCTACGCCCTCGAAGTCCGCCACGACAGCTTCAAGACGCCGGAGTTCTGCGACCTGCTCAAACGCCACGACATCGCACTCGTGATCGCCGACGCGGCCGGCAAGTACCCGTTGATGGAGGAGGTCACCAGCGACTTCGTCTACGTGCGGCTGCACGGTCACGACGGGCTCTACGTCAGCGGCTACACCGACGAGGGCCTCGACATGTGGGCGAAGAAGGTCGAGAAGTGGCGGAAGCACGGCGACGTGTTCGTGTACTTCGACAACGACGCCAAGGCCTACGCCCCGCGTGACGCGATCGCACTCCAAGATCGTCTCGCCGATTGATCCAAACGGACGCACACTCGTTTTCGACGGAGGTGCGCCCATGTCGACGAAGAGCCTCATCGCCGCGTTGGTGATCACTGCAGGCGCGGTTGCCTCGAGTGGGATCGCCGTAGCGCAGAGTGACAAGAGCTGCGACAAGGGCGAGTTCTGCGTGTGGGCGGGACCCGACTACACGGGGGCGGTCCAGCGCCTCGACCTGGAGACCGCGAACCCCGACGAGTGCATCACCCTGAACCTCGTCGGCAAGTCGTTCGTCAACCGCCTGAGCAGGGACGCGAGTGTCTTCCAGCGGGAGAACTGCTCGACGGAGGCCGAGTTCACCACCTACCCCAAGCACGGCACCTACGTGCCCGACGCGTACTTCGTGATCCGGGCGCTCGAAGTGTGGGGGCCATAACGAGGGCGGACTACTTTAGTCACCCTATGTAACACCACCCGATCGTGTGAGTACTCACCAGTAGGTCTCATTTGGTGCCTACGTTGCCGCCCTATCGAGTGGTGGCAGCTGGAGGAAATGTGACCGTGGCGGGTGAAGCCGGGTTACTCGAACTGATGGCCGGAAGACTGGCCAAAGACGATCTCACCCCACGTGCGGCGGAACTGGTGCTGGCGGCGTGCCGCGGCGAAGCGGCGCTGGAACGCGCGCTCACCGGTGTGCCCGTTCAGGAGGAGGCGCCGCGGGAACCGGCGGACGGCCCCGGCCGGGGGATCTTCGTGTCGGAGATCCGCGTGCGCGGCTTCCGGGGCATCGGCCCTCATGCGCGCCTGCCGCTGGCACCGGGTCCCGGGCTGACCGTCGTCACCGGGCGCAACGGCTCTGGCAAGTCGAGCTTCGCCGAGGCGGCGGAACTGGCACTGACCGGCTACAACGCCCGCTGGACCCGCGCGCGGCACGACGTGTGGCGGCAGGGCTGGCGCAACCTGCACCAGAACGACACCGCCGTCGAGCTGGAGCTCGTCCAGGCCGGGCAGGCGGACAGGACGACGATCCGGCGGTGCTGGGCGGAGGACGAGGACCTGGCGCAGGGCGAGTGGACGCAGGACGACGAGCCGTTCGACGGCCGCAGGTGGCACGACGCGCTGGAGACCTACCGGCCGTTCCTGCCCTACAGCGAGCTGGGGACCGTTCTCGACGCACAGCCGGAGGACCTCTACGAGGCGATGCACCGCCTGCTGGGACTGGAAGCGATCACCGAGGCGCAGCAGTCGCTCGCCGAGCACCGCAAGCGTCTCGCCGAGATCGTCGCCCGCCCCTACGACCGGCGGGAACGGGTGCGCGCGGAGCTGGCGGCGTCCCAGGACGAACGCGCTCGCCGCGCCGCCGCGCTCCTCGGCAGCGACTCCCCCGACCTCGACGCGATCGCGGACCTGGCACTGGGCGCGGACGTCGGCAGTGGAACCAACCTGCTGCACCAGATCGTGGCCCTGCCGCTGCCGCCCGACGACGAGATCGAGAGGTGCCGCGAGACCCTCGACCTGGCGCTCGGCGCGGTCACCGTGGTGGCGACGGACAACGCGCAGGACTCGTTGCGGTGCAGCGAGATCCTGCGGCTCGCGATCCAGCTGCAGGAGTCGGGCGGCAACCAGGCGTGCCCTGTGTGCGACCTCGGCCGGCTCGACGGGCTGTGGCTCGCCAAGGCCAGGGAACGCGCGGAGCACCTCAGCAGGGCCGCCGCGGAGCTGCACGAGGCCGCGGACCGGCTGGACGTGGCGGTGGCGGCCACGCGGGCGTTGTGCCAGCCGGCACCGGACGTGCTGCTCGAAGCACAGGGCATCCTCGACACGACCGCCGCGTTGCAGGCCTGGCAGGCGTGGGACGACTGCGTCGCGATCGACGACCCGGTGCGGCTGCGCCACGAGTTCTTCGACCGCTACGCCGAGCTGGAGGCCGCGGTCGAGGCGGTGAAGGCCGTGGCACGCGAGCAGATCGACCGGCGTGACCTGGTGTGGCGGCCGATGGCGATCGCGTTGTTCGAGTGGCACTCCCAGGCGCAGCAAGCGCTTGCGGACGCCGACGTGCTCGCCGACGTGACCGAGGCGGAGAACTGGATCCGCAAGACCGCCGCGACACTGCGGGCCGAGCGCATCGCGCCGTTCGCCAAGGAGTCGCAGCGGATCTGGCAGCGGTTGCGGCAGCAGAGCAACGTCGACCTGGGCGCCGTGCGGCTCGGCGGCACCCGCAACGTCGAGCTGGACGTGTCCGTCGACGGCGTCTCCAACTCGGCGCTGGCGGTGATGAGCCAGGGCGAGCTGCACTCGCTGGGGCTCGCGCTGTTCCTGCCGCGGGCGATGGTGGACGAGAGCCCGTTCCGGTTCGTGGTGATCGACGACCCCGTGCAGGCGATGGATCCGTCCAAGGTGGATGGCCTCGCCCAGGTGCTCGCCGACGTCGGGCTGACGCGCCAGGTCGTGGTCTTCACGCACGACGAACGGCTGGTGGAGGCACTGCGGCGGTTGCGGCTGCCGGCGACGGTCTGGGAGGTCTGCCGCGGCGAGGAGTCCGTCGTGCAGGTGCGGTTGTCCGACGATCCCGTCGGCCGCTGCCTGAACGACGCGCGTGCCATGCGCGGCGACGAGGACCTGCCGGACGCGTTGCGGGCCGAGCTGGTGGCGTCGTGCTGCCGGGCGGCACTGGAAGCCGCGTCGCACGCCAGGTTCCGGCGCGAGCGGCTCGCCCGCGGGATGCCCCACGCCGAGGTCGAACGCACGCTGGAATGCGCGCTGACAACCCGGCAGAAGATCGCGCTGGCCGTGCTCGACGACCTCGGCGAGCCGGGGAAGCTGTTGCCGCACCTGGAGGACGTCGTCGGATCGTGGGCGGTCGACCTGCTGCAGGCTTGCCGCGTCGGCGGTGACGGCGGCGACCTGGACGTGCTGATCCGCGACACCGAACTGCTCGCGGGGTGGTTGCAGCGATGAACCTGTCCTCGGACGTCCAGGACCGCCTGACCTGCGTCGCGAACCTGCTGGCACGCCCGGATCAGCTCGACGGCGTGCGGATCCGCTGCTGCGCGGAGCTGTTGCGCACGGCGGTGGAACGATCGGTGGCCCGTGCCTGTGGCGCCGTGAACACCGACCAGCCGGTGCACGCGTTGCTGATCAGCCTTCCGTCCCGTGTGGACGCTGACGTGGCGCACGACGCCTCACAGCTGTGGCACGCGCTGAGCCGCGCGATCCGGCACCACGGCTACGAGCTGACCCCGACCGTCGCGGAACTGCGCGGCTGGCACGCCGACACCGCGTCCGTCGTCGTGGCTCTGCAGCCGACCCTGACCCTGTCCGGCACCATCGACCTCACCTGAAGGCACCGGTGAAACTGCTGCTGTTCGCGGACCTGCACCTGGACACGCGCTTCGCCAGCGCTGGTCCCGCACGCCGCCAGGCGTTGCGCGACACGCTGGGCCGGATCGTCGAGCTCGCCGAGGAGTCGCACGTCGACGCGGTGCTCTGCGCCGGCGACCTCTACGAGCACGAACGCTGCTCCCCTTCCACGGCCTCGTTCCTGCGTTCGTCGTTCGACTGCTCGATGCCGGTGTTCCTGGCGCCGGGCAACGACGACTGGTACGGCCCGCAGTCGGTCTACCAGCAGGTGGACTGGTCGCCGAACGTGCACGTGTTCTCCTCGGACGACCTGACGCCCGTCGAGCTCGCCGACGGCGTCACTCTGTGGGGTGCCGCGCGCGTCGAACCCAGCCAGACGCGGGACTTCCTGGACGGCTTCGCGGTGAACAGGTCCGGGGTGAACCTGGCCCTGTGCCACGGTTCCGCGCCGGACGATGTCGCGATCACGGGACTGGACCACGCCTTCCTCGGCCACGTGCACACACCGGAGCACGCCGCGCACTACACGTTCCCCGGCAACCCGGATCCCCTGACAGCGGGCGAAACCGGTGAGCGGGGCGCCGTTCTGTGCACCGTCCACGACGACGGCACGGTGTCGCGGGAGGTGTTCGACGTGTCGGCGTCGCGCTCACTCGGGTTGGTGATGGAGAGCTCGGAGGCGTTTCCGTTGCTGGATTTCGACTCCGTTGCGGCAGAACGAACCGTGCGCGGCCAGTTCGTGCGCGACGTGCTGGCCGACGCGACCTTGGACACGGCGTTGCGCGGCCGCGTGCTCGCCACCGGCCTGCGGGCCTTGGAGGGGCGATGAGGATCGAGTCGGTCACCGCGCACGCGTTCGGGCCGCTGCACGACCGGACGCTGCCGCTGGCACCGGGACTGACGGTGGTGTCGGGCGTGAACGAGTCCGCGAAGTCGTCCTGGCACGCCGCCATCCGCGCGGCTCTGTGCGGCGAACCGTCGGCGCGGCACCGCCCGTGGGACGGCGAGTCGTGGCGTGTCGCCGCAACGGTGTCGCTGGCGTCCGGCGAGGTCGTGACGGTCGACCGCGACCTCGACGAGGACAGTTGCCCTGACGTTGCGCGCCGCGTCGGCCTGGACCGCACGTCGTTCGCCGCCACCGCGTGCGTGGACCAGGCTCAGCTGTTGTCGGTGCTGGACGCGGCCGACGGCCTGCAGGACCACCTGCGCCGTGCCGCCGCCACCGCGGGCACCGACGGCACGGTGGAACAGGCGTTGCTGCGGCTGAACGCACCCGTGGACGCGTTGCGGGAGGCCAGGAACCGCCTGCGGGAAGCCGAAACGGACCTGGCCGTGGCCCGCCGCGAGCACGCGCGTTATCTGGATCTGAGCGTCAAGGCCCGGTCGGCCGCCGCCGCTCGCGCGCGCCTGGCCGTCCAGGAGCACTCCGCTGTCGTCGACGCGCTCGCCGCTCGGGTGGCTCGCCTGACCGAGCTGCAAAAGCGCTTCGGTGACGGCCCGCCGTCCGGCCTGGCGGCGCAGGAAGAACTGACCCACCTGGTCAACCGCGCGCTGGCCGCGTGGCGCGCCGCTCCCACCCCGCGTGTGCTGACCGGGCCGTCCTCGTCGACGCTGGAGGGCGAGCTGGAAGCCCTGCCGGAGTTTCCCTGCGGTGAGACCGCGCTCGACGACGACCTCCGCGTGGTGGCGAGTGCCTACGAGACCGCGTCCGCCGTCGCTGCCGCTCACGACGAGCGCCGCCCGTCGCCCGCCACGACGGCCGAACCGTCGGTGCTGCGCGGTCTGGCGACGCGGCTGGACCCGGGCAGCGGAGCCCGTCTGACCACCGCGTCCATCGAGGTGGACACCGCCCGGCTGTACCAGGACGAAGCGGCAGCCAACGCGGCGCGCGTCCAGGTGGAGGCCGACGTGGCGGCCGCGCGGGTGCAGGAGATCGCGATGCCGAACCCGTTCCTGCGCATCGCTTTGCTGGCACTGAGCTGCCTCACGACGTTGGTCGGTCTGCTGCTGTTCCTGGTGAACCAGGAGATGGCCGCCATGGGTGTCCTCGTCGCCGCATTTGTCGCCGGTGTCGGCGGTGCCCTGGCCCGCGGCAACGCGCCCCAGCGTGACGACGCCGTGGCCTTCGCCGCCGAGCGAGCCGCGGCCGCCACCGAGGCACGCAGCCTGCTGTTCGCCGCGGACCGCAAACTTGCGGAGGCCGAGGGTCAGCGCGCCGTCGCCCTCGAGGCCGTTCGCGTCCACGACGAGGCCGCTGCTTCGTGCGCTGCGCTGGGCATCCCCCCGGACCGCGAAACGTTGTGGCGCCTGGCCAACCGCGCGGCCTGGGAAGCCGAGCACGCCGACCTGGTGTGCGAGGTGGCGCGCACCGAGAAGGTCGTCCGCGTCGAGCTCGCCGCCCGCGGCAAGGTCGACAACACGATGTCCGTGCCGGACCTGCTGATCGACTACGAGACCGACTGCAAGGTCCGCGCGCGTCAGGCGTTGATGGCCGCCCAGCGCCCGCTGCTGGCCCGGGCACTGGAGGACCGTCTCCTGGCCGAAGCCACCGTCGCCGAGGCCACCGCCGCTCACGACCGGGCGCTGTCGCTGCTGCGCGAGGCGGTGACCGCGATCGGCGGCTCGGGGGAACGTCCGGAGGACCTGCTCCGCGCGATCGCCGAGTGGCAACGCGGCTGGGACCGGCGGCTGCGCGAGGCCGAGGAAGAACGCAACGCGTGGGCCGAACTGCAGTCGCTCCTGGCCGACGGCACCCTGAACGACCTGGAAACCACCCTCTCCGCCGCCCAGAACCACCACGCCGCGTTGCTGGCGGACGCCGCCCGCTACGCCGCCTGCGCGCCCGCCGACCCGTCGCTGGCCGCCGCCGCCGAATCCCTGGCCGCGACGGTCGCCGAGCTCGCCAGGACGCTGCCCGGCGTTCCGGAGGCCGAGGAGGACGTGCAGGCCGCCGCTGCCGTGCTGGCCGAGGTGCAGGCGGAGGTCGAGGCGATCGACCTCGCCTCGCGCTACCTGGTCGCGGCGCGGGAGAAGGTCCACAGCACGATCGCCCCGGCGCTGGAAGACACGCTCCGATCGTGGCTGCCGTTGGTGACCGACGGGCGTTATGTCGATGCCGCCGTGGATCCGCTGTCGCTGACCGTGCGCGTGTGTGCGGCCTCTGAGACGTGGCATCAGGCCTCGCGTCTGTCCTTGGGCACGACAGAGCAGGTGTACCTGCTGCTGCGAGTGGCTCTTGCTCAGCACCTCGCCACTGAAGCGTGTCCGCTGCTGCTGGACGACGTGACGGTGCAGGCCGATGACGCGCGCACTCGTGCGGTGCTGGATCTGTTGCTGCGGTTGTCGGAAGACCGGCAGATCGTGTTGTTCGCGCAGGAGACCGCGGTGGTGGAGTGGGCGCGGGAACGGCTGGGTGAGCGCGACGTGCTGCATCAGCTCATGCCCGTGGCGGTCTGACCCCGGCGGCGACGAGCGCGACGACCCGGTCGGCGACCTGCTCCGGGTCGTCGTGCTCCCACACCCGCACGACGAGCCAGCCGGCGGCCGCGAGTTGCAGATCGGTGTCCCGGTCACGCACGACCACACCGTGCAGCTTCACCTCCCACCACTCGCGGTTCGCCTTCGGCACCTGGCCGTGCTCCGGGCACGAGTGCCAAAAGCACCCGTCGACGAACAACGCGATCTTGGCCCCGCGCAGCAGCACGTCCACACGTCTGCGCCGGTTGGTTCCGGGCGGTGCGACGTCCACGAGGTAACGCAATCCCCGCCGGTGCAGCGCGCGCCGAACCGCCAGCTCCGGCGCGGTGCCGGTCCGGCGAGTCCTGCGCATCACCCGGGAGGTCGTCTCGGAGCTGGCGGGCGGGGCGGGTCCCGGGTCGACGTGGCGGTACACGACCTGTGGTTTCCCGGAATTGTCAGACCCCATCGCTACCGTCGGACCCATGACCAACGCCGCCTTCCACAAGCTGACCCCGACGACCGAGGAGAAGCTCGCCGAGCTGGACCTGCGCCTCGACGTGCTGGACCGCGCGATCGCCGCCGGCATCGACGCACGTGCCGCGTCACCGCCGTTCGGGCCCACCAACGCGCCGGGGCTGCTCGACTGGATCCACCGGGTGGGCACGTTGCGGCAGCTGCTGGCGGCCGAGGGGTGGCAGCGGCTCGACCACTGGAACGCCGGGCTGGTGCGGCACCCGTCGCGGCCGATTCTGCTCGGCACGTTGCAGGGCAACCGGGGCACGGGGTCGCCGGACGCGCCACTGCGCAGCGACTACGCCAAGGGCCCCGCGATCGCCGCGATGATGCGCGACAACGACCACGACCAGTTCGCGCTGTTCGAGAACGCGCGCACCGAAGGGCTGAAGTTGTGGTTCCTCGTCACGTATCCGCTGCAGCTGGAGGACCGGCTCGTGGTGCTGCGGGAGGTGTCGCAGCCGGAGCCGACACCGCAGAACCAGATCATCGAACGGTGGGCGCACCGCATCCCGTTGCCGCCGATGGAGTTCGCGCAGACCAGGACGCCCAATGTGGACGGGCCGGAGGAGGTGGACTTCCCCGTCGCCCTGCGCCGCTGACCACGCTGCTCGGATCGTCCCGCTCGTCGGCGAGCAGCTCGACCAGGGCGAGCTGCTCCTTTTCGGACACTCCGATGAGGTCGGCCTCGCGGCCGCTGTCCTGCCAGATCACCGACCTGGCCTTCGTGCGCCCGGTGTAGGCCGTGATCATCCGGCCCGGTGTGGCGACGGTCGCCGTCGAGAACGCGCCGGTGATGACCAGTTCGCCGACCTGCGCCGCGGTGCCCGACTTGCTGCCGGCCGGTGCGTCGGTCTCGTTTCGGACCGTCTTCACCAGCCCGGTGGTGCGGAGGTCCTTGAACAACGACCTGGTCTCACCCCGGTCACCCCACACGTTCATCAAGGCCGTCCGGGTCCGTGGTCCAAACGGTCCGAGTGCAGCCGATCGGACCCACCGGCCCCCGCGTGGCGCCCCGCCGAGCCAGAGGTGAGAATGGCTCGATCATGCTCACCCCGTCGCGACTCACGCTCGCCCGCACCCGGCGCGGTCTCACCGCGGCCGACCTCGCGCGCAAGTCCGGGGTACCCGCGCGGGCCATCGGCGAGTACGAACGCGGCCTGCGCAGGCCCAAGCCCGCCACCACCGAGTCGCTGGCCGGCGCGCTCGGGTTCCCGGCGGCCTTCCTCACCGCACCCGAACCGCCTCGGCTGCAGGGCACCGTGGTGACCGCACAGGCGACCGCCGCGGCCCAGCTGGCGATCGAGTTCAACGCGTGGATGGAGCGGCTGTTCGTGCTGCCCCAGCCGGACCTGCCCCCGCCGCGGACATCACCGGAAGACACGCGGAGAGCATGGCGGCTCGACACGGCGCCGGTGCCGAACATGGTGCAGCTGCTGGAGTCCCGCGGCGTGCGGGTGTTCTCCCTGCCGGTCGACTGCGCCGCCGACGACGCGTTCTCCTGCTGGCACAACGGCACGCCGTACGTGTTCCTCAACCCGGCGGCGACGCCGGAGCAGGCGCGGTTCGACGCGGCCGTCCAGCTCGCCGTCCTGCTCGGACACGACGAGCCCGAGGAGTTCGCCGCCGAGTTCCTCATGCCGCAGGAGCAGTTGCCCGGCACGAGCCACCGCCACTGGCACGTCGCGGAGGAGCAGTTCGCGGCCAGAGCCCGGGCGTACCACGGCCTGCGAGGTGGCATGGCGCGAAGGGAGACGTCGAAGCTGCTGACCAAGGTGTTCAAGGTTCTGCGCGAGAACGGCACGACGCCGTTCCACGTGGCCAAGGAACTGAACCTGGGCCTGGAAGAGCTCAACGGCCTGGTGTTCGGGCTCGTGCTGACCGCGCTCCCGGGTGGACGAGAACCAGGGCCGAGAGGACGCGCACGCCTTACCCTGGTCCACTGATCAACCTGGGGGGACCAGAAGTCGTGTTCTTGCGCTATCTCATGGCGCTGCCTTTGCTCGTGGCGAGCGTCGTCGGTGTGCCGACCGGCTACCACGTTCTTTCGTCGTACCTGTACCGGCGCGAGCTGCTGGACGAGAAGTTCGACGTCGCGGGAGAGTTCCGGGAGTCCTTCACCGAGAACGTCGTCGGGTGGCCGATTGCGCTGGCGACCTGCTGCTCGTCGTGTTCTGGTGGATGACGACGGCGTGGCCGAAGATCGCGTTGGTGCCGTCGGTGCCGGCGTCGGTGGGCGGGGCCATCGTCGGCCTGATCGACGGCTGGGAGAACGCGGCGTCCGCGGCCACGGCACCGTTCGTCGCCTGGGGGCTCGCGTGGCTGGCAGGGAAGATCGTGTCCTGGCCGGTCACGGGAGAAGTGCGGCGATCCGCGGTCGAGATCGCCGTCGGACTGCGCGGCGGTGGCCGGCTGCGGGTGCAGTCCCGGCGGTTGCTGCTCGACAAGCTCCCGCCGCCGGTGCACCCGATGAGCCCGATCGGCAGGGTCGCCATCCGGTTCGACCGGATCAGCGCCGTCGAGGCCGGCGTCGTGCACACACCCGCGCCGTGGCGGCTGGCCAGCACCAGCGAGCTCACCCTCACGCCGGCGAGGTGCTGCGGGTCATCGGCGGCGGGCAGGAGTGGCTGTTGCCGGTCGGCGACGCGGCCGCGCTCCGGCAGCTCGTGGTGGAACGAGCCGAGCACCGCGTGGTACCGGATCCACGGCCGCCGATGGAGAGCGACCGGTGGTCCCACGCCAAGAACCTGTGGGAGCTGGCCGGCCAGGAGCCGCCGGTGCGCAACACCCGGACGGTCAACCACGGCAACCGCTGGGCGGCGCTCATCATCTCCGCGCTGACGACCCAGATGGCGCTCTTCTCCGTGTTCCGCATCTTCACCGACGGCTGGGGCTACCTCGTCGGGGTCTTCTTCGGCCTGATCGCGTGGATCGCGACGCACGTGTGGTTCCGGCAGGGCGTCGTCTACAGGCTCACCGAGGAGAACCCGGTCTCACCGATGGCCGACGAACCCGATCCACGACGCAATCCGGTCACGCGCTGGAGTGCTCAGCCTGTTGCACTAGGCCAAACGAGCGATTTGTGAAACGCATCGTCTGGCATACCCGACACTGAGAGTGACGGAGATGCCAAGTCGTGAGGACGGCTTATGACGATGCAGCAACGCACAGAGCCTTCGCCTGCCGCAGTCCTGATCGCCGTTGCCGTGCTCGCGCTGGTTCTGACCGTTGCTTTCGGCCCGCTGGGCTTCGTCATCGGGCTCGCGTTGTTCGCGTTGATGTTCGTCGGCACGAAGAACAGAGCGGCGCCTGAGCAGATCGTCCCGATGCGCACCCGGACCCGCATCCGCCGGCTGTCCACGGCGGGCCGGGTCGCCATCATCGGCGAGTCGAACTACCAGGACGCCATCGCCGAGGTGGCGCGGCACGCGGCCGCGCACACCGCGGAGGAAGCGATTCAGGCGACCGCGGTGCTCGTGCCGGAGTCCGCCAACCGGCACGACCAGGCCGTCCGGGTCGACCTGCTGCGCGGTGACGGCTCCGCGATCACCGCCGGCTACCTGCGCGGCGACCAGGCCGCCGACTACCAGCCATTGCTGCTCGAACTGGCCGAGCGCGGCGAGGTGGGCTCGTGCCCCGCCCGGATCATGGGTGGCGGTCACCGCTACTACGGCGTGCACCTGCACCTCGGCGACCCGCGGCTGCTGCTGCTCGACCACGAGGCCCTCGGCACGGCACCGACGATGCCCGCCGAGCAGCAGGTCCCCGTCGTGGGCGAGGAAGCCCATCAGCACGTGCTGCACCGCGTGGTCAACGGCCGGACGCCCGTCCACGTCATCGCGGAACTCCGCGACTGCCGCATCGCCACGGGCACGCACGTCGGCGAACACACCCTTGAAGTGCTGCTCGAAGGAGAACTCATCGGCCAGCTCAGCTACGCGATGGGTCTTCGCTACTGCGAGATGGCGCAAGAGTGGCGCACCCGCACGGGGCGAGCGCTCTGCGAAACCGTCATCACCAACGAAGGCACGCGCGGCCTTCAGGCGAAGCTGCTGCTGCCCAAGTAGTCCGCGAACGTTCGCGGCTCACGGCCCAGCACCCGCTGCACACCGTCGGACAGGTGCGACTCGGCTCCCGTGCGGACGCGCACGAGCAGCATCGTGACGAGGTCGGCGATCTCGTCCGGGTAGCCGAGCCCGCGCAGCGTGGCCGCGAACTCCTCCGGCGCGACGTCGGTGTAGAGGACCGGGTTGCCGGTCACCGCGACGATCCGCGCCAGCATCTCGGGGAACGACAACGACTCCGGCCCGCTCAGCTCGTAGGTCTGCCCTGCGTGGCCGGGCTCGGTGAGCGCCGTGACAGCCACCTCGGCGACATCCACCACATCAATGAACGGGTGGATGCCCTGCCCTGCGGGCACAGCCAGCTCGCCGTGCTGGACGGGCGCCGCGAACATGTCCTCGTCGAAGTTCTGCATGAACCACGTCGGCCGCAGGATCGTCCACTCGACACCGGAGTCCTTGATCGCGGCCTCGAACGGGTCGCCGTCGGGAGCGCCACGCATGGACAACAGCACGAGCCGGGTGACGCCGGACTTCACCGCGAGAGGCACGAAGTCGGCGAGGAGCGCGGGGTTCTCCGGGGGAACCACGTAGACCGCGGTGGTGCCGGAGAGGGCCGGCTCCCAGGTGTCCGGGTCCGCCCAGTCGAACTTCGTGGCCGACGACCTCGACGCCGGACGAGCGGCTTGGCCGAGGAGCTCGGTGACGCGGCGCCCGGTCTTGCCGGTGGCGCCGAGCACGAGGACGGTTGACGACTTGATTCCGCTCAATGTTGACATGACTAGAGCCAATCAACCTTGACGCGGACGATCCATGCTTGATTGACCTGCATCCTTGCCCGTTCGTCCACCTATGTCTTTTGGCAACGTGGTACTTAGTGGGTCATGAGTGAGCGTGATCTCGTGGACCTGAGGGATGCGTTGCGGGCGTTCGCCGCTGCCCGTGACTGGGACAGCTACCACACCCCCAAGAACCTGGTGATGGCGTTGTCCGCGGAGGTCGGCGAGCTCACCGACCTCTTCCAGTGGCTGACGCCCGAAGAGGCGAAGAATGCGATGAAAGACCCAGACCTCGCGTGGAACGTGCGGGACGAGCTCGCGGACGTGATGCACTACCTCACCAGGCTGGCGGACAAGCTCGGTGTCGACCTCGTCGAGGCCGCGTTCGCCAAGATCGAGCGCAACGAGCGACGGTTCCCCACGGGGGACCTGCGCCCGGTGCCAGTCGAGAAGGGTGAGCTGTGAGTCTCCAGAACGTGCAGGTCCTGCACGTGCACCAGAAGGTCACGTTCATGATCAACCGCTACGAGGTCTTCGTCGACGACAACGGCGAACCCGGCGAACTGGTCGGCTTCGCCGAGCAGAAGAAGTTCAAGATCAAGGAACGGATCACGATCTACACCGACTCGTCGAAGAGCCAGGTGCTGTTCGAGTTCAACGCCCGCAAGGCGCTCGACCTGGGCAGCGGCTACGACGTAACCGACGCGAACGGGCGGTCGATCGGATTGTTCCGCAAGAACTTCGCGAAGTCGCTGCTGCGCTCGACGTGGCATCTCGAGCAGCCGGGCTGGGGTGAGTCGACGGGTGCCGAGCGCAACAAGTGGTTGGCCGGCATCCGCCGGCTGTGGCAGTGGATCCCGATCGTCGGTGAAGCGCCGTTCCCCATGCGTTATCACTTCGACTTCACGAAGAACGGCGCTCCCGTGTTCAGCGTCGACAAGAAGACCTGGATCCGCGACCACTACCTGGTCCGCATCCAGGATCCTGGCGTCGACCGCCGGCTCGTGGTCGCCCAAGCCGTCGCGCTCGACGCGCTGCAGTCCCGCTAGAGGTACGTGAGCAGGAGGAGGATCAGGCACATCAGCAGCACGACGCCGAGCACCGCGGGCAGGATTGACTGCGAGGACGGCGCGGGCTCGCGGGCGTGCCTGCCCCGCCTCCTGCGCGCTCGCCACCGCAATGGTGCCTCCCCTGCCCGCTGATCGTTCATGACGATCACGGTAGGGACGAACAAGCCGAGCCCAGCTCACATCACCCGCTCGCCTCGGCCTCATCACCCGGTCGGCGGCTCAAGCACGAAAAAACCCTGCGGGGAGCACACGAAGTGCTCAACCCGCAGGGCTAAATTAAGTTCGGCGGCGACCTACTCTCCCACACCGTAACCAGTGCAGTACCATCGGCGCAGAAGGGCTTAACTACCGGGTTCGGAATGGGACCGGGTGTTTCCC
>NZ_QLTT01000018.1 GCF_003269295.1 Lentzea atacamensis | reverse complement strand
AAGCTCGGGATGCGCAGTCCCAGCGACTACGAGAATTCACTCCGAGCGGCTGCCTGAATCTCTTACGCCCCGTCCACCGTTCGGGGTGAACCTCATGTGGCCGGTGCGCCCCGCCCTGACGTCACATGCGGTACAGAGGTGCTGGTACCCCTACCGGCCCCTTAGTGGCTTCCCGCCCAAATGGGCCGCCACTCCGTCCTTGCCTCCGATTCCATCGCAGCCCGAGTTATTTAGAGGCGAGAGGAACCTCAACAGGATTCCACTTCCAGGACTTCCCATCCCGCCGGAGGCGCTGGGCGAACATCCCACAGCTCCCAGCACCCTTTACGGTTCCTGAGGTAGTCGGCGAAGTTCTGATAGGAGCAGCAGTTCGTCCGAATACTGGCGTCCGACACGTTGCGCAACGCGTACCAGTCATGCGGAGGCGCGACCACATCACTCGAACCTGACGACGCCGCGACGGCACCGGTTCCTGGTATGGAAACCAGAGCAGCAACGAGCAGCGAGCACACAAGCAGGGCTTTCACAAGCTCCCCCTCAAGCAACCAAGACCAGGATTAGCACGGCCACCAGCACCGTGCCGACAAGGCACCTCAGTCATGCTGTTGGAGCCCGCTACTCGCCAGATACTCGATGGCTACTGTCTCGAAGCGACATGACAAGTCGGTCCCACACTGGCTTGGCACAACGGAAACAGTCGCCGCCGGGTCGCCGAGCCCCCTCAGGTGCTCCTCCTCGAACCGCGCTTCACCCATGTCCATGGGGTAGATAGCAAGTACCTGCCGCCAGTGGCGTTCCGCCCCTGCCACATCGCCACGTGCGAACGCGAGGTGGGCCATCGATTCGAACGTGCGGGCCTGGTACCGGAGGAAGCCGGACCCCTCGACACAATCGAGCGCCTGCTCGCAGACCTTCTCGGCGTTTGCCAGGTCCTTGTGGGCGATCAGGGTCTCGCAGATGGTGTTCAGGGTCTCGCACTCGACCTTCCGCAGTTCGAACCTCCTTCCCAACGACAGCGCTTCTCAGCCGCAGAGCAACGCCAGGTCGAAGTCGCGGTACGCCGAGCTCAGTCCCAGCAATGCGAGACCTTCGCCGTGGGGAACTGCTCGGCGCCACTCACCTCGCGGGTTCCCAGCTACCGGCTGAGCTTCAACGCCCGTTCGATGTGGTTCATCGCCTCGGCATTGGATCCACGCTCCGCGAGCACCACACCGAGCCGGTGCAGATACGCGGACTCCGCCTCGAGATCTTGGTGGGCGCGCACCGTTCTCGAGCGCCTTGACCGCGAGTCCTCGATAGTTGTTCAGCCGCATCGACGGCTGCAGGATGCAGGCGAACTGCGACGTGTCCTGTCCAGCCCCAGCCTGTCGGCCATTGGCGCGGCGGCCATCAAGTTTCCCACTGCTCGTTGCGGAACTCCACGGCGTGCTGCCGGGATTCAGCAGTTCTGAAGTGATTGGGGCGAAGCCGGACAGCTGGTTCGAAATCGCACACGCCGACCCGACGCTGAGCTCGTGGCTCCACGGGTGAGCCACGGGTGGGCTTCTGTGGCCTGCACTCCCAGCGCGGGCCACCTGAACCAGGCTGCCGACACGCACTACTCGCACGATATCCATCGGCTGCCCGGTCGTTTCTCCGCCGGTACTACGCAGGGCGCGATCGACCCCACATATTCTTGCCGGCAGATGCTTCCTGACAGGGGTGATGATTTGACAGGCCACGAGCGGGCCGGAGCGTTGACCGACGTCCTCGCTGAGGCACACCCGGAGATCCGTGGCCTGTCACCACGTTTCGTCCAGGGCACCTTCCACGACGTGGTGGTGCTGAACGAAATGTGGGCCGCTCGTTTCCCGCGAACCGGTGCGGCGCTGGCTCAGGCTCCGCGCCGAGCCGCGGCCATGCGGCTGATCAGCGGGTTCGACCTGCCGTTCGAAACACCGAGGGTCCTCGAAGATCACCTCGACCGGCCGCTGGGTGAGGCGCACGTGACCGTCTCCTACATCTCTGGTGAGGCCACGCCGGAGAAGCTGCCACCGGACGCCGTGCTCCGCGCGATCCGCGACGTCGTCGGATCGCTGGAGTCCGTCGCGCTCACCCCAGAACTCCTCGCGGTGCTGGACGAACCCCTGCAGTTCGCTGGTGGGCCCCAGGTAGGCGAAGCGATCACCGAGCACGTGTTTCCCCTGCTGTCCGACGACGAACGACACCAGGCCTCTGGTGTGCTCGCCCGCTTCGCGGCGTTGCCTCCGGTTCCTGGCCGCTTCGTGCACGGCGATCTCGCCCCGGTCAATCTCCGCTGGCACGACGGCAGGGTGACGGGCGTCCTCGACTGGGACTTCGCCCACGCCGGCGATCCCGCGTTCGACGCGGCCGCGTTCGGCGGCTTCGGCTGGCCGTTGGTACAGCGCGCCATCGGCTCCACCGCGTACGAACGCGCCCTCACCCACGCGGCAATGTTCCCATTGACCGGAGCGGCCGGCGCGCTGATGCAGAAGGAGTCCCCGGAGAGGTACCTCGCCTGGTTCCGCCGTCGCTGTGGGGTGCGCGAACACCCTCCGGTCGTGTGAACCCCGGGTCAGGAACCTGTCTTGGTCAGGTCGGTCGTCAGCCGAGTCATCGTGAACGGAACGAGCGCCCCGAGCACGAGAACCACCGTGGCGACGTGAGCGGCGGGGATTCGCAGCGCGAACGCCGTGGCGGCGGCACCGAGCACCGCCACGCTGACGAGGAACGTGACCTGCGTTGCCCACGCCCACAACGGGATCGGGTCGACTCCGTCGGCCTTGGCCGCACGGTCCAACGAGGACCGAAGCCGGCCGTTGATCAAGCCGTACGTCAGGCCCGCGACGGCGAACCCCGCGTACGCACCGGCAGTGCCGCCGCACACCCAGGCGATGAGCGCTCCCCCATAAGCGACCGAGAGCGCGACAACGGGCAGGTGGAGCTGCGGCGCCAGGAGCGAGATGCCGAACGCGAGCAACCCGCCCGCGCCGTAGCAGGCGAGTGCGAACCCGAACTGGTCTGCCTGGAACGCGTGGATGTCGTCGAAGACCGGCATCTCCACGGCGTTGACCCCGGCACCGATCACCGCGAACGACGTCCACGCGAGGGCGGGACGAGCGAGGTGCGCGCCGAACCCCTCCGGCTTGCCGACCCAGGTGCGCCAAGGCGACACCCGTTCGCCATGGGAGCGTCCGTCGGCGGCCGTGATGACCCCACCGGAGCGAGCCAGCACCAGTGCGGCGAGCAGGAACGACGTCGCGTCCGCGATGAACAGCCACGAGTAGCCGACAGTCGAGGCCATCACGCCACCGACGGCGGGCGACACCGTGAGGGTGATCGACCCCGCTGTGCCGATCGCCGTGTAGGTGGACGCTTTCTGCTCAGCGGGCACCCACTCGCCCACGAAGGTCATGAAGAGCGTGTTCGACACGGCCTTCAGCACCATCGTCACCGCGAAGTACGCGTAGATGAACCAGAGCGAGGACGCCAGTCCCACCAGCGCCGCCGTGCACACCGCCAAACCGATCTGGGCGACGAGCCACGCCCGGTGCGCGTGTTCGGGGGCGATCCGCTGAGCCAGCCCCCGGACCGCGACGACCGCGGGCAACGACTGGGCGAGCAGCATGCCCGCGGTCGACAGGGACCCGAAGTGCGACTGGACGTACTGGAGCAGGCCGGTGAACGTCAGCCAGTTGCCCGCCTGGGAGATGAACGCCGCCCAGATCAGGCGTTGGCGTGAGGTCACCGTTCAGTGCTTCTCGTCGAAGAAGAAGATCTGGGTGAGCCTGCACTCGTTCGGTTCGACGCCGCATCCGCCCATCGGTGCGTGGAACAGCTCGCGGCCGCGGAACGCGACGAACCGGTTGTACACAGGACCCACCTGGCCGACCAGGTCCCACTTGGCCTTGTCGGCCATGTCCGGCCTACAGACCTCGCTGTCGAACTCCTCGGCATCGGCGGACCCGAAGGCACGAGCCTGCTCGTCGGTCGGCGGTCCGAAGAAGCCGGACGGACGGTGCCGGTAGAACCCGGTGCCGCAGGACGGCGGTGCGTCCGGTGTCAGGTAGACCAGCGCTGCCCAGTCCGACGCGGAGTCCGCGTGCACCTTCGTCTTGTTCCCGGTCTCCTCGCTGATGAGCCGGAACGCCCCGAACGCACCGGAGACCTCGCGCTCGAGCGGCGTACCGATCAACAGCTCCAGCCGATCCCACAACGCCTCGGACGACAGCGCCTTGTCCGCCTGCCAGCCGGGGTAGTTGTACTTGCCCATGCTGATGAAGGAGCTGTCCAGCGCGGATTCCCTGACCGCGTCCGCGTTGTCGTAAAAGTCGTCGACCACGATCATTCTCGTCCGCATCACGCCACCCGTTCGTTGAAGAAGAACCGCTGGGTCAGCCTGCCGTTCTCCGGAGCCGTGCCGAACCCGCTGGCGGCCCGGTGGAACTTCCTGCTCCCCTGCAGCAGCACCATCCTGTTGAACCGCATCGACACCTCGTCGACCTTCTCCCACGCGGCTGGGTCCAGCTTGTCCGGGAAGTACCGGAACTTGAGGAAGTCACCGGCGTCCTCGTAGCCGAGTCCACGCGCTTCCTCATCGGTCGGAGGGCCGAGCAGTCCCGTCTCGCGATGGCGGTAGAAGGACAAACCGCCCTGACAGAGCTCGTCCGGCGTCAGATAGCAGATCGCGGACCACTCGGTCTCGTCGTAGTGTGTGGTGAGGTCGACGCGAGCCGCCTCCCCGTACATGGAGAAGACGCCGAACCCCATCAACGCGGGGTGGAAGTCGATGGCGCAACCGATCAGCGACTCGAAACAGGTCACGATCTCGTCCGTGTAGAACGAGTTACTGGTCTCTACCCCATACTTGATACCGTCGACTTCCTTGTCCGGCATCCACTGGCTCTTTCTGAGCGCCATCTCCCGCACGGCGACGGGCTGGAAGTAGAAGTCGTCAACGACGATCAGGCTTTTCAACAACAGACACCTCGACATCACAAATCGCAGATCACAATGAAAGAGCCAGCTCCAGCACTTCGTCACTCCACGCAGGCTTTGCGACGAGAGGACACGCGACGATGCACAACGCCTGCCAAAGCGCGACCGAGATCGCCCACTCCGGGTTCGTGCCGACCAGCCGGTCCCAGTTGCTCACGAGCCAGTCGCCATACCAGCGCGACATGAAGTCCTTGCCCTCGAAGTGAGTCGACGCCGCGATCCCCGGCAGGTAGACGGCCTCCGGGCGGTTCTCCGCGAGCAGCGCGGTTACCAACTCGTCCGTCGCGGACATGTCGGTCAGAATCCGCGGCATGCCCTCAGTCGCGAGCGGCGAGAACTCCGCCATGGTCATCATGAAGGCGGGCCAACGCCGCACCATCTCGTCGTTCAGGAAGGCCGCGTCGAACCGCACCGGTTGCTCCGGCAACGGCTCCAGGTCGTCCGGCAGCGCCCCCGTCAGCCCCCACCTCAACGGCAGCACGTGCTGGATCGCCCGGTCGGACTTGCGCAGTTCGCCATGCGCCCCATCCAGCCCCAACGAGGACGGCAACGGCTTGTTGCCGACCACGATGGTGGCGTTCCGCCGACTCCACAGCACCTTCGAGAAGGCGAACTCCTGCCTGAGCAACCATCCGATCCAGTGCTGCGGCGACCGCCCGCTCCAGGCGTCGAGGTTGAGCGGCAGCCCCCAGCAGTTGACGACGACGAAGCCGTCGGTGCCGACCAGACCGCTCAGGTTTCGCCAGAACGACCGATCGAGCACGAAACCGGGGTAGACGTCCTCCTCGTAGAGGTCCACGCAATACACGTCGAATCGGCCATGGGCGTTCTCGACGAACTTCTGCGCATCGGCGAGCACGGTGTCGAACGCAATTTTCGGAAAGTGCCTTCCGAAGTGCTCGACACAGTGAGACAGCGTCGACTCGTCGTACTCGACCGCAGTGACTCGCACAGCCTCGTTCATTGCCACCATGGGCCGGAGCGAACCCCCACTGCCAAGCCCGAGCTGACAAACCCTGGGCTGCGAGTGCAATGCGGACGCGAGCGCGAAATCGTCCGGCTGGTTGCCAGCGAACACCCGGTCACCGCTCAACAAGCTGTTCGTGTTGTCGACCAGCTGCGCGTTGTCGTCGTACATGTCGTCCCCCTAAAGGAGCCCGGTGCCCCGCGTTCTCCACGGGGCACCGGGCATCGCACTAGCCGATCTTCAGCACGCTGTCCGCTTCGCGCTGCTCCTGCTCGGACAGCGGGAGGTACGTGACCATGTTGAGCATGTTGTTGTCCGAGTGGCGCGTGTAGGCCTCGAACTCGAACTCCTCGACCTTGGCCTCGACTGCCTTCATCAAGAACTCCCCTCCGCGAGAACCAGGCCCTCGCGCATTCGTTGTTCGGTCACGACGCCCGCAGTGGGCATCGACATCAGGATGCAGACGCTCACTACTCACCCACTACTCGTCGGCAATCGAAATCCTCATCCACCCGGCCTGAATCGCCGAGAAAATATTCGTTAAACGGATACTTCAGGACTGAACACACGTGGTCCCAATTGGATTCCTGGACCGCGCCGGGCCCTGAACGGTTCCCGAGAGCACCGCCGCACGACAGCGAGCGCGCGCCGGCGTTCACCACGTCATCGCCTCGGACCCTGTGACGGCCCTCGCCGACACCACCGCGGTGATGGCCGCCAGCGCCGACACGGTGTGCGGTGAGTTCAAGTTCGGCTTCGACCGCGAACTGGAGACCGTGCGGCTGGCCTCGACCCTGGTGGAGCACTGTGCGTGCCGAGAAGTACGTCCGACTACGTGTTCGCGTCAAGAGCAACTACCACTGCTCCCCGTCGCCGTACAGCTCGGGAGCACCACAGCTCATCCTGAGTACCCGTTGCCGGCCGATGACCTCCAGCCTCTCGCGCAGGCCGCCGGACTCGCTGTTCGAACCGGCGGCCAGCGAGCCTCCACCATCGCTGAGATCGTCAACGATCTTGTCAAGATTTCCTGGAACCAAGCTCGCAACGGGATGCGATCGGCGTTGCGACCAGGTGGTGTGTTGTCCACGGAGACGGCTCAGGCAAACGACGCCATTCGACAGCTTGAAGACCTCAGACGACGAAGCGCCGAGACCACCCGTCAGTTGAGTAGCGAAGCCTCCGTAGTCGCCTCTCTAGCCCTCGATGTCTTGATCAGCCAGGTGGCGGAAGAGTGCACCGGCAGCAGCAACATTAGCCTCGCCAGCGAGGTGTTCGATCAACACGAACACCTCACGTGGTCCCCGTCCCAGTCTCCTCATCTATGGGTAGCACTCACCCAGTTGAACCTGGCCGGTCTGTACGGGAATGAGCTTGAGCGCGACGCCACCACTCACTGTAGTTCCACCAACGATATGAGTGTGAAGCACCGCAGAGTGGTCGTATGGCCACCACCGAGTACACAGGCCTCTGGCCCAACGCGCCGACTCGACAACCGCACCTCCAGTTCAACTTGCGATCAAGAACAGGGCGGCGCACAACAAGCGCACCCCCTCTTCCGCCGCACCCCCTGGAGGTCATCATGGCCTGGGCAGAACAGATCGGCACGCAGTCCTGGCGAGTCCGCTACCGCACCGACAATGGCCACACCGCCTCGATCTCCGGCTTCACCACACAACGCGCAGCTGACAACTACGCCGCCGACATCGAGACCGATCAACGTCGCAACACCTGGCTCGACCCCACCCGCGGACGAACCACAGTCGCTCAATGGGTCACGACATGGTTCGCCGCGCTCGACCTCGACCCGCGCACCATCGACAACTACCGCAGCGTCCTGCGCTGCCACATCCTGCTCCGCTGGGGCGCCACCCCGCTCAACGCGATCACCGCGCTCGGCGTGAACAAGTGGATCTGCGACCTGCGCCAGCTCGGCTATGCCAACACCACCGTCGCGACCATCGTCAAAGTCCTCTCGATGATCCTCACCGACGCCGCCGACGAGCACCTCATCCCCGCCAACCCGATCCGCCGCTACCGACGTCGCGGGCGACGCAGCCACCGCATCGAACGAGAACGAGTCTGGGCATCACCCACCGAGGTCCTGCGAATCGCCGAACAAGCCGCCGCACTCGGCGGCGACACCGCCGGACTGCTCATCATCACCGCTGCGTGGACCGGCTGCCGCTGGGGCGAGCTCACCGGACTGCGACGCGACAACGTCGACCGCGGCGTTCTGATCATCGATCCCCGCACCGGGGCACTGCACGAGAGCGCGCACACGCGCTGGCTCGGCTCACCCAAGACCCCCTCATCAGCCCAACCATCACCCTGCCACCGTTCCTCATCACCATGCTGCGCAAACACCTTGAGCGGCACGACAACGAGTTCGTGTTCACCGCCGAAGCCGGAACCTGGTTGTGGCGCAGCACCTTCATCCGCCGCGTACTCAAACCCGCGGTCAACGGCAACGAAGACCGCCCGCTGTCAGGCGTCCGCACGGCGCCAATTCGGCCAGGACTGACCTTCCACGGATTGCGGCACAGCCACAAGACGTGGCTGATCGCCGGCGGCGCACCCGAGATCGCACAAGCTCGCCGCCTCGGCCACCACCTGCCCAACCGCGTCACCGAGGTCTACTCCCACGTCGCACCCGAAGTCGAACTCCGACTCCTCAACGACCTCCAACGCCGCTGGCACGAAGCCGACCTGAATGTCCGGACTCACCCAACCGCGCCGGAACCTGCAGAACGCCACGTTTCAGGTCCGCTTGCGGCGTAAGCAATCCACTGCCCCTCACACCGTTAGTGGGAGGGGCGCGACGATCACCCAGTCCAGCGACCAGCACAATGATCAAGCCGGAGAACCCTGCTCCAGATCTGCTCCATAAGGGCAGCACGACACGATCACCGAAGATCAGAGCCGGAACAGCAAGAAACCCGCCTGACCAGCGATATTCGCCAGATCAGACGGGTTCTACCTACAAGTGGAGCTGAGGGGACTCGAACCCCTGACCCTCACACTGCCAGGGTCCACAAAGGACTACTACCAGCACAAACACTAGACTCCGTTGAACCCCAACGCAACTAGCCGCTGTTCCGCGCCGTTGGGTGCCATTCAGCGCCGTTGCACTCCTGGTGCTGCTCCAGTTCCGCTCCAGCACGATCAGTGTGAAACGGACCCACCACCGGCGAACATCCGTTCAGCGCGGCGACAACGCGATCACCGCGCCCGGACGAACCCAACGCACGACCGACGCCAGCGTGCTCGCCGGGATCGCCACACAACCGGCAGTCGGAGCCCCGTTCGTGACGTGCACGAAGAACGCACTACCCGCACCAGGAACCCGCTGCGCGTTCACACCCATCACCAAAGCGTAGTCGTAAACCGCGCCATGCGAAGCCAAGTTCTCCGACGTGCTCTCATTGAACGCACACGTCCCACGAACACACCGCTGATGCGTGTTGTAGTCAGAACTGTTCACATCACTGACCCACCAATCCGAACCGTCGATCCGGAAGTACGACACCCCAGCACCAGGATCAGCCTGCCGACCGAACGCACCAGTGATCGCGAACACCCCAGCCGGCGTCGCCGACGACGACTCCCCATATGAACTGGAGATACCAGGCGAACCGACCTTGGCCGCAACACCGCCGATCACCGACGTCCAGTCGCTCCCGGACTTCTGCCACGTCGACAACGTCGCATTGGCACCACCCGCACCCACCACCGAGATCACCTGAGTCGCACCACCCGCACGCCCCGCGAACCACGGCGCCACCACACTTCGCACAGAAGTCGCAGACGTAGCCACCGCAGCAGGCCGCGACACAGACGAACTGGTATCGGCAGCCGACTTGGTCACACTGCTGGCCGATGTCGTTGTGGTAGGGGAACTGGAGGTCAGTTCGGCAGACGAACTGGTCGATGTCAACTCAGGAGCCGTTGTTAGTTGCGCACCCGAAGCACTGACAGAAGAAGCCTGTGGAGACCCGTTGGCGAACACCATCACGAGCGCAGCAACGGTCACCGCAGCTACAACAGGACACAGAACTCGAACCGCAACAGGAACGATCGCGAGGCGCCGTAACATGCCACTCTCTCCACCCACGATGTGACGCGATCCGCGCCACTCTTGACTTCGCCGAACTGCATGGCCGGCAGACGGGAACAATGCCAGCCCTGCGTCATACGAAGATCGTCGAACGGATTCGATCCGTCTCCGGGGTCATCCCAACCAGCGGACTTGATCCTGCCACCTATAGGCGCCTTCAGCTTGCGCTCCGGGGGCCGCAGCGCGCGGCCCCCGAGCACTTTTACTTCACCGCACAGGGCGCTTCCTTGCCGAATTCATCCCTCGACATAGTCTTGAGGTGGTACCGAACCTTGTCTCCTTCGAGCCCTCCCACCGAGAAGTCCTCGGTGAAGTCCAGCCCTGAAGCAGTCTGGATTCGCGCAACGAGGGGTTGATCACGCCCCGGCGCGAGCCACGGCACGAGCTCTTCGCCCCCTTCGGGCACCACACCGGTTTCGAACGCGCGAACCTTGGCCGGTGACTTGAAGGCGACCTGCCAGATGCTCGTGTCCTTGTCGTCCAAGGTCTGGTCATCATTCACCGCGATGACCTCGACCTTGACAACACCTTCAAGAGTGCAGTCGGTCTGCAGAATCTTGACCTTGTCCGGCTCTACCAGCTCAACCGCGATGGGGCTGAAGGGGACCTGCGGCACACAAGCCACCGCAGCCAGCCCCGTAGTCGCCACCGCTAGCGTTCTCAGCACGAATAGCCTCCTGCCCTGGCGCCAGCGAGCCGCTCGAAGATGTTGCATCCTCTGCCCTTCACGAGTTCCGCCGCACCGTACAAGATCGGGAACGCTGGTCCGAACATCGCCCATTGGGTGGAGTGCTTCGCCTCGTGTCCGGCGAGACGCGGGCTGACCTTGCTACCACCGTAGAGGAAGACGTTTCCGACTTGCATGCCCGCGCGGGCACCGTAGCCACGTTTCATGCCGGTGCAGTGCACCTGCAGGCCTGGCGCCCAGCCACACTTGCCACCGCCGACAAACCGCCCCCAAGCATAAGCGTTCACCGTGAAGGGCAGGTTTTGGGAGAACCGAACGACGTGAAACGTACGTCGGGCGCCGTTGTAGGTGCAGGAACCCTGCTTCCAGAACTTCCAGCGCCAGTTGCACCGCCCATCGAGGTCAGTAGAGTTGATCGGGTCACCGTTGACGTAGTCGTAGTCGTTGGCCGATCCACCGTCGACCGGGTCGACGGACAGGAACCTGCCGAGCAGCGGGCTGTACGGACGGGCTCCCATCTGCACAACCGACAACGCGCCGGCGTGCTCGTAGAACCGCTGGTGCTGTCCGAGCCAGCCGTGATCCATCTGACCAGGCATGTTGTCGGGCACGTTGTCCGAGTCCACCGCACCGTTCGGCTTCAACGGATCACCGTACGGCGTGAACGTCCGCAGGGCACCAACCGGCTTGCCGTCCACACCGGTGGTCAAAGCGAGGTCGCCGCGGACTGTCGGGTGGTCAAACGTGCAGTCGGTGGCTTGAGGTTTCCACGTGTACAGCACGCCGCCGGGCAGGCTGATGCTGCGAGACAGCATCCTGTTATCGGGGCCGAGCGAGATGTCGGGGGTGTCGCCACTACCCGTGTGGCCGTAACGCACGTCAGTCGCCGAGTCACCCGTGGAGGAAGTCCGCCGCACGATGCGATCGGTGGCATCCCGGATGTACGAGACGTTCGCAGGGTCGCTGCCATCAGTGCGCACCGCGATGTTACGGCCCGCACCATCCCACGACAGGTACGTCGTCGTACCACCCGTCGTGTACTGAGTGGTGTTGCCCTTGTTGTCGTACTGCAAGTTGGTCACCGCGTCGGCTCCCACGGTGGCCAGCAACCGGTCAGCGGCGTCGTAGCAGTAGTTGGTCTCCTTCACACCGGACGGGGTCTCGTCCAGCAACCGCACCCGGTTGGTGTTCAAGCCTGCGTTCGACTGCGCGCCCGTGGGACATGCGGAACTCGCGGCTGAGGTGAAGTCGTAGGTGTAGTGGTGTCCTGCCACCCAGGCTTCAGTCAGCCTGCCCACCGCGTCATAGATGTAATTCGATGCGCCAGGACGTGGATCGACCCCCATCAGAGACTCGTCGACGATCGTGCCAGCTCGAGTGCGGGCCACCGTCGAGTCGATCTGAACGTTGTCGCTGGTCTTCCAGCTCTGCGATACCACCTGGCCCGCAGCGTCCTTGCCGACGGAAGCCAACGAGCTGCCACCGGCGTAGGTGACGGCCGCCAACTCGCCGGCCGCGTCGTACGTAACCGTGGCCAGCACCGTCGCGCCCAGCTTCGTGGTGAGGACACGACCTGCGTCATCCTGGGTGTAAGTGATCGTCTGAGCCGCATCAGCGGCGTTGGGCGGGGTCACCTTCTCCGAGGTCGCGCGACCGGCCAGGTCGTATGTGGTCTCAGTGCGCGCGCCGTGGGCATCGGTGTACTCGACGACGCGACCGAGGAGGTCAACCCGCGTGGTGACCGTGCCGTTGGAGTCCGACACCGAGGTGACCAGCGGGTCGCCGTTCACGGCGTAGTTAGTCGTCACAGTTCGCTCCGCCGCCGAGGAGGTCGACGGGTACTTCACCGAGGTCACACGATCACGGCCGTCGTAGGTGGTGCAGCTCCAGGCACCGCCGACGCCCTTGGCGACCGTCCTACCCGAAGCGTCGAAGATTTGCTCGTCTTCGCGGGTGGAGCCGGATGCCGGAGCGGCCAACCGGGTAAGCCTGGCCAGGCCACCCTGGTTGATCGACTCGACCTCGGTGGTGCATGGGTTGTCCCGAGTCTCGGTGTCCCCGTAGTAGACATAGGTAGTCTGCGCACCAGTGGGCATGGTCTTGCCCGTCTTGCGCAGATACCCCGAGCCCGCGGCCTCGTACGAGTTCCGGGTGATCATGCCGCCTGCCGAGATGCTGGTCGACAAGCCGAACCCGGCGTCCAATCCGTTCTCGGTGTAGCTGGTCGAGCTGACGGCATTGGGAACACCGTTCGACTCGTCCTTCACCGTGGAGGTGCTTTGACCGTAACGCGGGCGCAGGAAGTCGCCAGGCACGATTTGTTCGGTGCCGCCCGGCCTGGTCCAGTGCAGGTGCAGGTCACCGGGGCCACCTGTGTTGTTGTAGTCGATGCGGATGCGCTTGGTCGCGCCTGCTGTCGGCGGGGTGTAGGTGCCGATGTAGGGGGTCGGTCCCTGGTCCTTCCAGCCGTCGGCGACGAGCCGGTCGTCGATCCACAGCCGCACGCCGTCGTCGCCGACGACCTTGAGGGTGTACTGACCCGCGTCCGGGAAGACGATCTCGCCGGTAAGACGTGCGGAGTAGCCGCTGCCGCCCAGTCCGACTGCTGGTGGCGTGTTGCCGTCGACGTGCGAGTCGACCGAGCCACCAGCGCCGAGACCACCAGTCACGTAAGTCTTCACCGGACCGGTCATGCCAGTGTTGTTCCACCACGAGACGGCCAGGCCCTGCATGCCCTCGTCGTAGTTGGTGCGCTTATGCGGCATCGTGGCCGCACAAGCGGCAGTGGGTTGCTGACCGGTGAAACAGCTCGCCGGTGCAGGTCCCCACTGGTCGGTGGGCCTGTCGTTGTGGTCGTAGACCGTCGAGGACACCCGGCCAGCGGTATCCGTGGTCGTGAGCCGCATGTCCTTGCTGTTCCACGTGGTCGACATCGTCTTGCCCGTCGCGTCGGTGGAGCTCAGCTGCCGGTCGGCGTCGTCATAGGTCACCTTCGTGGCGTAACCGGACATCGGGTTCAGCCCAGCAATGTCCACAAAGGTCTGCCGGTTGCCCAGCTCGTAGCGGTAAGCGTGCTGGGGACGCTGCACACCGGCTTGCCCGTTGGGCGCAGGGGACTGCACGCTCGTCGCGCCCTTGCGGGTACCAACCGTGCCGTAGTTGACGACCGTGTAGGTCTCGATGATGTTGCGATTGGCTGGGTCCTGGGCGGACCAGTCGACCGCGAGGGAGTCGCGGACTGCGGCCAGCGCGCCGTCAGCGTGGAAGCCGTAGTCGGTGAAGTCGTTGCCGGGGTTCTCGATGCGCGAGAACATGCCGCTCCGATACCACAGGAAGGTCTGCGACCCGTCCCAGTACTGGATGCGGCACAACATCTGCGACGGCGGCAACGCATCCGAGCCACCCGGAGCCGTACGACCGGCGTAGCAGTCGTCACCGGGCCGGTTGTAGAACAGCTTGTGCGAGCGCTGCGAGACCGGGTCCGTGATTTGCGACAAGCGCGACGGGGAACCGCTCCAGCTCATCGTGCTGGCTGCGGGCTTGCGACTATCCACAACAGACGACTCGGCGGCTAGCGTGCCGTCGGAGTTGAAGTTGTAGACGCTCCCGCCCTCCTGCAACGTGATCTTGCCGCCGGTGTCCAAGCCGAGAACCCCGTCCTCACCGGCCGGCGGCTTGTACGTGCCGGTGCCGGTCTTGGTCCAGGTGTGCTTGGTGCCGGTACCGTCGGTGAGGACGATCGTTTGGTCCTGGACCTGCGCTTTGGTGTAGGTGGAGCCGTCACCGGTCAGGTTGGCACCCAGTTGCCAGCCAGTCGGCAGGGCGGGCAGGTCCTGGGTGTACAGCCACGACGCCGGGATGATCTGCGGCGGCACCGCCTTGTTCGACGCCTCGTTGGTCTGCACGAACAACTTCATCCGGCCGGGGCCGCTGGAGTGGTACAGCTCGGCCTTGATCGGCACCCGCTGCCCGGCGGTCAGCGCGATCTCGGTGACCGGGCCGTTCTGGCTCGTCAGGGCGAAGTTGACGTCGGAGGTGTTCTTGTTGTTGTACACCAACGTGTTGTTGACCCAGATCTTCGCACCGTTGGCGTGCACCCCACCGAAGTGATACGTGCCCGTCACCGGCACCTGGAAGAAACCCTCCCAGCGACCGACGAACCAGTCCTGCGCCAACGCCGGCGCGAACACCGACTCCGTGCCCCAGTCCGCATTGACCTGCGGCTCGTTGCGCACCAGCACCGGGTTCGCATCCGGCGTCCCCGAGCGGGTCGAGTCGTTGAAGTACGACGCGCGAAGCCCGTAGGGCTCGCTGGCCTGAGAGTTGTAACTGAACGTCAGCCCCGAAGAGCCACCGACCGTGTTGAAGGTCGGGCCGGCGGCCTCGGTATGCACGTTGCCGTTCGCCAGGTTCACCGTCACCGGCCCCAGCGTGTCCTTGGGCGCCGGACCACTGTCACCGATGCGCTGATCGACCTTGAAATGCCCGGTCCAGCCCGAATGCGTCGTCGTCACCCCACCGCTGAGCGCGGTCAGCACGGTCCACGTGTAGCTCGTCCCGTCGGTGAGCACGCGGGCGGCACCGTCCAGGTGTTGCTGGTTATGCAGCCGGAGTCCACCACGATGCCGGACTGGCCGTCCGCGCCCGTGGCAACCTTGAAGCAGTAGAGGGTGCCATCACCGGAGGGGTTGCTCACCGGGCTCACCGACAACGTCGGCGTCAGGCTCGTGAGCACGCTGCCGTCGGCAGGGCTCATCAACGAGGTGGCCGGCGGTGCGGTGCCGTGGTCGACGATCAGGTTAACCTGCATGTTCTTGTACGACCAGTCACCGCCCTCCGAACCGGTGAGCATGAACCACGTGCTGTTGTCCCGCGCGGCCACCTTGCCCGCGATGAAATCCGTCAGCGCCTTGGACTGGATCGAACCCCGGTCACCAATCGGCCCGGACGCCAGGAACTGACCGATACCGTTGATGTTCAGCGCGGTCGCGTGGTACAGGTTCGACTGCCACGACAAGTTCGACCCGGTCTGCGCGTTGCGCCAGAAGTCGTACCGGGCACCGATGATGTTCTTGCCGAACAACGGCGTGAAATCGTGCCGGAACGCCGTGCGCCAGATCGAGTCACCGCCGCCAGGACCGGACTTCGAGTTGCCCACCGCGATACCGCAGTTGGTGCACTGGAAGCCGTCGGACTTGTAGGCCCTCGACTCGTCATCGTTGTTGAACCCGTAGGTGTAGGTCGGGTCCACGATCACCGGGAACACACGTGCCTTGTCGTTCAGCCACTTCGGGTCGACCGACACGGTCAGCAGCCACGTCTTGCCGTCCTGCTTGAGCCCGTAGGTGCCACCGGTCTGCGCGGGAGCCTTGTTGTCCTTCGCGCTGCCCGACGAGTCCCAGGTCACGATCGGCGGCAACGACGCGACGACCTTGCCCTTGGCATCCTTGATCAACACGCCGTGGTCCTGCAGCGACGGGGTGAGTGAGCCCGTGTCCATCCGGAACACCCAGCTGCTGGTCAACGTCGGCTTCTTGACGATGATGGATTCCTTGACGGCGCCCGGCTCGACCTCGTACTCGAGATCGGTGTCCGGCAGTACATCCACATAGGACGCCTTGGAATCCTTGACCTGACGAGCGACACGCTTGGCGCCCTCGAGAGCGACCGAGATCCGCTGACCCGGCTCACCCAGGTTGATCGGTCCCAGCGTCACCAGACCGCGGTCCTCGGCGGACGCCGCGAACTCCGGCTTCAACTGGTGCAGCTCAGTCTTGACCCGCTTGGAACCGCGGTCCTCGACCAGCCGGGTCTCCACCGGCCGCCAGGCGCCCTTGTCGTCCCGCACGCTGACCGGCACCTTCGACAGTACCGTCGTGCGCGTGCCGTCGGGGTTGACGTAGTCGACCGACTTCTCCGCCCGGCCGACCTCCTTCGACGTCTTCGCGTCGAACTTCGACGCCGCCTTGCCCGCATCGGCGCCCATCAACGGCCGGAAGTCACCCGCCGCCTTCGGCGAGTCGTGCTTGCGGCCCTCCTGCTTCGGATTCGGCCACGACGACAACTCACGAGGATCGCGATACTCCGCCGCCGGCGCAGCCACCGCGATCGCGGGCACCGCCTGCACCACCGAAGCGACCAACGCCGCCACCAGCACCGCGGCAACCGGCGATCTACCACCAGGTCTGGACGACCGTTTTATCCGTCTGACTCCAGGCAGACTCATCCACACTCCCGTGAAAGGAAATAACAGAAATCCATCGGCAGACACCGAGGACGCAGCCGTCACCAGCACACCCGCGCGTCAAACAGAAGGCGAACGCAGGCGTGCAAGTACGGCGGAAGCCGGGCTAAACCCGGCAGATCAAAGGAGAAGACGAAGCGGTCAGCAGGTCACGAATAACCGGCGAAGGCCGGACGAACGCGCGGATGGTGATCCGGCGAGACAGACGATCGTGACCATTGGTCTGTGAAGCGGCTCCGCAGCACACGACATCAGCATGACCCCCTTAGCCCACCGCCGAGCGATGATCACCCCCCGGTGATCGCAGAGTTACCCGGCGTACCCGCTGGAACGCTAACTAACGTCGATCACACGCCACAGACTCCGAACAGAGCAATCACACAGCCCCTTCGGCGTAGACCAGACGCCCGCGGCGAACGAATGCGGTGACCTGGCTCGCATGGGACCGCACACCGCGCTCAACGGAACAGAGGACCATGAGGTCGACGTGCAGTCATGGGCACATCTCGGTCGTTCGCCGAACCCGCTCACCATGCGCCTCTCGGCTTCGGCTTGCTCGGGTACGACTCTCTGGCGCAACCGCGACACAACACCTGCGGGTCTCCTCACCAGCCCTCACAAATCACCAGCTCACACTGCTCGTGGGGAACGGCAGGCGGCCAGCGGCAAGCCATCAGACCACTCGGCGCCTTCTCTAAGACCCGAACACGGGCCATGCGGACCACCTCGACTTGCGATCAGGCAGCTAACGGCGCACAACGGACGGCACGATCACGCCGCTAGGAGGTCGCCATGGCCTGGACAGAACGAATCGGCACACAATCCTGGAGAGTCCGCTACCGCAACGAAGACGGCTACACCGTCTCCATCTCCGACTTCACCACCCAGCGCGCCGCAGACAACTACGGCAACGACCTCGAGGCCGATCAACGCCGCAGCACCTGGGTCGACGCCACCCACAGCCGCACCACCGTCGCCGATTGGGTCACCACCTGGTTCGCCGCGCTCGACCTCGACCCACGCACGATCGACAACTACCGCAGCATGCTGCGCTGCCACATCCTGCTCCGATGGGGAGCAACACCACTGGGCGCCATCACCGCGCTCGGCGTGAACAAGTGGATCAGCGACCTGCGGCAGCTCGGCTACGCCAACACCACCGTCGCCACCATCGTCAAAGTCCTCTCCATGATCCTCACCGACGCCGCCGACGAACACCTCATCCCCGCCAACCCCATCCGCCGCTACCGACGCCGCGGGCGCCGCAGCCACCGCATCGAACGCGAACGCGTCTGGGCGTCACCCACCGAAGTCCTCCGCATCGCGGAACAGGCTGCCGCACTCGGCGGCGAGACCGCCGGCGTGCTGATCATCACCGCCGCGTGGACCGGCTGTCGCTGGGGTGAGCTCACCGGACTGCGACGTGACAACGTCGACCTCGACCGCGGCGCTTTCGTCATCGACCCGCGCACCGGGTCCCTGCACGAGAGTGCGCACACGCGGTGGCTCGGCTCACCCAAGACAGCCTCGTCCGCCCGAGCCATCACACTCCCGCCGTTCCTCATCACCATGCTGCGCAAGGATCTCGAACGGCACGACAACGAGTTCGTGTTCACCGCCGAAGGCGGAACATGGTTGTGGCGCAGCACCTTCATCCGCCGCGTACTCAAACCCGCGGTCAACGGCAACGAAGGACGCCCACTGTCAGGCGTCCGCACGGTGCCGATCCGCCCCGGCCTCACCTTCCACGGACTACGGCACAGCCACAAGACCTGGCTGATCGCCGGCGGCGCACCCGAAATCGCCCAAGCCCGCCGACTCGGACACCACCTGCCCAACCGCGTCACCGAGGTCTACTCCCACGTCGCACCCGAAGTCGAACTCCGACTCCTCAACGACCTCCAACACCGCTGGCACCAGGCAGACCTCAACGTCCGAACACACCCCACTGCCCCGGAACCGTCACAACGTCACGTCTCCGGACCACTTGCGGCATAACCAATGCCGCTGCCCCACACACCGTTAGTGGGAGGGGCACGACGATCACCCAGTCCAGCGACCAGCACACCGATCAAGCCGGAGAATCCCGCTCCAGAACTGCTCCATAGGGGCAGCACAACACGATCACCAAAGATCAACCCCAGAACAGCAAGAAACCCGCCTGACCAGCGAAATCGCTCGATCAGACGGGCTCTACTTCAAGTGGAGCTGAGGGGACTCGAACCCCTGACCCTCACACTGCCAGTGTGATGCGCTACCAGCTGCGCCACAGCCCCTTGAAGGTCCACGTTCCCGGGAGGTTTCCCTTCCGTTCTCGTGTGGCAATACCGTACATCAAGAGGTCCACGAGATGAAAATCGGGGGTACCCAAAGCGCATTCGGCCTGGTAGGACCGGGTGATGACCGCCGGAGCGCCGTTCGACCCCAAGATCGAGTGCATGGACCCCGAGGCCCGTCGCGAGCTGCAGGAACGGCGTCTGCAGGGGCTCGTCGACCGCCTGCTCGGCACCGACAACTTCCAGGGTGCGCGGCTCAAAGATCTTGGAGTGACGCGCGGCACAGATGTCACGCTCGACGAGATCCACCTGCTGCCGACGATCACCAAGCAGGACCTGTGGGACCACTACCCGTTCGGGCTGCAGCTGGTGCCGCAGGAGGACGTCGTGTGCGTGCACGGGTCGTCTGGCACGGGTGGGCGGCCGACGCTCATTCCCTACACCGCCAACGATGTCGAGGTCTGGGCCGAGGTCATGGCCAGGGCGCTCGCGGGTGCGGGCGCCACCAGGAGCTCGATCATCCACAACGCTTACGGCTACGGGCTTTTCACGGGTGGGCTCGGGGTGCACCACGGTGGCCTCAGGCTGCAGGCGACGGTCATTCCCATGTCCGGCGGTATGACGGAGCGGCAGGTCAGGCTCATCGAGGACCTGAGGCCGGATGTCCTCTGCTGCACGCCGTCGTACGCGCTGCGGCTGGCGGAAGACCTCGACAAGGACAACAGCATCGAGGTCGGCATCTTCGGCGCCGAGCCGTGGACCGAGGAGATGCGCCACGAGATCGAGCAGCGACTGAACATCAGGGCGCTCGACATCTACGGACTGTCCGAAGTGATCGGTCCGGGCGTGGCGTGTGAATCCCTTGACTCGGAAGGGCTTCTCAACATCGCGGAGGACCACTTCTACCCGGAGACCGACGAAGGCGAGCTCATCTTCACCACGCTCACCAAGACCGGTATGCCGCTGCTGAGGTACCGCACGGGTGACGTGGCGACGATCCACGAACCGAAGGGCCGGCGGACTCTGAGGCGGATGAGCAAGCTCAAGGGGCGCAAGGACGACATGCTCGTCATCCGCGGCGTCAACGTGTTCCCGACGGAGATCGAGGCGGTGGTGCTGGAGCTCGCGAGCCCGCACTACCTGATCGTCGAGGACCGCAGGACCAGCACGCCGCAGTTGCACGTGGCGGTCGAGTCCACACAGGACATCGCGACGGCACTCGGCGCGAGACTCAAAGAACGTCTGGGCATCACGTGCCGGGTGCACGTGCTCGAGCCGGGCAAGTTGCCGCGCACGGAACAAGGAAAGCTCAGCGCCTGGCCCGATGGAGTCAGGGCCAGGCGCCGATCGACGGTCTCACTTAGTCAGGTCGGAGAGCCAGTTCTTGTTGTCGAGGTCCACGAGCTTGCCACCGGAGGCGACGCTGGGCGTGCCGCGGAAGCGACCCGTCTCGGGATCGCGAAGAACGGGGTCGTTGCTCGTCTTCGACATCAGCTCGTCCAGCTGCGTCTTGTAGGTGTTGTTCTGCACGCACGACTCGAAGCCGGCGGACGTGACGCCGACGTCCTTGCCCAGCTTGATGAGCTGGTCCTTGGTGTAGCCCGCTTCGCCTTCCTCCGGCTGCTTGGCGAACAGCGCCGCGTGGAACGCGTTGAACTTGCCGTCGTCGGCCACGCACAGGGCGGCGTTGGCCGAGTCGGTCGAGTAGCCCTCGGGCTTCGAGAGGCGGTTCAGCATCGGCAGGATGTGGTAGCGGACCTTCACCTTGCCGTCTTCCACGGCCTTCTTGATGTCGGTGCCGTAGGTCTTCTCGAACGTGCCGCAGATCGGGCACAGGAAGTCCTCGTACACGTCGACCGTGACCGAGGCAGAATCCTTGCCCACCAGCACCGTGCTGCCGTCGCGGACCGCGGGGGCCGAGATCACGTGGTCGGCCGGGGCCTGCGCGATCGTGTCCGTGGTGGACGTCGACGGCTTCAGCTGCTGGAACACGACGTAGCCGATGACCGCGACGGCGAGCACCGCCACGACGGCGATGCCGGCGATCACCTTGGTTCGATCCCCGCCCGAGGTACGGGCCTGGGCCACCGCACGCGCGGCCTGCTTCTTCTTCCGCGCACTGCGCTCTGCACCACCCACGGCGACGAGGGTAGCGAGCCAAACTAAAAAGAAGCTGAGTGGGCAATCACGCTTCTGGGTGGCGTGGCTTGCCGCCCACGCGCTCGCCCGTCGGGACCTCGGCACTTTCGTCGAGGCAGCCGCATTCCGGTGCTACCGCCGCGGCCGTGTGCTCCTCCTCATGTGTGGGGAGGGTCTCGGGGGCGACGAACCAGAAGGCGACGGACAGCAGCAGCGCGGCACCGGTGATGGCGAACGAGGCTTCGAAGCCGAACGAGTCGGCCAGCAGGCCCGCGCACATCGGGCCGATGATCGCGCCCAGGTCGGTCACCATCTGGAAGCCCGCCAGGACGGGGCCGCCCTTGCCGCGCGCGCCGATCACGTCCGCCACGACGGCGTTCTGCGGCGGGTTCAGCAGGCCGGCGCCCATGCCCGCGATCAAGGAGGCGGCCATGAACGTCCACACGTCACCGGTGAAGCCCATCCAGATCGTGGCGAGACCGCTGACGACGAGACCGGCGATGGCGACCGGCTTGCGGCCGCGGGTGTCGGCGATCTTGCCGGACAGGAACAGCATCGCCGCGTTGCCGCCGGCGAACACCGACATCGAGATGCCCGCCACGGCCGGGCTGTGCTTCAACGCCTCGATGACGAACACCGGCACCAACGAGATCCGCACGCCGAACACGGCCCAGCCGTTCGCGAACCCGGACGCCAGGGCCGCGCGATAGGCCCGGTGCTTCACGGCCTCACGCACCGACATCGGCGTATCGCTGTTGGACTTGTCCAGCGCCGCGAGAGTCGATCGCCGCAGGAAGAACCAGACCACGAACGCCGCGAGGCACAGCATCACGCCGTACGACACGAACGGCACCCACAGCCCGAACGGCACGAGGCCGGCACCGACGATCGGGCCCGCCACGTTGCCGATGAGGAAGCCCGCCGCCCACATGCCGGAGGCACGTCCACGCAGCGGTGCCGGAGTGATCCGGATCAAGAGGCCGAGAGCGGCCACAGTGAACATCGTCGAGCCGACGCCGGCCAACGCGCGCCATGTCAGCATCTCGGCGTAGCTCCCCGAGAAGCCCGACAGCGCGGTGCCGACCGCCACGATCAGGATGCCGACGATGTACACGTTCGGCTCGCCGAACCGGTTGACCAGCTTGCCGCTCATGGGCGCGAACGCCAGCCGCACGAACGCAAAAGAGCTGATCAGAGCCGCAATCGCGGTGTGACCGACGCCGAACGTGGCCGCGTACACCGGCAGTACGGGTGCCACGATCCCGAATCCCACGGCGATGATGAAGCTCGCCGCGACCAGAACCCACACCTCGACCGGCAACCGCTCGCGCACAAAGCCTCCCTTAGCCCTGCTAAGGATATGTCACGCGGCAACTAAATAACTCAGTCGAGCAGCTCATCCACTCTGCGTACATATGCCGTCACGGGATACGCCGCGACGAAGCCGCACGCCTCGGCGAACCGCTCCCCCGGACCCTCGTCGACCTGCGAGGCCACCAAGTGAGCCCCAGCCGAACGCAAGGCCGCAGCAGCAGATACCACCAACGACCGCCCAACGCCACGACGACGCCGCGCCGGACGGACGACACACTGCTCGACCAACCCCACACCGCGCTCAGCGAACCCCGACGCGAACCCACCGATCCGATCGCCGTCGTCCACCACCAACAACAAACAACGCGGATCGTCCATTCGATGCCCGAGCCACCGCGACAACCGCTCCCGGTTCCCGACCAGCTCGTCGGACAGCAGCTCGACGATCCCCGGGAGGTCCGTGTCAACGGCCCGCCGGACCTCCGAGGCCACCGAAGCAGTCCCGCGATGAACGACGGTCAAGAGCTCCTCGACCGCGTACCAGCCGGAGTCGTCGGCTATGCCCTCGATCTCGTCCACCGTCGTCGGCGACGCGTACACCACCGCCTCGGCACGCCCCACGTCCGCGAACGTCTGCTCCAGCTGCAGCAACGTCGACGCGACCTCGACCGACGAGCCGTCCAGCGCGCAGCCGAAGTTGCCGGACGGCAGCGGGTTCTCCCGGTTGATCACGACCGCAGCGCACCCGACCCTGCCGACCTTGCCGTAGCGGACCGCACCGGACGCGAGCCGCGCGCCTTCGACCAGGATCGCCAGCGATCGCGCCTGGTACGGGTCCAGCAACTCCGGGTCGTCCGGGTCGCGCAACGGGTCAACCAACTCGACGGCCTTTCCACGCGGCACCTGGACGCAGTGCGCAGTCCAGGAGGAACACCCCGATCGTCGCCCACGACAGCGGCGCCAGCACAGCCGACACCTCCGGCGAGCCGACTCGCCGCACGAACTCACGATGAGAAACGGCCTGCGCGAACCACGCCAGCCACGACCACGGCGAGCGCCACCGCAACACCGGGGTCAGCCCGTACGCGAGGTGCAGCAGCCCGGCGACCACCAGCAACACGCGCCCCCACGGCCCGAACATCTCCCTCACCGACGGCTGGATGCTCTTGCGCAACGACCGCCACGTGTCACCGAAGGAATCCAGTCCCGAGGTGGTGAGCAGCGCCGTCGCGTCGATGAACCGCACGACCCCGCCGGAGTCCCTGATCAACGTCGCCAGCCCGACGTCGTCGGCGTGGGTCTCGGCGAGCGCCTCCCAGCCACCGGCCGCGAGGAACACCGAACGCCGCACCAGGATGCAGTGCCCCACTCCGAGCGCCGTGACACCGCGGCCGTCCGGTGGCGAGCCCTCGAACACCAGCGTGTTGAACGCGGGCAGCAGGAACCACCACGCCACCCCGTCTCCCCGCGCAGAAGACGACACGAGGTCCGCACCCAGCTCGCCGGCCGAAGCCACCAGCCGTCCCACCAGGTCAGGCGTGCAGGTCACGTCCGCGTCCACGAACAGCAGCCACTCCTCGTCCTGAGCGGCCCCCACGCCCAGGTGCATCGCGGCGACCTTGCCCGCCCACCCGAGAGGCGGACCGGACGACTCGATCACCTCGGCCCCGCAGGACCGGGCCACAGCGGCCGTCGCGTCCCCAGAAGCGTCGTCCACCACCACAACCCGCACGCCCGGCTGGCCGACCAATCCGGACAGCAACGACGGCAAGGCGGCTTCCTCGTTGCGTGCGGGCACGACGGCCAGCACCGACGCCGACTTCGACGAAGCCGACACAGGAGGAACGTGCTTCCACTGCGCAACCGTGCGCGCGGACCGCAGTGTGGACAGGACGCCGGACACCACACCAATCATCCCCATGACTCCACCCTGACACACTCAACAGCGTGCACCTGCCCGATCTCCCGGTGAAGTCCGTTCTCCCCGAGCTTCTCCAGACCCTCGACGACCACGGGGCCGCCGTGCTCGTCGCCCCGCCGGGCACCGGCAAGACGACGCTCGTCCCGCTGGCGCTCAACGGCAAGGTCGTCGTCGCCGAGCCACGCCGCATCGCCGCCAGAGCCGCCGCCGCACGCATGGCGAGCCTCCTCGGCGAACCCGTGGGCCACACCGTGGGCTATTCGGTCCGGGGCGACCGCAAGACGAGCAAGCACACCCGGATCGAGGTCGTGACCAGCGGTCTTCTGGTGCGCAGGCTCCAGCACGACCAGGAGCTGAAGGGCGTCGGCACGGTCCTGCTCGACGAGTGCCACGAACGCCACCTCGACGCCGACCTTCTCCTCACGCTCCTGCTGGACGCCAAAGCAGGCCTGCGCCCGGACCTGAAGCTGCTCGCCACCAGCGCAACCGTTGCCGCACAACGACTCTCCGACCTGCTCAACGCTCCGGTCCTGCACACCGAGTCGCGCATGTACCCGACGGAGATCACCTACGTCCCGCCCGGCCGCAACGAGCACATCGAGACCACCGTCGCCAGGGCCATCAACAAGGCCCTGTCCGAAGTGGACGGAGATGTGCTGGCGTTCCTGCCCGGAGTCAGGGAGATCAACCGGACCGCGAGCCTCCTCAACGCCGACACGGTCATCCTGCACGGCCAGCTGAGCGCCCGGACCCAGGACGCAGCGCTGAAGCCCGGCAGCCGCCAGCGAGTGGTGCTCGCGACCAGCATCGCCGAGTCCAGCCTCACCGTCCCCGGCGTCCGCGCGGTCGTCGACGCGGGCCTGGCCCGAGTCCCCCGCGTGGACCACAGACGAGGTCTCGCGGGCCTCACCACGGTCCGCGTCTCCCAGGCCGTCGCCGACCAACGCGCCGGACGAGCAGGACGAGAAGCTCCTGGCCGCGTCTACCGCTGCTGGCCGGAGCACGAGCACTCGACGCTCCCCCGCTATCCCGAACCCGAGATCCGCACGGCCGACCTGACCAGGCTCGCGCTGGAGCTGGCGGTGTGGGGCACGCCGGACGGCGAAGGCCTGAGCTGGTGGGACGCCCCGCCGGAGGGCGCGCTCAAGGCCGCCCAGGAGACCCTGAACGCGATCGGGGCGCTCGAACCCGACCGCCGCGACCGCATCGCGAGCGTCGGCCTGCACCCACGGCTGGGCCGCGCGCTCATCGACGGCAGCGCGCTCGCCGGCAACCGGACCGCCGCCGAGGTCGTGGCACTGCTCGACGACAGCTCGCACCCCAGCACGGACGACCTGGCGACCGCGCTGAAAGCCCCTGGCAAGTGGCGCAAAGAAGCTCAGAAGCTCGAGAAGCTCGGCACCAACCCGACGGGCAACGGCGACCCGGCGCTCGTCGTCGCGCTCGCCTACCCCGAACGACTGGCGAAACGCCGGTCCAAGAACAGCAACGTCTACCTGATGGCCAACGGCACGGCCGTCGAGCACACCAACTCGCACTCCAAGTGGCTGGCCGTCGCGATCGCCGACCGCGAACCGGGCAGCAAGCACGGCCGCATCCGCCTCGCCGCTCCTGCCGACGAGGAGCTCGCCGTGACCGCCGCCCAAGCCCTCGTGCACACGGTCGACGACATCCGGTGGAACGGCGACGTCATCGCGAACAGCGTCCGCAAGCTGGGCGCGATCACGCTCGACGAACGCCCGCTCAACGACCTCGCCAAGTCCCAGCAGGCACTCCGCCTCGGCCTCGAGACCGAAGGCCTGGGCCTGCTCAAGTGGACCGACGCCGCCAAACGCTTGCGCGAGCGCATGGCGTTCCTGCACCGGACCCGCGACTGGCCCAGCGTCGACGACGAGAGCCTGATCCGCGCGGTCGACCTCGGCAAGGCCAAGAAGCGCTCGGACCTGGCCAAGATCGACACGACGATGCTGCTGCGCAGCCTGCTGCCGTGGCCGGAGGCGGCGGAGTTCGACCAGCTCGCCCCGGAACGCATCGGCCAGGGCAAGGTCGACTACACGCAGGACCAGCCCGCCCTTTACGTCCGAATCCAGGACGCCATGAAGTGGGCCGACACGCCGCAGATCGCGGGAGTTCCGGTGGTGGTGCACCTGCTCTCCCCCGCGGGCCGTCCCACCGCCGTGACCAGCGATCTCAGGTCCTTCTGGCGCAACGGATACCTGCGGGTGCGCAGTGAGCTGAAGGGCAGGTATCCCAAGCACCACTGGCCCGAACGGCCCTACAGCAAAGGCACATGAGGGATATCTCGCCGGCGCTTCCTGGCGCTGACGGCGCTGGGCATGACCACGGTGGGAACCGCCGAGGCAGAGTCGGACTTCAGCGAGGCCGTCGTCATCGGCACCGGCTACGGAGCCGCCGTCGCCCCCGGCGACTAGGTGAGAAGGGATTCAGGACGACGATGCTGGAGATGGGCCGGCAGTGGATGTACGGCCGGTTCTTCCCGCTGGCCAACAAGACGCTCAGGGTCAACACGATCCGCAGCGCGTTCCTGGAGTCGACGAGCTGGTACCAGTACGCCGCCCGCCGCCACGCCGCGAACGCCGGCTACGGCACAAGGTGTTCGCCGAGATCGACCCGATCCCCGCGGGCGGCGAGACCCTCACGTCGCTGTACCTAACGATCACGAAGAACCTCAGAGTGCGGCACGTTCCGCTACGACCGCGAAACCGACGGGATCACCCTCGACTGGCGACGCGAGCAGATGAAACCGTCGATCCGCGCGGTCAAGGGCGTGTTCGACCAGATCAACCGAACAAACCTCACGACATATCGCGCGGACCTCTTCGGAATCGGAAAGTCTTCTCGGACGACTTCACCTATCACCCTCGCGGAACGGAACTTGAGTCGCATCACCGCCACCGATCTGAACCTTCAGGAATCGAACAACGTTAATCTCAGCTATGGCGCACATCGCGATCTTCCTCATGCCTGAGCGCGGACACGTCCACCCGGCGCTCGGGTTGATCGCGGAGCTCGTGCGCCGCGGCCATCGCGTGAGCTGCCCGGTCCCCGCCCCGTTCACCGCGGCGGTGACCGAGTGCGGAGCCACCGCGGTCCCCTGCACCACAACGCTTCCGAAGGAGCTGCCGGAGTCGCTCTACGACGCGGCCCAGCTCGCACTCGCCGAGGCCGAGTCCGCGCTGCCCCGGCTGGAACCGGTGTTCCGCGCGGACCCTCCCGACCTCGTGCTGTGGGACATCGCGGCCTGGGCGGGCGGCGTCATCGCGCACCGGCTGGGCGTCCCGCACCTGCTGCTGGAGAGCTTCCTGACCAGCAACTCGCACTGGTCGCTCGGCGCCTCGATGATGCCGGCGCGGACGTTCGACTCCGCGGCGATCCGGTTCTTCACCGGGGTCCAGGGCTTCTTCGGCTGCGCGCTGCCGGAGTTCGTCTCGGGCGCGCGCCGCAGGATCGGACTGTTCCCCAGGGAGTTCCAGCCGGAGGGCGACACGTTCGACGAGCGGTTCGCCTTCACCGGCCCGTGCCTGACCGAACGCGCGTTCCAGGGCACGTGGACACCGCCCTGCGACAGTCCGGTGGTGCTCGCGACGACCGGTGTGCGGACCTGCGCGGAGGCAGCGCGTGGAAGGCCGTGGCACCTCGTCACGAAGGGCAGGGTTCGCCACCCGGCACCTAACGTCGAGGTGCACGACGACGTTCCGCAGCTCGCCGTTCTGGAGCACGCGAGCGTGTTCATCACCCGCGGTGGGCTGAGCGGCGTGATGGAGGCGATGCACCACGGCGTCCCGATGATCGTCGTGCCGCACATGGCCGACCAGCGGTTCAACGGCCAGCGCGTCGAGGAGCTCGGACTCGGCGTGCTGCTGGACACCGTGACCGAGGAGAGCGTGCGCTCGCTGGTGAGTCAGCTGGCGTCGGATTCCGCGATCGCCGCACGGGTGAAGGACATGCAGCGGATGATTCAACGGGCGGGCGGCAGCACGGTCGCCGCGGACGTCGTCGAGGAGGAGCTGACGCGGTGAAACGGATCTGGGACGACGCAGTCCGCGCGCTCGGTGGCACACCGGACGCGGGTGACCTGGTCGAACGCTATGCCGAACCGCATCGCGCCTACCACAACACCTTCCACGTGGTGTCCGTGGTCCGCGACTCGTCGGCGCTGGCCGACGCGTTCGCGTTCTCGGTGGAGGAACGCGCGATCCTCGCGTTGGCCGCCTGCGCGCACGACGTGATCTACGACGGCAAGCCTGGCGAGGACGAACGCGCGTCCGCCGCGTGGGCGCGCGAACGACTGGCCGGGATGGAAGAAGAGCAGATCGCGCGCGTGGAGTCGTTGGTGCTGGCCACGATCACGCACTCGTCCGACGACCCGCTCGCGCACGTGCTGCTCGACGCCGACCTCGCGATTCTCGGTTCGGCACCGACGCATTACGACCGCTACAGCCAGGCGGTGCGCCAGGAGTACTCGCAGTACGACGACGCCACGTGGCGCGCCGGCCGAGCCCACGTGCTCCGAACGCTGCTCGGCCGCGAGCACCTGTTCGTGACCGAGCCGGCGCGACAGCTGTGGGACGCCGCCGCGCGGCTCAACCTCGCCCGCGAGCTTCAGTCCTTGGCGTAGAGCACCTTCGTCGCGGTGGTGAAGCGTTGGAGCGTCTCCGGAATCGGCTCGACCCCGATGCCGGGCCCGGTCGGCACGGCGATGGAGCCGTCCTCCAGCTCGAACGGCTCGGTGATGTCCTCCGCGAACCACCGCCGGGACGCGGAGGTGTCGCCGGGCAGCACGAAACCGGGCAGCGCCGCGAGCGCGAGGTTCGGCCCGCGTCCGATCCCCGTCTCGAGCATTCCCCCGCACCACACCGGAATCCCGTGTGCGACGGCGACGTCGTGGATCCGGCGTGCCTCCAGGTAGCCACCGACGCGGGCGGGCTTGATGTTGATCACCCGGCAGGCGGCCAGCGCGATGGCCGTGGCCGCGTCCCTGGCCGATGTGATCGACTCGTCGAGGCAGATCGGCGTGCGGACCCGCTGGGCGAGCAGCGCGTGCCCGCGCAGGTCGTCCTCGTCGAGCGGCTGTTCGATCAGCAGCAGGTCGAACTCGTCGAGCTTGCGCAGCTGGTCGGCGTCGGCCAGCGTGTACGCGGTGTTCGCGTCGACCTGCAGCGGGATGTCGCCGAACCGTTCCCGCACCGCCCGCACCGGTTCGACGTCCCAGCCGGGCTCGATCTTGAGCTTGATCCGGACGTAGCCGTCGGCGAGGTGCTCCTCGACGTCGTCCAGCAGCTGCGCGATCGAGTTCTTGATCCCGACCGAGATCCCGGACGGCACGCGCTCGGCGGTGGCGCCCAGGAACGTGCCGATCGGCATTCCGTACGACCGCAGTTCGGCGTCCAGGATCGCGGTCTCCAGGGCGGCTTTCGCGAGCTTGTGCCCCTTGATCGCCTCGGTCCGGTGCGCGACCTCCGCGGCCGTGACCTCCGGCGTCACCCGCGGCACGAGGTGATCGGCCAGCACGAGCTCCGCGGCGACGACGAACTCGGAGCAGTACAGAGGTTCCGGGTCGGCGGCGAACTCCGACCAGCCCTCTGCCGTGTCCGTCACGACCCGCAGCAGGAACGTGTCCTTCGTCGTCATCGTCCCGAACGACGTGCGGAACGACTGCACCAGTGGAATGGCGACGTGCAGCAGCTCAATGCGCTCGATCTTCACTTGCGCTCCAGTTCGTACCAGCCGTCGCGCGACATCGAGGTCGCCACGTAGCCGCGCTCGAAGGCGTCGACGAACACTCCGCGCACCGCTTCCCGCCACTGCCTCGCGAGGTCCCGCGACTCCTTGCGCACCTGCACGATGTCACGCGGTACCCGGCACCAGATCCGCTCGCCGTCCGTGCGCGCCAACGGTTCTCCGTCCGGAGCCGTCGACGTCACCTCACCGGCGGGTACCGACTCGTGCGATTCACGGGACCCGGTGAGGTCCCACTGCACGGTCAGGCGGTCGCTCTGGTCGCCCTCGTTCACGCCGTCGTTCATCGGCCCGTAGAAGTCGACGGTGTACTCGGTGACGACCGCGCCGAGCTTGACCAGGTTGAACCGGGCGTTGCGCGACACCAGCGGGTCGTAGGTCCACCGCATCGACTTCGCGCCGAGCCCTGCCGCCCAGTCCTTCTGCGCGAGCTTCAACGGATGCCCGACGCCGGCGCGAGCGGCCGCGATCATCGAGTACACCGAGCCGTCCGGGCAGAAGAGCCCGGTCGTGGCCCCGGCCAGCTCGTCACCGTCGAACGCCCCGATCGTCGCACCGCCCGCGTGCCGGATGCAGTGCAACGTCTCGGAGGACAGCACGTCGGTGCTGGTCTGCCACACCTCGGCGTAGTACGCGGCGACCCTGGCGATGCCGGGGACGTCACTGATCACTCGGAACCGCAAGGCGTGCCTTCCTGACGCTGTAACCGAAGTAGATGACGAACCCGAGCACCATCCACCCGATGAACGCGATCCACGTGTCGAGTCCAAGGCTGAACATCATGTAGATGCAGAAGGCCAGGCCCAGCAACGGCGTGACCGGCGAGAACGGCACGCGGAAGCTGCGCCGCCGGTCCGGTTCGGTGCGGCGCAGGATGATCACCGCGATGTTGACCAGCCCGAACGCGAAGAGCGTGCCGATGCTGGTCGCGTCGGCCAGGGACCCCAACGGCACGAGCGCGGCGAGCACGGCGATGAACAGGCCGACGAGCACCGTGTTCGTGAACGGCACACCGGTGCGCGGGCTGAGCTTCGCGAAGATCGACGGCACCAGCCCGTCACGGGACATCGCGTACAGGATGCGCGTCTGTCCGTAGAGGACGGTCAGCACGACGCTGGTCGTCGCGACGACAGCACCGATCGACAGCAGGATCGGCCAGATCGAGCCGCTGACGTTGTCGGTCAGCACCCGGCTCAGCGCGGCCTCGGTGCCCTCGAACGACTGCCAGGGCATCGCACCGACCGCGGCCAGCGCGACCGCGCAGTACAGCGCGGTGATCACGACCAGCGAGAGGATGATCGCGCGCGGCAGATCGCGCTGCGGGTTCTTGGCCTCCTCACCGGCGGTCGACGCGGCGTCGAACCCGATGTAGGAGAAGAACAACGTGGCCGCACCGGCGCTCATGCCCGCGAGCCCCAGCGGGAACAACGGCTCCAGGTTGCCCGCCCGGAAAGCGGTGAACGCAACCGCGCAGAACATCAGCAACGCGCCGACCTTCACCCACACCAGGATCGTGTTCGTGCGCGCACTGCCCTTGGCGCCGCCCAGCAGCACCAGCATCGAGATCACCACGACGAGCACGGCGGGGATGTTGACGATCCCGCCCGCACCCGGCGGCTGGCTCAGCACGTCCGGAATCCGCAGCCCGGTCACCAGGTGCAGCAACTCGTTGACGTACTGCCCCCACCCGACCGCGACCGCCGCGACCGAGACCCCGTACTCCAGCACGAGGCACCAGCCGCACACCCACGCGACGATCTCGCCGAGCGTGGCGTACGTGTACGAGTACGAGGAGCCGGAGGCGGGGATGAGGCCCGCGAGCTCGGCGTACGACAGCGCGGAGAACAACGCGGTGATGCCCGCGAGCACGAACGACACCACGATGGCGGGACCGGCCAGCGGCACCGCCTGGCCCAGCACGACGAAGATGCCGGTGCCGAGCGTGGCGCCGATGCTGATCATCGTGAGGTGGCCGACACCGAGGCTGCGCTTCAGCTCGCTGCCGGGGTGAGTCAGCTGGTCGATCGGCTTGCGCCGCAACACCCGCGCCCCGACGCGCTGTTGGTTGCTCATCGGGCCAACATAACGTCCGCCGGCCGGCCTATTTGCCACCGATCGGTCGGAACGTGCGGCGGTATGTGTCCGGTGGCACACCGACCGTTCGGTGGAAGTGCCGCCGCAACGTCGTGGCCGTCCCCATGCCGGACGCCTCGGCGATCTGGTCGACGCTGTCGTCTGTCATCTCCAGCAGCTCCTGCGCTCGCCTGATCCGTTGCGTGTGCAGCCATTGCAACGGCGTGGTGCCCGTCACCGCCTTGAAGAGCCTGGCGAGGTGGCGCGAGCTCATGTTCGCCTGGCGTGCCAGGTCCTCCACCGTCAGCGTCCGGTCGAGCCGGTTGCCGGCCCAACCGAACAGCTCGGTCAGCGGATGGCCTTCCTCGGACGGCACGGGCGCGAGCACGAACTGCGCCTGCCCGCCGTCCCGATGCGGTGGCACGACGAGCCTGCGCGCCGCCGTGTTGGCCGTCGCGGTGCCGTGGTCGGCGCGGATCAGGTGCAGGCTCAGGTCGATCGCCGCCGCCTTGCCCGCGCTCGTCAGCACCCGGCCGTTGTCGACGTAGAGCACGTCCGGGTCGACTTCGACCTTCGGGTAGCGCTGAGCCAGCACGTCGGTGTGCGCCCAGTGCGTGGTCGCCCTGAGCCCGTCGAGCAACCCGGCCTCCGCCAGCACGAACGCGCCCGTGCACAACGACACGATCCGCGCACCCTTGTCGTGAGCCTTGCGCACGGCCTCGACCAGGGCCTCGTCGATCGGCTCGTCCACGTCCGCGATGGCGGGCACGATCACGGTGTCCGCCTGGTCGAGCTGGTCGAGCGGCAGATCGGGTTCCAGCGTGAACCTGCCGACGCGCACGGGCCCGTTGCCGCAGATCACCACGGGGTAGTCGAGCTGGGGCGCGGTGAAGATCTCGTAGGTCGCGGTCAGCTCGAAGTGGAGCATCCCGTCGGTCACGGCAAATGCCAGCATGTCCGAAACTGTACGCATCGTGTCGTTCCAGACACTAGTGGGTGCTGCCCTCCCGGGCTTTGATGGTCCACATGGGACACAAGATCGCGGTCTACGGCGCTTCGGGAACCACTGGCCGCTTCGTCGTGGCAGAACTGGAGAAGCGCGGCTTCGAACCGCTGCCGTTCGGACGAGCACAGGCCACCGCGGACGACCCGGACGCCCTGGACCGCGCGCTGACGGGCGCCTCCGCCGTGATCAACACAGCTGGCCCGTTCGCGATCACCGCTCTTCCGCTGATCGCCGCGGCCGAACGCGCGGGCATCCCGTACGTCGACGTGGCGGCCGAGATCGAGGCGAACGCCGACACGTTCGCCCGCGGCGCCTCCGTCCCGGTGGTGCCCGCGATGGCGTTCTTCGGCGGCCTGGCGGACCTGCTGGTCACCGCCGCGATGGCCGACTGGACCACGGCCGACTCCGCGCACATCGCCTACGGCCTGAGCGGCTGGCAGCCCACCCCTGGCACGCTCACCGCCGGCGCGGTCTCGCGCGAGCGCAGGGCCGGCCAGCGCGTCCGCTTCCGCGACGGTGCGCTGCAGTACCACGACGACACCCAGCCGACCCTCGACTGGGACTTCCCCGGCGGCCCGCGCCAGGTCATCGGCGAGTTCTCGATGGCGGACATCGTCACGATCCCCAGCCACCTGCCGATCCCGTCGGTGACCTCGTACATGTCCACGACCGCAGCCCAGGGCCTGAGCCAAGCCTCAGCCCGCCAGGACCCGGAAACCTTCGAGGTGGACGTGCGAGTACGCCGCGGCACCGAAGAACGTCAGCTGACCATCACCGGCCGCGACATCTACGCGGTGAGCGCACCTCTGGCCGTAGAGGCGGTGGAGCGCCTGCTGACCAACCGCTTCAAGGTCAACGGCGTTGCCTCAGCAGGCGCGATGTTCGACGCCGCCGACTTCCTGGCCGCGCTGTCCGCCGTCCTACCGGCCACCCGCCGTGCCTGACGCCCGTCAGAACACCATCGCGACCTTGCCGCTCAACCCACGCTGCCCAAACCGCTCATGAGCCGCCCGAACGTCCCTGATCGCAAACGTCGAGTCGACCCTGAGCCCGACCACCCCGTCGTCCACGAGGCCGACCAGTTCCCCCAGCCCGGCGCCGTCTTCCCGAACCTGAATGTTCGCGGTCCGCACCCCGTCCACCTCCGGCACCACCCCGGCCTGCGAAGCGATCGAGGCGTACCGCCCACCCTCGACCACAGCCCCCAGAACAAACGCCCCATAAGTGTCAAACACAACGTCGTACCCCGTGAGCGCACGAGGATCGGTGGTCACAAGCTCCGCCCCCGGCACCTGCTGTCCCTCACGCGACACCAGCGCGTCCACCCGCACCCCACGAGCAGCCGCAACCTGCACCGCAATCCCACCCACAGCCCCAGCCGCCCCGGCAACCAGGAGCCGCTCCCCAGCCCCGACCTCCAGCCAGTCAAGCGTCTGCAGCGCCGTGAGCCCAGCCAACGGCAACGTCGCCGCCTCCACCAAACTCACCGACTCAGGCGCCCGCACCACCGCCCCAACAGGCAACACCACAACATCCGCCCAAGTCCCGCGCCCGGTCCCAAGCTGATGCGACATGGCGATCACGCGCTCTCCCACCGGCAGCTCACCGCCGATGACCACCCCAGCAAGGTCCCACCCAAGCGTGACAGACGCGTCGATCCCGAAAATCCCCTGCCGAGTCTTGTCATCAACAGGGTTGATGCTGGTAGCAACCACCCGGATCAAGACCTCACCAGCCCCAACCACCGGCTCCGCCACATCAACAACCCGCAAAACCTCAGGCCCGCCAGCCCGATCCACCCGAACAGCACGCACAACGTCCCCCAACCACGATGAGCCACAAAAAGGAAAGCCCGCCAAGGCCGCGAAGCGGCGAGGCGGGCGGGGGTCCGGGGGCGGAGCCCCCGGCCGGGGTCTGGGGGTTGGACCCCCAGAAAACACCCGGAACGAGCTGGCGAAAGCGGCCAAAGGCCGCTGAGCAGCCTTCGGCCGAGTGGAGGTGCCGGGAATCGAACCCGGGTCCTGTGGCGGCTCATCAGGGCTTCTCCGTGCGCAGTTCGCTAGGCCTCTGCTTGACCCCACCAGTCACGCGAACAAGCTGGTGTGACGGGCCCAGTCGCTGTGAATGTCCCGAACAGTCCCCGCGACCGGGACTGCCGGTAAGCCCTCTAGCTGATGCCGGACACTAGGCCGAAGGCGCTCCTAGGCCGACAGCGTTGCTACTCGCCTCAGGCGGCGAGAGCGAACGCGCGCTTGTCGTTAGACTCGGCGCTTATTGGTTTGCGATGACGCTTGCGGTGGTCTCTCGCCTGCACCGGCACGCTTCCCCTGAATCAACGTCCACAGTCGAAACCGTTCACCCCCTTGTAGTGGTACGCCTAGCATAACGATGGCGGCCACCGAGTTCTTCCCGAGGCAGGTAGGGCTGTCCCCACCCTGGACCGGATAGCTAGCCAGATGGTCCCTGACCAGCGGGAACGACACGATGGACGGCATGAGGAAACCGAACGCGCTCGCAGCCGGGTTCTACCTGCTGACCAACCTGGTGACCGGCATCTTCTGGTTCACCCTCGCTCTGGTGCTGACCGTGGTGGGGTTCGCGACGTTCGTTCTCGGCGTCGGGCTCCCGATCCTCTGGGTGGCGATGAACGTCGTGCGCGCGGGTGCGTCGACGGAGCGGGCGTGGGTGCGGGTGGCGTTGCGCACGGACATTCCCAAGCCGTACCGCGAGCGGGTCGACGGGCCGCTGTTGCAGAAGTGGAAGCACCAGTTCACCGACCCGGCCACCTGGCGTGATTTCGGTTACCTGGCGCTGCTCGTGCCGGTGGGGGCGCTGGAGTTCGCCTCGGTCATCGCGATGTGGTCGGTCGTCGCGGCGTTGATCGCCGTGCCGTTCTGGATCGGCTACGCGCCGTTCGCCGTGGTCGTGGGCGAGGTCTGGACGATCGACTCGTTCTACTCCGCGCTGCCGGTCGCGGCGATCGGGCTGGCGCTGATCCCGTTCGCGCTGTGGGGCACGCGCTCGCTGGGCGCGGTGCACGGCAGGATGGCCCGCGCCATGCTGGGGCCGACGCGCGCCGACCAGCTGGCGATCGAGGCGGAGCGGCTGCAGTCGAGCAGGGCCCGCGGTGTCGAGGCGGCGGAGGCGGAGCGCCGGCGCATCGAACGCGACCTGCACGACGGCGCGCAGCAGCGGCTCGTGGCGGTGGCGATGGGGCTGGGCCGCGCGAAGTCCAAGATGGACTCCGATCCGGAGGGGGCTGCCGCGCTCATCGCCGAGGCGCACGCGGACGCGAAGCTCGCCATCAAGGAGCTGCGGGACCTGGCGCGGGGCATCTACCCGTCGGTGCTGGGCGACCGCGGTCTCGACGCGGCGTTGTCGGCGCTGGCTGCCCGTGTCCCGATCGAGGTCGAGCTGAGCGTCGACGTGGATCCGCGGCCGCCGACAGCGGTGGAGAGCACCGCGTACTTCACCGTCGGCGAGGCGCTCACGAACATCACCAAGCACTCCAACGCCACCAGGGCGACCGTGCTGGTCGAACGGGTGGAGACGGGTGTGCTGGTCGAGGTCACCGACAACGGTCAGGGCGGCGCCGAGCTGAAGCCCGGTGGCGGGCTCGCCGGCCTGGCCGACCGGGCTGCCACGATCGACGGTGTGGTTGTCGTCGTCAGCCCGTCCGGCGGGCCGACTGTGATTCGAGCGGAGTTGCCGTGCGTGTGGTGATCGCCGAGGACTCGGTGCTGCTGAGGGAGGGCGTGCAGCGGTTGCTCGCCGACGAGGGCATCGAAACCGTTGCGGCCGTGGAGAACGGCGACGCGTTGCTGGACGCCGTCGTCGAGCACAAGCCCGACCTGTGCGTGGTGGACGTGCGGATGCCGCCGACGTTCACCGACGAGGGCCTGCGGGCCGCCATCGAAGCCCGCCGCCGCTCTCCCGGGCTGCCGGTGCTGGTGCTGTCGCAGTACGTCGAGGAGCGCTACGCCGTGGAGCTCCTCGCGGGCGGTGCGAGCGGGGTCGGCTACCTGCTCAAGGAGCGGGTCGCGGACGTGAAGGAGTTCGTCGACGCGGTGCGCAGGGTCGCTGACGGCGGCACGAGCATCGACCACGAGGTGATCACCCAGCTCATGGTGCGCAGCAAGAAGAGCCCCGTCGACTCGTTGACGCCCCGCGAACGCGAGGTGCTCGGGCTGATGGCCCAGGGACTGTCCAACACGGCCATCGCCGCGACGCTCGTGGTGTCCGACGGCGCGGTGGAGAAGCACGTCGGCAACATCTTCGCGAAGCTCGGCCTGGAACCGTCGAACTCCGAGCACCGCCGGGTGCGCGCGGTGCTCGCCTACCTGGACAGCTGAAGCAGGCGGGCGCCGTTGTCGTGCAGGATCGCCTGCTCGGCGGCGGCGTCGAGGCCCCACGACCGGACGGCGTCGAGCTGCACCTCGTACGGGTACGGGATGTTCGGGAAGTCGCTGCCCAGCACGACCCGGTCCGCGATCCCCGCGATCCGCAGGTTCCAGTCGTCCGGCAGCGCCACCATCCGCGTGGTGAACGGGACCCCGACCATGCAGGTGTCGATGTGCACGTTCGGGTAGCGCTCGACGAGGTCCAGCGCACCCCGGTAGTCCGGCATGCCGGCGTGAGCGATCACCGCGGTCAGCCGTGGGTGCCGCCGCAACACCTCGTCGAGGATCCCGAGCCCGGTGAACTCACCGGGGATCGGCCCGTCACCGCCGTGCACGACGACCGGCACGCCTGCCTCGGCCAGCTGGCCCCAGACGCCGTCCAGCAGCTCGTCACGCGGGTCGTAGCCGCCCACCTGGACGTGGGACTTGAAACAGCGCGCACCGGCCTCCAGCGCCTTGCGCACGTACGCGTCCGCGCCGGGTTCGGCGTAGAAGGTGCCGGTCTGGACGGCTTCGGGGACGCGTGAGGCGAAGTCGGCCGCCCACTCGTTCAGCCACTCGGCCATGCCGGGCTTGTGCGGGTAGACGAGCGGTGCGAACGCGACGACGCCCAGCTCCCGCAGTGCGGTGAGCCGGGCGTTCTCGTCCGTGCGGTAGTGGATGTACCAGTCGACCCCGGACTCGCGGACGCGGTCGAAGTAGCTCCAGACCTTGTCCAGGACGTTCTGCGGCATGAAGTGGACGTGGACGTCCACCAGTGCCATCAGTAACGGCCCTTCAGCGCCCGTCCGTGCGCCTTGGCGATCTCGCGGTTGGCGTCGCGCTTCGCGATGTCCTGGCGCTTGTCGTAGGCCTTCTTGCCCTTCGCGAGGGCGATCTCGACCTTGACGTAGCCGTCCTTGAAGTACATCTGCAGCGGGATGAGCGACAGACCGGACTCCTTGGTCTTGCCGATCAGGCGTTCGATCTCCGCCTTGTGCAGCAGGAGCTTGCGCTTGCGCCGGACGTCGTGGTTCGTCCACGTCCCCGCGACGTACTCCGGGATGTGCAGCGCGTGCAACCAGATCTCGCCGTCGTCGACCTGGGCGAAGGCGTCCACGAGGGACGCCCGTCCCATGCGCAGGCTCTTCACCTCGGTGCCGACGAGCTGAATGCCCGCCTCATAGGTGTCCAGAATGGTCCAGTCGTGCCGAGCCTTGCGGTTCGACGCGATGGCCTTCTGCCCGCGTTCCTTGACCATGACGACAACTTTACGTGGTCGGCAAAGTCGTTAAAGCCGCACGTAGAGACGCAGCGTGACGTAGCCCGTCGTGGCCGAGATGACGATCGCGACGAGGAACAGCCACGGCGACACGATCAGGATGTCCAGGTACCCGATCGGCGGAATGATGCCCGACTCCGTGAGGTTTCTGGTGATCCGGTCGAGGAAGAACGCCTTGAACAGCACCAGGCCGGCGACCGCGGAGACCGCGCCGATGATGCCCGCGACGACCGCCTCGATGAGGAACGGCAGCTGCGTGTACCACCGGGTCGCGCCGACCAGGCGCATGATGCCGACCTCGACGCGGCGGGTGAACGCCGACACCTGGATGGTGTTCGAGATCAGCAGCAACGCGGCGAACGCCTGGATGAGCGCGAGGATCAGGGCGACGTCGCGCAGGCCGTTCAGGCCCTCGAAGAACCGCTCGAGGAACTTGCCCTGGTCGTCGACGCCCTTGACGCCCGGCTTGCCCTCGAAGGCCTGCTTGATGACGTCGGTGCGCTCCGGGTCCTCCAGCTTGACGCGGAAGGTCGCGGGGATCGCCTCCGGACGCGCGAGCTTGAGCAGCTCCGGCTGCGCCTCGAAGATCCGCTTGAAGCGCTCGAAGCCCTCGTCGCGGTTCTGGAACACCACGGTCTCGACGCCGGAGGTCTGCTCGAGCTGGGAACGCAGGCCCGCGCAGGGCTGCTGGGTGCAGTCCTTGTCGTTGGCGCTGACGTCGTTGGTCAGCAGCACTGAGACCTCGAGCTTGCCCGCGTAGTTGGCCTGCATCTTGTCGACCATGCGGACGACGAGCAGGCCACCGCCGAGCAGCCCGAGCGAGATGGCGGTCGTGAGGATCATCGCGATCGTCATCGTGACGTTCCGGCGAAGTCCGGTGACGACCTCGCTGAACACGAAGCTGGTACGCATCGGGGGCGGGGTTCCTTGGGGGTCGGGGGTTAGGAGTGTTTAACGGCCGACGCCGTAAACACCGCGCGCGTCATCACGGACGACCTTGCCGAACGCCAGCTCCACCACACGGCGGCGCATCGAGTCGACGATGCCGTGGTCGTGAGTGGCCATGATGACCGTCGTGCCGGTGCGGTTGATCCGCTCCAGCAGCAACATGATGTCCTGGCTCGTGTCGGGGTCCAGGTTTCCGGTCGGCTCGTCGGCGATGAGAACCAGCGGCCGGTTCACGAACGCACGGGCGATCGCGACGCGCTGCTGCTCACCACCCGACAGCTCGGTCGGGAACCGGTCCTCCTTGCCGTCGAGACCCACCAGCTGCAGCACCTCGGGCACCACCTTGACGATGGTGTTGCGCGGCTTGCCGATGACCTCCAGCGCGAAGGCCACGTTCTCGGCGACCGTCTTCGTCGGCAGCAGGCGGAAGTCCTGGAACACGCAGCCGATGGACTGACGCAGGCGGGGGACCCTGCGCCGCGACATCTTGGCGACGTCGAAGTTGGACACGTAGACGCGTCCCCTGGTCGGCACCTCTTCGCGCAGCAACAGGCGCAAGAACGTCGACTTACCGGACCCGGAAGGCCCGATCAGGAACACGAACTCACCCTTGTCCACCTCGACGGACACGTCGTCGAGCGCGGGACGCGTGGAGGTCTTGTAGACCTTGGAAACGTGTTCGAGGCGAATCACGAGGCGCGAGTCTACCCATGGCCGGGGTAAAGCCCCCGTTCCGGTTAACTTCCGGCCCCGGAAGGGCGGACAGAAACCTCCACATGGCGTGGTCAGAGCGGCACAACCGGTTGACGAAAAAAGCACGTTCGGACCACCTGGTGGCCGAACGTGCTCTTCACCTCAGACCAGTTCCGCTACCCCTGCTGGGACTGCTTGCGCCACCGGATGCCGGCCTCGAGGAAGTCGTCGATCTCCCCGTCGAGCACCGCCGACGGGTTGCCGACCTCGTGGTTGTTCCGGAGGTCCTTGACCATCTGGTACGGGTGCAGCACGTAGGAGCGCATCTGGTTGCCCCAGCTGGAGCCGGAGTCCTTCAGCGCGTCCATCTTCGCCTGCTCCTCCTGCCTGCGCCGCTCGAGCAGCTTCGCCTGCAGGACGTTCATGGCGGTCGCCTTGTTCTGCAGCTGCGAGCGCTCGTTCTGGCAGGACACCACGATGCCGGTCGGGATGTGCGTGAGGCGGACCGCCGAGTCGGTCGTGTTGACGCCCTGACCACCGGGGCCGGACGAGCGGTAGACGTCGACGCGCAGGTCCTTCTCGTCGATCTCGACGTGGTCGGTCTGCTCGACGACGGGCACGACCTCGACACCGGCGAACGACGTCTGGCGACGGCCCTGGTTGTCGAACGGCGAGATGCGCACGAGACGGTGCGTGCCCTGCTCGACGCTCAGCGTGCCGTAGGCGTACGGCGCCGTGACGCGGAACGTGGCGGACTTGATGCCCGCCTCTTCCGCGTACGAGGTGTCGAACACCTCGATGCCGTAGTTGTGGCGCTCGGCCCAGCGCGAGTACATGCGCAGCAGCATCTCGGCGAAGTCCGCGGCGTCGACGCCACCGGCCTCGGCACGAATGGTGACCAGCGCGTTGCGCTCGTCGTACTCGCCGGACAGCAGCGTGCGGACCTCGAGGCTCGCGATCTCCTCGCGCAGCTTCGCCCGCTCGTTGTCGGCGTCGGCCTGGGCGTCGGCGTCCTCGGCCTCCTCCGCGAGCTCGTAGAGCAGCGGAAGGTCGTCGAGCCGTTCCCGCAGGCCGGTGATGCGACGCAGCTCACCCTGCTTGTGGGAGAGCTGGCTGGTGACCTGCTGCGCCTTCTCCTGGTCGTTCCAGAGGTCAGGGCGCGCTGCCTGCTCCTCCAAGTCCGCGACCGCGGCGCGCAGGGCATCGAGGTCCATCACCGCCTCGATGCTGGAAAGGGTGGCGGAGAGGTCCTTGATGTCTGCTTCGACGTCCGGGTTCACGACAAAAGATTACGCCAGCACCGGTCACAGTTCGCGACCGGTGCTGCTGGCGCTCTCTTCTACGCGGTCGGAATCGCGTCGAGCAGCTTGAGAACGGCCTTCGCGTGAGCCAGGCCGAACTCGGCCACCGCCTTCGCGTAGGGGTCCTCAGCGGTCTTGGCCGCGCTCTTCGCGCTCTCCTGCTCCTGACCGTACGTCGTGCGCGCGGTCGTGATCAGGGCCTCTCGCTGCTTGGCGGTCAGCGAGCCGGCGTGCACCAGGCGCAGGATGAGCGGGCTGCGAAGGTGGTCCGGGCCGGGCTCGGACAGCAGCCAGTTCTTGAAGGCCTTCTTGCCCGCCGCGGTGAGCACGTACTGCTGGCTGGACCGCGGTCCTTGCTTGCCGAGTCGCAGCAGGCCCTGATCGGCCAGCGCGGGCAGCTCGCGGTACACCTGGCTGCGGGTCACGCTGAAGAACGCGCCGAAGCGGTCTCCTGCCTCCGCCACCAACTGGCCACCGGTCTTGGGTCCGTCGTGCAGCAGCCCGAGCAGGGCGGCTGCGGTCGCATTCAGGTCTGACACAACGACAACGTTCCCACGTCTGGGGGAAGCTGTCCACAATGGTCAGCCGTTCTGTCCACAGTGGCTGATCACCGGGCTAGCCTGTTGGGCCATGCGGAGCAACGAAAAGTCTCGCTGAGTAAGCGGCAGTTTCCGCGCCTCACGCGTTTGGCCGCTTGACCGTCCGTGTCCATCCCGGATGGAAAAAGCCTTTCGCAGAAACGAAAGTCACCCGATCTCACTCGATCGGCGGTACGACTCTCACCGGCCGGAGCCACCCGAATGGACGGACGTGAGCCTTCGTCGCACAACCTGGTGATGTCCGCGCGCACCCCTTTCCCGCGCCTGCACAACCGGGAAAATGATCATTGCCAGGCAGGCTCGCGAGACCACGGAGGTCGGGGACGATGAACATCAAGTGGCTGGACCACAAGAAGGTGGCGGCGCACACGGTGGCGTGGATGACCGGAGGCATCCCGGAGCAGGCGGGCAAGGACGAGTGCATGGTGTGCGGCAAGCAGATCCGCAAGCACCGCACGGTCAACGGCGAGGGGCGGATCTGCTCCAGCATGCTGTGCGCCCAGTACTGGGCGGAGAACATGACCTGAAACACACCGGCCGCGCTCTTCGCGTTGATCGGGAATAAGCAGAAGGCCGGAGCCTGATGGCTCCGGCCTTCTGTCTAGTAGCGGGGACAGGATTTGAACCTGCGACCTCTGGGTTATGAGCCCAGCGAGCTACCGAGCTGCTCCACCCCGCGCCGCTTCTAGCTTGTCTTGCTGTTGTAAGGAGAACTATACACCCTCTGGAAACCCGTTTTCACCACCCCCCGCGAACTGCGATTTCCGCAGGTCATCGGCAGGTTCACCGCCGGCACAGCGCGGCCTGTTCAACCTACGGGGGTCTGAGGGCCTGCCCCCAGGGCGGGGCTTGGGGCTCCGCCCCCAAAACAAATGCGAAAAAGCCCTGTTCGCGTTCTCCGCGAACAGGGCTCTCCCGGCTTTGTAGCGGGGACAGGATTTGAACCTGCGACCTCTGGGTTATGAGCCCAGCGAGCTACCGAGCTGCTCCACCCCGCGTCGGTATGAATAGAACCTTACGCGGGGTGGAGCGCTTTGTGCAAATCGGGTGGTCAGCCCGAGGGTGTGGGCGACGGAGCCACCGACGACTGGCCGGTCGGCGGCGCCGCGGGAGCCCCGGTGTTGTACTGCTTGAACCGCTTCGTCGCGTCGTCCAGGCGCGCGTACGCCTGGCCGAGCTCGGTGAAGTTGCCGCTCTGCTGAGCCTTCTTGACGTCGGCCAGCGCAGCGTCGATGTCGTTGATCGCCTTCTGCAGGTCGGGGCTGAGCACCCCGTTGGCAGGCGGCGTCGTCGGCGGCGTCGAGGTCTGGCCGTTGCCGTTGTTGTCGCTCGGTGGCGGCACGACCGCACCGGCACCGCTCAGCACCTGGTCCAGCGCCTCGTTCAGCGTGGACGCGTAGCCGACCCGGTCGCCGTACCAGACGAGCACCTTGGACAGCTGCGGGTACGACGTGTTCTGCGAGGCACGTTCGATGTAGACGGGTTCGACGTAGAGCAGCGCGCCACCAACCGGGAGGGTGAGCAGGTTGCCGTAGACGACCGTCGTCTTCTGCTGTGCCAGCAGGTTGAGCTCGCGACTGACGTTGTCGGAGGTGAGGAACTGCGTCTGGATCTGCTGCGGCCCCTTGGCGTCCTGTGTCAGTTGCAGCACGCTGATCTTGCCGTAGTTGTCCGGATCGGACGCGACCGAGACGTAGGCCGCCATGAACTCGCGGTTTTCCCGGACCAGCGGGCTCTGCAGCTGGAAGCTGACCTTCTTCGGGTCGTTCGGGTCACCGGCCAGCACGTAGAACGGTGGCTGGCGGTCCCTGCGCTTGCTCGCCGCGTCGCGCTGTGCGTCCGCCGTCGTCACGTTGTCGATCGTCGGGTCCTGCGGCGGCTCCCAGTAGCCGACACCGGAGTAGAAGTCCGACGGCGACGAGACGTGGTACTTCGACAGCATCTGCCGCTGCACCTTGAACAGGTCCTCCGGGTAGCGGAAGTGCTGGCGCAGCTCGGGCTTGATGTCGCTGCTCGGCTTGACCGTGCCGGGGAAGACGCCCATCCACGCCTTGAGGACGGGGTCCTTCTCGTCGATCGCGTACAGGTTCACCGTGCCGTCGTAGGCGTCCACAGTGGCCTTGACCGAGTTGCGGATGTAGTTGACCGGCTTGTTGACCTGCGAGACCACCACGCCGTCCGCGGTCAGCGAGTCGTTCGTCGCGTCACCCAGCGGCGTGCGCTGCGCGTACGGGTAGCTGTCGAGCGTGGTGTAGCCGTCGACGATCCACGTGATGCGACCGTTGACCACGGCGGGGTACGGGTCGCTGTCCACCGTCAGCCACGGCGCGACGGCCTGCACGCGGTCGCGCGGCGTGCGCTTGAACAGGATCTTCGACTCGTCCGCGATCGACTGGTTGAAGAGGATGTTCCGTTCGCCGTAGTAGGCCGCGAACGCGAGCTTGTTGAACAGGCCGCCGATCGGGACGCCGCCGGAGCCGGTGTAGGTGTAGGCCTTGGCGTCGGTGTCGTACTCCGCCGCCGAACCCTGCGGCCGGCCGCCGACGATCGAGTAGTCGTTGGCGCCGAACAGCTCGCCGTAGTAGGTGCGCGGCTGGTCGACCTTGATGCCGTTCTCGGCGTTGCGGACCGCGCCGTCCGGCGCGACCTCACCGGTCTTGAACTCGGGGTAGCCGCCGTTGGTCTGGTCGGCCACGGCGTTGACCTTGTTGGCCTCGGCGTAGACGAAGCCGTTGCCGTGCGTGTAGATGAGGTGCTGGTTGATCCAGTCGCGCTGGCCCTGCGGCAGGCTGTCGAGCTTCAGCTCACGCACCGCGACGATGTAGTCGCGCAGCTTGCCGTCCACTGTGTACCGGTCGACGTCGAGCTTGTTCGGGAAGCCGTAGAACGGCCGCAGCTGCTGGAACTGCGTGAACGTCCGCGCGAGCACCGCGGGGTCGAGCAGGCGGATGTTGCCGAGCGTGCCCGCGTCGTTGGTCTTGATCTGGTCGTTGCTGATGGTCTGCTTGCCGTCGTAGGGCTTCGTCTCGACCTTGTCGTCGGTCAGTCCGAACGCCTGCCGGGTCGCCGCGATGTTGCGCGTGATCGACTCGGCTTCCTTCGCGATGGCGTTCGGCTTGACCGAGAACTGCTCCAGCACCGCGGGCCAGGCCGCGCCGACGAGCACGCTCGAGAGCACCAGCAGGACCGTCGCGATGGCCGGCAGCTGCACGTTGCGCATGAACGCACCCGCGAAGAACGCGATCGCGCAGAACACCGCGATGCACAGCAGGATCAGCTTGGCCGGCATCACCGCGTTGAGGTCGGTGTAGCTCGCGCCGACGAACTTCTCGGTGTCGTGCAGCAGCAGCTCGTACCGGTCGAAGAAGTACGCGACGGCCTTCAGCAGCACGAACGTGCCGGCGACCAGCGCCAGGTGCAGCCGGGCGGGCCCGGACAGCTGACCGCCGCGACCGGCGAGCCGGATGCCGCCGAACAGGTAGTGCGCGATCACCGCGCCGATGAACGACACCGCGGTCGTGATGAACAGCCACGACAGCACCCACTGGTAGAACGGCAGCTGGAACGCGTAGAAGCCGATGTCGTGCCCGAACTGCGGATCCGTCACGCCGAACGGCTGGGCGTTCAGGAACAGCTGGATCTGCTGCCAGTCCGCCTGCGCCGACGCGCCCGCGATCAACCCGATGAACACGGGGATGCCGATCGCGAACAACCCCATCCGCCGCATCACGACGGTGCGGTAGCGGGCCACCGGGTCATCGGGCCCCGAGACCGGCACGAACACCGGTCGCGACCGGTACGCGAGCCAGAGGTTCAGGGCGACGATGCCGCCGACCACGACCCCTGCGGCCACGAACAGACCCAGCCGGGTGAGCAGAACTGTGCTGTAGACGTTGCGGAAATTCACCTCGCCGAACCACAGCCAGTTCACGTAGGTGTCGAGCAGCCGCGATCCCGTGATGAGACCGAACAGGAGCACAACACCGACGATGAGCAGGATTCGGCTGCGTCGGGACAGTTTCGGCAGTCCGACTGGAGGCCGTGTGGCCACGAGGCACGCTCCTGGATCGCGGAATTTCAATACGTACGTTTAGTCCAACTCTACGGACGACGCCCTGGGTTCCCGCGAAGCCCGCAGTCTTACGATGACACGCGTGTCAGCGAGTGAAACGCCAGCGGTCATCCTCCCGACGGTCGCCCGCGAGGTTGAGGAGTTCGTAGGTGCGGGCGGCTGGGAGCAGCCCCCGCAACTCTTCGCCCTCGTGGCCACCTCAGACCTGATCGCCCAGCAGCCGGAGCTGCGTGACCAGCTCGATCCGGAGTCGTCCCCGCTGACGCCGATCGCGCAGGACGCCCTGGAAGGCGACCTGGGCGACGCGCTCGCGGGCATCGAGTGGCCGCCGGCCGTCACCGGCTGCGCGCTGGCCCAGGAGATCGTGGTCCTGCCCCCGGAGGCGGAGACCGAGCTCCACCACGGCGAACTGGACGACGAAGCGGCCCGCAGGTTCGCCGCAGAGCACCCGGCACGCCGCGAGGCCCGCCTGGTGGCGGCCGTGCTGCGCGACGGTTCGGTCTCCTGCGTGCTGCGGCTGCGCGGAACGGTCGAGGTGCCAGAAGAGGTCGTCGAGCACCCCGAGCTGGCGCCCAACCTCACCGACGCCCTGCTCGCCACGCTGCGGCCCTAGTCGTCACACCCCCAGGCTGGCACAACCCCGGCGCCTGCTCGCGCCGGGGTTGTCAACTCGTTGTGCGCTGTTCGCGAGAAGCGGACGACCATCCGCTGTGACGGTCGACCTGGTCGGGACCATGCACGTCCCCATCTCCCTGGCAGAGCTCGTGAAGGCGGGCCGCGAGACGGTGGGGCGGCTCCCGGGGATCGACGATCCGCCCGTCATCGAGGCTCGAGCTGACCGGCCGTCAGCAGCCCGGGGTGGGCTCGCCCTTGTTCAGCGCCTCCAGCGACGACACCGCGTCCTTGAGGTTCTCGACCTTGATCAGCGTCAGACCCTCGGGGGCCTGCTGCTTCGCGTCCGTGCAGTTGGCCGAGGGCACGAGGAACGCCGTAGCGCCCGCTTCCTTCGCCGCGACCATCTTGAACGCGATGCCGCCGATCGGCTTGACCGTGCCGTCGCCGGTGATCTCGCCGGTGCCCGCGATGGCCTTGCCGCCGTTGAGCTCACCGGGCGTCAGCTTGTCGACGATCGCCAGCGCGAAGATCAGGCCCGCGGACGGACCGCCGACGTCAGACAGGCTGATCTTGATCTTGAACGGCACGTCGGCGCGGTCGACCGGCGAGATGCCGATGAAGCCCGCCGGGCGGCCGTCGTCGCGGGTGCCGAGGGTGAGCTGGGTCGACTTCGAGGTGCCGTCCTTCTCGAAGGCCACCTCGATGCGGTCGCCGGGCTTGGTGTTCTCCAGGGCGGCGCTGACGTCCGCGGAGCTCTGCACCTGCTTGCCGTTGACCGAGATGATGCGGGCGCCGAGCGGGATCACGTTCTCCGCCGGGCTGCCCTTCGTGACCTGGTTCGCGATCACCTTGCCCGGATAGCCGAGGTAGTCCAGTGCGGCGACCTCCGCGGAGGTCTGGGACTCGCTGAACGCGAGCTCGTTGTTGCGCTGCACCTCCTCCTCCGACTCGCCGGGCTTGAAGAACTCCTCGCGCGGCGCGAGCGCGTAGCGGCCGGAGAGCCACAGGCCGAGTGCGCCGAAGAGGGACATGTCGTCGGTGAGCGAGACCGTCGTCATGCGCAGTGTCCCGTTGGTGGGGAAGGTGTTCTGGCCTTCCACCGAGATCACGTCGGCGTCCTTGACCTTGCCGAGCACGTCGTAGGTCGGGCCGGGGCCCAGCGCGACGTACGGGACTCTGGCGAAACCGCCGAGCAGTCCGAGTGCCGCCACCACTAGGAAGCTGACGATCAGCGTCCACGTCCGGCGGGTCAGTCCGCGCTCCCTCGGCGGGGGCGCGGGAGCGGGTGCGGTCGTGACGGTTTCACTCACGGCTGAACAGCGTACGACCATGTGGATCCGCGTACGGTAGAGGCATGAGTGACGTGCCGTTCGGGTTCAGCCCGCACGACCCCGACGACAAGAGCGGGAAGCCGGGAGACAACCCGTTCGACTTCAGCCAGCTGGGCAACATGCTGAGCCAGCTGGGCGCGATGCTGAGCAGCGCAGGATCGTCGAGCGGGCCGGTGAACTACGACCTCGCCAAGCAGATCGCGTTCCAGCAGCTGTCCTCGACGACCACCGTCGGGTTCGCCGCCGACCAGTCCGGCGCGGTCACCGACGCCGTGCACCTGGCCGAGATGTGGCTCGACCCGGTCACCTCGCTGCCCGCCGGCACCCGCACGACGCAGGCCTGGACCGCGCGTGACTGGATCGAGAAGACCATCCCCACCTGGCAGCGCCTGTGCGACCCGGTCGCGCAGCGGATGTCCGGCGCGTGGGTCGAGGCGATGCCCGCCGAGGCGAAGCAGGCGGCCGGTCCGCTGCTGTCGATGCTCGGCCAGATGGGCGGCATGGCGTTCGGCTCGCAGCTCGGCAACGCGCTGGCGCAGCTCGGCGCCGAGGTCCTCACCTCGACCGACGTCGGACTGCCGCTCGGCCCCGAGGGCACGGCGGCGCTGCTGCCCGCGAACATCGAGAAGTTCACCGAGGGCCTGGAGCGCCCGGCGTCCGAGGTCATGGTGTTCCTCGCCGCCCGCGAGGCCGCTCACCAGCGCCTCTTCACGCACGTGCCGTGGCTGCGGCAGCGTCTGCTCGACACGGTCGAGGAGTTCGCCAAGGGCATCAAGGTCGACACGTCCGCCCTGGAGCAGCTCGCGGGCCAGATCGACCCGTCGAACCCCGCCTCCATCGAGGAGGCCATGAGCTCCGGCCTGCTCGAACCGCAGACCACCCCGGAGCAGAAGGCGGCGCTGACCCGCCTGGAGACGATGCTGGCCCTGGTCGAGGGCTGGGTGGACGTGGTGGTGGACGCCGCCGTGTCCGATCGCCTGCCCGGCGCCGCGGCACTGCGCGAGACCCTGCGCCGCCGCCGCGCCTCCGGTGGTCCTGCTGAGCAGACGTTCGCCACGCTCGTCGGCCTCGAACTGCGCCCGCGTCGCCTGCGGGCCGCCTCTGCCCTGTGGAAGCTCGTCGGCGACCAGCACGGCGTCGAGGTGCGCGACAGCGTGTGGGAGCACGCCGAGCTCATCCCGACCGCGGAGGACCTGGACGACCCGCTGGAGTTCGCCGAGCGCCTGGCCAGCACCCGCAAGGCGCTCGAGGACCCGATCGCCGAGCTGGAGCGCACGATGCGCGAGGACGGCGACAAGGGCGGGGACAAGACCGAGGAGAGCTGATCGGCTCCTGAACATGCGAAACGCCCGGCGAGGACTGTCCTCGCCGGGCGCTTTCGCGTCGGGGGTCCGGGGGCTTGCCCCCGGCGTGGGGTCTGGGGACTCGGCCCCAGAAGACACGTGGAACGAAATGCGGCGAGCGCACTCCGCGAGCACACCCCTCCTTTGAGTGAACCCTTCAGTCCTCCGTCATCCCAAGGCCTGCGGCGGCCGAGAGTCCTTCCAGGTAGCCCATGGCCCGCTCGGTCTTCGGGTAGTTGTGCACCCACTCCCAGAAGTCCTTGCCGTGGCCGGGCACCAGCAGGTGCGCGAGCTCGTGCACCAGCACGTAGTCGAGCACCCACGGCGGTACGTCGCGCAGCCGCTCGGACACCCTGATGGTGCCCTCGGTCGGCGTGCACGACGCCCAGCGCGTGCGCATGGGCGGCACCCAGCGCACGCTGACGGGGTCGGCGAGCGAGTCCAGGTAGCGCGCCGACAGCTCGGTGCACCGCGCCATCAACGCCTCGTCCGACGTTCGCGCAGGGCTCTTCCTGCGCGTCTCGCTGCGCTGGAGGCGGCTCAACATCTCCGCCACCCAGTGCTTCTCTTCCCCCTTGGTCATCCGTGCCGGCAGAAGGACGACGACGGTGTCGCCCTCCCGGTACGCGCTGACCATGCGGCGGCGCCGGGGGCTCCGCCGCACCTCCACCCGCGGTTCGGCCATGCAGTCACCGTAAACGGCGCCACCGACAATTTTCGGCCCCCAACCGGCGGCAGCCGCGCACCCGGCGGGTGAAGTTCCACCGAACGGCGGCTGGACACGCGCAGGATGAACATGCGCGGTTTCACCGTCTCGCCCAGGTACCGTCGCGACAAGGTCCCCGAGTGTGTCCGCACTCACAACTGCAAGGGAGGGGCTGTGGCCGAGAAGTACAACGGCTACTGCGTCAAGTGTCGGGAGAAGCGCGACTTCGACGGCAAGGTCGAGGAGACCAACGGCCGGCGCATGGCGAAGGGCACCTGCCCAGTCTGCGGCACGAAGATGACGCGGATCCTCGGCAAGGCCAAGGTTTGACGTTTCCGCTGGCAGGGGGCCTCGCCCCCTGCCAGTCTTTCTGTTGTGGACTCAAGACCTCGCGTACGCCCAGGACTCGCCGTGGTGCGCCGCGGCCCCGGCACCGTGCAGGTCGGCATCGACCCGAAACACGCCGTGGTGATCGACTCACTGCCTGAATCGCTGGTCGACGAGCTCCTCACCCTGGACGGCCGCCACACCATCGCTGAACTGGGTGAAAGACTGAAAAGCCGCGGCGAGGACCCCACCCAGCTGGGTGACGTGCTCGCCGCGCTCGAAGAGGCCGGCCTGCTCGACACCGGCTCCCCCGCGAAGGGCGCGACGGTCGCCGTCCACGGCGCCGGGCACCTCGCCCTCTACATCACTTCGCTGCTGGCCGAATCGGGCATCCGGCTCGCCCACAACGCCGACCTCGTGGTGCTCGCCGCGACGCTCGTCCCGGATCCGGGACTCGTCAGCGCGCTGATGGCGTCCCGCACGCCTCATCTGGCCGTGCGCGTGCGTGAGGGCGTGGGCATCATCGGGCCGCTCGTCCTGCCCGGCCGCACGAGCTGCCTGAACTGCGCCGACCTGCACCGCGCCGACCAGGACCCGGCGTGGCCCGCCATCGCGGCGCAGCTCGCCGGCAAACCGGCCTCCACCGACGTGCTGTTCGCGTCGGGCACGGCAGCGTTCGCCGTGGTGCAGACCCTGGAGTCGTTGATCTACGTCCGCGGGCGCGACCTGCCCCCGCCACCAGTGCTGAACGCCACTCTCGAACTCGACCTGGTGGCGGGCGTTGCTGAGAGGCGAAGCTGGTATCCGCACCCTGACTGTCAGTGCTCCGCACATAACATGGCCGAGTGACCGAGATTCCGCGCAAGGCCGTGCAGCGCACCGCCAAGCTGGCGAGCCTCCCGCTCGGGGTGGCAGGCCGGGTTGTCGGTGGCTGGGGGAAGCGACTGACCGGACGCGCGGCCGATGAGGTCAACGCGGAGGTGACGGCCAAGACGGCGGAGCAGGTCTTCGCGGTGCTCGGCCAGCTCAAGGGCGGCGCGATGAAGTTCGGCCAGGCCCTGAGCGTCTTCGAGGCCGCCGTCCCGGACGAGCTGGCCGCCCCGTACCGCGAGGCGCTGACCAAGCTGCAGACCGCGGCCCCGCCGATGCCCGCCCGCACCACCCACCGCGTGCTCGCCGAACAGCTCGGCGCGTCCTGGACGAAGCGCTTCAAGTCGTTCGACGACGACCCTGCCGCATCGGCGTCCATCGGCCAGGTGCACCGCGCGGTGTGGCACGACGGCCGCGACGTGGCGGTGAAGGTCCAGTACCCCGGCGCCGACGAGGCCCTGCGCGCCGACCTCAAGCAGCTGCTGCGCTTCTCCCGGCTGCTGCAGGCGATCATGCCCGGCACCGACGTGCGCCCGCTGCTGGAGGAGCTGCGCGACCGGTACCTGGAGGAGCTCGACTACCGCGACGAGGCCGCCAACCAGCGCACCTTCGCCAAGGCCTTCGAGGACGACCCGCACGTGCTCGTCCCTCGCGTCGTCGCCTCGTCGCCCAAGGTCATGGTCACCGAGTGGACGTCCGGTGTCGGCCTGTCGACGATCATCCGCGAGGGCTCCGTCGAGGACCGCGACCTGGCCGGCCAGCGACTGGCCGAGTTCCACTTCTCGGCCCCCTCGCGCTCGGGCCTGCTGCACGCCGACCCGCACCCCGGCAACTTCATGCTGGGCGACGACGGCCGTCTGCGCGTGATCGACTTCGGCGCCGTGGCCCGCCTCCCCGACGGCCTGCCCAAGACCCTGGGCCTGATGACGAGGCTCGCGCTGGACGGCCGCTCCGCGGACCTGGTCGAGCTCCTGCGCACCGAGAACTTCATCCGCGAGGGCATGGTCCTGCACGGCGACGACGTGCTCGGCTACCTCGCCCCGTTCGTGGAGCCGCTGCGCACGGAGTCGTTCCACTTCACCCGCCGCTGGCTGCAGTCGCAGGCGGAACGAGTGGGCGACCTGCGCAGCCCTGATTCCCAAACGGGCCGCTCCCTGAACCTGCCACCGCAGTACCTGCTGATTCACCGCGTGACATTGGGCGCGACGGGCATCCTCTGCCAATTGGACGCCCATGTGACTGCACGCGAAATCGTGGCGCGCTGGCAGCCGGGATTCGACGACTAACTCGTCCGAGTGAACCCGGGCCAAGTTGTCCACAGGTTGACGCTCACCCCGGTTCGACGGCGTCCCCGTCCGCCACGATAGACCGCATGACCCCCATCGCAACCACCGCTGACCTGCGCAAATCCGGACTCTCACCGCGCGAGATCCTGCGCCACTGCACCCCCGCCGGTCCTTGGCAACAGGTGCTTCCCGGCGTAGTCCTGCAAAAGCCGTCACCGCCGACCCGCCTGGACCGGCTTCGCGCGGTTCTGTTCTTCGCGGGCCCTTCAGCGGTGATCACGGGGGCGGACGCGCTGTCCCGGCAAGGCGCCACGATTCCTCTCCCCCGGCACATTCACGTGCTCGCGGGAAAGAACACGCGAAGAGCACATCCGCAGATTCTTCTCGAACGCACGAACCGGCCGCCGGGCGTCGTGGAGTGCCACGGCCTGCGGCTGGCCCACCCGGCACGGGCCGCCCTGGACATGGCTCGCCGAGAGACCAACCCGCGCGCCGTCGTGGAGATCCTCGACGCCGTGGTGGACGCGCGGCTGTGCTCGCCAGCTGATCTTCACGAAGAGCTGGGGTTGAGCAGCCGACGAGGAACGGCGCTGGTCAGGCAGGCCTTACGCCACCTGTACCCGCTTCGCGTCTCGTCGCCTCAGGCCCGCCCACGAGTCCGGCCGGACTGAGCCGGCGACGCACCCCGGCCCGCCCCGCGCCGACAATTGCGCACCCCTGAACCCCGGCGCGGCGCGATGTCCCCGCCACGACGATCCCCGGCCACCAGCCACGCCCGACGCCGAACCGGAGACGCATCCGAGCTCACCCCACGACGATCGGCCACCAGCCGTGACCAACCCCAAGCCGGGGCGCGCCCGAACTCGCCAACTTACCGAGCAACGCCAACCCGAGCGCACAACCCACATGAAGCTTGCCAGCCCAAAACCCGGCGCGGCGCGACGTCACCAACCCCACGACCATCCGGCCACAAGCCACGCCCCACCCCGGACCAGAGACGCACCCGAGCTCGCCCCACGAAATCGGCCGCCAGCCGCGACCAACCCCAAGCCGGGGCGCGCCCGAACTCGCCAACCCACCGAGCAACGCGAACCCGAGCGCAACAACCCACATGAGTCGTGCCGGCCCAAAACCCGGCGCGCCTGACCAACCCCACCCCAGCGGCCAACCCACTGGGCGGCGTCAGCGCCAGTACTCGTCCGGCAGCTTGCCCTCGATGTCCCGCACATGGGTCTTCGCGCACACGTGACACAACCACCGGGTCGCCCCACCGACCCGCTCAGACGACCAGGCCAGGAACTCCAGGTCGGAAACGGAGGCACGCGACCGCCCGCATCTGTGGCAGGCGATCACCTGCGCCGTCCCAGGTGGACGGTGTCGGTCTCGAGCAGGAACACGTCCTCCCGAGCCCCGACGTACTCGGAGTCGGAGGGATTCAACAGCCGACGCAAGGCGGCGCGATCGGCCGCATGCAGGTAGGGGCCGGTGATCTCGGCGAGCCAGGTCAGGCGGTCGACCGCCCATTCGCGGACGAGGTGCTTGGCAGGAGCCGGGTGGTCGACGACGAAGCTGAAGGCGCTGATCTCGCCGAGGCCCGCGTCGGCCAGGGCGACGTTCCAGCCGACCGGCAGCCGGACGGAGCCGGCCATGTTCTCGCGCATCAACGTGAACCACTCCGCGCGGGCCGCGGCCACGCGGTCCTGCAGGCCCGGTTCGCCGACGCCGAGGTCCCAGGGCAGAAATCGAGTTTCCAGCCCGCCTTCGGCCAGGGCCAGCCATCCGCCGGGAGCCAGGGCGGACACCAGGCGGCGCACGCCACGCAACTGATCAGGGAGGTGGTGGATCACCCGCGAGGCCCAGATGAGCTCGACCGGTCCGGAGAAGGACAGCGGGTCCTCGGTCGCGAGGTCCGCGAGCACGGGCTTCACCGACACGGCGCCGTCCGCCTCGGCACGCGCCGCGGTGCAGGCCGCGTCGAGCAGTTCGGGTGTGGCGTCGACCAGCACGAGGACGCCGCCGCCGTGTTCGCGCAACGCCGAGACCAGCGGCACGCTCATGGCGCCGGCGCCGCAGCCGACGTCCATCACGACCGGTGAGTCGGGTAGAGGGGCGACGAGTCTCCGCGCAACAGAAGACAGCGCTTCCTCCTGCAGGGCGCCGTAGCGCCTCATCCCGCTCAACCGAGCGGACCAGTCGATTCCGTCGTGGGTGTGATGCGGCACAACCGGAACGGTACGGAGGAACGGCCGAGGCCGCCATCCACCTTCTCGTGGATGACGGCCTCAGCTCGAGACTGTCAGAGGTCGAAGCGAGCCGCTCTGCGACCGGCCCATCGCGCCAACCTGCGCCAACGTTGCGCTGACGCGAGGCGGTTCGCCATGCGTTGCTCTTCAGCGAACCTCTGGGCTTCTTGTATTCGTATTCGCACGAGCTCTTCATTCATGGACATGGGTGTCAGACCCTCGTTCAGGTAGGTGGGCGTTGCGTTGTGGTTGATGTGCACGGTGTTCACGCTGCCGCCTCCGTCTTGTCAGCAGTGACAACAGCTGCCGCGTCCTTGCGCGGACGGCCACGCGGCCGCTTCCGCGCGATGACGGCCCCGCGCTCGAAGATCTCTCCACCCCAGACACCCCACGGCTCGTGACGGGCGAGCGCGCCGGCGAGGCACTCCGCCAGCACCGGGCAGGTCCCGCAGAAGGACTTCGCCTTCTCGAGGTCGGCCGGCGTGTCAGCGAACCAGAGGTCGGGGTTGTGGGTGCGGCAGGGCAGGTCAAGCCCGTCCGCGAGGTCCGGAAGTGTCTCGCCGGTGAGCGGGACAGTCGCGGTCAACATCAGGGTTTTCTCCTTGTGTGGGGTACAGCAAAAAACACGAAAGCCGCGGACTCTGTGCGAGTCCGCGGCTTTCGTGAGCCTGGTGGTCCTTCGACCCCTTCTATGGGGTCGGCAGGAGCCTTCTCACTTGATGCGCGGACAGCGCAGTCGTGTAGTTGGGAACGTCATCAGCGGTCGGCCGGACGATCGGCTGCTCGATGAACAGGCCGATGCCGCGCTCACGACCCAGCAGTGCCACTGGCTTGAGGGCAGACTTCTGCCACACGGCCTGAGCGTTTGCGGGCATGCAGAGGTGCTCGGACAAGGGGAGGCCGAGTGCGCATTCGATGCTCTGGATCTTCTTCACAACCGGCACCTCCCTCAGAGGTCTCTGCGAGCTAGTAGTAGTTCTTCTTCCCCAGACGGGTCCTCCGGACCCGGCATGAGCAGGTTATGACCCCGTACCTGGGGCGTGCAACCTATTTAACGAAACTTGTCCCGATCAGGTGGCGGAGTACCCGACACCGGCTCGGACCAGGCCCAACACGTCGTCTCCGAACTTATCAAGCTTGGACGCGCCGATGCCTGAGATCGCCACAAGTCCGGCCGAATCCGTGGGTCGCTGCTCCGCGATCGCCATCAGCGTCGCGTCGGTGAAGACGACGTACGCGGGAACCTTCAGCTCCCGCGCCCTCGCCGCACGCCACTGACGCAGCGACTCGAGCAGCTCTTCGTCCACATCGGACGGGCAGGACTTGCAACGACCGAGCTTGACGGACTGCGCTTCGACCAAAGTCGCCGCGCACACCCGGCAGGTCGGCTTTTCCTTCTTCATCAGAGGTGGCCGCCCGGCGCCCGCAGATACACGTGCGGCCGGGTGGTTCTCCGGCACGAGGCTGTAGAGGAACCGCGACCGGCGGCGGTACTTGCGTCCACCGGCCGCGCGCGACAACGCCCACGACAGCCAGAGGTGCTCACGCGCGCGCGTCACGCCCACGTAGAGAAGACGACGTTCTTCTTCGACCTTCGACTCGTCGCCGTCGGCGTACTGGATCGGCATCGTGCCCTCGACCAGTCCGACGAGGAACACGGCGTCCCACTCCAGACCCTTCGACGCGTGCAGCGACGCGAGCGTCACGCCCTCGACCGTCGGCGGGTGCTGCGCCTCGGCCCGCACGTCCAGCTCCGCGCAGAACCGCGGCAGGTCGGCACCGGGCACCGCGGCGACGAACTCCTCGGCGAGCTCGACCAGCGCGAGCAGCGACTCCCAGCGTTCGCGCGCGGAGCCACCGGTAGGCGGGTCGTCGGTCAGCCCGACGCGGCCGAGCACGGAACGGACGACCTCGGGCAGGCTTCCGGAGACCTCACCCGCCGCACGCAAAGCGATCATCGCCTGGCGCACCTCGGCCCGCTCGAAGAACCGCTCGCCACCGCGCACCAGGTACGGGATGCCGTGCGACGCGAGTGCCTGCTCGTACACCTCGGACTGCGCGTTGACGCGGTAGAGGATCGCGATCTCGGAGGCCGCGACGCCATCGTCGAGCAGCGTCTTGATGCGCCGCGCGACCGAGTCGGCTTCCGCGGGCTCGTCGTCGAACTCGTGGAACCGCGGCGCGGGCCCGTCCGGCCGCTGCCCGATGAGGTTCAGCCGTGAGCCGGCCGGACGCCCGCGCGCCCACTTGATCACGTCGTTGGCCAGCGCCACGACCTGGGGCGTCGAGCGGTAGTCGCGCTCCAGCCGTACGACGACGGCCTCGGGGAACCGCCGCGCGAAGTTGAGCAGCGGCTGCGGCGAGGCGCCGGCGAACGAGTAGATGGTCTGGTTCGCGTCGCCGACCACGGTCAGGTCGTCCCGGCCGCCGAGCCACGCGTCGAGCACGCGCTGCTGCAGCGGCGTCACGTCCTGGTACTCGTCGACGACGAAGCAGCGGTAGCGGTCGCGGAACTCCTGTGCGACCTCGGCGTTGTCCTCGAGCGCGGCGGCGGTGTGCAGCAGCAGGTCGTCGAAGTCGAGCAGCTGCGCCTCGTTCTTGAGCTGCTCGTACATCGCGTAGAGCTTCATGATCTGCTCGGCGGGCGCGGGGATGTCGCGCGCGGCCCGCGAGGCGGCTGCCGGGTACGCGTCGGGCGTGAGCAGCGAGGACTTCGCCCACTCGATCTCACCGGTGAGGTCACGCAGCGCGTCGGCCTCGGTCGGCAGGCCCAGCCGGGAAGCGGCACGGCCGACGACGCGGATCTTCTGGTCGACGAGCTCCCAGCGCGGGCCGCCGATGACCCGCGGCCAGAAGTAGCGCAACTGGCGTGAGGCGGCGGCGTGGAACGTCACGGCCTGTGCGCCGTGCACGTCCAGAGAACGCAGACGGGTGCGCATCTCCCCCGCGGCGCGCTTGGTGAACGTGACGGCGAGGACCTGCGACGGGGCGACGTGCCCGCGTTGGCACAGGTAGGCGATGCGGTGGGTGATCGTGCGGGTTTTTCCGGTACCCGCTCCCGCCAGCACGCACACCGGGCCGCGCGGCGCTTCCACCGCTGCGCGCTGTTCCGGATCAAGACCCTCCAGCAACGCCTCCATGCCCGGCAGTCTCGCAGATGGCCGATGCAACACTGAGACCAGCGCGCCGTATCCTGGTGGGTATGGCTGGTAAGCAGGACAAGGCGGCTGCCAAGGAAGCGGCGAAGGTTCGTCGCGCGGCTTCACGCGAACGGCGCAAGCAGATCTTCGAGGCGTTCAAGATGCAACGCCGCGAGGACAAGGCGCTGATCCCGCTGATGCTGGGCGCGATCCTCGGCGTCACCGCGATCGCCGTGGTCCTTGGCCTGGTCTTCAACGCGGTCTGGATGTTCGTGCCGCTGGGCGTCGCGATCGGCGCGCTGCTGGCCGTGATCATCTTCGGCCGCCGCGTGCAGAGCAACGTCTTCCGCAAGGCCGACGGCCAGCCGGGTGCCGGCGCGTGGGCGCTGGAGAACCTGCGCGGCCGCTGGCGCGTGACCCCCGCCGTCGCGGGCACCACGCAGCTCGACGCCGTGCACCGCGTGCTCGGCCGTCCTGGCGTCGTCCTGGTCGCCGAGGGCGCCCCGCAGCGGGTGAAGCCGCTGCTCGCGCAGGAGAAGAAGCGCATCGCGCGCGTCGTCGGCGAGACCCCGATCTACGACTTCATCATCGGCACCGAACAGGGCCAGGTCCCGCTGAAGAAGCTGCAGTCGACCCTGATGAAGCTGCCGCGCAACATCACGGCCGCCCAGGTCGACGCGCTCGAGACCCGTCTTTCCGCGCTCTCCAGCCGCGGTGCCGCACTGCCCAAGGGCCCGATGCCGCAGGGCGCGAAGATGCGCAACGTCCAGCGCACGCTGCGTCGCCGCTAGGTCCAGCTCCCACCACGTGAAGAGGCCCGTTGCCGGATCGGCAGCGGGCCTCTTCACGTGTCAGGCCTCGCCGACCACGACCTTCACGGTGAAGTAGTGGCGACGCAGTTCCTTGAGCGGCTGGTACTCCTCCGAGTTCCAGATCTCCTCGACGGCTTCCTTGCTCGGGTACTCGTGAATGACGAGCGTGCGCGTCCCCCGGTCGCCTTCCAGCACCAGCGGCTTCGTGTCGACGAGGAGGTTGCGGGCACCCGTCTTCTCGATGAGCGGCAGCACACTGTCGACGTACTGCTGGAACCCTTCTTCATCGGCGATGGGTCGCGCGAAGTACACGCGCTCGCGGTGGAGCCGGTGCGCTGCACGGTCTGAGCGACCGCCCTGACACGGCCGTCGAGGAACTGCCACCCGCACGCGAGACCGACGCCGACGACGGCGTGCCCGACCAGCCGCACACACACCTGGTGTGCGGGGCGTACCGGCTGGACCGCGGTCACGCGCACCCGTTCCTGCGCACGCTGCCGGAGGTGCTGCACCTGCGTTCCCGTCCCGGCAGGCACCCGGCCCTGCGCGCCGCCGTCGACCTGCTCGGCGCGGACGTCACCGAAGCGAAGCCGGGAGCGGGCGCCGCCCTGCCCGCGCTGCTCGACCTGCTGCTGGTCTACCTGCTGCGCGCCTGGCTGGACGAGGAGTCGGCCCGCAGGCCCGGCGCGGGCTGGTGCGCCGCGTTCACCGATCCCGTCGTGGCCACCGCGCTGAGCAACGTGCACCAGAACCCCGCACCCCGGTGGACCGTGACCGAGCTCGCAGGGAAGGCGGGCCTGTCGAAGACGGCGTTCGCCCGCCGGTTCACCGCACTGGTCGGACAGGCACCGATGTCCTATCTGACGTGGTGGCGGCTGAGCACCGGCGCACGACTGCTGCTCGACGGCGACGACACGCTCGCGTCGGTGGCACGAAAGTGGGCTACACGTCCGAGTTCGCCTTCGCGGCCGCGTTCAAGCGCGAGTTCGGCGTGGCGCCCGGCAGGTTCCGCAGGTCAGCGCACCCGGATGACGACGGTGCCCGCGGCCTTGTCGTGCAGGCACCGGCCATCGGAGTCCCAGACCAGCGCCGGGATCAGCGGGAAGATGAGGACGGTCCGCAGCAGCGCGCGCGGTAGGTGCACGAAGGCCTTGCCGTCGATGCGCGCGACTCGCAGCCCGAACAGCGCGTGCCCCGGCGTGAACCCGAAGAAGGCCACCGCGACCACGGTGATGACGAACCAGGCCAGCAGGCTCCAGTTGCGCGGCAGCTCCGGCCTCGTGAAGAGTCCCGCGACGCCTGCCGCGAGGAGGAAGTCGACGAGGATGGCGAACGTGCGCCGCCCGATCGAGGCGATGGAACCCGGCCCCTTCTCCGGGAAGCCGTGACGCTCGCCACGCCAGCGCTGCTGAGTGCCGTCGTTCGACCCATCACCCGGCGACAGCACCGAGTTGGGTCCCGACAGCCACGAACCGGTCCACCTGCTCACTCCACCAGAGTAAGCCTGTGAACATCGGGTGAGGACCGGCAGGTCGTCTTGCCGGGTTGGGCGGTCCCGTTAACACTGGCGAAACATCCGAGTGACGGTTGGGCAACACCACGGACATACGGTCGCTCGCGATGACCAGCCGTTGTCCATAGTCAAGGAGTCGACGAGGGTGTTCAAAAATTCCGACGAGGTGCTGAAGTTCATCTCCGACGAGGGCGTCAAGTTCGTCGACGTGCGGTTCAGCGACCTGCCGGGCGTGATGCAGCACTTCACGCTCCCGGCCAAGGCGTTCGATGCCGACGCGATCGAAGAGGGTCTCGCCTTCGACGGCTCCTCCGTGCGCGGCTTCCAGTCGATCCACGAGTCGGACATGCTCCTGCTGCCCGACCTCTACACCGCGCGCCTCGACCCGTTCCGCATCGAGAAGACGCTGATCGTCAACTTCTTCGTGCACGACCCGTTCACGCGTGAGCCGTACAGCCGCGACCCGCGCAACATCGCGCGCAAGGCCGAGCAGTACATCACCGACTCGGGCATCGCCGACACCGCGTACTTCGGTGCCGAGGCGGAGTTCTACATCTTCGACTCGATCCAGTTCGACACCACCGCGAACGCTTCCTTCCACAAGATCGACTCGATCTCCGGCTGGTGGAACACCGGCCGTGAGGAAGAGGGCGGCAACCGCGGCTACAAGGTGAAGTACAAGGGCGGCTACTTCCCCGTCACGCCGACCGACCACTACGCGGACCTCCGCGACAAGATGGTCCTCAACATGGAGGCCAACGGCTTCCAGGTCGAGCGCGCCCACCACGAGGTCGGCACCGCGGGCCAGGCGGAGATCAACTACCGCTTCAACACCCTGCTGCACGCCGCCGACGACCTGATGCTGTTCAAGTACATCATCAAGAACACGGCGTGGCAGGCCGGCAAGACCGTGACCTTCATGCCGAAGCCCCTCTTCGGCGACAACGGCTCGGGCATGCACACCCACCAGTCGCTGTGGAAGGACGGCGCGCCGCTGTTCCACGACGAGAGCGGCTACGCGGGCCTGTCCGACACCGCCCGCCACTACATCGGCGGCATCCTGCACCACGCCCCGTCGCTGCTGGCCTTCACCAACCCGACGGTGAACTCCTACCACCGCCTGGTCCCCGGCTACGAGGCCCCGGTCTCGCTGGTCTACTCCCAGCGCAACCGCTCGGCGTGCGTCCGCATCCCGATCACGGGCAACAACCCGAAGGCCAAGCGCATCGAGTTCCGCTGCCCCGACTCGTCCGGCAACCCGTACCTCGCCTTCTCGGCGATGGTCATGGCCGGCCTCGACGGCGTGAAGAACAAGATCGAGCCGCCGGCCCCGATCGACAAGGACCTCTACGAGCTCCCGCCCGAGGAGGCCCGCGACGTCAAGCAGGTCCCCGCGACCCTCGACGCCGTCCTGGACAACCTGGAGGCCGACCACGAGTTCCTGCTCGAGGGCGGCGTGTTCACCCCGGACGTGATCGACACCTGGATCTCGTTCAAGCGTGAGCAGGAGATCGACCCGCTGCGTCTGCGCCCGAACCCCTACGAGTTCGCGCTGTACTACGACGTGTGATCGATCGCGCTCTTCCGGAAGGCCCGGCGGACATCCCGCCGGGCCTTCCGGCTTTCAGGTGCCGAGGAAGGTCACGCTGGTCGACGCTCCTTCCGCATCCGCACCAACCCGGACGTTGGAGACCAGGACGTCGGCCTCGCCCCCGGTCGGCAGCTTGATCCGAGCCTCACCACCGTTGAGGGCTTCGGCGGAGGTGCCCGCACCGGACATCTGCCAGATGCCGTCGTTCACCGTCTCGATCAGGCTCACCCGGTCCAGTTCGGCCGAGCTGCCATCGGGGTAGATGAGCAGGGCTGGTCCCGAGTAGCTGAACATCAGTTCTCCCTGTCCGATCAGTTGGGCCGCATCTACCGCCTCCAACACGGCGACATCGGGCGAGGTGGTTCACGAGAACGGGCAGAAAGCCGACGACCTGCGGTTCCGCCGGGACGGAAGGCGACCCGTCAACGGCACGTGATAGAGCTGGCCGTGACACAGTGGACGGTGCACGGCACCCGCCGGATCTACGAGTCGGAGTGGATGAGCGTCGACCTCGACGACGACGACCACGTGCTCCTGATGTGGCGCCACCGGTTCACCACCGACGCGTGGGGCTGGGAGATTCCGGCGGGCCGCTGCGAAGAAGGCGAGACCGCGGAGGTCACGGCGCTGCGGGAGACCGAGGAGGAAACCGGCTACCGGCCGGGCCGGATCGAGCCGCTGGTCACCCTGAACCCGTTGAACGGCATCAGTTCGCACGTGACGCACGTCTTCGTGGGCTCGCAGGCCGTCAGGACCGGGGAACCGGACCCCGCCGAGGCCGCGAAGGTCGAGTGGGTGCCGCTCAGCGAGATCCCGGCGTTGATCCGAAAAGGACTGATTCCGCGCGGGATCACGCTGGCGGCGCCGGCCACCTGTCTCACTCTGCGGACAACCTGGAGCGGACCTCCATCAAGGCCTCTCCCAGCAGGTTGAGGCCCCGCCAGGAAGACGGGTCCGAGGCGCGCGGGTCGTCGGCGGCCAGGCCGATGCCCCACACGCGGTCCAGCGGGCTCGCCTCGACCAGGACGCGGGAACCCGTGCCCAGCAGGTAGGAGCGGAGAGCGGGGTCCTGGCCGAACTTCGCCAGGTTGCCGTCCACCACGATCGAAAGCCGCGAGGACACCCACACCGAGTCGTCGAAGCCGGAGACCTGGCGCCCCAACGCCTTCGCCTCGGCGGGAGTGCGAGCGGCCCGCACGCGCTCGGCCACCGCGGTGTCGTCGAACAGCAAAGCCTTGCGCCACATCATGTAGTGCTCGGCAGACGTGAACGACTGTCCGTCGGCCTCGAACGAGCACGGCCACCACTGCGAGAGGCAGCCCTTGCCGAGGCTGCCGTCACGTTCAGGCCGATGGCCCCAGAAGAACAGGAACTTCACGCCGCCACAGTAGGTGGACTAGGTGCGTTCGCCCTCATCCATTTCGTCGGCGGTGGGCAGCTCCGGCTCGCGCCACTCCTGCGAGCGGGTCGGGCCGCCTGCGCGCAGCTCGTTCTCGAGTTCCTTCTTCAGGTGGTCGTCCTTGGCGAAGCCGTGCTGATCACTTCCGCGTTGAGTCATGCACGAGGCGTACCCACGGCGGCGGATCGAATCACTTCGGGACCGGGATGCCCGTCACGGTGATCGCGGCGCCGGTCGGGGCGAACTGGCCGGAGATCGAGTTGAACGTCAGGGTGACCGAGTTCACACCAGCGCCGAGCTTCTCGTCGAGGATGACGATGCCCGAGGTCGTGGTGCCCTGGGTGACGAGGCCGTCCCACTTGCTGGTCGAGGCCGCGTAGGTGCGCTTCAGATCGTCCAAAACCGCGATGCCGTCGACGGGGAGGGTCATGCGGGCCTGGGAGGCGTTCGTGGCCGTCACGAAGAGCTTGAGACGGCCTCCTGCCGACTCCACGCGCGTCACCTCGACGGTGAGCATGCCGCGCTGCTGCTTGAAGGAGCCCGTCGCGACCTTGACCTCGGCGGACGGCTCGGTGGTTTCCAGTGCGCCATCAGGGGTTTCGACGGCGTTCGACGTGGTCGTCGTTGCCGTGACGTTGGGCTGGGCGGCGGAGTTGTCACCACTCAGTGCAAACTGAATCACACCGAGTGACGCGAGCACTCCGGCAGCCACAGCCGCGATGGCGATCACGGTCTTACCTCGGCGCGTGACCCGACGATGCTGCATGACTTCCTCTGCTCGACCCCCGTGACAAACCCACAGCTCCCCCGCTGAGCGCGCCCTAGTCTCATCTCGAATGGGTGAAACGTCAATGCGCTAGGGTCCGCGCGTGTCCCAAGAAGTCGCCGAATTCACGGCTCCGCAGCTGCTCACCACCCACATCGTCGACTCGGCAGCCGAGGCGCTCGAAGCGGTCCAGGCCGCTGACGTGCTCGACCTCGGTGTTCGCGTCTACAACCGACTCGTTCCCGACGCCGACGACGCCGAGTCGTTGGAGGAGGAGTGGGTGATCGAGGTCTACACCAGTGCTCCGGCGGTGGACCCCGACTCGGACGAGGACTGAGCAGCCCAGAAATGGGGGCACCCCACCAGGAGTGCCCCCAAACCTGAAAACGAACACGAAGTTTTCAGACTGTCAGTACGACTTTGCCGCGCACGTGCCCGCCTTCGAGCAACTTGTGCGCCTTCACGGCCTCCGCCAACGGGAACGTCTGCTGCACCTCGACGCGCAACGAGCCCGCCGCCACCAGGTCGACCAGCCACTGCGTCTGCTCGGCGTTCGGCCGCGCCCAGGTGTTGATCACGCCGTTCTCCAGCGCCCTCGGCCCGTCCACAATGGATGTCATCCGCGCCCGGTCTCGTACGAGCCGCAACGACTGGTCGAACGCCACTCCGCCGACGTTGTCGATCACCACGTCGACCTCGCCGTCGCCGCCGACCAGCTCGGAAACGGCGTCGACCAGCGCGTCGCCGTAGGCCACCGGTTCGGCTCCGAGCGACCGGACGAAGTCGTGGTTGCGCGGCGAGGCCGTGCCGAGCACCCGCGCGGCACCCAGCTCACGCGCGATCTGCACCTGAAGGTGCCCGACACCGCCCGCGGCCGCGTGCACCAGCACGACGTCTCCCGGCCCGGTGCCGACCGCCTTCAACGCCTGCAACGCCGTCAGCCCGGCCAGCGGCAGGGCGGCGGCCGTCACGAAGTCCACGTTGGACGGTTTGCGCGCGATCATCCGGTCCGGCAGCGAGATCAGCTCGGCATAGGCACCGAACTGCACGTGGTCCTTGCGCGCGTAGGCGAGCACCTCGTCGCCCGGCTTCCAGTCCGTCACGCCGATGCCGACAGCCCGCACGACGCCCGCCACGTCCCAGCCGGGGATCAGCGGCACGTGGTGAGGCATCAGGCCCCGCAGGTAGCCGGCTCTGATCTTGAAGTCCACCGGGTTCACCCCGGCCGCCTTCACCTCCACCAGGACCTGGTCCGGTCCCAGCAGCGGATCCGGCAGCTCCTGCAACGACATGACGTCGGCGTCGCCGAACTCGGTAAGCGCGATCGCTTTCACAATCCCTCACCGTAGAAGACTCGTTCGGCTACTGCACGTGCACGGCGGGTCGTGCGGCGATATTCCTCCAGGAACTCCCCCGGATCGCCACCGGGCGGGTACCCCATCACGGAGGCGACGGAGACGAGGTCACGCCCGGACGTCGGCAGCTGGTCGGAGGCCTTTCCCCGGACCAGCGTCACGGCGTTGCGCGCGTGCGTCGCGAGGTTCCACGCGGCCTTCAACGCCGCCGCGTCGTCCGCGGCCAGCAGACCGGCGGAGACAGCAGCGTCCATCGCGGCCATTGTGGACGGTGTGCGCAGTTCCGGCACCGCACCGGAGTGCTGCAGCTGCAACAACTGCACGGTCCACTCGACGTCCGCCAGCCCACCGCGCCCGAGCTTGGTGTGCGTGCTCGGGTCGGCACCGCGCGGCAACCGTTCCGCGTCGACCCGCGCCTTGATCCGCCTGATTTCCCGCACCGACGCCGTGTCCAACCCTCCCGCCGGATACCGCAGCGGCTCGATCAACGCCTCGAACTCGGCCCCCAGCTCGGCATCACCCGCGATGAACCGGGCCCGCAGCAACGCCTGTTTCTCCCAGAGCTCCGCCCACTGCCGGTAGTACGCGCGGTACGAGTCCAGCGTGCGCACCAGCGGACCCTGCCTGCCCTCCGGCCGCAGATCCGCGTCGACCAGCAGCGGCGGGTCCTGCGACGGCGCGCCGAGCAGCCGCCGGATCTTCTCCACGACACCGCTCGCCCACTTCGCCGCCTCGGCATCGGTCACGCCCTCGCACGGCCGGCACACGAACATCACGTCCGCGTCCGAGCCGTACCCGAGCTCGTGCCCGCCGAGCCGCCCCATGCCGATCACGGCCAGCGTGGCGACGGGTTCGCCCGCCGCGCGCATCGCAGCGTCCAGCGCGCTCTGCAGCACCGCTCCCCACACCTCGGACAGCGACACGCACACCGTCTCCAGCGGCATGAACCCCAGCAGGTCCGCGGAAGCGATGCGCAGCAGCTCGTGCCGCCGCAACGACCGCGCGGCCGCGACAGCGCGCGTCAGGTCGTCGTACCGCGAAACCGCGCTGCGCAGCGGGTTTCCGATCGAGTGCGGATCACGGCCGACGAGCGCCTCGGTGTCCGCGAGCAGCCGCAGCACCTCCGGAGCCCGCACCAGCAGATCCGGGACGAACCGCGAGGTGCCGAGCAGCACCGCGAGCCGTTCCACGACAGCGCCCTCGTCCCGCAGCAGCCGCAGGTACCAGGGGGTTTCCGCGAGCGCCTCCGACACCTTCCGGTAGGCGAGCAGCCCGCCGTCCGGATCAGGCGTGCCGGCGAACAGGTCCAGCAGCACCGGCAGCAGAGCGCCCTGGATGCGAGCACGCCGGGAAACGCCGTGCGTCAACGCCTGGATGTGCCGCAACGCCCCGTCCGGCGACGTGTAGCCGAGCGCCGCGAGCCGCGCTACGGCCTCCTTCGTCGTGAGCCGCAACGCCTCGGTCGGCACACCCGCGACGGACTGCAGCAGCGGCCGGTAGAACAGCTTCTCGTGCAGGCGCCGGACCTGGTTGGCGTGCTTGCGGAACTCCGCGAGCAGCACCTGCCCCTCCGACCGCTGCCCGTCCGCCGCCAGCCCGACGGAGCGCGCCAGCCAGCGCAACGCCGTGACGTCGTCGTCCGCGGGGAAGAGGTGCGTGCGCAGTAAACGCTGCAGCTGCAGCCGGTGCTCCAGCGTCCGCAGGAACCGGTACGAGCGTCCGAAGTCCGCCGCGTCGTTGCGCCCGATGTACCCGCCCCTGCCCAGCGCGGCCAACGCGGCGGTCGTCGCCTGAATGCGCAGGTTCTCGTCGGAACGGCCGTGCACGAGCTGCAGCAGCTGCACCGCGAACTCGACGTCGCGCAGCCCGCCCCGGCCGAGCTTCAGCTCACGGTCCGCGAGCCCTGACGGCACGTGGTCCTCGACGCGGCGGCGCATCGCCTGCACGTCCTCGACGAAGTTCTCGCGCTCGGCCGCCGTCCACACGTAAGGCCGCACGACGTCGAGGTACGCCTGCCCCAGCTCGGGGTCGCCCGCGACCGGCCGTGCCTTCAGCAGCGCCTGGAACTCCCAGGTCCGCGCCCACTTCTGGTAGTACGACGCGTGCCCGTCGAGCGTGCGGACCAGCGCGCCCGCCTTGCCCTCCGGCCGCAGCGCCGCGTCGACCTCGAAGCACGACTGGCCGGCGATCTGCATCATCGTGCTGGCCAGCCGGGTTGCCGCGCCCAGATCGCCCTCGGCGACGAACACGACGTCGACGTCACTCACGTAGTTCAGCTCGTTCGCGCCGCACTTGCCCATGGCGATCACCGCGAGCTTGCAGCGGTCCGCGCCGTTCACGCGTTCCGCGGCGAGCTTCAACGACGCCCGCAACGCCGACACCGCGAGATCTGACAGCTGCGCGGCCACCGTGTCGTACGGGACGTACGGCAGCGTGGGCTCGACGACGTGCGCCAGATCGTTGGCTGCCACGAGCAGCAGCTTCGCGCGGTACTCGGTGCGCAGCACATCGCCGGCCGACAGATCCAGCGACACGTCGACCCCACCGGTGAGCGAACGCCACCGGTTCGGGTTCACGACGAGGAAGTCCGACAGCGCGGTCGACGACCCGAGCACGGCCAGCAACCGGCCGCGCACCACCACGTCCTCGTGCAGCGCGGCCGACAGAGCGTCCCAGTCGGCCGCAGAGTGCAGCCGTTCGAGCCCGCGCAGCGCGAGGTCGGGATCGGGACAGCGGGAGAGCGCCGCCAGGACGGGCTCGGCGCCGTCGGCGGGGCGGCGGTCCGCCCACAGGCCGAGGCCGCGCAGCACCTCTTCGCTGCGCGGCTCGGTGAGCCCGAATCTGGCTGGTGACGCGGCGCGGAACGGTTCGCTCATCAGGAGCCAACCTAGTCCCCGCGCGGCTAGAAGACGATCAGAGAGAGCCCGTACAGCACAACCGCGACGCAACCCGCGAAGCTGGCGTAGGCAGGGATCTTCTTGTCGCCCGACAACGCACGGATGCCGACGACGAACAACGTCACCACGAGGACGGTGACCAGCAGCGTGGCGCCGAAGACCTGGAGCAGCGCGATCCAGTTGACCTTCATGCCGCGACCTTGTGCAGCTCGGCCTGGGCGGCGACCTCGTCGACGATGTGCTCCGGCTTCACCGGCTCACGACGCGACAGGATCCAGATGCCGATGGACACCGCGGCACCGATGACGGCGACGCCGATGACCCCGCTGGTGCCGGTCGAGGCCCACTTGCCCGCGATGGCGCCGACGATGCCGGCGGCGGGCAACGTGAGGAGCCAGCCCGCGGCCATCTTGCCCATCGTTCCCCACCTGACGCCGTGCCGGTCGCGGCCGAGGCCGGAGCCCATGATGCCGCCGGACGCGACGTGCGTGGTGGAGAGCGCGAACCCGAGGTGCGACGACGCGAGGATCGCGGTGGCCGTCGAGGTCTGCGCGGCGAAGCCCTGGGCCGGTTCGATGGTCGTGAGACCGCGGCCGAGGGTGTGTGTGATGCGCCAGCCGCCGAGGTACGTGCCGAGCGCGATCGCGAGACCGGCGCTCACGATCACCCAGGTGGGTGGGCCGGAGCCGGGCGCGAGCGAACCGGACGTGATCAGCGCGAGCGTGATGATGCCCATGGTCTTCTGCGCGTCGTTCGTGCCGTGCGCCAGCGAGACCAGCGAGGCGGACGCGACCTGGCCGACCTTGAAGCCGGTGTGCGAGACGCGCGGGTCCGCGGCCCGCTTGAGGCGGTAGACGATGATCGTCGCGACCGCCGCGACGAGGCCGGCCACCAGGGGCGCGACGATCGCGGGAACCAGGACCTTGTCGACGACCTTGGCGAAGTGGATGGAGTCCACTCCGGACGCGACCCAGGCCGCGCCGATCAGTCCGCCGAACAGCGCGTGCGACGAGCTCGACGGCAGACCGACGTACCAGGTGACGAGGTTCCACATGATCGCGCCGACCAGCCCGCCGAAGATGACCGCGGGCGTGATCTGGGCGTCGTCGACGATCCCGCCGGAGATGGTCTTGGCCACCTCGACGGACAGGAACGCGCCCACGAGGTTGAGCACCGCCGACAGCGCGACCGCCGTGCGGGGCTTCAGCGCACCGGTGGCGATGGAGGTGGCCATGGCGTTGGCCGTGTCGTGGAACCCGTTGGTGAAGTCGAAAATGAGAGCAGTGACGACAACGATGATCACTACAAGAGCGGGATCCACACTGATCCTCCGGCTGGATCGAACAAGGTGCTCTGGAGAGACGGTACCGGGTACTCAGGATGCCTTATAACCTACGAAAGTAACGTCACACCAAGGGAAGTTGTGTGCCCGAACACCCCGCGGGCGCCAGTTCTCCCCGCACCAGCTTCGCGAATCTGGTGACGAACGGCTGCCACACCTCTTCGAAGTCGCGGTGGGCCTCGGCGAGGAAGTCCAGGTCGAAGTGGTGCGACCGGGCGCACGCAGCCGATTCAGGATCCTTGGCCGCCCAGTTCAAGACGATTTCCGGGGTCGTCTCGATGTGGAACTGCAGACCATAAGCACTCGTTCCTACCCGAAAGGCCTGATTCGGGTATTTCGGGGACGCCGCGAGGTGTTCCGCGCCTGGCGGCAGCACGTGCACCTCGTCGCTGTGGAACTGCAGCACGTCGGGCGTCCAGGGCAGATCCGCGAACAACGGATCGTTGCCCGCGCCATCACGCTTCGCCACCAGCAGCACGCCGACCTCAGGCCCCTGCGGTCCTTTTCGGACCTGACCACCGGTGGCGGCCGCGAGCAGCTGCGCGCCGAGACAGATGGCGAGGGTGGGCAGCTGTTGCGCCACGGCGTTGCTCAGCAGCCGGCGCGCGTCGGCGAGCCACGGGTGCTGCACGTCGTCGAGCGCCCCCATCTCGCCACCGAGGCAGACCACGCCCTGGTAGCCGTCGAGGTTCTGCGGCGCGGGCTCGTCCTGCAGCGACACGAGGTGCAGCTCGATGCCGTCGGCCTCCAGCCAGTCACCCAGCTTGGCCAGCGGGTCGGACTGCGAGGGCTGCAAGACGAGCAAACGCGGTGCGGTCACACATGTGAGCCTATGTCGGGTTGACTCAGCAATGACACGCGACCTTAGAAACACCCACGACGCTGTGCGCATCTGACTCGATCGGGTAACCCGCCTCGCGCCACGCCGTGATGCCTCCGGCAAGCCGCTTCACCCGGTACCCCCGTTGCGCGAGCGCCAGCGCACCCTTGGTGGCGGCGTTGCACTGGAAGCTCTCGCAGTAGCAGATGTAGACCAGGTCCGGGTCGAGGTCGAGCTCGTCGGGCAGGTCGCGGTAGGGCAGGTTGACGGCGCCGGGGATGCGGGCCTGCGCAAACGCTTCCGGGCTCCGTGTCTCCACCAGCACGTAACCGTGAGTGTTGCCGTCCTGCAGGTCGCGGTGGACGTCGTCGGGATCGGCCTCGAACGCGAGCTCGGCGGCGAAGAAGCTCGCCGCGGCGGCGGGGTCGGCGGCGGGGAAGCGCAGTGCGTTGGTCATGCGCATGATCTTGCTGGGACCACGTTGTCCGCGACATGCGGAAATCCAGGCGTTCGGGCCGTTCTCCTTATGATTTCCAGGTGGAACTCGACGTAGTGGACTGGAAGATCCTGAGCCTACTGCAGGCCGACGGCCGCATGTCGTTCACCGCGCTGGGCCGCGAGGTGTCGCTGTCCGCGCCCGCTGTGACCGAACGGGTGCGCCGCCTGGAGTCACTGGGCGTGATCACCGGCTTCGTGGCGGTGGTGTCGCCGTCCCGGCTGGGACTGCCGATCGAGTCGATCGTGCGCGTCCGGGTCCGGTCCCTGGACACGCCCCGGTTCCGCTCCACCGTGCTGGCGCTGCCGCAGATCCTGGATGCCGACCACGTGACAGGAGATGACTGCTGGCTGCTGCGCGTCGTCTGCCGGTCGATGGTTGAGCTGGAGGAACTCGTCGAGGTGATGCAGCGGTACGGCGACACCACCACCTCGCTCGTCTTCTCGTCGCACGTGCGGAACCGCCCGCTGTCCCCGTCGCTCTTCGACTAGTGGCGTGGCCCGGAACGTCGCCGGGCGAATTCGCGGTCAGACGGGTGCATCGTGGTGCCGCCCCCGCGTCCTCGTACTGGTTGTACGGGGGCGCGGGCGGTGCCGCGAGGTGCCCTGCTGAGCGTGAATCACCCAGCCGACGTTCCGGGTCGCGCCACTAGCTCCAGCGGTACTCCGACCAGTCCGAGACCGGGCGGAAGCCGATCCCCTGGTAGACGGAGTTCGAGGTGGGGTTGGCCAGGTCCGCGGTGAGCACGACGTGCTCGGCGCCCGCCTCGTACGCCCATCGGCTGATCGCCGCGGTGACCGCGGCCGCGTAGCCGTGGCGGCGGTGCTCGGGCGGGGTGTAGACCGGACCGATCCTGGACACGCCACCGACCGGCGTGGTGCTCCCCGCCCAGGACACCGGAACCCCGTCGACGAGCCACAGGACGTGCCCGGCTGACATCCGCCGGCTGTCCATCGCCCGCTTCTCGGCGTCTTCGCGCGAAAGACCGTCCAGCTCCGCCACGAACGCGATCCACCACTCGGTGATCAGGTCGTTCTCGGCGGCGGTCGCGAGCCTCGCCTCTCCCGGGACCTGCGGCACCACCAGGTCCTCGAGCCGGTAGAGCCGCAGGGCGTAGACCTCTCTGCCGCCGTCCCGCCACACCTTCCGGAACGCGTCGACCCGGTCCCGCGTGCCGGTGACCTCGTCGATCTCCCGCTCCCGCAGTACTTCCGCGACGACGGGAGCAGCGGCCGGCGGCATCGCGGCGACGTGCAGCGGACGACCATCCATCCGGGTGACCACGCCGACGACAGCTCCGTTGTCGTGCAACGAGATCAGCGTCGCGGGCTGTCGTTCTCCACGCAGTGCGGCGTCCACCGCGGTGAGGTGGACGCTGTGGTTCACGGGGTCGGCTTCGAGGAAGTCGCCGGCCACCGCCACGAAGTCCTTGATGTCGTCATGGCTCAGCGCTTCCACCAGAACTCCGCCCAGTCGTCGAGTGGTTGGTAGCCGATGCGTTGGTAGATCGAGTTCGAGATCGGGTTGGTCAGGTCCGCGAAGAGGATGACGTCGGTGGCGCCCTGGTCCAGCGCCCATTGGCTGGCCAACGCGCTGACGGCGGCGCCGTAGCCGTGCTTGCGGTGTTCGGGTGGGGTGTAGACCGGACCGACCCTGGTCATGCCGACCTGCGGGAGGCTGGCCGCGGCCCAGGCGACCGGGGTGCCGTCCACCTCCCAGAGGGCGTGGCCGTTGCCGAGGCGCAGGGAGCTGCGCACGATCTCGGTCGCCTCTTCGTCCGGGGCCTCCGGCACAGCTTCGCGGGTGAAGGCCTTGCGCCAGGCGCCGAGGAGCTCGATGTCGGCTTCGGTCGCCAGGCGGCCGGTGCCGGGAGAGGTGGGCGGAACCAGGGTGCCCAGGCGATAGAGCCTGGTCGCCAGGGACTCGGTGAAGCTGCGGTCAGCGGCGAAGGCGGTGGCGAAGGCGGTGGCGAAGGCGTGTGATCTTTGCCTCGGGCCGGTGACTCCCGGGGCTTCCGGATCGACTTCGGCGGCGATCTGCGCCGCGAGGTCGCGGCGGCGACCGGGAGGTCGGCTGCCTGGAACGGCCACGGTGGCGTGCGGATCAGGGAGCCGACCACTTCGCCGTTGTCGTGAAAGGTGATCAGAGTTGGCGGGTTGTCGGCGGAGGGTAGGCGGCGGGCGCGGTCCAGTGAGGTGAGAGCCACCGTGTTGCGCACCGGATCGGCTGCGAGCCGATCGAGGGTGTCGGCGTCGAACGATGCCAGGGTGGGATGCACTCGCGCGTCCATGGGTCCATGACATCAGGACGGGCAAGCGAAATTCGGATCGAGCCGGCCCACGACATGCAAAAGACCCCTGCGGGGAGCACTTGAAGTGCTCGACCCGCAGGGGTCTTCTGAACGATTGTCCGGCGGCGACCTACTCTCCCACACCGTAACCAGTGCAGTACCATCGGCGCAGAAGGGCTTAACTACCGGGTTCGGAATGGGACCGGGTGTTTCCC
>NZ_QLTT01000017.1 GCF_003269295.1 Lentzea atacamensis | reverse complement strand
CCAAAATGAGACACAGAGGCCCGGCACCACTTGGTGCCGGGCCTCTGAGCTGCGCGCTCGACAGGATTCGAACCTGTAACCTTCTGATCCGTAGTCAGATGCTCTATCCGTTGAGCTACGAGCGCAGGTCTTCAATTATAACCGATCCTCAAGAGGCTCGGCCTTGCGGAGGCTCCGGGATTTGAACCCGGGATGGGGGGTTACCCCAAACCGCATTAGCAGTGCGGCGCCATAGACCAGACTAGGCGAAGCCTCCCGGGACCATCCTTGGCCACGACGCATAGGTTACACAGGTCCTCAACCGAGTTGCAAAACGCCCCCCTCGAAGACATGAACGCGCTGGTCAGGGCACGCGCGAGGACCTCGAGAGGGGCGTTAAACGCCTGTTCACCGGATCAGGAGTGACCTAGATCATCCCGAGGCGAGTTCCAGGAACGGTTGGAGGGACTCGGGATTGCGGAGGGCGTCGCGGCTGACGGCGCGATCCGGGTCGACGCCGGCGAGGATCTTCTTCACCGGCACCTCGCACTTCTTGCCGTTCAACGTCCGCGGGATCTCGGCCACCGCCACGAAGCGGTTCGGGACATGACGCGGAGAAAGCGACGAGCGCAATTCCTTGCGCAGCAACGGTTCCACGTCGGACAACGAGACGCCGTCCAGCACGACGAAGCACAGCAGCTCGCCCTCGGAGACGCCGGAGGTGTCGATCACCAGGGAGTCGACGACGCCCGGGATCGACTCGACGACGCGGTAGAACTCCGAGGTGCCCATGCGGACGCCGCCTCGGTTCAGGGTCGAGTCGGAGCGACCGTAGATCACCGCCGAGCCGCGCGGGGTGATGCGGATCCAGTCGCCGTGGCGCCAGATTCCGGGGTAGGTGTCGAAGTACGCGTCGCGCAGCCGCGAGCCGTCCTCGTCGTCCCAGAAGAAGACCGGCATGGACGGCATCGGCTTGGTGATCACCAGCTCGCCCACGGTGTCCTCCACCGCATTGCCGGCCTCGTCGAACGCGAAGACCGCGGCGCCAAGGGCTCGGCAGGAGAGTTCACCCAGCCAGACCGGGCGGTCCGGGGAGGCCGCCACGAACGCCGTGCAGAGGTCGGTGCCGCCGGAGACCGAGGCGATCTGGACGTCCTTGCCGACGGCGGAGGCGATCCAGCGGAAGCCTTCCGGGGTGAGGGGTGCGCCGGTCGAGCCGACGACGCGCAGGCCCGTCAGGTCGTAGCGGGAGGACGGGTCGAGGCCCTCCTTCAGGCACGACTGGACGTACGGGGCCGAGGTGCCGAAGTAGGTCACGCGGTGTTGTTCGGCCAAGTGCCACAACGTGTTCAGCGACGGATGGGCCGGGCTGCCGTCGTACAGGACGATCGTGGTGCCGACCAGGAGGCCACCGACCAGGTAGTTCCACATCATCCAGCCGGTCGTGGTGAACCAGAAGAAGCGGTCGCCGGGGCCCAGGTCGCTGTGCAGGGCGAGCATCTTCAGGTGTTCCAGGACGATGCCGCCGTGGCCCTGGACGATGCCCTTGGGCAGGCCCGTGGTGCCGGACGAGTAGAGCACCCACAGCGGGTGGTCGAACGGCACCGGTGTGAACTCCAGCGGCGCGCCCTCGTGTGTGGAAACCAGCTCCGAGAACGACAGCGTGTCCGGCAGGGAAGCGCCGTTGTCCAGGTAGTCGATCAACACCGTGGCGCGCAGCGAGGGGATCTGCGAGCGGATCTCCTCGACGACCGGGCGGCAGTCGAAGGACCGTCCGTTGTAGACGTAGCCCGAGACGGCGACGAACACCACGGGCGAGATCTGGGTGAAGCGGTCGGCGACGGCTCGTGCGCCGAAGTCCGGGGAGCAGGAGGACCACGTCGCGCCCAGCGATGCGGCCGCCAGGAAGGCGATCAAGGCCTCGGGAGCGTTGGGGACGAGCGCCACCACCCGGTCGCCGGCGGAGACGCCCAGAGAGGCCAGGGCGGCCCGGAAAGCGGCCACCCGCGAGCGCAGGGTGCCGAAGGTCAGCGACGAGGTGAAGCCGTCCTCGCGGTGGAAGATCACGGCGAGCTCGTCGTCGGCACCGCGGCGCAGGGCGTGCTCGGCGTAGTTCAGCGTCGAACCCGGGAACCACTGGGCGCCCGGCATGTCCGCGGAGCCCAGCACGCGCTCGGGAGCGGAGTGGAACCGGACGTCGAAGTACGAAGCTATGGCGCCCCAGAACCCGTCGAGATCGGAGACGGACCACTCCCACAGCGACTCGTAGTCGGGGAAGTCGTGCCCGCGATCGCGCAACCACGAGCGGAAGGCGGTCATCCCGTTGTCCCTCGTGGGGTCGGGGCGCCACAGCAGTTCGACGTCGGTGTCGGTCATGCCCCATGTCTAGTTGAGGCAGAACCGCACGTCCATGTGTGATTGGCGGACAGGACGTCCACCATCAGTGTGGAACTACCCCGCCGCGAGGAGCTCGTCCACGGCCGAGGTCAGCCGCGAGGCGTCGGCCGGGGCCAGCACGAGCCAGCCGTCCTGCTTGCGGAGGAGGTAGCGGCCTTCGCGGGTGTCCAGCCACGACACCGAACGACCCGTCGGACGAGGCACGCCGTCGCGGTTGCGAGCGGTGAGGCCCAGTTCGCCGCCACCTATCCGGGACGTCACGATGCGCATCAGGGCGTGCGCTTCCGGTTCGCGGATGCCAGCCGCGCGCAGCACGTCCAGGAACGCCTGCTTGCCGTCCTGCTCACCGGCCTTGCCCGCGCGCACGTAGTCGTCCCACCGCACGTTCACGGAACGGCCGCTGCCGGGCGCGAGGCCTGGCAACGATGACACCGTGGCCGAAGCCAGCGCGTTCGGGCGGAACGCGTACAGGTGCACGTCGTTGTTCACGCGGGCGGCGAACGCGCCGGTCCAGCCCGCGCACGCGATGCCGCGGGCCAGTTCGGTGCCCTTGAAGTAGGCGATCTCCAGCGCGCGGTCGAACTCGCCGAGGCCGCTGATCAACGCGCGCAGGTCCGGGTCCGGACGGTGCACGGTGCCCAGCCCGCGGGCGTGAAGGGTCTGCGAGCTCTCTTCCACGAGGCGCTGCCGCGCCGCTCGGGTGGCGCCCACGTGGGGCGTGCCGAGCGGCACGACGCGGTCCTCGCCGTGCACGGCTTGCCAGAGCAGGAAGAACTCCTGCGAACTCACCGTGAACTGGCGTTCGCTCACTGACCGATCACCGGCGGGGCCGCCTTGCGGTCCAAGCCGAAGACGTTGTCGTCCTCTTCCAGGTAGCTCGCGCTCTTGTGCTCGCGCTCGTCGTCACGGCCCTGCGCCGCCGCGGGTGCACCGGCCATCGGCGCCGCACCCATCGCGAGCGGGTTCTGGAACGCCCTGGTCTGGCCACCGGTCGCGGACGACGCGGCAGCCGCGGCGGCACCCGCGCCGGAGCGCTCGTTGACACCGGCCGCGAGACCCGCGCCACCGCTGCCGCCTGCACCACCACCGCCACCGGCCTGGTTGCCGCTGCCCGGCACGAAGGTCCGTCCGGCCATGCCACCGCCGAAGCCTCCGCCACCACCGCGAACACCGGCACCGCCGCCGTAGCTGCGGGACGACGTGTTCGTGGTGCCGCGGTTCGTGCTGCCGGGCGTGGTCGTGACCGGTCCGCCGGCTCCACCACCGGTGCTGGTGTCCGGCGGCGGGGTGCGGGTACCGGTGTCGGGACCACCCAGCGTCGGGTTCGGGTTGACCGGGTTCACCGGAGGCGTGAACTGCGCGGGCACGGTCTGGTCGACGGCGGCCGAGTTGCGCTGGAACGCCGCCATCACGTCCGCCGCGACGCGGTGCGAGGCGTCGGCAGCGGCGAGCGTGTCGACCGTGCTGGTGCCGAGGTTCTCGAAGCCGGAGAACTCGCCCGTGGTCTGCACGAGCCGCGCGTCGCGTCTCAGGTCCTCGATGCCACCGAACCCGCTCACCCCGTCGATCATCGTCAGCCGGTCGCGCAGAGCCGACCGCGGGATCTGCGGTTCCACCGGCACCGGCGGTTCCGGCGCCTTGGGAGGCGGTGGCATCGCGGCACGGGCCGCCTCGACGTTGTTGGTCTCCGTCGTGATCGCCGCGGAGACCTTCTGCGCGTAGTGCGCGGTGTCGTCGACCCAGTTGGTGACCTGGGTCAGACCGTCACGGGCGAGCCGGGCCGACTCGCTGTCCCAGCCGACCGCGGAGTCCTCGACGGCCTTGAGCAAGTTCGTCCGCACACCGGAGATGTCCTCGGCGATCTTCTGCCAGTTCGTCGCCGCGGCCTGGGCACCGGCGAGGTTCACGCCCGTGTGCACCATGTTGTAGAGGTCCACGTGCGAGAACGTCATCCAGTCGATCGGCTCGTACAGCTTCTCGCGGTGGTTCTGGTCGTCGTAGGGGGACTTGTCGTCCTTGCCGCTGTTGCCGTTGCCCTTGTTGTCGTGCGATCCCTGACTCACCAGGACCCTCCGGCGTTCTTGAAGCCCTGCTGGGCTTCCTCGTCGGCGTTGCGGGTGTTGTCGCGGTTCTTGCTCAGCGCGTTGCTGATGTCGTCGAGGACTTTGTAGAGGTCCAGCAACGCCTTCGCCGCGCCGGAGTCCTCACCGACGGCGAGTTCGGAGAACCGCGCGCTGATCGCCTTCGCGACCGGGTTCTCGCCGAACTGCAGCGGTGTCGCAAGCTGGTCGCTCGAGCGCTTCCACAGGTCCATCACCTGGTCGCGCGCGGCATCGACCGCCTTGATCAACGCATCCGCGGCGTCCTCGTCGAGCGTCAGCTTGCCGCTGTCCGCCGCCTGGTCGAGTTTGGCCGCGGCGCTGCTCGCCACCGCCTTGTCCACCAGCATCTGGTGCTGGAGAACGGGTTTCACCGCCGCTAGCTGTTCCGCGCTCAGCGGAGTGGTCGTCGCCGCCGCCGAGACCGCGGGTGTCTCAGTGCCTGTCCCAGTGCCTTCAGCCATCCCTCACAACCCCCTGCACTGCTTACTCGTCACCGCAGCACTGAGTGTTACTCACAGCTACACCCAGTCAGCCGTCCGAAGCATCCCTTAGATGTACCTGGAGTACGGTTCGGTTCCAATCCGCCGTAAAGACTCTTACCTCATGTGCGCGTCGAACCAGTTCAGCGCACGAACCCAGGCTTCGTCACTGGAAACGTCGAATCGGACCACATCCGAAGCGGTTTCGGAGCTGATCACCGCATCTCGAAGCTTGCTCACTTCTTCCGAGTCGTCGTCGCGGTAGATGCCCAGCCACGGACACGTGAGGTCACCCGCGACGTCCACCAGCGCCGGCAGTCCGTCCGAGAGCGGTTCGAGGATGCCCGGTCCCTGAACGGTGACCGCTGCCCCGATCGTGCGACTCGCGGCGACCACCATCGCGACGGTGCCGCCGGTGTCGAAACCGACGACACCCATGCGGTCCGGGCTCACGCCCTGCTGTCCCAGCCAGACGAACGCGACGTCGGTGTCCTCCAGCAACCGGTCTCCCGACAGCTTGCTGACCTGGTCCCTGATGTCGTCGCCGTGCACGCGGTCCGCGTCGTAGAGGTGCGGCGCGATGGCGAGCCAGCCCTCCGCGGCCAGACTGCTGACGAGCGTCCGCACCCCCGCGGTCATACCGCGGGCCTCGTGCAGCACCACCAGCCCGCCACGGACGGCGGACTCGGGTTCGCCGATCGTCACCCGCAGCTCACGGCCGTCGGTGAGGGATAGCGTCTCGGTGCGGGTAATGGTCATGTTTTCCACCCTTGCACGTGAGGGTGAACTCAAGTCAACGTGACCAATCGGACGGAGCAATGCGAGGATCGCGTGCATGACCGTGCGAACCCGTGCTGACCTGGCGTCCCTGCCGTCCTACGTGCCCGGCAGGACCATCCCCGGCGCCATCAAGCTCGCGAGCAACGAGGTGTCCGCCGGACCGCTCCCCAGCGTCGTCAAAGCGATCGCCGAGGCGGCCACCGCCATCAACCGGTACCCGGACACCGGCTGCACCGAGCTCACGGGCAGGCTCGCCGACAAGCTCGGCGTTCCTGCCGACCACCTGGCCATCGGCTGCGGCTCGGTGACCCTGTGCCAGCAGCTCGTCCAGGCGACCTGCACCGAGAACGACGAGGTGCTGTTCGCGTGGCGGTCGTTCGAGGCCTACCCGATCGTCACGCACGTGGCGGGAGCGAAGCAGGTCCGGGTGCCGTTGACCGAAGGTCACGTGCACGACCTCGACGCGATGGCCGCGGCGATCACGCCGAACACGCGCATGGTGTTCGTCTGCAACCCGAACAACCCGACGGGTACGGCGTTGCGCACCGAGGACATCGAGGCGTTCATCGCGAAGGTGCCGAACGACGTTCTCGTGGTGCTCGACGAGGCCTACAAGGAGTTCGTCGACGACGCGCACGTCCCGGACGGCGTCGAGCTCGCGAAGCAGCAGTGGGCAGCCGGTCGTGACAACGTGGCGGTGCTGCGGACGTTCTCCAAGGCGTACGGCCTCGCGGGCCTGCGGATCGGTTACGCGGTCGCCCAGCCGCAGGTCGCCGAAGCGCTGCGCAAGGTCTACGTGCCGTTCTCGGTGAACGCCCTCGCGCAGGTCGCCGCGATGGCCTCGCTGGACGCGGAGGACGAGCTGATGGTCCGCTGCCGCGCGATCGTCGCGGAGCGCACGCGGGTTCGCGGCGAGCTGCTGGCGATGGGCTACGAGGTGCCGGAGACGCAGGCGAACTTCGTGTGGCTGCCGCTGGGCGAGCGCACGGCCGCGTTCAACGAGCACTGCCTGGCGCACAAGGTCGTCGTGCGCGCGTTCGTGGGCGAGGGCACCCGCGTGACGATCGGCGAGCCGGAGGAGAACGACGCCTTCCTGGCCGCAGCCCGCGCGTTCACTTCATGAGCAGCTGAACGATCGCCGCGACTCCCACCACCACGATGACGCCGCGCAGCACGGCGGGTGGGAGTTTGCGGCCGATCTTGGCCCCGATCTGGCCGCCGACCACCGACCCGGCGGCCAGCAGCGCCACCGCGAGCCACGCCACGTCGGCGATGAAGATGAACATGACGCCGGCGACCAGGTTCACGAACGCGGTCAGCAGGTTCTTCACCGCGTTCAGCCGCTGCAGGTGCTCGGCGACGAGCACCCCCATGAGCCCCATGACCAGCACGCCCTGGGCGGCCCCGAAGTAGCCGCCGTAGATGCCCGCGGCGAACACCCCGATCCACAGCAGCACGCCGCCGTCGTTGTGGCTTCTGCGGTGAGCGAGCTTGCGGTTGAGCCACGGCTGAATCACCACGAGAACCAGCGCGATCACGATCAGCACCGGCACGATCGCGGTGAACGCCTTGTCCGGCAGTGTCACCAGCAGGATGGCGCCGACGATCCCGCCCAGGATCGACGCGGGCAGCAGCCGCGCGATCCGGCTCTTCTGCCCCTTGAGCTCCTCGCGGTACCCCCACGCGCCGGACAACGAGCCGGGCACCAGACCCAGGCTGTTGGAGACGTTCGCGACCACGGGTGGATAGCCGACGGCGAGAAGCACCGGGAAGGTCACGAGCGTGCCGCTGCCGACGACGGTGTTGATACCGCCTGCGAACACACCCGCGATCACCACCGCGATTGCTTCCCAGACCGTCATGTCACCCCCAGGTACCCAACGGTTAGCGACGCTAACACTCCACTCGGGACGGCGAAGTGTGGCGCTGATGACACAGGGCCGACACTCAGCGTGAGTGCCGGCCCTGCAGGGGGATTTCAGCTATGCCGTGCGACGCCGCCCCATGACGCTGGCACCGAGCCCGAAGGCCACGAGCAACGCGCCGATGACACCGAGGCCGAGCACGCTGGCACCGGTCTTGGCGAGCGCGTCACCCGAACCACCGGCACCACCGGCGCCGGCCGGACCGGCCGGACCAGCCGGGGCCGGCGGGGTGACGGTGACCTGGTCCTCCGGCAGCGGGTAGCCGGGGTCCTCGACCTCGGGACCGGGCACGAGGTGGAAGAGCTGCACCCAGCTCTCACCGCCGGCCCGCACGAGGAACCACGGGTTCATCCGGCGGATCTCGACCTTCCACGGGCCGGGGACGACCACGTCGTACTTGCCGACCGGCAGCTGCGTGACCCCGAACTTGCCGTCCGCGTCCGTGACCGTGCGCGCGACAACCTTCTTCGTACCGGAGTCGACCACGACGACGGTCGTCTTGTCCTTCGGGACCTCACCGTTCGGGCCGTCCGTCAGCAGCATGCCGACGGCGTCGGCGCGCAGGCCGGGCACCCGGAACTCGTCGCCCGCGTGGGCGGCACCGGGGTCCGACAAGTCGGGAGCGAAGGAGCAGTGAAGGGTCGCGTAACCGATGGACGCCGACTCCTTCGGCTGGTCACCCGAGACCCGGAAGGTGCGCTTCTCGCCGTTCGGGACCGACACACCGCCACCGTCCCAGGCCAGACCGCCCCAGCCGGAACCGTCGTTGTAGATCTCGCCCGGCTCGCCGGGACCGCTGCAGAGCGCGTTCACCGCGGGCAGGTCCGCACCGGTGCGGTTCTCCAGCGTGATGTCGGCCTCGAACCTCTCGCCCGCCGCGTACTCCTCCTTCGTGAAGTTCAACGTCGCGAAGAAGTTGTCGGACAGCGGACGCTCCGCACCGAGCTCGAACACGGTCTCGGCGTCGGCGCTCACGGTCATCTGGTCGCGGGAAGGCCGCACCCAGCCGTCGAGGTACTCGGCGTACACCTGGAACAGGCCGACGGGCAGGTCGGTGAACACCGCGCGCCCGGATGCGTCGGTCGTGGCCTCCACCGACTTGTACGGCCGGTTCCCGCCGTTGACGAACACCCGTGCGTTCGAGAACGTCCGCTCGTCCGCGTCCTTGCGCTTGTTCTTGTTGGCGTCGGCGTACAGCACGACTGCCGCGTCACCGCTCTTGTACGTGACCGAGGCCGTCGCCGACGCGGAGTTGTTGGCGGGACCGTGGTCGATCGGGGTGAAGAGCCTGAGCGCCAGCGACACCTTGTCGTCGTTGCCCATGAAGTACGGCGCGGTGCCGACCACCGTGATCTCACGGCTCTCACCCGGCCACAGGAACACCTTCTTGGTGGTGTCGGCGAGTTCGCCCAACTGCGACCGGTCGAACTCCAGCAGTCGCATGTTCGGGTTCTGGTAGTCGTTCTCCAGGCGTACCTCGGCCTCGCGACCGGTGCCGACGTTCTTCACCGTGACGTTGACCCGCATCGGCTCGGCGATGTCGTAGGTGTCCTTGTCGAACTTCATGGTGATCGCCATGTCGGGACGGTGACCGGCGTCGGGAACCACGACGTCGCTCGGCACGACGGTGAGATCGCGGGTCGTCGTGGTGTCGGCGACGACGTCGATGACGAACTCGTTGCCGTCCTGCGGCTTCCACGTGCCGGCGACCTGGAGGACGGTCTTGCCCGGCGTCAGGCCGTAGATCCTCAGGTTGCCGTTGCCGTCGGCGTTGATGACGTCCTTGAGCGGGCGGCGCGTGACGGGGTCGAGCACGTTGACGCGCGCGTTGGGGATCGGGGCACCGGTCTCGGCGTTCACGACCCGGCCGGAGTAGTCACCGTGCAGGCCGTGCACCTTCGCGGACACGTTGCCCACCCACGTGTAGGTGCCGATGTTGCGGCCGACGTTGCCGAACCAGCAGTTGGCGTAGATCCACGGGTTGTTGATCTTCGGCATGTTCGTGGTGACGAACACCTTGGTCTCACCACCCGCCGGCACGGTGACGCCTTCGCCGTCCGGGTGCAGCTGCGAGAAGTTGTCGCTGTTGAGGAACTCCGGGCCGGAGAGGCCGCCACCGCAGACCGCGACCACGCGGTGGAGCGGCTGGGTGCCGGAGTTCTTCAGCGTGATGTTCAGCCCGACCTCGTCCGTGACGTGGTACGACGCCTTGTCGAACGCCATGGTCGCAGACAACGAGTTGCGGACCGGGGCGACCACGGGCAGCGCGAGCTTCGTTTCCTTGTTGTGCTCCACCACGAAGTCGGTGAAACCGGGCTGCACCGCGTACCTGTAGTTGTCGACGTTCACCACGGTGTGCTTGCCCGCGACGACGCTCCACATGTTGAACTTGCCGTTGGCGTCGGTGTAGCTCCAGTTCGAGCTGTCCGGTGAGCCGTCCTTGGTGCCGAACGTGACATTCGGCAGGCCCTCGCCCTGGTCGAAGGCGCCGTTGCCGTTCGTGTCGGTGTAGAGCACACCGGTGACGGTGCCCTTGAGCTGGCGGATCGTCAGGTGAGTGCTCGTGCCGTTGTCGCCCGGCGTCGGGTCGCCGACGCCGTCCACGGTCGCGCGGAACTGGAAATGCACCGAGTCCGAGGTTGACGACGTCGGCCGCAGGGCCACGCGGAAGGACTTCTCCTGACCCGGCGCGAGCGACGGGCGGCTGCTCAGGTCAGCGGCGCCGGCGGCCAGCCAGGCCTGGCTGGACTCGTAGCCGAGCCTGATGTCCGTCGCCGGCGCCTCACCCTTGTTCTTGACAGTGAGGGTGAGTCCGATGTCCTCGGCGGGCAGGAACTCCGGCTTGTCAGGCGTGACCGTCACGGAGAGATCCGGACGCGGCTCGCCGGTGAGAGCGGCGGGCGGCGTTTCCTTCTTCTCCTCCTCCGGCTTTGTGTCCGGAATGGACGGAGTCGAGGTGGACGGAGTCGTGGACGGCACCGGCGTGCTCGGTTCCGCGGGTGCGGACGGTTCGCTCGGTGGCGTGGGCTCGCTCGAGGACGGCGGCGTGGACTCGGTCGGTGACGGCGGCGCCGGGTCCGTTGTGGACGGAGGCGTGCTCGGCTCGCTCGTAGGCGTCGGCGCCGGTTCGACGCTCGACGTCGGCGTCTCCGGCTCCTGCGCGAGCGCACCGGTGGTGGCTCCGCCGAACGCCAGGACGACAGCGGTGGTCAGGGCCCCGGCTCTCAGCAGGGCGCGGCTGATCGATCTCTCTGACAATGAATCCCCCTAGTTCCGAGGATGGTGTGGCCGGCACTCGTGACGAGCACCGGCCACGTGCGAATTCAGTTGTTATGCAGTCCTGCGACTGCCGAACACGCTGGCGCCCAAGCCGAACGCCACGAGCAGCGCGCCGAGCACGCCCAGTCCCAGGACGCTGGCACCGGTCTTGGCCAGCGCCTCGTCGCCACCACCCGCGGAAGCCTTGACGGGAGGAGTGTTCGTGCCGGGTTCCTGGTCCTCCGGCAACAGATGGCCGGGGTCCTCTGCCTCGGGACCCGGCACCCGGAAGAGCAACTGCACCTGCAGCTCCTCGCGCGCCTTGACGAGGAAGAACTTGTTGCTGATCCGGCGGTAGTCGACCCGCCACGGACCCTCGAGGACCACCTGCGCGAGCGCGCCGGTGGTGGCACCACCGAACTCCGGCAGCGCGGCGGTGGTCAAAGCCCCGATTCTGAGCAGGGCACGGCTGACCGTTCTTTCGGACAGAAAAATCCCCCATGACCGAAGTCGGTGTGGCTCGCAGACGTCGAAGCCCCCGCACGTGTCTGCAGAACGCGGTCAAGCTACCTCAGCTTCGCCGCAGGTGGAAGCCCTTTCCGGCCTCAAACGTTCCACTGTGGAGGGAGCTTGTGAGGTTGGACTCAAGGTGTAACGCACTCGGCGCTACTTGAGTGCGGACTTGCGGCGCATCGCCGCGCCGGCGTGGGCCGTGAATCTGAGCAGGCCAGTTCTCGCGGATCTCTCGGACATCTGGTTCCCATGAGTAGTGCGGATGGATCAAGAAGTCCTGCGGCGGCCGGCTACGCGAGCGCCGAGGCCGAAGGCGACGAGCAGCACGGCGAGCACACCGAGCCCGAGCACGCTGGCACCGGTCTTGGCGAGCGCACTGCCCGTGCCACCACCGGCGCTGTCGTCGGTGTCGCCGGTGTCCACGGGATCGCCGGTGCCGGGGTCGCCACCCGGCTCGGGTCCGGGCGGCGGGCCGGGCACGACCGGGAAGCCGGAGCTCGCGACGACGTCGCCGAAGACCTGCACGTGGCCGCCCCACTCACCCTCGAACTTCCACGGCCCGTCGACCCACGCCCACCAGTTGCCCGGCGGAACCTGCTCGAAGCGCACCGTGCCCTGGTCGTCCGACACCGTCTCGGCGACGGCGAAGCCGTTCTCCTTGTCGGTGAGCAGCAGGATCCGGGTGTTGGGGATGGCCTCGCCCGCGTCGACCACGTAGTTGCCGTTGCGGTCGTGGTACAGCGGTCCCGTCAGACCGCCAGACCCACCGGGCACGCTGGCCCAGTCGAAGCCGTACGGGCCATCGGTGTTGTAGCCGGGGTTCGGCGCGAAGTCGCAGGCGATGACCACCCTGCGCTTGTTGCGCGCCGCCGTGGGCACCTTCTCGGTGACGACGAACGTCCGGGTCTCTCGGGGGCCGACCGTCACGCCCTTGCCCCAGTAGCTCAGATCGCCCCAGCCGGTCATCGGGTCCTCGTCGCTGCCGCCGAGGTGGTTGCCGTCGCCGATCCTGTTGCACGCGGCCTGGATGCCGCTGATCTCGCGGTCGCCGGTGTTCGTCAGCGTGATGGTGATCTTCGCGAGGTCGCCGACCGCATAGGTGGCCTTGTCGAGCACCACGGTCGCCTTCAACGTCTCGCGGTACGGCCGCTCCGCGCGTGCGGTGAGCTGGACCGAGGCTCCCGGCTCCACCCAGCTCTGCGGGCCATCGCCCTCGATGTGCACGAGCCACCCGTCGGCCAGCGTGTACCCGACCCAGTACGAGCCGGACGGAACGCCGTTGAACGAGAAGCGGCCGGAGACGTCCGTGGTGGTCTTGAAGTAGCCGTGCGGCGCACCGCCGTTGGCCTCGACGACGACGTCCGCGGCAGCCTCGCCGTGATCCTGCTGGCCGTTGCGGTTCCGGTCGGTGTAGACGACGCCGGTGATGTCGCCCCTGGTCTGCACGACCTCGGCCAGGCCCTCGAACCCGCTGTTGTGCGGGTTCGGCCGGCCCAGGTAGCTGATCCACCGCCAGAAGCGCAGCTGGCCGCCGTAGATGTCGCGGATCTTGCCCGTGACCTCGAACGTGCGGGACTCGCCGGCGGGGATCCGGATGCCCGCACCGCCGTAGCCGAACTCGCCCCACTGCGACTCGGGGATGTCCAGTTCCCTGATCGGCGTCTCCAGGCGGGCGCGCTCAGCGGTCTGGCCACCGATGTTCGTGACGGTCAGCCACATGCGCACCGTCTCGTGCGACTCGTAGCGCGTCTTCTCGAACTTCACCGCGCCGCGCAGGTCCGCTGGCCTCGCGTACTTCAGGATCCGGTAGCCGGACCCCTGCTCGCCGGTGATGCGCACGAGATCCTGACCGGCATCGCGGAACGCCCACCCGCCGAGGACCACCGCCCGGTACTCGCCGGGCGCCAGCCCGGTGAACTCGATCTTGCCGTCCTGCCCGCTGCGCCCCTCGGCGACCTGCACGCCGGTCTGCTGGTGCAGCAGCACGACCTCCGCACCGTGGATGGCCTCGGCCGGGTCGACGCGGTTGTCGGCGTTCCAGTCGTAGCCGAGCAGCATCGTGTAGCCGCCGACGCCACCGGTGACCGCCGCCTCGTCGTGCACGGACGGGCCGTCGGGGTTCCAGTTGACGAACGGTGCGAAGTCGCAGTCGAGCGTGACGGAACCCTGCTCACGGGCGCCCGCCGGGATCTCCTCGACGATGAAGATCGTGCGCTGGTCACCGGCTTCGATCCGGAGCCCGCTGCCCTTCAGCTGCTTCCAGCCCTCGGCGCGGCCGAGCGAGTTCGCGGACTCCTCGCGGTCGCAGGCCGCCTGGATGCCGTCGATCGGGCGGTCGGTGGTGTTGGTGAGCTGCAGCTTGATCGTCGCGTTCGCCGGGTGCTTGTAGCTCTCGCGGTCGAGCGACGCGGTCACCTTGAGCTGTTCCGAGAAGGGCCGCTCAGCCCGTGCGGACACCTCGGTCGTCTGGTTCGCGGCGACCGTGATCAGGTCGCCGGCGGCCGTGGTGTGGTGCACGACCCAGCCGTCGGCCAGCGTGTAGGTGGGGTGGTAGGTCCCGGGCGTGAGATCGCGGAACGCGAACTTGCCGTCGGTGGCGCTGATGGCCTTGTGCTCGGAGCTGTCGCTGCCGCCGAAGATCGTGACCGTGCCACCTGCGATCGCCTCACCGGGGTCCTGCCGCCCGTTGCGGTCCTTGTCGGCGTACAGCACGCCGCTCACGCTGCCGGTGGTCGCCAGCTGGATCGGCGGGGGCGCCGGTTCGTTGCTCGGCGGCGGGGGCGGGGGCGTCTGCGAGGTCGGCTGGGGCGTCGGGGTCTCGGCCGGCGGTGTGCTCGTGGCCGTCGGTTCGGTTTGCCCGAACGCAGCAACGGACGTTGAGCCGAATGCCATCGCGGCCGCGGTCGTCAAAGCGGCGAACCTGAGCAGAGCGCGGCCGACCGATCTCCCGGACAATGAATCCCCCAAGACCCCCGTGACAATGCAGTCCGCCGACGTCAACGCCCCCGCACGCGCCAGCTGGACGTGCGAAAAGTACCGCACGCACAGTGTCCGGGGAAGCGTCAAGAGGTCACGAAAAAACACGCAAGATTATTTGGGACGAGGGCAACCTTCGGCCGGAGAAAAGCGTGAGCAGAGCGCGGACAGCTGTGCCCTCGGTGGCATGCTGGTCGTCGTGACGCCTTCGGACCTCGCGCACCTGCGCCGGGCGCGCGACCTGATGGACCGCGAGTACGCCAAGCCGCTGGACGTACCCGCCATGGCCCGCGCCGCCCTGATGTCACCCTCCCACTTCGCCCGCCAGTTCCGCGCCGCCTACGGCGAGACCCCGTACGGCTACCTCATGACCAGGCGAATCGAGCGCGCGAAGGCGTTGCTGCGCCTGGGCGACCTGTCGGTGACCGAGGTCTGCATGGCGGTCGGCTGCACGTCCCTCGGCTCGTTCTCGGCCCGTTTCACCGAACTCGTCGGCGAAACCCCCTCCGCCTACCGGGCACGCGTGCACGACTCGCTGGCCGCGGTACCGGGATGCCACCTGAAGGGCCTGACGCGACCGAGCAGGTTTCGAGAAGCGACGCGCCCCAGCTCTACCTAGGGTCTCGTGGCATGAAGCTTTCGCACACGTTCCTCTTCGTCCACGACCAGGACGCCGCCCTGAAGTTCTACCGCGACGTCATCGGCCTCGAAGTGCGCACCGACGAGTCCGTGGAGGACTACCGCTGGCTCACCGTGGGTCCGGCGGACCAGCCGGACATCGAGATCGGCCTGTCCCGCATCGGCCTGCCCATCCCGCCGACCGACTACGAGGCCCTGAACGCGTTGCTGGCCAAGGGATCCCTGCAGGGCATCATCTTCGAGATCGACGACGTGGACGCGAAGTTCGAACAGGTCCGCGCGGCCGGCGCCGAGGTGATGCAGGAGCCGATCGACCAGTTCTACGGCGTCCGCGACTGCGCGTTCCGCGACCCGTCGGGGAACATGATCCGCTTCTCCACGCCGCGTTCCGTCTCTTAAATCGCTTCTGCTGGTCGGCGCGGGTGTGCTTGAGTAGAGCCTTCTGACGCACTCACCCAGACGAGGTCGATGCCATGGGCACCCCCGGACACACCGGGTGCCTTCGCCGTACCCGGTGACACACACGTCCCTTTACGTGTTTTGTGCGCACCAGGAGCTTCTACCTTGACTTGGTACACCTCGTTCTTCACCGACCTCGCCAACACCTTCTGGCGCGGCGCGGTCCAGCCCTCCCAGACGGTCGCCGAGATCGACTTCGTCGTCGGGTTCGCCGACGGGACCCGCGTGCTGGACGCGCCGTGCGGAAGCGGCAGGCACAGCATCGAGCTGGCTCGCCGCGGTTACACCGTGACCGGTGTCGACATTTCCGCCGAGGCCATCGAACACGCCCGCGCGCAGGCCCCCGCATTGGACTGGCGGCTGGGAGACATTTCCTCGCTGGCGTCTCAGGGCGTTCGCGCAGATCTGGCTCTTTGCATGGGCAACAGTTTCGGCTATTTGGATCACCCGGGATCCTGCCGCTTTCTGGCGGATCTCGCGGCTGCCGCACCGGTCCTCGTGATCGATTATTCGTGTGCGGCGGAGTCGTTGCTGCCGTCGTTGCCGGGTTCGATCGAGCTGTCCGCGGGTGGCGTCGACATGGTCGCCGTCAACTCGTACGACGTCGCGTCGGGGCGGCTGCTGATCGACTTCACCTTCAGCGACGGGGTGCGGATGCAGCGGTCTACCGCCGTGCAGCACGTCTACACGGCTGGTGAGCTGACTCGGATGCTGCGGGCGGCCGGGTTCGCGTCTGTCGAGCTGTTCGGCGACACCGATGGGGGTGCGTTCAAGGTCGGCAGCCACCGGTTGCTGGCCGTGGCGCGCCGCTGAACGACCCAGAAAGGCCTGGCCGGGGTCCGGGGCGGGCCCCGGCTGGGGTCTGGGGGCTCGGCCCCCAGAAGACACCTGGAGCGAGGACGGTCGACGCTTTCCGTCGACCCACCTCACCCACGAGCGGAAGCGGAGGGATTTGAACCCCCGGACGGTTGCCCGTCTCCCGCTTTCAAGGAGCTGGCATGATCGTACGGACACATTCGCTGAGGTCCTTTTTGCTGGTCAGCAGCTCCGCCCGGTCAAGGGTGAACGCTCCTGAACGACCATGTATGAGACTGCCCATGAGACTGAGTAGTCCATAGTGGACTTTCTTCCCTGCGTGAGTCAACGGCGCATCCAGCGAAGAACATCAGGGTGGGTCGAGGCGCCCGGCGCGCCGAAGTATCAGGTGCATCTTCTCCTGAAGACGCGCAATAGTCGCTGCAATTGCCGAGTCGACAAGAAGGTCAATCTGGTCAACTGTGCCAGATGTCAAGGTGGGGTGGCAGTCCTCGTATTGAAGGCCGAGTGAATCTGTTCCGTTATGCCGACCGTCGCCGCCAATATAGAACGATAGCGTGCCATCTGCGACCGCAACCTCGACGCAGAATCTCTCGGCAACATCGGTTGTGTATAGAGTGTAAAAAAGTGTTCGGGCGTACGCTTCCGGGATCGCTGCGAAACTGACTATAAGTTTTGTTATCGGTGCGGCAACCCCGTATCCGACGCCTCCGGGATTGTCATATCTTGTGCCGTCTTCGACCGTGTATCGAACCCCGGAGTCCTTGGTGATATCAGATATTTTGGCTACCGCACTCCTCACCTTTTGTTCAAGTACTGTGCGGACGGATTGAGATACTTCAAGTAGATTCGCCACTACCTCTCCGCGATGTTTCTCAATGGTGGCGATGAGGTGCGCGGTTTGAGCTTCTGGTGTGTTCGCGCCGGTTGAGTTCACTTCTCGCCGAGCGAAATCTAGTGTCAAAATTGTGCGATCTTCGACGTATTCAGTGAGCATTTGCCAGTCCCCGCGCCCAGTCGCTTCGAGTGCCTGGAAGTACGTCTGCTTCCGGTCGGAGTAGACGATAAATGGAACTCCGAAAGCGAGTTGACTGTAATAGGAAGCAAGTGCTCGTGCTACGCGGCCATTTCCGTCGCTAAACGGATGGATGTGAACAAGTGCGTAGTGGGCGTAGGCGATCTGGTACTGAGGCTGAAATTCGACAAAGCGACTTGATCGCAATTCGTCGATGAAGCGTGACATCTCGACAGGGACCAACTCAGGGGGACAGTACCAGAACGTATTTCCTCCGCGCTGGGTGACAACGTTCTGTTCGTCTTTGTATTCACCTTTACGTAGCGCGCGCTGCTGCTCTGTGTATCCGCCACTGGCGTTCGGGACGTGCACCGTATATGTATCCTGAGCCTTGCAGGATATTTCGTGCAACTCCCTGACGAACCGTTCAGTGACTAGGGATCCTTCTTGAATATGCAGGCTTACGTAGTCGAACGCATCAAGTTGTGAGGAGAATAGCATCTCGCCTACGTCGGATTGACGCGACAGGATTTGCTGCCAATTCGCTGCGTCTACCGCGATTGAGCGACTCTCGCCGGGCTTTAGTTCGTAGAAACCCTCAACGGCCACTGACTCAGCTGCGGCTTGGCGTGCCAGACGTTTGTTGACTCTTTCGACCACTTGGCTTTGCGCGGCTGTGGTGGATTCTGTGAATGAGCGCAGCGCTGCGTCTAGCCGCATTACATTGGGTGAGATGCCTCTGCTGTGGTCAAAGTCTATCCATTTTTGGAAGGAAACAAAGGGTTGATAGTGGCCTGCGGATTCTATATCTGCGGCAGAGGTAGGCATGATCCTTTATACTTCAAGTGCGAGTCGTGCGCAAGGTATCGTTTTGAGCGGTTTTTATTAAGCTCTTAATTGAGTTAGTTCAGGCACACGTACAGGTTGCCTCTGCCGCTGGCATGTACGAACCGCAGGCTGGAAAAGGCCCCCGCCACCGGCCTTAAGCCGATCACAGGGGCCTGGGGGCTAACCACTTTCAGTTAGTCGCCGTGGATGCGACGGTTGTAGTTGATCGAACTGTCGGGATCCAGCGCGCCCTGGTGGTCTTCCAGGTCCGCGATCCCCAACCCACGCAGAAGCCTGCTGGCGCCGATGCTGCGATCCCAGCGCAGCGCAGGATCGCGCTGCGGCTCCAAGCCTCTCGCCTTCAACAGCCCGACGACATCTTCGATCAGGTGCTTGGATGAGTAGTGCTGCCTCTCCTCCATCACACGGCCTCCCTGTCGTCCCACTTCTTCCCGGTGATTCGCTCGTACACCTCGACGTACCGTTGCCGCGTTGCTTCCACGACCTCGGGCGGCATCGCCGGGCCGGGTGGCGTCTGGTCCCACCCGGTGGTCATCGACCAGTCACGCACGTACTGCTTGTCGAACGCATGCTGTGTGCGTCCAGGTGTCCACTCATCGGCCGGCCAGAACCGCGAGGAGTCCGACGTCAGCACCTCATCGCCCAGCGTCAGAACGCCGTCCGAGTCAATGCCGAACTCCAACTTCGTGTCGGCGATGATGATGCCGTTCTTCAAGGCGTGCTCTGCGCCAGCCTGGTAGATCTCGATCGTCAGGTCCCGGAGCCGATCGGCTGTTTCCTTGCCGACCATGTTGACGACATCACCAAAGGTCATGAACTCGTCATGCCCGGTCTCCGAGATCTTCGTCGTTGGCGTGAAAATCGGCTCAGGCAAACGATCGGCCTCAACGAGTCCAGACGGTAGCTGCACACCGGAGACAGCGCCGTCACGCCGGTACTCGCGCAAACCAAGACCCACCAGGTAGCCGCGGGCGATGCACTCAACCTGGATCATCTGCAGCGGTTTGCAACGAACTGCCCGCCCGGCGAACTCAGCAGGTACATCCGTGGTCGAGATGACGTGGTTGGGCACGACGTGGCTCAGCCGGTCGAACCACCACGCGGACAACTGCGTCAGCAGCGCACCCTTGTCGGGCACCGGAGTTGGCAGCGAGACGTCATAGACCGAGACTCGATCGGACGCGACAAGCAGAATGTCGCCGCCGTCCAACTCGTACAGGTCTCGAACCTTGCCGCTGTGGATGTGCTTCATGCGGTGCCCTCGTTGGTGTACTCGTAGAAAACCCAGTGTCCCGGAAGTGCGGTTGACTCGCCGTACTCGACAACGCCACCGTCACGGTCCACATAACGATTGCGGCTGATCAGAACTGCGGACTGCGGCGGCACGTTCAAGGACTCCGCGTCGTCATCTGACGCGAAGCCCGCCGCGTGCTGTGCATAGGTGCCCACGGCTACACGTCCAGTCTGTTCCTCGACATACCGAGTTGTCCCCTGCTTCAGCCGCTCCGTCGACAGGAGCTTAGGCGCGACGCCGGCCAATGCCCCGTCGAACCACGACACCGACGTTGAGACAGGCGTGTCCTCAGCCGTGTACGTGGTGCGCTCGCGACGGATGACGGGTGCGCCCAGTTCGAGGCCGAGCGCGTCAGCGACAAGTTCGGGTGCAGGGCGGAGTTCAGCGCTGCGGATCTTCGCGTAGTGCCCGTCTGGGTAGATCTTGCCGGTGCGGTGAATGGAGATCGCGCGATCCTGCGCCGAAAGGTGCAGGGCCTGCTTTGTCTGCACAACTGTGCCAACGCCCTGCTCAGCACGCGTGAGACCTTCGGAGCGGAGCGTGGCCAGCACCTTCGTTGCCGTGGCCATGGCCACGTTCCACGTGGTGGCGATCTCTCGCGTAGACGGCACGCGATCACCGTCCTTGAGCTGACCAGACTTGATCTGCTCGCGGATGTGACGGACCACCTGCAAGTACGGCGGCTCAGGTCGTTCGATCGATGGCACGTGCGCCTCCTTCTGCACGGTCCAGCGTACTAGTGCACCCACGCTATCAGTGCACTAGAACACCAGGTCAGGCGGCCATCGTAACAGTGCACTAGTTCACCACTTGCCGGTGCACTAGTGCACCTGGTAGCTTCGTCTGCGTTGTCAACGCGGCCCACCAGAGCCGCAGGGCAACGCGAAGCACAACTCAGCGACTCGACGCGCAGGACCGGGCTGCCAGGCCGGACGCCACCGTCGCCGGTCATGTTCTTTGACAACTGAACAGGGTCAGCAAAACCTGCACCCCTGGCAGCACGTCGGGCCTCACGGCCTGGCGATAGCCCGCAACGACCTGCGCAGCGTGCTGCGCGGTGAGCGACGTGAGGCATTGGACGCCGATGCCGGGAGATCTACGGCCGAGGCTGACCCCTTGAGAGCGCTCAAGACCGTTTTCGAGTGCCGGTTCCTCATCGTCCGCGGCTTGTCGGGCCGGTGAGGTTCCGGGACCCAACGGTCTGCGACTACTGCGGAGACGTCTGTTTCCGCAGGTAGGCGCTTCCCTCGATCATTTGCAAACGTAAAGGATTCTTTCATGCCTGAGATCAAGAGCATTGTGTCCCCGCTGGCTGCGTTCCGTCTGGCCGAGGAGCAGGCCTGCGCCGGTTACCTCAAGGCACGTAAGTCGATGCTCCACCTGGCGACGCAGGTCGCCTCGATCAGTCAGCTGGTTCGGGAGCGGCCTGGCCGTGCTGATTACCGGGCTGCGCTCGGCAACGTGATGGGCAAGCACCTCGACGCCCAGGAGCGCACGAGGCTGGCCTACAGCCGGTGGCAGCGTGCGCAGCGGCGGGCCGATGCGTTCTGGTCGGCCGCGAACAAGGCCGGTGCGCCGGTGTCGGGTGTGCACACGCTGGCTGAGGTGGCCTGATGGCCGGGTACAGCGAACAGGTCCTGGCCCGTGTCGAGCAGGCGCAGGCGGACGTGGCAGACCAGCTGCGCCGCGCGGACACCAAGGTTGCGCTGTTGCTGCCGTTGTTCGGCGGGTTCCTGGCGGGTGTGGTCGCGCTGACGACGCGGGGCCTTCCGGTGGTGGCTGAAGTGCTGGTCTGGCTGGCCGCGCTGCCGATGTTTCTCAGCGTGCTGCTGCTGTTGTCGGCGGTGCGTCCGAGGTTCCGCGTGGGTGACAGGTACGGCTTCCCGCACTTCGCGGGCTTCGTGGAGCGCCCGTCTGAGCTGCTGGAGCAGTTCGACGCGGAGATGCCGGCGACCGCGGTGGCGGTGGACGTGTGCCGGTTGTCGGTGATCGTGCGGGCCAAGTACACCGCTGTGCGGCGGGCTGTTGATCTGCTGATGGCCGGTTTGCTGCTGGTGGGCGTCGCCCTGGTCGTGCTGGCGGTGTTGTAGCCGTGGGCCGCCGTCAGTACCCGTGGGTGCTCGCCGCGGTGCCGTGGTCGGACGCGCCGCAGTACACACGCGGCACGCACGACGGGTTGCCGCTGCTGTCCCACGGCTGTGCGCCACGGGACAAGCTGGCCACCTACCGCCAGCTCCGTGCGATCGGGCGACGGCCGGGCGGACAGGACCCGGTGGCGGTGCTGTACGGGCGCCACAACCGTTCCAAGAAGCGCTGGTTCGCCAGCCTCTACCTGATCAGCCGTTCGCTGCCGGTCCGGCCGATGACACCCGCGAAATGGACCGCCCTGGCGAAAGCGAACCTCGCCCGCCGGATCTGCCGCACGTGCGGCAAAGACCCCCTGTACGTGGTGCCGACCAGCACGCGGCAGTGCTGGCCCTGCTTCGAGATCACCTGTGAGAGCAACGAAACCACTGACGTGATGGAGGCTGCGTGATGAACGAAATGGTCGGTCTGCTCGAACTGGCCGCGCGCGTGCTGCGTGAGCACCCGGACGCTCCTGCGGTGGTGAACGCGGAAGTGTGTCACCGCAGCGGTCATGGCCTGCTGGTGTCGCTGCAGCTCGGGTACGCCGCCCGGCTGCGGGAGATCACTGACGCGGTGGCGTCGTGGGCGCTGGCACTGGACGCTGCGGTGCAGGTGGTGGACCGGAAGAGCTACGCGGAGATTGCCGCGTACGGCGTCGTGGGCGGTCAGACCGTGTGGGTGTGGGACCACCTCGAACCTGCTCAGGTCATCGAACTGCTCGACAGGACTGGCGAGAGCTTCGAGGGCGGCCGGATGGTCTTCGACCCGGTGGCCCTGCTCAGCGCGCTCGCGGTCCGGGCGGTGGCCTGATGAGCGTGTCGTTCGTGCGAGTGCCCACCCAGACCGTGCAGGACTGCCGCGACGGCTGTGACCTCAAAACGGTGCTGGTCGATCCCCGGTTTCGGTGAACCGGTCCGGGTGCATGCGGGCACCTACGAGTACCGATGCCCGGCCGAGCCCGGTCGGCGCCACTGACTTCGCCCTGCCCTGGCGGCTCGAACCGCCACTCACGCCCTGCCGGGTCAGGTTCCACCACCCCACCCGAACAGGAAGGACCCGACCATGTCCCGTCCAGGGATCGACTGGTGCACGCGATGCGGCCACAAGAGGGCCGAGCAGGGCAAGACGAAGAAGCCCTGTTGGTGCCCCTAGCTGCAAGTGCGGCCCGTCCAAGGCCCCCAAGCCGCGCTGATCCCGCTGACTTCGCCCCGAGCTCCTCACGTCCCTGTTGCACACCAAGGAGGTTCACCGTGTCGGCTATCGAAGACGAGTACCGCAACCACAAGCGCAAGCGGCCCGGCCGCGGCTCTTCCACCCAAGCGAACATCGTCTGGTCACGGCAAACGATCGCGATCCTCAACCGCATCGCGGCCGAACAGCCGCACCTGAAGGCGTGGGCGCGCAACGAGATCAACCACGAGATGCAGTGGATTGCCGACCTGCGCACCGGCAAAGACTCCTGAGCCGCACCACGCTCTCATTCGCCCTGGTCCGGCGGCTCGAACCGCCAAGTACGCCCCGCCGGACCAGGTTCCACCACCCCACCCGATCAGCAGACCGAGAAAGGGCATGCCCAGTGTCTCTCCTCAACAAGCTCGGAACCAAGTCCAGCGCCACCCACTGCACCGCCCCGACCGGCAAGCACGGCCGCCACTGCGGCAAGCGCATCCGCCTGGGCCGTTACGGCGACGGCGTCACCTGCGGCGCCCCGGAGTGCCAACTCTGGCGCTCCTGCGCGGAGGACAGGAAGACCAACCAGGCCAAGAACGTCTGGGAGTAGGAGCACGCCGTGAGCACAGTTGAGGAACTGCGCCGAGTGCTCGCCGAGATCGCCAACTCCGCGAAAACCGACACCGCCGAGAAGGTGATCCGCCAGCGCATCGCGCAGATGGAACGCGACGCCGTTGCGCAGTGGCAACCACGGCAGCAGGACTGATCACTGCCACAGCGCCACCCGCGCGGCGGGCCGCTCGAACCGCCAAGCACGTACCGGCCACCGCACCACCGCCGCGCTCTACCAGCTGCCCGACGTCGTCGCGCCGACGGCTGGTGATGACGCGGTGGCCGGCTGCTCACCGCCGCGCTCAAGCACCTTGACCAGGAAGGAGACCTCACGATGTTCAACAACCCCACCGCCGCGCCCGACCATGCCTGTAACTGTGCAGGCCCGGTCGCTTCACGTTGCAAGACCTGTTGCAAGCGCTGCCACTGCTCATAGCGCGGCGGGTAGCTCGAACCGCCAGTGACGCAAGCGTCCAGGACGAATACGTCACGCACGCCACCGCCCGCGCGTTCACCACACCCCACCGTGAAGTCCATCCACAGCACGGAAAGGGCGCACCGCCATGCAGTCACAGTCGATCCGGCAGGACAAGGTCATCAACCTGATCCGGGCCATCCGCGAAGAGCACCACGCGGACTTCCTGAGCGGATCGGGCCACCGCGATCACCTGGAAGCGGCCGAAGCCGCCGCCCGCAAGCGCCACACGATCGAGCGCAACTGCACCACCGGCGAGATCCAGGCCGCGCACACCGAAGCGTTGAAGCTCGGGTACCTGCCCTGACTCTCCTCCCGCACCGCCACATCCCACCCCAGGCCGGGCGGCTCGAACCGCCACGAACGCTCCGCCCGCCTGGGGTCTCCCATCACCTCACAGACAGGACCCCTACGTGTTATGCCTGCCACCAACCCCCTTGCCGCCACTCGCCTGTCACTGCGCGATGTCATGGCCGCGATGACGGAGAACTGCCCCTCGATGAACGCCAAGCCGGGTGAGGTCGCCGCCTGGTTCGAGCGCTGCGTGAACCTGCTGCGGCCGATCACCCGCGACCGCTCCCACCCCGAGCACGACGAAGCCTGTGTGCTGGCCGCGCAGTACTCCGCCGACGCGATCGCCGCCCGCAAGCCCGCCGCCAGGAACGGAGCTGGACGATGACCAACGAGCCGATGTTGTTGCTGCTGCTGGGTTCCAGTGTCGCGGTCGTGTTCGCGGTGCTGCTGTGGAAGCTGCTCGTACTCACCGCCGGCATCGCCGCCACACAGTGGGCGATCGTGACCGGGCTGCCCGATGAGCCGGTGGCGCAGGTGCTGGCGTACGGGATTCCCGCGCTGCTAGCCGCGTTCGCACTTCTCTACGTCCCGCGCCTCGCCGCCTGGGGCTCTGCCCGCTCGATCACCCGTTCGACGCGTCTTCTCGTGAGGGGAGCCCACTGATGACCAGCGCCTACCCCATGCCCTTGGACGAGCTGATCCCGCGCGTGCGTGCGCTGGCCAGTGAGACGGGAGAGAAGCCGTCGCTGCGCGGTGTGATGGACAGGTTCAGCGTGGGGGCCAAGAAGGCCCGTGCCGCGCTCGCCGTGCTCGACGACACCGACACCGGCGACCGCGACACCGAGCACGAGCGCCGGTTGCACTCGGTGCCCGCGCTCGCTGCCGCGCCCGCAGATCTCGACACGGCCGCACCTGCGCCGGTCACGCCCGCCGCGCCGGACGTGGACGCGTCGCCCGCGCCGACCGTGCCGGACACGGACACGGACACACCGGTTCTCCCGGCGCAGCCGCAGGTGTCCGATCAGGACCCGGTGATTGCCGCAGGGCAGGTCAGCACAGCCGTAGACACACCCGCGCACACCGTGCCGCAAGGGCGTCGTGTGGGCTGGTCGCGGACCCGCTCGCAGGTGCGGCGCTGGCCCATCGTGCTCATCGCGCTCGGTGCGTTCGTCTCGATCTGGGGTGGCTGGGTCGAGCTGGGCAAGCTCACCGGGTTTGGTGAGATCACCCCGCTGCCCGGCATCGCGGACGGCTGGACGATCAACTCAGCGATCACGCTACCGCTCGGCATGGAGGCTTACGCGGCGCTGGCGTTGCAGGTGTGGCTGTCCGGCCGCACTCGCTCGGACACGGCCCGCTCGTTCGCGAAGTGGTCCGCGCTCGGTGCGCTCGTGCTCGGAGCGGGCGGACAGGTCGCCTACCACCTGATGAAAGCCGCGGGTATGACCGTTGCCCCGTGGCAGATCACCACCGTCGTGTCCTGCCTGCCCGTGATCGTGCTCGGGTTCGGCGCCGCGCTGGTGCACCTGATGACCGACGACCCCACCCACGACACACAACCGGAGGAGGTGCGCTGATGAGCACCGTGGACACCACCACGCCCGACCACAACGACGACGGCGACGCGGACGCGACCGTGTACGACCTGTCCGCGCACCGCGCCGTCCCGGCACTGCCCGCCGGGCGGCGCGGCGAGATCGTGCCCGATCACGCGATCGAGGGTGAGGTGCTGTCCGCGGAGGAGTCCGCCGCGCTGGACCAGCGCCTTGCCGCGCAACGCGCCCGGCAGGCCGCTGGCGTGGTGCTGCGCACCAGCCGCACCATGGCCGTGAGCACGGTGCGAGTGATGCGTGACGAGCGCACGCACCGTGTGGCCAAAGCGTTGGGCCGCAACGTGTTCGTCTACGTCCCGGCCGGTGCCGCGAAGGTGGCGCGGCGGGTGTGGGAGTCGCGGACCTCCTCCCGCTACGAACGGATGATGCGTCAGGCCGAACTGGCCGGTGACCTGGACAAGGTCGCAGACTGGGAGGCCCGGCGGGAGGCCGAACGCGAACGCCGGCACCGCCGCCGCCAGGACCTGCTGCACGCCCCGGTGGCGATCGCCCGCGCGGCGGCGGTCAGCCTGGTCACGGTCACCGTGCTGCTGCTGATCCTCGGCATCATCCTTGCCGTCGCCAGCGGCGAGTTCGCGCAGGTCCTGCGCCCGATCCGGGCCGTGGTCGACGCGATCGCGTGGCTGGTGTGGCTGGCATCGGTCCTGGCTCTGCCGCTGGCCGTCGCGGTGCCCGCGGTCGGGTTGGGCGTGCTGTGGAACATCGGCCGCAAGGCCGATGTCCCGACCTGGCTCGCTCCCGCCCGCCAGGTGCGCGACAACGCCCCGCCGATCACACCGTCCATTGTGGTCAAGGCCTTGCGTGACCTCGGAGTGCGTGAGCTGCGCAAGGCGATCGACGACATGGGCGACGCAGGTGCGGGAATGCTCTCGCCGATCGTGCTCGCCGGGTGCGGTGTCGAGCTGGAAGTCTCGCTGCCCTCGGGTGTGTCCACGAAGGACATCACCGACCGCCACCGGCGGCTGGCGGAGAACCTCAACCGGCACGAACACGAGGTGTTCATCACCATCCCCACCGCCGCGCGCACAGTGCGGCTGTGGATCGCCGACCCCGGCGCCCTGGACGAGCCGATCGGACCGTCGCCGCTCGTGCTGGACGACACCATCACCGCCGACCTGTACACCGGCCGCGCGCCGTGGGGACAGGACCTGCGCGGTGACCTGGTGGCCATCGCCTTGCTACAGCGGCATTTGCTCATCACCGGTCTGTCCAACCAGGGCAAGACCGCCGCCCTTCGGGCGCTCGCTTTGTGGCTCGCGCTCGATCCCACGGTGGAGCTGCGCATCGCCGATCTCAAGGGCATCGGCGACTGGCACATGTTCACCGGCCTGGCCACCACCATGATCGCCGGACCGACCGATGAGCACGTCATCGCCGCCACGCACATGCTCGAAGCCGGGGTGGAGGAGATGGAACGCCGCCTGGCCGCTGTCGACCCCGAGGTGCACAAGAACGGCGTCACCCGCGACCTCGCCCGTTCCGGCGAGGGATTCCACCCGCTGTTCCTGCTGGTGGACGAGGCGCAGCAGGCGTTCATGTGCCCCGCGATCGGGGACGACAAGCGCCCGTACGGCGGCAGCAAGAGCACGTCTCGGTACTTCATGGCCGCCCGCAAGCTGCACAACCAGGGCCGCGCGGTGAACGTGATCCTGTGGCAGGGCACGCAGAACCCGACTGATCAGAACCTGCCCAAGCTCGTGCGGGAAGGCGCGCACATCCGCGGTTCGCTCGTGCTCGGCACCGAGGCCGAGTCCCGCATGGCGTTGGGAGACAAGGCCGTCAACGCCGGGGCCGCACCGCACAAGCTGCGCCAGGGCCTGGACAAGGGCACGCTCGTCATCGCCGGGGACGGCGTGCCCCTCGCGCCCGGCCAGTCCAGCCTGACCGTCCGCACCCACTTCATCGACGGTGAGGAGGCCACCGTCATCGCGGACCGGGCCAAGGCCATGCGCGCTCCGGTCACCAGCAACACCGGCGAGACCGCACCGGCGCGGGACTTCCTCGCCGACCTCGCGCAGATCATGGGCGGGGAGGTCCGCGTCCGCACGGAGGTCATCCGCCAGCGGCTGCGCGAACTGCACCCCGCCACCTACGAGGGCATGACCGCGGGCGACCTCACCGCCAAGCTCACCACCGCCGGCATCGAGCCCTACAAGACCAGCGGAGTCATGCACGTCCGCACCGCCACCGTCCACCAGGCGATCGCGGAGCGTGACGGAAACGACGGTGAGTAGAGCAGGGAACCACCCCCGCGAACGGCGGGGAGGCACGCACAGGACGGGGAGGACTCCCCACCCGCCTCCCCGCCACAACTCCCCAACCTGAGCAGCACCAACACCCCACCAGGGAGCCGGGGAGGCGCACGCCCCCGACCAGCGAAAACCCCGAAAACACGAGTTCCGCGCGGGCCGCGCCAGCCTCCCCGCGCCACTTCCGCACACCCACACACAGTCACTCACAGTGACGGACTGGAGATGGCATGCAGGAGACCGTCAGCGTCCTCGACCTCACGCCCAACACCAAGATCCGACTCAACGGAGGCCTCATCGTCACCGTCACTGCCGTCACCAACCGCGGTGGCACCGCGACCCTGCACACCACCGTCGGCGCCCTGCTGGTGCAGCTGCCCTGCCAGGCCCGGCTGGCCTGAAAGGCGATCACGATGCCGAACTGGACCATGCACATCGAGAAGTCCCGGTCCTGGTGGAACGGCACCTCGACCACCCTGTGCGGCCTGACCATCACCAAGGTCGAGAAGACCGGCTACTGGTGGACCGGAACCTCCGTCACCTGCCCGGCGTGCAAGGCGATCAAGCGGGGTGGCCGCTGATGGCACGCCAGGTCATGCACATCAAGAAGTCGCGCTCCTGGTGGGACGGCAGCGTCACCACGCTGTGCGGGCTCAAGATCCTCGACCCCGAACGGATCTGGTTCCCCAGCCTGTCCGGCAACGTCAGCTGCCCCGCGTGCGTCGCCGCGTCCGAGAACGGCGCACGGTCGTGACGGGGTTCGTCGCCACCTGCGCCGCGCCAGGCTGCGGCAACACCGTCTCACCCGGCCAGGTCATGTGCAGCACGTGCGCGCTGGCGCACACGGCACACCTCCACCGAAAGGAATGCCCATGAGCCGTCCACGGCCCTTCACGCCGATCGAGCCCAGGCCGATCACGATCGGCTCCCGGGTCCTGTTCGGCCACTACCCGAACAACCCTGTGATCGTCACCAGGGTGGACCGCGACCCGGCCGGAGTCGTCAGCTACCGCGTCGCGGACGACGACGGCAACGTGGTTGGCCATGTCGGCGACGAATTCGCCACCCCGGCCATCGAGTGGTTGTGGACCCCCGACCATGGCATCTGGGTCGGCGAGGGACCCGAACCCGCCGCGCCGTACATCCCGAACTACAGGGCCAGGTGCTTCGGACCGCCGCTGTGCGAGACCTGCGCGGAAGACCTGGAGATCTTGAGGTCCGGCAGCTGGTGACCACTACTGCAACAACCTCTCTTCAGAGTGGAAAACAAACCCGCAAACCCGCAACGCGGTGGGCGCGGGTTTGCTGATCTGCGGAAACACCGTGCGGGTTTGGGTGCGGGTTTGGCTGGCGGTGCGGGTTTGAAACCCGCAAACCCGCCACCCAAACCCGCAACCACCACGCACCCGCCAGCTGCCCACCACAACTGGCAGGCCCTACTACCCCGCGCGGGGTAGTAGGGCCGTCCTTCGACCACGGCGGCACAACCCCTCTGCCGCCCACATGAGCGAGGCACGGCCACACCCCCTGGCCGTGCCTCGCTTCTCGTTGCGCCACAACCCACCACCCCCGCTCGACCCACCCGGCACGCACCCCGATCACGCCGTGCACAGAAGGGATTGGCCATGACCGCGAACCCGACCGCGCAGACCGCCGCCACCGCCGCGCTGTGGCTGGCCACCCACCACAAGTGGCACGTGCTGCCCCTGCACCCCAGCACCAAACGCCCGCTGGCCGGGTGCACGGACTGCCGCAACGGCGACCTCCACCACGCCGACCAGTGCCCGTGCCTGGCACGCGGCAACGGCGCGCTATGCCACGGCGTGTGGGCCGCCACCAACGACACCGACGTCATCACCCGCTGGGCAAGCCGGTGGCGCACCAGTGTGTGGGCCGTCCACCTCGGAGTGTCCGGGCTGCTCGCGGTCGACCTCGACGCCCACGGCGGAACCGCGCCCGCCCAACCACTCAACGGCCTGCCCTGGCCCGACAGGGAACCGCCACCAGCCGACGGCATCGACACCTACGCCACCCTGGCCAGCCTGTCCGGCGCCGCCCTGGACACCGACACGTTCGCCACCGACACCCCCAGCAGCGGGCTGCACCTGGTGTATACCGCTGAACCCGGCCGGTGGAAGTCCAGCCGCGGCTACGTCCGCAAGGGCGACGACACCGTCCGCACCGGACTCGGGTGGCAGATCGACATCAAAGCCCACGGCGGCTACGTCATCCTGCCCGGCTCCACCAGCACGACCGGCACCTACCGGCGCGCCTCGAACACCGTCACGCCCGCACCACGGCCGAACTGGCTGGCCGACGCGCTCACCCGCACCGGCCACGACCGCACCACCCCACCGGCCCCGGCCGCGAAAGCGCCGGCACCCGTGGTGGCGGTCGACGGCCACGGACCGGCCCGGTACGCCGCGTCCGCGCTGCGGTCCGCGTGCACCGAGCTGGCCGCGATGCAGCCCAACACCGGCCGCAACCGCAAGCTGTTCCGCTCCGCCTCACGCCTGGCCGGGATGGTCGAGGCCGGATGGATCGACCGCACAGGCGTCGAAACCGCACTGGCACAAGCCGCACAGCACGCCGGACTCCCGGCCGGTGAAATCCGCTACGCCCTCGCGTCCGGGTTCAAGCGGCCACGGCCAGCACCCGACATCAGGAGCGCCGCATGAACCGTCCCCGTCTGCTCGACTTGTTCTGCCGCGCGGGCGGTGCGTCCGCCGGGTACCACGCGGCCGGGTTCGACGTGACCGGTGTCGACATCGAACCCCAGCCGCACTACCCGTTCCCGTTCATCCAGGCTGACGCGCTCACCGTCGACCTGTCCGGCTACGACGTCATCGCGGCATCGGCGCCCTGCCAGAGGTTCTCCCAAGCCACGCCACGGCACCGGCGTGACGCCCACCCGGACCTGCTCGACCCGGTCCGGACAAGGCTGCGTAAGGCTGTGGAACGCGGTGACGCGTGGGGCTACGTCATCGAGAACGTGCCCGGCGCACCGATGCACGACCCCATCACGATCTGCGGTGAGACGCTGCGCCTGGGTGTACGACGACACCGGTTGTTCGAGTCGAACCTGCCGCTGTTCGGCACGCCCTGCCACCACGACCGCGGCACCCCCGCCGTTCCCGTCTACGGCAGACCGCGCTGGCAGACATCGTCCGTACCCACCGACGTGGCACGGGAAGCGATGGGCATCGACTGGATGCCGTGGACCGACCTCACCCAAGCCATCCCGCCCGCCTACACCGCATGGATTGGCGTACAGCTCATCGGCCACGCACGCCAGCAGGTGACGCAAGCGGCTCGACTGCGTGTGACGCAAGCGGCCAGGACGGAAACGTCACACGCAGTCGAGCCGCAAACGTCACGCGGTGACGCAACCCATGAGCTCGACGGCCCCGAGCTCATGCCTTCCGTCACCACCCGCTCATGCCGTTGCGGCACACCGCTGCGTCGGCCGCCAACCGGCCGGTGGCCGCTGCACTGCTCCCAAGCCTGCCGACAGGCCGCCTACCGAGAACGCACCAAGGGAACCGCCGCATGAGCACCACACCGCCAACCCCGCACACCACCAGCAGGACGGAGAGGAGGACACGAGCATGACCGCCACCGCAGACACCGGCCCGATCAGCCCGGCCGCCAACACCGCGCCCGCGGACCGGCTGGCCATCGAGATCGGCGGCGAGGCCGAAACCATCCGTGTCCTGACCACCGCCCTGGGCCAGGGCGCGCTGCCCGACGTCTACGTCTCCGGTGGCCAGCTGGTGCACCTCTCCCGCGTGTCCGGCCCGGCCGACACCGCCACCGACCACGCACACACCACCAGCGCAGCGCTGCCCGTGCGCGCCGAACCGCTCACCGCCGCCTCGCTGGCCTGGCTGCTCGCCCACCACACGTTCACCCACCGCATGAAGCGCAACAAGGACACCGAGGAATTCGAACCGGTGGAGACCAGCCCCACCAAAGCGGCACTGTCCGCGGTGCTGTCCTCGCGCTACTGGCCCGACGTCCGGCCGCTGACCGGCGTCGTCACCTCACCGGTGCTGCGCCCGGACGGCAGCCTGCTGCAGACCAGCGGATACGACACCGCCACCGGCCTGTACTACGCGCCCACCACCCCCATGCCGGCAATCCCTGCCACGCCCACCACACAGGAGGTCACCGACGCCCTGACGTTCGTGCTCGACACGTTGCTGTGCGACTTCCCCTTCGTCGCCCCGGCCGACCAGGCGAACCACCTCGCGCTGCTCGTGGCGCCGATCCTGCGCCCCTACCTCGGATGCCTAACCCCATTCGGCCTGATCTCCGCCACCACCCAAAGCTCAGGCAAGACGCTGCTCGCGGAGATCCCCGGCTACCTCTACGGCAGCAAAAACCTCGTCTGGCGCAAGGGCGATGACTCCGAGCTGGAGAAGGCCATCACCAGCGCCCTGCACAGCCCGGCGCCGATCATGCTGTGGGACAACGTCGCCGAAGGCACCGTCGTGTCCTCCGCCGTGCTCGCCCAGCTGCTCACCAGCCCGCACTGGTCCGCCCGCATGCTCGGCTCCTCCGGCGCCGGGTTCACCGCGGCCAACAACCGGCTCTGGCTGGCCACCGGCAACAACATCCGGCTAGGCGGCGACATGGCCACCCGCACCGTGCTGGTCCGCCTCGACCCCAACGACCCGCACCCCGACCAGCGCGACCAAACCCGGTTCGGCATCCCGCACCTGGACACCTGGCTCAAGAACCCGGCCAACCGCGTCACCGTGCTACGGCACCTGCTCATCCTGGTCATGGACTGGATCAACGCAGGCGCACCACGCAGCGGCCACACCATGCGCCAGTTCACCAGCTGGGCAGGCGCGGCCGGCGGATTCCTCGCCCACCACGGCATCGACGGCTTCCTCGACAACCTCGACGACATGCGCGACACCGACGACGAAAACACCGAATGGAACGCCTTCCTCGCCCGCTGGCACGAACTGCACGGCGACCGACGCGTCACCAGCCGCATCCTCTGCCAGACCGCCGAAATCGACGTCGTCAACGGCCAACCCGTCGACCGCTGGGAAGGAGCATTCCTCACCGACGACAACGGCCGCATCCCCTCCGTCAAAAGCATCGGCCGCCTGCTCACCGGCCACATCGGCCGCTACCACGGCAACCACGTCCTGCGCTCCGTCAAAGACAGCCACGCCAACGCCCTCGTCTACTGGGTCGAAACCCGCACCGACCAGCAGCAGCCCGGGCCAGACGACACGCAAGACGACAGCCATCAACCGCGGCTACCCGCCTAGCCACGCCAGAACGCCCGTCGCGGGTTTGAACCCGCCTGCGGGTTTGCGCCGGGTTTGACGCGGGTTTGCCCACAACCCAAACCCGCACCACATCACCGCAGCTCACAGACCTTCCACACCCCAGTTGCGGGTTTGCGGGTTTGAAACCCGCATCCCCCACCAGCCCGCACACACAGCGGGCAACACCGGCCCACCCGGACGGCTCGAACCGCCAACCACGCACCGCCCGGACAGGGACACCACCACCCTCACAGAACGGATTCACCCATGACAAACAAGGCCGCCGAAGTGGCTGCATTGATTGCTCGACTGACTGAGCTGCTGACCAGTAGCGGTCTTCCGGGCGCTCCGGACGCTCCACCGGAGCCCGCGCGGAAGATGCCCGAACGCGTGCTTCTAACGCCTGAGGAAGCGGCAGCACGCATCGGCGTAGGGCGGACCACTATGTACCGCCTGATCAAGACGAATGAAGTCGTCTCCGTCCAGATCGGTCGCCTACGCCGAATCGCCGCCAGCGAAGTCGACGAATACACCGCGCGCCTGCTTGCGGGTCAGTCCAACCGAGCCGCTGCCTAGGAGGCGAACGTGCCACGTACGAAGAAAACTCGGCAGGCCAACAACACCTCATCCGTCTACTTCGGTGCAGATGAGTACTGGCATGGTCGCGTAACGGTCGGAACGAAGGACAACGGCAAGCCAGATCGTCGGCACATCATGCGGCGAGATGAAACCGAGTGCCGCGAAGCCGTTCGAGAGCTGGAGAACCAGCGGGACGGCGGCCAGATCCAGAAGGCAGGCGTCAGGCGCTGGCGCGTCCGCGAGTGGCTGATCCACTGGGTTGACAACATCGCAGGGCCGAGCGTGCGATTCAAGACGCTTGAGGGATACCAGACTGCGATCTACAACCACATCATCCCTGCCCTGGGAGACAACTGGATGCGCAAGGTGGAGCCAGAACACTTCGAACGGCTCTACGCAAACATGCGAGCGAAAGGGCTCAAGCCCGGTACCGCACACCAGGTGCACCGCACAGCACGGACGGCATGGCGTGAGGCCCGCCGCCGAAAAGTCGTGATGGAGAACATTTTCGAGGTCGTGAAAGCACCACGACTGGATGAGGAGGAGATCGAGCCGTTCGAACCTGAAGAGATTCAAGCGCTGATGGCCGCTGCCTTGGCGAGGCCGCGAAACGGCGTGCGGTTCATCCTCGCTCTGGCACTGGGCACCAGGAAAGGCGAGACAATTGGCTTTCGCTGGTCGCGCTTGAACAAGAGGACGAAGGTCCTCTCAGTGAAGAAGCAGCGCCAGCGCCAGACCTACAGGCACGGGTGCGCCGACCCGGCCGCTTGTATCGCGACGCGTCATAAGACGAAGCCCTGTACGGCGCCGTGCAAGAAGCACAAGAGGTGCCCGGCACCGTGCCCGCCAGGTTGCACAGGCCATGCGCGTTACTGCCTGAGCAGAGTGGGCGGCGTCGTAGAAGTGGACGTGAAGTCCAAGAAAGGGCGCCGACCGTTGCCCCTACCTGACCAGCTCTTCGACCTGCTGATCGCACACGAGGAGGTGCAGGCCAAGGAACGAGAAGCAGCAGGCTCGGAGTGGCACGGCGGCGACTGGATGTTCACGCAGCCCAACGGGAAACCGATCGACCCGCGTGCGGACCATGACGACTGGAAGGCGCTTCTCGCCGAGGCAGACGTGCGGGACGCGCGCCTGCATGACGCACGACACACGGCGGCAACCGTCCTCCTGTTGCTGAACGTGCCGCAACGCGTCGTCCAGGAGTTCATGGGCTGGACCAACGCAAAGGTGGCAGAGCGGTACATGCACGTCACCGAGTCCATGCGGCAGGACGTCGCGGGAAGGCTCAACGGCTTCCTCTGGGCACCTGAATGAGACTGGAAATGAGACTGGACGCAACGGGGGTGCCTCACCAACTGGCGAGGCACCCCTGTTTGTACTGGTCAACCAGCGGAAGCGGAGGGATTTGAACCCCCGGACGGTTGCCCGTCTCCCGCTTTCAAGGCGGGTGCATTCGGCCGCTCTGCCACGCTTCCCAGACGCCATGGGCGTCAGCCGAGAAGCCTAGCCGTTCGACTCCCGCAGGTGTGTCATGACCCGGTCGAACACCTTGGCCAGCACTTCGCCCTCCTCGGGCGTGAGCAGGTCGACGATGTGGGCGCGGACGCCGCGCAGGTGAGTCGGGGCCGCCTCCACCAGCTGGGCCATGCCCTTCTGGGTCAGTTCGGCGAGGACGCCTCGGCCGTCTTCCGTGCACTCGCGGCGCAGGACCAGGCCGGCCTTTTCCATGCGGGCGACCTGGTGGGAGACGCGGGACTTCGAGGAGGCCACGTCTTCGGCCAGCTGGGTCATGCGCATGCGGTGGTTCGGCTGCTCGGACAGGCGTACGAGGATCTCGTAGTCGGCGAGTGACACGCCGTGGGTGTCCTGTAGCTCGCGGTGCAGGCGGTCCATGAGCATGGAGGAACCGTTCACGTAGGTGCGCCATGCACGCATCTCGCCCTCGTCGAGCCAGCGCGGCTCCTGCTCACTCGGTGTCACGGGAACAAGGTTAGACCTGCGGATGACGATCGAGTCATTCCTCTGGTAAACGCCGCGTCCGGGAGGCAGACTCCTCCGCCGTACACGCGCGTTAACCACGCCTTTGCTGGAGAGGCTCTCACCCATGAGTTCGTTCAGACGGCTATCCGTTCTGGCGATCACCGCCGCCGCGGCCACTGTCATCAGCACCACTGGACCTGCCCAGGCCGACGTCCAGTCACTGCGCGGTCGGGGCACGGTTGACGTGCGCCTGATCGGCATCAACGACCTGCACGGCAACATCGAGCCGCCCAGCGGGTCGTCGGGGCGGGTCGTGCTGGCTGACGGCACGACCGTCGACGCTGGTGGTGCCGCCTACAACGCCACGCACATCAAGAACCTCCAGGCGGAGGTCAAGAACTCGGTCATCGTCGGGCAGGGTGACCTGATCGGCGCTTCGCCGATCGTGTCGGCGCTGTTCCACGACGAGCCGACGATCGAGGTGCTCAACAAGGTCGGCATGGACGCGACCGCCGCGGGCAACCACGAGTTCGACGAGGGTTACAAGGAGCTTCTGCGCATGCAGCGCGGTGGCTGCCACCCGACGGACGGCTGCCAGTTCCGCGACACGTACCCCGGCGCGAAGTTCCCGATCCTCGGCGCGAACGTCACCAAGGCCAAGACCGGGCTGCCCGCGCTGCCGCCGTTCTGGGTGGAGATCCGCGACGGGATGCCCATCGGGTTCATCGGCATGCCGCTCAAGGACGTGCCGATCCTGGTCGACCCGAACGGCATCAAGGAGCTCGAGTTCGGTGACGAGGTCAAGGCCGCCAACAAGTACGCCAACTTCCTCGACGCCATCGGCGTGAAGTCGATCGTGCTGCTCGTCCACCAGGGCGACCAGGTGACGTCGCCCGGCGGCGGGCCCAACGCGTGCAACGTCGCGCCGCAGAACCCCGGCAGCTACATCGCCACGAACGTCAGCCCGAAGATCGACGCCGTCTTCTCCGGTCACAGCCACCAGCACTACAACTGCGTGGTGAAGGACCCCGCCGGCAACCCGCGGCCGTTCATCGAGGGCCTCGCCTTCGGGCGTGAGCTGAGCGTGGTCGACCTCAAGATCGACCGTCGGACGCGTGACGTCATCCGCGGCGAGACCAAGGCCGAGAACAAGATCGTCACGCGCACGGTCACGCCGGACCCGGAGATCCAGGCCCTGATCGACGTGGCCAAGACGAAGGTCCGCCCGATCGCGAACAGGCCGGTCGGCACCATCGCCGCGGACATCCTGAGGGCGCAGGTCCCCTCCGGCGAGTCGCCGCTGGGCAACCTGATCGCCGACTCGCAGCTCGCGGCCACCACCGGCAACGGCGCTGTGATCGCGCTGATGAACCCCGGTGGCGTGCGCGCGGACCTCACCTACCTCAGTTCGCCTGAGGGCGAGGGCAACGGTGTGGCGACCTACGGCGAGACGTTCACCGTGCAGCCGTTCGGCAACATCCTGCAAACGGTCACGCTGACCGGCGCGAACATCAAGAACGTGCTGGAGCAGCAGTTCAGCACGACCAGGACGTTCGTGCTGCAGCCTTCCGCGGGCCTGAAGTACAGCTGGTCGGCGTCTGCGCCGTTCGGTTCGAAGGTCTCCGGCGTCACGATCAACGGCGCGCCCCTCGACCCGAACGCGAGCTACCGCGTGACGATCAACAGCTTCCTGCAGGGCGGCGGTGACGGCTTCAGCGAGTTCACCAAGGGCACGAACATCACCGGCGGTGGCATCGACCTGGACGCGTTCTCCGCCTACCTGGCGGCGCACCCCGGTCAGGCGCCCCCGGCGACCGACCGCATCACGCGACTGCCGTAACCACAGGACGCACCTGAAGGCCATCTCGGTGACGAAGTTCGCCGAGATGGCCTTTTTCGTGTGTCGGACTGCTCCATTTGATCTAGGGTGAGGGTCGATGTCCTGGTTGCGTCGGCTCCTGCTGCTCGCCGGTCTGGTGACCGGCGCCTGGTTGCTGGGCAGCTCAGGTGAGGCGAACGCCGACGTCAAGGTCGAGATCGACCAGCTCGAGCTCGAGGTGGAGCTCCCCGTCGTCGACGTCGGCCTGAAGGTCGAGACCGGGCTCGTTCCGCAGCAGCCGCAGGTGCCCGTGCCACCGGTGCCGGACCCTCGCACCGAGGCTCCCGCCCTGCCCGTGGCACCGCGCACGCCGCCTCAGCCGGTCGCCGACGCGCCGGCGCCGGTCCGGACCGAGGTGCCGGAGCAGCAGCAACACACGCCGCCGTCGACGACGCGGCCCACGGACCCCGCTCCTGCCCCGCAGCCGCCGCAACCGCAGGCGGAGACACCGATCACCGGCACGCTCCCCCAGAGCGGCGCGGGTCAGGCGGGTGGCAGCCAGATCCCGGTGGGCATGCTGCCGCACGCGATGCGACCGCCCACCGCAACGACGTCTCTCATCAGTACCGAACAGCTGGACACACCGCGTAGCTTCCGCGCAGAAGAACCAACGTTTTCCCCCGATTGATCCAGTCCCGCGACTCCACAGCCGTGCACAGGGATCAGTCATTCCACTCCAGGGAGAACATTCATGCGCAAGAACCTCAACCGAACCATGTCCGCCGCGCTCCTGACCGGCGGCATCATGGTCGCGACCGCCGGGTTCGCCCAGGCCGTTCCGCTGCCGATCGACGTCGACGAAGAGATCCGCGTCGGCAACCTGGTGAGCGCCCCGGTCAAGGTCTGCGGCAACGTGATCAACATCCTCGGCGAGAGCGACGCGACCTGCGACTCCGCCCCGCAGACCGCCGACCAGCGCACGATGGCCGACAACGCGCTCGTCTCCGCACCGGTCACGGTGTGCGGCAACTCGGTCGGCGTTGTCGGCGGTGGCAACGGGAGCTGCGGCGAGACCAAGCCGGAGCCGCCCAACGGCACCATCGAGGCCCCCGTGACGGTCTGCGGCACCAGCGCGGCCGTGCTCGGCACCGCGAGCGGTGACTGCGGCAAGACCGAGGCGCCCGAGGAGCCGCAGCCGGAAGAGCCCCAGCCGGAGGAGCCGCAGCCCGAGCAGCCCCAGCCGGAGCAGCCGGGCGAGAACCCCGGTGGCCAGAACCCCGGTGGCGGCAACAACGGTGACAACAACTCCGGTGGCGGCAACCCCGGCAGCGGCGACACGGGTGCCGGCGTCCCGCAGACGGGCAACAAGGCGTCGCAGCAGGCGTCCCCGATCCCGAACCTGTCCAAGACCGGTGCCGACCCGCTCGAGTTCCTGCTGGTGGGTCTCAGCCTGATGACCGCGGGCGTCATGGCCCGTCGTGGCGCGCGGCGCGTGACCAAGGCCTGATCGTGTCCTGAACGTTTCCATCAATCGCCCGGCGAGGGGCTCCCTCGTCGGGCGATTGCTGTCTGCACAGTCGATCTCCGCAGGTCACCCGACTGACTTCACCAATTCAGGTTCCGGGTGAAGTGTTGAGATATATGGCGATCAAGCGCATGCTCGATAACGAGCTGGCAACCGGAAGGTGACTCAACTAGACCACCGGATGCCACGCCCAGAAGGGGTAGGTGGTGCCGTGCAGGTAACTCCTCGCTGTGGCGAAACGCGGTCTGTTGCATCCCCGCGAGTGGATCGGACGTGACCGGTCCGGTCGCGACTGCGTAGCAACTTCGAACGGGGTTTCGGGTGCCCAGGCGCCATCGGCGTCGCTCGGCGCACTTCGACGCTGTTGAGCTCGACATCGGTTTCGTCTCATGGCGTCACCGGTCGGGCGCCACGCCAACCACCGTTGGCCGTAGTCGCTACATCCAAATGGGAAAGCCTCGGTGCGGTGCCCCGACGTCGGGCTCCGCACCGAGGCGTGTTTGGTGCTTTATCGTTTGCGGCACCCATGGGGTCCTTGGCAGGAGGATTGCGGTGCAGTTCAACGAAGGCGCGGAACTCGATCTTTCTCAGGTTTCGGACCAGCGTGGCGTTGGAGGGCGCGTCGCCGGCGTCGGCGGTGGCCTCGGCGTGGTCGGCCTCATCATCTACTTCCTGGTGCAGCAGTTCACCGGCATCCAGCTGCCCGCGGGCGGCCTGGAGGGACTGGGCACCAACACCCAGGTCGAATCCGGCCAGCTGGCCGAGAAGTGCAAGACCGGCGCCGACGCGAACCGCGACAGCGACTGCCGGGTCGTCGCCACGATCAACTCGATCCAGGCCTTCTGGACCGACCAGTTCGCCCGCTCGGGCAACACCTACCAGGTCACCAAGACCAACTTCTTCCGCAACAGCGTGAGCACCCGCTGCGGCAACGCCAGCTCGGCCGTCGGCCCCTTCTACTGCCCCGCCGACTCCCAGGTGTACATCGACCTGGACTTCTTCAACGAGCTGCGCACCAAGTTCGGCGCGACCGGCGGCCCGTTCGTCGAGGCCTACGTGCTCGCTCACGAGTACGGCCACCACGTGCAGAACCTGCTCGGCACCTCCGACCGCGTCAGCTCGCGGACCGGCCCCACCTCCGACTCCGTTCGGCTGGAGCTGCAGGCCGACTGCTACGCGGGCGCGTGGGCCAAGGCCGCGACGACGACCCCGTCGGCCAATGGTCAGCCTCTCATCACGAACATCACCCAGGAGGACGTGAACGCGGCCCTGGACGCGGCGGCGCGCATCGGTGACGACTTCATCCAGCGCGAGCTCGGCGGTGGCCGGGTCGACACGACCAAGTTCAGCCACGGCAGCTCGGCGCAGCGGCAGAAGTGGTTCACGACCGGGCTGCAGACGGGCGATCCCAGTCGGTGCAACACGTTCGACACGAACAACCTTGGCTGACCGGCCATCCCGCCGGAATTGTCAGACCCTTCTGGAAAAATGAAAGCAGGGGTCCCCTTGCGGGGGACCCCTGCGTCAGCGAGAACTGCTTACGCCACGGCCGCGTGCGAGTGGTCCTCGTGCGCGGTCAGCGACATCTTGGCCGCGGCACGTGCCTCGGCCCTCTTGGCGCGCGGCGGCACGCCGTTGACGTCCTCAGTGGACACACCGTAGGCCGCGGTCACGAACGCGATGGCGCCCGCGTTGCGGCCCAGGGCCGTGCGGTCGACGTTGCCGAGGTTGTCACAGGCCGAGTGGTAGCAGGGGTCGTAGGCGATGCCCGCGGTGCCGCCCCACTTGGCTGCCTGGGCCGCGGTCTTGACGCCCTCGGCGCCGGTGAACAGGCCGCCGGCCGGGATGCCCTGCGCGATGAACTCGCCGTAGTCGGAACGGCCGGAGAAGTCGGTGCCCTCCGTCGGGATGCCCTTGGCCGCGAAGTAGTCGGCGAAGGCCTTCTCGATCTGCGCCGAGCCGAACGGGCCGGGGCCCGCGCCCACGTTGTCGGAGTTGTCGCCGTCGTAGATGAAGTACGCGGCGTTCGGGGAGCCGACCATGTCGAAGTTCAGGTACAGGGCGATGTCCAGCTGCTGTTCGAACGTCAGCGAGCGGACCCACTCCTCGGAGCCGATCAGGCCGCGCTCCTCCGCGCCCCACCAGGCGAAGCGGACCGCGTTGTCGACCTTCGGGCGGGAGCCCATCTGCAGCGCGGTTTCCAGCAGGGCCGCGGAGCCCGTGCCGTTGTCGTTGATGCCGGCGCCTGTTTCGACGCTGTCGAGGTGGGCGCCCGCCATCACGACGTTGTTCGTGCGGCCGGTGCGGGTCTGGGCGATGACGTTGCGCTGCGTCCGGGTCTCGTTGTGGAAGCGCATGTCGACGGTCACCGAGGAGCCGGCCTTCGTCGCCAGCGTGGTGCCGTCGGCCTGGGAGATGCCGCCGACGGGGATCTTGCCGGGGTTGGTCAGCGTCACGTTGGTGAGCGGGCCCGCGGTGTTGTTCGAGACCAGCACCGCGACGGCTCCGGCGGCGAAGGCGTTGAGGTGCTTCTGCTCGAAGGTGCAGCCGCCGCGGCGGATCAGGGCGACCGAGCCGGTGAAGTCCTGGCCCGCGAAGTCGGACGCCTCGCAGCCCGTGGTGGTGTCCTCCGGGACGACGCGCAGCGGGCCGGTGACGCCGCCGGCCGGGGTCTGCGGTGAGGCGGTCATGATGATCGCCTGGTAGTTCACGCCGTCGACGCGAGCCGTCTCGGCGTCGATGACCGGGATTTCGAAGCTGAAGTTCGGCGTGCTCACGATGAAACCCTCGTCGCGGAGCTTGCCCGCGACGTACTCCACGCTGGCGTCGTAGCCGGGGGTCAGGGCGGCGCGGGTGCCGTTGTTGCGGTCGGCGATGCGCTGGAAGGCGATCAGGTGCCGGTTGACGCCCTCGACGGTCACCTTCTTCGCGAGCTTCTTGGCGAGTGCGGGGCCTGCTGGTTCGGTTGCGGCGGATGCGGTGGCGGTTGGGGCTGCGACCAGCGCCGAGATGGCAAGCAGGGTCGCCAGCTTTGATCTGCCGGACATGAACGTTCCCCTTCGTTGGAGAGTCGCTGAACCCTCACAAAAAGGAGACGTGGGACACAATCCTACGGGCGAAGGGTGTTCAGCTGGTGATCAGCTGAACACACTCAGCGAGGTCTTCGACTTGAACGCTCCACTCCGGGCGCACGAAGTTCGCCGCGTCCAGCCGCAGTCGCACGTGCTCAAGACGCTCGCCGCGGGGTGCGAGGCCGATCGTGCCGTCGTGGACGTAGCCGAGCTTCTCGCTGACGCGGTTCGACGCGTGGTTGCCCTCCCACGCGGCCGAACGCGCGATGCGGGCACCCAGATGGTCGAACGCGAACTGCAGCACGGCGATCCGCATCTCGGTCCCGAACCCCTGGCCCTGGAACTTCCGGCCGATCCACGAGCCCGTGTTCACCTCCCGCAGCACCGCGAAGTCCCGCGCACCGACGTCCTGGACGCCGATGACCTTGCCCTCGTGGCGGACCAGGAACGTCACCGTCCAGTCGCCTGCCGCCAGCTTCGCGCGCTGGCTCCAGAAGAACTGGACCATGCCACGGCCGTTGTCGTCGGCGAGGCGGTCGGTCCACGGCACGTTGAACGGCATCTCCGCCGGGTCGTGCACGCCGTCCTTCGCCACCTCGACGAGCTCGAACAAGCCCTCGTCGTCGTCAGGGCGCAGCTCCAGGCGCGGGGTGCGGAGAACGAGGTGCCGCAACGGCCAGGGGTCCATGTTCCGATGGTGCCTTCCCCGTCCAACGGATTACGGTCGACTGTATGCGTGCCATCACTGTTCGCGAACCCGGCGGCCCGGACGTGCTCGAGTGGACCGAGGTCGCAGACCCGGTGCCCGGCAAGGGCGAAGTGCTGATCGACGTCGCCGCGAGTGCGGTCAACCGCGCGGATCTCCTGCAGCGCCAGGGCTTCTACCCGCCACCGCCCGGCGCGTCGGACATCATCGGCCTGGAGTGCTCCGGCACGATCGCCGCAGTCGGCGAGGGCGTGACCGGCTGGAACGTCGGCGACGAGGTGTGCGCGCTGCTCGCGGGTGGCGGCTACGCGGAGAAGGTCGTGGTCCCGGCGCCACAGGTTCTCCCGCTGCCGAAGGGCGTCGACGTCGTCACGGCGGCCGCGCTGCCCGAGGTGGCGTGCACGGTGTGGTCCAACGTCGTGATGGACGGCAGGCTCAAGACGGGTGAGACGTTCCTCGTCCACGGCGGCGCGGGCGGCATCGGCACGCACGCGATCCAGGTCGCCAAGGCGCTCGGCGCTACGGTGGCGGTCACAGCCGGGTCCGACGAGCGTCTGCGCAGGTGCGCGGAGCTCGGCGCGGACATCACCGTCAACTACAAGACGCAGGACTTCGTGGCCGAGGTCAAGCAGGCCGACGTCGTCCTCGACAACATGGGCGCCTCCTACCTGGCGCGCAACGTCGACGTCCTCGCCCCCGACGGCCGGTTGATGATCATCGGCATGCAGGGCGGTGTGAAGGGCGAGCTGCCGATCGGCAAGCTCCTCACCAAGCGGGCGATGGTGATGGCCACCGGCCTGCGGGGGCGCAGCGTCGACAGCAAGGGCGCGATCGTGGCGCAGGTCCGCGAACACCTCTGGCCGTTGATCGAAAGCGGCGCGGTGCGGCCGATCGTCGGCGAAACGGTGCCGATGTCGGACGCGGCGCAGGCGCACCGGCTGCTGGACGAGGGCGACGTCTTCGGGAAGGTCCTGCTCAGGCGAGAGCGGTAGCACCGGCGAGCGAGGTCCGGGGAGCCGTGCGGAACTCCAGCCCGAACTCCTCGGACCACCGTGCGAGCACGGCCTGTTCGTCGGGCCGGTCGACGTCGTCGACCAGCACCGTCGCTCCCGGCGCCAGCACGGCGCGCAGCACGGGCAACGCCGGATAGCGCGAGTCGCCCAGCCCCGGTCCGTCCACGAGCAGGAGATCCACGAGGCCGAACCGGTCGACGAACCCGAGCACCTCGTCGTGCACCTGCTGTGGCGCGTACCACTGGCCGTGCCGCGACAACGCCGCCGGATGCCGTGACAACGGCGCGTGCACAACGCGAGCGACCGAGCCCAGCCCTTCACGCCGCAGCTGCGAGGCCACGAAAGCTGCGGTGCGTTCGTCGTGCTCGATCGACAGCAGATGCCCGAAACCTCGCTGCTGCAGCAACCGGGCCAGCAGCACCGAGGAAGACCCGCAGCCCAGCTCCACCAGGACGGTCCGGGCGCCGAGCACGATCTCGTCCATCACCGCGACCAGGGCCGCCGGTCGCAGGTCGCCGGCGATCGCCGGCAGGTACTCCGTGTTCAACGATCCGAGACGCTGCAGAGCCGAGAGATCGGCGAGCTCGCGAGCAAGCGAGTCGTCCAAACAAGATCTCCCAAACCTCAGCCCAGCTCGGCCACCGCCCTCACCAGGTCGTCCACCTCGACCGCGTTCGTGTAGTGGGCGAGCCCGACGCGGATGGCGCCGCCGACCTCGCCGACGCCCAGCACCGAGAACACCCCGTGCTGACCGGGGTCGGCGAACGCGCAGACACCTCGTGACGCGAGGTGCTCCACGCTGTCCTCCGCCTTGACCCCGGCGATCGTGAACGCCAGCGCGGGAACCCTGCGCATGGCGTCGCCGATCACCATCACGTGTCGCAGCGAACGCAGTTCGTTGATGAGATTAGCGAGCAGCCCGGCCTGGTACGCCTTCACGGATCCCAAAGACGTGACGAGTCGCTCACGGCGCGTGCCCGAAGCCGCGTCGTCGAGGTCCGCGAGGTACTCCACGGACGCGACGAGACCGGCGAGCATCGGGTAGGCGTGCGGGCCGAGCTCCAGCCGTTCCGGACCGCGGGCCATCGGGTCGACCGAGCAGGACGGCAGCCGCTCCAGCATCGCCGGGTCGCGGAACACCAGCGCGCCGACCGGCGGCCCGCCCCACTGACCAGCGGAGAGAGCCACGACGTCTGCGCCCATGCCAACGATGTCCAACGGCACGAACGGCGCGGCCGAGGACGCGTCGACGACCATCAGCGAACCGTGCGCGCGAGCCACCGCGGAGATCTTGGCGAGGTCGGGGCGGGTGCCCACCACACCGGACGCCGCGGTGATGGCGATGAGCTTGGTGCGGTCGGTGACCAGCTCGTCGTACTGCCAGCTCGGCAGCTCGCACGTCTCGATGTCGATTTCTGCCCATTTGACCGCGCTGCCGGTGCGCTGGGTGGCGCGCAACCAAGGCGCGATGTTCGCCGGGTGATCCAACCTGGACACGAGCACCTCGTCGCCCATGAACCAGTCGTCGGTCATCGCGTCCGCGAGGCGTTGCAGCAGCACCGCCGACGACGGGCCGAGCACTACGCCCGCCGGGTCACCGCCGACGAGGTCCGCGACGGACCTGCGAGCAGCGTCCACGATCGCCTCTGCCCGTTGCGAGGCAGGGAAGATACCGCCTGGTCCGGAGACCGGGGCGCGCAGCGCGGTGGAGACGGCGGTGGCGACCTGCTCTGGCACCTGCATGCCGGCCGGTGCGTCGAGGTGGACCCAGCCGTCGCCGAGCGCGGGGAAGAGCCCTCGTACCCGTGCGACGTCGAACGCCATGCCACACACCGTACGTATGAACGCAAACACGGTGTCGGCCAGCCCCCACCCGGATAACCGTTGACGAACGAAAGAGGCAAGGATGGAGACCATGAACCAGGAGCAGCCCGTCGTCATCGTCGGCGGCCAGGACGGTGACATCACCGACATGGTCGAGCAGCCGGCGAAGGTCATGCGGATCGGCACGATGATCAAGCAGCTGCTTGAGGAGGTGCGGGCGGCACCTCTGGACGAGGCGAGCCGCAACCGCCTCAAGGAGATCCACAAGCGGTCCATCGAGGAGCTCGAGGACGGCCTCGCACCGGAGCTGCGCGAGGAGCTGGAGCGCCTCTCGCTGCCGTTCACCGAGGACGGCACTCCGTCCGACGCCGAGCTGCGCATCGCGCAGGCACAGCTCGTCGGCTGGCTGGAGGGCCTGTTCCACGGCATCCAGACGGCTCTGTTCGCGCAGCAGATGGCCGCACGCGCACAGCTTGAGCAGATGCGCGGCCGCGCGCTGCCCGCCGGCGGCAGCGGCGATGCCCACGAAAGCGGCAGCACCGGCAAAGGCACCGGTCAGTACCTCTAGCGCTGACACCAGGGCCTGGCTCTACTATGCGCTGAACTTTCGGGAAGGAGCCGTCGTGCTCGAACGCGTCCGCCGCGGTCTGCAGGCCGAGCAGCTGCGCCACAAGCTGCGTGTCAAGGCGATCGAACTGATCCAGGACGCGATCGCGCCGCAGCGCGAGCAGATCGCACGGCTGCAGGCTCAGCTCGACGACTTGAGCAAAGAGGTCGCACACCAGGCGGACCGGATCGTCGACCACACAGTCGCTCACGAGGTGCGGGCACGCCGCGACATCGTGTTCGCCGCTGACCGGGAAGCATCGCTGCAGAGCGCGCGGTTCGTGCAGCAGCACATGCCGCGCGTACCGCACTTCGGCGCACCCCACGAGACGCTCAGATACGCGCTGGGTCTGGCTCCGGAGGGCGGCATGGCCCTCGAGTTCGGGGTCTACACCGGCGCCACCCTCAAGATCATCGCCAAGGCCAGGGAGACCGAGGTCTACGGCTTCGACTCCTTCGAGGGTCTGCCGGAGGATTGGCGCAACGGTTTCCCCGCCGGCACGTTCACGATGGACGGCCTGCCGGACGTGCCCGGCGCCGAGCTCGTCCCCGGCTGGTTCGACGAGACACTGCCGAAGTTCCTCGAACAGCACGCGGGCCCGGTCACGTTCCTGCACGTCGACTGCGACCTGTACTCGTCCACCAAGACCGTGCTCGACCTGGTCGGCCCGCGGCTGGTCGAAGGCAGCGTCATCGTGTTCGACGAGTACTTCAACTACCCGCAGTGGCAGGAACACGAGTACAAGGCCTGGATGGAGTACGTCGAGGCGCACGGCGTCGAGTTCGAGTACCTCGGGTACACCTATGACCACGAACAGGTCATCGTCAAGGTGATCAAGGTCTGAGGCCGGTAATCGCACCGTGACCGCCCAGCGAGCAGGCCTCGGGACGGACGCCGGTACGCTCAGTCCTCGTGCAAGCCACCAGTACCGTCGACCATCCTGAGGCACCGCCCGCCGTCAAGTCGCGCAGCTTCAAGCGCGCGTTCGGGGACGTGCGTGAGGCGTGGGACCACCGCGAGCTGTGGGGCCACCTCGGCTGGCAGGACATAAAGCAACGCTATCGCCGCTCTGTCATCGGCCCCTTGTGGATCACCATCTCGATGGGGACGACAGCGCTGGCGCTCGGCTTGCTGTACTCGGTGTTGCTCGGCGCGGAGCTGCCGGCGTTCCTGCCGTACATCACGGCGGGCTTCATCGTCTGGAACTTCATCCTCGGATGCGTCACCGAGGGCACGGACGTGTTCATCGCGAACGAGGGGCTGATCAAGCACCTGCCGGCGCCGATCACCGTGCACGTGATGCGCATGGTGTGGCGCCAGGTGCTGTTCCTGCTGCACAACCTCGTGATCTACGTGATCGTCATGATGATCTTCTTCGGCACGCTCTCCGAGCCGTACAGGATGACCCAGGACGGCCCGCTTCAGCCCGGCCTGAGCTGGACGGTCGCGCTGGCGATACCCGGGTTCATCCTGCTGGCGATCAACGCCGTGTGGGTGTCGCTGCTGTTCGGTGTGATCAGCACCCGCTTCCGCGACATCCCGCCGGTTGTGAACAGCTTCATCAACCTGGTGTTCTTCATGACGCCGATCGTCTGGGACGCGAGCATCCTGACGAAGGTCACCAAGGGCAGCCCCGAGGACGGCGCCTGGCGCATGTGGATCGCCGAGCTCAACCCGGTGTACCACTTCGTCGAGATCGTCCGCGCCCCGCTGCTCGGCCACACGGTCGACTGGCACCACTGGGCGGTCGTCGGCGGCTTCACGGTGGTCGGCTGGCTGCTCGCACTGGTCATCCTGCGCAACTACCGCGCTCGCGTCTCCTACTGGGTCTGAAAGGAGGTCGACTCACACCATGGTCAGCATCGACGTCTGGAACGCATCGGTCGACTTCCCGATCTTCGACGCGAAGTCGAGGTCGCTGAAGAAGCTCGCGCTCGGCAAGGTCGGCGGCAAGATCGGCTCGGAGGGCCGGGTGCCGATCATCGAGGCGCTGCACGACATCACGCTGTCGCTCAAGGACGGCGACCGGGTCGGCCTGGTCGGCCACAACGGCGCCGGCAAGTCCACGCTGCTGCGCCTGCTGGCGGGCATCTACGAGCCGACGCGCGGCCACTCGCGCATCGTCGGCAAGGTGGCGCCGGTCTTCGACCTCGGCGTCGGCATGGACCCGGAGATCTCCGGGTACGAGAACATCATGATCCGGGGTCTGTTCCTCGGCATGACCCGCAAGCAGATGGAAGCCCGCGTCAACGACATCGCTGAGTTCACCGAGCTCGGCGACTACCTGCAGATGCCGCTGCGCACGTACTCGACCGGTATGCGGGTGCGGCTCGCGCTCGGCGTCGTCACCTCGATCGACCCCGAGATCCTGCTGCTCGACGAGGGCATCGGCGCCGTCGACGCGGCGTTCATGGCGAAGGCCCGCGACCGCCTCAAGGACCTCGTGAAGCGGTCCGGTCTGCTCGTGTTCGCGAACCACTCCGACGAGACGCTGCTGGACTTCTGCGACAGCGCGATCTGGATGGACGAGGGCCGCGTCAAGATGCACGGCGGTCTGCGCGAGGTGCTCACCGAGTACAAGGGCCACGACCCGTTCGAACGGATGAGCGCGGAACAGCTGGCCAGGCTCGGCTACACCTCCCCCGTCCTCAGTGGAAATGGCGGCGAATAGACCGTGAATCTCCAGGCACTGCCCAAGGGCTCCGTCGTCGCGGTGGTGGTCACCCGCCACCGCCGCGAGCTGCTGGCCGAGTCGCTCAAGGCGCTGGCCACCCAGACCCGTGTCCCCGACCACCTGGTCGTCGTCGACAACGGCCCTGACCAGCCGGTCGACGACCTCGTCGAGCAGTGCCCGCTCCCCACGACCTACCTGCCGTCGCACCGCAACCTCGGTGGCGCCGGAGGCTTCGCGCTGGGCATCCTGCACGCGCTCTCGCTGGGCGCGGACTGGGTGTGGCTCGCCGACGACGACGGCCGTCCTGCCGACGAGAACGTGCTGGCCGTGCTGCTCGAGGAGGCAGACCGCCGCAAGCTCGCCGAGATCTCGCCGGTCGTCACGAACATCGACAGCCCGGACAAGCTCGCGTTCCCGCTGCGGCGCGGCCTGACGTGGAAGCGTTCGGCGGCGGAGCTCGGCACGAACTTCCTGCCCGGCATCGCCTCGCTGTTCAACGGCGCGCTGTTCCGCGCGTCCACGCTGGACGTCATCGGCGTGCCGGACTACCGGTTGTTCTTCCGCGGCGACGAGGTGGAGATCCACCGCCGGCTCGTCCGCTCCGGCCTGCCCTTCGGCACCTCGCTGCGGGTCGCGTACGTGCACCCGGACGGCTCCGACGAGTTCAAGCCGATGCTGGGCGGCAAGTTCCACGCCCAGGACCCGGAGAACCCGATCAAGCGCTACTACACCTACCGCAACCGCGGGTACCTGCTGTCACAGCCGGGCATGCGGAAGCTGGGCGCACTCGAGGTGTTCCGGTTCGGCCTGTACTTCCTCGCCGTGAAGCGGGACCCCAAGGCGTTCGTCGAGTGGCTCAAGCTCGTGCGCCTGGGGCAGCGGGAGCGCTTCTTCCGCAAGTGATCTGCTGAGGGCGGAATCGCTGCGCGCGAAACCGCCCTTCAACAGCTTCGGCACGCGGTTTGCTGAACGGCATGAGCCGACTTGTGCTGTTCCTCGCCGCCAACCCGAACCCGATCACCCTCACGGTCACCGACGAGACGCGGGACGATCTTGCGCCGCGCCTGACGCAGATCGTCCGCAACGGCCACACGCAGCCGATCGCGGGCCCGGACGGCCGTGAGTACGTCGTCAACTTCTCCAACGTCGTCGTCGCGCACTTCGAGTAACCACTCGCGCACCGGACGTGATCGGAGTAAGACGTGATGGGTGATCTCCCGACGCAGACTTCTCTCCTTGGCGGGCGCGAGCGCGCTGCTCGCGGCGTGCGGCTCGAACACCGGCAGGGGCGGCAGCGGCCAGGCCCTGAAGCAGTGGTACCACGCCTACGGCGAGCCCGGCGTGCAGCAAGCCGTGGAGCGGTACGCCAGCTCGTACCCGAAAACTCAGGTCGACGTGCAGTGGAACCCCGGAGACTACGACTCCAAGCTCGCGACGAGCCTGCTGTCCGACGGCGGACCGGACGTCTTCGAGTCCACCCCGCAGATCAGCTCGGTCCGGGCGGGTCAGCTCGTGCCGCTCGACGACGTCTTCGGCGACGCCAGGAACGATTTCTCCGAGTCGATTCTCGCGACGCACACCGTTGACGGGAAGATCTACGGAGTTCCGCAGGCGGTGGACATGCAGATGTTGTTCTACCGCAAGAGCTTCCTCGCACAGGCCGGAGTCCAGCCTCCATCCACTGTAGACGAACTGATCGACGCGGCCCGGCGGCTGACCCGGGACGGGGTCAAGGGGCTGTTCGCCGGTAACGACGGTGGCGGCGGGGTGCTGGGCGGGCCTGCGCTGTGGTCTGCGGGGCTCGACTACGTGCGCGACCATCAGGTCGGGTTCGACGATCCCCTTGCGGCTCAGGCGATCGGCAAGCTGCGCGAGCTTTACACCAGCGGCGGCCTGCTGCTCGGCGCGGTGAAGGACTGGGCTGAGCCGGACGCGTTCAACCAGGGCCTCGTCGCGATGCAGTGGACCGGGTTGTGGGCCGTTCCCGCCGTGCAGAAGGCGCTGGGCGACGACTTCGGTGTGCTCCCGTTCCCGAAGCTCACCGGCAGCGGCAGGCCCAGCGTGCCGGTAGGTGCGTTCGGCGCGATGGTCAACGCCAAGTCGAAGCGGGTCGACGAGGCCAAGGAGTTCGTGCGCTGGCTGTGGATCGAGCGGACCGACTACCAGGAGGACTTCAACCTCGGCTACGGCTTCCACATCCCGCCGCGCAAGAGCATCGCCGAGAAGGCCTCGAAGCTGACGACGGGCGCGGCGGCCGATGCTGTGAAGTTCGTGCGGGACAACGCGAAGGCGTCCAACCCGCCGGACTGGACATCGGTGATGCGCACCGCGTTCAACGACGCCGTGTCGCGGGTGGTGCGTGACGGCGCTCCCGCCGACGCCGAGATGAAGGGTGCGGCGGGGAAGGTGCGGGACGAGCTGAAGCGCCTGTACGGATGAGCAACGGGCGCGCGTTCTGGCTGTTCGTCGGGCCGTTCGCGATCGGACTGCTCGTGTTCGTGTACGTGCCGATCGGGTGGAGCCTGCTGCTGTCGTTCTTCGACGCCCGCAACACGGTGACGCCCACCGAGTTCGTCGGCCTGCGCAACTACGCGGACATGCTGACGGACCAGCCGTTCCTGTCGAGCCTGGGGACGTTCAGCGTGTTCGCGGCGTTCATCGTGCCGCTGACGTTCGTGCTCGCGCTGGCACTGGCGTTGCTGGTCAACCAGATCAGCTTCATGCAGGCGTTCTTCCGGTCGGTGTTCTTCCTGCCGACGGCGTGCTCGTACGTCGTGGCGTCGCTGGTGTGGAAGCTCTCGATCTTCAACGGGGTGCGGTTCGGGCTCGCGAACACGGTGCTGGGGTGGTTCGGCGCGGAGCCTGTCGCGTGGACCGTGTCGACGTCGCCGCCCTGGTACTGGCTGGTGCTCGTGACGCTGCGGCTGTGGTTGCAGCTCGGGTTCTACATGATCCTGTTCATCGCCGGGCTGCAGCGGATCCCGCAGCACCTGTACGAGGCGGCGTGGATCGACGGGGCTCGGCCAGGTTGGCAGACGCTGCGGTACATCACGTTGCCGCAGTTGCGCACGACGTCGGTGGCTGTGGTGCTGTTGCTGCTCGTCGCGGCGTACCAGGCGTTCGACGAGTTCTACAACGTGCTGGGGACCGACCGCGGCTACCCGCCGTTCGCGCGACCACCGTTGATCTACCTCTACTACACGGCGCTGGGTTCGGGCGGGCAGGACTTCGGGCACGGCAGCGCGGGCGCGGTGATCCTCACGCTGCTGATCGCGGGCGTGACGTTGCTGCAGGGCCGGGTGATCACGCGATGAAGGCCGTCCGGTACCTCGCGCTGTCGATGGCGGCGGTGTTGTTCCTCATCCCCTTCTACCTGGTGCTGCGCAACGGTTTGGCGACCGAGCAGGAGATCGCCGCACCCTCGTGGACGTTCTGGCCGAGCGAGATCCACTGGGAGAACTTCGCCGCGTTGTTCAGCAACCCGGCTGTGCCGATGGTCCGCAGCATGCTCAACTCTCTCGTCGTCGCCGTGCTGCAGACTGCGGGGCAGCTGCTGTTGTGCGGGCTCGCGGGGTATGGACTCGCGCGGATCCCCTACCGGTACGCGAACGTGGTGCTGTACTTCGTCGTCGCCACGCTGATGATCCCGGCGGCCGTGACGTTCGTGCCGACGTTCGTGGTCGTGTCGACACTGGGCTGGGTCTCCGACCTGCGCGGGCTGGTGATCCCCGGCCTGTTCAGCGGGTTCACCACGTTCCTGTTCCGGCAGTACTTCCTCACCTTCCCGGGCGAGCTGGAGGAGGCGGCGCGGATCGACGGGCTCGGGCACTGGGGCACGTACTGGCGGGTCGTGGTGCCGAACTCCCGGGGATTCTTCGCGGCACTCGGGGTCATCACGTTCGTGACGTCGTGGAACCAGTTCCTGTGGCCGTTGGTGATCGCGCAGGACCAGGACGCGTGGACGGTGCAGGTGGCGCTGTCGACGTTCCTCACGGCGCAGTCGATCAACGTGCACGAGCTGTTCCTGGCGGCGGCGGTCTCCATCGCGCCGTTGGTCATCGTGTTCGTGGCCATGCAGCGGTTCCTCGTGCGCGGCGTGACGGAAACCGGAATCAAGGGTTGACGTCAGAATTGCTCAGCGACGAGACCACCCGGTCAGGCCACGGAACTGGCGAAGTCACCCGGTGGGGCCCACGGGACACCGGGGTGGAACACCCGGCCGTCCGGCTGGTACCGCCTGCTCAGCGCAGCTCGCCAGCTGAACGCGTTCAGCTCAGGGTCGTGCGGCCAGTACTCGTCCCAGATCTCGGTCTTCTTCTCGCGCAGGAACCCGTGGACGTTCTCCGGGAACGTGAGCACCTTGTACCCGACGTACTCGCAGCGGAGCACCGCCGTCCGCCCCGCACCATCGGTGTTCGCGTCGGCGACGAGGATCGCGCCGGCCGTGTGGTCGACGTGGTCGCCCTCGCGGTGGCCGATCGAGCTGCTCGTGCGGATCAGGTCCGGGTCGGCCTTGGCGATGAGGCCGCGGATCATGCCGACGAACCCGTCGTACGTGTACGGAGGCCGTCCGTCGATCGGCTGGGCCTCGAAGCCCGGCACGTTGAGCAGGCGCCACAGGTCACCGAAGTTGTCCTCAGGACCGGCTGCGGCGTGGATGTACGTGTACACGATCCGCACGTTCGCGCCCACGAGCTTGTTCGTGGCGACCGGGTGGCCACCGAACGTCATCTGTTCGAACGCCCACTCGTTCGCCACCCCGGCTGTCCGCGCGTACGCCGCACGCGCCCCGTTGAGGCGCATTTCCGAGTATTCGATTCCACCGGGCTTGTCGGGACGATGTGGAATGTCCCCTGCGGTCAAATACACGACCCAGACATCGTGGCCGTCCCACACGTTCGCCGCGATGTCCGGATTCATGAACAGCAGGTCGTCGTCCGGATGCGCTACAAAGCTGACTGTAGTCACGGGTCCCTCCCCAAAGACCGTGCGTCTCTTTGAAGAAGGAGGGCCGAACTACCGCTCGAATACCTTTCGCCACGATTCCGTCGACGTCAGCTCCGGCAGGGCTTCCCGGTAGACCCGCTTGAGCTGGTCCCACTCCTGGCCGAGACGGCGGTAGTTGCGGACCGCCCGCTTGGCCAGCGTGCGGAACTCCTCCGGGTCGCGCTTGTAGAACGCCACCGCGGTGCCGTCTGCGGTGGACACGGTCGCACTGTCGAGGTTGCCGAGCAGGAACCAGCGCGCGCTCAGCGCCGGCACGTTCATCTGCGGGCGGCCGGCGGCGTCGGGAGCTGGCTTGCTGAAGTTGTGCAGCAACGACTTCGCGGCGCGCTTGGCGGTGGTGATCCGCGACTGCGACGGCCGCAGCATGGCCTCGGCGCGCACCTGGTCGAAGGTCGGCGGCGGGAACTCCCTCGCCGAGGGCAGGGTCTGCGCGTCGGAGTACTTCGCGCGCAGCTTGCGCACCTCCGGCAACGCCGTGCGAAGCGAGTCGAAGAGCAGCGAAGGACCGGCGAGGAAGTCCTCGATCGCCTTCTGCTGCAACGCGACCGTCGAGTACTCCATCGACAGTAGGTGCCGCAGCGTCAGCTTCAGGCCGTGCTTCACGATGTTGGTCTTCACGTCGTACGGGCTGTGCAGCGCGGCCAGGATCAGCCGGTTGCGCGTGTGGAAGTACGCCTGCCAGTCCGTCGAGTCGTTCTTGTCGGTCCACGGCATGTGCCAGACCGCCGAACCCGGCAGCGACACCGTCGGGAAGCCGTGCTCCAGCGCCCGCAACGAGTACTCGGCGTCGTCCCACTTGATGAAGAGCGGCAGCGGGTAGCCGCTGCGGCGCACGACCTCACGCGGGAACAGGCACATCCACCAGCCGTTGTAGGTGGCGTTGACCCTCGGGTGCAGTGCCGCGGTCTCCCGCAGCGAGTCGGTGGCGAAGTTGTGGTCGGTGACCGCGCCTGGTGCCGCGCGCCAGAAGCACGTGTTGAGATCGACGATCTCCGCGAAGCTGTGCAGGCGCGCACGCGAGTGCAGGTTCAGCATGTGGCTGCCGACGATCACCGGTTCGGCCGCGGCACGGGCGAACGCGTTGGAGCGCAGCACCGCGTCCGGCTCGAGCCGGATGTCGTCGTCCATCAACATGATCTGGTCGGCGTCGCTGTGCTCGATCGCCTCGAACATGCCTCGGGTGAACCCGCCGGAACCACCGAGGTTGTCCTGCTCGATGACCTCCAGCTTGTCGCCGAGCAGTGCCGCTGCCTCGGCGAAACCCTTGGTGTCACGGACCTTCACGTCGCCCTGGTCGGCGACGAAGACCTTGCTGAGCACTTCGAGCACGGCCGGGTCCTCGCCGAGCGCGCGCAACGCGATCACCGCGTCGACCGGGCGCATGGTCGTCATCCCGATGGCGACCTTCTGCACGGGCAACGGCTCGCGCACCGTCCACGCCGCCTCGCGGATCTCCAGCGGCGCGTCGTCGGTGAAGACGTCGAACCAGATCCAGCCGCCGTCCTCGAACGGCTTGAGCGACACGGTGAACTCGACGTCGGCCCACTCGGCCGCGTCGCGGACGTACTGGCCCTCGATGTGGATGATGTCGCCGGACGGGCGGGAGCGGTACACGTCGATGCGACCCGTGCCGCGCACCGCCAGGCGCAGCACGACCTCGTCGACGGTCGTCCAGCGCTTCCAGTAGGAGGCGGGGAAGGCGTTGAAGTACGTGGCGAAGGAGACCTTCGCCGACGGGGGAACCGTGGCGCTGCGGCGGGACGCGACGTGGCAGTTCGTCGTCTCCGGCTCGTCCAGGTACAGCGGCCGGACGTCGAGCGGATCTTCGTCCCTGGGCAGGATCACCCGCTGCAGCACGCAGTTCTGGTCCACAGACCTTCCCCTGTCAGTAGTGCGGGCGGCCCGGAAGATCCGGACCGCCCGTGCGAAGCGTTGTGGAAATCAGAGGTCGTACAACCGCGACCAGGTGTCGCGGCTGGTGAGCTTCCCCATCGCGTCCCGGTAGGAGCGCTGCACCTCCGGAGCCCTGCGGTACAGCTCGCGGAACAGCTTGGCGCCCTGCTTGGACAGGCGCACCGCGAGCTCCTTGTCCCGCTTGCGCACCCGCACGCCTTCCTGCGACGCGTCGGTCACGACCGCCGTGTTGAACAGCGAGACGTGCCACCACGCCGCGTCACCCGCGGGGACAGCGCCCGCCTCGTGCGCGGACTTGCCGAGCAACTGGTTCACGAGGCGCTTCACGAACACCGGCGCGATCAGCTTCGGCGTCGGCGCGGCAGTGATCATCGGCAGGCTGCCAGGCTTGAAACCGGGGATCTCCGACGCGGGGTGCCGCACGGTCTCCGGGTACTCGGCGCGCAGCTTGCGGATGTCCGCCGCCGCCTGCACACCGCCGTCCGAGAGGAAGTCCGGGCCCTTGAGGAAGTCCTCGACCGCCTTGAGCTGGGTGGCGGCGAGACCGTACTGCATGCCCAGGATGTACGTGGCGAACTGCTTCGCCATCCCGCGCACGATCATCTTCGGGTCGAACCGGCTGTGCAGCGCGGACGTGATCAGGGCGTTGCGCAGGTTGAAGTACCTGTGCCAGTCGTCCCAGTCCTTCCAGTGGAAGTCGGCGTGCCAGACGCCGGCACCGGGCAGCGACACGGTGGCGAAGCCGTGCGCACGGGCGCGGTAGCCGTACTCGATGTCGTCCCACTGGAAGAACAGCGGCAGCGGGTAGCCGACCGCCTTCACGATCTCCGACGGGATGAGGCACGACCACCAGCCGTTGTAGCCGGCGTCGACGCGCTTGTCCTGGACGTTGCGCTTGCCCGTCTCCTCGTCGTACCCGGTGAGGTCGGCGTTGAACAGCGCGCCTTCCACGACCTGGCCCGGCGCGAGGGTGTCGAGGTTCGCGTACTCGGCACCGACGTGCAGGAAGTTCGGGTGCAGCAGGTAGAGCATCTGACCGCCGACGATCGTCGGCTGCGTCGTGCGGTTCGCGAACGCGGTGAGCCTGATGACGATCTCGGGCTCGCACAGCACGTCGTCGTCCATGAACAGGACGTTGGCGTGCTCCGCGTGGTCGATCTCGGTGACCTCGTAGAGGCCGCGCGTGAAGCCGCCGGCGCCACCGAGGTTCGGCTGGCGGATGTAGCGCAGCTTCGATCCGAGCGCGGCCGAGACGTCGGCGAACCGCTCACGCGACTCGACGGCGTCCGTGCCCTGGTCGACGACGTAGATCGTGTCGACGAGCTCCAGCGGCTCCGGGTCGGAGGCGAGGGCGGCCATCGTGTTGAGGCAGTCGTCCACACGGTTGAACGTGCAGATGACGACCGCGGTCGGCCGCACCGTCTTGGGCGGCGCGACCGTCCAGCGGACCTTCTCGACCGCGAGCGAGTCGTCGGCGGTGGTCACGTCGAACCAGAGGCCACCGCCGTCGGTGAACTTGTCGATCTTCGCGGAGAGGCGCACCGTCTGCGCCTTTGCGCCGACGACCTTCTCCGCGGCGACCGTGCGGGTCTCACCCTCGGAGTCCGAGGCGACGAGCGCGACCTGGCCGGAGCCGGTCACCTCGAGCTCGAGCTCCACCTCGGGGCTCACGCACCACCGCTGCCAGTACGACGCGGGGAAGCGGCCGAAGTAGGTGTTCATCGAGACCGTGGCGTTCGGGTGCACCATCATGCGGTGGCGCTCCCGGTCCGCGATCCCCCGCTTCACCTCGGCGTACAGGTCCTCCGAGACGATCTGCGAGGGACCGGCGAACAGGCCGCGCTGCGTCAGCAGCTTCTCCGGCGCCTCGTGCTCCACGAGGTTGGACTTGCCCGGCATTGCGATTCAGTCCTCCAGAGACCCGTCCAGCGCCTGACCGGACGCCAGGTGCGGAGCGATCTTGTTGTCGAACACACTAAGCGCGGAACCGATCGCCATGTGCATGTCCAGGTATTTGTAGGTGCCGAGGCGCCCGCCGAAGATGACGTTGCGGTCTGCGGCTTCCTTCTTCGCGAGCTCGCGGTACCGCTCGAGCTTGGCGCGGTCCTCGGGCGTGTTGATCGGGTAGTACGGCTCGTCGTCCTTCTCCGCTGCGCGGGAGAACTCACGAACAATAACGGTCTTGTCGTTCGGGTACTCGCGCTCCGGGTGGAAGTGACGGAACTCGTGGATGCGCGTGTACGGCACGTCTGCATCGTTGTAGTTCATGACCGACGTGCCCTGGAAGTCACCGATCGGCAGCACTTCCTGCTCGAAGTCGAGCGTACGCCAGCCGAGCCAGCCCTCGGAGTAGTCGAAGTACCGGTCCACCGGACCCGTGTAGACGACCGGCGTGCCGGCCGGGATCTCGTCACGCACGTCGAAGAAGTCCGTGGACAGCTTCACGTCGATGTTCGGGTGGTCCGCCATCTTCTCGAGCCACGCGGTGTAGCCGTCGACCGGCAGGCCCTCGTAGACGTCGTTGAAGTAGCGGTTGTCGAAGGTGTAGCGCACCGGCAGGCGGCTGATGACCGCCGCGGGCAGTTCCTTCGGGTCGGTCTGCCACTGCTTGGCCGTGTAGGCCTTGATGAACGCCTCGTAGAGAGGACGGCCGACCAGCGAGATGGCCTTCTCCTCGAGGTTCTTCGCGTCCTTGGTGTCGATCTCCGAGGCCTGCTCGGCGACCCACGCCCTCGCCTCCTCGGGCGACATGTAGCGACCGACGAACTGCGAGATGAGGCCGAGTCCCATCGGGAACTGATACGCCTGGCCGTCGTGCATCGCGAACACGCGGTGCTGGTAGTTCGTGAACGAGGTGAACTGGTTCACGTAGTCCCACACGCGCTTGTTGGACGTGTGGAACAGGTGCGCGCCGTAGCGGTGCACCTCGATGCCCGTCTCGGGCTCTGCCTCCGAGTAGGCGTTGCCTCCGATGTGGTCACGGCGCTCCAGCACCAGCACCCGCTTGTTCAGCTGGGACGCGGTGCGCTCGGCGACCGTGAGGCCGAAGAATCCGGAACCGACGACGATCAGGTCATAACCTGCGAAGCTCACGGCAAGCGAGGTTACCTGTATGCCCTGAGTGCCCGGAAATCAGGGCCGCGCTTGGACAAGTTGTTCTTCGGCGCTCGCGATGCGCTTGTCCAGCTCCGCACGCACGCCTTCCAGCTCACAACGCAGCAGAGCGATCTCTTCGACCGTCGTGCGCACCTCTTCTTCGAGGTGACCCACCTCACTCGACAGCTGCAGCACGACGAAGAGCAGCGTGAACGCGGCGGCGGCGAACAGGAAGTTGGCCGCCAGCTGGATCCCGGTGAGGTTGGACAGCCACGTCGGAAGGCCTGGGATCGCACCCAAGCAGACCACACCGATTCCGACGAACAGCCACATTCCCGCGTACTTCTCGCGAAGCTTGCGGCGCCGCATCATTTCGATCACGACGACCAGAACGAGCGCCGCGACCACAATCGCCAGCAATCGGAACGCAGACACGGGGAGCCTCCTAAGCGGCTTCGAAGGAACCGGTCTTGGGCTTGCGGCGAACGAGAGCGAGCGTCAGCGCCAGGGTGGCCCGCAGCAGGTAGACGGCGGACTTCACGGGCGACGTGCTCGGCGTACCGCCGGCGCGCACGCGCATTTCGACGGGAACCTGCACGATCTTCAGATCGGCCCGTGCCGCCATGACGAGCGCTTCCAGCGTGTCACCGAGGTACTCCGCCGGGTAATGGGCGGCGAACAGGCGCACAGCACGCGGACCGGACGCCTTGAACCCCGACGTGACGTCGGTGAGCTTCGTGCCGGAGATCGCCGAGATCACCACGGCGAAGAGCTTCATGGCCCAGCGGCGCGGGCCGCGGGCCTTGTAGTCGCCCTTGCCCGCGAACCGGGCGCCGATGACGATGTCCGCGCGGTCCAGTTCGCGCAGCAGCTCGGGCACGTGCGCGGGGTTGTGCTGGCCGTCGGAGTCCACCTGGACCACGACGTCGAAGCCGTTGCGCACGGCGTAGCGGAACCCGGTGCGCATCGCGCCGCCGACACCGAGGTTGACCGCGAGGCGCGCCACCCTGGCGCCGCTCTCACGGGCACGCAGCGAGGTCTGGTCCGTGGAACCGTCGTCCACGACCAGCACGCCGGCGTCCGGCAGTGCGGCCTTCACCTCGGCGATGACCTTCTCGATGTTGTGCTCCTCGTTCAGGGCGGGAAGCACGATGAGCACTCGTCGCAGGTCGACAGAGTCAGACACGTCGAGGAGCCTAACCAGTGGTGGTTTCAGCGCGAACACCAGGCCGCAGCACGAAAGCGATGGCCACGAAAGCACCGATGGTCGGCGCGATCACCAGACCGAGCACGGCACGCAACACCAGGTCACCGGGCGCGAACGTCAGCACCAGCACGCTCAGTGCCGCGACGATCGCCCACAGAAGAAGGACTTTGCCGCCCTCGGTGCGTGCGACCAGCACCGCGGCAAGCAGCATCACGGCGCCGAGCAGCACGGACGACCACACGAGACCTGCGACGACCCAGCCGGGAACGTCGTACTTGGCGCTGAAGAGCAGCTGGACGACCCACGGGCCGATGAGCCAGCCGAAGGCCGCACCGACCGCCGCGAGCCCGAACGCGGCAGCTGAACCTTTGACCAACAGGCCACGAAGCTTTCCGTGCCCGTCCTCGTCCTGAGAGAGCCGCACGACCGTAGGCACCGCCATCGCCTGCACCGGCGACAACAGCAGCAGCGGGATGCGGGCCACGCTCAGCGCGAGGAACAGGCCGCCGAGCGCTTCGAGCTCCTCCTTGCTGGAGGCGAAGAGCTTCACGATCGCCGGGTAGCCGGTCAGCACCGACGCGGTGAGGCCGGCACTGAGCATCAGCACCAGGATCCGCCTGCCCACGACGCCCCACGGTTCGGCGTCACCGGTCAGGTCGAGGTGCTTGCCCGCCCGCACGCCGAACGGCAGGAAGGCGAACGAACCGGCGGCGACCGCGATCGCGAGCGGCACCACACCGTTGAGCCCGAGCAGGAGGAACAGCCCGAGCAGCACGATCCGCACGGCCGCCTCGGTGACGACCAGGCCACCGAAGGACTTCGCCTCGTGGAAACCGATGAGCGTGCCTCTGGTGCCGAACTGCACGGCGAACGCGAGACCGGAGGCCAGGGCGACGAGCGCGAGCACGGTGTACTCGCCGAAGAGCCTCTCGCTCACCGGAGGCAGCGCGACGAGGAGCCCGAACAACCCCACGGCCGCCGCCGCGACCGCGACCGTGCGCACCGCGGTCGCGGTGACGCGCTTGCCCGCCACGTCGGCCACCGCCGCGAGGCGCGACAGCTCCTGTTCGACCGGTGCGAGCGTGCTGCCGACGCCGAAGACGATGCCCCAGAACGTGAGGAAGACCGCGGTATCCGCTTCGGACAGGACGCGGCCGGTCACGATCAGGATCGGATAGCCGAGCCCCGCCGCGATCAGCACCGCGATTCCGACGGTGCCGAGCGATCTGCCGGCGGTCTTCCCGCTCACTTCGACAGTGCCTTCTTCAGCGCGAGGAACAGGCCGCGCACCACGCCGGAGCCGAAACTCGCGGCGAAGACCGGCAGCAGCTTGGTCACGGCCAGCGCCTGGCCCTTGGACGCACCGGCCTTGCGGGCCACCGCACCCGCCGCGACCATGCCCAGCAGGACGAGCACGAGTGCCGTCTTCGGGAACTTCGCCGCGATCACGAGCCCGACGACGCCGACAGCCATCGCGGCGAACAACGCGTTGCGGGCGGGGCCGGGCGAGTCGAGGTAGCTGTCGACGAACGTGGTGCCGCGGAAGTACGCGTGCTTCACGAACTTCTTGAACGAGTCGCGGCTGTTGTAGGTGGCGGCGAACTCCGGCGTCAGGTGGATGTTCTCGCGCTCGGCGATCCACCGCAGCATGCGCGTGTCGTCACTGGCGAGCTTCACGTCGTCGAAGAGGGACTCGAACGACCGCGCCGCGGCCTCGAGCAGCTCGCGCGGCGCACAGAAGAAGCCGGTGCCCTTGGGGTAGACGTCGAACTCGTCCGCGCCGAACGACACCAGGCGCGGGTTCGCCATGTAGCGCCGCCAGCCGATCGCGACCAGCCCGGCCCAGAACCCGCCGTAGGGGTTGCCGTCGGTGCTGACGTTGATGTGCCCGTTCCACACCTTGCGTTCCGGGTGCCGCAGGAACTGGTCCTTCAGGAACCCGAAGGCGTCCGGCTCGATGATGACGCGGGCGTCCAGCAGCAGGATGCGCTCGCCACTGGCGGCGCGGATGCCCGCCTGGCGCGCGGCGAAGCGGCCCGCGTTCTCCTGGCTCACCACGGTGATGCCGAACTGCCCGGTGAGCTCGACGAGGCGCTTCGGCGTGCCGTCGGTGCTGCCGTCGTCGACCACCACGATCTCGGCGGGCCAACCGGCACGGTCGAGCGACGTCGTCAGCGCCTCGATCGAGCGGCCGATCCAGTCCTGCTCGTTGTAGACCGGGATGACAATGCTGAGGCTGGGGACGTCGGGGAGGGATTTGCTCCGGCTCGTCACACCTGACAGTATCCAGGCGGTCCGTTGATCCCGAGCCTCAGGGGTCCTTCCCGTGATCGCCTTCATCGCAGGTACCACCGCTGAACTCATCAAGGTGGCACCCGTCTACCACGCGCTCGTCGCCCGCGGCACGAAGCCGCTGCTGTGGTTCACCGCCCAGCACTTCGACGAGGTCGCCGACGTTCTCGAAGACCTCCAGCTGCCGGAGCCGGACCTGTGGCTGGTGCCGCGGGGCAAGGCCCGCAACCTGGAGACCCCCAAGCAGGTTCCCGGCTGGGCGCTCTCCGTCGCGCAGACCGCGTGGAGCCAGCGCAAGGAGCTGCGCCGGTCGCTCACCACGGACGGCAAGCCCGGTCTCGTGGTCGTCCACGGCGACACCTTCACCACCCCGTACGGCAGCCTCATCGCCCGCCGCCTGCTCGGTGCCCGCGTGGCCCACGTCGAGGCCGGCATGCGCTCGGGCAGCCTGCTCTCGCCGCTGCCGGAAGAGCTCAACCGTCGCATTGCGACGAAGCTCACGGACGTCCACTTCGCACCGTCGCAGAACGAGGTCGACAACCTCCGCGGCGCCCGCGGCGTCGTGGTGAACACCGGCGCCAACACCGTCATCGACGCGATGCGCCTCGCGATCAACGCGAACACGACCGAGGACCTCCCCGAGGAGTTCGGCCTCGCCACGCTGCACCGCTTCGAGCTCGTGTCCCGCACGGACAAGTTCCGCGAGGCGCTGGAGCTGTTGAAGAAGGCCAGCGAGAAGACCCCGATGCTCTACCTCGCCGGTGCACCGGAGCGGGAGCGCATCGAGCGGCACGGCTGGGGCCACCTGTTCGACGGCGAGCGCTTCATCATGCGTCCCAAGAAGCGCTACCTGCAGTTCCTGCCGATCCTGGCGCGCGCCAAGTTCGTCGTCACCGACTCCGGTGGTCTGCAGCAGGAGTGCTCCTACATCGGCATGCCGTGCGCGATCCACCGCGAGCGCACCGAGACCAAGCAGGGCCTCGGCCAGAACATCGTGCTGACCGGCATGGAGACCGCGAAGCTCGAGAAGTTCCTCGGTGAGTACGAGTCGCTGCGCCGTCCGTCCATCATGGAGAAGTACCACCCGAGCGAGATCATCGCCGACACGCTGGCGCAGCTCGGTTACGTGTAAGTCCTCTGAGGACGAAAAGGGGGCCCGCCGATGGCGGGCCCCCTTTTGACTGTCCTGTCAGCGCGCGGTCAGGAGGTCTGACCGGTGCCGGGCTCCACGAACTCGTAGATGGTGGCCTGCGGGTTCTCGTACACCTTCCGCACCTCGGGCAGCCTCTCCAGGGCCATCAACCCCGGCGCGGGCCTCGAGTTCGACCGCACGTAACCCGCCCCGACGACGATGTACTTCACACCGAGGGCGTTGATCGCTTTGCGGACGTCCGGGTTCTTGTCGATCTCCTGCAGGTGCCACGTGATCTGTCCGGCGCTGGTCTTCTCGTCGGCGCCGTAGAACGTCCACTCCACGGGCTTGACGCCGGCCAGCGCGTACATCCACACGGAGCCGTCCAGCCGGTCGTTGGCGACCGGGCGGTCCTTGGAGTGCTCGGCGAGCCACTTGTAGGCCTCGCGCTCGCCCCTGGTGACGGTCGCGCCCTCGTTGTTGGTCTCTGACAGGCGCTCCGCGTTGCGGCCGATGTAGGCGCCCTTGCCCAGCAGGCCGAGCACGAGGACGCCGACGACACCGATCGCGACGGGCGCGGCGAACGCGGCTCGCTGCGCACTGACGCGGGAGCCGAGCTTCGCGGTCAGGCCGGTGGCGACGGTGTGGCCGAGCTCGCCCACGGCGATGGCGCCGGCGAGGGGCAGCAGGGCCGCGAAACGCCAGGCGTCGTTGTAGAACGGGCCGCTGAGCATGTTGACCAAGGAGTTGTTCAGCGAGGCGGTGCCGGCGTACATGGCGCCGAACACGACGTAGGCGGCGATGATCCACGGTAGGCGCCGGTGCTTGATCATCAGCACGACGCCCGTGATCGCGGCGATGCCGAGGAACCACTGCGGGTACCGGACGACCGGGGAGAACAGCAGCGTCTGGCCGATGCCCTCCGCGGGTGACGCGAACTCGTCCCACTGCGCGCCGGTCACGCCGGCGGACTGCACGAGGGCCGGCATCATGACCGGGATGACGGCGAGGAGGCCGAGCCCCGCGGTGAGGGCGAGCGGCTTCCAGCTCGTGCGCCAGTCGATCGGCTCCAGCTTGAAGGCCAGGGCCAGGATCAGCATCGCGAGGTAGACGAAGGCGATGAACACGAGGCTCGTGTGCAGGCCGGTGAGGCCGGCGACCGCGAGCGCGAGGCCGAGCGGGCCGGTCAGGCCGCGCGTGGTCAGCACCTTGCGGGCGATGGCCACCGTGGCGGGCACCAGGGCGACGCCGGCGACGTAGGGCCACAACGGACCGCGCCACAGCGAGTCGTACGGGAACGCGGTGAACCACGTCGAGACGGCGGCGGCGATCGCGGCGCCGAGCGGCGGCATGCGCCACGCGAGCGCGAGCGCCGCGATGCCCAGCGGCCACGCGAGGATCACCGAGAGCGCGGCGAGGTTCAGCAGCTCCGGCATGCCCGCCACCTTGTCGAGCAGCGGGGCGAGCAGCGCGTGGTAGGTGTTGGGGTAGAAGTACTTCGTGCCGGCCGGCAGGTTCGCGATCGGTGCCAGCGCGGACGGCAGCGCGGTGGCGTGCTCGGACATCCACCGGATGGCGTTGCCGTGGAACGGCGCGTCCCAGTCCTGGTTGATCGTGCTCAGCGTGCCGCCGATGCCGCGCAGGAACGTCGCGGCGCCCACCGCCATGCCGAGCACGACGCCACCGAGGACGACGAGGTTCTCGCCGAGCGAGCGCTTCGGCTCCTCGATCAGCGGCTCACCACCGGTGCGGCGGGCGACGAGCCACGTCACCACGCCGACCACGGCCGCCAGCACCACTGTCCACAGCGCCACCGTCAGCAGGTTCCACGGGATGCCCAGGTTGCCGAGCACCAGCGTACCGAGCGCGACGGTGCCGAAGGTGAGCACCGGCGCCGCAGCCGCGAGGGTCCAGCCTCTCAGCCGCAGCGCGAGCCCGACCGCGAGGCCGGGCAGGATGAACGCCAGAACGACGAATGCACCCATCAGAAGTCAGTTCCTCGAGTTCAGCCGGCAACCGCGGCGGACTTCGCCTTGACCTCGGCGACGGCGCGGTGCGAGGGCAGGATGCGGCGGCGCTCGTCCTCGGCGTCCAGCTTGCCCGCGATGAGGTCGAGGAAACGGTCGAGCTGGGTCGCGAGCGGCTCGCGCGCGGTGACCAGCTCGGGGATCTCGATGACGGTCTGCTGGCGGTAGCCGCGGCCATCGGGGTCCGAGTCGTGCGAGATGTGCTTGTAGATCGTCACATCCCTGCGCAGCAGGTCGACCTCGATCGAGCGGTCCAGCTCCTGGATCGTGAGGGACCGGATCTTGCGCTGGCCGATGCGGCTCGCGGACACCGTGGCGATGCCGCCGGACGGGAACGTGAGCAGCGTGTCGACGACGTCCTCCGCGCCCGGCACCGACGACGGGTGGAACTGCGCGACACCGGCGGACACGCGCTCCGGCTCGGCACCGCCGAAGCACTGGATGGCGAGGTCGACGTCGTGCACCAGCAGGTCCCACGCCACACCGGTGAGGATGCGCGGCGCGTACGGCGAGTGCCGGATCGCGGAGACGTACACCGGCTCGTTGATCAGGCCGAGCGCCGTCATCACGGCCGGGTTGTAGCGCTCCAGCAGGCCGCACATGACCGGCAGGCCCTTGGCCTCCGAGGTCGCGAGGACCTCCTCGGTCTGCTCCAGCGAGGCGCACACCGGCTTCTCGACCAGCAGCGGCTTGTTCTTCGCGAGCACCTCGAGCGCGAGCCCGTGGTGGGTCTCGGTGCTGGAGGCGAGGACCACCGCGTCGATGCCGTCGAGGTCGCCCATCTCCGGCGCCCACGTGGTCTCGAACTTGTCGGCGGCGGCCTTGCCGACGTCCTCGCGCGGATCGACGATCAGCGCGAGCTCGGCCCGCTCGGACTGCGCGGTCACGCGGGCGTGCAGCGAGCCCATCGTGCCGACGCCGATGACGGCGATGCGGGGAAGGCTGCTCATGCGCCCAGCACCTCGCGAACCGTCGTGATGATCGTGTCGAGGTCGGCGTCGGTGAGCTTCGGGTGCACCGGCAGCGACAGGGCCTGGCGCGCCACGCGCTCGGCGACCGGCACGTCCGAGGCGATGACCTTCGGGTTGTCCCGGTAGCAGTCGTAGTCAAACACCGTCTTCGGGTAGTAGATCCCGTTGCCGATGCCCTTCTCGGTCAGCTTCGCGGCGAACTCGTCGCGGCTGATCGGGGCGTCGTCGGTGATCAGCACGGTGTACTGGTGCCACACGTGCGTGCGGCCCGGCAGCACCTGCGGCAGCTTGAGGCCCTTCACGCCGGCGAGCCCCTTGTTCAGGGCCTCGGCGTTGGCCTGGCGCGCCTTGGTGATCTCGCCGAGGCTCTCCAGCTGCGGGATGCCGATCGCGGCGTGGATGTCGGTCATCCGGTAGTTGTGACCGGCGACCTCGTACTGGTAGCGCTGCCGCATGCCCTGGTTGCGCAGGACGCGCAGGCGGTCCGCGAGCGTGTCGTCCGACGTCGTGATGACGCCACCCTCGGCGGTGGTGATGTTCTTGGTCGCGTAGAGCGAGAAGCAGCCGAGGCCGAAGCTGCCGGACGGGCGGCCCTCGTAGGTGGCGCCGACGGCCTGCGCGGAGTCCTCGACCAGCTTCAGGCCGTGCTCCTCGACGACGGGCATGATCTTGCCCATGTCGGCCATCTGCCCGTAGAGGTGCACCGGCATGAGCACCTTGGTGTTCGGGGTGACGGCTGCCGCGACCTCGTCCGCGTCGATGTTGAAGTCGTCCTCGCGGATGTCCGCGAACCGCGCGGTCGCACCAGCCTCGAGAATCGCGTTCAACGTCGCCACGAACGTGAACGGCGAGGTGATGACCTCGTCCCCCGGCTGCAGGTCCAGAACCTGCAGGGAGGCAACGAGCGCAGTGGTCCCGTTGTTCACCGCCACGGCGTGCGGAACGCCCGCGACGCCCGCGAAGGCGTCCTCGAAACGCTTCACCATCGGGCCCTGCGCGATGGCTCCCGAGCGCAGCACCTGTACCACCAGCTGCTCGGCAGCGGCGACGTCAACAACAGTAATCGGGATCATTCAGCAGTCTCTCGCCTTCGGGGATCTCCACCGGCGCGGCCGGTACAGTGCTTGGGCCTGCACGCGGGGCTTCACGGTACCCGTACGGGCTAAGTCGCCTGTCCCCACCTCCTGATCGGACGCTCGTGGTCAACCACATCCATCGCAGTGCTGTTGTCGGTGACGGCGTCGAGCTCGGCGACGGCATCACCATCGGTCCGGGTGCCGTCGTGCTCGGTCCGTGCGTCGTGGAGGACGGTGCGTGGATCGGCCCCGGCTGCGTCATCGGCACCCCGCCGGAGATCACCTCGGCCGAGCACAACCGGGCGTGGGACGGCGACCTGACGCACGCCGGCGTGCACATCGGCGCGCGAGCGGTGATCCGCGAGCTGAGCACTGTCCACCAGGGCTCGTACCGGGCGACGACCATCGGCGCCGACTCGTGGCTGCTCAACCGGGTGTACGTGGCGCACGACGGCCTGATCGGTGCGGGCGTGACGCTCTCGGCCGGTGTGTCGCTGGGCGGGCACGTCCAGATCGGTGACCGGGTCAACGTGGGCATGAACGCGGCCGTGCACCAGCGCCGCGTGATCGGCACCGGCGCGATGGTCGGGATGAACACGCCGGTGTCGAAGGACGTGCCGCCGTTCGCCCGCGCCTACGGCAGCCCGATCCGGCTGAACGGCGTGAACTCGGTCGGCATGAGCCGCTCCGGCATCTCCGACGCGGCCATCACCGCGCTCGCCGAGGCCTACGCGGCGGGTCGCCTGCCCGCGGAGATCCCCGCGGAGCTGGAGATCGCCTTCAAGTGGTGGGCCGAGGTCGAGCCGGCGAAGCCTCTCGTGGCCTAGAACCAGCGTTCCAGCACCATCGCGACGCCGTCCTCGGAGTTCGGGCCGGTGACCTCGTCCGCGGCGGCCCGAGCGGCCTCGTGGCCGTTGGCCATGGCCACTCCGTGCCCCGCCCAGCCGAGCATCTCGACGTCGTTCGGCATGTCCCCGAACGCGATGACGTGCTCGCGGTCGACGCCGAACCGTTCCGCGACGTCAGCCAGCCCGGACGCCTTCGTGACGCCGTGGACGGAGGCCTCGATCAGGCCGTTGTTCGTGGAGAAGGTGAGGTCGACCTCGCCGTGCAGCACCTCGTTGATCGCGGCCGCCATCTCCGCGCTGGTCATGGCCCGGTGCCTGATCAGCAGCTTGGTCGCGGGGTGGCCGAGCGTCTCGGCGCGGGTGAGGCCGCTGTGCGGGCCCTCGGGCCACGGGTGGGTGTAGCTGAGTTCGGCGACGAACGTTCTGTCGTCCTTCGGCGTGCCGACGAGCTCCACCGCGTACGTGCAGTCGTCCAGCACGCTGTCGACGGCGGACACGATGTCGTGCAGCTGCACCGGGCTGAGTGTGCGCGCCCAGACGATCTCGTCGCGGCCGATGTCGTAGAGCACCGCACCGTTCGCGCAAACAGCGAGCCCGTCGAGGCCGGCCTCCTCCGCGATCCGCGGGATCCAGCGCGGCGGCCTGCCGGTCGCGAGCACGAACGGCACACCGGCCGCGAGCACGCGTGCGACCACCTGTGCGGTGCGCGGGCTCACCGTCTCCTGAGGGTTGAGCAGGGTTCCATCGACGTCGGAGGCGACCAGGCGCGGCTGTTCCACACCGTCATCTTGCCTTCTCGACTACGCGAGCCAAGTTCGTAAGCAGCTGAACAGCTGGTTACCTTACGTGCGTGCGCGTAGGCATCGTGATTCTCCCGGAGCACCGCTGGTGGATCGCCGAACCCAAGTGGCGCGCGGCCGAGGAGTACGGGTTTCACCACGCGTGGACCTACGACCACCTCGGCTGGCGCACCCTGGTCGACGGTCCCTGGTTCGGCGCTGTCCCGACCCTGACAGCAGCCGCGCTGGTCACCTCGCGCATCAGACTCGGCACGTTCGTCGCGAGCCCGAACTTCCGTCACCCGGTGCCGTTCGCCCGTGAGCTGCTGGCGGTCGACGACGTGTCGGACGGACGGTTCACGCTCGGCGTCGGCGCAGGTGGGGACGGTTACGACACGGTCGTGACGGGGTCGAAGCCGTTGCTGCCGCGCGATCGGACGGCCCGGTTCCGCGAGTTCGTCGAGCTGCTCGACCAACTGCTGATCAAGGACCGCACGTCGTGGAGCGGGGAGTTCTTCTCGGCCGAGGAGGCCCGCAGCGCACCCGGTTGCGTGCAGCGGCCGCGGCTGCCGTTCGTGGTCGCCGCGAACGGGCCCAAGGCGATGGCCGTGGCGGCCAGGTTCGGGCAGGGGTGGGTCACCACCGGACCGCCGACCGAGGACGTCGATGCGTGGTGGCAGGGCGTGGCGCAGCTCTCCGAACAGTTCACTGAGACGTTGGCCACGCAGGGCCGCACGTCGCGGGTCAACAGGTACCTGAACCTCGACTCGTCGCCGGTGTACTCGCTGTCGAGCGTCGAGTGCTTCGTCGACGCCGTGGGCAGGGCTGCTGAGCTGGGCTTCACCGACGTCGTGGCGCACTGGCCGCGGCACGACGGCATCTACATGGGCAGTGAGCAGGTGGTCGAGGACGTCGCCGCCGAGGTGCTGCCGACGCTCGATCGGCACCTGTAACGGCGGACGGCCGGAAACTAGATTCCGTCACTGTGCGCTCAGTTGTGGTGATCGGTGGCGGAATCGTGGGGCTCGCGGTGGCGGCCGAGCTGGCCTCACGCGGCGATCGCGTGACGGTGCTCGAGAAGGAGAAGCGCTGGGGCGCCCACCAGACGGGCCACAACTCGAACGTCGTGCACGCCGGCCTCTACTACAAGCCGGGATCGCTGAAGGCGCGGATGTCCGTCGCGGGCAACGCGTCCATGGTCGCCTTCGCCCGCGAGCACGGCGTGCCGGTCGACGTGTGCGGCAAGCTCGTGGTCGCGACCTCGGAGGACGAGCTCCCCAGGCTGCACGACCTCGCGGCGCGCGCGGAGGCGAACGGCGTCCCGGCGAAACTGATCTCGGCCTCCGAGGCGCGCGAGTACGAGCCCGAGGTGTCGTGCGTCGCGGCGTTGCGTGTGGAGAGCACGGCAATCATCGACTTCCCCGCGGTGTGCTCCGCGCTGGTGGACTTGCTGTCATCGCACGACCTGCGTCTGCAGTCGCCCGCGCTGGCGATCCGTTCTGCTTCTGGCGGCGTGGAGGTGGCGACGCCGCAGGGCGTGATCCGGGCGGACGCGCTGGTGAACTGCGCCGGCCTGCACAGCGACCGCGTGGCGCGACTGGCCGGGCTGACGCCGTCCGCGCGCATCGTGCCGTTCCGCGGTGAGTACTTCGAGCTGCGCCGCACGTCCCTGGTCCGCGGCCTGATCTACCCGGTGCCGGACCCGACGCTGCCGTTCCTCGGCGTACACCTGACCCGCATGCTCGACGGCAGCGTGCACTGCGGCCCGAACGCCGTGCTGGCACTGCGCCGCGAGGGCTACCGCTGGCGCGACATCTCGCTGGCAGACCTCGCCGACGTCGCCCGCTTCCCCGGCACGTGGCGGCTCGCCCGCAAGTACGCCCGCACCGGCGCCGAGGAGGTCCTTCGCTCGCTGTCACGCAAGCGGTTCGCGGCCTCGTTGGCGCGGCTCGTGCCCGCCGTGCGCGAGGACGACCTGGTGCGCGCGGAGGCGGGCGTGCGGGCGCAGGCGATGCTGCCGGACGGGTCACTGGTCGACGACTTCCTGATCGAGATGGCGACGCGCCAGGTGCACGTGTTGAACGCGCCTTCACCGGCCGCAACGGGTTCACTGGAGATCGCCAAGTACGTCGCCGACCGCCTGACCAACTCGATGGAGTGACACCAGCCCAAAGATCGGCACGGTGGTGGCGGGCTGGCTGACATTGCTTTCAGTCCTCATGACACCGCGCAGGGCCGGACGAGTGTCCGGCCCTGCGCGGTGTCATGTCAGACGATCGCCCTGTGGCTGGCCCAATGGGCGCCGTTCCACATCGGGCCGCCCCAGCCGAGGCCGCCCGCGCCGTTGCCGGCGTAGTAGGCGAGGTTGCCGTCGGCATCGATACCGGCGACATCGGTCTTGCTGTCACCGTTGTAGTCGGCGGCCGTGATGAGGCGCTGTCCGGCCCAGTGCCCCGTCCCGCTCATCGCGTTGCTGTAGCCGAGCCCACCCGCACCGTTACCGGCGTACAACTCCATCGTGCCCTCAGCCGAAATCGCGGCGATGTCCGTCTTGCCGTCACCGTTGAAATCACCCGCAGCGATGGCCTTCTGTCCGGCCCAGTGCCCCGTCCCGCTCATCGCGTTGCTGTAGCCGAGCCCACCCGCACCATTGCCGGCGTACAACTCCATCGTGCCCTCAGCCGAAATCGCGGCGATGTCCGTCTTGCCGTCACCGTTGAAATCGCCCGCAGCGATGGCCTTCTGTCCGGCCCAGTGCCCCGTCCCGCTCATCGCATTCGAGTAACCGAGGTCGCCTGCACCATTACCGGTGTAGAGCTCCATCGTGCCACTCGGCGAAACCGCAGCTATGTCAATCTTGGCGTCACCGTTGAAATCGCCTGCGGCCAGGAGGCGCTGCCCGATCCAATGCCCCTTGCCGCTCATGGCGTTGCCGTAGTTGACCCGCCCGGCACCGTCACCAACGAAGAGCACCATGGTGCCTTCCGGGTCGATCGCCGCGAGGTCGGTCTTGCCGTCGTTGTTGAAGTCGTGGCTGGACGGCTTGCCCATCCTGCTCCAGACGAAGTTCGCGATGATCGTCGCCTGGTCGAGACTGGCGCGGTAATTCGACCCGTCCGGGAACGCCGATTTCTGGATCTTTTGACAGATGGTCGGGATGTCACCCCCCTGCCACGCGTTGTTCGGGTAATGACCGTTCATCGCGTTGAGAAAGGCGTTCGTGGCGTAGGCCGGGTCGGTCAACTGTGCGGGCGTTCCCCAGCCCATGCTCGGCCGCTGCTGGAACAACCCCAGGCTGTCTGCGTCCTCGGCGACACTGATGTTGTCGAAGTGCGTCTCGGTGACAACGGTCGTGAATGCGATCTGTAGTGCACGCAGGTCAAGACCTCGAGACTTGACCTGCCGGGCAACCGCCCTGGCACACGACATCCGGTACCCGGTCATCCAGCTGATCTGAGCACGCAGCTGGCTCGCCAGTGAGTTGTCGTCAGCCGAGACTCCGGCAGAACTGCAGGGAGCGGTTGAGCGGGCAGATGCGGGCGCGGTGAGACCTAATACGAGAGCGCCGGCGACAGCGAACACAGCGGTGGCTTTGGTGAGCAGCGTCGAGTTCATTATCCCCCCTTGACGAATCGCGAGCACCGACATCACGCGAGCGCGCGGTGGTTGAGCCAGTGGGCGCCGTCCCACATCGGGCCGCCCCAACCCAGGCCTCCCGCACCATTTCCGGTGTAGTAGGCGAGGTTGCCGTCGGCATCGACGCCCGCGATGTCCATCTTTCCGTCGTTGTTGAAATCACCCGACGTGACAAACCGCTGACCGGCCCAGTGCCCCTTGCCACTCATCGCGTTGCCGTAACCGAGACCGCCCGCACCGTTACCGGTGAACAGAGCCATCGTGCCTTCGGAGTCGATACCGGCAATATCAGTCTTGCCGTCGCTGTTGAAGTCACCCGCGACAATCTTGGTGAAGCCGTTCCAGTGGCCGACACCGCTCATTGCGTTCGAATAACCGAGACCACCGGCTCCGTTACCGGTGTACAGCTCCATCGTGCCCTCTGCCGAAATTGCGGCGATGTCGGCCCTGCCGTCACCGTTGAAATCGCCCGCGGCAATCGCCTGCTGGCCCGCCCAGTGCCCGGCCCCGCTCATTACATTCGAATAACCGAGATCGCCCGCGCCGTTGCCGCTGTAGAGCTCCATCGTGCCGCTTGGCGAGACCGCGGCGATGTCGGCCTTTCCGTCCCCGTTGAAGTCACCTGTGCTCAGGAGCCGCTGCCCGATCCAATGCCCCTTGCCGCTCATGGCCTTGCCGTAGTTGACCCGCCCGGCACCGTTACCGACGAAGAGGACCATGGTGCCGTCGGGATCAATCGCGGCGATGTCGGCTCGGCCGTCGCTGTTGAAGTCCTTGAGCTTCGGAGGCGTCGGGGTCGGCGTCTCCTCCAGCACCTTGTGGTAGCGGCGCGGTTCGTAGCCGGCAGCGGTGCTCGCGGACCAGGTGCGTTCGACTGTCGGTGCGCCATTCGGCCCCGCCTGCTCGCGAACGACGGGCTGCGTCTTCGCGGCGTCGGCCCAACGGACGAAGAGTGCCACGTGGCCGTCGTTGAGCAGGGCGTCACCCGTGCGCAGGTCGGCGCGGTTGATCAGCGACGAGAAGTTCCGCAGGGTGAGAGTGGTCTCGGACCGGCCTAATCCCCAGATGAGCGAGACGTAGCCAGAGCAGTCGGTGCGGTAGCTCCCGTACTGGTTGGAGTAGCACGCTCCCTGGCTGTACGGGACGCGGGCGTCGATCCACGCCTGCGATCTGACGATCATCTGGCTGCGGGTCACACCGCCAGGAACGCCGATCTCCTGGCAGTAGAGCATCGCGTGGAAGTCATCGGTCTGAGGAGCTGGTGTGCCAGCGGCGGCAGCGGGTGCGGTGAACAGAGCGACAGTTGCAGCCGAGAGCAAAGCGGCAATGACTGTGTTGCGTGACATGTTGCCCCCTTCGGTGACGGAGAGTTCTTCTCTCGCACCAAAGAGTGGCGATCACGCCTTCAAGTCACCTCCAAGTCGGCTGCAGCCGCCCTTACAGGTCACTTACAGGCACAGGATGTAGGCAGCCTGACTACACCGGCTTGAGCACTTCCTGGCCGCCCATGAACGGACGCATGGCCACCGGGACGGTGACCGAGCCGTCGGCGTTCTGGTGGTTCTCCAGGATCGCGACGATCCACCGCGTGGTCGCCAGCGTGCCGTTCAACGTGGCGGCGATCTGCGACTTGCCGTTCTCGTCCCGGTAGCGCACGTTCAACCGGCGCGCCTGGAACGTGGTGCAGTTCGACGTCGAGGTCAGCTCGCGGTACTTCTGCTGCGTCGGCACCCACGCCTCGCAGTCGAACTTGCGGTGCGCCGACATGCCGAGGTCACCCGTGGCCGTGTCGATGACGCGGTAGGGCACCTCGATCTTGGCGAGCATCTCCTCCTCCCACGCGAGGAGCCTGGCGTGCTCGGCCTCGGCCTCCTCGGGGCGGACGTAGGAGAACATCTCGACCTTGTTGAACTGGTGCACGCGGATGATGCCGCGGGTGTCCTTGCCGTACGACCCGGCCTCGCGCCGGTAGCACGACGACCAGCCCGCGTACCGCTTCTCGCCGTCGATGATCTCGTCGGCGTGGTAACCGGCGAGCGGCACCTCCGACGTGCCGACGAGGTACAGGTCGTCGGCGGGCAGGTGGTAGATCTCGCTCGAGTGCGCGCCGAGGAAGCCGGTGCCCGCCATGATCTCCGGCCGCACCAGCGTCGGCGTGATCATGAGCTGGAAGCCGTTGGCCGTGGCCTGCTGCGCCGCCATGTTGAGCAGCGCGAGCTCCAGCTGCGCGCCGACACCCTTGAGGAAGTAGAACCGGCTGCCGCCGACCTTGGCGCCGCGCTCCATGTCGATCGCGCCGAGCTTCGTGCCCAGGTCCAGGTGGTCCTGCGGCTCGAAGTCGAACTGGCGCGGCTCGCCGACGGTCTTGAGGACCACGAAGTCGTCCTCGCCACCGACCGGCGCGTCCGGGTGCACCAGGTTCGGGATCTTGGCGAGGAGCTCGTTGACCTCCAAGGCGGTGGCGGCCTGCTCGGCCTCGGCGGCCTTCACCTCTGCGGCCAGGTCTTTGGCCTTGACGAGCAGGGCGTTGCGCTCGTCGCCCTTGGCCTTGCCGACCTCCTTGCCGAGGACCCGCTGCTCGGCGCGCAGGGTGTCCGCGCGGGAGATGGCGGTCCGCCGGCGCTCGTCAGCGGACAGCAGGGAGTCGACGACGCCCTCGTCCTCGCCACGGGCGCGCTGCGAAGCGCGCACGATCTCCGGGTTCTCGCGCAACACCTTGAGGTCAATCACCCGGAGAAGGGTAGTCCCCGTCCGTCACGTCCTTCACGCGGATATCCCGTTCGCGCTGTTCAACGAACACTCGTGGTGTCGACCACCCGGCACGCCGCAGGCGGGCTGCCTCCTCCCCGTTCCCAGGAAAGAAACAGCCCGCCTGAGGCTTGTTGGTTAGCTGATGGTGGTGGTGCCGATGTTGTACCAGCCTTTCCAGCCGTTGGTGGTGTCGCTGATGTAGGCGTAGGCGGCGTAGCCGC
>NZ_QLTT01000016.1 GCF_003269295.1 Lentzea atacamensis | reverse complement strand
TTCGTCCTGAGCCAGGATCAAACTCTCCAATAAGGATTGTGTTGATCGCTCCAGACGGAATATGTCTGGCAATCTGGTAAAACTACTCAAAGGAACACTCCTGACGAGGAGTATTCATATTACTGGCTGTGTTTCGGCACGCTGTTGAGTTCTCAAAGAACACGCGCTCACCGGTTCCATTCTCCGTTTCCGGAGAGTTTCTCTCGGGGCTTGTGTTGAAAGCTTAGCTCGTTCGTTTTTCGCTTGTCAAATCGGCCGTTTCGGGCTTCTCTGCTCGGCGCAAACTCGCTTCGCATTCAGTTTTTGGCTTGGTTCAGAAGTTATCTGAGAGGCTTTTCCGGTGTCAAATCGGGGTCTTTTCGGATCCCGGACAGCACGTTAGGCCGTTCATTCACTTCTGGGGGGTTTGACGCCGCGATACTTTACCCGGCCCGATCCGCGGTGTCAACCGCTCGTTCCGGGGGTCTCGCTTGCGACTCGAAGAAAGTTACTCAGCGGGAGGTTCAAAGTCAAATCGCCTGGTCAGCGGGCTGCTTGATCGGCACGGACGGGGTCGGAGCAGCCGGCTTGGCGCCAACCGGACGCGGCCGGAGCCACAGGGTGATGGAACGCAGACCCTCCATCGCCCGCACGATCTGGTCCGGTGCGGCCACCTGGCGGGTGGCCAGCGGCACCAGGTCGTAGCCCCAGACGCCGAACTCCTTCAGGACCGTCACCGGATCGTCACCGAACTCGGAGGTCGACGTCGCCGAGAACTCCAGGAACACGTGCGGCCGGTCGCGCCGCAACAACCGGACCAGGCCGGCGAGCGCACGATGACCTCGCCCTGGCGTGTCCACCCGCACGACCGAGAGCTTCATGCCCTGAACCAAGGAGATCTCTTCGAGCTCCTTGTCCAGGCGCACCGCCCGCACCCGAGCGACATCCGCGGACGCATCAGCGGGCAGCGGCGACACCGACACACCACCGGTCAGCGTCGGCGACGCGGCCAGCTCACCGGGGCTCTCCCACGCGGCGCCCTCGATCACGGTCAACCGCGAGGCCACGGCGGCAGGCAGGTTCGCCGAGACGTTGTGCCTCAGCAGAGCAGCCGCCGACGCATCGGGCTCAACGGCGACAACGGCGCCCATCAGGCCCATCCGCGACAACACGCGGATCGAGTGGTACCCGACGTACGCACCGACATCGACGAAGATGCCGTCCGGCTCGAGCACCGAGTCGAGCAGTTCCGCGAGGTCCGGCTCCCACACACCGTTGGACGACAACAGCGGAAGCATGAACGCGTCGTCGGAGGGCAGTCGCATCATGCCCGCGTCGCACAAAACCAGCGACGAACGCACCTCGGGCGCGTCCCCGGCAGCCTCGTGCTGGCGAACCACCACGCGCCGCAGGGCGTCCGCGGTCTGCTGCGCGTGATGAGCCGCCCGGATGGCGGCGTCCAGCCGCGAGTCGCGCTCGCGGAAGACCTCGACGACCTTGGATTCCAAGGTGTCGATCCGGTCCAGCGTGCGATCCAGCGCCACGGTCAGCTTGTCGATCCGCTCCGCCAGGACGTCGTTCGACTTCGCGCGCTTGGCCGCCTCGGCGACGACCGCGTCCTCGATGTCCCGCAACCGGCGGCCCTGACCGGCCATGTCCGCGCGCACGCGCACGACCCCGTCGTCGACACCGACCAGCTGGTCGCCGAAGTGCGACTGCCGTTCCGCGACCTGCTCGACCTCGGCGCGCAGCAGCTCCAGCTCGCCCGCGCCGACCCCTGCCTTCAGCGCGTCCTGCCGGTCGACCAGCTCGGACACCGTACGCTCCACCCCGTCGATCAGGGTGTGCAACACCTGGCGCATGTGGTTGTCGTAGTGGTCCAACGCGCGCAACACGACCTTGCGCAACGCGGGTGCCATCGGCGTCCGGTGAGCGGTGTCCACGTTGGGCTGGCGCAGTAACGCGTGCTTCGCCGACTGCAGCGCGAGCATCGGGTCGACCTCGGGCTTCGGCTTCGGCCGGCGCGCCCGCCATCCCCGGTACGCGTGCTCGACGCGTTCGCGGAGCAGCTCGGCCACCCGCGGGACCGACCGCACCGACAGCACGTGCTCGCGTGCGGCCGCACCCAGCGCCTCCGCGGTCGCCAGGTCGTCGGCCAGCGAGTGGAGCAGCTTCGCAGCCGCCTGCACATCGGGCTCGGCACCTTGGTGACACGGCACGAGAACCGCTGTCTTGCCGAACAGCTCGGCGACGGCGCCGTGGTCCGACGCCACGATCGGAATCCCCCGCACGGCCAGGTTGGCCAGGCGCAACGCGATCGCGTCGTCCGCCCCACCGCGGTGCAGCGACACGACAGCGTCGGCGTCCAGACACACGTCGACGTCCTCGACCAGCGAAATCCGCGGGTCGGAAGCCGTGGCCAGGCGCAGCCGCTCGGCCGCCTCCGGGTGCTCGAACGCCCCGGACACCGCGATCCGCAGCTCGACGTCGGTGCGATCGGGGAACGCGCTCAAGAACGCCGACACCGCGCCCAGCACGTTGCCGGGCCGGTCGAGAGAGTGGTCCGCGATCGCCGCGAACACCACCACGTCGCCGGCCGTGTGCTCACGCGCGCCAACGTCGTGCACCGGCACAGGCACCACACGAACGATGGGTCCGCCGATGCGTTCGGCGGCAGCACGCGATAAATCCGACGACAGCCAGAGCTCGTTCACGCCCGTGCGGTCGTCCGCGGAGGTTGCGTCCAGCGCGACCTCGACCACGAACCGCCCGGCGGGCACCTCGTCGTCGGGCGAGGTCCGCATCACGACGGGATAGCCGGCGGAAGTCGACACCGGCAGCCCGGACGCGCGCGCCGCCGCGAGCATCAGCTGCGACAACGGCCCCGAACCGACGACGGACACGCCGAGCTGGTCCAGCAGCGCCGGCCCTTCCGAACGAGGCTGCGGCACGGCCGGTACGGGCAACCGCCCGGAAGCCACCCCGACCCCGGCGCACCACTCGCGCCAGGCATCGGCATCCGCACCGAACGGCGCCGGGAACTGCTGCTGCAGCGACGTGTCAGCACGCCACACCGCATCAGCCCAACGCGTTCCACCGCTCGCGGTCTGCTCGCACGCCCAGGTGAGGAACCCACCACCACCGTCTTCACCGAAAGCTGGCGGCGGCGTCGGCGAGGCGGCCCGGTAGTCGGCACGGAGCTCGGACGGGATCTGCGTCCCGTCGATCAGCGAACCGAACCGGTACGGCACCGGCTGCACGGTCCAGCCGCAACGCACCAGCTCGGCGCGGTACGCCGTGCACAGCTCGGCGACCTCCTGGTGCTCGGAGAGCAGCACACGGGGACGGTCGGCGAAGTCGGCGGACAGCAGCCACGGCCGCCGCGGGTCGAACCCGCGGAAGTGCACGGTCAGCAGGTCTTGCCCGACGACGGCCAGCGAGCCCGACTCGGTGCGGTGCAACGGCCGGTCCGCGACGTTCCACACCGACACCCCGACCCGTGCGTCACGCACCACGTGGTGCGGCACGATCGCCGGCATGTCGAGCGAGCCCAGGTAGGGCTCGGAGCCCTGACCGACCGCGATGAAGCCGGGGTCGAACGCGCCCAGGTCGTGCAGCTCGGCGGGCCCCGGCTGGAGGCCGTCCGACGGCAGCGGGCGCAACGTGCGCGGCAACAGCGCGACCGGGGCGTTGCGCAACGCCTCCAGCACGAGCTTCGTGAGCGAGCCGAACACCTGCACCCACGGGTCGAGGTACAGCACGGGCATGCCCTGCGACAGCAACGCCTCCAGCAGCCGCGGCAGCATCGCGGCCTTCAGCGCGTCGGCCTCCATCGAGGTCGCGAGCACGTGCAGCTCGGTCTCGGGCACGCCGATCTCCGCTGGCGTGATCAGCCCCGGTCCTGCGTGCTCCGGTTGCGCGTCCACGACCAGCGCGACGAACCGGCCCTCGGGGTGCTCCGCGAGGAACGAGCTGGACAGGACCTTGACCGCGGGCAGCTCCGCCGCCGTGGCGACCGTGCACGCGCAGATCGCCGGCTGGAACTCGGGTACCTCTGTCACGGAGAGCAACGTATCGGCCTCACAGCACGGGAAGAAGAGTGCGCAACTCGTACGGGGTGACGCTTCGACGGTACGCGTCCCACTCCGTCCGCTTGTTGCGCAGGAAGAAGTCGTAGACGTGCTCACCCAGCGCTTCGGGGAGCAGCTCCGAGTTCTCCATCTCGGTGAGGGCCTCGCCGAGGTTCTGCGGCAGGTTCGCGTACCCGGCGGCACGACGTTCGCGGTCGGTCAGCGACCACACGTCGTCCTCGGCGGGCGGCGGCAGTTCGTAGCCCTTCTCGATGCCCTTGAGGCCGGCGGCCAGGATCACGGAGTAGGCGAGGTACGGGTTGCACGCGGAGTCCAGCGAGCGGATCTCGACGCGGCGCGACGACGACTTGCCCGGCGAGTACATCGGTACACGAACCAGTGCCGAGCGGTTCGCGTGACCCCAGCACACGGCCGTGGGGGCCTCGCCGCCGACGATGAGGCGCTTGTACGAGTTCACCCACTGGTTGGTCACACCGGAGATCTCACGGGCGTGCTTCAGCACACCCGCGACGAACATCTTGCCGATGTCGCTGAGCTGGTACGGGTCTTCCTCGTCGTAGAAGGCGTTGCGGTCGCCCTCGAACAACGAGATGTGCGTGTGCATGCCCGACCCCGGCTGGTCCGAGAAGGGCTTCGGCATGAACGAGGCGCGCACGCCCTGCGTGATCGCGACCTCCTTCACCACGTAGCGGAACGTCATGACGTTGTCCGCCATGGTCAGCGCGTCGGCGTAGCGCAGGTCGATCTCCTGCTGGCCGGGCGCGCCCTCGTGGTGGCTGAACTCGACGGAGATGCCCATCGCCTCCAGCGCCTCGATGGCGTGGCGGCGGAAGTGCGTGGCGGTCTCGTGCGACGTCTGGTCGAAGAAGCCGCCGTTGTCCGCGGGGATCGGCTCGCTGCCGTCGCCCGGCAGGTCCTTGAGCAGGAAGAACTCGATCTCCGGGTGCACGTAGCAGGTGAAGCCCGCCTCGCTCGCCTTCGACAGGGTCCTGCGCAGCACGTGGCGCGGGTCGGCCCACGACGGGGAGCCGTCCGGCATGGTGATGTCGCAGAACATGCGCGCCGAGTAGTTGGTGCCCTCGGGCGTCTGCCAGGGCAGCACCTGGAACGTGGCGGGGTCCGGCTTCGCGACCATGTCCGATTCGTAGACGCGGGCGAAGCCCTCGATCGCGGAGCCGTCGAACCCGATGCCCTCGCTGAAGGCGCCCTCGAGCTCGGCCGGTGCGACCGCCACGGACTTCAAGAAGCCCAGGACGTCGGTGAACCAGAGCCGGACGAACCGGATGTCGCGTTCCTCGAGCGTGCGGAGCACGAACTCCTGCTGGCGGTCCATAGGGCGCAGCTTAAGGGCTCCGGACTCTCCAGTGCCGTGGCCGCTGGCCTTAGCGCCGTATTCGGTGGTCAGACGGGTGCGTCGGGGTGCCGGCCCCGCGTCCTCATCCTGGTTGGCTGTGGGCGTGGGGCCGGTGTCGCGACGCGCCCTGCTGAGCGCCGAAGACGCGGCTGAGGTCAGCGGCCCGGCACTAGGATCAACGCATGTCCGCCCGTTGGTTGTTGGTTTGCGCACTCGCCCTGCTCACGAGCTGCACGTCCGGTGGAGATCTCCCCGATGGTGCGACGTTGCTCTCCAGGTCGGCCGAGTCGATGCGCTCGGTCAAGACCGTCCACTTCACCATCAAGGTGGACGGAGAGCTGCCGGACGTGCCGGTGAAGGACGCCGACGGCGACCTCACGTCCGCCGGTGACTCGAAGGGCACCGCGAAGGTGACGTTCGCCGGCCAGCTGCTGGCGATCGAATACGTCCTGACCGGCGGAAACCTGCACTTCAAGGGCCCGACGGGCGGGTTCACGAAGCTGCCTGCGGCGTTCGCGGGCCAGGTGTACGACCCGTCCGCCATCCTGAACCCGGACAAGGGTGTGGCGAAGGTTCTGGCCAGCGCGAAGGACGCCAAGACGAAGTCCTCCGGTGACGTGTCGGTGATCGAGGCGACCGTGCCGAAGGACGTCGCCGCCGGTCTGGTGCCCGGCATCTCCGCGGACGTGAAGAGCACGTTCTCCGTGGACAAGGACAACAAGCTCAAGAGCGCCCTGTTCGAACTGCCCGGTGGTCAGAAGGTCGACATCGGACTGACCGACTTCGACAAGCCCGTCACGGTCACGGCCCCGGCGTGATGCGGGCCGGGAAATGATGAGAAGAGTGGCTCTCGCCGCATCCGGTGCGGCTGTGCTGCTGGGAGCGCTCGACGCGTACGTCGTCGTCGGTGTGCTCACGGACATGGTGCGCGATCTCGGCATCGCGGTGAACAAGCTGCAGGAAGCCACGCCGATCGTCACCGGGTACCTGCTCGGGTACGTGGCCGGCATGCCGTTGCTCGGGCAGCTGTCGGACCGGCTGGGGCGGCGGTTCGTCCTGCAGGTGTCGCTGCTCGGGTTCCTGGTCGGGTCGGTGGTCACGGCGCTGGCCGCGGACGTGCCGCTGCTCGTCGCCGGGCGCGTCGTGCAGGGTCTGGCCGGTGGCGCGTTGCTGCCGGTCACGATGGCGCTGGTCGCGGATCTGTGGGAAGAGCACCGGCGTTCGGCCGCGCTCGGGGCGGTCGGTGCCGCACAAGAGCTGGGGTCCGTCCTCGGCACGCTCTACGGCATCGGGGTCGCGTCACTGTTCAACGCGTTGCCGTTGTTCGAGGCGTGGGAGCCGCAGAGCTGGCGTTGGGTGTTCTGGGTGAACGTCCCGTTGGCAGTCATCGCGATGGTGATCGTGCAACGGACCGTGCCGAATACACGGCGTGAAGTTCGCATCGACGTTGTTGGCGGAGTGCTGCTCGCGCTGGCGCTGTCGTTGCTGGTGGTGGCGCTCTACAACCCGAAGCCCGAAGAGTCGGTGCTGCCGTCGTGGGGCTGGCCGGTGCTCGGTGCCGCGTTGGTCGTGCTGGTCGCCTTCTTCCTGTGGGAACGGCGTGCTGCTGTGCGGCTCCTCGATTCCGAAGGCGTGCAGTGGCTGCCGTTCTGGGCCGTGCTCGGCGTCTCGCTCGCGGCCGGTGCGGCGTTGATGGTCACGCTCGTCGACGTGGAGTTGTTCGCGCAGACGGTGTTGCGCCGGGATTCCGCGGCTGCCGCGGCGTTGCTGGCGCGGTTCCTGATCGCGTTGCCCGTCGGTGCCGTCGTGGGCGGGTTCCTGGCGGCACGCCTCGGCGACCGCTGGGTGTCCTTCGCCGGGCTCGCGATCGCGTCGGCGTCGTACGTGCTCATCGCGCAGTGGCCCGCCGACGTGTCCGGGTTCGTTCTGACGCGTGACCTGGCCATCGCCGGTTTCGGGCTCGGGCTGGTCATCGCGCCGTTGTCCGGTGCTGTGCTGCGTGTCGTGCCGTCAGTTCGTCACGGCGTGGCGTCGGCGTTCGTCGTCGTCGCGCGCATGGCGGGCATGCTCGTCGGCGTGGCGGCGTTGTCCGCGTGGGGACTCCACCGGTTCGGCGAGCTCACGGCAGGCCTGAACACCCCGCTGCCGTTCGGGGTCGAGAAAGCCGAGTACGCCCGGCAGATGGCCGAGTACCAGCGCAGGCTCACCGAGGCGCTGCTCACCGAGTACCACGAGATCTTCCTGATCACGGCGGTGATCTGCGCGCTCGGCGCGCTGGGTTCGGTACTCCTCCCCTCGAAGCGTCAGCAGACCGAGTCCGTCTCCGGCAGTCTCAAGTCCACCAAGTAGTTCGTGCCCACACCGTCCACACAGCCGATGCCGGCCAGGAACGCCGTGTGCTGGTTTCCGTTGTAGGTCAGCAAACGCGCGCCGAGCGCGGCCGCGAGGTCCACACCGGACTGGTACGGCGTCGCCGGATCACCGGTCGTCGAGATGACCAGCACCTGCGGCAGCCCGTTCACGTTCGGCGGATGCGGTTCCGACGTGTGCGGGGCCGGCCAGAATGCGCACGGGCCGAGTGCGGTCTCGTCGGTGGGGATCGTGTCGTTGCCGAGGATTTCCAACAGCCTCCGACGGTTGGACTCCAGCGTGGCGCGGTCCTTCACCGGTGGTTCGTCGACGCAGCGGATGGCCACGAACGCGTCCTGGATGCGGGAGTACGTGCCGTCCGGGGCGCGGCCGAGGTACTGGTCGGCGAGCTGCAGCAGGGTGCTGCCCTTGTTCTGCCGGAGCTCCTGCAGACCCTTCAGAGCGGTCTCCCACAGGCGGTCCGAGTACATCGCCTGGATGATCGCGGTGTTCGCGTCCGAGTGGGACAGCTTGCGGTCGCCGACCTGCAGCGGAGCCTTCTTCAGCGGCTCGATCATCTGCCGGAACCTGGGCTCCGCGGCGGCCGCGTCCGTCCCGATCGGACAGTCGCGCTGGGCGCACCAGCCGGCGAACCGCTGGAACGACTCCTCGAAGCCCTGCGCCTGACGTGCCGACGCGGCCACCTTGTCGCTGTTCACCTCCACGGCGCCGTCGAGCACCATCGCGCGCACGTTGCGCGGGTACATCTCGGCGTACATCGTGCCGATACGCGTGCCGTAGGAGTAGCCGAGGTAGCTCAGCTTCTTCTCCCCCAGCGCGGCGCGCAGCACGTCGATGTCCCGTGCGACGTCACGCGTGCCGACGTTGCGCAGCAGGTCGATACCACTGCGTTCGGCGCACTTGTCGACGAAGTACTTGTTCTCCTGTTCGGTCTGGTTCGCGCTCTCGCCCTTGGGGCGCAACCGCTGCGCGTCCCGTTCGGCGTCGGTCAGGCACTGCACGCGGGGCTGGCTCGCCCCCACGCCGCGCGGGTCGAAACCCACCACGTCGAACCGCTTGCCGACCGGGTTGTTCGGCTGCATGTTCGCGACGTGCGACATGCCCGAACCACCCGGACCACCGGGGTTCACCACGAGAGAACCGACCCGCCGCTCCTTTTCGGCGGCAGGCCGGCGCAACAGTCCGACGGTGATCGTCCCCGCGTCCGGTTTCTCGTAGTCGAGCGGGACCTGCAGACGCGCGCACTGGATGCCCTCGCGTTCATACAGACCCTTGCTCTTCGCGTCGGTCGCGTAGGGCTGACACGCGCCCCACGACAACACCTGCTCGTAGAAGCGTGCAAGACCCTTGCGCGCGGCGACGGGATTGCCGTCTATGCGCGCGTAGGACGTTGACGTGCCGAGCAGGACGATCAAGGCGAACAAGGCCGCGGTGACTCGGGATCGCCTCTTCGTCATTAGGCGCACCGGGTTCCGTCGGCGGGCAAGGTCAGGTCGATCAGGTACTTCACGCCGGCCTCGTCCACGCACTTGTCGCCCTGCAGGAAGACCGTGTGCTGGACGCCTTCGAAGGTGAGCAGCCGCGAGTTGAGCGCCTTGGCGAGGTTCACGCCCGCCTGGTACGGGGTGGCGGGGTCACCGGTAGTGGAGATGACGAGCAGCGGCGGGATGCCGTCGGCCTTGGGCGGCGCGGTGCGGCCGGACACCGGTGCCGGCCAGAACGCGCACGAGTCGAGTGCCGCGCCGGGTGGGTTGCCGTCGTCGAGGAACGGCGCCGCCTCCTTGTACTTCTTCGCGGTCTCCAACAGCGCGTTCTTGTCCGTGAGCCGTGGGTCGTCGACGCAGTGCACGGCGGTGAACGCGTCCGTGATCGTCGAGTAGTTGCCCTGGTCGTCTCGGTCGAGGTACGCGTCGGCGAGGCGCAGCAGTGTGCCGCCCTTGCCGGTCTTCAGCTCGTCGAGGCCGTCCAGGAGCAACGGCCAGAGCTGCTCCGAGTACAACGCCTGGATCGTGGCGGTGATCGCGTCGTTGTAGGACAGCTTGCGGTCACCGACGTTGACCGGCTTCTGGATCAACGGGGTGGTGAGCTGCCGGAAGCTCGCGTTGGCATCGTCGCCGAGAGGGCAGTCCTTCTTCTCGCGGCACCATTTGACGAACTCGTCGAACGCCTTCTGGAAGCCGGCGGCCTGGGCGACCAGCGACGCGAGCTGGTCCTGGGTGGGGTCGACGGCGCCGTCGAGGATGAGTGCGCGCACGTTCTGGGGGAAGGTCTCGGCGTACTCGGTACCTATCCGGGTGCCGTACGAGTACCCGAGATAGCTCAGCTTCGCGTCGCCGAGCGCAGAGCGGAGGACATCCATGTCCTTAACTACGTCCCGCGTGCCCAAGTTGGCGAGCATTGCCGCCCCGAATTTTGTCCCGGCGGCACACTTCTCGGCATACGCCTTGTTCTCCTGCTCCGTTTGGGCGATTCCCTCGGCGCTCGTATCAACGTCGAGGTCCAAACGCTCGGCATCGCGCTCCGCTCCGGTGAGGCACCTGACCGCCGGTTCGCTCGCGCCGATGCCCCGCGGGTCGAACCCGATCAGGTCGAAGCGTTTCGCCAGTTCGGTCTTGCGGTAGTCCGTGATCAGGCCCGCGGCCGACGCCATGCCGGACGCACCCGGCCCGCCGGGGTTGATCAGCAGCGAGCCGATCTTCTGGCCGGTGGCCCTGTACCTGAGCACACCGATGGTGATCGTGTCGCCGTCCGGTTTGGAGTAGTCGAGCGGGACCTGCAGCCGGGTGCACTCGACGTCGCGCTTGCTCCCGTAGGCCTGGCGGCTCGATCCCGTGGTGGCGAACGGCGCGCAGTCCTGCCAGGCGAGCTGCTGGCCGTAGAACTTCTCCAGACCCGCCGGGACAGTCCCGGCTGGACCGGGTTTCTCCAGGGACACGCCGGGCTTGGCCGTCCCGTCGACGATCGACGTGCAGGACGCGAGAAGGGGAATGACGAGCAACACGCTCAAGAGACGGACCACAGCCCGATGGTATGGGAGATGATGAGGGCATGCCGCAGCTTCGCATCGCGCTCGCCCAGGTCAACGCCACTGTTGGCGACCTTTCCGGCAACGCGTCGTTGGTCGTGGAGTGGACGCGCAAGGCCCGTGAGGGCGGCGCGCACCTCGTGGTGTTCCCCGAGATGGTGCTGACCGGCTACCCGGTCGAGGACCTGGCGATCCGCACGTCTTTCGCCCGCGCGTCCTCCGAGGCGCTGGAGTCGCTGGCCACCACGCTGGTCGAGGCCGGCCTGGGCGACATCGCCGCGTTCGTCGGGTACCTGGAGCACGACTCCGTGGGGCCGCGCAACGCCGTGGCGGTTCTGCACGGCGGGCGTGTCGTGGCGCGGCAGAGCAAGCACCACCTGCCCAACTACGGGGTGTTCGACGAGCGGCGGTACTTCAAGCCGGGGTCGTCGCTGGACATCGTGCGGATCAACGGTGTCGAGGTCGGCATGGTGATCTGCGAGGACCTGTGGCAGGACGGCGGCCCGATCACCGCGCTCGGTGACGCCGGCGTCGACCTGGTGGTCTCCCCCAACGCCTCGCCGTACGAGCGCAACAAGGACGACCAGCGGCTGCCGCTGGTGGTCCGCCGCGCCGCCGAGGCCGGTGCGCCGCTCGCCTACTGCAACCTGGTCGGCGGGCAGGACGAGCTGGTGTTCGACGGCGACTCGCTGGTGGTTGCGACTGATGGCCTGCTCATCGGCCGTGCGCCGCAGTTCGTCGAGCACCTGATGCTGGTGGACTTCGACCTGCCCGCTGGTTCGGAGTACGAGCAGGGCCAGATCGGCGACTTCTACGTCCGCCGCGTGTTCCTGTCCGACGCCGGACCGGCGTACGAACCGCTGCCCGCACCGCGCGTGTTCGAGCCGCTGTCCGACGAGGCAGAGGTGTGGCACGCGCTGGTCACCGGGTTGCGCGACTACGTGCACAAGAACGGCTTCCGGTCCGTCGTGCTCGGTCTGTCCGGTGGCATCGACTCGGCCGTTGTCGCGGCACTGGCCGTGGACGCGCTTGGGGCCGACTCGGTCTACGGCGTCTCGATGCCGTCCTCGTACTCGTCCGAGCACTCCCGTTCGGACGCCTCCGACATGGCCGCCCGGACCGGGCTGCACTTCACCACCGAGCCGATCGGCGAGATGGTGTCGACGTACGTGGGCCAGCTCTCGCTGACGGGTCTCGCCGAGGAGAACATCCAGGCGCGCTGCCGGGGCATGCTGCTGATGGCGCTGTCCAACCAGCACGGGCACCTGGTGCTGGCGACGGGCAACAAGTCGGAGCTCGCGGTCGGCTACTCGACGATCTACGGCGACGCGGTCGGCGGGTACGCGCCAATCAAGGACGTGTTCAAGACCCTGGTCTGGGGCCTGGCACGGTGGCGCAACGACGAGGCGGAGAAGCGCGGCGAGGTGCCGCCGATCCCGGAGAACTCGATCGTCAAGCCGCCGTCGGCGGAGCTGCGGCCCGGTCAGGTCGACACGGACTCGCTGCCGGACTACGAGCTGCTGGACTCGCTGCTCACCCAGTACGTCGACGGGGATCGCGGGTACGACGACCTGCTCGCGGCCGGGTTCGCGCCGGAGCTCGTCGATCGGGTGCTGCGGATGGTGGACAAGGCCGAGTACAAGCGGCGGCAGTACCCGCCGGGCACGAAGATCTCGAACAAGGCGTTCGGGCGGGACCGGCGGTTGCCGATCACCAACGGGTGGCGTGAGGGCTGATCAGTCCTCCCACCCGTCCAGGGTGACGCCCTCGTAGACGCGCGTGACCTTCAGCGCGGGGTCGCCGAGCAGTTCCGCCTCACCCCGGTGGATCGCGATCACGCCGTCCGGCCCGCACCACCACGCCGCGCGCACGGGCTCGAAGCCGTCGAGGTCGATGTCGTCGACCTCGGCGCCCCGCACCCGTGTGACCCGGCGCGCCGTCCAGGCCGCGTGGTACGCGAGTGCGACCGACTCGACCCAGCCGTCCACCGTCGCGTGCAGCACGGTCCACACGTGCGTTCCGATGCCGAACTCGTTCTGTGGCCCGACCACGAACTCGTAGGGAACGGTGGCCCGCACGCTGCCTGCCCCGAAGTACCACTCGCCGGAGGGGCCGGGCTCCGGGAAGCCCGCCTCGAGGATCAGCGGGCCGCCCTCGTACTCCGGCGCGGGCGGCAGGACCAGCCCGCCCCAGCGCTGCTGGAAGGTCACCGCCCGCTTGATGACCTCCGGAGGCGCACCGCCGTCGAGCACGCCTGACGGTTCACCGGCCGGTAGCCGAGGTAGACGCCGCGAGCCTGGGTGACGTACGAGGCACGTCCGGTCAGGCCGTCCAGCCTCTTCGGGTGGTGCTTCACAGGAGTGGAGTCTGCTCTACCGCGAGCTGAAACCGCGGCCGATACGTTTGCCCACATGAAACGGATCTGGGCGGCGTTCGTCTACCTGGCGACGGGGCTGCTGACGGCCATCGCGTCGTGGCTCGCGATCGGAGTCCTGCTGCTGTCCGTCGTCGTCCTGCCGTTGCTGCCGGTCACCGCGCCGTACATCCGCCGGATCGTGGACTTCGACCGGCGGCGCCTCACCCGTCTCACCGGTGCCGAGGTGCAGTCGCCGGAGCCGCTCGACGGGCCGTGGCTGCACCGGGCGCAACGGGTGCTGGCTGACCCGGAGAGTCGTCGTGAGGGGATGTGGCTGGTCGCGCACGCCTTCTTCGGCACGCTGTTCGGGGCGATCGCCATCGGCAGCGCGGGGGCGCTGGTGCAGCAGCCGTTCGTGCCGCTGCTCTGGTGGGCGCTTCCGAGCGGGATGGAGAACTCGTTCGGCGTCCACGTCGACTCGTGGGCGAAGGCGTTCCTGAGCGTGCCGATCGCGATCGTGCTCACGTTGATCCTGACCCAGCTGCCGCGGCTGGCGGCGCTGGACGCGAGGTGGGCGCGGGCGCTGCTGGCGCCGCCGCGGGCCACGTTGGAGAAGCGGCTGGCGGAGGTCGTGGCCACGAGGGCCGCCGCGCTTCAGGCTCACGGCGCGGAACTGCGGCGCATCGAGCGGAACCTGCACGACGGCACGCAGAACAAGCTCGTCGGCGTGGTGATGATGCTCGGCATCGCGGAACGGACGCTGGTCCACAACCCGGACGACGCGCTCAAGGCGTTGCTCAGGGCGCAGGACGCGGCGGGCGAGGCGCTCGAAGAACTGCGCAACGTCGTGCGCAGCATCCACCCGCCCGTGCTGGAGGATCTGGGTCTGGACGGGGCCATCCAGGCGCTCGCGGCGCGATGTCCGGTGCCGTGCGTGTTGCAGGCCGAGCATCTGGGACGGTTGCCGGCGGCGGTGGAGGCGGCCGCTTACTTCGCGGTGGCCGAGGCGCTCACGAACGTGGCCAAGCACAGCGGGGCCAGGCACGCGTGGGTCAGCCTCGGGATGGACAACGACAAGCTCACCGTCATCGTCCACGACGACGGCAAGGGTGGCGCGGACGAGAAGCGGGGGACGGGGTTGGAAGGCATTCGCGGCAGGGTGGCGGCGCTCGACGGTACGGCGGACATCACCAGTCCTGAGGGCGGTCCCACCGTGCTCACCGTCGTACTACCGATTGGGAAGTGACCCATGCGCATCGTGATCGCCGAGGACGACGCGTTGCTCCGCGAGGGGCTGACGTTGTTGTTGCGCAACGAAGGGCTCGACGTGGCAGCGGCCACGGACAACCCGGACGACTTCCTCGACGCCGTGGCCGAGCATGAGCCGGACATCGCCGTTGTCGACGTGCGGATGCCACCTACGTTCACGGACGAAGGGCTCAAGGCGGCCGTGGAGGCGCGACGCCGGCACCCGAAACTCGCCGTGCTCGTGCTGAGTGCGTGGGTGGAGCAGAGCTACGCGCACGAGCTGCTGGCGGGAACGAGTGGTGGTGTCGGCTATCTGCTCAAGGAACGTGTTGGCAAGGTCGCGGACTTCCTCGACTCGTTGCACCGGGTGGCGAACGGCGGCACGGCGCTCGACCCCGAGGTCGTGTCGCAGCTGCTGGTGCGGCGCAAGGCTGACGACGCGCTCAGCGTGCTGTCACCACGTGAGCGCGAGGTCCTCGGGCTGATGGCGCAGGGGTTGTCGAACGCGGCCATCGGCGAGCGGTTGGTCATCAGCGCGGGAGCCGTGCACAAGCACATCGGCAACGTCTTCCTCAAGCTCGGCCTGAACTCCGAGGACGGCACGGGTGACCGCCGGGTCCAGGCCGTGCTCGCGTACCTCGATCACTGAGCCGAACTCATTGGGGACGGACGAAGGGGAAGAGCACGGTCTGCCGGATCGACGTGCCGGTCAGCATCATGAGCAACCGGTCGACGCCCATGCCGAGCCCACCCGTCGGCGGCATGCCGTGCTCCAGCGCCCGCAGGAAGTCCTCGTCCAGCTCCATCGCCTCGACGTCACCGGACGCGGCCTTCAACGACTGCGCCTCCAGCCGGCGCCGCTGCTCCAGCGGGTCGGTCAGCTCCGAGTACGCGGTGCCGATCTCCGCGCCGAACGCGACGAGGTCCCACCGCTCGGCCAGGCGCGGGTCGACGCGGTGCTGACGGGTCAGCGGTGACACCGAGGTCGGGAAGTCGATGTAGAAGGTCGGGCCGACGGTGGAAGCCTCGACGAACGAGTCGTAGGCCTCCTGCACCAGCTGGCCGTGGTCCCAGTCCTCGTTGATCTCGACGCCCCGCGAAGCGAGCAGCGAACGCAGCTCCGAGACCGACGTGTCCAGTGTGACGACGGTTTCCAGCGCCGCGGAAACGGCGGTGTAGACCGGAACCACCGGCCACTCCCCCGAGAGGTCGAACGTGCCGTCCGGCCGCTCGGCCACCTCCGCGCCGAACGCCGTGCGCGCCGCGTGCTGGATCAGCTTGCGCACCAGGTCGAGCATGACCCGGTAGTCCGCATAGGACTGGTAGGCCTCCAGCATCGTGAACTCGGGGTTGTGCGTGGCGTCCGCGCCCTCGTTGCGGAAGTTGCGGTTCAGCTCGAACACCCGGTCCACGCCAGCGACGCACAGCCGCTTCAGGTACAACTCCGGCGCGATCCGCAGGTACATGCGCATGTCGTAGGCGTTGATGTGGGTGACGAACGGCCTCGCGTTCGCGCCGCCGTGCACCGCCTGCAGCATCGGCGTCTCGACTTCGAGGTAGGAGTGCGAGTGCAGGAACTCGCGCACGCTGCGGATGACGTCGCTGCGCAGCTTCAGCAACGCCGCCGAGTCCTGGTTCACCACGAGGTCGAGGTAGCGCTGACGGACGCGGGCCTCCGGATCGGTGAAGCCCTTCCGCTTGTCCGGCAACGGGTGCAGGCACTTCGCGGTCATCGTCCACGAGGAGGCCAGCACGGAGATCTCGCCGTGGTCCGACTTGACCACCTCGCCGGTGACGCCGACGTGGTCGCCCAGGTCCACATCGGACTTCCAGGAGGCGAGCGCGTCGCCGAGCGAGTCGACGGACAGCATCAGCTGGATCTCGCCGCTGAAGTCCCGCAGCCGCGCGAAGCAGAGCTTGCCCATCTCCCGCAGCGCCACCACGCGTCCGGTGACCGAGACCACCTCGCCGAAGCGGTCCCGCGCCGCGACGAGGAGATCCGAGCGGTCGAAGCCGACCGGATACGGGTCGACGCCCTGCGAGACGAGCCGTTCGACCTTCGCGATGCGCACCCGCACCTGTTCGGGACGCCGGACCACCTTCGGTTCGACGCGGATCGCGTCGATCTCGGCGACCTTCGCGGCGAAGTCGGAACTCACGTCCGTCTTCTGCAGAGCGCGCTTGCGCAACGACCGCAGTGACGGCACGAAACCCTCTGCCACGCCAGCGGCGATGCTGACCCGCGGCAACGACCGGGAACGCTGGTAGCAGAGGAAACGCGGCTCCCAGTCCGGCAGGTACTTGGCGTTCGACCGGTACAGCGACTCCAGCTGGAAGAACCGCGACGCGAGCGACAGCACCCTCCGCCACGCCCGCAGCACCGGGCCCGCGCCGATCTTCTCGCCCTCCTCGAACACCGCGCGGAACATCGCGAAGTTCAGTGAGATCCGCTGCACGCCGAGGTGGCCGGCGGCGGCCGCGAGCTGGGCGACCATGTACTCGTTCAGGCCGTTCTCCGCCGCCCGGTCACGCCGCATCAGGTCCAGCGACACGCCACGACGGCCCCACGGCACGAACGACAGGAGCCCGCGCAACGCCCCGGAGGCGTCGTAGGCCTCGACCATCACGCACCGGCCGTCGCTCGGATCTCCCAGACGTCCCAGCGCCATCGAGAACCCGCGCTCGGTCTCGGCACCCCGCCACGCCTGCGCGAGGTCCAGAATGGACGACATCTCGTCCGGCGCGATCTCGCTGTGCCGGCGCACCCGCGCGGTGTACCCGGCGCGTTCGACGCGGGACACCGCCTGCCGCAGCCCTCGGCGTTCCGGACCGGCGAGGTTGAACTCGCGCACGTCCAGAATCGCCTCGTCGCCGATCTCCAGCGCCTTGAGCCCGGCGTCGGAGTAGACCTGCGCACCCCGTTCGGAAGCACCCAGAACGCCGGGCATCCAGCCGTAGGTGCGGGCCTCGGACAGCCACGCCAGCACGGCCTCCGGCCAGGCTTCCTCGTCACCGATCGGGTCGGCCGACGCCAGCGTCACGCCCCCGATCACCCGATACGTCAGAGCCGCCCGCCCGGAAGCCGCGAACACCACGCTCTTGTCGCGCCGCGTCGCGAAGTAGCCCAGCGAGTCGGGCTCACCGTCGGCTGCCAGCAGCCGGCGCACGTCGAGCTCCTGGTCCGGTGTGATCATGCTCTGGGTGCGGACACCGCGGAGGAACACGTACAGACCGCGGATCGCGACGAGCGTGCCACCCAGCCCGAGGAGCACACTCAGCCACTGCGGGCCCTCGGGGATGTCGAGCCGTCCCAGCCGGACGACCTCACCCGTGGCCTGGTTCGCCGCCCAAGCCAGCTTGTCGAGCTGTTCCACCAGCTTGCCGGGGAAGACCTCGGCGAGGCCCCAGCCGAGGAGCACCAGCGCGACCATGCCCAGCACGAACGACGCAAGCGCTTGCCGCCACGCACCGCGGGCCAGCCGGGCGGGGAACGCGTCACGCACGATCCACAGCAGCGTCACGAACACCACGGAGCTCGCGAGGCCGACGCTCAGAGACACCCAGTGCGCCTGCTCGCCGTCCTCCAGGACTTCTTCAGGTGCTACGGCCAAGATGACCATGATGAACCCGACGAGCGTCAGGCCGACGACCTGGAACAGCAGCAGCGCCCACAGCGCCGCTCGCTTGTGCCTGCGCAACGCGGAGCCCAGCACGAAGAACACCAGGGCGATGAAGAGGTTGCCGTCGATCGGCAGGCCGAGGAGGTACCCGACGCCGTCCGCGACGTCGGTGAACCAGCTGTCCTCCGGCAGGACCAGCCGGAAGAGCGACAAGACCCCGGCGAGCTGCACCACCGTCGCGATCGCGCCCGCGGCCTTCCACTTCCACGCCGGTGTCACGTCAGCTCCCGAGGTCCACCCATGACCGCCATGATCCCGTCTTCGGCCGGACGGGTGCACGTCGCCTCCTACGGGCGTGTCGACCAGCCTGTCGTGGTGCTCAGCTCCGGGCTCGGCGGGGCGTGGTTCGACTGGGACCGGACGGTGCGGCTGCTCGAACCGCTGGCTCGGGTGATCGTGTTCGACCGGCCGGGGCTCGGTATGAGCGGACCAGCCAGGCGCGGGCCGTCGCTGGCGCGCGAGGTGGCCGTCCTGGACGCCGTGCTGCGCGGGATCCCGCATGCGGTGCTGATCGGGCATTCGATGGCGTCGATGCACGTCGAGGCCTATGCCCGGCTACGGCCGCACCGCGTCAACGGGCTCGTTCTGCTCGATCCGGACACGGAGACGCCGGGCGCGGGCGCGCCTTTCGACGTGTCCGCGGTGGTCGCGCAGGGACTCCGGGCGTTCGGCAGCCGGTGGCTCGGTGCCCGGATGACGCGGCGCTTCGGGCACTCGTTCCGCAACCTGCTGACGGCGGCGTCGACGCTGGGGGTGACCGACCCGGCACCCGCCGACCTGGTGCAGATGGTCTACCGGCGGCCGGGGGTGGGCCGGGCGGTGCTGGCCGAGCTCGCGTCGTACCCCGGTCAGGTGGCGACGCTGGAACGCCTGCGCAGGCGTCGTGAGCTGCCCAAAGTGCCGTTCGTCGTGCTCACGGCGGGGCGTCGGGTGTGGCCGGAGCACCAGTCGTTGGCCGCCCTAGTGCCGTGGGGACGCAACGTGCCGGTGCCCGGAAGCAGGCACATGATTCAGATGGACCGGCCGGATGCCGTGGTCATGGCCGTCCGGGAGGTCCTCAGGGGTCTGCCCGACCGCTGAGCAGGCAGAACTCGTTGCCCTCCGGGTCGGCGAGCACGTGCCAGCTCACCTCGCCCTGGCTGATGTCGACGGGCGTGGCGCCGAGCGCGAGGAGCCGTTCCAGCTCGGCGTCCTGCTCGCGGTCGGTGGCCGTCACGTCGATGTGCAACCGGAGCTTCTGCAGCTTGCGGTCGGGGTTGCGCAGGAACAGCAACGTCGAGCGCTTGTCCGGCGGTCCGATCTCGGCCCAGTCGTCGCCGCGGCCGAGCACCTCGTAGCCCAGAACTTCTCCCCAGAAGGTGGCAAGGCGTTCCGGATCGGTGCAGTCGAGTACCAGCTCGGTGATTCGGGATGCCACGTGTGTGACGGTAGCCGCATCTACGACCTGTTTCCGGCTAACGGTGTCACTCTGGTCTTCGGCAACCGTGCACAACGCGCCCGGGGACCTGCTCACGCGGGCCTCGAGGAAAGGAACGGTCGACGATGACCAATGCCGAAGTTTCCGCGCCCTACGCCGGCGGAGCAGGCCAGAAGGCCCCCGCCAAGAGGGTTCGCGTCCATCACCTGCGTGAGATGAAGGAACGCGGCGAGCCGTGGCCCATGCTCACCGCGTACGACACGTTCACCGCCTCGATCTTCGACGAGGCCGGCATCCCCGTCCTGCTGGTCGGCGACTCCGCGTCGAACACCGTCTACGGGCACGACACCTCGCTGCCGGTCACGGTGGACGAACTGGTCCCGCTGGTACGCGCGGTGACGCGCTCGGTCAAGCGCACTCTCGTGGTCGCTGACCTGCCGTTCGGCTCCTACCAGGTGTCGGTCGAGCAGGCTGTCGCGACGGCGGTCCGGTTCATGAAGGAAGGCCAGGCGCACGCGGTCAAGCTGGAGGGCGGCTCGTACTTCGCGCCGCACATCCGCGCGATCACCGCCGCGGGCATCCCGGTCATGGCGCACATCGGCTTCACCCCGCAGTCCGAGCACCAGCTGGGCGGCTACCGCGTGCAGGGGCGTCACGAGAACCACGACGTGGTGCTCCAGGACGCGATCGCGGTGCAGGAGGCGGGCGCGTTCGCGGTCGTGCTGGAGATGGTGACCGCCGAGGTCGCGAAGCAGATCACGCACGACCTGGTCATCCCGACCGTGGGCATCGGCGCCGGTCCGGACACCGACGCCCAGGTGCTCGTCTGGCAGGACATGATGGGCCTGAACCGCGGCAAGGCGCCTCGGTTCGTCAAGCGCTACGCGGACATCGGCAACATCATGCTGGGCGCGGCCACCGAGTTCGCCAACGAGGTGCGCGGGCACCAGTTCCCCGGTCCCGAGCACACCTTCCACTGAGGTTTCTCGTCAGCGGGTCCAGACCTCCGGGTCTGGGCCCGCCGGCACTATCCCGGTCGGATTGATCTGGTGGTGCGTCACGTAGTAGTGGCGCTTGATGTGGTCCCAGTCGACCGTGTCGCCGAACATCGCGTAGAGGCGCTTCGCGTACGCCCACAGGTTCGGCATCTCGGTCAGCTTGTCCCGGTTGCATTTGAAGTGTCCGTGGTAGACGGCGTCGAACCTGACCAGCGTGGTCCAGAGCCTGATGTCGGCCTCCGTGAGCTGGTCGCCGACGAGGTGGCTGTGGCTGCCGAGGTGCTCCTCGATGCGGTCCAGCTCGGCGAACAGGTTGGTGTACGCCTCCTCGTAGGCCTCCTGTGACGTGGCGAAACCCGCCTTGTAGACGCCGTTGTTGACGTTGTGGAAGATCGGCTCGATCCAGGCGTCGATCTCATCCCTGAGGTGCTCCGGGTAGAGAGTGCTGTCCGGGCGCCAGCGGAGGCTGAAGTCCAGCGTGATCTGCGGGTAGTCGTTGGTGACGACCTCGCCGGTGGTGGTGTCGACGAGCGCCGGGACGGTGACGCGGCCGTCGTAGCCGGGGTCAGCCCTGTCGTAGGCCTCTTTGAGGAAGTCGATGCCCAAGACCGGGTCGGTCTCGGGGAAGCGCCAGCCGCGTTCGTCCCGGATCGGGTCGACCACCGCGAGCGAGATGGCGTCTTCGAGCTTCAGGAGCTTGCGGACGATGATCGCGCGGTGCGCCCACGGGCAGGCGAGGCTGACGACGAGCCGGTAGCGGCCCGGTTCGGGCTCCGGGCGCGCGGTGAAGCGGTTGGGCTGCCGGACGAACGCCCCGGTGGTCGAGGTCTCCTTCGTGAACTGCGCCATGTCGTCGACGATAGGCCCATGTACCCGGAGATCGAGCCCCACGCGTCAGGTCACCTGGACACCGGTGACGGCAACCTCGTGTACTGGGAGGAGTGCGGCAACCCGTCCGGCAAGCCCGTCGTCTTCCTGCACGGCGGCCCCGGTGGCGGGTGTTCACCGTCGCACCGCCGCCTGTTCGACCCGTCCGCCTACCGGATCGTCCTGTTCGACCAGCGCGGGTGCGGGCGCTCGTTGCCACACGCCTCCGAGTCGGGCGATCTGTCGTTGAACACGACCTGGCACCTCGTCGCCGACATGGAACTGCTGCGGGAGTCGCTCGGCATCTCGCGGTGGCAGGTGTTCGGCGGGTCCTGGGGTTCGACGCTGGCGCTGGCGTACGCCGAGAAGCACCCCTCGCGGGTCACCGAACTGGTGCTGCGCGGCATCTTCACGCTGCGTTCGTCCGAAGTGGACTGGTACTACCGCGGTGGGGCGGCGAACCTCTTCCCTGATCTGTGGGAGAAGTTCATGGAGCCGATCTCCGGACTCGACGGCGATCCCGTCGAGCTGTACGCGAAGCTGCTGGCCGACCCGGATCCCGAGGTGCACGGCCCGGCCGCCGTCGCGTGGAGCACCTGGGAGGGCGCGACGGTGACGTTGCTGCCGCGGCCCGAACTGGTGGCGGACTTCGCGGTGCCCTCGTACGCGCTGGCGTTCGCGCGGATCGAGAACCACTACTTCGTGAACAACGGGTGGTTCGAGGAGGGGCAGCTGATCCGGGATGCCGGGCGGCTGAGGGACATTCCCGGCGTGATCGTGCAGGGGCGCTACGACATCGCGACGCCCGCGGTGTCGGCCTGGGACCTGCACAAGGCCTGGCCGGGATCGGAACTGGTGCTGGTGCCGGACGCCGGGCACGCCTACGACGAGCCCGGCATCCTGTCCGCCTTGCTGGCGGCCACGGACCGGCTCCGCGACTAGCGCAGACCGTTCCACTTCGCGCTCGACGTCGTGCACGCGGCAACCGTGACCTGAGCGGTCAGGCACTTGCCGGTGGCGATGTTGCGGAACCGGAAGGACGTGCTGGTGACAGGTTCGCGGCGCCAGCGCTGGTTGCCGGTGCCGCAGTCCTGGCCCAGGACGTTCCCCGAGGTGGTGGCGGTCAGGCAGTTGCCGGTGGCCCTGTTGTGCGGCACGTCCGCGTCGGTGTTCGGGACGATCCAGATCTGGTTGATGACTGTCTCGTTGCAGGCCCTCAGCACGATGTCGGTGCCGCTGTCGGCGAGGCAGCGGTTGCTGCCGGCGAGCTGGTACTGGACCATCGGCTCGGCCTGGGCCGGGACGGCGGTGAGAGTCGTGACGGCTGCGGCGGTCGCGATGATCGCGGCTGGTTTCCCCATGGCGAAGATCTTGTCAGCGCAACGAGTGCCGCGAATCCACCTACGGTTGTCAACCCTGGCCGTAGTCGAGGGCCCGTTCGAGGCTTTCCCGGGCCTCGACGAGGGAAGGGCCGTACCAGGTCAGGTGTCGGCCGTTGACCAGCACGTACGGCAGACCGGGAAAGCTTTCCGGGCCGTCTTCGTGGGTGAACACGTACGGCTCGTCGGGCAGGATCACCAGGTCAGGGCGCCGGTCGTTCAGCTCCTGCAGGCTCGGCCGCGGGTAGCGCTCGTCGTCCGAGGCGTAGACGTTCTCGATCCCCAAGCGCCGCAACACGTCGGTGGCGAAAGTATCGCGGCCGACGACCACCCAGGGGCGGCGCCAGACGGGGATCACCGCGGTGAGCCTCGCCGGTTTCGTCTCCCGCCACAGGTTCTCGGCCTGCCGCAGCCAGTCCGGTTCGAGGTCCCACGCGGTGCCGAAAAACCGCCGCAGCGACTTCAGGGCCATGGGGATGGTTTTCGGAGCCTCCGTCACCCAGACCTGGATGCCGTTGGCGCGCAACCGATCGACGTCCTCGGCGCGGTTCTCCTCCGAGTTTGCGATGACGAGGTCTGGGTTCAGCGCCATGACCTTGTCGACGTCCGGGTACTTGGAGCCGCCGACGCGTGAAACATCCAAAGTGGATGGATGGGTGCAGTAGTCCGTCGCGCCGATGAGAGCGGACGGAACGCTGACCGCGACGGCCTCGGTGATGGAGGGGACCAGGCTGACCACGCGGGCCGGCTGGTCGAGCACCACCGGCTCACCGAGGTCGTCGACGGGCAGCATCAGACTCCCGTGATCTTCAGACCGGCGTGGGTCTTGTAACGGCGGTTGATCGCGATGAGGTTCGCGGTGAACGCCTCGACCTGATGAGCGTTGCGGAGCCGGCCGCCGTAGACGCCGCGGAAGCCAGGCACCAGCTCGGCCAGCTCACGCACGGTGTCCGTGGCCTCGCGGTCGTCGCCCAGCACGAGCACGTCCATGTCCACTTCGGACACGGCGAGGTCGGCCAGCAGCACGGCGGACACGTGGTGGAAAGCGGCGGTGACGCGCGACTCCGGCAGCAGCAACTCGGCCTGCTGGGCGGCACTGCCCTCGGTGACGGGAAGGGCGAACGGCCCCTGCTTGTCGAAGCCGAGCGGGTTCACGCAGTCGATGACGATCTTCCCGGCGAGCTGGTCGCGCAGGCTCTGGAGCAGGTCACCGTGACCGTCCCACGGAACGGCGACCAGCACGATGTCCGAGTCGGCCGCGCAGTCGGAGTTGTCCGCACCCCGCACGTCGCCGCCGGCGACCTCGACGATCTCCTTGGCCGCCAGCTCGGCCCGCTCGGCGCTGCGGGAACCGATGATCACCTTGAGGCCCGCCTTGGCCCAGCGGATCGCGAGGCCCTTGCCCTGGGCTCCGGTGCCGCCCAGGACGCCAACGGTGAGGTCACGAATCTCTGTCACCCGTGCATCTTCACACGGGCGGCCGAGGACGGGCTGGGCAACGTGACGTTGCGCTCGGATGTGGTGCCGGGCGCACTCAAGCGCGCTCGAACCTCACGCGCCGCTCAACAGGATCCGCCTCAGCCAGCCGCACCCGAATCCGCTCCCCCTCGGGCAGCCGCTTCCCAGCGCACTTGGCCAGCACCGGCGGCGCGGCCACGAAGATCTCGGCCTCCTGCTCCCCCGCCCGCATCACCACGGCCTCGAACTCCTGCCCCACCCGTCCGGCCAGCACCCAGGCCTCGACCTGGTCCAGCGACGCCCGCTCCACCTTCGCGGCCAGCGAGTCCGACGCCCCCATCAACGACGGCAGCTGCGGCAACGCCTCCGCCAGCCACGAAGGCAGCTCCTCCCCCGCCGTCACCGCCAGGCAAACCTCCGTGGCGAACCGGTCCACCAGCCGACGAAGAGGCGCGGTGACGTGTGTGTACGGCGCCGCAACGCCTGCGTGCGTCACAACCTCGGGAACCTCACCGTTGAAAGCCGAGTACCCCGCACCTCGCAACAACCGCGTGGCATCCGTGAACAGCGCCAAGGCCTCCGGCTGAGAAGCGTCCAGCCCGGCCAGAAACGCCCCCGGCGACACGTCAGCGGGCCACGGCACCCGCAAAGCCGCCGCGGACTTCCGCAGCGCCGCCACAGCCGCGACATCCGGATCCGGCAGCGTGCGCAGGATCCCGACCCTGGCCTCCAGCATGATCGACGCCGCCGCCATCCCGGTCATCAGCGAGATCTCGGCGTTCCACGAGTCGACGAGGGCCCGCGGCCGCGTCACCAGCTTCCAGGCGGAGCCGTTGGACTCGATCTCCTGCTCCGGCAGCTGCAGCTCGATCGCCCCGCGCGAACGGGCCAGCGCCCGCCGCAACGGACCGAACTCGGCCAGCGCCGCGACGGACGGGTGCGGGTTGCCGGTGTCGAACGTCTCCTGCACCGACGCGTAGTCGAACTGCGCCTGCGACCGCACCAGCGCGCGTCGCACCTCGACCGAAGTCGGCACACCTTCAGCTGAACAGGTGAACGTCCACAGCACGGCGGGCCGCACCACGCCGGGCAGGAGAGAGGCCGCGCCCTCGGACAGCACGGTCGGGTGCAGCGGCACGTTGCCGTCGGGCAGGTACATGGTCTGGCCGCGCTGCCGGACCTCGCTGTCGAGTGCCCCTCCGGGCGTCACGAACACGCCGAGATCCGCGATCGCGTAGTGCACGACAAAGCCCGTGGAGGTCCGTTCCAGGCACAACGCCTGGTCCAGGTCCTTGGCACCGGGCGGGTCGATCGTCACCAGCGGGATCGAGGTGAGGTCGGGGCGGTCTCCCACCGGTCGGGACACCGCCGCCTCTGCCTCGGCAAGGACTGCGGCGGGGAACGCCGGCCGCAGCCCGAACTCCGTGCGGATGCCGTCGAAGGACAGGTCCGCACGGCCCGTGCGGATCACCATGGAAGCCACCCGCACAGCCTAGGGAATCAGGACCTCAGTCCTCGTCGTCGCCGCGCCACTTCTTGTCGGACTCGTCGGCCGCGCGGGTGCGTTCGCGGGCGATCTCCAGCGCGCGGGCCGCGGTGGCCTCGTCCGGGTAGGGGCCCATGCGGTCCGGGCCCTTGCAGCCCTTGCCCTGCTCGACCGTCTGGTGGGTCAGGCAGTAGAACCAACCGCTCTTGTCGCTCATCGGCGTTCGCCTCCCAAAGGCGCCGGGAATCCCCGCGGCGGCGTTGACTGGTTGGCGTTGGCGTACTCCGACGGGATCGGGTCCAAACACGACACCAGCACCGTGCGGTCCTCGGCGTTCTCGATCTTACGCCCGGAGCGGTCCCGGTAGACGAGAGAACCGTCGGAGTCGATCTCCATGATCGCGCCGACCTCGGCCAGCTGGTCCTCGTCCAGGTCCACGAGCTTCTCGTAGCGGGACGGCACCACCCGGTAGATCGGCCAGTTCAGGTGACCGTAGGTGCGGTGGAACTCGGCGAGCAGGTGTGTCATGTGCTGCTGCCAGGGCAACGGCATCGCCTCGGCCAGCGCGCGCGGGACGACGACGTAGTCGGACGACATCCCTGGACCACCGGCAGCCATGTAGTCACGCACCGGTGTGCTCGACGCGGGCGGTCCGGAAGGCCTCGGGATGGGGTCGTGGTTGAACATGCAGCGCCTCCCCGCGATCTACACGCCCGGCCGGACGGCCAGCGGCATCAACTCGTAATAGTTCCAGTTGATCTTGCTGATCTTCACGACGTCACCCGTCTGTGGCGCGTGGATGTACTCGTCTCCGCCGAGGTACATGCCCACGTGGTGCACAGTTCGCGGGTTGTTCGTGTCAGTCGCCCAGAAGATCAGGTCGCCTGCCTGGGCTTCGCGCACCGGAAGGTGGGCGCCGCCCTTCTCGTACTGGTCGTTCGCCACGCGTGGGATCTTCACGCCCGCCGCGGCGAACGCCTTCACCAGGATTCCGGAGCAGTCCCACGCGTCCGGGCCGTTGCCGCCCCACAGGTACGGCTCGCCCAGCTGCTCCTTGGTGAACTGGATGGCCACGCCCGCCGCGTTCGACGCCAGCAGGAACTGACCGGCGCCCGCGCCGCAGCCGGCCGGGTCGGTGACCTGGCCGAGCTCACCGAGCAGGAAGGCCGCCATGGCCTCCCAGTTGTGGTAGCGGTCGGGGTACGCCGAGCGCTCCACCGCCTGCGCCGAGTCGCCGGGCCGCTTGGTCTCCCAGTCCGGCACCTTCAGCAGCACGTCGTAGAACTTGTTGATCGCGTAGGTCGGGTCGATCACCTCGGCGGGTGATCCCCAGCCCATCGACGGGCGCATCTGGAAGATGCCGAGCGAGTCGCGGTCGCCGTAGTTCAGCGGGCGCAGGCCCGACTCGGTCATGCCCGCCTGGATGGCGATCTGCCACGCGAGCGGCGGAAGCTTGCGCTCCTGGCCGATGGAGATGATGCGCGCGACGATGTTGCGCTGTTCCTCGTTGAGCCGCGACGCGTCATGACGGCCCTTGTCGCCGCCGCCCGCGTCCCACGGCCCGATGGCCGCGTTGCAGCTCATCAGCTTGAGCCCGCCGACGGCCGCCGGGTTCGTGGAGTTGCTGACCACCTGTGTCACGCCAGACGTCGCGACCGCGATCACCACGACCGCGACGAGAGCCCCGACCAGCAACATGAGCCGCATGGGTCAGTCCGCCTTCGTGTAACTGTTCACCAACCACTTGCCGCCGGGCGACTTGACCAGCGTGATGCGCACCTTGCCGAGGTCCGTGGGCACCTCGAAGTCGACCGACGACGTCGTGGAGCTCACCGCCACGACCTTGTCGGTGAGCTTGTCCGGCACGTTCCTCGGGTCGATGGTGGCCATCTGCGCGAGGAACTCGGGCGTCGTGTACTCCTCGAGCTCCTTGAGCCACTGGTTGACGTCGTTGTTGGGCGGCGGCTTGATCCACGTCTCGGCCCACAGCTCCGCGGTCACCTGCGCGTCGGCGGCAGGCGGCGCCGCCTTCGCGGAGTTGCTCGGTGCCGGCGCCTTGGTCGGCAGCGAGGCGCCGCTGGAGGGCAGCTGCCCGACCTGGTTCGGCTGCTGCGACGACGACTGGCCGGCGACCGTGGGCGTCGCGGGCTTGCGGTCCAGGACCCTCGGGATGATCACGCCCAGCGCGACGACCACCACCACGAAGATGATGATCGAGGCGGCCAGGTGACGCGGGGAACGCAGCGGCCATCCCCAGAGCCTGCGGTACACCGCGGCACGGCCGCGGTTGGTTCGGATCGGCACCTACGCCTCCCTTCAGTTGTCCCTGACTTCGAAACCGCGCGACGGTCGGTAGATCACGTGCACCTGACGCCCTGCCACCACTTCCGTCTCAGCCCTGCGAGGTTCCTGCACCGGGCCCGAGTAGCCGTTCGACCGCGACGGCACGAGCACCGCGTCGTCGACCCGGTCCCACTGCCTGTCGGTGACCGGCGGGCTGTCGACCACGCGCGACCGGGCGACCGGCAACGCCGCCGGACCCGATCCCGCCGGCAGAGCACCGGCACGCACGCCGTAGCCGTCCCCGCCGCTGACGATCTGACCGGGCTGGGCGTCGCGGTCGAGGCGCTGAGCCGTCGCCATGACCGGGCTGGAGGCCTCCGGGCGAACACGGCCGCGACCGCGCTGCGGCACCTCTTCGCCGTCGGTGTCGTTCTCGCGCACGGACTCCCAGAACTCGTCCTGCGGCGACGGGCCGGGCTTCTTCTTGCCCATCATCTTCGACCAGATGCCGCCGCTCATCGGCAGGACGTTGCTCGCGGAGCCGACCGACATCTCGACCATCTGCCACATGCGGCGCAACGGTTTGCCGATCACGAAGCACACCAGCGTCAGCATCAGGCCGAGCAACGTGCGCGTCAGCAGCGAGAGCCCGGTCGCGTTGAAGATCGCCTGCAGCAGCAACGCGTGGACGCCCGCGAGAACCGCGAGCACCAGCACGTTGAACACCGTCACGGCGGCCGCGCGCGCGACCTTGCGCAGCAGGTCGTGGTGGATCAGCGCGACGAGACCGATGAGCGGTCCGGCGAGCGTGAGGATGCGCAGCAGCAGCTGGGCGAGCAGCACCGCGGCCTTCGCGAACAGCTGGAACAGCGAGAACGCGATGGACTGCAGCAGCGCCAGGAAACCCGCGCCGGTGCGGCTGCCGTCCGTGCCGTCGAAGTAGCCCTTCGCGGTGCCGAGCTGTTTCTCCAGCGCGATCCACTCGTTCTTCTTCGCCTGCAGAGCCGCCTGGTCCGCGTCCTTGTGCTCGGCGATCTCCGCCGTCGTCCACGCCTGGGCCTTGAGGATGCGCGGGCCGTACTCGGTGGCCTGCGGTGCCTCCGGCGTGCCGAACGCGCCGCGCAGCCAGCTCTGGTAGACGACCGCGTCGTGCAGCTTCGTGGGCAGTACGTGGAGTGTGCCTTGTTCCTCAGGTGCCTCGATGAACCCCGCCTGGATCTCCGATGTCTTGGAGACCAGCGTGTTGTCGAGGAGGTTGTAGAACTGCGGCAGGGCCAAGGTGGACGTCGCCAGCCACATGGCCGCCAACGCCCAGAGCCCGCGTTTGGAGATCGTGGCGAAGTCGCCGGTCCAGATCTGGCGGAACATCAGGATCGCCAGGATCAACGCCACCAGGCCGAACCAGCGCAGGTAGACGTTGTCGTAGACCTTCTGCACACCGTTCTTCACGGCATCGTCCAGCGGCACCAGCAGGCCGCGGCCCATCACCGTGTAGTGCAACGCGTTCGTGGCGCCGACGATGTTCTTGCCGATGCTGAACAGCTCGTTGCCCGCCCACGTGTCGAGCGTGGCGTTGGCGTTCGGCACGATCGAGCAGTTGGCCTGGTAGTAGTGCCACACCATGCCCGCGTAGCCGTAGTCGAGGTACGGCGAGCCCGGCAGGCCGTTGCCGACCGGCGGGTCGAGCGCGCCGACCATGCCCGCGCCCGGCCGCTCCGGATTCGGCGCCTCGTTGCAGGATTGAGCGTGCGCGGCTGGGGCACCCAGTACCACCTGGAGAGCCAGGATGGCTGCCACGAGGCCGACCGACCTCGTGCGAGCTGACATGCGTACCGAGAACCGCCGCCTCGCCCAGAGCAAGGCGGCGATCGCCAGCACGATCGTCAGCGCCGTCATGCGGCGCCGTCCCGGTGGCGGTTGGAGCCGTCACCGTGGCCCACCAGATGGGCCTCTTCCTCCGTCAGTCCGAGCTCCATGTCCGCCGCCAGTTCGTCGTCGATCTCGTCGGGCACGTAGGCGGGCTGAGGAGCCGCGTGGTCGTCGTCCGTCTTCGCGAGCTGGCCGGAGCCGTTGTCGCGCTTGGCGTCCGGGGTCGTGTCGAGCGCGTTGCGCAGGTGCTCGAGGTGCGGGCCGCTGAAGTCGATGCGGATCCGCTCCACGCCACCGGCACCGTCGCCGAAGATGAACTGCCGCGGCGCGCGGTCGCGTTCGGTCGCGGTGCGCTCGCCACCGGGGCGGCGGCCGAGCGATGCGACGACCTGCTCGTACCCGGCGCCGACCGGCACCTTGAGCAGCCGCAGCGCGTCCGCCTGCGCCTGGTCGTCGTCGAGACGGCCGACGAAGACCGAGTCGAGCAGTGCCACGAAGCCCTGGATCTTCAGGAAGTCGGCCGGGATCTGCGACGACAGCAGGACACGGACGTTCCACTTGCGCGAGTCACGCGCGAAGCGGTTCATCAGCACGCGACCGGTCGGGACCTCCGAGAGGAAGAACGCCTCGTCGATCCAGACACCCTTGCGCTGGTCCTTCGGCTTCTCGTAGATCGAACGCTGGGTGAGCCACGCGGCGAGGTTCAGCATCTCGACACCGAGCGACTCCGCGTCCGTCCAGTGCTCGCGGCCGACGCCGTCCTTGGGCAGGTTCAGTCCCGCCATGGTGAGGACGGTGAGCCGGTCGTCGCGCACCTCGCTGTACGGGTCGTGGTTCTCCTCGGGGATGAGCAACGACATGCGCTCGCGCATCTCGTCGAGGAAGTCCGCGACGACGACGGCGTGCTCGTGGTGCTCGGACGCGTCCCGTCGCAGCGCCTCGAAGACGAGACCGGGGTGGGCGTCGAAGCGGCCACCGACCGTGCGGACCGCACGCAGCAGCACGATGCGCGTCTGGGGCAGACGCGCGACCTCGTAGGGCAGCAGGCCCGTCAGCACGTCCAGCACCAGACGACGACGGGTCGCCGCGGCCAGTGCCTTCTCGCGGCGCCAGGCCCGTTCCGGGTCGTCCTCGTCGAGGAAGTGCTCGATCATCGGCTCGGCGACCACCCGGTACGGGTTGAGGATGCCGGGCTGGGCGTTGAGCAGGTTGATCGGCCGCGCGTACGGCCGCAGCTCCGGCAGGTCGCACAGCGCCGCGAGCGGGCCGGACGGGTCGAGCAGCGTCCAGTGCGCGCCGGAGCGCAGCGTCTTGTAGACGATGCCGCCACCGAGGAACGACTTACCGGCACCCAGACCCGCGACCATCGCCGTCAGACCCGAGGCGTCACGGAGCTCCTGCGCCATCCACGGGTCCCACGCGACGGGCCGGCGGGTGGCCGTGACGGTCTCGCCGAGCAGGATGCCGCGGCGGTCACCGACCTCGGCCGTTGCCGTGGGGACGGCCGAGGCCGCCCACAACACCGAACCGCGGCGCAGGTACGCGCCGTTGGACAGCGGTTCGCCGGGGATGAACTCGCGGGCGATCGCGTACTGGGCCTCGGGGTGTTCGATCGCGATCTTGGGCTTGTACAGCTCCAGCAGCTGCTGGGCCAGCCGGAGCGCCTCGCGCTCGGTCGGGCCGCTCACCGCGAGCCGCCACCAGCTGCGCACCCGGGTGCCCAGCGCGGTGAAGCCCGACGTCATCTCGTCGTCGATCTCCAGCACGCGACCGGCCTGGCGGGCCAGCGACTGCGGCGGCTCCAGCTCGTGCTCGTCGGTGTAGTGGCGGACCTGCGAGCGCACCTTGCTCATCTGGCGCGACAGTTCGCCGGAGACTTCCTCCGGCTTGCGCACGTAGATGCGGGCGGACCACTCGACGGAGGCCGGGAGCCGGTCCGCGCGCTGCACCCACGGGTCGTCGACCTCGGGGATCTGCAGGCCGTGCATGAGCCCGACGGTGAGCACCGCGACGTGCCGCTTGATGCCCGCGTTCGAGCCGGTGCGGCCGCGCACGGTCACCGTCGGCGAGTACGGCTCCTGGTGGAAGTCCGCGGCGTCGGTGAAGGACGCGAGGTCCTCCGGTTCCCACGCGGCACCCGGCACGGCGGGCAGGTTGCGCGGCGCGGGCAGGCCCAGCGAGCACGACCGGTGCATCAGCCAGGACATCTCCTCGGCCGTCGCGGGACGGCCTTCGAGACCCGCGGAGCCGATGACCTGGTCGAGGTGCTCGACCTCGGAGTCCAGCGCGACCAGCTCGGCGTCGACGGCGTCCGGGAAGACCTTGCGCAGCACGGGCGCGGCGCGTTCGACGGCGCGGTCCATCATGTTGCGGGTCTGCACCTGGACGCCCAGGTAGACCTCTTTCTCCGCCATCGAGCGGCCCATGAGCTGCTGCTGCTCGCCGATCATGTAGTCGTCGAACGACAGCGTGCCGGGCGTGTCCGGCAGGCGCTTGACGGCGTTGTGCACGTGCGCCTCGGCCCACATGCGGATCGGGTACGGCCGTGTCGTCACCCGCAGGTGCATCCAGCGGCCCTGCAGCTCGGCGTACTGGCCTGCGATCGCGGCGATCAGGTCCTGGCGCTGCGAGTCGCTGCGGAACGACCAGCGCTGCGGCGCGAGCCGGTACCAGGCGTAGACCTCCTGGCCGGTGCGCAGCAGGTGACCGTCGATGCTGCGGGCGGCGATCGACGGGGTGTAGCTGGGGACGGCCTGCTCGCCGGGCAGGCGGCGGCCGCGCTTGGAGTAGACCTGCGCGCGCTCGCGGGGGTCGGCCGCGGCGTGCTGGGCGATGTGCTGGGCGGAGCGACGGTCACGGTCTCGCCGGCGTCCGAACACCGCGAACCTCCTTCTTACGGCTGGCTGACGTCCGGCGGTGCTGGGCCTGCTGTCTCGCCCGTTGTTTCTTGCTCAACTTGGGACGAGGCCGCTGCGGGCTGACCCGGATCCGGGCGGCGCTGGCCGCTCCGCCGGTGCTTGCCGTGCGCTCTCGAGGTGCGGTGAGCTCGCGGACCCACATCGACATGACGGCCGTGAGCGGCCGTTCATGGCTGATCCGCTGGGTGATGAAGCGTGTGAGGATGATCGTCGCCACGAGGGCCCACGCGGTCGAGAAGAACCCGAACCCGATGCCCATCTGGCGTTCGATCGTGAGTACGGCGAGGAAAACGACGATCCCGACGCCCCACGCGACGTACCGCGCGCGCCAGGGAAAAGTCGCTTTGGGCGGGCCGAGCCAGACGGCGTCGACCCGGTAGACCTCGTCGTCAGTGCGGACCCGCACGTGTCAGCCTCCGACGAACAAGCCGGCGAGCCACTTGCCGATGTTCGATCCCGCGTCGGTCGTGACCGCGAGGCCGATGATGGCGAGCGCGACGATCACACCGCCGAGGCGGCGCATGACACCCGCGTTGTCACCTTTGCCACCGCCCAGCCAGAGGAGCAGGAGCGCGACGGTGAGCAGGAGCAACGGAACGATGTTGTTCAGGATCCAGTCGCGGACATTGCCTGTGCCCGGCACCGGCGGCTGCTGCTGAGCGAGTGTCACCAGGTCCATGGCGGTCATTAGGTACTCCAGAGTGCGCTCGGGCTTGCGCTACGAGTAGAACACGAGTTCGTCACGACGTGTGAAGCTGTTGGAGCGGGCTGTAGATCATCTGGCCGTTCCCCCTGGGAGGAATTACGTCTAATCTGGCCGACACATCATCACTGAGGAGACGTCAGTGGGGAACACCCGGACCAGGATTCTCTCCGTCGCTGGCAATGTTCACCCGACTGCGAACGCCCTGGTCACACACAGTGCGTGCGTTAAACATGCGCACGCGTACACCCATGTGAATGCCCTGATCGGCCGGCTCGCGACCCCGCCGCGGGTGCGGCCCGGAGCGACGACTCCGAGGAGATTCGCCCATGCTCGAACCTGACCTCGTGCCGGACGGAAGTGTGGACGGAATCACAGCCTCCCCTAGTGCTCCAGGCGTGGATCAGCCTACCGGGGAGGGCCCGCAATCGCGGCGCCGGGTCCAGCGGACGATCAACTTCGACCGGTCGGTGCTCGAGCGCGCGCGTGCGGCGGCGACGTATCTGGCGTCCTACGAACCTCAGGCGGGGGTGCGCTCGCTGGCCGACATCGTGAATCCGGCGGTGCTGGCTTATGTCACCGAGTTGGAGGAGCTCTACAACGCGGGCGAGCCGTTCCGGCCCGTGCTGAGGATGCCTTCCGGGCGACCAGCCAAGCGTTGAGCGTTCACAAGTTTTCGAAAGCTGTGTAGCTCTCGCCGGCCTGAACCTGCGCCGCGACTTCGGGGCGGCGATCTCGGTCAGGAGCCGGCGCCGCGGTCAGAGGCGGACACCGGGGTACTTGATGCCTGCTCCGGTGTTCAGCACGACCACCTCGTCATCCGCTTGGAGCCAGCCGTTTCCGCGCAACGCCCGGACCGCGCTGATCGTCGCAGCGCCTTCTGGGCACAGGAAAACGCCCTCGAGTCGCGCGCACTCCGCGCGGTCTTCGAGGATCTGCCCATCGTCCACAGCTATTGCCGTGCCATTGGTTTCGTTGATGGCGCGGAGGATGATGAAGTCCCCCAACGGTTTCGGGACGTTGATGCCGAACGCGGCCGTGAAGGCGTTGTCCCAGAACGCCGATTCGTCCGCGCCCTCGTCGAAGGCCCTGACGATCGGCGCGCAGCCGGTGGACTGAACTGCGACGAGACGCGGCAGGGGCCCGTCGATCCAGCCGAGTTCGCGCATCTCGTTGAGCGCCTTGTGAATGCCGATCAGGCCGACCCCGCCGCCGGTCGGGTAGACGATCACGTCGGGAACGCGCCAGCCGAGCTGTTCGACGATCTCGTAGCCCATCGTCTTCTTGCCCTCGATGCGATAGGGCTCCTTGAGCGTCGAGGCGTCGAAGAGATCGACGTCTTTGATCGCCTGCGCGGCGTCGGCGATGGTGCCCGGCACGATCCGGAGCTCGGCGCCGCTCGCCTCGACCTCCTCGCGGGTGATCAGCGGGGCGTCCTCCGGCATGGCGATCACGCTGCGGAGACCAGCGCGGGCCGCGTACAGGGCCCAGGCGGCGCCGGCGTTGCCGTTGGTCGGCATCTTGATGCCCTTGACGCCCAGTTCCTTGGCCCTGGCCACGCCGACGGCCGCGCCGCGGGCCTTGAACGAGCCGGTCGGGATGAGCGACTCGTCCTTCATGAGGATCTTGGCGTCGAGTGCGCGGCTCAGCGCGGGCAGCGGGACGAGCGGGGTCATGCCCTCGCCGAGGCTGAACGCGGGGTCGGGGCCGCGGACCGGCAGGACGCCGCGGTACCGCCAGAGGCTGTCGTCCCCGGTGGGCCTGCCGACCCTCGTGAGGTCGTAGCGAGCCAGCAACGGCGAGGAGCAGGAGTGACAGACGTTCTGTTGCTGATCGGCGTCGTGGTGCAGGCCGCAGCGGGCGCATTCCAGATGAGACAGCACAGACATATCAATACAGGAGCAACTCTTCCGGATTACACCTGAACGGGCTAGTGAATATGTCCGTTCGGGTGCGAGCATCGTGGTCCCTGCTCAAGCCCCTTTGAGGAGAGACATGCGACGACTCACCGTCAAAGCCCTGTTCGCAGCCGTCCTGCTCGCCGCCGCCGTGCCTGCCGCTCCCGCCGTTGCCGATGCCCGGACCAGTGGGTACATCGTGCTGCTGAAAGACGGCGTGAGTGTGCCCAGCGTGACCAACCTGGCGGGAATCACCGTCGAGAACCTCTACCAATCGGCTGTTCGCGGTTACTCAGCGCGCATGACCGCTGCCACCGCCGCGCGCCTCGCCCGTGACTCGCGGGTCGCGCTGGTGCAGCCGGACGGCGTGGCCTCGATCGCCGCGCAGACCGTGCCGACCGGCATCGACCGCGTCGACGCCGAACTGAGCCCGACCGCTCGCATCAACGGCACCGACGAACGCGTGAACGTGGACGTCGCCGTGATCGACACGGGCGTCGACCTCGACCACCCGGACCTCAACGTGAACACGGCGGGCGCGAAGAACTGCTCCACCGGCCGCAGCGCTGACGACGGCAACGGCCACGGCACCCACGTGGCGGGCACCATCGGAGCGCTCGACAACAGCGCCGGCGTCGTGGGCGTCGCACCCGGTGCCCGCATCTGGCCGGTCCGCGTGCTCAACAACCAGGGCAGCGGCTCGTTCTCGGCCATCATCTGCGGCATCGACTACGTGACCGCGCACGCCGACGAGATCGAGGTCGCGAACATGAGCCTCGGCGGCTCCGGCAGCGACAGCGCCTGCGGTTCCAACCGGGACGCGATGCGCGAGGCGATCTGCCGCTCCGTGTCCGCCGGCGTGACGTACGTCGTGGCCGCGGGCAACAGCGCGGCGAACTCGGCGACGTTCGTCCCGGCCACCTACGAGGAAGTCATCACGGTCAGCGCGCTGGCCGACTTCAACGGCCAGCCGGGCGGCGGCGCGGCGTCGACGTGCCGCGCGGACGCCGACGACACCTTCGCCGACTTCTCCAACTACGGCGCGGACGTGGACATCATCGCGCCGGGCGTGTGCATCCTGTCGACCTGGAAGGGCGGCGGCTACAACACGATCTCGGGCACCTCGATGGCCAGCCCGCACGTCGCCGGTGCGGCCGCGCTGTACAAGGCGACCCACCCGAGCGCGTCCCCGGCAGCCGTGAAGACGGCCCTGCGCTCCGCCGGGACCAGCAACTGGAACACCTCGACCGACAAGGACAGCACGCACGAGCCGCTGTTGAACGTCGCGTCGTTCTGATCGTGCGACGGTGCCCCGGGTTTCGGCCAGGGGCACCGTCCCACGTGGACCGGGCGGATGAGCCGGCATGTAAGCCGGATCCTGTTCGTGGGACTCGCGTCCCACTTGGCGGCCATCCATCTGGGCCTGCCGTTGCCGACAGGCTCTAGCGGCCTACCCGCGAGCATCGGACGGGCCGCCCTCGAACGCTCGCGCAGGCACTTTCGTGCCCTCTTGGCCTTGCTCCGGGTGGGGTTTACCTAGCCGCCCCAGTCACCTGGGGCGCTGGTGGTCTCTTACACCACCGTTTCACCCTTACCCCGGCTCACGCCGAGGCGGTCTGCTTTCTGTGGCACTGTCCCGAGGGTCGCCCCTGGTTGCCGTTAACAACCACCCTGCCCTGTGGAGTCCGGACTTTCCTCGACAGTCTCCTGCCGCGGCCGCCCTGCCGACTCATCCGCGCCCACCAGGATATCCCAGGAGCTGAGACCGGTTGTCCGCTGGTCCGGACGTTGGTTCACTCAGCCCATGACACGACGTCGCCACGTCGACTACGGCCGCGTGGCAGCCAGCCTGTGTTGCCTCCGCTGAGCGCGCTTTCTGTCACCCGCGACCTCAGGGAGTGCTTGCCATGTCCGATCTGCTGATCATCTCCGGCGCGCCGACCCCCACCGCTCCGACCGGCGTCGTGGTGTCCTCGGTGTCCGCCGCGCTGGAGGCCGCAGAACACCGGGTTTCTTTGCTGCACGTGCGCTCGTTGCCCACGTTGTCCCTGCTCACCGAGGACCTCCGCGACCCGCAGATCGCCGCCGCCGTGAGCGCGGTGCTGTCCGCGGACGGCGTGGTGGTGGCATCACCGGTGTACCGCGCCGCCTACAGCGGCCTGGTGAAGGCGTTGCTCGACCTGCTGCCGAAGAAGGCGCTGCGAGGCCGCCCGGTGCTGCCGCTCGCGACGGGCGGCAGCCAGGGCTTCCTCGTGGCGATGGACTACGCCCTGCACCCGCTGCTCGCGGCCAAGGGCGCCGACCAGGTGGTGCGCGGCGAGTTCGTGCTGGACCGGAACGTGGGCTCACCGGCAGCGGCCACCGCACTGGAGGCCGCGATCGGTCGTTTCACACTGGCCCTGACGCCCCGCCTGCGGAAGGTCAGCTGAGGTGCGACGTGTCGTTGACGAGCTTCACCGACGCGTGCCCGTCGGGGTAGAACTCGGCGATCGACACACCCGTCAGATCGAGGTGCATCCGGAACAGGAACTGCGGCCCGACGTCGAGCGCCTGGCGGAGCAGCGTCTTGATCGGCGTGACATGGCTGACCAGGACGAGCGTCTTGCCGCCGAACTTCGCGATGATCTCGCTGCGCGCCTTGCGCACCCTGGCGTTGACCTCGTCGAAACTCTCCCCGCCGGGCGGCTGGACGCTGGTGTCGCCGAGCCACCGCCGGTGGATCTCCGGATCCTGCTGCGCCGCCTCGGCGAACGTCAGCCCCTCCCAGGTGCCGAAGTCCGTCTCGATGAGCCCTTGGTGCGTGACGACCTCAACACCCGTCCTCTGGCCGAGCGCCTGAGCGGTTTGCACAGCCCGTTGCAACGGCGACGAGATGATCGCCGCAATACCATCCACTTTGGACAGACGCTCGGCAGCCTTGGCCGCCTGCTCCAGCCCGAGCTCCGTCAGCGGGTGATCCCCACGCCCCGAGTACCGCCGCTCGACCGACAGCCTGGTCTGCCCGTGCCGCAGCAGGATCAACCGCGTCGGATCACCCGTGGCACCACTCCAGTGCGGCTGCTTGTCGCCTTCCTTGCTCGCATCCGGCTTCTCGTTCCCGTCCATGGCCTCGTTGGCCAGCCGGTCGGCCTGGCGGTTGCGCTCGCGCGGAATCCACTCGTACGTGATCCGCCCGAACGTGCGAGCCAGCTGCTGCGCTTCGAGCGCCAGCGGCTGCATCGAAGGGTGCTTGATCTTCCACCGGCCGGACATCTGCTCGACGACGAGCTTGGAATCCATCCGCACGTCAACGGTCTCGGCCCCGAGCTCCTGCGCCGCCCTGAGCCCCGCGATCAGCCCCTGGTACTCGGCGACGTTGTTGGTGGCGACGCCGATGAACCCCTTGCGCTCGGCCAGCGTCTCGCCGGAGAGCTTGTCGCGGACGACGGCCCCGTACCCGGCAGGCCCGGGATTGCCCCGCGACCCGCCGTCTGCCTCGACGATCACCTTCACCGGCCGGCCTCCTCTGCTGCCGGCCCAACCTATCTCGTCATCGGTGGATGAGTCGTGCTGGTACAGCTGTACGTGGTGTGGGGGGTCGGCCCGAGCCCCCGCATGACCTCATGCGGCCACCTTCGCGGTCACGCCCAGCGCTCCCCACCTTGACCTGCCCCGTCACCACGCCCTCGACCGTCCGGCCGCCGGGGTCTTCGTCGACGGTGACCCCCGTGCAGGGGGTGCTCTGGTGTCCTCTATGATTGAGCGGTAAGTCTGGGTGGCGGAATGGCAGACGCGCTAGCTTGAGGTGCTAGTCCCCGCAAGGGGGTGGGGGTTCAAGTCCCCCCTCGGACACGGAAATGTGGCATGTATGCCACGTCTACGTGGCAGGTGCTCAAGTCCACTTGAGCACCTGTTTTGCGTTTCGACGCCACAGGCAGGTGGCGTTCGATGACTATTTCCTACATCCGCCCGATCGTGCCCGGCACCGCGCCAGGAAATACAACGGGCGTGGCTACCCGCGCGGTTGGTCAGCCACTTCCGCTCATCGCCGTCCTTGTATCTCGTCCGCCCCGGCTGAGCAACATTCTGTACAGCGTGGCCACGCTCGACGATCGCGGCCGGGTCGCTGACCGCCAGATGACCGCCGCGTTGAACTGGACCGCCGCAACCCGGCTGAGCATCCGCGAACACGACGGCCTGCTGGCCGTGACCGCCGACCCGCACGGCGTCTTCAAACTCACTAAACAGGGCCACGTCCGCCTACCGGCCGACGCCCGCCGAGCCGGACACCTGCGTTCCGGCGACCGCGTCCTCCTCGCCGCTCAACTCGACCACCAGACGATCACGGTGGTCCCTCCCGTCGCCCTCGACGAGTTGCTGCTCCCCGTTCTGCCGGGTGGTGAGGACGCATGACCGGAGCACCGACCCAGGCCGAGCTCGACGCCGCACGCCTCGTTCTCGACCGGATGGGCGTGACCGCCGAGGACCTGCTCAACTCCGTGAAGCCACCGGCTCCCACATTCGGTGAGTACATCCCGGTCGTGGCCGCCGCCGTCAGCGACGGCACCCGCCGCGCCTACAGCCCGTACTGGAACCGCGTGCTGGACCAGTGGGCGGACATCTCGCTCAGCGATCGCACCCCGACCGACATCCAGCGGCTCGTCCAGCACATCAAGGCCAACCTGACCGTCCGCCGCAACACCCGCAACGGCAACTCCGCCGCCGAACACCTCATCGCCGCACTGCGCTGCCTCTACCGCCACGCCGTCAACGACGACCTCATCGACGAACGCGCCAATCCAGCAGCCAAAGTGCCCAAGCCTCGGCGGCAGCCCAGCAATCGGCGGGCGTTGTCCGGCAAGCAGATGGATCAGCTCAACGACGTCGTGGCCACCACCGGCAACGACCCGCAACTCGATTCATTGATCATCCGGTTCCACACCGAGACCGCCGCCCGCCGCGGCGGGGCCTTGGCGTTGCGACCCAAAGACCTCGACGAAGAGCAGTGCCTGGTCTACCTCCGCGAGAAGGGCGAGACCTCACGCTGGCAACCGGTCTCCCCCACCCTGATGTGGCACCTGCTCCAGCACGTCGAACACCGCGGCGCACCCATGAACGGACGCCTGCTCCGCTACGCAGACGGCCGCCCGATCACCTACCACCGCTACGACCACCTCTGGAACCGCGTCGGCGACAGCCTCACCTGGGCCGGCAAACAAGGCGTCAGCACCCACTGGCTCCGCTACACCACACTCACCTGGGTCGAACGACACTTCGGCTACGCCGTCGCCCGCGCCTACGCCGGACACAACGACACCAACACCGACGCCGGAAGCACCACCACCTACATCCGCGCCACCCTCGAAGAAGTCGCCACAGCACTCGCCGCACTCACCGGCGAGCACCATCCCCTGGCTACGTAACTCAATCCAGACCAGTCGGGGGTTGCCTGCTCCCTCAGCGAGGCAGCAGGCAACCCCCGACTCACGATCTTGGCAGTTCGTTTGACAGCAGGTCAACGTGTTGCGCGTGATGATGTTGGTTTCGATCCACACTGAAGCAACTGTGAAGACAGGTGAGCTGACAACTGGTCAACATCCGCCACCAAGACCGGACTCGTTGCCATGAGGAACGGGTCGAACAGTCAATCAAGGCATCGGCGCGCGGGTGAAGGGTGCCGTGTGAGGTTGAAGTAGCTCTTCAGACTATGAACGACGTGGCTGAGCGGTGAACGCACTGGCATGGGCGACAACTCGCTCAACACGTCCCCGTTCGGGTCATGAGCCGTTCGGCTCCTCGCTTGGAGGTTTTCCAAGCGGTACCAAGGAAGCCGCACATCGTGCTCGGCGAGCACCAAGGGCCAAGGGATCCCGTGTCCGAACAGCGTGACCAACTCCAACCCATGCTCGACCGCGCCGGCCATACCGTGGACCTGAGCGATGCCGACGCTCGGTTCCGGCAGTGGATGCACGACAACCTCAGCCACGCCGCCGACCACTTCGGACTCACCGTTGCCGGGCAGGCTTCTGGTGGCGTCGAGGGCAAGCAGTGGACACTCGCCGCACCGCTCAGGAAGCTCGTCGAGACCTTGTAAGACGCAGTCAGACCGCTTCCCCGAGCGGCGATTGCGTCTCGCCGAGACTGGCGATCAGCGCCTTGGACTCATCCGCGTCCAAACTGGACTCGCTCAGCGCGCGGACAACCTCTACGTAGGCTTCGATCGAGGCCTCGTCTTCGATGAACGCGGTGGAGGTCTCGCACTCCACGCACACCACGGGTTCGTACTTCTCAAAGGTCAGCTGGGTGAATGGCCTGTCCATCCCGACGTGCGCGCCGATCGCCGTCGGCACGATCCGGATGTCGACGTTCGGGCGCACGGCCACGCGCAACAGGTGATGCAGTTGCTCCTGTCGAGCCTCTCCCCCACCGACCGGCAGGCTCAGCGCCAGTTCGTGGATGTAGAACGTGCAAGTCAGTCCCCTACGGCGAAGCTGCTCCTGCATCTTCAGCCGGGCCTTCACTCGCGCTTCCACTTCAGCCCCGGGCACCGTGGGCGAAGCCATGATCGCCGCACGCATGTACGCAGGCGTCTGCAGCAACTCCGGCAACGCGATTCCGCGCCAGCTGATCAACGTCTTCGCCGCGGCGAGATTCTCCGCAAGCGTGCGATGGTAGACAGGCGGACAAGTTCCGTGCTCCTGCAACCAGCTCTTGACCTGCGCAACCGGCAACAGCGAAAGCAGGTGATCTCGTTCGACGGGATTCACCCCGCACAGGCCCAGCAACACACCCAACTCGACATCGCTGACGCCGCCCTTGCCGTTGACCAGACACGAAAGCTTGGCCTCATCCCAGTCGGCCCGCTCTGCGAGCGCACGCGAAGTGAAGCCCGCGGCTGCGATGGCAGTTCGGAGACCATTGCCAAGCTCACGGCCTCGTACCGTGGAGAATCGTTTCGGCATCGTGCATTTTCCTTGCAGTAACTGGAGGTCTGTCCTGACAGACACCAGCAGCCAACCGCGCCCGCGCAGATTCACGCCAGCTCATGAATCTGGCAGAGATCTAGCAGGAATCCCACACCCACAGGCCGCTACCTGCGAAAATTGCGCTAATGACCGGACAGGCACGATCGGGTGATCACCCGCACCGATGTGAGAACCGACGTCCGCTCCCCCGCGGAATCCACCGCGGTTGAGCTGGCTAGGGTGCCGCAGGTGACCACATCGGAGTCCGCAGCACCTGGTATCAACGGAATCCTGCCTGTCGAGCAGTACGTAGCCGGGTTGGCCCGCAAGCGCATGGCCGCCGGGGTGTTGTTCCGCGACAAAGCAGGCAGGGTTCTGTTGCTTAAGCCGTCGTACAAGCCGAACTGGGAGATCCCCGGTGGCGCAGTGGAGGCCGACGAGTCACCGTGGGCGACCGCGACCCGCGAGCTCGCCGAGGAGCTGGGATGGGAGCGACCACTCGGCCGGTTGCTGGTCGTGGACTACGTGCGGCCGCAGGACTCCCGCCCCGAGGGCGTGGTGTTCGTCTTCGACGGCGGTGTGCTGGACGAGACCGATCTGGTCGGCATGATGTTCACAGACGGGGAGATCCTCTCCGCCGGCTTCCACAGCCTCGACGAAGCCCGCAGCAAGGTGAAGCCGCTGCTGGCCGACCGCCTGACCGTCGCGCTGCATGCTGCCGAGCAGGGCGCCACCGCATTGTGCGAGCAGGGACAGCGCATCGCGTAGTCCAGAATTGCTGTCCCCTGCTCGCACTGATCAGGCGGTCATCGCGACCGAGGCCGGCCGATCTCGTGGCGCCGGAACCGCGGTGACATCGCCTGCGGAGTCCTTTGTGGCCGTGTGCTGCTTGCCCGCCGTCCGGTACAGGCTGTCGTGGATGCCGTCGGCGTAGAGCAGTCCACCCAGGTCCCGACGGGTCTTGGCGGTCCGGCAGTCGGCGCGGAACCCGGACGCGCCAAGCAGGAGCGCGAGTTCCGCAGTGGCGGAGTTGGCGGTGTCGATGCCATGAGCCTTCGTCGCCGCGCCCCACAGTTCCGCAGCAGGGTGTCCGCCTTCGGCCAGGTAGGAGGCTGTGACGGCGCCCAGCAGCGCAGTCGCGAGCTGGACGTGCGTGCGGCCGAGGGTGATCAGCGCGGAGTCGCGCAGCCGATGCAGGTCGCCTGCGGCCTGCCGAGCGGAAAGCCGCGCGGTCACGGCGTCGAAGACCGCCGCCGCCCCACCGAGCGCGGTGGCGGTGACCAGCGGTCGATAGCCGGCGAAGTGCTCACGCAACAGCAGCATCCCGTCCCCGTGCAGGACGTCCTCCTGGCGGATCTTCACCTCGTCGAGGTCCAGGACGCCCCATGTCCAGCCGGCAAGCCCCGTCGGCGGAATCGGCTGCCGGTGCAAACCTGGTTGAGTGGCGTCGACCGCGGCGGCGGCCAGACCGCCGTCAGGGGTTCGGAAGAACAGCACGAACACCGCGGCTTCGGTCAGACGGCTGATCCAGCTCTTGCGACCGGTCACCTTCCAAGTTCCATCCGGCCCTGCGACCGCGCAGGTCTGAGTTTCCGCTGGGCGGGACCCGCCGTGAGGCTCAGTGACGGCGATCCCGGCCAACTCACCCGCCAGCAGCCGCGGGATCCACCGCTGCCGTGTCTGGGCACCTCCGTGACGGGCGATGAGCCTTCCGTGGCCGAGTCCGAAGGTGTCGCGCAGATCGATGTCGCAGTAGCCACACATGAACTGTGTCAGCAGCTGAAACAGGTCGGGATCGCCGGTCGTGTCGACATGGCGGGCCAGGTCCTGCCGGATCGCGCGTAGGCGGCGGCTGCGCTCCACACCCGCCTGCAGATTCGCGCCCACCGAACAATGCATGAGCACTCGGTCCAAGGCCTCCGCAACTCCGGCGAGCCGCTTCCAGTCGATCCGGCCACAGGGATCGAGAAGTGGCCGGAGTGGCCGAAGCCAGGTCGTGATCGCCTCGGCTGCCGTAGCGGGCCCGCTGGGCATGGCCGGGTTCACCGGGCTTCTCCCTGCACACGGGCCGGATGGCCGTAGGCCAACGCTCCTGGCGGGACATCGCGGGTGACCAGGGAGCCAGCCCCGACCAGGGCGCACTCGCCAACCGTCACGCCGGCCAGCACGACGCAACCGCTGCCGACCTTAGCCTCGGTGTCAAACGTCGGTGCTGCGAGGATCGGCTCACGATCCGGATCGCGCCAGGTCAGAGTCTTGTCGTTGATCGTGCGCACGCCAGCCCCCAGGAACACTCGGTCGGCGAGCACGGTGGAACTGGTGATGTGCGAGCCCGGTGAGCATCGCACGTCGCGACCGATGCGAGTCTCGCGTTCGATGGTGAGGTGGTGACCCAGCTGCGCGTCCGCGCCGACCTGCACCGCGGTACGGAGCAGCGTGTGGTGCCCGATCAGCGTGTTCACCCCAATTCCGACCTCGGCGTACACGACCGCGCCGGAGCGAACTGTCGCTCCGGCGCCGATCACAGTGCCGCCGCCAACGCCAGGACGGATCTTGCCGACGGCATAGCCGAGTTCAGGCTTGCCGACGACGGTGTGCTCCTCGACGCGGGCTTGCTCGCCGATGGTGGTGCCGCCGTGCACGACGGCGAACGGCTCTATCACTGCACCAGCGCGGATCACGACCGGGCGAGGTGTGCCCAGTTCGTCTATGGGCACGAAGATCGCGTACCGGCTGATCACGACGTTGTTCTCCGCATGCAACAAGCCCGCGTGGTCGAGCTCGGCCGCAGTCATCTCTCGGCCAACGGCAGAGAAGTTCTGCTGCGACGTATTTGGGGTGGCCATGTCGTCCCTCCTCCCGCAGCAGGACGGTCAGCTGCCGCGGCAGCACCTAGAACACGACCTCCTCCACCGCGCTGACCAGGAAACTTGCTGAACTTGCCCAACCATTTGCAGGCTGCGCAAATCAGCTGGCACGGACTGTGATCGTTTGGATACGCTGAAACACCCTGCTCTGAGTGAGGAGTGCAGGCGATGGACCGGACTCGCGCGATCTGGGACACCCAAGAGGTCCGAGTCGCCGTCGATTCCGGGGACCTCGGGGCGATCGTGCGCGCGGTCCGTCTCGCCACCCCTCTCACGCTCGCCGACCTCGCAGCGAAGTGCGGCTACTCCGTTTCGACGCTGTCGCGGATGGAGCGCGGCAAGCAGCCATTGCGCGACGTTCAGGTCCTGCGATGCCTGGCCAGGGCTCTGCAAATTCCGCCGCACCTGCTCGGGCTCACCGACACAACATCACGGTCCGTGCACGCGCCGCGTCCCGTCGCTAGGGTCAACGTCATCCTGGCGCCGGACGAGGAGACCGATCCCATGCGTCGTCGCACGTTGCTCGCGGGGCTGACCAGTCTGGCCGGCACCGCGGTGCTCGGTGCCGGGGCACCGTCCTGGGCCAAGAGCGACCCGGTAAGCGCGCTCGAGCGCGCTCTGCTCGCTCCGCCCTCAACGAGTGCTGCCCCGGTAGGGGTCACGGAGCTGCGCCGGCAAGTCGCTGCAGTGCGCTCAGTGTTCCAACTCGGCCACTACACCGAGTCCGCCTCCAGGCTGCCCGCCGTGTTGTCGACCGCGATGGCCACCCGCGCGGAAGCGACGAATCCTGCAGAGGCCAACGGCCTGTTGGCCGACCTGTACACGCTCGCGTCCGAGCTGATGGTCAAACTCGACCGCACGCAGTCCGCGTTGATCACAGCTGACCGCGCGGTACAGGCGGCCCACGACACGGACGACGTCCTGACCCAAGCCGCCGCGCACCGCGCCTGGGCGATCGTGCTGCGTCGAACCGGACACGCCGACGCCGCGCAGAGCCTGATCTTCAGCTCCATCGAGACCTTGCAGCCTGGCCTGCACCGCGGGCCAGAGCACCTGTCGGTGTACGGATCCCTGCTGTCGACCGCTGCCTACACCGCAGCCGTCGACGGCGACCGCGACTCCGCCCTCAGCTTGACCGCCGAAGCGGTCGAGGCCGCTACCAGGCTCGGCACAGACAGCAACCACCGGTTCACCGCCTTCGGCCCCACCGGTGTCGGTCTGTACCGGATCAGCGTCGCCCGGGCCCTCGGCGACTACGGCACCGCTGTCGAAGCCGCAAAAAAGATCAACCCGGCCGCCATCCCCGTGGCCGAACGGCGCGCTCGCTACTGGTCCGACGTCGCCCATGCCTACCACGAGTGGAACAAACCCGAGCACGCCCTCCGCGCGCTGCTGGCCGCCGAACACGCCTCCCCCGACGAGGTCAGGTACCGCAAACCAATCCAGCTGATCACCATCGGCCTGCTGCGACACCCGGCAGCACACGCTCTGCCCGGCCTGAAAGCCTTCGCCGCACGTACGGGCGCGGTCGCGTAGACGCTGCACGCCGCCGCAACATCAACTCAACCGGGCGAAGCGCTCGCCCCGCGCACCTCCATGGCGTATGAGTGGGTGCATGGTCACTGCTGTCGTCTTCGATGTCGGCGAAACGCTGTTGGACGATTCGCGTGAGTGGGGCGCGTGGGCCGACTGGATCGGCGTACCGCGACACACCTTCTCGACCGTTCTCGGCGCAGTAACCGCCGCTGGAAGAGACAACGCGGAGACCTTCCAGTACTTCCGCCCAGGCTTCGATGTCGCGCACCAGCGGCAGCTGCGCGAGGACGCAGGACTCGGCGAACAGATCGAGGAGCAGGACCTCTACCCCGACGTGCGGCCAAGCCTTGCGGCACTGCGCGGCCTTGGGCTGAGGGTTGGGATTGCCGGCAACCAGACTGCCCGTGCAGCCGAATTGCTCCGAGCCCTTGCCCTGCCAGTCGATTTCGTCGCGACGTCCGGAGAATGGGGCGTTGCCAAGCCCTCGAAGACCTTCTTCGATCGCGTCGTCGAAGCTGCTGCAGCACCCGCGGAGCAGATCGTGTACGTGGGAGACCACCGGGACAACGACATCGTTGCCGCGAAGGCCGCAGGACTACATACCGCGCTGATCCGTCGCGGACCCTGGGGATACCTGTGGGCCAACGATCCGTTGGTGCAACGGGATGCCGATTGGGTCATCAACTCACTCGACGAACTTCCCGCGCTGCTCACGGACTAGAAGGTCAGATCGCCCGTGCGCCCGCCCAAGCGGCCAGCTCAACCACTCTGCTGTTTCCAGGACGACGCTGGAGAAGTGCAGCGAGAGTCCCCTTGACCTGTGGATGTTCTCGCGTGTGTTGAGGAGCCGCCTCACGCGCCATCTCGATGCAAACACAAGCCTCTTCATGGTGGCCCAGATCGAGTTGCGCACTGCCCAGCTCGATGTAGTAGTGCGAACGGCGCTCTGCGGGCAGCTCCGCCGACGGGTGCCATGTCGCGGCCCGCTCGACGCCGACCGGGTCGCGCAGCTCAGTGGCCACCGCGAGTTCGTGGATGCGAATCGACTGCGGCCCAAAAGCAGTGCCGCGGTAGACGCCTTCGGGAACCCTCTTGGCTGCCTCGCTCGCTTCATGCAGATGATCTCTGGCCGCGTGAGGGTCGCCGATCCGCCCTGCCACCACTGCGGCTCGCATGTGGAGGGATCCGTAGGCGGCAGCAACGTGCTGATCGTCGAGATTGGACAACGACAACGCACTGGCAGCCCTGAGGAGCGCTCGACCGGCAGTGCTGAGATCGCCACTCGCGAAGAACGTCTCTGTGCGGACGTATTCAGCCGCCGCCACGAGCAGCGGGTCGTTCGCTTGAGCTGCGGACTGTCGCATGAGGTCGATGAGGCGACCTGAGAGATCAAGGTATCCGAACTTGAACGCGATACCGTCTGCAGCGCGTAGCGCGAGAGCACGAAGCAACGCGACTTGTTGCTGCTGCAGGCCTTCCTTGGCGACCTGACCCGCCCGCGCCAGCTCTGCGAGGAGGTCCGGCAGAGCGTCCGCAAGTGCGCCGTACCTGGCCTCAAGACGGTGCTCGTTGGCACGGGCCACGTCTGCGCTGATCTCGACGAGCGGCCGCGTAGGCCCGTCATCTGGAAGGTCGAAAGCGTCGAGTGCCCGCCGGACAAGCGGTACAACGCCGTGCACGCGGTCGAGGCTGTGTCCGGTCTGGACCGCCCTACGAGGATCACGTCCTGGCTGGCCTGCTCGACTGCCGGTCGACCGCACCTCGACACGCTCGTCCACCGCCGTGAGCAACGACTTCTGCGGATAGAGAAGCTCCAGCAGCTCCTGGACACCTGTGAGATCGAGCGCCCGCGCGAGCCGCCGCTGCGTCGGCGGTTCTGGAGTGGCCTCGCCACGTTCCCACCGTCCGACAGTTCCGGTAGTGACGCCGAGGTGCGCAGCAAGCCGCTCCTGAGAGAATCCCGCAGCCTTGCGGCGGGCCGCGAGCGCCTCCCTCGGCGTGACCATCGATCCCCCTTGACGTGAATGCGCCGCATAGTTCACCAGCAGCCTAGCTTGGAGGATGCGCAAAACATCAGTTCAGCCCAAAGATGTTCAGCTTCACCCAATCAGGGCATCTACGTGTTCACGCAGGTAGAAGCACCAGATGGTAGATCGGTGCTAGATCCGTGGCAGATTCGTGGGCTGGACTCTCAGTGGCACGGCAATTTGAGTGGATCACTACCGACATCGCGCAAGCAGATCGCGCACAAGTCCGCGGGAAGTGATCGGGCATGACTCGCAGCTACAAATGGCAACCGCACGACGGAGCGCAGCATCACGATCCGCGTCGCACCCGCGAGGCCGCTATTCATGGGGCCTGATCTCGAATCCGCCGACGACGGATACGAGCCCTGCGGTGTAGAGCAGATCGCACAGGATGAGGCCCGCCTTCGACAAGACGCCGACAGCGGGCTCGGAGCCTCCTGGGGCCTGCGCGCGCTCGGCCACCACTTGCGCTCAGAACCCGAGCTTGTGGAGCGCACGCTCCAGTCGGTCGTCACGCACGCGGATCCGCGGATTGTCGTCTCAGCAGCAAGCATCCTGGCGAGGGTCCTGCTCGACGGCGTCCCACTGGACCAACTCGTCTCACCCGTCGCGGTCCCGATCGTGTTCGCCATCCCTGACGAGGTAGACGCTGACGACCGCGCAGCATGGCAAGAGAACGTCAAGGTCGCGTCCGCCTTCGTGTCGGCACACGCGGCACGGGATGCGGGCGCGATCCGGCGCGCTGCGTCTCTCTTGGGCGGCCCCGGCGCGTTCGAAGTGTTGGTCGTCCTGGTCGACTCAGCAGCGCGGAAGCTGGAGCGCCATGCTGCATGGTTCGGTGAGGCGTTGCGCTCCGCGGAGCCCTCGCGCGACGCTGCGCCAAGTCTCGCGGACACGGACGAATCGTGACGTCGGTCGACAAGGTCTCCAAACACCGCTGGAAAGGAATGAGCGACCAGCTGATGGTCAGCGACCGGATCGTGGGCGCTGTTCTGCCCGCGAGGCGAGAGCCGGAATAGCGGCGATCTTGGCCGGGTCCAGCTCCGACCACAGGATGCCCGCCGGCCGTCGAGGCGGGCCGCACTCGATGACCTGGGTCGGCGTGACGATCACGTCGACGGAGAAGTCGTGGCTGGTCTCCGGCAGCTCACCCTCGATCACCTGAAGGTCGTGGACCGTCGTGACGATCGTCGTCGCGTCGCCGATCAGCCCTGCCTCCTGCAGCAAGGCGACTTCGATGTCGGCGTATCCCGCGCCTTTGCCCAACCTGACACCCCGGCGGTTGACCGCGACCGACCCGCACACCAGGAAATCGATCGGGGGCATCTCGTCTGTGTCAACGGTCCTGGCGAAGGCCGCAGCCTTCTTCGGCACCGCCGCTTCCGCCGGCGATACCGGCAACTTGGTGGGGTCGAGTTCGTAGAACGGCTTCGCCGCCGCCATCTTGGGGACCGCCACGTAGAGCAACTTGCCTTGCTCAAGGCCTAGTGCCCTGACCGGTGCCTGGGGCTTGTCCGGCACGGCCTTCACGACGCGTGCCTGCTTCCAGGCCGGAAGCTCGGCGAGCCGTGCTGCAGCGAGTTCAGCACCGTCGAAGTTCGGGATCGACCCGTGCACGTCCGGCGGAGCCGCGTGGTGTTCGGCGAGCAGATCCCAGACGCGGTGCCGAACCTCGTTCTTGGCTTCGTCCGGATTCGCCACAGGCAATCCTTTCTACGACGCCGCCATCATCGTGAACAGGCGGTCATACACCTGATCTACCACAGGCTCCTTCCGCCATGGACGTAGTTGCTGAGCCGCGCCGAAGATCACCTTGAGACCGCCGCCGCCCCACGTCGCCTCAACGCAGTCGATCGCGACGTGCAGGGCCGCGGCAGCGTTCTCGAGATCCTGCAGCTGGAGATGCGCCAGGCTCAGATTGGCCAGCACGATGGTCCGGGACTTCGAACGGGACGGCGCCTGAGAGGCAACCCGTTCCAGCGTCGACTGAGCTCTCGTCGCGTCGTGCAGGCGCAGGTAGCACGATCCTGCCAAACGGCCGTACTGGGTCTCTGAGAACATCTCCACGACCGGCTCGTCGTCCGAGATCCGTCCGAAGTGGTCTTGCGCCCGCTCCAGAGAACGCTCACAGGCCAGACGCTCGCCGAGCATCGCGTGCCCTTCGGCAGCGTGGAGATCTGCGAGTCCCGTCAGCACTTCACTGTGCCCGCGCGCCACTTCAGCCGCGCGTTCAGTCAAAACGAGTCCCTCAGCCGGATCCTCGGTGCCGTAGAGCTCAACGTACGAAGTCCGCAGCAGCGCGACCGCCTCCAGCACCGGATCGTTGATCCCACGGGCCGCCTCGGCCGCCGTGGTGAAGTGCTCCCTTGCCGTGTCGTGGTCACGACGTTGAGAAGCGTCCCAGACGAACTGGCCCATCAACGTGGAGGCTTCTGCTTCCGCCGCGAGCAGGTCCCGCCTAACTCGGTACTGGCGTGCGTGTTCACGCAGCAATCGGGTCTGACCGAGCGCCTGTCCCGCCTCAGCCAACAAGCCTGTCGATCGCTCACCGTCATAGCGGACGCTCAACAGCGACACACGCTCACGAAGCTGTGCGACCGTCACGAGATCGACTTCGGACGGATTCGCAAGCGCCCGTTCGAGCCGGTCAACGTCGCAACTCTCGGCCGCCGGCACCTCGTCGCGCGGGTGCAGAAGGTCGATCAGCTCCTCGACAGTCGACAGACCGAGCACCTTCGCCAGACGCGGCTGACGCCACGCCTCTGGCGCCGACTCGCCCCGTTCCCAACGACCAACAGTGCCGACCGTGACTCCAAGAATCTCCGCCAGCCGCTCCTGCGAATACCCCAGTGCCTTGCGGCGGACAGCCAAACCTTCCCTCGGTGTCGCCATCGGTCTCCCCTGACGCGAATTCGGCGCATTGTGCCTGCACAGGTTAGCTCCGTACACCTGTCGAACAGTCGTTCCGCCCGGAGAACTTTATTTTCACCCAGTCAGGGCATCCTCCTGTTTACGCAGGCAGGGGCGCCGGATGGCAGATTCCTGCTAGGTGCGGGATAGATCCGCGTGCTGGTTCTTCACTGTTGTGTCGATTTCCGTGGATCACTGCCGACATCACGTGCGCTGGTCGCGTACATGTTTCACGGGAAGTGATCGGGCATGGCTCGCAGCTACAAATGGCAGCCCCACGACGGGGCCCGCCACGCGATACCGCAGGAACTCGCCGTCAACGACGTGGGCCACACCTTGTGCGGCGTCGAGGTGACCGCGGGTTCTGACAAGTGGCCGGACGAAGTGCGTTGCTGGCCAACGTGCCCCGAGTGCGACCTGGCGTGGCGGGCACACGAACACATCCTGCCGTGGCCGCGGGACGGCCGAACGCCAGAGGACTTGCCGGCTAACCGCCCCGAAGCCGTCAGCATGCCGCACAACGACGAACAGATCGATGTGCTGGCGCTCCTGATCGACACGGCGCTGATCTATCAGGCCGTGAAGCAGGTGTCGTAGGTCATGAGGATTGCCGACAGGATCGCCAAGGACGGGCGGTTGTCCTGGCAGCGCAAAGGCGGTGTGGTCCTGGCAGCGTTCCTGGAGCGTGTCAGCACCGAGCACACCGTGGCGCGACTCCTGGAGCTGACCCGGCTCACTCACCCGGATCTGCTCAACCAGCTCCGCCGGTTCACCAAAGTCGGCCTGCTGTGTCGGCGCACAGATCTGGAGACGTTCCCAGCCGAAGATCACTTCTGGTTGCTCGGCGAAAGCGTTCAACGGGCACGTGCGTTGCTGCAGCAGGCCGACGATGGCGACTTGAGGGAGCTGGCCGAAGAACGCGGACTGGACATCGATCGAGCTCTGGGCAACTTCTCCACACAACAGCCCTATCCAGTCGCGCTCGGCAAAGCACTGCGCGACGCCCGTATCGCGGCCGGACCAAGTCAAGCCGAGGTCTCCGCGAAGGTGCCGACTCTCTCCGTCTCTCAGTTGTCCCAGATGGAGAACGGGAAGGCGTTGCCGACGTTGATCACGCTCGCCGAGCTCGCGCTCGTGTACGGAGTGGACCCGGTCGAGCTGATCGTCCGCTCCACCTGCAAGTCGAAGGCCGACCGGCAGGTGCAGGTTCTGAAGATCGCCGAGCCAACGTTCCGCGCTGTGCTCACGCACAAGTTCGCGGAACGACGTCTCCGCGAGGCCGCACGAACGAAAGCACTCATACGTCCACAGTCCAGTTAGGCACGAGGTTGCGATAGCGCGCACCTCAGGTCATCGACTGGACCGACGAGGTTCGGCGGCGTCTTGATGTAGTAGGCGTTGACGACCTTGTGCGGCCCGTCCTTGTAGAAGTTGTCCGTGCCCCATGGCTCTATGCACCTGGTTCCGGTGCTGCCCTGGCTCCAGTGGAACCTGATGAGGATGAAGTGCTTGCCGCAGTGGTAGTAGCGGGCCGTGAGCTCACCCTGCGGCTCGGCCAGCTCGAGGAAGCCGCAGTACGCCGGCATCGCCTTCGCTGTTGAGCCAGCAGCTCGGTCGATCATGCCGACCGCGCTGCTGACGAGAAGCACGCCCAGAGCGGTGGCGGCGCTGGCCAGTCGACGGTTCATCGTTGGTTCCGCCTTCGGTTGAAGTGGTTGGTTCACTTCAGTTTTCGGGCGTCCACAACGGATTTGGAAGGTGTCTTCCGTCTGCTCGTGCGGAGCAGACGGAAGACGCTCGACTCAAAGCGGATCGAGGTACAAGGTTCCGCCGGCTTTGAGGGCCTTGGTGATCAGTTTGTCGTTGGCCTCCTGCATCGCCGCAACGATCTCCGGTGACTCAGATGGCGCGTACCTCAGTGCGGCGATCAGGAACACCAGCTCGCCATCTGGAAGACATAGCCGAGGCGTGGTGATCCTGTCCGTGCGCAGCGGGTAGGCCAGGACGAGCCCGAAGTCGCTGTAGAGCTCAGCGCCAAGCTCGCCGTCGGCGTGGCGGAGCAGATCCTCCGCCACAGAGCTGGGCACCAAAAGGTTGCACCATGGATGTGGAGAGTCCCAGAGCCCGGCTTCGCGCAGGAGAGGTTCGCCGGGTGCCAGCCGATCGACGAACTCCCAGTAGCTCGCCGCCTGGGTCTCGACATCGCGGAAGGACAGCCCATCGAGATGGCCCCGCCCGCTGCTGGTTCCGGTGAACGTCACGGCCTCAATTTCAGCGACGTGCTGACCCTCGCGGATCTTGAGTTGGCCCTCGACGTAGTCGAACATCCCAGCAGCCACCAGGTGGCGCTGGTCGGCAACGAGTTGATCGATGGTGCCGTAGTGGAGTTTGTGCCAGGCAACGGTTTCCGGCGCTCGGACCAGGCGCAGGGTGGCGCGGGTGATAATTCCGTTGCGTCCCCGGCCTGCGCGAACCGCGTCGAACACTGCTCGGTTCGTGCTCGGTGAACACGTCACGACGTCGCCGGTAGGGGTGACGACGTCGAGCGAAAGTACGTTGTCGGTCTGTGCACCGTGGTGGTGGCTGGCTCCGCCCAGGCCACCGACGGACAGGGTGCCGCCGACGGTCAGTTCGAGGTAGTCGGTGAGCACTGGCGGCGTGAGCCCGCGCGGCAGGGTCGCGCGTAGGACGTCGCTCCACTTCGCGCCCGCGTCGACCACGACCCGGTCTGGTCCGATCTCATGGATCGAGGAGAGGGCGGTCATGTCGATGACGACTCCGCCGCGTGCTTGGGCTTGTCCTCCTGTGGAGTGGCCTTGTCCGCGTGGGACGACGGCGAGGTTGTGCTCGCCAGCGTGCTTGACCACCGTGCTGATGTCGGCCGTGTTGGCGGGCCGCAGGACGGCTGTCGGTCGGTCGTGAACGGTGTCGCCGTAGTCGTGCGCGGCCCATGCGAGCGCGTCTTCATCAGCGTCCAGACTTCCAGTGAGCGCGGGCATGGTGCTGAGCGCCTGGTGCACTAGACATCCTCCTTGAGACTCTCCATCAACTGTTTTCGCAGCCCAGCTGCGGTCGGCTCGGGGTTGCCGCTGAGCAGTTCCGCGGCTGCAGACCACGACCGGTGGGCAGCGTGGAGGTTGCCGCGGTCGGCGTGAAGGTCACCGATGCGCCTGTGGATGTGGGCCTGGCTCCAGACATCGGCGACCGTGTTGAAGGTGCGCAACGCGTTCTTCAGGTGGTGCAGGGCAACTTCGTACTCGCCACCGGACTCGGCCAGGCCTGCCAGCAGGGTCGAGGTACACCCCGAGGACATCAGGTCCTCTGCCTCGTCGAAGATCGTCTGCACCGCCATGAGCAGAGATCGCGCACCACCGGCATCGCCAGAGGCGGCCAGCACGGATGCCAGGTGCGCGGACGCCACCGCGAACTCCCACTGGTCCTGGGCCTCCGTGCTCAGCCGGCGAGCGATCTCAAGGTGCGTGGTTGCGGCGTCGAGGTCGTTGAGCTGGTAGCAAGCGCGGCCAAGGCCCACGTGACAGGCGGCCATACCGCTGAGGTCGCCCAACTCGGTCCTGATCTGCAGGGCTCGCCGGTACAGGCCGGCTGACGAGGCCGCCTTCAACTCGTCGATGCCCGCGTCGCCGAGCGTCTCCAACACCCACGCCTCGGCGTCACGGTGGCCACCCCGCCGGGCCATCTCCAGTGCGTCCCGCAACGCGGGCACCCACCACGACCAGGCACGGCGGTGGAACAACATCTCGTTCACCACCACCGGCAGGTACGCGACCGAGGTGATGTTCCAGCGCGCCCCGCATCGGACCAGGCGAACGAGGAGCTGCAGTTCGTCCTCGAACCATCGGACCGCGTCAGCGGGGCGGTGGAAGGTCAGCGTGAGCACGTCGGTTTGAGGCAGGTCGAGCGGCCTTCGAGGCCGGGAGGGCCATAGCATCCGGATCGCCGCGGCTCCGGTGTTCAGATAGAGGTCGACCAGACGCGACAGAGCGGCACGGTTGGCCTCCTCGATGGCGAGCTCGCGAGCCTGTTCGAGGGCGTACGCCTGCACGAGGTCGTGCATCACGAACTTGTCCTGTGCGGTCTGCTCTACGAGGTGCACGGTGGCCAGGGCGGACAGGTGGCCCTGAGTTTGCAGCGGTGAGAGCCCGATGAGCGCGGCTGCGGCTTCGATCCTGATCGGACCGCCGGGATGGAGGCCGAGCTGCCTGAACGTCGCGGCCATCGGTCCAGGAAGCGCGTCGTGAGACCACGACAACACGGTCCTCACGGCCAGTGTCTCGTCAGCGGCCAACACATCGAGCGGCTGGCGACGAGTCAGCTCGTCGGCGAGCTTGCGGAGTGGGACGGTCGGCAGCAGGTTCGCGCGCTCCCCGGCGATGCGCAGCGCGAGCGGCAAACGCCCAGCTCGGTCAGCGATGACCCGCGCGGCAGCGAGGTCACCATCCACCCGAGCGCCCAGGACAGATCGCATCAGATCGAGCGCCTCGTCCGAACTCATCGGATGCAGGGTGATTCGCACGGCACCGTCGTGCACGACCGCACCGGACAGCCTGTTACGGCTGGTCACCAGCGCCAACGACCGCGGTGAGCTCGGTAGCAACGGCCTGATCTGTTCGGCATCAACCGCGTTGTCCAGCACCACCAGCGTGCGGGTCGCTTCCAGCAACGTCCGGTACAGGGCAACTCGGCCGTCGAGGTCGCTCGGGATGTCCTGGGGTGAGGTGCCCAAGGCTCGCAGAAACCGTCCGAGTACGACGGCGGGGTCTTCCGGTGGGTCTGCCGCGTAGCCGCGGAGGTCGGTGAACAGCACTCCGTCGGGGAACTCCGGCGCGATGGTGTGAGCCCAGTGCACCGTGAAGGCGGTCTTGCCAACGCCGGCCGGACCGTCGAAGGCGATCAACCCCTCGTGCGCGGCGAGTGCGGCAGAGGCCTGTTCAAGCACCTCACGCCGCGGAACGAAGGAGCGCAGGGCGGCCGGTAGCTGAGCTGGGCGGATGCGTTCACGAGTTGCTCTCGCGCGCGGCCTTGGCACCGCGAGATCAGCCAGCTCACCACCGGCATCGAGCGCGCGGTCGATCGCCTCCGCGATCTCGGCAGAAGGGCTGCGAATGTCGTGCTCGAGGTTGCTGAGGTAGCCCTTGCTGACGTTCGCCTCGCCCGCCAACTCCTTCAGCGAGAGCTTGCGGTCCTCCCGGAGCAGGTGGAGCAACTGCCCGAAGGTCATCTCGGTCGTTTCGACACCCGTCTGCTGCCGTCTGCTGTTCATCTGGAGACGCCCCTCCCCTGGCCAATCGCTCTCGATCCTGCCAACACTGAACGTCGTCTCCTGACTACGAACAGTGCAACCCCCTGGTGAGAGGTGAGCGTATGTCGACCCAGCCCCACTTCGCCTCGGATTCCGGACTGTCACGCGTGGGAGACCACCCGGTCGAACGACAACTTTCGTTGATCAGATCGACTCGACTTGGAGGACCTCCAAGCGGAGGGAGCTGCGATGTCGCATTGGATGTCCTACGGGCTTCTCGGCGCCGTTGCCGGACCGGTCGTGATGGCTATAGCTCGCACGGTCACGCACGACGAGCAGCTGTCGTGGAACGCCGTGACGAGGTGCGGATGGATGCCCTTGGCGGCCGCAAGCAGCTTCCTCTGCATCGCGTTGAGCTGCGTCGCTACCGAGATGGCGCTGGAGGCGAACGCACTCTCGTGGTTCATGATCGTCGGGCTGCTTCTCGCGATGATCGACTCGACCGTCCACCGGCTGCCGCATCAGATCAACGGTGCGCTGCTCGCGGGCGGCGTCATCCAGCTGTCGTTCCTGGCGCTGCTTCGGTCGGACTTCGAACCGCTGCTCCGTGCAGGTCTGGCCACTGCCGTGGTGACCACCGCCGGCCTGGCGGTCTATGTCGGCTCACGCCAGGGGCTCGGCTTCGGCGACATCGTGCTCCTGGCCCCGATCGCCTTCGTCCTGGGCTGGTTCGGCTGGCGGCAGCTGTTCATGGGGCTCCTGAGTGCGTTCGTCATCGCGGCAGCCAGCATGCGCGTTCTTCGTGCCTGCCGCGTCATCAGCCGCGGCGATCCCTTACCGCTCGGACCGTTTCTGATTGCCAGTGCAATGGGCGCGATCGTGCTGGCCTGAAGGGCGGTGCGTGATGTGCCTACCGTTCAGGGACGAGTACCCCGTGATCGCCTACGAGGCGCAACGTGCGTTGCACCGCGCAACCGCCGTCTTCCTGCTGATAGTGCTCACGTCGCTGAACCAGTACCTCCGCCCGGACATCAGCTCGAAGCCGGGCGTTCCGATCGAGGTGGGCGTCGTTGCTCCCCCGGCGCCCACCTCAGCCCCACCATCAACTTGGAGGCCGCGATGACCAGAACCGCACGAGTCGCCGCGATTCTCGGCGTCGTTGCCGTCGCGTCGTGCAGCGCGGGCAACAACAGCTCAACGCCGCCGGGCGCCACTTCGAGTTCAACGGCCACGAGCGTCGCCCCGCTGCCCACTCCTCCGGAGCGCAAGGCAGTCGACGCCTACCTCGCGATGTGGCGTGAGATGGCGGCGGCCGGCGAAACGTCGAACTCAGAGGCACCGGGGTTGGCCGAGTACGCCACCGGCGATGCGCTCGTCGTCATCAAGAACAGCCTCGCCGAGGATGACCGGAAGGGCCTGGTCACGAAGGGATCTCCCAAGAGCGATCCTCAGGTGACCAATGTGGACCGCTCCGGCGGCGTGGTGACGACCGTGAAGATCAGGGACTGTGGCGACGACAGCGGGTGGTTGAAGTACCGCCGGGGAACCAACGAGCCCGCGGACGGTCAAGGTGGCGGCCGGCGCTCCATCCTCGCCGAGGTCAAGGCTCAGCCCGACGGCAATTGGCGCGTGACTCGGTTCGCGGTGCAGGGGGTCGGATCATGCTGACTCGTCTCGCAATCGCCATGTCGATCACGTTGGCCGGACTCGTGGCCACTGCCTCATCAGCCCGAGGTGATCCTGGTTGGGGCTCGGTCGACTGCTCGACGAAACCAGGGCCGGGCTGCGAACTAATCGCGGAGATGTCCGAGGCTCAAGCCCGCCCCAGCGTGTCCGGCACGGTGGCGCACGAAGAAGCCTCGGGTGCCTTCGAATGCAGGTACGTCCCGGTCGACCACGGAGATCCTGCTTCTCCTCAGCCGGAGGGGCCAGGAGGATGGTTCCGTCTCCTGTGTTCGGCCGACGGCAAAGACACCGCTAATCGGCCACCGGTCTGGATCCCTGCCGGGCAACAGGCCGAGCCGTCGATGACCCCAGAGCAAGTGGCGATCATGGCCAAGAGCCGCCTGCGATTGCCCGCACCCTCGATTGCGGTGAACCCGGCCGCCGAGCAGCTGGTGCACCTCCCAACGTGGTTGTGGCTGCGCGAAGGTTGGCGAACGACTTCAGCGAGCGCCTCGGTACCCGGGATCACCGTGACCGCTGTCGCCGAGCCCACGGCCGCGACGTGGTCCACGGGCGACGGTTCCACCGTGAAGTGCTCCGGTCCGGGCACGCCGTTCACCGCAGGCCACGATCCGAAGTGCGCTTCGCCTGACTGCGGCCACACCTACCGGCGCTCCTCCACGCACCTGCCCGGTGGGCTCTACGCCGCCACCGTCACGGTCCAGTGGAACGTGCGTTGGTCCGGCGCCGGACAGAGCGGCGTCTTCCCCGGCCTGACGACGACAGCGTCGACGACGTTGCGCGTCGCCGAGAGCCAAGCCCTCAACTCCCGCTGATTCCCAGAAACACCCGAGCGTGCCGACGATTCAGGCGTCACGTCTCGGTACCCCATGCCTTCAGGAGGCCCAGATGAGAACGCCACCGGCCATCAAACCCAAGTCGGTCAGCACGTGGACGGGGCCGACGTCCCGGACGCCTGGCCGTCGGCGACGAAGTATCCCGCACCTCACGCTCGGCGCTGTGCTGGTGGTGGCGTGTGCAGCCGGTGGAGTGGTTGCGGCACAACAGCTTGGTGAGCGCCAGGAGGTCATCGCGCTGGCGCGGCCGGTCGAAGTCGGCCAGGTGATCGTGGAGCAGGACCTCGTCGGGGTGAGTCTCGCCATGGAAGGGGCTGTCAAGGTCGTTCCCGCTTCTGCCGTCTCGAGCGTGGTCGGTAGGCAGGTTGCGTACGCGCTGCCGGCCGGGGTCCTCCTCTCCGATGAAGTACTGGGACCGCCCCGAGTGCCTGCCAACGGCAGAGCGATAGCCGCCCTCGGCCTCAAGCCGGGGCAGTTCCCTCCCGAGTTGTCCGCCGGGTCGAACGTGGTCGTACTAGCTTCCGCCGCGAACGAAGGCAGCACAACGAGTTCCTGGCGCGCCGTGGTCGTCGCAGTCGACAGGACCGGCCAGACGCCTGTCGTCTCGGTGGAATTGCCGGAGCTCGACGCGCGAGCCCTGTCCTCGACGCCTGCAGACAAAGTCGCCCTGCTGATGGTCGGAGGTCGTTGATGATGATCATTACCTGTTCTCTCAAGGGTTCTCCCGGCGCGAGCACGCTCGCCGTCGCACTCGGTGCCCGCTGGCCCGGGCCAACGCGTCCCATCGTGGTCGAGGCGGATTCAGCAGGCGGAGACACTGCGGCGCGCCTTCGGCTGCCCAACTCCCCCGGACTCGTGAGCCTCGCCGCTGCCGCGCGTGGCAGCTCCGACACGGAACTCCTGACGCGGCACGCACATGCCCTGGCGAGCGGCCTGTGGATCGTGCCCGCGCCATCGGATCCTGCACAGTCGCGTGCCGCGTTCGGAGCGTTGGCGGCCTCGCAGTTCAGTCCGTTTCGAACGCTCGGCAGTCCGGTGATCATCGATGTCGGCCGAGTCGACCCCGATCCAACGATGCTCGGACTGTTGAGGTCCGCCGACGCACTCCTTGTCGTGGCACGACCCCACGACGACTCGTTGGCGCATGTCTCCGCAAGGCGAGCCCACATGCAGACCTGGTCGCACCATCCTGGCCTCGTGCTCGTGGGCAAGGGTTATCCGTTGGCACAGGTTACAGAGGCGTTGGGTCTGCCGGTGCTCGCTGGTATCCCGGACGACGCCAAGGGCGCGCAGGCGCTGTGGCATCAGCGCGGCTTCGACTCCGTGTTGAACCGACATGCGGAAAGGCTGGCCAGGCAGCTCCTGCACACGGCCCCACAGGACGTGACGCTGCAGCGGAGTTCCCGATGACCGCCGTGAGCCCGCTGAGCGGGCCGGCAGACCTCCCGTTTCCGAAGCCGATGAGCGACGTGCGGAGTCTGCGTGAACGTCTGCGGAACGACGTCACCGACCAGCTCGGCGCGCGACTCCGAGCGGACGGAAACGCGGAGCGCCCGCCTCTCGGACCGCAGCAACGGCGTCAGCTGGCCGAGGCGATTCTGCGCGACTCCGTCGAGTCGATCGCACAAAAGCGGCTCCAGGCAGGACTTGAGCTGTTCAGCGCGGACGTCGAACGGCGCGCGGTCGCCGAGGTCCTGGCCGAGCTGTTCGGCGCCGGCAGGTTGGACCCGCTGCTCGCCGACACCAGCATCGAGAACATCAACGTGAACGGCGCCGAGCGGGTGTCCGTCAAACGCGCCGACGGCACGCGCGAAGTGCTGCCCGCGATCGTGGACTCCGACGACGATCTCGTCCATCTCATCCGCACGCTGGCTGCGCGCAGCGGCATCGAGGAGCGCCGCTTCGACAACGCCTCCCCCATCGTGAACTTCGCCCTGCCGTCCGGCGAACGCGTCTCGGCGGTGATGACCGTGACGGCTCGGCCCTCGGTGTCCATCCGCAGGCACCGCCTCCAGCGCGTGAACCTGGCCGAGCTGCGGGACAACGGCACGATCGGCCCAGGGATGGAGTCGTTCCTCGCCGCCGTGGTTCGCGCAAGGAAGAACGTGCTCGTCACCGGAGGCACGACGATCGGCAAGACGACGTTGCTTCGCGCACTCGCCTCGGCGATCCCGGCGCACGAACGCCTGATCACCATCGAGGACGTGTTCGAGCTCGGCCTCGATCAGGACCCGGCGCACCCGGACGTGGTCGCACTGCAGGCGCGCGAGCCCAACCTCGAAGGAGTCGGCGCGATCACGCTGTCCGACCTGGTGTGGCAATCGCTGCGCATGCAGCCCGACCGCGTGATCGTCGGTGAGGTCCGCGGTCCGGAGGTCATTCCGTTGACCAACGCGATGTCGATGGGCAACGACGGCTCGATGGGCACCCTTCACGCAAGTTCAAGCGCAGGCGCGTTCACCAAGCTGGGTGCATATGCCGTCCAAGGACCCGAGCGACTGACGCTCGAGGCCACCAACCTCCTGGTCGCCTCCGCGCTGCACTTCGTCGTTCACCTCGAGCTTTCGTCCGACCGGCGCCATCGCGTCGTGTCTTCGGTGCGGGAAGTCGTGGACGCCGACGGGCGCCAGATCATCAGCAACGAGGTGTGGCGTCCAGGCCCCGATCTGCGAGCAGTTCCCGCGGCGCCACTCCGAACTCGCACGCTCGACGAACTCATCGCTGCGGGCTACGACCCTGAGCTCGCGGAGCGGTGGGGATCATGAGTTCCGCGTTGCTCGGAGTGCTTGCGGCCGGATGTGCCGTAGGTGCGTGGCTACTCGCGCTGGGCCTTCGCGGCACCTCCGCACGGCGTCGGCAGTGGTTCATTCCCGACCGCTCTGCCGTCGTGCGGCTGTGCGTCAGCGTGGCGACCGCGCTGCTGGCCGGCGTGGCCACCGGCTGGATCGCGGCAGCTGTCCTGGCCGGACTCGGTGTCGCGTTGTTGCCACGCGTCTTGCGAGCGGACGCCGAGCAGCGTGCCCGGCTCGCCCGCATCGAAGCGATCGCGAGTTGGACCGAGATGTTGCGCGACACCTTGGTAGCCGCGGCTGGACTGGAGCACGCCGTGCTGGCCACCGCAGCACGCGCGCCCGAAGCTATCCGGCCTGAGATCACGTCGCTTGCCGCTCAACTGCGCGGCGGCGAACGCCTCGCGGTGGCGTTGCGGCGTCTCGGAGATGAACTGCGTGATCCGACAGCGGACCTGGTGATCGCTGCTCTCGTGCTCTGCAGCCAGCATCAAGCACGTCATCTCGCCGAGCTGCTGGGCGAGCTCGGTGCGGAGGCACGCGAGCAGGCGTCCATGCGGATGCGGATCGAGGCGGGTCGACGACAGACCCGCACGAGCGTCCGGGTCATCGTGATCACGACGATCGCGTTCGCCGGCGGCTTGATCGCACTCAACCGCGCCTACCTCGACCCGTTCGACAGCGTGCAGGGGCAACTCGTCCTCACCGTTGTGGGCTCGCTGTTCGGCATCGCGTTCACCTGGCTCGCCCGAATCGCCCGCCTGCGGGAGCCCGGTCGGTTCCTCCTTGCGGAGGTGCCGCGATGATCAGGCCGTTGCTGTGGGGCGCGTGCCTCGGGACAGGCCTGTGGGCTCTCGCCGTGTGGCTGTTTCCTCCGAGGCCTGCCTTGCACGAGGTGCTCGCGATGCTGTCCGCTTCCCCGAGTCCCTCAACGAGCAGGAGTCCGGTGTGGAGGGTTGTCGGTCCGTTCGGTACTCCGACCGCACGCCTGCGAGCCGACCTGAACGTCGTGGGCACCGACGTCGAACGGCACCTGGTGTCCAAGGCGCTGTATGGCTTGGTCGGTGCCGCGTTGACGTCCTGCGTCAGCCTCGCACTGGTCATCAACGGTGTCGGCTTGCCATGGACGACCTCTGTGGTCGCGATCGCCGGGTTCGCCGTGATCGGGTTCCTAGTGCCTGACCTCAAGGTTCGTGAGGCAGCTCAACGGCGCCGCTCCGACTTCCGGCACGCGCTGGGCGCCTACCTCAACCTCGTGCGCATTCTGCTCGCAGGTGGGGCGGGAGTGGACGCGGCACTGACCGACGCTGCCGATGTCGGCAACGGTTGGGCGTTTCACCAGCTGCGGCAAGCACTGGTCACCGCTCAGGTCACTCGCACGACCCCGTGGGAAGCGCTCGACCGACTCGGTGAGGACCTCCAGCTGCGTCAGCTGTCCGATCTCGCGGCCGCGGTCAGCCTCGCCGGCACCGATGGCGCCAAGATCCGTTCAAGCCTGGGCTCCAAAGCGGCCGCGTTGCGCGCCAAGGAGATCACCGACTCCGAAGGCGAAGCGCGTGCGGCGACCGAGCGGATGAGCCTGCCACTCGTTCTGCTGATGCTCGGCTTTCTCCTGTTCATCGGATACCCAGCCCTGGTTTCAGTCCTCAACGGACTCTAGGAGTGACCATGATCTATCTCGTGTTCCGGAACGTCCGCGCAGCGATCGAGAGCCTGCGGCACGACGATCGCGGGTATGTGGGCGAGACGGTGGTGACCATTGCCGCGCTCGTCGCCGCAGCATTGGCGGTGGCCGCGCTCCTCACATCGTTGTTCGTCGGTGCCGCGTCCAAGATCTCCTTGTGAGCGGAGGCGTCCGATGCAACGACTTCGGCTGCCCAACGACCGTGGAAGCGCCTCGGCGCAAGTCGTGATCATGCTGCCGGTGGCCTTTCTGTCCTTCTTGCTGATCGTGCAGTTCGCCATGTGGTCGCACGCCACGCACATCGCCCAAGCTGCGGCCGCGCACGGGCTCGCAGCCGTTCGAGCACACGGCGGATCGCCGGCTGACGGCGCCGCAAGCGCCCAGGGCGTGCTCGCTGATCTCGGAGACGGGCCCTTACGCGATGCGAACGTCCGCTGCGAGCGGGGTTCTGAGACGGCGCTGGTGCAGATCTCAGGGGCTGCGAAGCAGGTTGTGCCCTTCCTGAGCCTTCCAGTGCACGCCGAGGCCGCAGGTCCCGTCGAGCGCTTCGTCGAACTTGGGCGGTGACCGGAATGCCGTGGTGGCGTGATCAGCGAGGATCCGCAGCAGCGGAGGTCACGCTGTGGGCTCCCGTCATGGTGATGGCGTTGGTGTTCGTGGCGGTCGTAGTGCACCGGGGCGTCGACGCGCGGCTCCGGCTCAACGACGTGGCACACCAGGCGGCACGCGCCGCGAGCATCGAGCGCACAGACAAACGAGCCAGCGCTGCCGCCACAGCTGTCGCGACCCGAGCACTCGCCGATGCCGGGGTCAGTTGCCAAGCGATGAGCGTCGAGGTCCTCGGCGGTGTACGACCCGGCGCAGCGGTGACCGTGACGGTCTCATGCACAGTTGATCTCAGCGGCGCCACGCTGCTCGGTGTGCCAGCCCGGAAGCGGCTGTCCTCCACCGCTTCGGAGGCAGTCGACACCTGGCGTTCCGTCGGGAGCGACACATGACTGCGTTCCTCGTCGCCCTCACCGCCAGCCTCCTGGCCCTCGCCGGCCTCGTCCTCGACGGCGGCCTCGCGCTCGCCACCAAGGTTCAAGCCGCAGGCGCTGCCGAGGCAGCAGCGCGAGCAGGCGCTCAAGCGATCGACCTCACCACCTACCGGCTGGACAACGATCTCCAGCTCGCGCCCGACCAGGCGGCGAGCAAGGCCCGAGCGCATCTCTCTTCAGCCGGTCTCGACGGCAACGTCACCGTCTCCGGCAACACCGTCACTGTCGTCGTGACCGCCTCCCAACGCACGCAACTGCTCGGCCTCGTCGGGATCCCCAGCATCACCGTTCAGGCAACCGGTCACGCGAGTCCCCACCGCGGTGCCACCACACCAAGCCCGTGAAGACGCAGGAAAGGGGAACACGATGGCTACGACTGACGAGATCCGCAGGCGGGTCGAGCTTGCTGATGCCGAGAGGAGCAATCGCCGGCTGGCCACCGCGCAGCTCGTCGGCGAGCTCGCGCACCGCCGCACGGTTCTGGCCACCGAGCTGCAGGAGGTCGACGTCAAGCTGGGCGAGCTGATCACGGAAGCCGAGGACGTGATGAGCCTTCCCGAGCTCGCTTCGTTTACCGACGTCCCGGTGGACGAACTCACGAAGTGGACGGTGGCCAGCAAGCCGAAGCGCGGCAGGAGGAAGCGGTCGAGTGCGCGGCCGCCCAAGCCGGGTTCCTCCAGCGATCAGCACAACCCTGCAGTGCAGGAAATTTCCTCCGCCCAACAGGCGACCTCGCAGGCCCTTGCGCCTGCCGCAGCACAATGACCGCGAACATGATCCGCGGAGGCGTTGTCGCCGCCATCGGCAGCCTGGCACGTGCGTTGGCGGCATTCGCAGTGCTGCTCGCGGTGCTGATCGGGTTGCCTTTTGCGCTGTGTCACTACGTCGGATGGCCGTTACCCGACGCGGTTCCGAGCTGGGCCGTGCTATCCGCCGTGCTCACCCAACCGATGTCCCCCTCCTTCCTGATCGACGGGCTCGCATGCATCTGCTGGTTGCTGTGGGCCGCGTTCGTCGTGGACGTCGGGCTTCGCGCCGCGGACGTCTTGCGCGGAGTGCGGTGGCCGGACCTGGCAGCGGTGCGTTCGCCGGCGGCGGTGTTGATCGGCACGATCGTCTTGACGATGCTCGGCAACCGTGCAATCGGCGCTGCCGCCCAAGGCCCGCAGCTGGCCTCGTCCAGCACGGCAGCTGTGGTCGAGACCGTGCGGGATCCCGATCCGGTCACCGGGCACTGCGACTCGATGTGGGCCGTCGCCGAACGCACGCTCGGCGACGGCACCCGCTGGCCCGAGATCTTCGAACTCAACCGCGGTAAACCACAACCCAACGGCCGACCTCTGACGGACCCGCACCAGGTCTTCCCTGGGGAGAAGCTCCACATCCCGGCACCACCACCTCCTCCACCTGTTCCCACTCCCCCGCCCGGACCAACGGCGCTGCCGGCACCGGCTCCCTCGCACGAGTTGCCTCAGCAAGAGGAACAGCTTCCGCAGCCCGCATCCGCGCCATCAGGAAAGACCACGGCGTTCGTCGGCGTGGCCCTGACCGCGGCTGTGAGCACTGCCCTCGTGGCGGCGAGAAGGCGTTACCGCAGCAGGTACAAGCCAGGCAGCGGACTGCGTGATGATCTGCCTGTCGCACCCGTGGTGTACGAGCTGCAGCTCGCCCACCACCGCGCCGAGCACCAGCCGACTCCTCACAACGAGGCAACACCGCTCGGTGTCAGGAGCGGTCACGAGGTTGCACTGGACCTTGCTGCGTGCGGCGGGCTTGGCTTGGTCGGCCCAGGCGCAGCCGCGGCAGCGCGTGCTCTGGTCCTGACAGCCTTGACGCGCACAACCGTCGCGATCACCGCTGATGACTTGGCCTTACTCCTTGGCGGAGCCACAGTCGGTGAGCCACCGTCCGCTTTGCACATCGTCTCCAGCTATGCGGAGCTCGCCGAACAGCCGCCTCCGGCGGTAGTCGTGGCTGAGCTGGACGACGAAAGCCGACGACGACTCGAAGGCGCGCTTCCGCAGGAGTCCCAGCGTCGACTTGCCGGGGTCCTCCTCGGGCAGTGGGCGCCCGGCATCACGCTCTACGTTCGCGCTGACGGAACCGTCTCCTCAGCAAGTCCTGGCCCTGGTGAAGAGCTCACCGGCGCCAGGCTCTTCCACCTCGGCGACGACGATGCGAGGGACCTCCTGAGCTTGTTCCGCGAGGCCGAATACCGCCCGCAACCCGAAGCCGCGGATGGCGCACTTGAGCTCGGCGCGAACGTCGTTCCCGTGGACCGCCCACCGCTCCAGGTCCGGGTACTCGGTGTCCCTGCGCTGCGCTGGCCTGACGCCGAGCACGATGTCACCGCCACCATCCAGCCGCGGCTACGCGAACTCGTCGTCTTCCTCGCCGTCCATCCCGACGGCACGACCCGCGAGGCGCTCGTGAACGCCCTGTGGCCGGCGAACACTTCGGACAAGACCAACAACGCCCTCAACACAGCACTCTCCCGGCTTCGAAACGCCGTCACCAAGGCCACCAGAGGAACGATCACGGACATCGCGATCGTCGGCGGAGGTCGCTACCGCCTCAACCCAGACCTGGTAGACGTCGACTACTGGCACCTGGACCGCGCGATCACGGCCCGCCGCACGGCGGGCACCACACAAGACCGGATCGACGCATACCGCGAGGTCGTCAATCTCCACACCGGTCCGCTCGCGGACGGGGTCGAAAGCGAATGGCTCGAACCGGTACGCGAGGCCGTTCGGCGCGACGTCATCGACGCGGCCGCCGCGCTGGCGCACGCGCTGCGCGACGTCGATCCCGAACAGACGCTTGAGCTGCTGGAGCGCGCACGCGCCTTCGATCCGCACAACGAGCTGCTGTACCGAGACATCATGCGGCTCCAGGGCCGGCTCGGCCGGCTTGAGGCCATCCCGCGCACTCTCGCACTGCTCACCAGCAAGCTGGCGGAGATCGACGACAAACCGTCGCCAGAAGCGACGTGGCTTGCAGCCAACCTCCCGCGGCACCACACCAAAGACCAGCGGCCCGCATCATGAGAGCCACGCACCACCAAAAAGAATCTCCACCACCAGTAAAGAACCTTTGCGTGGAATTTCAATTCCACGCACCTCGATGCTACCGTGCATTTCACCATGATCAAACAAAGCAACCAGAAGAGGAGGATCATTCCGGGGTTCAGGTCCTGATACACGCCAAGGGCACCTCCAAACCTGCCCCTTCTCCCGCACACCAAACACGTGGCAGGACGACCACAGCGGGATCACCTGGTGTCCCAGACTCGCTTGACCACAAGCGGGAGGTCGAAACGGTGCGCCAGCGGGCCTGAACCTTCTCGACACCTGCACAGACCTGGCAAGTCACCCTCACCTCGGCCCCGCAACGACCTAGCTGCCCTGTTCAACTACCCACGCCGGGCCCAGACCGCGCGCCGGCATCCGAACCAGACAACACTCCGACCAGAACGACAACGCAGACACAACACAAATTTAATTGTCACCACCGGACAATGCAGCGAATTTCCCCGAAAGAGTCTTGAAAAAAGACCCCTAATGCACTGGCAATTGGTGTGCGGCGGAGTTATATTTGAATCACACCGGGAAACCGGGAACCACACCGAATACCACGCCTGGCGCGAGCCATGTCTGCAGAACGGGGCCCATCATGTGTTACGCCGACACCACCACCGAAACCGACGGCACGGTTACCGCGTATTGCTGTTGCGGGTGGATCGAACACGAACACACCCAGGAATCGGCTGACATTGCTGCTGAAACCCACCAGAACACGCCCGACGACGAGTCGCTTATCGCGGCTGCCTGACCCCCGCAATCGGATCGAAAGGAAACCGCGATGACCACCCCCGCCACGACCCCGACCACCACGCCCGCAACAGGATCGGCCACCCGTCTGCGCAACGGCGAACTCCGCGCAATGGTTGCCCGCGTCCTGGCGGATGACCCGACCACGGGCATGACGCCGCGTGTCGTTGCCACCAAACTCGGCGGACGATCATCGGGCGCGGTGGGCAACGCGTTGAAAGTGCTCACCGACTGCGGTGCCGCCGAAGTCGTGTCGACCGCGCCGCTGACCTACCGCGCCACCGCGACCACCGCCGTTGTGGCAGCAACCGCGATCACACCCGCCCCGGTATCCACCCGACGCCTCCGACGCACGAAGTCACCAGCAACCGCAACGGTTCCGGAATCCGCAGCACCCGCCCCGACTCCCACCACGACGGCCGTGGTCACGGGACCGGTCACGCGCCCGAACGGCCTGACCTACCACCCCCGGTTGCTGTCCGGCATGCCGGACGTGACTGCGCTGCAACGGTTGCGGGAAGCCGGAGTCGCCGCACTGCTGTACGGACCGCCTGGGACCGGAAAGACGTCGGTGGTCGAGGCTGCATTCCCGGATCTGCTCACGGTTCAGGGCGACGGCGACACCACGGTCGCCGACTTCGTCGGCGAGTACACGCAGACCGATGACGGCCGCTACGTGTTCGTGCACGGTCCGTTGGTACGGGCAATGCGTGCGGGCGTGCCGTTGTTCATCGATGACGCGACGCTGATCCCGCCCACCGTGCTGGCCGTGGTCTACCCCGCGATGGACGGCCGCCGTCAGATCGTGGTCAAGGCGAACGGTGGTGAGGTCGTTGACGCCGCTGACGGGTTCTACGTGGTCGCCGGGCACAACCCCGGTGTGCACGGCGCGATCCTCACCGACGCCCTGTCATCCCGGTTCTCCGCTCAGATCCACGTGTCCACCGACTACGACCTCGCTGCGCAGCTCAAGATCGACAAGCGGGCCGTCAAGGTCGCGCGCAACCTCGCCACCCGCCAGACCAAGGGCGAGATCGGCTGGGCACCACAGCTGCGTGAGCTGATCGCCTTCCAGAAGATCGCGGGCGTACTCGGACCCGAAGCGGCTGCGGGAAACCTGGTTGGCATCGCGCCCGAAGAGGACCGCAGCACCGTGGCCGCCGCTGTACGCGACGCGTTCGGCACAACGGTGCAACCGCTGGCACTCGGCACCCGCATCTAGCGCGCGAACTATCCGGAAAGGACACCCGCCATGACCGCCCACCTGGTAGCTGACCCGGACGCAACGGGTGCCGCCATCTTCCCCGCGCGCCCGGAATGGCTCGCGCTGTCCGCAGCCCTGGCGGACGAAGTACCGGTGATCGCCGATCGGGAGGACCTGTTGGTCACGATCGCGCCCGGTGCGGGTGGCGGTGCCCCGGCTTGTTTCTACCCCGCACGTGCAGTGATCGAAGTCGACGGCGACCACCTGGGAGTGGACCCCGCCACCGTTGATCCGGCGAACCTTTCCGACCGTGCGCGCTACCCAGTCGCATGGGGATTGCTCACCCACGAGTGCGCACACGCGAAGCACAGCGTGTGGCAACTGCCCGATGACGTTCCGGCCGCTGTCGCAGACGCCGCGATGTTGTTGGAAGAGTCGCGCATGGAAGCCGCGCACGTCCGACGCCGTCCCGATGATCGGCACTGGTTGCGCGCGTCAGCGACGAACCTGGTCCTCGCCGACTTCGCGGGAGCCCCGACAATGACCAGGGCGGACGCCTCCCGCGCTGCTGCCCTGGTGCTGGCACGGGTGGACGGTGGTGTCCTCACCGCCGCCGAAACCGCACCGGTCGCCGACGTCGTCGAAGACATTCTCGGACCCGACACGCTGACCGAACTTCGGGCGTTGTGGCAGGAATCTCTCGACACGGCCGACGACGACGCCGACACGATGGTCGACCTCGGCAGGCGCTGGTGCAAGGCTGTTGGCACCGACGCTGACGGCGAAACACCCGATCCCGGTACGCCCGGTGAGCCCGAGCCGGCGGGCGAGTCCTCGCTGCCTTCGCCGCTGTCCGAAGCGATCGGCCGGACGCTGGCCAAGGTGGCACGCGCGGTGGCGGACGAAGCACCTCCAGAAGATCCGGCCGCTGCGGCTGCTGCGGCGAAAGCAGCCGAAAAGGTGGCTAGCGATGCCGCTGAAGCAACTGCACGGGCCGTGTTCTCAAGCCACCCCCGTTCGGGCTACGGATCAACGACCATCACGGGCACCCGCAAACCGACCACCGCCGAACGCACGGCCGCCCGGACGCTGGCACGAGCGCTGTCGACCGCTGGCATGCGCGAACGAGTCGCAGTGAAGTCAACGTCGCCGATTCCTCCCGGACGGCTTCGGATGCGCGGCGCACTCGCCGCAGACGCCCAACGGGCGGCAGGAGCGGTGCCCACAGCGGAACCGTTCACCCGAACCACCCGCCTGACCGTGCCCACCCCGCCCCTACGGCTGGGAATCGCCTGCGACGTGTCCGGATCGATGCGCCACCTTCGTGGCCCAGTCGCTTCGACCGCATGGATTCTCGCCCACGCCGGGCACCAGTCCGCCGTGCCTGCCGAGACAGCAGCAGTGATCTTCGGCGTACACGTCCGGCCCATCACCCGCCCCGGCACGGTCCCTGCCGAGGTGACCGAATTCGACGCCGACGACGACTGGGAAAGCGTTGCCGTTGCTGTCGATTCCCTCGACGGTGCCCTGGGACTCTCGCGCCCTGGAGCCGCGCAGCTGCTGGTGATCGTGTCCGACGGACACTTCAGCGGCGACGAACGCCCCGCCGGGCAGAAACGCGTCGACCGACTGCGCGCGTCCGGATGCGGGGTGCTGTGGCTGACATCCAGCCCGTGGGACGAGCCCCTCGAGGGCGTCACCGTGCACCGCCTCAACGACCCCACCGCTACCGCTACGGCGATCGGCCGTGCAGCGACCAACGCCCTGAAGGCTGCCGTGCGTTGACCGAGGCCAACGCAATTGGAGGTGTATTCCCATGCACAGCAACAACACGGCTACGACACAGACCGCGCTCGGCCTTGCCGACCGGGCGGTTCTCGCCGCGCGGACCATGCGGGACAAGGGCATCGGTGAGTTCACTCGACGCCACGACACTCCAGAACAATGGAACAGGTGGGCCCGTCGCGCCCGTGTAGCACGGAACGTTGCGGCAGCGCTGCAGATGCCCGCCGACAGCGTCACCGTCACAGACGACCCTGATCGCCAGTACCGCACACGCAACGGCAACGTGCCCGGTGACCTGATCACGGTCACGGACCCCGCAACCGCTCGGCAGTGGCGACTCCTGACCGACTTCACCGGTCCGGGCGAGAGCTGGTTCGTCCTGGACCGGTGTCCGGGCTGCGAGGCCGAGGTGCCCGTCGTGCGTATCGCATGCCTCGCCGACCTCGGCGACTACCTCGACCCGGACAGCGACGTCGTCCCCGCCGACGAAGCACGGGACGCCTCACTCCACGAGGCGGACTGCGTACTCGCACTCCCCAACTGATCACGAAGGAGACCTGCAATGACCTCTCACACGCATGCGGAGACCGTCGTCCAACGCTTCCGCGAGAACAACTTCGAGGTGACCTCCATCGTCGCCGACCCCGCCGACGCCCAACAGGTGCTCTACGGAACCGTCACCCGCAACGGCGTCCTCGTCGGGAGCTACTACTGCACCGACCGGGTGCGCCAATCAGGTTGGCGAGTCGTCACAGCGGACGGCGAACACCTCACCTTCGGCAACGAGCCAGTGGAGCTCGCGTACGACGGCGACGCGGTCTTCCTGCTGACGAAGAACGCAGACTCGCCGGCGTCTCCGGCGTAGATCCCCCAACAACACAACGGAAGGTCGACATGACAACGTCATTCCCGCACACCGTGGTCGATGAGAGCATCAGCGCGGCCGACGGTTACTACACGCTCCTGCGGATCGTGCACCTCGGCCCCCACACGGTCCGAGTGCGAGTCCATCGGGACGTCGAGTTGGAGCCTTGCTTCGCCGCGGCCGAGGTCCTCAGCAGTGAAATGACCTGGACGCCTCTCGTGATGCACCACCCGGACCACTGGTTCGACCGCACGGCCACGCCGTTCAGGCACATCAACGTGAAAGCCGAACTCGAACCCCTCGCGAATGACCTGACGCAGCGCGTCACGGCCGTCCTCGTCAAGACCATCGCCCTCCCCGAGCACGTCATGGACGTCGTCGGCGCGCTGTTGGCCGTGGCGTACGGCAGCGCAGGCGAACGTGTGATCACACCGGATGACGTGCGGTGGGCGAAGGCCAACGGCGGCCCGTTCCGCGCCATCGACCGGCAGGACGGCAGCGTGCTGCTCACCAAGGCACACCGCTACGACTGCCCGTTGCTCGTCAGCGAAAGCGACGTGCCGTGCGACGGTAAGTGCCAAGCCGTACAGACCGCAGGTGGTAATCCATCCATGAACTAGGTTCCAGCGCCCAGCTTTACCGACCGACGACGTGGAGTCGCCGGTCGGCCTTCTTCTCCCCTGGGTTCTAGCGTTCCCAACCACGAAAGCGAGTTGTTGCCGAACCCGCAGGCCCGGCAACAATTCAGGACGTTCTATCTACTTCGTCACGGCGGGCGCGATCGCAAACCGCTTCGGGGCCGCCTGCGTTTTCACGACGGTTCCGGCCAACGTGGACGCTTCCAGCGCGTTGTTCACAGCGCCCTGAGAACGCCCGAGAGCCCTGCCGATGTGCGTCGGCCCGAACGCCTCACCGGGATGCATGCGGAGGTAGTCCTCCGCCAACTGCCTCAACGCACCGGGCTTCAGCCGTCCTTCCGGAAGCGGGTCGAGCGGTTCGCGGACAGGAACCGCGGCTTCGACCAGCTCAGGTGCCGCGACCACTTCCGGCTCCATCGCGTCGGTAGCAGCCGACCACAGATCACCGACGCGTCGGCCATCAACCACTCCGCGTGCCGTGCGTATTGCGGTCCCATCTGCCTCCCAGCGCGCCAGAATCTTCCCGGCGGTGGATTTGTTGATTCCGACGCTGACGGCCAAATCAGCGGCCGTAGAACCTGGCGCCGCGACCAGGGCCGCACGCAACTTGCTCGCGGCCGTTTCAGGCGTTGTGGCGCTGTCCTTCTCGATCTTCGCTGTGGTCTTGGTTCGGTTCTTGCTGGGCATGACGGTCTCCGCTTCTGGGACGTGGTTACGCAGTCATGCCCTGGCCAGGGCTCAAATGTAGCCTGCGGCGCGCTCCCGCTTTGAAGCCAGCTACAGGACTATGAACGCTTCCTTCAACACGAGAAGTCAAGCGGCTACTAGAAGAATCTCTGTCTCATGTAGACACGGCGCTATGCGGCCGGGTCGCCCCGTAGTAGTCGTCACCGGGCCAGCGGTACGGGCCGATCGTCACGACCTGCCCGAAGGTGGGCGCGTGGATCATCTGCCCTGCCCCGATGTACAGGCCCACGTGGTGGATATCCCGCGAGGTACCGTAGAAGACCAGATCGCCCGGCAACAGCGTTTCGCCCGCAGGTACCAGCGGCCCCGCATCATGTTGAGTGTGCGCCGTGCGGGGTAGTTCGACGCCAGCCGCGTGGTATGCCGCCTTGGTGAGCCCGCTGCAGTCGAACCCCCCTTCCGCCTCGCCGTCTCCACCCCAGACATAGGCCTGGCCCAGCTGTGCGCACGCGAACTCGATCGCGACACGCGCTGCGGGCGTGGCCGCGCGGACCTCTGCGCAGTTCCCGGTGCCGAGATTGGCTGCGTCGGCGTACCTCCGAGCTTGAGCGAGTACGTCGCGGACGTACCAGTCGGCGTGGTTGTAAGCGAAGATCGCCTTGTGGAGGTCCTGCGGGGCGCCTGAATCGCACAGGTAGAAGGCTGCCGCGTAGACCGCGTCGTGCGGGTTGTAGCGCGAGGGCGGAGTGGCACCGCCGGGCGGGAGCTTGTGACGGCCGAGCACGCCTGCAAAAGTCGGCTCGAGAAACTGCATCGGCCCGCCGGCACCGGCGAAGTTCTCGCCGCTGGTCACGCCCGGAGTGTCGAGGCGCGCGTGGTCAGTCTCGATCTTGCCGATGGCCGCGAGGATGCTCCAGTCCAGGCCGGGACACACTCGCGCTGCAGCCACGTAGAGCGCGCAGAATGCCGGCGGTATGTCCTCGATCGGCTTGGCGCAGTTCACATGGCCGGACGACGAGGAGCCGAACAAGGAGGACACCGCGTTGACGACACCTGCCGCCGCGAGGACGGCAACGAGCAGAACCGCGCCAACTGCGGCGCCGAGCTTGACCATCATCGGGCAGCAGCCGCAGGTCGCGATGCCAGAGGCGGCATCGGGTCTGGCGGAGGCAAGACCACCGGCAAGTCGGTCGCGGAAGCGGCGGGGCGTGGACACGTCGGAAGCACCTCGTGAAGCCACGACCGGTTCGACGAGTGGGCGTTGAGGGCTAGCCAGACCGCGTTCGCGGGACTCTGTTCATCGCTGGGATCGAGGAGGTTGGCGGCCGCGGTGGCAATCGGCACGGCGTCGGGGTTGTCGAGTCCGCGCCAAGCTGCCAGAAGTTGTTTGCGGGCGTTGGCCTCGCGGCGCGCGGTCGGAAACCAGAACAGCAGCGGGGTTGAGATCCCGGTGCTCTCGGCTAGGGCGCTGTAGCCCACGAGCTTGGCGACGACCTTGGTCAACGGCTCGGTGCCGAGGTCGAACTCGAGGAAGAACTCGGCGTGCGCGCCGCCGCGGTCGAGCCGACCGTAGCCGTCCGGCCTGGTGAGGTCCCCGAAGAGCCTCGCGCACCGAACTTCGGACCACCACGCGTCGACGGTGAACGCGCCACCGCGTTGGGCGTCCGCGATGAGGCGGACGAACCACTCGTTCACACCGACGGTGTGGGCCAGCCGCAGACTGTGAGCGATGCCGACGGCCCGGTCATGGCGGTAGCCGAGTTCCTTCACCTCGAAGCCGTGTTGCGCGGCCAACGCCGCCGCGCCGGCGGGCGCGAGGACGTAGTGCATTGGTGCGCTTCCGGTCGGCGTGAAGGGCTGGAAGCGGTCAACCACGCTCCAGAGGTACAGCTCCCGCAGGCGCTGTCGTCCAGAGCGGTAGGACGGGAACGCCACCGAAGTGATCTGCTCGGAGGTGAGCACGCGGTGTTCCCAGAGCATGCTGATGATCCACCGATCCCGGGGAGTGAGCCTGGTCGACAACACCGCTTGGTGTGCCGCGGAGTTCGCGACGCGAGGTGCCGGTCGAGCCGGATTGGGCGCTCGGTGACGTCGTTGCGGAGTGGGTGCGGCGAGCATTGCGTACTCCCCTGGTCAGCTGGTCGAGTTGCCGCGTCGTGGATCCACCGCCCGACGTGACGCGGGTCCATCACTGTCGGGTCGCGTGTGGATGGTCTTCGCACGAAGTCGTTGGTTGTCGCGCGCAGCGGCACGGAGGAATCGGCTCCGTCCTGGTACAGCCGGCCGAAGTGGCTCTGTGACCACGGTGAACGGCTCGGTCTCGGCGCCGTGCACGACCAGGCGGACCGCGGCGTGGAAGGCGTCGAAGTGGGACAGGTCGTGAGCGGAGATCCGCGGGGCGGTGTGCCGGGCGAGGTGGTGCGCGTCCTCAGGGCTGACGTTGAAGAAGAACTTGTTGCGGGCGTTCGCCGAGATGCTTTCCTGCAGTGCACCCGGAAGCTGCGCGTTGTTCTGGTGAGCCAGCACCAGCGAGAGCCGCAAGGCTCGCGCTTCAGGGAGCATGTCGTCCACCGCGTACGGCAGGTTCAGGAAGTTGTGGAACTCGTCGAGGATCAGGCTGGCGTCGCGTCTGTCGCGCTGCGGCGTACGGGCGCGGGCCGTGATGACCTGCCACACGTTGGCGACCACGATCGAGCCGACCAGCCTCGCTGTTTCGTCGCCGAGCGAGCCCTTGGGGATGCGGACGAGGCAGATTCCGCCGTTGTCCAGGACTTCCTTCATGTCCACTGTGGATCGGCCGGCAGCCACGGTGTCGCGCACGAATCTGCGCAGCAGGAAGGCTCGGAGCTTGTTCATCAGCGGCGCGATGACCTGGGATCGGCTCGCGTCGCTGAGATCGTCGTACCAGGTCCAGAACCCGCGCAGCACCGGATCCGTGATGCCGGCGGTGGTCCTGGCGCGATAGGCGGGGTCAGCGAGCAGCTTCGGGACGTCGGCCAGCGTCGCGACGCCGTCTGTCATCCGGAGCGTGAGGCAGGCGGCCCGCATGACGTCGTCGGTGCGTGGTCCCCAGAACGCGGAGTACACGCGGCGGAAGATGGAGACGAGGTTGTCGACCGCGAGATCCGGGTCGCCGCCGTCCAGCGGGTTGAGGCAAGGTGACTGGCTGCGGGAATCCGCGTCGAAGAGGACCACCCTGTCCGCGGCCGCGACCGGCAACCGGGACAAGAGGTCGGTGACGAGGTCGCCCTTCGGGTCGATCACGACCGCGGCACGTCCCGCTTCGGCATCCGCGAGGACGAGCTGGGCCAGCAAGGTGGACTTGCCGGAGCCGGTGGCGCCGATGACGTGCATGTGATGCCGGGCGTCGGCTACCCGGAGGCCGACCGGCCTGCTGTGGCCGCTGTCGGTGCGTCCAAGCGGCTTGATGCCTTGGCCGGTCGCTGGGATTCCGGGTGGTGGAGCGATCGCACGCGCGCCAGCGCGTTGTATGCCCGGCAGGGTGTCATCGGTCGGCAAGTGCGCAATGGCCGCGAGTTCGGGAACCGAAAGCAGATCCCCTCGACCGAGTCGGCGTTCGGCGAGCGCTTCGACCGGCCGACGCAGCCGCTTACGAGTGAATCGGTTGTGCTCCGTGTAGGTGGCGAACGTCGCCGCCAAGGCGTGAGCTCGTCCACGGATCGCAGCCTTCGCTTGGCGGACCTCAGTCTCCGTGGCGTCGACGCCGAGCAGCGTCGAGACGCCGTACCGAACCACGGTCTCGAACTGGCTGCTGCGTTGTTTCTGCACGGATGCGCGGCTCTGAGCCGACAACTCGAGTCTGTACTCAGGGCTGGTGTAGTTGGTTGTGGTGCTGGAACCCCGCCGTGGGGTTCTCAACGACGGCGTGAGCAGGTCGAGGAGGTGCCCGGCGAGGTTGGTATTGCTGCGGCTCGCACGTCGCGCTCGTGCGAGGCGGCGCCCGGTGGCCGGGCGGGCAAGGACCTGCACACACGCGTGCTCGTTGTGTCCCAGGCCGACTGGTGCCCCGAGCAGTCCTCGCAGCGGATCTGCGGCGAAGTCAATCCGCAGTGGGAGAGCCTCTTCACGGGCGAGCCGCAGCTCTCCCCCGGCTGCGAGCAGCCTCTCACCAGGCCTGCCGAGCGGAAGAGGTGCTTCGGCCGGTGTGGTGCTCGTGTGGGCGCCTGGCCACGCCGCTTCCACAGCCCGTTCCACAAGACCTGGTGGGATCGCGCCGGGCACCCACAATCGGATGCCCACTCCGGCTTGGGAGAACGTGAACTCGAAGGCCAGGTGTGGCTGGCCGGTGAGCAGCCGATGCCAAGCGGGGCGCAGAAGTCCGACGAGGTGGGACCAGAGCGCTGCACCGCCGGTCGGATCCGGCTGTGGCGGGACCAGAACGGTGACCATCCGAGCTTCAGCCGCGAGGCGCTTGTGGCAGCGCCGACGCCAGGCGCGGCGACCAGCGAGCGCAACACCAGCACCTACCGCTGCAGCGGGCGCGAGCTCAGGTCCGGATGTGATCACCCAGTCCTGAGCGCTGGAAATGAAGCCACCGAGGCCCGAGCCCGGATCGGTCAGGTAGTCGTCGATCCAGTTGGTCGTCATCACGCTGCCTCGGCGTCGTCGATGTCGACATACGCCGCTTCCGCGTCGTCGAGCTCGTCCTGCAGTTCTGCCGGATTGGTGGTGATCAACTCGTGTTCGGCCGGGGACGCGATGCTGTGGAACGCGACGCGCTGCGTTCCGGTGGACAACAGCCCCTGGCCTTGGTCGGCGGACAGGAGGAACTCCTGCTCGCCTTCCGAGAGGTGGAAGAGCTGGGCGAGCTTCTCGATCGCCTGGGGTGCCTGCCGCAGCAGGATCTGCGTCTCGGCGTTCGCGACTACCGCCTGACCGATCTCGTTACCGAGAACGTCCAGCGCGTCCTGAGTGATCACGGTGAGACCCGCGTTGTTCTTCCGGCCGACCTTCGAGGTCTTGAACAGGAAGGCCGCCCCCGCAGGCTCCTTGATCAGCCACCACGCCTCGTCCACGACGACGAGCCGTCGCCGGCGGATCGCCGGGTTGGTGATGCACCTCCACACCGCGTCCAGCGTCAGCACCGTGCCGACGCTCTTCAGCTCGTCCGGAAGGTCGCGAAGGCTGAACACGATCAGGTGGCCTTCTGGATGTGTGGTGGTCTGGCCGTCGAAGAGCTTGCTGAAGGCGCCGTCGACGTACGGACGGAGCTGGGCGGCGAGATTCGTCGCCGTCTTGTCCCCGTAGCCGTCGAGAACCTCCCGAAGCGTGCGCAGGGTGGGAACCGGCCGAGACCACGTTCGAGCGTCGGCGGTGATGCCGACCGACTCGTACGCGGCGGCGATGGCCTGGTCGAGAACCGCTCGTTCTGCTGCGTCAGGTTCACGTCCGATGAGGACGGCGATCACTGTGTGCAGGAACAGAGCACGTCGCTGGAGCGCGTCGCGCGGCGCAGAACGGTGTCCGTCAGCTCGCGTGTGGACCGGCAGGTCGAACGGGTTGAGGCGCATGTTGTCCGCGCCGAGCCGCACTTGGACGCCACTGACCGCGGTGGCAAGCCGGACGTACTCGTCCTCGGGGTCGATGACCGCGACCTCGATACCGCGGTAGAGCGATCTGAGCAGTTCGAGCTTGACCAGGTAGGACTTCCCCGCACCGGACCGACCGAGGATCACGGAGTTGTGGTTGTGCATCCCGGCGCCGAAGCGGTCCCAGTGCACCAGGCCCTGCGAGCCGATGTTGTAGCCGTACAGCACTCCCGACGGCGCTGCGACGCTCGTCGGGTCGGGTGCCGGCAGGTCCGGTGAGGTGAACGGGAAGGCAGCGCTGAGCGCGCTGGTGTCGAAGGTGCGGCGCATCCCGATCAAGTCCATGCCCAGCGGCAGCGTGGACACCCAGCCCTGAAGGCTCCGGTACGTCGTGTGCTTGGCGTCGAGCAGCAGACTCGCGCACAACGACCGGAGCGCGGCCACCTCGTCCGCCAGTTCCTGCTCACCACCGGCGTGGATGGTGAGGTACAGGCCGACTCGGTAGAGCTTGCCTTCGCCGCGAGCCACGCGGTCGGACAGATCGTGTGCGTCTGCTGTCGCGATATCGGCCTGCGGGTCCGGAAGGCGACCGTGCTCGGCATCGTGTCGGCGCCCGGACTCCAGGCGCGCCAGCTGCTTCTTCAGCCGGACCGCCGATGTCGCCGGGTCGACCGGGTCGATGTGCAATGAGACGTCCAACCGGCCGGGATAGTTCAGCAGCGGGGAAAGCCAGCCCGGGTAGACCTCGCGGGGGAAACCCGTCACGGCGAAGCTCGCCACCCATTCGTCGCCGAGCTCCAGGTGCCTCGTGCCCACGGAGATGGCGTCCGGAATGATCGTGTTGGTCATCGCGCCTGCTCCCAGTCGTAGTCGGACGCGGTCGTGATGACCTCGCAGGCGTTGGCAAGTCCGGCGGAGGGCGGAAGGAGGGTGTCGGGGTTGCACGCCGCCGCCAGCACTGCGGTCGCCTGGCCCGCGTCCAGCGGAGTGATGACGACGCCGGCGCTCGTGAAGAGTTCGATCGCGTCGCTCAGCCGCCGGACCAACCGTGCTTCGGCAGCTCGCCGCGTGCCATCCCCAACCTGCCCACCTCCGCGGCGGCGGAGAATCGGCAACGCGCGCTTGGTTTCCTGAGCGATACCGAACGGCTCCCGCAGCACCAGCAGGACCTGTCGGCGCAACAACTCTGTTCCGGCACCCAGTTGTTCGAGAAAGTCAGCGTGCTCGCGAGCCGCCCGCTCCAGCGCCGGGTGCGACAGTCCGCCGGCGGTGTCGCGCAGTTCGGCGATTTGGTCGGTCAAGTCCAGCCGGTGCGCGCGGACCAGCACCTGGACGGGGCCGGTGAGCGAATGCAGGTACCTGCCGAAGCTCGAGACGACGGCCTGTTGTTCCATCGGGGTTCGGAGAGCGAAGTTGACGGTGCTGGCCACGGCTACGAGCGCCAAGCCATCCGTGCCGAGGTCCACCACGCCGGTCGGCATCACGTCCTCCACAGGCAATCGCAACTGAGACGACGCGTGCTCGGGTTCGGCGCCGGACTCCACGCTGGCGGTAATCCAGTCTGGTGTGGACGAGACGTCCTCTGGCGCCGCGACATGCCTTCGCGGCGTCAAGCGCTGCCGGAACGCGGCCCAGAGCAGGCGGTCCAGAGAGACGCCGTCGCGCTGGCCAAGAGCGAGCACGACCGCAATCGCCGCGACCGGGAGTGCGAGAACCAAGAACACCAACAGAGGAACGATCCGCTGGGTAAGCGCCCACAGGACGTAGAGGATCACGCCGGTCGTCGTGAGGAGCGCGAGCTGGTGTCCTGTGAGGCCGAACAAGATGCGGTCAGGCCGATCGACGTCAGCGGGAATTCGTACGGGCCGCGTCATGACGCACCGCCCGTGGTCGGCCTGGTGCCTCGCGGTGCGCTGGCAGGCAGGTCGAGCGGGAGCCGAAGCTGACGTGACCGCGGTCGGCGCGCCGGCGGCGTCGGTTTTGGCATCGGCGGATGCGCAACGCGCGCCACACCTTCAAGTGGCAACGCGTACTGACCATCACGCTGCGGGCGAGATCCAGCGAACGGGTCGAAGGGAAGTTCCGGCTGACGCACGCGGCTGGTAGTCCGTCGGGCCTGCTTGGGCGCTGGAGGTACCGGTGGCTTCGGAACGCGCGCAACATCCAGCGGCAGTACGTACTGACCATGACGTGTCGGCCGTACACCTCGGTACGGGTCGAACGGGAGCTCAAGCTGCTTGCCGAGGTCACGGCGAGGCGCGGGTGCCGGGCTCGCTGGCGTCGGCGGACTGCTCGGAGTAACCCGAGGAACGTCGATGGGAAGCCGGTACTGGCCACTGCGGGTCAGCACTGGCCGGTCCGAAGGCCATCCCTTGTCGAACGGAAGGGCGAGTTGTCGCCCCTGCGGTTTCCGCGATCCTCCGGTCCGAGGAGCGGGAGGTACCGAAGCGGTCTTGGGACGTCGTCTCAGTCCTGGCAACGGGAGCATGTACTGGCCCGACCCATCCGCCTTCACGTTCGAGTACGGGTCGGGCGATCCTGTCGGTGGCTGGTTCGCACGAGCGCCAGGTGCTGGCGTGCTCCTGGTGCCTCCAACGCGGATGAGGCCGAAGGTCTTGTAGGCGATGAAGCCACGGATCAGCGAACCGAGGAAACTACGACCACCGCCGAGCTGCACACGCTGCATAACCCAGGTCGGGATTTTGACCAGGATCCACAGCAGAGCGCCGGTGACGATGAGGTTCAGGACGTTGTCCTGAGTGGGACCGAAGATGGTGAAGCCCCCGTCGGACAGGATCACGCGCAACCCGACGATGAGGACGAGCGACTGTCCCACCTGGATTGCGAGCACGCCGCCGAACGCGCGCCACCACCATCGCGCGATCCCTTCGGTCTGCTGCAGTCCGTGCAAGACGAGGAACAGGGGCGCACCCGCGACAAGTGCCGCGGTTACCGCGACCCGGACGGCATAGGTACCGAGCAACGCCACCAGGAGAACGACGATGCCGAGGCTGATGAGCAGGTTGAAGATGCTGCCGCCGGTTGCCGCGCTCGTCACGGTGTTGGCGAACATCCCGGCGAGCTGCTGGGCGGCGGCGTTCGGCTCCACACCGTCGGCGACAAGTGCGTACGACAGCGCGTTGGCGAACTCGACAGCTCGCCCCGCGAGGAGCAACGACAGGTTCGCGGCCAGAAAGCCGACGACGATGCGGGGCGCTGTCTCACGGATGGTGGTGCGCGTCTGCAACGTCTGGTACGTCATCAGGACCAGCCCGGCCACTGTGATGAGCAGCGCGTAGCTCGCGACAGCGATCCCGCGGGACGACTCCCACAACTCCGCGATTTGGGGGACCTGGTCCAGTCGAGGCGTCGCCAGCAACGTCTCGCCGACCGTCTGCAGCAGCGGGTTGAGTGCGCCAACGACCAACGCCGAGAAGAAGCTCGTGATGCCTTCCGACACGCACGCACCGACGTCGGTGATCCCGCACTCGTCTGTCTCACGAGAAGGTGGCGTCGACGGACGTGGCGCAGAGGTCGTCGGCGGACTGGTCGTCGTGGTCGGGTTCGTCGGCTGCGGTTCCGCAGCAGCCGGGGTGACTCCGACGCTGAGAATCGCGGCGAGGGCACTGAGCACCACCCACGCGAGCCGCCGCTTAGTCGTCGAAGGACGTGTGGCCGTGGAGACCGTGTTCATCACCGGTCTCCGACCAACGTCTTGAGGATCGCGACGAGCAACGGTGCGAGCATCGCGATGGCGAAGCCGACTCCACCGGCTTTGAACGAGGCCTTCGCCTTGTCGACCTCGCCGGGTTCAGACCCGTTGATGAGGAGCCGCAGCCCGCCGATCGAGAAGCACACGGTGGCGACAGCGGCCGCGATGCCGATGATCCAGTTGCGGATGTTGGTGAGGACTTCGTCCAGGGTGGACGCGAGCGCAACTACGTGCACAGGTTGCGCAGACGCGGTCGAGGTGGCGACCAGCAGCGCGACGACCACCAGCTCAGTGAGAACAAGAACCCGGCTGCTGTTGCGGAACGAACGAATCAAGCGCATCGCGGCACCTCCGGAGTCGTGCTCGACGGCGGCGCGGGCACGTCGGGCGAACTGGTGTGCGTGGAGGCGTCCGGCTGCCTCTCGCACCCCTGAACTCCGGATCCGGAGGTGTTCGGGGACACCGTGTCGACGTCATCGCGCAGGTAAAGGACGAGGCGTCGTTCAGCACGTTGGCGCGCCTTCTTCGTGGCCTCGTAGCTCGCGCCGCGCTGCTCGGCGACCGCGGCCAGCGACACCTTCTCCAGTCTGGTCAAGCCGATGAGGTCGGCTTCGCTGGACGAGATCGCACCGGCTTCGACGGCACGGGCGAGAACGAAGTCCGGGTGCCCCCACGGCGCTGGTGGAGATGCCGAGGTGAACGAACCGGCTGACGGAACTGGGGTGTCCAGTGCTTCCCGGAGAGCTGCGTGTCCAGCTCGATAGGCGGCCCAGCGCAGCCGCACCATGATGCGCGGACGGCTGAGGTCGACTGCGGCCAGTTCGGTGAGGAACCCGGTGAGCACCGAGCTGTGGATGTCGCTCGGATCGTCGGCAAACCGAGCCGTCAGCTTCGAAGCGACGTTGAGGAGCGCCGGCAACGCGATGCCGGCGCACGCGACCGTCCACGTGGCACCTTCGGTCCGAGCGAGCCGGACGAGGTGCGTCCACACGGCATCGCGGACGTTCTGCGGACACGTGCGGCGCAGCAGGAGGTCACGGACTTCGTCCAACCGGACCCACCGATCTGGGAACCCGTCGAACAGCCGCCCGTCGACGGACACCGGATGAGGGCCGGTGGTGAGCCAAGTGAAGGCAGAGCGCACGACGTCGAGCGGCATCGAGTCGGCAGTGATGCCAGGGCAATTTCTGGGAAGCATCGGAACTCCTGACGAAGCGGAAATCCAGCTCCGTCAGGACGCCACGCCGACCATCACCAAACACTGACCCGACAATGACGTGACTCTTACCAACTGCATTCAGGACTGCCACAGCAGCCACGGCGGTCGAGTGCGCTCATCGTGGCTCCCACGTCCGCTACCAGCAGATTAGTGCCTCGGTACCTGTCCGGTACCCGATCAGTCACTGCCGTCCAGGCCGCCTCAAGACCGGCTCGAATTCGCGCGTCCCGAACAGGATCTGCATTCGGAGTTCAGGGGTGTCAATCACCGCATGCCGATCAGGTGACATCCCCGATCTGGAGGGTCCGTGACTCGTCGAGACGATTCACCCAACACCGGTGGGACGGCTCGCCGTCCTCGAACACGGCCGCCGTCAGCACCGCGCACCGCCCGCGTTGACGACAACCGCAGGCCCTACCCGACGGCACCCAACATCAGCAGGGTGAGCCCAGCCCGGCCGGCGAGGCGCTCGCCGTCACCTACGACCAGTCCGACGCCGGCGACCGTGTGGGCTTGCGGTCCTACGCAGGTTCCGCTCGATGAGGACTGGCCGGTACACCTCGTCGAGAAGGTGATCCGCGCCTTCAGCCGTCCGCGCGACCGAGTCGTCGTCCTTCCCTGGCCGACCAGCTCAAGCTCCACCGCAGCAGCGATCGACGTCACGAACAATCTCGGCCGCCGGGCGAACTCGCAGTCCGATGTGGAGCTGGAGCCGACCGCGTCCGCCGACTTGGTCGTGACCAGCGCGCCGCCTCACCAGACCGTCGCCGAGGTGGCCGACCGGGTCGCACTGGCCGCGGCTCGTCTTCTCCGGGTTGGCGGCATCTTCGTAGCGCTGACTCACAACGACGCGGCGGGCGGCGAACTGACAGACCCCACCGGTCAGCTCGTCACCAGCGCCCAATACGCCGATCTGCTCTACCTCCAGCACATCGTCGCCGTGCACGTCCCGATCCACTGCGGCCGGTTCCACGTCGACGGCACCCAGAAGGTCAGTCGCGCACAACACCGCGCCTCAGTGCACCGCCTTCCCGCGCCCCACCTGCGTATCCACTCGGACGTGCTGGTGTTCGTGCAGCCGCACGACCACGCCGCTCGATCGCTCGCACCCGCCCGAGCAGTCATCGAAACGGGGGTCATCCGATGAACAGCGAACTCCCGGTGTCGGTGTGGGCGACGGCTCAGACCTCGCCTTCGACCCAGCGCAGGAACCGCTACACCCGCGAGTCGACCGCCCATCCCGCGAAGATGTTGCCCGACGTCGCGCGTTACGCCATCGCGCACTACACAAAGCCGGGCGACGTCGTGCTGGACCCGATGTGCGGCATCGGCACCACGCTCGTAGAGGCCGTCCACCTTGGACGGCGCGCCGTGGGAGTCGAGTACGAACCGCACTGGGTCACCGTCGCCAACAACAACCTCGCTCTCGCGGCCGAGCAAGGCTTCGACCGCGACGGCCAGGTCTTCCACGGCGATGCCCGTCAGCTGTCCACGTTGCTGCCCGCCGATCTGCGCGGTCAAGGCGCGCTCGTCGTGACCTCACCGCCCTACGGCCCGTCCACGCACGGCCGAGTCGCGGTGGCGCCGGGTGAAGGCATTCAGAAGTACTTCCACCAGTACGGCAGCACGCTCGACCGCGGCAACCTGGCCAACATCGGGCATCACCGTCTGCTCAGCGGCTTCACCCGCATTCTCACTGCGGTCGCCGAGTTCATGCGCCCAGGCGGGCACATCGCCATCACGGTCCGACCTTGGCGCGAACACGCCGAGCTCATCGACCTGCCCTCGCAGATCCTCACGTGTGGACGCAACGCCGGCCTCATCCCGGTGGAGCGGTGCGTTGCCCTGCTCGCACGGGTGGCCGAACAGGACTTCGTCGCGCGCGGTTCGTTCTTCCAACGCGACTTCCTCCGCAAGCAGCGAGAGGCGGGTCTACCCCTCCACCTGATCGCGCACGAAGACGTGCTCGTCTTCCGCACACCACTTCGTCCGTCCCGCTCAGCGGCCGTTAAAGCGCGTGCCGCATGAGCACGCGCACTGCACCCGACCTGTCCGTCAGGTCCAGCGCAGGGCCGGTGCTGGGTTCGCTCTGCACTGGCTACGGCGGCTTGGACCTCGGCGTGCTCGCCGCCTTCGGCGGTGGTCACATCGCGTGGTGCTCCGACTTCGACCCACAGGTTCAAGAGGTCCTTGCCGCCCGCATGCCGGGCGTGCCGAACCTCGGCGACCTTCGCCTCGTCGACTGGACCGCGGTCGACCCGGTCGACGTGCTCACCGTCGGGTTCCCCTGCCAGGAAATATCCGCCGCTGGACAACGCAAGGGCATCCAGAAGGGAACGCGCAGTGGAGTGTGGATCGACGTCGTGGCGTGCATTCGCGTACTACGACCGCAGTTCGTCATCGTGGAAAACGTCGCCGCACTCCGCTGGAGGAACGGCGGACTCCACCGCGTTCTCGGAGACCTGGCCGCAGCACGGTATGACGCGATCTGGCGCAGCGTTCGCGCCTCCGACGTCGGCGCGCCACACCGCCGCGAACGCGTGTTCCTGCTCGCGTGGCCCGCTGTTTCCAACACCACAAGCTCGCGACGGCGACAACCGCGGGCCCGCCGATCCCGCTCGACGCCGTGCCCTCGGCCGCCAGGTGAGTCTGCACGACGTCGTCAACGCGACGCTTGCCACGGGCCGGCGAACAGCACGTGGCTCCAGGCCCAAGTCAACGCGGTCGTCCAGGGCAACTCGTCCAGCACCCCGCCTCGCTCGCGCACGAACTGGCGCGCGTTCTCCGAAGTCGTAACCCGGTGGGAGAACGTCACAGGCCGGGCCACTCCGCACCCGACCGTGCCCGGCACACACGGCGGTCCGGTGCTGTCGCCGGCGTTCGTCGAGCACCTCATGGGCCTTCCGGCAGGGTGGCTCACCGAGGTTCCACTGCTCCGGGTCAACCACCTGCGAATCCTCGGGAACGGAGTGGTCCCGCACCAAGCTGCCCTCGCCGTCTCAATGCTGCTTGATGACTTCCGCCAGGTCGTGCACGTGTCGACAGCAGGACGTGCGGCATGAACCTTGTCGACGCTATAGCCGAGAAGCTGACGGCCAACCCCGCCGGCCGCGAGATGCGTTCACCTCGAATTGCGGGACTTCCGGTACCCCGTCCTCCCGAGCGAGTTCAACGGAGTTCCTCGCGCTACGCGTTCACGACCATCGACGATCGAGGTCGTCTCGGCGACAGGTCGTTGATCCGGCTCCTGAACTGGCGGCCGGGCACGTCGTTGAAGCCGACCGTGCTCGACGGCCAAGTCATCGTGCTCAGTCGTTCTGCCGGCACCGCGATGGTGACGAAGCTCGGCCACGTCCGGATACCGGCCGCGATCCGGCACCTGTGTCAGCTGCGTGCGGGCGACGGCCTCCTGCTCGCAACGTCTGCCGCCCACGATCTCCTTATCGTCTGCACGACGTCGGTGCTCGACCAGGCACTCGTCGCGCACGCCCGCGGAGAGGCGTCGTGAGCGACATTGACCTCGAGGCGGTGCGGCTCCTGCTCAGTCGCCTCGGGGTCAGGCCGGAACAGCTGCTCGACCAACCGGCGCCGACCTCGATGCCGAACATCCGCGAGTACGTCGAGCGCGTCGCCAAGGCGGTACCCGCTGGCACCTCGCGCGTCTACGAGCCGTACTGGAACCGCATCGTCGACGAATGGGGTGACCGACCGCTCAACGAGCCGACACCACTCGAGATCAAGCAGCTCGCCGAACAGACCAAGACGAACGCCATCGTCCGCAGGAACTCCCGAGGCGGGCGCAGTGCCGCCGAACATCTCATCGCCGCGGCACGCTGCCTCTACCAGCACGCGGCCGCAGACCGCCTCATGTCCGAAAGCGACAACCCAGCGCGCCGCGTCCCCAAACCACGTCGCCTCGCGACCACTCGCCGGGCGCTTCCCGACAACCGGCTCCGCGAGATCAACGAGATCGCCGGCTCAACCGGCAACGACCCCGAGCTCGACCTCGTCCTGCTCCGCTTCCACACCGAAACCGCCGCACGTCGCGGCGGCGCGCTCGCGCTCCGGCACTGCGACCTGGACGCCGAGCAATGTCTGGTCAGACTCTTCGAAAAGGGCGGGACCCTGCGCTGGCAACCGGTATCACCGACGATGATGAATCACCTCCTTGTTCTCGGCAAAGAACGCGGCGCCGTCGGCAACGAGCAACTTCTGCGCTATCGCAACGGCGACCCGATCACCAGGCGTCGATACGACTACCTGTGGCGACGGCTGGGCAAACACCTGCCCTGGGTCGCCACACAACAGGTGAGCACCCACTGGATCCGCTACACCACGCTCACCTGGGTCGAGCGGCACTTCGGCTACGCCGTCGCGCGGGCGTTCGCTGGACACTTCGGCAAGAGTGACGCCGGCACCACGACGACCTACGTCCGCGCCACCGTCGAAGAGGTAGCCACTGCGCTCGCCGCGCTCACGAACGAAGAGCATCCTCTGGCAGTCGCCATCCGTCCGGGACCTCCAGTCGGCACCAACTGAACCATTGGACAGATGTCGAACACGTCCCGGTGCTGTTCCTGGGCCTGGCCGGGCACTCGTCTCCCCGCCGCACTGCTCATCGGTGACTTCTTTCTCGGCGACCAGCACGACGCCTACAGCGTTGCCAAGTCGCCCAGCTGGCCAGTAGTACCCGTAACAGCCCAGGTCAGCCAGCGATGCCCAGTTTCGAGGTGCATGTCAAGAACATCGAGGGAGCGAGCGGCGGTGTCACGCGCGCACAAGAGATCTCAGAACGGTAACAGCCTGTAACAACATGGCGTTTCCACCCGACCTCCACGGCACACGCCTAATGGAGTCCGCTCGCCGCGTCTTCCCGATCACCCGCTGGGGGACCGATGGCCAACAACTACACGCGTATCCACTACGTCGTGCGACTCATAGATGAACGCAGGGTGTGGTCGAGCCCGGCCGATGTCATCGAAGCAATCCGCCAGGCAAGACCAGTCGAGATGAAGATCCGTGGTGATGGTTCTTCAGATGATCATTACATGTCGGCGAGGACGCTCGGCCGGCTGATTGCGTTCCTGTTCGACTTGAAATTGATCATCATCGCACACGACGGAGAAGTGTCCACGAGTCGCGAGGGTGCGCGCGCCGCGCACGATCAGGCCGTTTTCGATCTCCTGATCAAATCGTCGGTCCGGTCACTGCTGGAGCAGGGCGAAGCGCCCATCGAGAAGGTCCTCGACACGATCCGCAGCATCCATCGTCCTGCAGTACCTGATGCCAAGACAATCCATGGTCGCCTCAAGGCGAAGAACAAGTCAATACAGATTAGCCTCGATCAGTTCCGTCGACTACTCTATCTGTACTCCAAGGCCGGAGGCATCGATCGCATCGTGCGCGTCCACTACAGCGAGGCGTCCGGAGCGAAACGATGATCTCGCCCGATACCTACTTCGGCGAGGCGGATGCCGCCACCGCCTCGACGACCACATTGACAGCGCATCACGTCTTCCGCTCTATCGAAGATCGCCTGAAGTGGCGGACAGCAGCCTCCGGGGTGCAGGTCATCGTAGGAGTCAAGGGAAGCGGAAAAACTGACCTGCGCAGGTACCTCGCGACCACCGACCAGATCGCCACCCTGAACCTAGATGCCGACCACGCATACCTCGGCCTGAACGCCGCTACCGTCAAGGAGTCTTCAGGTCGAACGAAGAACGCGATCGCCACTGTCCTCCTGCGAGAATTCGCGCACCGAATCAGCGAGTCCGCACCCGCAGGCAACGCGACCGCTCGCAAACTGAAGGCCGCGCTGGACGCCTCGACGGCGACACTCAGGAGGGTGACCGGCGCTATGGACGTGAGTATCGCGGGCATCAACCTGCGGCTCGCTGACCTTCTGAAGCGAGAAGAGGGCAACCTGGTGCAAGTCGCCATCGAAAAACTAATGGCAGATGTGCTCGCCGCCCTCGAGTCCAAACGTGGCGCGATCATGATCGATGACGTCGAGGACGTCTTCCCCGGGACCATCGAGAACCCCCTCTTTCTTGAAGGCGTCGTCCGGGCCGTCTCAGATATCAATACACGCGGCAAGGATCGCGTTCACGTGTTGCTATTCGTCAAGCACGGCCTCTGGAGGTCCTGGTATGAGAACCAGCGAGAGTACGACCGTGTTCGGCACGCAATTGGATTCCTATCTTGGGATCATCAGGCACTGATCGAGCTGGTCGCACGCCGGATCGCGTACAGAGAGGGGATCGACATCGGACCAGGTGATCTCGACGTATCGTCGCTCTGGGCAAGAAAGTTCACATGGACTGGCGACCCGGAAATCTTCATGCGGTACTGCACGCAGTACTGCGTAAGCGGACCTCGCGACATGATCACCCTATGCAATCTAGCTGCGGCACGGGCAGGCAGAGAGCGCATCGGCCAGCAGCACCTTGCAGCATGCCTGGGCGATTTCGCACAGGATAAGGTCTACAATCTCAATGCCGACTACGGCGACACGTACCCGAACATCAGCCAGTTCGTAGAAAAGGTCTTCCAAGGTGTCGCGGCCACCATGACGGGTGCTGACCTCGCGCAATTGATGGACTCTCGCGCGCTCCTAGTACCGTCGGTCGACGAGCAGTTCCGACATCTGAGATGGTACTCCACCGCCACGCGGGAGCGGTTAGCCACGATCATGTACGAGATCGGCGTCATCGGCTATGAATCACCGCAGGGGCGAATCCACGCCATCGAAGACCGCAGCCTTCCGACTGCGGACCTTCTGAGCAAAGAGGCCATCTCAGTGCACCCTGCGTTTAGGCCCCACCTGGCCATCGGTCCGTAAGCGGCATCTGAGCCACCGCCACGGCCGATCATCAGAGCCGCCACCCTCCGGGGAAGCACTGCTGTGACCATCGATTGTCAGTCCTCGTGGCGAGACGCAGTCCGCAAGATCAGACGTCTCGAACTTGGTTCTCCCGTCGTTCGGAGCAGACGATCGTGCAGCGGCTCGCGCTGCAGACGTGGTCTACCAGGTACCTCCGACAAATGCGTGCTCGTTGACGGCCACTCGTCTCCAACGGATCACGCGCCTGGGTCGGGTCGGGTTTGCGGTCGACGCCCTCGTGCAGGCTGGGTATAAGTCTGAGGAAGTCAGACAACCAGTCGACCAGCTGGTTCTTGTCGGGCCGTCATCGTGGGTGAGGCAACGGTCGTGCCCAGGTCGCACTCGAGCGGGTCAGCTCCGTGTCGCTGTGCAGCCGATTCGAGGAAGGTGATGAAGCTCAGCTCACCCACGAGGTTTGTTCGATGGAATCGCCGAACGAGGCCTGCCGGCTACCGAAAGTCACCGAAAGGTAGTCGGCGTCCTCTCGGCAGCTTTCGGCGTCAATGCAGCAAACGGGGATGGCTGTCCGCCGCCGGAAGCCAAGTCCATTGGAACACCTGTCCAACCTGACCAGAACCGTTCGTCGAACCGGATACCGCTGAACAACGGCGTGACGCCTTTCTTCGCGAAGAGTGCCGTGTTCACGTTGCGCTCAACGCGCGATGTCAGAGACAGGGATGCGTTGCCGATGTCGACGAACCCGGCTGTTAGATCAGCCGAGGCAGAGGCGACGAACTCCGCGTCGCGGCTCGTCGACATCATCACTGTGGCCGATTTCGCCCGGACGACCTGGGTCACCACCACGTACCCGTCCTTAAGCCAACTCTCCCCGCCGTCCAGGACCTGCCGCTCCAGCAGCGAGACATCCTTCGCCCTGGATACCTGGCAACCGACCGCGGAGAACGCCACGGCACTCTCCTGTGAGAAGGTGATGCCAATCCCAGCCTTCCCTGTCGGAACACCCGGAACCTTCTGTTCCATGTCGGCCGCCACCTGGAACGTTACGGCAACAGACCCCTTCGACTTGTGACTCAACGAGGAGATGGCCGATGAGTCCTCGGTGGCCACCTTGATGCCGCGGTCCCGGACGTTGCCCTCGGGTTTGAAGACGAAACCATTGATGGGCCCGTAGTCGCCGATCTCGATCTCGATCCCAGGCAACCAGGTCGCCCAGTACTTCAACGACTCGTAGATCTCACGAATATACCGCTCAGCCACGACACCACACTCCTTCGACAGAAGGGCACTACGCACACGGTCGTACGAGCAACGTCGCAGAAATCGTTCCGCCGTTAGCACCACACTGCCGCGCATTCAGGTTAATCGTCGACCCGTAGTCCACCAAACACTCTCCGCAGCAGCTGGCCGTCGATGACTGCAGCGACCGCAGAGATCTGGTGAGCACGCCGACCCCCACCAGCTTCGGCACGCCACCCTCACCTGGGTCGAACGCCATTTCGGACACGCCATAGCCCGCGCCTACGCCGGCCACCACGACCACCCTGAAGACAGCACCAGCATCTACACCCGCGCACAACGCCCCGAAATCGCCACGGCACTCGCCACGCTCACCGGCGAACCCCCGCTCACGCTCGAACAACTAGTCACACACCCACCTGCCGACGGCACGAGGTGAGCACCATGTCCAACTCCCCTACCGCTGTTCGTCCCACCCTGCTCACCGCGACACCCAGCGCTACCTGCGGCCCTCCCTCTCAGCCAGCCGATTCCCGTTGCCTCTGAGCCGTCACTGCACATGGCAATCGCGAAAATCAGTGCGCCGGTCACTGTGACGGTCTCGACGAAATCCATCGCCAGGACCACCTCGGCCTGGGAGCGCAGGAACTCGGCCCAGGTGACGGTCACTCGGTGTGGCGCCGGGTCGACGCCAGCAGCTTTGAGGATCTCCCACACGGTCGAAGGAGCGACCGTGACACCGAGGAGGGCGAGTTCTCCGTGGATGCGCCGATAGCCCCACGAGGAGTTCTCGGCAGCCAGACGCAGGACAAGGCGGCGAACCGATGCCACGGTGCGCGGACGCCCACGCCTTCGACGCCGGCTCGCCTGGGCGTGGTGACGCTTCACCAGGTAACGATGCCACCGCAGCACCGTGTCCGGGCTGACCAGCAGTCGGAGTCGGCGCAGAGTTGCGCGGGCCAGCGGCGTCAGGAGCGCGGCGAGGAACGCCCTGTCCTCAGATCGGAGTTGTGGGCGTCGGTCGCCGAGTTGGCGTTGCAAGGCGGTGAGTTGGTGGAGAAGAGCGAGAATCTCGACGTCCTTCTCACGGTCAGTCAGTGGCAGTAGCCGCAGCGCGGCGAAGGCGTGGGTGACGGCAAGGTAGGCGAAGCGGACCAGCACGGGGCGCGATCATGCCCGACGACCGCCAGCCACGCGCCGAGGCCCGCGACCTGCACGGACGTACTTTTCGGCACTCACAGCTACCAGGCTTTGCGGTCTACTCGATCAGTTCGCGGCGTGCTGCCCAGACGGCCGCGATGATGCGCTGCCGCAGGGTGCGCCGCGGCTGGGTTCCGTGTGGGAGCGCCAGTGCGGCTTTCAAGGCTGCATTGTCGTGCTCGGCCGCGCCCTTGGCTGCGAACAGCACCAGGAACGCGGTTGCGCGCAGCGCTAGTTGTGATGGCCAGGGAGGTTGGTCAGCCGGGTGATGGGTGGCTTGCCTCCGATGGCTGAGTGGGCTCGGTGGTGATTGTAGGTATGCAGCCAGCCCGGTAGTGCCGCCCGGCGTTGGTGTTCGGAGTCGTAGAAGCGTGCGTAGGCCCAGCCTTCGGCCAGGGTCCGATGGAAACGTTCGATGCTCCTATGTTCGTCAAGCCGCTGCGGGACGTTGGCTGTCTGGCTGTGGCTGGGCGGTGCGGCGCGGGAGGTTGCTGTAGATCTCTCGGGCGATGTAGCGCTTGAGGCAGCGGATGATCTCGCGTTTGCTCAGGCCTTCCGCGGTGCGTCGTTGGACGTAGTCGCGGGTGGGCTGGTGGTGGCGGATGCGAACGATGGCGACGATGTAGAGGGCGCTGTTTGCGGCGCGGTCACCGCTGCGGCTGAGGCGGTGCCGACCGGTGGTGCGTCCGCTGCTGGCGGGTTGTGGTGCGACGCCGCAGAGTTTGGCGAAGGCCGCTTCACTGCGAATGCGTTCGGCGTTGTCGCCCGCGGTGACGAGGAACTGTCCGGCGAGCTCGACGCCGACTCCGTGCAGTTTCACCAGATCCGGAGCGGCTGCCCGCACGAGCGCCTCGATCTGTTTGTTGAGGAGCTTGATCTCGTCGTCGAGGGTCTTCCAGCGACGAGCCAGATCACGCAGAGCGGTCTTGACCCCAGCGAGGAGCAGCCGCTCGGTGTCGCCAGCCAGTGACAACAGAATCCTCGGTCTCAGGACGTAGCCGCAGACAGCGGTTGATCAAGGTCCGCTTGGTGAGCGCGACCAGGTCGTCACGCAGCGGCGAAGGCGCCCCGATCATGACTCCCCACAATGTGTTGAACGCCTGGGTGCGGGACTTGACCGCGCTCGCTCGAGTGACCCGCAGAGTTCGGATCACCTCGACGCTGCCGGACTTGGCCTTGGGGGTCGCGGTCGAGGTCTGCCCATGCACTGCTCGAGCGATCTGCTCGGCGTCGAGGCGGTCGGACTTGCCGTCCATCCGTCGTGCCAGCCGGTTGGGCCGGTTCACTTCGACCGCCCGGATTCCGGCCTTGGTCAGGAACCTGGTCAGTGTGGCGCCGAACGAGCCGGTGCTCTCCACTCCGATCGCGTCGATGGGCCCGTGGCCATGCATCCATTCCAGCAGCTGCCGGTAGCCGTGGTCGGCCGCGGGGAACTCTTGGTGACCAAGCAAACGACCATGCTCATCGATCACTGCGGCGTAGTGGGTGTGCTTGTGGGTGTCGACACCACCGATGACACATGTAGCCGGGATTGTCATGCTGAACTCGCTCCCTCCGTGAGGCTGCTCTGACGGATCGGAGCGAACCGGCCGGGCGGAGCGACAGGTCTGTGACGGGGCTTCTGGCCAAGCTCCTATCAGGTCAGTTCCGTCTGGCTGGTGCGCACCACGGTGCCGCACCAGAGCCGGCCGACAAATCGAACGCAGGACACCACGGTCATACCTTGGCCGGAGTCAGACCAGCTCTGCTGCAGCACCACCTCCAGACTCACAGATCTTGCCGTTGGTTTGTGGCCGGTAGGGACGGGTGCGCTTGGGTGTGACGCCCAGCTCGATGCACGCGTCGCGCCAGGTGATGGAGCGGTAGGCGGAGCCGTTGTCGGACAGGACCCGTTCGACGGCGACTCCGCGTTCGCGGAACCAGGCGACCGCTCTGCGCAGCACGGCGGCCGCGGTGTCACCGCGCTCGTCGGAGTGGATTTCGACGTAGGCGACGCGGGAGTGGTCGTCGATGACGGTGTGCAGGAAGGCTTTGCCTGTCCGGGGTTTGCGGTCCTCACCTCGGGGCAGGCCGGGGGTGGCGCGCTTGTTGCGCTCGCCTTGCCGCCGTCCGACGAACCGGTGTCCGCCACCGTCGGGGATGTTGCCGAACTTGGTGACGTCGACGTGGATGAGCGAGCCGGGGTGAGGATGTTCATAACGGCGCAGGGGTTCACCGGTGACCCGGTCGATGCGGGACAGGCGGTTGATCCGGCAGCGCACGAGCACGGCGTGCACGGTGGAGGCGGGCAGGCCCAGTCGGCCGGCGATCTGGACCGGGCCCAGTCGATGCCGCCACCGCAGGACCACGATCTGCCGCTGCACCGGCTCGGATGTCCGGTTCGGGCTGTGATGTGGCCGCGAACTGCGGTCGTCCATCCCTGCCGTGCCCTCATCGCGGTATCGGGCAGCCCATTTCCGTGCGGTCCGCTCCGCGACCATGAACATCTTCGCGGCCGCCGCGACCGGCCAGTTCTCCTCCACGATCAGACGCGCCAGGCGTAGTCGGGCACGCGGCGTCAGTGCCGCGTTAGGGTGGGACACGAAGGCCTCCGGACATGTGAAGCGGTTCCTAGACAGCTCCACTTCACAACCAGAGGCCTTCGCTTGTCTTCACGACAGGCCGTCACCCGACCAAACCGGAACAACGTCCCTGGGCATCACAGCTAGTGCTGCGTTGATGTAGCCGATGTTGTTCAGGTAGCCGTGCGCTACCAGGTTGCGGACGTTGTAGCCATCTGCGAGCAGGAAGGTGCGCAAGAACCGGAGCCAATCGTGGTTGAGTCCTAGCTGCTCGAGGCGGTCAAGCAGAACACCCAGCCCAGGGAACTGGCCTGAGGTGTCACCGACGGCGGCTTTGTAGATGGGTTCGTTGAGTTTGAGCAGGACGGCACGCACGGCGGGTTCGACCTTGGGGGCGGCCATGTGGGTGCTGGCGTCGTAGAGCTCGACCCAGTACAGCTGTATCGCGGTCGCTAGCGCCTTGGCCAGTTCTAGGTGTGTGCCTGTGCTACCAAGGAATTCGGCTAGCTCGTTTTGCGTGGGGATGCCAAATCTGAACCTGATCTCATGCAGGCCACGGGCCAGGATCAGGCCGTAGATGTTCATCTGCCGGGCTTCGGTACGAGCCAGCTCCCGCATGAACACGTCGTCTTGGTCGGCCAACTTGCGCGCAGGTAGGTCACCGTCACGGAACACGATGGTGGTGAGGATCTGATGGAACACCGACGCATCGAGCACCTGGCGCGTGGTTTCAACGTTGGTCTGCAGGTTCCCGCTGGGTGCGGAGGTGTTGAACCAGATGTTCAACGCTTCCTGCCAGTCCGTGGCCTGATCGAAGCCCGGCATGTAGAGGTCAAACAGGGGCGCGGGAACCGTCATCCCGAACTCCACTGACTCCCACTGCACCTTGGGTGCGGTCTGCAGACGGGCTATCGCATCGTCCTCGAGGTCCTTGATGTTCCACCGGCGTGCTTCTGAAGCCGCGTCCGCGAGGTGGGTGCGGATCACCAGCGGATCAACGGCAGCGTCGGCCTCAGCCATCATCGCGTTGATCAGGACCCGGTTAGCGTCCTCAACCCTGGCGGCATCAGCAGCTGCTCGCTTGCGCACCACGGCGGCTACGTCCTTGATGACGTGCGTCTGCGGGTAGGCGTGCAGCGTCCGGTCAAGCAGGGCATCAACTCTGAGGTCGATGTCCTCGGCGGTCTTCCCACGCGATGGGCTAATCAGAGCGCACAGCATGGGGACCACGGCGTAGGGATGCTCGTCGCGGTCCAGTAGGTCCTCGACCATGCCGAGCATGACAGCATTGATCTCCTGCTCAAGGGTGGCCAAACCAACGGAGCGGGCCAGTGTCCAGGCACGGACCACCCCGTTGGCCTGCACCTGAGCTCGCTGGCTGCCACCGACAGCGTCAAGGTAGGCCCGCGCTGCTCGCTCCGCGGCGTCCCGGCTGTTAGCCATCAGGCGCAGCGTGAACACGATGTCGAACACGCGCGCTCGCGCTACCGGATGCGTGAGCTGATCAGTCAGAGCCAACCACAGCTCGCGCATGTCCTGAGTGGACTCCCGCAACGACGTCGGCAGGTACGACGGCCCCTCAAGCGGCTCCAGCTTCGCGCCGGCCTGCGGGACCTCCTCGCAGTACAGGCTGTATAGGAACGTATGAAACAACACCGCCGCCGCAGGGCGCTGCACCGGAGGGCTCTGCTGCGCCGCTAGCTGATCGACCCGCCAACCAGCATCATGCGGGTCAGCAGCGTCCTGACACGCAACATCGGCCAACTGCGCCAGAACAGGCACAAGTGCAGCGTCATGCCGGTACGGCTCCATCGGCTTAGGGCCAGGCGGGTCCGCGTTCGCGGCGTCGGCGTGTTCAGCGGCGTTCACGTTCGTTCTCCCTCACAGGCGGTGAGACCGAACAAGTCAACCAACCCCAGGCGGTGTCTCCAACCGAGTTACACGCCAGGGTGAATCTCAGGTCAGCCGTTGGACTTCGCGCTCAAGGACCCAGGCGTAGGAGAAGCCAACCTGCGAACCCTTGGTGGGCATGTCGAAGCCCAATAACAGCAGATGCCCGTGCATCACGCGCACCTCCTGCTCTCGGCACCCCGCTCCTGGGGTGGACAGAGCATAAGCAGAGTGTGACGCATAGTCACTAGACGTAAAATCATAAGATGCATGGTCTCCCGTCGAAGCACTGGTCGGCTGCGCACTGATCAGCTGTCGGCGGGATGAGGACGTTCGACGATCATCACGAACGGCTCGGTGCGCACCCCGAGCTCGTGCCGGAGCTCCAACGCCTGCCCGGTCAGCTCGTTCACACGGTCGTCCGTGAACTTCTTCGCTGCCGCCTTCCGGGTGTCCCCTGTGGCCGTCCACTGATCGATGGGGAATACACCCACCACGTAGAGCCCGGCGTCGGTGTGTGCAGCGGGCAGGTAGCGAGTGGCCAACTGGGTGCGTTGCGACGTCATGAGGTCCCGGTTCCAGGCGCCCTTGATCTCGATCGCGACCGAGAGTCGCTTCGCGACAGTGGGACCGTCTGTCGGCAGGGAGTCGCCGCGTGTGGCGTCGGCTTGGACGAGGATGTCTGGACGGTCGCCCGCGCCGTAGGCATCACGGGGCAGGACGAGAACCTCGCGGTTGATCACGAGCCCTCTGTTCGCGAGGCGCAGCTCGAGCTGGTTCGCCAAGTACGAGCACAGCGCCGCTTCCGGCTTGGGTCGCCAGGTTTCCGAGGTCCTGGTGCAGGCGCGACCCGCGACGCCTTCCGCCCCGGTGGCGTGGTGTGCGGACCGTCGCGGAGCGGGGATCCGGTCCCACAGGAGCTCGCCGTGCGCGGGCAGGACCTCGGCGATGTCCTTGAGGGTGTCGAGCAGCAGGTCCAGCAGCTCAGCGGTGGTCCGCACGAGCCTGCGGGACGGGTCGGCCAACATCTCGAGAACACCGTCCCGTGCCCCGCCGAGCCACCGGGTCGCCTGCACCTGCCGCCGGACGTTGACCAGCGCCGCCGCGACGACGCGGTTGGCAGGATCCTCCGCCGCGAGCCGGCGCAGTTCCCGCACCGACGCCTCGGTGGCTCGCTGCCAGAGCGCACGGACCGTGTCGTCCCGCCAGGATCTCGCACTCGCTTCCGGCGTGATCTCTCGCGAAGAAACTTGATCGGGATCCTGCGAAGGGTCGAACAATGCGGAGAGCCAGCGATGGACTTCCGCGAGCTGCTGTTCCGATAGCTGGCTCATGATTTGATCGCGGACATCCTTCGAGGAACACGCGAGCGCGACCTCACGACCGAACGTGTCGCTTTGCACGACCACTTCGGCGATGAACGGCCAGTGCTCCTGAGCATCCTGGTAGAGCAGGACTCGGGCTGCGACGACGGCGAGATCCTGAACCCCCTTGCCTGGGCCGGAACCGCCTATGGCGACTCTGGCAGCTGCGGCGCCCCTCCCATCGCCTCCCACGATCAGCTGTCCCACCAATTCGGCCCACACGGTGACCGCGATGGCCCGAGCCTGGGTCGTCGCCAGCGCCGCGATCGCATCAGCCCGGTCGGGATCCTGTCCGAGCGCCGCGCCGATCCGCGACACCAGCGCCGCCGTCATGTCGGCGATCTCGGCTCCGAGGCGCACGTCGAAGTGGTTGAGTTCGATCGGATGCTCGCCCCGCGCAAGTGCGCCCTCGACGAGAGCCCGCAGCGCTGCTGCGACGACGCCGGGCGCATGCCGGGCCGCGTGCTGCAGCAGCTGCTTGCGACGAGCGAGCCTGTCGCCGCCGTTAGCCCCAGTGCACGGACTCAGCAGTGCCCCAGCCCACGAGTGCCACCGTGCCGGGTCGACCTCCTCCAGCCGATCCGTCCGCTGCAGGAGCACGAGTGTCATACATCCGGCCCAAGCCAGATAGTTGATCTTCGCCTCCCCTAGCCAGCTGTCCCGGTGGTCGTGCTCGGCGGCCAGGTAGAGGTGCCCCGCGGCCCGAATCGCGTTCTCTGCGGCGTCCCCGAGCACGGCGAATCCGGTGAAGCTCCGCACGTCGTCGTCTGAGCCGATGAACCTCTCTTCGCCGGTGAACGGATCGAACTGGAGGTTCCACAGGAGTTGCCAGAACGCGTGCGAGTCCCCTTCCCCCGCAAGGATCAGCCGCTGCCGTTGAGCATCAATGAACTCCGCGGACTGGTCCCAGACCTTGGGTTGAGAGTGTCTGGCCGCGCGCCGCAGGGTTTCCGCGTACGGACTGTCGAGCGGCACACCGTCGTAGATCCATCTGAGGTGCTCCCAGGCGGGACTGTCCTGCCGGGCGTAGGCGAGTTCGAACGAATTCCTGTTGAAGCCGTCGAACAGGTAGGCCGCAAGACGGCCCATCGCTTCAGCGACGTCCTCCTCGCCTGCCGAGTGTGCAGCGCCGGCCTCGTTCAACGCCCACTCGAAGTCGTTAGCATCCACCAACGCGGTGCGACGTCCGCGGTGCCGCCCGTCCCCCGTTGCATACCGCTTCGGCACGACACGCGGGACACTCTGCCAACCGTCCACAACGGCCCAGATGTCAGGAGGGTTCGTGCCGCTCTCCTTGACCGCGACCGTCACGAGCGATCGTGCCAGCGCACGCCTCAACGACCGAGCCTGATCGAGTTCCGTCCCGTCCGCCGCGACCAGGTCCATCGGCGCGGGTATGGCGACCCGGTCGTATTGACTCAAGCGGGGCCACAACATGAGAGCCACCGCGTCGACGTAGCTGAATGCGCTCACCGATCCGAGCGCGCGTTCGGCGACCGCCTCGACCACGTAGTCCGGCACAGGACTGTGCGGAACGCTGCCTCCGGGTTCGGCGCCCAGGCCGTGCTCCGCCGGATCCGCTGAGGAGACTGGTGCGAAATGCGATGCGGGTACGGGCCTTCGGGCCCTCGCGAGGCTCCACTCGAGCAGGGCGGGCAGGTCAGTCTCTTCGACGCTTTCAGCGAAGCCGTGTAGGAACAACACATAGGTGCTGATCACTCGTGCGAGGCTCGGTGCGCGTACGTGAAGCAGGAGTTCGTCGATGGCGAGGTGATCGGGCCACAGGATCTGCAGCAGCAGCCCTTCCAACTCGTCGTACTGATCGGCCTGATGTCCGGCGGGATCGAGCAGTGTCTGCAGGAGGGCACGTAGGCGTGGCACCGCGACGTTGGGGTGTGCCTCCAACGCGGTACGTGCCGCGAGTTGCCGGACACCGGTGTCCCACTCGGGGTGCTCGGCGATCTTCAGAAGCGTCTCCGCGAGCTCGGACACGGCGGAGTCCCTCGCCAGCCTCACCGCCAGCTGAATCCTCGCCAGCTCCAGCCACCCCTCCGGAGGCTCCGCGACCGTGGGCTCCAGCACCTGCCTGAGTTGCTCGGCAAGCCCAGGGTGGCCGACTCTCCATCGGCCTGGGCGCCAACCTGTCTCGCTCAGTTCCACCTGGTCGGCGCGGTCGAGAAGTCGTCGCACGACGAGTGCACGAATGGCGTCGGAGCTGACGATCGCGCTGTGCGCCATGAGACTTTCGGGATCCGCGGCCGCCAGCCACTCGGTGTTCGAGGGGTCGAGCGCCACCAGCCAGGCAGCGGTTTCCCTCAGCGGCACCGGAATGCTCGCCGTGTCCTGGTCCGCGGCGTCCACGAGGAAGAGGCTTGTGAGCTGGTGCCGGGGCAGGTTCCGCCTGCGCACGTAGTCGGCGGCCAGGTAGGCGGCCAAAGACGAATGCCGGAACCCGAGACGGCCCTGGCCGTGGGCGGTGAAGAGCGCGGTGCCCAGGGTCTCCCGCACTCCGTCCTCGCGAACGTCGAACGGCCCGCTCAGCGTCTGCTCGACACCTCCAGCGACGGTGCCGGCGACTAGGTCGGACTGCCCGGCTTCCAGTCCGCTGCCGAGCCACACGCTGCGTCTCCCCGACAGCAGGAGCCTGGCGGCGACGCGTCCCGCGATGGCCAGACGCTGTTCCACGCTGTGGACGTTGTGGGGACGGTCCGGATCGGGTTCCTCCGCCAGTTGCCAGATGCCCTGCTTGAAGAGTGCTACAGCGTCTCCAAACAGCTGGTCTTCACGCTCGTACATCCGGACGAGCAGTTCGAGTGTCAGCGGAACGCTCGCAAGACTTCCGGCTCCCACCGCGACGGCGGCATCGACGAGGGCCTCGCCGTCGACTTTCGTCCCCGCGAGCAGGACGGCGTCGGCCCGGGACAGCGGAGCGAGATCGGCCAGCACGCACTTCTCGAAGTGCCGTGCCAGTACCTCCCTCATCACCTGCCGAAAGTCCGCAGTGCGGCACGCCACCAGAATTCTCACGGTCCCAGGAGCCACCCTACGGAGCACGCGATCGAGCCGGCCGGGCAGCCGGTCGAGCATCGGGCTCTCGTCGAGCTGGTCCAGCACCAGAGTGAGCCGACGGAGACACGTCTCGTCCGTGCTGTGAAGAGCGGCGAGCTCGCAGCCCACCAGGCCGTCGAACGAAGCGTCGATCAGGTCGGCGCCGTCAACCCACAGCATTGCGTGCATAGGGGCGGCACCGCGGACGTCATCGAGACATGGCAGTTCGGCCGTCAAGCTGCGGATTGCGGAACTCTTCCCGACGCCCGGCTCGCCCAGCAGCACGAGTGCTCCTCCCGCCGCCGCCGCTTCCGGAGTCAGCAACGCCCCCGGGACGGGCTCCTGTCCCGTTTTGAGGAGGGAGAAGTCACCGCTTAGGAACCCGTCGCTATCAAGTTCGAACGGCACATCGTCACCGTCCTCGTGCCGGCGAACCCGGCACAGACGTTCCGCGTGAACGGCGAAGAATGGTGGACGACCCATCGAGCAATCATCCGCGATCCCTCACGCGGCAGCTGCCTGACGCGCCGACTTCCAGCGCACACTGCTCTCATCCGGGCGCCAGGGCGCACAGGCACGGTGTCGGTGGACCACCTCAGCTTCAAGTCGTGGTTCGAAGGCGTCATCAGCGCCACGTCCAACGCACTGGGCAAGTTCTTCGGTACCCGAGCGGACGCGCCGAAGTGCGACGGAGTGGCTGGACCACAGCATCTTCCTCGACGACATCAACGGCCCACTGAGGGTCTGCGTAGGCGCGGATCCGAAGAACGCAGCGGTCGCAGTGGTGAAGATCGCCAACAATCGGGGCGAAGCCATGGTGGTCAGCTCGCCGGTCACGCCGTCGTCGGCTTGGCAGCGTCTGTTCAGCGATCACGCCGACGAACTGTTCAGCACGACGGTCAACCACGCGTTGTTGCGTGGTGAGCTGCTCGGACGTGGTTCTCGGCACGCACACGTCCGGCGCGAGGCCGGATCGACGCCAGCACTCTTGAGGATCTCCCACACAGTGGAGGCAGCGATCGCGACACCCAAGAGCGCGAGCTCACCATGGATACGTCGATACCCCACTAGGGATTCTCGGCTGCCAGACGCAGGACGAGACCGCCTCGTCGACCAGGATGAGGTGGACTGTCCACGTGGAACTCCTGTCGCGGTGCGCCGACATCCGAGCCGTGCGGTCGCCGTTGTCCTGGAACGAACTCACGTCGAACGCCAGCGGCACCGGCGTGGCGAACTGTAGCGGCAGCGCCAGGCCAGGTTCGACGACTGACGGGGCGTTCTGCACGACTAGGCGCAATGCCGGGAAGTTAGGGAGTGGGCGGAGCTGTCAACCTGCTGGGATGGGCAACAGGGTTCCTGCTAGAACAACGTCGACCAAGATCGATGAAC
>NZ_QLTT01000015.1 GCF_003269295.1 Lentzea atacamensis | reverse complement strand
GCGATCGCCACCCGCTACGACAAGACCGCCCTGTCCTACCAAGCCATGATCGACCTGGCCACCCTCACCCTCTGGCTTTGAGGACGGGCCCTAGGTCATGTCCGGGTTGACGAGCTCTTCTCGGCTCACGCTCACCGGGGAGGCCTTGCCGAGCTTGCTTGCGGACGCCTCGGGCGGCAACGCCCTCACCGGGATGAGATAGGTCCGCACGCCACCCAGTTCGATGTAGCGAGGCCAGACCTTCGCCTCGCCATCGGTAGGTAGTTCCAGCGCACGACCGGACAGGTTGACGATCACCAGGTAGGCGACGGTTTTGTTGTAGTCGCCCGCGTAATGGGTCACCTGGTTAAGGCCTGCGGCGATGACACGCTTGCCGTGGTTGTCCGCGTCGAACAGCTTGAGCTCGCAGACCAGAGGGTCCTCGGTGTCCAGATCCGTGAGGACATCCGAGAGCCCCGAGGCGGACTTTGCTTGAGAGAACGGCATGTTGATGCCTTCAGAGAACAGGAACCTACGCAGGTGCCGGTCATAGACCTCCTCGCCACGACGCGTCTGGGCGAGGTACTCCGCATGGAGAGCCTCCCGGTCGAACCACTCGACCTTGCGGACGTAGCGGTTGAGCACGTGCAGGATGTTGCTGTCCATGCCCACACGCTCGGTGAGGAAATCGAACAGCGCGGCCAGCAGGCGCTCGCTCATCTCACGCGGCGCTTCGCTCAGCTTGCCGGAGAAGGTAAACAAGATCATCCGCCAGTTCTGGGTGTTGATCTCGTCCGAGCCGATGTACTTCATCAGCCTCCACACCAGCGTGGCCTTGCCCTCCTCGGTGCTGGCCGGCCAGCTCATCCGGCGGTTCGTCAACATCGCAAGCCAGCCGTCGAAATCCAGTTCAGGCTCGACTTGTTCCGCAGCAACGAGAATCGAGGCCAGGGCGGGCTGTTTCTCGATCCAGGCGGTGGTGAGATCGATCTGATGACTGAAGTCCTCGTAGTGCGCGGTCATCAACCGGCGGAACCGCTCGCGGATCGCGACCTGGAGGTCCTCTTGCGCCCTCATCACAACAAACCTTTCAGCAATTGCTCGACCTCAGACTCAATAACCGCCCCCAGGTTCGACATCTGACCGCGGCCGTCGCGCAGCCACACCCGTGTGCGACACACGGGACACAGCACAGCGCACTCGGCGACGACCTCGGAGAGGCGGATCCAGACCCCGAACCCGCACTCCGGGCACGGAATGTCCTGGTCGCCGTGCAACAGCTGATCAGTCAACGACCCCATTCCGACCTCCTTCACGCACGTGCTCCGCTGATCGCCGTCGTGACGAAATAACGGTACGCCTGGGCGCCGACAAATCCGTCCTCACCCAGCGTTCCGATCCGGGCGAGTTGTGGCCGCTGCATTAGCCTGAGTCTGTTCGGTACACCTACATGTAGAACGCATATCGGCCCTGTGGGCGATCTTGCGGGCTGAGGTGCCGCAGGATCTGACCGACCTTGTCGGCAGTGCGCAGTGTTATCGGTAGGCGTCCGTCGAGCTGGGTCTGATTCCAGTTCATTTTGGTCAGCGCGAGGAGCTCCTCAGCGAGATGTTCGGGACTGGACTCGGTCTCGATCATGCGGAAAGCGAGCGGTGACGGGATGTACATGCCGGGGTATGTGCCGTAGAACGGCACGCTGCCTCGGGTGTAGACGGTGTGTTGATGAGCATCGAGGCTGAGCAGCGTGCCCCGCAGCGGCGGGTGGGCGCCTGGTCTGAACAACCGCACGGAGTCGTTCGTGGGGAACCACAGGAGTTCGGTGGTGTCGATGTCCGCGTCGTCCGCAGCCGCGCGAAAACCTGCGGTCTCTTCTGGCAGGTACGAGGAGGTCTTGTGGAGGACGACGCGTGCGGGGAGATGGCGATGCTCTTTGCGGTAGCGACTGAGCGCGTCGGTCAGGAGCGCGTGTGCGTCCTTTTCCGAGAGGTGTGGCTGTCGGTCGTGCCGGGAGATCTTGGCAGGCGCTCCGCGAACGATCACACCGTCACCGCGCTGGTTGAAGACCTGGGCGACGCTGGTCTCCAGGGTGGTGTGGTCACCGCTGCGGTAGAAGGTCACGCCGACGAAACAGCTGTCGAGGTCCGTGGACTCACGTGGGAGACGCCACGGCACGCCACCCGCCTTGTAGTAGAGGGCGGTGTGCAGATTCCACGCCTTGGTCGCCTCGTCCTGCTGGCGGGGCTTGGTACCGCCCGGCGGGATGAAGGTGGGGTCCCACGTGCTGCGCCGGATGATCTGGATAGGGCGGCTGTACCGCATGGCCCTGGCTTTGAGCACAGCCCTGAAGTCGTCGACCGGCTCAGCTGGTGGCGCCTTCTTCCACGGGGCATCGGGATCTACCTCGGGTGCTGGACGTTCGGGAAGGTGCTCCGGTCGTGCGATGAGGACGACGTCGCAGCCCGGTTCCTCGTCGAGGACGTCGAGCTCGGCCATGTACAGCTCGACAGCGGCCTGCACCGCCGCCTGAGGAGACAGGTCGGCAAGCTTCTTCAGGTCGCGCTCGCGGATCGGCCGTTCCAGTCGTGAGTCCCACATGAGGGTCGATCGGAATCCGGTGCTCGTGTCGAAACCGGGGAACGGCACAAACAGCCGTCCAAGGCGACTGTCCTTTGCGGAGATGGGTTGACGGCACCCGTCGAGCCAGCGCCGCAGGCCCTGGATGGCTGCCGGAGTGCCGACGATGCCGAGTCGGATCGTGCGCACGGCGGTGTTGGTGGCGTCGGCCGGCCCGTAGTCGGTGATCCCGTGCCGCGGGTCGATGTGGCGGGCACCGCCACTGAACTCCAGCAGTGGTTCCTCTAGAACGGTCAGTTTCATGATTCCACCTCGAACAGGGTGAAGACCTCGGGTTCGTCCTCTGCGACGGCACCGTCCTTGCGGGGATCAGCCAGCCACGCTTGGTCGTCGATGGCCCGTGTGGCGGTGAAGGTCATGAGGCTGCCGTAGGTCAACAGCGTCTCGCGAGGTTCGAAGACCCCGTCCTCACCGTGCAGGTAGGTGGCCCACATCCCGGTCTGCCCGCGAACAGCAGGGTTCCGGTCGAGCTGCTTGATACCTGTCAGCAAGTCCGAGAGGAACAGGGAGTCCCGGTACCCGTCGCGGGTGTAGTGCGACGTGGGTGTCAACGCGCAGAACCACTGGCCGTCGAGCAGCAAGAACTGCCACTCAAGCGCAGCGTGCTTGCAGTAGCTGATCTCCTGCGGAGCCGACTTCTTGAACTTGGGGTTGAAGACGAGGCACTGGCGTCCGCTCGCGCCCCGAATCTGGCGAGGCCTCAAGTCTGAGGTGGGACGGAAGTACACGACCTTGCGCCCACCGTGCCAAGCGCAGTCAGCTCGCACATCGCGTTGCAAGGCGTAGTTCATGAGTTGGACGAGCCACCGCTGTCGTTGCGGATCCGCCGACCACTCCGCGGTCTCGATCGCATCCGTAGGACCACAGATGACGTGGCGCAAGGCGGTCTCTTCGGGCGGCAACCAGCTGTAAACGCGCCCTCCTCGCAGGATGAAGTCGTGACGCACGTCCTCTTCGGCGAACTCCCGCTGGCGGGCGGTGACGTCGCGTGGATCGCTGTACTTGGTGGGAGCGCCGTACAGGAGGGCGGGAATCTCGACCTGGAGCAGGTTACTGGTGAGGCTCTCCTCCCTGTGCTCGGCGATAGCGACATGTGCGTTGCCGTGCGGATCGGCGAGGTTGAGAAGGCGATGGGCCGCGTCCTGGTCGAAGCGCTGGGTGCTCTTGTCGAAGTCGATCCGGCCGGATGCGCGGTGGCCAGGATCGGCGAACCAAGTCTGGATGTGCATCCACCATGCCTCACCGGTCTGAGGGTGGCTGCACACCAGCAAGACGGGGTTGTCGGCGCTCATCCAGTAGTCGACGTCTGCGGCTTTGCACAGGTAGTGGAAGCCTCGGTCGGTCTCACCTGGGAAGTTCCGGTCGCTAGCCTTGCTCTGCACGAAGATCACCCGGTTGGCGACCGCACCAGTGGAAGGGTCACGCAGCTCGATCTCGCCTCGATACCGGCGTCCAAGGTCCCAGTCCGCTCGTGCCAAACGAAGCCCATCTTGTTGACCATCACGTGGATGAGCGCCACGCCGCTGTCTCCGATGTGCGCGCCGATGCCGATCTTCTTCGGGATCGCCCCAGCTTGCGTCCCGGCACCCGACGTGGCCTTCGAGCCGGATACTTCTGCAGCGTGATCGGCCATACCTACGACTCCCTTCACCGTGGGCCTCACGCTACGCCGGGGGTCTGACAAAAACAGACAAGCCAGTGGTGAGCGCGGTTGTCGCGCTTGGTCATGAGATCCTTCGAGCAGGCTGAACGCCCTCGCGGCCGGAGGTCGCACGTCACCCTTTGGATGACGCCGCGGCCTGCCGAACAACTCCAGAACGCTCGACAACCACGTCGGCAAGTTCGGCACGAAGGGCTGCCACCAGCTCGCGAGCTCGGTCCATACTGACCTTCAGCTCGGTGCGCAGGGTGTCCGCCGAGATCGGACGCATGTGCGCCTCCCAATGCCGGGCATCAGCTTGGCGCGCCAGGCTGAGATCTCCGCCGACCAGTTCTGTTGGAATCGCACTGACGTCGAAGGTGTGCGGCCTTGCGAGTTCAACGCCAGTTCGCACTGTTCGAGCATCACGTGCGACCGACTGAAGCATGCCCGGGTGAGGTCGACTCGGGACGCAGTGCTGGCCTTGCAGCCAGTCCGTTTCCCCGAGCCGCCTCCCGCACCGGACGTGCGCCTCTCAACGCATCCGGCGCTCCACAAACCCCTCCGTGCGGCGAGTTATCTCATGCCATGCTCGGCCATGGTGACGGGATCTTCGTGCCCCGATAGCGGTCTTGACCTTCGTCGTGATCGCGCGGAGCGCCTTCTTCGACGGATAGGTGTTGACGTAGTGCGTGGCTGTGCCTCGCTTGCGGTGGCGCTGGATGCGCCAGCCAAGGAAGTCGAGCCCCTCGTCGATGTGGGTGATCATTGTCTTCTCGGCCGACAGGGCGAACCCCATCGTGCCGAGCACCGCTGCTACCTCTGGAAGGAGCGCTTCGGCTTGTGCCCGTGCGCCGGACACCATGATCACGAAGTCGTCCGCGTACCGGATGAGCCGGTAGTTGGCGAGTCCGTGCCGACGCCGTTTCGCTCGATCCACGGTGCTGATCGTGTGCTGGTCGAAGTGCTCGTCCAACACCGACAGCGCCACATTGGCCAGCAACGGTGAGAGGATGCCGCCCTGCGGCGTGCCGGTGCCGCTGCCCCGGATCTGGCCGTCCCGGCCGAGAATCCCGGATTTCAGAAAGGCTTTGACCAACAGCAGGACGCGTTTGTCGCCGATCCGGGATTCCAACCTGCGCACACCTTGACAAGGCAAGAACTACCACTTGATCACTTGACGCAGCGAGCTCCCGCGCTGGCAAGTAGTCCGAAGTAGACGATGACCACGTTTGCAGGTGAGGCACGGCCGTCAGCCAGGCACCTCAGCCTCCATTTGGGCTGTCTTACGGGACAGTCGCTGCGGTTCAGGTCAGCACGACGCAGTTTGGACACACGTGCAGCTTCGAGGAGCATCTCGGCCACTATCTGTCACGACAGCCCGCCACCAGGCCGGTTCGATACCGATGACGTCGATTCGCGCTGGTTGACGCTTGTTCAGGGCCGTTCGGCAAGTTCACCCGTTCGTGGCGACCCCATTTGGCGTTAGTCAAAACGAAGGAGCCCGCGGCTCTTTATTCACTCCTTCATCCGCCCGTTGATCATGGAAATGATGATCAATACAAGATCGTTCGAGCGCACGAAAAAGCCCGCTGACCTGGGCTTTCACCCAGAATCAGCGGGCTGATTCAGACCGTCGGGACGACAGGATTTGAACCTGCGACCCCTTGACCCCCAGTCGTGGAACGACTGAGCGGCGTGCTCCGGCCTGTTCTTCCAGGTCACCTCTGAGTGTAATTGGCCGAGTAAAGGGGTCATAGGTTCTCGGCCTAACAATCATCCCGACCCCGCCCCGCACCACCACTATCGCGACGCCGGTGCGCCCGTACACGTGGTCTTCGAGCACGCTCAGTTCGTCAGCGCAGCTGCCGAAGTACACGTCGGCCAGGCGTGCAGCGGGGCGAGCATTAGCCTCCGTTCCAGTGCCCCCTGTATTGCCTTGCGGGTCGGCTCATTCTCCAGCCCGGCGAGACGCACGAATTGACGACACCTGTTCCGGCAGAACCTCCTGGTTGCGCGGATCCAGGTCATACCGGCGCACGAGCCACGCGGCGACCGTGTACGCGCCGATACTGTCGAGCACCCCGGCCTCCAGCAGGTCATAGTCCGGCGACAGCTCCGCCGGACCGACGTCCAGCCCGAACTGGGCGACGACGAACCGGGCGATCTCCTCGCGCTGGGACGTCACGGCGACCCGATCCGGCGGCGGTCCACCTTGCCGCTCGTAGTGCACGGCAACGGGTCCGAGGTCACCACCAACGACGACGGGATCCCGCTGCGGGGCGACAACTCCGCACAGTGCGTGCGCAGGACGAGGCTCGTCAGCGTACTGCCGTCGACCCGCCGGACGAGCGGGTGCAGCAGGTGTCCGGCGAACTCGTCGGGCACCGCTACCGACGGGCTGGCCGCGCCAACGCCAGGCAAGATTCGGTCGGCAGGCGGCGTGACCGCGGTCGCCGGCAGTTACATCATGGTGCTCAAGGATGGAGCGGCTGTCGTTGGGCGCGCACAACGATTGGCGGGCGAGCACGGTGGCACGGAGAAGCGGGGTCTTCACGAACGCGTTGCACGGGTTCGAGGTGCACCTGACCGAGCCTGCGGCCAGACGTCTGGCACCCAATCCGGCAGCGGACTACGTCGAGCAGAACCACACGGTCTCTGCGGCAGACACTCAGCCGAACGCGGTGTGGGGACTGGATCGCGTCAACCAGCCTTCTCTGCCGATGAACGCGAAGTACACGTTCCCCAACGTGGGCGCCGGCGTGCATGGGCACGTCCTCGACACCGGCGTCCGCAAGACACACGAGGAGCTCGGTGGCCGAGTCGGGAGCGGATTCGACGCGATCGGCGGAACCGGCACCGACGACTGCAACGGGCACGGCACGCATGTAGTCGGCATCCTCGGTGGTGCGCGCCACGGCAGGGCCAAAGGCGTGACCCTGGTGCAGGTCCGGGTGCTCGACTGTTCGGCGAACGGGACGTTCGCGGCGCTCATCGCCGGCGTGGACTGGGTCACGGCCAACGCGGTGAAACCGGCGGTCGCCAACATCAGCCTCAACGGGACGACGAACACCTCGGTGGCCAGGTCGATCGCGTCTGGTGTGGTGTACGTGGTAGCTGCGTCCAACCAGGCGGACGACGCGTGCACGCGTTCACCCGCCAGTGCGATCGACGCCATCACTCCCCGCGCTCACACGGCGCGCACCTCCGATCGAGGTGCGACCATCCACAAAGGAACCTACAACGTCAGCTCGATGAGCTCACATATACCGACACGCACCGGCTGCTCGCGTCGTCGAACGGAGCACGGGCATAGCTGCCCCAGCGTTCGCTCAGCGCCAGCCCGGCCTCGGCCGCAAGCTCGTCGGTCTGGCCCGCAGTGAGGTAGCGCTCCACCCAGTAGGAGTACTGGAGCTGCGCGCCGGCCAAGGAGTAGCAGCCGACCTCGAGCGTCTGGTTCGCCTCGTCGTGCCGGTAGAGCTCGTACTCGAAGCCGTCGGGAGAGAGCTCGCAGACCCGGACTCCCTTGGCCCAGCGTGCTCTGCGGGTCTGTCCGGGTTGGTAGCCCTCGACCACCACGGCACCGCCGGGAGCAAGCAGCTGCGCGGCCCGATGGAAGAACTGTTGCTGCTCCTCGCGTGAGTCCGCGTAGAAGAGCGTGTGGTAGACGCAGAAGACGAGACCGAACCGACCGGTCACGCCGGCGAGCGTCATGTCACCCACGCCGGCCTCCACCTTCAGGTGAGGCGCACCGGCGAGCTTCCGCGCCAGCACGGCCAGCATCTTCGGTGACGGGTCGACGCCTACCACCGTGACACCGGCCTCGGCGAGCGGGATCGCGACCCGCCTGGTGCCGATGCCGACCTCCAGCGCGGACCCGTCTCCGGCAAGCTCCCGCAGGAACGCGAGCTCGGCACCGGCGTAGTCCTGCTGCCCCCACCGCTCGTCGTACACCTCGGCGAATACGTCGTAGTAATGGGCCACCATGCCGCCTTCCGAGCTGTTCAACGCCGTTCAGCAAAGGGCTACCAGAGCTTTCCGGTCGATCTTGCCGTTCGCCGTCGTGGGGAACGAGTCGATCGCCACGATGCGGCTGGGCATCACCGACGACGACAAGTGCTGTTCCAGCGCGGACCGGACCGCGTCGCACGACGAAGGCACCGGCGCGTCCAGGAACAGTTGCAGCGTCTTGACCCCGTCGTTCGCGACGACCACCGCCACCGCGGCGCGCACCCCCTGCACGCCGGCCGCGAGCGACTCGATCTCGCCCAGCTCCAGCCGGACTCCGTTGAGCTTGACCTGGTTGTCGTTGCGGCAGAGGAACTCCAGCTCGTCGCCGTGGACACGCACCAGGTCTCCTGTCGCGTACATGCGAGCACCGGCGACCGGGGAGTATGGGTCGGGCACGAACCGTTCCGCCGTCAGCCGCGGCCTGCCCCGGTAACCGGTGGCGACCGCCGGCCCGCCGATGAACAGCTCTCCCTCGGTTGCCCGATCACCGTGCTCGTCGAGCACGTACACCGTCGCGTGGTCCATGGCGCTGCCGATGCGCACCGCACCGGGCGTGACCCGCCAGGCCGTGGCCCACACCGTCGCCTCCGTCGGGCCGTAGACGTTCCATGCGGTCAGCCCGGCCAGCTGTGCGGCCAGGCCAGGTGGCAGGACATCACCTCCGCACAGCAGCGTCTGCTCGGCGCCGAAGGTGGCACCCGCGTCGAGGAGGAGGCGCCACTGCACGGGCGTGGCCTGCACGAGCGTCGGCTGCACCGCGTTGATCAGCCTGGCCAGCGATCGCGGTCGCAGCAGCGGGGTGTCCGGGGCGACGACGCACGTGCCACCCCGGCTGAGCGGGAGGTAGATCTCCAGCCCGGCGATGTCGAACGTGAGCCTGGTACCGAACAGCACCCGTTCCGGCGCGGACGCGGGCAGTAACGCGGCCGTCGCGTCGAGGAACGCGACGACGTTGCGGTGCGTGACCTCCACGCCCTTGGGTTTGCCGGTCGAACCCGAGGTGAACATCACGTAGGCCACGTCGTCCGGTTCGCTCGCGCTCGACTGCCGCAGCGGCTCGTCGTCGAGTTCCTCCGGCCGCACCACCGGCACGCCGACGGCGGTGCAGGCCTCCAGGTAGGACTCGGAGGCGACCACGCAGACCACCTCCGCGTCGGACGCCACGAACTCGAGCCGTGCGGCCGGGGAACGGCCGTCGAACGGCACGTAGGCGGCGCCAGCCATGAGAGTTCCGAGCAGCACGGCGATCATCTCGGTGCCGCGGTCGAGGCACACGCCGACCGCGTCACCCCGGCGGACCCCGAGCCGCACCAGGCCGGCGCGCACGCCGGCGGCACGGGTGAGCAGCTCCTCGTACGTGACCTCCCGGTCCCCGTCGAGCACCGCGACGCGATCGGGATGGCGGCTCGCCACCTCGGCGCACACGCCGTCCACCGTCGGGGAACCGCCGTGCGGCCCCGGTGTGCGCCGGCCGGCCTCCGCGGCGACCGCCAAGGCCTGCTCGCGGTCGGTCGCGGGCCCGAGCGCACACCAGCCTTCCGGCAGCCGGCGATCCGCCCGCCAGATCGACCGGTCGCCGCGCCTGTTCGACACGGGCAGCCACAACGTCATCGCCGCGCTCCTCATCCGCCGAACTCGATCGTGCCGTCGCGCCGGCCGCTCGCGGTGAGCCGCCAGTAGGTGAAGGCGGCCACCAGCGCCCAGCCGACGCCCACCACGACCTCCAGCGCGATGCCGCGCAGCACGTCGCTCGCGGACCCGTTGCCCAGCGCGGCACGCACGGCACCGAGGCCGTGCGTGAGCGGGAGCAGCTGGGCGAGGGACTCCAGCGGCGTGGGCCAGAACGACACCGGCACCTGAACACCGGTGAGCAGCATGAGCCCGATGCTGCCCACACGACCGATGAGGTTGCGTGCCGCCATCGCCCGCAGCGCGAGGCCGCCCAGCACCAACCCGAAGAAGTACACGCTCACGGCGATCACCGCGATCAGCGGCACCACCGCGAGCCTGGTGCCGAGCGGCAGCTGCACGCCGAGGAACGGCGGCAGCACCAGCAGCGAGATGGTGCTGCAGGCGAGCCCGTCCAGCAGCCACTGCGCGCTGCGGCCCGTGAAGACCGTGAACGGCGCGGCGGGACTCGCCACCAGCAGCGGCAGCGTGCCGGACATCCTCTCCCAGGATGTGCTGGCGCACACCAGCATCACCACGTCGGCGGTGATGAAGACGCTGTTGCCGATCACCAGGTACTCGACGACGCGCGGGTCGCCGATCAGCTTGCCGATGAAGGCGAACAGCGTGACCTGGAACAACATCCGCAGCAGCCAGGCGAGTCCCCACGACTTCCACGTGTAGGTCGCGCGCAGGTCCGCCATCGCGCTGGCGAACGCGTACCTCAGCACCCGTGCGGTGTTCCTCATGCGAATCCCACCGAACCGTTCTCGCGCACGCGTTTGAACACCGCCCTGGTGAGCAGATGACCGATGCCGAAGCCCAGGACGCCGAGCCCGACGATCACACCCAGCCGCGCGGGAGCCGCCACCGGTTCCTCGGCGCGCAGGCAGTCCCGCAGGAGATCGGACGCCCACGACAGGAAGATCGCCTTCGAGACGGGCCGCAGCCACTCCGGCAGCAGCACGACCGGCACCACCGTGCCGCCGAGCAGGTAGAAGGGGTACGACAACGAGTTCTGGAAGATCCGCGCCGAGCGGGCGAGCACGAACAGCGGTGCCATGATCGACGCCGTGCCGACCATCGAGAACGCGGTGCACGCCAGCGTCAGCACCAGCAATCCTGCGTGCGGCACCGGGAACGTCACCCCGAACACCAGCCAGGCGATCAGCGCGCTCTCGACCAGGCCGAGGAAGCTGATCACCGTGACGGTGGCGATCCGCCCCAGGTACGCGACCTGGTAGGGCGCCGGGGCGGCGAGCACCCCTTCGAGGGTGCCCTCCCAGCGGTCGGCGTCGATCAGCTCACCGGACACGAACAACGCCGTCGCCCAGATGGTCATCAGCGCCGCGCCCACCACCGCGTACGGGGCGAGGTCCGCACGGCCGGCGTTGCCCATGATGGCCAGGAACGCCACCGTCAGCAGCGGAATCGTCACCAGCGACATGAGGTAGTCCGGCTCCCGGCGCACCACCTGCGCCTGGAACCTCATCGCCGCGAGGAAGAGGCCGATCACCGCACCGCCAGCCCGCGGTCCCCGATGACGTGGAGGTAGACCTCCTCGAGGCTGGGCCGCGAGGTCGACACCGCGCTGACCCCCGCGTCGACCAGCGTCCGCAGGACCCTGGCGGCCGCACCCTCCGCGTCCACCGAGACCAGCACCTCCTCGTCGTCCTCGACGCGCACCTCGGACACGCCCGGCAGGGCGCGCAACTTCGCCCGCACCTCTTCTGGCACGCCCTGGGCCCGGACCCGTTCGTACTTCGACATCCAGCCGCCGATCGTCCTCGGCGACTCCGTGCCGATCACCTTTCCGCCGTCGATGAGCGAGACCTTGTCGCACACCGACTCCGCCTCGGCCATGTCGTGCGTGGTGATCAGGATCGACCTGCCCTCACCGCGAAGTTCCGCGACCAGCGAGCGGAAGTCCCGCGCCGCCACCGGGTCCATGCCGACGGTCGGTTCGTCCAGCAGCAACGTCCGCGGGTCACCGATGAGACCGCGGGCCAGGTGCAGACGTTGTTTCATGCCGCGGGAGAACGTCTCGACCGCGTCGTCGGCGCGCTCGAGCAGCCCCATCCTCTCCAGCAACTCGGCGACCCGTGCCTTGGCCACCCGCGTCGGCTGCTGGTAGAGCGCCGACCAGTACATGAGGTTCTGCCGCGCGGTGAGCCTGGTGTAGAGGCCGCGTTCACCACCGAACACGATGCCGATCCCCTGCCGCACCTGCTTGGTCTCGCGCACGACGTCGAAGCCGTTCACCAGCGCCGTGCCCGACGTGGGCAGCAGAACCGTGCTCAGGATCTTGCACAGCGTCGTCTTGCCGGCACCGTTGGGGCCGAGCAGGCCGTGCACCTCACCTTCCTCCACCGTGAGGTCCACCGCGTCGAGTGCGAGCCGCGGCTGCGCACGACGACGGGTGAACTCCCGGGTGAGACCGCGTACCCGCACCGCCGCCGTGGTCACCTGTCCTCCAGTTCGCCGAAGCGCCGCATGTCGAAGAAGCGCTCGAACATTCCCTGCCGCCACCGGTGCACCGGGCCGTCGTTGTCCCACACCTCGTCGAGGTACTCGACGGAGTCGGGCCGCAGCTCCTCCAGGAAGGCCGCCGGCACCCGGTTCGGGAACAGCACGTCCACGTAGTGCGCGCTGAAGTACACCTCCCGCGTCAACCCCAGCGCGCGAGCCCGTTCCACCACCGTCGCGAGGTCCATCCGCGAACCGGCCCCGCTGATCATGCCGAGCAGGTCGATCGCCTTGTACAGCACCAGGTCCTTGGTCGTCTCGACCTCGCTCAGGTGGACGGCCTCGCGCTGGAAGTGCACGCACACGAACAGGAACATGTCGTCGTGGTCCAGCGTCCACAGAGGATCGCCGCTGGCACCCTCCACCTGGATCCGCCTGGACAGCAGCTCGGCCACGGCGTCGTCACTGTTGTTGCTCGTCAGCAGGTCGATGGAGAAGTGGACGTCCACCTCGTGCGCGCCGTGGATCAGAGGTTCGCCGATCAGCCCGACGTACGGGAACGTCTCGTGGGAATGCACGGCGTGCAGCAGGATCTCGCTGCGGGAGGCCGGCTGCACGACGCGTTCGACGGGGTCCCAGACGCCCTGGCGATAGCCGAGATCCCGCAGCACCTCGCCCACCGCGCGCAGATCCTCGCGGTGGAACAACAGGTCGTTGTCGACGTAGAGCCGGACCGAGGGGTCGGGGTACGCCATCGCGGCGACAGCGGCACCCTTCATCATCGCGCAGCGGATCCCCGCCTCGTCGAACGCCCGCATGAGCCGTGCCGTGCCACGGGTCTGGTCGATCCCGTACATGCGCTGCGCCTCGTAGTTGATCTGCAGGCTGGGCACGACGTAGTAGGGCCGCAACGCCTCCAGGGCGTCGACCCCGAGACCGGAGAGGTTGAGCCACGCGGTGCCCACGGTGCGGTGGGCGAACAGGATCCCCAGCACCTGGTTCCAGTCGAGCACGCCGGTGATGCGCTCGCGCAGCGCGGACCGCTCGTCCGGCGTGAGCTCCGGCGTGGACAACAGCAGCGCCAGCTCGATCTCCGGGGACGCCGTGTCCCTCGCGGTGGCGTGTGTCTGCATCTGCTCCTCAGTTCCTCTGGTCGACGTCGAACCCGCGCAGCACTGCGGCGATGCGGGCGAGCGGTTCCGGCCGCATGGCGTCGTTGTGGCTCGCACCCAGCGGATGTTCCACCACCGTGTGCGCGTGCGGTAGCCAGCGCCGCGCCGACAGCTGTGCGTCGTCCGGCCAGTCCGCGCGGAAGAACGTGAGCATCCCGTCGAACCAGCGCGGTTCGTGCGCCACGACGGCGCGGGTGTTCGCCGTCCACACCTCGCTGATCCGTGCCACCTGCCGGTCGTCGAGGTCGAGGCCCGCGCAGACCTCCCGCACCTCCTCCGGCGTGGCCCGCTCCGGCAGCGCGCCGCCCGGTGCCACGCCGGCGTGCGGGTACCCGTCGACGACGGCGAGCAGATCGACCGTTTCTCCCTCTTCCCGCAGCAGCACGGCCATCTCGTGGGCGAGGTTGCCGCCGAACGACCAGCCGACGAGCCGGTACGGCCCGGCCGGGCGCACCGACCTCACGATCTCCACGCACCCGCGGGCCAGCTCGGCCAGCGTGGGCTCGGCGCTGAGCGGGCCGGCCAGTCCCGGCGCGTGCACCCCGTAGAGCGGGACGTTCCTGAGGTGCTTCACGAACGGGTAGTAGCACCAGCTCAGGCCGACGGCGGGGTGGATGAAGAAGATCGGCTGCCCGTCGCCGTCGCGGATCCGCAGCAACGGCCCCGTCTCCGCACCGATCTCGCGCTCGATCCGCCCGACCAGCTCTCCGGCCGTAGGTGCGTCGAACACGTCGTGGACCGCCACCCGGACGCCGAGGACGGACCTGATCTGCGCCACCGCCCGCACCGCGAGCAGGGAATGCCCGCCCAGCTCGAAGAAGTTGTCGTCCGGACCGACGCGTTCGACGCCGAGCACCTCGCTGAACAGCTCGCACAGCAGCTCCTCGCGCGGTGAACGCGGCGCGCGGGACGCCGTACCGGTGCGCCGGCGCGGTGCCGCCGGACGGCGCCGGTTCCGGGTGCCGCCGGTGGTCACCGGCAGCCGGCCGAGGGAGTCGTCGCCCACGTCGATCTCGGTGATCGGGAGGTGGGACGCCGTGAGCAACGCGCGCAGCAGCCGCGTGTACTGCTCGGCGAGCCGCTGCGCGGTGGCCCGGTCGAACAGGTCGGCGGCGAACATCAGCGCACCGGTCAGCTCGTCCTGCCGTTCGGTGAAGGAGAAGTTCAGGTCGAACTTGGCGGTGTCGAGCCCCGCGACCGTCGAGGTGACGTCCAGGCCCGGCACGGCGAACTCGTCACCGGTCTCCTGTTCGAAGGCGAGCATCACCTGGAACAGCGGGTGCCGTGCGTTGGTGCGGACCGGGTTGACGATCTCGACCACCCGGTTGAACGGCAGGTCCTGGTGGTCGTACGCCGCGACGTCGACCTCCCGCACCCTGCCCAGCAGCTCGTCGAACGACGGCGCGCCGGCCAGGTCGTAGCGGAACACCACGGTGTTCACGAAGAACCCGACGAGGTCGTGCACCGCCGCGTCGGCGCGACCGGCCGTGACACCGCCGATCGGGATGTCCGTCGCGGCGCAGAGCCTGCCGAGCAGGACGGCGAGCACCGCGCGCAGCACCATCGGCGTGCTGGCCTGCCCCGCCGCCGCGGCCTGCCGCACCACGGCCTGGAGATCGGGCGGCAGCTCGATCGGCACCCAGCCGCCCTCGTGCCCCGGCTTGCCCGGTTGCGGCCGGGCGGGCAGCTCCAGCCGCTGCGGCACACCGTCGAGCGCCCGCCGCCAGTACGCGGCCTGGCGTCCGGCGATGCCGGCCGGATCATCCTGCGCGGCCAGCATTTCGGCCTGCCAGAGCGCGTAGTCCGCGTACCGCACCGGCAACGGTTCCCACACCGGTGCCTCGCCGCGGTACCGCGCGAGGTACGCCTCGGCGAGGTCGCGCCGCAGCGGCCCCAACGACCAGCCGTCCGCCGCGATGTGGTGCAACAGCAACAAAAGGGTGTGGTCGTGCGGCCCGGCGGCGAAGAGCCAGGCCCGCGCCGGGATGTCCCGCGTCAGGTCGAACTCGTGGTTCGCCGTGGCGCCCAGCTCTCGCTGCAGCTCCTCCTCCGCGCCGACCTCGACCACCGTCGTCTCCGGCACGACGTCGAGCACTTCCTGCCAGGGCACACCGTCGACCTCGGGGTAGCGGGTGCGCAGCGGCTCGTGCCGGCGGACGACGTCAGCCACCGCCGCGACCAGCGCGTCCCGCTCCAGCGCTCCGGTGAACCGCAGCACCACCGGCAGGTTGTACACCGGACTCGGGCCGTCGAGCTTGTGCTGGAACCACATCCGCGCCTGCGCGGCGGACAGCGGAACGCGCTGCACCGGGGGACGCGCGACGATCGGCGGACGGGCGGCGCGACTGCTCTCGTCGAGCCGCGCGCACAGCGCGGCGGGTGTCGCCGAGCGGAACACCTCGGCGATCGAGAGCTCCACCCCGAACGCGGCCTTGACCCTCGCGAGCAGACGCACCGCGAGCAGGGAATGCCCGCCCAGCTCGAAGAAGTTGTCGTCGGCACCGACCCGATCGACCCCGAGCACCTCGCCGAACAGGTCGCACAGCAGGCGTTCCCGCGGCGAACGCGGCGTGAGCGACGCCGTACCGGTGCGTCGCCGCGGTGCGGGCAACCGGCGCCGGTCCAGCTTGCCGTTGGCGGTCACGGGCAGGTGGTCGAGGAAGACGAAACCGGTCGGTCGCATCTGGTCGATGAGCGTCGCGCGAGCGTGTTCGGCCAGTGCGGCTTCGAGTGCCGCCGGGTTGCGCCAGGCCGGTTCCTGAGAGTTCTCCGCGCGTCGCGACGGCGGCGTGCCGGGCCGCACCGCGTAGACGTTGCGCAGTGGCGTGTCGCTCAGCGGGGAGGAGACGTCGACGGACACGGCGAAGCCCTGCGCCGTCAGCAGTGCCACGACCTCGTCCGCGCGGCCGTGTTCGTCGTGCACCTCCACCACGACCTGCCGGACCCGCGACCAGTGCTCCGGCCGGACGCCCCACAGCACTTCGAGCTCGCTCCGCTCGGCATCGATCTTCAGCAGGTCGACCGCGTCCACCCGGTGTTCGTCGATGACGTCGGAGACGGTCCGCAGCTCGCACCTGACGAGTTGGCGCTCCTCGATGCGCCGGGCCACGAGCTCGCTCAGCTCGGCCGCCACCTCCTCGGTGACGTCCCGCGCCACCTGGGCGTCGACGAGCTCCCGGTCCCCGGCGGCGTCGCCGTACCGGCCGGACAGCATCGACAGCTGCGGGTAGAAGGTGAACTCGGCCTCACCGGGCACGTCGGCGAGCCCGCAGTTGAACAACCGCGTGGTCACGCCGTGGATCTCGGTGTTGATCGCGAGCTCGCGGAAGAGGTCCGGGATCGGTTCGAACGCGTACACGATCGCGTCCGGCGCGCATTTGTTGACGAACAACGAGAACACACCGATGTGCGCCCCCACGTCGAAGACGACGGCACCCGCACCGATCGTCACGCCGTGCCTCAGGTACTCGCGGCGCTCGAAGATCTCCTCGTGCAGGAACCTCACCTCGGCGTCACCCCGGCCGACGAGCACCGCACCACCGGACAGCTCGTGCCGGGGCAGGCCGGTCAGCGCGCCGCTCTGCTCCAGCGCCGCCAGCCGGCGCACCGGTGCCGCCGACCGCGCATCCGGCACCACGTAGGCGACGAGCGCACCTTCGCGCGCGACCACCGCGGCGTGCTCGACCCCGGGATGCCGGGTCAGGACGGAGGCGACCTCGCCGGGTTCGACCCGCACACCCCTGATCTTGACCTGGTCGTCGGCCCGGCCGAGGTAGACGAGCTCTCCCGACCGCGTCCACTTCACCAGGTCGCCGGTGCGGTACATGCGGCCGTCCCCACCCGGCTCGACGCGAAACCGCTCGGCCGTCAGACCGGGCCGGTTCAGGTACCCGCGGGCGACCTGGACGCCCGCGAGCCACAGCTCTCCCACGACCCCGACCGGAACCTGCCGTCCGCGCGCGTCCAGCACGTGCGCCCGCGTGTTCCACACCGGTGCGCCGATCGGCACCAACCCGCGCGGCGGCCGCGCCGGATCGAAGCGCCAGCTCGTCACGTCGACCGCGGCCTCGGTCGGCCCGTAGAGGTTGTACAGCGCCGCGGACAGCACCTCCGCGTACCGCTCGCACAACGCCGACGTCAGCTCCTCACCGCTGCAGATCACCCTGCGCAGGCTGCCGCACGCCGCGGCGTCCTGGCTCGCGAGGAACACCTGCAGCATCGACGGTACGAAGTGGACGGTCGTGACCCGCTGCTCGGTGATCACCCGGCACAGGTAGTCGGGGTCCTGGTGGCCACCGGGCACCGCCACGACGAGGGTGGCACCGGTGATCAGCGGCCAGAAGAACTCCCACACCGACACATCGAACCCGGCCGGGGTCTTCTGCAGCACCCGGTCGTCGTGGCCGAGACCGAACTCGGCCTGCATCCAGAGCAGGCGGTTGACGATCGACCTGTGCTCGATCACCACGCCCTTCGGCCTGCCCGTCGAGCCGGACGTGTAGATGCAGTAGGCGGCGTCGGTACCGCTGCGCACCACCCGCGGCGGTTCGGCCGGCGGCAGCTCGACCTCGTCCACGGCCAGCACGGTGTGTGCTGTGCCCGACAGCCGATCGGCCTGTTCGGCGAGCGTAAGCACCGCGACGGGTTTCGCCTCGTCGAGCACGTCCGCGATGCGGGCCACCGGATGGCCGAGGTCGATTGGCAGGTAGGCGGCACCGCTGCGCAGCACCGCGACCAGCGCCACCACCAGCTCGACCGACCGCGGCACCGCGATCGCCACGAAGGTCTCCGGCGCCGCGCCGCGGTCGGCCAGCAGCGCGGCCAGCCGGCCAGCCCGCTCGTGCAGTTCCGCGTACGTGATCCGGTCCTGCTCGAAGACGACCGCCACCGCGTCCGGGGTGCGCCGCGCCTGCTCCTCCAGCAGTTCGGTGAGCGTGACGTCCGGTACCGCCACCTCCGTGTCGTTCCACGCCCCGAGCAGCGCGCGTTCGTCGTCGGTCACCAGGTCGATCTCGGCGACGGGACGGTCCGGTTCCGCGGTCATCGCGTCGAGCAGGAGGGCGCACTGGCGCGCGAACCGCTCCGCCGTCGCCCGGTCGAAGAGCGCCGTGCGGTAGGTCAGCGCCACGTCGAGCGCGCCGTCCACCACGGCCGTGCTCAGCTCCAGGTCGTAGGGCGACGTCGGGGCGAGCAGCTCCACCCGCTCCAGCACGTCCGATCCGGTGTCCCCGGCCGAGAGGTCGCCGTGGTGCACGTGCACGACGTCGAAGATCGGACTGCGCCCGGCCTCGCGATCCGGGTGAACGGCCGCCGCCACCTGTTCGAACGGCGCGTCCTGGTGTTCGTCGGCGCTTACCAGCCCGCCGTGCACGGCCCGCAGGAGCTCGCGGAACGTCGTGTCCGGTGCCACGTTCGCCCGCAGCACCACCGTGTTGACGAAGAAACCGACCACATCGGACATGTCGGCCCGCCGGCGACCGCTGAGCAGCGTGCCGATGGTGACGTCCTCCTGGCCGCACTGCCTCGCGAGCAGGGCCGTGAAGGCAGCGGCGAGGGCGCTGGGAAACGCGCACCGGCTGCGGAAGGCGAGGCGCTGCACCGCGAGCGTCGTCGCGGGAGACACGGTGAACACCACCTGGTCACCGGACGAGTCGTCCACCGCGGGACGTGGGCGGTCCAGCGGGAGGCTCAGCGGCTCGAACCCGGCGAGCTCGCGGCGCCAGTGCTCGACGTGCCGCGCGGCGTCGGCGGCCTCGTCCTGTTGCCTGGCGATGTGATCGGTGAACCTGCCCGCTGCGGCCGGGAGGTCCGCCGACCGGCCCGCCGCCGCCGCTTCGTACAAAGTGGACAGTTCGCGCGCGATGATGCGCAACGACCAGCCGTCGACGAGGATGTGGTGGACCACCAGGCACAACACGTCACCGCCTTGCGGCAGATGCACCACGATCGCCCGGATCGGCGGAGCCTCGGAGAGCACGAACGGCCGGTCGGTGAACGCACCCGCGACGGCGCGCCAGTCCGCGGAGGTCGCCCGCTCCAGCTCGACGGTGTGGCCGGCGGTGTCGAGGGCGCGCGGTTTCCCGTCCTCGTCGGCCTCGAACCGCCACCTCAGCACCTCGTGCCGGGACACCAGCACGTCGAGCGCGCGACGCAGCGCCGCCAGGTCGAACCCGCCGCGGTGCGCCAGGGCCAGCGGCAGGTTGTAGGCGGTCTCCGCCGGATTCATCCTCTGGATCAGCCACAGCCTTTGCTGGCCGGACGACAACGCGATCCCGTCACGCACACAGACCCCCAACCCGTGTCGAACGCCGGTCAGGCGGCCAGCACCTGATTCAGCACCGTCCACAACGCACCCGCCGTGCGGAAGGCCGACGCGGCCAGCACGTCGTCCGGGAACTCCACCCCGAACCCGTCCTCGATGTCCACCAGGAGGCGGATCATCGCGAGCGAGTTCAGCCCGTGATCGGCCAGCGCCAGGTCCGGCGTGATCGGCGTGTTCGCGTCGAGCAGCGGCAGGTGCCGCCGCACGACCGTTTCGAACTCGGGCAGCCATTCGGTGGTGGCCATGCGGGCTCCCCCTTCAGATGAGAGTGACCGGCCTGTCCATCAAGGACAGTGCGCCGGTGACCTTGAGCAGGCGCTCGTTCGCGATGTTCAGCGACGCCGAGCGCAGGTCGCGGAAATGGCGTTCCAGCGGGAGTTCGGACGTCTTGAGGTAGCCGGTCGCCATCCCGCACAGCTGCACCAGCCGGTCCACCGCCCCGAACGTGAGCTCGGCCGCCGCGACCTTGAGGGTGTTGAGGTGGATCTGGGTGGCGGTGTCGTCGAGCGGGCGCCCCTGCGCCCGGTGCGCCGCCACCTTGTCGCACACCTGCCGCAGGTATCCGCTGACCAGCTCCAGGTCGATGCGGACCCGTGCGAGCCGTTCGGTGACCAGGTCCGAATGCGGGTCGAGGCCGCCGGGCTTCGCGGCGGACCGGATGAGCCGCACCACGTCGGAGAGCGCGGACTGGGCGGCGCCGAGCCAGCAGGCCGACCACGCGACGTGGGCGAGCGGAACCATGCTCGCCAGCGCCACGCGCCGGAAGCCACCGCGTTCCCCGACCACCTGGTCCGGTTCGACCTCACCGGTGATGCGCATGCCGATGCTGCGGGTTCCGCGCATGCCCATGGGGTCCCAGTCGCCGGTGAACTCGAGGCTGAGCTGGTCGCGGTCGGCGTACACGAGGGTGACGCTGTCGGCGGAGGACTCGGCGCTGTCCCGCATGGTGATCAGGAACCCGTCGGCGTGTTCGCCACCGGTGACGATCGGCGCCTTCCGGTCCAGGGCAAGGGTTCCGGTGCCACCGGTCAGCGAGGCCGAGGCACGCAGGATCTGCCCGCCACTGCCCGGTTCCGTGGTCACCGACGCGATGAAGACCTCGCCGGCGGCGACGCGGGGCAGCAACCGCTCGGCGAAGCGCGCGTCCGCGAACGCGACGATCGAGTCCACCTGCTGCGAGTGCATCGCCCAGATCATCGCCGTCGACGCGCAGCCGTGTGCGAGCACGCGGCCGACCTCGGCGACGTCGTGCACGTCACCGCCCATTCCGCCGTGTTCCCGGGGGACGAGCAGGCCCATCAGCCCGCTGTCCCGCAAGGCGCGCAACGCTTCGACCGGAAAAGCGGCTTTCGCGTCGACCTCACGCGCGTGTGCCCGCAGAAGCGGCACGAGTTCGCGCGCGACATCCGCCGCAGCTGCCTTGGAATGCATCGCACCAGCCCCCGGCACAAGTGATTTCGAATACACCGGCTCGCGCGTCAACGACTGAACCGATCCGCGACCCAATCGCATACCAGAAGGCACGCACGGTCCAATACACGCATATCCACAACCCCCAGGCAGTCGCGGCCATAGTACCCAGATCCAGCCGTCCCGCAACCCTGTGATCAGGGCAGTCGACCGAGCGATTCGAGATCACACCCTTGTCGGGACTCGCTCGACCGGGCTAGAGTGCCCAGACTCGGAAGAGCGCGGAAACACCGAGTCGATTCGGCACGCGCGCCCGTTCCCGCTTTCACTCACACCTGGGGGGGTGGCTGAAATGTATGAAAAACTGCTTTCAGGCCTGAACGTTCACGAAGTTCCCATTTCTGTGTGACGAAAGCGGCCGATCAATTCTCATGCCTGATCACGAGGTTTTCCGCGCGTCTTACGAACAGGAACGCGCCTACGTCACCGACCGCTTGACGTCCGGCCGCACCCCCGGTGTGCACCAGGCACTGCTGGTGACCGGCGCGTTGTCACCCGAGACGCTGACAGAAAGAGCGCAGCGCACGGCCGCGCGGCACGAGATCCTGCGCACCGGTCTCCGCGACACGGCGAACGGGCTGGAGCAGATCATCCACCAGCGGTGTGACATCGATCTCACCGTCGTCACCGCGTCCGAAGTGGACGCTCACGATGTCGCACGGACGTTCGTGGCGCGGCCCTTCGACCTCGGCACCGCCCCGTTGTGGCGGATGTTGCTGGTGCAGGTGGCCGCCGACCGGCAAGTCCTCGTGCTCACCATGCATCCGGCCGTCGGTGACGCCGGCACGCTGGCACTGGTGCTCGCCGAACTCCTCGGCACCGAGCCAGGCCCGGCCGGCAGGTACTCCGCCCACGCCGCCCGGCAGCACGCGGTGGACGCGGAAACCCTCGCGGCGCACCGGAATCACTGGCTGTCGCTGCTGGACGGCGAACCGGCCCCCGCCCAGCTGCCGCTCTCGCGCCCGCGGCCGGCGAGCGGTGAGCACCGGGCGGGCCGGCACTGCGAACCCGTGCCGGACCAGCTCCTGACGGACGCGCGACAGCTGGCGGACGAGGCGAGCTGCTCGCTGTCCGTCGTGCTCGCGGCGTGCTTCGCCGCCCTGCTGCACCGCTACGGGGCACGGTCCGAAGTGGTCTTCGGTCACCACCTGCCCGGTGACCGGCCCGCTGGCACGGCGGGACCGATCGGCGATGTCGCGGTGCTGCGCCTCGCCATGTCACCCGGCACCGGCTTCCGGACGCTGCTCGACGAGACCGCACGGCAGCTCACCGAGGCGGCAGCACACCGCGACCACCCGTTCCAGCACCTCACCCGCGCGCTCGGCCGCAGCCCGGACACCGCCGCGGCCGGGCTCTTCCAGCTGCTCTTCGAGTCCGAACTGGACACTGCCGCACCGCTCGCACCGGCCACCGGGCTCGACGTCGCGCACTTCGACGTGCCGCCCGCGCACGTGCTGCACGACGCCGTGGTCACCGCCCGCCGGACGGCCGGCGGTGCGGCGCTGTGCTGGGTCTACGACGCCGATCTGTTCGAGCCGCGGACGATCGCCGCGGTGGCACGGCACTTCACCTCGCTGCTCGCGGCCGCGGTCGCGGACCCGGCGGCCGCGGTGGCGACCCTGCCGATGCTGTCGGAGGAGGACCACGAGGAAATCCGGCGCCACTGGAACACCGCGCGCACGCCGTACCGCCGCGAACCGGTCCACCGGCTGATCGAGGACCAGGTGCGGCGCACGCCGGACAGCACCGCCGTGGAGTTCGGCGCGGAACGGCTGAGCTACGCCGAGCTCGACCGGCGGGCGGACCGGCTCGCCGGGCACCTGCTCGCCGGCGGCGCGGTGGCGGGGGACATGGTCGGTCTGTGCCTGGACCGATCGGCCGAGCTGGTCGTCGCGGTGCTCGCGATCCTCAAGGCGGGCTGCGTGGTCGTCCCGCTCGACGCCGCTTATCCGCAGGAACGCCTGGACTACATGGTCACCGACGCCGGTGTCCGCGTGGTGATCACCACACGCGAGCTCGCCGGCCGTCTGCCGGACACGGCCGGCGCACTGATCCGGCTCGACGCGGACGAGATCACCGGCAGCGCCGGTGATCTCGTCGACGACCTCGGCCCCGACGCCGCCGCGTACTGCATCTACACCTCCGGCTCCACCGGAGCGCCGAAGGGTGTCGTGGTCGACCACGGGGCCGTGGCGAACCTCGTGGCCTGGCACGCGGACGCGTGGCACGCCGAGCCGGGCACGCGGGCGTTGCTGTACTCCCCCATCAGTTTCGACGTGTCGTTCCACGAGATCCTCGCCGGACTGTGCACGGGGGCCACGCTGGTGCAGGTCGACGAGACCACGCGCCGCAACCCGATGGCGCTGCTGGACTTCGCCCGCGCGCACGACATCGAGAAGTGGTACCTGCCGTTCGTCGCGCTCCAGCAGGTGGCGCAGGCGGCCAGGACGGCCGAGGTGCCGACCGGCCTGCGTGAGCTGATCGTCGGCGGTGAGGTGCTGCGGATCACGCCCGAGATCCGCGACTTCGCCCGGCGCACCGGCTGTGTGATCCACAACCACTACGGGTCGACGGAGTGCATCGACGTCACGACGCACACCCTGTCCGGTGATCCCGCACGGTGGCCCGACGTGGCACCGATCGGCCGGGCCAACGTCCACAACATGAACCTCTACGTGCTCGACGACGCACAGCAACTGCTTCCGGTCGGCGTGGTCGGGGAGCTCTACGGCGAGGGCGACTGCCTGGCACGGCACTACCACGGCCGTCCCGAGCTGACCGAGCAGCGGTTCCTGCCGAGCCCGTTCGGCGTCCAGGGCACCCGGCTGTACCGCCTGGGCGACCTCGGCCGGTACCTGCCCGACGGCACCGTCGAGTGCCTGGGCCGGGTCGACACGCAGCTCAAGATCCGCGGCTTCCGGGTGGAACCCGCGGAGGTCGAGACGGTGCTCGCCGAGCACCCCGCGGTCGCCGAGTGCGTGGTCGCGGCCAGGACCACGGCGGCAGGACGCACCCGGCTCGTCGCCTACGTCGTGCCGCACGCCGGCCACGACTCCGCTGAGCTGCCCGAGGTGCTGCGCGCCCGCGTCGCCGAACGGCTGCCCGAACACTTCGTCCCGTCCGCTTTCGTCGTGCTCGACGCGCTGCCGCTGACCCCGAGCGGCAAGGTGAGCGTGCGCGATCTGCCCGACCCTTCGCCGGCACCGCCGGCGACGCCCGTCGGCTCCTCCCTGCACACGGCTCTGGTCACCCGGATCTGGTGCGAGCTGCTCGAACTGCCCGACCTCGATCCGCGCAGAACGTTCTTCGAGCTCGGCGGGGACTCGGTGCTGCTCGTCCGGGCGCACCAGCAGCTGTGCGCCGCAACGGGGATCGAGCTTCCGGTCGAGACGTTGTTCCGTTACCCGACCGCGGAAACGCTCACGAGGTTCCTCGACGGACAGGTGCCGGAGGCCCCTGCCGTGACCAGTCCCGCGGCTCGGTCCGCCGATCGCGACATCGCCGTCATCGGCATGGCCTGCCGCGTGCCGGGAGCCCGGAACGTCGCCGAGTTCTGGGCGAACCTGCGCAACGGCGTGGAGAGCATCCGGCCGCTCACCGCCGAGGAGATCGTGCGGCTCGACCCGGACCAGACCGCCGACCCGCACTTCGTCGGGGTCGGCGCCGTGGTCGACGACGCGGACCGCTTCGACGCGGAGTTCTTCGGTTACAGCGCCGCGGAAGCCGAGGTGATCGACCCGCAGCAGCGGCTGTTCCTGGAATGCGCCTGGGAGGCCGTCGAGCACGCGGGCATCGACCCCCGGCAGCAGCGCACCGGCGTCTACGCGGGCGCCAGCATGAGCACCTACCTCGTCAACAACGTGCTGCCGGCGAAGCTGAGGTCGGGCACGTTCCTCAGCCACCGGCACTTCGACCGGGCGTCCGAGCTGCGCATCGAGCAGGGCAACGCGAACGACCACCTGCCCACGCGCGTCTCGTTCAAGCTCGGCCTGCGCGGGCCGAGCGTGAACGTGCAGTCGACCTGCTCGACCTCCCTGGTCGCCGTGCACCTCGCGAGCCAGGCCCTGCTGAACGGCGACTGCGAGGTCGCGCTGGCGGGTGGAGTCTCCGTCATCACTCCTCAGCACACGGGATATCTGTGGCGGGACGGCATGATGCTCTCTCGCGACGGTCATTGCCGGGCCTTCGACGCGAACGCCGACGGCACCGTGTTCGGCAACGGGCTCGGGGTGGTCGTGCTGAAGCGGTTGTCCGCCGCGCTCGCCGACGGGGACCACGTCCACGCGGTGATCAAGGGCTCCGCCGTGAACAACGACGGTGAGTCCAAAATGGACTACTCAGGTCCGAGCGCCGCGGCACAGGCCGACGTCATTGCACAGGCGCACGCCAACGCGGGAGTCACCGCCGACGACATCTCCTACGTGGAGGCGCACGGCACCGCGACGCTGCTCGGCGACCCGATCGAGATCGCGGGGCTGACCGAGGCGTTCCGGCGCACCGCCACCCGTGCGGACATCCGCTGCGCGATCGGGTCGGTCAAGACGAACGTCGGCCACCTCGACGAGGCGGCGGGTGTGATCGGACTGATCAAGACCGTGCTCGGCCTGTCGCACCGGGAGCTTCCGCCCAGCCTGCACTTCACCTCGCCCAACCCTCTCGCGGGGCTTCCGGCGAGCCCGTTCCACGTCAACGCCGAGCTGCGCGAGTGGCCCGCGCCGGACGGCCGGCCCCGGCGCGCAGGAGTCAGCTCGTTCGGCATGGGCGGCACGAACTGTCACGTCGTTCTCGAGGAACCGTCCGCTGTGGAGCACGAACCGCCATCTCGCGACCGGGCCGCGCACATCCTGCCGATCTCCGCCCGCTCGGCCAACGCGCTGCGGACCGCGGCGCGCCGCTACATCGAGCGCCTGGAGGGCCAGGACGACGTCGAGTTCGCGAACATCTGCCACTCGGCGGCGACCGCCAGGCGGCACTTCGACACGCGCGTGGCGGTCCTGGCGTCGAACGCCGAGGACGCCCGCTCCCAGCTCGACGCGCTGGTGGCGCAGCCCCGCTTCCCCGCGGTCGCGTCCCACTCCGGCGACGGGCGGCCACCGCTCGCCTTCCTGTTCACCGGACAGGGCACGCAGTACGCCGGGATGGGGTTCTCGCTGTACGAAACCCAACCGGTGTTCCGCGCCGCCATCGATCACTGCGACGAGATTCTCCGGCCGCTCACCGGCCGATCGCTCGTCGACACGATGTACGGCACCGACCCGGACCCGTCACTGGACGAGACGGCGGTGGCGCAACCGGCCCTCTTCGCGGTGGGCCACGCGTTGACCAGGCTGTGGGAGTCCTGGGGCATCCGGCCGGACCTCGTCCTGGGTCACAGCCTCGGGGAATTCGTCGCCGCCTGCGCCGCGGGCGTGTTCAGCGTGGAGGACGGGCTGAAGCTCGTGGCGGCGCGAGGACAGCTCATGCAGAGCCTGCCGCGGGTCGGCGGCATGACCCTCGTGAACGCCGGTGTGGAGCGGGTGACGCCGTATCTGGCGGGTCACGACGAAACGGTGTCGATCGCGGCCGTCAACTCGCCGACCACGACGGTGATCTCCGGCCAGGCGGACGCGCTCAACGACATCTGCCGGGCGTTGCAGAGCAACGGAGTGGAGACGATTCCGCTCAACATCTCCCACGCCGCGCACTCCCCGCTGATGCGACCGATGGTCGAGCCGTTTCGCGCCGTGGCGGAAAGCATCCGGTTCTCGCCGCCGACGGTCCGCGTCGTGTCGACGGTGACCGGTCAATCGGCTGACGCCCGCGAATGGGAGTCGGCCGACTACTGGGTCGAGCACATCCTCCGCCCGGTGCGGTTCGACAGCGCGGTGCGGGCCGCCCATCGACTGGGGGCACGTGCCTTCGTCGAGATCGGAGCGAAACCGACGCTCAGCAACCTGGGCCGACAGTGCCTGGGTGCCGGCGGCCTCCTCTGGCTGCCGAGCCTCACCCCGAAGGACCCGGACGCCGCCCTCGACGGTCTTCGCAAGCTCTATCTCGCTGGGACCGACGTCGACTGGCACGGCTTCGACGCTCCGTTCCGCCGTCGCCGCGTGCAGGTGCCGGCCTATGCCTTCCAGCGCACGCGCCACTGGATCGAGCCGAGCCCGGCAGAACACGTCCAGGACGATGCCGAGCCGCCGCGCACGTTCGAGCTCGGCTGGGAGCCGCTGGCGCGGATCGAGGCGACGCCGTCGCCGGTGCGCCGCTACGTCATCATCGGTGCCGCGTCAGGTCTGGCGGGCACGATCGCCTGTCAGCTGAAGGCACGCGGTCATGACTGCGTCGAGATGGAGGCCGGGGACCTCACCGGGTTCGTTCCCAGGGCGGACGGGTCCCACATCGTGTTCGTGCCCGAGGCCACGGACGTCCCCGGCACCGTTGCCCGTTCCCTCGCCGATGCCAAGAGGATCGTCGAGTTCGCGGTGGGACCGGGTGCCGCGGAGAAGTTGTGGTTCATCACGCGGCAGAGCGAGCTCGGCACTCCCACCACCGAGGCGGAGCTGGGCCAGACCGGCCTGGCCGCGCTCGCCCGGACGATCAACGCGGAACATCCCGAGCTCGACTGCGCCGCGCTGACCGTGCCACCGGTGCTGGACAGCCACGAGGCCGAGCTGGTCGCGACGTTGATCGGCGGTGCCGCGCCGGCGGGTGAGGAACAGCTCGCCGTGCACCAGGGGCGAGTGCACCTCGCACGTCTCCACGCTCGTCCGGAGCCTGCTGCAACCGCCGTACCGCGGTTGCCGATCCGCGCCGGCGGGGTCTACGTGATCACCGGTGGTACGGGCGGACTCGGGCTCCGGCTCGCCGTCACCACCGCACGGCTGAAGCCGGGCCGAATCGTGCTGGTGAGCAGGAGCGGGCACCCCGCGCCCGAGGACGCGGCGACGTGGGCGGAGCTGGCGGCGACGGGCGTGCCGGTCGACACGGTGCGGGCCGACGTCGCCGACGCGGCACGGATGCGCGAGGTGCTGGCCAGCTGCGGGTCCGGCCTCCGCGGTGTGTTCCACTGCGCGGGCGTGGTGGACGACGGGATCTTCCTGCGGCAGACCACGCCACGACTCTCCGCCGTGCTCAGGTCCAAAGTGGACGGGGCGTGGCTGCTCCACGAGCTCACCCGGGATCACGACCTGGACTTCTTCGTCCTGTTCTCCTCCTCGGCATCGGTGCTCGGCTATCGCGGCCAGGCGAGCTACGCCGCCGCGAACGAGTTCCTCGACGCGCTCGCGCGGCACCGCCGGCACCACGGGGTGCCAGCCCTCAGCGTGAGCTGGGGCAGCTGGGCGGAGTCGGGCATGACCGCGCGGATCCACGAGGCGCACCGGGCTCGGCTGCGCGACGACGGTGAGACTCCACTTTCGACAGAACACGGCCTTGCCGCGCTGGCGACCCTGATGGCAGGCGACGCACCGCATGTCGCCGTCGCGAACATGGACTGGACGGCGTTCGCTCGATCGCGCCCCCGCGTGCCGTCCATGATCAAGGCGTTGGTGGAACAGGACGCTGAACCGGCCACCGGCGCGGCGGGCACCTCGTACCGGGCCACCCTGCGTCAGGCGCCACCGGCGAGGGCCAGGGCGCTCCTGCGGAACACCGTGACCGCGGCCGTGCGGAGCGTGCTGGGAGGCGGGGCGGACGACCTGGACCCCACCCGCGGCTTCGAGGACCTCGGCGTGGACTCCCTGGGCGCGCTGGACCTGCGCGGCAAGCTGCAGGCGGAGCTCGGCCTGAGCCTGCCGGCCACCCTGGCCTTCGACCATCCCTGCCTCGACGCGCTGATCCGGCACATCGAGGAGGAGCACCTCGCGGAGGAGATCCTGACCATGCCCAGCTCCGGCACCGTGACCGAGCAGACGGAGACGCGGCAGAGCGCGTCCCCGGCCGAAGCGGAACGCGCGGTCGCGATCATCGGCATGTCCTGCCGCTTCCCCGGCGCGGCAACGCCGGACGAGTTCTGGCAGCTGCTGAGCGAGGGCCGGGACGCGGTTCGCGACGTACCCGGCGACCGGTGGGACGTCGACGCGCTCTACGACGCCTCGCCCGACGCACCGGGCAAGATCTACATCCGGCAGGCGGCGCTGATCGACGACGCGGACCGCTTCGACGCCGCGTTCTTCGGCATCTCGCCGCGCGAGGCGCTCAGCATGGACCCGCGCCACCGGATGCTCCTCGAGGCGGCCTGGTCGGCGATCGAGGACGCCGGGATCGACCCGATGTCTTTGCGTGGCACCGACACGGCCGTGTACCTCGGTGGTGACGAGTTCACCAACGACTACCTCAGGCAGGCCGAGCCGCAGCTGGGCACCGAGCCGTACATCTCGACGGGGACGACGCTGAGCTTCACCGCCGGGCGGCTGTCGTACAAGCTCGGCCTGCACGGTCCCAGCATGGTGATCGCCACGGCCTGCTCGTCGTCGCTCGTCGCCGTCCACTCGGCGGTGCGCGCGATCCGCGGCGGCGAGTGCGGGATGGCGATCGTCGGAGGCGCCAAGCTCGTCCTGGGGTCCGAGGAGACCGTCCAGCTGTGCAAGCTGCGGGTGCTGGCACCCGACGGCCGCTCGAAGGCGTTCGCCGCGGACGCGGACGGACTGGGCCGCGGCGAGGGATGCGCGGCGGTACTGCTCAAACGCCTCGACCGCGCCATCGCCGACGGCGATCCCGTGCTGGCGGTGATCCGCGGAACCGCGGTCAACCACGACGGTCCGAGCTCGGGCCTGACCGTCCCGAACGGCGGCGCCCAAGCACGTCTGATCACCACGGCCCTGGCCGACGCCGGGGTCGCTCCGGCCGACGTGACCTACGTCGAGGCGCACGGCGCCGGCACCCCGCTCGGCGACCCCATCGAGATCAACGCGCTGGGCGCGGTCTTCAAGGACCGGACGTCCCCGCTGCGCATCGGTTCGGTCAAGGCGAACATCGGTCATCTCGAGGAAGTGGCCGGGCTGGCCGGGCTGATCAAGACGGTCCTGGCGGTGCGGCACGGCGTCATCCCGCCGCAGCTGCACTGCGACGTGCTGACCGACAAGGTGGAGTGGCGGAACCTGCCGGTGGTCGTGGAGCGAACCGGCACCGCCTGGCCCGCGGACGCCCCGCGCATCGCCGGGGTGAGCTCCTTCGGGGCCAGCGGTACGAACGCCCATGTCGTGATCGAGGCCCACCGGTCCCAACCCGCTCGCACGAGTGCATCGCACGACCGGCATGTCTTCACGTTCTCCGCCAGGAACGACACCGACCTCGACGCCGTCCTCCGCCGGTTCGTCGACGTCCTGCCCACCCCTCACGATCCGGCCCAGGTGGCGTTCACCCTGCAGACCGTCCGCCGGCGGCACCGCTGCCGGCTCGCCGTGGTGGCGCCGGACACGACCGTGCTGCGCGAGCGCCTGCTGGCGTTCCTCCAGGGCCGGACCGACGTGCCAGGACTCGTCCAGGGCCAAGCGGGTGAGGACGACGGGCTCGCCGCGGAGACGCTCTCCCGGATGGTCGCGGAGCGCGATCTCACCGGTCTCGCCGAGATGTGGTGCGGTGGATACGAGATCGACTGGCAGCGCCTCTACGCACCGCAACTCCCGCAACGGGTCTCGCTTCCCGCCTATCCGTTCAAGCGCGAGCGGGTGTGGATCAACGAGAACGACCGCCTGCGGGAGGCGTTGGCACCCCTTCCCGAACCTGTACCGGCCGCACCGCCGACCGCGGCACCCCGCCACGACGGCGTGATCGAGGAGCTGCGCGGACAGGTCGCCGAACTGCTCGGCATGCCCGCCGACGACCTGCCCGCGACGGTGCCGTTCGACGAGCTGGGCGCCGACTCGCTGATCTTCATGCGGGTCAGCCAGTTCATCCGGGACCGCTTCCGGCTGGTGATCTCCTTCCAGCAGCTGATCGAGGAGGCGAGCACCCTGGTGGAGCTGGCGGCGCTGGTGACCGCCCAGATGCCCCGGCCCGCGCCGCACGAGATCGCACCGGTCGCCCCCGCACCAGCCCGCATGCCCGAGCCCGAGTTCCGCTCCGGACCGAGCACGTTGCTCAAGGCTCCCCAGGCGGCCGAGCGGCTGACCGACCGGCAGGCCCGGTTCGTGGCGGAGCTCGTCGACGCCTACACGGCCAGGACCCGCGCCTCGAAGGCACAGGCGGAGCTGGACCGACCGTTCATGGCCAACTGCCGTATGCCTCCGTTCCAGGCGATCTGCAAGGAGATGTCCTATCCCATCATCGCGGAGCGGTCGGCCGGTCCGCGCTTCTGGGACGTGGACGGCAACGAGTACCTCGACATCTCGATGGGATACGGAGTTCACCTCTTCGGCTACCAGCCGGAGTTCATCGTCGACGCGCTGCGGAGCCAGCTCGCCGACGGTTTCCACATCGGTCCGCAGTCGAGCCAGGCCGGGCGCGCCGCGCGCCTGCTCTGCGAGCTCACCGGGATGCAGCGGGCGGTGTTCTGCAACTCCGGCACCGAGGCCGTCATGGCCGCGCTCCGGTTCGCCCGCGCGGCGACGAAACGCACCCGGTTCGTGATGTTCGAAGGCTCCTACCACGGGTGGTCCGACCACACGCTGGCGTTGCCGTCGGGCACGCAGAACTCCATCCCGATGGCGCGGGGCATCGCCGCGGGCGCCATGAACGACGTGGTGGTGCTCGAGTACGGGGCCGAGGAGAGCCTGGAGACGATTCGCGCGCTCGGCGGCGAACTGGCGGCGGTGCTGGTCGAGCCGGTGCAGAGCCGGCGACCCGACCTGCAGCCGAAGCGTTTCCTGCACGAGCTTCGCGAACTGACCCGCGCCTGCGGCACGGCGCTGATCTTCGACGAGATCGTCACCGGGTTCCGCGTCGATCCCGGCGGGGCACAGGTGTGGTCCGGAGTGGACGCCGACATCGTCACCTACGGGAAGATCCTCGGCGGAGGCATGCCGGTCGGCGCCGTCGCGGGCCGCGCCGAGTTCATGGACACCGTCGACGGCGGTCAGTGGAACTACGGGGACGACTCGACGCCCACCGTGCCGACGACGTTCTTCGGCGGCACCTTCAACAAGAACCCGATGACCATGGCCGCCACGCAGGCGGTGCTGACCCACCTGAAGGAACAGGGACCCGAGCTGCAGCGGCGGCTCGCGGACAACGTCGCCTGGCTGGCGCACGACTTCAACACCTTCTGCGAGAGGGAAGAGTTTCCGCTCCGGATCGTGCAATTCTCGTCGGTGTTCCGGTTCATCGGCGACGGCGAGTACAGCCTGCAGCGCTACCCGATCGCCATCGACCTGTTCTTCCACCTGCTGGCGCTCAAGGGGATCTACGTCCTGGAGACCAGGGTGTGCTTCCTGTCCACCGGCCACACCCAAGAGGATCTGCGGCACATCTCCGACACCGCGAAGGCATGCCTGAACGCGTTGCGCGACGGTGGTTTCTTCGGCCGCGCGGTGCCCGCCGCGCGAACCACACTGCCGCGCGGGGAGCGTTTCGCCACCGACGCAAGCCTCGACCGCGGTTTCACCGTGTCCCCTCGTACGACCGAGGCGGCGTGTGGAGACGTTCTGCTGACGGGCGCGACCGGGTTCCTCGGCGCACACTTGGTGCATGATCTGCTGCGCGACACGTCGGCGCGGATCCACTGCCTGGTGCGGGCCCGTGACGCCGAGCAAGCCCGGCAACGGGTGATCGACAACCTCGCGGCGAACGGATGCCTGACCGAGTCGGCGCGGGATCGCGTCATCGCCGTTCCCGCAGACCTCTCGCAACCACGGCTGGGGCTGTCGGACGCGGCGTGGCGGGAGCTGGGCGGCCAGATCGACGCGATCTACCACAACGGCGCGCACGTCAACTCGCTCCTGCCGTACGACAAGCTGCGGCTGGCCAACGTGGAGGGTACCCGCGAGCTGCTGCGGCTCGCGGTGGACAACAAGACCAAGGCGTTCCACTACATCTCGTCCGACGCCGTCTTCGACGCCTACGGCTATCTGCGCAACGCGACGATCTACGAGGACCAGCCGCTGGCGCACTGCGACAGCCTCTACGGTGGCGGCTACGCGGAGTCGAAGTGGGTGGCGGACAAGCTCGTCGAGAACGCGCGCGCCGCCGGCCTGCCGGCGTCGATCTACCGTCCGGGCACCATCACGGGCGCCCTCGCGGGTGGCTGCGGCCAGCTGGGCGACTACTTCACCCGGTTCATCAAGGGAGTCCTGCAACTGGGCGCCTGTCCCGAGATCTCCGCGACGATCGACTTCAGCCCGGTCGACGTTGTCTCCGGCATGATCGTGGAGCTGTCGCAAAACACGACCTCCGGGCGAACGTTCCACCTGACCCATCGCGATCCCATCACCTACCGCGAGTTCATCGACGCCATCCGGGACACCGGCTACCAGCTCGACGTCGTGCCGCTGCACGAGTGGGAACCGGTACTGGAGAACCTGCGCTACGAGGACGACAACGCGCTGTACCCGCTGCTGCCCCTGTTCACCGAGTCGGCGGACCCGTTCTTCCGCCCGGCCAGGCTCGACGTCCGCAACGCCCGCGCCGGGGCCCAGTCCCGCAGCGAGGCCTGTCCCCCGATCCTCGAGCTGATACCGCTCTACCTCACCAGGTTCGCCGAGCAAGGGTTCCTGGAAGGGCCGCCCGAGCTGTCGCGCCGGAGGTCCGCGTCGTGAGACGGCCGGAGTCCACCGAGCCGGTCATGGACGTGACCCAGGTCGACCACCAGTGGCTTCGCAGTCACCTGAACTGGCCGCTGACCGGTGACGAGGTGATCGGTATCCGCTCGATCTCCCATTCCGGCGGCGTCATGGGCAGCGTGGACCAGGTCAGCTGCGCGGGCCGGTCCTTCATCTTCAAAGGACCACCGGACGACTCCAGCGACTGGGGAAACCTGCTCACCGACATCGGGCTGCGGGAGGTGAGCACCTACCGCTTCCTCCAGTCGCGCGGGCGATCGGCGCCGAAGGTCTCGCCGGAGTGCTACTGGTCGGCGTCGAGCCTCGACGGCCGGGGCGCGCTCGCGTTGGAGGACCTGGGCGTTCCCTCCGCAGACGGGATCATGGCCGCGGGCCTGAGCCGCGCGCAGGCCGGTGCCGCGGTGCGGTGCCTGGCGAAGGCCCACTCCACACTGGCGGACACCGAAGCAGACCCGCGGACACTCCCCTACCCGTGGCTGTACGGACTCTCCTCGGAAGGGCTGCTCGCGGCCATCAGGATGGGACTTGACGACCTCCCGCGGATGATCGAGGAGTGCTGGCCGCACGCTCTGTCCACAACGGACGTGCGGCGAGTCCTCGACAGCGACATCGCACAGGTGGTCGCCGAGTCGCACCTCGGAGCGAGGTGCGTCTCGCTCTGCCACGGTGACGCGTGGGCCAGCAACATCCTCTTCGTTCCCGGTGAACCTCCCGAGCAGCACACCGCCCTCCTGATCGACTGGCAGTTCACCATGTGGGGCAACCCTTTGTCCGACGTCGCGCTTCTCCTCATGTCGTCGCTGACACCGGAGTCGCGCAGCGCGTGGGAGGGTGAGCTCCTGCACGAGTACCACTCGACGCTGACCGCTCATCGCCGCCTCGACTACACCCTCGACGACTGCCTCGACGACCTCCGCAGAGCCGAGCCGTTCGCAGCGCTGGTCGCACTGGCGACTCTCGACGGTTACACGAGAGGGATGAGCACCGAGGAGCTGTCGGGATTCGCCGGCCGGGTGCAGGCAGCCGTGGACCAGGCCGCGGTTCCGGCAGCCGACAACGCGTCGCAGGGGGCACACGATGACGTACGACTGTGAAGTAGCGGTGGTGGGCGCCGGCATGTTCGGTGCGGCCGCCGGCAAGCACCTCAGCCGCGCGGGCGCCGACGTGGTGATCATCGGCCCGGCCGAGCCGCGGGCGGGCGACCCGGTCAGCCAGCACTCGTTCGGCGCGCACTTCGACGAGGCCCGGATCACCCGACGGCTGGGCTGGGACCCGGTGTGGGAGATGACCGACGCCCGGTCGCAGGAACGCTATCGCGACATCGAGAACGAGTCCGGCATCAGCTTCTTCCACGAATGCGGCTCGCTCGTGCTGATGGCGAACTCGATCGCGCACCGCACGAACGCGATCCTGGACCAGTGCGCGGCCGCCGGCATCGCCGTCGACCAACTGTCCGAAGAGGACCTGCGCGGTCAGTTCCCCGACCTCGGCCTGCCACCGATGGAGGGAGGGGTCATGGGCCTGCTGGAGCGCGAGCAGGCGGGATACCTGAACCCCCGGCGGCTGGTCAGCGCCCAGCTGACGCTCGCCACCGCCGCGGGCGCGCGGCTTGTGCGCGGCACCGCGACCGGTGTCGAACGGGTGCCGGGAGGGTGGCTGCTCCGCACGGACGGCGCCGGGTGCCCACCGCGGATCCGGGCCGAGCGGGTGCTCGTCGCCACCGGCGCGTTCACCAACGTCAACAACGTGCTGCCGGTGTCGCATCAGCTCGACCTGCGCGCTTTCACCGAACCCAACTTGCTGTTCGAGGTGCACCCCGAGCAGCTGGACCGGCTGCGCATGTTGCCGTCCGTGGTGACCGTGGATCCCGCGGACACCGGCGACGCGAACACGTCGCTGTACCTGTTGCCGCCCATCCGGTATCCCGACGGCAAGTGGTACATGCGGTGCGGCCCGGGCATGCAGCCGCTGGTCGAGGAGCTACGCACGGTCGAGGAGATGGTGTCGTGGTACTCGAACCAGAAGATCACCGCGCGGCAGATGGCGTTCCTCACCACGATGACGCACCTGATGGTGCCGAACCTCAAGCCGGTCTCCGTGCGTGAGGCGTGCTGCATCATCGAGAAGACACCGTCCCGGTACCCGTACATCGGCCACGTCGACGAGGACTTCGCGGTCGTCGTCGGCGGCAACGGCCACGGCGCCAGAGGTTCCGACGAGATCGGCAGGCTCGCATCGACCATCGTGCTCGGCGAGCCGTGGGACTGCCCGATCCCGCACGACGTGTTCGCCCCGCTCACCGCGTCCCCGGCCGTGGACGAGCGCGGCGAGCGACCCGATTTTCTCAAGCCACCGTTCGGTCTGTGCTGACAGGAGAGAAACAGTTGTTCCCAACATCGGCTCACGAGTTGCTGCGAGACGAACGATGGCGTTCCCTGACCGCCGATCAGGAGAAGCTGCGCGCCTACGCCGACGACGAATGGTTCAAGTCGGGACTGGACGCGGCCTACGAGGTGCTCGGTGACGACGCGAGCCGCCTCGTGCAGCGGCACGCCGTGCTGGTGATCCAGCCGGACTGCATCGCCGGACGGACGGCGGAGCGCTGCGTGGAACACGTGCGCGGGCAGGGTTTCGAACCCGTCCACACGATCCGGTTCCACTTCGGCACAGAACAGACCGCCGGCATCTGGCACTACCAGTCCAACATCTCCACGCAGGACAGTCTGGACATCGCCGACCAGGTGTGCGGCAGGGGCGACTCGCTCCTGGTCCTGCTCGAGGACACCACCGCGGAACCGGTGATACCCGCCAGCCTGCGCCTCACCGACCTCAAGGGACGGTCGAACCCGGCCAAACGCACCGAACACCACCTCCGCACGATCCTCGGCGCCGAGACGGTCCTGGTCGTTCTGGTGCACACCCCGGACGAACCCGTCGACCTCATCCGGGAGATCTCGGTCCTCCTCGGCACGCGGATGCGCGAGCTCTACGCCGCGATGGCCGAACCGGCTTCGCCCGGCGCCGCCGAAGACCTCGCGGCCCACATCCGGGACCTGTATGCCGAGTCCGACCCCCACGACCTGGATCTGCAGGCAGCCTGGGACCGGGTCACCGCCCGCATCGCCGACCCGGAGGTCCTCTCCACTCTCGACAAGGTGCGGCACGGCAACGAAAAGCTCGACTGGCCGTGGTTCACCGGCAGTCTCGTCGCCGCCGGCGTCGACCCGCGAGGCTGGGACGCCCTGCTCATCGGCAGCGAGCACATCGAACACGACCTGCCGGGCATCCCCCGCCTCGTCGACCGCGTCAGCATCGAGAGCTGGACGAACGGCGAGGGAGTCCTGCTGACCCGCGCGTGACGAAGGTGCCGTGCGCAGCACGAGCTGTGCACGGCACCAACCGTCAACTCAGAACAGACCCCACTCGCTGAACCTCGCGGAAAGGTCACGCAAGGCTTCCGGGGTCATCTTCCTGCGCGCTTCCTTCTCCGGTGATTCCTTGTCCGCACCGAAGTGGTATATGCGTTCACCGGTCTTGGTGTCGACCAGGAACGAGTAATCCTTGAGCGCCGGACCCCGGATGACGAGCGAGACCGTGTTCTCCTCCGCGACGAGCGCGTGCATCATCCGGTGGTGCAGCGCGTAGGTCGTCCCCTGTCGCTCCAGGCGCGCGTGCAACGCGGTGAAGGGCAGCGGGAAGGCAGCGTCGTCGTCGCCCTGATCGCCGTAGATGAAGTGACGGAAGTGTCCTTTGAGGACCATGCTGGCGAAGGTCCACCGGTGGTTGTGCGGCAGGTCGTAGCACCCGTTCCAGAATACGTGCAGCCGCACCCGGACACCGGACTCCGGATCGGCGTACAGCACGATCTTGTCCAGCGACTGCCCGACCTCGCCGAGCGTGACCGGGTCGGGCCGCTCGCACAATGCGAGCAGCTCGGGCGTGTCCGCCACCACGTCCAGGGCGGTGCGGATGATCTCCCGGTTGGCCCACATCTGTTCCAGTGCGAGACGGCTGGTCTGCTCGACGACGTCGAGGTCCTCCCAGTCGATGCCGCGCAGCGGCTGATCGTCCAGGCTCACCGTGTTCACCAGCCACTCGCCGCCGACCAGGTGCTCCTGGGCCAGGGCGGCCCGGTTCTCCTCGCCCAGCGCGCTGTCGGTGCCGATCAGCGCATGGAAGGCGGCGCGTGAGGTCGTGTACACCGTCGGCGGACATGTGATGCATGCGCCAGATGTCGGTGACGTGGTGCTGACCGTGGGCGGTACAGGCATCGGATCGACCGTTCTTTCTTACCTCGGTCCATCACCTGATCTCGTCAGCCCACTTGCTCTTGTGGTTGGCGCGGTGCGCGAAGCGCAGCAACCACGTTGGGCTGAACCGCGCGAGGGTGGACGCCACCACCGATTGGCCGTAGAGGTCGTTCAACCGGCCTGTGACCCTGGGGCTCAGAACACGTACCCGGTCGAGTAGGGCGTTCGCCCGCTTGTTCGACTTGCTGTCGCGAAGTTTCAGCGCGATCGCGAGTTCGAACTGCGTGCGCAGCGTCTCGGGGTGGGCTTCGCCCAAGGTGATCAGCTGGCCGCGGTGAGCGGAGTCGAGATGGTCGACGGCGCGGGGGAAACTGGCCAGCTGTGCGTACGCCATGCCGAGGACGTACGAGCACCTGTGGTAGAGCGGGTGGTCGGCGCCGACGCGGCTGTCGAGGACGGGGAGCAGGTCTCTGGCGTGGTCGCGTGCGGCGGCCGCTTCTCCTTGTCCGATCAGGGCCAAGCCGATCGCGGTGCGCGTGGTCAGGGTGGAGAGGTTGCGAGGGCCGAGTGCTTTCTCCTGCTCGGCCAGCTGTGCCCGTAGCCGCTTCTCGGCTTCCGGCCAGCGCTGGAGATCCGGCTTCAGCTCGAGGAAGCCCAGGGTGATGTCGGCGTTGGCGAGGGTGAAGCGGGCCTGTGCGGCCAGTGGGTCGTGCGGAGTGTTCGCGTTCTCGTAGTGGTCGACGACACTACGAGCGAGAGCTCGTGCGTCGTCGGGCCGGTCGGTGCGCATGTCGATCTCGGCCAGCTCCAGCCGGGCCTGGTGGGCGACCTGAGCGGGCAGCTGGTCGGCACGCTCCAGGATGGCGTTCAGACGCTCTCGGTGCGGCAGCAGGTCGCCGCGCAGGCGGCGGGAGCGAACCCAGTCGATCTCGGCGGTGGCGCCGTCCGGCCAGGATGCAATGTCCGGGTGGGTGATCACGCTGTCCCACACCGGGCTCGCTTCCTCGAACCTGCCTCCGGCGTCCAGTGAGGTCGCAAGGACAAGGAGGGCGTCGAGCCCGTCGCCTGCTTGGCGGGCATGTTCGACCGCGCGGTCGTGCTCACCCGCGTGGGCGTGGCAGCGAGCAGCGGCGAGATGGGTCGCGGCGGTGCCGGCGGCGGGGAATTCGGTCAACAGGCGGTCGTAGAAGCGGGCCGCGACCTCAGGGCGGCGCAGGTGGAGCAGCGTCGTAGCCGTGCGCGCGAGAAGCGGCTCCCGCAACTGAGGCGCTATGGCGCTGTGGCCGCACAGGTGCCGTGCGTGGGGAAGCAATCTGTCGTCGAGCGGGGTGTCGCTTGTCGTGAGCAGGCGCACGGCCGCCGCAGCCAGGTCGTCCGCGGGAACGCGGTACGGCAGCCTGCGAGCCGCGAGCCGGACGAGCGCGTGCGCGCTCCACGACTCGGCCTCCCAGATGATCTGGTGGCTTTCGCGGAGCCTTCGGAGCGCCTGGAGAACGGAGTGTTCGTCAAGATCGAACCGTTCCGCCACCGCGCAGGTGAATCGCACCGGGATGACGTCCAGGGCGCATTCAGCGGCGAGGTGCAGCAGCGTCAGGCAGTTCGGGTTCGCCTCGTGTCCGAGTCGCTTCGCGACCACGGTGATGATCGCATCGAGCCCAGCCTCCGCGCCCTCGCGCACGCGTCCGACGTGTTCGGCGAACGTCCCGAGGTCGCTGCGCTCACGCGCGCTGCGGGCCAGAGCAGCGAGTGCCATCGGGTGGCGGGACACGCTTTTGGCGAGCAGTGCCGGAAGTTCGTCTTCTTCCGCGGCGGACAGCGGGTGGTACAGCTTGACCAGTTGGACGGCCTCGTCGTCGCTCAGTCCGTCGAGGCGTACCTCCTCGGCGAGTCGGGACGCGGGCCCTCCCTGGGAGACCAGGATCGTGTCGACGGTGTCCAATGGCATGATCAGCTCGTCGAGCTGCTTGTCGGTGAGATCGGGTGGGATCGTGTCGACCACCCAGAGCTGGCGCCGGCTGCTCCGCTTCGTGCTCAGCAGATCCACCGCCTCTCCCGGGTCGCGCACGCCGAGGAGACGTTCGATCTCGTCGGGATAGCGGTCCGCGACACCGTGGAGGTCCAGCTTCCACACGTCGTCGTAGAGATGACCGAAGTGCAGGATGTAGTCGTCGACGAGTGTGCTCTTGCCTGCGCCGGGCAACCCTGTCAGCAACGCGGTTCGGCTAACGGGCCGTTGCGTCACCGGGAAGTCGTTGCGGGTCAGTGCGGTCCGCACTCGCCACATGTCGCCGTAACGCCGGATCCGCACGTCAACGGTCGGCGTTGCCCCGTGGATCCGCGGAGGCGTGACGGCGAATTTGATACCGGGGAACGTCCCTCGGACATCCCGGGCCCTGGCGCAGATGTAGTCCACGATCGCACCAACGTCTTGGCCGCGATCCTCGATGTACAGCTTGTCCTGCAAGGCGACCGGTTGGATGTGCTCCCGGCCTGATTCCGGGTTGATGACAAGGATCCGGCTCTCCCCACCTTCTACCTCGTCGGAGAGTAAGGCGTGCAGCAGCTCGAGCTGGCATGAATGGCGGATGGCGTAACACGAGGAGTAGTAGACGACGAACAGCTTACTACGGCGCAGCCCCTTCTCTATCTCCGGCGTCAGCCCCTGGCCGGGCCGGATCTTCTCCCGGTCGATGAAGGGGTCGTGGCCGCGGAAGACCAGCTCGTTGTGAATTGCCTCCACTCGTTGCAGCTTGAGCCCGGAGAAGGAGAGAAACGCGATGTGGTCCTCCACGGCGCGAGACTACCCGCTCTGCCTGATCATCGAGGCTGTCGCGGGACCGGGAGCTCCACCTGCCCACGCTCGCGTGGCACCAGCCGCCTGATGTCGGTGGCCACATCATTGGCGAGGGGCGATCCCACGTCCTGGAAGAGCGCGTGGGCGGTCTGCCAGTGCACGAGCGCCGTTGACGCGCGGCCGTCCTCCAGCGCCACCGAACCGAGACCGCGGTGCGCCCACGCCTGCTCGAATTCGCTCTCGCAGCTCGCCCCCATCTCCAGCGCCTGCCTGTGGGCGATTTCGGCCAGCACCAGTTCTCCGAGTTGGCGGTGCGCCGCCCCGAGGATGTTGCTGGCCTGCGCGATGTCCAGCGGGAACTCCAGCCATGTGGCGAGGGCTACGGCCTCCTGTGCGCACCGGAGCGCTTCGGTCGGTTGCCCCAAGTGCAGATGGGCGTTCGCCATGCTGCGCAGGGTGATACCGATGTGGTTGGCAGACCCGGTGAGGCGGTAGTAGGTCATGGCGGCTTCCAGGAGGCGCAGCGCGCTGGCGGGGTTTCCCTGTCTGCGGAGCACTGACGCCATATTGGCCAGCGAGTTGCTCTCCCCGCCTCTGTCGCCGATCCTCGCGAAGATCTCCTTAGCTGCGGTGAACTGGCGCATCGCGTCGTCCAGCAGGTCGCTGGCGGTCATCGCCATGCCGAGGTTGTTCAGCGTGAGCGCCTCGGCGTAGTCGTTGCCACGCCGTCGGGCCGCGGAGAGGCCGTTCACGTGGGTTTCCAGCCAGCCGTCGAGCTGCTTGGTGAGGTAGAAGTAGTCACGCAGGACGTAGGCAAGCTGCCAGCGATGCTCGTCCAGAGAGGGGTCTTCCAGCCTGGACAGGGCGACGAGGTTCTGCTCTTCCGCACCCAGCCACAGCTTCGCCGCGGCGGCGTCGGCGAACCCGCGGCCGACTTCTTGGTCACCGGTCAGTGGGATCCGCACCCGGTGCGGCGTGAGCAGCCGGTCCGCGTGGGCGGCGGACTGGAGGTAGTGGTCGAACAAACGGCGTCGCGCATCCTCGGGCGGCGGGTCGTCGCTCGCCGCAGCGACCTCGCCCGCGTAGACGTGCAGGAGGTCGTGCATTCCGTATCTGCCGCCACCCAGTTCGGTCACCAGGTGCGCCCGAGCGAGGTCCGCGAGGACGCGCACTACCATGTCGACAGGGCGCCCGGCGATGGCAGCGATCGTCTGAGCCTCGACACCACGGCCCGGCCCGAGGCCGATCGCGTGAAACACCGCGGCGTGGTCTCCGTCGATCCGGTTGTAGGACCAGGAGAACACGGTGCGCACGTTGGCTTCCGGGCCGAGCACACTCAGCGCGGCGAAACGCTCGCGCTCGTCGTCCAGCTCAGCGACCAGTTCCGTCAGGGATGACGGCGGTCTGGACACCAAGCGCTCGGCGACGATGCGCAAGGCCAACGGCAGGCCGCCGCACTGCTCCGCCAGCCGTACAGCCGCCATCGGCGCGCGGGATGCTCGTGGTCCCGCACAGGCGACCAGGAGCCGGACCCCTTCGGAGGTCTCCAGCGGTGCGAGGCGCAACAGGGTGGCGGTGTGCCGGATGCGCAGTTCGCTCAGCAAGTCCCTGCTGGTCACGATCACCACTGCTGGACCCGTTCCCGGCAGCAGCGGTTCGACCTGCGCGGCGGACCGGGCGTTGTCCAGCACCACGACCGCGCGGCGCCCGCTCAACAGCGTCCTGAAACGTGCAGATCGCTCCGCCTCAGTGGTGAGCTCCTCGGGCCGCGCCACACCGAGTGCCCGCAGGAAGCCCGACAGCGCTTCCTGCGGCGCGACAGGCTTGTCCGGGCCGAATCCCCGCAGATCGACGTAGAGCTGGCCGTCAGAGAAGTCGGCGGCGGCGCGATGTGCCCACCACGACGCCAGCGCAGTCTTGCCGACCCCCGCCGGACCCGAGATGACGACGAGCCGCGGCATCGAGTCCGCAGTCTCAGCGAGGAAGGCGTCCAGTTGAGCCAACTCATCCTCACGACCGACGAGGGGGGTGCTCGCTGGCACCTGACGGGGCACGCTCCGGCCGGAGCCTTGTGCCGGGACGAACCTGGCGACGTGCCGGGCAAGCGACTCGATGTCCGCGCCAAGGGACCGATGGCGTACCTGGGCCGTCTGATGGAGGAGCATCGGGCGCACATCGGCTGGCAGCTGCCTAGGGTCGGGCAGCACAGCGCCATCGAGGAGCACGGGCACGATCGGGACTTCCCGCCGGATCGCCACCCGGATCTCGCGACGGACCCAGTCGCTTTCGTGGTGGATCGGCGGTGACTCGGCGTCCGGTCCGGTCATCCAGTCAGGCCCGATGAGCACCAGCAGAACACGCATTGACGACAGCGCGGACCGGATCTGCTCCGGGTAGATGGCTCCGGGGCGCATCGACTGGTTGTCCAGGAACACCCGCGACCGCCCGAACCTCCGAGCCAGCAGTTCGAACGCCGCCGCGGCGCCGAACCGCGCATCGGCCGTCCGGTAGTTGATGAACACGTCGAACATCAGCGCCCTCCGCCCGGCAACGGTCGTAGGCATCTCATCGCCACGATAGCGAGACCTGGGCCCCGCGAGTGGCCGGATGCGGAGCTAGTGCGCGACCATCGGATGCCGCTGACGTTGACCGCTCCGCTCGTCGACCGGCGACAGGGGCACTCCGGCTGGCGCAGACGTACAGGCGCGAGTCGCCGTCGACGACCTTCCGGTTGATGATCATCCGGTCCAACGAGTACACCCAGCCCTCGAGCACACGCAAGTCGTTGCCACAAGCCCGCCCCACGGAGGATGCACCGGTCGCGAGCAGGAAGTTGCGGGCAGGCAAGTCATCTGTCTGGAACGGCGGTTGAGGCGTGCACGACCTCACCCGCGCCGATGGCGCAGTGACGGCGACTCCTGTGCGCGTGGCGTTCGTGCTCGACGACGAGTTCTGGTCCCTGGATCGTTCATCCGTATGAAGATCTCCCGCTGGTACTGGTCTGGAGTCTTCGGAGAGCTCTACGGCGGCACGACCGAGACCCGCTTCGCACGCGACCTTCCCGAGCTCGTCGCGTGGGTAGCCGGCCACGGAGCGGAGCCGAGGACTGTGCAGGAAGCGCAGTTCTTCTCTAGCCGCCTCTGGACGCTGCGCACCCGCGGCTCCGCGGCATACAAGGGCCTCTACGCACTGCTCCTGCAGAACGAACCTGTCGACTGGGGCACCGGATCCGACATGTCGGACGAGAACTACTTCGACAACGCGGTCGACATCCACCACGTCTTCCCCAAAGCCTGGTGCGAGAAGCAGGGCATACCCTCCGCCGACTACAACTCGATCCTCAACAAGACGCCGCTGACCGCCCGCACCAACCGGATCATCGGCGGCCGCGCTCCCTCCGCGTACCTGCGCGGCCTCGCCAAGAGCGCCGAGACGACACCCGAACAGGTCGACCTCAACGTGCATTCACACAAGATCTCCCCCGAGGCGTTGCGCGCCGACGACTTCAGGACCGCGATGACCGCACGCGAGACCGCCTTGCTCGCCCTCATCAGCAGCGCGATGGGCAAAGACGTCCAGATCGACACGTAGGCCAGCGGACGAGTGGCATGCCCTTCAGGCGAGCAAAGGCCCTATGTCGTACTCGAGTCGTACGCTGAGTGGCGATGGGTACACGAGGCGTAGAAGGCGCTTACCAAGGCGCGCTCCGGGCGTTCCAGAACCCGATGCTCGCCCTGCTCCACCAGACACACGCACCGTTCGTGGTGACGGTGCTGGCGATGGTGTTCACCGCGGAGCGGCCGAGGGTGGCGGTCGCTGACTCACACGCGGAGATCAACGACGCTCTTGCTCAGCTACGGGCCGCGGGCTACGGCGACGAGGACAACCAGCCGCTGCCCACCGGGAATGCGCGGGACCTGTGCAGGCAGTGGGTGCAGGCGGGGTGGCTGGTGCGGCAGGTGTCCGACGACGACGTCGAGGTGTACCGGCTGTCCGCGTACGGCGTCGGTGCGCTCGAGGTCGCCGGGCGGGTCGGCGGAGTGCGGACCAGGGTGTCGGAGTCCCGGGTCAGGACGCTGCTGGAGGCGATCGAGCGGCTCGCGCAGGACGCCGATCCGGACGTGATGGCCCGGATAGCGCGCCTGCATGAGGAGATTCAGCAGCGTCAGAAGGAGCTCACGCGGCTCGAACAGGGTGGCGCCGTCGAGACCGTCGAGGATGAGCAGCTACTTGAGGCGGCTGAGAACGTGCTGCACCTGGCTCGGGAGCTGCCCGCAGACTTCGCCCGCGTGGCGGAGTCGATCAAAGCCATCCAACGCGACGTCGTCGCCGAGTTGCGGCACGACGTGCGGCCAACCGGTGAGGTGCTCCGCGAGTACCTGGCCCGCGGCCAGCGGATCCTGGACGCGACACCAGAAGGTCGTGCGTTCGCGGGGGCGTTGCGTCTGATCGGCGACCCTGCCCAGATCGATGACCTGTGGAGCCACCTGCGCACGGTGCTGCGACACCGGTTCACCCATCTGCTGCCCGAACAGCAGCGGCGGGAGCTCACCGAGATCTCGCGACGCATCGAGCAGGGCGTCAAGGAGGTGCTGACCGCGCAGCGGCAGGCTTCCCATGTGATCACCACCCAGGTCCGCAACCACGATCCGATGCGGGATCGCCAGGTGGACGAACTGCTGCGGGATGTGATGTCCGGTTTCCACAAGTGGGTTCCCGGCTCTCGCCGCGGCGAGGCTGTCGAGCCGCTCCGTCGCCTGCCGGTGGCTGACGTCGGGCACCTGCGGCAGCGGATGAGCGACCTGCGGCCACCACAGCCGCCTGCGCCGTTGCGGGAATGGGATGAATCCGAGGACACGGCGGACGCGGACACCCGCGCATGGGGTGGGCCCAGGTACGCCGAACTACGCGCGCATCTGGCGGCGTTCGCGGGCGATGCGGAGAGCGTGGACGTCACGGCCGCGTTCCGCGCGGCGGTTGAGGACATCCAGCGGCCGGTAGACCTGCTCGGCCTGCTGGAAATCGCCCATGACGCCGGTATGACCGAGACGGCCGAGGTCGCCGTGGTCGACACGGTCCGACCCGACCAGACCCGGCGTCGGTTCGCCCTCGGCGGCGTGGTGGCGGCGAACCCGGCGAGTGCTGACAGGAGCGGTGGCGATGAGTGAACCGGACGGCGCCGACGACGACTGGTCGGCAGGCACGGAGGCCGGTTTCATCGACCCGGTCTCGATGGAGGACGACCCAGCCGAATTGTTCGCCGGCGACGCGGGCACCCTGGACGCGGATGTGCGGCGGGTGCTGGTGCAGTTGTTGCGGCGCAAGTTCTTGTTGGCCGAGAAGAACTCGACGCAGTGGCGCACGTTGCTGGAGAACCAGCAGATCATCGAGTCACGGATGCATGATCTGTTCGTCCGCCTCGTGGTGGACCACGACCGGGGCGTCGCTTACAAGCAGCAGGTGCGCTCAGCGGAGCTCGACGTGCCGATCCTTCTCAAGGACGACCCCTACAACCGGGCCGAGACCTTGGTGCTCGTGCACTTGCGGACCGTCTTCCAACGCGAACGCGGCACGGGCGAGACGTCCGCGAGGGTGGACATCGAAGAGCTGGAGCAGACTGTGCTGACGTACTTCGATCCGAACGACCACAACCTGGCCCGCGGCCAGCAAGAGGTCCGCAAAGCCGTGGAGCGGCTGGTCACCGAAGGCCTGCTCACAGAGGAGTCAGCGGGCCGGTACCGGATCACCCCGATGGTGGAGGTTGTGTTGAGCACCGCGAAGCTCTCCGAGCTGGAGCAGTGGCTGCGCGGACGGAACGAGGCCACCGCATGAGCATGATCGACACGCTGTTCGGTTTGATCCCGGCAGCGTCGCGAGGCCAGCAGTGGGTGGCACGAGACCTGCAACTGGTCAACTGGGGCGGCTACGACGGGTACCACCACCTGCGACTCGCACCGGGAGCGACCCTGCTCAGTGGAGGTTCCGGCTCAGGAAAGTCGACGCTGATGGACTCCTACATCGCGTTGCTCATGCCGCACACAACGCCCTTCAACGGGGCGTCCAACGGCGGAGTCGTCGGCAGGCCCCGCGGCAAGGACCAGCGCAACATCCTCTCCTACGCGCGCGGCAAACTCGACGAGTCCCGGACCGACGGCGAGACGAAATTGCGGGTGCTGCGCGGCGACGGCCGCGACACCTGGTCCGCCATCGCGATGACATGGGCCGACCACACCGGTGCCGAATTCACCGCGCTTCGGGCCTGGTATGTGCCATCGTCCGCCCGTGGACTCGACGACGTCGTGGCGGTGCGCGCCACCTGTGACCACGGATACGAACTGCGGGCGCTGGAAGGCCCGGCAAGCAAGAAGCTCGCTCGTGCCGAGGTCACGGCAACCGGCTTGACCTGCTTCGACACCGACCGGGATTTCACCGCGCGTCTGCACACCACGCTGGGCATCGGCGCTGCGGGCGATGGGCACAAGGCGGTCGCGCTGCTGGGTCGTATCCAGGCCGGTCAGCAGATCACCACAGTCGATGCTCTGTACAAGACGATGGTCCTCGAGGAGCCGTCCACACTGGCCACCGCGGACGCGGTGGTGCAGCAGTTCGACGAGCTGTCCGGCACCCGGAAGAGAATGATCACCGCCCGCCAGCAGGTGAAGGCGTTGACCCCGATCCGCGAACACCGGCACACGATCGACGAAGCGGTGGACCGGTTGCGCCTGATCGACGAGGTCGGATCGTTCACCGACCCGTCGTCCCCTGCCGCGTTGTGGCGTCATGAGCGCCGGCTCGATCTGCTGCGCGCGGCCGAAACAGACCTTTCCCGGCGGCACCGCCGCGCGAAAGACGAACTGTCGGAGACCATCGCCCTGGTCAAGGCGACCGAAGTACAGCGCGACGGGGTGGCTGACACGCTTCGTGCTTCCGGTGGTGACCGCCTCGACACCGCCCTTCGGGAGATCCGCGGCGTGGAGCAGCGGCTGGGCGATGTCCAACGCTCGCGGGAGCGGCTGGACCGGGCACTCGCCACCATCGGTGCGACCGTGTCGACCGGGGAGGACTTCGCAGGCCTGGTCGAGACGGCGCACCGGGTGCTGGCGGATACGGACGCCAGGAGGACCGCCCAGATCCGGTTCGCCGATGCGATGACGGAGAAGAAGGAAGCCGAACGCGAGTTGGCCGAGTGGCGCGCCGAGTACACGGCGGTCAAGAACCGGCGGGGCAACATTCCGACCGAGCTGCACGCGGCTCGCGCGGCGTTGGCTGAGGCCGCCGGACTCCGCCCGGACGACCTGCCGTTCGTCGGTGAGCTGATCGAGGTACGGACGGAGTTCGAGCCGTGGCGCGAGGCGTTCAACCTGGCGCTCGGCGGATTCGCCACACGGATGCTGATCGACATCGGTCGGCTGAACTCCTTCCGCGAGGCGATCAACGCGGTGCCGACCGCGCGGCGGGTCCAGTTCGAGGGCGTGCGCACCGGTCTGCGCGACGAAATCGGACTGGACGGCAAGACACTCCCCGGCCGGCTCGACTACCGGCCGTCGCCGTTCACCGCCTGGCTCAAGAGCGAGCTCGCCCGCCGGTTCGACTACGTCTGTGTCGAAACACCGAAGTTGCTGGCGCAGCACCCAAAGGCGCTCACGATCACCGGCCAGACGTCGGAAGGTGGTCGGGGCGCACACGGCGGTCACGGTCGGCCCAACCTGCTCGGTTTCACCAACAACCGGCTGCTTGCCGACCTCGAGAACCGAATCGGCCTTGCACGCAAACGCCTTGACGATGCTGTCGGTGCTGCAACGAGGGCAGAGGAGAACCTCAACTCTTTCGAAACCAGGCGCACGGCCTACCAGACCCTGACCGAGTTGTCCTGGGACCAGGTGGACATCAAGTCCGTTCAGGCGGAACGAGTCCGCTGGAACCGCGTCATCGAGGGGGTCCGCGCAGGCAATCCGCGAATTGATGAGCTGCAGCGCCAGGTGGACGAACTCAAGGATCGGGCCAGGGAACTGACCGAGCGCGTCGGACAGCAGAAAGACAGCGTGAAGGTACTCAGTGAGTCCTGGGAGGCGACCGTCGACGAGGTGGACCGCGCCCAGCTGGCACTGGACACCGCCGCGGAGACAGGCGCCGATGTCAGCGTGGAACACCGCACGTACCTGGAGGCGCTGTTCTCCAGCGATCTGGACGGCACCACCCCTGCTGGGGTGCTCGCGGAGTTCGACGCGGCGGTGAAGCGGGCTACCGAGCGGCTGCGCGCCGACCGGCAGTCCGCGGCGGAGGCGATCGGCCGGTCGAAGAAGGCTTTGCTCGACACGTTGTCGACGTTCCTCGAGCGCTGGCCGAACCCGAACCTCGGCGTCGATGCGGACGCCTCGTACCGCGACTTCGACCGGCTGCTCACCGACTTGGAGACCAACGGCCTGCACGAGCTGGAGGCCGAGTGGCGCGACAGCTTGCTCAAACTGTCCGGCAATGACCTCACCGGTCTGGACAGCGAGCTCGCTGCCGCCGTCCGGGAGATCCGCGACCGGATCGACCCGGTCAACCGCATCCTCGCCGAACTGCCGTTCTCCGACGACAACCACCGGCTGCGGATCGACCCTCAGGAGAGCCACTCAGCGGTGCGAGCCCGGTTCCGCAAGGAGCTACGCGAAGTCCGCGCTTTCATCGACCAGGCGGCAACGGACGATGACAGGGAACGCGCCTATCACCGAATGGCCAAGGTGATCGACCGCATCCGACGCACCGCGCCTGATTTCGCCGACCTCGTCGACGTGCGCAACCATGTTCGGATCAGCGCCGAGAAACGCGATCTCGATGGTCACCACGTCGCCGTGTACGACCACATCGGCGAGAAGTCCGGCGGTGAGTCGCAGGAGCTGGTCGCGTTCATCGTCGGAGCTGCGTTGCGGTACCAGCTGGGCGACGCGGGCGCCGACCGCCCCCGCTACGCGCCCGTGTTCCTCGACGAGGCGCTGATCAAGGCGGACGCACACTTCACCGGCCGTGCCATCGGCGCATGGCGCGGCCTCGGCTTCCAACTTGTCATCGGTGCCCCCAACGACAAGCACAGCGCGATCGAACCGCACGTGGACGCGGAGTACCTGATCCTCAAGAACTCCCAGGGCCGATCCTGGGCAAAGCCCCTGGTCGGTGTTCCGGACGCATGAGCGCACTCGTCACCCCGAAGGACGCCGTAGCGGCGGTTCGCCGCAAGGTCGATCAGAAGTGGGCGGAGGCCGTGTGCGCGGAACTCGGTGTCGGCGAACAGATTGTGTTCTCGGTTCCGCTCCGCCCAGGTGTGTCGACTGGCAAGGCCGTCGAGCGGCTCGGGCACGCCGTCTGGCACGAGTGGCACATGCAGTGGCGCGAATTCGCCAGCCAGCTCCCCACCGGAGCAGAAGTCGTTCGCAAGGCGGTGACCATCCGCAGAGTCGCCGGCGATTTCCCCGCCACGCTCGTCACCGATCTGGACGGCGCCGTCGCACTCATAGCCGACACCCGTGCTGACGCTGAACCTCCAAACGTGGCCGTCGACCGCGCCCGTGCGCTCGCGTTGATGCTGCAGTCCGCCAACGCGGTCCTCTCCCCGACCACGCTCCGGGCCGTCTACCGTCTTCAGGCCGTCGACGTGGAGGTGTTGCTCAGTGCCGTGACCTGGCTACGCCAGCACCCCGATGCCGGCACGTGGACCCTGCGGCAGCTCCCGGTTCCCGGAATGCACACCAAGTGGCTAGACACCCACGGCGCACTGCTGCGCGATGCCGCCGGACGCGATGTCCGAGAAGAAGTCCGACCCCGGCTGACCGTCGTGCACCTGACCTATGTCGATCCTGAGCACATTGCGTCGGGGCGCCGCAGGCACGACGCCTGGACCACCGGCGACGTGCACGACATCGCCTATCAGCCGCGCGTCGTCCTCGTCGTCGAGAACCGCGACTCCCGCCTTTGGTTCCCACCAGTCAGAAACACGATCGTGGTCGAGGGCGGTGGCAAGGCCGCAGCCGCACTACTCGCGAACGTCCCCTGGATCCGTGCCGCAGACCACATCGTTTACTGGGGCGACATCGACGCGGACGGGTACACGATCCTCGACCAGTTCCGCGCCGCACTGGCCGAACCGGCGCCAGACGGCGCACCGGCGAGACCCGTTGCCTCCATCCTCATGAATGCCACTGACCTGCACCAGTACGCCCAACACGGCGTCAACCACGACAAGGCAGGCCGCCCCATCAAGCCGTCAGCGACAACCCTGCCGCGCCTGACCGAAGCCGAGACCACCGCGTACAACATCATCGCAACCGCCGGCCCCACCCCGTTCCGAAGGATCGAGCAGGAAGCCATCCCGCTCAGCCACGCCGCAACCCGACTACAGCAGGTCTTTCAAGGACAGGACTGATAGCTACACGGCAGGTGCGGACTGGGCTTGCCGTGCCAGCTGATCCGCAGGGCGTCGCGGGCACGGGGCCTGACTGACGAGCTCGCCCGCCCAGGTAAATCAATTCATTTGGACCAATATATGTTGGCGCTGTTAACAGATTAGACGACGGTCGAACTGCAGCCCACGTGTACGATCGTCTCGTGAACACGGACTTCGCAGATAGACCCGGACCGCTGGTGACGGCGGCCGAGATCGCGAAGCTGGCCAACGTCACACGAGCCGCGGTGTCCAACTGGCGCAAGCGGTATCCGGATTTCCCCGCCCCTGCCAGCGGAGTCGGCCGTACCGCCCGATTCGCGTTGGCAGACGTAGAAGCGTGGCTGAACAGCCAGGGAAAGACAGATGACGGCCCTTCACCCGAAGTTCTCCTCTGGCAAGCCCTGCGCGCCCGGTACGGCGACGACCTCGTCGAAGCCGTGGCCGACGTCGCGGACGAGCTTACGACGGGAAACTCGAGCGGCCTTGGACCGGACTCCCGCGCGAAGGTGCACGAGATGGCGCGGGACAGTTCACCGAACGAGGTCGTCGACGCGCTGCTGGCAAGGGTGCTCGCGTCCCCCAGCCGAGCAGGCGCCGAGCCCATGTCCACACCGCGCTTGACAGCTGCCGTGCTCCGGTTCGCCGGTCCGGCGAGGGGAAAGGTGTTCGACCCGGCCTGCGGTGTCGGGTCGTTGCTGCTCGCCTGCCGCGGATCCGACGAGGTGACGCTGTTCGGGCAGGAGTTGGATCCAAACGCGGCGCGCCTCGCCGCGTGCCGGGCGACTCTCGGTGGCGGACCTCAGGTCACGATCAGAGTCGGAGATTCACTTCGCGATGATCAGTGGCCGGACCTTCGCGCGGATCTCGTGGTGTGCGAGACACCGGTGAACGCCAGCGACTGGGGACGTGACGAGCTCCTGCTGGACAGGCGCTGGGAATTCGGTGTGCCGACCCGCGCGGAAAGCGAACTGGCTTGGCTCCAGCACTGCTATGCCCACGTGGCACCGGGTGGCCGGGCGGTCGTCGTCATGCCCGCCTCGGCCGCCTACCGCAAGGCCGGACGACGAATCCGGGCCGAACTCGTCCGCCGCGGCGTGCTCACGCAGGTCGTCGCTCTGCCAGGCGGCATGGTCCCCTCCCATCAGCAGCCGGTGCAGCTCTGGTCGCTGACGCGCCCGACCGATGGGGAACTAGTCGGCAGCCATGTCCGCATGATCGATCTGAGTGACCACGCACCGGGCGACACCCTCGAACCGGACACGGCGCACACGGTTGACGTGCCCGCCATCGACCTGCTCGACGAGGAGGTCGATCTGACTCCCGGCCGGTACGTGGCGGCGGCGCGGATCGACCACCTCGCCGACTACGAAGCCGCTCGCGCAGCGGTGGCCTCCCGGCTGGCGGAGCTCGAAACGCTACTGCCCACCATCACGGCAGGTCCAGGTTCGCTGGACAGTGCGGCGATCAAGATCGCCGATCTGGCCAGGGCCGGGCTCGTCGAGGTTTCCGGTGATGCTGTTACCTCCACCAGCGACAGGCTCGACACCGACTACCTGGCGGGGTTCGCGCGAAGCGCCGCGAACATCAAGCAGGCCACCAGTAGCAGCGGCACGTTCCGCGTGGACGTTCGAGGCGCACGCATCCCCCAGATGAGCATTGCCGATCAACGAGCCTATGGCGCGGCCTTCCGCCGTCTCGACGAGTTCGAAAGGTCCGTGACCGAACTCGCGAGGTGGAGCCGACGCGCCGTCGAGCTGGCTCGCGACGGCCTGGCTCGCGGAGCTCTGCGTCCTGGCCCGGACACCGCTGACTAGGTTCCGCGGCACGTCTTCCGCCGCAGGTGCTCGACCTGCCTACGAGGACGAGGCCGCAAGATGCCTCGCCAACGCTTGTGCGAAGGCAGCGAAGGTGACGTGCCGCGAATAGCCGCAAGCGCGGAACAGACACCCCATTTGCAAGGAGCCGTCAGTCCCACACCTGGCGTTCCGCGCCAGCGGGAAGGAACGGGCTGGCCGTACCGCTCCAGGTAACCGCGAGAGCCTCCCTTGCCCTCGTGGATGCGACGAAGAGCAGACACCGCTGCTTGAGGAGGTCGCTCTCGTACTGCCGCAGATCGACGTCAGGAGGCGTGATCTCCTTCGCGAAGGGCAGTGCCTTCTCGTTGACACCGATCACGGCCACGCACCGGAACTCCAGTCCCTTCATCGAGTGCATAGTGGCCAGCCTGACTCCGTCGACATCGGCACCCGGCTGGTCTCTGACCCGCACCGCCGGAATCCCTTCGGCGGTGAGCTGGTCGAACACCTTGTCCAAGGTCAGGTTGAACCGGGCGCACACGGCGATGTCCGCAGCCGGAACCCCCTGGGCGATCAAGTCGCGCGCCCACCCGGCGATCGCCGCGACCTCGGCCTGCTCGTTCGGGAACCCCGCCAGCCGGGGCTTCCCGCCGTGCAACAGGGACCGGTAGCCAACCAAGGTGTCGCCGCCGTCGCCACTCAGCTCGTCGACCGCGACGTCGGCCATCAGCCTGGTCGACCAGGCGAGGATCTCGGCGGTGCTGCGGTAGTTGATCCGCAGCCTGCTGCTCCGGCCGGTGACCGAGATGCCGACCGCGCGCAGCGAAACCCGGGAGTCGTAGATCCGCTGATGTGGGTCACCAGTGATGAAGAGGTCGTCCGGTCCGGCCTTGACGGCAGCGCGCAGCACTCGCCACTGAGCCGGGTGCAGGTCTTGGGCTTCGTCCACGACCACGTGGTCGTACTGGTGCTCGCCGCCAGCGAGGACGTCCGCCGCCTCGCCGCAGATCTGGAGGTGCGTGGTCTTGCCCGCCGAGCGCAACTCGGCCTTGAAAGCCTCGATCGCCGACCAGATCTGACTGCGCTGCGCAGCCCGAAGCGACGAGCCACGGCCGCGACGCTCGACCTTGAGGTACTCGTCATGGGTTCGCACGTCTTGGGCCAGCACGACGTGCCGGAACTCGCTCGCGAGGAACTGTTCGTTCCAAGGAAGGTTCTGTTGCCTGCAAACGCGCCGCCATATCTGCCGTCCATCGTTGTCCGAAATGGGAGACAGCACTCGTCCGGCGTGTTCCCGGAGGACTCGGTTCGCGAACGCGTCGACAGTCGTCACCTGCACCCTGGCAAGCTGCTCGTCATCATCGAGCAGGAACGCCAGGTTTTCGCGCAACGCCCTGGCGAGGGCGTTGGTATAAGTGGTGAGGAGAACCCGGCGATCCGGAGAACGGGAAAGCAGGTGCTTCACCCGGTGCAACGCGACCACCGTCTTGCCCGTACCGGGGCCACCGGTCACCTGCGCTGAGCCGTTGTAGGAGACGCGGTAGGCCACCCGTCGCTGTGACGGGTGGAGGAACACCCGCCAGGCCGCGAACGGCTTGTCCAGGATCTCGGCGAGTTCGTCGGGGCTGGTCACCAACGTGATACGCGTGCGCGTGTTGGTGATCGCCCTGGCCAGGCTGTCGTCCACTTCGGACGATTGATCGGCGGGCCGGCGCTCGGCTACGACATCGCGGTAGACCTCCTCGGGCGAGAACCCTTCTGCGAGGTACTGCAACACCTCGAACTGGTCCTCCGGCAGCAGGCTGCCGAACGCCTCCAGCTGCGCCCGGTCGCTGATCGCGCGCGCCGCCCGGAGCACCTGGTCGTCGATGCCGAGATCCCGCAGCACCGTGTCGGAGTGCTTCTCGAACAGCAACACCGGCGCGTTCGCGGCCGCTTGCTCCAAGGGAGGCGTCAACTGCTCGATCGCGACAACGTTGCGAACTTCGAGCGCCCGCGTGGCCGTGTTCACCGTGTAGAGCCGTTTCGCGGCCCAGGTGTATGCGTCATCGTGCGGCACGACGTTGAGCAACAGGAAGATGTCGCTCCCGTCGTCGGGTGCGAGCACGACACCGCGCCAGAAGTCGGTGATCCGAATGGTGCGCATCCGCGCATCACGAGCCTTGTCAACGGACTCGAGATGCAGCCCTTTGTCTGCGTACAGCTCGGCGATCGAGAGCTGCTGGAACTTGGACATGGCCTTGCGCACCCCGGACCTGACCTGCTTCTCCAGCTGGTCGTAGGTTTCCCAGAAGCTGTTGGCGAACGCGAGCTGCGGCATCGTCACCTACTCCGTCGGCTGGCCGTCTCGGGCGGGATGGCGCGGCCCGTGCCCCGGCGGCGGGGTGAGGTTGGAGGTGTAGTTCTCACCGTCCACGAGCGGGTTGGTGAGGCTGACGCCGGCCGCGGCCATGCGGTCGTACTCGGCGAGGATCAGCTCTTTGGTGCGGTAAGTGCCGTACTTGGCCTCGTCCTTGCGCTTGACGATCGGGAAGGTGTCGAGGATGTAGTCGACATCGTCGCGCCCGATGCCGTAGAGGTGGAAGAACAGCGCGTCCAGCTCGGCGCGGATGACAGCGCGTCGGTCTTCGTCCCAAATGAACGGAGGACCGCTCCCGTCGAGATCACGAGCGAATGACGCCATATCATAGGCGGTATATGCAAGCTCAAGGACGCGTGTAGCCACGAACGACACATGCACCGTCACCGCTTCAGGCTCTAGTACCGGAAGCTGCTTCCAAATGAAGAAGGACATACTGTTGCCGCCTATCTTTTGGCGACTTACAAAATCAAACACAAGCGAACTCTGAGCACTCAAGAGAGCGACAGCAAGAGGCGGCTCAACACGCGGCAGCTCTAGAAGAAACTTGTGTCCGACACCAACACGCGGAAGGAAAGCCGGTACAGCAGTGCGCTCATTGGTAGATGAGGTCACATCCCGCCACCCCAGCAGCCAATCGAACGACCACTCTTGCCCTACCAGGCGACTCCGAACGCCAGCTTCCTCAATCTCGAACCCTTTTCTATCCAGCTTTCCGGTTCGGACATCATCCTCTGGCACCCAACTTAGCGGGAAAGCAAGACGACCCGGCTTTGCGAGTTCGGCTTCCTCCAACGGGCGTGGCTGATTCTGCCGACTGACGGCAGTCTCACTCTTTACCACGTCGGCCGCACGATGATTGAAGAAGTCAACCATCTTAGCCTCATAGAGCGGAAGCATGCGCTGCTTACCCTTGGAGAAAATGTTGCCAACCAACCCCCAACCCTCCCGCTCCAACTCTGCACGAGTACGGAAAAAACGAGAATCATGGGCCATTTCGAACATCCTCAGGAAAGACACTCCCCAAGGGTTGCTACCATCTTGACCTCGTTCGTCCGGTTCCTTAACGAAGACAGGAACGCGGCGATAGATCGCCAAGGTGATTTCAGCGTCTCGGCGTGACCGGAAGATCGGACAGGTGCCCGTGTTGGGGTTGAGCAGGGTGATCTCTTCCGGCGACAAGGCGAACGCCTTCCCCGCCTCGTCCAGCTCGGCCGGGTCGTGAAGGAAGAACGCGAACTCGGCTGCCGGTTCACGAAGCGCCTGCCCAGCCATCGAGATGATGCAGAACTTCATCCGAGAGTCGACCGCTGGAAAGAGGCCGCCACGGTTCTCGAAGTCGTACACGGCCGTCAGTGAGCCACGCAGCACAAGATCCTTGAAGAAGTACTGGGTCCTGGCGTCGGTGGCGATCCCGGTCGGCACGATCACGCCTGCGCGACCGCGGTCACCGGTCAAGATGCGAGCGGTCTCGGAGAACACCGCGTAGGTGTTAAGGTTCCCCTTGCCCGTCAACGGAACCCGGCCCGACCGGCGCAGGAAGTGGCTCTCGGCGTAGACAGCGCGCTTGGCGTCGGCGTAGGCGTTGAACAACGGCAACGTGTCCGGATCGTTCCGCAGCGCCGCGATCAGCTTCTTCCGGGCGTCCGCCTTGCCCACCGCAGCGATATCGGGCGAGCGCTGGGCGAAGAACTCCTGTTCCTTGAGTTCGACGCTGTCCCACGGCGGGTTGCCGAGGACGCAGCTGAACCCGCCCCGCCAGCCGGTCCCCGCCAGGTCGTTGCCCGTGTCGGCGGCGAAGATCTCCGGGAACTCGAGGTGCCAATGGAAGAACCGGTACTGGTCGCGCAACCGGATGATCTCGTCGTGAGTCTCCTGCGACACGCCTTCCCCCGAAGGATCCTCCAACGCTCGGAAGACCTTCTCGGTCACGGCTCGGGGACGGTCCGTGGTCTTGACCCACATGAACGCCGCGCACCAGGCGTCTGCGAGGTGCAATGCCTCAACGTACTCCGGCGACTCCGTCCAGGATATGTACGCCTCGGCCTTTCGGCGCACTTCACGAAGCTCGTGCGAGGACCTGCCGGTGATCTGCCGGACTCTGGTGGCGAAGGCGGCGTTGGTGACCTTTTTTGGAACGTCCTCGATGTCAAAGAGGGTGAAGATCCCTTCACGTTCTTCGAGGTTAATCTTCTCGAGAGCCTTGGCAAACTTCTTGTCGTCGCCTTCGGTCGCGATGAACGCGCTGTCCGGGATGCCCCGCCGCAGCAAAGCGGGCGTGGTGCCCAGCAAGGCGTTGCCGCACTTGATATGGGCGTCGAGGAAGTCCAGCGGCTTGCCGGGGACGAGGGCTTCCAGCCACAGCGACACCTTCGCGAGCTCCACCGCCATCGGGTTGAGGTCGACGCCGTAGACACAACGCGCGATGACCTCGTGCAGCGCCTCTCGCACTGCTGCCGTGACAGGTTCAGGATTGCGTTCGCGCACGGCGGCAACACGCTTGGCGATCCGGCGAGCTGCCGCAACCAGGAAATGTCCTGAACCGCAGGCGGGATCGCACACCGTCAGCGACAGCAGCTCGTTCACGATTGCATCGGCGGGGTCGGCCTGCCCGGCGGCTGAGGCTGCCAGTTCACCGCGCTTCACCACGTCGTCGATAACTGGGTCCAGCGTGGTGTCCAGCAGGCATTCGATCAGCGACGACGGCGTGTAGTAGGAACCGGTCGTCTTGCGGCTGTTGCCCGCGATCTCCACCAGTTCGAAGGTGCGGTCCACCGCACTGTGCCGCGGGACGAGCTCCAGCAGCGACTCGTAGATGGACCCCAGCTCCTCGGCGTCTAGGTGCCGGTAATCCACCGCCCTAACCCGCCGTGAGCCGATGTCGCGCACCTGCGCGAGGTGCCTGACCGCCGCCAGCAGGTACTCGTTCGAGCACGCAAGACCATCGAGCACCTGGTCGGCCGGCGACGGGTCAAAGATGCCGCCGAGGCCTGGTAGGCCCAGCTCGGGGCGGCCATTCTCGTCACCGAGAGCGGACAGAACGATGTACAGCGCCTGGTAGAGGTCATCATGGCTGGTACCGCGACGCCTTCGCGCGTGAGCACGCAGTCTCGCCGTCGAGAAGTAGGCGGCGTACCGTTCTCGAGCCTGGTCGGTGGCATCCGGCGCGTGCAGGACTCCCCGGTCCTCGGCCACGAAGACGAAAAGCAGGCGGTACACCAGCCGCAGCAGTCCGTTGTGGAGCGCGGTGACGTCAAGGTTCGCACGCAGGCCGGAATTGGCCGGATGGCGGAGAAAACCGGTGCCCAGGGTCGTGATCGCTTGCTGAACACCGTCCCGGAGCTGGTCGAGCGCGCGGGTGCCGGACGTGATCGCGTCGAGACGCCACTTCTCCAGCCAGCAGGCCGCGGCCGGAGAGCCCTCTGGCACGGCGAAGCGGGAGACGTGCAGCAGCCGGTACAGCAGCACGAACTCACTGAACAGCTCACCGTCGAAGATCGCCTCCAGGTCGAACTCGACGTATGAAGCCGTGGCCAGCGCACTGGAGTCACGCAGCAATCGCAGCTGCCTGCCGTTGGTGAGAACTCCCCAGAGATGCGCGTCGGTGCGGTTCAGGCACTCCTGGACCAGAGACTGTGGTGGCACCGTGCCCGCGCCACCCGACCTTTTGTCCAATGTGGACTGCCAGGGCGCGAGGTGGATCGGGATGTGGTTCCAGCGGTGGCTGATCGCGAAGCTCTTTTCGTCGCCGTCGGCGACGATGCCGGAGGTACCGATAGCGGTCAGTTCACCGAAGCCGAGTTCGGCGAACAGCGGCAACAACCACTCAATGATCGCCCGGCCGGTCGGATCAGCCGGCGTGTCCTGTTCCGGCGCAACCGGCAAGTGCGCACGCAGCTCCGTCCAGGCGGCCCTGAGGTAGTCCCAATGGCGCTCGGCCTCGTCACGCACGGACCGTGAGCCGAGCACGCGGTAGTCGGCAGGCATGCACCCCCGGACGTCCTTGCCTTCGGCGATGCGCAAGAGCATGTCCGCAGGCAGCAGGCCGCCGATGGTGTCGACAGCGGGGAAGACCTGGTTGCGGGTTACGGCGGACATCAGGCAGCACCTCCAGCGACCGGCAGGTAGACGTAGGCACCGAGGATGTCGGCAGGCTTCTGTGCCGTCACGTGCACACCGCGGACGATCTCACCGGACGCACTGCGGACCCGCCGGTGCGACGCGAGCAACTCGGCGGCGAGTTCGTCACCGAAGGACGCCAGGTGCCCGGCGGTCTCCGGCAGTCCGTCGAGCACCCTGGCCATGGTGCGATGACCGAACGCCGGGTCGGTGTTCTCGTCGGCCGTCAGTTCGAGCAGCGCCTGGGCCTGGTCCGCGGTGAGCCATCGGGCATTCGCCGGCGCGCCCTCGAAGGCGAGCAGCCGGGCGTCTTCCGCGACCAGTTGCCGCTCGCCTGAACGGGACGGCAGCGTGAGGTGGAACCGATACCGGACGACCAGCAGTGTCGTCCTGGTCTGGACACCCTTCGTCCGGATCACCCCGCATCGGCGAGCCGGCCTCGGGCCTGAGATCTTCTCGTCGAACGCGGAGTTGAGGACGTACCCGGCCAGCGCGCCCACCACCGGATCGGTGCGCACGAGAGCCGCCTCACCGCGGGCCACCGCGGCGCTGGTGCGGAACGCGACCGGCTTGTCCAGGTCACCTCCGACGACCGGTGCGAGCGCGTCCCTCAGTCCCGCCGGGGTACCGGACACGTCAGCGGTGAAGCCGTCGCCGTCTGGGCGGAGCACGGCGTCGAGCGAACCGAGCGCCTGCCGGACGAACCCGCGGACTTCACTCGCGCGCCCCAGTGCGTCCCGTACCGCCGCCACCTCCCTCGCGACCTCCTCCGGCCTGATCGTCCGTTGGGCGAACCGGGACCGCGAGGCCTTCTCGCGCTCAGCCGCGGACTGCCACTCCGCATCGACGGCGGCAGCCCGTTCGCGCACCGTCTCAACCTCGAACAAAGTTGCTTGTTCCGGACGCCGGTCCCTCAGGAACAACCACTCCACGATCGCATCGGTCACTCCGGACGACATCTCGTCAGGCACCGACACCGAGATGCCGAGGTCTTTCCTGATCTGCCGGTGCTTCTTGATCAGAACTTCCAACACCTTGCCGTCGATGCCGTTGTCACTGCCGTAGAGCGTGACGACCCGAACGACATCGGTCTTCTGGCCGAAGCGGTCGACGCGCCCCTCTCGCTGGTCGTGCCGGGTCGGGTTCCACGCCAGGTCGTAGTGGACGACGGCGTCGAAGTTGTGCTGGAGGTTCACGCCTTCGGAGAGGCAGTCGGTCGCCACCAGGACTCGCCGCGCGCCAGGCCCTCGCGATTGGTCTGCGAGCTCCTCGATCCGCTGGATCCGCTGCTGAGGGGACAGCGTTCCGGTCACCGCTCGGACGAAGGTCTTCTTGCCCAGTGCTTCCGGCAGGTGCTCGGCCACGTACTCCGCGGTCGGGATGTAGCGGCAGAAGACAATCGGGTTGTACCCCTTGCTGAGCAATGCCTGCAGGTGCTTGACCAGGGCGGCGAGCTTCAAGTCCTCCGCTGGGCCTTCGAGGGCCGCCGCTCGGTCAGCGAGCTCTCCCAGCCGAGCACCCGGCTCGTCCAGCTCCGCACCGGGAGCGACGTCAAGCCCTTCCAGCGCGTCGCTGTCGGCGGAGTCCCTGGTGAGAGGTGCACCGAGCAGATCGGCCTCCTCCACCGTCGAAGCCGCGGCCGCGGCCGAGCGAGTCCGCAACGTCTGTGCCGCGGCTCGCGGTGACGAGACCAGGGACCGCAGCAGCGCGATCGCCGACCACCAGGCGATGCGGGCCTCGCGCTTGCCGCGATCACCTGCGGCACTGACTCGTTCCCCTGCGTAGGCGATGGCGTCGTCGAGCAGCGCGCGGTAGGCCGGGGACAGCTGGTAGGTCTCGTCCTTGAACTCCCGGTCCGCCGGGAACACGGTGTCCTCACGCAGGCTGTCGTCGGCGAGTCCGTCCTTTGTGGAGAGGAACTGCCGCACGTCGGCCCGCTTGCGCTGCACGAAGTGACCGGCCAGCAGGCGCCTGCCCGCGTCGGTGTCGAGTTCCGCGGTGGCGAGCTCGGGCCTGACCAGACCCAGGAGGGCGCGGAATGCGCTCTCCTTGCCGCTGTGCGGCGTAGCGGTCACCAGGAGGAGATGCCGATCGGGGTCGCCCGCGATTCGCTGCAGGAGCCCGTAGCGCAGCTGGCTCTGCGTCGAAGAGGTCTCGTCCGCGGTGACACAGGTGTGCGCCTCGTCGACGATCACGAGGTCGGGACAGTGCTTGACGAAGTCGTCGCGGTGACGGGTCGACTTGATGAAGTCGGTGGAGACCACCACGTTCGGATGACGGTCGAACAGCGACTGCCCGAGGTCCAGCTTGCGCTCCAGTTTGGACACGGTGGAGGCGAGGACGAGCTCGGCGTCGATGCCGAACTTGGTCCGCAGCTCTTGCTGCCACTGCTCGGCCAGAGCGGGTGAGCACAGCACGGCGAGCCGGCGCGCACTGCCTTGGGCGAGCAGCTCGCTCGCGATCAGACCGGCCTCGACGGTCTTGCCGATCCCGACGTCGTCGGAGATCAGCATGCGCACGGTCTTCTGCCGCAGGGCCATCATCAAGGGCACGAGTTGGTACGCGCGTGGTTCGACCGCGATTCCGGCGAGCGACCGGAAAGGCCCTGCGCCTGACCGGAAGCCGATTCGCAGGGCGGAGCGCAGCATCCCCGCAGCCAGGTCGTCACCCAGGTCGTCGGGAGAGGGCGGGGGGAACTCCGCCGACCTGACCTCCTCGAAAGCCGGAAAGACCGCTGCCACGTCGTCGTCCGAGCCGCCGAGCGGCCGCAGGACCAACATGTCATCGGCGCTTTCGGGCAGTACCACCCAGTCGCGGCCGCGCGCGGAAACCAGCGAGCCTGCGGTGTAAGTGCTCATCTGTTGCTGTTCTCTTCCGTCGTCAAACGCCCGCGATGCGGCCGAAGTAGCGTTCGCACTCACTCACGATGGCGGCCCAGTCGCCGTCGTGGGGAAACCTGACCACGTCCCAACCCGCGTCTTCCAGGCGGTTCTCAGCCTCCGCATCGCGTTGCGCGACCTCGGTGTATTGGTGCACGGGGCCGTCGACGAACACCGCCACGTTCACGCCGGGCAACCGGTAGACGTAGTCAGGCCGGGCGAGCGCCTCGGCGATGAACGGCTGGGCTTCGTCGGGAAGCCTCAGGCCGTGCTCCTTGAGCCAGGTGATCAACCGCTGCTCCAGCCCGGTTTCCGACTGCTGTGACAACCGCTCCAACTGCTCGGTGCGGGACTCGCCCCGGCCGGTCGCCTCCGCACGGGCACCGGCAAGTCTCAGGAGCAACGCGCGCACTGAATGGCGGTCGATCATGCCGTGGCTGCCTTGGTTGCCGTAGGTGAGCAGGCACTCGTAGCAGCCTCGCGCACAGAGCCGTTCCGGGTGCGGGCCACCGAGGTCTGTGCCGTCCGGGGCGAAGTGGCAGATCTCTAGCGCCCTGGCTGCGGCTTGCCGGAGTGCGTCGGGGTCCGCTTGCAGCAGGCGCAGGACGCCCGCACCACCTTCCGCCGCTTCGGTGAACAGGAACCGTTCGCGGGGCCCCTGATCAGGCGGGAGCAGTTCGCTGGTCAGCTCCGAGTCCTCCAGCTCGAACTCGGCCTCGATGCCGCGCTCCAGCGCGTACATCAGGGACAGTGCGACCGGCTCGTCGAGCGGCTCGGCGAGCTTGAAGACCAACACGTTCCGGCGGTCCTCCACGTACGGGATAACCCGCTTCCTGTGTCGCTTCTCGTTACCGTCGCTGTCGATCACCGGCAGCTCGCTGGAGTCCCCGGAGGCTTCGCCGGCCTCGCGTTCGTTCAGCCAGCGACCGTCCGCGGGGTCGAGCCAGTAACCCGGCGGTTCGTCCTCCCGCGCACGCACCCGGCCAACGTTGGTGATCCGCACCGTTGCCGAATCCCCGTAGATGACCGTTGCGATCAGGCCGTCCGCATCCGAAACCAGGGCGTCCCTCCGCCCAGGGCGGGCACCGTGGTCGTGGAAGCGGTACGACGTCACCAGGCGGAAGCCGGCCCGGCGCCGCTCCTCCTCATCCGAGGAGATCCGTTCACGCTTGCGGGTGTAGACCGTGTGCAGTTGCAGCAGGCCGGTCGTATTGTCCCTCAGCGGCTCATCGCACATCTGGCATCGGCTGGCCGACTCCACGACGTCGTGGTGGTAACCGCAGGCACCACAGCGCTTTGCGCTCGTGGTGACCAGGTCGCCACTCGCGTCGGGCGTCAGCTGGATACGGGTGACCTGGTACCGGCTTCCTTCGTGGTAGATCAGCGCTCCTGGGCCGAACTCGCGAATGGCCAGGAAACGCGGGCGCTGGAGGTAGTCGCCGTCACCGAAGCGACGTCCTGAGGTGGGCACGTAGGCAGCGAGCGGAAGTCGGGGGAACGAATAGCCCGGCAGGAACCCCTCACTGGCGAGATAGCGGTAGGGGTTGAAGTCGGACAACACCGACTTGCTGTCGGCGGTGTCGTTCTTGAGCAGGTTGAGTTGGGTCTCCGCCTCGCGTCGGCGGGCGCTGGCGATGTCGTGGTCGCGTTTGGACAGTGTGTGGTCGAGCACTCGGCGGTTCTGCTCGGCTTGGTCGACCAGAGCGGCCTTGAACAGCTGCCGCCACCGGTCGAACGCCTCGTCAAACCGTTCACCTGCGACACGGACGGTTTCCTCGATCCACTGCGGATGCCACCACGAGGTCTCGGCGAACTCGGCTCCCATCGCATCGAACACGCGATGCGCCGCCTCGACGGTCCGTCGTTGTGCTTGCGGGTCACGGCGTCCCACATCGATGTCGTCGTGCAGGCGCAGCTCAGGATTGGGAAGGCGGGTGTCCTCGCGGTAACTGATGTCGATGATGTCGGGAATCGCCCGCCCCAGCTTGAGTCCCGACTCGGCCAACCAGATGGCGTGCACGTGCGAGCGCACCAGGTCCTCGTTCGTCAGGTCCAGTCGAGGCCGGGTGATGATGCCGGAGACCATCCGGTCGGAGCGGCGGAAGTAGTACTGGTCGTGACTGTTGCCGGTGGCGCAGTAGGTGGTGACCAGCGCGGGCTGGCCCGACCGGCCTGCCCGGCCACTGCGCTGCGCGTAGTTGGCAGGAGTCGGCGGAACGTTGCGCAGCATGACGGCGTTCAGCTCGGCGATGTCGACACCGAGTTCCATGGTCGGCGAGCAGTACAGCAGTTTCAGGTCGCCTCTGCGAAACGCTTCTTCGCGCTGCTCGCGCCTTTCCGGATCGACCTGCGCGGTGTGTTCAAGAGCGGCCAGACCGCTGAGCGCACTGCCGGCCTCTCGATACAGATCGCGGAAAAAGGTGTTGACCCTTGGGCCGTCCCCGCTGGCATAGGTGCGGGTCAGCGGGTCGTGCGAACCCGTTTCGCCAGTTCCGGCCTGCCAGATCAGGGTTCTCGCCGCGACACGGTAACCGGTGGCGCTCGACCCCGTACCTCTCCGGAACCGCCCGGAGCGTTGCGGGGCAACGTCGACTCGCTCGACGAGCCCGGCTTCGGCGAGCAGTTCCAGCAGTTGCTCGATCACCTGCGCGGCATCGTCCGTCGACAGGCCCTTGAAATGCTCACGACGCAGGTACTTGCCGAACTTTCCGCGGCCGGACACGAACAGGCTCGACCGGCTCACCCCCGGCCGGGAACTCCCTGGAAAAGCCGTTCCCACCTGCGGCTGGTCACTCGTCGACAAAATCCAGGGATCAACGAGGCGCTCCTCGCTGGCACGCTGCAGGGAGTCGAAATCATCGCGGAAGTACTGCACGTCGATGGCGAGGTTGCGGCGCAGGTGGTCGAGCAGGGTGCGGAGGATCTCCGCTCGGCGGTCCGGCTCAGCGTCACGGATGCTCGGGTGCGTGCCGGCCCATCGGTCGTTCGAGCCGGCGAGCCACTCGAGGTCCTCGTACTGGATCCGGAGCAGTCCGGTCTGCTCCAGGTTCGGCATCGTGACCCGCCAGCCACGTTGAAGATCGAGATAGAGCCGGAAGGCGATGACGTCCTGCAACGTCTTGGCAGCACGGGTGCGCAATCCCGGAGCGAGGTCGTCAGCCCCCTTCGCGTAGTCGGCCGGTGTGAGGCCGAGTGCACCAGCAACCCGCGACGACAGTTCCTCGTGCCGAACGCCCGCCTCCCCGGCGGCCACAACCGCGCGGTACAACGCTCCGCGCAACTGCGTGATCTGCACGAAGTCGTTGAAATGCCCCGCCTGCAGCGACGCGTCCTGACGGTTGTCGACAAACGTCAACAGCTTGCGCGCTCGCTTGCTGAGCGCTTCCTCCGGGACTGCTTTGAGCGAGCGGACGATCGACGCGGACACCAGGGACGTGGCTGACGACCGTCCCTCCTGGTCCAGGGTAGCCAACTTGGCGAAGTCCTTGCCCCGCGTCTGCTCGTAGCTGACCGAGCAGTGCAGGCAGAACAGGAACGGCGCCGGGATGAACGCGACGGCGAGCCCCGCTGCCACCTCCTTGCCGTACGGATCAACGTTGATGGAAATCGGGAGCCTCGGCCGATATGACTCACGCACGCGCTCGTTGCTGTGGTCATCCGTTTCCAGCCAGGACTCGGGCAGCCGGCGACCGTCGATCGCCTGATCCGTGGTGGCGGGCCAGGGCCGATCCGCATCGAAGTAGAGGTAGCCGTCGCCCGCACGTCCACCCGTTGCCGAGGTGTCCCGCCTGGGCTCGTAGCGAACCGTGCCGTCTTTGACCGTCCGCCACACGGTCAGGTACTCCTGCCCGCACTCACGGCAGAATGCCAGCGGCAGCAGGATCTTGCCGTCAGAGCCGGGCAGCACGCGCTGGTAGTCGCGAGTCAGGTGGCGCGATGCCTTGTCTTCAAGCGTGACGTAGACGGTGTCGCCCTTCGACAGGAACTGGTGCAGCCGGAACGCGAACAGCGGACGGTCCGTCACCGGATGCCGTGCCTCCGAACCCGCTTTGAGCGTCCGCTGGATCGCTTCCTTGCAGACACGCACGCTGAGCCCTCTCGCGTCGGCGAGCTCGCGGGCAGCATCTTCGATCTTGGCGGGCTTCTGCCGGACCAGACGCCCGGTGGTGTCCGTTCGCAGCCCGAAGCGCGTCTCGATCCAGGACGCGAGAGGATCGGTCACGAGGTCCGCATACGCACGTGGCGGTTCAAGTACTCGAAGCCGTCCGATCGGAACAGCGCCGTCGTCACCACTGGTGGCGCGCACAAGCGTCTCGCCGATGACGTTGTCCGGTCGCACTTCGGCGCCGAACAGCATCGTGGCCACATCGGCAACGACATTTCGCTGATCGTCGAACGTGTCTTCGCTCGACATGGTGGCGGAGGTGCCGATGCACTGGAGCCCGTCTGCTTCACACGCGTCACGAACCCTGCGGATCAACAGCGCTACGTCAGCCCCTTGCCGGCCCCGGTAGGTGTGCAGCTCGTCGAAAACCAGGAACCGCAAACCCTTCGCCATTCTGATCAGCGATTTCCGGTCGTCCGGTCGGGTGAGCATCAACTCCAGCATGACGTAGTTCGTCAGCAAGATGTCCGGCGGGTTGTCGCGGATCTCCTTGCGGCGCTCGTCGGTTTCCTGGCCTGTGTAGCGGGCGTAGGTGATCGGCTCGTGGCCCTTGCCGTAGCCGTCGAGCAGGAACTTGTCGAGCTCCTTGAGCTGGCTGTTGGCCAGGGCGTTCATCGGGTACACGATGATCGCGCGGACCCGCCTGCGTGCGGATGGTCCCGCCTCAGCCCGTTCCTTGAGCACTCGGTCGACGATCGGGATGATGTAGGAGAGCGACTTGCCGGACCCAGTTCCTGTGGTCAGCACGTAGGAACGGCCCGCATCCGCGATGTCGATCGCTTCGCGTTGGTGACGGTGCAGGGTCAGAGGACGACCGTCGCACACGGTGCCACCCTCCGTCTTGCCAGCCTGGAAGATCCGCGCGCATTCGTTGTGCAACACACCATCGCTGACCAGCTCGAGCACCGTTCCCCCGGAAGCGAAGAACGGGTTCAACGACACCCACGGGTCCGGCCACTGCGACTTGCTGTCCAGGTCCTGCCGGACGAACTCGGCGATCTCGTCGTCGCGAATGATCGTGCCGCCCTCGGTGAAGGCCCGGTAGTCGGCGATCAACTTCTCGTGCACTGCGAAGACGTCCATTCCGGATGTCTTCACCACTGCACTGGATGCGGACTCCACGGTCACGCTCTGCGCTCCGGGCCTCGCCTCGAGCCAAGCGACGGGGTTCAGGGAATCCCAACCTGGGACTCCCTCGGCGCCCACCGCAAGTGGCAACAACGCCTCACGAACCGCGACGGCGTCAGCGGGGCGGCTCGCCGGACTCTTCGCCAAGAGCTTCTCGATCAGCAGCGCCAGCGCTTCCGGCGTGTCCGAGCGCATGAGCTTGATCGACGGCGGTTGCTGCTTCAGATGCTTTTCGCCGAGCCCGTGCGCGGATTCGCTGTGAAACGGTGGAACACCGCTCAGCAGTTCGAACAAGACGCAGCCCAACGCGTACAGGTCGGCCGCTTGGGTGACGGAGGCGGCCTCGAACTGCTCAGGTGCCATGTACCGAGCCGTACCGACCGTGACACCGCTGCTGGTCAGCTTCCCGTCCCCAGCATCATCAATGATGCGACCCATGCCGAAGTCGAGGACCTTCACACCGCCGCCCTGGACGAGCATGACGTTGGCCGGCTTCAGATCTCGGTGAACGACATTCACCGCGTGCGCTGCGGAGAGACCATCGGCAATCTGCGCGCCGATCGCCGCAACCCAGGAGACAGGCAGCTGCGGCTGCTCGTCCACGAGGTCGCGAAGCGTGCGGCCGTCCAACAGCTCCATCGCCAGATAAGGAAACTGGTCGACACCACCGGCCAGCAGGCGCGGGAGGTTGGAGTGATCAAGCTTGCGCATGATCCGGACCTCGCGCTCGAATCGCCGAACGGCCTTCTCGTCGAATCCCGAGACGAGCACCGCGCCTGATTGGCCGCGCAGGACGAGCTTTACAGCAACATCTCTGCCCGCGCTCTCCAGGTCTTCCGCGCGGTACACCTCGCCCATGTTGCCTTTGCCGATCGCAGCCGTCAGCCGGAACCGGCCAGCCACGAGGTCCATCTCCGGCTTCACACTCCCACCCTCCCGCGCTCGCCGACCGTGAACGGCCCACTCGCCCTACGTCGTCACGACGCCCCCGCATGTAACAGAAGTACACGATATCACCATCTCAACTGCTACTCAATCTGTTAACGACGCCAACAGACTCCACCTTGAGACCGGACCGCACTCCGTTCAAAAGCACAGGTGGCGCAGCACGGTGGCGCCGGAGATCGATAGAACCCTTCTACGAGCTTCGCGCAGAAGTCGGATGCGGACACTCAGGTCTCAAGCGAGCAGGTTGGACTGCAGTTCTGCGCGGATGACGATGAGGCACCATCGGTCAGAGCTGCATGCCGACGCAGTAGCGCTGCCCCGGAACTTCGGCCTGCAGCGCTACGGACTCCGATGGGAGAGTCGCGCACAGCGGTCAGGTACGGAGGATCACCGACATGGACGACGGACGCAAGCAGCAGGCAACGCATCTACCTGCGACTATGCGATCGCGCCATGAGAGCGCACCTCGTCGTCGAAAACAAAGACATGACGCCCCTGTACTGAGATGACGGGCGCTGGGCGGGATTTCGCTCGGCACCCGCAGCCGGTGTCAATCCGGTTCCCCTCCAGCAGGGCGCGGCGCGGACGGGACCTTCGAGCAGGCTGATCCGAAAACTGATCGGTCTTGGTGCTGAAGTGCCCGTCGTGCGGTTCGCGGTGGCACTGGGGCGTCCACTACGCAATCACAACGGTCGCCGGTAGATCGAGTTGTCACTGAAGTCCTCGTCCTCGACCAGCTGCTGCTTCGGCTTCCGCGGTTCAGGAGTACTGAACGCGGGCACTGACACATCGCTGTCAAGCTGTCCTGCCTGTCCGCCGACCGCGTTGCGGAACTCGCCGAGCACGTTGGCCGCGGCACCTTCCCTCGCCTGCCGCACCAACGTTATGAGCCTCGCGGCGAGATCCGGGTTCTGTGCGATCTTGAGATCAAGCAGGGCGCCGTTCGGCGCTACCGTCACGGTCAGCGTCTTGTCCTCGGAGGTGACGGTCTGCCCCGCGGCCTCCAGGTTGCGGCGGAACGCGACCGCGTTGCGCTGCAGTTCCGCGGTCTTGGCCTCGAAGTCGGCCAGCCATTCGTCCGGAGTCATCGTCTACTCACCTCGTCGTCGCTCTCGGCCCGTACTTTTCTTCAGGAGATCCGGAACCCTGGCCGAGCCCACCCTCGTAGATCACCGGACCGGGCGTCGCCGACCCGCCGCCGAGCGCGCTGCCCTCGGAACGGACCGCCAGGTTGACCTTGACGTCGTTCGACGAGGTCTTCTGCCAGAAGTTCTTTCGGGCGACTTCCTGCAACTGGCCGATCAGCGTGTCCTTGTCGACGTCCCCGCGGATCGTGACGTCGAGGTACACAACCTGCCCCTGGTCCAGCCCATGGCGGTACTCATAGGTCGCATCGACGACCTCCGGCATCGCCTTCCAGTCAGCGACCGTCTGCTTGCCGAAGCTGTCGACGCCCTCGTAATACTGGTCGCCGACGTTGCACCCGGCCAGCAAGCCCACCATGGCGAGCAGGCCGGCCAGCACGACCGAACGCAGCGCGCTACTCACTTCACTCCCTCACGCGTCACCTGATAGGTCCTCATCTGCGACGCCGGCCCGCCCTGGGTGAAGGCTTCCGTGCTGTCGAGGAACCTCCGGACCGAAGGATCCGAACTCTGGTCGAGTTGTCCCGCGACCGCGACGTAGTTGCGGTCGACGCGCTGGTCTTGCGGTTGGCCAGGGTTCTCCCGGTAGCCGCCGATGCTGTGGTTCTCGCCGATGGTGCCGGTCTGGTTCTCGAAGGTGACCGTGGTGCGGTTCGCGGTGTTCGGGTTGTCGCTGGCATCGAGATGCGGAACGATATCGCCCTTGTTCTCCAGCGACAGCATCTGCACGTTGCCGGGAATGTCGATGCGGCCGACCGGCGAGCCGGCAGTGACCACGTGTGTCACGTTGTACCCGCTCGCGACGAGGTCGCTGGTCGACTGGGCAGCGACGATGCCGCCCTGGCTGTGCCCGACCAGCATCACCGGCACACCGGATCCCTGCGCGCCGGCATCACGCAGCGCCTGCTCGATGCCCTGCTGCAGAACGGTTCTGTTGCCTGCCATCGCGTCGACGTTGACGCCTGAGTCGTTGGCGCTCTTGGGATCCCACGGCGCATTCCAGTCCTTGGTACCAGGGACATCCACGATGTAGCCGGTCACGTTTCCGTTGGCGTCCTTGATGATTCGTACATCGATGTTGCTCGGTTCCTTGTTGGTGGGGCTGTTGCGCTCGTCAAGACCCAGCAGAATGTCTCGCAGGTTGTGCGGTCCCGAACCGTCGTCATAGGTCTGGAGGTATTTGACGTCCGCCGTACCGTCCGCATAAGTCGCGGCGAGCAGATCCAATGTGGATGCCAGATCAACCGGTACGCCGAGCGATGAGAGCATGCCGGGCGACATGCCGATCAGGGTGTCGACCATGCCTGGGTGATCAACCAGCCACTTCTGCCAGTCACCGTCGTAGTTGGTGTACACATCCGCGGCGATCGCGGTACCCGTTGCGAGCCCAGCGGCGACAACACCACCTGGCGCCGAGGCGACCGCCAGGCCTGCCATCCATCGCGAGGCGTCCAGTCTCCTGGCTGCGAGCTCGTCCGCGGCCTCGTAAGCCAGCTTCGTGGCGCGAAGTGCATCGCCACGCAGGCCGATGGCCGCGGACGTTGCGGTGAGACCGGTTGGCCCGTCGAGCGCCATGGCCATGGCCGCCTCGAACTTCGCCACCCCGGACGGATTCAGCAGAGCCGAAGCCAGCACGTCGGGCTCAGCGAGGAACTTGTGGCTGGCCAACGCGGTCTTCAGCGTGTCACCGGCAACCTCATCGGTGAGGACGCTCATCGCCACGAGATCCTCACCCTTGGCTCTGAACCCGCCAGCGCCACCGCTGATCTGGATATCGGAGACAGCGGCGATCTCTACGTTGCGGTCCACCGGCTTATCAGGAACTACGCGGTCATCGGGCATTACAGCGCTCCCGCCACAGCCGGGGCGACCCACGTGCCCAGATCCTCACGCTCGGCTGGCTCCAGCCGCACCATCCGACGCCCGGAGCCGTCCGGCTCCGGTTCAAGGCCGCTCCAGCCACCGTCGGTGTGCACCCAGCTGACCTGGGACGTCATCCCATTGCGACCGACAACAAGACACCGCAACGCCCCATCCGTCTCGGTCGCCACCTGTCGAGCGAGCGCCGCTTCACCGCCCGACAGGTTCAGCGTGGCGGCCACGGCGGCCGGACCGCCGGGATCGGCACCCCGGAACAGCCTGGCGGCGCCCATCTCCTGCAGCACCGCCAGCGGCAACCGGCCACGCAACGGAGCCTGCTCCGATCCGCCTCCGCCCAGGCGTGACTCGATCCCGGCGTTGGTGCCCTGACCCTCGGGTGGAACGGCCCGGATCAGTTCCTTGCCCAGATCCGCCGAAGCGAACATCGACATCTCCACCGCGCCGTCACCCAGCTCGAACAGCGACGCACCCAACGGGCCGGAGACCGTGTGCATGCTGTGCAGGCCCTTGTCGCCGATCGCCGCGACGGTGTCCAGCATGACCATCGGCAACGCCAGGATCTCCAGGTTCTTGACCACCGACCGGTGCACTTCGCCGCCCACTCCGTCGACCACGCGCTTCTTGATCAGGCTGGCCTCGGCAGGGCCGATGTCGGCGGACGGCATCCAAGCTGGCGGCAGTTCGACACCGGCGCGTTCGACCAGGTACGTGAGCTCGCCGGCGGTGAGCACGAGCCGGTGCGGTGCCGGGCTCACGCGGGCACCCCCTGCCCACGCAGGTACTCGCCGACCTCGAGCCACGCCTTGTCCCCCGCGGGCGGCAGGTTGTCCGGCCCCCACTTCCATCCCGTCCACGGCGGCTGCGGAGGTTGAGGCGGCTGACCACCACCGAACCCCAGCGCATCCGCAACACCGTTCGCGATATCCCGTGCAGCCTGGTTGAAGGCATCGACCGCTCGGTTGAACCGGTCGATCGCGCTGGTGAACCAGCCGACCACGGCCTCGGAGATCTTCTTGATCATCGCGATCAGCTCACGGACCTCCTGCGCATGCCGCCGCAACAGCGCGGCCGCCTCGGTCAGCCCATCCGCGGCCTTCTCCAGCTGCCGCCGGTCCCCACCGACCGTCTCCCGGCACCCCTCGGCCGCTACCGACTGCCACTCCATCTTCCGCGCATCGTCGTCGAGCTTCTTCGCGCGATCCCGCACCCCGTCAGCGCGCTTCTCGATCTCGCCCGCGATCCGGTCCAGCTCGTCCGGGTTCCCGTACATGTCTCCGCCCCTCACTCACAGCGAGCGAATCATGACAGGTGGTGGAGGCGCACGCCGTTCACCCGGAATTGCGTGCTTCTACCTATCCCCGATGCCGATGTTGACCGCAATCTACTCACGGACCGTAGTGATCAACCCCTCAAACAGGGGCAACCCGTTCTGTAACGCTCCGTAGAGCACAGGTCGACTGGCAGTATGGCTTCCGGTCACGCACCGTGGGAGCGGTGTTCGGGGAGGGAAGATCCACGTGTCAGGGGAGATCGTCTGCTCGTTCGTCGAACTCGACGTGCTGGGCGTTGCGCTGCGGCTCGACGTCCGGCAGTTTCCGTTCTCGATTCCGCACTTCGCCGTCGAAGCGGAGGAGCGGCTGAGGTTGGGGCAGGCCGCGCAGGATGAGCTGATCGCACGCAGGTTGATTCGCAGGGATGACTTCGCCCCTGAGCTTGTGCAGACGCTGAACGTGTACGCGCGTGGGCGGGTCGCCATCGCCATGCGTGGTGTTGCCGACCAGGAGCAGCATCTCGCCCTCGCGGTGATCGACGACCACGCCGGCGTGCTGGCGGTGCAGGAAGGCGAGGCGTTGCGGTTCGAACTGGCACAACCTGACTCGGTCATCCGCAGGCTCGTCGGGCTGTTGCCACCGCTGTCCCCAGGACCGGGCACCTCGGTCACCGTGACCGCCAAACCCCCGCCGACCGCGCGGCGACGGGTCGACGAGGACTTCTCCGAGTTCACCTTCACCTCGACGGTACGAGCGGCAGGACACTCGCCGGCGGCGCAACGAGCCGCAGCCGAGGACATCCTGCGCCAGCCACGACTGGGTGGCGGCGACTTCCTGGTCACTGCCCGCAGCCGCAACAGCCGACAGAGCACTCCGATCACGATGAACTGGCTGGACACCCAAGCGGGCCGCTACGCCGTCCTAAACAGCACCGATTGCGACGGACGACTCCAAGCGACCTACACGCCCGCTGATCTCGCTGCACTCGACCGACACCTGACCAACCTGGTGAGGAACGTGTCGTGAAGGAACCAGCGCCGCTGGTCATACGTCGGAATCACCGAACACGGTGAGCGACGAATTGCTAACGTTGGAGCACCTGTCAGGGAGGGGCAGCAGTGGCTGACATCTGGTCGAGCGTGAGTGGTTTCGGCGACGCGTTGAACAGTTTGAAGGCTGTCGGCGCAGCTGGCGGCTGGGCCATCAACGAGTCTGGCGGCCGAGCCTTGATCACTGCGGCTCAGGACCTCTACGACGAGCTTGGCGAGATCCTGGCCAACTCACGGGACCTCGGACAGGAACTGCCGCTCGGCACGACTCCTGCTGCCCAGGTCTACAAACCGTTCATGGCGACCGTTGCGACCGATCCAAGCCAAGGCGCATTCGCCGTCCTGACGAAGCTCCGCGAAGAAGCTCTGGAGTTCAAAACCGAGGTCGAAAAGGCGATGGGCGCCTACAAGGCCGCAGACGAGGGTGGCCAGCAGAACATCACCAAGGCTGGCGGCCCCACGGCGTGAACACCGAAGGAATGCACGTGACATCTCGCTTCATCCTGACCACGCTGGCGGCTGGTGCGCTGGTTGCCATCAGCGCGTGTTCGGGCGGACAGTCGTCCGGAACACCACGCCCAGAAACCAACACTCAGGCCGCGACAACGACCACGAGCGCTTCAACCACTCCAAGCGCGAACGACGGGTCACTCAAGGACAAGGATCCTTGCTCCTTGCTGAGTTCGACGGAGGCTTCCGGACTCGGCGCCACAGGAACACCAAAGCGTGAAATGGTCGGCACCAAGGACACCTGCAAGTGGAAGTCCGCAGACTCCAACTTCCACGTCGGCATTCGCACGAACCTCGGTTTGGCACAGGTACAGGCCGACGGCGGCAAGCTGACCGAAATCACCGTCGGTGGCCGCCCAGCCAAGCAGGTCAGTGAGGACACTGCGGGCACCTGCATCATCGCGCTTGAGGTCACTTCCTCGTCGCGCGTTGACGTAACGGTGACGCCTCCGCCAAAGAGTGATGGTTGTCCGCTGGCCTTGAAGGTCGCTGAGTTCGTCGCGCCGAAGTTGCCGTGAGGCGCTTGTTCTGACTGTGGGTTGAGAGGGTGCAGGGATGAACGAGGGGCCACGCGGTCAGTCCGGCGACGTCTACTCGCGATACGGGCTGCAGCGTCACGGCGAGGTACAGACGGGCCAGCAGATCCATGACCAGGTCACCGCGGTGAACCTGGCGACGCACGGGCCGATCATGGGCCCACTGATGGCGATCGTGCAGGGCAGCGGCCAGGTCGACGATCTCCTGGACGGGCAGGCAGTGAACCTGCGCAACCAGGGTGTGTCGACCCGCCAGGCCCCGGCCGCGCCCGGCGTGCACTACCTCGGCATCTCCCACCCGCAACTGCACGAGATGGTCAACAACGGCGTCGACCCCGGCACCGTGGGCGCGGCCGGCGACACCTACACCCAGATCGGCAACAAGCTCACCGCGTTCCAGGACCGCATCGCCACCGCGATCGGCAGCAGCGAGGCCGACTGGAGCGGCAAAGCCGCCGACCAAGCCCGCACCGCGGTCGCAGGCCTGGGCAACAAAGCCTCCGAGGCCGGAACGGCGGCGCAACTCGCGGGCACGCTGATCACCCAGCAGTCGCGCGCGTTGAGCACCGCGAAGTCCACCGTGCCGCCACCACCCGCCGTTCCCTACGACCCCGCAGCGGCGAACGCCAGGCGGATGGCGATCACCGACCCGATCCTGTACGTGCAACAGGCTGCCGCCGACGCCGCCGCCTTCCAGGAACAGAAACAGCAGCACGAGGACGCTGCGCGAGCGGTAGAGACCTACGACCGCACAGTGACGCAGACCGCGGCCGCCCAGCCCGCGTTCGCACCCGCTCCCCCAGCGCCACCGTCCCAGCCTCAACCCGAGCCGCGGCCGCAGCCTCCGATCGGCACCGATGACTCGAACGGCCGCGGGTTCACACCACCGCCGCAGATCGGTGACACGACCAACACGGCGTGGACGGCACCACCGGTCACCAGCACCGGCGGTAACACCACCAACACCAGCGGTCTGGGCGGTGGCCAGAACAACCTCGGCCTGGGCGGCAACCAGCCAGGCGACGGCAACAACAACCGCGGTGGCGGCGGGCTCAACCCAGGTTTCCTGCCCGGCCCAGGCGCCGGCGACAAGAGCACCGGCCGGACCGGTGGCCCTGCAGGTACCGGTGCAGGCCGAGGTGGCACTGGAACCGGTGTGGGCGGCGGACGTGTGCCCGGCGGCACCGGCGTCGGCAATCCCAACGCCGCCAAGGGGTTCAACTCCGGTGGATCCGTGGGTGTGCTGCCCGGTGACGGTTCGGCAGGCCGTGGCGGCAGCACGGGCACCAGTGGCGCGGCGACTGGCCGCGGTGGCGCAGGTGCCGGTGCCGGTGCCGGTGCGATGGGTGCCATGGGTGCCGGTGGCGCGAAGGGCAAGGGCGAGGAAGATCTCGAGCGGACCACGCCGTCGTACCTGCTGGAACCGGACCCTGACGAGACCTTTGGCAGCGACGCCTTGGTGGCGCCGCCCGTCATCGGTGAATGGACCGAGCCGTAAACCGCCCCCTGTTCGGGTGGCGGCGTCGTGAGGACGGCGTGGTGGTCGGGGTGTTCCCGCACCACCGCGTCGCCTACTTGCGTCGCGAGCTGGGCGCGTTACAACGCCTGGTGCGCAAGCGCTTGGACACCATGCCGATGCGGCAACCGTTCGACGGTGTAGAACTGGAGATCTCGGCGCAGCTGCCCGACGATCCACGGCTCCTGGCACTCCTGGAGTACTGCAACGACAGCGATCCCGACTGGCTGGTGCAGTGGTGGGAAGCCGACCCGTGGCGCGAACTCGACGCGCACGCGGACGTTGCCCTGTCCGAGGTGCTGACCGCCGACACCGAGGACGGCTGGGGCGAGTTGCATGGTCCCGATCAACTCGCGGCCGTGGTCGAGTCGGTCGGCGCGCTCTCCGTCGTCGCCGAGCAACGGTTCGGCGGGCCAGGAGACGCGGACCTGCGGCCACGGCTGGGTCAGCGGATGGCTGCGGCACGTGTCATGGTCGCTTGCCCGGTCAGTCAGCTCGGCATAGCTCGCAGCACGGCATCGGCCACGGCGTTGAAACTGGGTACCTGCGCTGGGACCGGTGGGGTGATCCAACGCAGGCGGTGCCGTCCGAAGGTGCTGGGTGGTAGGTCGATCGACAGGCCTGACCGGATGTGGTCGACACCCCGCACGGCGAACTCCGGAAGCGTCGGCCCGATGTGCGGCGCCGTGATGAAGGTCCAGCGGACAGCGTGATCGTCTGACGACTCGAACACAGGGGCCAACTGGTCCAGCAGGTTCCATGTACGGGAGCCAAGTTCCCTTGGCATGTCAAGGGCTTCGACCGCACGCCCGGCGACCAGCCACACACCCGAGCCGTACACATCAACGGTCCAGCCATGTTCGTCCTGATAGGACTGCGCGGCGGCTTGGACCTCCGTCTGCGGTCCCTCGAGGCCGCCGATCCCCAACCGCGTCACGCGGATTCACCTTGCGCGCGAATCGAATCGGCCTGCGGCATCGTTTCCTCGTTCGAGCAGTCGGTGGCCGACAACGCCTCGCCGAGTCGAGTTATCGCTGCTTTCGACTGATCAGCATCCAGGCTGCACCGGTCGAGGGAGCGGACAATCGCGGCGTAACCCTCGACTGCGGCGGCGTCTTCGACGAACAGCGTGGAGTTCTCGCTCCTCAGGCACACCAGCGGCTCGTACTTGGCGAACGTCAGCTGTGTGAACGGCCCGCGTATGCCCGCGTGGGCACCGATCGCCGCAGGCACGACCCGGATCGTGACGCTCGATGAGGTTCCCCCGATAACTCGGAGGGTTGACTACCTGGCTCCGGTCGGGGATGCCGGGATGATAGATGGCTCGAGTTGGTCGGCGTGCCAGGCGGCTTCGTACTCGTCGGGGCTGAGCCAGCCGAGCTCTTTCTGGATGCGCTGGGTGTTGTACCAGCCGTCGATGTAGCTGAAGATCGCGTTCTCGGCCTCGTCGCGGGTGCGCCACGAGTTCCGGTACACCAGCTCGATCTTCAACGTGGAGAAGAAGTTCTCCATCAGCGCGTTGTCGTAGGAGTCGCCGACCGAGCCCATCGACGGCAGGATTCCGTTGTCCGCCAGGCGTTGCGCGAAGCGGATCGAGGTGTAGGTCGAGCCTCGGTCGCTGTGGTGGATCAGCTGCCCGTCGCGGACGTCGCGGGACCAGATTGCGTATTCCAGGGCGCCGAGCACGAGGCTGGTGTCGCAGCGGTCGCTGGTCTTCCAGCCCACGATCCGGTTGGAGAAGGCGTCGCGGACCGCGGCCAGCCAGAACACGCCCTCGCCGGTGGGGATGCGGGTGGCGTCGGCGACCCACAGCCGGTCCGGCGCCGGGGCGGTGAAGTCCCGGTTGACCAGATCCGGTGCCGGCGTGGCTCGTGGATCGCGCCGGGTGGAGGGTGTTCGCCACTTCGTGCGCAGGAACGCGCCCTGCAGCTCGTGGCCGCGCATCAGCCGCTCGACTCGCTTGCGCGACACCCGGATCCCGCGGCGGCGCAGGGTGGCGTGCACCCGCGGGCTGCCGTAGGTGCCGCCGGAGATGGTGTGGATGTCCACGATCTCGGCTACCAGTTCCTCGTCCTGGCGCTGCCGCGGTGACGGGTCTGCCTGGCGCTGGACCCAGCCGTAGTAGGTGGAGGAGGCGATACCGAGGACCCGGAGGATGGGCTCGACCCCGAAGCGGCCACGAAGCTGTGACACGAGCTTCACGACCGTCGCCGGGCCGGGTCGAGTTCCGAGGCGAAAAAAGCACTCGCGGCCTTGAGGATCTCGTTGGCACGCTTGAGTTCCGCGTTCTCCCGCCGCAGCCGCCGCAGCTCCTCCGACTCGCTTGTGGTGGGCCGGTCGTCGCGCTCGCCGCGGTCGGCCTCGTCCTGCCGGATCCAGTTGCGCAGTGCTTCGTGATGCACCCCGAGCTGCTCGGCCAGCCGACGGATCACCGGCTTCGGATCCGACTCCCGATACAGCCGGACCGCACGAGCCCTCAACTCGTCGGGGTACTTCTTCGGTGCTGCCACGGACGACTCCCTTCAGGCCCTATCGGACCATGCTTGAAAGTCTCCGAGCTACCGGGGGGAACCTCAGAGAAACCTACGGAAGCTATTGTGGATGAATTGCCACTCCGGACCGTGGCGATGGAAGAACGGCGCGGTCCTCTGCACGAACTCGTCCAGGGCGTGAGGCTCAGCCCACGTCGCAAGCCAACGGACGTTCACAGGGACACGAAGACGAGCGACCACTCCAAGCAAGTCGGTCAATGCTGCCTCGTCGCCTACTGCACGCAGGTACCCCTTGTAGCGCTACTCGATGTCGCCACCGTAGTTCGACGCATCCACGAGCAACCGGCTCGCAAGTTCCTGACGAACGCCAGCATCCGGCTCGTGTTCTTCTAGCGCCTTCAGTTCCTCCAGGACGTAGGTCAACGCCAGCGGGTGTCCTTCGCTGGCTTCTGCCAGTTTCTTGATGTGACCTGGGTATAGCCACTCCGTCAAGCCCGCGGCCTCCGCGAGCTGCTCCACTTCCCGTTTCGTCAGCGGAGGTAGCTCTACCGTCCGGCCCTCGCTAGCGAGCGTTGCCTGAATCGCGCTCGGCACCACACTCACGGTTTGCGTGCCGAGAACAACGAACACACCGTGAGGCAACGCAGCGGGCGCAGGTAGCTCCTCCAGCAGCGAGCGCGTCGGCCTCTGCTCACGCGGAATATGGTCAAGCCCGTCGATCACGATGACCGTAGCTTCGCCGTCTTCCTCCCACCTGACGCCGGCCTGATCGCGCAGATCGAGCAGAACCCTCTGACGGCTACGCAAGTCAGTGCCTACGCCACTGCGGCGCAGCCCCGTGTCCTCCAAGGCCAACGACAGGTCATGGAAGAAGCTGTCTGCCTCGCCGCGGCCGCTCAATGGATCCGCAGAGTCCGGCACAAACGCGTAGTAATGCACGATGTGCCCCGGAAAGCTGATCATCGAGAGCAATGTCGACTTCCCCGAGCCAGCAGGTCCTACGAGCGCCAAGTACCCGCCTGTCAGGTCACTCGCCGCCGACTCCAGCGCCTCACGGGCCGCCTCATTACTCACGTAGACCATGGGCATCGGGAAGCGGTGAGGATGGCGATACCGCAAACGATCTACCCAATCGAGCTTGCTCAGCAGCTCATCGCGACTCAGCCGTCCCTTCCGCGAGGGGTCCGCCACGATGTTCTGCAAGGTTTGAGCCAGGTGGTCAACTTCGCGGTCGTCTGGCGCTTCGTCAGGACGGAGCAACGGACTGGTCGGCTGGAGCCCAAACATCAACTCCAGGTCTCGAATGAACAGGACGAAGTCGTTATCGGACAGCCCGCTGAGTTGACGAAGCCGGGTCCATGCTGGTTCCCACTGGACGACCTCCGGGAGCGCGGCAAGATCGGACCATGCCTGGACGCGATCGACGATCATTGTGCGCACAGGAGTGAATGCCCTGGCCAAGAAGGCCGCGAGACTGCGCGGTTTGTCAGCAGACGACGTGGCGAGCGGCGTCTTCCCGGTGGCCGCAGTCGTGGACGCATGGTTGTTGGTACACAGGTAGACGGTCAGTGGCTCGGCGGATACCTCTCGCAAGCGGATCCAAGCTGCAGCAAGTTTCGTCCACAGCCCAGGCTCGTCCTTCTCACCGGCCGTCAGATCACTCCAATTGAACATGCCTGGGAGCTGAGACCACTTGACCTGCAGAGCATGTCGCCGCTGACCCGACTTGAACTGAAAGTCGTCGGCGATCCCGGCAGCCGGATCCGCCACGTGGATCCACTCAAGCGTCCCGAGCTTCGCGATGACGATCCTGGCTGCCAACTGGAACTGGCCGGCGAACCCCACCAGGGCCGACCTCTCGCCTTCACTTGGCAACCGCGCCATAGCCATCCCTTCAGCTGTCACCCACGATCTGAGTGCCCATCATTTTGGATGCACAGCTGCCTCGCCGCGTGTCCGACGCGCCAGGTGTTGGCTCCAGCAGTGCAGCTATCGCGTTCAGGCTGGCTTCCAAAGCACGGCGTCCCGGCGAGCCTCGCGTCGTCGGCGGGCGAGTTGGCTAGTGTCGGCTGATGGCGCTGATGTGGTCACGGATCCATGCCGAACTTGGCCTTTCCCCGCAGCCATTGACCTACGCCATGGTGGAACAGGCCATCGCGCAGGGCGTTCGTGAGAACGAAGACCTCGACTGGAAGAGAGATCTGGCCTGGAAAAAAGACCTGCCTCCCGACGCCAAGGAGAAGAAGAAGCGGGAGTTTGCCAAGGACGTAGCGGCGATGGCCAACACCCGAGGTGGGTTGATCGTCTTCGGGGTGTCCGAGGAGAACGAGCGGCCGGTCAAGCTGCTGGGCGTGCCGAATAGTGAGCAGGACAGACAGGCCATGCGGTCGTTCACCCACAAGTACCTGCGGCCGCTGGTGGACAGCCTGGTGATCGAGCCGCTCAACGGTGAGGACGACGCTCCTGGCCTGATTGTTGTATCTGTGCCTCCGAGTCCCGACGCACCTCACGTGATCGGTGAGAAGAACGAGATGGGCATCCCGCACCGCGACGGCTCAGACACGCTGTGGATGTCGGAGGGCCAGCTCGAACGCGCCTACCGTGATCGCTTCTCCCGGCGAGCCGACGATCGGGCGGCGCTCACCGCGTTGATCGACGGCTTGGTGCCCGAGATCGACTTCGACAAGGGCGTCTGGCTTGCGGTAGCAGCGCGCCCCATCGCGCCGTTGCCGCTCCTGAGCCGGCGTCCGCAACGCGAGCAGGTGTCTACCACTCTGAGGACCGCTCTGCAGCTGGCCTCTGAGGTGTTCGGACGGGGGCAAGGCAGGGTGCCGGTGCTCAACGAGCTGTTGTCAGGTGATGCGGTGAACAACGCAAGGCACGGCTTGCGGCGCTGGGTCATCCGGTCGAATCACTACTCTACCGACGCCCAGGAACGAGTCAACTGGGCCTTGGTGGAACTTCATCACGACGGCTCCATAGCTTTGGCAATCTCGCTGGGAGCGTTCACCCAGGGTGTGGAGATCGTCGGCACATCTCCGACTGCCATGCAGGTGCACCTCAAGATCGTTGATGCTGCGATCGCGGAGGCGGTCACGCTGGCGGCGACCCATGCCCGCGGGCTTGGCACAGTCGGCACGATCCTGGCTCGCGCAGCCTTGTTGACCAGTAAGGCGGCCGTCAGCGCGCCGCTCGAGGCGATCGACAATCAGCTCATCGGCGGGATGAGTTCGCTCTACCAACGGGTTCCTGGATCGCGGGCAGTGCGCAATCCGGTGGCGGTGGAGGCTGGGTTCTCAGCTGAGGACGATGTCGCCGCTCTGCGCGGTGTGGCGCGCCAACTCGCTGATGATCTCAACCATCAGTTCGGGACGAGCGGTTCGACCATTCCCGACTGAGGCCGATGCTGGAAACCCGGATCAAGGTTGCCAGGGAGACGGGGCCGAGCTGGTTCGGTTGCCGGCTCGCGGCGGTCAATGAGACGCCGCCGGGCGCTGTTGTAGTAGGTGTCACCGAATAGTCGCTCATCCTGTTAGGACAGGGCAGCGACCACAGGGAGAAAGCTATGGCTGGAGCCGGATACACGGCGATCGCTCTCACGCCACTGCCTCGAAAACCCACAGGCTCATTGGTTACCGGAGCATGGCGTTACCTCGTCGGATGCCATAGCAGCGTCAAAGGGTTGTTTGACGCTCTTGCAACTATCCGCGCGACCAAGCAGGCCACGACGGGCCAAGACACACGCGGCCGGCTCGCCAGTGACGAGGAGGATCTCCTCCGGGCGGCACTGGTCTTTACTTCCAGCGGCCTTGATGCCTGTTGCAAACGGCTCCTCCGGGACACCTTGGAAAGCCTCATCGCGGGCAACGCCACTGCTGGCCGCAAGTTCCACGACTTCATCAAACAGGAGCTCGCCACTGGCCCTTCCGATCCACTGGCCCAGGCGATCCTTGCGGGCGACCCTCGCAAGCAGATGATCAAGGTGTACATCGATGTCCGCACCAAGGCCAGTATGCAGGGCAGCGGCGACGTCAAGACCCGAGTGCGCGACACCCTGGGCATCTCGAACGCACAGCTCCCAGTCGCGCAGATCGAAACACTGGACAAGTTCTTCGCTGCACGAAATGCGATCGTCCACGATCTCGACTACGAAGATCCATCGGCTCCAAACAGCAAAGCACGGTGGCGCCGAAAGATGGAGGAAGTCCGTGACGACTGCGACGCAGTGCTCGCCGTTGTCGCCACGATCATCCGGGCAACGGCGACCAACCTGCGCGCATGCGCCTGAAGAGCGCGTGGTCAAGGTCTACTCGACCAGGACCGCGCACACGTTGACCGCAATCGCAACGACCTCAACGAGTTCACGGAGTTGCTGTGCAGGTCGCCTCGGACGGCATCACAGTGCCGATCAGCTTCGCGCTGACTCGTCCGCATGACGTTGAAATGCAGTACACATCTGTCATGGACGACCTTCTCGACAGACGCCGCCAGGAGCTGACCCACTTCGGCGAACCAGCCCGTTTCGACATCCGCATGTTCCCGCTGCTGACCGCGGAGTGCCCGTCCGGAGTGCTGATCGACCCCAACACCTACGCACTGCGCCAGGTGGTGGCGGAGATCGGGCTGCAGTTCAAGCGAGAGACCAGGTACGACCTCGGCCCGTTCGACCCCTCGAATCCGAACTACCAGGGCGTCCTGATCAACTCAGAGAGGTTCTCCGCAACGTTCCCCATCGCCGCGGGCGCGGCCGGCTTCAGCCGCGAGGACGACACGTGGTGGATGGACTGGGTGTGGGTGCACCCCTACGAGCGCGGCACAGGGTTGTTCGGCCAGGCCTGGAACGAGATGGAGCGGCTGTACGGCCTGTTCCACATCGATGGGCCGTACTCGGCCTCCATGAGCACTTTCCTCCGGGCCAGGCAGATCGATCCAAACCGGTTGAACCATCCCCTGCACGACGACCGACGGGATTGAACTAGGCAACCGCAGCACACACCTTGGCCGCGACTTCACGGCGAACCACCGCGATCAACTCACGTGCCTGGACGGTGCCGATCTCCAGCTCCCTGCGAAGCACATCAGCCGGAATCGGCCGCAGGTGCGACGCCCAGTACCGCGCGTCAGCACGCCGAGCACGCACCAAGTCGTCCTGCGAGAGCGCTGCAGACTCCAGCTCATCACGCTCGACCTGTTCGGACCCAAGCTGGACGGCTGCGGACGGACTGACGCGAGCGAGCGCCTGCAAGACCTGCGGGCCGACCTCCGCCCAACCGATCAACAACGCCGGACCGACCGCGTCGAACGCCGCCTTGCCGTACGCACCGCTCAACAAAGGCTCAGCCACGTTGAGAGCCAGCGACATCACGCTGACGAATAACGTGAACCTGTGCAGAGGCCGAAGGTCCTCCGCCGAAGCGCCGTGCATGGCGAGATACCTCGTCGCAAGAAGAAGCCCGAGAATCGACAAGTCGACCGCAGGCGCGATCAACGGAGCCACCCACACCGGTACACCGAGCCGCAGCGCAAGGCTGAGCACATTGCCGAACCCGAAGAGAAACGTCAGACCAACAACCACCGCGATGATCACCGTGACCGCACGCGACACGTCCTGCAGAACCCCGGAATGCGAGCCCGTGACGGGCCCGAGAACGCTGACCTGCGACGACACAGGCTGACATCGAGCAGCAGGCGTGGCCTCTGGACCCTGTACTTGACGTGCGGAAACGGCACTGGCCGACATCAGCCGACACCTCCGTCAGGGTGCACCCCGAGGACTCTTAATCAGCGGGGTCGAGTGTCGGTCGCCGGCAAACGCGACGTCGGCCAGCAGGAGCTACGCGGTGAGCGCACGAACAGAATCACCGCTTGTCCGTGAGGCTGAGCGTATGGCCCTGACCAGGCTCCTCGACCTTGAAGAACCAACGTGTAGCCGCTGGCGCAGCGTCTCCGCCGATATCGGACGATGATGAAGTTCGCGATGGCGGACGTCTTCACGCCTTGCGCGTTCCAAAAGTTCGTCGTGGACCGGCTCCGAGTTTGTTGCGGCAATGGCACCGGCATTCGACTGAACCGCGGCTTGATTCGGGCCAAGCGTCGCCAACGGATCTCCGACTTCTTGACGGGCTGGCAGGACCGGACGTATCCCTTGCAAGAGACAAGGGCCGACATCCGCCCAGCCGATCAGGAGCAGCGGCCCCACAGCGTCGAAGGCTGCTTTGCCGTACTCGCCGCCGATCAGCGGCTCTGCCACGTTCAGGACCAACGTCGCCACGCTGCAGAACATCAACAAGCGACGCAAGGGCTTGAGCTGCGAGTCGCACGCGCCCGCCGCAGTCAACTGACGCAAGCCGAGGAGCAGACCCAGCACAGACAAGTCGACTGCGGGAGCAACCAGCGGTGCGATCCATCCAGGCACTCCCAGCCGCAGACCGAGACTCAATACGTTGCCGAACCCGAAAAGGAAGGTAAGCCCAACGACGGTCCCCATAATCACGGCCACTGCTCGGCGAATCAGGTCCTCAGACATGTTCACCGATCCCCATCCGCAGCTGCATCTCCTGCGCACGTTCGGCGGCTGCGCTTTCGCCGTAGTGGCGCGGCATGTCCTCGGACGTCCAGCCGAGCAGCAGCATCAGGTCGCCGGTGTCGCCGCCCGCTCGCTTCCACTCGTGCGCGAAGTTGTGCCGCCACCGATGCGCGTGCACACCGGTCAGCCCGGCAGAGAGACCACGGCGCTTGATCATGATCTTGATGCCGTTGGGCTTCAACGGCTTGCCGCCACGGTCGGCCAGCCACAGGTCCGGCAGCTCAGCGCCCTTGTGCTTCGCACGGGCGCGGAGGTAGCGGCTGATCGCTCGTGCGGTCTTGGGCCCGTACCGGACGCGGCGGTCCTTGTTGCCTTTGCCGTGGTAGTGCACGGAGTCGGTGTCCTGGTTGAGATCCTCGAGGCTGAGGTTGCCGACTTCGGACAGGCGGGCGCCGGTGTTGTAGTAGAGCCGGATGATGGCCTCGTCGCGGAGCTGGACGAAGTCCTTGCCCTTGCAGGTGTCGAGGACCTTTTTGGTGTCGTCGTCGCGGATGACGGCGATAACCTTCTTCTGTGGCTTGGGCTGCTTCACCCGCTCCATCGGTGAGCGGTCGATGTCCTGCTCGTCCAACTCGAGCCACTTGAAGAACTGCTGCAGACCCTTGTGCTTGTTCAGCGCCGTTGCGCCAGACCGGGTCTCGATCATCCACGCTTGGAAGAACTCGATGTGTGCGCGAGTCACCTCGCACGGGTCGTCGGCGGCGTCGTCAGCGTCGGGATCGGGCGAGTACTCCGCCAGGTAGCGCGCGAGCTGGGCTGCGGCCAGCAGGTAGTTGTAGCGAGTGGTCTCCGGATGGCTGGCGGAGCGCAGCGTCCGATCCCAGTCGCGGAGATATCCCGCCCAGGTCTTCGAGAGGCCGAAGGTGAGCTTGTCGAGGTTCAGCAGAGGCATTGTGAAAGCCCTCCGAGTAAAGGGGTCGATGAGCGGCGTGCTCGACCCGGCAGAACTCGGCAAGATCACAAAAAGAGGGCCCTCGCAGTATCTGACCTGCGAGAACCCTCTTGGCCGTCGGGACGACAGGATTTGAACCTGCGACCCCTTGACCCCCAGTCAAGTGCGCTACCAAACTGCGCCACGTCCCGGCCACACTCCCGGTTGCCCGGCGTGCAGGGAGAATCGTACAACACCCGGAACAGAGATCAAAAACGGCCCCCGGCACAGGGCGGGAGCTGCGGAAATACGGCGGGGACCCGACGTGCGGGTCCCCGCGTCCCTCGGTCCGACCGATCCCCCGATCCTCGACCGACACCGAGAACTATGCGTTGGCCGCGTCTCGTGCACCACCGCCGAAAGTCGAGTCTTGTCCGTCAACCTTCGACTTACCGGAGGGTAGGACGGCTGAGACGCTGAAGCCGCCGTCTGCTCGGTACGAGGTGGTCAGGGTGCCGCCGGCCAGCCGCACTCGTTCGGACAGGCCGTGCAGGCCCGCTCCGCCGCCGTCGGCCAGGGAAGGCAGCGTGCTGGGGCCGTTCACCACGGACACTCGCACGGGCGATGAGCGGTCGACGGTCACCGTCACGGCGGCGCCTGGTGCGTGTTTCGTGACGTTGGTCAGGGCTTCCTGGACCACGCGGAACAGGGCGCGGGAGACGGCTGGGGACAGCGCGGCCTCGCCCGTCTCGGACAGCGTCACCGACACGCCGGCGACCCGTGCGCGGTCCACCAGCTCCTGCAGGGACGGGTAGGACGTGTCGGAGTTCAGCAGGCCCAGGGCGGCGCGCATCTCGGACAGGGATTCCTTTGCCAGGGCACGTAAGCGCTGTGCGGTTTCGCGGACGGCGGGGTCGGTGGCGGTGGCGGCGAGGGCGGCGGATTCCACGGCTATCAGGGTGGCGTGGTGGCCCACGGCGTCGTGGATTTCGCGGGCTATGCGGGCGCGTTCTGCGGCTCTGGCCGAGGTTTCCTGGGCTTCCAGTTCGGCGGCTCGGGCTCGGCGGGTTTCGTAGAGCGACCGGGTCAGGTCCTTGCGGGTGGTCACGAGGGCGCCCAGCGCCGTGGGGGCGCCTGCCAGGCCGAAGGCGAAGGCGGTGGCCAGCAGCAACGAGCCGAGCGGGATGGTTTCGGTCAGCAGTACCGGGGCGATTGCGGCCACGGTTTGCAGGACGACCCAGAAGAGTTGGACCGGGATCGACTTTTCCTTGCGGCCCAAGCGGTATTGGGCCACCAGGGCCGGGGCCCAGCCCAGGCCGCCTGCCACGGCTGGGACGCACAGCAACGCGGCCAGCCACGGCCAGCGCAGGCGTACGGGCAGCAGCAGGGAGGCGACCACCGCAGTCCACAGCGACCACGGGAACGGGCGGTCCTGGGCCAGCAGGACCACGCCCGTGGTGATGCCCACGGTGAGGATTTCGCGGTAGAGCGGCTTCACCACACACCGACCTGGTGCGCGACCAGGGCCGCCTGCACCCGGTTTTCCACGCCCAGTTTGGTCAGCACGGTCGAGACGTAGCTCTTCACCGTGGCCTCGGACAGGCACAGTTCTTCCGCGATCGCGTGGTTCGAGCGGCCGCCGGCGAGCAGTTCGAGCACCTGGCGTTCGCGGGCCGACAACGAGTCCAGTTGCCGGTTGGCCCGGAAGCCGCGCAGTCGTGGCAGCAGGCGGGCGGTGATGCGGGGGTCCAGCACGGCGCCGCCCGCGGCCAGGTCGATCACGGCTCGCACCAGGGTTTCTGGCTCGGCGTCCTTGAGCAGGAAGCCCTGGGCGCCGAGGTCGAGGGCGGTGGCCACGTAGTCGTCCAGGTCGAACGTGGTCAGCACGGCGATGGCGGGCGGTGTGGCCCACGTTCTCAGCCGCCGCACCGCTTCCAGGCCGTCCACGCCCGGCATCTGCACGTCGACCAGGACGACGTCGGGCAGGCGGGCCAGGACGACTTCGACCAGTTCGGCGCCGTCGGCGGCCTCGCCGACGACCTCCACCCGTCCGTCGGCTTCCAGGAGGACCTTCAGGCCCCGCCGCAGCAGGGCCTCGTCGTCGGCTAGCACCACTCGTACGGCCACGAGCCCAACCAACCGCACCCCATGCCAAAGGGCAACTAGATCACCCAAGTGGTCACGACACCATCTGTGTGCACTCCGATCACGTGCGAGTCGTCGGACGTGAAGACCAAGGCGCGCAACGGTGGTCCCAGCAGCGGCAGAACTGTCACCAAGCGCTGGTCCTGGATGTGCCACAGGACGACGCCGGCCTCCGCCACGGTGGCGAGCATCGTGGCCGCCGCGTTGAAGGCACGGACCTGTGGCGCGCGGTTCATCCTGACGTCGGCGGGCTGCGCGGCCAGCGAGGTCCAGCGGCGTTCCCACGACGGTTCGTCGCCGCCGCACGCGCGGACGTAGGCCAAGGTCACGTCGAGCGTGGGCAGTTTGCGGCCGCCGGCGGCGTCGGACAGCGTCGCGGCCGAGTAGTGCGTCAACGCGGCGAGCCGGCGATACGTCGGCATGCCGGCCGCGCGTCGCAGTGTGCGCAGGTCGGCGGCGAATCGTAGTAGCGGGCTGTCTCCTTCGTCGAGTGGACGCTCTTTGCGGGCCATAGTCGGTTACCTCCCCCGCTCCCCATTTTGTTCGGGCTTCGTCGTACAAGTCCAGGCGTGGCCACCGAACAATCCGTTTCGGCAGTACAAAGGCAGAGCAGGCACCGGAACACCCGCCGACGTGGAATAGGGGACCCATGTCCGACGAGTACCACCGCGATGTGCTGGAGAAGCTCACCGAACTGGTGCGCGACGAGTTCCTCGACGGGGAGGACGAGGAGCTCACGGCCACGACACCGCTGATGGAGTGGGGAATCCTCAAGTCGATCGAAACCACGCGGCTGGTGACGTACGTGCGCACCGAATTCGGTGTGCGCGTTCCACCGGCCCAAGTCACGACGGAGAACTTCCGAGATCTGCAAAGCATCGCCGGACTCGTCACGGCATTGCGCGGGTGAGCCGGATGGAGTTCGGCCAGACGGCCGCACAAAGAGACCGCTGCCGGACAATTCGGGATGCCGGCGAATACGACTGGCAACGGCTCGGTGAACTCGGCGTGCTCGGCGCCGCGATACCCGTCGAACACGGCGGACGAGGACTCGGCGCGCTCGACACCGCCCTGGTCTTCGAGGCCGCCGGGTACGGCTGCCACGACACCGGGCTGATCTTCGCGGCTGGCGCGCACCTCTTCGCCGTGGCGCTGCCGATCGCCGCGTTCGGCTCCGAGAGCCAGAAGAAGAAGCTCCCCGGACTGTGCGATGGCACGCTCATCGGCGCCAACGCGATGACCGAGCCGGACGCCGGATCCGACATCGGAGCGCTGAAGACCACCGCCGTGCGCAACGGCGATGACGACGGATATGTGCTCAACGGCATGAAGAGCTTCGTCAGCAACGGCCCGATCGCGGACGTCTACGTCACCTACGCCGTCACCGACCCCACCGCGGGCCACCTCGGCACCACCGGTTTCGTGGTCGACGCCGGCACGCCCGGCCTGGTCAGGGGCGAGCCGTTCGGCAAGCTCGGCATGAACGGCTGCGCGGCGGGCACCGTCGAGTTCCGCGACTGCGCGGTGCCGGAGGACGCGGTGCTGGGCAACGGCTCCCTCGTGTTCCAGCACGGCATGCTCTGGGAACGCGCCTGCCTCTTCGCGATCTACCTCGGCGTGCAGGACCGGCTGATCGAGCGCTGCATCAGGCACGTCAAGCAGCGCAAGCAGTTCGGCAGGCGGCTCAGCGACTTCCAGTCCGTCAGCAACCGGGTCGTGGACATGCGGCTGCGACTGGAAAGCGCCCGTCTGCTGCTCTACAAGGCCTGCTGGGCGATCGACCAGGACGATCTCGCGGTGCTTCCCGCGGCACTGTCGAAGCTCGCCGTCTCACAGGCCGCCGTGCAGACCGCGCTGGACGCCGTCGAGCTCTTCGGCGGCCGCGGTTACCAGACCGGCGAGGGCATCGAGGAGCACCTCAGGGACGCCGTGGGAGGCCTGATCTTCTCCGGCACGTCGGACATCCAGCGGCAGCTGGCGGCACTGGAGCTGGGCCTGTGACCGCGCTGCACCGGCTCGTCGGCGAGGCCGCCCGACGCACACCGGAGGCGCCCGCCATCCACGACGGCACCACGACGATCACTTACCGCGAGCTCGACGACCGTGCCGGCCACCTCGCCGCGGGCCTGCGGGAACAAGGCATCGGCAAGGGCGACCGCATCGTCATCACCGCCGACAAGAGCGCGGACACCATCGCACTGATGCAGGCCGCACTGCGAGTCGGCGCCATCTACGTACCGGTGGCACCGGCCAACCCTCCCGCGCGCGTGGAAAAGATCATCAGGAGCGCGCGGCCGAAGCTGGCCATCACCGACTCGCGCACCGCGCCAACCGCGGGCTCAGCACCAGAGATCCACGAGCCGGAGCCGGACGACCCGGCCTACGTCCTCTACACCTCGGGCTCGACCGGCGAACCGAAGGGCGTCTGCGTCAGCCACCGCAACGCCGAAGCGTTCGTCTCCTGGGCGGCCCGCGAAACCGGTCTGCACCGGGGAGACCGGCTCAGCAACCACGCGCCGTTCAACTTCGACCTGAGCGTGTTCGACCTCTACGGCGCCTTCCACGCGGGCGCCGCGGTCGACCTCGTGCCGAGCGATGTCGCCTACCACCCGGCGGAGCTCACGGACTTCCTCGTCACGCGTGGCATCACGGTCTGGTACTCCGTGCCGTCCGCGCTGCTGCTCATGATGCGGCAAGGCGGCCTTCTGCACCGGGACAACGCCCTGCGCGTCTGCGTCTTCGCGGGCGAACCGTTCCCGTCCGACCAGGTGCTCGAGCTGCGCAAGGCGTGGCCGAACACCAGGCTGTTCAACTGGTACGGGCCGACTGAGACGAACGTCTGCACGTCGTACGAGGTGCACGACGTCGATCCGAGCCGCCCACTGCCGATCGGTTCTCCCAGCTGTGGCAACAACGTCGAGCTGGACGACGGCGAGATCGTCGTCGACGGCCCCACCGTCATGCTCGGTTACTGGGGCGGGCCACCGCAGCAGGGCCCGTACCGCACCGGCGACCTCGGCAGACGAACGAACGGGGTGCTCGAGTACCGCGGCCGGCGCGACGCCATGGTCAAGGTCCGCGGCCACCGCGTGGAACTCGGCGAGATCGAAACCGCGCTCGCCGCTCACCCCGATGTCGGCGCCGTGGCCGTCGTCGTCAGGGGCAGCGGCCTGGAGGCGAAACTGCACGCCGTCGTCGTGCCGCGCAACGACAAGCGCCCGGGCCTCGTCGGCCTGAAACGGCACTGCGCCGAACGCCTGCCCGGCTACATGATCATCGACTCGCTCTCCGTGGTGGCCGAACTGCCGCGCACGGCCAACGGCAAGACCGACCGCACCGCACTTTCCAGGGGGATCCAGTGACGTTGTTCGGCAAGTCGACCGCCCTGTACGACGAGTGGGAGGACGAGGGCGTTTCGCCGTTCTTCCCGGTGATCGAGACCAACCGAGGCCACCACGTCACGACCGCCGCGCACGGCGATCTGCTCATGTTCGGCTCGTGCGACTACCTCGGCCTCTCCCAGGAGCCTGCGCTCAAACAGGCCGCGATCGACGCGATCCACGAGTTCGGCACGAACACCTACGGCGCGCAACTGCTCTGCGGCCGCACCCGGCTGCACGACGGCATCGAGGCGAAGCTCAAGACGTTGTCCGGCAAGGAGTCCGCGATCCTCTTCCCGTCCGGAATGGCCGCGAACCTCGCCGTGATCTCCACCATCGCCTCCGCGGAGGACGTCATCCTCTGCGACCGCACCGCCCACATCTCGATCTACATGGGCAGCTGGTTGTCCGGTGCCGAGCTGCGCACGTTCCCGCACAACAACGTGAAGAAGCTGGAAACCTGCTGCGCAAGGAGAAGGACAAGCGCCGCCGGGTGATCCTGGTCGACGGCCTGTACAGCGCTGACGGGGACTTCGCGCCGCTGGACGAGATCACCGCACTCGCCGGGGAACACGACGCGCTGGTCGTCGTGGACGAGGCGCACTCGTTCGGCGCGATCGGACCGAACGGGCTGGGCGTGGCCGACCACTTCGGGGTGCTGGACCGGGTGCACGCCGTGGTCGGCACGATGAGCAAGGCGCTCGGCAGCGTCGGCGGGTTCGTCCTCACCGGCAAGGGGCTCGAACGCGAGCTGCGCTACCTCGCTCCGAGCTACACCAGCTCACGCGGCAGCGCGCCCGGCGTCGCGGGCGCGAGCCTCGCGTCGCTCCAGCTCGTCGAGGAACACGGCGGCGACCTGCGCGCCAGGCTCGACCACAACGTCAGGTTCGTCATCGACGGCCTCACCGAGGCCGGGCTGAACCTGATGCGCACGACCAGCCACATCGTCCCGGTGCTGGTCGGTGACGAGCACAAGACCGTGGCCGTCTCGAACTGGCTGATGGACCACGGGATCTTCGTCGGAACGTTCGTGCACCCGCACGTGCCGTCAGGAGAAGGCAGGCTGCGGATCGGCGTGACCAGCACGCACACTCAGGCCGAATGTGCGTTGCTGGTCGAACGGCTCACCGAAGCGAGGAACAAGTTCTCGCTCTGACCAGCTCACCTCTTGGCGGCGCCCGACTTCTTCTTCTCGCGGACGCGGACCGAGATGCGGACCGGGCTGCCCTGGAAGCCGAACTCCTCGCGGAGCTTGCGCTCGATGAACCGGCGGTAGCCCGCCTCGAGGAAACCGGTCGTGAACAGCACGAACGTCGGCGGGCGGGTCGAGGCCTGGGTCGCGAACAGCACCTTGGGCTGCTTGCCGCCGCGCACGGGGGGCGGCGTGGCGGCGATCAGGTCCGACAGCCACTGGTTCAGGCGGCCGGTCGGAACCCGGGTGTCCCACGAGTTCAGGGCCGTGCGCAGCGCCGGGGCCAGCTTGTGCACCGAGCGGCCGGTCAGGGCCGAGATGTTGACCTTGTCCGCCCACGGCACTCGCACGAGGCCGCGTTCGAGCTCGCGGATCATCTCGTTGCGGCGGTCCTCGTCGACCAGGTCCCACTTGTTGAACGCCAGCACGCACGCGCGGCCCGACTCGACGACCATCGTCAGCACGCGGAGGTCCTGCTCGGACAACGGCTCGTGCGCGTCAAGCAGCACGATCGCGACCTCGGCGGTCTCGATCGCCGACTTGGTGCGCAGCGAGGCGTAGTACTCGGCGCCGCTCTCGAACTTCACCCGCTTGCGCAGGCCGGCGGTGTCGACGAAGCGCCACACCTCGCCGTCGAGCTCGACCAGCGAGTCGACGGGGTCGACGGTGGTGCCCGCGACCGAGTCGACGACCGAGCGCTGCTCACCGGTCAGGCGGTTCAGCAGCGACGACTTGCCGACGTTCGGCTTGCCGACCAGTGCCACGCGCCGGGGACCACCGCTGCGTGCCCCGAAGTCGTCACGCGGCGTCTCGGGCAGCTTCGCGAGGATCACGTCGAGCAGGTCGCCGGAGCCGCGGCCGTGCAGGCCGGACACCGGGACCGGCTCGCCGAGGCCCAGCGACCACAGCGACGCGACGTCGGCCATGAGCCGGTCGTCGTCCACCTTGGACGCGCACAGGATCACCGGCTTCTTGGACCGGCGCAGCACCTTCGCGACGGCCTCTTCCGTGGTCGTCGCGCCCACCGTCGCGTCCACGACCACGAGGATCACGTCCGCCGTCGCCATCGCGAGCTCCGCCTGCGCGGCCACCGCGGCCTGCAGGCCCACCGCGTCCGGCTCCCAGCCGCCCGTGTCGACCACGGTGAACTTGCGGCCGTTCCACAACGCGTCGTACGCCACGCGGTCACGCGTCACGCCCGGCACGTCCTGCACCACGGCCTCTCGCCGGCCGATGATGCGGTTGACCAGCGTGGACTTGCCGACGTTCGGCCGCCCCACCACCGCGAGCACCGGCTGCGGCGGCGAAGAGTCCTCACCGTCGGAGCCGTCGAGGTCGTCGAAGGCTGACCAGTCGGCCTCGTCCTCCCAGGTGCCGTCCAGGTCCGTCATCGTCTTCCCTCACTCATACGAAGTCCATCGAGTTCGGCGACCAGTGTCGCCAGGCGGTCGCGCACCTGCTCGGTGGCAACGCCGAGTGCGGCCTTCCCCTTCCCGTCCGGGAGGTGGAACGGCTCACCGATCATCACGTCGACGTGGGGCCGCCAGCCCTTGGCCTGGTACGTCCCGCGGCACGCGACCGGCAGCACCACCGCGCCGCCGACCCGCGCCAGCCACGCCGCGCCGTTCTGCGCCGAAGCCACGTCGCCCTCACCGCGCGTGCCCTCGGGAAAGATCCCGATCACGCCACCGGCCTTGAGCACGGACAACGCGCTGGTCAGCGCCGTGCGATCGGCTTCTCCCCGTTTGACGGGAATCTGGCCGATCTTGCGCAGCAGGTTGCCCACGACACCTTTGAACATCTCCTGCTTGATCAGGAACGTCACGCGCCGGGGCACGACACCGAACAGGATCGGTCCATCAGCCATCGAGCTGTGGTTGGCGACGACGACCACGCCGCCGCTCAAGGGTACGCGGTCGCGGCCGTGCACCCGAATCCGGAACTGCCAGGCGTACGGAACGCGCGCGATCCACCGTCCAAAGTCGAACAGCCACCCGACGGTGCCCTCGGGCACGCTCACCCGGTCACCCTCAGCCCGCGCCGTTCGACGAGGTCGAGCAACGCGTCCACGGTGCCCGCGAGGTCGAGGTCGGTCGTGTCCACCTCGACGGCGTCCGCCGCGGCCTTCAACGGCGACACCGCTCGCGACGAGTCGTAGTTGTCGCGCCGCTGCACGTCCTTCAGCACGGCGTCCAAAGTGGACTCACGTCCGGCCGCGCTGTCCTGCTTGGTCCGCCGCCGCGCCCGCGCGTCCTCCGACGCGGTCAGGTACACCTTCAACGGCGCGTCGGGCGACACGACGGTGCCGATGTCCCGCCCCTCGACGACGATGCCACCGACGTTGTCGACGGCATCCGCGATGATCGCCCGCTGCTGCGCCACGAGCAGCTCCCGCACGTGCGCGGTCGCCGACACCGGCGACACGGCCAGCGTCACCTCTGGCCCGCGGATCTCCACGGACACGTCGTCACCGTCCAGCGTGATTCCGGGCTTCTCCGGGTCGGTGCCGACCACGAGCTTCGCGCCGTCCGCGATCTCGGCGACCTTCCCCGGGTCCGTCGGATCGACCCCGGCGCGCAGCACCGCCACCGTGATCGCCCGGTACATCGAGCCGGTGTCGAGGTAGCGCGCGTCCAGCGCCATCGCGAGGCGCTTCGCGACGGTGGACTTGCCGGTGCCGGCCGGTCCGTCGAGTGCAACCACACCGCGCAACTGACCCTGGCCCACCACAGCTCCCTCCGAGATCCCCACGGTGCTCCATTGTGCCTGGTGCGGGCGCTCACACCAGCAGGGGCCTCGGCTAACGGAGAAATCCCGGAAGATCATCGGGCGAGAATCCCTCTGGAACGACCGCGGAGTAACGCTTCCAGGGAATCTCCGGATGGCTGTCGATCACTTCGTCAATCGACGCCGGCATCAAAACCGACACCGAAACGTCGAACAACTCCCCCTTCGGCTGAGTCAAATCGCTCACGCTCTCCGAAACCTGGAGCAGCGCATCCGATCCGACAAACATCCGGGAATCCATCGACGGACACGGCAACACCGGCAGCGGAAGAGCGCGATAGCCGGAAACGACCCCGGACAACCGCTCCGCCGGGACGCCGTGCGCGTAGCACTGGTTCGAGGCCCCGATCGCGGTCTCCAGCACGGTCACGTGGAGGAGGAACTCGGACAGGGACTCACCGGCCGGCACCCAGTCCGAGTCCACCTCCCTGCCGAACACCGGAGGATCGTCCCCGGAAAGGGACGCACCCCATTCCCAGGAACCCGGCCCGTCCACCCAGAAGATCAGCTTTCCGTCCTCTGCCACGAGCTCCGGAGGGTCCAGTGGCCCGCTGACCGCACAGATGTCGGCGGACCACCGGGAGGTGAGCTCGAACCAGGCCCTCAGCCGCGCCGGCACCCGCACATCCGCAGGCAGGGGGCGAGCCGGCAGATCCGGCTCGCCGTACCATCGCCTCAGGAACTTTTCGACACTGTCTTCGGATATCGAAAGCAGTTCTTCCACGCCGTCATTATGCACCGGCCGCCTAGTTGGCGTTACCGATGAAAGGACCCCTCCCGACAGGATTTCCGTTCATGTACACCCACATGCGCACGCCTTCCGGGAGCATGTCCTCGAGGTTCTCGAAGCACCCTCGAGGCCCTTGGCACATCTGCCCCTTGGCGTTCTGGACGTAGAGAACCGCATTCCTGATCCCCGGATTGCTCCTCAAGAACGCCGCGGCATGCGTCTCGACGTGGTCCTGGTTCTGTTTGGTCCGCCCAGGAAGGCTTTTGACCAGCTCGGAGTGACCCCCGGGACCGCTTGAGATCGGGAACTGCTCCGTGCCGACGTCGAGAATGCCCGTGGACCTCCGGTCGCGGTCCTTCGGCAGTTTGGCCGCCTCGTCCGCGAGGTTCGTGCCACAGTTGTGCACCAGCAACGGGGTCGAACCGGCGAGCGCGTAGTACGTGCTGGTGCCGTTGATCGTCAGGTCGTACGTGCGTTGCGACGCCGTGTAGGCGCGCACCGCCCCGATCTGCACGAACGTCCCGGCGGCGGTCTTGAGCAGATCGCCGGCGCGAAGGTCGCCCGCGTCGACCCAGCGTCCCGCGGTCACCGACCAGAACGGGTGGTTGTCCGTCGCCGTGATCGTGGACTTCGAACCGTCCTCCGCGACCACCGTGATGTCCACATAGGACTTGTCGTGGTCGGTGCGGATCGTGAAGTACACCTGCTGCGCAGCGGACTTGCCGGACTTCTCGTCGGCCGACACGACCGTGTCGCCGGACTGGACCTCCTCGATCGGCTTGGTCGTGCCGTCCGCGAGCAGCACCCGCGTACCCGCCGGGAAGCTGTGCTTGCCGCCGGTCGGACACGTCTCGGGTTTCTTCTTGGTGGCCGCTTTCGCCTTGGCCGCCGCGGCTTTGGCACGTTCAGCGGCCTGGGCGGCGGCCTTGCGAGCCGCTTCCTCCGCCGCGGCACGGGCCTTCGCCGCCTTCTCCGCCGCAGCCTTCGCGGCTGCCGCGGCCGCCGCCTTCGCCGCCTCTGCCGCCTTCTCCGCGCCCTGGATGATGGCGCGCGCCCACTTCAGCTCCTGGAAGAAGGTGACGACGGCCTTGCCGGCCTTGAAGATCGCCGCGATGATCTTCGGCGCCTTGAAGATCTTGCCCCACGGCAGCGCGCCCACGACCAGCGACACGCACGCGCCCAGGTTGCCCTTGAGGCAGTTCATCAGGTCGTTGATCCCCAGGAACTCCATGAGGATCTGACCACCGGCCTCCAGAATCACGTCGAGGACGCTCTTGCTCTGGATCTGCTGGGCCTTCGCCACGTCCTCAGGGCTCGGACCGGTCGGCTCGGTGGCACCGTTCTCCAGCGTCGTGCCACCACCGCCGCCCGCGTCGACCACCGCACCGGTCGGGTCGGTGAACGCCATCGGGTTGTTCTCCGCGTAGGCGTAGGCGGAGATCGCCGGGCCCGGCTGCGGCATCGGGTCGGTGGAGGTGAACCGGCCGGTGTCCGGGTTGTAGTTGCGGGCCCGCAGGTAGTAGTTGCCCTCACCGGAGCTGGAGTCCTGGTACTGGCCGGTGAACTGCAACGGGTTCGCCGGGCCCTCTGGCTTGCCGGGCGTCAGGGTCGGGCCCTGACGCGGGTTGCCGAACGGGTCGTAGTCGTAGCCCGCCAGCGGTTTGCCGTCCGGCGACAGCATGTTCGCGATGCCGCCGAGCCAGTCGTGCGTGTAGGAGTGCACTCCCGCCGCCGGATCGATCAATGCCAGCGGCTCGTCGTCCGGGCCGTAGGCGAAGGCACGTTTCTCGACCACGCCACCGGAAGCATTGGTGGTGGTGTCCAGCGCGATCTGCGGCAGCGTGCCGTTGACGTCCCACGCCCAGCGCTTGGTGTGCTCACCGCTGGTGCCGGCGAGCCGCAGACCCGTCGCGTCGTAGGAGAACGTCGTCTGCTGACCGCCGGCGTTCGTGGCCGTGGCGAGCGAGCTGTCCAGGTTGTAGGTGAACTTCTCCTTGCCCGCCTTGGTCTGGTTGCCGTTGAGGTCGTAGCCGTACTCCGTGGTCGTCGGGCTGCCACCACGCGGATCGAAGATCTTCTTCGTGAGCTGGTTCGCCGCGTCGTAGTGGTAACGGGTGACGTCGTCGCCCGCGGTGCCCGACCTCTTCTGCGACAGGCGGTTGCCGACCAGGTCGTACTGGTAGTCGATCCGGCCCGCCGACGGCGTGTGCTTGCCGCAGTCCGCCGCCGCGTAGCACGCCGACGTCACGCGGTCCGCCTCGTCGTAGGCGTACGCGACGGTCTCGGTCACGCCACCGCGAGTGGTGTCGACCTTCGTCGGGTTGCCGACAGGGTCCAGCGTCAACTGGTACCGCGACACCGGATCCTGCACGTCCGGACGCGCCGGACCGACGCGCTCGGTACCGATGCTCGTGAGCCGGCCCGCGTCGTCGTACGTGCGGTTCTCCGCCAGCCCCGTGGCGCCGGGCAGCGTCGTGCGGATCCGCCGTCCGGCCACGTCGTAGCCGAAGTTCCACGTCGCACCCGCCGCCGTCACGCTGGTGACCCGGCCGTCCTTGTCGTAGTCCGACGTGACCCGTGTGCCGTCCGGGTACTCGCGGCTGGTGATGTCGCCGCGGACGTCGTACTCGTAGTTGAACGTCTCGGTGCGGCCGCCCGCTTCGCGACGCACGACCTTCTTGATCTGGTCCTCGTCGTCGTAGGTGACCTCACGGACGCCCAACGGGTCGCCATAGGACGTGACACGGTCTTTGGCGTCGTAACCCCACGTGTAGACAGGGCCGCCACTGCCCAGCGCACGGCGTTCGCGCCGGTTCACGATGTCGTAGGTATTGACGATCGTGCGCTTGGCCCGTTCCTCGTCGGAGATGTGCTCGCCCTGCCGGCGGGTCATCATCGTGACGAGGTTGGACTCGGCGTCGTAACCCGCTTCGGCCTTGCGTCCCAACGGGTCCACCGAGCTCACCGGGCGGCCGGCGCGGTCGTAGTCCAGGCGCGTGGTGTGCAGTTTCGGGTCCCGCACCGACTTCAGCAGACCGTCCTCGTAGTAGTCGTAGACGGTGGCGTTGATGTCCGGCGCGAGCGGGAAGTACTGCGCATCCGCCTGATGGATGCTGTGGACCTGGTCGTCCTCCCGGTAGCGGTAGCGGGTCGTGTGGTTGTTGGCGTCGGTGACCGAGGTCATCCGGTTGTTGGCGTCCCAGGTCGTCGTCGTGGCCTGGTCGAGCGCGTTGATCACCTTGACCCGGTTGCCCGCCAGGTCGTACTCGAGGTGGGAGGTGAACCTCTCCTTGTCCGCACCGGGCACGTTGCCGCGCGGCTCGGTGGTCGCGACCAGCAGGCCGTCGTCGCTGTACTCCCACGTCGTCTTGCCGCCGGACGCGTCGGTGCGGCTGGTCTTGTTGCCCGCCTCGTCGTAGGTGAACGTCGAGGAGTTGCCGCCCGCGTCGGACTGCGACGTCTGCCGCCCGTTGCGGTCGTAGCCCATCTTGATCTCACGGCCGAGCGTGTCCGTCGCCGACGTGACCTGACCGTTGTTGTCGCGCCGGTTGGACGACGTCTTGTTGAACTCGTCCACAGTGGACGTCGTGCGGTCGAGCTCGTCGACCTTGATGTCGCGGTGCACGACCTGGCCGCCCGGATACGGCCGGGACATGCGGACCAGGTTGTCGTTCGCGTCGTAGCGGTACGTGGTGGTGAAGTCCGCCGGGTTCGCGCCGGGCACGTTGCCGCGCGCCGACGTGGTCGACTGCAGCAGACCCTTGGCGTTGTACTTGTACGACGTGACGAGGTCGGGACCGTCGCCGCGCATCTCGGTCCGCACGGCCGCGCGCCGGCCCGCGTTGGTGTAGGTGATCGACATGGTCCTGCGCGGGTCGGTCACCGCGTCGAGGCGGCCGTTGTCGAGGTAGCGGTTCCTGACCTCGAGGCCCTCGGGGTTGATCGTCGCCCGGACCCGGCCCACCTCGTCGTAGAACGTGCGGTACGAGTTGTGCTTTCCGGGTTCCTGCACCTCGACGGTGCGGTCCAGCTCGTCGTAGCTCGTCTTCGTGGTGTAGTCCCAGCGGTTCGCGCCGGGGACCGTGCCGCGCGGGTCGGTTTCCGCGACGCGGCGGCCGGTCTTGTCGTAGCCGAGCTCGGAACGCCTGCCCTCCGGCGAGACGACGGCGGCGAGCAGACCCGAGTTCGGCTGTCCGGCGGCGAAGTACTCGTACTTCGTCACCTTGCCGCGCTGATCGGTCTGACTGATGCGCAGCCCGCGTTCGTCATAGGCGTAGGTGATCGAGTGGTTCTCCGCGTCCGTGCTGCGGATCAGCTCGTTGAACTCGTTGTACGTGTTCTTCCAGACGTTTCCGTTCGCGTCGGTGAACTCGATCGGGTTGTTGCGCGCGTCGTACTTGGTCTTCTCGTCGAACGCCATCGGCTGCGGCGCACGACGGGTGACCGGATTGCCGTTCAGGTCGTAGAGCGACTCGTGCTGGTTGTGGTTGCCGTTGACGACCAACGCGCGGTTCAACGACTTGTCGTAGCGGTGGTTGTCCGTGTCACCAGCACCACGACGCGTGTAGAGCAGCACGTTGCCGCGGTATCCGTCACGGACGATCACGCCGTCCGCGTCGGTCGTGGTCGACTCCTGCGTCTCGCCGTTCCACGCGAACGACGTGGCGTTGCCCAACGCGTCGAGCTGCTTCGTGACACGGCCGTCGGCGCCGTATTCGTTGCGCACCAAGATGATCCGCTTGTGGTCCTGCGGGCTGTGCACCTCGGTCAACCGGCCGTCGGCACCGTAGCCGTACTTCCACTTGAAGCCGCGCGCGTCCTTGAACGCCTTCAGGCGTCCGGCATCGTCGTAGTCGTAGAACGTCTTGCGGTGGTCGGGCAGCTGGATCCAGCGGATCCGCTCGTTCTCGACGCGCACCTTCACCACGCGACCGGACGGGTCGGTGATCTCGACGCCCTCACCGGTGTACGCGAGCTTCGTCGCGACACCGCGCGGCGTGCGGATCGCGATCAGCCTGCCCTGGCCGTCGAACTCGTGGACGATCTGCGTGAGGGTGACCAGCTCCCAGCCGGTCGCGGTCTTGCGCAGCGTCGACCGCACGCCCGGCGGACGCTGGAAACCGCCGCCGTCCGCGTTCTTGTAGAGCACCTGCGCGCCGTCGTCCGCGAGCACCAGAGCGCCCTGGTCGGTCGGCGTCACGCGCATGTTGTACGACCAGGCCCAGCCAGGCCCGAACGGCCCGGGAATCGTGAGGCTGGACGAGTACACGCGGTTCGATGCGAACGGGATGCCGAACGATGCCATCGCCAGGTCCGGTTCGAGCCTGCTGTACGCGCCGGTCGCGGTGTTGACGCCGTCACCGCGGAACGCCGGCCGCGCGCCGGTGCTGCTCAGCGCCGCACCGCACCCGCACCCGGACACCTGCTCGATCGGAAGAGGATCCGGCAGCTCCGTCGTGCGCGGCCTGCTGTTCGGGCTCGGCGCCGACACGAGCTCGCCACCCTCGTCGAGCAGCGCGGCGATCGTGATGAAGTAGTCCTTCTCGCGGTCCAGCACCCAGCCGTCAGCCGCGCCGAACGAGCGGCAGAACTGCCGCACAGCTCCACATCGGACGTTCAGTTCGGACCGCGGCAGCGTGGTCGAGGCCTGCTCGGTCCCGCTCTGCGCGTCGAACACCCGCACGCGCCAGGACTGCCACGGCCGCGGGTCGTCCTTCACGTCGAAGTAGGCCACCAGCGAGGTGTCGCCGAGCACGAAACCCGAGCGCAGGTCGACGTTCGCGAAGACCTCGTCGGCCTCCGCCCTGACCTGTGCGAGTCTCGCCCGGTCCACCTTGGCCGGTGCGCCACCGGCCTTCAGTCCGGCCGGGACGACCGGTGGCCACTTGTCCGGCGGCACGGCCTCGTCCGGCCGCGCGGACGCGGGCTCGGGCCGATCGACCGGACCGGCACCCGCGGTGACACCGGGCGCGGCCCCTGCCGCCGGCCCGTACGTCACGGCCTGGAGCAGGCTCGCGCCCACCACCACGACACAGCTCAGCGCTAACAGGCGCGCACGGCGCGCCGCTCGAACCCCCACAGTTCCCCCTGCCCCCAAGGTTTCCGCCCGTTCGCGTCAACGCCGGCCACGACTTCCCCCAGGTGGCCCAGAACAATGCGCGATACGAATCAGACGGCGGCTTCGCCTCCTTCCTATCGGTCTTCAGGCAGGAGCAAAACACCCATTCGGGCGAGTTCGAAAATTCCAGGTTGCACAGAAACTCGGGGTTTTCCCGAAATGATCAGTGATTCAGATCGGTGCGAAGTGCGGCCGCTCCGCGCAGATACACGTGCTTCACCGACGACCGCGGCAGGTCCGTCTCGACGTGGGCGAGCAAGCGGATCACGCGGGGCATCGAGCCGGGCACCGCGATCTCGGTGGCGGACAGCAGCGGCACGTCCGAGAGCCCCGCCTGGCGCGCGGCGTAGGCCGGGAACTCGGACGTGAGGTCGGGTGTGGCGGTGAGAACGACGCTGATCAGGTCGTCCGGCGACAGGGCGTTGCGGTCCAGCACCTCGCGCACAAGCTCGGCCGTGGCCTCCAGCAGCAGGTCACGCGAGTCCGCGTCGATCTGCGTCGCTCCCCTGATCGCTCGCACCGCCATACGCCCGACCCTAGCGCGGTACGACCTCGTACGCCCGCAGCGCCGTGTGTGTCACCGGGACGCTTTACGTTTGCCGTCGTCGCACGAAACGTCGACCCGCGGCACGCAAAAATTCGGCCGTAATCGCCCGACGCGCGCACGATTAGCAACGGCAGTGCGGTGCGTGTGCCGATCAAGACTCATCGGCCGACGACGATGTTGGGAAACCGCACGGTGAGATCGAGCAGGTTCACGACGTAGCCGGCCCACCCGCCACCGAGCAGCACCAGCCGCCGCTCCCCCAGCGCCGTCGCTGTCTCGATCAGCACGTGCAGGCCGCTCGACCCGATGAACGTCAACGCGCTGAAGTCGATCACGACGTCCCCCGCCCCGTCCCCCGACGCGCACGCCAGTGCCAGTTCCGACTTCAGCAACTCACTGGTGTTGAGGTCGACCTCGCCGACGAGCGTCACCACCGCACCGTGGCGACGTACCTCCAGCAGGCCTGGCTCGGGTTCCATCGTGCGCCTCACGAATCGGGAGACAGCAGGTCGCGCACCGCCGCGAGCACACGCAGCGGGTGCGCCGGCTTCGGTAGGCAAGCATCGGCGACGTGAGCGGCCGGCGCGATCGCCGAAACGGCTACAACCGGCACTCCGAACGCCCGCGCGACAGCCGCGAACCGTGTCCCCTCACCATGAGACGTCAGGAGGTCGACGACCGCCAGCGCCGGCGGGTTCCGCAGCGCCGCGTCGGCGGCCTCGATCGTCGTCACGAGCGTCGCGTCGTAGCCCTCGGCGTGCAGGAACGCCGCCAGCGCCTGGCCGGAGAACCTGTCGCCGTCCACGAGGAGCACGCGCGGGCGTCCCGGTGGCGCGGGCATGTCCGGGACGATTGCGCGCGACCAGACCCGCACGAGCGCTCGCACGACGGTGCCGGGCCAGGTCGGTTTGCCGGGCCGCACCTGGACCTCGTCGGCGATGCCGAACAGCAGCCGCAGCCCCAGCGGCCGCGCCGGCGACCCGGCTTCGAGGTCGAACACGCCGTCGTCCTCGATGGTCAGCAACACCGCGTGGTCGCGCGGTTCCCACGTCACTCCGACGACGGACGCTCCCCCGCGCCGCACCGCGTTGTCCGCCGCCTCGGACACCGCGAGCAGCACGTCCCGCGCGTCGTCGCCGTTCAGCCCGGACTCACCGGCGAGATCACGCACGAAAGCCCGGATCTCGGGCAGGGAGCCCGGGACCGCCGGAAACCAGCGGGTCCGCGCGCTCATCACGCCGCGTGCGACGGAGCCGCCAGCAAAGGCGTGATCAGCTCCCTCAGCCTGGTCGCACGGCGTCTGCCCGCTTCGGCGTGCAGCGGTTCGAGCTTCTTGCGCGTACGTGCGGACATGATGTCTCCGGACTGCGTGACGGCCAGAGCTGCGACCGCCGCCGCCTCGTCCGCATCTCCCTCCACGAGGTGGTTGAGCGACAACGCGATGAGAGCGAACGTCCTGCTGCGGGCCATGTCATCGCGATAGCCCGCCACGGCGTGCCCCAGCGACGTGATCGCCGGTCGCGCGAAGCTCACGTCCACCGTGCGCGAGAGAGACGTGTAGACGGCACCCGTGATGCCCGCGAGGTCGTGCACGTCGAAGAACGCCGCCCACGGTTCCGCACTGTCCACATCTGCCCGTGCGAACTCGTCGTGCGCACGCCCCAGCGACGCCAGTGCGGGTACGCGCTGTCCCAGGTCGGCATGACACCACGCCTGGTTCGCGGCGAGGATCGCGTTCGTGTGGTGGTTCGTACCGACGAGCCCGGCCAGCCGGAACATGCCGAGCGCCTCGGCGGGTCCACCGTGGTGCAGGTGGACCCGCCCCATCCGGTACCGGATGTTCGCCACCAGGTCCTCGTCCTGGGCGAAGTCCAGGGCGAGGAGGAAGTGGCGGTGCGCGGACCCGCCGAGCCCGGCGTCGAAGGCGGTCCATCCCGCGAGCGCGTGCAGTTCCGCGATGGCCGCGCGGAACTCACGACGCACCGCGGCACTCGCCGAATGCGCGAACGCCTTGTCACACCACGACAAAAGCGCCTGCACCTGAGTACGGCACGACCCGCCGCCGTAGCGGTAGTCGACCGCCCGCAACGCGGCCGTCATCGCCCTCAGGTGCCTGACGTGCACAAGTCCGACCTTGCAATGAGGCGGTGGCAACGAGGGCGACGCGTCCTGATGCATTGCCTGAGTTTGTTCGCCGGGCCGACCGTCCGACAGGGCCGAACGAATCCGCCCGGCAGGGCCCTACGGATGAGCCAGATCGGCGAGCAGCAGGCCACTGCGCGGCTTGGGCGTGAAGTAGGTGCTCTTGCGCGGCATCTTCGTGCCCGCCAGCACTTCTTCCACGGGAACGGGCGCGATGAGCAGCACCGCGTCGGCCTCGACCGACGGGTCGACGACAGGCCGCACGCACGGACTCTCGGGGTCCAGTCCCAGCGCCTCGTGCAGCAACAGCGACTCCACGACGGCGTGGTCGATCCCTTGTCCCGCAGGAAGTTCGACCCGCAACACCTCGTCGGCGCAGCGCACCACCACCACGCCGGGTTCCGGCTCGACGACGTAGGGCAACGACGACACCGTCAGACCGACCCGTTTCCACGCCGTCACCAGATCGGACGCGCCCAACCCGGTGCCCACGAGCGCACGGTGGATCGGCCCGACCCGCAGCCCCGGCCCCGACGTGACGAGCGCCAGCAGACCTGACAGTCCCGCCGACCGCGCCGCCGCCACGCGGTGGTTGCCGTCCGCCACGAGCAACGGATGCGCGCCCGCCGCTTCGAGGAACGCGTCCTGCAGCTCGCCCGGCCCGACGAGCCACACCCAGTGCCTGCGCCCGCCGGAGTCCACAAGCGACACCGCAGGCTCGCCGGTCATCCCGAGCACGAGTGACGTCAGCCCGTCGTGAGGCGTGATCGGGATGAGCATCGCGGCGCTCGTGGCGGTGCCGAGCGAGGCCAGCACCTGACCGCGCTCGGCGACCACGTCCGGGTAGACGTCCTCGGTGTGCGCGATCGCGTCCGGGTCGACCAGGCACAACACCCCGCACGCCGTCCCGTCCGGTCCGTCCACCCGGTACGGCGCGACGACGTCGGTCACCTCGCGGTACGCCCGCCGGACCAGCACCGCGAGCTCGGCGCGGGCGTGCGGCAACGCGTCCAGCAGGCCCGTCCCGGCGGCCAGCGCGGCCGGCGTGCGGTGCGGGTGCTGCACGCCCAGCAACGTGCCGTGCGGCGCCCTGGCGAGCGCCCCGATCACCTGACCGGGTTCGGCGAACTCGTCGACGTCAGGGCCGGGCACGCGGTCACGCACCACCCACCCGCGTCGCACCGGGCGTACTCGCAGAGTCATCCAAGTATCATGATCTGTGTGAACGTAGAGATCACGCCTTTGCCGGGAATCGGTACGCGCCAGGACTTCATGATCCGCGCCGGTCGTCGCGTCGGTGTGATCACATACCGGGACGGCCGGTTCGAGCTCATCCTCTCGAAGGCGTCGGATCCCGACTCCTGTGCCGCGTCGATACCCCTCTCACCGGAAGAGGCGAACACGCTCGCGGGCCTGCTCGGCGCCCCGCAGCTCGTCGCGCACCTGCGGGAGGAGACGCGCGGCATCAGCGGCATCACGACCCGTCAGCTGCCGGTCACCGCGTTCGCGAACCACACGCTCGGTGAGACCGCTCTGCGCACGAGGACCGGTGCGTCCATCGTGGCCGTCGTGCGCTCGGGCAACGCGCATCCGTCGCCCGGCCCCGACTTCATCTTCGAGAACGGCGACCTCGCTGTCGTCGTCGGCACCGCGGAAGGCCTCGACGCCGCCGCTGAGATCCTCCACGGCGGTTAATCACAGTGCACGAGACAACTATCGCCATGATCCAGCTTGGCGCGGTGTTCTTCGGCCTCGGCCTGCTCGGCCGCGTCGCCAGGCGGATCGGCATCTCGCCGATCCCGCTCTACCTGATCGGTGGTCTCGCGTTCGGCTCCGGCGGTTTCGTGCCATTGCACGGCATCGAGGAGTTCACCCATCTCGCCAGTGAGATCGGCGTGGTGCTGCTGCTCCTGCTGCTGGGGCTCGAGTACTCGGCGTCCGAGCTCACGACCGGGCTGAAGAAGTCCTGGATGGCCGGTGTCCTCGACCTCGTGCTCAACGCGGCCCCCGGCGCGATCGCGGCACTGCTGCTCGGCTGGGGCACCGTGGGCGCGCTGGCGATGGCCGGCGTCACCTACATCTCCTCGTCCGGCATCGTCGCCAAGGTGCTCGGCGACCTGGGCCGGCTGGGCAACCGCGAGACACCGGTCGTGCTGTCCGTGCTGGTCTTCGAAGACCTCGCGATGGCCGTGTACCTGCCGGTCCTCACGGCCGTGCTGGCGGGCGTGAGCTTCGTCGGCGGGCTCACGTCGGTCGGCATCTCCTTGCTGGCCATCACCGTGGTTCTGGTGGTGGCGCTGAAGTACGGCCGGTTCATCTCGGCCATTGTGGACAGTCCCGACCACGAGGTGTTCCTGCTGAAGCTCCTCGGCTCTGCGTTGCTCGTGGCCGGTGTCGCCTCCCAGCTGCAGGTGTCGGCGGCGGTCGGCGCGTTCCTGCTCGGCATCGCGATCTCCGGCTCGACGGCCGAGAACGCGACGCGCCTCCTCGAACCCCTGCGCGACCTGTTCGCGGCGATGTTCTTCGTCGTGTTCGGACTGAACACCGACCCGCGCTCGATTCCACCTGTTCTTGGAATCGCCGTCGCGCTGGCCGCCGTCACCACCCTCACGAAGGTCGTCACCGGCTGGTGGGCGGCACGCAGGCAGGGCATCGGCAAGATGGGCCGCATGCGTGCGGGCGCCGCCCTGGTGGCCCGTGGCGAGTTCTCCATCGTCATCGCGGGCCTCGCCGTTGCGTCCGGTCAGGTGAACGGTGACCTGGCAGCTCTCGCAACCGCCTACGTACTGCTGATGGCGATCCTGGGGCCGATCGCGGCCAAGTACGTTGAGCCGATCGGGGAATTCTTCCAGCGGAGAAGGCAGATGGCCTGAAACACGAGCCCCTGGATGACGACTCTCTTATGTAGGGCTACAGGAGAGTAGGGGGCGAACCGTCATGACCGAACCCGCGGAAGTGGAGACCACCGGCCGGTACCTGGTACTGCTGCAGGAAGACGCCATCGAGGAGGGGGTGGCCGAGCTCGGGGCGATCGCCGGGTTCGACCCGAACACCGGCGAACTCGGCTCCGACACCTTGGAGGTGTTCCCGGAGCTGGGCGTCGCGGTGGTGTCCGGAGACCCGAACCTGCTGGCCGAGCTGAACGGCGCCGCCGACCGGCCCGGCCCTGTGCAGATCGTCGAACCGGAACGCGTCGTGCACGTGTTCGACGCGGCTCCGGCGGAGGAGCCCGAGGCCGTGGCCGTTGACGAGTCCGTGCTGACCTGGGGTCTGCAGGCCGTCGGCGCCGACGTCAGCACGGCCACCGGCAGGGGCATCAAGCTCGCCGTCCTCGACACGGGCTGGGAGAAGAACCACCCGGACTTCGTCGGCCGCGCGATCACCACCAAGTCCTTCATCACCGGCGAGGACGTGCAGGACGGCCACGGCCACGGCACGCACTGCATCGGCACCTCTGCGGGCCCGCGCAAGCCGTCGACCCTCCCCGGCTACGGCGTGGCGCACGAGGCCGAGATCTTCGCGGGCAAGGTCCTGTCCAACGCGGGCTCCGGCTCCGACGGCGGCATCCTCGCGGGCATCGACTGGGCGGTCTCCAACGGCTGCGCGATCATCTCGATGTCCCTGGGCGCCGACGTCCCGGCAGGCACCCCGTACTCGCAGATCTACGAGACCGTGGCCCAGCGCGCCATGGCCAAGGGCACCCTGATCATCGCCGCGGCGGGCAACGCCTCCATGCGCCCCGCCCGCATCGCCCCGGTCGGCCACCCCGCACGCTGCCCGTCCATCATCGCCGTGGCCGCGATCGACGTGAACCGGGCCATCGCGTCCTTCTCGTCCGGCAGCGCCGACAGGATCGGCCAGATCGACGTCTGCGCCCCCGGCGTCGACGTGTACTCGTCCTTCAAACTGCCGGAGAAGTACCGCCGCCTGCGCGGCACGTCCATGGCCACCCCGCACGTCTCGGGCATCGCGGCCCTGATCGCGGAGAAGACCGGCGCCAGAGGCTTCGAGCTGTGGGCCCGCCTGGCCGGCACCGCACTCCGCCTCCCCCTGCCGTCCACCGACATCGGCAGCGGGCTAGTCCAGGCACCATGACAGCTTCGGTGGACCAGGTGATGGTCTCCGTGACCGAAGGCAGCCTCCCGCGGGTCCTCGACGACCTGCGGGAGGCCGGCCTGGTCGTGGACACGGTCCTGGAGGCCCTGGGCGTGGTGACCGGCACGGCGGAAGTCAGGGCGATCCCGTCCCTGCAAGCGGTACCCGGCGTCATCGACGTGGAGCGGCAGTGGCGCGTGCAGCTCCCGCCGTACTGACTAGGCTCTGCGCTGACCCCATTCACTTCTGATCGAACACGTGTTCTAGACTGTGCGCGGGGTCACGTCGTTGCGCAGAGAGGAAACCTGATCGTGTCGGACACGCTCACCGAGGTGCAGGCAGTCGAGGAGACCGTCGTGGAGGAGACTCCGACGCCGGCCCCCGAGGCCGAGGCCACGAAGCCGGTCGAGGCTCCGAAGGCCGAGGCTCCCAAGGCTGAAAAGCCGAAGGCGGCCCGCCCCAAGAGCACGGCGAAGAAGACCCGCACCGTCGAGCTCACGCTCACGGTGACCGGTACCGCCGAGGGCGAATGGCAGGCCGACCTGGTCCACGGCACGCAGCGAGTCGTGTCGGGCCTGGTCATCCCGGCCATCGCCGTCGCCAAGGCGGCCAAGGAGCTGCACGAGGACATCGCGGAGGGCATCGAAACGGTGCTCGAGGCGGCGCGCGACCAGCACCGCACCCGCATGGAGGAGCTGGAAGCCGAGCTGGCCAGGGTGAAGGCCCAGCTGGCTGAGCTTTCCGAGTAGTACGAAGCAGGAGGGGGCGATCCACCGTGGTGGACCGCCCCCTTCGTCTTGCGTGAAGCGCTAACGCGACGGATCGAGCAGCAGCTTGCCCGCGGTCCTGCGCGACCGCAGGTCCTCGTGCGCCTGCCGGATCTCCCCCATGCCGTACTCCCCACCAGGAACAGCCTTCAACTTGCCGTCACCGACAAGCTGGAACAGCTCAGCCATGGCGCGGTGAGCAAGCGTTCCGTGCTCAGCGTCACGCACCTTCAGAGCGTGCGGCAGCCACATACCCGCAACGGTCGTGGAGTGCACGAGCAGCGCTCCGAGGTCGACCGGCTTCGGCCTTTCCCGCGAGGCCATGCCATAAAACGCAAGCCGCCCGAACGGAGCCAGCGCAACCAGCGACTGATCAGTGGTAGCACCCCCGGTCATGTCCAGCACGATGTCGACGCGCCGTCCGTTGTTCGCCTCGATCAGCGCGGCGGTCATGTCCTCGGCACGCGAGTCGATGGCGACGTCCGCCCCGAGATCGAGCGCCAGCTTCCGCTTGTCGTCGGACGAAGCGGTGGCGATCACGCGACCCGCGCCCCACAGCTTGGCCAGCTGCACCGCGATCGTGCCGACACCACCGGCGGCGGCGTGCACGACAACCGACTCACCGGGCTCCAGGTGAGTCGACTTGCGCAGCAGCAACCACGCCGTGGCGCCCTGCACGATCAACGACAGTGCCGTGAGGTCGTCCACCGCGTCCGGCACGTCGAACGTCGTCAACGCGGGCGCGACGGCCTTCTCCGCGTAGCCGCCGGAGTTCTTGGTGAGCGCGACGACCCGCCGGCCATCCGCAGTGGTACCAACGACTTCTCCGCCCGGCACCAGCGGCAGCGTCATCTTCGCCAGGTAGGAGTTCTCCGCCTGGTGCGTGTCCGCGTAGTTGAGCCCGGCGCGCGAGACGTCGATCAGCACCTCGCCCTCGCCCGGCACCGGATCAGGCAGCTCCACCTGCCGCAGCACCTCGGGCCCGCCGAACTCGGTGATCTGGATGGCACGCACGTCAGCTCTCCTTGAGCGCGATGGAAATGGGGTCCTTGCGAGCGGCCTCGACCCGTGAGCCGTCAGCGGCCCTCGGCCCCGGCGGGTTCCGGAACCCGAACGGCTCCGACGGGCGTCCGAACTGGACGAACCACGCCTCGCCGGTCCCGGAACCTTCCACGATGGACATGAACGCGTCCACCACGGCCGACACCGGCAGGATCGGCATCCCGATGTCCTCCAGCGTCGACCGCAGCGGGGTGATGATGTTGGTGTCGGCGAACGCGGGACAGAGCGCGTTCACCCGGACGTCGGCGTACGCACCGCCCAGAGCTCGAACCAGTCCGACCACGGCAGCCTTGTTGGCGCCGTAGACCGGATCGCCAGGCATCGGCATGAGACCGGCCATCGACGCCGTAGCGATGATCTGCCCACCCCGCGACCGCAACGCGGGCAGAGCAGCGTGCACGCCGTAGACCACGCCATCGAGGTTGATGGCCATCGCACGGCGATAGAGCTCGATGTCGAAGTCGTCACCCAACGAGCAGCCGGTGCCGATGCCCGCGTTCAGGAAGGCGATGTCGAGCCCGCCGAACTCGCGCACGGCGACGTCGACCGCGGCAGCGGAGTCCTCCGGAACCGTCACGTCGCAGCGCACGAAAACGCCACCGACCTCGTCGGCGACGACTTTGCCCTGGTCAGCGTCGATGTCGGCGACGACGACCCGAGCCCCGAGCGACGCCAGCCGGCGGGCAGAGGCGGCGCCGATGCCGTTCGACCCACCCGTGATGAGTGCGACCTTGCCGGTGAGTTCCACGGGCATCTGCCTCCTCGCTGAGACGACTTCTTCGCAACATTCCGACCAGTCGGTATGGTCGTCCGGACAGCGCTGGACGTCAAGCGGACTGATAGGTACGTTACTAAGCGCTTGCTTAGCTCACCATCCCTCAACGAAGGAGGACCCGTGGCCGACAGGGTTGCGATCGTCACCGGCGCGGCGCGCGGTATCGGTGCCGCCGTCGCGCAGCGTCTCGCCGCGGACGGTCTGGCCGTCGCGTTGCTCGACCTCGACGAGCAGGGTGTGCTCGACGGCGCCGACAAGATCGTCGCGGGCGGTGGGCGCGCCATCGGCCTCAAGGTCGACGTGTCCGACGAGGAGCAGGTCAACGCCGCGGTCGCGAAGGTCGCCGAGAAGCTGGGCCCGCCGACCGTGCTGATCAACAACGCGGGCGTGCTGCGCGACAACCTGCTGTTCAAGATGACCACCGAGGACTGGGACACCGTCATGAACGTGCACCTGCGCGGCGCGTTCCTGATGAGCAAGGCCGTGCAGGCCCACCAGACGAAGGAAGGCTTCGGCCGCATCGTCAACCTCAGCTCCACGTCCGCTCTCGGCAACCGCGGCCAGGCCAACTACTCCGCTGCCAAGGCCGGTCTGCAGGGGTTCACCAAGACCCTCGCGATCGAGCTCGGCAAGTTCGGCGTCACGGTCAACGCGATCGCGCCCGGCTTCATCGCCACCGAGATGACCAAGGCGACCGCCGAGCGCATGAAGATCTCGTTCGAGGACCTGATCAACGGTGCCGCGCAGACGATCCCGGTCGCGCGCGTCGGCCAGCCCGAGGACATCGCGCACACCGCGTCGTTCCTCGTGAGCGAGGGCGCCGGCTTCGTGTCCGGCCAGGTCATCTACGTCGCCGGCGGACCGAAGGACTGAGCGGATGCGCGCTTTCGAGAACATCGACGAGCTGGTCGCCGCCAAGGGCGAGCACCTCGGTTTCGGCGAGTGGCACGAGGTCACGCAGGAGCAGGTCAACCTCTTCGCCGACGCGACGCTGGACCACCAGTGGATCCACGTCGACGTCGAGAAGGCGAAGCAGGGCCCGTTCGGCGGCCCGGTGGCGCACGGCTACCTGACGCTATCGCTGGTGCCGTACCTGGTGCGCGACATCTACACCGTCAAGAACATCAAGATGGGCGTCAACTACGGCAGCAACAAGGTCCGCTTCCCGCAGCCGGTGCTCGTGGGCGCGAGGGTGCGCGCGGGCGTCGAGCTGCTGGACATCTCGGACATCTCGCTGGGCAAGCAGCTCGTGACCAAGGTCGTCGTCGAGATCGAGGGCAGCGACAAGCCCGCGTGCGTCGCCGAGATCGTCAGCGTGATCGTCCCCTAGAGATCAGACACCGAGGCTGTGGATCAGCAGATCCGCGTAGTGCTCCGCCAGCCGCCCGGCCGGGATCTCCCCGTCCGGGCGGTACCACGTGCCCAGGTGGTGCAGCGACCCGAAGAAGTAGTGGGTGGCCAGATCAGCGGGCACGTCGGCGCGGAAGGTCCCGTCCCGCTGCCCTTCCTCGACCAGCCCGCGGAACTTCTCGTGGTACCGCCGCCGTTCCGCCCGCACTTCCTTCTGCTTCTCCGCGGAGAGGTGGTCGATCGAGCGGAAGAACACCTTGGCGGCGTCGAAGTTGTCGACACTGGTGACGATCACGTCGACGGCCGCCTCGCGCAGCCGGTCGGTGATCGGCCCGTCCCCGTTCGCGATCTTCTCCAGCCGCTCGGTCTGCATCCGCAGCAACCGCCCGTAGATCTCGTGCAGCAGGTCGTCCTTAGACCCGAAATAGTGGTACATCGCGCCTTTGGTGACACCGGCGCGCTCCACGATCTCCTGCACGGCGACCCGCTCGTACCCCTTGTCCGCGAACAGGCGGGTGGCGGCGTCGATCAGTCTTTCAGGCACGGTCACGACCGGAGCGTACCTCCCGACCAAGGAGAATCCTGGCAATGATCAGTCGTTGGACCGTCGTCGTTGACCGCGACGACCTCACCAAAACCGAAGTCCTGCACGACGAACTCCCCGAGTCCTCCGAGCTGTCCGACTGCGAGGTGCTGCTCCGCGTCGACCGGGTCGGCCTCACCGCCAACAACGTCACCTACGGCGTGATCGGCGACATGATCGGCTACTGGCGCTTCTTCCCCACCGCCGCCGAGGGCCGCGGCGTCATCCCGGTGTGGGGCTTCGCCGACGTCGTCGACTCCACAGTGGACGCCCTGCCGGCCGGCACCCGCGTCTACGGCTACCTGCCGATGGCGAGCCACCTCGTCGTGCGCGCCAAGCTGACCTCAGCGGGCTTCGTCGACACGGCCGAGCACCGCGCCGACCTGCCGGCCGTGTACAACAGCTACCTGGTCACGTCGAAGGACCCGGCCTACGACGCCCAGCAGGAAGACCTGCAGGTGCTGTACCGCCCGCTGTTCCTGACGTCGTTCCTGCTCGCCGACCAGCTGGCGGACAACGACTTCCACGGCGCCCGCACCGTCGTGATCTCCTCCGCCTCCAGCAAGACGGCGTTCGGCACCGCCCAGTGCCTCAAGGACAAGGGCGTACGGCTGGTGGGCCTCACCTCGCCGCGCAACGTGGAGTTCACGACCGGCCTCGGCCTCTACGACAGCGTGCTCCCCTACGACGCTTTGGTGGATGTCGAACCTTCGGTCTACCTCGACTTCAGCGGCTCGGCCGACCTGCGTTCAACGCTGCACGACCGCCTCGGCGACAACCTGGTCAAGGACATCTCGATCGGTCTCACCCAGCAGAAGGCCTCGGCCGACCCGCGGTCGGAGTTCTTCTTCGCTCCCGAGCAGCTGCGCAAGCGCACCGCCGACTGGGGCTCCGAGGGTCTCGCTGAGCGTTTCGGCGCGGCCTGGCGCGCGTTCACCGCTCAGGCCGGCGACTGGGTGAGCGTCGTTCAGCACAGTGGTCCGGACGAGCTCGCCGAGGTGTGGCAGGCCGTGCTGGCGGGCAAGACGGACCCGAGCACGGCCGACGTGATCACTTTCTGAGCAGCCCGGCCAGCAGGCCCGCGATGTTGTAGGCGTCGTCGTGGCCGCGGTGGTGCGTGCCGTCGAGCTGCCGCCCGGCGATGCGCACCGCCTCTGCCATCCCGACCTCGCGCGGCAACACGTGCACCAACGCGAAGAGCGTCTTCACGTTGACGTGCCGCGGCCCGAACGGGTACTTCACGCCGAAGTCCGCACACTGCCGCTCGAACATCTTCCGGTCGTAGTCACCGTACGAGGCCCAGACCCGGCGATCCGACCGGAACTCCTTGCGCAGCAAAGCGCAGGCCTCGGCGAACGAGACACCACCGTCGACATCGGCCTGTGTCAGCGTCGTCAGCCGAGTGCAGAACGGACTGACGGACGACCGCGAAGGCCGCACGAGAATGCTGCGCCGCGAGCCGCGGACGCCAGTGGCGACCTCGACCGGGCAGATGCCGATCTCGATGATCTCCGAGACCTCACCGGGAGGCGGAGATCCTTCCCAACACGTCGACTCCACGTCGACGACCAGTACGTGGTCCAGCGATATCACGCGCTGATCGTCCCCTGCCCGTCTACTGGAATACGACGACCGGCAGCACCACGATCTCGCCGGTCTCCGCGTTCCACGACTGGACCTTGCCCAGGCACCGCGCGTTGAACTGGCCCGGCGGCAGGGTGTCGCGCAGGCTCGCGCGGTCGCACTCGACGCGGACGCGGTGCTTGCCGGCCGGGGCGAGCAGCACCGCCTTCTCGTCGGTTCCCCCGTCGAGCTGGAACCGGCCGCGCAGCGACACGTAGTCGCGGATGTCGTTGAGCCGTCTTGCTTTCCCGCGGCGCCACGCCTCGTCGGCGACGATCGTCTGCGTCGTCAGGTCGACGTCCACCACGCCGTGCGCGGCGCGCAGTCCCGCCAGCACGACGCCGATGACGTCGATCTCCGTCGCGGGTTTCTCGTAGTTGGCCGTGTTCTGCTCGATCACCGAGCCGTCCACACCGATGCCGAACTCGCTGGGGCCCACCTGCAGCTTGCCGTTCTTGGTGACGGTGATCTGCTTGACGAACTGCCGGGTGACCGCGTCGTCGTACCGGCCCACCTTGCACAGGTTGATCATTCTCAGGCCGTGCACGTAGAACAGCAGGCCCGGCACCTCGGACTGCGGGACGCGCCGCCGCGCCCACCGCACCGCCAGGACGACCACCACGACGAACGCGATCAGCGTCGCGACCCACAGCAGGATCCAGCCCCACGACACGGACCACCAGAGCGCTCTATCGACACCCACGGATCTCCCTCACCGCCTCCAGCAACGACTTCGCGCCGGCGTCCACGAGTCGGCCGCCGCTGGCCTGGGCCACGCGGTCCAGCTCCGCCACCGAGGCCTCGCCGAACCTGACCGGGTACACGGGCACCTCGCCCCGCCCTACGCGGAGGAACTCGTCGACTGACGGGCCCGCGTTGTTCTCGCCGTCCGTCATCAGCACGACCGTCGTCTCACCGCGGGCGAGGCGCAGCGCGTGGTCCAGCGCGGCCCAGATCGCGGTGTTGTCCCGCAGGTCGTCGGACGCCACGACGGCCAGCAGCGCGTCGAGGTCCGGCCGGCCGCGCACCGTGATCGACCGCTCCTCCAGCACGGAGCCCGCGAACCGCACGATCGTGACCGTCTCGCCGGTGTAGAAGCGGTCGAACCCGTTGAGGGACGCGAACGCCTCCCGCAACGCGGCGATTCGCGGGCCGCGCATGGACGTCGAGTAGTCCAGCACGAAGATCACCTGGCGGCCGTCGCCCGCGCGGTCGTGGAAGACGAGCAGCCGGTCGAGGACCTGCTGGGTGTCCGGGAAGTACAGCGCGGTGCCGATGCCGGTGCGCAGCTTCTCGTCGCGCGGGGTGGCCGGGTCGACGGGGCGGCGCCAGGTGCGTTCGGCGATCATCCGCTGCGCCGCGGGCGACCGCAGCCACTCCACGACCCGGTCGTAGGCGGCCCGGTGCGCGGGATCGACCAGCATGAGCGGGTAGTCCGACAGCACGATGCCGTCGCGCGGGTAGACGATCTCCAGCGGCTCGGAGACACGTCCGGACGCGTTGAGCGCCAGCAGTTCCGACTCGTGCGCGACCACTCCGTCCACATCGGACTGGCGGCGGGTGTACTCGGAGATCGGGTCCGGCACGTCGAAGACCCGCCCCGCCAGGAATCCCTGCAGGCGGTCGCAGCTCACGTCCTCGGGCCGCAACGCCGCTCCGGTGCCCGCGGCCGCCGTGGCGACCCCGATGAGCGCGGCCATCCCGCCACCGGACACCTGCGGATCAGCCATGCCATAGCGAAACTCCCCCACCGCGGCCCGGTCGGCGACGTCCGCCCACGTCGGCTTCTCGCCGAGCACGGCCCGCTTGCCCGGCTTCACGCCGAGCACCACCGGGGACGTCATGATGCTCGACGACAGCGCGGGCTCGGCGCCCCGCAGCCGCAGGAACCTGTTGGTGGACAACCACGCCAGGTCGAACCCGGCGAGCGACCGGCTGGCCTCGACCGTGCCGCGGTGCTCGACCGCCAGCTCGACCCCGGTGGCGCGCTTCAGTTCCGCGAGCACGGGACCGAGGTCGGCGAGCTCCGGGCTCGCCACCACCTTCAACCGGACCGGCTCCGGCGTGCTGGCCGTGCACGCGGCCAGCAGGAGCAGCACCACCGCGGCGAGGATCCTCATCGGCAGTCGCCGACCACGTCGAGCATGCGCTCGAAGAGCTCCGCCTTGGGCAGCGCCACCCGCCCCGTCTCACCGCTCGGCGGCTCCGGCAGCCCCTGCCCGGTGAGGTGGCCGGCGAAGTCCTGCTCCGTCGCGCCGTTCCAGCCCAGTGAGTGGAAACCCAGCTCGACCGCGCGCCGCCGCAGCGCAGGGTCGGTCATCATCAGCTCGCCTATCCGGTCGCCCTCTGGCGAGAACGAGATCAGCTCTGGCGTGCTCTGGTGCTGCACGGTCGGGTAGAGCAGCACGCGCTCCTTGTCGGCACCCCGTCTGTTCAGCTGGTGGGCGAGGTACTGGTGTTCGTAGATCACCGCGATGACCGCGTGCGTCGGCCCCTCCGGCGCGAAGTACTTCGGCGCCATGTCCTCACCGGCCTGGCCCTGCGCGTCGACGTGCGGCTTGACCTCTCTGGCCCGTGCCTCAGCGTCCGCCACGGTCTGGGGCGGGTTGTCGTCGACGGCGGACGCGAGGAACCCGACCAGCACCGCTCCCGAATAGGCCTTGCACGGGTCCGGTGACTGGATGATCACCCGGTTGCCGTTGGCCAGCTTGTAATCGCTCCACCGCTTGTGCGCAACGACCAGCTTCATGAACTGGTCGACGTCCAGGTTGTAGTAAAACGGTTGCTCGCCCCTGTCGTACGGCGTCGCCACACCCGCTTTGACGAGCGCCTCGGCGTACTCCCGGAACGTACCGAGCACGACTGGCGTGAAGAACGGCCGGAACGGCACCGCGTGCTTCCCCGTCCGCCGGGCCTTCACGTGCTCGTTCGCCACGTGCCCGGAGGGGAACACGAAGTGGTAGGAGTCCAGGTCGGGCGTGCGGGCCAGGTCGCGGGAGCCGACCGGCGTCACGTGCACCTGGTAGCCGCGCGCCATGAGGATGCGCTTGACCTGCTCGTCCTGGAAGAAGTCGCGCTTGGACGCGAGCATCGCGCGCACCACGGTGATGTGCCGGAACGGACCGGTGACGTGCCCGGAGACCAGCAACACCGTCAGGCCGGCCGCGAACACCGCGAGCGGCGGCACGAACCACAGCAGGAACCGTTTTCGCGGATCGACGGCTTTGAACTCCGGCTCATGCACGGCTCCCCCTCATGCAAAACGGCCCCCTCGACAAGGATTAGACGCGTCGAGGAGGCCGTTTTGCATTACGCCGATCAGGGTCAAACGATGACGGCTCCACCGTCGACCACGAGCGTCGCACCGGTCACGTACCCACCGGCCGGTGAGGCCAGGAAGACGACGGCCGCGGCCAGCTCCTCCGGATCACCGATGCGACCGGAGGGCAGGGCCGCCTGCATCTTCTCCATGTAGCCGGGCGGGTACTGGTCGGTCATCTCCGAGGAGAAGAACCCTGGGCAGATCGCGTTGACGCGAATGCCCTTGCGCCCGGTCCACTGCTGCGCCAGATCGCGCGTCAGGCCCAGCAGACCGGCCTTCGACGCCGAGTAGGCCGCCTGCGGGATGCCACCGGTCACGAGCCCCAGCACGCTGGAGATGTTGATGATCGACCCGCCGGACTTCATCACCGAAGCCGCCGCCTGCGCCATCCAGTACGCGCCGTTGAGGTTCACGTCCATGACGCCGAGGAACTCCTCCGGCGTCTCGCGCGACGCCGGCACCGCCGAGGCGACACCCGCGTTGTTCACCAGCACCGCCACGGTGCCGAACTCAGCCGCCGCACGCGCCACCTCACGGCAGTCGTCGGGCTGCGAAACGTCCGCCTGCACCACAAGAGCACGCCGCCCGACCGACTCGACGAGCGCAGCCGTGTCCTTCAGCTTGTCCGCACGACGTGCCGCCAGCACCACGTCCGCGCCCGCCTCGGCCAGACCGCGCGCGAACGCCACACCGAGACCAGAGGACGCGCCCGTGACGATCGCGACCTTCCCGTCCAGCCGGAACTTGTCCAGGATGCCCACTACGAAAGCCTTTCCAGGATGATCGCCATGCCCTGTCCGCCACCGACGCACATCGTCTCGAGACCGAACTGGGCGTCGCGGGCCTGCATGCCGTTGATCAGCGTCGTCATGATCCGCGCACCGGTCGAGCCGAACGGGTGCCCGAGAGCGATGGCACCACCGTGCACGTTCAGCTTGTCGATGTCGATGCCCAGCTGCCGCTGACTGCCGAGCACCTGCACCGCGAACGCCTCGTTGATCTCCACCAGGTCTATGTCCGAAATGGACAGACCGGCGTGCGCCAGAGCCTGGCGGGTCGCGTCGACCGGGCCGAGCCCCATGATCTCCGGCGAAAGCCCGGAGACACCCGTGGACACGATGCGTGCCAACGGAGTCAGCCCGAGCTCACGCGCCCGCACGTCACTCATGATCACCACCGCGGCGGCACCGTCGTTCAACGGGCAGCAGTTGCCGGGCGTCACCGTGCCCTCGGGCCGGAACGACGGCTTCAGCGCCGAAACAGCCTCGTAGGTGACGCCGGCACGGGGTCCGTCGTCGGTGGAAACGACCGTGCCGTCGGGCAGCACCACCGGCGTGATCTCGCGGGCGAAGAACCCGTCCGCGATCGCCTTCTCCGCGAGGTTGTGCGACCGCACGCCGAACTCGTCCTGGTCGTGCCGCGAGATGCCCATCTGCGTGGCGACGTTCTCCGCCGTCTGCCCCATCGCGATGTAGTAGTCGGGCAGCTTGCCGTCGAGCCGCGGGTCGGTCCAGGCGACGTTGGACGCCGCCGTGTCCAGCGTCCGCTGCTGAGCCTCGTCGAACAACGGGTTGAACGACGGCGCACCGGAGTGCATGTACCGGGAGACGCACTCGACACCCGCGGAGATGAACGCGTGCCCCTCCCCCGCCTTGATCGCGTGGAAGGCCATGCGCGCGGTCTGCACCGAAGAAGCGCAGAACCGGTTCACGGTCGTGCCCGGCAGGTTGTCGTAACCGAGCTGCACGGCGACACGGCGCGCGATGTTCTGGCCGTGCTCGTCCTGCGGCTCGGCACAACCGAGGTGCAGGTCGGTGATCTCGGTGGCCGGAACGTCCTTCAGCGCCGCGGAAATCACCTGCGCGGCGAGGTCGTCCGGGCGCAACGAGACCAGAGATCCCTTGCGCGCACGGCCGATCGGCGACCGGGCGGTGGAAACGATGACTGCTTCAGCCACAAGACACCCCTTACAGGCCCAGGTCGCGGCCGATGAGTTCCTTCATGATCTCGTTGGAGCCCGCCCAGATCTTCGTGACACGGGCGTCCATCCAGGCGCGGGCGACGCGGTACTCGGTCATGTAGCCGTAGCCGCCGTGCAGCTGCACACATGCGTCGATGACGTCGTTCTCGACCTCGGCGCTCCAGTACTTCGCCTGCGCCGCCTCGACGGAGGTCAGCTCGCCCCGGACGTGCTGCATGGTCAGGGTGTCGACGAACGCCTGCGTGACGTCGAGCTTGGTGCGCAGCTCCGACAGCAGGAACTTGTTGTGCTGGAACTTGCCGATCGCCTGCCCGAACGCCTTGCGCTCCTTCACGTACTCGAGCGTCTCGTCGAAGACACCCTGCGCGTGCGCGAGGTTCGAGATGGCGGCACCGATCCGCTCCTGCGGCAGGCGTTCCATCATGTAGATGAAGCCCTTGTCGACCTCGCCGATCACGTTCGCGGACGGCAGGCGCACGTCGGAGAAGAACAGCTCCGCGGTGTCGGACGGGTGCTGGCCGACCTTGTCGAGCTTGCGGCCGCGCTCGAAGCCGGGCATGCCGGTCTCGACGGCGAACAGCGTGATGCCCTTCGCACCCTTCGACGGGTCCGTGCGGGCCGCCACGACGATCATGTCGGCGGTGTAGCCGTTGGTGATGAACGTCTTGGAGCCGTTGAGGATCCAGTCGTCACCGTCACGCACGGCGTTGGTCTTCAGCGCGGCGAGGTCGGAGCCGCCGGACGGCTCGGTCATCGCGATACCGGTCTTGATCTCACCGGTGCACATGCCGGGCAGCCAGCGCTGCTTCTGCTCCTCGGTGCACAGGTCGACGAGGTAAGGCGCCACGACGTCGCCGTGGATGCCCAGCGACGACGCGACTGCGGCGTTGACCCGGCACAGCTCCTCGGCGAACACGGTGTTGAACCGGTAGTCGTTCGCGCCGCTGCCGCCGTACTCCTCGGGGATCTCGAGCCCCAGCAGGCCCTGGCGACCGGCCTCCAGCCACACGTCGCGGTCGATCACGCGCTGCTCGATGAACTTCTCGACGTTCGGCGTGATCGTGCGCTCGACGAACGCTTTCGCCGACTCCCGGAACGCGGCGTGATCCTCGTTGAACAGCGTCCGCTGCACGACTACCTCCATACTAAGCGGTTGCTTAGCGCTAAGCGCCCGCTTAGCGTGCAGTACGATTCATCACCTGTCAACACGCGAGGAGCAGGCCCGATGACGACGACCGGACTGGATGAGTTCGCGCTGCTCGACGAGACGTGGCGCTCGGTCACCCCGGACGCCGCCCGCCGCATGCTCATCGCCGCCGCGCACGCGTTCGCGGGCAAGGGATATCACGCCACGACGACCCGAGACATCGCCTCTCTGGCGGGAATGTCGCCGGCGGCCGTGTACATCCACTACCGGTCCAAAGAGGAGCTCCTCTTCAACATCTCGCTCGTCGGTCACGAGACGTCGCTCAAGCTGTTGTCCCGCATCCAGGGCGGCGACGTGGTGGAACGGCTGAGGAACGCGGTGGCGGCGTTCGCGGGCTGGCACGCGGAGTTCCACACGACGGCGCGGGTGGTGCAGTACGAGCTCGGCGCGCTCTCCCCAGAGCACCACGCGCAGGTGGCGGAGCTGCGCCGGCAGATCGACCAGCAGATGCGGTCCTACATCGCGGACGGCGTGGCCGAGGGCGTCTTCGACGTCCCGGACCTGAAGGGCGCGACGCTCGCCGTCCTGTCGCTGTGCATCGACGTCGCGCGCTGGTACCAGCCCGGCGGAAAGCGGACCCCGGACGAGATCGGCGCGTTGTACGCCGACCTCGTCCTCAGGATGCTCCGCCCGGCTAACTGACCGACTTGCGGCCGTACACCCCCGCCACGACCGAGACGCCGATCGCCGCGACGATGATCTGAACGATCACTTCGATCCAGTCGATGCCGGGTGTGGTCTGCACGCCGAGCAGCTTCGCGATCCACGACCCGATGAACGCGGCCGCGATGCCGACCAGCAGGGTCAGCCAGATCGGGATGGCCTGTTTGCCCGGTGCGAACAGCTTGCCGAGCAGGCCGAGGATCAGACCGATGATGAGTGCGCCGATGATGCTGTCGATGGTCACGACCGCCTCCTACGCCAGTCCCCGTTTGAGGTGGGGGATCTCGCAGAAAATCATCCCGTCACTCGTCGCGGTCCGCAGCTCGAGAGCTACCAGCGGCTACCGGAGACCTGGCTCATCCACTGGTTGATCGTGGCGGTCCAGTCGGTGCCGGCGGCCTGCTGGTGCGACACGGCGAACCTGCCGTAGGCGTCGCCGCCCGCACGGAGCAGGCCGGCGCGCTTGTCCGCCTCCAGGACCACGTGCAGCTCGGTCGGCGTCGTCACGAAGGTCAGCTCGACCTGCTTGACGCGGCCGGCGAACTGCGGCGGCGGGTAGAACTCGATCTCCTGGTAGAACGGCAGCTGCTGCGGCACGCCGTGGATGCGGCCGCGCTCGTTGTCCGCCTTGGTGAAGCGGAAGCCCATCTGCCCGAAAGCCTGCAGCACCGCGTCCTGCGACGGCAGCGGGTGCACCCAGATCGGGTCGAGGTCACCGGGGTCGACAGCGCCGCGGACCTCCAGCTCGGTGCGCAGGCCCAGCTGCATGCCGGAGAGCTGCATGCCTCCCACGACGTTGAGCGGGCACTCGAACGGCACCGGAACCTGGAACGGCAGCGAGAGGTTCTGGTGCGGCTGCGCCATGATCCGCTGTCCCACGGAGAACTTGTGGAACTCCATGTTGGTGTTGTACTCGTTGTCGCCGCTCTCGACCTCGACGCGGGTGAGCAGCGCCAGCGTGACGTGGTCGATCTCGGCGGGGTGGTCGCCACCGGCGATCCTGACCTCGCCCGACAACATCTCGCCGGGACGCACGTTCGGGTTGGTCAGCACCGTGTCGACAGTCGGCCCGCCCACGCCGAACGCGCGCAACATCCTCTTGAACACCACTGCGGCCTCCTGAAGCCCTTCGCAACTTTGCGGGGAAGTCTGCCCACTGAATCGTCGGTTCGCGCTGAAGCGTTCCGTTGACGTCTCACCTCCCCGATCGGTTCCGTATGGACTTCTGTTGACCTCAGGTGGCAACATGCGACCGCCGTCACATACTAAGCGGTCGCTCAGGAGGATTGCCGTGCTGCTCGTCGCCAACCGGGGTGAGGTCGCCGTCCGCGTGCTGCGCGCGGCCGCTGACCTGGGCATCCGCACCGTGGCGGTGTACGCGGAGGACGACGCCTCCGCCCTGCACGTGACGCTGGCGGACCGCGCGGTCGCGCTCCGTGGAGATGCGCCCTACCTGGACGTGGATCAGCTGCTGGATGCGGCGGACGGCTGTCAGGCGGTGCATCCGGGGTGGGGTTTCCTCTCCGAGAACGCCGGCTTCGCCCGTGCCTGCGAGGCGCGCGGGCTGACGTTCGTGGGGCCGCGGCCGGACGTGCTGGAGCTGCTGGGCGACAAGCGCCGGGCACGGGATCTGGCGGCTTCGCTGGGGATTCCGGTGCTGGACGCGGCACCGGGCGAGTTCCCCGTGATGGTCAAGGCGGTCGCCGGCGGTGGCGGCAAGGGCATGCGGGCGGTGTACGCGCCCGAGGACCTCGACAGCGCCGTCGAGGCGTGCCGGGCGGAAGCGCTGGCGGCGTTCGGGGTCGGGGACGTCTACTTCGAACGGTTGCTGCCCTCCGCCCGGCACATCGAGGTGCAGCTGGTCGGCACGTCGGTGGTCGGTGACCGCGACTGCTCCCTGCAGCTGCACCATCAGAAGGTCGTGGAGATCGCTCCGGCGCCCCTGCTGGATCCGTCGCTGCGCAAGGCACTTCACGAAGCGGCCGCCGCCATCGCCTCCGCTGTCGGGTACACCGGGGTCGGCACGGTGGAGTTCCTGGTGGCCGGGGACTCGTTCGCGTTCCTGGAAGTCAACCCGCGGTTGCAGGTCGAGCACACCGTGACCGAGATGGTGTCCGGTGTGGACCTCGTGCGCACCCAGCTGTTGCTGGCCTGGGGCGGCGACGTCGACTTCACCCCGGCTGATCGCGGTGCGGCAGTGCAGGTGCGGGTGAACCAGACGTCCGGTGGCGTGTTGTCGACGTTCGCGCTGCCTTCCGGGCCTGGAATCCGCGTCGACACGCACGGGTATCCGGGCTACCGGGTCGGGACGCGGTACGACGGGTTGCTGGCGAAGCTCGTGGTGCACGGTGAGGATCTCGACGTCGCCCTGAACCGGGCGCGGCGGGCGTTGCGCGACTTCCGGATCGAGGGCGTCTCGACGAACCTGGAGTTCCTGAAGTCGCTGCTGTCCCGCGACATCGTCGGGGCGACCACGGACTTCGTGGCCGAGGAGCCGGCTTCCGGCATGCGGGCTCCGCTGGCGGGCACCGTCGTGGCCGTGACGGCTGATTCGGTTGTGCTGGAAGCGATGAAGATGCAGCACGTCGTGCGCGTGTCCGGCGATGTGCTGGTGGCCGTGGGCGACACGGTCGCGGAGGGGCAGCTGCTCGCGTCCGGTTCGGGTGAGTCCACCGAGGACTCGGCCGAGGTCGATCTCGAGCACGTCCGGCCGGATCTGGCCGAGGTGCTCGAACGCCATCAGCTCGATCGTCCCGAAGCTGCCGCGCGACGACACGCCGCCGGCGGGCGGACCGCGCGCGAGAACATCGCGGACCTCTGTTCGTCCTTCGTCGAGTACGGCGGACTGGCGATCGCCGCCCAACGCCAGCGCCGCTCGCTTCAGGAGCTGATCGAGCGCACTCCCGCCGACGGCCTGGTGGCCGGCATCGGCGTCGTGAACGGCCAACGCATCGTGGCGATGTCCTACGACTACGCCGTGCTCGCCGGCACCCAGGGCCTGCGCAACCATCAGAAGAAGGACAGGTTGTTCGCCCTGGCACAGCAGGAGAACCTGCCCGTGGTGCTGTTCGCCGAGGGTGGCGGCGGACGTCCAGGCGACACCGACCACAGCATGGTCAGCGGCCTCGACTGCGGCTCGTTCCACGCGTTCGCCCGGCTGAGCGGCCAGGTCCCGCTGATCGGGATCGTCGCGGGCCGCTGCTTCGCGGGCAACGCGGTGCTGCTCGGCACGTGCGACGTGATCATCGCGGTGGACGGCGCGAACATCGGCATGGGCGGCCCGGCGATGATCGAGGGCGGCGGCCTGGGCACGTTCCGGCCGGAGGACATCGGCCCGCTCGACGTGCAGGTGCCCAACGGCGTCGTGGACATCGCCGTGCGCACCGAAGAGGAAGCGGTGGCCGTCGCCAAGAAGTACCTCTCGTACTTCCAGGCTCCAGCAGGCTTCCAGGCTCCCGCAGGCGTCCCCTCGCCGAACGCGCAGCCTTCGTCCGCGCCCTCGGGGGAACCCCTGAATCCAATTCTCCCAGACAGCACCGACAATTCCGGTTCGTGGAAGTGCGCCGACCAGCGCCTCCTCCGCCACGCCATCCCGCAGAACCGCCTCCGCGCCTACGACATCCGCAAGGTCATCGACACCCTCGCGGACACCGGCTCGGTCCTGGAGCTGAGGAACGGCTTCGGCAAGGCCATCGTCACCGCCCTGATCCGCGTGGAAGGCCGCCCGCTCGCCCTGATCGCCAACGACCCCAACGTCCTGGGCGGCGCGATCGACGCCGACGCCGCCGACAAGTGCGCCCGCTTCCTCCAGCTCGCGGACGCGTTCGATCTCCCGGTCGTCTCCCTGGCTGACACCCCGGGCTTCATGGTCGGCCCCGACGCCGAACGCACCGCCACGGTCCGCCACCTGACCCGCATGGTCGTCACCGGCGCCAACCTCACCGTCCCCTTCGGACTGGTGATCCTGCGCAAGGCGTACGGCCTCGGCGCCCAGGCGATGGCGGCCGGCTCGCTCAAGGTTCCCCAGTTCGCCGTCTCCTGGCCCACCGGCGAGTTCGGCCCGATGGGCCTCGAAGGCGCGGTCAAGCTCGGGTTCAGACGCGAGCTCGACGCCATCGAGGACCCCGAAGAACGCAAGCAGCGCTTCGACCAGATGGTCGCGAGCGCGTACGAACACGGCAAAGCGCTGAACGTCGCGAGTGTCTTCGAGATCGACGACGTGATCGACCCGGCCGACACGCGCCGCTGGATCGCCACCGCGCTCGCCCCCGCAACTTCCCGCCCCCAAGGGAAGAAACGCCCGTTCGTCGATACCTGGTGAGGAGAAGCCGTGGTCAGTGTCGCCCCGACTGAACAGAAGACCTTGCGCAGGCTGATGGCAGCCGGACTCGTTGGTAGCTCCATCGAGTGGTACGACTTCTTCATCTACGCGACCGCCGCGGCCCTCGTGTTCCCCAAACTGTTCTTCCCGGAGGCCACCCCGATCGTCGGCCTCCTGTTGTCCTTCAGCACGTTCTGGGCGGGCTTCATCGCCCGTCCCATCGGCGGCCTGGTCTTCGGCCACGTCGGCGACAAGTTCGGCCGCAAGCCCGCTCTCGTCATCTGCCTGGCCCTCATGGCGGCGGCGACGTTCCTCATCGGCCTGCTCCCGACGTCCGCGACCATCGGCGTCGGCGCACCCGTCCTGCTCGTCACGCTCCGCTTCCTGCAGGGCATCGCGGTCGGCGGCCAGTGGGGCGGCGTGGTCCTGCTGCTCACCGAGTCGGCGGGCGCAGGGAAACGCGGCTTCGCGGGCACGTTCGGCCAGGCGGGCGTCCCGATCGGCGTGCTGCTGGGCAACGTGGCGTTCATCGCGGCCACCACGACGATGTCGGCCGAGGCCTTCGCGTCCTGGGGCTGGCGCGTCCCGTTCCTGGCCTCGGCGCTGCTCTTCCCGGTCGTCCTCTTCATCCAGCTGAAGGTCGAGGACAGCCCGGTCTTCCGCGAGCTGAAGGAACGCCGCGCCACCGCACCCGCCGTCGCGCACGCCCCGCTGAAGGAGGCCCTGCGCACCCACCGCAGGCCGATCCTGCTCGGTGCGGGCCTGATGTTCGCCTCCAACGCGATCTTCTACGTCTCGATCGCGGGCGTCCTCTCCTACGCCACGGTCACGCTGGGCCTCTCTCGCGAGTCGGTGCTGGTCGTCAGCCTGCTGTCGTCGGCCGTGAGCATCCCGGTGATCCTCTGGGCGGGCCACGCGTCCGACCGGCTCGGCCGCCGCCCGCTGATCATCGCGGGCGCCATCGGCCTGGTCGTGTGGGCGTTCCCGTACTTCCTGCTCGTGGACACGGCCTCGCTGCTGTTGCTGTTCGTCGCAACGACGATCGGAGGCATCGCGTCCTCTCTCGTGTACGGGCCGATCGCCGCGTACCTGGGCGAGCTGTTCGAGCCGCACGTGCGGTACTCGGGCGCCTCGCTCGCCTACCAGCTGGCGTCGATCCTGGTCAGCGGCGGCACGCCGTTCATCATGACCGCGCTGCTCGGGGCGACCGGGACGTCGATGTCGGTGTCCGCGTTCCTGTGCCTGATGGGCCTGGCCACGCTGTTCTCGGCCCTCAAGCTGCCGGAGACGCATCGGGTGAACGCCAGTTAGTCGTTTGACCACGTTTCTCTCGGGGACGAGTCTGGCAAGCCTTCTTCAGGACGGCTCGACTCACCCGAGGGAGACTGCACCTCGTCCAGCAGGGTATGGCTGATCACCGGCGCCAACAGCGGCTTCCGCCGCGCCATCACGGAGGCCGCGGTGGCGGCGGGCGACCAGGTGGTGGCCACCGCACGTCGCATCGAGTCACTGGACGACCTGGTGAGGACCCACCCTCGCCAGGTCGTCCCGGTGCGGATGGACGTGACCAACCACGACGCCATCCGGACCACGGTCGCCAACGTGATCGCGGAACACGGCCGCATCGACGTGCTCGTCAACAACGCCGGCCGCACCCACGTGGGCGCCGTCGAGGAGACGACCGACGAGGAGCTCCGCGACCTCTTCGAAGCCCAGCGCGATCGTCCAGCTGAGCAGCATGGGCGGCCAGCTGTCGTTCGCGGGCTTCGGCGCGCACAGCGCCACGAAGTTCGCCCTGGAAGGCCCTCGGAGGCGCTGGCCGACGAGATGAAGTCGTTCGGCGTCAAAGTTCTCATCGTCGAACCCGGCTCGTTCCGCACCAGCCTGTTCAGCGGCTACAGCGGCTCCAAGGAGACCGAGATCTACGCGGACTCGGTCGGCAGGACCAGGCAGATGATCACGGCGGGCAACGGCAAGCAGCCGGGCGACCCCGCCAAGACCGCCGCCGCCATCTTGACCGCGCTCGACGCCGCCGAAACCCCGCTCAGGCCGACGCTGGGCGGGGACGCGGTCGACGCCGTGCTCACCCACCTCGACGACGTCAAAGCCGAGATCGCGCTCTGGGAGAAGGTGCCCCCGCGAGACCGAGTTCGATCGCTGACCTGGGCAAATCAGGTAAAATTCGGACAAATCGCACCTTCACTGTCAAGACCTCTGCGGAACCCCGAGGCGATGCCGTACGTTCCTGGCTCGTGACCACTCTCATGGCGCGCTTCAAGCAGCGGATGCGCCGGTTCGCGCAGAAACCGGCATCGGTTGACCTCGCCCCGTTCCAGGCACTGCTCAAGGACGTGGAGAAACACGCTGAGACGTTCAAAGCGCTCAGCGACGAGGAGCTGACGGCACACGCCGCGAAGCTGCGCGAAGAGTGCGACGACACCGAGCTCGTGGCCCTCACGCGTGAGGCCGCCGAGCGCGCCATCGGGCAGCGTCCGTTCGACGTGCAGGTGCTCGGCGCGCTCGGCATGCTCAGCGGGCTCGTCGTCGAGATGGCCACCGGTGAGGGCAAGACGCTCGCGGGCGCCATGGCCGCCGGCGGGTTCGCGATCAAGGGCAAGCGCGTCCACGTGGTCAGCGTCAACGACTACCTCGCCCAGCGCGACGCGGAGTGGATGGGGCCGCTCTACCGGCTGCTCGGCGTCACGGTCGGCTGGATCAACGGCAGCTCGAAGGCAGAGGAGCGCCGCGAGGCCTACCAGTGCGAGGTCACGTACGCACCGGTCAGCGAGATCGGCTTCGACATCCTGCGCGACCGGATCGTCACGAGCCCCGACGACCTGATCGTGCCGGAGCCGGAGGTCGCGCTGATCGACGAGGCCGACTCGGTGCTCGTCGACGAGGCCCGCGTGCCGCTCGTGCTCGCCGGCTCGACCAGCGCGGAGGCTGCCGACCCCGTCATCGCCGACCTGGTGAAGCGACTGCGGCAGAACCTGCACTACGAGATCGACGACGAGGAGCGCAACGTGTTCCTCACGGGTGCGGGCTCCGAGGCCGTCGAACGCGCGCTCGGCGAGATCGACCTCTACTCGCAGGAGCACGTCACCTCCACGCTGTCGAAGGTGAACGTGGCTCTGCACGCGCAGGTGCTGCTGCACCGCGACGTCGACTACATCGTGCGCGACGGCAAGGTGCATTTGATCAACGACACCCGCGGCCGCGTCGCGAAGCTCCAGCGGTGGCCGGACGGCCTGCAGGCCGCGGTCGAGGCCAAGGAGAACGTGCAGACCACCGAGTCCGGCGAGATCCTCGACTCGATGACGGTGCAGGCGCTGCTGTCGCGGTACCCGACGCGCTGCGGCATGACCGGTACCGCGGTGGCCGTCGCGGAGACCCTGCGCGAGTTCTACGAGCTCGAGGTGCTCGTGATCCCGCCGAACAAGGAGAACATCCGCGAGGACGAGCCGTTCCGCCTCTACGCGACGCTGGAGCAGAAGGAAGACGCGATCGTCGAGGAGATCAAGACCGTCCACGAGACCGGGCGGCCGATCCTCGTCGGCACGCTCGACGTCGCCGAGTCCGAGCGGATCTCCTCCAAGCTGCGCGACGCCGGGCTCGAATGCGTGGTGCTCAACGCGAAGAACGACGCCGAGGAAGCGGCGATCATCGCCGACGCCGGTTCGTACCAGCGCATCACCGTCTCCACGCAGATGGCCGGTCGCGGCACGGACATCCGCCTGGGCGGCCACGAAGGTGAGGATCACGACCGGATCGCCGAGCTGGGCGGCCTGTACGTGATCGGCACCGGGCGCCACTCGTCCTCACGCCTGGACGACCAGCTGCGCGGCCGGGCCGGCCGTCAGGGCGACCCCGGTGGCTCGGTGTTCTTCTCCTCGATGCAGGACGACCTGATCACCCAGTACGCGCCAGACGCGGAAGAGCCGTCCGAAGTGGACAACGACGGCCGGGTGCGGGACAAGGGCCTGCTGCACACCTTCGAGCACGCTCAGCGCGTCGCCGAGGGCGTGAACCTGGAGATCCACCGCAACACGTGGCGCTACAACAAGCTGATCGAGCACCAGCGCGACCTGCTGCTCAAGCACCGCGACGTGGTGTTGCGCACGGACGCCGCGCTGGAGAAGCTCGGTGAGAAGGAAGGCGTGTCCAACGAGGTGGCCGGTGAGGCCGCCCGCAAGATCACGCTGTTCTTCCTCGACGACCTGTGGACGCACCACCTGACGTTCCTGTCAGACCTGCGTGAGGGCATCCACCTGCGTGCGCTGGCACGGCAGAACCCGCTGGACGAGTTCCACCGCGAGGCGATCCCGGCGTTCAACAAGATCGTGCCGGAGTCGTGGGAGATGGCCAAGGACAAGTACGAGGCGGCCAAGATCACTGACGACGGCTACGACCTCGCCGACGCCGGGGTGAAGCGCCCGAGCTCGACGTGGACGTACCTGGTGCACGACAACCCGTTCGGCTCGGGACTGGAAGAGACGATGAAGGGTCTCGTCAAGATGGTGCGCGGCCAGCGCCGCTGACGGTCACCACCTCTCGCCGATGAGATCGTCCGCGGGTCTGGCGGGCCGGGGCAGCACCTCGGCCCGTCTGCCTGTGGTCATCTCCTCGGTGAGTTTCCTGATCTCCGCGAGGATGTCCAGGTGTTCCTGCGACGGCGGCGGGCCAACGAGGTTGGACCGGTTGTGCGCCGTCCGTTCCGCGCGCTCGGCCAGCTGCCGGATGCGGCGGAGGAGATCGTGCTCCCCGTCCGGGAGCAAGAAGTCCGTCTGCTCCATCACCCGTGCAAGCTTTCGCGTGCACGGGTGACGCGTCGATCCCCTAGTCGGCTGATTCCAGTTTCTGAACGAGCCACTCGTGGAAACCGCCGATGTGATGCTCCGAGGGCACCAGCACTCCGCCGCGCGCGTAAGCGCGTGAGGACATCGCGGGCTGACAACGCTCGCATGCTTCGAAGTCCTGCTCGTTCACCCGGTGGAACAGCTCGACCGAGCGAGAGACGTCACGCCCGGTGGCGACCACTTCCTTGGCGTAGAGCCAATCGCACTCGACGATCGTGCGATCGACCGCCACCGGGTACATGCGGTGCAGAATCACGTGGTCCGGCACGAGGTTCACGAAAACCTGCGGCTTGATCGTGATCGCGTAGTACTTCCGGTCCCTTTCCTCTTCCAGGGCCGCAAGTTTTCCGAAGCCCTCGCTGCCGTCGACGGTGAAGCCCTTGATCTCGTCACCGAACTCCGCGCCGTGCCCGACGTAGTACTGCGCCGCGTAGCCGTCGGCGAACTCGGGCAGCACCTCGGTGAGCTCGGGGTGGATCGTCGCGCAGTGGTAGCACTCCATGAAGTTCTCGATGATCAGCTTCCAGTTGGCCTTGACGTCGTAGACGATTCGTTTGCCCACAGACAACTGGTCGATCTCGTAGCCGTCGATCGCTTCCAGCGAGCCGAGTCGTTCCGTCACGGCGTGCAGGACGTCGTCGGAGAAGCTGGGCGGTTCGTCCGCGAGGCACACCCAGGCATAGCCGAGCCATTCACGGAGATGGACTTTCGTCAGCCCGTATTCCACCCGGTCGACGTCCGGCATCGACGTGAGGTTCGGCGCGGCGATCAGCTTGCCGTCCAACGCGTAGGTCCACGCGTGGTACGGGCACTGGAACGCCCGCTTGACGCTGCCCGCCTCGTCGACGCAGATGCGCGCGCCGCGGTGCCGGCAGACGTTGAGGAACGCGTTGAGGCCGCCGTGCCGGTCCCGTGCGATGAGCACGCTTTCCCGCCCGACCTGCACGGTGCGGAAGTCGCCGGGGTTCGCGAGGTCACCCGACTTGACCGCGCAGAACCACATCTTCTCGAAGATGCTGGCTTGCTCCTGCGCGAAGATCCCCGGGTCGGTGTAGTAGCGGCCCTCAAGGGTGGAGATCAGGCTGCCGGTCATGCTCCGCCTCTCAAGCGAGCAGGGTCGAAAAGGGCGATCGGGTGCCGCGTGGCCCCGTCGATCGTGAGGTCGGCGAGGATCTCGCCGACGACGGGCACGAACTTGAAGCTGTGCCCGGAGAAGCCGCACGCCACGGTCACGTCGCCGTGCCCGGGATGCCGTGCGATGACGAAGTGGTGGTCCGCGGTGTTGGTGTACAGGCAGGTGACGGCACGCTGGAAGGTGCCGGCGAGGCCGGGCATCGCGGGCCTGGTGGCGTTCGTGATGGCCTCGACCTCGTGGTCGTGCACCGTGCGATCGACGGTCTCCGGCGTGCAGATCGCCCCACCGCTGTGGAACGCGACCTTCACCGCGCCGCCGATGTCCGGGAACCCGTAGAACTCGGTGCCGTCCGCGCGGTCCCAGAGGTAGATCGGGTGACCGGCGAAGTCCTCCTCCGGGGTGAAGTAGAACTGGACCTGACGTTCGACCTCGAACGAGATTTGGAGGTCCTCCAACAGTTCCGGCGCCCACGGGCCGGGGCACACCACGAGGTGCTCGGCCTGGTAGGTCGCCTCGGCCGTGGTGACCCTGCCTTCCTCCCAGTGCGTCACGGGCTCCTCGAAGTGGAGATCGGCGCCCGCCTTCGCGGCGAGTTCGAGGTGGGCCCGCACCGCGTTCTCCGGCACGACGAACCCAGCCGCTTCCTCGTACAGCGCGATCTCGTCCGACCGGGGACGCATCGCGGGAAAGCGCTTGCGGATCTCCTGGGCGTCCAGCAGCTCGTGCTTCAGACCCCACTGCTCGGCACTGGCCCTGCTGCCGCTGACCGCGCCTGACTCGGGCGGGCCCACGATGACACCGCCGACCCGGTGGAAGATCCGCTCCCCGCTGTCGCGCTCGACCTGGTCCCACATCTCGTGAGCCCTGAGCAGCAACGGCACGTACGCGGGGTCCTCGAAGTAGGCCTGCCGCGTGATCCGCGACCCACCGTGGCTCGACCCCCGCGTGTGCACGGGCGTGAACTTCTCCAGCCCCAGCACCCTCTTCCCGCGCTGGGCGAGCCGGTACGCGGCGGCACTGCCCATGCCGCCGAGCCCTATGACGATGACGTCGTATGGAGTCCCCGGGGCCACGTCAGCCCCGGAGCCGCTTCATCTCGGGGTCGAACAACGGCTCCCTCGCCGCACGCGCCTTGACGCGCTCGCCGAAGTACTCGATCTCCACCTCGTCCACGCCGAGCGGCAACCACGCGTACGCGATGTTGAGCCCGGTCGTGTACCCGTACGCCGCGCTCGTGACGTACCCGACCGCTTCCCCTTGGTGGAACACGGGTTCGCTGCCCATGACGACCTGCCGCGGATCGTCGATCGTGAGGCAGGTGAGCTTCCTGCCCGGTATTCGCCTGTGGAGGGCTCCCTTGCCGTAGAACTGCTTGTCCTTCGAGAGCGCGAAGTCGAGACCCGCCTCGTACGGATCATGTTCGGTCGTCATGTCCGTACCCCACGACCGGTAGCCCTTCTCCAGTCGCAGGCTGTTGAACGCGCCTCGCCCTGCCGCGATGACGCCGTGGCGCTGCCCGGCCTCCCACAGCGTGTCCCAGAGCTTCGGCCCGAGGTCGGCGGTCGTGTAGAGCTCCCAGCCGAGTTCGCCCACATAGGACAGTCGCAGTGCCGTCACAGGCACGTTCTTGATGAACGCCTGCTGCGCCGTGAAGTAACCCTTCCGCGTGTTCATCGTGTGCGAGATGTCGTCGAGGAGATCGCGTGCTTTGGGGCCCCACAGGCCGATGCAGCACGTGCCGGCGGTGATGTCCCTGACGTGGACATCGTCCGGCGCGTGCCTCGTGAGCCAGTCGAGATCGAGGTTGCCGTTCGCGCCGACCTGGAAGGTGGTCTCGTCGAGACGTGCGATGGTGAGGTCGCTTCTGATCCCGCCCCGGTTGTCGAGCAACAGGGTGTACACGACCGCACCGGGCTTGCGGTTGAGGTTGTTGGTCGTCATGCGCTGCAGGAACTCCAGCGCCCCTGACCCGCTGACCTCCAGCCGCTTCAACGGTGTCATGTCGAACATCGCCACGCGCTTGCGCGTCACCAGCGCCTCGGCCCCGCAGATCGGCGACCAGTACCGGCTCGCCCACTCGTTGCGGTCCGGGACCTCGGCGACCTCCGGCAGGTTCGCGTTGGCCTCGTACCAGTGCGGCCGCTCCCAGCCGGAGGCTTCCAGGAAGAACGCGCCGAGGTCCTTCTGCCGCTCGTAGAACGGACTCGTCCGGACCGGCCGCGGGCTTTCCATGGGCTGCAACGGGTGCAGCAGGTCGTACACCTCGACGAAGTTCTGGCAGCTGCGCTCCAGCACGTAGTCCGGCGCCAGCTGCACCTGCTCGAACCGGTTGAGGTCGCTCGAGTGCAGGTCCAGCTCCGGCTGCCCGTCGACGATCCACTCGGCCATCGACCTCGCCACGCCGGCGGAGTGCGTGATCCACACCGCCTCCGCGACCCAGAACCCGCCGAGCCGCGGATGCTCGCCCAGCAACGGCATCCCGTCGCTGGTGAAGGAGAACAGCCCGTTGAACCCGCGATCCACCCCGGTTTCGGCCAGCGCAGGGATCAGCTCGACGGCCGACTCCCACGACGCCTCGAAGTCCTCCTTGGTGAACGGCAGCTCCGATCCGGCGATGTCGCGCGCCGCGATCGGCATCGGCCGGTGCCCGTACGCCCCGATCCCCAACGCCTCACCGTGGGCGCGGAAGTACAGGTCGGCTTCCTGGTGCCGCAGAATGGGTTGCCGCGCAAGCGCTTCCGCACTGACTCCCGGCAGGTCGCCCGTGAACACGTATTGGTGCGCCATCGGCACGAGCGGAACGGTCAGCCCGACCATCTCCCCCAGCACCGGACCCCACATCCCGGCACACGACACGACGATGTCGGCGGGGAAGGTGTCCGCCTCGGTCCGCACCCCGGTGACGTGATCGCCGGAGGTCTCCACCGCGACGACCTTCTGCCCGAGCTCGAAGCGCGCACCCCGTGCGATGGCCCGCCGGGCCTGCACCTCCGCCGCCAGCACGGGCTTCGCGAGCCCGTCGCTGGGAATCAGGAACCCGCCCAGGATCTGCTCGCGGACCAGCAGCGGGTGCAGCCGCGCGACCTCGTCCGGCCCGACGAGCCGGCTCTCCACGCCCCAGGACGTGGCCCAGCCGTGGCGACGCGACAGGTCGGCCAGCCGGGCTTCGGTCGTGGCGATCTCCAGGCCGCCGATCTGGTCGAAGCACCCCAGCGCGGTGTACTTCTCGACCGTGTAGCGGGCGAAAGCGGTCATGCTGCGGCAGGAGTTCGTCTGGAACACCAGCCCCGGCGCGTGGCTGCTCGAACCGCCCGCGGCGAGCCCCTGCGCCTGGTCCAGGACCGTGACGTCGGTGAAGCCCCGTTCGGTGAGCTCGTCGGCAAGGGCACAGCCGACGATCCCCGCCCCCACGATCACCACGCGAGGCACCTCTGCAGGCATCCGGACACCCCTTCGCCGCCGTTGCGCGAAACAGAACATGTTCCGCCATCTGCAACAAGTTGTGGCCAGTGCGCCCTGGTGTCAATACCGCCGTTCGAAAGTCGCGCACAATCGCCCGCATGGAGTCCGCCACCCTGCACACGATGGCCCGCAGATACCTCAGGAGCCGCAACGGGAAGCTGTACGCCGAGTACGCCGCGCTCCCTCCGGAGAGCAGGAGGCGCCTCGGCGACCACACCGACGAAGAGAAGCGGATCTTCCCCCGGCAGAACGTGGTGGCCGCGATGCTGCGCGAGATCGAGCGCCTCGACCCGGACGACCTGCCGCCGCCCGACCGGCTCGCCGCCGCCCTCGCCACCGCCGCGACGACGGCGCAGTCGGTCTTCACCACCGATCTCGGCCCGATCGAGGCCGAGGCGGCCGCCGCCGAGCGCGAGCTGTTCCGCAGGTCGATCAAGAGCTGGCCGGCGGCGAAGGACCTCGTGGTCGAGCCGCTGGGGTACCGCCGCGTCTTCAGCGACGAGGAGGTGGCCGGGTGGCGCCACAGGCTGGAGCAGCGGTGGGGCCTGCAACAGACCATGTGGCACCCGCTGATCACGCAGGACGTTCCGGAGGACGTGCTCGTGGTCGACGCCTCGGCGATGTGGGACGGTCCCGGGATCGAGCTGGTCCGCGAGGCGCTGGCGGGCATGGGCCTGCGCCGGGTGGTCGAGGTCCGGGAGCACGGTGACCCGTGCTCCCCTGCTGGACCTCGACCTGTTCGAACCTGTCTACACCGGAGCCGAGGGTGCCTGGACCGACGACACCCTCGACTGGATCGCCTACGCCTCACACGAGTCGTCCGTGGCCTTCGCCGGCACGCTCGCCGACCGCCTCAGGGCCACCTGGACGGACCTGGACGACCGGGGCTGGGTCCCCTGGTGGGATCAGCCCGCGAAGTAGCCGAGCTGCGCGGACAGGTCGGCCGCCGCCGACACCATCGCCGGCACGATGTCCTCGACCCGCTGCCGCGACAACCGGTACGACGGCCCGGAGGCACTCATCGCCGCGACGACCTCACCCCGATGACCGCGCACCGGGACGGCGACCGCGTGCAGTCCCAGCTCCAGCTCCTCGAAACAGGCCGCATACCCCTGCGATGCGACCGTCTCGAGCTCAGCCAGCAACCGTTCGGGATCCACGACGGTGTTCTCGGTGTAGGAGTCGAGCGGCAGCGACGCCAGCCGCTTGCGTTCCTCGACCGGCAGGTACGCGAGCAGGACCTTGCCGGACGACGTGGCGTGCAACGGCGTGCGCTGGCCGATCCAGTTCACCGCCGACACGGCCGCGGACCCGCGGGCCTGGGTGATGTTGATGGCGACGCCGGCGTCGTGCACGGCGATGTTCACGGTCTCGCCGAACTCGTCGGCGAGCGTCTGGCACACCGGCTGGCCGAGCTTGGTCAGATCCATGCGACCGGTGGCGGCACCGGCCAGGCGGACGACTCCGAAGCCGATGGCGTACTTGCCTCTTTCCCCGAGCTGCTCGACCAGGCCACGCGCCTCCAGCACGGAGACGAGTCTGGACACCGTGGACTTGTGCACACCCAGCTCACCAGCGATTTCGGTGATGCCGGCCTCGCCTTGGGCGAGGAGTTCCAGCACGCTGATGGCTCTGTCGACGGACTGCACCTGAGCTGCCGAGTCGGAGTTGCTCATCGCGCAACAGTAACCGGCAGGCAAAACACTCACTCGAACTATTGACTACGTGTCGCGCGAGCCTCACATTGTGTTGCGTCATTCGGAACGTGTGCCGCGTCACGCAACGGAGGCCGACGATGATCCGCGCCTGCGCTCTCATGGACCTGCCCCCGGGAGAGGCGGTGCGCATCGTCGGTCCTCATGCACCCATAGCGGTGTTCAACGCCGACGGTGTCCTGTACGCCATCGACGACACCTGCACCCACCAGGACGCCTCCCTCAGCGAGGGCTGGCTCGAAGGATGCTTCGTGGAGTGCCCGCTGCACGCCGCGAGCTTCGACCTTCGCACCGGCGAGCCGACTTGTCTGCCCGCCAAAAGACCGGTGAAGACCTATCCCGTTCTTGTGAAAGATGGAGTGGTCTATGTCGATGTCGAGGTGAACAAGGACGTGGCGTGAGGACGATCGCGATCATCGGCGCATCACTCGCCGGCTTGAGGTCGGCGCAGGCACTGCGCCGACAGGGGTTCGACGGACGGCTCGTCATCGTCGGCGATGAGGTGCATCTGCCCTACGACCGGCCACCTCTCTCGAAGGACTTCCTTCTCGGCAAGGTGGAGGCGGTGCCGCTCGCCGATCAGGACGACCTCGACGCCCTCAACGCCGAATGGCGCCTCGGCAACTGCGCGACCGCACTCCTGTCCCACGGCAAAGTAGCGCTCAGCGACGGCACGACAGTCGAGGCCGACGGCATCGTCATCGCAACGGGCGGCATACCGCGCACAATCCCGAACACGCACGTCTTGCGCACCCTCGACGACGCCGTCAAGCTCCGCGAAGCGTTCGCCACCGCCCAGCACGTCGGCATCATCGGCGCCGGGTTCATCGGCGCGGAGATCGCGTCGAGCGCGCGCTCCCTCGGCAAGGACGTCACGGTCATCGAGGCGCTCCCGACACCACTCACGCGCGTACTGGGCGCGGAGATGGGCGCCGCATGTGGACAGCTGCACGGCGACCACGGATCAACATTGATCACCGGAATCAATGTTGATTCAGTCAACGTTGACGGCGGAATCAACCTGGCCAATGGCCGTCATGTCAACGCCGACGTCGTCGTCGCGGGCATCGGCGTGCGTCCAGCCACGGACTGGCTCGCCGGTGGGCCGGTCAAGGTCGACAACGGCGTCGTGTGCGACGCGGGCGGCGTGACGAACCTGAAGAACATCGTCGCCGTCGGCGACGTCGCGAACTGCGCCGGCCACCGCGCGGAGCACTGGACGTCCGCGACCGAGCAGGCGCAAGTCGCCACCCGCAACCTGCTGGCGGGTGAGACCGTCGCGACGCACACCAACGGCGGCTACGTCTGGTCGGATCAGTACGGCGTGCGGATCCAGTTCATCGGACGGGCGACGAACGACGTTCGCATCGAAGATGGGTCCATCGAGGACCGGAAGTTCGTGGCGACCTATCGAGACAGTTCGAACGAAGAAGACATTGTCGGCATCGTGGCAATGAGCAACGCTCGTCTTTTCACCCGACTGCGCAGGAATTTGAAGCAAGCGGTCTGAGCGCGAACCTTTGCCCCGTGTTTCGCCGTCCAGACGGGTGCATCGCGGCGCCGCGAGGTGCCCTGCTGGGCGCCGAAAGACGTGGTGAAGATTGCGCTCAGACCACTTGAGACGGTCGTCACGGTTTACCGCCACCGGCGACCGGCTACACCCCATTGTCCTACGTGGACACACGAACAGGGAGGCAGTCAGTGTCGCCGGTGCGGCAGATCATCAACCCCTTCGATCAGAGTGTTCTCACCGAGATCGAGGACCAAACCCGCGAACAGGCGATCCAGGCGATCGCGAAGGCCAGAAACGCCTTCGACCACGGCGACTGGCCGCACGCGAGCCCCGAGCACCGCGCCGCCGTGCTGAACAGGGTCGCGGACCTGCTGGAGCGCGACAAGGAGGACATCGCCCGCACCGAGACGCTCGACACCGGCAAGACGCTGGTCGAGAGCCGCATCGACGTGGACGACGTCGTCGCCGTGTTCCGCTACTACGGCAACCTCGCCGGCCTGCTGCACCCGAAGGTCGTGCAGGGCACCCCGCCCGACGTCATCAGCCGCATCGACTACGAACCGGTCGGCGTCTGCGGCCTGATCGCGCCCTGGAACTACCCGCTGCTGCAGATCTCCTGGAAGATCGCCCCTGCCCTGCTCGCCGGCAACACGCTGGTGGGCAAGCCGAGTGAGATCACGCCGCTCACGACGATCAAGCTCTTCGAGCTCCTGCAGGAAGCCGGACTGCCCGACGGCGTCGCGAACCTCGTCCTCGGCACCGGCCCCGAAGTGGGCGCGCCGCTGAGCGAACACCCGGACGTCGACCTCGTCTCGTTCACCGGCAGCCTCGCCACCGGGCAGCGGATCATGGCCTCGGCCGCGAAGACCGTGAAGAAGGTCGCGCTGGAGCTCGGCGGCAAGAACCCGAACATCGTCTTCGCGGACGCCGACATCGACACCGCGGTCGACTACGCGCTCACCGCCGCGTTCTTCCACGCGGGCCAGGTGTGCTCGTCCGGCACGAGGCTCATCGTGCACACGGACATCTACGACGACTTCGTCGACGAGGTCGCGCGCCGGGCGGATCTCATCAAGCTGGGCAACGGTTTCGACGAGGACACCGAGTCCGGGCCGCTCGTCAGCGCCGAGCACCGCGCCAAGGTCGAGGGATACATCGAGATCGCCCAGCAGGAGGGCGCCACCCTCAAGGCGGGCGGCAGGCGGCCGGACGAACCCGAGCTGCAGAACGGTTTCTTCTTCCGTCCCACCGTCTACGCGGACTGCCACAAGGACATGAAGCTCGTCCAGGACGAGACGTTCGGCCCGATCATCACCGCCGAACGCTTCACGACCGAGGACGAGGCGACGTTCCTCGGCAACAACACCGACTACGGCCTCGCGGGCGGTGTCTGGAGCCAGGACCTCGAGAAGGCCCAGCGCGTCGCGAAGAAGCTCCGCCACGGCACGGTGTGGATCAACGAGTTCGGCCCCTACCTGCCGCAGGCCGAGTGGGGCGGCTTCAAGCGCTCCGGTGTCGGCCGTGAGCTCGGCACCGCGGGCCTGCACGAGTACACCGAGCCCAAGCACGTCTACCAGAACCTCAAGCCCGCAGCACAGAACTGGTTCGCGCGAAAGGATTCCCAGTGACCGCATATGACTACGTGATCGTCGGCGGCGGAACGGCGGGCTGCGTGCTCGCCGCGAGACTCACCGAAGACGAGAACGTCACGGTCGCGGTCATCGAGGGCGGTCCTTCCGACGTGGGCGACGAGAAGATCCTCAACCTGCGCAACTGGATCAACCTGCTGGAGACCGAGTACGACTACGACTACCCCACGGTCGAGCAGCCGCGCGGCAACTCGCACATCCGGCACAGCCGCGCGAAGGTTCTCGGCGGTTGTTCCAGCCACAACACGCTGATCTGCTTCAACCCGCTGCCCCAGGACTTCGACGACTGGGGCCACGGCTGGACGTGGGACGCGATCGGCCCGTACTACGACAGGGTCGCGCTCAACATCATCCCGGTCGAGGAGAAGGACCGGAACCCGATCGCCAGGGACTTCGTCGCCGCCGCGCAGAAGGCCACGGGCGTCCCGGAGATCGACAACTTCAACGCCGAGCCGTTCGAGGACGGCGTCGGCTTCTTCTCCATCGCCTACCACCCGGAGAAGAACAACCAGCGGTCGAGCGCGTCGACCGCCTACCTGCACCCGATCCTGGGCAGCCGCAAGAACCTGACCCTGCTGCTCAACACGTGGGCCGGCCGGATCGAGTTCGACGGCACGCGCGCGATCGGCGTGCACACCGACAAGGGCTACGTCGAGGCCCGCAAAGAGGTCCTGCTCTGCGCGGGTGCCATCGACACCCCGCGCCTGATGATGCTGAGCGGCATCGGCGACGCCGAGCACCTGAGCAGCATCGGCATCGAGCCCAGGCACGACCTGCCCGGCGTCGGCGAGAACCTGCTCGACCACCCCGAGTCGGTCATCGTGTGGGAGACCACGAAACCGTTGCCGGAGAACTCGGTGATGGACTCCGACGCGGGCCTCTTCATCCGGCGCGACTCCTCCGACCCGCGCCCGGACCTGATGTTCCACTTCTACCAGATCCCGTTCACCACCAACACGGAACGCCTCGGCTACCCGAAGGTGGAGCACGGGGTGTGCATGACGCCGAACATCCCGCGGCCGCACAGCAAGGGCAAGCTGTGGCTGAAGTCCAGCGATCCCGCCGAGAAGCCGGCGCTCGACTTCGGTTACTTCACCAACCCCGACGGCTACGACGAGCAGACCCTGGTCGACGGCTTCAAGATCGCCCGCAAGATCGCCGAGCAGGAGCCGCTGAAGTCGTGGCTCAAGCGGGAGATCGCGCCCGGCCCGGACGTCACGAGCGACGAGGCGCTGTCCGAGTACGGGAGAAAAGCCGCCCACACCGTCTACCACCCGGCAGGCACCTGCGCTATCGGGTCCGTTGTGGACGGTGACCTGAAGGTCATCGGACTCGAGGGCCTCCGGGTCGTCGACGCGTCCGTGTTCCCCACGATGCCGACCGTGAACCCGATGGTCACGGTTCTCATGATTGGAGAACGAGCCGCAGATCTGATCAAGGGGGCGGCCGGATGACAGCCACTCGGACACCGGCCGCGCTCACCGAGGCCGACAGGCTCAAGGATCTCGGCTACACGTCGGAGTTCAAGCGGGACATGAGTCCCTGGGCGAACTTCTCGCTGGGCTTCACCTACCTCTCCCCCGTGGTCAGCACGTACACGTTGTTCGGCACCGCCCTCGCCCTGGGCGGTCCGCCGATGATCTGGAGCTTCGTCGTCGCGGGCGTCGGCCAGTTCCTGGTCGCGCTCGTGTTCGGCGAGCTCGTCGCGCAGTACCCGGTCGCGGGCGGCGTCTACCCGTGGGCACGCCGCCTGTGGGGCAAACGCTGGGCGTGGATGACCGGCTGGGTCTACATGATCGCCCTGCTGGTCACCATCGCGTCCGTCAGCTACGGCGCGGGCCCTTACCTGGCAACGCTTCTCGGCTACACCGCCACCGTCGGCAACACCGTGCTGTGCGCGATCGCGATCATCGTGGTGTCCACGCTGATCAACTACGCGGGCACGAAGGTGCTGAGCTGGGCCGCCATCTTCGGGTTCGCCGCGGAGATCGTCGGTGCGCTCGCGGTCGGCATCTGGCTGCTGGTCGACAACCGCGTCCACGGCCTGGGCGTGCTGTTCGACAACTTCGGCGCGGGCGAACCGGGCAGCTACCTGCCCGCGTTCTTCGCGGCGGGCATCATCGGTCTCTACCAGTACTACGGCTTCGAGGCCTGCGGTGACACCGCGGAAGAGGTCAAGGACCCCGGCCGCGTCATTCCGAAGGCCATGCGCCGCACCATCTACATCGGCGGCGCGGCGGCCACGTTCGCGTGCCTGTCGCTGCTGCTCGCGGTGCCCGACTTCGGCAAGGTCATCAGCGGCGAGGACGCGGACCCGGTCACGAACATCCTGACCAACGCGTTCGGCCCGGTCGGGTACAAGATCGTGATCGCGGTCGTGCTGATCTCGTTCCTGTCCTGCACGATGTCCCTGCAGGCAGCGGCATCCCGGCTGACCTACTCCTACGCCCGCGACAAGATGCTGTTCGGGCACAGGGCACTCGCGAAGTTCAACCAGAAGCGGCACATCCCGCCGTACGCGCTGGCGCTCGCCGGCGTCATCCCGGTGGTCATCGTGTTCGCGTCGATGCTGTCGACGAACGCGCTGGACAAGATCGTGTCGTTCGCGACGCTCGGCATCTACCTGGGCTTCCAGATGGTCGTGTTCGCGGCACTGCGCGCCAGGCTCAAGGGCTGGGTGCCGTCCGGCGAGTTCACGCTCGGCCGCTGGGGCGTGGTCATCAACGTCCTGGCGCTCGCGTACGGCGTCGCGGCGATGGTCAACATGGTGTGGCCGCGCACGCCGGGCGCGCCCTGGTACGACAACTACGTCGTCATCCTGAGCGGCGCTCTGGTGGTCGGCATCGGTCTCGTCTACATGGCGATCGCGAAGCCGTTCGGCAACTCCGACGCCCCCGCAGGGGACGCGGTGCTATCCCTGCAGACGAAGTAGGCGCAAAGCGAGCTGCACCTCCAGCACACGGTCCGGCGTCTGCCAGTCGCCGAGCAACGACGAGACTCGATCGAGCCGTTGCGTGACCGTGTTGACGTGGAGGTGCAGCTCCGCCTTGGCACGACTCAGGTTCGCGCCGCACCGGAAGTAGACCTCCAGCGTGTGCACCAGCTCAGTGCCGCGTTCGGCGTCGTAGTCGAGCACCGGCCCCAGCACCGACCGCACGTACCCGGAGACGTCCGCACGATCGCCCAGCAGCACACCGACGAATCCCAGGTCGTCCATCGTCGCGGCGTCCTTCTCCCGCCCCAGCTGCCGCAACGCTCTCAGACACCGCCGCGCTTCCTCGTAGGCCGCCGCGATGGCCACCGGCCCGACGACCGGCCCGCACGCGCCCACCGTCGCGTCCAGTGCCCGAGCCACGTCCTTGGCGACGTGCGTGGAGGCGGAAGGCAACGCCAGCACCACGTCACGCCCGCGGGACCCGGCAAGTCCTCTGTGGACCGACGCGTAGTGCGTTGCGGCGGACAGGTTCCCGTCCGCCACCAGCACGACGTGCGGGTCCTTCAGCTCCACCCCGACCCGCCGCGCCCGAGCCTGCAACCCGGCGGGGTCCCGACCGTCGAGGATGTCGGTGATCAGCTCGCCGCGGACCTTGTTCTCCGCCTCCGCCACGGTTCTCCGCAGCAGCAACAGCAACGCCGTCACCGCCGCCGACCGCTCGAACACCCGCCGGTCCGCGTCCGGCAGGTCGGGCCGCCCGGACAACGTGATCCCGCCCAGCAGCTCGGAGCCCGCCAGCACCGCGCACACCCACACGCCGTCGAACAGCACAGCGCGTCCGTTGGCCCGCACCGCCTGGGAAGGCACGGTTTCCAGCACGTCGACCGGCCCGCCGAGCAGCTCTCCCACGGCCGCCGCGACCTCGGCCGACGACCCGCCGCGCAGCACCAGGTCCGTGAGCCGGTCGTGCGCCTCCTCCGCCCGTTTCATCGCCTCGTTGTGCGACTGGATCGTCGCGAACAACGACGCGGTGTCGATCGCGATCGCCGCGTGGTCGGCCAGCGACGACAGCAGGGCGACCTCCTCCGGCGGGAACTCCCGCGAGGTCCGATCGGCCGCGTACAGCACGCCGATGACCTTGGCGTCGAGCTTCAGCGGCACACCCAGGATCGCCACCAGGCCCTCGTCCCGCACGGCCGAGTCGATCGGCCTGGTGTGGTTGAACCGGGCGTCGGCGAAGTAGTCGGACGTCGCGTACGGGCTGGCGGTCTGCGCCACCAGCCCGCCCAGGCCCTCGCCGAGCCCCAGCCGCACCTTCTGGAACAACGGCGAGACCGACCCGTCCGTCACCCGCATGTAGGTGCCGGCCGGGTCATTCATCGTCAGGTACGAAAGGTCGGTGCCGAGCAGGGTTCGTGCCCTCCGCACGATCGAGCGGAGGACCGCGTCCGGGTCGCGCATGCCCGCGAGCTCGGACGCGGTCTCGAACAACGCCGCCAGTTCGGCCTCACGCCGTCGTGTCACACCCCAACCCTGTCACGTTCCTCCAGATCCGCACCACGGGTCTCACGCGCCAGGGCGATCGCCGCCACCGTGATCACGCACGTGATCACCACGTAGATCGCGATGGGGAACGACGACTTGTACGCCTGCAGCAACGCCGTCGCGATCAACGGGGCCAGCGCACCGGCCACGATCGACGCCAGCTGGTAGCCGACCGACGCACCCGAGTACCGCACCCGCGTCCCGAAGAGCTCCGAGAAGAACGCCGCCTGCGGCCCGTACATCGCACCGTGCAGCACGAGTCCGACCGTCGTGGCCACCGTGATCAGCACCGGGTCCTTCGTGTCGAGCAGCGCGAAGAACGCGAAGATCCACCCCGCCATGCCGACCGCGCCGACCAGGTAGATCACCCGCCGCCCGAACCGGTCCGACAGGTGACCCCAGACCGGAATCGTCACCAGGTGCACGGCCGACGCGATGAGCACCGCGTTGAGCCCCACCGACTTCGACAGCCCGAGCCCGGTCACCACGTAGACGAGGATGAACGCCGTGATCACGTAGTACGACACGTTCTCGGCGAACCGCGCGCCCATCGCGATCAGCACCTCGCGCCAGTTGTGCTTCAGCAGCTCCAGCGCGGGCGCCTTCTCCAGCGCCGGCTCCTTCTGCTGCGCCGCCTTCTCCTGGGCTGCGAGGAAGATCGGCGACTCGGACACCGTCAGCCGGATCCACAGGCCGATCACGACCAGCACACCAGAGAGCAGGAACGGGATCCGCCAGCCCCACGCCAGGAAGTCCGCGTCCGACTGCACCGCCGCCAGCACCGCGAGCACGCCCGTCGCCAGCAGGTTTCCGCACGGCACACCGGCTTGCGGCCACGACGCCCAGAAGCCGCGCCGCGCCGGATCACCGTGCTCGGACACGATCAGCACGGCCCCGCCCCACTCACCGCCCAATGCGAAGCCCTGCACCAGCCGCAGGAACGTGAGCAGCAACGGCGCCGCGACACCGACTGCGGCGTACGTCGGCAGCACACCCATGAGCATCGTCGCGCCACCCATCAGCAGCAACGACAACACGAGCAACTTCTTGCGCCCCAAGCGGTCGCCGTAGTGGCCGAACACCAGACCGCCCAGCGGCCGGGCGAGGAACCCGATGGCGTACGTGGTGAACGCGAGCAGCGTGCCGGTCAGCGGGTCCGCGGTCGGGAAGAACAGCTTGTTGAACACCAGGGCGGCTGCCGAGCCGTAGAGGAAGAAGTCGTACCACTCGACAGTTGTTCCGATGAGCGACGCGCCTACCACTTTCTTGATCATCGACAACTCCTCATTGAGCGGTCCAGCCGCCGTCGACGGCCAACGACGTGCCTGTGACAAAACTGTTGTCGCACAACCACATCACGGCGTCCGCAACCTCGGAAGGCTCGATCAGCCGTTTGACGGCAGTGCGCTGCAGGAAGATCTGCCCGGAGACATCCGCTTCGGAGATGCCGTGCACACGGGCCTGGTCCGCGATCTGCTTTTCCACCAAGGGAGTCCGCACATACCCGGGGGCCACGCAGTTGGACGTCACGCCGTGAGGCGCGCCCTCCAAAGCCGCGACCTTGGAGAACCCCTCAAGGCCGTGCTTCGCGGCGACGTAAGCGGATTTGAACGCGGACGCGCGCAGTCCGTGCACGCTGGAGATGTGGACCAACCGGCCCCAGCCACGTGAGTACATGTGCGGCAGAACGTGCCGGGTGAGCCGGAACGCCGCCCCCAGCATGAGCTCGACCATCGCCGAGAAGCGCTCGGCGGGGAACTCGTGGATCGGTGCGACGTGCTGGACACCTGCGTTGTTGACCAGCACGTCGACCTCGGCGGGCAACGCGGAGACCGAGGACGTCAGATCGAGAACGTGCCCGACCCCACCGACCTCGGAGGCGATGTCCCGCACGCCGGGATCGAGGTCGACCAGATGGACCTTCGCGCCGGCATCGGCCAAGGCGCGGGCGCAGGCCAGGCCGATGCCGCTCGCGGCTCCGGTGACCAGCGCGGTGTGACCAGTGACACTCGACATGACCGGAAACGGTAGGCGTCACGCGGCGTGCCCAACATGTGGCTGGCACACATATTGCCTGGTCAAGAGGTGGCGTTAGCCAACATTTAGCGTCTCACAGGCATATGACGCGAGAAGAACGGGTACAGGGGCGTAAGCTCCCGTCACCTGAACGGGGGAAGATCCAGAACGAGGGGGCTAGACGATGTCCACGACACCGATTTACGACGACCTCCTGCGCGAACTCGAGGAGATCGCACAGGAGGCCGGGTTGACAAGCTCGGAGCCCACTTCCGAGCCCGCCGAGTAGTTACTTCGGAGGGGCGATCAGCTCGGCGGGGACCGGCTGATCCTTGCTGATCAGGTCGAAGAGCTGCGAGGCCTTCTCCTTGTTCCACTGCACGACCGAGCCCGCACCGGGCACCGTCGGCGTGGACCCGACCGGCACGGTGCCGCTCGTCGCGTCACCCATGTTGAGCGCGACGCTCGCCAGGTGCCACACGTGGTCGTCCTCGTTGACCGACACCGAGCCGGACGCCGCGTTCATCAGCGGGATCACGCGGAACGGGTTCGCGAGCGTGGCCGGGCTCTTGACCTTCGTGAAGAGCGCCGACAGGAACTGCCGCTGGTTCTGCACGCGCTGCAGGTCGGCGGTCGCGAACGCACGGGTCCGCACGAACCCGAGCGCCTGCGGCCCGTCGAGCTCCTGGCAACCGGCGGGAAGGTCGATGCCGGCCAGCGGGTCCTTGATCGGCTGGTCGAGGCAGATGTCCACGCCGCCGACCGCGTCGACCATGTCGGAGAACCCGCCGAAGCCGATCTCCATGTAGTGGTCGATCCGCACGCCGGTCGCGCCCTCGACGGTCTGCACGAGCAGCTGCGGCCCGCCGAACGCGTACGACGCGTTGACCTTGTTGCGACCGTTGCCCGGGATCGCGACGTACGAGTCACGCGGGATCGACAGCAGCACCGGCTTGGCGGCGCTGTTGTCCGGCAGGTGCAGCATCATGATGGTGTCGGTGCGCCGGCCGGCCGCGTCACCGGTGGCGAGCGTGTCCTTCTGCTCCTGCGTCAGTCCGTCGCGAGCATCGGAGCCGACGAGCAGCCAGGTGGTGCCCGGCGTCTCGGCAGGACGGCCCTGGTAGTCGGGCAGCGCGTCGATCCGCTTCAGCGTCGAGTCTACGTAGAAGCCGAATCCGACGACGGCCAGCAGCAGGACCAGCAGCAGCACCAGAACGACGCGTCCAGGACGCCTCTTCTTCTTCATCGGCCGCTGCGGCGGCATGGGACGCCGCGGCTGCTGGTAGCCGTGGTGATACCCAGCGCTCATGTGTCGCCAACCCCGATCGCTTTAGATTCGCTTTGCAACTAGGGACGCGACGCGCCCCTTCAGGTTGCGACGAACCTACCGGGGTGGCAGCACCAGCGCTTCGAAAAGCCGGTTGACCTCGGCCAACGGGTCTTCGGTGAAGCCCGTGTGCGCAGGTGAGGTCTGCACGATGGTGCTGCGCGGCGCCGTCAGCCAGCGGAACCGTTGCCCAACCGTTGTCCTGCTGACCGGCCCGGCGTCGGGCGTGCCGTCGCACGAGTTCGTGAGGTGCCTCAGCGACGTCTCCAGCATCTCCACGTCCAGCCGCGGGTCCAGCGCCCGCAGCCGATCACCGTCCACATAGGTCTTCGCACACAGGAAGTCCAGTGCGGCGCAGTAGACGATGACGCCGACGTTCATGAACTCGCCGCGCTCCTGCCGCGGCACAGCCCGCAGCAGCGCGTACTCAAACACGTGCGGCACGCGCGGCCTCCAGCGAGTCGACCCAGCCGCGGTGGGCGAGGCGGTGGGTGAAGAAGTCCTTGTAACGCTGGCGGAGTTCCACCGGATCACCTTCCAGCCACTCGTCGGGAACGAGTGCGAGGACCTCGTCGAGCAGCTTCGGCGTGATCCTGGCGGACAGCTCGGCGTCCACTTCGGACAGAGCGCCCGCGTTCGGCAGCATCGCGTGGTCCGAGGGGTCGAACCGGAAGTCCTTCGTGGCGGGCTTCTCCGGGCTCCACGAGTAGTGGAAGTACAGCGAGGCGCCGTGGTCGATCAGCCACACGTCGCGGTGCCACAGCAACATGTTCGGGTTGCGCCAGCTGCGGTCCACGTTGAGCACCAGGGCATCCAACCAGAGCAGCTGCGTCGCGAGCTCGGTGCCGGGGTCGCGCACGATCGGGTTGAAGTCGAACGAGCCGGGCAGGTAGTCGAGGCCGAGGTTGAGGCCGCCGCTGGCCCGCAGCAGCTCCTGGACCTCCTGGTCGGGTTCCGCGCGTGCCAGCTCCGGGTCGAGGTGCACCAGGACGATCTCGGGTATCCGGAAGCCCAGCCGCCGCGCCAGCTCGCCGACGATGATCTCGGCGACGAGCACCTTCACGCCCTGTCCGGCGCCGCGGAACTTGACCACGTACATACCCAGGTCGTCGGCCTCGACCAGCCCCGGCATGGAACCGCCCTCTCGGAACGGCGTCACGTACCGGGTGGCCGTGACCTCCCTCAACGAATTCACCGGGGCATGATCACACGAACGCCCGCTGGAAGCCGAGCAGAATTCCTCCCCAGCCGCCTTCGCCGCTGACGCCCTCACGCAGCCGTTCCGGCTTGGTGAAGTGCCGCTCGAAGTTGCGATGCACCAGCTCCACGCGGGTGCCGGAGCCCTCGGGCGTGAAGGTGATCTCCACTTCGGATGCCCGCGCCGGGTCCGGGTCGTAGTCCCAGTCACCGTTGAGGTGCCAGGCCAGCAGGAGCCGTGCCGGCGGCTCGTAGGCCTTGACCGCACCCCAGTCGCACTCGGCGCCGTCGGTGCCGATCTCGTACCAGCGCCCACCTTCGCGCGGTTCGACGACGACGTCCTTCAGGTCCGCATCGCCGATGTGGTGCGCCGGCGGCCACCACGTCATGAACTTCTCCGTGAACACCTTGAACGCGTGGTCGGCGCCCGCGTTCACCACTACCGATCGCCTGACTTCCGTCATGTCTCCTCCACCACCGCAGCGAAGTTGGCGAGCGCCTGGCCCCAGACGTCGTCGAGGTAGTCGCGCATCGCGGCCACCCCCACGTGGTCCACGGAGTACCGCCGCCGGGCCCCCTCGGCCTCGACGCGGACCAGCCGTGCCGCCTTGAGCACCTTGAGGTGCTGGGACACGGCCGGCCGCGACACCGGGAGCTCGGCGGCGATCTCCCCCACCGCCCGCGGCCTGGCCGCGAGCAGCGTGAAGATCTCGCGGCGGGTCGGATCGCCGAGCGCCGCGAAGGCCTCTTGGTAAGTCCCCACGAACGGTAAGTCTGAACTTACCAAAGCGAGCTTGTCAACGCCTGGAAGTACGCCGCCTGACCGGCCTTGTTGGGGTGGTAGGAGTCGTCGGTCGGGCTGACCAGCGCGTTGATCCACGGCTCCCCGGAGCAGACGCCGTGCCCCGCAAACGCTTGCCTCACGTCGACATAGCGCGCACCGGCCCGTGCCACAGCCGCCGCGGTCACCTCGGACAGCTGGTCCGCGGCGCCGTTGAGCGCCGCACGTTTGGCGGCCGAGAGCGTCCTGCACCTGTCGTTCGGCGTGAACAACCGCGGATAGCCGAGCACGACCAGCTCGGCCGCCGGCGCGGAGCTCCTGATCGTGGCGTAGGTGGCGTCGAGCCGTGCGGGCAGCTGTTCGTGGATGAACTTCACCGCTTTGGCGACTCGCGAGACGCAGGCCCTGTCACCTTTGAGCGTGCAGGTCGTCATCACGTCGGCGAACCCGAGATCGTTGCCGCCGACGGTGACCGTGACCAGCGTCGTCGCCGGGCTGAGCGCCTTGAACTGCGGCTTGAGCGACCTCGTGGTCGCCCCGCTGCACGCCACGAACCGGAACGACGGGAAGTCCTTGCCGCGCAACGCCGGATGGGCGTTCGCGCTGCGACGGCACGAGCCGCCCGAGTAGGAACCGGCACCCGCGCCGGACGCGTAGGAGTCGCCGAGTGCGACGTACTCCGGTGCGACCGGTGCGGGCGCCATCAACGCAACTGCCAGTACTCCAGCCATGAGACCCATGAGGCCGGAGTACCACTGTGGACGATCGACTTGAAGGGCGTTAACCCAGTCGGGTGGGCAGCACGCACACCGGGATCTCGGTCTTGAGCGGCGTGCCGGACGGTGTCAGCCTGCCGGTCACGGCGTCCACCGCGAACGACGTCACCAGGTTCGAGTTCTGGTTGGCCGCGAAGAGGAATCGCCCGGACGGGTCCAGCGTGATGTGCCGCGGGTACTTGCCGCCGGCCGGTGTGTGGCCGACCAGCGCGAGCTCCGCCCCGTTGACAGCGAAGTGCGCGACGCTGTCGTGCCCGCGGTTCGACAGGTACACGTTCTTCCCGTCACCGGACACCAGCACCTCGGCCGGGTAGTTGCGCACGGTCGCGGGCGGCGCGGTCTTGAGCACCTGACCCGGCGTGAGCTTCCCGTCCGCGTAAGCGCAGGACACGATCGTCGAGTCCAGCTCGTTCGCGACGTACGCGGTCTTGCCGTTCGGGTGGAACGCGATGTGGCGCGGCCCGGCGCCCGGCTTGAACTTCGCCGTCGAGACGAGCGTCAGCTTCCCGCCGGTGAACGAGTACACGAACACCGAGTCCGCACCGAGGTCGACCGCCAGCGCGTGCTTGCCCGCCGGGTCGAACACGATGTGATGCGCGTGCGGACCCTCCTGACGCGAGGGATCCGGCCCTGAGCCCTTGTGCTGCACCTTCTGCGTGCGCGCGCCGAGGCTGCCGTCGGCCTTGACCGGGAAGACGCTGAGCGAGCCGGACGAGTAGTCCGCGGTGATCAGGAACTTCCCCGACGGGTCGAGCGTCAGGTGGCACGGGTCCGCGCCGCCGGTCGGCTGCTTGTTGATCACCTTGTGCGAGCCCGCGTTGATCGCCGTGACCTCGCCCTTGCTGATCTCGTTGACCGCGTACAGGAACCGGCCGTCGCGCGACTCGATCACGAACGACGGGTTCACCACGCCGCCGATCACGCCGGTCGTCTTCAGCTGGCCGTTCGCCGTGTCGTAGGTGCCGATGCCGATGCCTTTGGCGCCACCGCTCCACGTCGTGTAGGCGCCGAAGAAGACTCTCCGCGTCGCGGCCGCCTGCGCGGTCCCTCCGGTCATCAGCAGTCCAGCTCCCACACCCATGGCTCCGAGAAATCGTCGCCGGTCCACACCCACGTCCACACCTCCGGGATACTCAACGGCGGCGCAGCCCACAGTGGCCTAGACCGTTACAGTCAGGCAATAGCCGCAACGAAGATTGCGCTCAGCGCAACGGGTCGTGGGCGATCAACCGGGCTTTCTCGGCCTCGATGTCGTAGACGGGCGGCGGGAACTTCGGGTCCATCTCGCGCATGGTCTCCAGCAGCAACCGGCTCACGGCCCAGTTCCGGTACCACTTGCGGTCAGAGGGAATCGCGTACCAGGGCGCGTCCGAGCAGTTCTTCAACGCCCGGGTGTACGCGTCCTGGTACTTGGACCACTTGGAACGCACGTCGATGTCGGCCGGGTTGTACTTCCAGTTCTTCTTCGGATCGTCCAGACGGGCAAGCAGCCGTTCCTTCTGCACCTCGGGCGAGATGTGCAGGAAGCACTTGATCACCGTGGTGCCGCTGTCCGCGAGCTCCTTCTCGAACGCGTTGATCTCCTGGTACCGCTTCTTGATCTCGGCGGCGGTGAGCAGACGCTCGACCTTGGGCACGAGCACGTCCTCGTAGTGGGAGCGGTCGAACGCGCCGATGCGCCCCTTCTCCGGCAGCACCTTCTTGATGCGCCACAGGAAGTGCTGACGGCGTTCGGCGGGAGTCGGTTTCTTGAACGACGCGATGCGCACACCCTGCGGGTTCACCAGGCCGACGACGTGACTGACGACGCCGCCCTTGCCGGAGGTGTCCATACCTTGCAGCACGAGCAGGACCGCGCGAGAGTTCTCCGCGTACAACGCCTCCTGCAGGCCGTCCAGCTCTGCCCCGGTGGTGGCGAGGTCCTCGGCCGCCTCCTTCTTGTTCTTGGGGCCGACCGGGCGGCCGGCCGGGTCGAGGGTGGAGAGATCCACCTCATCGAGTCGCAGAGCTTCACGAACCGACTTCTTCGCCATCAACCGAGCGTAGCGATGAACCGTCTGGCCCGCCTGTTGCGCAAAGATCACCCACTGTTCAGTGAATCTACGCAACGTTTAACGGTCGTTCGCAACACTTCGCGGCTGAAATCGCTTGTTCGGCCCCTTAGCCTTGGAGGATGACAGCCATCGCTGAGCACCAGACCACCACCAGCGCTGACTACGTAGCTCTCGACGAGGAGTGGAGCACGCACAACTACCACCCGCTGCCGGTGGTCATCTCGCACGGCGAGGGGGCGTGGGTCACCGACGTCGAAGGCCGCCGCTACCTGGACTTCCTGTCCGGCTACTCGTCGCTGAACTTCGGTCATCGCCACCCCGCCCTGGTGGCCGCCGCCGTCGAGCAGCTCGGCCGCGTGACGCTGACCAGCCGCGCGTTCCACCACGACCAGTTCGGCCTGTTCTGCCGTGAGCTCGCGGCACTGACCGGCACCGAGATGGTGCTCGCGATGAACTCCGGCGCCGAGGCCGTGGAGTCCGCGATCAAGGTGGCGCGCAAGTGGGCCTACCAGGTCAAGGGCGTGCCGGAGGGCACCGCGGAGATCATCGTCGCGGGATCCAACTTCCACGGCCGCACCACGACGATCGTGTCGTTCTCGACCGACGAGACCGCCCGCAACGACTTCGGCCCGTTCACGCCGGGCTTCAAGGTCGTCAAGTACGGCAGCCTCGACGAGATCGAGTCCGCGATCTCGCCGCGCACGGCCGCGATCCTGATCGAGCCGATCCAGGGCGAGGCCGGCGTGGTCGTACCGCCCGCCGGCTACCTGCCCGGGATCCGCCGCCTGTGCGACGAGCACAACGTGCTGATGATCGCCGACGAGATCCAGTCCGGGCTCGGCCGCACCGGCGCGCTGTTCGCCCTCGATCACGAGGGTGTGCGCGCCGACCTCTACACGCTGGGCAAAGCGCTGGGCGGCGGCATCCTGCCGGTGTCCGCCGTGGTCGGTTCACGCGCGGTGCTGGGCGTGCTGAAGCCGGGTGAGCACGGGTCGACGTTCGGCGGCAACCCGCTCGCGTGCGCGGTGGGCCGTGCGGTCGTGCGGCTGCTGGAGACCGGCGAGTTCCAGGAGCGCTCCCGCGAACTGGGCGACCACCTCCACGCCGAGCTGAACAAGCTGGTCGGGCACGGCATCGCCGAGGTCCGCGGCCGCGGGCTGTGGGCCGGCGTCGAGATCTCCCCCGGCGGGCCGGTCGGCCGCGCCGCCTCCGAGGCGCTGGCCGCACGTGGCGTGCTGTGCAAGGAGACGCAGGCGACCACGTTGCGCGTCGCACCCCCGCTGGTGATCACTCGGGACGAGATCGACCTGGGCGTGCGGGCGATCGCGGAGGTTGTTCGTCCCGATTTGGGCTGATTTTCCCGCCTCGCTAGGTCACAGTTGCGGCGGACGGTCCATCTGGCTCGTCCGCCGCAGGCATCATTGCTCGTATGGGTGAACGGGTGCGTGCTGAGGCCGCTGTCGCACTGGGCAGATGGACTGAGCCGGAGGAGGTCTACGCGCGAGGCCGCGCGCTGAGGTCCTCTGTGGACTTCAAGGCGCACCGCGCGGTGTCGCTGGCGCCCTCGCGCCCGACCGTCCTGGAGTTCATGCACGCCAGCAACGAGGGGCGGCTGGAGCACCTGATCCCGCTGCGGATCGGCAGGATGCTCGCCAACCCGTTCGCGTTCTTCCGCGGCGCCGCCGGACTCCAGGCGGGCGATCTCGCCGCCGGGTGCTCGACCGGCCTGCACGCTCAGTTGTGCGGTGATGCACACGCAGCGAACTTCGGCCTCTACGGCACGCCCGAGGGCCAGATCGTCATGGACATCAACGACTTCGACGAGACGCTGCCGGGCCCGTGGGAATGGGATCTCAAGCGCCTCGTCGCGTCACTGGTGCTGGCGGGCCGGGTCGGCGGCGTGTCCGACAAGGGGTGCCGAGACGCCGCCGAGGACGCCGTGCGCGCGTACCGCAACGTGATCAGGCACCTCGCGGAGATCCCGTTCATGGACTCGTGGACGGCTCTGGGCGACGAGTCGACGCTGTCGAAGGTCAAGGCTGACGACCTGCTCAACGACTTCTCCAAGGCCGCAGAGAAGTCGCGCAAGAACACCAGCGCCCGCTTCGCCGCCAAGTGGACGGCGCACGACGGCGAGAAGTGGCGGTTCATCACGAACCCGCCGACGTTCACGGACGTCTCCCCCGAGACCGAAGAGGCCGTGATCGCCGCGCTGCCGTCCTACGTGGACACTCTGCGCGAGTCGCGGACGAACCTGATCATGCGCTACGGCGTGTCGGACGTGGCGTTCCGCGTCGTCGGCACCGGCAGCGTCGGCCTGCGCAACTACCTCATCCTGTTGCACGGCAACGGCTCCGAGGCACTGGTGCTGCAGGCCAAGGAAGCCCGCACCTCGGCCCTGCAGCCGTTCCTGGACGTCGAGCCCGCCAAGCACGAGGGCAAGCGGATCGTCCACGGCGCGCGGCTCGTGCAGGCCGAGTCCGACATCCTGCTGGGCTGGACGACGATCGAGGGCCGGCCGTTCATCGTGCGGCAGTTCCGCAACCGCAAGGGCGAGATCGACGCGACGACCCTGAAGCGCGACGACCTCGACGACTACGGCCGCTTCGCAGGCGCGTTGCTGGCCCGCGCGCACACCAGGTCGCTGGATCCGCGCCTGCTCGCCGGGTACTTCCAGAACGGCGGCGGTGAGGACCTGGACGAGGCGTTCGCGAAGTACGCCTTCGACTACGCGGACCAGACCGAGGCCGACCACGCCTCGCTGGCCGACCTGGTCAAGAACGGCAAGCTGCCCGCCGTCGTGGAGGACCGCTGACGCGCCTTCGGGCCTGTTCCGGAAAGTTCACCTAGCCTGGCGGTATGAAGATCCGCCGCGCCGCCACCCCCGACGACGTGTTCGCCGCCGCGCACCTGTTCGACGCGCCGCCGCTGCCGGACGCGACGTCCCGCTTCCTGGCGCAGGATCACAGCCATCTGCTGATCGCCTACGTTGGCGACCAGCCGGTCGGCTTCGTGTCCGGAGTGGAGACGACACACCCCGACAAGGGCACCGAGATGTTCCTCTACGAGCTCGGGGTGGACGACGCGTTCCTGCGCCGCGGTATTGGCACGGCGCTGGTGGAGGCGCTCAAAGCCCTTGCCGCCGAACGGGGTTGCTACGCGATGTGGACCGGTACCGCGGCGGGGGACGCGGCCGCGCAGGCCACCTACAAGAAGGCGGGCGGGTCGATCGACGACGGGGCGTTCGTCAGCTGGGAGCTTTGAGCCGGCTCGTCAACGCCTGCCGGGTGCGTTTGTTTTGGGCGGTGGTTACGTTGCGTGGGCGGGCGGCGGTTGCGTTGGGGTGGCACGGCTTCACCTTCGGCGACCCGGCACATGCCCCCCTGCTGCGTGCGTCGAGCGCCGGTTGCGCAGGTGGTTGCTGGGCGCGTGGTGCGCACTAGAGAGAGTGTGCGCGCACGGTGCCATAGGGCCGCTGACCTGCGTGTTCACCCGATTGTGGAATGGCATTCGAACACGTGTTCCTGC
>NZ_QLTT01000014.1 GCF_003269295.1 Lentzea atacamensis | reverse complement strand
CGTACGAACGGCGCTTACGAGGAGGCATGAGGACATCCTTCCAGCAGAACCCCAGGTCCTGCTAACTCGGTGTCCACTGCTCGGGGTGAACCTCAACCAGCGAGAGCTGCCTGTTGCCGGGCGCGCGGAGGTGGAAGTTGTCCCGCAGCACACGGAGGACAACGTTCTCGTTGTGCTGCGATGCCCGCAGGACGTGCTGGCGCTGCTCGGTCATGATCTCGGCGTTGATCTCGGGGTCTGGATGCACGATGCCTTTGAGCGCACGTTCTTCCACGAAGGCCGTGAAGCGCAGCGGTGACGGCTTGCGGGTGAGAGGCACCTGCCGCCCGATGCGTTTGTTGACCTCGGCCACCACGTCGATCTCGGGGTTGCCGAGCTTGCTGAACTCGGCGAGAGCTCGCGAGTACTGCGGGGTCTGCAGCAGCGTGTGGATGAGCATCGGTTCGTAGTTGGTGATGCTTTCGGCGAAGAACTCCAGCGCCAGATACATGTCCAGGTCGCTGATGACCCCGACGGGGTGCATTTTCCCTGGCGCGCCGGTCCTGGCGATCTCCAGTACCTGCTTGAGGATCGGGAACCGGTCTGCGACGCCGAAGAAGATCAGCAGTGCTTCGAGCTGCTCCGGCAGCGGCGCTTGGTAGCCCTTCTGCGTCGGGTGGTAGAGGAACTGTGCGTAGTGGGGCTGCGTGATCCCCAGGTGGTCTGCAGCTTCCTTCTGTGTCGCGCCGGAGAGCGAGCGGCAGTGAATCAGCTGGTACCGGATGATCTGGCGCGCGGTTTCACGGCTGATGCGCACTTCCACGCTGCTGTCCTCCTGTTGGGACCTGCTGACACCGACAGTAGCGACGATCATCCTCGCTTCTCACCCAAAAAGACCACACCGACCTCTATCTATGTTATAGAGAGCCGGTCTATTTTATAGATAGGCAAGTTCGCTGGTGATCCCCATCCCCCCGGGGTAGGCGGACCTGCTGAGACCGGGAGGGCGGCACCGCCCGCCTCCCCCTGGCGGGCGTAGCTGCCGCTTCCCGGTCGCCCCTCCCGAGGGCAGCGGTTCGGCCGGAGGTTCACCCCCGTCCCCTGGCCGGACCGCCGTTCTCACCAGACCGCAGCGGCCCCGACTTGACCCCGACCGGCCGGGGCCGCTGTCACCAGCGCTAGCCGGAGCCGCACATGGAGTCGCCGCAGAAGCCGCCCGCCGTCCAGCTCGCCTCTGATCCGAGCTCGGCGGCGCGGACACAGCCGATGCTCCCGGCGGTGCGCCGGACCAGACACGCGTTGAGCGACGCGCAGCTGGAAGAAGGCCGCGCTGCGCTTCGCGAATCCGATCGCCGCACATGGCTGCCCGCCGGAGGCGCCCGATGAACACCATCGAGAGCGGCACGCGCGCACCACGGCTTTACCGCTGGTACTCCCACGCTGGCGAACGTCACGCGATCGCCCGTGCTCTGGCGGCTGGTGACCCAGGCGAGACGCTGTGCGAAGAATCGATCGCGTCGGTGTCGGCGATCCTCGCGGTCGGCTTCTACCCCACGTGCAGGAAATGCAGCGAGGAGTGGGGCAAGCAGATCGCGCAGGGCAACACCTCATGACCGCCGTGGCCTACAACCCGGAACACGATCTGAGCGGCACCGGCCGCGGACGAGGCGTGTTCGAGCCACTCGTCCCGGCGGAGAACCTCACCGAACAGACCACGCGAATCCCCCTCATCCCGGCGAGCCGGGATGAGGACACGGAGATGGTCGTGCGCACCGGCTTGGGTTGGATCTGGCCACTGTGGCACCGGTTCGACCCGACGGCCAAAGTGCGCGAACTCCGTGACCCTGAAGGTCTGCATGGCCAAGCTGGCGGCTGGTTCGTATTCGCCGTCTGCGACATGGTGGCGTGCCCAGACGAGTCAACTGCGCCCGCTTCGGTGCAGGACTGCCCAGTGTGCTTCGCCGACGACTCCGGCCACTTGTTCGTCTGGGACCGCTCCGGCGGACACACCGTCGCGAAATGCATCCTGCCCGGCTGCGAGAAGACGGACGCCGAGACCCGCGACCCGAACACCGGTCGCCGCCGTAGGTGCGTGTCGTCAACGCGCGAGGTGTCGAGCTGATGGCCGCCGGACGCAGGAACCGATCGAAGCCACCGCCAGCGATGACGTGCAGGGTGTGCGGCCAACTCGGCTGGGACGAGTGGAGCGACGCCGACCAAGCCCGCCGCCAGCGAGCGACCGAGGTACGCCGCGTCACGTCAGGCCAAGCGCCGGAGATACGTGTCCGCCGCTGCAACAGCGAGGGCCTGTTCCATGTGCAGGATCCAAAGCCCGTTACTCCGGAACTGCGGCTCCCGCCGCGCCCGTGGGCACCAGTCCCCGGCCACGACGACGACGCGATGGTCGCCTACTTCGACGCGGTGCGCGTGGCCGTGCTTGAAGCCGTGCAGCAGCAAGGCCCTGGCCTTCAGTGGCCTCGCAACCCCGCTGTGGCCTCGCGCTACGGCATCCGAAGGTCCTCGGCGACCAAACTGCGCCGCTGGCTGCAGACGGAAGGCCTTCTGAGGCTGGACGGCGACGTCTACGTCACCAGCATCCCATCCGTGCCCGACCAGGCCTGACGAGAGAACCACGCCGCCATGCAGCACGTCCTGACAGACCCCAGCGACTTCAACAACAAGGCGTATGCGGCTCTGCTCGCTCTCGGAGTCGAGGTGCCGGCGGATCGGCAGCCGCACGACCTGGAGCGCTCGCTCGAACTGCTTGGCCTGTTCGAGGTTGTCGTCCTGGCCCAGCGGCTCTGGGTCACCGACGGCGGGAAGACCGAGATTCTGGCGACCGACCTGGGTCGCCTTCGCGAGCAGCTCGCGGCCCTGCGGCCCGACGCGGCCGACGTACACGTGCGGGCGGCCGCGGACCGCGTGCACCAGGCCGAGAAGCTGCTCGGCGATGTCGCGGCCGGCGACCCGAACAAGGCGCTGCAGCTATTGCTGTCCGCGACGGCCAGGTTGTCCGCGGTGAGCCTGATGACTCCGGAAGAGGCCGAGCAACAAGAGCTCGTCGGGTTCGGCGACGAACCCATCTACGGCCCGCTGCGTCAGGTCCTGCTCGGCCACGTCCTGGCCCTCGTGCGCACGGCGTTCGACCTGCTTGTCGACCTCAGGGCAGAAGCATGAGCAATCCGTTCGAGCTGCGGCTGCCACCACGTCCCGAGGGTTTCGCCGACGTGGATCGTTACCGGTTCGCGGTGCAACTTGCCCTTGCCGACGCGATCGCGGAGCAAGAGCCGGATCGGCGCCTGCCGTCGAGAGAAGCGTTGGCCGACCACTTCGGACTGCACCCAGCCACGGTCGGCGTCGTGCGCAGGCAGCTGGTCGAGAACGGATACCTCACACGGCTGGGCAACGAGTACTTCACCACTCATTCCGCCGCCGACTGCACGGACACCGAAAGGTCCTCGTGAGCATCCTCTTGCACATCAAGGACATCGCGCTGCTGAAGACCCTCAGGGAAGACTCGGCGCAACGCTGGACCGTCGCCGACATCGAGGCGTTGTTCAGGACGGCGGAAGGCTTCGAGGCGAGCCTGACTCCGCTGCAGCAGCGGGACTTCGTGTTCGCCTGGCAGGTGCGGGGCGCCGGTGGCCGGTTGCGGTGGCAGTTCACGCTCAACCCGTTGAAATCTCGAGAGGCCCGGCGGACGGTCGAGGGCGCGGACCAGGTTGCCCTCGCCGAACAGCTGACCGTGCTGGGCCGGGAGGCCGCGATGTGCGAGCTCGTCCGGTGAGGGCCTCCGGGCGAGCCGGTGCCCCTGATCTGCCGGCCGAGCTTGTTCTTCCGCCGAAGCCGTGCAGCTTGCCGCCGGTGTGGTTGCCGAAGTCCGTCCGGCCCAGGGCGTTGCAGCAGTACGCCATCGATGTGTGCGACGCCCTCGTGCGGGCCTGCCGAGACCAGGTCGGCGCGGTGCTGCCTGATCCGAAGGTGATCGCCGCGCACTTCGAGGCGTTCACGGTCGAGCAAGCCAGGTCCTGCTCCGCCGTGCTGCACCGGTACTACGGCGCGGCCCTGCCGGTCAGTGGGGTGCGGTCGTGACGGTGCGGGTCACGCTGACCAGCTTCGGCATCAAGTACCGGCGGTGTCCCGCCGCGAACCTGGTTTTCGACGGGCGGGTGCTGGACAACCCGGCCGACGTCGACGAGCTGCGCCCGCTGACTGGCCTGGATCCGGTGGTCGCGCGCTACGTACTGGACCAGGAGCTCGCTCTGGAGATCGTCGACGTGCTCATGGCCGCGATCGTGCTGCAGCTGCAGAAGACCGATCGGCCGCCGGTCGACGAGGTGCGAGTGGCGATCTTCTGTACCGGCGGCAAGCACCGCAGCGTCGCCGTGGTCGAGGAACTCGCCGACAACCTGCGCCCCGCGCGTCCAGACGTCGTAGTCGTCACCGAGCACCTCGACCTGCGAACCGGGCGCGAAGACCCGCGTCGCTCGATCGCACCGGACGACGTGTGGTGACTTCGCGCACCGGATCCGCATCCGAGCACCCCGGCTGCTGGCCTCGTGATCGAGCACGAGGTTGCCCGGTTGCGTCGCGGTTCTTCACGCGGGAGGTGATTCCCGTGCGTCATGGCGAAATCGAGTGGTGAACCTGCCGACCCGACATCAGGCCACGCTCGCCCGCTGCACCACGCCACAGCTACTCGCCGCACTGCGTGAGCTTTTCATCGATCGGAGCTGACCATGTTCGACCTGTCCACCCATGCCTGCACGGTCATGCGCGCGCTGACCAGCTTGCCCGAGAATCCCCCCGGCTTTGATCTGGGACTGGCCCGCGCGGTGCTCGGCGTCGACGACAGCGCCGGCCTGGCCGTCCTCGGCGAGCTGGTGCAGCACGGCATAGCCGACGAGCACCAGGACGGCCAGTACAAACTCGCCGACACCACGATGTTCACCCGCGATGGCGGCAGTGCGAACGCGGCCGCTGTCGAGGCCGCGATCACGTGGTTTGTCCAGCAAGCCGTGCACGCGGACCATGTCCGCGATCGTCATGGAAGCAAGCTCTCATCGGCCTACGAGATTCTGGTCCAGTCCAGGTTCAACACCCCGGCCGATGCGATGTTCTGGTTCGAGCCGCACCACAACTGGTTCGTCGCGCTGCTGGACGACCTGGTGGCCCGCAAGCGGTACGAACTGAGCCTCACCTTGGCCGAAGCGGTGTTCGGTCTCGCGGGCCACGGTGGACACCAGCGCGATCAGCTTCACGCCGCGAAGACGGCGTTGCAGGCGCTGGGCCGCCTGCGTTTCAGCCCTGAATGGATTGCAGGTCTTGGAGAAGACCCGGACCGTGCGCGTCTCCACGACCTGAGGGTTGCCCGGTTCAACCTGCAACTGGCGTTCGTGCTGAGCAACCTCCACGGACCCATCGACGCCCTTAAGGCCCTTGACGCAGCCGAGGAACGCGGCCGGGCACTCGGTGACGCAGGCGTGCTGGCTGCGGTTCATCGCGGGCGCGGGCGCACGCATCATGCCGCCGGCGACCTGAACAAAGCCGAGCGCGAGCTGCGCAAAGCTCTGGAACTCGACCTGGCCAGCGGCGACAAGCGCCGGATCTACCTCTGCAGGCGTGACCTCGGTGCGGTCCTGGCCGACCTGGAACGTCATGAGGAGGCTGGCGCCGAACTCCATCTCGCGGCAGTTGGCACGAACGAGCTCGGCGACCGGATCCCCCACGCCCGCGTGCTCACCGTGGCTGGCGCCGCGTTCATCACCGCCGGCGAGCCGGTGAAGGCGATCGCTCCGCTGACCCTCGCGCTGGACACGATGAAACAAGAGGAAGCCGGCTCGGACGCGTACCTCGCCGACATCTACGTGAGCCTGGCCCGCGCGCGGCGGGCCACCAACGACCCCACCGCCGCCGATCACTGCTTCCGCAAGGCAGTCGAGCACTATCGCCTGGCGCACCGGGATCGGGCCGCCGCCGACGTCGAGGCCGAGTGGCACCAGCAGCAGTGACCGGGCGATAGCGCCACACGAATCAGCCGAACCACCCGATCCGCGGCCCGCGCCCTCCCAGATTGAGTCTTGATGAAACAGATCCACTTCACGTTGGTCAACTACGCACATGGCGGGGCGGACTGCTCTGGCCGTACTGGTCTGCAGACGAGCTGGGATCTCGACGGCCTCGTCGAGATCCTGCAGAACGGCACCCGATGGCCGGATCACCTGACGGTGCTGGAAGCGGAGCAGTGGGACCGCCAGGGCGGAGCGCTGATGTACGCCGCAGCGGACAAGCTGCGCCAGGCTTCCGGTGGTGTGCCCTACGTGCCGCTGCTGAGCAGCCTCACACACAACCGAGGTCCGATCGCGCCGTGCGTGTTCGTCAACGCCAACCGGGTCGTCACCAGGGAATGGCACGACGGTAGCGGCCCGGACTTCTACGAGGACGCCCGCGGCCGCATGCTGTGCCGCCTCGCCGAGGACGGCGACGACCCGGAAGACCGGTCGTTGTGGTTCAGAACCAGGGCGGCGCACCTGTGCCCGTGGTCGGCGCACCGGAAGATGATCGACGTCGAGGCGCTGCGCAACGAGGGCAACCCGCAGATGCCCTCGGTGGTGTTCCTCGACGCCAACTCCACGCTGTCCGGCCCTGGCTGGGAGCGCACGGACCTGGACGACCCGCGCCGCGACCGGTGGCACTGCGCACCGCAGATCGACTTCCTGTTCGAGCGGCTGTTCGGCAAGGTCAGGCCGAACACCGCGCCCCTGGACTACTTGTGCGGCCGCTGGCAGAAGGGCCGCCGCCGCTGGTGGGTGATCGGCAAGCGGCTGCCGGGCCGCCGGGTGGGTGGCGCGGGCATGTTCAGCGTCGCAGACCTGGTCGGTGACCAGACTCCGACCAAGCCGCCGCATCCCCACTTCCAGAGCCTGGTCACCAGCCACGTCCTGGTGAACGCGCGCTGGAAGGACCGCATCACGCACTACAAGGTCATCGACTCGCTCGGCAAGACCGACCACCACGGAGTCGAGGTGTCCGTGCTGCGATAGCCCGGCCGTGTCGCTTGCCGCAAGGTCCCGCCGCTGCTGACTCGTGAGGTCGCGCCGGCGGGACCTTTCTCGTTGCCGCCGCCCGCCGGTGTGCTCAGCGCGGAGATCACCCTTGGCCCGTTGACCATCGCGCGCGAATCGGGAAACCCCTTATATAGCACCAGCTGCGGGCCTGATCGTGGACGCATGATCGTGACGATCGTGCCCTCGATTCCCCTGTTCCAGCCGGAGTGCTGGGCCTGGGGCGAAGACGCGAGCGGCGGCCCGAGCCTGTCGGCCGCCACACACCGCGACGAGGGCCGGGCCGAGCTGTTCGAGGTGCTGCAGGCAGACCTCTCCCAAGGCCTGTCGCACATGACCACCTTGCCTGAGACCCCCAATGCGGGGCAATCGCACTCCGCCAGCGCCACTTCTGCGGCTCGCCAGGTTCACCTGCGAGTGATCTCCTGCGGTACAGGCCACGGCCCGGCACCGCAGGCCGACGTCACGGTGAACGTGGCCGCGTGGTTCCGCGACCCGCACGTCAGCCCCACGATGCGGTCGATGACCGGCTGCGACACCGAGGTCGTGCACAACGTGCTCCGGACACCGGGTGCCGCTGGCTTCATCGACCGCCTGTTCAAGCTGGTGACCGTGCTGGTCGAACTCGGCGTGGGAACCGTGACGGTTGTTGTCCAGTGCATCGGAGGTCGTCATCGCAGTGTCGTGATCTCTGACCAGCTGGTCTTGCGCGCGCTCTCCGTCGGCTGGGTTGCCCGAGTCCACCATCGCGACATCGACAAACCGGTGCTCACAAGCCGCCGCAACCGCGCTGTCCGGCCGGTGTAAGTGAGGACACCGAAGGCGCATGCCTGTCGGACGCCCGTTTCACACCGACTTGCGGATGGGCGGCTTGGCGACGCCCGAGCCCGTGCCGGTGTCAGGGCACCGCGACCCATCCCGGCCAGGGCCGCGGGCCCGCTTCGCCACGGAGGCACGAGAGCCGGTGCGCGGCTTGCCCGGCGAAGGTCGAGTCCGTCGCGGCCAGCTGTCCCGCCATGGTGGTCATCCGAAGTTCGCGGACGTCCCGAAGCAGCTCAAACCCTTCCCAGGCCGTCACATCGTGGCCGTAGCCGTCGACGAAGTCCTGGTAGTCCTGCGCGGTGATGAAGCCGAAGGACGTGTACTTGATCGCGGTGGAGACGAGGTCCCACTCCGGGGGGCCGACCGCCATGCGTTCGAGGTCGAGCAGCACGACCTCACCATCATCGGTCGCCACGACGTTGCCGCGCCAGGCATCACCGTGCACCACACAGTGCGCCAGGCCCGGCGGAAGACCATGCCGGTACGCGCTCTCCAGCTCCGCGAGCCGGCTCCGCAGCCAGTCGCGGTCAGCCGGGGTGAACGACGTGGAACCACCGATGCGTTCGGCGAGCCGCACGAACGGGTCGAGAGCGGGCACAGCGAAATCCGGGACGGGCAAGGAGTGCAGGCGGCGCAGGGCCGAGGCGATCTGTCCGGGCTCACCGGGCCGGTGCGGTGCGAGCTCGTGCCAGAAAGTCACGGCGCGCTCAAAGTGCACGACAGGCTGGTCGACCGTCTCGATCACCCGCACCGCGGGCACGCCGGCCGCCGCGAGCCACCGTGCGAGAGCGACTTCTTTCGCGGCGGCCGCCGTCTGTCCTTGCTTGGACACGCGGGCGATGACACCACCGGGCAGGCGGAAGATCGAGTTCTCGCTGATGCGCACCGGCTCGTGGTCGAGCTCCGACAAGCCGAGCTGTACGCACGCCCTGTGCAGCGCCGCCAGGACATCGACCTGTACCGAGGCCGTCACTGCAGCGCCAGCATGCCGTTGACGCGGGTGCGTAGTTCAGCGACGCCGTTGATGGCCAGGTGAGGCCGGACGAACGCGCTGAGCTCGAGAAGGTCGTTGGACGCTCGGCGCGACCGCACTGCGCTGAAGTCGTCGAGCGCTCGGAAACCGAGCGAGACCGCTTCGGCGGGATCTCCCGTGACCGCGACCAACGACGCGAGTTTGATCCCGCTGATGGCCCGTGACCGGGCGAAAGCGTCGGAGTGACCGGCGACAGCGTCGGCGAGCCGGCGGCGGGCTTGCTCAGCGAACGTGCCGTTGACTCCCAGGTCCCACAGAGCGTGCCCGGTGTCGCCGTCGTGCTGGGCGCGGTCGTAGTAGGCCATCCACGGCGGATCCACACGCGGATCGGCGTGGCTGAATTCCGTGTCGGCCATACCGATCGCGGCCATGGTCTCCTCGACGCGCCCGAGCTTGGCCAGCGCGCGGGCCCGCGCGGAGTGCAGCATCGCGCGTTCTCGCGCGGTGAGCCTGTCGCGTGCGCGTACGAGAGCGAGTTCGGTCAAGGTCAACCCCTCGTCGGGGTCGTTGCACCAGATCTCCAGGCGGGCCCGGCTGGACAGCACCTTCGCTCGCAGATGCCAGTTCCAGTAGCCCTCCACCTCCGCGCACGCCTGCGCGATCTTGAACCGATCGCGTGCGTCGTCGAACTCGTAGGAGTCGAACGCGTTGAAAGCCGCTGTGTGAGCGAGGAAGCCCACGGCCTCGTACAACTCGGCTTTGAGCCGGTCGGGGCATTTGACGAAGAGCAGGCCGAGCGAGGAGGTCAACTGCGCGTTGAGAGCGTCGCGGATGAGGCTCCCGCTGCCTTCGTGGTCCAGGCTGCCGTACACCTTGGCCAGCTTCCGGACACCGCTGATGTCCTTCTCGCTGACGCAGTCGGGCAGCGGTGCTGGTCGCGCCGAGACGGCGAGGTCGGCGAGCTCGACCGGAATGGGAGTCGCCGCGGCCGCGGGCAGCACCGCGACGGCGGCGGCACATTTCAGGAACTGCTTCCGGTTCACCTCCGCCACGGTATTAACGGATCGGCCCGACCGGCGGGTCCGTCGGAAGCCCAGGGCGCTGTCGGTCGACGCTCCCAGCACTGCCCGGAACGCCGCGCGGTAATCGTCATTGGGCCACCGGATCTCGCCGCGCAGAAGCTTGCACACATAGCGTTCGTAGACGGGGGCGTTGATGTTGCGGTGGTGGCGCAACCACGCACGCACCAGGTCAGCGAGCTCCCTGGTGGTCAAGTCCTCACCCGTGTCGTTCGGGGACTTGGTGTTCCTCATCGCTTGCGCGAGCTCGGCGTTCGGCTCGGGCACGTCCCACCTCCATCCCGCCCAACCACTGCAGCGTTGCCACGAAGCGTAGCGGTTACCAGGGCCCTGACCTCGCCGCAAACCGGTCCCCATCAGGGCCCAAACCTGCCCTTGACAGAGCCCCTAGGAACTGTTCCATCGCCACGAGGAAAGCGGCAGGGTCGACCTCATGCACGGAAATCCTGTTGTCCGCTTCGGCCTGCCGCGAGAGCACCCCCACCACGACCGCCGAAAGACGACGGCATGAGCGTCGAGGTTGAGTACAAGGTCCTGCTCTCCAAACTGGACTGGGAGAGTCACGCGTTCCTTCCCGATGAGTCCGGGGATACACGCGAGGCAGCGTGCGGAGCGCGGGTCCTTGTCGTGGCGCTCGATGACAACGGTGAAACCGTTCCCGGCTGCATGGCGTGCGCGCTGAAGCTCGGGGCACAGGTGGATCAGAAGCGCATCGAGAGGGACCACAGGATCCGCGAGCGGATCGTCGACGACGTCGCGCTGGCCGCGGCCGCGGAGGTCACGTCACTGATTTCGGCGGCAGAGCGCCTGGATGGTCCCGCCCACGCGAGCGCGATCCGCGCTCTGCGCCGCAGGAGCCGGACAGTGCGCGCGTGGTCTCGATGGCACGTGCTCACCTCGTTCTTCCTACCGCTGGGCGTGATCCTGCTCGGCTGCGGGATCTGGAATGTCGTCTCCATGACGGTGTCCAGTTGGACCGGTCCCCTGCTGATCGGGGGAAGTAACGTCTTGCTGGTCACCGTGATCGGCCTGGAGCGGGGAAACCGGCGGGCCCTGCAGGTTGCGCTCGGCCTCCAACTGAAAGTCCGGCTGCGCGGCACCGAGGACCAAGGCGGCCCTGACGACGTCGCCCGCCCCTAGAGCCGCGCCCATCCGAATCGTTCACCCACCGCGCCTGGCAGCCCACGCCGCCGCTGTGCGTGCAAGCCCTCCACGCGACCGTCGCATCTGCACGGTCATGCTCGAAAACCGAGTGGCGACGATTTGGCACTGATTTGACCGCGATTTACTGCCAGGACACGGTAGTCACCGATGGTTCCATTGAGGACATGGGGACTCGATCGGCAACTATGAGCGGTGAAGTGCAGGCCTGGCGGTGCATGCAGGAGTCCGTCGTACACGAGTCGCAGTGGTTCCAGGTCCGCGTCGACGAGGTCATGCAGCCAGACGGGGTGCGCGGCACCTACGTGCACGTGGTGGCGCCGGCGTCGGTCACGGTGCTCGCGCTGCGCGACGACGACCAGGTTGTGCTGACCCGGCAGTGGATCTACACCCATGGTGGTACCGAATGGCGGCTGCCCGGCGGCGCGGTCGACGACAAAACAGATCCGGACCCGGCCGCGGCCGCACGCCGTGAACTCGCGGAGGAAACCGGTCTGCGCGCCGCGCACTGGGAGCCGCTCGGCCAGATCCACGGCGCGGACAGCCTGAGCAACCACGTCGACCACGTCTTCCTCGCGACTGGGCTGCGTGAGGGTGAGGCCTCGCTCGGCCCTGGCGAAGCTGATCTGCGCGTGCGGACCCTGCCGTTCCAGCAGGTGCTCGACCTCGTCGGGCAGGGACAGCTTCCTCACGCCGGCAGCGCCCACGCCGTGCTCACGATGGCCTTGCGCCGCACCGCCGCGTAAGCCGTTGATGATGACGCGGCGCGGTGGCCGGGGGATGGTTGTGGAAGCTCATTGCCACGCTGCTGCTGTGGCGTAGTCCCAGTTTCCTGGGGGAGGCGAGGGCTGGAGCAGCGGTGTGATGAAGGCGTCCAGCAGCACCGCCGCGGCGTCAAGCTGCCGTAGCTCGAGGGGAATCTCGGCAACGTCCTTCGCCGCCTTGGCGTAACCGCTGTTCCAGGTCTTCTCGTCGGGGACGAAGAACTTCTCGGGCAGCTGGCATGTGGTGCTACCGCGTTCCTGGCGTCGGGCTGCTTCCTCGTGCAGGACTCGGTGGGTGAGATCGCCACGGACTTGTGCCTTGAGCGCGAGCAGGACCAGGTCGACCGGGTCCCGGTACCGCGTGGACGCGATACCGTCCGCACCCCGGCGTTCGTACATCGCACAGACCTTGTCGGCGATGTGGTTCTCGATCGGGTAGACGCGGACGTCTGGCCAGGGTCCGCAGTCCATGTCGATGGCGGGCTCCAGCGGCTCGGTGGTGATGGGCCCGCCGAGCGCATGATCGGAGGCCACGACGTCGACGCTGACCCAGCGGCCCAGATCAGTGCTGCCGAACATCACCTTGAACCTGACCGTGCGGGTGGGCCGGTCGAGGTGAACCGCCGTCGAGGTGTCGTAGTGGCGGAACCAGATCTCGTCGTCCAACCGCTCCGCGGCCGCCGCGATGAGCTCCTCAACGGCCTCCTCGACGGTGTCGTGATCGCTGAGGAAGTCGGAGTCCGTCGACGTCCTGGCCCGAGCCCAGCGAACGAGCATCGCCTGCCCGCCTTTCAGGACCCACCTTTTAGCGGTAGGCCCGGTGAAGACACGAGCGATCAGCCGCCGATGGAAGTGCAGCTCCATCAGCTCAGCGGCCGTGCGGCCGTCCTTCTTCGCCGCGGTGTTCTGCGCGCGGCTCTTCACCGACGCGACGTAGCTTGCGGGCGTCCTCGGTCGCTGGCGTGCGGTCATGGGCGACATCCTGGCCCACCAGTTCGGCATGGCGGCGAGCGGCACGCAGCGCGTCCTGCTCCAGCACGGGCCGATGGGTAGCACCCAGGTCGGCCAGGGCGCTGAGGACCTTCATTCGGTCGGACACGTCCAGGCTTCGCGCGATCTGCGCGAACCGATTCGCCCACACCTCCGACATCTGCTTGTTGATCTCAGAGAACCGGTCCACGGCGCCGAGGTCGGCCAGCGCGCTTTCGAACTTTCCGACGTTCGCGAGGTTCTCCACGGCCGACCCGAACTTGGCGTCGCTGAGCAGCTGCGAGAACTTGCTCGAGGTGAACACGTCGAGCACCGCGTGGTAGGCCTCCGTCGGGCGTTCGTCGGCGAGCAGCGCGACCAGGGCGTCCTGCACCGATTCCGGGGCAGGGCGGCGCGCGAGCTCGGCCGGGCTGGTGCCGACCTGGGCGAGCAGGTGCTCGAGCAGCCGTAGGCCGTTGCCTGGCGGCCGGACTCCGTATCGGCGGGCGTACGGCGCGATGGCGTCGGCGAGATCGTCGAGTTGCACCAGGTTCGCGAGGACGGCCTGGCGGATGATGGTGGCGACATGCCCGCCGTCGAGACGCTGATCGAGCAGGTCGCAGATGGTGCGCAGCGGCGTGGTGACCGGCAGGCTGTCAACCAGGGTTACGTCCGCTTCGGACAGTCGCGCCGTCTTGAACCACAGGTCGCTGTCGCGGCTGGTCCGCCGTCGAGGAGTGGTGAAGGCGATGCGGTCGTTGAACAGCTCGCCGAGGTTGTGCAGGTTCGCGGCGGATTGGTGGGACAGCACACCACCGTCGGGATCGAGCAGCGGGCGTTCCCAGGCCGGCGTCGCCGGGTTGAGTGAGAGCCAGGCTGCCTGCTGGTCGCGCGTCTCGGAGACCGTGGCGGACGTGGATGCGTAGACGCCGTGACGGACACGGTCAAGGTGGCCGTCACCGAGCAGCCGGTGCAGGGTGGCGCCGTCGACGCCAACGGTCATGGCCTGCCCGGAGGTGATCATGCCCCACTGATTGGCCGTGAAATCGCCGATCAGCCGCAGCGCGCCCGCCGTGTCCATACAGCGAAGTTTACGCACATACGCAGCGTTCTTCACCCTCATAATGTGAAGAACGCTGCATACGTGTATGAATTTTGCTGCGAAATCTGTCACGACCGGCTAGGGTGCAGAGGTGCACTCGCACTGCGCCCACCGACCAGGGCGCGAGGAAACCGAGCACCAAGGGGAGACATGACGTCGACCATGAACACTGAGATCACCGGCCAGGTGACGAGGATGAACGCGCAACCGGACACGGCGGGTGGCATCGTCATGACCTGCGACATCGGGACCGCCGACGGCATGACCACCGCGACGCTACGGCTCGACGATGGCGGTACCGGCTATCTGCGGTGCGCTATCGAGGACGCCACCCCGACGCCGGCAGCGCTCGCGCAGGGCATGGGCCTGGACAACCGGGCCTTCTGCACCGAGCTGATCTGGATCGCCGCCGACAAGCCTAAGTGGCAGCAGAAGGCCGGGTGGTCGCTCTACTTCGACAACGAGCTGATCGCCCACACCGCCGAGCACCTGACGCACCAGGCCGCCCAGACGTGGGCCGACGCGCGGCTGACCGCGCTCACCACGCGCATGACCTGGCTGTCCGGTGATGAGCCGGGCACCTTCTACCGGGTCCCGTGCTCCGCCCCGCGGCGGTGGCGCTGGTTCTGGCGCACGGTGGCCGCGCTGATGAGCAGGTCGTAGCTTTCCGCCGTGCCGGGCGTCGTCGAACCAGGGCACGCCCGGCACGGCCCCGACGGTGAGCCACTTGTGGACGCGCGGCCGAGAACTACAGGGAGACCAGCGTGAGGTTCCAGCCACGCGGCCATGTGATGGCGGTGCAGTACCCGGCCGAACGGGACGAGGCCCGCGAAGTCGAGATCTGCGGCCTGGCCCGCCTGCTCGGAATGGGCCAAGGAACCGTTCGACTACGGCCGGTCCAGCCGCGGCCTGCCCAACCGCGAGATCGAGCTCAGGAGCGACAAACCGGCGCGCCTCATCCGCGTGCCGCGCGGGCACTGGCTCATCGTGCACCCGCGTCCGCGCGGCCCGCTGTTCGAAGTGTTGTCCGACGCCGATTTCCGCGCCGCGTTCGACGGCCCCCCTGCACAGCGCCGAGAGCGAGCACGACCTCGCCCGCGCTGTCGCCGCCGAAGCGCACAGCCAGCTCGGCCGTCAGGTGTCGCCGCGATACCTCGACTCCAACCACTTCACCACCGGGCCGTGGGCGCATCCCGCGATGCAAGCGGTGATCACCCGCATCCGGGCACATCTACACGAGCGCGACGCCGAACTGTGGGAGCAGGTCGACTCCGATGACCTCGCCCGCTGGGACCGCAACCGCGCACACCTGCCGGTGCCATGCCAGGTCCGGCCCGAACTGGGCAAGCACGGCTTCCATCCCGGCTCACCCCGCCACGTGGTCCTGGCCAGCAGCGTCCGCGGCCGCCGCGAGCACGCCGCCGACCGGCTGCTGTGCGAGACGAAGTCCAGGCCGAGTTCCGGGCCCCGCGCTCGCACCTGATGGAGCCGGAAGCCCCAGTGCTCGGCGTCGCGCTACCCGAGCTGCTGCCCAGCCGTGCTCCGTGGCCGGCGCGGCGTTGGGTGACGCCCCCGGTCCCCACCTACCAGACGCGCCGTGTTCTGACGCTCAAAGCGCCCATGTCGTGCGAGGGGAATGCTGGGGTTCTGCTCACCGGAAAAATGCGTGGCGCTCGGACGCGTCCACGAGGGACACAATTCACCTTCCCAAGTGCTTCCAGATTGGACGCAGCGTAGCCGGGCGGCTACCGAATCCTGGTTTTTGCACAGGAATGCCCTTGTTCGTTGACGGTCGGGGGAATGGATATCAGGCTGCGAACAGCAGGTCAGTGATTCGCGTACCCGGAGCGTGAAAGCTCGGCACGGGACGGCCGACAAGGCGGGTCGTGTGTGGGGACGACGGACCGGCTATGGGGGCCGGAAGGCCGACGAGGGCAGTGGTCAGCGTCTCGCTGGAGGGGGTTCAATGCGGTACCGAACAATCGAGGTGAGTGGTCGCAGCGCTGCGTTATGAAGTGCACGGCGACGTCACGTACAGGTCGGAATCTGGTATTTCTGAGCTGGTCGGGCGGCCGCTCGAGGCGTCACAGGCGTTTCCGCTGACACGCAGATGTTCGTCTTGAACAGCGCTTAACCTCATTCGCCGACAAACCTAGTGCGGGTTAACCGCCTACTTGGCGTGCATTCGTGCGCGGATTCAGCGAAAGCAGAGCCTGTTTCACGTCGCGCCGTTGCCGTTCGCCCGCGTTCCGCAGTGCCCCGATGGCGTTCCCCGCCATCGCTGTGGCGCTGCCGCCTGCCCTCAACACGGTTCCGGGCCAGGTCACACGCAGCAGAGGAGGAGACGCACATGGTCGCAACCAGCGGCGAACCGTTGGACCGCAACGGGTTACGCGGTGCCGCGGCCACGCTGCCGCCCAACTCTGCCACGCGACGCGATCTGTCGGCACGGTCCGGGGCGACGGACGGATCACCTGGCGACCGGCCAGGAACAGCACTGCCACCCACGCGGCCGACGCCCGTCGGCACCGGCTCCACGACACCGGTGAGCTCCACTCCGCCCCCAGGTGAGTCACCGATGCCACTCGCCGGGCCGGTCAGCACGCTGAGCGAACCCGAGGGCCTGCGGGCCTTCGAGGCCGAGCTCGCGCTGGCCGCCCGGCGATCGTGGCCGCAGCTTCCCGACGCAGATGTCGTCGCCGCCGTGGCGGCGGGAATGCTGGCCGAGGCCAGCGAGGATGCGGATGCCGCAGCGCGAGCCGCACACGAACTGGACCGCGACGACTCCGGCGGGCTCGGTGACGTCGCACGGGACACGGCCGGCCAGGTGGGTGCGGCCGCAGCCTGGATCCAGAGGCAAGGGCTGCCGCCCACGTTCACCAGCCCGGTCGACTGGGCCGGGTTCGGCACGGTGATCCCGATCCTGGCCGGCTCGCCTGGTGCCGGTGCCTCGGTGTTCGCCGCCGTGCTCGCGGACCTGCTGCAGATCGAGCGGCGCCGCGTGCTGATGGTGGACCTGGCTGACCCTGCCCGCTCCGGACTTTCCGCCGCCGCCCGCTCAGACGGGCCCTGGCTGACGCGGCCGCACCCGCAGGTGCACATCCGCTTCTCCTGGCGGGCTCAGGCGGTGCTCGCGCGGCTGCAAAGCGCCCTGCCGGTCATCGCACCGGGCATGGTGCCGCCGCCACGATTCTGGCTACCGCAGGGCCTGCAACCCGAGGTCACGGTCGTCGACCTCGGCCATGACGCGTGGCGCGTGACCGCGCACCCGCTGGCCGGCGCCGGCGCGTGGTTGCGCCGCGGCACCCCGCCGCCGCGGCCCGTCCTGGTAGTGCGGCCCAGCCGCCCCTCGTTGCTGCACGCCGAGCAGGTGCTCACCCGGCTCGACCACTGGGTCGCCGTCGCGGCGGTCAGCCCGGCCGCGCAGCTGGTGGTGATGGGCGCGAAGCGCTGGCCGGACGGGGTGGAAGGCGCCGCCGGCCGCCGCGTGGCGGCGTTGCTGCCGGACGCGGTGTTCGTGCCGCACGACTCCGATCTCGCTGCGGCCGGCGTCACCGCCGCGGTCACTCCGTCCCGGTTGCGGCAGGCGATCACGCCGCTGCTGCGCCGCTGGGGCCTTCTGCTGGACACCACCGGTCAGCGCAAGCGGCCGAGCCTGAGGGGGCGCTCATGATCGAACACGTCGACACCGTGATGGTGCTGGCCCAGCAGCTGCCGAATCCGAACCCGGCACCACCACCAGGCAGCGACAAGATCATTGAGGTCGTCAGCAACGTGAAGTGGGGCGCCTGGGTCGCCCTGCTGATTGGGTTCTTCGGCGGCCTGATCGTGTGGGCGGGCGGCCGCATAGTCGATCACCACCGCGCGGGCCGCATCGGCGTCGTGATGATGCTGTGCGCCATCGGGGGCGGCCTGCTGTACGGCATCGGCTACCAGGTCATCTCGTCCTTCGCGGGAATCAAGTGATGGCCACCCATCCGCCCGAGGAGCGGGCCCGCGCGCGAGCCCGGCTGCGGCTGACCACGGTCGTGGTCGTCGTGATCGTTGTGGTCGGTGCTGCAGCGGCGATCGTCGTCGCGCGCTACGTCACCACACCGCGGACGGCACCGGCGCCGCCGGCCACGTCCATCACCTCCAGCGCGACTGGGGCAGCGGGGGAGGAGAACGCGCTGGCCGCCCAGCCGATGCTGCAGCTGCCTGCCCAGGCCGCCCAGCCCCAGGCCATGACGACCACGACGGCCGGACCGGCTATCACCGTCCCGGCGCCGTCGAGCACAGCCGGCCGCTGGATCCCCGGCGGTTTTCCCGGCACCGCGGAGGGCGCGCTCGGGCAGCTCAAAGCCCTCAATGAGACGGCGTTGACCGCCGCCGATCCGCAGGTCTACGCCCGCGGCTACCGCGAGCTCGCCGAGCCCGGCGCCCCGGATCCCGGCTCGACCGGGCTGGCGGCGCTGCTGCGGTCGATGCGCTCGCGCGCCGGGCTGCCCGCCACCGGCTCCGTCGCCGGGCTGACCGCGACCTTCCAGATCACCCACGGCCAGATCAAGGGCACCGCCTCAGGCGGCCGCTACGCGGTGGTGTGCGTGCTCGGCCAGTTCTCCGTCGGCGTCAACGGCCAGGCCGTCGCCGCCGGAGTCGGGGACTGCCAGGCGATGCGCTGGAACGGCACCGAGTGGCGCATCGCCTCCGGCGCCCTGGCCGCGGCCGCGCCGTGCGCCTGGCCAGGCAGCGCGGACGCGGTGAAGGCCGGATACCGGGAGCTGAACTGAGATGTGGCCTTTCGACGACATCGGCGACGCCCTCGGCGGCCCGATCAAGGACATGATCGCCACGGGCTTCGAGGCGGCGATGCTGGGGATCTGGAAAGCCTCGCTGTTCATGCTGCAAGCCGCGTTCGGCCTGGCCGACCAGTTCTCCGTGTTCACCGTCGATACCCGCACCGGGCCGATCTCGGTGCTGTGGCCGATGATGCTGTGGGTCGGCGGGGTGCTGGCGCTGGGCTTGTTCTTCTGGCAGCTCACCCTCACCACCTTGCGCGGCGGCCGTGGCTTCCTGCGGCTGATCGGCGGGCCGGTGCAGTACGGCGTCGCGCTGGCGATCACCGTCGGAATCGTCGCGGCGTTCCTCGCCGCGGTCGACGGCCTCACCGAGGGCATCCTGAAGTGGGGCCTGAACGCTGGCAACTTCACCGACGCGCTCGACGCGACCGGTTTCCTCGACGCCGCCGGCGACGGCGTCAACGGTGTGGTGCTGGGCATCGCGGCGCTGATCGGGGTGATCCCGGCCTCGATCGGCTACGTGCTGGAGATGTTGTTCCGCGAGGCCGCCATGTACGTCCTGGTCGCCACCATCCCCATCAACGCCGCCGGGCTGCTCGCCGGGGCCACCGCGTCCTGGTTCTGGCGCACCTGCCGCTGGCTGGCGGTGTGCGGCGCGATGAAACCCGTGCTGGCCCTGGATCTGGTGCTGGGCATCGGGATCTCCGGCGGCTCGCAGGGACTGTCCGGGCTGCTCGCCGGAATCGGCGTCCTGATGATCTCGTTGTTCGCGCCGTTCGTGTTGTTCCGGTTGTTCGCCTTCATCGACCCGAGCACCGACGCCGGCGCGGCGTTCCGCGACACCTTGTCCAGCGTCGGCGTCGACTCCTACGGCGCGAACAACCCCGCGATGCTGGCGTCGCGCGGTCTCACCGGCGGTGGTGGCGGCGGTGGTGGCGGCGGTGGCGGTGACTCCTCAGCGATGGAGGACGCCACCACCAGCCGGTTCGACGAGGCCGAAGCCGAGTACGCCGAGGACGAGATGGACAAGACCGGCACCGGCCACTCCTCCCGCGGCGGCGCAGCGGACTCCGACCACGACGCGGACTCCGCTCCGGGCAGCGGCAGCTCGGGCAGCGGCAGCTCGGGCAGCTCCGGCGGGACGGATCCGGCGGACGGCGGTGCAGCTGGTGATCGGCCGTACGCCAACAGCGGCTCGGTCGTGTCCTCCAGCACCAGCACCGGCCCGTCGGGTGACTACGGCTCCGACGGTGACCACGGCGGGAGCGACTCCTCCGGACCGGGCAGCTCACCGTCCCCGCACGACGACGGAGGCGGCGGTGGCGGGCCGAAGAGCGGTGGCAGTGGCGGTGGTGGCGGGGGAGCGGCCGCCGGAGCGGAGGAAGCGGCGGTGGTCGTGTGAGCACGCCTCGGATCTATCGAGGGCTGGGCCGGCGCGAGCACGCGGGCTGGATTATGGGACTGACGCCGCTGCAGGCCTTGCTCTGCGTCGTGCTCGGGGCGCCGGTGCTGTGGGCGATCAGCGGTGGCCGGTTCGCCGACGCGGCGATCCTGCTGCTGGTCTGCGGCACGATCGCCGCGCTCGTCGTCGTGCCGGTCCGCGGCCGTCCCGCGATGCGGTGGCTGGCTCACCTGGTGCTCTACGAGGTCGGGATCATCACTGGCTGGTCGCGGTGGCAGTCCAAGGCCGCGGCCGGTGCGGCCGTGGATCCCGACGAGCCGGATCTGCCTGGCGTGCTGCAGCGCGTGTCCTTCCCGGACGGGCCACAGTTCCGTGATGTCGGCCGGGTGTGCCTGATCCACGACACCGCCGAGGGCCGGTGGGGTGCGGCCGCGCGCCTGACTCATTCCGGTGTCGGGATGCTGTCCGACGAGCAGTGCGAGCGGCTGGCCAACCGGCTGGGCAACTTGCTGCTGTCGTTGGGGCATCGGGAAGTCGTCGACCGGCTGAGCCTGGTCGTGCGCACCGTTCCTGACGACGGCAGCGAATATGAGGTCTGGCGTTCCGACCACGAGGTGCCCGACGCACCGGCCTTGGCGCGGCAGGCCAGCGCCGAGCTGGACCGGGTCATCGGCAACGTCAGCGTGCGGCACGAGCTGTTCGTCGTGGTGTCTGGACCGGAGGACAAGCTCCGCAAGCCCGCCGCTGCCGCTGGCGGCGGGGTCGCCGGTCGTGCGCTCGCGCTGTACCGCGTGCTCGACGGACTGGAGGACCCGCTCAAGGCTCTCGGTGCCCGCACCGTCGAATGGCTGGACGGGCCGGGCATGGCGGAGGCGTTGCGGACTGGCTTCAACCCGGCCGCGCGGGCCGCGCTGGCCACCGCGCACGAACGCGGCACCAGCGGCCGCGGCTTGGAGAAGGCCGTGGCCGGACCGGCCTTCGCGCCCTCGCCCGCCGCCCGCTCCTACACCCATGACGGGTTCACCACCGTGTCCTACGCGGTGCTGATGCCTGAGGCCGGCACGCTGTTCGGCAGCCTCGGGCCGCTGCTGGCCGTCCGCACCGCGGGGGAGCGCAGGTGTTTGGCGATCCACTACGAGGTCCTTGACGCCCGCCGCGCGCAGCGCGCCGTGCGCGGTAATCGGTTCCGCACTGGTGTGGTCACCGATTACAAGCGCCGCAAGGGTTTCAGCACCACGGCGATGGATGAGCGTGACGCCCAGGGCGCGGCCGCGCAGGAACGTGCGGTCGCCGCCGGCCACTCGGTGGTCCGGTTCGCGGTGGCCTCCTCGGTGACGGTGCCCAGCGGTTGGAACGTCGAGGACCACGCTGCCCGCCTGGAGAACGACGCGTCCGGCCGGTTCCGGCTGCTGCGGTTGGAGCTCGCGCAGGACGCCGCGTTCGTCGCCGCGGTGCTTCCGGTCGGGATCGGCCTGCCCCGCCAGCGCGGAGGCCTGCTGTGAGCCGTCGAGCAAGCCCGGAGCGCAGCGCGGCGCAGTTGCTCGGCGACTTCGGTGCGCTGCCCGACACCGCGCCGCGCGCACCTCGCCCGACGCGGGCCGGGCGGGAGCGGGTCAACCGGCCGATCGCGCCGCGCCGCGGGCGCGCGCGCCCCGGCGAGGGCTGGTCCCCGGTCGAGGCGCCGCTCGCTGTCTACCAGGCCGCCACGAGCGAGATCGGCGGGTTGTTCCCGCTGCTCGCGGCCAACGGCGTCCCCGCTGTCGGAGCGCGGATGGGTTACGACACCCTGTCCGGCGGGGCGTTCTACGCCCACCCGATCGAATGGGTCCTGCGGGGCCTGTCCACCAACCCCAACCTGGTCGTGTTCGGCGAGCCCGGCCGCGGTAAGTCGTCGACGATCGTGGCGTTCCTGCTGCGGATGATGTGCTTCGGATTCCGGGCGTTGATCGCCGGGGACGTCAAGGGCGAGTACAGCCCGCTGGTGCGGGCCTTGGGGATCACGCCGATCGCACTGGGCCGGGGCAGCCCGGCTCGGCTCAACGCCCTGGACCTCGGGCCGCTGCGCAGCCGCTGGGCTGGCTGGCCTGTGCACCGGCAGCGCGAGGAACTCGCCGGCGTGCTGGGCCGCTGGGTCAAGCTGCTGGTCGCCCTGGCCGAAGCGCAGGGCTACAGCCCCACCGTCACCGACGAAGCCGTGCTCTCGGCGGTGCTGCGCCGCCTGGTCGGCGTCGACGACGGCTACACCGAACTGCGCCCGGTCACCATCCCGGACGTGCAGCGCGAGCTCGCCGCGCCGGATGACGCGCTGTGGCAGGCCACCCGATTCGCCGACCGCCGCCAGTTCCTCGACCTCCTGCGCCCGATCACCGACGCGCTCGGCAACTTGATCGACGGGCCGCTGGCCGGGCTGTTCGACGAGCAGACCAACTTCACCCTCGACTGGGACGCACCCGTGCAGTCGATGGACCTGTCGCTGCTGCGCTCGCGCGGCGACCAGGCGATCGCCGTCGCGCTGACCTGTTTGGGCTCGTGGTCGAGCATGGCCACCGACCTGCAGTCCGACGGCGAGATCCGCATCGTGGTCCGCGACGAGATGTGGCGGCAGATGCGGTTGGGACTGCGCGCGGTGCAGACCGTCGACTCCGAACTCCGCCTGTCCCGCATCGAGAAGAACGTCCAGATCCTGGTCGGCCACAAGCCCAGCGACCTGATGTCGGTTGGCGCGGCCGGATCGCAGGAAGTGGCGATCGCCAAGGACTTGCTCGCGCTGTGCTCCACCCGCGTGCTGCTGGGCCAGTCCACCCGTGTCGCCGACGAGCTCGCCGAGGGTCTAGGCCTGTCCGAGCGCGAGCAGGACGTCATCACCGGCTGGGCGATGGAACGCCAAGGCCGGGCGCTGTGGAAGATCGAGAACACCCCCGGCTTCAAGGTCCAGACCGTGTTGTCGCGCACCGAGCGCAGGATCTTCGACACCAACGCCCAGCTGCGCTCATCAGCGATGCCGAAGGGCGATCACGATGACTGACCCATCAGGAACTTCGCAGTCAATCGCCGAGGCGTACGGCATCGCGCCGCTGGATGACGCCGTGGTCCGCGAGATCGCCGAGGCGGTGCTGCGCGCCGGCGGCACGGAGGTCCAGGAGGAGTTCGCGCGCAGAAGTGCGGCGACGTATCAGTACGACTCCGACTGGATCGCCGTCGAGAGCCGGATGCACCGGCGTGAGCACGAGGCCGTCAGAACCAAGGCACAGGAGCTCGATGTCGAGCCTGCCGCCTACTACTGGACGACCCCCAGAGCCATCGCGGAATGCACGGTGCGTTGCCTGGACGAGTGGCCAGAACTCAACGACGTCGCCTACAGCCGTCCCGGCGACGACGGGCTCTATCTCATGGACGAGGACTACCTCGCTGAGCAAGCACGCCAGGAAGCCGACACGGTGGTGTCCGACGTACTGGACGACGCCGGGTACTCCGAGGGGCTTGCTCCCTTGGAGTTCGACGATCTGCCACCGGAGTTCTCCCGCGAGGACCTGTGGAGCACTTCGGCTGTAGAGGTGCAGGTCGAAGCCACGCTCCAGCCTGGCCAGGCGCTCCAGATCAAAAACGGCGCGCTCCGCGCCGAGGAAGCGGTGCGCAACCCGGAGGCCGTGCGCGCTTACCAAAACAAGCTCAAGGAGGAACTCGGTCCGGACGTCCACTGGACACAACTCAACGACACCCACGAACGCGCACATGAGGCCTGGCACCAAGCCATCCGGGACAAGTCCGCCGAGCTCGGGGTCGGAGCTGGCGCCTACTTCCACTCCGACCCCGACGAGGTCGACAACTGCGACGCCACCTGTGCGACCAAGTGGCCGGAGGTCACCACCGTCGCCGCCGAGGATCACCCCTATGACCTGCACCTGACCCTGCACACATACCTTGAGCCCGACGGCCTCACGGTTGACGAACAGGAGTCCTCCCTCCAAGAACTGCCCACCAACCGGTACGCGGATGACGACGAGTGGCTGCGGTCCGTGCTGGAGGCCGAAGAGCAGGTCAGCGACTTGGACACCGGAATCGGGTCCGGATACTGATGCATCAGCGACCGCAGACCCAGACCGCACAACGGCGGCCACACCGGCTGACTGCCGCCATCGCGCCTCGGCACGCTCGACGCGCTCACGTCGACCCCGCGCCCGCACGTCCGCGGCAGGGCCGGTAGGTCGCGGTGGCAGCATCCGGAGGACTCTCAGCACCGGCGATCGGCGGGATCACCGCCGCCATCTACGTGGTCGTCGTGATCCCGGCGCTGCTGGCCGGCGTCATCCTGCTGTCCGCGACCAGCGCGCTCACCGCGGCCGCCTCATGCTCATCGTCCGGCTTCACCAGCGGATTCGGGCCTGGCGGGGTCTCCCAGCAGGTCGGGGACCACAAGTACACCGCCGAGCAGCTGACCAACGCCCAGACGATCGTCGGCGTGGCCGTCGGCCGCAAGCTGCCCAAGCGGGCCGCGGTGCTGGCGCTGGCCACCGCGATGGTCGAGTCCGAGCTGCGCAACCTCGACTACGGCGACCGCGACAGCCTCGGGTTGTTCCAGCAGCGTCCCAGCATGGGCTGGGGCAGCCCGGCGCAACTGCTCGATCCGGTCTACGCCGCGAACAAGTTCTACGACGCGCTGCTGGCATTGCCCGGTTGGTACTCCGAACCACCCGGCGGCGCCGAACAGAAGGTGCAGCGTTCTCAGTTCCCCGAGCGGTACGGCCCGCGTGAGCCAGCGGCTGCCGCGCTGACCGAGAAGTACTGGCAAGGCGCCGACAACCCGGTGCCCGCACCCTCCTCGGGCTCGGGCACCGGCCAGGCGCAGCAGGTCGACCTGGCCTTCGGCGGCTGCCCGGACAAGGGCGCCGGTGAGCTCGGCGCGCTCAACCCCGAGAAGCTGCCCGCCGACTTCGCGCTCCCGCAGCATCCGCAGCAGCGCGCAGCGGTGACCTACGTGCTGTCCAAGCTCGGCAAGCCCTACGTGTGGGGCGCGACCGGCCCGGACGCCTTCGACTGCTCCGGGCTCATGCAGACCGCGTGGGCGCAGGCCGGCGTGGAGATCTCCCGCACGACCTACACCCAGATGTACGACGGCGTCGCCGTCGGTTCCCTGTCCCAGGTCCAGCCCGGCGACCTGCTGCTCATCCCCGGCTCCACTGGTACCGCCGCCCGGCCCGGACACGTCGCCATGGCGATCGGGCACGGCTACGTCGTCGACGCCTACGACACCGCCCATGGCGTCATCCTCACCAAGCTGGAGTCCCGGGCGTCCGAGGTCGTCGCGATCCGCCGAGTTGTCGGCAGCGACGGACAACCCGGAGGTGACCCGAGAACATGAGGAACGGCTTGTCGCCTACCGGCGACCGGGACCTGGCGCTGATGGGCTTGATCGTCGCCGTGCTCGGCGCCCTCGCCGCAGCCGCCGCCACCCTGATGCTGGGCGCCGCGGTGAGCACCGCGCTGCTCGGCGGCCCCTGGCAACTTCCCCGCACCGACACGTGGCTGACCAGCGTCTACGGGGTTGTCGCGGATCCAGGACAACCTGGTGCCGGGCTGGGGGAGCCATGGGCGAGCACCCTGGCCGGCCACGCTGGCTGGTACTGGACCGTCACGGCCGTGCTCCTGGTCGCGGCCATCGGCCTCGTGCTGGCCACGGCGGTGCCCGCGTGGCGGCGTTTCGGTCCCTCGCAGGCCGGCCACGCCAGCCGCGAGGACATCCGCGAGGAGTTGTCGCTCGTGGCCGCCCGCCGCACCGCGGCGTGGACGCGGCCCGACCTGCCACGGGCTGTGGCTCAGCGGGCGCCGCTGGACGACGTCGCCGCGCCGCTGCACCGCAGTCCGCACGGCGCGCCGATGTGTACTCCACTGGAGAACCCGACGGGAACCTTGGCCCCGACTCAGTCCGGCAAAAGCCGCCGGGACCTGGCACACAAGGCGATCGCCGCACCGGGCGCCCTGCTGTGCTCGACCACGAAACCCGACCTGCTCGAATTCAGCGCGCTGCTGCGCGCCGAACGTTTTCCGGACGCACCGGTGAAGATCATCGACGTCACCGGCACGGTGCCGTGGCCGGCGAAGGCGCAGTGGTGGCCGATGCAAGGGTGCAGCGACATCCAGGTGGCCTACCGGCGTGCGAGCACGATGGTCGAGGCCGCCTCGGCCGGTCTGGCCGGGGTCGGTGGTAACGACAAGGTGTTCCGGGACCGGGCAAAAGTCGTGCTGCAGTCGTACTTCCTCGCGGCCGCGGTGCACCGCCGTGGGGTCGATGACCTGGTGCGGTGGGCGACGAGCAAGCCGGTCGACCAGGAACCGGTCCGGCTGCTCAGGGAGGCCGGCTTCGACGACTACGCGCGCAACCTGCGCTCCGAGATCGGCATGGTCGCCGAGACCTCCGACGCGGTGTGGCTGTCGGTGCGGCGGGTGATCGAGCCGTTCATGGACCCGGCGATCCGCGAGCTGTGCAGCCCGGCACCGGGCAACGACCTCGACGTGGAGGACTTCCTGGCCCGGCGCGGATCGCTGTATCTCATCGCGGGGCAGCATCAGGCCGCCCAAGCCGCACCGATTCTCACCGCGCTGGTCGAACAGTGGCTGACCACCGCCCAGGAGATGGCGCTGCACACGCCGCACCGGCGACTGGCCCCGCCCGCCACCGCGATCCTCGACGAGATCACCAACGCCACCCCCGTGCCGCAAGTCCCCGACATCGTCTCCGACTCCGCAGGACGCGGTGTGCTGATCCACTGGGGTGCCCAGACCGTGGCCGCGCTGGAAGACGCGTTCGGAACCCAGCGCACTCGCCAGCTGCTGGACAACACCACGACCTTGAGCGTGTGGGGCGGGATCAAGGACCGCACCACGCTGGAGTGGGTGTCGTTGCTGTCCGGGCACCATGAGCGGCGCCGCTACCAGGAGCAGAGCGACGGGCTGTTCGGTCACGCCCGCACCTCGACAGGCCTGGAAACGGTGCCCACCTACCGTCCGGGCGACGTGCGCCGCGTGCGGCGCGGCCGCGTCCTGGTGATCCACCGGCACCTCGCCCCGATCCTCGCCCGCACCATCGACGTGCGCCAACGCCCCGACTGGAAGGTCATCCGCGAGCACGTCCGGGCGGTGCGCGCCGGGCAGATCCCGATCGGACCCGACGGCCTCGCCCACGCGCCGACCGTCGGCCAGATCGGACGGTTCGCGGCATGAGCGCCCCCGCCGACCCCGGGGACCCCGCCGACTCCGCGGGCGCCGCACCACCAGGAGACCGGGACGCCCAGATCACGGCGTTGACCGGCCTCGTCGAGACGCTCGTGCGCAAGCTGCGCCGCGTCGAAGGCAAGGTCAACGAGCTGACCGCGAAGCCTCCGGCGCCCGCCGAGGACGAGGAGGACGATCCGGCCGCGCCCGCCGCGTGGGTGTGGTTCACCCCGCCCGCGGCCGCCGAGAACGACCCCGATGGCGAGGAAGACCCGCGGTTCACCGTCGATAACTTCGCGGCTTGGTACAACGTCACGTTCGTCGGCGTCGATGGAAGCCGCGCACGCCCGATTCCACCGTGCTGGCGCCAGCATCCCGGCCTCGCGATGGAGATCGCGGTGCTCGCCTACAGCTGGCGCGCGGCCAACATCGGCCCGAACGCGTCCGAACGTGACGCCCAGCAGTGGCTGCACCAGTGGCGGCCCGGCTTCGCCGACCGGCTCACCCGCGACTGGGTTCACTCCGACTGCCTCGACGGGGATCACCGCGACGGCGGGGCCGCCGCCCGCGCGGACCGATTCGAACTGGCCGACCAGCTCGCATCCGAGGCATCGTCGGAGACGTAGATCGCGGCACCCGCTGCCCTGACAACCTGGAGCCGCCTATGAAACCCCGCTCCCGCCTCGTCCCCACAACCCCGGCCGAGGGCACAGTGGACGCTGCGGACAGGGCGCAGGACAAAGGCCGCGTCCAGCTGGCCGACCGGGTCGTCGCTGCGGCGGCGGTGAAACAGCACCCCGACCGATACACCACCCTGTTCGCGCGGGCACGCAGCGAGGTCGGTCACGCGATCTGCTTGTGCCGCAACGACAAAGTGGTGCGCCTGGTGATCCGCTGCCGGTCCGGGCGCTACCACCTGGCGAACTGGCCGGCGGAAGGACACCAGCACATCCCCGGCTGCCCGTGGTACCGCAGCCACTCCTCGGTGTCCGGTCGCAGTGCCTACGCCGAGGCCATCACCACCATCGAGGACGGCACCGCGATTCGCCTGTCCGCGCCGCTGACCGTGCGCGGTGCGTCCGCTTCTCCGTCCACGACAACCGGCCCGGCCGATGCGGCCGCTGGAACATCGCGGCGGGCACTGGGACCGCTCGCGCTGCTGCACTACCTGTGGGAGTGCGCGCAGCTCAACACCTGGCACCCCCAGGTGGAGCGCAGGACGTGGCGAACCTGTCAGGCGCTGCTGGACGAGCAGGTCCGCGACTGTCAGGTCAACAAGGTACCGCTGGCGGACGCGCTGTGGATCGTGCCCGCGTTCCGGCCCGAGCACGCCGACCGCATCAACGCCGCCTGGGACCGATTCCTCGCCGGGTTGACCGCCACCAGCCGCGCGCGCCGCCGGGGCCTGGTCCTCGGCGAGCTGCGCGCCGCGACGCCGACCGACTACAGCGTGCGGCTGAGCCTGGCCCACCAGAAGGCGCCGTTGTACGCCACTCCACAGCTGATGGACCGGGTCCGACGGTCCTATCCGAGCGTGTTCAGCGAGCACACCGGTCAGTCCTTGCGGCCACGAGTGGTGCTGTGCCTCATCGAACGCAGCCCCGGCGGGTACGCCAAGGTCGTCGACCTGGCCGCCATGCTGACCACCCAGACGTACCTGCCGGTTGACTCGAGCTACGAAGCGGACATGGCGGACTCGCTCGTGTCCGCCGGTCGCGCGTTCGTCAAGCCGCTGCGCTACGACGGCGACGGCGTGTTTCCCGACTTCGTCCTGGTCGACGACGAGCCGGAGACCTACGTCGAGGTCTGGGGTGTGCGCGGCCGTGAAAGCTACGAGACCCGCAGGCGCGCCAAGCAGAACTTCTACCGCGATACCGGACGCGCGCTGCTTGAGTGGGACGTGAATGACCCGCTTCCCGAGCTCGCACGATGAAGGCGTTGCGGCACCGACCCGCCCAGCCGACCGCGTTCGCCAGCCAGCTGGACTCTGCGCGAACGCTCGGCGAGTTCATCGCGGGAAACCGATTGGCAACGCAATCCCAACCCGATGCCAACGTGATCGCAACTGCCCTCGGCACGCTTCTGGCATGACGAAGAACATGCTCGCGCTGCTCGACAGCATCCTGTCCAGCAACGCCCGCACCATCCGTGCCGCCGTGCTGATCGTCGTGCTGGCGCTGGCGCCGGGCGCGACGTCCGCCGTGAATATGGTCACCCAGATCCGCCCAGCGGTGCCCGTCCACGAGGTCGGCGGCGGGCAGGGGACGACGCCCTGACTCCAGGCCCTACAGTCCTTGCCACTCACACGATCGAACCCGCGCGGCGGTCTCGTCGGCAACGAGGAAGGACTGACAGGTGATCCCCGACCTGTCCGGCTACGACACCAGCTATCCCGGCGCGCAGGAGTGGCTGCTGTCCGACCACCCCTGGGCCGTGACCGAACGCGCTCGTCGGCGAGCTGCGGCGGCCGGCCACGACTTCGCGCTTCTGGCGCGCCTGCACCTGTTCACCGAGCACCTCGAACACGCCGTCCCTGACCCCGGCCATGCCTCTGACGCGGCAGCTGTCCAGGTGCAGAACACACTGGCCGCACTCATGGTTCCCATCGAGGCCCGCGATCTGCTGCACGGTGACGCGGCACCGGGGGACCCGTTGATCGACACCGTCGAGGCCGACCGGGCACGCTGGGAAGAGCTCTGCCGAGAAGCCGGAGATCCCGGCTACCGCTACCCGCACCACCTGCTGGGCCCGGCGGCGGAAGCGGTCGATCCGCCCGGCTTCACGTATGTCCGACCGCCTCGACAACGCATCGCTGACCCGCTGGAGAATCTCAACGGCGCCGAACGGGCCAGGATCGCGTTCATCACGGCCGCGATCCCGGTCCTCGTGGACAATGCCCTCGTGCTGGAAGTCGGTGGCTATGCACCGGTCCAAGTAGTCGGTGTCTACCAAGGGAAATCCTGGTATCACCGGCATCGCCACGGGGTGGCAGAACTGGGCATCGGCGGCCATCCGGTAACTGAGCCGGAACAGTATGCCGAGATCGAGGCCGATGATCCTCAACTGTTCCTTCCCGGCGCGATGACCACGGTCCGCGTGCTCGGGCAGCTGTTCGCCAGGTTGCACCCGCCCAGCCATCTGCTCCCCACACAGTGAGGACCACAGCCGGCCAAGACCGATGTTCGTTCACCACTAAGCTCTATAGCTTCAGTGTTGACTGAAAGTTAGCCGGATTGTTCATCCTGGTGAGGCCGATGCCGCAAGTCCCAACGCGTGCCCGGGCTGCCGTCGCATAACCCAAAAGTGTCTAGTAGCTGGACATGTCTAGTGACTAGACACTTTACTGTGGTGGTGACTGATCCAGAAGCAGGACCTGCGCTGCTCGCCGCGATGACTGCGTTGCGAGCCTGGCCCCTGCAACGCGATCGCATGCCGGTCGAGCGCGGTGACCTGATCGCCGCGGCGTGGTACCTGGGCGAGCGCAACGTCAGCGCTCTCGCGGCTGCCGCCGACGTCACCAGGCAAACGGTGTACGAAGATCTGCGCGCCAGGGACATCAACCCCCGGCAGGACCGCCACGGCTCGGCGGCCACACCACGCTACGCGCCGCTGACTCACGGGCAGCTCGCCGGCCTCGCCGCACACATGTCCGTTGTGCTCGCACCGGCGATGCTCAGCGCCACCCCGGAACCACTGGCGCTCGCGGCGTGGAAGGCGCATCAGATCATCACCTCGATCGCCCATCTGCTCGACCCGGACCTGCCGGGGACCAACGGCCGCACCTCCGCGGAGGAACGCGCCGGGTGGCTGGACGCGATCGCCGACTACGGCGCTGATGCGGGCCGTGCCGCGCACCAGCAGTGGGCCGACGAGGCCTCGCGCGAGGACCTCGCGGCGTTCACCAACGAAGCCCTGCTCGTGGCTTACGGCGCGGACGCGATCATCGGCACCGCCACGCTGAACGTCGGCCTGCCGGCCGACGGAGGACCGTCGATCCAGGTGACGTTGTCCACCGCCACGGACAACAACGCCACCACGCCGGAAGGATGGAGCACCTGGTCGAGCAACGCCCCGCTGCCGCTGGCGCCCGTCGACGGGTTTCGCCATCTGCGCATCCGTTTCCTGCTGGGCCAGCTTGCCCAGCTGCTCACCGAGGCACTGCACCCTGAGCTACTCGGACTGGACGAACAGTGACCACGTCACAGGCCAGACCACCTGAGCTGGAGTCATCAACCCCAGTCGGCCCGCACGGCGTCCGGGGCGTTCCACACCGAGCACGGCCCACTCCACTGACGTCGTGGCCGCACCGCACCACGACGCACGAAGGGACAACCCCATGCCCCCGACGTCGACCGCCTGCGCTTCCGAGGCGTTGTTCACCGCCTACCGAGATGAACAGCGCAAGCTCGACGCCTTGATCGCAGCCAGCCACGCCAAGTCGCCGGCGACCGACGCGCGACTGGCCGAGCTCAAAGAGCTGCAGGACACCGCGCATCGACGCTGGACCGACGCCACGGACGCCCTTGCCGCCGCACGAACAGGCGGTGACGTCGCCGAGATCGCCGCGGCCCGCGAGGAGGCCGACGAGGCCTACGCCGCGTTCGACGCGACCGCCGACGAGTGCATCACCGAAGCACTGAAGATCAACGGCGAACGCAGCGACGAGCTCGGCAAGGTGCTCGAGCAGATGAAGCTCAAGGAGAACGCCTACCCGGCCTGGCTCGCGGCGGTCCGCACACCCGCACCCACGCAGTGATCAGCCAACGTCGGGCTGCCCGGCTCGACACCTCATCACAGCCCGTCCACGGAAGCGAACTGGTGAAGCAATGAGCACGCAGATCTCGTCCGCCGCACACGACATGCACCTCACCGCCCTGCATCGGTCAAAGCTGTGCTGCGCGCCGGCTGGAAGCTCACGCCGGAAGGCCTCGTGCAATGCGACCTGCCTTACGACCCGAACCTGGGACTGATCACCGACCCGGCCGATGACGAGTACGACGCCGACCAGGCGCGCGAACCCGAACCCCTGCATCGGCACGCCGTCGGCGAGCTGTATCAGCCCGGCAGGACCCACCCGTGGCCGGACAACGTGTGCCAATGGCGGCTGTCCGACCAGGGCGTCGAGCTGTTGATGCTCTACAGCGCGCCCAACGAGACCGAGATCCAGGACGTGCGGGAAGGGGAGGCCCGATTCGCGCTGCTCGCCGGCGAGCACGCGCTGATCCTCGCTCACCGGTTCGGGACCCGCCCGTGGGCGGACACCCCGTGGCAGGCCTGCAGGCAGCTCGACGCACCGACCGGCCTGCCGCTGATCGCCGCGGAAGGGCACCTGCAGGTGATCGTGCAGCTGGTCGACTCCAAGACCGGGATCATCAAGGCGATCCGCGCGACGACGTGGCCGGGCAGGTTCGTCGAGGCCGTGCGTGCCGCCATGCGCAAGCAGGCACTCAACGCGTCCACCGACGCCCAGGGCGGCGCCGAGATCAACGCCTGGTACCTGCGCTATCCGAAGACACCGGACCTGGTTCGGGCCGCGGACATCAACGTGCGCGGCGGCGCTGCCTCCAACAACAGCGGTGGATGAAGGTGTTTGCCTGAAACCGGCAGGCACGCGGTGCGGCACACAGCGTCAACTAGCATCGCTGGTTGTGACAGCAGCTGCGTCCGGTGCCGGCGCCTCCGGTCCAAAGCTGGACCCGATCGCGGTGCTCGTCGACGCGGTGGAGGTCACGATCACGACCGTCGCCGCGGCACTCGCCCCGCTTGCGGAAAGCGACATCGACGACCCCGCCGCCAACACGGTGGCTCCGGCATTTGAGGATGTGGTCGCGGACGCTCTGCGGCTACATGGAGCTCGACCGCCGCGGCGCCGAACTGCTGTTCCAGGTACTGACTGAGCGTGAGGAGAAAAACTCCGTCGCGATCGCCTCGAACGAGAGTTTCAGCGGCTGGACCAAGACCTTCACCGACCCGCGGCTCTGCGCCGCGATCGTCGACAGGCTCACCTACGGCGGCAACATCATCGAGACCGGCACCGATTCCTACCGGCTCGCCCAGACCCGCGCCCGCGCGCACCAGGGCGCGTGACTCGACGCGTCGCGGCTAGGGTCGAGGCATGGGGCCGGACTGGTACTGCGACGAGGTAATTCCAGGCAAAGTGAAGATCGGGGTACTCGCACAGACCGAGAACACGCTCGCGTTCCGCCCACCTCTGCCCGGCTTCGGCACCGATCACATCATCGTGATCCCCACCCGGCACGTCTCCTCGCTGCTCGACCTGGACGACGACTTGACCATAGAACTGCTGACCACCGTCAAGAAGATCGCGGCCTGGGCTGTTGATCAGCACGGCGGTTGCCAGGTGCTGACCACCCTGGGCAACGAACAACACAACAAGCACTTGCACTGGCACGTCGCGGTCGGCGACGGAGTTGCCCGGTTCGTCCCACGCGCCTGACCACGGCCCGCACGGAGCCGGAAAAACACATCGCAACCAGCGGGCACCGACGTCAAAATTCACCGACATTGATCATGGTTTGACCGACGAAGTGACGTCGGAATTGACCAGCAAGTGACGTCGCTTCACACCGTCACAGCCACTCCACTTTTGGTGGGAACAACGCTTTCCCTCAGGGACCTCACAAGCCCCCTAGCTGCATCGACGACTCTGACGGCGATGCTGGGCAGGTGCGGTTCGGCGGCACCGAAACGCCGCCGAACCGCCGAGGGACTCGTGCCAGGGCAGTGGCGACGTGCCCTCGTGCCTGAAGGGACTGGACGGGAACGCGTTCCATGTCGTGCGGCGGACGACAACCTCGGCGCGCCGCCACGATGACGGCGCGCCGGGTTGGTTCGCCCTGTCACGGTCAGGACAGGTGACGGTCGCGTGGCGAGGTGCGCCGCGCGCCGAGGTCAGCTAGCGAACGGGAACCCACTTCGGCAGCTCGATTGCCTCGGTGGTGGTGAACTTGATGGTCGGGTGCGCGATCGGGCCGCCCTGCTCGGGAGTCAGCGGCAGGTCGATGCGGATCGTGCCGTTCTGCACCTTGTCGATCCACGGTTTGAAGTTGCCGAGGCCCTGGTGAACGTCGGGACTGCCGCCGCACAGCGCGGTGGCGCCCCGGCTGACCAGCCCCGTGACCAGCAACCGGCCGTTGACCGGCACGTAGACCCCGGCTCCGGAGTCGGCGTTGCACGCGCCGTCTCCGCCGGGGTTGGCGGTGCACAGATCGTGCAGGGAGATGTCTCCCGCGGCGCACTCCTGCGGCCGGATGATCCTGGTGCGCAGCTCGTTGGCGATGGTGGGGGTGGCGGCCGAGAGGTTGGACGTGCGGCCCCAGCCGACCGCCCGGACGGGCGTACCCGGCCGCGGTTCGGCGCTGTCCACCGTCGCACCGCGCACCTGGATCGGCTCAGCCAGAAAGAACATCGCGAGGTCGGCGGCCGGCGTCGGGTCGACCGGGTCGGGGCCGCCGGGGATCCACTTCCACCACGGGGCGATCACGACCTGCGTGATCGGAAGCGGGGCCACCAGCGTGCGGTCCAACGAGCCCGCGCGAAGCTGGAATTTCCGGTCCTTCACCGGCACCCAGATCGGCGAGCCGAACTCTCCGGCCAGCCGCGTGGATGCAGCCGACGGTCCTGCCGGCCGCTCGCTGACGCAGTGTGCGGCCGTCAGGCCAGACTGGACCCATCCCGGCCTGCCGGGCTTCTCGAGCAGGACGGTGGTGCAGGTCTGGTGGTCGTCGCGGAACCCTGACTCCGAGTCGTACTCCAGCGCGGCGAGGCCTGGGGGCAGCTGGGTCGCCTGACGGCCGCCGACTACCTGGGTGCTGATGTCGCCCGAGGGCGGCGTATCGGGCTGGGCGACGGTGGCCGTCGCGCCGGCGGTCACCAGCGTGACCGTTGCGAGCAGCGCGACCGTCGCTCGCTGAATATTGCTTCTCAAGACGGCTCGATCCTCATTTCTCTTGCGTTACACGACCGGGCATGTCGATGCCCGGGGCTTGAGTTCGCGCAGATGCGCGGACTGTGAGTCAGGTGCTCGATCCGTGTGGCGGCGCGATGCTCGCGGTCTCGCCGCGGTCTCGCGCGAGACGTGCGAGCGCGTCGTTCAAGATCGCTTCGAGGTCGGGTTCGGTGCGTCGCTCCAGCACGTGATCCCAGTGCGTCTTGCCCGGGGTGGCCGGATCGCGCTGGTCGGTCGCCGCGCGAAACAGTCCCGGTGCCCTTGTGCCGTGGTGCGCGCATTCCCATTCGTGTGGCACCTCGGCGTCGAGGGCGAACGATCGTGTGAACTCGTGACCGCGCGGGCAGGCGAAAATCGCGCGCTGCTTGCCGACGGGCGCGTCGCGGTCCGGCTCGGTCACCATGGGGCCGCGGCTCCATGGAGCTCGTCCGGTGACGCTGGTGTACACGGTCTCCTCCTTGTCAGGTGAGGCCTCTCGGCCTGGGAAAGGCTGCGGCCGTGACGCGGATCGAACCGGATGCGGCGTCCTGGCTTGGGTCGTGCTGCATGTGTCGCGTCGCGCCGAGATCGGTTCGGACGTACGCCAGCTCAATCGCGATCGTGTGCTGTAGGTGGCGGTGTGCTGGTGTTGGTTGCACCGCCACCTACAGCCGCCGCTGCGCCGCGGCCCCGCGACGCGTCTGCTGCGGCACCGCCTCGTCGCCAGTTCAGCCGCGCCGACACAATCCGCGGCATTTCGGCGACGAAACGTCTATAGGGAGTCCTCGATCAGCGGTCACTTGGTGTCGAGACCTTCGCTTTCGGGCTGAACGCGGTCAGGTGATCAGGGTGCGCATGGCCTCTTCGGCGATCGGCCGTGCCTCGGTGCACGGAAGCCGCTTGTTCACCGGTGGTGTGAGCTCGATGCCGATCACCAGCATCTGCTCCTTGGCCGTGTCGATAGCCAGGTAGCAAGACACGGCCTCACGCGCGGGGTCGACCGCGCTGTAGACCGGGAACCCCAGGGCGATCGGATAGGCGGAGTTCACCTGCAGCTGGCCGTACAGCTTGTGCACGTCGAAGCGGAACTCGACACCGGTCTCGGTCACCGTTGTGACCGACCATGTCCGGGTGGGACCGCCGAAGTGGCAGGTTGGACTGCGCCACGTGCGCTCGGTGCCGGGAGTCCGCTTACGTTGGTCACCAGCAAGCCGATCGACCTGGCTGGGCAGCAGCAGGTCGCAGGGTTTGGTGTCCTCGTCGAACCGGATCTCACGGGGCCTCAGCGACACCTCCCGGGTGGGAGCGGCGGTGGTCTCCACCGCGCTCACCTGCGAGCTCGGCGGCGGAGTGGAGGGCGCGTGCTGCACGGCCTGAGAGAAGGAGTCGCCCCCGTCGTGGCAGCCGGCAAGCATCAGTGCCGCCACGACGAGGGAACAGGTGAAGCGCCTGGTCAGCATGATGATCGAACGTCCTGGGGTACGGGGCGGGGGAGTGCGACCACGTCGGCGAGGATGCCTTCGACGAACACATGCGCGGGGGTCTCCGCGAAGTACGCGCGCAACGAGGCCAACTCGTCGGCGGGCAGCCACCCCTCGTCGACCGCGAAGTGCAGGACGGCCATGGCGGTCGCGACGTCAGCGAGTTGGTCGCTGAACTGCCCATCGGCCTCGGCGCGCAGCGCTCCGGCGGTGGCGGTATCGGTGGTGTCGTACCAGCGGCAGTAGGCGATCACCGCGGTCGGGTAGTGCTGCTGATCCTGTGGGGACAGAGACCCGCACAGGATGTCGGCGGTCCTCGCGCAGTGCTGTTGCCACCGTGCCAGGCGTGGCGTTGTGCGGTGAGAAGAAACGTTGTGTGCCATGGGGATGCTGAGTCCAAACACGGTAGTTGCGGCGTGAGGTGGTGTGGACGGTGGCGCAGGGCTCTCGCGAGAAGGGGGAACCTCTGAGCTCTGCGCCACCGTCACCCCCAGTTGCCTGCGGTCGCCGCAGTGCGGGACACCGACCGTGCATCGGTGTTGTGTGCAGCGACCGCAGTCGACAGCGGCATCAAGGGGATTGGTCTGTGGCGCCACGGGGTTCACGCCACATGCGGTGCATGGCCGGGCCGTCCGGCGGCAGGTCGTACGTGCCGCACAAGGTGTAGTCGTGGCGCCGGTACTGGGTGACGTTTTGAGGAGTGGCCGCTTCCAGGAACGCCGCCATGCCGTCGTCGTCCAGGCGGCGGTGATGCAGGTTGAGCAGCGTGGTGCCATAGCCAAGGCCCCGGAACTCGGGAAGCACACCCACGAACATCAGGTAGTGATGGCCCACGCCGGGAAGGTGGTGGGCCATCAACGTGTCGTCGAAGGTCTCGAACCTGTCGTAGTACGGGCCAGTTCCCTGCTCGAGCCGGTCGGCGTAGTCCGGTTCGGAATCGGGCAGGTACCCGTTCGGAGCGTGGGCCCACACCGCCACGGCCCGCATGTCCGACCTGAGGTCGACGTTGCCGTGCCGCAGCGCGTATTCGATGTTGAGGCCGAAGTGGTTGCGCAGCGGACTGAATCGCTCATCGGCGCTGGGAACAAGCCACTGTGCCTGGGGAAGAGGGAAGAACGCGGTGGCGAGCAGGCCCGCGACGTCGTCGACAGTGATCCCGGCCTGGTCGAGGCTTGCGATCGGGTAGGCCTTGTCGACGCGGCCGTCGACGATCGCGATGTTCGTTGTGGTCGTCGTCTTCATGCGACTGCCACATCCTCGGCGCCGGTGTCGTCCTCGGCGATCTTGTTGTATCTCCCTGGCGCGTTGCGGCGAAGCCACAAGCCGTAGCCGACGCCGCCGAGCAGGGCCAGCACGTACAGGCCGGCGACGATCCAGCCGAGCTTCGACTCGGGATTGTTGATGAGGAGCCCGAAGTTCCACACCGCCAGGCAGAACACCACGAACATGGCGGTCGCGGAGATGGCCGGGGCCACCACGCGGATCCGGAGCGAGTGGTTGCCGGGGCTGCGGCTGAAGTGCCCGATGAACGACAGGCTCGTCAGGAAGAGCATCATCACCACGCCGACAGCGCCGATCGTGCCGCCGATGAAGAACAGTCCCTCAGTCGGCTTCCAGTTCAGCGCCCACGCGAGCACGACGACGGCGAACGCGATCACGCTCATGACGGCGGAGGCGTTGCGGGGTGAGAGGGTCTTGTGCGACAGCTTGCCGACCCACGACCACAGGATGCCCTCGCTGCCGAGGTTCTGGGCGTAGAAGGTGACGGTCACGTGGAAGGCGACCATCGCGGCGAGCACGGTGCCGAGGAACAGGAGCCGTCCGGTGATCGCAAACCAGTCCGCGATGTTGTGCTCGGCCATCGACCACACCATCTCGGGGCCCGCGCCCGATGCGCCGATGACCTCGTTCGGTCCCGCGGTGATGATCATCGAGAAGGAGGAGCTGATGTAGATGATCGCCATGATCACGACGGAGCCGTAGGCCGCACGGCGTGCGGTACGGTGCTTGGGCTCGCGGGCTTTCGACAGGTACAGGGGCGGATTCTCGATGCCGATGATGGCCAGCACGCAGATCAGCACGGCGATGCCCATGATCGACGGAGTGGCGGGAACGAACGCGTCGTCGACCGCAGCGATGATGCTGGTTCCCTCTGCTGGGTGCGCGAAGTTCATGATCGTGAAAGGCAGGATCCACGCCAGCTCGGCGACGACCACGGCGAGCAGCACCGTGCTGTTTTGTTTGAGCCGGCTGCGGCCACGCCAGGCGGTGAACGCCCAGGCGGCCAGAGCGAACCACCACGGGCTCGGCGTCGCGCCGAACACCGTCTTCGGAAGCACCGGGGCCACCGTCGTCAGCGCGACGTCGCCGAAAACTCCGTACAGACCGACCTGGAGTGCCGCGTACGCGCCGAGTGCGATGAACGACACCCCGATGCCCACCGGGCGACTCAGGCCGGTTGCGCAGTAGGCGTAGAACGCCTTGGTGGTGCCGCGGATCATGCGTCCCATCGCGAAGAACGATGGGAGAAATACCAGCAGCATCGCGAAGACGATCACAAACGCGCCAGGAATCGCGGTTACCCCGGCGGCCGTGAAGCCGGTGGGGATGACACCGGTCACGACCGTCAGCAGCGTCACGGAGGCAAGCAGGAACGCCGCGATCCGGCGAGCGGACAGCTGGTTCTTCGCGACGAGCGCTGCTGCCTCGTCGACCTCGGGTGCCGACGCTCTCGCGTCTGGTGGCGTGCCCTTGGGCTTGGTGGACATTTCGGTGCGGCTCCGTACAGGGATAGAGGGGACAGGAGGTGACTGGTGTGGCGGCTAGTGGGCGTAGGCGCTGGCCTTCATCACTGCGGCAGTCGTGTCGACGAGCTGGCGTGCGGCGGGCCAGGTGGACAGGGCGCCCGTCACGATCTGATCCATTCGATCCAGGGCATCCTGATCGAGGTCGTCGAAGACGTACTCCGAGATTCGGGTGATCTTCAGCAGCGCCAGCGTCGCCGCATGCCACGGTTGAATCGCCGTGCCGGGCTGATCTGGTGTGCCGGGCTGCTTCAGCAGAGCGGCCAGGATCCTTGCTGGAGCGACGCGCCACTCAGGCGTAGGAACAACGATTCGCTGGCGACGCAGCAATCCCGGGTTCACGTGGTGGGCCTTGTTCAAGGCCAGCAATCGCTGTCCGACTTTCTCGCAGCTGTCGGTCGCGAACACCGGGAGCCACTGCCGCAGGTGCTCTAGCCGGGATCGCTGGATGAACGACCGGCGCTCCTGGAACAACTCGTCTTCGCGGCCGAGCAGGACCTGGCGACGCCATTCCAGTTCCGGCTCGGTCGGAGGCCGGTGATCGGGCAGTTTCGGCGGGAGCAGGCGCTCTGCGATCTCGATGCTGCCATCGACGATGTCGATACTGCCCAGGAGCAGTTGTTCGAAGAGCAGTCCTGACGCTGTTCCCGTCCGGGCGATCTCGAGGGCGCAGTTCTGGCGGCTCTCATGCAGATCTTCGAAGGTGCAGCAAAAGAAGTCCGAGGCGATCAACATCGCCGGGTGGTCGCGCACGACAACTTGCCCTCCTTCCCCCCGAATACAGGAGTTACTTCACCGAGTTCCGCACCGAGCAGGGATCGTGTCCGCGGCCGTGGTGGTCTGCGGACGGATGGGCACCTCAGCGTGGTGCGACGATCCGTCCGAACCGCACCGCTTGTGATGGCGGCGCGACCAGGGCTGTCCATCAAGGCCCGGTGAGCGGTTTTCGAGACGGGCGGTTCGCCGTCCTTGTGGTTGCCGCTTTGCGACGTGCCGGACTTGCCCGTCGGCCATGTCCGCCGCCACGCGGTCGCAGCTCCACGCCGGCCTCGCAGAGAAGACGGCGCACTAAGCCGTACGAGCGGCCGATGTCCTCGGCCAGGGCGAGGATGCTGGCCCCCTTCTCGTACTTCGTCCCCAAGCTCACACTCAGCGCGATGCGGGCAGCACCGGTGACCTGTTTTCCTTTGACTGCGGCCTTGTCCGCCATCTCGGTCAGCGCTCCTCACACGCTTCAGATGATCAGTCGGGGTGCTCCAGCACAGCGGCCAAGACCCTCGCCAAGCGGTAAACCGCGGCGCGGTGTCCAGCGGCGGTGATCAACGCTCGCCGCGCCGGCTGGCGCGAAGCGTGGGTGGTGCCCCACGAAGCCGGTCGACAGGCGTCCGCATCACGTCCCTCACATACGTTTGGGGCGAGATGAGCGCCTGCGTCATGAGCGAGAACCATGCTCGGAAAGATCCTCGTGAGGAAGGTCCGTCGGACCTAGGTCCGACGGACCTTCCTCACTGCGGCCAAATCTGGTACGGGGTCACCACTAGTGAGGGCAGTCACACCCAGGGTTGAAGTGGCGCTACGCTGCGACATCAACTGACAGACGCGGGGAATGAGGCCATGACGGGGCGAGAAGAACCGGCGTTCGAGGGCCTGATGGTGCCCAAGGGCTTCTACGAACGCCCCGCGCTGCGCGCCGCCCTTGCCCAGCGCGACTGGAGCGCCGTATTCCTGGCACTACGTGCCGAGCTCGGCCTCTCCCAGCAGGGTCTCGCCGACGCGACGGGCATGGATCAGTCGTGGGTGTCCAAGATCGAACGCAAAGTCAAGACGCTGGAGAACCTGGATCCGGTCATCCGGGTCGCCAACGCGCTCTGCATCCCCGCACCGCTGCTGGGATTCGGCGCGGCACCCGGTACGAGCACGAACTGGTTGAACGACAGGAACTTTTTCGAGCTCGCCACAGCGGCGGCCCTGGGCATCGGCGTGCCCGAGATGGCTCACCTGCGGCAACTACGACCCCGCCACGACGACCTGTACACGCCCAGACGCATCGACACGCCCGACGTGACAGCGCTACGCGCCACGACCACGATCTATCGCCGGTGGGACAACCGGCAAGGCGGCGGCATCAAGCGCGCGGACGCGCGAGCGCACGTGCGGTTCGCCCGCCTGCTCAAGAACGCCACCTGCACCAATCAGGTACGTGCCGACCTGCATCTGGCGACCGCCGAGGCCGCGATGGTCGCCGCCTGGATGAGCTATGACATGGGCGGGCACCACGACGCCCGCGTGCACTGGCTGCTCGCGCTCGACGAGGCCCGGCACGCTGACGTCGAGAGCAGCGCGGACCTCATGGTCGACGTCCTGCTCGACATGGCCCACCAGTCCCTGCATCTGCGCGACCCACACGAGGCCTTCAAACTCACCGAGCTGGCCACCGCCGTGGTCGCCGGCCACCGCTATCCCGTCAGCGTCAGCACCCGGTCCTACCTCGACATCAATCGGGCCTGGTGCCGTGCCGCCCAGGGAGAGATCGACTCCACCCATCGCGCACTGGACATGGCCCACCAGCGATACGCCGACGCCGACCCGACCACCGCAGCGCCCTGGGCCACCCACGTCGGGCCCGCGGAGATCGCCGCGCAACACGGACACGCCCTCTTCCTGCTGTCCGAGGCCGTCGCCGGCACGAACCGGGCCGCGGCAGAGACCGCCGCGGCCAAAGCGATCGGCCACCTGCGTTCGGCCATAGACGGCTACGGCGGCGACTACGCCCGCTCGGCCGCAGTCAACCTCCCCGGCCTGGCGAGCTGCCTGCTGCGCGTCGGCGACATCCCCGCGGCCGTGACGGCGGGCCACCAGGCGGTCACGGCCATCACCGCCCTGTCCTCCCGGCGGCCACTCGCTCGCCTGCACCGGCTGGCCGACACCGCGCTGCAGCTCTCGCACCACCAGGACGTCGCGGACCTGCGCCGGCGCATCATCGAGGCGACGGCCGCGTGAGCGCCACCGCAACCGACGGCGCGCTGCCCGGCCCTGACCAGCTCCGCGCGCTGTGCGCCGAGTACGGGGTCGACAGCGCCGACGCGCAGCTGCTGCACGCCCGATCCAACGCGGTCTACCTGCTCCCGCACGACGACCTCGTGATCCGCATGGCGCCAGCGACGGACCTGCGCCGGCAACGAGCGCGCACCACGGTCATGGTGACGCGATGGCTCGCCGAACAGGACCCCACGATCGCCCTGGCACCGGCCGGAGGCGACCAGCCCGTCGAGGCCGCCGGCGCGATCGCCACGTTCTGGCCGTACCGCCCGGCACTCGAAAACCCGCCGATGCACGAAATCGCCGACCTGATCCGCCGCCTGCACAACACCCCAGCGCCGCCGTTCCCCGTCCCACCGCACGAGCCCCTCGTCCGATTGCGGGAAGCGCTGGCCGACGACCGCGCCCGCGACGAGCCTGTTCTGTCCGAACAGGACAGGAGGTGGCTGCAGAACCGGGCGGAACACCTTGTACAGACCTATGACCACACGGACTGGCCGCTCGGCAAAGGCCTGGTGCACTGCGACGTGCACGCGGAGAACGTGGTCTTCAGCGACGGCTGGAAGCTGATCGACTTCGACCAGGTCTGCCTCGGGCCGCGGGAATTCGACCTCGTCTCCGCTCTGCCCGACCACTTCCACCAGAGCGAAGCCGAACGACGAGCTCTGCTCACGGCGTACGGCTACGACCTGCTGGGCTGGAAGGGATGGGTCGTGGTGCGCGACATCATCGAGATGCACTCGCTCTCGTCCTACCTCCGCCTCGCCTCAACCGTTCCCGCAGCTGCCACCGAACTCGGGCACCGCGTCGCGTCCCTGCGCAACGGGGACCGCACAGCCCGCTGGACCGCCGTCTCGTAGCCACCGGGTGGTGACGCGACGCTGGGCTGGAGGCACCCAAGGCATCACCTGTTGGTTCCGGCCGCGTGGCATGTCGATCATGTGCGGCGTTGTATCCCGCCACGGACGCCCGGCTGTGCCTAGACGACGCCAAGGTCTACTGCGGCTGGGCAAGCCGAGCCTACGCTTCAGCTGTCCCATCTCACGCTGAAGGCGTGCGAGGCTGCGGGCTGCGCTGCCCGTACCGCCCCGGAAGCCGAATCCAATGCGGCTGCTGTCTGCTCGCAGGTAAGGCCGTTGCGGGGCGCACGGACGCCGCAGTGAGCATGCGCCAAGGGGAACCGCCGGGTGCGGGGCCAGCGCGCCGTTTCGGGCCGATCTGGATCAATAGGCCAACCCGGAGTTGAGGTCGTGGTGCTCGCCAACGTCTTCCACGTCGTCGTACCGGTGCAGCTCCTCTGCGCTTTCCACCGCGCGCGCGGTCTCGCGCAGGTCGGCTGCCAGCTCCTCGGCGTCTTCGGTGAGGTCGTCGGCGCGGTCGATGACCTGGTCGCGCAGCCTGTCGATGCGCTGCTGGTTGGTGGAGTACTGGTCCTCTGGCGTGGTCACGATGGGCCTCCATTGCTCGGTGAGGTTGGTCCAGGCACGTGCTTGAGCGCCGTCGCGGCGGGGCTGCGGGCCGAGCGGGATGTCGGGGCTGGTGGTGCGGATGCGGTAGGTCTCGCGGTAGGCGGCGGCCGCGCCCGCGAGCTCGTCCCACCTCGCTGCGGCCGTCGGGTCGACCGGGCGTGGACCGAGGCCCTTCGTCCACTCAGGCTGCTCGTCGGCCACGTCGTCGCGCAGCTGTTCCGCGCGGTTGGTGATCGCCTGGGCGAGCAGTTCGAGGTGCCCGGCGAGGTCGGGCCGGTCGGCCAGCGCCGCCGGATCGGCCGCGTCGAGCCAGGGCAGCGGGCCGCGTTCGCGTACCGGTTCGCTGGGCGGGTCGGCGCGCTGGATGCGCTGCTCGACCAGTCGGTAGAGCACTGCGGCCGGGTCCCGCGCGCCGTGCAGACCGGTCAGACTGTCGGCATCGGGGACGGCCTGTTCGACGGTCCAGCCCTGGTCGTGCGCTCGGTGCAGCAGCCAGCGCAGCGCCGGTTCGGCGTCGCGGGCCAGCGTGGACGGTGCGCGCGCGGTGAGCACGTGCGTGATCTGGTCGTCGACGTGCTGCTCGCTGGCGGCGTGCGTGCCGCGTTCGTAGCGGCGGACCAGGTCGTCAAGCCGTTCCTCGAGCGGTGTTGTGGAGACCGTCTCGTCGTCGGCGAGCGCGGCCAGCAGCTCGTCCGGGTCGAGGTCCTCGCGCAGCCGGTCGAGCGCGCTGGCCTGGTGCGCGTGCGCGGTCCGTTCGGCGCCGGCGCCGTCGTCGTGGCTCGGCGGCGTCCACTGGGTCATGAGGTCTTGCCAGGCGCGGGCGCGCAGGCCCTGCCCCTCCGGTTCCCGACCCAGCGGGTAGCGGGGGTCGTCGGTGGTGATGGCGTAGGTATCGCGGTAGGCGGCACCGAGCCCGGCCAGGTGGTCCCACTGATCGGCGAGCGCGGGGTCGTCGAGCGGGCGTGGTCCAAGCCCGCGGGTCCAGGCCGGGTCGTCGGCAATGACGGTGGTGCGCAGCTCGGTGACGCGGGCGGCGATGGTGTCGTTGAGCTGCTGCAGGAAGTCCAGCAGCTCGGGCTGCTCGCCGAGCTCGTGATAGTTCGGATGCGCGAGCCATGGCAGTGCGGGCTGCCATCCGCCGCCCTGGTCGCGTTGCTGGCGCAGCGCGGCGTCGACGGCGTCGGCGGCGAACTGGTGGTCGGGCATGGGATCGTTCGTGGGACGCCCAGCGAGCCAGCGGGCCGCGTCGGTGATCGCGGCGTCGGCGTCCAGGCCCTCGGCGGCGGCCGCGGCCGCCCTCTTCCACACCGGCTCCCAGGCTGTCGTCTCGACCGCGGCGGTGGCCTGGTGGTGCTCGATGATGCTGCGCCACTGGTTGATGGCCGTGAGGGTGGGGCCGGCGATGCGTGCGGGCGGGTCGTCGTCCAGGGTGCGTTGCTCGATGCGCCACTGCAGAACCGCTGCGGGGTCGTCGACGCCGTCGCCGTCGAGCGGGCCGCTGGCCACGGCGGCCACAACGAGGTGTTCGGCCTGCCATCCCAGGGTTTCGGCGGTGCGCAGCGTCTGCCGCAACGCGGGCGCGGCGGGCTGTTCGTGCAACTCGGGGACGTGCTGGGTGAGCACCTCGTCGACCTGTTCGTCGACGCCGAGCGTGGCGACGTAGTCGTGCCGCCCGACCAGGGTGCGCAGCGACTCGGCGGCAGCCAGGGCGTCGCGGAGTTCCTCGTTGGCCGAGGTTTCCGCCGAGGAGCGGGCCAGCGCGGCCTCCAGCACGCCGCGCGCGGTCAGCTCGAGCGGGGTCTCCTGGTGGGAGTCGATGGTGTGCTGCACGGTCTCGACATAGACCTGGTTGTCCTGCACGGCGCGGGTGATCAGCGTGTAGAGCTGCTCGCGGGAGATGCCCTGGGTGGCGATCGCGTGCGCGGAGCCCCTGCTGGTCATGCCCTGGACGCGGTTGACCGTCGCCGCGTAGGCGAGCTCGACCTCCTCGGCGACGTAGTCGGCGGGCACCACGACGGTGCCGTTGCTGACCTGGTTGCGCAGCTTGAGCGCCCCGTCGCGGCGCACCGCGACGACGTCCCAGGTGTCGCCGTTCTTGACGAAGTCGCGGCCGCCGAACAGCGTCTTGAGCCGGTCGTTGCGGCGGGTGACGACCCAGTCGCCGGTGCTGGCGGTGGTGCCGTCGTGCAGCCGTACTGCCCGGCCGCGTGCGTCGACGTCGCCGCGCAGTACCCGCAGCGCGCGGGCTTCGAGGTTGAGCGCGGTGACGTCCTCGTTGGTCGGGACGATCAGCAGGGACTGGCGGCCGGCGTCCAGGTCGGCGCGCCAGGCCCGGTGGGCGGCGTCGCGGATGGTTTCCCGGCTGCCCTCGGAGACCCAGCCCTGGTCGAAGTAGTAGTCGAGCCCGGCCGGGTTGCCCTCGTGCAGCGCGAGCGAGGCGGCCCGCTGGCCGGGGTCGTGGAACCGCACGACCTCTTTGAGCCGGGTGGCGCCGTTGGTGTGCTCGAACCAGCGCACGGCACCGCCTGCCTCGACCGAGGCGAGCTGCCGGTCGTCGCCGACCAGCCGCACGTCCGCGCCGCGGCGCAGCGCGTAGGCGACGACGTCGTGCAGCGTGTGCGTGCCGGCCATCGACACCTCGTCGATGATCAGCACGTCGCCGCGGCGGAAGGGGAACGTCTCCTCCGCGACGTTGATCCGCTGCGCGGTGGTGACCTGGTGCAGGGTGTGCGGGTGCGCGTCGATTGCCTCGGCGAGCACGTGCGCGGCCCGCGCGGACGGCCCGAACGCGTACACGCGGCCGCCTTCGGCGCGCACCGCGTTGGCGTACACCTTCATCGTGGTGGTCTTGCCCGCCCCGGCCGGCGCGTAGAGCAGCTGCACCCGGCGCCCCGAGGTCGCGAACGAGACGACGGCGGCGCGTTGTCCGCGGTTGAGCGATCCGGCTCCGGCCAGCGCCTGCTCGACGGTGCTTCGCGCGAGCCGCCGGCCGTCGGTGAGGCCGCCCCAGGAGGCGAGCGCGGACTCCTCGCGCAGGGTCCGGCCGGTGGTGAACCGCTGGCTGTTGTGCTCCACGAACACCGACTCGCCGGAGCGGCGGCGCAACGCGTCCGGCTCGGGAACCAGCGACGGTGCTTCCAGCGAGACGAGATCGGGTGAGTGCAAGACCGCCCGCACCACGTCGGCGATCAGCTGGTCACGACCGCCGTCGGCGACGCGCAGGTGCGCGGTCTGCCGGTGCGCCTCGGCCTCGATGTTCCAGGTGTTGAAGTGACAGTAGTAGTCCGAGACCGTGGCCAGCGTCGCCTCGGCGAGCTCGCCGACGTTGACCTCCGAGTGGGCTTCGGGTTGGCCGCCGAACACCCGCTGGCCGAGCTCGTCGATGACCTCCGGGGCGACGATCTCCTCGGCTTGGCCGCGCCAGCGGCGCAGGTGATCGGCGAGTGATCGGGGTGCCTGCTTGGCCTCGCGGGTGCCGTACTGGGCGCGTTTGGAGATCTCCAGGATCTCCTTGGGGGTGGGCTCGCGGCCGTGGTGGCGGCGGAACTCGACGATCTGACGGGCGCGTTCCTGCTCGACCTGGGCGGCGCGCTGGCTGAATCCCGCCAGCAGCTCGGTGGGCACGCCGTCGAGTTCCCAGGTCGGCCGCTTGAGGTCGATGCCGCCGGAGGGCTTTTCGTTCCAGGTCGCGCCGTGCTCGCGGAACAAGTCACGGATGCGAGAGTTGTAGAACTCGCTCATGGTCACCGCGGCGGCGAGGATGGTGCGCCCGTCCAGCGACGTCCAGCGCCCGTCCGGGCCTTGGACCTTGGTGCTGATCGGCACGTGGGTGTGCAGGTGCGGGTCGGCGGAGCGGCTGTCCCAGTGCTCGAAGATCGCCGCGGTGATGCCCTGCACGTCGTGCTGGGTGTAGCCGCCAGCGCCCTTGCGGGTGTAGGCGACGGTGTTCTCCAGGTAGGTCAGGGTGTCGAGCACGGCCTGGCGGTGCAGGCTCACGACCAGCTCGCGGGTCTCCTCATCGCCCAGCGCCCACGTGACGCTGACGGACTTCGGGGGCGCGAACACCAGCTCGAAGCCCGATGTCGCGGACTTCATGGACTTCTTCTGCTCGGCCAGCCACTTGGTCAGCTCCTCCTCGGAGGGCTGCTGACCGTCGTGCTTCTCGGCGTAGACCTGGGCCTGGACCAGCCTGCGGATTCCGGCGCGGGTGGCGTCGTCGATCGGGGCGCCGGGCGGCAGGTTGTGGTCGAGGTTGTGCTGCTTATAGGCCTCGATCACCCGGCCCCGGAGCTCGTCCAGGCCGTCGAACTGCGCGAACCGGTAGCCGAGTTTGGTCGCGGCCAGCGCTTCGGCCTCGGTGTGCCCGGCGGCGATCATCTCTGCCTGGATGCGGTCGGCGTCGGGGTGCCGGCCCTCGCCGAACAGGGCGTTCATCTGCGCGGCGGTGACTTCGCCGGACACGCCGAGTGCGGCCGCGCCGCGGCCGAACCACTGGCCCTGTGGATATCCGTGCGCCAGGTAGTAGTCCGACAGCGATTCGCCGGCGTCCAAGCCGCGGTCAGCGCACGCCACCGAGCCGGTCAGGTACGCGTACCCACCGGGCGAGAGCTTGCGCACGCCGATCACAACCAGTCAGCCCAATCGGCTTCGCCAGCGAGCGTCCAGCGAGAGCGCGAAAGGTGTGCAAAACGCGCTTACGGAAACGATTCAGAACCGTGGCGCACTCAGAGTGCAAGAGGTGCTGTGTGCCGGCGGGGACGGCTGGCAGGGTGAGGGGCGGCAGGCTGGGCGGGCCGGACGGCGCGGGGCCGGAAGGTGAGCGGGGCGGCGGGTGCGGCGCGGGCGGGATGGTTGGGGTGCGGCGGCCGCGCGCACGAAAAGCCCCCCGGCGGGACCGGGGGGGGGCTTTTCGCGGATCGGGCGCGGGGCTATTCGCCCCATCCGCGCTGGCGGGCGGCGCGGCGGTCACGGCGGCGGGCGCCAACCTTGGCGAGCCTGAGACGGCGTGCCGTGGGGGAGAGGTCACGACGCATGTCGAACATGAGCGTTTCCTCAAAGCTCGGGCGCGGGCGGCGGCCGGTGCTGGGGCGGGTGCTCATCGCTGGTCGCTCCCATGCTCCGGCGTGACGAGAACGCCGTTGCGGTACGTGAAGGTCTGGCCGCCGATCTGCAACACGAGATCGGTAGCGGGCACACCCCCGGTTCCCTCGGTGTCTGCCTCGGCGGCGTGGGAGTGGGTGGGAGGGGCGGTGACAAACACGTCACTGGTGACGGTTTCCGCCTGGACAACCGCACCGGTGACGACAGAACCGGTAACGGAATTCTTGACGTTGCTCATGCTTGCTGCTCCTGCTCAAGAGTGAGGACGGGGGCCGTGGTCCGGCGCGGCGGCCGGACCACGGCGGCGGGTTGCCGGTCAGCGGCTGCGCTTGGCGGCGCGCGCGGCGTCGCGCTGGGCCTTGGTGGCCTTCTTGCGGGCCTCCAGCTCGGCGGCGCGGCGTCCCTTCGCGCGCTTGGCCGCGCGCTTGGACGGGGCGCGGTGCTGGCGGTACTCGGGGCGCGCGGTCTCGGCCTGCTCGTCGGTCTGGTGGGCGGTCGCGTCGGCGTTGTCCTTCGCGGCTGCTTCCTCGGCTTCGAGTTCGGCCAGACACGCGCGGCACTCGGCGCACAGTCCGTCATCAACGGCCACGTGACGCACGTCCTTGGGTTCACGCTGCGCTGGGCAGCCTGCGCACTCACCCAACGCGGCGGGAGCCTCGGCGGGCGTCTCCTGGGGAAGGTGGGCACGTGCGTAGTCCGCGATGGCGGCGCGCACGGCGGGCGTGACGGCGCGCTTCCACTCGCCTTGCAGGAACACCCGGGCGGCGGAGGGGGTCACGGCGCGTTCCCAGATGAACGAGCAACGCGCGTAGACGGCGTCAGCCGCGCTGTGTCCGGCGGGAAGCTCGGGGATGCCGGTGCATCCCTTCTCCCTGCATTCCTGGCACAGTCCGTCGTCACCGTGTCCGGCCTTCATCCGGTCGGCGTCAAGGTCGTACTTGTCGCGCTCGATGTTGCACGTCAGACACCGGAACTCCAGGCCGGTCCGGTAGAGGGCGGCACGGTCGTAGTCGATGCCGGACGCGTAGACCTCTTCGGCCTTGCGGCGGTCGTCACGGTCCATGAGCTGTTCGCCGTCGGCTACCCCGGCGCTGTCGTCGCGGTAGCGGGCAAAGTCGGCGGCGTCGGCCTGCTGCTGGCGGCTGCGGGCGCGCTTGGCCATCGCGTCACGCCTGCGGGTGACGGGCTGCGGGGGCTGGTAGTCGTTGCGGCGGCGGGTGGGCTCGGGGCGGTGGCGCGTTTCGCCGTCCTTGGGCACGCACGCCGTGATGATCGCCCGTGCGATCGGGTCGGGGGTCTCCTGCCACATCTGGCGGAGGAACGCGACGGCGGTACGCGGACGCTTCTCCTCCAGCACGTCCGCCACGCGGCGGATGAGCCACAGGTGGTTGATGTCGGCGGTCTTGATCAGCGTCCTACCCAGCTTGCGGGCGGCGGGAATCTCTCCCGCGCTGACCAGCTTGGCCAGGTCCTCAAGGATTTCCGGCACGGAAGCGATAGCAGACATTGAATTTACCCCACTAGTGATTTTCTCGCTTCACCAGGCTTGGCGTTCCCGGTGTTTCTTTCTTGCAAGACGATCTTATCGACGAAATGGCCCATTTGCAAGCTTTGAAGCTGCATCCGACCATCTATTTACCGAAATGTTTCCAACGGTGATAAGGCCTTGACCTGCGCTTTTGTGCACGCGGAAAACGCGAGGGCACAACGAAAGCCCCTTTATGCTTAACTCTTTGCTGCCCTTTCCTCTCCGTTCCCCCTGTCCCTGCCATCTCTTGTGTTGTGACAGACGGGTCAAGGTGGGCCCCGAAAAAGATTTTGGCGGAGGGAGCGAAGCGAGCGGAGGCAAAAACTTTTTTGGGTGCCTTGATGCGGCTGGCACGACATAAGACGATCGAGGTCAGGGGGGCCCTGGTGACCACTCCACCTGTTCAAGGTGACGCGCCGGGCGCCGGCCGGGACGGCGTTGTCCCGCGTCAGGGGCCGCCGGCCACGCGCCTTGCCGGGCCGCTCGTGATCGGGTGTGCCCGCGGCCGCCTGGAGTGGGGGACCAGGCGGCCGCGGTGCACGGTCTGCGTGGACTTTCAGGCCCTTCGGCTTACCGATGGCGGCGGCGTTCGACGGGCTGGCAGACCGGAGCGTGAGGCCTGCGGCGGTCCGTCGACGGGTGCGCCGGGCACCACAGCGCTTCCGGGCCGCGATGGTGCAGGAAGGCGCTCAGCTCGTGGACGTACGGGGTGAACTCGAACTCCCCGACTTCCCCGGAGCTCAGCGGTACACCGCACCGGCGGCAGCTGGCCGACCAGTTCACCTCGTGGTCGAGCACGGGCAGCGGACCGCTGATCAGCACGGGCTCGTGCAGCGCGACGGTGCCGGCGGGCACCGTCACCGACCGGAAGGCGGACACCATGCGGACCTGCCGGGCGGGTGGCAGGGTCTCGACGTCGCCGCGAGCGAGCATGCCGTACCAGCCGTCGTCCTCGTCGGCGGCGATGCGTCGGTAGCCGGGCTCGTGCACGTCGTACTGCCCGTCGCGGCCATAGCGTCCGCGTTCGAAGCGGGCCAGGCTGAGCAGGCGCGTGCCGCCGTACCAGCCCGTCGCCCACTGGCTGCCTCGGGCGGCGTCGAACGCCGCGACCAGGCCCGGCTGCTCGGCGGCCGCGCCGGTGACGGTGAACCCGAGACCGGTCAAGGTGTCGAGCACCTCGGCGGGCGGGACGAACCGCCAGATGCCGTCCTCGCTGGGCTCCCCGAGCCGGGCCTCCCACATCGCCGCGAAACCGGCCACGCCGCGCTCGGCGGCGGCCTCCAGCCGTTCGGGGTTGATCCACGGCTGGTAGTGGCGCGGGGTCGGCCCGATGACAGGACTGCCGTCGGCGTCGGCGAGCAGGAACGACAGCGACAACCGTCCGGACCGGTCGACCTGCACGACGTGCAGCGGCGGGTCCACCGTGGGCAGCGCGCTGCACTGGGCGAGGTTGTGCTCGATGACGGTGAGCTCGTCGTGGTCGGCACCAGCCCGCGGCCACCAGACCGGGGTGGCGTCGTCGAAGTCGACGCGGCCACGCCGGATCGGCGCGGCGCACAGCACGCTGCCCGCGCGCCAGAAGACGCTGGCGAGGTCGGGCCGCACGATCAGCGGATCACCGTAGACCGGGAATGGGCCGCTGGTCTTCGCCGTAGGTCGCTGCGGGGCCGGGTAGTTGCTGCTGGCGTAGTCGAGCACGCCGATCTGGTCGAACCAGGGCACGGTGCGCGCGAACCAGCGGTTGGAGACGTCGCCTCCGGTCAGGCCCCACTTGACGTGGCGGCGGCTGTAGTCGACCTCGATGCGCGGGGAATCCGCGGTGCGGGTGGAAGCGAACGGGGACTGCATGGCCAGTGCCCTCCTGGCGTGGCGCGGCCGGACCCGGCGGGCCCGGTGCCCCCGTGGTCCGGGGGCGCAGCGCAGGTGCCGCGGCGGTGGTGTGGGTGTCCAGCGCGGTTTGCTGGACACCCACACCACTGGTGCGGCAGGCTCCGGCGTCCCCGAGGCACGCGAGCCCGGCCTCCGGAGCGCCGCGCCTGTCCCCTCAGCGGCGGTGCCGCCCGGACGCGTGAGCCGCTACACTGTGGACGCCGGTCGGGTTTCCTAGTGATCCCATCGCGCCGGCACCCGTGTCATCGCATTCTTGGCGGAGCCGCTGCGCGAGCGGCGGTAGGCCCCTCGGGGCTTGTGCGGTCGGCACACAAAGGCGTGTCTAGCCCTCGGGCCGGACACGCCTTTTGCGTTCTCGGCCACGGCGCGCCTGCGGAACGAGCCCCGCCCTCGGCCGTCTTTTGCACGTTCTTGCCGCCAGCGAAGGCCAGATCCGCGGTCCTCTGCGTAACGTCGCCGAGCAGGGGAGCAACGGACGCACAGGCCACCGGGGGAGGCAGGACAGCATGGCCGAGCCGAAACAGCGCGTACGCCGGTCGACCCGCGTCAGCCGCAGGCTTGAGGAGTTGCGCAAGCGCAACAGCGCACAGCTGGCCGAGCAGCGGCTCAAGGAGGAGCGCGTCGACGAGGCGTTGGCGATGTTCGTCGAGGCGGACGATCGGATCACCGCGGCGGAGGCGGAGCGCGATCGGAGGATCGCGCCGCACGAGCGTGCCATCGCGGCGCTGCACGAGCAGTTCCAGCGGGACTCGGCGGTGCAGGACGTGGTGAAGGGCCGGGCGGCGCTGGCCATCCACGAGTCGGACCGGACGGTCGAGCAGGTCGCCGAACTGCTGGGCGTGCCAGAGAGACGAGCGCGGCACCTGATCACGATCGGACGGAAAGCCGCGGCCGAGGACCAGCCCGCACAACAAACACCGGCCACCACCGACGGCGCCGAGGCCGCACAGCCGCAGGAGACCAGCACGAAGAGCACGCCAGGTGCTGCTGACGGCCGATCTGAGGCCACGGCGCGAGACGACGGCGCAGCGGCCGACGCGTTCAGCGCATAACGCACCTGCACCACGGGGCGGACCGGATCGGTCCGCCCCGTGGTGTAGCTGCAGAGGGGATCCGCACCGCGCCGGGTCAGCGAGCAGCTGCGGCGTACAGCCGGGCACGGAACCAGCGCACCCACAACACGGCCGTGGTCACCGCACCGATCAGCACGAGCACCACGCCGAGCGGCGCCAGGTCGCCCAGCTCCCCGAACGCGACGGCCAGCGGCGTGAGAACGACCCCGGCCGCGGCACCCCAGCGCTTCCGCCGACGCCGGAGCTTGGGCAGCAGCCACAACCGCGTGAGCCAGGCAGCCCCAGCGGTGAGCACTGCGCCGAGAATGACCAGGAACGGGAGCGCGGCCACCCACGTGCTGCCGGGCGCGAACACCCTGCCGGTCACCACGGCGACCAGTCCCGCGGCTGCGGCACCGAAGTAGGCGCCGGCGCCGAAGGCGCCGATGAACCGGAGGAAGGCGACGAACGAGGAGAACCTCATGTCGTCGAAGGGTAGGACACCTGGCCTGCGCGAACGGCGGAAACCGGAACTCTGGGGATGTCTGGACGGCTGTCGTGCGCGCAGTTCGGACCGGCTCACCTGGTCACCGCCAGCGCCCGGTGGGTGAGGGCCTGCGCGCGCAACTGCCGCGCGGCCGCTGCCGGGTTGCGCAGCACACGGCGGAACTCGTTCACCGCCGCGGTCCACTCCTCGGCGCAGCGCTGGCAGGCCACCGTGCGGGCCGGGCGGCCGCGGTCGAACTCCCGAGAGGACCGGGTGCCGTCGCAGTCCTCGCAGTGTGCCCGCCAGAACCTGCACACCGGGGACTGCGCGTACCAGCCTTCGCTCTGGCACGACGGGCACAGGCACACGGTGCCCTTGGGCGGCGGCTCGGTGGGCAACGGCGTGTGGTTCGTGTCGGTGCCGAAGAACATGCTGTAGGTCAGACCGCCGTAGTCCACGGCGAGATCGAAGTGGTCCGTTCCAGGGGCGTAGGTGCCAACAGGCACGACGGAACCTTTCTGCAGACGGGCGGCGGCTTGCCGGTCGCGGCCCGGGGGCTCGGTATCGAGCCCGACGTCGAGAAGTCGCCCTCGGCCGGGCGGACCCGATGGGGGTAGGCGGGTGCCCGGCCGAGGGATGAGCGGGCAGCAGCGTCGGGTGGTGGCGACGCGCGCCTCAGCTCAGCCAGGAAGACTCGACGCCTCCGCGCAGCGGCAGGTAGGTGGAGGCGGTGAAGGGCCCGCAGGACCGGGGAGCGCCTCGGCCAGGGCGTCGGCTCGCCTCGCCCTCAGGGCTTCGACTGCCGGTCCTGCGGGTGTTCGCGGTGCCCAACCGATCCACGGTGGGGCAGTGACGTGGGCGGCTCAGGCGGCTGGCGTGACAGCCCCGGTCTGCATGGCCGCTTTGACGTGCCGCGTGTGGGCGCCCTTGGCGTAGGGCGCGCCCATCGGCTTGCTTCGCCACTCGCCGCACGCGCACGACGCGACGAACTTGCCGTCGAGCTCCTGCAGGACGATGCTGTGCCGCTCCGTCCCCGGCCGTTCCACCTTGGTACGCAACGCGTCTGGGCCGTGACGGTCGAAGTTCGCCGCCAGGCGCTCGTAACGTGACCGGGCGGCGTGCTTGACCCCGGCGGCCGCGCGGCGCTGCGCCAGGCTCACGACGTTGTTGTGCCGCTTGTTCATGGGACAACCTCTCCAAGGGCGCGGAAGGACTACGCGATGCGCAACTCGATGCCGGTTGTCCGAGTCGTGCGGACAACCCGGGGATGTGGGTGAGGACGAGCTCGCAGGTGCTGCGACCGAGTCGACGCGGGCAGGCGCGCGGTCGGACAGCGTGAGCTCCACTGGGCAGAAGTGCGTGGTGCGACCGGCTGCTTGCCCGATCAGGCTGCTGCCGCCACAGCACCATGGCCGCCGCCGTTGGTCTGCCGGGCCAGCCGCATCGAGCGCAGCGTGCGACGAATGTTCTGTTCGTAGACGCCCGAGGCGGTGACATCGGCCCTGTACCGGCGGTCCCAGGCCAGCCACTCCGACATGCTCAAGCCGGGCACCTCCTCCTCCAACTGGCCCGAGCGTTCCAGGTGGGTGCGCACGTTCTGCGGCAGGAAGTGCCAGTACTGCGGGGCCACCGTCGCGTCGCCGAGGCGGGCACGTTCGCGCGTGGTGCGGAGGTAGCCCTGGCGCCACAGGTCGATCGTCGCCGACCAGCGCTCGTAGCGCGCACGCGCGTCGGTCTTGGCGTCGGCCGCCGCGCGGCGCTGCGCCAGACACACCACGTTCTTGTGCTGCTTGCTCATGACAACCCTCTCGGCCAAGGTTCGACAACGACATCGCTGCTCAGCGCGGTTACGGCTGTTCACACACCGAGCTGGGGTGTGTGGACAACCGATGGCGCACGAGTGGACGGGGTCTCGGCCAGGCGCGACGCCGGGGGGTGACGGCGCGCGCCTGGCCGAGGTGAGCGGGCAGCTGTGCCACTGCGAGGGGGCACGCGCCTCAGCTCGGACAGAAGGTCTGGCAGGTGAACTTGCTTGCTGGATCAGGTGCCGTCGAGCCCGCAGTTCAGGCACAGCAGCACGACGGGCTCCGGCGACGACAGGTCCGCGGCCTCGTCCTCGGTCATCTGCCGGCCGTCGGCGTAGAACCAGGCGCTGCGGCGGTCGGCGGCCGTGCAGTCCTCCGGACGCTTGACGGCCCACTTCCTTCCCGGAACCTCGACGACAGTTCGGCCAGGCGCCACCCAGTCACCGCCGTAGCGACTACCCGCGGCACCGTGCCACCGCACGAACTGCCGGCGGTACCGAAGCGCGGTGCCTTTCAGGTCGGGGCCCTGGTAGTAGATGCCGTCCCCGAACATGAAACGCGCAGCGTTGTCGGCGAACTCGTTGATGGCGATGGACCACGGGGTGCCACCGGCTTGCGCGGCCGGCGTTTCGAAGGTCTCGACCAGAACGGACGACATGACGGGTAAGTCCTCCAACTCGGTGAACTGGCAGGAGAGCGGAACGAGCGCACGGGTGGTGGCCCCTCACCGTGGTGCTGAGGTGAGGGGCCACGACCGGGGTGTGGATCAGAACGGGGGCTCGCCGGAGCCGGCGTTGGCCGGGGCCGCGCCCCACGGGTCGTCGGCGGGCGCGCCGCCACCTTGCGGCTGCTGGCCGCCGAAGCCACCACCCTGGCCGCCGTTGCGGCTGACCTTGTTGACCTTCGCGGTCGCGTACCGCAGCGACGGGCCGATCTCGTCGACATCCAGCTCGACGACGGTGACCTTCTGGCCTTCCTTGTTCTCGAACGAACGCTGCTTGAGCCGTCCCTCGACGAGAACGCGGGTGCCCTTGGTCAGCGACTCGGCGACGTTCTCCGCCACCTGCCGCCACACGTTGCAGCGCAGGAACAGCGTGTCGCCGTCCTTCCACTCGCCGGACTGACGGTCGAAGTTGCGCGGGGTGGAGGCGATGGTGAAGCTGGCGACGGCCGCGCCGGACTGGGTGAAGCGGAGCTCGGGGTCGGCGGTCAGGTTGCCGACGACGGTGATGGTGGTCTCTCCAGCCATGGCGAGAACTCCCTTGCAGATCGGTGATCAGGTCACCGACAACCCCGCCTCCTCCTCACCCACCCCGATGGCAATTTCATCGAGTGGGTTCGGCCCGAGGGGGCTGCCGATCTGCGGCAGGCAGATCAGGGCGTGGAAGGCCCCGAAGGGGGTGTCAAGGAGTTCGGCCCGCGCTTTTCGGGCCGGGCTCCTTGACACGGACCTGGAGCGTTCTGATTTGCTCAGAGCAGATCGACAGCCCCCGGTCCGAACCCGCTTGCCCCTTCCCCCCGCACAGCAACCACCACGTTGTTCGCATCGACGCGGCGCGTGGTGAACGAGAGGGCCAATGGCCGTGCGGATCAGCTGGCGGGGCCGACGACGCGGATGATGTTCGGGTAGCGGTCGACAGCGTCGAGACGCTGACCCGCGATCCTGACGACGACGGTGGAGCCGGGGCGCAACTCCTCGTCGACATCGCGCACATCGCGGCTGTTCTTCCAGAACCACAACGAGGTTTCGTTCGCCAGCGTGCCGCACTGCACGGTGTGCACCCGGCGCTCACGGTGCCGGCGTTTGCCGGATCCCAGGCTCTTGCCGGTGATCGTGCAGGTGACGTCCTGCTGGTTCGCGTGGACCTGGCGGGTGACGTAGACGCACGCACACAGGGCGGCAACCGCCGCCGCGGTGACCAGCGCGCAGACGGCGCGACGGTCGCGCAGCCCGCTCCTGTGTGGACCGCTCACCGGTAGGTGCCCCCGTCGAGCCGGTGAACATGTTCGTAGCGGCGACGATCAGGTTCACCGCTTTCCCAGCCGGGAACGTCCCGCCACACCGAGAGCGTCCGCTCTGCGGGCACCATCGTGACGTCCCAGGGGCATGGGGAGGCGGGAACCGTCGTCGGCTCGACCTCGTAGCCGGTGACGTAGGAGACCTCCACGATGCAGTTGTTGAAGAACAGCCTGTGCTCCTCGGCGAATCGCAGGGCCTCGTCGAGGTCCTCGAACGTCTGCGTGAAGCCTGCGCCGCCGAACTGCTCCCAGTCCGCTTTGGAGCCAAGAACCATGCCTTGACGAATAGCGTTGCGGACGTAGACCTCGACCCTGCGGTAGACCCGCACGGCCTCCCTGGCTTCCGACTCGGCGTCCACAGATCCTCTTTTCCTAGCAACAGAACCACTTGTCACGCCGGGACACCGCACGACGCGGAATCCCGGCGTACGCCGAGGCCGTTGCGCAGCGACAGCGCCTGGCGGACGTGGCGGTCCGAAGGCACGTCGGCGCCGGCGAGGTCGGCCAGCGTCCACGCGAGACGCAGTACGGCGTCCCCACCTCGAACGGACAGCACGCCGCGCTGCTGCGCGTCCTGTACAGAGGCGGTGGTCGCGGCGGGCAGCGGGACGGCGTGCAACACCTCGGCTGGCACCGTGGCGTTGAGCTCGCCTCCAGCCGCACCAGTCGCGCCGGTGCGGCCACGCCAACGGCCCACCGAGCGAGCCCGTGCCGCGCAGACCGCCGCCCGCTCCTGCGCGAGAAGGCGCATTTCCTGCTCTCGATCGGTTGGCTCGGCGACGCACGTGCTCAGCGAGTGCGCCATGTCGAAGGCGTCGACCAGAACCGGCGCGAGCCGCGACGCTCTGGCGGTGTGCGTCGCGAGCAGCTGAAACCCCGCCGGGTAGCGCGTCACACGACCACCGCGGGCGATGGACACCTCGCGCCGGCACATCATCGAACGCAGCGCGTCCAGCTCCGCGCCCGAGAAGTCGCCGAGTTCTCGGGCGACCAGCAGGCCGTGGTGCGCTTCGCTGCCCGCGCCGGGCGCCGTGCCGCCGATCAGCGCGGCGAGCAGCCTGCTGGGATGCAGGTTGACCATCGGCGGCGTGCGCGACAGGCGGACACCTCCGAGGTGCGGCCCGGTCAGCGAGCGCACCACGGCGACGTCGAGTTGCTGTGCCGGGGTGAGGTCGGGCAGGAGTTGGTGAAGCCATTGGGCCACCAGCCCGGTGGCCGCATTGTCGGCGCCGTCGATCAAGAGGTGGTGCCCGCCGGTGGCGGCGACCTTCGCGATCTCCCGTGCTTCCGCCGAAACCGGACGGGCCGGCGAGCGTAGGTGATCTGTGAGGTCGCTGGCCGCCGGGCGCCGGGTGCTGAGAGCGTCGTCGTCGCCCCGGAGCCAGGCGGCAACGTCGGACAAGCCACGCCCAGCAAGAACCTCGGCTCCGTCGATCAGGAGGGCCTCGCGGGCGGCGGCCGCGGGCACGATGACCCTGCGGATCCCGTGTGCACGGGCCGCCTGCACAGCCGACACGGTTCCACGCGTAGGACGCAGACCGCCGTCCAGACCGACCTCACCGAGCACGGCGCTGCCCGCGAGGCGTTCTGCGGGAACATCGTTGGCGGCCGCCAGCATCGCGACCGCGACCGCCGCGGCGTCCGGCCATTGCGCGGTCACCGGGTCGAGACGTACTTCGACCTGGTGGTGTCGGTCTCGTTCACCGGCGCCGTCCAGCGCCGCGAGCACACGCAGGAGCAGGGTGGTCGGGTCGCCGTCGCCGGTGAAGGTGATGCGCTCCTCGCCGGGGGCCGCGGTTGCAATCAGCCTGATCATGTGACCGGTCAGCCCGTGCAGAGCCACTGTTTTGACGGTGATCATGACGGAAATCCGTTCTGCAGACGAGAGATTCGCGCGCGCATGAGGACGCCCCCGTCCGGCACGAAGTGCGTGCCGGACGGGGGCGAGGCAGTGAGGTCAGCCCGGCAGGCCGGCTGCGTAGCGGAAGGCGCCGGGGTCGACGTCGATGGGCCCGCCGTCCATCGCGACCGGTCGCACGCCGCGACCGGCGAGCAGCCCGGCTTCCTCGGGATCGGCTGCGTAGTCCCAGCGTTCGTCGGCCCGCACCTGGTCGTAGATGTGGTCGTGGCCGTTCTCGCAGGCGTAGCCGCGGTTGCCGGGCAGGTACCAGGTCACGCCGCCGCACTCGACGTAGGTGCTTTCGCCGTCCTCGGGGTTCGTGAGTTCGACGAGCCAGCTGCAGGGCCACACCTCCTCCTCGAGGAAGCAGGCGCGGATCGCGGCGATGCTGGCGTGCGTGACCGGGGTGCCTTCGGCGTGACGGGCTCGGTTTCCGCATACAGGCAACGAGGTTCTCCCGTGTGGTGCTGAGCGGGAGTTGTTCGATTTCCCGCTGCCCCGCCGTGCTGGTGGGGTGCACTCGGGTCGCGCCGGGCGCGGTCCGGGGTCAAGCCGCGGTGTTTTTCCGTGGCTTGACCCCGGGGCGGGGCCGGGGCAGAGTGCGGCGCCCCACCAGCACGGCGGGGCGGCCACTCCGGAGCGCTTTCGGCCCAGATGCGGTCAGATGACGACCACGCTGGCAGGACGCACGTTGCACATGACTTTGCCGTCCGCTGAGCGCAGCTGCAGACGGCCGGGGAAGCCGGGTTGGGCCCACGCAGTCCAGGTGGTGCCGTGGTGCTCGATGAGGCTGCCCTGGTATCGCACGGTTTCACCGCCCTTGATGCGTGGTGCCTTGGGTGTGGTGGGGCGGGGCCCGGTCGTGTGTGTGACCTCGTGGTTGGCGAAGCGGGTGCCGCGTGCGGTCGTCCACGGATACTGGTCGCTGGGGTAGCGGGGGGCGAATGTGACGGCGACCGCGGTGTTGCGCGTGACGTGGCCGGCGGCGGTCTGCTCGGACGTCGGGCTTGTCATCATTCGCCGCTCCTGCGGTGCACCCGCCAGTCAGCGTCGGGGCCGATCTCGATCGTGACCACGGCCAGGAAACCGGTGTCGTCTACCTCAACTCCGGGCGGCAGGTTGTCCAGCCGGAGATGGCCGCCGACGATCACACCCATGCCCTTCAAGGCGCCCTTGAGCGCGCCGGGGAACAGCGAGCTGTTGGCGAGCCCGTGGAACTTCGGGTGGCTACGAAAGGCGGCCATGTCGCAGTGACGCGTGCCGATGATCGGCACCTTCACCTGGCGGTACATGAACTCGCGGTCTACGGAGAAGACGTCACTGGCCTTCGCCTTGAAGCTCACCGTTGCCATGTCTTGTCCTTCCGCAGATTGTGTTGCCGCGCATGCGGCACTCCAGTGGCTCGTCCGCCCGCCACGTCCGTCACTCGGCACGACCGGTGATTGCGCGGCGTCCTCCGCGCACAGCGCCCGATTCCGGTACGTCAGGACCGGTAACGCCGGGCACCGGAAGATGTGCTGGCTCTGGGGTGACGCCGTTGCGGTTGAGCACCCCCAGCAGCGCCAGAGCCCCCAGCTTGCGATCACCGCCGGTGCCGACCGGCGTGTCCAGGACAGGCCGCAGGGATTCCGCGGCCTGCTCGACGTCGATGACCACCGCGCCGTCCGCGACCGGCAGCGCGATCCCGTCGTACATCAACGTGTCGAGCACGGGCTGTGCCTCGGGTGCGAGATCGCGGGGCCGGGAGATCTGCACGCGCCGCGGCTTGGGCAGGCGGCGGGTCCAGTCATCGGCATGGCGATGGTGGAACTCGGGATTGGTGACGCATCGCCTGCACAACCGGCCGGGTTCGATCTCGGCGTGCAGTAGCGCGGCGATCAGCGGTTCGACGCCGTAGTCGACGAACTCGCCGATGATGTCGGCCAGAGTGCGGGACCAGTTGCAGTGCAGGGCCCCGCTAGGAAACGCAAGGTGCACCGTCGGATGGGCATCGTGCGCGACGGTGCCCATCAGGTGGCGGGCTGTGATCATGGCGTGGCTCGGCTTTCCCCCGCGTGCGGGAAATCTGGCTGTGTGCCCTCGCTCGGCGTAGGTGATGAGCTGCTCTGCTGGAAGCAGGTGCCCACGGCAGCGACGATCAGGCTGCGCGGTCTTCCAGCCGCCGCGGTGATCGGCGGCCGGCTTCCAGGCCGTCGCTGATGGCGGCGTCGGCCTCCAGCGCCGGAACTCGTCGCTGCTGGGCGGCGATGTGAAGTGCGGATCGCGCCTCGTCGTCGGTGAACTCGCCGCCGCCGACCAGGCGGCCGAGTGTGTAGGCGGCGCTGACCAGGGTGTTGTGGGCGGTGCCCGGCAAGGCGTTCGCGACTTTGCCGGCGACCGTGTCGAGGTAGGCCTGGCGGCGGGCGTCTGCCAACGGGCGCACGTCGCCGAACACGATCAGCTCGGGCTCTGGACGCGAAGGCGGGGTGAAGAGCGGGACCACCCACTGCGGCAGCGGTGCGATCGGCGCGCGGCGGGCGACGGTGTAGAGGCCGTCGCGGCGCATCGACCCGGCGGCGACGACGAACCCGCCGGCGCCGCGGCTGTCGATGCGCCACCCGGCGCGTCCGGCGGTGTTGCGCAACGGGCAGTCCTCGTCCACCGCGAAGTAGAGATGCGTCGACGGGCTGGGGCTCACGACGGTGTAGGTGTCGTCCGGGTACGGCTGCCCGGCTAGTTCGGCGAGACGGGCCAGGACGTCGCTGCCGTGCCGGGCACCGGCCCACTCCGGTGGGGCCTGCTCGCCATGGGCGTCGTCGAGGTCAAGCACGTACAGGTTGCTGGGGCCGCAGGCGATGCCGACGTTGGACGTCGGTGAGGCGCTCCACCAGTAGCGGATGAGGTCCGGGTCGGTCGTGGCGCGCTGCTCCCATCCGAGGTGGCCCTGGGCACACACCCCGGTGCCCTGGCAGCGGCGTTTTCCGTGCAGGCACGGAGTCTTCGAACGCGGCCAGAGCGGAAACACGTGCAGGCCGGCGAGTGCGGCGGCCAGGGCCACGCCCATCAGGCGCGGCGCGGGGCGGCGCCGCCACGTTGGACCTCGTGTCGTGTGGCGGAGCACCTCGCCGCCGGGTCGCGGTGTGGTCATCGTCATCTTCCCTTACGACCAGAGTAGGCCGACTTTCCCCTGTTCAAGCGGATTTTCGGCTGAACGGAAGCACCGTCGCGAGTGGACGCTCGGCGGTGCGGCGCAGGTGCAGATCCACCAGCAGCGCCAGGAAGGGCAGGGACGGAGGGTGCTTGTGCACGCCGTTGAATCCGGGATCGTCGGCACCGGCGGGGATCTCGCCGTTGACGGTGACCTGCCAGTAGTCGCCGCGCGGCCCGTACGGAGCGGACTCGGCCCGCGACACGACGGTAATCTCCTGGCCGTCCGGATCGCGCAGGCGCACCGTCACCATCGAGCCCATCCCTTCGAGCACGCGTTCCCCGACGAGCGCGGGGTCGTGCGCAGGGCGGACGAGCAGCTCATGGAGGTGCACCGACAGCGGGACGCCGCCCAGGCGCCGGTGCAACTCGACGAGGTGCCCGCGGGCCCAGTTGTAGACGCCGCACTCGCCCAGACACCCGCGCGGAACGTTGGTCTCGACGGCGTCGGGCAGCAGGTAGCTGCGGCTGAAGTCGTAGGGGGTAATCCAGCGCAGATACCGAACGGGCTGGACAGCTGCGGGTGCCACAACGCCTCCTGACTGTCAGTGGTGGGCAACGACGGTGACGCCAGCGCTCCAAGCCGCTGAAGCGAGCAGGAGCGCTGGCGTCACTCACGACTTGAACAGCCAGCACACCCAGATCACCACGAAGATCACGACGACCACCACGGGAATGAGATTCGGGCCCCGCAGGTCTTCGACGGGAAACGGCTTGCTGGCGAGCTCCATGACGACGGGCACGGCGCCTCCTGACACAGTTCGGTGTAGACGGTGGTGGCGCGCGGAGTTCAGGGGGCGGGCGCGACGGCCGCCACAGCGCGGACCCGCTCGGCGGCGAGGGCTTGTCGCCCCCGAGCGGGCGAGTTGTCCGTTGCTCAGCACGAGCGCTGGCTGCGCAGGTGCGGGAGATCGAGCCACCGGCACAGCCAGCCGACCGCGCGCACCTGGTCGACGGGCAGCTGGTCGAGGTCGACGCGCCCACCGGCACCGACGAGGTGGTCGATCGCCCACTGCCGGGCGTCGCCGGGCCGTTCCACCAGCTCCGACCAGACCCGCTGCAGCTGGCTGAGCGGCACCCCGGCGACCACAGAGCGGCGCACGGAGTCGTCGAGGCACCAGTGCCGCATGCCGGACTCGACGCGCACCCGGTGCGAGTCCGGGAACAGCACGCCGTCTTCGCGGTCGACGCCGAGCCAGTGCAGCTCGTAGTGCGAGAGCAGGCTTGCGCGCAGCCTGAGTTCGCGCGTGTCCAGGACGGCCGACGACGCATGTGGCTCTCCGGGCGGGGTGGCGTTGCGGGACACGCGGGCAGGGGCGCGGTGACCCGTGGTCAACGGCGCAGCCGAAGCAAGGACGCCAGCAGTGAACTCAGGCTCCGAAGTCCCGCGGGTGCCGGCGAGGTGGAGAGCAGCTCGGGCGGTACGGGCGCGGGACCGGGGTGCTGCGCGGGCGGACGGTCGCAGGAGTCCTGAATGGAGTCCCGGCTGGAGTCCCACGGCGTGCAGTGGGTGGTGCGGCGGCCGTCGTCCCACAGCACGGTCATCTGCCAGCTGGGGCTGGCGGGGTCGTCGTCGTGGAAGTCGTAGTCGATCGAGACGACGGTGTAGCCGGTGCCCCAGTAGCCGCACCGGTAGCGGAGGCCGGGCTCACGGGGTCCGACAGCTCGGGCGATGCCTTCCCAGGCATCGCGGGCCCGCTCGGCGTTGCCCCAGGACTGGTAACGCGCGCAGAGCTCCTCGAGGACCTCCGGTGCAGGCGACCACACGCAGCCGCAGTCGTTGTCTTCCTCGTGCAGCGGCGTGTATGGGTTGATCCGCCGGTCCCACACAGGAGTCCAGAGGAGTCCGGTGCCGCGGCAGTGGCCGCAGCCGGGGTCGGCCCATGTCCACCGTGCGTGCTCGACCTTGCAGTAGCCGTCCGGTGGGGTGATCGTGAGGTCTGTCGCCATGGGGCTCTCCGTGTGGGGTGGGTTGCGGGACAGGCGGCTGTCGGGGTGGACGCTCGGCTCGCAGTGGGTCGCGGAGGACACCGGATCGTGTGTTCTCGTTGCAGGACAACGGATGCAGCGAGCCACGCCGGGAATCTGGCTCAGTACATGGGGACGGTGCCGTCGCCGGCGCGCTGCCGGATCGGTGGCCGTTCGATCACCTGCGGGCACCCCACGTGGTCGAAGGCGTAGAACCGGTCGTCGATCGCGACCACGTCACCGACCGCCAATGACCTGTTGCCCCGGTCGCGGTACTCCACGGCCCGACGGTCGGGAGTGCCGAACTCAGGGTCGTGACCGATGTAGAACAGGTCGAACGCCCGGCCCAGCAGGACGTGGTCGTCGAGACCGTCCTCGACGTAGGTGAAGACCTCGGTGACCGACTGGCCAGGCGCGTAGCCGCTGGCGGTCGCGTGGTTGTTGTGGAATACGCGGATCCACACTGCGGGGAAGGCGTCGGCGGCGGCCTGGGCGGTGGTCATGGACCCTCCTGTGGTGCGGATGGTCCGGCCAGACGCCGGCCTGCGAAGGCCGGGGCGTTCCTGGTCGGGCCGTGACGAGACAGGCCGGTTCTGGCGAATTCGCTGGTCAGAACCGGAGGGGGAGCTGGTGATCAGCCCGCCGGGCAGGACGACGGAGCTGCTTGTGACCCGAGCGGGCTTCTTGTGGCTCAGGCAGGTGATGACGGCACCGACTCGGTAGCTGCCGACCCGCTCGAAGTGGCAGTGGCAGGTGAGTTCGCCGACGGTGATGGTGCGCACCGTGAGCTCGAGGAGAGCCATCCCCGTACTCCGTTCACTGGGTTTGCGTGCGCGGGAGTGGTCGGTCTCCCGCTGCCCCACCGGTACGGCGGGGTGGGGCGACCCTGGCTACGGCCTGTTCAGCAGCGGCACCTCTTGCCCGGACGGGACATTGGGGTGGCTCGTGGCGGGATAGACGCTTGTCCAGATTCCCGCTGCGCGCGCCAGGCCGGCGGTGTGAGTGGCGCCGGGAGACTCGTCGAGGATGAACGCCAGGCAGCGTCCGGCGCCGAGGTCGACGGCGGCCTGGACCATCTCCTCGTTGCGGCGGAACCCGGCGTTGCGCCGGAACTGGCCGTCCTCAAACCATTTCGCCGGGTATCGGTCGACGCGGCCGCCCCAGTGCGTCCAGCACTCTTCGCACAGGCGATCGGCGCCGCGCGGGCATGCCCCGGACATCAGGATCGTGTCCGGGTGCCATACCTGGGCGAGCTTGTCGCGGATAACAGTGGTGTCGGTCCAGAGCTGGGAACCGGTGATCAACACCCGCCGGTAGAACCCGTCCATCACGTGGGCCGCCTCCGAGGTCGGTGAACTCCCCGCAGTGCGCAGGGCGGAGGTGACTCACGTGGTCGGGGTTGGCGGGGTCCAGCGCGGTGTGCTGGAGGCCGGCGGCACCGGCCACGTACCGTCGCTGGCCCTGCCTTGCGGGAGGACGGCGATCTCGGCGGCCGCTCTTACCTGATCCAGCCCATGCCGAAAAGCATCACCCGGCAGTACACGAGGATCAGTGCGATCGGGTAGGCGCGCCACCAGCCGACGTAGTGCCCGAACACGGCGAGCACCCCGATCGCCAGGACGGCGATGTAGGCGGCATACGCCACGAGGCGGAGATTGTCGACGACGAAGTCGACGATGGTGTTCTTCATGGAAAGGTCCTCGCTCGGCTTCGGGCCGCGCGGCGGCAGTGGTCGGTCCGCGTCACGCGGCGTCTTGTGGCAGCGCGGAGGCCTGGACTGACTCCGTGCGGGGAGTCAGCCCAGGCCTTCGGATGAGTCGGCGCGGCTGGTCCACGCTTGCGGCTTGTAATCCAGGCTGCGGTAGGGATCTCGGCGGCGGAGGCCGTGTGTGGAGCAGACCCTGGTCGTGACGTCGGTCCGGGTGCCGTCGTTCGCGCATGGTCCGCAGTGCCCCGCGGCCGCGCCTCGGTCGGTGAGCGTCCAGTTTTCGAAGTAGTCGAGCAGGATCCACGCCGTGTCATGGGTGGGGCACAACGAGGCCTCGGTGTTCTCGCCGCACCGGCCGCACAGCCAGAGGCCGTGAAACGTCGTCTCGGTGCGCACCTCGAAGTCCGCGTCGGGTGTTGCACGTCTGGCCAGTGCCGCCTTGACGAGCTTGTGTGTCCTGTCGAATGCGACCTCGTCGAGCTGCTCGGCGGTCATTCCGGTCATCGACTGCCTTCCTCGTCGGGTGCCGTGACGCGGGCTCAGAGCCCAAGGTGGCGGCGGGGGTCGTCGCAGGCGGGCAGGTGGTGTTTCAGCCAGTGGGCGGCGCCGTCATGTCTTCCGTGGTGTTCCAGCTGCGCGACCATCGCGTTGATCTCGCGGCAGCTGTAGGCGAAGGCAAGGTCTTCGGCGAGGGCAGGGTCGCTGAACACCTCGGCGAAGAGGCTGTTGGGGTCGTAGACGAGTTCGTCGGGTGCGGGCATGGGCAAATACCCCCTCTCCGGGGTGTCGGGGCAGCAGCAGCGGCTGCGGGCGGGTCAGAAGACGCGGAAGCCTTGGTAGCGGGCGGCCGTGCGCAAGAACGGGATGAAGTCGTCTGCGAACGCGGCCGGATGCTCCGCGCCGGCGGCGCGGGCGAGGTCGTAGGCGGCGAGGGCCTGGGCGCACTCGTGAGCGGGCACGTGCCAGCCGTCACCGCTGGCGAGCTTGTGGGTGGGAATGCCGGGCATCCCGGTGTCGCCGTGGTCGGCGCGGACGAGTTCCAGGGCCTGCAGGTACTCGCGGGCGCGGGAGGTGATTGGCTGCTCGTCGCGGAAGTCGCTGCGGTCGAGGTGGTCGCCGTCGGGGAATTCGGGCACCGGGCTGGGAAACGCCATACCGAGCTCGACGAGTGCGTTGCACAGCGCGGTGGTCTCAAGCGCGACCCCGCGTTCGATGTGGACGTTCAGCTCGAAGTCGGGCACGCCCTGGACGTGCATCTGGTGACAACCCACGTGGAGTCCTTCCGCTCGGTTTCCGGTGCTCACCGGCCGGGGTGGTCGATCCCGGGCATGAGCACCGCTGTGGGGCAGGGAGAAGGAGCTCGCCGGTCGAGGCGAGGGTGTGGAGCAGGAGTGCGATCAGGGCGCGGTGCGCGGCGAGCCGGCCGTCGTGGCCGCAGCCTTGGTGGCGGCCTTGGGCGCTGCCGCCGCAGAGCGAACCGACTCGGGCTCGTCGTCGACGTCCTCGGCCAGGTCGTCGGCAGGGTTCTGGATGCCGTAGCGGATGCGGTCACACCAGGCGTCAACGAGCTTCGGCGCGGCGGTGAGCACGACAACCATGCCGAGAATGGCCAGGGCACCAAGAATCGGATCCCACATAGGACACTTCCTCACGTCGCGGGTGCTGCTCCGCCGGGTGGTGGAGCGCGGCCCGTCGGCGCGGCCGGGCCCGTGGGGGCAAGTGCTCTTCTTGCCCCCACGGGACTGGTCGTGCAGGCTCGGCGCGATCCACCACCCGGTGGGCCACCCGCGTGGCAACCCTCACCGACGGTCCGCACCACGCAGGCCGGAACGTCGTCGGTCTGGTCCACGGCGGGCGGTCAGGGTTTGGTGGTTCCCGCAAACGCGTCGTTGGGTTTGCCCGATGCGCGGTGGTCGGCGAACCTCCGCACCTCGCTGGTCGCCCACCTCAGTTGCTGGATCATGCGGTCGGCCGTTTCCGGCGCGACGGCCACCTTGACCTCGGTCATGCCGACGCTGAAGCGGAGCGTCACGTGTTCGCCGGCCCAGTCGACGTCGGCGTCAGTCACTGGTCACGACCGGGATCTCGCAGCTGACGCAGTGCCGATCGGAGGTGGTGTTGTAGCAGCCGCAGGCGCAGCGGATCAGGAGGCCGGCGCGCAGCGCCACTATGCGGATGACGGTGTCCTCCTCCGGCGTGGCGTTGGCAAAGAGCAGGGACAGTGTGTCGGCAGGTTCGGGCATGATGCTGTTTCCCTATCACGAGGTGATGCGCTGCTCAGGGGCATGGCGAATGCCGCGCCGAGTTGCCGGGCCTCGCGGCCGAGGGCGGCGCTTCACGCGCCGAGCCGGCTTGGCGATCACGGTGCAGAGCCAGTAGCCGGTCCGCTTCGTCCGCGCACTCCTGCATCGCGGTCACGTACCGCGCGTGCAGTTCGCGGGCCACGGCTGCGAGCCACTCCGCCGGCTGCTCAGCGGCCGTGTCGAGCACGGAGTCGAGGTCCCCCGCGACCTTCGCGTAGATCCCGGACTGGGCCTTCAGGCGGATGACGATGTTCGGTAGGCCGGACCGCGAGAGCACAGACGTGGCTGTGGCGGTCGAGACGTCGTCGGAGATCTGTGCCGGGGGGCTCATCGGACAGGTTCCTTTGCACGTCGCAGGATCTCGGCCATGCTGAGATCGGCTTTGAAGGTGTGGCCGATCCGCTGTTCGACTGCGGCGTACTCCTCGGCCAGTGCGGGGTTGTGCTGTGCGGCGAGAACCAGTTCCTTCGATCCGGCCAGCACGCAGAACACACACGACAGCCGCGGCATGCCGAGGTCGTAGGCGGGATGGTGGGGCAGCCCGGAGCGGCGGATGGTCGTCCACACCTGGTCTTGGGTCCAGGTGAAGATGGGCAGCCAGCGGTCGACGATCCGGCGGCTGTTGGTCGCCGCCTTGTCGGGTCCGAATGGGACCTTCTTGGCGCGGGCGTGGGACTCCTCGGCGCGGATGCCAAGGCAGTTGAGGATCCGGATCGGACGGAACAACGTGCTGGGGTTGCGGCGCCGGTGGGCTTTCGCGAGTCGCGTCATCAGCTTGGCGACCTGCGCGGTCTTGTGATCACTGGTGCAGTAGCGCGCGGTGGCGGACGGAAACTTGCCACGCTGCGCGATCTGATCCAGCAGATCGCCGAGCTCGCGGCGGACGACCTCGAAGTACAGGCCATAGGCCTCGGCATGTCGCCGGGCGAGGTCCAACGTGCCCGGCCACTCGACGCGACCAAGGTCCGCGTGGACGACGATGATCCGCCAGCGGCCGACTCCGGCCGCGTCGCACTGCTCGACGACGTGCGTGAGCATCGCCTGTGAGTCCTTGCCCGCACTTGAGTTGATGAGGATGACGTCGTAGGACGCCAAGTCGGGCGTGCTCACCTCCAGTGGCACGGAGATGTTCATGGAAGTCCTAATCAGTTCTGGGAGTGGCCATCCGGCACACTCCTGGTGGTAGCCGGCCGGCGGGTGAGCACTCTTTTGTCCTGGACGCCTGAGTCCTGCTGAAAGACAGTGCCCCTGCCGGTGGGCCGGGAGAGTCGATCGCTGCTGGGATGTCGTGCCCCGCGTGTTCGTGGCGGGAAGCACTGCTTGATTAGGTCGCTGATGGTTCTCCCGCGGGCTGCACAAGGAGATCGAGATCGAGAGCGGGAGGGCCGTTGCGGCTGTTCGTGGGGGATGACTGGGCCGAGGACCATCACGACGTCGAGCTGATGGACGGCACGGGTCGCCGGCTGGCCAAGGCCCGGCTGCCCGAGGGCGTGGCGGGGATGGCCCGGCTGCACGCGATGATCGGCGAGCAGCTCGGCGAGACCGACGACGAGGACGTGGAGGTGCTGGTCGGGATTGAGACCGACCGGGGCCCGTGGGTGGCGGCGCTGGTCGCGGCCGGCTACACGGTGCTGGCGGTCAACCCGTTGCAGGCGGCCAGGTTCCGCGACCGGCTGGGAGTGTCGGGCGCCAAGAGCGACGCCGGTGACGCGCACGTGCTGGCGGACATGGCCCGCACCCACTCCCACGAACTGCGGCCGGTCGCCGGGGACAGCTCCGAGGCCGAAGCGATCAAGGTCCTGGCCCGCATCCACAAGACGCTGATCTGGGAACGCACCCGTCACACCCAGCGACTGCGGCACGCCCTGCTCGACTACTTCCCCGCCGCACTGGACGCGTTCGAGGACCTCGACGCCGCCGACACCCTGGAACTGCTGGCCAAAGCCTCCACTCCAGCGCGGGCCGCCCGGCTGACGATCGCCCAGATCAGCGGCGTGCTCAAACGCGCGCGCCGCAAGAACATCGCGGAGAAAGCCAGCCTGATCCAGGCCGCGCTGCGGACCGGGCATCTCGGCCGGCCCGAGATCGTGGCGGAGGCCTACGCCGCCTCGGTCCAGGCGCTCATCGCGGTCCTGGCCACGCTCAACACGCAGGTGAAGACCTTGCAGGGGCAGGTGGAGGCCCATTTTGGGCAGCACCCGGCCGCTGAGATCATCGGGTCCCAGCCCGGTCTGGGACCGATCCTCAGCGCTCGGGTGCTCGCAGAGTTCGGCGACGACCCCGGCCGTTACGCCTGTGCCAAGGCCCGCAAGAACTACGCGGGCACCTCCCCGATCACCCGCGCGTCGGGCAGGAAGAAGGTCGCCCTGGCCCGCTTCATCCACAACGACCGGCTGATCGACGCGCTGATGTCCCAGGCGTTCGGCGCGCTGAAAACCTCGCCCGGAGCACGCGCCTACTACGACCGGCAGCGCGCCCGCGGCGCAGGGCACAACGCCGCCCTGCGCCAGCTGGCGAACCGGTTGGTCGGCATCCTGCACGGCTGCCTCAAAACCGGCACCCTCTACGACGAGACGACCGCCTGGTCGCATCACGCCGAGAACGTCGCGGCTTGACATTTCAGCTCCTGGGATGTCTTTCAGGACGCCGAGTTCGGCTGCGGTGGCGCACCAACAGGAAGGAGGTCGGCGAAGGGTGAGTGGCGCGGGCGCGCAGGACGGCCTGGCGGACCGGCTTCATGCCGGGCGCCGCACGAGCCAGGTGCGGTGGATCAGGAGTGATTCGCTGGTCGCGGATACAGCTCGTCGACGCTGAGGTCGTAGAACTCCAGGCTTGCCTGCTCGGCGCCACCGAGGCAGGCACGGCACATACCCTGGTGCCGGCTGAGCGCGGCTCGGCCGACATCGGTACCGCATTCCCTGCAGCAGTGGGCCGCGAGCAGGGATGCGACAGCCTCGGGCGGCGGCGGGGAGGCCTGCGGCGCCTCCCACAGCGTGCGCTGAACGCTGGCGGAGCCGTGATCTGTGCGCGGCCGCGAGGGGCGGTTCCACCCGGCGTGGGGGCGCCGGTGCGCAACCACGATCCATACGGCCGCACGCAGGCTTGCACCGTTCTCGCCGCTGTCGGGCTGGGTGTAGGTGATCAGCCGGGTGTATCCCAGGGCCTGCGCGGCGCGCCATGCGGTCGCGTAGAGCGCGCTGCAGGCGTTGCGAGTGCCGTCGGTCGCGGTGCGCACGACCTCGAGCGTCTGGCCGTCGTCGAAGTGCTGGGCGACCGGGCGGCCGACGATCACGACCCCGGCCAGCGTCTCGCTCGCCACGTGGACGACGCCGGCACTGAACTTGTGGCCGGGCGGGGGAGGCAGGTGCCGGTGGTAGTCGGTGACGAACTCGCACGCCTGCTCGAAAGTCACCGGGACGATGGTCAGCAGCGAGGTCTTCTGCTGCCTGGTCACGGTTTCTCGTCGCGGCCGGTGAGACGGTGGACCACCACGCCTGCGGCAGGGGCGAGCGCCGCGTAGACGTCGGGGGCGACATACCAGCCTCGCATCGCCGTCCACGGCTCGCCGTCGTAACGACGAGGCTCGCCCAGCAGCGACGGGTGGACGTGGCCTGCGCGCAGGTTGCCATCCCAGTACGGGCCGTGCGAGACGCGGTCGAAGTAGACGTCCTCGCCGGTGAGGTCCAGCCGGATCAGTGGTGTGCCGTCAGGGATCTCCAAGTTCGGGCGAGACAGGAAGTCCTCCAGCGGGACGCTGCTGACGATCTCCCACAAGCCGCGCATGCCGTTGAGGAGGACAACGGCCGCGGAGACATTGCCGGCCATACCGACCTGCACCAGGCGCAGACGGTGCCGCAGCGGTTCGCGGTAGCCGCGGATCGGGCTCACGGCGACACCTCCCCGGTGGAAGGCAGGTACAGGCCGGGTTCGAGTGCGACGGCCTGCTCGTCATGGACAGCCCAGCTGGTCGCGAGGTAGCGGCGGACCAACTCGTCGACGACGGCTTGGCCGTCGCGGGCGCGAAACCACGGCTCAAAGGTCGACTGAGTACCTCCTGTGATGCCGTCGGGGAAGCAGGTATCGCCGCCCAGCACCTCGCAGTCGGCCATTTCGGTGTCCGCGCAGAGTCTCGGTTGGCGGGAGTGGTACTCCAGTGACATGCCGCCACCGGGCGAGTGGAGTAGTTCGGGGCGGACCTGCAGTTCGACGGCGCCGAGCGGCCCGATGACGATCACGGACAGGTAGGAATCCAAGGGGCAGCGCCGCACCTGCAGGGACAGCGGGGGTGGGATCGAAACGCTGGTGTCGAACACGACGAGGTCGGTTCCGGACATGCGGTTCTCCCTTACACGAGAACAGTTCGGGCTGGCTGGTCCACCAGGTGCGCGCGGACCGCAGGACGACCAGAAGGCTTGGGGTGCGTGGCCGGGGTGTGGCTGGTTCACCCCGGCCACGCGGTTCAGGGGGCGGCGGCCGCAGCTGGCAGGACCGCTAGGCTGGGGCGGTCGGGCCGGTGGTCGGGTATTCCGCTCGGTTTCCCCGGCCGGCTCAGACAGCCGGTGGATGCCTGTGGTCGGACGTCCCGCGTTCGCGCGAGACGTTGCCCTTTACCGGGCACATCCACCGGCACCCCAGCACGATGGGCCGCGCGGACCGCGGTTGTCGTTCAGGCCGCCGCGGGGAACTCGTCGGCGAGCTCGTCCTCCGCGTCGGAAAGCTCGGCAGGGTCCAGGGCCGCGAGGATCTGCTTCGACACGCGGAGCACCGTCTCGGCCGCGGCCTGGATGACCTGGACATCACCTTCGGCCCAGGAATTGACGTAGGGCGCGGAGTACTTGCCAGTGTCCAGCCCCAATGCGCCGCACACGATGTAGGCGACCGACTCGGCCTGGGTCTCCGCCTTGCCGCGGTGCCGTGCGTAGCCGTAGTCAGGATCGACGTGGCCGCACAACTTGTGGGCCAGCTCGTGCACCGCTGTCTTGACCTTCTGCGCGTCGGAGACGTCGTTGCGTACCCACACCGTCCTGCCATCGGTCCGGCCGTTCGCGCCGCCCAGCGTCGCGGGGTCGACGTACTTGAACGCCATGCCCGAGGCTTCGATCAACGCGATCACGTCGGCCAGCGCACCGGTGGTGTCGTCGCCGGTGAGCAGCTCGGGCCGTGCCCCGTGCACCTTGATCCGCCGCCGCACGGCGAGCGGCGCGGGGATCTCGGCGTCCTGCGGCCGCTTGAGCTGCGAGGCGTCGAAGACATAGGCCGGTTTGAAGCCGACCAGTACCTGGTTCAGGCTGCGTCCGTGCGCGTCACGCGCGATCTTCTTGCCGGTGTCGGCTTCGTGCTTGTCGCACTCCTCCTTGGTCAGCTTGCGCTTGCGCGGTCTCCAGATCGGGATGCCGAAGGCAGCGTCGGGGTCGGATCCGGCAGGGCGCTGCGGCACGTTGAGGTCGCAGCCGCAGTACTTCAGTTTCGCGCCCTTGCACACGGCGGGGTCGTGCGTGGCCTGCGCTTTCCAGGCGCTGAAGGACTGCACGAACGTGGGCGCGAAACCACGCGCCTGGCAGGCCAGGAGGATGAGGAGCTGGTTGCCCAGCGAGTACCTGGCGCCGAACTGCGCGACGAGGTCGAGGGTCTCGATCCACTTCTCCTCGTTGCCCAGGGCCGCGATCGCAGCGTCGAGCCGGGCCTTCATGGCCTCGACGACCTCATCTCGTGCGGCTGACGACTCGCGCTTGCGGGAGCGTCGACGGGCCGGCGCAGGCGCGGTGGGCTTGTCGGCGGTGAGGGCTGGGGAGTCGGACATGCTTCCTCCGCTCAGTCTCTGCTGCCCAAAGGGGTGGTCGGTCCCCTCTGAACAGAAGCGTGTGAGCCCCGGTCTCGGTGGGGCGCACTCGCCCCGCGTTGGCACCGGGGGAAGGGGGCAAGCCCGCATTTGGCTTGCGCCCGGCCCGGTGCCAACGCAGAGTGCGGCCGCCCCACCGAGACCGGGACGGGCACGTTGTTGCTGCCACTCACCTCTGTCATTCCTGGACGTGGACCCGTGAGCGCGGCGTCGGGCCACCACCTGGGGTTCGGGAGCCGTGCCAGGCGGGTATCGGGCTCAGCTCTCGTCCAGGTCGAGACAGTCGGCCGCCAGGCCCAGCGCCAGACCGCGCGCGGTGAGGGCGTCGGGACTTTTGTCCATGGCCAGCAGGTATGCGGAGCCCTCCGGCTCGCGGTCGTGGTCGAAGTGGACCTCAGTGGTGACCACCAGGCGGACGAGGGATTCCAGTTCGTGCGGTGCAAGGCCGGACATCGCGCGCAGCAGCGGTGACGGACCGGGTTGGGCGGCGAGCTTGATAGCGGTCACGGTGGCTCCTTCGAGTGGCTGAGGTGATCCCTTGTGGACAGAAGTGGCGGAACACGTCACTGTGTGGCCGCCGTGGTGACGGGCGGCCGTTCGTGGATGTCGTCGCCGCGGCGTTCGACGACGGTGCCGACGGGAAAGGCGCCGGCGATGCGGGCGATGTCGCGAGCGGCCTGGTAAGCCCAGTCGCGCACGGTCCGGTTGTCGGGCAGTCCGGCGCGCAGCAGGCTGGTGTGGTGGGCGACGACGTAGTCGCTCCAGGTCATCTCACGTTCGACAACCTCGGCGGTGCTGGTCGGTTGCCGCGTGTCCAGGCCGGTGAAGGCCCGGCAGCAGCGGCAGGCGCGGTCAGGATCGGGGTTGTCGCAGGACGAGGTGATATCGACGAGTTCGTCGGGGGAGCAGCCGATGAAGTCGTCGCCGTGCAGCCCTTGGGTTCGGGTGGTGGCGACGAGCACGGCGAGGGGGGACACGGGGCCTCCTTCGGTCGCCGGGCGGCGATGCGCGAGTCAGGCCAGGGTGTGGGCAGCGTCGGGGTCGAACTCGACGCTGACGCGAAAGATCTGGTCGCCCTCGCCGACGTCGTGCTTGGCGAGGGCTCGGTGGCCGTACGGCGCGGTGCGTAGCGCGGCGTCGCGGTCGGGGCCGACGAAGAACAGCTCGGCCTTCATGGGAGCGGCCACAGCGTCGATCGCGGCGTTGGGACGGGCGAGCCGGCCGTGGATCTCCAGCGGCTGCTCGGTCTGGGAGTCGCGGTAGGTGAGGTACTGGTCAAGCAGCTCGCGGTGGTCGTGGAGGTAGTCCTCGATGGACCAGTCCGGGTCCAGCAGCAACGCGTTCAGGTCGGCGACCGGCACCGGGATCGCCGCGGTGAACTGCCAGTAGATCTCCTCGCTGGCTTGGAGTTCCATAGGCACGGCGACCGTCTCGGCGCCGCTGGGGGCGGTGGCGGTGACCTGCAGTCGTGCCCAGCGGGAGTCCGGGTTCGCGAGTGACCGGTGTGCCGCGTCGACCAACTGCGGCATCGGATGCTCCGTGCTGGGTACGTCGTCGTCGAGCAGGTGACCGGTGTACGCGCGCAGCGCCTCCGGGCCGACCTTGCTCAGCGCGGAGGGATTGCCGTGCACGACCAGGTAATCCACGAGTTCGCAGACCCGCATGGGCGGCAGGGCGGCGAACTCGGCCGCGTGCAGCGGATCGGTGTGCTCGCTGGTGAACCAGTCGATCAGCAGCCGCGCGGCAGCGCGGATGGCGCTCGGGACGCCGGGGGCGGAGCACAGGTTGCGGGAGAGGTCTCGCCGCGCGAGCGCCACGAGCGCCAGGTGGGCGGGCGCGCCGGTGTAGGTGACGCCGTAGGCGTCGGTGAGCTGGTAGTCCGTGCCGGTGTCGGCGGTGATGCCGATGGCGGCCGCGATCTGGGCCGGAACCGGGCGAGTGTCGGGGGTGATGGCGGTGGGCATGGTGAGGTGTCCTTCGGGCAGCACGAGAACGGCCCGCCAGCGCGGAGAACGCTGACGGGCCGTGAAGGAGTGGGGTGTCGGGTTAGAACATGACCGGGTCGAGGTCGGCGTGGTTGACGCGGAGGATCTGCTCGCCGGGGTTGTCGTACACCGTGGTGGTGGTTCCCTCGCCGAGCGCGCGCACCAGCGTGGTCAGGTGGGTGCGGGTGAGGTCGGTGCAGCTGGTGTTGTCGCTGCTCAGGTGGATGATGAGGCTGTTCGTGTCGAGCGTCTGGCTGTTGATGAAGCTGGCGAGCCACGAGGGCATGCTCAGTTCCTGGGCGGCGGCGATCACGTCGTCGTCGACGTCGATGCCGAACTCGGCGAACCACTCAGACAGCGCGTCGACGGTGTCGCCGCCGTTCCAGCCGCCGTCTTCGTCCTCGATCAGCTTCATCCGCCCGAACAGGTCCAGCACAGCGGCGAGCTGCACGACCTCGTTGGCGCTGGCCGCGGACTCGGCGCGACGGCCGGGCACCGGTAGGTCGGGGCCGTTGTCCGGTCCGCTCGGCGTTGCGGACTCCGTTGTGGTGGCCATCTTGTCGACGTGCTCGCCGATCTCCGGATGATCACAGGGTGGCACCGCCATGTCGGCTGCGGCCACGCTGTCCGTAACCGGCACTGTGGCCGGCGTGCTTCCTGGATCGTCGTCGTACCAGGTGTTCTCGCTGTCCATTGGGAACTCCGCTCGGTTTCACAGGGCACGTGAGCGGTTCCGCGCGGCATCGGATGGTCGGCTCCGGGGTGCCGCCGCGACCGCTTCCGTGAAGGGGATCCCGGCTCAGGCCGGGGGCTGGGCACCGGCGTCTGAGCTGCTGGCGGTGAGGACCAGCGGGGCGCCGGTGCCGATCTCGTCGACAAAGCCGAGTGTGCGAGCGGCTTCGTTGAGAAGCGCTTGCAGTTCCTGGTTGATGGTCTTCTTGTTCACCGTGCGGTCGCCGAAGCCGTGGCTGAAGTCGACAGAGCCGTTGGGGCCGAAGTGGGCGTCCTGAAGCCAGTAGGGCTCGTCGACCAGGCGGGACAGGAAATAGCTGTGGGGCTTGGGGTTGCTGGCAGTGGCGATCTGCAGGTGCGCTTCGAGGCCAATCATCCAGCCGTAGCGAGGGTTGGCCTCCTTCTGCCTTGCGCTGGCCAGATAGGTGAGGACGCCGGGTTCTTCCTTGCGTACGACGGAGACGACGGTGGCGGTGACGGTCGCCAGTTCGTCGCCGGTGTCGGGGTCGACGAGCACGATGTCGCGCGCGGGGATGACTGGAGTTGCGCTGCTGGTGGACATGGAGTGTCAGCTCCTTTGGGAGTGCAGCGGGAGATGGCGAAGCGCGGGCCGGATGGCTCGGTGATTCGCCGTTCGGCCCGCGCTTCGGGAGTCCAGAGGTCTGTTCAGATCAGAAGGGCGCGATCCGCACCTGGGAGCCGGGATGGTGTTCGTCGGTAGGGCTCGGTCAGTTCGACGACACGCTCGGCCTCGGCGCGGGTGAGCATCGCGGCATGGGCTTTGCGGCGCGTCGTGTGGCCGTCCGGCGTGACTCGCTGCGCGGTCTTCTGGTCGGGGAACCGCACGAACACCGCCCAGTACCGGTCGGCGCTCGGAGGGAGTTCAGTCACCGTCGTCCGGTTTGGTGCAGTCAGGGCACAGCAGCCGGCCGTCGGAGGTCTGGACGAAACCGCTGTCGATGGCGTGCCGGGTCGCTTTCCGCTCGGCGGCCGCGCGGTCCTGCTCGGTGGTGCCCATGATCTCGAAGGGAACCTCGATCGGAACGCCGGCGTCGCCGGAGCCCTACTGCACTGGTCGCATTGGATCCAGAGGCCGTGGGTGATGGCCATGCTGGGGGTTCTCCTGTTCGTCGCTGCACACGCGGGACTGGTCGCGAGCAGCTATCGGGTGAGCAAGGCCAGCTGGCCGTGGTGGTCGGCCACGGGAAGCCGGGCGGCCGACGCACGTTCGGCGAAGTCCGCGCGGACGACCTCCACGACCACGTTGACGTCGAGCCAGTCGTCCTTGTAGAAGGCCGTGTCGATGCCGACGCTGGGCTCCGGCTTCAGTTCGATGCCGGTTGCGGCAACGAACTTGCGGTATTCGTCGTCGCCGGTGTCGCGCTGCAACCCCGGCAGTCCTGAGTAGCTGAACGGGGCGGCGGTCTGCGGGATGAGAAACGTCCCGCGGCGGGCGATCATCGAGGCCAGAGCGATGACGTGGTACTCGAAACGGCGGCCGCGGTACCCGCCGGGTGCGTCCGCGCTGCGGGGGACCGCGCCGTAGGGCGGATTGGAGACCGCGTAGTCGAACGTGCCGAGCTCGTCGAGCATCGTCGGGATGTCCATGACGTCCGCGCAGATCCACTGGGCTTCGGGTACGACGCGTTTGCCGACCCGCACGTACTCGGGGTTGCGTTCGATGCAGACCAGCGGTCGGCTGCCGTGCGGATACCGGCCCCAGCTGTCTCGGCAGTGGAACGCCAACCGGCCGATGCCGGCGCACAGATCGACGACCCGCTCGCCGAACACCTCCAGGTGTGCCATCTCGCGTGCCAGCCCGGCGGGTGTGAAGTGGGCTCGGTCGGAGGCGCTGCGGGCGGTCGAGGAGGCGAGATAGTGGTCGAGGACGAACTCCTTTTCGTCCTCATCCAGTGGGCGATCGGAATCGACCAGTCGGCAGGCTTGTTCGTGCAGACGTTCCTGTTCGAGGGTCAGCTTGGCCACGGTGGCCCCCTTGTTCGCTCGATTGCCGTGGCGCGCGATGCAGGTGGTCGGTCCTGCGTGGACGCGCGGGAGTAAGTGCGGCGCGAGGTGCGCGAATCCGGTGAAGCTGGGCTCCCTGTTCACCGGGTGGTGGCGGCGCAGGGGTGCGGCGCCACCACCACGCGGGCGAGATGTGAAGCCCCTTGCGTGTGAAGCCATTCGGTCAGCTCGGGCGAGTGCCCGAGGCGTTCAGCCGCCGCGACGGCCGGCCAGCACGTCGCGGTCACGTCCCGCGTCGGCGACAAGGGTGTGCGCGAGCGCGGGGATGAGCAGGCGCACGGCGGCCTGCGGGTCGTGGTTCCAGATGCGCTCGGCGATGGTGATCCGCCGCGTGTCGTGGTCGATCTCGGTCAGGGCACCGGGCGTGACGCGATAGCAATGCTCGCCAAGCTGGTCGATCAGATGGCGTGCGAACTCGGCGGGATCACCGGCGACATCGGGCGCTGTCTGGGTGCGGACGTGGTTGTCGAGCGGGTCGGTCTGGCTGAACTCCCAGCGACGCGACGTGCGGAACACGCAGCGCCCGTCGCGCTGGCCCGCCTGGTAGTGCGGACGGACCACGCGCAGGCCCGTCTGGTCGGGCTTGGGCTGGCGGCCGCGGCGGGCCCAGCCTTGCTCGGTGTCGATGTCGCGGAGCACCAGCTGGTGCTCGCCTGCTTGCAGAAGCAGGGAGATCTGGTTGTGCAGGCTCAGTTTCTGCACGCTGCTGGCCGCGGCGAGCAGCAGCGCGGCCACGGGGTTGTCGGGTTGGGCTTCGGCGAGGTCGGTGAGCGTGTTCCAGTCCCAGCCGCTACCAGGCTGGGGTGCCTGGTAGCGCTGCTCGGTGCGCACGGCGAGGGTGGTTGCGGCAGGCATGCGGGTGCTCCAGTGCTCGGTTTCGCCGACCGCGGTGGGGTGGTCGGTCCCCGTGCGGTCCGGGTGCTGGGGGTGCGCGTTGCGTGCGGTGGGTTCGTGACGACGCGCCTGGGAGTGGCACTTGTCGTGCCGGTCAGTGCGGGTGGGCGCTCACCGGGCCGCGGCGGGTCGGTCCGCCGGGGGTTATCCGAGGTGCACGACGACGACGACGTCGTGGTGGTGGTCGATGTCTTCGAGCGCGATCCCAGCCGCCGCGGCGACGATGGCGGTAGCCAGCTGCGCGCGGCGCTGGGCGATCTCAGCGAGCAGGCCGCTGAACCAGGCCTGGAAGTTGTCGTCCAGCGGTGCCGGAGCGCCGTCGTCACCGAGACCGGTGATCAGACACGGGCCGTGGATCACCGGGGCGGTGTCGAGGTCGAGCACGGCGCGGACGTAGCCGCGTTCGCCGTCGCTGGCGATGTAGTGTCCGTCGCGGACGTCGGCGAGCAGCTGGTGCAGCAGCACGGTCGCGCCGGGGTTGACCGACTCGCTGGTTTGGTCGCGCATCTCGACCAGGAACTGCACCTTGCGCAGCGCGGGTATCAGCGAACAGAACTGGTCACCGACGTGGCGGGCGATGTCGCGAGCCGGGTTGGTCGCGCTGATCTCGACCGGCCTGGCGCCGAACATGTCCAGCGCGATCGCGACCATGGCACCAGGCGCGGCGGTCGCCCACCGGGGCACGGTGTGTTGTCCGTCCGCGCTCCAACTGGCGGCGTCGTTGGTCAGGGCGTCGATCCGGTCGGTGATGTCCTGCTGGTCGTGTTCTCGCATGGTTTTCCCTTCAGGGCAACGAAAAGGGTCGAGTGAGGGAGGGGGTGGCGGCGCGCGGTTGTCGTTCGGCTACTTCCCGGCGTCGGCGAAGTAGCGGACGTCGTCCTCGTCGGTCACGTCCGCCTCGCTGACCCACGCCCAGAAATCCGCGATGGGGAACAACTCGGCGAGCTCGGCGTGGGCCGCGTCGCTGTACATGACGCCCTCGTGGTTGACCGCGGTGCTCGGCGCGGTCAACGCGGCGATCACCGCGTGCGCCTCGGCCGACAGCCGAACGATCCAGCTGCCGTCTGAGGCGGTGCTGAATCGCGTGGCAGCCTGCGGTTCGGCCAGCTGGCGCCCGAACACCGCGCGCAGGACCAGGTCGCCGAGCTCGCGGTCGACGGTGTGAAGCGCATGGCTGTACAGCCGCAAGAGATCGGCGTTGGCGTGGTCGCGGCGGGCGTTGCCGATGCCGAGGACGGCCGCGCCGAGCAGCGGCACCAGCTCGGCACCGGAGGGAATGGGCAGCGTCTCGTAGATCTCGCTGACGGCCATGCGGTGGCTGCTGGGGTCGCACTCCTCGTCGCGCATCCGCACGCCGCATTCGTCGTTGTCGTACCGCGCGTCCTCGTCGACGAGGTCCAGGGCGTGACCGTCGACGCTGGTGAAGTCGACCTGCCAGCCGTGGTCGCCCACCGTCAGGTAGACCTTCGCGGCCGCTTCAATGTGGTGGCTGTCCGCGATGTTCCACGATTCGACCGCGGCGACCTCGTCGGTCTCGACGGTGCGGCGCTGGTAGGTGCGTGCCCAGTCGGCGGCGGTCACCTCCCGCCAGTCGCTGTCGGTGGACATCTCGTAGAGGCGGCCGTCGACGGCGACCAGGTCGCCTGCGGCGAGTTCCGGGTAGCCCTGGTGCTGGTAGCGGATCGCTTGCGCGGTGACCGGGTCGTGGTGCGGCTGCTGCGCGGTGGCGGGCAGGCTGATCGCGTAGGCCTCGCGCACCGGGGCCATCCGGTCGGCGGCCGGAGGAACACGCCAGTTCAGCACCGAGATTCGGCTGAGCGAGTCGTAGCCGCGGCCTACGCGGGTGAAGGCCTGGACCCACACGGTCTGGTCCTCGTAGACGCGCACCGCGATGACGCCAGCGTCGAACAGCGCCCTGTGCGCGGCGGCCACGTCGTCGAAGACGCGCCGGTGCAGGTCGTGCTTGATCCTGCTGGCCCACCACTTGGCCGGTGCCTTGGTGAGGCTCACCCGCACGCTCTCCTGGCCGCGCATGGGCTTGACGACCAGCCACCAGCCGTCGAGAACGACCACCGTGCAGGTGCCGTCGATGGGGTCGGTGTCGAAGTAGTCCCAGGGCCGTCCGTGCGCGATGGTCCAGTCGCGGTAGCCACGGCGCGGGCCCGACGGGTCGTGCAGCACCGGGTCGGCACCGACGGCCGTGGATGTGGGGAGGGTCGTGGGCATGGTCGAGCTCCCGTTCGGTAAGGGTGGGCAGCGAGGCGCTGTGCCATGGGCCGGGCCTTCGTGCGTGGCGATAGGCAGCGGTGCACGTTGTCGTTGGCGGGCAACAAAAAACCCCGCGTCACGTGGTGACCGGGGCTGGCTGGTTGTTGAGGTTGATCAGCTGTGCAGGGGGACGAGATCAGGAAGCCGGCCGTGCTGGTCCTCGTAGGCCATCAGCCGCTCGATCACCGGGGACCAGTCGTGGGCTTGGTCTTCGCGGCGCACCTCGGCGAAAACGAAGCAGGGATCGTTGCGCAACGCCGGGCATTCCTCGCGCGCCAGTTCAAGGCAGCCCTTGTGCAGGCCGTCGCCCGCCGCGACCTCGCCCTGCGCGACCACTACCCACGCGGTCGGTGCCGAGTTCAGGGCGTCACCGCAGTACTGGCACAGCCAGTGCTGTTCGGCCGCACGAACCCTGACCGCGTTGAGTGCCTTCCACGTGACCTGGTCACCGATGACCGGAGCCACCCACGGCACCGAACGGCCCTTGCTGACCGGCCGGGGCAGGCCGCGGCCGGGCTGTCCTTCATCGCCGACCACCTCGCCCGCCGCGACGCCGTCGAACTCACACCTCGTGTTGAGGCAGTAGACGTACTTCGTGTCGAAGCGCAGTTGCAGCGGTCGCCTGCAGTCAGGGCACGACGGAAACGGAGCCAGGAGCACCGTGGTGCTCACCCCGCGTCCTCCGCGTCGAGGCTGGCGATGATGTCGGCGAGCGACTGCGGGATCGAGGAGTTCGGGATCGCCACGTCGAGCTGGGCGAGGTCGTCATCGCTCACCGAGCGGCCCACCCACTCCTCCAGCTGCTCGCGCGTGATCAGCTGCGTGAGGGGCTGATCGAGGCGGTGCTGAGCGAGAGTGGCGGCGAGTTCCCAGAAACGGAGGATCAGCAGCATCGGTTGTCCCGGCGGTGGCCGGAGCAGACCGAGCCCCGCCTGCTTCAGAGACGTCCAGGTGCCAGCCACCCAGGCGGGATCACACTCGGCGAGGGCGCGGCAGGTAGTGACCTCCGCGGCGGCGACCACGCGGAACGAGGACGAATTCATCGGGTCGGCGGGCTGGTCGAGGGTGCCGGGAAAGTAGGTGAAGAACCCGTCCATCGCGGCCTCGAGGATCACGCCAGGTTCGACCGTGGACTGCTCGGAGTGCGGCTCGGGGTGCTTGATCTCGATGACGGTTCCGGGCTGTGGGAACGGATTGGGCATGCGTGTCTCCAGGGTGCGTACGCAGAGGCCGCGCGCAGGGACAAGGTGTCCGTCGGCGCGCGGGCAGGTCCGAAGTGGAGAGAGGTTCAGCCGATGAGCGCGAGCTGTGACGGCATGTAGACGCAGTCGACGGTTTCACCGTGGTGCTGGCCGGAGCAGGTGATGTCCGTGGGCACGACGCGGCTGGGACGCGCGAGCTTCGCGCGGGCCTCTGCCTCGTGGTCGTCGATGCGGAACCTCTCGATCTTCTCGTAGTTGACGAGCATCTCGGCGAACTCCGGAATCTCGGGCAGGCCGGCTGCCTGGTACATCCGCATGTACAAGCCCGTCGCCGCGGACGTGAGGGGCGAGATCAAGCTGGTGTTGTGCAGCAGGCAGATGACTTCCGCTGCGGTGCCCGGCCGGGTGTCCTCACCGGCGACGACCCGATCGAGCAGCTCACGACAGTGCGCGCGGTAGACGAGCTCAAGGTTCATGCGCTTGTGGGTCGGATAGAACAGCGAAACGCCCACGTGCCAGATGCGGTCCGCCTCGCTGCGGTGCCGGGCGCAGGCCTTCTGAATCTCTTCCTCGCACCACACCCACTGGTCCTCGAACCCGCTGACCGCGCCGACAGCCCCCTCGACCAGGGTCGCGAGGTCGATCCCGTTGGTCGTCGTTGTAGTCGGCTCGGTCTGTCCGTGACGAAGCCGGTCGAGGTTGGCCCACCGGCGCTGATATGACGCCCGTGCGTCGTGCTTGGTGCGTGCCGCCGCGCGGCGTTCCGCCAGGCTCACAATGGTGTTGCGGCGCTTGCGCATGACAAGTCTCCACAAAGGATCGGCTACAGGTGGGTGGGCACGGCGGAGACCGACGTCGTGCCGGAAACCGCCGCTGGCGTCGAACTGCTTCTTGCCGCCACCCGCCTGGTCCGGCCGGGGCCGTGTGCCCCAGGCGGTGGGGCGCACTCGTCATGCGCCGGGAGCGGGGAAAGGGGGCAAGCCCCGCTTTTGGGCTTGCCCCCGGCCCGCTGCCGGGGCAGAGTGCGGCCGCCCCACCGCCTGGGGGCTCGGCGCCACCTGCGCACATCCGCTCTGGTCAGAGGTTCTGGTGTCGCGTGGATCAGCAGGTCAGGGCAGCCGCTGCTGCTCGACCTCGGCCGTCAGCCACTGGTTGAACGTGCGTGACTTGGACCCGCCGGCCGCGCGGTGCGCGCGCCACTCCGCGAGCTGATCCGCGGTGATCGCCGGGGTGACCTCGGACCATCCAGAGCCGGATTCGGCGCGCTCGAAAACCGCCCAGGCGGCCTGGTGCCCCGGCACCACACTGCGAACGAAGACCCGGTCACCGCGGATTGCTGGTCCTGATGGACGGGCTGGCAACAACTCCACGTCCATCTCGGCGCTGTCCAGCGAGAGCGTGGCGAGCCCGAGTGGCGTCTCGATGCTGAGGTCAGCCACCGGGCACCACCGCAGGGACGGAGCCTGCTTCCCGCAGTGCGTTGTCGTTGCCGTGCAGCCAGTCGGCTACCTCGGCCAGCGTGTGTGCACCGAGCACCTCGACGTCGTCGACGAGACCGGCTTCGGCTCGACAGGACCACGGAACGATGACCCGGCCGATGCCGCGGGCGCGGGCGGCCTGCACGGCGGGCAGCACACCGTGGGCGGGGCGCAGCCTGCCGTCCCGCCAGACATCGCCGAACACGGCGGTGCCGGCCAACCGCTGTCGAGAGGTTCCCGCGCCGGACGCGAGCACGGCGGCGGCCACGGCGGCCGACGCCGGCACCGCATTCTGGGGTGGGTCGAGGTGTACCTCGACCCGGCGGCGAAGCTTGTGGCCCGAGTGGGCGACAGCGCCGCGCACCAGTGCGCACAGTTCGCGATCGTCGCCGCCGCTCGCTCCGTTCACGCTGATCGTGTCCGGGCCGTCATCGGTGATTGCGGTGACGGTGACGAGGTGGCCGGTCTCGCCGTCCAGGGCCACGGTGGCCACGGTGGCGATGCTGGAAGTGACGCGGAGGGCGAGACGGCCGGGGCAGCCGTACTTCAGGTCGACGTCGAGGTAGCAGCGGCGGCACGCCACTCCCGTCTCGGAGTAGTCGGCGCCCTTTCCGGTGGCGTGGCAGCAGGGCGTGAGCGGAATCAGGTACTCGGAGTCGTCCGGGAGCCCGGCAGGCGCGGATCTGTCGAGGATGAGCAGATCACCGTCGGCGTCGATGCCGCGGACTCGGGCGGCGAGCAGCAGGCTGACCTGAACGGTGCTGCCGTCCTCGAGCGTGAGCGTCACGTCAGTGCTGGGCGTTGCGGAGTCGGACATGGTCACGGGGCCTTTCCAGGAGGGGAGGGCACGACGAACTGCGGCTGCTCGGCGGACCGGTATCGGTGCGCCGAGCAGCCGCGCGGGTGAGGGGAGTGGTGAGCCGGTTCAGAAAGGTGAGGAGCGGCGGGGGATTCGTTGGTCGCAATCCAGGCCACGACAACGGCGAGGCTGTACTCGCGGGTGGCCGGGGAACGCTGGGCTACCAGTCGAATGTGGGAAGTAGCTCCGTGGTGCACGCGTCCGCGTCGAAAAGGATGTAGGAACAGCCGCTGACGCGGGCAAGGTCGACGATGGGAATCAGCTCGTCAGGCCACTCACCCGGCTCCGCGAACTCAGAGACGGGCTCCTGCGGCACGTACACCAGCCAGCCGTACTCGGTATTGTGGGCGAGCACGCCCTCGTAGGAGTCGAGCTCCATGCAGGTCTTCTCAGCGAGGTGCGAGGTGGAGAGATCGAGATAGGTGGAGATCACCAGGTCGGTGACCGGCGCGGTCTTGCGCCGATTGCGAATTCGCGGAATAGCGGAAAACAATTTACGGCAATGGGATTTCCATCGAAGTCTGGGCAGCATGAAACCCCTCTCGATCAGCGTTGGAATTGCGTGCGTGTCAACCGTGTCCAGATGACCGGTTGTGCGGTGTTGGAGGCAGCTGGGATGGACTCACCGCGGGGCTTGTCTCATCCGGCCGGTGCCGAGCCGTTCATCGGCGGCGGCGCGGGATCAGCTGGACACGGGCATCAGCCGGCCTGCGGCGGCACGCGAGCCGGGCTCGCGGGGGCGGCCCGTCACTGCGAGCAGGTAAGCAGCCAGCGGGGGCTTGGAGCGTGCGGGCCAAGACCGAGGCGACGAGCAGCGTCGGCGAGCCGGGTGTCCCAGCTTTCCTGTGTTCGCAGGCGGTCCAGGGCGAGTAGGTCGAGGGTCCGGTCGCAGCTGGTCAGCATCAGCCGGCCGTCGAGGCCCTCCAGCAGCACGCCGCCGATCACCGGTGCGACTGGCTTGGTCGCAATCGCGATGTCCGCGGCCTGCAACCCGGCCGACAGGTCGGCGTAGGTGGCGGTGAACACGATCGGAGCGGGATTCGTCGCCGTCTCCGTTTCGGGACGTTGCAGCATCGTGGTCAACGTCGATCACTCCTCATAGGACGGAGGCGGTTGGGGGAGACAGCAGCTGGGCGCGGCACTCGCGTGGCGACCACGTGGGGGCGGACCGGAACGCCCGCATCTCGTGCGGCCGAAGAATCGGCGCACAGGGTCGGGCGATGCCGTGTCAGGCACGCCAGAGGGATGCGCGCTACGCGGCTTTGGCGCCGGGGACCCAGCCGGGCGCGAGGTGGGGCCAGCGCTCGATGTCGAGGTCGGGGTCGAGGACGACCTTCTCGATGTGCTCGGCCGGATAACCGAGAAAGGCCAGCACCTCGAAGTAGAAGCGCGTGTCCTCGCTCGGCTTACGCCACGATCCGTCGGCGGTGCTGGTGTAGCCGGCGTTGAAGTGGCTCTCGCACGCGGCGAGCACCATGGCGAGACGGATGTGCGCGGCCTGGGCCGCGGACGTGGTCCGCTTGCGCAGGTGCACGGCGATCGGGTACTCGCTGCGGATGTTGCCCTTGGACTGGTCCAGGCCCAGCAGCGTGCAGGCGTAGCTGTGCATGGGGGCGGCCTCTGCCAGGTAGTGGCTGGCCTGCACCTCGGCGAGCGCGAGCCAGTTCTGCAGCCGCGCGGGCAGCGACTTCTCGTCGCGGCTGCGCCACCCCTTGAAGCAGGTCTTCTCCAGCCACTTGCGGCGGTCGGTTTTCGCCTTCTTCCACAGCTTGTTGTTGGCCGCGGCGCGCTTGTTCTCCGCGGCCTTCCATTCCCTCGAGCGCGTGGCCTCGGACTTGAACCCCTCGCGCAGGAGGTGGCCGTGGGCGGCGTAGTCGGTGCAGACGAAGACGACCTTGGCCTTGTCGTAGACCAGGACGTCCTCGACGTAGGCCGCGTGGCCGGGGCAGTCGGCGTGCTCGTCGTCGCTGAGGTGGTGCTCCGCGCTCTCGTCGGCGAGCAGCCCGCGCAGGGTGACCGCGGTGGCGTCGTCGGAGGCGACCTGCCGGACGCCGGCGGCCTGCAGCTCGGCGCGCGCCGCCTCGATCTTCACCTGCGCGATCGTGCGGTGGCCGAACGCGGCGTAGTCCAGGCAGTACTCGGTCAGTTCGACGTCGAGGTCACTGTCCACCTCGATCGCGACGGCGTGCCCTGGGCAGGTGGCGTGCTGGTCCGGGTCGAGCGGCGTGAGGTCGTCGGCGCCGCAGAGTTCGTCCACGGACTCGGCGGTGTCGGGCAGGTCGCGGTCGTCGACGACCGCGACGCCGTTCTCCTGCAGCCGCTGCGCCTCTTCGGCCTGCTTGATCCGCTGGTTCTGCGCGACGAGCTTCTGCCGCAGCCGCCACTGGAAGTTGCGGGGGTTGGTGTTGAGGACCTCGACGAGCTCGGCGTGATCGGCCTCGTCGGTGATGTCGGCGAGCGCGGACATCAGCAGAATGTCGGTGTCAGGCATGGCCGCGCTCGCGGCGCGGGTCCGCGGACTGGCAGCGACCTTCAGGCCTGCCTCGACGCGCTCGACAGAGTGGGTCACCCTCCTGGCGATCGTCTCGGCGTCGAGGCCGAACAGCGAGAGTTCCTCGTAGATACCGGCCTGTTCGAACTCGGTGAAGTCTTTGCGGTGGCCGTTCTCGTTGCTTTGCGCTACCAGGATGTCTGCCCTGGTGGTGCCAGGCTCGTGCACCACGATGTCGATCAGAAGATCCGGGTTTTCCAGCTTCCTGACCTCCACCGCGGCGGCGTGGCGGTTGAAGCCCGCGATAACCCCCACGACGCCGTCCGTCGGGTCCGGAACCGTCATGATCAGCGAGGCTTTCGGGTCCATGCCGTTCGCGGCGATCGACTCGATCAGGTCGGGCCGTTCGGTGCGGATGTCGCCGATCTCGCGGGAGTTGCCGACCGCGCGCAGCCTGCGTGGGTCGACCCTGCGCAGGATGTACGGGTACTCGGTCTTCTCGTTCGTGACGTCCACTGTCAGGGGAACGATCTCGGCGTCGTCGGCAGGGGTGACGTCGTGCTCGGTGTCGAGGGTCGTGGTCATCGTGTGGCCCCGTTTCAGGTGTTTCGGGCATGGCTGCGCCCTGGCGTGAATGCGGGAATGTGTTGGCGCGAAAGAAAAAGGGGGATTCCGTAACCGGGGCGTGGTCGCCGCCGGCGTGGTCCGGTGGTGCGCTCGCTGTGCGGCGCCGCTGAGGGCGGGGTGTCCAGCGCTGTTTGCTGGACACCCCGCCCTCGGGGGTGCACGCTGCGCGGCGCACACCAGGGCCCGGCGGTGCGGGCGCCCTTGCTCAGACCAGGGCTGGGCGGTAGTTCTCCGACTCGCGGATCGCGTCGATGACCTGTTCGCGCCAGGTCAAGGCCCAGCGCGGGCAGTTGTTGCAGATTCCCTTGTGCCGGCAGCCAGGCAGCCGGAGCTCGGTCTTCCTCGCCTGGTCGGACCAGGCCATGCTGTCCGCTGAGCGGAAGTACGGGGCGTAGGCCCGCAGCGCCGTGACCTTCAGGCCGAACCCGTGCAGCCGGTAGCCGCGGCGGGCGAAGTGTTCGGCGATGACACCGATGGGTTTGATGGAGCCCCTGCGGCACACCGAGCCGAGCCCTACCAGCGGCTGTGCGGCCAGGTCGATGCCCGCTTTGCGGTACATCGCGTCGTGACGCACGTAGTCCTCAAGGGACCAGCCCTGAAGCACAGGCAGCCATGGAGCGTGCGGGAACTCGCGGGCCAGGTACAGGTAGGACTCGAGGGTGTCCTCCTGGTGCTCGAGCACCGTGGCGCCGGCGCGGAGCAGGACGTCCGGCTCGCAAGGGCTGTCGAGAGGCGCCACGAACATCGGCATGCCGATGTCGCCCATGAAGCGGTAGACCATGCCGCCGTAGGTGTCTTCGTTCCAGCGCCAGGCGCCGTGGTCGTGGATCTCGGTGTAGGCGCCGCTGTCGATGACGTACGGCACGCCGGCGATCGGCATCGCGAGGCTGCCGGGCTTGTAGGCGGCGAGCGTGTGCGCGGAGACGCACAGCGGCACCGGGCTGTGCGTCAGCCACCACGGACGGTGCGAGCCCAGGAAGAACATGAGCCGGCGCGCTGGGTCGCGTGCGCGGTCGTTCTGCGTCCAGGGCGTGATCGTGAGGTCGTACATGCGCGGCCACTGCGCGCGGCGGATCGGGGCGTAGACCGGCATCGAGGTTCTCCTTCCCGATGTCCGGCCGGGGCTGGGCGGCGCGGCCGGACATCGGGCGGCAGTCCGGTCGCGCCACCCAGCCCCGGCGGGAAGGTCCCGCTCAGGCGAGTGCACGCAAGCAGCGACGGACGTGCCCTGCCGGGACGGGCGTGAGCGTTACTGCGAGCGGGACTCGTAGACGTCGGTGCGCCACAGCTGGGAGGTCTCGTCGAGCGCGGTCCAGTCGCGGAAACGCTCGAAGCCCAGTTCCTTGAGGGACTTGTCGGCCGCGGCGAAATCGGGTGTGGTCTGACCGTCGGCCGGCCAGACGGTGAGGCGCAGCGGGCCCTCGCTCTTGCTGTGGACGGTGAGTTCGCAGTGGTGCGGAACCCAGTGCGCGACAGAGGATTCCGGTTCCTCGACGGTGCCGTCGGGCATCGCGGCGATCGCGGTCCGCCACGGCACACCGAGCTTGGCGTCCCGCACGTCGGCGGGTTCGTCGAGCCACTGCAGGACGTCGGACTGGCCGAACAACGCCTCGCCGTAGTTGTCGCAGGGTGCGGCGAACAGGCCGAGGCCGGGCACGTACGAGCAGGTCGTGCCCGGCTCACCGAGGGGTTCCTCGTGAGCGGTGAACGCGACGTCGGGCGCGGCCTCGATCAGCATGTTGGCCAGCGCAGTGGCGTCGCCGAACGAGAACGTTCCTTCCGCGCTGTAGGGCTCGCCCAAGGCCAGGGTGAGGCGGTCGGGCTGCTCGTCGTAGTCGACGAGGCCGTACCGCTCGAGGATGTCCATCACGGTGCGGACGCGGTGCGGCGGGCAGGCGTGGATGGTGGCGGATCCAGAGGTGAAGTTGCCCATGGTCGGGTCGTCTCCCTTTGTCGGCGCGATAGTGCAGGTGGGGTTGGTTCAGACGGTGAGGCGGAGCTGGGAGGCGGCCGCCCACGCGGCGGGGAAGGCCGGGCCGGTCTTGGATTGCGCGGTGGCGGGCGCGATGGTGAGGAACTGCTCGCCGGTCGGTGTGCCGTCGGCGAGCTGGTGCGGTTCGCGGTGACGCAGCCAGGCACGCGGGTGGGTGTCGTCGGGGAATGCCGGGTCGCCGATGGTCACCGGCACTCCCGCGCAGCGGGCTCGCTGGTCCAGGCGGGCGCGCATGCGGCCGGGCTCGCCGACGTCGAGGATGCGCACCGATCGAGCGTGATTGGCCTTGCCGTCCGTGCGGGGCGACAGCGCGCGGCGCACGTCGTAGACCGCCCACGGCAGGCTGGCCAGCAGCTCGGTGAACGCCGCGAGCACCGCGGCGGTGCCGGTTGAGGCGCGCAGCAGCGACAGCAGCCGTTGTCCTTTGATCAGGCCCTGGGTGGGGTTGAGCGCGGTGGCGGCGAACTCCATCGCGAGCGCCAGCACGCCGGCGTCGGGTTCGGCGACGAACCGGGCCACGGCTTCCACTCGCCCTGCCTGGGTCGTCAACGCGAAAGGGCAGTAGGTGCAGGCGCTTTTGACCCAGTCCTGCTCCAGGTCGAAGGTGGTGCGCAGGAACGCCTGGGCGCGGGCGCGATCCCAGCCCCACTCGCGCAGCGGGTATTGGCCGGTGCGCAGCGTGGTGTTGTACTTCGCGTCGCGCTCGGCGCGGCGGGCTTCGCCGAGTTCGTAGCCCATGACGTGCCGGTACGGCTGGCCCTGGGTGAGCTCGGCGATCACGGTGTCAAGCGGCCAGGCCTTGAAGTGCTGGCTGCACAGTCGGTCACCAGTCGTCTGCGGGACGGTCCCGCCGTTGAACATCTCGTGCGCCAGCGTCCAGGCCCCCACCAGGTGCAGCCGGTCCGGCGCGCGGGTGTCGGACAGGATGTCCACGCCATCGGCTTGGCGGGCGCCGTGCCGGGCGACCTGGATGTACCGCACACCCGCCGCGGTCATCTGCGGCAACAAGTGGGTCTCGACCAGGCGGCGGGTGGTGGGCCATTCCTGCCCCGTCATGCCGGTGATCACCGCGAGCTCGCTGAGGTCGAAGTCCCGGCTGGAGGGGTCGGCGAGCCAGCGGGCGAGGATCGCGCTGGAGTCGCAGCCCAGCCCGTAACCCAGCACCACCTTGGGAGGTGGCTGGCCACGGATGACCGTCAGCGGTAGGACCACCGGTGGTGGCCGCAGCAGCCCGAGGCTCGCCTGCGCCTGGCGGACAGCCTGGAGTGCGACCTCCTCTGCGATGCGGTCACCGAGCGGATCCAGCAGGGCGGTGACCCCGTCACGCCTTTGCCCGGTGAGGGTGTTCGCGGGCATCGACATGGCCTCCTTCAGGTGTCGCGGGCATGGCTCCGCCCTCGTTCGGATGCGGGAATGCGTTGGAACTAAACGAGAAGGTGGGGGCGACGTGAGCAGCGCTGGCCAGACGGCCCTGGGTCGTCTCTCGTTTCCGGGTCGGCCGCCGTTCACACCGCAGACGCAGCACATCCCGCCCAGCAGGGCGGGATGTGCTGGTTGGCGTGACCGAAGAACGGCGAGCCTGTCCGCGGTCCGCTGTCGGTGTCAGCGGTTCGTGCGCTAGCCGGCGAGGGTTTCGGTGTAGACGGTGGCTCCGGTGCGAGTGATGATCCTGACGGTCTGGCCGCCGTAGAGGTCGTGGTCGTCGTAATTGATGACCCACTGGGCGAAGGTGGCGGCCGGGGTGTCCTGCAGGTAGGTGACGTCAGCGCAGTACGGCTCGCCGGTGGGTTGGTAGACGTGCACGAACACCAGGTCTGCGGCGGGCTGGATGGGACCCGGTGTGGCGGCAATGGGCTTGGGCGTCGGCGGGACCCGGTGCTGGTTGTGCTGCACGGCAAGGCCTTCTTGCCAGACCGTGCCCCCGTTCTCACGGTCCAGTTTCATGGCCTGTTCCCACGTCAAGGTGAACTGGAAGTAGGCCTTGTGCGGCTCACCTGCCACGACGTGGCCTAGCACGCGCCTGGTTTCCTGCCGAGCGGTTGTCGTCAACTCGACGATCTCCTCCGCGGTCGCGTCCCAGGCGATGATCGTGTCGGTGATGCTCGAGTAAATGGCGAACTTGCCGTTCGGTTGTAGAAGGATCTGCTGACTCACCGCACCTCCGCGTGCGTTCCGGCGGACAGCCCCGGCGCCGGCGGTTCCACCGCGTGAGGGGCGTCCCCGCGTGCTGGCGGGGCGCACTCGTTCGGCGCCGACGCGCCGAGCGGGGGCAAGCCTGTTTTTGGCTTGCCCCCGCCGGTGTGGTGGCGCAGAGTGCGGCGCCCCGTCCGAGCGCGGGGAGATCCGTCAGCCTCAGTCGATGCTCAGAAGGAGGCGGCAGTCCGCGGCGGCGTGCACGACTCCTGACGTGACCAGGGCGTTGTCGTCCCACCGCTGGAAGTTCGCCGTGTATCCCGGCCGCCGGCGTTCGCAGCGACACCAGGCGCCGTGGTAGGCCATGCGGGCGTCGCTGACGAGCGTGAAGGTGCCGGACATCGTGTTACCCCAGACGTGCCACGTGTCGTTGAGGCGCTTGCGAGCCACGTACTGATTCCCGCCGCCCGGAAGATCCTCCGAAGAGGCGTGAATCTCAGCGAGTTGCTTCGCTGTTTCCTCTGCGGTGAGCACCGGGCGGTCGAGTAGTGGCACCCAGGTCAGGCCGTTGAACAACTGCCAGTGGGCGTTTTCCGCGAGGCGATCCTCCGAGTCCGCGAGTTCGGCCGCCGCCTGCTCGCGGTCCGCACGGGTCACGAGGGGCCTCGTGAACGCAATGGGGGCGCCTCGGTAGACGCGGGAGTTGTCCGCCTCGAAGCTCCTGATCAGTCCCTGGCGCTCCCGTCGCATCGTGTCGACCGCGTCGTCGTACTCGGCCTCGCTGACGATGCCGTCGAGTAGGGCTTCAATACCGGAGAAACCCGTCGCCATCGGTTGGCCGTCCTGAACGGACGCGGCGAGAAATTTCTCCAGCTCGCGGGCATCGAACCTGGACCGGTCGTAGGTGTCGAACGTGGTGGCGCCGCCGCGCCCCTCGTTGAAGATCAGGCCCACGACGCCGAGCGTCGGGTGCACGAGCTCGGCGGAGAAGGCGACGCCGTCCGGACTTGGCACGTAGGACAGGTCCTTGATCGTGAACCTGTACGGCGCCTCGATGTTGGTGTGCACCCAGACGGAGCGGGTGTTGGCGCTTTTCCTGGTCATAGGCTGTCCCTGAAGTCGAGGTTGGGGCCCCGGCGGAACGGGCCCTGGACAGCGCGAAGGCCCGGTGCGGGTTCAGTGAGAACCGGCACCGGGCCTTCGCGTCGAACGTGTAGAGGGAGGGCGTCAGCGCTGCTGCGGCCTAGGGCAGCGCCGAGCTCGTCGTGCTAGGCCACAATTGCTTGCGAAGCAAGGGAAAAGACGCTGGCGCGCACTCTGTGACGCGTAGCGGGGAGTGCCCGGTGTGGTGGTGCAGGGGGATGCGGAGGCTCCGCCGGGCTCGGGGAACACCCGGCAAATGGCTCAGGAAGAACGGCGCGCAGCGTGGGCTGCCAGCAGCGCGGTGAGGTTCGACCGCATGTGGCGCGATGCCCCACGGCGCGAGGTTGCTGCGCCAGGTGGGCGGCGGCTGGCTCAGAAGTCGATCGAGCGCGTCCGGGAGCGACGGAGGGCGACTGAGACTGCAGGCGGTAGTTCGCCGTACTGGGCTTTCCTGTGCTCGCTACGGATGTCGATGAGTTCGAAGGCTCCCCCAGGGAGGAGGTAGCCCTGGCCAGTCGACACGGCGTCGCGCATGCGGAATCGCAGGCTCACGTCGATCTCACGACAGGGCATCTCGCTTTCTGTTCCAGGGAAAGGAAAAGAGGGCTCGTTACCCGCGCTGTCTCAGCGCGCGGTGGTGGCGAGCCGCTTGCGACGTCAGGCGTCGTTGAGGCGCAGCCACGAGTCGGCGAGCTGTTCCAGCCACTGCGTGACCGGGCCTTGCGCGGACTCGTCCGGGTGCTCGGCGAAGATCGAGTCTGCGTGGCTGAGCTTCTGGTCGGGTGACCAGACGTAGGCGCACGGGTGGCCGCACCACCAGAAGTTCCAGCGGGTCCCGTCCGCGCCCTCACGGGTGGCCGACCACGGCTGCCAGGGTGCGATGCGGCGGACGCGGTCGCCGAGATCTCGGCGGCCTTCCCACGCGTCACCGGTGAACTCGTCCACCGCCCGCTGGTAGAACGACGAACCGAACGTGCCGGCGAGGGAGCCCTTGAATCCGGGGTCGGGCAGGTTCGCGATCGTCCAGTCCACGATTGCGTCGCGGAGGCCGCGACCCTGGTCGACGATGCCGTGCTCGGCCAGCCACGCTTCCTCCCAGCCGTCGGCGCGGCCCATCAGCCACCGTGTCGACAGCGTGGCCGGTGTGCGGTCGTCGGCGGCGATGGCGATCAGCGGACGCCACACGTCGACCTCACCCGCCGCGGCCTCGATGTGGCTGCCGCCCGCGTACCGGTACCGGAACGCGCCTTGGGTGATGCCGTAGGAGCGCATCTGCCACGGGTCGGCGGCGTAGTCGCGCAGACCCACGCAGATCTCGCCGCCGCGCCACCAGGTGTCGCACAGCGCCTCGAACGCCTCCTGCGTCTCGGGCACGAAGTGCACGGAGCCGGCCGCGGGGTACTTCGGGTGCCGGGAGGGATCGCGCAGGTCGGGCTCGCGGATGTCGAAGCGATCGGGGAAGGCGTCGAACGGCGCGTTCGGGCCGGGATTGACCATGATCTGCATCCACCCGTCCCAGCTGAAATGCAGGTCAGCGCGCTTGTGGTGAAACTTGAACATGTCTGCTCCGGAGCGTCGGTGGGGTACACCAGCGCGAAGGCCCGGCACCAGTTCGTTGTGAACCGGTGCCGGGCCTTCGGCGCGAAAGACGAGCGGGTGATCAGTTGCTGGTGGGCTTGAGGCAGCTCAGGGGCACTCCCTGAAAGTCGTAGGAGGCGCGGCCAGGGGCAAGCCCTGCTTGTGGGCTTGCCCCTCTCGGAGTGGTGGTGCAGAGTGCGTCGCCCTCGCCGGGCGCGGGGAGTGACCGCAGCTCTCTCGACGCTAAGCGCGCGTCACGGGTGCGCGAGCGGCGCTAGCTGGTCACGTAGTGGTGATCCACGCCGGGGCCACCCGCCTGTCAGGTGTCGCGCTGGCCGACCAGGTACCAGCCGGTCACCGTGGCTGCGCCCGCGACCGTGGCCGTGGCGGTGGCGCCCCTGGTGGCGTAGACGCGGCCGTTGACGCGCTTGACCTGGTGCAGGCAGGACCGGGTGATGGTCTCGCCGTCGGCCAAGTGGTCACGGACGGCTGCGAGCACCGCCGACTCGTCGTCGGGATAGCCGGCCGGGGCTGCGGGCAGGGGCACATGCCAGAGCTCGCGGGGGCCTCCGCGTACGGCGATCGCGCCCAGTGGACCCCACCTGTCGTCGATCCTCGGGTCGTTGTTCCTGATCAACCGCTTGGCCAGGGCCTCGGCGTCGGCATAGGACAACGGTCCGTCGTCGATGACAACGTAGGTGTCCTTGTCAGCGAAGACCGAGTCCAGGCCGTGTTCGTGGTCGGCTTGCTCAACGGCGGCGCGGAACGCGGCCGCCAGGTCGGCGCCCTCGATGTAGTCGTAGAAAGGTTCTCCGCCCATGTGGTCCTCTTCTCCTGCGACCCCAAGCGACCAGCACGAGGTTCCCTCGGTGTCGAGGAGTTCTCACGCGGTGTTGTCCGGCCGCTGCCCCGCTGTCCGGCGGGGCAGCGCTCGTCGGCGCCGGGGGCGGCCGACGGGGTCAAGCGCGCGGCGCTCTTCCGCGCGCTTGAGGCCTGGCCGCCCCCGGCGCAGCGTGCGCGTCTGCCCGCCGGCCAGCGGGCCAGCGGCAGCTGGTTCCGGTTCGGCAACGACTTTCGGCGGTATGTTTTGTATCCAAAATGGGGTGTACTCCCAGCTCATACCGCATTGCATGATCCGGTGATCCGGTGATCCGGGTATCGGACTCATCGGTAACGGTGAGCGGGCAAACTGCGGTATAGCTGCTAACAGGGGGATTTAGCCGTCGCTCGGTGATCATCGTTGTTACCAAGCGTGAGCAGAGCTGGCGTACGCTGAGCGCGCTGAACTGTGGCGGCGGTTCAGGTAGCCGGGGATCGGCACAGGGGTGGGTCGGGCCTGGTGCATTGGGGTGGAGGGTCATCGCAGTGACGCATGACGGCAAAGAGGGACGCGACGGGGAAGACGCTGCGCTGCCCTCGCTCGCGGTGAAGTTGCAGCTGCTGATGGACGTCTGCCGCCGGCCGGACGGAAGCCGATGGAGGGGCGGCAAGGACATCGCCGACGACCTCCTCGCGCGGACCGGCGTCGAGGTCACGCCCTCACAGATCTCGGCCCTGATCAGGGGTGCACATCAGAATCCGCACGCGAAGACGCGAGACGGCCTGGCAGAGCTGTTCGGGGTTCCGCTGGAGTACCTCGCCGCACCGGTGTCCGACCGGATCAGGCGCATCACGGCCGAGGTGCACGACGACCTGCTGCGGCAGCAGCGCGACGGCACCGCGAGCGAGCATGCCCAGGACTCCGCGGCTGAGGCCGGTGACGATGCCGCGGCGGCGGACGAAGCCATGTTGACCACCACGTTCGTCCTCGGGGTCAACCAGCAGGTGAAGGCCATCGCCGCCGGGATCGCCGAAGAGTCCGGTTTGACCCCGTCGCAGGCCGAGGCGTTGCTCCAGCTGGCTAACACCAGGCGTTCGATGACGCTGGGCGAGTTCGCGTCGGCGTGTGGAAAACCCGGCCCGACGATGACCCGGGTCGCGGACGCGCTCGAAGCCCAGGAACTGATCTGCCAGTGCCCGCTGGAGACCGATCGGCGCGTGCGGCGCGTCACGATCAGCACGAAGGGGCAGGAACTGGTCGACCGGCACACGCGAGCGCCCGCCGCCGCGGTGCTCGAAGCGCTCGATCTCGAGGGGATGGACCCGGCCTCGCGCGCGATCGCCTTCAAGGTGCTGGGCGCGCTGGCTGGCCTGAAGGACGGCGCGCCGACGGGAACGCAGACGGCCCCAGGGGAGGTCGACAAGGACTCGCCGGGGCCGCCGGACGTGCGTGGCGTAGCGTGACCGCAGGGGCGCGTCGGGTGACCGTGCGCTGAGCTGTTCCGGCACGACGCGGGGGCGAGTGTCGTGGTGAGTTAAGAGGAGTAGGTCGCTGAGGTCACAAGAGCAGCGACCGGTGGGTGCTTTCCGGTTGGTGTGGGCCGTACCGGCCTTCCGCGTGGTGTTCGCCGCGGACGCGGTCTCCACGTTAGGCGATCAGTTCGCGCGTGTGGCACTGGCGCTGTTGGTCTGGGGCCGGACCGGGTCGGCGTGGTGGACCGCCGCGATCTACGCGTTGACTTTCCTTCCGGACCTGGTCGGCTCGATCGGGCTGGCGTGGCTGGCTGACTACTACCCGCGCAAGTCCGTGCTGGTGACCTGCACGACGGTGCAGGCGGTGGCCTACGCGCTTATGGCGATTCCCGATCTTCCGCTGTGGCTGATCGCGGTGCTGCTCACCGCGTCGGCCACCGTGCTGGCGCCGGCGAAAGCGGCACAGGGCGCGCTGATCCCCGAGGTGCTGCCCGCTGAGCGTCTGCCCGCGGGCTTGGGATTGATGGATCAGGCGCGAACCATCGCTCAGCTCGGCGGCTTGGGCGCGGGTGGGGCGCTGGTCGCGGTGGTAGGGCCCGAGGTCGTGCTCGCGACCAACGCCGTGACGTTCGCGTTCGGGGCGGCAGCGGTGGGCTGGGGTGTCACGGCGCGGCCGCCGGCTGGTGGCAGCCGCAAGCCCGCCACGCAGTGGAAGGACGCGATCAGCGCGCTGCGCCGCGACCGCGAGGTGCTGGCGCTGGTGGCGATTGCGTGGATGGCGACGATCGTGGTCGTGCCGGATGGCGTGGTCGCGCCGCTGGCCTCCGAGCTCGCGGCCGGCACCTGGTCCGTGGGCGTTCTTCTCGCGGTGCATCCGTTGGCACTTCTGGCGGGCCTGAACGTGGTGGCGCACGCGTCGCCACGGCGGAAAGGCGTGGTGCTGTGGTCTTTGGCGGCGCTCTCAGTCGTTCCCCTGGTCGGCTTCGCCGCCCGGCCCGGCCTGACTGGCGCGCTCGTGTTGCTCGCGCTGTCCGGGGTCGGCACGGCATATCAGACGATGATGCGCGCCGAGCTGACGATCCGGCTGCCCGATCGGGTTCGCGGTTCGGCCCTGGGGTTCGCGCGCAGCGGTGTGCGGGTCGGGCAGGGCATCGGTGTCGCGGCCGCCGGCGCGCTGGTTGAGCTGACCCGCTCGCCGTCCGTGGTGATCGCGGTGGCTGGGTTGGTGGGGGCCTGCTGGGTGGCCGCGGCCGGGACCGGGTGGCGCCGCGCGCGGATGTCGGCGCGTTAGCGCGCGCCACCCTGCCCTGGGGATCAGCTGGCGCCGTTGAGCGTGGCCTTCAGGTTGGTTCCGGAGACGACCCGGCGGTCCTTGATCGCGTTTCCCTGGTCGTTGGCGATGCGGGCCATGGCCTCGAAGAAGCGCCGGGCGATGTCCAGCTCCTCCAGACTGAACTGGTCGAGGATCTTGTACTGGTGGTCCTGCAGCCCGTAGTAGCCGAAGACGTCGCGGATGAACTCGGCGGGCAGCTGGATGCGGCGGTCGCGAGGATCATCAGTGGGCATGCGGAGGTGGCGGACCGCCCACCCGCGCGCCACCAGGGTGTCGATCGCCGCCCTGGCGCGCTCCTCGGTGAGGTCACTGACCCGCGCGAGCTCGAACTCCGACAGCGTGTTGTCACCGGATTTCTTGGCGAGGTTGGTGATTACCTGCACCGCGTCCTCGCTGATGCCCAGGTCATTGGCCATCGCCTGCCACATGTGCCGCACAGCGAGTGCGACTTCACACACCTGCACGCTCCAGATCTGTTTCTGCTTGGCGCGCAGTTCGTCCTTCAATTGGTCCTGAGTGGACACGTGCCCCCCTATGGAACGTGTTTACAGTCTCTGACCTGCTCTTTGGCTCGTTCGAGCCTGCGACACTACCTGCGGTTAACCGATCCGGAAACGAAGTAATTCTGCGCCGGGTAGAAACCCGTAGTTTTGCCTATTACCTAGCTCGAACGGGTGAAGCGATGGCGTGCTGTAGCCGTCGCCTGCACGATGTTCGTCGGGTTCCGGGCCGCCCTAGGCCGACCGTGTTAGTTTCGAGACGAGTGGGAATCGCGCTCCGCAACAGCCGACTGGCCGGGGCGAGTGCGGTCCGTCGTTCGTGACATCGCTCTCACCACCGCGCCGACGGCGGGGAGGCGCATCGGACGACCCGTGTGGTGCGAGCGCATCACCGACGAGAGGCCCGCGCCGGGGGGCGGGGCCGGTAAGGCCGTTGTGCCGGGTCTCCACTGGGGGGAGGCGACCCGGTGACCCGTCATCCCCCTGCTTGAGGCCCCGTGGAGGCCAAGCAGCATGACTGATCTTCGACCCGTGGTGACCGCCTCGTCCGAGGCTGCGGAGTTGCCGTTTCTTGCCACGACCCACCGGGTGCTCGTGCCAGCGGCCGCGACCGGGGGCGCGTTGTCGGCGCTGGACGCGGGCATCGTCCCGACAGGTTTCGCTCCGCCGTTGCACCAGCACCTGAGCGAGCACGAGTTGTTCATCGTGGCCTCCGGCGCGGTGCGATTCGTGGCGGGCGATGTGACGCAGGTCGTGGAGGGATCGGGTATGGCGTTTCTGCCTGCCCGCGAGGCGCACAGCTTCCAGGTTCTGCACGACGCCCAGATGTACGTGCTCACCGTGCCGAGCGGCCTCGCGCTCGCGGGGAACTACGAGCGGTTCGTCATGGCGGTGAGCGCCTTGTCGGGTGCGGCGGCGCCGACGGACGAGGAGTTGTTCGGACGGCTCGCCACTCTCGGCGCCCAGCACGACATCCCGATCGTCGGCCCGCCACCGCAAATGCAGGAAAGCGCCTAGTCCAGGTCACCGACCAGCGGGGGAGGGGATGTGCGGACCGAGCCGTTCACCGTGCAGGCCGTGTGGCCGCCGGGCCTGGACCTGGAGCAGGTCTGCGGACAGCTGGTGACCGCTGTCATCAGCTTCCACACGGCGGGCCCGATCGCCGCGGTGGCGGGGATCCTGCCGCCGGGCATGGGGCCGCGGATGCTGCTGCTGGTGGTCTACACGCCGGAGATGATCGACGCCGAGGAGCTGGGGACGCTTCTCGACGACAGCGTCCTGTCGGCCGTGCATGCCGTGGACGAGACGCTCGATCTCGGCTGCGTGCAACCCGTGCTGATCGCTCCGGTGCAGCTGGCCGGGGTGACACTGCAGGGGGCCGCGTCGATCGAGGCGATCTTCCCGCGCTGCGCCGCGCTGGAGTGGGGAGGCAGCGCCGAGTTGTTGCCCGTCGGGTTGTCGGCCACGCGGGCACGGCGGCCTGTGCCCGTTACGCGCGGTGACACGGTCATGTGACGGGACCAGATCCCATCGGCGGCCTCCAATCTGGTCACGCTGGGTATCCGCTTAGGCCGTTCAGGTATTACTTTCATTATGGAGATGTTTCACGGCGCAATCGTGCTTAGCGTCGGCGTGGACATCGCAGGTCCGGAAACGGGAGGCCGGACGGCGCGCACGGCACGGCGGGGGGAGACAAGGCGTGGAGAACGTCCACGACAGCACAACGGCGGTTCGCGACGGGTGGGCGCCCGTCGCGAACCGCCGCCGACGTTCAGGTATCGCTTGGAGTGCGATCTACCACTCGACTTCGCCGCGCAGCTTCATCGAGTTCACCTCCCCCAGTCGCGCCCGGGACGGCGCGGTTGTCCGGCATGACGTGGACAACGGGGGGCTCACCACTCAACTTCGCCGTGGCGCACGGGGATCACCTCCTGACGGGAGGTCTCGCGCGCAGCGCAGGCACTCACCAGCCGTGGGGCGGCCGGTGGGGCATGGCGTCCGCGCTCGGGGGAGAGGGGACCTTCGCAGCACAGTGTGGCGGAGTCGACCTATTCGCGTTACGTCCGGTCGACGGATGTTTGGGTCCGGCTGATGAACTGGAGGCAATGGGGGTTGTGGACGCTGCGGCCTCGGGTGCTCGCCGGCGTCCTGCTCGTGGAGCTGGGCACGGTGGGGTGGGTCGTGCATTCGGCGCTGACCGGCCCGCGGCCCACCGGCGAGGATTGGGCACGGCTGGGCCTGCTGGCGACGGCCGCGCTGGCGCACGTGCAGCTGTCGCGGCGGGCGGAGGAGCGGCGCCGCGCTGACGGGACGAAGCTGCACATCGACGTGTTGTCGATCTGGACCTTCCCGGCGGCGCTGTTGCTGCCGATCCCGCTGGTGGCGGTGCTGATCGCGCTGACGCGGTGGCAGCGGCACCGCATCGCGCGCAAGCCGACGTTCAAGGCCGTGCTGACCGGGTGCTCGATCATGTTGGCGGCGTGCTCGGCGCATTGGCTGACCTGGGCCACGGGCGCGCTGGGCCGCGGCGTGCTGGTCGAGGGCGCGGTGGTGCTGGTGGCGGCCGCGGTGTTCTGCGTGCAGCAGCTGCTGCTGATCGGCGTGGTGATCCTGCTCGAGGCCGATCAGCGGCCGCCGCTGTCGCAGGTGTTCGGGACTCCGCGTCAGTGGCGGGAGATGTACCTGGCGATTTCGCTCGGCGTGGCGGTCGCGCTGGCGCAGTCGCATCCGGTCCTGGTCGTGGTGATGGTGGGTGTCGGCACAGTGATCAACCGCCTGGCCGGCGCGCGGGCGCAGGCCGAGCAGGCGGTCCGGCTCGCGCAGAAGGCGGCCTGGACCGACCCGCTGACCCAGGTGCTGAACAAGGCCGGGTGGGAGCACAAGGCGCTGGACGGGCTGCGGCGGGCGGCGGCGGCGGGACGCCCGCGCGCGGTGGTGCTGGTGGATCTGGACCACTTCAAGAAGATCAACGACACCCTGGGACATCTGTCCGGGGACGAGGTGCTCCAGCAGGTGGCGCAGGCGCTCACCGACCGGGTACGCAGCGGCGACCACGTCACCCGGTTCGGCGGCGAGGAGTTCGTGGTGGCCCTGCCCGACGCCGATGTGGATGAGGCCCGCCAGGTGGCTGATCGGCTGCTGGAGGGCATTCGGGACGTGCGGGTCCTCGCGACCCGGTTACGCGGCGGTGACCCCGTGATCGTGGGTGGCGCCGACTGGCCGTGCACCGCCTCGATCGGCGTCGCGGTGACCACGTCCGACACCGGCCCGGACGTCCTTCTCAAACGGGCGGACGAAGCCATGTACCAGGCGAAACACACCGGACGTAACAAGGTGGTCGTGGCCGGCGAGCCAGGCCGGACGCGAGCCGTGATCGCGTAGTCAGCTCGGTACGCCGTCGGCTCCGTCGTGAAATTCGTTTCACGACGGAGCCGACGGGGCTGCACTAGGAGTGCTCCACTGATAACTCTACGCGTCCGAGACTACTCCGTTAGAGTGAACGGTGAAATGTATTTCACCGAATGGCCTAGCCATCACGGTGAGCGACGATGTAGACCTGTACTACCCCGATCGCGAGGGTTTTGATTACGAAGGGTAGTCGATCGGTCGGAAGCTCGGGGGAGTGACGGCGACCGGTCGACGGCCGGCGGCAGCGGACGCCACCGTGTTCGTTCCTGTGTTCGAACACGGTGCGTATCCGGCTCCGAGGCCGGTTGGGGAACCGGGCTCCCTCGGATGCCGCAGCGCCCCTCGGGGCGCGTCGTGATCGAAGGAGGGAGCGGGGCAGCCGTCTGGCCTGCGGGGTCCAGACGGCGCTCTCGCGCCCGGATCACACAAGTTGGGGGACACGACGATGACAACGGGTTCGGACCGGACGCCGCCGATCAGTGCGGCGGGACGGATCGCCTGGATTCTCGATCAGTTCACGCAGGGGGAGCCCGCGAGGCGGCTCACCGACCTGCGGCGGGAGACGGCGCTGCCGCTCAGCACGGTGCACCGCCACCTGACTGGCTTGGTCGACCACGAGCTTCTCGAGCTCGACGAGGACGGGCGGTACCGGGTGGGCCCGCTGCTGCGCCGGATCGCCAGACAGCTCGACACCGCGGATGCGGCGAGCTGACGAGACGGGCGGGGAGACGACCGTGATGCAGGCAACGCCCGTAATGACCTCATCGGATGAGCTCGCGCGACGCAGCAGGCTGGCGAAGGCCATCTGGAACACCGATGACCTCACGACGCTTCTGTGCGACTTCACCGGCCTGGGGCTCAAGGCCGAGCTGCGCAGCCGCGAGCTTCGGCCGCCGAGCGAGCTGGAGCGCAAGGACCTGCAGTTGCACGTGGGCTGCAAGAACGTGCTGGTGCGCGACGGTGTGACGCAGGCCGCGATCCACACGGCGCAGCCACCGCTCGTGCTCGTGGCGTTCCATGCCGTCGTTGCCCGCCACCGGCTTCCCGATGAGGTTCGCGAGGCGCTGGAGCACGGACCGATCGGACTGGGGGTGGCACTGCGGCCCTACGGGGTCCGCCGGCACACCCACGGCATCGGTTTCGTCGAGCCTGTGGACGACGTCGGCGGGCGGCAGTTGCTACGGGTGCACGCCACGTTGAGTCTTCCCGGTATCGGTCCCGTGGCGCTGGTCGACGAGATCGTGTACGCCAGCGCGCTGCGGTGACCCCGCCCACCCCGCAGGTTCAGCGGGCACGTGTCCGCTTTCGACCAACCGTCGGCGACCTCACCACCCCGCCGACGTGCCGGGAGCACACGGCCGGACGTCACATCCCGGCCGTGTGCTCCATTACCACCCCAGTCCTGCGCTCTTTCTTGGCGCACAACGGACCTGCAGCCGAGTCACCGTCTGAGGGTTTCGCGCGTCACTGTGGACAGTTCCTTCGTCGTGTGTGACGGAGGTGACGAACGTCCATTGGGGAGGATCAGCGGATCACCCATGGTGTGTCGTAGGTTGGGGAAATGCCTGGTAACCAGGTCGATACTGAGCCGGGACGGCTGCCGGTCCGGCTGTCGTCGTTTGTCGGTCGTCGGCAGCTGCTGACCGATTTGGGACGCATGATGGGCCAGGAGCGGCTGATCACGCTGATGGGTGTCGGTGGCACCGGCAAGACGCGGCTGGCGCTGGAAGTCGCCGACCAGACCCGGCGGTCCTTCGACGACGTCCGATTCGTCTCCTTGGCGGATCTGCAGGTGCCGGACCTGTTGGTGCAGCAGCTGGTCAAGGCAGTAGGCGTGCCTGATCAATCCGCCACCGACTCGGTCCCTGCGCTGGTGGAGCTGCTGGTGGCCAGGCGTCGGTTGCTGCTGGTGCTGGACAACTGCGAGCACCTTGTTGATGCGGTGGGATCACTGGTCACCACGCTGTTGCGCGAAGCGCCACAGCTGCACGTGCTGGCCACGTCGCGCGAGCGGCTGGCCGTTGAGGGCGAGCAGCTGGTGTTCGTGCCCCCGCTGACGGTGCCACCCTCCGCCGAGCCGCCGGTCGATCTGAGATTCGAGTCGGTGCAGCTCTGCCGTGAACGCGCGGCCGCCAAGGTTCCAGGTTGGACGATCAGCGAGCAGAACTGGGCCGATGTGGTACGGATGCTGCAGTTGGTGGCCGGCATCCCGCTGCTGATCGAGCTGGCGGTCGCCCGGCTGAGGTCGATGCCGGTGAAGCAACTGGTGACCCGCCTGGCAAAGAGCATGGACAAGGTGCTCAGCCGCAACGACCGCACGGAGCTGAGCCACCACCAGAGCCTCAGCGGCGTCATCGGGTGGAGCTATGACCTCTGCGCGCCACGTGAGCAGCTGCTGTGGGCGAGAGCCGCGGTGTTCAAGGGCGGTTTCACCCTCGACGCGGCCGAGGCTGTGTGCGCCGATGATCATCTGGGCGCCGGCGAGATCGCTGACGTGCTGGCCGATCTCGTGGACAAGTCGATCGTCATCCCCTCGCCTGGCCGGGACCGCTACATCTTGCTGGAGCCGTTGCGGCAGTTCGGCCTGGACAAGCTGCGCATGCTCGGCGGGGAGGACGGCGTGCGCGACCGGCACCGCGGCTACTACACCCGGCTGGCGGTGACAGCCGCCTCGACGTGGCGCAATCCCGACGAGGTCAGGCTCCTGCACCGGATCAGCGCGGACATGCCGAACCTGCGGGCGGCGATGTCGGCGGCCCTGACCTCGCCACAGACCGCGGACACGGCCCTGCTGATCGCGGTCAGCCTCGGCCGGTGCCGATGGATCTTCTTCGCAGGGTCGCTGCCGGAGGGCCGGTACTGGCTGCGGCGCGGCATTGCCACCGCTGCGAGCCGGGCCACACCGCTGTACGCCGGCGCGGTCGCGATGGACGCGTGGGTCGCGATCTGCCTGGGCGCCGACCACGCGGAGGTGGCCGCGCAACTCGACCGGGCCGCCGAGCTCGCCGATCGGTGCGGTATGCCCGTGCCGGCGGTCATGTTCGCCCGCGGCGGGTACCTGCATTTCGTGGACGGCACCGCTCCGGTCACCCTGCCAGTGCTGCGGCAGGCCGACGACCAGTTCGCCGCACTCGGCCCGGAATTCGCCGGTGATCGGCACATGTGCCGGATGATGATCTCTCTGAGCGCCGCCCTGCTCGACGACGGCGAGAACCCGGAGGTCGACGCCCGCGAAGCGGCTGTGCGCCTCACCACGGACTTCTTGCGAGAAGCCGAAGAGACCGGCGCACCGTGGGCGATCAGCTGGGCGCTGTGGGCGGTCGGCGTCGCGCACGCGCGCGCTGGTGACCCGCAGCGCGGCTTGGAGATCGTGGCCGAAAGTCTGCGGCAGCAGATGGAGTTCGACGATCGCTGGGGACCGGTCTTCGGCATCCCCACGCTGGCGTGGATCCGCTCGAGGTTGCCCGCGGCCAGCAACGATGCGGCGCGGGTGACCGCAACACTGGTGGGCGCGTCACGCACGCTCGAACGGCTGACCGGCATAGGCATCAGCAGGCACGTCCCGCACACCCGCTTCCTCGCCGAGACCACCGCGATCCTGCGCCGCCAGCTGACCGCGGAGGACTACCGCCGCGCCACGGAGATCGGCGAACGCGTGCAGAGCGTCCAGGAGGCACTGCGCCTCACCTTCGGCGAGCACGTCGCCGGCGACACCACTCCGGGCGGTGTCGCCGCGGACGTGGTGCCGGGCGAGCTCACGGAAACGCAATGGACGATCGCGTGCAAGGTCGCCGAGGGCAAGACCAGCAAGCGCATCGCGGCCGATTTGACCGTCTCCCCGCGCACTGTCGAACACCACATCCAGAACATCTACGGCGTCCTGGGATTCAGCCCTGGTTCACGTGCCCGGCTGACCGCCTGGGTCCTCGCCCAGCCCCAGCGCGGGCAACCACCGGCGTGACGACGGTCACGAGCGGCTGATCGAACGCGGTCACGCCGGCCGGGTCAGGACAGCACCAGCCGCAGCTCGGCGACTCCGCCGACGATGGAGGAGGCCAGCCGGGGCGGCTCCCGCTCGACCAGGACGCTGTGCGGAAACCGTGCCGCCAACTGGGCCAGCGCAACCTCGGCCTGCATGCGGGCCAGCTGTGAGCCTGGGCAGTTGTGGATGCCGTGCCCGAATCCGACGTGCTGGATCGGAGCGGACCGTCCCAGATCGAACTCGTCGGCGCGGTCGGTGGTGTCGGGGTCGTGTCCGGCCGCGCTCAGCGACACCAGCACGATCTCCCCGGCGGCGATGGGCGTGCCGTCAACCTCGATGTCCTGCAGCGTCACCCGGTGGGTGGCGTTGCGGGTCGGAGGGTCGAAGCGCAGTGTCTCCTCGACCGCCGCGGGTACCAGCGCGGGATCCTCGACCAGTCGGCGCCACTGCGGCGGGTCCGCGAGCAGCGCGTACATCGCATTGCCGATCAGACCCGCCGTGGTCTCGTGCCCACCCACAACCAGCAGGAACAGCATCGCGATCAGTTCGTCGCGGCTGAGCTTGTCGTCGTCGACGCTGGCGTGCACCAGCATGGAGCACAGGCCGTCGTCAGGCGTGGCGCGTTTGCTGTCGGCCAACTGTTCGAGGTAGCGGGTCATCTCGATCGAGGCGGGCCCGGTGAGAGCCGGGTCGTCCAGCACCAGCGCGGAGGTCCACGTGTGCAGCATGCCCCGGTCCTGCTCCGGCACTCCGAGCATCTCGCACACGATCGTGATCGGGAGAATGAACGCGAACCTGCTGATGAGGTCGATCGGCACCCCGGTCGGCAGCGTGTCCAGAAGTTCTGCGGTCAGCTGCTCGGCCCGCGGCCGCAGCCGATTTACCCCGTCGGCGTTGAAGCTCTTCACGACCAGGTTGCGCAGCCGCGTGTGTTGCGGGGGGTCGGCGTTCATCATCGTTTCGCTGAACATGCCCGAGAGCTCGCGGGGTGTTCCCGCTGCGGCCAGCTGCCTGGTGATCACCTCGGTCAACCGGCCGGAGTCTTTGCTCAGCCGGGGATCGGCCAGCAGCCGTTTGGCCTGTTTCAGGCCGGTGGTCACCACGTACACCGTGGGGCCGTCGGGCACTTTCGCGCGATGCACGGTGCCCACCTCGCGCAGCTCCCGCTCGTCGGCGTGATGCCGGTAGCCGCACTGCCCGGTAACCAGGGTGTCCGGTGATGGCATGCCCCTCGTCCTCCTGCTCCTGTGGAGTTGGTCCCCCAGTGGCCCGCCTTGCTGTCGATCAGCGGGTTGAGAGCATCCTGCGTCGCTCCGGTTCGGAGAGTCACCGGCGGGTCGGCCGGTGATCTACTCGTCCGGTGTTCTTACCTACGGCATGCCGACGCTGTCACGGTGGCCAGTAGTAAGCCCGGTAGTTCTACCGATGCGCCCGCCCCGGTCAGCACACCAAGGTGGGTGACGCCAGTAGATCGCGCACACAACGCCGAACGGCCCTCCGCAACGAGGGTTGTGTCCACGACGGAGCAGTCAGGCAGCTGAGCGCTCGGGGGAGCATTCGCGGCCGCCTGACGCTCCTCGGCGCACGTGTGGCGCTGCGCGGTGACAACCGAGGGAGGGTGAGCCGTCTGGATCGCGAGGTTCAGGCGGCAGCCTCGCCGTGACACCGGGAGCCGTTGCAGGGCCAGCCCAAGCCCTCGGCCCTCGCCCGTCGGCACGCTGTTGGCGACTCACGACCCCGCCAGGACGACAAGCAGACGGCCGGACCCCCCATCCACCCCGGCCGTGTGCTTTCTCACCACCCCGTCCGCGCTCTTTCTTGGCGCACAACGAGACCGTTGGCGGGGACTGGTCATGGGTCGATGCGGACGGTGCCGCCGCGGTAGGGCAGGATCCGGCCCTCGCAGTGGCTGGTGAGCCCGTCGACCAGGACCCGGACCTCGGCGGTGCGGCCGTGCTGTTCCAGTTGTGCCGGCGTCGGCCTGGGGCCGAGCTGCTCGATGCCGAGGGCGTGCTGGGCGATGATCGGTCCCTCGTCGAGCTCGGCGGTGACGTAGTGCGCGGTCGCGCCGATCATCTTGACGCCGCGGGCGTGCGCCTGGCGATACGGGGCCACGCCGGGATGGGCCGGGAGCAAGGAGTGGTGGACGTTGATCGCGGCCAGGTGCTCGTCGAGCACGTCGACGTTGAGGATCTGCATGAAGCGGGCCAGCACCAGCACGTCGATGTCGTGTTCTTTGAGCAGTTGGGTGAGCTGGTCGTGTGCGGCTGCGTTCCCGGCGGGATCGGATCCGGCGCCTGGCCAGGGGATGTGGGTAAACGGCACTCCGGCGCGCAGGGTGGCGTCCTGCAAGGTGGTGTGGTTGCCGGCCACGGCCACGATGTGGCCGGCCAGCTTGTTCTGCTGGTGCAGGGCGAGCAACTCGGTCAGGCAGTGATCGGCTTTCGTGACGAGGACCAGGACGCGAGGCTTCTCCGCGGCCGGCTTGCCTGCCTTGCCCACGAGTTGGATGCGCCACTCCTGCAGATCCCACTGCGCGGCGACGGTGCGGAAGTCCGCGCGAAGCTGCTCACGGCTGTGCAGGGGGCTGGTGAACTCCGCGCGCAAGAACACCGTTCCCTCCGAGTCGGAGAAGACGCGGATGTTGGTGGAGGCGACCGCGCCGGCGCCGCGCATCCAGCTTTCGACGCTGTCGCGCAGCCTGACGCGATCGGGTCCGGCGGCCAGCAGCACGTGACGAGCAACCATCAGAGCACTTCCTTCTCAATGGGAGCGCGGCGGCCGCCGACGCGGCGGCGAACGGCGTCGACGACGGCCGCGGCGAGGTAGAGGACGAGCAACGCCGCGACGGCGAGGCGCTGGCGCAGCGGGCGCGCGGCTGCGGTCATGACGTCGGTCCGGGTTCGGTGCGCAGCGATCGGTCCGCGACGGTGAGCACCATGAGCGCCGCGCAGCAGGCGAGAGCGACGACCGCGGCCGTGCCGAGGGCCTGGATCAGCGCAACGACCGAGCCGGTGACGAGCTGCACGACGCCGTAGAGGCCACTGCACGCACCCGTGGCGCTGGCCGGGGCGGCGCGCAGCAGCGCGGTCTGTTGCGCGATGTTGACCAGACCGGCGGGCACACCGCACAGGGCGACGGCGGCCGCGAGCACGAGCAGCGGGGTCTGTTCTCCCGCTGTGGCAAGGATTGCCGCGGCGGCAGCGAGCGCGGCCGCGCCGGTCACCAGTGGTGGCCGCAGGCCGTGCCGGGCGATCAGCGCGGGCGTGGCCAGGCAGCACAGCACGGTCGTCACCGGAAGACCGGCCATCACGCCGGCGGCTTGCCCGGCGGTGAGCTCACGCTCGCCGACGAGCCAGACCGGGATGATCAAAGTCAACGCGTACAGGCCGCCGTAGTAGGCGCCGGTGCGCAGGTAGACCGCGCTGAGCCGCCGGGTCATCACCGACGGCGGAAACAGTGCGTATCGGGCGCGACGTTCCCACGTGACCAGGACCGAGGCCGCGACCGCGGCGGCGAGGCCGATGATCAGGCCGTGCGCGCCGGGGTCCTGCAGCGAGGCGAGGATCGCGCCGGCGACCGCGCCGAGCAAGACAAGGCCGAGCGGATCCAGGCGCCTCAGCAGGGAGCGACGGCGCACCGGCGCGGGGTCGGGCGGCAGGACGGTGACGATCAGGATCCCGGCGAGCGCGGCGAGCGGGATCGGTGCCAGCACGACCATCTGCCAACCGCCGAGCCCGACCAGCACCGAGCCGAGCGACGGTCCGGCGGCGAACGCCACCTCGGTCGCGAGCGAGATTGCGGCGAGACCGGCGACCTGGGCCGGACCGGACGGCCGCAACCGTCGGACGAGTACGACCGCGGCGGGGAACAGCGCCGCCGTGGCCGCGCCGAGCACCAGTCGGGTGGCGGCCAGGGCGGTGCCGGTGGTGGCGGCTGCGGCCGCCACACAGGTCAGCATGATGATCGCGAGGCCTGCGGCCGCGACGCGGCGTGGTCCGAGCAGGTCGGCGATGCGCCCGCCGGTCACCGCGGTCAGCCCGGCACCGAGGAAGTAGGACGGCACGAGCCACGGCGAAGCCATGTCGTCGGACAGAACCGGGACGGCGGCGGTGATAGAGCTGGAGGACAGCCCGCCGAGTGCGGTGCACGCCGTCAAGGCGAGCAGCGGGAGTACCGGGGCGTAGCGGGCTGTCGTGGGCTTGGGAGGCGCGGAAGTTCCTGCAGCGGCGTGGATCGTCACGGCGGATCCCCTCAGAACCGGTAGCTGGCCCGCACCCTGGGGGGATCGGGTGCGGGCCAGCGGGTCGGTTCGCGGTCAGTTGTTGTTGGCGTTCGTGTTGTTGTTGTTGTTCACCGCGGTCACCTCCCTCATCGCGTCGAGTTCAGTGAGGTGTGGGGTGGTGGGGTCACCAGCAGTCGCGGATGCACCAGGCGTTGGTGATCACGCCCGCGCCCTGCAGATCGCGGTGCCGGGAGAGGTTCACGGTGCCCAGGACGGTGATGTCGCGGTGGGTCCAGCCGTAGTTGAACTGAACGCGGATACGGGGATACGTCGAGCGGCCGCAGTGGGTGTAGTAGGCGTCCCAGCCCTGGTAGGGGTTGCGGTAGTAACCGCACTGGTAGTACGCGGCTCCCACGCTCGCGGAGCTGGCCGACCCGGCGAGAGCGGCGCCCTTGGCATCGGCACCTGCGGCCTGGATCTGCGCCGCCGGCGCGTGGTCCACCACCTGTGCGGACGCGGTGGCCGCGAACAGGCCGAGCAGCATGCCCGCCGCGACGACGAACGCGCCGACGACACGGCCGATGTAAGAACGAGTCATTACGTGGTTTCCCCTCAGATGTTTCGGTGAACGGAAGAAGACCCGAGATCCGGTTTCGGCGGAGCGGATTGCGCTTCCGTGCGATGCACTCAGAACAACGTGTGGGGCGGGAACACGTCAACGAACAAAGCCGAAGTCGTGCAAAACCAATTCTCTTGCCAGAAAAGTGCATGCCGATGTGCCGGAGCAGGTTTCTGCCCCGGCACACCTGGCATCGGTTTATGCGATTACTGCGAAGTGTTTCCGTGCGACGTCGTGGTGCGCGGACCTGCGGATCAGGCCGGGCAGGTGGGCTGGTACCAGTCCACCCAGGTCGTGCTGACCCAACCCCGCACGCCCGTACGAAGGTTCGTGGTCAGCATCCAGCGCTCGTCGCTGGTGTAGTCCTGGGGGTAGCGCGGCCAGCTGTACTTGTCCCAGCGCATCGAGTAGCCGAGGACGGGTTCACCGCCTGGAACAGCGCGGATGCGGACCCAGTCGCCGCTGCTGTACGGGTAGCCGGAGCAGTCCGCGGCCTTGATCTTCTCGGCTCCGGCGGCCTGGTTGTGCACCGCGGCCTTGGCCTGGATCTGCGAGCCGGGCTGGTTCATGGCCACCTGCGCATTGGCCGCGCCTGCGCCGAGCAGGGCGGTGGCCGCGATGGCGATGACACCAGCGGCGCGCCCGACAAGTGCTCGATTCATCAATCGTTTCCCCTCAGAGTTCCATGAACGGATGCGGACGATTGACCCCGCTTCAGCGGAACTGAAAGCGCATCCGTGTGACGCGACTCAGCACAACCCGGATCGGTTGCAGGCGTCAACGAATCGCGCGAATGTCGTGCAAAACTTGCTGTCAGCTATTCCGGGCACACCGGATTGCCGGGACGCAAGCTCGTTCCGGCAATCCAGCGTGCACTCATTCAGCTACTGACAGCCCTGTTCGCGTCGTTAGGCGAGACGTGGCTCGGGTTCTGGTGCCGATCTGGTGAAGTAGGGAAGCAGATGCGAGATGGACGGTCCGAGGAGCAAGGCCAAGACGACGCTGGCCGGCCCGAGGACACCGAGCTGCACCGCGGTCGCGGGACCAATGGCGCCCACGCCGAGCAGCAAGCTGGCCACGTCGAACGTGACGCGCACCGGGGCAAGCGAAGTGCGGCGGCGCCGGGCGATCTCGGCCATCACGCCGTCTCTGGGCAGCGCGCCGAGTCCGGCGCCGAGGTAGGCCGCGGCCCCCAGGGCGAACGCCGCGGCGCCGATGAGCAGGAACCCCGCGCGGACCAGCAGGTGCTCCACCGGCGGCAGCTTGGTTGCAAGCACGTCGCAGACGAGTGCCGGAACGAGCGCAGCGGTGATTGTCCCGGCGCCCCACCGGATTCCCAGTGGCACGTACAGGACGAGGAACACCATCTGCGTCGCGACGAACGCGCCGCCGATAGTCCAGCCGGTGTGCCGGGCGACCGCGGAGTGGAAGACGTCGAGCGGCAGCAGCCCAAGGCGGGCGTGCACCAGCAGAGCGATCCCGGCGCCCATCAGCACGGTGCCGTCGATCATCTGCGTCACGCGCGCGAAGCGCACCGGCATGGGCAGAAGCGGCCGCAAAGCCCGAAGTGTCATGACGCTTCCCGCAGTTCGTCGGCCTCGGTGTCATGGAGGGCGGCGGTGCGGTCGAACGCGGCCTGGACCGCGGCTGGCTTGACGTGCAACACGCGCGCGAGCCGGTAGGTGATCGCCTCGGGCACGACGCCGGTGAGGATGTACTGCTCGACGCTGCAGCGGCTGATCCCCAGGAACGTGGCCAGCAGCAGCGGCCGCTCGTCATCGGTGCCGAGACGGCCGGTGTGCTCCCACAGCAGGAGCCGGTCGAGGTTGGTGGCGCTGCGTACAGCCAGATCTGCGACTGTGAGCGCGCGATCCATGCGCAGGTCGGCGAGCGTGGGCTCCCCCAACGTCGGGTAGAGCAGCTCGGCGGGCAGGACGCGCAGGACGTGCGAGAGGGCGCGCAGATGACGGGCGGTCGGGGAGTTCTCGCCGGTCTCCCAGCGCCGGATGGTCTGGCGTGACTGGTTGATCCGGTTCCCGAGACCCTCGCGGGAGAGCTTCCGCTTGCGGCGCAACGCGTACAAGGCGTCGGGGCTGAATCGGGGACACTCGTCGATCGGCTTTCCGGGCATGGCTTCCTCCCCTCGGGTCAGGCCGTGCGGCCAGGCAGGACGGCGGGCAGCTGCTGGTCGTGGGCGGCGCGCCGGACTGCAGCCGCGCCGGACTGCGCGAGCACCTCGAGCAGGGCGTCGGAGATCCGCGGCGCCGCTGCGATGACCGGGTCGCCGAGCTGTGAGCCGGGGCCGGTGCGGCCGGGCGAGTGCACGAACGCGCCCGCCTCGTCGGCGATGAGCAGACCGGCGACGCGTTCACGCAGGCCCACGTCGTGTTGGACGTAGGCGTCGCTCCATCCGGCGGCGACATGGCACAACTGCAGCGCCGGAGAGCCGGTGATCCGGAGGTCGGCGACGTGCGGCCGCAGCCGCGCGACCAGGTCGGCCTGATCCGCGCTGGTCGCCGCGACGGGAGAGAACCCGGTGCTGATCAGGGCATCGTCGAGGTGCTGGGTGGAGCCGACGCGGATCTCGAGCCAGTCGCGGGAGATGTTGCGGTCGTGCAGCCGGGCGCCTTGCCCGAGACCGGCGGACCAGATCCGCTGGCTGTGCGGCTCGGCGACCGCGCCGGCCAGGACGACGTCGTCGAGCTGGGCGGCGATGGAGACCGCGTAGCTGGGCAGGCCGTAGAGGTAGTTCGTGGTCCCGTTGAGCGGGTCGAGAACCCACGTGATGCGGCCTGGGGTGGGCGGCTGCTCACTGAGCACGGCGTCACCGGGCCGGTGTAGCGCCAGCAGCTCGCGCATCAGGCGTTCCGCGGCGAGAGCGGCCGGGATGATCAGGCCAGAGGCGGTCGAGCGGGCGCCGCGCAGCGGGCCCCCCGCGGCACGCAGCCGGTCGGTCCAGATGACGTAGGCCGCTCGGGCAGCCAGGCTTTCAGCGAATTCCTTGAGTCGGTCGACGCGTGCGTACACGATCAGGTTCCCCCTGTATCGAGTGGCGAGGCAATGCGTTCCCGCATCGGCCCGCGCGTGGTGCGTGTCGTGTGCTCGGGGGAGAGTCGACGCCGAGAAGGTACATGAAGAAAACGGCCCCGTGTGATTTCTTCCGATGGCCGGAAATCGCAGCCTGAGGCAAAGGTTCCAATCACCGGAAATGCTGTCCACCCTTGATCGACAGCCCGTGGACCCGTCGTGACGCTCCGTGTAAGACGCGAAGGTCAGGATCTGTTTTTGCACGTCTTTGCCCTATGACCGATGACGTGCAGTAGTCATCGTGTGAAGGTGACCACCGGGTTCTTCGGCGACTCACATCCGAGAACCAGGCACAGGTAAACGCAAGCGACGGCGCGTGGTGGCACCGCTGTCGTATCTGCATGAACCACGTCACGGGGGGCAGGGACTTCTGCATGAAAACCATCGTTCGGTTGATCAGGGCAACGATTGACGATTCCGTGCGGCCGGGTTCATCTACTGAATCGGGCGTTCTGTACTCGGCTTCTCCCGCGAACGCCGCGAACCGCCGGATGTGGCAGCGCCTCACGCTCACCGGCTTGTTCGCGGTCGCTCTGCTGGCCGGTGCCTGCACCGTCGACCCTCGGCCCGACAACCCTGGGGGCGATCAACAGGCCGAACAGCAGGTCGAGGCGGGGGTGCCGCAGGAGTACCGCGCCAAGGCCCTCGCGCACGCCCGTGACCGGCAGATTGACGCGTGCGGCCTGCATGACCCGGCCGCTGCGGAGAAGGCCACCGGCGACAAGGGCGACGAGCTCGTGCCCGGCAGCGGCGGCCTGCACGAGTGCGACTTGCGCCTGCACAAGGGCGAGTTCAACTCGACCTGGAGGTTCAACGTCGAGGCCGGCGCGCTCTTCGACGCCAGTTCCCGCAAGAGCGCGGCACCGGAGAACCTCGGCGGCCTGGACATCTTCGTCACCGAACACGACACCAGTTGTGAGATCGCCAAGCCGATCGACGACGACTACGCGGTCGTCATCGTCGCGAACGCGCCCAGCGGGAAGGACAAGCCCGCCAAGGCACCCTGCCAGGTGCTGCGCGAGTACGTGACCGCGCTGGCGCCGACGTGGAAGGAACTGCCCAAGCGCGGCAGCGGCCGCACGACTCCGGAGTTCACGCTGACCCGGCTCGACCCGTGCTCGGCGGCCGCGACGGCGATGGACATGTTCGCCGAGCCGTTCCTGGAAACCTCGAACCCGGTGACGTGCACCGCGCGGTCGATGAAGCCAGCGCCGCCGCAGCAACGGCCCAAGGGCGTCGGCCGCGACGAGGTGACGGTCACCTGGGTCATGGACGACGACCCGTCCAAACTGGTCCGGGCCGGAGACGACAGCGCGCGCGAAGTCACCATCGACGGCCGCAAGGCGGTCCTCAACAAGGGCAGCAACGGCTGCACCACCTACATCGTGTGGGACCCCGACGTGTCCGTAGTCGCGGACAACCGCAACCCCGAGGACGAGACGCTCACCCAGCAGATCCGCGTCACGACCGCGACGTGCGACAACGCCGAGCAGATCGCGCAGAAGATCGTCGCGAAGGTGGCTGGCAAATGAGCCGCCGCCTGACCGCCGTCGTCCTCGCCGCCACCGCGGCCACCGCGCTGATCAGTGGCTGCACCAGCATTCTTCCCGGCACCGCGAAACCGGAGTCCGCTTCCAGCAGCCCGCGCGAGCCCGGCACGAACTGCAAGCGCAGTGCGAACCCCGAGCAGTGCGTCGAGTGGGTCGACACCAAGCCGAAGCAGGGCCAGGACCTGCTCGCACAGTCCACACAGGACGAACTGATCACGGCGTACATGCTGTGCTCCGCTGTGCCGACCGAGGTGTGGGACGAGCTGCTGGGGCCCGGCCACTACCGCTTCATCGGCCAGGGTCCGACCTGCACGATCTCCTCCGACGACAACCGCAAGACCCCGGACGGCAAGTTCGCGCCGGTCGTCGAGGTCGAGATCGCCGTGTGGGCCAAAGACCCGCTGGCCACCGATCTGGCCATCCTGAGGGGCAAGAAAGAGCTGGCCGAGAACGTCAGCGAGTTCACGATCGCGGGCAAGCCCGTCATGCGCTACGGCACGCCGGAGGACGCCGACGGCGTCGGCCGCGACAAAGAAGAGCTCAGCATCGCGGCGCTCGGCGACGTCAATGCGCCTGGTGTCCTGCGCGTCCGGCAGACCCTGCGCGCCCCGCGCGGCACCTCCTACGACGCCCCGATCGACCGGGCGCCGCTCACCAGCATGCGCGACGTGGTCGTGACCGAGCTGCTCAAAGTCCTTTTCCCGTAACGCTGATCGCTACTCCAGGGGGAGACCATGTCCATCACCAGCGTCCGGCGAATCACGCTCACGCTCGCCGCCGCCACGGCTGTCTGCCTGTCGATGTTGCCGGTCGCCGGCGCGGCCGCCGGCACCGTCGGGCAGGACAAGAAGCCGATTCAGATCGGTGACCTCGACCCGCGTGTGGACGCCAAGTCCGTAGGCGCACCGGTCGACCCGTGCGCGCTGGGCTGGGAGGCGTTCCCGGCCGAGGTGCGGCCTACCAAGCCGAACAAGCCGAAGCTCAAGATCCCCGACGAGAAAGACGTGTTCGCCACGGCCTGCAGGTACGACAACGGCGACGCGACGATCGTGACCAACCAGGCGGGCGGAACCCCGCAGCAGGGCCGCAACTTCATCACCCTCATCGCATGGGCCCGCCCCGGTCAGATGCCCACCGCGGTGGCCGACCACAAGGGTTCGACGGCCTCCACGTTCGGCGGCAAGCAGGGGCTGATCAAGTCCGGGATGAACAACTCGTCCAAGGAACCGTCCTGCACGGCGATCTTCCCGCTGGCCAACGGCGCGATCGGCGTGTCGATCACCAACGGTCGCTTCCCGACGGACACTTGCGCGATCGCCACGCACGTGGCCACGCACATCGCGCAGCAGACGCCATGAGCGGCCACTCCGGCCAGGGCGCTTCCGGCACCGCGGCGACCGGCTCGGCGGCCGTCGCCGCGGTCGCCGGCCCTGAGGTGCCGCCAGAGAGTGAGCTGGAGCAGACCCGGCCGATTCGCGCGCTGAGCTCGTGGATGCTGCTGCGGTACGCGGTCCGGCGACGGTGGCGGTCCTGGTTCCGCGCCGGGCGCGGCACCCAGGGCCTCGTGGTCGTGCTGTTGCTGGCGCTGGCCGCGGTGCTGCTGCGCAGCCCGCAGCCTGCCGCAGAGACGGCGGATCCGGCCGAGCAGGCGGCGCCGGCGACGGCGACCTGGAAGCCGCCGCCTCCGCTGCCGGCGTGGGCGACGGCGCGGGCACCGGTTGCTGCACAACAGGATCCCGCAGCGATCACCCCACGCACCCCGACCGATCAGGAACTCAGCCAGCTGCCGAAGGCGGTCGTCGGCACGGTCCTCCCGGCCGCGCCGGCTGACCCGGAACCCGGCGTCACACCCGGCATGACCGTCCTGCACCCGACGCGCGACGTCGCGGTGTACGCCGAGCCAGGCGGGTGCGCGGTCGCGGTGCTGCCCGCGCTCCAGATGCTCACGCCGAGCTGGGTGCCGGTGATCGACCGCACACCGGGCTGGGTGCTGGTGATGCTGCCGGTGCGGCCGCATCCCGGTGGCGCCGCCACGGTGGGGTGGATCCACCTGACACCGGACGTCGAACTGGCCGAGCGTGACCACCGCATCGACATCGACACCACCAACGGCCGCGTCAGCGTGCTCGCCGAGCTCGCCCACGCCGCCACCACCTCGTCCACGCTCGGCACCGTGGCCCCGGCCAGCTCCACCGTGCAGGCCCGCGGCCAGCGCAGCTTCGTCGCGGTCAGCGGCCACACGGAGTTCGCTTCCTGGCTGCTGCGGCTGTGGCTGCTGCGAGTCGACGCGAGCCGAGTCTGCACCGAGTCCTGGACGGCAGTATCCGTGCCAGGACTGCCCGGCACGTCCCCGCTGGGCAAGCTCGACCACGACGGGTGCGTGCCCACGCCCTCGTCGCTGCACGCCGCGCTCAGCCAGATACCCGCCGGGACGGTGGTGACCCTGCGATGACAGCGCTTCGTGCACGCGATCCCGTTGCCGCCCAACAACCTCCTCGCGGCCTCGTGCGGTTCCTGCCCCGCCGACCGGACCAGACCCGCACCCTCGTGTGTTTTCCCTGGTCCGGCGCCGGACCAAGCTGGTTCGGCCGCTGGGCCGCGGACATGCCCCACGTGGAGCTGCTCGCCGTCGTACTGCCCGGCCGCGGCGGCCGGCGCGCGGAGGGCCTGGAGCACCGGTTCGAGGTGATCGCCCGGCAGATCACCGCTGCGCTCACCACATATCGGGTCACCCAACCGATCGCGTTCCTGGGCCACTCGCTGGGCGCCCTGCTCGCCTACCAGGTCGCCCTCAACCTCCAGCGCCAAGGCATCGTCGTCGACGCGCTGGTCGCCTCCGGCAGCAGGGCCCCGGCGGTCCCGCCCGTCGTCGAGCTCCACAAGCTCGACGACACCAGACTCTTCGAACAGCTGCAGCACCTCGGCGGCCTGGTCGACGGCCAGCACCACGGCGAGGACTGGCGGCAACGGTTCCTGGACCGTACACGGGCTGACCTGACCGCATGCGAGACCTTCAGTCCGCGTGACGCCGCACCGCTGTCCTGCCACGTCACGACCTGGGCCGGCACCACCGACTGGTACGCACCCCCCGCCGCAGTCCGGCAATGGGCCGCAGTGTCCGCGCGACCCGTGCAGCACCAGATGTTCGACGGCGATCACTTCTTCATCAGGAACCTCAACGCCGAAGTCCTGCTCAACACCCTCGGCTGGACCGCACCGCACCAGGACGCGGCATGACCTCGATGCTCGCGTCGCTGACGGTGCACAACGGCAGCGAGGTCAGCGCCGAGGACTTGCGCGCGATGCTCGCGCGATGCTCGCCGTGCAGCCTGCGCGCCCGGTTCCTCGGCTCGGGAGTCGCGTTGGAGCAGCTGGCGGCGGCGCTGACGGGCGCGGCGTCGTCGAGAACGCTGGTCGCCCGGGTCGGCACGACCGTTGTCGGCATCGGCTCGGTCGACGGACCGGCGCCCTACGAGCTCGCGGTCCTGGTCGAGGACCGGTGGCAACGACGTGGTGTCGGCCGGCGCTTGGTGACGACGCTGGTGTCGACTGCGGCCGCGCATGGCGTGGACGAGCTCACGGTCGCGATGGCAGTCGGCAACGTCGCCGCCCAGCGCCTGGTCCGCGCGCTGTGGCCGTGCGCGCGGTTCACCGCGCCGGAAGCGGGGATGGTCGAAGGGCTCCTTTCCTTGCGCGACACCGAGTTCCTCCAGCACTCACCACTGCGCGTCGGCACGCCTGGGCTCGCGGAGACGAAGGCGGGTTCGCGGTGATCCGGGCGGGCATGCCGCCTCCTGCCGCCAGGCCATCGCCTGCGGGAACCCGCAGGCGGCGTTTGCTGGGGCTGATCGGGGTTGCCGCCGTGCTGAGCGCGTGCACACCCACCACGACCACGCCCGCGAGCGGGTCGCCGCCCTTCTCGACGACGGTTCCGGCATCGGCGGCGACCACGACCGCCACCTCGATCGCCAAGTCGCCCTCCGGCAAGGTCGAGACGTTCGCGGCCGCAGTGGTGGGCCGCATGGCCAGCGGCGACGGGGAGGGTCAAGGCTTGACCAGAAACACCGGGTCGCTGCTGGAGAGCACGAACACCGCGGGGTCGGGCGGGATCCGGGAACTCGACGATCCCAGCGGAACGCCGCGGGTGCGGGTGGTCGATCAGCCGGGCCGAACGGTGTCGGGTGTAGCGGTCAGCGCGCGGCCGAACCGGCCCAGCATCGTCTGGCAGCTGACACTTCGTGACCACGTCGCCATCGCCCGAGACCCGTCCACGCTGGGCGAGCAGCGGCAGGTCACCTTCCAGGGCGAGGGGTGGGGTCTGTGCGACGACGGCACCCAGCTGGTGCACAGCAACGGAACCATGCGGCTGATGCTGCGCGACGCGGACACCTTCGAGGAGAAAAGTGTCATCGAGGTGACCGGCGGGTGGTGGACGACAGGCCGTCTCGGTGAGCTGGAGTGTGTCGGCACTGACGGGCGCCGCGAGGTATGGGCGAACTTGGCGGGAACGAGCTGGATGCTGCGCGTCGATCTCGCCGCGCGTGCCGTGACAGCGGTCGCCGACCTGGCACCGGTGATGGCCGCGGCGACAAGCGCCACGCCCGGCGATGCGATCACCGGGATAGCCGCGATCCCCAACACCCGCAACGAGTTCTGGATATCAGGCAAGAGCTGGCGGACACCGATACGGGTCCGATTGACGCCGCGACCGTAGACGGCACGGGCCGGGGCGGCCCGTGCGGCCCGCCGCAGCTGTCGGCTGGTCGCCGATGTGCCTGCACGGCGGTTTACCCGATTGCGGCGACCAAAGCGCGGCGATGGTCAGGCCACATGAATCCCAATGTGGCCAGTGGAGACCAGTGGGCGCCGGAGTCCGGTCGCACGGTGAGGTTCGTGCGGGCGGACAACTCGAATCTCACCGTGTAGACAGCGGTCCAGGCGTGCAAGGTGTGCACGCTGGAGACCGGCCGGATCGCTCGCACGATCTCGGCGCGGCTGTCGGGCGGGGCGGCCAAGCCGGTCTCCTCGAGCAGCTTGCGGCGTGCGGTGGCGATGATGCCGTCCACCGTGGGTTTGCGATTACCGGCGCGCCAGCTCGTGGCCGTGCGGCCTTCGTCGGCGGGAGTGCCGTGGCCGCCGGGCAAGGCGGGGATCAAGCCATCGTGCGGGGTCGCGCGGGTGGTGAGGAGGACCTGGTCGCCGGCGACCGCGACGGCGTCGGCGACCACGGACTCCCCGAGGTGGTAGGCGGGCCCCAGGCTGGCAGGCAGGCCGATGCGTGGATCGGCGAGCAGTTGGTCGGCGCGCGGGTGCAGCGGGCGGCCGTGCTGGTCCATCGCCCATCCACGGCTGCGGAAGTACTCGCGTAGCGCTGCCGGCACCTGCGGCTGGCCCTCCGGCGCGGTCGGCACGGCTGGGTCGAGCAGGACTGGGTCGACGCCCGCGCGATTGGGGTGGCCGAGGAGGTCGAACCCAGCGGGAACGAGCGCCTCGCTCGCGGAGATCCAGCCGAAGCCTGGATGCTCGGCGAGCAACCGGGGCGGGTGACCGGATCCGCAGACGGGCGCCACGTTGACGGCGATGGTGTCCAGGTCGGCCGCGGTGTACGGGCGGTCTCCGTAGCCCTGTCCCCACCGGGACTCGTCAGGTACCACCAGAGCGTCGTGTTCGGTGATCACCGAGATCGTGTTCATGGGATCAGCATGTCGCTGGATCAGTTGGGAGAGAACAGTTCTGCTGTTTCCAGTGTGGACGGAAACAGCAGGAAACCCGGAAACCCTGCCGGTTCATGCGCTGGGGTGCGTCCGGTTCTGCGGCCGCATGTCACTGCGTGCGGCCGCGATCCGCATCGGAGATGTCAGGACCGGATGCTGGCCGCGCTGGCGAGCGGGTCGCGGGTGAGGGCAATGACGATCGCGGAGGCGTTGTCACGGTCTCCAGGCACGCCGTGCGCGAGTGCGGCGTGGAGAAACGCGTCGGCGACCGTGCCGGCGCCGGTGTGCTGGTGCTCGGTGACGGTCTCGGTCATGCGGTCGTGGCCGAGCACGCTGTGGTCATGGTGGGTTCCCCTTCGGTCGATGCTCGACGTGGCCGAGCGGTGCCAGCGTTTCCCCTGGGTGTGTGGAAAGCGTGGGGAAAAGCGTTGCGGGGCGTTGTTGACTCGTTGTTGGTTTTGCGTTGGCCGGGTACCTCACCGAGCCAACATTGGACGCCGTTTGTGGTGGTGGAGGCCTCGGAACGGGGCGGCACGCAGCTCATGCAGAGCAGCGGATCGAGCGGCCGGTTTGGTCGCGGTTGGCGCCGTCACCACTCGGGTTCGCCATGCTTCTGCAGCAGCACCCACGGGGTTTGCCAGGTTCCGTCGGCGGTGTGGAGCCGGAACGTGACCACTGGAGCGCAGCAGGTCCCGCAGGTGCCGATCGACCAGTCCGAGCGCAGTTCGCCAAAGCGGCTGAGGTCGGTGGAGGCGGCCGGACGCACGGGCAGACCGTGGCTGCCGCGCTGCTCGTCGAACACGGTGTCGGCGGCCGCGTGTACGCGCGCGGCGGGGTGCTCGCACGATGCCCAGTGGTAGCGCTGTTCGGGGGTGCTGGGGCCCAGGTGCAGTACTGCCACATCGGCGTCGGTCAGCTCGGGAAGGTCTTGGGGGCCGAGGGACTCTTCGACCTGCCTCCGTCCGATGATCTTGCCGACGCCGCGGTGGGTGAGCCCTGTGCGCTCGGCGAGCGCTCGTTGCGAGGTCGTGCCGGACGTGTCTTTCCACGTGGAGGCCTGGCTGAGCAGGCGGTCACGGTCGGCGGTGGCGGTCCGGATGGTGTTGGAGATGGCTTCCAGCCGCTGGAGTTCGCGCTCGCGGACGCGGTCCCGGATCGCGCGCAGCCGGTCAACCAGGCCGGGGATCATCACGTAGTTGCCGGGGGTGACCGGCGGGGCCGCGGCGCGCAGCGTCTCGGCTAGCTCGGTGAGATCGGGGTAGATCTCGGCGTCCGGGGCGATCCGCTGTTCGAGCTCAAGTTCCTGCTCGGTCGTGAGGGCGACGTCGTGGGTCTCGACGAGCGGCCAGTCCGCGAAGGCGGTGGCGAGCTCGTCGGCGATGCGCTGGCGGGCCTGCTCGGCGGCGGGCGTGAGCACCTGGGTGCCGACAGGCCGGTTGCAGTCGGCGTCGAAGTTCGGGTCGTTGACATCGGTCGTGGGCGGGTTGGGATCCGGGTCGACGTCTAGGCCGGCCGCGACGGTCTGGAACAACGGCACGAGCCGCTGCAGCAGTTCGCGCAGCTCGGCAGTGGCGACGATGACGGGAATCTTCCAGGCCACGCAGAACGGGGCTTGTGCGATGTGGTTCCAGCGGTAGTCGCCGGCGTCGATGCGTATCACCGCCGTGGCCAGCTTCGGGTAGCCGGTGTTGAGGTACAGGAAGGTCGGCACGTTGCCGTAGGTGCGTCCCTGCTGGAAGACGTAGTCGGGCGGCAGAGCGTCCGGCAAGGCGATGTCGATGGCTGGCATGGGAACTAAGTTCCCACGCCAGCCGAGCAGGGTCAATCCGCGTGGGAACTGAGTTCCCATGCGGGCTGTGAACCGGGGCTGTTGTGGTGATCAGCGGGGCGCGTCGTCGTCAACGACGTGGAGGTGTGGCCGACCCGGCTCGGCAACGCGGCGGGGTCGAGCGCTGCGGGTGAAGCGGGTCACGACCCGAGCCAGCTCCGGAAGCCCCGCGTCGACCAGCGCGGCGACCAGGTCGTCGTCGGTGAGAGTGTCGTCGGTGAGTTGGGCTTCGATCTGCCGAAGGCGCTCGACGTTAATTCTGTCGCTCATCGTCGACACGGTGCCCGTTCCCGGCCCGATACCTCAAGCTCGGACTGCGCCAGTCCAGCTCACGCTAGTAGCGCGCTCGACGGCATCCGCACGTCGGCCTGGTGCGATGGCCGGGTATTAGCGCTCGTCAGTGCGCGCTGGCCCGATGATCTTGCCGATCTGCGGGCGTGCGGCGACGAGGACCTCGGTGACGCCGGCGTCACGCATCGCGCGGGTCCGGTGCTGGCCGTTGACAAACCACACCGTCGGCTCGTTGGCGTTCTTGCCGAGAACGATCGGGTCGACCAGCAGGCTGTGCAACGCCTGCTGGTCCCAGCCGGTGATGCCGTCGACGTGGGCGGCCTCGAGCACGACGTCGCGCAGCTGGTCCGCCGCGCCGAGCCCTCGGGCTTTGGCCTCGCTGATCAGCCGGATGGCGGTCTCGATGACGGCTGACCAGTCTCCGCGGTGGTACCAGCAGCAGCTCCCGCTGGGAACGCCGGTGGCTCGATTCTCGCGGCTGCTCCGCCACGGCCACGGCAGCCTGGGCCGTCGTGGTGGCGTCCGACCTGGTGCGGCGGAGGTCATGCACTGTTGCCGGAACGGCTTCTCCAGCGGGATCTGGTGCATTGGCACCAGCGCATAGTCGACGTCGTCGGGCGCTGGTTCCGGCTCGAAATCGCGGCCGCGCTGGTCGTCGACGGGCCTGCCGACCAAGCGGTCGAGCTCGGGCTGGGTGATAGCCGTCCACTGCGGAGCAGACAACCAGTGCGGTGACTGGACTTCGAACGTGACCATCTGCCAGGAGCTGAGTGCGTCCGAGTCCCACCCCGGATATGTCGGGGTGATGATCCTCTGAACCCACAGCGGCGGAAGCGGTTCGCCCGGAACGTGGTCTCGCCACACCCGGCTCACAATGGACTCGCAGCCATTGGTCAGCGAGATGCCACCCTCGGCCACGTCCTGGATGGCGACCGCGACCGGTCGCAGCCCCGCGCTGACGAAGAGCTGCAACCGGAAACTCGCGACGATCCCGTCGTCCTCGATCCGGTACGAGGGCTCGTCGAGTACCCGGAAGCGAGACCCGGACAGCTCGGCCAGCGCCTGGTCTACAGGGTTGGGTCGCTGCGCGCTCACCGGCACAGCATGCCCGGCTGGGTCGCGCTCACGCTCGCGCTTCCGGTCAGACCATGCGCTCGAACATCAGCTGTGCCTGTGCGGGCTCGGGCAGGACGAGGCCGGCGAGCGGGTCGTCATCGGGATGGTGGAACACGCATCGCCGCGCGCCGTTGACGATCTCCTGGTTGAGCGACTTGCTGGCCTGGGTGGTGCCGGCGATCATGCGGTCGTCGCCGGTGCCGTCCACCATGAGCAGGGCGACGCGTCGGTCGAGCGGCACGAGGATCCCGTCGTTGGAGGCCAGGCTCAGCGGGGTGCGGATGTCGGCGTCGGCGATCGGGATCAGCGTGACGGGTGTGTCGGACGTGATCAGCGATTTCCGCTGGAACCGCACCACGGTCCACGCGCAGCCCAGCAGCGTGGCGACGGCGGACCGGAAGCTGCGGACCATCCCTTGCAGGTGGATCTCACGCAGCTGGTCGCGGTCCTCACGAGACAGTTCTCGTTGCCGCACATAGGTGTGCGGGCCTGCCCCCGCGAGTCCGGGGAGTTCGGCGCGGAGGCCGCGACTGGTGATCTCGCTGGCCAGCTCGGTGGCGACAGCCAGCATCTCCCGCTCGCCCGGTGTGCGCAGGTGCTGCAGAGCGGCCCACGCCGCGATCGGTTCGCGGTTCTCGTCGGTGAGGGGCCAGGCGCCCTTGTCGACGAGGTCGCGCACGGCGGCCGCCGCGGCTCCCTCGACTTCGGACAGCTGGTCCTCGAAGGCATCGGTGAGGTCACCCTCGGTGGTGCGCATGAGGTAAAAGTCCCTCTCGACGGTCGCCGAGGTCACCGAGATCGGGTGCCGCTTGGTGCCGGGCAGCTCGACCCGCGTCAGCTGCGCGTGCGCGCGGCCGGGGCCGGGCGGCCGGGCGAACCGCTCGAGGTGGAAGCGGGGAACGGTGTGGTGAGCTCGCTTGAGCTTCGGGTCAGACACGGTCATCCGTTCGGCTGTGCTGGGATTCGGCACCGAGTGTGGCTCGCCGGACGTGCTGGAACGAGCGATTACTCACCCGGCACAGCACCAGCCAGTGCCGCCACGCGTGCTCACCGAGGAGAACATGCTCGTTTGTGCCGGACGTGGTTGCGGGAGCTGCCGCCAGACCGTCAGCGTTCGACAGGCTGCGCCGCCCGTACCTGCTCGACGAGTTCCTGCATCTCCCCGGCCGTGAGCACGCCCATGCCTGTTCGCAACATCCAGCTGACCGCTCGCAGCGCAGTGCCTTCTCGCCGGGCGCCGTGCTCGGGCAGCAGCACCACGCGGTTGTTCTCGTCCAGCTCGAACCGTCCACCTTGGATCTTGCGGAGCACGATCGGCCGGAATGGCGTCAGGATGAGGCGCTCGGCGGTCACCACCTTGGCGTCGTAGTCGAGAGCGTTGAAGTCCATGCGCACCACCACGGGCAGCTTGTCGATCGGGAAGACCAGTGCCACCGCGTGCTTGTCGCTCGCCAGGCGTCGGCCACGCCACACCTCCGCGAGTTGCTCCAGCTCCTCGTACAGGGCGATCGCTCGTGGGTCCCGGGGTGCGTGCCGTCGCATCTGCCAGTCGACGATGGCTGACCGGGCCGACGTCGCGAACCCCGCCAAGGCGAACACCGAGAGCAAGCCCATGGCCCAGTTGGGGTCCGTGACGAACATCGTCACTGCGACCACCACGACGACGGCGGAACAAGCGACAGCGAGCGCCGAGAACACCCTCGACCAGGACACACGACGCATCGGGCGACCATAGCGCGGCCGCAGCTCGACGGCCTCGTCACCACGATCAGCCTCAGCCGGGGGAAGCAGTCCCTCACTGGCTGAGGACCGAGCAGTGCCCCGGCGGACATGTCTCGCCGGGGCCGGCCCGTCGTCATATGTAGGTTCTCGACGGTTGTGACATGTCGATCTTGTGTGACCTGCGAGTTCGGGCCAGTCTCATGGTGATGACACCATGATCAGTCTCAGTCGTCGTGTCATTTCCTCCGCTACTGCTCGACTGCGTGCGTCCGGAAGGCTCGGCATTTGGTGAGCCTGGCAGTCGAGTCGATGCGGCGCGCCGGTGAAGCTAGCCGATGAGGGCACGGCACCGGTCGAGCTGACGGATGAACTCGTCTGTTCGGCGGTCGCGTTGCTTCCACAGCACGGCGAGCCATCGCAGAGCGGTTGTGCGGCGTGCTGCGTCGAAGCGGGCGCGGTTGCGGTGGTCGATGCCGAGCTGGTCGGTGAGGGCGAGCCACGCTGTGTCGGGGATGTGGTGGGCGCTGATGTGCTCGATGTGGTCGGCGGCGTCGACGGCAGGATCGCTGAAACCAGCGAACTCGAAGTCCACTACGTACAGATCGGTGCGGTGGTGCAGCCAGTTGAGCAGATTGGCGTCACCGCGGCTGAACACTTTGGGCGCGGGCTGGGCGAGTAGATCGGCGTCGTTGCTGGCGCGCCAGCGCTGCAGCAATGCCAGCATCTGCGCGGTGTACTCGTCGTTGTCGGATTCGGCGAGCTGGCCGGGCCAGACATCGGTGAGGCGCGCGATGTAGTGGGTGATGGAGTCGACGCGTGGCCACGCCGCGAGCGGTTCAGTGAGTGGAAGGTCCTGCATCGCGCGGGTGGCGCGGGCCAGATCCCTAAGCGCGGCAAGGGGAAAGGCGTTCTCGTCGGCAGGAGTGCCCGGCACCAAGGTCATGCCGAGTGCTGGTTCGTCGGGATGCTCGTCGAGCCACAGCGGCCGGGGCGCGATGCCCAGGTCAGCGACGTGGTTCAGGCCGTGCCATTCTCGTTCGACGCGGTTGCGGTCGGTCTTGCGGTAGAGCTTGATGCAGGTGCCGTTCCAGGTGAACACGTCGTTGTTGCGGCCGCCGGTCAGGGCCTCCAGTTCCCAAGACTCGAGGACGGCGGCGAGTTTGTCGGGGTCGCCGTGGCGAGCCGCGCGTACGTCGGCCAGCAGGTCGCCGGGGATGGGCCGGGTGGCGCTGACGACGTTCGTCATGGTGGTGGGCTCTCCTGGAAGGGTGATCGGACGCGGCGGCGTGGGCTCAGTCTAGGAGGCTGTGCCGGGCGGGTGTGGGAGGTCGCCGCCTGAGTGCGGGCAGTGGTTGTCGGGCAGGTCAAGGGCGTGGTGCACGAGCTTGTGGACGTGTGCGGGCTCGTGGTTACCGCCGTGCACCTGGTCAAGGTCGGGGTTGCCTGCGGCGAGCCGCTCGTAGGCGTGGTCGACGCGGTTGAGGTACGCGCGGTGTTCGGCGGTGGTCTGCCGGTCCGGGCCGCGTCGGGCGGTGCGTCGCGTGGCGATATCGACAGGGGTGCGCAGCCAGAGCACCCGGCCAGGGAGGCGTCCGGTGAGGCCGGTGAGCGCGGTCAGCCACTGCAGGGCGGCGTCGGGGCTGGTGCGGGTGCGGTGCAGCAGCCCGGCGAGGGCGTAGGAGGACATGGTGTTCTCGCCGCGGTCCTCGATCACGATGCCGTCGGGTCCTGCGGCGTCGAGGGCGGTGGCCAGGACGGTGGCGACGAGGTCTGCGCGGATGGCGGCGGTGAGCAGGGTGTCCACGACCGGGTCGCTGCCCCGCAAGTACGGGTCACCCGCGGTGGCCAGGACCGCAACGAGGTCGGCGGCGACCGGGTCGGTGTCGAGTGTGGCGAGATCGTCGAGTGTGACCACGGTGCGGCCCTGACGGCGCAGGCAGTCGGCGAGCAGGCGGGTCTGGGTGGTCTTCCCGGCGCCCGGCAGTCCCTCGAACGTGATCAGCACAGTGAGGTCCGGGCATCGTCGAGGGCGGCGTGGAGGGTGTCGAGGACGGCGGTGAGCAGTCCGGGTGCGGTGGCGATCGTGAACCGGGATGCGGTGGTGTGGTCGGTTCCGTCGTGGTCGACGACGTGTGCGCCTGCTTCGCGTGCGATGACCGCGCCGGCTGCCATGTCCCAGGCGCGGTTGCCAAGCGTGATGGAGGCGTCGAGGTGGCCGGCGGCGAGCCAGGCGAGATCCACGGCGGCGGAGCCGAACATGCGGATGCGTTGGGCGCGGGGAGCGAGGTGCTGGTGTACCGCGTGAGCGATGGTGTTGCGGGGTCCCGCGTCGGGTCCGGTGCCGTAGTCGCCGACAGCGATCAGTGCCTGGGCGAGGTCGGTGGTGGGGGACGCGGTGATGGGCTGGCCATCGCAGAACGCGCCGTGTCCGGCCAGTGCCCAATGGCGGGTGCGGAGCAGCGGCAGGCTGATGACGCCGAGGATGGGGATCTGCTCGCGGATCAGGGCGAGGCTGATGCCGGTCAAGGGCAGCCCGCGTAGGTGGTTGGCGGTGCCGTCGATGGGGTCGAGCTCCCAGCGCGTGCCGGCCGTGGCGCCGCCTTCCTCCTCGCCGTGGACCGGGATTGCAGGGGTCTCGTGGGCAAGCCGAGCGCGGACGGCACGTTCGATGGCGACGTCGGTGTCGGTGGCCATGTCGCGGTCGCCTTTGGCGTGGACGGTGGTGGGCGGGTGTCCGCGCAGCAGCTGTTCGGCGTGGTCGACGGCGTGGTGGGCGGTGGTGAGCAGGTGCTCCAGTTCGGTGGTCACGACGTCTCCTGGGTGTTCAGGGCGCTGGTGAGGTGGGTGAGCAGGCGCGACAGGGTGTGCTCGGCGGGAGCGTCGGTGTCGAGGACGAGCGTGGGGGTGCTGATGGGGTCGGCGTCGGCCCGCAGCCGGTGGTGCAGGTCGGGTGTGCGGTCGGCTGCCGGGTGGCTGGCGGCGGTGTGATCGCGGTGTAGCCGGGTGAGCGCCGTGGCGGGGGCGCACACGCATTCGACGATGACCAGCGGCTGCGCGAGCTCGGCGGCCAGGGCGTGGAGCTGGGTGACCTGGTAGGCGCGGCTGTAGGTGCGGCCGTCGAGGATCACGGTTGTGGCCGGGTCGCGGCGTAGCTGCCACGCCGCGGCCCGGTAGAGCAGGTCGACCACGAAGTCGTCCTGCTCGCGGTCGTAGGTGGTCAGGGTGTCGCCGAACAGGTGGTAGCGCTCGGTGTCCTTGTCCAGCAGCATCACCGGGCTACCGGCCAGGTGGCCGGCCAGGGCGCGGGCGAGGGTGCTCTTGCCGGTGCCGGGCAGCCCGGCGAACGCGACGATCATCGCTGAGCCCCGGCGCGGGGATACGCGGGCAGGTCTGGCCAGCCCGTGCGCAGCCAGGTCCAGGCGTCGGCCGCCGTGGCGTCCAGGCTCACTGGGTGGGGTGCGGTTGCCGGGAGCGTGTGGTGCTGGCGCAGCGCGTCGGCGACCACCGGCCACCGCAGGCGATCGCCGTGGCTGAGCCGGTGCAGGCTGGCGGCTAACGCGTCACCAGGCGCAAGTACCGGCATCACCAGCTCCTGCTCGGGCACCACGGCCGTGGTGATGCGGTCGAGGGCGGTGTCGCTGAGTCCGGACCGCTCGGTGGTGTGCAGGTCGACGACGAACAGCGTGGTCACCGGGTCGCCGGTGGCGCGGGTCCACGTTGATCCGCCAGTGCCGGGCTGGTAGCCGAACGCGGTGAGCACCGCGGCCGCGGCGTCATGGTGATCGCGATCGAGCAGCAGGTCGAGGTCGCCGAACTCGCGGACGCCGAGTCCGCTGTGGACGGTGAGATCGGTCGCGATCCCGCCGAGCACCGCGACGCGGGCCCGCTCCTCGCGTAGTGCGGAAGTCAGCGCGGCGGCCTCACGGCGGTAGAGGCGGTGCTTGTGCTGGTTGGCGCGCAGGGTGCGCGTCAGGAACGCGGCCAGCGCCCTCGGCACTGTCGACACCGGGTACACGCGATAGTGGCCTGCCAGTAGGCACAAGGTCTTGGACAACACGCACGCGGCCAGCGCCTCACCGAGCGCGGCGCCACCCGACAGCGCGGCCGTGAGGTCCGGATGCGGGCCAGGCAGCGAGCACAACGCCCGCAGCACGGCCCAGCCTGGGGCGTCGGGATCGAAATCCGTGGTGTGCCGAACGGTCATGGCTGTTCCCGAGGGACGGGGGTGGTGGCGGCGCTGCGAACGGTGGTGAGGACGGTGTTCAGGTCGCGGATGAGTTGGTCAATGTCGTCGGTGACGGCGATGCGCACGCAGGGCAGGGCGGCGAGTAGACCGATGACGGTGTCGCGGGCCTGGTCGAGGGCGGCGAAGTCGGGTAGTGGTACGAGCCAGTGGTTGAGGTGGGAGCTGCGGCCGGTGTCCGGGTCATGCAGGAACAGCCGCGTGTTCGCCAGGGTGGCGCGGACTTCATCGGCGGGGACGGCCTCGGGCTGATGCGGGTTGCGGGTGCGTGCCGGCCACAGCATCAGCCGCGGGCAGGTGCTGCCCGTGATTCCGCTGCCGACGCGGCCGGCCAGGAGGGCGGGGTCGATGTCGGTCTTCTCCTGCTCGCCGCGGGCATGCGTGAACACGTCGAGGCCGTCGACCGCGCGCAGGGTGCCTGGCGCGGCTCGCAGTGGTGCGGGCCAGGCGTAGGCGGTCAGGCCGGTGGAGTCGGGCAGGAGCAGGACGCGGTCGTTGGCGACGAAGTGGCCGTCGGTGGCGCGCAGTCCCGCCAGCAGACAGGTGGTTTTGCCCGCCCCGGCGAGCCCGGCGATCAGCACGCCGCCGCCGCGATGGGCGAAGGCCGCGGCGTGAGCGTGCACTGCGCCGGCGTCGACGAGCTGGGCGGTGACCAGTTGTCGGGCCAGGCGGGCAGCCCACGGCCGGACGGGTTCGGGGTGGCCGGTCAGGGTGACCTCGCGGCGCTCGTTGTCGCGGTAGACCAGGATTCGGGGCTGGGGCAGCCACCACAGCGCCGCGGCGGGCAGCGTGCACGGGTGGGCGAGCTGGGCGGGGCCGACGTCCACGGCGGCGCCGGTGCACACCGCTGCGGCGAGGTCAGTGTCGATCCGCGCGGTGGTCCGGACTGTCAGCGTCCAGCCGGCCCCGGACGCGGTGGGCAGGTACGCGTGCAGCGCTGCCGTCACTGCCGGGATCACCGCGGGCGTATCGGCGCGCAGGGTCAGTCGCGCTGGCCCGTGCGCGAGGTGTCCGACGTGGCCTGCCGGTGCGCCGTGGGTGATCAGCCGAGCGTGCAACGCCGCCGCGGTCATCGCTCCCATGCCGTGTGGTCGCTGTGACGGAGGGTCTGGTCGTGCAGCGCGGACAGAGCTGTGTCGTCGCACTCGAGGTACAGGGTGGCCAGCCCGTGCGGGTCGGTCAGCGGCGCCGCCCAGTCGGGGGACGCGCTGAGGTGCTGGACCGGCCACGTGGACGGGTGCGAGGGGTCGGTGGCGAGGCTGAGCTGGTCGCCGGTGATGGTGACGCCGAGGCGGGGCGGCGCGGCACGGTGGTACTTGGGCAGCTCCGCTGGCGTTGCGGTGCCGGGCGGTTCGGCGCCGGTGTAGATGTTGAACACCGCGGCGGGGGCGTGTTCGGCGACGGTGAGGTGCCAGGCTCCAGGCGGCACGTGCACGTGCTCGCCCGGGCCGCAGGAGCGCCAAGCCAGGACCGGGGTGCCGTCGACGAGGTTGGTGTGGAGCATCAGCACACGCCCGGTCAGGACCTGGAACACCTCGACCTGGGTGCGCGTGTTCCAGTGCCCGATCGAGCGCGGCGGTTCGGCCGTGCCCGGCGCCGGCACCGCCCCGGGGTAGAGGACCAGGTCGGCGTGCCAGCGCACCGGTCCGTCTGCCGCCGGGGTGGTGCGGGCGGGCACCACGTCGCGCCACGCGTGGTAGAGCGGCGGGTTGTGCCCGTCGTGCAGCGCCGCGCGAGCCGCTGCGGGATCGGCCAGCCATGCCGCGCCGGCGTCGACGGCGGTCACGAGGTCTCGCAGGCTGCGGGTCTCACTTGGCTTTGTGAGGGCGTGGGTCAGCAGCGTGGTGGCGGCCGCGGGCTCGGTGGCGGGGAGGATGGCGGTCATGCTGCTCCTGGTGCGGCGGCGCAGAGGGCGAGGATGGCGGCGGGCAACTGGTCGAGCGCCGTGATGACCGGGACGTCGTGGTCGCAGCGCTTGTCGCGGTGGGTGAGCAGCACCGCGCGGCATCCTGCGTTGAGTGCGCCGGCGATGTCGGTGGTGGGGCTGTTGCCCACGTGCACCACGCGCTGCAGCGGAACCTGGCTGCGGGAGGCGACGGCGGCGAAGATCTCACGACGCGGTTTGGCGATGCCGATGTCGCTGGAGAAGACGGTGTCGTCGAACACCGACAACAGGCCCCGCTCTTCCATGATCAGCCGTGACACCGAGGCCGGGGTGGCGAGGGTGTTGGACGTGAGCACCAGCCGGGCTCCGGCTTGACGCAGCTCCCACAGTGCGGTCAACGCGCCGGGAAACACCTCGGGGCAGGCGCGTTGCACGGCGTGGGTGTGCGGGATGAGCAGGGTGTCGACCAGCCGCTGTTCATGGACCGGGTCCAGTGAACCCAGGTTGAGCGCCGTGAGCATCTCCATGACCTGGTCACGGACCGGGGGCTGTTCGCCGGTGTCCCGTTGGCGTGCGCGGGTGTCGTCGCGCACGGCGAGAACAGCCTCGCGCAGGCGATCGGGGCCCACGTCGTGCCCGAATGCGGTGAGGACCGTTTCGAACTCACGCAGCCGCCACTCGGCCTCGGCGTTGCGGTCGCCGTAGGTGATCAGCGTTCCCCACAGGTCGACGCTGACGACCCAGCCGTGCAGCGGAAGCGCCGCCGTAGGCCCGGTCACGACTGGTCCATCGACGGGCTCATCGGCGCGTGGGTGCGCAGCCACGCCGTGGCGGTGGCCGGGTCGTCGGCGCCCAGCAACAGCGACCCTGCGACCACGGCGTGCGCGCCGGCGGCGGCCAGCGCGGGCACGGTGTCGGCGCGGATGCCTCCGTCGGCGATCACCGGGATCTCCGCGCGTCCGGCGGCGGCCAGCAGGGCGCGGGCGGCGCGGATACGGGCGGGCGCGGCAGGGTCCATGCCGGTGCCCTTGGTGCCCAAGGGGGTGCCGACCATCAGCACCGCGTCGGTGTTGTCGGCGTAGTCCGACAACACTTCGACAGGTGTGTCCAGGGTGAGCGCGAGGCCGGTGGCCGCGCCGAGCTCGCGGGCCGTGTCCAGCGCCTCGTCGAGGTCGTCGGCGGTGCTGTGCAGGGTGATCAGGTCCGCGCCCGCGCGCACGAACGCTTCGGTCAGGTGGGTCGCTCGCTCTGCCATCAGGTGCACGTGGATCGGGATGCGGGTGTGCGGGCGGATCGCGGCGAGCAGGTCGGGGAACAACAGCGCGTCGGGGACCATCCGGGTGTCGGAGGCATCGAGGTGGAAGACGTCGGCGAGCGGGCCGAGGCGCTCGACCTCGGTCGACAGGGCGCCGAGGTCCGCTGACCACAACGACACCTCCACCCCGAGGCCCTGGGCGGGGAAGGTGTCAGCCGACCACGGCATCGGCGCTCACCTCCCGAGCGGATGCGGGCGTGAAGTGGGGGCGGCAGTGCTCGACGGAGGAACGCAGCAGCTCACGCACGGCACTGGAGCTGTCCTCGAAGCGCGGGTAGACCTCCAGCATCACCGGGATGTCGCCGATTCCGGCCTGGGTGAGCTGGTGGGCGAGGTCGGCGACGCCGACGGTGCCGTCCGGGTGCGGCCAGCCCCAGTGCGGGTCGCCGTGTCCGTCGGCGTTGTCCAGGTGCAGGCCTCGGATGTGCGGGCTCAACTCGGTGATCCAGTCGTCGACGCGGGCGTCCGCGCCGTGCAACGGCTGGTAGAGCATGTGCCCGGTGTCCAGCACCAGCCCGACGTTGGTGACCTCGCGCCGCTCGAGGTCCTGCAGCAGGTGGTGGCAGTCGGTGATGGTCGCGGGGTACTCGCGGGCGATCGGCGTGGGTTCGACGAGGAAGGAGTCCAGGCCGGCCGCGGCCGCGGCCTGGGCCAGCTCGGCGACGGCGTCGGTGAGGTCGGCGCGGCGCGCGGCGCGGGCACGTGTGTCGGCGTCGTCGTGGTCGCTGATGGTGCCCAGAGGGCCGCCGACGGCGCGGGCACCGAGCTCGGCGGCCAGGTCAATGGCGTGGCGCCACCAGGTCAGCGCGACCGCGCGGGCATCGGGGTCGGGGTCGAGCAGACCGCTGGGCACGTAGTGCGCCAGGCCGACGAACGCCGAGTCGATCGTGAGCCCGTAGTCGGCGGCCGCGGTGGTGATGCGGCGGGCGAGCCGGGTGCGCAGCTGGGCCGGTGCCCACGGGTCGAGCAGGTCGAAGGTGAACTGCACCAGGTCCAGGCCGAGGTCCTCGCGGACGAAGCGGGCCCACTCGTGGGGTTGGGGCATCCGCTTGACCGCGCAGCAGAGATTGACTCCTAGCGGCATCGTTGAGCTCCTTCCAGGTGTGCGCGCACGAGCTCGGCCAGCTCCGGGATGGAGCGGGCGGTGCCTCCGGTGAGCGCGTAGTCGATCATCAGGTTGTTGGAGTCGGTGCCGCCGAAGCGGCGGGAGTCGGTCTGCAGCCCGAAGCAGGGCACGCCGCGGGCGTAGGCCATGCCCAGCTCGACGCAGCCGCCTTCGTCGGGCACCCGTCCGTCGAGCACGAACACGAACACCCCGCAGCGGCGGATGGCGTCGCAGTCCATTTCGAACAGTCGCGTTCGGACGGTGTTCTCGTTGAGGCCTTGGCGCACCAGGGGTGCGGCTTCTCCGCCGTCGCGTTGCGGCAGCCAGGTGTCCAGGCCGATCTCGCGCAGGGCGGCGTCGACGAGCAGGTTGAAGGCCTTCTCGGCGTCGTTGAACAGTGGTGCGGCGATGTAGGCGATGGTCATCGGACCTCCTCGGCGGCGGAGTGGGCGCGGGCGGCAGGGTGGGCGCGGGCGGCGGGGTGGCCGACGGTGGCCAGCGCGGTGAAGAACTCCTCGGCGCGGTGAGCCGGGTAGCGGCCGGAGGTCATCGCGTCGACGTAGTAGTCGGCCACCCGCGACCAGCGCCATGGCGGGGCGTCGAAGGGGGCCTGCACCCCGTTGTTGACCAGGCTGATCCAGCGGCGCAGGCAGCTGGAGCAGGTGCCGCAGTGGGTGCGGGCGCCGTCGTCGCGGGCGCAGGAGAAGGTCAGTAGCAGGTGCTCGGCGGGCAGGCCCGCGGTGAGGTAGCCCGCGACGATCTCGGTCTTGGTCTGGGACCAGAACGGGCTGTCCACCCGCACGGCGCGGCCGGTCAGACCGCTGATGAACCTCGACATCTCGGTGAACGCGGCGGGGCTCTTGTCCAGGGTGTTGTCGCCCTTGACCCCGACGCACCACACGGTGTCGGCGCGCTGGGCAGCCAGCATCGCCAGGTGCGCGTTGCGCAGCGGAATGATCGCGTCGGGCTGTTCCCACCGGCCCAACTGCAGCTCGTCACTGATCTCGACGTCCATGCCGCAGGCCTCGACCAGATCGGCGATCGCGGCCCGTTCCTGGGCGGCGTAGCGGTGCCCGAGATCCAGATACAGGCACGGCGGCCGGCCCAGCACTTCCCAGGCGGGGAAGCTGTCCAGCCCAGCGGAGAACAGCAGGATCTCGGACACGGTCATGGTCGTGTGACTCCAGGAGGTCAAGGGCAGCAGCATCAGGGGCAGGAACACGCGGGTTGCGGCCCGGCCGGAAGATCGGTGCGCAGCAGGGCAGCGACGTGGGCGGCGACGTCGGTGTGCACGCACGGCGGGCACCGAGCGGCGGCCAGGATGCGGCGGACACGGCCGGAGTAGGTCGCGGCGACCAGGCGGTAGGCGGCGGCGTAGCGCGGCAGGAACACCAGCCGTTCCACCGAACCGGGGGTGCCGCCACCGTGGCCGCGGGCGATGGCGCGTTCGCGCGCCAACGGCCAGGGAACGTCCAGCCACACGGCCAGGTCCGGGTGCAGGAACCACGGGTCGACTACAGCGCGAACCCGGTCGAGCAGCTCCTGGACCTGTTCGTGCGGGTGCTGTTCGCCCAGGACCGTCACCGCGTAGGCGATCTTGGAGTACACGCCGTGGTCGACCACGACGACGTCGTGGCCGGCCAGCGCGGCCGCGTAGGTGTGGCGGTGGTGGAACGCCTCCCGCGCCAGACGCGCCAGCACGTCGACCGTCGCGTGGTGAGGCAGGCGGTAGCCGCCCAGCCCGGACCGCGCGCGCAACGGCCGCGAGTCCAGCAGCTCGGCCAGCCTGCCCGTCACCTCGTCCAGCGGGCCGTAATGCAGCACCGCCGTCGAGAACCCCGCGGCGGTCAGCCGTCGTCCCAAGTCGGACGCGGCGGTGGTCTTGCCCGCTCCCCACACGCCTTCCACCGTGATCAGCACGCCGCGATCCAGGCCGATCACAGGCGGCGGGGCGAACCCAGCGCCGACATGCGTCTCAGCGGCCAGGGCAATCACCCCACAGCAGCACATGCAGCCGGGTGGTCAGGTGAAAACCTCGCCGCAGTGCCGGGTCCGCCAGCGCGGCGGCACCCGCGAGCACCTGGTCGGCGGTCGTGCCCGCCGGCATGACGTACACCGGCGCCAGCTCGTGTGCCTGAGCCAACGCGGCGATCTCGTCGAGCTCGTCCGGGCCGGAGACGACGAACTTGAACACCGCCCGGCCGGTCGCAGTGAACGCCTGCAGCACCGCGGGTTTGATGCGTGTCGCCAGCGGCATCCCGGCCCCGAACCGCGTCAGCTTCGGTGAGACAGTGAACTGCGAGACCAGCGACTCCAGCCCGAATCGAGGCGCGATGGTCCCGTTGGTCTCCACCTCCACGCGCCGCCCGGCCTCCACCAGGCCGCGTACCAACGGCAGCAGCCGGGTCTGCTGGATCAGCGGTTCGCCACCGGTGATCACCACCAGCGCCTCGGCCCTGCTCAACGCCCATGCCAGCAGGTCCTCGACAGCAAGCTCCTGGGTCTTCGAGGCCAGGTCGTAGCGTGTGGCGTCCCAGGTATAGGCGGTGTCGCAGTCGCGGCAGGTCAGGTTGCAGCGCATCAGCCGGATGAACAAGGCGCGGCGCCCCAAGGAGGTTCCCTCGCCCTGGAAGGTCGGGCCGAAGAACTCCGACACCAGCAACGTGTCCCGGCTCATCGCACCGCGCCAGGGGTGTACTCGGCCCACCGGCGCGGCGACTCCCACACCCGGACCCCGGCGAGCGCAGCGGCATCGCCCTGGCCGGCGAGGACCGCGAGCTGCTCGTGCAGCTCGCGTGCCAGCAGCTCGGACGTGGGTGCGACCGGGACGACGTCGTTGAGCAGCTGGTAGTCCCAACGTTCGCCGATGAACTCCGCCACCAGCGCGCTCAGGCGCTGCCGCACGACCGTCCCGGTGTCCGGGTGCAGCCGCAGATCGACCATGTAGGAGTGGCCGTGCAGGCGCGCGCACTTGTGCCCGTCGGGAAGCCCGTGGAGCCTGTGCGCGGCCTCGAACCGCACCCGATGCGCCACCCCGGCGTCGAGCACAGCCGGATCGCCGGTGACCACGCGCACGGCGTCCAACGAGGCAGCCACCGGTCCGGGCATGTGCGCGCCGATCCAGCCAGACAGATGGTCGGCGATGCCATCGGTGTTGCCCACCGACGGCAGGACCTCGTCCAGGTCGCGGTGGTCCAGCGTGCTGCGCAGGTACTCGCCGACCGGGGCCAGCTCCGCGAAGTCCACCACGAACCCCGGTGCCTGCAGCATCGGCGCGACCAGCTCGACCTCGACGGTGAACGTATGCCCGTGCACCTGGCCCGCTGACGGGCCGCACGGCGCGCGATGCGCTGCGGCGAAGGCGAACCCGCGGTCGCCGATGCGGTATCCGCCTCGCTGGGCGTCGTGCTGTGCCACCCCCACCTCCAGGTTCGGTTCCGAATCTCATGAAAGCGGGCCGCGGCACGGCTGGGGAGGGCTCACGAGGGGGCTCACGGATCACAGGGGGTGACAACCTGTGTCGGTACGTGCACAGCTGCCGGGTGATCGTGCACGCTGGTCACGAGGTGAGGTCATGTCCGCGACGAAACCGTCGAAACCCGCCAACCCCGACCTGGAACGCGTGGTCGCCACAACAGAGGCCTCACGAGCCTCCTTGGCCCACCGGCTCAACGAACTGGCCACCACAGCGGGACTGCACACCCGCTACACCCACACGAGCTGGGCGAACTGGATTACCCGCGGCCACAACCCCCAGCCGGAGATCCGGCCGCTCATCGCCCAGGTCCTGGCAGAGCGGCTCGGCAGGCCGGTGACCTTGCGGGAGATCGGCCTGGAAGCCGACGATTCCCCGGAATCGTCCATCGGCCTGGACTTCCCGCGCGAACTTCCCGTGGCAGTCCAGGTCGCTACTCGCCTGTGGAGTCGCGTGGACCGCCGCACCTTCCTCACCGGCTCCGCGATGGCCGTCGGCGCCTACATCGTGCCGCTGCGGCGCTGGCTGACACTGCCAGCCGACCCCCGCGCCAACTCCTGCTCTCCCGAGGCGTTCCGCAGGGTCGGGCACAGTGACGTCGACGAGCTGGTCGCCGCCGCCGAGGACGCGCGCCGCTGGGACTCCCGCTACGGGGGCGGGCACTGGCGAACATCGGCGATCACCGCATGCCTCAAAGAACGCGCGGCACCGCTGCTGCACGGCAGCTACGACGACGCCACCGGCCGCAGGTTGTTCTCCGCAACCGCGCAACTGGCGCGCCTGGCCGGATGGACCGCGTTCGACAACGGGGACCAGGCACTGGCCCAGCGCCACTACATCCAAGCGCTGCGCCTGGCCCGCGCCGCCGGCGACCTCCCGCTCGGCGGCTATGTCGTGTCCTGCATGGCCTTGCAGGCATCGCTGCGTGGCTTTCACTCCGACGCCGCCGACATGGTCGACGCCGCCTACCACCGCACCCAGCACCACGCCTCCCGGCGAGTCCGTGCCTTCCACAAGCTCATCGAGGCTCGCGTGTGGGCCCGTGCCGGCAACAGCCGCGCCGCGGCCGCCGCGCTCAGCCGCTCCGAACTGCTGCTGGACACCGCCGAACACCACACCGGCGACGACCCCGCCTGGATCGACTTCTTCGACCACAACCGACTCGCCGCCGACGCCGTCGAGATCCACCGCGACCTGGGAAAACCGATCGAGGCCCTGACCTGGAACAGCCTCGCCAACGCGCCCATCGACGCCTTCGGCCGCTCCCACGCCCTGCGTGAAGCCGTGATCGCCACCTGCCACCTGCAAGGCCGCAATCCCGACCTCGACCGAGCCCTGCACCACACGCACCACGTCGTGACCGCGCTGACCTGTATCCGATCAGCCCGTACGCGCGAATACCTCGACCAGGTGCGCCTCCGCCTCGCCCGCTGGAAGTACGAACCGGCAGTACGACACCTCGAACACCGTGTGCGCACCGAACTGGCCGCCTAGGACTCCCGCATGACCAACACGACCGTGATCGACCTGCCGACCCCTGCCCTCGTGGTGCTGATCGGCGTGCAGGGCAGCGGCAAAAGCACCTTGGCCCGCCGCCACTTCGCCCCCGCCGAGATCCTGTCCAGCGACGAGTTCCGCACCCGCCTGTGCAACGACCCCGCCAGCCGAACCAACAGCCGCCGCGCTCGTGACCTCCTGCTCGACATGGCGCGGGCACGGCTGGACAACGCCGTCACCACCGTGATCGACGCGACCAACCTGCGTCGACAGGACAGGAGCGAACTGCTCGACCTCGCCAGAACGCACAACGTGCCGGCCGTCGCCGTGCTGCTCGACCTCCCGCTGCAACGCTGCCAGGCCCGAACCACGGCCCGGCTGAGGATCATCGGAGACGACGTCCTGCAGACCAACGCCGCGCGCATGGCCGACACGCTCACCACCGTCGCCGACGAAGGCTTTCACGCGGTCCACGTCGTCGACGCGGAGACGCTGCCGACCGTACAGTTCCGCCACGAACTACCGGATCCCGCAGCCCAGGACCGATGGGTGCTGGTAACCGATCAAGCCGGCCAGCACGTCCGACTTCCCGCAGACGACGTTCGCAGGCACCCCGCCGTGCTCGCCCTCATCGCACCCACGCCTTTCGACCACGCCCGAGCGGCTGCCCAACTCGCCTTCCGCGGCGCCGAACCCGCCCACGACACGGTGATCAGGGTCGACCTACCCCACTGCCACCCCGCAATGCTGATCTTTGACGCAGGCAGCGATCCCGGCTCGGGACACTGGATCGCGTCCCAGAGAACGCCAGAACCGAACATCCAGACCACGGTGGGTTCTGCGTGAGGAACCGGGCTCCTGGCCGCCGCCTCACTCCCTCGTCCCTGTCCTTCCGCCGTGGCAGAGGGCGTTTCCGCTCGACATCACGCTCAGCGCCTGCGGGATCTCGCGTTCGACGGTCCAGCCGAGGAGCCTCATGAAGATCGACCTCGTGCACCCAGGATATTTCCCCGTACAGCCGTCCGACCTGGCCACGAAAGGCTTGGGCGGCAACGAGACGAGCATGGTCGTGCTCGCTCGCGGCCTTGCTTCGCGAGGTCACGAGGTGCGGGTATACGCCGACTGCCCCCGCGTGGACGATCGCGGCGTCCGGTGGCTGCCCCTCACGGAACTGGGCAAGGACCACTACCGCGACGTGATCATTTTCTGGGTGCGGACCAAGAGGATGGAACCGGGCCGGTTCAACTCGCCGGTCCGAGCGGTGAAACTGGGACTGAGGAAACCCAACGACAGTCTCATCGGTGAGGTCCGCGCGGGCGACATCAACCTTGTCATCGCCGTCTCCGACTTTCACCGCAACCTCTATGTCACCGAACACGGCTACCCACACGATGCCGAATGGGTTGTCACACCAGACGGTCTCGACACAGCGGACTACGCCGACCCGCAGCCTAAGGTCGAAGGCCGGTTTCTGTACGCCGCCAACCCGAAACGTGGCCTGGAACAGCTGTTGGACATGTGGCCCGCCATCCACGATGCGCATCCGGACTCCGAGCTGTTCGTCGCGTCAAGTCACCTGCTGCGCGGCATCACACCCGAGGAAGACCTGCTCCGGGCAGGCGCGCTGTACGACCGCGCAAAAGCGATGGCACCCATCGGCGTGCACTATCTGGGCCGCGTAGCAAAACCCGATCTCATCAAGCTCCAGCTGACGGCACAGTTCTACCTGTACCCAACGACATCCCCAGAAACCTGCTGCATCGCGGCCATGGAGGCCGCTGCTGCCGGCGCAGTGATCGTCTGCTCGCCGACCGGGGCGCTACCGGACCGAGTCATCGACGGCGTCACAGGCTGCCTGATCGAGGGAGACCCGGCAGACGCCGACGTGGCCCAGACCTTCGTGGAGAAAATCACCGCGTTGCGAGCGGAGCCGGCCCGGCTGATACAGATGGCGCAGGCGGCGAGGGAGCTCGCTGGCGCTAGCGACTACACGCAGGTGCTGCCCGTCTGGGAGCACGCATTCGGTCGCGTTCTCGCTTCTCCTCCTCGCGGCTGATGCAGAGTCCGCCGCACTCATGGCGATGCCACCAAGCCCCCGATCAGTCGTCACCGGAAGACGGACTCGGCCCAGCGACACGTGAAGGAATGATCAATCCCATTCTCGATGTCACTACAGTAGTGACATCTCGGTGCCAAGATCATTGGGAAAGTGTCATCGAATTTGAGACGCTACAGCAGCTCGAGTCATCGGTAGTCCCGAGAGCGAAGATCCACTTCTTTCAGGTCGAGCTGTTGCAGCTTGTCTGCGACCAGGTTGATCGCGCCGTCGGAGCGTTCGACGATGCCGCGCACGATGAGCGCGCTGCTGGTCTTCGCGATGATCGCGTACTGATCCCAAACCCCTTGGCGCACCACGACGTTGACCATGCCGGTCTCGTCTTCGAGGTTGAGGAAGGTGATGCCGCCGGCGCTGGGCGGGCGTTGTCGGTGGGTGACGGCGCCGCCGACGAACACGCGAGTGCCATGCTCGATGGTGCGGATCGCGGCCGCGGCCAGGACACCGCGTTCGCGCAGGTAGGCGCGCATCAGTTCGATGGGATGTCCGTCGGGAGTGATCCGGGTGGCCCACAGGTCCGCGACGGTGAGCTCCCACGTGCTCATGCCGGGCAGTGTGGGTGGGGGGCTGGTCATGCTGGTGCCGGGCAGCAGGTGCGCGCGGTCGCGGGCCGCGGCGCCGGCCGACCACAAGGTGTCACGGCGCGACGATCCGAACGTGGTGAGCGCCCCAGCGGTGGCGAGGGCTTCGAGTTGGTCGGTGGCGAGTTCGGCGCGGCGGGCCAGGTCGGCGAGATCGGCGAACGGGCCGTTGTTGGTGCGGGTGTCGACGATGCGCTGGGCGGTGTCGGTGGTGATGGTGCGGACGACGTCGAGGCCGAGGCGCACGGCGAACCCGCCCGTGCTGGCGGGGTCGGGCTCTAGGGTGGAGTGCGCCAGGCTGGTAGTGACGTCGGCGCGGCGGGTGCGGACGCCGTGGCGGCGGGCGTCGGCGACGAGGGTCTGCGGGGAGTAGAAGCCCATCGGCTGGGCGCGCAGCAGCGCGGCGCAGAACGCGGCCGGGTGGTAGCGCTTGAAGTACGCGGACACGAACACCAAGTGCGCGAAGGACAAGGCGTGGCTCATCGGGAACCCGTAGGTCGAGAACGCGGCCACCTTCGTGAAGATCGAGTCCGCGAGCGCGCCGGTGATGCCGTTGGTGGCCATGCCGGAGTAGAAGCGGTTCCGCAGGCGTTCCATCTTCGCCGCCGAGCGCTTGGAGCCCATCGCGCGGCGCAGCTCGTCGGCCTCGCCCGGCGTGAACCCGGCGACGTCGACGGCGATCTGCATGATCTGCTCCTGGAAGAGCGGGACGCCGAGCGTGCGGTCCAGGGCGCGGGCGAGCAGCGGGTGGTCGTGGCGCCAGGGCTTGCCGTTGCGGCGCTGAATGAACGGGTGGACGCTGCCGCCCTGGATCGGGCCCGGCCTGATTAGCCCGACCTCGATCGCGAGGTCCCAGAAATTGCGGGGTTTGAGCCGGGGGAGCGTGGACATCTGCGCGCGGGACTCGACTTGGAAAACGCCGACGGTATCCGCCTCGCACAACATGTCGTAGACGGCCTGGTCGCCGAGGTCGAGGTGCGCGATGTCGACGTGCTGGTGCTCGTACTCGGCGACGAGGTCGACCGCGTAGTGGATGGCGGAGAGCATGCCGAGGCCGAGCAGGTCGAACTTCACCAGGCCGGTGGTGGCGCAGTCGTCCTTGTCCCACTGCAGCACGGTGCGGTTGTCCATGCGGGCTTGCTCGATCGGGACGACCTCGCTGACGGGCCGGTCGCAGATGACCATGCCGCCGGAGTGGATGCCCAGGTGCCGGGGGAACCCGTCGATCTCGCCGGCGAGCTCGCGCACGGGTTCGGGGATCGCCTGCTGGTCGGTGCGCTGCTGGTCGAGCGGGGTCCAGGCGTCGATCTGTTTGCTCCACGCGTCCTGCTGGCCGGTCGAGTAGCCGAGCGCGCGGGCCATGTCCCGCACTGCGGATTTCGGCCGGTAGGTGATGACGTTGCAGACCTGGGCGGCGTGGCGGCGGCCGTGCTTGCCGTAGACGTACTGGATCACCTCCTCGCGGCGGTCGGACTCGATGTCGACGTCGATGTCGGGCGGGCCGTCGCGGTCGGGGTGCAGGAACCGCTCGAAGAGCAGGTCCCAGCGGACCGGGTCGACGGCGGTGATGCCGAGCGCGTAGCAGACCGCAGAGTTCGCGGCGCTGCCGCGGCCCTGGCACAGGATGTTGTTGTTCTTGCAGAAGTTCACGATGTCGTGCACGGCGAGGAAGTAGCCGGGGAACCCGAGCTGGGCGATCACCTCGAGCTCCCGGTCGATCTGCGCCCACGACGTCGGCGAGTCCTGGCGGGTGCCGTAGCGGTGGTGCGCGCCGCGCTCGGTCAGCACTCGCAGCCAGGAGTCCTCGGTGTGCCCGTCCGGCACCGGGAACGGCGGCAGCTTCGGCGCGATGACCTGCAGGTCGAACAGGCACTCACCGCCCAGCGCCGCGGCGTTGGCGACGGCACCGGGGTAGCGGCGGAACCGGTGCGCCATCTCCTGCCCGGACCTGATGAACGCGGCCGGCGCGGGCGGCAGCCAACCCGCCATCTCGTCGAGCGACCGGTGCGCGCGCACAGCGGCCATCGCCGCGGCGAGCCGCCCGCGAGCCGGCGTCGCGTAGTGCACCGCGCCGGTCGCCACGATCGGCACCTTCGCCGCGTGGGCAAGCCTCGTGAGCAGGTCGTTGCGGGCGCTGTCGCCGGGGTAGCCGTGGTCGACGAGCTCGACCGCCACGTGGTCACGGCCGTAGCGGTCGATCAGCCGCAGCAACTCCTTGAGCGCGGCCTCCGCCCGCGCCGCCTCACCGCCCTCGCTGGCGAGGGCCTGGCGGACCGCGCTTTTGCGGCACCCGCCTGTCAGCACCAGCACGCGGCCGCGCAGCTCGTCGACGAGCTCGTCCCCGTTGTAGACCGGGCGGCCCTTCTCTGCTGCCTCGTGCAGGTTCGCCGAGCTGATCACCCGGCACAGCGCCGCGTAGCCCTCCGGCCCGCGCGCGACCGCGAGCAGGTGAGTGCCCTCGGGATCGGCGACTCCGTTCTGCGGCCCGGTCAATCCCAGGCTGAGCTCGGCGCCGAACGCCGTGCCGACGCCCGCGTCGCGCGCGGCCGTGGAGAGCCGGACCACGCCGTACATACCGTCGTGGTCGGTGAGCGCGATCCCGGACAGGCCTCGGCGCGCGGCCTCCTCGGCGAGCTCCTCGGGATGACTCGAGCCGTCCAGGAAAGAGAAGTTCGAGTGCGTGTGCAGCTCGACGTACGGCACCGCGGAGTCGCGGTCCGCGGCCGGGGTGTGCGGATCGGTGCCTGGAGGTCGATCCTCGGTGCGGCGGGCCGGTGCCGTGCGGCCAGCTTCCGCGCTCGATGGCGACGAGGCGAGCTGGCCAGCCAACTGCGCCCAGCTGGAGTACGGCGCGTTGAACGACACCTGGCTTTCCCCTTCCCGCCCAGCCTCGACCAGAGACGCTGAGGGGAAGTCAGCTCGAACACGCGTGCGAAGTGTGCGACTGAATGGCCTAGCAAGTCAACTCGACCGCGACTACGGGCGTCCGGCGCCGCCTGCCACCCGGTGGCGTCCCAGGTCGCTCTTGAACGAGCGAAGGCCTCAGTGGTCGGCACGCCGAGCCGGGCGTAACACCAAGCGATTGCACCGTCACAGTCCATGAAGGACTCATAGGGGGGTTTACCTGGCAAAATATTGAAGTGCTCACCTGTTCGGCCTAGCGTTCGAGGTGTGCCGGATCCGGTACACAGGCGTCCCGCGCCCCCACCGAGGACGGAGGCCGAATGTCTGCACAACCTCATCATCGCCGCGCGTCCGGGTAGTGGACGGCGTCGATGGCCGTCTTGCATGCTCCGGTGGAGCTGGTGGCGGCCCGCGCGCAGAAGAACCTGCCGCGGGCGGATGCCCGGCGTCCGGTGCGCTACGAACCGAAGTACGACGGCTGGCGCGGCCTGCTGTTCAGCGGCGACGGCGTGCTGCAGTCCCGGCGTGGAACCAACCTCGCTGCCCGGTTCCCTGAGCTGATCACCGCCGGACGCGCGCTCGGGGACGTGGTGCTCGACGGCGAGATCGTCGCCTTGCGCGACGGTCGCCTGGACTTCGGTGCCCTGACCAGCACGCCCCGTGGCCGCGTCGCCGCGGGCATCACCATCTACTTCGTCGCCTTCGACCTGCTCGCTGCCGGCGACCACGACCTTCGCCCGGAGACCTGCCAGGACCGACGCGCCCGGCTCGAAGCGGTGATGGCCGACGCGCGTCCGCCGCTGCAACTCATCCCGTACACCACCGACCGGGATCAGGCCTTGCCTGGATGCAGCCTGAGGTCTCCGCCGTGGGCATCGAAGGCTGTCTGATCAAACGCCTCGACCAGCCTTACCGCGTCGGCCGCAACGGGGATTGGATCAAGGTCCGGCACACCGTCGTCGTCGATGCGGTCGTCATCGGCGCCACCGGCAGCCCCAGCACGCCCGTCGAACTCCTGCTCGCCCGCCCCGACGCCACCGGCGAACTGCGCCGCATCGGGCTGTCCCAGCCGCTGTCACCCGCTCTGCGAGCCCAAGCCGGACCACATCTCGCCCTGACCGGTGAACCGCCTGTTCGCGTGTCCACCGGCCAGTTCGGCCGCGGCGAGACCGAATACAAGCCCGTCCACCCGACCTTGGTCGTCGAGGTCGAGGTCGAAGGGTCCGTACACGCGTTCACCAACCGGCTCCGGCCGACCGTTCACCGGCTCCGCTCCGACCTCACCCTGGCCGACCTGTACCCCGCGCCTTGACCGCAGGTGGCGCCGCAGAGCACTCCCCGGGAACCTGCATGGAGCCGCGGGCGTGCTGTAGTAACGCCCGCGGCTCCGGCGCGGCCTCGCCCGGCACTGGTCAGTCCGTGGCCACGCAGCTGGCTACGGGTCCGCACCGGGTCTCACCGCAGGACCAGGTCGCCATCAGGATCGTCGCTTTCAACTGGGCGGTGACCGGGTTGGCCTGCCACTGTTCGAGCTGCCGTGCGAACGTCGTCGCACCCTCACCGCTGATCATGCCGTCACCGCCTTGTTCTCGGCGGCCAGGTGCGCCGCTGCGTCGTACTCGGTGGCACCGGTGGCGTGCATCCAGGTGAGCATCCGTTCGAGCAGGTCGTGACGGCTGTAGTCACCTGGACGGGCCCTGGAGATCTGCCGCTGAAGGAAGGCCTCTTCGCCGAGCTCGGTGCGAAGCTGTGCCGCCGAGCGGCCGGTGAACCTCGGTGCGATCCGTTCCAGCTTGGCGCGCATTCCCGGCGCGGGCGGGAGAACCGCTGTCGCGCCGGTTACCGCGCGGCGGATGCCGTGGACTGCCCCCCGGAGGTGGTTGATCTGGCCGACGCGGTCCTCGGCGGTCTCGGCGGTCATGGCTGTGAGCTTCGCGGCGGACTGGGCGAGGCGCTGGCGGTCGACGCCCTCAAGCAGTCCTTCCTTGGACCTGCGTGCGATCTCCCTGCTGACCATCTCGATGGCCTTGGGCAGGGCGGAGGCCAGCGCGACCAGTCCGTCGAGGGCTGCCGCAAGGTCGGCGGGGGAGTCACCCGCACGACTCATCCAGCTCGACAGGTAACGGTGCACATGCTCGTTCGCGTCCCAGATCGCCGCGGACGGCGTTCCGGGCACGACGTCACCTGCGCTGCGCACATTGATCCCGCTTCCGTGTGCCGACAGCGTCCACTCCGGGGCGGCGCCGGGCAGCAGGCTCCGTGCCGACCAGGGCACCGTGTCGGAACTGGGCTCGACGTGGCCTTCTCCCGGCAGCGGCATCCGGCCACCGGCTTTCGCGCACCAGCGGTCTCCGCCGGCGTCGTCGGGCAGTTCGGGGTAGAGGATCCGAAGGGCCGCCTCGCTGTCGGCGGACCTGGACAGGTGCTCCGGAACGCACGTGATCGCGCCTGACCGGTGCGCGGTGCGTTCGCTCCACGTGCTCAGGTCGGTCAGGCGGGAGCTGACCTGGCTGAGTGCGGTGCCGAACTGGGCGGCCGGTCCCGTCACCATGTCGGACCTGAACTGGGGCAGAACGCCGTTGTCCCTGCCGAGCTGGTGGACGGCGGCGATGTGGAATCCGGCCGCCCGCAGGTGCTGGGCCACGCTCACGGCGACCGGCGCGGGAACGGCGATGGGGTCGACGTCGGACATCGGGCGCTGCCGGGCCGCCGAGGCCGCGCGACGTGCTTCGGTGTGTCCGGCACCGGTGGTGGCGCGCACTGCGTCCACGGCATTGCGCTTGGAGTGGCTGTTGCTCATCTGGGTGTCCTCCAGCGGGGAGCCCACGTCACCCCGCGAGGTTCGTCCAGGTGATTCGACGTCATCGCGTGGTGCTGCACTGCCGCGCCGAGACTCTAGGCCGTCTTGTCCGATGCGCCGATGTGGTCACGTGGGGACCGGGTCGGCTCGGAGTTGGGGCCGCGCGAGGCCACCGTTTGTCAGCTAACGACTATAGCGGTCAGGTGTCGCTGATGGTGGTCACCCGTGCAGGTGCCACAGCGTGATCGGGAAGTAGTACGGCTTGCCGGCGTTGGTCTGCGGTGGCTCGTTCTCCCCGCGGGTCCAGTCCAGCCACGGCTCGTCAGGGTCAATCCGCGTGCACCACGCGCACTCGCGGGCCTTCGTCTGGTGGTCGGGGCATTCGCGCAGTTGCCGCGCGTAGGTGGACTCGACGGTGTCGGAGTACCAGCTGTTGTCCGGGTCGCCACCTTCGTTCTTCTCGTACCAGCGCTGGAAGGCGGTGACGTCCGCCTGGGGCGGGTGACCGAGGATCACGATCTGCTCGGCGTCGTCGCCGAGCACGATGTAGCGCAGGCCGTCGAAGTCGTTGCTGTCCCGTACGACGTCGTCCGGGAATCCGGGCAAGGTGAAGACGCGGTGCGGCTGCGCGAACAACGGCGGCGTGCGGGGTTGCACGCCGTCGACCGGCTCCCACGGGGAGAGCGTGACGATGCGCTCGACCACGACCCCGTCCAGCGAGCCTGGGGGTGGATCGTCGAGCAGTTCCTCCGCGGCGGCGCGGGACCCGCCCAGTACGACGCGGGGGTCGCCGTGTTCCATCGTCCATCGGATGCCGAACTCGGTGTACTGGTGCGCACTCATCACGACACCGTCCTGTTCTCGTGGCTGGCCTGGGCGAGGCGGAACTCCTGCAGCGGCACCGCGGTGAGGTGGCGACCGGGATCGCGGTAGCCGTCGGCGATCGTGACGAACACGCCGTGATCGCCGAGGTCGTGCACGGTCGCGGTGTGGGAGCTGGTGGCCGTGAGGTGGTAGACCGGGGCGCCGTGCGGCGTGAACACCGTGTCGATCAGGTGGGGGATCTGCCGGCGGTGGTGGCGCAGCACCGCGCGCCAGGGTTTTCCGGGTCCGCCAGGGACCGGGACGAGGTGTTCTCCTCGTTCGGGGTAAAGGATCAGGCCGTCCGGCACGGCCTGATCCGGGCGGGCGTGGGTGAAGCCGACCACCTTGATGGTGTGGTCGAGGCGGTACCGCACCAGTGCCAGCGGCAGATCCGGGTGCTCGGTGTTGTAGGCGCGCACCTCGAGGAGGCCGGCCCGCAGCGCCCGGCGGTAGCGCCGGAACGCCGCGGCGAACGACGCGCTCGCCCTGTACGCCGCGAGTTCCGGGGCCGCGGTCGTACCGCGGTGGGTGGTCCCGGCTGGGTCGCCGTCCGCGGGCGTCACGACCGGTCCTCGTCGTCGGCGGGCGGGTCGACGGGGATCCACTGGTGGCCTTGCCGTTGCCACCAGCCCTGCATCTCCGGGTGGTCGGGCTCGTCGTCGGTCAGGTCGAGCAGCGCGCCGGACGGGGCGTCGCCTTCGTCTCCGGCGGGGAAGGGTTCGCGGCCGTCGCGCGCCATCGGCAGGGTCGGGGCGGCGGCCGCGGTGGTGAGGGCGAGCAGCGGCAGGTTCGCGAGGTCGAGCAGCGCCCTGCCCGGCTCGGTGATGGTGATCGGCACGTCCGGTCCGCAGCCGGAAGGCGCGGGCACGGTGGCGACGAGACCTCCGGCGGCGAGCCGTTCGATGGCTTGGGTGACCCGGCGGCCGAGGCCTCCTCCGGGGCCGGTGGAGCGGACGTCGGTGCGGCGGATCGCCCAGCCGGCGCGGAGGTGGTGGCGCCACGCGACCTTGCCCTCCTGGACCGCGCGCAGCAGTTCACGCTGGGCCGGTTTCAGCATGGCCACACCCCGGCGGTGGTGGACTGGCCGTGCTGATGCGGGGTGCGGGTGTCCGGGGCAGGGCAGGTGTGCGGGATCATCTGAGGTGACTCCGTTTCGTCGCATGCGGGATGGGTCCGCTGGCCGGCGGCCTGGCCGGGGGCTTTCTCAGGGCCTCCCCGTCCAGGTCGGCCAGCGTCACCGGGCAGCGAAGTGGGCCTGGACCTGCTTCAGCAGCTCCGGCATGTCGTCGTCGGTGTAGCCGTCCGGTACCGCGTAGGGCGGGCTCTGCCCGGCCAGCTCCCTCGCCTGCATGGGGTCCACGCCGATCCCGACCGCGCGCCACACGATGTCGCCCATCGCCTGCCGGTGGGTCGGCGCGATGTCGGTGGTCCAGATCAGTTCGGCGAACTCCAACGCGGCGTGCGCCGCTTCTCGGGTCAGCGGCTGGGCCGGGCACCAGGTCACCCGCCACTCGCCGGCCTTGGGGTCGACAAGCAGGGCGGCGTGGCCGCTGCGGGTGGACCAGAGCACGGTGTCGTCGAGGTGGTATTCGATGGTCACTGTCGTTCAGCCCCCGAGATGGCACGGATACGGATGGTTTCGCGGGACACACGTATGCAATCTGCTTGTGCTGCGGCGAAAGGCCGTGTGCCTGTCAAGCTGATCGCGCGGTGCCTGCATCAATTGGTGGCGATCCAGTCAGCTTTGGCCTGTTCCACAAACACCTCGTCGTCGACTAGGGTTGCGAACAGACGCGGCACGAGGAGAAGCACGGCTGCGCGCGCAGCGTGCTCCAGCTCGCCGCGGCTTTCAGCATCGTGGAGAGCCAAGCGGAACGCCTGCACAAGGTCGTGAGGCTTCTGCGCCAGTCCTCCGATCCGTTCGCTGACACCTTGATAGAAGGTCGCGAGGCCGGGGATTCCGCCCCCGAAGCCTTTCAGGCGTCGCTCGACCTCGGCTGCGTCGGGCAGTTCCACCTGGCGATCACGAGGGTCGCTGGCCATCTGAGTGCTCCTCCATGTTGCGTCGTCCCAAGCGAATTTGGCTTCGAGCCACATTTGAGGTGGACCGTTTCAACGTCGAACGTCCTCTCTGTGGGTCTCGTCGAGGTCAGCGGCTGGTGAGAGCAGCAGTTCCTCGTTTGGTCACTGGTTAGGCGCCGGCGAGCAGCTGTTGGATCTGGTCTCGCAGTTCGGCGTCGTCGTCGCCGAGACGGCCGTGCGCGGCCGCGAGGACGGTGCGCAGCGCCCGGTTCCGGTCGAGCTGGGCGCGCTGGGAGTTCTCGGTGGTCTCCGCACGCGTGGTGAGCGCGCCGATCTGCTGCTGCAGCGTCCCGAGCTGCTCGGTGTGCTGGCGCCGCTCGGTCTCTCGGGCGGCCTCGAGGTCGGCGCGGATCTGGTCGAGCCGGGCGTCGAAGGCGGCGCGGACCTCGTCGAGGTTCTGCTGGTGCTGTTCGGCGCGGCGTTCGAGTGCCTGCAGGAACTCATCGCGCAGGGCGCGTTCCAGGGTGAGGTTGGCGGCCTCGGCGTCATCGGCCCGCTGCTTCTCGGTGGCCCACTCGGCGCGGGCGGAGTTGCGCTCGGAGGTGCGGGTGGCCAGTTGGGTCTCGGCTGTCTCCACCCGCTCGATGAGGGCCTGGATCCGTTCGGCGTCGCGTCGCTGGGCGTTCTGCAGTTCAAGGACCTGGCCCTCGGCGCGCCGTGTGTCGGACATTGCCCGTTCCTTGGCCTCCCGGTCGCGGCGGCCCTCGCGTTCGGCGGCCTCGGCCCGTTGATCGGCTGACTGCCGCGCGGCGCGCTCCTCGGCGGCGACCTGCTCGGCTGCTTCGACGCGGCCGTTGGCCTCGGCCACCAGTCGCAGCGCTTCCTCGCGGTCGGCGCGGGCGGTGGCCACGGCGTCGTCGAGCTGGGTCCGCACGCCGGTCAGCGTGTCCAGCAGTGCGGCCACCGGGCCGGCGATCGCCCGCACCGGGCCGAGCACGGCGTCGACGGCCTCGCCGAGCTCGACCACGTTGACCTCGGCGACGGCGGCGCGGGCGTCGGTGACGGCGGCCAGGGCGCGCTCGGCGCGGCCGAGTTCGCGGCAGGACGCCGTCCGGTCGCCGACCGGCCAGCTGGTGTCGCTGTCCCGGCAGAACTCGAGCTTGCGGCCGGTACCGGCGTCCGGCAGCACCTTGCGGCACAGCGAGAACCCGCACAGCCGCGGCCCGTCCGGCGACCCGGCGACCGGCTTGACGAGCGGGTTCACCCCCGCACCAGCCCCGGAAGCGCCTCCGCCCTGGTCACCGGCCTGCTGACCGCGATCTTCAGTCATACGATCATCCTAGCGCATAATGTTTCGTAAACGGAAGACGGCTAGTTTTGTTTACAGAACAGAACTGATAGCCTCTGGTGAGCAGTACATAATGCCGGTTATCTACTACTCGTGCCCGGACGCGGGACGGAGGGGGTCGCTGTGGACGCGCAGACCGTTCCAGGCACGGATCTACCGGCGTTGGGCGCGCTGGCGCGACAGGGCTCCGCCGCGCCGAGCTCCGCGCCCGCGGCGACAAACCTCTCGGACGCGGTGCTGGCCGGGCTGCGCGAGCGGGCCCGCCGGGAGGCTGGTCCGTTCATCGACCCCGTCGTGCTGCGGCAGCTGGAAGGCAAGCTCGCCAGGGCGCATCCGGAGTGGCTGAGCGCGGTGATCGGCCGGCCGGTGCACGGCTGGCGCAGCCTGGGCTGGACCGAGCTCGTGCTGCTCGGCCTGGCGCGCGACGCCGAACCCGACCCACCGGTGCCGCCGCGGGTACTCGCCGAGCGCGAGCGGGAGGCTCTGCAGGAGCGGTGCCGCGCCGAGCGCCTGGAGCAGCAGGCCGAGGCGTGGGCGTCGCTGCGAGCGGCGCTGCCGGTTCGCGTGTCGGTGGCCTACAACGGTTCCGGCCGCCACCACTACGCCGCCTACGTGTCGGGGGCCGAGCACATCGTCGTGAGGGAGCCGCTGCGCACCGGCCGCCTGCGCCGGGACGCGAACCGCTCGTTGTGCTGGACCCCGAGCAGAGCGCCACACCTGCTGTTCGAGAACCTGGACATCCCGAACGACCGCATCCCGACCTGCAAGGCCTGCCTGCGCACCGCCGAGCGAATCGCCCACCCGCACCCGGCAGGTCAGACGCGTGGTACCGAGAAGAACACGGGTGAGAGGACGGCCGCCGTGAGCGCTTCGATCCTGGCGCTGGAGCTGCCGACCGACCTGCCAGCCGATTCGGTCGTCGGTGGTGCGAAGTGAGCAACGGCAAGGCCTCGGCGGCGTGGGACGGGCTGAACGAACGGCAGCGGCTGTACCTGTCGACGATCTTCCGGTTCGACCAGGCCGCCGAGGCCGACATCCGTCGCCAGAAGGCCGAGTGGCTCACGACGCCGCCGGCCTCCGAGTGGCGGTTGGTCACCTACGACATCAAGCTTCCCCGCGACCTCGGCGGCTACAGCTCGGTGCAGCACGAGCTGCGCGAGGCCGGTCAGCACGACTCGGGTTCGGGTTCGACGCTGGCCGCGCTCGAACGCCGGGGCCTGGTCGAGGTCGAGCACGACCACATCTACATCGCCGTGCTGGGCAAGCACGTGCCGCGCGTGCGGGTCCGGCTCACCGCCGCCGGCCGGGCAGCGGCACGTGCGGGCGCGGGCATCACCGGCCCGGCGACCGCACCGGCCGGGCTGATGGCGCGCTGGTCGTTCGCCGCGCTGGCCCGGCTGTACGAGGCCGGGGACAACGGCCTGACCACGCAGACCACGTGGGACGAGGACGACAAGGCACCTCCGTGGAAGACGCTGCTGCACCTGCGGGACCGCAAGGACGGCAGCCACATCGAGGAGTTCTCGGTGCACACCCGCAAGGAGGGGATCAACCCGCTGACCGGCCACGAGTACACCACGCGCACCGAGTACCGTGTGCGGCTCTCACCGGCGGGCGTGCGGCACTACGAGCTGCACCACGCGTGCTACCGGGAGCTGTACCCGGACGTCGAGGCGGTCGAGCCTCGGCACAAGCTCGACCTGGCGCACGCCGACCTGGCCGCGCACCAGGCACGCAAGCCACCACACCTGGTGCGCGTCACCGACGTGCCGGTCCTGGCACGCCTGGCCGTGCTGGAGGCCGCGGGCAACTGCTACCTGCGGACGACCCTGATCAAGGCCTACGAGGAGCGCGGCTGGCCGGTGCCGGAGGACGTGCGCGCCCTACCGTCCGGGCTGACGCCGTGGCAGGTCAAGAAACTGACCCGTACCGAGAGGTCGATCGACCGGCTGCGCGGACACCGTGACGGGCCGCTGGTCGACGTCCTCGAGGTGGAGAACCTGCCCCAGCACCGCCACACGCATCCGGTGCTGCCGCTGGTCGTGCTGACCGAGCACGGTCGCCGGCACTACGCCGGCCACCGCGACGAGTACCTGCGCGCCTACCCCGACCTGACGCTGCCGGACACCATCACGGAGCGGAGCGTGCAAGCGTGAGCGATTCCGAGAACCCGGACGAGGCAGTGCGTGCCGAGCTTCGCGCGCTGATCGCGACCGGCATCGGCCTGGCCGAACGCGCCGAGACGCTGGCGGCGCGCATCGGAGGCTCCGACGACCCCGACGTCGCCGATCGGGATCACTGACCAGTTCAGCACCGTTGGGCATCCCAGAAGGAGAACAACGTGACGATCGACACCGGTGTGGTCAGCCCAGGACAGGCGGCGGTCCAGGACGGTCTCGCCGCGGCCGCGGCAGCGTTCACCGCGGCCCGCGAGCAACTCGGCCCGGACGCCACCGACGCGGAGTTGCGCAAGCACGCGGACTGGCTGCTGCTGCGAAGCCGGACCGAGCTGCTCGACCCGGACCGGATCGCCATCGCGGCCGAGGCGTTCGTCCGCGCCAGCGGCGGCGTGTGGGACGCGCTGCTGCCGGACCAGAAGACCCCTGAACAAAGGCCTCGCGGCCGCCACGATCGCCGCCTACCACGACATGGGCCGGAACCACTAGCGGCCTGAGCGCAGCATCGTGCACACGATGACCTGCACATGCCGACTCCAGCGGGATCGGCGCCGCCACAGCGGTGGCCGGGAACCGGCGTGATCAGCAAGGCACGCGAGACGCTCAGTTTCGGTCAACACTGAAGCTATAGTGAAATTGCACATGAACGCGAAGGGACCGGCGAGACGGCCAATGCCCCCGACACCGCAGTCCACTCCCCCGCACGTCCCCGTGCCGAACACCGCGCTGACCGTGGTTCTGCTCGGTCTTCTCGCGGTGTCAGGCACCGCGGCGATCGTGCTCGTGTCCGTCGCGCATCAGCTCTGGATCGGAGCCGCTTGCGCGGCGACTACCGTCGCGCTGATCATGCTCTGCGACCAGCGGCTGCGGCGGCACGGTGCCGCCCGCCGCGCCGCGCGCAACAACGCCACCGGTCCGCAGCGGTCATGACCACCGACTACCGCGCCGCGCCCCGGGGACGCCTCCTGGTTCGACCGGCCGGACACCCGATCGACGAAGGTCTTCCACGCGTGTGACGCCGCGGAGCTGCACTCCAGCGGGCAGCGGTGGGCCAGCCTCATCGCCTGCTCACCGCGGTCTGCTCCCAGCAGGTACTCGACGACAACTCCGTGATGCGCCTGGACGAGGTGCCGCAGCAACTCCGGTGCCGACGCGCCGCATGCACACGGATCTGGCAACGGCACGACCAGGCCACGTACGGCACGGCAGACTCAACCAGGCAGAGCAGAAAGAGGCCCCGAGATGGACGAGCTCACGCAGAGCCAGCGGCCGCCGACCATGGTCGTGGTCGATGAGGCGGCCGGACTGCTCGGCAGCGCGCCGGCGGTCAACTTCAGCGCCGCCGCGACCCTGCTCGGCGACCTGATCAGCCAGCTGCGGGCCGCCCACGCTCGCCCTGGCGCCTCGCGCCGACCGCCGCGGCGAGGCGGACCGGCCATGACCGGTGAGCGGCATCCCGCCGAGCTGCTCGCGCAGCAGCTCGCGCCCGCCGCGGCGAGCACCGCCGCCGAGTTCGCCGCGCGCTGGTGGACCGCGTACCTGTACGCCCCGATCCCCCGCCGCGGCCGCCGCCGCCTGTCCGAGATCGACACCGTGGCCGCGCTCGCCGCCGTATCTCCCGACACCCGACTCGAACGCGGCTGGATCACCGCCGAGCAGATCCACGCCTACGCCGCCGAAGCGGCGAGCAACACCCAGGCCGCGATGGACGCCTGGCGCGGCCGCGGCGACATCCACATCGTCAGTGACTACAACGGCCCGTGGCTGCACATCGAAGGAACGCCGTTGGGCCGGTTCGCCACCGTCCCGGCCGAGGCGGACGACATCCTGCTCTTTCCCGGACACGTCGACATGCGGGTGACCTCCACCCTGGTGACCGTGCATCGACGCCTGCAGCCTGAACCCGTGGCGTTGTGGCCAGCGGCCCACCTGGCCGCCAGTGAGGACGGAGCCATGCCGTGACCCTCCGCACCGACACCGCGAGCCTGGGCGGCCAGTGGCATGACGACGGCCTTGCTGCGCTGCGCGAGACGGAGCGCTCCGGGCCGGCGGACACACGCTGGATGATCGCGGCCTACCTGCTCGCGACGGCGCTCGGCTTCGTTGTCTTCACCGTCGCCGTTGCCGGGGTCCTCACCGAGTTCTGGCCAGCGCGGCTGCTGCTGGCGGCGGCCGCCGGGCCCGCGATCAGCTACGGGCTGCTCAGCCTGGGCGCCTCGCACGGACGGCGCACGGTGCTGCGCCGCTGGCGCCACTCACTACTCCCGCCACGGCGTCACCCGACGGCCGCACCTCGGAGGCGACCAGGCATGAAGCACAAGCGGTTGAGGGTGTCCGTCGAGCACGTACGGGCGCTGTGCGCGGGCAACCAGGGCCGCACGGTGCTGGTGCTCGGCCAGGACGGCCTGCGGGTCGTCACCCCGGACCAGGCCTTCGACGGCGTGTTCAACCAGCGGGCATTCCGGGTGCTGTGCAGCCGCAGCGAGCTGCTCGACGAGGGCCTGCACATCGGCGGCGACGGACAGCTCGCCGGCCCCACCGTGGCGGTGTCCACCCGCGTCGCCGCCTACCTCAACACCGTGCTCGAGGAGATCGCGTGACCGAGACGGAGAGCACCGACATCGTGCCGCGGCCGGCCAGCGCGGTCGAGGCCGCCGCACGAGGTGAGGTCTCACTCGACAGCGCGGTCCGCATGGTGCTGCCGACACCGCTGCCCGATGAGCGCTACCACGTGCGTGGCCTGACCGAGCTGTGGGTCACCACCGTCATCGGCCGCGACTCCGAGCACACCCGCAAGGCATACGAGTTCGGGCTGACCCTGTGGCTGGACTACTGCCTGCGCGCCAGCGTCGACCCTCTGACCGCCCGCCGTGCCGACGTCGACGACTGGACCGCCACCCACCTGGCGGGAAAGAGCGCCGAGACGATCCACCAGCGCCTGGCCGCGGTCGGCAACTGGTACCACTACCTGATCGACAACGACATCGACGTGCGCAATCCCGTCGCGCGGGTGAAACGGCCCAAGCGTCAGCCCAACAAGTCCGCGACGCACTACCTCGACGTCGACGAGCTCAACGCGCTGATGGCCGAGGCCGACCAGCGGCTGGAGGAAGCCAAGAAGATCGGCGGGCTCGCGCTGGAAATCGCCGCACGCGATGTCGCCGTGCTGCGCGTCCTGTTCACCACGGCGGTCCGGTCCGGCGCGGTGCAGCTAGCCACGGTGCAGGACGTCCGGCTGGTCGTCGACGGCCACCGGGTTCTGCGGTTCCACGGCAAAGGCGACGCAGGGCAGACCACCGTGCGACTCAAACCGCTGGTTCCGTGGGCGGCCGTCGCCCTCGACTACTACCACGGCCTGGTCGCCGCCCGGCTCGGCGTGCCGTTCGACGAGCTCGACGGCCTGGCGTTCCGCACGACGCCCTACCACGGCCAGCCGGGCGGAAGCGGCCTGCGCTCGGACGCCCTGGGCTCGATGATCCGCTCGATCGCTGCCAGCGCGGACATCGCAACCGACGCCGGCATCGTGAAGAGCAAGGCCGCCAAGATCACTCCGCACTGGCTGCGGCACACTGCGGCCACGCTGCTCGGCAGGGAGAAGTCGCCGGCCGAAGTACAGGACTTCCTCGACCACGCCGATCCCCGCACCACCCGCATCTACCTACACACCGAGCAGTCGCTGAACTCCTCGCTCGCGTACAGCACGATGGCGTTTATCCGCGACAGCGCGACTGATGGCACCTCGTAAAGTGCGTCTCCTTGACGCCAGGGCGGATGACGCGACCGCTTCTTTGAAGAAAGTCCTGGTCAAAGCCGGTATCTTCGCTTGGGTGCCTTGGGCGAGGCACGCGCTTCCGCCAGCGGCTCGGGCGGCCTCCCAGGTGGCAGTGAAATAGTGGTCGCATGCTTCCACCGGTCCGACTATCCCGATTCGAGCTGGTCAGCTGCGTCCAGCGCATCGTCGGCCGACACCTGGACGCTGGCTGCTGCGAGCCGAATGAGACGCCGTCACCTGCCAGGGTGGACCCCCGCGAAGTTCTCGCGTACCTCCGTCGACACCCGGCCGCTGAGTCTCCCGACTGGGTCATGCGGGCTGATGCGATGGACGCCCAGCTCCTTGTAGTCGCCAGCACCTGGGATCGCTGGCGGTCGGAGCGGTACCACCTACGTGGCGGATTGGCTGATGGTCTCTTCTACGACCAGATGGGGGCCGTGCTGGGGCTTGGCCGGGAGAGCCACCGTCGAACCGAGAACGATCCGCGGCCGGCACGTCGGCGACGGACCGGCCGCGGAGATCCTCATCAACCAGCTCGTGCCCGGCTGGCCACGCTGTCCGATCTGCTGCGCCATGACGACCCGAACCCTGACCTCAGTCGTGGTGTCCGCCGCGAAAACGAGGTCGAGCTCGAAGACCCGAGGTGGACCTGGGTTATCGACCACCGCGAGCAGCTGGGTCACGTCTCGTATCAACTGGCTGCGGCAGCCGGGCGGCACGGTGTGACTTCCAGGTGGGTTGACGAACTCATCGCCGACGTCGACAGCGACGCTGTCTCTCCTGCAACGCCAGCAGTGCTCGGGCTAGCGATCGCAGAGGTACGGACCGCGCGGGCAGTCGTCGAACTCACGACCACGCACGCCGTTCACCGCATCCTGCTCACCGGAGAAGCTTTGCGGTGCCAGTTCTCGGGTATCGGCTGTCATGCGCACTGGCAGTCGGCTCCTCCGCCGACCGACGTCGCCAGCCTGGTCCGCGAGATCGCACATCGCCGTGACCGCCTGGGTGACTCCCGCCTGGATCACCTTCCGTCGCCTGAAGTCGCTGAACCTGCGATGGTGCTGGCGTTCCTGCGCAGGTCACCGTGCACCAACAGGGCTGCCAGGGCACTCGACCACCTAGCAGGCCTGCAACTTTGCAATGCACTCTGGTGGCAGGACCGCGCGGCTGAACTGACAGCACTGCGAGCTGGCCTGAAGATTGGCAGTCCGAGGGACGTGCTCCGCCGTCAGCTTGGTGCCGTGCACGCCATCACTCGCGGACAGGGCGTCCAAGATCGCTTTGACAGGCTCGCCGGGCTTGCAGAGTTTGGTCAGCCTGATGAGAAGCAAGGTCGCGAGGCTCGCCGGATCAGAACGGCACCGGCCAACGCCGAGGACCATTGGGTCGCGGCAAATCAGGCCGCTATCGACCAGGTTGCGTTCGCATTGCTCAGCATGACGAGCGCGCTCGTGGTCCCTGAAGAGGAACGAGAGTGGCTAGATCTCCTCGCACTTGAGCGCAAGGACGGCACATATACGAGGTCTTCGCTGGTAACGATCGCGTACGCGGCTGAGGAGGTTCAGGCAGCACTCGGCAGCGGCGCGAAGGTTCCCTCTATAGAAGTAAAGAAGATCTTGGACGCTGTTGACGCGCTTCCCACGGTAAAGCGCATCCGTGCCGCCACCAATACTGTCGATTACGAGCTGTAGGTCGAGCAGCTCCCTGCGACAGAAAACCCACCAATGTGGACCGCCAAGTCACCCTGTCTGCCGAACACCGCTCAGCTGTGGTGTATATATGCTCGTGCAGCTATACAAGCAGGTTGAGGAGGCGGATTAGTCTCTAATCCAGCCTCTTCGTCCGCCTTCTAGCTAGGCGGTGGTTATACCTGTCGATCAGTTCGGTCCTGCGATCCACTGGGAGTTGCTTGTACAGTCGGAGCCTGAGTTGATTTCTACAGTCGTACCTAAGTCTTCTACAACGGTTTGAATTTGAGTCTGATGGTGTTGCGTCCTTCAGCTCTTTTCTTACACCGTCTTCTCGTTCATATATACAACTTACCTCGTGCATGTAGGCCAAGCTATATAAATGACCTGTCTCACAGATGCATAAGGGATCGTTGTAGTAGCCAATATTCAAGACCAACTTACCGGCAGGGTTACGGATCTGTATTTAGCCCATCTAGAAGCCTAATATACGAACCACCTTACAATCAGAGGGGAAGATTAGCATTCGCTTACATGTGCAACCTGGTGAGCAAACGAGTTTACGATTGCGTTCATAGACCACCTTCTGTGCATGTTTATACCTCGACTGACTTTCCATCTCAGCACCACATGCGCATCTCGCTGATGGGTGGCGCGCACAGCGGATCGTCGCTCCGTCGACACGCCTCACCAACAGGACGGCCGTGCGGAGGTAGCCTCAGCGGCACGCACGTGCACCTACTGGCTCCAGGTCGCAGATCTCAGCTAGCTCGGTCGTGCGCGCGACGAGACATGCCACCGCGAATGTCAACAACGTGTCTGGAGGGGGAGTCGACCTGTGGTTGCCACCCAGCTGCTTGATCTGAGCCGTGCCGGTGTGAGAGGTGCGGGCGACCTGTCCGAGGCAGAGAAGGCCGAGGTCGAGGCGTACCTCACTTGGTTGGAGGGTCAGCTCAACCTCAAGGGCTTCAGCGACAGCACCACCGACGCGGAGCTTGAAGAGTTCGTCGAAATGCTCAGGCCGCTTCTGGAACGCGTCGTTGCCGTGTTCACAGGAAAGGGCGGGCAGGGAAAGACCTCGATCGCCTCCCACACCGCTGCTCTGCTCGCTGAAGCCGAGGCTGCCAAGGCTGAGCAGGGGCTTCCCTACGGGCGCGTCCTTCACATCGAGATGGACTTGCAGGGGAACGCCCACGAAGACTTCGGAACCGGCGATCACGAACTCAACGACGAGGGCGAAGCTCTTGCTCAGGCTGTGTTGCATGGGCACGAGCCAGTGATCATCAGGGATGTCCGCGGCCGCCAGTGCCTCGACATGTTGCCAGCCGGCGAGGAGCTGTCGAACCTCCCTGCGATGATCATTGCTGTTCAACAGCAGCGTGGTCTGGCTGTGTGGCTGGGCCTTGCCGTGATGATCGCCCGGCTTGTCATCCGGCACGGCTACGTCTGGGTAGTGATCGACTGCCCGCCGTCGAGCAAGGAGCCGCAGAAGCTCGCGCTGTCGGCCGCGCGTTACGCGTTGATCCCGATCTCCGTCGCGGACTCCGGGTCGCTCAAGGGCCTCGGCGGCGTCAGCAAGCGGTTCTCCGAGACTCGAAGGTTCAACCCAGACCTTCAGCTGTTGGGTGTGGTGTTGTTCAACTTCCCCCACAAGTACTACTTCGACAAGAAGGCAAACGAGAAGCGTCCGGTTGGCGCGTGGGTTGAAGCGCGAACAGAGGTCGAGGCGATGCTCAAGGCGGCAGAAGTCGACGCGCCGGTGTTCAGGACCGTTATCCGTAGTTCTGAGGCAGTGGCAAGGGCGTGCCGGAAGCGAGGGCAGCTGACCTTCGAGGTCGCCGAAGCCACTGACGGCGTCAAGTGGTGGGAGAAGCGCAAGGGAGGTCGGGGGACAGTCCTGCCCACCGAGCGGGCGGAGCAGGTTGGTGAGGACTACCTCGACTTGACCGAGGAGATCGTCATGGCGGTTTCGACGATCGAGGCCGAGGAGGCCGCGGTCAGTGCCGAGGAGGTGTCAGCATGACTGAAGAGGTCGCCACGGTGGAAGCCCCTGACCGAGGGCCGGCAAAGCCGACGACACCGGACGTCAAAGGTCTTGGCGGAGGCGGCCGCTCCAAGCGGGCAGCTCGGATCGCGGCAGCGCAACAGGCAGCCCAATTGGCGGCAGCGCAGGCAGCCGGGGCAAAGCCGGTCGAGCAGCCCGTCGTCGAGCAGCCCGTCGTCGAGCAGCCCGTCGTCGAGCAGCCCGTCGTCGAGCAGCCCGTCGTCGAGCAGCCCGTCGTGGAACAGCCCGTCGTCGAGCAGCCCGTCGTGG
>NZ_QLTT01000013.1 GCF_003269295.1 Lentzea atacamensis | reverse complement strand
CGGCCTCTCAGAGGCCCTTTGTCTTCCGGCTTGTGCCCCGCTCGTTCCGGTTTTGATTTCCGGCCCGTTCCGCGCTGGCAGAGAGAACATTACACCGGGGTGATTCGATCTCAAAATCGGGGGGTCACCTAGGCCCCGGCACCGCCGTTGACCTGCAGGTTCTCGACGCGGAACACCGGGTGGCGGTCGGCCTCCGCCTCGAACGCCGAGACCGGGTCACCGACGCGTGCGTCGAAGAAAGGCCTCGTCACCGGCTCCTTCCGCGCGTAAGCGGCCAGCACCGGCGCCGCGACGGCAGCGAAAACCTCCGTCAAACGCACTCGACGTGACCTGCGTCCCCTTCGCACAACCGCCTCGCCGGCGGCCCGTGCGTTGTGCACCCAGTCGCGAACGCCGTACGGCGCGACGAACCACTCCTGCCCGTCATGACGCATCAGCCTGATGGGGATCGTGCGCTCCACACCGCTGCGCCGCCCGCGGATGGACAGCAGCACGTAGTAGGAGGGTGCGATGCCGAGCTTCACGGCGCCACTGATGGCGACGTTGCCTACGCGGCGGACGAGGGTCGTGCGGTAGGTCTTGGCCACAACGTCAATCATGGACCTTGTGCTCGACGTGCTCGTGATCGGTGGTGGCCCGGCCGGCCGTGCCCTGGCCCGCGCCTGCGCGCAACAAGGCCTCGACACCGCGCTCGTCGACCGTCGTCCGCACCGCGTCTGGACTGCGACCTACGGCGCGTGGGCCGACGAGCTCCCACCCGACACCCCGGTTGCCGCGACAAGCACAGTGGTTCGCGCCTACGCGCGCGAGGAGCACCTGATTCCACGCACCTATGTCGTGCTCGACAACGCACGCCTCCATGAGCTGCCCGATGACGTGAAGGTGCTTCAACGCCCGACGGAAGCGCGCTACACGTTCAACGCCACCGGTGCGCGCAAGGGCCGCGCCGAGCAAACGGCGGTAGGTACGGTCATCGAGTCCGACAGCACCGAGACGACGTTGATGGACTGGCGCAACGGCGACACGTTCCTCTACACGGTCCCGCTCGGCGACAACGAGGTCCTCGTCGAGGAGACCTGCCTCGCCGGTCGGCCGGGGATGCCACTCAGCGAACTCCGCCGCAGACTCCACGCACGGCTGGAACCCGGCCAACGAGAGGAACGCGTCCGCTTCCCCCTCGACGCACCTCGGCACAAGGGCCTCGCGTTCGGCGCGTCAGCCGGCTTCATCCACCCCGCGACGGGCTACAGCGTCGCCACCTCACTGGCGCTCGCCCTAAAGGTCGCCGAGGCCGTCAAAGCCGGCGACGACCCGAAGCACGTCATCTGGTCCCGCAAAGCACGCGTCGTGCACGCCATGAGGCGGTTCGGCCTCGAGGTACTGCTCCGCCTGGACGCGGACGAGACCAGGGACTTCTTCGAGCTGTTCTTCCTGCTCCCGCCGGAGCTGCAGCGCGCCTACCTGTCCGGCCGCGAGGACGTACGCGGTACGTCCGCCGCGATGGCGAAACTGTTCCGCGCGGCACCGTGGCGCCTTCGCGCCAAGATGATGAACACCTGGTGAACCCTCTTGGAGCTGCGCGTTCGTCCCTGCACGATCTGAGACGTGCCCGCTTTGCTGGATGACGTCAGGTTCGCCTTCCAGCCGCTGTTCAACCTGAACACCGGGGGCGTCGTGGCGGTGGAGGCTCTGGCCCGGCCGCACGACGGCAGCGTGCAGGATCTCCTCCAGGCCGCCTTCCAGGCGGGACTGCTGACCAACGCCGATGTCGGACTCGCCTGCCGTGCCGTGCGCTCGGCAGCCGACCACGACCTGCTGCTGCCGTTGCACATCAACCTGCTCGCGATCACGGTCGCGGACAGGCCCGAGGTCATGAGCCCCCTCTACGGCGCGCTCAGGGATGCCCGGCGCACGCCGGACAGCATCGTCATCGAGGTCGGCGAGCCGTACTCGCGGGCCAACCGCGCCCGGCTCGCCCGCGGCCTCCAGACGTTGCGGAACAACGGCTTCCGCATCGCACTCGACTGCGTGGGCGAAGGCGACGTACCGCTCGGCCTTCTCACGAGTGCCTCGCCGGACTTCATCAAGCTCGACCGCGAGATCGTGCGCACGTTGCCCGACGACGCAGCGCGGTGTGCGCTCGTGCGGTCGTTGGTGCACCTCGGCGAGTACACGGGCGGTCAGGTCGTGGCCGAGGGTGTGGAGACCGAGGCGCAGCTGACGTACCTCCGCAAGCTGGGCGTGGGGCACGCGCAGGGCAACATGCTCGCGCCACCGCAGCGAAGACCAGCGGTGAACGCCCGCATCGCTCCAGAGGCTGTCACGGAGACCGGGGAGATCCGCAGGCACGCCGGCCCCAGGGTGACGGACTTCCTGCACCCCGCCACGACGTTGCCCGAACACGCCACGAGCGAGGAAGTGCGCGAGGTGCTGGCGAGCCAGCCGACGGTCACGGGCGTGGTGCTCGTCGACGACGAGGGGCGCCCGAAGTGGTCGGTGGACCGCAACCGGTTCCTGCTCGCGGTCACCGGGCCGTACGGGCACGCCCTGCACGCCAAGCGCGAGGCGGCGCGGCTCGCGGACAAGCCGCACATCATCGGCACCGAGGCGTCGGCGCTCGATCTGCTCGACGTGGTGACGCATGCGAACCGTGAGCGCACCAACGACGACCTCATCGTCGTGGACCACAACGAGCGGTGCATGGGTGTTGTGCGTGTTGCGGACGTGGTGCGTGGTGTTGCCGAGCTGAAGGTGGAGCAGGCGGCCGCGCTGAGCCCGCTCACGCGCCTGCCCGGCAGCGACGCGCTCGCTAAGGAGGTCGACCGGCGCATCGAGGCCGGCGAGATCTTCGCGGTGTCGTGGCTGGACGTCGACAGCTTCAAGCAGGTCAACGACACCGTCGGGTTCGCGGCCGGTGACGACCTGATCCGCGAGATCGGGCACGACCTGGCCGAGCTCGCGAACGCGTTTCCCGGCGTGCAGGTCGGGCACGTCGGCGGCGACGACTTCCTGATCCTCGCCGGGCTCGACGAAACGGTGCCGTTGTCCGCCCGTTTGCTCGACAAGCCGTACACGGCGGAGGGACGACACATCACCCTCTCTCTTGCGACCCTTATCTGTGCCGCGGGGTCAGTGGGGTCGTATCGCGAGGTGTCGCGGTTGCTGGCACCAGTCAAGGAACACGCGAAGTCGCTCACCGGGTCGAGCTGGGTCATGGGACGGCCGGGCAGCGAACGACGCGATGTGCTGAGGGGTGCCGCGCAACGCGCGGTGAGTTGAGAAGTACAACCAAACGCCTCCTGTGCGACGACCTGATCACTCATAGCATCGAGGTCGCTACTCAGCGCACAGGAGGTTCGGCGTGCAGGTCGGCAGCAGAACTCAATCGGTACCCGCGCAACGCACGAGCATCGACGGACTCCTCACCGTTGGGGTGGAAGAAGAATTCGTTCTCGTTGAAGCCTCCACCGGCCATTTGGCCAACCGCGCCAACGAAGTGCTCACCGGCGCCGACCGCTACGAGGTCGACCTGCAGCCGGAAATCGCGCAGTACCAGGTGGAATCGGCCAGCGGGATCTGCACGGACATGACCGCGCTGCGCGACGAGCTCGCGGTCGCGCGCCGGGCGTTGATCGAACGGGCTGCGCGCCACGACGCGCGACTGGTCGCGACCGGAACTCCCGTGCTGGGGCTGACGATGCCCACGCCGCTGACGGACTCCCCGCGCTATCACCGGATGGCGCAGGAGATGGGCGCGCTCACCAACGACCTCGCGATCTGCGGCTGTCACGTGCACATCGGGCTGCCGGACGACGAGTCGAAGATCTTCGTGAGCAACCACCTGAGGCCGTGGCTGCCGACATTGCTGGCACTCGGCGCCAATTCGCCGTACTGGCTCGACGACGACACGGGTTATGCGAGCTGGCGCTACGTGGTCTGGAACCGTTGGCCCACTTCGGGTGCGCCGCCGTACTTCGACTCCGCGGCCGACTACTGCGCGGCACGGGACGAGATCGTCGCGAGCGGTGCGGCGATGGACGCCGGGATGCTCTACTGGGACGTCCGGTTGTCCGCGCACCACCCCACGCTCGAACTGCGGGTGTCGGACGTCGCGCCGACGGTGGAGGAAGCCGTCCTGATGGCCGCTCTCGTGCGCGCGATCGCCTCCACCGCACTGAGTTCCGGTGCCGCGCCCGTACCGATCCCTCCGCACCTGCTGAAGGTCGCGATGTGGCGTGCCGCGCGCGATGGCCTGGAGGGCTTCGGCATCGACCCCGTGACGGCCTCGCCGACACCCGCGTCGGCGATCGCCGCGTCGTTGCTGCGGTGGGTGCGGCCCGCGCTGGAGTTCGCCGGGGACTACGAGATGGTCAGCGACGGCCTCGACCGGTTGCTGCTCGACGGCACGGGTGCGGCACGCCAGCGGAGGGCGTTCGCGCGGCGCGGAAGGCTGGACGACGTCGTGGGATTCCTTGTCGCGCAGACTTCACCGGTCTGACGAACCTCCAGGTGATGTTCACTCGATCGGGTACATCTCGGGTCGGCTTGGTGCCACTCCAAGCCTGGATCCGGTAGTTAGTCCCCGTGGCCACCCCCATCTGGGCACCGGGAGTGAACGGTCCGGAGAAACCCAACACCGCGCGAGTCAGGGACTACTGGCTCGGAGGCACCCACAACACGGAGGCCGACCAGGAGCTGGCGGCCCACCTCGTGTCCGCGGCGCCGCACCTGCCGTACCTGTGCCGGACCCACCGCGAGTTCCTGGGCAGGGTCGTCAGCCGGCTGACCAGGCTGGGGATCCGGCAGTTCATCGACCTGGGCTCCGGGCTGCCCACCTCGGCCAACGTGCACCTCGTCGCACCCGACGCGCGCGTGGTCTACGTGGACATCGATCCGGCGGTGGCGAGCCAGGGGCGCGAGATCATCGCGGACAACCCACAGGTCTCGTACCTCTGCGCGGATCTGTGTCAGCCGGAGAAGGTGCTGGACTCGCCGGAGGTCCGCACCACGCTGGACCTGTCGGAGCCGGTCGCCGTGCTGGTGCTGGACGTGCTGCACTTCGTCCCGGACAGCGCGGAACCGCACAAGGTGCTGGCCAAGTACATGGACGCGTTGGCACCCGGCAGCTACCTCGGGCTCTCGCACACGTGCCGCGACCCGTTCATGCTGGCCGCCGTGGGACTTTTCGGCTCGATGTACGGCGACCAGCCGTTGCCCACGTTCACCTTCCGGTACCCCGAGCAGGTCGTGCAGTTCTTCGACGGCATGGAGATCCTGTCGCCGGGGGTCGTGCCGATTCCGTTGTGGGAGCCCGATCCCGACGAGATCCCGGACCGCAATCCCGAGAACTTCCAGGGATGCGGCGGCCTGGCGCGCAAGATCTAGTGCCGCACTAGGCGAGCAGCGGGATCGCGGCCAGCACGATCGTCGACACCACGGCCATCGACATGCCGTAACGCAGCTGCTGCCTGGCAGTCGGCAGGTCGCGCGCGAGCAGGAACGCCGAGCACGCGGTGACGCCGACCGCCGCCCACATCAGGCCGAACCTGAACCACAGACCTCCGCCGACCAGCAGCAACCCGCCCACGGTCAGCTGGGTGGTCGCGTTGACCGCGTGTCTCGCGCCGTACAGGACAGCGGGTGTTCTGGACCCGACGTGGGCGTCGCCGGCGCGATCGGGGACCGCCCACCACAGCGCCCGGCCGGTCGCGAGTGCCGCGACACCGGAGAAGACGAGCCACACCGCCGGGTCTGCCCGGCCGCCGGCTGCCGAATAAGCCGTCACGGCCGGCAGCAGACCCGCGGCGATCGCCAGCACCACCGGGCCGGCATAGCCGCGCCGCTTCAACCTGACCGGTTCGAGGTTGTACGCCAGGTAGAGCACCAGGATCAGCCCGACACCGACCGCCACCCGCCACGACACGGCGATCGCCAGCGCCTGCGCGAAGATCATCTCGAAGATCGCCAGCGCGAGGACCCTGTCCGCGCCGATCTCCCGCACGGCCTGCGCGAGATGGCGCTTCTCCGCGCTGTGGACGTCGTTGCGGAGATCAGCGTAGGCGTTGAGCGGGTTGCCCGAGATGATCGCGACGAAGTTGGCCAGCACCGCGATCACGACGGCGAGGTCGAATCTCGTTGCGTAGCAGGCACCCCAGGCGGCACAGCACGCGTAGTGCACGCCGAAGGGGTGTTCCAGTCGGTGGAGGTGGGTCAGCGCCGGCAAGTGGCCACCATCGCGAGGCTCGGCGGTGGCGCCATCGCGGCGCCCCGCAACTGGGGTGTGCAGGAGCGGGGTGCGTTCAGCCTGATCCGCCGGTGCCGCAGCAGGGCGGTGACGATCATCCGGATCTCGGTGAGCGCCAGGTCCTTGCCGGGACAGTGGCGCACTCCCCCGCCGAACGGGAAGAACGCCCCGGGCGGTGGTGGTTTCCTGGACGGGTCGAAGGTGTGCGGGTTCTCGTACGTCGCGGCACGGCGGTGGGCCAGGTAGATGCTCGGGGTGATCACCATGCCGTCGTCGCTCATCCGGTTCCCCGCGAGCGTGGCCGGCGGGGACAGCCTGAGCGACTCGGTGATCGTGGCGTCGAGCAACGTCTCGTCGGTGAGCAGTTGTTCGGCCAGTCCCGGCGTGCGGTCGATCCAGTACACCGTCCAGGCGGTGGCGCTCGCCGTGGTCTCGTGACCGGCGAAGAGGAGCGAGACGATCTGGTCGCGCAGGTCGTCCGGTGGCAGGCAGGCCGCCAGTGCCGGTGGTTCGGCGGACCTGGCGCGCTGCAGGAGCAGCCGGTCGAGGTGCGGGTCGAACCTCGTGGTGCCGGGCGTGAAGCAGCGGTGGGCGAGGGTGCGGACCCTGCTGCCGAGGCGGCGGTCGAGCCAGCGGGTGAACGCGGTGAGCAGCTCGTCGTCGTCCACGCCGAAGATGATGCGGCCCATGATCCTGAGCGTGAGTTTCCGGGTCCAGCCGGCGAGGCTCACCGGGTCACCGCTCGGCAGCTCGGCCAGGGAGCGCTCGACCATCTCGCCGATCAGGTCGTGGTACCGGCTGCCGCGCAACACGGGTGCGAGGGTGCGGCGGTACGCGGTGTGCTCCTCGCCGTCGAGCCACAGCACGGAACGGTTGCCCAGCAACGGGCTCAGCGTGCGGCTGGGTGGGTGGCGCAAGGCGCGGTCGTGGCGGAACAGCGCGGCCATCACGTCCGGGTGCCAGACGAGCCAGCGCCGGTCCCTGAGCTTGACCAGGCCGTCCTCGAAGTCCCCCACCGCGTCCAGGAACCCGATGAGCTGCAACGCGAACCTCAGCTCGGTGCGGTTCACCGGCACACCACGCACGCGAGGTGGAGCGCCGCCATGCCCTCTGCCCGGACGATTCTCGTTGGGGTGTAAAGGTCTTTGTCGTGCCACAGCGGCGGGTGCTCGCGGTCTCCCCAGTGCTGCATGAACTTCGCGCCGCGGGTCACCGCCTTGCTGACGTCCCGGTGTGAGTGCGACAGGATTCTGATGGCGTAGGCCGTCTCCTCGTAGGTGCCTTCCCACCTGCCCCACGAGCCGTCGTGCCGTTGTGTCCGCAGCACCCAGTCGACAGCCTTTTCGTCGCCTCGCAAGGCGTTCGTGACGCACGCGGTCGCGTAGTAGGGCGAGGCGTGCCACTTGTCCCGCCAGAAGCCTTCTGGTTCCTGCATGTCTCGCAGCCACTCCTCCAGTTGCCGGTCGTGGCCGAGTGCCTGGAGCGCGTGGGCGTTCGTGCTGGTCGACGGGGTGCGCTCGTGCGGGAAGCAGGCGAAGTGGCGGGCTTCCCGGTAGCGCAGGAGGGCTTCCACAGAGCGAGGGCTGTCGCACAATGCGAGCGCGTGCAGTGCGGTGGCGGTGTCGTCGGCGTCGGCGGGGAGTCCTGGCCCGCCGGCCGCGCCTTCCCTGCCGAACGCGGCTTTGATCTGCTCGACCATCGGGTCGGGGACGTCGAGCCCTGCGGACTTCAGGGCGACGATGATCCAGGTACGTTCGAACAGGGGGACCGGAACACCAGCGGGAACGGGACCTCGGTGCCTGCGCTGGACGGCTTCGAGGTAGTCGAGGCCGGGACCGGGTCTGGGGCCTCGCAGCTGGACGGCGGTGGCGGCGGGACTGGCGGCGACGATGCCGCCGACGGAGGTGACCTCGGGACGGGGACCGAAGATTTCCAGCGTGTGCCAGAGCTTTTCCGGCAGCGGACGCCGTCTCAGCGCGTGCAGCGGGCGCGGGTCGAGCGGCGTGCGCAGGCCGAGTCTCTCGGCGAGCGCGGGCACGATGAGCTCGACCGCGACGGTGTCCGGCAGCTTGAGCGGCAAGCTGAGCAGCCTGCGCAGCGCTTGAAGACCTCTGCGTGCGGCCGGGTGCCCCTGGAGAGCGTCGACGGCACTGAGCGTCGGAACCAGCGCGTACTCACCGGGCCCGCCCCAAGTGCCGTCGGGGTGCTGACTGTCGAGGAGGAAACGGACTCTGGCTTCGTGGCCGGTCAGCCACGGTGCCAGCGCGACGAGCCTGCCGGTCTCGTACACAGACGGTGTAACGCCACTCCAGGGATCGTCGGTCAGTTCCGCTAACAGGTCCATCGCGGCCCCCGGAGATAGCAACTGCGTAACCGTAGGACCACAGAGAGTAGCACTCTGGGCCGTTGAGCCCGCAAGGCTTTAGGCCGTTCAGAGGACCACACTGCAGGGTGGTTTAGCCGGGCGGATCCTGAGGAAAGGAGGTGGGTCATGACAACAGCGCGCGAAATCATGCATCCCGGCGTCCGCTGCGTCGACTCCGACGCGAGCCTCGTCGAGGCCGCCCGCATGATGCGGGATCTCGACGTCGGATCACTGCCGATCTGCGACTCCGAGGACCGGCTGCGCGGCATCATCACCGACCGCGACATCGTGATCAGGGCAGTCGCCGCAGGACTCGATCTGGCCACCACCCGCTGCGGTGAGTTCGGCGGCCACGTCCACTGGGTCGACGTGGAGGACTCGCTGGAGCACGTGCTGCAGACGATGGAGGAGAACCAGATCCGGCGCGTGCCGGTGATCGAGAACGACCAGCTGGTCGGGATGGTGTCCGAGGCCGATCTGGCGAGGCACCTGCCGGAGGAGCAGCTGGCGGAGTTCGTGGAGCGGGTCTACGCCTGAACGCCGTGTTCGAGGTAGCGGGTCTCTTGCAGTTCCCGGGCTCGCAGCGCTTGCGTGATCCGGCGCGCGAGTCTGGGGACCAGACGTTGTCCGGCCTGCTCCGGCGTCACGAACTCGTACGACCTGAGCTCGGCTGCCTGGAGGCGGATCTCGTGCGCGTCGGTGATCGTGCCGCCGTCGAAGACGAACAGGATGCGGTCCTCGTCGTTGTGCGGGGCCCAGTCGACGACCAGGAGCCGGCCGGGTTCTCGTTGCAGGCCAAGCTCCTCCTCGACCTCGCGGCGGCAGGCTTCGACCGGGGTCTCGCCCTGCTCGACCGCGCCGCCCGGGATCTCCCAGTTCGGCTTGTAGGTCGGTTCCACGAGCAGGACGCGGCCCGTCTCGTCGAAGAACAGGGCGCCGGCCGCGGAGATCGCTCTGCTGGTCACAGCTCCCTTTGTACTTGCCCGCCTGGCGGGAAGCGTGGTCGTCCGGCCAGGTTTCGAACCTGGGACCCTCTGTTTGTAAGACAGATGCTCTTCCCCTGAGCTACCGGACGTTGGTCGTCCCGCCAGGACTTGAACCTGGGACCTACCGCGTATCAGACGGACGCTCTCTCCAGCTGAGCTACGGGACGGGTGGAAGACGAGGGTGTCGAACCCTCCACGGCGATCTTGCAAGGATCGTCTGCGCACCGGCGCGTCCCCCGATGCAGTTGTTGGTTGGTGCCGTGCCCCCACCAGGATTCGAACCTGGACTGGACGCGTTCTGAGCGCGTTGCCTCTCCCGTTGGGCTACGAGGGCGTGCGGATCCGGGGAGTCGAACCCCGACTGTCATGGCCCTCAACCATGTGCCTCTACCAGTTGGGCTAGATCCACTTCCTGCGAGCGGCCGGAGGGCATCGAACCCTCTGCTTCGGTTTGGAAGACCGACGTGTCCGCCGAGTTCACCACGACCGCGTGGGTATTCAGTTGTGCAGCACCGACGGAAGGAGTCGAACCCTCGGGAAACGGGTTTGGAATCCGTTCCGCTTCCGAAGCTCGTCGGCATTTGTTTTGTGCAAAAAGAAAACCGCCCAGGTTTCCCGTGGGCGGCTCCGAGGTCATGACCTGGGGATCAGGTCATGGCGTGGAGCCCCACGCCAGCGCCAGCAGACCGCCGGCGACGAGGGCGAGAATTCGCCATCCCGCGAGTTCGGCCTTGGCAAGCATGTCTTCCTCCGGTTGATCTCTGTCTGTCGTGATGGGATCAAGTTATGCGACGGCCGGACGGCCGTGCAACGCATTTAATCGTTGTTCCAGATGGTGGTTCCCGAGCTGGATCCGCAGTGTCTGGTTCGATGGTGACCATGACGAGGAACCGTCCGGGCTTCGGTGCGCGCCACCTGGGCCTGACCGAGCTGCTGGCGTGCCACGAGCCCGCCGCCACCGGCGAGGTGTCCTGGCAGGGAGGCGCGATACCGCTGCGGGTCAGTGCCTACACCGCCCCGGCCGAGCTGCCCGAGGAGCTGGTCACCTCGGTGCGGTGCGTCGTGCAGGTCGGCGAGCTGATCGTCTTCTGCGAGAACGTCGATGGCGTCCATCCCCTGCCCGGTGGCCGGCGACACGCAGGCGAGTCCTACGCGGACACGGCGGCGCGCGAAGTGCATGAGGAGACCGGGTGGTTGCTCGACCGCGACACGCTCCGCCCGCTGGGGTGGCTGCACCTCGAACATCTCACTCCGCGACGCCCTGACGACCCGTCTCCCCACCCGGATCTGCTCCAGGTCGTCTTCGCCGGCGCCGCGACCGAGCGGGACGGCGGAGCTGACGTCGCGTGGGTCGACACCGACGGACACGAGCAGAGTTCCAGCCTGGTCAGCCTCGGCGAGGCACTGGTGCGGACCTCGAACGACCTGCTGGCGCGAACGTTCCTCGAGCAGATCCGGACCTGAACGACGAACGGCGCGCACCCGCGGGATGCGCGCCGTTTCCGAGACCAAGCCTCAGACGGTGAAGCCGAGCGCCCTCAGCTGCTCGCGACCGTCGTCGGTGATCTTCTCCGGACCCCACGGCGGCATCCACACCCAGTTGATGCGGAAGTCCTTCACCAGGCCGCCGCCGGCGCCGCCGGTCAGGGCGGCCTTCGTCTGGTCCTCGATGACGTCGGTCAGCGGGCAGGCCGCCGACGTGAGCGTCATGTCGATGGTGGCGATGTTCTCCTCGTCGACGCGGATGTCGTAGACGAGGCCCAGGTCCACGACGTTGATGCCGAGTTCCGGGTCGACGACGTCGCGCATCGCCTCTTCCACGTCGTCCAGTGCGGCGACGTCAGCCTTGGGCTCGAAGACCGGCATGCCTTCGGCTCCCCGGACGACTTCTTCGGTGCTCATGCTGCTCCCTGGCTTCGTGCGACTGCGTCCTTGAACGCCATCCAGCCCAGCAGCGCGCACTTCACGCGCGCCGGGTACTTTGCGACACCGGCGAAGGCGATGCCGTCTTCCAGGACGTCCTCGTCGGGCTCCACCTGGCCGCGGCCCTGCATGAGCTCGACGAACGCGTCCATCTTCTCGAACGCCTCGCCCACGGGCTTACCCACGACGAGGTCGGTCAACACGGACGTCGAGGCCTGGCTGATCGAGCAGCCCTGGCCGTCGTAGGAGACGTCCTGGACCACGTCGTCGACGACGTGCACGCGCAACGTCACCTCGTCGCCGCAGGTCGGGTTGACCTGGAACGACTCGGCGTCGTAGGGCGAGCGCAGGCCTCGGCCGTGCGGATTCTTGTAGTGGTCCAGGATGATCTCCTGGTACATCTGCTGGAGCTGCATCTCAGGCCACCCCGAAGAACTTCTGCGCCTCGCGGACGCCGTCGACCAGTGCGTCGACCTCGTCCAGCGTGTTGTACAGGTAGAACGACGCGCGCACCGAGGACTGGGCGTTCAGGCAGCGGTGCAGCGGCCACGCGCAGTGGTGGCCGACGCGGACCGCGATGCCCAGGCTGTCCAGCACCTGGCCGGCGTCGTGCGGGTGGACGCCCTCGATCTCGAACGGCACGGCGCCGCCACGGTCGACCGCGTCCTGCGGGCCGATCAGGCGGACACCCGGGATCGCGCCGAGACCTTCGAGCGCCGCCACGGTCAGCGCGTGCTCGTGGGCGTGGACGCGTTCCATGCCCACTACCGAGAGGTAGTCCACCGCCGCGCCCAGACCGACGGCCTGGGACGTCATCGGCGAACCGGCCTCGAACCGCTGCGGCGGCGGCGCGAACGTCGAGCCCTCCATGCGCACCAGCTCGATCATCGAGCCGCCGGTGATGAAGGGAGGCAACGCCTCCAGCAGCCCACGACGTCCATAAAGGACACCGATGCCGGACGGGCCGAGCATCTTGTGGCCGGAGAACGACGCGAAGTCGACGCCGAGCCGGTGGAAGTCGACCGGGCCGTGCGGGACGGACTGGCACGCGTCCAGCACCGTCAGCGCGCCGACCTTCTGCGCAGCCGCGACGAGGACGTCGACCGGGTTGATCACGCCGGTCACGTTCGACTGGTGCGTGAAGGCCACCACGCGGGTGCGCGGCGTGATCACGCTGTCCACATCGGACAGGTCGAGACGAGCGTCCGGGGTCAGCCTGAACCATTTCAGCGTGGCGCCGGTGCGCTGGGCGAGCTGCTGCCACGGCACCAGGTTCGCGTGGTGCTCCATCTCGGTCACGACGATCTCGTCGCCGGGACCGACGACGAAACGCGCGGCCTCGGGGCCGGACGTGGCGGCGTTGCCCATCGCGTACGCCACGAGGTTGAAGCCCTCGGTGGCGTTCTTGGTGAACACCAGTTCGCCGAAGTCGGCGCCGACGAAGTCCGCGATGCGCTGACGCGCACCCTCGTACGCGTCGGTCGCTTCCTCCGCGAGCTGGTGGGCGCCCCTGTGCACAGCCGCGTTGTGCTGCTGCAGGAACGCCTTCTCGGCGTCCAGAACCTGCGTCGGGCGTTGCGAGGTGGCGCCGGAGTCCAGGTAGACCAGGCGCTTCCCGTCACGAACGGTGCGAGACAGGATCGGGAAGTCCGCTCGGAGAGCGGTTACATCCAGTGGTGCTGCGGTGGTGGTCACAGCGCCTCCTCTCAACACCTAGTAACGTCAGGAAAGGGCAGCAGCTTCCGACTTGCCGGTGTACTTCACGTAACCCTCGGCCTCGAGCTGGTCGGCGAGTTCGCGGCCACCGGACTCGACGATGCGGCCGTTGGCGAAGACGTGTACGAAGTCCGGCTCGATGTACTTGAGGATCCGGGTGTAGTGCGTGATCAGCATGACGCCGACCTCACCGGAGGCCTTGTAGCGGTTGACGCCCTCGGACACGACGCGCAGCGCGTCGACGTCCAGGCCGGAGTCGGTCTCGTCGAGGATCGCGACCTTCGGCTGGAGCAGGCCCAGCTGCAGGATCTCGTGGCGCTTCTTCTCACCGCCGGAGAAGCCCTCGTTCACCGAGCGCTCGGCGAACGCCGGGTCGATGTCGAGGTCGGACATCGCGGCCTTGACCTCCTTGACCCAGTGGCGCAGGGCCGGGGCCTCGCCGCGCACGGCGGTGGCGGCGGTGCGGAGGAAGTTCGACATCGAGACGCCGGGCACCTCGACCGGGTACTGCATCGCGAGGAACAGGCCCGCGCGGGCGCGCTCGTCGACGGACATCTCCAGCACGTCCTCGCCGTCGAGCGTGACGGTGCCCGAGGTGATCGTGTACTTCGGGTGACCGGCGATCGCGTACGACAGCGTGGACTTGCCGGAGCCGTTGGGGCCCATGATGGCGTGGGTCTCGCCCGCCTTGATCGTCAGGTCGACGCCCTTGAGGATCTCCTTGGGGGCGTCCTCGCTGACGACCGAGACGTGCAGGTCCTTGATCTCAAGCGTGGCCATGACTAGCGCTTCTCCTGGTGGTCTAACTAAGTCAGTTCGTGGTGACGGTGACGTCGACGAACACGTCGCCGTCACGGATGTCGACGGCGTAGACGTCGACCGGTTCGGTCGCGGGCAGCGAGGAGGGCTTGCCGGTCTCCAGGTCGAAGCACGACCCGTGCAACCAGCACTCGATCCCCTTGCGGGAGACCTCGCCCTCGCTCAACGACACCGCCGCGTGCGAGCACTCATCGGCCAGCGCGTGCACCCGCTCGCCGTTGCGCACCAAGACGATCGACACGTCGTCGACCTCGGTGGCGAACGGCTTGCGGTCGTCCAGATCGGACAGTGCACACACGCGAATCACGCCCCTACCGCCTCGAGCTCTGCCTCGATGGCGGCCTCGAGGCGCTCGCGCACCTCGGGCACGGCGATCTTCGCGATCAGCTCCTGGAAGAAGCCGCGCACGACGAGACGGCGTGCCTGCTCCTCCGGGATGCCGCGCGCCTGCAGGTAGAACAGCTGCTCGTCGTCGAACCGGCCGGTGGCGCTGGCGTGGCCCGCGCCCTCGATCTCGCCGGTCTCGATCTCCAGGTTCGGCACCGAGTCGGCACGCGCACCATCGGTGAGGATCAGGTTCCGGTTCAGCTCGAACGTCTCGGTGCCCTCGGCCGCCACGCGGATCAGCACGTCGCCGATCCACACCGCGTGCGCGCCCTCGCCCTGCAGCGCGCCCTTGTAGACGACGTTGCTGCGGCAGTTCGGCTGCCCGTGGTCGATGAACGGCCGGTGCTCCTGGTGCTGTCCCGCGTCCGCGAAGTACAGACCGAACAGCTCCGCGTCGCCGCCGCGGCCCGCGTACTGCACGACCGGGGTGACGCGGACGACGTCGCCGCCCAGGGTCACGACCGTGTGCCGCAGGGTCGCGTCACGACCGAGCTTCATGTGGTGCTGCGAGACGTGCACGGCGTCGTCGGCCCAGTCGTGGATGGTGATCACCGTGAGGTGCGCACCGTCCGCGACGAGGAACTCGATGTTGTCCGCGTACGCGCCGGAACCGCGGAAGTCCAGGATCACGGTGCCCTCGGCGAACTGCGAGGCCTTGACCTGGATGTGGCCGTACGCGACGGCGCCCGCGCCGGGGCCGGTCACCGTGACGGTGGTCGGCTCGGACTTCGCGTCACCGGGCAGCGTCACGACGGTGGCGTTCTCGAACGACGAGTACGCCTGCGCCGCGACGCGGTCACCGGGAACGCCGGCGGTGCCGAGCCGCGAGTCGTCACGACCCACGGTCTCGACGGTGACACCGGCAGCGGCGTTCACCTCAACGGCAGTGGAACCCGTTGCCGCAGCGCCGGAGTGCAGACCGGCAAGACGCTTGAGAGGCGTGAAACGCCAGATCTCCTCACGACCGCCCGGCACCTCGAACGCGTTCACGTCGTAGGACGTGAAGTGCTCCGCGCGCGAGGTGACCGGAACGACAGCACCGTGGGAGTGAGGTTGAGTCGACAGGGCGGCCATGTCAGCCGACGGCCCCTTCCATCTGCAGTTCGATCAGGCGGTTCAGTTCGAGGGCGTACTCCATGGGGAGCTCGCGCGCGATGGGCTCGACGAACCCGCGCACGATCATCGCCATGGCCTCGTCCTCGTTGAGGCCGCGCGACATCAGGTAGAACAGCTGGTCCTCGGAGACCTTCGAGACCGTGGCCTCGTGACCCATCTGCACGTCGTCCTCGCGGACGTCGACGTACGGGTAGGTGTCCGACCGGCTGATGGTGTCGACCAGCAGCGCGTCGCACTTCACCGTCGACTTCGAGTGGTGCGCCCGCTTGTTGACCTGGACCAGGCCGCGGTACGACGTGCGGCCACCGCCACGCGCCACCGACTTCGACACGATGGTCGAGGAGGTGTGCGGCGCCAGGTGGACCATCTTCGCGCCGGCGTCCTGGTGCTGGCCCTCGCCCGCGAACGCGATCGAGAGGACCTCGCCCTTGGCGTGCTCGCCCATCAGGAAGACGGCCGGGTACTTCATGGTCACCTTGGAGCCGATGTTGCCGTCGACCCACTCCATGGTCGCGCCCTCTTCGGCCTTGGCGCGCTTGGTGACCAGGTTGTAGACGTTGTTCGACCAGTTCTGGATCGTCGTGTAGCGGCAGCGGCCGCCCTTCTTCACGATGATCTCGACGACCGCGGAGTGCAGCGAGTCGGACGAGTAGATCGGCGCGGTGCAGCCCTCGACGTAGTGCACGTAGGCACCCTCGTCGACGATGATCAGCGTGCGCTCGAACTGGCCCATGTTCTCGGTGTTGATCCGGAAGTAGGCCTGCAGCGGGATGTCCACGTGCACGCCCTTCGGCACGTAGATGAACGAGCCGCCGGACCAGGTCGCGGAGTTCAGCGCGGAGAACTTGTTGTCGCCGGCCGGGATGACCGAGCCGAAGTACTCCTTGAAGAGCTCCGGGTGCTCACGCAGACCCGAGTCGGTGTCGAGGAAGATGACACCCTGCGCCTCCAGGTCCTCGCGGATCTGGTGGTACACGACCTCGGACTCGTACTGAGCCGCGACACCGGCGACGAGGCGCTGCTTCTCAGCCTCGGGGATGCCCAGCCGGTCGTAGGTGTTCTTGATGTCCTCTGGCAGGTCTTCCCAGCTCTGGGCCTGCTTCTCGGTGGAACGCACGAAGTACTTGATCGAGTCGAAGTCGATCCCAGAGAGGTCGGCGCCCCAGTTCGGCATCGGCTTGAGGTCGAAGAGCTTGAGCGCCTTCAACCGGTACTCGAGCATCCACTCGGGCTCGTCCTTCTTCGCCGAGATGTCGCGAACGACGTCCTCGCTGAGGCCTCGGCGGGCGCTCGCGCCGGCGACGTCGGAGTCGGCCCAGCCGAACTCGTAGTTGCCGAGAGACGCGATGGTCTCTTCCTGCGTGAGCGGAGACTGCACCGTGGTGGGCGTGCGCTGCTCGGCAGCGGCAGTCATGCGGGCTCCCCTCCATCATCTGGGCTGTGCTTTCCGGCGGAGCCGGGGGACCTGGGTTGAACGTTCGGGATGTGCGTCGTGCACACGGCATGGCCGCTTGCGATCGTCGCGAGGCGCTGAACATGAGAACCGAGGAGGTTCGCGAAAGCTTCCGTCTCGGTCTCGCACAGCTGGGGGAACTCAGCCGCCACGTGGGCTACCGGGCAGTGGTGCTGGCACAACTGCTCGCCCACCCCTACGTGACGTGCCGACGCAGCGTAGCCCTCCCTGGTCAGCGCGGTCGCAAGGGCCTTGGCCCGTTCGGCGGGTGTGGCCTGGGCCACGATCGCCGTCCGGTGCCGGTCCACGAGCGCGTCGACACGGCTCTGCGCGAAGGCGCGCACAGCCTCTTCCCCACCCGTCTGGGCGAGGAACCTGATCGCGGCGACCGCGAGGTCGTCGTAGGCGTGGCCGAACCGGGCGCGTCCGGCGTCAGTCAGCAGGAAGAGCTTCGCGGGACGGCCACGACCGCGTTGGGTCTGGCGCGGAGCGTCCCTCGTGGTCGCCTCGCCGTCCGCGAGCAGTGCGTCGATGTGACGGCGCACGGCCGTGGGGCTGATGCCCAGTTCCTCGGCGATGCTCGCCGCGGTGACCGGGCCCTGCTCCAGCAGGAGCCTGGCGACGGCACGCCGAGTCTTGCCGTCGTGCTGTTGCACGGCGTCAAGGTGGGTCTCGGCGTTTTTCACAACACCAGTGTTGCGTATTTAGCCTGAGGTCGCAAAGATCGCGGTCACAGGGTGACCTGACTCACGGCTGAACGTGGCTGGATACGCTGCCCGCATGCCCACTTCCGGCGGAGCAGTGACTCCGGAGAGCGACCTCTTGAACGGTCGAGAGCGTCGTGAGCTGGACATCGTCCGTCGCTGGGGCACCATCGGAGCGCTCCTGCTGACCGTCGGATCGCTCGGCGGCGGTGCCGCGCCCATCTACTCGCCGCTGTACGGCGTGCCCGTCCTCGGGCTTTTCTCGAGGATGCCCAGTGTCGCGATGGGGGTCGTCTGGACCGGCATCTTCATGATCGTCTCGGCCTGGCTGGCGCTGGGACGGTTCGTGCGGCCGGGACGCCCGCGCCTGGTCTCGCGCAGCCAGATGGACCGCACGCTGCTGATGTGGACCGTGCCGCTGGTCTTCTGCGTGCCGATGTTCTCGCGCGACGTGTACTCGTACCTGGCGCAGAGCGAGATCGCGGCGCGCGGGCTCGACCCGTACGAGCTGGGCCCGGCGAACGCGCTCGGCGTCGACCACATCCTCACGCGCGGTGTCCCGAACATCTGGCGCGAGACGCCCGCGCCGTACGGCCCGCTGTTCCTCGCGTTCGGCCGGATCACCGCGATGATCACCGGCGACCACGTCGTGTCCGGCGTGTTCGTGCACCGGCTGCTGGTGCTGTGCGGCCTGGCGATGATCGTGTGGGCGCTGCCGCGCCTGGCCGCCCGCTTCGGCGTGCCGCCGGTCGGCGCGTTGTGGCTGGGCGCGCTGAACCCGCTGGTGCTGTTCCACATCGTCATCGGCGTGCACAACGACGGCCTGGCCCTCGGCCTGATGCTGGTCGGCCTGGAGCTGGCGATGCGCGGGCTGGAACCGCTGAAGTGGTCGTGGATCACGCTGGGCGCCGCGATCATCGTGTGCGGCGCGATGGTGAAGATCCCCGCGATGGCCGCGCTCGGTTTCCTCGGCGTGCTGGTGGCGCGCAAGCTCGGCGGGCAGATCAAGCACCTGGCCCTGGTGGCCGGGATCATGGCGCTGATAGCCGGGGCCGGCGTGGTGGTGATCTGTCTCGGCACCGGGTTCGGCTTCGGGTGGATCGAGACGCTGAACGTCGCCTCGACCGTGAAGTCCTGGATGTCACCGCCGACCGCGCTCGGCTTCATGGGCGCCGGCACGGGAATCATGCTCGGCCTCGGCAACCACACCGAGGCGATGATCGCGCTGACCCGGCTGCTGGGGCAGGGCGTGTCGGTCGTGATCACGGTGGTCCTGCTGTGGCGCAGCTTCAAGGGCCGGATCAAGGCGATGAACGGCCTGGGCGCGTCGCTCGGCGCGATCCTGGTGCTCGGACCGGTGCTGCAGCCCTGGTACGTGCTGTGGGCGGCGCTTCCGCTCGCCACGGCCGTGGTCGGGCCCAAGTTCAGGACGTTCGCCATGGTGACGTCGGCGATCATCGCGGTGATCCTGCCGCCGACCGGGTCCGCGTTCGACGGGCGGGCTTACACGGTGCCGCAGGCGGTCGCGGGGGCGGTGATCACGTTCGCGGTGTGCGTTCTGATCGCGCGGAAGCGGGTCGGGCCGTTCCTCAAGTCCGACCCGGCCTGACGGACCGGGTCGGCAACCCGTTTGAGGCAACCGGGCCAGTAACCACATCCCTTCGGCGGACGACTACCTCGGCAGGGGAAGATCGAAGCCGGAGGGGGTGATGCGGCATGACCGAGCAACCCATGTCGCGCGAAGAGGTCCGGTTCGCCGTTGTGCTCAACGGGGGCGTCAGTCTGGCCGTCTGGATGGGCGGCGTCGTGCTCGAGCTGGACCGTCTGACCAGGCCGGGGACCACGTACCAGCCGCTGCTCGACCTCGTGGGCTGCACCGCGAGAGCAGACGTCATCGCCGGCACCTCGGCGGGCGGCATCAACGGGGCCGCGCTGGCGTTGTCGCAGGTCAACAAGCAGGCGGATCTGAGCAGGCTGCGGGATCTGTGGGCCGAGCAGGGGCGGATGGAACAGCTGCTCAGGACGCCGTTCCGGGGTGAGCCGGCGAGCCTGCTCAAGGGCGACGAGTTCTTCCTGCCGAGGCTTCAGGAAGCGCTGGCGCGGCTGACCAGCGACTTCGAGCCCACCGAGCCCGACGAGCGTCCGATCGACCTCAGGATCACCACCACGCTGCTGGGTGGCGTCCCCAACATCACCTACGACGACCTGGGACAGCCGCTGACCCAGTCGGTGCACCAGGGGTCGTTCTCGTTCCGCCGCGACCCCTACGCGTGGGTGTCCGAGGAGACCAGGGACGACTTCGCCGCGGACACGCTCAACGACCGCGTCCTGCAGCTCGCGCTCGCCGCCAGGAGCAGCGCCAGCTTTCCGTTCGCGTTCGAGCCGAGCTTCATCCCCGTCGGTGGCCAGGCCTCGCCGGACCGCCCGGACATGGGCGACGTCGCGAGCTGGGCCAACGGTGGCGACCGGAGCAGGTTCGCGGTCGACGGCGGCGTGCTGGTCAACACACCGACGAGGGAAGCACTCGAAGCCATCGACCGGATGCCCGCGGACGGGCCTGTGCGGCGGGTGATGCTGCTGGTCTTCCCGCACGCCGAACCGCTGGGCTCCGAGCCGCAGGCGGACACCGCCGACAAGGCGATGACGACGGTCAGTTCCGGCGCCAAGTTGCTGAGCGCCATGTCCAGCCAGGCCAACCGCACGTACGTCGAGAAGATCGAGGAGCACAACCGGCGCGCCGCGAGCAGCAGGGGCGGCCGGATGGCGTTGCTGGAGCGGTTGCACGCGGGCGGGGAGAACGTCGTCGACGAGGTGTACTCGTTGGCGGACAAGCTCTTCGGTCACTACGAGGACGTCGAGATCCGGCTTGCGGCACGGCAGCTCACCGCCCAGCAGTTCGCTCTGCCCAAGGGAAATCCGGCCAACTGGTCGTTCGAACGGGTGCGGCGGGCCGCGGAGACGGCGCAGCGCAAGTGGAAGAAGAAGCACGGCGTGCTGCCGTACGTGCCGGGGATGAAGCTGCCGAGCACCGTGTGCCGTGCGGACCTCGGCTGGGAGTGGGGCATCACGATGGCCGAACGCCTTGGCGCGTCGGCACTCGACCTGCTCAAGCGGATCGTGTGGGTGGCGCCGGACGGTCAGGCCGACGAGATCGCCAAGACCCGGCGCGAACTGCACCAGGTGCGCGCGGAACTGCGCAGGCTGCGCGGCGAGCTGTTCGCGTGGCAGCCGTCCGAGTCGCTCGGTGAGACGTACTGGACCGGCCGGCTCGCGAGCTACCACGAGAAGATGATCGACGGGCAGCTCGGCCTGAAGGTCAAGGCGCAGGTCGCGGAGATCGGCCGGATCGTCGGCGAGGCCACGCAGGTCATCGGCGGCCTCGACGCGCACCGGCTCAAGCTCGGCGGGCTCGGTTGCTGGCACGCGCTCCTCGCCACCGAGCCGACGGCGCAGGAGGCCGGGCTGAGCGACGGCGAGCGGTGGCTGAGCCGCCTGCTCGCGCTGGAGGTCGCCGGCACCTGCCTGTCCGACGACGCCTCGACCGGTCTGGACACCCCGGTCGAGCTGGTGCAGGTGTCGCTGCAGACACGCAACGCGTTCGCGCGGCAGTCGATCACGGCCGACGACAAGGCGGGCGGGGCGTCGCTGTCGCGGTTCTCCGGTTTCCTCAAGCGGTCGTGGCGGGTCAACGACTGGATCTGGGGCCGGCTCGACGGCGCCACGATGCTGTGCCGGGTGCTGTTCGACCCGCGGCGGCTGCGCAGGATGGACATGCTCGGGCGGCCGGAAGGCGACCAGCGCACGCCGGAGGAGCGCGCGGCGGCCGTCGTCGGCGAGGTCGTCGAGGCGATGTTCGGGCCGGAGCTGCCCGTGCAGGTCGCGCGGTGCGCCGAGGAGGCGAAGAAGGAACTGCAGGGCATCTACGAGGCGGACCACGAGCTGTCGCCGTCGTCGATGAAGCTCGCCGAACTGGCGGCGTGGGGTCTGCACTGGCGGATCATCTGCGAGGAGCTGCCCCGGCTCAGGGCCGCGATCATCGCCGACCGCGGTGACGGCGCGGACAAGCGCTCACGGGGCGAGCTCTTCCTCGAAGAGCACGCGGACCTGCTCCGGCGGCTGGAGTATCCGCAGGAGCACACGGTCACGCTGGGCATGGCGGCCCTCGACGCCTTCGACCGCGCCGGCATCGGCCGCGAACCGCTGACGCAGGAAGCCGCGTCGGACCAGATGATCCGCACGGCCGCGACCGCCGCCGCGGTGGCGGTGACGGTCGCCGACTCCGAACGAGCGGGGCTCGCCGCGGTCCGGCCGGTCACCCGCACGATCAGAGGCGCGGCGCTGCTGCCCTACTGGACGATCACCGGGCTCACCAGAGGCGGAAAGCTCGCCCAGTTCCTGGGGTTGCTCGGCCTCGCGGTCGGTGGCGCGCTGGTCGTGATGGCGTTGTTCGGCATGCTGCCGGCGTGGGCGGCGGGACCGGGCGCCGCGATCGGCGCGGCCTCGCTGCTGGCCGCCTTCGGTTACGCCGCACTGCGTTCCGGCACGATGCTGCACGGACTGGTGCTGCTCTCACCGGTGATCCCGTTGGTGGCCACAGCCGTCGACCGGCTGCCCGGCGACCGCGCGGAGATCAACACCGGCACCGTCACGGTGACGGGCGTGGCACTGGTCGTCACGGCGTTGCTCGTCCTGGGTTCGCTACCGGCACCGATCCGCACACCGCTCGCGGTGCTGGCCGACTTCCGGCCGATGCAGTTCGTGAAGCGCCGCTGGAAGCAGGCGGCGGTGCTGCTCGCGGCGGCAGGACTGGTCTGGGCTATCTGGCGGTTCGAGCTGCACACCGAGCCGTGGCTGGTGATCCCGACGTCCGTCCTGTGTGGAGCGTTCGGGATCTGGATGGCGCTGTCCGGCGGCAAGTCGCTGCAGCGCTGGCGCCGGGTCGAGGGCGAGTGGGGCACGGAACGAGCAGAGCCGCCCGCTGCCGCGACGGCGGGCTGGGCCGTGGTCTACGGCATCGGCTACCTCGCGCTCGCCGACGTCCTGCTCGTCATCGGGCCGAGCGGGTGGGGCTGGCAGGCGGTGATCGGCACGGCGCTGGCGTTCGGCCTGACGCTGCTGCTGATCACGTCCTGGTACGTGCCCCGCGCGGAGCGCCGCCGGATCCGGCGTCAGCTCGTCAGCGAGGCGATTCCGGCGATCTACCCGGAGGACTGCGACATCGCGGAGACGTTGCGCGAACGGCTGGAGGGCCACGCCTCGCTCTACCGGTTCCTCATCGAGGGACAGGGCGAGCACCCCTCGACGCTCGCCCTGTCCCGCACCGGACTGGTTGTCGCGCAACGGATCGAGCAGAAGCTCAGGCAGCCAGCGCGATGATCGGCGCGGTACGGCCCATCGCCCGCGCGTAGAGACCTTCGAAGCGCTCCAGGGTGGCCGCCAGCGCGTGGTGAGAGATGATCTCGCTGCTCGCGGCGCCCATCCTGGCGCGCATCGGGGCGTCGTGGACCAGCGTGTGCAGGCGCTGGGCCAGCTGGTTCACGTCACCGGGCTCGAACAGCCAGCCGTTGCGGCCGGGGTGCACGAGGTGCGGCAGCGCCATGGCGTTCGCGGCGATCACCGGCTTGCCCGCGGCCATCGCCTCCATCGTGGCGAGGCTCTGCAGCTCGGCGACGCCAGGCATGACGAAGAGGTCGGCACGGGCGTAGGCGTCGAGCAGGTCGTCCTCGGACACGAAGCCGTGGAACTTCACGCGGTCGGTGATGTCCAGGTCGCGGGCCAGCAGCTCCCACTCGGAGCGGCAGGTGCCGTCACCGACGATCTCACCGAACGCGCTGGGCACGCGGGCCAGTGCGCGCAGGAACTCGTCGACGCGCTTCTCCTCGTCCAGGCGCCCGACGAACAACGCGGTCGGCCGGTCGTTGTGCGTGACCTCGCGCTGGTAGCGGGAGATGTCGATGCCGCACGACACGGGCACCGCACGTTCGGGGAAACCGCTCTCGTGCAACAGCTGCACGGCACGCGGCGTCGGCGCGGTGACGACGTCGGCCCGGCCGAACACGCGCGCCAGGTCGCGGTAGGCGAGCTTGCGCGCCATGCCCTGCAGGAACGCCGGCACGTGCGCGTGGCTGAACAGGTTCTCCGGCATGAAGTGGTTCGTGGCGAGCGTGGGAATGCCCTGAGCGACGGCGGAGTTCAGGACGAACCGGCCCACCACGAAGTGCGCCTGGACGTGCACGACGTCCGGCTTGAGCGATGTGATCAGCTCGTCGGCCTCCTTGGACGCCTGCCACGGCAGGCAGAACCGGAAGTCCGGGTAGAACGGCAGCCGGTGCGACCGGAGCCGGTGCACCGTCACACCGTCGATCTCGGTGGCCTTGGGCGAGTCCGGGGCGATGACGTGGACGTCGTGCCCGCGGGACGCGAGGCCCGTGGCGAGGCGCTGGGCGAACCGCGCCGCTCCGTTGACGTCCGGCGGGAACGTGTCGGCGGCGATGACGACGCGCAGCGCGCTGGAGGTGTTCACGGGAAGCTCCGATCGAGTAGAGACGCGAGGTTGACGAGCGAGGGCGAACACACCGCTGGCTGCGGCGAGCGCGCAGGCGATCAGCGCGGCACCGGTCCACAGGGACAGGTGCGAGGCCTCGCCGAGGAGGAAGGCGCCGATGCCGACCGCGACCAGCGGATCCACCACGGTCAGGCAGGCGACGGCGAGATGAGGGGGCCCGCCGGCGTAGGCGTGCTGGACCAGCCAGCCGCCGACGGCGAGCGAGAGTGCGATGCCGAGCACGGACGCGACGTGTGAGAGCCCGAACCCGCCCTGCTGCACCGACTGCGAGACGGCGCGCATGAGCACGGACACGTAGCCGTACGCGACGCCACCGGCCGATGCGAATGCCACGGCACGAGTGCGCGCGTTCGTCGTGAGCGCGGCGACCACCCCAGGCACCGCGATCGCGCCGAGGACCACGAAGCCGGCCGTGAGTTCGGCATCCGGTGCGATCTGGGTCGCAGTCGCACTGCCGGATGCGAGGAACACGAACGCACCGACGCCCACGGTGGTGAGCAAGATCGCCGGCAGCTCGCGGAAGCGGCGGTCCAGCAAAGCGGTCATCCCGATCGCGAGCACGCCGATCGGCTGGACGACGGTGAGCGGCGCCATGCCGAGCGCGGCCGCGTGCACCCCGGCTCCGGCGATGAGCAGGGCGAGCCCGCCGAGCCAGCGCGGCTGCCTGAGCACGCTCGCCCGCGCACCGGTCTCGGCGACCGCGTCGTGCTGCAGGCGGGCGGCGAGCGCGAAGCACACGGCGCCGAACACGGCGAGCGTGATGGCCATCATGGTCATGTCGTGCGCCTCACCTGTAGTGCCGCGATGGCGAAAAGGAGTCCGTAAAGCGACGCGAACAAAACGCGTTCGGTCAGCCCGCGCGCCTCGAAACCGGCGAACGAAACGTGGCTGACCAAAAACGCCGCGCTCGACACGCTTGCCGTTATTGCGATACCGAACAGAGCCGGAAACTGACGGGCGATGAGCACACCGGCGGCGGGCAACGCCACGAACATGACCGCTCCGGCGTACCGGTGGATGTAGCCGGACAACGACGTCGGTGCTCCTGTGGGGTCGGTGGGAAAGATCGTCGACACGGTCAGGCCCGCCGACCAGATGCCGATCAGCCACTGCGCTGACCTGCCTACACCCCGCAGGTTGACGGCGAGCAACGCCGAGACGGCCGCGAGGCTAAGCGAAGTTGCCGCGAGCCATCCGGTGCCGTTCGCCACGAACACGTAGTCGCTGATGACGTCCGTGATGGGGTTCAACTGCCCTGCCGACACCACATGCAGGTAGAAAATCGGAACCAGTGAGAACACCAGCCCCCCGACCACCAGTCCCCGTCTGTCCGCCCCCGTCTTGAGCACGACAAAAGTCTCTTGCGATCTCGTTGATCAACCAATGGGGAACTCCCCCGAGCGAACCCTGAGGTGTCCCTGAGTCCCCGGGGTAGGGCCAGCCCCACCTTTTTCAGCCGTCCTTCAGGAAACGGCGGCGAGACCTGCCTTCGAGCGGATTGCCGTGACCGCCTAGGCTGACCGTTCGTGAGCCCGAATCCCCAGCCTGCGGTGGAAGTGTCGGGGCTGGTCAAGAGGTACGGCTCGAAGACCGCCGTCGACGGCCTCGACCTCGTCCAGCAGCCCGGCACCGTGCTGGCCCTGCTCGGACCCAACGGCGCGGGCAAGACGACGACCGTCGAGATCTGCGAGGGCTTCCGCGCGGCCGACGACGGCACCGTGCGCGTGCTCGGACTCGCGCCCGGCTCCGAGGAGCTCCGCCCGCGCATCGGCGTGATGCCGCAGGGCGGTGGCGGTTATCCCGGCATCCGTGCCGAGGAGATGCTGAACCTCGTCGCGGCGTGCGCGGCGAACCCGCTCGATCCGAAGTGGCTGATCGAGGTCCTCGGTCTCGGCGGCGCGGTGCGCACCCCCTACAAACGGTTGTCCGGCGGCCAGCAGCAGCGGCTGTCACTGGCGTGCGCGCTGATCGGCCGTCCCGAGCTCGTGTTCCTGGACGAGCCGACCGCGGGCATGGACCCGCAGGCACGCCGGCTGGTGTGGGATCTCGTGGGCGCGTTGAAGGACGACGGTGTGTCCGTGCTGCTGACGACGCACCTCATGGACGAGGCGGAAGCGCTCGCCGACCAGGTCGTGATCATCGACGAGGGCCGCGTCGTGGCGCAGGGCTCGCCGTCCGAGCTGACCGCGCACCGCGCGGACGACCAGCAGCTGCGGTTCCGCGCCCGGCCGGGGCTCGACACGTCGTTGCTGTCCGCCGCGCTGCCAGAAGGGCTGAAGGTGCGCGAGGCGACGCGGGGCGCGTACGTCGTGGAGGGACTGATCGACCCGCAGGTCGTGTCGACCGTCACGTCCTGGTGCGCACAGCAGGGTGTGCTGGCCGAGGAGCTGACCGTGGCCAAGCGCAGCCTCGAAGACGTTTTCCTGGACCTGACCGGCAGGGAGCTGCGTTCGTGACCACCTTCGCTCCCGGCACGTTCAAGCCCGCGCCCGGCCGCGGGTCGCTTCCGAAGATGCTCTTCGTGCACGCCCGCACCGAGGCGATGCTGACGTTGCGCAACGGCGAGCAGATCCTGCTGACGGTCATCATCCCGCTGGCGCTGCTGATCGCGCTCTCGCTGATGTCGGTGATCCCGATGCCGGAGCCGCGCGTGGGGTCCGCCACCGCGCGGATCTTCGCGCTGGCGATCATCTCCTCCGCGTTCACCGGGCAGGCCATCGCGCTCGGGTTCGACCGGCGTTACGGCGTGCTGAAGCGGCTGGCGGCCTCGGCACTCCCCCGCTGGCTGCTGGTGGCCGGACGGGTCTGCGGAGCGCTGGTCGTGGTCGCGCTCCAGATCGTGTTGCTGGCGGTCACGGCGTTGATCCTCGGCTGGAGGTTCCCGCTCTCGGGCCTGCCGTGGATGGTGCTGCTGATCATCCTCGGCACGCTGACGTTCGGTGCGCTGGGCGTGCTGCTCGGCGGGGCTCTGCGCGCGGAGATCGTGCTGGCGCTGGCGAACATCATCTGGTTCGTGCTGCTGATGGTCGGTGGCGTGGCGTTGTCGGTGCCTGTCGGCTTCGTGCACCTGCTGCCGTCGGCCGCTCTCGCGCAGGCGCTGGAAACTTCTGTGGTGCACGGCACGGCACCGGGTGTGGGCCCGGTCGCAGTGCTCGTGGCCTGGGGCGTTGTCGCGGGGGCACTGGCCACCCGGACGACTCGTCTCACGTAGCGAGACCTACTATCAACGGCGTGTCGAAGCTGACCGCCCTTCTCGTTTCCTGGCAGCGCGCGCTCGCGATTGCCGTCGTCATCGCACAGGCTGGAATCGCGGTGACCGGGTCGATCGTCCGCGTGACCGGCTCCGGGCTCGGCTGCCCGACGTGGCCGGAGTGCGTCGAGGGCAGCGTCGTGCCGGTCGAGCATCCCGAGGTCGCGGCCCTGCACCAGTGGGTCGAGTTCGGCAACCGCACGCTGACCGGTGTCGTCGGCGTCATCGCGGGTCTGTGCGTGCTGGCGGCGTGGTTCAACCTGCCGCGGCGCAAGCGGGTGGTGGTGCTCTCGCTCGTCCAGCTCGTCGGTGTGGCCGTGCAGGCGGTCGTCGGCGGCATCACGGTGCTGACCGGCCTGGCCTGGTACACCGTGTCGATCCACTTCATGATCTCGATGGCCCTGGTGTGGCTCGCCGTGCTGCTCGTCAGCTCGCTGTCCGAGGGCGACGGCGCCGCCCGGTTGCTCGTCCCCGCACCGTTGATGAAGCTCCAGGTCGTCATGGCCGCCGTGCTGGGTGCACTGCTGCTCGCCGGCACCTGGGTGACAGCCGCCGGGCCGCACGCCGGCGACGCCTCGACGCCGCGACTGGGCATCGAGGTCGAGACCCTCGCACAGATCCACGCGGACCTGCTGTTCCTGTTCCTGGGCCTGCTGATCGCGGTCGGGTTCTTCACGCGCACCCGCACGTACTGGACCCTCGTCGGCGTCGTGCTCGCCCAGGGCGTGCTCGGCATGGTCCAGTACTGGACCGGCGTGCCCGAGGTGCTCGTCTCGATCCACGTGCTGGGTGCCGGCGCGGTTGTCGTCGCCACGGCAGCGCTGTGGACGTCGTCGCGCGAACGCACGCACGAGGTCGAGCTGCCAGCCGGCGATCAGGCGCTCAGCAAGGCCTGAGCTTCCCGCTGGTCGTTGTGCCCCGCCCAGTTCGCCGGGGTCGAGTCGAAGTTCGCGTCCTTGATGGACCTGTCGGCGCCCGCGTCGAGCAGGATCCGGATGATCGGCAGGTGGCCGCGTTCGGCCGCGAGGTGCAGCGCCGTGACGCCCTCGCCGTGCATCGGGCCGCCGAAACCCGTGCGCTGGTTGGGATTCGCGCCCAGGTCGAGCAACGTGCGGGTGGCGTTCTCCAGCCCGCACCACGCCGCCCACGCGAGCGCCGTGCCGCGGTAGACGTCCACGTCGATCCTGGCGCCGCGCTTGAGCAGGTCGCCGAACACCTCGGTGCGGTCGTTGCGGGCGGCCCACGCCAGCGCCTCGTCGAGGACCTCCTGCGGGTCGTCGGTCGGCCACCAGCGCGGGAAACCGCTGTGCGGCCGGTAATAGCCGCGCTTGGCCTCGGGGGTGGTGGCGAGGTCGAGGTTGCCGAGGCCGGCCGCGGTGCGCAGGTTCGGCGGGTGAACTCCGTGCTGTGCCAGCAGTTCCGCGGTTTCCCGGTTGCCCCAGAACAATGCGAGCGTGAGCGGGGTGCCGCCCTCGCCGCGGGCTTCGAGATCCGTGCGGGCACCCCGGTCGAGCAGAAGCTGCGCCAACTGCGGGAGGTTCGCGTACGCCGCCTGGTGCAACGCCGTCCAGCCGTGGACGTTCTGGTGGTTGATGTCGGCACCGTCGTCGAGCAGCACCCTGACGAGACGCTCGTCGCACTTCGCGGCGGACAGCCCGAGCAGGTCGTTCCCGTTGGTACCGCTGGCTTTCACGAGCCACGGGTCGCGCGTGATGATCGCCTTCAGCTCTTCCGGGTGCTGCAGCTCGATGGCCTGGTAGGCGCGGGCGAACGGACGCGGCTTGCGGATGTGGGCCTTGAAGGCCTTCCAGTCCGCACACCCGTGCGCCTGGGCGAGGACCGTGTGCGCGCCCTCGTCCGTCAGCGGCACGTCGTCGAAGACCTCCAGCGCGCCGGGCACGCCGTCCCACGCGGAGGCGAGCAACCCTCTGGCCCGCTCCTCGTAGTACTCGATGTCGTCACGAAACGGGTGCCACATGCACCCAAGCTACTTGGGAGAAGCGGGCTTGCGCTCCCACAAAGCCGGAAGTTCCTCTGACAGCCAACCGTAGAGATGGTCGACGGTCCGCAGCCGCATCGCGCGCTCCGGATCACCGCTGAGCAACCGCATGCCGTCGTCGGTCAGCGTCTGGACGCTGGCGATCGCCTTCAGCTTGCGCTGCACGAACTCCGACCAGGCCTTCTCGTTGATCCGGTACTCGGCAGCCTGCCTGCCGCGCCGGGTCCGCTTGGTCACCAGGCCGACGTTGACGAGGTACTTCAGGTTCGTGCTGATGGATCCGCTGCTGGCCTCCAGCTCCTGCGAGAGCTCGGCGGCGGTGCGCTCGACGGGCTGGCACACCAGCAGGTAGCCCAGGATGCGGCCGCCGATCAGCGGAATGCCCTCCTCGGCGAAGTGGGCCGCGAACCGCTCGATCCAGGCGGACAGCCGGGTTTCCCTGCCCACGCTCATGACGGAGCCTTTCCTTCGGTCAACACTGAAGTCATCGTAGCGATCTTGTCAATATTTGCGCAACCTGAAGGTTGCAGGTAATGGGTCGACGTGCAACCATCGGTTGCACATTCCTGCCGACGAAGGACGGCCCGATGGACACGACCGCACTCCGCAGCGCCTACTCGAAGTTCTTCGAAGAGGCAGAGGAACCCGGCCTCGGTGAAGCAGCCGACGGCGGGTGGAACGCCGACCAGGTGCTGGCCCACGTCCTCAGCGTCGACGCCGCGACCGCCGCCGTGGCGCTGGGCGTCGTGTCCGGTGCACGGCCCGTCTTCGACAACCGGATCTGCCTCGACAGCTGGAACCTCGACCGGATCATCGCCGAGCACGACGGCAGGAGCGGGCTGATCGCTCGCGTCCGCGGCCAGGCGGCGTTTCTCTGCGACATCGCCGACCAGCTCACCGAAGAGGCTGCCGCGGTTCTCGTGCCGGCGTTCCTGATGTCCGGCGACGAGCTCCTGCTGGACCAGCCGGTCTCACTCGCCGGCCTCGTCAACGGGCTCGCCGGGAACCACGTGCCCGTGCACACCCGGCAGCTCACCTGCCTGCGCTGACGGCAGGTCTGCTCAACCGTTCGACGGGCTGACGGAGGACCGCTCCGCCACCGCGCTGGACGGCCAGTCGGCGCCGGACTCCCACAGCCGCTCGGCCTCGTCGCCGAAACGCTGGTACCAGGGAGCGTCGTTCTTCGAGAACACCATGATCGGAGCCGCTTCGCCCTCCGGGTGGAACTCGTAGTGCTGCACGCACACGACACCGTTCGGCCCGTGCGCGTCCAGGCAGTTGAAGCCCGCGGACGGGATGCTGGACAGCACCCGGATCTCCAGCCGGCCGCCGTGCCGCTCCCGCAGCGCGGTGAGGTCGTCCAAGGTCGCCCGGATCCTGGTGCGCAGGTGCTCGACGCCCTGGGAGTGCGGCCGGTGCCGGTCCGCGACCACCATCAGGGACTCGTCGCCGGGATCGAGCACCAGCACACGCACCCGTCCGCCGGTCTTCAGGATCGCGGGCAGGTCGGTGCGCATGCCCTGCACGGTCCTGGTCATGGTGAGCCCGACCAGCAGGATGTCGTAGGCCCTCGCCCTGCGGTCGATCAGGTCAGCCGGGAACTCGGCGCGCAACGCGACGGCGCCGGTCCTGGTCCGGGTGATCTGCTGGGTCAGCTTCCTCGACTTGATCTGCGAGATCGCCAGGATCGCCAGCAGGGCCAGCACGGCCGACGCCAGCTTCTCCAGGCCGACGAGCCCCGTGATGCCCAGGACCGTGAAGACGAAGCCGGCCACCACGAGCAGGTAGAGGTCGAGGTTGTCGTCGGTGACGAAGGCCCGCACCGCTCGCCTGACACGACCTGGTTCGCCGCTCAACCAATCCTCCGCGAGAGCGCTTGGAGCTGCTCCAAGCTCAGCAGACCGGCGCGAGCGGCGTGGTCTCGTCAGGGCCGGGCCGGCGCCGCCACCGGTCCAGCTTGGCGTGCTCGGTCAGCGTGATCAGCGTTTCCCGCACCGACAGGCGCACCCGCGGATCGCAGTTCACGACAGGAACCTCGGGAGCGATGCCCATCCCGCGGATGATCGCCTTCACGTCCGACCGCACCGACGCGTGCACGTTGTTCAGCGCCAGCACGTACGGGATCTTGTGGTCCTCGAAGTACCGCATGGCGTCGACGGAGTCCGCTGGGCGCATCACGTCGAACAGCACCACGGCACCGACGGCGCCGCGCACCACGTCGTTCCAGCCCGCCCGCGGGTCCTGCCACTGCGGGGCCACGAAGAGGTGCAGCGCGAGGCCCGGATCGAGCCACACGCGGCCGAACTGTATGCGCACCAGCTCGGTGACCAGACCCGCGCGCTCCGGTGGGAGCGCGGTCATGGTCAGCAGATCGTTTTCCACGATCGACCTGATGAAGGTGCTCTTGCCGACGCCGAAGCCACCCGCGACGACGATCTTGGCCGAAGTCAGCTCCCGTCCAGGCGGCCCAGGGGGCCCGAAGTCGGGAAATCTAGAGCCGACGTAGTCCACTCAGCACTCTCTCCATCAACCCGAGGTCCGGCGTGACACCGCCTGCGGAAGCGGTCTGGTGCACGTCCACCAGACCTCGTTCCGCCATGTCGCCGAGCAGCACCTTGACGACTCCCAGCGGGAGGCGCATCAGTGCGGCCACCTCCGCGACGGATCGCGGTGAGCGGCACAACTCGACGACGTGTTGGTGCTCAGCCTGCAAGATACCTGCAGACTGCCGACTCTGATCATTGGCGGAGACAAGTGTCTCGATCTCGAGGTTGATGTTCGACCGTGTGCGCCCTCCGGTCCAGGCATATGCACGCACGATCGAGGCGTCGGAAAGCTCCGGGACCGGGGTCTCGAAGACAGGTGTTTCTTGTTGCTCTGCAACGGGAGTCGCTTCCCGCGCGGGCACCGGGGACTCAGAGCGCGTTCGCTTGCGACCCGAGTCCAGGGAGAACCCGTTCATCAGGTCGGCGAACGTCTGCTCGGCGGGGGACTCCCCCCGCCTGCGTCGACGATGCGCGTCAGCGGCCGAACTCATCATCACCTCACGCTGTGCAGCTGCGCTCGCAGTTCGGGAGTGAGGATCTGGCCCACCTGGTCGACGACCACGGTCATCTCGTAGGCCACTTGGCCGACGTCGCTGTCGGGCGCGGCGAGAACCACCAAACAAGACCCGTCTCGAATGGACATGAGGAGCATGATCCCGTAGTCCATCTCGATCACGGTGCGCAACACTCCGCCGCCCTCGAAACAACGCGAGGCGCTCATCGTCAGTGATGCGACGCCCGCGGCGATCGCGGCCAGCTGCTCCGCGCGGTCCGGCGGCAGACCGGTCGACTTGGTGAGCAGCAGGCCGTCCACCGAGATCACGATCGCGTGGGCGACCCCCGGTACGCGATCGGTGAAGTTCGTGATCAGCCAGCCGAACTGGTCCACCTGGCGTGACTGAGGCGTGCTCATGCCTTTTCCCCGTTCCCCTGGCCTTTTCCGTTCCCGTTGCTGCCCAGCGGCATCTGGCGGATACCCGTCTGGTAGCTGGCGAGAAAGCCTCGTGCCCGCTCCGGATCGCGCTTGGCCGGCGCCGCCGGCGGGCGGGCACCGTTCTCGGGACGTTCCGCGAGGTCGGGGAGCAGATTCTTACGCGGCGCCCGTTTCGGCAACCCGGCATCTGTCTCACCGGCGTCCGTCGCGGGGTCGCCCGGCTGTTCCCAGACCGTTCCCGCGGACTTCTTGCCGAACCAGGAAGCCGCTACGGAGGGTGACGGCCCAGGTCGGGAAGCTGGCGACGAACGATCACCGTTGACCGGTTCGTCCGAGACGCCGCTTCCGGCGAACCAGGAAGAAGTCGTCTCAACATGGGTGGGTCGCGTCTCGTTTGGCGACCCGTTCGAAGTTCCGTTCGGCGTGTGGCGGGCTTGCCGCTGGGGCAGCGCCTCGTCGATCGCGGCGCCGCGGAACGACGTCCACTCGGCCGACTCGCGCGGCTGTTCGATGGCGGGAGCGACCGCGGCCGGCGGCGGAGCCAGGTTCGGGGTCTTCACGACCACGTGCGGCTGCTTCGCCGGCACCTGCTTCGGCTGCGGCAGCGCGGCGTGCCGCGGCTGGGCGGGCGCGGCGGGCGCCTCGTGCGAACGGACGAGCTCCGCGGGCACGAGGACGAACGCGCGCAGGCCTTCCCTGCCCTCACCAGACGCGCGCAAGCGGACGGTGATGCCGTGGCGCGCCGCGAGACGACCGACCACGAACAGACCCATCTGGCGTGACACCGGCACATCGTCTTCTGCACCGGAGGAAAGCCGTTCGTTCGCCTCGGTCAGCTCGGCCGTGCCCATGCCGATGCCCTGGTCGGCGACCTCGACGAGCACGGCGCCCTGCTGGTCGATCCGCGAGCCGATCATGACCTGGGTGGTGGGCGCGGAGAACGCGGTGGCGTTGTCCAGCAGCTCGGCGACGAGGCGCACGAGGTCGCTGGCCGCGTAGCCGACGATCTCCACCGTCGGCGTCGACTTCACCACGACTCGCTGGTAGTGCTCGATCTCCGACGCGGCGGCGCGCAGCACATCCGCCAGCGGGACCGGCTGGTGGAACCGGCGCGCGACGTCGGTGCCGGACAGCACCATCAGGTTCTCGTTGTTGCGGCGCATGCGCGTCGCGAGGTGGTCGAGCTTGAAGAGGTTGGCGAGCTGCTCCGGGTTCTCCTCGTGGCGCTCCAGCTCCTCCATGAGCTTGAGCTGGCGTTCGACGAGACCCTGCGAGCGGCGCGACAGGTTGACGAAGATGTTCTTCATGCCCGACCGCAGCGACGACTGCTCGACGGCGGACCGGATCGCCTGCTCGTGCACGGCGTCGAACGCGCGCGCCAGCTGGCCGAACTCCTCGGTGGTGTGCACGGGCACCGGTTCGATCTCGGTGTCCGGCTTGCGGTCGGCGCGGATCGCGGCGACGACCTCCGGCAGGTGGTGGTGCGCCACGTCGAGCGCGGAGTGCCGCAGCTCGGACAGCGAGCGCAGCAGGTAGCGGCCGATGACGAAGCCGAGCGCGCCGGCGATGATCAGCATCGCGAGCAGGATGACCGCGGCGGCGCCCGCCTTGTTGGACGTGTCGTCCTGCAGCGCCTCTGCCGTGCTCGCGAGCTCGTCCTGCAGTGTGCGGGTGACCTTTTCCATCAGGCGCGTGGTCGTGCCGGACGCGTTGTTCCACTCGTCCACCGCGATGCCGAACGACGGCGGCGGCTTCGGCTGACCGGGCCGCGTCGTGGGCGCCGGCACGCCGTCGGGCTGGGTGAGCGCGCGTTCGACCAGCACCGTGCGGTTCGCGACGACGGCACCGGTGACGGTCTGCTCGTACTCGCGACGCTGCTGGGCGGTGGCGATGGCCTGGAAGTCGTTGAGGCGGTCCTGCAACCGGATGTCGGACTGCTCCAGCGTGCGGATCTCGGCGCCGAGGAGCTTGGTCCGCCCGATTCCGGCCAGGACGATCGCGTGCTGCTGGGAGACCTGCTCCTGGGCGATGACCATGTTGTGCAGCGCCATCGCCGTGCCGGAGATGGCCTGGTCGCTGAACTGGCTGATGAGCGCCTGCTCGAAGTCCAGGAGCGACTTCACGACGGCGCTGTAGCCGGCGGTGCCGCCGGTCGGGTCGCCGCCGTCGCCGCCCTGGACGACCTTCTCGCGCACGCTCTTCAACGTGTCGAGCTGGCCGCCCATCTCCGTGAAGCGGTTGCGGGCGACGTCGCTCAGCCCTTCGGCGCGCTCGACGCGGCGGCGCACGGTCGCGGCGGCGTTGTCGGTGGCGCTGATCTGGTTCTGGTAGGCGCCGACGCCGGAGCCGCTGGTCGCGCTCTGGGCGGCGAGCGTGCGTTCCTGCTGGACGCTGGAGATCAATGGCGCGAGATCTGCCCGTAGCCGGACCAGGCCCTGCATCTGCACGTAGTTGTTGGACCGGTCGACGTAACCCGAGATCTGCAGCGCGCCCGCGCCGATCGCCACGGCGACCGGCACCAGCAGCACGACGCCGAGCTTGACGGGCAGGCGCCAGTTGCGCCAGTCGCTGATCTTTCTCCACTCGACATTCACGAAATGATCCCCAAGGCGCGCTCGAAGTGCCCCACTATCGGCTACCTCCTGGCCTGGTGAATCCCCGCGAGTCGAGACACCCGCAGCTCGATATCCAGATCAGCCGTATCGGGTGTGAGCGGATAGTAGGCCAGAGAGCGTGACGCGACAACGACCTCGGGCGTGTACGACTGATCACCCAACGTGACAGCCCACCTCATGGGGTGGTCCTGCGGAGTCGGGGGATTGACTCACCGCCACGCGTGGTTACGCTTGCGCCCTCCACCCCCGGTCCGGCCGCAGCCGCCTCGATGGCGCGCGCCGGGTACTCCCCGTAACGAATGCGAGCGGTTGATGACGAAGGCGCTGCCCTCCGTGTCACGCCCGGCCTCCCCCGGATTCGCGACCTTTGACGACCGTCATCACTCATTGCTCATAGATGGTGACGGTGAGCCTGATTTCGGTGCCATCCAAACGAGTGAGGATTTTCTCGCGCTGAAGCGCCGGGTGAGGCGATTCATTCTTCCCGCGACGGTGCTGTTCCTCACTTGGTACGTAACGTTCGTATTGCTTTCCGCTTACGCCGCGGACTTCATGAGCACGCCGCTCTTCGGAACGGTGAACGTCGGCCTGACGATGGGATTCCTCCAGTTCGTCACGACCATCATCATCACGATGGCGTACGCCCGGTACTCCAAGAAGAGGCTCGACCCGCAGGTAGAAAAGGTGCGCGCGCTCGCGGAGACCGATGAGGAGCTCGTGTGACCGGGACGAACACCGCGATCAACCTGTCCGTTTTCGGCATCTTCGTCCTGCTGACGCTGTACATCGTCTATCGCGCGTCGACGCGGAACGTCAGCGCCTCGGACTACTACGCCGCGGGCAGCAGCTTCACCGGCACGCAGAACGGCATCGCACTCTCGGGTGACTTCCTCTCCGCCGCGTCGTTCCTGGGCATCTCCGGTGCCATCGCGGTGAACGGCTACGACGGCTTCCTCTACTCGATCGGCTGGGTCGTGGCCTGGCTGATCGGCCTGATGCTCATCGCGGAACGGCTGCGCAACACCGGCCGCTACACGATGGGCGACGTCATGGCGTTCCGCATGCGCCAGCGCCCGGTCCGCGCCGCCGCGGCCAACGCGACGCTGGTCATCTCGCTCTTCTACATGATCGCGCAGATGGCGGGTGCCGGCGGTCTGATGGCGCTGCTGCTGGACGTGCACAGCTCCGTGGGCCAGGCCATCATCATCGCCGTCGTCGGCATCGTCATGGTGCTGTACGTGCTGGTCGGCGGCATGAAGGGCACCACCTGGGTGCAGATCATCAAGGCCGTGCTGCTCATCCTCACCGTCACGCTGCTGACGATCTTCCTGATCGGCAAGTTCGGCTTCGACATGTCCGCGATGCTCGACCGCGCGACGCAGAAGTCGCCGCTGGGCGAGGCGGTGCTCTCGCCGGGTGTGAAGTACGGCGCGAGCGACCTGTCCAAGATCGACTTCCTGTCGCTGGCACTGGCCCTGGTGCTGGGCACCGCGTCGCTCCCCCACGTGCTGATGCGCTTCTACACCGTGCCGAACGCGCGCGAGGCACGTAAGTCGGTCGTGTGGGCCACGTGGATGATGGCCATCTTCTACTCGTGCACGCTGGTCATCGGCTTCGGCGCCATGGCGCTGGTCGGCACCGACAAGATCACCGGCGCTCCCGGCGGCGAGAACTCCGCCGCGCCGCTGCTCGCGTTCCAGGTCGGCGGCACGGTGCTGCTCGGCATCGTCTGCGCGGTGGCGTTCGCCACGATCCTCGCCGTCGTCGCCGGTCTGACGCTGACGGCGTCCGCCTCCTTCGCGCACGACGTCTACGCGAACGTCATCAAGCACGGTGAGGCGGACCCGCGCGACGAGGTCCGGGTCGCCCGCATCACCGCGGTGTGCGTCGGTGTGCTCGCGATTGTCGGCGGTATCGCGGCCAACGGGCAGAACGTTGCCTTCCTGGTCGCTCTCGCCTTCGCATTGGCCGCGTCCGCGAACCTGCCGACGCTGCTTTACTCCCTGTTCTGGAAGCGTTTCAACACGCGCGGCACTTTGTGGAGCATCTACGGCGGTCTTACGTCGTGCGTGCTGCTCATCGCGTTCTCACCCGCCATCTCCGGGTCGAAGTCGTCGGTGTTCCCGGACGCCGACTTCGCGTTCTTCCCGCTGTCCAACCCCGGCATCGTGTCGATCCCGCTGTCGTTCCTCGCCGGGTTCCTGGGCACGATCCTCAGCAAGGAACCCGCGGACCCCGCCAAGCAGTCGGAGATGGAGGTCCGCGGGCTCACCGGCATCGGCTCAGACCTGCGCTAGCGCTGTGACCGCGCTAGAAGTTCCGCGACCGCTTTGTTGAACACCTCGGGGCGTTCCAGGTTCGGCATGTGGGCGGCACCGTCGACCACGACCAGTGCCGAACCCGGGACGCGCTCGTGCATGTACTCCGCGTCCGGCACCGGCGTGAACTCGTCGTCACTGCCGACCACCACGAGGGTCGGCACGGTGATCGTGGCGAGCAACTCGGTGTAGTCGGGCCGTTCCGCGCGGCCTCGCAGCGCCGCCGCGGCACCTTCCGCCGGAGCGTTGTGCATCATTCGGGACACGTGTTCGGAGACGGGGCCGGCGTTGTGCCGCGCCACCATCTTCCACAGCACCTCGTCCGCGTAGCCGGACATGCCCTCGCGCAGCAGGCGGTCGGCCATGTCGTTGCGGTTGCGGCGACCCTGCGGGGTCTCTCCCTGGGCGAACGTGTCGGCCAGGATCAGCCCTCTCGTGCGCTCGCCGTACAGCCGCTGGAACTCCAGGACGATCTGGCCGCCCATCGACAGGCCGCCGAGCACGAACCTCTCGACGCCGAGGTGATCGAGCAGCCCGGCGACGTCCCCGGCGAACTCCGACAGCGGCGTGACGCCGGGAACGACGGTCGACTCGCCGTAGCCGCGCAGGTCCGCGGCGATCACGCGCCAGCCGGCCGCGCTGAAGTGCTCGGCCTGCGGCCGCCACATCGAGCGGTCGAACGGGTGGCCGTGCACCAGGACGAGCACGTCGTCGCCGGAGCCTTCGTCGTCGTAGCCGATGGTGATGCCGTTGACGACAGCTTTCATGATTCCCCCCGGAACTCTTCTTTATCGGGACATCGCCTGCCTGACCGCCGCGCTGAACCGGCCGGCGGCTTCCTCGCCGGTGAGCTTGAAGCCGAGCGAGGGCTCGGTGAGTTCCAGCTCCAGCAGCAGCGGTTCGCCGTTCCCTCCCTCGACCACGTCCACACGGGCGTAGAGGAAGTCCTGACGCCGCAACGAAAGCAGCTCGGCGGCAACGTCAAGGACCTGGTTCGCGAGCTCGGTCTGCCGCGCGGTCGGTTCGATGCCGCGCAGCCGCTCCTCCACGTACAGGCCGGACTCCGACTCGGCCAGGCCACGCCCGAGCATCGGTCCTTTGTGGAACGAGTGGGAGTACTCACCGGCGAAGAACACCAGCGCGGTCTCGCCGTGTGCGTCCACACTGGACTGATAAGGCTGCACCAGCGCTTTGACGCCAAGGGCTTCGAAGTGCGCGCGGGCTGCGGCATGGTCGGTGAACCGCCCGGCACCGCGCGAACCCGCGCCGACGGCGGGCTTCACCACGAACTCGCCGTCCGGGAAGTGCGGCTCCTCCCCCGGCTCCACGACGGTGGTGGGCACGACGGCGACACCACGCTCCTCGAGGTCGACCAGGTAGGACTTGTCGGTGTTCCAGCGGACCACCGGAAGCGGGTTCGCCAGCACGGGCACGCTTTCGCACCACGCCAGGAACTCGCCGAGGCGCTCGGGGTAGTCCCAGGTGGTGCGCAGCACCACGAGGTCGGCGTCGACGGCGTCGCCCCAGGGCTGCCACTCGACGTCCACACCGTCCCGCCGCAGGACCTCGACCAGGTTGTCCTCGTCGCCGTCACCCTTGGGCAGCGCGGCGCAGGAGGCGAACACGACCCTCACGACTGCATCTTGGCCATCTTGCGGCGGTGCTCGAAGCCGATCTTCGTGGCGGCGGTGGTCTCGCGGTCCCATTCGGCCTGCTCGACGTTGTCGACGGCGTCGACGGCCTTGGTGGCGGACTCGACGTCCTTGGCCATCACGTCGCCCATGGCGCCGTCAGCTCCGACCAGCACGATGCGCGCGCCGGCCCGGCCGATCGGCTCCACGACGGCCCTGACCGCCGCGCCCGGCTTGCCGTGGGCCTTCACGAACTCCGCGATGCGCTTCTGAGTGGTTTGATCAGACACCCCCACACTGTAAAACCAGCTAGTAGGTTCGGTCGGGTGACCACCGACACGCTGACGTCCTTCCTCACGTGGTACTTCGATCATCATCCAGCCCACGCCGCGCAGGTCGGCTCGCTTCCCCACTACTCGACGTTCGGGGACTTCTCCGCTTCCGCGTTCGAGCAGCGGGCGAGGGAGAAGGGCGCGTGGCTCGCACGGCTGGAGCCGTTGCCGAAGTCGGTGGACCGCGATCTCGCGCTGTCGGTGCTGCGCGGCGCGCTGGCCGTGGAGGCGTGGCCGTCGTGGCGGCGTGATCCGCACGAGTACTCGGGGATGGTCTTCTTCGGACTGCTCTCGCCGTTCCTGCACCGGCTGCTGCCGGAGGCCGAGCTCGTCGCCTGCGCGGTCGCGAAGCTGCGCGAGGTGCCCTCGGTCTTCGCGGCAGCCGAGGCGAACCTCGACGCGTCACTGGCGTCGCCGCTGGTCGTGCGACGGGCGATGGAGCAGGTGAGGACCGGGCGTTCGTTCCTGCTGGACGCGCTGCCGCTGGAGGTGTCCTCACCGGCGCTGCGCGCCCAGCTGGTGGAGGCCGCCGTGCCCGCCGCGGAGGCGTTCGACCGGTACGCGGCGTTCCTGCAGGACCTCGCCGTGCGGGCGAGCGGTGACTGGAGGATGGGCGAGAAGCTCTACTCGGCCGTGTTGCAGGACAAGGAGTTGCTCGGCTACGGCGCGCCGGAGCTGCACCAGCGCGGCCAGGACGCCTACGCCTCGCTGGAGGCGGAGCTGATCGAGCTGGCCGGCTCCCCCGACTGGCGCTCGGTGATGAGCTCGCTGCAGGACGACCACCCGCCGACGCTGGAGGCGATGCGCGCCGAGTACGAGGCGGAGACCCGGCGGGCACGTGCGGCGCTGGTCGAGCACTCGCTGGTGACGCTGCCCGACGGCGAGGAGTGCAGCGTGGTGCCGTCGCTGCCGTTCCAGCGGCCGATCATGTCGGTCGCGAGCTACCTCGGCCCGCCGCCGCTGACGTCCCTGCGCACGGGCTACTTCTTCGTGCCGTTCACGCCGGACAACGCCACGGACGAGCAGATCACGCACCGGCTGCGCACCAACGCGCGCTCGCAGCTGCCGACGATCTCGGTGCACGAGGCCTACCCCGGCCACCACTGGCACTCGGCCTGGGTGGCGGCGCAGGGTTCCGCGCACCCGCTGCGGAAGGTGTTCCGGACGTCGTACTTCTCCGAGGGCTGGGCGCTGTACGCGGAGAAGCTGCTGCGGTCGGTCGGCTACTACACGACCCGCGGCGCTTTGATGGGGCACGTCGAGGCGCGGTTGTTCCGCGCGGCGCGGATGATCGTCGACACGGCGCTGCACTGCGGTGACATGACGCCCGACGAAGCCGAGTCGTTCATGGTGTCGCGCACGGCGCTGACACCGGGCACGGCGGTCGGCGAGGTGAAGCGGTACTGCGCGTGGCCGACGCAGGCACCCTCCTATCTGACCGGCGCGTTGGAGATCGACCTGATCCGCGACGAGTACCTGGCCGCGGGGCTGGGATCGTTGCGCGACTTCCACGACCGGATCGCGGGGTCAGGCGCTCTGCCGCTCGGGCTCGCGCGCCGCGTGGCGCTGGGCGAGGAGTGACGGCAGCGGGATCAGGGCCGCGACGACGTAGGCGAACGCCGCGATCGTCGCGGTAGTGGTGTCGCCGATCTTCGCGGCGACCAGCGGCGCGGTGACGGCGCCGAGGGGGATCGCCAGGTAGGAGCCGAACTCGTCGTAGGCGGCGACGCGGGACAGCATGTGGTTGGGAACGTTGCGCTGCAACGACGTCTCCCAGGCGATCACCCACGTGCCCATGCCCATGCCTTCGACGAACGCGATGACGACGAGCGTCGGTGTGTTCGCCTGAAGTCCCAGCGCGAGCAGCGGGGCGGCCGCGACGAGAGTGACGAGCGTGGCGATCCACAGCGGCACGGTGCGCGTCCGGTACAGGATCAGGGTGATGAGGGCGAGGCCCGCGCCCGACGCGCTGAGCACCACGCCCCACTCGAACTCGCCGATGGTCCGCTTCGCGATCGCCAGGCCGAGCACCGTCCACACGCCGGTGTAGATGGCGTTGGTGAGGCAGAAGGAGAGCACCATCGTCCACACCCACGTGGTGGTGCGGAACGTGTCCCAGCCCTCCTTGAGGTCCTGGGTGAGGCTGCTCTTGGCCGGTTTGCCGGGCAGCCTCAGCTTCGCGTACAGCACGGCCGCGGTCAGGAAGGTGACGGCGTCGAACGCCAGCGCCCAGCCCGCGCCGATGGTGGCCGCGGCGAGGCCCGCCGCCGCGGGGCCGATCAGACCCGTGCCGTAGCGGGCGGCGCTGAGCAGCGAGTTCGCCTTCTGCAGGCGGCCGGGTTCGACCAGTTCCGGGAGCACGCCGCGCGCCGCAGGTGAGGTGAAGGCGCCGAACGCGCCCTGCGTCGCCTGGAGCGCCACGAGGAGACCGAGGTGGTAGTTGCCGGTCAGAAGTGCTGTGGCAGCCACGGCCTGCGCCACACCGGACCCGACGTGGCTGACGGTGAGGACGGCCGACCGGCTGAACCTGTCCGCTGTGGAGCCACCGATCAGCACCAGTCCCAGATGGGGAACGAGCCGCGCGGCCAGCACCAGGCCGGAGTCGAGCACCGTGCCGTGGTCGAGGACCGCGAACGGCAGCGCGACCACCGCCATGGCGCCGCCGAGAAGTGAGATGACCCGCGCCGAGCAGAACAAGCCGAACGCCCCCATGCTGAACGACCGTAGTGGTTCCCACCTGGCGGGAACGGGAACATCGGGGCCGTGACCCGGGTTGAGCGGGTTGAGTCGATCAAGGAGGACAGATGCCCAAGGCAGTGGTGGTGCGTTCGGCGGGTGGCCCGGAGGTGCTCGAGTACTCGGACGTGCCGGCGCCGGTGCCCGGTGACGGCGAGCTGCTGGTGCGGGTCGGCGCGGCCGGGGTCAACTACATCGACACCTACCAGCGCAGCGGCCAGTACTCGGTGCCGTTGCCCACCGCTTTGGGGCTCGAGGGCGCGGGCGAGGTCGTCGCGTCGAACTCCGCTGACTTCGCCGTCGGTGACCGGGTGGCGTGGATGTCCGTACTGGGCAGCTACGCGTCCGAGGTCGTGGTGCCGGCTTCGGCCGCGGTCCGGGTTCCCGACGGGCTGGACGTCGAGCTGGCCGCGGCCGCTCTGCTGCAGGGCATCACCGCGCACTACCTGACGCACTCGACGCATGTCGTGAAGGACGGCGACCGGGTGCTCGTGCACGCGGCGGCCGGTGGCGTCGGGCTGCTGCTGACGCAGTGGGCGAAGGCTCGTGGTGCGTTCGTGGTCGCGACCGTGTCGACCGACGAGAAGGAGGCGCTGGCCAGGGAGGCCGGTGCCGACCAGGTGCTGCGGTACGGGGACTTCGCGTCGCAGATCGAGAAGGTCGACGTGGTGTACGACGGGGTCGGGCGCGACACGTTCGACCAGTCGCTGGCCTCGTTGAAGCCGCGCGGGTTGCTGGCGTTGTTCGGGGCGTCGTCCGGGCCGGTGCCGCCGGTGGATCCGCAGCGGTTGAACGCGGCGGGGTCGGTGTACCTGACGCGGCCGTCGACCGGGGCGTACCTGCTGGACCGCGCCGAGTTCGAGTGGCGGGCCGCCGACCTGTTCGGGGCGATCGTGGACGGAACGCTCAACATCCGGATCGGTGGCCGGTACGAGCTGGAGGAGGCGGCGCAGGCGCACACCGACCTGCAGTCGCGCCGGACCACCGGAAAGTTGCTGCTGCTGCCGTGATCCGGCGCGGCCCCCGACCGGGTTGCCCGGCCGGGGGCCGGCACGTCATGCCGCCGGGGTGACCTTCACGCCGTCGATCACGAAGACGAGGGTCTCGTTGGGCTTGATGCCCTGACCGCCCTTGCCGTAGCCCTTGGCCGGCGGGACGATCAGCAACCGCCGCCCCTTCTCCTTGAGCCCGATGATGCCTTCGTTCCAGCCGTCGATGACGGGCGCCTGGCCCACGTTCTCGACGTCGAACGGCTGCCCGCGGTCGAACGAGCTGTCCAGCACCTTCTTGTCGGAGAAGGTCGTGAGCTGGTAGTTGACCGAGGCCGTCGTACCCGCCTTCACCTCGGCGCCGGTGCCCTGCACCAGGTCCTTGATGATGAGCTCGTCGGTGGGCTTGCAGGCGGGGATCTCGACCTTGGGCGCCGCGCCGAAGTCGCCGGTGACCTTGAAGTCGTCGGCCTTGCACGGGGTGGACGGCGCGGCGGACGAAGTGCCGGACGAGGGCTGGGCGGAGCTGCCGCAGCCCGCGAGGCCGGTGGCCGCTGCGAGCGCCAGGGACGCGATGAGCAGGACGTTGCGCATGGTCGGTGAGAGTATTCGGGGGCGTGTGAGCGGGGTGTAGCAGGTCGGTCGCGGGGGGCTGCGGGCCTGCCATGGCGGTCGGGCCGAGGCTCCGCCCACTGGAGCAATGAGGGTGGCGGACGAGCGGGCTAGAACACGCGGCGTGGGTGCGTTCGGGCGTGTGGGTCACCCTCATCCGACTCGCCCAAGGCGGGTCGCGACGGGGCGTCACCGAAGTGCACGAGTACGGGCCGGCGACTGGGCTCAAGGGCGGTTATTCCGGTTGTAAATGTCGCACGAATAGCAGCTTCCTTATCTTTTGACCGACGCGTACAGTGACTCCGCGCACTTGATCGGACACTGAGCGCATTCGTCCGTTCGGGTAGCGGCCGACGAGGTGATCCCGGGAGGTGGACACGTGTCCGCGGAGGCCGGAGGCATCCGCAGCAACCTGATCCAGGAGTTGTTTTGGACTCGGACCGGGTTGCTCCTCCTCATACTCGTCGTGACGTCGGGTGCGTCGCTGGCCATTTCCAGTCAAATGGATTCCGGGGCGGCGAGAAACCTGCTGACCGCGGTGGGGACGGGCACGCTCATATCGGCTGTCGTGAGCTTCACGCAGACGTTGGTCACGTCCAAAGCGGCGCAGAAGGCCTTGCTCGCGCCGGTGGTCGAGGAGAGTCGCAAGGCGCTCAGGGAGCTCACTCAGGAGTATCGGGCGCTGGACCGGGAGTTCTTCCCCAGTCACGTGTTCGAGCCGACGGCGCGACCCGATCCGGTGTTCAACCAGCTCATGATGCAGGACCTGGAGCGGACGCGGCTGTACTGCTTCCGCGGGTTCGCCGGGCGGTACGCGGCGGGCCGGGTGTTGCTCTCCCAGACGGAATGCGAGCTCAGGGCCGTGCTGGCGGACCCGCGCGACGACAACGCCATCAGCGGGCGGGCGCGGTACCTGCTGCGCAACGAAGGAGCCGACGGCGACTACGACGAGATTCAGGCGAAGCTCAAGGAACAGATCGGCATCGGGCTCGTCGGGCTGTACGCGGCGCGCAGCCGGTGCAGCAGAATCGACGTCACGATCGTTTCGGATCCGCCGCTCGATCGGCTCGAGTTGTTCGACGACTCCGCCTGGCTGACGCTGTACAGCAACACCGCCGGAGTGCTGAGGCCATATCCCAGGACACTCAGGTTCACCGAGAGCTCGTTCCTGTACGCGATGGAACGCGCCGAGTTCCTGCGCATCAGCAATTCCAAGGCCGGATACCACTTCGTCATCACGCCGGGCACCACGAGAACGGACTTCCTGGCGTTGTTCGAGAAGATCACCGGCGACACACTCACAGACGACGGATACCGCGAACTCGAAGAGAAGTTCCACGCATTCCGCCGCGAATTCTCCACATCCGCTCAGTTGAGGAGCTGATCGATCTTGCTAGCCGAGTTCACCGGGTTGTCCGCGCTCGAGGAGCTCGCCGCTCGCGTGCAACGCGCCGAATTCCCCGTGGTGGACCACTGGACCGAAGTCGGCGTGTGGTTCCGCGAGTGGGCGAGCCGGCCGAACCTGCGCAAGGAGCTCCGTTCGTACATCGACGGGCTCACACCGCAGCAGGCGACCTGGGTGATTGCGCATTCCCGCGAGACGACGACGCACTTCGCGTGGTGCCTCCGCGACGAGACGGACGAACCGTTCACGTTCTGGCTGCACGAGTACAAGCCGCTGTCGGACTGGCGGACCGGGTACGCGGACTCCGTCCACAACCACCGGTACCACTTCTGCACCACCATCCTGAGCGGCGCGTACCTGCACGAACGTTTTGACGCGCGACTCGGCGTCGGCGGCCGCACGGTCGTCGGCACGGAGCTCACGAACCGCACCCAGTGCACCGAAGGCACCACTGGCACGTTGCTCGCGCACGAGTTCCACCGCATCCCACGCGCGGCCGACGGCACCATGACGTTCCTGGTCAAGTCGCGTGCCGTCACGCCGTGGAGCCTCAGCTACGACCCGGACACCGGGACCAGCCACCGGCACGTACCGGTCGAGGACCGACTGGAGGATCTGACGAACCAGCTCTGAAGCCCTACGGAGGCACCCGTAACACGCCTACCATCAGCCCACCCGGTGGGAGGGCTGATGATGCGTACGCGCACAACGATTCCAAGGTCTGTCATCGCGGACGTGGAGCAGCGCGTGAGGCGGCTGTGCGAGGATCTTGCCGCGAAGCTGCAGTTCCACGGCTGGCACCACGTGAGCTTCGTCCGCGACAAGGCCGTGCACTTCGCCGAGCGCAACGGCGCCGCGAAGGACGTCGTCGAGGTCGCCGCACTCGTGCACGACCTCAACTACATGGTCCGCCGCAACTCGCTGCCGACGGACGGCGAGGCGCTGCGCAGGAAAACGCTGTTCGTCGCGGGTGTCTGCGTCGGCGACATCGAGTGGATCGAACGCGTCGTCCTCGAAGCCGAGATGCGCACCCGCCACCGCGACATCTCGCTGGAGGCCCAGGCGCTCTCGGACGCGGACACGCTGTTCAAGGCCCTGCCGGTGACGCCGGTGGTCCTCGCGCACAAGTACCTGCAGGAGAACGGCATCACGCTGCGGGAGCTCGCGTACAAGATCGTGGGCGAGCAGGTGTCCAAGGCCGACGACGGCTACTACTTCTACGACGCGGAGGCCGCCGCGACCTACTCGAAGTGGGCCGAGACGAACCTCCTGCTGTGGCAGCACATCGTGGAGTCCCTCGACGACCCGTGCGTCGAGGAACTGCTCACCAAAGTGGCTTCCTGAGCACGCGTCACCGTGCCAGCTGGTCACGGCGGCGCACGAGGTACGCGACCTCGGCGGCGTTGCCGGTCAGCTCAACGGCCCTGTCGTACGCCGCCCTGGCCTCGGAGCTGCGGCCCAGCCGGCGCAGGAGGTCGGCCCGCGCGGCGTGGTAGGCGTGGTAGTCCTCCAGCGGCAGACCGGCGAGCTCGGCCAGCGCGACCTCGGGACCGTCCAGCTCGGCGAGGGCGATCGCCCGGTTGAGCCGCACGATCGGCGACGGGTCGAGCCGGACCAGCTGGTCGTAGAGCGCGACCACCTGGGACCAGTCGGTGTCGCGGACGTCGAGGGCGTCGGTGTGGACCGCGTTGATCGCGGCGAGCACCTGGTAGCGCCCCGGCGCTCGCCCGGCGGCGAGACACCCGCGGACCAGCGCGTGGCCCTCGTCGACCAACGAGCGGTCCCAGGCACCGCGGTCCTGCTCGGCGAGAGCGACGAGCTCCCCGTTCGCCGACACCCGCGCGGGCCGGCGGGCCTGCGTCAGCAGCATCAGCGCCAGCAGACCGGCGACCTCACCATCGGAGGGCAGCAGCGCGCGGACCAGCCTGGTCAGCCGGATCGCCTCGGTGGTCAGGTCGTCGCGCACCGCGTCCTCGCCGGGCTCCGAGACCAGGTAACCCTCGTTGAAGATCAGGAACAGCACGGTGAGCACCCCGGCGAGCCGCACGGGAAGGTCCTCGTGCGACGGCACGCGGTACGGGATCCCCGCGGCCTTGATCTTCGCCTTCGCGCGGGTGATCCGCTGTGCCATGGCGGCCTCGGAGACCAGGAACGCGCGGGCGATCTCGGGCACGGTCAGCCCGCCGACCATCCGCAGCGTGAGCGCGATCCGCGTCTCCACGGCGAGAGCGGGGTGGCAGCAGGTGAAGAGCAGGCGGAGCCGGTCGTCCTCGACGGCACCGGCCGGCTCCGGCGGGCCGGACAGCATCAGGGCCTCCTTGTGCTTGTCCTCGCGCCTGGCCTCGCGCCGGAGCCGGTCGATCGCCTTGCGGTGGGCGGTGGTCGTGAGCCACGCGCCGGGGTTCGGCGGGACGCCGTCGACCGGCCAGCGTTCGACGGCGGTCGCGAACGCCTCCGCGGCCATCTCCTCGGCGATGTCGAGGTCGCCGCAGCGCCTCGCCAGAGTCGCGACCACCCGCGCCCACTCGTCGCGGTGGACCCCGGCGATCACCTCGGCGACGCCGGTCATGCGGACAGGACCGGCCGGACCTCGACCCTGCGGTTGCAGTGCAGGGAGGCCTGGGAGGCGAGCTTCAGCGCCACGTCGAGGTCGGCGGCCTCGATGATCCAGAAGCCGATGATGAACTCCTTCGACTCCAGGTAGGGGCCGTCGGTGTAGACCGGCTCGGAGTGCCTGCCGTCGACGACGGTGGACGTGTCGGGGCCCGCGAGACCACCCGCGAAGACCCAGTGGCCGTCGGCCTGGATCTGCTTGTTGAAGGCCCGGATCGCCGTCATCTCCTCGTCCGTGGCGAGCTCGGACGAGTCGTGCAGGACGTTGAAGAGGTACTGCGCCATCGGGATCATCTCCAGCTGGTCGGGTGTGTGTCTCACCCCTGCTACGAACGCGGCGGCCCCGATCCGACACGTCCCGCCGAAATTCTTCTACCCGAGACGCAGTCGCAGGTCCGCACCGCCGTGCAGGGTGTAGGCGAGCCCCGTCACGTTGCCGCGGCTGATCATCTCCCAGCGCGTCAGCCGCAGCGCGGCGCCCGCGCTGAACCCCGCCGCGAGCCGCGCCAGCACCATGCCGGTCACCCACCCGGCCATGTCGTGCGGCACGGCGGCTTCCGGGCTGATCACGCCGGACGCGCCGCCCTCCGCGAACGCTCGCACCAGGCCTGCCATCGGCGACGTCCCCACCACCAGCGGCTTGCGCGACGGCCAGTGCGGGCGCGGCCACACGCCTTCGCGGTCCCAGCGTTCGATCTCCTCCGCGTCGAGGAACCCTTCGCGGAAGTGCAGGTGCACGACGTCCATCGACTCGTCGGCCAACGCCAGGCCCAGCTCCGACGGGCTGACATAGGCCGATGACACGGCCTCGGGCGCAAGCATCGACATCAGCTCGGTCACGTGCCGCTCGGTCAGCGACCGGTCCATGCCGGCGTCGACCGCCATCGACACCTCGAACGGCCGCGGCCGCGCCGAGATGCCCGCGACCAGCGGCCCGGCCGGCTGCTCCAGCACGCTCGACAGGCCCCAGAAACCGAAGGGGCACAACACGTTCCCGCTGTGATCCGACACCGGGCAGTGCGCGGGCACCTCTCCCCCGGCCCCGAACGGCCCGAACTGCCCCACGGACGCGCACAGCCGATACGGGCCATCGGTGAACGGCAGGTCGTAGATCAACGGCCACGGCACCGGACCCGGGACCACCTCGGCGATCATCAGCCCGGCCGGACGGCCGCCCGCCCGTGCCAGCCGCCGGATCCGATCCGCCAGCGCGCTGGAGCCGAACAGCCGCGAGTACATCGCCGACCCCTGCCGGGCGAGCACGGCGAGATCGGCGCAGAACGACGGGAAGTCCTTGCCGTACCAGGGATCCAGCCCCGACAGCGCGGGCAGCGAACGAGGCAGGTCGCCGAGGTCCAGGCTGGTCCACGACGGCAGGCCGCCGGACGCCACCAGCGCCCGCTCGCCGAGCACCAGCACGGACGCCACCCGCGACGACAGCGGCTCGAGATCCGCGAACGTCCGCGACAGCCGGAACCTCAGCCGCGCACGGGACTCGCCCGCCCCGACCGGCAGCACGACCTGCTGCACGTGCACCGGCACCACACCGGAGTAGATGACCAGCTCACCGGTCCACGGCACCGACGCGTAAGGCGTGGTGACCGGAAAGCTCACCCACGGACCGGGCCCCTCCGCGGGCAGCACGAACCACTCGGACAACACCTCGCGCCCGTTCATGCCGAGCACGGCCCGCAGCTCCAGATCGCCGGGCAACGGCGCCGCGTGCTCCCCGACGTGCACCCACACCTCGTAGTCCGCGCCGGGCCGCAACGCCCCGGCGATGCCCTCGGTGGCACCGGGCAGAGCGACCATCACGGTGACCGGGCGGTCATCGGGCGGGGGCGGCTGCGGCAGAGCGGTGAAGCGGACCTGACGGCGGCGCTCCAGTTCGCGGAACTGCCACAGGGCGTCCTCGACGCTGCCCTCACCGGTACCGAGCGGCTCGGCGATCACGACGTGCGGCGCGCTCCACCCGATCAGCACCGAAGCGGGGTCCACACCGGGCACCGACGTGTGCACCGCGGTGAACAGCACGACGGGCCGCCCCAGGCCGCGCAACGCCCGCACGACCGGAGCCGTGTCCCACGAGCGCGTGTCGTGCAGCGCCACCACGTCGCCGGGGACGTCCGTGATCGGCGGCAGCGACTCCGCGGACGGGAAGTGCCGGAGATCGACCACGGCGAGCCGCAGCACCCGCACCCGCGTGGTGACCGCGGTGGACGCCGTGCGCCCGACGGCGAGACCCCGGCTGACCTGCGCCCACCCGCCGGGATCTGTCACGACCAGCAGCGACTTCGCGGCGACGAGCGCGGCGACGAACTCCAGCGGCGTGCCTTCGCCGCCGGAGACGGTGAACTCAACGGGCGCCACAGCCGTACGCCTGGAGGTGCAGCTAGAACGGCCAGCCCAGCACCGGCAACCCGACCACGGCGTCCACGGCGAGACCGCAGAACACGAGCATCAGGTAGAGGTTCGACATGTGGAAGAACTTCATGGTGTTCGTGGACCCGCCACGGCGCACGACGTTGTGCAGCTTGTGCGCGAAGACGGCGAACCACACGCCGGACAGCGCCGCCACGGCCACGTAGATCCACGAGGTGACGGGAGCGAGAGCGAGCGTGCAGACGACGGTGATCCAGCTGTAGATCACGATCTGCCGCGTCACCTGCTGAGCTGTGGCCACCACCGGCAGCATCGGCACACCTGCTCGGGCGTAGTCCTCCTTGAACTTCATCGCGAGGGCCCAGGTGTGCGGCGGAGTCCAGAAGAAGATGACGCCGAACATGACCAGTGCCGGCCACTCGACGGTGCCCGTCACCGCGCTCCAGCCGATGATCACCGGCATGCACCCCGCCATGCCGCCCCAGATGATGTTCTGGGAGGTGCGGCGCTTGAGCACCAGGGTGTAGACGAAGATGTAGAAGAGGATCGTCGCCACGGCGAACGCGGCCGACATCAGGTTGACGAAGATCCAGAGGAACGCGAACGAGACGACGCCGAGCACGATGCCGAAGATCAGGGCGTTGCGCGGCGGGATGGTGTTCTGCGCGAGCGGGCGGGCCGTCGTCCGCTTCATGACCGAGTCGATGTCGGCGTCGACGAAGCAGTTGAGGGCATTTGCCGACCCCGCGGCGAGGGTGCCGCCGGTGAGCGTGCAGGCGATCAGCCACAGCGGCGGGAGGCCGTGCTGGGCGAGCAGCATCGCGGGGATCGTGGTGATCAGCAGGAGCTCGATGACCCGCGGCTTGGTCAGCGCCACGTAGGCGCCCACGACCTGGCGAGGCGACCGGGGCGCCTCGAGGACGGCACTCATCGCGGGGACGCTCCTCGTGTCGAGACAGGTGTGAAATCCAGCGACTGATGGTAACCGCGCAAAGAATTCACAGCCCGTTCGGGTGCTGGTGTGCCCCGGCACACACCCGCCTGAGACCTTTCAGAGCAACATCCGGATATCTCAGGACTAGGCTGGCCGCAGGACGAGGGAGAGACGCGGGTCAGGCCGTTCGGGATCGATCAAGCCTGCCCGCCCTAGCGACAAGAGTGGAGCTGTAAGTCCGTGACCGTCACCGACGACATCACCCGGCTCACGAAGGCCGATCTGCCCGACGACTGGACGGAGCTGGACAAGCGCGCCGTCGACACCGCCCGCGTGCTGGCGGCGGACGCCGTGCAGAAGGTCGGCAACGGGCACCCCGGCACGGCGATGAGCCTCGCGCCGCTCGCGTACACGCTGTTCCAGCGCGCCATGCGGCACGACCCCGCCGACGCGGACTGGATCGGCCGCGACCGGTTCGTGCTCTCGGCGGGCCACTCCAGCCTGACGCTGTACATCCAGCTGTTCCTCTCCGGCTACGGCCTGGAGCTCGACGACCTCAAGGCGCTGCGCACCTGGGGCTCGAAGACGCCCGGCCACCCGGAGTACCGCCACACCAACGGTGTCGAGATCACCACGGGCCCGCTGGGCTCCGGTCTCGCCTCCGCGGTCGGCATGGCCATGGCCGCCCGTCGCGAGCGCGGACTGTTCGACCCGGACGCCGCGCCGGGGCAGAGCCCGTTCGACCACCACATCTTCGTGATCGCCTCCGACGGTGACATCGAGGAGGGCGTGACCTCCGAGGCGTCGTCGCTGGCCGGCACGCAGCAGCTCGGCAACCTGGTCGTCTTCTACGACGACAACAAGATCTCGATCGAGGACGACACCACGATCGCGCTGTCCGAGGACACCGCGAAGCGCTACGAGGCCTACGGCTGGCACGTCCAGGTCGTGGAGTCCGGCGAGAACGTGAAGGGCATCCTCGAGGCGATCGAGAACGCCAAGGCGGTGACCGACAAGCCGTCGTTCATCCTGCTGCGCACGATCATCGGCTACCCCGCGCCGAACAAGCAGAACACCGGTGCCGCGCACGGTGCCGCACTGGGCGCCGACGAGGTCGCCGAGGTCAAGCGGATCCTCGGTTTCGACCCCGAGCAGACCTTCGAGGTCGCCGACGAGGTGCTGGCGCACGCCCGCGAGGTCGTCAAGCGCGGTGAGCACGCCAAGGCGCAGTGGCAGCCCGCGTTCGACGCGTGGGCGGCGGCGAACCCGGAGCGCAAGGCGCTGCTGGACCGCCTGGTCGCCCGTGAGCTGCCGGAGGGCTGGGCGGACGAGCTGCCCACCTACCCGGTGGACGCCAAGGGTGTCGCGACCCGCAAGGCCTCCGGTGAGGTCATCAACGCGCTCGCGAAGAAGCTGCCCGAGTTGTGGGGCGGTTCGGCCGACCTGGCCGAGTCGAACCTGACGACGATCAAGGGCGAGCCCTCGTTCGGTCCGGAGTCGATCTCCACGGGCATGTGGAAGACCAGCCCGTACGGCCGCACGCTGCACTTCGGTGTCCGCGAGCACGCGATGGGCGCGATCCTCAACGGCATCGCGCTGCACGGCCCGACCCGCCCGTTCGGTGGCACCTTCCTGGTGTTCTCCGACTACATGCGCCCGTCCGTGCGGCTCGCGGCGATCATGCAGGCGGCGGTCACCTACGTGTGGACGCACGACTCCATCGGCCTGGGCGAGGACGGTCCGACGCACCAGCCGATCGAGCACCTCGCGGCCCTGCGCGCGATCCCGGACTTCGCGGTCGTCCGCCCCGGTGACGCGAACGAGACCGCGTACGCGTGGAAGGCCACGATCGAGCAGATCGGCCCGGTCGGCCTCGCGCTGACCCGCCAGAACGTCCCCACGCTGGAGGGCACCTCCGCCGAGGGCGTGAAGCGCGGTGGTTACGTGCTCTTCGGTGACGACAACCCGGAGATCGTGATCATCGGCACCGGCTCTGAGCTGCAGATGGCGGCCGAGGCCGGGAAGGTTCTGCAGGGCGAGGGCGTTGCAGTGCGTGTGGTGTCCATGCCTTCCATCGACTGGTTCGAGAAGCAGGACGCCGACTACCGCGAGTCGGTCATCCCGTCCTCGGTTAAGGCACGCGTCGCCGTGGAAGCCGGTATCGCACAGCCGTGGTACCGCTACGTCGGCGACGCCGGCGAGATCGTGTCGATCGAGCACTTCGGCGCCTCGGCCGACTACCAGACGTTGTTCAAGGAGTTCGGCTTCACGACGGAGAACGTCGTCGCCGCCGCCCGCCGTTCCCTTGACCGAGTGAGGGGTAACAAGTGAGCAAGCCGCAACTGGAAGCACTGTCCGGCGCCGGGGTCTCGATCTGGCTCGACGACCTGTCGCGTGAGCGGCTCACCAGCGGCAACCTGGACGAGCTGATCCGCGAGTGGAACGTCGTCGGCGTCACGACGAACCCGACGATCTTCGCGGGCGCGCTGTCCAAGGGCGAGTCCTACGACGAGCAGGTCCGCGAGCTCGCCAACCGGGGTGCCGACACCGAGGCGACCATCCGCGAGGTCACCACGACCGACGTGCGCAACGCCTGCGACAAGTTCCGCGACATCTACAACTCGACGAACGGTGTGGACGGCCGCGTCTCCATCGAGGTCGACCCGCGCCTGGCCTTCGACACGGACAAGACCGTGGCCGAGGCGCAGGACCTGTGGAAGACCGTGGACCGGCCGAACCTGCTGGTGAAGATCCCGGCCACCGAGGCCGGCCTGCCCGCGATCACCAGGACGATCGCCGAGGGCATCAGCGTCAACGTCACGCTGATCTTCTCCGTCGAGCGCTACGAGAAGGTCATGGAGGCCTACATCGCGGGCCTCGAGCAGGCCAAGGCGAACGGCCACGACCTGCGCTCGATCCACTCGGTGGCGTCGTTCTTCGTGTCCAGGGTGGACACCGAGATCGACAAGCGCCTCGACAAGATCGGCACGGACGAGGCGAAGGCGTTGCGCGGCAAGGCTGCTCTCGCCAACGCGTGGATCGCCTACGGCGCGTTCGAGAAGACGTTCCAGGGTGAGCGCTGGGAGGCTCTCAAGGCGGACGGCGCGAACGCGCAGCGGCCGCTGTGGGCGTCGACCGGCGTGAAGGACCCGAGCTACTCCCCGACCCTCTACGTCGACCAGCTCGTCGTGCACGACGTCGTGAACACGATGCCGGAGAAGACGCTGCAGGCCGTCGCCGATGGCGGCAAGATCGCCGGTGACACGGTCACCGGACGCGCCGCTGAGGGCCAGGAGGTGTTCGACCAGCTCGCCGCCGCGGGAATCGACATCGAGGACGTGTTCAAGGTCCTCGAGACCGAGGGTGTCGAGAAGTTCGAGAAGTCCTGGGAAGAGTTGCTCGAGACGGTGACGAACCAACTGGCTCAACTGAAGGGCTGATTACCAAGTGACCTCCGTCGACATCGTGAGGTCACCGAACGCCGACCAGGTCAGCACCATCGCTGCTGACCTGGTCGCGGATTCGGTGCCGAGCAAGCTGACCGCGCAGGACCCGACCCTGTGGGGGCCGGAAGCCGAGTCCGAGGCGAGCATCCGCCTCTCGTGGACGACGTTGCACGAGACGTCCCGCTCGCTGCTCCCCGAGCTCAAGGCTCTGCGCGAGGAACTGCACGCCGAGGGCGTGGACCGCGTCGTACTCGCCGGCATGGGCGGTTCGTCGCTGGCCCCCGAGGTGATCACGCGGACGCAGAACGTCCCGCTGATCGTGCTGGACACCACCGATCCCGCCCAGGTCGCCGACGCGCTGGCGGGCGATCTCGAGCGCACGGTGATCGTGGTGTCGTCCAAGTCCGGTGGCACCGTCGAGACCGACAGCCACCGGCGCATCTTCGAGAAGGCTTTCGCGGACGCGGGCATCGACGCCGCGTCGCGCATCGTGGTGGTCACCGACCCCGGTTCGCCGTTGCAGAAGGCGTCCGAGGAAGCGGGCTACCGCAAGGTGTTCCTGGCCGACCCGAACGTGGGTGGCCGCTACTCGGCGCTGACCGCGTTCGGTCTGGTGCCGTCCTACCTCGCCGGTGCCGACGTCGAGTCGCTGCTCGACGACGCGGCCGAGGAGGCCAAGGTCCTGGCGCAGGACTCGGTCGAGAACCCGGCGGTCGTGCTGGCCGCGATCTTCGGTGCCGCGCACGCGCACGGCGCGGAGAAGATCGTGTTCGCCGACACCGGTTCCGGCATCGTCGGGTTCGGTGACTGGGCGGAGCAGCTGATCGCCGAGTCGACCGGCAAGAACGGCACCGGCCTGCTGCCGGTCGTCGTCGAGGGTCCCGGTGCCGAAGGCTTCGTGAACGCGCGTTCGGACGCCACGACCGTCGCGATCGGCCCGGCCACCGGGTCGGCCAACGTCGCCGTCGAGGGTCCGCTCGGCGCGCAGTTCCTGCTGTGGGAGTACGCGACCGCGCTCGTCGGCAAGGTCCTCGGCATCAACCCGTTCGACCAGCCCGACGTCGAGGCCGCCAAGAAGGCCGCTCGCGCGCTGCTCGACGCCCCCGCGGTGTCGGCCACCACGCCGTCCTTCGTGGACGGTCCGGTCGAGGGCCACGGCACCGACTGGGCGCCGCGCAAGGTCAACACCGTCGCGGAAGCGCTTGCGGCGCTGGTCGAGGTGGCGCCCGACCACGGCTACATCTCCGTTCAGGCGTACCTGGACAGGATCGACGACGCGTCGTTCGCGTTGCTCCGCGCGGAGATCGCGAAGCGGACGCACCTGCAGACCACGTTCGGCTGGGGCCCGCGCTTCCTGCACTCGACCGGCCAGTACCACAAGGGCGGTCATCAGAACGGCGTGTTCATCCAGATCACCGGCGAGTCCGGCGACGACCTGGAGGTGCCCGGCCGTCCCTACACGCTGGCGCAGCTGCAGCTCGCGCAGGCGCTCGGCGACGGTCAGGTGCTGGCCGAACACGGTCGCCCCGTGCTGCGGCTGCACCTGCAGGACCGCATCGCGGGTCTGGCCCAGCTCGTCGAGGCAGTCCAGGAGGACGGCTCGTGACCACATCCGACAAGTGGCGCAACCCGCTGCGGGACGCGCGTGACAAGCGCCTGCCCCGCATCGCGGGACCCAGCGCGCTGGTCATCTTCGGTGTCACCGGTGACCTGTCGCGCAAGAAGCTGATGCCCGCGATCTACGACCTCGCGAACCGCGGTCTGCTGCCACCGGGCTTCGGTCTCGTCGGCTTCGCCCGCCGCGACTGGGCCGACCAGGACTTCATGGAGGTCGTGCACGACGCGGTGAAGGAGCACGCCCGCACGCCGTTCAACGAGCACGTCTGGTCCCAGCTCGCCGAGGGCATCCGGTTCGTGCAGGGCACGTTCGACGACGACCAGGCGTTCGACAACCTGGCTTCGTGCCTGGCGGCGCTGGACGCCGAGCGCGGCACGGGCGGAAACCACGCGTTCTACCTGTCGATCCCGCCGGGAGCGTTCCCGACCGTGATCAACCAGCTCAAGCGCGCGGGTCTCGCCCAGACGGCTCCCGACCAGTGGCGCCGGGTCGTCATCGAGAAGCCGTTCGGCCACGACCTGAAGTCGGCCAAGGAGCTCAACCGCACGGTCAACGAGGTCTTCCCCGAGGAGTCGGTGTTCCGCATCGACCACTACCTCGGCAAGGAGACCGTGCAGAACATCCTGGCGCTGCGGTTCGCGAACCAGCTGTACGAACCCATCTGGAACTCGAACTACGTCGACCACGTGCAGATCACCATGGCCGAGGACATCGGTCTCGGTGGCCGCGCCGGGTACTACGACGGCATCGGTGCGACGCGGGACGTCATCCAGAACCACCTGCTGCAGCTGCTCGCGCTGATCGCGATGGAGGAGCCGGTCTCCTTCAAGCCGTCGGACCTGCGGGCGGAGAAGGTGAAGATCCTCTCGGCGACGCGTCCGGCGGAGCCGTTCGAGGAGACCACCGCGCGCGGCCAGTACACCGGTGGCTGGCAGGGCGGTCAGAAGGTCCCCGGTCTGCTCGAGGAGGGCGGCTTCTCGCCCGAGTCGAAGACCGAGACGTTCGGCGCGATCACGTGCGAGATCAACACCCGTCGCTGGGCCGGGGTGCCGTTCTACCTGCGCACCGGCAAGCGGCTGGGCCGCAGGGTCACCGAGGTCGCCGTCGTGTTCAAGCGGGCGCCGCACCTGCCGTTCGACGACACCGCGACCGAGGAGCTCGGCCAGAACGCTCTCGTGGTCCGGGTTCAGCCGGACGAGGGCGTGACCATCCGGTTCGGCTCGAAGGTGCCGGGCAACACGATGGAGGTCCGCGACGTCACGATGGACTTCGGCTACGGCCACTCGTTCACCGAGTCGTCGCCGGAGGCCTACGAGCGGCTGCTGCTGGACGTGCTGCTCGGTGAGCCGTCGCTGTTCCCGAAGAACGACGAGGTCGAGCTCTCCTGGGAGATCCTCGACCCGATTCTCGACTTCTGGGCCCGCAAGGACGAACCGGCGCTCGAGAAGTACAAGGCAGGCACCTGGGGTCCGCCGTCGGCGGACGCGATGACCGCCAGGACCGGAAGGCACTGGAGGCGTCCGTGATCATCGACCTTCCCTCGACCACCACGTCCCAGATCAACTCGCGGCTGGTTCGCCTGCGCGACGAAGGCGGCGCGACGACGCTCGGCCGCGTGCTGACTTTGGTCATCGTGACCGAGGACGGCCAGCGCACCGACGCCGCGATCGACGCGGCCAACGACGCCTCGCGCGAGCACCCGTGCCGCGTGATCGTCGTGGCCCGCGGGGCCCGTCAGGCCGCACCCCGTCTCGACGCGCAGATCCGCGTCGGTGGCGACGCGGGTGCGTCCGAGGTCGTCGTGCTGCGGTTGTACGGCGAGCTCGCCAAGGAGGGCGCGTCCTGCGTGATGCCCCTGCTCCTGCCGGACACCCCGGTCGTGGCGTGGTGGCCGTTCGACGCACCGGTCTCGCCGTCCAAGGACCCGATCGGCCAGCTCGCGCAGCGCCGCATCACCGACGCGGCCGCCGAGAAGAACCCGATCAAGGCCCTGGAGTCCCGCCGCGCCCACTACGCGCCGGGCGACACGGACCTGGCGTGGACGCGTCTGACGTTGTGGCGCGCCATGCTGGCGGCGTCGCTGGACCTGCCTCCCTACGAGAAGATCGTGGACGCCGAGGTCACCGGCGAGGCCGACTCCCCGTCGACCGACCTGCTGGCGGCGTGGCTGACGGACAGGCTGAAGGTGCCCGCGAAGCGCTTCAAGGCGACGTCGGGCGAGGGCATCGTGCAGGTCAAGCTGGGCCGTGCGTCCGGCGACGTCGACCTGCTGCGCCCGGACGGCAAGGTGGGCACGCTGTCGCAGCCCGGCCAGCCGTCGCGCCGCGTGGCCCTGCAGCGCCGTTCGATCCGCGACTGCCTCGCCGAGGAGCTGCGCCGGCTCGACCCGGACGAGGTCTACGCGGCAGCCCTGAAGTCGCTGTCGAAGGTGACGAAGGGCCGCCCCGCCACCCCGAAGGCCGAGCCGATGGACGCCGCTTCCGCGGAGTCGGCCAACGGCAAGGCTGCCGCACCGAAGAAGTCCAAGGCGAAGGCGAGCTCGTGAGCAATCCCCAGGTGGTGGTCCACCGCGACGGCGACCTGCTGGCCGCCGCCGCGGCGGCCCGCCTCGTGACCCGCATGGTCGACGCCCAGACCGCCCGCGGCTACGCGTCCGTGGTGCTGACCGGCGGCCGCACGGGCACCGCGGTCCTGGAACACCTGAACCGCAACGGTGCCCGCGACGCCGTGGACTGGTCGCGCGTCGACCTGTACTGGGGCGACGAGCGCTTCCTGCCGTCCGGTCACCCGGAACGCAACGAGACGCAGGCCCGCGCGGCGTTGCTGGACCACGTTCCGGTGGATCCCGCGCGCGTCCACGTGATGGAGCCGTCGGACGGCAAGTACGGCGACGACCCGGAAGCCGCCGCTTCCGCGTACGCCGATCTGCTGTCGTCCCTGGCCCGGCCGGAGGACCACGGCGACGTGCCCACGTTCGACGTCTGCATGCTGGGCGTCGGCGAGGAGGGGCACGTGGCCTCGATCTTCCCCGCTTCTCCCGCGGTGTACGAGAAGGAGCGGACCGTCGTCGCGGTGCGCAACTGCCCGAAGCCGCCGCCCACGCGCGTCTCGCTGACGCTGGGGGCGATCCGGCATTCGCAGGAGGTCTGGCTGATGACCACCGGCGAGGCCAAGGCCGCCGCGGTGGCCATGGGACTGACCGGCGCGGGTGAGGTGCAGCTGCCGGCCGCCGGTGCTTCGGGGCGGCGCCGGACGTTGTGGCTGCTGGACACGGCTGCCGCGTCGAAGGTGCCGGCGTTGTTCAAACCGCCACTGGCGTGACGCTTTCTCCGAAGGCCCCCGGTTCGCGCCGGGGGCCTTTTTTGTTGTGGGACAACGTGTTCGCGGTGTGCGACAACGCTGTCCTGGTCGGGCTTGACCTCAAGTCGACTTCAGGTGCCATGCTCGCGGCGGGGCGCGAGAGAAGAGGTCGTCCACTCCTGATCATGCCCTGACATGAAGCCGGCTTTAGCTCGCGAAGAGGCGCTTCCCTGGGGGCAACATGATTGTGCGTGATGTGTGGCTGGAGGACGCGGCCGCGATCGCGGGGCTCAACCGCGAGGCGCTGGGGTACGAGTTCCCGCTGGAGTCCACACAGGACCAACTGGCGCGGATCATCACCCTGGCGATCTCACCCCGGCACCAGCGTCGTGGTGTGGGGAAGCTGTTGTTGCAGGCGGGTGAGGAGTGGGCGCGAGACGAACCTCATCAAGTGGTGGTCCTGAGCAGTTCCTCCATCACGTGCACCGGCAGCGACGGGTTCGAGGCCGCGGCCTCGGCCACCTCGGGGTCGGGGTCTCGCACCAGACGCTCGTACGCCTTCGCCGGCAGGTCCCGCCGCGACGCCAGCGCCAGCCGCACCGAGCTTTCGGCGTGCGTGGTGAGGCGGAACAAGGCGACCGGTGACGTATGAGGGCTCTGCGCCACGAAGACGTCGGGGTGAATCACCTCGTCCTCGCACACGAGGTGTGCGCGCCCGTGCAACGCGGTCATGCCCCACTCCTGTCCAGCAGTTCTTCCATCACACGCACCGGCAACGACGGGTTCGCCGCCGCCGGCCGAGCCGTGAACTCACTGCCCAGCAGCTCGACGATCTTCTCGACCGGCAGATGAGGATGCGCCGCTGCGAGGTGCCGAGCCTGCGCATCCTCCAGGCACAGCAACAACGTCTCCCCCAGCGCGTGCGGGTGCCGGGCGGCCGCCCGCCAGGTCTCCTCGACCCCGGCGGCCCGCAAAGCCATGTGGTGCAACAACTCCGGCGGGCAGGAAGGATTCCGCGCCGCCCGCGGGTACAACCGCGCCCCGTGCCGCTCGACCAGCGCCCACAGCTGATCGACCGGCACCAGCGGGTTGGTCACGATCGCCGCAGCGACAGCGGGATCGGGATCCGAAACGAGCTGCTCCACCATGTCCAACGGCAGATCAGCACGCCGCGCCACCAGCATCCGTCCCTTCACGGTGGCGGCCAGCGTCCGCAGCTCGGCCTCCGACGCGGACGCGACGCGCGGCACCGGCTCGGGCCCGATGCGAGCGGTCGCGGCCAGCTCCGCCAGCAGGTCCAGCGGAATCGCCGGGTTCCGCACGAGCACGCGCTGCAACGCGCGGGTGCCCGTGAGCTGACGCAGCACCGAAGCCGGGACCGCGGGATTGGCCGCCAGCGCGGCCAGGACGCCGGGTTCGACGTCCGCGGCGAGCTGTCCGTAGACGTGCGGAGGAAGGTCGGGCCTGGTCGCGAGCTGGTAGCGGGCCCTGTGGTCGCGCACCAGGTCCGCGGCGGCCGATGGCGGGGTCGCGGGGTTTCCGGCGAGCTCGCGCGCGAAGGAGCCGAGGCGCACGAGCACGTCGGCAGGTGTGTGCGGGCTGGCGGCCAACGCACGGCGCACCTCGGTGCTCGGGTGCCGGCTCAGCTCCTGGGCCGAGGAGGCGGGCAGCGCGTGGAAGGTGACCAGTTCGGCCACCACGTGCTCGTCCGGGTCGTGGGCGAGCAGGTCGATCACGTCCGGAGGCAGCGTGCGGGCCCACTCCGGCAGGCGGGCCTTGAAATCCGGGTGCTGGGCGAGCGCGCGTGCCGCGGCCGGCGGGGCGTCGGGCGCCTCGGTCACCGCCAGCGCGACCGCGGGGTTCGTCAGCGGCACGTCCGCCGTCCGGACCCGGCCCTTCGCCAGCAGCACGGACACGATCGCGGGGTCGTCGCGCGCCAGCAAAGCCCGTACCTGTGCGTCGGAGAGGTCCGGACGGCCGGCCAGGTCGGCGCCCAGCACCGGGTCCGCCGCGGCGATCAGGCGGTCGAGGAGCGCGGCCGGCAGCGCGGGGTTCTCCGCCAGGCCGTCCAGTACGGTGTTCACCAATCCCCCTGGTAACGCGGCAAGCATTCCCCCCGACAACGCGTATCATCCCGAATCGCGTTGAGTAGCGGGGGTTTTGTGGCGAACGGCAGTGCGCAGCGGCGTCCCACCATCGGGATGATCACCACTGGCCCGCTCATCGAGCTCGCGGGCGAGCAGTGGCGCGGGGTCGGTGACGGTGCCCGGCACCTCGGTTGCGACCTCGTCTGCTTCGTGGGCAGCGAGATCGACCACCCCGAACTGCCCAAACGGCGGGCGAACACCGTGTACGACCTGGTGTCGCCGGGGCGGATCGACGCGCTCGTCGTGTGGACCACGCGCGTGGGGCAGCTCATCGGCGCCGAGGGCATGCAGGAGTACGTGAAGCGGTACGCGCCGATGCCGATGGTGAGTGTGGAGACGACGCTCGCGCAGTGGCCGGCCATCCTGATGAACAACCGGGACGGCATGGAGCGGGCCGTCGACCATCTCATCGAGGTGCACGGGAAGAAGCGCATCGCATTCGTGCGGGGTCCGCAAACGCACGCGGGTGCGCAGGAGCGGTACCAGGGGTACGTGAACGCGCTGCGCAAGCACGGGATCGCGCTGGACCCCGACCTGGTCACGATGCCCGACTCGTTCATCTGGGAGCCGAGCGGCGCGGCCGACGCGGTGCGCAAGATGCTCGCGCGCGCCGGCAGCCCTCCCGACGCCATCGCGGCGGCGAACGACGATTTCGCCATGGGGGTGGTGTCCGCGCTGGAGGAACAGGGGTTCCGCACGCCGGAGGACATCGCCGTCGTCGGCTATGACAACCACACGAACGTCCGCACGCACGACCTGGGCTACATCACCACCACCGGCGACGGTCAGCGCGCGAGGGTCCACCGCAAGGTGAACATCAACGCGGCCACCCCGGGGTTCACGACGGTCCGCGCGCCCTTCTACGAGATGGGGTTCCGCGCGGCGGAACTGGCGCTGGCACTGGTCAGGGGCGAACCCACCCCCTCCGCGCAGACCATGCCGACCGAGCTGATCGTGCGCAGGTCGTGCGGCTGCCTGCCGTCCGGCCGGGGTCTGCACGCGCCGGCTCTCGGCCCGCTGAACATCTCCGAGTCGGCGACCGCGCACACCGTGGCCGACCACCTGCGCAGCTCGCTCGGGCCGCTGTCGGCGGAGCTGCCGGACGGGTGGGCCGAACAGCTGATCGTCGAGCTGATGGCGGCCGGACGCGGCGAGGTCGACGGCGCCGAGTTCCTCTACCTCCTGGCCGAGTACATCCGTGCGAGCGCGCGCGCCGGGTGCGAGCCGGAGCGGTGGTGGCCGCCGCTGTTCGACCTGTACCGGTTCGTGACGGCGCGGATCAGCGACGCCACGCTCATCAACGGCCTGTGGCTGCGCGTTCAGCTCCTCGTGGACGACGCGTTCGCCACGGACGCCCGTTTCAAGTACCTCTCGCACGAGCGCCGCGACCAGACCGCGCGTGAGGCCGGGCAACGGCTCATCGCGTCACGCGACGTGGAGGAGCTGTCGAGCGCGCTGGCCGAGGAGCTCCCCCGCCTCGGCATTCCCGGCTGCCACGTGATGGCCTACGACAAGCCGGGCATCGCGCGGGCGCTCGTCCGGTACGAGAACGGTGAGCTGCGGACCGACCGTCCAGACACCCCGTTCCCCGCGACGAACCTGACGCCGTACCCGTTCCGCCGGGAAAAGCCCTTCAGTGCGCTCGTCGCCCCGCTCTACACCAACGAGGACCACCTCGGTTACGTGATCTTCGAGCAGGGCCCGGAACCGAACTGGATCTACGAGGCCGTGCAGCAGCAGCTCAGCAGCGCACTGCGGGGGATCAGGCTGATGCAGGAACTGAAGGACGCGCGCGCACGGCTCGAAGAACGCGTCGGCGAGACCGAGGCCCAGCTGCGGCACGCGCAGAAGATGGAAGCCATCGGCAGGCTGACCGGCGGCATCGCGCACGACTTCAACAACATCCTGACCGTGGTCAACGGCAACAGCGAGATGCTGTTGCGACGCACCCCGCCCGACGATCCGCGCCGCACGGCCATCGAGGACATCGGGCACGCCGGTGAACGCGCGGCGAACCTCACGAGGCAGCTGCTCGCGTTCACCCGCCAGCAGGTCCTGCACCCGGAGTCGCTCGACCTCAAGCGCAACCTCACCAAGGTCCACTCGATGCTCCGCACGCTCGTCGGCGACCACATCGAGCTGGAGATGGATCTGCCGGGCGACGTCGCCCGCGTGTGGGCGGACGCGGGTCAGGTCGAGCAGATCCTGTTCAACCTCGCGGTCAACTCCCGCGACGCGATGCCCGACGGCGGCACGCTCAGGATCTCGATCGAGAACGCCACGCTCGGCCACGGCGACACCGGCCGGATCGTCGGCGTGCGGCCGGGCGAGTACGTCGTGATGCGCGTCCAGGACACGGGCTCCGGGATGGCGCCGGACGTGCAGGCGCAGGTCTTCGAGCCGTACTTCACGACCAAACCTGTCGGCAAGGGCACCGGTCTCGGCCTGTCGACGGTGTTCGGCATCGTGCAGCAGTCCGGCGGGCAGATCGAGGTGATCAGCGCGCCCGGCGAGGGCACGACGGTCGAGGTCTACCTGCCGGTGCCGTACGAACACGATGGCACGCCGGAAGCACCGTGCGCACGCCGCATCACCTCGCACCAGGGCGCGGGCACTGTGTTGTTGGTGGAGGACGACGCGCAGGTGCGGATCATGACCCGCCGATCGCTGGAAACCGCGGGCTACGCGGTCATCGAGGCGAGCGACGGGCAGGAGGCGCTGCAGCTCGCCACGGCGCACCGCAGCACGATCGACCTCGTGCTCACCGACGTCGTGATGCCGAAGATGGGTGGCCCCGAGCTGGTGCGGCTGCTGCGCTCGACCGGTGCCGCGCCCGCGGTGATCTACATGTCCGGCTACACGACGGACGAGGTCCTCGACGGAGAGGTGCTGATCACGAAGCCGTACGTGGAGTCGGAGCTGCTCGAACGCGTCAGAGAAGTACTGGCTCAGGAAGCCTGAGCACGTTTCGCCACGGCCACGCGAACCGTCTCGTCGAGCATCTCGGCACGGAACGGCTTCTGCAGGTAGCCCGCGATGTCGTGCCCGGCGAACCGGCGCTCCAGCGATGTGCGGTCGTGGCCGCTGGTCAGTACGACTGGCACGGACAGGCCCTCGGCGCGCAGCTCGGCCAGCACCTCCTCGCCGGAAAGACCCGGCATGCTGTGGTCCAGCAGCATCGCGCTGATCTCCGTGCTGTGCTCGCGCAGGATCGCGATCGCCTCGGTGCCGTCGCTCGCCTGCAGGACCGTGAAACCGAGGTCCTCGAGCAGGCTGACGGTGTACCTCCGCACGGGGTCCTCGTCCTCGACCACGAGCACCAGACCAGCTTGCGACATGCGCGTCAGTATGCCGGAAACTATTCGTGCCTTCAGCACCAGGTGGCCGGCAACCTTTGGTAATTCTTCACGAACTGCTCCATCAGGATGACATGGGCCATTTGGATCACACCATTGGTTGAGGGTCTGCGCTAACCTTCGCGGCACCGCTGCCGCTCCACGCTGAGAAAGAGGCACCAGGAAAGGCCAACTTCATGCGTAAAGCGACGGCAGCAGCCGCCCTGGCCGTGCTGTTCACATTGTCGTCCACACCCGCGCACGCCGATGTGATTCCTTCGGACCGGGTGACGATCGACGTGCTGACGGTGAACGGTTCCGGGTGCAAGCAGGGCACCGCGGAAGTGATCGTCTCATCGGACAACACGTCGTTCTGGGTGATCTACAACGACTACCTCGCCCAGGCGGGCAAGGGCGCCGGTGCGACCGACTTCCGCAAGAACTGCCAGCTGAACTTGCAGATCAACGTCCCGCAGGGCTTCACCTACGGCATTGCGCAAGCGACCTACGCGGGTTACGCGAACCTCGCGCGCGGCGCGATCGGCCACCAGGGCGTGAACTACTACTTCCAGGGCTCGTCGGCGAACAACTTCAAGAAGCACACGTTCACCGGACCGTTCGACGACAACTGGTCGATCACTCACCGGACCGAGTTCGCGGACATCGTATACGCACCGTGCGGCGAGAAGCGGAATCTCAACGTCAACAGCGCCCTGCGCGTCGACAAGGGTTCAGCGGATGCCAATACAAACAGTTTCATGACGATGGACTACACGCGCGGAGAAGTGCGCACCCTCTTCCACTTCTCGTGGAAGCGCTGCTGATTTTTCGATAAGGCCGCCGCCACCCTCAGCACCGCCGCCACACCCTGCGAGATGCGTCGGAAAGGTCCCCTCATGCTCAACGCGGTTGCCGCTGCCCTGCTGGCCTCATCGATCATCATCCCGCCCGGCGCGCCGAACGACACGCCGCCGCCCGACCACATCACGATCGACATCGTCACGATCAACGGCTCGGGCTGTCCCGCGGGCACGGCGGCCGTCGCGGTGTCCGAGGACAACAAGGCCTTCACGGTCACCTACAGCGAATACCTGGCCCAGGTCGGTGTGGGTGCCAAGCCCACCGACCTGCGCAAGAACTGCCAGCTCAACCTGCGGGTCAACGTGCCGCAGGGCTTCACCTACGGCATCGCTCAAGCCGACTACAGAGGCTTCGCTCATCTGGAGCGGGGTGCTCACGCCATCGAGAAGGCCAACTACTACTTCCAGGGCATGTCGCAGACGGAGTCCATCTCCCACCGGTACAACGGCCCCCACAGCGACGACTGGCAGGCCACGGACACCACCGAGGTGGCCGCGATCGTCTACTCCCCGTGCGGCGAGAAGCGGAACTTCAACATCAACACCGAGCTCAGGGTCTACGCCGGCACGTCCGACACGGCCACGACGACGAGCTTCATGACGATGGACTCGACCGACGGCAACCTGGAGACGACCTACCACTTCGCCTGGAAGACCTGCCCGTAGACCACTCCCCTGCTACCGCACACGCCCCGATGCGTGTGCGGTAGCACATATGTGAGCCGCGCGCCGTACCAATCCGCGCCTTAGGGTGTCTTACCCCGTGACGGGGCAGGTCGGGGTGAAGGGGCAGCCAATGCCAACCGCGGCATACGCGCAGTACGGTGAGGACCGAACGCCTGACAGGGGAGGCCGGATCCTGACCACCACGCTGCTTCCGGCACGCCGCACAGCGGACACCGAGGTCGGCTCACGCAGGTCGCTGTTCGGCGACTACCGCATGGTTCTGCTCGACGTGGGGCTCGTGCTGATCGCGCTGCTCGACGCGTGGCTGCGGCTGCGGTGGGTGAAGGCCGACCCGGTGGGCCTGCCCGAGGTGCCGTTCCACTCCGAGTGGCTGTCGTGGATCTCCGCGATCGTGCTGGTGGGCAGGCGCCGCTTCCCGTTCCTCGTCGCCCTGCTGACGATTCCCGGCTTCTTCACCGGCTTCGCGCAGCTCGCGTCGATGATCGCGCTGTACACCGTGGCGCGCCGCTACATCAACTCGTGGCAGACGATCGTGGCCGGCGTGCTGGTGTGGCTGAGCAGGTTCATGGCGTGGCCGCCGTCGGAGTTCATCGAGCGGCCCCCGTACGGGCACTTCGCCTCGGCGATCTCCGGTTTCCTGGTGGCGGGCCTGCCGATCGCACTCGCCCTCATGGCGCACGCGCGCCAGGAGCTGTCGAACCGCATAGTGGAGCTGGCCGAGTCGCGCGAGAGAGAACGTGTGCTGCACGCACACGCCATCCGAGCCGACGAACGGGCAAAGCTCGCCCGCGAGATGCACGACGTCGTTTCCCACCAGGTCAGCCTCATCGCCATGCAGGCGGGCGCGCTGCGGATGGCGGTGGCCGACGCCGAGCACAAGCAGGTCGCGGGCACCATCCGCACGTTGTCGACCCGCACCCTCGACGAGCTCCGCCAGCTCGTGTCCGTGCTGCGCACCACCGACGACAGCCAACCGGGCCTCGACGAGCTGCCCGAACTGGCCGCCGACGCGGGCTTCGAGGTGTCCATCCAGGTCAAGGGGCCGGTCGAGGACCTCGCCGCACCGGTGTCCGGCGCGGTCTACCGGACGGTGCAGGAGGCCCTGACCAACATCCGCAAGCACGCCACCGGGGCGAGCGCGACGGTGCTCATCGACGCGGACGACACCGCGGGCGACGTCCTGGTCGAGGTGCGCAACACGCCGCCGTCCGGTGACGAGGGTTCGTCACTGCCCAGCGGCGGCCACGGCCTCGTGGGGCTGCGCGAACGGGCAGCGTTGCTGGGTGGCCAGTTCTCCGCTGGACCGACCGAGGACGGCGGCTTCCTGGTGACGGCGTCGTTCCCGAAGCAGCGAACCGCCTCCTAGTGGCGCGGCCCGGACCGTTGGCGGGGGAATCCACGCTCAGCAGGGCACCTCGCGGCACCGCGATGCACCCGTCTGACCGCGAATTCCCCGGCAACGTTCCGGGCCCGCACCACTAGCGGTTGTGCCGCCGGAAGGCGTGGAACGACTGCTTGGGCTCCAGCCGGTACGGCGAGTTGTCGTCGTCGAACCGCTCACGGATGGGCTTGAACAGCCCGTACGAGGCCATGTCGTAGTCGCGGTCGCGGCACGTCGCGTGGTGCGGCGAGTCCGGTGAGATGACCGAGTACAGGTGCGCGCCCATGAGCTGCTCGTTGCCGAACACGCGCAGCATGCGGGCGATGTGTTCGGCCTGCTCGCGTTCGTTGCGCTCGTAGCCCGGCTTGATCACCGGCGGCTCTGCCTCGTAGTCGACGATGTCCCAGCCCATGCCGCCGGCCTCGGCGGCGCCGGTGAAGGTGCAGCAGCCGAACTCCAGGACCATGATCGGCTTGTTCCAGCGCCGGTACTTGCCGAGGTCCGGCGTGTACTCGGCATCGGTCTTGAAGTACGTGTAGTAGTCGAGGCCGACGATGTCGAACAGCGACCAGTCGTTCCACATCGCGTCGGCACCCGCGGCGGCGCCGTAGGTGATCCGGCCTCCGAACTCGCGGCGGGCGACCTCCACGGCACGCGCCATGAACTCGCGGAACCGGCGGACGATCGCCTGCCACTCCGACTGCGGGATCCCGGGCATGTTCTCGATCCGCTCCAGGAACGTGTCGCCGGGAACGATGCCGGGCGTGAACAGGAAGTGCTCGCAGCCGGTGACGAACGTGATGTTGTCGCCCGTGCGCTTGCGTTCGGCGGTGCGGGCGGCCTCAGCCATGTGGTTGAGGATCTCGTCCTGTGAGTGGTCGTAGAGCCGCGGCTGGACGAACACCTCCATGCCGTGGCGCAGTGCCACGTCCGTCGTCTCGGCGAGGCGGCCGAGGTCGGTGCCGAACGCCGTGATGGACGGGCAGCGCAGGTCGCCGGCGATCATCCCGATCTCACGTTCCAGCTGCCTGCGGCTCCACCGGACGCGGCTGAGCGGATCCCCTGGTGCGTGCAGCACGCCCGTGTCGTAGCAAACGCCGCCGCGCAGCTTCGGTGCCGCCGAAGCCCTTCCCCCGCTGACACCCGCGAGGACCGCTGCGCCCGCGAGCGATTTCAAGAACACCTTTCGGCTGATCATCGTTCCCCCTGACTAGTTGCTCAACTAGGCTACTGTTCATGCAACCAGAAAATCGGTCGGGCGACCAGGAGAAGCGGAGCTTCATCGAGGAAGCCCGGCGGGGGCAGATCGTGGCGGCGGCGATCGTGACCATCGCCGAGATCGGCTACGCGAAGGCCTCGTTCGTGCAGATCGCGCGGCGGGCGGGCATCAGCCCCGGGCTCATCACGTACCACTTCGCCAGGCGCGAGGAGCTGATGAAGCAGGTCATGCTGACCGTGCACAACTCGATGGACCAGGCGTTGACCGCTCGCACCGAGGGCTCCGAGAGCTACTGCGCGGCGTTGCGCGGCCTGATCGAGGGCTTCGTGCACTACTGCGCCGAGCACCCCGCCGAGCTGATCGCGATCAGTCAGATCGCGGCCGCCGCACGTGACGCCGAGGCCGCGCGGACGTGGGCCGAGGAGCAGAACGCCACCGCGCTGGCCGAGCTGGAGGACATGTTCCGCGAGGGTCAGGAGGCCGGCGAGTTCCGGGACTTCGCGCCGCGCGTGATGGCGGTGTCGGTGATGGCCGCGATGGAGGCGACCCCGGCCGAGCTGATGGCCAGACCGGGTACCGACGTCACCGCCTACGCGAACGAGCTCGCTGACATCTTCGAGCTGGCGGTCAGACGCGCTTAGAGGCGAGCGAGGCGCTGAGGGCCGCCGCCGCTCCGAGCACACCGCACGTGAGCGCGATCGGCAGTGTCGGCTCGCTCGTCCGCAGCACGGACACCAGCAGCCACACGGCCAGGCCGAGCCCGAACCCGAGCGGCACCGACGCGATCACCGCGGCCACCCCGGTCTGCCGGCGCCGCAACGCCCGCAGGTTCGACTCCAGGTACGCCAGCGTGAAGAGCAGCAGCAGAGCCGATCCGGTCCCCATGATGCTGAGCCACGGCGTCCGGTCGGAGACGAGCAGGAACTCCCGCCCGTCCGCTGCCGCCGTCACCGCGCCGCCGACGATCCACCGGGTGGCGCCGGGCAGCTCGAACCCGCCCGGTCCGCGTTGCACGTTCGCCAGTTCGATCCCGGCGAGGGTGACCACGAGCTGGTTTCCGGATTCCTGCACGGGATTCGCGAGGTTCGTGGTGACCTTGACGAGTTCCCGTCCGGACACCAGGAACGGCACGGCCACCAGCGCCAGCAAAGCGACCGCGGCCACGAGCCACAGCGCCCACGGCGTGGACGGCGGCTTGATCACCGACGAGGCCGGCACCAGCGTGCTGCTGCCGCTGAGCCGCGCGGCGGGGACCGGATCCACCAGCGTGGCGCGGATCGGCTGCTGCGACAGCGAAAGCGTGTCGCGCTCGACGGGCCGCAACGACGGACGAGTGGACGACGCCGACACCTGAGGCGCGAGGTGCACGGGAATTCCCAGCCGGGTCAACCAGTCCGGGCCGAACAACGTGCCGGCCGCGCCCGCCAGGTCGATCGCGAACGTCTCGGCGTTGCGGTACCGCGCGCCCGGATCCCGCGCGATGCTGCGCATCACCACGCCCGCAAGGGGCTCCGGCACGTTCCGCAACGGCCGCGGGTCCTGGTAGACCCGCTTCTGGATCATCGCGAGCGGGCCGCCACCGCGCTCGAACGGCAGATCGCCGGACAACAGCTCGTACAGCACGGTGCCGGTCGCGTAGACGTCGGCGGCGGGCGTGAGCGCGTTGCCCATCGCCTGTTCCGGCGCGATGTAGGCGGGCGTGCCGAGCACAGCGCCGCCGTGCGTCACGAGCGTCGCACCCTCCGACACCACCTGCGAGATGCCGAAGTCCGCCACCTTCACCACCCCGGTCGAGGTGAAGAGCAGGTTCTTCGGCTTGACGTCGAGGTGCAGCACACCGGCCTCGTGCGCCGCGTGCAGCCCGGACAGGGTCGCCAGCACGATCCCGCACGACTGCTGCGCGGTCAGCCCGTCTTGCGAGAAGCGCGACCAGACGGTGCCGCCGTCGAGCCGTTCCATCACCAGCAGGTGCTCGCCCTGCTGCCGCACGTAGTCGTAGACCGGGACGATGTGCGGGTGGTCGAGCCGGGCCAGCAACCGCGCCTCGTGCTCGAAGCGCTCGCTCATCCGCGGGTCCTCGGCCACCGCGTGCGGCAGCCGCTTGATCGCCACCGGACGTCCGAGCTGCCGGTGCACGCCGCCGTAGACGACGCCCATCCCGCCCTCGCCGATCTGCTCGCCGACTGCGTACTGCGGCAGCGCGGCGACCACACTGGACAAAGTCACCGTTGAATCCTCACGGTATCCATTTCGGACGGTTGCTGCTCACCCGGATGCGGTGTCACATAGCCAAGAAGCAACGCGGCAGCCGCGGCGCCCACGATGAACGGGATCTCGGCCGACGGCGACGGCGCCACCAGTCGCAGCACCGACAACGAGATCACGGCGATCAGACCGGTCCCGATCCCGGCGGGCAGGAACCGCATGGCCCGCTGCCAGCGGTTCGCGGGCAGCCGCCGGCGAGCCAGCGCGATCAGCGCACCGGCCCACGACAACGCGGTCAGCACCAGCACCCCCAGCCCGAACGCCCCGTACACCGACCACAGCGACCCGCGGATGTCCCCGGTCGTCCGCACCGACGCGATCGACTCGCGTTGCACGTCGATCACCTCGACCGTGACCGGAAGGAGACCGATCGCCTGCGAGCCGAGGTCCGTCGGCTCCAGCGGGAACGAGCGGGTCTCCTCCGACTTCGGCGGGACGTCGAAGGGAACCGTTGTGTCGTAGGAGAAGAAGGTCAACGCCAGCGCCGTGCCGCTGATCCGCACGGTCTTGACGCGCTGCACGGTGTTCGTGTTGTTGCGGACCGTGACGGAAACCTTCGCGGTCTCCGCGGGGTCCAGCACCAGGGTCCCTGCTCCAACCGGCCTACCGTCCACATCGGCCTCGAGCTGAACGGACCCGTCCTGTGCGGAGGCCGTTGACGGCAGCAGCATAATTCCGCACCACAGCAGTAAACCTGCACCGGCCAAGCGACGTCTCACTAGCGCACCTTAGGTTCTGATCCGGGGAGAGGGAATGCGGTCTTTAGGCTTACTCGTGGCTATAGCTGCTGGTGTTACGGTGCTGAGCACCACATCGGCAGCGGCCCAGCAGCCACCGGCGCTCTCGGCCAGCCCGAACGCCGGTGCCCCCGGAACGGCCTTCAAGGTCGCGTGGACCGGGGTCTACTTCGACCCGGACTGCACGACGTACGCCGTGAACGTCCTCTGGGACGGCAAGACGGTAGTGGGTAGCGGCCAGGGAACGGGTCGTGGAACGGGTTCCGGTTCGGCAACGGTTCCGGCGACCGCCACCGCCGGTCAGCACCGGGTCGAAATCCAGACGGTCTGCCAGTCGACGCGTCCGGCGGGCACGACGTTCACCGTCCGCATCCCGACGACCACCACGACGACCCCACCACCGACCACACAGCCGCCCGTCACCAATCCCCCGGTGACCCAGCCGCCGGTCACCAACCCGCCCGTCACCACGCGCCCGCCGCGTCCGACGACGACCACCACGACGCCTCCGGTCACCACCACCACGACGACGGAGAGCACGCCCCCGTCGTCCTCGGAACCGCCGTCTTCGAGCGAGCCGTCCAACCCCGGTGACGGCATCCTGGTGCTCGACAAGGAGAACATCCAGCCGGGCGACGCACTGACCGCGACCGGCACCGGCTGCCCCAAGGGCGCGAACGTGACGCTGAAGTCGCTGGGCCAGAACGTCGGCAAGGCCACCGCCGACGAGAACGGCGAGTTCACGGCGCCGGTGAAGTTCGCGAGCATCGAACCCGGCCGGCACAAGGTGCGGGCGGAGTGCGGCATCGTGCTCGTCGGGAACGTCGACGTGACGCTGTCCAGCTCGTCCAGCGGCACGACCAGCACGCTCGTGGTGCTGCTGTTCTTCCTGCTGGTGGGTGCGGCGATGCTGCGCCGTCAGTTCACGGGGCTGCGCCGGTAGGCCTCAGTGCTGGACCAGGCCGCCGACCGGGACGGACGTGACGTGACCGGTCGGCGGGAGGCTGCGAGCCAGTGCGAGACCGACGTCGACCAGTGACGACCGACGGAGGTGGGGGACGTCGGCGATCGGCGTCCACACCGGCTCGCCGGTCGCGCCGCTCGGTTCGGACCGCAGTTCGCCGCTCGTGATCCGGAGCCGGTAGAAGACGCCGACGTTCTGGTGCGGGACCGAGCCGGGCACACTCCGTTCGGCCGCGGGAATCACCCTGGAGTCGACACCCAGCAGACGCTCGACCACGGCGCCGCAGCCGGTCTCCTCGGCGAACTCGCGCACCACCGCGTCGAACGGGTCCTCCCCGTGCTCGACGCCGCCGCCGGGCAGCGACCACGCGGACCCGCAGCGGACGAGCAACACCCGTTCCCGCTCGACGCACACCGCGTACGCGGCGAACCTGAAACTCATTCCGGTCCCCTCACCCCGGACACGCGAAAGGCCCCCTCTCCGCAGTCGAGGGGGCCTTTCGCATTGAGCTGTTCGAACTACCGAGCCAGGTCTACGGCTCTTCACGCTGCCGGCGCAGCTTGGCGAGAGCCTCTTCGAGGATCGCCTCACCGTCCGCGTCGGAGCGCCGCTCCTTCACGTACGCAAGGTGCGTCTTGTACGGCTCGTTGCGCGGAGGCGCGGGTGGCGTCTGCTCGTCCCGCCCAGCGGGCAGGCCGCAACGCGGGCAGTCCCAGTTCTCCGGTACTTCCGCGTCGACCGCGAAAGAAGGCCGGGACTCGTGACCGTTCGCGCACCAGTACGACACCCGACGGCGGGGCGCGGACTCGCCGCGCTCCGACTCGCCCATCGGGCCTGCGCCGACGCGGGTACCGCGAATCGCGTTACCACCGGACATCGACCGTTACACCCCCACCAAGTGGTTACCCCAAGCCCCTGAGGGCTTCTGCCGCTGAACGGTTGATCAGGCTGCCGGAGGCAGCTTGATCAGCAGCCCGATACCCACGATGGCGATGACCCAGATCGCGCCGACGAACAACGTCAGGCGGTCGAGGTTCTTCTCGACAACGGAGGAACCGGACAGACTCGACTGCATACCGCCGCCGAACAGCGAAGAAAGGCCGCCACCACGGCCGCGGTGCAAGAGCACGAGCAGCACCAGCAGCACGCTGGAGACGATCAACAGGATCTGCAGGAACAGGATCATTTCTTCCTCGCTGTCAGGCAGCCGACGCCATAGAGTACCTGTTCGACTGCCGAACGTGTGCAACCAGTGGGGTTAGAGACTTAACCAGATCAACTTAGGGTAGAGGGCCGCCGGCAGCCAGAGCGCACAGCTTGGTGAATTCGTCCGCCTGAAGGCTCGCGCCGCCGACAAGGGCGCCGTCGATGTCCTTCTGCTGAATGAGCTCACCGATGTTCGACGACTTCACCGAACCGCCGTAGAGCACGCGAACAACGGCCGCGGTCTCCTCGCCGTACTTCTCCGCCACGAACGAGCGGACCAGCGAGCACACCTCCTGCGCGTCGGCCGACGACGCCGTGCGGCCCGTGCCGATCGCCCAGACCGGCTCGTAGGCGAACACGATCTTGGCGACCTGCTCCGCCGTGAAGCCCTTCAGGCCGTCCTCCAGCTGCTGGCGCACCAGCTCCAGGTGGCCCTTGGCCTCGCGGACGTCGAGCTTCTCGCCGAAGCAGAAGATCGGGGTGACCTCGACCTTCAACGCCGCCTTGATCTTGGCGTTGACCAGCGCGTCCGTCTCGCCGTGGTACTCGCGGCGCTCGGAGTGCCCGACGACCACGTAGTGGCAGCCGAGCTTCGCGAGCATCAGGCCGGACACCTCACCGGTGTAGGCACCGGAGTCGTGCTGCGAGATGTCCTGCGCGCCGTACTTGATCAGCAGCTTGTCGCCGTCGACCAGGGTCTGGATGCTGCGGATGTCGACGAACGGCGGGAGAACGGCCACCTCGACCTTGGCGAAGTACTTCTCCGGCAGGGAGAAGGCGATCTTCTGCACGAGGCCGATCGCTTCGAGGTGGTTGAGGTTCATCTTCCAGTTGCCCGCGATGAGCGGGGTACGCGCTGCCATCTCACGCCTCCAGAACGCTGATGCCGGGCAGTTCCTTGCCCTCAAGGAACTCCAGAGAGGCGCCACCGCCCGTGGAGATGTGCGAGAACCCGTCCTCGGGCAGACCCAGCGCGCGAACAGCCGCAGCCGAGTCGCCACCGCCGACGACGGTGAACGCGTCCGACTTGACCAGAGCCTCCGCGACGGCACGGGTGCCGCCGGCGTAGGTCTCGATCTCGAAGACGCCCATCGGGCCGTTCCAGAACACGGTCCTGGCGTCGGCGAGCTTCGACGCGAACAGCTCGCGCGACTTCGGGCCGATGTCGAGGCCCATCTTGTCCGCGGGGATCGCGTCGGTGCCGACGACGTCGTGCTCCGTGTTGCCGAACTCGGCGGTGACCAGCACGTCGACCGGCAGCACGAGCTCGACGCCGCGCTTGCCGGCCTCGGTGATGAAGCCCTTGACCTGGTCGAGCTGGTCTTCCTGCAGCAGCGACTTGCCGACCTCGTGGCCCTGGGCCCTGAGGAACGTGTACGCCATGCCGCCGCCGATGAGCAGCCGGTCGACCTTGGTCAGCAGGTTCGCGATGACGCCGAGCTTGTCGGACACCTTCGCGCCGCCGAGCACCACGACGTACGGGCGCTCCAGGTCGTCGGTGAGCTTGCGCAGCACGCCCAGCTCGGCGTCGACGAGACCGCCGACGTACGCGGGCAGCTTCTTCGCCACGTCGTAGACCGAGGCCTGCTTGCGGTGCACGACACCGAAGCCGTCGGACACGAAGACGTCCGCGAACGACGCCAGCTCGTCGGCCAGCGCCTCGCGCTCCGCGTCGTCCTTCGAGGTCTCGCGGGCGTCGAAGCGGACGTTCTCCAGCATCACGACGCCACCGTCGGTCAGCGCGCCGACCACGGACGTGGCGGACGGGCCGACGAGGTCACCGGCGAGCGCGACCTCGGCGCCGAGCAGCTCACCGAGGCGAGCGGCGGCCGGGGCCAGGGAGAACTTGGGGTCCGGCTCGCCCTTGGGGCGGCCGAGGTGAGCGGTGACGACCACGCGGGCGCCCGCGTCGGCGAGGGCCTTGATCGTCGGCACCGACGCGCGCACGCGGCCGTCGTCGGTGATCTTGTCGCCATCCAGGGGGACGTTCAGGTCGGCGCGCACCAGGACGCGCCGACCTGCGACACCCTCGGCGAGCAGATCGCTGAGGTTCTTCACCGGTTACTTCCTCAGATCTTGGAAGCGACGAGCTTGACCAGGTCCGCGAGGCGGTTGGAGTAGCCCCACTCGTTGTCGTACCAGCCGACGACCTTGACCTGGTTGCCGATGACCTTGGTCAGCGGCGCGTCGTAGATGCACGAGTGCGGGTCGGTGACGATGTCGGCAGACACGATCGGGTCGGTCGAGTACTTGAGGATGCCGGCCAGCGGACCCTCGGCGGCGGCCTTGTACGCGGCGTTGACCTCGTCGAGGGTGACCTCGCGCTTGAGGGTGACCGTCAGGTCGGTGGCCGAGCCGGTGGGGACCGGGACGCGCAGCGCGTAGCCGTCGAGCTTGCCCTTGAGCTCCGGCAGCACCAGGCCGATGGCCTTCGCGGCACCCGTGGAGGTCGGGACGATGTTCAGCGCGGCGGCGCGGGCACGGCGGAGGTCGCTGTGCGGCGCGTCCTGCAGGTTCTGGTCCTGCGTGTACGCGTGGATCGTGGTCATGAGGCCCTGCTCGACGCCGAAGCTGTCGTTGAGGATCTTGGCCAGCGGCGCGAGGCAGTTGGTGGTGCAGGACGCGTTCGAGATGACGGTCTGCGAGCCGTCGTACTGGTCCTCGTTCGCGCCGATGACGACGGTGAGGTCCTCGCCCTTGGCCGGCGCGGAGATGATGACCTTCTTGGCGCCACCCTCGTCGACGTGCTTGCGGGCCTTGGTCGCGTCGGTGAAGAAGCCGGTCGACTCGACGACCACGTCGACGCCGAGGTCCTTCCACGGCAGGGCGCCGGGGTCGCGCTCGGCGAGGGCCTTGATGACCTTGCCGTCGACGGAGATGCCCTCGTCGGTGACCTGCACGTCCGCGTCCAGGCGACCCAGGATGCTGTCGTACTTGAGCAGGTGCGCCATGGTGTTGACGTCACCGAGGTCGTTGAACGCGACGATCTCGATGTCGTGGCCGCTGGCCTTCACGGCGCGCCAGAAGTTGCGGCCGATGCGACCGAAACCGTTGACACCTACGCGAACCGTCACGACGGACTCCTTGTGTTCGACTGGCAGGAACAAGCCCACCCTATCTGCCGAACTGCGCCGCTGGTCACAGGGATAGTGAGTATCTCTTGATCGAGCCAGAAAAAGTGGGGCTGATTAGTCCGTTCGGCGGCGCGGGGCGCGGAGCATCCAGAGGTACGCGCTCAGCTCCTCCGCAGCCTCCGCGGCGGTGCGGCACGCCTCGGGAGTGTGCTCCTTCGCGTCCCTGCCGACGACGGCGGCGATCCGCGTGAGCCACTCGTCCACCACCTCCCGGTCCTGCCGAGGCACGAGCGGGATGTCGCCGTGTGCGGTGTGCGCTGTCATGGGACATGATCCTGTCCACGCATCGGGAGGGACCGGCAACCCCGAAAAAGCGGGTGTTACGGACGGTTACACGCCGGTACGGTCGGTTCCCATGACGGCCATCGCCGCCTGTGTGACGTGTCGAAACCCGCTCAACGAGGCGACTTCCGGTCGCCGGTACTGCTCCAACGCGTGTCGTCAGCGCGCGTATCGCGAACGCTCTTCCGCGCGCGAAGACTCACCGCGCGACTCGGGTCTCCCGTCACCTCCGGACACCTTCGTGGGCCGGCGCGAGGAGCTGGTGGCGCTGGCGCGGCTCGGCGCGGAGCAGCGGCTGGTGTCGCTGGTCGGCCCGGCGGGGGCGGGCAAGACCAGGCTGGCGGTCCAGCACGTCGCCAGACGCGCTGATCAGGTGTGGTGGACGGCGCTGGCGGCCGCGCCGGACGTCGTTCAGGCGGTCTACCAGGCCGTCGGCGCCCATCCGCTGCCGCACCGCTCGGCTCGCGACGCCGTGATCGCCGAGATCGACCAGCACCGGCGTCCTCTGCTCGTCCTCAGCACTACGACCTCGAGGGCCTGGCGCTGGGACTGGTCGGCGCCGGTTCCGACGACGAGCGCGCGCTGTCCCTGCTGACCGCCGCTTCCGCGGTCCGCACCCGGTACGACTTCCGGGCCGAGCCCTACTGGCAGGCGTTGCTGGACGAGGCGCGGTCGGTGTGCCGGACCCGGATCACGGCCGGGCGGCTGCGCGCCGCCGAGTCGACGGGCGAGCGGATGTCGTTGGCACAGGCCGTTTCCCACGCCCTGACCGCCCGTCCGGTCACTGGGGACGACGAGGGGATGGTCTCCGCGCGAGAGCTGCACGTCGCGACGCTGGTCGCCGAGGGGCTGACGAACCGGCAGATCGGGCAGCGGCTGGGGATCTCACCCCACACCGTTGCCCGGCACGTGACACATGCCCGGACGAAGCTGGGGCTGCGGTCGCGGGCTCAGCTGGCGGTGTGGGCGTCGTACGATCACAATCCGTAGATCAAATCGGCGCTTGCCACTCCTTCGGGTTAGCATCCGCGCCCCGAAGCGGACATGTTCCGCAGATCTCCCTCACCAGGAGTTACCTGTGGCGACCATGTCCGGAGAGCGCCCCCTGACGGCGCTCGCCCCACGCCCTCAGCACGCGCTGAGAGGCGACATCCAGGGTCTGCGCGCTCTCGCCGTCGGCGTGGTGCTGCTCTACCACCTGAGGCCGTCGTGGCTGCCGGGCGGCTTCGTCGGCGTCGACGTCTTCTTCGTCATCTCGGGTTTCTTGATCATCGGCACGCTCGCCAACGAGGTGCGTCGCACCGGCTCGGTGCGCCTGCGCGACTTCTACGCGCGCCGCATCCGCCGCCTGCTGCCCGCCGCCACCGCGACGCTGCTCGCCGTCGTCGCCGCCACGGTGCTGCTCCTTCCGGAGTCGCAGTGGCCCACGATCATGCGGGAGGTCGTCGGTTCCGCGCTCAACGCCCAGAACTGGCTGCTCGCGGTGCTGTCCAACGACTACGGGCACGCCACCATCGGCGCCTCGCCGGTCCAGCACTACTGGTCGCTCGCGGTCGAGGAACAGTTCTACCTCGTCGTTCCCCTGCTGCTGATCGCGGCCGCCACACTCGCCCGCCGGTTCAACGGTCGCGCGGTGCCGTGCGCCGTGGCCGCCATCGCGGTCGTGACCGTTGCCTCGTTCGTGTTCTCCGTGGTCTACACCCGCGTCGACCACGGCGCCGCGTACTTCGTGACGCCGACCCGCATGTGGGAGCTCGGCATCGGTGGCCTGGCCGCGATGGTGCTGCACCGCGTGTCGCTCGGCCGCGCGGCCCGCGAGGTGCTCGGCTGGCTGGGTTTCGCGGCCGTGCTGCTCAGCACCGTCCTCTACACCACGGAGATGCAGTTCCCCGGCTGGGTGGCTGCGGTGCCGGTACTCGGCACGGCGGCGATGCTCGTCGGCACGGACACACTGCTCGGACGTCTGCTGAGCATCCGGCCGGTCCGCTATGCCGGTGACATCTCCTACAGCCTGTACCTGTGGCACTGGCCGGTCATCGTGGTGATGCTCGAACTGAGCGAGAACGAGCGGCTGTCCACGAAGGAGATGCTCGCCGCCGCGGTGCTGAGCTTCGCACTCGCCGCGCTGTCCAAGCGCTTCATCGAGGATCCGTTCCGCCGCAACAGGTTCGGCCGCCGCCGCGGCACCTACACCTTCGGCGCCGTGCTCGTGGTCGTCTCCGTGGTCGCAGCTTCGGTTCCCTGGTACACGGCCGCCGGCAAGCTGAACCGGCTGGCGAACAACACGACGCTGGACGCCGACCACCCCGGCGCCATGGCGTTCGACCCCCGCAGGCCGCTACCGGCTCCAGCCGGTGTGCCGTTGGTACCTGACCCGGCCGTGGCGAACGAGGACGGTCCCTACGGCAGCCATCGGAAAGCCGAATGCCACGTCTTCCTGCTGACGCTCCCGGAGGACGCCTGTTCGTGGGGTGAGCCCTCGGCGCAGAAGACGGTCGTGCTGCTCGGCGACTCGCACGCGGCGCAGTACAGCACCCCGCTGATCGACTTCGCCGAGGGTCCCGGCCGCGGACGGTGGAAGGTCAGGACCATGACCCGCAACGGCTGCCCGTTCACGTCGGTGCCGCCGTCCGAAGGGGTCCGGCCGATCAAGGTCTGCTCGGAGCAGAACCTCGCCGTGGCCGAGCGGTTGAAGGCGCTCAAGCCTGACCTCGTCGTGGTGTCGGGCATGAGCCGCGAGTCCTACGCGAGCGACCTCAAGTGGACCTGGAACTCCCGCGAAGACATGGTTCGCGGCTACCGGGAAATGCTGCGCGTGCTCGACGCCGCGAACATCGCGACCGCGGTGATCAAGAATCTTCCCCGGCCGGACGGGCGGGTCTCGCGGTGCCTCGAACGCAACTCCGGCAACGCGGCCGCCTGCGGAACCCCGCGAGCCGAGGCGTTCGCCGGCGAAAGCGACCCGCTGGTGGAGGCGGCGGCCGGATTTCCCCGCACCAAGATCGTCGACCTGACGCCGTGGTACTGCCGCGAGGACGTCTGCCCAGCCGTCATCGGCAACGTCGTGGTGTACCGCAACAACCACATCACGAACACGTACTCGCGAACGCTCGCCACTCCGCTGCTCACCCAGCTGCGGATGATCTGAGATCAGTGCCCCGCCACTGCTCGGGGCACTGATCGTCGTCGTCAGACCTCGGCTTCGAGCATCTCCGCCGTGACCGCCGACTCCGTGTCCGGCAGCCCGAGGTCCTTGGCCCGCTTGTCCGCCATGGCCAGCAGCCGCCGGATCCGGCCGGCCACCGCGTCCTTGGTCATCTGCGGGTCGGACAGCTGGCCCAGCTCCTCCAGCGACGCCTGGCGGTGCGCGAGACGCAGCTGCCCGGCGGCGGCCAGGTGATCAGGAGCCTCCGGGCCGAGGATCTCCAGCGCCCGCGCCACCCTCGCCGCCGCCGCGACAGCGGCACGGGCCGAGCGGCGCAGGTTCGCGTCGTCGAAGTTGGCGAGCCGGTTGGCCGTCGCACGGACCTCACGCCGCATCCGGCGCTCTTCCCACGCGAGCACGCTGTCGTGCGCGCCGAGCTTGGTCAGCATGGCGCCGATGGCGTCGCCGTCCCTTATCACCACGCGCTCGGCCCCGCGGACCTCGCGGGACTTCGACGAGATGCCCATCCGGCGCGCCGCACCGACGAGCGCCAGCGCCGCCTCGGGACCGGGGCAGGTGATCTCCAGCGACGAGCTGCGTCCGGGTTCGGTCAGCGAGCCGTGCGCGAGGAACGCACCGCGCCAGGCGGCCTCCGCGTCGCACACGCCACCCGACACGACCGGCGCGGGCAGACCGCGAACCGGGCGCCCGCGCGGGTCCAGCAGACCCGTCTGGCGGGCGAGCCCCTCGCCGTCCTTGACCACGCGCACGACGTAGCGCGTGCCCTTGCGCAGCCCGTTGGACTGGATGGTGAAGACCTCGGCGTGGTGACCGTAGAGCGCCTGGATCTCCTTGAGCAGCCTGCGCGCGGCCGAGCCGAGGTCGAGCTCCGCCTCGACGACCACGCGGCCGGACACGATGTGCAGGCCGCCGGCGAACCTGAGCAGGGAGGACACCTCCGCGCGGCGGCAACAGGTCTTGGATACCGCGAGCCTGCTCAGCTCGTCCTTGACCGCCGACGTCATCGCCACGGGCTTGTCCCTCCCATTCCGGTCTCATCGACCACCTGCCTCAGGCAACCGGCCAGTGCCTCCGGATCATGTCGCTCGACGGCGTCCGGTGCGGCGATCCTGGCCAGATGCGTCCGCGCGCCCAGTGCCGAGGCGGCTCGCGTCAGCCGGTCCGGCGTGGGGACCGAGTCGACGTCGGCGATCACCGCGTCCACCTTCAGCTCAGGTGCGTGTTCGCAGACTACGTCCAAATGGCGCTCTGGAGAGAAACCGGCAGTTTCCCCCGGTTGGGGGACAAGATTGAGCACCAGCGCCTTCCTGGCACGCGTGCGCACCAGCGCGTCGTGCAGTTCGGGCACGAGCAGATGCGGCAACACGCTGGTGAACCACGATCCGGGCCCGAGTAGCACGAGATCGGCGTCAAGTACAGCCTGTACCGCGTCCGGACAGCCGACAGGTCGCCCGTTCGGGGCAGTCAACCGGATGCGCCGCACCAGCCCGGGCGTGGTCGCGATGGCGACCTGCCCCCGGATGCGCCGCACGTCGTTCACGTCCTCGTCGAGCCCGGTCACGTCCGCCTCGATGTCGAGGGGTTCGTTCGACATCGGCAGCACCCGCCCCCGGACCCCGAGCAGCTTGGAGGCGTGTTCGAGCACCTTGACGGGGTCGCCGAGCTGCTCGAGCAGCCCGGCGAGCACCAGGTTGCCGACCGCGTGCCCGGCAAGCGCCCCCGTCCCACCGAACCGGTGCCCGAACAGCGACGTCCACAGCCTGCTCTCGTCGTCCTCCCCCGCAAGCGCCGCCATGGCCTTGCGCAGGTCCCCCGGCGGCAGCAGCCCGGAGATCTCCCGCCGCAACCGCCCCGACGACCCCCCGTCGTCCGCGACGGTCACCACGGCCGTCACGTCGCCGGTGATCCGCTTGAGCGCCGTCAGCGTCGCGTGCAACCCGTGCCCGCCACCCAGAGCAACAGCCTTCAACTTCGTCACTCGCGTCCCAGATCCCTGTGCACGACCTTGACCGCCATGCCGTCCTCGCTGGCGAGCCGAGCCGCGAGCTCCTCCGACAGCGCCACACTGCGGTGCTTGCCACCGGTGCACCCGATGGCGAGCGTCAGGTACCGCTTCCCTTCACGCCGGTACCCGGCGCCGATGAGCCTCAGCAGCTCGTGATACCGGTCGAGGAACTCGTCCGCGCCCTCCTGCGACAGCACGTAGTTGCGCACCTCACCGTCCAGCCCCGTCTGCTCGCGCAGCTCCGGGATCCAGAACGGGTTGGGCAGGAACCGCACGTCCATGACGAGGTCCGCGTCCATCGGCAGCCCGTACTTGTAGCCGAAGCTGAGCACGGTGACCCGCGTGCGGGTGGCGGCCTCGGTGCCGAACGTGTCCTCGATCTTGGCCCGCAGCTGGTGGACACTCAGCGCGCTGGTGTCGAGCACCAGGTCCGCCTCCTGCTTCAGCGGCGTGAGCAGGATCCGCTCGGCCTCGATACCGTCCTGCAACCGCCCGTCCCCCTGCATGGGATGACCGCGCCGCACCGCCTCGAACCGCCGGATCAGCACGGCGTCAGTCGCCTCGAGGAAGAGCACGCGCGGCTTGTACCCGCGAGCGTCGAGGTCCTTGATGATGGCCGCCAGGTCCTCGGTGAATGCGCGGCTGCGCACGTCCATGACGACAGCGACCCTGGTGATGGCCCCACGCGCCTGCGCGCCGAGCTCGACCATGGTGGCGATGAGTTCTGGGGGCAGGTTGTCCACGACGAACCAGCCGAGATCCTCCAGGCACTTGGCCGCGGTGCTGCGGCCCGCACCGGACAGCCCGGTCACCACGGCGACTTCGATGCCGGACTTCTCCGCGTTCACGACTACGACTCCGTTACCTGTTCATGAGCGAACGCTGCGTCCGCTCTCGTTTGGGCAAGTCTTCATGTTGAGGGACGGCCCGTTGTGCTTGGCCACGTCCGCCGGGTCGCACCGCTTACCGGCGCGGCCCGGTGTGAGTCTCCACCGGAACGGCCCTTGCGCGTGGCAGGTTCAGCACTTGAGACGCTACGTGCCATGGGCGCGCCCGCCACTCGGGCGGGTGAACCTTGTCCCGATTCGCGCTTGTCGTCGTCTGGTTGATGTCCGGAAAACATGGTCGTCTTCGCCGCGACAGAAGGAAGGGGAGGGAGGGGCGAGCAGCTTGTGCCATGGAGGGTGGTGCAGGAGTGCGTGATGGGTGTGACGAACGAGGTTTGCGCCGCACCGGTGAGTCGGGCGTGGTGGGCGGTCGTCGCGCGACGGATGATCGGGGCACGCCGGACGGTCACAACACGGCGGTCGATCGGGGCACGGCGGGCAGCCACAGCAAAGCGGGCGGTCAGCGCGCGAGGGTCAGTCAGCGCGCGAGGGCTGGGTGGAGCACCGCGGCCAGCCAGCACACAGCTGCCGGGCGGGGCACAGCGGCCAGTCAGCACACGAGGGCCAGTCGGGTTGTGCATGCCGGTCACCCCGTGATCGGGCAGCTCGACCGGGAAACCGGCCCAGCGACGGCGCCCGGCACGGCGCGGCCCAGCCCACCCGTCAGCCGCCACGCCACGCCCTGCACCGCACCGAGATGCGCCACCAGCCGTGGCGAGGCCTGCAGAGCCCCCAGGATCGAAGCGACTTCCGGAGGCAGGGTTCGCCGGCCCGCGTCTTCGGTCAACGCGCGGCCAGGAAGCGAAGAGCTGGTCAAGATTTGCCCTCGGCCGCCGGAGCGGTCGCTGGAGCAACCGGGCCGACTGCCGGGGCCACCGGAGCAGCTGCCGGTGCGGTCGCCGGAGCACCCGGAGCAGCTGCCGGGACGCTCGCCGGGGCAACCGGGGCGGCAGCCGAGGTGGTCGCGCCCGCCGCAAGGCTTGCCACCACGGCCTCTGCGGTGCGGCGACCCACGCCTGGGACGTCACTGATTTCGTCCACTGTGGCCTGGCGGAGTTTGCGGACCGAGCCGAAGTGCTTGAGCAGCGCGGCTTTGCGGGTTTCGCCGAGGCCCGGGACACCGTCGAGTTCGGACGCGATCATGCGCTTCGAGCGTTTCTGGCGGTGGTAGGCGATGGCGAAGCGGTGGGCCTCGTCGCGGACTCGCTGCAGCAGGTACAGGGCGTCACTCGTGCGCGGGAGGATCACCGGGTCGGGCTCGCCCGGGACCCAGACCTCTTCGAGGCGCTTGGCGAGGCCCACCACGGCCACGTCCTGGATGCCCAGCTCGGCCAGGACGTCGGCTGCCGCGGCGGCTTGGGGGGCGGCGCCGTCCACCACCAGGAGGTTGGGCGGGTAGGCGAACTTGCGGGGTTTGCCGGTGTCCGGGTCGATGCCCGGGTTGGGGCCGCCGGACGCGGTTTCGCGGAGCATCGCTTGGAAGCGGCGGCGGACGACCTCGGCGATGGAGGCCACGTCGCCTTCTGTGGCGGCCTCGCGGATGGCGAAGCGGCGGTATTCGGATTTGCGGGCCAGGCCGTCTTCGAAGACGACCAGGGAGGCCACGACGTCGGTGCCCTGGACGTGGCTGATGTCGATGCACTCGATGCGCAGCGGGGCCGTGTCGAGCGCCAGGGCGTCCTGGAGTTCTTGCAGGGCGACGGAGCGGGCGGTCAGGTCGCCGGCGCGGCGGAGTTTGTGCTGGGCGAAGGCTTCGGCGGCGTTGCGGGCCACGGTTTCCATCAGGGCGCGTTTGTCGCCTCGCTGGGGGACGCGCAGCGCTACGCGGGAGCCGCGTTGTTCGGAGAGCAGGTCTTCCAGGGCCGCGGCGTCGTCGGGCAGGACGGGGACGAGGACCTCGCGCGGGGTGCTTTCCGTGTTGTCGCCGTAGAACTGCATGATGAACTGGTCGACCAGGGCGGCGTCGTCGATCGCCTCCACCTTGTCGAGGACCCAGCCGCGCTGGCCGCGCACCCGGCCGCCGCGGACGTGGAAGACCTGGACCGAGACCTCCAGCTCGTCCTGGGCGAACGCCATCACGTCGGCGTCCGTGCCGTCGCCCAGGACCACCGCCTGCTTTTCCATGGCACGGCGCAACGCGCCCAGGTCGTCGCGCAGTCTCGCCGCGCGTTCGAACTCCAGCTCTTCCGCGGCCAGCGTCATCTCGCGTTCCAGGCGGCGGATCATGTGATCGGTCTTGCCCGCCAGGAAGTCGCAGAAGTCCTCGACGATCGCGCGGTGCTCGTCCGCGGAAACCTTGCCCACACAAGGCGCCGAGCACTTGTCGATGTAGCCGAGCAGGCAGGGGCGCCCGATCTGGTTGTGCCGCTTGAAGACGCCGGCGGAGCAGGTGCGCGCCGGGAAGACGCGCAGCAGCAGGTCCAAGGTCTCGCGGATGGCCCACGCGTGCGCGAACGGGCCGAAGTAGCGCACGCCCTTCTTGCGCGGGCCGCGATACACGTGCAGCCGCGGGTAGTCCTCGAACAGCGTCACGGCGAGGACCGGATACGACTTGTCGTCGCGGTAGCGGACGTTGAACCGCGGGTCGAACTCCTTGATCCAGTTGTATTCGAGCTGCAGCGCCTCGACCTCGGTGGTGACGACCGTCCACTCGACGGAGGCGGCGGTCGTCACCATCTGGCGGGTGCGCGGGTGCAGGCCGGCCAGATCCGCGAAGTACGAGTTCAGCCTGCTGCGCAAGCTCTTCGCCTTGCCGACGTACACGACCCGGCCACCGGCGTCGCGGAACTTGTAGACGCCGGGAGCCTCAGGAATCGTGCCCACAGCGGGGCGATACGTCGAGGGATCTGCCACGCCGTCAAGACTAACGACGCGGTCTGACAAAAACTGAAAGGGTCAGGTCAGCACGATCTGGTCGCCTTCGACGCGCACGCCGACCGCGCGCAGTCCTGACGTCGCGGGTCCCTTCTTCACCTTGCCGTCGGCAGCGGCGAACTGGCTGCCGTGCGAGGGACACGTGATCGTGCCGCCGGAAGGTTCCGCGACCGTCGAACCCTGGTGCGGGCACGACGCGTCGTACGCCTTCACCTCGGTGGCGGAGACGCGCGCGACCACGATCTTCGTGCCGCCCGGGCCGTCCACGACCGCGCCGCCGCCCTCGGGGACGTCAGCCAGCGCGACGAGCGATTTGCCACTGCTGGAACCGGTGGATCCGGTCGGCGTCGAGCCACCCTGCGTGGGCGTCGAACCGGTGCCTGTCGAGCCAGAGCCTGAAGAACCCGATGAACCGCACGCGGTCACAAGGCCACTCGGCACGGCGAGGGCAACCACGATTCCGCACAACGCCATGCGCCTGCTGACCGGGCTTTCGGTGTTCACGACCGTTCCTCCGTGGTGGTGGGTGTCCGGGGTCACACCACAGCATTACGCGAACCGGTCAGTGAGAGTTCAGCCAGAAGCCCGATGCACAGCAACCTCACAGGTCTCAGGCGAGCACCAGGTCCTCACCCGAACGAGCGACGGCGACCTCGCTCAGCCCCGAAGTCGCAGGTCCTTTGCGGACCGCGCCAGACGAGACATCGAAAACGCTCCCGTGCAACGGGCAGGTGATGACACCACCGGCGGGAGGGTTGACCAGCGAGCCCACATGAGGGCAAGCGGGGTTGAAGGCGCGGAATTCACCCGATCGAGGCTGCACGACCAGCAGCTGGGCGTTGCCGGGCATGTCGACCAGCACGCCACCGCCGACGGGTACCGAGGCAGCGGAAGCCACGCGATCCCCCGGCCGGGCGGTCCCCACACCACCCGTCTTGCGAGGGGCGGGCTCGCCACAGGCGCTCAACGCGGCAGCGAGCCCACACAACATCAGAGAACGACGATCCACGAGCGCCGATTATCGGCGCTGGTCCTCCGCGGCAGCCGTCCGGGCCAGCGCAAGCACGGCGGTGAACGGCGGGAACCAGTGCCGCGAGTGCGACGGCGGGTTCGCCCACCGCAGCGATCCGTACCTGGTCATCGTGGGTGGCAGCGCGATCCGGTGCGGGGATCGCACGAACTGGACCTCCGGCGGCGCCTTCAGGTGCGTCGGCAGCAGGGCCACCAGCTCGGCCAGGAAGATCCAGTGTTCGCGCGGGCCGGGGATGACGGTGACGGGACCGGCGAGCATGCGCGACTTCAGGTCGGCCAGCACGCGCGACCCGATCCGCGCGGGCATGGCCAGCGCTGTGGTGGCGGGTCCGAGAGGTAGGAACACGCCCTGCTCGGTGACCGTCACCTGCCAGCCGAGCAACCGGTAGCCGGCGACGGCTTCCCCGATCGCCCGTGCGTGTCCCCTGTTCTGTGGGATCCCGGCACTCCCTGTGCCGGTCTCCGCGGTCGTGATGCTCATCGGCGGTCGTCCTCCCCGGTGGTGGGTCAGGCACTGGCCGGCCACGGGGATCGGCCCGCGGCCTGCGATGTGCAGGGTGCGTCGCACTTGGCCCCAACACCACTCGTCCGATGCATGAGCCTCATTCAGCGGACGCATGAAGCTCATCCGCCCAACGGGGGTACCGGCACTGCGACACGCGAACTCATTACGTCTTATGCATGAGATGGATGGACTGACGATCACGTCTCCGTACACTTGGAAAACGCTCAGTGACGGGGGCGAGGCCGATGGATACCGCGAGACCCAAATCCAGGCGCGCTTGCCCGTGTGGAGCGTTCATCGCCGCTGACAACACCGATCGGCTGTGTCACCGGTGCCGCCGCAACGCTCGTTCCGGCGTGCACGGCCCTCCGGAGGTCCCCTCCGACTTCTGGGACCACCCAGCGATCGCGGCCGCCTGCTCCGACCGCGACATGGGCGCGCTGATCTCCGCATACCGGCACCACCCCCAGCACCTGAGCAGGGTCACGCAGGACCGCATGGCGGCGTGGCTCGGCATCAGCCAGGCGCAGCTCTCGCGTTACGAGTCGGGCGAGAACCAGATCGACCGGCTCGACCGGCTGCGCCACTTCGCGCTCGTGCTCGGGGTGCCCGGCGAACGACTGTGGTTCGACCGAGTCGTCATCCCAGCTCAGGTGGGCTCTCCCGACACGGGCCCGCCAGATGTGCTCGCCGCTGCGTGGGAGGCGACGAGCATTGCCCGTTCGGTCGAGGAGACGGCGAGGAGCGACTTGGCGATCAGCAGACGAGCGGCGCTCACTGGAGCGGCCGCGGTGACGGTGGGGTCCGCACTGGTCGAGCCGCTGCAGCGGTGGTTGCACCCCCTGCAGAACCTGTCGAAGTGGTCGTCGCACTCGGCGATCAGCGAGGAGGAGCTCGCAGCCCTGCAGCGCGTCGCGGACGGGCTGCGCGGCTGGGGCGGGCGTGGCGGGTACGGACTGGCGCGCAAGGCCGTGCTGGGGCAGCTCGACGAGCTGGCCGAACGGCTGCAGCGCGCGCCTGCGGGGCCGACGACGGAGCGGGCGTTCTTCATCGGTGCCGAGCTGTCCAAGGTGGCGGCGAGCATGTCGTTCGACGCCGGCCTGCACAACGCGGCCCAGCGCTACTACGTGCTGGCCATCCGGATGGCGAAGGCCGGCCACAACGACGGCTTCGCGGCGCTGTGCCTGGCCGCCATGGCCCGGCAGATGTTCGACCTCGGCCGGCCGGAGGACGGGCTCGAACTGGTGCAGCTCGGTCAGTACGGCACGCGCCGCACGGGCACGCCGACGTTGAAGGCGCTGCTCCTCACGCGCGAGGCGTGGGCGTACGCGCAGATGGGCAAGGTCCGCGAGTTCCACCAGGCGGTGGGCCTGGCCCAGGACAGTTTTTCGCAGCGTGACGCGGACAACGAACCGCGTTACCTGCACAACTTCGACGAGGCCGAGCTGGAGGGCGTGATCGGGGCACGGTGCCGCGACCTCGCCATGCACGATCCGGCTCAGGCCGTGTTCGCCGAGCAGCACATCCGGCGGGCGCTGGAGCTGCGAGACCCGTCGAAGCTGCGCAACCGCGCGTTCGACGTGATCGGACTGGCGCGCACCAAGATGGTCGCGGGAGACCCGGAGGCAGCGTGCGGGTTGATCAACGAGGTCCTGCCGACAGCGGCGAAGCTCTCCTCGGGGCGCGTGCTCCGCAAGCTGGAGGATTTCGCCAAGGAAGCGGCACGGCACCGCCACATCCGCGCCGTGCAGGAGACACGGGACGCCATCAGAGCGATTCGGACGGCGTGATGCGGGTCGGGATCACCGGACACATGAACCTGGTGCCTGAGTGCGTCCCGGCCGTGCAAGCCGCGATCACCGAGGTGCTGGAACGGCTCGGGCAACCCGTGGTCGGCGTGACGTGCCTCGCGCCGGGCGCCGACCAGGTGTTCGCCCGCGCCGTGCTGGGCATCGGCGGGCAGGTCGAGGTGGTGCTGCCCGCCCTGGACTACCGGGACAAGCTCAAACCGCACCAGGTCGCCGAGTACGACGAGTTGCGCGCAGCCGCCACGGTCGTGAGCGTGCTACCGCACATGTCGTCCGGGCGGCTCGCCTACGTGGCCGCCAACGAACGCATTCTCGCGTCCGTCGAGTTACTGGTGGCGGTGTGGGACGGGGTGCCGCAGCAGGGCAGGGGCGGGACGGCCGACGTGGTGGAGCAGGCGCGGGCTTCCGGGGTGCCGATCGAGGTCGTGTGGCCTTCGGAAGCGCGCCGGAAGTCCTGACTCAGTCGAACTCCTCTACCCGATCACTCACTGGATCACTCCAAACCCGATCATCGCCGTGGTGCCGCCCGCGATCTCTCCACGAGCGGGTTCGAGCGCCTCCCACGCGGCCTCAGCCAGTGCACGATCGTCGAGCCGCCGAGCGATGTGCGCCGTGATCGTCCAAAGCACTTCGTAGAAGTGGTCTGCGCGCGGCGTGGGCAGGTCAGCCGCTGCACGACGAGCCGCGGCAACGTCGCCGTCAGCGAGATGCAGCAGCGGCTGCGCCCACGGCCGGTACGGTCCCCAATCCAGCAAGGGATCCGGCGGAAGCCCGATCGACAACAACGCCAGCGGCAGGAACCCGGCCTCCACGCCGGGCATGCCCGACAGGTCCAGCGTGCGGTAGCCGGCTTCATCCGGTGCACGCATCACGCGGAACCCCTGCGTGAAAACGCGCACCAGCGGGGTCTCGTGGATCTCGGCCAGCTGTTCGACCGCCGTCACATGACGCGCGGCCGCCTCGAAAGCACCGAGAGCCGAATGCGCCTGCATCGCCACGAGGTGACCGAGGATCTCGTACGCGGGCAGGTCGTGGCGGGCCGCCACCTCGATCAACTCATCCGCGATCGCACCCCGCTCGGCAGATCGTCCAGGCCGCTGGAACGACTGCACGAACCGCGCGTTGAGAGCGACCACGAGCACCGCCGGGTCGCCGAGCTCGCGGGCAAGCCGCTCAGCCTCGTGAGCTGCCTCCCACGCCCAGGCATCCCGCGTCCCCCGGTGCTCCAGCGCGATCACGGCGAGCAGCCGCGCCCGCAACGCGACCGGAGCATCCGCGGGGAGCAGCCGCAACGTGCGCCGAGCCGCCTCCACCAGCACCGCGGCCTGGGCGGCGTCGTCGCTGACGGTCCAGTTCGCCGGCACGTCGTAGGCGGTCAGAACGCGAGCGGTGAGCAGCGGATCGCCCAGCCGTTCGGCTTCGGCGACCGCGGCGAAACGCTGGGCCTGCGCCAGCGCCAAGCCGCCGGTCAACGCCGCCTGTCCCGCGACCACGCTCGCGGACCGCAACCGGGCATATCCGCCGGTCCGGGTCACGGCGTGGCGGAGGATGTCCTCCTCGGCGCGGTCGAGATCGGGCACCGCGTCCAGCCCGAACCGGCCCATCAGCCTGCCGCGGGCCTCGCGCAGCACCTCCAGCGCCTCCACCTGCCGCCCGTCCTGGAACAACGCGTGCGCCAGCAGGACATGAGCCTTCTCCCGCCACGGATGCGCCGCGGCGAACGATGAAAGCTCGGCGACCAACGACGCCCCACGGCCCTGGTCGAGCAGAGCGCGCGCACGCAACTCCAACAGCCGAGCGCGCTCCTGCAGCACCCACGGCGACGGGTCGAGATCGGCGTACGGCTCGCCCCAGCTGACCGGGAAAGACCCCTCCTCGAGCCGCCAGGCGTCCACCTCGGCAACCCGCAGCGCATAGCCACGGCCGACCGTCGCGATGGCGTCCGCCCCGAGAGCGGCACGCAGCTCGGACACGAACGTCCGCACCGCACCGACCGCTCCGGCGGGCGGGTCCTCCCAGAGATCGTCGATCAGCGCATCGAGCGACACGACCCGCCCACCAGCCGCCACGAGACGACCGAGCAGCTCACGACGACGTTTGCTGCCAACGGCCACAACACGACCATCAGTGCCGATGACCGTGACCGGTCCAAGCACCCTGATCTGCACGAACCGGATGCTAATCGCCTGCTGATCAGGCCGCCCGATCCTGGTTCCCATGAACGAGATCGCCCTCAACACCGTCATCACCGGCGAAGGCCCCCCGATCGTCCTGCTGCACGGCTTCCCGCAAACCCACCTGATGTGGCGCCACGTCGCGCCGAAGCTCGCCGAGCACCACACCGTCATCTGCCCCGACCTGCGCGGCTACGGGGCCAGCAGCAAGCCGCGGCACGGTTACGACAAGCGCACGATGGCCCAGGACGTCATCAACCTGGCCGATGAGCTCCAACTCGGCACGTTCGCCCTGGTCGGCCACGACCGGGGCGTGCACGTGGCCTTCCGTGCCGCCCTGGACCACCCGGACCGGATCAGCCACCTCGGCCTGCTGGACAGCGTCCCGGCCCTGGACACCTGGGAGGTGCTGCGTGGACGCGAGGCAGCGGTGGCCTTCCACCTCTACCTGATGGCCCAGCCGGAAGGCCTGCCGGAGGAACTGATCTCCAACAGCGCCGACGCGTTCTTCGGCCACTTCCTCGACGTGTGGGCGAAGAGCCCGTTCCCGGACGACATCAGGGCCGGCTACCTCAAAGCCGCACGAGAAGCCGTGCCCTCGATCGTCGCCGACTTCCGCGCCCTGGCGACCATCGACGTCGAGCACGACCGCGCCGACCTCGAAGCGGGCAGGAAACTCACGATGCCCGTAGCCGTCATGCAGCAGGACTGGGGCAGTCAGCTCGGCTTCGACCCCACCGAGCTCTGGCGCAAGTGGGCGACCGACCTCCGGTACACCACCACCAGCGCGGGCCACTTCATGGCCGAGGAGGCACCGGACGAGGTCGTCTCGTTCATCCGGGACCTCGTTGCTCCGGTTGAGGGAAGTTCGTCGGCAACCGGACCAACTCAGGCGACAGGTCTGGCGGCCCACGGGGCTCGTTGATCACGATTTCGGGGCATGGCAGCCGAACCGTTCGCCCGCCTGGCCGACCGCCAGCACGCGTTGCGAACAGCACTACGAGCACTGCAGGCAGCGGGACCCGGCAGCCCTGACTTCCCCGTGCTCCTAGCCGAGACCGCCAAAGAGGTCGAGGCCGTGATGCACGCCCGCCGCGACGTCGAGGCGGCCCGCCTGACCGTCCCGAACAGGGCGATCGCGGCGGGCACCGCCATCGCGGCCCTCGTCGTGGTGATCGGCTGGTTCGACGGCTGGTCGCTGCTGTCCGTCCTGCTCGCGGTGGCCGTCGCGGCCGCGGTCCTGGTCGATCCCGTCGGCCGCGGGATCTGGGAGCCGCGGGCCAGAACGGCGGCGGCCGCGGCGGCCCTCCTCGCGGTCGTGCTGACACCATTGGCGAACGGCTGGGCCTCCCTGGCCGTGCTGGCGGGCGTCGCCTGGTGGGCGTGGAGGACTCTGCGATGAAGAACATCGACCCGGTCAAGGCCCTGGACGACAAGGTCGAGCGGCTCAAGAAGGACCTCAAGTCGCTCGGCGACCGCATCGACAACGCCCAGACCGACGCCGCCCAGCACAAGCTCAGCACGACCAACCAGGTCCGCGACACCACGCGCAAGATCGCCAAGACCAACGAGAGGGTCACCGAGCTCGCGGAGAGCGTGCACCGGCTGGAGCGGTTGCTGGTGGCGCTCAACAGGAAGGTCCGGGCCGGCGAGACGCGGAAGGCCGACTTCGACACCTGGCCGGAGATCGGCAAACCGCTCATCGCCAGGATCCTCGCGGGCCAGGAAGCCTACGCGCGCAAGACGTTCACGCCGCAGGAGGCCAAGACCAGGCGCAGGGCCGTCGCCGAGTACGACCGGCAGGCGCACGAGGCGATCGACGCCGCCGAAGCGCTCACGACGTTGCCACCCAACGCGGAATCGTTGTGGCGCAAGAAGTACAAGCAGTGGCAGACGATCGTCGGCAAACAACGCCCGGAAGCACCGGACGACAACGAGCACGCCGGCGACGCCGCCGCCAAGACGGCGGGCAACGAGGCCGTCGCCCAGGCACGCGAGCTGATCCGCGCCCGCATCGAGGACGCGGTCGCGAACGACCTGCTGTTCCCGGCGTGGTTCGAGAACATGCTGGGACCGGCCGCACCGCCCGGCAAGGCGGACGATTGGCTTTACACCGCAACGGATGTCGTGTTGTACCGGCTGTTGCACGACATCACGAGCCCGGCGAGCGCGCTGGGTACGGCACCCCAGGAACAAGGGCATCGCAGAACCCTCCACGACCGTCTGATCGTGGAGTGCGCGGACTACCGCAAGCCGTGAAGGCAAGCCGTGAGATGCACCGGACAGGGCACTGTGTTTGATTGCCGCTCCTTCGGAGACGGCGGTGAGTTCGCCTTTGAGTCGGTCGTCCGGCCGAATCGCTCGCACCTAATCGGGCTTCGCCGAACTCGGCGCGAGCGGTTGACCGGACGACCGACGCGAACTCACTGCCCGAGCACTCACATCACGCCAGCTCGAGGCTGAACCGCTGCTGCTCGGCGTCCACCGCGAGCACCTTCACCTGCACCGACGAGCCGACCTCGGCCTGCCTGCCGTGCAGGAGCCCGTGTGCACCGGCGGGGTGCTCGATGAACGAACCGAACGGGACGGTCGAGACGACCTTCCCGGAAAAGACATCACCAACGTTGGGGAGCATTGCGCATCACCTCCTCTCCCGTGCGCGTATCCCGAAGAACGGATAGCGCGGGGGCAGGAGGGGCCCTGATCAAGTCAGGGCCGGGCAACCGTTCCGCTCACGGCACAAGGCCGACCCGGCAGTCATGACGCAAACCCTAGCCACCACAGGCCGTTGTCCGCAATGGAACTTAGACTCCCTCACATGCTGGAGACGTCCGCACGGCTGCTGAAGCTCCTCTCCCTCCTGCAGGTGCGGCGCGACTGGACGGGTCCTGAGCTCGCCGAACGGCTCAGCGTCGACGTCCGCACGATCCGCCGCGACGTCGACAAGCTCCGCAGCCTCGGCTACCCCGTCACGTCACTGCCCGGTGCGACCGGCGGCTACCAGCTCGGCGCCGGCGCGGAGCTCCCGCCGCTGCTGCTCGACGACGACGAAGCGGTCGCCGTGGCGGTAGGGCTGCGGACCGCCGCCAACGGCACGATCGCGGGCATCGAGGAGACGTCGGTCCGCGCGCTCACGAAGCTCGAACAGGTCCTGCCGTCCCGTCTACGCCGCCGGGTGCAGGCGCTGCAGGCCCACACGACTCCACTGACGGCCGCGGGCCCCACGGTCGACCCGGAGACGCTCACGATCATCGCCGCCGCCTGTCGCGACCACCAGCAGCTGCGGTTCACCTACGCCCCAACGCAAGGCGAGCCCGCGAGACGGCTCGTCGAACCCCAAGGCCTCGTGCACACCGGGCGCCGGTGGTACCTCGTCGCCTGGGACCTGTCCAAAGAAGACTGGCGGACGTTCCGCGTCGACCGCATCACCACCGAGCCCGCCCTCGCCGCCCGCTGCGCGCCCCGCCGGCCGCCGGCGGAGAGCCTCGGCGAGTTCGTGTCCCGGCAGGTCTCCTCGAACGTCTACACCTACCAGGCGGTGCTGACGATCCACGCCCCGCTCGAGACCGTCGCCGAACGCACCTCGCCGATGTCGGCGTCGCTGGAACCGATCGACGACAGCTCGTGCCGGATGATCACCGGCGCCGACACGCCCGACCGGATCCTGTGGCACCTCATGTTCCTCGGTTTCGACTTCGACGTGCACGAGCCGCCCGAGCTCAGGGACTACGCGCGAACACTCATCAGCAGGCTGCAGAACGCGATTGGAGTGCAACCGTGACAGTGGATTTCGCGACCGTCGCGGACCCGTTCCGCCGCGAGCTGCTCGCGCACTGCTACCGGATGCTCGGCTCAGTGCACGACGCCGAGGACCTGGTGCAGGAGACGTACCTGCGCGCGTGGAAGGCGTACGGCCAGTTCGAGGGCCGCTCGTCGGTGCGAACGTGGCTGTACCGCATCGCGACGAACGTCTGCCTCACCGCGCTCGACAGCCGGACCCGGCGGCCGATGCCGTTCGGGCTGTCCACGAGCTCGGCGCAGGACGACCCGCTGACCCAGGACCACGAGATCCCGTGGCTGGAGCCGTTCCCGACCGACCCGGCCGCGATCGTCACCGAACGCGAGTCCACCCGGCTCGCGTTCGTCGCCGCCCTCCAGCACCTGCCGCCGAGGCAGCGCGCGGTGCTGATCCTGCGCGACGTGCTGCGGCTGACCGCCGCCGAGACCGCCGACCAGCTCGACATGACCGTCGCGGCCGTCAACAGCGCGCTGCAACGCGCGCACGCGCAGCTCAAGGACCTCACCGAGGACTCCGTCACCGAACCCGCGGACGCGAAGCAGCTGCTGGACCGGTGGATGACGGCGTTCGAGGCCAAGGACATCCCGGCGATCATCGGCATGTTCACCGAGGACGTCGTCTGGGAGATGCCGCCGTACCCGCAGTGGTACCGCGGTCCCGAGATGGTCGCGTGGCACCTCGCGAACCAGTGCCCGGCCGTCCCCCACGGCGCGCGGATGATCGAAGCGGAAGCGAACGGCCAGCCCGCCTACGGGCTGTACCTGAGAGATGCCGACGGTGTGTTCCGGCCGTTCAACCTCCAGGTGCTGGAAGTGCGGGACGACCGGATCACGCGCGTCTCGTCGTTCTTCGACCTCAGTCTGTTCCCGAAGTTCGGGCTGCCTTCGACCGCATGAACTCGGACCTGTCGAGCGGCCGGTTCACGACCCGCATGTCACCGATCCAGCCGTGCAACGACTTCTCGACGACCTTGTCGTACGCGTAGGCACCGACGAGCCACGGGTCGCCTGCGGTCGAGATGCCGCGTGCGGGCGTCGAAGGGTTGCGCAGCAAGGGAGATCCGTCGACGTACATCGTGGTGTGCACGCCGTCGTTGACCACCGCGACGTGCCACCACGTCTCGTAGTCCATCTCGTGGCCCCAGTTCGTGGACAGCCCCGGCAGGTTGCGCGGGAACACCGCCCACTGCAGGCTGCCGCCGCCGGCGAGGTTCAGCGTGGCGATCGGCTCGCTCGGGTCGTCCCCGGTCTTGCCGGCCGCCGAACCGGGCGCGAGCTTGGTGAACAGACCGCACCACGGGTGATTGAAGTCCTTGGGCAGCTTGAGGAACAGCTCGATCGTGTAACCGCGCTCGAACGTCTGCCGGTTCAGCGGCGCACCGTCCACAGTGGTCAGGTAGCCGCTCTTGCCGAAGAACAGCGACCGGTGCGACGGCGCGAACCGGTGATGGTCGTCCGACGCCGTCAGCGTGCCGGTCTGCGTGAGGTCGTTGCCGTTGCCGGACAGGTCCTTCAGCCCTTCGCCGAGCCGCCAGTACGCGACGGTGCCGTGCACCAGGACGTCACGGGCGGGCTGTGCCGTCGGCAGCACCGGCGGGTCGAACCGGGCGAACCGCTGCTCGAAGTCGATCGGCACGCTGAACCGGTCGACAGGCCCGGTCAGCTCGATCTCCTTGCGCTCCAGCGGGTTGAGCGTCCTCTTGCCCACCAGCCACGGCGACAGCGTGCGCACGTCGATGGTCTTGCGGTCGAGGTCGAAGTGGTAGAGCCGGATCATCGCGCCGCCACCGTAGTAGCGGTCCTGGTAGTTCGTGATGTGCACATGCACGTCGTTGCCCGCGGCGTTGCGCAGCGTCGCCCGTGCCGGAGGCCAGAAGTGCCCGTTCAGCGCCAGGAAGATCTGGTCGTTGTCCTTGATCAGGTCGTCCCACAGCTTGTGCCCGTAGTCGGACATCGCCGCGACACCGTCGCCGCCGTCGTAGACCAGTTCGTGCGTGGTGAGGATGACCGGCAGCTTGGCGTGTTGCTTCAGCACCGAGCGCGCCCACTCGAAACCCTTGGCGGACATGCGCCAGTCCAGCGCCAGGACCAGCCACTCCTTGCCCGCGGCCCGGAACACGTGGAACGTGTTGTAGCCGTCGGCGCTCGACCCGCGGAACGTCGGCGAGTGCCGGAACCGCTGCGGCCCGAACCTGTCCAGGTACGGCGTGCGGCCGCGCTGGTCGTCGGTGCGCGAGTCCGGCAGGTCGTGGTTGCCCGCGAGCACGCTGTACCCGACGCGGCGCCGGTCGAGCACCTCGAACCGCTCGCTGATGTCGTCGATCTCGCTCTGCCGCCCGTTCTCGACGAGGTCGCCGAGGTGGCTGACGAAGACGATGTTCTCCGACCTCTGGTGGTCGATCAGGTACTGCAACGTGGCCTTCAACGGTGCCGGGTCGCCGCGGTCCAGGTCGAACATGTACTGCGTGTCCGGGATCACGGCGAGCGTGAACCTGCGCGCCTCGGGGTCCGGCCTGCCGCCCTGGACAACGATGTCAGCCGCTGCGGAACCAGGCGTGACCAGGGCGGCAGCGGCAGCGGCGGCACCGGTGCCGAGCAGGAAGGAGCGGCGGGACGCAGTCATGGCGCGGACTGTAGGTGGCCTGCACCAACGCCAGGCGAACGGAGAGAAGACCTCCGAGCACTGATCTGTAGCCTTGCTAACCATGTCCTGGGGATTGTTGGCGGTGGCGGGTGTCGTGGTCGCGTTGGGGGGACTGCTGCAGGGCCTGATCGGCTTCGGCCTGGCGCTGGTGGCCGTGCCGCTGCTGGCGCTGCTCGACCCGGCGCTCGTGCCGGTGCCCGTGCTGGTCGTCGCCAGTGCGCACGCGATGATGTCGCTGGTCAGGGAGTTCGGTCACGTCGACTGGCGCGGTGTGGGCTGGGCGATGCTGGGCCGCCTGCCGGGCACGGTCGTCGGCATCTGGATCGTGGACTCGCTCGACCCCAAGAGCTTCGGTGTCGTGGTCGGCGTCGCGGTGCTGGCGTGCGTGCTGCTGTCGGTCATCTCCTGGCGCCCGCAGCCCACGCCGCCATCGCTCGTGACGGCCGGTGTCGCGAGCGGCTCGTTCGGCACGGCGACGTCGATCGGCGGCCCGATGGTCGCACTGCTCTACCAGAACCAGTCGGGCCCTCAGGTCAGGGCGACGCTGGCGGCGTTCTTCACGCTGGGCTCGGTGGTCTCGATCATCGGCCTCACCGCCACCGGTAACGTCACCGCGCACCAGCTGTGGGCGGGGCTCGCGCTGATCCCCTTCCTGGTGGCGGGTTTCCTGCTGTCCGGGCCGTTGCGCAAGAGGTTCGACGCGGGCGGCATCAGGACCCCCATGCTGGTCGTGGCGGGGGCGAGTGCCGTGGTGCTGATCGTGAGGAGCGCGCTGCTGTGATCTGGCGGACGATCATCTCCGGGGCGGCGCTCGTCGCTCTCTCCCTGATCAACGACCAGATGCACTGGCTGCTACCGCTCACGTACGCGGCCGTGGCGATCACTGTGCTGCTCATCGTCGTGGCGCCACGACCTGCATGGGTGGCGCTGGTGATCGCGGGGATCAGTGCGTTCGCAGTTCGCACAGTCACCATGGCCATCAGCCCGCCGCTCTCCGACGACCCCTGCCTCCACGGCGGAATTGTCTGCGGTGGCAGCCAGCCTGGCTGGTACCGGAGCACCGATCTGTACGGCTCCGACGACACCACGTACCTCGTCGAGCTGCCCTTCCTCCCGGCGTGGGCACTTGTCGTCGGCGTGCTGGGCTGGGCGATCCGGTGCCTCAGCTGGCGCGTGGCTGTCGCAGGCGCCCTGTACGCCGTGGCGGTGTGGCAGATGCCGTTCGAGGCCCCGATCGTGCTCTTCGCCGCCGCTGCCGCCGCGATCGGGCCGCGCAGGGACGCCCGCTACCTGACCGGCATCGGGATTCTCGCGCTCGTGTTGATCGACCAGCGGGGACCGTGGACGTTGCTGGTCACGATCATCGCGATCACCGTGACGCTCGGACTGGGAATCTGGGCCTGGGTCAAGAAGAACGGCGTCGACGGTGCCGTGGCCCTGGTGTCGCTGGCCTCGGCGGCGCTGACGCCGTTCCTCAGTGCGGGAGTGCTGCTGGTCGCGTCAGCGATCAAGCAACGCACGCTGGCCGTGGTCGCGGTCTGCGCACTCGGTGCGGTGGCCGTGGGTCAGACCCTCGTGCCCCGCGACGAGGCGCAGACGTTCGCCACGCTCAGGGCTGTGCCCGTGGACACCGGTTTCACCGACGAGCAGAGCTCCCCGATCTGGCTGATCGCGGGCGGAGTGCTCCTGGCCGGCGCGGCGGTGGCGGCGCTGTACCGGCACCGCCACCGCCGCGAGCCCGATCAGGCGAACGGCTGAACGTTCGGCTGGAACACCGAGCCGTCAACCGGCGCGACGAGGTCCACCAGGTACGCGGCCACGGCCGCGTCGGTGGCTGCCGAGCGGCCCAGGATGCAGTGGCCGAACGAGTCGACGCTGATCAGCCGCGCGTTGCCGAGCTGCTTGGCCATGCGCTGCGAGAACAGGTACTGCGTCGCCGGGTCGTAGTAGTTGCCCACCACGACGATCGGGTTCTTCGTGTGGCGGTTCCACGGGCCGATCCAGCGGTCCGGGTGGCGCGTCGGCCAGGTCGGGCACGTCATCAGGTCGGACGCGGCCTGGTAGCGGCCGAACGTGGGCGACTCCTTCTCCCACTTGTTCGCCGTCTGCTCCCAGAAGCGGTTCGTACGCGCGAACGGCTTGTCGGTGCAGTTGACCGCGTAGTAGGAGTCGTCGGCGGTGTACGGGGTGTCCGGCAGCGCGTCCACGTCCCAGCGACCGTTGTTGTTCGCCGGCTCGGGAACGTCCACAGCGGACTGAACGCTCAGCGCCGCGGCGGACGCCTCTGCCGGGTTGAGGGCCACGTGGACCTTCTGCAGCCACGGCACCAGAGTGTTGATCCGCGCCACCGAGTACAGGTCGCCCGCCACCCTGCCGGTGACGGTGGCCAGCGAGACCGGGGCGGGCTCGCCCGGCACCGCGACCGGGCCGTTCTTGCGCAGCGCGGCCTTCATGTTCTCGAACTTCTGGCGGGCGTTGCCGGCGAACGCGCACTTGGCCGCACCCACCGCGTCACAGCGCTTCAGCATCGCGTCGAGCGCGATCTCGAAGCCCTGCGCGCGCTGGCGGTCGTACTCGGTGCCGTTGGTCAGGCGCAGCCGCGGGTCGACGTTGCCGTCGATCACCATCGCCCGCGTGCGGTGCGGGAAGATGTTGGCGTACGTCGAGCCGAGCAGCGTGCCGTAGGAGAAGCCGACGAAGTTGAGCTGCTTGTCGCCGACGGCCTCGCGCAGGACGTCGAGGTCGCGCGCGACGGCCTCGGTCGACATGTGGTTGAGCAGCGGGCCGGCGTTGATCTTGCAGTAGTCCGTGTAGACCTTGGACTGCCGCAGCGAGCTCGCGATCTCCTCCTTGGTGATGGGCAGCTCGTACCAGCCCTGCGCCACCGCCTCCGCCTCTTCCTGCGTGCGGAAGCAGCGCAACGGGGCACTGCGGGCCACACCGCGCGGGTCGAAGCCGACGATGTCGAACCGGTCCAGCACCGCAGGCTGGAAGTAGTTCTTCGCGACGGCACCGCGGACGTAGCCGGAACCGCCGGGACCTCCGGGGTTGAGGAAGATCGTGCCGATCTTGCGCGCCGGGTCGTTGGCGGGCCGCTTCATCATGGCGATGCCGGTCTTCTCACCTCGCGGGCGCGAGTGGTCGACGGGCACCTCCTGGACGGCGCAGCTGAGCCGCGCCTTCTCCTCGGGGGTCACGCTGGCCGGGAGGTTGGCGAGTTCGCCTGCCGCACACTGCCCCCAGGCAGCGGGTCTGACGGCGGAGGTCTCGGTCTGGGCACTCGCCGTGCCCAGACCGGAAACGATGGTGCCCAGCACGAGCGCGCAGGCAAGCGCGGCACGCACGGCACGCACAGATGCAGGTGATGACGTCACGGAAGCACCCCATCACCCACGGTGCGCCGTTTGTACCCGCCTATCGGAGGGTTGTATCCCCAGTGCCCTGACCCTAGACAGCCCGGGCCAGCGACACCGCGAACCTGCCTTCTGTGTCGGTCCACCAGCGGTGCAAGGAAAATCCGCCCTCTTCCAGCTCCCGCCGCACGCCTTCCTCGCGGAACTTCGCCGACACCTCGGTCCGCAGTTCCTCACCCGCGCGGAATTCCACGGTCAGGCCGAGGTCGGCGAGCGTCACCCGCATGTCCCGCTTGGCGCGCAACCGCATCTCGATCCATTCCCGCTCGGCGTTCCACAACGCCACGTGCTCGAACGACTCGACGTCGAAGTCGCCGCCGACCTCGCGGTTGAGCACGTTCAACACGTTGCGGTTGAACTCCGCAGTGACACCCTGCGCGTCGTCGTACGCGCGCACCAGCGTCTGCTCGTCCTTCACCAGGTCCGTGCCGAGCAGCAGCCACTCCCCCGGCTGCACCACGTCGCGGACGGCGCGGAAGAACTTCTCCCGCTCCTCCGGGATCAGGTTGCCGATCGTGCCGCCCAGGAACGCCACCAGGCGCGGTGACTCACCCGGCAGCAGCGACAGGTGCTGTGTGAAGTCGCCGACCACACCGTGCACGCGCAGCCCCGGATAGTCCGCCATGATCGCGTGCGCCGCGTCCGTCAACGCCGACACCGACACGTCCTGAGGCACGAACTCCTGCAACGTCCCGTGCTCGCGAAGGGCGCTGAGCAGCAGCCGCGTCTTCTCCGACGACCCGGACCCCAGCTCCACCAGCGAATGCGCCCCGGTCGTCGCCGCGATCTCGCTCGCGCGGTCGCCGAGCACCTCGCGTTCGGCGCGCGTCGGGTAGTACTCGGGCAGTCGCGTGATGTCCTCGAACAACGCGCTGCCCACCGCGTCGTAGAACCACTTCGGCGACACCCACTTCGGGCTTGCCGTCAGCCCGGCGCGCACGTCGGCACGTAGCGCGTGTGCGGCGTCCTCCGGCGTGAGATGAACGTCCAGCACCGGCTCGGTCATATCGGTCGAACCTCCACAGTGGATGGAACGGCGGTGACCACGTGCCGGTCGGGGATCTCCCGCCAGTCCGGGTCGTCGTCAAGCGGTTCGGACGCGAGCGTCACGCTCTGTCCTTTGGCGAGCACCCACAGGGCGTGTGTCCACGTCGTCCCCACGAGCACTTCTCCGTTGGTCAGCAGGAAGTTCAGGCGCGACTTCGGCGCCGCGTCCGTCACTTCCCGCACCAGTTCAACAAGCGTTTGCGCCGGGTTCTTCCCCGTTTCCAGCCGGCGTCTGAGCACCGTCCACAACAGCGCGGAGTCGGTCGGCGCGTCCATCGTGAGCACGTCGGTCACGTCCAGCGTCTTCGCGAGCCCGGCCACGGTGTGCGGCCAGCCGTCGACGCGTCCGTTGTGGCTGAACAACCAGGTGCCGTCGGTGAACGGCGCGCACGCCGCGTCGGCGACCGGCATCCCGGTGGTCGCCGAGCGGACCGCGGCCAGGAAGGCCGTCGACTCCGCGGACGCCAGCTGCCGCAGGTTCGGGTCGCTCCACAACGTGCCCGCGCGCCGGTACCGGACCGGACCGGGGAACCAGCCGACGCCGTAGCCGTCGACGTTCACGGTTCCCCCGGCCTGCATGTCCTTCGGCGCGTACGACTGGCGCTCCAGCGAGTGCGGCGCGTCGTAGACCAGGCCCGCCACAGGCACGGCGGGGCCCAGGTAAGCCAGATGGCGGCACATCGCCTAGGCGTCCCTGGCGCAGCGGAAGCCGGCGAAGATCTGCCTTCTGATCGGGTAGTCCCAGTTGCGGAACGTCGCCCGGATCGCGGACTTGTCGGTGCCGAACGAGCCACCGCGCAGCACCTTGTAGTCCGGCCCGAAAAAGACCTCCGAGTACTCGCGGTACGGGAAGGCCTCGAAGCCCGGATAGCCGTGGAAGTCCGATGAGGTCCACTCCCAGACGTCACCGATCAGCTGGTGCACACCGCTCGCGGACACCCCCGCCGGGTAGGCCCCGACCGGTGCCGGCCGCAGGTGGCGCTGGCCGAGGTTCGCGTGGAGCTCCGTCGGTTCCTCGTCGCCCCAGGGGTAACGGCGGGTTTGCCCGGTTTCAGGATCGAAGCGGGCGGCCTTCTCCCACTCCGGCTCGGTCGGAAGTCGCTTGCCCACCCACGTCGCATACGCCTGCGCCTCGTGGAAGCACACGTGCACAACGGGTTCGTCCGGCACGATCGGCTCGGTCACGCCGAACGCGGTGCGGGTGAACGAGTTCCCCTCGCGCTGCCAGAAGCGCGGAGCGACCAGCTTGGCCGTCGTCCGGTGCTCCCAGCCCGCCTCCGTCCACAGACGACGGTCGTCGTAGCCGCCGGCCAGCACGAACTCGGCGAACTCGGCGTTCGTGACCGGTGTGGTGTCGATGAAGAACGCGTCGACGTGGACGGTGTGCGCGGGACGTTCGTTGTCCAACGCCCACGGTTCGTCCGACGTGCCCATTTCGAACGGTCCGCCCGGAATGAACGCTTCCGTTGCGGGAACGAGCTTTCCGCGCGGCGGCGCGGGCGCGTGCAGCACCGGTTCACCGGTGCGCAGCTGGTGCGTGGCGAGCATCGTCTCGTCGTGCTGCTGCTCGTGCTGCACGATCATGCCGAACGCGAACCCGTTCTCGACGAGCCTGCGGCCCTGCAGCGGCACCTTCTCCAGCACGTCGAACACCTTGCCGCGCACGTCCCCGACGTACTGGCGGGCTTCCTTCGGGTTGAGCAGCGGCAACTCGGGCCTGACGCTGCGCCCGTACTTGAACGCGTCGTAGTACTCGTCGATGTCACTGCGGACCGGTTCGCGACCGCCGACGTCGCGAACGAGCCAGAGCTCCTCCTGGTTGCCGATGTGCGCCAGGTCCCAGACCAGCGGCGACATCAGCTTCGAGTGCTGCCGGACGAGATCGTGCTCGTCGACGGCGTCGGTCAATGCGGTGGAACGCGCGCGCGAACGCAACAGTTCCTCCGCCACGTGCTCGCGGAGTTCTTCTGTCACAGCTTCCCCTCAAGCTCCCGGCTGATCGTGCTGATCTGGTCGTGTGGGAGACCGGTGCGGCACAACGCCTCAACACCAAGGGCCACAACGTCTTCGGCAGCCCTGGCGATGCGTTCGTCCGCCATCCCGTGCCGTGCGGCGACGAGCCACCGCCCGGCCGCCCGTTCCGTCGCCGCCAGCACACCGTCCACAACGGACGGGTCGCTGAACAGCGCGACGAGCAGCGCACTCGGCGCGATCCACCCGCCAGGCGCGGGCGTGTCGAGGTATCTGATCTCGATGTACCCGCGCGGCCGCACCGGCGGGAACATCGTCGTCATGTGGTAGTCGAGGTCGTCACTGGTGGGGCTGCGGTCGAGCGCCCCGCCGATCCACTCCGCGAACGTCAGTCTTCGCGGCGGAATCCAGCTGGGACTCGGCCCGCGCACGACGATCACCGGTGTGTCGACGACTCTCTTCGCATAAGCCTGTGCCGGATCGGCGCACACAGCGCTGGGCCTGGTGCGCACGGGATCCGTGCCGTAGAGCGTCCGCATGCGAGCCGACGCCCAGTCCTGGTGCCTGCCACCGATACCCGGCGAGTTCGCGAACAACGCGTTCAGCACCGGCCCGAGCTGGTGCACGGCGGCCCACCGGTCCCTGAGGTGCTTCTCCTCGCCGAAGTCGAGGCACACCTGCAGACCGGCCGTGCTGCACATCATCGCGATGCCGTCGGCACCGACGTGGCCGAACGCGTGCTCCATCGCCGCGTATCTGGGCACCTGCAACATGCGCGTGGGCCCGCGGTGCTGGTCGGCGCCACGATCGCCGAGCACGAGACCGTGGTCCGCCAGCATGGCGGTGAGGTGGGAGATGTCCTGAGCGACCGTTCGGAAGAGGTCCGGGAGGCTGGTGCAGGGAGGTGTCGAGATCTCGACCTGCCCGCCCGGCTCGACGGTCAGCGGGGTGCCGCTCGGTAGCGGCCTCTGGGGGCTGTCTGGAACGAGGGTGGGTGGCGCGTGGTCTCCGAGAGCCGCGGCCAACCGGTGTGGATCTAGGGTCTGACCTGGGTCTTCCGCGTGGTGCACCGTCCATTCGAGCTCCACGCCGAACAGCCGCGGAGGTCCGTGCTTGAAGCAGACCGAGGCGACGTAAGCCTCGGCCTCGGCGCGGTCGGTGAACGTCACCGGCGCCGGTTGGTCACGCAACGCAGTCACGCTGCCACACTCCCCGTGATCGTCTGGCGCACTCGACGCTACACGCGGGGTCTGACAGCTGCACGGCCGAAATCCTTACAGATCAAGGAGTGCCCGTGCGCACGCGTGCGCACGGGCACGTTCCTCACATCACGTACGGGCGTTCGAACGTCCGCGCAGCACGGTGTTGGCCGTGGACGCGTTCTTGATGGCCGTTTCGATCTGCGCCATCGTCGACGACGAGGTGATCCCCGGCACCGTGGCGGTGTTCAACGCGTACAACGTGAACGTGTACGGGTTGGTGGACCCACCGGGGCACGGCCCGAAGAACTTCTGCGAGTTCGCACCCGACCCCATCGCCTTCTGCTTGGCCGGTCCCTGACCGGGCACGTTGAACCCGGCACCCAGGTTCTCCGGCAGCGAGCGGGCAGTCGCCGGAATGTCCCAGATCGCCCAGTGCAGCTTGTTGCCGTTGTTCACGCGGTCGGCGAAGACGATGGCGTAGGCCTGGGCCCCGGAGGACTCGCCCCACGCGAACGGCGGCGACGGGTCCTGGCCCGCCACTCCGTCGCCGGCGCAGGTGTACTTGGCCGGGATCATCGCGTCGTCGGCGAAGGCCGAGGACGTCAGCTTGAAGCCGCCGCCACCGCCCTCGTAGACGATGTCGATGTGCATGATCCGGTCGTTGCCGGGCGAGCCGTCCTTGTCGGTCGACGTGGTCAGCCAGATGTCGCCTTCCTTGTCGACCTCGACCGTGCGCAGGCGGCCGTAGGTGCCCTGGAAGTAGGTCTGCTGTTCCACGAGGTTGCCGTTGGCGTCGATGCGCATGCGGTAGATGCGCTGGCCGACGGTCGTGGCGACGAAGACGTAGTCGTTGATGATCGTCAGGCCCGACGGTGAGGCCTGCGAGGTCGACCAGGTCTTCTTCGGCGGGATGGTGCCGGAGCAGTCGCCGATGGTGCCCTCACAGCGGTCCCAGCCGTAGTTGCCGCCCTTGGTGATCAGGTTGACCTCGTCCTGCTGCGAGTTGCCGAACTCCGAGGCCCACAGGCGGCCCTTCGAGTCGAAGTCGAGGCCCTGGACGTTGCGGTGGCCGTAGCTCCAGATCGCCTTGCCCGGGAACGGGTTGTCCGACGGGATGGAGCCGTCGGGGTTGACCCGGAGGATCTTGCCGGCGTTGTTGTTCAGGTTCTGCGCGTTGGAGCCGTTCTGCGCGTCACCGGTCGAGATGAACAGGTGCCGGCCGTCGGGGCTGAAGCGCAGGCGGCCGCCGTTGTGGAACCGGCTCTTCGGCACGCCGTCGAGCAGCGTCGTCCAGTTGGACAGCTGCGCGCCGTCGAACTGCGCCCTGACCAGGCGGTTTCCGCCGCTGTAGGTGTGGTAGACGTAGATGAACCGGTCGGAGGCCCAGTTCGGCGAGACCTCGATGCCGAGCGCGCCGCCCTCACCGCCGGTGCCCATGGCGCCGGGGATCTTGCCGATGACGGTCTTCGAGCCGGCCTCGGTCACGCGCAGGATGTTGAACGACTCCCGCTCGGTGACGAGCGCCGAGCCGTCGGGCAGGAACGCGAGGCCCCACGCGACGTCGACGCCGCCGGCGATCTGCTTGACGGTGCCGGGGTTCGGCACGCCCTGCGGGCCGCCCGAGTTCGGCGTCACGGTGATCTCGTTGGAGAAGCCGGAGAGGTTGTTCTTCGCGTCCTTCGCGCGGACCTTGACCTTGTACGCCTGTCCCTTGGTCAGGCCGGCGATGGTCGCCGTCGTCGCGGAGCCGTCCGCGGTCTGCTTCAGCACGCCGTCGACGTGGATCTCGTAGCCCGTCACGCCCACGTTGTCGGTCGAGGCGTTCCACTCGATCGACGCGCTGGTCTCGGTCACGCCGGTGCCGCGCAGGTTGCCGGGCGTCGTCGGGGGCTGGGTGTCCGCGGGCGCCGGCTGGGTGCGGCCGGGCACGTTGTTCGAGGCCTGCGAGACGTTGCCCGCGCGGTCCTTCGCGAACACGGTCCAGTCGTAGGTGGTGTCGGGCTGCAGGCCGGTCGCGGTGGCCTCCAGCACGTTGCCGACGCTCGTGACGAGCTGGCCGTGCTGGTAGACGTCGTAGCCCACGACGCCGACGTTGTCAGTGGCCGCTTCCCACTTCAGCGTCACGGAGTCGTGCGTGGAGGACACGAACTGCAGGTTCTTCGGCGGCGTCGGCGCCTCGGTGTCCGGCGGGCCGGCGAGCACCGCGGTCAGCTTGTCCGCGTTCGGGCCGCCGTTCGCGGTCGTCGCGGTCGCGCGGATCTTGTTCGGACCGGCCTTCAGCGTCGCCTTCGCGGTGCGCGTCTGCCACGTCGTCCACGCACCGGTGCCGGGGAACGACACGGTCTGCGCTGAGCCGCCGTCGACGGTCACCGAGACCGGCCGGTCGGTCGTCGTTCCGTTGGCGTAGCGGAACGTGAGGTCGTGTTCACCACCCTGGTCCGCGGTGATCGTGTACTCGACGTACGAGCCGGCCACGTTGTTGTAGTTGACGAAACCGGTACCGGAGAACCCGGCGTGGTTCGACTCCACCACGCCCTGGGAGATGCTCGCGTTCTCCGCTTCCTGCTCGAGAGCGGGAACCGCGCCGGTCTCCTCGAGCTCGACGTAGTCGAGGTTCGGACCGCCGGTGGCACCCGTGGCGGTCAGCCGGATCGTGTTCACGCCCGCGTTGAGCTGGACCGTGTTCGTGACCGAGGTCCACGTCGTCCACGCGCCCGTGCCCGCGAACGCGCGTTCGTCGACGGCCAGGCCACCGTTGACGTTCACGTCGACCGGCCGGTTGTCCGTGGTTCCGTTGGCGTACCGGAAGGTCAGCTTCGCCTCGCCGGCCTTCGACGCGGTGACGCTGAACTCCACGGAGCTCCCGGCCACGTTGTCGAAGTTGACGAAACCGGTACCGGAGAACCCGGCGTGGTTCGACTCCACCACGCCCTGGGAGATCGTCGCGCTCTCCGCTTCGTACCTGACCGGCGCCGCGAAAGCGGCCTCAGGTACCGACATCACTGCGATGGCCGTCGCGAACGCGACGCCCATCGTGCCGACCGCGCGTAACGCCCGGCCTCTGCTCGGTGCCACTGTTGTGCCTCCCACGAGACGGGTAGGGGGATCACTCAGAGCGGCGGCGGATTCAGTTATTGGATAGAAACTTTCCTATCTGTCGCGCAGATCACACCACCGCATGACAACCGCTGTCAACCCCGTGCCGAAGTGCGGGAAAGCGCTTACCGAAAGCCGTGAAACAGTCCGTTACAGGTCCCGGTTCTGCGCGAGCGCGGCGATGAGATCCGAGACCGAGCGGCTCACCAGCAGATCGACCACGTGGACGCCGGTGGACTCACGCCGCTGCCACCCGAGGCGCTCCGCGAGCGCCGACAGCTTGATGATCTCCTGCGTCTCCATGGCGGTGCAGAATATTGGTGGCGGCGGCCCTGGTCGCGCAAGCCCGGCCGATGATCCACACGAAAGGGATCATCAACGGTGACCGCCCAAAAGATCACACTCTTGGACGTGTCCAATCCGTACGTACGGATTGGATTTCCCGCCCCGGCCCTGCGACCATCTACCGGTGCCCAGGGTGAGCCAGGACCACCTCGACGCCCGCCGCCGTCAGATCCTCGACGGCGCGCGTGCGTGCTTCGCGCGCCACGGCTACGAGGGTGCCACGGTACGCCGCCTGGAAGAGGCGACGGGACTGTCCCGCGGTGCGATCTTCCACCACTTCCGCGACAAGGAGTCGCTCTTCCTCGCGCTCGCCGAGGACGACGCCCTCAGGATGGCGGACGTCGTGGCCGAGCAGGGCCTAGTCCAGGTCATGCGCGATCTGCTGGACGAACCGGAGAAACGGGACGAAGAGCACGCCGCGGACTGGCTCGGCACCCGGCTGGAGGTCTCGCGCAGGCTCCGCACCGACCCCGACTTCCGGGCCAGGTGGGCCGAGCGGAGTGAACAGCTCACCGCCGCCACCCGGCAGCGCCTCATCCGTCAGCGCGAAGCCGGCAACCTGCGCGACGACGTCGACGTGACCGTCCTGACGAGCTTCCTGGAACTGGTCTTGGAAGGCCTGGTCTCGCACCTCGCGATGGGTCTTCCCGCGGACGACATGGAGCCCGTGCTCGATCTCGTCGAAGAAACCGTGCGGCGACACCGCCGGAACTCTTGAAGCTTCTTCACGTACCCCGCACTGTGGACGCATGTCCACGCTGAAGACCGCCGCCCAGTTCTTCGCGCTCCGCTCTCTCGTCCGCGGGTACGCGCTGATTGGTGACCCGTACGCAGCCGTCATCGCCTCGCCGCCGGACCGCGACCCGTACGCCATGTACGAGAAAGTGCGCGCGAAGGGCGACATGGTCCGCAGCAGGATGGGCGCCTACGTGAGCCCGTCGCGCGAGATCTGCGACTCGGTCCTGCGGGACAACAGGTTCATCACCGCGACCTTCGACGAGGCGTCGATGGTGCCGATCACGCTGGTCAAGAACGGCGAGAAGATCGTCAACCCGGTGCAGGACTCGTTCCTGATGATGAACCCGCCCAACCACACCCGGTTGCGCAAGCTCGTCCAGCCGTTCTTCACGCCACGCGCGCTGAAGGACCGCACCGCGTCCATCCAGAAGATCGTCACCGACTACCTGGACAGGCTCGACGACCGGTTCGACGTCGTCACGGAGTTCGCCGCGCAGGTGCCGATCCAGGTCATCGCAGATCTGCTGGGCGTGCCCGACGACGACAAGGAAACCTTTGCCCGTTGGGGCAGTTCACTCGCCGAGACGCTCGACGGCGTGTGGTCCTACAAGCAGCTGAAGAGCTTGCACGCCACCATCATCGAGTACAACGACTTCATCGACGGGCTGATGGACGAACGCCGCCGCAACCCCAAGGACGACATCGTCAGCCACCTGGTCACGCAGCACGCGGACCTCAGCCGCGAGGATCTCGTCGCCACCACCGGGTTGTTGCTGTTCGCCGGGTTCGAGACGACGGTCAACCTCATCGGCAACGGCGTGCTGAAAGCCTTCGAGAACCCGCACACCGTCGCCCCGCTCGCGCAAAGCCCCGAATATGCCGAGGGATTCGTCGAAGAGGTGCTGCGGCTCGACCCGCCGGTGCAGTACACGATCCGGTGGCCGAAGGAACGCCTGGAGCTGGCCGGCGTCACGCTGCCGAAGGGCATGCCGGTGCTGCTGATGCTGGCGGCGGCGAACCGGGACCCGCGGGTTTTCGCCGACCCGCTGAAGTTCGACCCGACGCGGTCCAACGCGCGTGAGCACCTGTCGTTCTCCGCGGGCATCCACTACTGCATCGGCGCGGGGCTCAGCCGCATCGAGGGCGCGATCGCGTTGCACGAGCTGTTCAAGCGGTTCCCGGACCTCGCGCCGGACGGTCCGGTGGCGCGCAGGAAGTCGAAGCTGATCCGCGGCGCGTTGCGACTTCCAGTGCGGGCGAACGAAACCAAACGGTCACTGGCCGTGAAGAACAGCTGACTTGGGGCGAAATCCGTCGCAGCACGTGCTCGACTTCACCCGGCTGGAGCAATGTTCGTGCCCCAATGACACATCTCCGTAGTGCATCCTTGAAGGCGAGAGGGAGACCCGCCGCACCGCCGCCGCGACGGGCCTCCCTCTCGCCTCGTCAAGGGACTACTCGACGCCGGACATCAACTTCCGGATGACCGGCGCCGCCACCGCGAGCGCGATGCCGAGCACGATCGCCGCGCCGCCCAGCGTCATGAAGTACGCCGACGGGCTGCTGGTGTAGAACTTCACGAGCTGCGCGGCGATGCCGGAACCCGCTGCGCTGGCGAGGAACCACAGGCCCATCGTCTGCGAGGCGAACGCGCGCGGCGCGAGCTTCGTCGTCACCGAGAGGCCGACCGGCGAGAGCATGAGCTCACCGGCGGTCATGATCAGGAACATCACCACGAGCCAGAGCGGCGTCACCTTGCCGTCGGCCGCCGAGTTGCTCGCGAAGTACATGAGCACGAACGACAAACCGACCAGCACGAGCGCGCCGGCGAACTTGCGCGGGGTGCTGGGCGCGCGGTCGGCGAGCTTCACCCACAGCAGCGCGAACACCGGCGCCAGCACGATGATCATGATCGGGTTGATCGACTGGAACCAGGCGACCGGGAACTCCCAGCCGAACACGTGGTTGTCCACGTGCGAGTCGGCGAACTCCGCGATGACCGACGCGCTCTGCTCGAAGATCAGCCAGAACATCGCCGCCGCGATGAACAGCGGGATGTAGGCGATGACGCGCGGGCGTTCCTCGGCGGTCGTCTTCCTGCTGCGGATCATGATCGTGAAGTAGGTGACCGGCAGGAGCACCGACAGGATCGAGATGACAGCGATGACACCGTCGACGTCCCACAGCTGGTACGCGACGAACCCGGCGGCGACGAGCGCGACGGCGATGGCCGCGATGAGGCCGTAGACGCGGCCCTTCTCCTGCCGCGGGAGCGGGTTCGGCGGCACGGCGGCCGAGCCGCGCAGGTGCTTGCGCCCGAGCTGGTACTGGATCAGGCCGAGCGCCATGCCGACCGCGGCGGCGGCGAAACCGGCGTGGTAGTTGATGCCGTCCGCGAGTGCGCCGGTGATCAGCGGCGACACGAAGCCACCGATGTTGATCGCCATGTAGAAGACGGTGAAGCCCGCGTCACGACGGGTGTCGTGCTGCTCGTAGAGGCCGCCGACGACCGTGGAGATGTTCGGCTTGAGCAGGCCCGTGCCGAGAACGATGAGGACGAGGCCCAGGTAGACACCTGCAAGCCCGATCGGCAGTGCCAGCGCGAGGTGGCCGCACATGATCAGCACGCCGCCGTAGAACGTGGCCCGCTGGCCACCGAACACGCGGTCCGCGAGCCAGCCGCCCGCGACGCCGGACATGTACACCGACGAGCCGTAGATGGCGACCACCGACAGGGCGAGCGCCTTGTCGACGCCCATGCCGCCCTCGGCCACGGCCGTCCACAGGTAGAGGCCGAGGATGGCCTTCATCCCGTAGAACGAGAACCGTTCCCACAGTTCGGTGAAGAAGAGCGTGGACAGGCCTCGGGGGTGCCCGAAGAAACCTTTGTCCTGCTCGGAGATGCTGGCGCTAGGTGCGCTCACGTCATCGTCCTCTCGTGTCAACGATGTCACGGCGGATTCGACGCACATTACGCCGAACGCCCGTACGGTTTGCAGTCGGGGTTGCGTCCGAGTGGCCCAACTCTCACGCCGGGGTGCGCACTTGGGCAGGATTTGATGCACTGCTCAGGTGGACTTGATCCAGGCGCACGGACTAGCGATGACGGAGTTCGACAAGCGGGTGCGGGAGATCGCACCGGATCAGTGGGCGCTCGGGACGCCTTGCCGGGAGTGGTCGGTCAGAGACCTGGTCGGTCATCTCGTCTACGAACAGCTCTGGGCCCCGGAGCTGCTCGCCGGGTGCACCGTCAGCCAGGTCGGCGACCGGTTCGACCACGACAACCTGGGCGATGATCCGCTGGTGTCCTGGGTGGTCGCGGCCGCGGCGGCGCGCGAGGCGTGGCTGGAGCCGTCCGCGTTGTCGAAGCAGGTGCACGTGTCGTCCGGCGTGATCGGCGCCGAGGAGTACTGCTGGCAGATGACCACGGACCTCGCCGTGCACGCGTGGGACCTGGCGCGCTCGATCGGCGCCGACGAGCAGATCGACGCGGACCTGGCCTCGACGGTGCTGAAGTACGTGGAGCAGAGCGTCGACGAGTGGAGCGCGAGCCCGATGTTCGACTCGCCGGTACCGGTGGCGCCGGACGCGGACGACCAGACACGACTGATAGGCCTTCTCGGTCGCAAGCCGTAGGCCGGGTACTTGAAGCGCCCCGCTTCGCATCCCCCTCTGCCTCCTGCGAGGCGGGGCGCTCCTCCCCCGGTCGCGCCCCCAGATCCCCCCGGACTGGCTGGCCGCACCGCATTTCTACCGGTTGGCCGTTGTCCGGTGTCGAGGCGCGTTGAGCGGACAACGAGGTCCGGACAACGATTCGGTCTCCGCACAGCGCCGGCCCCGGCGCGGATGCGCCGGGGCCGGCGGGTGCCGGACGGATCAGCCGACGTGTGATCGACGTCCGCACCGGTGAGTGGTCGTGGGTGGACCGCTTCAGAAGCCTGCCAGGGTCTCGTGGCGAGCCGCTGAACGCCGGATGACCGTCTTCTCCAGCGTGACCCGGATCCCGAAGTCGTCCTGGCGTTCGTCCACCCTGACGAACCCCTCGCTCTCGTACAGGCCCAGGCTTCCCGCGCTCTCGCCGCCGGTGAACAGCCACACCACCCGCACGTCCGCGGGCGCGGTCTCCGTGATCTCTCTGAGCAGGCGCCGCCCGATGCCGCGGCCGCCCATGTCCGGCGCGACCGACAACCGCGCGACCTCCATGCGCTCACCGGCCACGTTGCCGCGGACAGAACCCACGAGCCGATGCCCGTCCCACGCCCCGATGGCCGGCATACCGGACTCGATGTGCCGGTTGATCTCGTCGAGTGTCTCGATCAGCGGCGGGAGCTCCCACATGGCATAGCGCCTGGCCTCGCTCACGTACGCGGCCTTCTGCACCGTGAGCAGTTCACCGGCGTGTGCGGGCCTCAATGGTCCGAGATGGATGTTCACGGCCCGGTGACCCCCGGTGTCCAGCTCTCCGGCACACCGCTTTCCGTGAGGATCAGCTGGTGGTCGTGGAACCCCTCCGGCGCGTCGGGCTGCCACGGCCAGTGCCCCTGCGGCGTCGGCACGATGATCTGCACGGCGGCGAAGTCCGACCCGTCGTAGAGCAGGTACGCGCTGCCGAAGAACTCCGGGTAGTAGCCCTTGTAGACGCGCTCGAACGTGACGGGCACGCCCTCGAAGAAGTCGTGGTACAGCTGGCCGGGCACGAACCGCTCGCCGCTGCTCGCCCGCCGCACGTACAGGTTGATCAGGTTCTCGCCCATGCCCTGCGGCAGCCCGATCACGACGGCCTCCGCGACGCCGAACCGCCGCCACGCCCCCACCGAGAACACGTAGCCCGCGCCCTCGGCGTCCGGGTTCACGACGATGTTGGTGTGGCCGTGCCGGTCGGCGGCGGAGAGCAGCCGGGCCCGCAGTTCGATGTCTTCGTCGGAAAGCACGGCATCCACCCTACGGCACCGTTTCTGTGCCTTAGGCCTGCTTAGAGCTGCTCCAAGACTCCCACCTTCAGGCAGATTTGGCCGGAAACGATGGAGTCCATCCGGCTTCGGCTCCTAGCGTTCCTCCATGCCCAAGAGGTCATCCAGCGTGGTGGGCCGAGAGTTCGGCAACGGAGTCCGCAAGATCATCGAACGAACCGGCCTGACCCAGCGCAGAATCGCCGAGCTGCTCGGCTGGCAGGAGGCCAAGATCTCCGATCTGCTGGCGGGCAAGGGTGGCGTCAGCGAGATGGAAGTCCGGGAACTGCTGGCGTTCTGCCAAGCCACGGTCGAGGAACGCAGCCACCTGATCGCACTGTTCCTGGAGTCCGGGGAGAAGGGCTGGCTCCAGTTCCCGGAGGATGGCGTGCCGGACCAGGTACGCACTTTCATCGAGCACGAGAAGAGCGCGAAGAAGATCATCGCTTGGTCGCCGACTCTCGTGCCTGGCGTGCTCCAGATCCCCGAGTACGCCTACGTCGTCACCGCGGCCTCGCCGGTGATCGAAGCTGCCGATGTCCCCACGGTCGCCGCGGCACGGAGTGCTCGGGCGAAGATCCTGGACGGTAGCCGCCAGTTCGTGTTCTACGTGCACGAGTTCGCGCTGCGGCTGCAGGTGGGCGGTGTCGAGGTCTGGCGTGAGCAGTTGGCTCACCTGCTGAGGGTGTCCGTGCGTTCGTACATCAGCATCCGGATCATCCCGGCGTCAGCTGGGATCCACGCAGGAACGTCAGGCGGCTTCTACGTGATGGAGTTCGCGAAGTTTCCGACCGTGGTCTATCTGGAGACCCTGAACCGCTGCCTCTTCCTCGACGACGCCGACACCGTCGAGGTGTACGAGACCACCCTCAAGAAGCTCGCTGCCGTTGCTTCGGATGAGGAACAATCGAGGGCGGTGATCGACAACATCTTGGAGGGCAACTGATGACCGTCTGGCGCAAGAGCAGCTACAGCGGTAGCGGTGCTGACTGCGTGGAGATCGGCCGTGGCGTTGGAATCCGGGACAGCAAGGCGCCGACCGCGCACCTGTCCGTGAGCGCGGAGGCGTGGTCGGCGTTCCTGAGCACCATCAAAAAGACAGCCCCGCACCGATGATCGGGTACGGGGCCGTCGTACAGCTCGCGGTCAGCCGACCTCGGCCATGACCTCGTCCGACACGTCGAAGTTCGCGAAGACGTTCTGCACGTCGTCGCAGTCCTCCAGCGCGTCGATCAGCTTGAAGATCTTCTTCGCGCCCTCGGCCTCCAGCTGCACGGAGACCGACGGCAGGAAGCTCGACTCGGCCGACTCGTAGTCGATGCCGGCGTCCTGCAGCGCCTTGCGGACCGGAATCAGGTCACCGGCCTCGGACACGACCTCGAAGGCCTCGCCCAGGTCGTTGACCTCCTCGGCACCCGCTTCCAGCACGGCCATCATCACGTCGTCCTCGGTCGTGCCCGCCTTCGGCACGATCACGACGCCCTTGCGGCTGAACATGTACGACACCGAGCCGGGGTCGGCCATCGAACCGCCGTTGCGCGTCATCGCCGTGCGGACCTCGGTGGCGGCGCGGTTCCGGTTGTCCGTGAGGCACTCGATGAGCACCGCGACACCGTTGGGGCCGTAGCCCTCGTACATGATCGTCTGCCAGTCGGCGCCGCCGGCTTCCTCGCCGCCGCCGCGCTTGCGGGCGCGCTCGATGTTGTCGAGCGGCACCGAGTTCTTGCGGGCCTTCTGGATCGCGTCGTAGAGCGTCGGGTTGCCGTCCGGGTCGCCGCCGCCGGTGCGGGCGGCCACCTCGATGTTCTTGATCAGCCGCGCGAAGAGCTTGCCGCGCTTGGCGTCAATGGCGGCCTTCTTGTGCTTGGTGGTCGCCCACTTTGAGTGGCCGCTCATTTCTCCTCCGTCGAACCTCGGACCATGTCAACGAACAGGCGGTGAACGCGCTCGTCGCCCGTGAGCTCCGGGTGGAACGCCGTCGCCAGCACGTTGCCCTGCCTGACCGCGACGATCCTACCGGCGGCATCCCCCGCCTCAGCCGTAACAGGCACCGTAGCGAGGACCTCGACCTCGCTGCTCACCGCCTCCACCCAGGGTGCGCGGATGAACACGGCGTGAACGGTCTCGCCCGCCAGGTCGAGGTCCGTCTCGAACGAGTCGATCTGCCTGCCGAACGCGTTGCGGCGCACGGTGACGTCCAGGCCACCGAGTTGGTGCTGGTCCTCACGGCCGTCCAGCACGTTGTTGGCCAGCAGGATCATGCCCGCGCACGACCCGTACGCGGGGAAGCCCGCCTTGATCTTGGCCCGCAGCGGCTCGAGCAGCCCGAAGTTGTCGAGCAGCTTGCTGATGGTCGTCGACTCGCCGCCGGGGATGACGATGCCGTCGAGCTCGTCGAGCTCTTCCGGGCGGCGGACGGGGCGTGCGGTGACGTCGCACTTGGCCAGCGAGACCAGGTGCTCCTGGACGTCGCCCTGCAGGGCGAGCACGCCGATGACGGGTGGGGCGGTGACAACCATGCCACCAGCATATTTGAGCCTGGTCAGCCCGCTGGCAGGCCCCGGCCCGGCGGTGTGACCGCGAGCCGGGGCCGTACCGCTCAGTGCTCGTCGTAGTGCCCGTCGTGTTCCGCGTGGCGATGTCCGTCGTGGACGTAGTCGACGTGGTCGGCGTGCGGGACCGCCACGTGCCCGCACCCGTCGCCGTGCGCGTGGTCGTGCGCACCGTGCTCGTTGTGACCTTCCGGCTCGCACTCGTCGAAGTGACCGTCGTGCTCCCGGTGCAGGTGCCCGTCGTGGACGTAGTCGACGTGGTCGCTGTGCGGCACCCCGACGTGTCCGCAGCCCTCGCCGTGCCGGTGAGAGTGCTCGCGGTGCTCCATGTGGCTCGTTGTCATGGAATCAGGCTGCTCCTTCGCGCCGTTTTCCGCGCTTTCAGCCGCCCGGCCGGGTGAAAGCCGCGAGCCGCCCCCTTCGTGAGGGGACGGCTCGCGATCAATCACCCGACTTCGGTCAGTCGACGGTGACGAGCTGCTCCTGCGCCGCGGCCGGCTGACGCGACTTCACGTAGCGCCACCCCAGGAACAGCACGAGAGCGAGGCCTGGGATCGACCAGAACGCGATCCGCTCCGCGTGACCGGACGAGAAGGCCATCTGCCCGACCACCAGCGCGAGGAACGCGAGCGTCAGCCAGCCCGTGTACGGCGCGCCGGGCATCCGGTACGAGGGCCGCTGCACCTCGCCCTTCAACGCCTTCTGCCGCAGTTTCATCTGGCAGATGATCAGCGTGGCCCACGTCGACACGACGCCCAGCGACGCGATGGCGATCGCGATGTCGAACGCGTCCTTGGGCACGATGTAGTTGAGCACCACGCCGAACAGGTACGCGACACCGGTGAAGAGGATGCCGCCGTAGGGCACGTGCCGGGAGTTCATCTTGCCGGTGAAGGCCGGGGCCTCACCCTTCTGCGCCAGCGACCGCAGGATGCGGCCGGTGGAGTACAGACCCGAGTTGCACGACGACAGCGCGGCGGTCAGCACGACGGCGTTCATGATGTCGCCGACCGCCGGGATGCCCAGTGCCGAGAACACGGTCACGAACGGCGACTCGGTGCCGGTGAAGTGGTGCCACGGCAACAACATCGTGAGCAGCAGCACCGAACCGACGTAGAAGATCGCGATGCGGTAGACGACGCCGTTGATGGCGCGCGGCATGATCTTCTCGGGGTCCTTGGTCTCGCCGGCCGCGATGCCGACGAGCTCGATGGCCGCGTAGGCGAAGACGACGGCCTGCAGGGTCATCAGGGCGACGCCGAAGCCGGCCGGGAACAGGCCGCCGTGGCCCAGGGTGTTGCTGACGGACGCCGTGGTGCCTCCGATGTCCGCGGCGCCGATCACCAGGCCGACACCGGTGACCAGGAAGACGACGATCGCGGTCACCTTGATGACGGAGAACCAGAACTCCAGCTCACCGAACAGCTTCACCGACAGCATGTTGATGGCCACCAGGACCACCAGGGCGACGAGCGCGGTGATCCACTGCGGCAGGTCCGGGAACCACTTGTGCATGTAGATCGCGACGGCGGTGATCTCGGCGATGCCGGTCATCGCCCAGTTCACCCAGTACATCCAGCCGGAGGTGAAGCCCGCCCACGGGCCGATGAACTCGCGGGCGTACTCCACGAAGCTGCCTGCGACCGGGCGGTGCAGCACCAGCTCGCCCAGCGCGCGCATGACGAAGAACGCCGCGAGACCGCACACCGCGTACGACAGGATCAGCGACGGCCCCGCCGCGGCGAGGCGTCCGCCCGCGCCCAGGAAGAGGCCGACGCCGATCGCGCCACCAATGGCGATCATCTGCACCTGACGCTTGCTCAGCGACTTGGTGTAGCCGTCCGCATCAGTTTCCACAGAACTCACTAGGAGGTTCCTTCCGAAACGGAAAAATGCTCGCGTCGGAACCTCCCGCGCCCCGACGCGCTGATGCGTTGGGACCTTAGTGAGTGGCGGTCATCACCAAGTAATCACCTGGGGAAGGCTTAACGTAATCGACGTCACACAACGCGCTGTTCAGGTCGTTCCAAATGTCCTCGACGTGCTCGAGCCCGACGGAAATGCGAAGCAAATTCTCCGGAACGCCCGATGCACGCAGTTCTTCACCGGGTACTAGGCGGTGAGTGAGCGCCCACGGGTGCTCGATCAGGGTGTCGACCGAGCCCAGCGACACGGCCGGCGTGATCAGCCGGAGCCGCCGCACGATCGACGTCGGGTCGCCGTGCACGCCGAACGCGATCATCGCGCCGGTTCCCCGCATCTGCAGCGACGCGGACGGGTAACGCACGAACTCCACGGCGTCGTGCTCGGCCAGCCGCGCGGCCAGCACGGCGGCGGAGCGGGAGGCAGCCTCGACGCGCAGCGGCAGGGTCGCGAGGCCGCGGTGCAGCAGGTAGCCGCCGAGCGGGTGCAGCACGGCACCGGTGATGATCCTGACCTGCCGCAACGCCGCCGCCAGCGCTTCCGAGCAGGCCACGACGCCACCGAGGACGTCGCCGTGCCCGCCGAGGTACTTCGTGCCGGAGTGCAGCACGTACGAGGCACCGTGCAGGGCCGGGTTCTGCAGGATCGGGGTCGCGAAGGTGTTGTCGACCATCACCGGCACCGAACCGGCCTGGCGCACGACGTGGTCGATGTCGACCAGGTCCAGGTTCGGGTTCGCCGGCGTCTCGACGACGATCAGCCCGGTGTCCGGCCGGATCGCGGAGGACACGAGGCCTGCTTCGACATAGGTGGTGGAGACGCCCAGGAGACCGGACGACAGCAGGTGGTCGGTGCCGCCGTAGAGCGGCCGCACGGCAATGACGTGCGGCTTTCCGGCCATCACGCACGCTGCCTGGATCACCGCGGTCACCGCGGCCATGCCACTGCCGAACGCGACGGCGGCCTCGGTGTGCTCGAGCCCGGCGAGCGCCTTCTCGAACCGGGCGACCGTCGGGTTGTGCAGCCGCGCGTACACCGGCGACGAGGCCTGTGCCGCGCCCGTGGCCCACTCACCCAGTGCTTCCCCGCCGAGCGCCTGGTCAGGCACGGGGTAGGTGGTGGACAGGTCGATGGGAGGTGCGTGCACGCCGAGCTCCGCGAGGTCGTCGCGGCCGCCGTGCACTGCGATGGTCTCGATGCGCGTCATGGCCGGAATGGTGGAGACTTCCTCGCCACGACGGATGATGAACCGCAGCAGATTCGACGGAACGGAGATTCGCCGTGCTGGATTCGATCGACGAGGCCATCGTGCGGGAGCTGCGGAAGGACGCGCGGCTGCAGAACAAGGACCTGGCGGAACGCGTGAACGTCGCGCAGTCCACGGCGGTGGTCCGGCACCGGGCGCTGCGGGAGCGCGGGGTGATCACCGGCTACCACGCGGAGATCGACCTCGGCGCGATCGGACGGCCGGTGCAGGCGATGCTCGCGCTGAAGATCCGGCCGCACACCAAGGAGATCGTCGACCCGTTCATGGCGTACGTCCTCTCCCTCCCCGAAACACTTGCGCTATCGCACGTGACAGGCCCGGAAGATTTCCTGGTGCATGTCGCGGTATCGGACGTCGGTCACCTGCAACGGCTGGTGCTGGACAAATTCACCAGTCGGCGAGAGGTGACAGAGGTTCATACAAACCTGCTTTTCTCGCACGTTCGAAAGCACTAGCCGGCGAGCCGCAATGCGGACGCGAGCTGATCGCGGCCGTCAATGCCGAGTTTGCGATAAACCTTGGTCAGGTGGATCTTCACGGTCCGCAGCTGCACGAACAGCGCGGCCGCGATCTCCCGGTTCATCTTGCACCCCTCGCCCGCACCGATCCCCCCAGCGCGAAGACGGGCAGGTGCTCGATGCGGTGCGGGAGAGTGCTCAGCCACTGCAGTGACGGCTGGTCGGCCCACTGCGCGTCGTCGACGACGATGGCGACGGGCCGTTCGGCGGCCATGCGCGCGAGTGCGCGGTGCAGGACGTGCAGTTCGGGCAACGTCACCGGCCCCGGCTCGGCAAGCGTGTCGGACTGCCCCAGCGCGGCGGCGATGCGCGGCAGGTGCTGAACCTCCCCGCCCGGCCGCACGCAGACGAACAACCTGCTCACGAGCCCGAACGGCAGCTCGCGCTCGAGACAGCTCCCCCGCGCCGCCAGCACCGCGAACCCGCGTTGCGCGGCCAGCTCCCGCGCGGTGGTGAGCAGTGCGGTCTGCCTGCCCCCAGTCCCCCCGGTGGCCACCACCAGGTGCCCGTCGCCGCCCGCCGCCGCGGTCAGCGCACCCGCCAGCTGAGTCGTCTCCCGGTCCCGCCCGACCAGTCCAGGTTTCGCAGCCATGGGTCCATCTGAGGCCCGGCGCCCATCAGCCGCCTATCGCGGAGGTATTGCCACGCCCGCTTCAGGCCACGCCGATGAGCCGCAACCCCGCGGTCGTGGCCGCGGCCAGCACGATCACCGCGACGAACGGCAACTTCCGCCACGCCGCGAGCCCGCCGACCAGCACACCGATCACGAGCGCCCAGCCGCCGAACTGCTTGCCGTTCGTGAACGTGGACACCGCCACCAGCGCGAACAGCAGAACGGTCGCGGACGCCGTCATCAGTTCGTTGACCTTGTCCGGCAGCGTGACGCGGTCGCGCAGCAACGGCCCCGCGAACCGGATCGCGAACGTGCCGGCGGCGAGGATCAGGACTGCGGCGACGGGCACGGCTCCTCCTTCTTCGTCTTGAACACGAACAGTCCGGCGAGCGCGAGCAGCACGGGCACACCCGCGGGCAAGAACGGCGTGGTCGCCAGCGCTATCGCCCCGCCCACGAGCGCCGCGTTGCGCGTGGCCGCGTCCTTCAGCGCCGGCAGGGTGAGCGCGAGCATCGCGGCGGGGAACGCCGCGTCCAGCCCGAACGTCGACGGGTTGCCGATCGCCTGGCCCGCGAGCGCGCCGATGAGCACGCCGGTGTTCCAGCTGAAGAACAGCGCCACGCCGCACGCCCAGTAGGCCGCGCGGGCCCTGGCCGGGTCCTTCTGCGCCATCGCGAAGGCCGTCGACTCGTCGATCAGCAGGTGGCTGCCGACGATCCGCGCGAGCGGGCTCTTGCCCAGCACATCCCCGATCGCCAGCCCGAACGGCAAGTGCCTTGCGTTGAGCACCAGCCCTGCCACCACCGCGGCGGCAGGGCTGCCACCAGCGGCGACGATGCCCACAGCCATGAACTGCGAGCCGCCCGCGAAGATCGCCACCGACATCAGCACCGGCAGCCACCACGGCAGGCCGGAGCCGACCGAGATCGCGCCGAAGGAGGCGCCGGTGACCGCGGCACCAAGTGCGACTGCGGCCACGTCACGCAGAAGCACAGCATCAAGGGTTCGCCATATCGAACGCATCACCCACTACGATGAACACCTGAACGGGTGTTCGTCAAGCCGAACGGATGGACTTCTGTGTCGAACGCACCACTCGACCTCATCGCCGCCAACCTCCGGCGTGAGCGCGACCGCACCGGCATGTCCCTGAGCGAGGTCGCCAAGAAGGCGGGCATCGCGAAGTCGACGCTCTCCCAGCTGGAGTCCGGCGCCGGAAACCCCAGCGTCGAGACCCTGTGGGCGCTCGGCGTGGCGCTGGGCGTCCCGTTCAGCCGCCTCGTCGAACCCGCCGTGCCCCGCGTCCAGGTGATCCGCGCCGGCGAGGGCCCGGTCATCCACTCCGAGCGCGCGCACTACTCCGCCACCCTGCTGGCCGCCTGCCGTCCGGGCACCAAGCACGACATCTACTGGCTGGCGCTCGAACCGGGCGGCGCGCGCGAGTCCGAGCCGCACGTGCCGGGCAGCGTCGAGCACATGATCGTGGCGTCCGGGCGCTGCCTGGCCGGGCTCGCGGAGGACCCGATCGAGCTCGGGCCCGGCGACTACATCGTCTATCCCGGCGACCTGCCGCACATCTGCAAGGCGCTGGAACCCGGCACCACCGCGATGATGGTCATGGAGCACACGGTCTAGGCGGAAAGCTGCCGGAACAGCGTGCGCAGCCACGGCTCGGTGAGCGCGGGCTCGCCGTCGATCCCCCGCGCGACCAGCCGCCGGACCTCCTTGGTGCGGCCCAGCGACACCAGGTGCACGGCCTCCGCCAACGCCTCCCGCGTGTGCTCGTCCCTCCTGACCTCGTGCAGGTACTCCCGCCACCGGTGCAGCTGGTAGGACCGGGTCAGCTTGGGCTGCTCGTCGCCGAAGTAGGACCAGACGGCGCTGTCGAGCGACACGTTCACCACGGCACCGGCGGGGAGGCGGCGGGTCCACGCGGCGTGCTGCTGCCAGCGCCACGTCTTGGGGCTGGTCTGCATGCGGATCGTGATGCCGACGAACCTCAGCTTGTGGCGGATCACCGGCCACGTCTCCCGTTCCTCGGCGATCCAGTCGTCGAGAATCGTGAAGAGCTTGGTGAACGTCGAGCCGCCGTGCACCACGTCGACGAAGGTCACCGGCCGGTCGCGCCGGGCCAGTGCGGCGGGCGTGATGCCGATGGCGGCGGCCAGTTCCCTGGCGTGCGGCACGTTCTCCCTGGCGACCGTGCGGGAGCCGTAGAACGACACCGGCAACCGGGCGAGGGTGCGGTCCGGCAGCGCGCCGCCGAGGAGGTCGAACATCGAGTCGAGTGACCGTCCGACGAAGACCAGGTCGCCGTTTCCACTGCGCGCCAACACCTTTCCCGCGCACTCGGCGAGATCGCCGAGATACCAGGGGTCGGGCGTGGCGACACCGTCGAGCATCGACCCCAGTTGGTCGGGCGCGACGAGATCCCAGCGGAACGGCACGTTCATGCGGCCATGATGACCGGCCGCAGGAACGTGCCGCTCGCGAATTTTCTAGTGGTGAGCAGGGCGGAAGCCGCTCCACCCGGACCCGACCTGCGCGGCCGTGGCGAACGTGCCGTCGCCCTGTCCTGTCCACCGCCACAACGTCGCGTCGCTCGACCGCACCGCCACGACGTCGGCCTTCGCGTCACCGTTCACGTCCAGCACGTTGATCGGGGCGAAGCCGTTCCAGCCCGCCCCGACCTGGCGCCCGCTGGAGAACGTGCCGTTGCCGTTGCCCTCCCAGAACCACAGCTCGCCGTCGGCGTTCGTCGCCCACAGGTCGCCGTCACCGTCGCCGTCGGCGTCACCGCCCGCGAACTTCGGGTACGTGGCCCAGCCTTCGCCGATGAAGAGGCGCTGCGAGAACTTGCCGGAGCCCTCGCCGGGGTACCAGTACAGCCGGCCGCCGTCGCGGCCCACGACGTCGGCCCTGTTGTCGCCGTTGACGTCCAGCACCGCGAACCACTCCAGCGTCTCCCAGCCGGAGCCGGAGTTGGCGAGCTTGGTGAACGTGCCGCGGCCGGAGTTGTGCCAGTAGTGCAGCGCGCCGCCGGTGTCCGTGGCGAGGATGTCCGCGAAACCGTCGGCGTTGGTGTCACCGACGCCGATGCGGTTGAACGACGACGACCAGCCGGGGCCGACCTCGCTCGAGCCGCCGAACGTTCCGCTGGACGTGCCGGGGTAGAGGCGCATGGTGTTGTCGGGGCCGACCGCGAGCACGTCGTCGTAGCGGTCGCCGTTCACGCTCTCCGCGGACAGGCTGCGCGCCGCCGTCCACCACGTCGTCTGCTTGCGGGCGCCGGCCCAGCTGAAGCTGAAGTGGATGTGGTCGGTGTGCGGGCTCGCGCCGCTGTAGGATTGCCAGCCCTTCGACGCCTCGTACGCCTTCCAGATCTTGTGGTCCCAGATCATGTACATGATGCCGAAGCGGCGGGCCAGTGCGTGGGTGTTGCCGTGCTGGTCGGTGGCGAGCAGCCAGTTGATGATGTCCCTGGCCTCCGCCGCCTGGCCGGAGTTGAAGGCGTTGAACGGGTAGTCGAGCGCGCGGCCCTCCTTGTGCTCGCTCTGCCCGCCGCTGTCGCACGCGCGGACCATGCCGAGGTCGGCGCGCCCGTACTCGGCCTTGAGCAGGTCGCGGAACCCGATGACGCCGGGCTTCGCGTCCGGGTCGCAGGTCGTCTGGCCGACGTAGGTGGCGTATCTGTCGATCGCCGGGCCGAAGGCGGGCGTCGGTGGTGCGGCCTCCGCGGGCAGCTGAAGTGCCGCCAACGTCATCACGGCAGCGCTGAGCGCTACGAACATCCTCTTCACGGTCGGTATCTCCCCTGTCGAGTGGATGACGCTCAGCCTGGGGAGACGGGCTACACGGCCTCTACACGCGCTCCACACGCACCGGGGGACCTGGAAAACAAAAAAGGAGCGGACCTCCGCTCCTTCCCACTTGAACGTATAGCAGGCGGGGGGCCTTGCCACAAGGCCCGGTGCGTGCCTCAGACTCATCGCCCTATGCCAGTTCACAGGCGCTGTGGGGAGCACGTGGGGTACGAAGAAGAACTGCGGTCCGAACGCGACTACGTCGCCGGTCTCTACGCACGGCTCGATGCCGAACGGGCGCGGGTGAAAGCCGCGTACCAGTCAGCGCTGGGTGGCACCGGCGAGACCGTCATGGAGCGGGACAACGAGGTGCGGGCCCGGCACCGCGAGATGAAGCGGCTGAACGTGGCCGACTACGGGCTGTGCTTCGGACGGCTGGACAGCCTCGACGGCGAGACGTCCTACATCGGCAGGATCGGCCTGTTCGACGAGGACAACGAGTTCGAACCGGTGCTGCTCGACTGGCGTGCACCAGCCGCGCGCCCGTTCTACACCGCCACCGGCGCGCAGCCGGAGGGCATGAGCAGGCGCCGCCAGTTCCACGCCCGCCGCCGTGCCGTGACCGGTTTCACCGACGAGGTGTTCGGCAAACTCGGCGACGAACGCGGGGACGTGGCGCTGCTCGCGGCGTTGAACGCGCCGCGCGGCGCGGGCATGCGCGACATCGTGGCGACCATCCAGGCCGAGCAGGACGCGATCATCCGGCTCGACCACCCCGGTGTGCTGGTGATCGAGGGCGGCCCCGGCACCGGCAAGACCGTCGTGGCGCTGCACCGCGTCGCCTATCTGATGTACACGCAACGAGAGCGCATGGAACGGCACGGCGTCCTCGTCGTCGGCCCGAATCCCGCGTTCCTCAACCACATCGGCCGCGTGCTGCCGTCGCTCGGCGAGTCCGACGTGGTGTTCGCCACCGCGGGCGGTCTGCTGCCGGGGCTCGACGTCGTCCTGGAGGACACGCCGGACGTCACGCGGCTCAAGGGCTCGCTGAAGATGGTGGACGTGCTGAAGTCGGCGGTGGCCGACCGGCAGCGGCTGCCGTCATCGCCGATCCCGATCACGATGAAGGACGTCGTGGTCCAGATCAACGCCGACGTCGCCGAGTGGGCGCGGCAGGAGGCGCGCGACAGCGGCCTGCCGCACAACGAGGCCCGCAAGGTGTTCACCGAGATCATCACGTACGTCCTGACCGAACGAGCGCTCGGCCGGATCGGCAAGGGCTGGCTGTCCCGGTCCGACCGCCAGGGCTGGGAGGACATGCGGTCCGGCCTGGTCAAGGAGCTCGCGGACGACGAGGCGTTCGCCTCGGCGCTGGACGAGATGTGGCCCGTGCTGACCCCTCAGCAGCTGCTGGCCTCGCTCTACTCGTCTCCCGAACGCCTTGCGGCGGCCGGCGCCGACCCGTCGCTGTACCGCGCCGACGGCGAGGCGTGGACGGTGCCGGACGTGCCGCTGCTCGACGAGCTGCACGAACTGCTGGGCCGCGACGGCACCGAGCAGGCCGCCGCCCAGGCCGCCACGGCCGAACGGCAGGCAGAGGCCCGGTACGCCGCCGAGGTGCTGGACAGCCTCGTCGGCCGCCAGGACCACATGGACGACGAGGACCACCTGTTCGCCACGGACCTGATGTTCGCGGAGGACCTGGCCGACCGCTTCGACGAGCACGACACCCGCACCCTCGTCGAACGCGCCTCCGCCGACCGCGGCTGGACCTACCGGCACGTGGTGGTCGACGAGGCCCAGGAACTGTCCGAAATGGACTGGCGCGTGCTGATGCGGCGCTGCCCCGGCCGTTCGTTCACGGTGGTGGGCGACCTGGCCCAGCGCCGTTCGCCGGCGGGCGCCACGTCGTGGGGCGAGATGCTCGACCCGTACGTGCCGGGCCGCTGGGAGTACCGGTCGCTGACGGTCAACTACCGCACGCCCGCCGAGATCATGGCGGTCGCCGCGCAGGTGCTCGCCGAGTTCGCACCGGACGTGCGGGCACCGGAATCCGTTCGTGCCAACGGTGTCGAGCCGTGGGCCCGCCAGGTCACCACCGCCGAGCTGCCCGCGGCGATCGAGGAGTTCGTGCTCGCCGAGGCATCGGAGGAAGGCACCAGCGTCGTGATCGGGCCGCCCGGTGTGCCCGGCACGGTGCCCGCCTCCGAGACCAAGGGCCTGGAGTACGACTCGGTGCTCGTCGTCGCGCCGGAACGGATCCTGGCCGACGGGCCGCGTGGTGCGGCTGAGCTGTACGTGGCGCTGACCCGTGCCACGCAACGGCTCGGCGTGCTGCACCACGAACCGCTGCCCGCCGCCCTCGCGGGCCTCACCGCGAAGGTTTCGGACCGCACGATCGTGTAATTGCATAGGCGGGGAAGCACAGCCACGATGGGTGCATGCAGATTGCACGCATCGAGGGTAACGTGGTGCGCATGAGTGAGCCGAGCGACCTGCCGTACCGCGCGGTCCAGATCCGCGAGGTGCCCGGTGACGTCGTGGACGTCCTCCAGGCACGGGCCGCCAAGGCCGGGTTGTCGCTGACGACGTACCTGCGCAACCACCTGGTCGAGCTGGCCAGGAAGCCGTCGATGACCGAGCTGTACGAGCGGTCACGCCGGCGCGACTGGGGCGTGGACCGTGCCACCATCGTGAGCGCCGTCCGCGACCTCCGCGAGGACGACGAGTGAGCTTCACCGCCGTCGTGGACACGTCCGCGCTGATGGAGTTCCTGATCGGCGCGGACCCCGACCGCAAGCTCGTGCAACGACTCCTCACGAGCACCTCGGCAGCACCGCAGCTGCTGACCGCGGAGTCGTTGCACGTGCTGCGCAAGCTCGCGCATCGGGGCTTGATCACCGACGAGCAGGCGGAGGAAGCCCTCGGCAACCTGCTCGACGTGCCGATCGCGTTGATCGACCACGTCCCGCTGGCCAGGAAGGCGTGGGAGCTGCGGCACGCGGCCTCGGCCTACGACGCGCTCTACCTCGCGCTCGCCGAGGAGCTGGACGTGCCGCTCGTCACCTGCGATGCCCGGCTCGCGGGCGCGTCCGGGCACAAGGCCGAGGTCGAGCTGTACCCGATGTCCTGACCGGGTCAGCCGGCCGAGACGAACCTGACCAGGTACGGCTGGTCCGCGCTGACAGCGACGAATGCCTTGTCCCCCTTGAGGGACACCGGAATGTCGATCACGGTGGCGGCGCCGGTGCACGGCACGGTGCGCTGCCCCGTGCGGATGTCCTGACCGGTGATGACGGGATCCCTGGCCGTCAGCTCGACCTCGCGCTGCTGGTCGCACGTGACCTCGAACCGCAACGAGGTCGTGCTCGGATCCACCGTCCACTGCCGGCCCGTGGTGCGGCTGCTGGCGATCCCGTCGGTCACGGGGTCGGCCGCCAGCACGAACTCGCGATCGAGCTCGTTGCGGAGGTGCGCGATCATCGAACGCGTCAGGCGGACGTCGGACCGCTCCACCTCGACGGGACGCCGGTAGGTGAGCTCGTACCTCGGCGCCACCCTGCCTCCGTCGAGCAGCGTGAACTCGAGCGTCGCCTTGTCGCTGAACGGGCTGCCGTTGTTCCTCATCACGACGCCGTTGCCGGGATGCCCGGCGGCGCAGTCACCCGCGTTGATCGCGAACCACGCGTTGTCCCACTTCCCGAACAGCTGGAAGCCGGCCTGGCGCAGCATCGTGACGAAGTACGCGCACATGCTCGCCGGACCGGAGAGGGGCCTGCCCAGGTAGAGGTCGGCCTCGTAGACCGCGGGCCGGTCCGGGCCGTCGGCGCACTCCCAGAAGTCGCGGCAGCCCTTGTCGAACCGCCCGTGCAGAAGCTGGGCGCCCGGCGGCAACGGTGCATTGGCCATCTCGGCCTCGACCGCCTGGCGCAACCTCGCGATCTCCTCGCTGCTGCGCCCGCATGCCGTCACGGTCGCCAGCAACGCCACAACCAGCGCAAACGCGCGAAGTCCCCCGGCCATGTGCCGATCATGACAGGAGAACAACTCCCGCGCCGGGAGAACGCGTCTCCGGTTACGCTCGAACCATCGAGTCTGGGGGGACATGATGACCAAACCACCGAACGAGCCGTTCCACGAGCGCGACCTGTACGCGCAGCACGCGGATCCGTTCTCCGCCTTCTCGCAGGGCCCTGAGCAACCGCGACCGCCCACCGGCGCCACCCGGCCGATCGGCAGCTACGAGGTGCCGGAGCCGGCCATCCCCGTGGCACCCCGACAGGCGGGCGCGGGCGTGACGCTCGTCGTCGTGCTCGCGGTGTTCGCGTTGCTGCTGGGCGCCGCGATCTTCCTGCTGTCCACATAGGACGACGAAAGGCGCACCGCGCGAACGCGATGCGCCTTTCGTCGCGGAAAGGGAGTTACCAGCCGCGCTCGGCCAGGCGGTGCGGCTCGGGGATGTCGTCGACGTTGATGCCGACCATGGCCTCGCCCAGGCCGCGCGAGACCTTGGCGATGACGTCCGGGTCGTCGTAGAAGGTCGTGGCCTTCACGATGGCCTCGGCGCGCTGGGCCGGGTTGCCTGACTTGAAGATGCCGGAACCGACGAACACGCCCTCGGCGCCGAGCTGCATCATCATCGCGGCGTCGGCCGGGGTCGCGATGCCACCGGCGGTGAAGAGCACCACCGGGAGCTTGCCGTTCTGCGCGACCTCCTTGACCAGCTCGTACGGCGCCTGGAGCTCCTTGGCGGCGACGTACAGCTCGTCCTCGGGGAGGTTCTGCAGGCGGCGGATCTCCTGGCGGATCTTGCGCATGTGCGTGGTGGCGTTGGAGACGTCACCGGTGCCGGCCTCGCCCTTGGAGCGGATCATCGCCGCGCCCTCGGTGATGCGGCGCAGGGCCTCGCCGAGGTTCGTCGCACCGCACACGAAAGGCACGGTGAACGCCCACTTGTCGATGTGGTTGGCGTAGTCGGCCGGGGTCAGCACCTCGGACTCGTCGATGTAGTCGACGCCCAGCGAGGCGAGGACCTGGGCCTCGACGAAGTGGCCGATGCGAGCCTTGGCCATCACGGGGATGGAGACGGCGTTGATGATCCCGTCGATCAGGTCGGGGTCGCTCATGCGGGCGACGCCGCCCTGCGCGCGGATGTCGGCGGGCACGCGCTCGAGCGCCATGACGGCGACGGCGCCGGCGTCCTCCGCGATCTTCGCCTGAGTGGCGTCGACCACGTCCATGATCACGCCGCCCTTGAGCATCTCTGCCATGCCTCGCTTGACGCGGGCGGTGCCAGTGACCTGATCAGTGCTCACGGGCCAACCTTTCACGAGGGGAAGTTTCGGTGAACCCATCCTACGTCTGGTGTGGCCCCCTCACCCAAGCCACTGGAGCCTGGAATCAGAAGGCCACTTCGCGATCAACCGCAGGTCGTGAGCCCTGTCACTCCCACCTTCGTCAAACGGCCTCGTGAACGTGGCCGCGTCCAGTCGGGGTCTCCCACTTGTACCGGGAGGTGAACGGGTGTGAGATCGAACACTACGACTTGACGGAGGTAGCAATGGGAAGCAAGCACTCCGACAACGGGACACCGGCAGGCGCGGTCGCTGTGGACGACCCGGCCAAGGTCCGCAACGTCGTGCTCGTGGGCCCGTCCGGCGCGGGCAAGACGACGCTCACCGAAGCCCTGCTAGCAGCCACCGGCGTCCTGACCCGAGCGGGATCGGTCACCGAGGGCACGACCGTCTGCGACCACGATCCGGCGGCGGTCCGACAACAACGATCGGTAGGCCTCGCAGTAGCCCCGATCCAGCACGGCGACATCAAGATCAATCTCATCGACACCCCCGGATACGTCGACTTCGTGGGCGAACTGAGGGCAGGACTACGGGCCGCGGACGCGGCCCTTTTTGTTGTCAACGCCTTCGAGGGCGTGGACGCGGCCACCATCGCGCTGTGGGAAGAGTGCGCCCAGGTGAGCATGCCCCGCGCCGTGATCATCACCCGCACCGACCACCACCGCGCCGACGTGATGAACGAGATCATGGCCTGCCAGGCCGCGTTCGGAGCTGGAGTCGTGCCGCTGTACATGCAGGAGGGCGACCAGCTCGTCGGTCTCCTCACCCAGGGCGACAACTACCCGGACGAACGGGCGGCGCTGATCGAGGGCATCATCGCCGAGAGCGAGGACGAGACCCTCATGGACCGCTACCTGGCGGGCGAGGACATCGACCAGGACACCCTCATCGCCGACCTGGAGACCGCTGTCGCACGCGGCTCCTTCCACCCGGTGATGCCGGTCTGCGCCGCGACGGGCATGGGCCTCACCGAACTGCTGGACGGCATCGCGCGCGCGTTCCCCTCCCCGCTGGAGCACGAAGTCCCCTCCGTGACATCGGTGGACGGCATCCCCCAGCCCCGCATGGCCGCCGACCCGGCCGGTCCGCTGGTCGCCGAGGTCGTCCGCACAGCGGTCGACTCCTACGTGGGCCGCGTGTCCCTGGTCCGCGTCTTCTCCGGCACGCTGCGCCCGGAACGCCCGGTGCACGTGTCCGGCCACGGCATGTCCGACCGGGGTCACGAGGACCACGACGCCGACGAACGCGTGGCCCACATCTACTCGCCGCTGGGCGCCAACCTCCGCGAGGTCCCCTACTGCGTGGCCGGCGACCTGTGCGCGTTGACGAAGCTGACCACCGCCGAAACCGGCGACACCGTCTCCGCCCCCGAGAAACCCCTCCTGATGGCCCCGTGGGACATGCCGGAGCCCCTGCTGCCCGTCGCGGTCGTCCCGCGCACCCGCAGCGACGAGGACAACCTGGCCCGCAACCTCAACCGCCTGGTCGCGAGCGACCCGACACTGCGCCTGGACCGCAACGCCGAGACGCACCAGATGGTGCTGTGGTGCATGGGCGAGGCGCACGCCGACGTCGTGCTGGCGAGGCTGCGGGCGGGCGGCGCGGAGATCGACACCGAACCGGTGCGCGTGGCGTTGCGGGAAACCTTTGCGGGACCGGCGAAAGGCCACGGCCGGCACGTCAAGCAATCTGGAGGTCACGGCCAGTACGCCGTGTGCGACATCGTCGTCGAACCCCTCCCCCGCGGCTCCGGCTTCGAGTTCGTCGACAAGATCGTCGGCGGTGCGATCCCGAACCAGTTCATCCCCTCCGTCGAGAAGGGCGTGCGCGCCCAGCTGGAGAAGGGCCTGCACGACGGCACACCGGTGGTCGACGTCCGGGTCACCCTGGTCGACGGCAAGGCCCACTCGGTCGACTCGTCGGACGCGGCGTTCCAGACCGCGGGCGCGCTGGCGTTGAAGGAAGCCGCGGCCAACGGGCGGACCGTCTTGCTGGAGCCGATGGACGAGGTCGCGATCCGGCTGCCGGACGAGCACCTGGGCACCGTGCTGGGCGACCTGTCCGGACGGCGTGGACGGGTGCTCGGCACCGAGGCCGACGAGGGCGGGCGGACCGTGATCAGGGCGGAGGTGCCGTCGTCCGAGCTGCTCCGGTACGCGATCGAGCTGCGCGCGATGACGTCGGGCACCGGCACGTTCACGCGCCGCTTCTCCCGCTACGACCCGTTGCCGGAGGCGCTGGCGGCCCGCGCGAGCAAGTAGCACCGATCACTCGGGTGCTCGACCCGCGGATCGGGGGCGCGGTCGAGGCGGGCCGTCACGGTGAGGCCCGCCTCCGCCAACGCGCGTGTCTCCGCGTCCGGGTCGAGGAACCGGAAGGTCAGCTCGACCTCGTTCCCCCACCACTGCGTGAGCGTTTTCTCTTCGCCCGCTTGCGTTTCCGCGTCACGCACGTGAAACGCGATCAGCGCGTGCCCGCCTGGTCGCAACACACGGGCGAACTCCGCGTAGGCCGCCGTCCGTTCCGCCGCGTCGAGGTGGATCACCGCGTACAGACAGACGAGCGCGGACACCGAGTGGGAACGGAACGGCAGCGCCGTCATGTCGCCCGCGCACACCGGAACCGAGGCGTGCGCGCACATCTGCGGTGACAGGTCGACACCGACGACGGGCACGCGCCCGGCGAGGTACCCGGCGACGTGGCCCGGTCCGCAGCCGACGTCGAGCACCGGACCGTCCGCCAGCTCGGCGAGTGCGTCGAGCAGCGCACGGTCCAGCGGCTTGCCCGCGAGCTCGTCACCCAGTTCGGCGGCGTACCGCGCAGCCACGACGTCGTAGGAGTGCCGGACGGTCATGCGGCCATCCTTGCACCGTTCCTCAGGTGTTCTGCGGGAATCCCAGGTTCACGCCTCCGTGCGACGGGTCCAGCCAGCGGGAGGTGATCACCTTGGAACGGGTGAAGAAGTGCACGCCGTGCGGGCCGTACGCGTGCGAGTCGCCGAACAGCGATTCCTTCCAGCCGCCGAACGAGTAGTAGGCCACCGGCACGGGGATCGGCACGTTCACGCCGACCATGCCGACCTCGATCTCGTTCTGGAACCGGCGGGCGGCACCGCCGTCATTGGTGAAGATGGCGGTGCCGTTGCCGTACCGGTTGCTGTTCACCAGCTCGACGGCTTCCTCGTACGAGTCGCAGCGCACCACCGACAGCACCGGCCCGAAGATCTCGTCGGTGTAGATCGTCATGTCCGTGCCGACGTGGTCGAACAGCGTCGGCCCGAGCCAGAACCCGCTCGCGTCGCCGTCGATCGGGTGGTTGCGGCCGTCCACGACGAGCGAGGCGCCCGCCTCGACGCCGGCGTCCAAATAGGACGTGACCTTGTCCCGGTGCGCGCCGGTGACGAGCGGGCCCATCTCGCACGACGGCCCGGAACCCACCTGCACGTCGGCGATCCGGGACTTGATCTTGGAGACCAGCTCGTCGCCGACCGGGCCGACGGCCACGACCACCGAGATGGCCATGCACCGCTCCCCCGCCGAGCCGAAGCCGGCGGACACCGCGGCGTCCGCGGCGAGGTCGAGGTCGGCGTCGGGCAGCACGACCATGTGGTTCTTGGCGCCGCCCAGGGCCTGCACGCGCTTGCCGTGCGCGGTGCCGGTCTCGTAGACGTATCGGGCGATCGGCGTGGAACCGACGAACGAGATCGCCTTCACCACCGGGTGCTCCAGCAGCCGATCCACGGCCACCTTGTCGCCGTGCACGACGTTCAGCACGCCGCCGGGCAGCCCGGCCTCCGCGAACAGCTCGGCGATGAAGATCGACGCAGACGGGTCCTTCTCCGACGGCTTGAGCACCACCGCGTTGCCGCAGGCGATCGCCGTCGGCACGAACCACAGCGGCACCATCGCCGGGAAGTTGAACGGCGAGATCACGCCGACCACGCCGACCGGCTGCTGGATCGAGTAGACGTCCACGCGCGTCGAGGCGTTCTCGCTGAACCCGCCCTTGAGCAGCTGCGGGATCCCGCACGCGTACTCGACGGACTCCAGCGCGCGCTGGATCTCGCCGCCCGCGTCCGACACCACCTTGCCGTGCTCCGCCGAGACGATCGCGGCGAGATCACCCTTGCGCGCGTTCAGCAGCTCGCGGAACTTGAACATCACCGTCGAGCGCTGCGCCAGCGAGGCGTTGCGCCACGACGCAAACGCTTCCGCGGCCGCGGAGACGGCGGCGTCCACTTCGGACACCGAGGCGAACGCGACCTGGTTCGCCACCTTGCCGGTCGCGGGGTCGTAGACGTCACCGGCGCGCTCAGGGGCGTCTTCCCAGTGCTTGCCGTTGATCCAGTGCTTGATCATGCGCGCTCCACCGCCTGAGCGAGGACGCCCAGCGCCTCCTCGGCCTCGTCCTCCGTCAGCGTCATCGGGGGCGCCAGCCGGATCACGTTGCCGTACAGGCCGCCCTTGCCGACGAGCAGCCCGCGCGCCTTCGACTCGTTGAGCACCGTCGTCGCGGCACCGGGGTTCGGCTCGCCCTCCGGCCCGACGAACTCGATGCCGATCATCAGGCCCTTGCCCCGCACGTCACCGATGACCGGGTGCTTCTCCGCGAGCTCGCGCAACCCGCCGAGCAGCCGCGAACCGAGCTTGGCCGCGTTGGCCTGCAGGTCGTGGTCCAGCAGGTAGTTCACGGTGGCCAGCGCACCCGCGGTCGAGACGGGGTTGCCGCCGAACGTGGAGATCGAGTTGGCGTTGATCACGTCCATCAGGTCGCCGCGGGCGACGACGCCGCCGATCGCGAGGCCGTTGCCGAGGCCCTTGGCGAACGTCATCGCGTCCGGCACCACGTCGTGCGCCTGGATGCCCCAGAAGTGCTCGCCGGTGCGGCCCCAGCCGGTCTGCACCTCGTCGGAGATGAAGAGGATGCCGTACTCGTCCAGGACGTCCTTGAACGCGCGGAACAGGCCGTCGGGCGGCGAGGTGAACCCGCCGACGCCCTGGATCGGCTCGGCGATCATGCACGCGACGTCGCCGGACGTGGTGGTCTCGATGATCTCGCGCAGGTCGTCGACGCAGGCCTTGATGTACTCCTTGTCGTCCATCGCCTTGAAGGGGCTGCGGTAGCGGTAGCCGCCGTGCACCCAGCTGACCTTGATCGGTGACAGCGCGGACGCGGACCAGCCGCGGTTGCCCGTGATGGCGATCGTGGCGAACGCCCGGCCGTGGTAGCTGTTGCGCAGGGCCAGCACCTGTTCGCTGCGGCGGGCCTGCGTGGCGAGCATCAGCGCGGTCTCGTTGGCCTCGGTGCCCGAGTTCGTGAAGAAGACCTTGGCGTCTGGAATGCCCGACAGCTCGGCGATCTTCTCGGCGAGCTCGATCTGGTTCTTGATCAGGTACAGCGTCGAGCTGTGCAGCACGCCGGTGTCGAGCTGGGAGCGGATCGCGTCGCTGATCTCCGCGACGTCGTAGCCGATGGCGTTGGTCAGGATGCCCGCGAAGAAGTCCAGGTAGGTCGTGCCCTCGCGGTCGGTCACCCGGCGCCCGCTGGCGCTCGCGATCTCGATGGGCTCGTCGTAGTAGAGGGCCAGCCACTTCGGCATGACCGCGCGGTGTCGTGCCAGCAGCTCTTTGTGGGCCATCACGTCCTCCAGGGGTCTTACGCCTGTCCTCGGAGTCTGCTGTGGCGCCCGGTTCGCCGCCATGCACAACCTGTACCCGGATCGGCTGGTTGGCATTACGTTGTGTCCATGTATCCGACTGTCGCCGAAGTGGTCGCTCTCCCGGTGATCCGGCAGGGAAAGCCGCGCTTGGTGGCTGGATCGGCCGGACTGTCGCGACGGGTCCGCTGGGTGCATGTGGCGGAGATCGCAGACATCGCGCCACTGCTGCGCGGCGGCGAGCTGGTGCTCACGACCGGCGTGATGCTGCCCGAGTCCGGCCTCGCCCGGTACATCGAGGAGCTCGCTGCCGTCGGCTGCGCAGGGCTGGTCGTCGAGCTGGGCCGGCGCTGGCGCGACGACGTGCCGGCGGCGCTGGTCACCGCGGCGGAACGACACGGGTTACCGCTGGTCACGCTGTCCGAGGAGACGAAGTACGTGGCCGTGACCGAGGCGGTCGTCGGCCTGATCGTGGACGCCCAGCTGGCCGAGCTGCGGGCCGCGGAACAGGTGCACGAGACGTTCACCGCGCTGACCGTGGCCGGTGCCGAGCCCGCCGAGGTGCTGCGCGAGGTGGCGCGGACGTCCGGGCTGCCCGTCGTGCTGGAGACGCTGGGCCACGACGTGCTGGCCTACGACGCGGCGGGCCACGATCCTGTTCTGCTGCTCGACGACTGGGCGGCGCGCTCGCGGGCGGTCACGGTGACCGAGCGGACCGCGTACCACTCCGGGTCCGGCTGGCTGATCACGATCGTCGGGGCACGCGGCGCGGACTGGGGACGGTTGGTCCTGGTGTCGCCGGAGCCGCCGCCGCACCGGCACGTGGTCGTCGCGGAGCGGGCGGCTTCCGCGCTCGCCGTGCACCGGCTCGTGGCGCGTGACCGGGAGTCGCTCGAACGGCAGACCCACCGAACTCTGCTGGCCCAGCTCCTCGGCCAGTCCCCGCAGGCACCCGATCTCGGCGCTCGCGCGGCGGCGCTGGGGGTGCCGCTGGAACGGCGGCAGCTGATCGGCGTGGCGATCCGGCCCGTGTCCGTGCAGCTCGGGCAGACGCTTGCGACACAAGAGGTCCTGCGTGATCTGGCGGAGGCGACGGCGCTGGCGGGACGGCGGGTGACCGTCGCGGCGCTGGTCGGCGTCGTGGACGACACGTCGGTGCGCGCGCTGCTGTCGGTGCCGATGACCGTGGGGGTGGAAGGGGTCCTGCGCAAGGTCGCGCGCGAGATCCACCGCACGGCGGCGTCGACCGTGGTGATCGCCGTGGGCACGACCGTGACGTCCACAACGGACGTTCGCCGCTCGCTGGGCGAGGCCGCCCACGTGGCCGGTGCGGCGTTGCGGGCGCCGGGATCCCAGCTCTACCACCGGTTGGACGACGTGCGGCTGCGAGGGCTGCTGCACCTGCTGCGCGAGGACGAGCGGGTGCGGGCGTTCGCGGACCGCGAGCTGGGACCGTTGCTGGCGCGCGATTCCGCTCAGGGTTCGCGGCTGGTCGAGCTGTTGCGGTGCCTGTGCGAGAACGGCGGCAACAAGTCGGCGGCGGCGGTGGCGGCCCACCTCTCCCGCACCGCCTACTACCAGCAGCTGGCGCGGATCGAGCAGGTCCTGGGCGTGTCGCTGGAGGACCCGGAGTCAGTGCTGTCGCTGTACGTAGCTCTGTTGGTGCACGAAATGGGCCCGTGACGAGCACGAGCCCATTTTCAGCGTGACACTCAGCCGTTGATCGTCGGCAGCGTGCCCGACAGGACGTTCGGGTTCGGCACGACGCCGTTGGTGGGCAGGTCGGAGAGGCTCGGGGCCTTCAGGCCGCCGACCTGCGCGTTGCCGACCAGCCCCTCGGCGTTCGGCAGCGCCGGGAGGGTGCCGAGCTCGGCCGCGAGCGGGTTCGGCACGCTGCGCTCCTGCGCGGCCGGAACCCGGGGGGCCACGGGGGTCTGCACGTCGCCGGCGACCGGCGCCTGGATGTGGCCGAGCTGCAGCCCGCCCACGGAGTCGAGCGGGTTGGCGTGCTTCGTGGCGTCGAGCAGCTTGTCCGCGCCGACCTCGGGAACGCCACCGCCCAGGGCGGGCGCCTCGACGGCGCTGGCCGAGCCCGCGAGCAACGGGGCGGCACCAGCGGCGAGCAGAGCGGCGGCACGGAACAGTCCGGAACGAGACACAGTTTTCCTCAATCTGGTTTGGGGGGACCGATCTTCGTATTCATCGGCTGGTTTGGTTCGCCGGTTGATCCGCTCGATCGGGTGTTGAGGACTTGAACCTGACGCGACGGGAGGTCCTACGGTCGTCGTGTGACCCGTTGGAACATTGGTGACCTGGCCAAAGCAAGCGGACTGACCGTCCGCACGCTCTACCACCACGACGAGATCGGCCTTGTCGTCGCGTCCGAGCGCACGGCATCCGGTCACCGTCGGTACACCCCGGAGGCCGTTCGCCACCTCTATCAGGTGAGATCGCTGCGGCAGGTAGGCCTTTCCCTGGAAGAGATCCGATCGGCACTGTCCCGATCGGACTCGCTGCGCCCGGTCTTCGAGGCGCAACTCGCCGCTCTGACCACGCAGGCCCGGCAGGTGGAGACACTGCGGTCGCGGATCGCCGCGCTGCTCGACGGGCACACCGCAGAGTCACTTCTGTCCACTTTGGAATTGATGTCCGTGTACGAGAGCTACTTCACCGCCGACCAGCTGGCCGACCCGCGCGTCGCCGAGCTGTCGCGGCGGTGGGACGCGCTCGGCACGAAGTCCACGGGGGGGGCGACCCGGCGATCCAGGCGGCGGCGCAGCGGTCGTGGGAGGAGAACAGGTCCGCGATCAGGAGCAGATCGAGTGGCCTGAGGACGACGGTCTGGTGGACTACGTGAACCAGGCACGCGCCACCCGGTGACCCGCGAGTCGCCAAACGTTTTGCCGCAAACGCTGGTCCCCTAGGATTGCGGCTTCCCGCCACGAGCACGGGGACCTCGCGTGGCACAACCGCCCTCGCCGGACCAGTCGCCTGACGTCCGGAACAGCATCGAGAACAGCACCGTGACCGGGCCGGTCTTCCAGGCCGGATCGGTCCAAGGCGGGCTGCACCACTACAACGTGACCACGCCTGCTCCGCAGCCCACCGCCTACGTCGTTCACCCCGGCCCCGTCCGGCAGCCCTCGCGGGTCTGGCCGCACATCGGCAGGTGGTTCGTCGCGCTGCTCCCGTTGCTGATCTGCTCCACCGCGATCGCCGCCGCCGACGACGCGGTCGCGGCGGGAACGAACATCGCGGTACGGCTCCTCATCGACGTCGCGATCCTCGTGCTGGGCGGCACCGTGATCGTCTTCTGGTCCGGGGGTGTCCGGCCGGCGCGTCGTGCACCTGCTCCACCTCGTTCTCGGCAAGGCGACGCCGAGCACCCTCATCGCACTGTCGACCAACGCGCTCGCCGTCCTGACCGGATGCGCGTCCGCGCTGTGGCTGTTCGGGTTCACCACCGAACTGTTCGCAGACCCCAGCGATCCGCGCAGCCGCGGCGCCAACGGGGCCTTGGTGTTCCTCGCGTTCTTCGCCGTGCTCACCGGACGACTGATCGCGCTGCGCAAGCGTGGACTCAATTCACAGGTGGGTTCGGCGCCGACTCGGTAGAACTGGGGGTATGTCCGCTGATGACGATGCCCGCCGACTCCAGACCGCCAACCCGACCGGCTGGTTCGAAGACCTCTACGCGGAGGCCGAGGCCGGAAAGGCCTCCGTCCCGTGGGACCAGCCCCATCCGCAACCGCACCTCGTCGAGTGGGCTTCCGGTACCGACGGCGCCGGTCGGCGCGCCCTGGTCGTGGGCTGCGGTTACGGCCGCGACGCGGAGTTCCTCGCGTCCCTCGGCTACGACGTGGTCGCGTTCGACATCTCCCCCACCGGCATCGCCACCGTCCGGGCGCGCTACCCGGAGTCGAAGGTGGAGTACGTCGTCGCCGACCTGCTCGACCCGCCCGCCGAGTGGCACCACGCGTTCGACCTGGTCGTGGAGAACATGACCGTGCAGGCCCTTCCCGTCGACCTGCACGCCCGGGCGATCGAACGCGTGGCCTGGCTGACCGGGTCGACGCTGCTGGTGCTCGCCGTGGCGCGAGACGAGGGCCCCGCCCCGGACGGCCCGCCCTGGCCGCTCACGCCGTCGGAGATCGAGGCGTTCGCCTGCGACGGCCTGACCGCGCGCTCGATCAGGCGCGATCACCCCAGGTGGGTGGCTGAGTTCGTGCGTTAACTGGCCATGAACTGGCCACTTATGACCGACTTCTGCCGCATAGCGTGAATCATGCTCGTTCGTCGGCTGCTCGCCCGTCTGCTCGACTGGCTCCTGGTGCTGGTCGTGGCGTGGCCGTTGGCCCACGAACCCGTGCTGGTGGTGCTCGGCGCAGCCGCGTACGACGCTCTGCTGCTGCGCTGGAACACCCTCGGCAAGGTCCTGACAGGTCTGCGGGTGGTGGGCCCCGCGTCCGGCCTCAGCCTCAGACGGGTGCTGGCCCGCACGCTCATCACGACCGCCCTCCCAGGCGGGGGTGTGGTGCTCGTGCTGACCGGTCTGGGCTGGCGGGAGCCGGCGCTGATGGCGGGCCTCGGCTGGCAACAGCCGTGGGTCGTCATCGGCGAGCGCGTCGGCACGGGGTCTGCGGGGTGGCTCGCCCCGCTTCTACTGGTGGGAGGGCTCGTGCTGCTCGTGCTGTCCGCGGTGGAGTCGCTGGATCTGCGCGGGACCCGGACGTGGCACGACCGCAAGGCGGGCACGGCGGTCATCCGCGTGGCATCGCACCGGTGACCCGCGCCGCGGCGCATCTCTCCCGCACCGAATCGGAACACACTGTGCGCCGATCATGACAAGCGTGGACACTCTGACACTGCCAGTCCTGCGGCAGCGCACCCAGGATTCCGGGATGGAAACCGACCGCGTTGGCGTTGTTTCAGCAGCGTAACAGGGGGTTGAACGATGACAGTCGAGTCCTCACCGCCCCAGGTCACACCTGATGGCCGCGTCGAACTGAGCGACGTGCGTCCCATCGAGGACAGCAGGTTCTTCAACCCCGAGCTCGCGCCCGTGCCGATCAAGCAGCGGACGTGGACGACCTACAACTTCTTCGCGCTGTGGATGGGCATGGCCACCAACATCCCCAGCTACCTGCTCGCCGCCGGGCTCGTCGCGATCGGGATGAACTGGCTGCAGGCCTTCCTCACCATCACCCTCGGCAACATCATCGTGCTGGTGCCGATGTTGCTGAACAGCCACGCCGGTACCAAGTACGGCATCCCCTTCCCCGTGTTCGCGCGGGCGTTCTACGGCATTCGCGGGGCCAACCTCGCGGCGTTGCTGAGGGCGTTCATCGCGTGCGGCTGGTTCGGCATCCAGACGTGGGTGGGCGGACAGGCCATCCACATCATCGTCGGGAAGCTCGCGGGGACGGGGTGGAGCGCGGCTCCGCAGGTGCTGGGGCAGCCGTGGACGCTGTGGCTGAGCTTCCTCGCGTTCTGGGCGCTGCAGATGGTGATCATCTGGCGCGGCATGGAAGCGGTGCGCGTGCTGGAGAACTGGGCGGCTCCGCTGGTGGCCGTCGGCCTGGTCGCGCTGGCCGCGTGGGTCCTGACGCGGGCCGGCGGCTTCGGCCCGATCTTCTCGGAGCCGTCGAAGCTGGGCTGGGGCGTCGACTTCTGGAAGGTGTTCGCGCCCTCGTTGATGGGCATGATCGCCTTCTGGGCGACGCTGTCGCTGAACATGCCGGACTTCACGCGGTTCGGCGGCGACCAGCGCAAGCAGGCCTGGGGACAGATCCTGGGGCTGCCGACCACGATGTCGTTCATCGCGCTGCTGTCGGTGATCACCACGTCGGGCACGATCGTGGTGTACGGGGAGGCGATCTGGGACCCGGTCGCGCTGACGGCCAAGTTCGACAACCCCGTCGCGGTGATCATCGGACTGGTGATGGTCATCCTCGCCACCATCTCGACCAACCTCGCGGCGAACGTCGTGAGCCCGTCCTACGACTTCTCCAATGCCGTGCCGAAGCTCATCAGCTTCCGGGTCGGCGGACTGATCACCGGCGTGCTGGGCATCGCGATCATGCCGTGGCGGCTGATCTCCGACCCTCGGGTCTACATCTTCGCCTGGCTCGGCTTCTACGGCGGTGTGCTCGCCGCCGTGGCGGGCGTTCTCGTCGCCGGGTACTGGGTGAGGTCGCGCACCCGGCTGGAGCTGGCGGACCTCTATCTGGAACGCGGGCGCTACTGGTTCAGCGGCGGCTGGAACTGGCGCGCTGTCGCGGCGACGCTCGTGGGCAGCGTGCTCGCGGTCGGTGGTGCCTACGGCGGACCCTTCCCCGCCGACGGGCTGATTCCGTTCCTCAAGCCGCTCTACGACTACAACTGGGTGGTCGGTTTCGTCGCCGGCCTCCTGGTTTTCCTTGCTCTCAAGGAGAACACCGCAAAGGAGAAGACCAGGTGAGCAACATCATCCGAGCGGCGCTCGTCCAGCAGAAGTGGACGGGCGACAAGGAGTCGATGATCGCGAACGCGGTCGAGCACATCCGCAGCGCCGCTTCTCAGGGCGCGCAGGTGTTGTGTCTCCAGGAGCTCTTCTACGGCCCCTACTTCTGCCAGGTGCAGGACGCGGACTTCTACTCCTACACCGAGGGCATTCCGGACGGCCCCACGACGGAGCTGATGAAGGAAGTAGCCGCGCAGAACAACATCGTGCTGATCGTGCCGATGTACGAGCAGGAGCAGCCGGGCGTCTACTACAACACCGCGGCTGTGATCGACGCGGACGGCACGTACCTCGGCAAGTACCGCAAGAACCACATCCCGCAGGTCAAGGGGTTCTGGGAGAAGTTCTACTTCAAGCCGGGCAACCTCGGTTACCCCGTGTTCGACACCGCGGTCGGCCGGATCGGCGTGTACATCTGCTACGAGCGCCACTTCCCGGAGGGCTGGCGCGCGCTCGGCCTGGCCGGGGCGAAGATCGTGTTCAACCCGTCGGCGACCTCGCGGTCGCTGAGCGAGTACCTGTGGCGGCTGGAGCAGCCCGCCGCGGCCGTCGCGAACGAGTACTTCGTCGGCGCGATCAACCGCGTTGGCGTGGAACCGTTGGGCGACAACGAGTTCTACGGGCAGACGTACTTCGTCAGCCCGCGCGGCCAGCTGGTCGGTGACGCGGCGTCCGACACCGAGGAAGAGCTCGTGGTGCGCGACCTCGACATGGACCTGCTGACCCAGGTCCGCGACACCTGGGCGTTCTACCGCGACCGCCGCCCCGACACCTACGAGGGTCTGGTGACGCCGTGAGCACACTGATCCGCAACGGCCTGGTCATCAACGCGACCGGCTCGCACGCCGCCGACGTGCTGATCGACGGCGAGCACATCGCCGCCCTGGTGACGCCGGGCTTCGAGGTGCAGGCCGACGAGGTCGTCGACGCGGCGGGGAAGTACGTCATCCCCGGCGGCATCGACGTGCACACCCACATGGAGATGCCGTTCGGCGGCACGCAGTCCGCGGACACCTTCGAGACCGGCACGACCGCGGCGGCGTGGGGCGGGACCACCACGATCGTCGACTTCGCCGTGCAGCCCAAGGGCAGCTCCCTGCTGTCCACTCTGGACAAGTGGCACAGCAAGGCCGACGGCAACTGCGCCATCGACTACGGCTTCCACATGATCATCTCCGACGTGACCGACGAGTCGCTGAAGGAGATGGAGTCCTGCATCGCGGCCGGCGTGAACAGCTTCAAGATGTTCATGGCCTACCCCGGCGTCTTCTACGCCACGGACGGCGAGATCCTGCGCGCCATGCAGAAGGCCCGCGAGACCGGCGCCACGATCATGATGCACGCGGAGAACGGCATCGCGATCGACCAGCTCGTCGCGCAGGCGCTGGCCAACGGCCTGGGCGATCCGGTCCAGCACGGCCTGACCCGCCCGCCGGAGCTGGAGGGCGAGGCCACGTCCCGCGCCATCCAGCTGGCCAAGGTGACCGGTTCTCCGTTGTACATCGTGCACCTGTCCGCCGCGCAGGCGCTTGACGCGGTGACGGCCGCACGGGACACGGGCCAGAACGTGTTCGCCGAGACGTGCCCGCAGTACCTCTACCTGTCACTGGAGGACCTCGCCAGGCCGGGCTTCGAGGGTGCGAAGTACGTGGCGTCGCCTCCGTTGCGCCCCAAGGAACACCAGTCGTCGCTGTGGCGGGGCCTGCGGACGAACGACCTCTCGGTGGTCAGCACCGACCACTGCCCGTTCTGCTTCAAGGACCAGAAGCAGCTGGGCCTCGGCGACTTCTCCAAGATCCCCAACGGCATGCCGGGCGTCGAGCACCGCGTCGACCTGCTGCACCAGGGCGTGGTGAAGGGCGAGATCACCCGCGAGCGCTGGGTGGAGATCGCCTCGACCACCCCGGCACGCATGTTCGGCATGTACCCGCGCAAGGGCGTGATCGCTCCGGGTGCCGACGCCGACGTCGTGATCTACGACCCGGCGGCGACGCAGACCATCTCGTCGGAGACCCACCACATGGCCGTGGACTACTCGGCCTACGAGGGTTTCGAGGTGACGGGCAAGGTCGACACCGTGTTCTCGCGCGGCCGCAAGGTGATCGCGGACGGTGCCTACCACGGCTCGACGGGCCACGGCCGCTTCGTGTCCCGCGACCTCAACCAGTACCTGGTCTAGGAAGGATCATCGTGGACTTCGGCATCGTGCTGCAGACCGACCCGCCGGCGCGGGACGTGGTGGACGGCCTCCGCGCCGCCGAGGACTGCGGCTTCCGCTACGGCTGGACGTTCGACTCCTGCGTGCTGTGGCAGGAGCCGTTCGTCATCTACTCCCAGGTGCTCGCTGCCACCCGTGACCTGATCATCGGCCCCATGGTCACCAATCCGTCCACTCGGGACTGGTCGGTGACGGCGTCGCTGTTCGCCACTCTCAACGACATGTTCGGCAACCGCACGGTCTGCGGCATCGGCCGGGGCGACTCGGCCCGCCGCGTGATCGGCCAGAAACCCGCGTCCCTGTCGACGCTGGGCACCGCGATGCACGTGATCAAGGAACTGGCCGAGGGCCGCGAGGTCGAGCATCACGGCACGCCGGTGCGGATCCCGTGGGTGCGCGACGGAAAGCTCGAGATCTGGATGGCCGCCTACGGTCCGAAGGCGCTGAAGATGGTCGGCGAGCAGGCCGACGGCTTCATCCTGCAGACCGCCGACCCGGACATCGCCCGCTGGACCATCGGTTCCGTCCGGGAGGCTGCCACCGCCGCGGGCCGGGATCCGTCGTCCATCACGATGTGCGTGGCCGCACCCGCCTACGTCGGAACTGATCTCCCCCATCAGCGGGATCAGTTGCGCTGGTTCGGCGGCATGGTCGGCAACCACGTGGCGGACCTCGTCGCGCGGTACGGCGACTCCGGCGTCGTCCCCACGGCCCTCACCGACTACATCAAGGACCGCGAGGGCTACGACTACTCCCACCACGGCAAGGCGGGCAACCGCTCGACCGACTTCGTGCCGGACGCGATCGTGGACCGGTTCTGCCTGGTCGGTCCCGAGTCCGCGCACATCGAGCGGCTGCAGGAGCTGAAGGAGATCGGCGTCGACAACTTCGCGCTCTACCTGATGCACGACGAGAAGGACAAGACCCGCGACGCCTACGGCTCCGCGATCATCCCAGCCGTGTAGCAGATCGGGGAGGGCGGGCGAACCACGCGTGCCCTCCCCCACCGGCTCAGCCGCACGAGGTCTCGCGGCGGAAGTCCTCCGGCGCCATGTTCTTCTGCCGGTACGTCACCTTCCCGCCGGACAGATCGTCCAGCGTGAAGTCGTGGTACAGGGCCAGGTCACCGTGCAGCACGATGCGCGCGACGAGGATCCGGCCCGGCTGCGGCTGCTGGAACGGAACCCGGTCCACCGCGCCGGACGGTGTTTCACCGACGACGAACTGCTTGAGGTCCGCGGGTGGCGAGAAGTCCACCTGCCACAGCCGCGGGTCACCGTCGTCGAAGATCTGCTCCCCCGGGGCCACGACCTCCGCGGTAACCACCGGCAGCGGCTGACAGCTCGTGTAGACGATCTCCACCTGCCCGGATTCGGTGAGGCGCACCGCGATGGGGTCGTACGGCGCCTGCGGGACGCACCCGCCGACGAGCAGGCCCAGCGCCACGACAGCGGCGACGAGGTTCCTCATCGGCCACCAGTGCTCCTTCCCCCGGTCAGCCACGCCAGTGCCCTCCTCCGATTCGGAGGACACGTTCGACCGGACTCGGCCAGAATGATCTGATGCCTGACGAGGTCGAGCCGCTGTCCGTGCAGAACACCGTCCACGGCGACGTGCTCGGTGACAACGTGCAGATCGGCTACATCGCCGGCGACTTCACCCTGCACCAGCACTCGGCCACGCGGCCTCCCGCGGAGTTGCCGCTCCAGATCGGTGTGGTGCCACAGCGCGCGGCGTCCTTCCAGGCAAGGCCCGGCCTGACCCCGTCGCGGACCACGGTCCTGTCCGGCATGGGCGGCGTCGGCAAAACCCAGCTGGCAGCCGACCTCGCCCAGCGGATGTGGTCAGGGCGCGAGGTGAACCTGCTGGTCTGGGTCACCGCGGGCACGAGGGAAGCCGTCGTGTCCGCGTACGCCGAGGCGGCGGCCGAGCTCACCGGGCGCGACGACCTCGGACCGGAGAAGGGCGCGCGCAGGCTGCTGGAGTGGCTGGCGCGCACCGAGGAGCCGTGGCTCGTCGTGCTCGACGACCTCCAGGATCCCGCCGATCTCGCCGGGCTGTGGCCGCCGGGGAACGGGCTGGTGCTGGTCACGACCCGGCGCCGGGACGCGGCCCTGCTGGGAGACGGGCGGCAGGTCGTCGACGTGGGTGTCTTCAGCGAGCACGAGGGACTGACCTATCTGCAGGCCGTGCTCGGCGGTCAGCCCATGTTGCTCCACGGCGCGGCCGAAGTGGTGCGCGCGTTGGGAAGCTTGCCGCTGGCACTGGCCCAGGCGGGTGCGTACATGGTCGACGCGCATCTGTCGTGCGCGGACTACGTTGCCCGGCTGGGGAAGCTCCGCCGCGGGAACGCCGCGGACGAACACCTGGCCACCATCGCGGCCACCTGGTCGTTGTCGATGGAGCAGGCGGAGACGCTGAGGCCGCGCAAGGTGGCAGCGCTGCTGCTCGACATCGCGAGTGTCCTGAGCCCCAACGGCATTCCGCTCGACGTGCTCACCGGACCGTCCGTGCGGGAGTACCTCACCTCGCGCACCGGGTACCGGCTCGACGAGGCCGGCGTGCGGGACGTGCTCGCCGGCCTGCACCGGCTGAGCCTGGTCACCCTGGACGGCGGCGAGGCCCGGATCCACGCCCTGGTGCAGCAGGCCACGCGCGACACGTGGAACGTCAAGCAGGAGAAGAGGTCTGTGCGGGCCGCCGCCGACGCCCTCGTGGACGCCTGGCCGGCCTTGGAAAGCATGGACGAACGCGGGCAGGTGATCCGCGCCAACGGCACGGCTCTGGTGGCAGCGGGTGGCACACACCTGGAGGGACGCGACACCCATCTGCTGCCGTTCAAGCTGGGCAGCAGCCTCGGCCTGTGCGGACTCGTGGCCGAGGCCAGGGACCACTTCGAGCGGCTGTACCACTCGAGCGTCCAGAGCCTCGGCCCGTACAACTACTTCACGCTGATCCAGCTCAGCAGCCTCGCCAGGTGGCGCGGCCGATCCGGTGACACGGCCGGCGCCTTCGCCGACTACGACCGGTTCTTCGCCGCCGCGACACGGGTGCGCCGATCAGATCGCGCCGAGATGTTCGCCGATGTGATGCGGGCACGCCACGATCGCGCGGGCCTGCTCGCCGAGACCGGTGACCTGACCGGTGCCATCGCCGAGCTCGAACAGCTTCTCGCCACCCACGTCGAGCTGTTCGGGCCCGACGACCCCGACACGCTGGCCGTCCAGCACGACCTCACGAACCTCCGCGGCCAGGCCACCCCCGGCAGCCAGCTGGCGGAGTTCGAACGGCTGCTCACCGACCAGCTCCGGGTCTACGGACCTGATCACCCGCAGACCCTCGCCACCAGGCACAACCTGGCGTGTGAACGCGCGGAGTCCGGCGACGTGGCCGGTGGCCACGCCGAACTGCGGCAACTGCTCACCGACTCGACGCGCGTGCTCGGTGCCGACCACCCCAAAACGCTGTCGACCCGGTCCGTTCTCCTCGACTGCGTGGGTCACCTCGGCGATCCGGCACGTGCGGCGAGGGAGTTCGAGCAGCTGCTGGCCGATCGCCTGCGAGTGCTCGGCCCCGGCCATCCGGACGTGCAGGCCACCCTGGAGGGACTCGCCTTCTGGCGGCAACAGGCCGTGCGGTGACCCGGGGACAAGGCCCGGCTCACGACCTCGTCACGCCACGTTCGGGTTGCGGTAGGACTTGGCGTCGCACTCCGGGAAGAGCGTGTCGCGGCAGACGTAGATCACGATCACCCTGATGTTGAACGTGTCGCTCGCGCCGACGTTCGACCAGGACGTCTGCGTGTTGCAGCCGCCGTGCCAGAAGCGCTCAGTGCCGGTCCAGCGGTTGTCGACGTCGATGTACCAGAACACCGGCTGGTTGTCGCACGCGAGGTCCCGCAGGTAGGCCGTGCCGATGTTGAAGCTGCGCGCGCCCGTCCAGTTGATCGATCCCCAGGCGCGCGCGTGCTGCGTACCGACGTCGTTGGACTCGGTGACGCTGTAGCTCGTGGCGGCGAGCGCGGGCGAGGTGCCGATCCCGACCAGGGCGACGACCGTCGCCAGCAGTGCCAGGGCCTTCGTGAACAAACGCACGTGTTACTCCTTCCGAGTGTCACCCATTTGGGTGACCGAAGGGATCATGCACCGTGCTCGACCAAGATCCAACAGCTCGGTTCGAATCGTGATCATCTGCACTGTCCACAAGCGACAGGAGATCAGCGGACCGTCCGGGTCTGGCCATCCCAGTCAGCGGTCAACGCAGGCAGGAGCTCGGCCAGCTGCACCGGGTACACGGTGTCCTCAGTGGACTCCAGCTCCTCGGCGCTCCACCACCGGTGGCCGGAGATGGTGCTCTCCTCGAGGTCGTTGAAGCCCGAGGTGTCGATGGCCGGATCACCGTCGACGCGGGCGTGGAAGAACCACTCCTCCGCGTCGAACGTCTCGCCGTCGAAGCTGAACACCGCGCGGCGGCGCCACACCGGTCCGATCAACGTCTCCGGCGAGAGCTTGAGGCCCGTCTCCTCGAAGGCCTCGCGGAGGGCCGCGTCGCGCAGCTCCTCGCCGTCCTCCACGCCGCCGCCGACGGTGAACCAGAAGAGTTCCTGGGGGCGCGCCGGGTCGAAGCCCTGGAACAGCAGCACGCGACCCGACGGGTCCGTCAGCACCACACGCGCGGACGGCCGGGGCGTGAGCATCACGGCGTCGGAGGGCGCTGCGGGTTCGGCGATCTCGAAGTACGACGGCTGCGGCGCGGTGCCGGACAAGCGCAGCCAGCGGACGATGCGGCGGCGGCGCTGCAGGAGCGTGTCGCGGACGGCGTCGTTGTGGACGCGGCGGGCCAGCACGACGCGTTCCTCGGCGTCGGCGAGCTCGAACGCCAGCGCGGGAGCGAGCGCCGAGCGGTCCAGGGCGCCCAGCAGACCGGAGAGCTCGTTCTCGGCCAGCTCGCGGTCGGCTCGTGACGCCGACTCGGCACGGGAGGCCGCCGCCGACAACGCCGGGTCGAGCAGAGCGCGCGTCACGACGGCGCGGCGGGCCAGGGCGGCGTCCAGGGCGGCCCAGGCGGCGTCGGTGCGAACGTGCAGGCGGTCCAGGCGGTTGGCGATGGAGATGATCCAGGCGGCCAGCAGCAGCGAGACGAGGACGACGACCAGCGCGGTGGTCATGCCTCGCCCACCCGGCGCGGGTCGGCGGCGATGGCCGTCTCGTAGACGCGCAGGACCTGGCTCGCGACGACGGACCAGTCGAAGGCCTGCACGCGCTGCGAGGCGAGGTCGACGTACTCGGCGCGCAGAGCGGAGTCGCGCAGCACGGAACGGAGCGCGTCCGCCAGGCCGGCCGCGTCGCCGACCGGGAACAGCACCCCGGCCTTGCCGTCGTCCAGCACGCGGCGGAACGCGTCGAGATCGCTCGCCACCACGGCGGTGCCCGCGGCCATGGCCTCGGTCAGGATGATGCCGAAGGACTCGCCGCCGGTGTTCGGCGCCACGTAGACCTCGCAGCTGCGCAGCATCCTGGCCTTCTCGGCGTCGTCGACCTGGCCGAGCAGGTCGACCCGGTCGGCGTACGGCCCGTCGAACGACGTCTCGCCGCGGCCCACGACCAGCAGCCGCAGGTCCGGGAACTCGTCGGCGATGAGGCCGAACGCCTCCCACAGGATCGGCATACCCTTGCGCGGCTCGTCGTAGCGGCCCACGAAGCCGATCGTGCCGCCGGGACGCGGATAGCCGTCCAAAGTGGACGCCGAGGCGAAGAAGTCGACGTCGACGCCGTTGGGGATCTCCACGGCGTCGCCGCCGAGGTGCTCGACCTGGACGCGGCGGGCCAGCGCGGACACGGCGATGCGGGCGGTGACCTTCTCCAGGAACGGCTGCAGCACGCCCTGGAACGCCGAGAGCATCTTGGAACGCGGGGTCGAGGTGTGGAACGTGGCGACGATCGGGCCGTCGGCGACCATCAGCGCCAGGAACGACAGCGACGGCGCGGTGGGCTCGTGCAGGTGCAGGACGTCGAACGAGTGCTCGTCGATCCAGCGGCGCACCCGCGCGTACGAGACCGGCCCGAAGGAAAGCCGGGCGACGGAACCGTTGTACGGGATGCCGACCGCACGGCCGGCCGAGGTGACGAACTCCGGCAGCGACTGGTCGTCGTCCGCGGACGCCAGCACGTCGACCGTGTGCCCGAGCGAGATCAGGGCGCGCGCGAGGTCGACGACGTGGGCCTGCACTCCCCCTGGCACGTCGAAGGAGTACGGGCAGACGATCCCCACCTTCACCGCGAGAGCCTCCTGGAGAGGGCGGCACGGCGGCTTTCCGGCAGGTCGGCGAGCCAGAGCTGTTGCAGCATGTGCCAGTCCGCGGGGTGCGCTGCGATGTCGGCGGCGAACACGTCCGCGATGGCCTGCGTCGCGGCCGCGACGGTGCTGACCTTGATCGGCGGGTGGATGCGGAAGTGCCAGCCGTCCTGGGTGAACCAGCAGCCGACCGGGAGCAGCGCGGCCCCCGTCGTCATGGCCAGGTGCGCCGGACCGGCGGGCATCAGGGTCTGCTCGCCGAAGAACGTGACGGGGACGCCGGTCGAGGTCAGGTCGCGGTCGGCGAGCAGGCAGACGACCTTGTTGGCGCGCAGCCGTTCGGCCAGCACCGTCGCGGGTGGACGGTCGCCGCCGTTGAGCGGCAGCACTTCAAAGCCGAGGGTTTCGCGGAACTCCACGAACTTGCGGTACAGCGACTCGGGCTTCAGCCGCTCGGCGACCGTCGTGAACGTGCCGGAGTGGCCAACGAGCCACACGCCGGCCATGTCCCAGTTGCCGCTGTGCGGGAGGGCCACGACCGCGCCGGTGCCCTCTTTCAGGGCCGCGTCGAGGTTCTCCTGGCCGGACACCTGCGAGTCGCACTTCTCGTAGACGGCGCGCAGGTCCATCGACGGCAGGCGGAACGCCTCGCACCAGTACCGCGCGTACGACCGGAGCGAGTCGCGCACCAGGTCGTCCAGCTCGTCCTCGCCCGCCTGCGGCACGACCCTGCGCAGGTTCGTGCGCAGCTGCTCGACGCTCGCACCGCCGCGCTTGGCCGCGTAGTCCGCGCCGAGCCGGAACAGCGCGCGGGCCCACGACTGCGGCAACAGGCGGATGAGCCGCCACCCGGCGGTGTATCCGAGCGTCGCGAGGTTCACGCCGCCTCCCGCGCCGACTTCGCCACGGCGAGGACGCGCTGGATCACGGTGGCCACCGTCATGACCGCGAGCAGCCACAGCGAGATGTCCATGAGGTGCGGCACGCCGAGCCCCTGCACACCGGCGCCGACGAGGGCGACGATGAACCGCTCGGCGCGCTCGGCGAGGCCACCGTCGGCGCTGAGCCCGGACGCCTCGGCGCGCGCCTTCACGTAGGAGATCACCTGCGAGGCCACCAGGCAGATGAACCCGGCCGCGGCGGTCCAGGTGCTGCCACTGGCGAACGCGTACCAGGTGAGCGCGGCGAACAGGGCCCCGTCGGCGATGCGGTCGCAGGTGGCGTCGAGGACGGCGCCGAATTTCGTGGGCCCCTGGGCACGGGCCATCGCGCCGTCGATCAGGTCGAGCAGCACGAAGAACGTCACCAGCGCGCAGCCGAGGAACAGCTGCCCGCGGGGGATGAACCACAGTGCGCTCGCGACGGCGCCGACCGTGCCGGTCACGGTGACGACGTTGGGCGTGAGGCCACGCGCCAGCAGCCACGCCCCGATCGGATCGGTGACGCGCGAGACGGACGCGCGAGCGAAGATGTTCAGCATGGCGTGTCGCAGCCTAGCTGGACTGCCGAAACGCGCTGCTCGCGGGTGAGGCGGCACCCGCGAAGAGGCTTCCAGCTTCCATCGCCGCGGCCCGGACGAGCCCACGGCGAGCACACGCACGCCTGAAGATGACCCCCGAGAGAATCCCCCGCCCCCTCTAGCCGAGCCTGCGGTGATCCTCCGCGATCCGCTTCAGCAACGCCTGCAGCTCCTCCCCGCGCACCGCCAGCCGCTCCAGCCTGCCGAACAGCGCGAGGTACTCCCGCACGTCCAGCGGGTCGGTGATGGTGGCGTTGCCGGTCAGCACGCTGACCGTGACGACGCGCTCGTCGTAGATCTGGAAACCGTGCAGTGCCACCACGTTCGCGTCGGCCGACCACGGTACGACGCCGAGGCGGACGTTCGGGCGGCGCTGGATCGCGGCCAGGTGCTCGACCTGTTCCGCCATCAGCTCCGCCGAGCCCATCCGCCAGCGCAGCGCGCTCTCGGTCAGCACGAACACGAACTGCTTCGCGAGGTCGTCCATCCGCGAGCGTCTGATGCGCAGCGCGGCTACGGCGGCCTCCTGTTCGGACTGCGGCATCGTCCCCAGCACGATCCGCAGGTAGGACTCGGACTGCAGCAACGAGGGCACCAGGTTGACCTGGAAGAACCTCGATGTCGCAGCGCGGGCCTCCACGCGGCTGATCGTCTGCTGGTGGCGGTGCGCCCCTCGGTGCAGCACGACGCGGCGGGTCTCCGCCTCCGCGTGCAGCGACCTGGCGAGTTCGACCAGTTCGATGCGCGTCTCCCTCGTCGCGGCCAGCTCGGCGACGAGACGCTCCACGTCCGTGACGGACGGGAGCAGCATGCCGTTCTCGATCTTCGACAGCTTGGACTGGCTCATCCCGGTGGCACGGGCGGTGGCCGTGCCGGTCATCTTCGCCTCGGTGCGCAACCGGCGTAACTCACGCGAAAGCCGTTCTCTTGCTAATCGCGAACGCTCAGGTGCGGTCATGTTCGCACCGTAACCATCTGTGCACGCTCAGACGATCGGCCATCGGCGGGGACTTGACTCACCCTTGACACCTCCAGGTGGGTGATCTCACCTACCTGGAATCGCTTTGCGCTGGCATTTCGTCTCGGCCGGTTGACGAGAAACACCCGAAAGTTGCAACGATGCTATTCCGTGCGAGCTGGAAACCCGCCTGATTGTCCTGCCCGGACAACGTGGGTGGTTTTTGTCACTCTTTTGTCCAGGAATTGGTACGGCTTTCAATCACAGCACGTGTTCGCTAAACGCCGCGTTTAGTCAGACGGACTTACGTCCGCGCAATACCGCGCGCACACCGAATCCGATGGCACCGAAGATCAGCACGAAACCGATGAGCCCGAGACCGGGCGCGTCGTCGTGGTGGGCGTACATGATGGCGCCGACGCCCAGAGCGACGACGAGAACACAACCGACCAAGGGCAGCAGCAGTCGAGGCATAGATCGACTATCACTCACCATCTATCGAAAGTCAATAGGCAGTGATCGTCAGTCGACAGCCTTCCAACCCTCCGCCAGCAGCTCGCGGGTCTCCCCCAGCAGCTGCGGCAGCACCTTCGTGTGCCCGATGACCGGCATGAAGTTCGCGTCCCCGCCCCACCGCGGCACCACGTGCTGGTGCAGATGAGCGGCGATCCCCGCGCCCGCGACAAGACCCTGGTTCATGCCGATGTTGAACCCGTGCGGCGCCGCCACGTGCCGCGCCACCCGCATCGCCTTCTGCGTGAACGCGGCGAACTCCGCCGTCTCCGAGAGAGTCAGATCCGCGTAGTCCGGCACGTGCCGATACGGCAGCACCATCAGATGCCCCGGGTTGTACGGGTAGAGGTTCAAAACAGCGAAGACCTCGGCACCGCGCGCGATGATCAGACCCGCCGAGTCGTCCAACTCGACAACTCGGCAGAACGGGCAACCGGAAGGTTCGTCACCGTCGGCCTTGCCCTCACCGCGGACATAGGACATCCGGTGCGGGGTCCACAAACGCTGCAAAGCGTCGGGGACCCCCACCCCGTCCTGTTCGGAAAACTCAGGCGTCACGAGAGCAGTTCCGCCGTGGGCGAGGCGTTCTCCCGGCGCTGCACCCACTCCACGATCTGCTCGACGGCGCGCTCGACCGGAACGCCGTTGATCTGCGTGCCGTCGCGGAACCGGAACGACACCGCGTTCGCCTCCACGTCCTTGGCGCCGGCCAGGAGCATGAACGGCACCTTCTGCATGGTGTGGTTGCGGATCTTCTTCTGCATGCGGTCGTCGGACGCGTCGACCTCGACCCGGATGCCCTTGCGCTTGAGCACGTCGCGCACCGCGAACAGGTGGTCGGCGTTCTCCGAGGTCACCGGGATGCCCATGACCTGCACCGGAGCGAGCCACGCCGGGAACGCGCCCGCGTAGTGCTCGGTCAGCACGCCGAAGAACCGCTCCACCGAACCGAACAGCGCGCGGTGGATCATGACCGGACGCACCCGCGCGCCGTCCGGCCCGGTGTACTCGAGCTCGAACCGCTCCGGCAGGTTGAAGTCGAGCTGGATGGTCGACATCTGCCAGGTGCGGCCGAGCGCGTCACGGCACTGCACCGAGATCTTCGGGCCGTAGAACGCGGCGCCGCCGGGATCCGGCACGAGCTCCAGACCGGACTCGCGGGCCACCGACGCCAGCGTCTCGGTCGCCTCCTCCCAGATCTCGTCCGCACCCACGTACTTCTCGGGGTTCTTGGTCGAGAGCTCCAGGTAGAAGTCGTCCAGGCCGTAGTCGCGCAGCAGGTCCAGCACGAACGTCAGCAGCGACTTCAGCTCGTCGCGGATCTGGTCGCGGGTGCAGAAGATGTGCGCGTCGTCCTGCGTCATGCCGCGCACTCGGGTGAGACCGTGCACCACGCCGGACTTCTCGTAGCGGTACACCGAGCCGAACTCGAACATGCGCAACGGCAGCTCGCGGTACGAACGGCCGCGCGACTTGAAGATCAGGTCGTGGAACGGGCAGTTCATCGGCTTGAGGTAGTAGTCCTGGCCGGGCTTGCGGACCGTGCCGTCCTCGTTCAGCTCGGCGTCGAGGTGCATCGCCGGGTACATGCCGTCGCGGTACCAGTCGAGGTGGCCGGAGACCTCGAACAGGTTGCCCTTGGTGATGTGCGGCGAGTAGACGAACTCGTAGCCCGCCTCGACGTGCCGCTGCCGGGAGTAGTCCTCCATGGCCTTGCGGATCACGCCGCCCTTGGGGTGGAACACCGCGAGGCCGGAGCCGATCTCGTCGGGGAAGCTGAACAGGTCCAGCTCCACACCGAGCTTGCGGTGGTCGCGCCGCTCGGCCTCGGCCAGCCGCTCCAGGTACGCGTCCTGCGCCTCCTGCGACTCCCACGCGGTGCCGTAGATGCGCTGCAGCTGCGGGTTGTTCTCGTTGCCGCGCCAGTAGGCGGCGGCCACGCGGGTCAGCTTGAACGCCGGGATGTGCTTGGTGGTCGGCACGTGCGGGCCGCGGCACAGGTCGCCCCACACCTGCTCGCCCGAGCGCGGGTCGAGGTTGTCGTAGATGGTCAGCTCGCCGCCGCCGACCTCCATGACCTCGCTGGTGTCGACGTCGCTCTTGATGTCGACGAGCTCCAGCTTGAACGGCTCCTTGGCGAGCTCCTCCTTCGCGGCGTCGACCGACTCGACGACGCGGCGGGAGAACCGCTGCGAGGACTTGATGATCTGCTTCATGCGCTTCTCGAGCGCCTGCAGGTCCTCGGGGGTGAAGGGCTTGTCGACCTGGAAGTCGTAGTAGAAGCCGTCCTTCACGGGCGGGCCGATGCCGAGCTTGGCCTCGGGGAACTGCTGCTGCACCGCCTGCGCCAGCACGTGCGCGGCGGAGTGGCGGATGACGCTGCGGCCGTCCTCGGTGTCCGCGGCGACGGCCTCGACCTCGACGTCGACCTGCGGGGTCCACGACAGGTCGCGCAGGTGGCCCTCGGCGTCCTTCACGACGACGATCGCGTCGGAGCCCTTGCCGGGGAGGCCGGCCTCGCGCACGGCCGTGCCCGCCGTCGTCCCAGCCGGAACCACCACGCGCGGCGGGTTCTGGGCGACTGCTGGGCGCGACTCGGACACGATGACTCCTAGCTGGAAGTTTGGGTTTTCAGGTCAGATGTTATCGGTGCTCAAGATGGACATGACGATCGCGTCGTAGAACTCGCCTTCCCAGAGGAGCGCGTCCCTCAGCCGCCCCTCTTCCCGGAAGCCGCACTTCTTGTAGACGTGGATCGCCCGGTCGTTGAACTCGTACACCTCCAGGTCCACCCGGTGGAGGTCCCGCTCGCCGAACGCGTAGCCGAGAACGTGCTTGATCGCGGCGGTGCCGTAGCCCTTGCCGAACCCGTCCTGCAGGAAGATCCGCAGGCCGGCCGACCGGTTGTGCGGGTTGATCGTGAGCACGACCTCGCCGAGGAACCTGCCGTCCTCGTGATAGCGCGGGTGTAGCGGTTCGGGTCGTTCAGCGTCCGCTCGATGTACGCCTCGTAGTCCTCCAGCGTGAACGTGGCGTGCGACCCGGTCAGCTTCCTGACCTCGGCTTCGTTCGGCCCTCCGAGGAGCATCTGCGGGGCGAACTCCTTGCGGAGCGGTACGAGTTCCATGGCTCTATCGAACCCCGTGACCGCAACCGGTTTCCGGCGGCGTTGGAACCGGACGCGCGGAGCCCGCGTCAGTTAGCTCGACCGGGTGGTTCGGCTCGCGATTCATACGCAGCCCGTTCTGAGTGGTTTTTCGGATGCGTCGCGCAGGACGGGGAGAGCAGTCTGTGTGCCCGGCCCCGCCCGCCGATAGGAGCACGCCATGCACGACCTGGTGGTCGAATGCCCGGTCCGCCTGACCGAGTCGAACCGGGACGAACTGCGCCTGCTGTACGCCGACCTCCGTGACCACTACGCGCGCCGCGACGCCCGCGACGGCACGCGCACGACGTTGCACTTCGTGTGGTCCGGCGTCCTCGATCCCGAACTCTTCGGTGCGACCTACGCCGACCAGCGGCACATCTTCACCGCCTCACGCCCGATCCTGAACTCCACGCGCGACACCGCCGGACTTCAGGAAACGAACAGGTGGCTGTCAGGCTCAGCTCAGCCGAACGGCGCATCGTTGAGGACATGAGCGAGCAGGGACAGGCGCCTCCACCGCCGGAGCCGCCCCGGGACAGGGCACAGAACGAACCGCAGGCGGCCCGGCCCGCACCGGACCAGGCAACGACCCCGCTGCCGGCCGACGCGCCGGCCACGCCCGGTCAGCAGCAGCCTACCGCCGAGCTTCCGGCCGTGCCCGGATCACAACCGGCCGATGCGCAGACAGCCGCGTCCGGACCGCAGTCAGCGGCCGAGCAGCCCGCTGCCGCCGGAGCACCCGCCGGCGCGACACCCGCAGACACACCCGCAGCGACAGCCGCGGAGGCACCCGCCGCGCCACCGGCAGCGGCACCGATCCCTCCAGCCGCGGGTCCCGGCAGGGTGCGGCGTTTCGCCGGCCACCGAGCCACCCAGCTGGTCGCCGTGGGCCTGCTGGGCCTCGTCCTCGGCGGTGGCATCGTGGGCGCGGTCGCGGCCAACCGCTTCGACGACCACCGGGGACCCGGCCACGTCCGCGTCTACGAGCGCGGCGACCGCGGGCCCGACCGCGGTGACCGGGGTGACCGCTTCGAGCAGCGCGGCCCGTTCAGCGACCGCGGCGACCGCGGCGAGCGGTAACCCGACCGAGCGCACGACCCGCGTTTCTGCCCGAGTCCCCGACGACGCGGGTCGTGCGCTCCCCAAAACCAGGAACGCGCGTCACGGCTGGATTAGTCCCCCTCGTTCTGCCGTGCCGCGCGTTCCGCCCCAAGCCGTCACTGCGAAGCCTGTTGCGGCCCCAGCCGGATCGCCAGCAGCTGACGCCGCAGCACCTTCCCGGTCGCGTTGCGCGGCAGGTTCGGCACGACCACGACCTCACGCGGAACCTTGTGCCTCGCCAGCCGGGTCCGCACGAACTCGCGCAGCTCCCGCACGTCGATCCGCGCCCCCGCCACCGGAACCACGAACGCGCGCAACCGTTGCCCGTACTCGGGATCCGGCACGCCGAGCACCGCCGCGTCGCGCACCCGGTAGTGCGTCATCAGCAGGTTCTCCACCTCGACCGGGTACACGTTCTCCCCGCCGGACACGATCATGTCGTCCTCGCGGCCGTCGAAGTAGAGCCGTCCGCTCGGGTCGAAGTGGCCGAGGTCGCCGGTCGCGACGAGGCCGTCGATGCGTTCCTTCTGCGAGCCGTCCGTGTACTCGTCGACGGTCAGCGAGCCGCGCACGAAGACCCGGCCCGTCACGAACGAGCGGGTGATCCGGTTCCCGTCCTTGTCGTAGATCCGCACGATGCAGTTGTGCGGTGGCATGCCGACGCTCGACGGTGCGGCCGCGAGGTCTTCCGGTGTGGCCACGGTGGCGACCGCGACCTCCGTGCTGCCGTAGAGGTTGTAGAGCACCGGGCCCAGCACCGCCTGCGTCCGGTGCACGAGGTCCGTCGACAACGTGGAACCCGAGCAGAACACGACGCGCAGGTGCGAGAGGTCGAACGAGTCGATCACGTGCCGGTCGAGCTCCATGATGCGCTGCAGCATCGTCGGCACCAGCACGATCGTCGTGCAGCGCTGTCCCTGCACCGACCACAGCGTCTTGCGCGGGTCGAACCGGCGTTGCAGCACCGCGCGCGAGCCCAGCGACATGGCGAGCGTCAGGTGCGAGTAGCCGACCGAGTGGAAGATCGGCGCGGCGATGAACGTCGACTCGCCGGAGCGCATCGGGATGCGGTCGAGGAAGTCCGACGCCGTCAGCACCGACTTGATCTCGCGGGCCGTTCCCTTCGGCACGCCCGTGGTTCCGGACGTCAGCTGGATGACGACTCCTGGCTCGCGCGGCGGTTCCAGCTCGCCGCGAGGCGCCTTGGCCACCAGCTGGTCGAGTGTCGGGGTGCGACGGTCGAGCCCGTCGCGCGACCACGCGAGCCAGCGCGGGATCGACGGCGGCAGCTGGTGGAACAGCGGCGTGAACTCCTCGTCGTGGATGACGACGGAAGCGCGCTCACGTTGCAGGAGATCCAGAACGACGGGCGCGCCGAAGCCGGTGTTCACCAGCAGCACGCGGACGCCGAGCTTCGCGCACGCCAGCAACGACTCGACCATTCCGCGGTGGTTGCGGCACATCAGCGCGACGATGTGGGTGTGCTGCACCCCCAGCGAGCGCAGGCCCTGCGCGATCGCGGTGGACCGTCTGTCGAGCTGCCGGTAGGTCACCGAACCGCGTTCGTCGACGACCGCGACACCGTCAGGGTTCAACCGCACGGAACGACGCAGGGCGGTGACGTTCGGCCCCCAGACCTTGACCTCTTTCAGCGCCTGGACGGACATCCTGAAGTTCTTGAGACTCACCATGCCCGCGGCGGACAAGACACGGAGTGAGTGCACCCGGCCCATGGCGTCGCGAAACACCTTGCGCAACCCTGGCATCAACAGCTCCTCGCGCTGCAAGTCCCCGAGGTATTCGGACGGTAACTGTCCGCAAGCCCCACGCCAAGTGTTGTTCCATGCGGAATTCGCATGACAACCCGGCAACTGTACCTGCAAACGTTTTCACGTTGCCCGGTTCCCGCCCGAATGCCCGTCGACTGCTCCCGATGCGGGAGTCTGACCGGTCAGACCAAAAACCCCCGCAGCAAAGACGCGGTTCCGTCGAGGTGCTCGGCCATCGCCTGCCGCGCCGCCGCCGGGTCTCCGTCCAAAATGGAGGCGATGATGTGCTCGTGCTGCGCGTTGGAGTGCGCGAGGTTCGGCTCGAGCAGCGGAATGGTGTCGAGCAGCTCGTTCACGCGCATCCTGGACTCCGCCACCGCGGCGGTGAGGGACGCGGACCCGGTCGCCTCGGCGATCGCCAGGTGCAGCCGCGAGTCCTTGCGCCGGTACTCCGCGAGCGTCGCGGTGGACGCCTCTTCCAGGCGTACTCGCAGCCCACGGCGTTCGGCGGACCCCAGAGAACGGCCCGCGGCGGCCTCGGCGGCGCCCGTTTCCAGGACCTTGCGCAGCGTGAGCGCGTCGTGGATGTCGCCGAGCTCCTTGCCGGGCGCGGACTTCGGAATCACGTCGTTGACGAACGTGCCGCCGTACCGTCCTCTGCGGGACTCGACGTAGTTGTTCTCCTGCAACGATCTGATCGCTTCACGCACGGTCACCCGGCTCACGCCGAGCCGGGTGGCCAGCTCCCGTTCGGACGGCAGCCGCTCACCCGGCGCGACGACGCCGAGCCGGATGGCCTGCATGAGCCGTTCGACGGTCTCTTCGAAAGCGTTGCCCGCCCGGACCGGGCGGAACAACGCCTCCTCCGCGTGCTCCATTAGAGCGGTGTCACGTACGCGCCGGCGATGCCGCCGTCCACCAGGAAGTTCGACGCCGTCATGAACGAGGAGTCGTCCGACGCCAGGAACGCGACAGCGGCGGCGATTTCCTCAGGTTCCGCGAACCGGCCGAGCGGGACGTGGACGAGGCGCCGCGCGGCCCGCTCCGGGTCCTTCGCGAACAGTTCCTGCAACAGCGGCGTGTTGACCGGCCCGGGGGAAAGCGCGTTGACCCGGATGCCCTCGCGCGCGAACTGCACACCGAGCTCGCGGGACATCGCGAGCACGCCACCCTTCGACGCCGTGTAGGAGATCTGCGACGTCGCCGCGCCCATCGTCGCCACGAACGACGCCGTGTTGATGATGGAACCCTTGCCGTTGGCCTGCATGTGCGGGATGGCGTACTTGCAACACAAATAAACTGACGTGAGGTTCACCTTCTGCACGCGCTCCCACGCCTCGATGCCCGTCGTCAGGATCGAGTCGTCGTCGGGCGGCGAGATGCCGGCGTTGTTGAACGCGATGTCCAGCTTGCCGTAAGTGTCCACAGTGGTCTGGAAGAGCGCTTTGACCTGCTCTTCGTCGGTCACGTCGACCTGGACGAACAGCCCGCCGACCTCGTCCGCGGCCGCCTTGCCCGCGTTCGGGTCGACATCGGCGACGACGACCTTCGCGCCCTCGCTCGCAAACCTGCGCACGGTCGCGAGTCCGATGCCGCTGCCGCCACCCGTCACGACGGCCACGCGGCCCTCGAGTCGCTGCACCATCTCTTGTTCTCCTGTCAGGTAGCGATGAAGACGTTCTTGACTTCGGTGAAGGCGTCCAAGGCGTCCGGTCCGAGCTCACGGCCGAGCCCGGACTGCTTCACGCCGCCGAACGGTGTCCAGTAGCGGACGGATGAATGCGAGTTGACAGACAGGTTCCCGGCCTCGACGGCCCGCGAGACCCGGATCGCCCGCCCGACGTCCTGCGTCCAAATGGAACCGGACAGCCCGTACTCGGAGTCGTTCGCGATCCTGATCGCGTCCGCCTCGTCGGAGAACGGCAGCACGACCACGACCGGTCCGAAGATCTCCTCGTGGACGGCCGGGTGGTCCGCCGGGGGCGTGAGGACCGTCGGCGGGAACCAGAATCCCGGTCCGTCCGGTGCTGAACCGCGGAACGCGACCGGAGCGTCGTCTGGGACGTAAGACGCCACCTTCCCGAGGTGCGACGCGCTGATGAGCGGCCCCATCTCGGTCGCGTCGTCGCCGGGCTCGCCGACCTTCACGCCCTTGACCGCGGGCTCCAGCAGCTCCATGAACCGGTCGTAGACGCTGGCCTGCACGAGGATCCGCGACCGCGCGCAGCAGTCCTGCCCGGCGTTGTCGAAGACCCCGTAGGGCGCGGTCGCGGCCGCCTTCTCCAGGTCGGAGTCCGCGAAGACGATGTTGGCCGACTTGCCGCCGAGCTCCAGCGTCACGCGCTTCACCTGGTCCGCGCAGCCGGCCATGATCTGCTTGCCGACGCCGGTCGAGCCGGTGAAGACGACCTTGCGCACCAGCGGATGCGTGACGAACCGGTTGCCGACGACCGAGCCCTTGCCCGGGAGCACCTGGAAGACGTCCTCTGGGAGGCCTGCCTCGCGAGCCAGCTCGCCGAGCCGGATCGCGGTCAGCGGGGTGAGCTCGGCGGGCTTCAGCACGACGGTGTTGCCGGCCGCGAGCGCGGGCGCGAACCCCCAGCCCGCGATCGGCATCGGGAAGTTCCACGGCACGATCACGCCGACGACGCCGAGGGGCTCGTGGAACGTGACGTTCAGGCCACCGGGGACCGGGATCTGCTTGCCGAACAACCGTTCCGGTGCGGCCGCGTAGTAGTGCAGCACGTCACGGACGTTGCCGGCCTCCCAGCGTGCGTTGCCGATGGTGTGCCCGGAGTTCTCGACCTCCAGCCGCGCCAGTTCCTCGTTGTGCGCGTCGACGAGCTCCGCGAACCGGCGCAGCAGCCGCGCGCGATCACCGGGCGCGACGTTTCGCCAGGTCTCGAACGCCTTGTGCGCCTTGACGATCGCGGCATCCGTCTCTTCGAGAGAGGTGTGCGGTACGGACCGCACGACCTTCTCCGTGGCGGGGTTGATGACGTCAAAGGTCACGCTTTTCTCCTTGCAACGCCGACAAGCGCTTCGAACAGCCTCAGGTCTTCGATGTCCTGCTCGGGGTGCGACTGCACGCCGACGACGAACCGCGCGCCTTCCATCTCGACCGCCTCGACCGTGCCGTCGGGCGCCTGCGCGGTGACCCGCAGCCCGTCGGCGATCCGGTCCAGCGACTGGTGGTGATGGCACTGCACGTTGGTGTGGTCGCCCAGGATCGCGTGCAGCTGCGTGCCCGGAACGACGGTGATGTCGGTGTGCCCGAACACGCCCGGTGCCTCGTTGTGGCCCTCGATGTGCTGGTGCAGCGTGCCGCCCAGCGCCACGTTGAGCACCTGCATGCCCCGGCACACGCCGAGCACCGGCAGGTCGAGCTTCAGCGCGGCCTCGACGAGCGCGAACTCGGTGGCGTCGCGGTCGGGGCGCGGTTCGCCGGTCATCGGGTGCGGGTCGGCACCGTACGTGGCGGGGTCGATGTCCGCGCCGCCCGCGATCACCAGGCCGTCCAGGAAGCCGATGGTCTCGGCGGTCCAGGTGCCGACCGGCGGCAGCATGACGGGGTTGCCGCCCGCCTGCACCACGCAGTCGAGGTAGCCGCGGTAGAGCACCGCGGCTTCCACGTCCCAGAACCCGAAGCGCGTGCGCTCCAGGTAGGTGCTGATGCCGATGAGCGGCTTAGAGGCGCTCAAACCCGCGCACCTTCTCCCAGTCCGTGATCGCCGCCTCGAACGCGTCCAGCTCGACCTTCGCCGCGTTCAGGTAGTGGTCGACGACCTCCTTGCCGAAGGCCTCCCGCGCGATCTCGCTGGCGGCGAACAGGTCCGCGGCCTCACGCAGCGTCGTCGGCACCGTCGGCCGGTCCGAGGCGTAGGCGTTGCCGACGAACTCGTCCTCCAGCTCCAGTTTCCGCTCGACCCCGTGCAGGCCGGCCGCGATCAGCGCCGCGACCGCCAGGTACGGGTTCACGTCGCCACCGGGTACCCGGTTCTCGAACCTGAGCGACTGCCCGTGGCCGACGACCCGCAGCGCGCAGGTGCGGTTGTCCCGGCCCCACGCCACCGCGGTCGGCGCGAACGAGCCCTTCACGAAGCGCTTGTAGGAGTTGATGTTCGGTGCGAGGAAGTAGGTGAACTCCCGCAGCGCGGCCAGCTGCCCGGCGAGGAAGTGCTTCATCATCTCGGACATGCCGTGACCCTCGGCGAAGACCGGGTCGCCGTCCTTGGAGCGCAGGGACAGGTGGATGTGGCAGGAGTTGCCCTCGCGCTCGTTGTACTTCGCCATGAACGTGAGCGACTTGCCCTGCTGCGACGCGATCTCCTTGGCGCCGTTCTTGTAGATCACGTGCTGGTCGCACGTCCGCAGCGCAGTCGTGTACCGGAACGCGATCTCGTGCTGACCGGGGTTGCACTCCCCCTTGGCCGACTCGACCACCATTCCGGCGCCCGTCATGCCGTTGCGAATGGCCCGCAGCAACGGCTCGACGCGCGCGGTGCCGAGCAACGAGTAGTCGACGTTGTACTGGTTCGACGGCGTGAGGTTGCGGTAGCCGGCGTTGAAGGCCGCCTCGTACGTGTCGTCGAAGACGATGAACTCCAGCTCGGTGCCGACGTACGCCTCCAGCCCGAGCGCGGCCAGCCGGTCGAGCTGCTTGCGCAGGATCTGCCGCGGTGAGGCGACGACCGGGTCGCCGTTCTCCCAGACGACGTCGCACATGACGAGCGCGGTGCCCTCCTGCCACGGCACGCGGCGCAGCGTCTCCAGGTCCGGCTTCATCACGAAGTCGCCGTACCCGCGATCCCAGCTCGACATCGCGTAGCCGCTGACCGGGTTCATCTCGACGTCGACGGCGAGCAGGTAGTTGCAGCCCTCCGCGGAGTGCCCGAGGACCTCGTCGAGGAAGTACCGCGCCGCGCACCGCTTGCCCTGCAGCCGTCCCTGCATGTCCACGATCGCGACCAGGACGGTGTCGATCTCACCGGTGTCCACGGCCTCGCGCAACTCCTCGACGGTCAGCATCTGAGCGTTCCTCCAAAGGTATGTCTGCGAGCCATTGGCGGCACCATCTTGACACTTGCGGGTGACGGGCGCCACCCTCAACCACCGGTTAAAGGACTATTAGGAGTCCATATGGCCAAGCACGTCGAGTACGAGAAGGTTGGCAGCGACTACCTGGAGCACCGTCAGCTCAAACGTGGCGCGGCGGGCTGGGTCCTGCTAGCCGGGCTGGGTGTCTCGTACGTCATCTCCGGTGACTTCGCCGGGTGGAACTTCGGGCTCGCCCAGGGCGGCTGGGGCGGATTGCTGATCGCCACGATCCTGATGGCGACGATGTACACCTGCATGGTGTTCGGTCTCGCCGAACTCGCCTCCGCACTGCCCGTCGCAGGCGCCGGCTACGGGTTCGCGAGGCGCGCGCTCGGCCCGTTGGGCGGGTACGCGACAGGCATCGCCATCCTGATCGAGTACGCCATCGCTCCCGCGGCGATCGCGGTGTTCATCGGCGACTACGTCAAGGCTCTGGGCCTGCTCGACGCCACGTGGCCGGTGTACCTGGCGTGCTACGTGATCTTCGTCGGAATTCACCTGTGGGGCGTCGGCGAGGCGTTGCGGGTGATGTTCGTGATCACCGGTGTCGCGGTCGTGGCGCTGGTGGCGTTCGTGGCGGGCATGATCCCGAAGTTCGACTCCGCCAAGCTGTTCGACATCGGCGACGGCTCGTTCCTGCCGATGGGCGTCACGGGTGCGTGGGGCGCGATCGTGTTCGCGATCTGGTTCTTCCTCGCGGTGGAGGGTGTGCCGCTGGCCGCCGAGGAAGCCAGGGATCCGAAGCGCGACATGCCGCGCGGCATCATCGCCGCGATGGCGACGCTGCTGGTGTTCGCGGCGGCGATCCTGCTCGTGGCACCGGGTGGCGCGGGCTCGAAGGTGCTGGAGGCGTCCGGAAACCCGTTGCCCGAGGCGGTCCGCGCGGCCTACGGCGGCGACAACCTCCTGGCGCAGCTGGTGAACTACGTCGGCCTGGCGGGCCTGGTCGCGTCGTTCTTCTCGATCATCTACGCCTACTCGCGCCAGCTCTTCGCCCTGTCCCGCGCTGGCTACCTGCCGCGCTGGCTGTCGAAGACCGGCAAGCGCAAGACGCCGTACCTCGCGCTCATCGTGCCGGGCACCATCGGCTTCGCGCTGGCCACGATCATGAAGACGGCCGACCCGGTGACGGGTGGCGCACGGCTCATCAACATCGCCGTGTTCGGCGCCGCTCTCTCGTACGTGCTGATGATGGTGTCGCACATCGTCCTGCGTAAGACCGCACCGGACCTGCCGCGCCCGTACCGCACTCCTGGCGGTGTGGTGACCACGAGCGTTGCGCTGGTGCTGGCCGTTGCCGCTGTTATCGCGACGTTCTTCGTCGACGAGATCGCGGCGGCCGTCACGGCGGGGATCGTGTTGATCGCCGTCGCCTACTACTGGTTCTACAGCCGTCACCACCTGGTGGCGAACGCGCCGGAGGAGGAGTTCGCGGCCATCGCGAAGGCGGAGGCCGAACTCGATTGAGCAAGCGTGCGTTGATCCTCGGCGGCACGGGTCTCATCGGCCGTGCCGCCGCCCGGCGTCTGCGGGCGCACGGCTGGACCGTCGACGCGCCCGGCCGCGAGGTGGACCGCGAGGACCCGGCGGCGATCGCCCGCGCGCTGGGCGACGGCGCCGACCTCCTGGTCGACTGCCTCTGCTACACCGCCGAGCACGCCCGATCACTGCTGCCGCTGGCCCGCGACGCGACCTCCACGGTGATGATCTCCGCCAAGGCCGTGTACGTGGACGACGAGGGCCGGCACGTCAACTCGCCCTCACCGCCGCGGTTCGCGGGACCCGTGACCGAGGACCAGCCGACGATGGCTCCTGGCTGTTCCGACTTCCGCACCCGCGAGGGTTACGGCGCCAACAAGGTCGCCGCCGAGCAGACGTTGCTCGACAGCGGCCTGCCCATCACCGTGCTGCGGCCGTCCAAAGTGCACGGCGTGGGCAACAAGCGCCCGCTGGAGTGGTACTTCGTCGAACGAGTCCTCGCGCGCCACCCCGTGGTGGTGCTGGCCAGCCGCGGTGAGGGCGCCGACCACCCGTCGGCCGCGGCCAACATCGCCGCGCTGATCGAGACCGCCGCCGCACGCCCGGGCCGCCGGATCCTCAACGCCGCCGACCCGGACGCGCCGAACGGCCTGGAGATCTCCCGGATCATCGCCCGCCACTTCGGCCACCACTGGCGCGAGATCCTGCTGGACCACGACCAGTCCGGCCGCCACCCGTGGCACCGCGTGCCGCCGTTCGTCCTCGACACCACCGCGGCTTCGGCGCTCGGCTACGAGCCCGTGGGCGACTACGCCACCACGGTCGCCGAGACGCTGCACCGGCTCAGCGGCAACTCACGTTCGAGCGCGCCATGGCAGGATCGGTCGGGTGAGTGACATTCAACGTGTGGGAGTCGTCGGTTCCGGCCTCATGGGCTCCGGAATCGCCGAGGTGAGCGCCCGCGCCGGCCTCGACGTCATCGTCGCCGAGGTCAACGCGAGCGCGGCCGAGGCAGCGCAGGGGCGGATCGCCTCGTCGCTGGCCAGGGGCGTCAAGGCGGGCAAGCTGAGCGAGGCCGACCGCGATGCCGCGCTCGGCCGCATCCGGTTCACCACCGACATCGGCGAGTTCGCCGACCGGCAGTTCGTGGTCGAGGCCGTCGCCGAGAACGAGCAGGTCAAGACCGAGGTCTTCGCCACCCTCGACAAGGTCGTGAAGGACGAGGACGCCATCTTCGCGTCCAACACGTCGTCCATCCCGATCATGAAGCTGGGCATGGCCACCGGCCGCCCCGAGCAGGTCATCGGCGTGCACTTCTTCAACCCGGTGCCCGTGCTGAAGCTCGTCGAGATCGTGCCGTCCCTGCTCACCGGCTCCACCACCCAGGTCCGCGCGGAGGCCTTCGTGCGCGCCACCCTGGGCAAGGAGGTCATCCGCTCGCAGGACCGCGCGGGCTTCGTGGTCAACGCGCTGCTGATCCCGTACCTGCTCTCGGCGATCCGCATGCTGGAGTCCGGCTTCGCCTCCGCCGACGACATCGACAACGGCATGGTGCTCGGCTGCGCCCACCCGATGGGCCCGCTGCGCCTCACCGACCTGATCGGCCTCGACACCACGAAGGCCATCGCCGAGTCGATGTACGACGAGTTCAAGGAGCCGCTGTACTCGCCCCCGCCGCTGCTGCTGCGCATGGTGGACGCTGGCCTGCTGGGCAAGAAGTCGGGGCGCGGCTTCCACAACTACGCGAAGTGACGCGAGAGGCCCGCTCCTCGGAGCGGGCCTTCTGCTTGTATGGATCACATGCCTGGGGTGATGAACGACTACGACCGCCTCGCCGAGTCGTACAGCGAGTCGAACGAGACCGCCATCTTCAACGCCTACTACGAACGCCCGGCGATGCTCGCACTCGCCGGCGACGTGGCAGGACGCAAGATCCTCGACGCGGGCTGCGGCGCCGGCCCCCTCCTCGCCGAACTGCGGGCACGAGGCGCCGACGTGAGCGGCTTCGACCTGAGCCGGGGAATGCTGGACCTGGCCCGCCGCCGCGTCCCGGACGCCGACCTGCGCGTCGCCGACCTGGCCGCCCCGCTCCCCTACGCCGACGCGGCGTTCGACGACGTCGTCGTGTCGCTGGTCCTGCACTACCTGGAGGACTGGGGCCCGTCGCTCGCCGAGCTGCGGCGCGTGCTGCGCCCCGGCGGCCGCCTGCTGATCTCGGTCGACCACCCGTTCGCCATGCACATGATCCACCGTGCCGAAGGCCGCCGCACCAACTACTTCGAGACCTACAACTACACCGAGACCTGGGACCACACCGGCGAACCCGTCCAGATGTCGTTCTGGAACCGGCCGCTGCACGCCATGACGAACGCGTTCACCGCGGCCGGGTTCACCGTCGCCGGGATCGCCGAACCGTTTCCGGTGCCGGAGGCCCAGGCGAAGTTCCCCGAGCACTACGCCGCACTGACGACGAGCCCGAGCTTCCTGTTCTTCGTGCTGACCGCCTAGACGGTGATCCGTGTGGCCGATGCCGTGGTGTTTCCGGGCGGAAGGTCTGGCCCGACGTCGCCGCTGACCATGCGTGCGGGTGAGGTCGCTGAACGGCGCGGCGCGCGCGTGCACCGGCATGTGTGGTCGGGAAAGCCGCCGATGCCGTGGGGGCCGCAGGTCGAACAGTGGGTGTGCGGTGAGGCGACCGCCGTGCTCGACGCTGTCGGCGGCAGGCCGCTGCTCATCGGCAAGTCGCTGGGCAGCGCCGCGGCAGCCGTGGCCGCCGAGCGCTCGTTGCCGTCGGTGTGGCTCACGCCGCTGCTGACCGAGCCGTGGGTGGTGGCCGCGCTGGGCCGCGCGAGCGTCCCGTTCCTGCTGGTCGGCGGAACTGCCGACAGGTGGTGGGACGGCACGCTGGCGCGCCGGTTGTCGCCGCACGTGCTGGAGGTCCAGGACGCCGACCACGACCTGCGCCTGCCCGGCTGCTCGGACGAGGGGCTCAGCCGGGCGGTCGCCGCCGTGGAGGAGTTCCTCGACTCGATCGGCTGGCCCGGCTGAGGACGGCCGCGCTCAGACCGCCGCGAGCCGGTTCATCGAGTGCTCGATCAGCCCGACCAGCACGGTCTTCGACGACTCCCGGTCCCGCGCGTCGCACAGCACCACCGGGATCGCCTCGTCCAGGTCGAGGGCGTGCCGCACCTCGTCCACCGTGTACAGCTGCGCCCCGTCGAAGCAGTTCACCGCGACGACGAACGGGATTCCCCTGTGCTCGAAGAAGTCGATCGAGGGGAACGACGAGTCCAGCCGCCGCGTGTCCACCAGGACGACCGCGCCGATGGCCCCGGTCGCCAGTTCGTCCCACATGAACCAGAACCGGTTCTGCCCCGGCGTCCCGAACAGGTACAGCACCACCTTCGTGTTGATGGTGATGCGCCCGAAGTCCAGGGCGACGGTCGTGGTGTCCTTGCCCTCGATGCCCGCGAGGTCGTCGACGTGCACGCCGGCCTCGGTGAGCAGCTCCTCGGTCTTCAACGGCGGGATCTCGGAGACCGACCCGACCATGGTGGTCTTGCCGGTGCCGAACCCGCCTGCGATGACGATCTTGACCGCGGTGGGCACGGTCAGCTGGCCATCAGATCCCACGAACACCATCCAGTACGGCCTGCAGGAGATCCCTGTCGGGAATCTGGGGGGAGGAGTTCTGCACGATCACGTCACCGCGCTCGATGAGGTCCGACAGCAGGATCTTCACCACGATGAGCGGCACGTCGAGGTAGGCGGCGACCTCGGCGACCGAGAGCGGGCGTGTGCACAGGGCCATGATCTCGCGATGCTCGACCGTCAGCGACGTCTGGTCGGACGCAAACGCGGAGACTCGGACCTGCGTCACCAGGTGGAGATCAGGCGCGTTCGGCCGGGTGCGGCCGCGCACCATGGCGTAAGGCCGCACCAGCGGCCCCGCGGCCTCGTCGTACCACCAGTCCTCCCGCGCGGTCATCAGCGCGACTCACGCGCCGAGGGGACTGTGGCGGTCTCGGCGCGCGGTGCCGACGAGAGGTACGTGCCCACGCGCTTGACCAGCATGTTCATCTCGTAGGCGATCATGCCCATGTCGGCGTCCTCTTCGCCCAGTACGGCCAGGCAGGCGCCGTGGCCGGCCGCGGTCACGAACAGGTAGGCGTGCTCCATCTCGACGATGGTCTGCCGCACCGCGCCGCCGCCGAAGTGGCGTCCGGTGCCGCGGGCGAGCGACTGGAACGCCGACGCCATCGCGGACAGGTGCTCGGAGTCGTCGCGGGACAGCCCGGCCGAGCGGCCGAGCAGGAGTCCGTCCGCCGACAGCACGACCGCGTGACGGGCGCCGACCACGCGCTGGATGAGGTCCTCCAGCAACCAGTTCAGTTCGCCGTGCTGGCTGGTGTTGTCCTTCATGACGAGGGGGCTCCTTCTGATCTCCAGTCGTCGGTCAGCCGCGCGTCACGGGTGCCGCGCTGGAACGCGGCGAGCCCGTCTCGGGTCCGCTCGGCCGACCTTTCGCCGGTCACCGGCTCGGCGTGCGGCAACTCCTCCGGCTGCATGAGCTGCGGCGCGAGGTTCTGCCGCTTCTTCCTGCGGGGAAGCGCGGGCTTCCCGTCCGGCGGGGCTACCACGGGGTTCTCTTCGTCCACGGATGCATCAGTTGCGGAAACGGCTGGGACGACCCCAGCGTTCAGTGCTGCCTGCACCTCGGGGGCGAGCGTCACGGGGAAGCTCGGGTGTTCCTCGAGATGGCCGTGGCGGTGGTCGTGGAACGACCGCACCGGCATCTGCGTGGTCTCGGTGATGTCGCCCGCGGCGCTGTGCGGGGCGACGATGTTCGGCGGCAGCACGCACAGCGCGACCGTGCCGCCGTAGGGGGAGTCGCGCAGCTCCACCTTGATGCCGCGCCGCGCGGCCAGCCGGGCGACGACGAACAGTCCCAGCCGGGACTCCCCCCGGAACGCCATCGTCTCGAAGTCCGGCGGGTTGGAGAGCTTCGCGTTGGCCTGGAGGCGTTCCTCCTGCGTCATGCCGAGTCCGTGATCCTCGATCTCGATCACGATCCCGTGCGGCACCGCGCTGGAGTGGACGATCACCTCGGACCGCGGCGACGAGAACGCCGTCGCGTTGTCGACGAGCTCCGCGAGCAGGTGGATGGTGTCGGCGACGGCGACACCGACCAGCGCGCGGTCCGGCACCGGGTTGACCCTGACCCGGACGTACTGTTCGGTCTCGGCGACCGCGGCGCGGATGACGTCGCTCAGCCGCACCGGCTTGCGCCACTGCCTGCCCGGCTGCTCTCCGGCGAGGATGATCAGGTTCTCCGCGTTGCGGCGGGCCCGCGTCGCCAGGTGGTCGAGCTGGAAGAGCGAGTCCAGCTGCTCGGGGTTCTCCTCTTCGCGTTCCAGCTTGTCGAGGATCTTGAGCTGCCGGTGGACGAGGCCCTGGTTGCGGTGCGCGATGTCGAGGAAGACCCGGTTCACACCCTCACGGGCCTGCGTCTCCTTCACCGCGGCCGCGACGGCCGTGTACTGGGCGGTGTTGAACGCGTCGGCGACCTGGCCGATCTCGTCGTTGCCGTAGTCGAGCGGCGGCATGTCGCGGTGGACGTCCACCTGCTCACCGCCGCGCAGGCGCGCCACGATGTGCGGCAGCCGTTCCTGCGCGAGCCGCAGCGTGTCCTCCCGCAGCGACGCGAGCCGCGTCACCAGCGCCCGGCTGACCAGGCGGTTCGAGATGCGCAACGCGAGCACGATGCCGACGACGACGGCGAGCAACGCGACGAGGCTGCCGACCAGCACGGCGGTGAGCCTGCTGTTGGCCTTGTCGAGGCCCAGGTTGGCGCCGTCCTCCGCCTGCTGGGCCGCGATCTGCACGAGCTTCTCGTGCACGGGACCGGCGGCCGCGCGCCACTGCTGCTCGGTGACCGCGGTGTCGCCGTTGATGATCCGGCTTTCGAGGTCGAGCAGCGTCCGGTACTCCGAGCTGGTACGCAGCGAGTCGTACTGGCCGCGCGGCTGCTGCAGCGCGAACGGGATCGTGGCGTCGACGCTGGAGTGGTAGGCGCCGATGAGGCGCACGAACTCGACGCGCTCTGCCGGGGCGAGCTTGCCGTTGAGCAGCCCGCGCGAGCCGATGGTGGCGCCGCGGGACATCCAGTCGGCGGCCTGGAAGATCGTCACGGCCTGGAGGCTCGCCTGGCCGGCTTCCGCGTCCGGCACGAGCCGCGCCTGGTGGCCGAAGAGCGACACACCGGCGTCCATGAGGCCGTTGTAGTAGTCGTACACCGCTTGCGGGTTCGCGGTACCGGCCTTGACCTGCGCGCGTTGCTGCGGCAGCTCGTCCAGCTGCGCGTTCAGGGCGTTGATCCGGTCGACGACGTCCTGCGGTGAATTGCCCGAAAGGTCGGCGAAGACCTCTTTCATCCGGCGCAGCGACTCGTCGGTCCGCCCCTGCTGCCTGCTCAGCGCCGCGGCGTCCACCCCGGCGGCCCTGCTCAGCGCGACGAGACTCAGCTGCCGTTCCTTCTGCAGCCCCGCGAAGGCGTCCGCTGACGGAATCGCGGCTTCGCGCACGTTCGACGCGATCGAACGCATGTAGAAACCGTCGAAAACGGTGTAAGAGGAGAAAACCGCCCACATCACGAGCAAGACAACGCTTGGTACAACGACTACGCCGGCCAACCGCGACCGAATGGTCCGGTAGTTGGTCGGTGTGTAACCGCTCTTCTCGTTCACAGCGCTCTCACGGTCTCCTGTGTCCCACGGCTAGCGCTGCGGGTAATCCGAGTCACTCCATCGGCTGCAATAAGGTAACAAGTCGAGATCATCGTTACCCAATGACAGCGATCACACGCACTACGCGGTGGCAGGCTACCCAGTCGAGTGAGCGGCGCAACACCCGGTACGGGGGTTCTCACAAGGCAAGAACCCCCGTACGGGCTAGTACTCGTGCACGTTCTAGGGGCGCTCCACCGCGACGACGTTGTACGTCGTCTCGGGCGTCGGCGGCGTCGTGAACCGGGCATTCGGCAGGTAGAGGCGCTTGCCGAACGCGGCGACCGTCGTCGGAACGTCGAACCGCTTGTCCTCGAGTTCCGCGGCGAGCGTGGCTCCATCGCGGCTGAGCGTGTAGCGCGCGAGTTTGTTCAGCCTGTTTTGCACCACGTACAACTGCCGTCCCTCACGCAACAGACCGTCACCATTGGTGAGTGTTTGACCGCTCAAATTGATGTTGATGGATTTGCCGGTCCTGGTGTCGACGTGGAACAGCTTTCCGGTGTTGCTCTGCACGACGATCAAGCCGCCGTGGAGACCGGTGACGATGCCGTTCAGGTTGACCGCGCCGGGCGTGATGACCAGATCGCCGGTCAGCTGCAGGGTCCGGTGCGGCTTCAGGTTGAGCGGCACCTCGTAGAGCACCGCCTTGCGCGAGTCGGTGAACCACGCCGACCTGTCCGTCAGCACCACGTCGTTGACGAACGTGTCCGTGGTCGCGAACTGGAACTTGGCCAGCAACGCGCCGGTGCGGGTGTCGTAGACGCGTGCGTCGCCACCAACACCACCAGCGACCCACAACCTGCGCTTGTCGTCGACCTTCATGCCGAGCGACGGCGTGCCCGGCCCCTTGGCGAGCACCTTGCCCTTGCCGGTGCGCAGATCCGCCGCGTAGATCGACCCGTCGGCCCGCGAGCCGAAGTAGGCCGTGACGCCGCTGATCGCGATGCCTTCCGGTTGCCACCCGTTGGGCAGGGAGAACTCCGTCGGGAATGGTTTGGACGCGTCTGCGGTGGCCGGCGCGACCGCGGTGAGCGTGACGCCCAGGACCGCCGCGAGCAGGACACCGAATCTGCGGTACATGCCGCCTCCTTGCCAGAGGACCTGTCTCGGATTGGGGTGCGCCCCCGATCTTTCTCCCCCGAGGCGGGCGAACCGGAGTTTTCTCAGGAACCCGACATGCGCCCAGGTGGCGACCGCCTCGAAGGCGGTGAACCAGGTCTTCCCTTGAGGTTGTTCATCGCACCGACGGCCTCACAGCTCGGCGGCGGCCTCGGCGATGAGCTCCAGCGACTCGCCGGGATCGAGGGCGAGCCGCTGCAGCTCCGCGAACCGATGGGCACACTGCTCGGTCAGGCCCGGATCCTCGACGTACTCGCCCTTGATGAACGTCTCCAGGTACACCACGTCGTTGTGCTGGCGGTGCGGGAAGCTCAGCAACGTGAACGGCGAGCCCATCGCCGGATACGCCCCGGCGCCGCGCGGCACGACCTGGACGCTCACCGCCGGGTGTTCGCTGACCTCCATCAGGTGCAGCAGCTGGGCTTTCATCACGCGCGGCCCGCCGACCACCTGCCGCAGCACCGCTTCCGGGAAGACCGCCTGCACGACGAGCGGATCCTTGTCGTTCAGGCGCATGGACCACGCTTCCCGCGCCGTCGCGAGCCGCGCCGTGCGGACCGGGTCGTCGGTCTCCAGCGCGGCGTGCGTGTAGCCGGAGAGCTGAAGAACCGCGGGCACGAGATCCGTCGTGAACACGCGCAGCGAGGTCGACTCGAACACGAGATTCGCGAAGTCCGCGGCCGGATCAAACGGCACCGTGTTGTTGAGCGCGCGCATCCGCACCTGTTCCGCGTACTGCGCCTGCAACACCACGGCCTGCCATTCCGGAGTGGGCACCTTGTAGACGTAACCGAGCGCCATCACGTCCACCGGCGCCGAGGGCTGCACCGCGTTCTCCATCATGGACAGCTTGGCGCTGCTGAAGCCCACGCGCTGCCCGGCCTCGGTGAGGCTGAGCTGCCGCTCGTTGCGCCACCCGGCCAGCTGCCGCCCGATGGCGCGTTCGAGCGTCGTGGCCCGGAAATCCTTCGGCATGACGCGAAGGATATGACCAATTCGGATTACCGAATGGGACCACCCGGTGTGGACAACCCTTTAACGGGGACGCACCCCGTTAATCGGGAACCTATGGCGTTGAATGCGCTTATCGCATTGTTAGCGTTTCGTGCGCGCATGAGCACGCACGAGCTCATGGAACCGGAACGCGTCATCGCCGACCTCGGTCAGCAACGACTTCTCGACCAGGTCGTCCAGCGCGTCCTCGACGTCGCACTCGTGCTCCCCCGCGATCGCCGCCGCCACCGGCACGTCGAACGTCTCCGGCTGCCACGCGCACAACCGGTAGAGACGCGCCTGCCGTTCCGGAAGCTCCACATAGGACTGATCCAGCAGGTGCTGGATGCGCCCGTCGTCCGCGAGCGGTCCGAGCTCGATCTCCTGCGCTTGCGGGATGTTCAGCTTCCTGCGGCTGGTCACGACGACAGTCCCGGACGCGGGCAGCAGCCGCGTCACCTGCTCGGCGGAGCCCGCGTTGTCCAGCAACAGGGTGAACTGCCGCCGCACGACGAGGCTGCGGAACACCGCCGCCCTCTCGTCAGCGGCCACATCGCTCAGCCCGAACGCGCACAGCAGATCGCCGAGCCGCTCGCGCACGGCCAGATCCACGTACAGCGGATCACCGCACCCCTTGTCCTGCAACCACTTCAGCGCCAGCGCGGTCTTCCCCACTCCGCACGGCCCGCTCAGCACCGTCACCCCGCCGACCCTGATCCGCGCCAGTTCCTCGGCCCTGCCGACGAAGTGCCGCGGCGCGACAGGCGGCCGGAACTGCGGTGGCACGCCGTTCCTCCCGCGGTGCCGGACCGCCCCCGTGGTGGTCCCCGTCAAAACGTCACTCATCACCCGTACCTCCCCAACACGTTGAAGTTACGGGCTTTCGCCTTCCTGCGTCAGACGGCCATCGAGTGATCGCACGCGAGTGCGGCACCCGTGCTGGAAGTCGCCGTCTTCACCTGCCGCCCGTTGATGATGATCTTGCACGTGAGCTCGCCCTGCACGCCCTCGAGCCTGATCGCCACCCGCCCCTTGCGCGCCCCCATGCGTTCGAAGGGCAGGGCGGGATTGCGCAGGGTTCTTTCCTCCTCACCGGGAAACGTGTAGGTCAGGTGGTCCGTGGTGCCCGTTCCCTCGACCACCACGCGGATGTGGGGCGCCGTCGCGCAACCGGTGCTGCCGGCGAGCAACAGGCCCACTAGTAAGGCGGCGGTCTTCATGGCGGTGACGGTAGGAAACGCGACAGTGCGCGGGCATCAGCCTTAAGGCTCAAGCGGTATCAGCCATCAGACTGACAACCCGAGATTGCGCAAACACTCTTCCAGACGCAGCCGTTCGATATCGCGGTCCACACCTTCGGGCAGAGAGCGCAACCGGTGCTCGACGTCCAACGCCGCACAAGCCTGGATCAGCAGCTCGTCGTACGCCTGACGAGCCCCGATCCGTTTGATCGCCGACGTCCCCGGCGGGAAGCACGACAGCACGCGGCGCACGCGGCGAAGGTCGGCCGCGATGCACTCGATCGGCGGGTTCCCGGCGACGAGGGCGGGGCGGCGAAGCTTGCGCAGAGCACGCGGCAGGTTGACCACCGCCCAGAACAACGCACTGGGCGCTACCGCGGCGATGGCGAACAAGACCACGTTGCCCGCAACGGATTGGGGCATGCGTCCACGTTACCCCGCTTGCAGCGCCAGGAAGAGGTCCACGCGCGCCTCGAACTCGGCGAGGTCGACGCCGAGCAGTTCCTCCACGCGCCCGACCCGGTACCGCAGCGTGTTCACGTGGACGTGCAGCTTCGCGGCCGCCGTCGTCCAGGAGCCGGAGCAGTCGAGGAACACCTTCAACGTGCCGACGAGGTCCGAGCCGTGCTCGGCGTCGTAGTCGAGCACCGGGCCGAGCAGGCGGCGGCGCAACGACGTCCGCAGTTCCTCCGGCACTCCCGCGAGCAGCAGCTGGTGCAGTGCGATCTCCTCGCCCGCCACCACACACGTGCGGCCGCCGCGCCGTTCGCCCAGACGACGCGCGTGCGTTGCCTCCTCCGCCGCGCCGCGCAGTCCGCGGGACACGACCGGCGAGCTGATGCCGACGAGCACGCGTGACGAGCCGAGGCCCGGCTCCATCACGCGCATCGCCTCACGCACGTCGTCCGGCACCGAGTCGTCGGCCTTGGCGATGCAGTAGACGGTGTCGCCGACGGGAGTGACGAGCGCCTGGGGCAGCGCCTCCTCCAGCACGGCGGCTGCGAGATCGGCGCGCTGGTCCGACGTCATCGCGCTGATGACCCGCAACCGGACGTTCTCGAGCCCTGCCGCCGTCAGCCGTGACTCGACGTCGGAGGAGCCGCTCAGCACCGCGGAGAGCAGGGGTGCCGCGGTCCGGTTCTCGATCTGACGGCCCTGTGCCTGCCGCAGCCGTTCCAGCGCGACCAGGGAAGCGAGCTCGGCTGCGGCCTCCTGCTGCGGCTCCCCGCCCACGACGAGGATCCAGCTGGTGAGCCGGTTGCCGCCGCGTTCGGAGACGGGCACGAGCGTCATGCCCCTGATTGTCTTCGGGAGCCGGTCGGCCTGCAGGAACTCCTTCACCAGCGCGACCCTGTCCTGCAGCTCCCCGCCCGCGACCACCCGGCCGGTCGTCGACAGGACCCAGCACGGCGCGCTCAGCTCGTGGCCGCCCGCCAGCAGCAACGCGGGCAGGCCGGAGCCCTCCGCGACGACGTTCAGCAGGCGGCGATGTCTCGAGAGGCCGACCAGTTCCATCGACACGCGCTCGGTGATCGTGGCGAACGACAGGTCGACCGGCACCTCCAGCAGCGGCACGTGGTGGCGTTCGCAGGCGGCGACCAGGTCGACCGGCAGGGCGCGGTTCTCGGTCTCGGAGGCGGCCAGGCCGGCGACCCGGGCCGAGGCGAGGGAGCTGACGAACCTCTCGGAGTCCTGCGGGCCGTGGTGCCAGAGCAGGCCGGACAGCACGAGCTCGCCGCCGGACAGGTACCGGCTGGGGTCGGGCAGCTCCGTTCCGTACACACGCGTGACCGCGCGGTCGAGCTGGTCCTCACCGGTGTGCAGGCTCAGGCGCAGTTCCGGCATCTGCAGCAACGTCCGCAGCAACAACATGGGAGGTCACTTTCGTCCATTCGTGTTTGTAGGAAAGCACAAATTCGTTACGTGTAGGAGCCTGCTGATTCATGTGTCCCGGCCGTAGCAGCACGGTGGGGCAGGTCTGTGTACTGGCTCACAACCAGATGGGAGGGCGAGTGACGATCTCCACGCACGTGCTGGACGCGGCACGAGGCAGGCCGTTCGCGGGCATCACCGTGTCGCTGCAGCGCCGCGACGGGACCGAGGTGAGTTCCGCCGAGACGAACGCCGACGGCCGGATCACCGGATGGGGTGATGGCCTGGAGGCGGGGGTGTACCGGCTCGTCTTCGACACCGCGGAGGCGGCGCCGTTCTTCCCCGAGGTCGTGCTCACGTTCGACTACTCCGATCCGGCGCAGCACTACCACGTGCCGCTGCTGTTGTCGCCGTTCGCCTACTCCACCTACCGAGGTAGCTGACGATGGACTTCCTTCGACCGGAAACGCTTGCGGAGGCGTTGGAGCTCAAGGCCTCCCGGCCTGACGCGGTGCCGATCGCCGGTGGCACCGACGTCATGGTGGAGCTCAACTTCGACCACCGCAGGCCCGCCGCGCTGCTCGACCTGACGCGGATCGCCGAGCTGCGTGAGTGGACCGACGGGCTGCGGGTCGGCTCTGGCGTGCCGTACGTGCGGATCATCGACGAGCTGGGCTCCCAGCTGCCCGGCCTCGCGATGGCCGCGCGCACCGTCGGGTCGCCGCAGATCCGCAACCGGGGCACGGTCGGCGGCAACCTCGGCGCGGCCTCCCCCGCGGGAGACACGCACCCGGTGCTGCTGGCGTCCGACGCGGTCATCGAGGTCGCCTCCGTGCGCGGCACGCGGATGATCCCGGCTGCCGACTTCTACCTCGGGGTGAAGCGGAACGCCCTGGAGCCGGACGAACTGATCGTGGCCGTGCACCTGGCACCTGCCAAGGGGCCACAGCAGTTCTCCAAGGTCGGCACGCGCAACGCCATGGTGATCGCGGTGTGCTCGTTCGCGATCTCGCTGTTCCCCGCGGAGAACAGGGTCGGCGCCGCGGTCGGTTCCGCCGCTCCGACGCCGCGCCGGGCGCACGAGGCGGAGGAGTTCCTGGCCTCCGAGCTGGACTTCTCCTCGCCGCAGCCGTTGCTGGACTCGGTGAAGCGGCGGTTCGGGGAGCTGGTCTCCGAGGCCGCGTCGCCGATCGACGACGTGCGCGGGTCGGCGGCGTATCGCAAGCACGCACTGGCAGTGATGGCTCGCCGGACTCTGGGCTGGGCCTGGCAGGAACTTCTCAGCCAAAAGAATGGTGGCGGTGAGCGGACATGCGCGTGAACGTGAGGGTCAACGGCGAGCAGCGCCAGGCTGACGACGTCTGGGAAGGCGAGTCGCTGCTGTTCATGCTGCGCGAGCGGCTCGGGCTGCCCGGTTCGAAGAACGCCTGCGAGCAGGGCGAGTGCGGCTCCTGCACGGTGTACCTGGACAACGTGCCGGTGTGCGCGTGCCTGGTCGCGGCGGGGCAGGCGCAGGACAGGGAGGTGCGCACCGTGGAGGGGCTCGCCGACGGTGACGCGCTGGACCCGGTGCAGGAGGCGTTCGTGGAGGCGGGCGCGGTGCAGTGCGGGTTCTGCACGCCCGGGCTCGTGGTGGCCGCGCACGACCTGCTGGACCGCGTGCCGTCGCCGTCCGATCCGGAGATCCGCGAGGCGCTCGCCGGAAACCTGTGCCGCTGCACGGGCTACGAGAAGATCCTGGACGCCGTGCGATTGGCGGCGTCGCGCCGATGATCGTCCTCGACCGCTGTGCGGTGTCCACTGTGGATCCGGCCGGGACCGAGCACTCCTCGGGGCACGTGGTCGTGTCCGAGGGGCGGATCGTCTCCGTCGGTTCCGGCCCGGCGCCTCGGCCGTACGAGTCGCACACCTACGTCGACGCGTCGTCGTGCCTGGTGACGCCCGGCCTGATCAACACGCACCACCACCTCTACCAGTGGGCGACGCGCGGGCTGGCCCAGGACGCGACGCTCTTCGAGTGGCTGACCACGCTGTACCCGGTGTGGCGCGGGCTCGACGACTCGGTGACGCACGCGGCGGCGTCCGCCGGTCTGGCGAAGCTGGCGCTGACCGGCTGCACGCTGGCCGCTGACCACCACTACGTGTTCCCGTCCGGCGGTGGCGACGTGTTCAACGCGCTGGTGTCGGCGGGCCGGCGGATCGGGATCCGGCTGGAGGCGATCCGCGGGTCGATGGACCGCGGCCAGTCCGATGGCGGGTTGCCGCCGGACAACCTGGTCGAGGACACCGAGGCCGCGTTGGTCGCGACGGAGCAGGCGATCGGTGACTACCACTCCACCGCCGACGACGCACTCGTCCGGGTGGCGGTCGGGCCGTGCTCGCCGTTCTCGGTGTCGCGCGAGCTGATGACCGGAGCCGCTGCACTGGCGCGGCGGCACGGCGTCCGGCTGCACACGCACCTCGCCGAGACGCTGGACGAGGAGGAGCAGTGCCTGGCGGAGAACGGCTGCACGCCGACGGAGTACGCCGAGCAGCTCGGCTGGCTGGGTCCGGACGTGTGGCTCGCGCACACAGTGCACCTGTCCCAGGACGCGGTGAAGCGGCTCGGCGCGACTTCCACGGGTTCCGCGCACTGCCCGACGTCGAACGGGCGGCTGGGCACCGGGATCGCGCCGGTGCGCGACCTGCTCGACGCGGGAGCACCGGTCGGTCTCGGGGTGGACGGCGCCGCGTCCAACGAGGACGGTGGGCTGAGCGTCGAGCTGCGTGCGGCGTTGCACCAGGCCCGGCAGCGGGGCGGGCCGCGGGCGCTGGACGTCCGGCAGGCGTTGTGGATGGCCACGATGGGCGGCGCGCGGTGCCTGGGGCGCGACGACGCCCTGGGTTCGATCGAGCCGGGCAAGGTGGCGGACCTCGCGGTGTGGGATCTGTCCGGAATGGACTACGCGGGGATCGCCGACCCGGTGGCGGCTCTGGTGCTGGGCACTCCCCCGCCGTTGAAACTGTTGATCGTGGGCGGTGAGGTCGTCGTGCGGGACGGGGTTCTGCTGACGGCGCCGACCGACGAGCTGGCGCGTGACCTCTCGGCCGCCAGCCGGAAGCTTCAGGAGGCAGCGCGATGACCCTCACTCCCGCCGAACTCACCTCCGCGGTGTCGGGTGGCATCGGGACGTCGCCGCAGCGCCCGGACGGCAACCTGAAGGTGCGCGGCGAGTTCGCCTACGCGTCCGACCTGTGGCACGAGGACATGATCTGGGGCGCGACCCTGCGCTCGCCGCACCCGTACGCGCGGATCGTGTCGGTCGACCTGACCGAGGCGTTGAAGGTGCCCGGCGTGTACGCGGTGCTGACGCACTCGGACGTGCCCGGCCGGAACCTGTACGGGTTGGAGCACAAGGACCAGCCGGTGCTGGCGGTCGACGTCGTGCGCTACCAGGGTGAGCCGATCGCGCTGGTCGGCGCCGACCACCCGGAGACCGCGCTCCGCGCGATGAAGAAGATCGCCGTGGTCTACGACGTGCTGGAACCCGTGGTGGACATGGAGACCGCGGTCGACGACACCCCGTTGCACCCCGGCGGGAACCTGGTGCGGCACGTGCCGATCCGGCGTGGCGCGCAGGACCTCACCGCCGACGTCGTGGTCACCGGGCGGTACGAGGTCGGCATGCAGGACCAGGCGTTCCTCGGGCCGGAGTCCGGGCTCGCGGTGCCGGCGGAGGACGGGTCGATCGACCTGTACATCGCCACGCAGTGGCTGCACGTGGACCGCGACCAGGTGGCATCGGCGCTGGGACTGCCCCTCGACAAGGTGCGGCTGACGCTGTCCGGTGTCGGCGGTGCGTTCGGTGGCCGTGAGGACCTGTCGATGCAGGTGCACGCCTGTCTGCTGGCGCTGCACACCGGCAAGCCGGTGAAGATGGTCTACAACCGCGAAGAGTCGTTCTACGGGCACGTGCACCGGCATCCGGCCGTGCTGTACTACGAGCACGGCGCCGACCACACCGGCAAGCTGGTCTACGTTCGCGCGAAGATCTACCTCGACGGTGGCGCCTACGCCTCCTCCACTCCTGCTGTCGTGGCCAACGCGGCGACGCTCGGCGTCGGCCCGTACGAGGTCGACAACGTGACCGTCGACTGTTACGGCGTCTACACGAACAACCCGCCGTGCGGTGCGATGCGCGGATTCGGTGCTGTGCAGGCAGGTTTTGCCTACGAGTCCCAGATGGACAAGCTGGCGGAGGCGCTGGGCATGTCGCCGGTCGACGTGCGGGTGCGCAACGCGATGACCGAGGGCTCCGTGATGCCGACCGGTCAGGTGGTCGACTCGGCCGCGCCCGTGGCACAGCTGCTGAAGCTGGTGCAGGACAAGCCTTTGCCCGCGGGAACGTCGTCGGACATCCGTGAGCTGCCCGGCGGTGTCTCGAACACCACGCACGGCGAGGGTGTGGTGCGCGGCGTCGGTTATGCCGTCGGCATCAAGAACATCTGCTTCTCCGAGGGCTACGACGACTACTCGACCGCTCGTGTGCGGGTGTCGATGGTCAACGGCGAGCTGGCGGCTGCCGTGCACACCGCCGCCTGCGAGGTCGGCCAGGGCCTGGTGACGATCATGCAGCAGATCGTGCGGACCGAGCTGGGCATCGAACGCGTGACCGTGCTGCCGATGGACACCACGATCGGCAACGGCGGCTCCACCTCGGCATCGCGCCAGACGTACGTGACCGGCGGCGCCGTGAAGGCCGCCTGCGCCGCGGTCCGGTCGCGTTTGGACGGACGCACGGACATCGGCTCCGAAGTGATCGACGAGACCGTCGAGTGGCGGCACCGCGCGACCGAGGCTCTCGATCCCGTTACCGGACAAGGCAATGCGCACGTGCAGTACGGCTTCGCGGCACATCGTGCCGTCGTCGACGTGGACGTCGACCTCGGTCTGGTGAAGGTCGTGGCACTGGACTGCGCGCAGGACGTCGGCCGGGCGCTGAACCCGCAGGCCGTGGTGGGCCAGATCCAGGGCGGTTCCGCCCAGGGCCTCGGCCTCGCGGTGATGGAGGAGATCCAGACCTCCGGCGGCAAGGTGCGCAACCCGTCCTTCACCGACTACCTGATTCCCACCGTGCTCGACATGCCGCCGATGAGCATCGACGTGCTCGAGCTCGCCGATCCCCACGCCCCGTACGGCATTCGCGGCGTCGGCGAACCGCCCACCATCTCGTCGACCCCGGCGATCGTGGCGGCGATCCGCGCGGCGACCGGCTTGGCGCTCACCCGCGTCCCGGTCCGCCCGGAACATCTCACCGGTACCTGAGTTTCTGGAGTTCTCTGCTGTGAACGCACATCTGCTCGCCACCATCGACCTGGCCACCCGCAACGTGGCCTCCGGCGGCGGCCCGTTCGGCGCGATGATCGTCCGCGACGGTTCCGTGATCGCCACCGGCGTCAACCAGGTGACGCCGACGCTCGACCCCACCGCGCACGCCGAGGTCGTCGCGATCCGCGCGGCCTGCCAGGCCCTCGGTGACTTCCGGCTGACCGGCTGCACGCTGATCTCCTCGTGCGAGCCGTGCCCCCTGTGCCTGTCCGCCGCGCTCTGGGCGCGGGTGGACAGGGTCGTCTACGCCGCCGACCGTCACGACGCGGCCGCTGCCGGCTTCGACGACCGCGAGTTCTACGAGTTGTTCAGCAAGCCCCGGGTCGACTGGGACTTGCCCGTGCACCAGATCTCCACCGGCGAGGACAACGCCCCGTTCACCGCGTGGTTGTCGCTCGCGACTCGTATCGACTACTGACGACGGCCAAAAGCCAGTCTCTTTTTGCTGACCGGAGCTTGCATCGCTAATTGCGTTCCGGCGTTGGAACGCGCCCACCGGCATGGGAAAGGCCGTCCTTCCATGACTCAGTTACGAACCCGGCAGTCGCCTGCCCTCGACCAGTTCTTCCGCATCACCGAACGCGGCAGCACCCTCGGCCGCGAAGTGCGAGGCGGCATCACGACGTTCGTCGCGATGTCGTACATCGTGCTGCTGAACCCGCTGATCCTCGGCGCGTCCGCCGACATCACCGGCGCCAAGCTCACCATCGCCGAGATCACCACGGCGACCGCGCTGGCCGCGGGGGTGATGACCGTCCTCATGGGACTGGTCGGCAACGCGCCGCTGGCGATCGCCGCGGGCCTCGGCGTGAACGGCGTGGTCGCCTTCCAGATGGCACCGGCCATGACGTGGGCCCAGGCCTTCGGTCTCGTGGTGCTGGAAGGCCTGTGCATCGTGGTCATGGCCGCCTCGGGCATCCGCGAACGCATCATCAACGCGATCCCCGAGCCGCTGAAGATCGCGATCACCGTCGGCATCGGTCTCTACATCGCTTTGGTGGGACTGGTTTCCGCCGGCTTCGTGACCCGTACCCCCGACGCCGCCGGGTCCACGGTGCCCGTCCGCATGGGCATCGACGGCCACCTGAGCGGCTGGCCGATCGCGATCTTCTGCCTCGGCCTGCTCCTGATGATCGTCCTGATGGCGCGCGGTGTCCCCGGCGCCGTCCTGATCAGCATCGTGGTCGCCACGGTCGTCGCCGTCGTGGCGAACTCGATCTTCACGATCTCCGGCTGGGGCCTCGTGACGCCCACGCTGCCCTCGTCGATCGTCGGCTCCCCCGACTTCGGTCTCCTCGGCCGGGTCGATCTCTTCGGCGGCTTCGTCTCCGCGGGCGTGATCGCCGCGACGATCTTCCTGTTCACCCTGGTCCTGTCCGGTTTCTTCGACGCCATGGGCACCATCACCTCGGTGTCCGACGAGGCGGGCCTGACCCGTGACGGCAAGGTCGAGGGCATGGGCAAGATCCTCATGGTCGACGGCGCCGGCGCGATCGCCGGCGGCGTGACGGGTTCGGCCCCGAACACCGTGTTCCTGGAGTCGGCAGCGGGCGTTGGCGAAGGCGCCCGGACCGGCCTGGCCTCGGTGGTCACCGGCGGCCTGTTCCTGGTGGCCCTGCTCTTCACCCCGCTGGCCACGGTCGTGCCGGCCCAGGCGGCGGCACCGGCGCTGGTGGTGATCGGCGGCCTGATGATGACCCAGATCCGCCGAATCCCCTGGCAGGACACGGACTTCACCATCCCGGTGTTCCTGACCGTGGCGATCATCCCGTTCACCTACTCGATCACCAACGGCATCGGCGCGGGCCTCGTCTCCTACGTGGTCCTGCGCATCTGCAAGGGCCGCTGGCCGGGCTGGCTGATGACGGGCCTCGCCCTGATGTTCACCGTGTACTTCGGCGTGGACCTGATCAGCGGCCACTGAGCAACGGCCACTGATCGGCGGCACGTGACCAGCGGCCACTGGTCACGTGCACACCACCGGTCACGACCGCACAGAACGGAGATCTCCCATGCGCGATCTGGCTGGGACGTTGCTGACCTGGGACCGCTTCGCGGTCGCCTCGGTGGTGGCGGTGCGCGGCAGCGCACCCCGCCCCGTGGGCGCGGCGATGGCGGTCGGCCCCTCCGGCGAGGTGATCGGCAGCGTGTCCGGCGGCTGCGTCGAAGCCGAGGTCTACGACCTGGCACGCACGGTGATGGAGACGTCTCAGCCGCAGCTCGCCACGTTCGGCTACTCCGACGACACGGCGTTCGCGGTCGGCCTGACCTGCGGCGGTTCTCTGGACGTCCTCGTGCAGCGCGACACCCCGGCGTTGCGCGCCGCCCTTCAGGCCACTGTGGACGGACACCCGGTGTCGGTGCGCTTCGAGGCGGAAGGCCGGGTGTTCACCGAGGGCTGGCTACCGGCGCCACGCCTGCTGGTGTTCGGCGCCATCGACCACGCGGCCGCGGTGGCCGAGATCGGCCGTTTCCTGGGCTACCACGTCACGGTGTGCGACGCCCGCCCGATCTTCGCCACCCCGGAACGCTTCCCGGCGGCACACGACGTCATCGTCGACTGGCCGCACCGCTACCTCGCCGCCACGCACACTGACGAGCAGACAGCGGTGGTGGTGCTGACGCACGACCCGAAGTTCGACATCCCGGTCCTGGCGGAGGCACTGACCAGGCCGCTCGCCTTCGTGGGGGCACTGGGTTCACGCCGCACGCACGCCGAACGCCTCGACCGCCTGCGCGAGGCCGGCGTGCCCGAGGCGGCGCTGGCCCGGCTGCGGTCACCGATCGGCCTCGATCTCGGGGGCCGCACGCCCGCGGAGACGGCGGTGTCGATCGCAGCCGAGCTCGTGGCCCTCAAGCACGGCGGCACCGGTCTGCCGCTGAGCAACCTCACCTCTCCGATCCACCGCTCCCCCGCGCGCTTCCTCCTGTCGCAACGAAATCTACTCCCGATCGGTTCCTGATCATTTCGGCGACGCGTGTGAAGGGACCGTTCACGCACGGAGAAACCGCAGGCAGGCACACGTTCCGCAGCGAAGCCCCCACCAGAACGCGAGGTCAGGACGAAATGGCACTGATTTTTCTGAACGGCGGCGGCATGCAGGGCGGGCCCCTCCACGGCCAGCTCCAGGGCACCCCCATGCTCGGCCGCGTGAAGAGCGCGCCGAAGTACCGCTACTTCTCCGTCCGCGACGAGTTCCCCGCCATGCACGCGTCCGGCACGGCGCAGGTGGTCGGCGAGCTGTACGACCTTCCGCTCACGGTGCTGCGCGACCACCTGGTCCCCGCCGAGCCGGCCGAGCTGGAAATCGGGGTCATCGAGCTCGAGGACGGCGGCGCAGCGCTCGCCACGGTGCTCAGAAACGATTTCCTCCATTCGAGCGATCTCACCGACATCTCGCATCTGGGCGACTGGAACCTGTACTTGAACAGGTAATTCGCACACAGGGGTGAGGGTCATGCCATTCCGCGCCGGATCAGCAAAAGTCGATGTCACGCCGCCCGAGTCAGCGCCCTATCTGGGTGGTCAGCCGCGGCATTCGCTGTTCCTCGGAGTGCACGACCCGCTGTTCGCGCGGGCCACGGCGATCACCAACGGAGAGACCGTGATCGTGATCGCCGTCGACTCGCTCGGCATCAACAACAGCATTCTCGGACCGGGCCGCGATTTCACCGCGGAGGTCCGCGAGCGCGTTCAGCAGCAGACCGGGGTGCCGGCCTCGCACGTGATGATCACCAGCTCCCACGCGCACTCGACCCCGGAGACGGCCGACTTCCGGCCGTTTCCCGACCAGGCCTGGCTGGCGACGTTCCGCGACCGCATCGTCCAGGCCGCCCGCGAAGCCGTCGAGAGCCAGCGGCCGGTGACCGCCACGATCGGCACCGGCGAGGTGTTGCGCGGCACGCTGGCCATCAACCGCAACGCCCACGTCTACATCGGTGCGCCGCCGGAGGATCCCGAAGTCACCGTTGTGCGGTTCCAGGGCGACGCGTGGAGCAGCGTCTTCTACCACTTCACCACGCACCCGGTGTACGTGCAGGTGCAGCCGTACGTGTCAGCCGACTTCCCCGGCGTCACCTCCGCGATGCTCGAGCACAACGAACCGCACTGCCAGGCCGCGCTGTTCCTGCCGGGCGCGATGGGCAACCAGTCGCCGCCACCCGACCCGCTCACGCACAGCGGTCCCCACTTCGACGCGGTGAACAACCCGGACTTCGAAGTCATCCGCAACCTGTTCGCGCACACCGCGCGCATGGGCATGTACCTCGCTCAGACCGCGCTCGAAATCCCGGGAGAAACCGAGCTCACCGGTCCGGTGAGTGCCACCCAGCGCACGATCCAGGTCGCCTCCCGCGACCTGCCCGACCGAGGACCCTTCGAAGTCGAGCTGGCCGCACGCCAGCGCGCACTCCAGGACGCCATCGACCGGAACGCCCCGAAAGCCGAGATCGTCCGGCTCACCCAACAGGTGCAGGAAATCGAGGAGCTCCTCGTCGCCATCGACCGCGGCACCGACCCGATCGACGCCGAGGTGCAGGTGCTGCGCATCGGCGACCTCGCGCTCGCCGGCCTGCCCGGCGAACCGTTCGTGGAGCTCGGCTTCCAGTTGAAGGACCTGTCCGGCGAAGGCCGCACGGTGCTGCCCGTCGGGTACGCCAACAACTACCTCGGCTACCTCACCCACCCCGAGGCCTGGGACACGCCCATCTACGAGGTGAGCCTCGGCCCGTGGACGCGCATCGGCCGTTTCGGCGGCCAGCAGCTCACCGACACGGCGAAAGACCTGGTCGACGAGCTCTGGACTACTCCGAACGAGTGATCCCGTTGGTCTCTCGTATCTCGACGGCCACCTGCGACTCCTTACTTCACGAGGGGTGAGGGAGTGGCAAGGGGGAGTTGCCGCAGGCGGCGGGGCCAACCGAAGTGGCCCCGCCGTGGGGGGACCGGCAACGCTGCCACTCACCGGGCCTGACCACCACCATGCCCACCATTCATCGCCCGCGCCCGCGCAGCAGTCCGCGTTCGTACGCCACCGCGACGGCGGCCGCCCGGTCCGAGACACCGAGCTTCGCGTAGACGTGCAGCAGATGCGTCTTCACCGTCGCCTCGCTGATGAACAACGCCGCCGCCACCGCTCGGTTCGTCGATCCGCGCGCCACCAACGCGAGCACTTCCAGCTCCCGCGCGGACAACGGCTCCGACGCGGGCTCCCGCACCTGACCCAGCAGCCGCGTCGCCACCGCGGGCGACAGCACGGCCTCCCCCGCGTACGTGGCACGGATGGCGCGCTGCAGATCGTCGCGCGGGGTGTCCTTCAACAGGTAGCCGGTGGCGCCCGCCTTGATCGCGGGCAGCACGTCGCGATCCGTGTCGTAGGTCGTGAGCACCAGGACCCGGCACGGATGGTCGCGCAGCCGTTCGATCGCGGACAGCCCGTCGGAACCCGGCATGCGCAGGTCCATCAGCACGACGTCGGGCGACACGGCCGTGACGACCGCGACCGCCTCGTCGCCGGAAGCCGCTTCACCGACCACCTCGAAGTCCGCTGCCGCGAGCATGCCGCGCAGGCCGTCGCGGACGACCGGGTGGTCGTCGACGATCACCAGGCGGATCACGCGGGCACCCGCGCCGAGATCGCCGTCCCCGCACCGGGTTCCGACTCCACGACCAGCGCGCCGGACAGCCGGTGCACGCGATGGCGCATCGCGGGCAGCCCGAAGCCCGACAACGGGTGCGTCAGGTCGAAACCCACGCCGTCGTCTCGCACGTCCAGCGTCACCACGTCCTCCATGTACGACAGGGTCAGGCCCACGCGGGACGCCGAGGCGTGCTTCGCCACGTTCGCCAGGGCTTCCTGGGCGGTGCGCAGCAAGGCGACCTCCACCTCCGGGTGGATCACGCGCACGGCACCGGTGAGCGTCACCGACACCGGCACGCCGTACACCGTGGACCAGCCGGAGGCCACCTCGTCGATCGCCTCGGGCAGGGCCGCGGAATCGAGCGCGGGCGGGCGCAGCGCGTGCACCGACCGGCGTGCCTCGGCCAGGTTCGACCGCGCCAGCTCGGCGGCGACCGACACGCGGCGTTCCCAGTCGGAGACGGTGGCCGCCGACAGCTGCGTGATGATGCCCGTCAGGCCCTGCGCCAGCGTGTCGTGGATCTCGCCGGCCATGCGGTGGCGCTCGTCCTGCACTCCGGCCTCGTGCGCCTGCACGAGCAACTGGGCGTGCAGGCCCTCGTTCTCCTCGAGGAGTTCCTTGCGCAGCCGGGATTGTTCAGTTGTCACGTGGCCGACGAACGTGAAGGTGCACGCCACCCCCACGAACACCAGCAGCAGCAACCAGAAGGCTGGCCGTTCCTCCGCGCGTGGATAGCCGCCGAACAACGACAGCGTCGCCAGCACGGCCGTCACCGCCACCGCGAAGAACATCCAGCGGCCGCGCAGGAGTTCGCTCGCGTAGATGTAAACCGCGTACGACACCGCGCCGAACCAGTGCTCGCGCATGCCCAGCACCGCGTAGAACACGACCAGGCCACCGATGAACACGGCCACCAGCTCCACGCGGTCACGCCGCGCGGGATCCAGCGTGAGCCACCACGTCATCCACGCGTAGCCGAACGCCACCACGCCGTACGTGAACCAGAGCTCCGCACCGGTGTGCGCCGTGAAGATCGAGTACATCACCGTCGTCACGGTCAGCACGAAGTACGGGATCACGTGTGCGATGAAAGCGAGCCTGCGCTCCCAGCTGTCCAACGCGGCCATGTCCACGAGCTACTCCCAGCGGAACGTTCTGGCCGCGACGGTACCCGCCACGAGGCTCACGAGCCCCATGATCGCAAGATGCCTCCAATCCGGCGCGGTTCCGAGCCACGCCTGCTGCAACGCCTCCACACCGGGAGGTGTGTAGGACCCGATCGCCTGAACCACCGAGGGCAGCATGAACCGCGGCAGGTACACGCCGCCGAAGAACATCAGCAGCATGAACACCACCGTCGCCCAGCCACCGGCCGCCCGCGCGTTCGGGGCCAGTGCGGCGATCACCAGGCCCAGCGCGAACGTCCCAGCGCCTCCCAGCACCACAGCCGCCGCCAGGCCGAGTGGATGGTGAGGCAGGTCGACGCCGAAAACGACGTACGCCACCACGATAGTGAGCAGCACCGACAAGATCGCCGCGGCGAAGTTGACGACCAGCTGCCCCAGCAGCAACCGCGCCGGATGCATGGGCGTCGTGGACAGCCGACGCAGCACACCCTTCTCCCTGTAGGTCGCCACAACCGCCGGCAGGCGTTGCAGTCCGATGAACACCAACGTGACCACCACCAACGACGACACGTAGCTGTCGATGAACCGAAGCCCGCCGAACTCCGGCGCGGGCGTGCGCAAAGCCGGAACGGCTCCCAGCACCAGAAGCAACAGGCACGGGAACAACAGGGAGAACAACGAGTTCAGCCGATCGCGGACGAACAGCCGCGCTTCCACCTCAATGATCTTCAGCACCGCTACCCCCGGTCAGCTCGACGTAGGCGTCGTCCAGCGAAACCTGGTCGACACGGAGCTGGCGCGCCACGATCTGCTTGCGCGCCAACAAAGAAGTCACCGCGTGCAGCAGGTTCTCCGACCCGCTGACGACGATCTGCTCCCCCACGAGGTCCACCGCCGTCACCTCCGGCAGCACCTGCAACAACGCGACGTCCAAGGCGACGGAAGGCACGAACCGCACCCGCGTCGCCCCGTCCACCTTCGACACCAGCCCGGAAGGCGTGTCCAGCGCGACGATCCGCCCGTCGCGGAACACCGCCACCCGGTCACAGAGCCGTTCCGCCTCCTCCATGAAGTGCGTGACCAGCAGGATCGTCACCCCGGCCGAGCGCACCTCCTCGATCAACGACCACGTGTCGCGCCGCGCCTGCGGATCCAGCCCGGTCGTGAGCTCGTCGAGGATCGCGACCCGCGGCGACCCGATCAACGCCAGCGCGATCGACAACCGCTGCTTCAACCCGCCGGACAGCTGGCCGTACTCCGCCTTCAGGTGCGGCGACAGCCCCAGCCGCTCCGACCAGTCGGCCGGAGACGGGTAGAACGACGAGAACAGCGACAGCGCCTCGCTCACCCGGATACGTTCGGGCAGCTCAGATTCCTGCAGCTGCACACCGATCGCCGGACGGACGTCGGCGGGAGGCCGCCCCAGCACGGACACGCTCCCCTGGTCCGGCGTCCGCAGCCCCGACACGCACTCGACGGTCGTCGTCTTCCCCGCCCCGTTCGGCCCCAGAATGCCGAAGATCTCCCCCTCGGCGACCTCGAAGGACACCGAGTCCACCGCGGTCTTCGGCCCGTACCTCTTGCCGAGGTCGCGCACTTCGATGATTGCCATGGGACAAGCCTCGAAGATGCCGGGCCGGAGATCATCGGTCGAGCAGAGACACCCTCATCAACCGATCGGTTGATGCCACTACTCGGTCTCCAGCACAGCGGCACGCAGAGCGGCGGCCAACCTCGCCACGGGTTCCGGCACCGGCCCCGGCAACCGCGCGAGCAGAACCCGTCGCGTCTCGGCGGGCCCGCCCCGCACCGGCAGGACCCGCACCCCCTCGGGCACCACGAGCGCCGCCGGCACCGTCGTGATCCCCAGCCCCGCGGCGACCAGCTGCAGCTTCGCGAGCCAGTCACGGGCGGTGTGCGCGACCCGCGGCCGTTCGTCCAGCCCCGGCCACACCCCCATCACCAGCTGGTCGCCGGGTCCGGCGATCCACCGCTGTCCGCGCAGATCGGCGATGTCGATGAAGTCGTTGCGCGCCAACAGATGCGCGGCAGGCACCGCGACCCGCAGACTGCGTTCGACCAGCGTGTCCACTGCCAGCGCGGGGGTTTCGTCGTCAGGCGGCCGGAACGGCGGCGACGACGCGATCAACGCGATGTCCAGCGTGCCCGCCCGCAGCGCGCGCACCAACGCCGGTGTGCTGCCCTCACGCGTCACGGCGGTGATGGACGGATGGCTCCTCTCCAGCGCCATCAACGCCCGAGGCACCAGCCACACCCCGGCCGTGGCGAACCAGCCGAGCCGGATTGTGCTCGCGTCCTCCTCCGGCAGCCCGGCGAGCTCCCGCGCCGCGGCGTCGACCTGGTCCACGACGACCGCGGCGTGCCGCAACACGAGCCGCCCGGCCGCCGTTAGCCGCACCCCGTCGTACCGCCGCTCCAGCAGCGCGGTGCCCGCCGCCCGTTCCAGCGCCGCGATCTGCCGCGACACCGCGGACTGCGTGTACCCCAGCGCGGTGGCCGCCGCGGTCAGCGTGCCGCGCTCAGCCACCTCGCGGAACACCCGCAACGCGACCAGCGACGCATCAGTGAATGCCATGACGCCTACGCATACCCCGGTTGAGCTTCTTTCGCTACTCGCATGGCTCGCACCGGCTTAGCGTCAAGGCATGACAGTCGCACTCGTCACCGGCGCCACCCAGGGCCTCGGCCTCGCTCTGGTCGAAGGGCTCGCACAACGCCTCGATCCCACCGACACCGTCTACCTCACCGGCCGGGACATGAACCGCGTCATGACCGCAGTCGAGTCCATGCCCGGCGGCGGCGCCGAGGTCCGCGGCGAGCTCCTCGACGTCGCGGATCACCAAGCCGCACAACGACTCGCCCAGCAGATCCGGGAACGGCACGGCGGCATCGACATCGTGTTCGGCAACGCCGTCATGCGCGTCGGCCCGGACGACGACCCGCGCGTGATCGCAGACCAGTACACCGAGGTGAACAACTTCGGCACCACCAGGCTCCTGCGCGCCTTCGCACCCCTGCTGCGCGACAACGGAAGGCTGCTCGTCGTCGCCAGCTCGCTGGGCACGCTCCACCACCTGGCGCCGGTTCTGCACGACCGGTTCACCACACCGTCCTCTTTGGACGAGATCGACGAGCAGATCGCCCGCTGGCGCGACGAGCTGAAGGACCGCCGCACCGGCGCGTGGCCGGCCTTCGTCAACATCCCGTCGAAGATCGGCCAGGTCGCCGCCGTCCGCGTCCTCGCCGCCGAACGACGGGAGGACGACCTCCACCGCGGCATCCTGATCGCGTCCGTGTGCCCAGGCATGATCAACACACCTACGTCCGCGCTGTGGTGGAACGTCAGCACGGCCCCCACTCCGGCCCAGGCCGCGGTCGCGTTGCTCGATCTCGCACTGGACCCGGTCAAACCGGAGCACCACGGCGAGCTGGTCCGCTTCGGCGAGGTGGTCCCCTTCAGCTGATGCGCTGGTCCAGCCCGTGCACGACCTGGTCGAGCAACGTCTGGATGACCGCTTCGTTGTGCTCGGTGCGCCCCGGCGTGATCATCCGGGACGTTGCCTCGACCATCGCGTGCACGAGCATCGCCCGCAGCTGCGCGCGCTGCACCCCGGCGGTTTTGAAGACACCGACCAGCGGCGCCAGCAACCGTTCGTGCTCGGCCCGGATCTGCTCGCGCGACGAGTCCGGCAGCGTGTGTGCGGACAGGGCGACCACCGCCCCGTGGCTGCCGTCGGTGATGATCGCGAGCTCGGTCCGCAAGTACGCCTCGATCTTCTCCGGCACGGACGAGGCGCTGTTGACCGCGTCCTCCAGCTTGTCCGCCCACTCCGGCAGCGCGTCCGACACGATCGCGGCGACCAGTTCCTCACGCGACCGGAAGTACTCGTAGAGACTCGGCCGCGACAGCCCGACCCGTCTCGCCAGCGACGCGAGCGTCAGCGCCTCCGCTCCCTCGGTCGCCACGATCTCCCGCCCGGCGTCCAGCAGGGCGCGCAACCGGTTGGCGCGGTGCTCGGCCACGGTGTCTGCGCTGATCCTCGGCACAGCGAGATCGTATCGCGCTTGATTTCCCGACGGGGAGTTGGAATAGTTTCCGACAGAGCGTCGGAATCAAGGAGGGCCCATGTTCATCGCGACGAACCGGCTGTTCGTGCCCGCCGAGCGGGCGGAGGAGTTCGAGGCCCACTTCCGCAGCAACATGCGGACGTTCCTGCCCGGCGTGCCCGGCCTGCTGCGCAGCACGCTGCTCAAGCCGACCCGCGAGGACCAGCCGTACGTGTCGGTCAACGAGTTCGAGTCCGAGGAGCACTTCCGCGCCTGGGTCGCCTCCGACTCGTTCCGCGAGGCGCACAAGCGCAACCGCGGCATCGCCCGGCACGTCACGGGCAACGCCGTCGAGACCTTCCAGCACGCCGAGGACATGGTGCTGCCGCAGCAGCGCACCGAGCAGTAGGCGATACTCCCCTGTGTGGGGGACGTCCGCTTCCTGGTGCTCGGCCCGCTCCGCGTGGAGCTGGACGGGCACCCGGTCGACGTTCCCGAGGGCCGCGGCCGGACCATCCTCGCCACCCTGCTGGCCCACGCGAACGAGATCGTGCCCCTGCACGAGTTCGGTGACCCCGCCGCCACCCGCACCGCGATCAGCCGGCTGCGCCGCGCGTTGGGTCCGGCGAACCGCATCCGCACTCACAACACGGGCTACTTCGTCCAGGTCAGCGACTCGGACCTGCTCGACTTCCACGCGCTGCGAGGCCAGGGCCGCTACGCCGAAGCCCTCGCGCTGTGGCGCGGCGAGCCGTTCGAGGACGTCGACGGTGTAGACGCGATCGCCGCGAAGCTGGCCGAGGAGCGCAAAGCCGTCGAGTCGCTGCTTCCGGTACCGCGTCAGCTGCCGGCGCCGCCCGCCCACTTCGCCGGACGCGACCGCGAACTGGCCGCGTTGCACGACTCCGGCCCGGTCACGGTGCTCAGCGGCACAGGTGGCACCGGCAAGACGACGCTCGCCCTCCAGTGGGCGAACGAGGAAGATTTCCCCGCCGGGCAGCTGCACGTCAACCTGCGCGGCTTCGCCTCAGGGCCGCCCGCGAAGCCGGAGGACGTGATCCGAGGCTTTCTCGGCGCGCTCGGCGTTCCTCCCGATCACGTTCCAGCGAACACCGGCGCGCAGACGGCGCTGTACCGGAAGCTGTTGCGCGGCAAGCGAATGCTGATCCTGCTCGACAACGCCCGCGACGCCGACCACGTGCGCCCGCTGCTCCCCGGCGACCCGGCCTGCCGCGTGCTGATCACCAGCCGCAACCGGATGGACGACCTCGACACGGCAGGGCTCCCGCTCGACGCCCTCGGCCAGTCAGAGGCAGAAGCGGTGCTTTCCGAACGGATCGGCCCCCGCGCCGAGGCTGAGCCCGCGGCTCTCGCCAGGCTCGTCAGGATCTGTGCCGGGTTGCCACTCGCACTCGCCATCGTTGCGGCTCGCGCCGACCCGGAGCACTCGCTCACCGCACTCGCTCACGAGCTGGAGACCGCCGACGTGCTCGACTTCCTCGAGACAGGGGATGAGACAACGAGTCCGCGTTCGGTGTTCGACTGGTCCTACCAGCGGCTTTCCGGCCCGGCGCAACGCCTCTTCCGGCTGCTCGGTGTTCACCCGGGGCCGGACGTGTCGGCCGCGGCGGCGATGAGCCTGATGGGAGGGACGCCACCTCTCGCGGAACTCACCGCCGCGGGCCTCGTCACCATGAACGCAGCGGGCCGCTTCGAGTTGCACGACCTCGTGCGCGCGTATGCCCGCGATCTCGGCACCGAACAGGAGGAGCGAACCTCACTGCGGCGGCTGATGGACCACTACCTGCACAGCGCGGCGATCGCGACCCTTGAGCTGAACAGGTTTCTCAGCGATGTCGACGTCGGAGTGCCCGCCGCCGGAGTCGTGCCCGAAACAGTGCATGGACCTGAAGAGGCACAGCGGTGGTTCCGGGCCGAGATCGACGTCTTGACGACCGTCTGCGAACTCGCCGTGACGACCAGGTTCGACCGGCACGCGTGGCAGCTCGTCTGGGCCATCCGCACTTTCATGGACATCACCGGCCGCTGGCACCAGGCAATCGCCCTGCTGCACGGCGCGCTGCCCTCAACGCACCGCCTCGAAGACGAGCGGGCCGCCGCGCTGCTGCACCAGTTGCTCGCACATACCAAGCATCGGCTCAGTGACATGGCCGTTGTCGAACCGCATCTGGCTGAGGCGTTGCGGTTGTTCGAACGCACCGGGGGCCTTGACGGCCAGATCCGCGCGCATCGCAACTACGCACACCTCATGGAGGCCAACGGCGACCTGCCCTGCGCGCTGCACCACGCGCGACGGGCGGCTGAGCTGAGCGAGCGGGCCGGTGACATCTCCGGTCTCGCCGGCTCCACGAACCAGGTCGGCTGGTACCACGGCCTGCTCGGCGAGCACGCCCAGGCACTCGAGCACTGCCGGACCGCGCTCACGCTGCACCGCGACTGCGGAGATCGGCTCGGCGAGGCCAGCGCGCTCGACAGCATCGCCTACAACCTGCACCACGTCGGCGACTTCCCCGGCGCGATCACGCACTACCGCGAGTCACTGCGGGTCTTCGAGGAAATCGGCGAACAGTTCGAGATCGCCACCACCCTGGTCAACCTCGGCGACACCCACGTGGAGACCGGCGACGTGCACGAAGCCCGGCAGGTGTGGCAGGAAGCGGAAGCGATCTACGAACGGCTGGGCCACGCAGACGTCGCCAAGGCGCGCCACCGTCTCACAGAGTGGGCAGCAGGGCCTTCATCCGGTTGATCTCGTCGGTCTGGACGGCGATCACGTCGTCCGCCATCTCCTCGACCTGAACGTTGGTGCCGGACGCCTTCACGTCCGTCGCCATCTTGATCGCACCCTCGTGGTGCTTGATCATCAGGTCGAGGAACATCCGGTCGAAGTCCTTGCCGCGCGCGGCACCCAGCGCGTTCAGCTGGTCCTGCGTGGCCATGCCCGGCATCGACCCGTGATCACCGTGCGTGCCGATCGCGTTGTTGGTGCGCTGCCACTGCTTCATGGCGCCGATCTCGGGCTCCTGGCTGTACCGGATGCGGTCTGCCAGGCCTTTCACCGTCTCGTTCTGCGCACGATCAGGGGCGAACCTGGTCATCGCGAGCGCCTGCTCGTGGTGAACGATCATCATCGCCACGTACTGGCGGTCAGCGTCGTTCGGCGGAGCCTGGACCGCACCGGTCGCTTCCGACGGTGCCAGCGTCCGAGCAGTGCCGCCCGGCGTGTCCGGCGCGATGACCGGAACTGCATCAGGTTCCGCTGTACAACCTGCCAGCAGGGCGAATGCCGCCGCGATGACCACAACCCCAGAGCGCATGACGCGGACAATACCCTCCGAAAGGCGCTGGCCCTTAGCAAGGCGAAAGGGTAATACTCCCCCTCACCAACCCGTACTGAGGGGGTAAAGCTGTGACTTCACGCGAAACGGCCCGCCGGCGCAGAACGCCTTTCGCGGTTCTGGGGGCGCTCGCGCTGACGCTGTCGACGTTGACCGCGCCAGCGCTCGCCGAGCCCGACCTGCCCGCCGACGGCAAGGGACTGAGCGAGGCTCAGCTCGAGGCACAGGCCGAGGGCGTCAGCGGCATTCCCGGCGTCGACGAGATCAGCCGCAGCCGCAACATGGTCCCGGTCGCCCACCTGGACAAGCAGGCTCCGCTCAGCTCGACGCAGACCGACATCGCGTTCCAGGGCAACTACGCGTTCGTCGGCAACTACGACGGCTTCGTCATCTACGACATCCGCAACCCGAGGAAGCCGAGCATCAAGAGCCAGGTCCTCTGCCCCGGCTCGCAGAACGACATCTCGGTGTACGGGAACCTGCTGTTCCTGTCGACCGACTCGTCGCGCAGCGACAACTCCTGCAACAGCGTGTCCAAGCCGGCGACCGAGAAGTCGTCGTGGGAGGGCATCAAGGTCTTCGACATCACCGACAAGGCGGCCCCGAAGTACGTCGCCGCCGTCGAGACCGACTGCGGCTCGCACACCCACACGCTGGTGCCGGGCAAGAACAAGAAGGACGTGTACCTCTACATCTCGTCCTACTCGCCCAACTCCACGTTCCCGGACTGCCAGCCGCCGCACGACAAGATCTCGATCGTCAAGGTGCCGCTGAAGGCCCCGGCCCAGGCGCACCTGCTGAAGGCACCGGTGCTCTTCCCGGACGGCGGTAACCAGGGCAAGCCCGGCACCATCGAGACCGGCTACGTCGTGCCGACTTCCGGTTGCCACGACATCACCGTCTACCCGCAGCTCGACCTCGCGGCCGGCGCCTGCATGGGTGACGGTGTCCTGTGGGACATCTCCGACCGGGAGAACCTGAAGGAGATCCACCGGGTCCAGGACGACAAGAACTTCGCGTTCTGGCACTCGGCCACCTTCAACAACAACGGCACCAAGGTCGTCTTCACCGACGAGCTCGGTGGCGGCGGCGCGGCGACCTGCAACGAGAAGATCGGCCCGACGCGTGGTGCCAACGGCATCTACGACATCGTGGGCAAGGGCAAGGACCGCAAGCTGGTCTTCAAGTCCTACTTCAAGATCCCGCGCATGCAGGCCGACACGGAGAACTGCGTCGCGCACAACGGTTCGCTGATCCCGGTGCCCGGCAAGGACATCATGGTGCAGTCCTGGTACCAGGGCGGCATCTCGGTGTGGGACTTCACGAACTCGAACAAGCCGCGTGAGATCGGCTTCTTCGAGCGCGGCCCGATGCCGAACGGCGGGGGCGGCGGCACGTGGTCGACCTACTGGTACAACGGCTACATCTACTCCTCGGAGATGGGCCGCGGCTTCGACGTGATCGACATGCGCGACCCGCGCACGTTCGTGGCGAAGTTCTTCCGCACGGACGAGCTCAACGTGCAGACCCAGGGCAACTTCTACCGCGGGTAGTGGCTGTCCGAATCAGCGCGGCTGCCGACGCTCGGCAGCCGCGCTGATCGCTGTCAGGACCAAGGTCACCGCGACACCACCGAAAACCGCCCAGATCGGTGAGCCGACGTCCATCGCCCACGCGGCGACGACAGCGGTGAGGCCGTATCCCGCGCCGGTCACCGCGTACATCATCGAGAAGCCGGCGGCGTGCGCACCGACCGGAAGCCGTTCGCGCAGCGCCAGGCTCCGCGTCACCAGCACGCCGGACTGGAACAACCCGGCCGCGAGCAACGCACCCGCGATGCCCGGCAGGTTCGGGAACAACGCCACCGCGCCGACGCAGGTCGCGGTCACCACCAGGAGCACGAGTCCCTGGGTGCGCAACGATCCCGGCCACGGCCTCAGCCCGTACAGCACCGCGCCCAGCGCACTGCACGCCGCGAATCCCGTGAGCAGCGGCCCGGTCCAGCCGATGCCGATCCCCCGGTGCTCCAGCAGCGCCGGCAGCACCAGTTCCGCGACCGCCAGCTGCGCCAGCGCCGCCGCGCTCACCAGGTAGATCGGCCACGCCGACGCGACCACGCGCGCCTTCGCCGTGCCGGACCGGGAAGTCACGTGCCCGCGCGGCAGGATGAACACGAGCCACGCCGCCACGACGACCAAGGACACCGACACCACGACGGGCGCACGCCGGTCGACGCTCAACGCCAGCACGGTGACGAGCGCGGGCGCGACGGCCCACACCACCTGCGTGATCATGGCGTCGAAGCCCATCGCCTTGGGCACCAGCGCGTCCGGCACCAGCCCGAGCAGCATCGCCCGCAGCCCGCCCGGTGTCGTCGACGGCCCGGCGCCCGCGATGAACGCCGCGATCACGAGCACCGTCACGTTCGTCGTCAACGCGAGCGTCGTGAACGCCCCCGCGCCCACTACCAGCCCGGCCGCGAGCTGTCCGCGCATGCGCGACGGGTCGAGGAGCAGGCCCAGCAACCCCGCGCCGAGGATCTCACCCAGCACGTAGACGGCGGTCAGCGACGCCGCGAGCACGTAGCCTCCCGGCAGGTTCCTGGTCAGGAACACCATCATCAGCGGCGTCATCGACATGGGTAACTTCGCCGCCACGGTCACGACGGCGCAGGCCAGCACGTCCCGGTTGGCGAGATCGCGGTAGCCGGCAGCGGAGATCGTCACTCGCCCAGCTCCTGGAACAGGGTCAGCTGCAGCCCGGCCGGTGCTTTCAGCCTGGCGTTGAGCGAGTCCCACGGTGTGCGCGTGGGTTCCGCGATCACCTCGGCACCCGCGGCCTCGAGCTCACGAGTGGCCGCGGCGGAGTCGTCGACCTCGAACGCCACCCGGATGTGCCCGGCGACCCGCCTGCCCACCTCGACCTCGTCGATGAACTCCGCGTGCGGCGGGTCGGTGATCTCCAGCGTGGCCCGGCCGGCCTCCAGGATCGTGACCCGGCCGCCGTCGGACGTGAACGCCGCCCGTTCCTCGAGGCCGAGCACGTCGCGGTAGAAGCGCAGGGCCTCGTCGTAGTCGGCTGCGGTGACGACTAGGCGGAGTTCACGAACACCGGTCATACGACGATCATCGCACCACCCGCGTGAGGATCACGAGAACCAGCGTGATCCCCGCCGTCACGTGGATCGGGGCAGGCCCGAACGTCGCAGCGAGCACCGCGACCGAGCCGAGCGGCAGCAGGTACTTGCGCAACCCGGCCTGTCCAGGGCAGTCCTGCACGTACCAGACGCACAGGAAGAAGATCGCGAGCGGCACCGTCGTGAACGGCGCGATCACGATCCCCGGCGCGTGCGCGAGGTGCAGGTCGTAGTCGACGGACGCGGCCAGACCGGCGCCGAGCGCCGCGATCGAGCCCAGGATGAACAGGTGCGCGTAGCCCCACAGGAACGCGTGCCGCAACGTGTCCAGCCGCTGCGGGGCCTCGAAGTAGATCCACCACACCGAGAACACGATGATCAGGCTCGCGGCCGCCAGCGAGATCAGGTTGACGCCGCTGTCGAAGCCCTTCTGGAACGCCTGCGTCGCCGCGAGGATCGACTCGCCGAGCACGATCAGCGTGAACAGGCCGTGCCGCTCCACGATGTGGTGGGGGTGCCACGTCGTCGCCGACGCGCGCTCCGCCCACACCGGCACCAGCAGCTCGGCGACCATGCCGACTACCCACAGCGGGATCTGCAGGCTCGGCGGCGCGGCGAGCACCCACAGCACCCAGAGCACCTGCAACCCGCCGATGCCCATGGCGTACCGGCGTGCGCAGACCCGGTGCTCGTCGTTGTCCCTCGACGCGCGCAGCCACTGCGTGACCATCGCGAGCCGGATGACCACGTACCCGCCGACGACGACCCGGTAGTCCTGGTGCTCGAAGACGCGCGGAATGCCGGCCGCGACCACCAGCACACCGCTGATCTGGACCATCGTGATGATCCGGTAGAACGTGTCGTCGTTGTCGAACGCGCTGGCGAACCAGGTGAAGTTGAGCCACGGCAGCCACAGCGCGAAGAACGCCATCGAGAACGCGAGCAGCCCGGCGCCCGCGTGGTTCTCGACGACGGCGTGGTGCAGCCCGTGGGCGGCCTGGGCGACCGCCACCACGAAGCTCAGGTCGAACAACAGCTCCAACGGCGTCGCGACCCGGTGGGTCTCCGCCGTGTCGCGCGCGAGGAGCTTCCTGATCATCCAGGCACCACCATGATTCGTGACTCGCTGAGGTCGAGCGCGACCCGCGTACCGGGCTGGTAGGCGGCCGCGGAGTTGGACGGCTGGTCCACGCGCAGCACCTGCTCGCCGACCTTGACCGAGATCCGCGTGACCGGCCCGAGGAACGACTGGGTCAGCACATCGCCGACGATCTTGCCATTCGCGTCGCCGCTGTGGGCGGCAACGCCGATGTCCTCCGGCCGCACGATGACGCGGACGGCGCTGCCGGACGGCTGGTCGTGCTCAGCGGGGAGCGTGACACCGTTGATCACGACGGTCTGGCCCTCCGCCTTGCCCTCCACCGAGTTCGTGACGCCGACGAACTGGGCCACGAACGCCGTCTTCGGTTCCCGGTACACCACGGACGGCGTGTCCAGCTGCTCCAGCCGCCCGTGCGACATGACGCCGACCCGGTCCGAGACGGCGAGCGCCTCCTCCTGGTCGTGAGTGACGAACAGCGTCGTCATGCCGAGCTCCGTCTGGATGCGACGGATCTCGTCGCGCAGGTTCACGCGGACCTTGGCGTCCAATGCGGACAGCGGCTCGTCCAGCAGCAGCACGCGCGGCTGGATCGCGAGAGCGCGGGCCAGCGCGACACGTTGCTGCTGACCACCGGACATCTGGTGCGGGTAGCGGCCGCCGAGGTGACTGAGCCCCACCAGCTCCAGCAGCTCGCCGGTCCGTTTGGTGTCGGACTTGCGCATCTTCAGGCCGAACGCGACGTTCTGCGCCGCCGTCATGTTCGGGAAGAGGCTGTAGGCCTGGAAGACCATGCCCATGTCCCGCTTGTTCGCCGGGACCTTCGTGATGTCCTTGCCTCCCACGGTGACCGTGCCGGAGTCGGCGGTCTCGAAGCCCGCGACGATGCGCAGCGCCGTCGTCTTGCCGCAGCCGGACGGCCCCAGCAGGCTCACCAGCTCGCCCTCGGCCAGGTCGAGGTCGAGGCCGTCGAGCGCGACGTTGCCGCCGAAGGACTTGCGCAGTCCCTTGAGTTCCAGGTGACCCATGTGTTGTTACTCCTCGACCACGGTCTGACGGCGCCGTTGGCCGACATAAGAAAGTGCGAACAGGAGGACGAACGCGAAGATCAGGCACAGCAGCGATACCGCGATGGACACGCCCGCGTTGCGCTTGCCGAGCAGGTTGACCTGCACCTGCAGCGTGTCGAAGTTGAGCAGCGACGCGATGGTGAACTCGCCGAGCACCAAGGCCACCGACAGCAGCGACGCACCGATGAGCGCGACGCGGATGTTCGGCACGACGACCTTCCACAGCACCGTGAACCACGACGCGCCGAGGCTGCGCGCGGCTTCCGCCAGCGTCTTCAGGTCGATCGCGGCGAGACCGGCGTCGACCGCGCGGTAGGCGAACGGCAGCACCAGGATCGTGTAGGCGAAGGTCAGCGTCAGCGCGGAGTCGCCGAAGAAGTAGTTCACCCACGCGTAGAGCGGCGCCATGCCGACCACCAGCACGATCGCGGGGATCGCGAGCGGCAGCAGGCACAGGAACTCCACGAGCCGCTGCAGCTGCGGGAGCCGCAGCCGGATCCACGCCATCGTCGGCACGAGCAGGACGAGCATCAGCACCGCACTCGTGACGGACAGCAGCAGCGAGTTGACGAGAGCCTCCATCAGGCCTTCGTCGTCGACGATGGCCGTCCAGGACTCGAGGCTGCGCGTGTTGTTCCTGCCCCGCGTGGAGAACTCCGCCATCGCGATCAGCGGCAGGATGAAGTAGACACCGAGGACCAGCAGGATGATCGTGCGCAGCACGCGTTGCTTCACTAGCGAACCCACTTGGCCACCCTCCGCTGCAGCAGCACGTTCACGCCCATCGCGATGCTGACGACGATCACCATGCCGAGGCCGAGCGCCTTGCCCAGGTTCTCCTGGCCGAGGACGACCTCACCGGTGAGGAAGCCGCGGATCTGCAGCGGCACGATCGGGCTGCCCTGCGAGACGAGCGCGGCGGCCGTGGCGTAGGCGCTGAAAGCGTTGGCGAACAACAGGAGCAGCGCGCCGAGGAACGGCGGCGTGAGGATCGGGCCGCCGACGTGCCGCCAGTACGTCCAGCTGGTGCCGCCGAGGCTCGCGTTCGCCTCACGCCACTGTGGACGCAGGCCGTCCAGCGCGGGCAGGAACACGATGACCATCAGCGGGATCTGGAAGAACGTGTAGACGAGCGTCAGGCCGGGCAGCTCGAACAGCCACGCGCTGCCGGCGAACAGGTCGATGCCAACGTTGTCGCGCAGGAACTTCGTGACCAGGCCTTCGAAGCCGACCGTCGCGAGGAACGCGAACGCCAGCGGCACACCACCGAACTGGGCGAGCACACCGCTCGCCGCGACGACGGTCCTGCGCAGCATCCCGTCCGGGTTGCCGACCGCGATCGCCCACGTGAGCAGCGCGCCGAAGACCGCGCCGATCAGCGCGGTGAGGGCGGAAAGCTCGATGCTGCGCACGAAAGCGTCGAAGTAGACGCCCTTGAACAGGGTCGTGAGGTTGTCGAGCGTGAACGCGCCGTTGCTGTCCTGGAACGCACCGACGAGCACGAGGACCGTGGGATAGACGAGGAAGGTGCCGACGAACGCGAGGAACGGCACCGCGACGAGCCAGGCGGCCACAGATGGCCGACCGGCGGCCCCACCCTTCGTGGTGGGACCGCCGGGAGCCGCCGCTACGGGAGCGACAGAGGTCATCCGACTGCCTGCGCCCAGGTCGCCGTCAGAACGGCCTTGGCCTTGTCGGCCTGGGCCTGCGTCTGGAACACCTGCTTGCCCTCGGTCTTCGGCAGCTTGTCCTTCGCCGCCTTGTCCGCCTTGTCACCCATCTTCTCCAGGCGAACCGGGCGGGACATGCCCTTCAGGTAGAGGTTCTGGCCCTCGTCGGAGTAGAGGAACTCCTGCCACAGGCGCGCGGCCGCGGGGTGCGGCGCGTCCTTGTTGATGGCCTGGTTGTAGTAGCCACCGATCTGCGCCTCGGACGGGACGACGACCTTCCAGTCGAGCTTGCCCTTGAGCTTCTCGGTCTGGGCGGCGTTGGTGTAGTCCCAGTCGATGACGACCGGCGTCTGGCCGGACTCGATCGTCGCGGGCGACGGGTCGACCGGCTGGAAGTTGCCGGCCTGCTTGAGCTGCTTGAAGAACTCGACGCCCGGCGCGATGTCGTCGGCGGAACCACCGTTGCCGAGGCTCGCCATGACCACACCGGCGAACGCGGCACCGGCCTCCGTCGGGTTGCCGTTGAGCGCGACCTTGCCCTTGTACTCGGGCTTGAGCAGGTCCTTCACGCTCGTCGGCGCCGGCACCTTCGCGGCGTCGTACCCGATCGACATGAAGCCGCCGTAGTCGCCGTAGTAGAGGCCGTCCGCGTCCTTCAGCTCGGCGGGGATGTCGTCCCAGGTGCTGACCTTGTAGGGCGCGAACAGGTCCTTGTTGGCCAGCGCCACGTTCAGGCCGAGGTCGAACACGTCGGGCGCGCGGTCGTTGCCCTTGAGCTGCTTGGCGGCGTTGATCTCCTCCTGACTGGAGGCGTCCGGCTGCGCGGAGTCGACCTTGATGCCGTACTTGGCCTCGAACGCCTTGATGATCTCGCCGTAGTTCGCCCAGTCCGGGGGCAGCGCGATGACGTTGAGCTTGCCCTCCTTCTTGGCGGCCTCGACCAGCTTGTCCATGCCACCGAGCTCGCTCGCCGACTTGGCGGTCCCGGCAGCACCGGTCTGCGTCTCCTTGGCGGGCGGGGCGCCGCAGGCGGCCACCGCCAGCACCAACGCGCCGACACCGATGAGTTTCGTGGTGACGTTCCCTCGCTTCAGCACAGGCGGAGGATTCGCGCGGATCGCTTTCGTTGTCAAGCCAGCCGCGCCGGTTGAGACCTTCTCGACTCCAACGGTGAATTCTCAGTGCCCTAGGGGTTGCCACTGAATGCTTCACGAGCTTCACTCAGGTGTTCTGCCGTGATCCCGGTACCGGGGTCCACATGGACCAGCGCCGTCGTCAGATGCCGTCGCTTGTGGACGAACTCGTCCCTCCGCGCGGCGTGCAGCGCGAAGTCGTCGTCGAACCAGACCAGCGGCCGCTCGTAGGCGTACCGGGCCACCGCGGGGTACTTCCAGCCGCGCTCGTCGTGGAACTCGACGACCTTGAGCGCGGGCAGCCCCAGCCGCGGCCCGATCTCGGTGTTCGCCCGGTGCAGCCAGCTCGTGGCCCACGCGAGCTCGGCCCCGGTGTCGTCGGCCAGCCGTCTCAACTGGTCACCGTGCCCGGGGTCGAGCCAGATCCGCAGCTTGCGCCACCAGCCGACCTTGATGTCGAACGGCCGGTAGTTCGGCGGCTTGTGCTTCGCCGCCCACGGGTTGAGCGGACCGTCGACGTCCAGCAGAACGAGTGGCCTCATGAGTCCAAGACTGCCTCGTGATCAACGCGGACGCCGACGAGTTCTTCTGGCCGGTCTCCTCCTCTGTCTCGCTGACGGACGTTCTCGGCGCGGTGGACCCCTCGTTCGGCGTGGTGGAGATGCGGCGCGACAACCTGGTGCGCGACACGGCGTCGCTGTCCCCGCGCGGCACCCGGATCGGTCCGAAGACCTGCCACCGAGGCGACCCGGAGGTCACAGTCGAGCAGGGCAACCACGGCGTGACCGGTCCCCGCCTGGGCCCGATGACCACGACCGGCCTGGGCACCCGCCTCCGCAACGGCACCCTGCACCAGACGTACCCGGACCGCCAGCCCGACGTCGCGGCGGGCCTCGCGTGCTCGTCCCGGACACCAGGCTGCGCGATCGGCTGACCACCCTGAACCCGTTGGTGCCGTGGGCGCTGCACGCCGTGACTCACACCGTTTCCCAGGCGTAGGACGTCGCTCGGCCCTAACCTCCTGAGACATGAGACGTCTCGCCCTGCTCGTCCTGCTGTGCGCCACGCTCGCGGGCTGCGCCGCGATCGCCGACCTGGCGGCGCTGCAGACCCGCGTCCAGGACGCCGGCTACCAGAACGTCTCGCTGTACCACCGCTCCAACAACGGCACCGACCTGCTGGAGATCACCGCGTCCGGCTGCGACCCGGACCAGGTGGCGGAGATCGTCTGGGACACCTATCCGGAGCACGTCGACCAGCTGTCGATCACCCTCAACGGCACCCAGAAGGTCTACTCCGAGGCCGGGCTGCGCGAAGCGTTCGGCGAACGCCAGGTCACCGTGAAGCCCGACGACGACACCGACGTGATGAAGTCCCTCTTCACGTGGCTGATCGTCGGCGCGGTGGTGTTCCTGCTGTTCATCATCGGCCTGATCATCCTCATCGTGGTGCTGATGCGCCGCTCGCGCCGCCGCAAGGCCCAGCAGCAGCCGTACCCTGGCTGGCCCGCCGGACCTCCGCCCGCCGCATAGGACACGGCCTGTCGAAACAGCGCCTTCGTGTTCGTATGAAGGGCATGTTCACCGACGAAGAGACCGCCTACCTGCGCTCCCAGCCCCTGGCCCGCCTGGCCACCCTCAACGGGGACGACCAGCCCGACGTCGTCCCGCTGTCCTTCGAGTACGACGGCACCAGTTTCTGGGTCGGCGGCGTCGGCACCCAGGTCCTGCAGACCCGCAAGTTCCGCAACATCACAGCGGGCCGCCGCAAGGTGTCGCTGGTGATCGACGACCTGGTGTCGTTCGACCCGTTCATCGCACGCGCGATCCGCGTCTACGGCGTAGCCGACGACCCGGTGGAACGCGTCGGACTGGTCGGCCCCGGCATCTACTGCCGCATCACGCCGACCGAGGCGTGGGCGTGGAACATGGCGGGCGAGCCGGCGGGCGAGTCCTGGTACGAACCGCGCCGAATCGTTTGGCGGAATTCGTGATTGATTCAGGCATTCGCGCCGGGTGGGACGGCAAAAAGCCCTCGATCCATCAGGATCGAGGGCTTTTCCGCTGAGTGGACGATACTGGGATTGAACCAGTGACCCCTACCGTGTCAAGGTAGTGCTCTCCCGCTGAGCTAATCGTCCGAGCGGATGACGAGACTCGAACTCGCGACCCTCACCTTGGCAAGGTGATGCGCTACCAACTGCGCTACATCCGCGTTGCTCCCCGGTTTCCCGTGGTGCGGGATGAACTTTATCCGACGCTCCCCGCAACTTCCAAATCGGCTGATCTTGGGTGGTTCACATCGTCCACACGGGCGTCACCGAGTGTCCTGGCGATCTCCACACCGCACGGCACCGCAGGAGCCTGCAAGATCATGCGGGCCTGAAGACAGGAAAAGCCGGAAGCCCGCGAGCTTCCGGCTTTGATCCAGAGTGGACGATACTGGGATTGAACCAGTGACCCCTACCGTGTCAAGGTAGTGCTCTCCCGCTGAGCTAATCGTCCGAGGCGGAGACGGGAATCGAACCCGTGTACAGGGCTTTGCAGGCCCTTGCCTAAGCCACTCGGCCACTCCGCCGGATCATGACTCCACAGCAGACTCCTGCTGAGGAACCACAGAGCGGATGACGAGACTCGAACTCGCGACCCTCACCTTGGCAAGGTGATGCGCTACCAACTGCGCTACATCCGCGTTCATCACTGACTTCGTGATGTTGAAACAAACCTTATACGAGGGGTTCAAGCGGGTTTCACCGGGGGTACCCGCACCGCCTTCACGGGCCCCCTACCTCGGATGATTCAGCTCAGGTCGTTCGAGATGAGGTGCGTGAGCGCCTCGTCGACGTTGACCCACAGGTGCTCGTTGCCCGGCACGACGACGTCGTAGGTCCGGTCGAGGAAGTCGGCGAGTTCCTGCGCGGAGGCCTCGAACATGGCGTGCCCGGAGGGAGAGCTCAGCTCGATCACGACGACCTCGGGGTCGTCGGCGGCGGGGCGGATCCGGACGTCACCGTCACCGGCGTCGGCGATGAGGCCGTCGGCGAGCAGATCGCGGGCGAACACCCACTCGACCCAACCGGCACGGCCGGTGCGGAACGCGGCCACGACCGCGTACGGGTCCTTCGTGTCGTATCGAAGCTCCACCTGGACCGGGACCGCAGGTGTCCTCGGCGCCAGCAGGTCGAAGACCGCTGTCGAGCGGAGCGTCACGTGGTCGTTGCGCATCGTCGTTACCCTCTTCTCCCTTCCCGGTCAATGAAACGACCGAGCACCTTAGTTGTGACGTGCATGTGGCGAGGAACGCTCGCGGTTCGGACGCAGATCACCCCATCGGGTCAGCTTCACTGCGCACAGCGACCGTTTGCACGCGCTCCGTGCCTCCTCGCTCGTTAGCCCGCGTTCAGCGACCCCCATCTTGCTGGGTCTAACCTGAACCCGGTACCGGCTGTTGCGCGAATGTTGGACGTGAGGACATCTCTGGTGGCTGACTCGCCCGGCCCATCCGCCGCGTCACGCGACGGCCGGCCGACCGATTTCGAGCTTGTACAAAGGCTCGCACAGGGCGATCGGTCAGCGTTCGGTGCGCTGTACGACAGGTACGGCACACCAGCATATTCGCTGGCCAAACGCATCTGCGTAGACCCCGAACTGGCCGAGGACGTCGTCCAGGAGGCCTTCCTCGGGCTCTGGCGGCATCCCACCAGGTTCGACCCCACGCGCGGAAGTTTCGGCACCTGGCTGATGACTTTGGTGCACCACCGCGCGGTGGACGCCGTCCGTAAGGAGAACACACAGCGTCGCCGGACTGTTCCCCTCACCGACGACGTCTCACCACCGGCGCAGGGCTCCGACCACGAAGCGTTGGTGAGCGTGGTGAGCGCCGAGGTCAGGGCGGCACTGCGTACGTTGCCGGAAGAGCAGCGCCAAGTCATCGCGCTGGCCTATCTCGGCGGCTACACCCAGTGCGAAGTCGCGAAGCTGACAGGCGTCCCGCTGGGCACTGTGAAATCGCGCACGTTCGCGGCGATCAGACGCCTGAGAGGCACGTTGGGGAACTTGTGGGCCGGCGAGACCGGCGAGACGACAGGAGCGAACCGGTGAACGGCGAGTTGTGCCCTCACGAGGAGCTCGCCGTCGGCTGGGCGATGCACTCCTTGGAGCCGGACGAAGAATCAGTGGTCCGCGACCACCTGCCGACCTGCCCCGCCTGCCAGCGCACGGTGAGGTCGACCCAGGAGGTCATGGCGGGCATCGGCGGCTCGGTCCGCCAGGAGCAGCCACCGCCCCGCCTGCGCGCGAGGCTGATGGAACAGATCGAGCACATCCCGCAGGAAGTGCTCGCCCCGCACCGCCCGCGCCACGCGGCCCCAACCCCTCTGCGCCCGCAACACCGCCGCCGCACCGGCCGCGCGGTGCTGGCCGCGGCAGCAGCTCTTGCCGTTCTGGCCGGCGGCGGCTACCTGGGTGTCCGCGTCAACGAACTGTCGGGCGAGGTAGCGGCTTCCCAGGCCCGCACGAACGAGCTGAGCAAGGCACTGTCCCTGGCCGCCGACCCGGCCACGAACAGGGCGATCCTGCGCACGAACTCCGAGGACGAGGCTGCGATCATCCTGTCGAACCCGACCTCGGGCGCCGTGATACCGCTGAACCTCGAACCGAACGACTCAGGTCACGTCTACGTGGTTTGGGGTGCGAGCACGAAAGCGCCGGTACCGTTGGCGGTGTTCGACGTGCGCGCGGGCTCGACCGACCCACAGCTGCTGAGCTGGTCGGCCGACGCACACAAACACACGACGTTCGCGGTGTCGCTCGAACCCGGCCGCCAACCCCCTGCGGAACCCTCGCAGGTGCTGGCGGGAGGCCAGGTTGCACCCGCCTGAGCCCCAACAGGATGATCGGCACATGACGAAGCCCGACGTGAAGCCCGACGAGCACAAGGGCTGGCGCCACTGGTTCCGCCGCAACCCGGCGCTGAACCTCGCCTACCGCATCGGCGTGGGCGTGATCGGCGGCCTGGTGCTGGTCGCGGGCGTCATCATGATCCCGTACCCCGGCCCGGGATGGCTGGTGGTCTTCGCGGGCCTGGCCATCCTCTCGACGGAGTTCGAGTGGGCGGGCCGCGTCCTCAAGTTCGCCAAGCGCTACTACGACCGCTGGGCCGAGTGGCTCAAGCGCCAGCCGTCCTGGGTCCGCGGCCTCGTGATGGCCGGCGTCTGCGCCATCGTGCTCGTCACCTGCTACTTCCTCAACGTGTTCGCGCTGGTCGGCGGCTGGTTCGGCCTGGAGTGGAGCTGGTTGCAGAGCCCGATTTTTGGTTCTCGTTGATGATGTTGTAGGCTATGGCCACACCGCGAGAGCGGGACAGCAACAGAACACGGGCGTTTAGCTCAGCGGGAGAGCGCTTCGTTCACACCGAAGAGGTCACTGGTTCGATCCCAGTATCGCCCACAGTGTGTTTTACCTAGTCAGACGGCCTGTCGATGATTTCATCGGCGGGCCGTTTGCGTTGTCGTGGGAGCAATTTGGGAGCACGGCTCGGAGAACACATTCGCGATACCTAAGCGCTCACACCGCTTCCGGCATGCCTTCCATGATCCAGCTCTAGCCGCCGTCCAATTCCCAGCGGCGCTGCAGTTGCTCCAGCATCCTGCCGATCATGGCCTCGGTCACGTGCGAGTAGTTGTCGTGGACATCCCTGCGCTTGTGCCCCAACCGCTCGAACCGCAGCACGCGCGGCACACCGTCCTCGATGAGCCAGGTCTCGTGCGTGTGGCGTAGATCATGAAAGTGCATGCCCACCTTGAGCGGAGCCCAGCCGAGCGCCTCGTTGCCCGCGAGAGCCGGCACCCAGACGCGTTGGCGGAAGTTGGACCGCCGCCGCAACGCACCCCGCGCACCGGGGAACACGAATCGGCAGTCAGGGTTGCGCTCGCGGTGCGCGAGCAACTCCTGCACAAGAAAGGGCGGCAGGTGGATGCCGCGGGCGCTGGCGGGAGTCTTCGGCGGACCGAGCACCAGCTTCTGCCCGCGAACCTCGTGCAGCGCACCGAACTCCGGGTCGACCGCGATGCGCGGATTGTCGTCCAGGTAGGTCCTGACCCACTGCAACCCGGCCAACTCACCCCACCGCATGCCCGTGTAGGCGGCGGTGATCGTCAGCAGCCCGTCGTCTGGCCGCATCCGGCCCGCGATCGCGTCCACCTCGTCGGGCTGGCGTGTGGGCGTTCGGGCGGAGCGGCGCGCAGCTCGACGGACTCTCTGCTCGGAGTGCCAGGAATCTCGCCGCGATCAATCCGGTCCTGCTTGACCCGCTTCGACAACGTCACCGGATGGATACCCAGGTCCACCGCGGTCTGCTTCTGCTCTTTGCCAGCTCGGACCAACGCGACGGCGCGCGCTCGGAACTCAGCGGGGTACGGACGGGGCACAGTGCACAGCCTCTCGAACAGGCCGCCAGTTAGCCACCAACTCTGGAACCCGTCCAGTAGGACAGGTCACTCTGACCGCGAGACCATCACCGCTGCTAGTTAGCCACGACCACTGGAACCCTTCCGGTGGGGCAGGTCACCACTGTCACCTACTCGTGCAGCAGACCCGCTCGCCAACGCGACCAAGCCGGTAGTGGGTGTCGTCCTGGTGCTGCCCGCAATGCTGCTGGGTATCTGGTCTCCCGTCGCTGAACACCTGACGGCGGTTCGGGAGTCAGGCGATGCGGTCGTCGGGCAGTTCCAGCAGTTCCTCGATCACGCGGCAGGCGGGGCCGGTGCGCTGCCACGAGTACCGCCTCGGTACCAGGGCGTTGATCTCGTCCGCAAACATCCGCGTCGCGATCGCGTTGTTCTCGTCATGCAGGCGGACGATGTCGATGACGTTGCCATGAGCGCGGACACCCACCACGGCGGCGAGCTCACCTCTGTGGTTACGCGGGTAGAGAAACTTGAAGCCACGCAGGATCAGCGCATTGAGCCGGACCGTGGTGCTCGCTATGGCGTCATGCGACGAAGTCATCGAACTCGCCTTCCTTCGCACCCGCCAGGAAGGCCGCGACCTCGGCGCGAGTGAGCACCAGCGCGGGATCTTCCGGGAAGCGGGAGTTCCGCACGGCGATGTGGCCGCCGTCGAGCCGGGCGAGCTCCATGCAGTTGCCGGTCGCGCCGCTGTGCCTGCTTTTCCGCCACGCAGCCTCAGTCAGAAGGACAGCTGGCATCCCGTTGTGGATCGCATCTCTCATAGCCCACCACCTCCCCAGGTCGGTGCATCTGCACGTGCATTTGACTGTGCACGCACAGTAGCAGATGCACTCGCACGGGTAAATGCACGTGCAGATGCACGCGATCAGTGGGCAGCGAAGCTACAGCTCAGCGAGACGCTTGGTCAGCACCTGGCGCGTGCGGTCCGGTGTGTGGGCATCGATGGTCAGCCGGTCGAACATTCGGCCGTACAGCTCAAGCTCCTTGCTCCGGTCGAGATACAGGGCGCCGCCGCCGTGCTCGATGTAAACGATGTCCGGCAGTTCCGGCTCCTCGAACCGCAGCATGGCGAACGAGCTCTCGGCCGCGTAGCCGCTCAGGGCGTACGGCAGAACCTGCAGGGTGATGTGCCTCTGCTTGGTGACGGCGAGCAGGTGCTCAAGCTGACCTCGCAACACCGCCACGCCGCCGATCGGCCGGTACAGCACCGACTCGTCGATCACCGCCCACAGGCGAGGCGCGCCCGGCCGAGCCAGGATCTTCTGCCTGTGCATGCGCAGGGCAACGCGCTGTTCGACCGCTTTGTCCGCGAGTTCAGGGCGGCCGTGGCTCGCGATCGCCCTGGCGTAGTCCTCGGTCTGCAACAAACCGGGCACGAACTGCAGCTCGTACGTGAGAATTCTCGACGCGGCTTCTTCCAGACCGACGTAGTCGTGGAACCAGTCCGGCATCAGGTCGGTGTAGCGATGCCACCAGCCCGGCTGGTTCGAGCGGGCGACCATCTCAAGGAACATGTCCCGATCCGCCTGGTCGGTCACCCCGTACATGGTGAGCAGGTCGGCGACGTCGCGATCCTTCAGACCGACGCGGCCGAGCTCCAGCCTGCTGATCTTCGACTCGGACCCGCGGATGGCGAAGCCCGCTTCACTGCGCGAGATGTCCGCGGTCTCGCGCAGCCTGCGCAACTGAGCGCCGAGCACGATCCGCAGCGCCGTCGGACCACCAGGCCGGACGTTCGCCGAGGAGTTGGAGTCAGCAGTCGCCATCAGGGCTCCTCCTTAGCGTTCTGACCTCACGCGCGCCAGTACTGACAGAACAATCCACTCGAAAGGCGGTTGCTGCAGATCCATCAGCGCAAGGTTGATCACTGTACGTGCACCGGGGTCACGTTCACGCATTCGGCCCATGAGCAGACGCTCGCCGCGGTGTGATCTGATACACAGAACGCCCTGCCATGTCTACGATTGTGAGGTTCGTGATGCCCGACACCGATGTGCCCGTCTACATCGATACGACCAAGGCGAGCATCGCCCGGGTTTACGACGCCTTCCTCAACGGCAAGGACAACTACGAGATTGACCGTGAGGTCCTGCGGCGGGTTCAGCAGGTCGCGCCGGAAGCACAGACCCTGGCGTTCGACAACCGCAACTTCCTGATCCGCGCCACCCGCTTCATCGCGAGCCAGACCGGCATCACCCAGTACCTGGACTGCGGATCGGGTCTGCCCACGGCGGAGAACACCCACCAGGTGGCGCAACGGATTCAGCCGGAAGCGCGCGTGGTGTACGTGGACAACGACCCGGTGGTGCTCGCGCACGGCCGGGCATTGCTTGAGGAGAACGACCAGACGCACTTCTCGGCTGCGAACATCTTCCACCCCAAGGAAATCCTTGAGGACCCGGTCGTGCGCAAGCACATCGACTTTTCCGAGCCGATCGCGTTCTTTCAGCTCGGGACTCTGCACCACTACGACGGTGAGATCAGCCCGCAGGAGATCATGCGCGAGTACATCGACGCGCTGCCCTCCGGCTCCTACGTGGCGCTCAGCCACTTCCTCGATCCGCAGACCGAGGAGCACAGCGATCTCGCCCGTCGCATGGAGGACACGTTCCTGCACAGCCCGATGGGCACCGGGCGTTTCCGCACCCGCGACGAGATCGAGGGCATGATGGCCGGACTCGAACTGGTCGATCCCGGTCTGTCGCTGTGCGCGGACTGGTGGCCGGACGGTCCGCGCATCACGCCACTTCCTCCCGTGTCCTACTGCATCGCAGGCGCTGTGGGTCGCAAGCCCTGACCTCGACAAGACCGGATCGTGTGCGCCGCAGGCAGCACGCTGAGCACGCCGACAGGCAAAGGCCAGCGCGGTCGAGGCGGCAGACCGTCGCGTTCGACCAGGCCGCGAACCGGTTCCTCGACTGGCGCAAGACCACCCAGGAGTGCGTTCGATGTCGGTGGCCCCGAAGGTCGCCTACCGCAAGCTGGTCGACCGGCTGGGGTCTGAGCCGCTGCGGTTGCCGGACGGCCGGTTGCGATCGCGCGCTCATGCCGTCAGCAAGCGTCGGTCGCCCGCGAACAGTGCGGCCATTTCGCGAAACCGCTGATGTCGAGCGCATCGAGTGCCAGCAATGCGACGATCATGGCTGTTTCCCGTCTTGATGGACTACGCGGTAACGCAGATGTGTGGCGTCGCGGCCTTCGAGCCGGCGGACGAGCTCCAGTTCGATGTGGTCGAGTCCCGTCGGCGCGAACAGCCGCCGTCCGTCGCCCAGCAGTACGGGAACAACGTGCAGTTCGAGTTCGTCGAGCTGGCCGGCTGCCAGCAACGCCTGCGCCGCACTCGCGCCGTGGACCAGCACGACTCGATCTCCCGCTGCTTCTCGGGCCTCAGCGGCACACGCGTTGACGTCGGTGTAGTACTTCGCGCTACCCGGAGGCTCGTCGGCCGGGTCGACGTGGTGTGTGAGCACGTGGATCGGCACTCCGTCGTGGTGGTCGCCTTGCCAACGACCAGCCAGCTCGAACGTGCGGCGTCCGGATATCACGGCACCGGTTGCCAGGGCCTCGGCGTACACCTGCCCGTTGATGCCCTCGGACATCCGGTCGTCGAGCCAATTGAACAGCCGCCCTCCGTTGCGGCCGAGTTCCTGGCCCGGCCGGTCGTCCGGTCCGGCGATGTACCCGTCGACCGACATGGACATGTACAACCGCAGTGGTGTCCTACCCATCTTCGATTTCCTTCCTCTGGCTGGTCGGTGGCGGTGCCGCCGGTGTGGCGTCTGGGCCACTGGACAAATCCGATCCGTTGACCGTCCGCCGCTCTTGCCCGTACGTCGATCGCGCGGCGCCGGATTCGACACGAGGTGCGAGATCCCCCTCCCACAGATGGCCAAGCCCCTTGATCAGGTTGCGTCGGCACACCACCGTCCACAACGACCTCACCGGTCAAAGCGCGCGCACCGCTGCACGACATCCAGCACGGGGCTATGGCCCGATCAGCGGGTGGACCGCCACACGTCCACGTCAGCTCATGCCGCCGACCGTGCACTCCGGCCTCAGCCGAGACAGAGCCGATGAGCCTTGGGAGCACGGAGTGGGAGCAGATTGGGAGCAACTCCACGCGTTGAGCGCGCTGAAACGGTCCTCAATGGACCTTAACCGGCCCTCGCCAACCTGCAGACGTCTCGTTTCCGCAGGTCAGTGCAGTCTTGTTGCCATAGTTCACACCGAAGAGGTCACTGGTTCGATCCCAGTATCGCCCATTGCAGGTCAAAGGCCTGGAACCGAATCTGGTTCCAGGCCTTTGACATTGATGCAAGCAGCGAAGTACAGCAGCGAGTCAGATGTTGAGGCTCTCGCTCAGCTGCTGAAGTGCCTTCCTCGTCTCTTCGCCGGAGACCTCGGTGTAGATCTCCAATGGGATGGGCAGTACGTCGTCGGAGGTGGCCGTCTTGGTCTCGCGGTGCAGGAGGCGACCGCCGACCCTCTGCAGCTGGTAGCCGATGTCGAGAACCTGCTCGACCTCGTCGGAGGCGTCGGTGGGCAAGCCCAGCACTTCGCCCTTCCACATCGCCATCGCGATCACCAGGACGTAGGCCGAGTAGAACGGGTCGTCGTCCTCACGAGCGGACACCAGGAACGTCTTGGTTTCCGCGGTCGAAGCCGCCGCCCGACAAGGCACCGACGGAAACCACATGTGGACGGCGTTCGGGCCGACGAACGTGGCCATCCACCGCGTCGCCACGGCGATGGAGCTAGGTGATGTTCAGGTCGCCGTCGACCTTGGCCCTGAGGTCGACACGTCGGGCCTGCCGGTCGAACGCCAGGTTCGACACTCGCTGGAGACAGCACGAGCGTTGAGCGCGTGGAATCGGACCGACGAAGCGTTGTCCCTCGTGCTCGATGCCGAGCAGCGCGCACCTGAACAGGTTCGACACCATTACCTCGGGCGACAGCTCATCCTCACGTGGATGCGTCAGCAGCGAGGAAACCCGGGCCACGCACTCTCCGGACTCGCTCAGCGCCTTCGCGTTGGATGATTGCCACGCCCGTAGGCTCAGGCGCATGGGTGCCGACTCCGACCGCTTTGCGGCACCCCGGATGGCTGCCGGGGCACTGTTCGTTGACGATCAAGACCGCGTGCTGCTGGTCCACAAGATCTACAGCAACGGTTGGGACATCCCTGGTGGGTACGTGGACATCGGCGAGTCGCCGGCCGCCGCGTGCCAACGCGAGCTCGCGGAAGAACTCGGCCTAAACCGGCAGCCGCAGCGCCTCATCGCGGTGGACTGGGCACCGAACGATGCCGAAGGCGACAAGGTGCTTTGGCTGTTCGACTGCGGTGACCTTGGGGACGACGAGCAGCGCATCACCCTCGACTCAACCGAACTGGACCGCTGGGAGTGGGTGCCGGCCGGTCGCATCGCGAACTACGTGATCCCGCGACTCGCCCGACGACTCGAACAAGCACTCACAGCTCATCGAGACGGTCATGCCATATACCTCGAGCACGGACACCGTTGCGCCGTTCGCTGAAGCACTCATCTGCGTCGGCAGCACGGTTCTGACATGCCACCTTCACAAAGCGAGGCGGTCGGCCAAGTCGTTCGTGTCGCGTCACTCAGCGTCTACACGGTCGCGGTCAGCGCTCCGAGATACCCAGAGCCTCATCGAGCCTGAGCGCGTCCAGGAAACAGGCTGCGTGACCATGGGCCTTGGTTCCCCGCACTGAGTCGAGCAGGCCGAGCAGCTTGATCAGGGCGTAGTAGTTGATGTGCACCAGGTATCGGCACGCCTCAAGCTGGCCAGACCCCTCGATCCGGATCTGCACCCCTTCATCACCCAGACGACTGTCCACCACAACCGGACGTCCGTCGATCTCCTGCAGCTCGAACCGCGGCATCCCGTTGACCAGCGCGCGCAGTTGGTCAACCTGGCGCTCGTAGTTCCGCTCCTGCTCCAACGTCATGCGCATACCCATATTCGCACACACGTTCGAACCATGGTCAACCTTCGTCCCGAGGCGAATCGTCGAGCAGGTGATCAGCCGCAGGACGCGACCTGCACGGCCCGAGCGACGCCGTGAGGATGCCGCGCCCGACTTGACGTTGGACCCTGAAACGTAGGCCGACACAAGCTTTGCCCTGGCCAGCAAGTTGAACGTTGGAACACTCGCGCGCTCGCGCCGCTGCGCTTGAACCTGCTCGGCAAGGGTCAGGCCCCGGCTCCGCCACCCTGACCCGTCCAGCGGACGGTGTCAGCCCCGGCAGCCGGCGCAATGGCAGTACGCCCCAGCCAAGCGCCCGATACTTGGTGCGCCTACAACCAAGGGGAGCAAACGTGAGCACATCGAACGGACCACAGCTCACGCGCTCTGGAGTACCTGTCGGCTTAGTTAACAGTTCAAGTGAACTCATCAATTGGCACATACAGCAGTCCACTCAGCATCTAGAGGAAATCTTTGACTAGAGCAGTCCCCTCATTCCGTCATGGATCACAAAAGAGACAGACGCACAACCAAGCGATCATCCTTACCAGCTTCGCAAAATATTCAGAAGGTCGCTAGCCACCGCCACTCTTCACCATAATCGCTTATAGATCACGCCAGGTCGATCCGCAAGTTAATAACACTCCCGCCGCTGCCACATTGGTCCCCACCCCCACTCGCCAGAGTAACGATTGAAAGCGCGATGCGGGCGAGATACCTGACAGACCCAGCGTATCCGCCATGGAACTAGCCCTCCGAGGGGCAGCCAGCCAGCTGGAAGCGCTCCAGGAGCAGGCAAAGCTCGCGAAGCACTTCGACTCTTCGGTGGAACAACGGGTCAAAAGACGACCGACCGGACCCTCACGGCCCTAAAACGGGCAGGAATCGAAGCGATCTACCACAAAAACAAGGTCAACCACGTACGAAGAAAAGGTGGAAACCTACAAGTTCCTTGCAAGCCCAATATCACTGAACTCACACAAAATTGGCTACCGAAAATACCGGGACTTCACGGACTCGCTTCCGGATCAGTATGCCGCGTTCTGGCTCACGGCCACATCCATCGACTTCAGTACCGACGAAATGCGGACTACGGGCGATGCAGAGATCGTTCTCACCGCATCGCTCGCGCCATGCTTTGCACTACAAGCCGTGACAACGGGAGCTTACCAACTGCACCGGCTTGACATATCGATCTTCCGTACAAGAGCGACCAGATGATCGCGAGGGCAGTCGCCGAGCTCCAGACGTGGAAGGGCTTTGCAAAGCCAGCTCTCTCCTCCCTCGTCATGAGCGCACGTCCGGGGGCGGTAGGGGCGCGCAGCGTCCCGGTCGCCCCTCCGGCGGCCGAGCTCCGTCAGCTGGTTAAGACGTAGCTGAAACACACCGATACAGGCCACTGGACCAATTGCCAGCGTCGTGACCGGCTTCGTGCGACGGCTGCTGTACCCGAAACGGTAGCCGGGTTCAAGCGACTCAAGAGCCATCCGGGAAGGCGCTTTACGCAGGAGAGCCTTCAGTGACCGACCTCTAGCCAACGTTGTGCCACGCCTCCACTTGCGGGGCACCTCGCTTGTCGACGCTGGCTGGACGACCAGTCCATCACGGCGCGTCGCGTCCAGCCACCGATACCGACATCGCAACCTGAGCCCGCCAAATGTACGCCAAAGTTGTCTTCAACCGAATTCGACGTACGTGTTTCCGCACGTCAGCGGCACACCATCGAGCTTGATGCACTGTCCTCCGGAAGCGGGTGCACAGGTTCGAATCCTGTCGGGGACACCAAGCTTGACCAATGCAAGGAGAGACCCTCGACCAGCGTGAACGCGGCTATGGGCCTTGCTCGTTTTGTCCAGCCGACCGCCACCTGGACGAACAAGATCACCATTCACTCGACTCGGTGTACTTCAGCGGAGCTCTGGCTGAGTGATGCACAGGGTGCTTACGCTCTGGCTGGGGCGGTCCGGCCAACTCAGGCTGTGCAAGGGAGACGAAATGGTACGTCTGCGTTTGCTCGGAAATGTTGCGTCGGTCGGTGTCCTGACCGCGGCTCTACTTGTCGGCGTGTTCGTCAGCCCGGCCAGCGCGTGTTCGTGCGCGATCGAAAGTGAAGCGGAACAGTACCAGCGCGCGGATCATGTGTTCACCGGAACGGTTCGCCAGAAGACGGTCGAGCGTGGCCACAAGGCCGATCCGTTCGACGATCTGCATCGCTATGCGGTGCGCGTCCACGAGGTGCACAAGGGGGGAGTTCTGCGGCATGTGAACGTCATCACCACCGTTCAAAGCGCCATGTGTGGCATCGAGCTGACCAAGGGTGCCCAGTATCTGATCTTCGCGTTCGGCGATTCCAGCGACCGGCGGGTGGAGACCAACCTGTGCAGCGGCACCAGACTCGTTTCACAATCGCCCGGCCTGATCCGCTCCGAGGGCGGAGCCTGTCACGTCTCGAGCTAGTGGTCACGCCCGTCGGCACCTCCGCATGATGTAAAGATCGGCGCTTGAGCTTGTCGGGCTTCAGGTGATGGTTGACGATTCGGCTTCACCTGATCCTTGACGTCGGACCTGGCCAATCTAGTGGTGCTGTGCGCGCTTGTGCGTGACGACGAGGGTGGTCGTGCGGGGTGCTGTGACCAGTAGGTGTGGGCCGTCGTGGACCCGGATGGTGGTCTCGTCGATCGTCACCGCCAGGACCTTCCGGGCGTGGTTGCGGCCGACCTGGACGCGTTGGCGGGCGACCATGATGCCGCCGCTGCTGGAGACGATCCGCTCAACCGTGACCGGTGTTGCCGCTGGTGGGACGGGTGGCGGACCGGCTGGTCGGGCGCTGCGGAGATAGGCGACGGACCTGGTTGTGAGCGGGCTCGGGACTGACCGGAGCAAGGTTCGGTCGGTCGGGCCGAGCACTGCCATCAGGCCGGTGTCGAAGCGCAGGATGGCGCGCCGTCCGGCCAGCGGGAACCCGACGCTGACCGCCTTGTTCGCCAGGCCGGCGCAGCCTGCGGCGTTGACGGTCCGCTCGACCTCGATCACCGGGCTGACCGGCAGCTCAGCAGGCGGGTCGGTGGCGATGACGCGGGCGTGCTGGGTGTGCACGAGCGCGTGCAAGTCCGAGGCCGCCAGCTTCGAGCCGACGGTCTTGATCAGGACGCCGGCCAGGAACACCCGCAGGTAGGTGGTGCAGATCCGCAGGACGATCGGTGCCCCGGCGCGGTCTGGGCCGAGCCAGACCTGCTGGCCTTTGACTTGCAGGTTGCCCGAGGCGGGACGGCCTTGTCCAGCTCGACCGTGATCGGCGCAGCCTGCGGGGACGGCCCCATCTCTTTGAGCCGCAACAGGTTCAACGCATCCGAGCTTCCTCGACCTCCGGCTCGGGTTCGTCCTGGCCGTCGATGAGATCGAGTTCCGTGGGCAGCACCAGCGGCAGATTCTCGTCGGCCGGCGCGGGAGTGAACCGGTCGATCGGAATGCGCATGTCCAGCGACTGACGGGGCCGGTCGATGTTTTATTCGGTGATCCAGGTGTCGATCGCCGCCTGGGCGTGAACGAGCGAGGCGAACTGCTCATGATCGTCGAGCAGTTCGCGGCGGAACGTGCCGTGAAACCGCTCGATCTTGCCGGGCGTGGGCACCGAGGCGTCTCGCATCCAAGCCCGGTACCAGCCGGCCGACCGCGTTTCGAATGGTGACGGCTTTGCGCTGCAGTTCCTCAGTCTTGGCTTTTCAATCGACCAACCATTCGACTGGGATTACCGTCCGCTCACTTCGTCGTCGGTCTCGGCCCGTACTTCTCCAACCCGACTTTCGGCGACACGCCAATATCGCCCTGGCCGATCGACTTGGACACTCCCACTTCACCCTTTGCCGGCGGGTTGTCTGAGGAGTAGACGACGTACTGAAATGACATACGGTCCTCCCGGTCGTACGCCGTGCTCATCCAGTAGTCGCGGTTCGCGATGTCCTCCAGCCTCTCCCAGACCTCGGCCGTGAATGACTCCGCACGGACGATGACATCGAGATCGATCTGCTGTCCCGAGTCGATGCCGTGCACGTAGACGTAACTCGCGTCGACTACCTCAGCCTGCGCCTTCCAGTCCGCCACGATCTTCTTGCAGAGCTCGTCCACATCCTCGTAGTACTGCACGAACGCGTTGCACCCGGACAGCAGCCCAACCAGCATGACAACCAGGCCCACCACACCGGCCACACGTCTTATCGCGCTCACTCCACTCCTCCCGTTTCACGTGACAGGTCGGCGTCGACCCCGATTGCCTTGAGCAACAGCGCTGTGTGGTCGCGGCACCTACAGGCAGACGGAGCCAACTCTGATCGAACTGTCCCGCGTCCGCAGCGTGACTCTGATCGACTCTGGTCCGAAGGTGACCGTCATGCGGTTCGCGGTGGTACTGGGACGCCCGCCACGCAATCGTTACGGTCGCCGGTAGATCGAGTTGTCACTGAAGTCGTCGTCCTCGACCGGCCTCGGCATAGGCTTCCGCGGTTCAGGAGTACCGAACGCCGGCACCGACACATCGGTGTCGAGCTGTCCTGCCTGTCCGCCGACCGCGTTCCGGAACTCGCCGAGCACGTTGGCCGCAGCACCTTCCCTTGCCTGCCGCACCAACTCCATGAGCCTCATGGCGAGGTCCGGGTTATGTGCGATCTTGAGGTCGAGCAGCGCACCGTTCGGCGCCACCGTCACGGTCAACGCCTTGTCCTCGGAAGTGACCGTCTGCCCCGCCGCCTCCAGGTTGCGACGGAACGCGACCGCGTTGCGCTGCAGTTCCGCGGTCTTGGCCTCGAAGTCAGCCAGCCATTCGTCCGGAGTCATCGTCCCCTCACCTCGTCGGCCTCGGCCCGTACTTCTCCAATCCGACTTCCTTGGAAACGCCGAGCCCGGCACGGTGTATCGCCGTATCAGGCCCTGATTGAGTCGGCGGAGGGTTGTCAGAGGAATAAGCGGCGAACCGCAAGGGCATGCTGCCGCGGTCGTAGGCCGTGCTCTGCCAGTAGTCGCGGCTCCCGATGTCCTTCAGCTTGTCGATGAGCTCGTCCGAGACCGACTCCGCACGGATGACAACCTCGAAGTCCAGCTGCTGCCCCGAGTCGATGCCATGCTGGTAGCGGTAACTGGCGTCGGTGACTTCGGGCAACTCCTTCCAGTCCGCCACGATCTTCTTGCCGAGGTCGTCGACGTCCTCGTAGTACTGCACGACGCTGTTGCACCCGGTCAGCAGCCCGACCAGGAGCACGACCAGAGCCGCCGCCCTCGTGGCCGCACTCATTTCACGCCCTCCCTCGCCACTCGATAACGCAGCAACTGCGACTCATCGCTACCTTGAGTGAATGCGCCAGTGCTGTCAATGAACCGCCGCACCGATGGATCCGATCCCTCGTCCAGCTGTTTGGCCACGGCGACGTAGTTCTGATCGACTCGAGGCTTGTTCAGATCATTCTCGTCGTACCGGTAACCGCCAATGCTGTGGTTGTCGCCGAAGTTTCCGGTCTGGTTCTCGAAGGTGACCGTCGTGCGGTTAGCGGTGTTCGGGTTGTCGGTGGCATCGAGGTGCGGAACGATGTCGCCCTTGTTCTCCAGCGACAGCATCTGCACATTGTCGGGAATGTCGATCCGGCCCACCGGGGAACCGGCGGTGATCACGTGCGTCACGTTGTACCCACCCGAGACGAGGTCGTTGGTCGACTGGGCGGCCACGATGCCGCCCTGGCTGTGGCCGACCAGCATCACCGGGACACCGGTGCCCTGTGCACCGGCCTCATGCAGTGCCTTCTCGATGCCTTGCTGCAGCACGGTTCGGTTGCCCGCCATCGCGTCGATGTTGACACCGGAGTCGTTGGCGCTCTTGGGATCCCACGGTGCGTTCCAGTCCTTGGTGCCGGGAATGTCCACCACATAGCCCGTCACCTTGCCGCTGGCGTCCTTGATGACCCGCACATCGATATTGCTCTGGTCGCCGTCGTCACGTGGCCTGTTGCGTTCATCGAGGCCCAGCATGATGTCGCGCAAGCTATGCGGGCCGGTGTCCGGCAGAGGATCGAAAGAGGTAACGACCGCCGTGCCGTCCGCGTACGTCGCGGCCAGCAGGTCCAACGTGGTGGCCAGGTCGACAGGCACGCCGAGCGACGACAGCATGCCGGGTGACATGCCGATCAACGTGTCGACCATGCCGGGGTGGTCGGCCAACCACTTGTTCCAGTCACCGTCGTAGTTGGCGTACACATCTGCGGCGATGGCTGTACCTGCTGCGAGTCCAGCGGCGACAACACCACCTGGTGCAGATGCGACCGCCAGACCCGCCATCCAACGGGATGCGTCGAGTCCTCTCGCCGCGAGCTCGTCCGCGGCCTCGTACGCCAGTTTCGTGGCGCGCAGAGCGTCCCCGCGCAAGCTGATGGCCGCGGAGGTGGCTGTGAGACCGTTGGGGCCGTCGAGCGCCATGGCCATGGCCGCCTCGAACTTCACCACGCCGGACGGATTCAGCAGAGCTGAGGCAAGCACGTCGGGCTCAGCGAGGAACTTGTGCCCGGCCAACGCGGTCTTGACCATGTCACCGGCAACCTCGTCAGTGAGGGCACTCATCGCCACGAGGTCCTCGCCCTTGGCCCGGAACCCGCCGGCGCCACCGCTGACTTCGATACCGGAAACCGGAGCAATCCCGACCGTCATGTCCTCAGGCATTACAGCGCTCCTGCCACTGCCGGGGCGACCCACGTGCCCAGATCCTCACGAGCAGCCGGTTCCAACCGCACCATCCGACGGCCGGAGCCGTCCGGTTCGGGTTCGAGGCCGCTCCAGCCACCATCGGTGTGCACCCAGCTGACCTGAGACGTCATCCCGTTGCGGCCGATGACGAGACACCGCAACGCCCCGTCCGTCTCGGCCGCCACCTGCTGAGCGAGCGCCGCCTCGCCGCCGGACAGTTTCAACCTCGCCACCACGGCGGCTGGACCACCGGGGTCGGCATCCCGAAACAACCGGGCGGCGCCCATCTCCTGCAACGCAGCCAGCGGCAACCGGCCACGCAACGGAGTCTTCTCCGGCCCGCCTCCGCCCAGGCGCGACTCGATCCCAGCGTCGGTGTCCTGACTCTCCGGTGGAACGGCCCGGATCAGCTCCTTGCCCAGATCCGCCGACGCGAACATCGACATCTCCACCGCGCCGTCACCCAGCTCGAACAACGACGCACCCAACGGACCGGAGATCGCGTGCACGCTGTGCAGCCCCTCGCCGTCAATCTCCGCGACCGTGTCCAGCATGACCATCGGCAACGCCAGGATCTCCAGGTTCTTGATCACCGACCGATGCACCTCGCCGCCCACCCCGTCGACCACACGCTTCTTGATCAGCCCGGATTCGGCCGGGCCGATGTCAACGGACGGCATCCAGCCCGGCGGCAGTTCGACACCTGCGCGTTCGACCAGATACGCGAACTCACCGGCGGTCAACATCAACCGGTGCGGTGCCGGGGTCACGCGGGCACCCCCTGCCCGCGCAGATACTCGCCGACCTCAAGCCACGCCTTGTCACCCGCGGGCGGCAGATTGTCCGGACCCCACTTCCAGCCCGTCCACGGCGGCTGCGGAGGCGACGGCGGCTGACCACCGCCGAACCCCAGCGCATCCGCGACACCATTCGCGATATCCCGAACCGCCTGGTTGAAGGCGTCGACCGCGCGGTTGAACCTGTCGATAGCGCTGGTAAACCAGCCCACCACGGCCTCGGAGACCTTCTTGATCATCGCGATCAGCTCACGGACCTCCTGCGCATGCCGCCGCAGCAGCGCGGCCGCCTCGGTCAATCCGTCCGCGGCCTTCTCCAGCTGCCGCCGGTCACCACCGACCGTCTCCCGACAGCGCTCGGCCGCGACCGAGTGCCACTCCATCTTCCGCGCGTCGTCGTCAAGCTTCTTGGCACGATCACGAACACCGCCAGCGCGTTTCTCGATCTCGCCCGCGATCCGGTCCAGCTCGTCCGGGTTCCCGTACATATCTCCATCCCTCACTCACAGCGAGCAAATCATGACAGGGGGTGGATGCACTCGCTCTTCGCCCGAAGATGCGTGCTTCTACTCAGCGAGCACATTTGGTTGTCATGGTCACAAGTGACATCAGCCTGACCAGCAACGACGCAACCTGTGGTCGCACGGTGGTCGCATCCGGCACATGCTCCGGTCTTGCGCTGCTCACCAGGAGCAGATGAGCAGGGAACCGGAGGAACTCGTCATGAAGAATCCGAACCGCGGTCGCGTCTACCGCCGTTGTGCTTGCCGCAGCGCCGACGGTCGCCAGCTTGGCGCCCGTTGCCCGAAACTGACCAACCGCAAGCACGGAGCCTGGACCTACGCCGTCGATCTACCGACGCTCGACAGGAAGCGTCGAACACGACGCCGCAGTGGCTTCGCGACCAAGGCAGACGCTCAAGTCGCGCTGAGCAAGGTGCTCAAGTACGAGCGCACCAAGGCATCGACGCTCAAGCCGACCACAATGGCGAACTACCACGCATACGTCCACAAAGACCTGATCCCGCACATCGGATTGATCAGACTCGAAGATCTCTCCCACCAACACGTCGTTCTCTATGTCCGCAACCAACTGGAGGCCGGCCGCGGACACACAACGCTGCGTCGTTGCCTCGCAACGTTGTCCAGCGCACTCGGTGACGCCGTGCGGCACACCGCTTGCCCTACAACGCGGCCAGATACGTCTCCGTCACCCGACCAACGAAGTACGAGCCGGTGTGCTGGTCACCAGCCGAGGCAGCACTATTTCTCAAACACTGCGCCCATCACAACGAACCGTTGACCAACCTCTTCGAATTGATCATCGGCACCGGCATGCGCAAAGGCGAGGCGCTCGCACTGCACTGGGCCGATGTCCACCTCGACGAACACGTGCTGTTCGTGCGCCAGACCTTGTCCAACATCAACAACTCCACGCCGATCTTCACGACCCCCAAGACCAAAAGCAGCCTCGCCTGGGTCGGACTCTCCAACCGGGTCACCAGTGCGCTTTAGAACCAAGCCGAGCGCCAACCCGACCGCGCGCTGGTGCTCACCCGACGCGGCGGACACCCACTGCGGCCTGAATACGTCCTACATCGGTTCCACAAGCTCACTGGGCAGGCCGGACTACCCAAGATCCGCGTCCATGACCTGCGGCATTTCGCCGCGACCACGATGCTCAGCTCGCAAGTTCCGCTGGCCATGGCGTCCAAGACACTGCGCCACTCGACCTTGTCGACGACAACGGAGATCTACGGCCACCTGCTCCGCCACGTCGCACTCGATGCGGTGAAAGCGATCGAGACGGCGTTGAAGGAAGCCGAAGCGGCATAGCGCGACCACGTTGCGACCACAATCGGGCAAAATGACACCAGCGGGTCTACCTCGAAAGGTAAACCCGCTGGTCATTGGCCGTCGGGACGACAGGATTTGAACCTGCGACCCCTTGACCCCCAGACGGGTTCACGAGCCGCTGACCTGCGTAAACAGGTACGTTGAACGCAGTTCGGCGTACTTGACGAACGGGTATGTACGTAACCGCCTATTGCACAGCCTCCCAAGATCCACTCCTTCAGGCCGATCAGCACTATGCAGACGCCAACGCTGGTGTCGCGATCCTCGCCGACGTGGACACACAGCGCCGCCAGCTACGGTCGATCTCATATGGCCCGAGCATGCGACTGCGATCCTCACTGAGCTCAGACGCCCCGCGCTGCGTCGTAGGAGTCGAGCCAGTCGACCACCGTGGACGGGTTGCGATCCTCGCTGAGCGCCGACGTCCAGCGCTGCCTCACGCTGATCATCCGCGAGTCCGGCGGCAATCCGTTGCGATCCTCGCCGAGCGCAGACGCCCAGCGCTGCGATTGTCCGCGCCCGGTCGATGACGTAGTCCCACGGGTTGCGATCCTCGCTGCGCGCGGACGCTCAGCGCTGCGCGGCCGGCCTCACCAACGGCATCCTCACCGCCCAGTTGCGATCCTCGCTGAGCTCAGACGCGCAGCGCTGCCTAGGGAGCGTAACGTCCCCATCCGAGTCGATGGTGTTGTTGCGATCCTCGCTGAGCGCATGCGCTCGGCCACCACACCGACTGCGAGCGTCGCTGAACGCGAGCGCCCAGCGCTGCTCCACCAGCTCACCGTTGGTGGCCATGTAGGCCATATTGCAGTCCTCTCTGAGCGCGAACGCCCAACGCTGCACGTCGCCATAGGAGGTGCCGTACCACCGATCGTCTCGGTTGCGATCCTCACTGAGCGCGGACGCCCAGCGCTGCACGGTCTTCGTGCGGGCACGCACGGCGTCCTCGGTATTGTGATCCTCGCTGAGCGCGAGCGCCCAGCGCTGCCCTGCATATCCCGATCTACCGCGACATTCCGATCATGTTGCGATCTTCGCTGAGCGCGGACGCCTAGCGCTCCGACAAGGTGAAGCCCGAGGCCTGCCATCCGGCGGTGTTGCGATCCTCGCTGAGCTCGGACGCCCAGCGCTACCTCGGTGCCGTCACGGTGATCAGCATCAGGTAGCGGTTGCGATCCTCGCTGGGTGCGGACGCTCAGCGCTGCATACAGATGCGTTTTGGCTGTTCATAGCCTCACTGCCGTCTTGCGCTCCTCGCCGAGCACCGATCACCGCAGCCACACCGCACAGAACACCGCGATCGCCGTCCAGCTCGAACGGCTCCCGGTCCTCGTTCAAGTTGCGATCCTCGCTGAGCGCGGGGCCCAGCGCTGCCCACTGGCAGCCGTTAGCGGCGTCGAGTTCGGCGATGTTGCGATCCAAGCTGAGCACGGAACACCCCAGCGCCGCGGGTTCGTCGCCTCACCGTGCACGTCTCCGCGGTTGTTGCGATCCTTGTCAAGCGCGGACGCTCAGCGCTGCGTCCACTGACACGGACAACCCGGCGCACTGGCTGAAATTGCGATCCCCGCCGAACGCCAACGCCCAACACTTTCAACAGCGCCTTCGAGGCGTTGCGGCCCACCAGGTTGCTGCAATCCTCGCTGAGCGCGAACGCCGAGCGCTACGAGAAGGCGGCGCAACGCGTAGGAAGACGGGCCGAGGTTGCTATTCTCACTGAGCGCGGACGTCCAGCGCTGCCGAAGAAACCGTCGTTAAGGACGGTACCGATGACGTTGCGATCCTCGCTGGGGCGGACGCCCAGTGCTGCCCGAGACCGTCACCAGCGTGGCGGTCAGCACCATGTTGCGATCCTCGCTGAGCGCAAACGCCCAGCGCTGCTCGACCAAGCGGCCGCCGGACCACACGATCAGGCCGACGTTGCGATCGTCGCCGAGCGCGGTCGCCCAGCGCTGTCCGCCACACAATACGGGCGCGGCCAGTTAGCGCTCAAGCCCAGCGCTTCGGCGTCGAACCCGCCACAGTCGTTGAGTGGCTTGTTGTTGCGATCCTTGCTGGGCGCGCGGACGCCCAGCGCTTCTAAAAGCCGACGGCCGGTCGTAGCCGGCATGGCAGTTACGATCTTCGCTGGACACGGAAGTCCAGCGCTTCCCAGATCCTCGGGCACCAGGTTGGGAGGCTACTGCTCGTTGCAATCCCCACTAAGTACGGACGTCCAGTGCTACTCCTCTTCCGGTTCTTGGACGGCACCACGCACAAGTTGCGTTCCTCATTGGGCTGAGTAGCGCCGCGCTTCCCTCGCATCGACCGATCTCGGCCTCGTCGCCGGTCTTGTTGCGATCCTCGCCATGCGCGAAACGCGCGGCGCTGCATCAACACCTCTTCCGCGTCCAGGTCGACGATGACATTGCGATCCTCGCCGAGCACGGAGATGCCCGACGCTGCCTCTGATCACCCAGGCGCTCGCGATCATGACTACGTGGTTGCGAATCGCTGAGCGCGGACGCCCAGCGCCTCTGATCTGATTGGTCTTGAGGGCGGCCTGGATGTTGGGGTTGCGATCCTCGCTGGGCGTGCACGACCAGCGCTTCGACGACAAGTAGTGATCGGTGCCGACCTCGTGGTGGTTGCGATCCTCGCTGGACGCCGACGCACAGCGCTTCGTGCGGCCCAGCTGACTGTGCCGCCGTGCTGGGCGTTGCGATTCTCGTTGGGATGCGGACACCCAGCGCTTCCAGCGCTTGCGCAGCTGCATGGGTAGCCGAAGCATGTTGCGATCCTCGCTGGGCGTGGACACCCGGCACTGTATGACCAACCTTGTACCTCGTTTCCTCGCAGCAATAGTTGCGATCCTCGCCGAGCGCGGAACCTGCGCTGCCGCCCGGCCTTCAGCTGCAGCTTGTACGCCTCGTTGTTGTTGCGATCCTCGCTGATCGCAAACGCTCAGCGCTGGACGCTCCCCCCATCACAGTGTCGTCAAGGGCTTCGTTGCCTGCAAAGATCCCAATACTTCCGACAAGCCAACGTGCGTCAGCTCACCACTGAGGTCAATGTGACTCCCTTCGGCAAGGCGTCGTCGGCAACGTCCACTTTGTAATCGCCGATCGAACGAGGCGCTGACACCCCTTCGAGCAGAGAAACGTTCACGCGCGAGAAGAGCTCGCTGGCACGCGCACGGCCGTAAGCGTCGTCGTGGCTGAAGACGTACAGACCCTTGACGTCCATCTCGCCACGGCCGCTGGCACGGTCGTGCTCGAAGAGGTTCTCCAGTGTCTTCCACAGGGTCTCGAGGTCCTGCTCGGTGACGCCGGTCTGTACGCCTCGCGAAGCGCTGTAGTGGATGTAGGCTCGATAGAGTCCGTAGTGGACGGTCCACTTGGAGCCCATCTCGGTGGACTCACCGCTTTCAATGTCTTTCTCGGTGGTCTGGGTGACTCGCGTGATCGAGTGAGCCTGGGTCAGGACAGGGCTGACGCTACGCGAGAACGTCAGCTGCAGCGGTCCCCGGATTCGTCCGGCGTTGCCGTCACCGGTGCCGACCACACCACCGAACATGCGGATGTCGAAGAACTCGTTGCACAGCCACTGCTGGACGTCGCCGCGCTGTTGCGGGCTGGTCTTCTTCGTCAGCGGTGTGCCAGTGCCTTCGAAGGCGCGCTTGATGTTGGCGTTGAGCGCGACGTCAGCTTCGACGAAGATCTTGTAACGCGGCTTGCCTGGGTGCAGCAGAGGGATCTGGTCGCGGATCTTGCGCTTGAGGCAGACGTCCGTGACGAGACCGGAGCCGGTCTCGATGTCCGTGCGGGGCTGATTGCCGGCGTCGGGGTCGCCATTGGGGTTGCCGTCGATGACGTCGAACAGCAGCACGGCGTCGTGGCGGCGAGTCGGGTCGAGGTGGTGCTTGCTCACGGTTGCCTCTCGGGTCAGTTGCTGGTGGTGTCAGTCGGGTTGTCGGGGAGTTCCGGTACTTCGCTGTCCGGCTCTTGCTGTTGTCCCCGCGCCACTGCGGCGACGAAGAAGTGGTTGCGCTGGTCGGCATAGCCGTTGAACCACGCGCACTGCTCGGCCAGGCCGAGTGCCATGGGCACGGGTTTGATGCGGCCGCTCAGCTCATCGCGTTGCTTGACGTAGTGGGTCGCGAGACCGTCACGGTTGCGGCTGCGGAGTTTCTTCAGGTGTGCCTGCGAACCGCGGAGCAGTTCCGGCATCACCCGCGCAGGGCTCGTAGACGCCGCGGAGAGGTAGCGGTCCGCGAGCGTCGAGTTGAGCTTCTTGGCCTTGTTGTCGAGCCTGGTGGCGGTGTACTGGAGGGACTCCAGAACCGCGAACAGGCGCCCGGAAAGGTACGCCGGGGTGTTGTCGGTGTCGTCGAGCGTCACCTGGATCTCCCTGTCGGGATGGAAGGTACGGGCGAGCAGGAGTTTGAGTAGTGCGTGCCGCTGGCCGTCGAGGCGGCGGTCGGCGCGTAGCCGTCGGAGCAGGTGTTGCCCGAGGCTGGGCGGTAGTGGACCCGCGTGCAGGGCGGCGGTCAGCAGGTCACGTTGTGCCCACAGTGGACGGTCTGCAGCCGGTTCGCCCATGGGCAGATAGCTGTTGGTCTGGCGGCTCCACCGGCCGCAGGCCAGCACCAGCCGGTATAGCGAGAATCTGCGGATCGAACCGGTGGTCGGATCCTGCACGCTCAAGTGCTTGAACCATTTCACAACAGCTTGTTGTGCGGCGGGGAGTGGCACGTCGATCCAGTCACGCAGGATCAGTCGTGTCTTGTTCGCCGACAGGGCCGCCGCGCAGAACACGCGGGTGTCGACTTCGCCTGGAGGCCGGCCGCTCCGCGGGCTGTCGATGATCGTTCCCGCGGCCTTGACCAGTTGCCTGGGCTCCGGGGCCTGGGCGTTGGGAACGTCGGCCAGCAGGGCGTCAATCGCGGCGTTGTCCGGCTCGAACACGAGCTGGATCGGTGCGATGTCACCGGGTTCGCTGTTGAGCAGCCACCAGGCGAGCGCGGTGTCACCGATACGGCGGCTGTGATCACGACCGCGGAGCAGCAGGTCGAGAGCGGCGACGCTCCCCTCGGCGCAGTGCACGCAGATAGGTGAGTGTGTGAGCTGGGTGGTCAGCTCGAAGCCCATCGACTCCTTGTTGATGCTCGTGGGCGTGACCGGGTTGGGTTGTGGCTTGTTCTTGCTGCGGTTATCCGGGTCAACGCCGATGGCCGGTATCAGGCCGGCGGTGACCTGCTGCGGAAACGTGTCGATCAACTGAGCATGCTGGGCGCAGACTAGACAGAGGCCGTTGGCACCGCTGGTCTTGCGCTGCAGTGCTATCTGGGCCCAGTAATGCTGCGCGCCGGGTGAGAGGTGCACGAACTCGCCGTCGACCCGGAAGGCGACCAGATCGCTGGACGCGTACTTGGGGGGTCGGCTCATCTTGTCGGGCTCGCCGCTGAGAAGGAATGCGTGGAGGGCCTGTGCGCCGCGGTCGTTCTGCTCCGCATGCGCCCAGTCCTCGACCATGGCGACGAAGTCGTCGTGGCAGCGCTGCGCTCGCGCAAGGTCCTTGGCCGCAACGGATTGCCCGGCGCGGGGCGTGTCGGTCCAGCCGAGGGCGTTCTTCACGTCGTCGCAGCCCAGCATCGGCTGAGGTTTCGTGCCGGACCGTTGCAGGTTCGGCACCAGTTCACGGCGACCGTTACGCCGCGCCTGCTCGTCCGGCACGGCCAGGTCCACGAGCTCACCGGCTGGTGTACCGTCGGCGTTCAGCTCGAGCATCCAGCGGATGTTCCTCCACGTGTAGAACATCGGCGGAGTGGCATCACTGGTGTCCGCGAACTCGCGCAAGCGACTCAGGAACATCGCTCACCGCGTCCCTGTTCGTCCCTGGCCGGGTCGTGGATGCCTTCCGGCGGAACGTCGAGCACACCATCGCGCAGCCAGGCGGTGAACCAGGTCGACCGCGCCGGGCTCACACTGTGATCGACGTCGAGCAGCATGATCCCCAGGTACTCGTCGTGCGACACGCGCTCGACACCGCTCGCCGGCGGCCCGAAGTCGCTGGCGGAGAACTCACGACTGCCGAGGTACGGCTGGGCGAAGCACGCACCGCGGTCGATGCGGCGCTGGGCTTGCGCGACATACTTGGCGACGGTGTCCGTGGTGTGCGGCTTCAGCTCGATGTCAGCGTGGATCCGGTAAGCCACGTCCCGCAGCCCCAGGGTGAACCGCTGATCACGATCAGCTGCAGCATCGAAGCGGAAACCGTCACCGAGTTTGCGGATCGTGGACAACGCCGGGGCGGAGGAGACCTCGTTGCGGCGGATCCGGAACCAGCTGATCGGCCGCAACAGCTCGATCTTGCGGATGCGGTAGCTGAACTCCGGCTTCCAGAACACCGCTTCGAGCACCCCGCGCGCCGCACTCGGGGTGATCATCGGATAGCTGATCCGCTCGGCCTTGGCATCAGGCCGGGTGAAGCAGGCGAAGTCGCCGACAACGTCCAACACGATCGGCGCGTCCGTGGTCGCGTTCTTGCGGGCCACTCTCTCAGTGCTCCTTCGGGTCAAGGTCGATTCCGTGGTGCGGGTCGTAGCGGCCGTTCCAGACGTGCAGGTCGCCAATGAGCGGAACGGCCCGGTCGTCGCGCAGCGCGCGTGTGCGCGGCATCGACGCCAGGAACGGTTGCAGGTGGCGCAGTTCGTGCGGGCGAGGCGTCCGGCCGCGCCGTATTGCCGCGACCACCCGATCCGCCCTATCCCGTGCTTGCTGGTCGCCGGTCGGCCGGTAGTCGACGAGAACGGGGACGCTCTGGTCGTCGATCATCCGGAAGAGGTCTGTGACGCGCGGGCAGTCCCACTCACGGCGCGCGTCCACCACTGCCTGGCCGCGTTCTGTCGGGTTCAACGACGAGTACACGGCAGCGGAGTAGGTGGCGAATGCGTTCAGGTCGTCCAGCTCCGCTTTGCCGGCTGAGGGACCGAAGGCCTTTCGGGTCTCGTGCAGGGGCACCGCATACGAAGGTGGGCAACCGATCTCGACCGGGTCGAACAACACGACGAGCCCGCCAGCGTGGCCCAGGCAGCCTTCCCGGTTACAGCGGCCCGCCGCCTGCAGCATCGACTCGGCCGGGGCGATCGCGCGGTAGACGACGGGGAAGTCGAGGTCGACGCCGGCTTCCACGAGCTGGGTCGACACCACCAGAACGTCACCGGGTCCGGCAAGCAGCGCGCGGATCTCGTCGAGAGTGTCCAGACGATGCCGCGAACACATTCGGGTCGAAAGGTGCCGCACGTCCGCCGACGACGTCGATGCCTGCCACCCGGTCAGGACCGCACGCGCGTGATCGGTGGTGTTCACGACGACGAGCGCCCTCGATCGCACCGCCGCCTCAGCCGCGACCTCGGCGAGAGTGGGCTTCGGCGTGGTCCACCAGCGATAGCGGACTCGTTTCAACGTGTCGTACAAACGCTCGGGCTCGCTAACGACGGGCACCGGTTCGATGCCGTCCACGACAGGCAGGTGCCAGAACTCCGGCTGAGTCGCCGACGCCAGCAGCACGGTGACGCCGAAGTGCTCCACCAGCTGCCGCAGTGCCAGCAACACCGGCTCGAGCACATGGACCGGGATCGCCTGCACCTCATCGAGCACGATCACCGAGCGCGCAAGCCGGTGCAGCTTGCGCATCCGCGACGGCGTCCTGGAGTGCAGCGACTCGAACAACTGCACCGTGGTCGTGACGATGAACTCCGCATCCCAGTTCTCCGCCGCCAGCCGCTGCCACCGACCACCGGGTCCCGACTCGACGTTCACCGCCGTGTGGTGTTCAAGCACCACACGGCTTGAACCGTCGGCGTCGAGCCAATCCCGGTACACCTTCGCGTTCTGGTCCGTCACCGACAAGAACGGCACCGCCACAACAACACGCCGCATGCCATGCCGCACCGCGTGATGCAACGCGAAACCGCCTGCGGCGATGGTCTTGCCGACACCAGTAGGCGCGGCCAGCCTGAAGAAACCCGGCGGAAGTTCCGCCGCTCGCAAGCAGTCGTCATACACCTGCGAGCGGAACCCGTCCATCGCCGACGCGGGCCGGTTGGCCAGCTGCTTCCCGCGTGCGTCCTCGTACCTGGAGAGCAACTCCCGCATGCCCACGGACATCGTCGCGGAAGCTTCACCGGGCCGGAAATGCGCCTGCGTGTCGAGGTAGTCGGCATCCACCAGCGCGGAGAACACCATGCGCAGCAACATCTCCCCCGCCAACGGATCGGAACGGGCCCACGCCGGCCACTGCGGCGGCGTCGGATCCCGCAACTCCGGCACCAGCGCCGACAACCGGCCGATGGACTGCTCCTCGGCTGACCGATCACGATCAGGACTGGTCAGGAATCCGTGCAGCAGAACGGGACTCTCCAACCCGCCGTGATGGCCCTGCACGGCCATGGCAAAGCGCCACAGGCCGAGCCGCTCAACCGCGAACCTGGCTCCGGCCGCTTTGTGGTCGATCCCAACGGATCCACGAGTGCCGCACAGCGCCAAGAGCCGCTCCTGCCAGCCCTCGGCCGCCTTTCCCAAGTCGTGAACCATGCCCAGCCACCAAGCCAGCGACGCCGCACCGAACACCCCAGCGAACTCAGCCGCGAGAGCAGCGACCGCCCTCAGGTGCTCGACCAGGCCATGCATGTCCCCCTTCTCGTTCTCGCTGTGCGCCCACAGGCAAAGGTCCTCATTCTCGTTCGACTCCACGCCCGAAGGCGTACACGCGAGCACCGACAAAAACTGGCCCTCGTGCCCTCGATCGCGGGCCAACTCGGCCAACGTTCACACGATCGAGTGAAGACCACCGTCCGGCTCACGCTCATATCGACAGGCTCGTCCTCATCGGCGCGCGCGGCCGACGACGACTTGGCAAGCTCGACGACGTAAGACGAGCAGCAGTCGCGTCCTCGCCGACCTGCTGAGGCAGCGCGCTGCGTACGACGCGCCCGTCTTGGCGAGCTCATCCTCGTTGCGATCCTTGCCGAGCACCGGGGCCCAGCACTGTTAGACGTCGCCATCCGGCTGTCGGTACTCGGGACCGTTGCGATCTTCGCCAAACGGGGACGCCTGGCGCTGCTTTGAGTCACTGGAGAGACGTAGTGGCCAAGCGCCTCGGTGTTGCGATCCTCGCTAGGGACACAGAGCCCCCCAGCGCTTCGTCTCGGTGCCCCACGCGATGTAGGCCGTGCAGCCGTTGCGATCCTCGCCAAGTACAGACGCTCAGCGCTACTTGGCATCCTCCGTTAGCTCTATCGTCTCGCAGTCGTTGCGATCCTCGCAGAGCGCTGATGTCGGCGTTGCCTTCGGAATCCTGCGAGAGTACGAGGGCAACAAGAAGCTGCGATGCTCGCTGGGCGCGGACGCCCGGCGCTGCACGCACGGGCCAGGCGTTGTGGTTCGCTCCGTGGTTGCGATCCTCGCCGGGTGCGAAACGCCGAGGTTCCACCGGCGACCGTGAAGATGGTACGCGTGTCCGCCGCATTGCGATCCTCACCGAGCGCGAGTGCCCGGCGCTTCGACGATCCAGAGGATCCAGCGGGCTCGGCTAAGGCGATTGCGATCCTCGCTGGGCGCCGCGTCCCAGCGCTTCGTTCGGTGGGATCGTAGCGGTACTACTCGATCAGGTTGCGATCCTCTCTGCGCGCGGAATCCCAGCGCATCTCAAGGCTGTGTTCGGCGGTGCGTTCGTGGTGGCGCTGCGATCCTCGCAGGGCAAGGAGACCAGCGCCTCAGTAGACGGAACGGCTCCCACTTGGCGGGGGTGATGTTGCGATCCTCGCCGGGCACGAACGGCCGACGCTCCATGCTGACGGCGCCCACAATGTCGCGTTGGTCTTTCTGCGATCCTCGCCGAGCACGGACTCCCGGCGCTCTGACTTCAGTGAACCGGCCTTCTGCTTCGAGCAGGTTGCGATCCTCGCCAGGCGCAGCCGCGGCGCTTCATCTGGATGACCGGGTTCGTCTCGTCGCTGCAATCCTCGTTGCGATCCTCGCCGGGCGCTGATGCCCGACGCTCCGGACGCCGTCACGATCGTGGCGAGCTTGATTGGCGCGTTGCGATCCTCACCGGGCAGGCGCGAAGACCCGGCGCTTCCACCGAGAACTCGTTGACGTCCTCCTGCTGATAGACATTACAAGGTACTTCGACACGACCAGGCCAGTGTGGCGATCCCCGCCGCGAACAAACGCCATAGGATCTGACGGAACCACCTGCCCCGGCCGGTCTGATTCGGCAGGGCGCGGGCCGTCACGGCGTTGTCTGGCGGCCGTGTTGGGATCGCGATCCTCGCCGCGAGCAGACTCCCGGCGCTTCGCCTCCTGGTGGATCTCCACCACGTTGTCCACGTTGTTGCGATCCTCGCCGAGCGAGACCAGCCGCTGCTGCGATAGGCACCACGCCTCACCCGACCCGGCGCTTCGCGCGCAACGCCACTCACGTGCTGGTCATGGGTATGTTGCGATCCTCGCCAAGCGGGGGACGCCCGGCGCTTTCCAGGTGTACGCCTCGACGAGGTCACGAGGACCAAGCCGTTGCGATCCTCCCTGCCGCTCCCGCGCACGACGACCGGGTTGCGATCCTCGCTGGCGCGCGGACACCCAACGCTGCACGCGCTCCAGGCCGCCCTGGTCTTCGTCTACGTCCTTGCGATCCTGCTGCCCTAGTCAGGGCCTTCCTCTGTCGCGGGTTTGCGATCCTCGCCGGGCCGGGACGTGTGGCGCTACTCAAGCCGCGCGGGCGCGGGTCGACAGCCCAACCGGTGTTGCGATCCTCTCCGACGCGGATGCCTAGCGCTTGTAGAACCCGGACTGGGCCGAACTGGTCCCGCCCACGGTGCTGCGGTCCTCGTCGAGCGAGATGCCAGACGCTTCCGTTGTTGCCGGACCTGAGCGTGCCGACGTTGCCCACGTTGCGATCCTCGCCGAGGGGCGGACCCCCGACGCTTCCTGGATGACCTCCCTCGCTTGTCGGCTCGTTTGCTGTTGTGATCCGCACTGAGCGCGGACGCCCGGCGCTTCGACGGCAAGCGCCTGCGTACCAAGGCGTATCTGAACCCGTTGCGATCCTCGCTGGGCGCCGAAGCCCGGCGCTTCGTGTCGGACTCTCCCGTTATGGTGATGACCCGATATTGCGATCCTCGACGGGCGCAGCCGCCGGTGAGGACGGAGCGACCGAGGCTGACCTAATGTTGCGATCCTTGCCAGGCTCGAACACCCAGGGCTCCAGCGGGATATCGGCCTCAATTTCCGTGTTCTCGCTGCGATCCACGCTGGGAACGGATGCCCAGCGCTGCCGGCTCGTCATTGAGGTACCACGAGACGATAGTGTCGTTGCGTCCACCGAGTACGGACACCCGGCACTGCCTTGCTGAGCTTGCGTCCTCGCCGGGCCCGAACGCCTCGGTGGTTCGCCATGCTGCCCAGTAGGCCGGTTACTGGTGACGTCATTGCGATCCTCGCCGAGCGCGAACGCCCGGCGCTGCTGGACCACACCCACGTGGAAGTCGTCGTGGGTACCCTTGTTGCGATTCTCGACGAGCGCGAACGCCCGGCGCTGCCGTGGCGTCGACCGCCGCGGCTGCAAAGTCCTGGTTGTTGCGATCCTCGCCGAGCAGGGAGGCCCGGCGCTTCCGGCGCGTTCGGCCGGGATGCGGTACTGGTACTGCTCGTTGCAATCCTCGCGGGGACGGACGCTGCGGCGCCTTCCTGCTCGCCGTGGGTGGCGCCGGCTGTTGCGATCCTCCCTGGGGCCGAGGCCCAGCGCCTCGCGACGCAGACGGTGCATGCTCCGGCTTCGGTCTTGGTGTTGCGATCCTCGCTGGACGCGGACGCCAAGCGCTTCGCAGCAGCCAGCCGTTGGTGTGCTGCTGCGCGAGGTAGTCACGATCTTCGCTAGGCGCGGAGGCGCAGCGCCTCGTGGCCGCGACTTCGGTTTCGTCGTTGTTGCACTGGTTCCGATCCGCGCCGTTGACAGCGAGGCCCAGCGCTTCTGAGAAGACCTCCATCTCGTTCGAGTTCCGGCTGGAGTTGCGATCCTCGCTGGGCCCGAAAACCCCCAGCGCTTCACCCACCGCATACAGGGTTCCGTTGCCATGCAGGTTTCGATCCTCGCTAGGCGCGGACGCCCGGCGCTACTCGGACGCTGCGGTGCATTCGGCGCTAAGTTGCGATCCTCGCCGAGCATGAACGCCCGGCGATGCAGCAGCGGCCCCACCGTCTCGATGGCGTTGACTAGGTTGCGATCCTCGCCGTGTGCGGAGGCCCAACGCTACTAGTCGAGGTCGAGGTCGACCTGGTGGGGATTGGGGTTGCGATCCTCGCCGAAACGCGCCACGCGCGACGGCGTGCCCGCCAGCTACCTTCGATTCGAACCGACGTTGGTGCGGGCATCAGATCTTGCCTGGGTGATCCAGGCATCCGCGTTGCGTACTGGACGAGGCAGCAACCAGTCGCGGCCGCCAGGCCACCCGTCATGTCGACCAGATCGATCATGTATCGCCGTTCTTCAGCAGACGTCTGGCTTTTCCTTCACCTCGCGTACCGCTTGCCTCCAGCCCTCGCTGTCTGAGTCGAATCCTGGTGCTCGTTCACCTGGCTGTCGCTCCGCCAGCACGTCGAGCTTGGAGATCAGCCTCGCAACGTGATCACGATCCAGGGGCTGATATCCGCGTGTCCGCTGCCATCCGTCGAGCTGTTCGCTGATGTCGAGCAAGTCCTGCGCGGATCGGTAGTAGGCGAGCTGGGCGGTGTTCAGGCGGCGAACCGCGTAGCCGCCGCACACGCCGCACCAGTCGGGACCGCGCAGCCGCAGCAGATCGGCGAAAGTGACGAGATCATGAGATGCGGCAACGAACTGCCGGCCACGTGAGTGGCTGCAGTACGGCGAGTGTCCCTTGCCGTAGAAGGTGCCGAGGTTCGTCGTGTAGAGCTGCACCGAGGCCAGCACTGACAACGGAAGCCCGAGACCTGCGCGCCGACGCCGGTCCTCATGGTCTTGCGGCAGGAACGGCGTGACGTCGAGTTGGTGGGGTGAGAGCAGGGCCTGCCACACGGCATGTGGCACCGGTCGCGTGTCGTCGCCGTCGTCAAGAGTACGCAGGTCTGAAGCGGACCTGACGACGGCCAGGATGCGCAGGTTGTGCTCGATTCGCCGGCGATCACCGCGGCTGAGGAGCACCAGGCGGCGTTCTCCCGCCTGAATCCCGAGCGGGCCGCCCACATCTTCGTCGGTGTCCCCATCAGTCGCGGACATGATCTCGTCGATCCACGGCTCGATCAGGCTCTCCGGTAGATCCGACGCACTCGCGACGATCACGCCACGCCATCCGCTCGCCGACCTGGCCGCCACGGTGTCGAGGGTCAGCACCTCCACGCCGTCCTCCACCGAGTAGACGAGGTAGGGCTGTTCTCCCGCATCAGTCGCGCGAAGGGCGTTAGCGGCAGCGGGCCCAACCAGCTTCCGCTCGGCTACCCGGCAGTCGTCGAGAACACCCGGCAGAAGGCCAGGATCGGGTTCAGGGATGTGTTGTTCGATCCAGGCGTTGAGGGTCTCGACCGGTGTGGTGGCTGGCTCGTCGACTTCCACGCAGTCCAGGCTGCCACCGTCGAGCAAGCGCCGAGCGATCAGTTCCGGCACACGGAGCAGCGCGACCCGGCTACTCCAATCGATCGCCGTGGCGTGCACAGCCACGACACCGATCTCCCACCGTGACAGCATGCCTTCGAAACCTCGGCGGCGTTCCGCGCGGTCGTTCCGCTCTCCCGCGCCGGGGACAGTGGCAATCAACCATCGGTCCGAGGCCCCGTCGTCATCGCGAGCCGCTCGCGCCACACCGATCCACTGGTCCACGAGGCCGGTGAGCGCACGGTCCGCCTCGTCCCGGCCCTTGCGTTTCCGGCCCATCACGCTTTCGAGCACCCGGTACACGGGCAGCGGATGTTCCTCGAGCCCACACCAGTCTGTCGCCGCTTCGCGCTGCCACGCGCACCAGAGTTTCCTCAACACGGACTCGACGTCGCCGAGAACCTTGAGATCATCAAGACTCCTGGCCGAGCCTGGCTGGGACATCAGGGACACCGCGGCCGCGTCGACCAGGTTCGCGGGAACGAGCACGCTCGCAAACAACCGCCGAAGCTCCTCGGCATAGCCCGCCTTCACCTGCATCCGCGAACGCGCCCATTCCCGCAGCCACGAGTAGCGGTTGATCACTTCGTGCGCGGCGTGAAGACTCTCCGCCGCACTACGCCACGCAGGCAGCAGCAGATCGTCGCGCAGCTTCCGCGCGTCCTCGTACTCCTCCCCCAGCTCGTCATCGTCAGGCCAACCGCTGGCCGACAAGAGTTCCGCCGCCCTGGCGACATCCCGTCCCTCCAGGTCCTCGTCGACGTCGTCCGGCGTGTACTGGTCCAGCTCGTAGAGCAGGCCCGTCCCCATCAGCGCGTCGAGAAAGATGCCGAGTGCTGTCGCGGGTCGGCCCCACACGCCCCATTCGGCGCATGCACTGCACATTCGTCGAACTGTCGCGGCCTCGAGCGGCACCGTCAGCTCGACGGCCTCAGAACCGCGAAGCGACGAACAGGTGCGACGGGCATGGAGCCGGGTGTTCTTCCCGCCGGTCGTGTACGCGCGAACTGGGCTTCCTTCGAACGGACCGAACGGGATGTCGTCGGTGAGCGCGGACACGCAGAACCCCTTCCTGAAGAACGCCATCCAGAAGCGCGGCACCTGGACGCGTGGCGGTCCATCCAACCACCGAGCCGCGGACTCCGTAGCCGAGTTCAGAAGCCCTCTGTTTCGCGCTACGACGACCGGTTCGCTCAGCCGCCTCGAGCCTGCTGAACAACGTCGCGGCCAGCAACTGGGAGTGTGACATCGTCGAGTTCGCCGCCAAGGCCTTCCAACGACTGGGCGAGGTACCACAGATCGCCGCGACCTTGGCGGCCAGACGTGGGCCGTACACCGGGTGCCGTTCGAGGTCTTGCACGGCGACGCGCCAGGCGAGGTCGTCGGTCATGTAGCTCGAGCTGAGCGTGGCTGTCGGCTCGGATAGATGATCTTGAATCCATGCCGGAAACTCGAGACGCCGCACGATCATCCCGGTCTCCTCCGCTACTTCGCGGCGAGCCGCGTCGACCGGCTCCTCGCCCTCGTCCAGGCCGCCGCCCGGCAATTCCCACCAGTCGCGGCCGCGGTCGAGCGGATCGCAGGCGTGGATGAGCAGCACGCGGTCGTGGGCGTCGAGCAACAACACCCGAGCGCCGACGCGTGGCGTGGTGACGGCGGCGGACATCCGGCGGGCGTTCCTCGTGGTCGGCTGACTGGGCGGCAGCCTGCACGAGTGCCGCCGGAGCTCAGAACAAAGTCGGCTCCGGCTCGTTGTACGCCGTACCGCAGATTCCGACACCGGTCTCGCCCGCCGTCATCATCGCCGTCCTGGAAACGGTCAGCCTGACCAGCCTGCGTACCCGGCGCCCCACCCCACACGCACACTCATCGCAGGACTGACCATGTTCTTCCACTACCTGATCGGGATGCTCCTCGACCTCGCCACGACCATCCTGGTATTGGCCGCGCTGGTCATTTCATGTGCGGCACTGCATCCGCCTCGATCTCCACACCGCTGACAGCACGGAAGACCGCTCATCAGGGAAACCAGATCAGGGCGTCCATTTTGGAGAGAAGCCACCCGTCGACTGGTAGCGACCACACCGAGTAGCCGCGACAGCCAACGGCTTGACTTAGGCTGCCGCCATGGCCGACCTCACGTCCCCGACTCCCAAGGAAGCCTTCGAGCTGCTGCGCTCGGGCAACGAGCGCTTCGTCGCCGGTACCCCGGAGCACCCGAACCAGGACGCGACACGCCGAGCCGAGATCGCACCGGCCCAGCGCCCGTTCGCCGTGCTGTTCGGGTGTTCTGACTCCCGGCTGGCTGCCGAGATCATCTTTGACCGCGGCCTGGGAGATCTGTTCGTGGTACGCACCGCTGGCCACGTCATCGGCACGGAGGTCCTGGGCAGCGTCGAGTACGCGGTGGGCGTGCTGGACTGCCCGCTGGTGGTGGTCCTCGGTCACGACGCGTGTGGCGCGGTCGGTGCGGCGTGCGCCGCGCTCGACGAAGGCACGGTGCCGGCCGGGTACATCCGGGATGTCGTCGAGCGCGTCACGCCCAGCGTGTTGGCGGCGCGCGCTGCCGGGCGCCTGCAGGCCGACGAGATCCTCGTCGAGCACATCAGCCGGACCGTCGACCTGCTGCTGGATCGCTCCCGGCTGCTCGCCGAGCGGGTGGCTGCCGGCCAGGCCGCCGTGGTCGGCCTGTGCTACCGCCTGGCCGACGGCGGTGCGCACCTGGTTGCGTCCCGCGGGCTGGATGCTTCCGTCTCCGCATCGTGACGGCCAGCGCCGGGTACGGCCTCAAACCGTCGGCGACGTCAGTCGGAGGGCCGGGGTCCCGAAGCGCGGCGGAGCCGGTTGGCGATCGCGAGTCCCAGCCCGGCCTCCATCGGCAAAGACGCGAAGATGAGGTCACATCCCCGCTGGTCGAGCTCGCGCAGGAATCCGTACAGCCCGCGTGCGTAGGCGGCCATCGAGTCGGGGATCTCCACCGCGGCATGCACCTTCACCGAGGCGCCGCCGATGGCCGGGGGAAGAAACACGCCCACCCGATGGCCCAGCTCTTGTGCGAGCTCTGCTTCGACGACGAGCTTCTCGAGCTCGACGAGAACGACCCGCGCCCGCGGCGCGTAGTGCGACGGATGCTGGCCGGGCACCCGGACGCGGCTCGTCGAAGGAACCGCAAGCGGAAAGCCCAGCACCGCCTCGAGATCCTCCCGCGTCACACCGCCGGGCCGCAGGACGCTCGGGACGTCACCCGTGGCGTCGACGATGGTCGACTCGACACCGACCTCGCAGGGGCCTCCGTCCAGCACAAAGTCAACGGCATCGCCGAGTTCCACACGAACGTGGCTCGCCGTGGTGGGGCTGACCGAGCCGAACCGGTTGGCGGACGGAGCCGCCACACCACCGCCGAAAGCTGACAGCAAGGCGAGCGCGACGGGGTGGTCCGGCACGCGCACGGCCACCGTCTCCAGACCACCCGTCGCTTCGAGCGGCACCCGACGGCCGCGCCGAAGGACCAGCGTCAGCGGCCCCGGCCAGAAGCGTTCAGCCAGCAGGCGCGCGGTCTCGGGCACGTCTTCGACCGAGTTGCCCAGCTGCTCGGCGCCACCGATGTGGACGATCAGCGGGTGTGAGGGCGGGCGCCCCTTGACCTCGAAGACACGCGCCACGGCGCCGGGGTCCTCGGCGTTCGCGCCCAGACCGTAGACGGTCTCGGTGGGGAAGGCCACCAGGCCTCCGGCCCGGAGCACCCCGGCTGCCTTCTCGGTGTCACTGGTAGTTGCCGACACCCTCGCAATCCTCTCACTGTCTCCGATCCCCGCGTTCCGCGGCCTCGTCGACGCATGATGGCGAGACAAGGCCGACGGCACCGCGACCCCGAAGAACGAAGCACGAACCTGTCAGCGCAAAGGCGAGCCGTCCACAGCTTGTGGATAACTCGCCGTCCATGTGGATCAGTTCACGCGAAGGTCTGGACGGCTTGATGCACGCGATTGCGAGCATCGATGTCAGAGCAATCGGGCCCGCCAGCACTGCAGGAGACGTGCTGAGGTGTCCTAACGCGCGGCGCTCACCGCTTGCGGCCACCAGTTCGCCGCGCCGCTCGGACGGCCGCCGTGACCAGCGCTACCTGACAGACCAGTTGGTGCCATTCCACGTACGACGCCTGCGCGGGTAGGCCCGAGCTGCGCTGCCGTTGGCCCCGCCCGCGAAGCCTCGCGAGAGTCGAACGCCCCAGGGCGAGCGTGGGCAGGCACGTCAACCGGCTGGACGGCCCAACGATCATGCGCTGCTCGGCAATGCCGCGAGCCAGCCTGGGCTGAGGCCGCGATCTGCGGGCGTGCCCATGGCGGCGAGCACGGGCGAGGGCTGGTGGTGGCCGCTGTGGCAGGCCGAGCCGGTGGAGGCGGCACTTGTTGTGGCGTCGAGCAGTTCCTGTCCTGTGATGCCGTCGATGCTGATGTTGAGCGTGTTGGGCAACCGGGCCGTCTCGGGGCCGTTGAGGTGGACTCGGCCGGGTAGCGCCGAGGTGAGCCGCTCGTGCAGGCGTTCCCGTAGTGCTTGCTCTCGGGCAAACGAGCGCTTCGTCGCCGGTACGCCGGAGCATCCGAACCAGGGCTCGACGCGCCAGGCCGAGATGTGGCGAGCTGAGCGGTGCCGTCGGCCAGCTCGACGAGCCGATCCAGATTGGTCATCGTCAGTGGCCAGAGCACGGCACGGGGTCATCGACAACCAGCAGCCGAGTTCCCGATTCCACGGCTTCAGCCACGACTGTTGACCAGCGCGTGGAGCCCGGTCGACCCCAGAAACGTGACCCTGCGGAGATCCAGGACCAGGAACGGCGGACGCCGGCCGAGTTGAGCGTGGACCTCGTCGTACAGCAGACCAGCCTCGTCGTCGATGTCGCTTCTGGCGACCGTGACGAGCACGCCGTCGCAGCGTCGGGTCCGCACGGCGACCGACAGCGACTCATCATCTCGCTGATCGTCCATCACGACACTCCGCGCCCACGTCGGCAGCGGGCACCACCGCAGCCCCGGCCTGCACGAGCACGCAAGCCTGCTCGAGACGACGCGGAGCAGGGCTGGGTCACGCGCGCCCGCACGAGTCAGCAGGCTGTGGACGCTGATCGGCGCCGCCGCCGTGAAGAGGCCGTGGCCGTCGGGCCTGTCAGCCCGCCACCGCCGTTGGGAGAGACGTTCCGCCGCGGCTCGCTGTTCCTGCTCACCGACACCGAACCATCCGCATCTGCATCTGCATCATCCGCGCAACACTCGGAAAGCGCCTCATGACCCAGCATCCCGATGATCAGACGGCCATCCCGTTCGTCCTGCCCGGACCTGTCGCCGACCGCGAGACCGTCGAGGGCTGGCGGCAGTGGCGGCTGACGCGGCACACCTTCCAGCCCGCACCTGCTGAACTTGGCCGACTACCGCGCGCTGAGTCCTCGCAAGCGGGCCTTGCACGACTTGCACCGCGCCGCCAGCCACGCCAACCTGCCGCTGCAGGAAACACCGATGAGCGCCGCGGTCGCCCGGCTGATGCGGTCCCGGCTGCAAACCAACGCGCTCAAGCACAAGCCGACCACCCGTCCCGAACTGATGATCACGGGAGGGGGCTACCAGGGCAAGACCGAGACCGCCTGCGAGATCGCCGCCGCGTTCGAGGACGCCTGGCTGGACCTGCACCACCAGCTCAACCCCACCGCGATCCCCGGCACCCGCGACCTGCACGCCCCGGTCGCCTACGTCCAGACCCCGGTGACCGCCAAACCCAAGAGCACCTGCCAGGCGATCCTGGACTTCTTCGGCGCCGACCACAAAGGAATGACCCTGCCGCAGCTGACCCGCGCGGTCCGCACCTCGCTGCGCGACCACGGCAACCGGGTGCTGCTCCTGGACGACATCACCCGGCTGAAGATGCACCGCGCCGACGACCAGGACACCCTCGATCTGATGCGCGCCTTCATGAGCATGCACACCACGCTCGTGCTCATCGGCGTCAATATCCCCGGCTCCGGGCTGCTGCGCGAAGGACGCCACGACCCGCGCACCGGCCAGTGGGTCTTCCCGCCACCCGCCAGCGCGTCTGCCGGGGATGACCCGGCCACCCAGACCGAACGGCGCTTCGACTTGGTTCACCTGGAGCCATTCCGCTACGACACCGCGGAAGGCATCGCCGCCTGGACCGCCCATCTGGCCGGGCTGGAGCAACACCTGCGCCTGTTCCACGCCCACGCCGGAATGCTCACCGGTGGCACGATGCCCGAGTACCTGTTCCGCCGCACCGGCGGCGTGATCGGACTGCTGGAACGCCTCATCGAGGACGGCTGCACCGAGGCGGTCGACACCGGAGCCGAGAAGCTGACCGCGGACCTGCTGGACAGCATCCTGATCAACCTCGGCAACGATCCCACCCGCGACGCCACCGCCGGCGAGATCCCGCGGGTTCCGGCGGTCAAGTCGGACACCAAAGGCCGCCGCAAGGCACGCAACACCGTGTTCGACGACACCGGAATCCCCGCCAGCGGCAGTCAGCACAGCGGCCGGGGAGCATGACCGCGCACCGCCGGCCACTTCCCCGCAGCCTCGACCCGCTGCCCGACGAGTCGATCGTCGGTTTCGTGCTGCGCCTGGCCTACAGGCTGGACCTCACACCCGCCCGTGTGGTCACGCTCACCGGCCTGAACACCGGACACCACAACAACGCCGCCGCCCTGGGCCTGACCGTCCACGTCGTTCCCGCCGCACGCGACGCCTTCGCGCACGCCACCAAGCTGACCCCGGCCGAGACCGACACCCTGTTCCTCAGCGCGCTGGGTGACCGCTACCCGGCCGCCAAACCCACACGCGGCCCGAACCGGTGGGGCAGCACCACCTACTTCGACCGGTGGCTGTTCACCCGTTCCACTCGCTACTGCCCGGACTGCCTGGCAGGTGACGACACCCAGCTCGGCCGGGAACTGGGCGGCGCCTGGCGCCGAACCTGGCGGCTGCCCGTGGTGTTCGCCTGCACCGAGCACCATCGCTTCCTCGATCACCACTGCCCGGCCTGCCGCCAGCCCGTCCACGTCAAGCGCGGCACCGGCCATTCCCGATGGACCACCACCAGGCTGCACCCCACGCAATGCCGGTCCACCGTCGGCCTCGTCGCACGCGGGGTGAAACGCAACGCCTGCGCCGCCTGGCTTGCCGCACGCGACCGGCCGGCCAGTACGCCCTGCGCCGCGATGCTCGGCCTGCAGCACCGCATCCTGGCCGCGCTCGACACCGACCGACCGGATCGCATCGACGTGCTCGGCCACGAGACTCTCGCCCGCCACTACTTCGTCGACCTGCAGATGCTCGCCTACCTGATCCGCGTTTCCTGGCCCTACGGCCGCGACCTCGTTCCCACACGCGACCTCGGTGACGCCTTCGACGAGCACCTGTCCGACCTGATCGAACAGCACGAGTCCACCGCTCACTATGCGACCAGCAGAGGCCGCAGCCAAGGTATCCAGCACCGTCACAAGTCACCGCCACTGGACGCGGTTGCCTGCGCCACACTGCTGGCCACCGCGGACAGCTTGCTGACGCTGAGCTCGCCCCCAGAGCTGAGCACCGTGTTGCGGCGCCTGCTGGCCCACGACGACCGCCGCCCCGGCCGGGCCGCCTGGAGCAGGACCTTCCTGGAGGACCGGCCGGCCTGCTCGCCGGGCATGCGGCTGGCTGTCGCTCCCGTCCTGCAGACCTACACCCGCGCCCGACGACCCCGCGGACTGCACGCGCCCATCCGCCGCACGCCGTTCGGTCCCGCGCAGATCGCCCAGTTCCTGCAACAAGACTGGTACGACCAGCATTTCGGACACTTCACCGGCATCGCCGAAGTCCACCTCCGCCGCGGCGCGGCGCTACACCTGTGTCAGCTCGCGGCCGGCGGCTCGATCAAACAGGCCGCCCAGCGACTCGGCCTCCCCGACACCCCGGCCACACACACCCGGTGCTACTCCAGCACCAAGGCACTGCACCGCTGGGCCCGCGCCCGCGACGATCCGCACGAGTTCGACACCGCCCTGCACCGGCTGGTCGACCAACTCGACACCACCCCGCATCTGATCGACTACGGCCAGCGCCGGACCGCCTTGCGCGGCGACTGGTGCATCGACCCGACGACCTGGAGCTGGCTCACCAGCCAACTTCCCTCGGCAGAAGGGATTCCCGGTCCCACACCGCAGCTCGGTGACCGGAAACGGCAGAGCGCGTCGATCTACGTCTGGGCCCGCGTCACCGGCACCGAACACGTCTTCGCCCCGCACCCGCTACGCGACCAGCAACCCGCACACCAGCACGACGCCTGGAGGCTCAGCGACTACGCGTTCTGGGCCCGCTTGCGCCAGCCCCGCACACGCCCGCACAACACCGCGCTGCGGCAGCTCCTCGACACCTACACCCGCGACCTCGCTGGCCACATCGACCTCACCGGTGACGCCGACCACCAGCCATGGAAAACCGCACGATGACCGGAATCCGGCCGCTTCCCCGCAGCCTCAGCCCTCTGCCCGGCGAGTCCCTGCCCGGCTATCTCCTGCGGCTGGCTCACAGGCTCGATCTCTCACCTGCCAGGGTCGCCACTCTCACCGGACTGACCAATCCGCTTCTGCCCACGATTCCCGCCGGCCGACTGCACTCCCTCTCACCCGAGCACGCCGAGGCGTTCGCTCGCGCCACACACCTGTCCGCCGAGGAAGCCACCGCGCTGACCCTGATCAGCTTCGCCGACCGCTACCCGCCGGTGAATCCCGCGTTCTCCGGCCGCCAGCGCCAAAACCACGGAATTCTCGTCAAGGAGAACTGGGTGTTCTCCCGCTCCAGCCGCTACTGCCCAGACTGCCTGGCCGGAGACGGCAGCCCGATCCAAGACCAGCACGGCGGAGCCTGGCAACTCATCTGGCGGCTACCCGTCGTGTTCGCCTGCCCGCTGCACCGGCGGCAGCTCCAGCACTTCTGCCCAGGATGCGACCAGCCCGCCCACCACCGCGCCACCGGCCAGGTCCAACTGCTGACGCAACCCACCAACGCCGATCTGCATCCTGTCCACTGCCGCAACGTCATCGCGACCACGCACAACGACCACACCCGCGGGCGCGTCTGCCGAACCCGACTCGACGATCCATCACACCACCGACCAGCTCTCCCCGACGACAGCGAGCTCCTCCGTTTTCAATCGCGCCTGCTCAGCCTGCTCCTCGCGGGCACAGCGGAGACGATCACCAGCGTCGGACAGCCCACCGACCCAGCACGCTACTTCGTCGACCTACGCCTGATCTGCTGCCTCATCGCGTCATCCTGGCCGGCGGCCCGCGACCTCCTCACACCCGCCGCATCCGCCGCACAGGCGATCGACGAACACGTCCGCAACACCCGCGAGCAGATCGACACCATCCGCCGATCCGGCCGGACCGTCCGGGAAATCGCCTTCTACGACAAGCCACCCCTGGACTCCGCTGCCGGCGCGCATCTGCTCGCCCTGGCCCACCAGATCACCAGCACCACCTCCGTCGATGAGGTCCGCACACTGCTGCGCACGCTCGTGATCCCCGCGCCTGCCAACACCTCGCACTGGACCCGGCAGTTCCTCGCCGGCGACGGACACTGCTCGCCCGGCTTGCGCACCGCACTCGGCCTCGAGATCAGAGCCCGCAACGTGATGAAAGAACTCGGAGTCCGCTGCCGACCACGATCCCCACGCCCGCAACCGGTCCAGTTCGGCGTCCAGCACATCCCACAACACCTACTGCCGGGATGGCACGCCGAACACCTCGCACACATCACCGACGTCAAACCCCAACTACTGCGCCGCGCCGCTGCCGCCCGCCTCGCGCAAATCTGCGTCGGCGGCCACGCCACCGAGGCCGCAGAACTACTCGGGATTCCCTACTACGCCAGCGAAAACGCACTCGCCGTCGTCAAACAGAAGCTCCGAGACCACGCCTCCGACGCCTTCGGCCGCGCCATCCACAACATCGCCCAGCGCCTCGACACCACAGTCACCCGGACCGACTACGGCAAACGACGCGACGCGCTCAAAACCTGGTCGCTCTCGCCCGACGAATGGGAAACCCTGATCGCCGGCCTGCCCGAACAACCCCACTCCGGCCCGACCCGCCCCTACATCGACTGGGGCGACAGCAAACGCCTCCTCGCATCCGTCTGGGTCTGGGTCCGCATCACCCACGGCGAACACCTCCTCGCCCCCGCCATCCGCCCCAACCTCGACCAGCCTCGACCAGGCGGACCACTCATCCGGCACGTCCACACGAGATGGCCATTCATCAGCGCAGACCAGCCCGCAGGCCACTACACCGCTCTCCGGCAACGCCTCGACGCCTTCGCCGACACGCTCTCCGCCGCCATCGATGTCGGGGTGCCGTCGTGGCCGGGGAGGGAAAGAACAGTGCGATGATCAGGGATTCCGGGACCCGGCGTCTGGCCGGCTGCAAGTGGTGCCCTGTGGGTCGACTGTCGGCGGCAGTGCGGCTGACGAGAGTGCCACCGCCCTCATTCACAGGCGAACAGGCAAGAGTTGATCGGCCCCTTGGACTGTCGCCCGGAATTCCGAATCGGCTTACCACCTTGGAGCCATCTGGCGAGCCAGCTGTTGCGTCGCTAATCCCTGGGACGCTCGGCAATTTTTGTCCAGGATTCATCCATTTCAACAATTTCCCAAAAGTTGGTCGATGCATCCCAGGTCGCCACCCATCCCGGCTCCATTCCGTATAGCGGAACCACTTCAGGGTGGGTGTCGGCGATAAAACCGAGCTCGGCCATGGCGAGGCTGTCGCCTGTCCCGTTTACGGAAGCTTCCGAGAGGAAGTGCCAGTCACCGTCAAAATGACGCACTACGGCACGCACCTCGGCTTCGCCCATGGCAACCGAGAAAGAGGCATAGCAGGAGGTACGCCGCGGCTGTTTGAAGAACCACTTGAGCCGCTTGGGCTTCTGAGTCTTCTCGGGCTTCGCGTCGTCCGCCATGCTATGCCTCTTCCAGGTCGTCGAGCTGGTGACCTAAAACGCGACTATCCCGCGATAACGGTCACCCCACTGCATATTACACCCCCGACATTGCGGGAAGTAGACGTGGGGGCCTCCACGCGCCTTCGGAAAGACATGCCCCGCCGTGGCTTCGTTGTGATAATGCTTTTGACCCTTGACGCTCTTCTGGCCAGGCCTCATCTTGACACCGCAGGTGGCGCAACGCCAGTTGTTGTCCTTGAGCCACTTCTCCCGCACAGCGCCCTTGGGGGCGCGTGTGCCGACGTGGGGAACGAACGCTCGGTTGTTTGCCGCACGCTGAACAAACTGGCGGGCAGCTGCCTGCGCCGCCTTCTTCGCCGCCTGCCGAGCCGCGACCTGCACACCGATTCGCACGCCGATGACCACCACGAACCAGACGACCTTGCCGTCCAGGTCCATGATGTTGATCGGGTCGGCGTTGACGTAGTCGTAGTCGTTGGCGCTGCCGCCCTCGACCGGGTCGACGGACAGGAAACGGCCGAGCAGCGGGCTGTAGGGCCGGGCTCCCATCTGCACGATCGACAGCGCTCCGGCGTGCTCGTAGGGGCGCTGGTGCTGTCCGAGCCAGCCGTGGTCCATCTGGCCAGGCATGTTGTCCGGGACGTTGTCCGGGTCGATGGTGCCGTCGGTACGCAGTGGCTCACCGAATGGCGTGAACGTGCGCAACCCGCCGACCTGCTTGCCGTCCGCGCCGGTCGTCAGCGCCAGGTCACCACGCACTGTCGGGTGATCGAACGTGAACGTGTCCGGCTTCCAGGTGTACAGCACGCCACCGGGAAGGCTGATGCTGCGCGACAGCATCCTGTTGTCCGGGCCGAGGGCGAGATCGGCCGTGTCCCCGTCGCCGGTGTGGCCGTAGCGCACGTCGGTGCTGGTGTCGCCCAGGGTGGCCGTTCTGCGCACGACGCGGTCGGTCGCGTCGCGGACGTAGGAGACGTTCGCCGGATCGGCGCCGGTGACTCGTACCGCGATGTTGCGGTCCGCGCCATCCCAGGACAGGTACGTCGTGGTCGCACCCTGCGTGTACTGGGTGGTGCTGCCGCTGCTGTCGTAGCGGACGTCGCTCACCCCGTTGGCGCCGATGGTGGTCAGCAGCCGATCCGCCGCGTCGTAGCAGTAGCCGGTCTCCGCTACGCCGGACGAGGTCTCATCCAGCAGCCGGACCCTGTTGGTGTTCAGGCCCGCGTTCCCCTGAGTGCCGGTCGGGCAGCCTGTTGGCGCGTTGGAGGTGAAGTCGTAGGTGTAGTGGTGACCCGGCACCCACGCTTCGGTCAACCGGCCGGCCGCGTCGTAGACGTAGTTCGAGCCACCTGGCCGCGCGTCGGCTCCGCCCAGTGTCTCGTCGATGATCGTGCCCGCACGGGTGCGGACCACGGTCGAGTCGACCTGGACGTTGTCGCTGGTTCGCCACGCGTGCGACACGGTCCGGCCCGCAGAGTCCTTGCCGACGGACGCCAGGGCACTGCCACCGGTGTAGCTGACCGAGGCCACCTCGCCCGCCGCGTCGTAGGCGGCTGACGCGAGCACCGTTGCACCGAGGGACACCGTCAGCACACGACCAGCATCGTCGTAGGTGTAGGTGGTGGTCTGCGCCGCGTCGGCCGCGTTGGGCGGGGTCACCGTCTCCGAGGTGATGCGGCCTGCCAGGTTGTAGGTGGTCTGCGTTCGTACACCTTGGGTGTCGGTGTACTCGATGACCTTGCCCAGCAGGTCCGTCTTGGTGGTGATGGTTCCGTTGGAGTCCGACACCGAGGTGATCAACGGATCGCCGTTCACGGCGTAGTTGGTGGTGATGGTGCGTTCGGGTGCCGAGGAGGTGGCCGGGTACTTCACCGAGGTCACCCGGTCCCGGCCGTCGTAGGTAGTACAGGTCCAGGCTCCGCTGGTGCCTTTGGCGACAATCCGGCCAGAGGCGTCGTAGATCTGCTCGTCCTCCCGGGCGGTGCCGGATGCCGGGGCGGGCAGGCGGGTGAGCTTGACCAAGCCTCCCTGGTTGATCGACTCGACCTCTGTGGTGCACGGGTTGTCCCGCGTCTCGGTGTCGCCGTAGTGGACATCCGTGCTCTGCGCACCGGTTGGCATGGTTTTGCCTGTCCTGCGCAGATATCCGCTGCCGACCGGCTCGTGGCTGTTCCGCACCGTGATGCCCGCGTTCAGCGTGCTTGTCGGTAGGCCGTACGCGGCGTCAAGTCCGTTGTCGGTGTAGCTGGTCGAGCTGACCTTGTCCGGTACGCCGGCGGACTCGCCCTTCGCAGTAGAGGTCACCAAGCCATAGCTGGGCCGCAGGTAGGTGCCGGGCACGATCTGTTCGGCACCACCGGGTCGAGTCCAGTGCAGGTGCAGATCGCCAGGGCCGCCGGTGTTGTTGTAGTCGATGCGGATGCGCTTGATCGCGCCCGCGGCCGGCGGCGTGTAGCTGGCGGTGTAAGGGGTTGGCCCCTGGTCGCGCCAACCGTCGGCGACAAGCCTGTCGTCGATCCACAGCCGCACCCCGTCGTCGCCCACGACCTTCAGGGTGTACTGACCCGCGTCCGGGAAGGTGATTTCGCCGGTGAGGCGCGCTGAGTATCCCGCGCCACCCAGACCGGCGGCTGGTGCTGTGGTGCCGTCGAAGTGCGCGTCGACCGCACCGCCAGCGCCCAGGCCGCCCGTCACGTACGTCTTCACGGTGCCGGTCATGCTGGTGTTGTTCCACCACGAAACGGCCAGGCCCTGCATGCCTTCGTCGTAGTTGGTGCGGGTGTGCGGCATCGTCGCCGCGCAGGCCGCGGTGGGGTGCTGCCCGGTGAAACAGCTCGCCGGTGCCGGCCCCCACTGGTCGATGGGCCGGTCGTTGTGGTCATAGACCGTCGAGGACATCCGCCCTGCGGCATCAGTCGACGTGAGCTGTTTGTCCTTACTGTTCCACGTCGTCGACGTCGTCTTGCCCGTCGCATCGGTCGAGGTCAGCTGACGGTCGGCGTCGTCATAGGTCACCTTCATCGCGTAGCCGGACGCCGGGTAGTGCCACGAGATATCCATGAAGGTCTGCCGATTGGCAGGGTCGTAGCGGTAGGCGTGCGCGGGACGCCCACCACCGGGCTGCCCGGCCTGTCCGTTGGGCACCGGGGTCTGCACGCTGGTGGCGCCCTTGCGGGTGCCGACCGTGCCGTAGTTGACGACCGTGTACGTCTCGATGATGTTGCGGGTGGCCGGGTCCTGTGCAGCCCAGTCCACCGCCTTGGAGTCGCGGGTCGCGACGATCGTGCCGTCGGCGTTGAAGCCGTAGTCGGTGAAGTCGTTACCGGGGTTCTCAATGCGCGAGAACATGCCACCCCGGTACCACAGGTAGGTTTGCGAGCCGTCCCAGTACTGGATGCGGCACAGCATCTGCGACGGCGGCAGCGTGTCCCCCTCTGGCGGGGGTGTGCGGCCGGCGTAGCAGTCGTCCCCTGGCCGGTTGTAGAACAACTTGTGCGAGCGCTGCGAGACCGGGTCGGTGATCTGCGACAGGCGGGACGGGGTGCCGTTCCAGCTCATCGCGTTCGCCGCGGGCTTGCGACTGTCCAGAACAGACGACTCCGAGGCGAGAGTGCCGTCGGCGTTGAAGTTGTAGACGTTGCCGCCCTCGTGCAGCGTGATCTTGCCGCCGGTGTCCAGGCCGAGGACACCGTCCTGACCCGCGGGCGGGGTGTAGGTGCCGGTCGTGGTCTTGGTCCAGGTGTGCTTGGTGCCGGTTCCGTCGGTGAGGACGATCGTCTGGTCCTGTACCTGGGCCTTGGTGTAGGTGGAGCCGTCACCGGTCAGGTTGGCGCCCAGCTGCCAGCCGAACGGCAATGCGGGCAGGTCCTGGGTGTACAGCCACGACGCCGGGATGATCTGCGGCGGCACCGCCTTGTTCGAGGCCTCGTTGGTCTGCACGAACAGCTTCATCCGGCCAGGACCACTGGAGTGGTACAGCTCGGCCTTGATCGGTACTCGCTGGCCTGCCGTCAGCGCGATCTCGGTCACGGGGCCGTTCTGGCTCGTCAGTGCGAAGTTGACGTCCGAGGCGTTCTTGTTGTTGTACACCAACGTGTTGTTGACCCAGATCTTCGCGCCGTTCGCGTGCACACCACCGAAGTGGTACGTGCCGGTCACCGGGACCTGGAAGAAACCCTCCCAGCGGCCCACGAACCAATCCTGCGCCAACGCCGGCGCGAACACCGACTCGGTGCCCCAGTCGGAGTTGACCTGAGGCTCGTTGCGCACCAGCACCGGGTTCGCATCAGGCGTCCCGGAGCGGGTGGAGTCGTTGAAGTACGAGGCGCGCAACCCAAAGGGTTCGCTAGCCTGGGAGTTGTAGCTGAACGTCAGCCCGGACGAACCGGCTACCGTGTTGAACGTCGGCCCGGCGTCCTCAAGGTGGACGTTGCCGTTGGCCAGGTTCACCGTCACCGGACCCACCGTGTCCTTCGGTGCAGGGCCGGTGTCACCGATGCGCTGGTCGACCTTGAAGTGCCCTGTCCATCCCGGATGCGTCGTGGTCACCCCACCGGCGAGCGCGGTCAGCACTGTCCAGGTGTAGTTCGTGCCGTCGGTGAGCACACCTTGCGGCACTGTCCAGGTGTTGCCGGTGATGCAGCCGGAGTCGACGACGATGCCGGACTGGCCGTCCGCGCCGGTGGCGACTTTGAAGCAGTAGAGCGTGCCGTCCCCGGACGGGTTGCTCACCGGACTCACCGACAACGTCGGCGTCAGGCTCGTCAGCACACTGCCGTCGGCCGGGCTCACCAGTGACGTCGCGGGCGGCGCGGTGCCGTGGTCGACGATGAGGTTGACCTGCATGTTCTTGTACGACCAGTCGCTGCCCTCCGAACCGGTGAGCATGAACCAGGTGCTGTTGTCCCGCGCGTTGACCTTGCCCGCGATGAAGTCGGTCAGCGTCTTGGACTGGATCGAGCCCCGGTCACCGATCGGCCCCGACGCCAGGTGCTGGCCGATCCCGTTGATGTCCAAGGAGGTCGCGTGGTGCAGGTTCGACTGCCACGACAAGTTCGACCCGGTCTGGGCGTTGCGCCAGAAGTCGTAGCGGGCGCCGATGATGTTCTTGCCGAACAACGGCGTGAAGTCGTGCCGGAACGCCGTGCGCCAGATCGAGTCACCGCCGCCGGGCCCGGACTTCGAGTTGCCGACCGCGATACCGCAGTTGGTGCACTGGTAGCCGTCGGACTTGTAGGCCCTCGACTCGTCGTCGTTGTTGAACCCGTAGGTGTAGGTCGGGTCCACGATCACCGGGAACACCCGCGCCTTGTCGTTCAGCCACGTGGGGTCGACCGAGACAGTCAGCAGCCAGGTCTTGCCGTCCTGCTTGAGCCCGTAGGTGCCACCGGTCTGCGCGGGAGCCTTGTTGTCCTTGGCACTGCCCGAGGAGTCCCAGGTCACGATCGGCGGCAACGACGCCACGACCTTGCCCTTGGCGTCGGAGATCAGCACACTGTCGTCCTTGAGCGACGGAGTCAGCGACCCGGTGTCCATCCGGAACACCCAGCTGCTCGTCTGCGTGGGCTTCTTGAGGATGATGGATTCCTTGACACTGCCCGGCTCGACCTCGTACTCCAGATCGGTGTCCGGCAGCACGTTGACGTAGGTCGCCTTCGAGTCCTTGATCTGACGGCCAACCCGGCGCGCGCCCTCGAGCGCGACCGAGATCCGCTGACCCGACTCACCCAGGCTCACCGGCCCCAGGGTGACCAGACTACGGTCCTCAGCGGACGCGGCGAACTCCGGCTTCAACTGGTGCAGACCGGTCTTCGCGCGCTTGGAACCGCGATCCTCGGTCAGCCGGGTATCGACCGGTCGCCAGGCGCCCTTGTCATCACGGACACTGACCGGCACCTTCGACAACACCGTCGTCCTGGTGCCGTCCGAGTTGACGTAATCGACAGACTTCTCCGCCCGGCCGACCTCCTTCGAGGACTTCGCATCGAACTTCGATGCGGCCTTGCCGGCATCCGCGCCCATCAACGGCCGGAAATCACCCGCCGCCTTCGGCAAGTCGTGCTTGCGGCCCTCCTGCTTCGGATTCGGCCACGACGACAACTCACGCGGATCGTGATACGCCGCAGGTGAAGTCGCGACCGCGACCGCCGGTACCGCCGGTACTACGGAGGCGACCAATGCCGCCACGAGCATGGCGGCAACCGGCGATCTACCTCCAGGTCTGTATGGCCGCTTTGTCCGTCTGACACCAAGCAGACTCATCCGCACTCCCAGGGAAACGAGGAACAACAGGAATCCATCGGCACGGCAACTGTCACCAGCACAACTCCGCGTCAACCTGAGAGCGCACTGTGCCGCGGTGCGCGCCGGTACGGGGGAACAACTGCGCTGTGAACCCCCACCAACAACGAAACCTCGATTGTCAGCAGGTCACGGATAACCAGCGAAGGCCAGCACAACGCACTGTTGGCAAGTCGGGCGAGAACGACGTGAACATCGACCTGCGAAGCGGCTGCTTGGCGCGCGACATCAGCATGACCCCCCTCAAGCCCACCGCCGAGCGATGATCACCACCCGGTGATCGCAGAGTTACCCGGCGTACCCGAAGGAACGCTAATTAACACTGACCACACACCATAGAGTCCGAATGGAGTAATCCCGCCGCCTTCTTGCTGCAGCAGAAGTTGGCCACAACGGACGTCATCGCCTGGTCGAGATGAACTGCACCGTCGAGAAGGATCTGCTCGCCATCATCGGTGGACTGACCACATCAGACGACCGCTGCGGCGGTGGAAGAGTCCTGCGCTTGCACCGGGAAGACGGATCTCATGCGTGCTGACCACCCGCAGTTCCTCGCCGAGCACGTTCGCCAGCGCCACCATAAGACACTGCAACGCGTCCCAACGGGGGCTCACCGAACTGGCCAACGCTGGCAAGCAGGGCGCGGAGCGGTGCTCGCAGACCGGGCAAAGGTCTCGCGGCGATGGATCTGCATTCCAGCCCGCAACCTGGTGCGCCACCTCCGAATCAACGTGCCGTCCAGCATGTCCCTTTGGGCACCACAGTCACCACTACACCGCCGTTCAGCAGCGTCTCGACAACCTCGCCCGACGAGCTCGCCGCCATCGACCGCAGCGAAACGCCCTGGTGACAAGTACCCCTGGCAAGTGACAGATATCGCTGGTCGTCACAGCGGCGTATGTCCACAGGAGACAAGGGGTTTTTCGATGTACCGCTTGACTTCATGCGCCGAAGGAAGCGTCCATAGTCGTGCGGCCCGACACACCACCGGATGCGCACCAGGGGCCGCACCAGCTCCGGCCGGGGCATGACCACCCAATCCGAAACGTCACCACTGCGAGGTAGTCATGTCCACCAACCGTACCCTTCGAGCCGTCCCAGCTCCGGCGACCGACACGGCGAAGCCGCGCACGGAGACCGAGGAGAAGCTGTGGCAGGCACTCCGGGACAACCCCGGCAGCACCGCCACCGCCCTGTCCACCGCCGCCGGAATCGGCAAGTCGACCGCACCCAAGATCCTCACCCGCTGGGAGAAGGACGGCCTCGTTACCCGCACCGCCGGGATCGCCGGCTTGAACAAGCTGATCGCGAGATCACGTCACGCCACATTCGCCACCTCGGACAGGTGTACGGCGTCGCTGAGCACGAGATCGACGAGTTGGTCCGGCAGCTCGAGAGGCCTGACGGTGACAGCATCCTTGTCACCCATGGCGACACAGTGCCCGGCTTCGCCAGCGACTACTTCGCCGATGAGCAACGCGCGTCGGAACTCGACGTCTACCACGGTAAGTACGTCTTCGGTCTGCATCAGGTGGCGAGCTACGTCCGCAGCGTCCGCGCCGAAGTCGACCCGGAGCTGACCGAGGCCGATCTCGACCGATCAGAGGCACTCCGCCTGGACCGGCAGAAGTGCCTCGCGCGTGACAACCCGCTCCGTCTGAACGTGATCTACGACGAGGACGTTCTGCGGCGCAACATCGGTGGTGCCGCGGTCATGAGGGAGCAGATCGACCGGCTCATCGAAGAGTCCCACAGGCACCGGATCGAGATCATTCCGCGCTCGGCAGGCGCCTACCCATTGATGGGGCAAGACTTCACGATTGTGCGGTTCGACGCGCAGCCCGGCAAGACCTACGCATACACCCAGCACGGCGAGTCAGCGACCTACCACATTCGTGCACGACGAGCGTTCTACGAGAAGCGTTTTCTACAGATCCGGCAGCGGGCGCTCTCGCCGGAGAAGTCACGCGACCTGCTCGTTACGCTGAGAAACGACCTGTGGAAGCAGTAACGAGAGGGGTTGAGGCATGCACGACCTCACCCGCGCCCGATGGCGCAAGTCCAGCTACAGCAGCGGTGACAACAACGGCCAGTGCGTCGAGCTCGCACCTCACGGCGCAGCCCGCGACAGCAAGAACCCGACGGCGGCGATCAAGGTTGACCTACCTCGGTTCATCGCAGCCGTGAAGGCAGGCGCCTTCAGCTCCTGAGCTCACCGCAGCGGTCCCCGGCGGGCAGGCGCCGCAGGGGACCGCTGCCGCTTCTACCGCCGCTTGAGGTTTCCGACGCGGGCAAGCACGTCCTGGATCAGAGTGTCCAGCGCAACACGCGATGTCGCGCCGACCACGTGCACCTACCGCCAGCAGACTCAGCGAACCGGTGTGGTCAATCGAAGAGGTTGAGCGGCGTCGTGCTCAACGTGCCTGCCAGAAGGTCCTCGACCAACCTGGGGAGACTGGCGGGAAGGAGTTTGGCCGTCGTCTGATGGAGTTCGGCGGCTGACCACCAGCGCCGTTCGATCAGCCCAGCCTTCTCGTTCTCAGTGGGCTTGAGCGCGACCTTCGGAGCTGTGTCCGTGGCACGAGCCAGAAAGACGTGATCGATGCGGTGATGGTCGCGCCCCTTGTAGTGGAAGCGGGATTCCCGGATCCACAGCTTGCGGCCCAGCGAGGGAAGAACGATTCCGGTCTCCTCCGCTACTTCGCGGCGAGCGCCGTCGACCGGCTCCTCGTCCTCGTCCAAACCTCCGCCGGGCAACTCCCACCAGTCGTGGCCGCGGTCGTGCGGATCGCAGGCGTGGATGAGCAGCACGCGGTCGTGGGCGTCGAGCAGCAGCACCCGAGCGCCGATGCGTGGGGTGAGGGTGGTGGACATCCGGCGGGCGTTCCTCGCGGTCGGCGGACTGGGCGGCAGCCTGCGCGAGTGATGCCGGAGTTCAGAACAGAGTCGGCTCCGGCTCGTTTTGCGCGTTGACCGCCGTGGTGGGGTCCGACGTTAGCAGCGTCCGGTTTGCGGTTAGCGACAACCGGACGGCGAGTCCCGAATGATCGGTGAGCCGCGAGCCGTCCGGCGAGAGTTCCCTGGTCTCGTGCACGTATTTGCAGGCCATGAGCCGCTGGACGACCGCCGGTGAGCCGTGGGCATGGTCGTAGCGGTAGCCGAGTTCTGGGCGGCGGGCCCAGCTGTGTTCGACCAGTTCGGGGTGCAGGTGCCGGAACAGGTCGGTGAGATCGTGCAGCTCGGTCAAGCCGGTGTAGAAGTCGTACTCGAACTGGGCGAACTGGCCGCGGTGGGCGGGCTGGTGGCTGGGCTCGAGCACGTTCAGGTCGCCGAGCACCACCAACGACTCGTCGGAAGCCGTCCGCTTCAGGGCGTCGGAAAACCGGACGAGCCACGTCTTCTTCCGCTCGGTCTTCTCCAGGGTGGAGTCGCGGGACGGCACGTAAACGCCCACAACGCGAAGCGGTCCTTCATCGGTGTCGACCACGACGCCGGCAGCACGTGCATGCAGGTAATCCAAGGCGGCGCCGAGGGGGTCCATCGTGGCGGCGAGCTTGCTGACGATCATCACGCCGAGCTCGCCCGGCGCGTGCTCGGGGTAGGTGACCGAGTATCCGGCGGACGTGAAGGCCTCGGCCAGGAACATGCTGCCCGCCGTGGCCTTGGTTTCGGTCAGCACCAGGACTTGCTCCGGGCGAGCGGCGAGCCATCGCAGCTGCCGGCGAGCGCGGTCGATCGACGGTGCGCCGACGTTGACGGTGAGCAGGCTCAGTGGCATACCGGCGTCTTCTCCTCGAGTACTCGGTGGATCAGCGACACGATCCCGGCGGCGTTCGTGGCGTCGTCGTCGGTGGTGCAGTCCAGCGTTTCCACCGGCCAACCCTTGCTCTGCAGGTCCGCCACGACGTGGACGTAGAGCCCAGACTCCATGTCACTGTTGTCCTCGGCGCGTTCGAAACGGCTGTGCCCGCCGCGTGTGCGGAGTCGGTGGTCGATTACGGCGGGGTCGCCGTTGAGGATGACAGAGAGGTCTGGTCGGTAGACGCCGTGGTTGAGCTGCCACACCGTCTCGGCCGACAGGCCATCAAGGCCCTGCAGTACGAGCGAGGACGCAACGTAGCGGTCGCAGATGACCACTTGGCCTTCGCGCAGTGCGGGTTTGATCTCGGCGTCGAGCTGGTGGTGTCGGTCGGCTGCGCACAGGCACGCCAGGGCCATGCCTTTGTAGGTGTCGGTGCCGTGCCGTGCCAGCTCGCCCAGCGGCGCTCGGGACGGCTGGGCTGTCGCGAGCACCGGCACGCCCGCCGCGATCAACGTGTCGGCGACCAGCTTCGCCGCGGTCGACTTGCCGACGCCGCCAGGGCCGTCCAACGTGATCAGCGTGCCCGGCAGACGTCGGGGTTCGTCGAAGACGACGGTCATACGGGCATCAGCGGCAGCAGCCGACGTTCTCCAGCGGCATGATCGGTCGTGATCGGGCACTGCTCGGCGTCGACATCGCCGATCCGCCCGCCGGACGCGACCACGGCGGCGGGGCAGCCCTTGCCACATTCCGTGCTCATCGAGCAGGACCCGCAGGTGCTGTTGGTGCCGACTTGGTAGCGGTCGTGGAACCGGTAGTCGTCCAGACGTTGCGCGATGTCCGTGTCGGTGAAGATGTTCCCGACGATGAACTCGGTGTCGGCGTGCTGGGATGCCGGCGTGCGGGCGGCGAACACCAAGTACGGGCAGACGGTGACATCGCCGGGTGTGAACACGTAGATGATCGTTCCCGCTTCGCAGCCGGACAACGGCTTGCCGACGGTGTTGGGGAAGCGGATGTGGGCGATGTCGAGGTCCGGCCCGTCGAAGGGCGCGGTCAACGCGTGGATCTCCTGCATGTGCAGGGTGGTCTTCGCGAGCCGGCCCTGCGACTTGACTCCGCGTCCCATGCTGCCCAGCGGGTTGAGCAACACGTAGCGCGCCCCGTGATCACGGGCGAACGTGCACAGCTCGACGTACTCCTCGTTCTGCGCCAACGAGTTCGGTGTGCACAACAAGCCCTGCAAGATCCCGGCGGCGCCGAGTTTCCTCACCGTGGCGACCGTGACGTCGAAACTCACCCGGTCGCCGCGGAACTTGCCGTGCGAGTCTGCGGCGAAACCGTCGAGCGACACGTTGCAGTGCACGCCGAGACTCGAAAGTTCGTCGATCTGCTGGTCGCTCAAGTTGGTGGCGTTCGTGCAGATTCCGACGTCCATGTCGGCCGTGAGGAAGGCGCGCACGATGGCCATGAAGTCGGGGTGGATCGTGGGCTCGCCGCCGGTGATGGTGATCCGCCGAACTCGTGCCTCGCTCAGCCGCGGGATCACCTTGCCGACGATGTCAGCCAGAGGCATCTGCCTACCGATGCGGGTGGCCGACACGAAGCAGTGGGCGCAGCGCAGGTTGCAGTCCTCGTTGATCTGCACGAGAGCTTTGCGATATGGAGTGTCCACTGTGGTCCGGAAGTAGCAAGAGGTTGCGAGCGCCTCTTCGGCGATGCTGCGAGCACTGGTCATCGTGAGCCTCCCCGTCCGCGACAGGCAGGACGCCGATGCCGCCGATGATCGAGTGCCGGATCGAGCACCCCGACTAGATGTTCGGAAGTACAGTAGCGCGACTTTAGATGTCCGAGTGGACATCTTTCGGACAGTACGGGTACAACTGCGATCATCGACAACCCAACTGTCCACGCGAACAACTCGCATGTCAGGGTGTGTCCGCCGACAAGCTGGAACTAGGAGGCGACGGTGCCCGGCATCGCAGACGAGGTTGACGCGGAGGAACTGCTGGCGACCCTGCTGGGCTGCCCGCCGGAGATGCTCGACGTCAGCCTCGATCAGCTCCGCACCCTCGCCGTCGTGCACACTGCGGGCACCGCACAGCGCGCGGCTCGCGTCTTGGGCCGTGAACAGTCCAGCGTGCAGAAGCAGCTCGACAACCTCAACCGGGTCGCAACCCGCCTCGTCGGCGAGGCGCTGGTACTAAAACAGGGACGAGGCAAGGACTTCCTCTTCACCCCGTCCGGCGAGGAGGTCGTCGCGCTGGCAATCCAGACCTTGGGCTCGTGGACCGACAGCCTGCACCGCAGCCGGCGACGACTCGGCTCCACCGTCACCTTCGGCACCACCGAGTTCACCGTCGAGTTCCTTGGCGCCGTCTGGCCGTCGCTGCGTGAGGACTTCGAGCGTCGCGACATCCACCTCAACATCGAGCACGTCCGCACCCGCGACCTATGGCGCAAACTCGACGCCAAAAAGGTCGACATGGTCTGCGGCAGTTTCGCCGCCCAGCCAGGCCGGCCGCCCGAACTCGACTACGACTTCCTGGAATGGCATCGCGAACGCGTTGCACTGCTCACCAACCTCACCACCCGCGAACTGCCGGACACCCCGGTGACCTCAGCCAAGCTGCCTAGCCTGCCGCTGCTCGCACCGACCGCCGGCCTGCTCGCCCAGTTCCTCGGCCGCTGGTACGGCCCCGACTACCGCGGCACGCTCGACGTCATTGCCGACATCGACTCACTCAACTACGGCCTCAACCTGCTCAACACCGAGCTGATGCACGGATGCATGCTCACCACGGAACGAGTCGCCGACGCCGTCCTGGAAGGACGCCTGCCCGGCCGCGCCCTACGCAAGATCGACCTCGCCAACGACTACAAGCCCGCACTTGAAATCGTCACCGGAATCTTCGCCCGCCGCGGCGAGCGTGACCGCTACGCCGCAGACCATCCGCTCAACCTGTTGTGGGATGCGTTCGAGGCAGCGAGCCCGACGAGATCAGTTCCTGCCGCTCTGCCGGGTTAACGGCAACCGCCGCACACGCTCAACCGAACGCATGTGCGAGGCCGGTCAACGGGACTACAGCGCAGCTGTCATTCCGGCTGTTCAGCCTTGTACGCCGACGACACGCTGTCCGAGTCCCTGCGTGGCGGCACGGGCGAGGTCGTCGTGCAGCAGTTGATGACCCGTGCGTTGCTGCCGAGCGGAAAGATCTCGACTCTCTTCAGCGGGATGATTCTGGTTCCGGGACGGCGTGGAGGTCGAATTGCAGTTCTCCGAGGTCCAGGCGCAGGTGTGTCAGCACGTCAGAGGCGCCAGTCGACGTGGAATAGAACCAGCATCGAAGATGCGAATGGCGGACTTGTAACAACCGGCGCCACGCGAGCTATGTGCCGTGCATGACGCCGCCCAGACGAAGATCTTCGATGACCGGACCGAATCGGCTCGCTTCCGCCCTGCTGGTCGCTTTCCTCGCACTGGCACCTGCCGCTGTGAGCGCACCGACGGCTCAGGCGCAGTCCACTGCATGCGGGAAAGTCGAGGTCGTAACGTTCCGCGGCAGCGGTGAGAACAGCGTCGACGACGGAGACCGGTCGAACGGACTTTCCGGCCCGACGCTGCAAAAGATCATCGACAAGGCTCGCACACTCCCATCGGCGACCGGCTACACCTTGGCCGACGTCAAGGTCTACGGCGTGCCCTACCCCGCCATTCCGGCCGAGGAGTACAACGAAAAGGACCAGGACCTCTTCGACTCGATCGAGTACGGTCGCCTGTTCGGCAGCGGATACCTGCAGAAGCGTCACAAGGAATGCGAGTCGACCGGGACGCGATTCATTCTCGCCGGGTATTCGCAGGGTGTCATCGCCGCGCGCGAGGTCGCCCAGGACGTTCCGGAGAGCTGGATCGCCGGGGTCTTCGGGTTGGGAGATCCCGCGCAGAAGGCCAACGCCCGTGGTGTCACCGGCGGTGGCGCGAACGGCACCGGGATATACCGGAAGCTGATTGAGAAGGACGACGGCACGGCGAGTAGCGACTCGTTCTACGACCTGTTGGTGCCGACTTTCCTGTTCTGCCACGACAACGACCCAGTTTGCGACATCACCCTCAGGTTCTGGTGGCCCCCGGCGGACTTCGGACCGCACAGCAACTACGGCGGCACGGACGCGGAGCTCGGCGAACTCGCCGGCCAACTGCGTGGCATGGCCGAGGCCGCGGAGACCACTCCTGCACCCCCGGACGGTTCCGGCACCGGACCCGCGGACCTGATGTTCGCGATCGACACGACCGGATCCATGTCGCCCTATCTCACCGCCGCAGTCGCGAGCGCCAAGAGCACCGCCGACGCGCTGCACGCGGTGAGCTCGAAGGCCAGGGTCGGGTTGGTCGAGTACCGAGACCACGGCGACAGCTATGTGGCGCGCACCGTCGTGCCGTTGACGGAGGACTTCGCCGCCTTCGAGTCCGGTCTGCGTGGTCTTGGCGCGGCCGGCGGCGGTGACACGCCTGAGGCCGTCTACACCGGGCTCGTCACGGCACTCGGCGCGGACTGGAACCGATCCGCCACGCGTGCGCTCATCGTGCTCGGCGACGCTCGCGCACACGACCCCGAGCCGGTGACAGGACTGACCGCCGCGGCGGTGACCGACATCGCCAAGGGCGTCGCTCCGATGCCAGCCCTGCCGCCAACCGTCGGTACCGCTGTCGCACGCACTGCTGCCGAACCCGACGCTCCCGCCCAGGAACGTGAGGAGGAGACGCAGACCGCCGTTCCTGAGGCCAAGATCGCCGCCACACCCGGTGAGAAGATTCCCGCGGTGCCCATTTACGCGTTGTCCGCCAACGACGAGCTCAGCGCGCAGATGGTTCCGATCACGACCGCCACCGGTGGCTCCACGTTCCCGATCGGTTCTCCGGACGAGGTGACCAAGAGCGTCGTGCGTGCAGTCGAGGACGCGAGCACCGCGCCGACAGCGCGGCTCAAGGCGGCGGGCACCGTGCTCGCCGGCAACAAGACAACGCTCAGCGGCCTCGCTTCCAGCTATGTCGGCGACGCCACCTTCGCGTTCGACTTCGACACCGACGGCACGATCGATCTGACCGGCTCTGACGCGACCGTGGCGCACACCTACACGGCGACCGGTGGCGTGAAAGCACGACTGGTCGTGACCGACAGCCGCGGCCGTTCGTCCGAGGCCCTGGTGGACATCGATGTCCGTGCCCTGGAGTCGCTGCACTACGGCGAACCGGCTCCGAGCATGGGGCCGAGCACTCCCCAGTCACCGACGCCGGGGCCGTCCTCCACCCCGGCACCGGCACCGAATCCCCCGGCGACCGGCGGTCTCGCCTTGACCGGAATCGCTGGGCTCGGCGCGATGATCGGCCTCGGCTCCGTTCTGCTTGGCTGCGGTGTCTTGTTGTTCGTGACGACGAGGCGTCGCAGGCGGCACAGCACCACGGACTGATCCTGAGTGGGCAGGCGATTCAAACTCATCGCCTGCCCACTCAAGCGTGCCCCGAAGCGGTGAGAATCCGATGGCAACGGATGTTGCACCAGCCGGAAGCTTGATCGTCTACGCCGCGGCCTGCGGCTGCGGGGCACGCTCTGAGAGCAAACGGAGAGCAGCACGGCGCCCTGAATGTGCCAGAACAGTCCTCAATGGACCTGAACGGAGCTTCACTGACTGCGGAAGTCGTGCTTCCAAAGGTCGGCGGAGCATCGGCGTCCTACCTCCGGTCGAGCCCCTGAGTGCTTAGGTTTCGTGACCAAGTACCTACTCGCGCTTGAGAGCTAAGGCGATGTCCCCAAGGCACCACGTTTCCGGAGTTCAGTGACGCGGGAGTGCGCCGAACGATCCAAGCTTACGGCCACTTCAAGCTGATGAGTAAGAGCCCAGGCCGCTGTAACCGCCGCCATCAAAGATCAATCCTTCGATGCGCCATCGAGAGTCTTGTAGCGCAACCGGAAGCTGGCCAATGCGACCCCAGATCCGCTGGTTATGACGACCTCGTCAAGCGGCGCCGCCGCACAGCAGCACAAGGGGAGAAGCTGGCCAACGTCCTCAATGTCCTTGCCGTTCCAACACATCTATCGCGCAGGAGATCATCGTGCCGAGAACGTAGAACCTCTCCAGCGGCACCGCATACCGCAAGCCGTAGCGGCGCGCGACCACAACGCCAGCCACGTGTTCTATGTGGGAGCTGGTCATCTCCCGCATGACCGCAACAACGGCATGCTCCTCCTCGGCCGGTGTCAGCGTGCGCAACGCAAGGCGGGCGACGACTTCGGCAACGTGTGGATCGCTGGGTGTGGTGGCGAGCCAGGTCCACCAGCATCCGCGGGCAGCGATCGTTCCGATGCCCAAGTCGACGCCACCTTCGACGCACAGGCGGTAGAACAGCTCGTACAGGGCGTGGCTAGCCGCAAGGTCGAGTGGCCCGACCCTGCGCTCGAACGCGGGGTCGGGCCACTCGACTGGTTCCAGCTGCACGCAGCTCGCCTCCTGGCCGCAGCTACCGCTTCTTTGATCCCGGCGGCTGGTCGCCCTCGTTCAGGGCATCCACGAGATCCTCAAGTTCCGGTTTGAGGGCGCGAAGCCAGCAGCGTCCGGCCGCAATGAACCAGCGCTTCACCTTGCGTCCCAGCAGCTTGAGCAGTGGAATGCTCTGCTCCGCCAGGTAGGCCGCGAGGAACAGCTTGATGATCAGCAGCTTGTCCGCGTACAGGTCGAGCAGCGAGCTGACAACGGCCTCCAGCGGCATGCCCTGCGAGACCGCCCCGTGGGTGGCGACGGCGGCCGCCGCCAGACCGAACAACGTGGGGAAGGTGCTGACGAACGTGAGCAGCGTCGGCCGCTGCCTCTCCGGCACGTTCAGCCTGCGATGCGCAAGCATCGTGGCGACGACGAGCAGCACGCCGAGCACCGGCGCGGCGTACACCGCCAGTCGCTCGTCCGGCAGCAGCACACTTGCCGCCGTCCAACATCCCGAGGTGGCAACCCAGGTCTGCAAGACACTGAACTCGTGACGTGGCACGTTCATTTGGCTACCCTCAGGTGTCGACATTCGGAGCTCCCGGGCACGAAGTCGGTGAACGATCAGGGCCGACCGGTGCAACGGTTCGGCCCTGACTTATTTCAAGCTCCAACGTTACGCAGGTTTTTCCCTAGTCGTTCATGTGTATTCGCAGCTCAGAAGCATCATGAAGCTCTTTCGGGTGATGTTCACCTTCCTCTGGCGACAGCTGAGCGCAACCTAATTCGCGCAGTGGAGTGCCCATTTCTGCGCTCCTGCGACAACCACCAGGTGTTGTGACATCAACTCAAATCCGACGTCGTTCCCTGCAACGCTTCTACCTGCGGCAATTAATCGATCTGTTGCACTCAAACGGTTGATTGACCCGCGTGCCGACCATCACGTTGCATCGTCTGATGCAAGAGGTGGTTCGCATCACAGGCGTCGACGACCCCCGTCAACTGCTCCGCTACGCGGCGATTGCGCAGTTGGAAGCGGTAAAGGAGGCAACTGGATACCGGCAGCAGCGTGTCGCCGCCAACATGCCGATGTACAACAAGAAGGGCGGCCTCAACAGGGCTCTGAAGGACCCGAAGGACAACCTGCTCGCGTTGCTCGACAACGTCATCCTCTCCCTCCTCCCCGACCTCGGCCGCACCGGTGGACTGACCGCGCTTGCCGTCCGGTTGCGACGGAAAGGCCCGACCGAGGCGTTGATCCCGGTACTGCCGGCCGCATGGGGCAGGGAGATAACCCGCCGCGAACTGCGCGACGAGGTCGACGTTCTGAATGCTGCGGCGAAGATCGTGCAGAAGATGCTCGCCGTCCGCGACAACGCGCGTCACGTGCTGGACCGCAACAGGGACGTGCTGCACGACATCATCGCCCGTCTCATCCTCATCGGGGCGGCACCACCCACTCCGCACAACGTCGAAGCGCTGCTGTTGCTGGGTTCGCTGGCAGGGGTGCCCAGCGCGTTCGAGATGGTCGACGGGCAGCTGGAGGAAGCGCTGGAGGCGAACCCGCTGGGGTTCCGCGTGTGGCGGGCGGTGACGGCGGTGGTGAAGCTCAATGAGACCGACCCGGCGGCTGAGAACTCGATCAGGCCGTGGGTGCAAGACCAGCTCAAAGCTGCGGAGGACCGGCGGATCGACAGCCTGTTCCCCGCACGGTGCCTGGACCTCGAGCTGGCCATCGCCATCCCCGAGTCCTGGTCACCACCTGGCGAGGAAGACTGGGCGGCCGACGCTCTACGTCGCCGTATCGACAACACGAAGGCTTCGGTACGTGAACGCGGCACCGCCGCCACCGGGCTGTGGGAGCGCGCCTGTGCACAGGAGAACGAACTGCACCGCAAAGCGACGGAGGTCTACCTGCGCGGGGTCATCGAGAAATTCCGCGCCGAGGCGACGGATACCGACCATGGCAGCGGATTGCGCTGGGTTGCGGACACGCTGGAACACATCCTCGACCGGAACATCGCGGTGTGCGACAACAACTGGCCCAAGACCGGAGACCCCGCACTCCGGATCGTGGACGAAGCCGCCCAGGTGATCATCGAGCAACGGGTGACCCTGCCGGAGAACATTCGCACAGCGACCCAGGAACTGTTCCGGCACGCCTTGCTGCAGAACGCGGGCGTGCACCGCCGCCATGCCGTCGACACCTTGGCCTCAGGCAGCTGGACCGCACCGCTGGTTCCGGCGCTTGAGCACGTGCTCCGGCACGAGGAGTCGCGCACCTGGCTGCGGTGTCGTGCTCTGTTCGCTCTGAGCTTCCTGCAGGAACGTTCGCGCGACGTCGAGCGGGTGATGCGCGAGGCCTGCGAACGCGCCAAGAAGAAAGTCGACCTCGCCTTGCGCGAGTCGCCGCACCTGCCCCTCTCGCTCGCGGCAGAAATGCACGCTGCGCTCTTCGCAGTGGGCGACTGCTACGGCACCGTGGGCAGCGAGGCCGACGCTCGCCGCCTTCGGCGTCACCTCGACCCGATGTTGCGCGAGTTGTTGGAACTCAGCAGCACCAACGAGTCGTTGACCCGCATCGGCCGAGCGGCCGCGTACACCGTCGCGGTCACCGCGCGGGACGACGACAAGAGCTCGCGGGAGATGCTCCAGCATGCCGTGAACGACCACCAAGACGAGGCCACCGCGCGGTTGTGCGGATGGGCTCTTGGCCGGTTCAACGACGACGGCACCGTGATCCCCATTCACATGATCTTCGACCGCGGCATCCGCGGTCGGCGTGGCACCACGTCCTGATCGGCTTAAGAGAGATATCGTGCTCGCTGATCTTGCCGTGCCGCTTGGTGCCTGCGAGCCTCTGCTGTTGTGCCTACGTCGGCTGGCGCGGGTGACCCGTTGACGTCAGAATGATCGGCATGCTGACCGCGGTGCTGTACGGCCTGGCCGCATCAAGCGCGCTGGTGGTCGGCTCCATCGCCGGCTCGCTGTGGCGGCCGCCGCGATGGCTTACCGGAGTGCTACTGGCCTTCGCCAGTGGGGCACTGATCTCAGCCCTGGCCTTCGAGCTGTTCGAGGAGGCGTTTCACCTCGGCGGCGCGGTGCGGTCCGGGCTTGGTCTGCTGGCAGGGGCGGCCACGTTCGTGTTGGTGGACTCCGCTCTGGACCGCTATATCGCCGGCCACCCCGGGCCCGAGCAGCGGGAGGTGGCGAAGGCCGGTGCACGCGGCGGCGTCGGCTTCGCGCTGCTTGCCGCGGTGACCCTGGACGGGATACCGGAGAACCTCGCACTCGGGGTGTCCTTGGCCAGCGGGGTGTCGTTGACCTTGCTCGTGGCGATCTTCTTCTCCAATCTTCCGGAGTCGCTGGTCGGCGCCGTCGCGATGCGCGAGTCGGGGCAAAGCAGGCGAACCGTGATCACGACGTGGGCGACGTGTGCGCTGCTGCTGGCAGGTGCGGTGGTGCTCGGCAGGCTGGTCGCGGGCGGGCTGAGCGATGCCGTACTGGCTGTGGCGCTGTCCTTCGCCGGTGGGGCGGTGATCGCGTCGCTGGCCGACACACTGATGCCCGAGGCGTTCGAGCACGGCCGGCCGCTCAACGCGTTCGCCACAGCGGGGGGCTTCTTCTTGTCGTTCATCCTTGCCGGCTGACCATTCCAGGAGCAGCGCACAGCTCGAAGGCGGCCCGGCGTTGTGCGGACCAGTGCCGTCAGGCGCTGTCCGCCCTCACCGACTAGGAAACCCGCCCGACTGCGTGCCATCGCGCACCATGGCCACCAGGTCCTCGCGCGCTCGCGCCACGCGTGACCGGATGGCACCGACCGGGCAGTCGCGCACCTGGGCGGCGTCGGCGTAGGACAGACCGAGCGACTGAGTGAGGACGAACGCCGTGCGCCGCTCGTGGTCGAACGAGCAGACCATCTCGTTGAGCACAACGCTCTCGGCAAATCCGGGTTCGACGTTGCACCGCGAACAACGCGACCGGCCCGGTGCCGGATCTGACCGCGGCCATCCTCGACGCGGCACCCCGACCTCGCCCCGAGGCTGGCTGCCCCGGACGTTGCTGGGCGGTGTCGCGATCGCCCAGCTGCCCCCTCGGTCTCGCCCAGGTACTGGGCACCGGCACGTCCACGCACGGCTCCCACACCACCGGTGTCGACAGCAGCCACCTGTTCAACGAGAGCACCGCCTGGAACCTCGCTCTCGGCCTAAGCCTGTCCTGGCGGCGCGATCCGTTCGCAGGAAGAACCCAGAGCACAGGCACTTGTTCGAGTCGGTCAACGCGGCGATCATCACCTGATGAGCAGGCCCGACCACGACTGAAGACGGAGGCGGACGTGAGCCAGCGGTGGATAAGAGCGACGGCGATCGTCATCGCCGTCGCACTCACGCTCACGGCGCTGTACTACTTGGTCGCAAGCCTCTGAATGCGTTCAAGTTCCGGCGGCTGTGGCTCGAGATGATGACGTCCCGATGCCGCTGTGGGCGCACTGGAAGCCCTCAGTAGCGCAATCAGTCGCGCACGCGACGAGCAACGTTGCTGTGACGACGGCGAGCAAGTGGTCACAGCTGAGCGCGCACATGCACGCCAGCATGAACCACAGCAACAGCCTCATGTACCAAGGTCAGGGACGGTGTAACCGTCCGCACAGCTCATTCGGGAGACGCTTGAGGTTTCCGAGGGTGGCGCGGCGGGCCGTGCTTTGGGAGTGGCTACCTGCTGCCGCGTCGGCTTTCAGGTGATCAACAGGACGTCACTCTTCGAACGCGAAGTCGCCACCGTCGTCCTCGAAGACGTCTTCCACGACTTCGCCAATGATCATGCCGCCGACGACGCCTGCCGCGCCTGCGGCAACCATGCCGCCGATGCCCGGACCGCTGCGGTGACCGTGATGCCTGTGCTGGTCGTAGCCATGATGACCGTGCATGGGCTGGCCGTACGCGGGCTGGCCGCCGAAGGCCGGGTTGGCGTGGCCGCGCTCGGCGATCTGGGCGAGCCAGCCGTTGATCGCCGAGGCCCAGTCGGTGGCTTGAGCTTCCTGGTGCGACACCCGGAAGTGGCCGAACGCATCGCCGCCGGAGGAGAACATGCCGCCGCGCTTGTCGGCCTCGAGCACCACGTAGAGCTCGTGCGGGCTGGCGACGAAGGTCAGTTCGACCTGGCTGATCCTGCCCGCGTACTGGGCGGGCGGGAAGAACTCGATCTCCTGGTAGAAGCCGAGCTCCTGGTGCACGCCGTGGATGCGGCCGGCCTCGACGTCCGCGCCGCGGAACGAGAAGCCGAGCTGCCCGAATCGGCCACCGGAGCCGACATCGCGACGGCGATCGACGCCGCCGAACAACGAGTGCGGACCGCCGTCCCGATCGCACGTGTCATCTACCTCGAACCAGACGTGCTCCACACCCAGAAGAACACCGACCCCGGCGCCGATGAGACTCAATCACAAGCTGACCGAAACGCCTGACACACCAACGAGCCTGATCAAGTCGGTCCAGGGAGTGCGGGCACATTGACCTCTGCCGATCGGAACCGCGGGATGGTGATGGTGAGCGATCCCGCCATCTTGTCACCGGTGAGGTAGGGGGCGATGCGTAGGCGTCCGGATGCGCATCGCTCTCAGCGATCGCGCGCCCGATAGCGCGGATCTCGCGCAGGTCTTCATCGAGCTGTTCGCGGGTGGCTGGCGACCGCGGGGTGATCGGTGTCAGGCCAAGTCCGTCGATCATCCCGGCCGGGCAGTGCGCGAGGATCGAAGCGATACCTCGCCGAAGACACGATCGATCCCGATTTTCTCCCACGCCTAACATCAGTTCATGGCGATCTACGCGGACCAAGGCCGGACGGACTCGTCTTTCCAGCGTGAGAGCGAATCCAGGGCCGAGTTCTATGACCGGGTCGCCGGGCCGTACTGGGATCAGGTGCGCGAGGTGATCAACGAGTGGTGGTCGCACCTTCCTGCGGACGTGCAGCCGGGCTTCCGCAGTCGGCTTCGAGACCGAAACTCCGACACGAACGTCAGCTCGACGTTGTGGGAGTTGTACCTGCACGAGATGCTGATCGGCTCCGGCTGCACCGTCGAGATCGAGCAAGCTGCCGGCGACCGAGGCAAGCGCCCGGACTTCCTTGTGAGTCATGCGGAAGGGCAGTTCGTCCTGGAGGCGATCTGGACGGCGCAGCGCTTGAAAGGCACCGCCTACAGCACGTTGACCCTGTCACTGTTCGATGCGATCAACGCGGTCCCCAGCCCGAACTTCAGCCTGGCCGTCACGATCAACAAGACCGGCACGGCGAAACCGTCTGAGAAGCGGCTCAAGGCAGGTCTGGTGCGTTGGCTCGAAGGCCTGGATCCGGACGAGTTTGACGGCGCTCAGGACAACCCGGCGAAGTTCAGTCACACCTGGGAGGAGGGCGACTGGTCTTTCTCGTTCCAGGCCATCCTCAGAAGTCTCGGCAACCGAGGTCTCTCCGCGTCGACAATCGGCTTCTACCCGGCGTTGCCGTGGTTCGGCGGTGAGAGCGACTTGATGCACAGCGCCGTCAAGAAGAAGGGCAGCAGGTACGGCGACCTCGACTTGCCGTTCGTCGTGGCGGTCGGGTTCGCAGTCTTCTTCCCCCGCAACGAGGACGTCGAGACCGCGCTGTACGGAACCACTGTGGAGTATGTCGAGCGAGGCAAGGCGTCTACCTATGGCCGGTTGCGGGACGGCTATTGGACGCTTCCACACGACCACGACCACGGCCATGAGCGGGTGAGCGGCGTCCTCATCGTCGATAACCCTGCGCCCTGGACGTGGGCGACCAACACCCCGACTCTGTGGCACAGCGCGAGCCCGAACTCGATCAGCACGCCGGTGCTCCCGACCTGGGATTCGGTGCGGATGGTGGACGGCCGGATCGAGCGCGAACCCGCCGCGGCGAAAGCTCACACCGTGATCGGTCTTCCAGCGCAGTGGCCGTCCGGTAAGCCGTTCCCACGCACGCACGCAACTCCTGTGAAGTGATCTTCAGGAGCCTCGTCGCCACCCGAAACCGCGCCTCGCAGACGCCTGGCGGTTGATCGGCAGCTCGGTGCTACGCCGACGGGAGGTCGTCGCGGCGGTGCAGCCGGGCGCGCCGGTACACGTAGAACGGGTCGGTGTCGACGACGTCGTCGTCCCAGACGTACATCACGCCGATGGTGCCGATCGTGAGTCCGCTGGTGTACCTGGTGAGTCGGTTTCGACTTCGGCTGGCCGTGCCTGTGGCCGGCTCGATCCACAGTCCCGTCGCGTCGACACCGTCGCGCTTACCCAGCTGGCGGAGTGCCCTCAGCGCGGGATGCTTGTACAGAACCATGTGCACACTGTCCGCCTTCGAACCACCGTCCAGGAACGGCTTGAGCACCGTCGGAACGCGATAGTTCTCGTGGGCCATGCGGCATCCCATGTGCTTGGCGACGTAGCGGGCGAGATTCGTCGCCCCGTCCTCCCACTGAGCGCCGTACACCTTGGACAGGTCCAGGTAGCGCCGCCTCCACAGGCTGTCCAGGTGCTCCCACACATACGAAGCGAACCTGTCGTACGCCATGTCGAAGGGCTGGCTTCGGGTGTTGTTGCACGCACCGCACAAGTTCGCGGAGAACTTCACGAAGGTGGACTTGCGCGCCGAGCGGACGTTCGCCGTCTGCGTGCCACCGACCCCTACGACAACCGTCTCACCGAAGTGATGCTCGGTGGAGCGTTGTCTGGTGCCTCATCTGGGTCAAGCGCCAAGGGGGCAAGGCTTTCAAGCACTTCCGCCATTCCCCAAAAGTTCTCATTGAGCCAGGCCCTTGCACCATCCGCTCCTCGATGGCGGACGTTCTTACGTGTGTCCTTGAGCGCCAGCAGCAGCTCTCGCGCCTTGTCCCGGTACTCGCTCCAGTACTCGGACGACTCGTGCAGTCGTTGCATCTCCGGATACCGCGCGAGCGGGTTCAGCACGCCGTCCTCGTATGCCTTTTCAACCAGTTGCGCGAAGCTCAGGCGCTTGGACCGTCGGTTGACGGTCGACTCCAAGATCAGTTCGACCGCAGCGTGGAGCTCTTCGAGAAGTGTCTCCGGTGCAACCTCTCCGAAGTGCCAGTCGGCCATCAACCCCATCGTGACGTCCAAGCGCGCTTGCAGACGAGGTGCCTTGTCAGCGTAGAGCTCGTGCGGCCGAAGGTAGGCGGGTTCGGAGCGTGCTCTCAGCGTCGGCCGCCACCCCTCCCCGTAGCGGTCGTACATCCCCAGACGAGCTCGGGTCAGGATGTCGATTAGTCCCATCGCAAGCCGACGGCGATGGCCTGGAGTTCGAGCACACGGTGTGGCCTCGCCAATCGTTGGCAAATCTCGGCGCAGGCGATCCAGATAGATGTCCAGTCCGTAGGTCTGACCATCGAGTGCGAGATAGCAGGTGCTGCTGTCGGTAGAGATCTCCGACCTGAAGCGCCAGATGCCCAGCTGCTTGGCTCGGCGGCGAGCGGCAGCCATCCACGCCTGCACCAAAGGCTCGTCCGGTGAGCGGAACTCGAAGATCACGTCGAACCCGGCCATGCGTCAATTCTGTCTTGACCCGCCAGCCAGCCTGTAGCCCGGGCCAGTGTCGGTAATTCCTGTTGAGCAGGCAACACGCCAGGAGCCGGAGTCCGACGTGGCATACGACTCCGATCCCGCCTGGATCGCCCCCATGGTCGCGAAGCTTCACCGCGGGCCGCGCGCGAAAGCTGACGATGCGCTCCCCCGCGGCTCGGCGCTAGGGCCCGTCCTCAAAGCTGGTTCGTCTGACGTGCTTTGATCTTGTGCCGTGGTGCGCAGGCATGAGCTGACTGATGAGCAGTGGCAGGCGTT
>NZ_QLTT01000012.1:8810-317454 GCF_003269295.1 Lentzea atacamensis | reverse complement strand
CTACCAGGGGAAACGTACCTACACGGACTGTTGTGGACGGTCTTACCGACAACTACGGATCAGAAGGTTACAGGTTCGAATCCTGTCGAGCGCGCCAGATCGTTGGAGCCCCTTGTTTGCGGAAACGCAGACAAGGGGCTTTTTCGGTGTTTGTGGGGCCGAGCCCTCACACGCCAGCCAGGGAAGCCTCCGGCCATGCGGGGCTGTGCCCTGCACGGGGAGGTCGTTTCCTTCCAGAGTTGTGCCAGTACCCGGCCAATCCTTGATCCGGTGATCGTTGGCAACGGTCGTGAGCCGCCGGGCGTATACGTTCTGGATGCAGTTGGTCACGCAGGGGGAGGGCGTGTGGGGGCAGATCCTGAGCAGGTGAAGACTCGGGCGGACCTGGTTCGTCAGCTCGAGGTTCTCCGGGGCAATGCAGCGCGGGGCACCGGGCGCACGAGGGTGTCGCTGGCCGACCTGGCCAAGCGGATCGAGGTGCCCAGGTCGACCGTCCACACCTACCTGACGGGCCAGACGCTGTTGCCCGCCGAGGTGCTGGACCGGATGGTCATCGCGCTGGGCGGCACGGCGGATGATCAACGGCTGTGGGCGGACGCCTGGGACCGGGTTGCCGCGCACGAGCATTCGAGCAAGCAGGTACCGGTTGTTGCGGCGCCGAGACAACTGCCGGCGGACATCACCGCGTTCACCGGGCGGGAGACCGAGATCCGGGAACTCGACGAACTGCTGAAGCGGCCGGGGCGGACTGCAGTGCTGTCGGCGATCGCGGGTACGCCTGGCGTGGGGAAGACGGCGCTCGCGGTGCACTGGGGGCACCTGGTGGCCGACGAGTTCCCGGACGGCCAGCTCTACCTGAACCTCCGCGGGTACGACGTCGGGCCGCCGGTGTCCGCCGCCGACGCGGCACTGACGTTGTTGCGGGCGTTGGGGATCAGCGAGGTGCCGCGGGGCCTGGACGAGCGGACCGGCCTGTTGCGGTCCGCGCTGGCCGGCAGGCGGGTGCTGCTGGTTCTCGACAACGCGAGCAGCGCTGAACAGGTGCGGCCCCTGCTGCCCGCGACCGCCTCCTGCTTCGCCGTGGTCACCAGCCGGGACGCGCTCAGCGGTCTCGCCGTCGTCGACGGCGCGCACCGGCTCGACCTCGACGTGCTGACGGTGGAAGAGGCCGTGCAACTGCTCAAGACCCTGCTGGGGCAACGCGTCTACTACGAAAGGCAGGCGGCGATCGAGCTCGCGGAGCTGTGCGCCCGGCTGCCGCTCGCGATCCGGATCGTGGCTGAGGTCGCGCGGCACGAGCCGTTGACCCGCGTCGTCCGCGACCTCCGGGCCGAACGCCTCGACCTGCTCGACAGCAGCGGCGACCCGCGCAGCATGGTGCGTGCGGTGTTCCACTGGTCGTACCGGCAGCTCAGACCGGAGGCCGCCGAGCTCTTCCGGCTGCTCGGGCACCATCCCGGCCGCGACTTCGACGTGCCGCTCGCTGCGGCACTCATCGGCACCGACCTGGCCGATGCCGCGCTGCGCGTCGAGCAACTGGCCAGCGCGAGCCTGGTCCAGGGCGACGGCCGCTACGAGATGCACGACCTGCTCCGCGCCTACGGCCGGGAACTGGCGGCGGACCCGGATGCCGCCGTGCGGTTGATCGACCATTACGTCGACGCACACACCGCGGCACTGGCGCTCGTTTATCCCCGCAACTTCGATCTGGACGAGCGGCCGGAGGCCCCCTGGCTGACGGACGCCGGCACCGCGCGGGAGTGGCTGAGCGCCGAGGCGGACAACGTGGTCGAGGTCGTTCAGCTCGCGGCCGACAGGGGGATGGGGGCAAAGGCCCGTCGGCTCGCGCACGTGGCCAAGCGGCACCTGGAAACCACCTCCCGCGGTCCGCAGGCGATGCGCATGCACCACGTGGCGCTCGACACCGCGCGAGCCGACGGTGACCTGCCAGGCGTTGGTGAGGCGTTGCGCAACCTCGGTGCGACCGCGGAGGCGATGGGCAGGCAGCCCGAATCGCTCGACTGGCTGCGGCAGAGCACGGACGTGTGGCGGCGGCTGGACAACCGTCGGCGCCACGCCGAAACGTTGAGCAGCATCGGCATCACGCTCGGCTCGCTCGGCCGTCTCGACGAGTCGATCGCCGCCCACGAGGAGTCCATCGAGCTGCTCCGGCAACTCGACCGACCGCACCAGCTGGCCATCTGCTTGCTGAACCTCGGCGTCACCATGGAACAGCGTGGTGAGCTGGACCGCGCCCTGACCAACCAGCGCGCGGCGCTGGAGACGTTCCGCGCTGTCGGAGATCAACTCGGCCAGGCTCACGCGTTGACCAATCTCGGCAACGTGCTCAACCAGCTGGGCGAGCACGGCGAGGCGCTGTTGATGTTCGACCAGGCGCTGGCCGCCTACCGAGCGATGGGCAGCCGCGTCGGCGAGGCCTTCGTGGTCAAGTTCCTCGGTTCGGTGCACGTCGCGAAGGGCGAGCACGACCTCGCGATTCCCCGGTTCGAGGAGGCACTTCGGATCTCCCGCGAGGCGGGGGACAGGTCACTGCAGGCCGAGCTGCTCAACCACCTCGGTTTCGCGCGCGACCTGGCAGGCGACCAGATCGGGGCACGCGAAGCGCACCACGACGCGCTGGCCCTGGCCGTGGAACACGGCTACCGGCTGGAGGAGGCGAGAGCGCTGGAAGGGCTCGGCGCTGTCGCCAGGGCCACAGGTGCCGCGGTGAGCGCGAAACGGCACTGGCGCCAGGCGTTGGAGAGGTACGAGGCGATCGGCGTGCCGGACGCGGAAAGGCTGCGGGCGGCGCTCGCGCAGCTGTGACCGTCCAGAGTTTTCCAGCTCTGTCCAGATGGAGGCCCTGAACCAGATCTTCGCTGGTGAAGTGTGCGTCAGCACCCCAACGGGCGGTGCGCACAACACGAGGGGGAACTCGTGAACACCAGGAAGATCCTCGCCGGGGTACTTGCCGCCGGAGCGATGGCGCTGGCGGCACCCGCCGGCGCGCAGGCGGCCGTTCCCGACGACCCGTACGGCTTCTGCTGGCCCTCTGCGTCGGACTGCGCAAACGGCACCAGCGGCACCATCGTCTGGAGCAACCGGACGGCAACGGCGACCGGCACGATCTGGCACTACAGCGGGTCGGGCTCGTCGCAGGCGCAGTTCCGCGCGTTCGCGGGTGACAAGCAGATCGGCAAGCTGGACACGCGGACGGTCCACGCCGGGGGTGCGGACGAGGGCTACAGCGTCGGCCTGGGCGACACCGACCTGCGCGGCGGGATCAACCGCGTCGACATCCGCTTCTGCTCCCCGACGCTGACCAACTGCTCGGTCTGGGCCCACTTCTACAAGTGACCTGACGCCCGCTGCCGAGGCGTGTACGACACCGAACGAGAAGAGAGACCGTGATCATCAAGAAGATCGCCGCCGGAGTCCTGGCGGCCACCGCCGTTGCCGTGGCCGCGCCCGCCGCGGCGCACGCGGACACCGACACCGGGTTCGCGCTTTGCGACACCCGCGCCTGCGACAACAACTTCGTGATGGGCAAGATCACCTGGCACAACCGGACGGCCACCGTCTCCGGCCACGTGGTGGACAGCGGCCCCGGCTTCACCGTGGCGAAGTTCCGCGCGTACGCCAACGGCAAGCAGATCGGCAAAGAGGTGTCGCGCTACACCGATGACGCGAGCACGAACCCGGATCTCAAGTCGCCGAGGGCACTCGGGTTCGGCCTCGGTGACACGAACCTGCCTGGCGGGATCGACAAGATCGCAATCTTTCTCTGCTTCACCGAGACCACGTGCCAGTACAGCATGACCGTGCCCAAGCCCTAGTTGCTGAGCAGGCCCCGTCTCCTGCTGGAGACGGGGCCTAGTCGAAGTCGTACACCGTGGTGGCGACGTCCTGCGCCAGCAGGGTTTCCGCGATGAGCGGTTCGATCCGCTCCCACCGCCCGCCGGCCAGGCCGCAGCCGATGCGTGGCATGTGCACGCTCGCACCGAGCCTCTTGGCGTGCTCGGTCAACGCGACCAGGCAGCGCTCGATCGCGTCGTACCGGACCGGCGGGCCGTTGCTCCCCGTGCGCGTGCCTCGCTGGCCCACCATGTTCGCCACCCAGGTGTCGCCCTTCACCTGGACGAGCTGCACGGCCCCGAGCCCGAAGTCGTTGCCCGCCCGGCCCCGATGCCACTCGCGGTAGGCCCGTTCAGGCTCCGGCCAGCGCTTCGACACGGCCAGCACGAAGCCCTTGCCCCATCCGCCGAGGTCGTTGCAGACATGCGCGATGATCTTCGGCCCCTTGGCCTGAGGGCTCGTCGCATCGCCCTTGATCACCCGCAACGTCTGCATGCCGCCGATGCTGCCCTCGCGGTGGTGGCCCGTCGACGCATTTCTCGCGACAAGGTGAGCGAGTCACCATTCTTCTACTGTTGACGAGGTCGGACAGCAAACGATTCCACAGTGGTTGATCTGCGGAAATCGGTTCCGATATCGGAATGACCGGTCGTCGCTCCAAGTACGCCGTTCGGCGCGAACAGAGGCCATTCGTCGACGTGACGGACTGCTGAGATGGTCACTTTGGCCACACTCGAGGGATGGCGATTCTGGCGGGCAAGGCCGTTGTGATCACCGGTGCCGGGCAGGGTTTGGGTCGTGCGTTCGCCACTCACGCGGCCGCGGCCGGGGCCGCTGTGGTGGTCAACGACGTCGACGAGCCGCTCGCCAAGCAGGTCGCCGACCTCATCACGCTCCGCGGCGGCAAGGCCGTCGTCAGCGCCGGGCCGGTCCAGGATCCGGAGCAGGCCGAGGCCATGGTCGACACCTGCACGGCCGCCTTCGGGCGGATCGACGGGCTCGTCAACAACGCGGGCATCCGCTACCAGGCCGAACTGGGCCAGGACGACCCCGGCCGGATGCGTGAGCTCATCGAGATCAACGTCCTCGGCACGCTCTACTGCACCAACGCCGCCGTGCAGACCATGCGGCGCGGGTCGATCGTCAACCTCGGCTCGGTCGCGATGGTCGGGCAGCCGACCGCACTGGCCTACAGCGCGTCCAAAGGTGCCGTCGCGAGCATCACGGCGGGCGCGGCCGCGGAGCTCCAGGACAAGGGGATCCGCGTCAACGCCGTGTGCCCGGTCGCCTGGACCCGGATGTCGGCCGCCGACACCAAGGCCGTCCACAGCGGACCACCGGAGACGATCGCGCCGCTGGTCACGTACCTGCTGAGCGACCGGGCGGTGAAGGTCACCGGGCAGCTCATCCGGTTCGCCAACGGGCGGCTGCACGTCATGGGACAGACGAGCCCGAAGGAACCGGTGCTCGACAGCGACGAGTGGGACGTCGAGAGCATCGCCGAGGCCTTCGAACGGCAGCTCGAGCTGGAGGACCCGGCGTGGGTGCGCTGGGGTGTCGGAAGGTGACGCGAGCGGCTCGACGAGGCAGAGTTGCCGTGTGGAGCAGCGGGAGATCATGCAGCGGGCGCTCGGCGTCCTGACGCTCAGCTACGACGGTGCCGAGTCGGGCGACTACCTGCGCACTGCCCTCAAGTCGTTGCAGGAGGGCGTGTTCAGCTACGAGGTCAAGGTCGACGGCGAGCTGAACGAGGCCGGCGCGCAAGCCCTCAAGCAGGCCATGGACCAGGTGCTGTCGCAGTTCGGCTGGTTCACCGCCGGCCTGCTCTACGCCTTCCACGGCGTCGCGCAGGCGTACGAGAACGACTACGAGGACGCCGACGTGCAGGAAGTCCTCCGCCAGCTGGCGCTCAGGCTTGCTGACTGAGCTCCGCGCGGACGCCGTCGGAGAACGGCGTCCACGCCTCGACCGCCCACGGTCCGAAACGCAGATCCGTCAACGTGACACAGGCCGCGGAAATGTCCGGATCGACCCACAGGAACGTCCCGGACTGCCCGAAGTGCCCGAACGTCCGCGGCGAGTGTGAAAGCCCGGTCCAGTGCGGCGACTTGCCGTCACGGATTTCGAAACCGAGGCCCCAGTCGTTCGGCTTCTGCATGCCGTAACCGGGCAGGACGCCGTTCAGCCCCGGAAACACCACCGAAGTCGCCTCGCGAACCAGCTCGAGAGAAACCAGCTTCGGCGACAACAACTCGGCGGCGAACAACGCCAGGTCAGCAGCGCACGACTCGGCGCCGGCCCCGGCCGAGCCGACCAACGCCGAGGAGCTCATCCCCAGCGGCGCGAAGACCGCCTCGTGCAGGTACGTGGCGAACGGCATCTCGCAGGCGTCGCCGACGAACGAGGCCAGCACGTCGAAGCCCGCGTTGGAGTAGATCCGGCGCGTCCCCGGCGCGGCCTGCACCTCGGGCTTGTCGAACGCGTACCCGGCGGTGTGCGCGATCAGGTGCCGCACGGTCGCCCCGGGCGGCCCGGCCGGCTGGTCCCACTCGACCGCGCCCTCCTCGACCGCCACCAGCACCGCGTAGGAGGTCAGCAGCTTCGTCACCGACGCGAGCGGGAACACGCGCTGCTGATCGCCCAACGAGCCCACGACGGTCCCACCCGACACGACGGCCACCGCGACGTTCGAGGCGGGCCACGACGCCGCCACTTCCACGCTCTGCATGGGACAGACGTTAACGTCAGGGGGTGACAGTCCGGGAACTGATCGTCCTGGGAACGGCCAGCCAGGTTCCCACGCGCCAGCGCAACCACAACGGCTATCTGCTGAGGTGGGACGGCGAGGGCCTGCTCTTCGACCCCGGCGACGGTTCCCAGCGCCAGCTGCTCAGGTCGGGCGCGGCTGCGAGCGACATCACCCGGATCTGCATCACGCACTTCCACGGCGACCACTGCCTGGGCGTGCCGGGCATCGTGCAGCGGCTCAGCCTCGACCGGGTCCCGCACACCGTCCACGCCCACTTCCCGCGATCCGGCGCCCACTTCTTCGAACGCCTGCGCTACGCCAGCGCCTTCTACGACGCCGCGGACATCAAGGAAGAGCCCGTGGACGAGGACGGTCTCGTGGCCGAGGGCAGGTTCGGCAGGCTGGAGGCGTACCGGCTCGACCACGGCATCGACAGCTTCGGCTACCGGCTGATCGAACCGGACGGCCACCGCATGCTTCCCGACAAGCTCGCGGAGCACGGCATCCGGGGCCCGCAGGTCCGCGTCCTGCAGCGAGACGGTGTGCTCGACGGCGTCAAGCTCGAAGACGTCAGCGAACCCCGGAAGGGTCAGAAGTTCGCCTTCGTCATGGACACCCGCCTGTGCGACAACGTGTACGAGCTCGCCGACCAGGCCGACCTGCTCGTGATCGAGTCGACCTACCTCGCCCGCGACACGAAGCTCGCCGGCGACCACGGCCACCTCACCGCCCAGCAGGCCGCCCGCGTCGCCCAGGACTGCCGGGTCCGCAAGCTCGTGCTGACCCACTTCTCCCAGCGCTACGACGACCCGGCCGAGTTCCACGCCGAGGCGGCGCGGGAGTTCGACGGTGAGATCGTCATCGCGAGGGACCTGGACCGGATCCCGGTGCCGAAGCGAGCCACTGGTCCCTGACGATCTCGTCGAGCGAAGAGTGCGCGGGCTTCCACCCCAGTGCGAGCAGCCGCGACACGTCGGCCCGCTGAAACCGCACCTCGCCTGGATGCGCCGGCCGCCACGTCACATCCACGGATCGTCCGCTCACCTCGGCGACGGCCGCGAGCACCTCCCGGACGGATGCCGGCGTGGCTCCGACGTTGTAGACCGCCGACTCACCCACCGCGCAGGACTCCAGCGCCACGACGAAGGCGGTGGCAACGTCCCGCACGTGCACGAAGTCGCGCACGGCCGTCCCGTCGCCGTAGACCTCCATCCCCGGCACCTCTCCAGCGGCCACGGCCACGGCTCGGGTGATCACCCGACTGGTGTCGGTGTCACCGCCTCCAGCGACGTTGAACAAACGCAGAGTGGTCGCCCCGATCCGCCCGGACCGCGCCGCCCACGCCACCAGATCTTCGGCCGCGGCCTTGGTCGCCGCATACGGCGAGGACGGCTCCCGAACGGACTCCTCGGTCAGCGCGACTGCGGAGGGCCGGTAGACCCCGGAAGTCGACGCGAGGAGGAATCGCTGGCCCTCCAACGCTTTGAGCAAGTTCAGCGTCCCGCCCACGTTCACCGAGTAGTACCGAAGTGGATCTTCGAACGACTCCCGCACACGGCCGAGTCCGGCCAGGTGGACAACGGCGTCCGCGTCGATCGGCTCGAACGGCTCGGACAGGCGCTGACGCGACACAACAGGTTCATGACCGTGAACCTGCAGTTCACGCACCACGGAACGGCCGACGTACCCAGTGGCGCCGGTCACCAGAACTCGCACAAGTTGACCCTAAAGGTCGACTGGGGTTGCGCCGATAACACACGAGTGAGTTACCCCCATCGCGCTGTGCACACAAGCATCGCCGGACTCCTGCACGACGTCGCCGTGCACGAGTTCAAGCGGCAGGAGTTCCTGCGCAACGTGGCTGAGATCGTGGGAGCCGCACCCGCGCCCCAGCCCGCAGAGCTCACCGCTCCGCTTCAGGCGATCAACCCCAAGCGCAGCTTCCTCAACCGCGTTGACCAGGTCCTCCGGGACGCGGCACGCGCCTAGGGCGCACCCAGTTCGCACTCAGATCATCGCCTGATCCACTTGCCGTTGGGCCCGCTGCGGCGGGCCTGCCGCAAGATTCATCCGGCTGTTGCCGGACCGTGCTTCGACACACATACCGGGTGGCTCTACGCTACGCGTCACCCGGCGATCGCCGGTCGCATCCTTCTGCTTCTTCTCAAAGCGGGTTCTCGGCGATGGATCATGTCTTCGCAGCGCTCAGCGAGCGCCTGGGCGGGTTGTTCGGTGACCGGTTGGTCGTGCTGGCCGGTGGCACGCGTTTGGCGAAACGGGCGCATGAGCTTCATGCGCTTGGTGCCCGCCATACGCTCGTGCTCGATACCGACGACCATGCCCCGCTGCATGATTCCGAGATCGCAAGGTGGGTGTCGCTGGGCATCAAGGGCGGCTTCGTCGCCGTTGAACAGCGCCGCCTGGGCAAGTTGCTGACCAAGCCGAGCGCCGAGGTGCGCGCGATCCTCAGCGACTTCGACCCCGAGGCCGAAGCTCTCGTGATCAGCACGCCCTACAACGAGATCGGCACCTTCCAGGGCCGTCCCGTGCTCAACGCGCGCGAGCACAAGTGGGCAGAGCTGGAGAACAAGACCACCATCGACGCGCTGTGGGACGAGCTGAGCGCTCGCCGCGCGCCCGCGATGGTGTTCGACCTCGACTTCGAACGCCTCTGGGGCGCCTCGGAGATCCTGGACCGCGGCGCGGGCGTCGTCTGGTCGGGTGACGGCCCGGCGATCAACGGCGGTGCCAACTTCGTGCGCCGCGTGCGGTCGTACGAGGAGGCCAAGGAGGCCTTCGACGTGCTCGCGCCCAAGTGCGAGCAGGTGCGCGTCATGCCGTTCCTGGAAGGCATTCCGGTGAGCGTGCACGGCATCGTGTTCCCCGACGGCACCGCGGTGCTGCGTCCGATCGAGATGGTCGTGCCGCGCCGTCAGGGCCAGGCCAAGTTCCTCTACGCGGGCTGCGCGTCCTACTACGACCCGCCCGTGTGGATCCGCGACGAGATGCGCAACCTGGCCCGCCGTGTCGGCGAGCACCTGCGCGAGACCGTCGGCTACCGCGGCACGTTCACGCTGGACGGCATCGCGACCGAGGACGGCTTCCTGCCGACCGAGATCAACACCCGCTACGGCGGCGCGATGGTCTGCTTCGAGGACGCGCTCCCGAGCCTGCCCCTCGCGCTGGTCCAGGTCGCCCTGGTCGCCGGTTGGGACCTCGGCATCTCCTCGATGCAGTTCGAGGAGCTCGTGCTGCAGGCGGCGGACAACTCCCGCTCGGGTGCGGTGGGCGCCAACGTGCGTGCCGTGCAGCCGACCCAGGTCGACGAGCGCCGCGTGATCTTCACCGGCTGGGCGTGCCGGCTGGCGCACCCGGACGAGCCCGCGCAGGCGACGCTGCGCCTGAGCCCGTCGCCGATCGGCGGCCGCCTGGATCTCGTTCTGCACCGCGAGAACATGCCCGTCGGGGCGCCCGTGGCCGCGCTGACCGTCGCGGCGTTCGCGCTGGCGGATCAGGAGTGGGGGACCGGCCTCGGTGCCCTGGAGCCCGCGATCGCGGTCGAGGACGAGGCCCAGTCCGAGCAGACGATGATCGAAGAGGCCGTGATCGCCTAGGACGGCCTACCAGGCGCCCTCGTCGCCGTACGCGGAGATGAGGGCGAACCGGTAGCCCATCAGGGCAGCGGCGACCTCGCGTGGCTGGTGCGCCGGACGCACCAGCCCTTCGCCGAGCACCTTCGGCCGCGGCAGGTCCACCCCGAGCAACTCGGGCGACCTCTTCAGCAGCGCCACGGCGATCTCGGCGGCGTCGGACAGCATCTCCTCGCCCGGCAGCTCGGTCATGTCCTGCATCAGGCCCGCGACGAACGCGGGCAGCTTCTCCGGCACCGCGCACGCCAGCGCCACGAGGCACGCCACCCGTTCGGACGCCAGTGCCTCGAAGATCTTCGGCGCCCCCTGGGCGACGGCGTGCCGGGTCTGGGTCAGCCAGTCGGGAGCGGTCCTCGGCAGCTCCCGGCCGAGAGCGTTCCACCGGCGGTGCGTGCGCCGGCCCTCCTCGGTGAAGCCCTTGCCCGCCAACGCCATGGCGGCCAGCAGGAAGATCACCCGATCGCGCACGTCGGCGGCGACCTTGTAGGACGCCCCCAGCTCCACCAGGTACGGCACGGCGCAGAACGAGGCCTCGGAGACCGTGTCGTCGGTCAGCAGCCGCTCGGCCAGGGAACGGAGAGCGTCGAGACGGACGCCGGCGTCGGCGTCCATCAGGGAGCGCAGGAGCCGCGGCACCCGACCGGCGCCACCCCGGCCGTCGTACACCTCGACCCAGGAAATCCTGTCGAGTCCGCGCAACGGGTCAGGCCGTTGCCAGGCACGCGGCAGCTCCATAGGGCGGAAAGGTACGGGATGTCAGGGAAGGCTCCTCGGAGCCTCGCCCGTACGATCTCGTGGTGTCCTTCTCGGTGGCCGACATCTTCTCGGGTGCGGGCGGCATGAGCTACGGCTTCCACGCCCACCGCGACTTCCGGGTCGTCGGTGCCGCCGACGCGCAGATCGGCAAGCCGTCCTCGCGCCTCGGTTCGTTGCGGTGCAACGACACGTACCGTGCGAACATCGGCGTCGACCCGTTGGAGGTCGACCTCTCCAAAGTGTCCCCGGCGGCGTTGCGCGAGGTGTGGGGACTCCAAAGAGGTCAGCTCGACGTCCTGCTGGCGTGCCCGCCGTGCTCGGGCTTCAGTCGCATCACCGCCCAGAACCACCTGCGCGACGACCCCCGTAACTCCCTCGTGGGCCGCATCGCGGTGTACGCGCAGGAGCTGCGTCCGAAGGTCGTGCTCGTCGAGAACGCCCGCGAGCTCGTCAAAGGCAAGCAGCGCCACCACTTCGACAGCCTGGCCGAAGAACTCACCAAGATCGGTTACTCGGTCGCGGGCGGCACGCACATGCTGTCCAAGTTCGGCCTGCCGCAGCTGCGCGAGCGGACGTTGATGGTCGCCGTCGACGCGGGCCTGCCGTTGCTCACGCTGGACGACCTCTGGGAGGGCAGGGTCATCCGCCCGTCGGCGATCACGGTCCGTCGCGCGATCGGCAAGCTGCCCCGCGTCGAGGCGGGCGTGGCGCACCCGGAAGACCCCATTCACGTGTCGCCGACGTTTTCTCAGGACCGCAGTCTCGAACGAATGCGTGCAATTCCCGCGAACGGTGGCTCGTGGGCGGATCTGCTCAGGTCTCCGGAGACCGCGGAGTTGTTGAATCCGGCACAACGCAAGATCGTCGAACAGCAGAACTGGGGTTCCCATCCCGACGTCTACGGCCGGATGTGGTGGGACGAACCCGCCAGGACCATCAAGCGGGAATGTGGCCACGTCGGCAACGGCCGTTATGCCCACCCGGAACAGCACCGCCTCTGCACGGTCCGCGAGATGGCTCTGCTGCAGGGGTTTCCGCGGCAGTTCCGCTTCGACGTCTCGATTCTCGGCAACGCGTACCGGCACGTCGGTGACGCTGTTCCGCCGCTGATCGCCTACCAGCTGGCGGGGCTGACGCGGTGGATTCTCACCGGTCGCCGTCCCGAAGCCCGCGAGATGTGCCTGCGCGGCACCTCACTGCGTCCCGGCGACATTCGGCCGGTGGAAGTTACCGAAATGGTGGCGTGATCTTTGAACCGCTGCGGGTTGCCATCCGTATCGGGACGCGGCAACAGATAACTGTTTGGCAACGAATCTAACGTCACCTGACAAAATTTATCCATCTTGGACCTATCCACTGTGGACACTCTGAGTAGCTTTTCGCTGCTCACGCACGGTTTGTAGTGATCTCCATACCTCACTCCATTGGGTGTAACTCGATCGGATAGTGTCCGCTCGCTTCCTGTCGGTTCAGTGTCGATCTCGACGTGCCGACCGTCCCGACGGATGACTGACTTCCCACCGCGTTCGGGCTAACTTCAGCGAGCAAGGAGACCCATGGCTTCCCGGTTGAGGATCGGCGCGGCGCTGCTGGGCGCCGTCGCCACCCTGGCGTTCACGGCACTTCCAGCCTCCGCCGACAATGTCATCATCATCCCGGACCGCGAGGGCCAGCCGAAGGGCGAGAAGGTCGCGCTGAAGAAGGGCGTCGGCCGCCTCCCCGCCCACGGTGAGAACTACCTCGACACCTCGCTCATCCAGCTCCGCATCAAAGGGCAGGACGAGACCAAGGTCCTCACCTACTGCGTGGAGCTGCCGACCGAGCTCAAGGACGGCGACCACCTCAAGGAGGTGCCGTGGGACAAGCACCCCAACGAGAAGTTCAACGAGGCCGCGGGCAAGGTCCTCTACGTCCTGACCAACTCCTTCCCCGGCATCTCGATGAAGGATGTCAAGGACAAGTGGGGCGAGCAGTTCTCCCAGGAGGAGACGATCGCTGCCACGCAGGCCGCGATCTGGCACTTCACCGACAAGTCTGAGCTCGACGACAAGGACGAGCGCAACAGCAAAGACGTGAAGACGCTGTACGCCAAGCTGGTCGAGCAGGCCGAGAAGAACCCGATCAACGAGCAGCCGAAGCCGACGCTGGAGATCGAGCCCGCCTCGAAGTCCGGCAAGTCCGGCGAGAAGATCGGCCCGTTCAAGGTCACCACGACCGCGTCCGAGGTCAAGCTGACCGCGAACCTCCCCGAGGGCGTCACCATCACCGACGAAAAGGGCAACCCGCTCGCGGTGAAGAAGAAGGGCGACGAGCTCGCCGTCCAGGGCACCGGTGAGAAGGTGTCCGAGTTCTTCGTGAACGTCCCGGCGAACGCTCCCGCCGGCAGCGCATCATTCCAGCTCTCCGCCGAGGCCAAGCTGTCGATCGGCCGCCTGTTCGTCGCGCTCGACAAGGCTTCCACCGGTGAGGACGAGGTCGCTCAGTCGCTCGTCGTCGCGCAGCCGCAGAAGGCCAAGGTCGAGAAGGAGGGCAAGGTCGACTGGAAGCTCGAGGTCAAGCCGTCCGAGCCGACCACGCCGACCACCACCACGACGACCACCACGGAGACCACGACTCCGACCACCACGACGACGGCCGCTCCGGCTCCGGGTGGCGGTAGCGACGACCTGGCTTCGACCGGTGCGTCGATCCTGTGGCCGCTCCTCGGCGGTCTCGTGCTCGTCGGTGCCGGTGCCGGTGCCCTGTTCGTCGTGCGCCGCAAGAAGGCCGGCGCCTGATAAGCAGTAGCACCCCTTAGACGAACGCCCCCAGGGTCCGCGCCGGTCCTGGGGGCGTTTGCCGTTCACTGCGAGGTTCTACCGGCGGCTGATCCCCGCCACGCTGATGTCGCCGTCAGCGATGGCGACGTCTCGTTGGGACGAGGCGCCGGAGAAGATCGCCCGTGCGGGGTCGCGGAAGTTCTGCACGACCTCGACGCGCTGCACCGGCTTGGCCGTCGGGATGACGGTCTCCGGTGTCCACGTGCGACCGAACCGCACCAGGTAGGTGTTCACGTTCGGCTTGCCGTCCTCTGTGGCGTAGACGCGCCACGTGAACGGGTCGATCGGCTCCATCTCACGGGTGCGCAGGCCCCGTGCGACTTCCTTGGTCTCCCACGAGCGACCGTTCCAGGTGGACATGTAGTTGCGCAGCGGTCCCTTGTCCGGGTCGCCCATGAACCACAGCAGGAACGGCTTGCCCAGCGTCGTGCCCACGAGCTGGATGTAGTCGGGCGACTTGACGTTGTTGGGCAGGGTCAGCGGGGTCTCCGCGACCTTCAGGTGCTGCTCCTGGTCGGCGTCGTCGATCTGGGTGCCCAGATCCCTGCCGGACGCCGAGTAGAAGTGCAGGTTCCGCGGGTCGAACCACGCGTAGTAGATGTTGCGGTGGTAGCGGTCGTGCTTGTTGCCCTCGAAACCGCCACCGGCGAGCGTGTAGACGATGCGCACCCGGCCGGAGTCCTCGAGCCGCAGCTGGCCGATGTAGATCTCGTTCATGTTGTCGGCGCGGGACGTCGAGCCGATCGCGAACTTGTGGCCCGTCAGCTCCGTGGAGGTCTTCCACGTCCTGCCGTTGTCCTTGGACACGACGTAGAGCATCGGGCGCGTGTCCGTCGGGACCGTCGGGTCGAGGTCACCGGTCGTCTCGCGGAAGAAGACGTAGATCGTGCCGTCGCGGGTGACGAACGGCATCGGGTACGTCGCGGCGTTCTTCGAGATCAGCGTCTCTTCCCAGACCCCGTCCGCCGAGTGCGGCTGAGGCGAACGGGACATGCGCAACTCGACGTTGTGCATGCCGCGGAAGATCAGCAGGTGCCCGTCCCTGGCCTGGACCATGGTCGGGTAGTTGTGCGCGTCGGAGTCACCGGCCGCGATCCGGTTGGGCGCGGACCAGGTGGCCTTGCGGTGGTCGTACGTCTGGACGTAGCTGTCCTCGTACTGACCCGCCCACGAGATGAACGTCTTGCCGACCTTGCGGTCGTAGACCCCACCCGCGACCGGGCGCCGGTCGCTGCGGGCGGCCACGGACGAGGCCGTGGTCGTCACCGTGAACTTCGCTTTCCCCTGAAGCTCGGCCGTGGCGTTGGCCGAGGAGACAGCGACGAGCGGCAACAGCAGTACTGCGGACATAACTCCACGCAGGAGCCGTGTCATGTGGCGTGTCCTCCTGGTTCTGGCCGCGACGGCGGCCGACCAGGCGGCGGCGGGGCCATCATCCGTGTCGCCGAGCCGAGTTGTCCAGGCGGAGTTAGCGTGATCGCGGCTATCAACACGCGGGCTCTACTCGGGTACCCTGCGTCAGGAGCGAAGGAGCACCACATGAACTTCGACGAGATCAAGAACAAGGCCATGGACCTCGCCGAGCAGCACCACGAGCAGGTCGACAAGGGCGTGGACGCCGCGGCTGATTTCGTCGCAGGCAAGTTCGGTCACGAAGAGCAGGTCGACTCGGTTGCCGAGAAGATCAAGGACATCCTTCCGGGTGGGCAGTGAACTCCTTCAACACCACTGACGCGGGGCGGGTCACCTCCAACGGGGAGACCCGCTCTCCTTCTGCCCGCAGGCCAGAGATGATCACCTGGCAGGGCCTGCACGAGCCGCGCCTGGAGCAGGTCCGCCTGCTGCTCTCGAGCGACCAGCGCCTCCGCGCCACCGGCCGCCTCGTGGCCGCGGGCCCCGACGAGCAGTTCAACGCCTCGTTCGAGGTCTCCGTGGGCGAGAGCGGCCAGGTGAACCGCCTGCTGCTGCGCACAGCCACGGTCCTTGAGGAGCGCCAGTGCTCCCTGTCGAGGACCGAGGACGGCGCCTGGCTCGTCGACCACGGCCAGGGCAGCAAGCGCGAGACGTTCAACGACGCGCTGGACGTCGACGTCCAGTTCTCGGTGCTGTTCAACGCCATCCCGATTCGCCGGCTGGGCCTGCACCGCGAAGAGGGCGAGCACAACCTGCCCGTCGTGCGGGTGTCGCTGCCGGATCTGTCGGTTCGCGCGGTCACGCAGACCTACAAGACGGTGTCGGTGGGCGACGACGTCTCGGTGGTGCGGTTCAAGAGCGGCGGCTTCGAGCAGAACATCAAGGTCGACGCCAACGGCCTGGTCGTCGAGTACCCGCTGATCTCGAAGCGGATCTAGCACCCGACGAGGACGCCGACCACCCTGCCCGTTGGCGAAGGGTGGCCGGCGCTCCAGTTCACTGTGAAGCCCGCGAGGGGTGTTAGACCATCTCGCCCAGCACCTCGGGGTCGATCATGATCGGCGCGGGTCGGTAGGCCGGCGGCTCCACCCCCATGAGCGAGCGGACCAGGAAGTCCCAGCACCGCGTCCGCACATAGGCCAGCCGGTCGATGTACAAGTGCTCGGCTCCGGGCACGATCAGCAGCTCGAACTCCTTGCCCGCAGCGATCAGCGCGTCAGCCAGCCGCATCGTGTGGTGCGGGTGCGCCGTGTCGTCCAGCTCGCCGTGCACCAGCAACAACTTGCCCTCCAGCCGGTCCGCGATCTCGACGTTGGAAGCCCGCAGCCAAGCCTCGGGGTTGTCCGGCCCGTCGCACGACTCCGCCCAGCCCAGCCCGATGCACCGCGCGTCGTGCGAGCCGGACAGCGCGACACCAGCGTGATAGGTCTCGGGGAACGCCAGCATCGCGCGCCCCGCGGCGAACCCGCCGCCGGAGTGGCCCATCACGCCCACGCGACCCAGGTCCATCCACGGGCGCGTGGCAGCCAGTTGGTGCAATGCCGCGACGTGGTCCTCCAGGCTGCCCGCGTCGGCCAACCGGCCGTAGGAGGCGTCGAGGAAGGCTTTGCTGCGGCCGGGGGTGCCTCGTCCGTCCAGGGCCACGACCACGAAACCGAGTGCTGCCAACGGTTCCGCGTCCATGCCCATGCCGCCGGGGCCGAAGCACGGGTCGACCCTGGTGACCTGCGGTCCAGGGTAGACGCTGTCCACCACCGCGTAGCTGCCAGACGGGTCGAACCCGCGTGGCTTGTACAGCACGCCGTAGATGTCGGTCGTGCCGTCAGCCGCCTTGACGCAGAAGCGTTCCGGTGCGGTCCAGCCCGTCTCGACCAGCCGCGTGATGTCGGCGCGTTCCAGTGAAACCAGCACGCGGCCGGACCAGTCGCGCACCGTCGTCACCGGCGGCGTGTCCACAGTGGACGCCGAGTCGACGAAGTACTCCTTGTTCTCCGACACGACCACGACGTGGTCGAGCGTGTCGTCGGTGACCAAAGCGAACCCGGTGCCGTCCAGGCCCACGCGGCAGACCGTGCGGCGGTAGGGATCGTCAGCCACGAGCCCGGACGCGGTGAAGTAGACGACGCGGGAGGTCTCGTCGACGTGCAGGATCTCGCGCACCAGCCACGAGCCCGAGGTGACCTGGCCGAGCAACGAGCCGGTGTGCAGGTCGTAGCGGTAGAGGTGGCCCCAGCCGTCGCGCTGCGAGAACCACAGCACCTCGTCGGCCAGCACCCGCACGATCGGCGTGCCGTACATGAACTGGTTGGGGCCGACGCGGTTGGATCCGGTCTCGCTCAGCACGACCGTGACCTCGCCGGAAGAGACGTCCATCCGGTTCAGGGTGAGGGTGTGCTGGTCGCGCGGCCTGCTGAGGAAGTACACCGCCGAGCTGTCGGAGGCCCACCACGCGTAGCCGAGCATGATCGGCGAGAACTCCGGCATGAGCAGCGGTTCGGTCTGGGCGCGGACCATGGTGCCGGCCGCGATGTCGAACACCACCAGCTCAGCCAGCGGCATGTCCGGGTCGCCGGGGTAGGCGTACCGCTGGGTGTGCACCCGAGGGCCGCTGCCGTCGGCAGGGCGGGTCTCGATCAGGTGCGTCTGGCGGACGTTGCGCTCGTCGGTGCGGTGGGCGAGGACCTTGGTCGAGTCGGGTGACCAGGCCACTGCGGGCGGCATGTGCGGCAGGCCGAACTTGCGCATCAACGTGCCGTAGCTCATGGCGTCCGGGCCGTAGCCGTACCCGTAGTTCTCCGAGCCGTCGGTGGTGAGGGCCCACTCGCGATCGCCGGACCGCGCCCACAGGTCGTGGCCGCGCCGCGAGACCGCAACCTTGCCGTCGGGCGAGGACACCTCCAGCGGGTTGCCGGGCGTCGGCAGGTACGGCGTGGGGTCGAAGCCCGGCTCACGGGTGCCCGCCGCCGGGTCGACCAGTACGAACCTGCGGTCGGCGCCGTCGCGGACCTGGTACCAGAAGCGGGCACCACCGTCGATCCACTGTGGACGGATCTTGTCGCCGACGACGAGCTCGCCGGGGGCGGCCGAGCGGCGGAAGAGCTTCTCTGCGGCCTGGTAGTTCGCGGTGGTGCTCATGGTTTCTCCCCAGTGTTCGGAATTGTCAGAGGCTGCGCGCGGTGATGTCGCCGTACGCGGTGGTGGCGCGGATGGTCAGGTCGGTGGTGCCGTTGTTCTTGAGGGAGTTGCTGATCCGGCCGTAGGAGGTGCCGGCGTCCATGGCGGCGGACAGTCCGGCGGCGACGCCGATGGTGATGTCGCCCTTCTGGGTGTTGATCTCCGCGGAACCGGTGAGGCGGCCGACGCTGACGTCACCGGCCTGCGTGCTCAGTCGCACGCTCGCGGCCTCGTCGATCTTGATGTCGCTCTGCGCGGCGTCGAAGGCGATGTCACCGAGCCGACCGACGCCACGGAACTCGGCGCAGGCCGCCTTGGCCTCGACGCGGGAACCGGCGGGCAGCTGCACCGTGATCTCGACGGAGCCGGACGGGCCGAGGATCTTGCTCCCGGTCTCGCCCTTGATCCGCAGGACGCCGTCGGCGAACTCGACCTCGGTCTGCTCGGCGGCCTTCACGTCGCGGCTCTTCGAGGCGTTCGACGGGCGGACATCGACGGCGGTGTCGTCGCGGTCCGCGGCGATGAACTGGACGAGGCCCGCGGGGATGTCGAGAACGGCGGTGATCGGGGCGGTGGTGGCGAACGTCTGCATCTCTGGCTCCTGTAGCTCGTTGTTTCCGATGTGGGAAAAGCTACGTTGCGTTCATGGAAGTCGGCAATAAGCTTCGTTGCACATGATCTACATAAAAGCAGTTCAAAGCCCATATATTGTTGCAATGGGCCCGACGGATGAATGCAACGATCATGCGTAACGCGTTGCAATGATGTGTGGGTGAACGCTATGGTGGCGGCATGCCAGGAGGCCGACTCACCCAGTCAGAACGTCGTCAGATCGCAGCGGGACTGGCCGACGGCCTCTCCTACGCGGAGATCGCCAGAGGCCTGGACCGTCCCACCTCGACGGTCACGCGCGAGGTGATGCGGAACGGCGGCCCCGCGGGCTACAAGGCCGACATCGCCCACCTCGCCACCGAACGCCGCGCCCAGCGGCGCAAGCAGGCGGCACCCAAGGGTCGGCAGGTACCCCAGCGGGCCGACGGGCGTGACCCGGAGGCGGTGCGCGAGTTCGAGGAGACGTTCTCCGGCATCTTCGTCGGGCAGGGCCTGCCCAAGATGACGGCCAGGGCGCTCGCCAGCCTCTACGCCACCGACTCAGGCAGCCTCACCGCGGCAGAGCTGGTCGGGCACCTGCAGGTCAGTCCGGCGTCGGTCTCCAAGGCGATGTCGTACCTCGAAGCCCAGGGCCTGATCGGCCGCGTGCGCGACGAACGCCGCCGCGAGCGTTATGTCGTCGACGAGGGCGACATCTGGTACCAGTCGATGATCGCCAGCGCCACCGGCACGAGGCAGCTCGCCGAGGCCGCGCGCCAGGGCGTCGGCGTTCTCGGCGCCGGCACCCCGGCCGCCACGCGCCTGGAGAACATCGCGCGGTTCCTCGACTTCGTGTCGGAGAGCATCGTCCGCGCGGCCGAGCAGGCCCGTGAGATCCTGCACTCCAAGAACTAGACCCGGACGGCGACCGCCACGCCCTGGCCGACACCCACACACGCGGCCGCGATGCCGACGCCACCACCACGCGCGCGCAGGTGCCGTGCCACGTCGATGATCACGCGCGGCATCGAAGCACCGAGCGGGTGGCCGTAGGCGATCGCTCCACCGTGGACGTTGACCTTCTCGCGGTCGATCTCCGGCAGATGGTGCAGCACCGACAGCGCCATGGCCGCGAACGCCTCGTTGATCTCCCACAGGTCGACGTCGGCGGCGTCGAGGTGCAGGCGCTTCAACAACTTCCGGATCGCCGACACCGGCGCGATCGTGAACCGGTGCGGCTCCTCACCGGTCGTCGCGCTGCCGAGCACCTCGGCGAGCGGCTCGACGCCGAGCTCAGCCGCCGTGGTCTCCGTGCCCATCAACGCGGCCAAAGCGCCGTCGTTCAACGGAGAAGCGTTGCCCGCAGTCACCGAACCGTGCTCCGAAAAGGCCGGCTTCAGCTTCGCGAGCTTGTCGAGGCTCGTGTCGGCACGGACGTTCTCGTCGCGCCGGACCGCGGTTCCGTCCGGCAGCTGCACGGCGAATGCGAAGCCCTCGTGCACGCCCGCATCCCACGCAGCAGCGGCGCGCCGGTGTGAGCGCAGGGCGAAGTTGTCCATCTGCTCGCGCGTGATGCCCAGTTCGTGGGCGACGTTCTCGGCGGCCAGGCCCAGCGGAACCGTGTAGTGCTTGGGCATCCGCGGGTTGACCAGCCGCCAGCCCAGGGCCGTCGACACGGTCTCCATCCGGTCCGGGAAGGCCTTGTCCGGCCGTGCCGTCACGAACGGCGCCCGGCTCATGCCCTCGACCCCGCCGACGACCAGCAGGTCCGCGTCACCGGAGACGAGCGCCCGCGCGCCCTGGACGACCGACTCGCCACCGGAGGCGCAGAGACGGTTCAGCGTCACGCCCGGCACGGACACCGGCAGGCCCGCCAGCAGCGCGGCCATGCGGGCCACGTTGCGGTTGTCCTCGCCGGCGCCGTTCGCGTCGCCCAGCAGCACGTCGTCGATGCGCGCGAGGTCGAGGCCGGGATAGCGGCGCAGCAGGTCGACGATCGGCAGCGCCGCGAGGTCGTCCACCCTGATGCCGGAAAGACCTCCGCGGTACCTGCCGAACGGAGTACGGGCTGCATCGAGGATGAGTGCGCGGGCCATGTCCCCATAGTGAGCCACTAGGGCTTCAACAAGAAGGGAACATAACCCGTTTCGGGGTGCACTTCTGGATCGGTGCTGAAGGCCCTGACCTCGACCGCATGCGCACCCGCCGCCAGTTGTGCGGTGTTCAGTGAAATCCGCCACCGGCCGGCGGCGGCCGGTCCGTCCGCCGTGGTCGGCACGGTCGCGACGTGGGTGCCGTCGAGCCGCACCTCGAACCCGGCGAGACCCGCGACGGCCGAGTCGAGGGCGCTGATGCGGACCTCCAGGACCACTCGTCCCCGGTTGAACGCGGCGCCGTTCTCGATGGGCTGGCCGCTCGCGTCGAGGACCTCGGGAACGGGGTCGGCGAGCACCGGCCGTGCGTCGACGAGCGGTGTGCCGGACTGGCGCTGCGGAGGGCTCTTGGCGCCGGTGAGTTCGACGTCGGTGTGAGTGACCTGGATGCGTTCCCGCGTCACCAGCGCGACGTTGAGGTTGTCGGTGAAGGCCTCTTTGGGCAGGTCGGCGACGGCCGGGTACTCCGCGCCCGGTTTCCACGGCGTGCCAGGCACGGCGGGGCGCAGCGGCACCTCGATGCCGTTGATCTTCACAGCAGCCACCGGCTCGCTCTCCCTCGACGGGATCAGCGCGATGCGCAGCTGGCCAGCGGTGACGTCCGGGATCGGCAGGGCACTGCTGACCGGGCCGTCGACGCGCACCTGCGGCGTGGGCACGGCGGGCGGCGCGTCGGCCTTGGCGGTCCGGTAGCCGATGAGGTCGATGCCGGCGCGGATCCGGTCGCCCGCGAGTGCCGCGACGCCGACCAGTGCCGTCGCCTCGCGCCACTCCGGCACGAACGGGCTGGTGGCGACGACTTCGCCGTCACGGGTGACCTGTGTGCCGTTCTTCGTCAGCACGATCTCCCAGCGCACGGTCACGCCCGGCACCGCGGCCGGGATGGCCTTGGTCGCGGTGCCGTTCGGGGCGAGCTCGACGATCGAGTTGCCGGAGGCGTCGGTGGAGACGGTCGCGCGGATGGCGTTGGGCAGCACCGGATCGCCCTGGACGCTCACCGGGCCGGGCACGAGATCCAGCAGCAGCTTGCCGCCGGTGCTCGGGGCGTCGGTCTCGATCACGAACCGGCTTTCGTCGTCGCTGCGGACGAACGGTGTGCGCGACCTCAACGACACCGCTCGCGTACCGCAGCTGCTGCTGACGACCAGCCGGTCGTGGTCCTCGCCGTCTCCCGACGTCGCGCGGGCGCAGTCGGTGCGCTTGGCGAGCCGCCAGCGTTGCAGGTCGGGTTCGTCTGTCTGGTCGAAGCGGTCGACGAACGTGTACTGGGCGCTGTCCGCGCGGGGTGTCGCCTTGGTCTTCGCGGGCTGGGACCGCTGGCCGAACGAGTCGACCGAGCGGATCTCGATCTGCTGCTCGCGCTCGTTCTCCAGGCCGTTGAGCTGCGTGCCCGGCCTGGTGACGAGCTTGGTCCGCTCGCCCCAGCGCACCTCGTAGGCGGGGGCGTCGCCGGACCAGTTGAGCTGGATCTTGTGGTGGCCGGTGCGCGCGACGACGTTCGCCGGTGCGCTCGGACGACCCGTTGGGCCTGGCACGAGCACCTGCTCCGCCTCGAACGGCTTCAGCTTCGTCGGCGGCGGGGGAGCCGTGGGCAAGGTCGACTCGCCCCCGTCGGTGTCGCGCAGCAAGACCACGCCGACCACCAACGCGAGCCCTGCGACGGCGAAGGCGACCCGCTTCATGCGGTCACGCTAAGGCGTTTTGCCCAGCTCGAACACGGTTTCGGTGGTAACGGGTTCACCATGGTCCGCCGGAAGGACGCTCAGCTTGAGCCGAGCGTGCGACCCGGGAGCCAACTTCTTCGCGTCGAGCCAGAACTCGTGCCTTCCCGGTACTGCTGCGCCCTGCTCGTTGGTCGGCAGCGCGACGATCCGCCTGCCGTCGAGCTCGAGCTCGATGCCGCGGTGCCCGATGGCGTTGATCTCGGCCGTGACGAGGATGCGGCCGTGGTGCGGGAGGGGCTGCGGTGGCCTGCTGCCGTCCTCGTGCATGACGTGCAGTCTGGGCCCGCCGATCTTGATCCCGCCCGGCCGGTCCGCGAGCTTCGGCAGGGTGCCGGGACGGCTCTCCGGCTTGCGGAAGACCACGAGCTGAGCCGGGTGGGCCGCCGCGACCTTCCTGGTGCCGGCCGGGAGGTCGGTGACCCCGACCTGGTTGCCCGGTTCCGGCGTGACGATCTTGGCCGCGACCGCGTCCTCCGGCACCTCCGCGTCCCGCAGCAGCGGGATGACCTCGGTGGGCAGGCAGCGTTCCGGTACACCGCCGACGCCGAACGCGTCCAGGAAGCCGCCGCCGTCGATGCGGATCCTGGGGTGGACCACCGGTTCCTTGATGGCCACCGGCTCGTAGGCGACCACGACACCGTCTCGCAGCGCGAGGACCGCGTCGGGAAGCACCCGCATCTCCCACCGGTGCCGCACGCCCGCCACGAGCCCGGTCAGCGGCGCGTCGCCGAGCTGGACCTGCTTGCCGGTGCGGGGCAGGTCGGGGTCCGCGACGATCCGCGTGCCCTGGGTGGTGATGTCGAGACTGACCGCTCCGCGGGGCTGGTTGTCGGTCTCGTTGAGGTACTGCCAAGGGGCGGGCAGCAGCGTGAGCTGCACGTGGCTCGATTCAACCGCACCCGCGACGCTGATGACCGCTCTGCCGGTCGCGCCGTCGCTCGCCGGCACTCCGAACCGGATGGGCGTGTTCGACTGGAACGCGGCCATCGAGCAGTCGACGTCGATGCGCTTGCTCGGCCCGAACGGCCGCAGCCCCAGGCACTCGGGCTCCGCCTCGATCCGCCACTTCCTCGGGTCGAGCGCCTCCGGCCCGTCGAACCTGTCCACCTGCCCGACGAGCTGGTCGTCCCACTTGTCGTCGTAGAGGTCCTTGGGCGTCGCGGCGATCTTGAGCGGTTCCGACCGCCTGCCGGTGGCGCTGACCGCCCGGATCTCGACCTCGACCTGCTCTTCGGGGCTCAGTCCCGGAATTTCGACCTCGGGGCCGGGCACGAGCTGTTCGTTGCCGTTCCAGCGCACCTCGTAGGCCGACGCCGAGCCGTTCCACGCGATCTGCAGCGCGTCCGCGTCGAGCGCCTGAGCCCTGGCGTTGGCGGGCTTCACGGGCTCCTGCTGCTGCACGGCCTCAACGCCGTCGTCGATCTCGCGCTTCAACGTGTCCGGCGCATCGCCCGTGCGCAGCGCCACGACAGCGGCGACGACGAGCGCGAGGCCACCGAGTCCACCGGCGAGCGTCCGTCGATCCACCCGGCGACCCTACGATGTTTCCGCTGTGGCGGTGCTGCCGTTCAGCCCAACGACGCGTCCGCCGCGCGACCCGAGGTTCCGCAGTGCAGCCAGTGCTCCCGGCTTGGTCAGGTCGATGGTGATCGGCGTCCGTTGCGGCTGGTTGACCAGCATGTTTCTGCCGTCGTGGCCGGCCTCGATCGTCTTGGCGAGACCGCCGGTCGACGCGAGCGACCCTCGCGCCGCCCCGAGCCTGCCGAGCGCGTCGTCGACAGCCATCAGGAGCGCGTCCCGGTTCCCCTCGCACATCGCGCGGACGAGTTCCGGCCTGCTGCCCGCGACCCGCGTGCCGTCGCCGAAGCTGCCTGCCGCGAGCGCCATCGCCAGCGGTCCGCCGTCCGCGCCAACCGCGGCCAGGATCGCCGCCATGACGTGCGGGAGGTGGCTGATCCGCGCGACCGCCTCGTCGTGCTCCTCCGGCGTGGTCGGGACGACGTGGGCGCCGAGATCGAGCGCGAGCTGCATGACGTCGTTGAGGTGATCGTCGGCTTCCTCGGGCGTGACGACCCAGGCCGCGCCCTGGAAGAGGGTGTCCGAGCCCGCGTCCCAGCCGCTGCGGCTCGTGCCCGCCATGGGGTGCCCGCCGACGAAGCGAACTTCGGGCGCGTACCGGTGCACGGCGTCGTGGACGGGGCCCTTGACGCTGGTGACGTCCGTGAGGCGGGTGCCCTTGGGGATCTTGCGCAGAAGGTCCGGCAGCGCGGGCAGCGGCACCGCGAGCACGACGAGCGCCTCGGCGTCGCGGCTGAGGGCCTCGTCGATGCTCGTGATGTCGAAGCCCTCAGCGCGCGCCTTGTCCGCGTCGTCCTTGCTGGCGGTCGCACCCCACACGGTGCGCCCGGCAGCATTGGCGGCCCGCAGCACGGAGCCGCCGATCAGTCCCAGTCCGATCACGCACACGTCTCGCACGGCGCCCATCATTCCGTGCGACCCGTGCTCGGAACTACCGGAGTGCGTCCAGCGCGAACGCCGCGTACATCGCCACGCCGTGCTCCATCGCCGCCTCGTCGAACAACACGCGGTTCGAGTGGTTGGGAGCGGCCTCGTCCAGGTCGATCCCCCGCGGGCACGCTCCGAGGAACGCCAGCGCGCCAGGCACCCGTTGCAGCACGTACGAGAAGTCCTCCGCACCCATCAGCGGATCCTGCATCGGCTCGCTCCAGGTCGGCCCCATCGCCTTCGCCGCCAGGTCCACGACGTGCTGCCCGACCTGGTCGTCGTTCACCGTCACCGGATACCCCGGCACGATGCTGACCTCGGCGTGGCACCCGTGGGCGGCGGCCGTGTGCTTGACGACCTGCTTGAGCTCCTTGTGCACCTCTTTGCGCGTGGCCTCGGACAACGTCCTGATCGTCCCGTCCAGCGTGGCCGTCTCCGGGATGATGTTCGTCGTCGTACCGGCGTTGATCTGCGCGACCGTCACCACGGCCGGCTCGTGCACGCTGATCCGGCGCCCGAGCATCGTCTGGATCGCGCCGACCATCGCCGCGGCGGCCGGCACCGGGTCCAGGGCGTTGTGCGGCATCGCCCCGTGCCCGCCGCGTCCCTTCACGTGGATGTGGAACGTGTCCGCGGACGCCATGATCGGCCCGGGCCGGCACGTCACCACGCCCGACTTCATCTTGGACGTGATGTGCAGCGCGAACGCCTTCTCCACGCCGTCGTCGAGCAGGCCTTCCTCGATCATGTACCGGGCGCCGTGATGACCCTCCTCGCCCGGCTGGAACATGAAGAGCACCTTGCCCCTGAGCGCGTCCCTGCGGTCGGAGAGCAGTCGCGCGGACGAGGCCAGCATCGCCACGTGCGTGTCGTGCCCGCACGCGTGCATGTTCCCGTCCACTTCGGACGCGTAGGACAGCCCGGTGTCCTCCTGGAGCGGCAGCCCGTCCATGTCGCCGCGCAGGAGCACGGTCGGCCCGGGCCGATCACCCTCGAGCACCGCCACCACCGAGGTGGTCGACTCACCCTTCGTGACCTTGAGCGGCAGCCCGTCCAACGCGTGCAGGATGGCCGCCTGCGTCCTGGGGAGCTGAAGTCCCTGTTCAGGATGGCGGTGGATCTGCCTGCGAAGCGCCACCGTGCGGGGCTGCAGCGAGCGCGCCCCCTCGAGCAGTCCGACGAAACGGGGGTCCGGCGTGTTTGTGCTCATCCTTCGATAGTCGCACCACCTCAGCTACCGGGAAGGTCGTCTGGGCCCTACGGTGTGCTCATGACAGAGCAGGAGCCGGTCAACGGCTTCGCGGTCGCGGTCGTCCGGGAGGACGGCCGTTGGCGGTGCAGCAGGATGGACAGCTCCGCGCTGTCGGAGCTGGACGCGGCGATCACACAGCTGCGCCAACTGAGGTCGACCGGCGCCGTGTTCGGTCTGCTCGCGGTCGACGACGAGTTCTTCATCATCCTGCGCCCCGTGCCGGGCGGCGTGGCGTTGCTGCTCTCCGACGCGGCCGCCGCCCTGGACTACGACATCGCGGCCGACGTCCTGGACCTCCTGCGCGTCGAACCGCCGGACGAGGAGGACACCGAGCTCTGGCCGGAGGGCGATCTCGGGGTGCTGTCCGACCTCGGCATGCCCGCGCACGAGCTCCAGATCATCGTCGACCAGGTCGACCTCTACCCGGACGAGCAGCTCCAGATGATCGCCCAGCGCATCGGCTTCATCGACGAGTTCACGAAGCTGCTCGACACGATCCAGGCGTGAACGACTCCGACCTCGTCCGCAGGGCCATCCAGGCGGCCACCGGTGCCGGTGCCGACGTCCCGATCGGCGCCGTCGTCTTCGCGCCCGACGGCACGGTGCTCGCCGAAGCCTGCAACGCCCGTGAGGCACTCGGCGACCCGACGGCGCACGCCGAGATCCTGGCGTTGCGCGAGGCGGCCACCAAGTACGGCGACGGCTGGCGCCTCGACGGCTGCACCCTCGCGGTCACGTTGGAACCCTGCACGATGTGCGCGGGCGCCCTGGTGCTGGCGCGGGTTTCTCGTCTCGTCTTCGGCGCCTGGGAGCCCAAGACGGGTGCTGTGGGGTCGCTCTGGGACGTCGTTCGCGACCGTCGGCTCAACCACCGGCCGGAGGTGCACGGCGGTGTGCTCGAAGAGGAGTGCGCTGACCTGCTCGAACGCTTCTTCCGGACCCAGCGTTAACCCGCTGGATCCGGCTGTGTATTGTTCTTACCGGTGGCGTGTCCGAGCGGCCGAAGGAGCACGCCTCGAAAGCGTGTGAGGTGCAAGCCTCCGTGGGTTCAAATCCCACCGCCACCGCTGTTCAGAGCCCCGGTTGCCGATCATGGCAACCGGGGCTTTGACGTTTGGTGGCATTCGTGGTGGCAGTTGCCACCTCCCGCGGCACGCATCAGCCGGGCGTGATCGTTCGCGTCCATGCGCAGGCCTTCTCCGGTCATGGACCGTACAACCGGGCGATCTGCTCCGCTGCCTCACTCGGCTTGGTCGGACCGAACTCCTCGTAGCTCAGCGCCCCCTTGTCCTGAGCTGATCTTTACTGCTTTACTAGGGAACTAGTAAAGCAGTAAAGGGGACCACATGTTCGTCTTCCGGATCGACAGTCGCTCGGGCGTGCCGCCCTACCTGCAGCTCGTCCACCAGGTGCGGCAGGCCGTGCTGCTGGGCTTCCTGAAGCCCGGTGATCGGCTGCCTCTGATCCGCGAGGTGTCCGAGGCCGTCGCGATCAACCCGAACACGGTGGCCAAGGCCTATCGCCAGCTGGAACAGGAAGGTCTGGTCACCGGGCGTCCAGGACAGGGCACCTTCGTCAACGAGACCCCGGCCGCCACGATCTCGCCCGCCACCTACACCTCGCTGCAGCGAGGCCTGGAGGCGTGGTTGGGCCGGGCACGCGCCGCCGGCCTCGACGAGCAGGCGCTCAACGCGCTCTTCACCGCAGCTCTCAACCAAGCCAAGAATGAGAACATCGCATGACAGCAACCGAATACGCGCTCCGGACGGACGGACTGGGAAAGCGCTACCGCCGGACGTGGGCGCTGCGTGACTGCAGCCTGTCCGTGCCGACCGGCAGGGTGACGGCGCTCGTGGGTCCCAACGGCGCCGGCAAGAGCACGTTCCTGCGCCTGGCCGTGGGTCTGCTCGCGCCCACCACGGGCAGCGTCGAGGTGCTGGGCGAGTCTCCTGCCACCAACACGCCGCAGGTGTTGTCCCGCATCGGGTTCCTCGCCCAGGACCACCCGCTCTACAAGCACTTCACCGTCGCGGAGCTGCTCCGCCTCGGCCGGTCGTGCAACCTGCGCTTCGACCAGGGGCTGGCCGAGCGGCGGCTGGCGCAGCTGGAGATCCCGCTCGACCGCAAGGCCGGCGCGCTCTCCGGCGGTCAGCAAGCTCAGGTCGCGCTGGCGCTGGCGTTGGCCAAGCGGCCGGACCTGCTCGTCCTCGACGAGCCCATGGCCAGCCTCGACCCGGTTGCCCGCTTGGAGTTCCTCCAAGCCTTGATGGGCGCGGTCGCCGCCGACGGCATGACCGTGTTGTTCTCCTCGCACGTCGTGCCCGAGCTGGAACGCGTCTGCGACCACCTGATCGTGCTCAACCACAGCAGGGTCACGCTCGCCGGGGACATCGACTCACTGGTGGACGAGCACCGGTTGCTCGTCGGCCCGCGCACGACGGCGGATCTCGACAGGGCGGGCACCGTCGTGGAGGCCACTCACAGCGAACGGCACACGACGTTGCTCGTGCGCGACGGTGGCCTGCCGGCGGCTCCTGGCTGGCAGTCGAGCCCGGTCGGCCTGGAAGACCTGGTGCTGGCCTACCTGCGGCGCCCGGCGGGCACCGAGGTCGCGCCCACGGCCAGGACGGAGGTGCCGGCATGACCTGGCTGACGTGGCGGCAACACCGCGCGGAGATGCTGACGCTCGGCCTGCTGGTCGCGACGATCGGCGCCTTTCTGCTCGCGGTCGGACTGCAGATGCATTCGCTGTTCCCCGGTGGCGCCGGTCAGTGCGTGGGCGTCGACGTCTCCGAGACGTGCTCGACCGCGATCAGGCGGTTGAACGAGGAACACGGTTACGCCTCCAAGATGCTGAACCTGTTCAGCCTGGTGCCGTTCCTGATCGGCGCGTTCTTCGGCGCACCGCTGGTGGCGCGCGAGCTGGAGGCGGGCACCTGGCAGTTCGCCTGGACGCAGTCCGTGCCCAGGATGCGTTGGCTGGCCGTCAAACTGGGTGCTCTGGGGCTGGCGACCGCGGTGCTCGCCGGTGTCTTCTCCGCGGTGATCACTTGGTACCGGCAGCCGATGGACGTCCTCGACGGCCGGTTCGGGGCCGACGCGTTCGACCTGGAAGGGCTCGCTCCGGCGGGGTACGCGCTGTTCGCGTTCGCCGCCGCCACGGCAGCAGGTGCGTTGTTGCGCCGCAGCCTGCCCGCGATCGCGATCGCGCTCGGCGCATTCCTCGCGGTCCGCGTCCTGGTCGCGGGCTGGCTGCGGCCGAACTTCCAGGAACCGCAACGCCTCGTGGAGCTCGTGGGGGCGGACGATCTCGCCGACCCCGGCAATCCGCGGATGTCGACCGGCAACCCCCTCGACTGGACCATCGCCACGGGCTACGTGGACTCGTCCGGCCGTCCGCTGTCGCTCTACGACTCCGTGGCGATGTACTCCGCCGCGCAGAAGGAAGGCGTGAAGTTCGGCGCGTATCTGCACGAGCGTGGCGTCCAGCAGTGGGTCGAGTACCAACCCGCCGAACGGTTCTGGACGTTCCAGCTCGTGGAGGCCGCGATCTTCGGTGGCCTGGCCGCGGCACTGCTCGCCCTCGTCGTGTGGCGGTTCAAGCGCCGCGTCTTCTGAGCACGCCTCAGAAGCGCACTCCGGCCAGGAACTCGTCGAGCAGCTCCGCGTCGCCGAACACCTCGAGCCCTTCCACCGGCCGCCGCCGGTAGACCGCCAGCACCAGCTCGACCACGGGGCCGCGCAACGCCACCGCCGCCTTCTCGTGCCCCTCCCGCACGACCGGCCGCGGCCCCGTGAGGTCGATCACGAGCTCGGCCGGGACATCCGTCGCGTGCAGGTGCACCGTGCGGCCGGGGCCGAGCAGTGGAGCGGTCTCGGCGGGCCACCTCAGGAACGAGTACGGCAGCGCGAAATCGGTCCACTCGCGCAGCGCGTCCTGCGCGACCTCCGGGGCGATCTCGAACGGCACGCCCAGTGCGTTCACCACGTCCCACCTGTGGATCACGGTCTCGTTGGCCATCCGCCGCGACCACATCCGCGGGCCGGGGTGACCGCCCATCGACGCGATCATCTCGTTCGGGTCGACGGCCTGCAGTGCCGCGGACAACGAGGAGGCACCCTCCATCAGCCACGGCCCCAGCTCGGCGGCTGTTTCACCTGCGTAGGAGGCCACGTCCTGCGCCCGGTTGCGGGTGAGGTCGATCTCCGGCAGCTTCTCGCGGATCATCTCGTCGGCCCAGCGGTGGGCATGGCCGAGGTGGCGCAGGAGCTGGTTCACCGTCCAGTCCGGCGTCGACGGCACCTGTTTGCCCAGGTCAAGGCCATCGAGGGCGGAAACGAGCAGTGAGGTCTGGTTGACGATCTCGGCGCAACGGCGCTCGTAGCTCAGCATCCCCATGAGCTCCAAAGTAGGGACGCCGACCGGCGCCTGGGAGGGGCCCACCGGTCAGCGTTCCGAGTTGGAGCATACACCATGATCGAACACTTGTTCGAGTGATGATTGATGGGCCAACCGGTTAACCGTTAGTAACAACGGCTTCCAAAGACCACTCGATCGAGGAAAGATGCGTCGGTCCGCCGCATCCCCTGGAGGAAGTTTTGAGACCCACCCTGCCCGGCGTCGGGACAGCGGTGGCGGCGCTCGTGTTCGCCGCCGTACCCGCAGTTGCCGCACCCAGCACCGACGCCCTGATCTCCGAGGTCTACGGAGGCGGCGGCAACTCCGGCGCCACGCTCAAGCAGGACTTCGTCGAGCTCGCCAACAAGGGCGCGAGCGCGATCAGCCTGGACGGCTACAGCGTCCAGTACATCTCGGCCACCCCCGGCGCGACCACGCAGTGGGGCGTGACCCCACTGAGCGGGTCGATCGCGCCCGGAAAGACGTTCCTCGTCGCCGAGGCCAAGGGCACCGGCGGCACCGTCGACCTGCCGGCCCCGGACGCCACCGGCACGCTCGCCATGAGCGGCACCAACGGCACCATCGCGCTGGTCAACGGCACTGCGGCGCTCACCTGCAAGACGGCCGCCGACTGCGCAGCCGACTCTCGCATCATCGACCTCGTCGGCTACGGCACGGCGGTGGTTCGCGAGGGAACCGCGACCAACGCCCTGAGCAACACCACGTCCGCGGCACGCGCCAACGGGCTCGCTGACACCGACAACAACTCGGCCGACTTCACGGTGGGCGACCCCAGCCCGACCAACTCCAAGGGCGAGACCCCGGGCGGCGGCAACCCGGATCCCGACCCGGACCCCGTGCCCGGCGACAAGCGCATCCACGACATCCAGGGCGTCACGCGCACCTCGCCGTTGCTCGGCCAGAAGGTCACCAACGTCCCCGGCGTCGTCACCGGCACGCGCGCCACGGGTGACCGCGGCTTCTGGATCCAGGACGTCACCGGTCAGGACAGCGACCCGCGCACGAGCGAGGGCGTGTTCGTCTACACGGCAGGCAGTGTGCCGACCGTTGCGGTCGGTGACAACGTGCTGGTCAGCGGCACGATCGCGGAATACCGGCCGGGTGGCGGCTCGAAGCAGACCCTCACCGAGATCACCCAGGCCACCACGATCACGTTGTCGAAGGGCAACCCGGTCCCCGCGCCGGTGGTCGTGAAGAACCTGCCGGACGCCTACCTGCCCGCGCCGGGCGGCGACATCGAGCAGCTGCCGTTGCAGCCGCAGACCTACGCCCTCGACCTCCTCGAGTCGCTCGAGGGCACGCTCGTCCAGGTCGACGACGTCCGCGTGGTCGGCCCGAGCAGCAGCTTCGGCGACGTGTGGGTCACGGTCAACCCGAACCAGAACCCCACTCCCCGTGGCGGCAGCATCTACACCGGCTACGACCAGCCGAACAGCGGCCGGTTGAAGATCAAGGCCACGGCGCTGCCCGAGGCGAACGTCGGCGACGTCTTCGCGGGCGCGACCGTCGGTGCCATCGAGTACACGGACTTCGGCGGCTACACCCTGGCCGCGCTGAAGCTCGGCCGGCATGTGTCGGCGAACCTGCAGCGCGAGATCACCGCGCAGCAGAAGGAGAGCGAGCTGTCGGTCGCGACCTACAACGTCGAGAACCTCGACCCGTCCGACGCGCAGACCAAGTTCGACCGGCTCGCGGACGGCGTGGTGACCAACCTGCGCAGCCCGGATGTCGTTGTGCTGGAAGAGATCCAGGACAACAACGGCACCGTCAACGACGGCACGGTGGCCGCGGACCAGACGTTGCAGAAGCTCAGCGACGCGGTCGTCGCCAAGGGTGGCCCGCGCTACCAGTGGCGGCAGATCGACCCGGAGAACGGCAAGGACGGCGGTCAGCCCGGCGGCAACATCCGCGTCGGCTTCTTCTTCAACCCGCAGCGCGTGTCCTTCGTGGACCGTCCTGGTGGCGACTTCAAGACCCCGGTCGAGGTCGTCAAGAAGAACGGCCGCGCCGCGCTTTCCGTGTCCCCCGGCCGGATCGACCCGCTCAACGATGCGTGGACGGACAGCCGCAAGCCGCTCGCCGGTGAGTTCAAGTTCCGCGGCCGCACGGTGTTCGTGGTCGCGAACCACTTCACCTCCAAGGGCGCGGACGACGCCATCCACGGCCGCATCCAGCCGCCGAACCGCTCCTCCGAGGTGCAGCGCGTCAAGCAGGCCGCGGCGCTGAAGGCGTTCACCGAGCAGATCCGGGCGATCGACAAGGGCGCCAACGTCGTCCTCGCCGGCGACCTGAACGACTACCAGTTCTCGCCCGCGCTGAAGGCGTTGACCGGCGACGGCAACCTCAAGGCGCTCATCGAGACGCTGCCGGTGAACGAGCGGTACAGCTACGTCTTCGAGGGCAACTCGCAGACGCTCGACCACATCGTGCTGAGCAGGAACATCACCCGCTTCGGCTACGACGTGGTGCGCATCAACGCCGAGTTCTCCGACCAGGCGAGCGACCACGACCCGCAGATCGTCCGCGCCCGCCCGTCCACGGGTGACGCGAACGTCGACAAGATCGTGTTCGCACTCGAGGACATCCTCGACTGCCTGAAGCCGTAACGCGTTCCCTGCCGCCGCGTCATTCCCCTGACGCGGCGGCAGAGGCCGCGGCGGTCACCCCGCCCTGAACCGCCTCGACCGCCCTGCGCACGGCGTCGCCCGCCCAGTGGCCGGCGGAGATCTCCTTCGCGCGCTTCTTCAGCTCGCGCTTGTCACCCTCGAACACGTGGTGCACGGCGTTCACCGCGTAGAGCAGCGTGATCAACGATCCCGTGCGTTCATCCGGCCCCCGGTACCCGGCCGCGACCTCGCCGACCGCCTTGCGCACCTCGTCGTACGCCCGCTCGTCGGTGATCAGGTAGCTCTTCGCCGGGAAGATCCCGAGCACCTTCCTCGGCTCCACCCGCACGACACCGCGGTCCACGAGCTGTGCGATGACGTTGTCCCACAACTTCTTCCTGACGCGTTCCACCGCCCGCTGCGCCCTCATCGGCTTGTCGAACCGCGACACCGCCTCCTGCAACAGCCTGTCGTTCAGCGGCGACGGGTCGACCACCTGGAGCTTCTTGCCGTTCGGCTCGAACGCCACGCGCCCGGAGTTGACCAGGTCGATGAGCACGGCACCGGCGAGCGCGTTGTCGACCGACGTGGAGTTGGCCAGCATGCGGCCGTTCTGCTGGTTGATGCACAGCAGCATCAGGTCTTCGTGCAGCATCTCAGCTCGACCCCCCGCCCGCGGCGACCGCGGTCGAGGCCACCACTGCCGCCATGACCGCGACCTGCACCGCCTCCATCGCCTTCTGGACGGCCGCGCCGGTCCAGTTCGCAGCGGAGATCTCCTTCGCCCGCGCGTTCATCTCGCGCTTGTCGCCGTCGAAGACCTTGTGCAGCGCCTTCACCGCGTACAGCAGCGAGATCAACGCCCCGGTGCGCTCGTCCGGCGCCCGATGTCCGAGCGCGACGTCGCCGACCGCGTCCCGCACGTCGCTGATCGCCCGCCGGTCCTGGATCACGCAGCTCTTGGTGGGGAAGATCCCGAGCATCTTGGTCTTCTCGACCGACAGCACGCCCCGGCCTTCGAGCTGCGCCATGACGTTGTCCCGCACGTGGGTGCGGAGCCGTTCCACCGCCCGCTGCGGCTTCATGGGCTTGTTGAGCCTGCTGAGCGACTCCTGCAGGAACTCGTTGGGCAGCGGGGCCGGGTCCACGACCGCGAGCTTCTTGCCGTCCGGCTCGAACGCCACCCTCCCGGCGTTGACGAGCTCCAGCAGCACGGCGCCGGCCAGCGCGTTGTGGATCGACGTCGTGTCCATCAGCACGCGACCGTCGTCTTCGTCGATGAAGAGCAGCATCAGGTCTTCGGGCAGCATGACCTCATAACGCCAGAAGGGCGCCGAACGTTGCAAGTTCGGCGCCCTTCGAGCCCAGGGCGCGGGGTGTCCCGCAAGATGCAAAAGAAGGCGGCGAGTGCTCTTTGCGAGCACTCGCCGCCTTTGCGCGGAGGATACGGGATTTGAACCCGTGAGGGTGTTAACCCAACACGATTTCCAGTCGTGCGCCCTAGGCCACTAGGCGAATCCTCCGTGGGGGAGCTTACCGGACGCGTGTTCCGCAACCCAAAACGGGGTGGGGACCGGGGACACCAAAAAATCTTCAAAGCCTGTGTCGATCTGGCGGTGGTCCGCTCGTCGTGATCCCGTAAGACCGACCGAGGAGGGCAAACGTGAAGTACATGCTGTTGATCTACGCGGCCTCTGACCAGCAGAGCAGCTGCACCGTCGAGGACTGGATCGCCCACGAGAAGGAGATGAAGGACGCGGGCGTGCTCGTCTCCGGTCACTCGCTCGCCGATCTGGTCACAGCGACCACCGTCCAGGTTGGACCCGACGGCAAGCGCGCCGTCACCGACGGCCCGTTCGCCGAGACGCGTGAGGTGCTGGGCGGCTACGAGATCATCGACGTGCCCGACCTGGACGCGGCGCTGGAGTGGGCCGCGAAGTGTCCGGGATCGCGCGACGGCGGCGCTGTCGTCGTGAGGCCGATCGCCGAGTTCTGATGAACGTCGAGCAGGTGTTCCGGGAGGAGCGCGGCAGGCTGCTCGCGACGCTGGTCAAGCGCTTCGGCGATCTCGACCTCGCCGAGGAGGTCACCTCCGACGCGATCGAGGCGGCGCTGCGGCACTGGCCGGTGGACGGGGTGCCGGACCGGCCCGGCGCGTGGTTGCTCACGACCGCGCGCCGCAAGGCCGTCGACCGCCTGCGCCGCGACCAGGTCCACGCGGCACGGCTGGCGTTGCTGCAGGTGGAGGTGGATCGAGCTGATCCAGCCACCACGGATGCACTGCCGGACGAGCGGCTGGAGCTGTTCTTCACGTGCGCGCACCCCGCGTTGCCCGAGGAAGATCGTGGTGCGCTGATCCTGCGCTGCCTGGCCGGCTTCACCACGCCGGAGGTCGCGCGGGCGTACCTGGTTCCGGTGACGACGATGCAGCAACGGATCGTGCGCGCGAAGAAGAAGATCAGGGAAGCGCGCATCCCGTTCCGCGTCCCCGACCCGCACGAGCTCCCGGAACGCCTGCCCGGCGTGCTGCAGGCCGTCTACTCGATCTTCACCGAGGGGTACGCGGCCCAGCGCGCCGACCTGGCCGGCGAGGCGATCAGGCTCGCCCGGATCCTGCGCGCGCTGCTGCCGGGAGAACGCGAGGTCACGGGCCTGCTGGCGTTGATGCTGCTCGTCCACGCCCGCAGGGACGCCCGCTCCGAGCTGCTGGAGGACCAGGACCGCACGCTCTGGGACCGCGACATGATCGACGAGGGCAGCGCACTGGCCGAAGCGGCGCTGACCGGCGGCCACGGCCCGTACGGCGTGCAGGCGGCGATCAACGCGCTGCACGACGAGGCCCCGGACTTCGCGAGCACCGACTGGCCGCAGATCGCCGCTCTCTACGACGTGCTGAACAAGCTCACCCCGTCACCGGTGATCGCGCTCAACAGGGCCGTCGCGATCGCCATGCGCGACGGCCCGTCCGCCGGCCTGGCGCTCCTGGACGAGCTGGCCGCCGAGCCCAGGCTCCGCGACTACCACCCGTACCGGGTGGCCCGCGCGGGCCTGTTGCACCGCCTCGGCCGTGCCGGGGAAGCCGCCCAGGCCTACCGCGAGGCCATCGCGCTGGCGGGCACCGAATCCGAACGGGACTTCCTGCGCCGCAGGCTCACCGCCATCGAGGGGCAACCATGATCATGAAGTGGCTGGAGGCCGAGCGTCTGAGCGTCGCGGACCTCCTGGACGACCTGACCGACGACGAATGGCAGCGCGAAACCCTCTGCACCGGCTGGACCGTGCAGGAGATGGCCGCCCACCTCACCACGTCGACCCGCACCGGCTGGGGCGACGTGATCAAGGGCGCCGTGCGGGCCCGCTTCGACTGGAACCGCATGGAGGACGCCAGAACCCGCGCGCTCGCCGCACAGTTCACCCGGTCGGAGTTGATCGCACAGATCCGCGAGACGGCAGCCTCCCCGAAGCGCGCGCCGATGGCCGCCCCGATCGACCCGCTGGTCGACTTCCTGGTCCACGGCCAGGACATCGCCCGCCCGCTGGGCCGCGCACGTGAGATGCCTCTCGAACCCGCCGAGGCCGCGCTGGAGCACGTCCTGCGCAGCCCGTTCTGGGGAGCGCGCAAGCGTTTCCCCGGCGGTGAAATGCCTGCTCTTCCGGTGTCCGACCTGCTGATGCTGGCGACCGGCCGGAAGTTGTCCACAGCTGGGGACAACACTGTGGGCAACTCGAACACACGTTCGACCCAGCCCCTTCGCTACACTGACGTCGGACCTCGTGCGGCACACATCTCGCGAACCTCCCCAGGGCCGGAAGGCAGCAAGGATAAGCGGGCTCTGGTGGGTGCACGGGGTCCCCTTTTGTCTCCTGTTCGGCGCCGTCGCGCCTTCCCGGAGGCCTGATCATTTTGGGGGACCGAGTCCCCCGAGCCCCCTGCGGTGCGAGCTCGTTGCGCGGGCAGCAACACCGGTCGCGCCGCGACCAGCACACGTGTGGCGGGACTCGCAGAACTGTCAGGGGTCACCGGTACTGTCTCGGGCGTGGCGCTCGCTCTGTATCGCAAGTACCGTCCTGCCACGTTCTCCGAGGTCGTGGGCCAGGAGCACGTGACAGACCCCCTGCGCACCGCGCTGGCGGCGGGCAGGGTGAACCACGCGTACCTGTTCAGCGGCCCGCGCGGCTGCGGCAAGACCTCGTCCGCCCGCATCCTGGCCCGTTCGCTCAACTGCGTGCAGGGCCCGACTCCCGACCCGTGCGGCGAGTGCAACTCGTGCATCGGCCTGGCACCCAACGGCTCCGGCACCGTCGACGTCGTCGAGCTCGACGCCGCCTCCCACGGTGGCGTTGAAGACACCCGCGAACTCCGTGACAAGGCCTTCTACGCCCCGGCCGAGTCCCGCTACCGCGTCTTCATCATCGACGAGGCCCACATGGTCACCACGCAGGGCTTCAACGCCCTGCTGAAGATCGTCGAGGAGCCGCCGGAGCACCTGATCTTCATCTTCGCCACCACCGAGCCGGACAAGGTCCTCCCGACCATCCGCTCCCGCACGCACCACTACCCGTTCCGCCTGATCCCGCCCGGCGTGATGCGCAGCCTGCTGGAACGCAACTGCGCCGCGGAAGGCGTGACGGTCGACCCGGCCGTCTTCCCGCTGGTGATCAGGGCGGGCGGTGGCTCGGCCCGCGACACGCAGTCGGTCATGGACCAGCTCCTCTCCGGCGCGGGCCCGGACGGCGTGAAGTACGAGCGCGCCCTCACCCTCCTGGGCGTGACCGACTCGGCCCTGATCAACGACGTGGTGGACGGTCTGGCCGCGGGCGACGGCGCCGCGGTCTTCGGCACCATCGACCGCCTCGTGGAAGCCGGCCACGACCCCCGCCGCTTCGCCAGCGACCTCCTGGACCGCCTGCGCGACCTGGTTCTCCTCTGCGCCGTCCCCGACGCCGCCGACCGCAACCTGGTCAGTGCCCCGGAAGACGAACTGGCCACCATGTCGGCCCAGGCGGAGCGCATCGGCCCGGCAGCACTGACCCGCTACGCCGAGATCGTCCACACCGGACTGGTCGAGATGCGCGGCGCCACCGCCCCGCGCCTGTTGCTGGAACTCCTGGTCTCCCGGATGCTGCTGCCGTCGGTGAGCCAGTCGGAAGCCGCGCTGCTCCAACGCCTGGAACAACTGGAACGCCGCCCGCCGGCGGCCATCGCCGCTCCCGGTGAGGCTCCCGCCGCGGCACCTGCGGGCGCCCCGGTCTTCACCCGCAGGTCCCAGCAGCCGCCTGCCGCCGAGGTGTCCCAGCAACCCCAGCCGCCCGCGCCCGCCCGCCCGGCTCCGGCAGCCGCGCCCGTGGCCCAGACGCCCGCTCCGACCCCGGCCCCCACCGCGGCTCCGGTCTCAATCCCCGCGCAGCCCCCGGCCGCAGCCCAGGCCGCGGCTCAGCCAGCAGCCGCTGTCCCACCGCCGTCCGCAGCCCCGGAGCCCGTTGCTCCCGCTGCCAGCGGCATGGACGCGACGGCGGTGCGCCGGATCTGGTCCGAACTGCTGTCCGCGGTCCGCTCGTCCAGCCGCAGCACCGAGGCGATGCTGACCAACGCCATGGTCAGCGAGGTGGACGGCAACGTCGTCACCATCGCCCACACCTCGGCCCCGCTGGCCCGCCGCCTGGCCGAGCCCCGCAACACCGAGGCCATCGCCAACGCCCTCGCCACCGTGCTCGGCGGCACCTGGCAGGTCAAGTGCATCCACGGCGCTCCTGGCGCCGGCCCCCAGGCGGTGCAACCGGCGAAGGTCGCCCGCCCGGCCCCCACCCGCCCGAGCCAGGCGGCCCAGACCGCCCGCCAGCCGGAGCCCCAGCGCCAGGCCCCGCGCCCGCCGGCGGACGACGTCCCGCCGCCGCCGGAACCGCCGGAGCCGGACGAACCCCTCCCGCCGGAACCGGACGACGAAGAGGCGATGCTGGCCGAGGCTGCCCGTCCGGTGGATCCGGACTCGGTGAGCAAGGAGCAGGACCCCGAAGCGGTGATGCTCAAGCTGCTCGCCGACGAACTGGGTGCCCGTCCGCTCAAAAAGGCCTGACCAGCCCGACCGACAGGGGCGGCTCCACCAGCCGTACGCTGGAAGACAACCCCGTGCAGCGAGAGAGGACCAGCGGTGCAACCCGGTCAGTTCGACATGCAGGCCCTGCTCCAGCAGGCCCAGAACATGCAGCAGCAGATGGCGACCGCCCAGGAAGAGCTGGCCAACACCGAAGTGACCGGTAACGCGGCCAACGGCCTGGTGACCGCCACCGTCACCGGCGGCGGCGAGCTGGTCAACCTCGCCATCGACCCGAAGATCGTCGACCCGGAGGACGTCGAGACCCTCCAGGACCTCGTGGTCGCCGCGATCAAGGACGCCAACCAGAAGGCGCAGCAGCTGGTGGAGCAGAAGCTCGGCCCGCTCGCCCAGGGCGGCCTCGGCGGATTGCTCGGCTAGAAGATGTACGAGGGCCCGGTACAGGACCTCATCGACGAGCTGGGCAGACTCCCGGGCGTCGGTCCGAAGAGCGCCCAGCGCATCGCCTTCCACCTCCTGGCAACGGAACCCGCCGACATCGAGCGGCTCCAGCAAGCACTCCAGAAGGTCAAGGAAGGCGTCGTCTTCTGCGACGTCTGCGGCAACGTGTCCGCCGAGACCAGGTGCCGCATCTGCCGCGATCCCAAGCGCGACCTCAGCCTGGTCTGCGTGGTCGAGGAGCCCAAGGACGTCCAGGCGATCGAGCGCACCAGGGAGTTCAAGGGGCGCTACCACGTCCTGGGCGGCGCGCTCGACCCGCTCAGCGGTGTCGGACCGGACCAGCTCCGCATCCGCCAGCTGCTGAACCGGATCGGCACGGCCGTCGACGGCGTGGACATCTCCGAGGTCATCATCGCCACGGACCCCAACACCGAGGGCGAGGCCACGGCCACCTACCTGGTCCGGATGCTGCGCGACTTCCCCGGCCTGACCGTCACGCGGCTGGCCAGCGGCCTGCCGATGGGCGGCGACCTCGAGTTCGCGGACGAGCTCACCCTGGGGCGTGCGCTATCTGGTCGCCGGAGCATGTGACCAACGCTCCACCGCGACTGGGCAACACCCGCCTGGTCGCGGTGGACGGTCCGTCAGGTGCGGGCAAGTCGACGTTCGCGAGGAACCTCGCCGAGCAGCTCGGTGCCCAGCTCATCAGCACCGACCATTTCGCGACGTGGGACGACCCGACCACCCGGTGGTGGCCGAGACTCGTCCAGGCCCTCGACGCGGTGGCCGCCGGCGAACCGGGCCGCTACCGGAAAACCGATTGGTCCCAAGGCTTTCCGTGCATCGCAGAAGGCGACGAGGTCACGGTAAGTCCACAGGGGATGATCATCTTGGAGGGGTTCTCCTCGGCCAGGAAGGCGAACACCCGGCTCAGTCTCGCCATCTTCGTCGACCACGGAGATGAGAAGACGAGGCTGGAACGCGCGGTGGCACGGGACGGTGAGCACCAGCGCGAGCGCTTCATCCGTTGGCAGCAGTACGAAAGAGGCTGGTTCGCGGTCGACGAGACGAAGGCCAGAGCCGACTACGTGGTCACCTCGAGCTGAGCCCGCACCACGCCGGCCTCCGGCGTCCCGATCGCGTTGAACACCTCCAGCGACGACGCCCAGTGCTCCCGAGCCCCGTCCACGTCGCCCAGCGCGGCGGACGCGTCGCCCGCCAGCTGCAGCGCCCGCCCGAACACCCACCGGTGCCCGGAGTCCGAACCGACCGAGGCGGCGCGCAGAGCACACTCCAACGCGCCTGAGGCGTCGTCGGTGTCGAGGTGGATGCGCCCGAGCACGAGCAGCACCTCCATCTCCGCCAGCCGGAACTGCGACCGGCCCGCCTCGACCAGCGCCGAGGTCGCCATCGTCAGCGCCTCGGAGTACCGGCCCGCTCCGCGGTACGCCGACGCCAGCCCGCGGCGGGCCGAGCAGATGCCCCACGAGTAGCCGGTCTCCACCGCGATCGACAGCGCCGACGAGAACTGCTCGATCGCGTCCTCCAGCCGTCCTGCGCCCTCCAGGGCACGGCCGAGCAGGTTCATCGCGTCGCAGACGCTCTTGACGTTCTCCAGGTCCTGCGCGATCTCCATGGCCGCGGTTGCCTCGACGGCCGCCTCGTCGTAACGGCCGCGCATGATCAGCGTGATCGCCATGCCCTCGTGCATGGTGTGACCGAAATTCCGGGCGGCCGCACGTTCGTACAGTTCGCTCGCGCGCGCGAAATAGGAGGCGCCCAGGTCTGGCACGCCGCGCCACGCGTGTACCTCACCCAACGCGCGCATGGAGTTCGCCTGCGTGATCCACGAGTCGAGGCGCGTACCGACCTCCAGCGCCTCCTCGAACGTCACCGCCGCGCGGTCCAGCTGGCCGAGCTGCATGTAGACGCCGCCGAGGTTGAACAGCGCGTTGGCCTGCACCTGGAGCGCACCGATCCGGCGGGTGATCACCAGGGCCCGTTCGAGGTGGTCGGCCGCGTGCTCCAGTTCGCCGAGGTCGATGTAGACGCTGCCGGCGTTGGACAGCACGGCGGCCTCGGCCTCCGGCAGGTCGATGTGCTCCTGCAGCGCGATGGCCTGCTGGTAGTACCCCAGCGCGTTGCGATGCTGCCCGGTCACCCAGTACAGCGTGCCGAGTGACGACAGCATCGCGAGCTGGCCGAGCTCGTCCCTCGGCGCACGGGCGCCCAGCAGTCCCGCCTTCGCCGTCTCGCGCCACTCGGCGGTCAGGCCCTGCGTGTAGAAGTAGCCGCGCAGCGCGTCCGCCAGCTGCCACGGCGAGTTCTCGGGGTCGCGTTCCACCGCGTTCGCCACCAGCGCGACCAGGTTTGCGCGCTCGACGTCCAGCCACGTCAGCGCCTCGGTGCTGGTGCTGAACGTCCGCGGCAGCACGCCGTCCAGCGGGGCCGGGCGCGGGAAGCGGAACAGCGTGGACTTCATCGCCGAGGTGGCGTTGTCGACCGAGCGGACCGCCCAGTCGACCAGCCGCCGCAACGCGAGCCGCGAGTCCGCCCTGCCCTCCTCGAACGCGAGGCGCTCGGCCGCGTAGTCGCGCAGCAGGTCGTGGAACTGGTAGCGGGACGGCGCGTGGTTCGCGATCAGGTTCGCGGTCGCCAGCCGGTCCAGTCGCCGGCGAGCGTCCTGAGTGGTCAGTCCGGAGAGGGCAGCCGCCATCTCCGGGGTGAAGTCCGTGCCGGGAACCAGCGACAGCAACCGGAACATCTGCGCCAGCTCGGGCTTCAGCGCCGTGTAGGACAGGTCGAACGCCGCGTGCACCGCGACGCGTTCGTCGCCTTCGACAGCCAGCGCGGCCAGCCGGTTGCCCGCCCGCAGCTCCTCCACGTAGTCCGCGATGGACAGCTCGGGACGCGACACGAGGTTCGCCGCAGCGATACGCAAAGCCAATGGCAGATGCGCGCACAACGCCGCCAGCTCCAGCGCCGCCGCCTCCTGGGAGGCGACCTCGTCCGCACCCAGGATGCCCGCGAGCAGAGCCTTGGTCTCGTTCCAGTCGAGCACGTCCAGCCGCACGTTCGACGCGGCGTGCGAGACGGCCAGACCGCGCAGCGTGTCGCGAGAGGTCACCAGCACCGCACACCCCGGCGAGCCCGGCAGCAACGGCCGGATCTGCTCGGCGGAAGACGCGTTGTCCAGCAGCAACAGCACTCGTTGCCCGGTCAGGGTCGACCGGAACATCGCCTCCTGCTCGTCCTGGTCCAGCGGCACCTGGTCCGGTTCGGTGCCCAGCGCGCGCAGGAACCGCGGCAGCACGTCCACCGCGCTCAACGGCGGACCGGGGGCGTATCCGCGCAGGTTGACGTACAGCTGGCCGTCCGGGAAGTCCGCCCGCATCCGGTGCGCTGCGTGCACGGCCAGCGCCGTCTTGCCCACTCCCGGCGGCCCGGCCAGCGTGACCACCGGCACGCCCTGCGCGGTCCGCAGCAGCGCGATGATCAGCGACACGGCCTCGTCGCGGCCGACGAAGTCCGGGATGTCCGCCGGCAGCTGCGACGGCACGACCCGCTCCGGCTTCGCGGCGACCACGGGCGCGCCGGAGGACACCGCCGCCACCGCGTCGATCGACCCCGACAGCACCTGGCTGTGCACGCGCCGCAGCTCGTCGCCGGGGTCGATGCCCAGCTCGTCGCCCAGCAACCGGGAAACCCGCTGGTAGGCGGCCAGTGCCTCGCTCTGCCGGCCGGACCGGTACAGCGCCACCATCAGCTGCGACCAGAACCGCTCGCGCAACGGGTGTTCGCTGGTCAGCCGGGAGAGCTCGGCCACCAGCTCGCCGTGCCTGCCCAGTTCGAGATCGACCTCGACCCGGCGCTCCAGCACGTGCAGGCGGCGTTCGTTGAGCCGTGGCACCTCGTCGCGGTGCAGGATCTCCGACGGCACGTCGACCAGCGCCGGACCCCTCCAGAGGCCGAGAGCGGCGGCGAACGCGGCCGAGGCGGCCTGCAGGTTGCCGGCGGCGCGTTCCTGCTCACCCTGTTCGATCAGCGGCTCGAAGCGCATCAGGTCGATGGTCTTCTCGTCGACGTCGATCAGGTACCCGTCCGGGACGGTCCTGATCGGCACCGACGGCCCGAGCAGCTGTCTGAGGCGCATCACGTACGTCTGAAGGGTCGCTCTGGCACGGGCGGGCGGCTCGTCGCCCCACACGTTCGCGGCGAGCTCGTCCACCGACACCGACGTGCCCGCACGCAGCAACAACGACACCAGCAATGCCCGCTGACGGCCTGCGCGCACCAGCAGTGGTTCGGAGTCGAGGAGGACCTGGAGAGGGCCGAGGACGCGGAACTCGACCTGCCTGCTCATGCGTCCTCCTCCGCGTGTCGTTGTTGTTTCTACAGCCTAGGAGAGCGTTCGACGCATCTGTGGTGCTCACGTTGGGTCAGCGGGCATGCGCCGGACGTATCAGAATGCCTGGTCTAGTGGCCGGATCGTGACCTGAGTTACCTCGGGAGGGGTATGTACAACGGTTATGGTCGGCGACCACACCGTGAGATGTGCGGATTGTCCAAGGGGTGTTTGATGGTCCACTCAGTAACGGCTCGCCGCCGTTGGGTTGCCGCGATCGGCTTCCTCAGCGTCAGCGCGCTGGCCCTGTCAGGTTGCGCGCAATCCCAGCGCGACTCAGGTGGTGGCGGCAAGGAAGGCGGCACGCTGACCTTCGGTGCCGCCGGCGCACCGAAGCTCTTCGACCCGTTCTACGCGACCGACGGCGAGACCTTCCGGGTCGCCCGCCAGATGTACGAGGGTCTGGTCGGCTTCAAGCCGGGTACCGCCGAGGTCGAGCCCGCGCTGGCGACCGAGTACAAGCCCAGCGAAGACGGCAAGACGTGGACCTTCACCCTCAAGGAGGGCGTGAAGTTCCACGACGGTACGGACTTCAACGCCGAAGCCGTGTGCTTCAACTTCGAGCGCTGGTACAACCAGAAGGGCGCCGGCCAGTCCGACGCCGTCTCGCAGTACTGGCTGGACAACTTCGGCGGGTTCAAGGACACGCCGGACAAGCCCTCGCTGTACAAGTCCTGCACGGCCAAGGACCCGAAGACGGCGGTCATCGAGCTGACCAAGGTCACCTCGCAGTTCCCGTCGGTCCTCGGCTTCACGTCGTTCTCGATCTCCAGCCCCGACGCGCTGAAGAAGTACGACGCGGACAACGTCCAGGCCGCCGGTGACGCGTTCACCTACCCGGCCTACGCGAACGAGCACCCGACCGGCACGGGCCCGTTCAAGTTCAGCAAGTACGACAAGGCCAACAACACCGTGGAGCTCGTGCGCAACGACGCCTACCACGGCACGAAGGCCAAGCTGGACAAGATCGTCTTCAAGATCATCCCGGATGAGACCGCCCGCAAGCAGGCGCTCAAGGCCGGCGACATCGACGGTTACGACCTGCCGAACGCGGCCGACTGGGCCGGTCTGAAGTCCGACGGCTTCAACGTGGCGATCCGTCCGGCGTTCAACGTCTTCTACCTGGGCATCAACCAGAAGAACAACCCGAAGCTCGCCGACCTCAAGGTCCGCCAGGCCCTGATGTACGCGATCAACCGCGAGCAGCTGGTCAAGTCGCAGCTGCCCGAGGGTGCCAAGGTCGCGACGCAGTTCATGCCGGACACCGTGAACGGCTACAACAAGTCGATCCCCGAGGTGAAGTACGACCTCGAGAAGGCCAAGTCGCTGCTGGCCGAGGCCGGTGCCTCCGACCTGACGCTGAAGTTCTACTGGCCGTCCGAGGTCACGCGTCCGTACATGCCGTCCCCGAAGGACCTGTTCGGCGCGATGTCCGGCGACCTGCAGAAGGCCGGCATCAAGATCGACGTCGTCACCAAGCCGTGGAACGGTGGCTACCTGACCGACGTCGACCAGGGCATCCCGGACCTGTTCCTGCTCGGCTGGACCGGTGACAACGGCACCGCGCACAACTGGGTCGGCACGTTCTTCGGCCGCCCCGACAACCGCTTCAACACGGGCACGTCGCCGTGGGGTGCCACGCTGGCGGCCGACCTGGCCAAGGCTGACTCCGAGCCGGACGAGGCCAAGCGCACCGCGCTGTACGAAGAGATCAACAAGAAGATCATGGAGGAGTACCTTCCCGCGATCCCGATCTCGCACTCCCCGCCCGCTCTGGTGTTGAAGTCGGACATCAAGGGTGTCGTGCCGAGCCCGTTGACCGACGAGAAGTTCGGCCCGGCCTCCAAGGGCTGAGCTGACCAGCTCCCACCACAAGAGAACAACGGGGTAGCTCAGTGCTCCGCTACACGATTCGACGGCTGATTCAGCTGGTCGGCGTGGTGCTGGTGCTCTCGCTGCTGCTCTTCGCGTGGATGCGACTTCTCCCAGGAGGGCCGGTTTCGGCCCTCCTGGGAGAACGCGCTACGCCGGAGTCGCGCGCGGCCCTCACCAAGCAGCTCGGCCTCGATCAGCCGATCATTGTGCAGTACTTCAAGTTCCTCGGTCGTGCGGCGACCGGCGACTTCGGCGTCTCCACCGGTGTCCAGCCCGGTGACTCCGCCCTCGAAATCTTCCTCCAGCGGTTCCCCGCGACGATCGAGCTCAGCTTCTTCGCGATCGTGATCGCGATCGCGATCGGTGTTCCGCTCGGCTATCTCGCCGCGAAGCGCCGCGGCGGCTGGTTCGACAACTTCAGCGTCATCGGTTCGCTGATCGGCGTCGCCGTGCCGGTGTTCTTCCTCGCCTACGTGCTCAAGGACGCGGCATCAGTGGGCCTGGGCCTGCCGTCGCAGGGCAGGCAGGGTGACATCAACGCCACCCGCGTCACCGGGTTCTTCACCCTGGACGGCATTCTCACCGGCGAGTGGGACGCGACGCTGGACGCGCTGGAACACCTGATCCTGCCGTCGATCGCGCTCGCCACGATTCCGTTCGCCGTGATCTTCCGGATCACCAGGGCGGCCGTGCTCGACGTGCTCGACGAGGACTTCGTGCGCACCGCCGAGGCCAAGGGTCTCACCGCACAGCTGATCCGCCGCCGGCACGTGCTGCGCAACGCGATGCTGCCGGTGGTCACGACGATCGGTCTGCAGACCGGCGCACTGCTCTCCGGCGCCGTGCTCACCGAGAAGGTGTTCTCGATCCCCGGTGTCGGTCAGGCGCTCGCCATCGGGTTCGAACGGCGTGACTACCCGGTGCTGTTGTTGCTGATCATCATGGCCACGATCGTCTACGTCGTGGTCAACCTGTTGGTCGACCTCTCGTACGCGCTCATCGACCCGCGCATCAGGACGAGGTGAGCGCAGTGACACTCGGAGTCTCCAAGAAGGAAAAGATCGACGACCTCGCCGAGAGCGCGGGCGTCTCGCTCGCCGCGAGCGCCTGGAAGCGGTTGAGGCGCAGCCCGGTGTTCCTCATCGGCGCGGTGATCATCGGCATCTTCATCGTGGTCTCGCTGCTCTCGCCGTGGCTCGCTCCGCACAACCCGTCCGACCCGATGCTGATCGACCAGGTCGTCAAGGCGCGCAACGAGATCCCGCCGCCGCAGCCGGGCCACCCCCTCGGCGGTGACCTGCAGGGCCGCGACTTCCTGTCGCGTCTGCTGGTCGGTTCGCAGCAGACGCTGATCGTCGGTGTCGGTGCGACGCTGATCGGGCTGACCGGCGGGTTGATCCTCGGCACGCTCGCGGGCGCGCTCGGCGGCTGGGTCGACTCGACCGTCATGCGTCTGGTCGACGTCATGCTGTCGCTGCCGAGCCTGCTGCTCGCGTTCTCGATCGCGGCGATGTTCGCGAAGCCCAGCCAGTTCACCGTGATCCTCGCGGTCGCGATCGTGCAGATCCCGGTGTTCGCGCGGTTGCTCAGAGGCTCGATGCTCGCGCAACGGCACAGCGACCACGTGCTGGCGGCGACCGCGCTCGGTGTGAAGAAGGGCGCGATCGTGTTCCGGCACATGCTGCCGAACTCGCTCAGCCCGGTGATCGTGCAGTCCACGCTGGTGCTGGCCACCGCGATCATCGAGGCGGCTGCGCTGTCGTTCCTCGGCCTCGGCAACCCGGACGACAGGATCCCGGAGTGGGGGCAGATGCTCGGTGACGTGCAGAACGTCTTCGACACGCATCCGCACCTCGCCGCGTACCCCGCGATCTGCATCATCATCGTCGCGCTCGGCTTCACCCTCATGGGCGAGACGCTGCGCGAAGCCCTCGACCCGAAGAACAGGCGGTGAGTCGTCGTGGCACTGCTCGAAGTTCGTGACCTCACCGTGGTCTTCCAGCGCAAGGGCGAGGAGCCGTTCCGCGCCGTCGACGGCGTCAGCTTCGACGTCGAGCCCGGTCAGACCGTGGGTCTGGTGGGCGAGTCGGGCTGCGGCAAGTCCGTGACATCGTTGGCGATCATGGGTCTGCTGCCCAAGCGCGGCGCCAAGGTCACCGGCACGGTCTCCTACGACGGCACGGACCTGCTGAAGCTGTCGGACCGGGAGATGCGCGACCGTCGTGGCCGCGATCTCGGCATGGTCTTCCAGGACCCGCTGTCCTCGCTCAACCCCGTCGTCCCGATCGGCCTGCAGGTCACCGAGGTGCTCGAACGGCACCGCGGCATGCCCCGCAAGGAAGCCATGATCGAGGCGAAGAACCTGCTCGACAAGGTCGGCATCCCGGACCCGAACCGGCGGCTCAAGGAGTACCCGCACCAGCTCTCCGGCGGTATGCGGCAGCGCGCGCTCATCGCGATCGCGCTGGCGTGCCGGCCGAAGCTGCTGATCGCGGACGAGCCGACGACGGCGCTGGACGTGACCATCCAGGCCCAGATCCTCACGGTGATGAAGGAACTGGTGCAGGACCTCGGCACCGCGCTCGTGATGATCACCCACGACCTGGGTGTCGTCGCGGGCCTGTGCGACGAGGTGAACGTGCTGTACGCCGGCAAGGTGGTCGAGAAGGCCATGCGGCACCCGCTCTTCTCGGAGCCGCGCCACCCGTACACGCACGGCCTGCTGGCCTCGATTCCGCGCCTGGACGCGGCGCGCGGCGAGAAGCTGACGCCGATCAAGGGCTCGGTCTCCGACAACATCCCGTGGGCGCAGGGCTGTGCGTTCGCACCCCGTTGCCCGAACGCGCTCGACGTGTGCGTTCAGGTCACACCCGCGGAAGAAGACCAGCTGGGTCGCCTGCTCCGCTGCCACAACCCGGTGGTGCCGGGAACTCCCGCCGCCGAGGAGGTGCCGGTATGAGCGAGACCCTGGTCTCGGTCCAGGACATGAAGGTGCACTTCCCGATCAAGCGGGGCGTGTTCATGGATCGCACGGTCGGCTACGTCTACGCGGTGGACGGTGTCGACCTGGAGATCAAGCGCGGCGAGACCTACGGCCTGGTCGGCGAGTCGGGCTGCGGCAAGTCCACCCTCGGGCGGGCGATGCTGCGGCTCAACGAGCCGACGGCCGGAAAGATGATCTTCGACGGGCAGGACTTCTCCGCCATCAAGGGCGAGGAGCTGCGCAGGATGCGGCGCCGGATCCAGATGGTGTTCCAGGACCCGCTGTCCTCGCTCGACCCGCGCCAGTCCGTGGAGTCGATCCTCATCGAGGGCCTGCGGGCGCACGACCTGGACAAGAGCAAGGAGGAGACCGGCAAGCGGTTGCGCGAGCTGCTCTCCGCCGTGGGCCTGCCGACGACGGCGCTGCGCAAGTACCCGCACGAGTTCTCGGGCGGTCAGCGGCAGCGCATCGGCATCGCCCGCGCACTGGCGCTCAACCCGGACCTGATCGTCGCCGACGAGCCGGTGTCCGCGCTGGACGTGTCGGTGCAGGCCCAGGTCGTGAACCTGCTGGAGGAACTCCAGGAGCAGTTCGGCCTGACCTACCTGGTGATCGCGCACGACCTAGCGGTCGTGAAGCACATCTCCGACCGAGTCGGCGTGATGTACCTCGGCGGCCTGGTCGAGGAGGCCACCTCCGAGGACCTCTACGCCGAGCCGCTGCACCCGTACACGCGGGCGCTGCTGTCCGCGATCCCGGTGCCGGACCCCGTGGTCGAGGACCGGCGTGAGCGCATCCTGCTGGCGGGCGACCTCCCGTCGCCCGCGAACCCGCCGTCGGGCTGCCGGTTCCACACCCGGTGTCCGTGGCGGCAGCAGACCAAGTGCGACACCGAGCGTCCCGTGCTGCGGGAGCTCAAGCCGGGGCACAAGGTGGCGTGCCACTGGGCAGAGCAGATCCGCTCCGGCGAGATCCAGCCGCACGAGGTGAAGCCGATCCTGGTGGAGGAGGGCGACGGCATCTCGCCGGACATTCCCCTCGTGGGACCGGCGTCCGTCACAGAGGCGCTCAACCCGTAAGACGATCCGGGGCCACCTTTCGAGGTGGCCCCGTTCGTTTCTCCAGGGTCGTCCGCTGTCCTGGGTGGATGGACAGTCGTGGGGCGATTCTGCTGAGAGCTGCGGAGATCGCGTCCGTCGACGGGCTCGAAGGAGTCACGATCGGGCGGCTCGCGGTCGAGCTCGGCATGAGCAAGAGCGGGGTGTTCTCGCACTTCGGTGCCAAGGAGGAGCTGCAGCTCTCCACCGTCCACACCGCCGCGGAGATCTTCTCGCGCGAGGTGGTGGTCGCCGGCGGGCCGGTGCTCGACCTGTGCGGACGCTGGCTCGACTACTCGAAGCGCCGCGTGTTCCCCGGCGGCTGCTTCTTCGTCGTGACGCGGTCCGAGTTCGCCGCCCGCCCCGGCCGCGTGCGCGACGCGCTGATGCTCTTCAACCTGCGCTGGATCTCACTGCTGGAACGGCTTTGCGGTGACGCGCAGCTGGCGTTCGAAGTGGACGCGTTGCTGACGGCCGCAGACCGCTTCGCCGTGCTCTACGACGACGCCTCGGCGTACGAGAGGGTGCGGCTGGCGTTGCGCGCCCGGATCGCCATGCCGACCGGGATGGAGATGAGCGTGGCCACGGCCATCGACAGCAACATCGCGAGCCAGACCTCGTCGACGATCTGGCCGCCGATGTACCCGACGGTGGCGGGGTAGACGCTCCACAGCGCCGACCCGACGGCCGCGACCGGCACGAACCTCTTCACCGGCCACTTCAGCGCCCCGGCCAGCAACGCCCCGACGATGCCGCCCGCGGGCAGGAACCGTGCCGCGATGAGGATCGTCTCGCCCTTGGACGCCAGCTGGTCCGCGGTCCACACGACCATGGCCCGCGCCTTCACGTTCTTGTTGACGCGGTCGAGGGCCTTCATGCCCATCCGCCGGCCCATCGTAAAGTTGATCATGTCGCTGGCCAGGCAGCCGGCAGCGGCGACGAGCACCACCAGGTACAGCGGAACCTCACCGGACGCGGCCAGGACGCCGGCACCGATGAGCACGGCCTCCGTCGGTGCCAAGGGCACGACGGCGACCAGGAACAGCACGACGAGGCTGGCGGCTGTGGCGCTCATGATCGGTGAACGTACGTGACCTACATGAACAATCCCGACCAGGGTGTTTCTTCAGGCCACCCACAGGATTGAAGTCGATCTACGCTTGGTCGTGCCGTTCACCCTCGCGCATCCGGCAGCGGTGCTCCCACTGCGCCGGTTCCTCTGGTTCCCCGGACTGGTGGCGGGCGCCATGGCACCGGACCTCGGCTACTACGTCCCGGTCCTGCCGACCCACGACGTGCTGGGTGGATCTCTCGCCGCGGTGGTGTTGTTGCTGGTCGGACGCTTGTTGCTGCCCTCGCTGATGGCACTGGCGCCCGAGTTCGTGCGGACGAGGGTGTCGCGTCCGGCGGACTTCCGCCAACCGCTCCTGCGCGCGTTGTCCATTGTGGCCGGTGTGCTCACGCACCTGCTGTGGGACGCCTTCACGCAGACCGACGGATGGTTCGTCCAGCAGTGGGACTGGTTGGACATCGCGGTCGTCAGCCCGCACCGGCTCTACAACGTGATCGGTTACATGTCATCCGTCGGCGGCGTCGCGCTGCTCGTCTGGATCGGTCTGGCTGCCCCTGGGGGCAATGACTGGCCGTCACGTCCCGGAATTTCCCGGCACGGATTCCGGTTCCTCGTCGTCCTCGCGGCCGTGGTCGGCGCTGTCTGGTCGCTGTCTGATCCGGTCAGCCAGGTGAGCCTCTATGACTGGGTGCGGAGGCTGCTGCTTGGAGTGATCCAGGGCACATGCTTCGGGCTGGCAGTGAACGCCGTTTTCTGGGGCATCAAACAGTCACGACATGACACGGTATGACAGATCAATTCGCACGCCTGAACTCGATCTGTCACTGATGCAACCGGCAAATCTGTCGTTGACCTGCGCATTCAGGCGTCATTAACCTCCGAGGTCCAATAGGAAAGCTTCTTTACCAATCCTTCGAGCCGCTGCCCTTGCCCAGGAGGACGAAGTGATCAGAAAGCGCACCAGAGCCGGTGTCGCGTTAGCCCTGTTTGCACTGGTCATACCCCAGATCGCAGGCTCGGGCACGGCGAACGCGGCCGATACCCTGCTGTCTGCCAACAAACCCACCACCGTCTCGTCCGTGGAGGCTGCGACCTTCGGCGGTGCCAACGCCGTGGACGGAGATCCGACCACTCGCTGGGCGAGCCTCGAAGGCGTCGACCCGCAGTGGATCGCCGTCGACCTCGGCGGCAACGCCACCATCTCCAGGGTCAAGCTCAACTGGGAGGTTGCGTACGCCTCGGAGTACAAGATCCAGACGTCGGCCGACGGATCGTCGTGGAGCACCAAGAAGACGCTCTACAGCCAGAACGGCGGCATCGACGACGTCTACTTGACGACCTCTGGCCGCTACGTGCGGATCTACGGCACCAAGCGCGGCACGCCCTACGGCTACTCGCTCTGGGAGATGGAGGTCTACGGCTCCATCGAGGGCGGCGACACCTCACCGCCGACCGCGCCGACGAACCTCGCGAGCACGGGCACCACGTCGAGCTCGGTGAGTCTGCAGTGGACGGCCGCGACCGACGACCGCGGCGTGGTCGGCTACGACGTCCTGCGCAACGGCAGTGTCGTCGGCACGCCCACGGGCACGACGTTCACCGACAGCGGCCTGGCTTCCGGTACGGCGTTCACCTACACCGTCCGCGCTCGCGACGCGGCCGGAAACCTCGGGCCCGTCAGCAACGCGGTGACGGCGACGACCCTGCCGGCCGGACCCGGCGACAACATCACGATCGTCGTGGCGGGTGACATCGCGGCGCTGAACAACAGCGCGCACTACGAGACCGTGAGGCTCATCGACCAGATCAAGCCGAACCACATCCTGACGGTCGGTGACAACCAGTACGACAGCGGAACGCTGACGGAGTTCCGCAACCACTACGACAAGTCGTGGGGCAAGTACAAGAGCATCACCCACCCGTCGCCCGGCAACCACGAGTGGTACGACAACCTCAACGGTTACAAGGCGTACTTCGGCGCCATCGCCTACCCGCAGGGCAAGCCGTACTACAGCTGGGAAGCAGGCGAGTTCCACTTCGTCTCGGTCGACTCCGACCCGATGGACAACAACGGTTCCGACTCGGCGCAACTCAGCTGGCTCAAGACCGACCTGGCCAACAACACCAAGCCCTGTGTCGTCGGCTACATGCACCACCCTCGGTTCACCTCCGGCAAGTACGGCGACAACGCGAAGATCGCGCCGTACTGGAACGCGTTCGCGGACGTCAAGGCCGACCTGATGCTCGGTGGCCACAACCACCACTACGAGCGGCTCGCGCCGTTGAACAAGAGTGGTGCGATCGACCAGACCAACGGCGTGCGGTCGGCGGTCGTCGGCATCGGTGGTGACTGGCTCTACAAGGAGCGCACCCCTCGGGTGGGCGTGGAGAAGTACTTCTCCGACAGCCACGGCGTCATGAAGCTCACCATCTCCGGCCGCTCCTACTCGTGGGAGGTCATCGACACGGCCGGCACGGTGCGCGACAAGGCCGGTCCCTACACCTGTCGCTGATCGGTTCTGGCTGTTGATCGGAGGCCGTCGTGTACATCGCAACCGCTCGACAAGCTCCCGCCTCGGGTGGCACCGGCAGGATCGGGGCGAACGTGCTCGCCCTGGGCGCGGTCTCACTGCTCACGGACGTCTCCTCCGAGATGGTGACCGCGATCCTGCCGCTGTACCTGGTGCTGGGGCTGGGGTTCTCCCCGCTGCAGTTCGGTGTGCTCGACGGCATCTACACCGGTGTGACGGCACTGGTTCGAGTCGTCGGCGGTCATGCGGCTGACCGCTGGCAACGGCGCAAGCTCGTGGCCGGCCTGGGTTACGGAATCTCGGCGGTGGGCAAGCTGGGCTTGCTCGCCGCCGGGACCTCCGCCACCGCGATGGGGCTCGTTCTGGCGGGGGACAGGACGGGCAAGGGCCTGCGCACCGCACCGAGGGACGCACTGATCACGTTGAGCAGTGAGCCTTCGGCGCTTGGACGCGCCTTCGGTGTTCACCGTGCCATGGACACCGTCGGCGCGTTCCTGGGCCCGCTCGTGGCGTTCTGTCTCCTGTGGACGCTTCCGGCTCGCTACGACGTGGTGTTCGTCGTGAGCTTCTGCTTCGCGGCACTGGGAGTTCTGGTCCTGGTGCTCTTCGTCCGCGACCACCGCGACGTGCTGCCACGCGTCGCGGTGTCGCTGCGAAGTGCCTTCGGGTTGCTGCGGTCCAGGCCGTTCCGGCGGGTCTGCCTGGTCGCGTGCGGACTCGGGTTCCTGACGCTGGGCGACGGGTTCATCTACCTGTTGCTGCAGAAGAAGCTCGACGTCGACGTCGCCTACATCGCGTTGCTGCCGCTCGGCACGGCGGGCGTGTACCTGCTCGCCGCCGTGCCGATGGGCGCGCTGGCCGACCGGGCCGGCCGGTGGCGGATGTTCCTCGTCGGCCACCTCGCGCTGCTCGGCGCGTACCTGTTGTTCTTCGGTGCGTCCGGAATCGCCCTGCTGGTGGGCGTTCTGGTGCTGCACGGGTTGTTCTACGCCTGCACGGACGGCGTGTTGATGGCCGTCGCAGGTCCGCTCATCCCCGACGAACTGCGCACGTCCGGTCTGGCCCTGCTCCAGACCGGCCAGGTGCTGGCTCGGGCGTCTTCCTCGGTGATGTTCGGTGCTCTTTGGACGTGGTCTGCTTGGTGAGGATCCTGGTCGTCGTCGTTGCCGTGATCGCGCTTGGCCTCGGCGCCACGGCCTACGCCCTGCGCGCGCCGGACGAGGTCCCCGTTCCGGTCGCGGTCGAGCCGGGGCCGGTCGAGCTGACCCCCGGCCGTCTGCTGTTCGTGGACGACGCGAGCGGCAAGGTGGCGTCGGTGCCGCTGTCCGATCCCGGCGGCCCGCGCCGGGTGAGTGCGTTGTCCTGCAAGCGGTTCTTCACCGCGGCGAAGGTGGGACTGTGTCTCGCGGACCGAGCAGGCCCGTTCCCGGGATCCACCTCGATCTTCGTCGACCAGGCGCTGTCGGAGACCAGCCGCGTCGACGTCGCGGGCGTACCGAACCGCGCGAAGCTGTCGCCGGACGGGCGGATGGCGTCCTGGACGACGTTCGTCACGGGTGACTCGTATGCCCAGACAGGAGCGTTCTCCACCCGCACGGGCATCTACGACCGGGAGACGCTGCAGTACCAGAGCAACATGGAGGGCACGCGGATCGCCGGCATGAAGAGGGCGGAGGACATGAACTTCTGGGGCGTGACGTTCACCGAGAACAACCGCTCCTACTACGCAACGATGTCCACCGGCGGCAAGACCTATCTGATCAACGGCGACTCGGTCGACATCTTCGCGAAACCGTTGCGGGAGAACGTCGAATGCCCGTCGTTGTCCCCGGACGGCAAGCGCGTGGCGTTCAAGAAGCGCGTGCCGGGCGACGGCGCGCGGCCGTGGCGTCAGCACGTGCTGGACCTGACCACGATGGTGGAGACACCCCTGGCCGAGACGCGTGGGATCGACGACCAGGTGGTGTGGCTGGACAACGACACCATCGCCTACGGCCTGCCGGGAGAGGGCATCTGGGCCGTGCAGGCGAACGGGGAGGGCGCGCCGCGGCAACTGGTGCCGCACGCATCCTCCCCGTCCCTCGTCTAGCGCCGCAACCGCCAGCCTTTGCCCGGCGGAACACGGGGCAAGGCTGGCGGTTGCGGCACTAGCGGTGAGCCCGGTTCACGGCCGACACGATGGCGCGGAACGAAGCCGCGACCGTTGAACTGTCGATGCCCACACCCCACAGCACACGGTCGCCCACAGCGCACTCGAGGTAGGCGGCCGCACGGGCGTCGTCACCGGCGGACAGCGCGTGCTCGGCGTAGTCCAGCACCCGCACGTCGTAGCCCACGGAAGCGAGCGCGTCGACGAACGCGGCGATCGGACCGTTGCCGGACCCCGTGATCTCCTGCTGCTCGCCGTCGATCAGCAGAGTCGCGGTGATCTCCTCGTGGCCGCTGCCGTCCGACGACGCGCGGTGCTTCAGCAGGTACAGCGGCACCTTGCCGTGGAGGTACTCCTCCGCGAAGGCGTCCCACATCTCCTTCGGGTTGATCTCGCCACCCTGCGTGTCGGTGACCTCCTGGATCACCCTCGAGAACTCGATCTGCAGGCGCCGCGGCAGGTCAAGGTGGTGCTCCTGCTTCATCAGGTACGCCACGCCACCCTTGCCGGACTGCGAGTTGACCCGGATGACGGCCTCGTAGTTGCGACCCACGTCCTTCGGGTCGATCGGCAGGTACGGCACCTCCCACGGGAAGTCGTCGACGTGCTGCCCGGCGTCCTTGGCGTCGGCCTCCAGCGCCTCGAAGCCCTTCTTGATCGCGTCCTGGTGGCTGCCCGAGAACGCGGTGAAGACCAGGTCACCGCCGTACGGGTGCCGCTCGGGCACCGGCAGCTGGTTGCAGTACTCGACAGTGCGGCGAACCTCGTCGATGTCGGAGAAGTCGATCTGCGGGTCGATGCCCTGGCTGAACATGTTCATCGCCAGCGTGACCAGGCAGACGTTGCCGGTGCGCTCGCCGTTGCCGAACAGGCAGCCCTCGATGCGGTCCGCGCCGGCCAGGTAACCCAGCTCGGCGGCGGCAACCCCGGTGCCGCGGTCGTTGTGCGGGTGCAGGCTGAGGATGATCGACTCGCGGTTGTCCAGGTTCCGGCTCATCCACTCGATCGAGTCGGCGTAGACGTTCGGCGTCGCCATCTCGACCGTCGCCGGCAGGTTGATGATCAGCGGCTTCTCGGGGGTCGGCTGGATGACCGCGGTGACCGCGTTGCAGACCTCGAGCGCGTAGGTCAGCTCGGTGCCGGTGTACGACTCGGGGCTGTACTCGTACCGGAAGTCGGTCTCCGGGTAGTCGCGCTCCTGCTCCTTGGCGAACTTCGCGGCGTCCACGGCGATCTTCTTGATGCCGTCGCGGTCGCTGCGGAAGACGACCCGTCGCTGCAGGATCGACGTCGAGTTGTAGAAGTGGACGATCGCCTTGTTGGCGCCGCGCAGGGACTCGAAGGTCCTGGCGATCAGCTCTTCCCGGCACTGGGTCAGGACCTGGATCGTCACGTCGTCGGGGATCGCGCCGTCTTCGATGATCTCGCGGACGAAGTCGAAGTCGGTCTGCGACGCCGCCGGGAAGCCGACCTCGATCTCCTTGAAGCCCATCCGGACCAGCAGGTCGAACATCTTGCGCTTGCGGGCCGGCGACATCGGGTCGATCAGGGCCTGGTTGCCGTCCCGCAGGTCCACCGCGCACCACAGCGGTGCCTTCTCCACCCGCTTGTTCGGCCAGGTGCGGTCGGGTACGTCGATCACCTCTACGACCTCGTGGAACGGGCGGTAGCGGTGGAAGGGCATGCTGCTGCCGAGCTGGGGGTTCCAGGAGGGCTGGGATGCCGGGGCCGGGCGCGCGGGCTGGCGGATGCGGCTGTTACCGGAGGTGTAGGCGTCGGAGGAGGACATTTTCGATTACTCCTGCGGGTCGTTTGGGAACGACCGGCGGCAACGCTGAATCCCGCGACGGGGGGCCGGTCTGATCAGACCCCGTCACGGCAGCGAAGCAGGAGGGAACGCCACACGTCCGACAGAGTAGCCACAGTTCGGCCGGAGATGGAACCGCGGGCCCGGATCGTGGGACAACGACAAGTTTTGCCAGGCGTAAATCCGGGAAAAGCTCATGTATGTCCAGATTACGTACGACCAGTGGCCGCGGCACGGCTTCACGCGTGATCAGCGGCATCGGTGTGGTCTTCGCCCTGATCGAGATCCTCTACATCCTGATGATCGTTCTCGGCGCGAACCAGGCGAACGCGTTCTTCAAGTTCATCCAGTCCCTCGCCGAGCCCCTCGCACTGTTCTTCCCCGGCCTCTTCGCAACCGGCAACTACAACGTCGACGTTCTGCTCAACTACGGCCTCGCCGCTGTGTTCTGGCTGGTCGTGACCGGCATTCTCGCCCGTGTGGTGTCCCGCTACTGAGTAGTACATTCCCGCCCCATGCGTACACGCGTGGTCGGGATCGCCGCCGGAATCGTCAGCTGGGCAGGCCTCGCGCTGGCGGTCGTGCTCGTCGTTCACGTCGTGCTGACCGTCGGCGGGGCCAACCCGGACAACCCCATCACCAGCACCGTCAAGGCGGTGGCGGAACCCGTGGCGCTCGCGTTCCGGGACTTGTTCACGCCCGAGGACGCCAAGTTGCGGGTGCTGGTCAACTTCGGGCTCGCGGCGCTGTTCTGGCTGGCCGTTCGAGCGATCGTCCTCAAACTCGTCAGGCGTCTGAACTAGGTTCGGTTTCATGGCGCGCGACGACTTCTGCAGCAGCTGCGGCACCCGGTATGCCGACACGTCCGGCTACCCGCGCGAGTGCGCAGGCTGTGGGCACATGGTGTGGGCCAACCCGTCTCCCGTCGTCGTGTTGCTCGTGCCGGTCAAGGACGGGGCGCGCACCGGGCTGTTGACCGTGCGACGGGCCATTCCGCCGGTTGGGCAGCTCGCGTTCGTCAGCGGGTTCATGGACCGCGGTGAGTCGTGGCAGCAGAGTGCGGCGCGCGAGCTCGAAGAGGAAGCGAACGTGCGCATCGACCCGGACGGCCTGCGGCCGTTGCACTTCGTGTCGACGCCGGACGGTGGGACGGTGTTGCTGTTCGCGACGGCGCCCGCGATCAACGCCGAGGACATGCCGCCGTTCGTGCCCAACGACGAGGCGTCCGAGCGCAAGGTCATCTTCGAGTGCGAGCCGTTGGCGTTTCCGCTGCACAACGAGGTCGCGACGAAGTACTTCTCAACCGAACAGTGACTGGCCCCAGCTGCCCGTGAAGACGGTTTCGGACAGCGGGTGGCGGAGCCGTTCGCGCTGCTCGCGGGCCTGGAGGTCCTCGGGGAGGTCCTCCAGCCTGCCTGGCCGGCCCAGTGCCATCGCCACCACCGGGCGGACGTCTTCCGGCATGCCGAACGTCTCGTGGGCGGCGGTCTTGTCGAAGCCGCCCATCATGTGTGCGATCAGGCCCAGGTCGACGGCCTGCAGTGCGATGTTCTCCATCGCGAGGCCCAGGCCGAACTCGACGTTGGGCAGGTCGCCGCGCGAATCGGCGGTGATCACGCAGCCGATCAGCAGCACGGAGGCGCGGAAGGCCCAGGTCTTGTTGCCGGGGCGGAGCGTTTCGAGGATCGCGTCGAACGTGGGTGTGCCGCGCTTTCCGACGACGAACCGGGCCGGCTGGCTGTTGCCGTGGGACGGGGCCCAGCGCGCCGCCTCCAGCAGGATGCGCAGCTCGTCGTCGGAAACCGTTGCCTCAGCGGAGAAAGCGCGAGGGCTCCAGCGCTTCGAGATCAGCTCGTTCATCAGATCGCATACTGCCAAACCGCGAGGGAGTAGGCGCCGAACCAGGCGCTGAACAGGGTCGCTCCGGCCAGCACGGTCAGCACCGTGGACATGCGGCGGCGGGCCAGCACCAGGGCCAGCGGGATCAGCAGCGTGAACGCGGGCAGCAGCAGCCGGGCTTTGGAGTTCATCAGGCCGTTCGAGCCGATGTCCATGATGAGGACGCCGATGCCGTAGACGATCAACGGCCACTCCAAGCGGCGTTGGAAGGCGTAGAAGACGAGCACGACGGCGAGGATCAGCAGCCACACCGTGCCGGTCTCCAGTTCGGAGCGCGGGTTGCCGAGGTGCTCGAAGGCGAACTTCAGCGTCGCCGCGCCGCCGTCGAACTTCGACCCCCAGCCGCGTTGCTGCACGCCGAACCAGCCGTCGAGGTCACCGGTGCGGACCGCGACCCAGCCGAGGTAGCCGACCAGGCCGAGCGGCGCGACCAGGCCACCGACCCACGCCCGCCAGTCACGCCGGTCCGCGATCACCGCCACCAGCGCGGCGAGGCCGACCGCGGCGATCAGCGCACCCGCCGTGGGGCGCACCAGACCGGCGGCCGAGCAGCACACGCCCGCGAGGATCCAGCGCTTCTTCACCACGCCGACCAGCGCCCACGAGGCGAACGCGCAGAACGTCGCCTCCGAGTAGGTCATCGACAGCACGACGGCCATCGGGGACGCCGAGAACAGCGTGACCAGGATCAGGCCGGTCCTCGTCGAGCCGCCGCGCACCGAACGCCCGAGCACGAACAGGCCGTACGCGCAGAACAGGCCGCTGATCAGGCTGACCGCGAACGCGGCACCCTCCAGGCTCACGCCCGGCAGGCCGTCCACCCACCTGATCAGCGCGGGGTAGCCGGGGAAGAACGCGAGCGGCGTCTCGGCCGTGCGCCTGCCGGCCGCGTCGGCCAAACGGGCAGGAACGTCGTTGTAGCCGCCGGCCGCGATCCCGAGGAACCACTCGCCGTCCCACGACTTCAGCTCGCCGACCGCGGTGTTGGCCGACCCGTGGATCTTGTTCTGGTACTCGACGACGAGCTGCAGCACGTACAGACCCACCTGCCGGACGAACAGGTAGATCAGCGCGGGAATCGACCACAGCGCTGCGGGATGTCTGAGCGCCTCGGCCAACCGTGAGCGCGCACTGCTCTGATGCACGGCTGCTGGAGCCTCCACCACATCGACCGTCGACGACACCCGGACAGAGTAGTCACGCGCGTCACGGCTCCAGAGTCTCACCAGGTGGTCCGGGTAGGCTGCCTACGACGTGGGGTTTTAGTCGCGCGAAGGAGGTCAGGTCGGTGGCGCTCGTCGTCCAGAAGTACGGCGGTTCATCGGTTGAGAGTGCCGAGCGGATCAAACGCGTGGCCGAGCGCATCGTGGCGACCAAGAAGGCGGGGAACGACGTCGTGGTCGTCGTGTCCGCCATGGGCGACACGACCGACGAGCTGCTCGACCTCGCCCGCCAGGTGTCCCCGGTGCCGCCAGCACGTGAGCTCGACATGCTGCTCACGTCGGGTGAGCGGATCTCGATGTCCCTGCTCGCCATGGCGATCCACACGCTCGGCGCGGAGGCCCGTTCCTACACGGGCTCGCAGGCGGGCGTGATCACGACCTCGGTGCACGGCAAAGCCCGCATCATCGACGTGACGCCGAGCCGGATCCAGGACGCCACCTCCGAGGGAGCCATCGCGATCGTCGCGGGCTTCCAGGGCGTCTCGCAGGACTCGAAGGAGATCACCACGCTCGGCCGTGGCGGCAGCGACACCACCGCGGTGGCGCTCGCGGCGGCGACGAAGGCCGACGTGTGCGAGATCTACACCGATGTGGACGGCGTCTACACCGCCGACCCGCGCATCGTGCCGAACGCGAAGAAGCTCGACACGATCACGTACGAGGAAATGCTCGAGATGGCCGCGTGTGGCGCGAAGGTGCTGATGCTCCGCTGTGTGGAGTACGCCCGTCGCTACAACGTGCCCGTGCATGTCCGCTCTTCGTTCAGCAACAAGACCGGAACCATCGTGTCCGGTTCAGTGGAGGACCTTCCCGTGGAACAGGCGATGATCACCGGCGTCGCGCACGACCGGTCCGAGGCCAAAATCACCGTGACCGCCGTGCCCGACCACCCCGGCATCGCGGCCAAGATCTTCCGGGTCGTGGCGCAGGCCGAGCTCGACATCGACATGGTCGTGCAGAACGTCTCGCAGGCCGCGTCCGGTCGCACCGACATCACGTTCACGCTGGCCAAGGTCGACGGCCCGCGCGCGGTGGCGGCGCTGGAGAAGGCACGCGGCGAGATCGGCTTCGACCAGGTCCTCTACGACGAGCACGTGGGGAAGGTGTCGCTGATCGGCGCGGGCATGCGCTCGCACCCCGGTGTCACGGCGACGTTCTGCGAAGCGCTGGCCACGGCCGGCGTCAACATCGACATCATCTCCACCTCGGAGATCCGCATCTCGGTCATCTGCCGCGACACCCAGCTCGACGACGCCGTCCGTGCCCTGCACGACGCGTTCGACCTGGGTACCGACGAAGAGGCCGTCGTTTACGCAGGGACTGGACGATGACTTCCTCGGGTGCGGGTGTCCCGCAAAATGCAGCCGTGCTCGCGCTCGTCGGCGCGACCGGTGCCGTGGGCACCGTGATGATCGACATCATGAACACCCGCTCCTCCGTGCCGTGGGGCGAGATCCGGCTGATCGCGTCTCCGCGCTCGGCGGGCAAGAAGATCAGCGTGCGTGGCCAGGAGCTGACGGTCATCGCGCTCTCGCCCGAGGCGTTCGACGGCGTCGACATCGCGATGTTCGACGTGCCGGACGAGGTCTCGGCCGAGTGGGCCCCGATCGCCGCCGAGCGCGGCGCGATCGCGATCGACAACTCCGGCGCGTTCCGGATGGACCCGGACGTGCCGCTGGTCGTGCCCGAGGTCAACGCCGACCAGATCGACAACCGCCCGCGCGGCATCATCTCGAACCCGAACTGCACGACGCTGTCGATGATGGCGTCGCTCGGTGCCCTGCACCGCGAGTTCGAGCTGAAGGAACTGGTCGTGGCCTCGTACCAGGCCGCGTCCGGTGGTGGTCAGGCGGCGATCGACCGCCTGTACGCCGAGATCGCCGCGCTGGCCGGCAAGGAGGTCGGCGTGGTCGCGGGCGACGTCCGTGCCGCGCTGGACGCCGCCGGTCTGCCCGTGTCCGAGTCGCCGTTCCCGGCCCCGCTGGCGCTGAACGTGGTGCCGTGGGCGGGATCGCTCAAGGACGAGGGCTGGACGTCCGAGGAGCTGAAGGTCCGCAACGAGGCCCGCAAGATCCTCGGCATCCCGGACCTGAAGGTCTCGGCCACCTGCGTCCGCGTCCCGGTCGTCACGACCCACTCGCTGGCCGTCCACGCGACGTTCGCCCGCGAGGTCACCGTCGAGGCGGCACACAAGATCTTCGAGTCGCAGCCGACGGTCGTGCTGGTCGACGACCCGGCCGCGAAGCGCTTCCCGACGCCCGCCGACATGGTGGGCGAGGACCCGACGTACGTGGGCCGCGTGCGTCAGGCGCTGGACTTCCCGAACACGCTGGACTTCTTCGTGTGCGGTGACAACCTGCGCAAGGGTGCGGCGCTGAACACCTACGAGGTCGCGGAAGAGCTCGCGAAGCGCCTCTGATCCACCCGTCCGTCACCGCCCGGCCCGGCAGGGCCGGGTGGCGACGGCACAGGAGTGGTTCAACCGCCGTCCGCCCTCATAGGGTGAGTTCATGGCGGAGAGCGACGATCAGTACGACGCCCTGGGCGCGATCTACGAGCGGGCCAAGCACATCCCGACTGGACTGGCCGAGCGCGCCACCCTGCTGTCGGCGGTCGGCGACCTGCTCGGCAAGTCGGTGCTGGACGTGGCCTGCGGCACCGGTTTCTACGCGCGACTCTTCCACGACCTGGGCGCGACCCGCGTCGTCGGCGTCGACGCGGCCGGGGAAATGATCAGCTACGCCCGCCACGTCGAGGCCCGCGAGCCGCGCGGCATCACCTACGAGCAGCACGACGCGACCGAGCTGCCAGTGCTCGGCGAGTTCGACGTGGTGACGGCCGTCTGGCTGCTCGGCTACGCGGACGACGAGACCGCGCTCGACGCCATGATCGGCAACCTCACGGCGAACCTCGCTCCCGGCGGACGGCTCGTCGTGCTGGTCCCGAACCCGGACGCCGACTGGGACCTGCTCGCGCAGTACGGCCGCTACGGCTACGAGATCACGCCGACCGGCCCGATGAACCTCAAGCAGCCGGTCCGCGTGCACGTGCTGGGCGATCCGCCGTTCGACTTCGACTCCTTCTACTGGGAGCGCGGCGTGTTCGACGGCGCGCTCACCCGAGCGGGCCTGACCGAGGTGACGCGCCAGCCGGACGTGACCCCTGACGACGAGCGCGGCGACGAGTTCTGGGGCCCGCTGCGGAAGTCCCCGAGCTTCGCCGTCTTCACCGCCCAGCGAGCGGACTCATGATCGTCCTGGCGGTGGACCTCGGTACCTCGGCCACCAAGGTCGTCGCGGTGGACGCGCAGGCACGCGTGGTGGCGTCGACAGAACGCAAGTACCCGATGCGCACCAGCGGCGTGGAAGCCACCCACGACCCGCACCAGGTCCTGAACGCCGCACTCGACGCGCTGGCGGAGCTGGCTTCCGAGGATGTGAAAGCCATCTCGCTGACCGGGGCCATGCACTCGATCATGGGCCTCGACGCCTCGCTGAACCCGGTCACCGAGTCGCTGAGCTGGGCCGACAACCGCGCCGTCGAACAGACCGAACGCCTGCGCGGGACTCCGGAAGGCCGCGAGCTGCACCAGGCGACCGGCGCCCCGATCCACTCGTTCACGCCGCTGATGAAGCTCGCCTGGTTCCACGAGAACGGCGTCCGTGCCGCGAAGTGGTGCGAGATCAAGGACTTCGTGCACCTCCACCTGACCGGCGAGCTGCTCAACGAGCACTCGTCCGGCTCCGGCACGGGCCTGATGAACATCCGCACCCTGCGGTGGCACGAGCCGTCGCTGGAGTTCGCCGGCGTGACGGCCGACCAGCTCCCGCCGCTCGTCGAACCCACCCACTCGACGCCGTTGAAAGCCGCCATCCCCGGCCTGCGTCCCGGCATCCCGGTGATCGTCGGCGGTGGTGACGGCCCGCTCGGCAATCTCGGCGTGGGCGCGGCCGCCCCCGGCTCCGGCGCGGTCTCGCTCGGTACGTCGGGTGCACTTCGCGTGGCACAACAAGGGCCTGGTGTCGACGAGGAAGGCCGCACGTTCAGCTACGCCATCGCCGATGGCCTCTGGGTGCGCGGTGGTGCGATCAGCAACGGCGGCGTCGTGGCCCAGTGGGCGTCCGAGACGTTCGGCATCCCGGTGGGCGACCTGCTCGCCCAGGCCGCGCCGGTCGACTCCGACGGTCTCGTCGCCCTGCCGTACCTGCTCGGTGAGCGAGCGCCGTGGTGGGACCCGACCGCGCACGCGGCGTTGCTGGGCCTGCGCCGCGAGCACACCCCGCAGCAGATCACCAAAGCCCTGGTGGAGGGCGTCTGCCAGCAGCTCGCGCTGGTCCTCGACGCCGTCCCGCACGTGGAGTCCCTGCGGATCACGGGCGGTGCGTTCCGCGCCCCGGTATGGGCTCAGACCCTGGCGAACACCCTCGGCAGGCCCCTGCACCTGACCGAGGACACCGGCGGCTCGGCTGTCGGCGCGGCCCTGCTGGCGTGGCGGGCGCTGGGCGAGATCGAGTCGCTGACCGTCGACCTCGTGCAGCCGACTCGGACGATCACGCCGGACGAGGACGCGATCACGAGGTACGCGAAGGCGCGACCGTTCGTGGCGAAGGTGTACCGGGCGCTGGAAGAGCTGTACAACGAGGGCACCGGCCCCAGAACGTGACCTCTGCCCGTTCGACGTGGAACCCGGCGAGTTCGACCGCCGGCTCGAAGACGCAGTCCACTTCCTCGACCCGGCCGCATTCGCGACACACGAGGTGGTCCAGTGCTGGCACGGCCATCACCCTAGTCCCGTAATCTTGAACACATCAAGAAAACGGCGGGTTAAACACCTTGCCATCGGAGTGAGGATGGCGATGTGGATCTCGCCCCGTTCAAGCACGTCCTCCTGCTGCCCAGGGTTCGTCCGCTCGCACTGCTGATGTTCTTCGCGAGGATGCCACCGGCGGCGACCGGCGTGATCCTGACGCTGCACGTCGCCGTCACGCTGGACGAGGGCTACGGGGCGGCGGGCCTGGTGGGCGCGGCGGGAACCGTCGGCATGGGCCTGGGGGCTCCGCTGATGGGCAAGCTGATCGACAGCAGGGGACTGCGGTCGATGCTCGCCGTGAGCGTGACCGCGTCGGCCTCCTTCTGGCTGGCCGCGCCGCTGATGAACTACTGGACGCTGCTGGTCTGCTCGTTCGCGGTCGGTCTGCTCGGCGTGCCGATGATGTCGATCGGCCGCCAGATCATCACCGCGCTCGTGCCGGAGACCCGGCGCAGGGTGGCCCTGTCCGTCGACTCGATCTCCGTCGAGCTGTCGTTCATGGGCGGGCCCGCGCTCGGCGTCTTCGTCGCGACCAAGTTCTCCACGAACGCGGCACTCGTCGCCATCGGCCTCACGACGCTGGCCGCGGGAGCACTGCTGTACTGGGCGAACCCGCCGATGGTGCACGAGGACGAGGTCGTCGACGGGCCGCAGCCGAAGATCTTCGAGTGGTTCCGCGGCCGGATCGTCGGTGTGTTCGTCGTCTGCATCGGCGCCACCGTGTGCCTCTCGGGCATGGAGGTCGCGGCGATCGCCAGCCTCGAACACGCGGGCAAGGAGAGCTGGCTCGGCATCGTGTTCTTCGCGATGTGCGCGGCGTCGATCATCGGTGGCCTGGTCTACGGCGGTGTGAAGAGGACGCCGAGCGTGTTGGTGCTCCTGCTGCTGATGGCACTGCTCGAGATCCCGGTCGGACTGGGCGACGGCAACGTCCTCCTGCTGTGTGTGCTTCTCGTCCCGATGAACCTCATGTGTGCGCCGTTGATCGCTGCCTCGGGTGAGCACATCAGCCGGCTCGCCCCGGCCACCGCCCGCGGCCTCGCGCTCGGACTGCAGGGATCGGCGTTCACCATCGGCAGCGCGATCGGCTCACCGCTCGCGGGCGTGGCGATCGACCACGGCGGCGCGCGCCTCGGGTTCGCCGTCGTCGGCGTGGCGGGCCTGCTGGTGGCGGGTGTCGCGTGGCTGCTCGCCCGGCAGCGTCAGCGGGTAAATCCATTGCCAGTGGGGTGACGATGAGGGGCGTGAATCTCGCCCCGTTCAAACACGTCCTGGCGCTGCCTGGGGTTCGTCCCCTGATGCTGCTGATGCTCTTCGCCAGGATTCCCCCGACGGCGGCGGGCGTCACGGTGACGCTCCACGTCGTCACCACGCTCGACAAGGGCTACGCGGCGGCGGGCACGGTGGGGTTCGCGACCATGGTCGGCATCGGCCTCGGATCGCCGTTGATGGGCAGGCTGATCGACAGCAGGGGGCTGCGGATCACGCTGGCGCTCAGCCTCCTCGAAGGCGTCTTCTGGGTCACCGCGCCGCTGATGGACTACTACGTGCTGCTGGTGCTGGCGTTCGCCAACGGACTCGTGGCGGTGCCGATGATGTCGATCGGACGTCAGGCGCTCACGGCGCTCGTGCCGGAATCACAACGGCGGCCCGCGTTCTCGCTGGACTCGATCTCGGTCGAGCTGTCGTTCATGGTCGGGCCGGCGGCGGGCGTGCTGATCGCGACGAAGTTCTCCACCGGCACGGCGCTCGTCACGATCGGCGTGGCGATCCTGGCGGCCTGCGCGTTGTTGTTCGCCGTGAACCCGCCGCTGGTGCACGAGGACGAGGTCGTCGACGGGCCGCAGCCACAGCTGCGGGAGTGGCTGCGCGGGCCGATGATCGCGGCGTTGATCATCCCGTTCGGGGCGACCACGGCGTTGTCCGGCATGGAGATCGCGTCGATCGCTTCGCTGGAGCACGCGGGGAAGCAGAGCTGGCTCGGCCTGGTCTTCGTGGTGATGTGCGCCGCGTCGGCGATGGGCGGCCTCGTCTACGGCAGCCTGAAACGGGTGCCGAGCGGAGTCGTGCTGCTGGCGTGCATGGCACTGCTCGAGGTGCCGGTCGGCATCGGGGACGGCAACGTGGCGTTGCTGGCGCTCGCGCTCATCCCGATGAACTTCGTGTGCGCGCCGACGATCGCCGCCTCGACCGAGCAGATCAGCAAGCTCGCGCCCGCCTCGGCGCGCGGACTCGCGCTCGGGCTGCAGGGCTCGGCCTTCACGTTCGGCGTCGCGGCCGGTCAGCCGCTCGCGGGGGTCGCGGTGGACCACAGCGGACCCCCGCTCGGCTTCGTCGTCGCCGGTCTGGCCGGACTGGTGATCGCCGGGCTGGGCTGGGTGCTCTCGCGCCAGCGTCAGGCGGTCTCGGCCACGTCCTGAGCGGAGTTCGCCAGCGCGAGACCGGTTCGGAGCGCGCCAACGGCTTCGGACACGGCCTCGCGGAAGATCCCGCCGACGCCGAGCACGTTCGCGAAGCCGTGGAAGAGGCCTTCGTGCCTGCGCAGCACGACCGGCACGCCCTCGGCGGCCAGGCGTTCCGCGAAGGCCTCGCCCTCGTCGCGCAACGGGTCGTAGCCCGCGGTCGCGATGTAGGTGGGCGGCAGGTTCGAGAGGTCGTCCGCGAGCATGATCGACAGGCGCGGGTCGTGGCGGTCGGCACCGCCCGCGCTGTACTGGTCGAGGAACCAGTCCATCTTCTCGTCGGTGAGAAAGAACCCGTTGCCGAAGATCTCGCGCGACCGGCGGCGCACCGACGCGTCCACGCCGGGGTAGAAGAGCAGCAGGAACGCGATGTCGGTCTCGGCGTGGTGCGCGGTCACCGCGGCCAGGTTGCCGCCGGCGCTGTCGCCGCCCAGGGCGATCCGCTTCGCGTCGATGCCCAGGTCCTCCGCCTTCGCGACGGCGTAGCGCAGCACGTCGGCCGCGTCCTCGACCGCCGCGGGGAACGGGTACTCGGGCGCGAGCCGGTAGTCGGCCGCCAGCACCCGCACGCCCGCCTCCCTGGCAAGGAACCGGCACAGGTTGTCGTGGGTCTCCAGACCTCCGGTGACCCAGCCGCCACCGTGGTAGAAGATCAGCAACGCCGAGCCCTCCGCCAGGCCGTCCGGCGTGTAGAGGCGGCCGGCGAACTCGCCGATCGTGAGCTCTCTGGTTCCCACTCCGGTGATCTTCGGACCCGCTACGAGCTTCGAACTCAACTCCAGGTCGAGGCGGCTCTCGGATGCTGTCTTCGTGCGCCAGTCCGTCCCGGACAGGTGTGCCAGCTTCAGCAACAGCTGCGCCTCCGGGTGCAGGTCCTGACCGTCCAGGCAGATCGGGGTACCGGCGATGAGGCGGCGCAACGGGCCCGGCAGACCGAACGCGAAGCGCAGAGCACCGGCCAGTACGCCGGCCTGGAAGTTCGACATGTGGTGCACGTTACTAGCGAGTAGTGCTGGATCTCCAGGTATCTGGAGGTGGAAGGATCGACGCCATGACGGTGATGGTGGTGGGCATCGGGGGCTCTATCAGGGCCGACTCGCAGTCCGAACGGGCGCTTCGGGTCGCTCTTGAGGGCGCTCGCGAGCTCGGTGCGGAGACGATCCAGTACAGCGGCCCTGAACTGGTGCTTCCGTTCTACGACCCGTCTGTGCCGGAGCGAACCGACGTCGCGCTCAAGATGGTCGAGGACCTGCGCAGGGCCGACGGCGTGATCCTCGTGTCGCCCGGCTACCACGGCACCGTGTCCGGCCTGGTCAAGAACGCCCTCGACTACATCGAGGACCTGCGTGACGACGACCGCCCGTACCTCGACGGCCGCGCGGTCGGCACCATCACCGCCGCGCACGGCTGGCAGGCCGCGGTGAACACGCTCGCGGCGGTTCGCTCGATCGTGCACGCGCTGCGCGGCTGGCCGACGCCGCTCGGTGCCGCGATCAACTCCGCGCAGGTCAAGTTCGACGGTGATGGCGCCTGCTCGGACAGCGACGTGGATCGCAACCTGCGGATGATCGGCCGACAGGTCGTCGAGTTCGCGCTGCGCCAGTCGTCTCATCTGGACGTGAACTGACTCACGATCGGGCAGACCAGTCGTGCGCGATCCGTTCATACCGGTAGGTAACAAACCACTGACTCAAGGGAGAGCGGAATGGAAGCGCTGTACACGGCCGAGGCGACTGCTTACGGCGAAGGCCGCAACGGCGAGGTCCGGTCCTCCGACGGCGTGATCGACGAGGTCCTGTCGATCCCGAAGGAGATGGGCGGCCCCGGCGGTGACGCGACCAACCCGGAGCAGCTGTTCGCGGCCGGCTACGCGGCCTGCTTCAACTCCGCCCTCGCGGTCGTCGCGCGCGCATCCAAGATTCAGCTTCCTTCTTCTGAGGTAACCGCCAAGGTGGGGATCGGCCCGAGCGGGACCGGCGGCTTCCAGCTGGCCGTCGAGCTCGCCGTGACCATCCCCGGATTCGACCAGGCGATCGCGGAAAAGCTCGTCGAGCAGGCCCACCAGGTCTGCCCGTACTCCAACGCGACGCGCGGCAACATCGAGGTGGCGGTCACCGTCACCGTCTGAGGAGGCGCGTTCAACCATGGCCAAGAACCCGATCACCAGCCCGCTTGCTGACGGCGACCGCGACGCGGTCGGTGCAGTGCTGCAGGCCACACTCGTCGACCTCGTCGACCTGTCCCTGATCGGGAAGCAGGCGCACTGGAACGTGATCGGCAAGAACTTCCGCAGCGTCCACCTTCAGCTCGACGAACTGGTCCTCATGGCGCGCAACGCCGCCGACCAGGTCGCCGAACGCGCGGCAGCTCTCGGCGTCACGCCGAACGGCACGGCGAAGACCATCGCCGCGTCGTCCGGCGTGCCCGAGATCGAAACCGGCTGGCTGAGGGAGGAGCAGGTCGTCACGGCGATCACGTCCTCACTGGCGTCGCTGATCTCACGCATGCGTGCCCGCATCGACGAGACCGACAAGCCGGACCTCGTCACCCAGGATCTGCTGATCGGCATCACGCAGCAGCTGGAGCAGGCGCACTGGATGTGGCAGGCGCAAGCCGCCTAGAGCATGAGCCGGCGGACGGCCCGCTCCTCGATGGAGCGGGCCTCGTCGACTTTCCCGGCCAGTTCGTCGTAGTCCCCACCCCTGGCGATCTCCGACCAGAGCCGTCCTGACTCCCGGAAGTCCTGTGCGCCGGGAAGTCCCGCCTCGTCGAGGAAATCGGCGTAGAGCGGCCGGGTCGCGCCCGGTGCCGTGTACTCGACCTCGAGACAGTCGTGCAGTCGCTGCCTCACGAATCCGGGGTCGTCGGCCCAGCGCTGTGTCCAGCCCTTCTTCCCCTTGTCGCGCAACTGTTCCGCGAGCTTCCGCATGCCGGAGAAGCCGAAGTTCACGTCGAAGTTGTTGCCCAGCACCGGTCCCGTGAGGTGCTCGCACGTCATCCGCACGGCGCTTCCGACGTCCGGCTCGCCCGTGCGCTCACCGATGCTGATCATCTCGTGCTTGCCCTGACCCCAGCTGGTCATGAAGTCGGCGAGCGGCTGGGTGTGCGTGCCGTGGCTGTGCACGGTGACCGTGTCGTTGTCGACGCCGAGCACGCCGACCGGGTGCTTTTCCCTGCCCAGCATGCAGATCACCGGCCCGTCGGCGGTCCTGAGCTGTTGCTCGGCCTTGCGTGCGGACGACGTCGTCGTGACGTCGTGGGCGATGTTCGCGTGCTGCAACGCGGTGGGGATGAACGGCGCGGGGTGGTGCCGCGCCACGATGGTCATCGTGGGCGTGTGCCCCTTGTACTCGAACACGAAGTACATGAACCCGATGCCGCCCGCGAGCCCGGCCAGCATCGCCTCGGACCACTCGTCGTCGAGGATCTCCCTGAGGAGCCACGAGTCGTGCATCTGCCCGGTGGGACGCGCGTCCTTGAGCACATGCCTGCGCGCGGTGGTGTACGACTCGCCGGTGCGCTCCATCCGGGCGCGAACCAGGCGCTTGAACGACTTCTGCTCGGTCATGGCGTGCCTTCCGCGGACGCGCTGGAGCCGTTCCCCACGCCCTGCTCTGCCCGTCCGGTGTTGTGCGCACACGACTGACCGGTGCCGGGAGGACAGGAATCCCCTTTGCCTCCGCGACGCCGGCCAGCGTGGGTGGCCGATCAGGAGGTGAGGCGCTCCGGCAGCGCCGCCACCATGTTAGGGCGTGACGGCCACCGTCGACAGCTGGTACTGCTTCAGATCGACTCCTCGCTCCACCTGCCACCCGCCGTCGGCTTTGGTCAGCCTGCCCACTTCGGCCATCACGCCGGCGTGGGCCGCACTGGTGAACACGAGCCGGTCGTCATCGCCCACCTCACCGGGGCCGGTCGCCGTGAAGAGCAGCGTGCCGCCCGATCCCGCGGTGAGCGTGCCGGGGACACCGGACTTCTCGGTGCTCACCGAGCCCCAGACGGCCCACGCGGCGGGAGTGGTCTCCATCCGGCCGCTGGTGTCCGTGACCACGCCGAGCATCGCGGTCGACGAGGTGACGAGGTCGCCCGCTGCCGGTGTCCGGCACTCGGCGGCGACCGCGCCGTCCCTCGTGGACACCTTCGCGAGTGTCGTCGCGGGGTCGCGGGCCCCGGCAGCCGGTCGCAGCGGCTACTCGTGGGACTGGCGGGGTGGACATCGTGGTGTTCCACGCCCCGGCGCCCCGCGGCAGGACAGCGTCGGAAGGATCCTGGCGTGCGGCGACGAAGCCCGACCGCCAGCGGCCTCTCCTCCGGGAAGCTCACCGCACGGACGAACAGCCGATCGGTGCAGGCGTACCCGTCGTGGCCGGGCTGGTCGCGAACGCCACGACCGGCCGGTCGTCGTCGGTGCGTCCGGCCCGGCCACCAGCACCGTGTTCGCCGCCAGCCCCGACGACCGTTCCGCGAACAGCAGATGCGCGTCGCGGTCCAGGCCGCCGATGTCACGCCAAGCCTGCTCGGCGAGGTCGAGCAACGCCTCGCCGCCGGCCGGCGATCACCGCGACCATTCCCACCAGGGCGAGTCCGGCCCACGTCGCCACCAGCAACGCGTCCCGGACCCACCCCAGACGTTCTGCCGCAATCCGGCTGCCCCCAGCTGTCTTCTACTTCGCCAGGTGCCGCCTCGCGAAATCCACCTCGGCCGCGGTCTGCCGCATGGTCTCGGCGACGACCAGCGAGCCGTGTCCCGCGTCGTAGCGGTACATCTCGTAAGTGTGACCGCGCGCCGCGAGCGCGTCGAGGTAGTTGTCGATCTGCCGGATCGGGCAGCGCGGGTCGTTCTCACCCGCGAGCACCAGCACCGGAGCGGTGACCTGCTCGACGTACGTGAGCGGTGAGCACTCCCTGTAGAGCTCAGGCAGCTCCTCCGGCGAACCGCCGAACAGCGCCCGGTCGAACGCCCGCAGCGGCTCCATCTCGTCCTCGTACGCGGCGAAGTAGTCCGCGACCGGGACGCCCGCGATGCCGACGGTCCAGCGTTCCGGCTGGACGCCGATGCCGAGCAGGGTCAGGTAGCCGCCCCACGAGGCGCCGCTGAGGACCGACTTCGACGGGTCGGTGAGCCCGGACTCGATCGCCCAGTCGTGGACGGCGGCGATGTCCTCCAGCTCGGTGAGGCCCGGCCTGCCCTCGATGGCGTCACGCCACTTCGACCCGTAGCCGCTGGAACCGCGGTAGTTCACGTGCACGGTGGCGAACCCGGCGTCGAGCCACACCGCGCGGTAGGCGGAGAAGCGGTCCTCGTCGGAGGAGTGCGGGCCGCCGTGGATCAGGAAGACCGTCGGGAACGGGCCCTCTCCCGCCGGCTTCGAGACCAGCGCGTGGACCTCGCCGACGAAGACGTCCTCGAGCTTCTCCGAGGTGGCCGGGCGGGCGCCCTGCGGCTCGACCAGCACGCGCTCGGTGCCGTCGGTGGCCAGCGCGCGGATCACCGTGGACTTCTCGGCGGACGACCACGAGTACTCGACGGTGCCGTCCGGGCGCACGCCCGCTGAGCCGATCACGCCGGGTGCGGTGTCCAGAGTGGACAGTTCGCCGGTCGTGAGGTCGTAGCGGTGCACGGTGTTGCGGGCGTGGTGGGTGTGCACGATCAGCAACGCGGACGCGTCCGGGTACCAGTCGGCGGCGACCTCACCCGGCAGGTCGAGCACGATCTCCTGCTCGGTGTCGGCGGCGACGTCCCAGATCAGCAGCTCCTCGCGGCCGCGGCGCTCGTGCAGCACCAGCAGCCGCTGGTCGCCGCGCACGGGGCTGAACGAGACGGCGTCCAGGCCGAGGCCCTTGCCGTCCCACTTCTCGGCCACCGTCTCGCCGTTCGCGGAGTTGAGCGCGCGCAGGGCCATGTGCCGGTTGTCGCCGTGCTCGGAGTGCGCGATCACGACCAGCGACTCGTCCTTCGACATGGCGGTCACGCCGGCGTCGTTGACGTGCTGGTAGATCACCTCGGTGTTCCCGTCGCGGGACAACCAGACCGTCGTGCCGTCGTCGGTCGAGGCCGCGACCGCCACGACGTCCCTGCCGATCTCCAGCCCTGCGGGGTAGCCCGCGTGGACGTCCGCGATGGCGGGCTCGGCCTTGCTGCCGTCCGCGACGAACGGCTCGCGCACCCAGACGCCGAACTCGTCGCCGTCGTGGTCGTCGAACCACCAGATCTCGGTGCCGTCCGGGTTCAGCGTGCCGTGCGACGTACCGTTCGGGCGGTCCGTGACCTTGCGGTGCTCGTCCGTCGCGCGGTCCCACGCGTAGATCTCCCACACGCCGCTCGCGTTGGAGACGTACAGCGTGCGGTCCGGTGCGTCGTCGGCCCAGCTGGGCAGGCTCATCCGGGGAGCGGTGAACCGCTCGCGCCACCGGGCCTCGGCGGCCGGATCGTCGAAAAGCTGGTCCGGAACATTCGGAGCAGGGTGCGTCGTCACGTCTCAACACTAGAGTCAGTGGCAGTACTAGGGGGACTTGAGATGACAACACCACCACAGTGGGGAGCGCCGCCACCTGCGCGGCCGAAGTACCAACAGCCGTATCCGCAGCAGGGGCATCCGCACCAGCAGCCCTGGCCGGGCTACCTGCCGCCGAAGCCGGCGCCGCTCGTGCTCCTGGCGCTCCTGAACTGGATCCTCGCCGTCGGAATGCTGGTCATCGCCGCGTTCGTGATCATGAGCTTCCTGATGTCCGGCGCCACGCTGGTCGTCGGCATCGTGCTCGCGGCCGTCGTCGCCGGAGTCGGTGTGCTCAACGCCCTGGGCGCGTTGTCGATCAACCACCCGTACTTCCCGAACACGGTCACCTCGCAGCTGGCGGGCGTCTTCACCGGCCTGGTGCTCGCGGCGGCGCTGTTCCGCTCGGTCAGCAGAGGCGTCGCCGAGCTCGTGCCGTCCATGGCGTCGGCCGTGCTGCTGGCGGTGTGCATCCTCAGCCTGGTCCTGGCGTCGCGGCCTGCCGGCAAGCAGTGGATCGTGGCGAAGCACCAGCTGTCGCTGGCGCAGGGCCACGCGCCGGGGAACCGCCGATGAGCGCCTTCGAGCTGGCCCAGGTCAACATCTCACGACTGCTGGCGCCGCTGGACAGCCCGCAGCTCAAGGAGTTCGTCGACGCCCTCGACCCGGTGAACGCGGTCGCGGACGCCGCACCGGGCTTCCGCTGGCGGCTGCAGGGCGAGGCGGGCGACGCGACGGCGATCCGCGTCTTCGACGACGACTGGCTGATCGTGAACATGTCCGTGTGGGAGTCGCCCGAGGCGTTGCTCGCCTTCGTCTACGGCGACGCCCACCGCGCGATCCTGCGCGGCCGGCGCCAGTGGTTCCACCACCCCGTCGAGGCGATGACCGCGCTGTGGTGGGTACCCGCCGGCCACCGCCCGTCCGTCGCGGAAGCCGAGGAACGGCTGGTGCACCTGCGCACCCACGGCCCGTCGTCGCACGTGTTCACGCTGAAGCCGACCTCCGGATTTCCACCCGCACCGGAACACCTAGGCCTGCAGCCTCGCGAGAGTTAACGTTGATGCATGGCCGAAGCGATGGATCGCCTGGCCGAGGCTGCCACGCTGGAGGAAGTCCACCGGATCGTGCGCACCGCGGCCCGTTCCTCACTGGCAGCCCACGGCGCCACGCTGGTGCTGCTGGACGGCGATCTCTGTTACTACGCGGACGAGGACTCGATGAGTCCGCTGTGGAAGGGCCAGCGCTTCCCCGTGACGACCTGCATCAGCGGCTGGGCGATGATGAACCGCCAAACCGTGGCGATCAGGGACATCCGCTTCGATCCGAGGATTCCGCAGGAGGCCTACCGGCCGACCTTCGTGCGCAGTCTGCTGATGGCTCCGATCCTGCGCCCCGAACCGATCGGCGCGATCGGCTGCTACTGGGCCGTTCCGCACACCGCGACCCCCGCGGAGACCGAGGCCCTGGAGTCACTGGCCCTGGCGGCAGGCGTTGCGCTGGAACGCTTCCCCGAGGGCCTGCCCGCACGGGGCTTCTTCAGCTGACGTCCCGGAAGTGCCGCAGCTTGAGCGGCTGCCGCAGGTACTCGTCCTCATCCGGAAAGGTCACCGGATCGGTGCGCCAGTTGGCTCCCGCGTAGCCCTCGAGCGCTTGCTCGTCCCGCCACCGGCTCACGTACTGCACCTTCTGCGGGTCCCCCAGGTCGACCAGCACCTGGTGCGCGAGAAGGCCTTCGTAGGTCTCGGGGAACGTCTCGACGAGATCCCGGACCCGCTCGACGAACTCCTGCTCACGCCCTGCTTTCACGAGCGCTTCGGACACACGAGTGATCATGCGTCCGATCGTAAAGTCTCAGCGGAGCTCTTCCTCGAAGATCCGGTCAGCCTGCTGCGAGGCGCGCGACAACGCCTTGACCGCGGCCAGGACCACGATGAAGCCGGCGGCCACCGCGGCCGTCACCCAGGCCGACGTCAGCATGTAGACGATCGCAAGCGACTGCAGCACCACAACGGCCTTGGCTGCGAGGACGATCCACGACCTGTGGATGGGTTTAGCGGCGGCGGAGTCCATCACTTGCTTCTCCCGACTTTCAACGACTGCCGAACCACAGCCTTCGTCGTCTGGATCTAGATGCCCGTTACGCACCGTGAGTTGAACCGTCAACCTTCACTCGGAAGGCTTAACGCAACGTGCGCGTTCCGTATTGTTTGGTGCGGAACGGTGGCACTGCGTCATGTAGACACGGTGACCTCCGCCGTCGCCCGTGTCGAGCCGCGTCACACGATTGGGTGGCTTTCCTGGACGATCCATGGCCTTTGCCGGAAAACAAAAATCGGGCCGATTCCACTGCAACATGGAATCGGCCCGATTTTTAATCGGGGTGACAGGATTTGAACCTGCGACCTCTTCGTCCCGAACGAAGCGCGCTACCAAGCTGCGCCACACCCCGGCTGGGAACGAGTAGAACTCTACATCATGTCCGCCCCAGCTCCGAAACGGACCCCCTCATTCCGGCCCTGACCAGGCGTAACAGGCCGAGGAACCAGGGTCAGCAGGGAAGCCTCCGGAGGGCAGCAGAACCGCACCGGCGCATACGGCGAAGTGCCCATCCCGGCGGACACGTTCATCCACATGTGCGAACCCCACCGCGACACACCACGAGCGCGACCGCGGTCCAGTTCGCAGTTGGTCACCAATGCGCCGTAGAACGGCACGCGCAGCTGTCCGCCATGGGTGTGCCCGGCCATCACGAAGTCGTAGCCGTCAGCCGCGAAGGGGTCCAGAACGCGCGGTTCGGGGGAGTGTGTGACGCCGAGGCGCAGTGCGGCGCGCGGGTCTGGCGTGCCTGCGATGTCCGCGTACCGGTCGCGCTTCAGGTGCGGGTCGTCGAGGCCGGCGGCGAAGATCGTCTGGCCGCCCACCTCAATCGTCCGGCGGACGTGGGTCAGGTCGACCCAGCCGCGCTCGATCATGCCGGCGCGGAGGTCGCGCCACGGCAGCGTCACGCCGTGGATGCGCTTGGTCTTGGAGGACGGCAGGAGGTAGCGCACCGGGTTCTTGAGCTTCGGGGCGTAGTAGTCGTTGCTGCCGAACACGAACACGCCTGGACGGTCGAGCAACGGGCCGAGCGCGCGCAGCACCGCGGGGACGGCGTCCTTGTGCGCGAGGTTGTCGCCCGTGTTGACGACCAGGTCGGGGTTCAGGTCGTTCAGGGCCGCTACCCAGCGCTGCTTCGACACCTGGTTGGGCGTCATGTGCAGGTCCGAGATGTGCAGCACACGAATCGGGCGCGCGCCCGGCGACAGCACCGGCACGGTGGCGGTGCGCAGGGTCCAGTGCCTTCTCTCGATTCCCGCCGCGTACGCGATGGTCGCGGTGCCGAGTGCGGTCGTGGCGAGGAGGGCGCGGCCGAGCTTGTTCACGTGTCAAGGGTACGGAAGGCGGTTAACTCGATCGGCGCGGCATCCGGTGGGCTGTACCGTTCTGCGCCATGGCGGAGTTGAAGACGCGGCTGCAGAACGACCTGACTGCGGCCATGAAGGCCAGGGAGAACGTCACGGCCGGTGCGTTGCGCATGGCGCTCACGGCGGTCACCAACGAAGAGGTCTCGGGCAAGCAGGCTCGCGAGCTCAGTGACGACGAGGTCGTGAAGGTCCTCACGCGCGAGGCGAAGAAGCGCAAGGAGGCCGCCGAGGCGTTCGCCGGCGCTGGTCGCACCGAGCAGGCGGAGCTGGAGCGCAAGGAGCTCGCCGTGCTGGAGGCCTACCTTCCCGCCCAGCTCGACGACGCCGAACTCGCTTCCATTGTGGACAAGGCGGTCGACGCCGTTGCCGCGCAGCTCGGTGAGGCGCCGGGGCCGAAGCAGATGGGCCAGGTCATGAAGGCCGTCAACGCCGAGGTCGCCGGACGTGCCGAAGGCGGTCGTGTCGCCGCCGCGGTGAAGGCCAGGCTGACCTCCTGACACGACGTGCCGCAGCGGGTGACCCGCTGCGGCACGCCAACTTCAGAACGCCTTGTCCACCGCGTCCGCGAACTCGCCCATCGAGCTGAACTCCAGGCCGTAGCTGAACTCGCCGGACGGCTGCGGCGTCGCGCCCCAGCCCGGCTTGTCGTGCCGCCGGTTGATCCACACCGACGGCAGTCCCTCCCGCTTGGCCGGAACGTGGTCGTGGAACAGGCTCTGCGCCACGTGCAGCAGCTCCGAACGGTCCACTCCCAGCTCTTCGAGCTTCGCGTCCAGCGCCCGGAAGTGGTTCTCGGCCGGCTTGTACGCGCCGACGTCCTCCGCGGTGATGATCGCCGAGAAGTCCCCGCGCAGGTGCCGGTTGCTGCCGGCGAACCCGGCGCGGTGCACATTGGACAGAATGATCAGCTGGTAGTGGGAAGCCAGTCGCGCCAGCGCATCGGCGGAGTCGGGGAACGCCGGCCAGTCCGGCACCGACGAGCCGAGCCGCTGTGCCCACTCGTCGCTCACCTCGCGCCCGAGCGCCTCTCCCGTCCGGCGGAATGCGGTTGCCAGCACGTCCGGGTACAGCGCGGCCGGTGTCGCCGCCTCGACGGCCGCCTCCTGATCGCCGTAGGCCAGCAGCAGTTCCTCGTCGGAGAGGTCGAGCCCCTGTTCGCGCGCCCACGGTGTGAGCACCGCGGCGATACCGGTCTCCCAGTCGATGAGCGTGCCGTAGCAGTCGAAGCTGAGTGCCCGGAACTTCGTCAGGTCCATGAAGAGAACTGTAGTACAGTTGAACTGTAGGGCAACCGGTTAAACTGGCCACATGTCAGCCCTCGACGGCCTCGAAGTGCGCCGCACGACCACGGCCCAGCAGTTGGCCGACGGCCTCTCCGAACGGATCATGGCCGGCGCCTTCGGCCCTGGTGACAGGCTCAGGGAGAGCGCCATCGCCGCCGAGCTGGGGGTCGCGCGGAACACCATCCGCGAGGCCGTGCGGATCCTCGAGCTCACCGGGCTGGTTCGGTACGAGGTCAACCGCGGCGCCGTCGTCATCGCCCCGACGCCGGAGAACGTCGAGGCCCTCTACACCGCCCGCGAACGCCTGGAAACGGCCGCGGCCGCCCGGACCCCGAGCCCCGCGCAGCTCGACGCGATCACCCGCGCGTTCGACGACCTGGTGGACGCGGCGCAGACCGGCGACCTCCCTGCGATCGTCGACCGCGACCTGGCCTTCCACCAGGCGATCGTGGCGGTGCTGGACAGCACCCGGCTCGACGACTTCTTCGCCGCGATGACCAAGGAGTTGCGCTTCTACCTCACGGTGCTCACGAAGTCGGAGACACCGGACGAGGTCGTCGCCGACCACAGGCGCATCCTCGACGCCTTCCTCGCGGGCGATCGCGATCGGGCGGTCGCCGAGATCCGCGCGCACATCGACACGAGCGTCCAGCAGCTCAAGCAGGTGCTCGCCGAACGCCGCTAGGAGACTCGTTGCCCGCGAGCACCGCGAAGCGTCTACTGGTCAGACGGGATCGGTGAACGAGATCGGCTTGCCGGTGGCGCGGGCATATGCGATCTCCCTGCTCGTGGACTCGCCGATGTACCCGCCGGGGTTGACGACCAGAACCCGGTCAGCGAGGTCGATCTTGCGCGGGTGAAGGGTGTGCAGCGCGGTCTTCTGCTCGTTGGTGATCAACTCGTCTGCTTCATGATCCTCGGCGCGTGTGAAGACGCCCGGCGCGACGACGATGACACCTGCGAAGGTCAGATCACGGTTCGCCGCACGCATCTCGTCCACGAACCGGGTAGAGCCGCAGATGCAGACGATCTCAGGTCGGTCGGGCACGGCTCAGTCCTTTGGCAACACGGCCCAGGGCCTACCTCCTGGGCACGCCGGGTGGTTCGGTCGGCAGCGTGATCGGTGGTGGCTCGTTCGGGTTGCCGGGATTGCCCGGTTCGTTCGGGTTGCTGCCCGGCGTCTCGCTCGGCACCGGCGGCGGCACGTAACCAGAGCTCACCGACAGCGTGACGACCGTGCCGCGCAACGCGTTGCCGCGCGGCGACTGGCTCACGACCGTCCCCTTCGGCTGGTCGGAGTTGACCGTCTGCTGGCTCACCTTGTAGCCGGCCTGCTCCAGGATCCGCACCGCGTCGTTGACCTGACGGCCCACCACGTCGGGGATCTGGATCTCCTTGCCGCCCTTGAGGTACCGCTGCTCGACCGGCGGCAGCTGCGACACCGGCAACGGCGCGTGCAGCTTCGTCATCGTCTCGAACCACGTCCTGGCGGGGATCGTGCCGCCGAAGATGTTGCCGTTGCCGCACAACCGCGGTGCGCCGCCCACGCAGATCGGGCGTGGCGTGGTGCCGTCGTTGAACGTCTGCACCGCGCCCGCGAAGTCCGGGGTCGCGCCGATGAACGCCGCCGACTTGTACTCCTCGGTGGTGCCCGTCTTGCCGATCATGGGCCGGTTCCACTTGACCGCGCGGGCGGCAGCCGCCGCGGTGCCGCGGTCCTGGTCGTCCTTGCTCATGCCGGCGGCCAGGCCGTTCGCGAGCCCCTCCGCCACGACCTGCTCGCACGGCGCCTCGTTCACCGGGACGCCCTTGCCGTTGCGGTCCAGCACCTTGCCGATCGGCGTGGGCGGGCACCACTTGCCGCCGCTCACGATGGTGGCGGCCACGTTTGCGAGCTCCAGAGTGGACACCGGCGCGGGGGACAGCGTGAACGACGCGTTGCCGCCGTTCTGCTTGAAAAACTCGGTCTGCGAGATCCGGTTCTGCTTGTCCTTGGCCTTCGGGTCGGGACGGATGCCCTGCAGGTTGGTCGCCATCGTCTCGCGCATGCCGAGCCGCGAGGCCATGTCGACGACCGCGTCCATGCCCGTCTGCTCTTCCAGGATCACGAAACCGGTGTTCGGTGAGGTCTGCAGGGCCTGCTGCAGCGTCATCGACGACGGGTAGCTGTTGTCGAAGTTGTTCAGGCAGTACCAGCGCGTACCGGGCTCACCGGTGCTCGGGCAGCGCTGGGCGCCACCCTTGAAGACCCGCGACGTGTGCGAGCTCGGCGTCGGGATGACGTTCTCGATCCCCAGGCCCTTCTCCATCGCGGCGGCGGCGGCGAAGACCTTGTAGACGGAGCCCGCGCCGAACTTGTTCTCCACGCCGCTCGGCAGGTCGTACGTCGTCTGGCGCTGGTCGGCCTTCAGGCCGTAGTCGCGGTTCGCGACCAACGCGAGCACCTCGTGGCGTTCCTTGCCCGGCTTGACGATCGCCATCGTGTTCGCGATGCCGTCGGTGGTCTTGGCCACGCCCGCCTCGGCCGCCGCCTTCGCCTGCGACGTGACCGAACGGTCCAAAGTGGTCTGAATGGTGTAGCCGCCGGTGCGCAGCTGCTCTTCGCTGAAACCCGCGCGCTGCAAGTAGTTCACCACGTACGAACAGAAGAAACCGTTTTCCGGACCGGCGCCGACACAACCGTTCGGTGGTGTGCGAACCGGGTTCGCGAGTCCGAGGCCTTCCTTCTTCGCGGCCTCACCGGCATCGCGCGAGAGCTTGTCGTTCTCGACCATCCTGTCGATCACTTGATTACGTCGCTGCAGCGCTTTGTCCGGATACGCCTCGGGGTCGAGCGCTGACGGGCTGTTCACCATTCCGGCGAGCATCGCGGCTTGTGGAACCGTCAACTTGTCCGGCGTGGTGTTGAAGTAAGCCTGCGCCGCCGCCGCGATGCCGTAAATGGTGGACCCGAAAGGAACGACGTTCAGGTACCTGGCGAGGATCTCCTCCTTGCCGAGCTTTCGCTCCAGCTGCAACGAGATCCGGGCCTCGCGCATCTTGCGCGCGATGGTCTGCTCCTGGGCCTTGGCCTGCTCCAGCTTGTTGTTCCTGGCGACGACGTGGACCAGGTAGTTCTTGACGTACTGCTGGGTCAGCGTGGACGCGCCCTGCGTCACCGCGCCGCTGACCTGGTTCGTCAGGCCGGCGCGGATGGTGCCCTTCCAGTCCACGCCCTGGTGTTCGTAGAACCGGCGGTCCTCGACCGAGATCAGCGCCGCCTTCATCGTCGGCGAGATCTTCTCCGGCGGGGTCAAGACCCTGTACTGGTCGAACAGGTAGGCGATCGGCTGCCCGTCCTTGTCCGTGACCGTGGTGATCAACGGCGGATCCGTGGTCACGAGGTCGGCCGAGATGCTGTCCACGGTGTCGCTCGCGCGGTTGGACACGAGGCCCGTCGCGCCCACGACTGGGAACAGCATGCCGGCGAGGAGAACCCCAGCCAGCAGGCACAGGCCGAGCATCTTGAGCACGCCATTCCTGACTCGCACGCAGGTCAGCGTACGCCGTACACGAACGGGTGACTGTGATCAGTAAGGGTCGTTACTCAGCATGAGTAGAGATACGCAAGACAGGTAACAGTCGGGTGACCCAGGGTTGGACGTGGAACCGAACGGCACTACAGTCCGTCAACGTCCAAGGAATGCAGCCGTAGCTCGAACGCTACGGCATCCGTGGCAGGGGTGTGGCGGATTTTCCACATTTGGACAGCACTGAGGAGTGGGGGATATGAACCAGGGGGATTGGCGTATCAACGCTTCGTGCCGTGATGAGGAGCCGGACCAGCTCTTCGTCCGCGGTGCGGAGCAGCGCAAGGCGAAGCTCGTGTGCCTGGGATGCCCGGTGCGCATGGAATGCCTGGCCGAAGCGCTGGACAACAGGATCGAGTTCGGGGTCTGGGGAGGCATGACCGAGCGCGAACGCCGTGCTCTGCTGCGCCGCCGTCCGGACGTCGACTCGTGGTTCGAGTTGCTCGACAACGCACGGCAGGAGCACCTCGAGGACACGAGGGTCGGCTAGGGGCACTACTCCCCGGCGAGTCGGCGACCTATCTCCCGAAGGCCGTCGAGGTCGTGCACGTCAGCGGGTAGCGCGGGCACGCCGACCAGCGAAACACCGGGGTGAGCACGTGTGAACCGGGCCAGCAGCCGCTTTTCCCGATCGGCGACTGCTGCCCGGTCCGCATGCAGCCGGAGAACTGCCGCGGCGAGCGGCGCCTCACCGGAGCGGTCCAGGTCGTCCGCTGCGGCGAGCGCCTTCGCCGCGGGCAGGTCCGTCGCGATGACGGGATGCGTCCTGTTCGCGACGAGCCCGCACAACGGCATGTTCTCGGCACTGAGCCGCTCGACGAAATAGCTCGCCTCGCGCAACGCGTCCGGTTCCGCCGCCGCGACCACCACGAATCCGGTGCCCGGTGAACGGAGCAGTTCGTACGTGCGCTGCGCGCGTTCGCGGAATCCGCCGAACATGCTGTCGAACGCCTGCACGAACGTCGAGGCGTCCTGCAGCAGCTGGCCGCCGACGATCGTGGACACCGCACGCGTGAAAAGGCTGAAACCGGTTCCGACGATCTTGAGCAGGCCACGCCCGCTCGCACGCGCCGGTGCCGAGAGCATGCGGATGAACTTGCCGTCGAGCACCGTCGACAACCGCTGCGGCGCGTCCAGGAAGTCCAGGGCGCTGCGGCTCGGCGGGGTGTCGACGATGATCAGGTCCCACTCGTCCTGCGCCACCAGCTGGCCGAGCTTCTCCATCGCCATGTACTCCTGCGTGCCGGAGAACGACGAGGAAATGGTCTGGTAGAAGGGGTTCGACAGGATCTGGTCGGCCCGGTCGCGGCCCGCGTGGGTCAGCACCATGTCGTCGAACGTGCGACGCATGTCGAGCATCATCGCGAACAGCTCGCCCTTGGGCTCGAAGCCCTCGACGACGACCTCGCGCGGATGGTTGTCCAGTTCCCGCAGGCCCAGCGACTGCGCGAGGCGGCGGGCCGGGTCGATGGTCAGCACGACGACGCGTCGGCCGCGTTCGGCCGCGCGCAACGCCAGCGCCGCCGCGGTCGTCGTCTTGCCGACGCCGCCGGAACCGCAGCAGACCAGCACCCGCGTCGCCGGGTCGTCCAGCAGTGGATCGAACTCGAGCTTCTCCGTCACCGCACACCTGCCGCGACCAGCACCTCGGCCAGCTCGTACAGCGCGGCCACGTCCACCCCGTCCGTCAGCTCCGGCAGCTCGAACGTCGGCAGGTCCGAGTGGCTGAGCAGCTCCATCGCCTCCTGTTGCGACTGCACCCGGATGGCGTGCTCCACCGTCTCGTCGACCAAACCCTCGAGCGTGAACTCGTCGAGATCCAGACCGGCGGAGACGAGCCCGGTGCGCACCCGTGCCGCGTCGACCCTGCCCTCGGCGGCGACCTGGACGGAACGGACCGGCAGTCGTGCCGGGTGAACCCGGTTGACCAGGACCGCGCCTGGTCGCAGGTCGGCGCCGTCCAGTTCGGCGACGGCGTCCAGCGTCTCGCGCACCGGCATCTCCTCCAGCAGCGCCACCAGGTGCACCGCCGTGTCGCCGGAGTGCAGCAGGCGCACCACTCCCTCGCTCTGTCCCTTGATCGGCCCGACCTTGGCGAGATCGGCCATGGCCTTGGTGACGTCCAGGAACTTGACCACGCGCCCGGTCGGCGGCGCGTCCAGCACCACCGCGTCGTAGACGTGGCGGCCGTCCTTGCCGGTGCGGTTCACGCACTCCTTGACCTTGCCGGTCAGCAGGACGTCCCGCAGGCCGGGCGCGAGCGTGGTGGCGAACTCGATGGCGCCCATCTTGCGCAGCGTCCGTCCCGCGAAGCCGAGGTTGTAGAACATCGCGAGGTACTCCAGCAGCGCGGCCTCGGCGTCGATCGCGAGCGCGTGCACCTCACCGCCGCCGGGGGCGGACGCGATCCGTTCCTCCGCGTAGGGCAGCGGGGCGCGGTCGAAGAGCTGGGCGATGCCCTGCCGGCCCTCGACCTCGATCAGCAGCACCCGGCGGCCGCCGGTGGCCAGCGCGAGGGCCAGCGCGGCGGCGATCGTGGTCTTCCCGGTGCCGCCCTTGCCGGAGACCACGTGCAGGCGGGCTCGGGTCAGCTCCTCGGTCCACGACGTCACACGTCCAGACTAGGTGTGAATCAGTTGAGACGTGGACCTGTCGGTCAATCCATCATGGTGAGGAAGAAAACGGCCATCGCGGTTGCGGCGACCAGCGCCCACGCGACGACCGACGGCAGCCACAACGCGATGCTGACCGTGATCACGACCACGACCACGAGCCCGATCAGCCCCGCGCGAACGACGTCCGCGCGCTGACTGTGCTTGCGATCACGCACCTGCGCCATGGCGACGAGAACCATCACCAGTCCGCCCACACCGAACAGGCTGGTAGCGATGATCCGCCAGGTCTCCATGTGATCAAGGTAGCTCGAAGGACGAGAACCACGCAGGCGTCGTTCGGGTGGCGCGTTAGGCTCGGCGCATGACGAAGTGGGAGTACGCGACCGTGCCGTTGTTGATCCACGCCACGAAGCAGATCCTCGACCAGTGGGGCGACGACGGCTGGGAGTTGGTCACCGTGCTGACGAACCCGACCGGCGAGCAGCACGTCGCGTACCTGAAGCGGGTGAAGGGATGACCTGGAGCGCCCGCCTGAAGGAGCTCGGCATCGAGCTGCCCGGCGTCGCCGCCCCGCTCGCCGCCTACGTGCCCGCGACCCAGTCCGGCTCGCACGTCTTCACCTCCGGCCAGCTGCCGTTCGTCGACGGCAAGCTGCCCGCCACCGGCAAGGTTGGCGCGGACGTCTCGCCGGAGGAGGCGAAGGCCTACGCCAGGACCTGCATCCTCAACGCGCTCGCGGCGGTGCACGACCTCGTCGGCGTTGACTCGATCAAGCGAATCGTGAAGGTTGTTGGCTTCGTGGCCTCTGCCGAGGGCTTCACGGGTCAGCCTGGTGTCGTGAACGGTGCCTCCGAGCTGCTCGGGGAGATCTTCGGCGACGCGGGCAAGCACGCCCGGTCGGCCGTGGGGGTGGCCGAGCTGCCGATCGGCGCTCCGGTGGAGATCGAACTGATCGTCGAGGTGTGACATGTCGGACACGTGCCACGAACTGCTGCTGCGGCTTGCCGGACGCCTCCCGGACGACCTGCTCTGGCGGTACCGGGACTGGGCGGCTTCTGACGCATATGCGGTGCTAGCGCGGTCGTTGCCGCGCACGCTGCTGCACGGGCGCATTCCTCTGACCGAGCACGAACTCCGCCTTTTGCAGGACGCGCTGGTGCCCTATGGGGCCGAACCAGGTGCTGTCAGTTCGGTCAAAGGGCTGGACGAACTGCCACCCACCGACTACACCTTTTCCCCGGAGTCACCCGATCGGGTGCCGATGGGGGATTCCGCGACCGTTGTGCTCGGTGCCACGCTACGAGGCCGGCACGGGGTCGGTGAGGTTCGCTCCTGCTGGCGCATCGGTCCCTCCGGGGTCAACCGCGTCCTGCTGGTCGCCGCCACCACCGGCCACGCCCGGCTGACCGGCGAGTTGCAGCGCGTTCTGCGGGCGTTGGGCGAACACGACCCGTGCGTCGAGGTCGTGCCGTCCGGTCTGGACCTTCCGCCCTACCACCGGGCGGCGTTGGCGGCATCGGAGCTGGTGTGCGCCGGCGCCGAGTCCGAGGAGCACCTGGTGCTCAGCTAAGGAGAACTGACGTGACGAACGACGGTGTCGGCCTGCCGGTCCGTCTCCACGATCTCCTGCTGTCGATGGCCGGGCGCGTCGACGACGACGCCCTGTCACAGGCACGCGAGTTCCTCGCGGTCGGGGAGCTGGACCGGGCGGTCGAGCTGCTCGTCGGCACTCTTCTCGCAGGCAGCATCCCGGTGCTGCCGGATGAGAGAGCGGCCCTCACGTGGGCGCTGCACGAGGTGCACTCCGACGCGTCCCTGACCGACCGCCTGCCGGTCGTCGAGGTGCTGCCGTTCGTGCGTCACCGCTTCACCGCCGAGAGCGACCCGGTCGCCGACCTGGCCGGCGTGCTGACCCGCGCGGTGTCCGTGCTGTCGGACGTCCGCGCGGTGCGCTGCGTCTGGCGTTCCTCCCCGGCGGGTTCGACGCCCGGCCCGCTGCCACAGCGGATCGTGCTGGTGGACATCGGCCCGCAGGGCTTCGCGCCCGCGACCGCGTACCGGGTCGACACGGTGCTGCGCAAGGCGGGCGTCCGGGCCTCGGTGGAGGTCCTGACCGTCGGCACGCAGCTCAGCGACTACCACGCCTCCGCGACGACGGCCTCGCGCCCGGTGCCGATCTCCGGCTCACCGATGGCACCGCAGCCGTCCGCTCCGGCGATGGCCCAGGAGCCGGCCGCGGCCTGGTTCGACCAGTCAGAAGAACTTCCCGCTCCGGCGCCGGTGGCCGAGCCGACACCGGCGCCGGAGCCTGTGGAAGAGACCGGCTCACGTCGCACGCGCACGAACAACACGACGGCCTTGGAGGGCTCGCAGCCGTTCCCGCCGAAGCCCGTGAAGCGGATCTCGATGGCTCCCGCCGAACCGGAGATCGAGGCCCTGCCCGAGCCCACGCCGATCAACAGGGCCGAGGTGACCACGGAGCTGAAGCCGGACGAGCTGGCAGCCCTGCAGGCCGCCCTCGCCGAGTCGCCGGAGCCGTCCTCCGTGGACGCGAACCTGAGCGAACGGGAGCGGGCCCTGCTGCAGCAGCTGCACGAGGAGCTCGCGCAGCGGGAGCAGACCGGGGCGAAGACGACCGACAGCGGCCGTTGGCAGATCGACCGGTCATCGGCGCGTCAGTCGGCGTTCGGCGCGGCGAACAACGGGCACCAGCCTCAGTAGCCGCTGCGCAGGTACTCCAGCTGGGCCCGCACGGACCACTCCGCCGCGGGCCACAGCACCCTGTCGACTTCCGCGTAGACGACCTCGACGACCTGTCGCGGGGTCGGCGTGCCGCCGAGTGCCTCCACGGCGCTCCTGACCTGTTCCAGGCGCTGGGTGCGGTGCGCGAGATAAGCGCGTGCGGCGTCGCCGGCGTCGGCGAGCTCAGGTCCGTGGCCCGGCAGCACCGCGGTGTGCTCCGGCAGTTCGGCCAGCAGCTCGAGGGACTCGAAGTAGTCGCCGAGCTTGCCGTCGGGGTGGGCCACGATCGTCGTGCCGCGGCCCAGGACCGTGTCGCCCGTCAGCACCGCCTCGCCGTCGATCACGAAGCACAGCGAGTCGCTGGTGTGGCCGGGAGTGCCCAGCACGCGGAGTTCCAGTCCGGCGCTGGTGATCACGTCGCCGTCCACGAGGCCCTCTGAGCCGTAGGTGAACGTCGGGTCCAACGCGCGCACCGGGGCGTTGACCAGTTCGGCGAACGTGCGGGCACCCTCGGAGTGGTCGGGGTGGCCGTGCGTCAGCAGGATCTCGGCGATCGGCCCGTACGACGCGATGCGCTTCAGGTGGGCCTCGTCGAGCGGACCGGGGTCGATCACGACGTACGACGAGGCGTCCGGGGCCTTCAGGAGCCACGTGTTGGTGCCGTCGAGCGTCATCGGCGACGGGTTGTCGGCCAGCAGCACGGCGGCGTGCGGTGTGACCTGGCGCAGTTCGCCGTAGAGCGGGTGGGCGGCGCGGGCGCCGATCAGCGGGGAGCCGCTCACTGGAACACCACCCGGATCGTGTCGCCGTCGCGGATCAGCTTGGGGATGATCTTCTCGACGCTGCGTTCCTCCGCCATGACCTTCTCGACGGTGCCGAGCGCGCCGATCTCGTCGAGGGTGCGCCAGGTGGGCGGCATGAGCATGCGGCGGCCCTCCTGGGCGTCCTGGACGGCTTCTGCCGGGCTTTGCCAGGACGCGTCGGAGGCTTCGGTGGTCTCGCCGTCGGCCCGCTGGCCCTCCGGCAGGGCGGCCACGAAGAAGCGGGTGTCGTAGCGGCGGGGCTCCTCGAGCGGGGTGACCCAGTTGGCCCACGGGCGCAGGAGGTCCGCTCGCAGCACCAGGCCCTCGTTCGCGAGGAACTGGGCCAGGGAGATCTCGCGGTCGACCAGCTGCCTGCGTGCGGTGGCGTAGGCGGAGGTGTCGGCGACGACCGAGTCCGGGGCGGGCCCTGCCAGCAGGACACCCGACTCCTCGAACGTCTCCCGGACGGCCGCGCAGACGAACGCACGGGCCGTGGCGGGGTCGACGCCGAAGATCGAGCCCCACCACTCCGGTGACGGACCGGCCCAGGCGACGGAGGTGTCGGCGTCGCGCTGGTCCACGCCGCCGCCGGGGAAGACGGTCATGCCGCCCGCGAACGCCATGCCCTTCACGCGGCGCAGCAGGAAGGCTTCTACGCCGTCGGCACCGTCCCGCAGGAGCACCACGGTGACGGCGTCGCGGGGCTGCGCCGGTTGAGCGGACGGCGCGGTGGGTACCAGGTTTCCCGGCAAGGTCATGTCGTCGGGCATTCTCCGAGCGTACGACCGCGCTTACCCGAGGATGGTGTGATGGCGACGAAGGTCTCCGGCTGCCTGGTGAAGATGCTGCTGTTCCTGCTCGGCGTGGTGATGGGCACCGGCCTCACCGCGGTGGCGGGCGTGCTGATGTTCGTGCCTGACCGCACCACCGTGATCAGCGTCGATCCGACGTCCACGGCACCCGGCGTGTACGTGAAGAAGGTCGAACGGCTCGTCGGCGGCACCTACTACGAGATCTGGCTGGGCCCGTCGCCCGACCGCGGTCATGTGGTGACGGTGCCGGGCGGCTGGGATCACGACCCGGAGCGCGAGACCACCGACGGCGGCATGCGCCTGAAGTTCGACAACGGCGGTGAGATCTTCGTGCCCAAGGCCAGTTACTCCTGAGGCAGGATGTGCGAGTGGACGAACAGCTGCGCGTAGGACTTGTCGGTGCGGGCCCGTGGGCTCAGATGATCCACGCTCCCGGAATCGCGAACCACCCCGGCACGACGCTGACGGGCGTGTGGGCGCGCCGCCAGGAAGCGGCCGCGGAGCTCGCCGGCACCTACGGCGCCGAACCCTTCGCGGACTTCGCGGAAATGCTGTCCACTGTGGACGCAGTGGCGTTCTGCGTTCCTCCCGCCGTCCAGGGCCCGATGGCGATCGAGGCGGCCAACGCGGGCAAGCACGTGATCCTGGAGAAGCCGATCGCGGAGTCGGTGGAGGTCGCCGAGCGCCTGGCCGCCGCGGTCTCGGACGCCGGCGTCGTGTCCCTGGTGGTGCTGACCCGCCGCTACGCCCCGGAAACGAAGGAGCTTCTGGCCCAGCTCCACCGCACCGGCGGCTGGACCGGTGCCGACGCGCGCTGGCTGACCGGCGCCCTGCTGGACGGCCCGTTCGCGAACTCCCCGTGGCGGCACGAGAAGGGCGCGCTGGAGGACATCGGCCCGCACGCGTTCGACCTGCTCGACGCCGCGCTGGGCGAGATCACCGACGTGATCGCCGCGAACGTTTCGCCGACCGGGCTCTGGCAACTGATCCTGCAGCACGCTTCCGGCGCCACGAGCACCCTGTCGCTGACCCTGTCGTTGCCGCTGCAGCCCCCGTTCACCGACTTCACCGTGTTCGGCGTCAACGGCCACCGGACCCTGAACAGCCGCGACACGTCCGCGCTGGACTGCTTCACGATCCTGCTCGACGACTTCGTGGCCATGGTCGACAGCGGCACGACCACCCACGAGTGCGACGTGCGGCGCGGGCTGCACCTGCAGCGGATCATCGACCTGGCACGGCGCAGGGCAGGTGCGTGAAGTACACGATCGACCCGCAGACCCTGCGGGACATCCCGGACGAGTACGAGGCCTGGACGCAGATCGGGGTCGCGGCGCGGATGCTCGGCGAGCTCGATCTCGCCGAGCGGGCGTTGACCAAGGCTTTCGAGCTGCGCCCGTCCACGGCGGCACGGTTGCGGCTGGCGCACGTCCTCCAGTGGCAGGGCCGGTTCTCCGAAGCTCACGCGGAGTTCGCGAAGTGCGCGGAGACCGGCGAGATCCCCGGCTTCGTGCACCAGCACTGGGGCAAGTGCTACTTCGACGAGGGCCGGTACGCCGAGGCGCTGGAACACTTCCGTGCGGCCTTGGCGCTGAGGGAGGGTGGTGATCCCGCGTTGGTCGAGTCGACGCGGATCGCGATCACCGCGGCTGCTGCTCGCTGTTCGTGAAGTACTCGCGAAGCCTGGCGCTGAACGCGGCCACGTCACCGGCCGGCGCGCCGGACCACTCCTCGTCCCGCGCCAACTCGTCCGGAGTCCCCCGATGCCGGACGAACACGCATCCCCACCGCCACCAGCCGTGCGGCCCGAGCCACGGCCGCGGTTTCCGCGACCGTGAGCGAGTCCAGGGTCGCGACGTGCCGCCGCGTCCCCACGAACTGTCGTCGGCGAACACCACCGGCCCTGTCAACGGCCCGGAATCGCGGTGCCTGGCGTAGATCAGACACTCAGCCGACATCCACCGCTCCGATCGGTCCTGACGCCGAGGCGTCAAAAATTGTCAGAGGTGCTCGCTAGCGTCCCAGCCATGGACCTCACCGCCACGACAGCCGAGCTGGCCGGCGCCGCCGCCGAGGTCGCGCGGCTGCTGCTGACCCGCGTGCTCGACCCGGTGCTCGCCGGGCTCCGCCTCAAAGCCGGCACGGACGTCGAGATCGCGGGCAGCGACCAGGAGCACGCCGTGCGCCTGACCGTGCACGCCACCGTCCACACCGAAGGTGAGGTGCTCGTACCGGCGAAGCCGCTGGCGGCGACACTCCACGCCCTGGACGAGCCGCAGGTGAGGCTCAAGGTGGAAGGTCAGCGGCTGGCGATCCGCACGCCGACGTCGAGGTTCGCGATCCCGCTCCTGGACCTCGGCCACCACCCCGGCGTCCCGGAACTGCCACCGCTGCAGGGCCACATCGACGCGGACAAGCTCAGGATCATCGCGGCGGTCGCGGGCGCGGCGTCCAAGGACGACGCGCTGCCGATCTTCACCGGCATCCGGATCCAGTCGGACGAGCAGAAGTTGCACGTGATGGCGACCGACCGCTATCGCATGGCCTACGCGACGCTGCCGTGGGAACAGAGCGGCCACGTAGACCTGTTGGTTCCGGCGAAGCCCATCGCGGAAGCGGCCAGGCAGGCGACGGGCGAGGTCGCCCTGCACGCCGACGAATACCGCATCGGCCTCGCGTGGGGCCACAACTCGATCTCCACCGCACTCTTGGCCGCTCCGTTCCCGGACGACCGGGCGCGCCGACTCCTGGAGGCAGTCATCGACAGCACGGTGCTCGTGGACGCGGACGCGCTGGCCCGCGCCGTCCGCAGAGCCACGCCCTTCGGCGGCCCGCACCAGGCGGTCACCATCCAGGTCGAGGACTCCGAGCTGCGGATCAAGGGCAACGACCCGCAGCAGGGCGAGTCCGAGGAGTTCGTCAAGGCCACCATCGAGGGTGACCGGCTGACCAAGACGTTCCAGGCGCGCTACCTGGCGGACGCGCTGAAGGCGTTCGCAGGCCGCCGGATCGAGTTGCGGATCCAGGACGGCCTGCGGTCCACCGTGCTCACGTCGACACCGGGCGAGGACGGCGTAGAGCTGACCTACCTGGTGGTGCCGATGCGCTCGGTAGCCTAGTGCCGTGGCACTAGCGGGCCGCGAGCTCCATCTCGGAACGGGCCGGCAGGGGCTCAGCCGGCACGCCACGGCTGACGGTGCCGCGCAGCAGCCACACCGCGAGCGCGATCAGCAGCCCGGCCACACCGGAGGCGACGAACGCCGGCCGCGTGCCGAAGTGCTCGATCAGCTGGCCGGAGAGGCCCTGGCCGATGGCGAGGCCGACGGTCACCGAGGTGATCACCCAGCCGAACGCCTCGGCGGCCATGCCGTTCGGCGTGACCTGCTCGATCGCCGCGGAGTGCGCGGTCGACTGCGGCGTGATCAGCGTGCCGACCACGAACAGCGCGATGCCGAGCCCGACCAGCGTCAGCGGGATCGCCAGCAGCAGCGACAGCAACCCGAACCCGCCCAGCAGCACCGGCAGACGCAGGTGCATCGGGCGCGGCCACGGACGCATGCCGTAGAGCACGCCGAAGATCACCGAGCTGATCGACCACAGCGACAGCATCAGGCCACCCATCGAGGCCTGGCCCGCGGCCTTCGCGAAGGCCGGCACGGCCACCTCGACGAAACCAATGGTCACGCCGAAGCCCAGCGCGGCCAGCGCGACGGTCCGCATGCCCGGGTAGGCGAACGCGCCGAGCAGCGGGCGTGGAGCCTGCTCGACCGGGCCCCAGGCGCGCACGACCGGGTTCGAGGCGAACCACAGCGCACCGAGAACCATCATCACGGCACCGACCACCACGCCGGTACCTGCCCACGGAGCCGCCAGCAGCACGCCGGCGAGACCAGGACCGAGGATGAAGAAGACCTCCATGCTGATCGACTCGTAGGCGTAGGCCGCCATCCGCGTCGGGCCGGAGGGCAGCATCCGCTCCCACAGCGCACGCGAGGCCGAGCCCACCATCGGCTCGGTCGCGCCGACGCCGAGGGCCAGCGGGACCAGCACGAACACCGGTGAACCCGCCTCGACGGCGATCACGGAGGCGGTGACGAAGAGCGTGAAGAGACCGGTCACGAAGACGAGCGGCCGAGTGGGGCCGAAGCGGTCCATCAGCCGGCCCTGGACGACCGAGCCCATCGCCACGCCCACCAGCGCCGCCGCCGAGACCAGGCCGGCGACCGCGAACGAACCCGTCGCGCGCTCCACGTAGAGCAGCAGCGAGAGCCCGACCATCGCGATCGGGAGGCGGGCGAGCAGTGACGCGACCACGGGGCCACGCATGCCGGGGGTCGTCAGGGCAGCACGGTAGTCGGACAGTCGGGCGGAGTGGGACATGTGTACCAGTATGCCAAACCTGGTACGGATGTACCAGATCGGGTGCGCAGGGTCACGATGGTTGCGATTGGGTCACGGGAATGGGATGACCGGGTGAAACATGCAACGAATCGGCCACACAGGAGGTCCTTGAGGGTGAAAGGACTTGAGTGGTCGGGGTGGGGACGTGCGAAAGTTGACTCATCCACCGAGACCAACCTCTGGCTTGAGGGTCGGGGCCTACGCGCCAGAGGGATGGAAGGCACGGTTCGTCGGGGGATGGGCCGTGCAACACAAAGGACCGGTGCGCCACGTCGGGGGTGGCGCCCGGTCCTTTGCGTTGTCTGCGATCTAGCGGGCGCGGCGCGCGAGGCGCTCCGGGTCCAGGATCAGCACGCTCTTGCCTTCGAGTCGCAGCCAGCCGCGGTGCGCGAAGTCGGCGAGCGCCTTGTTCACGGTCTCGCGGGACGCGCCGACGAACTGAGCGATCTCCTCCTGCGTCAGGTCGTGCGTGACGCGGAGCAGGCCGGCCTCCTGCGAACCGAAGCGCTGTGCGAGCTGCAGCAACGCCTTGGCCACACGGCCGGGCACGTCCGTGAAGATCAGGTCGGCCAGCATCGAGTTCGTCCTGCGCAGCCTGCGGGCCAGGGCCCTCAGCAGCTGCTCGGCGATCTCCGGCCGGTTGGTGATCCACTGACGGAGCGCGGGGCGGTCCATGGACACCGCACGCACCTCGGTCACCGTCGTCGCGGTCGACGTGCGGGGACCGGGGTCGAAAATGGACAGTTCGCCGAACATGTCGGAGGGCCCGAAGATCCCCAACAGGTTCTCGCGGCCGTCCGGCGACTTGCGGCCGATCTTCACCTTTCCGGACTGGATGATGTACAGGCGATCGCCCGGCTCACCCTCCGCGAAGATCACGTGGCCACGCGGGAACTCCACCGTCTCAAGGGTCTGCGCCAGCGCCTCTGCGGCTGCCGGATCAACTCCTTGGAAGATGCCCGCTCGCGCCAGGGTCTCGTCCACCTCATCCCTCCTAATCGACGCGACGGCACGCCCACCACCTTCTTTGGCGGTGTCAGCGCCGTGCCGCCGATCACTGCGTTGCAGTCTAAGGGCTGTGTTGTGGATCGCCGCTCGGCTCGCCGTCTTACTAGGAACAACCCGACTGGCTCGATCCAGAGCCCAACGAACCAGCTTACGCCATTCGGGTGGCGGTCAACGCGGGGGTCGTCAGCGCACGCGCTTGCGCACGCTGCCGCGACCGCGGCGACGCAGGCGGAACAGCTCCAGAGCGCGACCGATGCCGTGTCCGTAGAGCGCCTTCACCTCATCGGGGCGGGCGGACTCCAGGAACTCCTCGACCTCGTTCTCCTGCACGGCGACGTGCCGGAGCTTCGCTTCCACGCGCTCCATGAAGAGCGCGAAGAACATGATCACGATCGGGACGACGATCACAAACCAGGCAGTCATGATGCTCCGCAGTGTGGCGCATGTGGGATTCGAGTGCGCGTCTAGGGGGTGGTTCCGGCGTGTTGACTACGCTGAATCTGTGCCCGCAACCAAGAAACCGGAAACCAAACTCGGCTTGACCCGCAGGGCCCGCCGGATGGTGCGCGTGCTTGCCGAGGGGTACCCCGACGCGCACTGCGAGCTGGACTTCACGACGCCGCTCGAGCTGCTCGTGGCGGTCGTGCTGTCCGCGCAGTGCACCGACAAGAAGGTCAACGAGGTCACTCCCGCGCTCTTCGCGAAGTACCCGACGGCCGCCGACTACGCCGGCGCCGAGCGGGTCGAACTCGAAGAGATGATCCGCCCGACCGGTTTCTACCGGAACAAGGCGACGTCTCTGATGGGTCTCGGTGCCGCTCTTGTGGAGCAGCACGACGGTGTGGTTCCGGGCACCCTCGAGGAGCTGGTCAAGCTCCCCGGTGTAGGACGCAAGACGGCCAACGTGGTTCTCGGCAACGCGTTCGATGTGCCCGGCATCACAGTCGACACCCACTTCGGCCGCCTCGTCCGCCGCTGGGGCTGGACCGCGGAAGAGGACGCCGTCAAGGTCGAGCACGCGATCGGCACGCTCATCGAGAAGCGCGACTGGACCATGGCGTCGCACTGGATCATCTTCCACGGCCGTCGCGTCTGCCACGCCAAAACGCCTGCGTGCGGGGCCTGTCTGCTGATGAAGGACTGCCCGTCGTACGGCCTGGGTCCCGAGGACCCCGACAAGGCGGCGAAGCTCGTGAAGGGCGACGAGAAGCCACATCTGCTGGAGCTTGCCGACCGCGTGCGGTCCGGCGAGAAACTAGTGGGGTGAACAACCGCAGCCGCTGGCTCGTACTCGCGCTCGTCCTCGGCATCGCGGGCGTCGTGGCGCTGTGGCCGCGTGACAGGTCACCGGAACCGCCGCCAACTCCGACCCGCCCGTCGCAGGACGTGGCGGCGTTGCGCGCGCAGGCCCAGCTGCGGCCGTGCGTGCCCGGTGGTGAGGGCGGCGTCGACGTGACGTGCCTCGGCGACGGCACCCGGACGGCCCTCGCGCTGAAAGGGCCGCTCCTGATCAACTTCTGGGCGACCTGGTGTGGGCCGTGCCAGGAGGAGCTGCCCGTGCTCGACTCGTACGCGAAGCAACCAGGTGCCGTCCCGGTCGTCCCAGTTCTTGTGGACAGCAGGGAAGCCGACGGCCTGGAGCTGCTCGCCCGGCTCGGCGTGCGGCTGCCCTCGGTCCACGACGGGGCCGACGCGTTGCGCAAGCAGCTGAAGGCGCCGAACTCGCTGCCGGCGACGTACTTCGTCGGCGCCGACGGCTCGGTCCGGCTCATCACGGACCCGCCGATCTTCAAGGCGCCAGAGCAGGTGGAGAAGGCGGTGCGATGACGGAGGCGACAGAGCCACCCGACTGGATGCAGCGCCTGGCCAAGGCCACCGAGGACATCGACGCACGGACGTTCATGCGGGTCCCGCGCGCTCCTTCGGAGGGCGTCCGCGAGGCGGCGGTGCTGATGCTGTTCGGTGAGGACGAGAACCACGGTCCGGACGTACTGCTGCTGCGCCGTGCGGACACGCTGGGCTCGCATCCGGGCCAGGTCGCGTTTCCCGGTGGGGCAGCGGATCCGACCGACGACGGACCAGTCGCCACCGCATTACGCGAGGCTTACGAGGAGACCGGTGTACTTGCGTCAGGAGTGAGACCACTCGCGCTGCTGCCGGAGCTGTACGTGCCGGTGTCGGGGTTCGTGGTCACGCCCGTGCTCGCCTACTGGGAACAGCCGAGCCCCGTCGCACCTGTCGACCCGGCGGAGACCGCCGCCGTCGCGCGGGTGCCGGTTGCGCACCTCGCCGATCCTGCGAACAGGTTCAGAGTGCGTCACCCTGCGGGCTACGTCGGAGCGGCCTTCTCCGCGCCGGGCATGTTGGTGTGGGGCTTCACCGCGGGGTTGATCAACGGCCTGATCGCACTCGGCGGCTGGGAACAGCCGTGGGATGCGACCGATGTGCGTGACCTTGAACTAGCGTTGCGCGCTACACAGTGAGGCGGAGGTTGTCGGTTGAACTGGGTTGACCTGCTCGTGCTGGGCCTTGCCGCGATAGCCGCGGTGTCAGGGGCCAGGCAGGGCATGGTTGTCGCGCTACCCGCGTTCGTCGGTGTGCTCGTCGGCCTGATCCTCGGCACGCAGATCGCACCGCTGCTGGTTTCCCAGTTCGAGAACGTCGTCACCAAGGTCGTGTTCGCCGTCGGCATCGTCGTCCTGCTCGTGGCGCTCGGCGAGACGATCGGCGTGTACATCGGGCGGACGATCAAGGCACGGGTCAACGCGTCGCCGTTGCGCGGCGCGGACAACGCCCTGGGTGCGATCGTGCAGGGCCTGGTCGTCTTCGTCGTGGCGTGGATGATCGCGCTCCCGCTGACCTCGGTCGTCGGCCTGCCGGACCTGACGTCGTCGCTCAAGCAGTCGGTGATCCTCGGCAAGGTCGACAAGACCATGCCGCAGGCCGCCCGTGTGCTGTCCGGCGACCTGCAGAAGCTCTTCGACGTCTCGGGCTTCCCCCAGGCGATGGACCCGTTCAACCGCACGCCGCTCAAGGACGTCGAGCCGCCGAACAGCCAGCTCGCGGACTCGCCGGTGCAGAAGCGGCTGCAGTCCTCCGTGCTCAAGGTCCGCGGCCGTGCGCCGTCGTGCTCGCGTGCCCTCGAAGGCACCGGGTTCGTGATCGCGCCGGAACGCGTCATGACCAACGCGCACGTCGTCGCCGGTACCAACGAGGTGACGGTCGAGGTCGGCCGCGGCCAGTTCGACGCGACCGTCGTGGCCTACGACCCGAAGATCGACATCGCCGTGCTCGCGGTGCCGGACCTGGAGGCCACGCCGCTGCAGTTCCGTTCCGACGAGGTGCAGCCGGGCGAGGACGGCATCGTGCTCGGCTACCCGCTGGACGGCCCGTACAAGGCCTCGCCCGCCCGTGTGCGCGAGCGGATCCCGCTGCTGCGCGGCCCGGACATCTACGACGCCCAGACGGTGACCCGCGACGTCTACACGGTTCGCGCGGAGGTCCGCTCCGGCAACTCCGGAGGCCCGCTGGTCGACCCGAACGGCCGGGTCATGGGCGTGGTGTTCGGTGCCGCCGTCGACGACCCGGAGACCGGCTTCGTGCTCACCGCCCAGCAGGTGCAGGCGATGGTGCAGAAGGCGCCGACGCTGACCCGCCGGGCTTCGACCCAGGGATGTGCTTCCTAGTGGTGTCGTGCCGGGCGGCGATGCCGTCCAGCACGTAGTCGAGGCCCTCGTCGAACACCTGCGCCGGGTCGCGGTCGCTCGACTCGTACATGACCCTGGCCAGCGTCGGGAACCTGCCGGTGGCGAGCATCCGCTCCATGTAGGGGCCGGATGCCCGCTGCCACTGCTCCTCGGTCATGCCGGTGGACCGTTCCGCGCGGAGTTCGGTGATCTCGCCGCGGACCGCGCCGTAGACGTACGCCATCACCGCGCCGACCGCGCTGAGCACCTGGTCGATGTCCTCGAACTGGACGGTGGCGAGCGTGGCCTCGATGTGTGCGAGCGAGTGCGGGCCCTGGTGCGGCCGGGGGCTCAGCAGGTCGATGAACCACTCGTGCCGCTTCGCCGCGTCCCGGATGCCGTGCGCGACGTGCCGCAGTCCCGTCCGCCAGCCGACTGACGGGCGGGGCGGCGTGATCTCGCGGTAGACCTCGTCGACCATGAGGTCGAGCAGTTCGTCCTTGGTCTCGATGTAGCCGTAGAGGCGCATCGGCCCTGCGTTCAGCGCGGCCGCGACCTTGCGCAACGAGACCTCGTCGAGTCCGCCCTCGTCGGCGAGCCTGATCGCGGCGTTCACGATCAGGTCCCTGCTCAGCGGGGTCGGCGACGGCTTGCTGGGCGGCTCCGGGCGGTCCCAGACGAGTTCGTTCGGCATCGGACTGGACGATACACCGTCTTATAGCGATACAGTGTATCGAGCGATACACTGTATTGAGGGGATGGGATGAAGACTTCGGTGTTGGTGGTCGGGGGAGGGCTGGCGGGCACGTCGGCCGCGCTGTTCCTGGCCTGGCGCGGGGTGCCCGTGACGTTGGTCGAGAAGCATCCGGGCAGTTCACCGCACCCGCGAGCGGTCGGCTTCACGGCACGGGTCGAGGAGTTGCTGCGCGCGGTGGGACTGGCGGACGGCCTACCGCCGAGCAGGATGGTGAAGGGCTTCGGCATCCGGCGGGTCCGGGTCGAGAGTCTGGCAGGGGAGTGGTTCGAGGAGACCTTCTGGTCACCACCGGCCGAGCTGTCCGAGATCGAGTACTCGCCGTGCACCGGCGTGGGGGTGGCGCAGGACAGGATGGAACCGATCCTGCGGGACAAGGCCCGCGAGCTCGGCGCGGACATCCGGATGAGCACCCGGATGCTGGAGTTCTCCCAGGACGACGACGGCGTCACGGCGATCGTGCAGGGCGACGGTGAGCCCTACGAGATCCGCGCCGACCACCTGATCGCGGCGGACGGGCACCGCAGCCCGATCCGTGAGGCGCTCGGCATCACCCGCAGCGGCCGCGGGTACATGCACACCTCTCGCAGCGTGCTGTTCCGCGCGCCGTTGAACGAGTACCTGAAGGACGGGATCGGCCAGTTCATCGTCGACGGCGTCGGCTTCCTGACCACCTACGGCGACGGCCGCTGGGTCCTGATGCTCGAAGACCGCGAGTACGACGAACCCGAGCTGCGGCAGCAGATCGTCCGGGCCATCGGCCGCGACGACCTCGACATCGAGATCATCACGACGGGCCGTTGGACGATCAGCGCTGCGGTTGCGGACCAGTTCGCGAAAGGCCGGGTCTTCCTGGCAGGGGACGCCGCGCACACGTTGCCGCCGAGCCGTGGCGGGTTCGGGGCGAACGTCGGCATCGAGGACTCGCACAACCTCGCCTGGAAGCTCGCCGCCGTGCTGAACGGCGAGTCACGTCCGTCCCTGTTGGACACATACGACGCGGAACGGCGCCCGGTCGCGTTGCTGTGCCACCAGCAGATCTTCGCGCGCAACGACGGCCACAACCGCGACGGCGAGCCGGACGACGCGCCGTTGATCGATAACAGCGCGATGCACTACGGCGTCCTCTACCGCTCGGACGCGGTGCTCGGCGCGGGACCGGAACTGCCGCCCGCCCAACGCCCCGAGCAGTGGAACGGCCAGCCGGGCACGCGGGCTCCGCACGTGTGGATCGCGCCCGGCAAGTCCACATTGGATCTCTTCCAACGCGGCTGGGTGCTCGTCGCGGACCACCCGCAGTGGGAGGAGGCCGCGAAGCAGCTGGGGATCCGGTACGAACGGATCGAGCAGCTGGACGTCTTCGGGCTGTCCGCCAAGGGTGCTTCCCTCGTGCGCCCGGACGGCTACATCGCCTGGCGCTCCACCGACCTGCCGGACGACCCGGCAGGGACTCTGGAGACCGCGTTCAGGACGTCTTCTGCAGGAACTCCGTGATCAACCTGCTGGTGGTGTGGGGCGCTTCCTGGTTCGGGAAGTGCCCCGCCTCCGGCAGGCACCGGAACTCCGACCCGGCACCGAGCCACGGCCGTGAGTCGCGGGCGGACGACTCCAGGGTGATGGGGTCCAGCGCGCCGTGGATCTGCAGCACCGGCACCTGCATCGGCTTGTCGACGGCCTCGGCGAACCGGCGGCCGTCGCTGCGGATCTGCGAGCGCACCGCCCACCGGTAGTACTCCATCGCGCTGTGCGCGACGCCCGGCACCATCATCGCCTGCCGGCAGCGGCGGATGACCTCGTCGAACTCGGGCGCCGACCGCCACTTCGGACCCGACCACGCCGCCAGCAGGCGGGCGACCTGCATCGCGTTCTCGCCGGTCAGCCAACGTTCGGGGTAGATCGGCAACTGGAAGCGCAGCACGTGGGAGTTCACCCTGGGATGCCTGCGGAACGCCCGGCGCATCGCCAGCGGGTGCGGCGCGGACAACACCGAGACCGACGAGACCAGGCGCGGGTGGATCGCGCCGACCGTCCAGGCCGTCGCGCCTCCCCACGCGTGACCCACCAGGTGTGCGCGTTGGGCGCCGAGCGCCTTGATCAGGCCCGCGATGTCACCGGCGAGCGTGAAGCCGTCGTAGCCGCGTGGTGGTTTGTCCGAGTCGCCGTACCCGCGCAGGTCGACGGCCACCGCGCGGTAACCGGCTTCCGCCAGTGCCGTCAGCTGGTGCCGCCACGACCACCAGAACTCGGGGAACCCGTGCAGGAGCAGCACGAGCGGTCCCTCGCCGAGCTCGGCGACGTGCAGGCGAATGCCGTTGGCCGAGACGTCGCGGTGCGTCCACGGACCCGCGACCCGCACCACCGACGGGTCGGGTTTGCGGCTCAGTTGTCGCCGCCCCTGTGCGTGAGGGCCGCAACGGTGTCCTTCGCGGCCGCGATCGACTTCTCCGGTGGCCTGAGCCTGCGCACCTTGCGGTAGCCCAGCAAGGCGAAGAGAACAGCGGTTGCCAGCATCACGGCGAAGACGAGCAGGAAGCCTGCCCAGTAGCCCCAGCCGAACAGCGCGGAGAATCCGAACCCGAGCGCCATGAACAGGAAGAACAGGCTGAAGCACAGCACCGTCAACGCGACGATGAAGAAGATGCTGCCCTTCACGCCCTTCTTGATCTCGGCCGCGATCTCGCCCTTCGCGAGCTCGACCTCTGCTCTGACCAGAGTCGACATGTGTGCGGTCGCGTCACGGACGAGGCCGCCGATCGAGGCCTCGGCCGTCGGGTCGTCTGCGGTCAGCGGAATCGACGCGATGTGCTCCCTGGTGGTCACCCGGACATGGTGCCATGAGCCCGGCTGCGACGAATGAGCAACACCGCGGCGAGCAGCGACGAGATCATCGACGCGATCAGCACGGCCGCCTTCACGGTCTCCGGCTGATCGAGTGAGAGCTCCGCGATCAACAGGCTGACCGTGAACCCGACCCCGCCCAGCACAGCCACCGCGATGATGTCCCGCGGCCCCGCACCGGACGGCCACACCGCCGCCTTGAACCACACGGCCAGCGCGGACGCACCCACGATCCCGACCACCTTGCCGACCACGAGCCCGACGATCACCCCGATGGCGATCTTGTCCGAGAAGAGCTTCCCGAACGCCTCGGCGCCCACCGGCACGCCCGCCGCGAACAGCGCGAACACCGGCACCGCCACCCCGGCCGACCACGGCTGCAGCCGGTGCTCGAGCCGCACCGCCGGCGCCTCCTGCTCGTAGGGATCGCGCCTCACCCGCGTCAGCAACGCCAGCGCGACACCCGCGATCGTCGCGTGGATGCCCGACTCGTGCATGAACCACCACGTCGCCAACGCGATCGGCACGTAGAGGAACGGCGTGGTGATCCTCTTGTGCTGCAGGAACCAGTACAGCGCCAGCAGCAGCACGACCGCGCCCGCCGCGAGCAGGTTGAACTTCGCCGTGAAGAGGACCGCGATCACGACGATCGCGCCCAGGTCGTCCACCACGGCCAGGGAGAGCAGGAACACCCGCAGACTCGACGGCAGCCCGGACGCCGTCAGTGCCAGCACTCCGAGGGCGAACGCGATGTCCGTCGCGACCGGAATCGCCCACGCCTTCTCGATGCCCGGCTGTCCCCAGCCGATCGACAACGCGACCAGCGCGGGCACGATCATCCCGCCGATCGCCGCGACCACCGGCAGGATCGCGGCCTTGAACTCCGACAGCTCTCCAACGACGAGTTCACGCTTCAGCTCAAGGCCGGCCACGAAGAAGAAGATGGCGAGCAGTCCGTCCTTGGCCCAGTCACCGACGGACAGCGGTCCGGCGTGCAGGTCCCGCAGCCCGAGGTAGGAGGGGGCCAGTGGAGAGTTGGCCCAGATCAGCGCTATGGCGGTGGCTCCGAGCAGCACCATGCCACCGACGGTTTCCGTGCGGAGGTAGCGGGCGAACTCGGCGGCAACGGCCTTCTTGCGCGACAACGGGGCTCCTGGGCGATCTGTGGGTACATCAAATCCTCGTGCCGACCAGGCTTCCCGGCTCACCTGAATGTGATCTTAACGGGAACGGGCGCCCTCCGCAGAGGGCGCCCGTCATGTTTTCCCAGATCAGTCTTCGGACTTGCCCGACTGCAGCCCGGCGGAGATCAGGTCCATCACCGACGAGTCGGCCAGCGTCGTCACGTCACCGACGGCGCGGTTCTCGGCAACATCCCGGAGAAGACGCCTCATGATCTTGCCGGACCGCGTCTTCGGCAGCTCCGGCACGACCATGATCTGACGCGGCTTCGCGATCGGGCCGATCTCCTTGGCCACGTGGTCGCGCAGCGCCTTGATCGCCTCGGCGCCACCGGCGTCGGAACCCGCGCCACCGCGAAGGATCACGAACGCCACGATGCCCTGGCCGGTGGTCGCGTCGGACGCGCCGACCACAGCCGCCTCGGCCACGGTCGGGTGCGAGACCAGCGCCGACTCGACCTCGGTGGTGGAGATGCGGTGACCTGACACGTTCATCACGTCGTCGACGCGGCCGAGCAGCCAGATGTCGCCGTCGTCGTCGTACTTGGCACCGTCACCGGCGAAGTAGAAGCCCTGCTCGGCGAAGCGCGACCAGTACGTGTCGCGGTAGCGCTCCTCGTCGCCCCAGATGCCGCGCAGCATCGACGGCCACGGCTCGTCCAGCACCAGGTAGCCACCGCCGCCGTGCGGGACCTCGACGCCCTCGTCGTTGACGACCTTCGCGCCGATGCCGGGCAGCGGGCGCTGCGCCGAACCGGGCTTGGTCGACACGACACCGGGCAGCGGCGAGATCATGATCGCGCCGGTCTCGGTCTGCCACCACGTGTCGACGATCGGGGTCTTGCCGCCACCGACGTTCTCGCGGTACCAGATCCACGCCTCGGGGTTGATCGGCTCGCCGACCGAACCCAGCACCCGCAGCGAGCTGAGGTCGTACTTGGCCGGGATGTCCGCGCCCCACTTCATGAAGGTGCGGATCAGCGTCGGCGCGGTGTAGTAGATCGAGACGCCGTACTTCTGCACGATCTCCCAGTGGCGGCCCTCGTGCGGGGTGTTCGGCGTGCCTTCGTAGACGACCTGCGTCACGCGGTTGGACAGCGGGCCGTAGACGATGTAGCTGTGGCCGGTGACCCAGCCGATGTCCGCGGTGCACCAGTAGACGTCGGTGTCCGGCTTGAGGTCGAACACGTTGTGGTGGGTGTACGACGCCTGCGTGAGGTAGCCGCCGGACGTGTGAAGGATGCCCTTCGGCTTACCCGTGGTGCCCGAGGTGTAGAGGATGAAGAGCGGGTGCTCCGAGTCGAACGCCTCGGGGGTGTGCTGGTCGGACTGCGCGTCCACCAGCTCGTGCCACCACACGTCCTTGTCGGTCCACGCGACCTCGGTGTTCGTGCGCTTGACGACGAGCACCTTCTCCACGGACGGCGCGCCGGCGACGGCCTCGTCCACGGCGGGCTTCAGCGGCGCCGGGTTGCCGCGGCGGTACTGGCCGTCGGTCGTGATGACGAGCTTGCACGAGGAGTCCTCGATGCGGGTGCGCAGCGCCTCGGCGGAGAAACCGCCGAACACGACGCTGTGCATCGCGCCGAGACGGGCGCAGGCGAGCATCGCGAAGATCGCCTCGGGAACCATCGGCATGTAGATCGCGACGCGGTCCTCGGCGCCGATTCCCAGCGAGGCCAACGCGTTGGCGGCCTTGGAGACCTCGCGCTGCAGCTCGCCGTAGGTGATGGCGCGGGAGTCGCCGGGCTCGCCCTCCCAGTGGATCGCGACCTGGTCGCCGTGGCCGGACTCGACGTGCCGGTCGACGCAGTTGTAGGCGACGTTGAGCTTGCCGCCGACGAACCACTTGGCGAAGGGCGCGTTCGACCAGTCGAGCACCTGCGTCCACTTGGTGTCCCAGTGCAGCCGCTCCGCCTGCTTCGCCCAGAACGCCTCGCGGTCGGCCTTCGCCTCCTCGTACAGCTCGGGCTTCGCGTTCGCCTGTGCCGCGAACTCGTCGGAGGGCGGGAACGTCCTGCTCTCCGTCAGCAGGTTGTCCAGAGCTTGGCCCTGGCCTGGCGACTGCGTCATGGTGCGAGACCTCCTGGAAAATCCAGACCGGTTGGGGATGCGGGTACTGACCGTAGTGCGAGCCAGTTCACTTCCAACAGGCTCCTCCCTCAAAAGGTTCAGACCAATCTTGGGAGGTTGGTTACACGGCTGTCATTGTGTAACCCGTTTTGTCTGGTCTAGGCACGTGTGGCGCGTTGAACGGGCGAAGTTGCGCGCTCAACGGTCTGTCCAGTGAGCTGGATCACGCGTTTCACCTGGTCAGGTACTCTGCGCGACCGTGACCGATCCGCTTGCTCCGCTGCTTTCCTTGCCTGGTGTGGCCGATGCGGCGAACGCCGCGAAGGACGCCGCCTTCCAGGTGCACCGCCATCGGGTGAACTTGCGCGGCTGGGCCACGACCGCGGCCGAGGCGTCCGTCCGCGCGGCCCGTGCGTCGGCGGCGCTGGAGGGCGGGCCGACCGAGATCCCGTCGTCCGGCGAGGTCTCGGATCCCGTGCTGGCAGGGTCTTTGCGGATCGCCGAAGCACTGGGTGGTCTCGTCGGCACGTGGCAGCGCGCGCCGTTGCAGGCCCTCGCGCGCCTGCACGTCCTGGCCGCGGCGGACCTCACCTCCGAGGTCGGCCGCCCGCGCGTGTCCGGGGACGTGTCGTCGCGGCTCGACCTGCTCGCGTCACTGGTCACCGGTGGAACGTCCGTGCCGGCACCGGTGCTCGTCGCGGTGGTGCACGGCGAACTGCTCGGGCTGGCACCGTTCGACGTGGCCAACGGCGTGGTGGCGCGTGCCGCCGCCAGGCTGACGTCGATCTCCACCGGCCTCGACCCGAAGGGCCTCGGCGTGCCGGAGGTGGCGTGCCTGCGCCGATCGGCCGAGTACGAGGCCGCGTCCGTGGCGTTCGCGTCCGGGACGCTGGAAGGCCTCGCTCAGTGGATCCTGTTCGTGTGCTCGGCCCTGGAGGCGGGCGCCCGCGAGGCGAAGAGCATCGCGGACGCCGCGCTCACCGGGTGAACCCGGAAATGACTTCGGCCAGGACCTCGGCGGCCCTGATCACGTCGTCGTCGGTCACGTAGAGCGGCGCGAACCCGAACCGCAGGACGTCCGGCGGCCGGTGGTCGCCGATGACTCCGCGCGCGATCAGCTCGTCCATCACGGCCTTGGCGTCCGGGCAGCGCACCGAGATCTGGTTGCCGCGGACCTCCGGCGTGATCACTTCGAGCCCGGTCAGCTTCTCGACGTGCTCGCGGAACGACGCGGTCAGCGCCAGGCCGCGCTGCCGCAGCTCGGCGAGGTCGACGTCGTCCCACACGTCCAGCGCGGCGTCCAGGGCCAGCATCGACAGGATGTCCGGCGTGCCGACCCGCGCCCGCACGATGCCGGGGTCCGGCTCGTAGCTCGGCTCCATCGCGAACGGCTCGCGGTGGCCGTTCCACCCGGAGAGCGGGTTCTCGAACCCGGCCTGCTTGTGCTTCGGCACGTAGATGAAGGCGGGGGAACCGGGGCCGCCGTTGAGGAACTTGTAGGTGCAGCCGACGGCGTAGTCCACACCGAGCGCGTCGAGCTCGATCGGCAGCACTCCCGCGCTGTGGCAGAGGTCCCAGACCACCTGCGCTCCGGCGTCATGAGCCTGCTCGGTGAGCGCCTTCATGTCGTTCAGCGCGCCGGTCCGGTAGTCGACGTGGTTGATCAGCACCACGGCGGTCTCGTCCGTGAGGTCCAAAGAGGACGGATGGGCCGCCCTGATCTTCAGTCCTGCCAGCGTTGCCACCGACTGCGCGATGTAGCCGTCGGTTGGGAACGTGGACTCGTCGCACACGATCTCGGTGCGGCCGGTGCCCTTCACCGCGCCCATCAACGCCTTGAAGACGTTGACCGACGTCGAGTCACCGACGACGACCTGCCCTTCGGCGGCCCCGATCAGCCGGCCGATGCGGTCGCCGATCCGTTGCGGCGCCTCCCACCAGCCCTCGGACCACGACCTGATCAGCCGCGTGCCCCACTGGTGCCTGATCACCTCCTGCATCCGCTCGGCGACGTGCTTCGGTGGTGCGCCGAGGGAGTTGCCGTCGAGGTAGACGACGCCTTCGGGAATGTCGAACAGCTCGCGCCTCACACGTAGCTCCTCGCCGTCCACAACTCGGGGAACACCGCTCGTTGGGTGCGCTTCTCCAGCCATGCAACACCAGCGGAACCGCCGGTGCCGACCTTCGAGCCCATCGACCGCCGGGTCGCGAGCAGGTGGTCGTAACGCCAGCGCGCGAACTCCTCGGCGATGTCGGTGAGCGCCTCACCGAGCTCCAGCAGGTCGCGGTCGTCGCCGCGGTAGATCTCCGCCCACACCTGCTCGACCTCGGGCGACGCCTCGTAGGCCTTGGTGAGGTCGCGGTCGAGGACGCTCTGCGGGATGTCGAAGCCCCGGCGCTTGAGCGCCGCGAGCACGTCGTCGTAGAGCGACGGCTTGGAGAGCGACTCCTCCAGCTGCGCGTGCATCGCCGGAACCGCCCGGTGCGGCACGAGCATCGACGCGGACTTCTCGCCGAGCAGGAACTCCATCTCGCGGTACATGCCCGACTGGAAGCCGGAGCCCTCGCCGAGCGCGTCGCGGAACGAGTTGAACTCGGTCGGCGTCATGCGCGCGATCGGCCGCCACGCCGCCGACAAGGCCTGAAGATGCAGGTCGGAACGCCTGAGCGTGCGGACGGCAGCGCGCAGGTCGTCCGCGCGGAGCTCGGTCTGGGCCTGCCGCCACTCGAAGCAGAGCAGGCCGAAGTACAGCTCCATCACCTGCGTGATGACCAGGAACGACATCTCACGCGGATCTTTGGACCACTGCTGTTGAAGGGTGTGCAGCACCGACGCGTGCACGTAGTCCTCGTACGGCGTGGTGCCGCCGAAATCCAGCTTGGGGGATACGGGGCAGCTCATGCCTTCAATCCTCCTTCCTGGCGGCTCTCACCTGAATGGACGACGAAAGATGTTCGCCCCGAACTTCTTTCAAATGCAAAACAGATCGCGGAGTAGCTTTGCGTTCATGCTGGATGACGTTGACAAGGCCCTGTTGGAGGCCCTCCAAGAGGATGCGCGCCTGTCGTACAACGAGCTCGCACGCCGGGTCCACGTCTCACCGCCAACGGTCGCCCAACGCGTCCGCCGCCTGGAGAACATGGGCGCCATCACCGGCTATCGCGCCGTCGTCGACCCCACCGTCGTCGGGCGTCCGGTCGTCGCGTTGGTGCGCATGAAGTGCTACGGCCCGCGGTGCATCACGGTCCACCCGGAGCTGCTCGACGACCTTCCGGAGGTGGTCGAGGTCGTGCGGCTGACCGGTGACATCTGCTCGGTGGTGAAGGTGGTCACCACGTCGATCATGGAGCTGGAGCGGCTGCTGGTCCGGCTCGCGAGCCACGGGGAGACGTCGAGCGCGATGGTGCTGTCGACGCCGATCCCGTGGCGACCCGTCCTACCCGGCTAGCCGGTCCAGCGCGTTGCGGACGTGGCCCTTCGTGTCCTCCAGGGCGGCGGCCGCACGTTCGGTCGGCACGCCGGACAGCAGGTGCACGAGCGCCACCTTGAGGTCGCCGGACGCTTCCGTCAGCGCCTGCTCGCAGACGGTCTCGGACAGCCCGGTGGCCTCGTGCAGGATCCGGATCGTCCGGCCGCGCAGCTTCGCGTTGGTCGCCCGCATGCTGATCATCAGGTTGGAGTAGGTGCGGCCGAGTTTGATCATCACGGCGGTCGAGAACGACGTCAGCACCAGCTTCTGCGCCGATCCAGCCTTCATCCTGGTCGAGCCGGCGATGACCTCAGGGCCGGTGTTCAGCGCGACCAGGACGTCCGGCGAGAACGGCACCGACGCGTTGTTCGAGACGAGCACCGTGTGGGCGCCAAGCGCTTGCGCCTCCTGCAGCGCGCCGATCACGAACGGCGTGCGCCCGGACGCCGTCACGCCGACGACCACGTCCTTCGCGGTGGCCGAACGTCGGATCTGCGCCGCGCCGGAGTGGTCTTCGACCTCCTCGACCGCGCGGACGAGGGCCTCGGAGCCGCCCGCGTGGTGGGCGACGAACCAGTCGGCGGGGGCGTTGAACGTCGGCACCAGCTCGGCGGCGTCCAGCGTCGCGAGCCGGCCGGACGTACCGGCGCCGACGTAGTGGACGCGGCCGCCCGACATGATCGCGGTGACGCCGAGGTCGACCGCGCGGGCCAGCTCCGGCAGTGCCTCTGCGACGGCGGACGGGACCGTGCGGTCCTCGTCGTTGATCATCCGCAGCACGTCGATCGTGGGGACCCGGTCGATGTCGGTCGTGCGCGGGTTCCGCTGCTCGGTCGGAGATTCCACGCGCACCACCACACCGTTCCGGGGGGAGATCATTTAGTCGTCTCCCGCGGCCGCCGGCGGCCGTCTGGTCTCGCGCCGAGCCGGTGGCCCGACACGGCTTCGTAGGTCGCCTCCAGCGCCGTCTTCGCCGTGTCGACGTGGTGCTGGGCGACCCCGATGAACAGGCAGTCGATCACGGTGAGCTGGGCGATGCGGCTCGCCATCGCGCCGGAGCGGAACGTGGTCTCGCGCGCGGCCGTGGTCAGCACGTGGTCGGCGACCTCGGTGATGGGCGAGCGCGGGAAGTTCGTCAGCGCGACGGTGGTGGCGCCGGTCTCGCGGGCGACGCGGAGGGCCTCGACGGTCTCCACGGTCGAACCGGTGTGCGAGATGCCGACGGCGACGTCCGCCCCGGTCAGCACCGCGGCCGACGTCAGCGCGATGTGCGTGTCGTTCCAGGCGAAGCAGGTGAGACCGATGCGGTGCAGCTTCTGCTGCAGGTCGAACGCCACGAAAGCGCTCGCGCCGAAGCCGTAGACGTCGACCCGGCGGGCGCCGGCGACGGCCTGGACGACCTTGTCGAGCGACTCGATGTCGAGCTGCTCGGCGGTCTCCTCGACGGCGCGGGCGTCTGCGAACGCGACCTTGCCGACGACCTGCTTCAGGTCGTCTCCCGGCCCGATGTCGCCGCCCATGTCGTGGTTGGCACGGGCGGCGCTGCGGGCGGTGTCGGCGGCGAGCGCGATGCGCAGCTCCGGATACCCGCCGACGCCGATGGCCTTGCAGAACCGCGTCACCGTGGTCTCGCTCGTGCCTGCCTGCTCGGCGACCTCGGTGATGCTGCGGTGTGCGACCGTTCCCGGGTTCTCCAGGACCACCTTGGCGACGCGCTGCTCGGCACGCGCGAGACCCGGCAGCAACGACCGGATCTTCACCAGTGGACTCGACTCGGCACTGTTTTCAGTGGACACGTGGGAAACTTACTAACCGCAACTTCGAGGGTCAACGGAGTGTGCGGTCAACTCACCCCAACTGTGTCCGAAAGTCACCCCGTGAGAGCGAATCTGGGGCCGTATGTCACCGAACGTCGGGGACCTTCCTGGTGGAGACGGCGATCCGGTTCCACGAGTTGATGGTGAAGATCAGCGCGATGAGCTGGGCCAGCTCCTCCTCGTCGAAGTGCTTCGCTGCCCGCTCGTAGACCTCGTCGCTGACGTACTCGTGGCTGCTCAGGACGGTGATGGCCTCGGTCAGCTGGAGCGCGGCCTGCTCCTTCTCGGTGTAGAGGTCGCCTGCCTCCTGCCACGCGTTGAGCAGGTAGATGCGTGCCTCGGTCTCACCACCCTTTCGGGCGTCGACCGTGTGCATGTTCAGACAGTAGGCGCAGTGGTTCAGCTGGGAGGCCCGGATCCGGACCAGCTCGGCCAGCTGCTCGTCGAGACCCTCGCGGGCCGCGGCGTCGAGGGCGATCATGGCGCGGTAGACCTTCGGGGCCTTCTTGGCGAGGTCGATTCGGTTCGTCATGCCTGCAAACCTATGGCGCGGATTGGCCCTCAGCATGGTGCAATTCGGTCGTGGAATCATGGGCCAATCTTGACTTCCACCTCGACCTGTCCGGTCCGGGTGGCCTGCGGCAGCGGTTGACGGCGTCGCTGCGGGAAGCGGTCCGTTCAGCGCGCCTGCCGCCGGGGACCCGTCTTCCTGCCTCGCGGTCGTTGGCCGCCGACCTCGGGATCGCGCGGAACACCGTCGCGGAGGCGTACGCGGAGCTCGTCGCGGAGGGGTGGCTGACCGCGCGTCAGGGATCCGGAACCGTGGTCGCGCAACGGGTCGCGCCGCCGCCACCGGTCACTCGCCGGGTTGCCGACTCGGACGTGCGGTTCGACCTGACGGTCTCCACTCCGGACATCACCGAGTTCCCGCGGACGGAGTGGATCCGCTCGACGCGGCGGGCGTTGACGGCGGCGCCCTCGGAGGCGTTCGGGCCGGGTGATCCGCAGGGGCGGATCGAGCTGCGGACGGCGCTGGCCGAGTACCTCGCGCGGGCCCGTGGCGTGCGGGCCGATCCCGAGCGGATCGTGGTGTGCTCGGGCTTCGCGCACGCCATCCGGATGTTCAACCTGCTGCTGAAGCCGCCGGTCGTCGTCGAGGAGTACGGGCTGGGCTTTCACCGGTCGTTGTGGAAGTCCACCGTGCCGCTGCCCGTCGACGACCACGGCGCGAACACGGAGCAGCTGCCCGATGACCGTCGTGCGTGCGTGTTGACGCCGGCGCACCAGTTCCCGTTGGGCGGTCCTCTGCATCCACGGCGGCGCGCGTCGGCGGTGGAGTGGGCACGGCGCGTGAATGGGCTTGTGCTGGAGGACGACTACGACGGTGAGTTCCGCTACGACCGGCAGCCTGTCGGGGCGGTGCAGGGCCTGGATCCGGAGCACGTCGCCTATCTGGGCACGTCCAGCAAGGCGTTGTCGCCGGCGTTGCGGATCGCGTGGATGGTGCTGCCGGATCGGTTCGTCGACCCGATCCTGGCCTTGAAGACCGACCGTGAGCAGTACATCAGCATGCTCGACCAGCTGACGTTGGCGGACTTCTTGTCGTCGGGCGCGTACGACAGCCATGTGCGGCGTATGCGGTTGAAGTACCAGCGGCGCCGTGACCGGCTCGTGGAAGCAGTCTCGCCGTACGCGGAGGTCACCGGCATCGCGGCAGGGATGCACGCGGTGCTCGACACTCCACACGAAACCGCCATCGTGCGGACGGCGCGTGAACGCGGGATTGAAGTCAGTCCTCTCTCGTGGTTCCGGCACGAGCTGAGCGACGACGACCGCACAGGGATCGTGGTGAGCTTTGGAGCGCCCGCGTTTCCACGGGCGCTTCCGTTGTTCGCCGAGGTCCTAACGGCGTGCCAGTGACCAGCCGTCAGCCGTGACGTCGCCACGGGCGTGGACGTAGACGCCACGGCCGTTGTACTGGCCGGCCTTCGTGTAGACGAATCGGGACTTCTTCTGCTCTGTGGCCACCCATCGGCGTTCAGTGGTGGTGATCGTGCGGACGTCCTGCCACTGCGCGCCGTCCCAGTGCTGGATGGTCAGCTTGTCACCCTTGTCCACGTCGACGAAGACCTCCACCGGACGTTCCGCGGTGAGCGCTCCGCCGGAAGTCGTTGCGCGCCACTGCTTTCCGTGCGACCTGACCGCGAGTGCGTTGGCCAGGCCGTCGGCGACGACCCGGCGCGCCGGGTTCACGCTGCCCCAGTCACGGCTCGGGTGCACGCGGTTGCTCAACAGGATCGCGATCGACCGGGAAGCCTTGTCGATCACGAACGACGTGCCGGTGTAGCCGGTGTGGCCCGCCGTTCCCGGACCGCTCAGCGCGCCCATGTACCAGCGCTGATTCAGCTCGAAGCCGAGCCCGTGGGCGTTGTCGGGGAACTGCTGGTTGAAGTTCGTGAGCATCAGCTCGACGGAGTGCTCGGTCAGGATCCTGCGGCCCTGGTAGGTGCCGCCGTTGAGGATCGTCTGGCCGAGAACGGCGAGATCCCTGGCCGTGCCGAAGACGCCCGCGTGGCCGGCGACTCCTCCGAGAGACCACGCGTTCTCGTCGTGCACCTCACCGCGGACCATGCCGCGTGGTGGTGCGGACTGGAACTCCGTTGCGGCAGTGCGGTTCCTGGCCTTCGGGTTGTAGCCGGTGTCCTTCATCCCGAGCGGCCTGGTGATGCCGTCCCGCACCGCCTGGTCGAGCTTCTTCCCGCTGACCTTGTGCACCAGTTCGCCGAGCGTGATCAGGTTCAGGTCGGAGTAGACGTACGTGGTGCCGGGCGTGGACTTCGGCTTCACGTCCATCACGGCTTTGATGCGTGACGGCACGTCCGGATACAGCTTCCACAACGCGATGAACGGTTCGAGGCCGCTCGTGTGTGTGAGGAGCTGCTTGACGGTGATGTTCTCCTTGCCGTTCACGCCGAACTCAGGCAGGTAGTGGGCGACCTTCTCGTCGATGTCCACCCGGCCCTGCTCGGCCTGCTGGATCACCGCGATCGACGTGAAGAGCTTGGAGATCGAGGCGAGGTCGAAGATCGTGTCCTTCTGCATCGGGACGCGGTCTTCCTCCGGCAGCTGGGTTTGCTGGTCCTGGTAGAGGACGGCGTAGCCGGTGCGGTCGTGCGTGACGATCTTGCCGTCGTGCACGTACATCGTGACGGCGCCGGCGAACAGCGGTTTGCCGTTGGCCTGGGGTCTGGTGAAGCCGCGGACCTGGCGCAGGGCCGTGTTGATCGGCTCGGGATCGAGGTTCGCCCAGTACGGGTTGGACTGGCGCAGGGTCGTCCAGGGCTTCGCGAAACCGTCCTGGGGCTGGTCGAAGTGGCCGGGGATCGCGGCCGTCACGACTGCGACGGCCAGCGCGGGGATGAGCATGGCGTCCTCACCGGTAGCGCAGGTAGGGCAGGCGGGTGCGGCGGAACTGCTGCAGCTCTTGTCGCCACGCACCGATGATCTCGTTCAGCGGAGCCCGGGCGTCGATCATCTTGCGGAGCCGGTCGGAGCCGCTCAGCTTGTCGATCCAGTTGTCGGGCCGCCACGCGAACACGCTGGGGTACAACGACTTCGCGGTGATCAGCATGGCGACGGCTGCCTTGATCGCGTCGAACTCGTGCGGATCGGTGACGTGCAGGGTGACACCGCCGCAGGTCTTGCCCTGGAACTTGTTGAACGTGGGCGCGAAGTAGGTCTCGCGGAACCGCACGCCCTTCAGGTTCAGCGCGTTGAGGGACTCGGCCCAGCGCCAGTCGATGCCGGGTGCGCCGACCGTCTCGAACGGGCGGGTGGTGCCGCGGCCCTCCGACAGCACCGTGCCCTCGAACAGGCACGTGCCGGGGTAGACCAGCGCGGTGTCCTGGGTGGGCATGTTCGGGCTCGGTGGCACCCAAGGCAGGCCGGTGTCGAGCCGGTTCCTGCGCCAGCCCTTGACGTTGACGACGTCAAGCCTGGTGGTGAGGTCGAACTCGCCCACGTAGAAGCGGGCCAGTTCGCCGACGGTCATGCCGTGTTGCTGGACGATCGGCTTCAGGCCTACGCCGGTGGCGTAGGCGGGGTCGAGCTGCGGGCCGTTCGCCTTGCCGCCGATGGGGTTCGGGCGGTCGAGGACGATGAAGTCCAGGTTCGGTGCGGCCTGCATCGCCGTGTACATCGACCAGATGTAGGTGTAGAAGCGCGCGCCCACGTCGGCGATGTCGAAGACGACCGTGTCGATGCCCGCCTTGGTGAACATGGCTTGGAGCTTGGTGGTGTTGGCGCCGTACGCGTCGTACACCGGGATGCCGGTGCGCGGATCTTGGTAGTCGCCCTCGGAGCCGCCTGCCTGGGCCGTGCCGCGGAACCCGTGTTCCGGGCCGAAGACCGCGGTCGGTTTGGCGCCGTGGGCGACCATCGAGTCGACGATGTGGGTCTGGTCCTTGAGGATGCCGGTCGGGTTGGTGAGCACACCGACCTTGCGGCCCTTGAGCTTGCGCCAGCCGTCTTGTGCGAGCTGTTCCGCTCCGGTGGCGAGCTTCGGGGCCGCTTCGGCGGTTCCAGTGGTGATGAGCGGGACGGACAGTGCGCTTGCGGTGAGGAACTGTCGTCGCCTCACCAGGTCACCCCGTGGCCGAACGGGTAGGGCGTCGGGCCCGGCACGTCGACCGGCAGTTTGCCCTGCGGCTTGGTCTCGCCGAGCAGGGTCTTGGCCAGCGCCTCCATGGAGACCGTCGTGGTCGAGTAGGTGGCGAGCCACGTCTTGGCGTTGCTGTGCGCGACGTCGTAGGGGACGCCGGTGGCGACCGCGATGACCGGCTTGCCCGTGGCGACCAGCTGGTTGAGCAGGTCGAGCTGGGTGGGCCTGGTGCTCAGGCCGTTGGTCAGCACGACGATCTTGTCCGCGTTGGCCGCCGCTACCAGCGCCTGCTGGGTCTGCCCCGGCGTGGGACTCGTCGCCGTGACGACCTTCGTGGCCTTGAGCCTGGTCGCGAGTGCGGTGGCCGGGGCGTCGCTGGTGCCGACGACCAGGGGAGCGGTGGCGTTGAGCGGGATCGCCTGGCCGTCGTTGCGGACGGCGGTGATGGTGCGGTCGGCGATGCGCTGGGCGGCCTGGGTGTTGGAACCGACGATCTGGTCGACCTTGTTCACGTCGACCTCGGCGTTCAGCATGACGCCGCGCAGGAGCTTCATCTTGAGGATGCGCAGGACGCTCTGGTCGATGCGCTGCTCGGAGATCTCGCCGCTGCGGACGGCCTTGAGGACGCTTTCGACGGCCAGACCCAGGTTCGGCGGCATCAGGAGCTGGTCGACGCCCGCCTTGATGGCCAGCACCGGGATCTCGGCGTCGGAGTGGAGCTTGCGGACGCCCGCCATCTCCAGCGAGTCGGTGACGACCACGCCGTCGTACTTCAGCTCCTCGCGCAGCAGACCGGTGATGATCTTCGGTGAGAGCGTGGCCGGGTTGCCGGACGGGTCGATCTGCGGGACCTGGATGTGCGCGGTCATGATCGAGTCGATCTTGCCTGCGATGGCGGCCTGGAACGGCGGCGAGTCGATCTGGCGCCACTGGTCGAGACTGCGGTTCGAGACCGGCAGGCTGGTGTGGCTGTCCTCGGACGTGTCGCCGTGGCCGGGGAAGTGCTTGGCCGTCGAGGTGACCGAGTCCGGGTCGAACCAGTGGCGGCCCTCGTAGCCGGTGACCTGGGCCTTCGTCATGTCGGCCGCGAGCTTCGGGTCGCTGGAGAAGCTGCGCACGCCGATGATCGGGTTCGCCGGGTTGGAGTTGACGTCCGCGTCCGGCGCGAAGTTCTGGTTGATGCCCATCGCCCGGAGCTCCTGGGCGGTGATGCGGGCGGCCTCTTCCGCGTCCTGCGTGCTGCGGCCGGCGCCGAGGGCCATGTTGCCCGGCAGCTGCGTGGCAGGCGGGCCGATGCGGGTGACCTGGCCCATCTCCTGGTCGATCGAGATGAGCAGGGGAATCTTGCTGGCCTTCTGCAGGCCGTTGGAGAGCTGCGCGATCTGCTTCGGGGTGTCGATGTTGTCGCGGCTCGAGTTGTTGAAGTAGATGACCCCGCCCGGCTGGTACTTGCGCACCATCTCCGCGGGCGAGTCGACTCCGAAGTCCGTCCGGTTCTTGGGGTGCGGGACGTCGGCGGCCTGGCCGTTGACGTACGTGACGAAGAGCTGGCCGACCTTCTCTTCAAGCGACATCCCGCGCAGCGTCGTCACAGAGGCGTCCGCTCTCGCCACCGGCGTGAGGGCGACCATAGCTGTGACCAGCGTCAACGCGGCAATCTTCCGCACGTGTCCGAGCCTCCCGGTGATGTTCCCACAGATAACTGGCGCATTTCGCAAGTTACTCACGACTGCGTGATGGGTCAACGGGCGGACATTCTGCCGTTCGGCGGCACTTTTTGACCGCACAAGCAGACGGGGCACCCTCGAAAGGGTGCCCCGTCGACAGCGCGGGCTTGCGAGTTACCAAGCGTGCAACTCGTGTCGTACAACCCTGGCCTCGGCGTCCGGCGTCCCGGTACGCAGGCCCTAGACGACAAGCCTCCCGCGGCGTGCTGCGCGTGGGTACTCGAAGTCCGCGCACGGAGCCCTGTCGGGGTGGAGTCCGGCTTCTCTTCGCCAGGTCCCTGGCCGACCCGAGGTCCGCACCACCCATTTAAGTGCGTGTGGGCGGTCACAGCAAGGGCTCGGAAGGGTGCACCGTTCAAGCCACGTTCAGTAGTGAAAGCACTGCGGTTTCAGCGTTTGTGAGGTTTTGTCCATGTTCGGGTACCGCTGACAGGGCGGCGGCGTGCACTCACGCGGACACCACGTGTGCACGGCGTTGCCGCTACTCGCCGGTACCGGTCACGAAGGCTTCCTCTTGGCCTTTGATGCTTGACGTCAGTCCCGGCTGCGCTTGCGTCGCAGGCCGTACCAGGCGGCACCGGCCGCGGCGACCGCGCCGAGGCTGATGGCCGTGACCGCGACGGCCTTGCCCGAGGGGGTCGGGATGCGGGAACGCAGGCTCACCGGGTCCGAGAACTGCAGCACCGGCCAGTCCTTCTGCGCGGCGGTGCGGCGCAGGCCCCGGTCCGGGTTCACGACCGTGGGGTGGCCGACGACCTCGAGCATGGGCAGGTCGGTGACCGAGTCCGAGTAGGCGTAGCTCTTGGAGAGGTCGTAGCCGTGCTCGACCGCGAGCTGCTTGATGGCGATGGCCTTGTTGTCGGCCGCGCAGTAGAAGTCGACGTCGCCGGTGTAGCGGCCGTCCAGCACCACCATCTTGGTTCCGACGCTGTAGTCCGCGCCGATCATCTGTGCAATGGGCGCGACCAGTTCTTCGCCGGATGCACTCACGATGACGACGTCGTGACCCTCCGCTTTGTGGTCAGCGATCAACCGCGTCGCTTCTTTGTAAACCAGCGGGTCGACGATGTCGTGCAACGTCTCGCTGACGATGCTGCGGATCTGCTCGACGTCCCACCCCGCGGCCAATGCCGTGATGTGCGCGCGCATGCGGTCCATCTGATCCGCGTCCGCGCCGGCGAGCATGAACACGAACTGTGCATATGCGCTCTTCAGCACCGCGCGGCGGTTGATCAACCCCTCCTGGAAGAAGGGACGGCTGAACGCCAGCGTGCTCGACTTCGCGATCACGGTCTTGTCGAGGTCGAAGAAGGCGGCGATCCGAGTCATGTACCTCAGCTTAGGTGTACTCGTCAGTAGGCCGTTCGGGCGGCATTTCGGTCGTGTACGAAACCGTTGTGGGACACGGTTACCGAAACTTGGCATGCAGCTGTTGCCGAAGTTGCGCGCAGCACTGGCGCATGGGGATACAGTAGGAGAGTCCGGTTCGACGGACGGGTTCAGTCCGACCCCCCGGGACTGAACCATTGACGACCCCCGTCCCTCCCCCCTGGCGGGGGTCGTCCCATATCCACGGCCCGTTTCCCGGTGGCCGCGACTGGACCTCTGCCGCCCTTCCCGAGGGTTTCGACGCCCAACCCCTCAGCGTCGCACAAGGCACCGACACTTCCGGCGTCCCAGGCCGTCCAAGATCGCGACTTGTCCACACCCGGCGTTTTGTCCACATCTGGATCTTCACCCGTTGTGTCGTTCATCACGACCAACCACGGTGGACCACATGACCCACCCCACCGCCCTGCTCTCGGACCAGGACCTTCTCGACGAAGTCCTCCGCATGGCCGCGGCCGCCGACTGCCCGCTCTCCTGCGCACCCGACGTGACCTCCCTGCGCTCGCAATGGCACAGCGCGCCCCTGGTCCTGCTGGACCCGGCCGCGGTCTCCGCCTGCCTGGACGCGAACTTCCCGCGCCGCTCAGGCGTGCTGGTGGTCCACGGAGGCGACCCGCCCTGGGCACCCGCCGTGGCACTGGGAGCCGACGCCGTCCTGGAACTCCCCGCCGACGGCGGCACCCTGGTGAGCGCTCTCACCGACGTGGGCGAAGGCCCGCCGTCCGACCGCGGCCGGGTGGTGTCCTTCGTCGGCGGCCGCGGCGGATCGGGCGCCTCGATCCTGGCCATCGCCTGCGGCCGCGAGGCCGTGGCGACCGGCGGCGAGGCGATGCTCGTCGACTGCGACCCGCTGGGCGGCGGCATAGACCTGGCCCTGGGCACCGAGTCCGACGAGGGCGCCCGCTGGCCGGGCGTGCACTGCAGCGGCGGCCGGGTCCCGATGTCCGCCCTCCGCGCGGCCCTGCCAGCGTCCGGCAGCCTCAGCGTCCTCTCGTGCGACCGCACGGGGCCGGACCCCGAACCGGCAGCCGTGGCCGCAGTGCTCGACGCGGGCCGCCGCACCGGCTGCACCGTCGTGTGCGACCTCCCGCGCCACCCCACCGCCGCCGCCTCCGCCGCCCTGGACCGCACGGACCTGACGGTCCTGGTCGTGCCGGCCGAGGTGCGTGCGACCGCGGCAGCGACCCGCGTGGCCTCCCACCTCCTGACCCAGGGCCGCAACATCCGCCTGGTGGTGCGCGGCCCGTCCCCCGGCAACCTCCAAGCCGCCGAGATGGCCGAGGTGATCGGCGTCCCCCTGCTGACCCAGATGCGCCCAGAGCCGGGCCTCGCCGAAACGCTGGAACGCGGCCACTTCCCGCGCAACGCCAAGGGCCCGCTGGCCACCGCGGCCCGCCTGGTGCTGAAGGAGCTGCGCCCATGAGCTGTTCAGACTGCCTGCGGCTCACCGTGATCCTCCGTCAGGTTCGCCGTGCTCGCTCCGGAGGCCGGGCATGCGACGAGGAGGCGGGGGAGGCGCCCGATCTGGCCACCTGTGGCAGGTGCAGCCAAGCCGGATCTCCTCCGGGCGAGGACACCGCATCTCATGGTCGTCGCTCCGAGATCCCGTTCGCGCGGAAGGAGCTGTGCCCGTGAACTGCCTGCGCCGCTCCCGACGTCGCCAGGCCGAGAGCGCTCCTCGCGCGGGAGGAACTGCGGCCACGAGCGGCTTCCGCCCCGCTGGTTTCGCCCTCACCACGCTGAAGCCTGTCTCGTGTTCGATCTGCCGCACCAGATCCGCCTCCGCCGCTCCCGGCCTCCCCAGACCGAAAGCGTTCCCCGCGCGGAAGGAACCGTGGCCATGAGCGGCTCCCCCCCGCGCCGCTTTCGCCCGCGCCACTCCGAAGCCCGCCGTGCGCGAGAGGAGCCGCACCCGTGAGCTGCCTGCGCCGCTCCCGGCCTTGCCAAGCCGCAAACGCTCCTGTCACGGAAGGAACCGCAGCAGCGAGCAGCGTCCGCTTGCGCCGCTTTCACCCTCACCACGCCGAAACCTGCCTCGCGCAAGAGGAGCCGCAGCTGTGATCCGCCTACGCCGCTCCCGGCCTCATCAGGCCGAAGCGTGTCGCGCGAGAGGAGCCCCACCCGTGAACTGTCTACGCCGCTCCCGGCCTCCCCAGGCTGAAAGTGCTCCCGTCGCGGAAGGAACCGCGGCCTCGAGCAGCTTCCACCCCCGCCGCTCTCTCGCGCGCCACGCCGAAACCCGCCTCGTGCAGGAGGGGCCGCACCCGTGATCCGCATCCGCATCTGGTTGCGGATGTTGCGCAACCTCTTCGTCTACGGCCGCCCTTTCCCTCCTCCCTTCGTGTTCAAGGAGCCACCGGAATGAACCGCTTCCTCATCTGGTGCCACGAAACCTGGCTCCGCCTGACCGGCCGCCAGATCACCCACGGCCGCCACGCCCAGCGCCCGGAGGCCGCCACATGACCACCACCCTGATCGACCGGGTCCGCCATCGCCTGGCAGGCGCGGACATGGAGATGACCGCCGCGGTTGTCGCCCACGCGGTCCGCTCCGAAGCGGGCGGGGTGCTGGCCGACGCCGACGTCTTGGAAGCCCTCCAAGTCCTCCGCCAGGAGTTCAGCGGCACCGGTCCGCTCGACCCGCTGCTCGCCGACCCCGGCACCACCGACGTCCTGGTCACCGCGCCGGACCAGGTGTGGGTCGACGGCACCGCGGGCCTGCGCCGCACCACGGTCACGTTTCCGGACGAGGCCGCCGTCCGCCGCCTCGCCCAACGCCTGGCGGTGGCCACGGGCCGGCGCCTCGACGACGCCTCGCCGTGCGTCGACGGCTGGTTGCCGGGCAGCGGGGTGCGGCTGCACGCGGTGCTCCCGCCCATCGCGGACCGGACGTGCCTGTCCCTCCGCGTGCTCCGGCCGGCGACGCACGACCTCGACGCGCTGCGGGAGCTCGGTACGTTCGACGTCGAGATCGCCGAGGTGCTCCGCGCGATCGTCCGCAGCCGCAGGGCGTTCCTGGTGGTCGGTGGCACGGGGTCTGGCAAGACCTCCTTGCTGTCGGCGTTGCTCGGTTGTGTTCCGCCGGGCGAACGCATCGTGTGCGTGGAGGACGCGGGCGAACTGCATCCCGACCACCCGCAGTTCGTGCGGCTGGTGGCGCGCCCGCCGAACGTCGAAGGTGCCGGTGAGATCACCGTGCGGTCGCTGGTGCGGGAGGCGTTGCGCATGCGGCCTGATCGGATCGTCGTGGGTGAAGTGCGGGGTGCGGAGGCTCGTGAGCTGCTCACGTCGTTGAACACCGGCCACGAAGGAGGCGCCGGAACCCTGCACGCCAACTCGCCGGCCGAAGTCCCCGCACGCCTGGAAGCGCTGGGCGCGTTGGGCGGGCTCGATCCGCAAGCCGTGCACAGCCAGGTGGCGGCGGCCGTCCAGCTCGTACTGCACATGCGGCGAGCGGACAACGGTGCGAGACACCTCAACGAGATCGGCGCGTTCGTCCGCACAGAACGTGGGCTCGAGGTCCGTCCGATCTGGACGAAAGCGAGCGGTTGGCACGAGAAGGAGCTGCTGTGCTGAGCCTCCTGCTCGTGGCGGCAGCCCTGCTGGTGTGGCCGCAGCTCAAGCCACTCCGCCGGCTCAGGCCAGCCGGTAAGGGCGAGATCGTTGTGCCGCAATGGCTGTGGCTGATCGCCGCGGTCACCGTCACCTACCTCGCGGCAGGCGTTGGCGGTCTGATCGCTGGATCAGTCCTCGCGGTGGTGATCTACCGAATCATCAAGCAGGGCAGGCGAAACCGCGCGCTGAGAACAGCGACCGAAGCACTCAGCAACGGGCTGGGCGGTGTGGTCGACGAGCTGCGGGCGGGTGCCCACGCGGCGACCGCGGCCGAAGGTGCGGCCCAGGACACCCCGGCGCCTGCCGCCGAGGTGCTGAAAGCAGCTGCCGCCACCGCACGACTCGGCGGCGACGTGGAGCGGACACTTCGCGACCTCCGTCAGCCTGTCCTCGGCACCGCCGTCGATCAGCTGGCCAAGGCGTGGCACGTGTCAGCGAAACACGGCGTGGCGCTGGCTGACGTTCTCGACGCCACCAGACTCGATCTGGATCAGCGGGCGGCGTTCGCACGACAGGTGCACGCGCGCATGGCAGGTCCGCGAGCGAGCGCGGCTGTGCTCGCGGGATTGCCGGTCTTCGGTGTGCTGCTGGGCGAGCTCAGCGGCGCCAGACCGCTCCACATCCTCATCTCCACCACGGCCGGTCAGTTCCTGCTGGTGCTGGGAGCGCTCTTCCTCGCGGCCGGACTGTGGTGGACGAAGCGGATCACCGAGGTGGAGCCGTGACGCTCGTCCTCCTGGCGCTGGCGATTCTGGTCGCGCCGGCGCCGCGAAAGGCGATCGACCGGCTGAGACCCAAGGCGCACGATCCGCCGCGGCGTGTCACCCCACCCGACGGTCCGTTCGAGCGGGCGGCTGCGCTGGACCTCATGGCCGCCTGCCTCAAGGCCGGTCTGCCGGTGCCCACGGCGATCCGTGCGGTCGGCATCGAAGAGCTCAACCAGACGGCCGAGCTCCTCGCGCTCGGCGCGGATCCGGTCGCCGCGTGGGCTCCGGCGCTGGAGCGGCCCGTCACCGCCGCACTGGCGAGAGCCGCGCGGAGGACCGCTCGATCAGGTGCGGCGCTGGCCCGGCAGGCCGCTGAGCTCGCCGAGCGGACCAGAGCCGAGGCCAGGGACCAGGCCGAGGCGAAGGCGCAACGGGCCGCGGTCACGGTGGCGGCGCCGCTGGCGCTGTGTTTCCTGCCGGCGTTCCTGTGCCTCGGCGTGCTGCCGGTGGTGCTCGGGCTGGCCGGTCAATTCCTCAAGTGATGAAGGGTGAACAGATGGAACTGCTGAAGGACGACAGCGGCATGAGCACGGTGGAGTACGCGATCGGGACGCTGGCGGTGGCCGCGCTCGCCGGGGTGTTGTACGCGCTCGCCTCCAGTGACTGGATGCAGAACGCGCTGCAAGGGCTGATACAGCGTGCGCTGTCGTCGGTCTGATGACCGGGGCATGGTCACGGTGGAGGCGGCCATCGCGGTGTGCGCGCTGCTGGTGGTCATGGCGTTGGCGGCCGCTGGGCTGACAGCGGTCATCGAGCAGATGCGGTGCACCGACGCGGCGAGAGAGGCGGCGCGGCTCACGGCACGCGGTGAACGGCAGCGCGGTGAGGAGGTGGTCGGGCAGATCGCGCCCGGAGCGAGCGTCGCGTTTCAGCACGAAGGTGACGCCGTCAGGGTCGTCGTCGCTAAACGCGGACCGCTGGGCGTGCCGCTCGGCGCGGAGGCGTTCGCCGTGCTGGAGCCGCGATGAACGGCGAAGCGCCTGGTGATGAGTGTGGTTCGGCTGCGGTGAGCGGCGTGATGGCGATGTTGTTGCTGATCATCGTGACGATCACCGGTGTCCAGGTCGGTGCGGCCGTCGTCGTGCGGCACCGGGTGACAGGTGCGGCCGATCTCGCGGCGCTCGCCGGTGCGTCGAGCCTTCCCCAGGGTGCCGAAAGTGCTTGTGAACAGGCGAAACGGGTGGCGCAGAGCAACGGGGCGGCACTCGAGAGCTGCTCGGTGAGCGGTTGGGAGGTGGTTGTGTCGGTGTCGGCGGTTACGCCGTTCGGCCCGGTGAGCGCACGGTCGAGGGCAGGTCCGGCCGAAGATCAAAGCGTTTGGAGCGCGACGAGCGGTCACCTCCGGGCGGTGAGCGGACTCACACCGGCGCCCGGACATGCTGAACGGTGATCGAACTAAACGCGGGGAGTTCAGTTCCTCGTTCTCGCAAAGGGCGTTCGCCGTTCCGTAGCTACCAGTTGTCGAGCGGGGGTTACGGAGGCTGGTGCCGGTGTCGTTAGTTGTAGTGGCGGCACCGACGCGGTGTCTCAACGAAACCGACACCACGTCGATGTCGAGTCAGAGCCTAGGAAGAAGGCGACGGAAGATGGATTGGTCGGATAGCTGGCGCGGGGCCTTCCGCATCGAACTGCGTGCCGAGGCCGTGAGCCTCGCGTACCGCGGTTGGCCCGTACTGCCCGGCACCTATCCGGCCGGTTCGGAGCAGGGCGTCACCCAGTGGGCGGGCCGCAGCGGGCTCGAGCTCCACGGTCCGATCCCGGTGCACCGCGACTGGGTGGACCGCATCGGTACGCGTCCCGACCAGGTCGCCACGTGGTGGGCCGGTCGTTCCTACAGCCTTCTCGTCGCCACCGGCCACGTGGTGGACGCGATCGAGGTCGGCACCGACCTCGGCCGCCGCGCGGCGGTCGCACTGCGGTCGATCGGTGTTCCCGTGCCGATCGCCGCGACCCCGTCCGGCCGGTGGATGTTCCTGGTGAAGTCCGGCTCGAAGCTCAACACCGAGCTGGCCAACAACTCGGACGTGCACCACTACGCCCAGGGCGAGTACATCCCGCTGCCGCCCACCCCGATGGCGCACGGCGTCGTGCACTGGCGGGTCAAGCCGTCGATCTGCGGCTGGAACCTCCCGGATGCGCACATCGTGCAGGACGCACTGGTCGAGGCGCTGCACGCCCCGGCCGGCTTCCAGCTCGAAATCGCCTGACACAACTGCAAAGCCCGGCCGCGCTGGGTGTCGTCGTGGACTCTCCCCGACAACCCCGAAGGCGATGCCCTGCGCGGCCGTTCCACCCCAGCCCGATCCGATGATCGGCCTCCGTACCCCGCACTTCGGGGCCGCAGAGGAACGGGCGAAAAGCCGAACACGCACCCCGAAGGACAGCCTCCCGCGAAGAACGACCGGGCCGAGGAACGTTAGTGGCAGGGCAACAGCTCTGCCGCGGTCGGTGAAGCCGGCTCCTCCCCGGAGTTCGTCCCGAGACAGTCGACACCGTCGCCTCCCGCGTGTCCTGTCGAGACGAACAACCAGATTCCACCGATGTTCCAAGGGATCCGGTCGCCAAGCGGTAGCAGGCGGGAAAACAGTGTTCGGCACGTGGAGAGCGCGCGCCGCAGGTACCCGTGAGCCTGCGGCGCGCGCCCACGAAAGTCAGAGAAGCTCGCAGTAGGCCGCGAAAGCGAAGGCCTGCTCCATGCTTCCCGGACGCGGTACCGCGTCGGCGTCCCAGCCGAGGTCCCGGTCCTCGATGACCTGCTCGATCAGCGGGTGCCACCGCTGATCGAGCATTTTCAAAGCCCACAGCAGCGCACCGCGCTTCGACTCCACCTCTCCTGTGTGGATCGTGTAGAGCGTCCGGCAGTACGCCGCGACGATGTAGCGCTGAGTCCACGCGTTGCCCATCGGCGCCCACGTCTTGATGCCTTCCAGAACGTGGGGCAGCTCAGCGCGCATCGAAGAGCGCAGGACATCAGCCGGGACCTCGTCGACCAGCGACGTGATTGGCGGGCCGTCCAGCACGATGCCGTGGTTGCGCAGGATCCACCGCGCGTGCGGGCTGTTGCAGTGCAGATCCCACACCAGAGTCCGTGAGCCGTGGTCGTTGAACAGCCACGGAACCCCGAGGCCAGCCACCGAGCGCAGCGACTCGACGTCGGCGTACGAGCCCTCGATCTCGGTCGACCAGTGACCGGGGCGGGTGGGGATCTCGGCGTGCAGCGCGCGCAGCCCGGCTTCGCGATCGCCGGACGGCAGCTCCGTGCAGGCGACGATGAAGTCGCAGTCGCTGTGGATGTCACCGGCGCCGAGGGCGAACGAGCCCTGGACGTACGTCCCCACGTAGGTGGGGCCGAGGATCTCGCGGACCGACGAGACGAGGTCGGCGAGCAGTGCGTTCAGATCAGAAAAGGGCGTGAACAAGGCAGACTCCTGGAACCCGTGGCCAGAGGGAAACGGGCGCGGCGGAGCATCGGACTCGGCCGCGCCTAGGCGCGACGGGTCCGGTCAGCGGCGTTGCAGCTGCATGCGTTCACACCCACACCGTAGCCAGGCGGAGGCCACCCGGTCAGGCGATTTTGCTCAGCACGACGTCCAGCACGAGGACGGCACCGGCCTTGTCCAGCGGTTCGTTGCCGTTGCCGCACTTGGGCGACTGCACGCACGACGGGCACCCCATCGGGCAGGAGCACGAGCTGATCGCCGACCGCGTCGCCGACAGCCAGGCCCGCAGCGCCGAGTGGCCCCGGTCCGCGAAGCCCGCGCCGCCGGGGTGGCCGTCGTGCACGAACACGGTGGGCATGCCGGTGTCCGGGTGCAGCGCCGTCGACACGCCGCCGATGTCCCACCTGTCGCACGTCGCGAACAGCGGCAGCAGGCCGATCGCCGCGTGTTCGGCGGCGTGCAGCGCACCGGGGATGCGCTTGGCCTCCACGCCGGCGTCGAACAGGAGGGATTCGTCGACGGTGTACCAGACGGCACGGGTCTGCAGGGTCTGCTCCGGTAGATCGAGCGGGATCTGGTCGAGCACCACGCCGGACGGCAGCCGCCGCAGGTAGCCGACGACCTGCGTGGTCACCTCCACCTCGCCCAGGCACACCGACACACCGCCGAAGTCGGCGCGTTCGACCTCGCGCACCACGGTGATGTCGACGCAGTCCCGCGGTTGAGTCGTCCACTCCGGGTCTTCGCGGTGCACCATCGCGAGGCCGCTCTCCACGTCGAGATCGTCGACCACGTACGCCCGCCCTTGATGCAGGTAGACGGCACCGGGATGCACCTGCCAGCAGGCGGACCCCGGGTCGACCGTGCCGAGCATCCGGCCGGAGTCCGACTCGACGACAGCCACCTGGTCGCCGCCGGAGCCGCGGATGTCCACCCCGGCGTGGGGCCTGTCGTGCGACGCCCAGTACCACCCGGCGGGACGCCTGCGCAGCAGCTTCTCCGCCACCAGGTCGGCGAGCACGGCCTCGGCCACCGGCCCGCCGAAGTCGGGAAGACACGCGGGGGTCAGCGGCATCTCGGCCGCGGCGCACGCCAGCTGCGGTCCTAATACGTAGGGGTTCAACGGATCCAGGACCGTCGCCTCGACCGGCCGGTCCAGCACCGCGGCAGGGTTGTGCACCAGGTACGTGTCCAACGGGTCGTCGCGCGCCACGAACACCACCAGCGCGCTGTCGCCAGAGCGTCCGGCGCGGCCCGCCTGCTGCCAGAACGAGGCGAACGTGCCGGGGAAACCGGCCACCACCACGGCGTCCAGCCCGGCGATGTCGACGCCCAGCTCCAGCGCGTTCGTCGTGGCCACGCCCAGCAGATCGCCAGTGGACAGCGCCTTCTCCAGCGCGCGCCGCTCCTCCGGCAGGAACCCGCCCCGGTAGGCGGCCACCCGGCCGGGCAGCTCACTGTCCACTTCGGACAGAATTCGCTGCGCGCCCAGCGCGGTCAGCTCGGCACCGCGCCGCGAGCGCACGAAGGCGAGCGAACGCGCGCCCTCGATCACGAGGTCGGCGAGGATCCGCGACGTCTCCGCGCCGGCCGAACGCCGCACGGGCGCGCCGTTCTCACCCTCCAGAGAGGTCAGCGGCGGCTCCCACAGCGCGACGGTCCGAGAGGCGCGCGGCGAGTAGTCGTCCACGACAGCGGAAACCGGCACGCCGAGCAGCCTTTCCGCCGACGAAGAAGGATCAGCCACAGTGGCCGATGCCAAAACGAAGATCGGATCCGCGCCGTATTTCCGCGCGACCCTCCGCAGGCGGCGCATCAACAACGCGACGTGGGAACCGAAAACGCCGCGATAGGAATGGCACTCGTCGATCACCACGTACTTCAGCCGGCGGAAGAACCGCAGCCATTTCGGGTGCTGCGGCAGGATCCCGCGGTGCAGCATGTCCGGGTTCGTGAACACCCAGTTCGCGTGCGCCTTGACCCAGTCGCGTTCGGCCATCGGGGTGTCACCGTCGTAGGCCGCCGCGCGGATCCCCTTGATCCCGAGCTCGTCGAGCGAGCGGAGCTGGTCCGCTCCAAGGGCTTTGGTCGGTGACAGGTACAGCGCCGTTGCCTTCGTGTCCGCCAAAAGAGTGGAAAGCACGGGCAGTTGGTAGGCGAGCGACTTGCCGGACGCGGTGCCCGTCGCGAGCACGACGTGCTGCCCGGACCACGCCAGCGACGCCGCCTCCGCCTGGTGCCGCCACGGCTCACGCACACCGATCTCGGTGAACGCGGCGACCACCGGCCCGGCGGCCCACGAGGGCCATTCGACGTGATCAGCCTGCCGCAACGGCAGATCACGTGCGTGTGTGAGAGGTGACTCCCCGGCGGGTACTCCCGCCAGCACGCGGTCCAGCAACCGCCGTCCCTGATCCACCACGAGGCGAGCTTTGCACACGACACCGACACTTCTGCCCGGGGCGTGGTCGGCTTCCTGCGCAGATAACGGTGTGTGCACGGATCGGGACAGTTCGTTGCCTCGTTGCAAGCAACCCCTAGACTCCCCGCTCATCGCATCCAATGAGGGATGCGTCACGTCGCGCGAGGGCGGCTGGTCTGCCTTGGCGCTGCACATGGCAACTCACCAGGAGGACGGATGTCCCGGCAATTCCTCGCGGAGAGCCTCGAGCTCTCCGGGGGTGATCGCGGCGTCGTAGCCGTGGTCGCCGTGGTCGCCCTGGCTGCTCTCGCCGTCGGGTACGTGCTGCTCAGGGAGGTGCTGGCCGCGGGCCAGGGCACCCCCAAGATGCAGGACATCGCCAAGGCGGTTCAGGAGGGCGCAGCGGCCTACCTCAACCGGCAGTTCCGCACGCTCGGCATTTTTGTCGTGGTCGTGTTCGTACTGCTGTTCGCGCTACCGGCCGACGACATCGCCGAACGAATCGGCCGGTCGTTGTTCTTCATCGTCGGTGCCGTGTTCTCGGCGATCATCGGCTACCTGGGCATGTGGTTGTCCACGCGCGCCAACGTGCGTGTCGCCGCCGCCGCGAACGAAGGTGAAGGCGGTCGCGAAAAGGCGATGCGCGTTGCTTTCCGCACCGGTGGTGTGGTCGGTATGACCACCGTCGGTCTCGGTCTGTTCGGTGCCGCGCTGGTCGTGCTCGTCTACGCCGGTCAGGCCCCGAAGGTCCTGGAAGGCTTCGGTTTCGGTGCCGCGCTGCTCGCGATGTTCATGCGTGTCGGTGGTGGCATCTTCACCAAGGCCGCCGACGTCGGCGCCGACCTCGTCGGCAAGGTCGAGCAGAACATCCCCGAGGACGACCCCCGCAACGCCGCCACCATCGCGGACAACGTGGGCGACAACGTCGGTGACTGCGCCGGTATGGCCGCGGACCTCTTCGAGTCCTACGCCGTCACCCTGGTCGCATCGCTGATCCTCGGCACCGCCGCGTTCGGCGCGCAGGGCCTGATGTTCCCGCTGATCGTTCCCGCGATCGGTGTGCTGACCGCCGTCATCGGTGTCTACACGACGCGTGCGAAGGCCGGTGAGAGCGGCCTCACGGCCATCAACCGCTCCTTCTACATCTCCGCGGTCATCTCCGCCGTCCTGTGCACGATCGCGGCGTTCGCGTTCCTGCCGAGCTCGTTCGCCGACCTCAACGGCATCAGCGACTCGATCAGGGCCACCAGCGGCAACCCGGCGCTGATCGCGTCCGTCGCGGTGATCATCGGCATCGTGCTGGCCGGCGTCATCCTGTGGCTGACCGGCTACTACACCGGCACCGACCACAAGCCGGTCAAGGAGGTCGGCAAGACCTCGCTGACCGGTGCGGCGACGGTGATCCTGTCCGGTATCTCGGTCGGTTTCGAGTCGGCCGTCTACACCGCGCTCGTCATCGGTGCTGCCGTGTACGGCGCGTTCCTGCTCTCGGGTTCGGTCGTCGTCTCGCTGTTCGCGATTGCGCTGGCCGGTTGTGGTCTGCTCACGACCGTCGGTGTCATCGTCGCGATGGACACCTTCGGTCCGGTCTCCGACAACGCGCAGGGCATCGCGGAGATGTCCGGTGACGTGCACGGCGAGGGCGCGCAGATCCTCACCGAGCTCGACGCGGTCGGCAACACCACCAAGGCCATCACCAAGGGCATCGCGATCGCGACGGCCGTGCTCGCCGCGACGGCGCTGTTCGGCTCCTACCGCGACGCGATCGAGCAGGCGATCGCCAAGGTCGGCAACGTGGCCGGCGATCTGCCTGTGTCGTTCACCAACCTGGTGTTCAGCCCGAACGTCCTTGTCGGCGTCGTGATCGGTGCGGCCGTCGTCTTCATGTTCTCGGGTCTCGCGATCAACGCCGTGACGCGCGCCGCCGGTGCCATCGTGTTCGAGGTGCGCCGTCAGTTCCGCGAGAACCCCGGCATCATGGACGGCACCGTCAAGCCGGAGTACGGCAAGGTCGTCGACATCTGCACCAGGGACTCGCTGCGCGAGCTCGCGACGCCGGGTCTGATGGCCGTGCTCGCCCCGGTCGCCGTCGGCTTCGGCCTCGGCGTCGGCCCGCTGGCGGGTTACCTGGCCGGTGCGATCGCGACCGGCACGCTCATGGCGGTCTTCCTGGCCAACTCCGGTGGTGCCTGGGACAACGCCAAGAAGCTGGTCGAGGACGGCAACCACGGTGGCAAGGGCTCCGACGCCCACGCCGCGACGGTCATCGGCGACACCGTCGGCGACCCGTTCAAGGACACCGCCGGCCCTGCCATCAACCCGCTGATCAAGGTGATGAACCTGGTCTCGGTGCTGATCGCGCCCGCCATCGTCATGTTCACCATCGGTGATCAGGCGTCCGACGCGATCCGCATCGCGATCGCCGTGGTCGCGGCACTGATCATCGTGGGTGCGGTCGTCGTGTCCAAGCGGCGCAGCACGGTAATCGCGGACACCCCCGCGGAGACCGTGAGCAACGGCGCCGCGTAGTTCCACCACCTCCGGTCGGGGTACTTTCGGGATTCCCCCGACGTACCCCGACCGAGGAGTTACGACATGAGGCTCCGCCTCGTCGCCACTGCCGTTGTTGCCACCTGCGCGTTGGCCGGGTGCACCACCATCGGCGGCAACTCCGGCACTTCAGCGACGCCCACCAGCGGCGCGGCCAGCCCCGAGGCCGTCGCCTACATGGACAAGGTGTGCGGCGCCGCGTCCGAGTTCGCCAAGATCGAGAAGACGCCCCCGAAGCTCGACGCGGGCGACTCCGCCAAGCTCAAGGCCGAGATGGCCGCCTACATGGGCCAGCTCGCCGACGCCTTCACCAAGTCGGCCGAGGGCCTCAAGAACGTCGGCCCGTCGCCCGTCGCGGGCGGCGAGGAGGCCGTCACGAAGATGGCGGACGCCTTCACCTCTTTGGGCGTGGTTTTCACCGACGCCAAGACCAAGATCGAGCAGGCCGACGCGAACAACGCGAGCGGTGGCCTCCAGGCCGCCGGAGAGGCCATCGCCAAGCTCTCCGAGCTCGCCGACCCGCTGCGCGAGCTCAAGGCCGTGCCCGAGCTGCAGAAGGCCACGCAGACCGCGTCGAAATGCCAGGAGATGCAGCGCCTCAACGTCACGCCGACGAGCTGAGCGAGCCCGTTCGGAGTAGCTTCCGCTCCATGCGTCGCCCCATGCGTCACACCGCCATCGCACTTCTGACGAGCCTGCTCGCGCTCACCGCGTGCAGCAGCGGAGGTTCCTCCACGTCGTCGACGTCGGCCACCCCGAACGAGGCCGACGTCGTGGCGTGGATGGACAAGGTCTGCGGTGCCGTTGGTGGCACCGTGAAAGCCATGTCGGACGAGCCCAGCATCGACATGAACGACCCGTCGAAGCTCAAGACGGGCCTCTCGGACTGGCTCGGCACCAGGGTGGCCGCGGTCGACAAGTCGATCGCGGACCTCAAGGCGCTGGAGAACGGTCCGCACCCGAAGTCGAAGGAGCTGGTCACGGCCGCGGAGGACGGCATGGGCCAGATCAGGACGCTGCTCTCCGACACCAAGTCGAAGCTCGACTCCTCGAACGACCCCACGCAGGTCGTCGCCGCGTTCACCGAGATGGTCACCAAGGCGGCCGCGCTCGAGACGACCGGTGCCGACGTGCAGAAGAAGTTCGACGAGACAGGTCTCGCGCCGGTCGCCCAGAAGGCCGCGAACTGCAAGGACCTGCAGATCTCCACGAGTTCCGCACCTACCTCCTGATCTCCGGGGACTGCGCGAAGAGGTCGCTCGAACGGGTGTGTTCGCGCGATCTGCGACCTGACCTGGGGTTTGAGTGGACGGCGTGGCCCGGCAGGATCTGGCCGAGCAGCTGCCTGGAAACTGACGTTGTGAGATCACGCCTGATCGCAGCTCTGCTGACCACGATCGCGTTGACGAGCGCCTGCGCGTCCGACGAGGACAAGCCGCTCACCGAGGCGCAGGGCCAGTGGGTCGACGCCTTCTGCGGCGGCCTGCTGCCCGGCATGAAGGCGGCACTGGAGCTGAAGGCGCAGGACCCCGCCAACCCCGCCGCGGTCAAGACGGCCTACCTCAAGCTCGTCACTGCGAACGCCACGGCGCTCACGGACGCGGAGAAGAAGCTCAAGGAGCTGGGACCGCCGTCGGACGAGCTCGAGGACGTGCACGAACGGTTGATGAAGTACATGGGCGAGTCGGCCAGGTCCTACGCGGCCGCGGAGGCGCCGGTGAACGCCCTGGAGCCGAACGGGCAGTTCTGGGAGAGCGCGGAGAAGGCGCTGGCCGACACGTCGCAGGTGAGCAGCCCCGAACAGCTGCGAGCGACCTTCGACGCGCTGGAGAAATCGCCCAAGTACGCAGGAGCGATGGGCAAGTCGGTCCCCTGCACCCAGCTGAAGGCCGGAGGTCAGCAGTGATCGCTCGACCGGCGTAGTCACAGGCGCACCACTGGTCACAGTCGAACGCCTGTTCTACTCTGTGGGCCGTGGTTGGGCAGCTGTCCTTCTTCTCGGCCGAGGCGCGCACGCCGGCCAAGGCGGACCTCGCCGGCTTCCTCTGCGGGCCGGGGCAGGCCGTCAGCTTCGCACGCGGTACGGCCGCCCGCGTGTACGTCGAGCTGCGCGACGAGTGGCGTCACCAGCCGCTCAGGCAGGCGTGCGCCGAGCGCGGCGTCACGTCCGAGCTGTGCGTCAACGAGGAGGGCACGCGGTTCGTCCGCACGCCGTTCCGCACCGATCTCACCCCTCTGGCCGCCCGCTGGCTGGACGGATCTGTCAAGAAGGTGCCGGCCGGCTTCGAGCTGAACGGAGCAGTGCTGCGGGTCTGGGCGCTGGCCGCGGGCAGCTGGATGGAGTCGGCGTACCTGCTCGGTTTGGACCCCAACGCACCCCAGACACACGAACCGTTGCAAAATGCCCTGCTCGCATCCGGACTTCCGTGCACCCTGGTAGGGGCTCCGGCGTTGCGGGTAACCGGCCGACGAAGGCTGGCTCGGCTCGCTGAGCTGGTCGGAAGCCCTCCGCACGGAGTGGCGATGAGCACCTGGCCGGCGGCCTGAGCGGGCGGTCCGGCAAGGTTGTGTCACTCTGTCTCGTCGTACGGGCGTCGCGGATGGTGTGCTTTTCGGCCGACGCTGGGCAACACTGGCGGGCCTGGGAACCGGGTTTGGAAGAGAGCGGGACGGCGAGTGGCTGGATCGACACGGACGAGAAAGAGCAGCGGAGGAGCGGGTAGTACCCGACGACTTGTGATCGTCGAGTCGCCCACGAAGGCGCGCAAGATCGCGTCGTACCTCGGCAGCAACTTCGTCGTGGAGTCCTCCAGGGGACACATCCGGGACCTGCCGCGCGGCGCCGCCGACGTTCCCGCGAAGTTCAAGGGCCAGGCGTGGGCCAGGCTCGGCGTGGACGTCGATCACGACTTCGAGCCGCTCTACGTGGTGTCCGCGGACAAGAAGTCGCTGGTCACCGAGCTCAAGGAAGCGTTGAAGGACGTCGACGAGCTCTACCTCGCGACAGACGGTGACCGCGAGGGCGAGGCCATCGCGTGGCACCTGCTGGAGACGCTGAAGCCGAAGGTCCCGGTTCGCCGGATGGTGTTCCACGAGATCACCGAGTCCGCGATCCAGGCGGCTGCCGCCAACCCGCGTGACCTCGACCAGGACCTGGTCGACGCCCAGGAGACCCGCCGCATCCTCGACCGCCTCTACGGCTACGAAGTCAGCCCGGTGCTGTGGAAGAAGGTCATGCCGAAGCTCTCGGCAGGCCGCGTGCAGTCCGTGGCGACGCGTCTGGTCGTGGAGCGCGAACGCGAGCGGATGAAGTTCGTCTCGGCGAGCTACTGGGACATCTCCGCGCAGATGGACGCCGGTGCCGAGGCCGCGCCGCGCCAGTTCGGCGCGCGTCTCGTGGCCGTCGACGGCACGCGTCTCGCCACCGGCCGTGACTTCGGGTCGGACGGCAAGCTGACCGGCAAGGCCGACGTCGTCGTGCTGGACGAGGCGCAGGCCCGCGCCATCGCAGCCGGGCTGGAGAACGCGCCGGTCAAGGTCGCCTCGGTCGAGGAGAAGCCGTACTCGCGCAAGCCGTACGCGCCGTTCATGACCTCGACGTTGCAGCAGGAGGCGGGCCGCAAGCTGCGGTTCTCGGCCGACCGCACCATGCGCACCGCGCAGAAGCTGTACGAGAACGGCTACATCACCTACATGCGTACCGACAGCACGACGCTGTCGGAGACCGCGATCAACGCGGCCCGCACGCAGGCGACGGACCTCTACGGCGCGCAGTACGTCTCGCCGCAGCCGCGCCAGTACAACCGCAAGGTCAAGAACGCGCAGGAGGCCCACGAGGCGATCAGGCCGGCGGGCGAGGTCTTCCGCACGCCCGGTCAGGTGGCCGCCGAGCTGGACGCCGACGAGTTCAAGCTCTACGAGATGATCTGGCAGCGCACGATCGCGTCCCAGATGGCCGACGCGCGGGGCAACACGACCAGCGTGCGCATCCAGGGCCGGGCCGCGACGGGCCAGGAGGTCACGTTCGCCGCGTCCGGCCGCACGATCACGTTCGCCGGCTTCCTCAAGGCCTACGTCGAGACCGTCGACGCCGAGGCCGGTGGCGAGTCGGACGACGCGGAGTCGCGCCTGCCGCAGCTGGTCAAGGACCAGGCGCTGACGATCGCGGAGCTGTCCGCGGACGGCCACACCACCTCGCCGCCGTCGCGCTACACCGAGCCGTCGCTGATCAAGACGATGGAGGAGCTCGGCATCGGCCGTCCCTCCACCTACTCGTCGATCATCAGCACCATCCAGGACCGCGGCTACGTGTGGAAGAAGGGCGCGGCGCTGGTCCCGTCGTGGGTCGCCTTCGCCGTGGTCGGGCTGCTCGAGGTCCACTTCGGCCGTCTCGTCGACTACGACTTCACCGCCGCGCTGGAGGACGAGCTGGACGGCATCGCCGCCGGTCGTCAGCAGCGCACCACGTGGCTGTCGGGCTTCTACTTCGGTGGCAGCATCGGCCCCGACGGCTCGATCGGCCGTTCCGGTGGCCTGAAGAAGCTGGTAGGGACCGGTGTCGAGGACATCGACCCGCGCGAGGTCAACTCGATCCCGCTGTTCAGCGACTCCGAGGGCCGCACGGTAGTGGTCCGCGTAGGCCGGTTCGGGCCGTACCTGGAGCGCGAGGTCGACGGTGCCGCGCAGCGCGCGAACCTGCCGGACGACCTGCCGCCGGACGAGCTGACCGCGGAGATCGCCGAGAAGCTGTTCTCGACGCCGCAGGAAGGCCGTTCGCTGGGCGTCGACCCGGTCTCGGGCAACGAGATCGTGGCAAAGGAAGGCCGTTTCGGGCCGTACGTGACCGAGGTGCTGCCGGAGGCGTCGGAGAACGGCGCGGCTTCGAAGAAGGCACCGAAGCCGCGCACCGGCTCGCTGTTCAAGTCGATGTCGCTGGACACCGTGACGCTGGAAGACGCGCTGAAGCTGCTCTCGCTGCCGCGCGTGGTGGGCAAGGACCCGGAGACGGGTGCCGAGATCACCGCGCAGAACGGCCGCTATGGCCCGTACCTGAAGAAGGGCACGGACTCGCGGTCGCTCGTCGACGAGAACCAGATCTTCACGGTCACGCTCGAAGAGGCGCTCAAGATCTACGCGGAGCCGAAGAAGCGAGGTCGCTCGGCCGCCTCGGCGCCGCCGTTGCGCGAGCTGGGCAACGACCCGGTGTCCGGCAAGCCGATGGTGATCAAGGACGGCCGGTTCGGGCCGTACGTCACCGACGGCGAGGCCAACGCCTCGCTGCGCAAGACGGACAGCGTCGAGACGATCACCGACGAGCGCGCGGCCGAGCTGCTGGCGGAGAAGCGCGCCAAGGGACCGGTCAAGAAGAAGGCGCCGGCCAAGAAGGCGACGACCGCGGCGAAGAAGCCCGCGGCCAAGAAGGCTCCTGCCAAGTCGAAGAGCTGATCTGGAGGTGGCGGTGCCGAGCTCCGACTTCGGACCGGACGGGACTCAGGCCCCGCCGCCTCCCCGGCTTTTCCCGGACCCGCTGGCCGGGTTGGTGACGGCTGACACCTTCATCGCTCCTCAATGGACCTCCGGGTACTCTGCGTCACGTGTGTCGGTTCCTGCACCGCCGACGCTGACCGACGAGATGCGCCAGGCCGTCTGGGCTCAGATGGAGCAGGAGCAGCGCCGGCCGCGCGGACGTCGCCAGCGGGCGCCTCAGCAGTTCGTGCCAGGGGCGCAAATGCCTGCGGCGCAACAGCAACAGCCCACCAAGCAGTCGAGTGGTGTGGCCGCGTTCATCGGCTGCCTGATCGTGATCGGCTTCTTCGTGCTGGTGCTCGTCAACATTCTTGGGGCGATCTTCAGCGGTTAACGCTGAGAGTCCGGCAACCTCACCCGCCTGGTCCGGTTACGCTGACCGCACGGAGCAGGCAGATATCGGGGTGACTGAGATTCAGGACGCGGACACAGGAGTGACCGAGGCAGGCCAGGCAGGGCAGGCCCAGTCCAGCGTGTCCACGGTCCACCGGCTGCGCTCGGTGCTGGCCATCAGGCCGTTCCGGCGGCTGTGGCTCGTCACCTATCTGTGCAGCGTCGGTGACTGGCTGTCACTTCTTGCGCTGACCGGTCTGGTCTCCGAGATGATGAACAGCTACCAGTGGCAGTCGTTCGCGCTGTCGCTGGTCGTGCTGACGCAGTTGCTGCCGGGAATCCTGTTCGCGCCCGTCGGTGGCGTGCTCGCGGACCGGTTCGACCGCCGCAAGGTGATGGTGATCTGCGACATCCTGCGCGGGTCGCTGTTCATCTCGATCGCACTGATCGGATCGCCGATCTGGCTCTTCGTGGCGAACTTCCTGGTCGGCTGCTGCGCGATGCTCTGGATCCCGGCCAAGGAGTCGGCGGTCCCGAACCTGCTGCGCCGCCCGGACCAGGTGGAGTCGGCGAACCAGCTCGGCCTGGTGATGACCTACGGCATCTCCACGATCAGCGGCTTCGGCCTGTACTCGCTGATCGCGGGCATCCCGGGCTACCTGAACCTGCAGGGCGGGAACCTGGAGTTCCGGATCGCGACGATCGCCGTGATGATCAACGGCCTGCTGTACTTCACCTCGGCGATCCTGGTCGCGACCCGCCTGCCGGAGCTGTCCGGCCGCGTCTCCTCGACCCGCAAGAAGGACGACGCCGACAAGCCGGGCTTCGTCGCGATGTTCCGCGACGGCCTGAGGTTCGCCGCCGCGACGCCGCTGGTCCGCGGCCTGGTGATCGGCATGATCGGCGCGTTCGCCGCGGCCGGTGTCGTGATCGCCACCGCGAAGCTCTACTCGCAGTCGCTGCTGGGCGGCGCCTCGACGTTCGGCCTGCTCTTCGTGGCCGTGTTCGTCGGTCTGGCGATCGGCATGGCGACCGCGCCCAGACTGGCCCAGCGCCTTGCCTACAACCGCCTGTTCGGCGTGACGATCGTGGGGGCCGGCATCACGCTGGTCGTGGTCGCGCTCGCCCCGCACCTGTGGATCGCGCTGCTGACCGTCGCCATGGTCGGCGCGTGTGCCGGCGTGGCGTTCCTGACCGGCCTGACGATCGTCGGTTCGCAGGTCGAGGACGAGATGCGCGGCCGCACGGTCGCGCTGATCCAGTCGCTGCTCAAGGTCGTGCTGTTCGGCGCGTCGGCCGGCGCGCCGCTGCTGGTCGCCCTGCTGCAGAAGCGCCAGGTCAGCGTGTTCGGCCACCCGATGGAGGTCGACGCGACCCGCCCGGTGATGCTCGGCGGCGCCGTGATCGCCATCGTGCTCGGCCTCGTCGCGTACCGGCAGATGGACGACCGCCGTGAGGAGCCGGTGCTGTCGTCGCTGTTCGCGGCCATCCGCGGCCGCCGCAACACCAAGGGCCTGCTGATCGCCGTCGAGGGCGACACCCGCGAGGACACCTCGGTGCAGGCCCGGCGCCTGGCCGCCGCTCTGCGCGCCGAGGGCCTGGACGTCCTGCTGGCCGCCGACCCGGAGCACGACGAACGCCGCCTGCGCACGATGCTGTCCTCCGCCGAGCTGGCAGGCGTGCGCGCGCAGGCCCTGGTCGCCGCCGCCGTGCGCGCCGATGTCGTCGAACGGCAGGTGCGCCCCGCCCTGGACGAGGGCTCCGTCGTGGTGATGGAGCGCTATGTCGACTCGCCACTGGCGCACTTCACCGCCACCAGCACGCTGGAACACCAGGAGCTGGAAGGCCTGGTCGACTGGGCCACCGGCCGCCTGCGCCCGGACCTGACGATCCTGCTGGACCGCCCGGTCACCGACGGCAAGTCGATCGCTCTGGAACACCACTGGCGCGTGCAGCGCCTGCTGAGCGAGATGGCCGCCGCCGACCCGGACCGCTACGTCGTCGTCGAGGCCGACGGCGACCCGGACGTGGTGGCCGAGCGAGTCCGCTCCGCGGTCGTGCCGTTGCTGGCGACCCGCAAGCGAGCGGTCCCCGAAGCCGCGGTCTGAGCGTTCGCTGGAAGACTGCAGCCATGAGCGTGTGGGACGAGGTGGTCGGGCAGCCGGACGCGGTGGCCACACTGTCCGCGGCTGCCGAGGCCGCGGCCACGATCGTTGCGGGTGGAACGCCGGCGCCAGGCGTGATGACGCACGCCTGGCTCTTCACCGGCCCACCCGGATCCGGCCGATCTTCGACCGCTCGCGCCTTCGCCGCTGCCCTGCAGTGTGTCGTCACGGACGATCGCCCCGGCTGCGGCGAGTGCTCCGGCTGCCGGACCACCTTGCACGGCACCCACGCCGACGTGCGGGTCGTCGCCCCTGAAGGCCTGTCGATCTCGGTCGCCGAGATGCGTTCACTCGTGCAGATCTCTGCTCGCCGCCCCACTTCCGGGCGCTGGCAGGTGGTGATCATCGAGGATGCGGACCGGTTGACCGAGGGTGCGGCCAACGCTCTGCTGAAGGCTGTCGAGGAGCCGCCGGAGCGGACGGTCTTCCTGCTGTGCGCGCCTTCCGATCATCCGGACGACGTGTCGGTGACCATCCGATCGCGTTGCCGCTTGGTGTCTTTGGGGTCGCCTAGGCCTTCGGCCATCGCGTCGGCTTTGGAGGCCGTGGACGGCATTGCGCCGGAGATGGCGCAGTGGGCGGCGTCGGTTTGCGGCGGGCACGTTGGGCGGGCGCGGCGGCTGGCCGTTGACGAGGAGACCCGGTCCCGGCGGGAGGCCGTGCTGCGGATTCCGCTGGCGTTGCGGAAGCCCGCTGACGTCTTCACCTGTGCTGATGAGCTGATCAAGGCTGCTGAGGAAGACGCCACCACCGCCAACGAGGCTCGCAACGAGGCTGAGCGCGAGGCGTTGGAGACCGCGATGGGAGCCGGCGGAACCGGTAAGGGGACCGCTGCCGCGACCCGCGGTGCCAAGGGCGCGTTGAAGGATCTGGAAAAGCGGCAGAAGTCCCGGGCCACCCGGACCCAGCGCGACTCGTTGGACATGGCGTTGGTGGACCTGGCCGGGTTCTACCGGGACGCGCTGGTGACGAAGACCGGCTCAGAGGCCGCGTTGATGCACCCGGACCGCGCCGGTGACTCCAAGACGGCGGCTGCTCAGTGGTCGCAGGAGTCGATTCTGCGGCGGCTGGAGGCGGTGCTGGCCTGCCGGGAGGCGATCGAGGTCAACGTGAAGCCGCGCATCGCGATCGAGGCGATGGTGACGACGCTTCACCGCGGGTGATCCACGTGGGGCGCCGCAGGGTCAGGTGGTTGCGCGTCGGTGCCGATCGGTTCGTCTGGTCGGTTCGCCACTCTCATGACGACAGCTGCTGCCGTGAAGTGGTGAGGTTGAGCTGTGACGGCGCGCCGGGGGAGTTCGTGGTGGTGTTCCAGTCCGGCGACGGCGTGTACGCGCACGCGGGCGCGGTGCGACACCCCGATGGACGGATCCTGAACCTCAACCTGCCCAGGGTGATCCGCGCCATGCTCGACGAGGCGGCCGCCCGCGGCTGGCAACCGGCCGCTCGCACGAAGTTCGACGGGTGGCAGTTGTTCGACGCGGTGCACCGCCGATCAGACCCAGCCGAGTGCCGCTGACACCTCGTCGGCCGCGCGCAGCACCCGCGGCCCCAGCGCGATCAACTCGGGCAACGAGTGCTCCATCGCCAGCGAGGACGCCGAAATCCCGCCGATCACCGCGCCCGCGTGGTCACGGATCGCGGCGCCCACACAACGCACCCCGACCTCGTTCTCCTCGTCGTCCAGCGCGAACCGCGACCGTCGCACCCGCGTCAGCTGCGACTTCAGGCGGAGGGACGAGGTGATCGTGCGTGGCGTGCGGCCCGGAAGGCCGACCCGGTCGATGTACGCGTCCAGTTCGGCTTCGGACATCGAGGCCAGCACGGTCTTGCCGATGGCGGTGCCGTGCGCGGGCAGGGACATGCCCAGGCGCGAGGCCATGCGGTAGGGCTTGTTGGCCTCGATCTTGTCCACGTAGACCAGTTCGTCGCCGAAGAGCACGGCCAGGTGCACCGTGCAGCCCGTGGACTCCTGCAGCGCGCGCAGGAACGGGCGGGCCCGCTCCACCGTGTCGAGAGGGCGCAGCACCTTGCCGGCGAGCGCCAGGACGCGCGGGCCGGTCAGGTAGCCGTCCGAGCCCAGGGTGGCGAAGCCTCGGTCCACCATGGTCTGGAGCAGGCGGTGGACCGTGGACTTCGGCAGGCCGGTCACCCGCGCGATGTCCGTGATGCGCGTGTGGTCGGCGAGGGCCTCCAGCACGGCGAGCGTCTTCTCGACGGCGGTATCGGTCATCTCGCCAGCCAGCCTCCATCGACCACGAGCACGTGTCCGGTCACATAATCGGACGCCGTGGACGAAAGGAACACCGCTGGGCCCACCAGATCTTCCGGCTTGCCCCAGCGGCCAGCCGGGATGCGGGCTCGGATCGCCGGCTCGCGGTCAGGGTCGGCGCGGAGCGGGGCGGTGTTGCCGGTTTCGACGTAGCCCGGGGCGATGGCGTTGACCTGCACGTTTGCCGCGGCCCACTCGTTGGTCAGCAGCTTGGTCATGCCGACGATCGCGTGCTTCGAGGCGGTGTAGGCCGAGACGAGGATGCCGCCCTGAAAGACAGCATGGACGCGATGTTCACGACCTTGCCGCTGCCTCTGGCCACCATCTGACGGCCGCAGAGCTTCGAGATCTCGAACGCGGAGTCGAGGTTGACGGCCATCACCCGCTGCCAGTCGGACAGCGAGACGTCGACGGCCGGACCGCGGTGGACGGTCCCGGCGTTGTTGACCAGGATGTCCACCTCCTGGTCGCGCAGCACCGGTGCCAGCGCGGGCTCGACCGAGGCGGGGTCCGAGAGGTCCGCCGACACCGTGGTGAGTGCCGGCGCCACGTCGGACAGGTCGCCGCGCCCCACGAGGATCAACGACGCGCCGGCCTCGTGCAGGCCTCTGGCGATGGCTCGGCCGATGCCGGTGCGGGCGCCGGTCACGAGGGCTGTCCTGCCTTCCAGCGAGAAGTTCACCGCAGGCCTGGTTTGCATCTGGGGATGCCTTCCGATCGGGGCGGCGGAGTGACACGATGTGCGCCGAACGACATGGAACAACGTTCCGTTGACTGGAACAAGCCTTTCGGATCCACGCCGCCGGAGCCGTTCAGGCTGAGGAAGGGCGGCCATTGGTGTACGAGCAAAAAATGACGTTCAGCCGCAGAGCCCTGCTCGGTGCGGCTGCCGCAGGTTCGGTGGGTGTCGGGTTGGCGCCGGCCGCGGAAGCGTCCTCGAACCGGCTGTTCCGGGAGTCCCTGGACTACGCGCTGCGGAAACTCCGCCAGGTCGCGCCGAACGTCACCTCGTTCCCCGAGGAGACCAAGTTCGAGAAGTGGATCTACGTCAACTCCGGCGGCTGGGTCGGCGGGTTCTGGCCCGGCATGCACTGGCTCGCCTTCTTGGACAGCGGTGACGAGCAGTTCAGGACGTGGGCGGTGGAGTCGGCGCTGCGGCTGTCCCCGCGGCGCACCGACACGTCGATCCACGACCTGGGCTTCCTGTTCTACCCGTCGTGGGTGACCGCGTACCGGCTCACCGGTGACGTCTCCTGGCGTGACGGTGCGGTGCAGGCCGCGTCGTCGTTGACCCAGCGGTACAACGAGAAGGGCCGCTTCATCAGGGCGTGGGGAGCGCTCGGCACGCCGAACAACGCGGGCCGGGCGATCATGGACACGATGATGAACCTCGACCTGCTGGCGTTCGCGTCTGAGCAGACCGGGGACCCGCGGTTCCTGGACATCGCGGTGGCGCACTCGCTGACCACGCGCGCCAAGTTCATCCGGCCGGACGGCTCCACGCCGCACGTCTTCGACTTCAACCCGGACACCGGCGAGGACATCGGCCCCAACACGAACCAGGGTTACAGCCCGACGTCGTGCTGGTCGCGTGGCCAGGCCTGGGGCATCTACGGCTTCACGACGATGTACCGGCGTACTCGCAGGCGTGAGTTCCTGGACTCCGCGAGGAAACTCGCCGACTTCGCGCTGGATGCCCTCACGCCGGACCACATTCCGGTGTGGGACTACCGCTCACCGTTGGCGCCCAACGACGTCAAGGACTCGTCGGCGGGCGCCATCATGGCGTGCGGCTTGATCGACCTCGCGCAGGCCTCCGGCAGGTTGTCGTACCGGCTGGCCGCGTTGCGCATCCTGGATGCCTTGTGCCGCACGTGTTTGACGACCCGTTCAGAACGGCACGAGGCGATTCTGGCGCGCGGCACCCGCAACCGGCGCATCGAGGTCGGCATCGAGGTTTCCCTGCCCTACGGCGACTACTACCTCATGGAGGCGTTGCTCAGGGTTCTGAAACCCCGGGAGCTCGCACGCGCGATCGGCCTCTGACCGGCAGCGCGGCGACCAGCACCACCCCCGCGAGCAACAGCCCCGTGCCGGTCCAGAACAGCGGGATCGACTGGTACGCGGCGTTGGTGTGGGCGAGCGGCGTCTTCTGCTGCGGAGGCGCCGCCCCGCCACCCGGTTGCTGGGTCTGCGGCGGCTGCGCGGTTCCGCAGATCACGCCACCCTGCGGCGCCGCGGCCCGCACGATCTGCTCGCCGAGCGAGATCTGCGCGAGTGCCGTCGGCAGGTTCGGCAGTTTCAGCTTGTCCGTCGGCAACAGCTGCACGTCGAGCATCCGAGCCGTGGCCCCGAGCTGGAAGCCGCTGAACCCGTTGCCGGTGAAGCTCGCCTTCTTCTCGTTGAGCCCGGCGATCTGCAGCTTGATCACGACCAGGTCCAGCAACAACGGGATGTCCAGCGTCGGGTGCGCGGCGTCGAGCGTGCCGAGCTCCTTGCCGTTCTGGCTGACCCGCAGCACCGGCGCCGTGTAGGTGATCTTGGACGTCTTCTCGTCCCCGGTCGCGGTGGCCGTGAGCGTCGGCGGCGTGGCCACGTCGATCTTGATGCCACCCGCGATCTCCACACTCACCGCGCGCATGGTCGACGTCGACTCGACCGCCTTGTTCTTGCTGCCCGGCAGATCGACGAGCCGCACCTGGGAGTTCGCCTCGAACGTGTCCGGGACGCTGACGAGACTCTTCGACGGCAAAGGCACCTCGGCCGGCAGCGCGCTCAGCACCTCGAGCCCGGCGAGCGACGTCCTGGCCGTCGCCAGCGGACTGATGCACGGCCCGAGCTTCTCGTCCCAACGCGCGTGCACGCTGCCGTTGAGCACCCGGAGCTGCCCGAGCGGCGTCTCGGGAATCGGCAGCCCGCCGTTCGTGGGCTGCGGGTTGTCCGGAATCGCCGTCTGCACCAGCGTTCCCGGCGACTGCGGCGACCGCCCCGCCACCGCGAAGCCGAACGGGCTGGCCTGCGTGACCACCCGCTCGGTGCTCAGGAACGCCTCGGTGTTGACCTGTGCACTGGCGAGCCCCAGCCCGAACTCGGTGACGGACTGCTTCGGCAGCTGGTCACCGAGCCCGGGAAGGATCGTGTTCGTGGGCATCCCTTGAGGCCCAAGACGCACGACACTCAATCCGGTCCCGGCATCACCAACAGCATGCGCAAGTGGTTGCGGCCCGTTCGGCGCCGACGCGGGCGGCTGGTTCGGATCGCGTGGCCCCGGCACCGGTGTGGTGGGCGGCTGCGCGAGCGCGGGCGCCGCGACGAGCGCGAGCAACAACCCTGCCAGCGGCGCGGACAACGATCGGCGCATGAACCACTCCTCGGCGGCTAGGAGGTGGTGACATCGGTCACGGTCCGTACAACGAAGCCGACCCCCGTGAGTGACGGGTCTGCAGACCCGCTATAGTTATCGCGTCTCGCCGCCTTAGCTCAGTCGGCCAGAGCGGCTCACTCGTAATGAGCAGGTCGTCGGTTCGATTCCGACAGGCGGCTCGGTGAGATAAGACCCAGGTCAGGCTTCCTGACCTGGGTCTTTCTGTATCCCCAGCTTCGTGACGAGCTTGTGGAGCTGCACTGTCTCCAACGTCGCGGTCCAGCCCTGAGTCAGGTTTTAGCCGGACGCCAGGCTGGAATCCGAACAGCGGACTAAGCTCGTACGCGGTGGAAGACGCGGTGACCAGGTGCTTCCAGTGGGGCGCTTGAGGTGAGCCGGGTCTCAGTGGTTAACATCGCCGACCTTCGCGCGATGAACCACCAGCGGGTCCGGCGAGCCTCCACTGCCGCCCCGTGCCGTGGTGATTCGATGCGCACCACCTCACAGCTAGAAGGAGGAACGCACACCATGTCGTACATGGGCGGCGAGAACGGCGACAAGTGAGTCGCTGACCTGGGCTTTGTGCCCCGTCAAGGGGGCCTGCACGGTCTCGGGTTCGGCTTGTGCAGGCCGTTCTACCTCTGCAGTTCCAGCACCATGCCGGCCCGGCGGTTCGCCGGCAGGTTGTTGATGGCCAGCTTGATCTCGACGCGGCCCGCGTCGGTTCGCCTGGTGATCTCGAAGTCGTCCCTGAGCCGGTTGAGCGCGATCACGTCCCAGTGCACCTCGGCTCCCGGCGGCAGGATGATCGTGTAGGTCGCGCGTTCGACCGGTTGCCGGAAGTAGAACGTGAACGGGTCCGGCTTCTTGTGCACCATCAGCGGCACACATTTCTTCGGCCAGGTCCACTCCATCTTCAGGCGTATTTCACTGTCCACTTCCGCAGGTGAGTGGAAGTGGGAAACCATGTCGAGCTTGCCGTCCTCGCTCCAATGCGACGTGACCAGAAAGCTCGGACCCATGCTTCCGTCGACCATGAGGCTGCGCACTTTCGCGTTGACCTCCTTCTGGACCGACTTCGGCTGGTTCCAGCCAGGGCCGAAGCGCAGCCGGAAGAACTTCGCCTCGGCGTTGCGAATGACGGCGTTGACCGTGATGAACTCCTGGGTGTCGCCGTTGGCCTTGATGACCGCGACCTGCTCCCACACCTTGATGTCGAACTGGCTGGGCTGCAGCTCCATCAGCATGTACGAGTACTTGGACAGCAGGGCGCGGTACTCGCGGGACTCCGCCTCGAGCTTGGTGACGCGGGCCGTCAGGTAGACGAGGAGCAGGAGCACCAGGACGATTGCGCCGATCACGAACGCCGTGCGAATCGCGACCGGGCCGAAGAGGGTGGACAACACGGCGCCGAACGCGACGAGGCCGAGCAGTCCCTTGACGAACCCGACCGCCCCTTCATCCTGCAGGAATTTCTCCAGCCACTGTGCGAACGACCTCAGCAACTCCGCCCACCCCTCTTGTCGGCCGCAAGTGCCGGACTGAGCAGGATATCCCGGCCGGTCGGCGCCGTCATCGAAGTTGGTACGAATGGGTGGAGGCCGATTGTCAATCAATTGGCATTGTTTCCCGTTTATGTCGCAGGGGGTGTGTCACAGGTGGCGAGTGCGTTCTCCAACGCCGAACGTTCCGCCGGCGCGACGCTCAGCGCGTACGCCGCTTTGACCGTCACGTAGATCCGCCCGTACGAACACGCGTAGCCCGCGTTGGGCGGCATCCACTCCTCGGGCGTCTTGTCACCCTTCGACTGGTTGACCTTGCCGGACACCGCGACCAGGTTCCGCAGGTCGTTCGCCGCCGCCACCCGCTGCTCGGGCGCCCACCGCGCCGCTCCGCTGCGCCACATCTCGGCCAGCGGCACCACGTGGTCGATCTGGATCTTCGACACGCTGGTGATCTGCGAGCCGGTGTACGGGTCGTCGAGGGTGCCCGACTGCACGCCGCACCGGCCCGGCTTGCGCGAGACGCCGGTCAGGTCGCGGGCCAGCACCTGGCTGCGCTGGTCGCAGCCGTCGCCGTCGGTGTCGAACCACGGCTGACCGAACACGCACGCGCCGCTGTTGCAGTCGCGCGAATAGCCGTCCATACGGCCCGGTGCGCTCACAGGCAGCGCGGCGAGAGAGGTGCGCGCCGTTGCGGCGTCGAGGGTTCCGGCAGGCACACGGTCTACCTGTGGTGTGGAGGAGGAGAGAGGTATCGCGGAACAGCCGGTCAGCAGGATGATCAGCAGGAACCACCGCATGGTGAGGGCATACCCGCTACAACAGGACGTGAAGGCCGCTCAACGGCGTAACTCTGGGGGGACAGATGTCCGAAATCGACGTGCTCGCCGACCGCCTCTTCGACGCCATTCTCGACCGCTTCCCGGTCGACGCCAGCCTGATGGGCTTCGACGTCGATCACGAGTCGCTCGTCGACCACAGCGAGGAAGCCGACCGGCGCCACCGGGAACGGCTGAGGGAGCTCGGTGAAGCCGCTGAGCGGCTCGAGCTGGAGACCCTCCCCGATCGCATCACGCAGGGGATCGTGCTCCACGAGGTGCGCATGCAGTCCGACGACCTCGACTCGAGGCAGGTCGAGTTCGGCATCAGCGCCAACCTCCGCACGACGGTCGCCTGCACGCTGGCGTTCCTGCCGCGCCTGCCGGTCAACACGCCGGAACGCCGGGCCGGATACCTGGAGCGGCTGCGCCGGCTCGACGGGTTCCTCACGACGATGATCGACCGGCACCGCAAGGGCTTCGCCAACGGTCGCACGCCGGTGAAACACCTGGTGGAGCAGTCCATCGAGCTGATGGACGGCCACCTCGCCAACCTCGGCGCGTTCGACATCGTGGAAGACGCGAGCGAGATCATCGAGCAGGTCGTCCGGCCCGCGATCGAGAACTACCGCGACTTCCTCCGTGACGAGGCCCTGCCGCTGGGGCGCGACGCCGAGCACGCCGGACTGTGCTGGCTGCCGGAGGGTGACGCGCTCTACCGGATGGCGGTCCACACCCACACGACCGAGGACCTCGACCCGGAAGACCTGCACGCGACCGGAATCCGGCTGATCGAGGACCTCAAGCAGGAGTTCGCCCAGTACGGCGACGACGTGTTCGACCGCATCCGCAACGACCCCGCGTTGCGCCATCGCAGCGCCGAGGAGATGCTCGACGGCGCGCGCAGAGCCGTCGCGAAGGCCGAAGCCGCTGCGCCCCAATGGTTCCGCACGCTGCCGGACCGGAAATGCGTCATCGAGGAGGCACCGGCCGCGGTGCCCGCGCACGTGCCGCCGCACTACTTCCCCCGCGGCGGAGGACGGCAGCCGGCCCGGCACGTACTTCGTCAACACCAAGGAACCGCAGAACCGCCTCAGAATCGAGGACGAGGCCACGGCGTACCACGAGGCCGTGCCGGGTCATCACTTCGAGCACTCCAAGCTGGCCCTGCTCAAGGACCTCCCCATCGTGCGGCGCAAGGCACCCATCAGCGTGTTCGGCGAAGGCTGGGGCCTGTACTGCGAACGCCTCGCTGACGAGATGGGGCTTTACAGCAACGACGAGTCCAGGCTCGGCATGCTCACGATGGACGCCATGCGCGCGGGACGCCTCGTCGTCGACACGGGCTTGCACGCCAAGGGATGGAGCCGACAGCAGGCCATCGACTTCCTCGTCGAGAACACTCCGATGGGGCTCGTGCAGATCGAGTCCGAAGTGGACCGCTACCTCGGTGAGCCCGGTCAGGCACTCGCGTACATGGTGGGACGGCTGAAGTTCCAGGAACTGCGCGAGAAGGCCGAGGCCGCCGGCAAGGACGTCCGCGACTTCCACGAGGTCGTGCTCAGCCAGGGCCGGCTCACGCTCGCGCTGCTCGACGAGGTCGTCGAGGAGTGGATCGCCGGTGCGTGACCTCGCCGAGCAGCTCTGGGAGTTGACGCTGGACCACCACGCGTTGCTGCCGAACCTGATGGGCCTGCGTGACGACAGCGCTTTGCAGGACCACAGCGAAGACGCGGATCAGGACTACCTGCGGCGCTACCGAGCCATCGCCGAGGAAGCGGAACGACGCATCGCGGAAACGGAAGACGACCGAATCACCCGGGACCTCGTCCTGCACCTGACCCGTGCCGAGTCCGACACGATCGAGTCGAGGACCATCGAGTTCGGCGTGAGCGGCTACCTCCAGGCCGTGGTTCCGGAACTGCTGTACTTCCTGGGACACCTGAAGAGTCACCACGCCGTGCCGCGGTTCCTCGCGACGGTCGCCGATCGGCACCGTGCGGGTGTTGCCGCAGGACGGACGCCGGTCAGGCACCTCGTCGAGCAGGCGATCGCGCTCGTGGACCAGTACGACGACCCGGCCGTCCGGCACTACCGCGACGTGCTGGTGAACGACGTTCTGCCGCACGGCCGCGACGAAGAGCACGCGGGCTGTGCTGGCTGCCCGACGGCGAAGCGTTGTACCGGAAAGCGATCCGGACGCACACAACGCTCGATCTCGACCCGCACGAGCTGCACGCCACCGGGCTGCGGCTCATCGAGGACCTCGAACGGGAGTTCGGCGGACGTCGCCCCGGCGGCCTGACGTACACCAGTGGCGAGGAGATGATCGAGGACGCCGAAACGGCGGTGCGCAGGGCCGAGTCCATTGCCCCGCAATGGTTCCGAACGGTGCCGCGGGCAAGGTGCGAGATCGCTGCGATGGCACCGTCGCTACCCGCGAGCGCGCCGCCGCACTACCTTCCCGCCTCGCTCGACGGCAGCCGGCCAGGCACGTACTTCGTCAACACCAAGGAGCCGCACACCCGGCTCCAGAACATCGCGGAAGCGACGGCGTTCCACGAGGCGGTGCCGGGCCATCACTTCCAGAGGTCCAGAATCATGCAGCTGCCGGACCTGCCACTCCTGCGCACCAATGCGCGGATCACCGCGTTCACCGAAGGCTGGGCGCTCTACGCTGAACGCCTGGCCGACGAGATGGGCCTCTACAGCACCGAAGAGGCCAGGCTCGGCATGCTCACCATGGACTCCAAACGGGCGGGCAGGCTCGTTGCCGACACCGGTCTGCACGTCAAGGGATGGAGCCGGCAGCAGGCGGTCGACTACCTGCTCGAGAACACGCCGCAGCCGCGCGACCTGGTCGAAGCCGAGGTCGACCGCTATCTCGCCCAACCGGGCCAGGCGCTCGCGTACATGGTGGGACGGCTCAAGTTCCAGGAGTTGCGCGCCAAAGCCCAGCAGACGCTAGGAGCGGCGTTCGACGTCCGTGACTTCCACGAGGTCGTCCTCAGCCACGGCAACCTCACCCTCGGCCTGCTCGACGACGTCGTCACGGCCTGGATTGCCGAGGGCTGACCGCATCTGCTCCACGTCCAGCATCCCCTCCCAGCGCGACACGACGAACGTCGCCACGCAGTTGCCCAGCAGGTTCGTGAAGACGCGCATCGAATCCATGATCCGGTCCGCGCCGAGCAGCAACGCGACCGCCGCGGCCGGGATCGACCCGACCGCGGCGACCGTCGCGGACAGCGCGAGGAACGCCGAGCCGGGCACACCGGCCATGCCCTTGGAGGTCAGCACGAGCACCAACACGATCGTCAGCTGGTCGCCGAGATCCAGAGGCACGTTCAACGCCTGGGCGAGGAAGACCGTGGCGAGCGACAGGTAGATCGAGGCACCGTCCAGGTTGAACGAGTACCCGGTCGGCAGCACCAGGCCGACCGACGTCGGCGCACATCCGGCACGCTGCAGCTTCACCATCATCCGCGGCAGCACGGCCTCCGACGACGCCGTGCCGAGCGCCAGCAGGAACTCCTCCTTCGCGAACCGCACGAACCGCACGAGGTTCACCCGTGCGAACGACCACGCGATCACGCCCAGCAGCAGGCAGAACAGCAGCGCCGCGCCGTAAGCCGACAGGATCAGCCAGAGGTACGTGCGCAACGACCCCAGCCCGTACTGCCCGACCAGGAACGCCATCGCCCCGAACGCACCGAGCGGCGCCAGCTTCATCACGTAGCCCAGCACCGTGAAGAACGCCAGGTTGACGCGTTCCAGGAGATCCACCACGGGCGACGCCCGCTCACCGAGCTGGGCCAGCGCGCAGCCGAACAGCACGGCGAACAACAGCACCTGAAGCAACGCGTTGCGCGCCAACGCGTCCACCACACTGGAAGGAATGAGATCCAGCAGGAACTGGACGACGCCGGGGAGGTGACCGCCCTGCGTCTTCGCCTCGACGGCGGAGGCGTCCAGTGTGGAGGGATCGACGTTCATGCCGGCACCCGGTCGCACCACGTTGCCGACCAGCAGCCCGAACGCGAGCGCGGCCGTCGACACCACCTCGAAGTAGATCAGCGCCTTCACGCCGATCCGGCCGACCGCCCGAAGGTCACCGACCTTGGCGATGCCCGTCGCGACGACGCAGAAGATCAGCGGCGCGATCACCATCTTGATCAGCTTGATGAAGCCGTCCCCGATCGGCTTCAGGTCCGCGCCGAACGACCTGAAGAAGTGGCCCACGAGCACACCGGCCACAACCGCGACGAGAAGCTGTAGAAAGAGCGACCGAGTTTTCACATCCCGGAAGCTAAATCTCATCTATGAGCGATGGAGTGCCCTTCGTGTTACACCTGCGCTATCCGGCGAGTGGCACACTGCCGCGCATGAAGCCAGTCGCGGCCGTTGCCGCCCTGCTCCTGCTCGTCGCCTCCTGCAGCGCGAGCGAACCCGAGGCTCCGCCGGTCGAACTGCCGCCCGTCGGTGGCAGGTTCGACTACCAGATCGGCGGGATCTACCAGCCGGACGCCCGGGTCAAGATCGTCGTGCGCGACCGCGGCAAGATCCCCGTCGGAGACCGCTACAACGTCTGCTACCTCAACGCCCTGCAGACGCAGCCGGATCCGATGGAGGGCAGCCTGAGCTGGTGGCGGCAGAACCACGGTGACCTGCTGGTCAAGAAGCCGGACGGGCAGCCGGTGATCGACCCGGAGTGGGATGAGGGCATCCTCGACATCTCCACCGCCGACAAGCGCCAGAAGATCCTCGACATCCAGAAGAAGTGGATCGAGGGCTGCAAGATCTCGCGCTTCCAGGCGATCGAGGCGGACAACCTCGACTCGCACATGCGCGCCGGCGGGGCGTTCGACATCAACGCCACCAAGGAATTCATGAAGGCGTTCGTGAAGCACGCCCACGAGAAGGGGCTCGCCGTCGCGCAGAAGAACGGCGGTGAGCTCGGCGACTCGGGCAAGAAGTACATCGGCTTCGACTTCGCGATCACCGAGGACTGCGAGGCCAACGGCGAGTGCAAGCACTACGCGGACGCGTTCGGCGACAACTTCTTCCAGATCGAGTACACCGACGAGGCGTTCCAGAAGTCGTGTGCCGATCGCGGCGGCAAGGTGGCGATCATCCGCCGCGACCGGAACGTGGTGCCGTACGGGCACTCCGACTACGTCAACGAGGTCTGCCCGGCCAGCTGAGCGAGGAACGCCTGCCACTTCTCGGCCTGGCCGGTCGCGTCACCGAAGAGGTGGTGGCCGACGGCGTTCGTGCCGTGGAAGCGGTAGAGGCCGTCCTCGCCTCGCACTCCGAGGAACTGGTGGACGTCGTGGTTGACGACGTAGTCCACGACGCCGGTGACGCCGAACGGTTCGAGCGTGACCTCGTCGCCGACCTGCGCGTCCTCGGGGACGCCGAGCGCCTTCATCAGCGCCGGCCAGCTCTTCTCGCCCTCCGGCCACTGCGCGAACACGTAGGTGCCGTGCCTGCCCGCGAAGTGCTTCACGTACTCGGCCATCGTGAACAGGTACATGTCCCAGCCCTTCGAGGACTGGTCCAGGTACTCGTCGCCCCAGCCGTCGCCGAGGATGCCGCTGTGCACGAACCGCAGCACCGTCGAGCCCTGGTCACGGCCCTCGATCAGGTACTCCATCGCGTGGAACGTGCCGTCCTCGCCCTTGTCGCTCTCGTAGGCGAGGTGCTTGCCGGGCTCCCACGCGGTGATCGTCGAGTGCTCCTGGAAGAAACCCATGTCGATCGACATGCGGCCACCGAGGCGTCCGTCGACCATGTGCGGTCCCATGAACCACGAGTCGATGCCCGGCCCGGTCGCGATGGCGTCCCAGACCTGCTCCGGGGTCCCCTCGACCTCGACTTCCTTCTTGATCTCGAACTTGCGGGTCACGACTCTTCCTCCTTGGCAACGACGCTGGGATGCAGGGCGACGACGACTCGGTGGGGTCGCCCTCCTTCGGCCTGTTCGTCGTGGTACTTGGCGACGAGCCGCGTCACGCACGTGGCGAGCTCTTCTGCGAACGCCGCGCGGTCGGCCGCCGTGGCGAACCGGACCTCACCGTCCAACGCGAAGGTCGCGAGCCGCTTCTTGGCCTTGGTGGCGCCCGTGATCAACGTGCCGACGTCGCGCACCAGCCTGGCCGAGACGGCCAGCAGCCACCGCGCGGACAACCGATCGGGTGAGCGCGCCGGGTCGGGCTGCACCGCCGCCAGCGCCGTCGGGGAGATCACGTAGGACGCCGCGGTCGCCTGCAGCAGGCGCTCGTTCACGTTGCCCTTGCGCCGTTCCTCGACGAGCTCCACCAGGCCGTGCTGCTCCAGGGTGCGCAGGTGGTAGTTCACCTTCTGCCTGGGCAGGCCGACCTTCGCGGCGAGCATCGTCGCCGATCCCGGCTCGGCCAGCTCCGCGAGCAGGCGTGCCCGCACCGGGTCCAGCGACACCTCGGCCGCTGCTGGGTCCTCGATCACCGCCACTTCGAACATGGCTCCACCGTCGCACCGAAAACAAAATTAGTCAAGAACTGAGTTGCTGTCGGTGACTTTGCTCCACCTGGGTGGCTTTGGACCCGGTACCGTAAGCGGTGTCTCGATTGGTCGTTGCTTGTTCGCAACCCTTGAGGAGACAACATGATCATGATGCTGGTGCTGACCCTGCTGGCTCTGCCGTTCGCCCTGACCGCCGCCAACGTGGGAAGACGCAGGTGGATCCGCAAGAGGGGCGTCGCGAGAGTGCGCGCCGAGCTCGACGCTTTCCACGCCGAGCTGGCGCGGCAGGGCCTCAGTCACTTCTCCGGACGCTGAGCCGGACTCTTCCTGAGCACGTTCGTCGAGGGCGAGATCCTCGTGACGACGTCGCCGAAGCGGTCCAGCAGCGCGGTCGAGACGGCATCGGGTGACGACCCGACGACGGCGAACTCGTGCAGCACCTCGTCACTGATCAGCTCGCTCATGTCAGTCCACTGCTGCCGCCGGGACATCCGGTGCAGCTCCTCGTGCAACGAGCCCCAGCCGTGCAGCTCCAGCACCGGCTTGTACGCGGGCGTCGATCCGTAGAACGCGATCTGCCGCTTGACGTCGGCGATCTCCGCATCGTCGGTCGCGGCGAACACGGGCCCGCTGATCTCGAAGCCCTCCAGCGTCTTTCCCGCCTTGGCCCGGCCGCGTTCGAGCGCGGGCAGCGTCACCTCGCGCAGGTACCGCTCCGTCGTGAAGTTGTGGCACAGGAAGCCGTCCGCGACCTCACCCGCGACCTCGGTCATCAGTTCGCCGACACCCGCGAGGTAGATCGGCGGCTTGCCGTGCGGGTTCGGTCCGGGGTCGAAGAACGGCGTCATCAGCGTGTGCTTGTAGAACTCGCCGCGGAACGCCAGCCGCTCGCCGGTCTCCCACGCGTGCCAGATCGCCCGGACGGCCAGCACGAACTCGCGCATGCGGGCGGCCGGCCTGCTCCACGGCATGGAGAAGCGCTTGGTGATGTGGGCTTCGATCTGCGAGCCGAGCCCGAGGTTGAACCGGCCCGCCGACAGCAGCTGCAGGTCGTTCGCCGTGGTCGCGATGGTCATCGGGTTGCGCGCGAACGCCACCGCGATCGCCGTGCCGAGCTCGATCCGCTCGGTCGCCGCCGCGGCCCCGGACAGCGCGAGGAACGGGTCGTGCTTGGTCTCGGCGAGCCAGAACCCGTCGTAACCCCGGTCCTCCGCCCGTTTCGCGATGGCCCCGGCGTTGCCAGGCGTGTAGTCGACGGCGCTCCTGTCCAGCTTCATGCCGTCGAGGTTAGAAAACCCTCCAGCAGCGCGTTGAACTCAGCAGCCTCCTGGACGAGGTGGTCGCGTCCCCGGCACATCGCCCGTCGCCCACCGGTCTCGCGGGCGATCCCGGGTCCCCTCCGGCTCGAAGTCCTGCCGCGCGGGTGGCGACTGCCCGGTGCCCGGCCGGTCCGGTGCGAGCAGCGTCCACCGCTCGGTGAGCGGTCGCTGGGCGCGCCAGGTCTCCCGGCCTCCGAGCACGCCGCCGTGCACCAGCACCACGCGCGGACCACCGCCCCACTGGTGGACGTGCAGTCGCATGGCGCGAGCGCAGGGGTCAGCGGTAGCCGTACCGGGGCTCGCAGGCGATTCCGTTCCGGTTCCCGTCGAGCTCGACCCGGTAGCCGGGCTGGCCCCAGTAGATCGGCGCCGCACCGGCCCGCCAGGCGTCCTCGCAGCTCGCGTAGAACACCGGCTTGGGCTTCGGCGTCGTCGTGGTCGGCTTCGGAGCGGGCGGTGGCGGAGGCGGCGGGGGAGGCGGAGCAGGAGTGGGGGTCTCGAGGGCGTCCTTGCCACCGCACGGCGCGCCCCAGAGCCCCATCGGAACCCGCTGCGCGGCGCCTTCGGCTTCCCTCTGCGCGGGCGTCGGGTTGCCGGCGGTGCGGCCGGCGCCGTTGCCCAGCGCGAGCAACGCGTAGTCGGTGCCGTCCGCGAGGACGAGCGAGCCCGTGGTCCTGTCGTACCGCACCTGCTGGTTCAGCAGCATGCTGCCGGCGAACTTGGCCGCGGCCTCAGCCCAGCACGGTCCCGGCTGGGCGAGGCCCGCGACCTCGGCTTTCGACCCGTCGGACAGCATCACCGCGCGGCCGTCCACGATCGAGGCCACGCTGATGCCCAGCTGGGCGGGCGGGACCGCCGCGGACGTCGTCACCGGCACGTCCTCGACCGGCTTCTCCACGGCAACGGGAGTCGACTGCTGTACCTGCGGCGCACACCCTGCGGTGAGCGCTACCAGCAGGACTCCGCCGCTCACAGTTCTCCACCCCGACATGAACCCGAATGGTGCACTCTGACGGGAGAGTGGCCAAGGTTACGTATTTGACCCGGATCGGTTCACAGGTAGTCCGAACTGAAATACGGAGACGCCCAGTTCAGCGTGCGGGCTTCAACGTCCAGACCACGGTCATCTCTCCGGTGGTCACGCCCTCGGCATTGGTGATCATGATGTTCACCGGGAACTCCGGCCGCGTTCCGGACTCCAGCTCGGCCAGCACCTCGTCGGCGGCGCGCCCGAGAACGGCCTCGGCACGCAGGACGCCCATGGCGACCTTCTTGTAGGCGATGTCCGCGCGGACGACGAGCGGCGTGGCCTTGCCCATGTGCGCGGCGAACGCGGCCATCACGACGGCGCCGGACGCGGTCTCCGCGAGACCGAACATCATCGCGGCGTGCGGCCCGCCGACGTGGTTGCGCAGCGTCTCGTCGTCCGGCAGCGACGCGACGACACGGCTGGTGGAGACCTCTTCGAAGTCGATGCCGGTGGTCTTGACCCACGGCACGGCCTGCTTCATTGCGTCGGCGACGAACGACACGTCTTGGCTCATGAGACGGATGCTACCGACGGGTAACCCAGTTTGCTACCGGTCGGTAACCGGTACTCACCGTGCTCGTACCACTCCACAGTGGAGTGAGACCTGAAACCCACTTGCGTTCCCGCGTGCCGAGATGGATGCTTGTGCTGAGCAACTAGTTGGGTGATACAAGCAACGAGGTGTGTGTGATGGTTGAGCCGGGGAGGTGCCACGTCGATCCCGAGCACGAGCTCGCTGATCGCGTGAGCATGACGATGGTGCGTCTGAACAAGATGCACGCCCAGCTCACACACCAGATGGCCAAGCAGGGCATCGACAAGTCGGCGTTCGTCCTCCTGGCCTCTCTCGCCGGTCTCGGCGAGTGCAGGTCGAGCGCGCTCGCCGAGGCGGTGTTCTCCGACCCGTCCACGGTCAGCAGGCAGGTGGCCGGGCTGGTCAAGGACGGGCTCGTGGAGCGGCGAGCCGATCCGGCCGACGGGCGGGCCAGCGTGCTCGCCGTCACCGAGGCGGGGCGAGAGCTGCTCGCCGAGCGAAGCCGCATGCGCCGTGAAGCGTTCGAGCGGTTGTTCGCGGACTGGTCGGAAGACGACTTCAAGAGCTTCGCGGATCTGTTCGAACGCTTCGTCCAGGACTACGAACGCACGATTCCGGTGCTGATGACCGAACGCGGGCTGGGGATCCGCGCAGGAGGGGAAAAGTAGAGATGTCACAGACAACCGAGGCGACACCCGCACCAGGGGCCTCGTTGACGCATCGTCAGATCTTGACGGTGCTGTCCGGCCTCATGCTGGGCATGTTCCTCGCGGCACTGGACCAGATGATCGTTTCCAGCGCCATGAAGACCATCGCGGACCAGCTGCACGGCCAGACGCTGCAAGCGTGGGCGACCACCGCGTACCTCATCACCGCGACGGTGACGACGCCCTTGTACGGCAAGCTGTCCGACATCTACGGGCGCAAGCCGATGTACCTCGCCGCGATCTCGTTCTTCCTGCTCGGATCGCTGCTGTCCGGCATCGCGACGTCGATGTACGAGCTGGCCGCGTTCCGCGCGGTGCAGGGCCTCGGCGCCGGCGGTCTGATGTCGCTCGCCTTCGCGATCATGGCGGACATGACCTCGCCGCGGGAGCGCAGCAAGTACTCCGCGTACTTCATGGCGGTGTTCGGCTCGGCGAGCGTGCTCGGCCCGGTCGTCGGCGGTCTGTTCGCCGGTCTCGACACGTTCGCCGGTGTGACCGGCTGGCGCTGGGTGTTCCTGGTGAACGTGCCGATCGCGCTGATCGCGCTGCTCGTCGTCGGCCGCGTGCTGAACGTCCCGCACCAGCGGGTCGACCACCGCATCGACTACCTCGGCGCGCTGTCGCTGACCGTCGGCCTGGTGCCGTTGCTGATCGTCGCCGAGCAGGGACGTGAGTGGGGCTGGGCCTCGGCCACGTCGCTCGCGATGTACGCGATCGGTGTGCTCGGCCTGGTGGCGTTCGTGTTCGTCGAACGGCGCATGGGTGACGAGGCGCTGCTGCCGTTGCGGATGTTCGGCAACCACACGTTCGCGCTGGGCAACACGGTCAACTTCGTGCTCGGCATCGGCATGTTCGGCGGCATGGTCTCCATCCCGCTGTACCTGCAGATCGTGAAGGGCGTGTCGCCGACGGTCTCCGGCCTGATGCTGCTGCCGATGACGTTCGGCATCATCTCGGCGACGGCGATCAGCGGCCGCGTCACCGCGAAGACCGGTCGCTACAAGCTCTTCCCGATCATCGGCTCGGCGCTGATGGCGATCGCGCTGTTCCTGTTCAGCACCATCGGCACGGACACGCCGGCCTGGCTGGTGATGGTCTACATGTTCGTCATGGGTGCCGGTCTTGGCCAGTGCATGCAGACGCTGCTGGTCGCGATCCAGAACGACGCCGAGCCGCGCGACATGGGTGTGGCGACCTCGTCGGCGACGTTCTTCCGCAACATCGGTGGCACGGTCGGCACCGCGGTGTTCCTGTCGATCCTGTTCAGCACGGTGGGCGACAAGATCGCGGAGGGCCTCAGGTCCGCGATGCAGACCGAGGCGTTCAAGGTCGCGCTTGCCCAGAACCCGGAGTTCGCCAAGTCGCTGCAGGCCGGTGGCGGGTCCGGCGTGGACATCAACAACACCGAGTTCCTCAACCATCTCGACCCGGTGCTGGCGCGTCCGTTCCTGGACGGCTTCTCCGGCGCGATCGACCTGGTCTTCATGACCGGCGGGATCGTGATGGTGGCGGCGTTCGTCCTCGTGTGGTTCCTGCGCGAGAAGCCGCTGTCGACCAGGTCGGGCCTGGAGCGGGTGGCCGACGCCGAGGCCGTCGCGGTCTAGCCGTTGCGCGAAAAAGGGCCGTCCTCCTCGTGGGGACGGCCCTTTCGCGTTGTCTCAGTGGTGCACTTCGCCGTTCGCCTCGGCGTCCTTGAGACGCTGGTAGGAGCGGACGATCTCGGCCTCGGCCTCGGTGCGGCCGACCCAGGTCGCGCCCTCGACGCTCTTGCCGGGCTCGAGGTCCTTGTAGACCTCGAAGAAGTGCTGGATCTCAAGGCGGTCGAACTCCGCCAGGTGGTGGATGTCGCGCAGGTGCTCGTGCCGCGGGTCGTAGGCGGGGACGCACAGAACCTTGTCGTCGCCGCCCTTCTCGTCGGTCATGCGGAACATGCCGATGGCACGGGCCGCGATCAGGCAGCCGGGGAACGTCGGCTCCTGGACGAGGACGAGGGCGTCCAGCGGGTCGCCGTCCTCACCCAGGGTGTTCTCGATGAACCCGTAGTCGGCCGGGTACTGCGTCGACGTGAACAACGTGCGGTCGAGGCGGATGCGACCACTCTTGTGGTCCACCTCGTACTTGTTGCGCACGCCCTTGGGGATCTCGATCAGGACGTCGAACTCCACTGGTCCTCGCTCATGTAGCCCATTCGTGACGCCACTAGTGTGGACCACGACGCCCTGTCAACCCTCATCGGAGCCGCGGCTGGAGGGTGTGAGATTGCCCGTACCGAGCTGACGGAGGTCCTCTTGCCGGACGAGCCCCAGTGGCCGACCGAGGACGACGACGCCGAGTCCGGCGTCGTGCCAGAAGGGCCAACTCTGCAGGTCAGCCGCCCGTCGCTGGATCAGCCGACCATGCGGCTCCCGATCGCTCCCGTGCTGTCGCAACCGTCCACTCAGGAGTCGCTGCGATCGTCTCCTGTCCGTTCAGCTCCCAACGGCGCCGGCAGCGCCGCGAGGGCTTCCGGTGTGCCTTTGCAGGGTTCCGGCGGCCCCGCGGGTGGATCTTCTGGTGGGAAGTCTCACGGGCAGGTTGGTCCGGACGGTGGCCAACCTCGGCAGGTCGAGCCGCCGAGGGCCGCGCCGATGCGGATCTCGCCCGGTGCCGAGGCCACTCCGGTGGCCGCGAAGACGGCTCGGGTCGACCAGTTGCCGGTGTCGGAGCCGTCGTGGTTCGACCAGTCGGTCAGACCTGAGTCGCAGGCCCCGCGACCCCAGCCGCCGCGCCATGAACCACTGCGCCAGGAGCGCGTCGAGCAGGCCCCGCCGCCGCGCCAGGAAGAGCCCGTTCGCGAGACCCTCCCGGTCTCCGGCTACGACGAAGAGCCGGAAGACCGGCTGACCGGCTCCGACGAGCCGAAGAAGGGCCGCAAGCCGCTCGTCGTCGTGCTCGGCCTGCTGGTCGTAGCGGCGCTTGCTGGAGCCACGCTCTACGCGGTCAACGAGTTCGGCGGCCCCGCGGCCGTCGAGATCAAGCCCCCGGCCCCGCCCGCCGCGGTCCAGCCGCTGGTCAAGGCGGTCACCGCGGGTGGACCGGCGCCGAGCCCCGCCGGCGTGAAGTCGGTGCTCGCCGGCCCCGCCGGCAACTCCGCTCTCGGCACGCTGACCGGCAGCGTCGTGGACCCCGCCAACGGCACCGTCCTGTGGCAGCAGGGCGACACCACGGCCGCGACGCCCGCGTCGAGCCTCAAGATCCTCACGGCGGCCGCGGCGCTGCTCAGCCTGGAGAAGACCGACCAGCTGTCCACCAAGGTCGTGCAGGGCGCGGAGCCCGGCACCGTGGTGATCGTCGGCGGTGGCGACCCGACGATCTCCGGCACGCCCGGCAGCTCCGTCTATCCCGGCGCCGCCGCGTTGGACGACCTGGTCAACCAGGTGAAGCAGAAGGGCCAGGTCACCAAGGTCCAGTTCGACCTGAGCCGGTACACGGGCGAGGCGCTGGGCCCGCAGTGGGAGACGGCCGACATCGCGGGCGGCTCGGTGGCACCGATCGTGCCGTTCATGCTCGACGGCGGCCGGCTCAACCCGAAGAACGACGTGTCGGCCCGCACCGGGAGCCCGGCCCAGTCGGCGGCGGACGCGTTCGCGCAGCGCATCGGGGCTCCTGGCGCGACCCCCGGCACGGCTGTGCAGGGCGCGCAGGTGCTCGGCGAGATCAAGTCGGCGCCGATCGAGCAGCTCGTCGACAACATGATGCAGATCTCGGACAACGTCCTCACCGAGGCGATCGCCCGCGAGGTCGCGATCAAGACGGGCAACGAGCCGTCGTTCGCCGGTGGCGTCAAGGCGGTGCGCGACGTCCTGACCAAGAACGGGTTCGACCTCACCGGCGCGAACTTCGTCGACGGCAGCGGCCTCTCGGCCACGAACAAGATCCCCGCCAAGCTGCTCACCGACGTGCTGGCCACGGCGGCCAAGCCCACGCTCGACGACCCGCGCACGGCGAAGCTGCGGCCGTTGCTGACGGCACTGCCGGTGGCGGGCGGCAGCGGCACCCTGGCCGGTCGGTACGGCGGCAGCGCGTCCGGCGGCAAGGGCTGGGTGCGGGCCAAGACGGGCACGCTCACCGGCGTCAACGCGCTCGCCGGCGTGGTCGTCGACGTCGACGGGCGGGTGCTCGTGTTCTCGTTCATGTCGGCGAGCAACCGCAACCCGGAGCTCGAGGTGAGGCCGGCGCTGGACGTGATGGCCGCTGCGTTGCGGGGCTGTGGCTGTTCGTAGCGGGGCGTGCGCAGGTAACTTCGGCAGGGTGAACGGCGCGACGGAGGCAGAGCTCGGCCCGGTGGACTGGGAGCTGGCGGTGGCGACCGCCGTCCGGCTCGTGCGGCCGGGCCCGGTGATCGGCAAGGACCAGGCCGACCACGTCGTCGGCAGACTTCGTGAGCTCGCGCCTCAGGCCGAGGTGCACGTGCGCGAGCTGACAGGCCTCGGCCAGGGTCTGCCGCTGCTGCCGGGTGAGGTCGTGGACCGCCCCGCGTGGGTCAGGGCCGCCGCGCAGGGCCTCGCCGCCCTGACCGCGCCCGCGATGCCGCGTCAGGCCGGAGCGATGGCGAGCATCCTCGCGGGCACGGCCGGCGTGCAGGCGGGCGTCGTGATGGCGTTCCTGTCGTCGCGGGTGCTCGGCCAGTACGACCCGTTCAGCCCGAGCGACCAGCTGGCGGGACGGCTGCTGCTCGTCGCGCCGAACATCGTTGGTGCGCAACAGGCCCTGGACGTGCCCGACGACGACTTCCGGATGTGGGTGTGCCTGCACGAGTGCACGCACCGCCTGCAGTTCACCGGTGTGCCGTGGCTGCGGAGGTACTTCTCCGACCAGGTCACGGCGCTTCTCTCCACAATGGACGACGATCGAGCGCCGCTGCCGGACGTGATCCGCGACTTCCGGCACAAGCTGCGCGCGGGCGACGGCCCGATCGGGCTGATCGAGCTCATCCAGTCGCCGCAGCAGAAAGCCGTGCTGGACCGGTTGATCGCACTGTCCACTTTGCTCGAAGGCCACGCGGACCACGTGATGGACGCGGTCGGCCCCACCGTCGTGCCGTCGGTGTCGACCATCCGCCACCGCTTCACCGCGCGCCGCAAGGGCGGCGGCCTGCTGGACCGGGTCCTGCGCACGCTGCTCGGCGTGGACGCGAAGGTGCGCCAGTACGAAGAGGGCGCGGCGTTCACCGAGTACGTCGTGGAACGCGTCGGGATGGACGGTTTCAACGCGATCTGGACCTCGGCCGAGACCCTGCCGACCCGTGCCGAGATCGCCGAGCCGATGACCTGGCTGCGTCGCGTGGCCCCGTGAGTGAGGCACCGTGAACGGCCCGGTCGCCGAGATCAGGACGGCGGTGCGGAGGTTCCTCGACGAGGTGCGCCCGGACGCGGTGACCGTCGCGGTCTCCGGCGGCGCCGACTCCCTGGCGCTGGCCGCGTGTGTCGGCCGGTTCGTCCCCGGCGCTTCCGCCGTGATCGTCGACCACCAGCTGCAGCTCGGTTCCGGTGACGTGGCGCTGCGCGCGGCCCGGCAGTGTGCGGAGTTTGGTCTCGTGGCCCGTGTGGAGGCCGTCGAGGTCTCGGGGCCCGGTGGCCCGGAGGCGGCGGCCCGCAAGGCGCGTTACGCGGCTCTGAGGCCTGCTTCCGGCGTCGTGCTGCTCGGCCACACCCTCGACGACCAGGCCGAGACCGTGCTGCTGGGCCTGGGCCGCGGCTCCGGCCCGCGTTCGATCGCGGGGATGCGTGCGTTCGACCCGCCGTGGGGGCGACCGCTGCTCGGCGTGTCGCGTGCCGCCACCCGTGCTTTCTGTGCGGAGCAGGGCATCGAGGTGTGGGAGGACCCGCACAACTCGGATCCGTCGTTCACCCGCGTGCGGTTGCGTTCGGAGGTCCTGCCGTTGCTGGAGGACGTGCTGCAGGGCGGTGTCGCGTCGTCGTTGGCGCGCACGGCTGCCCAGCTGCGCGAGGACTGTGACGCACTCGACTCGCTGGCCGCGGCGTTCGGCGGCGACTGCTGTGCCGTGGACGACATCGCCGAGTTGCCCGTCGCACTTCGACGGAGAGTGCTCAGGTCGTGGCTCATCGACGAGGGAGTGCCGGAACTGTCCGATTCGCACCTGCGTCGTGTTGACGCACTCGTGAGTGAATGGCGCGGTCAGGGCGGTGTTTGGCTACCCGGCGGCTTTGTCGTGCGGCGCGCGCATGGCAGGCTCGTTGTTGAACCACAGTCTTAAGCAGAGGGGACCTGTCCGTGTACGACGGCGACATCGCATCCGTGCTCATCACCGAGCAGGAGATCAGCGACAAGGTCACCGAACTCGCCAAGCAGGTCGCGGATGATCACCCAGAAGGTGACTCCGACCTCGTGCTTATCACCGTTCTCAAGGGCGCGGTGATGTTCATGGCCGACCTGGCCCGAGCGCTGCCCGTTCCTGTGCAGCTCGAGTTCATGGCCGTTTCGTCCTACGGCTCCTCCACGTCCTCTTCGGGCGTGGTGCGGATCCTGAAGGACCTGGACCGAGACATCGCCGACCGCAGGGTGGTGATCGTCGAGGACATCATCGACTCGGGCCTCACACTGTCGTGGCTGCTCAAGAACCTGCAGTCGCGCCGGCCTCGGTCCCTGGAGGTGTGCACGCTGCTGCGCAAGCCAGACGCGGTGAAGGTCGAGGTGCCGGTGAAGTACGTCGGCTTCGACATCCCCAACGAGTTCGTGGTCGGGTACGGCTTGGACTACGCCGAGAGGTACCGGGACCTGCCGTACATCGGCACCCTGGACCCGAAGGTGTACTCGAGCTGACGGTTCTCCTGACGTGAAACGGGGGCGCTGCCATTCGTGGCAGCGCCCCCGTTTTCGCGATTGCGGTGGGTCAGCAGTTCGGCCGGCACCGCCGCTGCGAAACGGCGTCCAGCAGCACCCCGCGGATGTCCTCCGGAGTCGGCGCCTGATACGCCTTACCTCCGGTAGCAGCGGAAATGGACCGCAGCGCATCCATGTCGACCTCGTCCCCGAGCCCGACCATGATGATCGGCACGGGCTTGGTCGGGTCGGTCTCCCGCTTCAGGGTCTCGATCAACGTCGCGGTGTCGATCGACGAACCGGTGTCGTCGTTGCGGCCGTCGGTCATCAGCACCACCGAGTTGACCTTCGACGGGTCGTAGGTGGACAGCACGTGCCGGTACGCCGCGAGGGTCGTGTCGTTCAACGCCGTGCCGCCGCCGACGAGTCCTGGCAGCTGGCTGGCGCCGGCCTCGAGGCGCTTGCGGCGGGTGACGCCGGCGAGCGGCTCGCCCAGCGGGCCGATCGGCACGAGCTCGATCCAGTCCTGCGGCGGCTTCTTGTCGGTCGAGAACGCCCACAGGCCGATCTGCGTGGTGTCCGGCAGCATTGCGAGTGCGGTCATGGACGCCTCCGCCGCGGCCTCCACTCGAGTCTTGCCGTTGCGGTCCTTGTCGATCATCGAGCCGGAGACGTCGATGACGGTCAGCATGCGCATGTCGAGGCTGATGGCGCCCCACGTGCGCAGCAGCTCGGACACCTGGTCGGCGTTCGGGGTCTCGATCAGCTTCACGTCGCCGGCCTGCACGCCCTCGACGTCGGTCGACCACTTGGCCGGCGCGGCGCCCTGGACGGTGCGGAAGCCCGCCTCGCCGAAGCGCTTGGAGGTCTCGGCCGACCGCAGGACCTTCTCGAACTCCGCGGCGGCGTCGCCGATGCCCTCCGGCTCGTTCTGGCGGGAGACCCGGACCAGCGGGAAGTCGAAGGACAGCGTGCCCTCCTTGGGCGGGGCGCCCAGGACGAGGTTGTCCTTCGCAGCGCGGTTGTTCGCGACGACGGACTGCTCGGTCGCGGCGAAGAGCGGTGCCTTCTCCGCGTCCGTGGTGACCTTGCCGAACGAGTCGCGCACCGACGGGACGGCGCTGCGGCCCACGCGCAGCAGGGTGCCGACCAGCTCCGGCTTGGGCGTGCCGTCCGGGTTGCCCAGCAGGGTGCGGATCACGAACAGCGAGGCGAGGCCCTCGGAGGTCATCGTCGGGTCGCTCATCGAGACCTGGACCTTCGGGTCGACGACCTTGGACCAGGAGACGGGGGTGACCGGGTAGCCGATCTTGGACATGGCCTTCTCGGAACCGGCCATCACGAGCGGGCTGGAGGCGAGCGAGGGCTTGATGTCGAGCTTCGGGGCCTCGGGGCCGGTTTCCGCGGCCTGCCGCTGGGCCTCCGCGGCCCACATCGAGGAGTCGGGGATCCAGAGGGAGTGCGGGTTGATCTGCGCGGTGGGGAGCTCGTTCGCCACGTCGGCCGCGTTGCGCGACTCGACCTGGACCTGAACGCAGCGGCCCTTCACGACCGGTTGCGACCGCTGGTAGTCCTGCGCTGCCGCGTTCACCACATCTAACGCGGCAGGTGTGACGGCGACCTTCAACGGCAGTGCGCCGGAGCAGTCGGCGCCGCTGGTGACACGTAGTGCCACGACCGTGACGCCTGCCGCCGCGACCACTCCGAGCAGGGCGCCCACGGGCAGCGCAACCCGCCGGAACAATCCGGGGGACGTGTGACGTGCTGACATACAGTTACTTACCTTCGGTCACGTGTTCACTCTTTCGAGTGGCGGGGGAACACTCGGGGGATGAATGAGGATGACATGTGACCCCCAAACGTAATGAGATGGCGTGACCTGCGTCACTCATCCGGACGGCCGTATTTGTTCCGGATGAACCAAACTGCGTGAACGTGCGTGGCAGCGGTCACGCGTGGGAACCCGGGACCGCCCCCGACCGTTGGTTGCTCAGTACCCGACCAGCGGGCGGTAGGCTGGTCGGACGCGGTATGTGGGTCTTCCACTGCCCGACGCGCAAGTCAGGGAGGGTCGAGGCCGCCCGCCGGCCGTAAGTGCATGGACCGCAAGCGCCTGCTTCGCAACCCGCTGCTGTGGATCGCTGCGGTGTTGCTGCTCTACTTCGTCTTCACCGTGCTCTTCGACGACTCACGGGGCTACCACCCGGTCAAGACGTCCCAAGCACTCCAACAGGTGCGGGACGGCAAGGTCAAGGAAGCCACGATCGAGGACAAGGAGCAGCGGCTCCGGCTCACCCTCACCGACGGAACGACGTTCGAGGGCAGCAACCGCCTCATCACGCAGTTCCCGGCCAGCGCCACGGACGAGATCTTCAACGTCCTCGACCAGGCCGGCAACAAGCCGACCGTGGAGACCAAGGTCAGCCAGGAGTCCATCCTGATGCAGATCTTGATCTACCTCGTGCCGCTCGGCCTGCTGTTGCTGCTGCTGATGTGGATGATGAACAACGCTCAGGGCGGCGGCAACCGCGTTCTGAACTTCGGCAAGTCCAAGGCCAAGCAGCTGTCCAAGGACATGCCCAAGACGACGTTCTCCGACGTCGCCGGTGCCGAGGAGGCCGTCGAGGAGCTCGAGGAGATCAAGGACTTCCTCCAGAACCCCGGCCGCTACCAGGCGCTCGGCGCGAAGATCCCGAAGGGCGTGCTGCTGTACGGCCCGCCGGGAACCGGTAAGACGCTGCTCGCCAGGGCTGTCGCCGGTGAGGCCGGCGTGCCGTTCTACTCGATCTCCGGTTCGGACTTCGTCGAGATGTTCGTCGGTGTCGGTGCCTCGCGTGTGCGCGACCTGTTCGAACAGGCCAAGCAGAACGCGCCGTGCATCATCTTCGTCGACGAGATCGACGCGGTCGGCCGTCACCGCGGTGCCGGTCTCGGCGGCGGTCACGACGAGCGCGAGCAGACGCTGAACCAGCTGCTCGTCGAGATGGACGGCTTCGACTCGCGTGGCGGGATCATCCTGATCGCGGCGACGAACCGTCCCGACATCCTCGACCCGGCCCTGCTGCGTCCCGGCCGCTTCGACCGCCAGATCCCGGTGTCCGCACCGGACATGAAGGGCCGCAGGCAGATCCTCCGGGTGCACGCCAAGGGCAAGCCGTTGGCCGCCGACGCCGACCTCGACGGTCTCGCCAAGCGCACCGTCGGTTTCTCCGGCGCCGACCTGGCGAACGTGATCAACGAGTCGGCACTGCTCACCGCCCGCCAGAACGGCCACGTCATCACCGCGGCCGCGCTGGAGGAGTCGGTCGACCGCGTGATCGGTGGTCCGGCCCGCAAGAGCCGGCTCATCTCCGAGAAGGAGAAGAAGATCACCGCGTACCACGAGGCGGGCCACGCGCTCGCTGCGTGGGCCATGCCGGACATCGACCCGCTCTACAAGGTCACGATCCTCGCCCGCGGCCGCACGGGTGGTCACGCCCTGGCGGTGCCTGAGGAGGACAAGGACCTGATGACCAGGTCCGAGATGATCGCGCGGCTGGTGTTCGCACTGGGTGGCCGCTCGGCGGAGGAGCTCGTGTTCCACGAGCCCACCACGGGTGCGTCCAACGACATCGAGCAGGCGACCAAGATCGCCCGCGCGATGGTCACCGAGTACGGCATGAGCGCGCGGCTCGGCGCGGTGAAGTACGGCCAGGAGCAGGGCGAGCCGTTCCTCGGCCGCTCGGCGGGCCGTCAGGCGGACTACTCGCTCGAGGTCGCGCACGAGATCGACGAGGAGGTGCGCAAGCTCATCGAGGCGGCGCACACCGAGGCGTACGAGGTGCTCAACACCTACCGCGACGTCCTCGACAACCTCACGCGCGAGCTGCTCGAGAAGGAGACGCTGCACCGCAAGGACCTGGAGCGGATCTTCGCGGGCGTCGAGAAGCGGCCGCGGATCACCCAGTTCAACGACTTCGGTGACCGCACGCCGTCCGACATCCCGCCGATCAAGACCCCTGGCGAGCTCGCCAAGGAGCGCGGCGAGCCGTGGCCCCCGGTCGTCGAGGACACGCTCGAGGACGACTCGCAGCAGGCGGAGCCCGCTGCTGCCGAGCCGGTCACCGAGGAGCTGCCGTCGCCGAACGGGTCCAACGGCGTGCACCAGCCGGTGCAGCCGACGAACCAGGCGGGTCCGCCGAACTACGGCGCCCCGCCCGGATGGACCCCGGCGACCGTGCCCGGCGGCAAGCCGCACAACGTCTGGGAGCCGAAGAAGCCGCAGCCTGACCAGGACGAGCGGCAGTGACGGAGCAGAACCAGCTCGACGCAGACGCCGGTCTCACCCGCAACGGGGAGGCCGGCGTCTCCGCGCGGCGGGTCTTCGACCAGGCGCGAGCAGAGGCAGCGGTGCGCGAGCTGTTGATCGCGTGCGGTGAGGATCCGGAGCGCGAGGGCCTGCGCGAGACACCCGCTCGAGTGGCGCGGGCTTACCGGGAGTTGTTCGCGGGCCTCTACACCGACGCGGACAGCGTGCTCGCGAAGACGTTCGACGAGAGCCACGAGGAGCTCGTCCTCGTCACCGACATCCCGATGTTCAGCTTCTGCGAGCACCACCTGCTGCCGTTCCACGGCGTCGCCCACGTCGGGTACATCCCGAACGAGGCGGGCCGGGTGACGGGTCTGTCGAAGCTCGCGCGGCTCGTCGACCTCTACTCGAAGCGGCCGCAGGTGCAGGAACGGCTGACCTCGCAGGTCGCCGACGCGCTGGTGCGCAGGCTGGAGCCGCGCGGCGTGATCGTGGTCGTCGAGGCCGAGCACCTGTGCATGGGCATGCGCGGTGTGCGCAAGCCGGGTTCGCGCACGACGACGTCCGCGGTGCGCGGGCTGCTGCGCACGTCCGCCTCGTCGAGGGCGGAGGCGATCGAGCTGATCAGGGGCCGGTTGCGGTGAGCTCGTTGCCGAAGCCGGGCCGGTGCGTCGTGATGGGCGTGCTCAACGTGACGCCCGACTCGTTCTCGGACGGAGGCCGCTACCTCGACCGGCGGGACGCGGTCGCGCACGGCATCGCGATGCACGCGCGCGGGGCCGACCTGATCGACGTCGGTGGCGAGTCGACCCGTCCCGGTGCCGAGCGCGTCGAGCCGGCCGAGGAGATCGCGCGCGTTGTACCGGTGATCCGCGCGCTGGTCGCAGAGGGCGTGCCGGTCAGCGTGGACACGATGCGCGCCGCGGTCGCGTCGGCGGCGCTGGAGGCGGGCGCGTCGATCGTGAACGACGTCTCCGGCGGCCTGGCCGATCCGGAGATGGCGTCCGTGGTGGCCGCGGCCGGGGTGCCGTACGTGCTGATGCACTGGCGTGGCCACAGCACGGAGATGGACTCGTTGGCGACGTACGACGACGTCGTGATGGACGTGCGCACCGAGCTGCTGGAGCGCGTCGAGGCGGCGTTGGCGGCCGGTGTCGCGGAGTCGTCGATCGTGCTGGATCCCGGCCTGGGTTTCGCGAAGCTCGGTGACCACAACTGGGAGCTGTTGCAGCGCCTGGACGAGCTGGTCGAGCTGGGCTTCCCGGTGCTGGTGGGTGCGTCGCGCAAACGCTTCCTCGGCACGCTGCTCGGCAACCGTCCACCGGACGGCAGGGAAGACGCGACCGCGGCGGTGTCTGCTCTTGCCGCGTTCAACGGAGCGTGGGGTGTGCGGGTGCACGACGTCGACCGGTCGCTGGACGCGGTCGCCGTCGCCGGTGCGTGGAGGCGGGGACATGGCTGACCGGATCGCGTTGACGGGCCTGAGGGTCCGCGGCAACCACGGCGTTTTCGAGCACGAGAAGCGCGACGGCCAGGAGTTCGTCGTGGACATCACGCTGTGGCTCGACCTCAGCTCGGCGTCCCGCACGGACGATCTCACCCAGACCTACCACTACGGCGAGCTCGCCGAGATGGCCGCCGCGATCGTCGGTGGCGAACCGTGCGATCTCATCGAGACGGTGGCCGGCCGCATCGCCGACGCCGCGATGACCGACACCCGGCTGCACGCCGTGGAGGTCACCGTCCACAAGCCGTCCGCGCCGATCCCGCTGACCTTCGACGACGTGTCGGTGACGATCCGCCGCTCGCGCAGGCTGGCGGCACCGCTGCCGAAGGAAGCCCGTTGACCCGCGCTGTCCTCTCGATCGGGTCGAACCTGGGCGACCGCTTCGCGTTCCTGCAGTCCGTCGTGGACGGGCTGCGGCCGTTCGTCGTCGCAGTGTCGCCCGTGTACGAAACGGCGGCGTGGGGCGTGGAGGACCAGCCGGACTTCTTGAACGCCATCGTGATCGTGTCCGCGGACGACGTCGACGAGTGGGGCTGGCTGCGGCGCGGCCAGGAGCTCGAGAACGCCGCCGGCCGCGTGCGGGAGAAGCGCTGGGGACCGCGCACGTTGGACGTGGACGTGGTTTCCGTGGACGGGGTGACTTCGGACCACCCGGAGCTGCTTCTGCCGCATCCTGGGGCGTTTGAGCGCGCGACGGTCCTCATCCCGTGGCTCGACGTCGAACCGGACGCGGTGCTGCCGGGCCACGGACCCGTTGCCGCGCTGCCGTTCTCGTCCGACGGCGTGCGTCGGCGCGACGATCTGGTGCTGACTTCGGGTTGGATGGACTCGTGAGGTTCACCCGCCCCCGCGACCTGGCGACGATTGCGATCATCGCCGGGCTGCTGGCCCATCTGCTGCTGCGTCTCGCGTACGACACGCTGCCACCGTTGCCCCGGCTGGCGGGGTCGACGCTCTTCGTCATCGCCGTGGTCGAGGTCGTGTTCGCGTTCAGCCTGCGGGCGCGGATCCAGCGTCGTCCTGGTGCCCGGCCCGTCGAGCCGCTGACCGCAGCCCGAGCGGTGGCGCTGGCGAAGGCCTCTTCGGTTCTGGGCGCGTTGATGTTCGGTGCCTGGACCGGCTTGCTGATCTACGTCTTCCCGGTGCGCGACTCGTTCCCGGAGGCGGGGAACGACCTGGTTGCGGCCGTTGTCGGGATGATTTCGGCCGTTGCCCTGACGGCTGCCGCGCTCTGGTTGGAACACTGCTGCAAGACGCCGACGGAGACGCCGGGGAAGGATTAGATACCCGGCCGTAGGGTCTCAGTCGCATAACTACGCGGTACCGTAGTGCGCATGACCGGGCGAGGCGCGTCGATCGACGGCGAGCAGGAAGATCACGGTCGTGGCTCCGGGCGATTGCTGTTAGTAGCGGCATTGACGCTCGCCCTGGCGGCCGCGGCGGTGCTCGTGGCGAGTGACAGCGCCCGCATGCTGCGCCTGGCCGTGGTGGCCGCGCTGTGGGCGGCGCTGGTGGGCGCCTTCCTCGCCGCCAAGTACCGCAAGCAGGTCGCTGAGCGTGACGACGAGGTGGCCGACCTCCAGTCCGTCTACGAGCTGGAGCTCGAGCGCGAGGTGGCCGCCCGCCGCGAGTACGAGCTCGAGATCGAGTCCGAGACGCGCAAGCGGATCGAGGAGGAGTCGCGCGCGGACATCGAGTCGCTGCGCGCCGACCTGAGAGCGTTGCGGGACAACCTCGAAGCCCTGCTGGGTGGCGACGTCCTCGTCGAACGCGTCGCACTGCGCGCCGAGTCGACCCGCCTGCGTTCCCTGGCCTCCGACGCCCAACGCCTGTCCTCGTTGCAGGAGAAGCGCGTCATCAACGCCAAACCCGCGATCACGACCTCGATGTCGGCCGCGACGGAGAAGCCGTCCGAGCGCACCGAGCTGATCGAACGCGTCGCCCACGACGCCAAGGTGCAGCCGCCGCGCCGTGAGCCCGCCCGCCCGGAGCCGGCGCGTCCGGAGCCGACCCGCACCTCGCCCCGCCCGCAGCCCGCCGTGGTCCGCCGCGAGCCGGTGAAGGCCGTGAAGCAGGAGCCGGCGCGTCCGCAGCAGCGTCCGGCGGGCGCTGGAGCGGCAGCACGACTCGGCGGCGTCAACACGCCTCCCGTCTCTCAGCCGCCGACGGTCAAGGCACCGCCCGCCAAGCCCCAGCCCGTGCAGGCGCAGGCCCACCGCACCGAACGCGTGCCGCGCCCGCAGCCCCAGAACCGCGCCGAACCGCTGCCGCGCCCGGCCGAGCAGCCGAAGGCACCCGCCGCGGTCGCCAAGGCCGTCGAGACGCGCAAGCCGGAGCCGCGTTCCCGCGTGGCCGAGCGCACCGAGATGATCAACCCGAAGGCGTTCGCCGCCGAGCCGCGACAGCCCGCCGGTGGTGGCCGCCGCCGTGCCGACGAGCGTCCGGAGGCCGATCAGGACAGCGGCTCGTGGGAGACCTTGAAGCCGTCCAGCGGTGGCTCTTCCGGTGGCCGCCGCCGCGCCGACGACGACGCGCCCTCACGTGAGACTTCGTCCAGGCGTTCGGCAGAGGACTCGCTGGTGTCGCTGCCGCCGTCCGGCCGCAGGGCTGCCGACCAGTCCTCGACCCGGCTGCCGGTGGTGCCGACCGGACGCCGGTCCGTGCCGGACGAGGCACCGGTCGCCGGCCGCAGGGTCGCCGAGGACTCGTCCACGCGCCTGCCTGCGGTCTCGACCGGACGCAGGGCAGCGCCGGAAGACCCGTCGGGTGCGCACGCCGACGGCAAGTCCGTGAGCGAGCTGCTGGCGTCCCTGGGCGGTGGCGACGCGCCTCGTCGCCGGCGTCGCCGCGACGACTAGTTACTTGTCGATGTCGCCGACGATGACGGCGAAGCTGCTCAACACGGCCGGCAGGTCGTCCACCGCGGTACCCGGCAACAGCGCCGACAGCGCCTGAACGTTGTTGAACGACGGCGTCCGGAGCTTGAGGCGCCACGGTGTCTTCTCGCCGCGCGACGACAGGTGCACACCCGAGGTGCCCAGTGGGGCCTCGACGCGCGTGTAGACCGAGCCCTCGGGTGCCTTGATCGCCTTGGGCAGGCGGACGTTCACCGGCCCGGAAGGCAGCTGTTCCAAGCACTTCGCCGCCAACGTCACGGACAGCCGTGCCTCGTCCAGAAGGCACCGCACGCGCGCAGCGGCGTCGCCCTCGGTCCGCACGACAGGCGTGACCGACAACGACTCGTAGGCGGGCAACGGGTCATCACGCCGCAGATCGAAGTCCACACCGCTGGCGCGCCCGATCGGCCCGGTGACGCCGTACGCCAACGCGTCGGCGTACGGCAGAACCCCGAGCCCTTCCAGCTTCGAGAAGTCGACCTCCAGCCGACTGACGTCCACAGTGGACAAGAAGTCGCCCACCCTGGACGTCCAGCCCCCCGGGACGTCCTCGCGCAGGCCGCCGATCCGGTTGAACATGAAGTGGATGCGGCCGCCCGACGCCTCTTCCATCAGCGACTGCACGCCTTCGCGGTACGCGGCGGCGTTGGGGCACAACGGGGTCAGGAAGACCATGTGCGCCATCAGCCGGTTGAGTTCGCAGAGCAGGGCGCGCAGCCACTGGGCGCGCGCCGGGACGTCCATGCCCGTCATGCGTTCGACGGCCAGCGCGACGGCCAGTTCGTTGCAGAACGCGGAGAGCCAGTCGTGCCGGTTGGCGAGCGTCAGCACCTGGCGGTAGTCGCGGACCTCGAACAGCTTCTCGGCGCCGCGGTGCAGGTGGCCGACGAGCGGCTCGGCGGCGGTGATCACCAGGTCTGGTGTGACGGTCAGGCGCAGGCGGTAGGCGCCGTGGGCGGACGGGTGCAGGGGGCCCAGGTCGATCACGCGGTCCACGCCCAGGTACTGGGCGCCCGCACCCACGCCGACGGTGATCTGCTCGCTCACCAGAGCATGGTTTCACGCTCTCGCGCGGCCGCTCACGCCCTGGTGATCGCGAAGTAGAAGCACCCGTGCGAGACGCTGCGGACCTGGAGCGACTCGATCTCGGGATTGTTGAACAATCCTTCGATCACACGATCGAACGATCCAGGCTCCACCACCTCGCCATCATGGATCTGACCTGCGGCGTTGTAGGAACGTAGAATCCGGGGATTGTTCAACAGTTCGACAGGAAGACGATCCAACGAAGGCTCGTCGGGACAGTCCACGTGGGTGAAGATCGGTCCGACCTCCGCGTACGGTCCCTTGCCCGACGAAGGCGAGTAGCGGAACAACCAGACCGGCTCGTCCGGCAGCGACTTCCGCAGGCAGCAGCGCAGCGGCGCGTCCGGTTCGGAGGCGCGGTACTCGCGACCGGGGTCGGACAGGGCGGCGGACGTCGGCACGTTGTGGATTCGCATGCCGCCAACGATCGTCCTCAGGACTCCGGAAAGCTGGCGGGATTCGGACGCCAGGGCGGGAGCGCGGGCAGCAGGTCCGCGACGGCCACCCCGTTGCCGTGCAGCAGCCAGCCGAACCCGCCCAGACCTGACGGATCGCGCAGTTCGGCGATCCGCCCGGCTCGCGCCGCCGACTCCAGCCACTCCCAGCCCGAACCGGAGGCCGAACCGGCCAGGCCCAGCGCGGCCAGCGCATCCCGTTGCGACACCAGAACCCAATCCCCGCCGGCGGCCGAGGCGGCTGAGTCGAAGGCGACGTGCGCGGTGATGTCGCAGGACCCGTCGAACACCGGCGGCACCTGACGCCCGGCGCGATACCCGGTCAACGTGAACCGCCGAGACGACACCAGATGTCCGTAGTCGATCGCCAAGGCCGCGCCGCGCACCGAAGAGACCGCGGCGGCCCAGGCGGCATCCCGGGGCGCCCCCACCTCGGCCTGCTCCCCGTCACGCAGCGAAGGCCACCACCGGGTGATCCACGGATCGGCGGAAGGCCCGGTCACCACCGGGCACGGAATCGAGTCGAGCCACTCGTGCCCGACCAGCAGCCCGACACACGAAGGCACCTCGGAAACCCACCGAACCCCAGGCAGCTCAACGGGAGGACCGAGCTCGACGGCCGTCACGCGCAACCGGGACGCCAGCGATCCCGACGCCAGCGAACGCACCGCGAACGCCAGCTCACCCCCACCCGCGCCGACGTCGACGAAGTCCACGACCGGGGGAAATCCGAGAGCGGCGTCCACCCGTGACAACAGCTCCAGAAGCGCCGTGGCCAGCTCCGGACCCACCAGTGGCGACGTGCGGAAGTGCGACGACGGCTTCTCACCGCGCGCGAAGAAGCCACCTGGGCCGTACAGAGCGGAGTGCCAAGCGGCTTCCCAGTCGAACATCGGACAAGTGTGCATCTAAGGTCATTTCCCGTGACCGACGCCGACCTCACGCCGACGCCGACCCGCAAGCGCATCGAGCAGCGCCGCTGGACCGTCCTGTTCCCCGTCGTGGCGCTGATCGCCCTCGCCGCCGCCGGGCTGGTGCTGTTCGCACTGGGCACGTCGGCCATCGGCATCGAGCCGCTGCTGGTCGGTGCCGCCGCGGCGCTGATCCCCGTCGCGTTCGTGGTGAGCGCGTTCCTGTGGATCGACCGCTGGGAGCCGGAACCGGCGAAGATGCTGCTCTTCGCGTTCGTGTGGGGAGCGTGCGGGGCGACGATCAGCTCGCTCGCGTTCAACCAGACCAGCCGCGTGCTCGGTGACCTGCTCTACCAGGACGGCACGACGTTCACCGCCGTCGTCGGGGCGCCGATCGTCGAGGAGGCGACCAAGGCGGCGTTCCTGCTCGCGGTCTTCCTGCGCCGCAGGCACGAGTTCGACGGCGTCGTGGACGGCATGGTCTACGCGGGCATCACGGCCGCGGGCTTCGCGTTCACCGAGAACATCTGGTACTTCGGCCGGGTCTTCCTGGAGAACGGGCTCGGCAACATGGGTGGCGGCGTGATCGCGCTGTTCGTCCTGCGCGGGGTGCTGTCGCCGTTCGCGCACCCGCTGTTCACGGCCATGACCGGCATCGGTGTCGGCATCGCGGCGAGCACCGGCAACGCCACGGTGCGGATCCTCGCCCCGATCGGCGGCTACCTCACCGCGGTCGGCCTGCACTCGCTGTGGAACTTCTCCACGACGGTCGGCACCGGGTCGGACTTCATCAACCTGTACTTCCTGATCATGGTGCCGGTGTTCGCCGGTGCGGTCTCGATCGTGGTCTGGCAGCGCCGCAGGGAGCAGCGGATCGTGGCCGGCCAGCTGGCCGCGATGGCGCAGAACCGGTGGATCGCCAACAGCGAGGTGGCGCTGCTGGCCAGCCTCAACGGGCGCAGGAACTGGCTGCGGGCGGTCAAGCGCAAGTCCGGTGACGCGGCGGCCAAGTCCGTGAAGACCTACCAGATCGCCGTCACCGAGCTGGCGTTCCTGCGCCACCGCATCGAACAGGGAACAGCGGGTCAGAGCGCCGAGCACCGCCACGGGGTGCTGCTCGACACCCTGCACGCCGCCAGGGCGGCCGCACGCCGGTGAATCCGGTCACCGACCAGGTACATCCAGGTGAACGCCGGTCTACCCTCGGCGGCGTCGTCTGGTACCCGAACCGGGACTGGAACGTCAGAAGGAGTTAGTCGCATGGACGCGACCCCACGTCCGGCCAGGCTCGCCGTTGGTGTCATCTCGGCAGGCAGGGTCGGTTCCGTGCTGGGCGCCGCGCTGGCCAGGACGGGCCACGTGGTGGTCGGCACGTCCGCCGTCTCCCAGGCCTCCCGCAACCGCGCCGAGGAGCTGCTGCCCGGTGTCCCGATCGAGGACCCGACGGAAGTCGCCAAGCTCGCTGATCTCGTGCTGCTGGCCGTTCCCGACGACGAACTCGCGGGCTTGGTGAAAGGCCTGGTCGCCACGGACTCGCTGCGTGCGGGCCAGATCATCGTGCACACCAGTGGCGCCCAGGGCGTCAAGGTGCTCGAACCCGCTGCTGCGCTCGGTGCCCTCACGCTCGCGCTGCACCCCGTCATGACCTTCACCGGACGCTCGGAGGACCTGCAGCGGATGAGCGCCGCGTGCGTCGGCGTCACCGCTGCCGACGGCGACGAGGTGGCGTGGAGCGTCGGCGAGGCCCTGGTCGTGGAGATGGACGCCGAACCGGTCCGGGTGCCAGAGGCCGTGCGCCCGCTCTACCACGCGGCACTGGCCCACGGGGCGAACCACCTGATCACGCTGGTCCGCGACGCCGCCGACCTGCTCAGCAACGCCGGCGTCGCCAACGCCGAGCGCCTGCTCGGCCCGTTGCTGTCCGCCGCGCTCGACAACGCGCTGCGCCACGGTGACCGAGGCCTCACCGGTCCGGTCGCCCGCGGCGACACGGGTACCTTGCGCAAGCACCTCGACGTGCTCGCCGCACAGGCACCCGAGATCCTGCCCAGCTACCGCGTGCTCGCCCGCCGCACCGTCGAACGGGCCGAGCACTCGGGGTTGCTCAAGCCCGACGCGGCCAACGACGTTCGCACCACTCTTGAGGACTGACGTGACCAAGCCACTGACCAAGGACGACTACCGCCCGGACGACGTCACGGTGCACCGCGACCCGCAGCGGCTCAACCGGGTCGTCCGCGCGCTGCGCAACGCCGGCCGCAACGTCGCGCTGGTGCCCACGATGGGCGCTCTGCACGCGGGCCACCGGCAGCTGATCCGCGAGGCCCAGGTCATGCAGAACACGGTGGTCGTGGTGTCGATCTTCGTGAACCCGCTGCAGTTCGGGCCGAACGAGGACCTCGCGAAGTACCCGCGCCAGTTCGAGTCCGATGTGGACATCTGCCGCGCGGAGCGCGTGGGCCTGGTGTTCGCGCCGTCCGCCGAGGACATGTACCCCGATGGTGCGCAGGTCACCGTGCACCCCGGTCCGCTGGGAGACGAGCTGGAGGGCGCGTCACGGCCCGGCCACTTCGCGGGCGTGCTGACCGTGGTGTCGAAGCTGTTCAACATCGTGCAGCCCACGTTCGCGGTGTTCGGGCAGAAGGACTACCAACAGCTGCAGCTGATCCACAAGATGGCGCGGGACCTGAACTTCCCGCTCGACGTCGTCGGCGTGCCGACGGTACGCGAGCAGGACGGCCTGGCGCTGTCGTCGCGCAACGCCTACCTGACCCCGGAGCAGCGCCACCACGCCGTCACGCTGTCGGCCGCGCTCACCGCGGGTGCCCACGTCAGCTCGCAGGGCGCCGACGCGGTGCTCAAGGCGGCGCACGACGTGCTGGCGCAGGTGCCGGAGGTCGAGCTGGACTACCTGGAGCTGCGCGGGGCCGACCTCGGTCCCGCGCCGGAGAACGGCGACGCCAGGCTGCTCGTGGCGGCCAAGGTCGGTTCCACCCGTCTGATCGACAACATCGCGGTGTTGCTCGGCGAAGGCGACGAGTAGGGGGAATGACATGTTCCGCACGATGCTGAAGTCCAAGATCCACCGGGCCACCGTGACGCAGGCCGACCTGCACTACGTCGGTTCGGTGACGGTGGACGAGGACCTGATGGAGGCCGCCGACCTGCTGGCGGGCGAGCAGGTCGCCATCGTCGACGTCACCAACGGCGCGCGGCTGGAGACCTACGTCATCCCCGGTGAGCGCGGCTCCGGCGTGCTGGGCATCAACGGCGCGGCGGCACACCTCGTGCACCCCGGCGACATCGTCATCCTCATCGCCTACGGGCAGATGGACGACGCCGAGTCCCGCACCTACCAGCCGCGGGTGGTCTTCGTGGACGCCGACAACAAGGTCGTCGACCTCGGTGCCGACCCGGCGCACGCGCCAGAGGGTTCCGGTCTGGTGAACGGCTCCACGAGTGCCCCGAATTCGTCACCGTCGTCTGAGACCGTTGAGGCGACCGCGCTGGACGCGCTGATCCAGGCCGAGAACTGAGGAACGCACCGTGCTGCTCGCCATCGACGTCGGCAACACCAACATCGTGCTCGGCCTGTACGACGGGGTCGGCGACACGGCCCCGCTCGTGCGCGACTGGCGCATGCGCACCGACGCACGGATGACCGCCGACGAGCTCGCGCTGACCATGCGCGGCCTGCTCGGCGAGTACGCCGACAAGATCACCGGCATCTCCGCGTTGTCCACCGTCCCCGCGGTGCTGCGCGAGCTGCGCGTGATGCTCGGCCGCTACTACGACACCGTGCCGAAGGTGCTGGTGGAGCCGGGCGTGAAGACCGGCGTGCCGCTGCTCGTCGACAACCCGAAGGAGGTGGGCTCGGACCGTGTGATCAACACGCTGGCCGCCCACCACCTCTACTCGACCTCGTGCATCGTGGTCGACTTCGGCACGTCCACGAATCTCGACGTGATCTCGTCGCGCGGCGAGTTCCTCGGCGGTGCGCTCGCGCCCGGCATCGAGATCTCGGTCGACGCGCTGGCCGCCCGTGCCGCTCAGCTGCGCAAGGTCGAGCTGGTCAGGCCGCGCAACGTGATCGGCAAGAACACCGTGGAGTGCCTGCAGTCCGGCATCGTCTACGGGTTCGTCGGCCAGGTGGACGGGCTGGTGCGCAAGATCACCGAGGAGCTCCAGCAGACCGATCCCGGTCCCGTGACCGTGATCGCCACCGGCGGCCTCGCGCCGTTGGTCGTCTCGGAGTCCTCGGAGATCGCGCACCACGTGCCCGACCTGACCCTGCTGGGGTTGCGGCTCGTCTTCGAGCGCAACCTGCCTACTCGCTGACGCGCACCGCCCGGAACACCTCCGTGCGCAGGGGGACGTCGAACGGCCCGTTCGACGTCTCCGGCCGCGTGCGGAGGAACGCGAGCATCTTCTCGTTGATCGCACCCCGCTCCTCGTCGTCGACGACGAGCATCCGCGAATGGGTGTTGACCGTGGCGACGAGCGCTTCCGGTGACTCCCTGCGGTGCGCGTGCGGGAACGTCCGCCGCTCCACCGGGCCGAACGACGGGTGCGTCATCACACCCGTCGGGTCCTGCCGCTGCGACTCGACGCTCGTCGACGACAGCCGGTCGAACTCGGCCAGCCACGCGGAATCCAGGTCGTGTTCGTTCCACATCGCCGCGACGACCCCGCCCGGCCGCAGCACGCGCGCGATCTCCTGCAGCGCCTTCGCCTGGTCGAACCAGTGGAACGCGGTGCCGACCAGCACGGCGTCCATCGTGTGGTCCGGAACCGGGATGTGTTCCGCGTGGCCGGGCAGCGCGCGCACGTCGTGAACGCGGCGCACGAGCTCGGACAGCATCTGCTCGTTGGGCTCCACGGCCGTCACGCGGTGGCCCTCCGCGACCAGACCCGCGGTCAGCTTGCCGGTGCCGGCGGCGAGATCCATCACTTCCAACTGCTCCGAGGTGCCTAGCGGCTCCAGAGCCCACCGGATCGCCGCCACGGGATAGTCAGGCCGGTGTTCGGCGTAGGCCTCGGCCTGGTCACCGAACGAGTCCGCTCGCCTCGCGTGTAGATCCATCCGTCCAACCTAGTTCGTGGCTGTTCGTCCAGAATGGCGTGGTGGGGTTCTTCGCGGGGTTGGACGAGCTGGTTCGCACGTCCGACGTGGTGGTCGACCGGCCGCGCGGGACGGCTCATCCGCGGTACCAGGATGCCGTGTATCCGCTGGACTACGGGCATCTGGGCGATACCACCGGCGGCGACGGGGACGGCATCGACGTGTTCGTCGGCGCGGCTACCGGTGCCGGGGTCACCGGCGTGCGGTGACGGCCGACGTGCTGAAGCGCGACGCCGAGGTGAAGATCCTCCTCGATTGCACGCCGGCGGAAGCAGAGCTTGCGCGTGCCTTCCTCGTGGATCTCGGAATCGGCGGCCACCTCGTGAAACGGGTATCCGGTTCGCTTTGACGGAACGGCCTTCCGTACCCTTCTCGGCGTGAGTGAGCAGCCGAAGCAAAACCCCGTGACCAGCGAAGAGGACCTGCCCGAGCAGATGCGCGTGCGCCGGGAGAAGCGTGCGCGGCTGCTCGCTTCCGGCAAGGAGCCGTATCCCGTCGAAGTCGAGCGCACGCACACGCTGCGCGAGATTCGCGACGCGCATCCCGAACTCGAACCCGACACGCAGACCGGCCAGATGGTCGGAGTGACCGGGCGCGTGATGTTCATGCGCAACACCGGAAAGCTGTGCTTCGCGACGTTGCGCGAAGGCGACGGCACCGAACTGCAGGCGATGCTGAGCCTCGCCGGCGTGGGTGAAGAAGCGCTTTCCGAGTGGAAGACCGACGTCGACCTCGGCGACCACGTTTTCATCCACGGCGAGGTCATCAGCTCGCGCCGCGGCGAGCTTTCCGTGATGGCCGACTCGTGGCAGCTGACGTCGAAGTCGTTGCGCCCGTTGCCGGTCGCGCACAAGGAACTCGGCGAGGAAACTCGCATTCGCCAGCGGTACGTCGACCTCATCCTGCGGCCGTTGGCGCGGGACACCGTTCGGGCCCGTGCGAACGTTGTTCGTTCTCTGCGCGACTCGTTCCACCGGCGCGGATTCCTCGAAGTCGAGACGCCGATGTTGCAGACGCTGCAGGGTGGTGCGTCCGCGCGTCCGTTCATCACGCACTCGAACGCCCTTGACATCGACCTGTTCCTGCGCATCGCGCCGGAGCTGTACTTGAAGCGCTGCGTCGTCGGCGGCATCGAGAAGGTCTTCGAGATCAACCGCAACTTCCGCAACGAGGGCGTGGACTCGTCGCATTCGCCCGAGTTTTCGATGCTGGAGTACTACGAGGCCTACGCCACGTACGACACCAACGCGAAGCTGACGCGCGAGCTGATCCAGGAAGCCGCGGAAGCCGTGACGGGATCGCAGATCGTCACCTTGGCGGACGGCACCGAGTACGACCTGTCGGGTGAATGGACCACGATCAGCATCTACGAGTCGTTGTCCGAGGCGGTTGGTGAGGAAATCACCCCCGAGACGCCTGCCGAGGTGCTGCGCAAGCTCTGTGACCGGCACGAACTCGAGGTCAACCCCAAGTTCGGGCACGGCAAGCTGGTCGAGGAGCTGTGGGAGCACCTGGTGTGCGACTCGCTCTACCTGCCCACGTTCGTGCGCGACTACCCGGTCGAGACGTCGCCGCTGACCAGGCAGCACCGCAGCAAGCCGGGCGTCGCCGAAAAGTGGGATCTGTACGTGCGCGGTTTCGAACTGGGAACCGGTTACTCCGAACTGGTGGACCCGGTCATCGAGCGCGAACGCCTCGAAGCGCAGGCACGTCTTGGCGCGGCCGGCGACCACGAGGCGATGCCGATCGATGAGGACTTTCTGCGATCACTGGAGTACGGAATGCCACCGAGTGGTGGTGTCGGAATGGGTATCGATCGGCTGCTGATGGCCCTCACGGGTCTGGGTATCCGGGAGACCATCTTGTTCCCGCTCGTTCGCCCTGAATGAGTAACTTTCCGGATGTCGATAGGTGCAATGCGGCACCCGTGCGCTAACCTGCCTCGCAAGAGGCATTAGTTGGCGTGCGGGTGACCGCGCATTCGGGGTCCAGGAGGATACGCATGGCGCAGAAGGTCACGGTGACCCTCGTCGACGACCTGGACGGCTCCACTGCGGAGGAGACCGTCGAGTTCGGGCTGGACGGTGTCAGCTACACGATCGACCTTTCCTCGGGGAATGCGGGCAAACTTCGCGATGCCTTGGCCGACTTCGTGGGAAGTGCACGTCGTGCAGGCGGTCGCAAGCGCGTTGGCCCCGGTCGTCCGGCCGGTGTGAAGGCGCGCCCGGCATCGGCGGATCGTGAGCAGAACCAGGCCATTCGCGAGTGGGCCCGCAAGCAGGGCATGAAGGTGTCGGACCGGGGCCGCATCCCGGCCGAGGTGCTCGACGCCTACCACCAGCAGGGCTGAAATTCGGTAAATCACGAAGGGGTTCCGGGATGATTCCTGGAACCCCTTCGTGTTATTTGGGTGACTGATCAACTACGGGCTGGATCGACTCCGAATCCCTTCGCGAGGTCGTCGAGCATCGCGTGTGCGCCCTGAAGGCTGACCGAAGAGACCCAAACGACATCGGAGACGTCCTGCTTCTGGCCTTTTAGTTGACTCCACAACGGGTTGGCCAAATATTGTTCCTTGATCTTCTCCGTTTCGCCCTTCGGGTCCGTCCAGGCGGAGACGAAGATCCGCTCGGCGTCGAGCGAGGAGATCTGCTCCCGGCTGAGGTCGACCGCGATCTTCTCCGAGGTCGGTTGCCCGGCGGGGCGGGCCAGGCCGGCGTCGGCGAACAGGACGCCGCCGGGGAACGACTTCTCCGTGTACAGCCGCACGGTCTGCTCACCGCCGACGAACCGCGCCAGCGAGATCGACGGGTTGTGACCGGCCTTGGCGCGGATGGCGTCGCCGACCTTCTTGGCGCGTGCCTCGTAGTCGGCGATCTTCTTGTTCGCCAGCTCCTCCTTGCCGAGCGCCCTGCCGAGCAGGCGGATGTTGTCCTTCCACGTCGGGCCGGTGGTCGTGCTGAACACCGTCGGCCCGATCTTGGACAGCTTGTCGTAGATCTGCTCGTGCCTGACCTTCGCGGACACGATCAGGTCCGGGCCGATGGTGGCGAGCTCCTCGAGGTTCGGGCTCGCCAGCTCACCGACCGCCTTGGCGTTCTTCGCGTACTTGGCCGCGTCCGCCGCCAGGTACTCGGGCACGGAGTCGGTGCGGTAGCGGGTGTACGCGACAACCTCGGTCTCCAGAGCGAGCGCGGCGTCCACGTAGCTGGAGTCGAGCGCGGCGACCTTCACCGGCCGGTCCTTGATCTCGGTCTTGCCCATCGCGTGCTCGATCGTCACCGGCTTCCAGCCCTGGTCGGCTGGCGCACTCGGGCTCGTCGTAGCCGTCTGGCCACAGGCGGTGAGCGCGAGTAGCGCCACACCGATCAGAGCTGGTCTTCGCATCGGTGACTCCAGAAATTCGGTTAGGCTTACCTGGCTTTCGCGGAGCATATGTCGGGCATTTGGAGGGGTGGGCATTGGGCCGTAAGTCGTTGGTCGGCCTGCTCTTCCTGCTGATCGTGCTGGTCGCCGTGTGCCTGGCTAGCATCGCGATCGGCTCGAAGGAGATCCCGCTGTCCGGGGTGTGGCACGGCCTCTTCACGCCGACCGGGGTCGAGGACGACGTGGTGATCCGTGAACTCCGGATCCCGCGCACGCTGCTCGGCATCGTGGTGGGCGTCGCTCTCGGCGTGGGCGGCGCGCTGATGCAGGGTCACACGCGCAACCCGCTGGCCGACCCCGGCATCCTCGGCGTCACGCACGGCGCCGCGCTCGCCGTCGTGCTCTCGATCTTCCTGCTCGGCGTCTCGTCGCTGGTCGGCTACATCTGGTTCGCCTTCGCCGGCGCGATGATCGCGAGCGTGGTGGTGTTCCTGCTCGGCTCGGCGGGCAGGGGCGGTCCGTCGCCGGTGACGCTGGCGTTGGCCGGTGCCGCGGTCTCGGCGCTGATGCACGGCCTGGTGTCGGCGATCGTGCTGCTCGACCAGCAGTCGCTCAACGCGTTCCGGTTCTGGCAGGTCGGCGCCATCGCGGGCCGCGACCTCACGGTGCTGAACCAGGTGCTGCCGTTCCTCGTGGTCGGCCTCGTGATGGCGGCGCTCAACGCGCCCGGCCTCAACGCGTTGTCGCTGGGCGAGGACGTGGCCAAGTCGCTGGGCGTGCGCGTCGGGATGACGCGGACGCTGGGCATCGTCGCCATCACGCTGCTGGTGGGCGGGGCTGTCGCGGCGTGCGGACCCATCGGGTTCATCGGTCTCGTCGTGCCGCACGTGGCACGCGCGTTCACGGGGCCGGACTACCGCTGGCTGCTGCCGTTCTCCGCGGTGGTCGGCGCGATCCTGATCCTGCTCGCCGACATCCTCGGCCGCGTGGTGGCCCGTCCGTCCGAAGTGGAGGTCGGCGTGATGCTGGCGCTGCTCGGCGCGCCGTTCTTCATCTTCCTGGTGCGCCGCAAGAAGCTGGTGAAGATTTGACCGCGCTGAGGCTGGGAGTCACCTCGTTCAAACTGCGCCGCCGACCAATGGCGGTCGTGGCGGTCGCACTCGTGCTGCTGGCGGCCGTGCTGGTCGTCGACATCATGATCGGCGACTTCCCGCTGACCGCCGCGCAGGTGATCGACACACTGCTCGGCGGAGGGACCAGGCGCGACCAGTTCGTGGTGACGGAGCTGCGGCTGCCGCGCGCGTTGACCGGCCTGCTCGTGGGCGGCGCGCTCGGCCTGTCCGGCGCGATCTTCCAGGCGATCGTGCGCAACCCGCTGGCGTCGCCCGACATCCTGGGCGTGACGTGGGGCGCCGGCGTGGGCGCGGTCTCCGTGATCACCTTCGCCGGCTCGCTCGGCGTGGTGACCGGCGGCGCGGCGTCGATCGGGCTGCCGCTGGCCGGTCTGGCAGGCGGCCTGACCGCCGGGCTGCTGGTCTACGCGCTGGCGTGGCGGCAGGGCATCGAGGGCTTCCGGATGGTGCTGATCGGCATCGGCATCACCGCGGTCGCCGGCAACTTCACGCAGTACCTGCTGACCGTGGGCGACGTGCAGGACGCCGGCCGGGCGATGGTGTGGATCACCGGCTCGCTCAACGGACGAGGGTGGGAGCACGTCGTACCGGTCGCCCTCGCGCTGGTCGTGCTGGTTCCCGTGGCTCTGATCGGCGGGCACGTGCTCGGCGCCCTGCAGTTCGGCGACGAGACCTCGCGCGGGCTGGGCGTCCGGGTCAACGTGGCGCGGTCGTTCCTGATCATCGTGGCGATCGTGCTGGCGTCCGTGGCCACCGCCGCGGCGGGTCCCATCGCGTTCGTCGCGCTGGCCACGCCGCAGATCGCTTTGCGGCTCGCCGGAACCGCTCAGCCGCCGCTGTTCGGGTCTGTCGTGGTGGGCGGCGTGCTCGTCATGCTGTCGGATCTGGTGGCACGGACCATCTATCGCATCGAGCTGCCGGTCGGGGTGGTCACCGCGGTGCTCGGAGCGCCTTATCTGATGTACCTGCTGGTACGGAGTCGCCGGGAGGCGCGGGTATGAGTGTGCGTCTTGAGGCTTCGTCGCTGTGTGTCGGGTACGGGGAGCGGCTGGTCGTCGACACCCTGGACCTGTCGGTGGTCGGCGGGACCGTCACCGCGGTGATCGGGCCCAACGGGTGTGGCAAGTCGACGCTGCTGCGTGCTCTTGGGCGGTTGCTGCCTGCACGGTCGGGTGCGGTTCTGCTGGACGGCAAGCAGATCGACCGGATGCCCACTCGGGAGGTGGCTCGGGTGCTGGGGTTGTTGCCTCAGGCTCCGTCGGCGCCTGAAGGGCTGACGGTGGCCGATCTGGTTGCTCGTGGCCGGCATCCGCATCAGTCCTGGTATCGGCAGTGGTCCTCGGATGACGAGGCTGCTGTTGATGCCGCGTTGGCGATGACCGGGATCTCGGACCTGGCCGAGCGGACCGTGGACGAGCTGTCCGGTGGGCAGCGGCAGCGGGCGTGGATCTCCATGGCGTTGGCGCAGGGCACGGATCTGTTGCTGCTGGACGAGCCGACCACGTACCTGGATCTTGCGCATCAGATCGACGTGTTGGACCTGGTGCAGGAGTTGCACTCCAGCATGGGGCGGACTGTCGTCATGGTGTTGCACGATCTGAACTTGGCTGCTCGGTATGCGGACAACATCGTTGCCATGCGGGATGGGCGGATCGTGGCTCAGGGGGCGCCTGGGGATGTGTTGACCGAGGCCATGTTGCTGGATGTTTTCGGCTTGGATGCTCGGGTTGTCGAGGATCCGGTTTCTGGGACGCCGTTGGTTGTGCCGGTGGGTTCGCGCCACCGGAGTTGAGCTACTGGCCGATGAGCACGTGCAGACCGACCAGAGCGGCACCCAGCGTGCCGAGGCCGGCGAGGATGGCAGCAGGCACGTTGTAGTTCACCAAGTAGGTCAACACACCCACGACGCCGGCGCAGGCGAACGCGGTGACAATGATCAAGGTTGTGCGCAGGCCGAGGAGTACGTGGTTATGGGTGTTCGCGGATGCCGGGCCGCGCCCGCACGTCGGGCACGGTTGGTCGGGTGAGGTCATCGCCATCGTCCTAGCGTCAGGCGGCCAACGCCGTCAGGTCGTTCAGGAGCCGGTACTTCATTTCCTCGTTGATCGGCACGAGCTTGGAGTTCCCGATCAGGGCGACCATCGGGATCCCACTCTCGACGGCCCACCCGAACTCCCATCGCGTCCACGGCGTCCGCAGGTACGAAGGGGACAGGACCGCCACGAACTCTTGGGACGCGCGGAGCGCGAACTCCACCGCCTCGTGCCGATCTCCTCCGTGTCGGCTGTGATGCAGATCGTCGATGTAGGGCGTGCCCCAGCTGATCAGCCGTTCGATCTCGAGCAGGGTTTGCTCGTTGTCCCGACGGGAGTAGCTCACGAAGACGTTCATCCGCGCCTGGCCGATCGACCCAGCTGGGGCCTCAGTTCCGCGAGCAGGTCAGCGACGGCGACGTCACGGGCCCATCGGCGCCGGAGCATGTCGGCCAGGGCCTTCAGGTCGACGCGAATCGAGTCGGAGTCGACCTGGCGGAGGCCGGGAAGTGCCGCGTGGACGAGATGACTTGCCTGCTCCCTCTCCCCGATCGAAGCGTAGGCCAGCGCCAGACGCACGCCGAAGCGAACGCGTGAGCGCATGGAGTCCGTGGAAACTCCAGAGATCACCTTGTGCAGTACGGGAATGGCTTCGTCGTGGCGGCAGAGGTCGACGAGCGACCATCCCGTGGTCACATCGACCTGATTTCCCACGCTCGTCGTACCGAGCGACCGCACCCCGGTCTCGGCGTGGTCGGCCTCGTCGGACTCACGTGCGCTGTCCAGGGCGCGCAGGCAGCTGGAACGATCTCCGAGCAGCGCGTGTCCCTGTGCCTGCCGCAGCCACGCGGTGGAGCGAGTGCGTGGCGTGATGTTCTGACAGCGGAGGACTCTGCCGGTCAGGTCCACGATTCCGCGTCCATCTCCGTTGTACAGGGCCCGATCGGCCTGCCGGACCACGGCGAACTGGGGAAGCTCGTGGTCGCCCGCCTCGATGGCCAGGCGTACGGCCTCCGCCGTCAGGCGCTGGAAGAGGTCGTCCCTGCCCGCCTCCTGGGCCATCCACCCCGCGTACTCGTTGAACCGGGCGGCCAGCAGGACGAGCCCGTGCGTGGGGGCGGCCTTGGCCGACTGGAGCACCTTGCTCACGGTCTCGATGTTCGCGAGCACCATGGGAAGGACGATCTCGGGGCTCATGGTGTGCCCCATCCTCCGCAACGTTCCGAAGATCGACCAGAACTGCGCGGTGTAGTCGTCGAGGTCACCGCGGAAACCGTCCTCCGGCTGGTCCGACGACGCGGTGTAGCCGACCGGCATGACGATGGGCAGCCGATTCGCCATGGCCGTCCGGGTTTCGTCGGCCAGGGCGGCCAGCAGCTGTCCGTTCGTGCCCAGGGCACCGTCGCACACGCGAGCGATACCGTCCGATGCCGGCCGTACGCCGCTCTCCACCTTGCTCAGGTAGCCCTTGGAGTAGTTCGTCAGCTTGGCCAAGTTCGCCAGCGACATGCCCTTCTCGAGGCGCAGGCGGCGCAGCGTATTGCCGAAGTCGTTCATCGCGATCCCCCGAGCAGGGAGTCGTAGCGGCCGGCGTAGTAGCCGACGTCCCCGCCGCAGGCCGCCACGAACGCTTCCACCACCGGCCACGCCGGTTTCTGTATTCCGTTAGCGGTCCTGGAGAGCCAGCTGGCGGAGTAGTGGGTCTTCCTCGCCAGGTCGACGTAGGTGAGCGCCGCTGTATTACGCAGATCTCGCAGTTCGAGCGCGAAGATCACTATTGGGCAGCCCGACGCTGGGTCCAGGGGCTTCTCCGGCCTGGGCATCTGATCACCGCCGCCCAGTCGTGCCGGGCATGGGCGTGGGACGGCGCACTGACGCCATCGTCGACAACCTCCTGCGCTTGCTGTTCGCTCCGGATGACAAACCGGGGGATGGCAACCCGCAGCAGTTGGCGCTACCGCGGACCCCTGGTGTTCACGTCAATGATGGAGGGCATCAACTTGTCGCGGAAGATTCCCGGCCGGAGTCGAATCAACGTGCCACTGGCAACGGGAAACCCCTACCGGCAAGCCCGTCGCGGAGCGATCCTGACATCGGGCCACAGTGCCCCTGCGCCTTCTGCTAGCTCCGGATGACGCAGACGCGGAGGTCCCCTCGTTGGCGCGGGGGGACCTTCCCTGACTTGTCGGGTGCGGCTCGCGGGCCTGCTCAGGAGCAGGTGCGGGGGCAGGCCGTGCAGGGCTCGGCCTCCGGGAGCACGTAGTGGAAGCAGCAGCTGTTGCGCTTGCGCTTCCAGCCCTCCGTGGTGAGGTGCAGGGTCGAAGCGGAGACGAAGGGGTCGAGCTTCTCCGGCAGGATCAGCGCGGCGTCGGTCACGCCGCCGTTCTCGTCACCGCAGACCCGGCCCGCTGCCCAGGCGCCGTACTCCAGCATGTCGGTCGCGGCTGCCCAGAGGGTGCGGCGGCCGAAGCGGACCACCTGGCCGAAGGAGGCCACGAACTGGGCTGCGTGGGCGGCATAGCGAGCTCGGAGCAGGGCGGCAAGGGCTGCCTCGTTGGCCACGACGGTGGCTGCCGGGTGGTTTGAGGCCGGGTCGTCCGGGAGGCAGGCGAACTCGTCGGAGAGGACGGAGATGCCGTCCGGGTGGGGGCGGCCGTCGGTGTTGGTGCGGAAGGCGATGTCGGAGGGCTTGAGCGTGGGGACGCGGCGGGCCGTGTGGAAGAGGAGACCCGCGATGGTGCCCGGGATGTGCAGGTACCAGCCCATGATGTAGCCGGCGGTGGCTCGGTCGTCGGACTCGCCGTACTGCTCGGCCATCCATTCGGCCAGGTCCTTGCGCCACAGGTCGAAGCGCGCGGGTTCGGCCAGCAGGTCCGAGCAGATCGTCCAGGAAGTCGGAGGAATGCCGAACCGGATTTCGGAGTCGGTCTCCAGGCGGGCGATGGACTCGGCCAGTGGCGTGAGCGCACGCGGGTTCTGCTGTGAGACCCTCGCAGGTACGGTCAACGCGCAAGTCCTATCTCATCTGAATGAGGCTTGCCTAACCTTACCCAAGTTTGCCCTTCCTGCGCCTGTCCGAGTGGTCCCGATCACAGGAGTGTCGCTCAACGGTTGGTTGTTCGCGCTCAGCGGACATCGCCCGATCTGTGGAATCCGTTGCTCCCGACCTGCGTTGATGCGGGTGTCAGGGTTGGCCGGACGCGACTGTCCGCTGACGGGAACCACAGGCCTCGGTACCGCCCACTACAGTGGAGCCACGGTGCCGCGCTCACCAGGGTAGATCGGTGGAGCCGAGGACCGCCGACGCAGCAGTCAGGGAGTGCGAATGTTCGAAAGGTTCACCGACCGCGCGAGGCGGGTGGTTGTCCTTGCCCAAGAAGAGGCACGGATGCTCAACCACAACTACATCGGCACCGAGCACATCCTCCTGGGTCTGATCCACGAGGGTGAAGGTGTCGCCGCCAAGGCGCTCGAGTCGTTGGGGATTGCGCTGGAGGGCGTCCGCCAGCAGGTCGAAGAGATCATCGGCCAGGGCCAGCAGGCTCCGAGTGGACACATCCCCTTCACCCCCCGTGCGAAGAAGGTCCTGGAGCTCTCGCTGCGCGAGGCGCTTCAGCTCGGCCACAACTACATCGGCACCGAGCACATCCTGCTCGGGCTCATCCGCGAGGGCGAGGGCGTTGCTGCGCAGGTCCTCGTGAAGCTGGGTGCCGACCTCAACAGGGTGCGGCAGCAGGTGCTGCAGCTGCTGTCCGGTTACTCGACGGAGAAGGGCGCGTCGGAGTCGACCGGTCGTGGTGAGGGCACGCCGTCCTCGTCCCTGGTCCTCGACCAGTTCGGGCGCAACCTCACGGCTTCGGCCCGTGAGGGCAAGCTCGACCCGGTGATCGGGCGCACCAAGGAGATCGAGCGGGTCATGCAGGTGCTGTCCCGCCGCACCAAGAACAACCCGGTTCTCATCGGCGAGCCCGGCGTCGGCAAGACCGCCGTCGTCGAGGGGCTGGCGCAGATGGTCGTCAAGGGCGAGGTGCCCGAGACGCTCAAGGACAAGCAGCTCTACACGCTCGACCTCGGTTCGCTGGTCGCGGGCTCCCGCTACCGCGGTGACTTCGAAGAGCGCCTGAAGAAGGTTCTCAAGGAGATCCGCACGCGCGGCGACATCATCCTGTTCATCGACGAGATCCACACGCTCGTCGGCGCGGGTGCGGCCGAGGGCGCGATCGACGCCGCGTCGATCCTGAAGCCGATGCTGGCTCGTGGTGAGCTGCAGACGATCGGTGCGACCACGCTCGACGAGTACCGCAAGCACGTCGAGAAGGACCCCGCGCTGGAGCGCCGCTTCCAGCCGATCCAGGTGGGCGAGCCGTCGCTCGAGCACACCATCGAGATCCTCAAGGGCCTGCGCGACCGGTACGAGGCGCACCACCGCGTCTCGATCACCGACTCCGCGCTGGTCGCCGCCGCCACGCTGGCCGACCGGTACATCAACGACCGGTTCCTGCCGGACAAGGCGATCGACCTCATCGACGAGGCGGGCGCTCGCATGCGCATCCGCCGGATGACCGCGCCGCCAGACCTGCGCGAGTTCGACGAGAAGATCGCGGACGTGCGTCGCGACAAGGAGTCCGCGATCGACGCGCAGGACTTCGAGCGCGCGGCCAAGCTGCGTGACGCGGAGAAGCAGCTCCTGGGCCAGAAAGCCGAGCGGGAGAAGCAGTGGAAGGACGGTGACCTGGACGTCGTCGCTGAGGTCGACGACGAGCAGATCGCCGAGGTCCTCGCCAACTGGACCGGCATCCCGGTGTTCAAGCTCACCGAGGAGGAGACCACGCGTCTGCTCCGCATGGAGGACGAGCTGCACAAGCGGATCATCGGCCAGGTCGACGCGGTCAAGGCCGTGTCGCAGGCGATCCGCCGCACCCGCGCCGGCCTGAAGGACCCGAAGCGCCCCTCCGGCTCGTTCATCTTCGCCGGCCCGTCCGGTGTCGGTAAGACCGAGCTCTCGAAGGCGCTGGCGAACTTCCTGTTCGGCGAGGACGACGCGCTCATTCAGATCGACATGGGCGAGTTCCACGACCGCTACACCGCGTCGCGGCTCTTCGGTGCCCCTCCCGGCTACGTCGGCTACGAAGAGGGCGGCCAGCTCACCGAGAAGGTGCGCCGCAAGCCGTTCTCCGTCGTGCTCTTCGACGAGATCGAGAAGGCCCACCAGGAGGTCTACAACACGCTGCTCCAGGTGCTGGAAGACGGCCGCCTGACCGACGGTCAGGGCCGGACGGTGGACTTCAAGAACACCGTCATCATCTTCACGTCGAACCTGGGCACGTCCGACATCAGCAAGGCAGTCGGCCTCGGCTTCACCTCGGGTCAGGACACCGCGTCCAACTACGAGCGCATGAAGAACAAGGTCAACGACGAGCTGAAGAAGCACTTCCGCCCCGAGTTCCTCAACCGCATCGACGACATCATCGTCTTCCACCAGCTGACTCAGGACGAGATCATCAAGATGGTGGACCTGATGATCGCCCGCGTCGAGACCCAGTTGAAGAACAAGGACATGGCCCTCGAGCTGACCGACAGGGCGAAGTCCCTGCTGGCCAAGCGCGGCTTCGACCCGGTGCTGGGCGCCCGCCCGCTGCGCCGCACGATCCAGCGCGAGATCGAGGACCAGCTGTCGGAGAAGATCCTGTTCGGCGAGATCCAGCCGGGCCAGATCATCATCACCGACGTCGAGGGCTGGGACGGCGTGTCCGACGAGCACGACAAGGCGCGCTTCGTCTTCCGCGGCGAGGCCAAGCCGAACCGCGTTCCGGACGCCCCGCCGGTCGACCTCGCCGCTCCCGCTGCCACCGAGCCGCAGGAGTCCCCGGCGAACGACGCCGAGTGATCTAGCCAGCTGAGAACGGCCCCCAGGCACTCCGCCCGGGGGCCGTTCTCGTCCGCGGACTCAACAATCTCCGCTCACGGCACCTCTAGAGGAAGACGACCGTCCCCTTCTCCGCCGGAGGACACATGGAGATCCTGGCGATCCTGCTGCAGCCACACGTCATGGTCGTCATCGCCATCTCGGTCGTCATGGCCGCACTGCTCCCGCATCGGCGCGCCCGCGCACGCTCGGAGGCGCTCGCCAGCCGATCTCCGGCCATGGCCGAGCTCGCGAAGACGCTGGACGGCTCCCTGTCCGGCCAGGGTCAGGCCGGGGCGTGGTCACCCCGGCTGCAGCGCTCGAAGCCGGAAGCCGAGCTGTCGCTGGACTTCCGGCACGGGCCGTGGCACGTACGCGTGACCGAGGCGTGCAACCCGAAGCCGAGGTTCACCGAAGCGCTTCTGGAGTACGAGCACTGCATCGAGATCGCGACGATGGTGCCGCCGCGAAAGATGCGGCTGGAGTTCTTCTCGCTGTCCTTTGAGGACGGATTCGTTCACACCGTGTGTCAGGGGCAGGTGCGGCCCGACGAACTCGTCTTCCTCGTCGACATGATCCTGGAGACGCTCGACCTCATGCCCGGCGTGGAGCCGAGGGACCCCACAGCGGTCGTCTGACCGTCCCGTCTGTCACGCGGGTCACTCGGCCACATCGATTCGTCCGTTTCGCCGCGAACCGGAAACACCTCCTGCCACTATGGCGCCGCTCGCGATCACTGCGAGCCAGCGAAGCCCTGGGGGAGGTTCTTGTGCCGTCGGCAGCATTCGAACAGCTCGTCGCTCAGTTCGAGCAGTTCCAAGCTCGAATGCAGCGCGTTGACCAGCAGTTCGCCAACATCGGCGAGATGCAGCAGCAGCTGACCGAGATGGAAGCGGTCGCCACCTCGGCCGACCGCGCCGTGACAGTCGTGGCTGGACCGTCCGGCACCATCAAGGACATCAGGCTGACCGACCAGGCCATGCGCAGACCACCGCAAGCACTGGCCGCCGAGCTGATGTCGACGTTGCAGCAGGCCGTCGCCGAAGCCGCTCGCCGCCAGGCGGACATCGTCGAAGGTGCGATCGGCACGGACATGAAGCTGTCCGACCAGGTCCTGGAAACCCAGGCGCAGCTCTTCGGAATGTCCAAAGAGGAACTTCGCACCGTCAGGGCGGAAGAAGCCGCACCCGTCGCTCCCGCACCGCAGCATCCCCCGATGCCGCCGCCCATGCCTCAAGTCGGCTCAGTCAGGCCGCCCGCACCGCCGCGCAGGCCCGCGCCCCTGCCGCACGACGACTTCTCCGACCAGAACATCATGCGCGGCAACTCGTGGAACGAGAGGTCGTCGCAGCCGCCTCCCGCCGCACCGCCCAAACAGGACGGGAAGTTCCTGAACCTCTACGACGACGAGGACGGCCGATGAGCGGGTTCAGCGTCAACCCGGACGAGCTCAGGGAGTTCGCGAGCAAGCTCGACGGTCACCACAGCTCGGCGAGCAGGATCGCCGAGCTGATCGCCATGGCCGATGTCGGCGACAAGTCCTGGGGTGTCGTCGGAATCTTCGTCAAGGACCAGTACACGCAGATGCTCGGTGACCTCAAGGAGACGATGCAGGCGATGCAGGACGGCCTGCGGTCCGGTTCGGGCAAGTTCCGCGACACCGCGGAGGGTTATGCGCAGCAGGAAGAGGCGTTGAAGCAGCTCCTCAACGGCATTCAGGTTGAGCGGGGGTAGCGCGGTCGTGGCGGAAGAACCGTACGACGTTCCCGGCCTGACCGGCGAAGAGAACCAGGTCAAGATCGGCGAGAAGACCACGGCCGAGAAGGCGGTCGAGAACGCACCGTTCTACGGCAGCTTCAAGAAGGCCTTGGAGGCGGCGGGAAACACCGGAGAAGCGGGTGGCATCACAGCGCTGGCGTCCGAAGGCAGCGCGCTGATCAACTCGTTCAGCGAGGCGGGGCAGATCGCGTTCGATCCGATCGGCTGGCTGGTCAACCAGGGCCTGAGCTTCCTGATCAGCATCTGTGAGCCGCTGGAGGATGCGATCCACTTCGTCAGCGGCGACGGCCCGGCGCTCCAGCAGGCCGGTGAGAACTTCGGCAAGCTGGCCGCGGGTCTCACCAAGCTGCAGGAGGCGTTCAACAGCGACCTGCAGAGCTCGGTGCAGAGCTGGGGTGGCGAAACGGCCGACGCGGCAGCCACGAAGTTGGGTGAGTTCGCCAGCGGCATCGACGGGGTGATCGGCCAGGCCGGTGAGCTGTCCGAGTTGCTGCTGACCTCTTCGATGATCATGCAGGTCATCGAGGACCTCCTCAAGGCGATCCTGACCGAGTTCATCATCTGGCTGGTCATGATCTGGATCCCCGCGCTCGCCGCCGCCGTCCCCAGCTTCGGGTCGTCGACCGCCGCAGCGGGAGCCCTGACCGGTGTGCGGGCCGCGACGACGGCGAGCCGGGTGTCGCGCATCATTGCCAGGCTCAAAGCGTTCCTGAGCAAGATCGTGCAGTTCCTGCGCAACCTGGTGACCAGGACCAGGAACGTGGGCGCCGCGATGAAGAAGGCCATGGCGGACAAGAAGGCCAACGTCTCGGTCGCGGACGGTGCCGTGAAGAACCTCGGCAGGCGCGATCTGCACAAGGGCTGGGTTGACAAGATGAACAGCTCGAAGGGAATCGTCGGCGAACGGGTGAACCAGGGCTTCTGGCGTTCGATGGGTGAAGCCGTCGGCATAGAGGCGGCTGCGCAACTCGACGGACGTAACGAGAAGGGGCTGCGGAACACCTCGCTGCAGCAGCAGGCCAACGAGGCGCGCGATACCGGGACCGACTACTCGAAGCAACAGATCAAGGGCTACCTGGACATCTGATGGACAACGTGAAAAAGGGTTTGCTGGACCTCCTGCTCAGCCCCACTTTCCTGGCCATGGTCGCCTTGGCGATCGTGTTCCTCATCGTGCGACGGTGGTTGAACTTCCGCACTCACCGGAGGACCCGGGCCGAGCAGGTCGCCGCGCTGACTCCACTGGCGGACAGCATCGGCGGGCAGGTGATCGCGCCAGGGGGAGATACCGCCGCGTGGTCGGCAGGTGTCCGCGGGCCGGTTGTCGAACACGTCGAAGGCTTTTTCGCGACGTTGCTCCGGCGGTCGAAACCGCGGTGGGACCTGGCACTGGACGTGCAGCGTGGCCAGTGGCACGTCCGGGTCACCGAGGCGTCGGTACGGGTGAGCAACCCCGCCGGCTACGGAGTGAAGTGGGTTCAGGAGCACCGGATCGAGGTGGCCACAGCACGCATGGCCCCGATGCGGATCATCCGGCCGTCCAAGTACACGAGCAGCGGAAACCCGCTCACGCCTGAACAGATCGAAAGACTGTGGACAGGCTTTGTGTCCAAGCCGCCGTCGACGGCGCAGAACGATCACGTCGAATGGCATCGAGTGCGGCTGGCGCCACCGATGGACCAGGAGTTCTTCGCCTACGGCAGCGATCCTGCCGCTGCGAGCAGGGAGCTGAACTTCGATGCGCTGCACTGGCTGCTGGACCGGGAGAACGACCTGCCGGTCGAGGCGAGTCGCTTGCGGCTGACGTTCGAGTCGGGGTTCGTGTACATCGTCCTGAGCGACCACATCGAACCGGATCAGTTGATGGGTGTGGTCGACACGATCTGCGGGCTGCTCGACCGCATGCCCGGTGCGCGGCCGAGGCACCCCGCAGCGGCGGTGTGAGTCAGCGCGGCGTCACGGCGTAGCCCACCAGCACGATCTCCGCCAGGTCGAGCGGGTGGAAGCGGAACGGATGGTCGTCGTCCTCCTCCAGCTGTTCGAGGAACTCCGGGTCGCCCGCCAGGTACTTCTCCTCGAACGGCAGGGGAGCGCCGATGTCCTCGATCACGCCGCTGTCGGGCGACAGGCTGAACGAGCGGCGCAGGGTGCCGGCGGGCTCCCAGATCGCGTCGGCGAAGAAGTCGACGACGCTGTGCATCGCGTGCAGGTAGAGGATGCGGCCCGCGGCTTCGTGGACGAAGTGCGGGGGCGGGTGGGTCGGGGCGTCGTTCGCGGCGTCCCTGGTGCAGACGATGGCCAGGCCGGGGAAGACGGCGGCGTAACCTCGCCCTTCGGTGGGTCCAGGCAGTCGTCCGCTATCGGGTGGATTTCGTGCGACGGGTAAAGCCGCTGGATCAACGCCGACGTGGCCTCGCGGTCGATCTTCGGTGACGCGCGCAGGACCTTCTGACGTCGTCGGATGCGTAGAAGAGCAGCCAGTCCTCGGCTCCCATGAGACTTCCGTCCGGTCGGTGTGTGCTCAGGATGCCGGAGGGGTCTGACAACTTCGGCAGGCAACGCGAACGGGCCGTCGGCCGTCCCTTGGCTGTGGGGACCACACCGGAGACTGACGAGCACTCGGCGAGACTGCACGACGTGGTCACCACCGAGGTCAAGGCACCGCGGAACGGATTCGCCACCTTTCTGCTGGTCGTGTGCGCGGTCGCGTTCGTCGCGGCCGCGATGGTCAGGATTCTCGGGATCGATGGCACCAGGTACATGGTCGCCACGACGTCGCTGATCCCGTACATCACGGTCGTAGGGCTGCTCATCGGCCTGGGGGCGTTGTTTCGCAAGAGGTGGGCCGTTGGGCTGACGATGACGCTTGTCGGGATTGTGCTGGTGGCGAACGTGGCGCCGCGGGCGTTTTCCGACTCGCGGCCGAACGGGGTGGGGCAGCAGGTCAGGTTGATGACCTCGAACCTTCTCACCGGCATCGCGGACGCCGACTTCATCGTCAGGGAGGTCAGGGCTCGCGGCATCGACATCCTGGCCATGCAGGAGCTCACGCCCGAGATGGTGCGGGATCTCGAACGGGCGGGCCTCAACCAGGTGTTGCCCAACCGGGTCTTCCTGGCCGAGCCGGGTGGGTCGGGTAGCGGCATCGCCTCGAAGTACCCGCTCGCGCGCCGGGATCTCACGCCGCCGGGCACGTTGCAGCAGGCGGGTGCGCTGGTGGACCTGCCGGGCAAGGACATCGAGGTCGTGTCGGTGCACCCGTTGCCGCCGGTCGTGACCGAAGGGCCGGAGGCGTGGCAGCGCGAGCTCGCCGGGCTGCCCAGCCGCGACAGCACGGGCGCGATCAGGGTGCTCGCGGGTGACTTCAACGCGACGCTCGACCACGTGGGCATCACGCGGCTGCTCAACAAGGGCTACGTGGACGCCGCTGACCAGGTCGGCAAGGGGCTGATCCACACCTGGCCGAGCAACAGCGGGTTCTGGCCGCCGCCGGTGACGATCGACCACGTGCTGGTGGACTCGCGGTGCCCGGTGGACACGCTGGACGTGTTCGACGTGCCCGGCAGCGATCACCGGGCCGTCGTCACGCAGTTCGTCGTGCCAAGGCTGTGAGGGCTTCCAGCGCGCCCACCGGCAGGGAAACGCCTCGGCCGTGCCGGACGGCGGGCTCGCGGGTGTTGATCCGGATCAGCGAACCGGAAGCGGCGCTGGCCAGTTCTGCCTGACGCCGCACGGTCGGCACCGCGGTACCGGCACCGATCTCGAGCACGACCAGGTGCTGTTGCGTGCGTCGCCAGGCCGTCAGCGCGTCGAGCTGCGACTGGCTGCGGTGCGGCACCCAGCCCCAGTCACCGAACATCAGGATGTTGGGCCGTGCCAGGCCGCCGCACGACGGGCACGACGGCAGCGTGCCCACCGCGCGCATCGTGGCCGGGTCCACGGAAACGTCGAACGAGCACTCCCAGATCTCGTCGGTGCACGGTTCCACGCACTGGGCGTGGTGGATCGAACCGTGGACCTCTGCGACGTCCGTGAAGCCCGCCTTCTGGAACTGGCCGTCCACATTGGACGTGAAGACGCGGGCACCCCAGGAGCGCAGGATCTCGAAGCCCTCGTGCGGCACGGTCGCGCGGTACAGGCCGAGCCGGTGGCCGTAGAAACCCCACGCCAGCGCGGGATCGTCGGCGAAGTGCACCGGGTCGGCGATCTCCTCGAACTTCAGCCCGAGGCGCTCGTAGGGCGGGTAGGCCCGCCAGAAGCCCTCGGTGCCGCGGAAGTCCGGCAGACCCGAGTCGACGCCCATGCCGGCGCCGGCGCAGACGAGCACCGCGTCCGCACCGGCGATCAGCTCGGCTGCCTGGTCGTAAGCGTGGTCGAGCTCTGTCACTGCTTGGGCTTGCTCCCCAGCACGACCTCGAACTCCAGCAGATCGGCACCGGTCGACACGGGCTTGGCGCGCTCACCGGAGTGCGCAGCCTGGCCGGCCTGACCGTCGCGCCACGCGACGAAGTCCTCGTGGGTCTCCCAGTGCGTCACGACGAAGTAGCGGTCCTCTCCCGCGACCGGGCGCAGGAGCTCGAAGCCGAGGAAGCCGGGCTGGTCGTCGACCGCGCCGAGGCGGGCGGCGAACCGCTTCTCCAGCTCGGGGCCAGCACCCTCGGGAACCTTGATCGCATTGATCTTCACGACTGCCATGCGACCCACACTAGCGCCGTGGCCCGGCAAGTCTTCAGACCACGGCGCTAGCGCCGCACACCGACAGGCAGCAGGTACTGGTCTTCCGGGATGCCCGAGCCCCGGAACCACGCCGCGAAGAACCCGTCCAGCTGCTGTCCGGAGGCCTCCTTGAAGTGGCTCTCGAACTCCGGCCACGAGGCGTTCGAGTCGCGGTGCTTGGTCGTCCACGACTGCAGGGCCTTGAAGAACACGTCGTCACCGACCTGCTTGCGCAGCGCGTGCATCGCCATGATGCCCTTGTCGTAGACGCCCCTGAACTCGTTGCCCTTGCCCATGTCGTAGAGCTTCGGAGCCCAGAACGACGACCGGCCGCGCAGCTCCTCCACCCGACCGCGGTAGCGCTCGTCGAGGTCGGTGCCCTCCTTCTCCAGCCACAGCCACTGCGAGTAGGACGCCAGGCACTCGTTCAGGCAGATGTCCGCCCAGTTCTCGATCGTCACGGAGTCGCCGAACCACTGGTGCGCGTTCTCGTGCACGACCGTCTCCAGGTCCGCCCACGACGCGTAGACCGGCCGGGTCTGGGTCTCCAGCGAGAACCCGATCTGGTCGGCCACCCAGATGCTGCCGGCCGCGCGCTGCGGGTACCGGCCGAACTTCGTCTCCAGGAACGCCAGGACCTCGGGCAACCGAGCCTGGATCGGCTTCTTCGAGGAAGACGTGCCGGGTGCGTACGCGTCGAGCACCGGCGCGCCGCTCGGCAGCTTCCCGCGCACGATCTCGAACTTGTCGATCGCCACCGTGGCCAGGTACGTCGCGAGCGGCGTCTCCTCCGACCAGTTGAACGTCGTCCAGCCGCCGTCCCGCGTCACAGGGCCCTCGAGACCGTTCGACACGGCCGTCCAGCCGTCCGGGACGCGGGCCGCGAGCTTCAGGGCCGCCTTGTCGCGCGGGGTGTCGTTGGCAGGGAACCAGGTCGTCGCGGAGTGTGGCTGACCTGCGGCGAAGGCACCGCCGGTCGACGAGATCTGCCAACCGCTGCGGCCCAGCGAGGCGTCGTCGATCGTCGTGGGCTTGCCGCCGTAGGTGACGACCGCGGTGAACGGCTTGCCCTTCGCGATCGGGGACGACGGCGTGATGACGAGCTCGTGGTCGCCCTCCTGCGCGAACTTCGCGGGCTGTCCGCCGACCTTGACGTCGCTGACCTTCAGGCCCTCCAGGTCGAGGTTGAACCGGGAGAGGTCGTCGGCGGCGGTGGCGGTGATGGAAGCGACGCCGTCCAGCTGCTGCGACGACGGGTCGTAGGTGATCGCCAGGTCGTAGAGCGTGACGTCGTAGCCGCTGTTGCCGTCCGTCGGGTAGTACGCGTCGCCCGCCCCCGCACCGGCCTCCACGGCTGCCTGCGGGGACGTCTCCTGGCGTTGTTGCTTCGCGGGGTCCCCGCCCGGCGTGCGGAACACGACGAGCAGGCCGGCGACGAGCACGATCAACACCAGGGCGATCAGGTACGGACGGGCCTTCATGCGTTAATCATCCCTGTGTCGGTGGTGGAGTTCGGCGGAACTGGGCAAGGCGTACTGCTCCTGCACGGTCTGATGAGCAGGGCCACTGCCTGGTGGCCGGTGGCGCAGTGGCTCAAACCTCTCGGCCGGGTCGTCGGCATCGACCAGCGCGGGCACGGCCGCAACCCGCAGCGGGGACCGTTCCGCACCGAGGACTTCGTCGCCGACGCCGCGAAGGCGATCGAGGACCTCGGCCTCGGACCCGCTGTGGTGATCGGGCACTCCATGGGCGGGCTGCACGCGTGGTGTCTCGCGGCGACCCGTCCGGACCTGGTCCGGGCGATTGTGGTCGAGGACTTCGCCCCGGACAACAGGGGCAGGACCGTCGACGAGTGGAAGTGGTTCTTCGACGCCTGGCCGGTGCCGTTCCAGTCGGTGGCGCACGTGACGTCGTTCTTCGGCGCGCAGGTGTTCGCCGAGTACTTCGAGGAACGCGAGGACGGCTGGCACCTGATCGCCTCGATGGACGACCTCTACGAGATCGCCGCCGAGTGGGGCACGCGGGCGTACTGGGAGTTCATCGACGAGGTGAGGTGCCCGTCACTGGTCATCGAGGCAGGTCAGGGCGGTCAGCTGCCGGGCCAGATGGAGGAGGCCGCGCGGCGTTCCCGAGGTCAGTACCTGTACGTGCCGGAGGCGGGCCACGTCGTGCACGCCACCGCGCCGTGGGTCTACCGAGGTGCCGTGGAGGCCTTCTTGAGCACGTCGATCTCGCCGGTCTGAGTGTCGACGATCGAAACCTCGCGGACCTTCGCGCGGATCGGCTCGACCGGGAAGACCTCGGCGAACGCCTTCTTCATCGCCTCGTCGTCGATGTCCGCGGCTAGCGTGCAGTGCGGCACCCAGCTGCCGGGCAGGTAGTACGCGCTCGGGTTCTTCACGTGGCCGGCCAGCACGTCGTGGATCGCCGAGTGCACGGCCAGCAGCTCGGCGTCGACGACAGCGGCGAGCATCAGCACGTTGTCGACCGTCGAGAACGTGCCGAGCGTGTGCAGCCAGAGATCCGGCATCCACAGCCGTTCGAGGTCCTCGCGCAGCTCCTTGCGGACCTTGGGACCGATCGTGCTCGCGACGGCGTAGGTGAGGTGCGGCGGGTACTCGTGACGTGCGCCGATCCGCCGCCACAGGTCACGGACCTGCTTGTCCGCCTCGTCGTCGAAGAACGCCACCAGCGCGTGCATCAATGCTCCCCGGGTAGCGCGAACAGGCCGTCTCGCGTCTGCTCGACCAAACCGTCGTCGAGCAGCGAGACCAGGCACTTCTCTCGTTGCGTGATGTCGTTCCAGACGATGTCGAGCTGCGCCTTGGGCACCGGACCGGGCGCACCGCGCAGCACGTCCAGGAGCTTGCCGCGCACCTGGCGATCGGTGCCGGCGAACTGCTGCACCTTCTTCACCGGCCCGGCATAGGCGGGGCGGCCGGCCAGCTGCCACGCGCACTCGGCGTACAGCGGGCAGTCCGCGCACTTCTGGTTCTTGGCGGTGCAGATCAACGCCCCGAGCTCCATCAACGCCGCCGAGAACACGGCGGCGTCCTCCTGGTCCTCCGGCAGGATGGCCTCGACGTCCCGGAGATCACGCTTGGTCGACGGCGGCCCGGCATCACCGGCACCGTGCACCGCGCGCGCAACGACCCGGCGGACGTTCGTGTCGACGACAGCGCACTTCTGCCCGTACGCGAACGTGGCCACCGCACGAGCCGTGTAGCTGCCGATGCCCGGCAGCGACTCCAGGGTCTCCACGTCCGAGGGCACGACATCACCGTGATCGCGGGCAATGGCGGAAGCAGCCTCGTGCAGCCGCAGAGCCCGGCGCGGGTAGCCGAGCTTGCCCCACATGCGCAGCACCTCGCCCTGCGACGCCGCGGCCATCGCGCTCGGCACCGGCCAGCGCGCCAGCCACTCGTGCCAGATCGGTTCGACGCGGGCCACCGGCGTCTGTTGCAGCATGATCTCGCTGACCAGCACACCCCAGGCGGTGCAGGAAGGCCGGCGCCACGGCAGGTCGCGTGCGGCGGTGTCCCACCAGCCCAGCAGCAACTCGTGATTCATCGCCGCCATTCTCGCGCAAAGGGCCCTGCCGGTTTCCCGGAAGGGCCCTCAGCACCAGAACTCAGGCGGCTTTGGTGTCGACGGCGTCGACCTCGCGCAGCTCACCGGTGTGCACGTCGTACACGAACCCGCGGATCTTGTCCGTGTGCGGGATGAACGGGCTGCGGCGCAGGCGGGCCATCGAACCGCGCACGCTCTGCTCGACCACCTTGAACGCCTCGACGGCCCAGGTCGGGCGCAGGCCGGTTTCGGCCTCCAGCTCGTCCTTGAAGTCGTCCTCTGTCACCATCTCCAGGCCGCAGTTCGTGTGGTGCACGAGGAGCACCTCGCGCGTGCCCAGTTTGCGCTGGCTGAGCGCCAGCGAGCGGATCATGTCGTCGGTGACGACACCTCCCGCGTTGCGCAGCACGTGCGCCTCACCCTGCTTCAACCCGAAGATCTCGAACACCCGGATGCGCGAGTCCATGCAGGTCAGGATTGCTACCTGCAGGGACGGCTTCGCGGACGAACGGTCTCCAGGAACCACGTTCCCGAGCTCGTAGTTCCGCTTGAGCAGTTCGTCGATCGCGGTCATGACACCTCCATGGCCTACCGGCGGACCCCCGCTCGATGGAACTTGAGTTAGTGCGCGTTCACAAGGGGTTTCCGGCCAATATCACGTTCAGCCGATCGAGCGATGCTCGCCTACCGCTCGATTCCACCCCGTCCGGCTACGTTCGGGCCGTGATCGAGCCCACCGGACCGCTGCCTTCCTCGGTGTACTGGCGCCGTCGTGTCGCCGCGATCGGTGCCGCACTGGTCACACTGCTGCTCGTGATCTGGATCGTCGGGTTCTTCGGATCCGGCGAGGACTCCGCCCAGCCGACCAACGCGGCAGCGGCGTCGTCCTCCAACCCACCGCCGAGCATGTCCGAGACGGCGGTTCCGTCGTCCTCGTCGACCACCGCGCCGCCGTCCCCGACGGAGACCACGCCACCGCCTCCACCGCCAGGGCCGCCGCAGCCCTGCCCGGACGACGTGATCGGGATCGTGGCGAAGGCCAACAAGCCCTTCTACACCATCGGTGACCAGCCGGAACTGTCGATGGACGTGGCCAACAACGGGCCGGTGCCGTGCATCAAGGACATCGGGCGCCAGCACCGCGAGCTGCAGGTCATGAGCGCGGACGGCGCGACGCTGCTGTGGTCCAGCAACCACTGCCTGGCCACGGCGGGCTCCGAGGTGCGGGTGATGCAGCCCAAGGAGCTCTTCAACTACGGCACGAAGTGGGCGGGCTCCACCTCGAAGCCGGGGTGCGGAGCGCACACCCGGCTGGGGCCCGGCGACTACCTGCTTGTGGCGAAGCTGGCCGGAAAGGCCAGCTCACCGGTGGTGTTCAGGCTCGAGTGGTGATCACGGACCGAACCAACGTTCTTCGGCTCCACCGCGCGGCGCGGCGGACGTCTTGCCGATGATCAGCTCGGTCGCGAGGTTCACCGACCGCGGCCGGGTCCGCTCGCTCGAGTCGAGCAGCAGCTTGCCCGCGGCACGGCCTTTCTCCAGCACCGGCTGACGCACCGTCGTGAGCGCGGCGGCCTCCGCCTCGCGGATGCCGTCGAAGCCGGTCACCGACAGGTCGTGCGGCACGCGCAGGCCACGTCGCGCGGCCTCGGTCATCGCGCCGAGCGCGAGCACGTCCGAGGTGCAGATCAACGCGGTGATCTGCGGGTCCTTGTCGAGCACCTGGGCGGCACCGGAGGCGCCGGAAGCCATGTTGTGGTCGAAGCGCTCGACGACGGGCACCTGCGACCAGTCGACGCCTGCCTCGCTGAACGCCTCGGCCAGGCCGGACAGGCGGTTGCGCTGTACGTGGAAGTGCGCTGCGTGCTGACGTTCCGCGGTCACGAAGCCGTCGTTGCGGTCACGCGCGAGGCGCATGCACACGACGCCAACGCGGCGGTGGCCCAGCGAGATCAGGTGCTTCGCGAGCTCGTACATCGCGCCGCGGTCGTCGATGCCGACCCTGTCGACGGTGCCGAGGTCGGGCTGGTCGCAGACGACGGTGGGAACGGGACGCTCCAGCACGGCGGCGAGGTGCGGGTCGTCGTCCGGCACCGAGTAGACGACGAAGCCGTCGACACCCGCGCGGTGGACGGACGCGACGTCCTCGCGCTCGGGGTTGGCCGGGACGAGCAGCAGACCGGTGCCGGCGTCCTCGCACGCCAGCGCGAGGCCCTCCAGGAAGCCGATCGCGGCCGGGTCGCGGAACGCATAAGAGAGGTTCTCGGTGAGCAACAGGCCCACCGCACCCGCCTTGCGCGTGCGCAACGAGCGCGCCACAGGATCCGGGCCGGGGTAACCCAGCCTTCGGGCCGTGTCCAACACCCGCCGCCTCAGCTCGGGGGAGAGCTGGTCGGGACGGTTGTACGCGTTGGACACCGTTGTCCGGGAAACGCCCAGCTCAGCGGCCAGAGAGGCCAGCGTCGCCGGACGTCGCACATGCATCGACCGCGCCATGAAGTGACCGTAACGGTTCAGAACCAATTCGTGAAGCGAGGGTGACCTGTGTCCCTCAAATGACGCATCCGCCCTGGTTGACCCATCTGCCTTGTTCAGAAGTTGGTCCAGACCAAACGGCATCTCACTTGGGAGGCGCCGTCGACTCCCGCACGACGAGCCGCGGGCGGAAGACGCGGGTGTAGTTGTCCCTGTCCTGCCTGCGGCGATCCGGATCCAGACGGAGTACGAGCTCGTCGATGGCGGCGGCCGCCATCTCCTCGATGGGCTGCGCGAGCGTCGTCAAAGCGGGCGACGAGTAGGCAGCCAGCGGAATGTCGTCGAACCCGACGACCGAGAGATCTTCAGGAATGGAGATCCCCCGTTGGTGTGCTTCGCGCATGACACCAAGAGCCATGTGGTCCGACGAGCAGATCACCGCTGTCGGCGTCACCGTGTCGAGCAGCTGCCCCACGGCCACGCCGCCGCCTTCCGCACTGAACGGCCCGTGCGCGACGTACTCCGAGCCCGCCGGCAGGTGGTTCTCCTCGAGAGCAGCGGCCCACCCGGCGCGCTTCAGGCGTGAGGGGAGAGATCGCGCCGGACCCGAGACGAACCCGATCCGCTCGTGGCCGAGCTCGATCAGGTGCTTGGTCGCCATGTAACCCGCGAGCTGCTCGTCCACCGTCACGTCGGGCACGTCCAGCGCGGGCGTGGCACCGTTCAGGAAGACCATGTGGACGCCGTCGGCCACGAGCTTCGCGTAGTAGCTCGGGCGCGGCGCCTGACCGAGCGGCACCTCGACGTTGGTGATCTCCGGTGACACGAACACCATGCCCTCGACCCCGCGGGCCAGGAGCATGCGGACGTACTCCTCCTCACCCATCGGAGCGCCGCTGCGGGTGTTGCACAGCAGCGACGAGTAGCCGAGGCGGGCCGCACGCGTCTCCAGGGCTTCGGCGAACGCGGGGAAGACCGGGTTCGAGAGCTCTGGCACGAGCAGGCCGATCACGCCGGTGCGTTGCAACGCACCGAGGCCGCGCGGGGTGTAGGGCATCTCCGCGAGGACCGACAGCACCCGCTGCCGAGTCTCCTCGTTGACGCCGGCCCGGCGGTTCAGCACGCGGCTCACCGTCGAGATGGACACCCCGGCTGCCCTGGCGATCTCGGACAGTCCGGACACGTTGCCTCCCTGCTCAGCTTGGGTCGGCGCAAGCCTGCCGCGTTCAGAAAAATTTTGCAACGCGCTCTTGCAAGACGGTGCCGTTACGGCTTGGTTACGGACGATGCCTTGACCTGACCATGGTTCCGGTAGTGAAATCGCCCGCAACATTGACGCAAAACCTTGCAAGTCCCTCATCTCGCCGGGAGATGAGGCCCAGCTGGAGGGAACGGCAGCAACGATGCGACGGACAACCCTCGTGACCGCCATGGCGACGGGTGTCGCCCTCGTGCTCACCGCCTGTGGCGGTGGTGGATCGAGCAGCAGCGGATCCGACACGGGCGAAGTGACCTTCTGGGACACCAGCGGCCCCAACGAGAGCCCCGTGTTCAAGAAGATCGCGGAGGACTGCGCCACCAAGGGCGGCTACAAGGTCAAGGTTGAGACGCAGGCGTTCGACGGCGCGCTCAACAACTACAAGACCGCTGCTCAGGGTGGTCAGGGCCCGGACGTCTTCCGCGCGGAGGTCGCGTGGGTGCCGCAGCTCGCGAAGCTGGGCCTGGTCGAGGACCTGTCGGACACCGACCTCGCGAAGGACACCTCCGACTTCCTGGAGGCCCCGCTGGGCTCCACGAAGTACGAGGGCAAGACCTACGCCGTGCCGCAGGTGACCGACTCGCTCGCGTTGCTCTACAACAAGAAGAAGCTCGCCGACGCCGGTGTCGAGCCGCCCAAGACCTGGGACGAGCTCAAGGCCGCGGCCGCCAAGCTGGGTGGTGAGAAGGCCTTCTTCCTCAACAACGACGCGTACTACGCGCTGCCGTTCATCTACGGCGAGGGCGGCGACCTGGTCGACGCGTCCGCCAAGAAGATCGTCGTGAACTCCGCGCAGAACGTGAAGGCGCTGGAGACCGCGAAGGGCCTGCTCGACAGCAAGGCCGCGACCACGGCGCTCGACGCGACGAACTCGTACTCGAACATGCAGGCCGCGTTCTCGTCCGGTGAGGCCGCCATGGTCATCAACGGCCCGTGGGCCGTCGCCGACTACCTCAAGGGCGCCGCGTTCACCGACAAGTCGAACCTGGGCATCGCGCCGGTTCCCGGTCCGTCCGCGGGCAAGGGCAGCGCGCCGGTCGGTGGCCACGACTACGTGATCCGCAAGGCCACCAAGGCCAAGCAGTCGTCGATCAAGTTCATCCAGTGCATGGCGTCGGTCGAGTCGCAGGCCGCCATCGCCAAGGAGCTGGGCCTGCTGCCGAGCCGCAAGTCGGCCTACCAGAACGCCGACGTCAAGGCCAACGCCGTCGTCGCCGCGTTCGAGCCGGTCACCAAGGTCGCGCACGAGCGTCCGTGGATCCCGGAGGGCGGCGAGCTCTTCGACCCGCTGAAGATCAGCTACGCGGACTTCCTCGCCGGCAAGAAGGACGCCAAGGCTGCCCTTGACGACGTCGCCAAGGCGTACAAGGACAAGGTCGTTCCCGAGTACTCGATCGGCTGACTGGTGTTGAACGGCCGGGGCCTTCCGCCCCGGCCGTTCGCCTGAGGGGAGAGTCTCGGTGCGTCGGTTCCTGGACCGGTACTGGTACGCGTATGCGATGGTGCTGCCCGTCGTGGTGGTCATCGCGGTGTTGGTGCTCTACCCGCTCGCCCAGGGCGTGTTCTTCACCTTCACGAACATCAACGAGGGCAACATCGCCAACCCGGTCCTCGACCGGCCCGCGTCCTACGACGTGGTGGGCTTCAAGAACTACCTGAGCGTCCTGTCCGGCGGCGAGTCGTACGGCGCGTTCTGGGACACGCTCGTCCGCACGCTGATCTGGACGTTCTCGTGCGTGTTCTTCCACTACACGATCGGCCTCGGCCTGGCGTTGCTGCTGAACCGCCAGGTGCGCGGCCGCACGATCTACCGCGTGCTGCTGATCCTGCCGTGGGCCGTGCCCGCGTTCATCAGCGCGTTCGCCTGGAAGTACATGTTCAACGCGCAGTACGGGATCATCAACCAGGTCCTGCGCGCGGTCGGCCTGCCGGACCCGGTGTGGCTCGGCCAGTCGAACTGGGCACTGGTCTCCGTGATCATCGTGAACGTGTGGCTGGGCGTGCCGTTCATGATGGTGGCCCTTCTCGGTGGCCTGCAGTCGATTCCGGGCGATCTCTACGAAGCGGCCGAAATGGACGGTGCCACGCCGTGGCAGCGGTTCCGGCACGTCACGCTGCCCGGTCTGCGTTCCGTGTCGTCGACGGTGGTCCTGCTCGGCATCATCTGGACGTTCAACATGTTCGCGGTGATCTACCTGATCGCGGGCCCGAACCCGAACTCCCGGATCCTGGTCACCTACGCGTTCGAGCGGTTCTTCTCCAGCGCGTCCCGTGACTACGCCATCGCGTCGACCTACGGCGTGCTGATCCTTTCAGTGTTGTTGGTGTTCGCCACGGTGTACCGGCGGGCGCTGCGCAAGCAGGGCGAGGTGTGGTGATGACGCTCGATGCTTCGTCCCTCCAGGTGGTCAAGGCTCCCGAGCGCCGGTTGCGCCGGGCGGACCGGTCCAGGGGCGCCTCGGTGTTGCTGCACAGCGCTCTGGTCGTCGCGTCGATCATCGCGGTGTTCCCGGTCTTCTGGGTGTTCGTCACTTCACTGAAGCCGGACGCCCGCGCGGTCGAGCCCACCCCGACGCTGTTCAACCAGTCCTCTTTGGACAACTACACCCGCGTGCTCGCCGGCGAGAAGGGGGACTTCCTCGCCTGGTTCGGCAACTCCGTGGTGATCGCGTTGATGACGACCGTCATCGGTGTCTTCATCTCGGCGACCGCGGGCTACGCGGCGTCGCGGTTCCGGTTCCCCGGCAAGCGCGGGCTGATGATGTCGTTCCTGCTGGTGCAGATGTTCCCGTTCGCGGTGCTGATCGTGCCGCTGTACAACATCCTGCTCGCGCTCGGCCTGAACGGGACGTCGATCGGCCTGGTGCTGGTCTACTGCACGACCGCGGTGCCGTTCTGCACCTACATGTTGAAGGGCTACTTCGACACGGTGCCGGCGGACATCGACGAGGCCGGACGCGTGGACGGCCTGTCGCCGTTCGGCGTGTTCTGGCGGCTGATCCTCCCGCTGGCCAAGCCGGGCCTGGCGGTCACGTCCTTCTACGCGTTCCTGACCGCGTGGGGTGAGGTGGCGTTCGCCTCGGCGTTCCTGTCGGCGGCGGACGAGTCGAAGACGCTGGCCGTGGGCCTGCAGGTGTTCGTGCAGCAGAACAGGACGGAGTGGGGCCACCTGGCCGCCGCCTCCATCCTGGTCGCCATTCCCGCGATCATCGTTTTCTACCTGGTGCAACGGTTCCTGGTGACCGGCCTCGCCTCGGGCGCGGTCAAGGGCTGACGGTCTCCCGCACCGGCCGATACCGGACGTCCACCTCCGAGTGGGGGTCGTCGGTGTCGAGCCGGTGCAGGTGGATCGGCGCACCGCCGGGGTTGTCGTAGAGCCGGAGGCCGTCGCCGAGCAGCACGGGCGCGATGTGCAGGGTGATCTCGTCGACGAGCCCTCGTTCGATCAGCTGACGGCCGATGGTCGGCGAGAACACCTCGAGGTCCTTGCCGTCCGCAGCCTCGAGGCCGATCCGCACCGCCTCGGCCACGTCGCAGGTCAGGAACGTGACGCCCTCCGCAGGCGTCGCGTCCTCGGGGTGGTGGGTCAGGATGAAGAGCTTTCCCACGAACTGGCCGCCGTACGGGGCGCTGGGGTCCGGAACCTCCTCCCACCCCTTCCTGCCGCCGAGGATCGCACCCGTGCTGGTCGGTCGTGCGGGACAGTCAGCCGAAGCCGTTGTGCGGGTCAGCCACGAAGCCGTCCAGCGACATCGAGAAGTGCAGTCGCACGTTGCCCATCGGTTCACTCCCGCGTTCGGCCTTTGCAGGGGTGGACCGGTGCACCGCCGGAAACTCATCGGTCGTAGCGCTGCCTGGCCTTCTCGACGTCGGCCAGGTTGTGCTTCGACCACTCCGCGAGCTGGTGGAAGATCGGCGCGAGACTGCGCCCCAGCTCGCTGATCTCGTACTCCACCCGCGGCGGAACCTCCGGGTGGTAGGTCCTCGTGACCAGGCCGTCGCGCTCCATCTGCCGCAGCCGCTGCGTGAGGACCTTCGGCGTGATCGTGCCGATGCGGCGCTCCAGCTCCACGAACCGCTGCCGGCCGTACTCGTGCAGCGTCCACAGGATCGGCGTCGTCCAGCGGCTGAAGACCAGGTCGACGACCGGCGCGATCGGGCAGGCCAGCTCCGGTACGGGCTCCACGGATAGTCACTTTCCTCTAGGTACCTACTAACTCCACGATGTTAGCTTTCCTCGGGATACCGAAGCAATGACGAGGAGCTGCACGTGATCGTGGTGACCGGGGCGACCGGAAACGTTGGACGTCCGTTGATGGAGTTGCTGGGGGACAAGGCACGCGGGGTGTCGCGGCCGCAGGTGGATCTTGCGCGCCCGTCGACGCTGGAGCCCGTGCTGGACGGTGCGGACGCGTTGTTCCTGCTGTTCGCGGGAGACCTGCTCGGGCCGTCCGCCGATGTGGCCGGTGTGCTGGACGTGGCGAAGGCTGCCGGCGTCCGCCGCGTGGTGCTGCTGTCGTCGCAGGGTGCCGGGACGCGGCCGGGCCTGGTGCCGCACTCGCGGATGGCGTCGTTCGAGGAGGCCGTGCGGCAGTCGAGTCTGGAGTGGACGATCCTGCGGCCGAGCGGGTTCTTCACCAACACCTTCGCCTGGGTGCGGCCGATCCGTGAGCACGGTGTGGCCGCGGCGCCGTTCGCGGACGTGGCGCTGCCGTTCGTCGATCCGGCGGACATCGCGGCGGTCGCGGCGGTGGCGTTGCAGGGCGGGCACGAGGGGCGCACGTATGTGCTGACCGGTCCGGAAGCGCTGACTCCGGTTGAACGGACGAAAGCGCTTTCGTCGGCGATCGGGCGGGAGATCCGGTTCGTCGAGCAGTCCGTTGAGGAGGCTCGTGAGCAGATGCTGCAGTTCATGCCGCCGCCCGTTGTGGACGGAACGCTGGCAGTTCTCGGATCGCCGACGGTGGAGGAGCAGCAGGTCAGCGGCCATGTGGAGCAGGTGACCGGACGTGCTCCCGCCCGTTTCGCCGACTGGGTGGCCCGCAACGTGAACGCCTTCTGAAACGTAAGCGCTTACGTCTGTTCCCGTAAGCGCTTGCAATGAATAGCGTCGCGCCCCAGACAAGGGTGAAAGGTGCGTCACATGGCTGAGGTGTCCTACGTCAAGGCTTCGCGGATCTTCTCCGGCAACCCGCCGGTTCGCGCGGTCGACGAGCTGTCGCTCGAGGTGTCCGACGGCGAGTTCCTGGTGCTGGTCGGCCCGTCCGGTTCGGGCAAGTCGACCGCGCTGCGCATGCTCGCGGGTCTCGAGGACGTCGACGAGGGCGCCATCCAGATCGGTGGCAAGGACGTCACCAACGTGCCGCCGAAGGGCCGGGACATCGCCATGGTGTTCCAGTCGTACGCGCTCTACCCGCACATGACGGTCGCGGAGAACATGGGCTTCGCGCTCAAGCTGCGCGGCGTCAACAAGGCCGAGATCAAGGCGAAGGTCGAAGAGGCCGCCAAGATGCTCGACCTGACCAAGTACCTGGAGCGCAAGCCGAAGGCGCTGTCCGGTGGTCAGCGGCAGCGTGTCGCGATGGGTCGCGCCATCGTGCGTGAGCCCTCCGTGTTCCTCATGGACGAGCCGCTGTCCAACCTGGACGCGAAGCTGCGCGTCGAGACCCGCGCGAACATCGCGGCGCTGCAGCAGCGTCTCGGCACCACCACGATCTACGTGACGCACGACCAGGTCGAGGCCATGACGATGGGCCACCGCGTCGCGGTGCTCAAGGACGGCCTGCTGCAGCAGTGCGACACGCCTCGCGCGCTGTACGACCGCCCGGCCAACGCGTTCGTCGCGGGCTTCATCGGCTCGCCGGCCATGAACCTCAAGACCGTGCCGATCACGTCGGAGGGCGCGAAGCTCGACGGCGTCATCGTGCCGCTCTCGCGTGCCGCGCTGGACGCCGCCGTTGGTCTGGACGAGGTCACCTTCGGCATCCGTCCCGAGGCCCTCGGCATCGTGCCGTCGGGTGAAGAGGGCATGGAGATGACGGTCGAGCTGGTCGAGGAGCTGGGCGCCGACGCGCTCGTGCACGGTGCTGTGAAGATCGGCGACTCGTCGCAGCGCTTCGTCGTCCGCGTCGACGGCCGCACGCCGCCGACCCTGGGCCAGCACGTCAAGATCGCGGTTCGCGACCACAGCGAGATCCACCTGTTCCACCCCGAATCGGGCGAGCGCCTGGAGGCATGAGTCACAGGTGAAAGGCCCCCGGCGTGAGCGTCGGGGGCTTTCTCGTGTCGTAAACTGAACTCGACAACGGTTTCCATTACCTGATCGAGGGATGGTGTGATGACTCTCCGCAACGCTCTGGTCGGCGCTCTCGCCGTGGTGAGCCTGGCCGCCTGCGGCACGACGAACACGCCGTCCGCGGACAGCGGCAAGATCCAGGTCGTCGCGTCCACGAACGTGTGGGGCAGCGTGGTCAAGGCTGTCGGCGGCGACGCGGTGGACGTCAAGGCGCTGCTGGACGACCCGAGCGCCGACCCGCACTCGTACGAGAGCAAGCCCGCGGACGCCGCGCTGGTCAAGGACGCCAAGCTGGTCGTGTTCAACGGCGGCGGCTACGACGACTTCTTCGCCAAGCTGATCACCAGCGACGCGACCAAGAAGGTCGAGGCGTTCCCGCTGCGCGACAACCACGCCGAGCCCACCAGCCCGGCCCCCACCAGCGAGGCTCCCAAGAGCGAGGCGCCCGACGCGGACGGCCACGACCACAGCGAGAACGAGCACGTCTGGTACGACCTGCACACCGTGCGCGCGGTGGCCGAGGCGGCCGCGAACGAGCTCGGTGCCATCGCGCCGGACAAGAAGACGACGTTCGAGAAGAACACCGCGGACTTCAGCGCCAAGCTGGAGGAGCTGGAGAAGAAGGTCGACGGCATCGGCAAGGGCAAGAAGGTCGCCGCGACCGAGCCGATCGCCCACTACCTGCTCGACGAGACCGGGGCGGACGACGTCACGCCCGAGGCGTTCAGCAAGGCGATCGAGGAGGAGTCGGACGTGCCGGCCGCCGCTCTCGCCGAGATGAACCAGCTGGTCGACGGCAAGCAGATCAACGTGCTGGTCAACAACACCCAGACCGAGAACCAGGTCACGAAGCAGCTGGTCGAGAAGGCCAAGGCGGCGGGCGTGCCGGTCGTCGAGGTCACCGAGACCCTGCCCGCCGGAGTGACCGGCTACCTTGACTGGATGACCAAGCAGGTGGACGCGCTTTCGCAGGCGCTCAAGGCATGACCGCGATCTCGCTGCGCGGGGCCCGGCTGTCCTACGGGGACAGGGTTTTGTGGGACGGGCTCGACCTCGACGTCGAGCCCGGTGAGTTCCTGGCGGTCCTCGGTCCGAACGGGTCCGGCAAGACCAGCCTGATGAAGGTGCTGCTCGGGTTGCAGCCCTTGTCTTCGGGCACGGTCATGGTCACCGGCGGCAACCGGGCCATCGGGTACATCCCGCAGCAGCGAGCGCTCGAGGTGTCCATGACGTTGCGGGGCCGGGACCTGGTGGGTCTCGGCCTCGACGGCCATCGGTGGGGCTTCGGCCTGCGCAACCGCCGGGAGCGCAGGATCCGCGTCGACGCGGCCATCGCGTCCGTCGGCGCCACGAGGTACGCGGACGAGCCGATCGGCGTGCTGTCCGGCGGCGAGCAGCAACGGTTGCGCGTCGCACAGGCACTCGTCGGCGACCCGACCGTGCTGCTCTGCGACGAACCCCTGCTGTCCCTGGACCTCGCGAACCAGCGCGTGGTGTCCGAGCTGATCGACAAGCGCCGTCGCGAGGCGAACACGGCCGTCCTGTTCGTCACGCACGAGCTGAACCCGGTGCTGCCGTTGGTGGATCGGGTGCTGTACCTCGTCAACGGGCGGTTCCGGATCGGTACGCCGGACGAGGTCATGAACTCACGGACGCTGTCCGAGCTGTACCGCACGCCGGTCGAGGTCGTCCGGGTCCGCGACCAGATCCTGGTCGTCGGCGCGGGTGCCTGCGAGGAGCAGACCCACCACCTCACGGCGGAGGCCGCGTCGTGACGATCTTCGATCTGCTCGAGCTCGACTTCGTGCAGAGCGCGCTGGTAGCCGCGGCTGTGCTCGCGTTGGTGGCGGGTGTGCTCGGTCCGTTGATCGTCACCCGGAAGATGGCGTTCGCGGTGCACGGCACCAGCGAGCTCGCGTTCACCGGTGGCGCCGCTGCACTGCTGCTCGGTATCAGCGTGGGCTACGGATCGCTGATCGGTTCGGTGGCCGCCGCGTTGCTGCTCGGCTTGCTGAGTCGGCGCGACAGCGACCGGGACTCGGTGATCGGCGCCATTCTGGCGTTCGGTCTCGGCATGGGCGTGCTCATGTTCGCGCTCTACAAGGGGCGTGCGGTCAACAAGCTGAGCCTGCTGGTCGGGCAGATCATCGGGGTCGACTCGACCGACGTGTGGCTGTTGGTGGTTGCGTCGATCGCCGTGCTGGCCGTGCTGGCGTTCATCTACCGGCCGTTGTTCTTCGCTTCGGTCGATCCGGACGTCGCGATCGCGCGCGGGGTTCCGGTGCGCGCGCTGTCGATCGTCTTCGCCCTGCTGGTCGGTGTGGCGACCGCGCTGAGCGTCCAGGTCGTCGGAGCGCTCCTCGTGCTGGCCTTGATGATCACGCCGGCTGCCGCCGCGATGCGCGTCACGGCTTCACCTGTCCGTGCGACGGCTCTTTCCGTCGTCTTCGCGGAGGTGGCGGCTGTCGGCGGCATTCTGCTGTCGCTGCAGCCGGGACTGCCAGTGTCCGCCATGGTCACTGCGGTCAGCTTCGTCATCTACCTCGCGTGCCGGGGCATCGGGGCCGTGCAGCGTCGTACCGCCTGATCGAGTGCGGGATCAGGCCGTGCGGGTGGTGATCGGCTTGGTGATGTCGTCCGCGCGCGGAGCAGGCATCAGGCGCGGCGGGATGTCCAGGCCTGCCACGCGGACCTGGTTGCGGCCGCTCTCCTTGGCCTTGTAGAGGGCCGCGTCCGCCGAGTGCTGCGCGGTGGCCATGTCCGGGCCGTTGTCCGGGATCACGGCCACGCCGATCGAGGCGGAGATCGCCCGCAGCGACTCGCCTTCCGGTTCCGAGGGCTGCGTCTCGCGGCCGTACAGGGTCACGACGTTGCGGTGCTTGTCGGTCGTCGGGACGGCCAGTGAGCCGATGGCCTCGCGGATGCGTTCGGCGATCGTCACGCCCTGGGCCACCGGGGTGTCCTTCAGCGCCACCACGAACTCCTCGCCGCCGTCGCGGCCCGCCACGTCGCCGGGGCGGAGCTTCTCGCGCAGGATCCGGCCCACCTCGGCCAGGACGGCGTTGCCCGCCGGGTGGCCCCAGGTGTCGTTGATGCGCTTGAAGTGGTCCAGGTCGATCACCAGGACGGTCATCGGTTCGCCGTCGATGCGGCAGCGTTCGGCCAGGCGGCCCGCGTACTCGGCCAGGCCGTTGGTGTTGAGCAGGCCCGTGCGGTAGTCGGTGTGGGCGTCCGCGGCCAGGCGTTGGTGGAGTTGCTCCTGTTCGCGGAGGAGGCGTTCCAGGTGCGCGCGGCGTTCTCCAGCCCGCGACAGAAGGGCGTTCACCAGGATCACCGGGACGACCAGGAGCAGCGGGCCCACCCAGTGGGTGGTCATGAGCATGCCGAGCATGGCGCCCGCGCCGAGGGTGCTCATCTCGAGCATGTTGTCGACTTTGGAGCCGAGGAAGTCGAGCACCTTCGAGTTCGGGGTGACGATCTTGAAGGCCACGGCGACCGTCATCACCTGGATGAACCAGTAGAGGACCGCGGTCATGGCGAGAACGAGCACCAGGCCCAGGTCGGTCGGCACGTTTCCGGTCGCTGCCAGTGATACACCCGAAAGGTGGACGACGGCCCACGACAGGAGAGTCGAGGCCAGCATCGAGGCGGTGCCGAAGACGAAGCGGTAGGGCTGGCGGCGGGCGATCGGCTGGATCAGGATGCGCATCCAGATCGTGGCGATCACGGCCAGGCCGCCGGGGAGTGCCACGGCCGCGGCGAAGGTCCAGACCGAGGTCAGGTCGATGTGAGGGCCGGAGGCCTCGTTGCGGCGGGCCTCTTCCGCTCTGCGTACCACGGTCAGGTGAATCGTGATGGCGGCGATGATCGCGCCGAAGCGGAGCCAGTCGGACGGCGAGACCGAGGTGAGCTTCGTCAGCAGCCAAATGGAGGCCACGGCGACAGCCGCTTCGAGCACGAAAAAGTACGCGATCGCACTAGGCGCAACGGTCCAAAGGTCCCAGTTGCGAATCGGAGTCAATCCGAGTGCCCGCGATCGCCTGCGATCAGTCAAACTGTTCTTCACCACGACCCCCTACGCTCATGGCACATCATGAGCAAAGCCGCCGCTGACCAGGTCGTAGACCTACCGCGCTGCTGCTCGTCGCAACGAGGAGGTGCCCTCCATGTGCAACCGTGACTTCTGACTCCGCCTCTCCTCGACAGGCTTCCAATCGTGCACCTTGATCCTGTGGTGCCTCTAGACGGATATCGCTATTGGTGACCGTTCTGTTTCAGATTGCCACCGCCTTCGTGTCGTTGCGACCGCGCGCACGTCGCCAGGCGATGGTGGCCTGCGTCGCCAGCAGCAGTCCGATACCGCCCGCTCCCGCGATCGTGGCTGTGACCGATCCGATCGAATGGGCGACGACACCGGCCAGCGCCATTCCGCCGCCCTGGCTCGAGCGCAACGCCGCGCGCCCAATGCCGTAAGCCCTTCCTCTGTACTGATCCGGTAGCAGCCGCATCCACGCCGAACGAGCCGGTGTGTGATAAGCGCCTCCTATACCGGCAATCACGAGCAAAACGATCGTCCACGTCAGGTTCGGGTTGAACGCGAACATGATCAAAGGCGCCAGCGACAGGATCGCAAGAGGACCGATCAGCCGTTCACGTTTTGCCGGATCTCGCACGAGACGGAAGAGCAGAGCCACGCCCAGAACGTTCGCCGCGGGCTCGATCGCGAGAATCAAGCCGACCGCCCACACGGCGTTGAGGCTGGCCGCCAACGGGACGGCGAGTCCTTCCGGGACCATCGCGAGGCCCGCGAGCATGCGGACGCCCAGCAGCGTCCTCAATCGCGGCTCGGACACCAGCAGGGTCAGCGCGCCGCGGGGCTCATCATCCTTCTTCTTGCGGCCCAGGGGATCGGCGGCCGGACGGTGCTTCACGGACACCTGCACCAAGACCGCCAGGAAGACGAACGTGCCGGCGTTGATCATGAGTGCCACACCGGGGTTGGTGTGGGCCACGAGGAAGCCCGCGGCGGCCAGGCCGGCCATCTGAGCTATGTCGACGGACGTGCCGAAGAGCGCCACGCCGTCGTCGTAGCGGTGTTTGGGCAGGACGTGCGGGAGGCTCGCCTCCTGGGCCGCGAGATATGGCGAGGAGATCGCCAGCACGACCACCAGCAGCACGATCATGGCCCAGAGCGGCATGCCCGGAATGGCCATCGCGCCCATGAGCACAGCCTGTGACCACGCGGTCGTCACCATTACCGTGCGTCGCGGGAAGCGGTCGGCGACCCAGCCGAGCAGCGGGCCCGAAATCAGCGGCGGGAAGAGCGTCAGCGACCAGGTGAGGGCGGTCCAGGCAGCGGATTGTGTTCGTTCGAATACGAGCAGTGACAATGCCACTGCCGCGAGTTGGTCACCGGCGGTCGAAGCGGTCGAACCGATCCACATGGCGCGGAACTCACGCAAACCGACGAGGTCGCGGAGAGCGCCGCGGGTCGTCATGCGGGACCTCGGCGAGCCGCGCCCCGCGCGCGGCGAATCAGCACGTCCTGATTCGCTCTACGCCGAGTCACGTCGCCCCCGCCGGTGGTAATCAATTTCTATCGACAATCACGGTAGAAGCTGTCTGACCGTTCAACGTCTGTCCTACCACAGTGTGTACCTAAACGGAGCAGACCAGTTACCTAAAGTAGTTACAATAGCGAAACGTGAGGCTGATCTTCTTCACAGTTGACCTCGGGTTCGCCTGATTGAACCCCAAACGGTCACAGTCTGTGTCAACTGGTGCCAAACGGGTGTCACGCGCTCGACCGAGCGGTGCAACCTGCTCCGACTCCTGCCCGCACAACTGGCAATTGGCGAACACCAGAGAACGTACCCGCGCTCGGGAGTGCCGCGGAATAGACCCTGCCGTTTGTCATGCCGGTCACCCGCAAGCTCTTGGCGACAACCGAGATCGCCGTTTCCTGCCCGCCAGACCGAAACCGGTTCAGCGGGCAGGAAAACGATCACTAACGTCGGCTAATGGGCGCCCTTAGCGTCGCGAACAAGCCGATAACGTCAGGCGCAAGGGTCAGCTTTTGGCCGCGATCCTGCGGCGACGTGCGACCTCGGCCAGCACGACACCGGCGGCGACGGAGGCGTTGAGCGACTCGACGCCAGGCGCCATGGGGATCGACACGGTCTGGTCGCAGGTCTCCTTGACCAGACGGCCGAGGCCACGGCCCTCCGAGCCCACCACGACGATCAGCGGGCCGGTCGCGAGCTCCAGGCCGTCGATGTCCACGTCGCCGTCCGCGTCCAGGCCCACGATCATCAGTCCCGCCTCCGCCCAGTCGCGCAGCGTGCGGGTGAGGTTCGTGGCCATCGCGATCGGCAGCTTGGCCGCCGTGCCCGCGCTGGTCCGCCACGCCACCGCCGTCATCGACGCACTGCGCCGCTGGGGCAGCACCACGCCGTGCGCACCGAACGCCGCAGCCGAGCGCACGACGGCACCCAGGTTGCGCGGGTCCGTCACGCCGTCCAGCGCCACCAGCAACGGCGGTTCACCGGCGCGCTGTGCGAGGTCGAGCAGCTCGTCGGGCGAGGCGTACTCGAACGGCGGCACCTGCAGGCCGAGGCCCTGGTGCATCGCGCCACCGGTGATCCGGTCCAGCTCACCGCGGGCCACCTCCAGCACGGAGATGCCCCGATCGGCGGCCAGGCGCACGGCCTCGGCCACGCGGTCGTCCGCGTCGATGCCGAGCGCCACGTACAGCGCCGTCGCCGGCGTGCCCGCGCGCAGGCACTCCACGACGGGGTTGCGGCCCGCCACGGTCTCGGCCTGGGCCTTCTCGGTCTTCTGGCGCCGCTGCGTCTTGACGGCCTCGGTCTTCGCGACCGCCTTGGCCCGCTTGTAGGCGGGGTGGTTCGGGCGGTCCGACGCCTTCGGGGTCGGACCCTTGCCCTGCAGCCCCTTGGACTTCTGCCCGCCGGAGCCGACGACCGCGCCCTTCTTCGAGCCCGGATTGCGCATCGCGCCCTTGCGCTTGGAGTTGCCAGCCACGGAAGTCAGTCGTCCTTCAAAGTCCACTGCGGACCGTCGGGGGTGTCCTCGACGGCGATGCCCGCTTCGTCCAGCTGCTTGCGCAACGCGTCAGCGCGGGCGAAGTCCCTGGTCTTGCGGGCTTCCTGGCGCTCGACGAGCAGCCGATCCACGAGCGTGGTCAACGCCTGCCGCATGCCGAGATCGGCAGACGACTGGTCGTTCCACTTCGGCGACAACGGGTCGACGCCGAGGATGTCGGCCATGCGGCGGACGCACTCGGCGGCCTCGCGGGCCGTCTCGTGGTCGCCGTCGGCGAGCGCCGTGTTCCCCTGCCGCACCTTGTTGTGCAGCGCGGCCACGGCCTGCGGGGTGTTCAGGTCGTTGTCCATCGCAACGACGAAGTCCGGGCACATGTCGCCGCGGAGCTCGATGGGGCCGACCCGCTCGGCGACCCGGCGCAGGAACGACTCGATGCGCCCGTAGGACGTCACCGCCTCCTGCAAAGCCTCTTCCGAGTACTCGATGTGCGAGCGGTAGTGCGGCGCGACCAGGTAGTACCGCAGCTCCTGGGCCCTGACCTTCTCGAGCATCACCGGGATGGACACGGTGTTGCCGAGCGACTTGGACATCTTCTCGCCCGAGAACGTCACCCAGTAGTTGTGCATCCAGTAGTTGGCGAAGCCGTCACCGGCCGCACGCGACTGCGCCTGCTCGTTCTCGTGGTGCGGGAAGATCAGGTCGATCCCGCCGCCGTGGATGTCGAACGTGCCGCCCAGGTACGTCGTGGCCATCGCCGAGCACTCGAGGTGCCAGCCCGGCCTGCCGTTGCCCCACGGCGTCGGCCAAGAGGGCTCACCGGGCTTCGCGCCCTTCCACAGCGTGAAGTCGCGCGGGTCGCGCTTGCCGCGCACCGCTGCTTCGCCCTGCTCCACGGAGTCGAGCTTCTGGCCGGACAACGCGCCGTACTCGGGGAACGAGCGCACGTCGAAGTAGACGTCACCGTCGACGTCGTAGGCGTGGCCCTTGTCGATCAGCCGCTGCATCAGCTCGACCATCTGCGTCACGTGCCCGGTCGCCCGCGGCGCGTACGACGGCGGCAGGCAGCCCAGCGCGTCGTACGCCTCCTCGAAGGCGCGCTCGTGCGTGTACGCCCACTCCCACCACGGCCGACCGTGGTCGGAGGCCTTGGTGAGGATCTTGTCGTCGATGTCGGTGACGTTGCGGACCAGCGTCACATCGGCACCGTCACGGGCCAGCCAGCGACGCAGGACGTCGAAGTTCAGGCCGCTGCGGACGTGCCCGATGTGCGGGATGCCCTGCACGGTCGCCCCACACACGTAGATCGACGCCGTTCCGTTGACCTGCGGGTGGAACTCCCGCATGGACCGGCTCGCGGTGTCGTAGATGTGGAGGCTCACACGGGAATGGTACGGGCCACATCCAAAAGAGCATTGGGGCGGTCACTCGTCGGAACTGGATTGACAAGCCGGAAGGAGCAGCCGATCGCCTCGGCTCCGCCGTCCGCCTCCTCGCTGTCGCCGACCATGACGGCGTGGCGCGGATCGACACCCAGCCGTTCACACGCGGAGGTGAAGATCTTCGGATCCGGCTTGATCACGCCCTCCTCGTAGGACAGCACGAACTCGTCCACGAGGTGCGTCAGCCCGAACCGCTCGAACACCGGGCGGATGTCCCAGCCGATGTTGCTGACGACCGCGACGGGAACGTCGGCGAGGTGTTCCAGCGCCGCCTTCGTGTCCGGGTAGGGCTGCCACGACTCCGCGTCGATCAGCTGGTCGTAGAGCGCCTCGGCGTCGGGCACGTTCGCGTCGTTGAGCACTCGGACGTGGACCCAGCGGTGGACGTCAGGGTCGAGGTCGCGGCGGTACCACGCGTCCACGAGCTCGGGGTCCATGTCGTCGGCGATGCCGACCGGGGCGGTGAGCGCACGCATCAGGTCCGCGTTGGACGCCAGCTCGGGGTGCTCGAGCCGGAAGAGCGTGCCGGAGAAGTCGAAGAGCGCGGCGTGGATCGTCACGCTCCCGACTCTACGTTCTCCGCGGCTAAGTGGTCTGGACCTTTTTGAGCTCGGCCTCCACCGGCGCCCACTCGTACGAGATGACCAGCTCCAGGTCACCGGCATTGCGCTCGGTGGCGGCCGCGAGCTGGGCCACGAACTCCTCGATCTGCTTGAGCGGCTGGTCGGCAAGCTGTGCGGTGGCCGCGTAGAGCCCGCTGAAGCGGGCGGGCGTCGTGGAGCCGCGCAGGTCGGCGGCCCAGTCGAGCAGGCTCTCGTACGACTTGGCGAACTGCGCGGCCAGGTGCCTGATCCGGTCGCTGTCACCAGGCCGGCCCGCCGGGCCGAACGCCCACTGCTGCTTGCCGGGCGAGAGGAGGTCCTCGATGCCGTTGATGATCTTGTCGAACGCGCCGGTGCGCATCTTGTAGTAGTCGAGCGCCTCGGTGTCCGTGGTCAGCGTGCGCACGTCGGACGCGAAGCCCATCTCGTGACTGAGCTGCTTGTCCTTGAGCTTGCGCAGGTTCATCGTCACGGTGTCGGAGAACAGCTGGTACTCCCAGCCCGCAGCGGGTGCGCTGATCGCGGTCCCCACCTTCTCCGCGATCATCTCGGCCAGTTCCCTCGGGGTGCGGTTGCGCAGGTCGATGTAGCCGGTGCCGACGCGCAGCGCCGGGATCTCGGTGTCGTCGAACCGCGCGGGCAGCACGTACTCGATGTCGGAGACCAGAGCCCGGTCGAACGCGGCCTGGCGCTCGTGCTTGGTCCACATCTTCCGCGCGTAGGCCTCGGAAATGAACATCACGCAGAAGCGGGAGTCCTTGCGGTAGATCTGGTCGAGGTGCTCGACCAGGTTCTTGCCCCACAGATCGGCCTGCTCGTCGGTGTCGTAGAAGCGGGAGACGCCTAGATCGGTGAGGTGGCGGGCCACCTCTTCGACGTAGTAGCGATCTTCGCCGGCGAAGGAGAGGCACACGTCGTACTTGGGCACGCGCCGAATGTTAGTGGCGGGAACCACAGCGCCGTGGCGGGAGTTGTCCAGATATGAGCCCGGGGTTCCTGTTCGCGATGTCGTTACCGGCGTTGGTGGCGGCCCTGTTCCTGCTCGCAGTGGTCGAGCGGATGGTGCGGGGCAGGACCGGCACGCCGATGGCCAGCGCCGGCATCGGCGAGCTCGGCGCGACGTTCGAGGCCGGCAAGCGCGAGGAGCTCGAGTACCGCAAGGAGGAGCGGCAGCTGCGCGACGAGGAGGGCGACGGCGCGCCGCCGCGAAGCCGGATCGACCTCGACGGCGGCAAAGCCGTGCTCAAGCTGCCGCGCTAGCGGCCCCCCGTGGTCTTCGCGACCTTGACGCGGACGACGACGCGCACGTTGTCCGTGCCGACGTCGCCCTTGTAGTCGTCACCGGTGTACTTGTGCGCCAGCTCGTTGATGAGGTCGTCCCCGCCCTCGGTCGTCAGCGACGCCTCACCGCGGAACTCGGTGTAGTTGTACGGGTTGTTGCTGTCGATGACGGTGATGCTCACCCGCGGGTCGCGCGTCAGGTGGCGTTCCTTCGCGCGGCCGACGACGGTGGAGAACAGCACGTCGTCACCATCGCGCTTGATCCAGACGACTGACGTCTGCGGGCTGCCGTCCTTGGCGAGCGTCGCGACGGTGGCGTAGTTAGCGCCGTCTAGGAGAGCACGCTGTGGTTCTGAGAGGGTGGCCATGTCACGAGCAACGCAGTGGCGATCGCCGCGATTCCCTCGTTCCGGCCCGTGAGACCGAGTCCGTCGGTCGTGGTGCCGGCCACGGAGACCGGGCCGCCGACGGCTTCGGAAAGGGTTTTCTGCGCTTCGTCGCGGCGCTTGCCGATGCGCGGCTCGTTGCCGATGACCTGCACTGTGGCGTTTCCCACACGGAAACCGGCCTCCTCGATGAGGCGGCGGACCTCCGTGAGCAGAACCACTCCGTGCGCACCCGACCAGCGCGGGTCGGACGTGCCGAAGACGGCGCCCAGGTCACCGAGGCCGGCGGCGGAGAGCAGGGCGTCGCACAGCGCGTGGGAGGCGACGTCGCCGTCGGAGTGACCGGCGCAACCGTCGACGCCCTCCCACAGCAGTCCGGCGATCCAGCACTCACGACCTGCTTCGATCGGGTGGACGTCGACGCCCTGGCCGATCCTCACTGCTGCCCTCCGGTGAAAAGTGCCTCCGCGACCGCGAGGTCGAACGGAGTGGTGATCTTCATGGCGTGCGCGTGTCCGGGAACCGTGTGGACCTTGCCGCCGTTCTTCTCCACAAGACCAGCGTCATCAGTCGCGGCGATACCGGAGCGATAGGCGGCTTTGAGAATCTCGGCGCGGAAACCCTGCGGGGTCTGGACGACCCGCAGACCGGCCCGGTCAGGTGTGGAGACGACCACTCCGACCTCGTCCACCTGCTTGATCGTGTCGGCCACCGGAAGCACCGGGATGACGGCGTCGTGCCCGTCGCGCACCGCGGCCACGACGCCCGCGATGACTTCGGGAGGAGTGAAGGCACGAGCGGCGTCGTGCACCAGCACGATCGAGGTGTCCGGAATCACGCGGAGAGCGTGTTCGAGGGCGAGGCGCACCGAGTCGGTGCGTTCGGCGCCCCCTGAAAGCACGTGCACCGCCCCGCCGGCCGGGGCCAGCGAGGCGGTTGCGGTGTGCACTAGATCCACATCGGACGGTGGAGCGGCGATGACGACGTGCTGAACCTGGCCTGACGCGAACAGACCTTGAACGGCACGAGTCAACAGCGGTACCCCGTTGACCGGCACGAGCGCCTTGGGCATCCCGTAGCCCAGACGCTCACCCCGCCCTGCCGCGGGCACGAGCGCGACAACACTCATGTCTGCAGCGTTATCCGATGCTCTGTGTGATTTTGGAAACCTACGACGCGGTGGCGAGAACTTCGTCGAGGAGAACCTCGGCCTTGTCCTCGTCGGTGCCCTCGGCCAGCGCCAGCTCACTGACCAGTATCTGCCGCGCCTTCGCCAGCATCCGCTTCTCGCCGGCGGACAACCCGCGATCCTTCTCGCGCCGCCAGAGGTCGCGCACCACTTCCGCAACCTTGTTCACGTCGCCGGAGGCGAGCTTCTCAAGGTTGGCCTTGTACCGCCGAGACCAGTTGGTCGGCTCCTCGGTGTGGGGAGCACGCAAGACCTCGAAGACCCGGTCGAGCCCTTCCTGGCCGACAACGTCGCGCACGCCTACGATCTCGGCGTTGTCAGCGGGAACCCGAACGGTGAGGTCGCCCTGCGCAACCTTGAGAACGAGGTACTTCTTCTCCTCGCCCTTGATCACGCGGGTCTCGATTGCTTCGATGAGAGCGGCACCGTGGTGCGGGTAGACGACGGTCTCTCCGACCTTGAAAACCATGTGTCCTCTGCCCCTTTCGCTTCCTCCATCCTAACACGTCCGGCAAGGCTTCGAACGCCGGTCGATGATCCGTTAGTGCTGGTCAGGGCCATGCGGGGGGTTGACAAACCACCTGTTTGCGTGCAACGTACGGGCTTGTCAAGATCGATTGGCACCACGTCGAGTCCGCTTTCCGGGCCCCGGTTAGGCTCTTTGCCTGGTGGTTGTTCCCTAGGAAGGACGCTGGAGCCGTGAACTCAGGAGTGTCTCGCCGGTTGATCGTGACGGCAGCGCTGGCCGCGGGCCTCGGCCTGGTGGCGGTCGGCTGCAGCGCCGGTCAGGTCACCCAGACCGACACCCAGGTCGCCGCCGTCGACGGTGCGAGCGGAAACGCGGGCCCGATCGCGGTGCGCAACGTCATGCTGGTGTTCCCGCCGGACGGCAACCGCTATCACGAGGGCGAGGACGCGCCGATGACGTTCGTCATCGCCAACACCGGCTCGACGCCGGACAAGCTGCTGTCGATCAAGTCCGACGCCGCTGAGGGCGAGGCCGAGGTCGTCGGTGGCAAGGACATCCCGGCGCAGTACGCGCTGCGCGCCGAGTACGACGCCGCGCACGCGCCGACGAAGCCCTCCACGCCTTCGTCCGGCTCGCACGCCCCGTCCTCGTCGCACGCCCCGTCCTCGTCGAAGGCGCCTTCTTCGTCGGTCTCGCCGACCTCCGGTGCCCCGTCGTCCTCGTCGGTCGCCCCGACCTCGGGCTCGGTGCCGTCGTCGTCCGGTGCCCCGTCGTCCGGTGTCTCGGCGTCGAACGGCCCGTCGGGCTCGTCCTCGGTGTCGCCGACCTCGTCGTCGGCCGCGCACGACCAGTCGCTCGAGGTGCTGCAGATCCGCTGCACGCTGAAGAAGCTGAACCGCGAAGTGGTGGCCGCGCAGACCATCAAGATCACGTTCCTGTTCGAGAAGGCCGGCTCCCTGACGCTGGAGGTGCCCGTCGCACCGTCCGACCACAAGCGCGTGAGCGAGGGCCACGAAGCCGGCGGTCACTGAGCCTTCTGCCGCTGCTCCGCAGACGGCGGCGAGTTCGTCCAGAAGTCGGCCGTCCGGCCACCGCTTCGGCCCGAATCGCCTGCGGCGGTTGAACCGAAGAGGCGACCGGACGACCGACACGAACTCGCAAGATCGAAACGGTGAAACGCCGCTCCCTCCTGGTGAGGGGGCGGCGTTTTCGCGTCCGGGTCACGCGGCCTTGAGCATCGGGCGGAACTTGTCGCGGTAGGCCCACGCGAGGCCGATCTCGGCGGCGACGACGAGCACGGCCATGACGGTGCCGCTCGGCTCCAGGAACACGTGGAACAGGAAGATGTTCACGACCATCGGGGCCAGCAGCGCGAGCGCCAGTGGCACGAAGCGGCCGATGATCAGCAGGATGCCGGCGAGCAGCTGGACGCCGGACGCGAGCTGCAGCATGTAGCCGGTGGCGTAGAGCGCCGCGGTGAAGGCCACACCTTCCGGTGCCATCGTGCTGGGGTCCGGGGCGGGCATGAACATCAGGAAGCCGTTGAGGCCGGTCGTGGTGAACAGCAGACCGGTCAGCACGCGGGTGACGACGGTGGCGTAGCGGCCGAGGGCGAACTTGCGGGTCTGGGTCGCGGTAGCGGTGGTCACTGTGTCCTCCAGGCTGTCGGGTCCTTCCACTCATGCGTCGAACGGGTACCGCGGCGGATCGACAAGCCCGCGAAAAAATTTTCGAAGTTTTCCTGACGTCGTGCCTGACCTGGGAACGCGAGTTCGACTTGCGGGCGAACTCGCCGCCGTCTGCGGAGCAGCGGCCAAGAACACTGTCAGACCCGTCCTCTAACGTTCGGTGCGTGGCGAAGACAGCGCGGCCGATCTTCCGTTGTGCCGAGTGCGGGCACGAGGTGGCGAAGTGGTTCGGCCGCTGCCCCGAATGTCAGGCGTGGGGCAGCATCGAAGAACGTGGCACCGCGTCGGTGACCCGTGTCGTGGCGGGGGCGCCCACGTCGGCGGCGCGGCCGATCGGCGAGGTCGACATCGAGTCGGCGCGGGCGTTGTCCACCGGCGTGGGCGAGTTCGACCGGGTGCTCGGCGGCGGGTTGGTGCCGGGCGCGGTCGTGCTGCTGGCCGGCGAGCCCGGCGTGGGCAAGTCGACGTTGCTGCTCGAGACCGCGCACCGGTGGGCCGAGAGCCACGGGCGCTGCCTCTACGTCACGGGTGAGGAGTCCGCGGGCCAGGTGCGGCTGCGGGCGGAGCGCACCGGCAACCTGCACCCCGAGATGTACCTGGCGGCCGAGAGCGAGCTCAGCGCGTTGCTCGGGCAGGTCGACCAGGTGAAGCCGTCGATGCTGATCGTGGACTCGGTGCAGACCATGTCGACGGTGAGCGTGGACGGCGTACCCGGCGGTGTCACCCAGGTGCGGACCGTCGCGTCAGGACTGATCGCGATGGCCAAGGAACGCGGGCTGCCGGTTGTCCTGGTTGGACACGTCACCAAGGACGGATCCGTTGCCGGGCCCAGGGTTCTGGAGCACCTCGTCGACGTGGTGCTGCAGTTCGAGGGGGACAGGCACTCGAGCCTGCGGCTGCTGCGCGGCATCAAGAACCGCTACGGCGCGGCCGACGAGGTGGGCTGTTTCGAGCTGCGCGACGACGGCATCGTCGGCGTGCCGGATCCGTCCGGGTTGTTCCTGACGCGCCGGGAGAAGGCCGTCGAGGGCACCTGCGTGACGGTGATCGTCGAGGGCAAGCGGCCAATGCTCGGCGAGGTGCAGGCCCTGGTGGCCAAGACGAACCTGCCCGCGCCCCGGCGCGCGGTGAGCGGGCTCGACTCGGCGCGCATCTCGATGGCGCTGGCGGTGCTGGAGAAACGCGGCAAGGTCAACCTGTTCCAGAAGGACGTCTTCACCGCGACCGTCGGCGGCATGCGGCTGGTCGAGCCGGCCGCTGACCTCGCCGTGGTGCTGGCGGTGGCGTCCGCGGAGCGGGAGATCGCGCTGCCCGCCGATCTGGTGGTGCTCGGCGAGGTGGGACTCGCCGGGGAGATCAGGCGGGTCAACGGGGTGGGCAAGCGGCTCACGGAGGCCGCGCGGCTCGGCTTCAAGAAGGCGCTGGTGCCGCCGGACCACGGACCGCTGCCGGAGGGGGTCCGCGCACTCGTGGCGAACGACCTGGTGTCGGCGCTGGACGTGCTGGGCCTGAACCGCCGGCGCAGCACCAAGGGCGAGGATGACTGACCTCGACCCGCTGCTGCGCCGCGCGGCCGCGCTGGTGCCGGATGAAGCGCGCAGTGACGCGGGACTGTCGCGAGCGGACGTCCAGGAGTACCTGGACCACAACGAGTTCGAGGTCGCGCACGGCATCCTCGCGGACTTCCACGACGGTGCCTGGCAGGGTGAGGAGTTCTGGGCACTGCCGGCGGAGGCTGCCGGGCTGATGCGGCTGCGCTGATGCTTCGGGCTGGCCGCGGCGGGAACGGCGACTGTGATCGAATACTGGCGTGTTGGGGAGACACGACCGCGAGATCGGTGAGCTGTTGCGGTTCGCGGCGGGCATGGTTCCCGCGGAGGTGCAGAGCGAGGACGTGCTCGACCATCTCGACCACGAGGAGTGGGAGCTGGTTCTGGACCAGCTGGGGGAGTTCGACGGCAACACCTGGCAGACGCCGCGCTACTGGGCTCTGCTCGCCGAGGCGGCGATTCAGCTGGAGCAGGACGAGGCCTGGTTCCAATGGCGGTGCGTGGAGTCGATCCAAGGCGTGCTGCGGGTCGAGCTGGTGCTCGGGAACGACGCCGAACCGTTGCAGGCCAGGGGAGAACGGCCGACGTGGGACCTCACGGGCAACGACCGGCGGGTGGCCGCGCTGTGGATCGAGTCCAAGCCGGTCCTGGGGCCGGGAGAGCGTGCGAGGGCGCGGCTGCGGCCGTTCGTGCCGCCGGCGTGGGCTCATCTCGTCAGAGGGGACGTGATCGCCCTGCACGGCAGCTCGCCGGGCACGGCGAAGATTCTCGAGAAGGTGCCGCCGCGGCCCTGAGCGGCGTCAGGTGAGCAGCTTCCGCAGTGCGGTCGGGGTGTGGCCGAGGTGTTCGCGCACCGTGCGGGACAGGTGGGCCTGATCCGCGAAGCCCAGCTCGGCGGCGAGGCCCGCCAACCCTGTTTCACCGGCTTCCAGACGATCCAGCGCGCGGGCCACGCGGACACGGTTGCGATAGCGGGTCAGCGACACCCCCAGCTCACGGGTGAAGACCCGGCTGAGCCGGTACGGCGAGACACCCAGCAGCGCGGCGAGCGGGAGCAACCCCTCCGCGGCGGGATGTCCGGCGCCGATCACCTCGCGCGCCCTCGCCACCAGCACCCGGTCGCCCGCACCGGGTCGGTCGCCGTCCGGGGCCGTCGTCGCCACCACCTGCCGGACGACCTCGCCCACCAGACCGACCAGGTGCTCGGCCGAGTCGCCGGAACGGGTCGCGGCCAGGAGCCGCCGGTGGGCCAGGTCGAGCCTGCCGTCGACGTACAGCGACGAGCTGCTGAACCGTGGTGCGTCGCCCGCCACGGCACGCCACAGCTCGGTGGTGAGGCTGATCGAGGTGCACACGTCGCCACCGGCGGGATGCGCGAACTGCTCCTCCTCGCCGGGCAGCCCGACGTACCCGACCGTGCGGTCGAGATCCGCGGACTCACCGCGGACCCGGCGGCGGAACCCGCCGCGGCGTACGAGCACGAGCCGCACGTCGGCACGCGGCGGCTCGGCAGACCAGCCGCGGTGGTCGTCCTGGCAGTCCACCGAGGCGACGGTGAACTCGGGACGGGCGGCGAGACCCACGAACGAGAGCACCCTCGCAGGTTAGGCGCGGGGTCTGACGATTCCCGCAAGGATCTTCAAGACGGGCGGGCTGACCTCGGGCGACGCTGGGCGCACCGAAGAGAAGGAGTCGACATCATGTCCGCACCGGCCCAGCTCACCACGATCGTCCTCGACTGCGCCGACCCCGGCCCGTTGGCCGAGTTCTACCGCGCGGTCACGGGGTGGGAGGTGATCTCCAGCGACGCCGACAGCGCCTACCTGGGCGACGGCGGCATCCAGCTCGCGTTCGTGCGGGTGGACGGCTACGAGCCGCCGAAGTGGCCGAGCCCTGCCAAGCAGGCGCACCTGGACTTCCAGGTCGCCGACCTCGACCTCGCGGTCAGGCAACTGCTCGCGCTGGGTGCCACGAAGCCCGAGTTCCAGCCCGGCGACGGCTGGACCGTGCTCGCGGACCCGCAGGGCCACCTGCTGTGTCTGGTTGGCTGATCACATGGCGTACATCAGCAAGGAGATCGTCATCGAGGCCAGTGCCGAGGACGTGTGGGACGTGATCGGCGACTTCGCCAAAGGGCCGTCGCGGATGGCGCCGGGGCTCGTGGTGGACACCACGGCCGAAGCCGGCGAGCGCACGGTCACCTTCGCCGACGGCACCGTGGTCAGGGAGAAGCGCGTTTCGGTCGACGACGACGTGCGCCGGATCGCCTACTCGGTGGTCGACGGCACCGTTGCGCCGGAGCACGACAACGCGGCCATGCAGATCGTCTCCGAAGGCGAACGGCGCTGCCGGATGGTGTGGACCCGCGACGTGCTCCCCGACGAGCTGGCCGAGACGATGGGCAGGGCGATGGCGCACTGCCTGGACGTCATCAAGAAGACCCTCGACGAGAAGTGAGGTGGCCGCCGCGGCCGGGAAGACCGCGGCGGCACCACGTCAGCTCACTGCGAGAGCAGCTGGGCGCAGCGGATCAGGCCCAGGTGCGAGTACGCCTGCGGGTGGTTGCCCAGCGAGCGCTCGGCCACCGGGTCGTACTCCTCCGGCAGCAGGCCCGTGGGGCCCGCGGCCGCGACGATCTGGCCGAACAGCTCCTCTGCCTCCGTGCGGCGACCGGTGAGCAGGTAGGCCTCGATCATCCACGCCGCGCACAGGTGGAAGCCGCCCTCGTCGCCCGGCAGGCCGTCGTCACGGTGGTAGCGGTAGACGGTCGAGCCCGAGCGCAGCTCCGCCTCGATGGCGGTCACCGTGGACTGGAACCGCTCGTCGGCCGGGTCGATCAACCCCGACAGGCCGACGAAGAGCGAGGCCGCGTCCAGGTCGTCGCCGTCGTAGGCCGTGGTGAACGACTGGACCTCGTCGTTCCAGCCGTTCTTCAGCACGTCCGTGGCGATCGTGTCGCGCAACGGCACCCACGACGGGTCCAGCTCGCGGCCGAACTGCTCGCCGAGCTTGATCGCGCGGTCGATCGTCAGCCAGCACATGACCTTCGAGTACACGTGGTGGCGCGGCGCGTGCCGCTCCTCCCAGATGCCGTGGTCCGGCTCGTGCCAGCGTCGGGAGACGGCCTCCGCCATCGCCTGGACCATCTTCCAGTCCTGGTCCGACAGCACGCCACGCGCCGATGCCAGCTGCACGACGAGGTCGACCACCGGGCCGAACACGTCGAGCTGCACCTGCTGGCTCGCGAGGTTGCCGACGCGCACCGGACGCGAACCCGCGTAGCCCGGCAGCGTGTCGATCACGGCCTCCGCGCCGAGCTGCGTGCCGTGCAACGTGTACAGCGGGTGCAGGCGCTCCGGGCCGGGGATGGTCTCCAGCACGCCGTGCAGCCACGCCAGGAAGCCGTCGGCCTCCGCGAAGGAGCCCACCGACACCAGTGCCGCCGCGGTCATCGCGCCGTCACGCAGCCAGCAGTAGCGGTAGTCCCAGTTGCGGACACCGCCCAGCTCCTCCGGCAGCGACGTGGTGGCCGCCGCCATGATCGAACCGGACTCCTTGTGCACCAGGCCGCGCAGCGTCAGCGCCGAGCGCAGCACCAGGTCCGTCTGCACGGGCGGGAGCTTGAGCCCCGCCGCCCAGTCCGACCAGTAGCCGGCCGCACGGTCACGCCGGACGGCTTCCGGCAACGCGTGCTCGGAGAGGTCGTCGGTGCCGCAACGCAGTTCCAGCAACACCGGCGCACCCTCGCGCGGCCGCACGACCGCGCGTGCGGTCTCCTGCACGCCGTCGGAGGTGATCTCCCAGTCGACGCCCGGCGAACGCAGCACCATCGGGTCCGAGGTGCCGACCACGCGCAGACCGTCGCGTTCGCGCAGGAACCGCACCGGCACCTGGCCGAACTCGGGCCGCGGCGCGAACGTGATCACCGCGTTGGTCGAGCCGGAGATCCGGCGGATCAGGTCGGTGCGGTGCGAGGCGAGGTCGTGCTCCAGGTAGTCCGTCACCAGGAGTCGCGACCAGCGGGTCTCCACGATCATCGTGCCCGGCAGGTAGCGCTGGCCCAGTGGCAGCGACCCGTGCTCCGGCTTGATCGAGAAGTGGCCAGCCGCCGGTCCGCCCAGCAGGTCCGCGAAGATCGCGGCCGAGTCGGGCTCCGGGTGGCACAGCCAGTTGACCTTCGCGTCCGGCGTGACCAGCGCGACCGAACGCTCGTTGGCGAGCATGGTCAGCCGCTCGATCGGCACGGCCTGGTCACCGTGCAGCCACGCCCGGCGCTCCTCCAGCAGGAACGCGAGCACCGTCGCGACGTCGGAGGGGTCGTTCACGTAGTGCTGGGCGAGCGACTCACCGGCGCCGACCCGGATGCCCAGGTCGGGGCCGTGCAGGCGCGCGAAGGCCTTCTCGTCCGTCACGTCGTCGCCGAGGAAGATCGCCGCGGTGGCGCCGACCTGGTGGCGAAGGATGTCGAGGGCGTGGCCCTTGTCGGTCTCGACGACCGCGAGCTCGATCACGGCCTTGCCCTCGGTGACCTGCACACCTTCCCAGGTGCACGGGCCGGAGCGGACGGCGTCCAGCACGGACTCGCCGACCGACGCTTCCGCGCGCCGCACGTGCACGGCGACGGAGGCGGGCTTGACCTCGAGGTGCACGCCCTCGTGGCCGTCGACGATCTCTTCGAGGTCGGCTTCGATGCGGCGGAGCAACGCCTTGGCGTTCGCGTCCAGCGCGTGGACGAAGCCGACGTCGAACTCGGAGCCGTGCGAGCCGACCAGGTGAACCTCTCCCGGCAGGCGGGAGAGTGTGGCGAGGTCGCGCAGCGCGCGACCGGAGATCACTGCTGAAGTGGTCTCGTGCAGGCTCGCGAGAGAACGCAGCGCGTTCACCGACTCCGGGAGCGGGCGGGCCTGCTCCGGGTCGCTCACGATCGGCGCGAGTGTTCCGTCGTAGTCGCTGGCGACCAGCAGTCGCGGGGTGCGGGCGAGCTGACAGATCGCTCGCCGCAGGTCGGCGGGGAGGGCCTCGGCGGTCAACGCCCCTCCTGGAGCACTCGATGGGTCATGGGATCTGAAAGGATTCAGACCGAGGTCTGCGTGCCCAACGCCTCCAGGAACGACCTTGCCCAGCGGTCAACGTCGTGGGTGAGGACTTGGCGGCGCAGCGCGCGCATCCTACGGCGGCCTTCAGCGGGATCGATGTCGAGGGCGGCCTGCAGTGCGTTCTTGACACCGTCCAGATCATGGGGGTTCACCAGGAACGCACTGGTCAGTTCTGCGGCAGCGCCGGCGAACTCGCTGAGCACCAGAGCTCCACCAAGATCATATCGGCAGGCCACGTACTCCTTGCACACGAGGTTCATACCGTCACGAACCGGCGTGACGACCATGACGTCCGCCGCGCTCATGAACGCGACGAGCTCCTCGCGGTTGACCGACTGGTGGAGGTAGTGCACGACGGGTTTGCCGACCCGTCCGAACTCGCCGTTGATCCGGCCGACCGACTGCTCGATGTCCTGGCGCATCGTCTTGTAGTGGTCGACCCGTTCCCTGCTCGGCGTCGCGAGCTGGACCATCGTGACGTCCTCCGGGTCCACGCGTCCGTCCGCGATCAGCTCGTACAGAGCGCGGATCCGGACGTCGATGCCCTTCGTGTAGTCGAGACGGTCCACACCGAGCAGGATGCGCTTGGGGTTGCCGAGATCCTCTCGAATCTGCCTCGCGCGGGCCTGCGTCTCCTTGCGCCGCGCCACCGCGTCGAGACCAGCGCTGTCGATCGAGATCGGGAACGCGCCGACGCGCACCGTGCGGTCGCCGACCTGCACGACACCTGGCCGGGTCCTGACACCGACGGTGCCGCGGCTGGGCTCCAGGCCGACGAGGCGGCGGGCCAGCCAGAGGAAGTTCTGCGCGCCGCCGGGCCTGTGGAAGCCCACGAGGTCGGCGCCGAGCAGGCCGCGGATGATCTCCGTGCGCCACGGGAGCTGCATGAACAGCTCGACCGGCGGGAACGGGATGTGCAGGAAGAAGCCGATCTTCAGGTCGGGTCGCTGCTCGCGCAGCATCGCGGGGACGAGCTGCAGCTGGTAGTCCTGCACCCACACGGTCGCGCCCTGCGCGGCGATCTTCGCGGTCGCGTCGGCGAACCGCTGGTTGACCTGCCGGTAGGCGTTCCACCAGTGCCGGTGGAACGCGGGCTGCGCGACGACGTCGTGGTAGAGCGGCCAGAGCGTGCCGTTGGAGAAACCCTCGTAGTAGTCCTCGACGTCCTTCGCGGACAGCTGGACGGGGTGCAGCAGCAGGCCGTCGTCCTCGAACGGCGCCACGTCCGCGTCGGCCACACCGGGCCAGCCGACCCAGGCGCCGCTGTGTGAGCGGAGAAATGGTTCAAGCGCGCTCACCAACCCGCCAGGGCTGTGCTTCCACCGTTCTGTCCCGTCGGGCAAGCGCTCCAGGTCAACCGGGAGCCGGTTGGCCACGACTACGAATTCCGCCCCGTTCTCGCCAATGTCCATGCTCACATTTCTGAGGCTAGTGCGGACACGTGTCCGAGGCGTGTCGTGTAACCCCCGTCACAGCCACGTTCACTCCAACCGACGCTTGGTGGGTTTGAGAGGCCCGGACATGCGCGGACCAGCGAACTTGCGCTCCAAACGGCCGAGTCCGGTGCGCACCGGCTGAGCCAGGTACTCGCCGAACACCACCCCTCCGGCCAGGGCGAGAGCAATACCACTCGCGAACACCAGCGTGCTCAGACCGGCAGGATCACCCTCCGCGGTGAGCTGGAACAACCCCCGGTAGGTGGTCCAGCCGGGCAGCAGCGGAACGACTCCCGCCTGCACGACGACGAGCGTCGGGATGCGGAGCCGGCGGGTCATCGTCGCGCCGCCGAACCCGGTGATCGCAGCGGCCACCGCGGACCCGAGCAGCACGTCGAGGCCGAAGCTCGTGACGAGGCCGTAGGAGGCGGTGCCGATCGCGCCGGAGATGGCGGCGGCGACGAGCGCGCGGGGCCGGGCGTAGCAGGCGAGTGCGAAGAACGCACTTGTCGCCGCGCCGGCCGCGAACTGCATCGGCACCGCGGAGATCAGCGGCGGCAACGGGTCGGTGAGCCGGATCTCCAGTCCGAAGTGGACGGCCGTGCGGATCGCGATCGCGACGCCCGCGATGAGGCCGGCGCTGAGCAGCACGGTCTCGACCGTGCGGCCGGCGGCGGTGACGTTGTAGCCGGAGATCGCGTCCTGGACGGTGCTCACCAGTGCGAGCCCGGACAGCAGGACGACGATCCCGACGGCGACCAGCAGGCTGGGCCGGACGTCGGGCAGCAGCTTCGTCGCGAAGACGGTCAGCGCAGCACCCGTGGCGAGTGCACCGCCGACGAGTTGCTGGAAGAAGAACGGCAGCGCACGGCGGTTGAGGATCCGGCCGACCCGGTCGATCAGGGCGGTGACGAACGCGGCGGTGAGCGCGAGCTGCAGCCCGCCGCCGACGAGGAACGCGACGGCCGCGGCCATGCCGGCCCAGGCGGCGGTGGCGACCCAGCGCGGGTACGGGTGCTTGGCGTTGGTGATGTCCTCGAGCTGCGCGTGCGCGTCCTCGATCGGGCCGAGATTGCGCACGAGGTGCTCGACGGCGGCCAGTCGCGTGTAGTCGAGACTGCGTTGCCGGACGACCCGTACCGCAGTGATCGGTGGAGCGTCAGTTCCGCGATGACAAGACACGCTGATTGAGGTGTAGATCACGTCGACTTCGGTGTGCGGAAGTCCATAGCTCTCGGTGACCGAGAGAATCGTCGCAGTTACGTCTGCCGCACCCGCCCCACTGGCCATTTGCACCTCGCCGATCTTCAGGGCGAGATCGAGTACCAGGTGAACAGTGGTGTCGTCAGGAAGCGAGGGGCCGTGCAGGTTGTTCGTGGAAATCTCGTGCACCTCCGTCGTGTGATCGTGCGGAGTCCTTCGACTGTTGCTGTGGCGTCTGCCACCTCCGATCGGGCGACCCGAAAAGGAGGACATGATCACTGTCCGTTGGTTACCCTCCTGACCTGGTCAAGGCGGCCCCTCCGGCGCTTTGATCCACTCAGTTGGTTGGCCTGACTCCGACCGGAGCAATCCGATCACACTGAGAGCAGACCGTTCGCCGCAGGTAGCTACCGCAACGGGCGCTTACCATGTTCGCGAACACGAGCCAGGCCGGCGTAGCTCAATTGGCAGAGCACTCGCCTTGTAAGCGAAAGGTTAGGGGTTCGATTCCCCTCGCCGGCTCTTGTCCAACGAGGGTTCGCCCAGGTGGGCGGGCCCTCGTCTCATTTCGACGTGACGGTTCGTCAGCTTTTGCGGACGAGTCCGGTAAAGCCCGCGACACTCAGCGTGGCGAACGACCACCCCAGGATCTGCACCACCCACCCTGCTCCGGTCGCCCACTGCCCGGCTGGTCCGTTCGCCAGTTCGCACCTCGGTGAGCCGCCGAACTTGACGAGCGGGATCGCGAGATCCGCCGCAAGACTGATTCTATTCACCGGTGAACAGGCGTCAGCTGGGCGATCTTTGGCCGGTGACAAGCCGTTGTGGGCGCCCGCTGTCCACACGAGACAGACCGCGAGCAGGAACGCGGCGAGCAGTCCGGCGACCGCTCTGGAGGGTTTGTAGCCGTAGCCGAGCGTGACGCCGAGGAACCAGTGCCAGAGCTTGTTGCCGGGGTCGCCGCGGTGCCGCAGGTCCTTCTGCTGCGCGATCAGGACCTTGCGGGCGGTGTGTTCGTGTCCGGCGGCGCGGTGCACGGCGGCGAGCTGCTGGTACGGCTGGGCGTGATAGCTGAACGAGTGATGGCGCAGCATCGTGAGCCATGCGTCGGTGTCGTCAGGCGGTTCCGGATAGGTCAGGCCGTCGACCGACGCGGTGAAGATCTCGGCCTCGAGCAGCTCGCTGACGTCGAGAGCCAGCGCGTCCCCGACCCTGGTGCCGAGCAGGGCGAGCTCGTAGCCGCTGCCGTGGTTGATCAACTTCTCGGGCCGGAAGACGAGTTCGCCGCTGACACCCGTGTCGCTGATCTCCACCGCGGCCAGCGGGCTGTCCGCCTCGACCTCGGTCCTGGTGAAGGTGATGCTCGCGCCGATGGTCGTCTTGTGCACCAGCAACGCCTGGCCGTCACGGTTGCGCAGCGAACCGTTGATGATCAGGCCGGCGCCGACCTTCGTGTCGACCATGCGGATCGTGCCGTGGGCGGCGCGTTGCGAGAGGGCGTCGAATCCTTCTACGAGCCGCACCTCCTGCCGGAACTGCGCGCCGTCGAGGCAGAGCGAGGTGTCCCCGGCGCTGCGCAGCACCGCTCCCTTCATCCGCAGGCCGCCTGCCGTGGCGTCGATCAGCAGCACCGCGGCACCCTCACCGCCGGCCCTGATGAAGATCGAGTTGAGCTGGATGTCCCCGCCGATCTTCGCGTTGTTGGCGACCAGACCCATTCCCGCCGCGTTGTCGATCACCGCACCTTCGAGCTGCAGATCACCGCCGATGTCGCAGCTGTCGAGCCAGAGCGCGCTGCCCACGTGGTCGGAGTGGACGTACAGCCCGTCGGCCTGCACGTGACCTCTGACGTGCAGGCCGTTGCCGTAGAACGTCGACATGCTGGTGTCGTGGAGGAACAGGGTGCCGTCGATGCGCGCGTTGTCGAGGTCGACGACTCCTGTGCAGCGGGCCTCCCTCATCCCGAAGTAGCGCGTGCGGAGGCCTTCCGCGTTGAGCCTCGGCAGCGCGGAACCGTCGAGGGTCAACGTGGGCAGGCTCGTGTCGCAAAGCCACAGTTGTTCTTCGAAGATGCTGTCGTCCAGCTCCAGCGACGCCGAGGTCTCGATGTTGCGCAGGTCGAGCTCGCCGGTGATCCGCGCGCCGCGCACCCGGATGCCGCGCGGGTCGAGGCCGTCCGCCCGCACCAGGTCGCGGATCACTTCGGCGCGCAGCAGGTTGTCATGGCGACGACCGAGGTGGAGGATCTCGCCCGCCTCGGCGGCCCGTTTCATGTCCTGCTCTGTCTCACTAGGACGTGACATTGTGGGCACCATGTCCTACCTCGCGGATAGCGCGCGCTACGACCAGATGACGTACCGGCGGACGGGCCGCAGCGGTCTCAAGCTGCCTGCCATCTCGCTCGGCCTGTGGCACAACTTCGGCGGCGACCGGCCGTACGAGCTGGGTCGCGGCATCGCGCGGCGGGCGTTCGACCTCGGAGTCACGCACTTCGACCTCGCCAACAACTACGGCCCGCCGTACGGTTCGGCGGAGATCACGTTCGGGCAGATCCTGAAGGATGATCTCAGGCCGTACCGCGACGAGCTCGTCATTTCGACCAAGGCCGGCTACGACATGTGGCCGGGGCCGTACGGGGAGTGGGGCAGCCGCAAGTACCTGCTGAGCTCGCTCGACCAGTCGCTGACCCGGATGGGCCTCGACTACGTGGACATCTTCTACTCGCACCGGTTCGACCCGGAGACGCCGCTCGAGGAGACGATGGGCGCGCTCGTGTCCGCGGTGCAGCAGGGCAAGGCGCTCTACGTGGGCATCTCGTCCTACTCGCCGACCAAGACGCGTGAGGCGGCCGAGCTGCTGCGGAGCGCCGGTGTGCCGTTGCTGATCCACCAGCCGTCGTACTCGATGCTCAACCGCTGGATCGAGCCGGAGCTGCTGGACGCGCTGGAGGAGGTCGGCGCGGGCTGCATCGCGTTCTCGCCGCTCGCGCAGGGCATGCTGACCGACCGCTACCTCGACGGCGTGCCGGCGGACTCCCGTGCGGCGCAGGGCAAGTCGCTGTCGACGAGCCTGCTGACCGAGGAGAACCTCAGCCGCATCCGTGCGCTGAACGACATCGCGAAGTCGCGTGGCCAGTCGCTGGCCCAGCTCGCGCTGACGTGGACGATCCGCGACCCGCGCGTCACGTCGGCGTTGATCGGCGCCTCGTCGGTCGGGCAGCTGGAGCAGAACCTCGCGGCACTGCAGGCGCCGCCGCTGACCGACGACGAGCTCGCCGAGATCGACAAGTACGCCGTCGAGTCCGGGATCGACCTCTGGGCGACGAGCTCCCAGTCGGAGTGACTGTCGGAGTGACTACAGCCGCCGGGGGAGACGGATCGTGAACACTGTCGCCCCCGGCCTGCTGGTCAGCTCGATCGTGCCGCCGTGGGCCTGCACCAGCGACTGCACCACGGCGAGACCGAGGCCGCTGCCACCGCGCTGGCGGGTTCGCGAGTCGTCCACGCGGTAGAACCTGTCGAAGATCCGCTCCTGGTCGGCGTCCGCGATGCCGGGCCCGGTGTCGCTCACCTTCACCACCGCCCAGCCGTCCGATGCCGTGACCTGCAACGACACCGACGTCCCGGCAGGCGTGTGTACCGCGGCGTTGGTCAGCAGGTTGTCGAGGACCTGCCGCAGCCGGGTTGCGTCCGCGCGCATGGTCACCGTGTCGGCGTCGACCTCCAACGAGTGCGATGGACGGGCCGCGCGGAACGCGTCTGCCGCGGCCTCGGCGATCACCGCCAGGTCCAGCTCCTCCAGACGCAGCGGCGGTTCGGACTCCGCGGAGTCCAGGCGTGCCAGCAACAGCAGGTCGTCGAGCAGCACGCTCATCCGCGCCGCCTCCGAGCGCAGCTTCTCCAGGTGCTTCTCGCGTTCGCCCGGCTCGTTGGCCGCCGCGTACCGGAAGAGGTCCGCGTAGCCGCGCAACGACGTCAACGGCGTGCGCAGCTCGTGTGACGCGTCGGCGATGAACCGCCGGAGCCGTTGCTCTGCCACCGTGCGTGCGGCCAGAGAGGTGTCGATGTGCGCGAGCATCTTGTTGAACGCCTCACGCAGCTCGTCGACCTCGACGCCGCCGCCGTTGCTGTCCGCGCGCACCGCCAGGCGGGAGGAGTCGGTCAGGTCGTGCGAGGCGATGTCGTGCGCGGTGTTCGCCATGTCCGACAACGGGCGCAGGCCCTTGCGCAGCAGTGCCTTGCCACCGACGACGAGGCCGACCAACGCGAGCACGAATGCGATCACGCAGACCGTGACGAGCTGCCGGAACGTGTTGTCGAGGTCCTGCATCGGGGCGGCGCTGACCAGCACGATCTCGTTGTTGACGATCGGGCACGCGCGCAGCCTGAACTTCCCCTCGTCGCGCAGGTAGTCGGTGCTCATCACCTCGGTGGTGAGCGCCTTCTTGGCCAGGTCGTCCATCTCCTCGCGGTCCTTCGGCGCTTCACCGCCCTTCGGCCGGAGCTCGCCGTTCTCGACCTTGTAGACGACCGAGTACCAGCCTTGCGGGATCTTGGTGACGTCCTCGTGGTACCGCACCTCGTCGGCGGCGTTCGTCTGGCTGATCTGCATCTGCTTGTCGAGCTGGGTGTCCAGGAACGACTGCATCGAGACGACCAGGATCGTGCCGACGACGAGGAACACCGCGAGGGCCAGTGCACCGAGACCGAGGGCGAGACGCGTACCCAGGCGCCATTGGCTGAGGGGCTTCATTCGGCTGCTCGGCGGAGCACGTACCCCACACCGCGCACGGTGTGGATCAACGGCTCGCGGCCGTCGTCGAGCTTGCGACGCAGGTGGGAGATCACCAGCTCGACCACGTTCGAGCGGCCGCCGAAGTCGTACTCCCACACGTGGTCGAGGATCTGGGCCTTGGTCAGCACGGCCGGTGAGCGGCGCATCAGGTACCTGAGCAACTCGTACTCCGTCGGTGTCAGCGTCACGAGCTTGCCGCCACGACGGACCTCACGCGTGTCCTCGTCCATCACGAGGTCGGACACCTTCAACACGGAACGCTTCCACGACGGACCCGTCGAGCGGCGCAGCACGGCACGGAGCCGGGCCATCAGCTCCTCGACCGAGAACGGCTTGACGAGGTAGTCGTCGCCGCCGCGAGTGAGACCCGCCACACGGTCCGCGGTGCCGTCACGAGCCGTCAAAAACACCACCGGGACCATCGCACCGGCCGCCCGCATCCGATCAAGAACGGTGAATCCGTCCAGGTCAGGCAGCATGAGGTCGAGCACGACGATGTCCGGCTGGAACTCGGCTGCCTCTCTGAGCGCGTCCTCGCCGTTGAGCGCTGTCGCGGCCTGCCAGCCCTCGTACCGGGCGACCGTCGCGACCAGGTCAGCGATGTGCGGCTCATCGTCCACGACGAGCAATCGAACCGAGTTCCCCTTGTCCACGTGCTCATGGTGCGTCACCTGATGGCCCCCTCGCTCGATCGACAGGAAGTCGACAGCCCGTGCAAAGCGGGTGCACAGCTCGGGAGCCAAGGATCGAGAACGACCGACCCGACCGCCTGACCGAGGAGCTCGCCGTGACGACCACCCTGCAGCAACCCGTGCGACCGGCCGCGGCCGGTCGTGCGACGCCGCACAAGGTGCTGGCCAAAGCCGGCCTCTACGTGTTCCTCCTGGCCAACGCGGCGTTCGTGACCTACCTGTTCAACGCTGCGGGCGTCGGGTCGAACAAGCTGGTCAACTTCGGCAGGCTGACCGGTCTCTACGGCGCGCTCGCGATGGCGTTCCAGCTGCTGCTCGTCGCGAGGCTGCCCTGGCTCGACCGCCGGCTGGGCATGGACAAGCTCACCTCGTGGCACCGCTGGGTCGGCTTCACGATCTTCTGGATGCTCGTCGGCCACCTGACCTTCATCGCGTTCGGCAACGCCGGCGCCGACGGGCCGATCGCCGAGATCGTCCGCCAGGCCACCGAGCTGGAGGGCATCCTCCGCGCGCTGGTGGCGTGGGCGATCATCATGGTCGTCGGCGTGGTCTCCGCCCGGTTCGCGCGGCGCAAGCTGGCCTACGAGACCTGGCACTTCATCCACCTGTACACCTACATCGCGATCTTCCTCGCGTTCACGCACCAGATCGCGGTCGGCAGCACGTTCCGCAAGTCCGCGCTCGCCACCGGCTACTGGTGGGGTCTCTGGGCGTTCGCCATCGGGGCAGTCGTGATCGGACGGCTGGTGCTCCCCTTCTGGCGCAACTGGCGCCACCAGTTCCGGGTCGCCGCGGTCGTGCCGGAGGCGCACAACGTGGTCTCGGTCTACATCGAGGGCAAGGACCTCGACCGGCTGGGCGCCAAGGCCGGGCAGTTCTTCCTGTGGCGCTTCCTCACCAAGGACCGCTGGTGGCAGGCCAACCCGTTCTCGCTGTCCGCGGCGCCGAACGGCAAGTACCTGCGGCTCACCGCGAAGGCTCTGGGCGAAGGCAGCGCGGACATCCGCAACATCGCGGTCGGCACCCGCGTGTTCGCCGAGGGTCCGTACGGCGCCTTCACGACCATGCACCAGACCAAGCCCAACGCGCTCCTCGTCGCGGGCGGTGTCGGCGTCACGCCGATCCGCGCGCTGCTGGAGGAGATCAAGGGCCACGTCGTGGTGCTGTACCGGGTGACCGACCCGCGTGAAGCCGTGCTGCTGCACGAGATCGAAGGCCTCGCCAGGGCCAAGGGCGCGGTGCTGCGCCTGGTCACCGGCTCCTCGAAGACCATCACCGCGAACGGCCCGTTGCTCGGTCCGGACAACATCGTCGCGCTGGTGCCGGACGTGGAGGAGCGCGACGTCTTCATCTGCGGCCCGAACGGCATGACCAACGCCGTGGTGCAGAGCCTTTCCGAACTGGGAGTGCCCAGCAACCAGGTCCACGCCGAGCGCTTCGCGCTGGCCAACTGAGAGGGTTCGACGACGTGAAGAGGGCAATTCCCGTTCTGGCGCTGAGCGTGGCCGGCCTGGTGCCGGTGTGGCTGTACTCGCCGGGTGCCGCGCACGAGGGCGAGCTCACCGAGGTCGCCGCGCCGGAAACCCCGCAGCAGACCCAGGCCGCGCCCAAGACCACCGGTTCCGCGCCGAAGACGACAGGTTCCGCCCCCAAGGCGACCGGATCCGCGCCGGCCACCCAACCGCAGCAACAGCAGCAGGCCCAGGCCAGGACCGTGTCCGGTCCGGCGGTGAACACCTCAGAAGGCACCGTGCAGGTCCAGGTCACGTTCCAGGGCACCAAGATCACCGACGTCAAGGCGTTGCGGGCACCGAACAGCAACCCGACCAGGATGGCGCTGCCGTTGCTGCGCGAGTCGGCGCTCAAGGCGCAGAGCGCGGACATCGACACGGTGTCCGGCGCGACCGCGACCTCCGAGGGCTACAAGCAGTCGCTGCAGGCCGCCATCGACGGGGCTCAGTAGATGTCCGTGCGGCGCGTCGAGCACATCATGGGCCTGCCGATCTCGGTGGACCTGCGTGACGGGGACGCCGCACTGGCCGAGCGGGCGTTCGCGTGGTTGAGGGAGGCGGACGCCCAGTTCTCGCCGTTCAAGCCGGACAGTGAAGTGTCCAGACTGGACCGGGGTGAGCTCACCAGGGATGAGCTCACCCCGGACCTGGTCGAGGTGCTCTCGCTGTGCGACTGGTACGAGGAGTCGACGGGCGGCGCGTTCACGGCCAACGTGCCGGGACGCGGCCTCGACCCGTGCGCGGTGGTGAAGGGCTGGGCCGTGCAGCGCGCCGCCGACATCCTGCGCGAGGGCGGCGCGTCGACGTACTGCGTGAACGCGGGCGGCGACGTCGTCACGGCCGGTGAGCCGGAACCGGGAAAGCCTTGGCGTGTGGGCGTTCGCCATCCCGAGATCGCCGACCAGCTCTGCGTCGTGCTCGGTGTGCGGGACGGAGCCGTTGCCACGTCAGCGTTGTACGAACGCGGTCAGCACATCCTGGACGGCCGTACCGGTCAGCCCGTCACCGGAATTCTGTCGGTCACGGTTTTCGCCGAGGACCTCGCGATCGCCGATACCACTGCCACAGCAGCGTTTGCGCTGGGCAGAGACGGGATCGAGTGGGCGGCCGCACAGGAGGACTGCGAGGTCTTCATCGTCGATGAAGATCGTCGAGCGTTCTCCAGTCCTGGACTTCCGGTACACATCTGTTAACATGCCCGCCCAACGGAGCCTTGACTCCGGGGCACGGATTTCGTTGATCAAGAGCTGGATCGGAGCTCGCGCTCGGGGCAAGACCCGGCCTGCTGTCGACCAACTACTCGTGCGGAACAGCCCGCGGACGAGCGAATTCGGGAGCGCTCCCCGTGGGCTGTTCCTGTTCTCCCGCAACGGTGATCAGCGGCAGCGTGCTCATACGTACTTGCTTTCGTCGAACTCGAGGTTGACCGCGGACCGGCCGAGGTCGCGGCCCATCTCGTCGAGGACGTCCACCAGCTCGAGGCCGCTCAGCCAGTCGCGGGGCAGCGCTTCTGTGCCGTGCAGCGCGCCGAGCACGTTGCCCGTCAACGCCGCCGTCGCGTCGCTGCCACCGGAGTGGTTGGCAGCAGCCCGCATCGCGTCCACGAACTGCACCGGCTTCGGATGCGTCAGCACGGTGTAGACCGCTATCGCCAGCGCCTCCGGACCGGTCCAGCCGCTGCCGAGCCGGTCGACGCGCACGGACGACTGGCCGTCGTGCTCCTCCGCCAGCACCACGGCGCGAGTGAGCACCGTGGCCGTGTACGTGTCGTCGCGCAGCACCCGGCCGATGACCTGGTCGATCGCCTCACGCAACGGCCTGCCCTTCACCGCGAGCAAGTGGATCAGCAACGCCAGCGCACCGCCGGACACCCAGCCACCGGTGCCGCCGTGGGTGATCGCCGCGAACCGGCAGCCCAGGTCGTACGCGATCGCTGCGGACGGCGCGAAGCCGGCGGGCGCGGTGCGGGTGACACCGTTGCAGCCGGACGACTCGTTGTGCGGGTTCTGCGGTGTCGACATGGTTTCCGAGGCGAGTGCGCGCAGGCACGTCAAACCCGGCGAACGGCTCTCGTACAGCCGTTCGTCTGCGAGCAGTCCCACCGCGCCCCGCTCGGGGGCCGGTTGCTGCTGGGTGATCAACCAGCGCCGGTAGCTGTGCCACACCATCTCCGACGGCTCCCACTGGCCGGTGTGCTTCCCGCGCACCCAGGCGCGCAGGTAGCCGTCGGCGGTGAAGAGCGTCAGCTGGGTGTCGTCGGTGAAGAGCGCGGGCTTCGGTGGTGCGAGCACACCTTCGGCGCCGTGTTCGCGCTGGATGTCGGCCCAGCCGAGGTACTGCACCGGCGCGCCGAGCGCATCACCGAGAGCGCCGCCGAGGAGGCACCCGGCGCCGCGGTCAACCACGGAGTCACGATCTCGCGGCACAGATGAACAGTAGCGTCCCGCGAACTTGGACCGCACTTGTATCTGAGACCCCGGCTCGCACACCTGTTGAAGTGACGAGGTCAGCGGGCGTGAGGGAGGGGCATGCGGAGCAAAACCGGACTCGAGTTCGGCGTGCTCGGTCCACTCCAGGTGCTCGCGGACGGCCGGCTGATCCAGCTGGGCCGCCGCGGCATGCGCGGACTGCTGGCCATGCTGGTCGTCGAGGCGAACCGACCCGTCTCGATCGACCAGATCGTCGACGCGCTGTGGACGGACTCGCCGCCGGCCACAGCGCGAACGATCGTGCACGGTTACGTCTCGCGGTTGCGCAAGCTGCTGGAAGAGGCCGACCCGACGGGTTCGGCGGTCATCCGCACCACGCCGACCGGTTACCAGCTGACCGTGGACCCGTGGCGTCTCGACCTGCACCGCGCCCGGCAGCTCGTGGCGTCCTCCCGCGGCAAGCCCGCCGCCATCCGTGCGGGTCTGCTGCGCGAGGCGTTGGGTCTGTGGCGCGGGCCGGTGCTCGCTGACGTACCGGGTGACCCGATGACCTCAGATCTCGAAGAGCTGCGGCTGTCGGCGTTGGAGGAACGCATCGACGCCGAGCTCGAACTGGGCCGCCACCTGGAGCTCGTGGGGGAGCTGCGAGGGCTGTGCACCGAGTACCCGTACCGGGAACGCCTGGTCGCGCACAGCATGCGCGCGCTGTACCGGTCCGGGCAGCGTGCCGATGCTCTGGAGGTGTACCAACGGTTCCAGCGTCGTGCGAGCGAGGAGCTCGGCATCGACCCCGGCCCGCAGCTGAGGTTGCTGCAGGAGCAGGTGCTGCGCGACGACCCGGCGCTGAGCCTGATCGGAGCGGTCGAGTCACGTCCCGTCGCACCCCGTGCGGGCATCGTGGCGCCGGCACTTCTGCCCGCCGCGGCTTCGCGGTTGTTCGGCCGTGACGACGACAAGGCGTGGCTGGACAACGTCTGCGCGTCCAGGAACCTGCTGGGCACGACCGTGGCCGTGCTGACCGGCGCCCCCGGTGTCGGCAAGAGCGCGCTCGCGATCACGTGGGGTCACGAGAACTCCGAGCTGTTCCAGCACGGCGTGCTGTTCGCGTCGCTCGGCGACACCGAACCCGGCGAGGTGCTGACCAGGTTCCTGGTGGCGCTGGGCGTACCGGCGGACGGCGTGCCGGTCGCGGTGGAGGACCGCGTCGGGCTCTACCGGTCGCTGCTGAACCGCCGCCGCGTGCTGGTGGTGCTGGACGACGCGACGGGCTTCGAGCAGGTGCAGCCGTTGCTGCCGCCGGGGTCGGGCTCGGTGGTGCTGGTGACGTCGCGCCGCAAGATGGAACGGCTGGTCGTCACGAACAGCGCCCGCGTCCGCAAGCTCGGCCCGCTGGACGACGAGGCCGCGCGCGAGCTGGTGGACGACGTGCTGGGCAAGCCGTTGTCGTCGGAGGACCCGGCGGCGTCCCGCAAGCTCGCGGAGCTGTGCGGAGGGCTGCCGCTGGCGTTGCGGGTGGCCGCGGCCAAGCTCGTGATCAGTCCGGAGTGGACGATCGACGAGCTGGTGGGGGAGCTGGCCGACGACGGGCACCGGTTGCGTGGGTTGGACCTACCTGAGGCAGGCGTGGGGGTGTCGCGGGCGCTCGACCTGTCGACCCGCGACCTGCCGTCCGAGCTCGGCGAGGTGTTCAAGTCCGTCGGCATGGCGCCCGGCCGCTGGATGTCCTCGCACGCCGTGGCCGCGCTGACCAGGACGCACGTCGACTCGGCCCGCGACCGGCTGACCCAGCTGGTCGGGGTGAACCTGCTGGCCGAGCCGTGGCCGGACGGCTTCACGATGCACGAGCTGGTGCGCCTGTACGTGCAGGAAGGGAGCCGACCGGACCTGGACTCGTTGCGGCGCCTGGTGAACTACTACCTCGTCGCGTGCGACCACGTCCGCCGCGCCATCCGGCCGGCCAGGGACGGCCTGGACTTCGCGCTGGGGGACAACGGTTCCACCGCGCTGCCGGCGTTCGGCGACCCGATCGACTGGTTCGACCAGGAATGGCCCAACATCGTGGCGGTCGTGCACGCGGCCGCCGAATCGGGCCTGCACGACCAGGTGTGGCAGCTGGTGAGGCTGTTGCACCACTACGCGACCGCGCGCGCACTCACGGGGGAGTGGGTCGCCCTGGTCGGGTTCGGCCTGGCCGCGGCCGAGGTGACGGGGAGCCGCCTCGGCCAGATCCTGATGCTGGACACGACCTACACGACGAACGCGAGACTGGGACGTCCTGTCCTGCTGCCCGACGCCCGCCGCGCGCACCGGCTCGCGACCGAGCTCGGTGAGCGCCAGTACCTGGTGCTGACACTCGCCCAGCTCGCGGACGTCCTGTTCCGGCTCCAGCACCACGACGAGGCGTTGCTGCACTTCTGGGAGTCGGTGCAGCTCGCGCAGCAGTCCGGTGACGTCGTCGGCGAGGGCCACGGCCTGAACAACGTGGCGCAGGTCGAACAGGCCCGCGGACGTCTCGACGTGGCGCTGCAGCACCAAGCTCACGCCGTCGAGGTCTACCGGCGCTCCGGCGACCAGGTCGCGTTGATCCGCGGCCTGGCGAACCTGGCCGAGCTGCACCTGGAAGCCGGTTCACTGGACGAGGCGGAGTCGTTGGCACGCCAGGTCGTCGACCAGGCCGCCGTCGCCGAAGTGACCTACCTGGAGGGTTTCGGCCGGCAGGTGCTCGGCGGCGTGCTGCTCCGGCGGGCGGAATGGGTTGCTGCGGCAGCGGAATTGACCGAGGCACTGCGGCTGTACTCGCAGGTCAACTCGGCTCGTGCGGTCGAGGTGCGGGCCGCTTTGGACTCGCTGTCGTCCGAGGTTTAGCGGGTGTTTAGTCGTCTGGTCCCAAAACATGGGATGTTGGATGTGCAGGCCGCCGAGTGGGGGATTACCGAGGGGGTAAGGCGCCTGCGGTGAGAGGGCCCGACCGGCATTCGGGGGAGAGTGCCGGTCGGGCCGCTCTTGTCATTGGTAGTTCTCTTCGGTGCACCGCGCCAGCGGCAACAGCTCCGGCCGCTTCGGCGCCAGTCCGTCGCCCATCGACTCGCCCCGCAGCTGCCTGCCGATCCACGGCACCACGTGCTCACGCGCCCACTTGAGGTCCGCCTTGCGCTGGGTCACCCAGTCCGCCTGCTCCAGCGCGGGCCACGGCTCGTTCCACGCGTCGTCGTCCATCAGCCCGAGCACCTGGGCGGCCTTGAGCGCGACCCGCTGGTGGCCTTCCGGCGAGAGGTGCAGCCTGTCCTCGCTCCACGCGCGACGGTCGTGCAGCACGTGCATCGACCAGAGATCGACCATGCGGCAGTGGTAGCGCTCGGCGATCGACCACAGGTGCGTGTTGTAGATGGCGACCTTGCCCCTGAGGCTCCTGAGGAGCGGCGTGGCGCGGGTGTCGAAGCCGGTGAAGATCACGACGTCGCACCCCGCCGCCCTGAGGTCGGCCACGGCCACCTCGTAGACCTCGGCCAGTGCGTCCGGGTCGCTGTTCGGGACCAGGATGTCGTTGCCACCCCCGCAGAACGTGACAAGGTCCGGTTTGAGCGAGATCGCGAGCGGCACCTGCTCGTCGACGATCTCCTGCAGCATCTTGCCTCTGATCGCGAAGTTGGCGTACCTGAACTCCGGTGCCGTCTCGGCGATCATCGCGGCCAGGCGGTCTGCCCAACCCATGTAGGTGTCTCCTGGGCCTGGATCGTCCATGCCCTCGGTGAAGCTGTCCCCCAGGGACACGAGACTGTTCCATCGCAGCAGCACAACATCCCCCTCGCCTAACGCGACTTCCCCTGCTCTGTCTGGCTCTGGCTCGGCCTGCCGGGGGCCTGCGCTGGTCTTGCCTGGCTGGCTTCCCCTACCTGCCTGGCTCGGCCTGGCGTCGGCCCCTGTGTCAGCCCGTGCCTGCCCTGCAGCGGCCCTTGTGCTGGCCCCGCCTTGCCCTGGTTGCCTGCTTCGTCTGCGACTCCCGTTCGCAGGCGACTGGTTAGCATGCACAACCAACCGCTGGTTACGCCACCGTCGGTTACGGCATCGTAGGTTTTGTTTGCTCTCGGTGACGATTCTTTTACCACTCGTTAGAGGGAAGCTTGAGGGCTATCGAGTGGCGCTGCAGGCGGATCGAGGGGATTCGTCTTGTTTGGTCGCTACCTTCTCGCGGGTGCGTTCTGGTTTGCCGCTTCCCTCCGTTTCGGTGGGTGTCGCGCTTGTCACAGTCGGGGTTCTTGCCGGGCTGGCGATGTCCACCGGGGTTGTGACGGTACCTGGGCCGTCTGATGCTGCCCCCGTTGAGCCTGAGGTGGCTCAGATCGGTGGGGATCAGCCGCCCATGGAGTTCACCCCTGTGCCTTCCGCCGTGCGGGTGGCGCCGTCGGGGCGGCCGTCTGGGCGGCCTGTGGTTACTTCGCCGCCGCATTCGAATCCTGTTGTCACGCCGGAGGTTGAGCGGGAGGAGCCTCGGGTGAGTGTGGTGGGGACGACTGTGGTGCCTTCGGTTTCGTTGCCTTCGTTGTCGTCTTCGGCTGTGTCTGGTTCGCCTTCGTCGTCCGTTGTGGTTGAGCCCTGATCTTGGGGGGGCGCCGTTCCGGCGTTTGCGCGCCGGTTGGGTGGGTCGTCCCCCGGTTGCGTTGGCGGGTTCCGGACCCCGCCAATCTGACCGCGCCCAACGCAACAGGCGTGCCATGCTCGGCTTCGCCTTCGCGAGATGTGGCGCGTGCCGCGCGAGGACTTGTGTGCCCCAAAGGGAAACCCCCGCAGCGACGTCGGCGCGTGACGTCGCTGCGGGGGCCGTGGGACCTTTCCGAAGGGGAGCGCCGCCGCCGATCAGCTCCCCCTCGGAAAGGGGTTGGGCCACTGCTCGGGACGCCGCCGCCTGTCTGCCCCGAGCAGTGGGGTTGGGACCGTCTCAGGGGGCGCCGCCGCCGATCTACCCCCCGAGACGGGGTCTGTCACCCGCTGGCCGCTACGTCCAGGGTGGACGTTGTGGCCGGCAGGTGGTCGTCGTAGGCCGAGCGCAGCCTCAGCTCTGCGCCCGGCGAGGCACCGATGGTGTCCAGGCCCAGCAGTGCGGCGCCTACCACTGGGGGGAGGTCGACCACCCGGACCTGGGCCAGAGGGGCCACGTCCAGGATTTGCCTGCGGACCGGGGCCAGGACTGTTTCGCCCGTGCCGGTCATCACGCCGCCGCCCAGTACGACGTCCACGGCCTCGTCCACCAGGTCGAGCTTGCGCAGTGACACCGTTGACAGGAGAACGATTTCCTCGATCAGGCGGTCGACGATGGACCGGGCCACCGGGTCGCCGTGGCCGGCGACCTCGAAGAGGATCGGGCAGAGGGCGTGCGGGTCGAACTTCACTTCTTCGAAGTGGAGTTTTTCGACCACGTCGGCGATTGAGGTCTCGCCGTAGTGTTCCAGGAGGGCTGGGAGGAGCTCGGTTGGCTTGCCTCGGCCGTCTTCCGCTCGGACTGCCAGCCAGAGGGCTTGTTCGCCCAGGTGGCCGCCGCCGCCCCAGTCGCCGGAGATCGGGCCCAGGGCCGGGAAGCGGTGGGTGCGGCCGTCTGCTGCCACGCCGACTGCGTTGATGCCCGCGCCGCACACCACGGCCACGCCTACACCGGAGGCTGTGCCGGAGCGGAGGAGGGCGAAGGTGTCGTTGCCGACCACTACGGAAGGGGACCAGCCTCGTTCGGAGATCGCTCGCGTCAGGTCCTCCTCCTCGCGGGGCAGGTCGGCCCCGGCCAGGTAGGCGGCTGTGTGCGTGGCGATCGGCTCGTCGGGGGACAGGCCCGCTTGTGCCGCGGCTTCGCGTGCCAGGCTTTCGAACACGTCCAGTCCGCGCTTCATGCCCACGGTCTGCGGCGGGGCGCCGGGGCCGCGCACCTGCGCCAGCACCTTGCCGTCCGCGTCGACCAGCAGCACAGCGGTTTTGCTGTTCCCGCCGTCGATGGCTAGCACCCGGTCGGTCATCGGTTTCAGGCTCCCTTCACCCACGGAAGCAGATCGCGGTTCTGCGCGATCAGCTCGTCGGCCAGCTGGTCCGCGATGGCGTGCTGGCCGATCAGCGGGTGGGCGAGCAGCGCGTTCGCCACTCGGTCACGGCTGCCGTGGAGTGCCGCCTCCAGTGCCAGGTACTCGTACGCGGTCACGTGCGAGATCAGGCCGGAGATGGACGGTTCCACGGGGCGGACCGGTAGCGGTGCGCCACCAGAAGAATCCACAGTGGACGAAACTTCGATCACGGCGTCGTCGGGCAGGAACGGGAGGGTGCCGTTGTTCTGCACGTTCACCACATGCTTTTCGGCGCCGGCGCCGCCTGTCAGCGCGTGCACCAGTTGTACGGCCGCCTCGGAGTAGTAGGCGCCGCCGCGCTGGCCGAGCTGTTCCGGCTTCGTCACGACCGACGGGTCGCCGTAGATGTCCAGCAGCTCCTTTTCGACCGCTGCCACGACTTCGGCGCGCGGTGGTTCGGTCTGCTGCTTCTTCACGACGGCGTCGTGGTTGTAGAAGTAGTTCAGGTAGTACGAGGGCACCATGTTCAGGCGTCGCATCAGCGCGCCGTCGATGCCGATGTGCTCGGCCAGTCCCTCGACGTGGTCGGAGAGGAGTTCGGGCAGGCGGTCGACGCCGTCGACGTAGACGCCGCGCTCCCACGTGAGGTGGTTCAGGCCGACGTGCTCCAGCTCCACTGTGGACGGGTCGACGCCCAGCAGGGCGGAGGTCCAGCGCTGGAACGTGATCGCCACGTTGCACAGGCCGATCGCCTTGTGGCCGTGTTGCAGCAGGGCCCGCGTCACGATGCCGACCGGGTTCGTGAAGTTCACGATCCACGTGTCCTCGCCGGCCAGCCGGCGCACCTTGTCCGCGATGTCCAGGACCACCGGCACGGTGCGCAGGGCCTTGGCGAGGCCTCCGGCACCGGTGGTCTCCTGGCCGACGCAACCGCAGGTCAGCGGGAACGTCTCGTCCGAAGCGCGGGCCTTCTGGCCGCCCACGCGCAGCTGCAGCAGCACCGCGGACGCGCCCTCGACGCCATCCTCGAGCGACGTGGTGGTGCGCACCTTCGCCGGGTGACCCGCGTGCTCCAGCAGGCGCTGGCTGAACGGGCCGACGACGGAGAGGCGGTGCTCGTCCGGGTCGACCAGGACGATCTCGTCCACCGCCAGGCTGGTGCGGCGGCCGGCGATGCCGTCGATCAGCTCAGGTGTGTAGGTGGACCCGCCACCGACGACGGTGAGTTTCATCCCTTGACTCCCGTGAACGTGATTCCCTTGACGAACGACTTCTGGGCGAAGACGAAGAGGACGACGGCCGGGATCATCGTCAGGAACGTCACCGCCATCGACGAGTTCCACTGGACGATGTGCATGCCCTTGAACGTCGCCAGTGCCAGCGACAACGTCCACTGGTCCTTCACTTCGCCGGTGTAGAGCAACGGGCCGAAGTAGTCGTTCCAGGTGAAGAGGAAGCAGAACAGCGCGGTGGCAGCGATGCCGGGCTTCGCCATCGGCACGATGACCCGGACCAGCGCCTGGAACTCCGAGCAGCCGTCCACCCTCGCCGCGTCCACATAGGACTGCGGGATGGTGAGCATGAACTGGCGCAGCAGGAAGATGCTGAACGCGTCGAACAAGAAGTAAGGAACGACCAACGGCCACAGCGTGCCCGTCAGGCCGAGTGAGGACCACGTGTCGTACAGCGGCACCGCCACGACCTGCGGCGGCAGCATCATCGCGCCGATGACCAGCAGGAAGGCCAGGTTCCGGCCGCGCCACTGGAGTTTCGCGAGCGCGTAGGCCGCGGGGATCGACGAGATCAGCATCCCGGCGGTCGCGAGCAGCGAGTACGTGAGGCTGTTGATCAGGTACTGGAACAGCGGGGCCTTGTCGAAGACCTCGACGAAGTTCTCCCAGTGCCACTCGCGCGGCCACAGGTCCGCGGTGAACGCCTGGTCGTCGGACATCACCGCGGTGAGGAAGACGAACACGACGGGGGTGGCGAACATCAGGCCGAGCGCGAGGCCGATCGCGTGCGTGGCGACCCAGTTCAGGAAGCCGCCGACGTCGCGCTTCCTGCGCGGCTGCTCCGGATCCGCGGGGACGTCGACCGGTGGTTTGGTCAGCGTGGCGGTCATGCTCCCGGACCCCCTTCCTCGGCGGTGGAGTTCTTGCGCATCCGCTGAACCAGCACGATGGTCACGGCGAACGAGATGATGAACAGGAGCGTGGCCATCGCGGCCGCGTAGCCCATGTCGAAGTAGCGGAAGCCCTGCGTGTACAGGTAAACCGGGAACGTCAGCGTCGAGTTGTCCGGGAAACCGAGATATTTGGTCGATCCCGTCGCGTCCGCGGCTCCCGAGCCGGCCGACCCCGCGACGACCGCCTGTGTGAAGAGCTGCAACGCGAGGATCACCGAGTTCACGATGCCGAAGAGCAGCACCGGCGAGATCGTCGGCAGCGTGACGTGCCACCAGCGCCGGATCGGGCCGGCGCCGTCGAGCTCCGCCGCCTCGTACTGCTCCTGCGGCACGTCGAGGATCGCCGCCAGGATGATGATCATCAGGTCGCCGGAGATCCACAGCATGATCGCGGTGATGCCGGGCTTGGCCCACGCCGGGTCGGAGAACCACAGCGGCGAGTCGATCCCGAAGACACCGAGCAGGTTGTCGACCGGACCACCGTTGGGGCGCAACACCATGAAGAACACGAGTGTCGCGGCCACCGGCGGTGCCAGCGAGGGCAGGTAGCAGAGCGTGCGGATCAACCCGACGCCCGACTTGAGACGAGCGATGACCGACGCCACACCCAGCGCGAACACCGTCCGCGCGATCGTGAGCACCAGGACGAACCACAGCGTGTTCGTGATCGCCTTGATCAGCAGGGGATCCTTGAACATGAACGTGTAGTTGTCGAGGCCGTTGAACTCCGGCGCGTTGATCAGGTCGTACTTCGTGAACGAGAAGACGACCGTGGCGACCAGCGGATAGCCGAAGAACAGGACGAAGCCGATGATTGCCGGGGCCATGAACCCGAGCACGGCGAGACGGTGGCGGGCACGTGCCCGCCCCCTGCCGGGGGCGGGCCGAGCGCCGAGCGTGGCGGTCATCGTGGGAATCCCTTACTTGCCGCTCTTGGCGATCTGGTCGTCGATGTTCTTGTCGACTTCCTTCAGACCGGCTGCGAGGTCCGGCACCTTGCCGGAGGTGTAGGACACCGCGAAGTCCGTGACGGCCTTGATGTGCGCGTCACCGATCGGGGTGACCGGGTTGCCCTTGAGCTTGTCACTCTTGGCCAGGTCGATGAACGTCTTGAACTGCTCGTCCACCTGGAGCTTCGGGCTCTCCATCGCGGCCTTGGTGCTCGGCACGTTCTTGATGGCGTTGGAGAGATCGACGATCGTGTCGGTGTCGAACGACAGGTGCTTGATCAGCTCCCACGCGGCGCCGGGGTTCTTGGCGCCCTTGGGAATGCCCATGATCGTGCCGGTGGTGAAGGCGGTGCCGTAGTCGGCGGGCTTCCAGGTCGGGAACGGAGCCGTGCCGAACTTGATCTGCGGCGCCTGGGCCTTGAGGAAGGCGGTGCGGTACTCGCCGTCCATCATGATCGCGATCTTGCCCTGGTGGAACGCGTGGTCGGCCGAGTACTCCTGGCCGAGACCCGCGCGGAAGCGCTCCAGCGCGTCGAAGCCGTAGAAGTCAACGAGCTTCTTCTGGAACGTCATCATCTCGGCGAAACCGGGCGAGGAGGCGAGCGCCGACTTGCCGTCCTTCTCCCACTCGGCACCGAACGACGGAGCCAGGATGGTCGGGCGGTTGGCGTAGAAGCCCATCGTGGGCAGGTAACCCGCGACCTCGATGTCGCCGTTCGGTGCCCTCTTGGTCAGCTTCTTCGCGGCCTCGAACAGCTCGTCCAGCGTCTTCGGCGGGGCCGTGACGCCGCCGGCCGACATCATGTCCTTGTTGTAGTACATGGCGTACACGTCGGTGAGCATGGGCATCGCGCAGCGGTTGCCCTTGTACTCGGTGTACTCCCTGACCGCGGGGGAGATCTGGTTCAGGTCGACCTTGTCGCGGTCGATGTACGGCTTCAGCGCCTGGAACGCGCCGGAGGAGCAGAACTGGCCGATGTTGTCGGTGGTGAACGACAGCGCGACGTCCGGGGTGTTGCCGGACCGGATACCCGCGGTGATCTTGTCGTCGTCCTGCGAGCCCTCGTGCTTGATCTCGATGTTCGGAAACTTCTTGTTGAACGTCTTGAGGGCCTTGGTGACCTCTTCGTACTCGCGGTCGGAGTAGTTGCTCCAGACCGTGAGCGTGAGCTTGTCGTCCTTACCGGGAGCAGCGGCAGCACCGTCGGTGGTGGAGCCGCCACCCTTGCCCGCCGCACATGCGGTGAGGGTCAGCGCTGCGGCGACACAGAGCAAGGCAGCACGGGTGTGCTTGCGCATGTGCACTCCTTCTCGATCAACGTGGGGACCCGGCGACCACAGGGCCGCGGAATGGAGCCGTGGTGGCTGCCGGCAGGCCGAAGACCTGCTCGCGCGCGACGGCCAGTGCCGAGTGCAGTGCGCCGCTGCGCACCGGCTTCCCGGTCACCAGGGCCAGCTGGACCGGAGTCCTCGGCACCACCAGTTGCCGCAGTTCCGCGGCAACGAGATCGTTCAGCGTGGCTCCCCCTGCCTGGGCGATGTCGCCGGACAGGAGGATGAGTTCCGGGTCGAGCACCGCGACGACGCTGGCCACACCCGTGGCGATGCGCCTGGCGAGATCGACCATGAACTCCCTGCCCGCCGGCCCCGCGGCCAACGCCTTGCGCACGGCACCGTGGCCGTTGCGCGCGGCGAGCCCGTGAGCCCTGGCGAGCTTGCAGATCGATGCGTTGCTGAGCAGCTCACCGAACGTGCCGCCGGAGCGGTCGGTGTCGGTGTCGGCCGATGCGCGGTCGGGGATCATCAGCCCGTCGATCTCGCCCGCGCCACCGGAAGCGCCGCGCAGCAGCACCCCGTTGATCACGACAGCGGCACCGACGAGGTCCGCGGGCCAGATGACGACGAAGTCGCGCACCTTCGTGGCCCGTCCGGCGACCATCTCCTCCAGCGCGACGAGGTTGACGTCGTTCTCGACGCTCACCGACGTCGCGAGCTGCTCCCGCAACCGGCCGGGCATGTCGAAACCGCTCCAGCCGGGCAGATGTGGCGCGTAGGCGAGCTCGCCGTTCGCGGGGTTCACCGCGCCAGGACAGCCCACCACGACGTGCAGCAACTGGTCGGGCGCGAGACCTGCCTGCCCGCACGCCTTGCCGACCGCGCTCACGAGCGCCTCGAGCACACCGTGCTTCACGGGCATCGGCGCCTTGTACTCGGTGAGCACGGCACCGGAGATGTCCGCGATCGCGATGTCGACCGTCTCGGGGGTGAGGTCGATTGCCGCGATGTGCGCGAGGGCCCCGTTGACCGACCACAGCTGGGCACGCGGCCCGCGTCCACCACCGCGCAGTCCGTTGCGGACCACGGTGTCGGCGGTTTCCAGCCGGGTGAGCAGCTGTGCGGTCGCCGGCTTGGAGAGGCCGATCAGGCCCTCCAACTCCGACCTGGTCAGCGGCCCGTTGCGCAGCAAAGCCTCGATGGCTGCGCGGTCGTTGATCTCCCGCAGCAGTCGTGGGCTTCCGGCACGCATTAGGTCCGCTCCTGTCTGTTAACTTTCCAGACGATTTCCGCAGACGGTAGTGACCTGGTTCACCGGGGTCAATCCCCGATATGGGTCCGTTACCTGACTTAGGTTCACCTAAGGCAGTCTGGAACCATGACCGACGTGCGCCAGGAGTCGCTCGCATCACTGCTCGGAGGCCGAGGCGGCGCCCTCGACGCCTCCCTGCCGCCTCTGGCGTTCGTCGCGGGCTGGCTGATCTGGGGCCACTCGATCGGTGCGGGTGCGGTGACGGCCGTGCTGTGCGGCGTCGTGATCGGCATCGTGCGCTTCGCGCGCGGCGAGAAGCCCCGAGCGGTGATCCTGTCGGTGCTGCTGGTCGTGGCTGCCGCGCTGATCGCCCTCTACACGGGGCGCGTCGAGGACTTCTTCCTCATCCAGCTGCTGTCCAACGTGGCCTCGGCCCTCGCGTGGGCGGGTTCGATCGCGGTGCGCTGGCCGTTGCTGGGTGTCGTCGTCGGGACGCTGCTGGGGCAGAAGGCGCGGTGGCGGCGGGATCCTGCCCTTTTGCGCGCTTACTCGGTCGCCTCATGGGCTTGGGTCGGGCAGTACGTCCTGCGGGTCGCGGTGTTCACGCCGTTGTGGCTCGACGCTCAGGTGTTCTGGCTGGCGACCTTGCGTGCGGCGTTGTCGTGGCCGTTGCAGATCGTGTGCATCTTGGCGTCGGGGTGGCTGCTTCGACGCGCGTTGCCCGCCGGGCATCCCGGGTTCCGGCACCCGCAGGTGCCGGAGCAGGCGTAGCCCTTCACGAGAGGCGTTGCCGTCAGCAGGATCAGTGCGGGTGCTGAGGCGGGTACTGCTGCTGTTGCGGCGGGTAGGGGTACTGCTGCTGGGGCGGGTAAGGCTGCTGCGGTGGTCCGTACTGCTGCTGGGGTGGTCCGTACTGCTGCTGGGGTGGTCCGTACTGCTGCTGATGTTGCTGCTGCGCGTAGTACTGCTGCTGTGCCCAGTACTGCTGCAGCTGCCGCTCGCGGTTCTTCCGGCTGTTGCGAGCCGACACGATCACGGCGATGACGATGATCGGGATGATGAGGAACCCGATCAGCCGGCCGAAGAGGTAGGCCGGGTCGGAGCCGGCGGCGAGCACGTGGATCACCGTTGCACCTTGGCAGACTCCGGGTGCCCGGTCTCACCGAACGCGACGATCCGAGTGTGATCTGTAGCGCCCGGTGGCTCTAAGCCGGCCGCGGGGCGGTCGGTCCCAGCACGTCAACGGCGGCCAGCCAGGCCGCGCCCGCCGCTCCCTCCGTCGCCATGATCACCTGGGCGTCGCTGCGCGTGAGCAGTTCCTGCTTCAGATGGGTGCCGACCGGCGTCTTGATCAGACTGCCCACGAGCACGATCGGGGAGGTGTCGGACGGCTCGCGGACGGCGGAGGCCGTGTCGGCGAGCAACCGTGCCGCGGACGCCACGATCGTCAGGGCCTCTGGATCGCCGTGGTGGTAGGCGGCGCTGACGAGCGGGGCGAACTGCGCCATCGCGATGGGTGGCTGGGCGTTGACGGCGTTGATCAGCTGGCCTCGGCCGCGCGCGCCGGCCGCCGTCAGCACCGCGGTGGCGAGGCCTTCCAGAGGTGCGCCGAGGTCCAGCAGCCTCAACGTCGCGCGGACGGCTTCGCGGCCCAGCCAGAACGCCGAGCCGTCGTCGCCGATCAGCCAGCCGTAGCCGCCGGACTGGGCGACCATGCGGTGGTCCACCACGCGTCCTGCGATGGAACCCGTGCCCGCCACCAGGACCGTGCCGTCGGGGGACGACGTGCCGGTGGCGAAGGCGGCCTCGCAGTCGGTGATCACGCGCATCGGGCACTGCAGGCCCGCGCGTTCCCAGGCTTCCTGGAACAGCGCGGAGATGGCAGGGTCGGACAGTTTCGAGGCGCCGGCCATGCCCAGGACGCCGGAGCGGACCTTGCGGGAGTCGAGGCCGTCCAGGGCTTCCGCCAGGGCCTCGCCTATGTGGGCGGCGGCCACCGATGGCGGGTGCGAGTTCGGGTTCGCGCCGCCCGCCACGCCCTGACCCAGGCGGGCGCCGTCGAGATCGAGCACCAGCGCCCTCGTTGACGTGCCACCCGCGTCGAGTCCGACCACCAGATCCATATCGACCGAGTATGCCGAGAGACGCGCGGCGAGGGCACGCCCAACCGGGTGTCACCTGGTCAGCGCGCGGCTACCGGTTGCGTTGTGGTGGAAGAACACCAGCGACCCGGCCGGAACCCGATCACCCGGATGGACCACAGTGGACAGTGACGGGACGACCATCTCGTAGGAGAACACGGCAGAAGGAGCAACGTCGATCAGCTCGTCGGAGTCCGCCGGCGCGGTGTAGGGGCCGTCGACGCCGACGGTGTAGGTCACCGGGCCCGGCGGCAGCACCGAGCGCGACACCGGTAGTACGACGACGTCGCTGTCGAACACGTTCGTGTCGGAGGAGCCGTCCAGACCGTTCAGCGGCTGCTCGTCCACGACCTCCTCGGTGTCCGCGACGACGGTGCGTGCCAGCCAGAGGTCGGCCGTCACCTCGTCACCGGCGTTGGTCGGCTTCACGGCCGTGGTCACGAAGTCCTTGCCGCCCGCGGAGAACCGCACCTTCGGCTTGGTGTTGCTGCCGAGATTGGTCCACGTGTCCCAGGTCGCGACGCCGAACGCCAGCAGGTCCGGCGTCGCCGTCGCGCCCACGTAACGCAGATCGCCGCCACGGGCCGTGCGGTTGACGGCGCAGTTGTCCTGGAGGTCCTGGCCGCAGGCGGGCAGCCGGTCGGAGCGGGCGCCGAGCCGCAGCACGGTCATGCGGGCGCGGTAGTCCTGTTGATCAAGGCCTTGGCCGGCGACCCTGCCGGCGACCACGGTCAGCCGCGACACCGGCTTCGGTGCCGCGTAGACCGGCACCCGCAGCGAACGGTCACCCGAGAACGTCACCAAGCCGGACGCCTCCGCCAGGTACTGCCGTCCCTCGCCCAGTGCGACGGTGGGGTCTGGTGTCTTGCGCAGCGCCGACGGGTTCGAGATCCACAGCTGCACGCTGACCAGCGTCGATCCGCCCGGCGGCAGCGCCAGGTGAGGTGGGGTGACTCGGAAGGACACGCCGGGAACCGACGTGATCGGTTCGTACTGCGCGCGCAGGCGGACGGGAGTCGTCCCCTTGTTCAGCAGTCGGATCGTTCGGTGGTTCAGCAGCGGGCCGCCCACCTCGACCGTGCCGAACGACGCATCGCCCACCGCCAGCACGTCGGCTGACAGAGCCGCGAGTCCGTCGACACGGCCGGCGCCGACTCGCATCGGTGCCTCGCGTACGCCGTCGGCAGACCGGACGACACCGGAAGCGGTGTTCATCAACGTTGCCTTGATCTCCGCGACGGTCCACTGCGGATGGGCCTCGCGCAGCAGCGCCGCGATCCCGGCGACGTGCGGTGAAGCCATCGACGTCCCGCCCAGCGAAACACCGCCGGAGGCAGTCCCCGCGGCGGCGGAGAAGACCGTGTCACCGGGCGCGGCCAGCGAGATCGACGAACGAGACCGCGAAGAAGACGGAGTGATCGTGTCCGCGATCGAGGGCTCCGACGACGGCACCGCGAGCTTCAACGCGGACGTCAGGTGCACCGTCAGCGTCCCGGCCTCCAACGCGGGACGCAAAGCGGTAGCGGCCGCCGCCGTCAGCTGAAACGCCGGAATGTGTGCATTACCGGCGATCGCGGCCGCGAACACCGGCAAGGAGGTCGGCAGCAGCACCCCGGCCGCCCCGGCTTTCCAGGCGTTGTCCGTCCGAACCGCGGTACCGCAGGCACGAGTGGCGTCGTTGTCGTCCCACTCCAGCCAGACGATCTTTCCTGCCAGCGGCTCTGCGATCGGCTTGCAGCCATCCACATCGGACGAAAGCCGCACCACCGGCATCGTGAGGTCGAAGGCCTGCTTGAAACCGAGGCTGTACTGCCCCGGCCACCGCTTGCCGGCCACCTCCAGTCCGTCCAGCATCGAGAACGCGTCCCGGCTGTTCGCCACCGAGATCGCCTCGGGCGAGTTGCCCGGCGACCCTGCCACGTCGTAGAAGTCGCCACCGTTCCCGGCCGCCGCGACGACGACCACCCCGTGCTGCACCAGCTTGCGCACGAACAACGAGTCCGGGTCGTCGGAAGCACCGAAATCGCTGCCCAGCGACAGGTTCACCACGTCGAGCCGGTCGGAGAAGTCCCCGTCACCGTTGGGATCGAGCGCCCAGTCCAGCGCCTGCGCGGTCAGGTTCGTCCCGCCCTTGCAGCCGAACACCTTCAGTGCGTAGAGCAACGCGCGAGGCGCCGTCCCCGGTCCGATCTTCAACGAGTCGAGGTCGACGGAGGAGTACGACCCGCGATAGGTGGAGCCGTCGCTGTTCACCCCGAACCCCGCCGCGGTCCCGGCGACATGCGTGCCGTGCCCATCGCAGTCCATCGGATCCGCGTCCGGCTCCGGCAGAGACCCGGACGTCCCGGTGTACTCGTCACCCGCGAAGTCGTGCCCGCCGACGATCTTCGCGTTCGGGTACGAGCCGCCACCGAAGTCCGCGTGCCGGTAGTCGATTCCGGTGTCGATCACGCCGATGCGGACACCGTCGCCGAACCGCCCGAACGACTTCCACGCGTCGGCGGTCCGTGTGAGACGGACGGCGTGCGCGTTCGCGAGCTTCTTCGGCACCATCCGGTGGACGGCCCGCACCTCGGGCATGCGCGACAAAGCCGACAGGCGGGACTTTTCCGTCGCGAGAACCACGCCGGGAACGGCGTTGGACGTTCGGGCAACCTCCCGGCCACCTGACCGGGAAACCACTCGAGAAGCCTGGGTCGACGTCCGCTCGCGGGCTGAACGCGCCTGTGTAACGGTCGCTGTGTCGACCGCAGCGACCGAGGTCAGCTCCACGAAAACGGTTACGCGCTCGGCTGGGCCGGATGGTGTGAGCAGTGCGCCCGCCAGGAGTGATGCGGTCACCAACTTCATGATCAACCCCTCCTATTCATCGGACGACTTCACGTCGAGACCTAGACGAACGTGCCCTCGCGGGGCTATACATCCGATGTATTTTGGCGGTGTGAGTAGAGGAGGAACGGCCGTGCAGCTTTTGCGCCTGGGGCCGGTCGGCGATGAACGTCCTGCGGTGAGGACTGACGACGGGGCCACGTACGACCTCCTGCCGATCACGCCCGACATCGACGGCGCGTTCCTCGCGAACGACGGCGTCGCCCGCGTCCGAGCGGCCCTCGAAGCCGGTGAGCTGGAGGTGCTTGACGTCGAGGGGCTCCGCACCGGGCCGCCGCTCGCGCATCCCGGCAAGGTCATCTGCATCGGCCTCAACTACCGCGACCACGCGGAGGAGACCGGCGCGGAGATCCCCGGCGAGCCGGTGATGTTCCTCAAGACGCCCGACACGATCGTGGGCCCGTACGACGAGGTGCTCGTCCCGCGCCGGTCGGTGAAGACCGACTGGGAGGTCGAGCTCGGCGTCGTCATCGGGCGCACCGCTCGCTACCTCGAGTCCGAAGAGGACGCTCTGGCCTGCGTCGGCGCGTACGTGCTCTCGCACGACGTCTCCGAGCGGGAGTTCCAGATCGAGCGCGGCGGGACGTGGGACAAGGGCAAGAACTGCGAGACGTTCAACCCGCTCGGCCCCTTCCTCGTGCCCGCCGACGAGATCTCCGATCCGCAGAGCCTGGAGATGCGGCTCTGGGTGAACGGCGAGATCAAGCAGAACTCGTCCACCAAGAACATGATCTTCCCGGTCGCGGAGATTGTGCGCTACCTGAGCCAGTTCCTCGTCCTTCGACCGGGTGACGTGATCAACACAGGTACACCCGCTGGAGTGGCGCTGGGCCAGCCGGAGCCCAAGCCGTACCTGCGCGCCGGTGACGTCGTCGAGCTGGAGATCGAGGGTCTCGGCAGGCAGAAGCAGACCCTCGGGCAGGCCTGACCCATGCCCAAGATCACCGCATTGGACGTCCTGGACATCAGGTTTCCCACGTCGCGCGAGCTCGACGGCTCCGACGCGATGAACCCGGACCCGGACTACAGCGCCGCGTACGTGGTGCTGCGGACCGACGACGGACCGGAGGGCCACGGGCTCGCGTTCACCATCGGCCGTGGCAACGACGTGCAGGCTGCCGCCATCAGGGCGCTCGCCCCGCACGTCGTCGGCAAGGACGTGCCGGAGAACGCGAAAGCGCTGGGAGAGCTGTACTTCGAGCTGATCGGCGACTCGCAGATCCGCTGGCTCGGCCCCGAGAAGGGCGTCGCGCACATGGCGATCGGCGCCGTCGTCAACGCCGCGTGGGACCTCGCCGCCCGCCGCGCCGGGCTACCGGTCTGGCGGTTCCTCGCCCAGATGACGCCGGAGGAGATCGTCAGCCTCGTCGACTTCCGCTACCTGAGCGACGCGCTGACGCCGGACGACGCGCTGCAGATCCTGCGCAAGGTCGAGCGCGGCAAGGCCGAGCGCGCGGAAACGGTCGCCCGCGACGGATATCCGGCGTACACGACGTCACCCGGCTGGCTCGGCTACTCCGACGAGAAGCTCGCCGGCCTCGCCCGCCAGGCGCTCGCCGACGGCTTCGACATGATCAAGCTCAAGGTCGGCGGCAGCCTCGACGACGACGTGCGCCGGATGAAGCTCGCCCGTGAGGTCGTCGGCGACGAGGTGCGCGTGGCGGTCGATGCGAACCAGCGCTGGGACGTCGACACGGCGGTGCGCTGGATGCGTGAGCTGGCGCCGTACAACCCGTACTGGATCGAGGAGCCCACCTCGCCGGACGACGTGCTGGCGCACCGCGCGATCGCCGACGCGCTGGCCCCGATCAGGGTCGCGACCGGTGAGCACGTGCAGAACCGCGTGGTGTTCAAGCAGTTCCTCCAGGCCGGGGCGATCGACGTGCTGCAGCTCGACGCGTGCCGGGTCGCGGGCGTGAACGAGAACATCGCGATCCTGTTGCTGGCCAAGAAGTTCGAGGTGCCGGTGTGCCCGCACGCGGGCGGCGTCGGCCTCTGCGAGCTGGTCAGGCACCTGTCGTTCTTCGACTACGTCGCGATCTCCGGCGAGATCGGCGAACGCGTGATCGAGTGGGTCGACCACCTGCACGAGCACTTCCTGGACCCGGCCGTCGTCGAGAACGGCCGCTACCTGGCACCCGCCGAGCCGGGATTCTCCGCTCAGCTCAAGGACGAGACGCTGTCCGACTACCTCTACCCAGAGGGTCCGGTGTGGACGGCATTGGAGGGCGAGAGTGACTGAGTTCGAAAGCCTTGTCGCCGTCGTCACCGGCGGCGCGTCCGGCATCGGCCTCGCCACGGCGAACCTGCTGTCGAGCAGGGGAGCGACGGTCGTGGCGCTGGATCTCAACCCGGACGTGAAGGACCCGCTCGTCGGCATCCGCGCGGACGTGTCCGACGACGACAGCGTGAAGGCCGCGATCGACGAGGTCGTGCAGCGGTTCGGCCGTCTCGACGTCGTCGTCAACAACGCGGGCATCGGCGCGCAGGGTGACGTCACGGCCAACACCGACGCCGAGTGGTCGAAAGTGCTGGACGTCAACGTGCTCGGCATGGTCCGCGTCTCGCGGGCCGCGTTGCCGCACCTGCGGAAGTCGCCGTCGGCGGCGATCGTCAACACCTGTTCCATCGCTGCCTGGGCCGGGCTCCCGCAGCGTGCTCTCTACTCGGCCAGTAAGGGTGCGGTGTACTCGCTGACGCTCGCGATGGCCGCCGACCACGTGCGCGAAGGCATTCGCGTCAACGCGGTCGCTCCCGGCACGGCGGACACCCCGTGGGTGGGCCGTCTGCTCGACTCGGCACCGGATCCGGCAGCCGAACGAGCCGCGTTGGAGGCACGCCAGCCGCACGGCCGTCTGGTCTCCGCCGATGAGGTCGCGGGCGCGATCGCCTACCTGGCGAGCCCGCTTTCCGGTTCCACCGCAGGCACGATTCTCGCCGTCGACGGTGGCATGTATGGCTTGCGCTTGCGTCCCAAGCAGTCATGAAAGGCAACACGACAATGAAGCGTCGCAACCTCACCGCCGCGGTATGCCTCGCGCTCGCCGGTGCACTGACACTGACCGCCTGTGGTGGTGGAGCCGCCGGAACAGGCGCTGGTGGCGTCGGCCCGATCGGTGCCGACCACCCGCGGGCCGACTCCGACTTCTGGAACTCGTACATCAAGTACTTCCCGGACAAGGCCAAGGAACTCGGCATCAACCTGCTGAACCCCACCAACTCGCAGAACAAGGTGGAGAACCTGGTCGCCAACGCGCAGTCGTTGCAGTCGCAGGGCGCCAAGGCGATCGTGATGGCCCCGCAGGACACCGGCGCGATCGCGTCCACCCTTGATCGGCTCGACAAGGCGAAGATCCCCGTGATCACCGTCGACACCCGCCCGGACAAGGGCAAGACGTACATGGTCGTGCGCGCGGACAACAAGGCGTACGGCGAGAAGGCCTGCAAGTTCCTCGGCGACAAGCTCGGTGGCAAGGGCAAGGTCGTCGAGTTCCAGGGCGCGCTGTCGTCGGTCAACGGCCGTGACCGCTCCGAGGCGTTCGCCGCCTGCATGAAGCAGAACTACCCCGGCATCACGGTGTTCGAGGAGCCGACCGACTGGGAGGGCCCGAAGGCGTCCGCGGCCCTGCAGACCAGGCTCAACCAGCACCCGGACATCAACGGCATCTACATGCAGGCCGGTGGCGTGTTCCTCGCGCCGACGCTGCAGGTGCTGCGGCAGAAGAACCTGCTGGTCCCGCCGAGCGACCCCAAGCACATCTTCATCGTCTCCAACGACGGCATCCCGTCGGAGCTGGAGGCCATCCGCAAGGGTGAGATCGACGCGACCGTCTCGCAGCCGGCCGACCTCTACGCGCAGTGGGCGCTCTTCTACGCCAAGGCCGCGGTCGAGGGCAAGACGTTCCAGCCCGGCAAGACCGACCACGACTCCACCATCGTCGACGTCGGCGGCGGCCGCCTGGAGGACCAGCTCCCGGCACCGCTGATCACCAAGGAGAACGTCGACGACAAGGCCTTCTGGGGCAACCAGATCGCGAAATGAGTGAATTCGCAGCCACCGCGCGTGGCGTGACGAAGCGGTTCGGGCGGACGCTCGCGTTGGACGACGTGGGCATCGAGATCCGGGCCGGTGAGTCGCACGCGCTCGTCGGTCGCAACGGCGCGGGCAAGTCGACGCTGGTCTCGATCCTGACCGGCATGCAGGTGCCGGACGCGGGTGAGGTCAGCTTCTTCGGCGAACCCGCGCCGCCCGTCGCCGACCGCGCGGCGTGGCGCCGTCACGTCGCGTGCGTGTACCAGAAGTCGACGGTGGTGCCGGAGCTGTCGGTCGCCGAGAACCTGTTCATCAACCGGCAGGACCTCGGCGGCGGCCTGATCAGCTGGAGGAAGCTGCGGCACCAGGCTTCCGAGCTGCTGGAGACCTACGACGTCGCGGTCAACCCGGACGAGCTGGTGTCCGCGCTGACCGTCGAGCAGCGGCAGCTCGTCGAGATCGCGCGGGCGCTGTCGATCGGCTCCCGGTTCGTGATCCTCGACGAGCCGACCGCGCAGCTCGACGGCCCGGCGATCGAGCGGCTGTTCGACCGGATGAGGTCGTTGCAGGACAAGGGAGTGACGTTCCTCTTCATCTCCCACCACCTGCAGGAGGTCTACGAGGTCTGCCAGACGGTGACGGTCTACCGCGACGCGCGGCACATCGTCACCGCGCCGGTCGCCGAGATGTCCAAGCCGGACCTGATCGAGGCGATGACCGGTGAGGCGGGCGGGCTCAACGTGCCCAGCGGTGACGACCGGCCCTCTTCCTCCGATGAGGTGCTGAAGGTCTCGGCGTTGAGCGGGGAGTCCTTTTCGGACATCTCGCTGTCGGCGACGCGGGGCGAGGTCATCGGGCTCGCGGGCAGCGCGTCGTCCGGCAAGCACGAGTTCGCCGAGACCGTGTACGGGCTGCGTAAGCCGTCGTCCGGCTCGATCTCGGTGGACGGCTCCGCGGTGCGCGGCGGTGACGTCCCGGCTGCCTTGAAGGCAGGGATCGGTTGTGTGCCACGGGATCGCCACCACCAGGGGCTCGTGCTCGACCTGTCGATCGCGGAGAACGCGACGATGAGCACGGTGGGCTCCTTCGTGTGGCCGTCGGCGCAACGTTCCGCCGGCAGCACCGCGATCGCCTCGTACGACGTCAAGGCCGCCGGGCCGGACCAGCCCGTGTCCGACCTGTCCGGCGGCAACCAGCAGAAGGTCGTGATGGCGCGGGCACTCGCCAACGACCCGTCCGTGCTGGTGCTGATCAACCCGACCGCCGGTGTGGACGTGAAGTCCAAGGAGTCGCTGCTCGGGGTCGTCGACGCGCAGGCGCGCAGGGGCAAGGCGGCGATCGTCGTGTCCGACGAGCTCGACGACCTGCGCGTTTGCGACCGTGTTCTCGTGATGTTCCACGGCCAGGTGGTGCGCGAGTTCGCACGCGGCTGGCGCGACCAGGAACTCATCGCCGCCATTGAAGGAATGAGCTCGGAATGACGAAGGCCATGACACCACCGGTCTCGGCGCCTGCGCCGCCTCCCAGGCAGAAGTTCCAGTTCGCGCGCTATCAGGACCTGGCGCTCGTTCCTGTGATCATCATTCTGCTGATCATCGGGGCGGTCCTCTCGCCGATCTTCCTGACACCGGGCAACCTGATCGCGGTGCTGACCCAGCAGAGCGAGCTCTCGTTGCTGGTGCTGGGCCAGGCGATGATCCTGATCGTCGGCAAGATGGACCTGTCGCTCGAGTCCACGGTCGGTCTCGCGCCCGCGCTGGCGGTCGCGTTGATCATCCCGGCGTCGTCCGGCGGGCTGGACGTCGGGCTCGCCGCGTGGATGGCGCTGCCGTTGTGCCTGCTCATCGGTGTCGCGATCGGTGGCCTGAACGGGTTCTTGATCCTGAAGGTCGGGCTGTCCGGGTTCATGGTGACCCTGGGCATGCTGACCGCGCTGCGCGGCCTGCAGCTCGCGATCACCGAGGGCAAGTCGCTGATCGACGTGCCGGAGTCGTTCCTGTACCTGGGTTCCACGACCTGGCTCGGGCTGCCGGCGGCGGTGTGGATCTGCATCATCTGCTACGCCGCGGGCATCTTCGTGCTGAAGTACCTGCGCGCCGGCCGTTCGTTGTACGCGATCGGCGGCAACTCGGAGGCCGCGCGTGCCGCGGGCATCCGGGTGGACCGCGTGGTGTGGATCGTGCTGATCATCGGCTCGGTGCTGGCGGTGATCGCGGGCATCCTGATGACCGGGCGGCTCGGTTCGGTCGCCGCGACGCAGGGCGAGGGCATGATCTTCCAGGTCTTCGCGGCCGCGGTGATCGGCGGCATCTCGCTGCAGGGCGGCAAGGGCACGCTCTTCGGGGCGCTGTCCGGTGTGCTGATGCTCGGCCTGGTCGAGCAGATCCTGCGGCTGCAGGGCGTGTCCGGCTTCTACATCAAGGCCTCGTACGGCGCGGTGATCATCCTCGCGCTGATCGTGACCCGGTTCGCGACCGGCCAGAAGCAGGAGTGAGTCGTGGAGACCGTCGCACTGCACACCCGGCTTCGTGAGGGGCGGGAGGCCGACTACGACCGGATCCACGCGCGGATTCCTGCCGAGCTGGACGTCGCGCTGCGCGAGGCCGGGGTGCATTCGTGGCGGATCTGGCGGTCCGGCCGTGAGTTGTTCCATCTCGTCGAAGTGGACGACTACGAGGCCATGCGCGCCCATTTGGCCACCCACCCGGCCAACATTCCATGGCAGGCTGAGATGGCTGAACTGCTGGAGGTCGAAGACGACTACTCCGGCGCCGAACCCGATGTGCGACTCGTGTGGGAGCTGCCGTGAAGGTTGCTGTTTCTCGTCTGGGCTTCGGCGCTGCGCCGATCGGCAATCTCTACCGGGAGGTCTCCGACGAGGTGGCCTTCGGTGCGGTCGAGGCGGCGTGGCAGACCGGCGTCCGCTACTTCGACACCGCGCCGCACTACGGGCTCGGGCTGTCGGAGCGGCGGCTGGGCGTGGCGCTGGCCGGGCGGCCGCGCGACGAGTACGTGATCTCCACGAAGGTCGGCCGGCTGCTGGAGCCGTTCGACGGCGAGGGCCTGGACGACGAGGGTTTCGCGGTGCCGCGGCACTTCCGCCGGGTGCGGGACTACTCGGCGGACGGGGTCCGCAGGTCGATCGAGTCCTCTTTGGAGCGTCTCGACACCGACCGGGTGGAGATCGTCTACATCCACGATCCCGACGACCACTGGGATGTGGCGTTCGGCGAGGCCTATCCGGCGCTGGAGGACCTGCGGTCGCAGGGCGTGGTCGGCGCCATCGGCGTGGGCATGAACCAGTGGGAGATGCCGGAGCGGTTCGTCCGCGAGACCGACATCGACGTGGTGATGCTGGCCGGGCGGTACACGTTGCTGGAGCAGCCGTCGCTGGTCTCGTTCCTGCCGCTGTGCGCGGAACGCGGTGTTTCGGTGGTGGCGTGCGGCGTCTTCAACTCCGGGCTGCTGTCGAAGCCCGAGGTGCCCTCCGACGCGAGGTACAACTACGAGACCGCGCCGCCCGAGCTGGTCACGCGGGCCCGGTCGATCGCCGAGGTGTGCGAGCGGCACGGTGTGACGCTGCCGCAGGCCGCGATCCAGTTTCCGCTGGGTCATCCCGCGGTGGTGTCGGTGGTGATCGGGTCGCGGACGGCGGAGCAGATGACGGCCAACGCGGCGAACTTCTCCGCTTCGATCCCCGCGGGCCTGTGGAACGAGCTGAAGGCGTTGAACCTGCTCGACCCGGAGGTGCCGACGCCGTGATCGTCGACGCCCACCACCACCTGTGGGACCTGTCCGTCCGCGACCAGGACTGGATCACCGACCCGCCGATGGGCGTGATCCGGCGGTCGTTCCTGGAACCGGACTTCGTCGCCGCGGCACCTGAGGTCTCGGCTTCGGTGCTGGTGCAGACGGTGTGCGTGCCGGAGGAGACGCCGGAGTTCCTGGCGGTGGCGGCGTCTTCGGACATCGTGGCCGCGGTGGTGGGCTGGACCGATCTGACTTCGCCTGCCGTCGGCGATGAGCTGGCGGCGTTGACGGACGGCTCGAACGGGGCGTGGCTGCGCGGGATCCGGCATCAGGTGCAGGGCGAGCCGGATCCGGAGTGGTTGTGCCGCAAGGACGTCTGGCGCGGGCTCGCGGCTGTCGGCTCGTACGGGCTGATCTACGAGCTGCTGACGTTGCCGCACCAGCTGCCGGCGGCGCGCAAGACCGTGGCGGCGTTGCCGAACGTGTCCTTCGTGCTGGACCACTGCTCGAAGCCCGCGATCGGGTCCGATGCGGGTGAGTGGGCCGAGCTGGTGCGGTCGCTGGCGGAGCACGAGAACGTGACGTGCAAGCTGTCGGGCCTGGTCACCGAGGCCGACTGGAAGTCGTGGGACGCGGCTGATCTGCGGCCGTACTTCGAGGTTGTGCTCGACGCTTTCGGCGCCGACCGCCTGATGTTCGGCTCCGACTGGCCCGTCTGCCTGCTGGCAGCCACTTATGACGAGTGGTTGGACGCGGCTCGGGAACTCGTGTCGGAGCTGTCACCCGACGAGCAGGCCGCGATCTTCTCTGGCACTGCTCGCCGGGTCTACGCGCTCTAGACGAACAGGGCCTTGAGCTCGTTGATCAGCTTCGGCGTGGCACCGGTCAGCGGCTCGCGGACCGGACCCGCCGGGAGACCGAGCAGGTTGAGCGCGGCCTTGACCGCCACCGCGCCGGGCTCGCGGGTCATGATCGCCGTGAACACCGGAAGCATGGCCTGGTGGCGGCGCAGCGCTTCCTTGTTGTCGCCCTCGTCGAAGGCGTCGAGCATCGCCTTGATCTCGTTGCCGACGACGTGGCCGACGGTGCTGACCGTGCCGACGCCACCGATCGAGTACAGCGGCAGGATCAGCTCGTCGTTGCCGGAGTAGTAGTCGAGCCCGGTCTCCGCGATGACGCGCGCGGTCGCCAGCAGGTCGACCTTGCAGTCCTTCACGCCGACGATCCGCGGGTGCTCGGCGAGCCGGAGCAGCGTCTCCGTCTCGATCGCCGTCGCCGTGCGGCCGGGGATGTCGTAGAGCAGCGCGGGCAGGCCGGACGCGTCGGCCACCTGCCTGAAGTGGTTCTCGACGCCCTCCTGCGTGGGCTTGCTGTAGTACGGCGTCACGACGAGCAGGCCGTGCGCGCCGTTCTCCTCTGCCTGGCGGGCGAGCTCGATGGTGTGGCGGGTGGAGTTGGTGCCGACGCCCGCGAGCACCTTGGCCCGGTCACCGACGGCCTCGGCGACAGCCTTGATGACCTGCGCCTTCTCCGCGTCGGTCGTGGTCGGCGCCTCGCCGGTCGTGCCGTTGACGACCAGCCCGTCCACGCGTTGTTTGTCCACGAGATGCGCCGCCAGCTCCTGCGCACCCTTGAGGTCCAGGTCACCGTCGGGGGTGAACGGGGTGACCATCGCTACCAGCACTCGTCCGAACATGACTCCAGGGTGACTTGAACATATGCGAAGTTCCAGTTAGAAGTTCTGCCCGGAATGTTAAGCTGAGCTTTGTGTTGGACGTTCGGCGGTTGAGGTTGCTCCACGCTCTCTCGGTCCACGGCACGGTCACCGCCGCAGCCGAGGCCCTGCACGTCACGTCTCCCGCGGTCTCCCAGCAGCTGGCCGCCCTGGAACGCGAGGCAGGCGTCGCGCTGGTCGAACGCGAGGGCCGGCGGTTGACGCTGACCCGCGCCGGACACGTGCTGGCGGCGCACACGCAGCTGGTGCTGGACCAGCTCGCCGCCGCCGAGGCGGACCTGGCCTCGCTGCGGACCTCGGTCTCCGGCGTGGTGCGGATCGGCGCGTTCGTGTCGGTCGCGGCCTTGCTGCCGCGCGTGATCCAGGTGCTGCGCTCGGCGCACGGGTCCGATGTGGACCTTTTCGTGCACGAGATGGAACCGGAAGCCTCACTGCCGGCGTTGCGGCGTGGGGACATCGACATCGCGGTCATCCACTCGTACAACATCATGCCGCGCTCGCTGCCCGAGTCGTGCGAGTCGCACGAGCTGTTCGTGGAGCCGGTGAACGTGGCGCTGCCGTTGAGCGACCCATTGGTGCAGCAGGATTCTGTGGACCTGTCTTTGCTCGCGGACCGGCCGTGGATCATGCCGCGCACCGACGCGTCGTGCCACGAGCTGACGCAGCGGGCGTGTGGGGCCGCGGGGTTCGTGCCGCGGGCGCAGGCCTACTGCGACGACTTCGGTGTCATGTGCGGGCTCGTCGAGGCCGGGCTCGGGGTGGCGCTGGTGCCGTCCGTCGCGCGGCGGCCCGGGGTGGCGTTGCGGCCGTTGAAGCAGCAGGTGTTCCGGACGGTGTCTGCTGTTGTGCGGCATCGGGCGGACGGGCAACCCGCCGTGCGTGCGGTGCTGGAGCAGCTACGCCAGGTCTGAAAGCCACTGCTCGACGCCGGCCACGTGCACCGTCGACCAGCTCCTGGCGAGCTCCGGCTGATGAGCGGCCAGCGCGTCGACGATGGCGCGGTGCTCGGCCACCGTGCGATCCACTGCGTTCGACTGCGTGATGCCGCGCCAGATCCGCACCCGGACCGTCGGCCCGGCCAGCGTGTCGAGCAGCTGGGCCAGGTAGGCGTTGCCGGAGCACTGGGCGATGGCGCGGTGGAAGTCCAGGTCGTGCTCGACGAGCTCCTCGACGGACTTCGCGGACTCGGCGGCGTCGCACAGGGCGCGGAGCTTGATGACCTCGTCCGGGTCGATGCGCTGGGCGGCCATCGCGGCGGCAGCGGGTTCGAGGATGCGGCGGACCTGCAGAACTTCGAGGACCGAGTCCTCGCCGCGGTGCAGGTCGAGGACGAACGAGAGCGCGCCGAGCAGGTCGTCCGCGCGCAGTGACGAGACGTACGTGCCGTCGCCCTGACGGACGTCGAGCACTCGGACGAGTGACAGTGCCTTCACGGCCTCGCGCAGGGAGTTGCGCGAGAGGCCGAGGCGTTCGGCCAGGTCAGCCTCACGCGGGAGGCGGTCGCCGGGCTTGAGCTCGCCCGAAACGATCATCTCCTTGACGCGCAGGATCGCATCGTCAGTGACTGCCACGGCACCCTCAACTCGTCGTAGACCTCGGATGTCTGAGGACCAGTATGCGCCACAGTTGGTCATCTTCGGCGCACCCCCGCACGAATGGCCGTGATTCACGGATTGGGATGTGGGATGGTTATCTACTAACGATACGTGACGCGAACCCCCGTTGTCGCCATAATGGTCTGGACCATTCAAGGAGGGATCTTGGACGCCGTTGTCGCAGCACCGCGCGCTTTGCTCGGTCGCACGATCGTCGGTCCTGCCTCGGTGCGGATCAGGGACGGCCGCATCGTCGAGGTGACCACCGGTGAAGCACCACCCGGCGCGGAGGTTCTGTCCGACGGACTGCTCACACCCGGCCTCGTCGACGTCCAGGTGAACGGCGCCGTGGGCGTCGACTTCGCCGAGGTGGACGCCGCCGGGATGCGGTCGGTGGCCGAGGCTCTGCCTTCGACCGGTGTGACCCGGTTCTTGCCGACGTTGATCACCGCGCCCGTCGACGTGGTGCTGCGCCAGGCCCGTGCGGTGCTGGCCGCCTCGGCCGCGCTGCCGGACGGAGTGGGAGCGCGTCCCCTCGGCGTGCACCTCGAGGGCCCGTTTCTGTCACCGAAGCGGGCTGGTGTGCACGACCCGTCGTTCATGGTCGAGCCGGGACCGGACCAGATTTCGGCTCTGCTCAACGACGACACGCTCCGCCGCGCCCTGCGGATGGTGACGATGGCGCCGGAGCAGCCCGGCGGCCTGGAGGCCGTCCGGCGGCTCGTCGAGGCCGGGGTTCTGGTCGCTGTGGGCCACTCCGACGCCACTGGTGAGCAGACGCGTGCGGCGGCCGACGCCGGCGCGCGCATGGTCACGCACCTGTTCAATGCTCAGCGCCCGCTCGGCCACCGCGAACCCGGCGTGCCCGGTGTGGCGTTGGTGGACGAGCGTTTCACGCTCGGGTTGATCGCTGACCTCGCGCACGTGGGACCGGACGTGTGCCGGTTGGTGTTCAACGCGGCCGGGGCGCGGGTCGCTCTGGTCACCGATGCCGTTGCGGCGGCCGGGATGCCGCCCGGTCGCTACCACCTCGGCGGCGCCGACGTGCTGCTGACCGAGGACGGTGTGCCGCGTTCGCCGGAGGGGACGATCGCCGGGTCCGCCCTCACGCTCGATCGCGCGGTGCGGAACATCGTGTCCGTGGGTGTGCCGATGGCGGACGCGCTCGCTTCGGCCACGATCGTTCCGGCCGAGGTCATCGGGGAGTCCGGTCTCGGCCGTCTCGCGCCCGGTGCTGTCGCCGACCTGGTGTGGTGGGACGACGACCTGCGCCCGAAGAGGGTGTGGGTCGACGGCGAGGTCGTGTTCGACGCCGAGGTGCCCGTTCAGCCCGTCTCCGCCGGGTACGCGACCGCGGGTCAGTAGCGTTTCGTACGAACTCATTGCAACGAAGCTGAGTCGTGATCGTTGCATTGAAAACAGAGCCGTTGCAACAATATGGCGGCTCTGAACTGAATAGATGCTGATCGTTGGCCCGTGCTCGTTGCCTCTGATTGTGAACGCAACGTAGCGTTTTCGACATCGGAAACAATGAGCACTGGGCTGATCACAATGCAGAACACCATCCAGGGTCCGGATCGGCAGCAACACGAAAGGGCCGCCCGGAGCAGATCCGGGCGGCCCTTTCGGCGTTTCACAGCGTCCGGGTGACCTTGTTCAGGCCCCGCGGACTGTCCGGGTCCCCACCGCGCGCCAGAGCCAGGCCGTGCGCGAGGCGTTGCACCGGAAGGATTTCCAGCACCGGCGCCACTTCCTCTGCCGTCTCCGGGATGCCGATCGACAACGCGGAAGGCACCTTCTCGGAAGCGGAACCGACGGCCACGACGTCCGCGCCGCGCTGGTTCACCACCTCCAGCGCGTCCAGCAGCGAGTCGCCGCCCTTGCCCAGCGACGTGATCGCCAGCACGGCGGTTTCGCCGTCGACAGCAGCCACGGGACCGTGCAGCAGGTCCGCGCCGCTGTACGCCCGCGCCGCGAGGTACGACGTCTCGGCGAGCTTCAGCGACGCTTCCAGTGCCGTCGCGTACGAGTAGCCACGCCCGGTCGTCAGCACCCGGTCCACGAACCGGTAGCGCCGCACCGCTTCCTCGACCGTCGGAGCCGACGCGTCCAGCGTCACCTGGGCCAGGTCGCCCAGCGAGGCCGCCGCCGCGCCGTCGCCACCGCGCACGGCGTCGATCAGCAGGTACAGCGCCAGCAAGGTCGCGGAGTACGTCTTCGTGGCGGCGACCGCGTGCTCGACCCCCGCGGCGACGTCCACCGAGAGCTCGGCGGCGGCGTTGAGCGGGGACTCCGGCGTGTTCGTCACGGCCACGGTCAGGGCACCGCGGCGGCGGGCCGAGGCGGTGACCTCCAGCAGGTCGGGAGAGCCACCGGACTGCGAGACGGTGATCAGCAGAACGTCGCGCAGGTCGGGCTCGGCGCCGTAGAGGGTGGTCGTCGAGGCGGAGACCAGTCCGGCCGGGAGCTGCAGCAGGATCTCGGTCAGGTACTTCGCGTAGATAGCGGCGTGGTCGCTCGACCCGCGCGCGGCGAACAGCACGAAGCGCGGCGCCCGCTCGCGGATCACGGAGGCGACCTCGGCGATCGACGAACGTGACGCGTAGAGCGAGGAGAAGATCGACGGCTGCGCGGCGATCTCCGCTGCCATGTGCTGGCCAGGCTGGGGCGTGGTCATGTCGTGCCTTTCAGGATCAGCTCGGCCGCGGCTCGGAGGCTCACCCGAGAACCGCCGTGGGTGTCGATGCGGGCGACGCTGCCCAGGTCAGGACCCGGCACGCCGGTTTCGACGTGCACCACGTCCAGGCCCAGATTAGTTAAGTTTGTTACCAGTTGTCGAGCGCTGGTGTGGCGATGTGCGTCTCGCGTCACCACCACAATCGTCCGGTCGCCGGCGGCCCGCGCAACTTCTTCGGCGGAGACGTCGCGTGACGCGATCACCTCGGTGCCGGGAAGCACCTCGCGCAGATACGGCCCGAGCCCCCACGGGACGTCGCCCACCGCGATGGACGGGTCCACCACCAGGTCGACGACCACCGGAGACGTACCGACATCAACCCGGCCGCGCACCTCGACAGCACGTCGAGCGGCCGTGAGACCTATCCCGGCGTCGTGGGCGTCGACGGTCGACGGCGGAAGCCCGAGGGCCAGTGACCGCGCGGCCGCCTGAGCCAGGCGTTCCTGGGAGAGCTCGCCGGACTTCACGGCGGCCACGATCGACTCGATCAGCCACTGGAGGTCGTCGTCGTCCAGCGCGATGCCGCCGAGGCACAGCGCGTCGACACCCGCGGCCAGCGCGCGCACGGCGCCGACGGCCAAGTCGCCACCAACGGCCTTCATGTCCAGGCCGTCGGTGATCACCGCGCCGGTGAAGCCCAGCTCGGAGCGCAGCAGGTCGATCGCGTGCTTGTTCAACGTCACCGGCGCGCTGCCCCACTCTGGCACGACGAGGTGGCCGGTCATGATCGACCGCACACCCGCGTGCACGGCGGCCTGGAACGGCACCAGCTCCACCGCGCGGAGTTGTTCCTCGGTGCGCGGCAGGACCGGAAGCTGCTCGTGGGAGTCCTCAGTGGACGCTCCGTGGCCGGGGAAGTGCTTGGCACACGCGGCAACGCCGACGGCCTGCAGTCCCTCGACCCACGCGGCGACGTGCCGCGCGGCCAGCACGGGGTCCGAACCGAACGAGCGGACGCCGATGATCGGGTCGTCCAGGGTGAGGACGAGGTCGGCGGACGGCGCGAGGTTCAGCGAGATGCCGCAATGCGCCAGCCGCGCGCCGATCGACGCGGCGACCGAGCGGGTGAGGTCCAGGTCGTCCGCCGCGCCCAGGGCGTGGTTTCCCGGCACCTCGGAGCCGTGGCCCGCGTCGAGACGAGTGACGTCGCCGCCCTCCTCGTCGATGCCGATCACCACGTCCGGGCGCACCGAACGCAGTTCACCGCACAGCGCGGTCACCTGGGCGTCGTCGACGACGTTGCGGCCGAAGAGCACCACGCCGCCGAGACCGTCAGCGACCCGCCGCAGCAACCAGTCGGGGGCGGTCGTTCCGTGAAACCCAGGCAGCAGAACGGCAGCGGCCAACTGATCCACGTGTCATCCCTTCACTGCACCGGCGGTGACACCGGCGACCATCTTGCGCTGCACGATCAGGAAGAAAACGAGTGCCGGCACCGTGAAGAGCGCGGAGGCGGCCATCGCGCCACCCCAGTCGGTGCCGAACGCGGTCTGGAAGCCGGACAGCCACACCGGCAGGGTTTCCAGGTCCTGGCTGCGGATCAGCACCTTGGCGAACAGGAACTCGTTCCACGCGGTGATGAACGCGAACACCGACGTGGCGACCAGACCCGGTCCCAGCAACGGCAGCGTCACCTTCTGGAACGCGCCCCAGCGGCCGCAGCCGTCGACCATCGCGGCCTCTTCGAGCTCCACCGGGATGCCGTTCACGAAGCCGCGCAACGTCCACGCGCAGAACGGCAGCGTCACCGCGAAGTAGACGAGCACCAGCGACGAAAGGTGTTCGTAGAGCTGAAGATCCCGCATCATCAGGAACATCGGAATCAGCAACGCCTCGAACGGCGCCATTTGCGCGACCAGCATCAGCAGCACGAAGCTCTTGCGGCCGCGGAACGCGAAGCGCGACATGGCCACGGCAGCGGTGATGCCGACGATGATCGCGGCGAGCACCGCGGTCAGCGTCACCATCAGGCTGTTGCCCAGTGCGGACAGGAAACCCGGCTTGGTCCACGCGGTGATGAAGTTGGTGAACGTCACCGAGAACGGGATCAGGTCGTAGTCCGAGGTGATCGTCGAGCCCTTGGGCTTCAACGCGGACGTGATCATCCAGTACGTCGGGAACAGGAAGAACAACGCGAGCAGGAGGCCCGCGGCGTTCGCGGCAGACTTCTTGAGCATCAGATCTTGCCCTCCTCGGTCTGCAGCAGCCTGCGCAGGTACTGGAAGGTGATCAGGCCGAGGATGATCATCATCAGGACGCTGATCGCGGCGGCGACACCGAAGTGGCTCTTCGCGATGCCTTCCAGGTACTGCAGCACTGCGAGCGTCGTGCTCTCACCGCTCGGTCCGCCCTCGCGGAACACCCAGATCTGGGCGAAGACCTTGAAGTCCCACAGCGTCGACAGGAACGTCACCATCATCAGCAGCGACCGGATCTCCGGCCACGTGACCGCGCGGAACGTCTGCCAGCCCGTCGCGCCGTCGATGCCAGCGGCCTCGTAGAGGTCGCGGGGGATGCCGACGAGCCCCGCGTAGAGGGAGAAGGCGAGGAACGGGATCGCCTGCCACACGATCAGCAGACCGACGACCGACAACGTCGACGTGCCGGAGGAGAACCACGAGTAACCGGCGAAGGAGTCGAACCCGAGCTGCACCAGCGTCTTGTTCAAGATGCCGTAGTTCTGGTCGAACATCCACTGGTAGACGGTGGTGGACGCCAGGATCGGCATGGCCCACGCGCAGAGCATCGCGACCTGCAGCGCGATCCGCACCCACGGGGTGAGCACGCGCATCAGCAGTGCGATCAGCAGACCCGTGCCCACCGAGGCGCCGACGACGGCGATGGTGAACGCGACGGTGCGCAGGGTCACGGTCCAGAAGCGCTCGTCCTGGAGAACCGTCACGTAGTTGTCGATGCCGGTCCACACGATCTCGCCGCGGACCAGCTCGCCGAGGTTGAGCTGGCGGAAGCTCGTCACGAAGACCGAGACGACCGGGAACCCGATCAGCCAGAGGATCGCGATGAGCGCCGGAGCCAGCAGCAGGTAGGGCAGCGCCCGGTCGAAGGCGCCGCCCCGGTGGCGGCGCTTGGGCGCCCCACCCGTCACGGCAGGCGGCAGCGCCGGCGGGGTGATGTCCCCGGCCGGCGCTGCCGTTTCGGTCGTCTTGACGGCCGTCATCTCAGCTGGGCTAGCCCATGGCCTTGGTGACGGCTTCGCTCGCGTCCTTCGTCGCCTGGTCCAGCGACTTGGCGCCGGACAGGTACGCGGTCAGCGCGTCCTTCAGCGGGTTCTGACCGGCCTCGACCGCCGCCCACTTCGGCGTGGTCGGGGTGACCTTGCCGTTCGGGGAGGAGTCGGCCAGCGCCTTGCCGACCGGGTTGGTGGCGAGCTTCGAGGTGTCCTTCGAGGTGCCCGGCACGGCGCCACCCTCGGCGAGCATGTCCTGGTACTTCTTGGACGACAGCAGCGCCAGGTACTTCTTCGCGGCAGCGGCGTTCTTGCTGGCCGCCGGGATCGCGAGGTTCGAGCCGCCGAGGAACACCGGCGCGGTCGAGCCGGCCTTCTTGGACGGGATCGGGAACGCCGCGGTCTTGTCCTTCAGCTCCGGCTTGTCCTTGGTCGCGCTGCCGAGCTCCCAGGGCAGGCCGATCATCATGCCGACGTTGCCGGTCTGGAACACCTCGTACTGCTGCGGCTTGGCCTCGTCCGTGTCAGCCGGTGCCTTCTTGGTGGCCGACGCGTCGTAGAGCTCCTTGTAGGCCTGGAAGCCCGCCTTGGCCTGCGGCGTGTCGAGCTTGCCGGTCCACTTGCCGCCGTCCTGCGTGGCGACGTCGCCGCCCTCGTCCCACAGCAGCGAGAGCAGGAAGTACCAGGACTGACCAGGCAGGTAGAGAGCCTGGAAGTCAGGGTTGGACGCGTTCGCGGCCTTGAGCTTGTTGATCGCGTCGATCCACTCGGCACGCGACGTCGGCGGCTTCGTGATGCCGGCCGCCTGGAACAGGTCGGTGCGGTAGATGACGGTGCGGTTCGCGGCGTAGAACGGCATGCCGAACTGCTTGCCGTTCAGCGTCAGCGAGTCCTTCAGACCGCCGAGCCACTCGCCGCTGTTGAACTGGCCAGCGTCCGCGGTGAGGTCCATCAGCGTGCCCTGGTCGGCGAAGCTCGCCGTCTGGGTGTTGCCGAGCTCGATGACGTCGGGCGGGGTGCTGCTGGCCAGCGCGGTGGTCAGCTTCTCCTGGATACCGGTCCACTTCTGGACCTCGTACTTGACCTTGATGCCGTTCGCGCTCTCGAACTCCTTGTTCAGAGCGTCGGTCAGGGTCGGCGCCGCGGAACCGTCCATGAGCCACACGGTGATCTCTTTGGTCTCCGTGCCGCTACCGCTGTTCGTGCTCGTGCCACATCCCGACACGGCCACTGCCAGTGCGGCGGCACCAGCAGCGAGTCCTCTCCAGCCCTTCACAGTCGCGCCCTTTCAGCAAGCCCGGCCCCACGGCCGGAACGCCCAAGTGGTGTAGACCAATGCGGAACAGCGTGTGCCGCGTCACTGCTCCTGTCAAGCGCGTTGCCAAAGCGTTGCGGAGTCATCGGACCAATTTCGTGTCGATTGACGGGGGTTCGAACGCACGAAACGACACGGACAAGGCATCCTTGTGATGCCTGACATGGAGTGCGAGGAGGAGGCCATGCTGGAGACGACGCCTGTATCAGGCGTGGACGCCAGGACGCGTGCGCAGCGCGAGCCGAAGTACTGGGGTCTCAAGCGGCACCTGCTCGACCTGTTGAGGGCGCTGCCGCCGGGTTCCCCGATCCCCACGGAACGCTCGCTCGCCGCCGAGTTCGACGTCTCCAGGACGACGGTCCGGCAAGCGCTTGCCGAGCTGACGGTCGAGGGCCGGCTGCTCCGTGTGCAGGGCAAGGGCACCTTCGCGGCCGAACCCAAGGTCGCCCAGAGGTTGCAGCTGTCTTCGTACACAGAGGACATGCGAGCCCAGGGCCGCGTGCCGTCGTCCAAGCTGATCGAGGCCTCCGAGATGCCCGCGGAAGCCGAGCTCGCCCGGCTCCTGGGCGTGCGGCCCGGCGCCAAGGTGCTGCGTCTGCACCGCCTGCGCCTCGCCGACAACGAGCCGATGGCGATCGAGACCACGCATCTGGCCCTCGGCCGGTTCCGCGGGCTTCGCCGCTACCTGGCTCCCGGCGCCTCGCTCTACCAGGTGCTGTCGGAGCGGTTCGGCGTCGAGATGGGACACGCGGAGGAGACCATCGAGACCGCGCTGGCCTCGCCTGAAGAGGCAGAGCTGCTCGGTGCCGACATCGGCCTGCCGATGCTGCTGCTGTCCCGGCACTCGTTCGACACCGAGGGCAACCCGATCGAATGGGTGCGCTCGGTGTACCGAGGTGACCGGTACAAGTTCGTGGCCACGCTGAACCGGCCGTCCTGATCGGCGGCGCATGATCACCTGGGGTACGCCGCGTGCCCGCGCGGTGCTGGCCACGACGATCCTCGGTTCGGGCATGGCGATGCTCGACGGGACGATCGTCAACGTGGCGCTGCCCCGGATCGGCGCGGAGCTGACCGCGTCGGTCACGGACCTGCAGTGGATCCTGAACGGGTACCTGCTCGCGCTCGCCTCGCTGATCCTGATCGCGGGGTCGCTGGGGGATCGGTTCGGGCGGCGCCGGGTCTACGTGATCGGGGTGATCTGGTTCGGCGTCGCCTCGCTGTTGTGCGGTGCGGCGTGGAGCGTGCCGGTGCTGGTGGCTGCTCGGGTGCTGCAGGGTGTGGGCGCGGCGCTGCTGACGCCAGGTGCGTTGGCGATCTTGCAGGCGTCGTTCAACCGGGAGGACCGGTCGCGGGCCATCGGCGCGTGGTCGGGGCTTTCCGGTGTCGCCACGGCCGTTGGGCCGCTCGTCGGCGGGCTGCTGGTGCAGGCGTGGTCGTGGCGGCTCGCGTTCCTGGTGAACCTGCCGGTGGCCGCCTTGTGCGTGTGGATGGCGCTGCGGTTCGTGCCGGAGTCCCGTGACGACTCAGCCAGCCATCCCAACTACCTGTCGGCGCTGGTGGGCGCCGTGGGCCTCGCATTGTTGACAGGTGGGATCGTTGAACAATCCTACGTTGTGACAATCCTCGGCCTGGTCGCGCTGGTGGCGTTCGGCGTGCTGCAGAAGCGGTCGGCCGACCCGCTGGTCCCCGTAGAATTGTTCAACAACAGAACATTCCTACTTTCCAACATCCTGACGTTCCTCGTCTACGCGGCCCTCGGCGGCGTCATGGTTCTGCTGGTCCTGCAGCTGCAGATCTCCCTCGGCTACTCGCCGACGGCGTCGGGCCTGGCCAGCGTGCCGATCACGATCATCATGCTGCTGGCGTCCTCGACGTCCGGCAAGATCGCCCAGCGCCACGGTCCGCGCCTGCAGCTGATCGTCGGCCCCCTCCTGGTGGGCCTCGGCATGCTGTTGCTGCGAGGAGCCGAGCCGGGCGCCTCTTACCTGTCCGGCGTACTGCCGGGCGTCCTGGTGTTCGGCATCGGCCTGGCGGTGGTGGTCGCCCCGGTGACGGCAACCGTGCTCGCCTCGGCCCCCGACCACCACGCGGGCGTCGCGTCCGGCGTGAACAACGCCGTGGCCCGCACCGGCAGCCTCCTCGCGATGGCCGTGCTGCCCGCGGCCGTCGGCCTGACGGGCGACGACTACGCCAACCCGGCGGTCATGACCGACGGCTGGCAGATGGCCCTGGTGCTGTGCGCCGTCGCGTCGATCATCGGCGGCTTGTTGGCCATCGGGATCGACAACCGAGTGCTGTCCGCGGCGCCGGAACAGCAGGACTGCCCGCGCCCCGGCGAGTGCCTGCACTGCGGCGTGGAGGGCCCGCCGACGCACATCAGGTCAGGCGGCGAGCAGGTGCACCGCTGACCGGTTTCGCGGAGGGCGAGGACCGGTGGCGGGCCCGGCTGGGCACGCTCGGTCAGGCCCGCGCTGTGAGAGCCGCCGCCAGCAGCTCGGGGTCGACGTTGCCGCCGGACACGACCGCAACCCCGCTACCGAGCTTCGCCTGAGCCGCCACCGCGACCGCGCCACTGGGCTCGGCAACGAGCCGGGCACGGCGAGCCAGATCGGCCACCGAGGCCAGGATCTCGTCCTCGGACACGGTGATCACGTCGTCCACGAGCTCAGAGATGTGCTCCCACGTCAGCCCGGACGGCTCGTCCCGCAACGCGTCCGCCACCGTGCGCGCGCGGTCAACCGGGTCCCAGCGCACCAGCGAGCCCGCGCGCAGCGAGTCCGCGATGTCGGCGGCCAGCGCCGGCTCTGCGCCGATCACCCGGACGTCGGGGCGCAGGGTCTTGATCGCCGTGGCCACACCGGAGATCAGCCCGCCACCGGACATCGGCACCACGACGGCGTCGACGTCCGGCAGGTCCGCCAGGATCTCCAGGCCGATGGTGCCCTGCCCGGCGATCACGTCGGGGTGGTCGAACGGCGGGATCAGTGCCGCGCCGCGTTCGGCGACCAGAGCCTCGGCGCGCTCGACGCGTTCGGTGATGCCGACGATGAAGACCTCGGCTCCCAGCGTCCGCGTGGCCTCGACCTTCACCGCCGGGGTGTTGTACGGCATCACGATCGCCGCGGGCACGCCGTGCAGGCGGGCCGCGTAGGCGACGGCCTGGGCGTGGTTGCCGCTGGAGTAGGCGACCACGCCGCGCGAGCGGTTTTCCAGGCGCGCCAAGGCGTTCAGCGCGCCGCGGAGCTTGAACGCGCCGATCGGTTGCAGTGACTCCGGCTTGAGCCAGCGCCCGGCACCGAACGGCAGCAGCGGCGTGCGCACCACGTGGGGCGCGATCACCGTTGCCGCCGCGCGGATGTCGTCCAGCGAGATCACGGGTTGACCAGGGACGCGAACAGCGCGGGTTCGATGTTGCCGCCCGACACGACCGCCACGGCCGGGCCGGCGGGCAGCGAGCGGTTCAGGTACGCCGCAACGGGAACCGCGCCGCTCGTCTCGGACACGACGCGGGTGCGGCGGGCGATTTCCTTCACCGCGGCGCGGATTTCGTCCTCGGTCACGGTCACGATGTCGTCGACGTACTCGCGGATGTGCGCGAAGGTCAGCTCGGACGGTTCGGCGCGCAGGCCGTCGGCGATGGTGCGGGCGCGGTCGTGGGCGTCCCAGCGGACCAGCGAACCCGCGGCGAACGAGGCGGCGGCGTCGGCGGCCAGTTCGGGTTCGACGCCGATCACGCGGACGTTGGGGCGCAAGGACTTCACGGCCGTTGCCACGCCGGCGATCAGGCCACCGCCGCTCACCGGGACCAGGACCGTGGCCACGTCGGGAAGATCCGCGCAGATCTCCAGGCCGATGGTGCCCTGGCCGGCGATCACGTCCGGGTGGTCGAACGGCGGGATCAGCGTGGCGCCGCGTTCCTCGACCAGTTCGGCGGCGCGCGACTCGCGTTCGGTGATGCCCACGACGAACACCTCGGCGCCCCAGGCGCGCGTGGCGTCGATCTTCATCTGTGGCGTGTTCGACGGGACGACGATCGCCGCCGTCATGCCCAGAAGTGAAGCGGCGTGAGCGACTGCTTGCGCGTGGTTACCGCTCGAATACGCCACGACACCACGGGCGCGGTCCTCGGAAGGTATGCGGGACAACGCGTTCACCGCGCCGCGCTGCTTGAAGGCACCGATCGGTTGCAGGCACTCGGGCTTGATCCACAGTCCGGAGTCGAACGACAGCAGCGGGGTGTGAACGACGTGCGGGGCAATCGTGGCGGCGGCCGCGTGGACGTCTTCGAGAGTCACCAAGCGCATGTGTCGATGATGCACGTCACCGGCGCACAACCGGTGAACTGTGCCCGACGTCCCACAAGTGTCATGGCTGAGAAGGAGAAGATCACCCCCGTCAAGCTCGTCGCGAGTGTGCTCGCCGCCGTCACCGCGGCTGTGCTGAGCCTTCGCCTCAACGTCGTCGGCACCATCATCGGCGCGGCTCTCGCGAGTGTGGTGACCACGGTGGGCGCCGTGCTCTATCAACGGTCGATGGAGCGCGAAAAGCGTTGGCAGGTAATCGCGGTCGGCGGCCTGCTCGCCTTCGTGGTGACCGTCCTCACCGTCACGAGCGTTCAGCTCGTCACCGGCAAACCGACGTCAGCGGACCCCGCGACACCCACGACGAGCACGAGCGTCCACACCGAGACGCACACCGAGACGACGAAGACCGAAACGATCACCGTGACGGCCCCGCCGACCACGTCCGGTCAGCCGCCCACCGAAAGCACCACGACGACCGGACCGCCGACCTCGTCGACAGGATCACGACAGCCGACCGACAGCTCGACGCCGCCGTCAACTGTCGACCCCATTCGGTGATCACGTCACTACTTTGAGCGATAGTTAACTGTCAATTGCTACGCACCGCAGTTGATCTGTCGTGAGCTGTGACACACTTCGTCCACGGTCGAGGTTGGGCGTAATAGATAACAGGCCCATAACGTCACTCGATCGGGCGAAGGATCGGTCCGAAAGAGACCGGGAGGAGGGGCGCGATGAGGCTCGTGGCCGGACCACTTGAGCGCGGCGCCCCTGTCAGAACCAGGAGACAACCGAGGGTGGGAGGGGTGGGGCGACCCCTGCCGCCGCCCCACCACCCGTCCCCCTAGAGCCCCCGAGAGAGGTCCCTGCAACCGATCTCTCGGGTTCCCCTGCACCCGAAAGTGAGGGAGACGTCTGATGAACCGCACGAGTGCGGCCCGTATCACCGGTGCCGTTCTGCTCGCCACCGGAGTCGTCACTGCTCTCAGCGTACCGGCGTTTGGCGCCCCTGCCGCACCAGTCGCCCCAACCGGTTCCGACACGGAGAGCTACCCGGCCGAATTGCTCCAAGCGGTGGAACGTGATTTGGGCCTGAACGCTGACCAGGCACGCGTCCGGTTGGCCACTGACCAGAAGTCGAGCGAAATCGTCGAGCAAGCGAAGGCGTCGTTGGGCGACGCGTTCGGCGGAGCGTGGATCGACCAGGCGAGCGGCAAGCTGACCGTCGCGGTGACCAAGTCGGGACTCTCCGTGAGCGGCGCCGACGTCAAGGTCGTCAAGAACTCGCTCACCCAGCTCAACGGCACCAAGTCGGTGCTCGACCTCATGAGCGCTCCCCAGTCGGTCACCAGCTGGCGCGTGGACGAGAAGTCCAACGCCGTCGTGATCGAGGTCAACCGCAACACCCGTGACGCCGCGGCCGAGCAGTTCATCGCGACCGCGAAGTCCATCAACTCGGCCGTCACGGTCGAAGAGGTGACCGAGAACCCGACGCCGCTGTACGACCTGCGCGGCGGCGACGCCATCTACATGGGCGGCGGCCGCTGCTCACTCGGCTTCTCGGTGTCCGGCGGCTATGTGACCGCGGGCCACTGCGGCCGGGCCGGCACCGCTGTCTCCGGCTACAACCGGGTCGCGCAGGGCACGTTCGCGGGTTCGGTCTTCCCCGGCAGCGACATGGCGCACGTCCGCACCAACGCCAACTGGACCCCGCGGCCGTGGGTCAACCGCTACGGCGGCGCGAACATCATCGTCCGCGGTTCCACCGAAGCCGCTGTCGGCGCGCAGATCTGCCGCTCCGGCTCGACCACCGGCTGGCGCTGCGGCACCGTCCAGGCCAAGAACCAGACCGTGAACTACCCGCAGGGCACCGTCCGCGGCCTCACCCGCACCAACGCGTGCGCGGAGCCCGGTGACTCCGGTGGCTCGTGGGTGGCGGGCTCCGGCTTCGGCCAGGCCCAGGGCGTGACGTCCGGTGGATCGGGCAACTGCTCGTCCGGCGGCACCACGTTCTTCCAGCCGGTCAACCCGATCCTGTCGCGCTACGGCCTGACCCTCACGCGCGGCTAACTGAACTGCACCGACCGTTTCGAGAGCCCGTACCAGAAGCCTTCAACGCTGGTACGGGCTTTCTCGTCGCTCGCAGCGCCCAGTGCCACGAACAACGGCGCGAAGTGCTCAGTCCTCGGATGTGCGATTCCGGCGGCCGGAGCCTTCTGCTGGAAGTCCAGCAACGCGTCCACGTCGCCGGTGGAGAGCATCTGGTTGGCCCAGTCGTCGAACTCGGCAGACCACGACGGCGGCTCGTAGTCCGGTCCGGCGGGGAAGTTCACGCAGCTCAGGTTGTGCGTCATGAACCCGCTGCCGACGATCAGGACGTTCTTGTCCCGCAACGGTGCGAGCTTGCGGCCGATCTCGTGCAGCTGCCGCGGGTCGAGCGTGGGCAGCGACATCTGCAGCACCGGCACGTCGGCCTCGGGGAACATCTCCTTGAGCGGCACGTAGGCGCCGTGGTCGAGACCGCGTTCGGCGTCCTGCTCGACGTGCCCGCCGAGGAGCTTGCGGACGTCGTCGGCGAGCTCGGGCGCGCCCGGTGCCTCGTACGTGACCTCGTAGTACCGCTGCGGGAAACCCCAGAAGTCGTAGACCAGCGGCACGGTCTCGGTCGCGCCGATGGTCGTCGGCGCCTCCTCCCAGTGCGCGGAGACCATGAGCACGGCTTCCGGGCGCGGGAGGGTGGCGGACCAGTCCTTGAGCTCTCTGGTCCACGTCTCGTCGTCAGCCAGCGGGGGTGCCCCGTGGCTCAGGTACAGCACAGGTGCGCTCACGTCGTCGAGCGTACGCCTGCTTGTTCAAATTTCAACTACTAAGTTCAACTTTGAACGACTCGGCGGCGGCCTTGGGGTCCTCGGCGTCGGTGATGGCCCGCACGACGACCACGCGCGTGGCTCCCGCGGCCTTGACCTCGTGGAGGTTCTGCAGGTCGATGCCGCCGATCGCGAACCACGGCCGCCGCACGCCCTTCGTGGCACGGACGAGGTCGAGCCCCGGTGCGGGACGTCCCGGCTTGGTCGGCGTCGGCCAGCACGGACCCGTGCAGAAGTAGTCCACGCCGTGCTGCGTCGCCGCCGCCTGCATCTGGTCCACGTCGTGCGTGGAGCGCCCGATGACGACCTCCTCGCCGACGACGTGACGCGCGCACGAGACCGGCAGGTCGTCCTGGCCGAGATGCAGCACGTCCGCCCTGACCGCGTACGCGATGTCCGCGCGGTCGTTCACGGCGAGGAGCTTGCCGTGCGCGGCACAGGCTTCCGCGAGCACCTCGAGGGCGGCGATCTCCTGCTTCGCCTCGAGTGACTTGTCCCGCAACTGGATGATGTCGACCCCGCCGGCGAGCGCCGCATCGGCGAACTCGGCCAGATCAGGCCGGTTCGGCGTGCAGAGGTAGAGCGTCGCGTCGGCGAGTCGTTGCCTGATCAGGTTTCCGTCGAGTCCTGGCACGCTCGCACCGTAACCGTTATGTTGGTGTCGGTCCGCACGGGAGCCTGGAGAAGACCGGGCTGAGAGGGAGCGTGGTTCGCTCCGACCGTCGAACCTGATCCGGGTCATGCCGGCGCAGGGAGCGTGAATGCCTTGACTGTGGAAGTGTCCGTCCGGGGTGGCGGTGTCATCGGCCTGTCCGTCGCGTTGGCCGCGGCACGGGCCGGCTACTCGGTTTCCGTTTCCGACGAGGGCTCGCCGCACGCGGGCTCACGGGTCGCGGGCGGCATGCTCGCGCCGCTCACGGAGGCGTGGCCCGGCGAGGAAGCCGTGGTGGCGCAGGGTGTTGAGGCACTGGCGATGTGGCCTGCCTTCGCGTCGTCGATCGGTGTCGAACTGTTCACCGCGGGCACTCTCGCGGTCGGCACCCAGCCCGGTGATCTCGCCGACCTGCGGCACGCGGGGGAGCTGCTGACCTCACGGGAGATCCGCGCGCTGGAACCGTCGCTGGGGCCTGCGGTCCGTGGCGGTGTGTACGCGTCGGGTGACCTCGCGGTCGACAACCGCGCGTTGCTTTCCGCTTTGTGGAAGGCATGCGTGGAAGCAGGTGTGCGGTCCGATGTGGACGGAACGGTGCAGGTGATCGCCGCCGGCGCGTGGAGCGGCCGGCTGCACCCCGCGTTGCGCGACGTCATCCGCCCGGTGAAGGGCGAGATCCTCAGGCTCACGCATCGGCCAGGTGCCCTGCCACCGCCGAAGCACACGATCCGCGCGCTGGTCTCCGGCCGGCCGGTGTACCTGGTGCCGCGCGACGACGGCCTGGTGGTCGGCGCCACCCAGTACGAGGCGGGCTTCGACACCGACGTGACGGTCGCCGGCGTGCGGGACCTGTTGCGGGACGCGGAAACCGTGCTGCCGGGCATCGCCGAATACGCGCTGACCGAGACCGCCGTCGGGTTCCGTGCGGGCAGCCCCGACAACGTCCCGGTCGTGCGCTGGCTCGAACCCGGCGTGATCGCCGCGACCGGCCACCACCGCAACGGTCTCCTGCTCGCCCCGCACACCGCTCGTCTCGTGGTCGAGCTGCTCAAGGGAGGAAGCTCGTGAAAGCACAGGTCAACGGCACTTCTCGGGACTTGGCCGACGGCACGTCGGTCGCCGCCGTGGTGTCGCTGGTGGGGGCACCCGAGAAGGGGGTTGCCGTCGCACTGGACGGCGCCGTGGTGCCGAGGGCGTTGTGGGACAAGACGATCGTGCCGGACGGCGGCGTGGTCGAGGTGCTGACCGCGGTCCAGGGAGGCTGACGTGGACGATCCGCTGCTCATCGCGGGCCGGGAGTTCCGGTCCAGGCTCATCACCGGCACCGGCGGTGCCGCGAACCTCTCCGTGCTGGAGCGGGCTCTGGTGGCCTCGGGCACCGAGCTGACCACCGTGGCCATGCGCCGGGTCGACTCGGCGGGTCAGACCGGCGTGCTGGAGTTGTTGCGGCGACTGGGGATCGAGGTCCTGCCGAACACCGCGGGATGCCGCACGTCCGCCGAGGCCGTGCTGACCGCGCAGCTCGCCCGTGAGGCGCTGGAGACGAACTGGGTGAAGCTGGAGGTCGTCCACGACGAGGAGACCCTGCTGCCGGACCCGGTCGAGCTCCTCGACGCGGCCGAGCGGCTCGTCGACGACGGCTTCGTGGTCCTGCCCTACACCAACGACGACCCGGTGCTGGCGCGCAAGCTCGAGGACATCGGCTGCGCGACGGTGATGCCGCTCGGCTCGCCGATCGGCACGGGTCTCGGCATCCGCAACCCGCACAACATCGAGCTGATCACGTCCCGCGCCTCGGTGCCGGTGGTGCTCGACGCCGGGATCGGAACGGCGTCCGACGCCGCGCTGGCGATGGAGCTGGGCTGCTCGGCAGTGTTGCTCGCGACCGCCGTGACCAGGGCCGATGATCCGGAACGGATGGCGGCGGCCATGCGGTGCGCGGTCGAGGGCGGGCGGCTCGCGCGGCTGGCGGGCCGGATCCCGCAACGGTTCTGGGCCCAGGCGTCCTCGCCCAGCCGGTAGGCGGAAAGAAGTCCGCGTTCTGCGGAATTCCGGTCAGCACCCGTCCGGGGTGGCCGGCTACGGCGACGAGGTGCATCGGGTTTCCTCCTTTGTGAGTGAGAAATTCACCATGGAGGCGCTGGATCCGTTCTGGCTCTTCGCCAGAACTCGACGACGAGGAGCCGCTACCTTGGGTACACACGTGCTGGGGGATGATTGACCATTACCTGAATTCCGCCGAGGAGGACGACTAGCCGTGACGGCCCCCATTGACGCCGAGGTCGAGGACGCGACCGCGCGTCTGTACCTGGCGATCGGCCGGCTGGCCCGGTTGCTGCGACGCACCGGTTCCCCCGGACTCGGCCCCGGCGCGGTCTCCGCGCTCGCCACGCTCGCGAGGTGCGGTCCCATGCGCCTCGGCGACCTGGCGAACAAGGAAGGCGTGGCGCCCCCGACGCTGTCCCGCATCGTCGCCGCACTGGTCGAGGCCGGGTACGTGAAGCGGGAACCCGACCCGCAGGACGGCCGCGCGTGGCTCGCAACGCCCACGCCGGAGGGCGAGACGATGGTCTCCGGTGTGCGGTCCGCGCGGGTGCGTGAGCTGCAACGGCGGATCGAGCAGCTCACGCCCGAGCACGTGGCGGCGCTCGTGAACGCGTTGGACGCGCTGGAGACCCTGGTCGGAGAAGAGTCGAAGTAGCCGAACCGGCCACCTGCCTCAGAGCAGTGGGGCGGCTCATTCGGCTGTTCGACCGAAGTCGGCGAGTGCGGCTCGGGCCACGCGACGTACATCAACCGGAAGGCCGGTGGTGTCCTTCGCGATGATGGCCCGTTCCAGCTCCTTCAGGCCACTGCGCGTGGGTGGGACCTTCAGGTACCACGCGAATCCGCGCGGTCGTGGCGGAATGCCGGCCTCGGCAAGATAGTCGTTGACGGACTCTTCGATGACGTCCTGGTCTTCCTCGGTTCGCGGAACTGTTCGCTGTTCCGCGATGACGCGCGAATTCCCGGCACGTGTCCGTTCCACGACGTGGTAGGCGGACACGTCGTCGGCGATCCTGCCCGCGAGCTCAGGACCCGCCTCCCACGCGATCGTCGCTCCCCATCCGTTGTCCGGCAACAGGGCGTAATGCAGGGAGCCGACGTGGATTTCCTTCTTCGCGGGCTCGGTCCGGGCGGTGACGGGCTCAGTCGGGAGAACGGGGAAGTCTTCCCATGAGTACATGTCACGCTCCTGAGGGATGCCGGGAGCCGGTGGCCCCCGACACCCTACGTCTCAACTCGTCGGCCTGTGGGAGAAGAGCCGAAGCAGCGCCTGGTTGAAAGCATCGAACTCCGCGACGAGCACGTCACGGGTCTGCGCCAGCACGCCGGCGGCCATCGTGCCGGTGAACGACTCCGCGTTCACCAGGTGCGTGCCGCAGTCGACCTCCGTGAGCTCCCAGCGGTGGCGGCCGAAGAACGTCCCCTGCTCGCCACCCTGGGACGTCAGCGAGTAAGGATCCATCGAGGTGATCTCGCCCTCGAAGTCGCGTTCGAACGGCGTGCCCTTGGCCGCCTTCACCTTCGTCTTCATCCCGTCCACGTGCGTGTACTCCATGACGGGGTTCCAGTCGGCGTAGCCGGCGAAGTCCACCAGCACCCGCCACACGTCATCCACCGGCGCGGGGATGACCAGCTCTGTCCTGACCTCATTTTCCTGCATGGTTGTTCAGCTTAATGGCGACGGCTACTCTTTTTCCCATCGTCGGGATCAAGGGACAGGTGCAGCAGCGCGGCGTCGAGCGACGTCGCGAGATCGTCGACGCCGCGATCGAGCTGTTCGGCGTCAACGGGTACGCGGGCACGGGCGTCGCGGCCATCGCGAAGAAGGCGGGCGTCACGCCGTCCGCGGTGATCCACCACTTCGGGTCGAAGGAGAACCTGCTCAAGGCGGTTCTGGACGAGTTCGACGCACGGGCCGCAGCGCGCGTCTCCTCGAAAGATCTCGTGACTGCGTTGCTCGAGGACGCCGAACACACCGTGGCGCACAAGGGTTTGGCGACGCTGCACACAGTCCTGCAGGCCGAGCACCTGGCGCGCGACGACGAGATCACGCGGCGCTTCCGGGAACGCAACCGGCTCCTGCGCCGGCACTTCGCCGAAGTGCTCTCGGACGCAGGAGCCGTGGAGCTGATCGCGTTCCTGGAAGGTGCCCTGACGGTCTGGCTGCTCGATCCCGAGACGACCGACCTCAAGGCGATGTACGCCCGCTACCTGTCGAGCCTCCAGAGCGGCGACACCGGGCCCACACCGGCGCCCAGCGGGTAGGCGGCGGCGACCGACCGGACGATGAAGTCCTTGCCGAACCGCACGGCTTCCGGCACCGTCGCACCCTTCGCGAGCGCCGAGCTGATCGACGACGCGAGAGTGTCGCCGCTGCCGTGCGTGTGCTTGACGTCGTAGCGCGGGCCAGGCAGCTCGATGAACTCCCTGCCGTCGTACAGCAGGTCGAGGCACTCCGGGTCGTCCCACATGTGGCCGCCCTTCACGAGCACCCACTCCGGACCCATGGCGTGCAGAGCGACCGCGGCTTCACGCTGGTCCGCGCGGTCCTTCACCGCGAGACCGGTGATCAGCCGCACCTCGTCGAGGTTCGGCGTGACCAGCGTGGCGCGCGGGAAGAGCAGGCCCCGCAACGCGTCCAGCGCCGAGTCGGCCAGCAGCTGGTCGCCGTGCATCGACGCCGACACCGGGTCGACGACGAACGGGGTCTTCCCGCCGCGGCCGATCCCGACCCGGTCCAGCGCGGGTGTGATCGCCTCGATGATGGCAGCGGAAGCCAGCATGCCGGTCTTCGCGGCCTGCAGCCCGATGTCCTCGGCCACCGAAAGGATCTGCGCCGCAACGGTTTCCGCCGGAATCTCGGCGACGCCCGTGACACCGAGCGAGTTCTGGACCGTCACGGCGGTCAGTGCGACGCAGCCGTGCACTCCGCACGCGAAGAGCGTGCGGAGGTCGGCCTGGATGCCCGCACCACCGCCGGAATCGCTTCCGGCGATGGTGAGGACCCGAGGAGGTGTTGCTGTCACGTCGTTTCCACCACTGGCAGGTAGACCTTGTTCCCGGTGTCGGCGAACTCGTCGGACTTCTCCGCCATGCCCGCCTCGATCGCCTCCACAGTGGACAGTCCGCGTTCCTCGGCGTAGCGCCGCACGTCCTGCGTGATCTTCATGGAGCAGAACTTCGGCCCGCACATCGAGCAGAAGTGCGCCGTCTTCGCCGGTTCCGCGGGAAGCGTCTCGTCGTGGAACGAGCGCGCGGTGTCCGGGTCGAGCGACAGGTTGAACTGGTCCTCCCAGCGGAACTCGAAGCGCGCCTTGGACAGCGCGTCGTCCCAGTCCTGGACGCCGGGGTGACCCTTGGCGAGGTCGGCGGAGTGCGCCGCGATCTTGTACGTGATCACGCCGGTCTTCACGTCGTCCCGGTTCGGCAGGCCGAGGTGCTCCTTCGGCGTGACGTAGCAGAGCATCGCGGTGCCCAGCCAGCCGATCTGCGCCGCGCCGATCGCGGACGTGATGTGGTCGTACGCCGGCGCGATGTCCGTGGCCAGCGGGCCGAGGGTGTAGAACGGCGCCTCGCCGCACCACTCCTCTTCCAGCCGCACGTTCTCGGCGATCTTGTGCATCGGTACGTGGCCGGGGCCCTCGATCATGACCTGGACGTCCTTGGCGCGCGCGATGTGCGTGAGCTCGCCCAGGGTCCTCAGCTCGGCGAACTGCGCCTCGTCGTTGGCGTCCGCGATGGAACCCGGCCGCAGCCCGTCACCCAGCGAGAACGTCACGTCGTACTCGCGCAGGATGTCGCAAAGCTCCTCGAAATGGGTGTAGAGGAAGCTCTCCTTGTGGTGCGCGAGGCACCACGCGGCCATGATCGAACCGCCGCGCGAGACGATGCCGGTGACGCGCTTGGCCGTGAGCGGCACGTACCGCAGCAGCACGCCTGCGTGCACCGTCATGTAGTCGACGCCCTGCTCGCACTGCTCGATCACCGTGTCGCGGTAGACCTCCCACGACAGCTTCGCCGGATCGCCGTTGACCTTCTCCAACGCCTGGTAGATCGGCACGGTGCCCACGGGCACGGGGGAGTTGCGCAGGATCCACTCGCGCGTCTCGTGGATGCGCTTGCCGGTGGACAGGTCCATGATCGTGTCGGCACCCCAGCGGGTCGCCCACACCATCTTCTCGACCTCGTCCTCGATCGACGACGACACGGCGGAGTTGCCGATGTTGGCGTTGATCTTCACGAGGAACTTCTTGCCGATGATCATCGGCTCGGCCTCGGGGTGCTTGCGGTTCAACGGAATGACCGCACGCCCGATGGCCACCTCGTTGCGCACGAACTCCGCGTCGAGGTTCTCGCGCGCCGCGATGTAGCGCATCTCCGGGGTGATGATCCCGGCCTTCGCGTACGCGAGCTGGCTGACAGCTCCGTTGATCGGTTCCCGTGCGGCGATCCACTCCGCCCGTCCAGCTGGCAGTCCACTGTGGACGTCGATCACCGCGTTGTCGTCGGTATACGGACCGGAAGTGTCGTACAGATCGACATGTTCGCCGTTGGTCAGTTCCACCCTGCGGAAAGGCACCCGGATGTCAGGAGCGACTTCGCGGTACACCTTGCGGGAGCCCGAGATCGGGCCGGTGGTCACACTGGGTTTGACCGAACGGTCGTCAAGTGCCGTCACGACATTCCTCCCTACGCCGGCATTACCCGGTCAGGTTCAGGCGGTCGGTGACACCGGCACTACAGCCAGTCACCCTCTCAGCCCGCTCAGGCGCGAGCTCCCGCGTTGTGTTGAGTTGTCGAGACCCGACCATAGTCAGCGCGCGCCACAGCTGCCAAGGGCGCCCTTTGCCCCTAATCTCTTCCAGGTGGCGGATCATCAGCCGTTCCCGCCCGGCGCGCGTCGCGGTCAACGTCCCGCCGTGGTCTCCGCATGCCCTTCGTGCGGAGAACTCGCAGGTCGTGGCTATCCCGACTGCGGCTTCTGCGCCGAGCTGCTCGACCAGTTCTGGCTCGCGGACTGGGAGGCCCTGCGGATGTCGTCGCAGCTCGCCGACCGGGAACTGGCCGAGCTGGTGGTCTCCTCCGACGTCGGCGAGTACCCGTGGACGTGCGTGGACTGGGCGATGACGCTGCTGGCGTGTTCGAGGTGCGGTGCCGAGCTCGGCACCGGACCGGTCGAGTGCGTGCGGTGCGCCGTCACGGAGGAGCGCCGGTGGAGCTGGGACCACGCGGCGCATCCGAACACCATGAGCGCGAACGAGCACCTTTTACGGGTCGCCCGCGCGGCCATGCGCGCACCTCACCGGCGCCGGCCCGCGGTGGTCCAGGCCTGGCGGCTGGTGCTGCCGTTCCTCATCGCCGGCGAGGTGATCGAGTTCGGCCGTCTGGACCGAGTTCGCGCGCACGTGCTGGCCGGTGGCTACGCGTCGATGGCCGCGTGCCACACCATGGCTGAGCTGGCCGGACTGCCCGAGCTGTTCTGGCGCCGGGGCAACCCGATCTCAACGCGGGTCGAGTACCAGCCGGATTCCGAGCGCCAGCAGCACGCCGCCCGACAGCTTCTCGAGCGCGGGACGGACCCGCGGGCGGGCGAGCCAGCCGCGGATGGTGTGCAGGATCGACACGATGATCAGGTACCAGAAGGTGTCGATGACGACCCAGAACGCGGCGAGGAAGAGCAGAACCCCCTGGCCGGCCTGCCCAGCAGGCACGAACTGCGGTAGGAACGAGATCGCGAACACGCCGAGCTTCGGGTTGGCCAGGTTCACGACCAGTCCACTGCGGAAGGCGTGACTGGCGGGCGGAGGTTCCGCGGACGGCAGGCTCTTGCTGATCAGCGCCTTGACACCCAGGTAGATCAGGAACACCGCGCCGGCGATCCGAAGCCCGTGGTAGGCGATCTCGGACGCCGTGAGCAGCACCGAGATGCCCAGAGCCGCGGCGATCGCCCAGCACGCGACGCCGACCTCCATGCCGAACACCGTCGCCAGCGCGGCTTTTCGTCCGTGCACCGACTGTCGCAGGACCATGGCCGTACCGGGTCCTGGCGACAGTGCGATGAGGAACGAGGCCGCGATGAAGGCGACGAGGTTGTCCAGTGGCATGCCTTGATGGTCGCCGATGAGAGCAATTTTATTTTCCTGGAAGTGGCTTGACCTGGAGCGCGCTCCAGGATGTTCGGTAGGAGCCATGACAGAGCTGGACAACGTGAAGCTGGGTTTCGGAACGTGGGCCATGGGAGGGCCGTTCCTGGGGCCGGACGGATCGCAGGTCGGCTGGGGACCGGCCGACGACGCCGAGTCGGTGAAGGCGCTGCAGCGATCGTTCGAGCTGGGCGTGCGACTGTTCGACACGGCCGACGTCTACGGCTGCGGGCACTCGGAGACGCTGGTGGGGCAAGCGTTTGCGTCCGTGCGTGACGACGTGCTGATCGCGACCAAGTGGGGTTGCGGGTTCGACGCCGCCACCCGCCGGATGACCGGGAACGAAGGATCGGTCGAGTACCTGCGCCGCGCCGTCGAGGGGTCGTTGCGGCGACTGGGCACCGACCGGATCGACCTGTACCAGCTGCACATCGGGGACCTGCCGCTGGAGGACGCCGCGCTGCTGAGGGACGAGTGCGAGGCGCTGGTCGCCGCAGGCAAGATCCGCGCGTACGGCTGGAGCACCGACGACGTCGAGCGGGCGCGTTTCTTCGCGGCCGGGGAGCACGGGGTGGCCGCTCAGGCCGACATCAACGTGCTGTTCGACAACCCGGAGATGTACGCGGGGGAGTACGCCGTGCTGTGCCGTCGTCCGCTCGCGATGGGTCTGCTCGCGCGGGAGACGTTCTCGACGTTGCCGGCCGACGACGTGCGCGTCACGAACCCGTCGTGGCTGCGCTTCTTCGTCGACGGGAAGCCTTCGCCGGAGTACTTCCAGGCGCGGGAGGCCGTGCGGGACGTGCTGACGTCAGGCGGCCGGACGCTGGTCCAGGGCGCGCTGGCGTGGTTCTGGGCGCGCTCCCCTCGCCTGATCCCGATTCCGGGCGTCCGGACGGTGGCTCAGGTCGAGGAGAACGCGGCTGCGCTGGAGTTCGGGCCGTTGACGGCCGAGGAACTGGCCCAGGTGGAGTCGGTGCTCCGCCCCTAGTCCTCGTCGTCCACGAAGTTCGAGGGGTCGGCCGGGTCCCAGGAAAGGCCCGGCTGGCCCCACTCGTTGTCGCGCAGCATCCGCTTCGACTCCTTCTTGTACCGGCCGACGAGGCGGTCGATGTAGAGGTAGCCGTTGAGGTGGTCGGTCTCGTGCTGCAGGCAGCGCGCGAAGAACCCGGTGCCCTCGACCTCGAACGGCTGCCCGTCGACGTCCTGCCCGGTCACCTTCGCCCAATGGGCGCGTCCGGTCGGGTACGCCTCACCCGGCACCGACAGGCAGCCCTCGAAGTCGTCGTCCGGATCCGGCATGGTCTCCGGGATCTCGGAGGTCTCCAGCACGGGGTTGCAGATCACGCCGCGGTGCTGGTTGCCCTCGTCATCAGGGCAGTCGTAGACGAACACCCGCAGGTCGACACCGATCTGGTTGGCCGCGAGGCCGACTCCCTGAGCAGCTGCCATCGTCTCGAACATGTCGTCGACGAGCGTCTTCAGCTCGGTGTCGAACTCGGTGACCTCGCGCGTCGGGTTGTGGAGCACGGGGTCGCCAACGATGCAGATGCGGTGCACGGCCATGGTCAGACTTTAAGCCGTCCAAAACTGTCGGTGTCGCGCGGTAGGTTGGAACGATCACGTGATTGAATTGCCCACACCTGAGATGGTGTGGCGACCGTGGGGAGCCAGATGGATCACGCCGAGGCGCTTGCTACCGCTGATGGGCTGACCAGCCGCGAACGCACGATGCTCGCGTTCGAGCGTCAGTGGTGGAAGTACTCGGGGTCCAAGGAACAGGCCATCAGGGAACTGTTCGACATGTCGGCCACCCGCTACTACCAGCTGCTGAACGGCCTCATCGAGAAGGAAGCCGCACTGGCTGCCGACCCGATGCTGGTCAAGCGGCTGCGCGGCGTGCGGACAGGCCGCGCCAGGGTTCGTGCACGCGCCAGGAGCACCGAGGACTGATGACCTCCCCCGAGTCCGCAAGCCCGTCCCGTCCGGCAAAGGCCGCCGGCTTCGCTCTGCTGGGTGTAGCCGCGGTGGCTTTGATCATCGGCGTCGTCAGCCTCTTCGGTGGAGGGTCTGACACACCGCCCTCCGCTGAGGGGAGTTCGACCGCGCCTCCAGCTCAGACCGGGTCTGAGCCGCCTTCCACACCGTCGTCGGCGCCCGCGGGGACGACCACCACGGTTCCGCCGACCACCACTGTGCCGCCCACGTCTTCTGCCGCGGTGCCGCCGCCTCCCGTTACGCAGCCCGGGGCTGCGAAGGTGCCGGTTCGGGTTTACAACAACTCGACCATCACCGGGTTGGCGGTCAAGGCTGCGGACGATGTCCGGGCCAACGGGTGGAATGTCGAGGGGACCGGGAACTACTCGCAGGGGACGATTCCCACTACGACCGTGTACTTCCGGCCTGGGACTGAGGAAGAGGCTTCTGCGAAGGAGCTGGCTTCGGTGTTGCGGGCTCGGGTTGAGCCTCGGTTTGACGGGATTCAGTCGTCCGCGCCCGGGATCATTTTGATCGTCACCAATGACTATCAGGGCGCTTCTAAGAACAAGTAGACGTTGATGAGGGGAGCTTTCCTCAACCTCGGGTTGAGGAAAGCTCCCCTCATCAACGTCAGCGGGTCGCTGCATAGGCCGCAAGCGAGGCCAGCTGTACCGGGTCCAGCGACGGGCGGACCACCTCGCGGGCCTTCGCCAGGTGGGCCTGGGTTACCTCGGCTGCCTCCAGCGACTCCCGCATTGCCGTCAGCGCTGCTTCTCGCACCAAAGCCGCGCAGTCTGCGGCCGAGTACCCCTCCAGCTCGCCGGCCAGGGCGGCCAGGTCCACGTCGTCTGTGAGTGGCGTGTTGCGCGATGCGGCCTTGAGGATCTCGGTGCGTGCGTCGGTGTCTGGCGGTGGCACGTAGACGAGGCGCTCCAAGCGGCCAGGACGCAGCAGCGCCGGGTCCAGCAGGTCGGGGCGGTTCGTTGCGCCGATCACCACCACGTCGCGGAGTGGTTCCACGCCGTCGAGTTCGGTCAGCAGAGCTGCCACTACTCGGTCTGCTACACCGGCGTCGGACGACTGGCCTCGGCGTGGGGCCAGGGCGTCCACCTCGTCCAGGAACACCAGGGCGGGGGCGGCGTCGGCGGCGCGGCGGAACAGCTCGCGGACTGCTCGTTCTGACTCGCCCACGAACTTGTCCATCAGTTCGGCGCCCTTGACGGTCAGGACGTTGAGCTGGCCTGAGCCTGCCAGGGCGCGCACCAGGAAGGTCTTGCCGCAGCCGGGAGGGCCGTAGAGCAGGACACCGCGCGGGGGAGCCACGCCCAGGCGGGCGAAGGAGTCCGGGTAGCGGAGAGGCCAGAGGGCTGCTTCGGTCAGGGCCTGCTTCACCTCGGTCATGTCGCCCACGTCGTCGAGGGTCAGTCCGCCGGTCTGGACGGTGTCGGACGCGGACATCGAGATGGGGCGGACGGTGTTCAGGGCGCCCAGCAGATCTTCTTGGCCCACGCGAGGTTCTGCCACTTCGCGCTGGCGCAGGGCTGCCCGGACCGCTGCCTCGCGGCGCAGGGCGCAGAGGTCGGCGGCCACGAAGCCCGGGGCGCGTTCGGCCACCGCGCCGAAGTCCACATCGGACTCCAGTGGGACGTCGCGGAGCAGGACGCGCAACAGTTCGGTGCGGGTGGCGCCGTCCGGGAGCGGGAGGGTCAGTTCGCGGTCGACCAGATCGGGGGCTCGCAGGCGGGAGTCGACCGACTCGGCACGGGCCGAGGTGACCACCAGGGCCAGGTTCGGGCGGGACACGGCCGTGCGGAGGATGTCCAGGACCACAGTGGCCACCGGCGGGGGTGACGCCGGTAGCAGGGCGTCGATGTCGGTGATCAGCAGGACCGTCGGTTGTTCCGGGACGCCAGCGATCGCGTCGCCCAGTTGCTTGGCCATCGCGCCCGGTTCCAGCACGGAGATGCTCGGCGCGGCCAGTTCCACGATCGACGCGTCCACGGAGCGGGCCACGGCTCGGACGAGGGTTGCCTTGCCGACGCCTTCCGGGCCGCTGACCATGGCCGCCAGGCGGGCCGAGGCGCCCAGGCGGGTCAGCAGTTCGGGTTGGCGGAACATCAGTTCCAGCCATTCCGTCAGGCGGCGGGCCTGGTCCTTCTGACCCACCAGGTCCGTCACCGGGAGCGCCTCGTGCTTTTCCTGCACCACAACGGGAGTCACCTCGGCGGCCGGGGCTGAGGCGGAGCGCCAGCCCACCACGCTCGACGGCTGTACGGCCACCGGGCCCGCCGGGTCGGTGGAGGTGATGGTGATCAGCTCGTTGGTCCACGTCATGCCGATGGCGTTGGAGAGCTTGCGACGCGTTTCGGAGACGTTGGCGCCGGGCGGCGGCGCGAGGTCCTGGGGGAGCAGCGAGACGTTGTCGCCCACCGTCAACACCTTGCCGGTCAACGCCAACCGAACGTGATCGGGAGTCAGGGCGGTGGTGGCCAGGCGGGAGCCGGCGACGGTGATCGAGCGCGCGCCCGCCACCTGGACCGGGGCCACGACGATTTCGGAGCCTTCGACCACGCCCAGGTTGGTCAGGGTGACGTCGTCGACGAGGACCACACCAGGCGGTTGTTCACCGGCGGCGGCCAGGGCGGCACTCACGCGGGCGCCGGTCAGTTTCACGGCGTCCCAGGCGCGCAGGCCCAAGGCGTCGAGCACCTCCGGGTGGAGGCGGACAACGCCGCGACGGGTGTCCAGTGCGGACGGGGACAGGCGAGCCGTCAGCGTGATCACGTCGACCACTCTAGTTCTTCATGACGAGCGTGCCGGTTGGTTGATGTCTCTGCGTCACAGATGCACAAGCGGCATGGGCGGTCACACATTGGTCACACCAGACCATTCGGGACGCGATTGACCTGAACGGAGTCTTCCGGGCACTGCGGAGGCGACGGCAGGGTGGTGCCGAATCCGGGCGGGGAGGCTCGGTTGTCGCGCGGCGGCGGGACATCAGCCCAATTTGGGGGAAATCTCAATGCGCCAAAGATCGGCGCGCGTCTTTGGCGTGCGCGCGTTCACTCTTGTACTGGCCGTTTCGGCTGGTTTCATCACTCCGGTCGCGAACGCCGCGCCGGCTCCGAGCGAACTGCCGAACGAGGCGTCCGCGATGGCGGCGGCGCGGAAGTTCGACAAGCCGGTGAAGGTGTCCGGGCTTACGACCGAGGCGACGGAAACGATCGCCAACCCGAACGGCAAGATGACGTTCATCCAGTCGCTCAAGCCAGAACGAGCGAAGTGCGGGGACAAGTGGGTTCCCGTCGACACCAAGCTGCGCAAGCACTCGGACGGACTGATCCGTCCTGAGGCGGCTGTGGTGGACCTCCAGTTCGCCGGAGCCGGCAAGGACAAGCCGCTCGCACTGGTGCCAAGGACGGCGTCGAGGTGGGTCTGACCTGGCTGGAAGCGTTGCCGGAACCGAAAGTCGATGGCGCCAAGACGACGTACTCAGACGTTTGGCCGGGCATCGATCTGACGGTCGAAGCGACCGCGACCGGGTTCAGCCAGCTGCTGGTGGTGAAGACCGCCGAGGCGGCGAAGTCGGAGAAGCTCCGCAAGATCACCTACGGCTCGCACGTCAAGGGCGGCAAGCTGAGCCAGCGCGACGGCCTGCTCGAGGCCAAGGACGACAAGGGGACCGTGCGGTTCACCGGGGATGCCTCGCAGATGTGGGACGCAACCGGCCGCTGCGACTGACCCTCGGCGCCGACGTGAGCCCCGACCAGTTGTGGCTGACGAACTACTTCGAGGAAGGCACCCGTCGGCTCGAACAGTCCATCGTGGACCGTTCACGGGACACCGATTACCGGATCTCCAACCGGAAGTACTCGTACGACACCGGTGGCAACGTCACGAGGATCGCTGATCAACCAAGTGATGCGACGGCATGGGACACCCAATGCTTCCGTTACGACAAGCTGCGCAGGCTGACCAAGGCATTCACACCGCGGTCAGGTGACTGTGCGGGAGAGCCGACCGCTGAGTCTCTCGGCGGTGTGGCGTCGTACTTGTACGACTACGGCTACGACAAGATCGGCAACCGGACGTTGGGGCGCACGACCACCTCGTCCGGTGTGGTCAACCGCAAGTACAACTACGACCCGGCGAACCAGCCGCACGTGGTCCGCTCGATCGACGAGACGGGCCCGTCCGGCATGGCGCGTGACGAGTTCGGCTACGACAGGACGGGCAACACCACCACTCGCAAGGTCGCGGGGCAACACCCAGACCATCTCCTACGACGTCGAGGGCCGTACGTCCAAGGTCGTCGAGGCTTCCGGCAAGGAGTCGTCGTATCTCTACGACGCCGATGGCGGCCGACTGATCAAGCGTGAGCCGGGCCGTACGACGTTGTATCTGCCCGAGGGAATGGAGTTGGTGAAGGACGATGCCACCAAGCAGGTCTTGGGCAAGCGGTACTACTCGCACGGCGGCACTGTGGTGGCGGTGCGTCACTCGAGTGGCCGGTTGTCTTTTGCGCGGCTCGGGACCAGTAAGGAAAGTACTGGTCGATTTTCTGCTGCAGAGCAAAGGCGGAAGAAAACTCCAGGTCATTCGGGCACGGGGTCTCGGTGCGGGGGGTTGACGGTCCTGTGGAAAACGCATCCATGGCAACCAGGCGTCAGATAGAAGACGCAGGATTCTCGCTGATCTTCACTCCACTAGAAATCTTCCAACGCATCACACTCTGATTCTTTCGAAGCCGGTAGACTCAAAAGTGCAAAAGGCTTTCAATACTGTGTTCGGGTGGGTTAAGGTGAATGAGATTTCTGTGGGGAAGCTTGACCAGCTGCTGGTCCTGATCATCTTCGACTGGCGCGATGGGCCGATCGAGGGGATCGTGAGGCTCAAGGGTGGGAATGCTTGTTGGTACTTCAAGTTGTTCGCCGAACGGCTGGAAGCAACGACTGTCGACGACCGTCTCTTTGCTCTCTGGGCGCTTCCTGACCCTGACAGTGCGATCCTGTGTGAGGAATTCGGCGAGGGTGATCAAGGCGGCCATGTCTGGCCTGTGTCTGGTGGGCTCGGCACGGCCAAGGTGTGCGACATCGTAGACGGGCTCCTGGCTACCAGGCCAGGATCGCCGAATCTGATCATTCGAACTCCAGATTTTGTTGAGGTGTTCGGTGTTTGGAATGTGGCGCTGGACTGAGTAGCAGAAGTGAAATATGAGAGGCCCCACCGGTATGATTCCGGTGGGGCCTCTTGTGTGTTGGGTATCGGACAGCAGTTTGACGGCAACGTCAGCGGAGAGGGCCGTATCGAGTGGCGGCTTCGGTGCTGATGTGGGCGCAGTCCGGTTAACGTTTGGGTTGGCGTCTAAGACCCAACTGCCGCCAAGACCGACGACGCCCGTTGGCGCCAGCCACCGTGCCCTCCGCCGCAACAGCCGTAGATGCGTCACGCCGAGGCTGGCGCACCGCGCGCATGGCCGCACCGGCGACGCGTCCGTGCAACGGCTGACGCAAGCCGAGCCGACGGGCAGCCACGCCGTGGGCGCGCTTGATGGCGCGACGATCAGCCCCGGTGACGGTCCACGCCTCGGGGTGCTTCGACAGCCACATGTACCGGCGCACCGAGTACGGCAGGTGCGCGAGGTACGCGACCATCGCGATGATCAGTGCCACTAGCGGGAACGTGATGATCGCGGCGGCCAGCAGGCCGATGAGGACCAGCAGGGGGGCTACCGCGCGCGGGGGGACCTTCACGGTCTTCACGGACAGCGTCGGGATGCGTGAGACCAGCAGCATCGCGACGATGACGGTCCACACGCCGACGACGATCGGGGAGTTCCACCAGCCGTCGCGGCGGACCTGCTCCTCGATGATCAGGGGGAGGAGCAGCAGCAGGCCGCCTGCCGGGGCCGGGACGCCCACGAAGAACTCCTTCGCGAACGGCGGCTGTTCCTTCTCCAGGGCCGTACGTCCAAGGTCGTCGAGGCTTCCGGCAAGGAGTCGTCGTACCTGTACGACGCCGATGGCGGCCGACTGATCAAGCGTGAACCGGGCCGTACGACGTTGTATCTGCCCGAGGGAATGGAGTTGGTGAAGGACGACGCCACCAAGCAGGTCTCGGGCAAGCGGTACTACTCGCACGGCGGCACTGTGGTGGCGGTGCGTCACTCGAGTGGCCGGTTGTCTTATGAGGTAAGCGACCATCAGGGCACGCCGGTTGTCTCGGTCAAGGCCGGCGAACTGACGTATCAGCGTCAGTACTTCGATCCGTTCGGCAAGGCGCGTGGTCCGAACGGCGGCTCATGGCTAGACGACAAGGGCTTCGTGGGTGGCACGCGTGATGCTTCCGGCCTGACGCATTTGGGTGCTCGGGAGTACGACCCGGCGATCGGTCGGTTCCTGTCGGACGACCCGATCATGAACACGGCGAATCCGCAGCAGGTCAACGGGTATTCGTACAGCAACAACAATCCGGTGACGTTCAGCGACCCGTCAGGTATGTACCTGGAAGGCGGCACTGGTTCCGACGGGCACAACTACGGCATCGACAAAGAACGCAACATCATCGTTGGTAACTGGCCGGGTGGTGACGAGGCGTCCGCGGCGGCGTACCCGGCGGCGACGAACAAGCGGCGTACGGCTCATGCCGCGTACAACAAGGCGCAGCAGGCTCGGTATGACGCCGCGGGTGGTAAGGACAAGTACGAGGAGTACTTGCGCGAGGCCAACAACTCGCAGTCGTGGTGGGACGTTGTTGTTGCGGAGTTGCTTGACCTGTTGATGGATCTGACGGGTATCAACGACGTCAAGGATTGCTTCACCAGTTTCGACATTCTCGCGTGTGCCAGCCTGGTGCCGGCGGCGAAGGTCATCAAGCTGGTGCAGGCCGCTGAGCGGATCGTCAAGGCGATCATGAAGGCTAACCGGATCATCGACAAGATCGCGGATGCCGCCGCGAGGTTGCGCCGGGTCGAGGAGAAGGCCGAGGAAGTCGCCGAGGCGGCGACCAAGTGCCTGGTTAACAGTTTTGTGCCGGGCACGCGGGTGTTGATGGCCGACGGCTCGTCGAAACCGATCGAGCAGATCAAACTCGGTGATCAAGTCCTCGCTACAGATCCGGAGACTGGTCAGAGCCGGGCTGAGGGCGTGGTGCGGACCATCGTCGGTGATGGCTCCAAGAACCTCGTGCAGCTGACGGTTGACGGTCAGTCCGAGAAGATCGTCGCCACTGATGGACATCGGTTCTGGCTGCCGGAGCTAAAGGAATGGGTACGGGCGGACAAGCTCGTTGCCGGTGTCTGGTTGCAGACGTCTTCCGGGACCTGGGTGCAGGTCGTCCAGGTGCGGAGGTGGAGCGCTGAACAGCGCGTTCACAACCTGACAGTCAGCGGCGCCCACACCTACTCTGTGCTTGCAGGCAACACTGCGTTCCTTTCTCACAACTGTGGAGTTGTTGACGCCGTGCTTGCGGAAGCAGAAGCAGTTGCGGACCTCTCGGGTTCTCAGCGCCCGAACGCGATTGAAGCTCTGCAAGTTCCCGGCCATGCCCCCATCGTCGCTCATAGCGATGGGGGTGTCGGAAATCGTCGAGTGCATCCGGTGGTCCAGGAAATCCTCGACAGGATTCCTCCTGGTCAGCAGCAGGGCAAGAATCATGGAGGTTGCGGTTTGGTTCAGTGTTTGACCGAGGCCTTGGATGCTGGGCTCGACCCGACTGGGGCTACCGCTGCTGCCGTGATAGGCCGCGCCAGAGGGAACGCGAACTTCAAGAGAATGATTGGGCCATGCGCGAGCTGTCAAGCGCTGGTTGATCATTTCAATATTGACTTCAAGGGGACGCCGTAGATGTCTCGATTCTCTCGAGAAGTGGAAGATGTTCTTCGGCGATCCGGCTGGGCGTCGGATCGTCAGGTTGATCTCGCTCGCTGGAAGAACTCTCTGTCGGAGTTCGTCTGGCACGAAGCGGCGGAGAAGTTCCTTCGAGAGTTCGGCGGAATTCGAGTGGTTGTCGAAGGTCCTGGTGTCAACTGTGCGCGGGAGCCGTTCGAGTTCGACCCGGATCTTGCCATCGGAGAGGGGGCGAGATTTGCAGAGCTTTCTGATCTGTTTGACCGGAAATTCTTTCCCTTGGGGGAGATTGGTCAAGGGGAGTTTTTCCTGGGAATTGATGAGGAGGGTGTCGTATATGCGCTTGCGCGTTGGGCGTTGCGGTACGACGTAGGGGATCAAGCGTTGGAGCAGCTCGTTACGGGGGTTGCGCCGGAGAGGCTCAATCCTTCCGCCTGAGTTTGCTCGCGGAGACGGGGTGTACTGATCCTGCTCCAAAGCTGAGGGCCGGACACGATGAACGTGTCCGGCCCTCAGTCAGATCAGGTGATCAGGACTTGTGGTGGCGGCGAAGGCCCAGCTGACGCCAGGAACGGCGCCGTCCACCTGCGGCAGGCATCGTGCCGTCGGCCGCGGCAGCGGTCGAAGCGTCACGCCGAGGCCGACGCACCGCGCGCATGGCCGCACCGGCAACGCGTCCGTGCAACGGCTGACGCAAGCCGAGCCGACGGGCAGCCACGCCGTGGGCGCGCTTGATGGCGCGACGATCAGCCCCGGTGACGGTCCACGCCTCGGGGTGCTTCGACAGCCACATGTACCGGCGCACCGAGTACGGCAGGTGCGCGAGGTACGCGACCATCGCGATGATCAGTGCCACCAGCGGGAACGTGATGATCGCGGCGGCCAGCAGGCCGATGAGGACCAGCAGGGGGGCCACCGCGCGCGGTGGCACCTTCACGGTCTTCACGGACAGCGTCGGGATGCGTGAGACCAGCAGCATCGCGACGATGACGGTCCACACGCCGACGACGATCGGGGAGTTCCACCAGCCGTCGCGGCGGACCTGCTCCTCGATGATCAGGGGGAGGAGCAGCAGCAGGCCGCCTGCCGGGGCCGGGACGCCCACGAAGAACTCCTTCGCGAACGGCGGCTGTTCCTTCTCCAG
>NZ_QLTT01000012.1:0-8710 GCF_003269295.1 Lentzea atacamensis | reverse complement strand
TCGATGATCAGGGGGAGGAGCAGCAGCAGGCCGCCTGCCGGGGCCGGGACGCCCACGAAGAACTCCTTCGCGAACGGCGGCTGTTCCTTCTCCAGCAACGTGTTGAAGCGGGCCAGGCGGACCACCATGCAGACCGCGAAGATCAGCGCGATTACCCAGCCCGCGCGGCTGCCCTCGAACTTCCAGAGGTAGATCGCGAGGGCCGGGGCCACGCCGAAGGAGATCGCGTCGGCCAGCGAGTCGAGCTCGGCGCCCATCTTCGACGTGGCGTCCAGCAGGCGGGCGATGCGGCCGTCCAGGCCGTCGAAGACTGCGGCGGCGGCGATGGAGGCGATTGCGGCGCCCCACATGCCGACGTTCGCGAAGTGCACGGCGGACAGGCCCGCGCACATCGCCAGGACCGTGATCGCGTTCGGCAGGAGGCGAACGCCGGGCCCGCTGGGTGCCATCAGGGTCAGGCCTCCGGCAGTTCGGCGAGAACGGTCTCCCCGCCGATCGTGCGCTGGCCGGCCTCGACCAGGACGCGGCTGCCGCGCGGGACGTAGAGGTCCACGCGCGAGCCGAAGCGGATCAGGCCGTAGGTCTGGCCGGCGGCGACCTTCTCGCCCTCGGCGACCTCGCAGACGATGCGGCGCGCGACCAGGCCGGCGATCTGCACGACGACGAGATCGTGGCCGTTGACGGTGCGCAGCCAGACGGTGTTGCGCTCGTTCTCCTCGGAGGCCTTGTCGAGGTCGGCCGAGAGGAACTTGCCGGGGTGGTACGAGACCTGGACGATCTCGCCGTCCGCGGGCACGCGCTGCACGTGCACGTCGAAGACGGACAGGAACACGCTGACGCGCGTCATCGGCTCGGAACCGAGGCCGAGCTCGGCGGGCGGGACGGCGTCGACCACGTGGGAGACGGTGCCGTCGGCCGGTGCGACCGCGATGTTCGGGCGGGTCGGCGTCACGCGCTTCGGCTCGCGGAAGAACCACGCGACCCACGCCGTGACCAGGCCGAGGACGACGCCGAGTCGCTTGAAGCGCAGCCGGACGAGGAGGGTCGCGATCGCCGCACCGGCGACGAACGGGCGTCCGGCCGGGTGCATCGGCGGCACCATGCCGCGCGCGAGTTCGAGGAAGTGGGAGACGGGCTTCTCGCTGCTCATCGTGTCTGTGGGTCCGTAGCTTCCGTGAGTTGTCGGGCGGCATCACGCTACGCCAACACACCAAACCGCCCAGCAGGACTGTCGAGAACGCAAGTGGCCGGTCGGCTCGTGCATCCCCCGACGAATGCACGCGCCGACCGGCACCTCCGTTCAGTGTAATCCCCGTCACATGGCGTGAACAATGCCGGTCGGTGAGCGTTCCGTCACAGTCCGTCGACGCCGATCGCCTGCAGACGAAGCCGCACTTCAGCGACGCGGGAAGTGTCACGGACGGCGGGAGCAACGAGATCGTCCGGATAGACCGCAGCTCCGTCCGGCAGTCGCAGCGCGAACAGTCCGCCCCAGTTGATTTCCAGCACGGCGCGTCCCGCGGTCACGAGCTGGTCGGCGACCGCGCAGGCGAGGAGTTCCGTCACGGTGTCGACGGCCGCCTCGTGCACCTGCTCCGGCGTCAGTGAGGCGTCGACCGGCCTGCCGGTCAACCGGTGCAGTTCGCCGCGTTCGAGGCACGCCAGGACGGCGGCGAGCGTGTCACCGACCTTGCTCACCCGGCCGGCGTGCCGCAACGCTTCCGCGTAGCGGCGGACCAGCACGTGACCGGTCAGCGGGGCGAGCTCCTCCCACGTGATCGGCGGGCCCTCGACCTCGATCAGCGCCGCCACGGCCTCGGATGGCGTGCCGTCCAGCAACGTCCACGCCGGTCGTTCGTCGAGGCTCACGGCGGAGACGGACGGCAGCAGCGCCATCGCGGCCACCCGCTCGCGCACCGGCGGATGGCTGTCGAAGATCGACGTCGGCTCCTGCTCTGCCAGCACCGGCTCCAGTGCGCGCAGCTCGTGCACGCGCCGCGGGTGGTCCAGGTAGTGGCGGAAGCCCTCGAGCAGCGGCGGGGTGCGGCCCGCGAGGACCGCGAGCGAGACGTACCAGCGCAGGTAGTCGCTCCACGCCTCGCCGACCGGACCGATCCGCAGCAACGCCCGCCGTGCCGCCTCCTGACCCGCCGCGGCCACTGCGACCTCGTCGGCGAACCGCTCGTGCTCCCGGCTCTCCGATGCTGCGACCAGCGCGTACAGCTTTGCCCACCCGTACAGCAGCCGCATGAAGTCGCCCTGGTTGACCGCGAGCTCCAGGGCGACCTTCGCGCGGAACGTCACCGCGGACACCTGCGTGTGCCCGCCGCCGTAGTGGCCGAGCTCGTGCGCGAGAACGGACCGCAGCTCGCCGATCGACAACCCGGCGACCAGTGGCAGGCCGAGCTGCAGGTAGCGGGTGCCGCGGCGTTCCCAGACGCTCGCGTTCGCGTCCGGGACCAGCCGGACGTCGTCGGGGCTGCGGGTGCCCGCGAGCGCCGCCAGCTCGTCGACGTGCCGCCACAGCTCGGGATGCGTCGCGCGGGTCATCGGGATCCCGGTCGGCGCCGGCCTGGCGAAGATCGCGCGCAGCACCGCCCACAGCATCGGCACGGCGACGCTCGCGGCGAAGAACGCCATCCAGCCGCCGCCCTGGAAGTCGCCGATCCGGAACCGCCAGACCGAGACCACGACCAGGAAGGCCGTGAGTGCCGCGCCGAGCACGAAGAACCCGGCGAGCATCACCAGCGCGAGTACGGCTCGCATCCCCCAGCCGCCCTTCTACTGCAGGTATCTGACGGTGACCTCGGCTCCCGCCGCCAGCTCCGTCACGTCCTGCGGCACCTCGATCAGGCAGTTCGACAGCGCGAGCGCCGACAGCAGGTGCGACCCCGGGCCGCCGACCGGCGTCACGACCTGACCGGACGACGGGTCGTACAGGCCGCGCCGGAACTGCGTCTTACCAGCAGGAGACGTCAGCGAGGTCGTCACGGTTGCCCGCGCGGACGGCCGTTCGACCTGAGCGTGCCCCATCGACCTGAGCAGCGCGGGACGCACGAAGACCTCGAACGACACCTGCGCGCTCACCGGGTTGCCCGGCAGCGTCAGCACCGGCACGCCCTCGTAGGTGCCCGCACCCTGCGGCCCTCCTGGCTGCATGGCGACCTTCGTGAACCGCACGTCGTGGCTGACGAGGGCGTCCTTGACCACCTCGTACGCGCCCGCGCTGACCCCGCCGGACGTCACGATCACGTCCACGGAGCCGAGGTACGGCGCCAGTGCGCGGTGGAAGGCGTCCACGTCGTCGGGCACGAACCGCAGTTGCACGGCGATGCCTCCCGCTTCCCGCACGGAAGAGGCGAGCATCGTGCCGTTCGACTCGTAGATCTGACCGGGCTGCAGCGGCCGGCCGGGTTCGACCAGCTCGGAGCCCGTGGACAGGATCAGCACCCGCGGACGGCGGCGCACCGGCAGCTCCGCGAGCCCGAGCGCCGACGCGAGACCCAGCTGGGCCGGGCGCAGCACGGTGCCGGCGACCAGCACCGGGTCGCCCTTCTGCACGTCGTCGCCCGCGATCCGGATGTTCGTGCCCTCCGCGACGGACGCGTTGATCGTCACCGTCTCGGTGCCGCCGTCGGTCAGCTCGACCTGGATCACCGCGTCCGCACCCGGCGGGACCGGGGCGCCGGTCATGATCCGCTGGACGGTGCCGGGCTCGAGCGGGTCGAGCTGCGTCCGGCCCGCGGGGATGTCGTCGGCCACGGGGAGGCGGACCGGGATCGTCCCCGCGAGGTCGGCGGCGCGGACGGCGTACCCGTCCATCGCGGAGTTGTCGAACGGCGGCAGGGAAACGGGCGCGATGACGTCGGCGGCGAGCACGAGCCCGAGGCACTCGTCGAGCGGGAGCTGCAGCACGGGCATCAGCCCGACGAGCTCCGCGACGCGCTGGCGGTGTTCGGCGACTGTGGTGGGGGACACGACTGCATACTGCCAAGGCGAGGTGATCGTGACGATCGCCTGGACCAGTTCGTCCCCGGAGGTGTTGCTCGTGCAGGTCCGGACCCGGCACACACCGACGTTCGGCGTGGCGAGGCTCGTGCTCGCGCCCGGAGAGATGGTGCTGGTCGACCCGGTCACCGTGGTGGCGACGAGCTACGGCCTCTCGGTCGACGTGAAGGGCGCCGGTGCCAAGGCGGTCGCGCTGTGCACGGCGGGCGCGGAGGGCGGCTGGGTGGACACGGCGCCCGTGCTGCCCGGCGACCTGCACCTCGTCGAGCTCGACGGCACGCACGGCTGGTGCGTCTCCCGGCTCGGCTGGGTCGCGTCGAGCAGCACGGTGGCGATGAATCCCGAGGCGCCGCCGTTGCAGGCGCTCTTCGGCGGCCTCGAAGGTTTCCTGAACTACGCGCACGGCAAGGGCGGTGTGGTGCTCTCCTGTTACGGCGCGCTCGATCTCGTGACGCTGGAGGCGGGCGAGGCCGTGACGATCAGCAGCGACCACGTGATGGCGTTCGCGGACACCGTGCAATGCCGTCTTCGCCCGTCCGTACCCGATGCGGCGCAATCCATTCACACCGGTGAGGGCCTGGTGTTCGACTTCGCAGGTCCCGGTGCCGTGCTGACCCAGACGCGCGGACCCCGCCGGCTCACCACCTGGTTGCGCGCCAACGGAGTCAGCTTTCGTTCATGACTCCGTAAGGAGGTATCCGAGTGACTTTTCTTCTTTTAGCGTTGCGTTCTGCTCTTTGCGTGATCTGAAGGAGGACGCCTTGGCTCTCGGTACCGTCAAGTGGTTCAACTCCGAAAAGGGATACGGCTTCATCGCAACCGATGGCGGGCCCGACGTGTTCGTGCACTACTCGGCGATCCAGATGGAAGGCTTCCGGACCCTCAGCGAGGGCGACCGGGTGGAGTTCGAGGTGCAGGCCGGACGGGACGGACGCAGCCAGGCGTCGGACGTGCGAAAGGCGTGAGCATCACTCTTTGACCAACCCTCAGCACGGTGATCTGCGCGGGCGTTAGGCTGCCTCGCGTGTCAGAGGACCTGAGCGGACGGCGGATCGCGCACTACCGGATCGACGGCGTGCTCGGTCGCGGTGGCATGAGCGTGACCTACAAGGCCACTGACGTGAGACTTGGCAGGAAAGTCGCGCTCAAGGTCATCGGTGAGCACCTCGCACCCGACGCGGAGTTCCGCGAGCGGTTCGTCGACGAGGCGCGCAACACCTCCGCCATCGACCACGCGAACATCGTGCCGCTGTACGACTTCGACGAGGTCGACGGCCTGCTCTACATCGCGATGCGGCTGGTCGACGGCCAGGACCTCTCCGGGCACATCAAGGAGGGGCCGCTCACCCCTGCCCGCACGCTGACCCTGCTCGCCCAGGTCGCCGAAGCGCTCGACATGTTGCACGGCAAGGGCCTCGTGCACCTCGACGTGAAGCCGGCCAACGTCCTCGTGACGACCAAGGAAGGCGTGCGCGAGCACGTCTACGTCGCCGACTTCGGCCTCACCCGCCGCGGCGCCACCGGCCACCGCACTCGAACGGGTGATTTCCTCGGTTCGCCGACCTACGCGGCGCCGGAGCACCTGCGCGGCGAGCCCGTCGACGGCCGCACCGACCAGTACGCGCTGGCCTGCATGCTCTTCGCGTGCCTCTCCGGCCGTCCGCCGTTCCAGGGCGGCGTGCAGGAGGTCATCCAGGGCCACCTCGGCCAGACCGTTCCGCCGTTGTCCCAGCTCGTGGCGTTGCCGCCGGCCATCGACGACGTGATCCGCAAGGGCACCTCGAAGGAGCCGTCGCAGCGGTACGCGAACTGCGCCGAGCTCATCGCCGCTGCGCGTGTGGCTCTCGCCGGGGTCGCGCAGGGCTCGGCTCCCACTCAACTCGGCCCCGCGTCCGGCTCGATTCCCGTGCAGTCGCCGGTGTCCGGGCCGACGCCCGTGCAACAGGGTCCGTACCAGGGCGGCTTCGGTCAGCAGCCGCTCGCCGACCCCGTCCGGCTGCGTCCGCCGAACCAGGTGGGCGTGAGCGCCTTCACGGCGTCGAAGAAGGAACGGCCGGTGTGGTTCGCGCCGGTCATCGCCGCTGCGGCGGCGATCGTGGTGATCATCATCGTGGTGATCATCCTCTCGCCCGGTGACGAGCCCGCGCGCCAGCCCAAGACGAACTCCTCGCCGACGCTGCAGCTCGACGACGAGTCGACGTCGAAGAAGCCGCTGCCGACCTCTGTGCCGGTGCGCACGTCACGCTGACGTTCGCCGGGGTTCGCTTGCACTCGCCGTGCCCGAGTGCTAAACACGACTTAGCACTCGGCTCGCCCGAGTGCCAAAGCAGTGAGGCTGGGACGGTGAGGCACCCTCGTGATCAACGGGGGAGTCGTCCGTCGCGGGCACCGAGCCTGGCCACTCGCACCGTGTTCCGCTGTGGGCGTGCGCCCGCAGTGGCCCAGAATCCACAAAGGCGGAGGAACACACCGCAATGGCCAAGATGATTGCGTTCGACGAGGAAGCCCGTCGCGGTCTCGAGCGCGGGATGAACATCCTCGCTGACGCCGTCAAGGTGACGCTCGGCCCCAAGGGCCGCAACGTCGTGCTCGAGAAGAAGTGGGGCGCGCCGACCATCACCAACGATGGTGTCTCCATCGCGAAGGAGATCGAGCTCGAGGACCCGTGGGAGAAGATCGGGGCCGAGCTCGTCAAGGAGGTCGCGAAGAAGACCGACGACGTCGCGGGTGACGGCACCACCACCGCGACGGTGCTGGCACAGGCTCTGGTCCGCGAGGGCCTGCGCAACGTGGCCGCGGGTGCGAACCCGCTCGGCCTCAAGCGCGGCATCGAGCAGGCCGTCGAGGCTGTCGCCGAGCAGCTCCTGAAGGCCGCCAAGGAGATCGAGACGAAGGAGCAGATCGCTGCTACCGCGTCCATCTCCGCCGCTGACCCCACGATCGGCGAGCTCATCGCCGAGGCGATGGACAAGGTCGGCAAGGAAGGCGTCATCACCGTCGAGGAGAGCAACACCCTCGGGCTCGAGCTGGAGCTCACCGAAGGTATGCGCTTCGACAAGGGTTACATCTCCGGTTACTTCGTGACCGACCCCGAGCGTCAGGAAGCGACCCTCGAGGACCCGTACATCCTGCTGTTCGGCTCCAAGATCTCCACGGTCAAGGACCTGCTCCCGCTGCTCGAGAAGGTCATGCAGTCCGGCAAGCCGCTGCTGATCATCTCCGAGGACGTCGAGGGCGAGGCCCTGGCCACGCTGGTCGTCAACAAGATCCGCGGCACGTTCAAGTCCGTCGCCGTCAAGGCGCCCGGATTCGGTGACCGCCGCAAGGCCATCCTCCAGGACATCGCCACCCTCACCGGTGGCCAGGTCATCACCGAGGACGTCGGCCTGAAGCTGGAGAACGCCGACATCTCGCTGCTGGGCAAGGCCCGCAAGGTCGTCGTCACCAAGGACGAGACGACCATCGTCGAGGGTGCCGGTGACGCCGACCAGATCCAGGGTCGCGTCAACCAGATCCGCGCCGAGATCGAGAAGTCGGACTCCGACTACGACCGCGAGAAGCTCCAGGAGCGCCTCGCCAAGCTCGCCGGCGGCGTCGCCGTCATCAAGGCGGGCGCGGCCACCGAGGTCGAGCTCAAGGAGCGCAAGCACCGCATCGAAGACGCGGTCCGCAACGCCAAGGCCGCGGTTGAAGAGGGCATCGTCGCCGGTGGTGGCGTTGCGCTGCTGCAGGCCGCCGAGGCTGCCTTCGCGGGCCTGCGCCTGACCGGCGACGAGGCCACCGGTGCCAACATCGTCAAGGTCGCCGTCGAGGCGCCGCTGAAGCAGATCGCCATCAACGCCGGCCTCGAAGGCGGCGTCGTGGTCGAGCGCGTCAAGTCCCTGCCTGCGGGCGAGGGCCTGGACGCCGCGACCGGCGAGTACAAGGACCTGGTCGCCGCGGGCATCATCGACCCGGCCAAGGTGACCCGTTCCGCGCTGCAGAACGCGGCCTCCATCGCGGCCCTGTTCCTGACGACCGAGGCTGTCGTCGCGGACAAGCCGGAGAAGAACGCTGCTCCGGCCGCGCCGGACGCTGGTGGCATGGACTTCTGAGTCCAGGCTTCAGATCGACTGATTGGCCCGGTTCGCCTTTGGCGGGCCGGGCCTTTTGGTGTCCTCAGGGTTCTGTTCCAGCGTGGTTGCATGGGCCGTTTCGAGCCGGGTCGTTTCATCGCCGCTTCGCGACGATTGCGATTGGGGCTTGACTTCGGGGCCCTTGCGAGGCGCTGGTCGGCCTGTAAAAGCCGGGCAGGTAAAGCGCCCGGCCGATCCGAACACGGTAGCACCTCGCACCCAAAGTCAAGCCCCAATCGCGAGCGTGCGTGGTTGCGTTTGTTTGTTCGGGTGCGGGAATTACCGGTTGCACGGCCGTTCATTGCCCATTACGGCTCGCTCCGCTTCGCCACGGGTGACGGTTCGGTCGATCCGTTCATCCGATTGTGTATGGCCTGACCTGTTATCTTTTCGTGATCTTGCGGTAGATTAGAACACGTGAGCGACACCCGACTCCTCTCCACCGACGAGCTGCTACGCGGCATCGTCGACGAGGTGACGGAAATCCGGGTCCGCGAACATTCGGTGATGCAGAAAATCGCCGAATTGGATCGGCGTGGGGCCGCGGCCGAGCTGGGGTACAAGGATGTGCCGCACGTGCTGCGGCA
>NZ_QLTT01000011.1 GCF_003269295.1 Lentzea atacamensis | reverse complement strand
AAGCATTGCGACGCCCACCACATCCACCACTGGGCCGACGGCGGCGACACCTCCATCGACAACGGCGTCCTGCTCTGCCGCCATCACCACCGGCTCATCCACCGCAGCGGGTGGACAGTGACGATGGTGCAGGGAGTGCCGGTGTTCTATCCGCCGCGCTGGCTGGACCCGCTGCGAAAACCCAGACGCAACCTCCTCCACACCGCCGCCTGATACTGGGTCGGCGACACCGCCGCGCGCCGAAAACCCGGCGCGCGGCAAAGGCAAGGCGGGTTCGAGGCCTGCCAACAACGGCAAAGGCGATGCCGAGGCTCCCGGAAGTAACCGCACATGGCGAGTCGCGGCGCGGGAAGCAACGGCAAAGGCGAAACCGTGGCGCCCCCATTGAATAACCGCGATGGCGGAGCCGAGCCGTAAAGGGCAATGCACCGCCGTGCAACCGGTAATTCCCGCACCCGAACAAACAAACGCAACCACGCACGCTCGCGATTGGGGCTTGACTTTGGGTGCGAGGTGCTACCGTGTTCGGATCGGCCGGGCGCTTCACATGCCCGGCTTTTAAAGGCCGACCAGCGCCTCGCAAGGGCCCCGAAGTCAAGCCCCAATCGCAATCGTCGCGAAGCGGCGATGAAACGACCCGGCGCCCGTCAAGGCCCGCGCAACCACCTGCGCAAGGTGAGCGGACGCACGCCAGGTGACCCGTGCGCGAGCCGGCCCAGCCCGCGATCCCCTTTGCAGCGGCGGAAAACCGGCTGACCAGGGCCCCGGTGCCTTGCTAGCTTCGGGTTGTCGGTGCCTGACAGAACTCAGGAGCGGAATGCGTGACGTACGGGTGCAGCAGGAGTTCCACGTCCTCGTGAGGTCCGCGTGGCAGTCGTCCACGACGTGTGTCGCGGACCTGCGGGCCCAGCTCGGTGCGGAGAAGCTCGCCGCGGCCAGGTCGCTCATCGCGGCCACCGGGGCGCGGCGGCGTCGGGATCGGGTTGACGGGACGGACGTTCGGCGCGGGGGCGGGTCGCGGGCGCGCCATTGGGGGGCGGGGCCGGTGGCTCCTACCAGGGCTCGTCGAACTCCCCGTCCTTTGCGCCTGCTACGAAAGCGTCCCACTCGGCCATGGTGAAGACGAGGACCGGTTCGAGCTGCTTGGAGTTGCGCATCGCCACGTAGGTGGCGCCGTCGGTGTGCGGGACGAAGGCGATTTCGACGTGGCCGTCTTCCGGTTCGGGCTCTGGCGGGCGCTTCCACTCCGCGTTGCGGAGGTCCAGGTTGCCGCGCACGTGGGCCTTGTCGTCGTAGATCGGCGCACTTTCCGTCATGGGAGTCAAGCTAGCGGATGATCAACTGCTGAAAGCGGAAAGGCCCGCGGAGCGTTGCTCCGCGGGCCTCCCTGGGGGAAGGACTCAGGCGGTCTCGGTGATCGGGCGGTCGACCCACGACATCATGTCGCGGAGCTTCTTGCCGGTGGCCTCGATCGGGTGGTTCTCGCCCTCCTGCTGCAGCTTGCGGTAGTTGGCGCGGCCGTTGTCGTCCTCGGCGACCCACTCGGAGGCGAAGGTGCCGTCCTGGATCTCGCCCAGGATCTTCTTCATCTCTTCCTTCACGGAGGCGGTGATGACGCGCGGGCCGCGGGTCAGGTCGCCGTACTCGGCCGTGTCGGAGATCGAGTAGCGCATGCGGGCGATGCCGCCCTCGTACATGAGGTCGACGATCAGCTTCAGCTCGTGCAGGCACTCGAAGTACGCGACCTCGGGGGCGTAGCCCGCCTCGGTCAGCACCTCGAAGCCCGCCTGGACCAGAGCGGACGCGCCACCGCAGAGGACGGCCTGCTCACCGAAGAGGTCGGTCTCGGTCTCTTCCTTGAACGTCGTCTTGATGACGCCGGCGCGGGTGCCGCCGATGCCCTTGGCGTACGAGAGCGCCAGCGCCTGAGCCCCGCCGGAGGCGTCCTGCTCGACGGCGATGAGCGCGGGCACGCCCTTGCCGTCCACGAACTGGCGGCGGACCAGGTGGCCGGGGCCCTTCGGGGCGACCATGGCGACGTCCACACCGGACGGAGCCGTGATGAGGCCGTAGCGGATGTTGAAGCCGTGGCCGAAGAAGATCGCGTCGCCCTCCTTGAGGTTGGCGGCGATCTCGTTGGCGTAGATGTGGCGCTGGGCGGTGTCCGGCGCCAGGATCATGATCACGTCGGCCCACGCGGAGACCTCGGACGGCGTGCCGACCTCCAGGCCTTCCTCCTCGGCCTTGGCGCGGGACTTGGAGCCCTCCTGCAGGCCGATGCGGACCTCGACGCCCGAGTCGCGCAGGGACAGGGCGTGGGCGTGGCCCTGGCTGCCGTAGCCGATCACGGCCACCTTGCGGCCCTGGATGATGCTCAGGTCGGCATCGTCGTCGTAGAAGATCTCGACGCTCACGGAAACTTCCTCTCTCAAAATACTTAACGCACCGCGGTGGCGGTGATGGAACGAGCGCCACGGCCGATGGCGACCATGCCGGACTGGACGATCTCGCGAAGCCCGTAGGGCTCCAGCATGCGCAACAACGCGTCGAGCTTCTCAGAAGTCCCGGTGGCCTCGATCGTGACCGCCTCCGGCGACACGTCGACGACCTTCGCGCGGAAGAGCTGAACGGTTTCGAGGACCTGCGACCGCACCGTCGCGTCAGCACGAACCTTAATCAACACCAGTTGCCGCTGAACGGAAGCGGTCGGCTCGAGCTCGACGATCTTGATGACGTTGATGAGTTTGTTGAGCTGCTTGGTCACCTGCTCCAGCGGCAGCTCGTCCACCGAGACGACGATGGTCATGCGGGAGATGTCGGGGTACTCGGTGCGGCCGACCGCGAGCGACTCGATGTTGAAGCCGCGGCGGGAGAACAGACCGGCGACGCGCGCGAGCACACCGGGCTTGTCCTCGACCAAAACGCTCAGCGTGTGCCTGGTCATCACAGATCCTCGTCGAACAGGGGGCGGATGCCGCGGGCGGCCATGATCTCGGAGTTGCCGGTGCCCGCCGCGACCATCGGCCACACCTGGGCGTCCTTGCCGACGACGAAGTCGACCACGACCGGCCGGTCGTTGATCTCCAGCGCCTTCGCGATCACCTCGTCCACCTCCTCGCGCGACTCGGCCCGCAGGCCGGCGCAGCCGAGCGCCTCCGCCAGAAGCTTGAAGTCTGGGATGCGGTGCTTGTGCGTGCCCAGATCGGTGTTGGAGTACCGCTCGCCGTAGAACAGCGTCTGCCACTGGCGGACCATGCCCAGGTTGCCGTTGTTGATGACGGCGATCTTGACGGGCAGGTTCTCGATGGCGCAGGTGGCGAGCTCCTGGTTGGTCATCTGGAAGCAGCCGTCACCGTCGATGGCCCACACCGTGCGGTCCGGCTCGCCCGCCTTGATGCCCATGGCGGCGGGAACGGCGAAGCCCATCGTGCCGAGGCCACCGGAGTTGATCCACGTGCGCGGCTGCTCGTACTTCACGAACTGCGCCGCCCACATCTGGTGCTGGCCGACGCCCGCCGTGTAGATCGTGTCGGACGGCGACATCGCGCCGATCCGCTCGATCACGTACTGCGGCGACAGCGTGCCGTCGTCCGGCCAGTCGTAGCCGAGCGGGAACGTCTCCCGCAGCGAGTTCAGCGTGTCCCACCACGGCGTGAGGTCGACGGCCCTGGCCGTCTCGCGCTCGGTGCGGACCGCGTCGATCAGCTCGGTGATGATCTCCTTGCAGTCGCCCACGATCGGGACGTCCGCGCGGCGGTTCTTGGAGATCTCGGCCGGGTCGATGTCGGCGTGGATGATCTGCGCGTCGGGGGCGAACGAGTTCAGCTGGCCGGTGACGCGGTCGTCGAACCGCGCGCCCAGCGCGATCAGCAGGTCCGACTTCTGCATCGCCGCGACGGCCGCGACGGTGCCGTGCATGCCGGGCATGCCGAGGTGCTGCTGGTGCGAGTCGGGGAACGCCCCGCGCGCCATCAGCGTGGTGACGACCGGGATGCCGGTGTCCTCGGCGAGGCGCAGCAGCTCGGCCGACGCGTCCGCCTTGATGACGCCGCCGCCCACGTACAGGACGGGCTTGCGGGCGCCGACGATCAGCTTGGCTGCTTCGCGCACCTGCTTGCCGTGCGGCCGGGTCGTCGGCCGGTAACCGGGCAGGCGCAGTTCGGGCGGCCAGGAGAAGCTCGTGGTCTCCTGCAGCACGTCCTTGGGGATGTCGACGAGGACAGGGCCGGGTCGGCCGGTCGCCGCGATGTGGAACGCCTCCGCGATCGCCCGCGGGATCTCCGCGGCGTCGGTCACGAGCATGTTGTGCTTGGTGATCGGCATCGTGATGCCGCAGATGTCCGCCTCCTGGAAGGCGTCCGTGCCGATCAGCGGCCGCGACTGCTGGCCGGTGATCGCGACCATGGGCACGGAGTCCATGTTCGCGTCCGCGAGCGGGGTGACGAGGTTGGTCGCACCCGGTCCCGAGGTCGCCATGCAGACCCCGACCTTGCCGGTGGCCTGCGCGTATCCGGTCGCCGCGTGTCCTGCGCCCTGCTCGTGGCGGACGAGGATGTGCCGGACCTTCGTGGAGTCCAGCAGCGGGTCGTACGCGGGAAGGATCGTCCCGCCGGGAATTCCGAACACCACTTCGCAGCCGACCGCCTCGAGCGATCGCACAAGCGACTGAGCACCGGTTACACGAATCGGTGCGCCACTGGGCGGGGCCGGTTTGGGCCGCGGACCTGGACGTGGCGACGTGGGCTCGGGAGCCTGTCGCGATGGTGCGCTGGTCATCTCATTGCCTCGTGGGTATCGGGGTCCGGACACGAAAAAACCCTCGACAACCCGTAGATGGGTCGTACGAGGGTCGCGCGTCGACGCAGGCTGTTCGGCTCAGGCGTCGACGCGCCTGAGAAGTACGAGAACGAGCGTGCGCTGCATGAAGCGGACGTTATCGCCTCGCGCAAGAGTGCGTCAACTCTGCGAGACGGAATTCCCGGATCGTGGACGTGGAACAATCCTTCGAGTGAAGAAGCTGGTCTTTCGCATCCCGGCAACGGCGCTGCTCGCGGCGGGTCTGATCGCGATCTGCGTGACGCCTGTGGCGTGGGTCGCTCCGGGACTGCAAGCGCTCTACGTTCTCCCGCTCGCGTACGCGTACTGGGTCGTCCGCAACCGCACGACGGTCACCGAGGAGGGTCTTGTCGCTCGTGGACTGTTCGGCTCGACCACGGTGAAGTGGGACGAGCTGAAGTCGATCCGGCTCGTCCGCAAGGGCTGGCTCAAGGCGGTCAAGGACGACGACACCGAGGTGACGCTGCCCGCGGTGCGGTTCATGCACCTGCCGGCGCTGTCGCTGGTGAGCGGTGGGCGGGTGCCCGACCCGAGTGTCGTGGAAGAACCTGCGGAGTCCTCAGAAGAAGAGTCCGTAGAGTCGGAGAAGTGACCAAACGAGTTCCGCTGCTGAGCCTGCTGCTGTCCATCGCAGGCCTGCTGATCTCGGCTTATCTGACGTACACGCACTTCAACGCGAGCGCGCTGCTGTGCTCAGCGGACGCGGTCGTCGACTGCGAGACCGTGACCACGAGCGAGCAGTCGGAGCTCCTCGGCATCCCCGTCGCGTTCCTCGGAGTGGCGTTCTTCGCGTTCCTCACCGTGATCTGCCTCCCGTTCGCGTGGCGGATCGAGGCGCTCAAGTGGGTGCGGCTGAGCGCGGTCGGCGTCGGCGTGCTGATGGTCGTCTACCTGGTCGCGGCCGAGTTCCTGCTGATCGGCAAGATCTGCCTGTGGTGCACCGCTGTGCACGTGATCACGCTCGCGCTGGCCTATCTGCTGGTCTCGGCGAGTCTGCGCACAAGTAACCTTTGAGGCACCGCTCCCAGACTGGTGGACGCCACACCCCGCGTCCCGCGCGCTTTTTCTTGAACTGAATCTGGAGGAGCAGTGCCTCAGCTCCGCTCTCGCACCACCACACACGGCCGCAACGCTGCCGGAGCCCGCGCTCTCTGGCGCGCGACCGGCATGACGGACAGCGACTTCGGTAAGCCCATCATCGCGATCGCCAACTCCTACACGCAGTTCGTGCCGGGTCACGTGCACCTGCGGGACCTCGGCGACATCGTGGCCGAGGCCGTGCGCGAGGCGGGTGGCGTGCCGCGCGAGTTCCACACCATCGCGGTCGACGACGGCATCGCCATGGGCCACAGCGGCATGCTCTACTCGCTGCCCAGCCGCGAGATCATCGCCGACTCCGTCGAGTACATGGTCAACGCGCACCAGGCCGACGCGATCGTCTGCATCTCGAACTGCGACAAGATCACCCCCGGCATGCTGAACGCGGCGATGCGGCTCAACATCCCCGTCGTGTTCGTGTCCGGCGGGCCGATGGAGGCCGGCAAGGCCGTCGTCGTCGAGGGTGTCGCCGTCGCACCGACCGACCTCATCACCGCGATCGCGGCCTCGGCCTCTCCCGCCGTGAACGACGAGGGTCTCAGCGAGGTCGAGCGCTCCGCGTGCCCGACGTGCGGTTCCTGCTCCGGCATGTTCACCGCGAACTCGATGAACTGCCTGACCGAGGCGCTGGGTCTGTCGCTGCCGGGCAACGGGTCCACGCTCGCCACCCACGCAGCGCGCCGCGAGCTGTTCTCCGAGGCCGGCCGCGTGGTCGTGGAGCTGTGCAAGCGCTGGTACGGCGAGGACGACGAGTCGGCGCTGCCGCGATCGATCGCGAACCGCAAGGCGTTCGAGAACGCGATGGCGCTCGACATGGCCATGGGCGGCTCGACCAACACCGTGCTGCACATCCTCGCCGCCGCGCAGGAGGGCGAGATCGACTTCACGCTGCAGGACATCGACGACCTGTCCCGCCGCGTGCCGTGCCTGTCCAAGGTGTCACCGAACTCCGACTACCACATGGAGGACGTGCACCGGGCCGGCGGAATCCCCGCGCTGCTGGGCGAACTGGACCGTGCGGGCCTGCTCAACCGCGACGTGACGTCGGTGCACACGCCGACGCTCGCGGAGTGGCTCGCGAAGTGGGACATCCGCGCGGAGAACCCGTCGCCGGAGGCGATCGAGCTGTTCCACGCGGCGCCCGGCGGAGTGCGCACCACCGAGGCGTTCTCGACGTCGAACCGCTGGTCCTCTTTGGACACCGACGCGGCGAAGGGCTGCATCCGCGACATCGAGCACGCCTACACCAAGGACGGCGGCCTGGCCGTGCTGCGCGGCAACCTGGCCGAGCGCGGCGCGATCATCAAGGCTGCGGGCATCGACGAGGAGCTGTGGCACTTCGAGGGCCCGGCGCGTGTCGTCGAGTCCCAGGAGCAGGCCGTGTCGGCGATCCTGAACAAGGAGATCCAGGCGGGCGAGGTGCTCGTCGTGCGCTACGAGGGCCCGTCCGGCGGTCCCGGCATGCAGGAGATGCTGCACCCGACCGCGTTCCTCAAGGGCTCCGGACTCGGCAGGAAGTGCGCGCTGATCACGGACGGCCGCTTCTCCGGTGGCTCGTCGGGCCTGTCGATCGGCCACATCTCGCCGGAGGCGGCGGGCGGCGGCACGATCGGCCTCGTCGAGAACGGCGACCGGATCCTGATCGACGTGCACGAGCGGCGACTCGAACTGCTGGTGGACGACGACGTGCTGGCCGAGCGGCGCGCCAAGATGGAGGCGTCGGAGCGGCCGTGGCAGCCGGTGGACCGGATCCGTCCGGTCACGGGTGCGCTGCGGGCGTACGCGCGGATGGCGACGGACGCGTCCACGGGCGCGGTGCGCGACCCGAACCGCTGAGGCACGTCGTGCCGGGACGGTGTCACGGCTGCACGGTGAAGACCCCGCGCGCCCACTGGCCACCGTCCCGGCACTGCCCGGTCACGGTTCGCCCTTCACATGCCGTCTTTCACCGAAATGTCGGCGCACGCGGCACACGGCTTGAAGGAGAAAGGATGTCAATACAAGGTCAAACGGCGAACGACAGCGCCAGGCAGGCGCCGAACACGACCCAGCCCGTCAGCGGTCCGCTGACGGGCCGGTCCGTCTTCTTGACCATGACGCCGCTGATGATCAGGCCCGCGAGCAACCCGAGCGGCGGTAGCAGGGACTTCGCGGTGAGACCGAACGGGAACGCCACCAGGTAGACGACCGGAATCCCGATCACGAGCAGGGCGAGCTGGAGCAGCGCTCCCGTCAGGTTCTTCCGCACGGGGATGTTCTTACCGGAACACGAAGTACGTCACCGCCGCGCCACCCGCTCCGAGCAGGAGTGCGATGAAGCCGGCCGCCAGCGGGTGGCGGAACCAGCTGCGGTTGTAGTCCAGCGCGGCCCGGCCTGGTCCGGCGAACAGCGCCGCGAACGCCATGCCCGCGAGCGCCAGCTCGAGCTCCACTCCGTTGGCGCCGAAGAAGCCGCCCTTCCACTGCAGCGCGATGACGTTGGCCATGATCGCGAGCAGACCCGCCGCGGCCAGCGGCGTGAAGAGGCCCAGCACGAGCAGGCCACCGCCCGCGAGCTCGGTGATGCCGGTGACCCAGGCGAGCACGACGGACTCGCGGTAGCCCATCTTCTCGAGCGACTGCGCGAAGCCGTTGATGCCGGGGCCGCCGAAGAGACCGAAGACCTTCTGCAGGCCGTGCAGGATGAAGATGCCGCCGAGCACGGCGCGCAGCCCGAGCAGACCGAGGTCGGGACCGGCGGTCCAGCCGAACTTCTTCCGGTCGTCCTCGAACGGGTCGTCGTCCGCCGGGCTGTCCACAGTGGACTTGTCCAGCGGCGTGTAACCCGTCGTGTCGAACGCCTTCGTCGTGGAGTCGTACGGCGAGGCCGCTCCGCCGACTCTGGTCGTGCTGTCGTCGAAGTGGTGCACTCCCCCTCCGCTGCTCGAGTAGAACGAGTCGTCGGAGAAAGCGCTCGATGTGGTCGAGCCTTTGTCGTGAGTAGCCACGCCCGCACGCTAGGAGACCCGGTACGGGCGCGCGAGATCCGAACGGCAGCTTAGGTTCACCCCAATGGACTAGGGGTCCCTAGTAAGCACCGTTCACCAGGTTGCGCGGACGTTCCCCGGCGACGTAGCGAGCGACCTCCGCCGCGACGATGGCGTACGCGCGCCGGGTGTGCCCAGTGCAGCTCCCGGCGACGTGCGGGGTCAGCAGCAGGCCGGGCGCGGTCCACAGTGGATGAGCCTCGGGCAGTGGTTCGGGATCGGTCACGTCCAGGGCCGCGCGCAGCCGCCCGGAGTTGAGCTCCGCGACCAACGCCTCGGTGTCGACGACCGGGCCGCGGGCGCCGTTGACCAGGATCGCGCCGTCCTTCATCGCCGCCAGGAACTTGGCGTCGACGAGGTGCCTGGTCTCCTCCGTCATCGGCGTGAAGATCACCACCGCGTCGAACTCCGGCAGCAGCGACGGCAGCTCGTCCACACCGCGCACGCCGTCACGGGCGGTGCGGCCGACCAGCACCGCCGTCGCGTCGAACGGTTCGAGGCGACGCTTCAGCTGCGCACCGAGGTCGCCGGCGCCGACGATCAGAACCTTCTTGTCCTGCAAGGTGTCCGTCAGATGGTAGTCCCAGCGGCCCTCGGCGCGGGCCCGTTCGAAGACGAGGAAGTCTCGGTATATCGCCAGCAACGCGCCGATCGCCCACTCCGCGGTGCTGCCGCCGTGCGCGCCGCGGCACGTGGAGAGCATCACGCCGTCCGGCACGCGACCGACGAAGTTCTCCGCACCCGCGCTCAGCAACTGCACGAGCTTGAGCTTCGGCAGCTGCGCGAACACGTCGCGGGGATCGGTGCCGGCGAGGAACTTGGGGACCAGGACCTCCGCGTCCGCTGCCTCCGCGGGCAACGGCTCCCCCGGCACGTAACGGACCGGCCGGACACCGTCCACCTGAGACAGCGCCTGGACTCCGAAATCATCTGGCACGAGCACGGTGAGCGTCACCAGAGCAAAGTACGTCAGAATGGCGCCCATGCGGGAGCACGACGTCATCTCCTGGGACGGCACGAAGATCCGAACGTGGCAGGCACCGGGTGAGGGAACACCGGTACTGCTGTGCCCCGGCGTGGGTTCCGGACCGGAGTCGTGGCCCTCGCTGACCGATCGCGGCGGTCTGCTCAGCTGGTACATGCGCGGCACGATGGGCTCGGACAGGCCTGTCGACGAGCGCAACATCTCGTTGGACGACCACGTGTCGGACGCGATCACCGTGCTGGACGACGCGGGCATCGAACGGTGCGTCGTCATGGGCTGGTCGATGGGCGTCACGATCGCGGCGGAGCTGGCGTTGCGTCATCCCGAACGGGTGGCGGGCCTGCTGCTCGTCGCGGGCGCGCCGGGCGACTCGTTCGCCGGCATGCTGCCGCTGCTGCCCGGTGGTGTCCGCCGGTTCGTCGGGCTGACCGGCACGAAGCTGCTCCAGCAGGCAGGTCCAGTGCTGGACAAGGTGCTGCACCGGGTGCCGGTGACGGACCTGACGACGTTCCTGCTGCGACACAGCGGCGTGATCAAGCCGTCCAGCGACCCGAAGGCCGTGGCCGCCGCGGTCAGCCGGTTCCTGCAGCACGACTGGCGCTGGTACTTCACGCTGGCGCTCGCGCTGGGCGAGACGCCGCGCCAGGACCTCGGTTCGATCGTGTGCCCGGTCACACTCCTGGCGGGACGCGACGACCTGCTCGCGACGACGGAGAGCATGTCCGGCCCCGTCGGCGCGCTGCCCCAGGCGCGGCTGAGGGTGTTGCCCTGCAGTCATTACCTGCCACTGGAGGCTCCCGAGGTGGTGGCCGCCGAGCTCGACCTGCTGCTGGACCGGGTGCGGTCGGTCGACTTCGCGATCGAGTCCACCACTGGCGAGGCGTTCACTTCGGGTTCACGGTCGCGCACCTAGCCTGGGAGTCGTGGTTCGTTCCGTCGTGTTGCTGACCGCCGCCTGCCTCCTGGCAGGGGGCTGCGCGAGCTTTCCTGACGAGCCGGCACCGACGAGCTGGAGCGCCCAGCCACAGCTGACCCCGCAGGCGGGCCCGCGTCCCGAGCTGCCTGGCGAGTACCGCCCGTCGCCGGGCGAGCAGGGCAGGGGGCAGACGCCGCAGAGCGTGCCGCCGCCGCAGGGCTGCAAGGACTTCAACCCGGCGGTGATCGGCACGTGCCTCAGCACCGTCACCGGCGTCGCCCCGATCGGCGCGGACGCCCAGGGCGGTGTCGCCGCGTACGCGACGGAACGCGGCGGGCGCCTGGTCAAGGTGACCAAGGACGTCGACCCCGTGGTGATCGCCCAGATCGAGGTGGACGCGTCGACGGACGGCGGGCTGACCGGGCTCGCGCTGTCGGCAACGTTCCCCGAGGACCAGCTCGCGTACGTCTACGTGACGACCGCGACGGACAACCGGGTGCTGCGCATCGCACCCGGTGACTCGCCCAAGCCGATCCTCACCGGCATCCCCAAGGGACCGTCGGGAAATCGCGGTGTCCTGGCCAGCGACCGCAAGGGCTCGATCCTCGTCGCCACCGGTGACGCGGGGAACCCGGCGCTGGCCGCCGACCCGAACTCGCTCGCGGGCAAGGTGCTGCGCATCGACGGCTCCGGCAAGCCCGCCCAGGGCAACCCGACGGCCGGCAGCGCCGTCGTCTCGTCCGGGCTGCGGCTGCCCGGTGGCCTGTGCGTGTCCGCGGACGCCCAGAAGGTCTGGGTGACCGACTGGTCGGCGAACCACGACGCCGTCTACCGCGTCGTGCCGGGCAAGCTCGGTGACGCCGCGTGGACCTGGCCGGACCGGCCGGGCGTGATGGGCTGCGCCTCCTACAGCGACGTGCTGATGGTGTCGACGGCCAGGACGCCAGGCATGCAGAACCTGCCGATGAACCCCGCCGGGGCGTTCACGGGCAAGCCCGAGCCCTTCATGCAGCAGGACGGCTTCGGCCTGATCGGGCCGATGGAGATGCTCAACGACACGGCGTCGGTCGTGGGCACGATCAACAAGGCCGGCGGCCAGCCCGTGTCGTCGGACGACCGCGTCGCGATCGTCGTGCGCGAAGGCGGCGGCGGCTCGAAGGACTGACCTACGAGTTGTCTCGCCACCACCGCGCGTACACCTCGCTCTCCTCGACCAGCTTCAGATACCCGGCGGTGACCTGCCCGCACAGGTCGTCGACGTGCTGGGCCACCGGTGCGTCGAGACGCCAGGCCAGCACGACCTCGCGGACCAGCGGGTTTCCCGTGACCGGCAGCCTCGCGACGCCGGCAGGGGTGCCACCGACCGGGTAGAGCGGGCACACCGCGCCCGACTCCCTGATCAACGTCAGCGCGACGTGCGCCTCGCTGCTGAAGTGCGCGATCCGCTGCTCGAACCCGGCCGCCGCGCACTCGCGGGCGAAGTGGGCGTTCATGCCGCTGTCGTCCGGCTCCGGCATGACCCACTTGTCGCGGGCGAGCGCGGCGAGCGGGATCTCGGGCTCCTGCGCGTACGGGTGGTGCGCGGGCACACCGACGAACAGCGGCTCGCGGGTGAGCAGGCGATGGCCCACGTTCGGCGGCAGTGTCAGCGGAGTACCGGGAAACTGCCGCATCACCGCGATGTCGAGTTCGCCCGTCGTGAGCAACGCGGTGAGCGTCCCGGTCTCCTTGATGGTGCGGCTGGTGACGTTGTCCTTCAGCGCGCTCACGAGTAGTCCGAAGTGGTAGGCGGGGATTCCGGCGACCCTGGTCGGAGCGGTGGGACTTTGCGCGTTACGGCGCGTTACGCGTTCCAGGCTGACCAGCTGGGTGAGCATGGACCGCGCCTCCTGCACGAAATCCTGGCCGGTCGGAGTGAGCCGCACACCGTCGGCCGTGCGGAGGAACAACGCGCCGCCCAAATGGCCCTCGATGCGTTTGAGCTGCGTCGTCACCGCCGGCTGGGTGAGGTGCAGGCGTGCGGCCGCCTTGCGCAGGCTGCCGCAGTCGGCGATTGCCACGACCAGTTCGAGATGTCGCACTTCGAGTCGCACAAGCATCATGTTATCGCTGAATGTAATAGCCCCAATACCCTCCGGAATCTCGCGTGAGACGATGCCGTCTCGATACGTTCGCCGACGTGATGGAATTGGCCGAGCGACCGACGCGCACCGATGCGGTGCTGTTTTCGGACCGCGCAGTGAAAACGTTTCTGGAGGCCGCGTCCGCCGAATACTCGTTCATCACCGAGGACGAGCCGAGACCGTGTTTCGCGGTGCTGCTCGGCCGGTCCGCCGGCACCGAGGCCGTGGTCGAGGAGGTCGCGTTCGGCCGCAACGCGCGTCTGACCGATCCGTCGGCGCGCGAGGAGTTCGCGTCCACGATCGTGCCGCGGTTCGGCACGGCGTACGAGAACCCGGTGCGGGCGTGGTGGCTCGACCCCGCCGACCTGCTGACGATCACTCGCGCCGCCGACGCGGCCGGTCTGGACGTGCTCGGCTCGATCCACCTGCACCCGGACTGGCACCGGCTCGGCCCCGAGTGCGAGCGCAACCGGCCGTTGAGCGACCACCCGACGCCGATGGACGAACACATGTTCCGCAACAGCGGATGGCCCGTGAACGTCGTCTGCTACCTCGAACGCCGCCATGGCGGCCTCTACTACTCGCTTGCCGCGTGGGACGCCGAGTGCCTGCGCCTGCCGCTGAGGACGAACCACTCATGAGCGAACAGATCTACGCACTCTGGCGACGCATGGAGCAGGGCTGGGCGCAGGGCGACGGCGAGATGTTCGCCAGTGTCTTCGCCCAGGACGTCGACTTCGTGACGGTGCGCGGCGAGGAGCTGTTCGGCCGGCGGGCGGTGGCGCTGGGCCACGGGCAGCTGTTCGCCGGGCCGTACCGCGACACCAAGCTGACTGCGGAGATCAGCCTGATCAAGCCGCTGTCCGACGGGATCTCGCTCGTGCACGTCACGTCTTCCATCGCCCCGGCGGGCATCACCACACACGCGCAGGCCGTCGTCGTGCAGCGCGAGGACGTGTGGGAGATCGCCGCGTTCCACAACATGATCCCGAAGGAAAAGTCATGAGCAGGCCACGGTTGCGGCACATCGCGTTCGTCGTGCGGGACGCGAAGGAGATGGCCGGCTTCTACACGTCGCGGTTCGGGATGGAGCTGTTCCACACCGATCCCGACGGCAGCCACTTCGTCACCGACGGGTACATCAACCTGGCGCTGATCCAGCAGCGGCTGGACGGGGACGTGCCGACCGGGTTCAACCACTTCGGGTTCCAGGTGTCCTCGGTCGAGCCGTACCTGGAGACGCTGGAGCCTCGTCCGGCACTGCGGGGCGGGGACCGGCCGTTCGCCGAGTATCGGGCCATCGACCCCGAGGGCAACTGGTTCGACCTCTCGGCACACGGCTTCCTGCCGCCGGGAGCCGGGGAGAACTGAAGCGGAGGGCCGGGGAAGTCGGGAAACTCCCCCGGCCCTGTCGTCGCTACCGCGTGCCCGTCCAGAAGATGGCGCGCGCGACCTGGGCGTACAGGCCCTTGGGGTGGTTGCGGAACATCGGCTCGGTGCCGAAGAGAACCACCTTGGCGCCACTGGCCGCGGTTCCGGAGACAACCGCTGCCTGACCCGCTGCGGCGTCCTGGCCACCCGTGCCGTTGTCGCGTGCGTGCCAGTGACCCGCGGCGATCACGGTGCTGCCGTAGCGCTGGTCGACCGTGACGTCCGGGCCGAGGTTCGTGAACCACTGCGGCGAGTAGACGAACGAGTGCGGCAGCGCACCCGTGCCGACCGGACCGGTGCCGTTGACGACGTTCACCACGCCGTTGGCGTCCTCCCAGCCCGCGACCGGGGTGGCCTGCAGCAGCTTGGCGTCCACGTTGAACTTGCTGCCGGTGCGGCCGCGGGTGATCACGCCACCCCGCTGCAGGAACGCGTCGAGCGACGCCTTGGCCGCGGGGTTGAGCTGGGTGTAGTCCAGACCGGCTCCCACGTACAGCGCGTCGATCCGCGACCAGTCGAAGCCCGCGTTCAGCACGGCGGTCGAGATCGTCCGCACCTCGAACCCGGACTCGCGCAGCACCTGCAGCTCGTCCGCGCTGACCGCGGCCGCGACCACCTTGCGCTGCAACGCGACACCGCCGGGCTTGGCGGTGGTGAAGCGAACACCGTAGCGGTCGGCGACCTCCTGCGCGGCGGCCCGTTCCTGCGCGGGGACGACGATCGTGCCGTCGTTCTGGCTGCGCAGCTGGAGGCCGCGTGCCAGCAGGTCGTTGACGGCGTTGACGTCCTTCTGGTCGTTCAGCGTCAGTGCCAGGTCTGCGCCCGGTGCGGCATCGATCTGGCCGGTCGGCGAGGCGGCGACGACGGGCTTGCCGTCGAAGCGGAACTGCCCGCTCTTGAAGACGTCGACCGACGCGCCCCAGAGCAGGCGGTGGCTCCAGCCGGAGATGTCGTACATGACCGGCGCCTTGTCCGAGATGTCGCTGCCCTGCTCCAGCATCACGTTGGCCAGGCCGCGCTTCGGCTGGTGCATGTCCACCACGTAGGCCCCGGCCGGATAACGCTTACCGCCCAGGGTGAACGGCTTCTCAGCGCGTTCGACGCGCACGTCGTGCCGCACGAGCTGGTCGACGAGGCGTGCGGCGGCGGGCGCCGAACGGTCGTTGGTGATCACGTACGCGCGCGGGAACTCCGTGGTGAAGCGGTCCTCCGGCCCGAAGCCTGGCACGAACCCGTCCGGGATGTACCGCTGCGCCTCACCGGCGGCACCCCTGCGGAACATCTCGGTCTGGTTGGCGATCAGGCTGCGCCGGTTGTCGTCCACGTAGTCGAGCGTGGTCTTGATGGTGGCCTCGACGACGTCGGTGTTGATCTTCGAACGCCGCTGCAGCTCGGCCACCGGCAGGGCGTCGTAGTCGCCGCGGTTGACCCGCATGGGGATCTCGATCGTGTACGAGACGGCACCGTGGTACATCGAGTACTGCGCGGTGTAGATCGGCGCCCAGCCGTCCCACTCGCCGACCGGGTAGTCGCGGAACGGGATCTCCGGCTTCGCCGCCTCGGGGTGTCCCAGCGCCTGCACGGCCTTCTCCATCAGCAGGCCACCCGCGTAGCCGTGCTTGATGTACAGGTCGAAGTCGTAGTTCTGCCCGTGCGGCGGCGTGGTCGGCTCGATCAGCGTGTTCGCCACGTAGCCGTGCTCGTCCAGCATCATCACCGGCTGGGTGCGTTCGACCATCTCCTGCATCACCCGGTTCTCGGGCTGCGAGCTCGTGACGAAGTCGCGGTTGAGGTCGAAGCCGGCCGCGTTCGCCCGCGTGCCGGCGACCCGGCCGTCCGGGTTCGCGGTGAGGTTGAAGTAGATCCTGCTGCGCCGCAACAGGTCCTGGGTCTCACGGTCGTTGGACGTGGCGAGGTGCTCGATGACCCGCAGCGCGCCGTCCGTACCCTCCCACTCGTCGCCGTGGATGTTGTTGTTGATCCAGATCGGCGCCTTGTAGAGCCCGGCCGGGACGCTGCGGCCCTCTTCGATGCTGGCCCGGAACCGTTCCTGGACACGGGTTTCCGCAGGGCTCTCGGGCGCGGTCAGCGTGACCAGGTACAGGTCGCGGCCGAGTGCCGACTGGCCGGCGACCTCGACCGAGATCCTGTTGCTCTTCTGCTGCAAGGCGTTCAGCTTCGGCGCCAGCGAGTGGTACGGCGCCAGGCCGAGCTTGATGGACTTGTCCGCGGAGTTCTCGGGATACGTCCGCAGCTTCGTCCTGCGCGGGTAGCCCTGGTAGCGGTCAGCCTGGTTCTCCCCCTGCGCCAGCACGGACTGTGCCAGGTAAGCGCTGTCCAGCGTGGCGATCTCATTGCGTTCAGGCCCGTTTCCGGGCTCACGGTCCGGGTGCGACGGTTGTGCCGTTCCGTTGGCGGGCGCGGCCACAGCCGCGGCGACCGCCAGGAGAACAGCGAGCAGAGTTCTGCGCATGCGGTTGTTTCTCGCACAACGGCCCGCTCATCGACTAGAGCCGATAGGCGGGCCGTTGGTGCGGACACCGTCACCCCGGCCTCACCCCCTGGGCGGCCGCGGCGACCGTGACCGTGTTTCCCCTCGGTCAAGACGCCGACCGGAATGAACACGTTGTCATTCGGGTCTCGACCAGCGTCGCACACGACATCGCCCACGAGCGAGAGAAGTTCACCAACCGCGCCCGCTGCCAGGGCAGAAGCAACTACTGACCAGCGCGTTCATTTCGCTCTTGACGAGACAACCACCCGAACGGCCTAGCCAGAGCCCAGGCACAGGAAGGGCCGGCGGAACGGGTCCTTGGCCATCGCCTCCGCCAGCGCCACAGCCGGCGCCGCGCCCGCGACGAGAGCCTGGTGGTAGTCCGCCATCGCCGCCGCGCTGGCCTCGTCTCCGACCTTGCTGGCCGCGGCGACGACAGTCCTGGTGCCGCCCGCCAGCATCGCGCCAGCGAACCCCAGAGCCTCGTCACCAGGCCTGATGCGGTTCAAGGCCAGCGAACAGGCGGCCAGGACGACGTGGGCAGGCGGCTTGCGGAGGCGGCCGAGCTCGTGGGCGAACAACGGGCCGTCGACGAGCTCGAGCCGCGAGAACAACGCGTTCTCGTTCTCGTGCTCACCGTGGGCCGCGATGTGCACCAGGTCGGCGCCGTCGAGGTGCGCGAGCAGCTCAACGGCCGTCGCGTCATCGCCAGAAAGGATGGTGGCGCGGTCGTGGTGCGTGGCGAGCCGGTCGATCTCACCGGTCGGCAGGCTGAGGCCAGGCCCCCTCACCAGCAGCACCTTGTCGGTCTTCGGCTTGCCGGACTGGGCGGCCGCGAGCCACGCCGTCGCGGAGGGGGCTGTGGCGACAGGCCTGCCGTGCAAGCTCGGGAGCACGCCCCAGGGAACCGCGTACAGGGGCCCGGTCGGCACCATGACCAGCTCGCGCTCCCCGATGAAGCGCTTGAGCGGCTTGATCAGCAACGAGTCCAGCGCGTCCGCCTGCTTGCGCGCGGAGGCACCGATGACCTGCACCAGCGGTGGTGGCAGGTGGTCAGGCGCCAGTGCGTTGAGGTCGAAGTGAAGCTTCCTCGCACTCTCCAACGCCTCACTCGCGTCGCCGAGCCGGACCATCCGCACCCGGTCGCCCGCGACGACGAGGGCGATCATCTCCCCCTCAGAGGCGACAAAGCTGACCATCGCCCGGTCACCCAGCCCCGCCACGATCTCGCCGACCGCCGCCATCGGACGCGGCCTGCCCCAGCGCTGGGCGTTCCACCCCCTCCGGTTGGCCTCCCTCTGGGCCTTCGCCAGCTTGGCGCGCAACTCAGCGGTGGGCCTGCCGTCGAGACCCGCGCGCATCAGGTCGCGTGCGAGACCGCGGACCTCGACGATCTGTTCAGCCAGCTCGGAGTTCTCCACGTGCTCGAGCGGTTCGTAGCGATACGTCTGCGCCCGAGTGCGTTCGAGCCACACGTACAGCTGCCGGGCGTCGTTGTTTTCCAGCGCCAGGCGAATTGCCAGCTCACCCAGCTCGCGGCCGTGCACCGCGGTCGCCGACACCAGTTCGAGCCCACCGAGCTGGTCGCGAACCTGGCCCAGCTCCTCCAGCCCCTTGCGTGCGTGCAGCAGCGCGGCCCGGCGATTGCCCTTGGCCAGAGCCAGTTCCGCGAGCACGAGCCTGCGCTGCATGCGGTGGTCGATCGGCGTGACCGTACGCGGACCGGGGAGCTGCCGCAGCAGCTCTTCGCCTTCAGCGAGCCTGCGCCTGCGGATCTCCAGCCGCGCCGCTAGGAGCTTCGCCAGCCGGGCCTCGTCGAGGAGATGATTGGCCTCCAGGTGGCTGGAAACAGTGAGAGCCTTCTGCACCAAGGCATTCGTCACTCGCTTTGCCTGCATGGCGTGAGCCCAGAGTTCGATCAACGCGGCCATGATCCACCAGGTGCTGCCGCGTTTCTCCAACTTGCGCATCGAGGCCTTCGCCATCCGGCGGGCGAGGTCGAACTGCTCGTCGAGAAGCGCCGCCGAAGCGCGGAACATCTCGACCTCGGCAACGCCCTGCTTGAGCTTCTCCCGCCGCATCACCGGGAGTGCCTCGTCGAGGTGCACACCGGCCTCGTCGAACAGCCCGATCATGATCAGAGCTTCTGCCTGGTCGAGCTGCACGCCCGAGAGCAACGAGTACGACTCCTTCGCGCGGAAGATGCGTTCGGCCTCTTCGTACCGACGCAACGCCTCGGCCAGATCCCCGCTCTGCTTGTAGGTGTTGGCGAGCGCGTAGATCGCATACGGGTAGAGATCGTCGAGGCCGTGCTCGCGAGAGAGTTCGAGGGTCCGTTCGAGGTCGGCGACAGCAGGATCACGCCGGCGAATGGCGGCGTTCGCGAAGGCCCTGGCGATCAGTGAAGACGCGAGCCGTTGCACGAGCTCGGTGTCGACCCGATCCGGTGCGGTGCTCATCACGTTCTCGGCGTAGGTGATGAATGGGCCGTACCAGGCGACTGCCTTCTCCGGCTGGCCCCTGCGCATGATCAGGACGCCCTGGCTGTAGTCGATGCTGCCCGACAGCTGGGCGGACAACCAGCGATCGGTGAGCCGCTCGACGTTGCGCCGGGCCTCGTCGAACAGCTCGACGGCGGCGTCCATGCCGCTGGCCTCCCCGACGCACCGGCCGAGGTTGTAGAGGATCCGCACCCGCAACTCGGTCCGTTCGGGACTGTCGGGTGCACGGTCGGCGTGCACGAGTGCACGCTTGAGAAGCCGGATCGCGGACGGGATCCGGTACTGGCCCTGCTCCGCCGATCCCTTCAGGTACAACTCGCGCGCTGTGTTCAAGGCACGAGCGGGCATGTGATCATCACACCACATGCACCCGAATGGCGCTGTCCTCCAACCAGGCGCTGACACCGGCTGGAGGACAACGCACAGCGTGACTAGCTGGCCACTTCTTCCGTGGTCAGGTTGTCAGGGTGGTTCGGGCAGTCCTTGTCGTGCTCGACCGGACCCTCGGAGACCAACCGCGGCTCGCCGACCAACGGGTGCCCCGGAGGCATGCCGCAGCACTGCGGGGTCAGCGGCGGGTCTTCCTGCGGCGGGGTCTTCGGGTCCTGGGTCTCGTCATCCGTGATCAGGTCCTTGACCTTGTCCAGGATGTCACCCAAGAAGCCTTCACGCTGGGTGGTCATGAGGTTTCCCCCCTCGTTTGGACTATTTACTTCCCATCCCCCCAGATGGGTGCGTCAGAAAGAGTCGCACACACGGCTACGGGTATACGTCTCATTTAGCTAACAGCCACTCGGTCGGCCTAAGATCACAAAGGGCCACCTGCACAAACAGGTGACCCTTTGTGATTTTTGCTTCGATTATGTATCTAGGAGCAGCGTGCGAGCACGATCTCGCGCACGCGGGCCGCGTCGGCCTGGCCCTTCGTGGCCTTCATGACCGCGCCGACGATGGCACCGGCCGCCTGGACCTTGCCGTCGCGGATCTTCTGCGCGACGTCCGGCTGGGCGGCGAGGGCCTCGTCGACGGCCTTCTCCAGCGCCGTGTCGTCCGAGACGACCTTGAGGCCGCGCTTCTCCACGACCTCGTCCGGGGAGCCTTCGCCTTCGAGGACGCCGTTGACGGCCTCGCGGGCGAGCTTGTTGGTCAGCGCGTTCGTGTTCACCAGCTCGATCACCCTCGCCACCTGGCCCGGGGTGATGGGCAGGTCGGACAGCTCGACGCCGCGGGTGTTGGCCTGCTGCGCGAGGTACGACACCCACCAGGAGCGGGCCTCGTCCGGCTTCGCTCCCGCCACGACGGTGGCCTCGATGAGGTCCAGCGCGCCGGCGTTGACCAGGTCGCGCAGCACCTCGTCGGTGAGGTTCCAGTCCTTCTGGATGCGCGCGCGGCGCTCCCAGGGGAGCTCGGGCAGGGTGCCGCGGAGCTCCTCGACCCACTCGCGCGACGGCGCGATCGGGACCAGGTCGGGCTCCGGGAAGTAGCGGTAGTCCTCCGCCGTCTCCTTCTTGCGGCCGGGCGACGTCGAGCCGGAGGACTCGTCGAAGTGACGGGTCTCCTGGGTGACCGTGCCGCCGGAGGCCAGCACCGCGGCCTGGCGCGTCATCTCGAAGCGGACGGCGCGCTCGACGCTGCGCAGCGAGTTGACGTTCTTGGTCTCGGTGCGGGTGCCCAGCTCGCCGGTGGTCTTCGGCGTGAGCGAGACGTTCGCGTCGCAGCGCAGCGAGCCCTGGTCCATGCGGACGTCGGACACGTCGAGCGCCTTGAGCAGGTCGCGCAGTGCCGTGACGTACGCGCGGGCGACCTCGGGGGCGCGCCTGCCGGTGCCCGGGATCATCTTCGTGACGATCTCGATCAGCGGCACGCCGGCGCGGTTGTAGTCGAGCAGCGAGTGCTCCGCGCCGTGGATGCGACCGGTGGCGCCGCCGACGTGCAGCGACTTGCCCGTGTCCTCCTCCATGTGCGCGCGCTCGATCTCGACGCGGATGACCTCGCCGTCGTCCAGCGTCACGTCGAGCCAGCCGTTGAAGGCGATCGGCTCGTCGTACTGCGACGTCTGGAAGTTCTTCGGCATGTCCGGGTAGAAGTAGTTCTTCCTGGCGAACCGGCACCACTCGGCGATCTCGCAGTTCAGCGCGAGGCCGATGCGGATCGCGGACTCGACGGCCTTGCCGTTCACCACCGGCAGCGAGCCCGGCAGGCCCAGGCACGTCGGGCAGGTGTGCGTGTTCGGCTCGCCGCCGAACTCGTTGGCGCAGCCGCAGAACATCTTCGTGTTGGTGTGCAGCTCGACGTGCACCTCGAGGCCCAGGACGGGGTCGTACTTCTCGATGACCTCGTCGTAGTCCATCAGCTCAACCAGAGAGGTCATGCCAACTCGTCCTTCCGCAGAGCACGAACGGCCAGCGCCGCACCGGTGACCGCCACGGCGATGCTGGCGATCGCGTTCGCCAGGGCCAGCTTGTCCTTCTTCGCACGGGCGGCCTTGAAGCCCGAGAACGCTCCCACGGCTCCTGCCACGGCGCCGGCGAGGCCGAGGAAGCCCCTTGCCTTCTTGATGTTCACAGCGACGGACCTCCGAACGCGCCACGCGCGGCCTCGTACGCCGCGGCGACGCGGTACATGCGGTGGTCCTGCAGCGCCGGAGCCATGATCTGCAGGCCGACCGGCAGACCGTCCTCATCGGACAGACCGCTCGGGACGCTCATCGCCGGGGTTCCCGCGAGGTTCGCGGGAATCGTGCAGAGGTCCGCCTTGTACATGGCGATCGGGTCGTTCGCACGCTCACCGATCTTGAACGCCGTGGTCGGCGTGGTCGGCGAGATGAGCACGTCGAACGTCGCGAACGCCTTCTGGAAGTCCCGCGTGATCAGCGTGCGCACCTTCTGCGCCGAGCCGTAGTACGCGTCGTAGTAGCCGGACGACAGCGCGTACGTGCCGATCATGATGCGGCGCTTCACCTCGTCGCCGAAGCCCGCCTCGCGGGTCAGCGACATGACCTCCTCGGTGCTGCGCGTGCCGTCGTCGCCGACGCGCAGGCCGTAGCGCATGGCGTCGAACCGGGCGAGGTTCGACGAGCACTCGCTCGGCGCGATGAGGTAGTAGGCGGGCAGCGCGTAGTCGAAGCTCGGGCACGACACGTCCGCGATCTCCGCGCCCAGCTCCTTGAGCTGCGACACGGCGGCCTGGAAGCTGCGCAGCACACCCGGCTGGTAGCCCTCGCCCTGGAACTGCGTGACGACACCGACGCGCACACCGGACAGGTCGCCGTTCAGGCCCTCGCGAGCCGCCGCGACCACGGCGGGCACCGGCTCGTTGATCGAGGTGGAGTCCATCTCGTCGTGGCCGGCGATGATCTCGTGCAGCAGCGCGGCGTCGAGCACCGTGCGCGCACACGGACCGGCCTGGTCGAGGCTGGAGGAGAACGCGACGAGGCCGTAGCGGCTGACACCGCCGTAGGTCGGCTTCACGCCGACGGTGCCGGTGACCGCGCCGGGCTGGCGGATCGAGCCACCGGTGTCGGTGCCGATCGCGAGCGGCGCCTGGTGGGCGGCCAGCGCGGCGGACGAGCCACCGCCGGAGCCGCCGGGGATGCGGTCGAGGTCCCACGGGTTGTGCGTGGGGCCGTACGCCGAGTTCTCGGTAGACGAACCCATGGCGAACTCGTCCATGTTCGTCTTGCCGAGGATGACGACGCCGGCTTCCTTGAGCTTGCGGGTCACCGTGGCGTCGTAGGGCGGCAGCCAGCCCTCGAGGATCTTGGAACCGACCGTGGTCGGCACGCCCTCGGTGGTCATGACGTCCTTGAGCGCCAGCGGCACGCCCGCCAGCGGCGACACGACCTTGCCGGCCTTGACGTCGGCGTCGACCTTGCGGGCCTGCGCGAGCGCGCCCTCGGCGTCGACGTGCAGGAAGGCGTTGACCTTCCCGTCGGTCTCTGCGATGCGGTCCAGGTGAGCCTGCGTGACCTCGACGCTGGAGACCTCACCGCTGTGGATCTTCGCGGCGAGCTCGGCCGCGGTGGCGTGGATCAGGTCGTTGGTCATGCTTCCTCACCCAGGATGCGGGGCACGCGGAACCGGCCGTCCTCGGCTTCAGGAGCGCCTGAGAGCGCCTGCTGCTGACCGAGGCTCGGACGGACCACGTCCTCGCGGAAGACGTTGGTCAGCGGAACGGCGTGCGACGTCGGTGGGATGTCGGCCGTGGCGATGTCGCCAACCGTGGCCACCGACTGGAGGATCACGTCGAGCTGGCCGGCGAACAAGTCGAGCTCGTCCTCGGTGACGGCCAGCCTGGCGAGCTTCGCCAGGTGCGCGACCTCGTCGCGGGAGATGCTGGGCACTCCTGTCAACCCCCGTAGGGTCGGGATTCGAATCGGGAACCCCGTGAGTCTATGGGCTGGTCAGGCGCGCCTTCGAACGGGTTGCCGCGCGGGACTTTGACCGACGTCTCAACTTAACCGTTCCGCAACGCGGACAGCGGGTCATGCATTGAGGATGCGTCTGCGAGAATCACCGACCGGCAACGGCGCGAGACGCGGGGTCACGCGCACGAGCTATGGAGGCGTTCACCTTGTCGTTCCTGATCCGGGTCCAGCTCCCGGACCGTCCCGGCACCCTCGGCGCGGTCGCAACGGCTTTGGGCGAGATCGGGGCGGACATACTCAGCGTCGACGTGGTGGAACGCGGTTCCGGCCTGGCCATCGACGACCTGGTGGTGGAGCTCCCCTCCGGCCGCCTGCCCGACACGTTGATCACCGCGGCCGAGTCCGTCGAGGGCGTCGAGGTCGACGCCGTGCGCCCGTACGCGGGCATTCTCGACACCCACCGCGAGCTGGAGCTCGTCGAGGAAGTCGCAGAGGTGCCGCACAAGGGCCTCGAGATCTTCACCGAGGGCGTCCCGAAGATCATCCGCGCCGGATGGGCCGTGGTCGTAGGGCCGGAGGGCACCGGGATCAACCGGCTGACCGCGTCCTCCGCGGCTCCCGAGACGCGGATGGCCGACGCCCCGTGGTTCCCGCTGGAGCGCGCCACCGTGCTCGACGGCGAGGAGGAGTGGGTGCCGGAGCCCTGGCGCGAACTGGGCACCGAGCTGGCCGCGACGCCGCTGGGCAAGCCCGACCGGGTGCTGGTCGTCGGACGTCCCGGCGGGCCGATGTTCCGTGCGGCCGAGGTCGCGCGGCTGGCCCACCTGGCGGGGATCGTCGCGGTCGTTCTGCCCGACTAGCCGGGAGCCTTGGCCTTCTGGTTGCGCCTGGCCATCGCGACCAGCTCGGCGTTGTTCTTGGCCGTCCGCCCGTCGGGCATGGTCAGCGTGTCCTCGAGCCCCATGCGGACGCCGTGTTCGAGCCTCGCGGCGTAGGTGAAGACCGGCCAGGCGTCGTTCTCCCTGCCGTGCAACAGGATCGGCAGGCCCAGCGGTTCCACCTCCCGCAGCAGTTGTTCGGCCGTCGCCGCGGTCGCCGTGACGGTGATCCGCGTGGCACCCGGAGGCAGCTCACCGAGCTGACCCGCGGTCTCGACGACGAGCTCGACACCCACGTTGACCCGGTGCAGTGCCTGCGCCAGCTCCCGCCAGCCGGGATCACCGACGTGCACGCTCGCGATGTCGGGCCGCCCGGCCGCGAGAGGCGCCCAGCTCCCGATCAGCATCTCGCGGCTGCCGGGAACGTGCGTCGACACGCTGATCTCGATGCCCGGCACGGCGGCCCGCACCGTGGCGATCGTCGTGGCGACCTCCGGGCCGACGAGCGTGGGCGCGCCGATGACGTCTCTCGGGTGGATGTGCACCGAGGTGACGCCGAGCGCGGCGACGTCGGCGGCGTCCTCGGCCAGCCGCTCGGGGGTGAGCGGCAGGGCCGGGTGCTCCTCGGCTGTGCGGGAGCCGTTCAGACAGGCTTGCAGCACACTTCATACGGTCCCACACAAAACTCGTGCGCGCGTTGCTCCAAGGGCTAGCTTGGAGACATGCGACTGGCGCTGACGTTCGCCCAATCCGACCTCGCCGTGGGAGATCTGGTGCTGGGGGCGGCCGGGCTGCTCGCGGTGGCCGGGGTGATCGTCGTCGCCGTGATGCGGCGCAAGCGCTGATCGCGAGGAGCGTCGCCGCGTTCTGCGGGGTCCGCGATCTACCACCAGAATCGGCGTGATCGCACTGATTCCAGGAGGTAGAAGATCATGGCTGTCACTGTGAACCTCGACATGCTCCTCGACAAGCAGTACGAGAACCTCCCGCTCAACGAGATCCTGGACGCCCCCGTCGACGCGTTGCAGGGCGTGAGCACCGGCGACGCGGAGAAGCTCAAGGCCGCGTTCAACATCAAGACCGTGCGCGATCTGGGCACCAACAAGTACTTCCGCGCAGCCGTGACGTTGCTGGACCTGGAGGCGACCGCGCGTTAGAGCACGATGCGGTAGTGGACGAACGGGGTCTTCTCCGCGACCTGGTCGTAGAGCCGGCGGGCGGTCTCGTTCGACTCCTTCGTGTGCCAGTACAGGCGACAGCAGTCCTGCTGTTTCGCCCACTGGGCCACCGCCTCGATGAGCGCGCGGCCGACGCCACGGCCGCGCGCCTCGGGGGCGGTGAAGAGGTCCTGCAGGTAGCAGACGTCCTGGCTGGACGTGCTGGAGTGTTTGAAGAAGTGCGTGATGCCGACGATGATGCCCTCGTCGCGTGCGCACAGGGCGTGGATGGCTTTGCCCTCCTGGAACGCCTGCCACTTCTCGTCGTAGATTTCCGCCGGCAGCGTGCGTTCGTAGAAGGCGTTGTAGCCCTCGAAGAGCTCCTGCCACCTGGCGCGGTCCGACGGGACGAGCGGGCCGATCGCGATCATGTTGGTCCTTTCCGGGGTCACCCGGTTGGATGACCTTCGTGTCTACGACCCTCACCACCGAGCTGCTGCTGCACCGCGCGGGCACCAAGTCGTACTGGCGCGGCCTCACCTACCGCGACGCCGTGCTGTCCTTGCGGGTGCACAGCAGGCACGTGGCGGCTCGGGTGCGGGGCAGTGACGACACGGCCTACGCGGTGGAGCTCTCGTGGTCGGACACGCATCTGGTGGGGTCGTGCAGCTGTCCGCACGGGTCGGAGGGGTTCTTCTGCAAGCACTGCGTTGCCGTGGGGCTGGTGTTGCTGGACCGGGGTGAGACCGTGCCGCCTCCTGATGCCGAGGACGTGGAGCTGAAGGACGTGCTGAGAGCCCTGCCCGCGGACGTGCTGCGGGACCTGCTGTACGAGCAGGCTGCCGGGGATCTCAGGCTGCGGGCGCGGATCATGTCATCGCTCTGACAAGGGACCGCAGAACTGCGTCTCCGGAGGAAGCCCGCACTTGGAGTGCGGCGGGCGCGTGGCGACCGCAAGGACCCAGCCGGTGGTGGTGCTGTTGAAGATCAGCACGTGGGTCATACCGTAGCTGGTGTGCGTCACCGATCTGGACCTCTCGAAGTACAGGTGGGTCAGCTCGCGGAGGTGAACGACGACGACGCCGCCATTCGGCACGTTGAGCCGCAACAGGCTGGTGTTGACCTCCGCGCGTGAGTAGCCCCCGGACCCCGGAGAGCCGAGCAGTGTGCGGCGGGCGCCGAGCCTGGTTTCGTCGGTGCGGAGCTCGGCGGCCAGCGCGTCGGTCGTGGGCACACCGAAGCCGGGCGTCTGAGGACGGTTGGTGACCTTGTCCGCGCGGTGCTGCAAGTAGCGCTGGGCCATCTCCTCGATCTGCCGCTGGTCGTGGGGCGACAGGTGCCTCGGTGCCGCTGATGCGGCCAGCAGCAGCACCAGCACGAACAGGACGGCAGCCTGTCTCATTTCGCGAACCCCCCATTCGCGCCCACCAGCGGCTGTTCGGTGGACGCGCGGCGGGTGATGCGGTTGCCTTCGGTCAGAGCGGCATCCCGTACGCGTAGGCCACCAGGTTCACGCCGGGCAGCGGGGCCCAGTCGCGTTCCGGGAGGCGCGTGAAGCCGAGCCGTTCGTACAACCGGTGCGCCGCCAGCATCTTCTCCGAGGACGACAGCACGACGTGCGGCACCCCGGCCGCGCGAGCCCGCTCGAGCACTGCCCGCACGAGGGCTTCACCGACGCCGCGGCCGCGAGCCGAGGCGGCGACCGCGAGCATGCGGAACTCCAGCTCTCCCTGCCGGGAGATCTCCGCGTAGTGCGTTCCCGGCAGCACGACCGTCACCGAGCCGAGCACCTCGCCGGACGCGCCGTCGACGGCTACCAGGAGCTCCGCGTCCCGGAACCGGCTCGCGGCGTCGGCGAGGTGATCGGCGTAGTCGTCCGTTCCGTCGAGGAAGCCGTCCACGCGGTAGGCCTCGACCGTCACGGAGCCGACCGCGGGCAGGTCGGCCTCCGTCGCCGGGCGGATGATCAGATCAGCCATCTGTGCCTTCTTCCCCGATGACGGCCACCTCCCTGGCCGCGTCCGGGCCCTGCTCCAGCAGGACGCGGAAGCCCGCCTCGTCGAGCACGGGGACCTTCAGGGAGATGGCCTTGTCGTACTTCGATCCTGGCGAGTCGCCGACGACCACGAAAGCGGTTTTCTTGGAGACCGAACCGGCAGCCTTGCCACCGCGCGCCAGGATCGACTCCTTGGCCGAGTCGCGGGAGAACTCGGTCAGCGAGCCGGTGACCACGATGGACAGGCCTTCGAGGTTGCGGGTGATGGACGCGTCGCGTTCGTCCTCCATCCGCACGCCCGCGGCCCGCCACCGCTCCACGACGTGCTGGCGCCACTCGGTTTCGCGCCACTCGACCACAGCGGTCGCGATGGTCGGGCCCACCCCCTCGGTGCCGGCCAGCACCTCCTCCTCGGCGGCGAGGATCGCGTCCATCGAGCCGAACTGCAGCGCCAGCGCGCGGGCGGCGGTCGGGCCGACGTGGCGGATCGACAGCGCGACCAGCACCCTCCACAGCGGACGGGACTTGGCGGCTTCCAGGTTGTCCAGGAGCTTCAGGGCGTTCGCGGAGAGGTCGCCGCTCTTCGTCCTGAAGCGCTCGATCTGCTGCAGCGCCTCGGCGTCGAGGTCGAAGAGGTCTGCCTCGTTCGTGTACACCGTGGACTCGGTGATCGCGGCGGCGGCCTCGTAGCCGAGCACCTCGATGTCGAGCGCCGCACGGGAAGCCAGGTACGCCAGCCGTTCGCGCAGCTGGCCGGGGCACGTCTCCGCGTTGGGGCAGCGGATGTCGACGTCGCCTTCCTTCATCGGACGCAGCGCGGCGTTGCACTCGGGACAGCGCGTCGGCATGACGAACTCGCGCGCGTCGGCCGGCCGCGCGGCCAGCACGGGGCCCAGCACCTCGGGAATCACGTCGCCCGCCTTGCGGATGACGATGCGGTCGCCGATCAGCACGCCCTTGCGCTTCACCTCGGACGCGTTGTGCAGCGTGGCGCGCGCGACCGTCGAGCCCGCCACCTTCACCGGTTCCATCAACGCGAACGGCGTGACGCGGCCGGTGCGACCCACCTGGACCTGGATGTCCAGCAACGTCGTGGTGGCTTCCTCCGGCGGGTACTTGTACGCGATGGCCCACCGCGGCGCGCGCGACGTCGTGCCGAGGCGGCGCTGCAGCGACACCTCGTCGACCTTGATGACGACGCCGTCGATCTCGTGGATCGCGTCGTGCCGGTGCTCGCCCCAGTACTCGACGTGCTTGCGGATGTCGGCCGGATCCGTGAGCACCTTGGTGTGCGGGGAAACCGGGAGGCCCCACGACTTCAGCGCCTCGTAGGCCAGCGACTGCCGGGCGACCTCGAAGCCCGCCGTCTTGCCGATGCCGTGGCAGATCATCCGCAGCTTGCGCGCCGCGGTGACCTTCGGGTCCTTCTGCCGCAACGAACCCGCCGCGGTGTTGCGCGGGTTCGCGAACGGCGGCTTGCCCTGCTCGACGAGGGAGGCGTTCAGCGCCAGGAAGTCCTCGACCGCGAAGAAGACCTCGCCGCGCACCTCGACCAGGTCCGGCACCGGGTAGTCGGCCGAGCCCTTGAGAACCTCCGGCACGTCCGCGATGGTGCGGACGTTCAACGTGACGTCCTCGCCCGTGCGGCCGTCGCCACGGGTGAGCGCGCGCGTGAGCCTGCCCTTCTCGTAGAGCAGGTTGATCGCGAGTCCGTCGATCTTCAGCTCGCACAGGAAGTGCGTGCCGGAGCCGATGTCCTTCTGGACGCGCTCGAACCAGCCCGTCAGCTCGTCCTGGGCGAAGACGTTGTCCAGGCTGAGCATGCGCTCCAGGTGGTCGACCGCCTTGAACTCGGTCGAGAACGTGCCGCCGACGAGCTGCGTCGGCGAGTCCGGCGTGGCCAGGCCGGGATGCTCCGCCTCCAGTGCCTCCAGCGACTTGAGCAGCTCGTCGAACTCACCATCGGTGACGATGGGATCGTCCAGCACGTAGTAGCGGAACTGGTGCGTGCGCACCTCTTCCGCGAGCACGGCATGCCGCTCGCGCACCTCTGCGGGGACGTCTTCAAGGCTCTCGCTGGTCACGGGGAACAGCTTAGTGAGCAGGTCTGACAGTTTCAGGCGTCCGAAACCCCGGCCAGCTCCCGAACGAGTGAACGCAGCTCCAGCAGGCTGATCGTCCCCTGCGGCTCCAGCTGCGCGGTCTCCACGCGCCGCAACCGCTCCCCCGCCAGCCGCTCGCCGAGAGTGACGTCCAGCGGCAGGAACGTCATCGTCTGCCGCTGCTGGTCGGTCAGCTCCGCGAGCGCCGGGTGGTAGACCGCGACGTCCACGACGTCACCGTCCACCTGGGCCACGACGCGGTAGTCGCCCAGCCGCATCCGGACCTCGCCGAGGTTGACGACGACCTCGGTCGGATCCGGCACCGGCGGCACCGAGTCGTGGAACTCCCACACCATGTCCGCCGGTGGCGCTGCCTTGATCCACGCGTCGGTGTACGGGCGCAGCCGCGGGTCCTCCTGGCCGGTGATCACCAGCGCGTACATCGCCATGTGGCCCTGTTCGAGCGAGAACATCAGGTCCGGGTGCATGGCGCTGACGAGGTCCCGCAGCTCGTCCTCGACCCTGTGCGGCTCGCCGTCGCCGAGCGCCGCGCTCACCACCGGCACGAGCTCGAACCACCGCTCCCAGAAGCGCTGGGCGGCCTCCTCCGCGTTCGGCAGGTAGGAGGGGGTGACGTCTTCGGCTTTGCGGCGGCGGAACCACTTCATTCGCTCAAGCGTAGGGCTTCCACCCCTCGGCCAGCCTCTCGACGAACTGAGCGATGCGCCTCTGGCGTGTCTCCGGCCTCTTCGCGTCGTGCACGCGCAGCAGGATCGCGTACCTGTTCTGGCTGCTCAGCGTCTCGAAGATCTTCGCGGCCTCGGGGTTCGCATCCAGGGCGGCGCGCAGGTCGTCCGGCATCTCGATCGTCGCGGGACCCGCGTAGGCCGCCTCCCAGCGCCCGTCCTTCTTCGCCTTCTCGATCTCGGCGAGCCCGGCGGGCAGCATCCTGCCGGCCGCGATCAGCTCCTCGACCTTGCCGCAGTTGCGCTTGGACCACTTGCTGCGCGGGGTCCTCGGCGTCCACCGCTGCGAGTAGTAGGTGTCGTCGATGGACCGCACGAGCCCGTCGATCCACCCGTGGCACAACGCGATGTCCAGCGCCTCGTCGTAGGTGATCGACTTCAGCCCGGACCCCTTCTTGGCGTACTTGATCCACAGCTCGGTCTCCGTGGAGCCGTGCTCGTGCAACCAGGCGTCGAACTGCGCCGGATCCTCGAAGAAGATCAACGCACCCTCCTCAGGCAGAGCGTCATCCCCTCATAGGGAACACCGAGTTCGGCCTCAGCGGGACAACTTTCTCGGGCCACGCCGACGACCTGCACGTTCACCCGCGGCGCCGCACAGTCGAACTTGGACACCACAGATCTCTGCAGGTCCTCGGTGTCGAGCTCGAAGCAGTCACCCTGCCGGGCGTTGGGCAGCAGGCACAGCGCCGCGTTGTGCCTGGTGTCGCGCAACACCTTGTACTCGCCGCGCGGGCACTGCCCCGACATGTTGCCGAGGACGGTCCCGATCTTCAACGCGGCCCGGCCGCCCTCGCAGTCGATGACCGTGAGGCCCAGGTCGTCCTCGCCGGGTCCGTTGAACCTGACGCAGGTGCCCTTCTGCGCCTTGGAGTAGTCGGTGAGGAACATGGCTGCTTCCGGTGCCCGCGACTCGTCCTCGCTGAGCATCCACCACAAGACGCCGTATGCGAGCACAGCGAGTACACATACCATCACGGTCTGTCTGACGGCCACGCCGCGGATTATGGCGGCGAAAACTGAGTGGCGCGCGACGACAGGTTTGGCCACAGTGCGCGTCATGCTGATCCGGCGGGAGACACCCGCAGACATCGACGCCATCCGCACCGTCACGAACCTCGCGTTCAAGAACGGGCCGGAAGCTCTGCTGATCGACCAGCTGCGGGAGGACGAGGGCTGGATCCCCGAGTTGTCGCTGGTCGAGAACGAGGTGCTCGGGCACGTCGTGTGCACGCGCGGATACATCGGTGACGTGCCGGCTCTGGGGCTCGGGCCGATCAGCGTGCACCCGGAGCATCAGCGGGCCGGAGTGGGTTCGGCGTTGATGCACGCTGTTCTCGGGGCGGCGGAGGCGCGTGGGGAGCGTGCGGTGATTCTGCTGGGTTCCCCGGACTACTACTCGCGGTTCGGTTTCCGGATGGCTGCGGAGTTCGGGATCACGCCGCCGGTTGCCGAGTGGGAGCCGTACTTCCAGGCGCGCTTCTTTGGTTCGGTCGTAGGTGGGCCGTTCCGGTACGCGGAGCCGTTCAACCGGCTTTGAGCACTTCGCCGTCGGCCTTGCGTGCGTAGATCGTGCCGTCGGGCTGGGCGGACACGGTGTCGATGAAACGGGTGTCGCTCAAGGATTCCCAGCTCGTACCGAGGCGGTGTGGACGGCCACCGATCAGCGCGTGGACGCCGATCGTCCCGTCCGGCCGGCGCACCGCTTCGGGTGAGGCTTCGAGGCCTTGGGCGATCTCTCGCCACGCACCCGCTGTGTTCACCATGAGCGCGTTGCCGGATCGGACGTGGACGGCGACGGAACCGTCCGGGAACGCGATCGCCGACGGCTTGCCCGCCGCGAATCCGGGCGGGCTCAGCGGCTGCCAGCTTCCACCGAGCACGTTCACGCTGCCGTCGGCCAGCACGGCGTAGACGTCAACCGTCCCATCAGGACGGAGAACGGCCTCGGGATCGCCCGCCACACCGGAAGCAACCGACCGCCACACCCCGTCAGCCAACACCATCACGACACCGCGAACAGTCCGGGCGAACACGAACCGCCCGGCCACCGACGGACGGCCGACGAAGTCACCAGCCGTGCTCAACCGCGAACGACCGGCCCAGACATCGCCGTCCTCCACCACATGTGTGACACCGTCGACGACCTCCGGCCCGCCCTGCCACGCCTGCCGCAACATCGACTCGGCCCGCGGCAAAGCCTGGTCGTACCGCTCTGGACAGCACGACCGCTGCACCGCGTCCGCGAGCAACCCCGGCGTGAGATCCGGCCGGTCCACCTTCACCGCGTACTCGAAGAAACGGCGCGCGGCATAGGTGACGTCCATGATCTGCTCAGGCGTGCCCCAGCCCATCGACGGCCGTTGCTGGAACACACCGAGCGAATCCCGGTCACCGCAGGCGAGGTTGTTCATGTGCGACTCGACCCACCCGGCCTCGAACCCGGCGAGCAGCACCTTGTCGCTGACCCGCAACGACGAGCCGGCCTCGAGCACCGTCCGGATCACCTCGGGATCGTGCGAGGCAGGCACGTGGCAGGCGGCGTTCAGCGGCAGGGCGTGCGCCGACCACGCCGTGAGCAGCATGAAGACCAGCGCGAGCCTGAGCACAAGTCCGAATTGGACACCCAGGCCCGCGCCGGCGCCACTCAGCCGTTCGCGATCAGGGAGAAGCCGAGCACACCCGTCGCCGTGAAGTCGATGGCGGGCTCGGAGCTCGGCCACGACCGCAGGTCGTCCGCGAACACGGACTTCGCCGAGTTGAACTCGAGCGTGTACGGCTTGGTGCAGTCAACGGAACCCGGCGGCATCTCACCGAGGTCGCCGAACAGCGAAGCGTCGTTCGGACCGTTGATCACGGCGCCCACCAGCACCTTCGAGCCACCGTTCGGCGAGCCCGAGAGGTTCGCAGCCTGGTGGTGCGGACACTCCGGGAACTTCGAGCCGACGCCCACGATCAGCGTCGTGCCCCAGGCGTTCGTGCCGAGGGCGAAGCCGCGCTGCTGCGTGCCGAACGTCTCGTACTTCCTGTCGCCGGTGAGCTTCTTGTACAGCGCGGCGGTCGTGATGAAGCCGAACGTGCGCGAGCCGACGTCCCAGGTCTCGACGTTGGCCGCGGTGCGGAACGGCGAGGCCTTCGCCGCGTCGGCACCCTTCTGCAGCTGGCGCTGGATGTCGCCCACGACCTGCGCCTCGGTCACCTCGGCGCCGGGCACGCCCGCCTTCAGCAGCTTCGCGAGGTCGGCGTGGCCGAGCGCGGAGATGTTGTAGACGTTCAACGTGTCCGGGTCCTGCGTCGCCAGGAACTCCTTGGCCCAGTGCGCGGCCGCGCGGGCGAACTGGCCGTAGCGCTTGTCGTTCAACGCCTTCGCGGCCAGCGCGAGCTGGGTCGCGCCGAACTCCAGGTCGTCGGTCCACGACGACTCGGGGTAGTACGCGTGCGGGAACGCCGTCACGAGCTCGCCGACGTTCTCGGTCTTGGCGAGAGCGAAGAGCGACGCGGCCTTCTCCAGGTACTGGCACGCCAGACGCGGGTTGCGGCGCGCCTCGATCTGCGCGGCCAGCGCGAACGAGCCCGCGACGCGGCCGACCAGGTTCGGGCTGATCTTCTCGCCGGCCTTGTTCGCGCGGAACACCGGACGGTGCTTGATGTAGTAGTGGCTGTCGCCCGGCTTCACGTCGAGCTGGTCGTCGGCCTCCGGCAGGCGCCACACGTCGTGGTCGCCGACGAACCCGAACTCCTCGGAGCCGGTGCCGATGCCGACCTGGGCGTACAGGACGCCGGTCTTCTCGTCCCACACCTTGTCGAGCCACTTGAGGCCGAACTTGGCCTCCTCGTAGAGGGCGTCGTTGTGCTTGTTGCGCAACGCCAGCAGCATCGACGCGGTCGAGTACGACGAGGCGTGGGTGAACTTCACGAAGTCACCCGCGTCGAACCAGCCGCCCTCGACGTCGACCTTCACGCCCGTCGGCTTCAGCGGTGCCGCGATCTGGTCGCCGCCCTCGCCCTTGAACACCGGCTCCTCGTAGACCATGGCGTCGCGGTCGGTGAGGTGCGCGGGCTTGCGGTTCAGGCGGCCGGGGATGACGTTGGCGCCGTCGCGCTGAGCCTGGAAGAACTCGACCGTGTTGTTGGCGACCGGCTGGAACAACCGGTTCAGCGTGTCGATCTTGAACGGCGTCGAGGTGGCGCCGCCGACCTTGATCCGGTACGTCCCCGGCATCTTCACCGAGGAGAAGTCGATCGGGTGCACCGCGGGGAACTTGTCGCTCCACGAGCCCGTCGAGGCGCCCGTCCTGCCGGTCAGCACGGTCCGGCCGCGGCTGTCGACCACGGTGAACCTGGTGTTCTCGGCACCACCGAGCACGTACGCGTGCTTCGCCTCGGTGCTGCCGAAACCGACCTGATCGAGCCTGATGTGTCCAGCGGGGGCCGCCTGAGCAGGCGCCACGACCACACCTGTGAGCACTGCGGCGACCAGAGCCGCACGTCTGATGCGCATGTTCGGAACTCCCGGTCCAGGCCGCGACGGTGGCCTTCGGTTAAGAAAGTTTCCTAATAGTTCGCAGCAGACTAGCTCCACAAACCGGACATCACCAGCCCTCGGGCGGTTCCAAAAAGGCCGAGGAGAGGTCACGGGTCAGCGACAGCGCGCGCTTCACCCAACTGGACGTCGCACCCGCCAGACCGCACGTCGGAGTGGGCAACGCCTTCTCGGCGAGCATCGTCCGCGGGAAGCCCAGGCGGTCGGCCAGGGTGAACGCCCGCTGACCCACCTCCTTCAAGGTGACCGGTGTGCCGGGGTCGACGCTCGGCACCAGACCCAGCACCAGCGTCGTGCCCGCTTCCCAGGTCTCGCCGATCTCGTCGAGCGCCGCTGCCCCCTTGACCAGCGTCATGTCGAACGCGATCGCGCTCGCGCCGGCCTCCCTGAGCAGCTTCAACGGCGGCTGCGGCGCGCAACAGTGGACCATCACCTCGTGGTCCGCCAGCGCGTCGATCACGGTGGCGAGCACGGTGCGGGCGTCCTGTTCGGGCACGGCCGGCACGGTGCCGAGCTTCGACGGCGTCGGCAGCAGGCCCTGCAGCACGGCGGGCAGGCCCGGTTCGTCGAGCTGCACCACCACCTTCGCCCCGGTCCGCTTGGCGACCTGGGCGGCGTGCTGCGTCAACCCCTCCGCGAGCGACTCGGAGAACTCCTTCACCGCACCGCGGTCCGTCAGCACCCGATGGCCGCGCATCAGCTCGATGTTCGACATCAACGTCCACGGCCCCGCAGCCTGCACTTTGACGATCTCCGGCTGCGCACCCGCACGTTCCAGCGCCTCGTCGAACGCGTCCAGGTCACCGCGCAGCAGATCTACAGCGCGCCGGTGGTCACGGCCCGGCCGCGAGTTGACCCGGTAGCCGGAGGTGATGACCTCGATCGCGAGGTCGACGAGCAGGCCCGCGGTGCGGCCGATCATGTCCGCGCCGACGCCTCGCGCCGGCAGTTCCGGCACGTGCGGCAGCTCCGGCAGCTCTCCGACGACGACCCGCGACGCCTCGTCGATGTCGGTTCCGGGCAGTGATCCGATTCCAGTGGCTCCACGCACCCGCCGAATTGTTCCACTGTCCGCCAGACAGAAGAGGTCTAGACCCATTGACGCTGTGGTCTAGGCCACTTACCGTGATTGGGCAGGTGCTCAGAGTGCGAGCCCCTCCCTGTACGTGGTGCAGGAACGCGACGCGCCCCGCGTTCCTGCACCGCTCCTTTTTTCCGGCCCGCTGCGGTAGCTGAACCGGGTGAATGCGCAAACGGCCGCTAACAGCGATCTGCCGGCCATCGACCTCGTCTGCGGGGGTGGACATGTTGTCCTGACTGAAAACAGGAGAGTTCCGTGATCAGATTCGTTCGAAGATCCGTCGCCATCGCCTGCGCCGTCACGTTCGCCAGTCTCTTCGCAGTCCCCGCCGCACAGGCCGCGCCACACTGGACGATCCAGCCGTGCCACTTCGATCTCCAGGCGCACTGGCTGCCCAAGCAGACCATGTCCGGCGTCTTCGTCGCGTGCACCACAGCCGCGGACCGCAACCAGCAGATCAACGACGCGCTGGCGAGCGGTGAGCCGACCCGGATGTCCAACGCGCTGCGCGCGCTCCTTCAGCAGAACGCTGACTCGTTCCTCACTCCGGAATCGCCGTGCACGCCTGGACAAGAGGCGGCGATGGGCGGCGACTACGCCAGGTGCGTCGGCTGACCTCCCCCCGCTGAGCAGAAGACCGGCGCGGGATCTTCCGTCTCCGCGTCGGTCTCCTAGAGTTTCCTCGACGTCGCAGTCCGGCCGAGGAGCTGCTCATGATGAAGTGGATCGCGTACGGTCTCGCGCTGATGTGCAGCGCACTGGCGTTGATGCTGCCCTGGGCCCACTACGGCGGCATGAGCTTCTGGCTGACCCGCATCCCGGGCTGGCCGGTCTACATCGCCGGCGCGGTGGTGCTGCACGCGTGCACGTGGTGGAACACCGTGGCCGGCCGGGTTCTCGCCGTGGCCGGTGGCGTGATCGCCCTCGTGACGGCCTTCGTGTTGCTGCTCCGCTACGACGATGCCGCCGTGTTCTTCGACGGACCGGCGATTCCGGCGGTCGTACCGGTCATGGGGCTCGGCGGGATTCTCGCTGTCGCGGGCGCGCTGCTGAATCTCGTCCTGGTCGTCACGAGGATGAGTGCCAAGTCATCCGCTGAATCCAGGGCGCACACCGGCTGAGCAGGCGAGGGCCGGCGTGAGGAGCTGACCTCGCACCGGCCTCGTTTCCTCAGGGCGCTCAGCAGGAGTTGCAGCACCCGCAGCTCGGACCCGTGCACGAGCTGCAACAAGAACATCCACCCATGATGACCACCTCCGACGTTGAGCGATCAAGCAATCGGACAGTAGGGCGCGGTCAACACGAGGTGACACCACCGCCAGAGTGATTACGCTGCCACGAATGAATGGTCCTGCTGAGATGCTCGCCGCCGACCAGGCCTCGACCGCGCTCGGCATCACGCCGGTCGAGCTGCGCGACGGGTACGCGTTGCTGCGGATGACGGTCACCGGGCTGATGATCAACGGCCACGGCATCGCGCACGGCGGGTACGTCTTCCTGCTGGCGGACACGGCGTTCGCCTGCGCCTGCAACAGGACCGGGTCCGTCACCGTCGCCGCCACGGCCGAGATCGACTTCATCCGGCCCGTGCACGAGGGTGACGAGCTGGTGGCGGAGGCGGTGGAACGGACCCGGTTCGGCCGCAGCGGGATCTACGACATCACGGTCAGGCGAGGGACCGAGACGGTGGCCGAGTTCCGCGGTCGCTCGCGGACCCTGCGGCAGACGCCGAGCGAAGAGCGATGAACTGCAGGACCGCGAACCCGATCACGGCGAGGCCCTGAGCGACGACCATCACGGTGCCGGCACCGGTGAGCGGGAACCAGTTCAGCGCGGCCGTGAGAATGCTGTCCGCACCCCACACCAGGTTGCCGATGATGATCAGCAAGACGATTCGGCGGTCCGGGTTGGCGCGGGTGCCCAATGCGAACACGCCCACGCCGTAGAACACGCAGAAAAGGCCGAGCCCGAGCTGCCATCCCACCGGCATGCCGACCTCCGGGCGGACCAGCACGGTCAGCAGACCGAGAGCGAACGAAGCGACACCGTCGAGTTTCAAGGCGAATTTCAACATGGCCCGACGATCGCCCGGTCAACGCTGCCAGAACCACGTCAAGCGCTGCCAACTCCTGCCATCAGGTCCGCCGCGACCAGGCGCGCGGCGGCGTTCTGCCAGTTGTGGAGGGTGCGCTCGGGCACCTGGGTCACGAACCACTGCAGCGCGCGGCGGTCCTCGGCGTCGAGGTCCTCGCGCTTGGTCCGCACCGAGTACGGGCGGATTCCCTTGACGTAGTAGAAGTACAGGGCGTTGTAATAACGCCATTCGTCGCTCGTGCCGAAATCACCGTCGGCGGGCTTGAGCCGTTGAATGCTCGTCAACAGCAGATTCTTCAACGCCGCCGCCCGATCGAGCGGCGGGCCCGGTTCCGTCAAAGCGATCAACGGGCTCGCGACGAGCTTTCCCAGATCGCCGTAGTGGCTCAACGCCTTCCGGGTGAGCCGCGCGAACTCGGCCTCGTCCTCGGTGACCAGCGGCCGTCGCTTGGGCAACGAATCGGCCGCCTCGCGCAGCTCGGCGCGCTCGGCCGCGACAGCGGGCACGGCCAGCCGGTCGACGACCGAGGCGAGCGGGTTCGCCAGCACCTGCACCGCGATCGCCGCCGCGACCGTCGTGTGGACGAGCAGATCCGGACCACCGAACAACACCACCTGCGACCCGAACAGCAGGGCCGTGAAGGCCGCGATCACGAGGGACCGCACCATGTCCGCGCGGATCGCCTCACCCTCCTCGACCGCGTCGGTGACCGCGACCAGGATCCCGAACACCACCACGTCGAAGCCGAGCGAGGGCAGCGTGATCGCGTCAGGCAGCAGCCCCAGCAGGAACGCGCCAGCCGACAGACCGAACATCACTCCTACGAGTGAAAAGTAAGTGCGTTTCCTTATGGCTAGCGCTGTCGCGACGGCCAGCGGCAGCAGCACGATCCACGGCAGCCAGAGCGAAACGGCGAGCACCGGCACGACCGCGAAGATCCACCACCGGATCAGCGGCGAACGAACCAGCAGCAGGATTGCACCCGTCCAGGCCAGCGCCGGTAGACCGACCAGCACCGGATGTGGCACGACGATCACCGCCGCATAGCTGATCAAACCCGCGCCCGCCCACCACATCAGCGGCTTGCGCGGATCACGGGCGAGCAGGTACAGACCCAGCCACCAAGCCAGGCCGGACACCAGCAGCGATAGGCCGAACACGGGTCAAAGCTAGCCCTGCCTGCGAAACTAATCTTCATGCCGGTAGAGCTGACGCTCCACAAAGCGGCCGAGGAGTTGCGCCAGGGCGACCTCGCGAACGTGCTTCGCGCACGTCAGCGCGTCGCCGGCCTCGTCGGCTCCTACCCGCACCGGCTCGATCTGCGCGAGCGCCTCGCCGAGGTCTATCGCGTGCTCGGCCAACCGGCCCAAGCCGGCCGCTGGACCTACCTCTCCGACGAACGCGACCCCGAGGAGACGCTGGCCTTCGAACGCGCCTACCGCCGCGCCGAGGCCCGCCTGGTCGCGCTGTGCTGGCAGGGCCGCGTGGACGAGGCCCCCACCGAGACCGCGCGCACCCGGCTCGCGTCGCTGTACCTGGAAGCGCGGGTCGAGCTGCAACGCGAGCTGGACGCGACACCGCACGAGGAAACGTCCTGGGGTGCCTGCCTGATCGTGATGGTCGGCGGCACGTTCGTCCTGGTGTGCTTCCTGCTGGGCATCGTGACTCTCGTGCAGTTCTTGTGGAAGCTGGTCACATGAGAACGTTGTCGCAGTACGTCCGCCGCACCCCGGTCATGCGCGTGACCGTCGACGGGCGACCGCTCGTGTTCAAGCTGGAGCACCTCCAGCTCACGGGTTCGTTCAAGATCCGCGGCGCGGTCAACAAGCTGCTGTCGCTGAACGTCTCCGAGGTGGTGACCGCGTCCGGAGGCAACCACGGCATCGCCGTGGCCCAGGCCGCGCAACTGCTCGGCGCACATGCCACCGTGTTCGTGCCGGTGACCGCACCGGAGAGCAAGACCACCCGCATCGAAGCGCTGGGCGCCAAGCTGATCCGACACGGCACCACCTACGCCGAGGCCGCCGCGGCCGCGCGCGACTTCGGACCGGCCTACATCGAGGCGTACAACGATCCCGAGGTGATCGAGGGCCAGTCGACGGTCACCCGTGAGATCGTCGAGGACGTGCCCGAAGTGGACACGATCGGTGTCGCCGTCGGTGGCGGCGGGCTCGTGGCCGGTGCCGCACTCGCCTCCGGTGGGCGGCGCGTCATCGCGGTCGAGCCGGAGAACTGCCGCGCGATGCACAACGCCCTGACCGCAGGTGAGCCCGTCGACTCCGCGGTGAACTCCGTCGCGGCAGACGCGCTCGGCGCCACCAGGGCGGGCTCGCTGGCGCTGGAGATCCTGCAGCGGCACCGGGTTTCGTCGGTGCTGGTGTCCGATGCCGAACTGCTCGCGGCCAGGGACCGGCTGTGGGAGGAGTTCCGGCTGGCCGTCGAACCCGCGGGCGCGGTGGCGTTCGCGGCCTTCCTGCGTGGAGACGTGCCGGGCGAGCTGCCGTGCGTGATCCTGTGCGGCGCGAACAGCGAGTGGGCCCCGCGCTGAAGATCCCAGCCTAAAGATTCTGGGCAGACAGCCGATATCCGTAGAGCCGTCGGGGAAACGATCAAGAAGAAGGAGCACCCCATTGCCGTCCGCGGCACAACGGCTCTGCCGGGACGTCGTCGCAGATCCGCACGCACCGCTGGTCGCGGCCGTCGCAGGTCCCGGTGGCTGCGGTAAGACCGCCACGCTGGAAACACTCGCCCGCATCTACCGCGACGCCGGTGTCCCGGTGGCGCGCGAGTACACAGAGGACACTTCCACCGCGCTGCTGGTGGACGACGCGCACGCGCTCGACGACGGGACGCTCGACCGGCTCCGCAGGCTGGCCGTCGCCCGCACGCACCGCCTGGTGGTCGCCTACCGGCCGTGGCCACGCCCGCCCGCGCTCAGCGCGTTGGGCGCGGTGCTGGGCAGGTGCCGTCTGCCGGTGGTGCTCGGCAGGCTGGACCGAGCCGCCGTGGCCGCCCGCGCGGCCGACGTGCTCGGTCACCCGCCCTGCGACGAGCTCACCGACTTCCTGTTCGAGCAGACCAACGGCATTCCGTCACTGGTGGACCGGTTCGTCGCCGCGCTGCACGAGACCGGCAGGCTCGCCGACGGCAGGCTCGTCGGTCAGGAGACGATCCCGGACGGGGTGATCGAACAGTTCCGGCACGACCTCGACTGCCTCGACGAGCAGGTGCGCCAGGTGCTGCTCGCCAAGGCGGCCGGGGTCGGCGTGAGCGCGTGCGAGGGCGCGTTCGCGACCGGCCTGCTCACGGACGCCGGTGACCTCGTTCCACTGGCGCGTCAGGCCATTCTGAGCCTCACTGCGGCCGCACCCACCCCGCTGATGCCGGCCCGTCAGGCGGAAGCCGCGGCGCTCGCGGGTGATCTCGACACCGCACTGCGCTTCACCGACCAGGTGATCGGCGATCCGCGAGCGCCCGACCGTCCGCGCGCGGTCATGGTCGCGGCGGCGGTGCTGGCGCGCAGGGGCATGCTGGCACGTGGCGTGGATCTCTACCGATGGCTGGGTGCACCGGCGCTGGGCGAGCACGCCCTGGTGATGGTTCCCGCGTTGCTCGGCGTCGGCGCGCTCTCTGAGGCGCAGCACCTGCTCGCCTCGGCGGTCACCGGACCGACGCTGCTCGCCGGTGCCCAGCACCTGACGGCGCAGGGGCTTCTCGACACGATCACCAGCACCCCCGCCGCCGCGCTGTCCCGGCTGGCCCGTGCCGCCGCACTGCTCGAACCGGTGGGACAGACCGCTCTGCTCACCGACGACCCGGCGGCACTGACCGCTGTCGTGGCGCTCCACTGCGGAGAGTTCTCGATCGGCGAGTCGGTGCTGAGCGGACATCTCTCGCCCCGGCATCAGCTGTTGCGGGCCTGGATCGTCATGCGCCAGGGCAACCTCACCGCGGCACGCGCCCTGCTCGACGCCTGCGACCTGCTCGAACCACGAGACGAGCTGTTCGCGGCCGCGCTGGCCGCCGCGATCGCCCGGCGTGCCGGTGACGTAGTGGCGCTGACCCACTCGTGGGCCCGTGCACGGGAAGCCGTGCTGCACCACACCACGGACCTCTACGTGCTGCTGCCGCTGGGAGAACTGGCGATCGCCGCGGCCCGCGTCGGCGAGCCCGCGTGGCTGGCCGCGCACCTCGCCGATGCCGACCGGCTGCTCGACGACCTGGGCCGCCCGGCGTTCTGGGCGGCGCCGCTGCACTGGGCTCGCCTGCAGGCGGCCATCGTCGCCGAGTCACCGCAGGAGGCCAACCAGCACGCCGCCGCTCTGGCCCGGTTCGCGGGCAGCCACCCCGCGCTGGCCGACGCGGCACGAGCGTGGCTGCGCGTGCTGGCAGGCGACATCGACGTCGCGGTGGTCGAGCGGGCGTCCCGCGGCTTGTGGGCGGCCGGACAGTCCTGGGAGGGTGCGCGGCTGGCCGGGCAGGCCGCGATCCGCTGCCGCGACCGGGCCGCGATGAGCTCGCTGCTGGCGCTCGCGCGTGAGCTGACCTCTGTGGACACACCCGCGCAGACCCAGGTGGCGACCGAACTTCTCGGCACGCCGCTCAGCGGCCGTGAGCGCGAGGTCGCGGAGCTGGTCGTGAGCGGTCTGACGTACAAACAGATCGGCGAACGACTGTTCATCTCCGCCAAGACCGTCGAACACCACGTGGCGAAGATGCGCCGCCGTCTCGGTTGCGCGACCCGCAGCGAGCTCTTCACCCAGCTCCGCACCCTGCTGACGGCCTGATGCCGTCAGTCAGCGAACTCTGCCAGCAGGCCCTCGCAGCTGCGGATCACGATGCGGGACGCGTCGGTCAGCGCCAGGCTGGACAGCGGGTTCTCGAGGCGCCGTCGCCACCGGCTCAGTGCGTCCAGCGCGGCGTTGCGCTGCTCGGCCATGGTGGCGTGCACACCGAGACCCAGCCTGGTCGTCGAACCCACGCCCAGCCCGCCGAGCAACCTCTCGGCCTCGGTGAGCACGTCGGCGGGGAGCTTCACCGAGCCCAGCCGCAACGAGCTGAGCAGCCGCAGCTCGGCGAACTCGTGCGCACCCGCCACGATCCGTTCCACCTCGACGACCAGCGCCTGCGTCTCCGGCCGGACCGCTCTGCTGAGCACCACGTCCAGCGCGAGCAGTGCGGACCGCGCCTTCAACAGCTCGGCGCGAGCGGTGAACTGCGCGGTGAGCACCTCGCGCAGCTCGTCGAGGCCGCTGCGCCGCACCAGTTCGGCGGCGAGCTTCGGCGCGCCGTCGAAACCCTGCCGCACCAACGTGACGGCCAGCCGGACACCGCTCAGTCCGAACCGGTGCAACAGGTCGACGCAGACGTCCGGTTCCAGGCCGTCGTAGCGCGCGAACCGGTCGGCGGAGAGCAGCGCGGCCTCGACATCGGATCGCCGCGCCCGCACGAGCTCGAGGAACGCCGCGAACTCGGCCTGCCGCATCGTCCTGCCCGCCTGCGCCAGCAAACCGGACACCGGCACGACGGTCTGACACAACGACCGCAGCTTCTCGTCGGCGCCGTACCGGCGTGCGATGCGCCGCGCGGACATCAACGCGTCGACCCGGCCCGCTCCGATCTCGTCCGCCCGCGACAGCACCGCGATGGTGTTCACCGGCGTCGCACGAGCGATGCCCCGGTCGTAGAACGACTCCAGGAACCGCACGTTGCTCGAGTGCAGGTGCCGCATCAGGTAGATCACCGCGTCGGCCTCCGCCGGCTCCTCGTCACCGGACAGGAAGCCGGCCGTGCGTGCCGAGATCTCCGCGGAGATCGACTGCAGGCCCGGCGTGTCGATCAGGGTCATGGTGCGCAGGTGCTGTGACGGCCAGTCGACGACCACGCGGTCAACCCGGTCCGTGCCCAGGTCCATGCGCAACGCACCGTCACGCCGGTCGATCGGCAGCTGCCGGGGCGGGGCGTCCGACGGATGCAACGTGACCCGCGGTGTCTCGGCGGCGCGGTACCAGGTGACGGCGCGGGTGCACTCGCCCGCGTCGGTGGCCGCGATCTCCTCGCCGACCAACGCGTTCAGCAACGTCGACTTGCCCGCCTTGACCTGCCCCGCGATCGCGACGCGCAGCGGCTCGTTCATCCGGTCCAGATGCCGTTGCAGGTACGCCACCATGTCTGGGCAGTCCCGATACGCCTTGATCGCCCGGCGCATCACGGCACGCACGGACGCGCCGAGTCCCGAAGTCGTGTTCAACGCGCCACCTCGCTCAGCACGAGCTGCGGTCCCGCCGTCAGATCACGCGCGCGATCCTCCAGCGCGGCGATGCGGGCGAGTTCGGCCTGCAGGTCCGCGATCGCGCGTTTGCACTCCTCCTTGTTGGCCCGCAACGCGTTCTGCGCCGCCTGCAACGAGTCGTTCACCGACCGCTGCAGCTCCTCGGCGTGACCGGTGAAGTGGTTGCGCAACGTGCGCTGAACCTCGCGGAGCATGTCCCTGGACTCCTTGCCCAGCTGGAAAACGACGTCGTCCAGGTGCCGGCGGACCGCGCTCTTGGCCTCCATCTGCCGCCGCTGCACCAATCTCTTGCGTTCCTCTCGCACCGTGCGGCCGCCCAGCAGCAGGCCTGCGGCGATCGAGAACGGGTTCAGCAGCGCCATCCCCACCAGCGTGCCCGCCATGCCGAACATCAGCGTGCCGCCGTAACCGCCGCGCATGCCCAGGATGAGCTTGTTGCCCAGCTTCAGCTTCTCGTTGCGCGGCATCACGATGGCATCGATGGAGCCGGTCATCCTGGCGAAATCGACGTCACGCAGGTCCGGCAGCACCTTGTCACCGTCCTCGGCGAAGTGGTCGGCCACCTGGTCGGCGAGCCAACGTCCCCGGTCCATCGCCCACACGAAGTTCGCTGACGCGGCACCGGAGACCTGCTGCTGCAGCCAGGCGGCGAACTGGTCCTCCATCGCGACGGGATCGGCCTGGTCGATCTCGCGTTCGGCGTCGCGGCCGATCTGCCGCATCCTGTCGCGCAGGTCGTACTCGATGTCCGAGATCAGATCCGCGATGCCGTCGCTCAGCGTCTGCTGCCAGCGCGCCGACCGTTCCCGCAGCCGATCGGCCCGCAGCTGCGCCAGCTCCAGCTCGCGGATCAGCTCGGCGGAGGCGTCACCGCCCTGGTAGGCCGAGAGCTGCGCCCGCATGGTGGTCGTCAGTTGCTCGGTGACCGCCAGCACGTCCTGCGCCGCGGCGCGGCACGCGAGCTGGCCGGCCTGGCCGGCTATCCGGTCGCGCAAGTGCCCGATCAGCACGGGAAAACCGGACTCGGTGTTGAGCATGTGGTCGTTGGTGCGGACCGCGTGCAGCCGCAGCGTCGACGAGACGGGCACGATCTCCGCCTCCAGCTCGGCGTTGGCGAGGTGCCGGCGGTCGATCTCGGCGATGCGCCGCCAGTGCGGGTAGAGGTCGATCTTCGTCAACGCGCAGATGATGTTCGGGCACACCTGCGCGGCGTGCCGGAGGAAGTCCAGTTCGGGCGCGGTGAACTCCGAGCCCGCGTCCGAGACGAACACCACCGCGTCGGCCAGCGGCAACGCGGCGATGGTCGCCGCACCGCGCATGGAAGCGAGCCCGCCGACGCTCGGCGTGTCCACCACGACCAGCCCACCGGCCAGCAACGTGCGGGGGACACCCACCTCGGCGTAGCTGACACCGCGCCGGTTGCCGGGGTCGCAGACGTAGTCCGCGAGCCGGTCGACCGGGACGGGCTTGCTCTCGGCCGGCGCCTCACCGCCGTACTCGTGCACGACCACGGCCGCGGGCTCCTCCCCGTAGCGCACGATGGTGGGAACCGTGGTGGCGATGTCGTCGTCGATCGGGCACACGGACGCGTTGAGCAGCGCGTTGACCAAATGGCTCTTGCCTTGCTTGAACTCTCCGACCACGAGCACCCGGACGCCGTCCTCGGTCAGCCTGCGCCGAGTCTGGCGCAGGCGGGCGCCGAAGTCCGCGCGACCGTAGGCGAGTGCCGCCTGGAGCGCGAGGTCGACGACCTCGATCGCTGCGGGAACCGACAAGTGCTACTCCCTCACAGAATCCTTCTCGTGGGCTCCGGTACCCGGCCCAGGCGTGACACCTGGACCGGGCGGTGGTGCCCTACAGGTGCAGGCCGTTGAGCAGGTCGACGTCGTTGTGGCTCAACAGGTCGACGTCGTTCAACGTGTCGTCGACGTTCACCAGGCCGTGCTGGTCGGTGTGGTCGATGCCGACGTTGTGCTCGTGCTCCTCGCGGTACGAGGCGTCGATCGTGGTGTGGGAATGCTGGTGGGTCACCTCATGTGAATCAGATTCGGAATTGTTGCCGGAGTTCCCGGTGACGTCGCCCTGACCGAAGTTCTGCAGATCCGCGTCGCCGGTGGCGGTGGCGTTGGCATCACCGTCGACAACCGTGCTGTCGTTCGCGTTGATGGTGTCGTTGTCGTTGGTGGTGTCGTTGTCGTTGACGGTGCCGTTGTCGTTGCCGTAGTCGTTGTCGAAGGACTGGTTCACGTCCCCCTGGGTCCAGATGGTCTGGTGCACCGAATAATCCACGTGCGTGTCGTGGCTGTCGGTGTAGGAATAGTTGTTCACGATGTGGTCGATCTGCCGGATCGCGATGTCGAAGTGGTCCTCGCCCGGTTGTGGCGACGGCAGCGGGCCGCCCGTGCCGCTCACCAGGACGTTGTCCACCACCAGCGGCAACGCGTCGTGCACGTCCTGCCCGCAGACCTCGTCGAACCCGTGATCGCGCAGGGCCTGCTGGGGGTCTGCCTTGAACTGCTCCTGAGCCACCGGGTCTCGGAGCAGGTTGAGAATGAATTCCAGCAGGCTGGTCATGGCGTTTGCCTTCTCCTCTAGGTCACTGATCGCTTCGAATGCACGCCGAACTCCGCGCTCGACCGCACGAACGCTAGGACCGCGGCAGAAGCTTGCCATCGGTGATCGCTCCGAATTCCACGGGAGGCCGCTGGGGGATGCCGAACATACCGCGCCACCCGAATGAGTGACGGGGATCGGGGTGGCAAGATAGGGGAAATAGGGGATTGCAGTTCCCGCCGGAAATGTTGCTAATGTTGCGCGCTGTGGTCTATCAATTGGGTGTTGACCTGGGCACGACGTTCACCGCCGCCGCCGTGCACCGGACGTCCACATCCGCCGAGGTTGTGGCACTGAGTCCCCGGTCGGCGTCGGTCGCCTCGGTTCTGTACCTCGGCGAGGACTCCGGTGTGCTCGTCGGGGAGGCGGCGGAACGCCGTGCGGTGACGGACCCGGAGCGGGTGATCCGCGAGTTCAAGCGCCGGATCGGCGACCCGACCCCGCTGATGGTGGCCGGTAGCCCCCAGCACGCACACGAGCTCACCGGCTTCCTGGCGCGCTGGGTCGTCGACCGGGTGACCGAGCGCGAGGGCGCGGCACCGGACCGGATCGCGATCACCCATCCCGCCGGATGGGGCCCGCACAAGATGGCCCGGCTCACCGAAGGGCTGCGCGCCGCCGGCCTGGACGACGTCGTGTTCCTCACCGAACCGGAAGCGGCCGCCGTGCACTACGCCTCGGCGCAACGCATCGAGCCCGGCGGCACGATCGCCGTCTACGACCTGGGTGGCGGCACGTTCGACGCCGCCGTCCTGCGCCGCACCGAGTGCGCGGGGTTCGAGCTGCTCGGCCGTCCCGAAGGCATTGAACGGCTGGGCGGCATCGACTTCGACGAGGTCGTGTTCGACCACGTCCGCGCGAGCATCACCGACGTCGTGGACGAGTTGGACCCGGAGGACCCGGTCACGGTCGCCGCGGTCGCCCGGCTGCGCAGGGACTGCACCGAGGCCAAGGAGGCGTTGTCCACCGACACCGAGGTCACCATTCCGGTGCTGCTGCCCGGAACGCGCGCACAGATCCGGCTGGTGCGCGGTGAGTTCGAGGCGATGATCCGGCCCGCTCTGGACGACACGGTCGAGGCACTGCGCCGCACCGTGCGCTCGGCAGGGCTGGAACCGGAAGACCTGGCCGCGGTGCTGCTCGTCGGCGGCTCGTCCCGCATCCCGCTGGTGGCACAGCTGATCTCGATGGAACTGGGCCGCCCGGTCGCCGTGGACACCGACCAGAGCACGTCCGTGGCGACCGGCGCCGCGCTGGCCGCGTTCGACGCACGCCCCGTGCTCACGCGCACCGCCCCGCCGACCCGCCCCGTGGTGACGACCGCGCCGCTGTCCGCTCCCCGCCAGCGCGGCCGCAAGCGCCCCAAGATCATCGTCGGGGCGACCGGCATAATGGCCATCGGCGTCGCCGCGCTGGCCGCCGTGACCTGGGCGGATCGTTCGACCGGCACCACCACCACGGGCGAACCGAACCAGACCGCGACCGTCCCCAACGCCCCGGCAGAGCTGAACGTTCGCGCGACCGTGCCGCAGAACCCGGCCACGTCGCCGAGCCGCACCTCCTCGAGCGCGCCCACGACCACCCCGGCTTCGGCGTCCAAACCCACCACGACCACGGCGACCACCACCGCGATGCCCCGCATCGAGCCGCCGACGCCCGTCGTCGAGCCACCGGTGACCACGACGTTCTCGCCGCCACCGCCGTCCGTCACCAGCAGCATCGAAACCCCGCCCCCGCCGGACCCGCCGAGCACGCGACCGCCGGCGCCGTGACCGCCGCTGTCCTTTGTGGAGCTGGGAGTGCGAGCCGGGACGCCGGCCGGTGGTTCACGCTCGGCAGAGCGGTCGGCGTCCCCAGCTGGGCGCGTCACCAGCTCCGAGTGGCGGCCACGGTGACGATCGACCTGGTGCGGTCGGTGATCGGGCCGCGCGTCCAGCCGCCGTACTGCCCCTCGATCATGAAGCCGGTCTCGGCGAGAAACCCGTTCAGCTCATCGACCTCGAGGAACCGCAACGAGGCCCGGTCGCACCTGAGCAGATCGCCGTCACGGGAGGTCGACTCGGTGAACGTCACCACGCCGTCCTCGACCGTCTCGACCTCGTAGCTCACCAGGAGGTCGTCGATCTCGAAGGTCGCGTCCCGCCACGCGTCCCACTCACGGGCGGCGGGATTTCGTGTGTCGAACGCGAACCGCGCTCCGGGTCGCAGCGCTTTCCTGATGGCGCGCAACGAGTTCCGCAGCTCGTCGTCGGTCACGAAGCACTGGAACGCGTTGCTGGACATGACCGCGAGACCGAATTCCGCCTCCCAGCGGGCGTCCTCGGCCTTCGCCAGCACCCACTCGACGTCGGTGCGCCGGCGTGCCCGGTCCAGCGACGGGTCGTGCGGGTCGAGGCCGACGAGACGCCCGGCATGGCCGCGCTCCCGCGCCGCGATCAGCATCTGGCCCGTGCCACAACCGACGTCGAGCACGTCGCGCGCCTCGTCGACCAAGGGGTCGTAGAAGTCGGCGTCCGCACCCTTCCACGGGTTCAGCCTGTCGTAGAGCGCGGCGTTGTCGGCGTCGGTGAACGTCACACCGCGGACGCTACCGAGCGACAACCGGATCAGCTGGTCGCGTCGATCGTCGCGCTGGCCAGCACCACGTCGCCCGCCGCGTCCTCGCGGTAGATCGCCACGGCCTGCCCCGGCGCCACACCCTTGAGCGGCTCCCGCAGCTGCACCCTCAGCATCCCGTCGACCAGCTCGGCGACCGCCGGCGCCGTACCGCCGTGCGCCCGCACCTGGGCGACGCACTCGACCGGCCCGTCCAGCTCCACGTGCGCGATCGGGTTCGACGCGGCGATCCCGGTCACCGCGAGCTTCTCGACCGAGCCCACGCGGACGTTGCCGGACACCGGCTCCAGCGCCAGGACGTAGCGAGGACGGCCGTCTGGCGCGGGGCCGTCGATTCCCAGGCCCTTGCGCTGGCCCACGGTGAACTCGTGCACGCCCGCGTGCCGGCCGAGCACCGCGCCCGTCTCGTCGTCGATCAGCAGGCCCGGCTTGGTCTCCATGCGGCCGGCGAGGAACTTCTGCGTGTCGCCGTCCGGGATGAAGCAGATGTCGTTGCTGTCCGGCTTCTTCGCGACCGAGAGACCGCGCGCCGCGGCCTCCTCGCGAACGAGCTCCTTCGTGGTGTCCCCCAACGGGAACATCGCGTGCACGAGCTGGTCCGCGGTCAGCGACGCCAGGACGTAGGACTGGTCCTTGCCCAGGTCGGCGGAGCGACGCAGCTCTGGCCGGCCGTCCACGACGGCGAGCCGTGCGTAGTGGCCGGTGCAGACGGCGTCGAAGCCCAGCGCGATCGCCTTGTCCAGCAACGCCTCGAACTTGATCCGCTCGTTGCAGCGCAGGCACGGGTTCGGCGTGCGGCCCGCCGCGTACTCCGCGACGAAGTCCTCCACGACCTCCTCGGTGAAGCGCTCGGCGAAGTCCCAGACGTAGAACGGGATGCCCATCAGGTCGGCCGCGCGGCGGGCGTCGTGGGCGTCTTCGATCGTGCAGCAGCCGCGGGCGCCCGTGCGCAGCGTGCCGGGCTTGGCCGACAACGCCAGGTGCACGCCCGTCACGTCGTGTCCCGCTTCGACGGCGCGTGCCGCCGCCACCGCGGAGTCGACACCACCGCTCATCGCCGCGAGGACCTTCACTGCTTGACCACCTTCCGGGAACGCCTCATGCCTGCCAAACCTGCCGTACGCGCGCGCTCGACCACCGGGCCGATGACCGACGCGAGCTTTTCAACGTCCGCGCGCGTCGACGTATGCCCGAGCGAGAACCGCAACGAACCGCGCGCCAGGGACGGCTCCACACCCATCGCCAGCAGCACGTGCGAAGGCTGCGCCACACCCGCCGTGCACGCGGAACCCGTCGAGCACTCGACACCGCGCGCGTCCAGCAGCATCAGCAGACTGTCGCCCTCGCAGCCGGGGAACGTCAGGTGCGCGTTGCCGGGCAGCCGGTCGTCCGGGTCGCCGTTGACGATCACGTCCGGCACCACCGCGCGCACCGACGAGATCAACTCCTCGCGCAGTGCGGTGAGCTCACGCGCGCGCTGCTCCTGCTCGTCCACCGCGATCCGCACGGCCCGCGCGAGGCCGACGATCGACGGCACGTCCAGCGTGCCGGACCGCACGTCCCGCTCCTGGCCGCCGCCGTGCAGCAACGGCGCGCACTTCACGTCGCGCGCCAGCAGCAGCACGCCGACGCCGTACGGGCCGCCGACCTTGTGGCCGGTCATGGTCAGCGCGGAGGCGCCGGAAGCAGCGAAGTCGACCGGGACAGCGCCCACGGCCTGCACCGCGTCCGTGTGGAACGGCACACCACGCTCAGCACAGACGCGAGCGATGTCGTGCACCGAATTGATGGTGCCGACCTCGTTGTTCGCCCACATCGTCGTGACGAGCGCTACGTCGTCGTCCAGGGCCCCGGCGACCGACTCCGCGGACACCCGGCCGAAGCGGTCCGTCGGCAGCCAGGTGACCTCGGCGCCCTGCCGCTCCAGCCACTCGACGGCGTCCAGCACCGCGTGGTGCTCGACGGCCGAGGCCAGGACACGACGCTTGCCGCTCGCCCAGTAGATGCCCTTGACCGCGAGGTTGTCGCTCTCCGTGCCGCCACCGGTGAACAGCACCTCGGACGGCCGGGCGCCCAGGGCGTCGGCGATGGTCTCGCGGGCCTCTTCGATCGCACGCCGCGCCCGCCTGCCGGAGGTGTGCAGCGACGAGGCGTTGCCCGTGGTGGACAACGCCTCGGTCATGGCCGCGACCGCCTCGGGGTGCATCGGGGTCGTGGCAGCGTGGTCGAGATAAGCCATCAGGGCTCAAGGGTAGCCCGCATGCGGGGCCCGGTCAGAATCGCTCCCACCACGGCCAACGCCGCCATCGACAGGTTCAGCACCACCACGCCCGCGGTCGGCGCGGTCGCCACCACCAGCACACCGCCGATGCCGATCATGGTCGCCGCGAAGAGCATGTCCGAGATCTGCAGTGCGGCGGAGTTGAAACCGCGGTCCTCCTCGGGAGACGCCGCCATCATCAGCACGCCGACGCTGGAGGTCGCCATGCCCATGCCCGCGCCCGCGAGGGCCCACAGGACCGGCGTCAGCCAGGCAGGGCCCCACGACGGTGCGATGAGCGTCACGGCCGCCATGCCCGTCGCGGTGAACAGGAAGCCGACCCGCACCAGCGTGTAGCGCTGGATCTCCGGGTGCCGCGACGCCCACATCGACGCGCTGGCCCAGCCGAGCGCGCTCAGCGTCAGCGGGATGCCCGCCTCCAGGGGCGAGTAGCCGTGCACGACGGTCAGCGTGAGCGGGATGAAGCCCTCGACCGCGAAGAACGTGCCGGCCAGCAGGCCGCGCGCGAGGATCGTGACGGGCAGACCGCGCCGGGCGAGCAGGGTGCCCTTCGGCAGCAGGATGCGCAGTGCGGGCGCCAGCAGCAGCAACGCCACCGCGAGCAGCCACCACGTGCGGTGCTGCAACGCCCAGCTCAGGCTCGCCACACCGACACCGACCGCCACCGCGGCGAGCGGCAGGTACTTGCGCTGCGGCGGCGCCGCGTCGTGCGGAGGCAGGCCCTTGAGCACCGGAACGAGCAGCACGCTGCCGATCAACACGAGCGGGATGATCGCGAGGAAGACCAGCCGCCAGCTCAGGTGCTCGGTCGCCCAGCCCGCCACCGCCGGACCCACCAGTGACGGCACCACCCAGGCCGCAGACAGCGCGCCGAACACCGCGGGCCGGTCGCTCTCGGGATAAGCGAGCGCGATCAGCACGTAGATCGCGACGATCAGGAAGCCCACGCCGAAGCCCTGCAGCACGCGCCCGACGAGCAGCACGGTCATGGTCTCGGCGACGCCCGCGACGACGAGTCCGGCCAGGAAGAGGCTGACGCCGATCAGCACCGAGGGCTTCGGTCCGCGCCGGTCGGAGAGCCGCCCGGAGAAGACCGTCGCGATGACGCTCGCCGCGAGGTTCGCCAGGAACGGCCACGCGTACAGCGCTTCGCCCTCGAGTTCGCGGACCATGGTGGGCATCGCCGTGCCGACGCCCATCACCTCGAAGGCGACGAGCGTGACCAGCAGGAGGATGCCCGTCGTGGGCCAGCGGCGGTCAGGCGACCAGAGGCGAGACGGTGCGGGCGCGGTGAGAGTCACCCGTTGATGGTGCTATCTCCAGTTCGGTCGAGGTCAAGCGGTTTGCTTGTTCCTCGGCAAGTTTCGCGAGCTCCCTGCGGTTCGCCGCGCGGCCGGGAGCGATCTCGTCGAGCACGTGGACCTCGACGACCAGGCCTTTCATCCTGAGCACGCGCCGGATGGAGTCGATCAGCGTGTCGCTGCCCACGAACGCCGGCTGCGTCGTCAGGTGATCGCCGATCCGGTAGCGCAGCACGATCGGCCGCACCGGCACACCGGCGTCGAGCGCGGCCTGGAACAGCGCGGGCTTGTAGCGCCCGGACGCGAGCCCGCACCACGTCGTGCCCTCGGCGTGGATGCCGACGGCGCTGCCGTTGCGCAGGGTGGTCGCCAGCTCCTCGACCGCCTTGGGCAGCTCGCGGAGCTTCTCGCGGTCCAGGTAGACGGTGCCCGCCGCCGTGATGAGCCTGCCGAGGACCGGCCAGCTCTTGAGGTCCTTCTTGGCCACGATCCGGATCGGCTGCACCGAGTCGATCGCGAGCTCGTCCAGCCAGGACACGTGGTTGCTCGCCACGAGCACGCCGCGTTCCGGCATGGCTTGGAACTTCCTGGCGCCGTGGACCTGGAGCTTGACGCCGAACGCGCGCAGGACGGCGTGGAACCACAGGCGAATCGCGCTCTCCCGCTGCTTGCGCGGCAGCAGGAGCGCGATCGCGATCGCCGCGCCGCACAGGATCGCGGTGACAGCGGTGAAAGCACGCCAGGCCTGTCTGATCGGGCTGACGTGGTGCGCAGACGTGCTGACGCAGCCGTCACCGCAGGGCGACGTGGGCATCCAGGCGTGACTCATGCCGTCTCCCCCAGGAAGAACTTGAGGTAGCGCTGGTCCACGTGGTCCATGCCGAGCAGGATGAAGAGGTCCGCGACCCCGAAGTCGGCGTCGAGCGCGGGCCGGCCGCAGACCCACGCACCGAGGCGCAGATAGCCCTTCAGCAGCGGCGGCAGCGCGGTCTTGCCAGGCCGCGCGATCCGGTCGACGTCCCACGGGTTGTGCGGCGTGACGCGGTACTGCTCTGGCGCGTAGTGCTTGGCGTGCACGGTGTCCCACACCCCGGCGGCAAAGCTGCCGCCGTCCTGCAGCGGGATGGACGCGCACCCGACGAGCCACTTGTGCCCGCTCAGCAGCATGTACCGCGCGATGCCCGCCCACACGAGGCTGACGACGGCGCCGTTGCGGTGATCGGGGTGCACGCAGGAGCGCCCGGTCTCGACCGTGGTGTGCCGGATGTCCTTCAGGTTGGCGAGGTCGAACTCGCCGTCGCTGTAGAGCCGGCCGGCTTCCTTCGCGCGCTCGGGCGGCAGCATGCGGTAACCGCCGACGATCTCGCCGGTGCGGTCGTCGCGGACGACGAGGTGGTCGCAGTGCTCATCGAACTCGTCGACGTCGTGACCGGGCACGCTGGTGTGCAGCGTCGCCCCCATCTCGCCGGCGAACACCTCGTGGCGCAGTCTCTGCGCGGCGACGACCTCGGCGCTGTCGCGGGCGACGAGGAGGGAGTAGCGAGGAGCGTTCCCGTCCTGCTGGACAGGGGTGCTGACAAGCAGTTCCGGCTGCGTCATGCGAACCAGGGTGAAGCCGTGTCGGCGAATGACAGCAGGTCGGAACGATGACCGGTCAGTGGCAGTCGGGTTAACCACCGGTGGTCCCGTTAACGCGAACGGGCCGCCCCGTGAATGAACGGGACGGCCCATCGAGCGGCAGTGCTCAGCCCTTGCGCTTCTTGACCTCTTCTGTCAGCTGCGGCGCGACGTTGAACAGGTCGCCCACGACACCGAAGTCGGCGATCTCGAAGATCGGGGCCTCGGGGTCCTTGTTGACCGCGACGATCGTCTTCGAGGTCTGCATGCCCGCACGGTGCTGGATGGCACCGGAGATGCCCAGCGCCACGTACAGCTGCGGCGAGACCGTCTTACCGGTCTGGCCGACCTGGAACTGGTGCGGGTAGTAGCCGGAGTCGACCGCGGCGCGCGAGGCACCGACGGCGGCACCGAGCGAGTCGGCCAGCTCCTCGACGACGGAGAACTTCTCCGCCGAGCCGACGCCACGGCCACCGGAGACGACGACCGAGGCCTCGGTGAGCTCCGGGCGGTCGCCACCGACGACGGCCTCGCGCGAGGTCACGCGGGCGGCCTTCGCGGTGTCCACGGAGATGGAGACCGACTCGTCCAGCACGGCGTCCGCGGCCGACTCCTCGGCCTCGACGCCGCCGGGGCGGACGCTGATGATCGGGGTGCCCTTGCTGACCTTCGCCTTGACGACGAACGCGCCACCGAAGATGGACTGCACACCGGTGCCGTCGGCCTCGACGTCCACGACGTCGACCAGCCAGCCGGAGTCGATGCGCACGGCGAGACGGCCAGCGACCTCCTTGCCCTCGACGGTCGCGGAGACGAGCACCGCGGACGCGTTCGGGGCGAGGGCGGCCAGGGCGTCGACCTTCGGCGTCACCAGGAAGCTGACGGCGTCGTCGGACTCGACGGCGTAGACCTTCGCGGCGCCGTAGCGGCCGAGCGACTCGCGGATCTTCGACGCGGTGCCGGGCGCGCCCACGACCACGGCGGCCGGCGTGCCGAGACGACGCGCGGCCGTCAGCAGCTCGTAGCTGACCTTCTTGACCTCGCCGTCGACGTGGTCGACCAGGACCAGGACTTCAGACATTCTTCTTCCCTCCCAATCCTTCTCAGATGAGCTTCTGGCCGACGAGGAACTCGGCGATCTTCGCGCCGCCGTCGCCACCGTCCTCGACGCGCTGACCCGCGCTGCGCGGCGGCTTCGGGGCCGCCTCAAGCACCTGGGTCCACGCACCGGACAGGCCGACCTCGGACGCGTCGACGCCCAGGTCCGCCACGGTGACCGTGGAGACGGGCTTCTTCTTCGCGGCCATGATGCCCTTGAAGGACGGGTAACGCGGCTCGTTGATCTTCTCGGTCACGCTGACGACGGCCGGGAGCGACGCCTCGAGGAACGCGACGCCCTCGTCGGTCTCGCGCTCGCCCTTGATCGTCGTGCCCTCGACGGTGACCTTGCGCAGCTGGGTGACCTGCGGCAGGCCGAGCAGCTCGGCGACCATGGCCGGGACAGCGCCCGCGCGGCCGTCGGTCGCCTCGTTGCCGGCGATGACCAGGTCGACGTTCTCGACCGTGCCGATCGCCTTCGCGAGGACCTTCGCCGTGGCCAGCGAATCCGAGCCGTGCAGCGCCTCGTCGCTCACATGGATCGCCTTGTCGGCACCCATGGACAGCGCCTTGCGGATGGCGTCGGTGGCGCGGTCGGGGCCCATCGCGATGACGGTGACCTCACCGCCGTGCGCTTCCTGCAGCTGCAGCGCCTCTTCGACGGCGCGCTCGTTGATCTCGTCGAGCACGGCATCCGCGGATTCGCGGTCAAGGGTGTGGTCGGCGTCGGTGAGCTTGCGCTCGGACCAGGTGTCAGGCACCTGCTTGACCAGGACAACAATGTTCATAGGTCCTCTTCGACCTCCTGCGGACGGGCGGCGACGCTTACGCAGAGGACTGTAGGACTGCGCCGCCGGGTGTTCACGACCCTGCCATCACCCGGATGTTACCCGCCAGTAGCACCCCTGCAAACGGCAGCAAGCACCCCGCAAGCGTGACGGTTATCACCCGTTAACGCCACCTTTTGAGACCTAACCCATTCGGGCGACTAAACTGCGCGGACATGTACCGGCGAGTAGCAGTTGTGACCGATTCCACGGCCTGCCTCCCGGCGCAGATGACTGATCAACTCGGGATCGAGGTCGTCCAGATCCAGGTGCGGATCGGCGACCACACCGATGACGAGTCCCGCATCCCGGTCCCCGAGCTGGTTTCGGCCATGCGTTCGAACGTGCCGGTGGCCACGATCCCGCCCGACCCCGGTGCGTTCTTCTGGACGTACAACGAACTGGCCGCGCAGGGCGTGCGCTCGATCGTGTCCGTGCACGTGTCGAGCCGCCAGTCCGCGACCGTCGAGGCCGCCCGCACCGCGGCCGCCCAGGTGCGCGTGCCCGTGCACGTCGTCGACACCCACACCTGCGGGATGAGCATCGGCTACGCCGTCCAGGCCGCCGCGAAGATCGCGGAAGCGGGTGGCAGCGCGGAGAGAGTGCTCACGACCGCCCAGCGCCGGTTCGACAGGTCCACCGAGCTGATCTACGTGGACACGCTCGAGTACCTGCGCCGCGGCGGCCGCATCGGTGCCGCCGCCGCACTGGTCGGCTCCGCGCTGTCGATGAAGCCGCTGCTGACCATGGCCGACGGCCAGATCACGCCGCTGGACCGCGTGATGGGCGCCGACCGCGCGCTCAACCGGATGCTGGACATCGCGATCAAGCGCGCGGGCACCGAGACCGTGGACGTGGCGGTCGAGCACTTCGACGCCGAGGAGAAGGCCTCCCGGCTGCTGCGCAAGCTCCGTCGCGGCGTGCCCAACGTCCGCCAGTTCATGTTGACGCAGGTCAGCTCGGCGATCGGCGCCCACGTGGGCCCCGGTGCGCTGGGCATCACAGTTTCGCCGGTCTGATCATCGGGAACTCGGAGTGCTGTTCCGTCCGTTGAACTGGACGTAACGGACCCCGGGAGGACCGATGGCCTCGTTCATGGACAAGATCACCAGGTTCCTGCGCAGTCCGCAGGGCCAGCGACTGAAGACCAAGGCACGCCAGGTGGCCAACGACCCGCGCAAGCGCGCGCAGGCCGAACAGCTGCTGCGCAAGTTCCGCGGCAAGAAGCACTAGTTGCCGAAGAGAGCGTTCAGCTCGCCGTATTCGATGCCACCTTCAGCACTGCTGTAGGTGCCCTTCGTCAGCACTTCCAGCGCCACCTTCCTGGCCGCCGCATAGGCGATCTCCGGAAGCGCGGTGCCGACGCTGATCCTGGCCGCGCCCGCGCCCGCCAGTTCACCCACCGCGGGCGCACCAGGGCCGGCCAGCACGTTGAGCGGCGCGTCGATGCCGTTCGCCAGCTCCCGCACGATGCCCAGGTCGGTCACACCGGGCACGAAGATGCCGCTCGCCCCCGCCTCGAGGTACGTCCTGGCGCGGTCGAGGGTGACCTGCAGGCGGTCCGCCGGGTCGCCGACCCCGCGCAGGTACACGTCGATCCTGGCGTTGATGTAGAGCTCCGGGGCCGCTTCCCTGGCCGCCGCAAGACGTTCCTTCTGCTCCTGCGCGTCACGCACGGAGCCTCCGTGCCCGTCTTCGATGTTGACGCCGGACGCGCCCGCCTCGCTGACGGCCCGCACGGTCTCGCCGACCTCGTCCGCGTTCTTGCCGAAGCCGGACTCGATGTCCGCGGTCACCGGAACCCTGACCGCCTTCGCGATCCTCGCGACGAGGTCGATCGCGAGGTCGCGGCTCAGCGCGTCGCCGTCCGGGGCGCCGAGACTCCACGCCACACCGGCGCTCGTGGTGGCGACGGCCTTGGCGCCGGCGGCTTCGACGATGAGGGCGGAGGCGACGTCCCAGGCGTTGGGAAGGGTGAGCGGGCCCGGCTGGTGAAGGGCGTGGAAGAGCTGCGTGCGGTCGGTGCTGGAAGTCATGATCGAAGTGATATCAGCGGACACCGATACATGTCCGGCGAGTTTCGGACATGAACCGATGATTTTCGGACGCCGGGCTAGTTGCTGCCCGCATTGCGACGCACCTCTTCGAACGTCGGGAGGTAGCGCTGCCGGAAGTCTTCGCGCTCCACCCACGTCATGTGTTCCATTGGCTGGGGTGCGGCGGGTGGTGGCAACGTGGCTTCGACGATCGCTTCCGGCGCGGGTTCCGGCTCGGGCTCCTCGACAGCCTCAGAACTGTCGGTGCTCGCCGCTACGATCGATTCGGGGGCTTCGATTTCCCCCAAGGGGGGCGCGAAGTCCCCATCCCGATCGTATCCGTCAGCACCGACAATCTCGGGCTCCTCGACGGGCTCCTCGACAACCTCAGGCTCTGCCTGGGCGACCGGCTCCGGTTCCACAACCGGCTCTCGCTCCGTGACCGGCCCTCGCTCCGTGACCGGCTCCAGTTCCGCGACAGGCTCCGGCTCTTCAGCCGCGACGGGTTCCGCAGCCGACACGGGTTCCGCAACCAGCGCAGGCTCCGCGGCTAGCGCGGCCTCCGCAACAGGCTCAGCCTCCGCGACAGGCTCAGCCTCCGCGACGGGCTCAGCCTCCGCGACAGGCTCGGCCTCCGCCACCGGCACGGCCAGCACCGCCAGCGCAGGCTCCAGCTGCGGCAACCCCACCACCGGGTTGCGGTGGATCGGCCGCGAGTCGTAGTCGTAGTCGACCGGCTCGACGGCGGGCTTCTCCACCCGCACCCGATCAGCCGGCTCGTCAGCAGCAGCGGAGGCCGGGGAAGCACCGGCGTCCTCGCGGCGTCTCAGCACCACGTACATGAGGGCCGCCCCTAACGTGAAGGACAGCACGCACAACCCGAAGACGATCCCGACGGCCCCTGCCATGCGAACGGCTCCTACCTAGACGACGAGGACGTCCTATGCGACGAGGACGTCGACCTGAGGTCCGCCGTCAGAGGGCGGCCCCCAGACGGGATCCACGATCACCCGAGTGGTGATGACGCTGTCGACTCCCTGCTCGGCCAGGTACTGCCGCACCAGGCCGGCCCGCTCCATGGCGAGCACGTCGCAGCGGTGCGACGCCGTCTCGCCGTTCCAGGCGTGCGCCACCAGCGTCACGGAGCCGGTGACGTTGCGCAGCACGCTGGCCAGGCTCCTGCGCACGTCCTCGCCGCGGCCCACCAGCGACGCGGTGCCCGGCGCGAACGTGATGCCCTTGACGGCGTGCGACGAGAACAGCTCGCGCACGTGCTGCTGCGCGACGGCCGCGGGCACCACCAGCGGAGCGGGCGGCTGCATCCGCAACGGCGCGATGAAGTCCTCGACCGGCACCGGGCCGGCGAGAACGGCGGGTGCGGCGGGCGACGACGACAGCGCCGTCTCCAGTTCGTCTCCGTACACGGAGAAGCCGAACGCCGTCACCGACGCGGGCACCATCAGCGCCCCGACGGCCAGCGGCACCCAGCGCTTCACGACGCGGCCACCTGTTCCGGGATATGCACCGGTGCAACGCGGTCGGCGGCGACGGACAGGGCCGCACGTGCCGCGGCGAGTTGCGTGTGGACGGTGCGCCTCAGCTCGTGCAGCTCGTCGGTCCGTTGCGCGACCTCGGCCAGGCGGCGGCTGGCCTCGCGGCAGGCCACCTTCACCACGAACTCCGCCCGCGCCTTGGCGAGTGCCTCCTGCTCCTGCAGGTGCTGTGCGGCCTCGTTGCGGCGCCGGGTCATGGTGAGCTCGAAGAACTGCTGGGCCTTCTCCCGCTTGCGCTCGGAGTCGGCCTCCAGGGCGTTGCACTGGAGAGCGGTCTCACGCAGCAGCCGGTCGGCGTCGGACTGGGCGAGAGCCATCGCGGCGGCGCACTCGCGCTCCACCTCGTCCGCGCGCTGACGGTGCTGCGCCTCGAGGTCGGAGCAGCGGCGTTCCATCTCCAGCTCGCGCCGCTCCATCGCCGCGGCGCGGTTGGCGCAGTCCTGACGGGTCGCGTAGAGCTCGGACTCGGCCTCCGAGCGCATTGCCGCCGCCTCGCGTTCGGCGTCGGCTCGCAACGCGGCGACCTCGACGTCGGTCCGCGCACGGAGATCGGCGCACTCGCGTTCGGCCTGCAGGTGCATCTCCGCTGCCTCGTCCTCGGCGAGGCGGAGCATGCGGTGCATCCGTTCGGTGGCGCCCGCGTGCGTGCCGGAGGTGGATTCCAGGCGCTCGATGCGGGCGCGCGCCTCCTCCAGGTCCCGGCGCGTCATTTCCAGCAGCTTGCGCAAATCGGCGGCCTGTGCCAGCGCCTCCGCCCGGTCGAGGCTCGTGAAGCGCAGCTGCTCCTCGAGATTCTCGATGTGCTCGATGACCTGACGTCGATGAAAACCTCGGTACACAACGTCGAAAGCGGCGTGCAGCGGAACTAGTTCCTGCTCTTTTGCACCCATGGTCACCTACTCACTCAACCAGGCCGAAGATTGTGCGAGCTTACCCAGCTCGGGTACCGCCAACCAGCGTCGACAGTGGACAGAGCGCGCACATGTAACGCGTGGAATATCCTTGGCTTCCAGCGCAAACGAGACGCGTGTAGATCAACTCCAAACAACGCGCAGTCACCCGATTGTGTCAAGTCGGACGCCTTTCCGAGGGGTTCACTCCTCGCGTTCGCCGTGCACGAAAAGTAACCACCCGGGGGTAGATCACACGAATTGCCATCGTTCGTCAGTGGCTACTGCGATCACGCTTCGTTAACCTCCTCGTTCGTGTCCTCACGAGTAGCCGTCGTCACCGACTCGACCGCGTCACTTCCCGCCCGTCTGGCGGAACGGTTCAACATCATCACGGTCCCGATGCAGCTGAAGATCGGGTCGGAGCTGATCGACGAGGCATACGTGCCGACCGACAGGCTGTTGCAGGCGATGGACGCCCAGATCCCGATCACGACCCAGCCGCCCGCGCCGGACGCGTTCTTCTGGGCGTACCAGGACGCGTGGGCCAGGGGCGCGGAGACGATCGTGTCGGTGCACGTCACGCCGAAGCTCTCGCCGGCGACGGACGCCGCGAAGGCAGCGGCGGCCAAGTCGCGCGTGCCGGTGTTCATCGTGGACTCGCACTCGTCGGGCATGACGCTCGGGTTCGCCGCCCTCGCGGCCGCGCGGATCGTCCAGACCGGAGGCAACGTCCAGCACGCGCGCAGCGTCGCCGAGCAGCGCGGCCGCGACGCCAGCGTGCTGATCTACGTCAACACGCTGCACTACCTGCGGCAGGCCGGCCGGGTGAGCGCCGCCGCGAAGCTCTTCGGCGACGCGCTCTCGGTCAAGCCGCTGCTCACCGTCGTCAACGGCGAGGTGGAGCCGTTCGACAAGGTCGTCGGCAGGGAACGCGCGCTCGGCAAGCTCGTCGACAAGGCGGTGGCGCTCGCGTATGGACGGAACGTGGACCTCGCGGTCGAGCACTTCGCGGCCGAAAAGGAGGGACACGAGCTGCTGCAGATGCTGCAAAGACGGATTCCGCACGCACGCGACGTCGTCCTGACGCAGGTCAGTGCTGCGATCGGCGCAAATGTGGGTCCCGGAGCCCTGGCCGTTACCGTCTCGCCGTTCTGATCATCACTACTGGCAAGTAACCTGACGGGCGTGACCCTCCCCCTGACCGGCGAACGCACGGTGCCCGGCATCGCCGAGGAGAACTACTGGTTCCGACGGCACGAGGCCGCGTACCTGCACCTCATCGGACACTGCGCGGACGCGGTCGTGCTGGAGGCCGGCTGCGGCGAGGGCTACGGCGCCCAGCTGATCCGCACGGTCGCGCGGCGGGTGATCGCGCTCGACTACGACGAGCTGACGTCGCACCACGTCGCCCGCGCGTACCCGCAGCTGAACGTGCTGCGCGGGAACCTCGCGACGCTGCCGTTGCGCGACGGCGGCGTCGACGTCGTGGCGAACCTGCAGGTCATCGAACACCTGTGGGACCAGGAGGGTTTCCTCGCGGAGTGCCGGCGGGTGCTGCGTCCCGGCGGGACGCTCATCGTGACGACGCCGAACAGGCTGACGTTCTCACCCGGCCAGGACACGCCGCTGAACCCGTTCCACACCAGGGAGCTCGCACCGTCCGAACTGGACGAGATGTTGCGCGAGGCTGGTTTCCGCGTTGACGAACTGACAGGGCTGCGTCACGGGAAGAGGCTTGACTCCCTCCTGGATGGACGGATCATCGACGCACAGGTCGAGGTCGCCCTGTCCGGTGCGCCGTGGCCGGCCGAGCTGAAGGAGGCTGTCGAGTCCGTGACGGTGGACGACTTCGACATCACCTCCGAGGACATGGACACGTGCCTCGACCTCGTGGCCGTGGCGGTGCGCGCGTGACCCGGGAAGGCACTGAAGGAACGTTCTGCCTGGTCCTGCACAGCCATCTGCCCTGGCTCGCGCATCACGGCACGTGGCCGGTCGGCGAGGAGTGGCTCTACCAGGCGTGGGCGCACTCGTACCTGCCCGTCGTGGACATGCTGCGGCGGTTCGCCGACGAGGGCCGGTCCGACGTCCTGACGCTCGGTGTCACGCCGATCCTGGCCGCGCAGCTCGACGACCCGTACTGCTTGCGGGGAGCGCACGACTGGCTCGGCAACTGGCACCTGCGTTCGCACTACGCCGGTGAAAGGCTGCGCGAGCTGTCCGCGTACGAGCACCGGGCATCCTCTTGGGCACTGGACCAGTTCGAATCGCATTGGCGGCACGGGTTTTCGCCCCTGCTGCGGTCCCTTGTGGACTCTTCGACGATCGAACTGCTCGGCGGGCCGGCGACGCATCCCTTTCAGCCGTTGCTGGACCCTCGGGTGCGGGCTTTCGCGCTGCGGACCGGTTTGGACGACACCGCGCTGCGGATCGGCAAGGCCCCGGAAGGGATCTGGGCGCCCGAATGCGGCTACTCGCCCGGCATGGAGGCGGGGTACGCGGCGGCGGGCGTGCGGCGGTTCATGGTGGACGGACCGGCGCTGCACGGCGACACCTCGTCGGCGCACCCCGTCGGATCGTCGGACGTGCTGGCGTTCGGGCGTGATCTCGAAGTCTCGTACCGCGTCTGGTCGCCGAAGGTCGGCTATCCGGGCGATGCCGCGTACCGGGATTTTCACACCTTCGACCACCCGACGGGCCTGAAGCCGTCGCGGGTGACGGGCAAGAACGTGGCGCCGGAGGACAAGCGGCCGTACGACCCTTTGCTGGCACGGGAAGCGATCGGCCGCCACGTCGAGGACTTCGTGGACACCGTCGTGCGACGGCTGCGGGCGATCGACGGCGGGCTGGTCGTGGCGGCCTACGACACCGAGCTCTACGGACACTGGTGGCACGAAGGTCCGTTGTGGCTGGAGGCCGTGCTGCGCGCACTGCCGGAAGCCGGCGTGCGCGTGACGACCTTGCGCGGAGCCGTTGAGGCCGGGCATGTTGGTGCGCCGGTGGAACTGCCCGCCTCGTCGTGGGGCAGCGGCAAGGACTGGCGGGTGTGGGACGGCGCCCAGGTGTCGGACATCGTGTCGTTGAACTCGTCGGTGCAACAGGAGCTGCTGGGCCTGGACTTCTCGTCCGACGTGCGGGATCCGGTGCTGGACCAGGCGGTGCGCGAGGCGCTGCTGGCGCTGTCGAGCGACTGGGCCTTCATGGTCACGAAGGACTCGGCCGCCGACTACGCCCGCTACCGCGCGAAGATTCACAGCGACCGCTTCAGCGAGCTCGCGACGTTGGCGCGAAGCGGTCGTGGACGTGCGAGGGCGGCGGAGCTCCGCGCGGCGGACGGCCCGTTCGGGCATCTGGACGCGCGAGGAATGGGGTAACGGGATGCGCGTGCTGATGTTGTCGTGGGAGTACCCGCCGGTGGTCGTCGGCGGGCTGGGCAGGCACGTCCACGCGCTCGCGACACAGCTGGCCGCGCAGGGGCATGACGTCGTGGTGCTGTGCCGGCAACCTTCCGGCACCGACGCCGTGACGCACCCGACCGTCGACGTGGTGAGCGAGGGCGTGCGGCTGATCCGCGTCGCCGAGGACCCCGCGCATCTCGTGTTCGAGAAGGACCTCGTGGCGTGGACGCTGGCCATGGGGCACGCGATGACGCGCGCGGGACTGTCACTGGGCCCGTGGCGCCCGGACGTGGTGCACGCGCACGACTGGCTGGTCACGCACCCGGCGGTGGCTCTGGCGGAGGCCTTCGGCGTGCCGCTGGTGGCGACGATCCACGCGACCGAGGCGGGCCGCCACTCCGGCTGGCTGTCGCACCCGTTGAACCAGCAGGTGCACTCGGTGGAGTGGTGGCTGGCGAACCGCGCGGACTCGCTGATCACCTGCTCCTCGGCCATGCGGCGCGAGGTCGCGCATCTGTTCGATGTGGACGCTGACACGGTTTCCGTGCTGCACAACGGCATCGAGCCGGGCGGCTGGAAGGTGCGGGCGAAGGACGTCGGCGCCGCTCGGCGTGCCTACTCCCCGCACGGTGACCCGTTGCTGCTGTTCTTCGGCCGCATCGAGTGGGAGAAGGGCATCCAGGACCTGATCGCGGCGCTCCCCCGGATCCGCCGTGCGTTCCGCGGCACCCGTGTCGTGGTCGCCGGCGGCGGATCGCAGACCGAGTGGTTGCGGGAGCAGGCGCGCAAGCACCGCGTGCTGCGTGCGGTGGAGTTCGTCGGACATCTCTCCGACAGGTCTTTGGCGGCGTTGCTCACAGCGGCAAACGCGGTCGTGCTGCCCTCCCGCTACGAGCCGTTCGGGATCGTGGCGCTGGAAGCCGCGGCGGCAGGAACGCCACTGGTGGCTTCCACCGCGGGCGGCCTCGGCGAGGTGGTTCTGGACGGCGTGACGGGCCTGTCGTTCGCCCCTGGTGACGTGGACGGACTCGCCCGTTCCGTGCGCGCGGTGCTGTCCGATCCCGCTGCCGCTGCCGCGCGTGCCCGTGCTGCGAAAGAGCGTCTGGCCACGGACTTCAACTGGGCCACGATCGCCGCGGACACAGCCGCGGTTTATGCGTCTGCCGCAGTGCGCGAACCGCGTGTCCTGGGGCGCCCCAAGATCGCCACGGGCAACCTGTTCACTTGATCTTGGTACAGTCGCCGGTCCCGTTGACAAGAGGTGACCGAGGACTGAATGAAATACCAACGCTTCGTGGCGCTCGGGGACAGCTGCACCGAGGGCCTGGACGATCTGCTTCCCGACGGCCGGTACCGGGGCTGGGCGGACCGCGTCGCGTCCGTGCTGGACGCGCCTGGCTTCCGCTACGCCAACCTGGCCGTGCGCGGCCGTCGCCTCGACCAGATGCTGGTCGAGCAGGTCCCGTCCGCTGAGGTGTTGGAGCCCGACCTCGTTGCTTTGTTCGGTGGCGGCAACGACGTGATGTCCGGAGCGTCGTGCGGCCAGATCGCGCGCCGGGCGGACGCGATGGTGCGCGCCGTGACGTCCTTCGCGCCGACCGTCGCCGTCTTCACGTTGAGCGATATCTCGCAGCGCATGCCCTTCGCTTGGCGCATGCGGCCGCGCATCGAGGCGTTGAACGACGCCGTGCGTGTGGCCGCGGTGCGTTACGGCGCGATCCTGGTCGACGTTGCGGACGACGAGTGCGTGCGGGACTCACGCTACTTCGGCCCGGACCGTCTGCACCTGTCGTCGTTGGGGCACAGGCGTTTGGCCGGTCACCTGCTGTCGGCGCTGGAGATCCCGTTCGACTCGTCGTGGATGGCACCGCTGGACGGCGTGGCCGCACCGGCGTCCCTGTTCGACCACCTGCGGTGGCTGCGCGACCAGGTGCTGCCCGTCGCCTGCTCGCGCTCACGCAACAAGCTGATCGGCCGCCAGCCGGGCGACGGCTTCCGCGCTAAGCGTCCGCAGCTTCTTCCGCTCGCTTAGCCAGCGCCTCCTTGGCCTTGCGGGCCATGTCCGCGATGTCCGCCCTGCGCTGAGCATCAGCCTCGTAGTCGGCGCGCCGATCCCGCACCACCCGTGCCGGCGCCCCGACCGCGATCTTGTAGTCCGCCACGTCCCCGCGCACCACCGCGTGCGCCCCCAGCACACACCCGCGACCGACACGGGTCCCGCGCAGCACGGTCACCTTGGCCCCGAGCCAGCAGTCCGGCCCGATCCGCACCGGCGACTTCACGATGCCCTGGTCCTTGATCGGCAGGGTGATGTCCTCGGTCTTGTGGTCGAAGTCGCAGATGTAGACCCAGTCCGCGACCAGCGACGACGCGCCGATCTCGATGTCGAGGTAGCAGTTGACCGTGTTGTCCTTGCCGAACACGACCTTGTCGCCGATGCGCAGCGAGCCCTCGTGGCACCGGATGGCGTTTCCGTCGCCGATGTGCACCCAGCGCCCGATCTCCAGGCGGCCGTAACCGGGGCGGGCCATGACGTCGACGCGCTTGCCGAAGAAGACCATGCCGCGCAGCACCACGTGCGGGTTGAGCAGGCGGAACTTCAGCAGCCGCCAGTACCGCACGAGGTACCAGGGGGTGTAGGCGCGGTGGCGCAGGACCCAGCGCAGGGACGCGAGAGTGAGGAAGCGTGCCTGCTGCGGGTCCCGGCGCGACCTGCGCCATCTGGTCCACACCGGTGCGCCCCACATGCTCGTCATGGACGGAGACTCTAACTTCGGGCGGCCGGTGACCGGGAAACGGTTCCAAGGTGTCGTGACCACGGCGAACAGAGGTGCGGCATGTGGGCGGTCATCGGCGTCTGGAAGCTCAACCTGGAAATGCACGACGAATGGCGGGCGCAGGTGCCGTTGATGGCGTCGAGCAAGGTCTGGCTGCCGGGGTTCGTGCACGGGACGCGGACGCAGGACGGCCACGCGATCCAGGTGTACGACAACTAGGCCGATGCGCGTCGCTACCACGCGGACATGCTGGAGAAGGGCTACCTCGAACGGCCGGGCCTGAGGAATGTCGTGTCGAGGTGGGAGCCGAGTCTCAGGCACCCTGGAGGCATGGCGATCCCTCTGATCATCGACACCGACCCCGGCGTGGACGACGCGTTCGCGATCGCGCTCGCCGCCCGCAGCGCCGAGGTGGACCTCGTCGGTCTCACCACGGTGTTCGGCAACGTCGCGCTCGACCTCACCACCCGCAACGCCCTGCGGCTGCTCGCCTACCTCGAGCGGACGGACGTGCCCGTGGTCAGGGGCGCGGAAGGGCCCAGCGGGGCGGCGGACGTGCACGGCGAGGACGGGCTCGGCGGGCAGGCGCACACGTTGCCCGAGAGCGACCGGGAGATCTTCGGTGACGATGTCGTCGGCTTCTTCCGCGAACGGCTGACGCCGGAGACGGTGGTGGTCGCGATCGGGCCGCAGACCAACATCGCCAAGGCTCTCGACGCCGGGATCGAGTTCCCCCGGCTGATCGTCATGGGTGGCGGCCTCGGGCTCGGCAACACGACCGAGCGCGCCGAGTTCAACTTCTGGGCCGACCCCGCCGCGGCGCGCACGGTGATCCGCAAGGGCAACCCGGTCGTCGTGCCGCTCAACCTCACGCACCGGTGCATCGCCGACACCGAGTTCCTGGCCAACGTCGACCAGACGCTGAGCAACCTCACGGGCACCTACCGGACGTACCTGGCCAACCGGTCGGAGAACCAGGGGATCTACGTCCACGACGCCGTGGCGGTGGCCGAGGCGATCGTCCCCGGCACGCTCAAGACCAAGACGCACCTGCTCGACATCGACGACGACGGCGCCCTCGTCGAGGGAAATCACCAGGTGGAGGTCGCGGAGGACACCGATTGGCCCGCGCTGCGGGCCTTCATGGAGCAGCGCTTGTCCGTTTGACGACAACTTCGTGTCGCTCTCTGGGGTTGCGCGGGCACGGTAAGTAGGGTCCGCGACCATGCAGCGAAGAGTCCTCACGACAGCTGCGGTGGCGGTGGCCATGACGTTCGGAGTGGTCCCTGCCTCCGCTCAGCCCCAGATTCAGGTGGTGCCGGATCCCGCGGCTCACGTGAACCCGTTCATCGGCACGACCAACCTCGGGAACACGTTCCCCGGCGCGGTCGTGCCGTTCGGCATGTTCTCGTTCAGTCCGGAGGCCAGCCGCGGCAACACCCTGCGCGCCGCGGCGCCCGGCGGTTACCGCTACGACGCCACGAAGATCCGCGGCTTCAGCCTCACCCACATGTCCGGCACGGGGTGCGCGGGCGGCAGTGGCGACATCCCGATCTTCCCGCACGTCGGGACGGTCACCACGTCGCCGACCACGGACGCGACGGACGCGGTCTACGCGAGCGAGTTCGCGCACGCGGACGAGGTGGCCAAGCCCGGACGTTACGACGTGACGCTCAAGTCCGGCGCCAAGGCCGAGCTGTCCGCGACCGAACGCACCGGTGCGGCCCGCTTCAGCTTCCCGGCCGGCAAGCCGGCGACGGTGCTGATCAACACGTCCAAGTCGCAGGTGGGCTCGTCCGACGCCCAGACCGTGATCGACAGGGACAAGCGCACGATCACCGGTTCGGTCACCGCGGGCAACTTCTGCGGCTACATCAACCAGGTCGGCCGCCGCAGCTACTACACGCTGCACTTCGTGGCGGAGTTCGACCAGGACTTCACCGAGGTCGGCACGTATCAAGACAACGTTGTCACGCCCAATTCGACGTCCTCGAAGGGCGGCACGACGTACGGGACGAACGGCTGGCCGGTGCTGGGCAAGGGGTCCGGCGCCTACCTCGGGTTCGCGCCCGGCTCGCAGGTCAACGTCAAGGTCGGCATCTCCTACGTCAGCCTGGACAACGCGAAGCAGAACCTGGTCGCCGAGAACAAGGGCCAGTCCATCGAGGACATGAGGGACAACGCGTACATCGCGTGGCAGAAGCAGCTCAAGCGCATCGAGGTCGGCGGCGGCTCCGATGACGAGCGGACCAAGTTCTACACCGCGTTGTACCACTCTTTGTTGCACCCCAACCTGTTCAGCGACGTCAACGGCGAGTACGCGGGGTTCGACGGCAAGACGCACAAGATCAACCGTTCGAAGCAGAAGGCCCAGTACGGCACGTTCTCCGGCTGGGACGTCTACCGCTCGCAGCTGCAGCTGGTGACGCTGCTGGAACCGCAGATCGGCTCGGACATCGCGCAGTCGCTGCTCAACCAGGCCGAGCAGAACAACGGCGTCTGGGACCGCTGGTCGCACAACAACGGCGGCACGCACGTCATGAACGGTGACCCGTCGCCCATCGCACTGGCCGCGATCTCCGCGTTCGGCGGCGACAGGTACGACATCAGGTCGTCGCTTCGGAGCTTGGTCAAGGCCGCGACCGTGCCGACCGCGCTCGACCTGAGCAAGGACGGCTGGGCCGTGATGTCGGTCGGGCAACGGCCGTCGCTCGACAAGTACCTGAAGCACAAGTACATGCCGTCCGTGTCGAACGCGTGGGGCGGCGCGGCGGAGACCCTGGAGATCTCCGCGGCGGACTTCGCGATCAGCCAGCTCGCGGAGCGCACAGGTGACAGGAAGACTGCCAGGACGTTCGCCGAGCGCGCGCAGTGGTGGCAGAACAACTTCGACCCGGTCGCGCACAGCACCGGCGGCTACATCCGCAACCGCAACGCCGACGGCACGTGGGTCAAGGACTTCACACCGGACACCGGCAACGGTTTCGTCGAGGGCAGCAGCGCCCAGTACACCTGGATGGTCACGCACAACGTCGCCGGGCTCGTGGAGTCGCTGGGCGGCCGCGAACGCGCGAACAAGCGTCTCGACGACTTCTTCCACAACGCCGACGGCAGCTGGGCCCTGACGGGTCAGGGCGGTGCGAAGTCCGAACTGGACAACGAGCCGTCGGTGAACGTCCCGTGGCTCTACAACTACACCGGCCGGCCCGCCAAGACGCAGGAAACGCTGCGGGAGACCATCAACACGCTGTGGAAGAACGCCCCCGGCGGCATCCCCGGCAACGACGACCTCGGCGCGATGTCGTCGTGGTTCGTGTTCACCGCGATGGGCATGTACCCGCAGGTGCCGTCGCGCGCCGAGCTGGTGCTGAGCAGCCCGCTGTTCACGTCGGTGAAGATCAACCGCGGTGGCGGCAAGGACATCACCATCACCGCGCCCCAGGCCAACACCACCACGAAGTACGTGCAGTCGCTGAAGGTCAACGGCCGCACTTCGACGAAGACCTGGCTGCCCGAGTCGTTCGTGGAGCGCGGCGGCAAGCTGGACTTCGTGCTCGGCAAGTCGCCTTCCTCGTGGGGCACGGGCGCTTCCGACGCGCCGCCGTCGTTCCGCGAGGGCGAGCAGCCGATCAGGCACGACCAGCCGTACCACCTCACCGTCGAGCCGCGCCAGCTGGTGGTCGAGCCGGGCAAGTCGATCACGGCGAAGGTCAACGCGGTGAAGCTGTACGACGGCGACCCGAAGGCGACCTACACGATCACCGGCCCGGAGGCGCTGACCTTCACGCCGACGACCGGCGCGGTGCCGGGTGACTTCACGATCGCGGCAGCGGCCGGAACCGCGCAGGGCTTCTACGACTTCACCGTGACGGTGAACGTCGAGGGCGCCGCGAAGCCCGTCGTGCTGCCGCAGACGGTGAAGGTCGCGCCGGCGGGCAGCATGCTCGCCGCCGTGAACAACGTGGGCGCGTCCGACGACGCCGACGGCGAGGGCGACTTCGACGGCGGCGGCTACAGCTACTCGCGCCAGGCCCTCGCTGTTGCGGGCCTCACGCCGGGCGGCACGGGCACCGTCGATGGCCTGTCCTTCACCTGGCCGTCGTCGCCTCCTGGCCGCCCGGACAACGCGACCGCGGCGAAGCAGACGCTTGCGCTGTCCGGCACCCGCCTCGCTTTCCTGGGTTCGGCCACGAACGGAGCCCGGACTCGTCCCGCCGTGGTGACGTTCACGGACGGCACCACGGCGTCCGTGGAGATCGGCTTCAGCGACTGGACCCTGGGCGGCGGCGGCCAGACGCCGAGCTACGGCAACGTGGTCGTCGCGACCACGCCGTACCGCAACCAGCTCGGCGGCGGCAACGAGAAGGTCGCCACGCACATCTTCGCGACGAAGACGTACGTGGCTCCGGAAGGCAAGACGCTGGCGAGCATCGTGCTGCCAGAAGATGTGAACCTGCACATTTTCGCCGTGGCACTGGGCTAGTTCGTCGAACGCCGGGTGGTTTCTGGCGCAGTGGCGTCAGAAACCACCCACGACCTATGGTGTGAGAAGCCCAAGTGCCGCCGCCTCGCTCTGAGCGTGAGGCGCCATGCCCAAAGGCGTGCGATCAACGAGGATCGCCGTGCATTCCTGGGAACGGCTCACCGCGGACGCCGTCGCGACCTGGCTGGACGCCCTGCCCGGCTGGCTCGTCGTGGGCACCGCCTGCTCGGTGGAAGACCTGGCGTTGTTGTGTCGGCTGAGACCGCCGGACGTCGTCGTGGGGCAGTTGGAACCGGACCTCGTACCGGACTTTCCACTCGTCCCGCTCTGCCCGGCCTGGGGCCTCGCTGCCTTGCGGGCTTCGTTGGAGCACGTGCCGCTGGTTCCGCTGCGCCGTGTCGCGCCGGGTGCGCTGACCGATCGCGAGATGGAAGTCCTCGCCTACGTCTGCTCCGGACAGTCGGCCGCGTTGGTCGCGTCCGCCCTGCGGTTGTCACCGCACACCGTGGTCAACTACAAGCGGCGGATCTTTGCGAAGCTCGAGGTGCAGAGCCGGGTGCAGGCTGCTGCTGTGGTGGCGCGGCTCGGACTGGTCCGGGCTCCGTGCTCAGGGGTCGTCGCTCGTGAGAACGTTCCCACGCTCACGCATCGGGAGCAGGACATCCTGTCGTCGATCGCTCGTGGGGAGTCGGTCCGGCAGACGGCTCACGCGTTGGGGATCGCGGTGAAGACCGTGGAGTCGGAGCAGCGGCAGTTGTTCTTCAAGTTGCGGGTGCACAACCGGGCTCAGGCGCTGGCGGAGGCGCAACGGCTGGGGTTGCTGACGTGAGTGCGCAAGCCCGGCTGACGTGGAAACCGGCGTAAGGGATTGGCGTCCCCTGCATGGTTCTTCGTCCGTGCGGCAGCGAGTGATCTTGCAGAAAACTGCGCTGACATGGGCAATCTCACCAGACGTGGATTTCTGGGAGGGGTCGCGGGCGCCGGTGCGGTGACGCTGGCGCCCTCCCCTGCCGTCGCGCAGACGGTCGCGCAGACAGTCGACGCGGCCACCTCGCCCCGGTTCTTCGGACGGATTTTCCCGAACCTCCCGCCGTTCGCCGAGAACACCCCGCGCGTGCAGGACGCGTTGCGGGCGATGGGGGCGCCGGGCGGGCTGCTGGACGCCAAGGATCCGTTGCGCGAAGGGCCGATCAGGCTCATCACCAACCCCGAGCTGAGTCCCGGCAACCTCGACAACCCGTTCAACACGGCAGGGACGACGTTCCTCGGGCAGTTCATCGACCACGACCTCACCTTCGACCTCCACTCCCGGCTCGCGGTGCCGGCGGTGCCCGAGCAGAGTCCGAACACCCGCAACCCCACGCTGTCGCTGGATTCCGTGTACGGCGGCGGGCCGGTTCAGAGTCCGCAGCTGTACGACAGCAACGACAGAGCGAAGTTCCGGGTCGAGAGCGGCGGGCTGTTCGAGGACCTGCCGCGCCGCAGTGACGGTGTGGCGATCATCGGGGACCCGCGCAACGACGAGAACCTCATCATCTCCGGGTTGCACGCGGCGTTCCTGTTGTTCCACAACCGGGTTGTGGATCGGCTCAGAGCGCAGAACACGCCAGCCGACCGGGTCTTCGCGGAGGCGCAACGAACCGTTGTGTGGCACTACCAGTGGATCGTGGTGCACGAGTTCCTGCCGCAGGTCATCGGCTTCGGGCTCACGCAGGACATCCTCACCCACGGGCGGCGCTTCTACCGGCCCGCGCAGAACCAGCACTTCATGCCGGTCGAGTTCCAGGGGGCCTGCTACCGGTTCGGGCACAGCCAGGTGCGGCCGTCCTACCGGGCGAATTTGAAGGGGGACAACAACAACCAGCCGTTCTTCGGGTTCATCTTCGATCCGGCGGCCGAAGGACAGAGCGACCCGGTGGATCTCCGCGGCGGGCGGCGGGCGCGCAGGAGGTTCATCGGGTGGCAGACGTTCTTCGACTTCGGGGACGGGCAGGTGCGGCCCAACAAGAGGATCGACACGCACATCAGCACGCCGCTCTTCCGGTTGCCGCTCGGCGCCATCGCGGACGGCAGCCCGCCCACCGCGCTCCCCCAGCGCAACCTGCTGAGGCACCTCACGTGGTCGTTGCCGTCCGGGCAGGCCGTGGCGCAGGCCATGGGCATTCCGGTGCTGGACAACGTGCCTGAGCTCAGGGAGTTCGGCTTCGACCGCTCGACACCGCTCTGGTACTACACGTTGCGGGAGGCCGAGACGCTCGGCGACGGCATCACGCTCGCGGGAGCGAGCGCCAGGCTGATCGGTGAGGTGTTCGTCGGGCTGCTGCAGCTGGATCCAGAGTCGTACCTGCGGCAGCAGCCGGGCTGGAAGCCGACGCTGCCGGCGCGCTCCTCCGGTCAGTTCGGAATGGTCGACCTGCTCAGGCTCGCCGGGGTCGATCCCGTGAGCCGGGGCCAATAGTGTGGGGTGGTGTTCACCGTTTCGGAACGCGACCGGTTGCGTCGTGACCTCGTGAACGCCGCCGACACCGACCCGCGCGTGGTCGGGGCGGCGTTGACGGGGTCGGCGGCCGTGGGCAGGGAGGATCGCTGGTCCGACATCGACTTCGCGCTGTCGGTCGACCGCGAGATCGACGCCGTGGTGGCCGACTGGACCGCGCTGATGTACGCGTGCGGCGCGGTCAGCCACCTCGACGTGCGGCGCGGGGCTGTTCTCTTCCGGGTCTTCCTGATGCGGTCGACGTTGCAGGTGGACATCGCCTTCTGGCCGTCGACCGAGTTCGGGGCGACGGGGCCCACGTTCCGGCTGCTCTTCGGTGACGCCAACGAGATTCCGCAGTCGGCGCAGCCGGACCGCGCCGAGCTCATCGGACTCGCCTGGCTCCACGGGCTGCACGCGCGGTCGTCGATCGAACGCGGCCGCTGCTGGCAGGCGCTCTACATGATCAACAACATGCGTGACCACGTGATGTCGTTGCGCTGCCTCAACGAAGGCGTCAACGCCGTGCAGGGGCGCGGCCTCGACGATCTGCACGACGCCCGCGAGTTCGCCGGGACGCTCGTGCTCTCCACACACCCCGACGAGCTGCGCAGGGCGTTCCACGTGCTGACCGGACTGCTGCTCACCGAGATCAGCGACTCGGCACTGGCTGAGGCCGTGCGGGCGCTGTCTCCCGGAGCAGCAGTCCAGCGGTGAGCAGCACCAGCACGGCCGCGGAGCCGTGCACCGCCAGCGCGTAGCCCACCGAACCGCCACTCGTGATCACCGCCAGGCAGTCGCCGATCGGGATGATCGAGTCGGCCAGCACCACCCAGCCCAGCGCGCGACGCTGCTTCAGCAGCAGCAGGATCAACGCTGTCAGGCCGTACGCGAGGTCGCGCACACCCTTCACGACGTAGTAGCCGGACGGGTCGACGATGCCGAACCCCGCGGCCGCGCCGTGCCCGTTGAACAGGTAGCCCAGCCCGAAGACGAAACCGGCCAGCACGACGAGCCAGGCCATGATCGTGGTCAACCGCATGATCTCTCCCCATGATTTCTAGCACTGCTAGCAACTAGAGCAACGCTAACAGTACCAGCGCTCGAATGTCTAGCAGTGCTAGATTCAGAGCCGTGACCATCCAGAGCCGGCGCGAACGCGAACGCGCCGAACGCCACCAGCTGATCATCGACGCGGCCCGCGAGCTGGCCGAGGCGGAAGGCTGGGACGCGGTCACCACGCGCAGGCTCGCCGAGAAGGTCGAGTACAGCCAGCCCGTGCTCTACAGCCACTTCAAGAACAAGGACGCGATCATCCGCGAGGTCGCGATCCAGGGTTGTGGCGAGCTGGCCGAGAAGTTGCACGAAGCCAATGCCCTGCAAGGAAAATCGCGCCCGCACGCCGTCGCGGAGGCATACCTGGAGTTCGCCAGGGAGAGGCCCGCACTCTACGACGCCATGTTCGTGCGGGAGGTCGACATCCCGTTCGGCACCGCCGACGCGCCCGCCGAGCTGCGCGCGGCGTTCGCCGAGCTCGTCGCCGCGGTCGAACCCGTTGCGGGCGACCGTGATCTGGAGACGCTCACCGAGGTCTTCTGGAGCACGCTGCACGGCATCGCCACGCTCACCCACGGCAAGCGGCTGCGGCCCAGCCACCACCTCGATCGACTGGATCTCGTGCTGAGCCAAGGCCGCTAGCGCGGGATCAGGTCCGCTCTGCCCGACACAGCACCATGACGGGTTTCGTACCGATCCTGGTCAACACCACCGTGGCCTCGTCACGGCCGACCAGCTTCAACCGCTTCCGCAGGGTGTTCGGGTCGACATCCAGGCCGCGCACCAGGATCTCCAGCCGGCCGATCCCGCGCGTCTTCAGCAACGACTTGAGCGCCTTCTCCGTGTAGTGCCCGTGGTCGAGCACGCGGAACGCGCGGATGCCCGCGGGAGGTGTGTCTCCGCTCAGGTACGCGATGCGTTCGTCGAGCTGCCACAGACCGTGGCGGGCCGCGTAGTGCCGCACCAGGCCCGCGCGCACGACCGCGCCGTCCGGGTCGATGATCCACTCACCGGGCGGGGCGACCGGGCAGTCGTCGGGTTCGGCGTCGGTGACGGTCCACGAGTCGTCACCGTGGATGACCGTCGCGCGGCGTGAAACTCCTTCCGTGGCAAGGCCTCGCGTCCACAGGCAGGCTTCGCGCACGGCGCCGTCGAGCGACACGAGCTCGATCTCGTCGGCCCACGGCGCGACCGCGAAGTCGATGCCGGGCGCGCACTTCACCGCGAGGTCGACGTGCGCGTACACCTCGGACAGCTCGTCCAGCGGTGGCACGAAGTCCTGCGGGTGCCACTTGCGGCGGCCGGACGAGTCACGGCGGGCCGGGTCCGCGGTGACGGCCGTGGCCCGGGAGACCGGCTTCAGCGCGTCCGCCTGGACGACCAGCTGGCCGGGAACGTTGTTGCGCGCCATGGCGAGCCGGACCGGGTCGAGGTCCGAGCCGACGCACCGGGAAGCGACAGCGTTCAACGCGAACAGGTCCGCGCCGATCGAGCACGTGACGTCGTGCACATCGCGCCCGGCGAACCGCGAAGCCCGATGGCGGGCGACCGGTGACGCGGTGGCCTGCTGGAGGGCGTCGTCGGTGAAGAGCCACTCGGCGGCGTTGTCCAGTTTGGACGTCGCGCGACGGCGCAGCAGCACGGTTTCCACGACGGGAGCGAACCGCTCGCCGAGGAGCTTGCGGGCGACGCCCACGTCGTGCAGGCGAGAAGAGTCCGTGAAGGGCAACGCGTTCACCTCGGCGACGGCGGCGACTCCGGCGGCGGACCGCAGGAACGCCACGTCGTCCGAGGTGAACGCGTACCCCAACTCAGGAGGACTTCTTGCCGGTGACCGACACGTTGTAGAACACCTCGCGCGGCAGGACCTTCGCGAAGATGTTCTGGTCGACCCACGAGAGGTTCTGCCAGGTGCGGTAGGCGAACATCGCCCAGCCGAAGCCGAGCTTCTCGCGCGGCACGGCGGCCTCGAACGTGCGCACCGGCCAGCCGAACAGCGCCGCGGACAGCTCGTCGGTGACGGCCTTGACCTCCACCGCGCCCGCGCGCCGCGCGGTCTTCTCCAGGTCGTCCGGGTCGAACGTGTGGAGATCGACTACGGCTTCCAGCGCGGCGGCGCGGGAGGACTCGTCGAGCTCCTCCTGCGGGCGGCGCCAGTCGTTCAGCACCGGCACGGCCTTGGTGATGTTCGTGGTCAGCCACCACGTCGCCTGGCCGAGCTTGCGGGCGTAGAAGTTGCCGATGTTCGTCGGATCGCCCGCGAACACGAACTTGCCGCCCGGCTTGAGCACGCGCAGCACCTCGCGCATCGCCGCCTCCACATCCGGGATGTGGTGCAGCACCGCGTGGCCGACGACGAGGTCGAACGTGTTGTCGTCGTACGGGATGCGCTCGGCGTCGGCGACCCTGCCGTCGACGTCGAGACCGAGGTGCCGGGCGTTGCGCAGCGCGACCTCGACCATGCCGGGCGAGAGGTCGGTGACCGAGCCCTTCTTGATCACGTCGCCCTGCATGAGGTTCAGCAGGAAGAAGCCCGTGCCGCAGCCGAGCTCCAGCGCGTGCTCGTACGGACCCGTGTCACCCGCGACGGCCTTGAAGCGGTCGACGGCGTAGGTGATGCAGCGGTCGTCGTAGGAGATCGACCACTTCTCGTCGTACGTGCCCGCTTCCCAGTCGTGGTAGAGCACGTTGGCGAGCTTGGGGTCGGAGTACGCCGCCTGGACCTCTTCCGCGGTCGCGTGCGGGTTGGGTGCCGGATCAGTTGCCACTGAACTTCGCCTTTCCCGGGCCGTTCTCGATGAACGACTCCACGCCCGCCTTCTTGTCCTCCGTCGCGAACAACGCCGCGAAGAGGTGGCTCTCCAGCTTGAGGCCCGACTCCAGGTCGGTGTCGAGGCCACCGTCGACGGCGGCCTTGGTCGCGGCGAGCGCGAGCACCGGCCCGTTGACGAACTGCTTGGCCCAGCGCCTCGCGGCCTCGTACACGTCGTCCGGAGCGACGACCTCGTCGACCATGCCGATCTCCAGCGCCTCCTGGGCGCCGACGAACCGGCCGGTGTAGAGCAGGTCCTTGGTCTTCGACGGGCCGATCAGCCGGGCGAGGCGCTGCGTGCCGCCACCGCCGGGGATCAGGCCGAGCAGGATCTCGGGCTGGCCGACCTTGGCGTTGTCGCCGGCGATGCGGCGGTCGCAGCCGAGCGCGACCTCGAAGCCGCCACCGAGCGCGTAGCCGGTGATGGCCGCGACGGTCGGCTTCGGGATGGTGGACAACGCGCCGAGAGCGTCCGACAGGCTCTTGGCCCGCAGCGTCATCTCGGCGTGGGAGATCTGCGCGAACTCCTTGACGTCGGCGCCCGCCGCGAAGACCTTCTCGCCGCCGTAGACGATGACGGCGTAGACGTCCGACCGTTCGCTCGCCTCCTTGGCGGCGGCCTGGAGCTCGGTCTGCACCTGCCGGTTCAGGGCGTTCATCGGCGGCCGATCCAGCCGGATCGTGCCGATCCCGTCCTCGACTTCCAGCCTGACGAACTCAGCCACGCAGCGCCCTCCTAGTTGTCGCGACCCCGGTGTCACGTTACTTGGCGGTAGCTTCTCAGACCTTTCGGCGGGCGAAGAACCGCTCCCCCGACTTTTGCAGTTCGAGGTCCTGACCGAACGTCTTTGAGAGGTTTTCCTCAGTGAGGACGTCGTCGAGCAGGCCCTGGGCCACGATCGAACCCTCGCGGAGCAGCAGCGCGTGCGTGAAGCCGGGCGGGATCTCCTCGACGTGGTGCGTGACGAGGATGGTCGCGGGCGCGTCGGGGTCCATGGCGAGCTCCGACAGCTTGGCCACGAGATCCTCGCGTCCGCCCAGGTCAAGGCCTGCGGCGGGCTCGTCCAGCAGGAGCATCTCGGGGTCGGTCATGAGCGCGCGGGCGATCAGCGTGCGCTTGCGCTCACCCTCGCTCAGGGTGCCGTAGAGGCGGTCGGCGAGGTGCGCGATGCCCAGGGTGCCGAGCAGCTCCCGGGCCCGGTCGGTGTCGAGCTTGCCGTACTCCTCGCGCCACCTGCCCAGCACCGCGTAGCCGGCGGACACGACGAGGTCGACGACCGTCTCGTCACCGGGGACGCGTCCGTTGAGGGCCGCGCTGCAGAGGCCGATGCGGGGCTTGAGCTCCTGGACGTCGGTCTTGCCCAGGCGCTCGCCCAGGAGGTGGACCTTGCCCCTGGTGGGGTGCAGCTCGGCGCTGGCCAGCCGCAGCAGGGTCGTCTTGCCCGCTCCGTTGGGGCCCAGCACCACCCAGCGCTCGTCCAGTTCCACGCTCCAGTCGATGTTGCCGACCAGCGTGTTCTTCCCTCGACGGACCGATACGCCCGCCATGTGCACGACCAGATCTGTCACGTCGACGTCCGCCACGAGCCCATTGTTCCCAACGGCCTCCCGCACCCCACCCATCGGGGGTCACCCGGACGTCACGTGGGGAGCCCGTGCACCTCGGGGCCGCCGGTGATGTGAGCGATGCACGCTATGAGCAGGCGCACTGCGCCGCCTGGCTGAACTCGCAAGTTTTTTGTCGGTGTCGGATGCCAAGATCGGAGGTATGGCTACGCGACCCGAGTCCGAGGTGCTGGCAGGGCGTCCGTTCCCACTGGGGGCGCACGCCGAGGCGGGCGGTGTCCGGTTCGCGGTGACGTCACACGTCGCCGAGGCGGTCGAGGTCTGCCTGATCGACGACGACGGGGCAGAGAAGCGGGTGGAGCTCACCGAACGGACGTTCGGGGTGTGGCACGGGCTGGTGCCGGGGGTCACGCCGGGGCAGCGGTACGGGTTCCGGGTGCACGGGCCGTACGACACCGGGCGCGGGCTGCGGTGCAATCCGGCGAAGATCCTCGTGGACCCGTACGCGCGGCAGATCACCGGGAAGATCACGGACCTCGGTGCCGCGCTGGGGTACGTCGGCGACCCGATGCACGGGCCGCCGTCGGCCGTCGACTCGCTCGGGTCGGTGCCGCTGTCGGTGGTCAGCTCGCCGGGCGGCGCGGACACCGGGGTGAAGCCCGAGGTGCCGTTCGAGGAAGCGGTCATCTACGAACTGCACGTCAAGGGCTTCACGAAGAACCACCCGGAGATCCCGGAGAAGCTGCGCGGCACGTACCTGGGGCTGGCGCACCCGGCGGCGATCGAGCACCTCACCAGGCTCGGCGTCACCACCGTGGAGCTGCTGCCGGTGCAGGCGTTCCAGGACGAACCGTCGTTGATCCAGCGGAACGCGAGCAACTACTGGGGGTACTCGCCGCTCGGGTACTGCGCACCGCACGCGGGGTACGCGAGTGAGCCCGGCCGGGAGGTTCAGGAGTTCCGGACGATGGTGGCGGCGCTGCACGCCGCGAACATCGAGGTGTTGATCGACGTCGTCTACAACCACACGTGCGAAGGCGGGCCGGGCGGTCCGACGATCTGCTTCCGGGGGTTCGACGCGCCGGGGTACTACCTTCACGCGGGTGGGGGCAGCACGGTGGACATCACCGGCTGCGGGAACACGCTGGACGCCGGGTCGCCGCAGGTCGTGCGGCTGGTCACGGACTCGCTGCGGTACTGGGCCGGCGAGATGGGCGTGGACGGGTTCCGGTTCGACCTGGCGTCGACGATGGGGCGGCCCGGCGGCGGGTTCTTCGACCGGGACAGCGCTCTGCTCACGGCCATCACCACGGATCCGCTGCTGTGCCGGGCCAAGTTGATCGCCGAACCGTGGGACGCGACCGGGGACGGGTACCGGGTCGGCGACTTCGGGGTGCAGTGGGCCGAGTGGAACGGCCGGTACCGGGACACCGTCAGGGACTTCTGGCGCGGGCACACGTCGGTGCGGGATCTCGCGTACCGGCTGAGCGGGTCGAGTGATCTGTACGCGGACGATCTGCGCCGGCCGTGGCAGTCGATCAACTTCATCACCGCGCACGACGGGTTCACGCTCAGGGACCTGGTGTCCTACAACGACAAGCACAACGAGGAGAACGGCGAGGACAACCGCGACGGCACGAACGACAACCGGTCGTGGAACTGCGGGGCCGAGGGCGAGACGACGGATCCCGAGATCCTGAAGCTCCGGGCCAAGCAGGCGCGGAACCTGCTCGCGACGCTCGTGCTGTCCACCGGCACGCCGATGATGGTGGCGGGCGACGAGATGTGGCGGACGCAGGGCGGCAACAACAACGCCTACTGCCTCGACAACGCGGTGTCGTGGGTGGACTGGGACCGGACCGACGCCGGTGAAGCGCTGCTCGGGTTCACCCAGCGGCTCATCGAGCTGCGGGCCAGCTCACCGGCGTTGCGGCAGCCCGAGTTCTTCGAGGGACGCACGACGCCGAGCGGCAACCCGGACCTGGTGTGGTTCCGGCCGGACGGGCAGGAGATGGCCGAGACCGACTGGTTCGACGAAGGACGCCGCACGCTCGGCATGTTCATCGACGGCTCGAACTGCCTCTCGCGCACGCGGGAAGGTGAGCTCGTGTCGGACGACTCGTGGCTGTTGCTGATGCACGCCGGGGCGGACCCCATCACGGTGACGTTGCCGCACGAGCGCTACGGGCCGTCGTACGAACCGTTCCTGGACACCACGACACCGGACGGCTCCCCCGCGGATCCTTCCGGCCTGCTGCCGAGGTCGAAGCTGACGCTGGAACCGCGCTCGCTGCTACTGCTGCGCCTGCCGCGCTGAGCGAGGCAGGTCGATGTACTCGTGCGGGTCCGCCGCCGCCGGGTCGATCATGAGCTTGCCGACGCTGTGGTACCCGAGCGCGTACCGGCCGCGCTCCGGGTCCCAGCGGCCGTACTCGGCCAGCGCCTGCCGCTTGCGCGCGAACTGCTTGGCGGACAACGGAAGCACGTAGTCGGCAGTCCGCTGCTCCCGCGGGTACGTGTAGCCGTAGACCCAGTAGAAGCGGAAGTCGAGGCCCGCAAGGCCTTCCGCGGCCTCACGGCACGCCTTGTGCGTCAGGTTGGGCTGGTCGGGCGGGGAGCCGTGGATCACGTCGCGGTAGCCGTTGACCAGCTTGTGCGAGGCACCGGGGTGCTTCCGCTCGAACTCGAGGATCGTGTTCCGCACCTCCCGGACGAACCCGGCGTAGTCGCCCCACGCGGAGTCCGGCCGGTCGCGGACGACGACCTCGTCGACGCCGAGACGTCGCGCCGCCGCCCTGAACTCGGCGGTGCGCGCCCGCACGATGTCCTCCTGCGTCAACCCGAAGCGGTGTGAACCACCGCCGGGGCAACCCTGCCCGAGAGGACAGTCGGCGGTGCCGTTCATGATGTCGAGCAGGCCGCCGTTCTCGCCGCGGGTGAGCAGCACGAGGATCACCCGGCGGCCGGCCTCCTCGTGCTCACGGATCGACCCGGCCATCGCGAGTGACTCATCGTCCTGGTGGGGCGAGTAGAAGATCGCTGGTGGCGCGACGGCCCTGGCGGTGCCGGTGGGAACCAGGGCCACGGCGGCACCGAGAGCGAGCGCTGTGCGACGACTGATCTCCATGCTGATCTGCCTACGGCCCGGAGCAGGACGGTCGCAAGATCTGGTCTATACCACAGACCACCGAGTGGACGCTCTAGCCACTCTCCGAGAGGGTCTGGCACCATCGCTCGCGTGCCGGTCCACTTCTTCTGGTCCGACCGCACGATCGACCTCGTCCTCGTGGCCTCGTGCGGGTGTAGCTCGACGCGACGCGCGCGCTGAGCCGCTGCGTCGCGTCTTGATCGCTACCCCGTACCGACGTGGCCATCAGGAGCGAGCCGGTGACTTCGACCATCGCAGAATTCGACCTGCATCCGCGGCTGGACAGCCAGCTGCTGCGTGACGTGATCCACCCGTCCCGGCCTTTGTGGACGCCGCGCGAACTGCGCGACCTGACCTCGTTCGTGGCGAGCGAGCTGACCACGGGCCTGCTGGAGATCCTCGAGTACTCGGCCGACCGCCGCTGGTGGGCGCGGCTCGGCCTGACCGAGGGCGTGGAGCTGTGGCTGCTGTCGTGGCTGCCGGGACAGGGCACGGAGCCGCACGACCACGGCGGCTCCGCCGGGTCGTTCACCGTGCTGACCGGCGCGCTGCGGGAGGACTACCGCTACCCGGCGGGACCGGTCCGCACGGCGGTCCGCAACACCGGTGAGGCGCTGGGCTTCGGCTCCGGGCGGGCACACCAGGTGACGAACCCGTTCGCCACGCCCGCCGCGACCGTGCACGCCTACTCCCCGCCGCTCGTGCCGACCCGCGAGTACGCGTCGCTGCTCGACATCCCCGACTCGATCCCGCCGCTGCCCGCACAGCGTCTCCCCCTGTCCGAACTGCGTCAGCTGGCCGACCAGGAGGGCCCGTGAACAACGTCGACATCATCCTCGAAGAGGCGCGGTCCCACCTGAAGCGGCTGGAGCCGCATGAGCTGCACCGGCTCGAGGACGCGTTGATCGTCGACATCCGGCCGATCCACAACCGGCTGGCCGAGGGCGAGATCGAGAACTCCGTCGTGGTCGAGCGGATCGTCCTGGAGTGGCGGCTGGATCCGGCCGGAAACTGGCGGTTGCCCGGCTTCGACGCCGGCACCACGGTGGTCGTGGTGTGCAACGAGGGATGGGCCTCGTCGCTGGCGGCTCGCGATCTGCAACGGATCGGGCTCGCCAACGCCACCGACCTCGTCGGCGGGTACCGCGGCTGGCGCGCGGCCGGTCTGCCGATCCGGGAGGGCGGCTCCCAGGCCGTGGTGTGAACCGGGGGTGGAACCGCTGTCACGCCGGTAGCGTCTGGAGGTCGTGGCAGTTGTGCGCTGGGTCGTGACGGCACTGGTGGTGGCCGGCACGATCGCCTGGACCTTCCCGGACTTCCACCTCGGCCTGGCCGGGGCGTTGATCGGTCTCCTGCTGCAGCTCACGGCGGCGCAGGCGGGTCTGGCGCTCGGCGCCGTCCTGTTCGGACTGCGGATCACACACCTGATCATCGGCCTCGGCAGCGAGCTCAAGTCGTGGACCAGGACGAACCAGCGGATCGTGCTGCGTTCCATCCCGGTGCTGGCCGCGGTCGGCATCACCGGGCAGAAGCCGGGCGTGCGCAGGCGGACGGTCATCACCGGGGCCTTCGCCATCGCCTGCTGCGCGCTGATCACGGCGGCGGCCTGGCTCGCGATCGGTTCGGCGTTCGGCAAGGGCCTTGCGCTCGCCACCACCGCGTGCCTCTGCCTGCAGCTCGTGCCGATCGACAAGGCCGGCCACACCAGCCTGGGCTGGTTCGTGTTCGGCCTGCCGAAGCTGAGCGGCCGTCGGCTCGGCGAGCTGGAGGCACGGCCGCGGGTGCTGGTGGGCATGGACGCCTACCACCGCGGCGACATCGACGAGGCCGAGCGGATCTACGACGAGCTGGTGAAGGACCACCCCGACCTGATCACCGTGGTCGGGCTCAAGGTCGTGACCAGGTGCGCCCGCGAGAAGTACCTGGAGGCGCTGCAGGCGGTGCTCGCGCTGAACGGGCGCGACGACATCGGCACGCGTGAGCTGGCGTTCATCATGGCCACCACGGCCGGGATCACCGTGCAGGCGGTCGAGGCCGGGCAGTTCCCCGCCGAGGTCGGGCTGCAGACAGCCCGCAACATGCTGAACAACGCCTACGAGGCGGGTTATCCGCAGCACCGGGCGAACGGGACGCTGGCGGTCATGGCGCTGGTCGAGGGCGAGACCGCGAAGGCCAGGCAGCTGGCCGGGTGGGCCGCCAAGAGCAGCGAGAACGCGCCGGGACGTGCCGACGACCTCATCACCGTGGCGCGGGCGTGGATGGCAGACGGCAACAACGCGAAGGCCCGCGATCTCGTGGCCGAGGCGCACGAGCTCGCGGGCTGGAGTCCGCGGGTGGCGGCGACCCGCGCCCGTCTCGAGATCAGCTAGCCGCAGCTCGAGGTGCCCACGACGATGTTGCCGCCGCCACCATTGCCATCACCTGCGCAGGCTAACCACATCGTCTGACCGAAAACGGATCAGTCGCACAATTGTGTGCAGTTCCGAAAAGCGCCAGAACCGCAACCACCGGGTGACCGCGCAGGTGGTGACAGGTATTCAGCCCGGCGCGGAATGCTACGGAACGCACACGGGAAAGGGTCCGTCACCGAGACCGGTGACGGACCCTTTCCCACCCCGCGTTTCAGATCAGCTGTTCTCGACCGGCAGCGGCAGGCCGGGCAGCGTCGGCAGGCCGCCAGGAGGTGCCGGCAGGCCGCACTTCTGCAGCAGGTCGGTGACCGTCTTGAGCAACGTCGTCAGAATCCCGGTGATCTTGCCGACGTCCGGCAGGCCACCACCGGCAGCGCCGAGGATCGCGCCGCCGAGACCGGCGATGGACGAGACCAGGTTCAGCACGACCGGCAGACACTGGTCGACAGGCCCGCTGTACTCGGCTGCCTTGACCGGCAACGGCACGCCCGGCGCGCTCACCGGCGGTGTCGGCAGACAGCCGGCGCCCTGCAGAGCGGAGACCAGCCCGAGCAGATCGCCGATCAACGGTGTCACCGCGCCCACGTTCGGGACGGGCAACAGGCTGCTGACGACTTTCGTGAGCTTCCCGGCGAGGTCGGTCACGAGACCCGCGCAGGCGGCTGGGAGTTCTGGCGCGGCGGGCGTCGCACTGGCAGCCGGTACGGATGAAGCGGTGAACAGAGCTGCGACGAGCGAGAGTGCGGTAATCGTCTTCTTCACGGCTACCTTCTTCCTCAATGCGCAAATTCGCTGGAGCCGCGCCGGAAATGCCGTCGTGGAAAATTCTGGTGCGGTTCATTCCATGTGACAGAGCGTAAGCCTGTACACCGGCCCCTACCAGCGGAGATCACGAATTCACCCACTCGAAAAAGGGCTCATTCGATTGAGGGAGGGCGCTGAATCGAACACGCGCCTGCCCCGGATCACGAGCAGTGAACAGGAAACAAAGAAGACGAACACATCAGGGCATCCAGCCCACCGCTTGAAGGCGAACTGGATGCCCTGTGTTGATCTCCTGCCAGGTCAGCTGGCCAGCACGACCCTGCCGAGTTCCGCGGGAGACGCCAGCAGACCGTGACGCGGCAGCACTCGCACGGTGTAGCCGAGCGAGCCCGCGTGCGGCAGCGGCACCTCCGCCTCGTAGTTGCCGTTGCCCGCGTAGTTCATCGGGGCGGTGACGACGTCCTTGAGCTCGTCGGAGTCGTGGGACACCTTGCCGAGCACGACCTGAACGTCCACTTCGGACGGCTCCAGCCCTGCCAGCTCGACCCGCGCCCGCACGATGACCGGCGCACCCAGCACCGGCACCGACGAGCCGCCGAGCACCAGGTCGCTGTCGAGCACCCGCACCCGCGTCCACGACGCGCGCAGCCGGTGCCGGTACGCGGACAGCTCCTTCGCGCCGCGGAAGCCCTCGCCGACCACACCCGCGGCCGACGCGGCCGCCGGCGCGTAGTAGCTCTCCACGTAGTCGCGGACCATGCGCGAGGCCTGCACGACCGGCCCGAGCGAGGCCAGCGTGTGCCGGACCATCGACATCCAGCGGGTCGGCACGCCGTCCTCGCCCCGGTCGTAGAACAGCGGCGCGACCTGCGAGCCGAGCAGCTCGTACAGGGCGTTGGCCTCCAGGTCGTCCCGGCGGATCGGGTCGGTGACGCCGTCCGCGGTCGGGATGGCCCAGCCGTTGGACCCGTCGTAGAGCTCGTCCCACCAACCGTCGCGGATGGACAGGTTGAGGCCGCCGTTCAACGCCGCCTTCATGCCGGACGTGCCGCACGCCTCGAGCGGGCGCATCGGGTTGTTCAGCCACACGTCGCAGCCCCAGTACAGGTACCGGGCCATCGACATGTCGTAGTCCGGCAGGAACACGATCCGGTGCCGCACGCCCGCGTCGTCGGCGTAGCGCACGATCTGCTGGATCAGCGCCTTGCCGCCGTCGTCGGCCGGGTGCGACTTGCCCGCGACCACGAGCTGCACGGGCCGCTCGGGGTGCAGCAGCAGGCCGCGCAGCCGCTCCGGGTCGCGCAGCATCAGCGTGAGGCGCTTGTAGGTCGGTACGCGCCGGGCGAAGCCGACGGTCAGCACGCCGGGGTCGAACACCGAGTCGGTCCAGCCCAGCTCCAGCGCCGACGCGCCGCGCTGCAGCCACGACTCGCGCAGCCTGCGCCGCACCTCGGTGACCAGGCGGCCGCGCAGCGTCGACCGCAGCTCCCACAGGCCCGCGTCGGTGACCGGCTCGAACGAGCCGATGCCGAGGCCGGTGCTGGTCTGGGTGTCCGCTTCGGACGCACCGAGGAGCTTGCTCATCTCGGTCGCCGCCCACGTCGGACCGTGTACGCCGTTGGTGACCGAGCCGATCGGCACCTCGGTGGCGTCGAAGCCCGGCCAGAGGCCGCGGAACATGTCCCTGCTGACCTCACCGTGCAGTTTGGACACACCGTTCGCGCGCTGGGCCAGGCGCAGACCCATGTGGGCCATGTTGAACATGCCGGGGTTGTCCTCCGCGCCGAGCGCGAGGATCCGCTGGGTGTTCACGCCGGGCACGAGCTGCTCGGACCCGAAGTAGTGCTGGACCAGGTCGACCGGGAACCTGTCGATGCCGGCGGGCACGGGCGTGTGCGTGGTGAACACGGCGCCAGCACGCGCGGCCGTGAGCGCCTGGTCGAAGTCCAGACCGTCGTTGGTGATGTACTCGCGGATCCGCTCAAGACCGAGGAAGCCCGCGTGGCCCTCGTTGGTGTGGAACACCTCGGGCTGCGCATGGCCGGTGAGCTCGCAGAACGTGCGCACGGCGCGCACGCCGCCGATGCCCGCGAGGATCTCCTGGCGGATGCGGTGGTTCTGGTCGCCGCCGTAGAGCCGGTCGGTGACGCCGCGCAGGTCCTCGTCGTTCTGCTCCACGTCCGAGTCGAGCAGCAGCAACGGCACCCGGCCCACCTGGGCCCGCCAGATCTTGGCGCGCAGCATCCGGTCGCCCGGCATCGCCACGTGGACCAGCAACGGCAGCCCGGACGGCTCGGTCAGCAGCTCGAGCGGCAGCCCGCGCGGGTCGAGCGACGGGTAGTGCTCCTGCTGCCAGCCGTCGAGCGACAGCGACTGCCGGAAGTAACCGGACCGGTAGAGCAGGCCGACCGCGATCAGCGGCACGCCGAGGTCGCTGGCCGCCTTGAGGTGGTCACCGGCGAGGATGCCGAGGCCGCCCGAGTAGTTCGGCAGCGCCTCGTGCACGCCGAACTCCATCGAGAAGTACGCGACGCTCGTCGGCAACGGGTTGTCGGTGGTCGCTCCGTGCTCGCGCCGCTGGGCGATCTCGTCCTGGCGCCGCTGGTACCACCGCGGCCCCTCGACGTAGCGCTCCAGGTCGGAGGCGAGCGCGTGGAGCTTGAGCAGGAACTGCTCGTCTCTCGCGAGGGCCTCCAGCTTTCCGGCGTCCACGACGGAGAGCAGGCGCAACGGGTCGCCACCGACCTCTGACCAGACGCGTGGGTCGATCGAGGCGAAGAGTTCCTGCGTGGGCGGGTGCCACGTCCAGCGCAGGTTGGTGGCGAGCGTGCTCAGCGCGGACAGGGGCTCCGGCAGACTGGCTCGGACGGTGAACCGGCGAAGTGCTCGCATGCCGAGGCAACTTACCTGCCACCCCCGCACGCCTGACAACGTTCCCGCTCACACCTGCAACGACTTGCAGAACCGGTCAAGACGCCCGGCCGCGTGAGCAGCCGAAACGACGAAGCTGCCGTTCAGCGCTGTTCGTCGATGATGAGCAGTTTGTCGCCTTTGCCGGAGATCTTGAGGATGTGCTCCTCCGTCACGACCTTGTTCGTCTCGGCCTCGGTCAGGTCCAGCGCCGTCGTCACGGTGAAGGTGCCGTCGTCGGACGTCGTGACGACCGGATTGCCCTTGACCGCGACCTTCGTGTAGCCGCTCCAGTACTCCTTCTCGGAGCCTTCGCTGGGCGCGCTTTCCGGGTCCCAGTCCTCTCGGGCGCCCGCGACGTCCTTCGGCAGCTTCGCGTAGTGCTGCTTGACGAACAGCGTGACCTGGGCCGCGTTGAACTTGCTCGCGGGCTTCGACGGCAGCTGGCTGGTGTAGGTCTGCGACGTCGGCGCCGGCTTCTTCTGGGCCGTGGTGGTCGGAGCCTTGGTCTGGGTCGTGGCGCCGGCCTGCGCCTGGCTCTGCGGGGTGCTCTGGGTCGAGGTGGGCCCCGCCGCGCTGTTGCCGCCGCCGGCGTTGATGATCGCGTACGCCACGCCCGCGACGAGCAGCACCGCGAGGATCGAGGCGGCGACGGCCAGGCCCCGGTTGCTCTTGCGCGGCAGCTCCGTCTGGTCGAACACCGGCGCCGGCGGCCTCGTGCGCGGCCCCTGGGGCGGCGGCCCCAGCGGCGGTACCGTGCGCGGCCCCTGCGTGCCGGGCCCGGACGGCATCACGGCGGTGCCGGACGGCGGCGTCATCGGGCGAGGAGGGAGCACGGTGGTGACCGGGGGCACGTTGCCGGACGCGATCGCCTTCAGCTCCTCCGCAGCCTGGGCCGCGGTGGGGCGCTGCGACGGCTCGTTGGCCAGCAGCCGGACCAGCAACGGCGTGAGCGGGCCGGAGCGCATCGGCGGCCGGGTCTCGCCGCGCGCGACCTTGTAGAGCAGGCCGAGGTCGTTGGTGCTCTTGCCGAACGGGGGCTCGCCCTCGGTCATCGCGTAGAGCGTCGCGCCGAGCGAGAAGACGTCCGACGGCGGCGCGGGCTCGGCACCGCGGGCGAGCTCCGGCGCCAGGTACGCGGGCGTGCCCGCGAGCATGCCGGTCTTGGTCACGGCGACGTCGCCCAGCGCGCGCGAGATGCCGAAGTCGGTGATCTTGACCGCACCGTCACGTCCAATGAGGACGTTGCCGGGCTTGATGTCGCGGTGCACGATCCCGGCGGCGTGCGCGGCGGCCAACGCGGACGCGGCCAGCGACCCGATCCGGGCGGCCTCCACCGGGGGCATGGGTCCGCGCTCGTCCAGGACCGCCGACAGGTTGCGGGAGGGCAAATACTCCATGACCAGACAGGGCTTGCCGTTGTCGACGACGACGTCGTACACGGCGATCGCGTTCGGGTGCTGCAGGCGCGCGGCAATGCGCCCTTCCCGCATGGCGCGCTGGACGGCTTCGTGGAACTCGTTCGGCTGAACGTCGTTGAGGAGCAGCTGCTTGACCGCGACGTCCCGGTGCAGGAGCTCGTCGCGTGCGCGCCACACGACGCCCATCGCGCCGGCGCCGAGCTGGTCGAGCAGAACGTAGCGGTCGCCAAGCTTGTTCACGCGCGGGACGGTACCCGTAGCCCCCTCGTAACGTCGTGGGTATGGGGCGAACGGTCCAATGCCGAGAACGTGAGGTGGCCACATGATGGACGGAGATGCTGGACACACAGCCCGGTCAAGGTGTGCGATCGACACCGACTGGGTACGGACCTGGAACGGGGCAACCCGCTGACAGGCCGCTTGATCGAGCAAGGCAGGATTACGAGCTACGCGGAGCGACACGGCGGAAAGGCGCTGCCGATGAGTGGACGGCTCGGTATCAACGACGTATCCCCGGTGGTGTCGGCTGGCAGGTATCCAGCCAAAGCCGTTGTGGGAGAACACATTCCGGTTCAGGCCACGGTGTGGCGCGAGGGTCACGACAAGCTCGCGGCGACAGTCACGTGGCGAGGACCGAACGACCGAGTCGCTCGCCAGACGAGAATGCACGAGGTCGGCATCGGCCTCGACCGCTGGGGTGCCACGATCGTTCCCGATCACCAGGGAGCGTGGACGTTCCGGATCGATGCGTGGAGCGACCCCTGGGGCACCTGGAACCACACCGTTGAGGTGAAGATCGCGGCGGGACAGGGTCCCGGCGATCTCGCAAACGATCTTGAGATCGGTGCACAGCTGCTCGATCGGGTGGCACGACGCCCTGATCGGAGACAGGAGCGAGCACTTCTCACGTCCGCGGCGGAAGCACTCCGCGACGAGGACCGGCCGCTGGGCGAACGCGTCGCGCCGGCCTTCGCCGACGACGTCCAGAAGATCATGTTCGAGCACCCGGTGCGCGAGCTGATCACCAAGGGCAAGACGCACAAGATCTGGTGCGACCGCAAGAAGGCCGCGTACGGCTCGTGGTACGAGTTCTTCCCGCGCAGCACAGGCGGGATCGACGAGACCGGCCAGGCGGTGCACGGCACGTTCGCCACGGCGACCAAGGAGCTCGACCGGGTCGCCGCGATGGGCTTCGACGTCGTCTACTTCCCGCCGATCCACCCGATCGGGCGAGTGAACCGGAAGGGCCCCAACAACACGCTCGTCGCGGGACCCGAGGACACCGGTTCGCCGTGGGCCATCGGCGCGGACGAGGGCGGCCACGACGCGATCCACCCGCAGCTCGGCACGATCGAGGACTTCGACGCCCTCGTCGAACGCGCCCATCAGCTCGGCATGGAAGTCGCACTCGACTTCGCGCTGCAGTGCGCGCCGGACCACCCGTGGGTGCTCAAGCACCCGGAGTGGTTCACCACGCGGCCGGACGGCACGATCGCGTACGCGGAGAACCCGCCCAAGAAGTACCAGGACATCTACCCGATCAACTTCGACCTCGACCCGCAGGGCCTCTACCACGAGGTGCTGCGCGTGGTCCTGTACTGGGCCGAGCACGGGGTGCGGATCTTCCGGGTCGACAACCCGCACACCAAGCCGCCGGACTTCTGGCAGTGGCTGATCTGGAAGGTCAAGGAGGTCTACCCGGACACGCTGTTCCTGTCCGAGGCCTTCACCCGTCCCGCGCGGCTCTACGGCCTGGCCAAGCTCGGCTTCACCCAGTCGTACACGTACTTCACGTGGCGGACGGGCAAGCAGGAGCTGATCGAGTTCGGCGAGGACCTCCGCGACCACTGGGACGAGGCGCGGCCGAACCTCTTCGTGAACACGCCGGACATCCTGCACGAGTCGCTGCAGCACGGCGGTCCCGGCATGTTCGCGCTCCGCGCGGCCCTCGCAGCGACGCTCTCCCCCACGTGGGGCGTGTACAGCGGCTACGAGCTGTTCGAGCACGAAGCCGTCAAGCCAGGCAGCGAGGAGTACCTCAACTCCGAGAAGTACCAGCTGCGGCCGCGTGACTACGCCCGCGCACTCGCGGACGGGCGATCTCTCGAACCGTGGCTGCGCAAGCTGAACCACATCCGCAAGGCGCATCCGGCGCTCCAGCAGATGCGCACGCTGAAGTTCCAGCACGTGGACAACGACGCGCTACTCGCCTTCTCCAAGCGCGATCCGGCAACGGGTGACACGGTCGTGGTCGTGGTGAGCCTCGACCCGAACAACGCCCAGGACGGCACGCTGTACCTCGACCTGCCCGCACTCGGCTTCGACTGGCACGAGCGGGTGATCGCGCACGACGAGGTCACCGGCGAGACCTGGGACTGGGGACAGGCCAACTACGTCCGCCTCGAGCCGTGGCGTGCCGTCGCGCACGTCGTGAGCCTGCAGCGCCGCTTCAGCTAGGTCACGGGTGGCTTCCGTCGTTCGGACGACGGAAGCCACCCGTGACCTCAACACCCCGACGAGGTGGGAGATCATGAACGAAGACACCCGTCCCGACGCGGCACTGGGCTTGGAAGGCATTCCGCACACCGGTGAGGCCATCGACGACGACGGCATGCTCATCGAACCCCAGGCAGAGGACTTCAAGTCGGCCAAGCCGGCGTTGGCGAACCCGAGCTGGTTCAAGGGTGCCGTCTTCTACGAGGTTCTGGTCCGCGCGTTCAGCGACTCCAACGGTGACGGGACAGGTGATCTCAGAGGGCTCGCGTCCAGGCTCGACTACCTGGAGTGGCTGGGCGTCGACTGCCTCTGGCTGCCGCCGTTCTACGCCTCTCCCCTGCGCGACGGCGGGTACGACATCAGCGACTTCCGCGCGGTGCTGCCGGAGTTCGGCACCGTCGAGGACTTCGTGTACCTGCTGGAGGAGGCGCACCGGCGCGGGATCCGGGTGATCACCGACCTGGTGCTGAACCACACGAGTGACGCGCACCCGTGGTTCCAGCAGTCGCGGCAGGACCCGACGGGCCCGTACGGCGACTACTACGTGTGGAGCGACGACGACTCGCGCTATGCGGGCGCCCGGATCATCTTCGTCGACACGGAGTCGTCGAACTGGACGTACGACCCGGTCCGCGGCCAGTTCTTCTGGCACCGCTTCTTCAGCCACCAGCCGGACCTCAACTACGAGAACCCGGACGTGCAGGAGGCGATGCTCGACGTCCTGCGCTTCTGGCTCGACCTCGGCATCGACGGGTTCCGCCTCGACGCCGTGCCGTACCTCTTCGAGGAGGAGGGCACGAACTGCGAGAACCTGCCGCGCACGCACGAGTTCCTCAAGCGCTGCCGCAAGGTCGTCGACGACGAGTACCCCGGCCGGGTGCTGCTCGCCGAGGCGAACCAGTGGCCGTCGGACGTGGTCGAGTACTTCGGCGACCCGGAGATCGGTGGCGACGAGTGCCACATGGCGTTCCACTTCCCGCTGATGCCGCGGATCTTCATGGCGGTGCGGCGCGAGTCGCGGTTCCCGATCTCGGAGATCCTGGCGCAGACGCCGGCGATCCCCGAGAACGCGCAGTGGGGCATCTTCCTGCGCAACCACGACGAGCTGACGCTGGAAATGGTCACGGACGAAGAACGTGACTACATGTACGCGGAGTACGCCAAGGACCCGCGGATGAAGGCGAACATCGGCATCAGAAGGCGTTTGGCCCCGTTGCTGGAGAACGACCGCAACCAGCACGAGCTGTTCACCGCACTGCTGCTGTCATTGCCCGGTTCGCCCGTCCTCTACTACGGCGACGAGATCGGCATGGGCGACAACATCTGGCTCGCCGACCGCGACGCCGTGCGCACGCCGATGCAGTGGACGCCGGACCGCAACGCGGGCTTCTCGTCGTGCGACCCCGGCCGGATCTACCTGCCGGTGATCATGGACCCGGTCTACGGCTACCAGGCCCTGAACGTCGAGGCGCAGCTCAACAACACGTCGTCGCTGCTCAACTGGACCCGCCGGATGATCGAGGTGCGCAAGCAGCACCACGCGTTCGCCGAGGGCGACTTCAGCGAGCTCGGCGGCTCGAACCCGAGCGTGCTCGCCTACAAACGACTGTGGAAGCGTCCCGACGGACGCGAGGACATCGTCCTCTGCGTGAACAACCTGTCACGCTTCCCGCAACCCGTCGAGCTGGACCTCTCCGAGCACCGCGACTACACGCCGCTGGAGCTCACAGGAGGTGTCAAGTTCCCGGCGATCGGGGAACTCCCGTACCTGCTGACCCTTCCCGGTCACGGTTTCTACTGGTTCCAGCTGGTAGAGGCGGGCGACGACGGCGAAATGAGGTGAATCGCGCGTGATTGACCCCGACGAGCTCACCGACAAGCTGGTCACCACCCTGCCCGACGTTCTGCCGACGCTGCGCTGGTTCGGCGGCAAGGACCGCCCGGTCACCGCCGTCCGTCCACTGCGGACGACCCCGCTGAGCGACGATCTGGTGCACGTGATCGTCGAGGTCGAGCAGCCCGGCCGCACCGAGAAGTACCAGCTGATCATCAGCGAGCACTCCGACGGCTTCGACGCCACGGCAGACCCCGAGCGGAACGGCTTGCTGCTGACCAAAATCGCGGCAGGCGAACACTTGGACGGCATCACGTTCGCGCACGAGGAGGGTGTCGAGCTGCGCACCTCGTTGCGCGGCAGGCCGATCGGCGTCGAGCAGTCCAACACGTCCCTGATCTACGGCCAGCAGTACATCCTGAAGATCTTCCGCAAGCTCGCCCGCGGCGAGAACCGCGACCTGGTGATGCACAGGGCGTTGCGGTCGGTCGGCTGCGAGCACATCGCGCTGCCGCTGGGCTCGATCTCGACCGAACTGGACGGTGAACCGGTCACTCTCGCGATGCTGCAGGAGTTCCTGCCGGACGCGGTCGAGGGCTGGGACATGGCCAAGACCTCGGTGCGCGACCTGATGGCGGAGGCCGACCTGCACGCGGACGAGGTCGGCGGCGACTTCGCCGGCGAGGCCTGCCGCCTCGGCCACGCGGTGGCCAAGGTGCACGCCGACCTAGCCGAGGCGCTCGGCACGCGGATCGCCGACGAGGACGCGATCACGCACGCCATCGCGGGCATGCAGCAGCGCCTGGACACCGTGCTGGAGGCGGTGCCCGAGCTGGGCCGTTACGAAGAGGCGTTGCGCGCCACGTTCGAGGAAGCCCGGCAGCACATCGGGCAGATCCCGATCCAGCACATCCACGGCGACCTGCACCTGGGCCAGGTGCTGCGGACCGTGCACGGCTGGCTGCTGATCGACTTCGAGGGCGAGCCGGCGGCACCCGCGGCGGAGCGCAACGCGCTGAAGTCGCCGTTGCGCGATGTGGCGGGGATGCTGAGGTCGTTCGACTACGCCGCCAGGCAGCTGCTCATCGGTCAGCCCGACGACGACCAGCTCGAATACCGCGCGATGGAGTGGACGAAGCGCAACCGTGCGGCGTTCTGCGACGGGTACGCCGAGGTGGCGGCCGATCCGCGGGACAACACGTACCTGCTGCGCGCGTTCGAGTTGGACAAGGCGGTCTACGAGGTCGCTTACGAGCACGCGAACAGGCCGGAGTGGTTGACGGTCCCGTTGTCGTCGATCGCCCGCATGACAAGCGGAGGAGAGTGAGTCGTGAAGGCCGACCTGGACCGACTGCTGTCAGGAGCCCATCACGACCCGCACTCGGTGCTGGGCGTGCACACCATCGGCGATCAGGTGATCGCTCGCGCGTTGCGGCCCGGCGCGACGTCGGTCGCGGTGTCGTGGGGTGACAAGCAGGTCGAGCTGCCACGCATCGCCGACGCGCTCTTCGAGGGCGAGCTGCCGGAAGCGCCGGGCGACTACCGGTTGCTGGTGTCCTACGGCGACCACACGGTCGAGGTCGACGACCCGTACCGGTGGCTGCCGACGGTCGGCGAGCTGGACCTGCACCTGATCGGCGAGGGCAGGCACGAACGGCTCTGGGACGTGCTCGGCGCGCATGTCCGTTGCTATGAAACGACTTCCGGTGACGTCACCGGTGTCTCGTTCGCCGTGTGGGCGCCGAACGCGCGCGGTGTGCGCGTCACGGGCGACTTCGACGGCTGGGACGGGCGCGCCAACCCGTTGCGCTCCATGGGTTCCAGCGGTGTGTGGGAAGTGTTCCTGCCGAACGTCCCGGTGGGTTCGCGGTACAAGTTCCGCATCCTCGGCGCGGACGGCGTGTGGCACGAGAAGGCCGACCCGATGGCGTTCGCCACGGAGGTTCCGCCGCAGACGGCCTCGGTCGTGACGCGGTCCGAGTACCAGTGGCAGGACGCGGAGTGGGAGGCGCGGCGCGAGGCCACCCAGTGGGTGAACGCGCCGATGTCGATCTACGAGGTGCACCTCGGCTCGTGGAAGCCCGGTCTCGGCTACCGAGAGCTGGCGAACGAGCTCGCGGACTACTGCGAGGACCTGGGTTTCACGCATCTGGAACTGCTGCCCGTCGCCGAGCACCCGTTCGGCGGTTCGTGGGGCTACCAGGTCACCTCCTACTACGCCCCGACCTCGCGGTTCGGGTCGCCGGACGACTTCCGGTTCTTCGTCGACACGCTGCACCAGCGCGGCATCGGCGTGATCGTCGACTGGGTGCCGGCGCACTTCCCGAAGGACAGCTGGGCGCTCGCGAAGTTCGACGGCACGGCGCTGTACGAGCACGCCGACCCCCGCCGCGGTGAACAGCTCGACTGGGGCACGTACGTCTTCGACTTCGGGCGCAACGAGGTCCGCAACTTCCTGGTCGCCAACGCGCTGTACTGGATCGAGGAGTTCCACCTCGACGGTCTGCGCGTGGACGCCGTCGCGTCGATGCTCTACCTCGACTACTCGCGGCCGGAGGGCCAGTGGTTGCCGAACGAGTACGGCGGCCGCGAGAACCTCGACGCGGTGCGGTTCCTTCAGGAGCTGAACGCGACGGTCTACCGCCGTCACCCCGGCGTGGTGATGATCGCCGAGGAGTCCACGGCGTGGCCCGGCGTCACGCGGCCGACGCACCTCGGCGGGCTCGGGTTCGGGTTCAAGTGGAACATGGGCTGGATGCACGACACGCTGCACTACCTGTCGCGTGAGCCGATCCACCGGTCGTTCCACCACAACGAGATGACGTTCTCGCTGGTCTACGCGTGGAGCGAGAACTTCGTGCTGCCGCTGTCGCACGACGAGGTGGTGCACGGCAAGGGCTCGCTGTGGGGCCGGATGCCGGGTGACGACTGGAACAAGGCCGCGGGGGTGCGGTCGCTGCTGGCCTTCATGTGGGCGCATCCCGGCAAGCAGCTGCTGTTCATGGGCGGCGAGTTCGGGCAGCGCCAGGAGTGGTCGGAGTCGAGGTCGCTCGACTGGCACCTCGTGGAGCAGGAGGGCCTGCACCAGGGCATTCAGGCGTTGATGCGCGACCTGAACTCGGTGTACCGGACTTCGGCGGCGTTGTTCTCGCACGACGTGACGCCGGAGGGGTTCCAGTGGATCGACGCGAACGACTCCGGTGGCAACGTGCTGTCGTTCCTGCGGATCGGTGAGGACGGGTCGGTGCTGGCCTGCGTGGCCAACTTCGCCGGCATGCCGCACCACGACTACCGGGTCGGCCTGCCGTCCGCCGGGCGGTGGAAGGAGCTCCTCAACACCGACGCGGCGCACTACGGCGGCTCCGGCGTGGGCAACCTCGGCGGCGTCGAGGCCGAGGCCAGCCCGTGGCACGGGCGGCCGTACTCCGCGTTGCTGCAGCTGCCGCCCGCCGGTGTGCTGTGGCTAGTTCCCGAGACCGACTGATCTGTCCGGCAGCGCTCCGTTCCAGTAGAGCGCGCCGGACACTCTCGCCGTGGATCTCGGTGTTCGTCGTGGCGAAGAACCGGACGGTGGCCGCTTTCGGTGGCGCGATCATGCCGTAGTTGTTGTACCGCTTCAGCTTTTCCAGGTCGGCCAGGGGGCGTAGGTCCTTCCGGTCTGAGCTCCGCCCTCGTCGAGGAACTGCAGCCCGGTCGCGGTCGCCGGTCCTGGCGCGGTGCTGCCGGACCAGGCGCTCAGGTCGTAGACGCCTCCGGGGACCGCGTCGAGGGTCGCGCCGACGGTGCCGGGCCCGATGATGACGCCGTGGCGCGGGTCGGGTGCGATGCCCCCTCCGCAGCCGGGCATCGCCGGATCGGCCCCGGTAGGAGGGCCTGAAAGCAACAGTGCGGCGCACAGCAATTCGCGCACAGGTGGAAATGTAAGTCGATCGGACGGCACCGGCTCGGTGAACCTGATCAGCCCGCCGCACGTTGGCCTCTGTATGCGCCTGAGTTCGCCGAGTAGGACGTCCCTCAAGCCGGCCGGCAGGCACAATGGGTTCATGCGGCACCGGAGCATCGCGCTGATCGTGGCCACCGCCCTGCTCGCGGTGGGCTGCACCGCCGAGATTCCTGGGCGCCCGCGTGCAGCCAAGGTGGTGAAGAAGGAGGCCTCCACCGAGACCATCCAGGTGCGGGGCTCGGACAACGGCGCGATCGACAAGCTCGCCGCCACCGCCCTCACGGACATCAACGACTTCTGGCAGGAGTCGTTCCAGCAGACGTTCAACAAGCCGTGGAAGCCGCTGACCGGCGGCTACTACTCGGTGGACACGGCCGACGCCACCGCGAAGCCGCCACCGTGCACCCAGAAGGCCGCGGACGTGGAGGGCAACGCGTTCTACTGCCCCGCCGCCGACGCGATCGCCTGGGACCGCGCGTCCCTGCTGCCGGTGCTGCAGGACCGCTTCGGCGAGGCCGCGGTGGTCGTCGTGCTGGCCCACGAGATCGGCCACGCGGTGCAGAACCGCATGGGCATCACGCCGGAAGCCGAGCGCCGCGAGCCCGAGAGGTTCCCGACGATCCTCACCGAGGCCCAGGCCGACTGCTTCGCCGGCGCGTTCGTGCGCAACGTGACCGACGGCAAGTCCCAGCGCCTCGACATCGGCACGGACGCCCTGGACAAGGCCCTGGGCGCGCTGATCACGTTCCGCGACCCGGTCGGAACCTCCCCGGAGGACGAGCAGGCGCACGGCAGCGCGTTCGACCGCGTGGCGGCGTTCCAGGACGGCTACGAGCAGGGCACGAAGTTCTGCGCGGCGATGTCGGTGCAGAACCGCACGTTCACCCAGCGCGCGTTCACCAACGTCACGGACCGCGCGAACGGCGGCAACCTGCCGTTCGCGCAGATGCTCGAATCGGTCACGCCCGACCTGGACGGCTACTTCAAGACACTGGCCACCTCCGCGGGCAGGACCTGGCCGTCTCCTCGTGCAGAGGCCTCCCAGACCGAGCCGACCTGCTCCGGTGACCAGGGTCCGGTCGCCTACTGCCCGTCGGACAAGACGATCAAGATCGACACCAAGGACGAGCTGCCGGCGCTGCACAAGGAGCTGGGCGACTACGCGACCGGCACGCTCATCGCCACCCGGTACGCCATCGCCGAGCTGGCCGTGCTGGGCAAGCCGGTGGAGGGCGAGGACGCCTCGGCCGCGGCCCTGTGCCTGGCCGGCGCGTACACGGGCGCGGTGTTCCAGCGCCGGGACGGGTTCGGGCTCTCGCCCGGCGACTTCGACGAGGCCGTGATGGTGCTGCTGCGGTTCGACTACGCGGCCCGTGACGCTCGCGGCAAGGACGCGGTGGATCCGGGTTTCGCGCGGGTGGCGCGGTTCCGGGAGGGCGTGTTCGAAGGCCCGAAGAAGTGCGGCATCTGACCTGAGACGAACTGAAGCCCGCACAGCCTCAGGGCGTGTGCGGGCTCCAGAGCTCTTGTGCGCTGGTCAGCGCCTTTCGGTCGGCGCCTGGTCGGTCACGACGGAGATCCGGGCTCCCGGGATCGTCAGCGTGCCGCCCTTGAGGTCGGTGTTGCGGACCGTCACGTCGGTGAACGTCACGAACGGCACGTTCAGAGGTGGCGGGTGGGCAGCCGTGTAGTCGACCGGGATCTTGATCCCGAGGATGTCCAGGTTGCCCTTGAGCTGCACCGTGAACAGCTCGATCAGCGGCGGAGGTTGCGGTGCGCCGTCCGCCTTCTTCAGGTTCACCGTTGAGGTGCTGCCCGCGCGGGCAGCGGTGACGAGCCTGACCCCCGGCGACACCTCGGCGGACTGCACCAGGTCCTTGATCTTCATGTCGGTCGTCGTGAACTTGAGAACCTTGATGACCTGGCCGTTCAGCAGGGCGTCGACGACTCCGACGAAGTTGAGGCCGCCGAGCTCCAGTCGCGAGGCCTTCAGCGTCCACTCCCGGCCTCCGCCCGCCACCGGGGCAGGGGCCGGTGGCGGGGGTGGCGCCGACGTCGGAGGCGGTTCCGTGCTGGACGGAACGGTCGGCACGGACGACGACGCCGGCGGTGGAGTGGCGCTGCTGCTGGAAACAGGGGGTGGTTCCGAGCTGCTCGTCGGAGCCGGTGAGCTGCTGCTGGGAGGCGGCGGCTCGGAGCTCGACGGTGGTTGCAGCGCCAGGACCGCGACCATCGCGACCGCGGCCAGCGGCTGTGTCCGGATCATGTGGGTTGGACCCTCTGGGTGGTCTCTGGACTGCTGGGCTCTGGGCTGTCCGGGAGCTCTTCCTCGGTGCTGCTCCCAGGGGCGCTCTCGGCGCTGTTCTTGGACTTCTTCGGCTTCTTGGGAGCGTCCGTCCACGCCACGGCGAGGGCGCCCCCGAGCAGGCTGAAGATGGTGCCGAAGAGGAACCCGCCGAGGTTGGTCACGACGAGCGCGACCAGCGACAGCAGCACCGTGACGATGCCCGCCGCGAGCCGGAACTTCGGCGCCACCCACAACGCCACCGCACACAGGGCCAGCAGCGAACCGATCAGCAGCGCGGACACGCCACCGAGCGTCTGGATCGAGATGACCATGTCGCCAAGCTTCAGGTTGGCGTACGGCGGAAACAGGATGATCAGCGCGCCCAGTGCCACGAACAGGCCGGCCCAGAAGGGCCGGCCACGTCGCCACGCGGTGAAGCCGCGCCAGATCCTCAGAAGCACTCTTGCTTCCCCTGGCGAATGGTCAGGTTCATGCCCTTGAACCTGATGGTCTGAGCCGTGGTGGACCAGGCGGTCTGCTTGAGACCGGTGATCTTCGCCGAGTCGGCCTGCAGACCGAACGAGCCCGGCAGACCCCTGAGGTTCTCCGGTCCCTTGGTCACCTTGCTCGCGTCGATGCCGATGTCCGGAGCACCCAGCTCCAGGTCACCGGAGAGGTCGGTGAGGTTGACGACCAGGTTGTCGGCCGACATGCCACCAACGCCGTCCGCGGTGATGCGCATCGTGACGTCACCGACGATCGGCATGTTGCCGACGAACACCGACTGACAGAACTTGTTCAGAGTCGCGGTCTTGAAGCCGCTGACCGCAACGACGTGAACCTTCCCGGCACCCGCGTCCACGCCACCGAACTGGACGAATCCCTGGCCCGTCAAGCTATCGGCGGACACCTTGAAATCATGGCCGGACACCGCGAACGAGGCGGCCAGCGCTCCCTGGGACATGCCGAAGAGGAGGGCACCAGCACCCACGGCACCGATACCGAGCACCCCGACGAACCGTGCCCAGCGCGTTCTACCCATACCGCCAAACTCCTTCCACACCGAAGGCTTGCGTGGGGACTGTGCGCTCCGAAACATAGGCAGGACAACGAAAACGAGTCCGCACAGTCTTGAAATCACCCCAGAGGGTGAGAGAATTTCACGTTTGGCCCCTGGTCCTTGCGCCATGCACGTGAACCGCTCTTAGTAGGGTTCGCCCTCATGGGGATCGGACGAATCGCCGTCGCACTAGCCGCGGCCGCAGCGCTCACCGCCTGCGCCTCCGTGGTCGAGGGTTCACCGAAGGGCGAACGCCCCGACCCCACGAAGGTCGCGGGGCTGGAGATCTCCAACGGCCCGTCCGGCCCCAAGCAGGGCGTGCCGGACGCGGACCTGAACGTCGAGAACGGCGACGGCGGCGAGATGGACCAGCTGGCGATCAACACCCTCGCCGACGTCCAGGAGTTCTGGAAGGCCGAGATCCCCCGCGCGTTCGCCGGCAAGACCTTCGAGCCGGTCAAGCGCTTCCTCTCCTACGACTCGGCCGGCAAGGGCGTCGAGGTCTGCAAGCTCGACACCACCGGCGTCGCCAACGCCTTCTACTGCGCGCTGGACGACAGCATCACGTGGGATCGCGGCGAACTGCTCCCGATGCTCAAGGACGCCTTCGGCCCCATGGCCGTGGTCACCGTCCTGGCCCACGAGATGGGTCACGCCGTCCAGTACAAGCTGGGCGCGGCCTCCAACATCGGCCCGAACACCCCGTCGATCGTCAAGGAACAGCAGGCCGACTGCTACACCGGCGTCTTCATGCGCTGGATCGCCGAGAACAAGTCCAAGCACTTCGAGCTCTCCACCGGCGAGGGCCTCAACCAGGTCCTGCAGACGATGTTCTTCATCCGCGACTCCGCGGGCACGTCGTTCGAGAAGCAGGGCGCCCACGGCAGCGCCTTCGACCGCGTCTCCGCCTTCCAGTTCGGCTTCGTGCGAGGCGCCGCCCGCTGCGCCGAGATCAACGAGGCCGAGATCAACAAGCGCATCACCGAACGCCCCTTCGACCTCTCCGACAAGGACCAGGGTCAGGGCCGCGGCAACGCCCGGATCGACCAGGACAAGTACCTCAAAGCCCTCGACGAGTCCCTCCGCGACGCCTACAAGTCGAGCGGCGCCGCCTTCCCGACCGTCGACAAGGGCGGCATCAAGCCCTGCAACGACGCCCAAACCACGTCCCCAGCCACCTTCTGCCCGTCCACCAACCAGATCCAGCTGGACCTCCCGTCGCTGGTGAAGATCGGCACGCCCCCGAAGAAGGGCACGAAGGGCGGCATCGGCGACTTCGCGGCCTTCGCCGTGATCGCCTCCCGCTTCTCCCTCTCCATCCAGCACGCCACGGGCTTCCCGCTGGACGACGACGCCGCCGGCCAGCGCACCGCCTGCCTGACCGGCGCCTGGGCGGGCCTGACCAACCGCCCTGACGCAGCCGCGGGCCTGAGGCTCTCCCCCGGCGACCTGGACGAGGCCGTGGCCGAACTCCTGGCCGACAACAGCCTCATCGCCTCCGACGTGAACGGCAAAGCCGTCCCCTCCGGCTTCGCTCGCGTCGAAGCGTTCGGCGACGGCTTCTTCCGAGGCTCCTCGTACTGCGTCAAGAAGTATTCGATTTGATTCCTACATCGACGTTCGTCGATACTTGCCCCGTGCTAACCGATGAAGCCGCGACCTACGCCTCGTGGTTCTCGACCCTGTCCGACCCCACCCGCGTCCGCCTGCTCCACCACGTGGCCTCAGCCCCTGGCGCGGTCACCGTCGGCGAGTTGACCACCGCACTGGGCGTCAGCCAGTCCACCTGCTCCCACCACGTCCGCAAGCTGGCCGAAGTGGGCTTCATCCGCGTCCAGCGCGAGGGCACAGCCACCCTCGTCACCGTCAACCCGGCCTGCTGCACGGGCCTCCCCCACGCCGCCGACGCGGTGATGGGCGCCCTGACCAGGGGCACGGTGGCCCCGGTGTCCGGCGTGACGGTGCGTCCCATGACCGCCTCCGACTGGCCGGAAGTGCGCCGCATCTACGGCGAGGGCATAGCCACGGGCAACGCGACCTTCGAAACCGAGGTCCCGTCCCGCCGCACGCTCGAGTCCAAGTGGCTCCCGGACCACCGCTGGATCGCGGTGGTCGACGGCGAGGTAGCGGGCTGGGCCTCCGCCACCCCGGTCTCCGCACGCGAGTGCTACGCCGGCGTGGCCGAGACGTCGATCTACGTCAGCGACTCGCACCAGGGCCGCGGCGTGGGCAAGACGCTGCTGCACCACCAGGTCTCGGCCGCCGACGCCGACGGCCTGTGGACCCTGCAGGCCGTGATCTTCCCGGAGAACCGGGCCAGCATCGCCCTGCACCACCGGGCGGGGTTCCGGACGGTGGGCATGCGGGAACGAATCGCCCAGCACCACGGTGAATGGCGCGACACCGTCCTTCTGGAGCGCCGCCGCCCCTGACGGCGATGCCGGAGGCGTTGAAGGGCTCTTGGGGAGTGTCAGGAGACTGAGGGCAGAGCCCTCAGCCCACCACGTGCCCCAAGCGACCGATCTCAGTACAGCGCGGAAGCCAGGTTCCGCCGAGCCGCAGCAACCCGAGGATCATCCGACGGGAACAGCTCGAACAGCCCGACCAAGTGCTGCCGAACCCGATCCCGGTCATCCCCGTAAACCCGCCGAACGGTGTCCACCAACCGCGCAAACGCCTCGTCAACCTGCTGCAAAGCCACCTGGGCATCAGCCGCGGCCAACTGAGCCTCGACATCCTCGGGCGCGGAATCAGCCTTGGCGATCACCGCGGGGTCAACCGACTCGGCCCGCTCGGCGAAGCGAGCCTGCGCCAGCCCTTCCTTGGCCAGCTCATTCCCGGGCTCGGTAGCAAGAATCTGCGAGTAGTACCCCTGAGCAGCTGCGTAATCCCCGCGCTCAAAGGCCTCCTCGGCCGCGACGATGCGGGGATCCTCGACAATGTCCTCCTCGGCGGGAGCGGTGGCACGCGCCTCCCCGGCCCGAATCCCCGGCAGCCGATCCCGGAGGGCGTCCAGCAACCGCTGCACCCAGGCGGAAAGCTCGGCATCCGCCAGCGGCCCGGCGAACGCGTCGATGGGCTGACCAGCGGCGACGGCCACCACGGTGGGCACGGACTGAACGCCGAACGCCTGCCCGATCCGGGGCGCCTGCTCCAGGTCGACCCGAGCCAGGATCCAGGAGCCCCCGGAAGAGGAGGCCAGACGGGTCAGGGACGTCGCCAGCTGCTGCGACTCGGGGCTGTAGGAGGCTCCCAGGAGCACCACCACCGGCACCTGCAGGGACTGCTCGACCACAGCCTGGAACGAGGCTTCGGTGACGTCCACGATCCACGGCGCGGATCCGTTGTCGCCCGAGCTCGAAGGAGCGGCGGCAGGAGCGGCGGCGGCTTGGCGGGCGGCGTCGGCTCGGGCCTTCAGGGCGCCCAGATCGACGGCGCCGGAGAGCGCGGCGGACAGTGCGGCGGTCTTGCGAGGATCAGGCCTTGTCACGTGTTCCATCCTGGCACGGCTAGTTCCCGGACCGGGTCCAGGGCCATCGGGTTGATGCGCATCGCCTCATTGGCCGAAGCGATACGTAGAGCGAGCGGTGTCATCAGCTCGATGAACCGCGAAGTTCCAGAAGCGCCCAACGCTTCCCACGGCGCGAGAGCAGCAGCATCAGTTGCACGCTCCACTGCGGCGAGATCGCCGGGCAGATCCGCAACGGCTTCCCATTCCGACTCGGTCCAACCACGCGCGGACCGCATGTATGCCGGATCGAGGGAATGTTCGCGCGCGTAGAGCGCAAGCGCTTGGCACGGGCCCACCCCGTGAGCCACCAACGCGGCCACGTGGCCGTCGCCGCGGGCCTCGCGCAGGATCGTGCACGCGTGCCAAAGCGCCAGATGAGGCGCGGAAGGCCACGGCAACGCGCGGTTCGCGGCGGCCAGCGGACGGCCGGCCAGCGGAGCCGCCAGAGCAGCGGACCTGGCCAAAGCTGCGGCCTCGGTGATCTCAGGCGTGTCGACCTCGCCCAGCAACCGGCGCAGAGCAAGATCGACGCCCGACAAGCGCGCCTCCAAGTACGAGGCAGGCGAGGCGACCGCCCACGCGTCCGGCAGGGCGCGCGAGACCATGCGCGGGGCGAAGTTGTAGAAGACAGCCGTCACCAGCTCCGGTGACGCGGCGCCCAGCGGGGCGGCGCGCATGCCGAAGTAGCCCATCCAGCCGCCCTTGCAGCCCAGCGCGTCGGTCGCGGCACGGGACTCGGGCGTGAAGTACGTGACGTCGTGGTAGGGCTCGAACCTCAACCACAGCTGCCTCGCGTCCACGCCCGACACGCTAACCCAGTGAACGCCGGTGCACGGATCCGCTCACCGTGCCGGCGTAGAGCGTTCGACCATCCGGGGAGACCAGCAGAGCCTCGACACCACGCTCCACGTCCGGACCGCCGAACACGGTCCACGAGCGGCCGCCGTTGACCGACCGCAGCACGCCCTTGCTCGATCCCTCGAACGAGATCGAGCCGAGGTACAGCACACCGTCGGGGCCGATCGCGATCGTGGACAGCTGTTCCGAGGACACGCCGGGAACCTCGACGAACGCGACCCCGTCGAACGACACGAACACCGAGTTCTGGCCCACCGCGACGACGTGCCGAGGATCGCGCGGATCCACCAGCACCGAGTTCATCCGCCCCGGCAAGACCTGCCTCAGCGTCACGCCGGCGTCGACGGACCGGTAGAGCCCACCGGCGTCGGCGAGCCAGATGCCACCAGGATCAGCCGCGATCGTCCTGATCCCGCGCAACCCGGCGTGCACCCGCGGCACGAAAGAAGCCCCGCCGTCCAGAGACACGTAGAACGCGTTGATCAGGTAAGCGCCCAGGTAGACCCGAGACGGCAGCACCGGGTCGAACACCAGGGAGCGCGTGTTCCCCGGCATCTCGGCCGTGATCACCCACGTCCGGCCACCATCGAGCGACCGCTCCACGAAGATCGTGTCCTGCGACCCGCGATAGCCGTTCCGCCCGCGCAGAACGATCCCGTCCCGCGCCGCCAGCGCACCGATCCGGTTGCCGATCGCGTGCGGCGCGGTCCCGTCGAAGTCCCACTCCTGCGCGGCGACGGGCAGATCCGTCCGGTAGGAGCCCTGCATGGTCCCGGCGATGAGAGACCGGCCCGACACCGCCAGCGACAGCACGTGCGCTCCCGGCACGCCGACCCGCTTGAAGTGCTCGTGGTCCGCGGTCGCGTAGACGCCACCGGACCCGTAGACCCACTGCCAGTCCGGCAGGTCGGGGAAGCTGCCGATCTCGGTGTAGACGTCGACCTTCGCCACCGCGTCGGTCCGCTTCCACGTCGCGCCCATGTCCGCGCTGATGAAGTGCCCGTCCAACGTCTGCACCTGGATCCAGCCGTTGGCCGTGATCCCGCCGTACAAGATCCACGTCGACTTCCACGGACCGGACACAGCACGCCAACTCACACCGCGGTCCGAAGACAGGTGCACCCCGCCGCTGAACTTCCGCGCCACCACGACGTCACCCAGTGAGGTGATCTTGTCCGCCGGCACGTCGGACACCGACCACTTGCCGGCACGCAGCACGTGCACCACCCCACCGGCGGCCACGAGCAGATCCGGGCCCACGACGTGCACGTCCTCGGCCGACGCAGGCGATCCGGGCAGCAACGACCACCCCTGCCCGCCGATCCCGCGATAGACCCCCTCCGCGGCCGCCGCGTACGAGAAGCCACCGCCGAACGCGACGTCCTGCACCTCGGACGGCGTTCGCAGAGCGACGGAGAACGACAGGCCGCCGTCCACGGACCGCAGCACCGAACCGGCACCGCCGCCGCCCTCCGCACCCGCCACGAGCACGGTGTCCGGCCGCGCCGGATCGGCGGCCAGCGCGTTCCCGCGCATCTCCGGGAACAGCCGCCCCTGCCGCCAGGTGCGGCCCCGGTCGGCGGACCGGAACACCTGCTGGCCGGCACCCGGCAGCACGTAGACGAGGTTCCGCGCGAACGCCATGTACCCGCCCGCACCGTTCGGGCCGATGTTCTCCCACCTGGTGGACGGCCCGGCGTGCGCCGACGGCACGACCGCCAGCAACGCGGCCAGCAGGGTGATCACGAATCTCACGAGGTACGCCTCCGCTCGACTCCCAACGGTCAGCGGCGGAGCTCGATCATGGCGTGTCGGCGAGGTGCTCCTCAACCCGTTGCACCTTGGCGCTCAGCTGGTTCGTGTGGCCGGGCCGGATGTCCGCCTTGAGCACGAGCGAGACCCGCGGGGCGGCGGCCTGCACGGCCTCGGTGGCGCGCTTGACCACGTCCATCACCTCGTCCCACTCTCCCTCCACCAAGGTGAACATCGCGTTCGTCTGATTGGGCAGGCCCGACTCCCGCACGATCCGCACGGCCTCGGCGACGGCCTTGGCGACGCTTCCCGACGAGTCCGAAGCGGACGGAGCAACGCTGAACGCGACAAGCACACGTGCCTCCTGATGATCCAACGGTTGTACTGACTGGTAGCTTCGGTGCCCATGACACCGCTGCCGTTCGATCCGATCGCCCGCGCGGCTGAGCTGTGGGACGACCGGGTGGGTCCGTCCACCTCGATGGCCGCCGTCACGAGCGTCATGCGTGTCCAGCAAATCATCCAGTCCGCCGTGGACGCAGCCCTCAAGCCGCACGGCCTCACGTTCGCCCGCTACGAGGCGTTGGTGCTGCTCTACTTCTCCCGCAAGGGCGCGCTGCCGATGCGGGTCATGGGCGAGCGCCTGCAGCTGCACCCCACGAGCGTCACGAACATCGTCGACCGGCTGGAGAGCGACGGCCTGGTCCGCCGCACCCCGCACCCGACCGACCGCCGCACCACGCTGGTCGAGATCACCGACGCGGGCCTGGAGCGGCGCGAGGCCGCGACCGCCGCGGTCGTCGAGGTCAACCTGGGACTCAAGGGCCTCACCGACCGGCAGACCGAGCAGCTCACCGAGCTGCTCGCCAAGGTCCGCCGGGCGAGCGGCGACTTCGAGGACTAATTCGTTTGGCACGCGCGCACGTCTGTGGCGTGATGTGCCCATGCAGTGGGAACGACCGGACAGGTCGATCGTCGCCCTCGTCAGCACGCCCAGCGGCTTCGCCGGGCGCACCGCCGCAATCCCGGTCGAGACACCGAACTGGAACCACGTCGAGCCGATCAACACCGCGTTGCGGGAGCTCCTCGGCGTGCCGACCAGCGTGCTGCGCCTCGTCTCGGTGGAAGGCGGCAGCGTCCCGTTCGGCGGCGTCGTCACCTACCACGTCGAAGCGCACGGCGAACCCGACCGGACCTGCCTCGAACCCGCGGAGGAACCCGAGCCGGACGCCGAGCACCGGATGCCCTGGGCACGACTGGGCGGACCGGCGGAGCTCGTCGAGTGGGCCGACACGGTCATCACCCGCACCGGCCCGGCGGTCCAGATGCGCACCTGGAACCTGTCGAGCGTGCACCGGCTGCCCACCGCGGACGGCCCGGTGTGGCTGAAGGCCAGGCCGTCGTTCTTCGCCGACGAGGGCGCCGTGATCAAGATGGTCGCCGCGCACGACCCGACCCTGGTGCCCGAGCTGCTGGCCACCGCGCCGGACCGGGTGCTGCTCAGCCAGGCCGAGGGCGGCAACTGCTGGCACATGACACCCGAGATGGTCGAGCGGGTGGTGCCGCGCTGGGTCGCCGTGCAGCACGCGCTCGCGGGCGAACCCCTGCTCACGCCCACGACCGTGCCGATGCCGTCGTTCGGCCTCCCGGACACGCTCACCCACGGCGACTTCCACGGCGGCAACTGGCGCAGCAGCGGCGTGGTGATCGACTGGTCCGACGCCTGCTGGGCTCACCCAGCGCTGGACGCGTGCCGGCTCATGGAGTTCCACCCCGGCCTGCGCGAGGTGATCAGCCGGGTGTGGAGCGAGGCCTGGCTCGCGCTGCGCCCGGACAGCGAACCGCTCAAAGCGCTCGAGGTCGCCCGCCGCGCCTCGCACCTGCACAACGCGGTGAAGTACCAGGAGTTCCTGGACAACATCGAGCAGTCCGAACGGATCTACCACGAGGGTGATCCGCAGGGTGAGCTCCGGGCTGTGCGGCAACTGGTTCGCTGATGACGGAACGGCCTTTGCTGAGGTGGGAACGACCGGACCGCACGATCGTCGCGCTCGTCAGCACGCCGGGCGGGTTCGCCGGCCGCGTCGGCCCGATCCCTGTCGCGACCTCGGACTGGAACCACGTCCAACCGGTCAACGCCGTGCTCCGGGACCTGCTGGGTGCCGAGACGAACGTGCTGCGGCTCGTTTCGGTCGAAGGTGGCGACATCATGTGCGGCGGCGAGGTCACCTACCACGTCGAGGCCTACGGCGAGCCCGACCGCACGCAGCTGCACCCCGCCGAGGAACCTGAAGCCGACGCCGAGCACCGGATGCCGTGGGCGCGGCTGGGCGGACCGGCCGAACTGGTCGCGTGGGCGGACACGGTGCTCGCCCGCACCGGTCCGGCCGAGCAGATCAGGACCTGGAACCTCTCCAGCGTGCACCGGCTGCCCACCGCCGACGGCCTGGTGTGGCTGAAGGCCGTGCCGTCGTTCTTCGCCGACGAGGGCACGGTGATCAAGATGGTCGCGGCGCACGACCCGACGCTGGTGCCAGCCGTGCTGGCCTCCGCACCGGGCCGGGTGCTGCTCAGCGACGCCAAGGGTGCCAACTGCTCACAACTGACGCCGGAGATGGTCGAGCGGATCGTGCCGCGCTGGGTCGCCGTGCAGCACGCACTGGCCGGAGAGCCTCGGCTGCCGTCGTCCGCCGTGCCGATGCCGTCGTTCGGACTGCCGGAGACGCTCACCCACGGCGACTTCCACTCCGGCAACTGGCGCGACAGCGGCGTCATCATCGACTGGTCGGACGCCTGCTGGGGTCATCCCGCGCTGGACGCGAACCGGCTGATGGAGCGCGACCCCGGCCTGCGCGACCTGATCGCTCAGGTGTGGAGCGAGGCCTGGCTGCGGCACCGTCCGGACAGCGAGCCGCTCAAAGCGCTCGAAGTCGCCCGCCGCGCGTCGATGTTGCACAACGCGGTGAAGTACCAGGAGTTCCTGGACAACATCGAGCAGTCCGAACGGATCTACCACGAGGGCGACCCGCAGGCGGAGCTCAGAGCTGTTCGGCAGCTGGTTCGGTGAGCCGGCCGGTCTTCGCGGCCCAGCGCTCGAAGATCACCGTGCCGAACGGCGGGATGCTCGACAGCAGCCCGAGCACGAGCGTGCGGCCGTCCCACTTCAGCGGCTCCTTCGCCATCAGCGTGACGAGCACGAAGCCGACGAAGATGACGCCGTGGATCGGGCCGAAGATCTTGACGCCGATCTCGTTCTGCACGACGACGTACTTGAAGAACATCCCGAGCAGCAGGCCCGCCCAGGAGATCGCCTCGGCGAGGGCGAAGATGCGGAACCGTCCAACCACGCTGGAGAACGTCATGGCTCCCCATCATGAACCGTGACGGGGAGCACAACGCATCCGGGTCTGTCCTATTCCTCCCATTTGAAGACGCGTGAGGCGATGAAGGCGATCACGAGCGTGAAGCCGATCAGGACGGCTCCCGGCAGCAGCAGCGCCTCGATCCCCTTGCCGCGCACCAGCACGTTGAGCATGCCGTCGTTCATGTGCCGCAACGGGAAGATCTTCGACACGGCCTGCAGCCAGCCGGGAGCCTGTTCGACCGGGAAGAACGTGCCGGACAGGAACGCCATCGGCAGCACGACGATGTTCGCCGCCGCCGAAGCCGCTTCCTCCGTCTTGGCGAACGCGCCGACCAGCATGCCGAGCGCGAAGAACGCGATCGTTCCCAGCAGCAGCAACGGAATCGCGAGCCACCACGACCCGGACAGCTGCAGCCCGAACACCGGCAGCATCGCGATGCCCACGAAGATCGCGCCCTGCACCAGGGCGACGCCTGTGCTGACCAGCACCCGCGACGACAGCACCGCGGTCGCCGACACGGGCGCGAGCCGGATCCGCCGCAGCACCTGCTTGCGCCGCCACGACACCAGCGTCAGCGCCGAACCGAACACCGCGGACACCGCCACACCCCAGGACAGGATGCCGGGCGTCAGGTACTGGATCGGTTTGAGCGAGGCGTCCTCGACCTTCTCCGCGGCGAACGTGAACCGCGGCGGCTGGCCGGTCGCGGCGAGGTTCGCCTTGTCCACGAACCCGTTCACGATGCCGACCACGGTCGCGGACCCGACCTGGTCGCTCTGCGCGAACCGCAGGTCGAGCTGCTGGCCGCGCACGATCAGCGCCGCGGGCAGGTCGCCGTCCTTCACCTTCTGCACCGCGGCGTTCTCGTCGTTGTACGGCTCCAGCTCCAGCACACCGCTGTCCCGCAGCGCCGAGACGATCTGACCGTCGCCGACCACCGCGATCCTGGTCTTGTCGGTACCCACGTCACGCAGGATCAGGCCGAAGATCACCAGGAACATCAACGGGAACAGGAACGTGAAGAACAGCGTCACCTTGTCGCGGATGAAGCCCTTGAGCATCGCCACCGAAAGCGACTTGAACGCGGTCATGCGCGGTACTCCCGGCCGGTCAGGTTGAGGAAGACGTCTTCGAGGGTGGCCGTGCGGACCTGCAGCCCGTCGAGCGCACCGCGTTCCGCCAGAGCGGACAGCACGGGAGCCGGACGGCGAGTGGAGATCGTCAGCGACACCTCGTCCTCGTGCGCCTCTTCGACACCGTCCATCGCGGACGCGTCCGCAACGGACATCACGCCCTTCTGCAGCGTCACGTGCGTCGGCGCGTCCAGGCCGCGGACCAGCACCGCGGGCGGGTCCAGCGCGAGGATCCTGCCGGTGTCCATGATGGCCACGCGGTCGCAGAGGATCTCGGCCTCGTCGAGGTAGTGCGTGGTGTAGACGATGGTCTTGCCGCGTGCCTTGATCGCCCGCAGCACGTCCCAGAGGTTGCGCCGGGCCTGCGGGTCGAGCGCCGCGGTCGGTTCGTCGAGGAACACGATGTCCGGGTCGTGCACCAGCGCGCACGCGATCGAGAGGCGCTGACGCTGACCGCCGGAGAGCTTGTTCTCCTGCTCGTTGGCCTTGTCCGCGAGTCCGACGAGTTCGAGCATGTCGGCGGCGGTGCCGGCGCTCACGCCGTACAGCGAGCCGAACGTCTGCAGCTGTTCCTTCGCCGTCAGCTTCTCGAAGAACGACGACGCCTGCAGCTGCACGCCGATGCGCGGCAGCAGCTTCACGTTGCGCGGCCACGGGCTCTCACCGAGCAGCCGCACCTCGCCGCTGTCCGGCTCGCGCAGACCTTCGATGATCTCGAGCGTGGTCGTCTTCCCGGCGCCGTTGGGCCCGAGGATGCCGAAGAACTCACCCTCCGCCACGGTGAACGAGACCCCGTCCACCGCCTTCAGCCCGCCGTAGCTCTTGCGGATGTCCCGCACCACGACCGCCGACCGTTCCTCCGTCATGGGCGGGACGTTATGTCAGCGGGACCCGGTGCGCGTGGCGGAACGACGAAAGTCGGCGCCAAGTCGAGACGAACGGATTCAGCCACCCGCCGCCAGCAACGGACACGCGATGTAGATGTCGTTGAGCCGCCGCAACGCCGCGGCGAACTGCTCGAACCTGGCGCGGGGGACGGCCGCGCGCACGTCGTTGATCACCTGCCAGAGGTAGCGGTGCTCGGCGGCTTCCACGATCCGCGGTGGCGGCTCCTCGCGAACGTCGCAGGCGAACGCGAGCGCGACCGTCGCGGCACGCAGGCACGCCGTCGCGAGCGTCACGCAGTCCTCGACCAGCGGCCGGTCGTCCTGGGCGCGCACCACGCCGCTGACCGCGAACCGCACGGCCTGCATCAGCGCGAGGTAGAGGTGCTGGCCGGCCTGCACGCGTTCGTGCGGCAGGTACTCGGTACCGGGGCAGGGAGTCACGACCGTCATGCCGACCTGGGGCCGGCGCAGCACGTGGTCGAAGAGCGCGGTCGGCGCCCAGAGCAGCGTGCGCCAGGAGTCCTCGCCGATGGAGGTGCCCATCCTGGCCGCGTTCTCCAGCACGTCGAGGTAGGCGATCAGGATGCTGGACAGGAACACGCCGCCGCGGTCGCCACCCACCCGCACGACGCCGAAGCATTGGTCGTGGCCCGTGCCACCGTTGTCGTGACCGGGCTTCCACTCGATCACGTCGCTGCTCGCGAGCACCACGCGGGCGAGCCGCTGGTGCACGGGCGACGCCGACAGCACCGTGTCGTCCAACCCCATCCGGACGAGCATGGACGCAGCGTGCTGCAACGACTCGCGTCTTTGCGGCACGAGGTCGGGGTGCAGCAGCCGGAACGGTTCCACGTGTCCCCTTCCCCTCAGTTGGTTGTACTCACAATGAACGCCGGGGAGCGCGAAGTCATCCGGATGAACCGCAGCGTTACGTCTCAGTTGGACGTGTCAGTTCGACTGCGCCCACGCGACGAGCTGCGCGCGAGTCGAAAGATCCAACATGGTTTTCACGTTGTGCACGTGGGATTCCACCGTTCGGTGGGAGATCCCGAGCTTCGCCGCGACCTGGGCGTTGGTCATGCCCTGCGCCACCAGCTCGACGACCATGCGCTGCCGGTCGCTCAGCACCGCGTGCCGCACGATCTCCTTGTCCAGCGCGGTTTCCACGGCATGGCGAACGTCCATCGCCCGTCCGGCGCTCACCGCGCGGCTGAAAGCCGCACCGGACAAGGCTTCCCTCGCGACGTCCAGCACAGAGTCCAGCTTCCGCCGCCACCACTGCTGCACCGGAAGGGCCCGTACCGTGCGCATCTGTTCGCACGCCACCAGCAACCGGACGCCGAGCTCGTACCGTCCGGACAGCACCGCGACCACCGCGCGTCCCTCGACCGACTCCAGCACCTCCCAGGGGAGGTGCTCCGAGATCCGCACGCCTTCGGCGAACCTTGCGCCCGCGGCGGTCAGATCGCCTTGTTCCAGCGCGACGCAACCCCACGTGTGCAGTGCGATGGCAACGATGTCACATCGTGCATGTGTTCTCAGCACGGGCAACGAGTCCCCGACCAGCACACTCGCCTCGTCGACCGAACCCATGAGGAGCAGGCACCAACCGAGATTGTGCTGCGACACCGCAACACTCACGTCGTTGCCGTTGCGCACGCCGTACTCGATCGACTGGCGCAGCGCCCATGTGGCGTTCGGCAAGTCGGCCATGCCGTCGTAAGCGCCCGCCAACGTGCGGTAGAGGCGGCACATGATCTCCTGCTGCCCACCGGCTTCGGCGGTTTCGATCGCCTCCGTCGCGTACTTCACCGCCTCGTCGTGCCGTGCCTCGTGTCCCGCCAGCAGTGCGGCGTACTCCAGCGCGAGGATCCGGTAGCGGGCGTCGGCTGGTGACTGGTCCAGCACCTGCATCAGCACCGCGCCCGCCTCGGTGAAGTAGCCGCGGTCGAAGCACACCCGCAGCAACATCGTGGCGAGCATCAGGCGGCGATCGTCGTCCGGTGCCACCAGACGGGTGAACGCGTACACCACGTTGTCGTACTCCTGGTGCTGCGCCCTCACCTGCTCCGGCGCCAGGATCGACGACGCGACACCGGGTTCGCCCAGCCCGCAGAGCCACGAGATGATCCGTTCGGCCGTCACGGCGTGCTCGTCGTGCTCCCTGAGCCGCTCCTCCGCGTAGAGACGCACCGATTCGAGCATCCGGAACCGCCCGTCGTCCTCCCGCACCACCAACGACTTCGCCTGCAACGCCGTGAGCAGCCCGATCACCGGCCCGCCCTGCACGACCTGGGCGATGTCGAGCCCGAACCCTCCCGGCAGCAGCGCAAGCCTGCGGAAGAGCTCCTTCTCGTATCCGGTCAGCAGGTCGTGACTCCACGCGATGGCCGCGCGCAGGCTTTGGTGCCGCGTCTCCTCTCCGGCGTCGCTGAGCAGGTCGAGCCGCTGGTCGAGGCGGTTCGCGAGCTCGCTCAGCGGCACCGACAGCGACACCTTCGCGGCCAGCTCCACCGCGAGCGGCACGCCGTCCAGCCGTGCGCAGATGGCCGCGATCGTGTCCTGGTCGCCAGGCACCCCGGCGCGTTCGGCGAAGAGCCGCACCGAGTCCTCGTCCATGCCGTGCACCGGGTAGACGGCCTCGCCGACGGCACGCAGCGCTTCCCGGCTGGTCGCGAGCACCTGCACGTTCGGGCAGCGCGAGAGCAGCGCGTCCACGACGTCGCAGCACTCCTCGACGAGATGCTCGCAGTTGTCGACGAGCAGCAGGACGCGCCGGTTGCCGAGCTCCGCGAGCAGCGTCGTCCGCAGTGCGACACCTGCGTGCTGGTACACCCCAACGGCTTCGGCGAACGCCTGCACCACCTGGCCAGGACTGCTCAGCCTGCCCAGCTCGACCGTGCGGACCTCGGTCCTCCTGGCACGTCCGGCGAGCTCGACCGCGAGCCGCGTCTTGCCGACACCGGCCGATCCGACGAGTGTGAGCATCCTGTGCTTGCGCAGCAACGAAAGCAGCTCGGCCAGCTCCGTCTCCCTGCCGACGAACGCGTCGTCGTGAACGGGCAGCTCGGCGACCACAGTGGACTTACCGGCAGAGCGCTGACGGTAGGCACGCTGACGGCAGGCGTTCGAGCAGTACCGCGCCCGCGACGGCCGGGGCGCGAACTCCGTGCCACAGCTCGCGCAGGTGCCCACCGGACGAGCCTACGACCGTTCCGCGTCTCAATTGGAAAGTGTGTGGAGGTCGACCTCGAGCGTGGTCCCCGATCGCAGCTCCGCGAGCTCGATCCGATCTTTGGCGCGCGACAGCCAGCCGCTGCGAATCCGCTCCACCACCTGCGTTTTCGTCGTGTCCGCGGCCTCCGCCTTGATCACGATGTCCTTGCCGTTCTCCAGGTGGACCACTGCTCGGCGGAATCTGGGAGCGTGTGGCACGAACTCACCGGTGCCGGGCACCGCGGGGTACATCCCGAGCACGCTGAACACGTACCAGGCCGACATCGTGCCGAGGTCGTCGTTTCCGGTGACACCGGCCGGCCCGTTGACGAACAACGTCTGCGCGGCCCTCACGACCACCGACGTCTTCTCCGGCTTGCCGATCAGCGCGTACATCCACGGCGCGTGCAGGTCCGGCTCGTTGTTCGGGTTGTACCTGAACTGGTTGTAGTAGTCGTACGGTCCAACAACCCACTTCTCACGGACAGTTCGCTTCGGATCCGTCAGGAGGTCCTGGTAGGCGAAGAAGTCGTCGAGCCGCGCCTCGGCCGCCGCCTTGCCGCCCAGCGCGGTGATCAGGCCGTTGATGTCGTGCTGGGCCAGCCACTGATACTGCCAGGCAGTGCCTTCGTGGAACCCGTCCGCCCCCTGCGGCGTGAACGGGCTGAGCCACGCGCCGTTCTGCAGCTTGGGCCGCGGGAAGCCGGTGAAGCCGCGGTCGGCGACGCTGTGGTCCCAGAGGTTGCGGTGGTTGAGGCCCCGCTTCCTGAGCCGTTCCGCGTCCTCCTTGTGGCCGAGCTCCTCAGCCATGATCGCGAGGGTGGCGTCCGCCAGCGCGTATTCGAGAGTCGCCGACGCGCCGTGGTGCGGGTCGGTGTCCTGCCCCTTCTTCGGGAAGCGCTTGTCGTACTGGACGAAGCCCTTGGCCAGGTAGGTCGGGTTGCCGGACCGGCCCTGGAAGCGCGAGCTCTCGGGCGGGACGCCGTCGACGTTCTGCAGCAGCGCCCGATAGGCCTGGTCCTCGAAGTCCTTGAGGTGCCCGAACCGCCACAGGTCGACCAGGAACGGCGTGACCGGGTCGCCGGTCATGCAGTTGGTCTCCTGGTTCGCGAAGGCCCAGCGCGGGAGCCAGCCGCCCTGCTCGTGGATGGCGAGGACGCTCCTGGCGATGTCCTTCGACCTCTGGGTGCGGATCAGCGCGAGCAGCTGGTTGTGCGCGCGGTAGGTGTCCCAGAGCGAGTAGTACTCGTAGTACGTCCAGTCCTCGGCGTGATGGACCTGGTTGTCGAAGCCGCGGTACCTGCCGTCGGCGTCGCTGCCGGTCAGCGGCTGGAGCAGGACGTGGTAGAGCGCGGTGTAGAAAACGGCCCGCTCGTCCCAGTCCTCCGTCTCGATCTCGATGCAGCAGAGCTCCTGGCGCCACGCGTCCTGGGCCTCGTTGCGGATCTCGTCGAACGACTTGCCCGCGGTCTCGGCCTCCAGGTTGTTGGTGGCACCTTGCGCGTCCACTTGGGACAGTGCGGTGCACGCGGTGACCGGTCCAGGTTCGAACGTGACCCAGGCGCCCCTGAGCCCCGCACCACCCGCGGACTCCCGTTGCCCCGGCTTGGCGCCACTCGGCGACCACGTGCCGAACTCCCGGAAGGGACGGTCGAACCGCGTGGTGAAGTAGGTGACGTACGGCCGGCCACCGCAGAACGCCTGCGTCTCCACGGATCCGGTGATCGTGCGGTCGTCGACGACCTTGATGCTGCTCGCGGACACCGGCTCCTTGTCGTTGGCCTGCCCGACGTTGACCAGGAGCGTGCCGCTGGTGCCGCTGGGGAACGTGTACCGCTCGACACCGGCCCGCGTGGTCGCGGTGCACTCGACGGTGATGTCGCGGTCCAGTTTGACCTTGTAGTAGCCGGGCTTGCCGATCTCACCGTCGTGCGTGTACCTGGCGCCGTACCGCTTGTGGTCGAAGCTGCTCGGCAGGCCGCCGGAGACGGGCAGGATCGGGACCAGACCGCCCTGTTCCCAGCAGCCGGCGCCGGACAGGAAGAAGTGGCCGAAGCCGCGGATCACCGGGTCGTCGTAGCGGTAACCGGCGTAGTGCGAGCCGACCGGGCTGGAATGCGCCTTGCCGAAGGGCATGGACGCGCCGGGGAACGTGTTGCCCTCGTCCTTTGTGCCGATGAACGTGTTGACCGACTCAATGGGATCCAGTGCGTCCACGGGTTTCAGCCTAGTTGGGATCTCGGGGTGGTGGGGTGTCCAGACGGGTGGTGGAGCCTCGGCGTGGGCTCGCCTGGTCATGGGCTGGCGCGGGTGCGAGTCCGCTGGCGCGGGCTGGTGGCGGTTCCAGCGGAGGGGTCACCGATGTCGGTTGGTTTCGTTCCAGCGTGGTTGCGTGGGCTTGACGAGCCGGGTCTTTCCATCGCCGCTTCGCGACGATTGCGATTGGGCTTGCGTTTGTTGAGTCGGGTGCGGGAATTACCGGCTGCGCCTTCATGACCTCGGCGACCACCGCGACATGCTCGACCGACAACGCCCCCTCCGCCGCCGCGTCGGCGGCCAGCTCGACGATTTTCTGCATCACCGAATGTTCGCGAACCCGCGTTTCCGTCGCCTCGTCGACGCGGTAATTCCCGCCCCTGATCCAACAACGCAATCGCTGTCGCCGCGAAGCGCGATGAAAATGACCCGGCTCGTCACTGCCCGCGCAACCACCTGCGCAAGGTGACGTCCCGCAAGCCGACCCGCACCCGCAAGCCCCAGGCGAGACCCGGCCTGAGCGCCGCCGCCGCCAAGTCACGGCGCTCAGGACCCGGAGCCTCGGAAAACTACCTGCGCGCCCCCAGGAAGATGTTGCCCTCGGTCGACAGGTAGTGGCTGGTGTAGTCGAACCGCCGGGCGTCCCCGAAGATCAGCCAGTAGTACTTGAGCTGCTCCGACCACCAGTACCCGGGACAGAAGTCGCCCTTCGCCCCGGTTGTCACGTCCGTCAGGATCGTGTAGCCGTAGTTGGTCTTCGAGGTCCGCTTCATCTCCAGGTAGTGCCGGTACGCGCGCTCGCGGTAGACCTCGTCACGCGTGGCGAGCCACAGGAAGAACGCCCCGTCGGCGTATTCCGGCCGGAGCTGGTTGCCGACCGAAGTCGGCCGCAGAGACGTGTAGTTGATGCCCTCCGGCAGCACGCCGTAGCGGTCCTGAACGGCGGTCCACGAGTCGTGGTACGCCCGGCCGCGCGCGATGTCCCCGCTCTCCGCGAGCAGCCCGCCGAAGAACGCCGCCAGCTCGCTCTGCGTCCGCGAGTCGCGGCGACCGGTGAACGCGTCGACCTGGGCGAACCACAACCGGCCGCCGACGATGTCCGTCTGGTTCCTCAGGATGCCGCGCAGCAGGATGTCCCACCACCGCTTGAGGTCGCGGTCGCCGAACAGGTGCCAGCCGTCCCAGAGGTACTCGTAGTAGGAGTCGGCGGGCGGGCCGATCGTGGCATACCGGTTGCGCCAGGCGCCGGTCTCGGCGTGCACGTCCCACGGCAGCAGGTCGTAGGCCGTCCGCTTGTCGAACGTGACTTTGAAGGCCTTCTTGGCCGCGTTGTAGTACTTGCGGTCGCCGGTCCACTTCGAGAGCGAGCCGAACTCCGTGATGTACGTGCCGGTTTCGGCGAGGTTCGTCTCGGGCGACGACACCGCGCCCGTGCGCAGGTTGACGTAGCGGTAAGGGATTCCGGTCGGCGACTTGGTGAACGCGACCAGCAGCCGGTCGGCGAGGTCGCGTGCGAGGTTCAGCAACGCGCTGTCGCCGCTGACGTGGTAGGCGGAGAGCAGGCCGCCGAGCATGCGGATGTTGGTCTCGAACACCTGGAACGGCGCGTCGACGTCGAACGACAGGTTCGCCTTGACCCAGCGGACGCCTTCGGCGAACTCTGCATCGAGCTCCATGAGCCACAACGTGTCCAGCGCCTCGACGACGGTGAGGCCCATCGGGTGGCCTGGCACGAAGAACTCCTCGTGGCCGCCCGACACCGGCTTGATCTGGTCGTGACCGAACGCACGCTCCACATAGGACCGCCAGGCCCAGCGGGTTTCGTTCCGCACGTCCTCGGCGACCCGGCGCCAGCCGCCGGGAGGTGGCGCCAGCGCAGTGGCCCCGACGGAAGGAGCCGCGCCGGCCTCGGCACCGGGTGGAGGCGCGGACGGAGATGGTTGAGCGGCAGCAACACCGGGCACACCGGCAAGTCCGGCGGCGCCGAGGAGGCTGAGAACGCTTCGGCGTGGCAGGTCACGCATCGCAGTACTCCCCTCTGGCTGACAACGCTGTCTGTCACCAGATCCTTGCGGAGCGCACACGGTCGTGGTCAAGACCAATGCCGTCACTTGTCTTCTTCAGGACAGCAAACACGGCTACGAGAAGCCGCTTGACCGGTTCCGGAACTGTTGACAAGGGCGTGAAGGCGAGGTGAGATACGGCCACTATGACAACGTTGTCCCCCAGCGGACCGGCAACCGGTCAGCGCAAGGTCCGTCGCGCGACGATGAACGACGTCGCCCGGCTGGCGGGCGTGAGCATCAAGACCGTCTCGCGCGTGGTCAACGACGAGCCGGGCGTGCATCCGTCCACCGCCGAGCGCGTGTTGGCCGCCATCGACCAGCTCGGGTTCCGGCGGAACCTGAGCGCCCGCAACCTGCGCCGCGGCTCGTCCACCGGCACCATCGGGCTCGTGCTGGAGGACGTCGGCAACCCGTTCTACTCCGGGGTCACCCGCGCTGTCGAGGAAATCGCGCGACTCAGGGGCAGACAGGTGATCTCCGGGTCGTCCGACGAAGATCCCGGCCGCGAACGCGAGCTGGCGCTGGAGTTCTGCTCCCGCCGGGTCGACGGGCTGCTGATCGTGCCCGCGGGGCTGCAGCACAGCTATCTGGTGCCGGAGATGCGCGCGGGCACGCCCGTGGTGTTCCTGGACCGGCCGGCGGGCGACGTCGTGGCGGACACCGTGCTGGTGGACAACATCGGTGGCACCGTGGAAGCCGTCACCCATCTGGCGGCACATGGACACCGCCGCATCGCGTTCCTCGGTGACGCGCCGGACATCTTCACCGCCAACGAGCGCCTCCGTGGTTACCGCGAGGGCTGTGTGCGTGCGGGCATCGGCTACCACGAGGATCTCGTGGCGATGGGGCCGCACGACGAGAACAGCGTGGCGACCACGCTGCACCGGCTGCAGAACCTGCGTGAGCCCGCGACGGCGATCGTGGCCGGCAACAACCGCATCACCGTGCACATCCTGCGCGCGCTCGCAGGTTCCGCGGACCGCCCCGCCCTGGTGGGCTTCGACGACTTCGAGCTCGCCGACCTGCTGTCGCCGCCGGTGACCGTGATCGCGCACGACGCGAGTGCGCTCGGCAAGGCGGCCACCGATTTGTTGTTCGCCCGACTGGACGGCGACAACTCACCACCGCGCCGCGTCGTGCTGCCGGTGCGCTTGGTGCCACGAGGATCCGGGGAGGTCCACGCGTGAGTTCTGGTGTGCTCCACCAGCCTGTCAACCTGCCGGCCAACCAGCCGAAGCAGTTCTACCGCGGCGGCGAGGCGATCGCGGCGTTGCGCGGTGGCACGACCGGCGACTTCGGGCCCGAGGACTGGGTGGCCTCGACGACAACGCTGTACGGGCGCAGCGATGCCGGGTTGACAACGTTGCCAAACGGCGTGCTGCTGCGCGACGCCGTCGAGGCGGACCCGACCGGATGGCTCGGACCGGAGCACGTGGCGAAGTTCGGCGCGGACACGGCGTTGCTGGTGAAGCTGCTCGACGCGGGCCAGCGCCTGCCGGTGCACTGCCACCCGTCGAACGCCTTCGCGTCCTCGCACCTGAACTGCCGCCACGGCAAGACGGAGGCGTGGATCGTCGTCGGCACGACCGGTGCGGACCCGACCGTCTACATCGGATTCCGCGACGCCGTGCCGGCCGCCACCGTCGCCGAATGGGTGGCGGAGCAGAACACCAGGGCGATGCTCGACTCGCTCAACCCGATCTGCGTCCGGCCCGGTGACACGGTCTTCGTGCCCGCCGGTGTGCCGCACGCGATCGGCGAGGGCGTGTTCATCGTCGAGCTGCAGCAGCCGACCGACTTCTCGGTGACGCTGGAGTGGCAGGGGTTCCTGGCCAACGCCGACATCGGTCACCTCGGTCTCGGCTACGACGTCGCGCTGGACTGCGTCGACCGGCACGGCTGGAGCGGCCGGCTCGACCAGCTCGTGCGTCAGACGTCCGACAAATGGGCGCCGTCGGTCGATCTGCTCGGCCACGACGCCGACCCGTTCTTCCAGGCCGACCGCCTGCACGTGGAGGGTTCCCTCGCGCTGGAACCGTCGTTCGCCGTGCTGGTGGTGCTGGAGGGATCGGGCCAGCTCGGTGAGCTGGAGGTCCGCAAGGGCAGCACCGTCGTCGTGCCGCACGCGGCCGGCGAGCTGGGGCTGACCGGCGACCTGGTGGCGATCCGCTGCCGACCGCCCGTACTGTCCACAGTAGAGGATGTGTCGCCATGAGCGAGCCACTTCTCGAGGCTCGTGACCTCACGAAGAACTACGGCACCGTGGAAGCTCTCCGCGGTGCGTCGTTCACCGCCCACCCCGGCGAGGTCGTGTCGCTGATCGGCGACAACGGCGCGGGCAAGTCCACCCTGGTGAAGTGCATGTCCGGGGTGGAGCAGCCGACCAGCGGCACCCTGCTGTTCGACGGCAAGCCCATCGTGCTGAGCTCTCCCAACGACGCCCGCGACCGCGGCATCGAAACGGTGTTCCAGGACCTCGCGGTCGCGCCCGACCTCGACCCCGCCGCGAACATGTTCCTGGGCAGGGAGATCCTGAAGCCCGGTGTCCTCGGCTGGCTGGGCGTGCTCGACAAGAAGGCGATGCGCCGGCAGGCGAAGGAGCACTTCACCCGGTTCGGCGCGTCCCTGCAGAGCATCGACGTGCCGATCGCGGCGTTGTCCGGTGGTCAGCGCCAGTCGGTCGCGGTCGCGCGTTCGGTGGCGTGGGCGTCGAAGCTCGTGTTCATGGACGAACCGACCGCCGCTCTCGGTGTGGTGCAACGGGAACGCGTGCTGGAGGTGATCAAGCGCGTGCGCGACGAGGGTGTCGCCGTGGTATTGATCTCGCACAACATGCCCGAGGTGCTGTCGGTCTCCGACCGCGTCGAGGTGCTGCGCCTCGGCCGCCGCGTGGCCCGTTTCAAGGCCGCCGACACGACCGTTGAAGAGCTCGTCGGTGCAATGACCGGCGCACTGTCGCATGAGGACGCCGCCTGATGACCAGTACCAAAGAGACAACGTTGTCTACCGTGTCCGGCGAAACCCGCACCCCGCTCCTCAAGCGACTGACCGGTGCGAACACGCTGTGGATCGGCCTGGTGCTGCTCGTCCTGGTCGCGGTGTTCGGAGCGATCCGCCCGGACGCGGTCTTCCAGGTGACCACGCTGCAGTTCCTGCTCGCGGAAACCGCTGTGCTGCTGGTGCTCTCCGTCGGCATGACGTTCGTGATCATCACGTCCGGCATCGACCTGTCCGTCGGTTCGGTGCTGGTGTTCGCGTCCGTCTCGTCCGCGATGGCGATGAACGCGGTGTCCGGCGGGGACGCGACGAACGCGGGCTGGGGCGTCATCGGGTTCGGGCTGCTGGTCGCGTTGGTCAGCGGCGCGGTGTGGGGTCTGCTCAACGGCCTGTTGATCTCCCGTGCGAAGATCCCGGCGCTGATCGTGACCCTGGGTTCGTTCGGCGCGGCGCATGGCGCAGCCCTGTTGCTGAACAACGGTTCCAACGTGTCCGGCATCCCGGACAGGCTGAACCGCACCTTCGGCTCCGGCACGTGGTTCGGCATCCCGAACATCGTGATCGTGGCCGCGATCGTCACCGCTCTGGGCGTGCTTCTCCTGTCCACAACGCGTTTCGGGCGCTACACCTACGCGGTCGGCTCGAACGAGGAGGCGGCCAGGCGCGTCGGCATCTCGGTGCGCGGCCACCTCACGAAGGTGTACCTGCTCGCGGGCACCCTGGCCGGTCTCGCGGGCTTCATGGGCAACGCGTTCTTCCGCGTCGCGGTCGTCACCGGCCACGAGACGGACAACCTGAACGCGATCGCCGCCGTCGTACTGGGTGGCACCAGCATCTTCGGCGGCACTGGTTCGGTGCTGGGCACGGTGTTCGGCGTGTTCATCCCGGCGGTGTTGGAGAAGGGCCTCGTGATCATCGGGGTCAAGGAGTTCTGGCAGCCGATCGCCGTCGCGATCGTGCTGGTGGCCGCCGTGTGGCTGGACCAGACACGGCGGCGGGCGCGCAACCAACGTTAGGGAAAGGTGCTGGACCAATGAAGATCCGCTCCGCAGTGGCTCTCTCGGCCGCTTTCCTGCTCGCCGCGTGTGGTGGAGGCGGGCAGATCGGCGATTCGGGTTCGGGCAACTCCGCCGCGAACAAGAAGCTGGTGCTGATCCCCGGCATCACGGCGGAACCGTTCTACATCTCGATGCAGTGCGGTTTCGAGGAGGCGGCCAAGGCCGCCGGCTACGAGTTCGACACGCAGGCACCCGCCAAGTTCGACGCGGCCCAGCAGACCCCGATCGTCACGGGCGTCCTGGCCTCGAGGCCGGCGGCCGTGCTCATCGCGCCGACCGACGACAAGGCCATGGCGGGCCCGATGAAGCAGCTCAAGGACGCGGGCATCAAGGTCGTCGAGGTCGACACCAAGCTGCAGGACACCTCGATCGCCGTGTCCACCATCTCGTCCAACAACGAGCAGGGCGGCAAGCTCGCCGCCGAGACGCTCAACAAGCTCAGCGCCGGCAAGACCGGCTCGGTGCTGGTGCTGAACACCAAGGCGGGCACGTCCACGACGGACGCCCGCGCCAAGGGGTTCGAGGAGGAGATCAAGAAGTACTCGAACCTCAAGTACATCGGCCAGCAGTACACCGACAACGAGCCCGCCACGGCGGCCTCGAAGGTGACCGCGACGCTCGCGGCGAACCCGGACCTGATCGGTGTGTTCGCCACCAACCTGAACACCGGTGAGGGTGCGGCCACCGGTCTGCGCAACGCCGGCAAGACCGGAGCGGTGAACCTGGTCGGGTTCGACGCCTCGCCCAAGCAGGTGCAGGACCTGCAGGCGGGCACCGTGCAGGCGCTGATCGCCCAGGACCCGGCCACGATCGGCAAGCAGGGTGTCGAGCAGGCACTGGCCGCGATCGACGGCAAGGAGAACAAGCGGAACATCGAGACCGACCTGGTCGCGATCACGAAGGACGACGCGGAGAAGAACTCGAAGTACTTCTACAAGCAGTCCTGCTGAGCTCTTGCCTTCCCAGGGCCGCCCTCCGCTGCGGAGGGCGGCCCTGTTGCGTCAGATGACGAACGTCATCAGGGGTTTCGCCGGTCGGCGTAAGACCCAAGTTGTAGGTGGTTGCCATCCTTAGGCCGATGTTCCCGTACCCCCGGACGCGATGAGCTGGGGTACCGGCCGGGCTCGGCCGGTAGAAGGGGGACAACCGAATGCACCGCAGAAAACTGGCGGCAGCACTGGCCGCCGTCACCGCCACAGCGCTCATCGCACCACCCGCGCAGGCGGCCGCCACCCAGGAGATCCAGTGGCGGCAGTGCTTCGACACCGTGCCGCCCGGCTTCCCGTCAGGCTCGGAACGGCTGGAGTGCGGCAGCTTCACCGCGCCGATGGACTGGAACAACCCGAACAACGGCAAGACCATCACGATCGCGGTCAGCAGGCTCAGGCCCAAGAACGGCACGGCGAAGAGCACCGTCTTCACCAACCCCGGCGGGCCGGGCGGGCCGGGGCGCACGATGCCTCTGATCTACCTCGACCGACCGAAGCTCAGCGAGAACGCCGAGATCATCGGCATCGACGTCCGCGGCACCGGCGCGAGCAGCAACGCCACCTGCGGGAACGTCAACCCGGTCGGCGTGACCGATCCGCGTGACCGCAGCAAGGCCAACCTCGACCTGCTCTACGGAGCCGTGGAGCTGCAGGCCGAGTTCTGCCAGACCAAGTCGGGTGAGCTCGGCCGGTACGTCACCACCGACCAGACGGTGAAGGACCTCGACCTGCTCAGGCAGGTGCTGGGCAAGAAGAAGGTCAGCTGGCTCGGCTACTCCGGCGGCAGCTGGATGGGCGCCTACTACGCCACCTACTTCCCGAAGACCCTGGACCGGATCGTGCTCGACTCCAACGCCGAGTTCACCGGACCGTGGCAGGGCGTGTTCGACGCCTGGGGCATGGGCTTCGAACGCCGGTTCCGCGTCGACTTCCTGCCGTGGGTGGCGAAGTACGACAACGTCTTCCACCTCGGCAAGACCGGCGAGGAGGTGCGCCAGGCCTACGAACGCACGCGCGCCAAGCTGGCCGAGCAACCCGTCACGCGACCGGAGGGCGTCTACTACCCGGTGACGCTCGACCTCCTGCTGCGGGGCTCGATCTACGACAAGTACAACTTCGCCGGTGCTGCCCAGACCCTCGCGGAGCTCGCCGGTGCGGTCCCGGCCCAGCTGACGGCACAGGCAAGCTACCCGGACGCCCAGGCGGGCACGGCGTACTCGATCGTCTGCAACGACATGCCGTTCCGCGGTGACCGCAGATACCTGGAACGCGACGCGGCGCGCGACGGGGCTAAGTGGCCGCTCGTCGGCTACTACCAGATCATGGCTCCCTGCGCGTTCTGGGACCGCCCGAACGTGCAGCTGAAGCGCCCCACCGGCATCGGCGTCGCGACGACGTTGATGGTCCAGTCCGTGCGCGACCCGGCGACGCCGCTCGAAGGCGCGCAAAAAGCCCACCGGAACTTCAACAACTCCGTGCTGCTCACCGTTGAGGACGAGGGGGACCACGGCATCTACGGGTTCGGCAACGAGTGCGTGAACGACATCGTCGAGCGGTATCTCGTCGACGGCGTCGCGCCGACGAAAGACCTGACGTGTCCAGGGGTTCCGCTGCCCGTTCCCGGCGAGACCGCGAAGAACTCGCTCACCAGGACGCGTGAGCTCGCCACCCAGCTCGGTTGGTAGAAGAGGGGGATGACCGATGCACCGCAAGAAAATGGCGGCCGCACTAGCCGTCGTCACAGCGACGTCACTGCTCGTCGCGCCACCGGCACAGGCCCAGAACCGCCTGGCCGACCAGGAGATCACGTGGCAGAAGTGCTTCGACCCGGTCCCGCCGGGCCTTCCGCCCGGCGCGGAACGACTGGAGTGCGGCAGCTTCACCGCGCCGATGAACTGGAACAAGCCGAACAACGGCAAGACCATCACCATCGCGGTCAGCCGCACAGTTCCGTTGACCGGCAAGGCGAAAACCACGATCTTCACCAACCCCGGCGGACCGGGAGGTGAGGGCCGCACCTTGCCGCTGATCTACCTGAGCCGGCCGAAGCTCAGCGAGAACGCCGAGATCATCGGCATCGACGTCCGCGGCACCGGCGCCAGCAGCAACATCACGTGCGGGCTGTTCGACACGCTCGGCTCGACCGACCCGCGCGACCGCAGCAAGGCCAACTTGGACCTCATCTACAGCGGCATGGAGCTGCAGGCCAAGTTCTGCCAGACCAAGTCCGGCGAGTTCGGCAGGCACGTCACCACCGAGCAGACGGTGAAGGACCTGGACCTGCTCCGCCAGGTGCTGGGGCGCAAGAAGGTCGACTGGCTCGGCTACTCCGGCGGCAGCTGGATGGGCGCGTACTACGCGACCTACTTCCCGAAGACGCTCGACAAGATCGTCCTCGACTCCAACACCGAGTTCACCGCGCCGTGGCAGACGGTGTTCGGCGACTTCGGCATGGGCTTCGAGCGGCGGTTCCGCGTCGACTTCCTGCCGTGGGTGGCGAAGTACGACAACGTCTACCACCTCGGCAAGACAGCGGAAGAGGTGCGCCAGGTCTACGAGCGGACGCGCAAGAAGCTGACGGAACAGCCCGTCACGCTGCCGGACGGCACGTACTACCCGGTCACGTTGGACGTGGCGCTCTTCCGGGGCCAGTACAGCAAGTACGCGTTCGACGGCGCCGCGCGGAAGCTCGCGGAGCTGGCCGGCGCGGTGCCCCCGCAGGTGACGGCGCAGGCGAGCTACCCGGACGCGCAGACCGCCACGCTGTACACGATCCTGTGCAACGACACGCCGTTCCGCGGTGACCGCAGGTACTTGGAGCGCGACGCGGCACGTGACGGCGCGAGGTGGCCGCTGCTGGGCTACTACCAGTTCATGGGCCAGTGCGCGTACTGGGACCGCCCCAACGTGCAGTTGAAGCAGCCCACCGGCATCGGCGTCGCGCCGGCCCTGATGGTGCAGTCCGAACGGGACGCCCCGACGCCGATCGAGGGCGCGCGCAAGGCCCACGCCGGGTTCGCTGGCTCGCGGATGCTGACCGTGAAGGACGAGGGTGACCATGGCATCTACGGGTTCGACAACGCCTGCGTCAACGACGTCGTCGAGCGCTACCTCGTCGACCGCGTGACGCCGTCCGGTGACCTCTCCTGCCCTGGTGTGCCGTTGCCGGAGCCGGGACAGCAGCAGACCGGTGTGCTGGAGCAGGCGCGGAAACTGGCGGTTCAGCTCGGCTGGTGAATCTCCAGCACCGCCTCGGACAAGGTGGTGTACCAGGGACTCTCGGTGAACCGGGGGCCGGTCTCCTCGCCCAGGTAGAGGTCGAGGTGCCGGTCCCCGCCGAGCCCCGGCGTGAACTCGTCGGTGATCTCCCACGACGACGACGCGAGCTTCTGGCACACGGCGAAGTCGACGTTCGCACCCCCAGGTGTCTGTCCACACGAGACGAGCTTGATCCGCGAACCGTGCCGGAGCCCGTCGGCGGCCGCGGAGACGAACGGCCGCAAGGGCCTGCCGAACGCGTCCCGCGGCGCGTCGTCCATCCAGTAGCCCTTGTCGTGGGACCAGTTGAGGTACCGGCCGGCGGAAGTACGGCCGGTACCTTCGTCCTTCACCGCCTTCGCGAACGACTGCGGGAACGTGCCGAGCAACTCGTCGCCGTGCTCGCAGTCGATCACCGGGCACCCGCGCACGGGCACCGCGGGTCCACTGTGGAACCGCTCGACCGCCGTGTAGTAGACGGTCACCCGCCAGCCCTCGTCCGTGCCACCGGAAGCGGGCGGGCCCTGGCCGGCAGCACAGCCGGCCAGGACCAGCACCGCCCACAACCAGCGCACAGCACCTCCTGTCAGCCCGCCATCACGGTGCCGACGGACACGAACGTGTAGCCCGCGTTCTTCAACCCCTGCACGGTGTCGCGCAGGTACGCCGTACCGAGGTACGGGTGGTAGAAGAAGCTCGCGACACCATCATCGACCACCTTGAGCTGCTGCGCCGTCTTGACCAGGTCGGCGGGCAGCCGGGCGGGGTGGTTGTTGAACGGCTCGGGCTCGACGTTGCCCACCGCTTCCGGCGCCACCACGGAGCCGTAGATGTCGCGGACCAGGTACGGGAAGTACTGGCCGTAGATCTTGTCGTACTGCGGCGTGCCGGTGCCGCACGCGCCACCGGGGCAGTACCCGCCGAAGTACAGGCCGCGGTCGTAGCGCTTGCCGAAGTTCTGCTGGATGACCTCGTAGTCCACGGCCGACGCGGCGTAGTGCGGCGGCTCGAAGATGGCCGGACGGGCGAACCCGGCCTGAGCGAACGCCGTCGTCGCCGAGTTGATCCGGCCCTGCATCCACGCCGCCGAGTCACCGGGCACCGGGCCGTCGTAGATCACGCTGTCGTTCTCGTTGACGTGCGCCGTGTAGAACTCGAAGTCGTTGCCGCTGACGCCGTCGTACGGGTTGATCAGCTTCTCGTACTGGTGCGTGTAGCCGTGCATCAGGATCGTGCCGCCGCGGTTCTGCATGTACCGCAGCGCGTTGATCACGTCCGGGCGCTCCGCCAGGGTGTAGGACTCGGCCACGCCGTTGTTCTCCACGCCGTACGGGTTCTCGTACCTCGGGTACGCCGCGATGCTGAACGGAATCCGTTGGCGGTACAGGTAGTCCGCGATCGCGCGCAGCTCGCCGGGGTCTGCGTCGGGGCCGACGTCCTCGATGCGCACCAGAGCGCGCTTGCGGTCGGCCATCGCCGGGTTCGACACGCGCGAGATCAGGTCGGCGGCGGCCAGGTAGCGGTCACCGTGGTCGACGTAGCTGAACGGGATCTCGCCGATGTAGGTGAGGTTCTTCGCCTTGGTCGCCCAGTTGATCGGTCCGGCGGCGGAACCTGTCGCGATCGCCGGGGCCGACGCGATCGCCGGGTTGGTGATAGACGTGATCATCAGGCCGGACGGGGTCGCGAGCGGGTTGCGGCCGAGGTCGGTGTTCTCGTACCGGACCGTGGTCGCGGCACCGGTGTCGTACTGGACCCAGTTCCAGCCGTAGGTCGTCTGGAAGCTCGGCGCGCGGGCGGTGAGCTGCCAGATGTTGTGCGCCATCCACAGCACCGGCTTGGTGGTCGCCAGCACGTCGTCGAGGAACGCCAGCGGGATCGGCTCGTCGTAGGTCGAGCCGATGTAGATCACGCCGGTGTAGCCGGAGATCTCACCGGCGGCGTAGGAGCCGACCGGGTGCATGACGTACGAGCTGCCGTGCGAGGCAAGGTTGCCCGCCTGCACCGCGTACGCCTCGCCGAGCCACGCCCACGGCCCGGTGTTGTCGTACAGGATCAACGTCTTCTGGCTCGCCTTCGCACCGGGCGCGCCGCCACCGTTCGTGCCGGCGGTGGCGGCCTGGGTCGAGGTCGGCCCGAGCGTGCCGAGCACCGTCGAGATCAGGCCGGGCTGAGTGGTGCGCTTGGTGATGCGCGAGCTGGTGCGCGATGGCGTGGTGTCCGGCGTCGGTGGCGCGGGCAGCACGTTGTCGACGATCTCACCGAGCTTCAGGCCGAGCCTGAGGTCCGCCTGTGCAGCGGGCACGGGAATCATGGAAACCGCGAGGGCAGTCACGATCACTTTGGCCGCGACGCGCACTCTGAACAGTCGGCCCTTCATGCCACATCCACCTCTCCCGACATGCGCACGGTCGCGCTGCCGGCGTAAGGAGCAAACTCAACGGGTCGCTGCTGCTGCAGGCCCAGCAGCCAGGCCAATGCCTGTTCGGTGCGCACGGACGCGAGCCCGTCGCCGAACGGGTTGCCGTCAGCGGTCATCGCCTCGCGTGCGGAGGGGTTGTCGAGCAGCCGGACGGTGAGCGACGTGATGCGCTCGCGATCGGTGCCGACGAGCACGGCGCAGCCCGCGTTGACCGCCTCCATCCGCTCGGTCACGTCCCGCAGCACCAGTGCGGGAACACCGAACGACGGCGCCTCCTCCTGGATGCCACCGGAGTCCGAGAGCACCAGCGTGCACTGCGCGAGCAACCGGGCCATCTGCGCGTACGGCAGCGGATCGGTGATCGTCACGTGCCCGACGCCGCCCAGCACGTCCTGAACCTGCCTGCGCACAGCGGGATTCGGGTGTGCCGGAAGCACCACCTCGACATCGGGACGGGCTTCGACGATGTCGGCCACCGCGCGCAGCACGTGGTCGAGCGGCTCGCCCCACGACTCACGGCGGTGCGCGGTGACCAGCACGAGCCGCGACTGTCCCGCGTGGACTCTGCTCTCGATCTCCTGCAGCCGCGCGTCCCCGTACGGAGCACGTCTGGCGGCGACGTCGAGCACGGCGTCCACCACCGTGTTGCCGATGGTCAGGACGTTGTTGCCCTGCAACGACTCCGAGGCGAGGTGCGCGGCGGCGTCCGCGGTCGGCGCGAGGTGCAGCGAGGCCAGCTGGCCGACCATCTTGCGGTTCCCCTCCTCTGGAAACGGCGAGGTCAGGTCGTACGACCGCAGTCCGGCTTCCAGGTGCACGACCGGGATCTGGTGCCAGAACGCGGCGAGCGCGCCCGCGAGGGTCGTCGTCGTGTCGCCCTGCACGAGCACCGCGGCAGGCGCGCGTTCGGTGAAGAGCCGGTCGAGCTCCTCGATCAGCTGGCTCGTCAGCTCGGCCTGCCCGCCCGTGACGCGGTTCAGCTTGAGCCGGACGTCCGGCACGAAGCCGAACGACTCCAGGGCCTGGTCGACCATCTCCGGGTGCTGCCCCGAGTTCACCAGCACGGGCCGGATGCGCCCGCCCGAGAACATCGCGGCGGCGACCGGAGCAATCTTCACCGCTTCCGGGCGCGTTCCCGCAACCAGGAACACCTCGGGCACCTCACCCCGACAGAACTGCCGAGGCCCGGGCACCAGGGCACTTGGTCCCATCTTTTACCTCTTCGGACTCTCAGGCACGCGCGGCGAACGTGCGCCATCACAGACGCGACTCGATCATCGCTGACAATCAATTGGTACCCGCCCCCGCGCGGGTACCGCCATATCGGTGATTCGCTTTTAGAACTTCGTGCAACGAAGCTCCATTCGTCCCCGATATGGCCGGTTGACGCTCCGCTCTGCCTGCCCTTAGTCTCGCCTCGAACACCAGCTCCTGGCCTTGCTGTCTGGTATCTCGCACCGGCCCAGCGCATCGTTACCAGGAGCCAGCAATGACTCAACTTCACATCCGGTTGGCTGCGGTTGCCACAACAACCGCTTTTGTAGACAGGTTTGTGTCATGAGCGACACGACGCAATTCGCGACGTTCATGCTCGTCTTGCTCGTGTTTTGGCCCAGTTACAACCTGGTGCTCGCACTGTTCGTCTGGTGGCGTCCGAAACCAGGCGGACCAGAAGTGCCTTCACGGCATCCGCTGCAGTATTGGATCATCATTCCGGCGCTGAACGAGGAACGTGTTGTCGCAAACACCGTTCGTTCCGCACTGGCGCTCGACGGCGCGCGCACGCCGGTCCAGGTCGTCGTCGTGGACGACGGCTCGGACGACGGCACGCCGCACGTGCTCGCCGAGATCGACGACCACCGCCTGCACGTGCTGCGCCGCAACCTGCCCGATGCCCGAAAGGGCAAGGGTGAGGCGCTGAACCACGCGTTCCGGTACGTCCGCGGCATCGCCGAGGAGAACGGCACTGTGCACCGCACGGTCATCGGCGTGATCGACGGCGACGGCCGCGGCGCTCCCGGCATGCTGTCCGAGATCACGTCGTACTTCGGGCGGCGCGACGTGGGCGCCGTGCAGTGCCGCGTCCGCATCCACAACCGCACCAACCTGCTGGCGTTCCTGCAGGACCTGGAGTTCAGCTGCGTCGTGGACGCGTCGCAGTCGCTGCGGGACGTCGTCGGCACGGTGGGGCTCGGCGGCAACGGCCAGTTCGTGCGGCTCGCCACGCTGATGCAGCTCGGCGACGCGCCCTGGTCGGCGTGCCTGGTCGAGGACCTGGAGCTGGGCCTGCGCGTGCACCTCACCGGCCAGCGCATCCGGTACGCCACCCACGCGACGATCACCCAGCAGGGCCTGGTCGACGTCAACCGCCTGCTGCGCCAGCGGACCCGGTGGGGCCAGGGCAACCTGCAGTGCCTCGGGTACGTGCCGAAGCTGCTCAGGGCCAAGCACGTGGGATCCGTAGCGCTGCTGGAGTTCCTGCAGTACCTGCTGACGCCGTGGCTGGTCGCGCCGATGACGCTGCTCATCACCGCGTTGGTGGGCATCAACTTCTACACGCAGTTCAACGGTCACAGCATCGGCGGCATCACCGTGAACGGCGGGAACACCTTGCTGGCACTGGCGATCTGGCTCGTGGCGCTGGTGCTGCCCGGCCTGATCTGGGGCGTGGTGCACCGGCTGAAGCACGGCGACGAGCCGATGTGGCGGTGCCTCGCGGTCGGTCTCGCCTATCCGGCCTTCCTGATCCTGGGCTCGATCTCGACGTTGCGCGCGCTGTACCGGCACGTCGCGGGGCGCAAGTCGTGGGCCAAGACGGAACGGTTGGTGGAGAAGGAATCCCCGGCCTCGAAGCCGGTTCCTCGGGTGGCCTAGAAGGTGCCGGGGTGGGTGCGTCTGCGCCGGGCCGCGTAGACGCCCGCCTCGGTCCGGCGGTCGAAGCCGAGCTTGTGCAGCAGGGAGGACACGTAGTTCTTCACGGTCTTCTCGGCGAGGAAGAGCCGGTTGGCGATCTGCCGGTTCGTCATGCCCTCGGCGATGAGGTCGAGGATCCGGCGTTCCTGCGGGCTCAGCGCGGCGTAGCGCGGATCCTCCTCCGGCCCGCCCCTCAGGCGTTGCAGGACGGTCGCCGTGACACCGGCGTGCAGCAGCGAACCGCCGGACGCGAGCGTGCGGACGGCGGCCACGAGATCGTTGCCGCTGACCTCTTTCAGCATGTACCCGGACGCGCCGGCCATGATCGCGCCGAACAACGCCTCGTCGTCCGAATAGGACGTGAGCATCAGGCACGCCGGCGGCGGCTGCACCAGGCTCCTGATCTCGCGGCACACGGTGACCCCGTCGCCGTCGGGCAGGCGGACGTCGATGATCGCCACGTCGGGTTTGAGCCTCGGTGCCAGCGCGATCGCGGCGGTGGCGCTGTCCGCCTGTCCCACCACGGCTATGTCGTCAGCCTGGGCCAGCAACTGCACCAGCCCGCGCCGCACGATCTCGTGGTCGTCCACCAACAGCACCGCTATCGCCATCTCGCCTCCTGCAGCACCAGCGGGACGAACCACGTGATGCTCACGCCCGTACCGGGGATCGAGTCCACCGCGCAGTCGCCGTGGTGACGCCGCGCCCGAGCCGCCATGTTCGCGAGTCCCCCCGCGTGGTGGGGCATGCCCGGGCAATCGTCAGTCAACGGCAAGCCTCTGCCGTCGTCCTTGACCACGAGCTCCAGCCGGGTCATCGTGCGGTTCACGCTCACAGCGACAGCCACGTGCCGCGCTCTCGCATGGCGCACAACGTTCGTGAGCGCCTCTCGGAGCGTGGCCAGCAGATCGGGGCGTAACTGGTCCGGCACCACCGTGTCCAGCGGCCCTTCCAGCGACACGTCCGGCTCGAAGCCGAGCAGCCGCGCGGACTCGTGCACCGCGTTGAGCAGCTGCCCGCGCAGGCTCGCACCGCCGGACGGTGGTTCCTGCAGGGAGAAGATGGTTCTGCGGATCTCGCGGATCGTCTGGTCGACCTCCTGCACGAACCCGCTGATCCGCTCGGTGAGCTCGGGCCTGCCGCTCGTCCCGGTCAGCCCCTGCAGGCCCAGTCCGAGCCCGAACAGGCGCTGGATGACCAGGTCGTGGAGATCCCGCGCGATCCGGTCGCGTTCCTCCAGCACCGCGAGGCGTTCGGTGTCGCCCTGGGCGCGGGTGAACTCCAGGACGAGTGCGGCCTGGGAGGCGAAGGCCTCGATCAGTTCCGGGTCGTCGAACGTGGGCTCGCCCTTGGGTCTCGCCACGATCAGGACGCCGAGCGTGCGGTCTCCCACCGTCAGCGGCACGACCGCGCACGGCCCCGGCACGCTCGGGACCTTGCCCTCCTCGTGGCACTCGGCCTGACCGGACTCGTAAACGCGGTAGCTGACCGTGCCCTCTCTCGGGACGCGCATGCCTTCGGCGTCGTAGGAGCCGCCGTCGGTGACCTCGATGACCAGGTTGCCGTTGTGGTCCGGCAGCACGACCGCGGCGAAGTTGGCGTCGGCGGTCCTACGGGCTGTTTTCGCGACCAGATAGAGCGCTTCACGGCCGTTCGTGCCCATCAGCAGTTTGGTCGTCACCTCGGCGGCGGCGCGCAGCCACACCTCACGCTTGCGCGTCTGCTCGTAGCGGTTGAGGTGCTCGATGGCCGAGCCCGCCGCCGTGGCCAGGGCGGTGAGGATGTCGCCGTCCCGGTCGGTGAACTCGGGCTTTCCGGCCAGGAAGAGGTTGCCGAAGGTCTCGTCGTGAACCTTGACGGGGGCGCCCAGGAAGTCCGCTACGCCGATCGAGCGCGGGTCACCGGACGTGATGTGGGCCTGACCGTCCGTGCGGGTGAACTCCAGCAGCTCGCGGTGGCCGCCGATCACGGCCAGGGCGCCGTACGGGGCCTCGAGCAGGTCACACGCGGCCTCGACCACGTGTCGCAGCAGCTCGGGAAGGGTGTCGTCGTCGGCGAACGACAGCACGACGTCCAGCACTCGCTGTTCTGTGCTCACGTTGCCGCCCACGGCTTCACCCCTTCGGGGGGAGAGAAGTGACACCGCACGAACGACTGAGAGTAACTCCTCTCAGTAGTCAAAGGGGAGGCCCATCACCGCAAACGGTGAAAACGAGAACTACTCAGAGTAGAGGCCGGACTCATTTGGACGAATCAGTGCAACCCGACGCTGAAGCCCTCGTCGATCACCCCGCGGTAGATCTGCGGCGCGAACGTCCGCAGCCCGTGGTCGATCGGAGCGATGAACCCGGCCGAGTCGCCGAGGGGCAGCCGGTACCCGTTCTGCACCCGGTGGAACTCCCACAGCGGCTCCATCGTCTGGTGTGCCGGCCGGAACCGCTGCGGGTCGCGCGGGTGCAGGTCGACCCGGACCAGAGTGCGCCTGACCAGCGCGTCCGCGAGCTGAAGCGCGCGCTCCTGCGTGCGCGAGATCGAAACGGCGCCGAGCTCCTGCCAGCCGACGGCCCACGGCATGCCCTGCGGGTCGTCGAGGCGGATGCCCTGCTGCTCGATGATCAGTTTGCGGGGCCGCGAGATGGTCTTCCACTTCACCACTGCCATCACGCCGATACCGGTGAAGGCGACGCCGATGATGCCCGCGATGATCCCGCCGACCGGCTCACCGTCCGCGAACGCGCTGACGGCGCCGATCAGGGCGAGGATGCCGAGGCCACCGGCGACCGAGCCGCCGACGAGCACCTTGCGGGTGTCGCTCTTGCCGAGGTCGACGACGACAGGCGGAGGCGGTCCCCAAGCGGTCATTCCCGCAGGTTACCGCTGATCAACTGCTCCGCGGCGGCGAACGGGTCCAGCTCGCCGGACACCACGCGCTTGGCCAGCTGGTCCACCGCGCCGAACCGCGTTCGCACACGTTCGACCGCGATCGCCTCGATCTCGGCGGCCGCGCGACGCAGCCGGCGCTCCTCGAGCTCGCCGTGCGAGGCCATCCACTCCTGGTGCTCTGCGATGGCCTCGACGACGCGGTCCAGGCCTTCCATGCGGGCGGCGACCGTCTTCACGACGGGCGGGCGCCACAACGGCCCTTCCCGGTCACGGCGGCCCAGCGAGATCATGTACTTGAGGTCGCGCGCGGTCTGGTCGGCGCCGTCGCGGTCGGCCTTGTTGACCACGAACACGTCGGCGATCTCCAGGATGCCCGCCTTGGCTGCCTGGATGCCGTCGCCCATGCCTGGCGCGAGCAGCACCAGCGTCGTGTCGGCCAGCGCCACGATCTCGACCTCGGACTGACCGACACCGACCGTCTCGACCAGGATCACGTCGAAGCCCGCCGCGTCGAGCACGCGCAACGCCTGCGGGGTGGCCCAGGACAGCCCGCCGAGGTGCCCGCGCGTGGCCATGGAACGGATGAAGACGCCGGAGTCGGTGGCGTGGTCGCCCATCCGCACGCGGTCGCCCAGCAGAGCACCGCCGGAGAACGGGCTGGACGGGTCGACGGCCACCACCGCGACCCGCTTGCCCTGGTCGCGGAAGGCGCGCACCAGAGCGTTCGTGGAGGTCGACTTGCCGACGCCGGGGGCGCCGGTGATGCCGACGACCCGGGCGTGCCCCGTGTGGGGCGCGAGAGCCGCGGCCACCTCCGGCAGCGCGGAACTCCCCTGCTCCACCAGGGAGATCAGCCTGGCGACCGCGCGCGGTTCGCCGTCACGCGCGCGGTCGACCAGTCCTGCTACGTCAACAGCCTTGGCCACAAGCGAGAACCCTAGTGCGCTGACCACAATCCTCACCGACCGCTTCCGGCACTCAGCGGGGCACCGCGCGGTGCCGACCTGACCGGCGAAATCGGCCGGCGAGGGTTGGTGGTCAACGCACTAGGCCTTCTTGGGCACGCGGATGATCAGAGCGTCGCCCTGACCACCGCCACCGCACAGCGCCGCGGCACCCACGCCGCCGCCACGCCGCTGCAGCTCCAGAGCGAGGTGCAGGGCGATGCGGGCACCGGACATGCCGATCGGGTGGCCGAGCGCGATGGCGCCGCCGTTGACGTTGACCTTGTCCTCGGAGATTCCGAGCTGACGGGTCGACACGAGGCCGACCGCCGCGAACGCCTCGTTGATCTCGACCAGGTCGAGGTCGGCGGGCTCGATGCCCTCCTTGGCGCAGGCGGCCTTGATGGCGTTGGACGGCTGCTCGTGCAGCGAGGCGTCGGGGCCGGCGACGACGCCGTGCGCGCCGATCTCCGCGATCCACTCGAGGCCCAGTTCCTCGGCCTTCGCCTTGCTCATCACGACCACAGCGGCGGCGCCGTCGGAGATCTGCGACGCCGAACCCGCGGTGATGGTGCCGTCCGCGGCGAACGCGGGACGCAGCTTGCCCAGGGTCTCCACCGTGGTGTCACCGCGCACGCCCTCGTCCGTGCTGAACAGGATCGGGTCGCCCTTGCGCTGCGGGATCGCGACCGGCGCGATCTCGGCTGCGAAGACGCCGTTCTCGGCGGCCTTCGCGGCGAGCTGGTGCGAACGCGCGGAGAACGCGTCCTGCTCCTCGCGCGTGACGCCGTAGCGGGCGTTGTACTTCTCGGTCGACGAGCCCATCGCGACCTGGTCGAACGCGCAGAACAGGCCGTCGTGCGCCATGTGGTCCTGCAGCTGCACGTCGCCGTACTTGAACCCGCTGCGCGACTTCGGCAGCAGGTGCGGCGCCTGCGTCATCGACTCCTGGCCACCGGCCACGACGACGTCGAACTCACCCGCGCGGATGAGCTGGTCGGCCAGCGCGATCGCGTCGATGCCCGACAGGCACACCTTGTTGATCGTCAGCGCGGGAACGCTCATCGGAATCCCGGCGGCGGCCGCGGCCTGGCGGGCGGGGATCTGGCCGGCGCCGGCGGTGAGCACCTGACCCATGATCACGTACTGCACCTGCTCGGGAGCCACACCCGCGCGTTCCAGTGCCGCCTTGATCGCGACGCCACCGAGCTGGGCGCCGGAGAAATCCTTGAGCGATCCGAGCAGTCGCCCCATCGGGGTGCGCGCCCCGGCGACGATGACGGAACCGGACACAGCTGCCTCCATGGAAGAGCGAACGGTCGTTAACTGAGCACCATACCCGCGGCTACTGGGCGGTAATTCTGTGAGACCACGCACAGAGGCACCTGCACCGATCAGGTGGTTACCCTCCATGCCCATGAACGCAGAACTCGCTCGATTCGTGACCGCGATCGACCATGTGGGCATCGCGGTGCCCGATCTCGACGTGGCCATCGCGTTCTACCGCGACAACTTCGGCCTCGAAGTGGCCCACGAAGAGGTGAACGAGGAGCAGGGCGTGCGCGAGGCGATGCTGCACGCGCCCGGCGACCACGGCGGCACCGCGATCCAGCTCCTCGCGCCGCTGAACGAGGACTCGACGATCGCCAAGTTCATCGGACGCTCAGGCCCCGGCCTGCAGCAGCTCGCCTACCGGGTGTCCGATGTGGACGTCGCGGCGGACGCACTGCGGGCCAAGGGCCTGCGTCTGCTCTACGACCAGGCCAAGCGCGGCACGTCGAACAGCCGCGTCAACTTCGTGCACCCGAAGGACGCGGGCGGCGTGCTCATCGAGCTGGTCGAGCCAGCAGAGCACTAGCCACGAACGTCAGCTCGTTGTCGATGGGGTCCTCCTCGTCGCTGTGCCGTGCCACCGAATGCCGGTAGCTCACGGCCAGCGCGAGGAGTGCCGCGGCGGCTTCGACGTCCTTCACCGCGACCGCAGCGCCACCCGCGGCGAGGATGACCTGTTTGATCTGCGCCGCGACGTTGTCGTAGCGCGCCTGCATCGCGTCGCGCACGGCCGAATGCGTATCCGCTTCACGCCACAGCAGGTGCGACAGCAGCGGCGAGGCGTTCAAGCGCGCGTCAAGTGCCGCGACGAGCCTGCGCAACGACTCGGCGATGTCCCCGGCCACGACGACTCTGCGGTGGTCGACGGTGCTGTCCGGCAGCCGCGCGACCAGTGCGGCCAGCAGGTCCTTCTTGCGGTTGAAGTAGTAGTGCACCAGGCCTTTGGGCACGCCGGCGCGTTCGGCGATGCGCGAGGTCGGGGTGGCGTCGAAGCCGGAGTCGGCGAACAGCTCCTCGGCCGCGGCCAGGATGCGCTCCTTGGCCGAATCCTCCACGCGGTCCTCCCACACAGCAGGGTGTGGGCCCAAGAACGCTCCTGGGCCCACGGTTTTCCGGTTGATCAGTGCGGTTGCGCCGCAGCCGAGTGTGCTGCGTTCGCGGCGGGCATCGCGAGCGCCCCCGCGGCAACGGTGAGCACGCCACCGACCCAGGAGACCCACGAGGCCTCCATCATGCCGGTGTAGCCCATCACCCACGGCGAGATGAACAGCAGTGCTCCGAGCACCATCTGCACGTACTCCCCGTAGATCATCGCGGGCATGGCGAGATCGACGAGTCCGTCGATCGCGATGAGCGCGCCGAGCACGATCATCGTCCACATGGCCGCGTTCGAGGTTTCGACGACAAGCGGAGACAGCAGCACCAGAACACCGATCGCAACCTCGGCCCAGTCCTGCCACCTGGTCCACGGCTTGGTCATTACCTCCACCTCCTCCTTCTCGGACACCTCCATGCTCCGCTTGGTTGGCCGCCCGGTCAAGAAACTTCAGTGGAATCCCTCACAGGCGTGATTCTGGATCGTTTACTGGTCGGTAACCTCCGGCAACCTGCGACGATCCCTCACTAGGGAAGGAATGCCGCCGTGCAGAAGATCCTTGATGCGATTCTGGCCGACGAGCTGGACGCGATCGGTTCCTTGGACGTTCCGGAGAGCTATCGGGGCGTGACCGTGCACGCGGACGAGGCCGACATGTTCTCGGGCCTCGAGACGAGGGACAAGGACCCTCGCAAGTCGCTGCACGTCGACGAGGTCGCCACGCCGGAGCTCGGCCCCGGTGAGGCGCTGGTCGCCGTCATGGCCTCCGCGATCAACTACAACACCGTCTGGACCTCGATCTTCGAGCCGGTGTCCACGTTCGGCTTCCTGCGCAAGCTGGGCGGCCGCCACGACCTGCCGTACCACGTCGTGGGCTCCGACCTGGCGGGCGTCGTGGTCCGCGTCGGACCCGGCGTCACCGCGTGGAAGCCGGGCGACCGCGTGGTCGCGCACTGCCTCGACGTGCCGCTGGAGGCGCCGGACGGGCACAACGACACGATGCTCGACCCGCAGCAGCGGATCTGGGGCTTCGAGACGAACTTCGGCGGCCTCGCGGACCTCGCGCTGGTGAAGTCCAACCAGCTGATGCCGATGCCGAAGCACCTCACGTGGGAGGAGGCCGCCTCCCCCGGTCTGGTCAACTCCACCGCGTACCGCCAGCTGGTGTCGACCAACGGTGCCAACATGAAGCAGGGCGACACCGTCCTGATCTGGGGTGCGTCCGGCGGTCTGGGTTCGTACGCCACGCAGTTCGCGCTGAACGGTGGCGCGACGCCGATCTGCGTCGTCTCCTCGCCGGAGAAGGCGGAGATCGTCCGGTCGATGGGTGCGGAGCTGATCATCGACAGGTCTGCCGAGGGCTACAAGTTCTGGAAGAACGAGCACGAGCAGGACCCGCGCGAGTGGAAGCGCTTCGGCGCGAAGATCCGCGAGCTGACCGGCGGCGAGGACCCGGACATCGTGTTCGAGCACCCCGGCCGTGAGACGTTCGGCGCCTCGGTCTTCGTCACGCGCAAGGGCGGCAAGATCGTGACGTGTGCGTCGACCTCCGGGTACATGCACCAGTACGACAACCGCTACCTGTGGATGAACCTGAAGTCGATCATCTCCTCGCACTTCGCGAACTACCGCGAGGCGTGGGAGGCGAACCGCTTGATCGCCAAGGGAAAGATCCACCCGACAGTGTCCAAGGTGTACTCATTGGACGAAACGGGCCAGGCCGCGCACGACGTGCACCGCAACGTGCACCAGGGCAAGGTCGGCGTGCTCTGCCTTGCCCCGGAAGAGGGTCTGGGTGTTCTCGATCACGAGATGCGCGCGAAGCACCTCACGGCCATCAACCGATTCCGGGGTGTGTGACCTTCTGGGGTTGCCCGAACGGGTAGCGTGAGGGGCATGGGCCTCGCCGACGACCGTGACCTCGTCCCACTGGGATCCGGCTTCGACATCGTCAAGCGCGGTTATGACCGCGCCCAGGTCGAGGATCATCTCGAACGCCTCGACTCGGACCTGCGGCTGCTCGCCGCGGACCGCGATGCCGCCGTGTCCCAGACGTCCGACCTGGCGCGCCAGCTGGAAGCCGCTCGGCACGAGATCACCGAGCTGCGCAACCAGGTGGAGCGCCTGTCACTGCCGCCGACGACGCTGGAGGGGCTCTCCGAGCGCCTCCAGCGCATGCTGCGGCTGGCCCAGGACGAGGCCAACGAGATCAAGGCCCGCGCCGAAGCGGAGGGCGGGCACATCCGCGCCAAGGCGGAAGCCGACGCGGGTGTGCTCCGCCAGCGCTACGAAAAGCTCATCGCCGAACTGGACGAGCGCCGCGCCGCCATGGAGGCCGAGCACAAGGGTGTGCTGGAGACCGCCCGCGCCGAGGCCGAGAAGATCGTCTCCGAGGCCGAGGCCGCCGCCCGCAAGATCGCCGACGAGTCCGAGGCCCGCCGCGTGACCGTCGAGGAGGACTTCGAGATCGCGATGGCGGCCCGCCGCAGCGAGGCGATGGCCACCCTCGCCCAGCAGGAGGCGACCTCCAAGTCCGAGGCGGACCGCCGCCTGCGCGAGGCCGCGGAGGAAGCCGCCCGAGTCCGCGCGGCGATCGCCGCCGAGCAGACCTCGTCCAAGGCCGAGGCCGAACGCCGCGTCCGCGAGGCCACCGAAGAGGCCAACCGCCGCCGCCACGACTCGATCACCGAGGCCACGGCCCGCATCCAGGAGGCCACCGACGAGGCGAACCGCCGCGTCCGCGAGGCCACCGAGGAAGCCAACCGCCGCACCACCGCCGCCACCCAGCGCGTCGACCAGCTCCGCAACCTCCGCAACCGCCTCTCGCACCAGCTGCACAGCGTGCGGACGGCACTGCAGGACGTCGTGCCGCTGCTCGACCCGGTGGAGGAGGAGAAGGAGTCGGCGGCCGGGCCGGTGGACGGGTCGCAGGTGCCGGCGCAGCAGGCTCCAGGCGCTCCTGGGCAGGCCGCTCCTGCGCAGACCGCGCCAGGCCAGACCGCAGCCGGACAAGCTGCTTCCGCACAGGCCGCTGCGGGACAGACGGCTCCTGGCCAGACCGCGTCCGCACAAGCCGCAGCGGCTCAGGGCGCCCCAGCTCAGGGAGCCCCAGCTCAGGGCGCTCCGGGGCAGGGGGCATCGGCTCAGGGCGCACAGGGCCAAGCCACTCCGGCCAAGCCCGCACAGGCTCAGGCAGCTCCTGGTCAGCCGGCAGCCTCCGCTCCGCAGGCGACGAAGGCCGCATCGGGCAAGCCGGCCGAGTCGCCTCAGGTGGACGGCCCGACCACCAAGATCACCCGCCCGCAGCCGGCCAAGAAGTCCTGACACCGCAAGCTGACGCAGGGGTCCCCCTCTAGGGGGTCCCCTGTTTCAATTGTCCCAGCCGACACCGACAATTTCGGATCCGCGCAGGTCACCACGTGACCTCGTAGATCGCCGGCATCGGCATCGCACGGCTGAACTCCCAGTCCGCGTGCCGCCCCGCCGCGATCAACGCGCGCGACAGGAACGTCCCGTGCGACCCCACCACCACGGTCGCATCCGGGTACGCCGCGGCCATGCGCGCCAACGCCTTCCCCGCTCGCACGGTCAGCTCGTCGAGGCTCTCGCCATCCCCGTACGCCGAACCGGGATGCGCCCAGCTGTGGGCGTAGAGCGTCTCGAAGTCCGCGCTCGGCAGCAGCCCCGACTCCCACTCCCGCAACTCTGGCCACGTCTCGACCGCGAGCCCCAGCGCCGCAGCAGCCGGCGCAACCGTTTGCACCGCGCGCAACTGCGGACTCGACAACACCGCCACCGGCGCGTAACTCACCAGGCGCGGCACCAGGGCCTCGGCGGACGCCAGACCGTCCGGTCTCAAGGGCCGCTCGTCGAAGTCCGGTTCACCGAGCCGTGGTGGGACGGACTGTGCATGGCGCACTAATACGATTCGAGTGGGCACACCACTCATCATGGGGGAAATGATGTTTTTCAGGTCATTGGGCGACGGGGCCGAGTTGAGGCCGTTGGAGCCATGGCAGGCGGAGGAGTTCTTCGCGCACGTGGAGCGCGGGCGGGAGTTCATCGGGCAGCACATCGGGTTCGCGGACGCCGCCAAGGACCTCGACGGTGCGCGGGCCCTCCTGCAGCGCTACGCGGACAAGGCTGCGACCGACACCGGTCGCATCTACGGGATCTGGCTCGACGACAAGCTGGTCGGCGGCGTCCTGTTCCGCGAGATGGACGTGAAGCAGGGCAGGGCGGAGGTCGGGTGCTGGCTGGAACCGGCGGCGACCGGCAAGGGATTGATCACGCGGGCGGCCAGAATCCTCATCGACTGGGCGATTCGCGAGCGGGGCATGCATCGGGTTGAGTGGCTGGTGTCGGCGGCGAACGCGCCCAGCATCGCGGTCGCCCGGCGGCTCGGGCTGACGAAGGACGGCGTGCTGCGCTCGTACCACGAGCACCGCGGGGTTCGGCAGGACCTCGAGGTGTGGTCGGTGCTGGCACCGGAGTGGGAGAGCTGATGGACGATCTGGTGCTGCTGCACGCCTTTCCGCTCGACGCGCGGATGTGGCAGGTGCCGGGCGCGCTGACGCCGGACCTCCGCGGCCACGGCGAACCGGACCTCGGCACGCTCGCGAACCAGGTTCTGGCCGAGCTCGACGAGCGAAAGCTCGACCAGGTCCTGCTCGGTGGTTGTTCGATGGGCGGCTACGTCGCGATGGCGGTGCTCAGGCGCGCGCCGGAACGCGTGAAGGGCCTGGTCTTCGTCGACACGAAGCACACGGCCGACGCTGCGGAGGCGGCCCGGAACCGGCACGCGATGGCCGACAGGGTCGAAGCAGAGGGTGTCGGCGAGTGGCTCGTGGACGCGGTGCTGCCGAACCTGCTCAGCCCGAACGCGCCGGCGGAGGCGCGGGACCGCGTCACCACCATGATCCTCGAGCAACGGCCGGAGGACGTGGCGTGGTGGCAGCGCGCGATGGCGAAGCGGCCGGATTCCGCTGACGTGCTCGGCAAAGCGGAGGTCCCCGCGCTCGTCGTGGCCGGCGAGCTCGACCCGCTCATGTCACCGGAGGTCGTACGGCAACTCGCGGACGTGTTGCCGCACAGCACCTTCGTGGAGATGAAGGGTGTCGCTCACCTGCCGCCGGTGGAGCAGCCGGAGCAGTTCGCGTCGGTGCTGGAAAGCTGGGTCACCAGCGCCGGGTGGTAGGGCCGCGGCGGCCACGCGAGTCCCAGCAGCCCTGGTGCCAGTGCCGTCGTTCCTCCACCGAACCGGTCTCCTCGGCGGGCCAGGCGACGACGTGCGGAGTGCCGGGGCGGATCTCGTGGTCGCATCCCGGACAGCGGTAGGTCTTCTGGGCCTGCGCCCCCGAGATGGCGCGGACCAGCCAGTCGCCGTCCGGGCCCGACTCGGCGCGGGCCCAGCCGACACCCCCGCCGAGGGGCCGGTGTTCTTCGTTCTTCGGCGCATTACGACGAGGCACGACCACACGGTAACCGCTCGTAGAATCAGGTCGTGCCGACCTACGAGTTCCGTTGCCGAACCTGCGAAGACACCTTCGAGCTGCAGCGCCCGATGAGCGAGTCGTCCGCGCCGGCGAGGTGCCCAGAAGGTCACCCCGACACCGTCAAGCTGCTGTCCATGGCCGGGATCGGTGGCACGCAGCAGCAACCGGCCGGTGGCGGCGGAGGCTGCTGTGGCGGGGGCTGCTGCGGCTAGCGCCGGATCCGGAAGAGGTACACCACGCCGACGACGAGCAGCACGGCGGCGAGGGGGACGTGCAGGACCGTGACGTGGAAGCATCCGGGAAATGGCCCCGGATCTGACCATCCTCTTCAGGACCGTCAACGGCCTGCCCGGCCTGGTGGCGACGCAGCGCGGAGTCACGGTGACGGTCGCGGCCTTCGAGGTGGCGGAGGACCGGATCACCCGGATCTGGGCGGTGCGGAACCCGGAGAAGCTGACGCCCTGGCGAACCGGGGACTAGGAGTTCTCGCGGTCGATCAGCACCTCGGCGACCTTGCGCCCCTGGTCGCAGACGGCGCCGAACCTGCCGGACGAGTCGATGATGATGATTCCGAGCCCACCGCCCTCGTAGGGCACGACCAGCACGCACGACGGCTCGACGTCCTGCTCGCCGGAACGGTCGAGGTACGTGAGCTTGCGGCCCTTCACGTCCCAGTCACCGGTGGTGCGTTCGATCGTGATCTGCCGCCCCTCGCGGAACCGCAGCGAGACGCCGACCTCGACGTTGTCGATCTTCGTCGTCCAGCGGCACGACTGGTCGAACGTCGAGTCGTAGTTGATCTGGGTGGGCGGCGTGTCGGCCTTCGCGCCGGGGTACGGCAGGTCCGTCCACTTGAGCTTCGCGCACACGCCCTGCACCTCGCCGTCGATCGGCGCGGGCTCGGCGCTGGGATCTTCGGACGCGCTCGGATCGGTCGAGCTCTCCTGGTCGAACGGGGAGCCCGCGTCGAGCGGGGCCTGCGCGACCGGACTGCCGCCGACCATCGTCCGGGCACAGCCGGATGCGAGCAGGAGGACAGCCAACAGGAGCACCAGTCGCCGCATGGCACCACCATGCCAGACGCGACATGGTGCTCCTGTTAGCGGCTCACGAGTAGTCCCGGAATCCCTTGCCCGTCTTGCGACCGAGGCGGCCCGCCGTCACGAGGTGCTCCAGCAACGGCGCCGGCGCGAAACCGGGCTCGCGGAACTCGTTGAAGAGCGTGCGCTGGATTGCCAGCGACACGTCCAGGCCCACGACGTCAAGCAGCGCGAACGGTCCCATCGGCAGGCCACAGCCGACCTTCATCGCGTTGTCGATGTCGTCGGCCTCCGCGTAGTGGGCCTCCAGCATCTTCACCGCGTCGTTGAGGTACGGGAAGAGCAGCGCGTTGACGATGAAGCCGGCCACGTCACCGCAGTGCACCGGGTGCTTGCCGAGGTCGAGGCAGATCTTGCGGGCCGTCGCCACGACGTCGGCGCCCGTGGAGATCGTCTCGACGATCTCGACCAGCTTCATGACCTGCGCCGGGTTGAAGAAGTGCAGGCCGACGACGTCAGCGGGCCTCGACGTGGCCGCCGCGACCTCGATGACCGGCAGCGAGGACGTGGTCGTCGCGAGCACGGCGCCTGGCTTGCACACCTCGTCGAGCGCCGCGAAGACCTCCTTCTTGATGCCGATCTCCTCGGCCACGGCCTCGACGACGAGGTCGCAGTCGGCCAGCTCGACGAACTCGACGGCGGGCGTGATCCGCGCGAGAACCGCGTCGCGCTCGGCCTCGGCCAGCTTGCCCTTGGAAACCGCGCGGTCCAGCGACTTCCGCACCGCCCCGACCGCCTTCTCGGCCTTCTCCAGGCTGCGCGCCCGGAGCACGACGTCGTAACCGCGCTTCGCGAACACCTCGGCGATGCCGGTCGCCATGGTGCCGGTGCCGATGACACCGACCCGCTGAACGTCACGAGCCTGCGTACCACTGTCCACTTCGGATGGCGTCTGCGCGTCCGCCACGATCACCGGCGAGTCGGGCCCGTCGTAGGTGTAGAAGCCGCGCCCGGACTTCCGTCCCAGCAGCCCAGCGGTGATCATCTGCTTGAGCAGCGGCGCCGGGGCGTGCAGCCGGTTGCGCGACTGGTGGTACATCGTGTCGAGGATTTCGTACGCGGTGTCGAGACCGATGAGATCCAGCAGCGCCAACGGTCCCATCGGGTAGCCGCACCCGTAACGCATGGCGGCGTCGAGGTCCTCACGCGTCGCGTACTTGGACTCCAGCATCTTCACCGCGTGGTTGAGGTACGGGAAGAGCAGCGCGTTCGCGATGAAGCCCGCCCGGTCGCCGATCACGACCGGCGACTTGCCCAGCCGCTCAGTGAACGCGACCACGTCGGTGATGACGTCCGGCTCCGTGACGACCGTGCGCACGACCTCGACCAGCTTCAGCACCTGCGTCGGGTTGAAGAAGTGCAGGCCGACGACCTTGCCGGGCCTCTTCGTGTGCACGCTGATCTCGGTGATCGACAAGCTCGACGTGTTCGAAGCGATGATCGCCTCGGGCGCGAGGATCGCGTCCAGCTCCTGGAAGATCCGCGCCTTCAGCTCGATGCTCTCCGGCACCGCCTCGATCACCAGGTCGCACCCGGCGAGGCTGGTCAGGTCGAGCGACGTCGTGATGCGGTCGTGCAGGGCGGCCTTCTCGGCCGCGCTCAGCTTCTCGCGCTTCACGGCCCGGCTCGTCGAGTGCTCGAGGTGCCCGAGGCCGCGCTCGACACCCGCCGCGTCGACATCGACCACCTTCACCGTGAGCCCGGTGCGCGCGAGTACCTCCACGATGCCCGCGCCCATGGTTCCGAAGCCGACGACTCCGACGGTGTTGATTTCGCGCGCCACTGCAGACCTCCCTGCGGGGTAAAGCGTGGGCTACCAAGGAGTAACTTGCGGGCGACTATGCCACTCCCAGCACAGACGGGCGCCGTGAGCTTCGCCATCAGGATCGAAACAGTTATCGGTCTAGCAAACGCCTAGACCCGCTGTCCTGCCTGGTGAACCCGTGTGGGGCAACGCGAAGTTGAGCCATCCGGGTTCGCTCGGGGTGCGGCGGGCACCGGGGTTCGGGCCCGCGGATGGCGGCGAGTTCTGGAGCGCTGGTGGCGGCAGGCTCAGCGGGCGGGTCGCGGCAGGCTCAGCAGGCGGGTCGCGGCAGGCTCGGGCACACGGGGGCGCGGCGCACTCGGGCCCGCAGGCCGCGACGGACTCCGGACGGCTGCCGCAGCGGACCTCGATCCTCCGGTCACGGCAGGCACGCGGCGCAGGTGCAGCGGGCTCAGGCTCGCGGAGCGGCGGACTCGCGCCTGCTGGCGAGTTCAGCCCGCGGGTGATGACAGGCTCGGGCCCGCTGGTCGCGGCAGGCTTGGGCCGCGGGTAGCGGCGCACTCGGGCCCGCAGGCCGCGACGGACTCGGGACGGCTGCCGCAGCGGACCTCGACCCTCCGGTCACGGCAGGCACGCGGCGCAGGTGCCGCGGGCTCAGGCTCGCGGAGCGGCGGACTCGCACCTGCTGGAATCGCGGCGAGTCCAGGCCCACTGAGGTGCGGCGAGTTCAGCCCGCGGGTGGTGACAGGCTCGGGACCGCTCGTCGCGGCGGCCTCGAACTCGCCGGTCGAGGCAGGCTTGGGGCCGCAGGCGGCGGCACACTCGGAACCGCTGCCGCAGCGGACCTCAGCCCTCCGGTCACGGCAGGCTCGAGGCGCAGGTGCAGCGGGCCAAGGCCCTGAGTGGCGGCGAGTATGGGCCGCTGGTCACAGCAGACTCGGGACCGCTGGTCGCGGCGAGCTCACAGCTGCTGATGTTGTGGCGAGCCCAGGCCCGCTTGCGTGGGGAAGGCCCAGGCCCGCCGGCGTGCAAAGGCCCAAGCCGCTGAGCACCGGCTCAGGTCCGCACCGAGGAGGCCGCGATCGCAGCGCCAGCCGGCAAGCCAGACACCTACCGCGCTGCCGCAGCGAGCAGGCGCGGCGACCCACCGGGGTGTGAGCGAGTGGTTGGCCTGGGCGTGGGCCTCACCTGGGCGTAGCTCGGAGCGGGAGCGAAGCCGCAGCGTGGCTAGTCGTCGAACCCCCTCTCCGCGAGTTCCTCGATGCGCCGGACCGCCTCGCCCGCGTCCTTCCCCGTCGCCACCACGGTGATCGACTTGCCGCCGGGCGCGCTCAGGCCCATCAGCGCCAGCACGCTCGCCGCGTTCGCCTCCTCGTCGCCGTAGCGGACTACGACGTCGGCGTCGAGCTCGGCGACGGTTCGGGCCAGCAGGGCTGCCGGGCGGGCGTGCAGGCCCACCTCGTTGGTCAGCAGGATTTCCGCGGACACCGCGTCCGGCACGAGGTGCAGTGCGGGCCTGCTCGGGGCGGCGGCCGGGGTCTCGCCGGACGCGCCTTCGGCGGCGGCTGCCACGTCGGGCAGGGAGGCGCCGCCTTGCGCGGCGACGGCTGCGGCCACCGCGCCTTCGACCAGAGGTGCGTCGACCACGGCGTAGCGGGACGGGTCGTCCGCCGATTCCACGGCCATCTCGGCTGTCATCTTGGCGCTGCCCAGGTCGTAGAGGACGACGACGCCGTTGCCCGTGTCGGCGTCTGCCAGGGCTTCGACCACCGAGCCGTAGTCGGTGCCGAGGCCGCCTTCCTCGGTGCCGCCCACGGGCAGCACCGACACGTCGGGGGCCATCTGCGCCGCCAGTTCGGCGACGCCGTTGGCCAGCATGTCGCTGTGGGAGACGATGACCAGGCCCACGCGGCCGGGGTCGGATGCCGCCGTCATGCCTTGGCCGCCGCGTCCGCGAAAGCCCGCAGCAGCAACGCTGTCGAACGGGCGCCCGGATCCAGGTGACCGGCACTGCGCTCACCCAGGTACGAGGCGCGGCCCTTGCGCGCCACCATCGGCACCGTCGACTCCGCGCCCTCGGCAGCCGCGGCCGCCGCCGCCGAGAGGACCGCGGCCACCGAACCGTCCACCGATGCCGCCGCGGTCACGGCGGGCGTCAGGGCGTCCACCATCGTCTTGTCGCCCACCACCGCCTTGCCACGTGCCACCACGCCGTCCAACGCGCCCTGCAACGCTCGCGCCACGGCGTCGCGATCGAGTTCGGCGGCGTCGCCCACCGCGGCCGACGCGCGCAGGAAGGCCGTGCCGTACAAGGGGCCCGCCGCGCCGCCCACCGTCGAGATCAACGTGGTGGCGACCAGCTTCAGCACCTTGCCGGGAGAAGCGGGCTCCTCGGCGTCCAGCCGGGACAGCAGCGCGGTGAAGCCGCGCTTCAGGTTCTCGCCGTGGTCGCCGTCACCGATCGCCTGGTCCAGGCGCACCAGCTCGTCGCGGTGTTCCCGCACCACCTCGGCGGCCGCCCTGAGTGCCGCCACGACGTCGGCTGCCGTGCACCCCACCTCAGACTCCCCACCGCAGTGCGGGCGTGTGCACCGGCGCGTCCCACAGCTCGACCATCTCGTCGTCCAGCTTCAACAGCGTGAGACTCATGCCCTGCATCTCCAGGCTGGTGATGTACGGGCCGACGAGCCTGCGTTCCACGGTGATCCCCCGATCAGCCAGCAACTGCTCCGCGATGCCGTGCGCCAAGTACAGCTCGATCAACGGAGTTCCGCCCATCGAGTTCGTGAACAGCAGCACCCGGTCGCCCGACGCGAACGGCAGGTCTTCCAGGATCGGATCCAGCAGCGCCGTCACCATCTCGGTGGCCGAGCCCGCAGGCACCCGCTGGCGGCCCGGCTCGCCGTGGATCCCGATGCCGATCTCCATCTCGTCGTCGGCCAGCTCGAAACTCGGCGAACCCACGTGCGGGACCGTGCACGCGGACAGCGCCAGCCCCATCGAGCGCACCGAACCGATCACCCTCGAAGCCAGCGCCTCGCACGCCGCCAGATCGGCGCCGCGGTCCGCCGCCGCGCCCACGATCTTCTCCAGCAGCACGGTGCCGCCGACACCGCGCCTGCCCGCCGTGTACAGCGAGTCCTTCACCGCCACGTCGTCGTCGATCACGACGCTGCGCACCTCGGACTCCGCCATCTCGCCCGCGGTCTCGAAGTTCAGCACGTCACCGGTGTAGTTCTTCACGATCAGCAGCGCGCCCGCACCGCCATCGGTCCGCGCGACGGCGTCGAGCACCTGGTCCGGCGTCGGCGACGTGAACACCGCTCCGGGACAGGCCGCGTCGAGCATCCCGCGCCCGACGAACCCGCCGTGCAGCGGTTCGTGGCCCGACCCGCCACCCGAGATGATCGCGACCTTTCCCCGCACCGGAGCGTCCGCACGCACGACCACGGCCGGGTCGTGGTGCACGGTCAGCAGATCGGAATGGGCAGCCTGCATTCCCCGCAGCGCGTCCTGCACCACGGTTTCCGGATCATTGATGATCTTCTTCATCGAAGAGCCCTTCCGATCGGCGGTGACCGTGTTCCTTCTTACTCCGGGGGTCTGACACTCGGAACGGGCAAAAGGCACCGGTACCGTTAGCCTGCCCTAAGAAATGCAGGTCAACATCACTGCAAGTAGCGGAGGAACAACGTCGTGTCGAAGAGAGCCGCTCTGCTCGCCGCAGTCGCCCTGGTGCTCGCCGCGTGCGGCCAGAGCACGGACAAGCCCACTGTCGCCCAGGGCGGCGAGGACTTCGGCAAGGCCTACGAACTGAGCAACGGTTTCGGCACGCAAGCCAAACCGGGCGAGTTTCCCCGCACGATCAAGCACGCGATGGGCGAGACGAAGCTCGAGAAGAAACCCGAACGGGTGATCGTGCTCGACACCGGCGAGCTCGACAACGTTGCCGCACTCGGCATCAAGCCGGTCGGCATCGCGTTCACCGACGGCTCCCCCACCATGCCGTCCTACATCGGCGACAAGGGTGGCCAGCCGGAGAACGTCGGCACGATCAACAACCTCAATCTGGAGGCGATCACCAAGCTCAACCCCGACCTGATCCTGGGCTCGAAGCTGCGCGCGGAGTCCCTCTACCCGAAGCTGAGCGCGATCGCCCCGACCGTCTTCTCGGTGCGTCCCGGCTACGTGTGGAAGGAGAACTTCCTCCTCAACGCCGCCGCGCTCGACCGCCAGGCCGACGCCGCGAAGATGCTCGAGGACTACACGAACAAGGCCACCGCGACCGGCGCCGCCATCGAGAAGAAGCTCGGTGTGCGCCCGACGGTCACGGCGCTGCGCTTCATGCCCGGCAAGATCCGCCTCTACGCCAAGAAGTCGTTCATCGGCACCATCCTGATCGACGCCAAGATCCCGCAGCCGACGCCGTCCCAGGTCGACGACCTGGCCGCCGAGGTCAGCGCGGAGCAGATCGGCAAGGCCGACGGCGACTTCATCATCTACTCCACCTACGGCGACCCGGCCAAGACCGAGCAGGCCTCGGTGCTCGGCGGCCCGCTGTGGAGCGGCCTGAACGCCGTCAAGGCCGGCAAGGCGAAGCCGGTGCTCGACGAGACCTACTTCCTCGGCCTCGGCGTGCTCGCCGCGAACGTGGTCCTGGACGACCTGCAGAAGCAGCTCGGCGCCTAGAACCGGTCCGCGCGGGTGCTCCTCACCGTCCGAAGAGCATCCGCGCGAGCCGTAGCAGCTGCTTGCCGGCCAGCGATGACCGGTCGAACGTCGTCATGTTGAGCAGCGCCTTGAACCGCTGCTTCGTCACGGCCTTGGGGTAGGCGAACTCGCGCAGCCCGTCCTCGCCGTGGATCCGCCCGAACCCGGAGTCGCCGACCCCGCCGAACGGCAGGCCGGGGATCGCCGCGTAGGTCAGCACCGCGTTGATCGACACCATGCCGACCCGCAGCTCCCGCGCCAGTTCCTCGCCGCGCGACTTCGAGAACACCGCGGCGCCGAGCCCGTACTTCGACTGGTTCGCGAGCCGCACGCCCTCCAACGCGTTGGGCACCCGGTTGATCACCACGGTCGGCCCGAACGTCTCCTCGGTGACCGCCAGCGAGTCCTCCGGCACGTCCGTCAGCACGACCGGCTCGACGTACGGCGGCCTGATCGACTCCGGTCCACCGACCAGCGCCTTGCCACCGCGGTCCAGCGCGTCCTGCACGTGCTCGCGGATGATCTCCACCTGCGACGGCATCGTGATCGGCCCGAGGTCGGCGTTCGGCTCACCGCCGGGCTTGAGCTTCTTCGCCCGCTTCACCGCGATCTCGATGAACTGGTCGGCGACGTCCTCGGCCACGTACACGCGCTCGACGCCGGCGCACGTCTGGCCCGCGTTGGACACCGCGCCCCACATCGCGGCCTCGGCCGCGGCCACCAGGTCGGCGTCGGAGTCGACGATCAGCGCGTCCTTGCCGCCGCACTCGACCAGCACCGGCGTGAGCGTCGCCGCACACGCCTCCATGACCTTCTTGCCGGTCCGCGTGGAGCCGGTGAACGCGACCTTGTCGACGCCCGAGGTGCACAGCGCCGAGCCCGTCTCACCGAAGCCCGTGACGACCTGGAACACCGGGTACTCCGGCACCGCCTCGCTGAACGTCGACGCGAGGAACGTGCCCACACCCGGCGTGAACTCCGACGGCTTGAACACCACGGCGTTGCCGGCGGCGAGCGCGTAGGAGATCGACCCCATCGGCGTGTGCGCGGGGTAGTTCCACGGCCCGATGACGCCGATGACGCCCAACGGCCGGTATTCGACCGTCGCGCTGTGGTTGAACATCAGCATGCCCGAGGAGATCCGGCGCTTGCCCAGCACCCGGCCCGCCTGCCGCGAGGCCCAGTGCAGGTGGTCCATCACCAGCGTGATCTCGACGCGGGAGTCGTCGGCGGGCTTGCCGGTCTCCGCGCTGATCAGCGCGACGAACTCGTCAGCGCGCCGTGACAGGACTCTGCGCCACGCGTCGAGCTTGGTCTTGCGCCCCTCGAAACCGAGACCCGCCCACCACGCGGAGGCCTCGCGTGCCGAGGACACCGCTTCCTCGACCTCGGCGGCCGTGTGGATCGGGTGGTGCGCGACGACCTCCCCCGTGCGCGGGTCCAGTGAAGCGAACCGCCGCTGCTCGCCATCGGCCGACAGCGCGCTGTCCGAAGCGGTCTGCGTCATTGGGCCCCTCCCGGGTACTCGCCAGTAACCTCGACACTAACGCGTACTTGAAGAACTTTCAGCCCCCGCCCGGCCCGTCAGGCACTGGGAAGGCTCGGAAGCACCGCCTTGGCGAACGCCTGCGCCGCCTGGCAGCGGTCCAGCTGCTTCTCCTTCGAGCCGCCGACCGAGAACTCGGCCACCTCACCCGCGTCGCTGGAATCCTTCGTGCGAACCACGATCAGCTCGCACGTCGGGTACGCACCGTCCTTCGACGCCTGGTAGCCCTTGACCCCACCACCGAGATCGACCTCTACCGACTTGCTGTCGAACTTGCCGTCCTTCGGGATGCGCGCGGTCTTGAACTCGATGCGCATCTCGGCGTTCTGGCCCGACCACCCGCACTGGTGCAGGCCGAAGGGCAGGGACCGCGGCGAGGCACCGAGCACCGGCGCGAGTGTCGCCTTGTCGACGATCGTGCACGGGTCGACCTCGACCGGCGAGCCCTTGGGCGGGGTGTACTTCTGCGGGTTGCCCTTGAGCTTGCGGATCGCACCCTCGAGCACCTTGCGCCCCGGCTCGCACGGGTCGGCCACCGCCCGGTCACCGGTGCCCGTGGTCACCTGGATCCGCACGGCCTGTGCCGGGTTCTCCTGAGTCACGGCGGTGATGAAGCACGACGAGCTCAGCTTCTGCTCACCGCTCTTGAGCCCGGCGAGCTGCTTGGTCGCGTTCTTCACGTCGGTGGACGTCAGCGAGTAGCCGATGTCCAGCGTGAAGTTGAGGGTCTTGTCCGCCTTGTCCTTCATGTAGTTCGAGCAGCGCGTGTAGTTGCTGCTCGAGTACCTCGACGGCGTGCCGACCGTCTGCAGCAGGTCCTTCTCGATCAACGCACACGGGTTGACCAGCCGCAACCGCTCCGCCGCGAACGCCGGATCGACCGGTTTGCCCGCCTGTGCCGACGGCTTGACCGACGGGTCGGTCGAGCTCGCGCCCGCCCCCGCCTGCACGGTGCGGCGCGGCGAGTGGGTCTTGGTGAGACCGGGACCGGTCGCGCAGCCGGCCACCAGCAGAGCAGCGGCGGCGACCAGGGCTGTGGCACGAAAACGGAGCACGACGTGCACGGTAGCGACCTTTGCGCGCGTTCGTGGCCGGTACCCCGAGTTGCTCCGTGGCACATGTCACGGAGCGCAACGGGAACGATTCAGAAGATCAACGCGATGTACCTGGTGAAGACCCCGAGAAAAAGGAGAGACGTGCGTAACCGAATTCGCCGCGCATTCAACTGGCTCGACGCGTGGACGATCGAGGCCTTCAACCCCGTTTTCCCAGGTCGTCCGCAGTCGTAGTCTTCGCGAACTGAGGCCGCAGCAACGCCCACACGGCGAACAACGCCGCCAGCACCACCATGGCGATGCCGGCCCACAGGTTGATGTTGACCCCTTCGGCCTTCTTCAGGTCGTCGTCGGTCGTGAAACCGAGACCGACGACGACCAGTACGACGCCGTACAGGCCGAAGAGGAAAGCGATGATCAGTCGCAGGTCGAACAACCTCATGACGGCCTCCCTCAGCCGAAGATGATGTAGAGAACGGTCGTCAGCGCCAGCACGCCGCCGCCGAGCAGGGCGGGCGAGCGGTACCAGCCCGCGTCCTCACCGGTGGTGGCGTGCGAGCGGTCCTCCTTCGGCGTCAGGCTGTAGACAAGTCCGACCAGCTCGCTGTCCGGCTTGGGTCGCGTGACCAAGCTGACCGCGACGCTCACGACGACGTCCACCACGAACGCGAGACCCGCGCCGAGGAAGCTCGCGCCCTGGCCGGGCAGCTCCAGCCACTTGATGCCGAACGACGGCTCCGAGATCGCGTAGATGAACATCGCGGTGAACGTGCCCGCGAGCAAGCCCACCCAGCCGGCGGTGGGCGTCATGCGCTTCCAGAACATGCCGACGATGAACGTCGCGAACAGCGGCGCGTTGAAGAACGAGAACAGCGCCTGGATGTAGTCCATGATGTTGGACCCGCCGAGCGCCGCCGCGATGAACGCCGTGCCGATCGCGAGCACGCACGCGCCGACCGTGGCCAACCGCCCGACGCGCAGGTAGTACTCGTCCGGCCGGTCCTTCTTGACGTAGTCCTGCCACAGGTCGTAGGTGAAGACCGTGTTGAACGAGCTGACGTTCGCCGCCACACCGGCCATGAAGCTCGCCAGCAGACCCGTGATCGCGATGCCGAGGATGCCGTTGGGCAGCAGATCCCGCATCAGCAACGGCAGCACGTTGTTGTAGACCACGCCGCTGCTCGTGTCGCCCGCCTTGAGCTGCGCCATCTCCGGCACGATCACCGCGGCGATGATGCCGGGGATGATGATGACCGCAGGGATGAGCGCCTTCGGGTACGCACCGATGATCGGCGTGCGCTTGGCCGCCGACATCGACTTGGCGCTCATCGCGCGCTGCACCTCGGCGAAGTTCGTCGTCCAGTACCCGAACGACAGCACGAAGCCGAGACCGAACACCAGGCCGACGACGCTCCAGACCGGGCTCTCGATGCCGGTCAGCTCCGTCGCGGGCCACGCACTCAGCTGCTCCTGGTCGGTCACCTTCTGCACGAGCCCCTGCCAGCCGCCGACCTTGATCAGGCCGACGATCGTGAGCGGCGCCAGCGCGGCCACGATGACGAAGAACTGCAGAACCTCGTTGTAGATGGCGGCACTCAGGCCACCGAGCGCCGTGTACGCGAGCACGACCATCGCCGCGACCACGATGGACACCGGCAGCGGCCACCCGAGCAGCGCGTCGATGATCACCGCGAGCGCGAACAGGTTGATGCCCGCGATCAGGATCTGCGCGACGGCGAAGCTGATGGCGTTGACGAGGTGCGCGGGCTTGCCGAAGCGCCGCAGCATGAACTCGGGAACGCTGCGCACTTTCGAGCCGTAGTAGAACGGCATCATCACCAGACCGAGGAACACCATCGCCGGGATGGCACCGATCCAGTAGTAGTGCACCGTCGCCATGCCGTACTGCGCGCCGTTGGCCGTCATACCCATCAGCTCAAGCGCACCGAGGTTCGCGCTGATGAACGCGAGACCGGTGACCCACGCCGGCAGCGACCGACCGGACAGCAGGAAGTCGAGACTGGAAGAGACGGATCGTCGTGCCATCACGCCGATGCCGAGCACCACCACGAAGTAGATGACGAGCAACGCGTAGTCGATCGGCCCCGCGTCGAGCCGCAGGTCCGCCTCGGCCAACACCGACACCGCCCACCTCCCAGACAAGTCCAACATCAACGACCAGGAGGGGACGTCACTCCAGGTGCGCCGGTTCTTACCCCCTGTGCGCGCTCACAAAACCACGATGTGTGGCGGGTCGCTCACTGAAGTCCGAAAACCGGGTCGGCCTGTCGAGCGGCACCTCGGCACTGGCGCGGTGACCGACCACGAGCAGGTGAGCTGGGTGTGCCCGTTGTGCCGCGCGGTGATCATGGGCAGCGGCGACGGCCGGGGCGAGATCTGCCTTCCTGCCGCACCCGGCCGGACTGGGAGGCGCTGCCGCAAGCCGTGCGGGACGAGGTCGGCGCGATGGTCGATGACGGCCGGACGATCACGGCGGGCTACCGGAGCTGGACGTGCCCGTCGTGCCGACCGGCTGCTCATGGGCTGCGACGAAACCCGTGGCGACACTGTCGGCCCTGTCTCTCGCGACCGGACTGGGAAGCCTTGCCGCCGTCCGGTCGCGACGAGATCGGGACGATGGTCGAGACGGGTGATCTGATGTCCGCCGTCTACCGGCTGAGGGATCTGGACCACAACCGGCTCGACACCTTCGACCACACGCTCATGGTCGTCTACCGCGACGGTCTGCGCGCACCGGCGGCCGACTGATCAGAACAGGCGGAACTCGTCCGGCTCGATCCCGCGCAACGCGTCGTAGTCCAGCACGACGCACCGGATCCCGCGGTCCTCGGCCAGCGTCCTCGCCTGCGGCTTGATCTGCTGCGCCGCGAACACACCCTGCACCGGCGCCAGCAGCGGATCGCGGTTGAGCAGCTCCAGGTACCTGGTCAGCTGCTCGACCCCGTCGATCTCCCCGCGCCGCTTGATCTCCACGGCGACCGAGCCGCCCGCCGAGTCGCGGCACATCAGGTCGACCGGGCCGATGGCGGTCGGGAACTCGCGGCGCACCAGCGTCCAGCCCTCGCCGAGGGTCGTGACGTGCTCGGCGAGCAGCTTCTGGAGGTCCGCTTCGACGCCGTCCTTCTGCAGGCCGGGTTCGGGACCGAGCTCGTGCTTGGAGTCGTGCATCACCTCTTCGAGGGTGATGATCAGCTTCTCCCCCGCCTTGTTCTGCACGGTCCAGATGTCCGGGTCCTCGATGAGCCAGCAGGGCGGGCTCATCCAGTTCAACGGCTTGTAGGCGCGGTCGTCGGAGTGGATCGACACCGAGCCATCGGCCTTGATCAGCAGCAGTCGCTGAGCCATCGGCAGATGGGCGGTGAGTCGTCCTACGTAGTCGACCTGGCAGCGAGCGATGACGAGACGCACCGCGACAGGCTACGGGGTGCGTCCAGAAACCGGCCGTTAGGTACGGTCCGTGGCGTGGAAAGCCTCGGCACCCGTCAGGTGTACGCAAACCCGTGGATGACCGTTCGCGAGGACGAGATCCGGCGCGCGGACGGCACAAAAGGCATCTACGGCGTGGTCGACAAGCCGGACTTCGCACTGATCATCCCGCTCGACGGCGAGCGCGTGCGGCTCGTCGAGCAGTTCCGGTACCCCATCGGCCTGCGGCGCTGGGAGTTCCCCCAGGGCACCGCGCCCGACCGCGCCGACGTCGACCCGCTCGAGCTGGCCACCCGTGAGCTCCGCGAGGAGACGGGGCTGCGCGCCGGCAGGATGATCGAGCTGGGAGTGCTCGACGTGGCGCCGGGCATGTCGTCGCAGCGCGGGCGCGTGTTCCTCGCCACCGATCTCGCGGAGGGCTTCCACGAGCGGGAGCACGAGGAGCAGGACATGCGCTCGACGTGGTTCCCGCGCGCCGGCTTCGAGACGATGATCGCGAAGGGCGAGATCACCGACGCCCAGTCGATCGCCGCCTACACGCTCCTGTTGCTGCACGAGCACTCGCAGCCCTAGTTCTGACCACCCTGGAACGCGGCCCGGTAGGCGTTGGGCGAGGTCCCGGCGATCCGCTTGAACCTGTCGCGGAACGCCGTGGCCGACCCGAACCCGACCCGGCTCGCGATCAGCTCCACCGAGTCCCTGGTCGTCTCCAGCAGGTGCTGCGCCTGACGCACCCGCGCCCGGTGCAGCCACTGCAACGGCGTCGTGCCGGTCTGCTCGCGGAACCGCCGGTTCAGCGTCCGCGTGCTCATCCCCGCCTGCCGTGCCAGGTCTCCCAGCGTCAGGTCGCACGCGGTGTTGGCCTCCATCCACAGCAACAACGGTTCGAGCTCCGCACCCTGCGGCGCGACCGGCGGCGTCACGATGAACTGCGCCTGCCCGCCTTCTCGTTCCAGCGGCATCACGGCGAACCGCGCCGCATCGGCCGCCACCGCGGACCCGTGGTCGCGCCGGATCATGTGCAGGCACAGGTCCAGCCCCGCCGCGGCGCCCGCGGACGTCAGGAACTGCCCGTTGTCCACGTAAAGCACGTCCGGGTCGACCTCGACGGCCGGAAACCGCGCCGCCAGCTCCCCGGCTCCCAGCCAGTGCGTGGTCGCCCGCAACCCGTCCAGCAGACCGGTCGCCGCGAACACGAACGCCCCCGTGCAGATCGACGCGATCCGCGTGCCCCTCGCCGCGGCCTGCCGCAGTGCCTCGATCAACCGCGGGGGAACGACCAGTGCCGGATCGTGACCCGGCAGCACGATCGTGTCCACCTCGGACAGCAACTCCAAGCCGTGCGGCACTCTCAGCTCGAAACAGCCCGCGTCGACCGTCCTCTTCGGACCGCAGACCCGGACCCGGTACCGCCCGGTCCAGTTGAACGCGTCCACCGGCGTCGCGAAGTCGAACGGAACAACGCTGTCCATCGCCACCACCGCCACCTCGTGCATGTCCACACCGTAGCTGGCGAGAATCCGTTGGAACCTGGCATTCCAGCCAGTTCTCCCATCGCCTGTCCGCTCCTACCGTCGTGATCAACGAAAAAGGAGCGACGAAGTGAGAGCACAAGTGGTGTTGTTCGACGGCTTCGACCCGTTGGATGTGATCGGCCCGTACGAAACGCTGACCGCAGGTGGAATCAGGACCGAGCTGGTGACGACCGAAGGACCGCGCGAGGTCCCGGCAGGCATGAACCTGTTGTCGCTCAGGGCAACCGCCCAGCTCGACCCGGACGCCGGCCTCGTCGTCGTCCCCGGCGCCGCCGCCCTCCAGGACGACGAGACGTTCGCGCTGCTCAGCAAGGCCGCCGCCACCATCGGCCCCGTGTTGAAAGCAACGAGCGCCACCATCGCGACCGTGTGCGGCGGATCGTTGCTGCTGGCGATGACCGGCCTGATCAAGGGCAGGAACGCGACCACCAACCACCTCGGCCTCCAGGCGCTGGATCGGCTGGGTGTCAACGCCATCCGCGCCCGGATCGTCGACGACGGCGACCTGGTGACCGCCGCGGGCGTCAGCTCAGGCATCGACCTGGGCCTGCACCTGGTCGAACGCGAGGCCGGCGCCCAGAAAGCACTCGAAGTGGAAGCCCTCTTCGCCCACGAACGCCGCGGCACCGCGTGGAGGGCCGCGTGAGCAAGCTCTTCCTCTCGCTGCACGTCCTGGCCGCCATCATCGCCATCGGCCCGGTCACGGTGGCCGCGAGCATGTTCCCGAAGGCCGTCACCGGCAACGGCAATCCCGAGCTCCTGCACCGGATCTGCCGCGTCTACGCCCTCATCGGCATCTCGGTGCCGGTCTTCGGGTTCGCGACGGCCGGCGTGATGGGCGTGACCGGCCACCCTTGGGTGATCGTGTCGATCGCACTCACCACCGCCGCCGCGTTCCTGCTCGCCCTCAAGATCCTGCCCGGCCAGGAGAAGGCGATCAGAACCAGGGACGTCAAGCACCTGGCCATGTACACCGGGATCTTCAACCTGCTCTGGGCCACCGTGACCGTGCTGATGATCCTCAGGCCGGGTTCGACGACCGGCGCCTAGCCGTGCCTACCTCTGGGTGATGGGCCGCACCACGATCTCGTTCACGTCGACCTCAGCGGGCTGCGAGATCGCGTAGGCGATGGCGTCACCGATCGCCGACGCCGGCAGCGCGATCTTGCGGAAGTCCTCCATCAACGACGACGCGTACTCCTCGGTGATGCTGTCCGCCAGCTCGGACTCCGTGACACCGGGCGAGATCACGGTGACCCGCAGGTCGTCGCGCTCCTGCCGCAGTCCCTCCGACAGCGCCCACACCGCGTACTTCGTCGCGCAGTACACGGCGGCGGTCGGCATGACCATGTGCGCACCGACCGAGGCCACGTTCACGACGTGACCGCCAGACCTGAACAGCGGCAGCACGGCGCCAATGCCGTTCAGCACACCGCGAATGTTCACGTCGACCATGCGGTCCCACTCGTCGACCTTCAAGGAGTCCAGGAGGGACAACGGCATCACGCCCGCGTTGTTCACCAACACGTCGACTCGTCCGTAGCGAGACACAGCAGCGTCCACAAAGGACTGAAAGGATTCCCGCGAGGTCACGTCCAACGGCGCGTGGGCACCGCCGATCTCCTCGGCCAGCGCGGCCAGCCTGTCCTCCCGGCGCGCCCCGAGGAACACCTGATGCCCTGCAGCGGCCAGGACGCGGGCCGTGGCCTCACCGATACCGCTGGAAGCTCCACTGATCAACACAACTTTGTTCATGGACACCACGATGGCCAGCCCGAACAGCGCCAACCAGGACACCTTCTGCCTAGGTGTGGCACACCCGGGCAATGCACACGCGAGGCGAATAACCTTGTGGACGTGCTCGGCGAGTTCCTGAAAGCCCACCGCGCCCGCGTCAACCCGGAGGACGCGGGCCTGCCCAGCCACACCCAGCGCAAGGTCAAAGGCCTCAGACGAGAAGAGGTCGCCGTCCTGGCCGGTGTGAGCGCCGACTACTACGCCCGACTGGAGCAGGGCCGCGAGACCAACCCGTCAGCCCAGGTCCTCGACGCGCTCAGCCGCGCCCTCAGGCTCGACACCGACGCTCGCGCCCACCTGCACCGGCTCGCCGGAGTCGTCGCCGAGGAGGGCCACGAGACCCAGGTCGTCAGCCCGGAACTGCGGCGGCTCATCAGCGGCATGCACGACATGCCGGCGTTCGTGATGAACTCGCTGCTGGACATCCTCGCCACGAACGCGCTGGCCGACGCCCTGTACGAACCGTTCACGCCCGCCGACAACGCCGCCAGGATGACGTTCCTGGACCCGGCCGCCACGAGCTTCTACCCGCGCTGGCAGTGGGTCGCGCAGAGCACCGTCGCGCACCTGCGGCAAACGGCCGACCCGAAGTCGCAGCGCCTCAGGCACATGGTCGCCGAGCTCAACCAGCACCCGGTGTTCAGGGAGCTGTGGGAACAGCACGAGGTGCGCGGGAAGACCCAGGACGCCAAGGAGTTCGTGCATCCCGCCGTCGGCCCGCTCAAGCTGAACTACCACTCGTTCGACGTCCGCGAGGCACCCGGCCAGTACCTGGTGATCTACCAGGCCGAGCCGGGCCCGAACGCGGACGCCCTCAGGCTGCTCGCGACTAGTCGGGCCACACGGGCGACCGCTTCTCCAGGAACGACGCCCGCCCCTCTTTGGCTGACGGGGACTGCGAAGTCTCGGCCATGACGGCCAGCGCGATGTCGTACGCCTCCGCCTCTGGCCGATCCAGCTGCGCGTAGATCGTCCGCTTGCCCACCGCCTTCGACGCCCGGCTCCCCCGCGTGGCCCGCGCCAGCAGCTCGTCCACGGCGGCGTCCAGCTCCCCAGCGGGCACAGCGCGGTTGATCAGGCCCCACTCGACGGCGGTCGCGGCGTCCACCACATCGCCGGTGAGCACCATCTCCATCAACCGCTTGCGCCCGACCGACCGCGCGACGGGCACCGCGGGCGTGTGGCAGAACCACCCGGCTTTACCGCCGGGCAGGGCGAAACCGGCGTCCAGCGACGCCACCGCGAGATCGCACGAGGCCACCAGCTGACACCCGGCAGCCGTGGCCAGACCCTGCACGCGCGCGATTACCACCTGCGGCACGGACTGGATGGTCTTCATCAACACCGTGCACAGCTCCAGCAGCTGCCGCACGCCTTCCTCGTCACGGGCGTGCACGTCCGTGAAGTCGTGCCCAGCGCTGAACACCGGGCCGTCGGCGGCCAGCACGATCCCGGCCGCGTCCGAAGAACCAGCCTCGCGGAACGCCTCCAGCAGCTCCGTGAGGTGCTCGGCGGACAGCGCGTTGCGCCGGGCCACCCGATTCATCGTGATGCGGACAACCGAGCCCTCACGCACAACGTCGACCATTCCGCGAATCTAAGGCTCTAGCGCAAAGAACGCACCTCACGGATCACGGTGACGATCTCGTCCATGATCTCGGTCAGCTCGTAGTCCTTGGGCGTGAACACCCGCGCCACCCCCCGGTCCCGCAGCTTCGCGGCGTCGTCCGGCGGGATGATGCCGCCGACGATCACCGGGATGTCCCCGGCACCGGCGGCACGCAGGCCGTCGACCACCGCGGGCACCACCTCGAGGTGCGAGCCGGACAGGATCGACAGGCCCACGACGTGCACGTCCTCCTGCACGGCCGCGGACACGATCTGCGACGGCGTCAGGCGGATGCCCTGGTAGACGACCTCGAAGCCGACGTCGCGCGCCCGCACGGCGACCTGCTCGGCACCGTTGGAGTGACCGTCGAGGCCCGGCTTGCCGACCAGCATGCGCAGCCGCTCGCCGATCTCCTCACCGGTCGCGCGGACGCGGTCGCGCACGCGGGCGATCTCCGAGCCCGCCTCGCCCGACGCCGAGGCGCCGGAAACACCGGTGGGCGCGCGGTATTCGCCGAACGTCTCACGCAGCGCCTGCGACCACTCACCGGTCGTCACGCCGGCGCGCGCACAGGCCAGCGTCACCTCGACCAGGTTCTGGTCCGTCTTCGCGGCTTCGCGCAGTGCGTCCAAAGCCTCGGCGACAGCAGCGTTGTCACGAGAGGCCCGCCACTGCTGGATCGCCTCGACGGCGTGCATCTCGACGACCGGGTCGATGGTCTCGATCGCGTTCGCACCCTCTGCCTGCAGCGGTGACGGCTCGGTGGTGTCGAACTTGTTGACACCGACGACGATCTCCTCGCCGGACTCGACCCGGCGGCGCCGGTCGGCCAGCGACGAGACCAGCTGCGACTTCATGTAGCCGGACTCGACGGCAGCGACGGCTCCACCCATCGCCTGCACCCGGTCGATCTCCTCACGCGCGCCGGCCAGGATGTCGTTGACCTTGGCCTCGATCACCGGCGAGCCGTCGAAGATGTCCTCGTACTCGAGCAGATCCGTCTCGTAGGCGAGCACCTGCTGCATGCGCAGTGCCCACTGCTGGTCCCACGGGCGCGGCAGGCCGAGCGCCTCGTTCCACGCCGGCAGCTGGATCGCGCGGGCACGAGCGTTGCGCGACAACGAGACCGCGAGCATCTCCAGCACGATGCGCTGGACGTTGTTCTCCGGCTGCGCCTCGGTCAGACCGAGCGAGTTGACCTGCACGCCGTAGCGGAACCGGCGGTGCTTCGGGTTCTCGACGCCGTAGCGCTCCAGCGTGATCTCGTCCCAGAGCTGGGCGAACGCACGCATCTTGCACATCTCCTCGATGAAGCGCACACCGGCGTTCACGAAGAAGGAGATGCGGGCGACGACGTCACCGAACTTCTCCTGCGGCACCTGACCCGAGTCGCGCACCGAGTCCAGGACAGCGATCGCCGTGCACATCGCGTACGCGACCTCCTGCGCCGGCGTCGCGCCGACCTCCTGGAGGTGGTAGCTGCAGATGTTGATCGGATTCCACTTCGGCACGTTCGACACGGTCCACGCGACCATGTCGGTGATCAGCCGCAGCGACGGTCCCGGCGGGAACACGTAAGTGCCGCGGGACAGGTACTCCTTGATGATGTCGTTCTGCGTCGTGCCGGCCAGCGCCGACCGGTCCGCGCCCTGCTCCTCCGCCACGGTGACGTACAGCGCGAGCAGCCACATGGCCGTCGCGTTGATCGTCATCGACGTGTTGGCACTGCTGAGCGGGATCTGGTCGAAGAGCTGGCGCATGTCGCCGATGTGGCTGATCGGCACACCGACCTTGCCGACCTCGCCCTTGGCGAGCTCGTCGTCGGGGTCGTAACCGGTCTGCGTCGGCAGGTCGAACGCCACCGAGAGGCCCGTCTGCCCCTTGGCGAGGTTCCGCCGGTAGAGCGCGTTGGAAGCCGCAGCCGAGGAGTGACCCGCGTACGTGCGCATCACCCAGGGGCGGTCGCGTTCACGGTCAGCTGGGTACGGCACAGCAACCTCCCACAAGTCGTTGTCCGGAGCGTACTGGCCGGTAACCACTGCCGCGCGTGCGATTGCTCACTGAATCGTGACCACGGAGCATGATTGGAGGGTGACGGCGATCTACCAGACAGTGGTCGTGTTCGGGGTGATCGGACTGCTGGCCCTCGCGTTGCGGTACTTCGTCGGCAACGACAAGCGGCCCGTGCCGGATCTGGAGGGCACGGACTTCGGGTTGCTGAGCGAGGTGGCGATCGTGCCCACGGAGGAGGCCGCGAACGTCCTCGTGCGGAAGCTGAAGGCGAACGGGGTGCGTGCCACGCGTTCGCGGAACGCGCCGTACCGGGTGATGGTGTTCCCGGCGGACGTCGCGAACGCGCGGCTGGTGCTCAGGAGCTGACGCGCTCCACGTCCGCGCCGAGCTTGCGGAGGTTTTCCACGAACCCGGGGTAACCACGTTCGATGTGGAAGATCTCGTAGACCTCGGTGGCCCCGTCCGCGCACAGACCGGCGAGGACGAGCCCCGCACCAGCGCGGATGTCCGAAGCCCACACCGGGGCGCTGGACAGCTGCTCGACGCCGCGGATCACCGCGTGGTGACCGTCCGTGCGCGCGTCGGCCCCGAGCCTGATCATCTCGTCGATGAACCGGAACCGCGCCTCGAACAGGTTCTCGGTGATCATCGCGGTGCCCTCGGAGACCGCGGACAGCGCGATCGCGAACGGCTGGTTGTCCGTGGCGAAACCGGGGTACGGCAGCGTCACGAAGTCGACCGCCTTCGGGCGGCCCTCCATGACGACGCGGAAGCCCTCGTCCTCACCCTCGTAGACGGTGACCTCGGCGCCCGCCATCCGCAGCTTCTCCAGCACCAGGTCGAGGTGATGCGGGTTGACGCCGCGCACCCGCACGTCGCCCCGCGTCATGGCGGCGGCGAACCCCCACGTGGCGCCGACGATCCGGTCACCGATGACACGGTGCTCGGTCGGCTTGAGCTCCTCGACCCCGTGGACGGTGAGCGTCGACGTGCCGGCGCCCTCGATCCGCGCGCCCATCTGCGTCAGCATCAGGCAGAGGTCGACGATCTCCGGCTCGCGCGCGGCGTTGTCGATGACCGTCGTGCCGTTGGCCAGCACGGCCGCCATCAGGATGTTCTCGGTGGCACCCATGCTCGGGAAGTCGAGCCAGATCTGCGCGCCGTGCAGCCCTTCGGCCTCGGCGACGATGCAACCGTGCTCGATCCAGGTCTTGGCGCCGAGCTTCTCCAGACCGCTCTGGTGCATGTCGAGCGGCCGCGACCCGATCGCGTCACCGCCCGGCAGCGCCACGACCGCGCGCTTGCACCGGCCGACCAGCGGCCCCAGCACGCAGATGCTCGCCCGCAGCTTGCCCATCGCCTCGGAGTCGGCGTGGTAGCTCAGCTCGGACGGGGTGGTGATCCTCGCCACGTCGTCCTCGAGCTCGACCTCGCACCCGAGGCTGCGCAACGCGTCCGCCATCAGCGGCACGTCGAGGATGTCCGGGCAGTTGGTGAGGGTCGTTGTCCCTTCAGCGAGCAGAGCTGCAGCCATCAGCTTGAGGACGCTGTTCTTGGCGCCGACGACATCAACTTCGCCGACCAGTCGTGCGCCACCGTGTACCCGGAAATGCTCGCTCACGCGGCAATCCTACGGACGGCCATAGAGTGCCGTTTATGGCGGTACATCTCACCAAGATCTACACGCGGGTCGGCGACGACGGCACGACCGGGCTCGGCGACTTCTCCCGCGTCCCCAAGACCGATCCGCGCATCGAGGCGTACGCGGACGTCGACGAGACCAACGCGGCCCTCGGCGTGGCCCTGGCGCTCGGCCAGCTCGCGCAGGACGTCCACGACGTCGTGCGCAAGGTGCAGAACGACCTGTTCGACGTCGGAGCGGACCTGTGCACGCCGATCGTGCCGGACCCGAAGTACCCGCCGCTGCGCATCACCCAGGCCTACGTCGACCGCCTGGAGGGGTACTGCGACACCTTCAACGAGCGGCTGGGCAAGCTCGACTCGTTCATCCTGAACGGCGGCACACCGGGCGCGGCTCTGCTGCACCAGGCGCGCACGATCGCGCGCAGGGCGGAACGGCGTGCCTGGGCGCTGATCGAGGCCGACGAGGAGCACACGAACGTGCTCACGGCGAAGTACCTGAACCGGCTGTCAGACCTGCTGTTCATCCTGGCCCGCGTCGCGAACCCGGACGGTGACGTGCTCTGGCAGCCCGGAGGCAATGCCTAGGAAGCCCAGGGAATGCTGCGGCCCGGAGGCGCTGACTCCAACCAGGACAGAAATCCTGTCAGCGCGTCCGGGCCCATCGCGATCTCGACCTCACCCGAGGCGGAGCGGCAACGCAGCACCGTGGCTCCGACCGGCATGGCGTACGCCTCCGGCCCCGTCGGCTCACGACGCGCGTCGATCTCGAGTCCGTCTCTGGAAATCAGCTGATCCGGGCCGGACCCGAGCGAGAGCACCCGGAACCAGGCGAACTTGTCGCCCCGGTAGTGCCCCACGCCCAGATGCCAGCCACGGCCACGATCGTCGAACTGGCTGCGCAGCGCGACGTGCACGCCACCCTCACGCAGCAGCCGGATGCGGCGCCAGGCGAAGTAGGCGATGACGACCGCCACCCCAAGAAGGATCAGTCCGGCAATCTCGGTGATCCCCACGGCTGCGCCCTCGCGCCCGGTCTCAGGCCGACTGTTCCACGGCCCGCACGCGCGCTGCCGCACGTGCGCGCTCGGCGTCATCCGCGTCCTGCAGCGCCGACCGCGCCGCGTCCACGTCGATCTCGCCCGCGAGCTCGGCGTCCTCGGCGAGAATCGAGACGCCGGTGCCGGTCACGGAGAGGAAGCCACCGTGCACCGCGGCGGTGACCAGTGCCCCGTCCGTCGTGCGGACGCGCACCACGCCACCCTCGACCAGCTGGCCGAGAACGGGCTCGTGACCAGGCAGGATGCCGATCTCGCCCTCGGTCGTCTGCGCCGATACAGAGGTGGCCTTGCCGGACCACAGGCGGCGTTCAACGGCGACCAGTTCAACGGTCATCTCGGCCACGCGTATCTCCCTCGTCGTCTGGAGTCGAACTGAGTCTAAACGGTCGCCCGACAACCTTGCCGACCCGCCCGGTGTCAGTACCTTCGACAACCGCCGAAGGGGGGACATGCAGGACTTCGAGGACTTCGTGGCGTTGCGTTCACAGGCACTGTTGCGCACCGCTTACCTGCTGTGCGGCGGTGACAAAGGCGCCGCCGAGGACATTCTGCAGGACGTCCTGATGAGCATGTACGGCAAGTGGCGCCGAATCAGAACCTCTCCGGAGGCCTATGCGCGCACCGCGCTGGCCAACGCCGCGGCCAATCGCTGGCGACGGCGTTCCCGCAAGCCGGAGGCACCGTTGGAACTGGGGGCGGTGCCCGCGTCTCGCGGGCACGAACAGCAGGTCGTGGACGCGGACAGCGTGGTGCGCGCGTTGGCGCAGCTGCCGAGGAAGATGCGCGCGGTTCTGGTGCTGAGGTTCTTCGACGACCTCAGCGAGGCCGAGACCGCCCGCACGCTCGGCTGCGGCGTCGGCACGGTGAAGAGCCAGACCTCGCGCGGGCTCGCCCGCATGCGGGAGCTGATGGGTGAGCAGGTGCTGACGTGGAACTGAAGGAAGCAATGGAGGCCGCGACAGCAGAACTGGACGTGCGGCCGGGATTCGTGGGGGACGTGATGGCCGGTGCGCGACGACGACACACGCGCAAACTGCTCTCAATCACCGCGGCAGTCGCATTGATCGCAGGCGTGATGACGGGGGTGGTGCTGACCCGTTCCCCCTCCCCCGAACCGTTCACGGCTGCGGATGCGCGGCTCACCGCGGCGACGGGTGGTGACCTGTCGGGCAAGACCGATCTCATCGCGCAGTCGCTGGCCGCGTGGAAGCAGAAGACGCAGGTCGGTGGCGGCGTGACGGAGGTCTCAACGGACGCACACGTGTTCTGGATGGGAAACACGCCGAGCGGCCCGGCGGCACTGGTCGCGCAGTCGGTGCGGGTGGCCCATGCGAAGGACCCGCAGACCCTGGTGGGACTGGTGCACGGCAACGTCGTCGTCGGCCAGGAGATCGTCCTCAAGGAGGGCCGAGAGGAAGGCATCTACCGCTTCGGTGCCGACGAGTCGACGTACGTCGTGCTGAGTCTCGGCCGGCAGGTCTTCTGGTCGGTGAATCCCGTGCGCGGGCCGGATCTCCGGTACTCGCGAGTGTGGTGGCAAGCCGTGTTGTCCGACGGGGTGGCGGTGGTGGGCGCCAAGCTGGAGGACAAAGCCGTGTTCGTGCGCGCAGACGCCGCCCCGGCCGATGGCGACGTCACCCGCGTCGGGGAACGGATCACCCCGCGCGAGGAGACCGGGCGGCAGAAGGCGATGGTGCCGCATCCCGGACTCGGCTGGACGGACGTGATGTGGGCCTCCAGCAGGCAGGAGCCCGCCAAGCCCGGCCAGAGCCAGGACAAGCTGGTGTCCGAGGACGTCTGGCGGCGGGGCTACGTGGACTACGGCACGGAGTGGCCGCTCTGGGAGGTTCGGGCCTGGCTCCCCGACGGCCGGTTCGCGGTGGTGACCGAGGCGAACGGGGAGCTGGTCGGCGCTCTCTACCAGCCGGACGGCACGTTCGACCGCGCGCTGACGGGCAGCCTCGCGGCGAAGGGCACGCCCGTACCGGTACGGCTGGTGTTGCCGGACGGCCAGGGCACGCTCCTCGCCGACCGCAACACGTTGCTCGGGCCAGAGGAACGCGAGCACGCGTGGCTGGCGCCGCCCGGCACCACGCAGGTGGCCGTGATGCGCAACGGCGACACGACAACTGTGCCGCTCTAACCGCCGTGCCACGACCGCCAGAGCGTCGCGTAGGTGCCGTCTCCGGCCACCAGGTCGTCGTGTGACCCCAGCTCCGCGACGCGACCCGCGTCGACGACCGCGATCCGGTCGGCGTCACGCGCGGTCTGCAACCGGTGCGCGATCGCGATCACCGTGCGACTCTCCCGCACGGCCGCGATCGCGCGCTCGGTGTGCCTGGCCGTGGCCGGGTCGAGTGAGGACGTCGCCTCGTCCAGCACCAGCGTGTGCGGGTCGGCGACCTCCACCCGTGCGAGCGCGAGTTGTTGTGCCTGCGCGGGATCGAGCTCCAGCCCGCCCGCGCCGAGCTTCGTGTCCAGCCCTTCCGGCAGTTCGTCGAACCACTGCGCCTCGACGGTGCGCAGGGCTTCGACCAACCGCTCGTCCGGTGCGTCCGGGGCGGCCATCGCCAGGTTCTCCCGCAACGTCCCGATGAACACGTGATGCTCCTGCGTCACGAGCACGACCTGCTGCTCGCCCGCGGCCACGAGATCCGCGACCGGCACCCCGCCGACGAGCACCGCCCCCTCGGCCGGCCGGTCGACGCCCGCGATCAGCCTGCCCAGGGTCGACTTGCCCGCACCGGACACCCCGACGATCGCGAGCCGTTCTCCAGGCTGCACAACGAGATCCACGCCGTGCAGGACCTCATGCCCGTCCACATAGGAGTGATGAGCCCCGCGCACCTCGATGCGGTCGTCGGCCGGTACTCCCACCGCCGGAACGGGTTCCGCGTCGGCCCCGATCCCTTCGATCCGGGCGAACGACGCGCTGCCCCGCTGCAGGAACTCGATCCAGAACAGAATGCGGTCCATCGGCTCCCCCAGCCGCCACACCCACAGTGCGCCGGTGACGACGACCTCGATGCCTACGCCGTCGGCCGCGTGCACCAGGCCGCCGATGAGCAGCACCAACGCGGTCGGCAAGGTGTTCACGAAGCTGGTCACCGGGAACAGCACGTTGCGCAGCCGCAACGTCCGCAGCCGCGCCCGGTACGAACGAGCGATGGTGTCGTCCGCCGCGGCCACCATCCGGTCACGCAGCCCGTAGGTCTCGATGGTCCGGCTGCCCCCACCGACCGCGGCGGAAATCTCCGCCACGTCACCGTTGGCCTCGCTCTCCGCGAGGTACGCGTCGCGCGCACGCGCCAGGTACCAGCGAAGCACCCACACGGTGAACGGCGCCCCGACGAGCGTCGCCAGACCCAGCACCGGATCCAGCAGGAACATCGCCACGAACACCACGACGATGTGCACGACGCCGGTGAACACCTCGGGCACGCTGTCCCGCAACGCCTGCCCGACCGTGCCGACATCGCTCGTCACACGGGTGAGCAGATCGCCGGTGCTCAGCCGGTCCACCACCCGTGCCGGCAAGGCCAGCGAACGCGTCACGGCCTCCTCGCGCAGCGAGGCCAGAAACCGTTCGCCAAGGCGTGCCGCCTGCAAAGCGCTGTACCGCACCAGCAACAGGTGTGCGACAGCCGCACCGAGCACACCCAGCGCAAACAGGTCCACGGTGGACAGCGTGAGCCCACCGTCCTTCACGCCACCCACGATCTTGCCGAGCAGGTACGGCCCGACGAGCCCGGCCAGCGCCGTCAGCACCGTGAGCACGAGAACCACGGTCAGAGCCCGCCGTTCACCCCGCATCAACCGCACGGCCGCCCGCCGCACCTCACGCCGGTCCGCGATCGGCAGCCGGTTCATCGGCTCTCCTCCAGTTCCCCCTGCACACCGGAGGGATCCAGGTGCACCACCCGATCCGCCTGCCCCACCCACCACGGCGACGCCGACACGACGACGGTGGTCCGCCCGAACCGCGCCTCCTTGACCCGCTTGACCACAGCCGCCTCGGTGACCGTGTCCAACGCCGAGGTGGGCTCCACCAACACCAGCAGGTCCGGCTCGCTCAACAACGCCCGCACCAGCCTGAGCCGCTGCCGCTGCCCGCCGGACACGTTGCGCCCCTGCGCTTCCAGCCGCGAGTCGAGCCCGTCCGGCAAGGCCTCCACGACATCCACCGCGGCCGCCGCCCACACCGCCTGCTCGAGGTCGATCTCGTCGTGCTCGGCCACCGACACCGCCTCGCGCACCGTCCCCCGGAACAGGTAGTCGTCGTTGTCCGCCACGACCCCCGGCAACCGCTCGACGGCTTCCCGCGCCAGCGTGGAGTTCGCCGACACCACAACCGTCAGCACACCGTCCTGCACCACCAACGGCTCTCCCGCGGCACCGGCCTCCGGCCGCAACCTGAGCACGTCGATCACCCGCCGCGCCGACACCAGCGCCCGCGGAATCGCGTCGGCGCCTTCCATGAAGAAGCTGACGGGCACGATCAACGTCGTGACGTACAGGTACACCGCGAGCATCTCGGGAATCGTGATCGCCCCGGTGACCGCCATCCGCGCCACGATCCACGTGACCGCCGCGAGAAACAGCGACGGCAACCCCCAGGTCAACGCCTGCACCCAGCTCAACCAGCCGGAAACCCGGTAGCCGTCCTTCAGCACCGCACGGGACATCGCCCTGAAGCGCTCCTCGAACGCCGGCTTGCCGCCGATCCCGGACAGCACCCGCAGCCCGGCCACGATGTCCCCGGCCCGCGACGTCAGTTCCCCCTGGCTGTGCCGGTACCCGGCCTCCACCGCGTGCAGCCGCCGCATCACCGGCCCGGTGACCAGCGCCAGCACCGGCACACCGAGCAGCACCACCACCGCGACGAGCACCGAGATCCGCACGAGCAGCACGGCAGTGACCGCGTACGCGATCACGGCACCCACTCCGGGCCCGGTGCTGGTGAGCGCATGCGCGATCCGCGCCGTGTCCCCGTTCTGCAGGTAGGTCAGCTCACCGGTGGACAGCCTCCGCCGCACCACACCACCAAGTGCGGTGACGTGCCGAACAACAACCTGCGCCGTCCTCAGCGAGGCGTCGGTGCGCACGAGCGTCATCGTGCGATGCCTGGCCACTCCGAGGAGCGCCAGCACCCCGGCCACCACGACGAGCGCCACGCACCACCACACCAACGCGGTGCGGCTCCCACCCCGAAGCCCTTCTTCGATGGCCCTGGCGATGAGGTACGGCGGCAAGATCAGCCCGCACATCCACAGCGACCCCCAGCACGCCCCGGCCAGCACCCGCCAGCGCTGCATCTTGACCAGCCACCAGAGGTACCGCCAGGGCGATCTGGTGTCCGGTGTGCCCGGATCGTCGTGCGGCGCATGTCGGGACATAACCCGACTGTGCCATCACCGCGTGTGCTGCACGACCGTTTTGGACGGCATCCCCACGGCGAGCACACCCACGGCCCCGAGCGCCGCCACCAGCGCAAACGCGTAGAACCCCCACGGATGCGCCAGCCCGGCCGTCAACAACGCCCCACCGAGCAACGGCCCGCTGATGGCCCCCAGCCTCCCGATCCCAGCGGCCCACCCGATGCCGGTGGCCCGGTTCTCCTCGTAGACCCGCCCCGCATACGCGTACACGAGCACCTGCGCGCTGAACACGAAACACCCGGCCAGCAGCACGGCCACGTAGATGCTCTGCCCCGGCAGCTTGATGCTGAGCAGGGCCAGGAACACCACAGCACCCGCGAACCACCCGATGGCCGCCGGCCTGACCCCGATCCGGTCAGCCACCGTGCCGGCGATCAGAAGCCCGACCACCGCACCGATGTTGAGCGTCAGAAGCAGGGCGAGCGCCGTACCGAGCTCGTACCCAGCGCTGCGCATGATCTGCGGCAACCAGGTGTTGAGCCCGTACACGAGCAACAGGCCCATGAACGACGCCATCCAGAACGCCAGCGTCGCCTTCCGCAGCCCGGGCTTGAACAGCGAGCCGACCGCCTCCCGCGCGGGCGCCTTGCGAGCCACGGTCTCCGGCAGGTGCTTGACCATCAAGGGGACCAGCACCAACGCGGGCAACGCCCCGACCACGAACAGCGACCGCCATCCGAGCTGCGGAATGAGCACGATTCCCAGCAGCGCCGTGATGACAGCACCCACGTGGTACCCGGTCATGATCAGCGTGGTGGCGCGCCCGCCCTGCTGGGGCCGAGCCTCGTTCACCAACGCGATGGCCGTGGGCAGGCACCCGCCAAGCCCGAGCCCCGCCAGAAACCTGAACACCCCGAACGTCGTGGCGTCCTGCGCCACCGCACAGGCCAGGGTGAACACCGAGAACGCGGCCACCGCCCAGATCATCACCTTGCGCCGCCCGATGACGTCGGTGATGGTGCCGATGATGAGCGCTCCCAGCATCATCCCGACCAGACCGGCCGTGGACACCGCGCTGGCCGACGCCGTGGTGAACAGCTTCTCCTGCAACAGCACCGGAATCACCGTGCCGAGCACGACCAGATCGAAGCCGTCGAGCAGGACGGCCGTCCAGCACAGCGGCAACACCCATTTGTTCACGAGCTCTCCTCCTCGTCGAGGCACTGCCTGAGATGCCGTGCATCGTCCGGCGATACAACAGAAAGAGGGGAGAGAGCATTTCCACTGAATGGAAACCTGACGACACTCGACAGGAAACGCCAGAAGGGCCGTCCCTCCACAGAGGAGGAACGGCCCTTCGGAAAGCCCAGAGCTAGCTCAGTTGCCGGCCAGCTTCTTGGCGTTGGCCTCGACGTCGTCCAACCCGCCGCAGGAGAAGAACGCCTGCTCCGGGTAGTGGTCGAACTCGCCCTTGCAGACCCGGTCGAACGCCTCGACCGTCTCCTTGATCGGCACGAACGACCCCTTCTGACCGGTGAACTTCTCCGCGACGAAGAAGTTCTGGCCGAGGAAGCGCTCGAGACGACGCGCACGACCGACGAGGACCTTGTCCTCTTCGGACAGCTCGTCCATACCGAGGATGGCGATGATGTCCTGCAGCTCCTTGTACTTCTGCAGGATCCGCTTCACCTCCTGCGCGACCCGGTAGTGCTCGTCGCCCACGATCGACGGCTCGAGGATTCGAGACGACGACGACAGCGGGTCGACGGCCGGGTAGATGCCCTTCTGGGAGATCGGACGGGAAAGCTCCGTCGTCGCGTCCAGGTGGGCGAAGGTGGTCGCCGGGGCGGGGTCGGTGTAGTCGTCCGCGGGCACGTAGATGGCCTGCAGCGAGGTGATCGACTTACCGCGCGTCGAGGTGATGCGCTCCTGGAGCTCACCCATCTCGTCGGCCAGCGTCGGCTGGTAACCCACGGCGGAAGGCATGCGGCCCAGCAGGGTCGACACCTCGGAACCCGCCTGGGTGAAGCGGAAGATGTTGTCGATGAAGAGCAGCACGTCCTGGCCCTGCACGTCGCGGAAGTACTCCGCCATCGTGAGAGCGGACAGGGCGACGCGCATACGCGTGCCGGGCGGCTCGTCCATCTGACCGAAGACGAGGGCGGTGTCCTGGAGGACCTCCATCTCCTCCATCTCCAGCAGCAGGTCCGTACCCTCACGGGTGCGCTCACCGACGCCGGCGAAGACCGAGGTACCGGAGAACTCACGCGCGATACGCGTGATCATCTCCTGGATCAGAACGGTCTTGCCGACACCCGCGCCGCCGAACAGGCCGATCTTGCCGCCCTTGACGTACGGGGTGAGGAGGTCGATGACCTTGATGCCGGTCTCGAGGATCTCGGTCTTGCCCTCGAGCTGGTCGAACGACGGAGCCTTGCGGTGGATGCCCCACTGCTCGCCGTCGCGGCCGAGGCCGGGCTCGTCGAGGCAGTCACCGAGGGCGTTGAACACGTGACCCTTGACGACGTCACCGACCGGCACGGAGATGGCCTTGCCGGTGTCGGTCACGGTGGCACCGCGAACCAGACCGTCGGTCGGCTGCATCGAGATGGTGCGGACGAGGTTGTCGCCGAGGTGCTGCGCGACCTCGAGGGTCAGCGTCTTGGCGACGGCCTCGAACGTGATGTCCACGTTCAGGGCGTTGAACAGCTCGGGCACGGCCTCGCGCGGGAACTCCACGTCGACGACCGCACCGATCACCCGGACCACACGGCCGGTGCGGGTGGTGGTGGCAGTAGCACTCATGTCACTCATCACTTCCTGCGCCACCGGTAAGCGCGGCAGCGCCACCGACGATCTCGCTGATCTCCTGGGTGATCTGGGCCTGACGGGCCGAGTTCGCCGCCCGGCTGAGGTTCCGGACCAGCTCCGTCGCGTTGTCCGTCGCGGCCTTCATGGCCGTACGACGAGCCGCCGACTCCGAAGCCGCAGCCTCCAGCATGGCGGAGAACAGACGCGTCTTCACGTACTTGGGCAGCATCGCACCGAGCAGCGCCTCCGCGCTGGGCTCGAAGTCGTACACCGCGCGCGGGCCCTTGGGGACCTCGCCCGTGTACTCGACCTCCATCGGCGCGATCCGCCTGGCGGTCGGCGTCTGGCTGAGCATGGACTTGAACTCGGTGTACACGACGTGGATCTCGTCCACGCCCTCCGCGCCGTCCTCCGTGCCCTCCAGGAACGCCTGCACCAGCGCGTCACCGGCCTCGACGGCGTTGACGTAGTGCGGGGTCTGCGAGAACCCGCTCCACACGCCGGCGACCGCGCGACGGCGGAACTGGTAGTAGCCCTGACCCTTGCGGCCGGTCACGTACAGCACCGGCTCCTTGCCCTCGGACCGGAGCAGCTGGATCAGCTGCTCGGCGGCCTTGAGGACGTTGGCGTTGTAACCGCCGCACATGCCCTTGTCGCTCGTGATCACCAGCACCGCGGCGCGCTTCGGGTTCTCACGCTCCGACAGCAGCGGGTGGTCGAGGTTCGCCGAGGCCTCGGCCAACGCGGAGAGCACGTTCGTGATCTCGTCCGCGTACGGCCGGGAGGCCGCGACCCTGGTCTGCGCCTTCGCGAGGCGAGACGTCGCGATGAGCTCGTAGGCCTTCGTGATCTTCTTGGTCGAGTTGACCGTTCGGATCCGTTGGCGGAGCTCCCGAATCTGTGCGCCCATGGCTCAGATCACTTCTTGGTCGGCTCGGGCTTGTGCAGCTTCACCGACTCCTGAGCGACCTTGTCGGCGTCCATGGCCTTCTCGGGCGCCTCGTTGACGATCGTCGTGCCGTCCGAAGCGGTGAACTGCTTCTTGAACTCGGCCACGGCGTCAGCGATGCGCTTCTGGGCGTCGTCACCGAACTGCTTGGTCTCGACGATGCCCGCGAGCACGTCCGCGTGGTTGCGGCGCAGCGAGTCCTTGAACTCGGCGACGAACCGGCGGATGTCGCCGACGGGGACGTCGTCCAGGTGGCCCTTGGTCGCGGCGAAGATCTCGACGACCTGCTCCTCGACGGGCACCGGGGAGTACTGGCCCTGCTTGAGCAGCTCGACCAGACGGGCACCGCGGTCCAGCTGGGCGCGCGAGGCGGCGTCGAGGTCGGACGCGAACGCGGAGAAGGCCTCCAGCTCGCGGAACTGCGACAGGTCGAGACGCAACGAGCCCGCGACCTGCTTCATCGCCTTGATCTGCGCGGCACCACCGACGCGGGAAACGGAGATACCCACGTTGACGGCCGGGCGGACACCGGCGTTGAACAGGTCGGACTCGAGGAAGCACTGACCGTCGGTGATCGAGATGACGTTGGTCGGGATGTACGCCGACACGTCGTTCGCCTTGGTCTCGATGATCGGGAGACCCGTCATCGAGCCGCCGCCCATCTCGTCCGACAGCTTCGCGCAACGCTCGAGGAGACGCGAGTGCAAGTAGAAGACGTCGCCGGGGTACGCCTCGCGGCCCGGCGGGCGGCGCAGCAGCAGCGAGATCGCGCGGTACGCCTCGGCCTGCTTGGTCAGGTCGTCGAAGATGATCAGGACGTGCTTGCCCTGGTACATCCAGTGCTGGCCGATGGCGGAGCCGGTGTACGGCGCCAGCCACTTGAAGCCGGCCGAGTCAGAAGCGGGGGCGGCGACGATCGTCGTGTACTCGAGTGCGCCCGCCTCCTCCAGCGCGGTCTTGACGCCCGCGATGGTGGAGCCCTTCTGGCCGATGGCGACGTAGACGCAGCGGACCTGCTGCTTGGGGTCGCCCGACTCCCAGGCCTTCTTCTGGTTGATGATCGTGTCGATGCAGACCGCGGTCTTGCCGGTCTTGCGGTCACCGATGATCAGCTGGCGCTGGCCGCGACCGATCGGGGTCATCGCGTCGATCGCCTTGATGCCGGTCTGCATCGGCTCGGACACCGGCTGACGCTGCAGCACGGACGCGGCCTGAAGCTCGAGCGCGCGGTTGTCGTCCGCGACGATGTCGCCGAGACCGTCGATCGGCTGGCCCAGCGGGTTGACGACGCGACCGAGGAAGCCGTCGCCGACCGGCACGGACAGGACCTTGCCCGTCCGGCGGACCTCCTGGCCTTCTTCGATCTTGTCGAAGTCACCGAGGATGACCGCACCGATCTCGCGGACCTCGAGGTTCAGGGCGACGCCGAGGACGCCACCGGGGAACTCGAGCAGCTCGTTGGTCATCGTGCCCGGGAGGCCCTCGACGATGGCGATGCCGTCGTAGGTCTCGGCGACGACACCAACCTCTTCCCGGCTGACCTCCGGGGAGTAGCTCGAGACGTACTTCTCGATCGCACTGCGGATCTCGTCCGACGAGATCGTCAGCTCCGCCATGTCGTTCCTGCTCTCACTTCTTCGTTCTTGGGAAAGGGCTCGGGGGCTAGCTGGCGAGATTGCGGCGCAGAGCCGCCAACCGGCCGGCGATGCTTCCGTCGATGATCTCGTCGCCGATCTTGATCGTGAGGCCGCCGGCCAGGGCCGGGTCGACCTCGACGTGCAGCGCGATCGGACGCGAGTAGATCGTGGTCAGCGTCGCGGTCAAGCGGTCGATCTGCTCCGCGGTCAGCTCCACCGCGGACCGGACGTGCGCGACAGAACGCTGACGGCGCTTGGCCGCCAGGTCGGCGAGCTCGGCCAGGCCGTCCGCCACGCGCATGCCGCGCGGGTTGCGGACCAGCTGGTCCACCAGCTTCTTGGTGACCGAGCTGACCTTTCCCTCGATCAGGGAGTCGACCAGCGCGACCTTGCCGTCAACGGCACCCGCGGGATCCCCCAGCAGGCGCTCGAGGTCGTGCGAACCCGCCACGATGCGGCCGAGCCGGAACAGCTCGTCCTCCACCGAGTCGAGCTCGCCGCCGCGCTCGGCGCGCACCAGCAGCGTGGTGCGGGCGAGCGACTCGACACCGTCGACGAACTCACGCGGGCTGGACCAGCGAGCGGTCACGACGGCGACCAGCACCTGCAGGGTCGCATCGCTCACCTTGCCCGCGAACAGGCCGCGGACGAACTGCTCACGACCGGCGGGCTCCGACGACGCGTCGGCGAGGGCGCGGCGCAGCGCGGCCTGCTCGATCAGCAGGTCCAGCACGGCGAACAGCTCGTCGCCCAGCTTGACCTGCTCGTCCGCCGACGCGGCGTCGGCCAGCTCCAGCAGCCGCAGTTCCGCGGCTGCCAGAGCTTCACGACTTGCGGCATGCAGCGTCATTGGCAGCCTCTACTTGCTCGCCGGCGCCGCGACGGCGTCCAGCTCGTTGAGGAAGCGGTCGACGGTGCCGCGGCGGCGGGCTTCGTCCTCGAGGGACTCGCCCACGACCTTGCTCGCCAGCTCGACCGCGGTGCGACCGAGGTCGGCACGCAGCTCCGCGACGATCTGGGCGCGCTGCGCGTCCAGCTGGTGCTGGCCCTGCGCCACGATGCGCGCGGACTCGGCCTGCGCCTGCTCGCGCAGCTCCTCGATGATCTGCAGGCCCTCGGCCCGCGCGTCGTCGCGGATGCGCGCGGCCTCGGCGCGAGCCTCGGCCAGCTGCTCCTTGTACTGCTCGAGCGTGCGCTGAGCCTCGGCCTGAGCCTGCTCCGCCTTCTCGATGCCACCCTCGATCTTGGCCGTCCGCTCCGCGTACAGCGCCTCGAAGCGCGGCGACACGAACTTCTTGATGACGAAGAAGAGGAGCAGGAACGCGACGAGACCGAGGATGATCTCCGAGGTGTGCGGGATGACCGGGTTGACCGGTCCTTCCGCAGCCAGGATGAGGGTGTCCATCACGGGTTCTCCTAACGCGATCAGGATTCGGTCAGGCAGTCGCGATGAAGTAGACGACGAAGCCGATCAGCGCGAGGACCTCGACGATGGCGAACGTGGTCCACGCGAGACCGAGCAGAACGCCGCGGGCCTCGGGCTGGCGGGCGGTGCCGCTGATGACCGAGGAGAAGATCAGACCCACACCGATGCCGGGGCCGATGGCCGCGAGGCCGTAGCCGATCGCAGCAAGACCCGGGTTGATGTCTCCGGCCTGGGCAAGAACGACGGAAGCGCTCACTGTTGCTGTTCCCTTTCCAACTCGGTCCGCGAGTGTTCGCGGATCGGAGGCTTTGTGCTGTAACTCAGTGCTCTTCTGCCAGCGCCATGCCGATGTAGCTGGCAGACAGCAGCGCGAAGATGTAGGCCTGCAGGCACATGATCAGTGCCTCCAGGAAGGTCAGCGCGATGGCGAAGGCGAAGGACACCGGCGCCACGATGACGGTCAGCCCGCCGTTCAGCAGCAGGAACTCACCGGCCAGGGTGAACACCAGCAGCAGGAGGTGCCCCGCGAACATGGCCGCGAAAACTCGGATCGCGAGCGTGAGCGGGTTCAGAATGAACTTCTGGAAGAACTCGATCGGAATCAGCAGCGGGAGCACGAACCACGGTGCGCCCGGCGGAACCGTCTGGTGCTTCAAGTAACCCACGAAGCCGTGCCGCTTGAACCCGACGAAGTGGTACACCGGGTAAACAACGAGCAACGAAACGGCGAGCGGGAAGCCGATGTGCGACATCGTCGGGAACTGGATGAGCGGGATGAGCCCGAACAGGTTGTTCACGAGGATGAAGGTGAAGATCGTGAGGATCAGCGGGATGAACGGCTTGAAGTCCTTCGCGCCGATCTGCTCCCTGGCAATGTTGTTGCGCCCGAAGTCGTAAACCGACTCGGCGGCGAACTGGAACTTGCCGGGGATGAGCTTCAGGTTGCGGCTCGCGGCGAGGAAGAAGGCCGCGATGATCACGATCGACAGCACCAGCAGGACCATCGGCTTCGTGACCTCGCCGAAGATCGGCGGGAGGAAGAAGTCCTTCACACCGGGAGCGACGAACTCGCCCCCCGAAGCCAGCAGCTTGGTCACTGTGTTCCTTCCGGTTCTCCCGGCCGGCGTTCACTCCGCCGGGGGAATCGTCACGATCTGGACTTAACGTACCTTACGGTTCGCAAGCGACTACGAGAGGCACCCCTTCGATCGGGTGTCCCTGGTCAGCGCGGACCATATCAGCAGGTCTCAGGTGCCTTCGGAGGCGGGGACCACCATCTGACTACGGCTGCGCCTGGAGGCCCTGGCCTCCAGGAACGACGTCACGAGCACAGTCGCCACCAGGGTGATTCCGAGTGCCTTGGGTTCGAGCCACGACTGGTTGCGCAGCAAGATCACGGCGAGTAGCAGCACGATCAGCTTGCCCATGAATCCGCCGAGTGCGGCGACCATCACGAACATGGGATCGAGCGCCGCGGTCTTGCGCATCAACAACAGCGTCGCGAGGCTCGAACCGATGGCGATCGCACCACCGATCAATGACCCGACGAGACCAGCGGTCCCCCAGATCACAGTTGACACGGCGACACCGAGGACAAACGTGCCGAGCGCGGCCCAGGCGGCCGCGCGGAACATTTCCCCGGCGAGCCGCTGGACGGTCAGCTCGTGCGTGACGGCCTTGACTGCATCGTTGCTGCCGCTCATGCACTGAAGTGTAGGAACTCGCTCGCGCCGCCCGGCGGGCAGCCCGGGTTAACGCCGGTTAAGCGGGTCCAAACAAGATGAACGCCGTTTACGGCTTGCGGGCGTCCCTGAGCCGCGGGATCACCGAAACCACGAACGTCACGATCAGCCCGATGACGAAGCAGGTCGCCACGATGATCGGGTCGAACAACGTGAGCGCCACCGCGCCGAACGCGAGCACGCCCGCCCACAAGTAGATGAGCAGCACCGCGCGCCGCTGCGAGTGCCCGATCTCCAGCAACCGGTGGTGCAGGTGCATCTTGTCCGGCGAGAACGGGCTTTCCCCGCGCCGGGTGCGGCGGATGATCGCCATGAGCAGGTCGAGCAGCGGCACGAAGAGCACGGCGGCGACGACGATCAGCGGCGACAGCAGACCGAGCAGGTCGGCGGCGCTGCCGGTCGCCTGGTTGATCTTGCCGGACGCGCTGGTCGTGGCGGCGGCGAGCATGAGCCCGATGAGCATCGAGCCCGAGTCGCCCATGAAGATGCGCGCGGGGTTGAAGTTGTGCGGCAGGAACCCGAGGCAAGCACCGGCGAGCGCGGCGGCGATCAGCGCGGGCGGGTAGGCCTCGACCGCACCCTGCCGCTCGACGAGCAGGCCGATCGAGAACGCGCACGTGGCCGCCGCGGCGATGAGCCCGATGCCGGCGGCGAGCCCGTCCAGTCCGTCGACGAAGTTCATCGCGTTGATCATCGTGACCGCGAGCAGCACGGTCAGCAGCGCACCCTGGTTCTGGTCCAGCGAGATCGTCGCGCCGCCGTCCCACGGCACCCACGCGATCATCCACTGCAGACCGAACAACACGAGGATGCCCGCCGCCGTCACCTGCCCGGCGAGCTTGGTGAGCGAGTCGAGCTCGAACCTGTCGTCAATCGCACCCACGAGCACGATGACGCCACCCGCGACGATGACCCCCCACGGGTCGTTGGAGAAGTCGAACGCCGCCCGCAGCACCGGCAGTTGGTGCGCCACGAACATGCCGCACAGCACGCCGCCGTAGATGGCGACCCCACCCATGCGCGGCATGGGCTGCACGTGCACGTCGCGTTGCCGCGGATAAGCCACCGCCCCGAGCCGGAACGCCATCGCGCGCACCAGACCGACCAGCAGGAACGTCACCACGGCAGCGATCAACGCGACGAGCAGGTACTCGCGCACGGGAAGGACGAACGAGTATGCGGGCCCCACGGGCCTACCAATCAATCGGGAGTGGTTCGGGGTGCTCGCCACGGTACCCGCGGCGACATGATCAATTCTGGCAGCCGCTGCTCATCGCGCGACGTCGACCTCGATCCCCAGCACCTCGTTGACCTCTTCCCTGCTCACCGCACCCTCACGCAGGATGAGCGCGTCGGCCCCGGTGAGATCCACGATGGTCGAGGCGATGTTCTCCCCGCTCAACCCGCCGTCGAGGTAGACGGGCACCGCGTCCCCGAGCTGGTCCCGCGCCTCCTGCGCACTGGAGGCCGGCGCGTGCCCGGTCTTGTTGGCACTGGACACGGCCATGGGCCCGACGTCCCGCAGGAGCTCCAGCGCGACGGGGTGCAACGGCATCCGCAGCATCACCGTCCCGCGCGTCTGCCCGAGGTCCCACGCCAAACTCGGCGCGTGCGGCAGCACGATGCTCAGCCCGCCCGGCCAGAACGCCTCGATGAGCGCCCTCGCCTGCCTGGGCACGCTGAGAACCAGCCCGTCGATCGTGGTCCAGGACCCGACCAGCACCGGCACGGGCATGTCAGGCCCACGCCCCTTGGCCTCGAGAAGACTCCGGACCGCTTCAGCGTCAAACGCGTCGCAGCCGATCCCGTAAACGGTGTCGGTGGGCAGGACGACAAGGCGCCCGCTCCGCACCGCACCGGCCGCGGCGGCGAGACCCGCCGCGCGGTTGCTCGGTTCGCTGCAGTCGTAGACCGTGCTCACCTCGGTGAGCCTAGCCAGCCGTCTCGATCGGGTGACGCAAGGCCCCGCCTTATAACGGGCCGTTCACCGCGGAAAGGACATGGACTTCAGAAGGAGCGCCCCCGAGCAACCCGGCAAAGAGGCCTGCTGGACCTGTGCTTTCGTTCTCACTTAGCGCATCCATATCCTCCCTGACCAGGCAAGATTTCAGTCCGAACAGGCTAAGTAGTTCAACGGATCCCCCAAACGGGCGCACAACTGTAAGGTCATGTGCCGACCACAGAGCGCAATCGGGGAGGGTCGAGCTTCTGTGTCTGGAGAAGCAGTGACAAGCGGCGCGGTCGGCAGCTTCGCCGACAAGGCCGCGGGCGGAACTTGGGACGGCCTCTTCAGCGGTGGCTTCGCAGCGATCGCCGCGGCCAGCAAGGCAGTGGCCACAGCTGTTGAGACCCAGGCGCTCTCAGTCGATCCGCACCTGGTCGACACCATGATCAAGAAGCTCACCTCGATGCAGGACGAGCTCGACAAAGTCGGCCGAAAGTCGTCGGATCTCAGCGCGCAAACCAAGCTCGGTGGGGGATACGCCGAATCGATCAGCCAGAACAACAGGACGTTCGGCTCCGCGGCTCAGAAGACCATCACGGACCTCGTCAAGGCGATCAACGACCTCAAGACGCAGATCGAGAAGAGCCGCACGTCCTACACCGCCGTTGACCAAGGTCACGCCGACTCGATCAAGAAACTCGACGGGAAGTCATGAAGCGCATCCTCATCGCCACGACGATCGGCCTTGCCGCGTTCACCACCGGTTGTACCGGCACGAGCGGCAACGCCAACCCGACGCCGACGAACGGCGGCTCGACTCCGACGAGCAGTTCCAACTCCGCGTCGGGCTTGGAAGCGCTCAAGCCGTGCGACCTGCTCACCGAAGCCGAAGTCACCGGTCTGGGTCTCAAGTACCCCGGCGCGCCGGAGAAGGTCGCCGCCTCCGACGGCTGCGACTGGGCTGTCAGCGGCAACGGAGGGCTCCGCGTGGGCATCCACAGGGACTCTGGCCTCAAAGACCTGAACCTTGTCGGCGACAAGGTTTCGCAGACCAAGGTCGGCAAATATGACGCGACCAAGGTCGAGGCGCAGGACGGGGCCAAGAACAGCTGCACGTTCGCGATCGCGGTCAGCGAGTCGTCATCAATCCTGGTGATCGGAAACCTGACTGCCGCCTCTGAGGACACCGCGTCCGCTTGCCAGCGGTCCTCCAAGGCCGCCGATCTGATCGCACCGAAGCTGCCGTAGCGACGCCCGAGGGGGGAATCTCATGGCGCCAGTCAAACCCGCAGTTCCGACACCGAACGCGAACTACGCGGGCCAGCCGCACGAACAGATGAAGGCACTGGTCACCCAGAACTACGATCCGGCGACCGCCACCGCCGTCAGCGATGCGTGGAAGGCGATCGGTACGACGTTCAAGGAGCTGGCCACCGACTTCAGCATCCTGGTCAACGGTTCTCAGGACGGCTGGAAGGGGCGGGCCGCTGAAGGGGTCCGGGCTGCTCTGAGCAAGGTGGGGACCTTCTCCGACCAGACCGGCGAAGCATTCGTGCGCACGTCGAGCGCCATCGAGCAGCAGCGGGACGCGGCGGTTCAGGCCAACAAGAGCATGCCGCAGCCGGTCGAGTTCAACCCCATGAAGATCGCCGGTGACTGGCTCACGAACAAGGGTGGCATCGTGAGCCCCATCATGATGGTGGGCGCGCCCGTCGAGATGATCTCCACCTACAACAAGCAGCAGGGCGCCAAAGAAGAAGCCGTGCAGGTTATGCAGACGCGTGACAACACGATGATGGCCGCGGCTATGTCCATGCCCACCATGGAGTCCACCCCGAAGGTCACCAACGACCAGGGCACTACGCAGCCGAGCAGCACCACGCACTCGCAGAGCCTCAGCAACGTCAACACGAACCAGAGGTTCAGCAACAACACCGGCATGCCTGGCATGCCGAACACCGGCAACGGCACGACGAACCCGGCCTGGGTCGCTCCCCCGGTCAAGGAACCGAATCCGGGCAACCCGAACAACCCGCCCAACGGCGGCAACCCGAACCGGCCGCCGTACGGGCCTCCCGGCATGCTGCCGCCCGGCACGCGCCCGCCCGGCGGTGGCGGTCAGGGCCGGCCTCCCGGTGGCGGGCAAGGCATGCGGCCCGGCGGTCCCGGCGGTCCCGGTGGCGGAGCGGGTGGCCGCGGCGCGGGTGGCGGTGGCATGGCCGGTGTGAACGGTTCCGGTCGTGGCATGGGCAGCTTCGGGCCGGCCAATCCCGGTGGTGGCGCCGGGGTCATGGGCGGCGCTGCGGGCGGTGCCGGCGCTGGTGCGGCGGGGCGTGTGGGCGCCGCGGGCGGCATGGGTGCCGGTGGCGCCGGTGCGGGTGCGGGTGCCGGTCAGGGCCAGGAGGACAAGGAGCACAAGTCGAACTACCTCGTGCCCACTGACGAGTTCTTCGACGACGATCGCATGGTCGCGCCGCCGGTGATCGGCGGATGAGGCAGATCGCCCAGCTCTCCCTGCCCGCGTTCGAGGTTCTCTGGGAGGACCTGCGGGCGGGGAGCGTTCCCTATCCCTTCGAGGTGAGCCAGCACGGCGAGACGCTCGACGAGCGTGCTCGCATCAAGGCGGCGGTGCGTGCGGACCTCGAACGCAGGAACCTCGCCCGGCGCGGCAGGCCGGAGCCGGACCTCGAGGATGCACTGAACCTGTTGGCGCGCCCCGAGCTCCGTGTCGTCGCCCTGTGCATTCCCGACCTCAACCAGCAGAAGCTGGTCCGCGCCAGCGTGGTGGCGCGCGGCGGTTACGCGGTGCTGGTGACCCAGGAGGACACCTCCATCACGCTGAACCTGGTGCAGCCCAACGAGATCGCGACCAGCCTCGCCGGCGCCATGCCGCAGAACAGGCCTGGGCCGGGCAAGCTGGTGACGGTGCCCGCCGAAGCGTTCGAGAACCAGCCCCAGCAGCAGGAAGGCTTCCGTCAGGCGGTTCGCGCGATGGAGAACGACGACGTCCGCATCGCCAAGCAGATGCTGACCGGTCCGGCCATCGGCAACGGACACTTCGTCGTCCAGATGGGACAGGGCCGCACCAGGCGGGACTTCCCGCCCGTCACGTGGATCGACACCCACCAGGGTCGCTACTCCAACGTCCAGATTCGCAACGGCTGGTTCACCATCAGCCCCGCGGACAACATGGGACTGGCGCGACACCTCGGACAGGTGCTGGCGATGACGAGCGAACGTTGAACCCGGGGCACGAGGCGTAGCAACCGGGGCGGGCTGGCGCACACGCGGTCACGCGCGAGGCGGCGGTTCCTCAAGCGCGTGACCGCGTGCCCTCCCCAATGTCAGAACATACGACCGTTTGGTCCCAACGTGACTAAACGTCAGGTTATTGGCCACGATTTGTCAACTTCGCACGCGACTCTGCCTCTTGCGAGCCTCCGCACCGTGCGGCGAGCCCCTCAGGGCACAGCGAATCGGCAGGCGTCCGAGAAGAGCGCCGTTTGCCCTCGTTCGGCGCATTGACAATACGCAATTCACAACACCTCGGTCCGATTCCGATCTGGAACGACTATTGTGCCATCCATCAGCATCCGAGGCATTGGAAATGCGTGTTCACAACGTCCCTGACCAGCGCAAACGCGAAGCGTGCAATTCAATGACAGAAAGTGGACAGGACAATGTCAGCTCCGCCGGCGACGAAGGGAAGCGATTCTCCGAAGTCACGCGACGACACCACTCGCTTCCGCTGCGGAGCCGCACACCACGACAATCAGTTCGCGGAATCCGCCATTCGCGGGTACCTGACGGAGCGGCCGGGCTGCGTCAGCGCCGGGCGGGGACGGCGGGAGGCGGTGGTGCGGCACGGCGAAGTGCTGCCGTTCGCCGGCAGCGGGTTGCCGCGCGGGTCGTGGCCGCGGGCCGGGGTCACCGGCGCGCTCGTGGCCGGGGTGCGGTGCGGGCTCGGGCGACGCGGGCGGCCGGGCTCGCCGCGCGGGCCGCTCGTGCTCGGCGCGGTGGCGGGCTGGATCGGGCTGTTCTTCGTGCTCTGCAGGTGCGTCGGCGGGATCTTCAGGCTCAGGTCCTGCGACGAGCGCAAGCCGGGGAGCGGCGGCGGAGGGCTCGTGATCGTGCAGGCCTGCACGTGGCGCAACGACAGGAGGATTCGGCGGTTTGGGCGCTCGAGCTGCGCCGGAGTGCTCGTGCTGTACCCGACGGACGACGGCAGCAACATCGCCACTAGCGAGGAAAGCCCATGAGCGAACGGAACTTCGGCAGCCGCACCGGCACCAGCGGGCGGGCCAGGGCCGAGGAAGTCCACATCGGACACATCAAGGACGTCTCGGCGGTGTTGCGGCTCCTCGACGAGCTGCGAGAGGACCTCAACGACGCCAAGGCTCCCACGTCGACCATCGAGATGGTCGACGACCTGCGGATCGAGGCGCGCAAACCCAAGCCGGGCAAGGACGTTGCCGAGCACCTGATGGAGAGGCTGAGCGATCGCGGGCTCGGCGAGCGGATGAAGGAGCTGGAGAAAGCCTTCGACGCGCTCTTCTAGACCCTGCGGGCGGTCGCGAACCGGGGGCGCCCGGCCAGGTCGGCGTGGTCGGCGACGTCCGTGAGCACCCGGCGCGCCGCCAGCAGCGCGGGCACGGACTCGCCCTGCGTGTCGTCGTGCTCGATTCCCACGGCACCGCCCGGCTTGAGCCATCGTGCCGCGGCGGAGACCACGTGCCGGATCACGTCCAGCCCGTCGGCGCCGGAGAACACCGCGTGGTGCGGATCGTGCACGCCGACTTCGGGCTGCACTTCGGTTCCCTCTGGCACGTAAGGCGGATTGCACACCACGAGATCAACCTGACCGTCCAGATCGGACAGGAGCGACGGATCCGTGGCGTCACCGGAGTGCAGGCGGATGGGTGTGTCCCCGGCGGCCACCCGCGCGTCGGCGTTGCGCCGTGTCCAGGCGAGCGCTTGGGGATCGATCTCCACCGCGTGCACCACCGCGTCCGGGCGGGCCGCGGCGATCGACAGCGCCAACGCGCCCGTGCCGGTGCACAGATCCACCACGACGGGCGAGGGAACGCCCACGAGCGCCTTGAGGCCCCACTCCATCAGCAGCTCGGTCTCCGGCCGCGGCACGAACACGCCCGGCCCGACCTCGACCGTGATGGCACCCATGGGCGCCCAGCCGAGGATGTGCTGCAACGGAATCCGCGAGGCCCGCGTCCTGACGAGCTTGTGCAGCTGGTCGATCACAGGTGGATCGACCAGCGGGATGAGCGGCAGCCGCCCCCGTTCCACGCCGAGCACGTGCGCGGCCAGGAACTCCGCGTCGACGCGCGGGCTGTCCACGCCGGCCTCGGAGAGGATCTTGGCCGCCTCGGAGATGGCGAGGCGGAGCGGCTGCCGGTTCATCATCAGCGAGAAACTATCTCAGAAGTTGATCATGTGCCCGGCCAGGCCGTGCACGGCTTCCTTGACGGCCTCCGAAAGCGTCGGGTGCGCGTGCACGTTGCGCGCGACCTCGTGCACCGTGAGGTCCCACTGCTGCGCCAGCGTGAGCTCGGGCAGCAGTTCGGTGGCCTCCGGGCCGATGATGTGGCCGCCGAGCAGCTCGCCGTGCTTGGCGTCGCTGATCAGCTTCACGAAGCCGCCGGGCTCGGCGAGGCCGTGCGCCTTGCCGTTCGCGGTGAACGGGAACTTCGAGACCTGGACGTCGAAGCCCTTCTCGCGGGCCTGCGCCTCGGTGTAGCCGAACGACGCGATCTGCGGCTGGCAGAACGTCGCCCGCGGGATCATCACGTAGTCGAGCTCCATGGTCTCGGCACCCGCGATGGTCTCCGCGGCGATGATGCCCATGGACTCGGCCGTGTGCGCGAGCATCAGCTTCGCGGTGACGTCACCGATGGCGAAGATGTGCGGCACGGAGGTGCGGCCGCGGCCGTCGATGTCGATCGCGCCGCGCTCGGTCAGCTTCACGCCGGTGTTCTCGAGGCCGTAGCCCTCGACCCGCGGCACGAAACCGATGGCCTGCATGACCTTGTCAGCTTCCAGGACTTCCTGGGCGCCGTTCTTGGAGACGGTGACGCGGACCTTCTCGCCCGACTCGTCGATCGACTCCACGCGGGTGCCGACGCGCACGTCGACGCCCAGCTTCTTGTAGCGCTTGAGCAGCTCGGCGGACACCTCTTCGTCCTCGAGCGGCACCATCCGGTCGAGGAACTCGACGATGGTGACCTTCACGCCGTAGTTGTGCATGACGTAGGCGAACTCGACGCCGATCGCGCCCGCGCCGGCGATGATGATCGACTCGGGCAGGTCCTCGGTCATGATCTGCTCTTCGTAGGTCACGACGCGGTCGGACTTCTGCGTGTTCGGCAGCATCCGGGTCGTCGCGCCCACCGCGATGATCGCGTGGCCGAAGGTGATCGTCTCGCCGTTCACGGTCAGCGTGTGGTCGTCGGTGAAGTTGGCCCACCCGTTGTACTCGGTGATGCCGTTCTTCTTCATGAGGAAGTGCACGCCCTTGACGCGCCCTTCCGCGACCTTGCGGCTGCGCTGCCACGCCGCGCTGTAGTCGAAGCTGACGTTGCCGTCGACCTTGATGCCGAACGTCTTCTGCTCGTGCGTGAAGATGTGCGCGAGCTCGGCGTTGCGCAGGAGAGCCTTCGACGGGATGCAGCCCACGTTCAGGCAGACGCCGCCCCAGTACTTCTCCTCGACAACGGCGGTCTTCAGCCCGAGCTGAGCCGCCCGGATCGCGGCCACGTACCCGCCGGGACCCGCACCCACGACGACGACATCAAAGTGTGCGCTCATAAGCACACACCCTAGGTCCCGAGCTGCTCCTGCAAGAACTCAACCGTCCTTTTCCAAGCGTTCGCCTGAGCGTGCGCGGTGGCGTGCGGAACACCACCACCCGAGAAGGTGACACCGGGCCCCGGATAGGTCACATCCGTCGCCGGACGGTACGGCGGCGCCGCTATCAGGTGTCCTGCCTCGGGATACACGACGTGCTCGTACGGGAACGGGTGCTCGTGGTCCTTCAGCCGCCGCATGGCGACCTCGCTCAGCTCCGTGCTCGGCCACCCGTCGTCGTGTCCGGACGAGATGAGCAACACACCCCCGACGATGTTCTCCACGCGGATCTCGGTGCCCTCGGGAATGCCGTCGGAAGTGTCGAACGCGAGCCTCAACGGCACCGGCTCGTCGTTCACGATCTTCGAGCGCAGCTCGTCGCTCACGTAGTACGGCAGGTACGGCAGCGGCTCGCCCTTGTACGTCCACGACGCCGCTTCGTACGACAGCTTCTGCAGCAGGTTGGCGCCCGGCCCGATGCCCTGGGTCACCACGCCGCTGCCCACCACGCTGACCACGGCCCTGACCTGCGGGTAGGTGGCACCGATCAGCAACGCCAGCTCGCCACCGCGCGACCCGCCGATGACGCCGATCTCGCCGCACCGTTCTGCCAGGTGGTCGATCGCGGTGCCGAAGTACTCGAGCGGGATGTCGACGAGATGCTCCGGCAGGCCCTTCATGCCGAAGTAGCCCAGCGCGAAAGTCACGAACCCGTGCGCGGCCAGGAGAGCGGCGTCGGACTCGTGCAGGCCACCCTCGGAGCCACCGAGCACGATCACGCCCGGCAGGTCTCCTCCGTCGTCCTCAGGGGCGAACAGGGTGCCCACGAGCCCGTTCTCGCGGACCTCGACGCGTTCGACGCCCTCGGGGATCGTCAGCCGCTTGAGCTCGATCTCGCCAGCGCCCTCGACGGACAGGCACATCGGACCCGGTTTGCCGCCGGTGCGTTCGAGCGACCAGAACAGGCCCATGGGATCGACACCGCGATAGGTGCCTTCCTTCGGGGCGTGCCGGGTGAGGTCCACGACGCCGCGCTCGTCAGCGGTGAAGACACCGTGGGACGCACGGTCGCCTGTGGACAGTTGAACGGTGATCTCGTCACCCGGCGGAAGACCCACGACGACGATGTCGATCGGTTGGTCGAGGGGTGCGATCTGGGGATTCACCAGGATCTCGGCCACAACGCGCCCCTCTCACGTCGGTTTACCCGCCTGCGAGCCGTTCTGCCCGGTCGGCGGCGGCCAGCGCGTCCACCACCGCGTCCAGGTCGCCGTCGAGCACCTGGTCCAGGTTATGCGCTTTGTACCCAACCCGGTGATCAGAAATTCGTGATTCGGGGAAGTTGTAGGTCCTCACCCGCTCCGACCGGTCGACCGTGCGGATCTGGCTGCGACGGGCGTCCGACTGCTCCTGAGCCTTCTGCTCCTCGGCGAGGACAGCGAGGCGCGACTGCAGGACCTGCATGGCGCGGGCCTTGTTCTGCAGCTGGCTGCGCTCGTTCTGACACGAGACGACGATGCCGGTCGGCAGGTGCGTGATGCGCACCGCGGAGTCGGTGGTGTTGACCGACTGCCCGCCCTTGCCGGACGAGCGGTAGACGTCGATGCGCAGGTCCTTCTCGTCGATCTCGACCTCGGCCGTCTCCTCGGCCTCCGGGAACACGAGAACACCGGCAGCGGACGTGTGGATGCGGCCCTGCGACTCCGTGACGGGCACGCGCTGCACGCGATGCACGCCGCCCTCCCACTTCAGCCGGCTCCAGACACCGTCCGGCGTCGGGCTCTTGGCCTTGATGGCGACCGTGACGTCCTTGAACCCGCCCAGGTCGGAGTCGGTGCCGTCGAGCATCTCGACCTTCCAGCCCTGACGCTCGGCGTAGCGCGTGTACATCCGCAGCAGATCGCCGGCGAACAGCGCGGACTCCTCGCCACCCTCACCGGACTTGATCTCCAGCAGCACGTCGTCGCCGTCGTGCGGGTCGCGCGGCAGCAGGAGCTCGGTGAGCTTCTCCTCCAGCTTGGGGAGCTGCTCCTCGAGCTGCTTGGCCTCCTCGGCGAACGCCGAGTCCTCGCTCGCCAGCTCCTTCGCGGCCTCGAGGTCGCTGCGAACCTGCTCGATCTCCCGAGCCGTCTTCACGATCGGGCCGAGCGCGGCGTACCGCTTGCCGAGCTTGCGCGCGCCCGCCTGGTCAGCGTGCACGCTGGGGTCGGCGAGCCTCTTCTCGAGCTCGTCGTACTCGGCGAGCAGGCTGTCCAGCGACTGCGACACGTTCTTGGCTCCTCTTTTGGTGGTGGAGACGGCAACGGCGCCTGACCCCGGCTCGTTTGCCGGGGTCAGGCGCCGTCAACGCAGCTACTTGTTGCGCTTGCCGTAACGCGCCTCGAAGCGCGCGACGCGGCCACCGGTGTCCAGGATCTTCTGCTTGCCCGTGTAGAACGGGTGGCAGTTCGAGCAGACCTCGACGTGCACGGAGCCGGAGGTCTTGGTGCTCCGGGTGGTGAAGGTGTTGCCGCAGCCGCAGGTGACCTCGGTGGTCACGTACTCCGGGTGGATTCCAGTCTTCAAGATCTTGTCCCTTTCAAGGATGGCCGCCGGGTCCCTGTTGCTGATGACGGGTGAACCGGAGCCGGACTCGACCGTTTAGTGTGCCAGACCCTTCAACACGTGCAAAAACGCGGTTGTTCCCGACGCCTCCGCGTGTCAGAAGTCACAACCGCTTAACCTCCGTGATACGCCGTTCGGCGCAAGGTGTGCCCGTTCGACCAAATACGGCTCAGTGTTGTTGGTGAGCTTCCATCACACTGTGTGCCGTGTTCTGCACCACCGAACGGCCGATGAGCCCGCGCCTGTGGCTGGCTGTGCCGTTCCTCTTCTCCGCCGCCGTGTTCGGCCTGATGGGGTCGGCAGGGCTGATCACTGCTTCCTGGACGACGGTGCCGTTGTCGCCCGTCGTGTCCGGGGCCGGAGTGGCGGTCGCAGCGGCCGTGTCCGGTGGGGTGCGGTGGCGGCGGCCCTGGCATCGCGTGTGGGTGCGGTTCCCGTATCTGGCCGCGGTGCTGGCTGGCGGGGTGGTGGTGGGCGCGGTGGAGATTCCCGCGCTGGTCACGACGGTGGTGGGGCTGCCGGTGTTGCTGGGCCTGGTGTTCCAGTCCCTGGTGCAGACCGATGAGAGCCGACCGGCGTCCGACTGCCGCTGAGCACCTCGGCATTCGAGTGAAGCAACACGAAAAGACCCCCGGTGACCTGCACCGGGGGTCTTTTCACGTGAAACTCGAGCAGCCGATCAGTCCTGCTCGGCCCCGGGCGTCGTCTTCGCCACCTGCATCAGGAACTCGATGTTCGTGCGCGACTTGCGCAGCCGGTCGAGCAGCAGGTCGATGGCCTGCTGACCGTCCAGCGCGTGCAGCACCCGGCGGAGCTTGTGCGTGACCGCCATCTCATCCGGCGACAGCAGCAGCTCTTCCTTGCGAGTACCCGACGAGTCGACGTCGACAGCCGGGAACGTCCGCTTGTCCGCGATCTTCCGATCGAGCTTGAGCTCGGCGTTACCCGTGCCCTTGAACTCCTCGAAGATGACCGAGTCACCGGCGGAACCGGTCTCGACCAGCGCCGTCGCGATGACGGTCAGCGAGCCGCCGCCCTCGATGTTCCGGGCGGCACCCAGGAAGCGCTTCGGCGGGTACAGCGCGGTGGAGTCGACACCACCGGACAGGATGCGGCCGGACGCCGGCGCCGCCAGGTTGTAGGCGCGGCCCAGACGCGTGATCGAGTCGAGCAGCACGACCACGTCGTGGCCCATCTCCACCAGCCTCTTCGCGCGCTCGATCGCGAGCTCGGAGATGGTGGTGTGGTCCGACGGCGGGCGGTCGAAGGTCGAGGCGATGACCTCGCCCTTCACCGAGCGCTGCATGTCGGTGACCTCTTCCGGACGCTCGTCGACGAGGACGACCATCAGGTGGCACTCGGGGTTGTTCTTGGTGATCGCGTTGGCGATCGCCTGCAGCACCGAGGTCTTGCCTGCCTTCGGCGGCGACACGATCAGGGCGCGCTGGCCCTTGCCGATCGGCATCACCAGGTCGATGACACGGGTGGTGAGGATGTGCGGCTCGGTCTCCAGGCGCAGTCGCTCGTTCGGGTAGAGCGGCGTCAGCTTGGTGAAGTCCGGGCGGTTGCGGGCCTCGTCCGGGTCCAGGCCGTTGATCTTGTCGACGCGGACCAGCGGGTTGAACTTCTGGCGCTGCTGCTCGCCCTCGCGCGGCTGACGGACGGCGCCGGTGATGGCGTCACCGCGGCGCAGGCCGTACTTGCGGACGAGCGAGAGCGAGACGTAGACGTCGTTCGAGCCGGCCAGGTAGCCCGACGTGCGGACGAACGCGTAGTTCTCCAGCACGTCCAGGATGCCCGCGACCGGGAGCAGGACGTCGTCCTCGCGCACCTCGGTCTCACGGTCACCGCGCTCGACTCCCTCACCGCGGCCACCGCGGCGGCGACGGTCGCGGAACCGGCCGCGACGACCACCGTCGTCGTCTCCGTCCTGGGACTGGCCGCCCTGGCGGTCGCGGTCGCGGTTGCGGTCACGACCACCGCGGTCGCCACGGTCCTGGCGCTCGCCACGGTCCTGACGGTCGCCACGGTCCTGGCGCTCACCGCGGTCCTGGCGCTCACCACGGTCCTGGCGCTCACCACGGTCCTGACGCTCACCGCGATCCTGACGCTCGGAACGCTCCTGGCGGTCACCGGAACGCTCAGCGCGCTCCTGACGCTCAGGGCGCTCGGCACGCTCAGCGCGCTGCTCGGGCTGCTGGCCCTCGCCCGCCTCGGCGTTTCCGCCACCACGGCCGGAGCGGCGACGACGGTTGCCTCGGCGACCGCCCTCCTCCGCGGACGTGCCGGTTTCGGCGGGAGCGGGAGCAGCGGCGGCAGCGGGCTTTTCCGCTACCTCGAGCTGCTGCTGAACAGGCTTTTCGGCGACGGCCGGCTTCTCGGCGGGAGCCTTCGCGGCGGCCTTCTCGGCCTTCGCGGGCTTCTCGGCTTTGGCCGGGGCGCCGGAGCCCTGCTTCTCCTTGATGGCCGCGATCAGGTCGCCCTTGCGCAGACCTGCGGTTCCGGTGATGCCCAGCTGGCCGGCGAGCTCGCGAAGCTCAGCGAGCACCATGCCGGACAGACCCGCGCGGCGGCGCGGCGTCGTGCCGTTCGAAGGGGTGGACAGAGCGGTCTCCTCGGCTCCAGAACCAGAAGCAGCTGCGACATCGCTGCTCAGCAAATCGGTGTTGCTCACACATGTCCTTCCTGACCAGGCCCCGCCTCCTACGCGGCCCAGCGGACCCGTCTTCCCGCTTCAACTGGGGAACGACGGTCAGTCCGATGCAGACGGAAGCACACACCGCTTCCGGCAAGCACGGGACTTTTCTCAGGTCACACGGCGATCGGGTGCCTCTTTTGCGTCCGCCCCGCCCGCACGGCACAGAGCCGGAACACAAAAGGATTGCGACCCGGAACGAGTGTCCGGGCGCGACACCGGCGCCCGTGCGCGCGGTGACTGATCGCCCCCGAGGGTAGACGCCGGTCTCCCCGCATGCAACAACCGGGGTCGGGCGTGTCAGTCCAATGGACGAACGCGCACGCCGGCGGTGTCGACGTCGAGTCTCCGCACGTCGAAGCCGTTGACGTCGACCTCGGCCGGGAGGTCGCCGAACGCGATCACGGTGGGTCCCGCTCCGGACACGCAGGCGGGAACACCGAGCTTGCGAAGCTCGTTGATCACCCGAACGGTGTCGGGCCACGCGGGCTCGCGGTAGTTCTGGTGGAGGCGATCCTCAGTCGCAGCAAGGAGAACCGACGGGTCCGACGTCAGCGCGTGCACCGCCAGGGCAGCCCGTCCTGCGGCGTGCGCGGCGTCCGCGTGCGGCACTTCGGCCGGAAGCAGGCCGCGCGTCGTCTTGGTGGACGACTCCTGGGATGGAATCAGCACGACCGGGCGCACCCGTGCGTCGGGCTCCATCCGGACGGCGCGGTACCGCTCTCCTTCAGACCACGCAATGACAATGCCGCCGAACAAAGAGGCCGCCGCGTTGTCCGCATGACCTTCGAACTCGGCAGCGATTTGCAACGCGTCCGTGTCCAACTCGCGACCCGTCAGGGTGAATCCGGCTGCGACACCCGCCACGATCGCTGCGGCCGACGAGCCCAGTCCACGTGCGTGCGGAATGACGTTGCGGCACTTCAGGGCGAGTCCACCGGTGTATCCGGCGGCGCGAACGGCCCGCACGACGAGATGGCTCTCGTCGAGCGGGACGTCACCTGATCCAGCGCCCTCGACCGTGATCGAGAGACCGCCAGGGTTGTCTTCCGGGACGGCCACCTCGATCTCGTCGTACAACCCGAGCGCCATGCCCAGCGCGTCGAACCCAGAACCGAGGTTCGCGGTCGACGCGGGGACGGAAACCAGAAACCTCACGCGAGCTCCAGCGCGTGCGCGACGGCGCCGGGGTCGACCGGGACCGGCTCGACCTCGGTGACGCCGAGCAACGCGGTGTCGGGGTCCTTCAGACCGTGCCCGGTGACGGTGCACACAACCGTCGAGCCCTTCGGCAGCCGGCCGTCCTCGGCGGTCATCAGCAGACCGGCGATGGACGCCGCCGACGCCGGCTCCACGAAGATGCCCTCGCTCGCCGCCAGCAACCGGTAGGCGGCCAGGATCTGCTCGTCGGTGACCGCGTCGATCAGGCCACCGGACTCGTCGCGAGCGGTGATCGCGCCGGTCCACGACGCCGGGCTGCCGACCCGGATCGCCGTGGCGATGGTCTCTGGGTTCGGCACCGGCACGCCGGAGACTAGAGGCGCCGCACCCGCGGCCTGGAAGCCGTACATCTTGGGCAGGCCCTGCTCGTACGCCTGGTAGCCCTGCCAGTACGCGGTGATGTTGCCCGCGTTGCCGACCGGCAGGCAGTGGAAGTCCGGCGCCTGGCCGAGCACGTCGCAGATCTCCCACGCGGCGGTCCGCTGGCCGATCAGCCGCACCGGGTTGACCGAGTTCACCAGCGTCACCGGGTACTCGGCCGCGGTCTTGGACGCCAGTTCCAGGCAGTCGTCGAAGTTGCCGTCGATCTGGAGGATCTTCGCGCCGTGCATGACGGCCTGCGCGAGCTTGCCCATCGCGATCTTGCCGCTGGGCACCAGCACGGCGGCGGTGAGCCCGGCCTTGGCCGCGTAGGCGGCGGCGGACGCCGACGTGTTGCCGGTGGAGGCGCAGATGACCGCCTTGATGCCGGACGCGAGCGCGTACGTCATCGCGACCGTCATGCCGCGGTCCTTGAACGAACCGGTCGGGTTCGCGCCCTCGACCTTCACGTACACGTCGGAGCCGGTTGCCTCGGAGAGGCGCTTCGCGTGCACCAGCGGCGTACCGCCCTCGTGCAGCGTCACGATCTCCGCGCCTTCCGGGATCTCGATCCGGTCGCGGTACGCGTGGATGAGACCGGGCCAGCCCGCCTTGACAGTGCTCATTCCTTCAGGGCCGCTCATTCTTCGCCCTCCACCCTCATCACGCTCACGACCTCCCGCACGACCGGGAGGCCGCCGATCTTGTCCACAGTGGACCGCAGCGCGGCGTCCGTCGCCGCGTGCGTGACGATCACCAGGCTGGCGTCCTCGACGCGGCCTTCCTGGCGCACCGCGGCGATGCTCACGTGGTGCTCGGCGAAGACCGCGGCGACCTGCGAGAGGACACCGGGCTTGTCCGCCACGTCGAGGCTGATGTGGTAGCGCGTGGGCGTGTTACCCATGGGCTGCACGGGAAGCGCGGCGTAGGCCGACTCGCGCGGACCACGTCCGCTCGCAACCTTGTTGCGCGCCACGGCGACCAGGTCGCCGACCACGGCGCTCGCCGTCGGGGCGCCACCGGCACCCTGCCCGTAGAACATCATCTCCCCCGCCGCGTCGGCCTCGACGAACACCGCGTTGAACGCACCGTTCACGCTCGCCAGCGGATGCGTCCTGGGGATCATGGCCGGGTGCACTCGAACGGCGACTGATTCCTGGCCGGACGGGGCGACGACCCGCTCGCAGATCGCGAGCAGCTTCACCGTGCGGCCGAGGCCCTTCGCCGCCGCGATGTCCGCCGCGGACACCGCGCGGATGCCCTCGCGGTAGACGTCCGCGGCCGTCACCCGCGTGTGGAACGCAAGGGACGCAAGGATTGCGGCCTTCGACGCGGCGTCGAACCCGTCGACGTCGGCGGTCGGGTCCGCCTCGGCGTAACCGAGCCGCGAGGCCTCCTCGAGCGTCTCGCCGTAACCGGCGCCCGTGGCGTCCATCGCGGACAGGATGAAGTTCGTCGTGCCGTTCACGATGCCCATGACGCGCGTGATCCGGTCTCCCGCAAGGGATTCCCGCAACGGGCGCAGCAACGGGATCGCGCCGGCGACGGCGGCCTCGAAGTAGAGGTCGGCACCGGAGGAGTCGGCGGCCTCGAACAGGTCGGGCCCGTGCTCGGCGAGCAGCGCCTTGTTCGCGGTGACGACGGACTTGCCCGCCTTCAACGCGTCCAGCAGCAACCCGCGCGTCGGCTCGATGCCGCCGATGACCTCGACGATGACGTCCACGTCGTCCGACGCGACGAGCGCGGCGGCGTCCGTGGTGAGCAGGTGCTCCGGCACGTCGCGGTGTTTGTTCGGCCTGCGCACGGCGATGCCCGCGAGCTCAACCGGCGCGCCGATGCGCTGGGTGAGGTCCTCGGCCTGGTCCGTCAGCAGCCGGACTACCTCCGTGCCCACCGTGCCACAACCGAGCAAGGCGACCCGAATAGGTTTCACTTCCGGCACTGTCCTATACCTCCAGACGGAACAAGTCGTCCTCGGTCTCACGGCGCAGCAGCAGCCGCGCCTCTCCACCGGTCACCGCGGCGAGCGCGGGCCGTGGAAGTCGGTTGTACCCGCTCGCCATCGAGTAGCAGTAGGCCCCGGTCGCAGCGATCGCGATCAGGTCTCCCGGCGCGAGGTCGTCCGGCAGCCAGCAGTCACGTACCACGATGTCACCGGACTCGCAGTGCTTGCCGACCACGCGGCACAGGACCGCACGCGACTCGGGCTCCGCGGCGCGCGAGACGAGCTTGCAGTCGTAGACCGCGTCGTAGAGCGCCGTGCGGATGTTGTCGCTCATGCCGCCGTCGACGCTGACGTACCGGCGCCGGGCGCCACCGTCCAGCTCGACGTCCTTGATGGTGCCGACCTCGTACACGGTGACCGTGCCGGGGCCGACGATCGCGCGGCCGGGCTCCACCGCGATGCGAGGCATCTCCAGGCCGTTGTGCTCGCACTCCTTCTGCACGATGTTGTGCAGCTGCCGCGCGAGCTCCGCGGGCGGGGGCGGGTCGTCGTCCGGCGTGTACGCGATGCCGAGGCCGCCGCCGAGGTCGACGACGGTCAGCGAGTCGATCTCGCCGTGCTCCTCGCGGATGTCCGCGAGCAGGCCGATCACCCGCCGCGCGGCGACCTCGAAGCCGGACGCGTCGAAGATCTGCGAGCCGATGTGGCTGTGCAAGCCGACGAGCTTGAGGCCGCTCGCCTTGAGCACGCGCCGCACGGCCTCGGCCGCGTCGCCGGAGGACAGCGAGAAGCCGAACTTCTGGTCCTCGTGCGCGGTCGCGATGAACTCGTGGGTGTGCGCCTCGACGCCGACCGTCACGCGGATCAGCACCGGCTGCACCACACCGCGCTCGCGGGCGATCTGGTCGAGGCGGGCGATCTCGTGGTACGAGTCGAGCACGATCCCGCCGACGCCTGCCTCGACGGCCGCGATCAGCTCGGGAACGCTCTTGTTGTTGCCGTGCAACGCAATGCGCTCGGCGGGGAAGTTCGCCCTGAGAGCGATCGCGAGCTCGCCGCCACTGCAGACGTCGATCGAGAGGCCCTCTTCCGCCACCCACTTCGCGACCTGCACGCTCAGGAACGCCTTGGAGGCGTAGTGCACGAGCGTCGGGTCGCCGAAGGCCTCGGCGTGCTCGCGGCAACGCGCGCGGAAGTCCTGCTCGTCCATCACGAACAGCGGGGTGCCGTACTGCTCGGCGAGCCCGCGCACGTCCACGCCGCCCAGCTCCACGACGCCGTCGGCGTTGCGGGTGGCGTTGCGCGGCCAAACGGTCGGGTGCAGGTGGTCGAGCTGCTCTGCGGTGCTCGGGCGGTCGCCGGCGGTGTTGCCGGGGACCATCACGTCGGCGTGCCGGGGTCCGGCCGGGTGCGCGCGCATCACATGCGCTCCGGGGCGGTCACGCCGAGCAGGCCGAGGCCCGCGGCGAAGACCCGCCTGGTCGCGTTGACGAGCTGAAGCCTGACCTGGTGCAACGGAGTCGTCTCCTCATCGCCGAGCGGAAGCACGCGGCAGTCCTGCTGGAAGCGGTGGTACGTCCCCGCGAGCTCTTCGAGGTAGCGAGCCACGCGGTGGGGCTCCCGCAGTTCGGCGGCGGTGGCCACCACGCGCGGGAACTCGCCGATGGTGCGGATGAGGTCGCCTTCGCGCTCGTGGGTGAGCAGCGCGAAGTCCTCACCGGGGGTGATGCCCAGGTCGGCGGCGTTGCGGAGGATCGACGACGTGCGCGCGTGGGCGTACTGCACGTAGTAGACCGGGTTGTCGTTGCTGTGCTTGCGCAGCAGGTCGAGGTCGATGTCGAGGCTGGAGTCGACGCTCGACCGGATCATGGCGTAGCGCGCCGCGTCCACGCCGACCGCGTCGACCAGGTCCTCCATCGTGATGACGGTGCCCGCGCGCTTGCTCATCCGGACCGGCTGGCCGCCGCTCACGAGGTTCACGAGCTGGCCGATCAGCACCTCGACGCTGTCCGGGTCGCCGCCCAGCACCGCGGCGGCCGCCTTGAGGCGCGCGGTGTAGCCGTGATGGTCCGCGCCGAGCATGTAGATGAAGCGGTCGAAGCCGCGGTTGCGCTTGTCCGCGAGGTAGGCGATGTCACCGGCGATGTAGGCCGGGTTGCCGTCGCCCTTGATGACGACCCGGTCCTTGTCGTCGCCGTAGTCGGTCGACTTCAGCCACCAGGCTCCGTCCTTCTCGTACAGCGAGCCGTTCGCCTTGAGCTTCGCCACGGTGTCGGCGACCGCGCCGCTGCGGTGCAGCGTGAGCTCGGAGAAGAAGACGTCGAAGCGGGTGCCGAAGTCGTCCAGGCTGCGCTTGATCTCATCGATCATCAGCTCGAGGCCGACGCGGCGCACCGTCTCGGGGTCGCCGAGCGCACCCGGCTCGCGGCGCAGCACCTCGGCGGCGATCTCGCCCACGTACGTGCCCGCGTAGCCGTCCTCCGGCACGGGCTCGCCCTTGGCCGCGGCGATCAGCGACCGCACGAACCGGTCGATCTGCGCACCCGCGTCGTTGATGTAGTACTCACGCGTGATCTCGGCTCCGCGGGCCTGCAGGACGCGGCCGATCGCGTCACCGACGGCCGCCCAGCGCGCGCCACCGAGGTGGATGGGGCCGGTCGGGTTCGCCGAGACGAACTCCAGGTTGATCTTCTGGCCGGCCAGCTCGGAGCCGGTGCCGTAGCCGTCCTTCAGCGCGTCCTCGACGATCGCGCCCTGCGCCTCGGTGGCGATGGTCAGGTTGATGAAGCCGGGAACGGCCACGTCCGCCTTCGCGATGGCCGGCTGGGTCCGCAGCGCCTCGACGAGCCACGTCGCGAGGTCGCGCGGGGCGACACCGGCCTTCTTGGCGAGCTGGAGCGCGATGTTCGTGGAGTAGTCCCCGTGCTCGGGGTTCCTGGGTCGCTCGACCGTCACCTGCTCGGGGAGCGAGGTGATGTCCAGGCCTCGGTCAGCCAGCAACCGGGCAACCGCGGTCCGGACGAGATCGGCGAGCTCTTCAGGGGTCACGACGCATGAGTCTAGAGAAGCGTTGTCGCAGGTCTCGACTGGGTTACCGGGTCTCGGAGGGTGAGACGGCAAGTGTTAACACCCACGTGGTATCGCTACGCGCTGACAGTGATCAGACACGAAGTCCCTACACTGGCGCCGGTTGACCAGGACGACATCTGAGGCGGACATGACCAGCGGCAAGAAGACGAAGGCCACACGCAACAGCGTGGCCGCAGCCCGTTCCTCGGTGGTGGCGAGCAAGCCGAAGCCGTGGGGCACGATCATCGCGGTGATCGCCGTGCTGGGCCTCGCGGGCGGCGTGTTCGGATACGCGTTCACGCAGATCCAGGCGAACAACGCCAAAGAGGCCGCGCTGGCCAAGTGGAAGCCGTCCGACACGAACAAGGACCCGTCGACGCAGCTCGCGGGCATCGTGATCAAGGACTACAAGGGCTCCCGGCACGTCGAGCCGACCCAGCGCGTCGCGTACGACCAGACCCCGGCCTTCGGCGGTCCGCACGACTCGCAGTGGGCCGACTGCACCGGTGTCGTCTACGACAAGGCCGTCCGCACCGAGAACATGGTGCACGGGCTGGAGCACGGCGCCGTCTGGATCGCGTACAACCCCGACCAGGTCAAGGACGACGCGCTCAACAAGCTCAAGGCCAGGGCCGAGGGCCAGCCGTACACGATGCTGTCGCCGTTCCCCGGTCTCGACAAGCCGATCTCGCTGCAGTCGTGGGGCCACCAGCTGAAGGTGGACAACGCCGACGACGAGCGCATCGACCAGTTCATCTCCTCGCTGCGCCGCAACCCGAACACCTACCCGGAGGTCGGCGCCTCCTGCGAGAACTCGCAGTTCCTGTCGAACCCGGCCCCGTTCGTGGCCGAGAAGCCGGGCCCCGACGCCGTGCCGATGGACGGCGGCAAGGACGACTCCGCCACCGAAGGACAGCAGGGACAGCCGAGCACGCCCCCGACGTCGGGCTCCGGCTCGACGCCGCCGTCCAGCTGATGACCTCACCGGAAACCAGCGAGTCCGAGCGTCCCTCCGGGGTCGCTCGGACCCTCGTGATCACCGCGGCGGTGCTCGCCGTGCTCCTGCTGGGCGCGGCGATCGGCCTGCTCGTGAAGCTCCCCGGCTCGACGTCGTCCGCGGCACCGGCCTCCGGCTCCGTGGACGTCGGCTTCTGCCAGGACATGGCGGTGCACCACCTGCAGGGCATCCAGATGGCCAACATCGCCCGCGACCGGTCCACCGACCCGGACATCCGGCAGCTCGCCTTCGACATCGCCTCCACCCAGCTCGAACAGGTGGGGCGGATGAAGGGCTGGCTGATGATGTGGAACGAGCACGAACAGTCACCCGACGGCGTGTACATGGCGTGGATGAACGACGCCGGCATCCACGGCCACGGCGCCACCACGGCCACGCCCGGCCAGCCGCTCATGCCCGGCATGGCCACCACCGAGGAGCTCACGAAGCTGCGCGGGCTCTCGGGCCGCGACCTCGAGGTGTACTTCCTCCAGCTGATGATCCGCCACCACGTGGGCGGGGCGCCGATGGCCGAGTACGCGGCCAGGCAGGCCGGGCAACCGTTCGTGCGGACGCTCGCCGACAACATGCTGAAGTCGCAGACCTCTGAGCTCGACGTGATGAAGGACTACCTGGCCAAGCGCGGAGCCGCACCGCTGCCGTAGCCCGGTCTTCGTCGTAAGGGGCCGTCCTCGCTTCCGCGGGGGCGGCCCTTCGCGTTGCACACGACGGCGTTCTCAAACTTGCTAAGAGTTGCTGCTTGAGCGAATCGACTGAAGCGCTCGGCCGGTCTCCTGAATGAACCAGAAGGACCACCCGTTGCGGTTGGGGTGCACGCTCGGATTCAGCGCCTGGACCACGGCGATGGCGGCACCGCTCGGACTCTTGAACGAGCGGCCGGTGAGTGAGCCGCTCGTGATGGAGACCCTTCTGGTGGCTGGATGGAACTCCGCCTCGACGTGGTGCCCCTCGTAGTCCGCATATATCGCAACAGGCTCTACGGGTGCGGCGGGTGCGGCCACGGCGTCTTGGTTCACGAACGCGTTGACCAAGCGGCGAATGACCTCGCTCTCCGTCACGCTCCAGGCTCGCGCCAGCAGGCGCACTTGCTGATGCACGTCCTGGTCGAGTTCAAGACGTTCCACGCGACCTCCATTCCAGTCTCGACCCCCTGCTACAGTAGCACCTGGAGCCTACGAACTATTCTTGAGAAGAGGTCGCCCTGATGGATCCACTGAAGGTGGCACTCGTGACCATCGCGGTTCTGTTCGGCGTCGTCGGGACCTTGGTGGCGGTGCTGGTCAAGAAAGCCGACCACGCCGGCAGATCCGCGACCTGGACCGCCGACGCAGGCTCGTTCGCCGGCGTGTTCACCATCGTGGTGATGTCGTTCAACAGCCTCGGCCTGCTGTAGACGAACGTTGCACGTCCCGCGCCCGTTTCACCCTCCGGACCGGTGGACATCCGCCTACCGCCGAGTAACGTGGGTCACACCCCTACTCGGAGGTAACCATGACCGTCGACGAGCGCGCGGCCAGGCAGGTCGCCGAACAAGCACGGGAAACCCGCTGGCAGCGACCGAGCTTCGGCAAGGAGCTCTTCCTCGGTCACTTCCGCATCGACCTCATCCACCCGCATCCGAGTGGCACGGCCGAGGACCGCGAGCGCGGTGAAGCGTTCCTGAAGAAGCTCCGCGAGTTCACCGAGTCCCACATCGACAACACCGTCATCGAACGGGACGCGCAGATCCCCGACGACGTGCTGAAGGGCCTGAAGGACCTCGGCGCGTTCGGCATGAAGATCAAACCGGAGTACGGTGGCGTCGGCCTCACGCAGGTCTACTACAACAAGGCCCTGATGCTGGTCGGCTCGGCCAGCCCCGCGCTCGGCGCCATGCTGTCCGCCCACCAGTCCATCGGCGTTCCCCAGCCCATCGCGATGTTCGGCAGCCCCGAGCAGAAGGCCGAGTTCCTGCCGCGCTGCGCTAAGGGCGAGATCACGGCGTTCCTCCTCACCGAGCCGGACGTGGGCAGTGACCCCGCGCGCCTCGGCACCACCGCGACGCCCGACGGTGACGACTACGTCCTCAACGGCGTGAAGCTGTGGACCACCAACGGTGTCGTGGCCGACCTCCTCGTCGTCATGGCGCAGGTGCCGGAGCGTGGCATCAGCGCGTTCGTCGTCGAAGCCGACGCCGAGGGCATCACCGTCGAGAACCGCAACGCGTTCATGGGGCTGCGAGGGCTCGAAAACGGTGTGACCAGGTTCCACAACGTCCGGGTGCCCAAGAAGAACCTCATCGGCAAGGAGGGGGCCGGCCTCAAGATCGCCCTGGCCACCCTCAACACCGGCCGCCTGAGCCTTCCCGCCCTCTGCGCGGGCAGTGCCAAGTGGTGCCTGAAGATCGCGCGTGAGTGGGGCTCCGCGCGCACGCAGTGGGGCCTGCCGGTCGGCAAGCACGAGGCCATCGCGGGCAAGATCGCCTACATCGCGGCGACGGCGTACGCGCTGGAAGCCGTGCTGGACCTCAGTTCCGAGCTGGCGGACGCCGGCAAGCACGACATCCGCATCGAGGCCGCGCTCGCCAAGCTCTACGCGAGTGAGAAGGCCTGGCTCGTCGCGGACGAACTGGTCCAGATCCGCGGCGGACGCGGCTACGAGACGGCGGAAAGCCAGGCGGCGCGCGGAGAACGCGGCATCGCGGCCGAGCAGGTCCTGCGCGACCTGCGCATCAACCGCATCTTCGAAGGCTCCACGGAGATCATGCACCTGCTGATCGCGCGCGAGGCCGTCGACGCGCACCTGTCGGTGGCCGGCGACATCATCGACCCCGACGCCGACCGCCAGGCGAAGATGAAGGCCGCGGCGAAGGCCGGCGGGTTCTACGCCAAGTGGCTGCCCACGCTCGTCGTCGGCAAGGGGCAGAGCCCCGCCGCGTACACCGAGTTCGGGCCGCTGGCCAAGCACCTGCGGTTCGTCGAGCGGTCGGCGCGCAAGCTGGCGCGGCAGACGTTCTACGCCATGTCGCGGTGGCAGGGGAAGATGGAGCGCAAGCAGCGGTTCCTCAGCCGGATCGTGGACATCGGCGCCGAGCTGTTCGCGATCAGCGCCGCGTGCGTCCGGGCCGCGCAGGACCAGAACCCCAACTCCCAGCAGCTCGCGGACGCGTTCGCCAAGCAGGCGCGGATCCGGGTCGACGAGCTGTTCGAGAGGCTGTGGAAGAACACCGACGACAGCGACGTGCTGCTGGCCAAGCAGGTCATGGACGGCAACTACACGTGGCTGGAGGAGGGCGTGATCGACGCGTCCATCCCAGGTCGGTGGATCGCGGACGCGACGCATCGCGAGTCGACGGTGGCCAACGTGCACAGGCCCACACCGCGCTGACCCCCGGTTACTGCACTGGGCAGGCTGATGGTGCGGGCGCGGCACCTGCCCAGTGCACGGCCGGTAGGGGGCTACGTCCCCCGCATCCCCCTACCGACTCCCCTTGCAACGGAAGGACACAACACCCTCCAGGTGGAGGTTCCGGTAACGCTAAGCCACAAAACACCGTTAACAGTTACGACAATTGAGTGAACTACCAGGTAGGGGTCACTCGACTACTCTCAGAGAGTCACTTCGAAGACGAGTTCGCGGGCGGCTCGCAGGCCCATCGCGAGAGCTCCGGAGAGCACCGCGCCGTCACCCAGCGAACCCGCGGCGATCGGGGGCGCCAGCGGCGTCATCGTGCGCAGCGAAGCTTCCATCGGAGCGAGCAGCAAGTCGACGTTCGACCCGACGCCACCACCCAGAACGACCAGTTCGGGGTCGATCACCGCGGCGACGGAGGCCACCAGGAACGCCAGCCGTTCCGCCTCGATCCGCACGACTTCGAGCGCCTGCGCGTCACCCGAACGCGCGGCGGCGAACACCTGACGGGCCGAGCGCGCCGGCAGTCCGCGTTCATGTGCCAGCGCCACAACGGATTCCGCCGCCGCGGCGTCCTCCAGCTGTCCACGCTGGACATCCGAAGTGGCCTTGCCGAACGGCAGGAACCCGACCTCGCCCGCCGCCCCGTGCGCGCCGCGGAACAGCACGCCGTCCACGACGATGCCCATGCCCACACCGGTGCCGACGGTGACGCACACGAACACGCGAGCGTCCTGAGCCGCCCCGTAGACGTGCTCGCCCAATGCGGCCAGGTTGGCGTCGTTCTCCACGATCACGACCGGCCCCAGCGACGATTCCAGCCCGTCGAGCACGCCCGCGGACTCCCACCCCGGCAGGTTGGGCGCGTGCCGCACGACCCGCGAGCGCTGGTCGATCACGCCGGGGCTGCCGATCACCTTCACCACGACGTCCGTGAGAGCCATCCCAGCATCCGCCACCGTGTGCGAGGCCAGCTCCGTCACCGTGCGCACCAGCGCCGAAGCCGACCGGCTGCGGTTGCGCTCGTCCACGCGTGCCACGACCGATCCGCCCAGGTCGGCCACGGCCGCCCGGATCCGTTCCCGCCCGATGTCGACGCCGAGCACGTACCCCGCGGCCGGATTCGGTTCGTAGACCACGGCTGAACGTCCGGGCCCGGATGTCGTGCGGCCGATCGGGCGCACCAGGCCGTGCCGTTCGAGATCGACGAGAGCCTGTCCGACCGTCGGCTTGGACAGCCCGGTGTCCTTCGCGATCTGCGGACGGGTGGCGGCACCCAGACGGCGCAACCGATCCAGCACAGCGCGTTGGTTGAGCACGCGCATGCCCGCTGGTGTACCCACCTCTGGCGGCTTGCGGTCGGTCACCGAACGAGTCTAGATCTTGAGCGGTGGACCACGCGCGCAACTGTTGAGAGGACAAGTTCGAAGACAGTTTCTGGCCGATCTCTTGACAACGATGTCACCTGCAGAAACGCTCCCTCGCGAACGGGGCAGGCAAGGCGGCGGAAGGGTTGCAATGAGGCAACTGGGGAAGAGACGAACAACGGCACTGTTGAGCGTTGCGATCACTGCGACACTGGTGTGCGGCGTCACCAACGGCTACGCGGCCGCCGCACCCGAGGAGTCAGGCGTGGGCTTTTCGTCGTCCTTTGAGGACGGTCAACCCCAACCGTCGTGGATCAGCACGGTCGAGACCGACGCGGCGGGCAAGCCGAAGTCGGCGGGCGTGATCGGTTCGGACGGCACGGGCATCCCCGGCAACGTCGCCGAGCACGCCACGGTGACCGCCAACGGGGAGTACGCGGACGCCGGCGAGTACGCGGCGAACCTCACCGATGGCAGCGTGAACACCAAGTGGCTGGTCTTCACCAACACCGCCTGGGCGAAGTTCACGTTCGCCCAAGCTCAGACGATCAAGAAGTACGCGCTCTCATCGGCCAACGACGCCCCCGAGCGCGACCCGAAGAACTGGACCCTGCAGGGCTCGAACAACGGCACCGACTGGACCGTGCTCGACACCCGCACCGGCGAGACGTTCGCCGAGCGCTTCCAGACCAAGCTCTACGACATCGCCGCTCCGGCGGCGTTCACCCAGTACAAGCTCGACATCACGCTGAACAGCGGCTCCCCGAACATCGTGCAGCTCGCCGAGGTGCAGCTCTCCGACGGCTCCACGAACCCACCGGCGCCGAACATGCGCAGCGTCGTCGGCAACGGCCCCACGGGCGGTTACACGTCCAAGGCACGGGTCGGCTGGACGGGCGTGAAGGCGTTCCGCGCCCAGGGCAGGCACACGACCGAGGGCCGGGCCTACAGCTACAACAAGGTCTTCGACGTCGACATCAAGGTCGAGCAGAAGACCGAGCTGTCGTACATGGTCTTCCCGGACTTCGTGACCGACAACCTGAACTACCCGAGCACGTACTCGTCGGTGGATCTCGCGTTCTCCGACGGCACGTACCTGAGCGACCTCAAGGCGGTCGACCAGCACGGCGCGGTGCTGTCGCCGCAGGGCCAGGGCGCGGGCAAGTTCCTGTACGCCAACCAGTGGAACAAGGTGGCGTCCACGATCGGCGCGGTCGCGGCCGGCAAGACGATCAAGCGGATCCTGGTCGCCTACGACGGCCCCAAGGGCCCGACGGAGTTCGGTGCCTGGTTCGACGACATCAGGATCGGCGACGTCGTCACGAAGCAGTACGCGAAGCCCTCGGACTACGTGCTGACCACGCGCGGCACGAACTCGAACGGCTCGTTCTCGCGGGGCAACAACTTCCCGGCGACCGCGGTGCCGCACGGCTTCAACTTCTGGACCCCGATGACCAACGCGGGTTCGCAGAGCTGGCTGTACGAGTATCAGCAGCGCAACAACGCGCAGAACCTGCCGACGCTGCAGGCGTTCACCGCGTCCCACGAGCCCAGCCCGTGGATGGGTGACCGCCAGACGTTCCAGGTCATGCCGTCGGACAAGGCTCCGACGCAGGACCGCGCGCTGCGGTCGCTGCCGTTCAAGCACGACAACGAAGTCGCGAAGGCGCACTACTACGGCGTGACCTTCGAGAACGGCATGAAGACCGAGATCGCGCCGACGGACCACGCGGCGGTGTTCCGGTTCACGTTCGCCGACTCCGGTGAGAAGAACCTGGTGTTCGACAACGTCAACAACCTCGGTGGTCTCACCCTGGACGCCGCTTCTGGTGTCGTCACGGGCTTCTCGGACGTCAAGAGCGGCCTCTCGACCGGCGCGACCCGCCTGTTCGTCTACGGCAAGGTCGACAGGCCGGTGACGGCGAGCGGCCGTTTGTCCGGTGCCGGTCGTGACGCGGTCGGCGGCTACTTCTCGTTCGCGGACAAGACGGTCCAGCTGAAGATCGCGACCTCGCTGATCTCGGTCGACCAGGCGCGCGCCAACCTCGACCAGGAGATCAGCGCGTCCGACTCGTTCGAGGCGGTGCGCGACCGCGCGCAGGCCGCGTGGGACAAGGTGCTCGGCATCCTCACCGTCGAGGGCGCGTCCGAGGAGCAGCTGATCACGCTGTACTCCAACATGTACCGGCTCTACCTGTACCCGAACTCGGGCTACGAGAAGGTCGGCGACAAGATCCAGTACGCGTCCCCGGTGTCGCCTCTGGTCGGTGAGAACACGCCCACGCGCACCGGCGCGAAGATCGTCGACGGCAAGATCTACGTCAACAACGGCTTCTGGGACACCTACCGCACGACCTGGCCCGCCTACAGCCTCTTCACCCCTTCCAAGGCGGGCGAGATGGCCGAGGGCTTCGTCCAGCAGTACAAGGACGGCGGCTGGATCTCGCGCTGGTCCTCCCCCGGTTACGCCGACCTGATGACCGGCACGAGCTCCGACGTGGCGTTCGCGGACGCGTACCTGAAGGGCGTGTCGAACTTCGACATCAAGGCCGCCTACGACGCCGCGGTGAAGAACGCGTCCGTCGTGCCGCCGAGCAACAACGTCGGCCGCAAGGGCATGGACCGGTCGGTGTTCCTCGGCTACACCGCGAACGACCAGCTGCACGAGGCGTGGTCGTGGGCGATCGAGGGCTACCTCAACGACTTCGGCATCGCGTCGATGGCGAAGGCGCTGCACGAGAAGACGGGTGAGAAGCGGTACGCCGAGGAGCACGAGTACTTCCTCAACCGCGCCCAGAACTACGTGCTGACGTTCGACCAGCGGATCGGCTTCTTCCAGGGCCGCAACATCGACGGCTCGTGGCGCGTCGAGGACCCGGCGAAGTACAACCCGCAGGACTGGCGCTACGACTACACCGAGACGAACGGCTGGAACATGGCCTTCACGGTGCCGCACGACGGACAGGGCCTCGCGAACCTGTACGGCGGGCGGGAGAAGCTGGCGCAGAAGCTCGACCAGTTCTTCACGCTGCCAGAAACGGCCAAGTTCCCCGGCGGCTATGGCGGCGTGATCCACGAGATGATCGAGGCGCGCGACGTCCGGATGGGCCAGTACGGCCACTCCAACCAGCCGTCGCACCACATCGCCTACATGTACAACTACGCCGGCAAGCCCGCCCGCACCGCGGAGAAGGTGCGCGAGATCCTGGCGCGCCTGTACGTGGGTTCCGAGCAGGGTCAGGGCTACGCCGGTGACGAGGACAACGGCGAGATGTCCGCGTGGCACCTGTTCTCGTCGCTGGGCTTCTACCCGTTGCAGATGGGCAAGCCGGCCTACGCGATCGGTTCGCCGCTGTTCACCAAGGCGACCGTGAAGCTGGAGAACGGCAAGAAGCTGGTGATCAACGCGCCGAAGAACAGCGCGAAGAACATCTACGTCCAGGGCGTGAAGGTCAACGGCAAGGCGTGGAACAAGACGTCGCTGCCGCACGACGTGCTCGCGGCCGGCGCCACGATCGACTTCGACATGGGCCCGGCGCCGTCGGCGTGGGGTACGGGCGCAGGCGACGTGCCGGACTCGATCACCACCGGTGACGCGGTTCCGACGCCGCTGCGCGACGTGTCCGCGGGTGTGTCCACGGCTGCTCTGGTGGACAACAACTCCGGCACCTCCGCGGTGGTCCGCACGTTCGACTTCAAGGCGGCCGACGCCAAGGAGAAGGCGGAGTTCTACACGCTGACCAACGCGAAGTCGGGCAAGTCCCCGTCGTCCTGGGAGCTCAAGGCCTCCTACGACGGCAAGACGTGGGCAACGGTCGACAAGCGCTCCGGCGAGAACTTCCAGTGGCAGCAGTACACCCGGTCGTTCAAGATCGCGTCGCCGGGCCGCTACAACTTCTACCGCCTGGAGTTCTCGGAGGACGTCGCACTGGCGGAGTTCGAGCTGATGTCGAAGCCGCTGCCCGCCTGCACCACGACGGTGACCGGCACGGTGGACGGCGGCCTGCAGGCCAAGGGCGTGACCTGTGTGGACGGTGCCACGATCAACGGCCCCGTCACGGTCGCCAAGGGCGCCACGCTGCTGATGTTCGGCGGCGAGATCAAGGGCCCGCTGTCGGCGACGGACGCCGCTTCCGTGGTGCTGGTCGGCGTGAAGGTCGGCGGCCCGGTGACGGCGCACGCCACGTCGTCGGAAGTCGCCCTGGAGAACACCTCGGTCGGTGGCCCTGTGTCACTGACGTCGAACAGGACCAGGTCGGTCGTCGCCTTCTCGAGCGTCGGCGGCCCGCTGTCCTGCACGGGCAACAACCCGGAACCGTCGAACAACGGCTTCCCGAACGAGGTGAAGGGGCCGAAGGCAGGACAGTGCACTGCTCTGTAGCGAGCAACTGATTTCGTTTGAACCGGAAAGGCCGCGTTCCGTCACGGGACGCGGCTTTTCTCGTTCACCTGAACGGATCTATCCCGTCGGACATACTTCGATGAGATCTTGGCAATTCATCGCTGTGACTGGGGAGGCTCTTGTGGTGCCGTTCGAGCGAGGCCGCATCTGGGTGACCGTGCCGCAACCTCGCACCGAGGCCGTTCCGTCACGAACCGGGGCCCCGTCCACTAAGGACGGATTCCGCGACCTGCCTGCCTCACCAGGAAAGCTCCCGGCACCGCTGCGCTGACGAGCCGCCCTCGACCTGCAACGTGGCGTGCTCGATGTGGTACTTGGTCGCCAGCAACGACTGCGCCGCCTTGAGCACGTTCTCGTGATCCGCGTCCTTCGCGGTGGTGAGGTGCGCCGAAGCCACCTCCATGCCACTGGTGAGCGTCCACACGTGCAGGTCGTGCGCCTCCGCAACCCCGGGCAGCGCCGTCAGCGCCTTCTGCATCTCGGTCACGTCCAACCGCTCGGGCGCGTGCTGGAACAGGATGTGCAGCGCGTTCTTGGCCAGGCTGTACGTCCGCGGCAACACCCACACGCCGATCAGCACACCCATGATCGGGTCCGCGTACTTCCACCCCAGCGTCAGCGTGACGAGGGCGGAGATGAGCACGCCCACCGACCCGATCAGGTCCGCGAGCACCTCCAGGTACGCACCCTTGACGTTGATGCTGTCCTTGGCGCCTTCCCGGAGAACGCTGAAGCTGACGAGGTTGGCGCCGAGGCCGAGCGCCGCCGCGATGAGCACCGGCCAGCCCGGCACCGCGGGCGGATCCTGGAACCGCCCGATCGCCTCGTAGATCACGTAACCCGCGACACCGAACAGCAGCACCGCGTTGGCCAACGCCGCGAGCACCTCGGCCCGGTAGAACCCGAACGTCCGGTTCTTCCCCGCCCTGGCCCGGCGCGCCACCATGATCGCGGCCAGCGCCATGCCCACACCCAGCACGTCCGTGAGCATGTGCGCGGCGTCGGAGATCAGCGCCAGGGACGACGTCGCAAAGCCCACCACGAACTCGACCACCATGAACACCGCGCCGATGCCGAACGCGATCCACAGCTTGCCGGCGTGCTGCCCGCTCCCCGACGCCGTTCCGTGCCCGTGCCCGTGACCCATGCCAGGAACATATAGCGACATGCGCATGAGTGCAATCGGTGCACCTGAATTCGTCTGGCCAGCGGTGATGCACCTCACGGCCACCTCGCCTCGCGTCAATCGCCGCGACTGATCAGCCGATTGTCCCGTTGGCCAGTGCGGAGCAACGCGATCCACTAATCTCCGGTGGCGTTCAGCACGAGATGCAATCCTGGGGGAACGCGTGTTCGATCCCGAACAGCTGCTCAGCCAGTACGAAGGCAAGCTCGCCGAGGCTCAGGCCAGGAGCGACGCCATCCGCGAGAACCTCGCGAACATGCGCATCACCGAGCGCAGTCCGGACGGGCAGATCACCGTGACCGTGAACGACGCGGGCAACCTCGTCGGCCTGGAACTCGGCCAGGCCTTGCAGCGCAAGGACAGCGCGTCCGTCGCGCAGGACATCATGCGCACCGTGCAGGCCGCGCAGAGCCGTGTCGCGACCACGGTTCAGGAGGCGATGTCGCCGTTGATGGGTGCCGACTCCGAGGCCATGCACCTGATGATGGACAAGCTGCGCAGCGCCCAGCCGCCGCCCCCGCCGCAGTACGTGCCGGGCGGTGGCGGATACGGCTCGTCCGAGCCGCGTCTGGGAGCCATCGAGGACGACACCCCACCGCCCCCTCCCCCGCCGCAGTCGACCCGCCCGCCGCAGCCGCCCCGGCGCCGCCCGGTCGAGGATGACGACGACTTCAGCAACGGGGGCTTCCTCCGATGAACTACCGCATCAACATCGACGAGATGCAGAGCCACGCCGGTCGGCTGAACGAGATCGGAGGGCGCATCAACACCGCCATGAGCGCGGCCGACACGACATCGAACCCCGAGGCGTTCGGCCTGCTCGGCATCCCGCTCGCGGCACTCTGCGCCGCAGCGCAGTACGGGGCGATGAACAGCCTCAAAGAGGCGGCCGAGGCCGCGCTCGACCACCACAAGCGCGTCCTGGACTGGCGTGAGGACGTCAAGAACAACGAAGAGATGCAGACCAACCGCTTCAAGGGAGGTGCGTTTTGAGCACGCCGAGCATGGGGCCCGCCTTGGCCACGGCCCCGAACCCGCTGGTCCGCAAGGGCGAAGACACCCCGGCCACCGAGGGCGCCGGCCTGTTCCACGACGTCACCGAAGCGGTCAAGGGCTTCTCAGACGGCAACTGGGCGGAGGGCCTGCTCAACCTCGCCAGCGCCGCCGGCGACATCGCCACCGCTCTCACCGACCCGCTCGCGTACCTGTTCAGCGCGGGCTTCGGCTGGCTGATGGAGCACGTCAGCTTCCTCAAGGAACCACTCGACTGGCTGACCGGCGACCAGACCGCGCTGGACGGCATGGCGAAGACCTGGCAGTCGGTCGGAAGCTACCTCGACGAGGTCCAGGCCGACCTGAAGGACACCGTCAACAAGGACGCGGGCCAGTGGCAGGGTGACGATTCGACGCAGTACCGCACGTTCGGCACCGACCGCGCGGACACTTACGGCGCCATCGGCACCGCCGCCAGCGGCATGGGAATCCTGATCACCATCTGCCGCACGATCCTCAAGGTCGTCCGCGACATCGTTCGCGACCTGATCTCCGAGGCGATCGGCAAACTGATCAGCATCTGCCTGCGCTGGGCCCCGGCCGTCGCGGCGCTCGGCGCGGGCATCGCCGGTGCCATCGCCGAGTGCGTGCCCACCGCGGTGAAGTACGCGCAGAAGTGCATCGAGTGGTGCCGCAAGCTCACCAAAGCGTTCAGCAAGGCGGGCGGCCTGTTCAAGAAGCTGGACGACGTGCTCGCCAACGCCAGCACGAACCTCGCCAAGCGCGGCGACGACTTCGTGACCGTGCTCAAGCGGGGCGCGGACGCCGACATCGCCCGCGCGATGAAGGACTTCAACTTCGTCGACATGATGAAGGATGCGGGAGCGGGAGCGAAGAAGGTCGTCGTCGACGGAGTCACCGGCCTCCCGAAGGACATCGGCCCCGCGATGGCCGAGGAATTCCGCAAGGAGGGCGCGAAGATCGTGGACAACCGCGGCTGGAAGACGTGGCGCGAGCTGAAGGAAGAGGAAGAAAAGGGCTGATGAAGGCACTCCACCGGATCGTCGCCTTCCTGCTCGTTCCCGCACTCGGCTACCTGCTCGGCGCCACGATCTTCAACCACTTCTGGGACGAGGTCGAGCCCGGCGACCCGGCGAAGGCGAAGCTGGTCGCGGTGGCGAAGTCCTGCGAACGCCACGGCCCGGTGGCACCTCGGGGATTCGGCTTCTACTACAGGTGTCAGACCGAGGTCCGCTCCCAGCCGAGCGGAAACGTCACCAAGTGGACCGTGACCGGCTGGCTGGAACCCTCGGACATCGGCAAGGAGTACGCCGTCCACACCGCGAGGCGGGGCACGGAGCTGACGCCGGACGTGCGATCGCAGGTCTTCCTGGGCTGGTTGTCGACGTTCGTCTTCGCGATCGCCTTCCTGTTCGTGTTCGTCAAGATCGCCGGCCCTGCGATGCCCGAGGGGCGCCGCAAACGCCGGATGCCCACGCGTTACGAGCCGCCGGCGACGTAAACCCACCGTCCTATGCGGTCGAGTGCGACTCCGTCCATGCTCCACTGTGTCGCAGACCACACCTGGCGACGGGGTGACGAGCATCGAGGCCATCCGGCGCACCTCCGCTCGCCCAGAGCCACCGCTCTTGGGCGACGGAGTCTGAATACGCAGATCAAGACGCCTGTGAGGCGCCTGCCGGCTGCCTCTCGAACACACGGACCTGCCGGTCGAAACCAGGTTTCCGCCGTGCGCTATGCTTCCCACGTAGCTACGGCCCCCGTAGCTCAGGGGATAGAGCACCGCCCTCCGGAGGCGGGTGCGCAGGTTCGAATCCTGCCGGGGGCACACAAAACATGGGCAACATCAACAACCGGGCGGCTGGTACTCGAAGACACCTACCAGGTGTGAGTACCAGCCGCTTTGGCTAGTGGCGACCCATCCGGCTGGTCGGCCCCCACTCCGACGGGCCTAGCCCGTTGAGACGGCACTGCCTCGTGATCGCCGACCATCGGCCCGAGTTCATTCCGCCTCACCGGCTCGTCGACCAGCGTGTGATCGCGCCGTCGGCTGCCTAGACAGCCAACAGCCACGCAATCGGCGGTCCCCTCCGAGTACCCGCATCGCGGCATAGACGGACGTTGGTTCGACGGACTCGAGCTGACGCAAGAGTGCGTGGTGGACGCAGCGGAGTCCATGGCCTTCATCCGCCGACAGCGCACCTGACGGGCCGCGCGAGCGCACAGGTTCGAGCCCTGGGTACCTACCCACATGAAGTTTCAGATGAACCCCCAGGACACACAGAAAACGCAGGTCAGCGCGCACATAAGGGGTTCCGCTGGTGCAGAGCCGTCTCCTGCCGGGGGCACCAAAGGCGATGGGCGATCTGTGTTCGCGGAGGGCGCGAACCGGGTCGCCTTTGGGCGTTTTCTGGGGGCCGAGCCCCCAGACCCCACGCCGGGGCAAGCCCCCGGACCCACGTAGGTGGCCCGGGCCCTTCAGGTGCCCCCTCGGTGGCCCAGCCCTCCAGGCACCCCTGTGGTGGCCGACCGTCGGCCAGGCTCGTTCCGACTCGCCGTCTCGTTGACTACTTGATCTCGCGCTGCCGACTGGCCACACAGGCCCCAGCCGCTCAGGCTGAAGCCTCCGAATGCCCGCATCGCAGCGGCAGCTGCACGATCGCCGCTCGAGCGTCTACCCGCTGCGGTGGCCCGACTTCTCCGCGGTGTGGGAGCGCTCTCCACGCTGCGGGCGGCCCTGTTGGTGGTAGTTGTGCGCTCGATGATCAGGAGTTGGTGGTACTTGCACACGCCTGCACCGCCAAGAAGGCGCGAACATCAAGATCAGCCTGGCCCGTGTTCGCCGACCAGGCGGCGGTGCGACACCAGCGTGCCGTGCTCAAGATCCGTGGCTGTCGGAGTTCGACAGGCCGGCTTGGATGTCCTTCCGCTCGGTGCCCAGTTTCGTCAGGACGCGGGCCACGTGCTTCTCCACCGTGCTCAGGGACAGGAACAGCGTCTGGGCGATGTCGTGGTTGGTGGCGCCGCCCGCGAGCAGCTCGGCGACCTCCTGTTCACGGGGCGACAGCTCGTTTCCGTAGCCGCGGCGTCCCGGTCGCCGCAACGCCTCGACGCCGAGTTCGCGCAGGCGGTGCTGGCAGCGCGCGGCATCGCCGGTCGCGCCGAGTTCGGTGTAGCCGCGCAGGGCGTCGGTCAGGTGCGCGGCCGCGTGGTCGTGACCGGCGCGGGCCAGGGCGTCGCCCCGGCGTTCGGCGGCCTTGGCCACCTTGTAGGGTCGGCCGATCTCCTGCCACCTGCGCTGTGCCTCGGCGAAGTGCTCGGCGGCACGCGCCGGCTCGGTGGCGCGTACCAGCAGTCCCCTGGCCAGCTCCAGCTCGGCCAAGGTGGCCGGTGCGTCGCGTTCGCGCACACCGGACTCGGTCTCCGTCACGAGTTGTTCGGCCTGCGCGCGGTGCCCGCTGGCCAACGCGGCCTCGACCGCGACCGCGACCAGGTCCACGGTGATCGCCCAGGACCTGAGCCCTCGCAGCGTCGACAGCGCGGGTTCGGCGATCGCCCACGCGCCGTGGGGATCGTCCTGGGCCAGCCGAACCGCGGTGAGGGCCGCGGCGATCCGCATGCTGACCGCCGCCGAACACATGGCGCCGCTGTGCGCCTCGGCGGCGGTGAAGTGCTCCAGGGCCTGGGAGTGGCGCCCGGTGGCCAGGGCGAGGTGTCCTTGGCACAGGGCTCGATTGACGTCGATCTGTTTCACGTCGGGGTAGGCACGCCCCAACGCCGCGTAATCGTCGTCAATCCTCGCCCAGCGCCCGGCCAGCCAGTCGATGTGCAGCCCTGCGGCGCGGATGAAGTACTCGAACCGTCCACGGTCCGAGCGATCGAGCAGGTCCTGGGCTTCACGCAGCAGATCGCGGGCCCGCCGGTCGTGGCCGAGCTGGATGGCTATGTCGGTGAGGTTGCCCAGGGCGTATGAGATCTGGCTCAGTACCGCGCCGTCGTCGCCGCGCCGCGGCAGCCGGTCCACCAGCGGCCAGACGGCGGGATCACCGTCCACGGCCATCAACAGCAGCCGGGTGAAGTGGACCGCCATCCGGCTCGCCTCGTCGGCGCTGTCCCGAACGGCCTGTTCGGCCCGGCCGAGCCACGTCCACCCGTGTGCGGCGGCGCCGTCCCGGTCGTTGAGTGCCAGTGTGATCATCGCCCGGCAGGCCCTGTCCGGCAGGGTGGCCAACTCGTCGACGGCGCGTTCGAGCTCGCGGAAACCGGCCACGTCAGCGCCGATGTTGAGCATGACGAGGCCGAGCCCCAGCCGGATCTCGCCCAGAGTGGTGTCCGGCAACCGGCGATCGGCCAGCACGGCCCGCAGCTCGCGCACGGTCGCGGCGTAGTCGACGCCGTAGTTGACGATCCGGGCGAGCGTGAGCGCGGCTCGGGAACGCCGCTCGGTGCCCACTCCGGACTGGTCCAGGATCTGGTGCAGCAGGGTGGCCGCGGTGCCGGTGTCGCCCAGCGCGACAGCCTGCTCGGCCGCCTGCTCGACGCGATCGAGCCAGCCCTGGCGATCGCCCGCGGCCAGCGTGTGGTGCGCGATCTGCACCAGCGGGACCGGGTCGTGGTGCTGGAGCTCGTCGATGGCACGCCGGTGCAGGCGGGTTCGCCGCGGCCCGAGGATGTGCCGGTAGGCGACCTGCTGGGCCAGCACGTGCCGGAAGCCGTATCGGCCGGCGTCGATCTCACGCAGCACCGACGCCCGCAACGCGTCGATCAGCCCCTCGGCGGCCTGGTCGCTGTCGAGTCCCGCGACATCGGCCAGCAGCGCCTCGGTGGCGGGCACGGCCAGCACGGCCGCCGCGTCCACGATCGCCACCCCGGCCCGCGACAACAAGGCCAGCCGCTCAGTGACCGCCTCCCGCAGGCTGCTGGGCGCCTCGGCCCGCTCCAGCTCGTGCACGTCGCGGCGCCCCTGGTCCCGCAGCGTGATCAGATCTTCCTCCGCGACCAGCGGCAAGCCCTCACTGCGGCGGTGCAGCGCCGCGCACAGCTCAGGCGTGGCCTGGCCGCCGAGTGCGGCGCCGGCCAGCTCCGCCACCTCGGTCTCGGTCAGCGGCGGCAGCCGGATCACCGTGCCACTGGCACCGGGTGGCGGACGGTAGGCCGCGCCCAGGACCGCGGCCCCAGGCAGGTCCTCGGCCCGGTAGGTCAGCACCAGGGCGAACTGATCGGACAGGTCGCGGGCGAGCAGCAGGAGCAGCTCACGGGTTGCGTCGTCGACCCAGTGCAGGTCCTCGACGACCATGACCACTCGACCGACCGACGCCACCACCGAGCGCACGGCCTGGAACAGCTGATGGCGGGCCGCGCTCGGCCCCTGCGGTGGGGACGGCGCCGGCGGCAGGCGGTCGGCCAGGTCGGGCAGCAGCGCAGCCAGCGCGCCGGCTGACGCCGGAAGACTGGTGCCGGCCAGCCACGGACCGATCTTGCCGAGCGCGTCCACCACCGGTCCGTACGGCAGGGGCTCGCGTAGCGGGTGGCAGAAACCGGTGATCACCGGCCACCCCTCGGCCCTCAGGGCCGCGGTGGCCTCGCGCACCAGCCGGGACTTCCCCATGCCGGCGTCACCCTCGACCATCACTACGGCCGGTGGCTGCCGGACGGCGGTGAGCAGCCGGCCGAGTTCGTCGCGGCGCCCGACGAACGCGAACCCTCGTCCGAGGCCCGCCGCACCACGCTGGTCAGCCACCTCAGCCACCGCCACCACCGTCCTTTCCGGACGATCCGGCTCAACCGGTCGCGCCTCGGCGGTCGGCCGGCGTCCAGCCGGTCCAGCAACCTCCATCTTATCGAGACCGCCCCCACTCAATGCGTCCCCCATTGTTTCGGTCCACCGCGGGCCTGCATCGTCGGTGTCGTCCACAAGCACCACTCGCGGACGCTTCCAGAGACCGAAACCCGCCGTCGCAGCCACCGACGGCAGGTAACCGCGCGCCTTGGCGTAGGCCGACCACGCCGGGTGCACAAACACACCGACTAATGCGAGGTCACAGGCATGTCAACTACCACTGTCATGGGCGTTTCCGAACAGATGCCGACACACGGTCGGGACGTGGGCGCGCGACGGCGCGTCGGCCGTCGACGCCGTCGCGCGGCCGCAATCGCGGTGGCCGCGTTCTCGCTGGCGGTCGGGCTACTCGGTCCGCTCGGCAGCGCGCCGAGCGCGCACGCCGAGGACGGCAACCCCACCTTCCGGATCGGCGTGGGCGACTACACCCACGCGCGAGACGACTACTGGGGCTTCATCAACGGCGTCCGCGCGGCGGTGGACGAGGGCAGGGACAGGAGCGTGCCGGACACCAACGTGCCGGTCGACCACACCAACCCGTACAACCGGTACTACTTCCAGGTGGACATCCACGCCTGGGGTGGCGGCCCCAACGACTTCGTCCGGCTGCAGATCCGCCGATCCGACCTCTACGTCGTCGGCTGGTGGTCGAACGACAACTGGTACAACCGCGTCGAGCACGGCGACACGGCTCCCACCTCCCGCTGGCAGAACGGCGAGTTCCGAGGTGTCTACGGGATGCGTGACACCGCCTTCAACGGAGACTACGGCAGCCTGCAGAACGTGGCGGGCGCGTCGCGGTACGGCATGCACTTCAACAACAGCACGCTGAACGACGCGGTCTGGGCTCTCCTGAACGCCCGCGGTAACAACACCGCGCAGGCCCAGGCCCTGGGTGTGCTGAGGTTGGCGCAGTTCGTCTCGGAGGCGGCCCGCTTCCGGCCCATCTCGGACTTCATGGTCACCGCCGCGACGGGTGGCGACCTCGTGCTCGACGGCCGGATCGTCGACCTTCAGAACAACTGGGGCGCGCTGAGCGGCCGATTCAACTGGCTGCGCAGCACCAGGAACTCGGATGCCAACCCGATCCACGCGTACGGCCGCAACGAGCGGGGTGGGGTTTCCGAGTACGTCCTCTGGACGGCCGCCCTGTACGCGAACTACATCCTGAACACGGCGAAGGGCTGACGGACCCGTCGCGCACCACCCTGCGCGGTGCCAGGGCCGGATTCACGTCGGCCCTGGCACCGCCGCGTGCAACCCGACAGGGTGCCGGGTCCAGCCCCTGGTGGTGGCCGAACGCTCACGCCATCCAGGTGGTGGACCGCGCGGCTGTCCTGGTCAGCCGGCGGGGTCATCAGCGTGATCGCCGCCCAGGTCAACGCCGCCTCCGAGTGCTGCGGCAGCCGTGCGTGGTCGCGGCCGGTGTGACGGCGGTGAGGGCGAGTGTCGCGCCTTGAGCAGCCGCCCGAGGGCCGGTCAGGCGGTGGCGGTCGCACATCCGCTTGTGGTGCGGGCGATTCCGAGCACGGCGAGGCGTGCGAGGTTGGCGGCTGCGGCCAGGAGTGAGAAGTCGGCGGCGACTTTGAGCTGTCCGCGGACGCGAGCGCGGCGTCCGCCGTGGCGGCGGCGCATGAGGTGGCCGATCTTGCGTTCGACCTCGGGGCGGGTGGCGCGGTAGTCGGCCTTCCACTCCAGGTCGACTCGCCGGTCGCCTGCGCGGGAACGTTCGCCGCTCTGCACAGGTCAGCGTGCCACGCCGTTTGGTGATCGTTCTCCAGGCCGAGCTACCGGTCAGCGGCATGGACAACGTGGGCAGTGACGTCCAGGCGCCGCTCACGACCTGGAGTTGCCGGCCCACCGTCCCTTCTTCGGCGTGGTGAACCACTCCGCAGCGCACGGGCCAGGTCCTCGACCGACGCCCGTCCGCCGGGAAATCCAGACCGTCAGACCCGTCAAGTCGATCAGGGCCTCCTCGGCTCTCACCCCGTCATCCCAATTGAGGCACGAGGGGCTCCAGCCGCTGCGGATGCCACGGATGCCACGGATGCCACGGATGCCCAAGCGCAGAGTCCCCTTGAACGACAGGGCCATCGCGGAGATCCAGGGAACCGAGAAGCCAGGGAGTGCCGTCGTCATCTGCGTGCAACCAGCAGGCCGGTCCTGAAACCAGCGCGTTCAGCGACGCCGCGAAAGTGATTTCCGCTTCCGTTCGCTCACCGAGCTCACCTGCACCGGACTCGCCCTCGCGCTGCCGCCCACTCAATGTTCTCGACGATCATCAACCGACCCTGCCTTCGCCTAGATCGACGTCCTCCCGGCGTGGCAGACGTTGGTTCGACGGGCTCAAGCTGGCGCAAGAGTGCGTGGCGGACGCAGCGGAGTCCATGGCCCTTCATCCCCTGACAGCACACCTGACGGGCCACGCGAGCGCACAGGTTCGAGCCGTGGGTACCTGCCCACATGAAGTTCCAGATGAACCCCAAAGACACACAAAAACCACAGCGCAGAGCACACACAAGGGGTTCCGCTAGTGCAGAGCCGTCTCCTGCCGGGGGCACACAGAACATGGGCAACATCAACAGCCGAGCGGCTGGTACTCGAAGACACCTACCAGGTGTGAGTACCAGCCGTTTCGGTTGTTGATGACCTTCTCTGCGGCACGTGCTGCTCACCCGCACCGCGCCGCACCTGACCAGGGCGCTGCCGCAGACTGGTGAATCCGTGCCAGCTCTTGCCCGCCCCTGGCTTCACGAGTGGGTACCAGTCCCGAAGTCCTGGTCGTTCCAGCCTGTCTCTCTCCATCGAGTCGCGTCAGGCTGGTTACTCCTCGCCTGGGCTGACTGAGCCCGCAGCGTGGGCGGTTGCGTCAGCCGAGGTCGGGGATGGTGACGGCGTCCGCCATCGCGCGGTAGCCCGCGTCGTTGAGGTGCAGGTGGTCGCCGCTGTCGAAGGCGGGGTCGAGCTGGTGTGTGTCGGCGGACCAGGCGAGTGCGCGGTCGAAGTCGATCACCGCGTCGTACTCGTCGCTGGTGCGGATCCAGGTGTTGACCTCGTCCCGCTTGGCTTCGCTGAGCGGGGTGTAGTAGCGCGATCCCTTCATCGGCGGCATCGTGCCGCCGATGACCCGCAGACCCTTAGCGCGGGCTTGGCGGATCAGCTCGCGGTGTCCGGCGATGATCTCGGCGGCCGACACCTCGGTGTAGGGGGCGGCGAGGGGCTGGCGTGCCTCGCTCATGCCGATGTCGTTGATGCCTGCCAGCACGATGACCGTGCCGGCTCCGGGCCGGTCGAGGACGTCGCGGGGGAATCGGGTGGTGGCCTTGTGGCCGAGCCAGGCGGAGTCGACGGTCATCCGGTTGCCGCCGATGCCCTGGTTGAGCACGGCGCGCGGGTGTCCGGTGGCGGCCAGTCGTTCGGCGAGTTCGTCGGGGTAGCGGTTGTCCGCACCGGGGGTGGATCCGTAGCCGTCGGTGAGCGAGTCTCCGAACAGCACCACCCCGTCCCGGCCGCACGCCGCGCCGATGACGTCGACTCCGGCGAGGTAGTACCAGGACGCGGTGGATTCGGTGAACGCGGTGGCGCGCGTGTCCGTGGTGTGGTTCCCGGTGGCGCGGTAGCTCGTCGTCATCGCCTGGGCGTGGTAGGTCGCGGGTCCGGTCGGGGCGGCGAAGTACAGCGTGACCGTCACCGAGTCCAGCGCTTTGACGGGCAGAAGCGCCGGATCGCTTGCGAGTTCGGCGCCGGTCGGGATGGTGAACGTCGAGGCTCCGGCCACGGTCAGGCGACGAACCGAGCTGGGCCGTACGGCGGCACCGCCCGCATTGCGCGCGACAGTGGCGCTGGTGACGGTCAGTTGGGTGGTCCCGTAGGTGTTGGCGAGCCGGATTCGCACGGCCACGCCATCGAGACTGACTCGGGCCGACTGGCGCACGGTCTGGTTGGCGAAGCCCTGCTCGGACCAGTTGGGCGTGAAGTTGGCGCTCGGACGCTGCGGCGAGGCTGACCACGCTGCCGTCCAGCGGACCGCGGTAGCCGCTTCCGCGGGTGCCGCCGCGGCAGCTCCAGCGCCGGCGAGCGCCGCGGCGAGAGCCAGGATCGAGAGGGATGCCAGAGTTCTTACTGGACGCACGAACGATCTCCTGGTGAGTCTGAGTGGACTATCGGCTCGGTTGTCACGCCGCTGCGGGAAGCGCGTGCTCGCGTTCGGCCTGTCGGCTTCGCGTCACGAGGGTGGCGATGACGATGACGAGCACGAACGCGACGAGCGCGGTAAGGGTGCGCACGATGTTGAAGGTCTCCCATCGCTGGAGGTGCGGCGCGTAGTCGGCTGGCGGTGTGGTGACGGCCCATACCTTGATCTGGCCGTTGATCGGCACGTTGCCGAAGCGGGTGATCAGGAACGAGGCCACGACCAGTACGCCGGCCGCGCCGGACAGATACCGGTGTGTGCCGCGTGCCAGGACGGAGAGGACGAGCGAGCTCAGCGCGGCCAGCGCCATCGTGGTTTGCATGACGGGGCCGTTCATCTGCATGAGTGCCGAGTGGAAGGTGAGGCGCACGTCGAGCGGCACCACGTTGAACGTGGTGGCCACGTTGACCGCGCCGTAGCCGAAAGCGCCCGCGAGCAGGCCGGTCGACAGCAGCGCGAGCCCGGTGACGAGTCGGATCGGCATGGGAAGCTCCTCAGGTTTGGTTGTGTGGCAAGGAGAAAGCTCAGGACGTGGCTGGCTCGGCCGCTGCGGCGGCGATGTCGGCGAGCATGCGGGTGCGTTGCTCCGGGGAGATGACGCGTCCGCGGGTGAGGACGGTGTGGACGCGGGTGGTGTTGTGGATGTCGGCCAGCGGGTCGGCGTCCAACACCACCAGGTCGGCGAGCTTGCCCGGTTCGACGGTGCCGAGCGTGTCGTCCAGGCCGAGCATGCGTGCCGGTTCGATGGTCGCGGCCCGCAGCGCGTCGAGTGGTGAGAGTCCGGCGCGCACCAGCGTGGCGAGTTCGTCGTGCAGGCTGAATCCGGGGATGACGAAGGGCATGTCGCCGCTGTCGGTACCGGCGATGACCGGCACGTCGGCTCGGGCCAGCTCGCCCACGAACGCCAGCCGGTGATCGAGCAGGGCGTGGCGCTGGGCGGTTTCCTCCGGTGTCCAACCGCCTTTGACGATGTTCTCCAGCGCCCAGCGCCAGCCTTCGACCACTGCCACCGGCACGTACTTCAGTCGTTCGTCGTCCAGCGCGATCTCGTCCGGTCGGTCCAGCACCCGGTACACCGCGAGGGTGGGGACGATCCGGGTGCGGTTGCGGGCCAGCGTGGCGAACACGGCCGCTGCCTTCCTCGGGCTGTAACTGCCGGCGGCGTCCCATTCCAGCCGGTGGATCTCGTGCATCCAGGCGACGTAGTCACTCCGGCCGACCGTCAGCCCGGCGATCCGGGCGCGCAGTTCCTTCTCGCGGGCGGAGGTGTCGTACCAGGTCGAGTACAGGTGTTCGATGCTGTACTGGCCCACCGCGCTGGCCGTACTGAGCGGGACCGCGTCCGGGCAGTGCCCGGCGAACGGGATACGCTGCCAGCGCGCCTCCTCGGCGATCGCGCGGTGCAGGTTGGCGGGCAGCCGCGAGTACACCTTCACGAAGTCCGCGCCATCCCGTTTGGCTCGCCGGACCGCCTCGCGGGACTGTGCCTCGGTGGCGACCTCGACGAAGGCCGCCGGGTCGCCGATGGTCGGTGCGCCGTCGACGATCCGGCTCGCGATGACCGACCGCGGCCCCAACAACTCGCCGCGATCAACCCGGTCACGCCACTCGTGCAGCAGCGCCGAACCGGACATCTCCCGAACCGCCGTGATGCCGTTGACCAGGTACAGCGGCGGAGAAATCCGCTCGGCGGGAATGCTGTGCACGTGCGCGTCCCACAATCCGGGGATCACGAACTTCCCGGGCAGGTCCAAGATCGTCGCACCGGCCGGCACCCGAACCGCTTCGCGGCGTCCGACCGCGACGATGCGCTCCTCGTGGACGAGCACGGTCATATCGCGCCCAGGCGGGCACCCGGTGGCGTCGATCACCGTGACACCGGTCAGCGCGAGGACGCGTTCCCCTGCGGCCGCAGCAGCCCGGCCCAGGGGCACGGCCGCGGCGGCCGTCCCCGCGGCGACCATGACCGCACCCGCCCGCAGCACATCACGACGACCAACTCTACTGGTTAAATCTGACATGATGTCAAACATAACCACCTTTGTTAATCTTGACAATGTGTCCGAGATAGCGACTCCCCGGCGTCGGCGGCGCCGCTCCGACGCCGACCGCAGTGCCGGCGCGATCCTGTTGGCCGCGAAGGAGATCCTGGCCGCCCAACCCCACGGGAGCGTCGAGGACATCGCCGCTGCGGCCGGGGTGAGTAGGCAGACCGTCTACGCCCACTTCAAGACCCGCGAGGCACTCATCGGCGCGGTGATCGACGTGATCACCGGCGAGGCGGTCGCCGAAATGGATGCCGCACGTCTGGACGAGGGCCCGGCGGCCAACGCGTTGCTCCGCCTGCTCGACGCGAGCTGGCGAACACTTCAGCGCTACCCGCTACTGCTGAGCATCGCCACCACGGCCGACGTCGAAGCGGACCACGCTCGCCACCAACCGGTGGTCGACCACCTCGACCGGCTGCTCACCCGAGGCCGGCGATCCGGCGAGTTCACCACCGACGTCCCCGCCCCGTGGCTCGCGACCGCCGTCGTCACACTCGGCCACGCCGCCGGAGACGCGGTGAACGCGGGAAGGATGACGCTGCCGGACGCCACCGAAGCGCTCGCCAGGAGCGTTCTGCGCGTCTGCGGCGTCAACCCGGCCACGATCACCGATCTCGTTTCAGGTTCCGAGCCCAGGACCTGATCGATCACGTGGCGACGTGGAAGGGGCACGGGTGATCCGCGATCCGGCCGGTGCGCACATCGATCCGGGCGAGATCCGCGTGGCGCCGACCACGGATCCAGGCTGGACACCGCTGTTCATGACGGCAGCCGGTCTGGTGACGGAGACCGGGCCGACCGTCGCACACGGCGCCGCCGTCGCCCGCGAGTACGGCATCCGGCGGTCATCTGCGTCCGGAACGCCACGCACGAGATCAAGACCGGGCGGCTCACCACGGTCGACGGGTCAGCGGGCACGGTACGGCTGGAGAAGGCTGACTCCACGTTTCGCGAACCTGCCGCACCGCCTCGGCTGAGCGGGAGCCCGCAGGTTCGAGCCCTGGGTGCCTGCCCAGATGAAGTTGGAGATGAATCCCCAGGACACCCAGAAACCCCAGGTCAGGGCATGCATGAGGGGTTCCGTTGGTGCAGAGTCATCTCCTGCCGGGGGGCACCATATTGATCAAGCGTTTCCGCATGTCAGCCCTGTTCCCCAAAGGCCAGCATGGAGCCGAAGGCGCCAATCTTCAGGTCAGACCTGGTCCACCGGTCTCGTACAGGGGTGCGGCTCAGCGTTAGCCGCTTCGACGGCGCGCGCTTCATGGACGAGTGTCGAGCTCCGGTGGCCACTCGGCGAGTCGTTAGTGACTGCTGTTACGTCCGGTGCCCAGGCAAGCCCGATAGAGCTCACCTAACTCCCGTCACTAGCCCGGCCTGGTGAGTGGGCCGCCAGTGAGCGGCATGTCTGCGGCCTCTCAGGGAGAGGCTGATCTCACCAACTGTGGGGACAGCCGCAGTCAGCGGCACTACTCTTCGTTTGGTGACAGCTGAGCAGGGGATGACAGAGGACGAGACGTGCCGAGCATTGGTCATACCCGCCCTCACGGGTTCCGGGTGGGCTAGTGATCAGATCCGTCCGCAGTTCCGCATCAACAATGGGCGGCTTACACCTACGCCGAAGCGCCATGTCGATGGCGACCCTCTGGTTGCAGACTATGTGCTGGAGTATGCACCGGACGTCCCCATCGGGGTCGTCGAGGCCAAGCGCTATCGCGCCGATGCCAACGACGGTGTGGAGCAGGCTCGTCGGTACGCCGCCAAGCTCGGTCTGTCCTTCGCTTACGCCACCAACGGCCGAGAGATCGTGGAGATTGACTACAGCGGTGCTGCTCCCACGATCCGGGAGATCGACCGTTTTCCCTCGCCAGAGGAGCTGTGGAGTCGCTATCTGGCCGACCAGCAGGCGGACTCCATCATCGGACGCGAGCTCCTGGCCGCACCCTATGATCACACGCTGCGGAATTCAGACAACACCGCAAAGCGGCCCCGCTACTACCAGCGCGTCGCGGTAGCCCGCACCCTCGCGGCCATCGCAGCAGGGCAGAAGCGGATCCTCCTCGTGCTGGCCACTGGTACGGGAAAGACCATGGTGGCCCTTCAGACGGTCGCCAAACTCTACAGGTCTCAGTGGATCTCGGGCCGCAAGCCCAGGGTTCTGTACCTGTCAGACCGGTCGATGCTTGTCGACGACCCCAAGGACAAGTACTTTCTTCCTGTCTTCGGCCCGGACGACGTCCACAAGATCAGCGGCGAGCCAGTGCGAGGACGGAAGATCTACTTTGCTCTCTACCAAGCGCTGGAGAAGGGTGACGAGGAAGAACTTTTCCGTCGCTACGAACCCGAATACTTCGATCTGGTCATCGTGGATGAGTGCCACCGAGGCAGTGCCAGAGATAATTCGCAGTGGCGCCGTGTGCTGGAGCACTTCTCTCCTGCGACCCAGGTTGGGTTGACCGCTACCCCGATCAGCAAGAAGGAGGCCGATACCTTCGACTACTTCGGCGAGCCCGTCTACACCTACTCGCTGGCCGATGGCATCGAAGACGGCTTCCTGGCGCCATACCGAGTGCGCCGGGTCCGGCTCAACGTAGACATGGAGGGTTACCAGACTGAGCCCGGACAGCGGGACAAGTACGGCAACGAGATCCCGGAGGGTGTCTACGGCCCGAAGGACTTCGAGCGGGTCATGGTGATCCTGGAGCGCACGGAGGCGGCAGCGCAGTACGTCATCGACTACCTGCGATCCACCGCAGAGGATGGCAGGCACGGCAAGACCATCGTGTTCTGCGAAGACAACAACCACGCCGCCCGCATGCGCACGGCTGTCTTCAACGCGGCCTCGGCGGAGGTGCAGACGCACCACAACTATGTCGTGCGGATCACCGACGCCGACGGCCCCCATGGTCGAGCTCTGCTGGATGACTTCCGCAAAGACGACTCCGATGAACCAGTGATCGCCGTGACTTCGAAATTGCTCAACACCGGCATCGACCTGCCAGCCGTGCGCAACATCGTCCTGTTCCGGCGTATCGGCTCGATGCCCGAGTTCAAACAGACCATCGGTCGGGGTACCCGTCTGTGTCCGGAGATCGGCAAGGGGTCCTTCGACATCATTGACTTCGTTGAGGCAACCCGGCTCTTCAACGACCCTGGGTTCGACGGTCCTCCGCTCCGCGTCCTACGCGATACAGCCGACGAGCAAGGACACTTGATCGGGAGCGCACCAGAGACCCCTGAAGGCGACGAGGTCGACCCGGAGAGCGTGGCCGAGCCTGAGGCCGCGTACGACCAGACGGACGGCGGCAGCTTCGACGAGCGCCTGGCAGATGACAGGGTCCACGACCCTGACGAGGTGGACCGCATCCAATCCCGCGGCAGGCGCTACGTGGTCAACGGAGTACATGTATACAAGTGGGGCGAGCGGCGCTACCAGCTCGACACGGACGGCCGGACGATGAGGCTGGTGACCATCCAACAATGGGTACACGACCGCGTACTCGAACTTGACCTCGCACCGGACAAGCTGCGCTCCCAGTGGGCCGTCGCCAAGAGCCGGCGCGAACTCATGGCCATCCTGCACGCCGCCGACGTCGAGGCGGAGGAACTTCCGGAAGAGTTCGGTAGTCCAGACGTCGATCCGATTGACCTGCTCCTCAACGTCGCCTGGGGATTGCCGCTGGTCAGCCGGGAGGAACGGCTGTACCGGTTCCTGCACGAGCACCGGGACTTCCTGGATTCCTTCCAGCATCAAGCTCGACAGGTGCTGGAGGAGATGTTGCTGAAGTTCGCCGAGCATGGCTCTCCCCAGCTCAAGCCGGAAACCCTGGGTGTCCGTCCCTTCACTGAGATTGGTTCGGTGGTCGAGCTGGCGAACCGCTTTGGCGGCGCGAAGCCTCTTCACGAGGCCATTGACGAGCTCAGCAAGCGGCTGCTGGAAGCTACGTAAAAATAGGCGGGTCGAACTCACCACGGACAAGATCGAGGAACGTGACACTACTGCGTGACAACACCGTTACGGGCGCGTCGAGCGCGGGGCGGTGCCAGTGGACCAGGCAGTAGTGAACCTCGCAGTCACCGAGGCTCTGGAGCGGGGCTGACTACCCGGCGACGCCTCCTGCACACGGCCAGCGGCTGGGCACGCGAGCGGAACTCAGTATCGAGCGGGCACTTCAGGGGACGCAGCAACCGATCGCTATCGTGACGCCACCACGCTCCGGCGGGCCTCACCGACACTCCTCTCGACTCGACGCCGCGCTCGACGTGCTGCGCGGATCGCCGTGCGAGACATCTGACAACAGCGAAGCCGAACTGAAGCAGAAAGACTGAGATGGCGTCCACCAAGAAGAAGACGGCTGTGGCCACCACGTCAAGGGCGCGACTCGCGTCCGTCATCAAGTCGGCACGCGACACCATGCGCAAGGACGCCGGGCTTAATGGTGATCTCGACCGCCTCCCCCAGCTTTCCTGGCTGCTGTTCCTCAAAGCGTTCGACCAGCGTGTCGAGCAGGTAGGACCGCTGCTTGACCCCGACTATCGTCCGGCGATCGAGGAACCGTACCGATGGGAGAACTGGGCGACGAAGCCGGACTTCAGCGGCAACGAACTGAAGACCTTCGTCAACGACGAACTCATCCCGTATCTTGCCGGGCTGAAGGGCTCCGACGGCGATGCCGATGATCCGCGGAACGTGCTGTCGACAATCTTCAAGGACGTCGATAACCGCATGCAGTCTGGGACCCTCCTACGGGACCTGGTGAACCTAGTGGACGAGATCCACTTCGACTCCTCGGACGACATCCACACGATGGCGTTCCTTTACGAGTCGATCCTCAAGGAGATGCGAGACGCAGCCGGCGACTCCGGCGAGTTCTACACCCCTCGTCCCGTAAACCGATTCATGGTGCAGCAGTCATTCCTCGGCCTCGGAGAGTCAATCCTCGACCCGGCCTGTGGCACCGGCGGCTTCCTGGTTCAGGCGTACGAGGACCTGGTAAAGCAGGTGGAGACCGACACCCAGCGCAGACGCCTGCTCGACGACATCCGCGGCATCGAAAAGAAATCTCTCCCGTATCTGCTGGCCAGTATGAACCTGCTACTGCACGGCATCGGTGCGCCACGGTTGGTCCGAGAGAACGCCCTGCTGCAAATGCGGGACGCGACAGCGGCGGACCGGGTGGACGTGGTGTTGACGAACCCACCGTTCGGCGCCGAGGAAGAACGGTCGGTCGTCGAGAAGTTCCCGAAGGGGTACCAGACTCAGGAGACCTCGTGGCTCTTCGTCCACGCCATCCTTGACCAGTTGAAGAAAGATGGGCGCTGCGCGATCGTCCTGCCGAACGGAAGTCTTTCCGACGGCGGCGTCGGTGCACGTATCAAACAGAAGCTGATGAAGGAATGCGACCTGCACACCATCGTCCGCCTGCCCCAGGGAGTCTTCGCGCCGTACACCCCGATCCCCTCGAACCTGCTGTTCTTCGAGAAAGGCCGACCGACGAAGGAGATCTGGTTCTATGAGATTTCCCTTTCCGAAGGACGCCGCAGCTACACCAAGACCAAGCCCATGCGGTTCGAGGAGTTCGAGCCGTGTGTGAAGTGGTGGGGCGGCGCAAAACGGGAGGGTCGTGAAGAAGGCGGCTACGCGTGGAAGATGTCGGCCGCCGAGATCGAGAATGCCGGATTCAACCTAGACATCCCGAACCCGAATAGCGCAGAGGACCTGACGCACCGGTCACCGGAAGAACTTGTGACCGAGCTCATTAAGACAGAGAACGAGATTCTGGGGCTTCTTGATGAGCTCTACGATGAACTGCGGAGCACTGTATGAAGCTCACCGACTACCGCGTTGCAGAGATCATGAGTCTCGTCCGCAGGCCAGTCGATGTCCACCCTGACGGGGTCTACCACGAGATCGGGCTTCGCTCGTTCGGCAACGGAGTCTTCCACAAGCCACCTGTACATGGCGAAGAGCTGGGAACCAAGAAAGTATTTCACATTGAGCCAGGCGATCTTCTCTTTAGTAACGTATTCGCCTGGGAAGGCGCCGTAGCGCTAGCATCAGATCGAGAGATTGGGAAGATCGGTTCCCACCGATTCATGACCTACAGGGTTGATGCAAAAAAAGCGGATTCTCGATACCTTATGCACTACTTCTACGGCGGCCCCGGACTTAGGGTGATCCGTGAAGCTTCCCCTGGTTCAGCTGGACGAAACAGGACGCTGGGAATTAAGAATTTCGAGCGCCAAATTGTCCAACTGCCAGATCCAGACGAGCAGCGTCGCGTTGCCAACAAACTTGACGCAGCACTGTCACGAATCGCGCAGTTTTCTACTTTGCGAAATCATTCCAGCCAACTCGCCCAGCAGCACCAGGACTCACTGCTTCGACCTATAGAAGAACTAGCGCCACTTTCCGCGGCACTGCGTCCGAGTAGCGACTTCGTAGACGTGGCCCCCGAAGAGGACTACCAGACTGCGGGCATCCTCAACCGCGGGCGGGGCCTTTTTCGCCGTCCAGTCACTTCCGGCAGCGACACGAAGTATGCTCGATATAACCGACTACATACAGGTCAGTTCGTTTACAGCAAACTATTTGGCTGGGAGGGCTCACTCGCCGTCGTTCCGGCAGAGTTCGAAGGCGTCCACGTCTCGCATGAATTCCCTACGTTCGACATCGATCCTTCCGTCGCCGACGTCGAGTACATGTCCCACCTCGCTCGTTGGCCTGGGCTACACGATGCTCTCAAGGACAAGGGAACGGGTATGGGGTCCAGGCGGCAACGTGTGAACGTCGATCGACTTCTTGCTACTACGGTCCCGCTTCCCAGTCTGCCCGAGCAACAACGCATTGCGCGGCAACTCAGCATCGTTCGGCAGACGACTGAAGCTGGAGCAGAACAACTCGCACAAGTAGCGGCTCTCCGCCCCGTCCTCCTCAACGCCGCGTTCTCGGGGCAGCTGTAGTTAGCCCGAGCTGGTTCTCAGCTGGGGCTGGCCTCCACCCGCCGCCACTCCCGGTCCGTAACCACCACATGGTCCAGGAACCGAAGCCCGACCGCTTCCGCTCCCGCCGCCAGGCGGGCTGTCGTGCGGCGGTCGGGCTCACTGGGCTCCACGCGGCCTGTGGGGTGGTTATGGGCCACTCCGAAGGCCGTGCCACTCGTGGCCAGGACCAGGGTCAGCACATCGCGTACATGAAGAAGAGAGCGATCAACCGCACCCTCGGTCAGCGTCGTCTTCCGCAGTACCGCGCCAGCTGCGTCGCACACCACGACCACGACCCGCTCATGCCTCAGGCCCCTCAGCAGCGGTGCTGCAATGCTGGCCAAGTCGGCGGATCCGCGAACGTATTGCCGACTCTCGACCGCGGCTGGTGCTGCCCGGCGCCCCAGCTGAAAAGCGGCCGCGATGCGCGTCGCCTTCGCTGGCCCCATCCCCGCTAGCCCCGCCATCAGCTCGTGTGCCGGCGTTCGGGAGAGTTCGTACAACCCGCCGTGTTGAGCAATCAGCTGCCCCGCCAGTTCCACTGCATCGCAACCGCCCGTGCCTGAGCCGATCAGCAGGGCAAGGAGTTCGCGGTCGGAAAGCGCTTCCACTCCTCGGTCCAGCAACCGCTCTCGAGGCCGGTCAGCAACCGGAACATCCGTTATCCGCATTTCGCCTCTACCCCATTCCTCAGTCCACAGAATCGCGGTCGATCGGTTCCTCTAGAAGGGAGTCGGAGTCCGCTTCCTCCTCCAGCCCCTCGTCATCGGGCAATGACTCCGCCTCACCCCTCGCGGCAGGGCTGAGCGATCCCGCCGCTCCACCGATCAACTGCATCAAACGCCGGTGCAACGTCTCCGACCTCACGCGCAGAAACGTGTCGTAGTCGTCCCGCAGTGCCGCCTGGTACGCGTCTTCCTCCACCAGGCAAGTGCTCAACCGCTCACGTAGCGCTCCCTCGCCCTCGATATCGGCCAGGTCCCGCAGATACTGCGAGGGCGGCCGATCTGTCACCCAGATGTTGCTGTGGGAGGTCAGCATGACCAGGTTGCCGCAGACGTTCGCCCCAGCACTGCTCACCCCGCGCGATCGCAGATACGCCTTGGGAAAGAAGTGGTGGAACTCCTTGTCGTTCTGCCACGACAAGGCCTTTCCCACGTCGATCCGTTGCCCGGTGAGCAGGTCCAGTGGGTCCTCGTACGCAAGAAGGAGAGCGAGGAGCTTGCTCGGTGCGTTCCGTTTGGAGAATGGGCTCCGTCGCCACAAAGCGCTCCGCGGGAGCGCGGCACCGGTTTCGATCTCTTGGGCCTCATTCTTGGCGAAGGCAGTGATCGCCTGAAGGTCCGGGCCCATCTGGGCCTCGCTCCAGCCCTTGAAGTACTCGCCACTCGCGGTCAGCCAGAACCAGCGGCGCAACGCGTCGTACTGCGCGGACGAGGGCTTAGGTAGCTGTCGGAACACCTCAACGAGTACCGCGAACTGGTTATAGTAGGGAAGAGCGTCGGCCTTCGGTGTACGGATCTGAGTGCTGAGGAAGTCCACCGCCCTCTCGGCTGCCTTCGCTGCCTCGGCGACGGCTCCCCGCAGCCGTTCCTTGTCGAGTTCTCTCAGACGGTTGATGTCCTTTGTGGAGAACCCGAATCCGGCAGCAACCGCGATCGTGCGGAGCATGGTCTTAGTATCGACCCGGCCGTAGCGCTTTGCGTCGAGGACCTGGAGCAGTGATTCGATCTCCTCCTTGAGGTCGAAATCGGGACTCCACGTGCCGGCTCGCGCTACGTCGACGATGTTCATCGTCGTGCCCGTGCTGTTAATCCGTACGAAGACTTCTGCGGACTCCTCCGCTGACATGTGGTCCAAGGTCACCACTGGCACCAGGTAATTGGCGAACTGCTCGTACAGCTCAGTCGCGCGCTCGCGCAGCCCAGAGGACAACTCGGCTACTTGCCCGAAGAGGGAACCAGCAGAGCTCACCTTCCGCATCGGGATAATGTGCGGTCCCGTCGGGCTCTCCGGGGTGCGCTGGAAGAAGCGTTCCTCCTCCAGATCGAAGGCGATGTCCCAGAGACCAGTACCGCCGTGCAGTGCGCCGATGATGCTGGCGAGCCTCTGCTGGCCGTCGAGGATGTACTTGACCGGACGACCGGGACGCGGCGGGTCCACCTCCAAGCCCGCGACGGTCTCCTCGCTGGCGAGTTGCTCCGTGGTGTCCCACAGCAGCAGGCTGCCGATCGGGTAGTTGCGTAGGACCGAATCCAGGAGGTGGAGGATCTGGTGGGGCCCCCACACGAACGCCCGCTGGTATTTCGGCAGCACGATCTCGCCGGTCAGCACACGGTCCGCGAGCCGGGAGACCGGCACGATCGTCGGTTCAGGGCTGGCGGACTGGCGCCTGCGGCCTGTTGCGCTCACTGAGCATGCCCCCATAGTCCAGGATCTTCGGACGATTGTTCACGGTGAATCCTACGGAGCAGCACCGACAGACAGACGTGCTTGAGGCCGCGTCGGCATCCGGTCTGGGCCTATATCAACGATGTGTCAGTTCACCCTCGCGAGTGGCCCCCGAGGCGACCAAAGGGGGAGTTCTACGTCGGGCTGCACGATGCGACGCACAAGCGACACGCCACCCGTTTTGGTGAATCCGTGCCACCGGACGCCGCAGGAGGCGGATTTGGCGGTGAGATGGTCCCCCGCCCCGAAAGGCACCTCCCCGATGACCTCGCTCTCCCCTTCGCACCTGGACGTGATCGAACGGCGATTCCTCGCGATGACCGCCGGCCCGCAGCCGCTTACCCTCGACTGCGCGGCACTCGGATGCGGTTTGCCCAACGAGGAGCTGTCCCTGGACCAGGTGCGCGTATTGCTTCTCAAGCGGCAGACGAGCTGGGTGACCAAGGACGCTGTGTGGCAGGAACTCGTCCGACGGGCATACGCGACGCCGGAACCGTGGACGACGGTGGCCGCCGCGATGATGATGCCGGGTCTGAAGCACATCGCTGGAAAGCTGGGTTCCCGCTTCTGCGGTGACCGCAACGACCTGGACTCCGAGATCCTCGAAGGCTTCCTCCAAGCACTCGACGTCGCCGACGCCCGGTCGCCGAAGATCTTCGGGCAGCTCTACTGGGCGGCGTTCCGGCGCGGCCACGAAGCCTGCAACAGCGAAAGGCGGCGAGCGATGACCCGGTCCGAACTCACCGACACCGCAATCGACACCCGCACAGTCGACGGACACCCGGACCTCGTCCTGGCAGGAGCCATGCTGTCCGGTGTCATCACACCCCACGAAGCCGACCTCGTGTCCGATGTGCTCCTCGACCACGGAGACCGATCAACCGCGGCCAAGCAGCGCGGGATAAGCCGCCACCAGGTGGCGGCACAGCTCAACACCGCCTCCCGCCACCTCGCCGACTACCTCCTCGGCAGCCCCCTTCGTCCAGCGGTATGACCACACACATCGCGCTGCGTGCACTGAAGTGGCAGGTGCACGCAGCATGCCGAAACGCAGACCGAGAAGTCGACTGGATCGACGCCGAGCCGGGAAGCGCGGCCACGGCGGACTGCAAAGCGATCTGTCGCCTATGCCCAGTCCGCCTCACCTGTGCCATCACGGCACTCACCACTGGCGAGAGCTACGGCGTGTGGGGCGGCATGGACCAAGTCGACCGCGAAGCGCTCAGACATGCCGAGGTCCAGGTCGCAGCATGAACACAGCTCCCGATTCCAGGCAGCGCGCCCGCCGTCAGCAGCAACACGAAGCCGTGGGCGCCGTCTTCGAAATCAACCTCGTTGACGGCGCCGAAGCTGAGCGCCTCGGACTGCAACAGGCGGCGGTCATCCGCGACGTAGTGCTGTGGCACCACCGAAACGGCAGCGCGCCGCCGCACGCGAGCGCTACCTGACCACTACAACGTGAAACTGGCCTGCACGACCAAGCATCCAACCTGAAACCGCTGGTCAGCCCTGTTCCCATCCTTTGGTGCTCCCGCCGGGGGCACCACGCAGACCTGCTCACTACGAGCAGAGCGTTGCTTCGGAAGGGCCGCGACCGCCTCGGTTGCGGCCCTTTCTGCTGTTTCGACCGTGTCTCCGATCAGGGTGATTTCGACACACGGCAGTCCTCGTTTCGTAGTCGTAGTGGATCTCAAGCCGAAGCGCCTCGAACAGCGGTCGCGACACCTCGGTGGCGGCCTCCAGGCTGCGAAGCAGGTTGGTCGACCTGGTTCGGTTGTCACGCAGCGCGCGACCGATCGCCGCGACTTTGTCCTCGCGCTCCTTCTCAGCGGCCTGACCTGGTCGGCCTTCCCCGCGGCGAAGAGGCTGCGACGGTAAGGGCCGAAGACCCTCGTGCACCAGGAACTTGTTGAGACCAACCAGCAGCTCGTCCTCGCGCACGCGGAACATCGGCGGATGACCGTCGGGGCGATAGGCCTTCTTGGGCTGGCAGCCGTAGAAGACGGTTCCGGCGTGGTTGGCGTTGCCAAACAGCCGCCGGAGGCAATGCAGGCATGACACGTAGCTCCGCAGGCGGTAGACCCGCTTCGACTCCGGAGCACTGTTCAAGCCAGGGCTTGTCCGCGACCGCTCGCGGCGAGCCGAGACCTGCTGGGCTTGGACGAACGTTTCCAGGCTGATGAGGGCCTCGTGCGTCGGCTCGACCGGCCAGACCCACTCCGCGACCGGATGACCTTGTTCTTGCCCGCACCCTTGCGCGCGCGGCGGTTCCAGAGCATGTGCCCCGTGTACTTCGGGTTGGTCAGGACTTCCCGGACGCTGGAGTACGTCCACAAACCGACAGCACGGTCCGGCTCGACCGGCGTCGGCGGTGGATTGAGCACGAGGTCTTCGTTCAGACGATCCGCGATTGCCTGGTAGCCGAGACGCTCGGTCGTGCGCCACAAGTACTGCCGCTGGACACAGGGACCCTCGACAGAATGAATCAGCAACCGGGTCTTCTTGATGCCCTTGGCACGCTTGGCGGGAACGGGATGCGGCACAGGGTCGGCCCTGAAGCCGTAGCAAAGCTTGCCGACGTCATAACCCTGCTGAGGGTGAGTCTCGAACCCGCCCCAGCTCTTTTCGAGCATCTCCAGCACGTACCACTCGGTGACACCCTGCTTGACCCGTCGAGTCAGCACCTGCGTCGCCGTCTTGGCCCGGCGGCCGACGTCGCCGAGCTGGAACCGTTCGTCGGCCGCGATCAGCCGCACACCGAGCTGCTCAAGGCGACGCTCGATCTCATTGGAGATGTACGCCCGTCGGCCGACACGACCGATCTCCTCACAGATGACCACGTCGAACAGCCGCGCTGCCGTTTCGTCAGCAGTCGCTGGCGGCTTCGTGATGGACCTGGTCGTACCACCTATGTGGTTGGTGTCGTACGCGTGGAATGTCTCGCCCGGTGGAGTGAGATCAACTGGTGATGCCGGGGCTGCGGGGTGGTGGTTGTGGATAGTTGGTCAGGCTTTGTGGTTCGGGGAGTGATGGAGGCCTGCGGTGTTGGTGCGGCGTTGGCTGGACGCGGCGGGTGTCGTGGATCCGGTGTTGCGGGAGTGCTATCTGTTCTGCGTCCGTGATGTGGCTCGGCGGGATGACGGGTTCGCGAAGTTCCCGTTGCGGGCGCTTCCTGCCGCGTTCCGTCCGTACATCGCCGCGGCGATCGCGTTGGGGTATGCCGCTGATGACCGTGCTGACACGGGCTCGGTCGAGGGGCGGCGACAGCGGCTGGACCAGTGGGCTGATGCCGCGGCTACCGCGCTCGTCGACGAGCACTCCACCGACCCGGTCCTGCACGCGGCGGCGAACACATGGCGTGTGTGGGACCTGCCGTCGTCCATTGTGGAGGAGATGGTGGGGGCGATGCGGCGAGACACCGCGTTCGTCGAGTTCACCACCTACGAAGAACTCCGGGTGTGGTCGACGGCGATGACTGGTGGCTTGTTCACCGTGCTGGCGCTGATCGCGCAACGCCTCGGTGTCAGCGGGAACGTCGTGCCCGTGTTCCGTGAGCTCGGGCAGCTGGCCCAGCTGGTGGACCTGCTCTGCGACCTGTCCGACGACCTGCGTACGGACCGGCTGTACCTGCCGTTGGAGGATCTGGCGCGGTTCGGGGTTCAGGCCGAGGAGTTGAGGGCCGCGCACTGGACCTCGGGCACGGCAGGGCTGCTGGCCTTCGAAGCTGATCGGGTACGCCGTCGCATGCCTGTCCTGGTCGCGGAACTGGAACAGCTCCTGCCCTGGCCGGTCGCGGGCGCGATCGGGGAGTATTGCGAGTTGCATGTGCGTGAGGTGCTCGCCTCTGGTCCCGCGTTGCTGCACCGGCCCATTCGCCCCAATCCCGCCGAGGCGCTGGCGGTGTGGTTGCCGTACTGGCGTTCCGCTATCCCCTGCTGACCACACGCCCCGGACTGGAAGGACATCATGTCGATCGTTGAGCAGGCAGTGGGCGAGGCGGTCGACCCCTCGCTGGTGGACTTGGTCAAGGCCGAGCTGCGGCGGTTGGTCGGCAAGGAGGACGGTCCGCTGGCGGTGGAGGCCATGGACGCGTTGTTCCCGACGGGAAAACTGCTGCGGCCGGTGCTGTGTCTGGAATCGGCCGCCGCGGTGGGTGGTGACGTGCACTCGATGGTGCCGTTCGCGGCCGGCTTGCAGTGCGTGCACGTGGCCAGCCTGGTGCACGACGACATCATCGACCGCGACCCGGTCCGCCGAGGTAAACCCTCCACCGCCGAACAGTTCGGGATCAACGAAGCGCTGCTGGTCGGTGACGGACTGGTGATGATCGGAGCCAGCGCGATGCTTGACGCACGCGACTCGGGGATGCCGATGGACCGTATGGAGCGGGCGTTGCGGGTGGCGTTCGACACCGGCAGGGAGATGTGCCGGGCAGCGTTCCAGGAGGCCATGATCCGCGGTGACCTGTCCTGCGGGATACCGGCCGTGTTGGAAGTCGTCCACGGCAAGACCGCGGCCCTGTTCGGCGCTGCCTGCCAGGCAGGCGCTGTCTTGGCCGACGCACCGGGCAATCAGGTGGCGTGCTTGCGGGAGTACGGCGAACAGTTGGGGGTCGCGTTCCAGCTCCGCGACGACCTGCTGCCCTACACCAGCGACGAACACACCGCGGGAAAGACCGCGATCAGCGATATCGCGAACCGGCAGCCCAACCTGCCCGTCCTGCTCGCCTACGACGCCGCCGGCCCCGCCGACCGTCAGCAACTCGAAGCGATCTTCCGCGGCTACACCGATGTGCACACCGCGCACGCCCAGACACGAGAGATACTGGTCCGCACCGGCGCGATCGACGACGTGATCGAACGAGCGCGGACCAGCGCGGAACGCGCTCAAGCCGCACTCGCCGAACTACCCCCGTCAGCCAGTCGAGACCGCCTCACCGCACTGGCCGCCACCGCGGTCGACCGCGACCGCTGAGCACGAATCTCGTCACGGGTTTCGGCCACGTGTTCTGCTGCCCGGGGATCACTGGCTGGTGAGCGTGGGCCGCGTCTCCGCACGATCGAAACCAACGCTCAAGACCGGCTCAACGAGGCACCGAGTCTTTCCAAGACAGACGCTGGGCCCGTCACTACGGTCGGTCGGAGGCGTTGTGGGTCCCCGAACAGGTGGGAAGTGCCCTCGTTGGAGTGTTTTCGTGGTGACATCGGGGTCAGCGAGCGGTTGGAGCGGGACGATCCCCTGTGGACTGTTCGTAGCTCGGTAAGGAAGGCAGCTGACGATGGGTGTCTCTCGGCGATCGGTTCTAAGTGGCGCGTTGACGTCCCCGTTGTTGGCCCATGCGGCGATGGCGCCCGCGGCTGCTGATGCGTCCACCACGATCGGCGTGGGCGAAGGGGGATGGATCGAGATCGTGTGGGCTCCGCAGGCGCAGGCAGAGATGGACCAGCGTGGCGCCACGGTGGAGGCCATTGCCCCGGCTGAGTTGATCGAGCGCAATGGCGGACGGGGAATCCGGTTCCCGGTGCGCTCGGCCCAGGGTGATCCCTCTCTCAGCAACCCTGCTCACACGCAGGGCACTGGCGTCGCAGACGGTGGCTTGATCTTGCGCGTCGCGTCCACCGAAGTACGGGTTACCCGGTTGGCGGGCGACGTACGGGACGAGCAGATATCGGGTCGCTACATGGTCAACGATGTTGATGCCGGCATGCAGCCGGTGTTCCGTTGGCGTGCGACAGAGGGCGATCTCGCTGTCGTTCCCGGCGCGCCGGGTAAGCCGGTGGAACTGAAGATATCTGATCTGCCGGTGCGTCTGACGTCAGAGATGCTGGACTTGTGGACGACGTCGGCTCGTTCCTACGGCTTGCCGAGTCTCTCCGCCGATACCGTGGTCGCTCACGTCACGGCCCAGGGCCGTTTCGTTCCGCCCACGTCGTGACCGACTTCCGGCCGGGGCATCACGTGGTGTGTACCCCGATCGGATGGCGTCTCCCCGGCATGGCTAGTGCAGCGAGGCGGTCCCGGCCGGCTGACACCACGTCCAGGTCATGTATCAGGCGGGATAAGACCTGTCGATCTATCGTCGTGATCGTGATGACACACCCCGCCGCGCGGCCGCGGCACACCCCGATGCGTCGGTGCCCAGGAGGACCAACACACCGGGGTGTGCTGCGCATGGGCTGTCCGCGACTGGCGGTGCCAGGCCGCACAGCGTCGTCATCGGCGCGGGGATCGGGAGCACCGCACCGCTCTCTCGGCGGGGACGATGTGAACCGGGCATGGTGATCAGCGGTCGGTTTGCGTGATGCCGGTATGGAACATGTGGGCAGACACGCGGTGTTGAACAGTGGTGGCGTGTCGGGAGCACTGGGCACACACGGAGGCGCACCCGCCGGCCACGCCCGGAACACGTCCGTGCCGGGGCAAGCGCAGGCGTGGCCGTCGCGGCGGGGTGATCCGGCGGTGATCCGGCGGCAGTTCGGTGCCCGTGCCGAGTTGCTCGCCCGCGCATTGCGGATCGGTGATCCCCTGGCCGACGACGTGATCCCCGAACTGGCCGCGTTGGGTGCCCCGGCGCGGGAGCAGCTCAAGCAGGGGATCCGTCACGGGTTGGCGTCATTGACCAATCCGCCCCCGGCGATCGCCGCTCTGCTGCGTCAGGCCGAGACCGTGCCGGACTGGGCCACCCCGCAGGCGCTGGCGCGCGGGTCCCGCACCTTTTTGACCGTGGCTCCGGAGTTCCACTGCCTCGGGTTGGGGCCGCGGGCGGTCCTGCAGACCTATCTCTCCCCGTCCATCGCCGAGGTGCTGGTGCATACCCGCCGGTTGGTCGACGATGCCAGGCGGCGGCTGTGGGAAACCTTCGGGTGGGTGTTCCACTCGATGCTGCCCGGCGCCATGGCCGTCGGCAGGGACGGCTACATCGCTACTTTGTACGTGCGGCTGCTCCACGCCCGGGCCCGGGTTTTCGCCGTGCGCGGCGGGTGGGACGCCGATCAGTGGGGTGCCCCGCTCGGGCAGGTGGACCTGGCCCGTACCTGGCTGGACTTCACCTTGCAGTGCTACCGCGCGCTCACCGCGGTCGGTTTCGACTTCACCGCCGACGAACTCGCCGGCACCTACGTGCTGTGGCGGCGCATCGCCGGCGTCCTCGGCATCGATCCCGCCCTCACCGGCCAGATCAGCGACCACGCTCAAGCCGAGCGATTGCTGGCTCTGCTCACCGCCACCGACGAGGCCCCCGGCGAGCCCACCCGGACCCTGATCACCGCCAGCGTGCAGGCCTTCGTCGACCTTGCCAGGGACCAGTTCCTGTTTCCCCCGCCCGCCGATCGGAAGGCCATCTACAGCCAGATCCTCCACCTCAACGGCGACCAGTTCGCCGACACCTACAACTTCCCCCGCACACTCACCTACCCTGCCCTTCCCGCCGCCGTGACCGTTGCGCGCGCACTCCGGCAAGCGCAACGCGCCAACCCCCTGGAATGGGAACTGAACATCAAACGCAACGAGCTCGACACCCGCCGCATGCTCGCCAGGATGCCCGCCCCTGCTGAATACGAGCTCGCACTCGACTAGCCCCGAGCACACGTCGCGTCAGCCGGGCGTCCTGGCGGCGGCACCGCTATCAGCACGGCATCTCAGGCATCAGCACCGCTTTGACAACCTCGCCCGCCTGCTGGGCCGCTACTGCTTCGTTGATCTGTGCCAGCGGGAAGGTCGTGATGAGCTGGTCGACGGGCAACCGGCCCGCCGCGTAGAGGTCGAGGAGGTGGGGGATGAACGTCTGGGGCACCGCGTCGCCTTCGACACAACCACGCAGGGTTTTCCCGCCGTACAGCAGGTCCAGTACATCCACTGTCAGCTCGGCAAGCCCCAGGCCGACAACGACCGCGGTCCCGGTCGGAGCGAGGGCCTTGACCGCGGACGCGATGACCGCAGGCACGCCCGTGGTGTCCAGCGCATGCGTGCTGCCGCCCCCGGTGAGGTCGGCGATCGCGGCAGCGACGTCGATGCCGGTGGGGTCCAGTGCGTGGGTGGCCCCGAGCCGCAGAGCCAGCTCCCGCCGCGGCGCGGAGGGGTTGACCGCGATGGTCCGTGCGCCCGACCCGTGGGCGGCCAGCAGTCCGGCCAGTCCGACCGAACCGGTGCCGTACACGACCACAGTGGAGGATTCGTCGGGCCGCAACACGTTGAGCACCGCACCAGCACCGGTCTGGAAACCGCAACCGAACGGGGCGGCGACGGCCAAGTCCACTCCCGGATCCACCACGACCACGTTGTCCTGATGCGCCAGTGCGTAGCCGGCGAAACTGGACTGACCGAAGAACCCCGCCATCACCGGTCTGCCGCCCGCGCACACCATGGGACTTCCGTCACCACGACGACCGAACGCATTGAGCGCCTGCCACTCAGCGCAGTAGGCGGGCCGCCCCGCCACACACCTCCCACACCGGCCACAACTGCGGAAGCTAAGCACCACATGATCACCCGGCCGGATACCAGTGACGTCCGGACCGACCTCCTCGACGACGCCCGCACCCTCGTGGCCGAGCAACACCGGCGCTCCGAGCGCGCTCGCCAGCCGACCGGTGAGGTCGGTGTGGCAGACGCCAACCGCCACGACACGGACCAGCACCTCGTCGCCGACCGGATCGGCTACCTGGATCGGCTCGACGGAGAACGGACCAGCCAAGCCACGGGACAACGCAGCCGTAGTGGTCCTCACGCCTGCCGCTCCAACAGAAAGTAGAAGTGGTGCCCGTTGTGCAGGACCGGGGCCTTGCCGTTCATCACACCCAGCAGGATGTCTTCGTCCACCCGCTTGAAGTGATCAAGGACCGGCATGGTGTCGTACACGACCGTCGCTGTCACCTCACCGCGGAACTCGACGTTCCACAGGCTCGCCTCACCACCAGTCAGGTCCACATTGGAGTAGAGGCTGCCGTCCTCGGCACGGCAGATGAGCGGTTTCACGTCGTCGACAGCGTTGAGGTGCTTGCCGTACCACCGGCACGCCACCAGCAGCACACGCCACGGATGGCCGGTGGCGAAGCTATCACCCTTCCAGCGGCCGAGGATCTCCTCCGCACACACCGGCGCCAACGCGTCCCACAGCGCATCCAGCTCAGCGGCGTCGACCGCATCCGCGCCCCGCAACTCCGCGATCCGCGCCGCGACGTCTGTACCAGTCATCGATGTCCTGTCCGGAGTCCCGACCCAAGCAGTTCTACTCGTGATCACACCGAAGAATGGTGATCCACGGTCAGCGACGCCGCGACTTGAACCGTCGGCCTAGAACACCTGTGGTTACCCAAACACGGCTCAACAGGCCTGGCCTGCGCATCAAGCCGCTGCCGACTCGTACTCGTTGATCAAGCCGCCGACCGCTCGCCGACGACGTACGTAGCTACAGCCGGGTTCTGGGATCGGGCAACCCGGTCGCGGTGGAGTGTGGTGCCGCTCTCGGTGTGGTCGACGGTGTTGTAGTGGGACACCTGGCGGTTCAGCACTGACTTGAGGTGACGCTCGTTGATGATGAGCAGCCGGTCGATGAGTCGTTCAGCCATTCCGCACTTTCAGCGACGCAAGATGCGTGAGCGTAGGCCGGAACCCGGTGCACTACATCACGACATCGGCTGCCGACAGGGCCTCGGTGTCCATTGGTGTCGCCACGAGCAGCTGGCTGTCACACGCCTCTCGAACTGGCGGCACCGCCACGATGTCGCCGAGTTACCTGACGCTGCCGCGTCGGATGGCGATGTCGAACAGCGCCTTGCCGTCGATCTCGTCCGGCATGTACCGCGGCGGTCGGCAGGTCATCCAGGTCAGCCCGGCGTGCGTCACAAGGTCGGCGGCGATCTGGACACCGGTGTTGCCGCCACCGACCACGGCGACCTTCTGCCCAGCGAACTCGACCGAGCGATCTTGACCAGCTGACGGGCAGGGGCAGCGCCGATCCGCAATCGCGCCCGCAGGTTCTCAGCAGAGATCGGCTTCTGATGAGCGGCACGATGAGCTGCATCCTCGGCTCTCGCCCCGTCGAGGTACGCCTCTATCGGGTAGCCGTGCGTCGCCCGCGCACGCGACTGGTGCGGGTCCGGCTCAAGACGCTCGGCTTCGTTCAGCTGTATCCCACACTCCGTGACCTCCTGCTGCTGGTTGTCGTGCTGGCAATCGGCACCTGCACAACCAGCAGCAATCGACGGAGCAGCTACCTTGATCGCGTGCAGCACACCTGGGCCGACCTCTGCCCAACCGATCAGCAACAGGGGCCCAACGGCGTCGAACGCCGCCTTTCCGTACTCGCCAGCGGCGATAGGGTCTGCAATGTTCAACGCCAACGTGACCGCGCTCGCGAACATCAACTGACGACGAGCTGGACGCAGAACCTCGTCGGAGGCGCCGGCGAGTGCGAGGTGCCTGATGCCGAGCAAGAGACCAAGGATCGACAGTCAGTTCGCCAGCCCTGCGCCCCACCTGGCTGTTCATCGCCCACCCCGCGGCTCGTCCACGACGAAGCTGCTCTCAAGCACCAACTTGCCGGTCAGACGCTGAGCCGAAGTGGTGAGCAGGTCTGCATGGTGCCTTGCCGGGGGCACGCAAAACATGGGCAACATCAACAGGCGAGCGGCTGATACTCGAAGACACCTTCAAGGTGTGAGTACCAGCCGCTCGCCTGTTTCGTCTGCTCAGCTCGATGTTGGGCCATCTTGGCTCCTCACCCACCCATCGGACTTCGTCGCAGGGCCGCGCTGCGCGCGGCGCCTTGAACTCAGCCACCTGCGGACCGATCCTCACCGGCTACCCGTCATCGGACGAGTCAGACGAGGGGTGGTGCCATCACGCATGCTCGCGGGCAGCCGGGGGAAGGTCCGCGCCGGATGTAGTGCCACTGCGAGACGAACACCACGATGGTCAGCACAAGGCTCAGCGAGCCCCAGGACAGGAACGCCGTCCAGTCGTCGAGCAGGAATACGCCCGCGATGATCGCGAAGACCAGAACCGCGCCACCCGTCAGCACTCCACGCCAGGTGAACTGGACCGCCCCGGCAAAGTTGGAGGCCGGATCAGTTGGTTTCAGACTGCTGCGCCGATGTCGGCGGCCGCCCGGTGGAACGTCTCCTCGCACTCGGCCGGAAGAGTGTTCCCGCAGTAAGAACGTAGCCTTTCCGAGTTGTACCAGGAAACCCATTCCATCGTGGCCAGCGTCACGTCCGTCGCATTTTTCCAGCCTCCGCGGAAGTCGATGAGCTCCTTCTTGCAGAGACTGTTGAGCGACTCGGCGGCGGCATTGTCATACGAGTCGCCTTTGCTGCCGACCGAGCGCGCAGCGCCGATCTGGTCAAGTCGTTCCGCAGAGCAGATGGATGTGTATCGAACGCCCCCGTACAGACCACGCCCAGGCCCGTGCCACCCCCCTCGAGACCTCCTTCTTCAACCATTCATCCCGGACCGCGCGAGCCGACGGACTCGACTCCCGTTTCTTCGCCGCCCAATACGTGGACGGCGCACACTCCAGCACAGCACAGATCGGCTCCACACGAACTGCTCGCGATGGATATCAATGAACTCGACTGGCACTAGCGCGGCAGCCTGGGGTCGAGTTCACGGGCGAAATACGCCGACGCGCCCTTCAGAATGTCGTTCACCCGCCGCAAATCACGCACTTCACGTTCAAGATCGGCGATCCGCTGAGCATCACTCGTCGACGTCCCCGGCCGTTTCCCGCCATCGACCTCGGCCTGCCGGACCCACGTCCGCAACGCCTCCCGATGCACCCCGAGCTGATCCGCAACCCGAGCGATCACACCCGTCCGCTCGCCCTGCCCACGCAACTCAAAGACCATCCGAACCGCACGCTCCCGCAGCTCAAACGAGTACTTCCTCGGTGGCGCCATAGCTCCTCACCCCTTCCAGGTATCAGAGCCTCCACCCGACTCGGGGCGGTCCGTTGTGCAGAGCCAAGAACGAATGGCCATTGACAACTGGGTTGATCCCCGATCGAACACCCTGGCAGAGCCCGTGATCGGGCAGGCAATCGACCTGCCTGATCAACTCACCCGTTCTCATGTGCGGAAGACGAGGCTAGCCAGCTCGCGGAGTTGCCCGACCGGCAGTGGGTCACTCGGTCGTCGTGTGACCGGTTCACCGTCCGCGAGGTGCTGGCCCACCTCACCGCGGGAGCCAGCCTCAACCCCGTGCAGTGGCTGGCGGGAGTGATCCGCTGCCGATTCGACTTCGATCAGCAGGTCGCCATGCGCTGGCCGAGCGGATGGGCGCCACCCCAAACCGGTCCGGGCGGTCGATCACGGGCGTCCACCGGTCGCCACGACGCCGAAGGTGTTGGCCGGGGCGATCCGCTCCCCGAGCCACTGCAGCCAGCGCGCCTGCGTGGACCAGTACCGATGCAGGTCGACCGTTGCGAACCGTGGTTCGAGCACGGCCATCAGGGCCTGCTCGTCGACGCCGTCGCGCACCACGTGGTACTCGACCGTGTCCGACGGGTTGTTCAAGTCGTAGGCCCCGCGCGCTCGGCGCACCATCGACGCGACGCCCCGACGCAGGTTGCCCCTGGTCAGGCGCCACAGCAGATAAGCACCGCGGTCGGCCAGCAGCGAGGTTCTGGAACGCCTTGGATACCACAGCGGGTCCTGGAAGCTGACGAACGCGCCGCCGGGCGCGACGCGGTCGAGCACGGCGGTGACCGCGCCGAGGTAGTCGGGTATGTGGTGCAACACCGATATGTACAACACGACGTCGACCTCCGGCCCGCGTGCGACGCCGGTGCCGTCCTCGTCGTGGACCACGTGCACCCGCTCGTAACCGCTGAACCGCGAACGCAGCACGTCGACGCTGGCCCTGCTCATCTCGGTCACCCACACCTCGGCGCCGAGCGCGGCTAGGTGGTCGGTGAACACGCCGTGCCCCGCGCCGATCTCCAGCACCCGGCAGCTGCCCCGCTCGCGCAGCACGTCTGCCACCACGGAGCGGCACGCGGTGACGACGCGACTGTGCAACGCCGCGTGCCGCAGGTGCGGCGAGCCAGGCACGTGGTCGTGTCCGGCACCGTGCGCCACACTTTGGTGTTGTGCCACCGCGCGAAGCCAGTCAGCGTGCGTCATGCGTCCTATCCTCCTGATCGTTGTGCGTTGGGAGATGATCTGGGATGGCTGATCCGCACCACCTTTCGCTGCGAGCGGCGTGGCGGGCCGATCTCACCGCGGCCACCGCCCGGCCGTCGTGCTCGCTCGGTCGTGTCCTGTGGCTGCTCGCGACCAGGCCCGGTGTGCTCGCGGTGGCGCTGCTGCGGGTGCAGCAGTGGATGGGCCGGGGCCGACGGCGGTCGCGGTTCGCTCCGCTGGTCCGGTCGCTGGCGCACGTGCTCACCGGCGCGGACTTCGTGCCCGGATGCGAGATCGGGCCGGGGCTGCGGATGGAACATCCCAACGGCGTGGTGATCGGTGCGGGCGCGGTGGTGGGCCGCAATGCCTTTCTCTGCCAGAGGATCACCCTGGGCGAGCGGCTCGGCCGCGGCAGAACACCCGCCTACCCGACTCTCGGTGACGACGTCTTCGTCGGCGCGGGGGCCACCGTCCTCGGTGATGTGCACATCGGTTCGGGAGCGTGGATCGGCGCGGGAACCGTGGTGCTGCACGACGTGCCCGAGGCGGCCACGGTAGTAGGCAACCCCGGTCGCGTCATCTCCGGTTCGCATGATCAGGATCCGGCCCATCAGGAATCGGCGTAGAAGCAGGCGTTGTAGGGCAGGACTCCCGCGTGGTGCCGTCGGCGATAGCCGTGTGGAGCGAGTTCGGCCGTGACGGCCTCGGCCGCGCGGTCGGACTGCACCTCGACGACCAGCATCGGCCGGTCGCGGGCCAGCAGCGCGCGAGCGCCGGCCAGCACGTCGACCTCGACGCCCTCCACGTCGATCTTCACCGCGTCCACCCTCGGGCATCCGGCCTCCCGCCACAGCTCGTCGAGCGGCGCGACGTCGCAACGAACCCTGCCGCCGCACGGATGTTCGGCATGCGGAAGTTCGGTGCGGTGCGCGTAGGCGTTGTCACTCGTGATCTCGAACAGTGCTGATCCTCGAGTGGCGCCGACGGCACACCGCAGCACACGGACGGTGTCCAGGCCCGCGGCGCGCACGTGCTCGGTCAGCAGATCGGCCGTCGCCGGAATCGGCTCGATCGCCCAGACCGCCGACTCGGGCCGGTTGTGGGCGATCAGCAGGCTGAACCAGCCGATGTTCGCCCCGACGTCCACGAACAGGCCGCCCGGCCGAACCGCGGTGGCCAGCAGTTCGACCTCCCGGTGCTCGTATCCGGCTCCAATCAGGGCGCTTCTGGCCACCGCACCGGCGCCGTCCAGCCGCATCTCCACCCCCTGGGCGAGTTCCGCGCGCAGCGCCGGAAGCGGGCTCGGCGGCAGCAGCCGATCCAGTACGGCGAGCACGGGCATCAGCAGCCTGCCCGTGGTGACCGAAGCGTGCGCAGAGGCGATCCTCCGGACCAGCGCGATCCGCACGCGGCGAACCGGGTGGGGATCGGCGTGCACCGCGATCGACGGTCTCGGCAGGCGGACCGCCATCACCGCGGCTCTTCGACAGCGCTCGATCGGACGAAAACGCCGTCGCACTGCAGCATCCGCCCGCTCCTGGGGTCGCTGAACCCCGGTTCCAGCGTCCACTGGACGAATTCGTGGCCGACGAGCAGGTCGACGATGTCGCCCATCAGGCGTTGCCCCGCGTAGAGCGAGACCGTGGACAGCTCCACCTGTACGGCGAGCAGCCCGGACAGCGAGCGCGCCGCGCCGCGGAGAACCTCCCACTCATAGCCCTGCACGTCGATCTTGAGCAAGGTGCGTGCGGGGTCGAGACCGTGTCGGGCGAGCATTTCATCCACTGTGGACATCGTGGACTCCTCGACGCCAACGTACCGGGACTCAGGAGCCGCGTTGAGGTGTGCGTCCAACATGGGCAACACGGACGAGGAAAACGAGTTGGCCGCGACGTGCACGGGCACCGTGCCCGCCTCCGCGCCGAGGGCGAACTGCTCGACGTGCCATCGAGAATCGTTCGCGGCACGTGCACTCAGGGCGGCGAACGGTGCGGCCAGCGGTTCGCAGGACACGATCTCGCCCCGGTAGCCCGCGTCGCGGAGCAGAGTGGCGTACTGACCGGCGTTCGCGCCCACGTCCAGGACAGCGCGCACGTCGAGCAGGTCGCAGAGGGTCGCCAGGCGCCGGGGGAACGGATTGCGCGTGATGTCGATGCCGAACCGGTTGGCGGTGCGTTTCACCATGGTTCTCACCCTGCCGGGCAGCAGTCGGGAGAGATCACCTGCCACGTCAACCACATCCTCCGAAGCGGCGAACTTCCCTGCCGTACACCATCCTGCTCCGTCGATTGTGGACATACTTGGATCATGTCGCGCTTCAGACGATCCGCTACCACACCTTCGGGTGGCTTACGCCGAGGTGCGTCGCGCTCGGTCCTCGCGACAGTCACCACGATCGGCAGCGGACAGCTCGCCGCACAGGCGATCACCACCGTGCTGCTGCTCGTGGTGGCTCGCGACGGCGTCGCTGAGTTCGGTGTCGCCGTTGTTTGCTACGGCGTTGCCGTCGCGGCAACCCACCTCTTCGACGCGGGCGCGTCGATCAGGGTGCTGCGGGACGGTGGACGAGGCGAACTCCAACCGGACGACCTCCGTTCGGTGGTCGTGGGGAAACCGCTGGTGCTGCTGCCGCTGATCGCGATCATCGGTCTCGTCACGGGTGACCTCACGCTCGTCCTCGCTCTCGGTTACGCGGCGGTGCGCGCGACCACGCTGATCATCCAGTCGTGCTGGCAGGTCCTCGGTTTGAGCGGCCGTAGCGCGGCGTGCCCGGTCGCCGAACGATCTGTGGCGCTGGTCGTCGCGCTCATCGCGCGGCAGTTCGGAGCCGGAGGCGCGGTCGCCATGTGCGGAGGACTGCTCGCCGGAGCCCTGGTAGTGGCCGCGGTGATGATGCTCAGCCTGCGCACCGCCCGGCGAGGGGAACGCATCCGGCTACACAAGACGATCGGATACGGGCTGCGGTTCGCCGGATCGACCGTGGCGGGCAACCTCGTCCTGCTCGATGCAGCGGTGGTTGCCGCGGTGGCGGGTGCCGAGCAGGCCGGCCTGTACTCCGTCGGCGCGCGGATGCTCGGTCCGCTGCTGTTCCTCGTGAATGCGGCGAGCACGGCTGCACTGCCCGCTCTCGCGGCGGGGAACCGATCCGCCATCGGCACCCTCCGGCTGCTCGGCGCGCTGAGCCTGGCCGGGCTCGCCGGAGCGTTCGCGCTCACCGGAGCGTTCGTGCCGCTCGTCGCGGGTCCGCCGTTCGCCGCCGCGGTGCCCGCCGTCCGCTGCTACCTGATCGCCGCCGCCATCGTAGTCGTCGCGCAGATACTGGTCGTCCAGCTACAGGCGGAGGGGGCGGAAACGTTCGTCAGCGTCGTGCTTCCGGCCGGCGTGCTGTGCGGGCTCGGTGGGATCGCGGTCGGGGCTGTCGCTGTCCCGGCTGCTCCCGCTGTCGGCGCCTCGTGCGGCTATGCCATCGGCTGTGCCCTCACGACCGTCGCGCTTTGGCTTCGGGTGCGCCGCAAGTCCCGTCACGACAAGCGCGACCGCGACCGCGATGTGGCCCCTCGTGGTGTCTCCGTGTGGTGACAGGAACACGTGCCACAACGCGACCAGCAGCAGGTACGACTCGGCCATCGCGCGGGCCCGCAGGGCGCGCAGCAGTCCCCGGCAGATCAGCAGGGTGGCGAGCAACCAGAAGGGCAGCGCCAGCAGGCCACCGGTAACCCACGAGCCGAGGATCATCGAGTGCAGGTACAGCGAGTCAGGTCGCACGAAGGTGACGAGGTCGAAGCTCGAGATCGGGTAACCGTGGTCGATCAGCCAGCGCACCGCACCGGCTTTCACCTCGCTCGGCACGAGCGCGCTGGGGCCCCAGCCGATCAGCGGACTGTGCAGTGCCCCGGCGATGAGGAACACGACGTCCTTGCGTCCGCCGACGGCGATGCCGAAGTCGCCGTTCTGGAAGCTCACCTTCTGCTGCTCGGCAGGACCGAGGCTGCCATCGGCGGCCAGTGCCGTGTAGAGGTGAGCGAGCAGCATCGCCGCGCCCACCGCCGAGACGCAGAACAGCAGCAGCCGGCCGTGCCCCTGTTTCGACACCACCATCGAGGCCACGGCGATGAGCACCGCGAACAGGGCGAGGCTGCGGTCGCCGAAGGCGAGGTGCAGGCCCGCGGCCATCAGCAGCACGGACGGCACAGCCACCCGGCGCGCCGCCGGGTGCAGCCGTTCCACCGCGACCAGTGCGAGCAGCGTGGCCGACTGACCGAGGCCGAACTTCCACGGATCGAGTGCCGAGACCGCGGGCGGGGTGACGACCATGCCGAGCAACTGGCCGATGGCGAACCCGATGACGAGTTGATGGTGTGCCGTCGCCATGTCGCCGGTTTTCGTGTGCTGCAGGAGCACCGCGCAGACGAGACCGACTGTGAGCGCGAGCACGACCGCCGCGGCGACCGCTTTGATCGCCACGAGGCTGTTGGCGGGATGTACCAGTTGGCCTACCACGAGCCCGATCGTCCACAACACGGCCGTTGCCATCACCGCACGCCCTTTCGGCAGGTGCAGCAGTGCGAACACGCAGCACGGCGCGAGCGCGACCGCGGCGATCTCGATCAGCGAGATCCGGCCGACCGCCGGGAAGAACAGCCAGGCGCCGATGCCGGCCAGCACAGGGCCGAGCGCCAGACGCGCACCCGTGCCTCCCGTCGGCCTCATTGCACGACCCACGCCCGCGCCCGGTGGAAGTACGCGCCGTCGATGTTCTTGATCGGCTTGGCGGGCACGCCACCGTAGAGGGTGTTCGGTTCGTACCGGCCGCCGAGCGCGGTGACGCCACCCGCGGCGAGCACCGCCCGCGAGGCCATCCGCGTGCCCGGCATGATCGTCGAGCTGGTGCCGACGAACGCGTGCTCGGCCAGCACGACCGAGGCGGTGGTCTGCTTGCCCGCCCGCAGGTCGAGACTGTGGGTCAGCACGGTGCTCCGCACGCCGACGAGCGAGGCGAACCGGGCCAGCCACACCCCGCCCGAGCAGTCCACGTAGTGTCTGTTGGTGATCACGGCGTGGTCGTCGAGTCGCAGCATTCCGCCGAGCCCGTCCTTGGCAGGAGTCAGCGACGGCGCGATGGAGAACCAGTTGAGCTGTCCGATGACGGCGTCCTCACCGATGCGCAGTGCCCGCAGCCTCCGGAAGACGTTGCCGTGCCCCACGAAGGCGGCCTCACCGACAGCGATCTCGCCGGTGTTGACGACGAGGCAAATCCCCAGATGGGCGCTCGGGTGCACCCGGTGTCCCAGCGCGCGCAGCAGCGCGTTCTTCATCCTGCTCGGTGGCAACAGCCAGCACAGCGTGGTGGCGAGGACTCGTGGCGTCACGATGAGGTGGCCTTCCTTCGGAGCCGGGAGTAGGTGGGGGCGTACCTGAGCAGGAGGGTCGCGACGCCGACGGCGTGCAGTGCCGATCCGGCCGCGGCCCGCACGACCTCGCGGGGTCCGCGCAGCCCGCGCCAGCGCACACCGAACGCCTCGGTGAGGAACCGGGTACCGCATGTGCTGGACTTCGCTGTCGTGTGGAAGCGCAGCGCGGCCAGCGAATGGTCGATCACCAACTGGTCGGCCGCGGTGTCGGCGAGCTTGAGCATCAGGTCGAAGTCCATGACGTAGTGCAGGTTCTCGGTGAACCCGCCGCAAGCGACCAGCATGTCGCGGCGGATGAGCACCGCGCCGGAGAATGCGTAGCACCCCCACACCAGCAGCCGGCCGCGCTCAAGCGCGGCCGCCGGGTGGCGCCGGATGACCTGGCCGTCAGGGGCGAGCATCTGCCATGCTCCGACGACGAGATCGGGCACGGCGCCGTGCCCGGAGATCGCGGCGCGCACCGCGTCCAGCGCACCCGGCAGCAGCAGATCGTCCGCGTTGACCCAGCAGATCAGGTCGTTGCGGGCCCGGCGCAAAGCTCGGTTCAGCGCGTCAGACTGTCCGCCGTCGGGCTCGTGCCGGACGCTCACGCCGGAGTTGGCGGCCGCGGCGGCGTCCAGCACCTCGGCGGATCCGTCGGTGGAACAGGCGTCCTGCACGATCAGTTCGTCCTGATCGGACAACTGACTCACCACACTGTCTACACTCGACCGCAGATACGGTCCCGCGTTCCAGCACGGCATCAGTACACTGATGCCCGGCATTCCCGCATCACCTCACCCACGAGCTCCAGGTATGTCTCGGCCACCGCGGAGACCTGGAGGTTGGCGCGTGCCCACGCCCGCCCGGCCGCACCCATCCGTCTGCGGCGGTGCGGATCCGCGAGCAGTTCGCGCAGCGCCCGCGCCACCAGGTCCGGACTGCGCCCGCAGACCGCGCTGGCGCCCGCCGGCACCAGCTCGTCGCCGAGATACACCTCGTCGCTGATCAACGTGGCCACACCGGCCTGAGCGGCCTCCGCGACGGCTACCGCGAAGTTCTCGTTGTCGCTGATCAGTGCGAACACGTCGGCCGCGGCCAGCAGCTCGCGGCTGCGTGCGCCGTCGACCCATCCGGTGAAGATCACTCGGCAGCGCAGCTCGTCCGCCTGTCTGCGCAGTTGAGCGGTCAGCTTCGGGTTACCCGATCCCGCGATGACCAGCAGATCCTCCGGCTGCGCCGCACGGGCGAAACCGGAAAGCAGCGGGAGCAGCCCCTTCTTCGCGTCGATCCGGCCGAGGAACAGCACGATGCGCGCATCGGCGGGGAGCTGGCACCGCCGACGTGCCTCCCTCCGGTCCAGCGGCTGCACGTCATCGGGCAGCGGCAGCGGCAGGACCAGCCGGCGGGTGGTGGCCCCGAACGTCTCGAGGCGATCGGCCTCGCGCTGGCTGGTGCACATCAGTGCCGCGGCGCCGTCCAGGCTCTCCCGCCACAGGAAAGCAAGCTTGTGCTTTGCCCAGCTGTGCTTGCGCAGGTCGTACGGATCGAGGCTGCCGTGTGGCCAGAGCAGGTACGGCACTCCGAACCGGCGGGCCGTACGTCCGCCGACCACCGAGGCCAGATCGAACACACCGTGCAGCACCACCAGATCGTGCTGCGGCACCAACCGCCGCAGCGCCTCGGTGAGTCGGCTGCCACCGTGGAACCGGCCGGCCAGCCGTCCCGGCCGCACCAGCTCTACGTCGTACCACCGGGGAAGCCCCGACAGCAGCGTGATGCCCTGCTCGGGCCGGTAGAGGGTGACCAGCGTGGCGTCGTGGCCCGCCGCGCTTTCCACGGCCCCGAGCGAGGCGATCGCCGCCGACACACCGCCGCAGGTATCACCGGCGCTCGCCACGGCGTGCAGGATCCGCCTGGTCATATCCCGGCCCGCCGCAGTTCGGTCGCCGACCGGCGGTTCGACTGCGTGACCTGACGGACGTGCGCGAGAGCGGCCTCCTCCTTCGCCAGGACGAGGTCGGCGTCCGTCATCAACCTGGCCAGCTCGGCGCTGTGCACACGGGCCCGCCAGCCGAGTTCGCGCTCGGCCTTGCTCGAGTCACCGATCAAGGCGTTGACTTCGGTCGGACGCAGGTGACGTTCGTCGAACCGAACGTACTCCCGCCAGTCGAGACCGACGTGCTCGAAGGCGTATCCGAGGAATTCCCGCACCGTGCAGGGTACGCCGGTGGCGACCGCGTAGTCGGATGGCTCGTCCTGCTGCAGTGTGCGCCACATCGCGTCGACGTACTCGGGCGCGTACCCCCAGTCCCGCACCGCGTCCAGGTTGCCGAGGTACAGTACGTTCTGCAGTCCGACGCTGATTCGCGCCGCGGCCATAGTGATCTTGCGGGTGACGAAAGTCGGCCCACGTCGTGGGCTTTCATGGTTGAACAGAATGCCATTCACCGCGTACACACCGTACGCCTCGCGGTAGTTGCGGGTTACCCAGTAGGCGAATGTCTTCGACGCGGCATAGGGAGACCTCGGCTGCAGCGGCGACAGCTCGTTCTGCGGCGGCGGGGTATCGCCGAACATCTCCGAGCTGGACGCCTGGTAGAAACGGCAGGGCAGTTCGGCCACGCGAATCGCTTCGAGAAAGCGCACGGTCCCGAGGGCCGTTGTATCCGCCGTGTGCACCGGCTCGTCAAAACTCACTCGAACGTGACTTTGCGCCGCGAGGTGGTACACCTCATCAGGCTCGATTTCAGCGAGCAGCGCGCTCAACCGAGAACTGTCCGTAAGGTCGCCGTAGTGCAGTTTCAGCCTAGTAAGTGAGATCCGAGGGTCCTGGTAGAGGTGCTCGATACGCGCGGTGTTGAAGTTGCTGGCGCGTCGCACGATTCCGTGCACTTCGTAGCCCTTTTCCAGGAGCAGCTCCGCGAGATAGCTGCCATCCTGACCCGTGATACCGGAAATCATAGCCCGTCTCATCGGCCCACCTAGCCTCGAAGCCAGTTATTCGATTGGAGTAACGACACCAAGTAGATATGCCGATCCGCCCCGCTTGCACATCGATGCGGGGTAGCTTCACCTGAAAGGGGTACTGTGCCCGACAAAACGATTGACTATGACCAGCCGGTGTTCGTGGCCGGCCACGCGGGACTCGCCGGATCGGCCATCGCGCGGCGGCTGCGCGGAGAGGGCTTCCGGAAGGTGATCGGCGTTCGATCGGCCGAACTGGAGCTGCGCGACTCGGATCGCACGTGGGAGTTCATGGCGGCGCACCGGCCCCAGATCGTCGTGCTCGCGGCGGCGCGGGTCGGCGGCATCGCGGCCAACAACGCGCACCCGGCGGACTTCCTGTCCGACAACCTGCGCATCCAGGTTTCGGTCATGGACGCGGCGCGCAGGCTCGGTGTCCCCCGGCTGCTGTTCCTTGGTTCGTCGTGCATCTATCCCAAGCACGCCCCGCAGCCGATCCGCGAGTCGACACTGCTCACCGGCCCCCTCGAGCAGACCAACGAAGCGTACGCAGTCGCGAAGATCGCGGGCATCACCCAGGTGCGCGCGGTGCGCAGGCAGGACGGGCTGGCGTGGATCTCGGCGATGCCGACCAACCTCTACGGCCCCGGTGACAACTTCCACCCCGAGCACTCGCACGTGCTGCCCGGCCTCATCCGCAGGTTCCACGAGGCGGCCGAGTCCGGTGCCGCCTCGGTAACGGTATGGGGGTCGGGTGCTCCGCGCCGCGAGTTCCTGCACGCGGACGATCTGGCCGCCGCATGCACGACACTCCTGCGGCACTACGACGACGACGACCCGATCAACGTCGGCACGGGCTCCGACCTGAGCATCGCCGAGCTGGCCTCGTTGATCGCCGAGGTGACCGGCTACCGCGGTGAGATCGTCTTCGACCCGTCCCGCCCGGACGGCACACCCCGCAAGGTGCTCGACGTGTCGCGGATGACCGCGCTCGGCTGGCGGCCGACGATCGGTCTGGTCGAGGGCATCGCCGCGACCTACAAGTGGTTCCTCGACAACAGGGAGACTGTGCGCGGATGAGTGACGGCAAGCGGATCCTGATCGTCGGTCTGAACTACGCTCCCGAGCACACTGGTATCGCGCCATACACCACGGGTGTGGCCCGCGGACTGGCGGACGCGGGTCATCGGGTCACCGTGATCGCGGGATACCCGTACTATCCACAATGGAGGGTGGCTGAAGGCTACCGCAGGCTGGTTCGCCACGAGACCGACGGGAACGTGGCGATCACCCGGCTCCGCCACCACGTGCCGTCCAGCTCCACCGGGCCCGGCCGGATCGTCCACGAGGCGTCGTTCGCACTGCACGCGCTGCTGCGCACGATCGGCCGAGAGTGGCACACCTTCGACGTGGTGATCGGGGTGAGTCCCTCGTTGCTGTCAACAGCTGCGGCCCGGTGGATCGCCCGGCGGGCCGGGGCACCGTTCGGTGTCGTGGTGCAGGACATTTACGCCAACAGCATCGCGGAGATCGGCGCGCTCGGAGGGCGCGCGGGCTCGGCCGTCCTGCGCGCGGAGGGGGCGCTGCTGCGCGGCGCCGACGGCATTGTCGCGGTGCACGACCACTTTGAACGCACACTGCGCGACGTCCACGACGTCGCTTCCGACCACATCACGGTGATCCGCAACTGGACGCACATCCGGCCACCAACCGCCGACCGCGCACTGGTGCGGCGCGAGTTCGGCTGGCCGGACGACCGGTTGGTGGTGCTGCACGCGGGAAACATGGGCGCCAAGCAGGACCTCACCTCGGTGGTGCGAGCCGCTCGCCTGGCGGATGAGCGATCCGTTCCGATCCACTTCGTACTGGTCGGGGACGGCGCTCAACGTCATGACGTGGTGCAGGCAGCGGTGGGCGTGCCGACCGTGTCGGTGTCGCCGCCAGTGGCGGAGGATCGCTTCCCGGACCTCCTCGCCGCGGCCGACGTGCTGCTGGTCAACGAACGCCCCGGCCTGCGCACCATGTCGGTACCGAGCAAGCTCACGTCGTACTTCGCCGCGGGCCGGCCGGTGGTTGCCGTCACCGATCCGGACAGCCCGGCCAACGCGGAACTAACCTCGTCCGGCGCCGGAGTCCGGGTACCACCCGGTGAGCCGTCGGCTCTGCTCGACGCCGTCCTCGAACTGGGCGACGATCGCGTCCGCGCTCGCTGGTTGGGTGAGAACGGCCGCCGCTACGCCGACGCCGTGCTCTGTGAGCGGGACGCGGTGGCCGCATACGGACGTTGGGTGGAGGATCTCGTGAAGCGGGAGGCAAAGTGACCGACCGATTGAACGTGCTGTTCGTCTGCAACGCCAACGAGTGTCGCTCTCCGTTGGCGCACAGGCACTTCGAGACCGTGCTGCGCAGGCGAGGACTGGAGCCGCTGTTCTCGGTGCGCAGTGCCGGCGTGCGCGCCATTCCCGGTCGCCCGATGGTGAAGGAGTACGTGCGATTGCTGACCGACGACGATCCGGCCTGCGCGGACTTCCGTTCTCGTGCGCTGACTCCCGCCCTGTTGGAGGAGGCCGACGTCGTGGTGACCATGACCCGCGCCGAACTGGCCGAGGCGCTCAGGATGCGGCCACTGGCCTTGACCTACACCGTGACGTTGCGGGAGCTGGCCAAGTGCGTGGATCGCGTCCGCGTGTGCGACGCCACCGATCCGGCCGGGCAACTGGCGTCGCTCGTGCACCGGACCATCCGGGAACGCGGTGCCGCCGCGCCGGTCCAGCGCGGTGATCACGACATTCCCGATCCCGTCGGACGACCAGCCGCCACACTCCATCGGACGGCCGAGACCATTGTGCGTAGCGTGGATCAGGTCACCGGTCTGCTGTACGCGGCACAGTTGAGACTCACCGGGAGCTTCTTGTGAACGTCAGGTGCGTCTGCTTCCTCGGCTCCATCTCGATCGGCGTCGCCGGCACACTGCTCGTACCCCTGACCCATGCCGAGCAACAGCTGTTCGGCATCAGCGTGCCGCTGCTGTACTGGCTTGCCACCGGTGTGGGCAGCCTGCTGGCCGCGGTTGTCGCCCTAAGACTGACCAAACGCGTTCGGCGTCCACGGAGGACCGTCGTGAGCTGGCTCCCACTGGCGCACGCGGCCGCTCGCGGCGCAGCGGTGGCCCAGCGCGCGGCCGACTCGGTGAACCCTTAGCTCAAGGAAGCGTGATGGGCGTGGGAGGAAGCGAAACGGGTTGGTCGTCGCGAATCGCCGCGCACGCCGCGCGCAGCGCGGCGTGGTCAAGCTCCACGTAGGACTCCCCCACCGGGCCGCGGCCGAATCCCACGGACGGCGCGATGTAGAAACGGACGCCTTCCTTCGGCACGGTCAGGACGTCTGTCATCAGCTCACTCATCTTCTCGCGGGTGAGCTGCGCGTCGACGGTCAGGTGGGAACCGATGATCTTCACCATGTCGTGCAGCACAACGGGATTGGTGACCACGATGGAGCGGCGCAACTGCACGGCGACCGCACCGACCAACGCCTGGTGGTGCGCCATGCGGCCGAAGTCGCCGCCGGGCAGGTTGTAGCGCCACCGGAGGAAGGTGAGCGCGCGGTCGCCCGACAACACGATGGGCCCTGCTGCGAAATGCATACCGGTCAGCGGGTCGACGCCCCCGTGTTCGTTGATCACCGTGACTCCGCCGAGTGCTGTGGTGAGCTGCCGCACCCCGGTGAAGTCGATGACGATCACGTGGTCGACACGGATGCCGGTGAGCGCTTCCACGGTCTGCACGGCCGGACCCGCGCCCTCGTTGAACGAAGCGTTGATCTTCCCTACGCCTCGTCCCGGGATGTCGACCCACGCGTCGCGCGGTATCGACAGCACGTCGATGCGCCGTCGGTCCGCGCTGAAGCGGACCAGCATGATCGCGTCCGCACGCTGGCCGGTGACACCGCCCCCCACGTCGATGCCGTTCCTGCGGTCCGACCCGAGCAACAGCAGGGTGGCGGGTGCTCTTCCCGTCGCCGTTTCGATCTGCTGAGGAGGACGCGAGGGCAGATTGTCCAGCGCGTCCATGGGCAACGTGCGCACCGACGACGTGAGGGAGTTCTGCACGCTCCACATGAAACCGACGGCGACCAGCACGAAGAATGCGACCAGGGCGACGCCGATCTGCACGACGATGATGCTCCTGCGCCGGCGCTCGCACTGTGTCGAGTGATCGTCGGCGTCAGCCCCCAACAGGTCGTCGATGTCAGCATCAGCGGAAGGGGAACTGCCGGTGTCGCCCATGGAATCGAGCGTAGAAGCCCGGTCCGCGATGGCAACACGGCTAACACGATGAGGTGACAGCCGCATCGCGCCGACGTCGGCTCAACGACAATGACCGCGATCCGCAGGTGGAGGTGGCCGTGATCGACTTCGATCAGCCGTGGTGGCTTCGCTACCGCCGGTTTCTCACGTGGTCCGACGCGGCTGTCGTGCTCTGGTCGGTGTCGTCAGTACCCATCGTCGCCAAGGCCGTGGGAGGCCCGATGGCGCTCGTACACCCACGTGTCCAGATCCTCGTCACCATCGGTGCCGCCGCGGCGTGGTGGATGGCGCTGTCGCTGTTCGCCAGCAGGGACCAGCACGTCCTCGGTGTGGGCCAGGAGGAGTACAAACGCGTGGCGGCCGCGACGATCAACGTGGCGGGCTCGGTAACCGTACTGGCCTACCTGTCCCGCAATGAGCTCGTCCGGGCATACCTCGTGCAGGCGATCCCGATCGGCATGGCGGCGCTGCTGCTCACGCGGTGGCTGTGGCGGCAGTGGCTGTACATCCTCCGCCGGGACGGCGAATGGTCGAGCAGGACGTTCGTTGTCGGCGCGCCGGCCCAAGTCACGGAGTTGACCGAACAACTCCGTGCCTTGCCGGCGGTGGGATACGCCGTGGTCGGCACGTACGTGGTGCCCGACGAGTGCGACGAAACCGATCTGGCGCGCAGCATCCTGCGCATGGCGCGCCGCCAGTTCGCGTCGGTGATCGCGGTGGCCGCGTGCGGTGCGATCGGTCCGTCCGTGCTGCGCCGGCTCGGCTGGTTGCTCGAGGGCACCGACATGCAGCTGGTGATCATGCCCGGTCTGACCGCGATCGCCGGCCCGAGAGTGCACACCCGGCCGGTGGCGGGGCTTCCGCTGCTGTGTATCGAGGAACCCTCGCTGATCGGTGCCCGGCGGGTGGCCAAGCGGGCGTTCGACTTCACGGTGGCCCTGGTGGGCGTTGTCGTCCTCGTCCCGGTGTTCCTGACGATCGCGGTGTTGATCACCCTGGACTCGAAAGGGCCGGTGTTCCACCGCCAATGGCGGATCGGCAAGCACGGCAAGGAGTTCCGCATCTGGAAGTTCCGCACGATGGTGCCGGACGCCGAGGCTCGCCGCGACGAGCTGGCCGCGCACAACGACTCCGACGGACCGCTGTTCAAGATCCAGGCAGATCCCAGGGTGACCAGGGTGGGCAGGCGCCTGCGGCTCTACTCGCTGGACGAGCTGCCGCAACTGCTCAACGTGATCACGGGCCGGATGAGCCTGGTCGGCCCGCGTCCCCCGCTGCCGGATGAGGTGCTCAGCTATGCGAAAGACACCCGGCGCAGGCTGCTGGTCAAGCCGGGGCTCACCGGGCTGTGGCAGATCAGCGGACGCTCAGACCTGAACTGGCACGACGGGCTCGCACTCGACCTCTACTACGTGGAGAACTGGTCGTTCACCACCGATCTGGTGATCCTGTGGAAGACCATCTGGGTCGTCGTCCGCGGCGTGGGGGCGTACTGAGCCCCACGCCGCGGGCGAGGAGTCACGATATCGCGGCCGACTTGCTGCGCAGATCCTCGACCGTCTCCGGCTGCGCGGGCGCTGATGGCGCACCACCGAACAGACGCCGCCACCGGGAACGCGGACGATAGGTCGTCGTGTAGTAGCTGTTCGTGTAGTAGGTCGCACCGGTCCGGGGTGATGCGGGCAGCATGTTGAGCACGACACCGAGCAGCCGGGCCCCGACGATCTCCAGCGACCGCAGTGCCCTGGACAACTGGTCCCGGCGAACCCTGCCGGAGCTCGCGAGCACGACGGCGCCACCAGCACAGGTCGACAGCAGCGCCGCGTCGGTGACCGGCAGCAGCGGTGGTGCGTCGAGGATGACGAGGTCGAACTCGCTCTCCAGCTGGCGCAGCAGGTCGGTCATGCGCTGCGTGCTGAGCAGCTCGCTGGGATTCGGCGGTGCATCGCCCGCGGCCAGCACGTGGAGCTGCCCGCCCCACTTCTGCAGAGCGGCCCGCCAATCGATCTTGCCGAGCAGCACGGTGGTCAGCCCCACGGTGTCAATCAGCCCCAGGTAGTGCGCGATCTTGGGCCGACGCAGGTCGGCGTCGACCACGACCACCTTCAGGCCGTTGTCGGCGAGCGCGAGCGCGAGGTTGATCGCGGTGGTGCTCTTGCCCTCCCTGGCCACGGATGAGGTCACCACCAGGGAGTTGAGTTGGCCCGCCGCCTCGACGAACTGCAGGTTGGTGCGCAGCGCGCGGTACGCCTCGGCGGCTGCGCCCTGCGGCTGGTCAATGAGCGTCGGGCTGCACGGCTGGTCCGCGGACTGACGGTCGAACGGAATCTCACCGAGGATGGGAGCGTTCACGACGCCACCCAGATCACGTTCCGTGCGGACGTAGGTATCGGTCGTGTGCCGCACCAGCGCGGCGATCGCGCCCAGCACGAAACCGAGCACCACGCCCATGATCAGGGTCAGGGTGGTCGCGGGCAGCACCGGCACGGTGGGCTCGAGCGCCTGACGCACCGAACTGATCCGCACCGGAGACGGCTGTGAGGCGCTGCGCTCCAACTGGTCGACGACCGCGACGAACGACTCGCTGATCTCGTTCGCGATCCGGGCCGCACGAGCCGCGTCGGTGTCGCGCACGGCGATGTCCACCAGCACCGTGTCGGACGGGGAGCTGACGACGATCTGCTCAGCCAGTTGGTCGGGGGTGGTGTCCAGCCCCAACTCCTCGATCACCGGACGGAGGACCCTTGGGGTGGTGACGATCTGCGTGTAGGACTTCACCCTCTGCTGCGAGAAGCTGCTGCCGGAGTACAGCTCGATGTCATCCTTGCTCTGCTGGGTCGAGACGAAGAGCTGTGTGCTCGTCTGGTAGACGGGGATGGTGGCCAGTACCGCCGTGGCCGCCACGCCCAGGCCCAGCAGCAGTCCGGCGACGACCCATCGCCAGCGAGCTCGCAGGGCGTGGAAGTATTCCGACAGGTCCACGCGTCATCCCTTTCGTGACCGAACTGGGAGTTGACCCGAACCGGGTCCTGGTGATCAGCGTTCGCGATGGCAGAGCAGCGCCTACCGCGACATTCACGGCCGTCTCCGAACACGCGCGGCTGCCTGCATGCCGACAAGTGTCGAGGTGGTCCGGTCGAAGTGCCGTCTCAAACCACTGGACGCGAGGGAGGTTCCCACTTTCGAAGGAAACCCGCAGTGGGCCGGTCGCGCACCGGACGGCGCGGTGCGGCAGGTCCGGGACAGGATGGTTCTCGCGGGAGTTGGACCCGATCGAACGGTCACGAGCCGATCTCGAACCCGCCGGGAGCCGGACCACCCGGTCGATCGTGGGCGAGTATCGCGACGTGGTGGGGCGGATCCGCCTACACGGGCGGATCCGCCTACACGGGGAGGAACGAGTGCACGACGGCGGTGGCCGCACCGTGGTGCAAAACCTGACCAAGCCGCTCGCCGACCTGCTCGATGGTGTACTCGTCGTGGATCACCCGACGAGTTCCTCCGCCAGATCCGCCAGCGACACGACGCCGGCGAACTCACCCGCATGACCGCCAGCGGACGCTCGCTCCCGCCCTTGACACTTCAAGGTCGAGTAGCGGGAAGGTTCAGGCCTGTGGGAGCCACACGCCGCCACCATGTTCGCGTAGTGGGCGTTGAAGCCGCCCATCGCGCCGGCCATGATCGACCCGAGCAGGTTCTTGCGGTACTGGACCTCGCACAGGGCCACCGCGGTGGTCTTCAGGACCGTGACCAGCTGGTGGGCGTCCAAGGTGACCTCGGCGTGGATCCGCTTGCCGCGGCCTTCCAGCATGTTGACCGCAGAGGCCTTCTTGTCCACGCAGAAGCTTCCGGACAGTGCCACACACGATGCCCCGGTGCCGGGTTCGATCGCCTCGCGCACGACGTGGTCGCACGCCACCGTTGCGAGGTTCATCCCCATGGCGTCACCACAGGTGAACCGCAAGCGCAGGTACACGGTTGTGCCCAGGACCTGCGGACGGATCTCCACCAGGCGCACCCGTGTGCTGGTGCCCTCGGCCACGTGCCGGATCTCGGCTTCGTGGCATCGCACCCAGTTCAGGAACCGCCGGGTGTGCTCGATTCCCTCGGTGCGGAACACCGGTGCCCTGGTCATGCCGACGTCCTCACATCGATCAGCGCGCAGCGCGCTCATCCCGGATTGAGCCTGTACGCGGCAGCCAAAGCCGGGCTCGAAGCGGCCTGCCGCAGCCTCGCCCGCGAGTTGCGCGGGCGCGCCCTGGTGAACTGTGTAGCTCCCGGCTTCTTCCTCTCGGCCATGTCCGCACCGCTCGGCGGCACCGAGATACAGGCCGTCACCTGGCGAACTCCACAGGTAATCTCACCGATACCGGTGGAATCGTGCCGGTTGTCCGGGTTCTCCTGCTGGAGCGCGTCGACATCAACGGTCAAGCGATTCCCGTCGACGGTGGGAGCAGCGCATGACATCTGTCGATCGCCTGCTGCGGGACGCTCCGCTGTCCACCCATGTCCTTGAACGTGTCACGGCGCCGCCCGGCGGTGCTCGTTCCCACCTCAGTGATGGCAGGACGGTCGTGTGGCTGCCGAAGGCCACGCCGTTTCGAGCCCAGATAGCCGTTGATGCGGAAACGACCGGGCAACCGATGCCTTCGGCGATGGCGAGGCGTTACCCCGTCGACACCACGTCGACCTTCTGGCAGTGCTGGACCGAAGTCGAAGTGGTGTGCAAGCTCACCAACAGACCGGTGCTCCTCTGGCCGGCCGAGTACGGACTGGACGCTCGGCGCGGCCCGGCCAGGGCGTGCACGGTGATCACTGAGATCCGCGACGATCTGGTCATCACCTGGGGTGTGCGCGCCAATCGGGATAGCTGATGAGTGCTCGCATCAAGCCCCGCTGAGCAAGCGGTGGATTCTCGGTGCCGCTCGAGCCAGATCCGCGAACACGACCGGCAGCTTGTCGCAGGACACGGCAGTCAGCGGGACACGATGGCGTCGGCCGTGTCCCGCAAGGCGTATCCGGCACTGTCGAGCAGGACCGCGTGATTCTGCCTGCCCGAAGTGACCGCAGTTGTTGGTCGGTGGTGACCGCACCTGGCGCGGTCGTGGGGCCGGTGTTGGTGGCATTTGACCCGCGGGGGATTGCTTGCGGTGGAAGGATGTTCGTGCTCGGCGATCCGCCGGGGATGCCCGTGCTGGGCTGTCCGGGCGTGCGTCGAAACGCAAGTACGGCGTCGGGCTGCGTACGGTGGTCAAGGCGGTGGCCTCGGCTTGACCGGAGCCGCGGAAGAAGCCGCCGCCACCGCGTCCGTCGAAGGTGGATCCGTTCAAGCCGATGATCGACGAAATCCTGCGTGCCGGCCTGGATGCGCCGCGCAAACAGCGGCACACGGTGAAGCGGATCTTCGCCCGGCTGAGCGACGAACACACCATGATCGACGTGTCCTATCAGGTGGTCCGGGCCTACGTCGCGGCCCGCAAGCCGGAGATCCGGACCGAGGCCGGGCATGGGCCGGCTGAGGTGTTCGTGCCCCAGTCACACCGGCCTGGCATGGAGGCCGAGGCCGACTTCGGCGAGGTGGCCATCCGGCTGCGCGGAACGACTCCGTGATCAGCACACAACATGATCAACTATCGGTCGGTCGTCACGGAACCGTGCCAGATCCAAGATTCGCGCGCCGTTGACACCTGACACTGTCAGACACGACCTGCGCAGCAGCGGGCGGCGTCCGACAAGCCGCAGGACGTCTTGCCCACTCGCTAAAGCGCGAAAACCGACCCGGTGGTGGTACGCAACACACAGCTGTTGCCGAACGTACGCTCCCAGCGGACTTGCCTGCCACACCACACGCCGGTCGCGGTCGCCACCACGGGATCCTCGACCGCGGGGCAAGCGGACTGCGGGTCAGCGGACAGCGAGTCGAACGCCCCACCTACCGCACCGAGCTCCCGGCACGCGCTCTCCGCGTTCGAATGTGTGCCGCCCACGAAGGGATAACACACCAGTACGGCACTTCTAGACACCGGTACGGCACTTCCAGGTTGGCCGACAGAAGGGCGGACCTCAAGCACCAGACTGGTCACGACCTGCGCGGTGTCGGGTTGCGCGGTGGCGACGCCGGCTGCCGTGAACGGGAGAGCGAACGCCAGAAGCGCACTGCCGATTCCGATTCTCGCGGATGTCATGACTCCACAGTGGACCCAGTTCGCGTCGCACGAAACTCCAACTCGCCGGTGTCACCTGATCGTGGGCGTCCTGTGGTTACTGACCACACCGAAAGGTTCGTGGTATGTCCGAATGCCGCCGTCAGCCAGTCACGCCCACCTCGCCGACCTGGACGAGCAAGTCCTCGAAGGAGATCTGATCGGCCCGACCTGATCCCCCATCAGTGATCAGCTGAGCTGTTCGGCAGGATCGCGATCGTCGAGGCGATCACGTCACGGACAGCCTCATCACTGTGTCCGGCCAACACGATCCGTTGTGGATCCTCCCCGGATTACCGTGCTTTTCCCTGTGGTGCAAATGCAGTGTGAACCGGGGTGGGGTGCGCTCGACACGTTCGTCCACGCCCGTGGCGTCGTGAAGTTGGTGCGCCTGCACGAAGAGCACGCTCGGCGTCGCACACACAAGGTTCTGATCGCGCCGACTGGGGTGAGGCGGTGTTCGTCGGCCTTTCGATCAGGAAGCCGGCGTTGTGCAGACGCTTGTCCGGGATGCCGACGTTGCGGTCTCCGGAACCGCGCTGGTGATGCGACACATCGTGGGCACAGCACCTGATGTCGCGGCCTGCCCGGACCGTTGTCCACCGACCCAGGGTCGCTCGATGCGGTGAAGCGCGTGCTGCCATCCCGAGGTGGGCGAATCGCCCTGTCTACATTGCGACGAAGGCCAAGCCAGCCCCACGCGCCTCGAACAGGAGCCGTCGTGACCACTCAGCCCACCGACGCCACCGGCCGACGACCGAGCATCCGTTCCGAACGGGACGGTTCGATCGGCCGAACGGGATCCACCGCGACGAGCCGCGCGAGCGGTGCCGCAGTGCCCCGACCCGGGGTTTCGGCGCTCTGCGGACGGGTGGCGAGGATCGTCCGCGTGCTCACCGTGCGGTCGCTGAGCCTGGGCGTGGCCACTGTCGGAGCACTGGCGCGGCGACGCAGCGCCGCGGACTACCGCGGCGCGTGGCTGGTGGACACGATCACCGACCTCGGTCCCGCGTTCGTCAAGGCCGCTCAGATGCTGAGCACCCGCGCCGATCTCGTTCCCCCATCGGTGTGCCGCGCTCTCAGCGGGCTGTACGACGATGTCAGGCCGATACCGGCACGTGAGCTGATGCCGTTGCTGGAGCGTCGACTGGGCCTCGCGAATACGCGCGCGATCCTCGCTGACAACGCCCCCGTTGCAGCGGGCAGCATCGCCTGTGTTTACCACGCCACTCTCCCGGATGGCCGCGAAGTCGCTGTCAAGGTGCGGCGACCGGACGTCGCGCGAACGCTCGGCATCGACCTTGCCATCATGCGCGGCCTCACCCGACTGGTGGCCCGCGTGCCGTTGCTGCGCGACGTACCCGCAGTCGACATCGTCGACCAGGTGACGGAGTCGGTCTACGGCCAGCTGGACCTGTTGGCGGAGTGCGACAACCTGGAGCGCCTGCGCGTCAACCTGGCGAAGTTCCCCGATGTCCGAGTCCCGGCGGTCCACCGCGACCTGTGCGGTGAGGACGTCGTCGTGATGGAGTACCTCCAAGACCTGCGCCGGCTTCGGCCGGAGGACATGACCGGGGAATCCAAGGAGCGCGCCGTCCTCTCGGCACTGCACGCGGTGTACCAGATGCTCTTCCACGACGGGTTGGTCCACTGCGATCTGCACCCCGGCAACCTCTACCTGCGTCAGGACGGCTCGGTCGTGATCGTCGACGCCGGTTTCACGGTCCAGTTGCGACCGCAGGCGCAGGACAAGTTCGCCTCGTTCTTCCACCAGATGGCCAACGGCAACGGCAGGCGATGCGCGGAGATCGTCCTGTCCACGGCGAAGCCCGGTCCGAACGCGGACACCGGCGGGTTCTGCCGGGAACTGTCCGGCCTCGTCGAGTCCGTCTCCGGTGTCCGCGCCGCCGACTTCGACCTGGTGCGGTTCGCGACCAAGCTGTTCGACATCCAGCGGCGGTACGGCCTTTACGCCGATCCCCAGTTCGTCTTCCCCATCCTGTCGCTGATGGTGCTGGAGGGAACCGTCCGGGACTTCGCACCTGACATCGACTTCCAGCGCGAAGCGCTGCCGTTCCTGGCCCAGGGTGTCCTCGAACGGGCGATCCGCGCCTGGCAGGCGACCCTGCCCGAGCAGACGGCGGACGGCTCCGCTGCCGAGTAGCGACCTGACCGCACAACCGTCCGGTCAACCACCCGGATGGCTGACTGGACCGCCGATCTGGCCACGCGTACCCGGCCGCGCCCTATGCTGGAGAAGATGGGGAGCAGTGAGCGACTGGACGCGGGTTCCGAGGGATCCGGCCGGTCTGCCATGCGGGAACGCAACTACCGTCAGTACTGCGGCCTGGCGAGTGCCCTGGACGCGGTGGGAGACCGGTGGACCCTCCTCGTCGTGCGGGAGTTGCTGCTCGGCCCGCGTCGATACGTGGAGCTGCAGGCCGACCTGCCCGGCATCGGCACCAATCTCCTGGCCGCCCGGTTGAAGAAGTTGCGAGAGCTCGGCCTGGTCCAGCGAGCCGGTCTCGCTCCGCACTCGTACCACCTCACCGCGGAAGGTGAGCGGATGCGGGATTCGGTGCTGGCGCTGTCCCGCTTCGGCATGGGACTGCTCACCGACCCGACGGCGGATGTCGTCGTCCGTCCACATTGGGGCTTCCTCGCCGTCGCGGCCATGGCGGACGCGAAGAGGCTGCCGGAGCTGAGCGAGGCCTACGAGTTCCGGGTCGACGACGAGGTGTTCCACCTGGAGGTGCGGAACGGGAACGCCCTGCCCGCACGGGGTCCCGCAGCCACGCCGGCGATGGTGGCGACCACCGACGCCATCACCTTCGTCCAGATCGGCGCCGGACTGATCGACCCGATGGGCGCGGTGGCCGCAGGCCGGTTGACCCTGACCGGAGATCCCGCCGCAGCCGGGCGGTGTTCGCTCGTACTCGGGTTGGCCAAGCCAACACAACAGTCATGAGAGGGCTGTCTCAACGAGACGAGCGGCCCGCCACCGGTTCGGTGGCGGGCCGCTCGTGTCGGTCATCCGTACCCGGCAGAGTCAGATGGGCATCAGGTCCTTACCCACGTTGATGTCCATTCCGTGCAGTTGGGCGAACTGGGTGCCGCCCGAGCCGATCTGGATCGGGCTCGCCAGTTTGTAGAGCTGGCCGCCGGTGGCGAGCGCAGTACCGTCCGGCCTGGTGGTCTCGCTCTGGGCCCCCGGCGGGAAGCTGAACATGCTGGCCGTGAGCTTCGCCGGCGAAAGGGTCTCGAACGAGAAGGGTCCCTCGCAGTCACCACACCGCTGGAACTTGATGCTGAAGCTCAGCAGCATCGTCTGCAGGAAGCCACCCGGCCCCAGCTTCAGGATGCTCGCCGGGGAGATGTCGATGGTCGGCAGTGTGATGACGACCTCGCCGAACATCGGGTGCGTGGCCGCGACCGTGTGGTTGAGAACCTGAAGACGCACGAAGTCCGGACCACCGACCAGGATCTTGATCTTGATCCGGCCTCGGAAGTCGAGCGTCGGCAGCGGCGGAGGCAGATTGACCACGAGAGTGGTACCAAATGCCTTGCAATCGCAGTTGATCTCCTGACCAATGGCCGGCAGGAGAACCCGATTTTCCGGAGACGGTTCCTCCCATTTGTCGAGACCGAATGCAGCAGGACTGTTCAGAAGTGACCCGGCAACGGGCCCTGCCGCAATGGCGGCACCTGCCATTCCGATCTTCCGCAGGAATCCACGACGGTCGTCGTCCTGAACTGAGGGAAGATCGAGAGGAGGCAGAAAATTCTCGTAGCGATCGGGCATGACTCTTCCTTTTCGGTCGGCCGGCGTCGCCGGCGATACCAGACGCACACAGCGTCGATGACCTCAGAGGTGAGGCGGTTCGACAGCTCGTCCCGCCGATCGATCTGGCCTTGTCGCAGTTCCACTTCCGGATCCGCACTTGAATTTAAGGTAGCTCGGGCCACTCAGCAGCGGAAACAGCCGAAGTTCATTCGTTCGAGCGACCTGCGAAAAGATCCACATCGAAACGCCGCAGGTGGGGCACGGAACAGACCCACGCCCCACCTGACCGCGACATCGCGCGAGCTACATCACGGCGTGGCGCCGAGGATGCCGCTCGGCAGCAAGCCGTTGGGGCCGCTGATGGCGTCACCCGAGAGCAGCCCGCCCAGCAGGCCGGTCACGTCCAGCAAGCCACCACTCGGCGCGGAGGGCGCCGGGTCGCTGGTCGACTGGTCGGACGGGATGTTGCTGGGATCCAGCGGAGTGGTCAGCCCGCAGCCTCCACAGGTCGGCGGGTTGGTGCCTCCGGGGGGCGTGGTGCCACCGGGCGGGGTCGTGCCACCGGGCGGGGTCGTGCCACCGGGCGGGGTCGTGCCACCAGGCGGGGTCGTGCCACCAGGCGGGGTCGTGCCACCAGGCGGGGTCGTGCCACCAGGAGGCGTCGTGCCACCAGGAGCAACGATGATGACGACTTGGTTGACCACCGTGATCGTGGTGGACTGGTAGTGGATGACCGTGCCGGAAGGCACCATGATCACGCTGCCGGAAGGCAGAACGACCTGCACAGGCGCACCCGATCCCGGCACGATTGTGATCGTCGTGCCACCGTCGATCACAATCGTGGTGATCTGAGTGATGACAGTGCCACCAGGAGGCGTCGTGCCACCAGGAGGCGTCGTGCCACCAGGAGGCGTCGTGCCACCAGGAGGCGTCGTGCCACCAGGAGGCGTCGTACCACCAGGAGGCGTCGTGCACGGCGTGCACATCATGCAAGACGGCGCCGGCACACTCTCCCGGACGGCGAGATCACGCGGTCCGCAACGCTCCATCTCCGCGGCGGGCTCAGCGACGGGCTCCGCAACGGGCTCCGCAACGGGCTCCGCGACAGGCTCCGCAACGGGCTCCGCGACAGGCTCCGCGACAGGCTCCGCAACGGGCTCCGCGACAGGCTCCGCAACGGGCTCCGCAACGGGCTCCGCGACAGGCTCCGCAACGGGCTCCGACACCACGACTTCGGACGACGGAACCGAACCGACCGCAACAGGCTCAGCCCCGTAGGCAGGCGAGAAAGCTGGTCCTATGACCAACCCCACCCCCACCAATACGACGCCAACAGCGCGTACCATTCTGGCCACTTCGGACACTCTCCAGTCTCTCTAGTCGCCACGCTTCGAGAAACACCCATGCGGTGCGACGGCGATACCATTGAGGACATCTGGAACTCTGATCTCCCAAACCCGGACCTACCACTTGGGCCGCCACTGGAAACACCAACAGGTGTCCCATATCCCCCGATAGATACCATCCGAAAAATATTGACTGCGGTCCGTTAGTGGCCCTGTTTCACACCTGTGGCCGAGGCGCGCCGGAAACACGAAGAGAAATCACGTAGACGGCTTGATCAGAGCATTTGGCCTCATTGCGGCGACAGTCCACCCGCGCCGTGCCAGGAAGGCTTGGCGGACAAAGGAGAGTCGTACACCGGCCGGTTCGGAGCCGGCAACGCTCGTATCCGGTCTCCTTGGGCATCGGCGATGTCGCACGGCCGGTTGTGCCCTGTCCGGCAGCCACCGGACGAGTTCGCGGATGGGTTGAGCATCGCAACGGTCCGCGGATGGGTTTCGTGCTGCCGCACAGCACGAAACCCATCGCATGCGGGCCACCCAGGGCAGATGAGGCGGCGGGAGGGAAGCACGACCGAACGCCGGTTCACAGCTGCTCAGGTGCGTGTCCTACCTCCATCGATCACAGGCGGTTGTTCAGACTCCCAGAGCCTCGGCGGCGAGGTGGGTGCCTTCCACCCTGGCCGCGATCTTCGCGAAGGCGGTGTCCCGAGAGGTCGAGGTGTCGTCACCGAACGGTGAGAACCCGCAGTCGTCACACGTGCCCATGCGATCGAGCGGGAGGTACTCGGCCGCTACCAGGATCCGGTCGCGCACCTGTTCCGGAGTCTCCACCACGGGGTTGATCGGGTCGGTCACCCCGATGAAGACCCGCTGGTCGGCCTGCACGTTGCGGCTGATGATGTCGAGCACCCGGCGCTGGTCGGTCTCGCTGGCGAGCTGCAGGTAGAAGTTGCCGGCGGCCAGGCGGAACAGGTCCGGGAGCAGCTCCAGGTAGTCCACGTCCAGGCTGTGCACGGAGTCCTGGTCTCCGCCAGGGCAGGTGTGCACCCCGATCCGCTGCCGCTCGGCGTCGCTGAACTGGGCGAGCACGCGGTTGTTCAGGTCGATGAAGCTCCGGAGCAGTCCCTTCGAGGGATCGAGCTTCAGTGACAGCCGCCCCTCGGTGAAGTCCAGCTGCACCGAGGCCGCACCGCCGTCGAGCGCACGCCGGATGTCCGCGGCGGACTCCGCGACCAGATCGTCGATGAACTCCTTCCGCACGTAGCCCGGCACACCGTCCGCCGGGTACAGCAGGCTCAGCGCGGACGGTGCGATCACCGCCTGCTTGATCGGCAGGTCGGTGTGCCGCTGCGCCCTCGCCAGGTAGTCGGCGGCATAGGTGCCGTAGCGGAACGGACCGCCGGTCAGCACGGGAAGCTGACGGGTGTGGCCGTCCTCGAACGGAATCGTCACCCCACCGGGGGCCAGCTTCTCGAAGCCGGCCAACGGATAGGTGACGAAGCTGGGCTTGGTCTGCTCACCGTCGGTGATGACCGTCGACCCGGTCTTCTCGAACCTGCGGATGGTGTCGCTGAGAGCCTGCTCGTACAGCTCGTCGAGTTCGGCCTGACCGATGCGGCCGGTCTGGAACTTGGAGACTCCGTCGATCAGCTGCTGGGGACGCGGGATGCTGCCGATGGGCTCTGACTGGATGGGCAAGGCGGACGCACCTTTCGTTCTGGGTTCTGCTCACGTTCCAACCGGGTCCCGGACGGAACCCCGAGGGCTCATTCGATGTAGTGCGACAACGCGTCCCGCAGTTCGGCGGGCACGCTCACCGGCACGGTCCCCTGTTCGGTCCTGCTCATGCACGCGATGGTCTGGCTGCCCCTGGCCACCAGCTGCGCCACCGGACCCGAAGTGCGGTAGTAGTCGAACGTCATCGTCACCCTGTTGTCGCTGGTGCCCTGCAACGCCATGCGGAGCTCGACCGTGTCCGACGCGAAGAGCTCGTCGAAGAAGTCGCACTGGCAGGAGACCGTGACCAGTGCCAACGCTCCCCGCAGCGCGCGGAGCACACCAGGTGCGTGTTCCATCAGGAAACGTTCACGGCAATGTCCCTGCCAGCGCAGGTAGTTCGTGAAGTAGACGTTCCCGACGAGGTTCGTCTCCTCGAGAGTGATCACGTGCCGGTAGTCGAACGTCCTAGCCACGCTCACCGCTTTCCGGTGCGGCGACCAGCACGGCGACGGCGACCGGTGAGTCGACGCCGCTGATCGGCACCACCGCGGAAACGACGGTCACGGCCCCGGTGCGCAGCACCACCCAGCCCCCGTCGTAGACGCCGCCGAGGACGAGCGGCGCACCGGGCGGATAGCCGATCTTGGAAAGACACTCGACAGCGGTCCAGACCCTGGCTGCGGTGTGCGTGACCGGTTCGGTCAGCATCGTGCGGAGCTGCTCGATGAACGGTTCGAACCGTGAGCCGACCAGCCGCAGCCACTCGTCGCCGGTTCTCAGCCCGACCGCCTCCCAGTCGCACGCGACGCGGGCAGCGGCGGAGACGCTCAACACCATCCCGTTCTGGTAACTGCGGCATTCCCGTCCGGACAGATCCGCGGGACCGGCGTGGCAAGACCGGTTCTCACCGAACCTGTCGCCCGCACCGACCCGCACCGTCAACCGGGGAGCGGGAACCAGCGCGAGCACCGACCGTTCCAAGTAGACAGCGAGCAGTGCGGCGGACCACGGCCCGGACGCCGGCAACGGACCCGTGTCGCGCAGCCGCAGTCCCGACCAGCTGACCCGACGCCTGCCGTCGCAGTCCAACGCCACCACGTCCCAGACGTACTCGCCTCCACCGGCGTGCCGTTCCGACGCGAGCACCTCCACCGCCGCATCCGCGCCGGGTTCGACCGCGAAACGCTCACAGCCGACCGGCAGCAGCCGCCGGTGCGGCACACACGCCTGCAATGCGTGCACTGTCGCGTCGTTGCCGGTTGGATCACCCAGCAGGGTCAGGTCGTCGAGCCCTTGCTCCGGTGCGTGCAGCCGGAACCGGCAGTGCCGTGCGGCCAGGGCCGAAAATCGTTGCACCAGACGAAATCTGCCGGTGTGGAAGAACAGCGGGCCGTACAGTTCGTCTCCGCTCAGGGGAACCTCGCCTTCCGCCAGGTCCTCTTCTGGCAGAACCGCGCCGCTGACCCGCGTGAGAGGGAACCTCGCGCGGAAGTGGTCCACCTGACAACGTGTCTCGTCGCTGCGCAACACCACCAGGACGGCGTCGTCCTGACGCAAGGCGCACACCCGCACCATGCGAGCACCGTCCTCGGGGACGATCACTGGGTGCTCCAGCGTCACGTCGGCAATCTCCCGCAGCGGCCGGCCCGCCAACGCGGAGGCCACCTGTGCCATCGCCTCCATCCCCACCACGGCTGGCAACACGGCCAGTCCGTCGATGCGGTGGTCGCGCAGGTACGTGTCGCGGCCGAGATCCAACCGGGAGTCGGCCACCAGCTCGACTTCGGGCCAGTGCGCGGACACCGTTTCCAGGAAACGCCCGCCGAACCTGGCTTCCTCCTCGGCGAGCAGTCCGCCGAGCCGGCCGTGCACCGCGACCGTGGCAGGCAGATCGTTGGCGCACAACAGCTTGAGGAAGAGATCCACACCTTCCGCCACCGGGATCGGGGTCACGTCCAGGCGCAGCAGGGTGTCGAGCACCCCCAGCGACTCCCCCATCCCCGCACCTGACCACACCGACCAGTCCAGGTTGAGCACGCGGCAGTCCGGGAGTTCGACCGCGAGTCGTTCCGCCTCCGCCCGCAGCGCCCCGTTGGCGAAGGCGTAGTGGCACTCGCCCACCAGCCCGTGGCGGCCGATCACAGAGCCGAACGTCACCAGCAGCCGGAGCCGCCCGCGGTCGAGCGCGGCCAGGAGGTTGTGCAACCCGATCGTCTTGGGCGCCAGGTGGGTGGCGAACCGGGCGTGGTCCAGTGGGTCGAACCTCACTGGTTCGTTGACCCCGCTCGCGTGCATCAGGGCCGTGATCGGGCCGAGGCACTGTTCCAGGCGGCGCACGCCCGCCTCCACCGCCACGGGGTCGGCGACGTCCACCGACTCGTAGGCGACCCGCAGCCCCTCCGCCCTCAAGCGGTCCACATTGGACCGCAGCAGCTCGTCGGTGTGCGGATCGGCTCTGCCTACCAGTGCCAGCGCGGCACCGCACCTCCGGGCGAGCGCCGCCGCACACTCGTAGCCGATGCCCTTGCCACCGCCACTGACCAGGAGCACGTCCTGCTCTTCCAGCGGCAGTTCGCCCTCGGTGAGGTGCCACACGGGCCGATGCCTCGGTTCGGTGGCAACACCCTCGGCGTCGAGCACCACTTCTCGCCACTCTCCAGCCGCCACGACGGCGTGGCGAGCGGCCGCACGAACTCCGTCGGAACTGGGCGGTACGCGCAGCAGCGTGATGCCCAGTCCTGGATGTTCCATCCGCAGGCTGCGCAGGAATCCACTCAGACCCGAACCGTGGGTGATCACCACCAGCTCGCCGGAGCCGAGCGCCGAGCTCACCGCCGAGAGCAACGTGCCGACCACCTCAGGGGCCGTCGGGTCGGGCAGGTAGAGCAGGTCGGCGGTGTCTCCAGAGCCCGCATCCGATCCGCCGAACAGCACATGGATCTCGTCGGCCAGCCCGGACGTGCGTCCGTCTGCCACGTGCGTGCGCCAGCGACGGGTTTTGCCCGGTGAGTCCGGCTCGACGGCTGGGCCGGTCTTCTCGACGAAGCACCGGATCCAGGACGCCACCCCGGCGACGGGCTCGTTCTCCCCGCCCGCCTCGGCTGCGGGCAGGCTCTCGATGGTCTCGATCAGCTCGGCGATCGACGCGTCGGCCATGGCCAGCGGCGCGACGGGGCGCTCACGGCCGGCCGCGTCGACCGCGGCGAGGACGAGCTGGGTGACCGCGAGCGAGGTCATGTGCAGATCACCGAGCAGGCGAGCTCGCGGGTCGAGCGACGCCACGTCCAGCTCACTCGCCTCGGCGAGCAGTTCGAGCACGACCGTCCGCGGGTCCCTGGACTCCTCTGCCGGGGCAGCAACCTCGGCGGAGGTGATCACGGTGGCGGGCAGGACCTCGATCGGCCTGACGCTGGACACCGACGAGCAGGGATTGGCCAGGAACCGGCGGTCGCGCCAGATGTCGATCGGTCGTGCGGGCCGGTCGGTGAAGACGGGGCTCAGGTCGTGCAACGCACCCGCGGCGAAGAGCGCCGCGACCGTGTCGGCGAGCGGCCGGTCGTCCGGCGAACCGGCGTCGACACCGACCACGGGTACCGAGCAACCTCCCGCGACCAGAGCCGACAGCGTGCGCCCTGGGCCTGCCTCGCAGAAGAGGTCGGTGTCCGGAAGCGCCTCGTCCATCGCCTGCCAGAACCGCACCGGAGCGGTGAACTGCTGTCCCAGCAACTCGCCGATGTCGTCCTGTGCGCTCAGCGTGCGTCCGAGCACCGTCGAGACCAGCCTGGCGGCCGGGGCGCGGAAATCGACCGACTGCAGGAACGGCTTGAACTCGGCGGCGGCGCCCGCCATCGCGGGCGAGTGGAACCCGTGGGTGACCGGCAGGACCACCGTCTGCGCGCCCAGCCGCGCCGCGCGTGCGGCGACCTCGTCGATGGCGGCTCGCGCGCCGGCGAGCACCTGCGAGCGTGGCCCGTTGTAGCAGGCCACGACCAATCCCGTGCCTTCGCACAGCCCGTGTGCCGTCGGCACATCGGCGACGACCGCCGCCATGCCAGTATCCCGAGGACCGAAAACCTCCATCACCCTGGCACGCTCACGCACCAGCCGGTCCGCGTCTCCAATGGACAAACAGCCCGCCCACACCAGTGCGGCGACCTCACCGAGGCTGTGACCGATGACGGCACCGGCCCGGACACCCAGCCGGTCGAGCCAGCGCAGTGCGGCCACGCTCGCCCGGAAGATCGACGGCTGTGCGATGGCGGTTCCCCGCGTCCCCGCCAGTTCCTCGTCCAGCCTGAGCTCGCCACCGGTCAGCGCGAGGTCCCGGCCGAGCGCGCCCAGCTCCGCTCTGACCGGTGCGCCCTGACCGGGCAGCAACACCGTGACCCTGCCCGCGACGGCCGTGCCGAGGAAGACTCCGTCCTCGGCGGTCAACCTGCCTCGTGGTACGGATCCGACGCGCTGAGCCGCCGCCACCGCCCGTTCGGCCAGCTGCCCGGGCGTGCTCGCCACCAGGGCGACCCGATGCTCACCGGGCGCGACGTCGCGGCCCCACTGACAGGCCAGGTCGTGCAACTCCGCCTCGGAGAGCCGGGGAGCCAGCTCCGCGACCCGTTCGAGGGTGGCGCGTAGTTCGGCGGCATCGCTGCCCGCGAGGACGAACACGTCGGTGCGCGGCGTCGGACGGGGGCGCGACCTGATCGGCGTCGAGACGGTACGAGGCGGTGACACGACGGGATCGCGCAGCGCGACGTGGGCGTTGATGCCGCCGAACCCGAAGGAGCTCACCCCGGCCAGCCTCGGTCCGGCCGGCCACGGTTGCGCCTCGGTCAGCGCGCGAAACGGTGACCCCGCGCTGGTGAGGACGTGATGGGGCCGTTCACAACCGGTGGTGGGTGGCAGCACGCCCGACGCGATGCTGAGAGTGGCCTTGATCAGGCCCGCGACGCCGGACGCGGCTTTGGTGTGGCCGATGTTGGCCTTGATCGAACCGACGGCAGCCTGATCACGTGCTCCTCTGCGCAGTTCGGCGAGGGCGCTCAGCTCGGTTTCGTCACCCACGGCGGTCCCAGTGCCGTGTCCTTCGATCAGACGCACCTCGGCGGGGTCGACGCCCGCCATGTCATAGGCACGGCGCAGCGCGAGCAGCTGTCCCTGCTTCTCGGGTCTGGTGATCCCTCCGTTGCCATCGGACGACAGACCCCATCCGGTGATCTCGGCGTAGACCCGCACTCCCGCGGCGCGTGCGTCCGCGGCGCGCATCAACACCACGACGCCGCAACCCTCGCCGGGGATGAAGCCATCCGATCGCTCGTCGTACACCCGCATCGGCCCCGCGGTCAGCGCTCCGGTCTTGGCGAAACCGACCAGCTCGAACGGGTCGATGCTGAGGTCGACGCCGCCGGCGAGAACCACGTCGGCACTGCCGTCCCGCAACGACCTGCAAGCGGTCACGACCGCGAGCAGCGCCGAGGAGCAGGCACCGTCCACTGTGTACCCGCCGCCGTGGAGGTCGAAGTGGTTGCAGATCCGGCCCGCGATCGTGTTGGACAGCGCACCCGCGAGGGTCTCGTCCCCGACGGCGGGGAACGGCGCGAGGTAGTGCGCCTCGGCCCGGCCGAGCAGCAACCCGGCCTGCTCGGCGGAGATGTCCGCCTCCGCGAGCGCGGCCGTGAGCACGTGCCGCACATAAGGCCAACGCAGCCGCATCGTCGTCGCCCTGGTCACCTCGCCGGTCAGGCTGTTGCCGAACACGACCGCGACCTTGTCGCGCGCGAGGCCTTCCGCACCGGGCCAGCCCGCGTCGGCCAGCGCACGACCGGCCGTCTCCAGCGCGAGCCAGTGCGCCGGGTCGGTCATGCGGTACGACGGCCCGGGAATCCGGAACGCGGCGCGGTCGAACTCCCAGCCCTCGATCAACGCCGCCATCGAGCTGTAGATCCGGTCGGTGGCGGTGCGGTCGGCGTCGTAGTAGTCAGCGAGGTCCAGGCGTTCCCGCGGAATCCGCCGGAACGCCTGGCGCTGGTCCAGCACCATCTGCCACAGCTGCTGCGGATCGTCCGCGTCCGGGTAACGGCAGGCCATTCCCACGATCGCGATCGGATCAGCGTCGTCGCCGCGCCACACGGCGCCTTTGTCTCTGCCGCCGTTCATACCCGGCCGTTCGCGCCGAGAACCGGCACGCCGACTTCTTCGATGCGGTCGCGCGCGACCGCGTCGTACTTCTGCGATGCCTGCGCGGGCACCTCAACGGTCTGCCGCCACGAGAGGACGGCGAGGCCCACGCCGCGCAAGGCGCACACCGCAACCAAGGCGAAGAACAGACCGAACACCACGTGAAGCTGCATCAGCACCCCGTACGCCGCCGCGGTCGCCAGTCCGAACAGAACCTGGTTGCGCGGCTTGGAAGGCGACGTGGACGGGTCGGTGATCATGTAGTTGGTGAACAGGATGAACGCGGTTCCGGTGATCGGCAGGATCGCGCTGACGAGCGACAGGTCGGTGAACGCACAGCGGAGCACGGCCTGCAGGACGAACCCACCGACCCATCCCAGGATCAGCGGGATCTTCTTCGTCAGCTTCGCGTTGAGCATCGTGCCGGCCGCGAGCAGGATGACGGGGATCAACCAGTCGACAAAGCCTCTGGTCCACTCCGTGAACTGGTAGGGCGGGGCGATGCTCACCCAGGGGAACACCAGCAGCACCACGACGATGCCGGTGTTGCTGGGGTTGAGCACGTGCCGCAGGCGGCCGTTGATCTTCACCCGGATCAGGTACTTGCTCGCCACCGCGATCACCACGGCCAGCACGGTGGGCATCAGCCTGTCGTTGGCGTACAACAACATCGCGCACGCCAGGCCGCCGATGTAGGCGGGCAGCAGGAAGTCGACCACCGAGCCCACCGGACCGAGGTAACGCGGTCTCCGCCCGAGCGACGCCGCCTCGATGGACTCCAGCAGAACCTCGGTTCCGAGGGCGACCAGCACCGCGACGACAGGGGTCAGGTACGCCTGCTCGAAGCCGAGCAGCGTGTGACCCACGACGGTGAGAACCGAGATGGACAACCCGAACCGGCGCAACGCGGCGCTGCGTGGATCCTTCGGCTTGCGGTGCCCCGCGGAGCCGTTCTGGTCCGTCGTCTTCCGTAGCAGCGTTTTCACTTGTCCTCCACCGTGGTCGTGCCGTCCGCGTGCAGCAGAATCCGGTGCCAGCCGGGAGTCACGTTCACCGTCGCCGCGTGCCGCTGACCGCAACCGTCCCGCCAGGACACCTCAACCGGCAGCGGGCCGTCTCGCACGTCTCCGAGACCGAAGACCAGGTCGGGAGCGTTGACGCCGTTGTGCCCGTTGGCCGGGTAGACCTGCTGGGAGTGCTTCGTGCCGTCCGGAGCAGTCAGGACGGCGGTGGCGCCGATCGCCGGTCGGCTCACGCCTTCGTTGCTTTCCGCGCACGTGCCGACGCCCGCGGGCTGGCGCAACCTCAGTCCGACGAACTCGCCCGCCGACTGCGACGTGTTGCGGTACAGCGTCGACTGGGCCCACTGGTTGGCCACGACGAAGTCCAGGCGGCCGTCACCGTCCACGTCACCGACCGCGAAGGCGCGGCTGACCGCGTCGGTGCCGACACCGACGAGGTCGGCGACGTCGATGAACCGCCCACCGCCACTCCGGGTGAAGAACGTGTTCGGGTCGTGGCCCGACAGACCGTCCTCCTCGGTGAACCGCGGCCACAGCGCGGGATTGCCGAGGATGAGGTCGTTCGACATGGCCGCCTCCTGCATCTGCGGCCACCGGTTCGTGGTGCCGCGGATGAACCCGGTGGCGTGCATGACTTCCGCCGCACCGTCGTTGTCGAAGTCGGCCGCCTTGACGTCCCAGCTCCAGCCGGAACGGGACAGTCCGAGTTCCTCGCTGCGGTCGTCGAAGGGGGCGACGCCGCGCCGCAAGGCATCCCGGTCGCCCGTGCTGATGAAGGCGAAGTTGCTTTCTTGCAGCGCGTAGGGCTCGGTGATGTTGCTGACCAGGATGTCCGGCATGCCGTCGTGGTTGAGGTCGGCGAAGCTCGCACCCATGCCCTTGAAGGAGTCCTTGCCGACCACTTTGGACTTCGGTGTCAGCGCGTGTCGTTCGCCGTGCGACTCCCGGAACCGGATCTGGCCCGGTACGGAGACGTTGACCAGCAACTGGTCCGGGCTGAAGTCGTTGGCGACGTAGAGCTCGGGCAGGCCGTCCTGGTCGATGTCCTGGGCTGCTGCCGCGAGCGTCCACCCGGTGTTCCGCGAGTCCCCCTCGACCGGGTTGACCGCCTCCGCGTAACGCACGTCGGGTGCGTTCCCACCCGTCGTGCCTGCGAAGCGGAAGTAGCGGTGGGTACCGCCGTTGTACCCGTCGGACAGCGAGTCGGTCATGACCAGCTCCGGCTGCTGCGCCGTGGGGTCGAGCACCCGCGCCCCGTCGGGGAAGTAGTTGCCGAAGAACAGGTCGAGGTGGCCGTCCCCGTCCAGGTCGGCGATCGTGGCGGCGTTGGTGTTCCACACCTGCGGCGGACTGACGAGCTCGCGTTCGGAGAACCCGGCCGCCGCGGGCGCACTGCCCGGCGTTCGCAGGAACAACACCGGCGACCGGCCCCAGTAGTAGACGACCACGTCTTGCCAGCCGTCCTCGTTGAGGTCGGCGGGAAGACATCCCATCGGGGCGACGTAGTCGGCGTACGGCAGCGTGGTCGGTGCGAGGGTGAAGGCCGCGTACCTCTCACCGGTGGTGGGTGCCGGTTCGACGGTAACCGTGTCGGTGCGTGGATCGACGAGGCAGATGTCGTGCGAGACGACACCACCGTCCACAGCGAACAGACCGGCCCCTGCGCCGACGGAGGACACCCAGTTGCGGATCTGTTCGTAGGCGGGTGCCACCGTCCGGATGCGGCGGTCGCCGTCGCGGTCGGCGGGACTGATCGCGTGGTGGTCGAACCCGAAGCGGGCGGCAAGACGGGCGCGGTCCTCGGCGGCGACCGACGGCGGCTGGGCCAGGACCCACGCCAGCACGCAGCACAGCGCTGCGGCGATCTTCGGCACGAACCGGCGGAACCCCGGAGCGGAAAGCACCTTCACGACGGCTGCCCTTCCATGTTGTCGGCCCACAGATTCCGGATCCCGGCGCGCCACTGCTGGTACTGCGCGGACGTACCGTTCGCAGGACCGAGGGCGTGCTGCGAACGGTTCGCCCACGATCCGGCGACGTCGGCGGTCACACCGGCCAAGATCGGCGCGGCCAGCCGGGTGTGTTCGGGCACGACGCCGGAGATCCGGCGTGCCTCGCAGGCGAAGGAACATCCCTGCGCGAGATCGGCCCGATACTCACCGGCGAGCAGAGCCAGCGACTCCAGTTCGTCAGCTCGCACGCCACCCGCGTAGGTCGCGGCGAGGCCGACGCCACTCCACAGGTCAGGCCGGCGGTTTCGGGGGAAGTCGTTGATGCGCAGGGCGACCGCTTCGGGATCCGCGCACTCCTGGAACCACAGCGACCTGCCGACCCCCTGGTCGCGGACGGCTCGCTGGTCCTCGGTCAGCCCGCGCTCGACGACCTTGCCGCCGATGACCCGATCGGTGTGGAAGAAGCCCTGGTGAAATCCGTAGCCGTCCCAGGCGAGCCAGCGCAGCAACGGATCCTTCACGACCGCGCGCCCCCAGCCGGGGCGCAGTCGCAGCCTGGCGAACGCCCAGCCCACCCCCACGTGCACCAGGTGCGGATAGCCGCTCGCCGGTCCCCGCAGCAGGGCTCGCGTGTTCCTCCCGCCGGACAGCGTCAGGATGTCCAAGACCGCGCAGGCCATGCCGGCGCCCTCGTAGGCGAAGCCGCGCAGTGGAACGTCGATGCGCTCGATCTCACTGGCCAGTCGGTCGTCGGCCGGCCAGGCCACGGCCGCGTTGAACCCTTCGAGAAACGACCGACCCGCACCTTCCAGCGTTTCGCGCGCCGAGCCGGTCCGCAGCCGGAACCGGCGCCTCCCGAAGTCGACCTGCTCGAGTTCCTGACCGAGTGCCGCCACCAGAGCCCGGCGAGTGCGACTCGCCGCCCTTGGACGAACGACAGCAGTTCGGCGCTCTCTTGCAATTTCCGTCGTCAACCTGGACCGCCATTTGCTCTCAGCCGCCCGCCACAAACGACAGACCGCACGGCAAATCGATTGATGCCACAATCATGCCGATCGTCCAGGCGAGCGAAAACCAGTGCAGAACAACGTTTGCAGACTTCCCGCGGGTCAGCCACAAAGAATCAAAAGCAACCTCGTACTACTATTTTTTAAAGTTCATTCCTGTTGGCCGCCTACAGCTAACAGCAGGCGTCCGGAGGTCGCGCGTCCGCAGCGGGACATTCACCCGGAGTGGTGACAGCAATCTCTTTCCCCTCAAACGATGCCGCGCCATGCGGGCAGGGCGCAGCCGCAACGCATCGCGGCGCGGTCGACGGGGGACGGGAACATGTGCAGCATCATCCCGACGACCATCGGGAGGAAGACGATCGCGTTGTAGAACAGGTGAAGCTCCACCCGTGGCACGACGAGCTGGGCGATACTCGTGGGCGCGGACCTGCCGGACAGGTGGACACCGGTGACGACCTGGAGCAGCAGGAGCAGATGCTCGAAGTGGTGCCAGACCTGGACCCCCAGCGAAATGGTCCACCAGCTGCGGCCGCTGCCGGTGAATCCGGGTCGCAGGACGATCAGTCCGATCAGCATGACGAGGGCATAGCCGTAATGCAGCGCCTCGGAGTGCACCAGCCACGGAAAAGCCACCCCCAGCAGTCCGCGTGCCTCGTGCACCGGCCATCCCAGCGCGTAGATCTGAAATGCCTGGGCGACATGTTCCGCCCAATGCCCCAGCACGATCACCAGAAAGGCGATCAGCGCGGTCCTGTGCCATCGGGTGTTGAGCGCAGCGAACCGGGCGAGGCCGCCGGTCCGCGTCCGGACATGAGCCATATCGGCCGGTCCTTTCCATCGCGATCTGCCGCCACCGGATGAACCGTCACCAGTGTGATGAACGGACAACCTGTCACCGGACGCCGTTGCTCGCAATCGGACCGCTCTGCCATACCCCAGCCGGGTGACTGGAATCCCCCATGCAGACGGAAGGCCGCTCACCGTGATCGGTGAGCGGCCTTCCGGTCGGGAGGAGCGTGAGAAGTGAACCTCTTATCCCCTCACGCTCCTGTCAACGTCCACAGAGGATCAAGTCCGGTGTGGACACGTGCATCACTTGTCGACGGCGTCTCCGAGCACGCCGGGGACACCACCGGTGGTGGCGCCGACCTTGCCGGTCGCGTCGGCGGTCTTGCCCGCGACCGCGGGGACAGCACCGGACAGGGAGCTCATGCCGCTGGGGTCGGACATCAGCGGCGCGGAGTCGTTGCTCCGCGCGGTGGCAGGCCCGTCGCCGCCGAGGTCGATCGGGATCACCGAGGCCGGAACCGTGCCCACCTGCACGTCGGTGACATCGGCGACGTGGTTCGACACGGTCGCCATCACCGGCAGCGTCAGGTCCTTGACCTGCGGGACCAGACCCACCGGGATCTGCAGCGGCGATGCGGCGGCCGGGGTGCCGCTGACGTCGCTGTCCACCACGCTGAGAGTGGTGTTGTCCACGTGCGACAGGGCACCGACGCCCCAGCCGAAGACCTCCGGGTCAGCCGCAACGGGGACGTCCACGATCGCGCCGTTGAGGGCGCTGCCGTCGCCGACTGCGGTCTCGTCGCCACCGGTCTTCGCCGTCAGGTCGTTGACGACCCCGTTGGTCGCCGAACCGATGGCGGAGACGGCCAGGCCGAAGATCTGCGGCATGGCCTGCGCCTCGGCGGAGACGATGTCACCGGACACCGCACCACCCGTACCGTCGGTGGTGATCGGGCCACCCGCGGCGATGTCGGTGACGTTCTCGGTCTCCGCGGTGCCGTTGGCCATCGCCGTGATCGTGTTGCCGAACACCTGGGCCAGCGGCTGCGCCTGCGCTGCGATCACGTCGCCGGCGATGGCACCGTTGACGCCGGAGGTGTTGACCGGACCACCCGCGTGCGAGGTGACGTCGTTGTCGGCCTTGGTCTCGACGTTGCCGATCCACGAGACCGCCCAGCCGGTCACCGCACCTGCACCGCCAACTGGAACCTCGGCCACGTTGCCGCTGATGGCACCGCTGTCGCCGTTGGTGTCGGTCTGGCCGCCCGCGTCGACGTCGGTGAGGTTGTGGCCCAGGGCCTCGCCGTTGCCGCCCCACGTGGCGGAGATGGCGTTGACCTGCACCGGCAGCGCGCCGGGAACCTCGGCGACATTGCCACTGACGGCGCCCACCGCACCGGACGCGAGGTTGTCGCCGCCGGCGTCGACGTCGGTGTGCGAGTCGACGTGGCTGGTCGGGTGGCCGCCCCACGCGCCGGCGATGTTGAACACCTGCGCCACCGGAGCCACCGGAGCGGTCACGATGTTGCTGGAGACCACGCCGCCGTCGTCGACGGTGTTGTTGTCACCGCCGGCGGTGACGGACTTGTCCTCCTTGTAGATGGAGGTGGGGATGCCGCCCCAGGCGCCCGCGATGCCGTACACCTCGGCCACGGCCACCGGCACCGGGTTCACGATGTTGCCGCTGCCGACCGCGCCGTTGCCGGAGGTGTCGATGTCGCCACCGGAAGCGACCTTCTCGGTGTTGCTGCCGATCGCGGTCGGGATACCGCCCCACGCGGCCGCGATGCCGAGCACGTCGGCCGCACCCGCGGCCTGGCCACCGATGACGTTGCCACCGACCACGGAGTTGTCACCGTGGTTGTAGGTGTTGCCGCCGGCCTCGGCGTCCACGGTGTTCACACCGGTCGCCCTGGAGATGCCGCCCCAGTCGCCGGCGATGTGCGCGACCTGCACCGGCAGGCCGACCGGCACGTTGGCGATGGTGCCACCGCCGACCGAGCCGTCACCGTTGCTGACGTCGCCGCCGCCCGAGTCGGACGTGACCTCGTCGACGCAGGTGCTGGAGGTGATGCCACCCCATGCACCGGTGTTGCAGTGCACGGAAACCGGCGTCGCGGTCTGCGGGTGCGCGAGCGTGCCACCGACGACCGAGTTCTCGCCGCTGGTGACGACGTCACCGCCCGCCGCGGACTTGACGGTGTTCACACCGACCGAGTCGGACAGGCCGCCCCACGCCGCCGCGGTGTTGAAACCGGTGGCGGGCAGGCTGACCGGGGCGTCGGCCACGGTGCCGCCGACGAGCGAGTCGGCACCGCCGGTCTTGTCGCCACCACCGGCGACGGAGTCGTAGTCGTTGGTGCACTCGGATCCGGTGATACCACCCCACGGGCCGGTGGTGCAGTTCACCGCGACCGGACCGGCGACCTGCGGGTGCAGGACCGTGCCGGCCGCCGCCGAGTCGTCGCCGCCAGTGACGACGTCGCCGCCCGCGGCCGAGGTGACGTGGTTCGCGGAGGTGGCGAAGGACTCGCCGCCCCAGGCACCGGCGGTGCCGAGGACGTTTACCGGCGTGGAGACCGGAGCCTCACCGACCCAGCCCCCCGCCAGGGAACCGTCGCCGTCGGTGGTCGCGCCGCCACCGGCCTCGGACTGGAGGTCGTTGACGCACTTCGCGTCGGTGATGCCGCCCCACGCGCCGGAGGTGCAGTTCACCGCGACCGGACCGGCGACCTGCGGGGTGAACACAGTGCCGCCGACGACCGAGCCCTCACCACCAGTGGTCGCGTACGAGTCGGTGGCCCGGCCGGCGTTGTCGGTGCCCGCATCCGCGAGAACCGTGTTGTGCGACACCGAGTTCCCGATCCCGCCCCAGCCGGCCGCCGTGCCGTCGACCTGGACGGGCAAGGCCACCGGGGCACCCGCGGCGGTGCCGGAGACGACACCCTCGGTGCCGTCGGTGGTCAGCTTGCCGGGCGAGCTCGCGTGCTGGACGGTCTCACCGTGCGCCGTGCCGGTACCGCCCCAGCCGGCGCCGGTGTTGTTGACCGCGACGGGAACCGCGCCCTGAACGGCGACGATGTTGCCGGAGGCCGCGGTGTGGTCACCTGACGTCGTGATCGCGCCACCCGTGACGCTCTCCTGCGTGGCGTGGTTCTCCACCGTGGCGTCGGACAGCGTGCCGAGCGCGAGACCGGTGACCATCACCGGCGCCGTGATCGGCGCCGCGACGACGTTGCCCGCGACGGGCTCGCCACTGCCGCTGGTCGTGATGGGGCCGCCCTGCTGGTGCACCTGGTGCGACTCGTTCACCACGTGCGAGTCACCGGCCGCGCCCACGGCCCAGCCCGAGACGTCGACCGGCACCGAGACGTTCGGCGCCACCACGTTGCCGCGCAGCAGCGGCGCGGTCTCACCGCTCACGTCGCGGAGGAGGTCGTCGGTGGTGACCACGGTGTCAATGATCACCGGGACGTGCACCTGCTCGATCGGGGTACCGACCCCGATGTTGCCGACGCGGATCGGCACGCTTGCACCACCGTCCAGAGGCGACGGTGCCAGGTCCGGATTGACCTGTTCCTCGGCGGAAGCGATGCCGGTGCCGAGCACCAGCATTCCGCCCGTGATCAACGCGGACTTCAGGCCACGTCGAGCCCAGACATGCATGGGTGGAGTTCCTCTTTCATGGTGGATAAGCGTGGAACGTGGACGTCATCGCACACGCGCAATCACGAAGAACGACCGGACCGACACTCGGAAGGAGAAGAAACGAGGGCCGGACCCCGGCCTCGGCGCGAGACACTATCGTCGCGAGACGCTCAGCTGCGACACGAAAAGCACAGACGAACCAGAAAGTGGCGTCTTCTCATCCAGAAGACCGGGAGCATCATCACTGCACGTAGCGGTGCATGCCCACGTTCCCTACTGGCCACCACAACGGGTGTCAGTCTGTCCCGTTAATCTCAACGGGTCACGGTCACCCGCATGGGGAAACGCCCACATCGCAGTGCAGTGCAGTGCAGTGCACAGAATCGTTGATCACAGCGGAGTCCGAACACCACCACAAAGAACGATAAAATGTCACGACAGCGACACGGTCCGACAACCGTCGTGCAGCGCGACCGCGAAAGGAATGCCGGGGAGCAGCTGCTCCGCCAAGGAATCCAGCAGTCATTTGGACCGGCGAGGTTCGCTTCTCCGAACCTGTTGATGCTCACCACCAAGCGGAACATGGTTGTGGCAGAACACTTCGTCCGCCCGGCACTCGCATCTGGACGCACCACCGAGTGCTCTTGCCGCGCCATGAGAGTGCAATCTTCATGATCGAGTCGGATAGGCGCCGACCTCCAGCCGAGCAAGATGCACGCCTCCAGTCGATCCCAACGGCGAACCTGCAGCTCAGGTCTACATAACGAAGCGCTATTAGGACAGAAACGATGTCGAGGGTTCCGGGACCGGATCTACCACGGAGCTCACACCACACCGCCATGACTCGGCGGAATCGGAATCGGGATCGCCTGATCACGAGCGATCACCTGACCCCGGCCCGGCGCTTGCGCCAAGGTCGAGTCGAGCCGAGGGCCGCACGGCGGGTACCGGCTGCGGCGCGGAACGCGGCTGCCGCCGATCGTGTTCACCCAGGCCGAGGCGCTGGGGCTGGTCATGGCGGTGCTCGACGGCCAGCCGTCCGCCACCGAAGCCGACGACCCGGTCGGCACGGCCCTCGACAAGGTCATCCAGGCGCTGCCCGAGAACGTCGGCCGGCAGGCCGCCACCCTGCGCGAGCACGCCACAGCCACGCCCGACCGCATTCGGCCCGCCCGGACCCCGCCATCACCAGCGCACTCGTCGCCGCCGTCGCAGCCAGGCATCGGGTGCTGATCGCGTACCGGAGCGAGACCGGCAACACGTGGAAGACAGAGGTGGACCCGTGGGCCGTCGTGGTCCGCCACGGGCGCTGGTACGTGTCGAGGGTGGGGACGAGCTGCGGGCCGCGGTCGCGGCGGTCGCGACGCGCTTTGCCGCGGCCTTGGCGCCGCAGGACGGGTAGCGGCCTGTATCTGTCGACATCTCGTGGCACAACGCGCACATTTCGCGCACGATCCGACGACGTTGCCCCTGCATTGTCGAACCGTGACAGCGATGCATCGAAATCTCGACGGCAAAGCGCTTCGGTCGCTCGTCGTCGCTGCGCTCGTCCTCGTGGCGGTGGCTTGCGCGCCGGAGCCCGTACCGAGCGTGGCACCGTCTGTCAGCTCGTCGGCGCGCGTTCCCGGAGACGGCAGCATCCCGGACAACGAGAGCATCTCGTTGAACGACAACGAGCACGCCGCCATCGCGAACCTCGACCCGGCGCTGCTGGCGGCGGTACGGGAGGCCGCGGTGGACGCCCAAGCGCAGAAGGTGGAGCTGAAGGTGACGTCGGGGTGGCGCAGCGCGCAGTACCAGCAGCGTCTCCTGGACGACGCCGTCGCCCGGTACCGCAGTGAGAAGGAAGCCCGGCGCTGGGTGCAGACACCGGAGAAGTCGAAGCACGTGACGGGGACCGCGATCGACATCGGTCCGACCAATGCCGCCGACTGGCTCATCCGGCACGGAGCGGACTACGGGCTGTGCCAGGCATACGCCCACGAGATGTGGCACTTCGAGTTGCTGACGACCCGTGGCGGTCAGTGCCCCCAACCGATCAGCGTCCCGCCCGCCTGACCTCCGAACGCGGCCGCAGGGTCAGCAGTCCCTGCGGCCGCACCGCCCGAAGGCCATGGGTCTTCCAGGTCAGCCGGCGATCCGGTACGCGCGCGTGATCGTCACGTCACCGGTGTTGCCGGCCGCGTCGGTCGTCCTCGCCCGCAGCGTTGCGAACTGTGCGCCCTTTTCGTGCCGCACCAGCGCTTTGCCGCCGACCACCGGCGCCTGCCGCCACGTCCTGCCGTCGTCGAACGACAGCTCGACCGCGAGCTGCCGCAGCTTCGGCGTGCCCGCCTGCTGTTCGATCTTCAGCGGCACCAGCAACGTCCGGCCGTGCGCGGTGCCGTTGCCGTCCAGTTCGGGCAGGAACCTCACAACGGTTTGCGCCAACGCGGTGAGCTTCGTGGTGCGCCGCGACTTGAACGTCCACACCGCACTGACCTTCGACGACAGCTCGGCGTCGCGGGTCTGCTCCATCTCCGCCCGGTAGGCGCCTTCACCCGGCGGGACGGTGAAGAGCGAGCGGCTGCGCCCGGTCGCCTCACCGATCTTCGTGCCGTCCCTGGACAACGTGATCCGCGCAGCCGTGGTCGCGCTGTGGGAGCGCCCGCCGTTGCTGTCGGTGAAGAGCGGCGCCCCGATCGTCATGTCGTCCCCGAGACGGGCGAATGTGCGGTACTCGACCCTCGGCACGGACGGTCCCAGCACGGGGGTGCCCAGCGTCAGCTCGTACTTCTGCCCCGCCTGCACGGTGCGGAACGGCGTGCCGGACAAGTACTGGAAACCACGTTGCTCGTGCGTGCGTTCGTAGTTCCAGGACCACTGGACACCCGACGCAGTCACCAGCTCGACCGCGCGCCCGCCTGCCGGAACCCGGGTGTTGAGAACCTCACCGCCCGCGCCGTTGTCCGCGATCGGCTCCGCCCCGACGATGTAGAGATTGCCGGGTCCCTCGTCGCGGAAGCCGACGGTCATCTCGGCCAGTTCGGCCGGCTCGGCGGTCCGCTCGTACCCGGTCGGCACCCGCCCCCGTTCCGTCCACATGAGACGGTAGGTCACCGGCGTGTTCGCATCGCGGGGTGTACCGGCGAACTGCTCCGCGATCGTGGTGGAGAAGTCCGGCGAGCCGGGTCCGAGCTGAGCGGTCCACAGGTGGCCGGCCAGGGAGGGGAAGAACCAGCCGTCGTAGTACCTGCCGCCCGGCAGGTTGCGGACGAACGAGATCGAGCCGGTCCCGCTCTTGGCGTTCGGATCCGGAGTCCTCAGCACGACCGGTTTCGCGGTTCTGGCGTCGAACGTGAGCGCGGTCCCATCCGCGGGCTGGAAGCTCGGGCGCACGACGTAGGCGAACCTCTCGTCACCCATGTCGATCAGAGTCCGCACCAGGTAGTCGCCTTTGGGCAGCCGCAGCTGCCGCGTGCCGAGCTGCCCGATCGCGTCGTACCTGTGGCCTGTACCGGTGTTGATGAAGGTGGTCTTGTAGCCGGTGGTCGGCTGGCCGCCTGCGTCCAGCACGGTGAACGGGGCGTCGTAGCTCTCGACCTCGCGGTTGATGGCGACCAACGTGCGGGTTCCGGTGGACGTGCTCACCAAGCCGCTGTAGGTGCCGTCGGGCGCGTGGACCGCGGTGTCCGCGATGAGCGTCACCTCGACCGCGCCGCCCGCCGGGACGGTGACCTTGTTGCTGGACAGCGTGAACATGCCCTCGGGTGCTTTGCCGCCGGGTCCGTTGACGTCCACGTTCAGGTCGAATGTCACCGGTGCCGCGCCCGAGTTGCGGTAGGTGAGTTGGCGGACCACCTTCTGGTCGTCGTCGTGCGGCCATTGCCGCAGACCGAGGTTCAGGTTGCTCGGCTCGACGATCACCTGCTGCGTCAAGGACTTCGGCACGTCGACCCGGCCGTTGCCCTGGTCGAACAGCCCGAGGTCCGGATTCGCCTTCGCCGACGCCGCCATCTGCGCCTTGATCCGCTGCCCAGGCCAGTCCGGGTGCTGCTGCTTGAGCAACGCCGCAACACCTGCCACGTGCGGGGTCGCCATCGACGTCCCGGACATCGCGACGTGGTCGGACGTCCCGGCTTTCGCGGCGACGATGCCGACACCGGGCGCGGTGACGTCCGGCTTCACCCCACCGTCCGCGGACGGGCCTCGGCTGGAGAACGAGGCGATGGTGTCATCGCGGTTCACCGCACCGACGGTCAGCGCCTGCTCGGCGCTGCCGGGCGAACCGATCGTGCCCGCGCCCGGTCCGCTGTTGCCCGCCGCCACGACGAACAACGCACCGCTCGCGCGCGAAAGCCGATCCAACGCCTCCTCGATCGGGTCGACCTGCGGGGTGTCCATGCCGCCCAGGCTCATGTTGATCACGTGCGCGCCCTGGTCCACCGCCCACTGCATTCCGGCGAGGATCCAGGACTCGGCGCCGCCCCCGTTGTCGTCGAGCACCTTGCCGTCGAGGATCTGCGCGTCCGGCGCGACACCGCGGTACTTCTCCCCCTTGCTCGCGATCGTCGACGCGACGTGCGTGCCATGACCATCCACGTCGGTGAGGTCCGGCGCGCCGGAGAAGTTCCTCTCCGCGACCTGCTTGCCGACGAGGTCGGGGTGCTTCTCGTCCACCCCCGTGTCGAGCACCGCGACCTTCACGCCCTTTCCGGTGAAACCGGCCTCCCACGCCCTGTCCGCGCCGATCTGCCTGGTGCTGCGGTCCACCGACACCTGGCGCCTGCCATCCAGCCACACCTTCTCGACGACACCCTGGCGCAAGGCATCCCAGGCGCTGCCCGACTTCGGAACATCACCGCTGACCGCACCCAGCGCCTCGATGCCCTGCCGCACGGACATGGCCGGCACACCGCCCGATCGCACGCCCGCCGCCGAACGCACGATCACGGGCACGGTGTCACGCTTGGAGTCGTCGTAACCGAAATCCACCAACGACGTCACGTCGAACAACCGCCGATCGAGCTTCCCGCTCAACACCAACGGTTCCGCATCACCGGGGATCGCGAACTGGTGACCGTTCTCCTCGTATTTGTGCAACGGCACATTCGACCGGCCTGGCCCCGGCGCGTACCCGACGACCCGGTCACCGTCGACCCTCAGCCGGTCACCGGTGACCAGTGTGACGCTGTGGTCGCGTTCTCCAGAACCCGTCGAAGGTTCCTCGGCGACGGCGACAGGTGTCGCCGTGGCGATGAGCCCTGCGGTCAACGCGACCGCGACGGCTCCACGGCAGGCATCTCGCTGCCTCACCCTCATCGTTCCTCCAGCGGTGAAGTGGCGAGGCAAGGGAGCCGGCCGCCACGGACACCCCTTCTTGGCCGCAAGCGCCCTCAGCGTTTCCGGCACGCGACGCGACACGCAGGTGCAGGGCAGAAGGTGGACCAACAATCCTGCACGTTCGAACGCCGCGCGGTTTCGGGCGGTTCAGGCGATGAGGCACACCAGCGCGCTGCAGCAGGGCTTCTGCTCTGGCCCGGCTGCGTTCGTCAGCTCAGGTTCCGGTGGCGACGAGCACGAGGGCGCGGCGGTCCGGGACGAGATAGGCCTTGGCGAACCACTTGTCGTGACTGAAGGCCTGGTCGAGGCGGTCGCTGGTCAGGAACGTGCCGGTGGGCAGCTCGGCGCGCAGCCCTTGGACGAACTCCGGTGACTTTCCGGTGCTCTCCGGCGCGTAGGCGGACTTCAGTTCGTCGATCTTGCTCTCGGTGGCTCCAGACCTGGTACCCGCCAACGGCTTTCTGCCAGTTCTCGGTGGTCGGGCACGGCTGCGCGACGGAGGCCTGCCCGGTCATCGGGAAGTTGGTGTTGCCGTTGCGGATGAGCTCCTCCGCGGCCGCGTGCCCGAGTCGTCGCGGTACGCCTTCTCGTAGTCGAACTCCTTGGGCTCACCGGTGTTCTTCCAGCAGTGCTCGTACATCTCGGTGCCATCGGGCATCATGCCGAGCATCTGGGCGCCGCGAATCCGCGCGGGCGTCGACTCCGAGATCACCCGCGCCGCCGCAGCGCGGCGATGTCCACCTCGTATCCGGACATATGACTCCCCCCGCCGCACCATAGCGTTTGCCGTAAACAGGGCGGTGGAATCGGGAGAGTTCTACCGGAACGGGTCAGCGCTCCTCACCTCCGCGCCCGCACGCGGGACGGTCCTGAAGGTGTGCACCACTCGCAACACCAATTGAGACAATTGCTCTTCCCGGCACTCGCACAATTGCCTGCTCGTAGTGAGACGGCACTAAAGGGCAATCCTCATTTCTGGAGGATCAGAGCAGGTTCGTCCGCACTCCCCAGAAACCGGTGTAGGACTTTCCGGGTTCGAGCACGATGAGGCCGTCACCGCTGTTGAACGCATTGGGTGCGGCGGTGACCGGTTCAATGGCGATGCCGGTGCGCGGCGGACGGCCTGCCGGGTACTCGTCGGTGTAGATGAGCAGGTACCTGTGCGAGTCGTCCACCCACAGCTCGACCTGCCTGCCGTCCGGCCCGGTGAGCGAGGCCACCGCGCTGTCCTGCCGAGGGCGCAACAGGTCGGTGTAGCAGGCGTCGATCTTGGTGGCGCCGAGGACCTTGGAGGTCCGGAAGTCGTCCGGCGTGCCCGCGACCGGTGCCCGGCCGATCGGGATCAGGCGCTTGTCCAAGATCAGCTTGGTGTCGGCGGCCAGCATCAGCGAGGCCTCGTCGATGGTCGGGCCGACCCGGAAGTAAGGGTGGTAGCCACTGCTCAGCGGCGCGGGCTGCCGCCCGGCGTTGACCGCGGTCACCGAGACCCGCAGACCGGCGCGGCTCAGCACGTACTCGACCCGGAACCGCAGGGTGAACGGGTAGCCGTACTGCGGGTAGAGCACGCAGCTCAGCACCAGCCGGTCCCGTTCGTGCCTGGTGGCGGTCCACGGCAGGAAGCCCATCAGGCCGTGGATCGCGCACTTGCTCCAGTGCTCGCTGATCGGCGTTTCGTGGATGGTGCCGCCGAAGGTGTACTTGCCGCCGTCGAGCCGGTCGACCCAGGGCAGCAGGATCTTGCCCAGGTGGCTGTCGCCCATCGAGTCGGCCGGGTGGGACAGCAGCATCTCCTGGCCGTCCACGGTCCACGACCGCAGGGCCGCACCCACTTCCGCCACGACCAGGCTCTGCCTGCCCGACCGGATCCGGTGTTGCTTTCCCGTTGGCAGCAGTGGCCCCGCCGGTGTCGCGTTCGCGGGCCGGATCGCGGCGGTGGTCGCCATTGTGGCCGCGGCGGCGAGTGCGGCGCGGCGAGAGAAGACATGAGACATGGCAATTCCCGAATATGTCGAAGGCCGGAGTGGCCAGACTTTGACGGAAACCGCGTCGCGTCGTCAAGGAGTTCACACATCTGAACTACCGGTCGAATTGGGGGGTTGTTCACTCCAGCGCCACTGCCCTACATTCCCGTTCCATTCCCCGAGAAAGGACATTCGACGTGCGCCGTAGATCGTTTTTCAAAGCAGCCGGTCTTGGAACGTTGTCGGCGGTCACGCTCACCGGAATGTCCCCGATGGACGTGCGCTGGATCCGGCCGGGGGACGCCGGCTACGCCGAGGCCAAGCTGGGCTACTTCCCGATGTACGACCACCAGCGGCCGAGCGCGATCGCCAGGGTGACCTCGGTGGCGGACGTCCAGCGCTGTCTCGAAGAAGCCCGGCGCTCGGACAGTCGCATCGTCGCCAGGTGCGGCGGGCACAGCTACCCCGGCTACTCCACGGCGGACGGCGCGCTCGTCGTGGACGTCCGCGGCCTCAACCGGATCGAGATCCACCCCGACGGCACCGCCGACGTGGATGCCGGAGTCCTCCTCATCGACCTCTACCAGGCACTCGCGTCGGCCGGGCGGATGATGCCCGCGGGCACGTGCGCGACGGTCGGCATCTCCGGGCTCACGCTCGGCGGCGGCATCGGCATGACCGGGCGGCAGATGGGTCTCACCTGTGATCGGCTGATCAAGGCCACGATCGTCACGCCGGACGGCGTGCACCGCGTCGTCAGCCCGACGGAGCACGCGGATCTGTTCTGGGCGTTGCGCGGCGGCGGTGGCGGCAACTTCGGCATCGTCACCCGGTTCACGTTCCGCACCGAGCCCGCGCGGACCATGACGACGTTCCGGCTCAAGTTCGCCCCCGCGGCACTGCCCGCGCTGCTGGACGCGTGGCCGCGCTGGCAGGCGCGGGCGCCGCGGGCGATGACCACCAGCTTCGGAGTCGGCGGTGGGCCGGACTCGTCGCCGAGCATCCACGGGTGCTTCATCGGCACCGCCGCACACGCGAAGCCGCTGATCGACGACCTGGTCCGCCGCGTCGGCTCGCAGCCGACGCGGCGGAGCGAGACCGAGAAGACCTTCCTCGCCGCGATGGAGGAGTTCGCGTGGTGCTCCATCGCCGACAGGTCCTGCCAGCCGAGCTGGGGCGGCGGTGGCGGCGGGCAGCCCCGCGGTGAGTACGTCGCGACCTCGCGCATGCTGTTCCGCCCGATCTCCGACCCTCAGGCCCTGGCGGAGCTCTTCCGCGCAACCCCCAACTCCTACAACATGATCGACGCTGTGGGTGGCGCCATCGCTGACGGTCCGTCCACGGCGTACCCGCACCGCGACGCGATCGGCAGCATCCAGGTCGAGGTCTCCCTCGCCGCCGGCGAAACCGCTGCCCGCAAGGCGATGGGCACCGCCCGCGACGAGCTGGGCCGGATGTTCGGCGAGACCGGCTACGTCAACTACCTCGATCCGCAGATGCCGAACTGGCAGCGCACCTACTACGGCCGCAACCTCGGCCGCCTCAAGGCCGTCGCGTGCAGGTACGACCCGGACCGAGTGTTCGCGTTCCCCCAGGGTCTGGCCTGACCAGGACCTACGATCGGCCCCATGGGTACTCGCCGGCTGTGGATCGCGGCCTTCACACCGATCCTCGTCGGACTGCTGGCGGCGGGCGTCTTCGGCCACCGGGTGTTCCTGCTGGTCTTCTTGATCTGGCTCGGCGCCCTGGCCTGCGTGCTGCGCGCGGATGCGCTCACCGTCAGGGCACGCGGGCAGCAACAGCCCAGCGCCCGCCTGCTCGGGGCCCGGGCGGGGTGGCTGTTCGCCACGCTGGTGCTGATCTTCGGCAGTGCCGGGTTGCTCAACGCCGTGCTCGGCTAGCCGCGGAGACTTCCGTCGGCCGACGACGAGCAGTAGCGCACGCCGTTCAACTCGTCGAGGTTGTCGAACGTGGCCTGGTAGCCGTTCAGCATCGCGCCCTCGTAGGCCAGGGCCTGCTCGCCGCTCTGCACCACGTGCCGTGCCACGCCGGACGAATCGGTCGTGGCCTGCGCGATCAAACGCCCCTCCTCGCCGCCGGTCGGGCCGGTGGCTCGCGTGTAGAACGCCACGCGGCCGCCGGCGACGGGTGAACCGTCGGAGGTCAGCACGGCTTCCAGGGTCAACGGCGTGCCGGACGCCGGACGGGCTTCGAGTGCCGTGCCGGTGCAGAAGGCGCCGCAGGCCGACGCGGTCGTGGAGGTGGCAACGACCGCCAGGACCGGCAAAAGGCTCCTGAGCGAGATCATGGTGTGCCGGCGGCGATGTCCTGCAGGGCCTGGCAGGCGTTGTCCACCGGATCGGCGGCGTTGGCGTGCACGGCGAGCTTGGAGAGCAACGACTTCAGCGCGGCCTGCTCGTCAGGAGCCAGCCCGGCCAGCACGTGCGCCTCGGCCATGGCCAGCCGCCGGTCGAGGTCGGCCAGGCGGGCGCGGCCGGTCTCCGTCGCCACGACCAGGCGCGTGCGGCGGTCGGCCGGTGCGGGGCGGCGGGTCACCAGCGAGGCGCGTTCGAGGTCGTCGAGCAGGTAGGTCATGACCGTGCGGTCGATGCCCAGCTGCTGGCAGAGCGCGGACTGGCTTTCGGGCTGGTCACGGGTGGCGGCGGTGAGGATCTGGTAGCCGCGGTGGCCGCCCGGCAGGTCGCCGACCGCCACGTTCGTCGCCTTGACGTAGGCGCGGAAGATCACGCCGAGGGTCCAGCCGAAGTCGTCGTCGAGGGCGGTCACCCGGCCAATGATAGCCCCGACAGAACGTCTGTAGAACAGAACATCTGTGTGGCATACTTTCTGCATGCCAGATTACGGCCACTCGCTGGAGTTCGGGGTGTTCCTGCCACCGGCAGCCGACCAGTTCGGCGCCACGCTGCGGCTCGCGCAGACCGCCGACGTGCTCGGGCTGGAGCTCGTCAGCATCCAGGACCACCCCTACAACGCGACGTTCCTCGACACGTGGACGTCGTTGTCGGTAATCGCCGCGGCCACGACCAACGTCCGCGTCTTTCCCAACGTCGCCAACCTGCCGTTGCGGCCCCCGGCGATGCTCGCGCGTGCCGCCGCGAGTCTCGACGTCATCACCGGCGGACGCGTCGAGCTCGGGCTCGGCGCCGGGGCGTTCTGGGACGCCATCGCCGCCATGGACGGGCCGCACCGCACCCCGGCCGAGTCGGTCGAGGCGCTCGAAGAGGCCATCGCGGTGATCAGGACACTGTGGACACCCGGTCACGGGATCCGCCTGCAGGGCAAGCACTACTCGCTCAACGGCGCCCGTCCCGGACCGTTCCCCGCGCACGACGTCGGCATCTGGGTCGGCGCGTACAAGCCGCGGATGCTGCGGCTGGTCGGCCGTCTCGGCGACGGGTGGCTGCCGTCGAGCCCGTACGCGCCGCCGGAGCAGCTGGCCGGGATGAACGCGATCATCGACAGGGCCGCGGCAGAGGCGGGCCGGTCACCGAGGGACATCCGCAGGCTCTACAACATCGACGACGCGTTCACCGCCGAGCAGCTCGCCGGGCTCGCGCTGAACGAGGGCATCAGCGGGTTCATCCTGATGGTCAACAGCGACGACGATGTGCGCAGGTTCGCCGAGGAGGTCGCACCAGCCGTGCGCGAGATCGTCGAAGAGGAGCGCAAAGGCCCAAAAGCACCGGCCGTTGACCGGCTCGGCGTGATCCCGACGCCGGACGACGGCACCCGGCTCTCGGCCGAACGACCGTGGGACGAGTCGAAGCGCCCGACCGGCCCGGCACCCGAAGCGGACGCCGTCTACACCGCGTCCGGCCGTGCGCTCGGCCGACAGCTGATCGACGTGCACGACCACCTGCGGCAGGAGCTGAACAAGGTCCGGTCACTGGTGAAGCAGGTCGCTGACGGCACGCTCGCGGTGGGCGACGCCCGTTCGGAAATCAACACGATGACAATGCGCCAGAACAACTGGACCATGGGCGCGTACTGCGAGAGCTACTGCCGCCTGGTGACGATCCACCACACGCACGAGGACAGGTCGCTCTACCCCCAGCTGCGGCGGGGAGATGAGCGTCTCGGCCCGGTGCTCGACCGGCTGACCGAGGAGCACCACGTCATCCACGACGTCCTCGAACGCGTCGACGCCGCGCTCGTCGCCACCGTCGGCGACCCGAAGCGGATCGTGGACCTGCAGGACGCCGTCGACGTTCTCACGGACACGCTGCTCTCACATCTGTCCTATGAGGAGCGTGAGCTGGTGGAACCGATGGCGCGAATCCCGTACCACTACTGAGTGCACCTCGGCGTGTGCGACGCGAAGTCGCACGCGAAACCCCGCAGACTGGGTGCGTGGACACCAGGAAACGAGTCGATCCGGTCCGGCGCGGTCGCACGATTCTGGGCGCGTCGTTGGTGATCACAGCCGCAGCCGCGGGCACACGGGCCGCCGTGGCGTTCCGCCACGAGGCGGAGACGGAGCTCGCGATCCGGGCGAAGGGCGGCCTGGACGTCACCATCGCACTGCACACCGGACTGACGTACGCCTGGCTCGCGTTCGCGGTGCTCGCCGGCATCGCCGCGGTTCCGCTGCTCGCCAATGGGTCTGGGCGAACGTTCGCGGCCGGGATCTGTTACGCGCTGGGCATGCCGTTGCTGCTGCTCGGCATCGGCGTGCCCGCAGCGGTTTCCGCGGTCAGGACGCTGACGTGGGTGGCGTGCGGCGCCATCCTGCTGCTGGCGTGTCTCGTCATGCTGACCTCCGGACCCGTTCCACAGCAACGACAGCAGCGTCGCAGGCCCGCTCGGTCCCGCTGAATTCTCCATTCCGGACACTTGGGCCGTGCGTGCCTGGCATCGTGTCCGCCATGATCGAGACAGCCCGGCTGGCCGGGTTCTTCACCGCACACGGAATCTGGTGCGTATCAGAGGGAGAGACGCTCGTCCCGCTGATCGGCTACCTGCACGCCGACGGCGAGTACGGCATGGACCGGCTGATGTACGACGACTACGCGGAAGGTGTCCGCGCCGGGCAGGACGCGCTGGCGGACGGCGACCCCAGCTGGATCGGCGCCGTGCTGGTGGCCGACGGTTACGTCCACCTCGACCAGGGCAAGACGGACGCGTTGATCGTCGAGGCCGTGCAGTACGGCCCGTACCGGCAGAGCATGCAGCTGGCAGTGCCCTACCGCACGGCCGACGACCCGTGCGGGTTCGCGGTGCACAAGCCCAAGTTCATGAACGCGGACTGCGACGACCCGGAGTTCGACGCGCTGGCCGAGGCGTTCTTCGTCGGTACGACTTCGCACACGGAGGCCCACGAGGTGTGGGAGGCGCACCTGGACGAGTCGGTCTAGGTGCGCCTCCGGAACCGTTAGCGCCCGGTCACCGTGCAGGTGGCGGTCGCGGTCTTGGCCGGGTTGCTCTCCGACGTGGCCGTGAGAGTCACCTTCGACATCACCGGCCCACCGGTGCGCTGCGCGTGCACCGGAACATCGACGCGGCCGCCGAACTTGGCCGTGGCCAACGAGTTCGGCACCGAGACGGACCAGCCGTTCTCCGCCTTCGCCGTCACGCGGTACACGTCACCGTCGAGGTACTGGTCGACGGGCTCGGGGTGCTGACCCGCCGGAGGCGCGGTGCGACCGGTGTTGGTCAGCGGGAAGCGGCACGTCGCGACGCCGGAGCCGTCGACGCGAGCCGCGGCAGGGCCGACCCGCACACCCCGCTGCTGCGGGCCCGCGCCGTCGAGCGACCGGATCGCCACCGTGTAGGACAAGATGCCGCGCGCGTCGCGTTGCACGTCCAGCACGTAGAAGTGCAGGCGGTTGGCCGCGTCGACGTACTCGTACTCGCTGCCCGAGTTCGTGCCCGCGTGGAACAGGGCGTCCGACAGCTGCCGGTAGTCGCCGACCGTGATGGGCACCCTGGTGCCGTCGGGCAGGACGTAGTCGGTCATGCCGATGTCCTGCGGGTTGGCGTCGATCACCCACGTGAACGGTGCCGCGTCCTGGTTCTTCGTCTTGGCCAGCAACACACCCGCGTCCGGCGTGAACGAGTCGGCACCCATCCTGTCCACGACTTCGAGCGTGTAGTTGTTGTAGCCGCCGCCGTCGCAGAACGGGTTGGTCGTGACGTTGCACGCGGGTGACTTGTCACCTGTGCCCAACGCCAGGTTGATGCCCGTCAGGCCGTTCGTGCCGGGGTTGACCTCGCGGGCGGTGATCTTCGCGATCACCGTGCCGGAGCCGGCGAGCGCTTCCCTGGACAGGCGCAGCACGTTGCGCTCGTCGACGATGCCGAGCTTGATCTTGTTGCGCAGGGTTTGTTGCGCGCCCAGGGATCCGCCACCGGTGGCGGGGATCGCCCAGCGCGAGTGCGGGCCGCCCGGACCGTTGAACGAGCCGCGCGACAGCATGTCCCACGGGCCGCTGTAGTCGCGGCGCGGCGGGCTGCCGTACGGGTTGTTGTAGTTGTCGCCGATGCCGAGGATGTGGCTCAGCTCGTGTGCGTACACGCCCTGGCCCGAACTCTCTGCCTGGGTGGACGAACCGCCGCCCGCGTTGGGCCAGATCGACGAACCCGCCGCCCACGACGTCCAGTCGACGTAACGGGTGCGCGACCAGTTCGGCAGCGCCGGGTCCGGCGGGCCGAAGTCGTCGGTGACGTCCTCCTTGGTCCGGAACTTCATCATCCCGAACTCCTGCCACGTGCCGGACTCGTCCTGGCCAGCCGACAGGTAGTAGATGAAGTCGTAGCCCGCGGGCACTTCCGAACCGACATCAGCGACCCACGCGGCACGGCCGTCGGTGCGGATGTTGCGGTTGCACAAGTCACCGGCCGGGCAGCCGGTGCCACCCTGGAACTCCATGGCGTACTCGTGGTCCTTGCCCGGCATCGTGTACGGGCCGAACGCCTTCAGCTCGACGCCGTAGCGCCCGCCGGAGGTCTCCATCCAGTACTCGTGCACGGTGTGGCCGCGGTTGAGGCCGTTCGGCTTGTTGAGGAAGTCCTGGTAGAACTGCGCGACCCGGTCGCGGGGAACACCGTTGGCCTCGGCGCTCGGGTTGCCGAACACCGTGGAGTTCCTGGGCTGCGTGACGACGAACGGCTGGTTCGGGTAGTCCAGAAGGACCAGCGCGCCCTTGAAGTTGCGCACCGAACCGCGCACCGACGGGTCTGCCCAGTTCGTGCCGGGGATCTTCTTGTAGTCCCGTTCCCACGTCATGTGGTCGGGGTTGACCCAGTTCTGCGGGTCGACGGGGCCGGGGAACCCGGGGAGTGCCGCCACGCGAGCCGCGTCCCTGGTCTGCTGCCAGGGCTGCTGCTGCGGCCAGTGGTCGAACTGCCACGGATGTGTTGGCTGGTCAGGGGAAGCGGCTGAGTTGCCGGCGGTGATCATCGCGACCGATAACAGCGCGGTGATCAGCAGGGCAGGGCGCCGGTGTGTGCGGTCCATACCACCACCGTGGTGCAGAGCCGCCCGCGTCAACCACCGACGATCGTCGGCAGGTTGAGGCGAACCGAGGCACCCCGCCCGTTCGGCACGAACCGCGCGGAACCCCCGTGCACCGCGACGATGTCCGCCACGATCGCGAGTCCCAGACCGGAACCGGGAAGGCCGCGGGCATCTGGGGCACGCCAGAACCGTTCGAACGCCACTTCCCGGTGCTCCACCGGCAATCCGGGACCCTCGTCGGTCACGGTGAGCCAGCCCGGCCGGGAGCGGACGGTGATGGTGGAACCCGCCGGGGCGAACTTCACCGCGTTGTCCAGGAGGTTCAGCACACTGCGTTCGAGCGCGGCCGCGTCGCCGGTGGTCCGCCACGGCGAGCGGTCGACGTCGAAGACGTGGTCGTGGGCACGGCTGCGGGCGCGTTTCACCGCGCGGTCGATCACCTCGGCGACCTCGACGGGCTCGCGGGCGAGCTCGCGGTCGTCGCGGGCGAGCACGACGAGCTCGGTGACCAGGTCGCTGAACTCCTGGCTCTGCGCCTGCAGACGGTCGAGGACGTCGCCGCGCTGCGGCAGCTCACGACCCGTCCGTTCGCTGCGCACCAGCAGGTCGATGTTGGTGCGCAGGCTGGTCAACGGCGTGCGGAGCTCGTGGGCGGCGTCGTTGACGAGATTTCGCTGGCGGCGGCGGGATTCGGCCAGTGCCCGGGTCATCGCCGTGAAGGCGCGGCCGAGTCTGCCGACCTCGTCCTGGCCGGAGACGGTGACCGGGGTGGTGAGGTCCTCGGTGCGGGCGATGTGTTCGACGGTCTCGGTGAGGCGCTCCATCGGGGCCAGCGCGCGGCGGGTCAGCCACAGGCCGAGCCCGGCGACCAGCAGCGTGCCGAGAACCGCGACGCCCACCAGCACGCCGGCCAGCGCGGTCAGCGTGTCGTCGATCTCGACGAGGCTGCGGCTGAGGATCAGGACGTCGCCGTTGTCCAGCGGTACCAGCAGGACCCGCACCGGCGTGCCCGACGCGGTCTGGCCGTCGCGGAACGTCGTCGTGCTCGCCTGATCATCGCCGGGCGCGGTGACGGCCGGGTCGACGCCGGGCGGTGCGCACGTGCTGCCGTCCAGCTTCAGCAGCTGGATGCCCTGGAGGACCTGTTGCAACCCCGCGCTGGGCACGCCCACGTCGCACCGCAGCTTGAACTCCCGTCTCAGCCCCGGTGCCGGTGGTGCGACGACGGGCGCCGGCAGGCTCGCGAGCATCGACTTGTCCAGCTGGGTGCGCAGGTTGTGCTCGGTGACGAGCCAGGTGACGACGCTGATCCCGCCGATGGCCACGGCCACCACGCAGGCGGTGATCAACGCGAGTTTGCCGCGCAGCAACACCGGGGCCTTCACGGTGACTGCTCGCGCAGGATGAAACCCATGCCGCGCACGGTGTGCAGCAGGCGGGAGCGGCCGTCCGCCTCGGTCTTGCGGCGCAGGTAGCCGATGTACACGTCGAGGTTGTTGGTGCCCTGGTCGTGGCCCCACACGGCGTGTTTGAGGTACTGCTTGGTCAACAGACGCCCCGGATCGCCGAGGAAGACCGCCAGCAGGTCGAACTCGGTGGGGGTCAGGTCGAGCCGCCGGCCGGCCCTGGTGACCTCGCGTGCCTGCGGATCCATGGTCAGGTCGGCGAAGTGCAGCAGGTCCGGGGTGGTCCGCTGACGGTTCTGCTTGAGCAGGGCGCGGACGCGGGCCAGCAGCTCCTCCAGCGCGAACGGCTTGACCAGGTAGTCGTCGGCGCCCGCGTCCAGGCCGGTGACCCTGTCGCCCAACGCGTCGCGGGCGGTGAGCATCAGCACGGGCAGCCGCTCTCCCGCCGCACGCAGCCGCCGGCAGGCCTCCGAGCCGTCGACGCCCGGCATCATCAGGTCGAGGATCGCGAGGTCGACGCCGGTGAGAAGGCGCAACGCCTCGGCCCCGTCCGCGGCGGTGGTGACCTCGTAGCCCTCGAACTCGAGACTGCGCCGCAGGCTGTCCCGCACGTCCGGGTCGTCGTCCACCACGAGCAGTCGCATGGCAACGACGGTAGAGACGAAGCCTGTGAGTCCGCTGTGTGACACCGCCGCCTCTCACGAATCTCTCAGCAGAAGCCAAGGACGTTCTCACGACCGCGTCAGCACGCTCGGTGGTGCAGCGGTCACGGCTGCGTCCACAGTGGAACGGAGAACCAATGGCGGTGAGCACCGCACAGGCCACGGGGACGGTCGACATCATGATCCCCGTCTACAACGAGGAACGCGCTCTGCCCGGCTGCGTCGAGGTGCTGCACGGTTTTCTCGAGGAGCAGTTCCCGTTCGACTGGTCGATCGTGGTCGTGGACAACGCCAGCATCGACAGAACCCTGGAGGTGGCCAGGGACCTGGCCGAGCGGTACGAGCGGGTGCGCGTGCACCACCTCGACCGCAAGGGCCGTGGACTGGCCCTGCGGGAGTCGTGGGGTGCCAGCGAGGCGGCCGTCGTCGTGTACATGGACGTCGATCTCTCCACCGGCCTGGACGGGTTGCTGCCGCTGGTCGCACCGCTGCTCAACGGGCACTCCGATCTCGCGATCGGCTCGCGGCTGGCGCCCGGTTCGCGGACGGTTCGCGGGCCTCGGCGCGAGCTCGTCTCCCGCGGCTACAACGCGTTGATCCGGCTGACGCACGGAGCTCGGTTCAGCGATGCCCAGTGCGGCTTCAAGGCGGCGCGGACAGAGGTCGTCCGGCCGTTGCTCGACCGGGCTCGCGACGAGGCGTGGTTCTTCGACACCGAACTGCTGCTTTTGGCCGAACACAACGGTTTGCGCGTGCACGAGGTGCCGGTGGACTGGGTGGAGGACGTGGACAGCCGGGTCGACGTCGTCAGCACCGCGATCGACGACATCAAGGGCCTGATCCGCGTGGCGCGGGCCAAGGCCAACGGCACGGCGCTCGTTCGCGGGCTGCCGCGCCGGCCGCAGCCCCGCGCCATCCACCCCGACGCCGTACTGAGCCGCAGCGAGGGCGGGCTCTCCTGGCAAATGCTGTCGTTCGCGGTCATCGGCGTGATCTCCACGCTCGCGAACCTGGCTCTGTACGGCGTCTTCCGGCTCTGGTGGCCGGTGCTGACCGCCAACCTCGCCGCTCTGGTGATCACCACTCTCTTCAACACGGAGGCCAACCGCCGCTTCACCTTCACGGCCCGCAACACCGCCCGTGGCAGGACACATCTGCAGGGCCTCGTGGTGTTCGGCCTCTACTACGCGTTCACGTCGGCCGCCCTGCTCGTGTTGCACGCGGCCGCTCACAACCCTCCCCGCGCGCTGGAGCTGATGGTGCTGCTCGGCTCGTCGGCCATCGGCACCGTGGGGCGTTTCTTCCTGTTGCGGAGCTGGGTGTTCCGCCGGGACGACCGAAAGGACCACGCATGACCGCCACTGCAGAAGTGGCCTCTCCCGCTGACACGCCGGAACCCGCACGCCCCTCTCGCTGGCCCCGCTGGGCGCTCGCAGGAATCTGCTTCGTGGCAGGGGTTCTGTACGTGTGGGCGATCGGCGCCGGTCAGATCGGCAACGCGTACTACTCGGCTGCCGCGAAGTCAATGTCGACGAGTTTCACCAACTTCCTGTTCGGCTCGTTCGACCCGGCGGGTGTGGTGACCGTCGACAAGCCGCCGATGGCGTTGTGGCCGCAGGCTGTCGCCGTGTGGATCTTCGGGTTCCACGGCTGGGCCGTGCTGCTGCCGCAGGTGATCGAAGGAGTGGCGGCGGTGTTCCTGTTGCACCGCACGGTCCGGTTGTGGGCCGACGAGAAGGTGGCGTTGCTCGCCGCGTTGATCCTGGCACTGACGCCGATCACCGTGGCGATCAACCGGGACAACAACCCCGACACGTTGCTGGTGTTGCTGCTCGTGGCCGCGGCCTATGCGTTCACGCGGTCAGTGCGTGCCGAAGAGAGTCGTACTCGGACGAAGTGGCTGTTGTGGTGCGCGTTCTTCATCGGCTGCGGGTTCCTGACCAAGATGCTGCAGGCCTGGATCGTGGTGCCGGCGTTCGCGCTGGCTTATCTGGTAGGGGTGTCCGCGCCGGTGAAGCGGCGGATCCTCGACCTGCTGGCCGCGGCTGCGGTGCTGGTGGCGTCGTCGTTCTGGTGGGTGGCGCTGCACGCCTGGTGGCCGGGGTCCAAGCCGTACATCGGGGGCAGCACGGACGGCAGCGCGTGGGATCTGATCATCGGCTACAACGGCCTCGGCCGGGTGTTCGGCGGCAGCGGCAACCGGGGAGGAGGCAGCGGCCAGCAGCCGGAGATGATGTTCTACGGGCCCAACGGCGTCGAGACGGGTCCAGGCGCGATGTTCGGCGGCCAGGCCGGTCCGGCCCGCATGTTCGACGCGGCGGTCGGCGGGCAGATCTCGTGGCTGCTGCCGTTGTCGCTGCTCGTGCTGGCCGCTGTCGCCGTCGCGGGGGTCCTGCGACGGCGGGCGGGGATTCCCGGCAACGCCCCCGAACGGGCGGGCTGGTTCATGTGGGGCGGCTGGCTGCTGGTCGCGGCGGCGGTGTTCAGCTTCGCCAGGGGCATCTTCCATCCCTACTACACGACGATGCTGGCGCCCGCGATCGCCGCGATCAGCGCCGCGGGGCTGATGATGTTCTGGCGGGCCAGGAGCCGCGTGCGCTTCCTGCTGCCGCTGTCGGTCGCGATCACCGCAGCGTGGGCGTTCGCCGTGGTCTCCCGCGACACCGCCTGGCACGGGTGGACGCGGTGGGCCGTGCTCGGGGTCGCCGTGGTTGCGATCATCGGGCTGCTGGCGGGCCTGCGCCGGGCGGGCCTGGTGGCCGCGCTGGTCGCGGTGCTGCTGACGCCCGCGGTGTGGTCGGCCGCGACCGCTGCCAGGGCCACCGGCAACGGCGTGATGCCCGCCGCCGGGCCGATGATGCCGCTGGGTGGTGGCCCGCCTCCCGGCGCTCAGCCGAACGGCCGGCAGAACCGTCCGCAGATCGGCATGATGCCGGGGATGGGCGGCAACCGCGGTGAGCTGACCGAGGAGCAACGCCGAATCCTCAACTACGCCAAGGAGAACAGCGGCGGTGCCGAGATCACGCTCGCCGTCTCGGGTCCGGCGCAGGCGGCCGCGCCGTACATCATGGGCTCGGACGAGGTGGTGATCGGCATGGGCGGGTTCTCCGGTTCGGACAACGCGCCGTCGGTCGGCCAGCTGCAGGAGTGGGTGAGCTCCGGCAAGCTGAAGTTCGTGCTCAGTCCCGGTGAACGCGGTGGTCCTCGCGGTGGTGGCCGTGACGACAAGGGCCGCCAGGAGTGGATCCAGCAGCACTGTTCCAAAGTGGACCCGAGCGCGTACGGCGGATCCGCCGAGACCCTGCTGGAGTGCCACGCGTGAGGTGGAGCCGTTCGTGCCCGGCACGAACGGCTCTGTCTAGTCGTCCACCGCGACCAGTGCCTCCTCGTTGTCCTCCTCGTCGTCGTGCTTCGCCTCGTCGACGAGCCCGAGCATGCGATGCACGTGTTCCTTGCTGGCTCCGAACATGAAGCACATGCCGTCGACGCTAGGCGCGCCCTCCGGTCAGCGGCTTCTCGATTCCTGCCTGAATTCGTGCTGAGATTTGCGTCCTCAGGAGGGAGCGCACCATGGCCGATCGCGGTGACCGCATTGTGCACGTGCTCGAGGAGGCCTTCGTCGGTCTGATGACCGCCGATCCCGCCGCGTTCCGGCACAAGTTCCGCAAGATGGCAGCCGAACCGTTCGCGTTCTACAGAGGCAGCGCGTGCCTGTTCTACGCCGACATGGCCGAACTGCCCGACGAGTGGACCGACGACCGCACCAGCCGCATCTGGATCCAGGGCGACCTGCACGCGCAGAACTTCGGCACCTACATGGACGCCGAGGGCACCCTCGTCTTCGACGTGAACGACTTCGACGAGGCCTACCTCGGCTCCTTCACGTGGGACCTCCGTCGCTTCGCCGCCTCGATGGCCCTCCTCGGCTGGCGCAAGGCGCTGCCGGACAGCGTCATCACCGACCTGATCCGCACCTACGTCTCCGCCTACGTGACCCAGGTCCGCGCGTTCGCCGACCACCCGAACGACGAGCTCTTCAGCCTGCGCCTCGACAACACCGAGGGCGCCCTGCACCGCGTCCTGCAACGAGCCCGCCTGGCCACCCGCATCGGCCTGCTGGACGAGAAGACCGTCATCGTCGACTACGAGCGCAGGTTCCGCCGCGACCGCGAGGGCATCCACGAACTGACACCCGCCGTGCGCGCCGCCGTGGCCGAGGCCTTCGCCTCCTACCTGGACACCATCCCCACCGGCAAGCGAGCCAGCAGCCGCACCTACACCGTCAAGGACGTGATCGGCCGCAGCGGCTTCGGCATCGGCTCAGCCGGCCTCCACGCCTACAACATCCTGGTGGAAGGCCGCACCCAGGCCCTGGAGAACGACGTCGTCCTCTCCATGAAACAGGCCAACGTCGCCGCCCCGAGCCGAATCGTCTCCGACCAGGGCATCCGCGACTACTTCACCGACCACGGCCACCGCACCGCCGTGTCGCAACGAGCCCTGCAGGCCCACGCCGACCCGTGGCTCGGCCACACCCAGATCGACGGCGTCGGCTACGTCGTCGCCGAACTCTCCCCGTACGAGGCCGACCTGGACTGGTCCGACCTGACCGAGCCCGCCGACCTGCTCCCGGTCCTCGGCTATCTGGGCCGCGCCACCGCCAAGATGCACTGCGTGGCCGACGAGGACTCCGCGCAAACCCTCGTCGCCTTCCAGTGCGAGGAGGCCATCGCCGGGGTGATCGGCGACCGCGCGGAGGCCTTCACCGATTCGATCATCTCGTTCGCCCTCGACTACGCGCGGCAGACGCGTGAGGACCACCGGCTGTTCGTGGACGCGTTCCGCGAGGGGCGGATCAGGGGTGTCGGCTCGACCGCGTGAGGCGTTCGGCGTCTGCGGCCAATCGACCGACAGGAAGTTCGATTTCCCCTCCGACGACGCTCAGCACGACCTCGACGATCTGGGGGCGCTGCTGCGCACGCATCGGAAGAGGGCTGGGCTCACGGGCGTGGAGGCGGCGCGTCGGGCCGGGTTCACCCGGTCCCCAAGTGTCCAAGGTTGAGAACGGCATCCTGCTGCCGAGCCGGGAGGACGTGCGACGCCTGACGACGGCGCTCGGCATGGACTCGGCGGCCACCGGCGAGGCGGTCGAACCGGCACGCAGGCTGGAGATTGGCCAGCCCGCCCGGCGCATCGTGCTGCGCAGGGGCTCACTCACCGAGCACACGACGCTTCTCGCCAGGCTCGGTCCCACCGACAGCGTCGTGGCGGCCGACCCCGCTGCCGCACCCGACTGGTTGCGCACCCGCGACTACCTGCTCGCGGCGTCCGGACCGCTCAGCGACGGCAAGCATTGAAAGAAGTCGCGGAACACCTGCGGGACAAGGGATTCCTCAGACCGGCGTCGACGAGGCCACGGACGTGCTGTGGTTCTGCTTCGGGTTCGGGGCGTGGCGGACGCTGGTCAAGGAGTGCGGCTGGTCCTGGGACGACGCCGAGCGGTGGCTCGCCCGGCAGGCCGTCACGATCTTCACCAGCTGAGACGGGAGTGCGGGTCGTCACAGAGGGAAATATCTGACGGAGCCAGGTGCTTTGCTCTCACCGTGAAGCTCGTCTACGTCTTCGACGCCTACTGCGGCTGGTCGCACGCGTTCTCCGGCACCCTGCAGGAGGTCATCGCACGCCATCCGGACCTGCCGGTCGAGGTGGTCTCCGGTGGACTGTTCACCGGGCAGCGGCGGGTGCCGATCCGCGAGTTCGGGTTCATCAAGGGGGCCAACGTCCAGGTCACGGCGCAGACCGGGGCGCGGTTCGGCGATGCCTTCAACGCGGTCCTCGACGAGGGATCGTTCGTCATGGACTCCGAGGCCGCGGCCCGCGGGCTGATCGCGTTGCGCCAGGCCGCGCCAGAACGGGCCGCCGAGCTGGCGATCGCCATGCAGAAGGCGTTCTTCCACGACGGCTTGAGCCTGTCCGACGCGAAGACCTACCGGAAGATCGCCGACGAGTTAGGCCTCGACTCCGACGCCGTCGTGGTCGCGTTCAAGACCGCGGTGCCCGACGCCGACTTCCAGCTGGCGGCCCGGTTCGGCGTGAGCGGCTTTCCGACGCTGATCGCCGTGCGCGGCAACGACGCATACGCGCTCGCACGTGGACACGCGAACATCGAGCAGATCGAACAGCGCCTTGCAGGCCTGCTCGCCAGTCAGTGAACGTGGTGGCGGTTCGTCCACGCCGCCACGGCCGGCAGCACGTCGGCGATCCACTCGCGAGCAGCGGTGGTGAGCTCGTAGCGTGCGGCACGTCGGTGTACGAAACCCTTGTCCTGCAGGGACTCCAGGGTGCTGTACACCGTCGAGCCCAGCGTCGCGACGAGCTCTTCCGACGCCTTCGCGCCGTCGGACAGCGCGACCAGGACGTGCGGCAGCTGATCACTGCTCATCAGGTCCTGCAACGCGAGCAGGTGCTGCAGCGCGGAGGTCTCGGTGTTCCGCTCGGCTGCGCACGCGTTCGGATCGTGCACCTGGACGCGGGCACGGCCCTGACGCTTGGCCCGCTGCAACGCCGCGTCGGTGTCGCGGACGAGGTCGATCAACGTGTCGTCACCCACGGGAACGTGGGCCGCGACGCCGATCGACGCGGTCTGCCCGTACAACGTCATGCCGTAGCCGTCGTTGGTGGTGATCTCGGTCTGCAACCCGCGAATCCCACGCAGCATCCGTTCGGCCACGACGGTCGCCTCACCCGCGGTGGTGCGCGGCAGCAGCACGAGGAACTCGTCGCCGCCGTACCGGCACACGAGGTCTGACGAGCGCGTGTGCGTCTTCAGGACGCCGGCCACGTCGCTCAGCACGACGTCTCCAGCGGGGTGGCCGTACTCGTCGTTGATCTTCTTGAAGCGGTCGAGGTCGATCATGAGGAGCGCGACCTGCTCCCACCGGCGCTGAGCACGGCGGTACATCGCGGGTGCCTGGTCGTCCCAGCCCCAGCGGCCCAGCAGGCCCGTGAGGCGGTCCGTCGCCCACGCACCCACTGGTTGCGCGCACGAACCACACCGCGAGGGAGCGCTCTCGTCGTGCAGGCGCAGAGAACCGTGGCCCACCGGAAGCCCCATCCGCGCAGTCGCCATGAGTCCCCCCAGACATCAGCTTTGACTGGCCCGAACTGCCGCTTTCAACTCAGGTGACGTCGTTCGGATCAAACACGACACAACAGTTGAAGCGGCGGAGTGTGATCATAGGGCTACACAGCGGTGGATTCAACCCCTGTGATGTCATATGCTCTGCGGATTCCACAACAGTGGAATGATCGCTGGCCAGGGGTCGCTCCAGCGGAGGTGTGGCGTGAGGCCGTTCGCCGAGGTGCTCAACGAGCTGTGCAACAACCCGCCCAACGGCCAGGGCAAGGTGACCAACGTAGCGCTCGCCGCCGCGGTGAAGTCACAGGGTGGGGACATCGGGCACGGCTACATCTCGCAGCTTCGGCTCGGTGTGAAGGACAACCCGACCTGCCAGGCCATCGTCGACCTCGCCGGCGCGCTCGGTGTGCACCCCGCCGTGTTCCTCGGCGGCCGCCGTGAACTGCACCCCGGTGAGCAGCCCGGCTGGCGCACGAACGCGTTGAGCACGCTCTTCGAGGCGGTGCACCCGCCCGACCGCGGACCCTGGTCGCCGGAGGAGGTCGCGGCCTCGATCAGCTCGTCCGGCCAGTTCGGCAGCATCTCCGCGAGCTACATCCGCGAACTGCTGAGCAACACCAGCGACAACCCGCGCCTCAAGCACATCCTCGGCCTCGCCGACCACTTCGGCGCCGATCCCGCCTACTTCTTCGACGACGACCTCGCGGCTCGGGTCGACTCGGAGCTGACCGACTTCCTGGCACTGCGCGAACTCGGCGTCGTCGAGTTCGTCACCCGTCTGGCCGAACGTACGGGCGAACTGTCCCCGCAGGCCAGGGCTGCTGCGGTAGAAGGGTTCCGACAGGCGCTCGAAGTCGGCGAGGGCTGGTCGTTCCCGCTGAACAGCCGCCGTACATCCGCGGACCACACTTGATGACGACACCGGCGTGAAGATCTCTGCCTGGACCGTTGCAGACGACATCGAGAGGAGGCGACGGGTGAACCGCAGGAAACTGCGCAAGCTGGTCGACGAGGTCGCCCGTGACCTCGACCTGCCGCCCGACGCCACGCACCGGGACGCGAGCCGCCGGGTCTGCGAGCTGATGAGCGAACGGCTCGGGCGCCCCGTCGACGTCCGCTTCGCCGCGATCACGAACGCGGTCTGCCTGACCGGTGCGACCGCGTTGCTGGAGAACGGCACGTACCTCGTGATCTGCGCCGACTCCCCGTCCTGGTACCACCGCCTGCACGTGCTGCTGCACGAGTTCGCGCACGTGCTGCTGGCGCACCAGCCGGTGGCGCTGAGCCGCAGCGAGGGCATGCGCAAGCTCGCGCCGCACCTGCTGCCGCGGATGGCGCAGATCATCGCGGGCAGGACGACGCTCACCGAGGACGAGGAGCGCGAGGCCGAGAACCTCGCCGACCACCTGCTGGAACGCCTGACGGAACACCGCGTGTGGGCCGACACGGCCGCCACCGAGGAGCCCGCGCACGTGCGCCGGGTGGCCGAGTCTCTCGAAGGAAGATCTCGCTGGGTGCGTCGTGGCGATCTTTAACCTGATCTACCTCTCGTGCGGCATCGTCGGTCTGCTCCTGCTCGCGTACAAGATCCGTGCGCTGCGGTCGAGCTGGGGCAGCCCGCGGGTGGTGGCGTTGATCGCCACCGTGTTCTTCTCCGCGTTCGCCGTGCTCTTCGCAGCGCCCGCGAACATCACCTGGATCAACTGGGTCAGCGGAGTGCCGAACTTCGCCGCGTTGCTGGTCTACGGCCTCGTCGTCGGCTTCGCGGGTTCATCGTTCGCACTGGTGTTGTACTGGCGGTACCCGCCTGCCCAGGCCTGGCAACGGGTCCGGCTGATCCTCGTCAGCTACACCTCGATCGTCGCAGCGATGATCGTGCTGTTCTTCAAGTCCGAGATCCAGGAAGAACGCCAGGTCGACTTCGACACGTTCTACGCCACGCAGCCGACAGTCGCCGTGTTCCTGTTCATCTACCTCGTGGCCACCGGGGTCGGCTGCGGTGGCCAGGCGTACCACTGCTGGCAGGGTGCGCGGGACGAGGCGATCTCCGCGCGGCCGTGGCTCGCGCGCGGCCTGCGGTGGTACTGCTTCGCCGGGCTCTTCCCGGTGGCGTTCGCGGTCATCAAGCTGTTCGTGCTGATGATGAACTGGTTCGGCGAGCGCAGCTTCGACATCCTGAGTCTGACCGCGCCGCTGATGGCGTCGCTGAGCATGATCCCGCTGGTGATCGCGATGGCGCTGCCGGTCTTCGGACCGCGCCGCCCGTCGCCGTCGCTGTGGGTGCGGCGCTGGCGGACCTACTTCGCGCTGCGGCCGCTGCACCGCGCTCTGGTGCACGTGAACCCCGGCATCGTGCTGGTGGCGCCGGGCAAGCTCCTCAACCCGCACCACCGCGTGCGCAGGCAGATCATCGAGCTGAACGACTGGCGCTGGGCACTCACGCCGTACTTCGACCTGTCCGTCGGTGAGACCGCGACTTCGCTCGCACGCCAGGCCTCGCTGCCCAAGGACGAGGTCGCCGCCGTCGTGGAGGCCGCCCAGCTGCGGGCCGCGGGGTCCGGCGGGCGCAGGACTCCGGCCAAGCGCCGTCCCGCCTCGGAGATCGTCGACGGCACCGACCTCGCCGCCGAGCACGACCGGTGGGTGCGGATCTCTCGTGCCTACCAGCACTCGCCGATCGTGGACGCCGCGGTCGCCGGCGCCGTTCGCGTGGACGCAGCAGGGGGAAAAGAGTAGATGGCACCCACACACGCCGTTGTTCTCGGCGGCGGACTCGCGGGCATGCTGGCGGCGTCCGTCCTCGTCAGACACGTGGACGAGGTCACCGTCGTGGAACGCGACAAGCTGCCGGACGGGCCTTCGCCGCGGTCCGGCGTGCCACAGGCCCGGCACGCGCACCTGCTGATGTCGGGTGGCGCCCGTGCGATCGAGTCCCTCTTGCCCGGAACGCTGGACGCGTTGTTCGCCGCCGGCGCGCACCGCATCGGCGTGCCGAACGACCTGGTGTCGCTGAGCGCCCAGGGCTGGGTGCCGCGGTTTCCCGAGATGCAGTTCATCGTCTCGTGCAGTCGCGGCCTGCTGGACTGGGTCGTGCGCAGCCAGGCGTTGCGCGACAACAAGATCACCGTGCTGACCGGTACCGAACCCGTCGCGCTGCTCGGTGATCGGCACGCCGTCACCGGTGTGCTGGTCGAGGACCGGATCTCCCGCGAGCAGATCTCGTTGGAGGCCAACCTCGTCATCGACGCGACCGGACGCGGTTCGCGGTTGCCCGCCTGGTTGACCGAGTTCGGGCTGCCGCCGGTGCACTCCGAGAGCGTCGACTCCGGGCTCGCCTACGCCACCAGGATCTTCCGGGCTCCCGCTGCCGCCGCTTCCGGGTTCCCGATCGTCAACGTGCAGGCGAACCCCCGAGATCCGCATCCCGGCTGCACGGCCACCCTGCTACCGATCGAGGACGGCAGGTGGCTCGTGACGCTGTCCGGGACCAGGGGCGGGGAGCCGTCCACCGACGAGTCGGAGTTCGTGTCCTTCGCGCGGTCGGTGCGCAATCCGGTCGTGGGTGAGCTGATCGCCTCGGCAGAGCCGATCTCGCCCGTGTACGGGTCGCACAGCACCGCCAACCGCCGGATGTTCTTCGAGCGCTTGAAGTCCTGGCCCGCGGGATTGCTGGCGCTGGGTGACTCCGTGGCCACCTACAACCCCGTCTACGGGCACGGCATGTCGATCGCCGCTCAAAGTGCTCAGGCGCTGGACGCCGGGTTGACGGCCGGGCACGGGACTCAGCAGATCCAGCGCAGCATCGGCAAGGTCGTGGACGGCGCCTGGGCCATGGCCACCAACCAGGACATCCTTTATCCGGGAGCCGTGGGCAAGCCGCTGCCGCTGGCCGGGCGGGTGCTGCAGCGGTACGTGGACCGGTTGGTGCGGACGGCCACCACTGAGGCCGCGGTGACACGGACGTTCATCGACGCGTTCACCCTGTCCGGGCCCATGGCGAAGCTGCTCAGCCCCAAGATGGTGTGGGCGACGATGCGCGGGCCCCGGCGCGAGGTGTCGCCGGAGTCCACGCTGACCGCCGCTGAGCGGGAGCGGGTCACATCTGCGGAATGAGGTCCGCGCCCTGCACGTACTCCATGTTCTTGATGAACGCCGGGTCCTGCATCCTGGCGTTCAGCTCCTCCGGGGTCGGTTCCGCGACGCGCTGGTGCACCCACCACAGGTTGCCGAACGGGTCGAAGAAGCGGCTGACCCGGTCGCCCCAGAACAGCTCGGTCGGCTCCGTGACGACGGTGCCTCCCCGCTCGCTCGCCTTCTTGAGCGTCGCCGCGTCGTCGGCGACGTACAGGCGGAGGAAGGCAGGGGTCTTCGGCCACTTCGGGTTGTCGAACATCATCACCACCGAGTCGCCGATGCGGACCTCGGCGTGGCCGATCTCCGGGGCCTCGCCGACGCGGCCGATCTCGGTCGCGTCGAACACCTCCGTGACGAAGTCGATCAGCTCGGCCGTGCCGCCGTTCGTGATGATCCACGGGGTCACGGTGTGGTAGCCCTCGGGCACGACGTTCATCAGTCCATTCCCTTCGTCGCTGTCGGAGCGACCGTACGACCTGTATAGGACGATTCCGGTCCTAGTTCTGGACTAGGTTGGCGGACATGAGTGATGCGGCCCGGTTGTTGCGTCTGCTGTCGCTGTTGCAGACACCCCGCGAGTGGCCGGGCAGCGAGCTGGCGGAGCGGCTGAGCGTGACGACGCGGACGGTGCGGCGGGACATCGACAGGCTGCGCGACCTCGGGTACCCCGTCGAGGCCACGATGGGCGTGTCCGGCGGGTACCGGCTGGTCGCGGGCAAGGCGATGCCGCCGTTGCTGCTCGACGACGAGGAAGCCGTGGCCATCGCGGTCGGGCTGCGCACAGCTGCCAGGCAACCCGTGGCAGGCATCGCCGAGGCGTCACTGCGGGCGCTCGCGAAGCTGCAGCAGGTCCTGCCGCCCCGGCTCGCGCGCCGGGTCTCGTCGCTCACGTCGGCCACCGCGCCTTCCGCGTCGTCGTTCGCCTCGCTGGTCGACCCGGCTCAGCTCACGGTGATCGCCGGAGCGGTGCACGCCAGGGAACGGGTGCGGTTCGCGTACGTGTCCAACGACGGTGTGGTGTCGAAGCGGCACGTCGAGCCTGTTCAGTTGGTAGCGCTCGGCCGGCGCTGGTACCTCCTCGCCTTCGACGCGGAACGGGACGACTGGCGGATCTTCCGGCTGGACCGGGTCTCCGAAGCGGTGGCCACCGGGGCCAGGTTCGCGGCACGGGTCGCGCCAGGTGGGGACGCGACGCAGTACGTGACGCAGAAGATGTACGAGTCGGCGCCCACCTATCGGGCTCGCGCGACGTTGCGGTTGCCCGTGGAGCTGGCACGGGCCCGGCTGGCGGACTTCGCCGGCGACCTGTCAGCCCTCGACGACTGCTCGTGCACCTGGCACAGCGTCGAGGACACGATCGACTACCTCGCGTTCCGCCTGACCTTGCTGGGGTGTGACTTCACCGTCCACGAACCACCCGAGCTCGTGAACCACCTGCGCGGGCTGGGCGAGCGGATCAGCCGCTCGGTGGGCTCGCCCTGACACCGAGGACCGGCTGGCCGCCGGCCACGCCTTCGTAGGACGGCTCCCAGGGCCAGCGGCCCGCCTCGTCGGCGTGGACGAGCTGCAGGGCCTTGATGCCCTCACCGAACAGGCGGGCGGACACGAGGAGGTGCGCCCACGGGCGTTCGACGCGGACCACTTCCAGCAGCGGGCCGCCAGGTAGGGCGAAGCGCCGGCCCGGAGAGGGCACGCAGCTGTGGGCCACGTGTTCCGCGGTGTCGTCGAGGAGGCGGCCGGCCTCCAGGACTGGCATGCCCGTGACGACGAGTTCCGGCAGTCCCCGCAGCGACAGGCCCACGGTGTAGGCCCAGGGCGGATGGGCTCGGGCGCGTTCCATCGCCTGGACGGCCCAGCCGCGCGCGTCGATGCAGCGGCGCAGGGTGGCCAGGTGTTGGTCCATGCGGCTGGCGGGGTGGTCGCAGTCCCAGCACATCAGAGGTCTCCTCGGGGTTGGAGTGAGCGGGCGGGGTCGTGCCTCGTCCAGTGTGCCGAGGAGCACCGACAAGATCGTTTGGGCAGTTCGTGGACAGAAGATGGACAAACGATCGCTCGGCCGTCTGGATCGTTAATCTGCGACGCACGGACGAACGTGCACGCCGCATCACTGGCCACAAAGGACGGTGACCGAGTTGGAGGCCGAACCCGGCACACCCCTCGCCCACGCGATCCGAGCGGCCAGGGCGGCCGCCCGCCGCGGCGACGTGCACGGGGCCGACCACGCCTACACCGCGGCCGTCAGGATCAGCCGGATCATCGCCCACGAGCACTGCGCCACCCTGCTCAGCCTCGGCGCGATCGGAAAAGCCGCCCAGCGCTGCGACGAGTACCTCACCGCGGACGACACCGGCCTGAGAGTTCTCAGGGCCCAGATCCGCAGTGCGGCGACCGATCACGCCAAGGCCACGCAGGACGTGCGCGAACTGCGGAAGCGAGACCTCACGGAGCTGCAGCGGGCGGTGCTGGCGCGGGTTGCCGCCCTGGCCGCCGCCGACCGCTACGACCACCCCACCGCGGAAAGCGAGCTGGACGCCGCCGAACGCCACTTCCGCCGCGCGGGCCGCACCGAGCACCTGGAAGCCATCGGCAACGACCGACTCCTCCTCGACGTGCGCAGAGCCAGCCACGCCCCGAGGCTCGACGATCCGGCTCCACGCACGCCTGCCGAGCTCCTGCAGCGGGCAACAGCGCTCAGACGCGATCTCCGCTACGAAGAAGCACTGGCGCAGATGACGAGATGCGTCACGAGCTACGAGATCGAGCCCGCGCTGAGGCCCGCCGTCCTCCACGAGCTGACCGTCCTGCTCGTGATGACCAGACAGGCGGGCGCGGCCCGGCGCCTCTTCCCGCTCCTGGTGGCCGCCAGAGGCCCGGAAGTGCTGTCGCAGCTGCCCGACGCCACCCAGACGCTCAGCCCCGACCGCCGTCTCGACCAGGTCCGCCGCCTGATCGCGGAGAACGAGCTCACCGCGGCGGAAAGCCTGCTGGGCGAAGGAAACTCACCGCTCTGGCACCTCACCGCGGGCGAGCTCGCGTACGCGAGGGGACGGCTCGACCAGGCCGCCCGGCACTTCCGCCAGGCGTCCGCCCGCACTGACCACACCGAGCTCAAAGCGTTGGCACTGCGCAAACTCGGCGACACGTGCGCCGACGCGGGAGACGAAGAGCAGGCGGTGCAGTGCTGGAACGAAGCCCACCACGCCGACGGCCGCGTCCTCGCCGCGGTCCGCCGTGTCCACCGCGACGGGGAGAAGGCCCTGGCAGGTCTCGTGGTCGCCGTCGAAGCTGCCCGAGGCGCGGATCCGCCGAGGTCGACCGACGTGAAAGCCGCACGACGCTGGCTGCGCAGGACGACCAGGAAGCTTCCCCGCGACCAGGTCGTGTGGATGATGCACGCCACGCAGGACCAGCTGCACCACGTCATCGTCGGCCGCAAGATCACGCACATCGCCACCGACGTGCACATCAGCGAGCTCACCAGGACGGTGCACCAGCTCAGGGCGTGGAACCCGGGACACGACCCGGCGATCATCGGCAGCCTGCTCACCGAGCTGACCGGCCTGATCGCGCTGGAAGAGGTGCTCGACGCCCTGCCGCCGAAGGTCACGAGGATCGCGGTGGTGACGAGCGACGTCCTGGCGGGAATCCCGCTGGCGGACCTGCCCGTCCCCGGCAACCACCTGGGCCGCACGCACACCCTGTCTCACCTGCCATGCCTCTCGGCCCTCACCGGAGGCGACGCGGGCTTCCCCGCCAAGGCGGGCCCGCTGCGCAGAAGGCTCAGGAAGAACGGAGAACCAGTGCCGCTCGAAACCCGCCCCAAGGTGTTCCTGTCGTTCGCGGACAAGGACCGCCCGCACGCCGAACAGCTGCGTGACGAGCTGGAGGCCCGCAACGTCAACGCCTGGCTCGACGAGCACGCGACAGTGCCCGACGCGCTGGCCACCTCCGACTACCACGTCCTGCTGTGGTCGGCGAACACCGCGCTACGCGAGCAGGTCACCGAGGAGTGGGCCGCGGCGTTCAACCGCGAGCTGACCCGCCGCCGCGCCTTCCTGTTCATCGTCCGCCTCGACGAGGAACCGCTGCCACCACTGCTCGCGCCACGCAAGCACATCGACCTCGTGGAGGCCGCCGACCGCCTGGTCACGACGTGGCGCGCGGACCGCAAGTCGGAGCTTCCGGTGTTCCCGCAACCGGTACCGCCGGCGCCGGGCGGCCCGACCGTGGCGATCTCGGTGCGCAGCCACGACCTCGGCGTCACGCACGTCGTCATGACGCCGTTGCACCTCACCGGAGCCGAGCTGCACCGCACGGTGTTCCAGGCGCTGCGGCTGCCCACCGAGCAGGCCACGTTCGACGGCACGGCCGGGATGAGGTTCTCCTACGAGCTGTTCTCGCAGAACAAGCCGATCCGCGCCGATGAGTCCACTGTGGATCTGATGTCCGACCTCGTCGACATCTCCGTGCACATCGAGTCGATCACCCCGCGACGGCCGTACAGCAACAGGGAGTACCGCCCGGACGACGATCTCGACGAGGGGTTCGACGTCGACCGGCAACGGATGCTGCTCGTCGCCGCTTTCCGTCATCTCCTTCCATGAAAGGGCACCTGCCCCTGGGAAACGAGGCCCAGGGGCAGGTGCGTCGATCAGAACCTTTCGACTAGGACCTGCGACGGCGCGCGACCAGTGTCATGAACGCACCGGCGAGCAGCAGGGCCAGGCCGGAGCCGAGCAGGGCCCACACCGCGGCACCCG
>NZ_QLTT01000010.1:57957-344075 GCF_003269295.1 Lentzea atacamensis | reverse complement strand
GCGATCGCCACCCGCTACGACAAGACCGCCCTGTCCTACCAAGCCATGATCGACCTGGCCACCCTCACCCTCTGGCTTTGAGGACGGGCCCTAGGCCGAGGCGGGGAGTTCCCTGGGGCCGGCCCGCGGAGACGCCGTGATCGTTCCGATCACGCCCCACCAAGGTCGCGAACCCCTAACGAAGGAGCGTCCGAACGAGACGTGAACGAGGCCACCGGTACGGTGGGCGCTGTGTTGAACGCCGTCCTGGCCACGATCCCGAGCCCCGACCAAGGTGTGTGGTACCTCGGTCCGCTCCCCATCAGGGCCTACGCGCTGTGCATCATCGCCGGCATCATCGTCGCCATCTGGTGGGGCGAACGCCGCTGGGTGGCCCGAGGGGGCATCAAGGGCGAGGTGACGGACATCGCCGTGTGGGCGGTGCCGTTCGGCCTCGTCGGCGGCAGGCTCTACCACGTCATCACCGACAACCAGAAGTACTTCGGGCCCGGGAAGAACCCCCTCGCGGCGCTGGAGATCTGGAACGGTGGCCTGGGCATCTGGGGCGCCATCGCGCTCGGTGCCGTGGGCGCGTGGATCGCCTGCCGGCGCAAGGGCATTCCGCTGCCGGCGCTGGCTGACGCGCTGGCGCCCGGCATCGTCGTCGCGCAGGCCATCGGGCGGCTCGGCAACTACTTCAACCAGGAGCTCTACGGCGGCGACACGACGCTGCCGTGGGGCCTGGAGATCTACCGCCGCGTCACGCCGGAAGGGCGGGAGGACGCGCTGGCCGGTGTGGCCATCGACCACACGCCGATCCAGGTCGTGCACCCCACGTTCCTCTACGAGCTGCTGTGGAACCTCGGTGTCGCGCTGCTGATCGTGTGGGCCGACCGCAAGTTCCGGCTGGGCCACGGGCGGGTCTTCGCGCTGTACGTCGCGGGCTACACCGCCGGGCGGTTCTGGATCGAGATGATGCGCACGGACGAGGCGACGCTGATCTTCGGCACGCGTGTCAACGTGTTCGTGTCGGCGCTGGTCTTCATCGGTGCGGTCGCCTACTTCATCATCGCCAGGTCGCGCGGCGAGCGTGAGGACGTCGCGGCCCTGCGCGCCACCGCGGAACCGGAAGCGGAGCCAGAAGCGGGACCCGCGGCGGAACCCGCGTCCGACGACGTCGCCGAGAACCAGAACGACGACGTCGAGGAAGAGAAGAACTCCCCGGAGTCCGTCAAACCGGAGTGATCTGTGCGCGTGCTCGTCGTCGAGGATGACGACCGGGTGGCCAGAGGCCTGCTGACCGCTCTGCGGCACGCCGGCTACGAGGTGCATCGGGTGGCCACGGCCGCCGACGCGCTGCGAGCCGCACCGGCTGACGTCGTGCTGCTCGACCTCGGCCTGCCCGACGGCGACGGCCTGGACGTGCTGCGCGAGCTGCGGCACCGTCCGGGCACCGCCGTGATCACGGTGACGGCGCGTGGCGAGGAGCGCGAACGTGTGCTCGGGCTGCGTGCGGGCGCCGACGACTACGTGGTGAAGCCGTTCGGTACGTCCGAGCTGCTGGCGCGCATCGAAGCCGTCCTCAGGAGGACCCGCACCCACCGCGCAGAGCCGGAGAGCGACGGCCCGATCCAGGTCGGCGAGCTGCAGATCTCCACGTCCACGCGAGCCGTCACGCTCGCGGGCACGCCGCTGTCGCTGACGCGCAAGGAGTTCGACCTCCTCGCCCTGCTCGCGACCAGGGCGGGCGAGGTGGTGAGCCGCGACTTCATCGTCGACCAGGTGTGGCAGGCGCACTGGGAGGCGCCGTCACGAACGCTGGACACGCACATCGCGGCGTTGCGCGGCAAGCTCGGCGAGCACGTCAAGATCGAAACGGTCAGGGGCGTGGGGTACCGGCTGGCGGGGTGACGTAGCTCCGCAAGACAACGCACAGGCAGGTGCGGAACAATCGCGGCTGATGCTCCGCCGACTGCTCGTCATCACCGTCCCGCTGCTCGTCGCCCTGGTCGCGGCGCTCGGCATCCCGCTGGCGTCCGCGGTGGTGCAGCGCGAAACGCAGACCACCTACCTCGACCGCCTGAGCGACGCGCGACGGTTCGCCTCGCTGGCCGAGAGCGCCCTGCAGTCGGACCGGCTCCTCCCGCTCGACCTGGAGATCCAGCGCTACGACCAGCTCTTCGACATCCCCGTCGCCCTGGTCAGCGCGGACAAGCGGCTCCTGCTCACCTCGCGCCGCGGCTTCAACCCGACCAACGACCCCGAGGTCGTCGCGGTCCTGAACGAGGCGCTCAACGGCATCCAGCCCGACACCGACTACTCGGGCTGGCCGTGGCGGACGGGCCCGATGGTCGTCGTGGAGCCGGTCGGGCGCGACAGCGAGGCGGTCGCCGCGGTCGTCACGATCTCGTCGACGGGAGCGCTCAGAGCCGAGGTGCTGCGCCAGTGGGGGCTCATGGCGCTGGCCGGGCTCGCGCCGATGCTGGCCGTGGTCGCCGCCGCCTGGCCCATGTCGCGGTGGGTGCTCCGGCCGGTCCGCAGGCTCGACGACGCCACCGCGGCGGTCGCGGCGGGCAACCTCGACGTGCGCGCGGACGAGGTCGGCGGGCCTCCCGAGCTGCGCAGGCTGGCCAGAAGCTTCAACACCATGGTCGACGTCGTCGGGAAGGCCCTGAACAGGCAAAAGGCGTTCGTCGCCGACGCATCGCACCAGCTGCGCAACCCACTGGCGAGCCTCCGGCTGGCAGTCGACAACCTCGCGCCGCACGTGGACGGCGAGCACGGCAGGGAGGCGCACCAGATCGCCGTCGACGAGGCCGAGGAGATGGGCCGCGTGCTCGACACGCTGCTCGCCGCCACCCGCCTCGACAGCGCGCGCAAGACCGAGCCTGTCGACATCGACCAGCTGCTCGTGACCCACAAACCCGCCTGGCAGGCGCTCGCGGCGAAGTCGGGCATCACGCTCGACGTCGACGTCCCGCCCGGCCTCACCATGCAGGAACCGCCCGGCGGGCTCGGCAGCGTGCTGGACGAGCTCGTCAGCAACGCGGTCCGGCTCGCGGGCGCCACCGAGGTCCGGATCACCGGCAAGCCTGGCGAGCTGCACGTCATCGACAACGGTGAGGGCCTGACCGGCGAGGAACGCGAGCACGCCCTGCAGCGGTTCTGGCGCGCCACCAAGCACCAGAACATCGCGGGCACCGGGATGGGGCTCGCCATCTGCGCGGAGCTGATCGAGTCGGCGGGCGGCACGCTCACCCTGCACGACGCCGGGCCGGGGCTGGACGTGAAGGTCGCCCTCAGCGCTTGACCGAACGGAACCACCGCGCGGCACCGTCGTGCAGCGGCACCTCGCCGGTGGCGATGCCGGTGCGGACGTTGATCCGCGCCGCCTCCGGGTGGCCCTCCACGATCCGCGCGGTCTCGGTGAACACCGTGCGGGTCACGACCTCGACGACGTCCGCGCTCAGCGACTCGTGGGCGAGCAGCAGGTTCGGTACCGCGAACGTCCGGTTCGACGGCAGCGCCTCGTAGGTCTTCGCGGGGATCGTCGCCGGGATGTACGGGCCGCGGAACGCGTCGGCGAACTCGGTCGCCTCCGCCGGGATGTCGATCAGCCGCACGTTGCCGCGCAGGTCGGTGATCGCGGACGTCGGGATGCCGGTGAGCGCGAGCATCGCGTCCAGGGAGCCCTCGGCCACCCGGCGCGAGGCCTCCGAGTGCGCCATCCGTTCGTCCAATGCGGACACACCGAAGTGGTTGAGCATCCGGGTGCCGGTGAACTCGGTGCCAGAACCCGTTGGCCCCAATGAGATCCGCTTGCCGGCCAGATCGCGGAACCTCTCGATCGGCGAGATCGCGGGCACCGCGATCTGCATGAAGCTGTCGTAGAGCCGCCCGACCGCGCGAACGCTCCCGGGGTTGTCGATGGGGTCCAAAGAGGACAGGGCGAGCTGGGCCGCACCGGACCTCAGCAGCCGGAGGTTCTCCACCGACGCGGCGGTCGGCAGCGGGATGACCTTCGTGCCGGGCAGCTGCTCGGCCAGTGCCTCCGCCAGCGCGCCTCCGACCTCGCGGAAGACCGCGCCGTCCGGCCCGGTCGCGAGCACCAGTTCCGGAGGCGCCTCGACCTTGCGCTGGGTGCACCCCGCGAAAGCGAGGGTTGCCCCTAGCAGAAGTGTGCGACGGCTGAGCGACACAGATGAAGACTAGCCGTTACGTCAGAGCTGTCTGAAGTTTCCGTGCGTTGCCTTGTCGCTGCCCGTGGCGCGGCTCACCCTCACTCCCAACGCGATGTTCGAGGAGGAACAGTGGCGACCACCACCACAGGCCGCAAACCGATCTACAAGCACCTGTATTTCTGGGTGCTGGTCTCCATCGTGCTGGGCGCCGCCGTCGGCTTCCTGTTCCCCAAACAGGCATCCGAGATGAAGTGGCTCGCCGACCTGTTCGTCAACCTCGTCAAGGTCGTCATCGCGCCGACCATCTTCGCGACGATCATCGTCGGCATCGCCGGTCTCGGAAACCTGGCCAAGGCGGGCGGGCTGGCGCTGCGGACGCTGCTCTACTTCACCGCGATGACCACGGTGGCTCTCGCCATCGGCCTCGTCGTCGTGAACATCGTGCAGCCGGGTCACCACGGCGGCGAGATCACGCTCAACGCGAGCCAGGCCGACGCCACGCTGAAGTCCGCCGCGAGCGCCGAAACCGGCGTCACCGGCTTCATCCTCAGCCTGGTGCCGAAGTCGTTCGTCAGCGCCTTCACCGACGGCCAGCTGATCCAGGTGCTCGTCGTCGCAATCCTCGTGGCGATCGCGGTCGCCGGCATGGGTGAGCGCGGCGCCAAGGTCGTGTCCGCGATGGACACCGTCGCCAAGGTCATGTTCGGCATCATCAAGATCGTCATGTACGTCGCCCCGATCGGTGCCTTCGGCGGTATCGCCTACACCGTCGGCAAGTTCGGCGGCAGCGTCATCGGCAAGCTGTTGTGGCTGATGGGTTCCTTCTACGCCACGTGCCTGCTCTTCGTCATCGTGGTGCTCGGCCTCGTCGCGAAGTTCGCCGGCTTCAGCCTGTTCAAGTTCCTGCGCTACATCAAGGACGAGATCCTCATCGTGCTCGGCACGTCGTCCAGCGAGTCGGTGCTGCCGCGCATGCTGGTCAAGCTGGAGGCGGCGGGCGCCCAGAAGTCGGTCGTCGGTCTCACCATCCCGACGGGATACTCGTTCAACCTCGACGGCACGTGCATCTACCTGACGATGGGCGCGATCTTCATCGCCCAGGCCACCGGTCACGACGTGTCGCTCGGCGTGCAGATCGGCCTGCTGCTGTTCATGCTGATCGCGTCGAAGGGCGCGGCGGGCGTCACCGGTGCCGGCCTCGTCACCCTGGCCGCGTCGCTGCAGGCCTTCGAGGCCCACAGCGCCATCCCCGCCGTCGGCATCGCGCTGATCGTCGGCATCGACCGCTTCATGTCCGAGGCCCGCGCCATCACCAACGTGATCGGCAACGGTGTGGGCTCCCTCGTCGTCGCCGCCTGGCAGAAGGGCCTCGACAAGGAACGCCTGAACGAGGTGCTGAACAACCCCGACCTGGTCGACGTCGACGACCTGCTGGCGAAGCAGCACTCGGAGGCGGACAAGGTGGCCGCTGCCCACTGAGAAACGTCCGTGGCCGGGGACGTCTCTTCCCGTCCCCGGCCACGAGACCAGCAGGTCCTCATGAATGCCGAGGCCTCGCTCTCCCCGCATGCGGCGCGGGGTGAACGGGGCCTCGGTCTCGTTTGGTGGGGAACAATCGGAGGCCGCCGGAATGGACGGTGCGCACCCGGTCACAGGCCGTGGTGTGAGCGTCCGCTAACTGAGACAGCAGGCGGCTGACCAGCCAGAAGGCTCGGTTACCCAGCGGATCCAGTGGTAAACCGTGAATGTCACGGAACTCTCATCGGACTCGCTGATGTTGAACGTTCGGTTACGCTAACCCGGCTGTAACGAACGCCGATGTCGGCCGCAATGTCGCTCAGCTGTGGGGAATCGTTACACATCCATGACCTAGATCACCCATTGGCGGGTGTACCTGGGTTTCGCGGCTGTTAAAGTCGCGTCAACACGCGGGCCATCGTCGTCCCGTGCTCCACCTGTTGGTTCGAGGTCTGAGCACGAGGACTTTAGTTCTTTACGCGAGGACGACGAAGGAGGTCTGCGCAGTGATCTTCTCCGCCATCCCCGGCCCCCAGGGTCTTTACGACCCGTCTGACGAGCGCGACGCCTGTGGTGTCGCCATGGTGGCCGACATCCAGGGCAGGCGTTCGCACGGCATCGTGATCGATGCCCTGACAGCGCTCGCGAACCTGGAGCATCGCGGTGCCGCCGGCGCCGAACCCACCTCGGGTGACGGTGCTGGCATCCTCCTGCAGCTGCCGGACGAGTTCCTGCGTGCTGTGGTCGAGTTCGACCTGCCGGAACGCGGGCGGTACGCGGCGGGAATCGCTTTCCTGCCGTTTGAGGCCGAAGAACGCGCGAAGGCGATGCGGGAGATCGAGCGCATCGCCGAGGAGGAGAACCTCGAGGTTCTGGGCTGGCGCGACGTTCCGGTCGACCCGGAGAAGGCCAACGTCGGCCCGACCGCGATGTCGGTGGCGCCGCACTTCGCGCAGCTGTTCGTCAAGGGCACGCGGGACGAGGAGGGCATCGGGCTGGACCGCCTGGCCTTCTGCCTGCGCAAGCGGGTCGAGCACGAGGGCAGCGTGTACTTCCCGTCGCTGTCCGCGCGCACGATCGTCTACAAGGGAATGCTGACGACCGAGCAGCTGCCGGCGTTCTTCCCGGACCTGCACGACGAGCGCCTCTACACGGCGATCGCGTTGGTGCACAGCCGTTTCTCCACGAACACGTTCCCCTCGTGGCCGCTCGCGCACCCGTTCCGGTTCGTCGCGCACAACGGTGAGATCAACACCGTCCGCGGCAACCGCAACCGCATGCGCGCCCGCGAGGCGTTGCTGGACAGCGATCTCATTCCCGGTGACCTCGCCCGGCTCTTCCCGATCTGCGACCCCGAGGGGTCCGACTCGGCGAGCTTCGACGAGGTGCTGGAGCTGCTGCACCTCGGTGGCCGCAGCCTGCCGCACGCGGTGCTGATGATGATCCCGGAGGCGTGGGAGAACCACGCCACGATGGATCCGAAGCGCCGTGCGTTCTACCAGTTCCACGCCTCGCTGATGGAGCCGTGGGACGGCCCGGCCTGTGTCACCTTCACCGACGGCGAGATCGTCGGCGCGGTGCTCGACCGCAACGGCCTGCGTCCCGCCCGCTGGTGGCAGACCGCGGACGGCCGCGTCGTGCTGGCGTCCGAGACCGGTGTGCTCGACGTGCCGTCCGACCAGGTGGTCGCGAAGGGCCGTCTCCAGCCGGGCCGCATGTTCCTGGTGGACACCACCGAGGGCCGCATCATCGACGACGACGAGCTCAAGTCGAACCTCGCGTCGGAGCTGCCCTACGACGAGTGGCTGCACGCCGGCCTGCTCGACCTCGCCGACCTGCAGGACCGCGAGCACGTGGTGCAGAGCCACGAGTCCGTCCTGCGCCGCCAGCTCACCTTCGGCTACACCGAGGAGGAGCTGCGGATCCTGCTCACGCCCATGTCGATCACGGGCCAGGAGCCGCTGGGCTCCATGGGTACGGACACCCCGGTCGCCGCGCTGTCGCAGCGTTCCCGGCTGCTCTACGACTACTTCGTGCAGAACTTCGCGCAGGTCACCAACCCGCCGCTGGACGCGATCCGTGAAGAGATCGTCACGTCCGTCAAGCGCGTGATGGGCCCTGAGCAGAACCTGCTCGACCCCGGCCCGGTGTCGTGCCGCCACGTCACGCTGGACTACCCGGTCATCGACAACGACGAGCTCGCCAAGCTCATCCACATCAACGACGACGGCGACCTGCCGGGCTTCGCCTGCACCGTCCTCTCCGGACTGTACGAGGTGGACGGCGGCGGCGAAGCTCTCGCGGCTGCCATCGAACGTGTCCGCCGGGAGGCCTCCGAGGCCATCGCGAACGGCGCGCGCACGCTCGTGCTCAGCGACCGCGACTCCGACCACCGCATGGCGCCGATCCCGTCGCTGCTGCTCGTCTCCGCGGTGCACCACCATCTGGTGCGCACCAAGGAACGCCTGCGCGTCGCGCTCGTCGTCGAGTCCGGCGACTGCCGCGAGGTCCACCACGTCGCCGCGCTGCTGAGCTACGGCGCCGCCGCGGTGAACCCGTACCTCGCGTTCGAGACGATCGAAGACCTGATCAGCCAGGGCGCCATCACCGGCGTCCCCGCGCACAAGGCGATCCGCAACTACGTCAAGGCGCTCGTGAAGGGCGTCCTGAAGATCATGTCGAAGATGGGCATCTCGACGGTCGGCGCCTACACCGCGGCGCAGGTCTTCGAGGCGGTCGGCCTGTCGAACGACCTGCTGGACGAGTACTTCACCGGCACGCAGTCCAAGCTCGGCGGGGCCGGCCTGGACGTGCTGGCCGAGGAGGTCGCGCTGCGCCACCGCCGCGCGCACCCGGACAACCCGACCGACCGCGTGCACCGCCGGCTCGAGGTCGGTGGCGACTACCAGTACCGCCGCGAGGGCGAGCTGCACCTGTTCACGCCGGAGACGGTGTTCCTGCTGCAGCACGCCACGAAGACGCGCAAGGAGGACGTCTTCCGCCGCTACACCGCGGAGGTCGAGCGCCTCTCGCGGCTGGGCGGCACGTTGCGCGGCCTGTTCAAGTTCCGCACCGAGGGCCGCACGCCGATCCCGATCGACGAGGTCGAGCCGGTCAGCTCGATCGTCAAGCGCTTCAACACCGGCGCCATGTCGTACGGCTCGATCTCGGCCGAGGCGCACGAAACCCTTGCCATCGCGATGAACCGGCTCGGCGGCCGGTCCAACTCCGGTGAGGGCGGCGAAGACCGCGAGCGCCTGTACGACCCCGAGCGCCGTTCGGCGGTCAAGCAGGTCGCGAGTGGACGGTTCGGCGTCACGAGCGAGTACCTCGTGAACTCCACGGACATCCAGATCAAGATGGCGCAGGGCGCGAAGCCCGGCGAGGGCGGCCAGCTGCCCGGCTTCAAGGTCTACCCGTGGGTCGCGCGCACCCGGCACTCCACGCCGGGCGTCGGCCTGATCTCGCCGCCGCCGCACCACGACATCTACTCGATCGAGGACCTGGCGCAGCTCATCCACGATCTGAAGAACGCGAACGAGCAGGCGCGGGTTCACGTGAAGCTCGTCTCGTCGATCGGTGTCGGCACGGTCGCGGCCGGTGTCGCCAAGGCGCACGCCGACGTCGTGCTGATCTCCGGCTACGACGGCGGCACGGGTGCCTCGCCGATGAACTCGCTCAAGCACGCGGGAACGCCGTGGGAGATCGGCCTCGCCGAGACCCAGCAGACGCTGCTGCTCAACGGTCTGCGCGACCGCATCACCGTCCAGGTCGACGGCGCGATGCGCACCGGCCGCGACGTCGTGGTCGCCGCTCTGCTCGGCGCGGAGGAGTTCGGCTTCGCCACGGCACCGCTGATCGTCGCGGGCTGCGTGATGATGCGCGTCTGCCACCTGGACACGTGCCCGGTCGGCGTCGCCACGCAGAACCCGGACCTGCGCGCCCGCTACACCGGCCAGGCCGACCACGTGGTGAACTTCTTCGAGTTCGTCGCGCAGGAAGCAAGGGAACTGCTGGCGGAGCTCGGTTTCCGCACGATCGACGAGGCCGTCGGACACGCCGAGCTGCTCGACAAGGACGAGGCGATCGAGCACTGGAAGACCGCGGGCCTGAACCTGGACCCGGTCTTCGAGGTGCCGGAAACCCCGTACCCGACGGCGAAGCGCAAGATCCGCGACCAGGACCACGGCCTGGACAAGGCGCTGGACCGCACGCTGATCCAGCTCGCCGAGGCGGCGCTGGAGGACGCGCACCAGGTCAACCTGGAGCTGCCCGTCCGCAACGTCAACCGCACGGTCGGCACGCTGCTCGGCGCCGAGGTCACCCGCCGCTACGGCGGCGAGGGCCTGGAGGACGACACGATCCGGGTGAAGCTGACCGGCTCGGCCGGCCAGTCGCTCGGCGCGTTCCTGCCGCGCGGCATCACGCTGGAGATGGTCGGCGACGCGAACGACTACGTCGGCAAGGGCCTGTCCGGCGGCCGGATCATCGTCCGCCCGCACGACGACGCGCCGTTCCGCGCCGAGGACCAGGTGATCGCGGGCAACGTGATCGGCTACGGCGCCACGTCCGGCGAGGTGTTCCTGCGCGGCCGCGTCGGCGAGCGCTTCTGCGTCCGCAACTCCGGCGCCCTGCTGGTGGCCGAGGGCGTGGGCGACCACGCGTTCGAATACATGACCGGTGGCCGGGCCGTGGTGCTCGGGCCGACCGGGCGCAACGTCGCGGCCGGCATGTCCGGCGGTATCGCGTACGTGCTCGACCTGGACCCGTTGTCGGTGAACCAGGAGATGGTGCAACTGCAGCGCCTCAACGCCGAGGACCTGCGTTGGCTCAAGGACGCCGTCACCAGGCACCACAAGCACACCGGCTCTGCCGTCGCTGCTTCGCTGCTCGGTGACTGGACCCGTCGAGCCGGTGCGTTCACGAAGGTCATGCCCGGCGACTACCAGCGCGTTCTCGAGGCCATGCGCCTCGCCCGCGCCGAGGGCCGGGACGTTGACGCGGCTGTCATGGAGGCGTCTCGTGGCTGATCCACAGGGTTTCATGAAGTACTCCCGCTCCGACGCGCCGAAGCGTCCGAAGCCGGAACGGTTGCAGGACTGGAACGAGGTCTACCTCCAGGAAGACCCCGCCCAGCGCAACGACGCCGTGCGCACGCAGGCGACGCGCTGCATGGACTGCGGCATTCCCTTCTGCCACAGCGGAACCGCGGGCTGCCCGCTCGGGAACCTGATCCCCGAGTGGAACGACCTGGTCCGCCGCGGCGACTGGGAGCTCGCCTCGGACCGCCTGCACGCCACCAACAACTTCCCGGAGTTCACGGGCCGGCTGTGCCCGGCGCCGTGTGAGGCCGCCTGCGTGCTGGCGATCTCGCACGACGCGGGTGGCGCCGTCGCGATCAAGCGCGTCGAGGAGACGATCGCGGACATGTCGTGGGAGAACGGCTACGTCCAGCCGTCGACCGCCGCCGTGTCCTCCGGCAAGCGCGTCGCGGTCGTCGGCTCCGGCCCCGCCGGTCTGGCCGCCGCCCAGCAGCTGACCCGTGCCGGGCACGAGGTCGTGGTGTACGAACGGGATGACCGGCTCGGCGGCCTGCTGCGGTACGGCATCCCCGAGTTCAAGATGGAGAAGAAGGTCCTCGACCGGCGCCTGGCGCAACTCCGTCGTGAGGGCACCAAGTTCGTGACCGGCTGCGAGGTCGGGGTCGACATCACCGTCGAGCAGCTGCGCGCCGAGTTCGACGCGGTCGTGCTGGCCGTCGGCGCGCTGCGCGGCCGGGACGACAAGGCGACCCCCGGACGTGAGCTCGAGGGCATTCACCTCGCGATGGACCACCTGGTCCCCGCGAACCGCGCGTGCGAGGGCGACGGCCCGTCGTCGATCTCGGCCGAGGGCAAGCACGTCATCGTCATCGGCGGTGGCGACACGGGCGCCGACTGCTACGGCACCGCGACCCGCCAGGGCGCGTTGTCCGTGACGCAGCTCGACCAGTACCCGATGCCGCCCACCGTGCGCGACGACGAGCGCTCGCCGTGGCCGGTGTGGCCGCACATCCTGCGCACGTACCCGGCGCACGAAGAAGCCGGCGAACGCCGCTTCACCGTCGCGGTCCGCCGCTTCGTCGGTGACGACGACGGTCACGTGCGCTTCATCGAGCTGCAGCAGGTGCGCGTCGAGAAGGACTCGTCCGGCCGCCGCTCGGTCGTGCCGCTGTCCGACGAGGTCGAGGTCCTGCCAGCGGACCTGGTGCTGCTGGCGATCGGCTTCGAGGGCGTCGAGCACATGCGGCTCCTGGACGACCTCGGCATCTCGCTGACGACGCGGGGCACCATCTCGTGCGGCTCCGACTGGCAGACGACCGCGCCCGGCGTGTTCGTGTGCGGCGACGCGCACCGCGGCGCTTCGCTCGTGGTGTGGGCGATCGCGGAGGGCCGGTCCGTGGCGCACGCCGTGGACAACTTCCTCACGGGCTCCTCGAACCTGCCTTCGCCGGTCATCCCGAACCAGCTTCCGCTCGCTGTGGTCTGACAACGGCGTCAGACCCGCGGAGAGCAGCATGACGCCCCGGCCGACAACGACGTCGACCGGGGCGTTCGCCTTCTCTAGTCTCGATGCGCATGAAGGTGTTCCCGCTCGCGTTCGCTTCGATCCGCGGTGAGGTCCGCGGCACCACCTGGGACGCCGTGGCGGAGTGGTACGACGAACTGCGTCGGGACCACGAAGGATTCGAGTCGCACCAGTACCTGCGCGACATAGTCGCGAGTGTCCGTGCGAGCGGCGTGGCGGACCGCCTGGGCGTGATCACCTCGATGCACGACCTCGTCGTGGTGTCATTGGAGACGAAGAACGGGCACTACGAGACCATCAAGGTGATCTCCCCGTCGACCATGGCGCCTGTCGACGACGGCTGCTTCGCGCTGACCTTCTTCGGCCGCAAGAAACGCAGGCACGGGCGTGAGGAGATTCAGCAGCACCCGGTCGCGGACGCGGTGCCCGCGTTCTGGCGGCTGGTCGAGGAGAAGTTCGGCATCAGCCCAGCAGCGCGGTGACCTCCGCGAGCTGCGCGTCCCTGCCCTGACCGCGGTAGAGCTCCGCCGCCTGCCGCACCCGATCGTGAGGACGGCACCGTGACGCCGCTTCTGTACGGCTCGACGGGCCGTTTCAGCGCGTGAAACCCGGAAGCACTTTCGGGTGAAACTGGTGCTTGATACGGGCGATCTACGTCTCGTATATCGCGAAGGTTGTCCGGTTCGGGCGAAACTGGAGGCCGTAGATCATCTCGGTCGGGGGTGGGTGAGCATGCGCAGCGTTCTGCTGGCCGTCGTGATCGCCCTGTGCGCCGTGCTGGCCCCGGCCGTCACGCCCGCGTCGATCGGCGCGCCGCCGCCGAAGTCCAAGACCTCTGTGCCCAAGGAGGAAGCGCCCCGAGAGGAGCGCGAGACGAGCCGGTTGCGAGTGCCGGCCGCGTCCGTCGAGCGGGTGTCCAGCGTGGCGCGTCCGGCGGAGGTGCCGGTGTTCGCGCCCCGCGAGGTGGCCGGCGTCGTGCTGGTGTCCGCGGCCGAACCCATGACGGTTTGGCGCACACCGCCCGCACTGCAGGTGTTCCGGAACTGATCGGTCCCGCCTCCGGTTTTGAGCCGACACGCTTCTCGTCGGCTCAAAACCGGATCGTGCCAGGACAAATGACACTGATCAGAACCGAACACATCTCATCGGCAGTGAGGGATTTCCATGGACTTCCACCGCTTTGTTCAGCATGCCCGCGCACACGCCAAGTCGCGGTCGCGCGCCGCCGGCAAGAGGCTCGCGGCCGGGCAGCAGCCCACGACGATGTTCATCACGTGTGCCGACTCGCGCATCGTGACGGCCGAGATCACCGGGGCCGAGCCGGGCTCGCTCTTCGAGTTGCGTACCGCGGGCAACGTCATCCCGCCGTACTCGCTGACGGCGCCGTCCAGCGAGATGGCCACGATCGAGTTCGCGGTGCTGCAGCTCGGGGTCAGCGAGATCGTCGTCTGCGGTCACTCGCACTGCGGTGCGGTCACGGCGTTGAACGGCGCGAAGATCGACCACCTGCCGGCGATGCGGGGATGGCTGCGGCCACAGCAGCGGACCAGGCAGCCGGGTGATCCGGCGATGCGAGCCGAGGGGCAGGAGCACGTGCGGGGGCAGCTCGAGGTGCTGCTGGCGTACCCGTTCGTCGCCGAGAAGGTGGCGGCGGGTGAGCTGCGGGTGCACGGCTGGTTCTACGACATCGAGACCGGTGAAGTTTCCGCGTGTGCCGAGCACGCTTTCCTTCCGCTGTAAGGGTTGCACGGACATGAAAAAGTACTGGGCCGATCTCGGCGCGTCGGTCGTCGTGTTCCTCGTGGCGCTGCCGCTGTGCGTTGGTGTGGCGGTGGCGTCCGGGGTGCCGGCCGAGCTCGGCATCGTGACCGGTGTGGTCGGCGGCATCGTCGTCGGGCTGTTGCCGGGGAGCACGATGCAGGTGAGCGGGCCGGCGGCGGGGCTCACGGTGCTGGTGGCGGATGCCGTGGCACAGCACGGCATCCAGGCGCTGGGTGTGATCGTTCTCGGCGCCGGGTTGCTGCAGATCGCGCTGGGCCTGGCCCGGTGCGGGCGGTGGTTCCGCGCGATCTCGCCGTCGGTCGTGCAGGGGATGCTGGCGGGCATCGGGCTGGTGCTGGTGTTCGGACAGGTGAAGCACCTGGTGGTGTCGCCGGTGGCGTTGGCGCTGGGCCTGCTCACCGTGGTGATCATGCTGCTGTGGCAACGAACCCGGTTACGTCTGGTGCCCGGCATCCTCGTCGGTGTGGTCGTGTGCACGGTGGTGGCGGCCGTGTCCGGCTCGCCGGTGGCACGGATCGAGGTCGGCACTCTCTCGGCGGACGTGCACCTGCCGGACTTCTCGTTGCTGGACACCGGAGTCGTGGGTACCGCGGTGGTGTTCGCCCTCGTGGCGTCGGCGGAGAGCATGTTCAGCGCGGCGGCGGTTGATCGCATGCACACCGGGCCGCGCACGCGGTACAACCGCGAGCTCGTGGCGCAGGGCGTGGGCAACTCGATCTGCGGCCTGCTCGGGGCGTTGCCGATGACGGCGGTCATCGTGCGCAGCGCGGCCAACGTCCAGGCCGGTGCGCGAACCAGGGCCTCGCGAGTGCTGCACGGCGTGTGGCTGTTGATGTTCGTGGTGTTGCTGCCCGGACTGCTGACGCTGATCCCCGTCGCCGTGCTGGCCGCGGTGCTGGTGCACGCCGGGTGGAAGCTGCTCGGCGGCAGGCAGGTGATCACGTTGTGGCGCACCGACAAGGCGGAAGGCGCTGTGCTGGTGCTGACCGCGGGGCTCATCGTGGCCACGGACCTGCTGACCGGGACGCTCATCGGCCTGCTGGCCGCCGTCGTGAAGACGGCCTGGGACGTGTCCCGCCTGTCCGTCACCATCACCAAGGACGGGGTCGCGCTCAAGGGAAACGCGACCTTCCTGCGACTGCCCCGGCTGCTGGACGCGCTGGACCGGGTCGACCGCGAGCACGTCCGGATGGACCTGAGCGGGGTCCGGCACCTGGACCAGGCCTGCGGGCAGGCCATCGACCAGTGGGTCGACGAGTCGCGCCGCGCTGGCAGGACCGTCGAGCTGGTCGGGAGATAGCGGCGCCTTGCCTGCGGCGTTGTTCACCGTCCGCACCGTACTCCGTAAAGGGCAAGGCGCCGCGACCGTGGGGGTCGCGGTCGCGGCGCCTCTGTTCAGATGGTCCCGAGACTGCTAGTGGGTCGTGAACTGGCCGCGCACCGCGCCGCCGGGGAACTGTCCGGTGTGGATGTTCGAGTAGAAGTCCTTGGGCGACTTCTTCAACGCGTCGAGAGCGGACTTGTCGACGCCGGCGACCGTGCCGGACACCGCGAAGACGCCGTTCGGGACGGCCGTGCCGAAGAACGTGATCTTCACCGGGCCGTTGACGCCCTTGGCGCCCTGGTGCACGTGGCCGAGCGTCGGCGCCTCGATGTTCACCCACGCCAGCGAGAAGTCCACACCGGTGCCGCTGGGCTGCACGAACGTGATGGCCTGACCGTCGGGGTCACCGACCTTCGGGCCGTCCTGCACCGGCACCTCGTTGCGGCCGTTGGAGAACGCGCGGAGCTTGCCGCCCTTGATGATGTCGAGCGGGTTGACCTGCTTGCCGAGCGGCTTGAGCTGGGCGCGGACAGCGCCGCCAGGCCGGTCGGTGCTGTGCAGGTTCACGTAGAAACCGGCCGGGTTCCTGCGGATCTCGTCGGCCAGCTTCGGGTCGACCACGGTCTGGCCGGCGGCCGCGGACAGCGTCTCCGGCATCGGCGTCGTGAAGAGGTTGACCTTCACCGGGCCGTTCTGGCCGGCCACGCCCTGGTGGAGGTGGCCGAGCGTGAGCTGGGCCGTCTTCTTCCACTCGATCGCATAAGTCACCCGGTCACCGCGGACCTCGACCAGCGCCCTGGCGGATCCGTCCTCGTCACCCACGGCAGGGCCGCCCGGCGTGGGGACTTCCTGCTTGCCGTCGAGGTCGGCGGAGAAGAAGAGGGGCTTGCCCTTCACGGGGCTGGGCTTGGCCTGGTCCGGGGCCGGTTGCGTGGGGGCGGGGTTGTGGCCGCCGTGCCCACCGTGGCCGCCACCGGCCTTGGTGGCGGTCGGCTTGTCGGCCGAACCACCTGCGTCGATGTTCAGCGCGGGGCCGTCCGCGGTGAAGTTCTGGAAGACCGAACCGCCGTTCTTCACGACCACGCGGACCTCGATCGGGCCGTTGCCCGGCTTCACGGTGAAGGTGCGCGACTCGCCCTTTTTCGCGCCGTCCAGGCAACGCCCTTCGAGGACGTCCGCGGCGCAGAAGGTGGCCTCGTAGCCGGCCTGGTTGGTGATCTTCACGGTCACGGCGTCCTGGGCGGCGGACGCCGGTGCCACCACTCCCAGGCCGAGCGCAGCGCCCAGCAGGCATGCGGCAGCGACAGTTTTGTTGGCAGACATGGGATGTACTCCAAGGCTCCTCAGTGGGAGTCGGGGGTCTGGCGGACCCGACGCCACCAACACGGATGCCGATCGGATTCGGTTCAAACAAAGTTCGTGCCGGTGAACCGAACGGCGTCCGCGGACGTGTCGACGTCGGAACAGGACGCACCGCTAGGAGAAGAAGATGCGCGCACGTATGGGAATTCTCGCTTTGCCGGCACTGCTCGCGACGCTGGTGGCCTGCGGAAACGAGGCGCCGCAACAGGTTGCGCAGCAGGAGGTGCCGGTGAAGGCCGAGGTGAAGATCGCGCAGTCCGATCTCGGGCCGATCCTGGTCGACCAGTCGGGACGCACGCTCTACGCGTTCACCAAGGACGAGAACAAGTCCAGCGCGTGCGACGCCGACTGCATCGCCGTCTGGCCCGCCCTCACCGCGCAGTCCGAAGTGGAGGCCAAGGACGGTGCGGACACGACGCTGGTCTCCCAGATCGAGGAGAGCTCCCAGGCCGTGTACGGAAAGTGGCCGCTCTATTACTACGTGGGAGACCAGGTTCCCGGTGACCTCAACGGCCAGGGCGTCGACGACGAGTGGTTCGCGATCGCCCCGGACGGCAAACTGGTCAAGAAGACCTCGTGAACACTGGGCCGTTCGGGTGTATCCGGGTAACGGCGATATGAGAGGAGTCGACCCTGAAGATGAACCAGTAGGGGGCGACCATGACCAGCACAGCCGTGAAGATCGGTTTCGACGCGACGTTTCTCGGCACCGACGCCGGAATCCCGGTCCTGACCGAATCGGGAGCAGCCGACGCGGTCGAGCTCAACGGCTCGACCACGATCGACTACACGCACTTCTCGCTCGCGATGAGCAAGTCGCGCAAGTTCGCGAGCTGGGTCGCGTGGAACATCGACGGTGGTGACCTGAAGGCCCTCAGCCGCAGCAACATCCCGTTCATCAAGGACCCGCGGATTCCGGCCGAGTTCCAGACCGGCGACGAGCTCTACCGCGACAACAGGCTCGACCGCGGCCACCTCGCCCGCCGCGCCGACCTGCTCTGGGGCCCGAAGGCGGAGGCGCAGAGGGCGAACAGGGACTCGTTCTTCTTCACGAACATCACGCCGCAGATGGACGACTTCAACCAGAGCACGAAGGAAGGGCTCTGGGGCCGGCTGGAAGAGGCGGTGCTCGCCGACGTCGACGTGGACAACCTCAAGGTCAGCGTCTACGGCGGCCCGGTCTTCAACGCCGACGACCGGGTGTTCCGCGGCGTCGCGATCCCGCGCGAGTTCTACAAGGCGATCGCGTTCGTGGTGAACGGCGAGCTGCGGTGCAGCGCTTTCCTGCTCACGCAGAACCTCGTCCTGGCAGAAGCGCTCGACCTGGACGAGTTCCGCGTGTTCCAGGTGTCGCTGACCGAGCTGGAGAAGCGCGTGAGCCTCACCTTCCCCGCCGAGCTGCACGCCGCCGACACTGCGTCGGTGCAGCTGCTCGACGAGACGGAGCGCAAGCCGCTGGGGAGCCTCGCCGACATCCAGTGGTGAGACGCTCACCGTCATGTCGTGACGCGCACTCCAGGCAGCTGCCCGCGCAACTCCTCCAGCCGGGCGAGCGACTCCGGCTGGTGCACGACGAGGCGTTCCAACGCCGGCAGCACCCGCAGGTCGTCCGCTGACGGCACCCCGAACACCTCCAGCACGGTGATGGTCGGCCACCGCTGCAGCCCTGCCAGCGAGTAGGGCGGGCGGTGGTCGATCGCCAGCTCGCGCAGTGCCGGCAACGAGGGCAGTGCGGCCAGCCCGTCGTCGATCGCCGAGTCGCGGATCTGCAGGCGCCGAAGCGTTCCGCCCTCCAGCGACGCCAGCTCGACCCGGCTGAAGTGCAGGTGCAGCTCGCCTAGGTCCTTCACCGGCGTCAGGTCGATCCGGCCGAGCGGGCGGCACCGGCTCAGGTGCAGCTCCGTCAAGGACCTGGAAGCAGTCAGCGGCGAGAGGTCGCGCATGACCTCGTTCTGCCACAGCTCCAGCCGGTGCAGCGACGGCATCACGCCCAGCGGGTCGAGCGGGTTGATGTTGCCGATGCACCGCACGTACCGCAGCTTCTCCAGGTGCATGATGAACTGGATCCGGTGCCAGCCCCGCACGTCGACGCGCCGATCGCCGAAGTCCACTTTGGACAGCACGGATCTGGCGTACTTCTCGGCGTCCGGTGTGTTCCGCCACGCCCGCAGCAGCTCGTCGATGACCATCGCGTGATCCACGGCCACGAACTCCGCGATGCGGTCCCACGCGCCCTCGTCACCGATGTTTGCGAGCGTCCGCACGACGTACGCGGCTTCCTCGGCGGCTTCCGGTCCTGGCAGCAGGTCCACGACGAACGACCCGGCCTCGGACAGCGCGTCGGCGTGCGCGAAGCTCTTCGGCGGGATCAGCGAGGCGGCGGCCGCCGTCACCTGCGCCCGTGCGGTCTCCGGTTCGATCACGTCGGCCTGGTCGAGGCACGCCAGCGCGAGCAGCCGCAGCTTGTCCCTTCCGCGTTCGTCCTTGCGCGTGTCGTCGTTGCCCGCCAGCAGATCCATCAGCACGCGGGCCCGTTCACGAGGCCTGGCGTGGGCGACCGCCATCACCACGACGTCGTGCCACTCGTCGAGATGTGCCCTGTCCACCAACAGGTTCAGGTCACCGGCGTCCACGACCTCCTTGGCCGCCAGGTAGTCCCGGAACGTTCGGTGCACGAACTGCACCCGCTCGGACGACACCTCCCGCAGCAGCCCCGCCCGTTCGAGCAACCGCTGCATCGCCTCGTCCGGGTCGAGGTCGTGCGACCGCAGCCCGCGCATCGCGTTCCCGAGCCGGTGCACGGCTTCCGAGCGCGGCACCATCAGCTCCCGGTTGCGCACCAAGGAGTACGCGAACCGCTGCAGCAGAACCAGCTGCTCCTCCTTGGAGAACGACGGCAGCGCCAGCCCGCGGTCCTCGTCCCACCGCACCAGCAACAGGTCCAGTGCCGCCTCGTACAGCGACCGCCGATCGCGGGGCAGGTGCATGTTCCGGTCCTGGTGCAACGCGCACAACAGCCCTGCCAGCAACGGGCTCGACGCCAGCCGCCGCAGATCCGGCCGCCGCGTCAGCGTGGAGATGAGCCGCGTCTCGCACTCCGTCAGCCACACCCGCGCGTCCCGCGTCATCCCCGGCTCGTCGCGGGCTGCGGTGTGCCAGGCCTCGACGAAGTCCCGCACACCCTTGTCGCTCAACGGCAAGAGGTCGAACGCCGCGAAGCCGCACTCCTCCATCCAGTCCTCCGGCACGGCGGAGGGGCGGGTGGTGATCGCGTACCGGGCCTCCGGATAGGCGTTCACCAGCCGGCACAGCCACTGGCGCGCCTCCTCCCGCCGTTCCGAGACCAGCTCGTCCACACCGTCGACGAGGACCAGCGCGCGCCCTTCCTTGAGCCGCGCGGTCACCCACCCGGCCGGCTTCTCCTCCTCGATCATCGAGGCGGTCGACGAGATGAACTCCTCCGGCTTCGGCAGCGCCGGGTACTGCCGCAGCGGCACGAAGAACGGCACCAGCCCGAGCCACTCGTTGTCCGACGTCCGCGTCTCGCCCAGCGCGTTCATCGCGAGCCAGCGCAGGAACGTCGTCTTGCCGGCGCCCGCACCGCCGCGGATCAGCACCCGAGGCGTGTCCGCCAGCGCGGCCGCCACCGGCAACCCGGCACCGGTCAGCTCGTCGGTGTCGCCGACCCGTGCCACCGCCAGCGACACGTACGAGGTGTCGAACGAGTGCCGCCGCGGCGCCCGGCCGCGCGACACCCCGAACAGCTCCAGCCCGCCCAGCGAGTGCGCGACCTGGTCGGCGTAGCGGTCCTCGAAGTCCCGGTGTGCCGCCACCAGGGCCAGCTGCTGCTGGTCGGCCAGGCGTGCCACGGCATCCGCGGTCGCCTTGCCGATCCGGAACATCTCCACCGCGAGCCGCCGCGCGTACTCCGGCTGCGACCACACCAGCTCCACCACGGCGACGCACACCCGCAGCAGCAACGCGTCGTAGACGGCCGTCGCGTGGTCGGACAGGCCCGCCGCCCGCCGGATCTTCTCCGACCTGGACAGCACGTACGCGCGCAACGACTCGGGTGTCAGCATCACCCGCAGCGCCTCGCCCTCCCGCAACGGCAGCGAAGCCTCGATGGACTCGCGCACCGCGTCCACGGCGGCCTGCCACTCGTGCTGTTCGACGGCGCTGAGCTCACCGCGGGCGAGCTCGGAGCTGACGCGCTCGACCAGCGGTCCCGGCCTGGTCAGCTCTCGCCGGCGCTTCTTGTTCCTGGCCCCCTTGTGCACGACGTCGAAGAGACCGAGCAGCACGCGCTCCAGCACGGTCTCGAGCACCATCAGCAGTCCGGCGGAAAACGGATCGGCCACACCGCCAGTATCAGCGCGTGATCACCGGGCCGGCCGGAACTTCACCTGCTGTTCATACCGGCACCACGACCTTGCGGACGTGCCCGATCGCGAACTCGCGGGTCGACCCGTCCTCGCACTCCGCGGTCAGCACACCCTCCAGGTGCTTGGCCGGCGTGATCACGTGCGTCTCCAGCTGCCGCGGGCCGCTCGCGTACTTGATCTCGACCTGGTGCCCCGCGACCAGCGCCGTCGCCAGGATCAGCACCTCCTCGTCGCGCAGGAAGACGTTCTGGTCGCGCAGCATCCGCGCCGCGCTGGCCCGCGGCGTGCCCCTGCCGACGGTCGGCCGTTCCTGCTCGACCAGCCGGATCGCGAGCTGGGTCAGCTCCAGGTCGTCCAGCTCGGTGCGCCACCACCGGTCCGGCCTGCGCTCGCCGCGGGCCGGTGCACGCAGCCGTTCCACCTGCTCCACAATGGACTGATCACCGGTGTCGACCCCGGTCGGCGCGTAACCGGCCCGGCGCAACGCCGCCAGCGTCTCCGCCATCGGCCGCGCGGAGGCCAGCACGGTCGGCGCCAGCAACCGCAGCTTGAGCGACGCCAGCCGCTTCGACCTGGCGATCTCCTGCAGCAGCGACTGGTCCTCGGCCCGCAGGCAGCTCGCCACGTCGGTCACCGTCAGCTGCCCGTGCCGTCGCGCCACGTCCTGCACCTGGTACTCGATCACCTGCGGCAACGGCGCTTCCGACACCGCGGCGAGCTTCGCCAGCAGCTCCTCGGCGGTGAGCCCGGTGTCCAACGCGCGCCGCACCGAACCGGCGGACAGACGCCACACCCTTGCGGCGTCGTTGTCCTCCAGGTCCGCCGCCAGGTTCAGCGTCGCGCTCAGCTCCGGCGACGGCAGCCCGTTCACCACGGCGGTCATGTCCGTCTGGAACGCGGCTTTCCCAGCGGCGGGTGGCATCAGGCCGCTCGCCGCGGCCTCGATGTCGCCGCCTTCCCGCACCGCCACACCCAGCGGCGTCAGCGCGCCGCCGGCCACCAGTCCCAGCGACTCCATCTCGCTGATCACCGCCGCCGTCGCGCGCGGGTCGTGCACGGCAGGCCGCTCCCACACCAGGTCGTCGACCAGCTCGCCGGTGTCCGCGAACGCGACGTCGGCCGAGAACCGCTCCAGCGCGGTGCGCCGCAACGCGAGCCCCGCGGCACCGGTGTAGTCGCGCAACGCCGCCCGCGCCTGGTCCGGCTCCGGCCGCCAATCCATCCGCCGCCACGCGTTGACCAGCGCCGCGAGCCGTGTGCCGGGATGCGAGTCGAGCCAGTCGTCACCGTGCTTGGTCGGCAGCAGCCGGTGGCGTTCGATGCCGATCAGCTGAGCCTCGACCGCGAGCTCCAGCCAGAGGCGCAGGACGGAGTCGGCGACCCGTAACGCCCGCGCGACCCGGCGAATCTCCACGGTCGCCACGCCACCGGTGTAGCGGGCGTCGAAACTGTCCTGTTCGCAGTGTGCGAGCAGCCGCGCGACACCGTCCACAGTGGACATGGCGGCGACCACCGGTGAGACCGCCGACGCCTTGCGCACGCGCGGGGTCTTCGGCCGCAGCGTGAGCTGACCACCTGCCGCGCCGGTGGCCCGCACCGAGTTCACCGCGATGAGCCGCGCGCCATCGGGCCACGCCAGCGCCCGTTCCTTGAGCTGTCCGAAGGCCCGTTCGAAGTCGCCGACCGAGCAGTGCAGCTCGGTGCAGACCAGGTCGATCGTCCCCGAGTTGCCCATCGCGACGATCGCGCCCAGCACGTCGATCGCGCCCTGGTCCAGTGTGTCCTCCGCGGCGTGCACCGAGTCCGAGTCGGTGAGCTGCGTCGCGAGGTCCTTCAACGTCCGGATGTAGCGGTCCGCCACGTCGCGGCGGTGCACGAGTATCGCGGCCACCTCGTCCGGCTCGAGTTGGTGAAGCCAGGTCGCGAGCGCGTTGATACGGCGGGCCATTCATCTGATTATGGCCGTGATCGTGTGCCTTCAAACGAATTTCACGCGCATGGGCGATCCGCCTAGGCTGTTGCGGTGACGTTCAGCGGTTTCGGCGAGTACGCCATCGACTTCTACGACGGTCTGGAACTGGACAACTCGAAGGCGTACTGGGACGACAACAAGGAGACGTACCTGCGGGACGTGCGGGGGCCGATGGAGGCGCTGCTCGCCGCGCTGGAGAAGGAGTTCGGTCCTGGCAAGGTCTTCCGCCCGTACCGGGACGTGCGGTTCGCCAAGGACAAGACGCCGTACAAGACGCACTGCGGCGGCGTCATCGAAAAGGGACGTGGCGGCGGCGCGTACTACGTGCAGATCAGTCCCGAGGGACTGATGACCGGCGGCGGGTCGTTCCACATGGCGTCCGACCAGCTCGCCCGCTACCGCGCCTCCGTCGACGCGCACGGCGTCCTGCTGCGCAAGATCGTCGACAAGCTGGTCAAGCAGGGCTGGACGCTGTGCGGCGACGTGATGAGGTCCAGGCCGCGCGGGTTCGCCGACGACCACCCGCACCTCGACCTGCTCAAGCACCGGTCGATCTACGTGCGGAAGGTCTGGGAGCCGGACGACGTGCTGCACGAGCCCGCGTGCCTCGACCGCGTCCGAAAGTCGTGGCGGCAGCTCAAGGACTTCAACGCGTGGTGCGAGGACCACGTCGGCGTGAGCGAAGCCAGGTCGCGGTAGCCCAGCCCAGCCCGATCCCGAGCACGTCCACCAGCGCGTCGAGCACGTCGCCGCTGCGGTGCAGGGGCGTGATCAGCTCCTGCAGCACCTCCGAAACGCCGGCGTAGACCACGAGCAGCGGCAAAATGCGAGAAATCTTCGCGTAAATGCCGGTGAACGCGAGCAACGCGAACAGCAGCGCGTGGATGACCTTGTCCGTACCCGGCGGCGCGGTGGGCACACCTGACTCGGGGGTGAACAAAATGACGACACTGAGCAACGCTGCGGTCACGAAGGGAAGGACTCGACCCATTGTCGGAACATTACCGGCGGGTAGTTCGGGATCGGTCCAGGAACCAGGACTAGTCTCTGCAGACGTGAGTCGACGCGCAAAGATCGTCTGTACCCTCGGTCCCGCCACTGGCACGCCGGACAAGGTCCGCGACCTGGTAGCGGCCGGTATGGACGTGGCCAGGATGAACTTCAGCCACGGCAGCCATGCCGACCACAAGCAGGTCTACGACATGGTCCGCGCAGCGGCTGACGAGTCGGGCCGCGCGGTGGGCATCCTCGCCGACCTCCAGGGCCCCAAGATCCGCCTCGGCCGGTTCGCCGCGGGTCCGGTCGACTGGAACACCGGCGACGTGGTCCGCATCACCGTCGAGGACGTCGAAGGCACGCACGACCGCGTGTCGACGACGTACAAGGAGCTCGCGAAGGACGCCAAGGTCGGCGACCGCCTGCTCGTGGACGACGGCAAGGTCGGCCTCGTGGTCGTCGACGTCGAAGGTTCCGACGTCGTGTGCGAGGTCACCGAGGGCGGGCCAGTCAGCAACAACAAGGGCCTCTCGCTGCCCGGCATGGACGTCTCCGTGCCCGCGCTGTCGGAGAAGGACATCGAGGACCTCGAGTTCGCGCTCCAGCTGGGCGTGGACTTCATCGCTCTGTCGTTCGTGCGCTCCCCGGCGGACATCGACCTGGTCCACCAGGTCATGGACCGTTCGGGAGGCAAGCGCCTCCCGGTGATCGCGAAGATCGAGAAGCCGGAGGCCGTGGACAACCTCGAGGCCATCGTCCTCGCCTTCGACGGCGTCATGGTCGCCCGCGGTGACCTGGGCGTCGAGCTGCCGCTGGAGAGCGTGCCGCTGGTGCAGAAGCGAGCGATCCAGATCGCCCGCGAGAACGCCAAGCCGGTCATCGTCGCGACCCAGATGCTGGACTCGATGATCAGCAACTCCCGCCCGACCCGCGCCGAGACGTCCGACGTCGCGAACGCGGTCCTCGACGGCGCGGACGCCCTGATGCTCTCCGGCGAGACCTCCGTCGGCCGCTACGCCATCGAGTCGGTCAAGACCATGGGCCGCATCATCGAGGCCGTCGAGACCGAGTCCGTCGTCGTGCCGCCGCTGACCCACGTCCCGCGCACCAAGCGCGGCGTGATCTCGTACGCGGCCCGCGACATCGGCGAGCGTCTCAACGCCAAGGCCCTGGTCGCCTTCACGCAGTCCGGCGACACCGTCCGCCGGCTGGCCAGGCTGCACACGCACCTCCCGCTGCTGGCGTTCACGCCGGAGCAGTCGGTGCGCTCGCAGCTCTCGCTGACGTGGGGCACCGAGACGTTCCTGGTCCCGAAGGTGGAGTCCACCGACGAGATGGTCCGCCAGGTCGACAGCTCGATGCTGGAGATCGGTCGTTACCAGCCGGGTGACCTCATGGTGGTCGTCGCCGGTTCGCCTCCTGGCACCATTGGGTCGACGAACCTCATCCGGGTGCACCGGCTGGGGGAGGACGACCACGCCTAGGAGTACTTCGTGACAGAGGCCGCCCGCGCCGCTGCGATGAGCCCGTCGGGCCTGAGCGGACAGTCCGCAGTGGACGACCTGGTCGCGTTGCTCGACCTGGAACGCATCGAGGAGAACATCTTCCGCGGTGTGTCGCCCGCCGAGTCGCCCGTGCGCGTCTTCGGCGGGCAGGTGGCGGGCCAGGCCCTGGTCGCCGCCGGTCGCACCGTCCCGGCCGAACGCCGGGTGCACTCGCTGCACTCGTACTTCATCCGGCCCGGCGACCCGCGCGTGCCGATCGTGTACGAGGTGGACCGCATCCGCGACGGCCGCTCGTTCACCACGCGCCGCGTCGTCGCCGTGCAGCACGGCAAGGCGATCTTCGCCCTCTCCGCCTCGTTTCAGCTGGAGGAGCAGGGCGTCGAGCACGGTTCCCCGATGCCGGCCGTGCCGGACCCCGAGTCGTTGGCCACGTGGACCGAGTCGGCCGCGGGCTACGGGCTCCACACGTCGAAGTTCCCGCGCCCGATCGACGTGCGGTACGTCACCGAGCCGCCGTGGGAGTCGCGTGAGGACGGTCCGGGCGAGGCCGCGTCACGGGTGTGGATGAAGGCCGACGGCAAGCTGCCGGACGACCCGATGCTCCACATCTGCATCATGACCTACGCGTCGGACATGACCCTGCTGGACGGGGTTCTTGCCAAGCACGGCGTGTACTGGGGACTGGACAAGGTCGTCGGTGCTTCTCTGGACCACGCGATGTGGTTCCACCGGCCGTTCCGGGCCGACGAGTGGCTGTTGTACGACACAGCTTCGCCGTCGGCGTCCGGGAACCGCGGGCTGGCCACCGGGCAGTTCTTCTCGCGGGACGGGCAGCTGGTGGCGACGGTGGTGCAGGAGGGCCTGATCCGGGTGCTCAAGCCTTCCGGCGATGACGAGTGAACACCGGTGATGTCTGGCGGCTGCACCACGAGGGTCAGGAGATCGCCCGCCTGACGGTGACGGGCGGAGACTTCCCGTGGATGCACGCGACCATCGAGACGTTGCCCGGTTTCGAGGAGTTCCGGCCGGTCTTCGCCGACCAGGAGCGAGCCATCGACGACGAGGACCCCGAACGGGCCGACGCCTGCTACCACCAGATCCGGAAGTCGCTCACGATGACGTATCCGGACGGAGAACCGGTGCCCGAGTTCTGGCTCCACGTCCACGGAGACGGCACTGCCGGGTGGCGCTGGCACCACGAGCCGTTCGACGACGACGACCAGTAACCCGATCGGGAGTGACCTCGTACACCAGTTCGAACCACCTGCCTGAGTGACCAAGCCCTTGCCGGACCACCGAGGCGGCGGTCCGCGGTCCGAAGCGGTTTGCGGCGGCGGACGTGGTGCTTGCGGTCGAGATCGTGTCACCCGGGTCGGAGCGCGCCGACCGAGTCACGAAGCCGACGCAGTACGCGAAAGTCGGCATCGCCCACTACTGGCTCGTTGAGCTTGACGAACCCGTCAGGCTGGTGGCGTTCGAACTTGTCGATGGGGTCTACAAGCCCGTCGAAGACGGCACGGGCAAGGTTGAGTTGAGCCCGTCCGGCCACGCTGACGTTCGACCTCGACGCCCTCGCTCGCCTGCGCTAGTCCGCTCGACGCCGCCGGTGAGTCGGCCGCAGGTTCGCCGGCGGCGTCAACGCCCGCGTCTCCACCCGCTCCAGCACCACCGAGCTCGTCAGGTTCCGCACCTCGGTCCGCGACGCGATCTTGTCCATCAGGAACGCCTGCAGGTGCGTGGAATCCGCGACAGCGATGTGGATGAGGAAGTCCGCCTGCCCGGAGACGTGGAAGATCGACCGGGTCTCCGGCTGAGCCATCACGAACGCCCGGAACGCCGCCACCACCGGCCGGGTGTGCGGCCGCACGTTCACCGACACCACGGCCTCCAGCGGCAGCCCCGTCGTGGCCGGGTCGACCACCGCGTGGCATCCCGTGATCACCCCGAGCTCACGCAGCCGCCGCACCCGCTGCAGGCACGACGAGGGCGCCAGGCCGACGATCTCCGCCAGTGTCCGGTTCGGCAGGGTCGCGTCGTTCTGCAACTCCTCCAGGATGTGCCAGTCGACCGAATCGAGTTCGGCTTGTTCGCGCATGACCGAATATCGTACTGACTAGCTGGAACTCGCTCGAACGAGTGAACGACGATCAGCCCATGCACATCGCGTGGACGTCGTTCCTGGTCGCTCTCCTGATCATCATGATCGTGCCGGGGCCGGACCTCGTGCTGATCATGGGCAACGCGGTGCGGAGCCTGCGCCTGGGGGTCGAGGCGGCGCTCGGTGTGATCACCGGGCTGATGATCCACGCCACGCTCGCCACCATCGGCCTGAGCGCGCTGGTGGCCGCGGTGCCGACGGCGTTGCTCGTGGTCAAGGTCATCGGCGCGCTGTACCTGGCCTACGTCGGGTTCATGACCTTGAGGACGGCGAGCAAGGCCACGCAGGAACAGCAGCACAAGGGCAACGTCTTCCTGCGCGGCATGCTGTGCGACCTGTTGAACCCCAAGGTGATGCTCACGTTCCTGAGCCTCATCCCGCAGGCCATGGACCCGCGCAGCGCGCCGCTGCCGCAGGCCGCGCTCCTCAGCGCGGTCACCGTCGGGGTGTTCGCGATGTTCTGGGTGATCGTCGTGCCGCTCGCCCGTCAGCTGGGCGCGCTGCTGAGCAAGCCCAAGATCCGCGCGACGTTCGAGCGGGTCTGTGGTACCGCTCTCATCGGTATGGCAGCGTCAGTCCTGGCTGCCTGAGTCCCAGGACACGGTGAGCTCCTCCCGGTTTCCGAACCGGACCAGGTGCCGTTCGACGACGTCGCGCAACCGCGCCACGTCGTCCTCCGACGAAGACACCACGCGCATGATCAACGCGTCGTCCGCGGCCGTGAACTCCGCCAGCCCCAGCGAGAACCTGACAAAGCCGCGTCCGTCCTCCCAGGACCCCTCCAGGTCCTTGTGCGTGAAGTGCTTCACCAGCTGCGAGCCGTACCTGGAGGCACGGTCCGTCGCCGAGCGTCCCACGCTCGTGAATTCGGTCATGAAGCCAACTTACGCCTAGCCATACGTACCGCAGCGTGACGCGGTTCACCTGGCAAAACAGAGTCTGAGAAGACCCTGTGACGTCTCGCGAAACGAGAGAGAACACGGCAGGCTGTCCGCTATGACGGAAGGCAAAGCACGCATCGCGGTCACCGGTCTCGCCACCATGGGCAGCAACCTCGCGCGCAACCTCGCGCGGCACGGCTTCAAAGTCGCCGTGCACAACCGGACGCCCGCGAAGATGAAGGCCCTGCTCGAGGAGCACGGTCACGAGGGCGACTTCGTCGGCGCCGAGACGCTGCAGGATCTCGTGGACAGCCTGCAGACGCCGCGCCAGATCATCATCATGGTCAAGGCGGGCGGCCCGACCGATGCCGTCATCGACGAGCTGAGCGGGCTGCTGGAGCCCGGCGACATGGTCATCGACGGCGGCAACGCCCACTACGCCGACACGCGCCGCCGTGAGGCCGCGCTGAAGGAGAAGGGGCTGCTGTTCGTCGGCGCCGGCATCTCCGGTGGCGAGGAGGGCGCGCTCAACGGCCCCAGCATCATGCCGGGCGGTCCCGCCGAGTCGTACAAGCACGTCGGCCCGGTCTTCGAGGAGATCGCGGCCAAGGTGGACGGTCAGCCGTGCTGCGTGCACGTCGGGCCGGACGGCGCCGGGCACTTCGTGAAGATGGTGCACAACGGCATCGAGTACGCCGACATGCAGCTGATCGCCGAGGCGTACGACCTGCTGAGCCGCGTCGGCGGGCAGACTCCCGCCGAGATCTCCGAGGTGTTCACGCAGTGGAACTCCGGCGACCTGGAGTCGTACCTGGTCGAGATCACCGCCGAGGTCCTCAAGCACGTCGACGCGGGCGGCACGCCGCTGGTGCAGGTCATCGAGGACGCGGCTGAGCAGAAGGGCACCGGCCGCTGGACCGTGCAGGAGGCGCTGGAACTGGGCGTCCCGGTCACCGGAATCGCCGAGGCCGTGTTCGCGCGCTCGCTGTCCGGCCACACCGACCAGCGCAAGGCCGTGCGCGACGCGTTCGGTGCCAGCGAGGTCGTGGCGAAGCCGGACGCCGAACTGGTCGACGACGTGCGCCAGGCGCTCTACGCGTCGAAGGTCGTCGCGTACGCGCAGGGCTTCGACATGATCCGCGAAGCATCGAAGAACTTCGAGTGGAACATCGACCTCGGCGCCATGGCGACGATCTGGCGCGGCGGCTGCATCATCCGAGCGCAGTTCCTCAACCGCATCCGCGAGGCCTACGACGCGAACCCGGACATCGCGTCCCTGTTGGTGGACAACTACTTCCGCGACGCGGTGCAGAACGCGGAAGCAGCCTGGCGCAGGGTCGTGGTCCGTGCGGTCGAATCCGGTGTGCCGACGCCGGGGTTCGTGTCCGCGCTGGCCTACTACGACGGTCTTCGCTCCGAGCGCCTGCCCGCCGCCCTCGTCCAGGGACAGCGGGACTTCTTCGGCGCGCACACTTACCGGCGCACCGACAAGCCCGGTAGCTTCCACACGCTGTGGTCGGGAGACAGGACCGAGGTGGAAGCGTGAAATTTCACTTACTGGGGGCGGTCGTCGCTGTGGCGGCAGGGTTGACCCTGACGTCCAGCGGCGGCGCGGTGGCGGTCGGCAACGAAGCGCTGACCGCCGATCTCGACGCGATTCTCGCCGTCGGGGCGCTCAAGGGCGCCGACGTCGGCGTGATCGTGCGGGACGCGACCACCGGTGAGGTCGTCTACACCAGGCAGAGCGGCCGGCGTTCGCAGATCGCGTCGAACATGAAGATGGTCACCACCGCCGCGGCGCTGGACCTGCTGGGACCGGACCACCGCTGGAAGACCGAGCTGGTGTCGAACGGCACGAGGTTCGGGCCGGTGCTCAACGGCGACCTGGTGTTGCGCGGCGGCGGTGACCCGACGATGTCGCAGAAGCGCTACCAGCAGCTCGCGGACACGTTGAAAGCCAGCGGGGTCAAGGTGGTCAACGGCGCGTTGGTCGTCGACGACACCAAGTTCGACGCTCAGCCGTACGGAACCGGCTGGGCGTGGGACGACGAGCCCTACTCGTACAACGCGGAGACGTCGGCGCTCACGCTGTCGCCGGACGAGAAGTTCAGCGCCGGCACGGTGATCGTGCGCGTGAAGCCGGGTGCCGCGGCGGGTGCCCCGGCCGTGGTCAGCGTCGAGCCGGCCAACGACCACGTGCAGATCGTCTCCACGGCGACGACCGGCACCGCGGGCATCTCCGTGGAGCGCGAGCACGGCACGAACGTGATCAGGGTCAGCGGTTCCACGTCCGTCGAGACCACCAGGCTCTCGACGGTCAAGGATCCGGCGGGGCTCGTCACGTCGGTGTTCCGCAAGGCGTTGAAGCAGAACGGGATCGTCGTCACGGGCGGGGTCAAGCGGGCCAAGGCGCCGGCCGGTGCCGCGGTGCTCGCGTCCGACGAGTCCGCCCCGCTGAGCCAGCTGAACGTGCCGTTGCTCAAGAACAGCAACAACATGCTGGCGGAGGTGCTGGTCAAGACTGCGGGCGGCTCGTTCTCGAACGGCGTCCGCCAGCTCAGCACCACGTGGCCGGGTCTCGGCGTCGACCCGAACTCGGTCGAGGTCTTCGACGGCTCCGGCCTGTCGCGGATGAGCCAGTTCTCGCCGGACGACCTCGCCTCGTTGCTGCTCAAGGCGAAGACCAAGCCGTGGTTCGCGGCGTGGCAGGCGTCGCTGCCGGTCGCCGGTGTCGACGGCACGCTCGTCAACCGCATGAAGAACACCCCGGCCGCGGGCAACGTGAAGGCCAAGACGGGATCGCTCACCGGCGTCTCGTCCCTGTCCGGTTACGTGAGGACGCAGGACAACCGGGAGCTCGTGTTCTCGGTGGTGCAGAACAACGTCCTGCGGTCCGTCAACCCGAAGACGGTGGAGGACAGGATCGTCGTGCGCCTGGCCTCGGACGGCGGCGCCGGCGTGGCCACACCGAGGATCGAGTCGGCGCCTCAGGAACGTTACGACGTCGAGTGCTCGTGGATCGGCAGCTGCTAGAGAACTGGAGCCGCCCCGGGAAACCGAGGCGGCTCCGGGGTTTCTAGGCCGGTGAAGGCACCGGCTCCAGCCCGTTGCGGTCCGGGTCGACCAGGTAGACGCGGGCGTTGGAGATGTCGAAGTACATGCCCTTCAACGTCAGGGTGCCCGCGGTGATCGCCTCGCGCACGCTCGGGTAGCCGAGCAGGTTGTCCAGCTGCTGCGCGACGTTCGCGACCGCGAGCCGGTCCGCCACCGGCAGTTCCGCGCAGCCGGGCGAAGTCGGCGCGTGGAACCGGATCAGCGACGGTTCCGCGTTGCGCAGCCACGAGTGCAGGTGCGTGCCGCGCGCGGCGGTTCCCCGCACCAGTGCCTTCATCGCACCGCAGTCGGAGTGTCCACAAACGACGATCGAGCTGACGTTCAGCACCTCGACCGCGAACTCGATCGCCGCGCCGACAGACCTGTCCTCGGCGGAGACCATCGGCACCAGGTTCCCGATGTTGCGCACGCAGAAGAGATCACCCGGCCCGGACGTGGTGATCAGGTTCGGCACCACGCGGGAGTCCGCGCAGGTGATGAACAGCTGCTGTGGTTGCTGCCCGCGCAGCGCCAGCTCGTGCAGGAACGGCCGCACCAGCGGTGCCGACCGCCGCTCGAACTCGTGCATTCCCAGGATCATCGGATCGCCCTCGACCGAGGACCGTTGCGCCGGCAGCAGCACCGAGCCCGGCGAGCCCTGCCAGTGCGACCACGGTGCGAACCAGCGCGGCAACGGGCCGGGCAACGTCTTGCGCCGCCCCGGTTTGCCCTGGTCCGCCTGGTCGTACCAGGTGTCGTGCACCTCGTCGACGCGCACCAGCCCGCCGAGCCGTTCGTAGCCCTCGCGCCAGTCGTTGATCGCCTCGTACGACGCGTGGTCCAGGTAGTCGATGTGCAGCTCCAGCACCACGGTCTGGCCCAGCGGCAACCGGCGCAGCTCGCGCACGAGCCGCCCGACCCCGAGGAACACCAGCGATCCGCGCACGCACACCCGGTTGCCCTCGACGCGCACCGAACAGTGCGTCAACCGGTACAACGCGCGCAGAAGCGCGATGGCGAGGCCGACGACCACGCCTTCCAGCAGTCCGAAGAGGACGACGCCGAGCACGGTCGCCGCGTACACCAGGAACTCCTGGTGCCGCCACAGCGTCCGCATCCGGTCCGGCGACACGAGCTTCAACCCGACCACGAAGAGCACGCCCGCCAGCGCCGCGAGCGGGATCTGCTCCAGCGCGACGGGGAACGCCAGCACCGCCACGGCGATCCACACACCCTGCAGAATCGCGCTGTACCGGGTCTTCGCGCCCGCCGCGACGTTCGTGGAGCTGCGGGCGAGCCCACCGCTGATCGGCAGCCCGCCCAGCGCGCCGGCGAGCACGTTCCCGGTGCCCTGCGCGATCAGTTCCTTGTCCAGCCGGGCGCGCGGCCCGTCGTGCAGCCGGTCGGTCGCGACCGCGGACAGCAACGACTCCATGCTCGCCACCACCGCCACGGTGGCGACCGCCGCGGCGACCGCTCCGGCACTGCCCCGCGGCATCTCCGGGAACACCAGCGCGTGGCTGTCCGGCAGGTCGACTCGAGCGACGTCCAGCTGCAGCACGTACGCGAGCAGCGTCGACGCGCCCACCGCCACCAACGGCGCGGGCACCGCGGCGGCGCGCGGAACCCGTGGCCACAGCAGCAAAGCCGCGATCGCCACCGCACCGGCCGTCAGCGACCCGACGTGCGACCCCGCCAGCTCCGCCGGCAGCAGGGCGACGTTCTCGGGCACGGACGACGACGCCGTGCCGCCCAGCACCACCACGAGCTGCCCGGCGGCGATGGAAATGCCGATGCCCGCGAGCATTCCGTGCACGATGGCGGGGGACAGCGACATCACCAGCCGGCTGATCCCGGTGAGTCCCAGCGCCAGCTGCAGCACGCCCGCGGCCAGTGTGATCGCCGCGGTGGCAGCCCACCCGAACTGCGCCACCAGCCCGGCCACGATCACCACGAGCCCGGTGCCAGGTCCGCTGATCTGCAACGGCGCCCCGCTGAGCGCGCCGACCACCACGCCGCCGACGACGGCGGAGATGATCCCGGCCATCAGCGGCGCGCCGGTCGCGTGCGCGATCCCGAGCGACAGCGGGATCGAGATCAGGAACAGCACGAAGCTCGCGGGCAGGTCGTGCCGGAGAACCAGCGGTGGACCGTGCGGGGTGTGATCGCCGGCGTCGGACTTCTGCAGATGGTTCACAACGACGTTTCCCTTTCAAGGAACAGGGGCATGGCCCTGCGCGCGGCACAGGGCGAGGGGAGGGGAGTTCGCTAGAGGCGCCCTAAGGGCAGCAAGCGGCGCGGCCGAACGGCAGCGAGCGCGTCGGCGCGGTCATGCGGGGTCGGCACGGGAGCACCTCCGTGTCGGCACAGGCATCGGGTCAGATCAGGCCGCGTCGCCACCATGATGGCGGCGGAATCGGTGCTGTGGCAGAAGTTTCAGCCAACCGTGTTGATCTTGACCCGTAACGTCACTGGAGGTGATGGCATGGTGCCGTGACCGTCAGCCTTTGCTCCGTATCCGTCGGTCAGACGGGTGCATCGTGGTGCCGGCCCCGCGTTCTCATCCTGGTTGGCTGTGGACGTGGGGCCGGTGCCGCGAGGCGCCCTGCTGAGCGGCGGAGACGCGGTGAAGGTTGACGGCCACGGCGCCAGACGGGCCGGCTCCGGTCGGGGGGTGCGGAGCCGGCCCAGGAACTGAAGAACTATCGAGTTCCGAAATTCAGCCTACCGAGCGCAGGTGCTTGCCGTGTGAAGTCTCCTGGCCCACCACGGTCAGGATCAGCTGCGCCGAAAGATAGGCACGGCACGGTGCGGGCAGCCTGCGGGAGAACCAGCCGCGCTTGCAGGTAGCGCACCGGCCGTGCTCGTCGGGCTGGTGCTCGTCCAGCAGCGCCTTGACCACCGCGACGACCCTCGGCAGCTCTACCCTGGCGAGCACGAGGGCCGTCTGGTCGTCGCCGTGCTGAGCCAGTTCGGTGAGTGTGGCCAGGTGTGAGTGCAGCGACTTGTCCAGTTGGCTGAACACCGTGACGGCCATCAGGCTCAGAGCTCCAGTCCTTGCGTAAGCAGCCCATGCAGCCTGGCGTGACCCAACTGCGATCTGCAAGTTGCACTACACGAATGGATGACGTCCCTTTGCGGCGACCTCCTTTGCTCTCAAACTGAGACAGGACCAGGAGGTGTGGATGCCACGGGGTAGCAGCCCGACCCTGCGCAAGCGACGGCTCGTGAGCGAGCTCAGGCGACTGCGCGAAGCGGCCGAGCTGACGATCGAGGAGGTGGGCGAGCGGCTGGAGTGCTCTGCCTCCAAGATCAGCCGCATCGAGACGGGCCGGGTGGGGGTGAGCCCGCGCGACGTGCGGGACATGCTCACCGCCTACGGTGCGGACACCGTCACCCTCGACGAACTGGTCCAGCTGGCCAGGGAGGCCCGCCGCAAGGCGTGGTGGGACGAGTTCGGCGACATCGTGCCCGGTCGTTACGTGGGGTACGAGGCCGACGCGGACTCGATCAGGACCTACCAGGGACTGATGATCCCGGGCCTGCTGCAGTGCGAGGCGTACACGAGGGCGTTGATCTCCCAGGTGCTGCCGGGTGCGAGCACCGCGGAGATCGACCGGCGAGTCCGGTTGCGCAAGGCACGGCAGGCCTTGCTGAGCGAAGACGACCCGTTGCGCCTGCACGTCGTGATCGACGAGGCGGCCCTGCGCAGGCTCGTCGGCGGCGCCGGGGTGATGCGCACCCAGATGGCGCGTCTTCTCGAAGTCGGTGCACTGCCGAACGTCACGATGCAGGTCGTGCCGTTCAGCGCCGGTGGTCACGCTGCGATGGACGGCCCGTTCGTCATCCTGAGCTTTCCCGAGCAGCTCGACCCCGAAGTCGTGTACATCGAAAGCACAAGGAGTGGCGTCTATCTGGAGCAACAGTCAGACGTCCATTGGTACGCCGAGATGTTCGAGCGGCTGGTGAACTCCGCCCTGAGCCCGAGGGAATCAGCAACCCTGATCACCGAGATCGCTCGCACTCTCGCGTGACTGCGACCGGGAGTGAACAGACAGTGGAAAGCTTGCGTTGGCGCAAGAGCAGCCGTTCGTCCGCCGGTGGGCCCGAGTGCGTGGAGATCGCGCTCGTCTCGTCTGGTGCGGCTGTCCGTGACAGCAAGAACGCGGACGGGGCGCGGTTGAAGTTCGGTGACGCCGGATGGGAGACCTTCCTCGCCGCCGCGAAGACCGGCTCTTTTGTCAGCTGATCCAGATCCGAACGAAGAAGGCCTCCGGCTGGAAGTCCAGCCGGAGGCCTTCTCGCGTTAGGGGACGTGGGCCGGCCGGCGTTCCGCCGCCGCGGGCTGGATGCCCCTTGCACGCCGGCCGGCCCACGTCGATCATGGGGAGCAGCGGGTGTTCCGCTGTCCGGTCCAACCTGCTCCGACTGCTCGATCTCGGTTTCCGTTGATCTCGCCGTCTGTGGTTGGTTGGACACGCTAAGCGTAAGAATGCCTTCTACAGCACGACTGGAGCCCGACTGAAGTGATCTTCAAGCTCCAGGTGACCACCAGGCGAAGGACAGGTCGGTGACGCACGGCGAGGAGCCCCTGCGGTTCGAGGTTCTCGGCCTTCTCCGAGTCGTTCGCGCAGGTCAAGAGGTTGATCTCGGTGCGGCGAAGCAGCGCGCCGTCCTCGCGGTGCTCCTGTTGGCGCGCAACACACCGGTCAGCCGCGGGCAGATCATCGAGGCGGTCTGGGGCGACAACGTGCCCTCCAGCGCGGTGAATTTGGTCCAGACCTACGTGGCCGGACTGCGCAGAGCGCTGGAGCCGGCCCGCGCTCGCCGGGCCCCGGCCGAGCTGCTGACGTCGGTCGGCGACGGCTACCTGTTGCGCGTCGAGTCCGGAGCGCTGGACCTCGACGTGTTCGAACGTCAGGTCCTGCTCGCGAACCGCATGCGCGCGGCGGGTGATCTCGCCGGAGCCGCGGTCGAGCTGGACGACGCCCTCGCGCTGTTCCGCGCCGAGCCCCTTGGCGGTGTCTCCGGCCTCTTCGCCGACGTCGAACGCGGTCGTCTCGTGGAACGCCGCCTGGCCGTGCTGGAGGAACGCGCCGAACTGGGCCTGGCGATCGGACAGGGATCCGAGCTGGTGTCCCAGCTGACCTCGATGGTCGCCGAGCACCCGTTGCGCGAACGCGGCCACGGCCTGCTGATGCGCGCGCTGGTCCAGGCCGGCCGGCAGGCGGAGGCCCTGGCTGCCTACCGCGAGGCCCGTCGCGTGCTGATCGAGGAGCTGGGGGTCGAGCCCGGCCCCGAACTGCGCCGCGTGCACCAGGCCGTGCTGGCGGGCGACAGCCCGGAGCCGGAACGCCCGCCGGTGCGCGTGCCCCCGCAGGCAGCCGCCCCGGAACCCGCGCCGGTGACGATTCCCGCGCAGCTCCCGCGTGCTCCCGTCGCGTTGATCGGCAGGGACGCCGAGCAGGCGCTCATGGACGCGCTGCTGCGTGATCATGACGGCCCGGTGCTGCTCGTGACCGGTCCCGCGGGTGTGGGCAAGACGGCGCTCGCGCTGCACTGGTCGCACCGGGTGCGCGACGAGTTCCCGGACGGCCAGCTCTACGTCGACGTCCACGGCTACGACCCGAACCGGGAGCCGCTGGAGATCGGTGAGGTGCTCAACCGGTTCCTGCGCGCCCTCGGTGTGCCGGCCGGCGACACCCCCGTCTCGGTGGACGAACGCTCTGCCCTGCTGCGGACGCTGCTGGCCGACCGCCGCATGCTGGTGATGCTGGACAACGTCCGCAGCTCAGCCGACCTGCTGCCGTTGCTGCCCGGCGCGCCCTCGTGCGTCGTGGTGACCTCGCGCCGCCGCCTGGTCGGCCTGGTCGCCCAGGTCGAGGCCAAGCTGATCGAGCTCGACATGCTCGACCAGGACGCCGCCGTGGACGTCCTGGGTCGCATCGCCGGACGCTCGGACATCGAGACGCACGCCTTCCGCGAGCTGGCCGAGCTGTGCGACGGGCTGCCGCTGGCGTTGCGCATCGCCGCCGCCCGGCTCGCCGTGTCCCCTCGTTTGCGCGTGGCCGAGCTCGTCGAGGAGCTGCAGGACGAGCACGGACGGCTCGCCGCACTCGGCCTGGAGGACGGTGAGGGCACCGTAAGAGCCGCTCTCGACGCCTCACGCCGTGCTCTGCCGCCGCTGCCGTCCCGGTTGCTCGCGATCATCGGCCTGCACCCCGGCGCGGACCTCAGCACCCACGTCGTCGCGGCGATGGGTGACGTCCCGCTGACGGAAGCCCAGCGGGCCCTGGACGCGCTGACCGCCGCCAACCTGCTGTCCGTCGGCGAGCCCGGCCGGTACGTGGCCCACGACATGGTCCGCGTCTACACCAAGACCCTGGCCGGCGAGCTCTCCGAACCGGAACGCCGTACCGCCACCGGTCGCATGCTCGACTACTACCTGCACTGCGCGGACCTGGCCGACGGCATGCTCCCGATCAACCGCGGCAGCGTCCTGGTGGCGCCGGAGCACCGCCCGGTCCACGTGCCGGCGCTGTCCGGTGCGGCGGACGCGATGGCCTGGTTCGACGCCGAACGTGCCAACCTGATCGCGGCCACGGAACTCGCCTTCGCCGCCGGCTGGCACGTCCACGCCTGGCAGCTGCCGTACACGTTGTCGCGGTACCTGTGGCTGCGAACGGAGCGCGAAACCTCGTTGCGCATCACGGAAGCCGCGTTGCAGGCCGCCACAGCGCTGAACGACGACGACGCCCGGTTCGTCATGCAGTTCAACCTGGGCGTGGCGTTGGTGCAGCTGGAACGGCACGACGAGGCTCTGCACGCCCAGCGCGGCGCCCTGGAAGTGGCCCGCCGCAAGGGAGACGTGCACCAACAGGCCCGAGCGCTGACCACGATCGCCGGCACGCTGCAGGACCTCGGTCGTGCCGCCGAGGCCGAGGCGCACTACCGCGAGGCCATGGAGATCTCGCGGGTCGCCGGGTCGAAGTGGGCCGAGGCCAACGCCCACCACCACCTCGGGGTCCTGTACCTGACGACGCAGCGCTTCGACGACGCGATGCCCTGGCTGCGGGTCGCCCTGCGGATGTACCACGAGGTGGGCGAACAGTGCGGCGAGGCGTCGTGCCACGTCGACATCTCCACGGCGTTGCTGGAGACCGGCGACACCGACGGCGCGTTGTCATCGGCTCGCCTGGCGCTGGCGGTGGCGTGCGACGCGGTGTCGCCGTACCACCAGGCGCTGGCACACGACCGGCTGGCGGCGGTGTTCGACCGGCTCGGCGCGGCGGGGGCGGCGGCGCACTGGCAGCGGGCGCTCGCGTTGTTCACCGAGCTGGGAGCCTCCGAGGCGGACGGGGTGAGGGCTCGCCTGGCCAGAGCCCGCGCGGTGACGGTGGGGTAAGGGGTTCGCCGGGCAGGACTGCGTGATCGCCCGATGCCTGAGGTGAGGCCTCAGGACGAACCTCGTGGTCATGACGGAATGGACCCCTGAGGCGATCAAAGCGGAGATCGAGTACCGGCGCGGCAACGCTCGTTGCAACTGGCAGCGGTCGCACGGCCCGCTGCCGTCGTGGCTGCGGCGAGTGATCCACCCCACGACTGCGAAAGCCGGCGGCACCGGCGCATGACATGTGCGAGCATGCCACTCGTGGCACGCCTCGGTTCAGGAATCCCGTTGGTCGCGCGCGACCGCGAGCTGGACCGGTTGCGCGCCGCGCTGGCTCGGGCTGGTGAGGGCACCGCGGGGGCGGTGCTGCTGGCGGGCGACGCGGGTGTCGGCAAGACGCGGCTGATCGACGAACTGGCCGCCAGCGCCGAGGACACGCTCGTCCTCATGGGACGGTGCCTCGACGCGGGCGAGACCGGCCTGCCGTACCTGCCGTTCGCGGAGGCGCTCGGCACCCTCAAGGACATCACGAACCGCCCGGCGCTCGCGATGTTGCTGCCCCAGCTGGCACTTCCCGCCGAACGGGAGCCCGGCACCGAGGGCATGACCGCGCCCGGCCTCCTCCCCGGACGCAGGCCGGAGCAGGACGTCGGTCAGCTCCAGCTGTTCGACGCCGTGCTGGGGCTGCTCGGCGATCTCTCCGAACGCCAGCGCGTGCTGCTCGTCGTCGAGGACCTGCACTGGGCGGACGCCTCCACGCGGTACCTGCTGTCGTTCCTGTTGTCCCGCCTGCGTTCCCAGCGCCTGCTGGTCGTCTGCACCTACCGCGCGGACGACCTGCACCGCAGCCATCCGTTGCGGCCCTTGCTGTCCGAGCTGGTCCGGTTGCCCGCGGTGGAACGCCTCGACCTCTCGCCGTTCAACGCGGCGGACGCCCGCCGGTTCGTCGAGGCGCTGTCCGACGACCTGCCCGAGGACGTCGTGCAGCAGGTCGCGGAACGTTCGGAGGGCAACGCCTTCTTCGCGGAAGAGCTCATCGCGGTGGCCACCTGCGACGACCGGTCGTCGTTGCCGTCCGCGCTGGCCGACGTGCTCCTCAGCCGGGTCGAACGCCTCAGCCCGCAAGCCCAGCACGTGGTGCGCGTCGCCTCGGTGCGGGGCCGCCGGGTCCGGCACGACCGGCTCCGCGAGGTCGCGGGCATGTCCGACGTCGACCTCGACACCGCGTTGCGCGAGCTCGTCCAGCACCACCTGCTCGTCGTGAACGACGACGAGGTCTACATCTTCCGGCACGCCCTGCTCAGGGAGGCCGTGTACGGAGACCTGCTGCCGGGCGAGCGGGTGCGGCTGCATGCCGCCTATGCCCGTTACCTGGCAGAGCACCTGGACGAACGCGGTGCCGCGGCAGCCCTCGCGCACCACGCCTTCCAGAGCCACGACCTGCCGCAGGCGTTGAGGGCCTCGATCAAGGCGGCCAAGGAGGCCGAACGCGCCGGTGCACCTGCGGAGTCGTTGCGGTACCTGGAAAAGGCGCTCAACCTGTGGAACGCGGTGGCGGCGGCCGATCGTCCGTCCGATGTGGACGAGGCGGTGCTGCTGAGGCGGGCCTCCTGGGTCGCGGGCACGGCCGGGCAGCCGGAGCGGGCCGTCGCGTTCGCCCGCAGCGCCACCAAGGCGCTCACCTCCGAGCAGACACCGGAGGAGGCAGCCGAGGTGTGGCTGCGGCTCGCGCAGGCGTTGTCGATCCTGGACGGCAACGAGGAGGAGCACTTCACGGTCATCGCGAAGGCGCTCGACCTCGTGTACGACCGCGAACCCAGTCCCACCCGCGCCCGTGTGCTGGCGGGCAAGGCGTCGTCGCTGCGCCAGCAACGCAAGGACGCTGCCGCACGCGAGGCCGCCGAGCTGGCGATCGCGGACGGCAGGACGGCGAACGCTCCCGGCGCGGTCGCCGACGCGCTGGGCACGCTGGCCATCCTCGACGACCACGCGATGCGGCACGCCGAGGCCAAGGAGAGCTTCGAGCGCGCGATCAAGAGCGCGCGTGAGGTCGGCGCGTTCAACAACGAACTGAGGGCTTGGTACTACTACGGCCTGATGCACTACGACCAGGGTGAACTGGCCGAGGCAGCCCGCGTGTTCAACGAGGCGGGCAACCGGGCCAAGGAGACCGGCCTGACCTGGAGCATGTTCGGGCTGGAGATCCGCATCCTGCAGTTGCTGGTGCACTACTACATCGGCGACTGGGACTACGCGGCGTGGGCCAGCGAGCCGCCCGGCATGTCCGTGTCGTCGACGGTGCTGGCCCGGCTGGCGGCGGCGCGCACGCACCTCACGGTCGGGCGGGGCGAGCTGGCCGAGACCGAGCGGCTGATCACGAAGCTGCGCAGCGACTGGCACCGCGACATCCAGATCGCGCTGATCACCGGTGGCACGGGCGCGGAGGTCGCGCTGTGGCGCGGCAGGCCTGAGCTCGCCGTCGAGCGGGTCACGGACGCGCTGGAGTGGACTCGCAAGCTCGGCGGCCCCTGGGTGCTCGCGGACATCCGGATCGGCGCGATCGGCATCGCGGCGTACGCGGACGTCGCCGCGAAGGCACGTCGCAAGCGGGACACCGAGGCCGAGGAGAACGCCGTCGAAGCGGGCCGCAAGCTCGCCGAGCACGTGCGGCTGACCGCGCGGAACGGCAAGCCGCGCGCCGGCACCCTCGGGCCGGAAGGACGCGCCTGGCTGGCCCGCGCCAACGCCGAGGAGTCCCGGCTCCAGGGTCCCGGCGACCCGGAGCTGTGGCGGAAGGCCGTCGACGGGTTCGGCTACGGCCTGGTCTTCGAGCAGGCGCTGTGCCGGTGGCGGCTCGCGGAGGCGTTGCTGGGCGCGGAGGCCAAGGAGAACCACCGCGACGAAGCCGCGGAACAGCTGCGCCTCGCCGACGAGGTGGCGACCAGGCTCAAGGCCGTGCCGCTGCAGGAAGCCGTGGCGTCGTGCGCCAAGCGTGCCCGCATCACCCTCAGGGCGGACGAACCCGCGCGGGAGCACCTCGACCTCTTCACCCCTCGTGAACGCGCGGTGCTCGCACTGGTCGCGTCCGGACGGACGAACCGCGAGGTCGGCGAGGAGCTGTACATCAGCGAGAAGACCGTTTCCGTGCACCTTTCCCGGATCATGGCGAAGCTGGGGGCCTCCCGGCGTGCGGAGGCGGTGGCCATCGCGTACGACCGGGGTCTGCTGGAATAGGCCTGGTTGTCATACCTCAGGCTGATGCGCAACGCGTCGCGGAGTTGATGTCCGCGCACTCAGCTGACTCATAGCTTCTTCCTCGTCAAGGAACATCCCTGTGAGGAAGGCAAGCGACATGTCTGCACCGGTGTCCGAAGTGGGCGCAGTCGGCACGACCGCCGCGGCGGCCCACAACCTGGTCAAGATCTACGGCAAGGGTGACACCGCCGTGCGGGCGCTCGACGGCATCGACGTCGCCTTCCAGGCCGGCCGGTTCACCGCGATCATGGGCCCGTCCGGCTCCGGCAAGTCCACGCTGATGCACTGCCTCGCGGGACTGGACACGGTGGACGGCGGCACGATCCACATCGGACAGACCGAGATCACCAAGCTCAACGACAAGGACCTGACCAAGCTGCGCCGCGACCGCGTCGGCTTCGTGTTCCAGGCCTTCAACCTGCTGCCGACGCTGACCGCCGAGCAGAACATCCTGCTCGGGCTCGAGCTCGCCGGCCGCAAGCCCGACAAGCAGTGGTTCGACACGATCGTCAACGTCCTCGGCCTGCGCGACCGCCTGACCCACCGCCCGACCGAGCTGTCCGGTGGCCAGCAGCAGCGCGTGGCGTGTGCCCGCGCCCTGGTCGCCCGTCCCGAGGTCATCTTCGCCGACGAGCCGACCGGCAACCTGGACTCCCGCAGCGGTGCCGAGGTCCTCGACTTCCTGCGCATGTCGGTGCGCAAGCTGGGCCAGACCGTGATCATGGTGACGCACGACCCGGTGGCCGCGAGCTACGCGGACCGCGTGGTGCTGCTGGCCGACGGCCGCCTCGCCGGCGAGATCCACCAGCCCACCACCGAGTCCGTCGTCAACGCTCTCACGCACCTGGGGGCGTGAGGTAGATGCTGAAGACGATCCTCGCGGGCCTGCGGGCCCGCACGGCGCGGCTGGTGCTGTCCAGCATCGCCATCGCGCTCGGCGTCGCGTTCGTGACGGGCACGCTCGTGCTCGGCGACGCCGTCGAGGCTCAGACCAGGGACAACTTCGCCCGCAGCGCCCGCAACGTCGACGCGGCGGTGCACCTGCAGGACAACAGTCCGCAGATGGAGAAGGGCATTCCCGCCGACGTCCTGCAGAAGGTCCGCTCGACGTCCGGGGTGGCGGGCGCGGACTCCCGTGAGTTCGGCAGCGCGGCACTGCTCGGCAGCGACAACAAGGCGCGCAACGCGCTGGTCCAGCCGCTGCCGACGACGGAGAAGCTGCGCGACTTCAACCTCAAGGACGGCAGGTTCCCTGCCAAGGCCGACGAGGCCGCGATCGACGTGAAGACCGCGGAGATCGCGAAGCTCAAGGTCGGCGACAAGCTCAAGCTGCTCGACAGGGAGAACGCCGAGCACTCGTTCGCGATCGTCGGCACCTACCAGCAGGGCGCCAGCAGCATCTCCATGTCCGGCAGCGACCACGTCGTGGTGTCGCCGGAGGGCCTGCGCTCGGTCATCCCGGACCAGCGCATCTACGAGATCGTGGCCGTCGCCAAGGACGGCGTGACGCAGCAGCAGCTCGTCGACAACATCAACAAGGCCATCGGCTCGGGCTACAACGTGCAGACCGGTGAGCAGCTGACCCAGGCGACGCTGGCCCAGGTCGGTGACGCCGCCGGCGAGATCAAGACGTTTCTGCTCGCGTTCGCGGCCATCTCGCTCGTCGTCGCGGGCATGGTCATCTACAACACCTTCACGATCCTCGTCGCCCAGCGCACGAAGGAGCTCGCCCTGCTGCGCTGCGTCGGCGCGGAACGCGGCCAGGTGTTCCGCAGCGTGCTCGCCGAAGCGGTCTTCATGGGCCTCGCGGCGTCCGTGCTGGGCATACTCGGCGGACTCGGCGTCTCCGCGGGCCTGCAGGCGCTGGTGGGTTCGTTCGACGGCCCCAACGCGGGCGACGTCCAGATCCGCCTGCCGATCTCGTGGGTGACCATCGCCGCCGGCTTCGGCGTCGGCGTGATCGTGACCGTGCTGTCGGCCGTGCTGCCGGCGCGCCGCGCCACGAAGGTCGCCCCGGTGGCCGCCCTGCGCTCGCAGCCGGACAGCCACGACGACGTGGCCCGCACCGGCAAGGTCCGGATCATCGTCGCGACGCTGATCGCGCTGATCGGTGGCGCCGCGGTCTACTTCGGCCTGCAGCAGGAGAAGGAAGAGCCCGCGATGTTCATCACCGGCGGCGCCACGATGGTGCTGCTGCTCGCGATCCTGCTGGTCGGCCCGCTGTACGTGGGCCCGATCAACCGCCTGTTCGGCAAGGCGCTGCGCGGCGTCCCGTCCAAGCTGGCCTCGGCCAACGCGGGCCGCAACCCGAAGCGCACCGCCGCCACCACCGCGGCGCTGATGATCGGCGTGACCATCGTCGCGATGGTGACGGTCGTGGCCGGCAGTGGCCGCGAAACCATGAACCAGCAGGTGGACAAGCGCTTCCCGGCCGACTACGAGGTCAGCTCGAACGTCTACAGCCAGCCGCTGACCCAGAAGTTCACCGACGAGCTCGCCAAGGTGCAGAACGTCGCGAAGATCGCGCCGGAGGTCCAGGCCTACGGCGAGTCCGACAAGCTCAAGTACGCCGACGTCACCGGCTACCCGGCCGACGCCCTCGGTTCCCTGGTCCGTCCCGAACTGGCCGGCGGCACGCTGACCGGGCTCAAGGACAACGAGATCGCCCTGCGCGAGAAGGACGCCAAGGACTCGGGCCTCTCGATCGGGTCGACGTTGAAGATCAACGACAGGGACTTCAAGGTCGTCGCGCTGATCAAGGGCAACAGCTACGGCGCCGGCATCGTGACGCTGTCCTCGGCTCAGTCCTTGCTGAAGGAAACCCCCAAGGGCTACCAGAAGCTGCTGGTCAAGCTCGCGCCGGGCACCGACATCACAGCCGCCCGAGCCGACCTGGAACGCGTCATCGCCACGTCGCCGGTCGCGGTGCTGAACTCCGCGGCCGAGACCAAGGCGGAGCTGAACGCGCAGATCGACCAGGTGCTGCTGTTCATCTGGGCCCTCGTCGGCCTGGCGCTGATCATCGCCCTGTTCGGCATCGCGAACACGCTGACGCTCTCGGTCCTGGAACGCACCCGCGAGTCCGCTCTGCTGCGGGCCCTGGGCCTCACCCGAGGCCAGCTGCGGCAGATGCTGGTGGTCGAGTCGATCCTGATGGCCCTGATCGGCGCGGTCGTCGGCGTCCTGCTCGGCGCCGGGTTCGGGTGGCTGCTGGTCGAGGCGATCTCCAACTCGGAGTTCCAGATCAGCTTCTCCGTCCCGTTCGGCCAGATCGGCATCATGCTGGGCCTGGCCGTGGTCGCGGCGATCATCGCCGCCGCTCTGCCGGCCCGCCGTGCGGCCAGGAACTCCGTGGTCGCGGGCATGGCCGAGGCGTAGGACGCCACGCCTGGCCCAGGCTGTCGGGGGCCGTCGGGTCAGGCGGGTTCGGTCGCGCGGAAACAGGGGCCGCGCGACCGGGGGATCGGTGGAGGTCCGGTGCTGTCGGGGCACCGGGCCTCCGCTGTTTTTCACGGTGCGGGCCGTTACCCGCTGCAGCCACATCTCAACCGAAAGTTGCGGGAAAAATTTTGACCGCGCGCGTCACTTTCGGCCAGAAAACCCCTCTACCTGGGGTGAGGGACGACCGGAGCGAGGGCCCGGTCGTCCCTCTTCGTCGTCTCCACCAAGCTCGCGGCCGCCGAACCGAGACGCTCGCAGTTCCGGCACAGCTTTTTGTTGCCACCCTCCACAAAGTTACGGAACGATGTCGACCGCTTGACACCCGCGCCTCTCCGGTTGAGTGTGAGAGCGCTCTCACAACTGTCAGCAGCGCCCATGGCGCCGCCCGTCGAGGAGGACGGATGAGCAGAAGTCTGGTCGGCAGCGTCGCTGCGACCCTCGTGATGGTTCTGGCCGCGGGGTGCGGCGGGAGTTCCGGGGCTGACGGCAAGGTCGAGCTGTCGCTGGGCCTGTTCTCCGACTTCGGGTACGACAAGCTCATCGAGGAGTACATGGCCTCGCACCCGAACATCAAGATCGAGCAACGCAAGGTCAAGATGGAGCAGCACAACACGCAGCTCGCGACCCAGCTCGCGGGTGGGCGTGGTGCGGCGGACATCGTCGCTCTCGAAGAGGGCGTGGTGAGCCAGTTCCGGGCTTCCAAGGACAAGTTCGTGAACCTCGCCGAGTACGGGGCGAAGGACCTCAAGGACCAGTGGGCCGGCTGGAAGTGGAACCAGGGCACCGCGGACGGCGGCGAGTTCGTGCTCGGGCTGGGCACGGACATGGGCAGCCTCGGGCTCTGCTACCGGCGCGACCTGTTCGAGGCGGCCGGGCTGCCGACGGACCGCAAGGAGGTCGCGAAGCTCTGGCCGTCGTGGGCCGACTACGCGAAGGTCGCCGACCAGTTCACGGCGAGGACGCCGAACGTGAAGTTCGTCGACACCGGCCGCAACGTCTACAAGGCGATCCTCGACCAGACCGAGGAGGGCTACTTCGCGAAGGACGACTCGTACATCGCGGAGAAGAACGACAAGGTCAAGACGGCGTTCGACACGGCGGCGGCGCTCGGCACCAAGGGCCAGACCGGCGCGCTCGAGCCGTTCAGCCAGGAGTGGAACGTCGCGCTGAAGCAGGGGTCGTTCGCCACCACGACGTGCCCGGCCTGGGCGCTCGCGCTGATCAAGGCCGGTGCCGGTGACGCGGCGGCCGGGAAGTGGGACGTGACGACGGCGCCCGGCGGTGGCGGCAACTGGGGTGGCTCGTTCCTCGCGATTCCCAAGCAGAGCAAGCACCCCAAGGAGGCCTACGAGCTGGCCAAGTGGCTGACGGCGCCCGAGCAGCAGAAGCGGATCTTCAAGGAGACCGGCAACCTGCCGAGCCAGCCGAAGGTCTACCAGGACGCCGAGGTGCAGGCGACCGTCAACGAGTACTTCAACAAGGCGCCGGTGGGACAGATCTTCGCGACCTCCGCCGAGTCGCTGAAGCCGACCTACCGCGGCACCAAGGACTCGAAGGTCGGACCGGTGTTCGGCACGGCGCTCACCCGCGTCGAGCAGGGCAAGCAGTCTGCCGCCGAGGCGTGGGCGCAGGCGTTGAAGGAAGCGCAGGACGCCGCCAAGTGACGGCTGTCCGCACGGAGACCGAGGTGGCCCCGGCCGCCTCGGTTCCTTCTTCTGGCCGATCGAAGCGCTTCCGGCTGAACCACTGGGACGCGAAGTACACGCCGTACCTGATCGTCGCGCCGTTCTTCGTGGTGTTCGCGATCTTCGGGCTCTACCCGCTGGTGTACACGGCGTGGGTGTCGCTGCACGACTGGCAGCTGATCGACGGCAACCAGGGGTTCGTCGGTGTCGACAACTACGTCCGGCTGTTCGCCGACGCCAACTTCTGGAACGCGCTGTTCAACACGATCAGCCTGTTCGTCCTGTCGACGGTGCCGCAGCTGCTGGCCGCGCTCGGCCTGGCCGCGCTGCTCGACCGGGGGTTGCGGGGGCGGGCGTTCTGGCGCGCGGGTGTGCTGCTGCCCAACGTCATCTCGGTCGCCGCGGTGGCGCTGGTGTTCGCGCAGTTCTTCGGCCGTGACTTCGGCATCGTGAACTTCCTGCTCGGCCTCGTCGGCATCGACCCGGTCGACTGGCGCGCGGAGACCTGGGCGTCGCACCTCGCGGTGTCCACGATGGTCATGTGGCGCTGGACCGGCTACAACGCGCTGCTGTACTTGGCGGCGATGCAGTCGGTGCCGAAGGACATGTACGAGTCGGCCACTTTGGACGGTGCGTCGCGCTGGCGGATGTTCTGGTCGATCACCGTGCCGTCGATCCGGCCGACGATCCTCTTCACCGTGGTGACGTCGACGATCGGTGGCCTGCAGCTGTTCGCCGAGCCCGCGCTGTTCGACCCCGGTTTCGCCGCCAACAACTCCACCGGCGGGTCCGACCGGCAGTTCCAGACGCTGGTGCTCTACATGTACGAGAAGGGTTTCCGGCTGTTCGACGCGGGTTACGCGGCCACCGTCGCGTGGATGCTGTTCCTGGTCGTCGTGCTGGTCGCGATCGTCAACTTCTCGCTGACGCGGCGCATCGCGGGCAAGGGGTGATCATGAAGAACGCGAAGGCAGGCCCTCTGCTCTACGGGTTCCTGGTCGCCGTGCTGGCGGCCTCGGTGTTCCCGCTGTACTACTCGTTCATCGTGGCGTCGAAGGACAACTCGGTCCTCGGCGAGAAGATGCCGCCGCTGGTCCCCGGCGGCAACCTGGTCGAGAACATCACGCGGGTCTTCGACACCGTCGACTTCTGGCTCGCCATGCAGAACTCGTTCGTCGTGGCGGCGACCGTCGCGATCTCGAACGTCGTGCTGGGCACGCTCGCCGGGTTCGCGTTCGCGCGGCTGCGGTTCAAGGGACGCGACACGCTGTTCCTCGTGGTGCTCGGCACCGCCATGGTGCCGACGCAGCTCGGCGTGATCCCGCTGTACATGCTGATGTCCGACCTCGACTGGTACGGCACGCTGCAGGCGGTGATCGTGCCGGCGCTGATCGGGTCGTTCGCCGTCTTCTGGATGCGCCAGGCGTGCGAGGAGACCGTGCCGTTCGAGCTGATCGAGGCGGCGCGCATGGACGGCTGTTCGGTGCTGCGGACGTTCTGGCACGTCGGCTTCCCCGCGGTGCGGCCACAGGCGGCGGTGCTCGGCATGTTCACGTTCATGACGGCCTGGAACGACTTCTTCTGGCCGTTGATCGTGCTGGATCCCAACGACAGCCCGACGGTGCAGGTGGCGCTGTCCACATTGGCCAGCGGTTACTACACCGACTACTCGTTGATGCTCGCCGGTGCCTCGCTCGCGGTGCTGCCGGTGATCGCGATCTTCGTCCTGCTGTCGCGCCAGATCGTCGGCGGCATCATGCAGGGCGCGGTGAAGGGATGAGTGAATGACGACCGACTCGGAGGTCGAGGTCGGGCAGGAGGTGCTGACCTTCCCACCGGACTTCCTGTGGGGAGCGGCAACCGCGGCGTTCCAGATCGAGGGCTCGACCACAGTGGACGGTCGCGGTGCCTCGATCTGGGACACGTTCGCGGCGACGCCCGGCAAGGTGCTGGCCGGCGACACGGGTGACCCGGCCTGCGACCACTACAACCGGTACAAGTCCGATGTGGACCTGATGTCCTCACTTGGCCTCGCCGCGTACCGGTTCTCCGTCGCGTGGCCAAGAATCCAGCCCACCGGCAGCGGTGCGGTGGAGGAGCGGGGCCTCGCGTTCTACGACCGCCTCGTGGACTCGTTGCTGGAGAAGGACATCCAGCCGCTGGTGACGCTGTACCACTGGGACCTGCCGCAGGTCCTGGAGGACTTCGGCGGCTGGCGCAACCGGGACACCGCCTACCGCTTCGCCGACTACGCCGCCATCGTGCACGACCGGCTCGGTGACCGGGTGCAGGCCTGGACGACGCTGAACGAGCCGTGGGTGTCGGCGTTCCTGGGCTACGGCAACGGAATCCACGCGCCGGGCGTCACCGACGCGGTGGCGTCCCTGGAAGCGGCGCACCACCTGCTGCTGGCCCACGGCCTCGCCACGCAGGCGTTGCGGGCGCAGGCACCCGAGTCGCACCGGCTGTCGATCGTGCTGAACTTCAGCACCGTCTGGGGTGAGGACGACTCAGCCGCTTCCCAGGATGCCGTGCGCAAGGTCGACGGGTTGCAGAACCGCATCCTGCTCGACCCGATCTGCGGCCGCGGCTACCCGCTCGACGTCCTGCAGGACACGTCGTGGCTGGGCGACTGGACGAACGTGGTGCGCGACGGCGACATGGAGACCATCGCGACCCCGATCGACTGGATCGGCGTGAACTACTACAGCCCGACGCGCGTCGCGCCGGCCGACCCGGACTTCGTGCCGGCCGGGCCGCACGCGGGCCTGCGCGGCGCATCCATCCAGCCTCCGCGGGGTGAGCTGACCGGGTTCGGGTGGGAGCAGAACGCCGACGCGTTCACCGAGCTGCTGGTGCGGCTGTCCCGTGACGCCGGCGGAGTGCCGCTGGTGGTCACGGAGAACGGGTCAGCGTTCCCCGACGTCGTCGACCCGATGGGCCGCGTGGCCGACGTCGAGCGGACGAAGTACCTGGTGGACCACGTGCGCGCGGTGCACCGGGCGATCTCGGAAGGCGCCGACGTCCGCGGCTACCTCGCGTGGTCGCTGCTCGACAACTTCGAGTGGGCGGCCGGGTACTCGCAGCGGTTCGGGATCGTGCACGTCGACTTCGAAACGCAGCAGCGCACGGTGAAGGAAAGCGCGGCCACGCTGTCCCGGATCATCGGGCAGAACGGGCTTCCCGCGCACGGTTACACCATCTAGGCCGGACCGAGGGGGTCTGGCGCTCTCACCTGCGGACACCTCTGTGCCGCAGGTGAGAGCGCTCTCTCGTTCTACCTGCGGCGCAGCACCCGAGGGTCGGCGTGCAGGTTCTCCGCGAGCCGGATGGTGATGAACTCGTTGTCGTCCGGCTTGCCCGGCGTGCGGCCCGACGACGACGGGAAGTTGTTGTCGTTGAGCACCGCGATCGTGCGGTCGTCGATGATCGTGACGTCCTCGATCGTGACGAACGGGAACTTGAACGGGTCCGCGTGCCCGCCGATGTGCTTGGGGTTCGCGAGGTTCAGCAGGTCGGCGACCATCGTCTTGTCGAGCTTGCCGTCGGAGTCCTTGTCGCGCTTGTCCGCGAGGTAGACGCGCTTGACGATCGCGTCGACGCCCTGTGCGCTGTCCCGCTCGATGATCAGCAGGCGGTTCCGGTCGACGGCGATCGCGTCACCGATGGCGAAGTTCGGGCTCTCCAGCTGGTAGTGCCACGTCGTGCCGGTGAAGCTGTTGCTCGCGATGTCGAACTCGTTGAGACGCAAGGTACCCGGCGTGTCACCGGCGACCGTGCCCTCCAGCAGCGCGTTGATCGTCTTGCCGTCCGGCGAGAGCGTGATGCCCTCGAAACCCTTGCTGCCACCGATGTTCGGGTTGCCTGCGGGGTTCTCGGGAGCACGGACACCCGGCAGCGGCACCGGCGGCGCCATCAGCCGTCCGGCGCGGTCGAAGTGCAGCAGGTACGGGCCGAACTCGTCGCCCATCCAGTACGTGCCGTCGGCGCCGCGGGTGACCGACTCGATGTCGATGTCCGCGCCGGTGATCACCCGGTCCGGCCTGGTCAGGGGGAACGGGATGTGGCCGTTGGGATCGGTCAGCGTGATGCCGCCGAGGACGTCGACCGTGTTCTTCGCGAAGTCCGGTGCGATGCGGTGGATGCGCAGCAGGAAGTCCGCGCTGTTGGCCTTCGTGCCGTAGCCGTTGTCGGAGATGGCGTCGAACGTGCCGTCGCTGTTGCGGACAAGGCCGCTGAAGCCCTGGATCGGCTGGTCGGCGAACGGCGGCGTGATCCCGTTGATCGGGCTCGTCCCCAGTGCGGCGCCGCTCGGCTCGCTGCCGGGCAGGTAGGTCTCGGCGGGGAGTGAGGCGAAGTTCGTCAGCGTGGCCTGCTTCGGGCCTCCGGGAGGCGCGGCAGCGGGTGCGGCTGTGGTGGGCGTGGCCAGCGCGGTGACGGTGAGCAGGGTGAGGCCTGCGGCCAGAGTTCTCCTCATGGCGGCACCCTATGTCGTCACAGTTGACCCTCACCCCTCTTCCGGTGATGTGATCCGGAGCGGTTTACCCGTCGTTCGCATCGAGGCAACAGCTCGGGGGAATTCTGGAGGCATGACCACGACCTGGCGCATGCGCATCGAACTCAGCGACAGTCCCGGCGCGCTGGCGCGCGTCACAGTCCGGCTGGCCGCGGCCGACTGCAACGTCCTCGCGTTGCAGGTGATCCCCGTGCCCGGCGGTGTGCTCGACGAGATCGTGGTGCGGGCCGCTCCCGGCGTGCTGCCCGCCGATCTCATCGAGGCCGTCCGCTCGGAAGGCGGCAAGTGCGCGGGCATCACCCGCGCCGACGTTCGGGATCTCGTGGACGAGCCGACGGCCGTGCTGCGTGCGGCCAGGATGGCGCTTTCCAACCCGTCCCGCGTCGCCGAGGCCCTCCGCCAGGTGCTGTCGGCCGACGCGGTGACGCACGGCGTGGCCGCGGACGGCCAGGTCCAGCTCGGTGAGCTGGCGGCGCGGCGCGGCTGGGCCGGCTTCACCCAGGTCGAGCTCGCCCGCGGCCAGGCCCTGCTGGACCTGCTCGACGCACCGGCACCCGCGATGCGAGGAGTGCTCAGCGATGACGGCGTGGCACTGGTTCTGCGGCCTGGAACCAACGAGGACGAAGACGCCGTCGCGGGGCTGCACACCCGTTGCTCGATGAAGACCTTGTTCAACCGCTACCACTCCGGCATGCGCACGGTGCCGCGCCGATGGCTGCACCGGCTGCTGAACCCGCCGCGTGGCACCACGATCCTCGCGCAGTGCGCGGACCAGGTGGTGGCGCTCGGGCAGCTCCTGCACACCGGCGAGCCGACGTCCGCCGAGGTGTCGTTGCTCGTCGAGGACGCGTGGCAGCGCAGGGGAGTGGGCACTGCGCTGCTCGGCGCACTCGCGGAGGACGCCCGTGCCGCGGGCTTCCGCGAGCTCGTCGCGTGGTGCCTGCCGTCGGAGAACTCGCTGGTGAGGACCGCCGAACGAGCTGGTCTGGACACCACGACACGCCGGGAGGACGGGCTCCTGCGGGTGTCGATGGCGCCGCGCGGCCGTGCACTTTCGACCCCAATCACGGACCTTGTGGCTGAAAAAACACGATGAACAGCGCGGAAACCCTCCTCGGAGATCGCTTCCAGCTAAGCTGACCGGCGACTCAAAGGTTTTCATCGAGGAGTGGTGGTGCTCGTGTCCATCCACGCGCGTCCGACGTTGGAGGACGTGGCCGCGAGGGCCGGGGTCTCCCGCGCCACGGCGTCACGAGTGCTGAACGCGTCGCCGCGGGTCAGCCCCGAGGCGCTGGAGGCGGTCAACGCCGCCGTGCTGGCCCTGGGCTACCAGCCGAACCGCGCCGCTCGTGCGTTGGTGACACGTCGCACCGGTGCGGTCGCCGTGGTGTTCTCCGAGCCGGAGCCCAAGATCTTCGACGACCCGCACTTCGCCCGGCTGATCCGTGCGGGCGCGCGTGCGCTGGCGGACGTCGACGTGCAGATGGTCCTGATGCTGGTGCACTCGCCGGACGACCAGGCCCGCGCACACCGCTTCCTCGCGGGCGGCCACGTCGACGGCGCCCTGGTGTTCGCGCCGCACCGCAACGACGAGCTCGTGTCGATCGTGAAGAAGCTGCCGCTGCCGGTCGTCTACGCCGGAAAGCCGTGGGGCTCGTTGCGCGGCATGCACCTGGTTGACAACGACAACGAGGGTGGCGCAGTGCTCGCCACCGAGCACCTCAAGTCGCTCGGCCGCAAGAAGATCGTGCACGTGGCGGGTCCCGCGGACGAGCTGTCCGCGATCGACCGCCTGAACGGCTTCAAGTCCGCGCTCGGCCTGGACGACAAGGGCGCCGCGAAGGTCACCGAGGACGGTGGCTTCACGCGCGAGGGCGGTCGCAAGGCGATGGCCGCGCTGCTCGCGAAGGTGCCTTCGCTGGACGCCGTGTTCGTGGCGTCCGACCTGATGGCGGCCGGCGCGCTGGAAACGTTGCAGGAGGCGGGCAAGCGCGTGCCGGAGGACGTCGCGGTGGTCGGCTTCGACGACCACGCGACGATCGCCGAGCACACGTCGCCGCCGCTGACGTCGGTGCGGCAGGACTCGGACGAGCAGGTCAAGCACATGGTCGAGCACCTGATGAAGCTGCTGCGCGACGAGACCGTGAAGACGAAGAAGCAGATGCTGCCGACGGTTCTGGTGCGCCGCGAGTCGGCCTGACCAACGCTGTGCAGAGGGTCCGCCGGTGCGCTGGCGGACCCTTTTCAGTTGCTGAGGTTCTTGCAGGTGGGCGGCGGCAGCGGGTTGAGGGGGCTGCACGGCCATCCGGACGACGGCGTCGTCGTCGTGGTGACCGCCGCGGGCGGTGGCGGCGGCTCCGGGTTGGTCGCGGCCGGCGGCGGGGTCGTGGTCTTCTTCGGCGTCTGGTGCGTGCTCGGTGCCGAACTGCTGGAACTCGGCGGTGCGCTGCTCTCGGGAGTGGAGCTCTCCGGTGTGCTCGACGATGTGCTCGCCGTGGACTTGACCCACGTGGACGAGGGTGTCCTGCTCAGCGGATCGTCGTCGGCAACGCCGTGGAGCGCCATTCCCACCAGCACCCCGAGCAACGCGGACCCGAGCACGGCGGAGCCACCTGCGGCCCACAGTGCGCGCACAGCGGTCCTCCTCAATGCTCACGGTTGGAAGTCAGGCGATCACGCTCCTCGGCAGATTACCGGTTGGGCCGGTCGCAGGAGAACGCTCACCTGCTTGCCTTATCGGCTCCTTGACGCCCCCGGTTGAGTGATCGCCGTCATTGATCTGTGATCCGGGCGAGCACCAAACTGGCCCCGGCAAGGCCTGCCACCAGCACGGTCCCGGTCATGTGCCACGTCGGAGCGTCACCCGTGCAGGTGAACACATCGGTGAAGCGTGCCGAGGAGCAGGTGACGAACGGGACCGACGACAGCGCGATCGACGACGCCGCCACGCCACCCAGCAACGCCGAGCCGAACGTGCGCATCAACGGGAACGCCGCGTTGGCCGTGCCGACCGCGGCGATGGCGAAGAGCAGCGGCACGGGTCTGGGGAACAGCCCGGTCAGCGCGCAGCCGACCATGAGGACTCCGAGCACGGCCTGGCCGATCCTCGCCTGCGTCGCCACGGCAGGACCCTAACAACTCCGTAAGCTCTTTCCGGTCCGGTTTGAGCCAGTATTTTCGGTATGCCCCAACGCCGATTTCTGATCCCCGTCGCAGTCGTGCTGGTCGTCGCGCTCGGCGTCGGGTTGTACCTGTTCCAGCCGTGGCGGCTGATCACGGTTCGCGAAACGCACGACGCGCTGCTCGTGCCTGCATCGACGTCTTCTCAGGCACCGACTTCTCAGACGTCGGCGTCGCAGGCTCCGGCGCCCGTCGCGGAAGTGGCGAAAGAGGTCGCGACGGGTGAGTGGCGCTCACTTGAACACGCCACCACCGGTAAGGCGAGCCTCATCAAACTGCCCGGCGGCGCGCATTCTGTGCAGTTCGCGTCCTTGAACACCAGTGACGGCCCTGACCTGTACGTCTACCTCTCGCCCCACCCGTCGAGCTCGTCCGAGAAAACGTTCGGTGAAGGATTCACCAGTCTCGGCAAGTTGAAGGGAAATCGTGGCGACCAGGTGTACGAAATTCCCGCCGGTGTCGACGTGTCCGCCATTCGGAGCGTCGTGATCTGGTGCAAGCGGTTCTCCGCGGGGTTTGCCGTGGCACCGCTGGAACAAGCCTGAAACATCTGATTCGGACGTGCTCTCTTCGCACTATTGACTTTTCTGGTCTAGACCACATAGCGTTAACGTCAGGACACAACATCGTCCCTTGCCGATGGGCGTGCGGAAGCCCTGTTGGCGAGGAGCACGGCTCACTGGGTGGGCCCTCGCCGGCGGTGACGCGGCTCCAACTCTCCCCGGAGCCGCGTCACCGCTGGTGGCGTTTTACTGTGGTTCGTGCACACCCGGACAGTGGCCATCCACTACGTGCGCGCGGCACTGCGCGCGTGCCCGTCGCCGTCCGAGGTCCTCGCCGGCGCCGGCATTCCGCCGAGCCTTCTCGCCGACGACCGCGCCCGCGTCACGCCCGCCCAGTACACGAAGCTGATCCAGACCCTCTGGGAAGTCCTCGACGACGAGTTCATGGGTTTCGGCCCGCGCCCGTCGAAACGCGGCACGTTCGCGATGATGTGCCTGCTCACCGTGCACTGCCCGGATCTCGAATCGGCGTTGAGACGCGGCCTCGCCTTTTACGCCCTCTTCGACGAACCGCTCGAGCTCTCGCTGGACGACGGCCGTTTCTCCCTGCACGTCCCCGGCGACCCCGACCACTTCCTGACCGAGTCGCTGCTGGTGCTGTGGCACCGCTTCTCGTCGTGGCTCATCGGCCGCCGGATTCCCCTGCGGGAAGCCGAGTTCGCCTATCCGGAACCGGCCCACGCCGCCGAGTACCACCTGATCTTCGGCTGCCCGCTGACCTTCGGCGCCGGGGCCACCGCCATCTCGTTCGACCCGAAGTTCCTGCGCATGCCGGTCGTGCAGGACGAGGCGGGACTGCGCAGGTTCCTGCGGCACTCGCCCGCGGAGTTGTTGTCGCGCCGGGACTACGGCGCCGACACGGCGGGCCACGTCCGCAGGCTCCTCGGCAGCGGCGTGAGCGGGCTGGAGGCGGTGGCGGCACGCCTCGGGGTCAGCGCGCCCACGCTGAGACGACGCCTCGCTGCCGAAGGGACGTCGTTCCGCGAGGTGCGCGAGCAACTGCTGCGCGACCAGGCGGTGGCCTCGCTGGTGCGGGGCGGGGAGTCGGTGGAGGAGCTGGCGCTGCGCCTCGGGTTCTCCGAGGCGAGCGCCTTCCACCGGGCTTTCAAGCGGTGGACCGGTTCCTCACCGGGCTCCTACCGCGCCTAGAACTTCTCGCGCTCCCGCAGCGAGGCAGGCGGCCGGAACCGCTCCCCGTACGTGTCCGCGAGGTAGTCCGCCCGCTCCACGAACGCCTGCACGCCGTAGGAGTTGATGAACTGCAACGTGCCGCCGCTCCACGGCGCGAACCCGAACCCGAAGATCGAGCCGATGTTCGCGTCCGCCACCGACGTCAGCACGCCCTCGTCCAGGCACCGCACGGTTTCCAGCGCCTGCACGAACAGCAGCCGGTCCCGCACGTCCTGCTCGGAAACCCCGGCGTCGGCCTTGGCGTACCGCGTCGTCAGCTCCGGCCACAGGAACTTCCTCGAGCCGTTGGCGGGGTACTCGTAGAAGCCGGCGCCGCCGGCCTTTCCGGTGCGCCCCAACGACACCATCTCGCGGATCAGGTCGTGGGCGGCGCTGTCCGACACCAGCGAGGGGTCGTCGGCCAGCGTCTGGTCGTGGATCTTCAGCTGCAGCGACAGCGTCACCTCGTCCGACACGGCCAGCGGTCCGACGGCCATACCGGCCTTCTTGGCCACGTTCTCGATCAACGCCGGCGCCACGCCCTCGGACAGCATCGTGATCGCCTCGATCACGTACGTGCCGAACGTCCGCGAGGTGTAGAAGCCGCGCGAGTCGTTCACCACGATCGGCGTCTTCCCGATCTGCCGCACGTAGTCGAGCGCCCGCTGCAGCGTCTCCTCGGACGTCTTCTCCCCGCGGATGATCTCGACGAGCCGCATCTTCGGCACGGGCGAGAAGAAGTGCAGGCCGATGAACCGCTCGGCGTCCGGAACAGCCGTGGCGAGACCGGTGATCGGCAGCGTCGACGTGTTCGAGGCGATCACCGCGTCCGGCAACGCCTGCGCTTCCGCGGCCGCCAGCACCTTGTTCTTCAGCTCGCGGTTCTCGAACACCGCCTCGATGATCAGGTCGCAGCCCGCGAGGTCGTCGTCGGAGTCGGTCGGCCTGATGCCGTCCAGGCCCCCAGCGCCCTTCTGGGCCGCCTCGAGGGTCACGTCCTTCAGGATCACCTCGATCCCGGCTTTCGCGGACACCTCGGCGATTCCAGCGCCCATCATGCCCGCGCCCAGCACGCCGAGCTTCGTCACGCGCCTGCCCGACGAGGACGCGCGGCCGTTGACCTCGTTGAGGTTGAACCAGAACGCGGTGATCATGTTCTTGGAGACCTGACCGGCGGCCAGTTCCACGAAGTAGCGGCCCTCGATCTTCAGCGCCGTGTCGAAGTCGACGTACGCACCCTCGACCGCCGCCGCCATGATCTTCTCCGGCGCCGGGTACGCGCCGTGCGACTTCTTGCGTAGCACGGCAGGCGCCGCGCCCAGCAGCCCGTAGCTGTTGGGGTCGCCGAACTTCAGGTCCGGCACACCGACACCCGGCACGTCCCACGGCTGCACCGGCGCCGGGTTCGCGACGATCCAGGCCCGCGCCTCGGAGAGCAGTTCCTCGCGCGTCCCGACGAGCTGGTGCACGATCCCGGCCTGCAGCGCGCGCTCCGGCCGGAGCTGCTTGCCCTCCATCAGCAACGGCAACGCCTTCTGCACACCGAGCAGCCGGACCATGCGCGTCACGCCACCGCCACCGGGCAGCAGGCCCAAGGTGGCTTCCGGCAGACCGATCCGGATGCTGTCGTCGTTCAGCACGATCCGGCGGTGCGACGCCAAAGCGATCTCGAACCCGCCACCCAGCGCGGATCCGTTGATCGCCGCCACGACCGGCTTGCCGAGCTTCTCCAGCCGCCGCAGCTGCGACTTGAGCTCCTCGACGCCTTCCAGCGCCTGGGAAGCGTTCTCCGGCGTGATCGCGATCAGCACGTTCAGGTCACCGCCGGCGAAGAACGTCTTCTTGGCGGACGTGATGATCACGCCCGTGATCTCGTCGCCTTCGAGCCGCGAGACCGCTTCGCCCATGAGCTCCTGGTACTCGGTGTTCATGACGTTGGCGGAACCGGACATGTCCATCGTCAGGGTGACGATGCCGTCGGCGTCCTTCTCGTAGTGGAACGGCATCTGTCAGACCCTCTCGATGATCGTCGCGATACCCATGCCGCCACCCACGCACAGCGTGGCGAGACCGCGGCGCAGGTCCCGGCGCTCCAGCTCGTCCAGCAGCGTCCCGAGGATCATGCAACCGGTGGCGCCCAGCGGGTGGCCCAGCGCGATCGCACCGCCGTTGACGTTGACCTTGTCCTCGGGAATGTCCATGTCCCGCAGGAACTTCAGCACGACGGACGAGAACGCCTCGTTGACCTCGAACAGGTCGATGTCCTCGACCGAGAGCCCGGCCTTGTCCAACGCCTTGCGCGCGGAGGGCGCGGGGCCGGTCAGCATGATCGTCGGCTCGGTTCCCACGACCGCGACGGAGACGATCCGGGCACGTGGCGTGAGTCCCAGCGCACGCCCGGCGGCCTCGGAACCGATCAGCATCGCCGCGGCGCCGTCGACGATCTGCGACGAGTTGCCCGGCGTGTGCACGTGGTTGATGCGCTCGACGGTGGGGTAGCGGTCGATCGCGACCGTGTCGTAGCCGAGGTCGCCGTGGAACTGGAAGCTCGGCTTCAACCGGCCCAGCGACTCCACAGTGGACTCGGGCCGGATCGTCTCGTCCTCCTTCAGCAGCACGGTGCCGTTCTGGTCGACGACCGGCACGACCGAGCGCTCGAAGAACCCGTTCTTCTGCGCCTCGAAGGCGAGCGCGTGCGAGCGGGCGGCCCACGTGTCGACGTCCGTGCGCGAGAAGCCCTCCAGCGTCGCGATCAGGTCCGCGGACACGCCCTGCGGCACGAACGACAGGTCGAAGTTCGTCTGCGGGTCGATCGCCCACGCACCACCGTCGGACCCCATCGGCACCCGCGACATCGACTCGACGCCACCCGCGACCACCAGGTCCTCGAACCCGGAGGCGACCTTCGCCGCCGCGAGGTTCACCGACTCGAGGCCGGACGCGCAGAACCGGTTGAGCTGCACACCCGCCGGCCGCTGGTCCCACCCGGCGGCCAGGACCGCGGTGCGGGCGATGTCACCGCCCTGCTCGCCGAGCGGTGACACCACGCCGAACACGACGTCGTCCACCGCGGAGGTGTCGAGGGAGTTGCGTTCGGACAGCGCGCGCAGCACACCGGCGGCCAGCGCGACGGGCTTGACGCTGTGCAGCGACCCGCGCTTCCCCTTGCCGCGCGGCGTGCGCACCGCGTCGAAGATCAAGGCTTCGCTCATGGCACCCACGCTAGGCCCGGCCTCTCAAGCTGGCCATGACCGTGAAGGGTGACCGATTAGCTCACGACGAACTCCATGTGCTCGGGTTCGCCGGCATCCACGAAACCCAGCCGCTCGTAGAGCTTGCGCGCAGGCAGGTTGTGCTCCCACACCCGCAGCCGCACGCGCTTCCAGCCTTCCTCGGCCGCCCACGCCAGCACGGCCCTGACCAGCGCTTCTCCGATGCCCCGGCCGCGGTGGGAGCTCTTGACCCACATCGAGTAGAGGTAGAGGTCGCCGGGTTTCGAGGTGGCTCCGACCAGGCCGACGGGACCGGGGTCGAGCGCGACGAGGTTCAGGCCTCCCACGATGCGCGCGCGCCAGTCGTCCTCGCCGTACTCCTGCTCACGTGCCAGCGTCGACCCGAACTCCGCTGGATCCGCGGCCAGCGCCTCCAGGCGGACGTCACGCCACAGCGTCCACTCGTCCGGCGTGACCTGGTGGATCTGCATGCCGGCCAGTCTGTCCGATCGGGGTGGGAATTTCGCTCACTTTTTCGGGTGACGGCCTGGCGCGCCGGTCATGGCGTGGATCACCGCCCGGTGGTTTCGTGGAACTCATGGCAGAGCGTCGATCGCGGTGGATGGACAGCGACCTGGACCAGTTGCGCCAGCTCGCCCGCACGTTCATGGAGAAGGAGGTCACGCCGCACCAGGAACGCTTCGCCGAGCAGAAGCAGGTCGACCGCGACCTGTGGCGCAAGGCCGGTGACCTCGGGCTGCTGTGCCTGAGCATCCCTGAGGAGTACGGAGGCGGCGGCGGCACGTTCGCACACGAGGCCGTGCTGCTCGAAGAACAGGCACGCGCCGGTGACAGCGCCTGGGGCAACAGCGTTCACAGCGGGATCGTGGCGCACTACCTCAACTCCTACGGATCCGAGGATCAGAAGCGGCGCTGGCTGCCCAAGCTCGCGTCCGGCGAGTGCGTCGGCGCGATCGCGATGACCGAGCCCGGCGCGGGCTCCGACCTTCAGGGCATCCGCACCAAGGCCGTCAGGGACGGCGACGAGTACGTCATCAACGGCTCGAAGACGTTCATCACCAACGGCGTGCACGCCGACCTCGTGGTCGTGGTCGCCAAGACCGACCCGTCCCAGGGCGCCCAGGGCATCTCGCTGATCGTGGTGGAGAACGACATCCGGCGCGGCCGCGTGCTCGACAAGGTCGGCATGAAGGGGCAGGACACCGCCGAGCTGTTCTTCGACGACGTCCGGGTGCCCGTCGCGAACCTCCTTGGCGACCAGGAAGGCCTCGGGTTCATCCAGCTAATGCAGCAGCTGCCGCAGGAACGTCTGATCATCGGCGTCTGCTGCATCGCGGGCATCGAGGCGGCCGTCGACGTGACGCTGAAGTACGTGAAGGAGCGCACGGCGTTCGGCAAGGAGCTGATGAAGTTCCAGAACACCAGGTTCAAGCTTGCCGAGTGCGCCACCGAGGCGGCTGTGACCAGGGCTTTCATCGACGAGTGCATCGAGAAGCATCTGCGCGGTGAGCTCGACGTGCCGACTGCGGCGATGGCGAAGTGGTGGGCCAGTGACCGGCTCGGCAAGGTCGTCGACGAGTGCGTGCAGCTCTTCGGCGGCTACGGCTACATGAACGAGTACCCGATCGCACGTGCCTGGTCCGACGCCCGCGTGCAGAGGATCTTCGGCGGCACGAACGAGATCATGAAGGAAATCATCGCGAGGTCCCTGTGAGCGGGCCTCTGGCAGGACTCAAGGTCGTCGAGCTCGCCGGTCTCGCGCCCGCGCCGTTCGGCTGCATGGTGCTCGCGGACCTCGGCGCCGACGTGATCCAGGTGCACAAGCCGGGGAGCCGCTCGACGGTTCCCGGCGACTTCCTGGGCCGCAACCGCCGCTCGGTCGCGATCGACACCCGCAGGCCGGAGGGCGCCGAGCTGGTGTTGCGGCTGGTCGAACGCTCGGACGTGCTGGTGGAGGGCTTCCGTCCGGGCGTGACGGAGCGGCTGGGCATCGGCCCGGCGCAGTGCCTGGCCCGCAACCCGCGCCTTGTATATGGACGCATGACCGGCTGGGGCCAGGACGGGCCGCTCGCCGACCGGGCAGGGCACGACATCAACTACATCGCGATCGCCGGCGCGCTGGACCCCATCGGACGCGCCGGTGGGCCACCGGTCGTGCCGCTCAACCTCGTCGGCGACTTCGGCGGGGGAGGGCTGCTGCTGGCTCTCGGCGTGCTGGCCGCGCTGTACGAACGCGAGCGCTCCGGCCGCGGCCAGGTCGTCGACGCGGCGATGGTCGACGGGGCGGCGTTGCTCACGACGTTCCTGCACGGGATGAAGCACGCGGGCATGTGGCAGGGCGGGCGCGGCGAGAACATGCTGGACAGCGGACTGCCGTTCTACGACGTCTACGAGGCCGCGGACGGGCGCTTCGTCGCCGTGGGCGCGCTGGAGGAGAAGTTCTACGCCGACCTGGTGCGCGTGCTGGGCCTGGAGGACGCGCCTTCGCGCAACGACCCGGCGAACTGGCCTGAGCTGCGCGAACGCATCGCGGCGGCGGTGAAGACCAGGACGCGTGACGAGTGGGCCGACCTCGCTCGGGACACGGACGCCTGCCTGGCGCCGGTGCTCACGCCCACCGAGGCGGCGCGGCACCCGTACAACGAGGCACGTGGCACGTTCGTGGACGTCTCCGGCGCGCGGCACCCGGCGCCGGCTCCCCGCTTCGACCGGACTCCGGCGGCGGTTCCCGCGGCTCCGGTTTCGGCCGGGGCGAACACCGGGGAAGTGCTTGCCGACATGGGTGTGGCGGACGCTCAAATTATGGAACTGCGGCGGTCAGGAGTAATTGGGTGAATGCTCGGGTGCGCATTTATAAGGACACGACGGGGTGACAGAGCGTGATGCCGGCGGAGCGGCATCCGGGTGAGACCCAGTGCAACAGTGTCTGGTCCAAGCTGTGGGATGCGAGGGTGTCCGTGTTCACCTCGTGCCCAGGACATCGGCGCTGCACAGGGATCTCTTTAGCCTCCATTCGGGTGACATTCCCCGTCGTGCAGGCGTGCGCCGCCGGTGGATCCTGGGACCAGTTGGGCGTGGTCGTTGTTCATCGCACGGGTGAATGAGGGACCATGTCGGGTGACACGGGCGGTCCGCCGCCTCATCTGTGAGCGACATGGACGGAGAGGTACCTGTGAACCTCAAGAAGGTGCTAGTGCTGGCGGCCGTCGCGCTGGTGCTGTTCCTCCTGATCACCCGGCCCGAGGAGTCCGCAAGCGCGGTCCAGCAGGTCCTCGGCTGGCTGCGTCAGGGCGCGGAGTCGATCATCACCTTCATCAGGAGCCTCTTCGGGACCGCGACCCCGATCAGCTAGTGACTCAGGGTGATCCTCGACCGTTCACGTTGGACCGGATGGGTGGAATGAGGCCAATCACGCACTGGTAACGGGTGTTCTGGCGATTCAGGGTCTGGCGATTGTCAGACCTACCGAATACCTTCCGCTGCAATGGCCGATCCCCGACCGACGAGGAGGCATGGATGGTCGAGGACTCCGGGGTCCACGAGCTGTTGAAGCAGTGGGCGGCTGAACGGTCTGATGACGCAGAGATGCAGGAGGTGAACCGGATCAAGAACGCGTGGCTCGCGGAGGCTCCCCCCTCGGCGCCCGGCATCCCCGTGCAGCGGGGAGGCAGCAAGGGCGGGTCGCGTGGCTTGGTCAAGGTCGACTCGGCGGATCCGGCCTACGTGGCCGCGATGCGCAAGCGGGCGCCGGAGGCACCCGAGGCGTTGCTCGCCGCCGCAGCGAGCTACTGGCAGCTGGTAGGTGACGTCAGCGAGGCCGAGCAGTGGTGGGACGCGGGCATCAGCCCGTTGGACCAGCGCGCGCTCGACTACCGCGCGGCGGGCCTGACCCCTGCCGACCTCGGGAGGCGCCTGGGACCGATGACGGTTCTCCAGCACCTCCGCCGTGGCTCTGCCGCGGCTTGGTGTGTCGCACGTCTGCAGAGGCAGCGCCGGGACGGCGTGGCGTAGGGCGTAACGAACGGGCGAGGTGTGCTCGCGGAGAGCGCTCGCCGGAGTTCGTTCCGCGTGTTCTGTGGGGGCCGAGCCCCCACACCCCCGCCGGGGGCAAGCCCCCGGACCCCCAACCGGTTCGGCCTCCTGACGAGGAGGCCTCTACCTCAAGTGGATCCTTGTACGGGTCGGCCTCCTGATTCTGATGCGGAGGCCCCTACCTCGAGCGGATCCCTGAACGGGTCGGCCTCCCGGTGGAGGCCTCACCCAAGTGATTCGAGGGCAGGCTCTCCGTGGCGAGAGTTCTACCCAAGTGATTCGAGGGCAGGCTCTCGGAGGCGGGAGCCCTACCCAAGTAGTCTGGAGGCCGTGCGCGGCCTCCTTACACCTCAGCGAGTGTTGATCGGCCTTGGTTGCCTGATCGCACTGATCGCCTGTTGCGGACTCGCGTACTGGCAGTGGCAGCGTTTCGAGTCCGCCAGCGGCACGTTCCAGAACCTCGGGTACGTGCTCCAGTGGCCGCTCTTCGGCGTCTTCCCGCTCTTCATGGTGTGGCGCTTCCGCCGCTTGGCGCGCCAGCGCCGTGACGAGCCTCTCTCCGCACCGGAGCCGGTTGCGGCAGCTCCACGGCCGGTGACTACGGTTGACGCCGTCAAACCCGCGCCTGTCGAGCACTTCGACGACGAAGAAGACGCGGAGCTCGCGGCCTACAACCGCATGCTCGCGGACCTCAACGCGCGGGACGGTCGTTGAGCGAAGGCGGGCAGATGAAGGGTGCGTTGACCCGGTTCAGGGTCATGGCTTACGTGGTCGGTGTCTTCCTGTTGCTGCTGGTCGTGGCCATGGTGCTGAAGTACGCCGCGGACATGGGCGGGATGATGAAGGTCGTCGGCCCCGTCCACGGCTTCCTCTACGCCATCTACCTGGTGATTTCCGTCGACCTGGCGCTGAAGCTGCGCTGGTCGATCAAGGGCACCGCTCTCGTGCTGCTCGCCGGCACGGTCCCGTTCCTGTCGTTCTGGGCCGAGCGCAAGGTGGTCGAGAAGACGGCGCAGGGCGTGCCGCTGTGACGTTTGGCCTGCTAGCGTCTGGGGCTACCAACTGAACACGGCCGTCGATGTCGCGCGGAAGAGACCTCTCCAGAGTTCGATCTCCGGAAGGCGCCGAAGGAGCAACTCCTCCCCGGAATCTCTCAGGCACAGGTACCGCACGACGAAGGCAACTCTGGAAAGCAGGCGCCAGCGCCTCGCCCACGGTGCAAGCCACTCCGGTGGTGAAGCTCTCAGGCTCATGACAGAGGGGGAGGCTGCTCTGGAAGAGGAGTCTCCGATGGACCGTGTCATTCTTCTGTTGCCTCAGCCGGCCTCGTCCGGCTCTTCGGCGCACCCTGGAGGAGCGTTCTGATGTCCCGCCTCACGCCTCTGAACGCCGAGCACGAGCAGCTCGGCGCGATGTTCACCGACTTCGCGGGCTGGCGGATGCCGCTGCGCTACTCGAGCGAGCTCGCCGAGCACCACGCCGTGCGCACCACCGCGGGCCTGTTCGACCTCACGCACATGGGTGAGATCGTGCTGACCGGAGCCCAGGCGGGCGAGGCGCTCGACCACGCGCTCGTCGGCCACATCTCGGCGCTGGCGGTCGGCAAGGCGCGCTACACGATGATCACCCAGGCCGACGGCGGCGTGATCGACGACCTGATCGTGTACCGCCTCGGCGACGAGGAGTTCATGGTCGTCGCCAACGCCTCCAACGCCTCGGTGGTGGCCGAGGCGCTCGTCGAGCGCGCCGGCGGTTTCGACACCGTGGTCACGGACAAGTCCACCGACTACGCGTTGATCGCGATCCAGGGCCCGAAGTCGGTCGAGATCCTCGCCGGGCTGACCGGCACCGACCTCTCGACGGTCAAGTACTACGCGTCCTACCCGTCGAAGGTCGCCGGCGTCGACGCGCTGCTGGCTCGCACCGGCTACACGGGCGAGGAGGGCTTCGAGCTCTTCCTGGCACCCGCGGACGCTCCCGCCGTCTGGAACGCGCTGCTGGAGGCCGGTGCCGCGCACGAGCTCAAGCCGTGTGGTCTCGGCTGCCGCGACACGTTGCGCCTCGAGGCCGGGATGCCGTTGTACGGCAACGAACTCACGACTTCTCTCACCCCGTACCACGCGAACCTCGGCCGCGTCGTGAAGCTCGACAAGCCGGGCGACTTCGTCGGCCGCGACGCGCTGACGAAGGTCGCCGAGTCCGGGGTGGACTCGGTCCTGGTCGGACTGAAGACGCCGGAGCGCCGCGCCCCGCGGCACGGTTACTCGGTGCTGAACGGCGACGAGGTCGTGGGCGAGGTGACGTCGGGCGCGCTGTCCCCGACCCTCGGCTACTCCGTCGCCATGGCCTACGTGACGAAGGCGAGTGCCGAGCCCGGCACCCAACTGCTGGTGGACGTCCGCGGCAAGAAGCAGCCGGTCGAGGTCGTCGCACTTCCGTTCTACAAGCGTGCCAAGTAGGGAGATCTTCCAGATGTCCGACCAGTTCAACGCCTCCCTCGCGGAGTACGACCCCGAGGTCGCGCAGGCCGTTGCGGCCGAGCTGGCGCGCCAGCAGAGCACTCTCGAGATGATCGCCTCGGAGAACTTCACGCCCGTGTCGGTGCTGCAGGCGCAGGGCTCGGTGCTGACCAACAAGTACGCGGAGGGCTACCCCGGCCGCCGCTACTACGGTGGCTGCGAGCACGTCGACGTCGTGGAGCGCCTCGCCATCGAGCGCATCAAGTCGTTGTTCGGCGCCGGTTTCGCCAACGTCCAGCCGCACTCGGGCGCGCAGGCCAACGCGGCCGCGATGTTCGCGCTGCTGCAGCCCGGCGACACGATCCTGGGCCTGGACCTCGCGCACGGCGGCCACCTGACGCACGGCATGCGCATCAACTTCTCCGGCAAGCTCTACAACGTCGTGCCGTACCACGTTTCCGACTCCGACGGCCGCGTCGACATGGCCGAGGTCGAGCGCCTCGCCCAGGAGTACCGCCCGAAGCTGATCGTCGCCGGCTGGTCCGCCTACCCGCGCCAGCTGGACTTCGCCGAGTTCCGCCGCATCGCCGACTCGGTCGAGGCCTACCTGATGGTCGACATGGCGCACTTCGCCGGCCTGGTGGCCGCGGGCCTGCACCCGTCGCCCGTCCCGCACGCGCACGTGACGACGACGACCACGCACAAGACCCTCGGCGGTCCTCGTGGTGGCGTGATCCTGTCGAACGAGGCGGACATCGCCAAGAAGATCAACTCGGCGGTCTTCCCCGGCCAGCAGGGCGGTCCGCTGGAGCACGTGATCGCGGCCAAGGCCGTGGCGTTCAAGCACGCCGCCTCGCCGGAGTTCGCCGACCGCCAGCGCCGCACGCTGGAGGGCTCGAAGATCCTCGCCGAGCGCCTGTCGCAGCCGGACGTCGCGGCCGCGGGCGTGAAGGTGCTGACCGGCGGCACGGACGTCCACCTGGTGCTGGTCGACCTGGTGAACTCCGAGCTCGACGGCAAGCAGGCCGAGGACGTGCTGCACCAGATCGGCATCACGGTCAACCGCAACGCCGTCCCGAACGACCCGCGCCCGCCGATGGTCACCTCCGGCCTGCGGATCGGTACGCCGGCGCTCGCGACCCGCGGTTTCGGCGAGGTGGACTTCACCGAGGTCGCCGACGTGATCGCGGAGGCCCTGAAGCCCGGTGCCGCGCTCGACGAGCTACGTGCCCGCGTCGAGGTGCTGGCCGCCAAGCACCCGCTGTACCCGACGCTCTGATCCACACGTGAAGGGGCGCCCGCCGGAATTCCGGCGGGCGCCCCTTCTGTGTTCCGAGAGCGAAACGACGGGAACCCCGGCCCCTTCCCCAGGGCCGGGGTGTCACCGTGTCAGGGTGTTGTGTGCCTCAGATGGATCGTCCTAATCGGATGCTTTGGGGTTACGGCGTCGCCGTCACACCGGCGGGCAGGCACTCCACGTTGCGCTTGCCGTCGGGCTGGATCACGAACCAGGTTTTGCCAACACCCTGGCCGGCCCACTTGCCCGGTCCCGGGTCCAGCGAGTACGCGTAGATCGGCGAGTTGTCGATGGCGACCTGCTTCTTGCCGTCCGCGCGCGTGATCAGCGAGACGAGCTTCGGGTCGATGCCCTCGACCTGCGGGATCGTGTCCGACAGCAGCGGCGGCCACGTGACTGCGCACTGGTTGTTGCAGTTGGACTTGGCGTCAGGCGCCTTGGTGTCCTTGTCGAAGCGGTACATCGTGCGGCCGTCGCCGTCCTGGACGACCATGCCCATCTTGTCGACAGCCTTGCCGACCAGCTTCACGGAGCTGACCGGAGCGGCCGCCGGAGGCTGCGCGGCGGGAGGCTGCGCGGCCGGGGTCGGGGTTTCCGGTGCCTGCTGCTGGACAGGGGTCTCGGGCGCCTGAGCGGGCTCCTGGAGTACCGGGGCCTGACCCACGTCGCCGTAGTCACCGAGGACGCCCAGGTCGGTTTCGGTCTGTGCCACCGGTTTCGAGTTCGTGCCACTTCCCGTGGCGCTCCAGACACCCAGACCCAGCACAACTGCCAGTCCCGCGGCGAGCCCGATGGCAATGCGGTTACGTCGGATCACACTCATGTCCTCCTTGTCCGTCGTTCGCTCTATCGAGGCCATACGGGCCCGGTTGCGTCTCGGTTCAGAAACGAACCGAACCTCTTGCCGACTCGAACGTCTGGCGGAGCCAGGTTGCGCAGGAGGCGCAGGGTGGTCGTCGCTGGTCAGCTGGCACGAATGGCCGAACGGATGGTGCGGTGCGCCGCTGCCGATCGAAATTCGGGCGGGGGACGGACGCACGGCGGGCCCGCAGGACGGCACCACACCCGTGCCGCCGGTGGGACGAGGTGGTCGCACTGGTCGGCGAGGGCCGGGCAAAGGGTGTGGCGGCTCGACCTCGCGGGCGGCGCGGTGAGTTTCCCGGTCAGCCTTCTCGCGGTCGTCCTGCTGCTGAGCGGGTTGTTCCTGTACGCGGACGGGCGCAAGCGCTACGACCTGATCGACTCCGCGTGGGGCCCTGGCTTCGCCGTGATCGTGGTGATCACGCTCGTGTTCGCGGAGGGCGAACCAACTCGGCAGTGGCTCGTGACGGCCCTGACGGTGGTGTGGGGTCTACGCCTGGGAGCGCACATCCTCGTGCGCAACTCCGGCGAGGGCGAAGATCCTCGCTACCAGGACATCTTGAGGCGTGCCAACGGAAGTCCGCGCCTGCGCATGTACCGCGTCCACCTGATCCAGGCCGCGCTGATGTGGGTCGTGCCGCTGCCGGTGCGGGCCACGCGGCATCGTTCGGCCCCGTTCGGAGTGCTGGATTGGGTGGGCACTGGCGTGTGGATGGTCGGCTTCGCCTTCGAGGCCGTTGGCGACTGGCAGCTCTCCCGGTTCCGCTCGGACCCGGCGACAAGGGCGCCGTGATGGATCGCGGACTCTGGCGCTGCACAAGGCATCCCAACTACTTCGGCGACGCCGTCGTGTGGTGGGCCTGTACCTGCTCGCGTTGCACTCGTGGCCCCGCCGCGCTCACGATCATCGGTCCGATGATCATGACGTGGCTGCTCGCGAAGGGTTCGGCAAACTGTTGCTGGAGAAGGACATCGTGTCTCGGCGTCCCGGCTACGCCGAGTACGTCCGGCGCACGAGCGGGTTCGTGCCGTTGCCGCCCTGCGGTCGCGTGGAGCAGGGGCGCGGGTCCTGCGGAGCGGTCCGGGTTTCCCGTCATCGGCTCGGTTCCTCCGGCGTGGCTCCCTCGCGGAGGCCGCGTTCAGCGGTACCGTGCCGCCGTCGTGCGCAACCCCCGTCGGGTCTGTATCGCGCCAGGCAGAAGCCTCGCGCCACCGGCCAGGCGAAGGGCCGCGGGTTAGTGTGGGCGGGTGGGCAATGACATCTCCTTCCCGCGCCAACAGGCGCGCACTCAGCGGTTCACCGTAGGCGCCCCCAGGACCTTCGCGGTGTCGTCAGACGGGGCACGTGTCTTCTTCCTGCGCCCGGCCACGGCCACGAGCCGTGCGAACGGCCTCTGGGAGCTCGACACGGCCACCGGCGTCGAAAAGCTGCTCGTCGACCCGGCGACGCTGCTGACCGACCCGGAGGACCTGCCTGCCGAGGAGAAGGCCCGCCGCGAGCGCACGCGCGAGTCCGGCGCGGGCATCATCGCCTACGCCCTCTCGAAGGACGCCGCGGTCGCCTCGTTCGCCCTGTCCGGCCGCCTGTTCGTGGCCGACCTCGTGAAGGGGGCCGTCCGCGAGCTGCCGACGGACGGCGGCGTCATCGACCCGCGCGTGGACCCGACGGGCTCGCGTGTGGCATACGTCACCCGCGGCACGCTGCGGGTGGCCGAGCTCGACTCGGGCGACGACTACGCCGTCGCCGTGCCCGACGGCGAGGACGTGACGTTCGGCCTGGCCGAGTTCATCGCGGCCGAGGAGATGTCGCGCTACCGCGGCTACTGGTGGGAGCCGAACGGCACCCGCCTCATCGCCGCGCGCGTGAACAACGCCCCGGTGCAGCGCTGGTACATCGCCGACCCCGCCAACCCGGCCACCGCCGCCACCGAGATCGCCTACCCGGCCGCCGGCACCCCCAACGCCACCGTGTCACTTCACGTGGTGTCGCTGGACGGCACCTTCGTCCCGGTGCTGCTCGAGTTCGACTACCTCAACGACGTGCACTGGTCCTCCGGCGGCGCCCCGCTGATCACCACCCAGACCCGCGACCAGCGCACCCGCAAGATCTACTCGCTGGCCCCCGAGACCGGCGCCGTCACCGAGCTCGTCACCGAGACCGACCCGACGTGGATCGAGGTGACCGGCGGCGCCCCGGCCTGGACCCCGGACGGCCGTCTCGTGCGCATCGTCGGCAACGGCGACGAGTACGCCCTCCAGCTGGACGACGACATCGTGACCACCGGCCTCCAGGTGCGCCGCGTCCTGGACATCGCCGACGACTCCATCCTGATCGCCGCCTCGGCCGACGACCCGACCCAGGTCCACGTCTACTCGGTGGGCGAAACCGTCGAGAGACTGTCCACAGAGGACGGTGTGCACACCGCGATTCGCGGCGGTGACACAACTGTGTTCGTATCGGCCAATTTGGACAGCTTCGGAGCGAAGGCCACCGCCGGAGCTCACGTGATCGAGTCGTGGGCGGAAACCCCGGTGCTCAAGGCGTCTCCGCGCCTGCTGACCCTGGGCGAGCGCAACATCCGCGCCGCCCTCCTGCTCCCGTCCGGCCACACGCCGGGCACCAAGCTGCCCGTCCTCATGGACCCGTACGGCGGCCCGCACGCCCAGCGCGTCCTGTCCTCGCAGAACTCGTTCCTGGCCTCGCAGTGGCTGGCCGACCAGGGCTTCGCGGTCCTGGTCGCCGACGGCCGCGGCACCCCGGGCCGAGGTCTCGCCTGGGAACGCGCCATCGCCTACGACTTCGCCGGTGCCACCCTGGAAGACCAGGTGGACGCCCTGCACGCGGCCGCGGCCGTCGAGCCCGACCTGGACCTGACCCGCGTGGCCATCCGGGGCTGGTCCTACGGCGGCTACCTGAGCGCCCTGGCGGTGCTGCGCCGCCCGGACGTCTTCCACGCGGCCATCGCCGGCGCCCCGGTGACCGACTGGCGCCTCTACGACACCCACTACACCGAGCGCTACCTCGGCCACCCGGACGACAAGCCGGAGGTCTACGACTCGAACTCCCTGATCGCCGACGCGGACAAGCTCACCCGCCCGCTGATGATCATCCACGGCCTGGCCGACGACAACGTGGTGGCAGCGCACACCCTGCGCCTGTCCAACGCCCTGCTGGCCGCGGGCCGCCCGCACACCGTGCTGCCCCTCTCGGGCGTCACGCACATGACCCCGCAGGAACAGGTCGCCGAGAACCTGCTCCTGCTGCAGGTCGACTTCCTCAAGCAGTCCCTGGCCTGAGAACCAGCGAAAGGGGCGCCTCCCGCAACGGGAAGCGCCCCTCTCCAAGCCGAACCGTCAGGCCAGCGACTGCCGCACCCGGTAGGGCGGGATGCTGTTGCCGACCAACGCGAGGTCGTCGATCGACTCCGGCTGGTACCCGGCCGTCTTCAGGCGCTCGACCATCAGCGCCGTCGGGTCCTCGACCACGTCGGCACGCCCGAACAGGTACGCCCACTCGTGCTCGTCCGAGCCGTAGTAGGCGACGGTGTCGAACACCTCGTTGAACCGCTGCCAGGAGCGGATCAGCGTGGTGTTGCGCCACATCGTCTGGCAGCCGGACTGGTTGACGACGACGCCGCCCGGACGCAGCAGGGCCTTGCACATGCGCAGGAAGTCGGCGCCGTACAAGCGGTTGTGCTGCGCCTCCTCCTCACGCTCGTCGGGCAGGTCCACCAGCACGATGTCGTACTTCTCCGACGTCGTGCGGATGTACTCGAACCCGTCGATGTACTGCACGCGGATCGGGCCGGTGCCCTTCTCCGCCTCGGCGAGCTCGTCGAGCGTGTACCCGTACGGCAGGTGCTCGGCGCACAGCTTCACAGCCTGCTCGTCGATGTCGATGTGGTCGACGACCGACGCGCCGTGCTGAACGGCCATCTGGCACACGACGCCCTCGGAGGAGCCGATGACCAGCACGCGCTCGACCTGGTCGGCCAGCAGAAGCGCCGGCACCATCAGGGCCTCGTGGTAGGTCAGCTGGCTGAACTCCGTGGACTGGCGGTCGTTGTCGCAGAACAGCGACACGCCCTGGGCCGTGCGGGCGATCACCAGGTGCTGGAAGTCGGTCTTGGTGTCGACCAGCACCTCGTCCACGCGCCAGTGGCGGGTCATGCCGTCGGCGAGCGGCTCGTTGATGGTGTTCACGCGGCGTGCTCCTTGATGCCACGAGTGACGAGATCCGTGCTCACGTGAGCGGCGCCCAGAGCGTCAGCGAGGAGCTGGACGGCCAGCGCGGGTTTCGCACGAGTACCGCAGGTGAAAACGTCGACGAACACCGAACCCACTTCGGGATAGGTGTGGATCGAGGCATGGGACTCCGACAGCAAAGCCAGCACGGTGACCCCCTGCGGATCGAACTTCTTGGAGATCACCTCCAGCACCGTTGCGTCGGCCTGCGTGAGAACCTCACCAAGGGCGTGTCGGAGGAACTGCTCGTCGTCGAGCAGATCGGCGCTCACACCCGAAAGCTCTGCAAGTACGTGCTGTCCCGCGAACAAACCGACGGTTTCCTCGGTCTGACAGGGCGCTTCGGACATCAATCACTCCAAACTATGTGAAGTACAAACGGACTTAGATGCAGTACGTGGCCAACGGCGGGAAGCCGTTGAAGCACACGGACGAATAGGAGGAGGTGTAGGCGCCCGAGTGGAGGATGTCCACGTGGTCGCCGGCCCTCAGGTCGAGCGGCAGGTCGTAGCGGGTGTGCTGGTAGATCACGTCGTCCGCGTCGCACGTCGGGCCGGCCAGCACCACCGGGCCGAGCTCGCCACCGTCGCGCGAGGTGCGCAGCCGGTACGCGATCGCCTCGCCCTCGGTCTCGGCGAGGCCCTGGTAGCGGCCGATGTCGAGGTACACCCAGCGGCGTTCGTCCGAATAGGACTTCCGCGACACCAGCACCACCGAGGAGCGGATCATCCCGGCCTCCGCGGAGATCGCGCGGCCCGGTTCGATCATCACCCGCGGGCGCTCGGCGCCGAAGTGCCGCGCGAGCGACGCCTCGATCGCGGAGGCGAACGCCTCCAGCGCCGGCGTGTCTTCTTGATACACCGCCGGGAGGCCGCCGCCCAAGTTCACGGTGGTGGTCTCGATGCCTTCCGCACGCAGTTTTGACGCGATCAGAGCGGCGTCGGCGATACCGGAGTCCCAGCCCGAAACGGACATCTGCTGCGAACCCGCGTGGAAGGCCACACCCAAAGGAACGAGTCCTGATTGGTGCGCCAGCCGCAAGAGATCCGTCGCCATCTCGGAATCGCAGCCGAACTTGTTGCCGAACGGGTACGTGGAACCCTTGCTGTGGACGAGGATCCGCACGAGCACGGACGAGCCCGGCGCGTGCTCGGCCACGAACCGCACGTCCTGTTCGCTGTCCGACACGAACAGTCGCACCCCGCGCGAGTAGGCGTACGCGATGTCCGCGGCCTTCTTGATGGGGTTGCTGTAGGAGATCGACGCGGGTGATGCGCCGCGTGCCAGGCACAGGTCGATCTCCGCGGGCGACGCGACGTCGAACTGCGAACCCTCCGACACCAGCGTGCCCACCACGTCGGCCTCGGGGTTCGACTTGACCGCGTAGAAGATGTCGACTGACGGCAGTGCCGCGTGAATCGCCTGGTAGCGCGCGCGGATCGTCTCGAGGTCGATCACCAGACACGGTGTCGACGGGTTCTCCTGGTCCAGGAAACGCCGAATACGAGCCTCTGCCTCGTAACGCCGGTCAACGGCGAAGCTCTCGGTCATTTCCCCAGGGTTCCCCCTTCATCCGCCTCGCGGTCCGTACGCGGGCACGGCCGTCCACTCTACGGCCTCGACACCGCATGTGCGCAATCCAGTCCGGCCGAGTGTGACTTAGCCAGCAGTGCGCAGTTCGATCATCGTGATGTCCGGTGGTGCGCCCACGCGCACCGGGGGACCCCAGAAGCCCGCGCCACGACTGACGTAGAGCCACGTGTCGTCCACCTTCGACAGCCCCGCGACGCTGGGTTGCTGCACCGGCACGACGAAGTTGAACGGCACCATCTGTCCGCCGTGTGTATGGCCGGACAACTGGAGGTCGATGCCGTGTGAAGACGCGTCGCTGACCTGCACCGGCTGGTGTGCCAACAGGACGAGCGGGTTGTTCCGGTCACGGCCGGCGAGAGCGCGTTCGAAGTCCGGCCCGTCGCCGTAGGACTTGCCGATGATGTCGTTCACACCCACGAGCTCGATCCCACCGGCAACTGTCAAACCCTCGTTGCGCAACGGGTTCACACCGAGCCGTTCCATCTCCGATATCCACTGCTCGTGCCCGGAGAAGTACTCGTGGTTGCCCGTCACGAAGAAGCTGCCGTGCCTCGACACCAGGTCCCGCAACGGCGCCGCGGCCTCACCCAGCTCCGCGACGGTGCCGTCCACGAGGTCGCCGACGATCGCGACGAGGTCGGCCTCCTGCTCGTTGATCATCCGCACGATCCGCTCGGTGTGCGAACGCCCGAGCAGCGGGCCGAGGTGAATGTCGCTCACAACCGCGATCCGGAAGCCCGACAGGGACTTCTGGAGCTTGTCCAGCGTGACCGGCACGTTCAGCAGCTGCGGCGCGCCCAGCGCCTGCGTCATGCCGTAACCGACCACGCTGCCCGCCGCGATGCCGGAGCCGATCGCGACCGACCGCGAGATGAACAGCCGCCGCGACGGGTCCGGCACGACCTCGACCGGCTCGGCGCCCACCGCGGCGGGCACGAGCGTGGCCCGCTTCAGCAGGATCCGGCGCGGAATCTCGGCGATGCCCAGCGCGATGGCCAGGTAGAACAGCAGCGCGAGCCACACGAAGCCCGGCCAGGCGAAGAACTTCCCGTACTCCGGCGGCACCCGTCGCGTCACGACCAGCGCGCTCATCAGCAGCACGAACGCCCCGATGACGGCGAGCGTGCCGATGCGGCGCCCGAGCGTGCGCGGACGTGTGGTGTCCACGACCAGCCGGCGCCACAGGTACAGATGGCCCAACGCGGTCGGAACTCCGAGGAGCAACAGGAAAATCACCGCACAAGTATGCGTTTCGCCCTCGCGGGTGTGATCGCCGGAGCCCGCCCGGCGGCCGCGATCTCACTTTCGGCACGCGCACCGTCACAGGCGGTGGCACGCTGGGCCGTACCGGTGACAGAAAAAACGTGTGAGGTCCGTGCAACCCTCCGGGCCGCAGGTGGCGTGAGTAACCCGGTACCGCAGATTAGGGGGAAACCTGATGAGTGATCGGGACGCCGCGTTCCAGGAGTACTTCGCGGCCCGTTCCGACGCCATGCGCGGCACGGCCTACCTGCTGTGCGGCGACTGGCATCGCGCGGAGGACCTCGTGCAGCAGGCGTTCACGAAGCTCTACCTGGCGTGGCGCAGGATCGAGCGGCACGAGGCACTGGACGCCTACACCAGGCAGATTCTGGTGCGGACGTTCCTGTCCGAGCGACGGCGCGGGTGGTTCCGGTTCGAGTCGGCGAGCGACGAGCTCACCGACTCGGCGGCTCCACCGGGCACGTACCCCGAAGAACGCATGGTGTTGCTGGAGGCTCTGGCGAAGGTGCCTCCGAAACAGCGTGCGTGCCTCGTCCTGCGGTATTGGGAGGACATGTCGATCGAACAGACGGCAGTTGTCCTCAAGTGTTCGGAAGGAACGGTAAAGAGTCAGGCCGCGCGGGGGCTGCAGACGCTGCGTGGCCTGCTCTCACAGCAGGAGAGGGTTCGATGAACGAACAGGACCTCAAACGGGCTTTCGAGGACGTTGTGGTGGCGAGCAGCCCGCCGCCGTCGATGGACCCCGGCCGGGCGCTGGAAGCGGCGCGCAAGGCCAGGTCGAAGCGGCGGTCGTCGATCACCGGTGCGCTGGTCGCGGTGCTCGTGGTCGGGGTCGGTCTCGGGACGGCGTTCGCGCTCAACCCGAAGGCCACCACCGAGTACATGACGGGCGCGGCGCCGAGCAGTAGCAGCAGCGCCGCCTGGCCCGGCAGGTGGCCGGAGGGGCAGAGCGACCGCACGGCCACGAAAGGACCACAGGCCGACCGCGCGAACAAGCTGCTCGAGGAGCTCAAGGGCGTGGTGCCGGCCGGGTACGACGCCCCGCAGCTCAAGTACCAGGACCCCTCGTACGCCGGGGGTGACATGCAGCGCACCCAGGGACAGGTGGCGTCCGACCGCGGCGAGGTGCCCGAGGTCTGGGAGTACATGGCTCAGACACCCGTGCGCAAGGACGGCAAGGTGGGCTGGCTGCTCGCCGAGTCGTCCACTCCCGACCCCGAGCTGCCGACCGACCCGTGCGCCCTCGCCAGGGCGTTCTGGGGCATGGGCGGGCCGTGCCGGGTGGTCGACGTCAAGGGCCTCAAGGTCGGTGTCGTGCAGAGCAATCCGAGCGGCCGTGACCAGTTCGACAAGTGGGCCACCTACCGGGCCCAGGACGGTCAGGTCGTGACGATCGCGCAGGACGACAAGTACCTGGGTGGTGACTACCCGGAGCTCGACGGGCCGTTGTTCACGGAGGAGCAGCTGGCCGAGCTGGCGACGGATCCCCGGTTCCGCATGGGTGACTGAGTCCGCTTCGATCCAGGAGGGCGGTCACGTCTGTGAACCGCTCCCCGGAAGTTGGACTGGCTAACTGAAGGTCAGGCCGCGAGGGCCTGGGCTCGGTGTTCGACCGAGCTCAGGCCCTTGAGCGTGGTCGAGATGCGGGTGGTGTTGTACCAGTCGATGTAGTCGTCCAGCGCTGTGGTGAACTAGGTGACGGTGTCGAACCTGTTGTGGTGGAACAGTTCTTCCTTGAGGTGGCCGAAGAAGTTCTCGGCGATGGAGTTGTCCAGGCAGTTGGCTCGCCGGGACATTGACTGGGTCAGGCCCGCGTCGTCGAGCAGTGTCCGCCAGGAGGTGTGCTGATACTGGAACCCTTGGTCGGAGTGCACCAGCGGCGTGGCTGCGGCGGGCAGGGTGGCGATCGCCTGGCGCAGGGAGGAGTTGGTCAGCTCCAGCGTCGGGGACGGGCCGCAGGTGTAGGCGATGACGGACCGGTCGAACAGGTCGATGATCGGCGACAGGTAGAGCTTGCGGTCACCGATGCGGAACTCGGTCACGTCGGTGACCCACTTGGTGTCCGGGACCTCGGCGCTGAACTGGCGGTTGAGCACGTTCTCGGCGGTCGTGCCGGTCTGCCCGAGCCAGGACCGGTACTTCCGCGGCCGTCGGACCTTGCAGACCAGGCCGAGGGTGTTCATCAGCGTGAGCACGGTCTTCTTGGCCACCTGCCAGCCGGCACGGGTCAACATGATGTGGATTCGCCGATGCCCGTAGCGGCCGCGGCGGCCTCGAAGGCCTCGGTGATCGCGGTCTTGAGCCCGGCCTGCGGATCAGGCCGGTCCGGGCGGGCCTGGTGGTAGAAGAACGTCGACCGGGCCAGGCCGGCGACCGCCAGCAGCACCGGCAGCGCGTAGTCGGCCTTGAAGGCGGCGATGACCTGGGTTTTCACCCTCGCCCCTGCTCCCTCAAGGCCCGCAATTTTTTCAGGTAGGCGTTCTCCGCCGACAAGCGCAGGTTCTCTGCCCGCAACCGCTCCAGCTCGCTGAGCCCGGACGGGTCCGGGGCAGCGGCGGGACGGCCTTCGGCTTGGGCCGCAACGCTTCCTCACCGTCACGCCGATACGACCTGACCCAGCCCTCGACCAGCTTGGGCGAGGACAGGTCGTACTCGCGCGCCAGCTCGAGCGCGGACACCCCACCGTCGACGAACCGGCGCACGACCTCGAGCTTGAACTCGAACGTGAACGACCGCTTGCCCGGTTTCATCATCAGCGCTCCCGCGCCTCGCAGCCTCCACCGATCACGCAAGCGTTGTACCGCGGTCTCCGACACCCCCAACCGGGTCGACACGGCCTTCTCCCCCTACCTGGCCTCGAACAACGCGACAGCAGCCTCCCGCTGCCACTCAGACAACGAACTTCGTGGATGCAACGAACCGCTCCCCAGAGAGTCGGAACTGGATTCCCAGTCCAACTTCCGGGGAGCGGTTCATCTGTGGCCGCCCTCTCTCGTTGCTCTTTTCGGGTGTTTTGGCAGGTAGAGTGCCTTCCTGCAATGCGCACTCTCCTCATCGACAACTACGACTCGTTCACGTTCAACCTCTTCCATCACCTCGCTGAGGTGAACGGTGTCGAGCCCGTGGTCGTCCACAACGACGACCCGCGCTTTCGGCTTGCCTCGCTGCGTTCGTTCGACAACGTGGTGATCTCGCCGGGACCCGGCCGGCCGGGCAACCCCGCGGACTTCGGCATCTGCCGCGCGGTGATCGACCACGCCGAGATCCCCTTGCTGGGCGTGTGTTTGGGTCATCAGGGGCTGTGCCTGTCCTACGGCGCTGTTGTCGGCCCTGCGCCCGTGCCGCGTCATGGGATCGTTTCCCCGATCACCCACACGGGCGTCGACGTGTTCGCCGGGTTGCCCTCGCCGTTGGACGTCGTGCGGTACCACTCGCTGGCGGTCACGGATCTGCCTTCCACTTTGGAGGCCATCGCGTGGAGCGGCGACTCCGTGCTGATGGGTGTGCGCGCTCTCGACCGGCCCGCGTGGGGCGTGCAGTTCCACCCCGAGTCGATTTGCACCGATTTCGGCCGCGAGATGCTCGCGAACTTCGGCGCGCTGACGCCGGCGCGGACCGCCGCCATACCGGAACCGGTGCTGGTTCGTCCAGAGCCTCAGAAGCGCACTGTGCACGTCCGGCGGCTCGACGTGGCCGTAAACGCGGAGGAAGCGTTCGCGGCGCTCTACGGGGCCTCTGAGACCGCGTTCTGGCTGGACAGTGGGCCTCGCGGGCGTTTCTCGTTCATGGGGGATGCTTCGGGCCCTCTCGCGCGTGTTGCGCAGTACTCCGTGCCGGATCAGGTGCTCACGGTCGATGGCGTGCGCCTGCCCTGCCCGTCTTTCTTCTCGTGGATGGACGACGACATCGCGGCGCGAGGCGTCGAACAGCCGGACGTGCCGTTCGACTTCGCACTCGGGTGGGTCGGATATCTCGGCTACGAGCTGAAGGCGGAGTGCGGCGGCGACTACGCCCATCGCGCGGAACAGCCAGACGCGTCGCTCATGTTCGCTGACCGTGCGGTGGTCATCGATCACGTTGATGAACGCGTCTATTTGCTGTCGCTGACCGATGACGCGTGGTTTGGCGAGGTTTCGGCCGCTCTGGCCGATCTGCGGCCGTTGGGGGAACCTGCGCAGCCCGTCGTGTCAGCGGTGACGTTGCGCCATCCGCGCGCGCACTACCTGAAGCTGATCAGCGCGTGCCAGGAAGCGATCACGGCGGGGGAGACCTACGAGGCGTGCCTGACGAACATGATGTCGTGGCGTGGCTCGATCAACCCGTGGGACACTTATCGGCTGCTTCGCGCCGCAAATCCCGTTCCGTTCGGAGCGTTGCTACGTTTCGGTGAACTCTCCGTGCTCAGCACGTCACCCGAACGATTTATCCGGGTTGACAGACATGGTGTGGCCGAGTCTTCGCCGATCAAGGGCACACGCCCCCGAGGTGTTGATGCGCGTGACGACGAGATGTTGCGCACAACACTGGCCCGTTCGGTCAAGGACCGGGCGGAGAACCTGATGATCGTGGACCTCGTCCGCAACGATCTCGGCACGTGCGCGGAAGTCGGTTCGGTGGAGGTGACGCGGTTGTTCGACGTCGAGACCTACGCGACCGTGCACCAATTGGTGAGCACCGTGCGGGCACGCCTTCGGCCGGACAGTTCTGCCGTCCGATGTGTTCAGGCGGCGTTTCCCGGTGGATCGATGACCGGCGCCCCGAAGATCCGGACCATGCAGATCCTTGATGGGTTGGAAGCCGGTCCACGCGGGGTGTACTCGGGAGCGCTCGGTTACTTCTCGCTCAACGGCGCCGCCGACTTCAGCATCGTCATCCGAACGCTCGTCGCGAACGGCGACCGGCTCAGTTTCGGCGTCGGCGGAGCAGTCATCTCGCTGTCGGACCCCGACGAGGAATTCGAGGAGACAGCGGTCAAGGCCACTGCGGTGTCACGCCTGTTCGGAGCGCACTTTCCCGGTCGTTGATCCCACGTTCCGGGGGATGGTGTGAACGAACCGGGTTGTACTCACCCCTGATGGTTAACACGTCGGCCGGTAGCCCGGCCGACGTGTGGAAACCTCGCGTGTTCGCGCAGGTCAGGAAGCGTGCGCTTCCTGGAACTGCACAACCAGGTTCTGCGGAATGCGACCGCGGTCCGAGATCTGGTGCCCCTGCGCGCGAGCCCAGTCACGAATACGCTGCGCCTCAGCCTTGTCACTGGCCTTCACCGTGGACTTGCCGGTGCCCTTGCGCTGCTTGCGGCCACCCGCACGACGAGCCTTGGCGACGAAGTCCGCCAGCGACTCGCGAAGCCGCTCCGCATTTCCCTTCGACAGGTCGATGGCGTACTCGACACCGTCAAGTGCGAAGGTCACGGTCTCGTCGGCTTCTCCGCCGTCGAGGTCGTCGATGAGTTGGACGACGGTCTGCTGTGCCACTGTTCCTCCGTTGGGTACTCACATAGCACGCGGATCCTCGACGTAACCACGTGCTCCGACAACACCATAGTCCACACGAGGAAAAACGGCGAACCTTTCGCCGCTAAAATGTGACCCCAACCGCCCGGTCGGGGCATTTACCCGGTAAACCACACGGGTGTTATGGGTCCAAAATGTGCAGCTAGTCGTCTCACTTCGGCCCGTTGCTGGGCTTGCCGGACGCTTCACCATTCCCGCTGACGGAGCAGCGTTGCACATAACGCACCCCATCCGGTCCAGGTATCCTCGACATACCCGCCAGGGGTAGGGAAGGTCAGGAGCGATGCACGGGTACACCGCGGACAAGGACGCATACCTCAAGCGACTGCGCCGCATCGAGGGACAGATCCGCGGCCTGCAGCGCATGGTCGAGAACGACGAATACTGCATCGACGTCCTGACCCAGATTGCCGCCGCCACGAAGGCCCTCCAGGCGGTGTCGCTCGGGTTGCTCGACGAGCACTTGAAGCATTGTGTCGCCCAGGCAGCCGCAGAAGGCGGCCCCGTGGCCGAGGAGAAGCTCGCAGAGGCCTCAGCAGCCATCGGGCGGCTCGTGAAGTCATAGCGGCCCCGCGCGTAACTCACTGGCGTGATCCGCTAGAGTTCACACAGCTACGCCCCCGTAGCCCAATCGGCAGAGGCAGCGGACTCAAAATCCGTCCAGTGTGCGTTCGAGTCGCACCGGGGGCACGTACAACGTCCACACAGGAGCCCGTGACCATGCTGGTCACGGGCTTCTGTGGGTCTTGGGACATTTCGTCGATCCTTTCCGCAGCTCCGGCGATGGCGGTGAGCCGGTCGGCCGGCAGTTTGATGGTCAGAGTCACGTAGTTGCTGTCCGGATGTAGCCGGATGGTCAGCTGGGTGGTGTCGAACAGCTTCCGCAACAGCTTCTCGGGTGCCATGGCCAGGTCGATCCGTAGCTGTGGGAGCGCGTCGATCAGGTTGACGTCCTCTTCGCTGGGCTTGGTCGGCTCGGCCTCGTCGACGGCGTCGAGGTCCGTGACCGTGGCCAGGGCGGCCTGCTTCTCGGTTTCGAGGTCGTTGTAGCTCTGGCGTAGTCCTCGGCTGAACGGGTCATCAGGATCACCGCTCTGAGCCTGACGCAGGATGGTGTCCTGGCGGCGAGCGATATCGGCAATGCTGCGCTGCAGTCGCTCTCGCTGGGCCTGGCGTTCCTGCGTTTGCCGGTCGTCGACTGTGGCGAGCTCGGCGGCGAGGATGGCTCGGCGATGTGGGCCGAAGACCCTGTCAGCGTAGAACGCGGCAATCGCGTCGAGCAGCTTGCTCTCGCGGATGTAGACCGTCTTGGCGTGGTCGGGGTAGTTGTCGGGGCGGCCGCGGTTGTTGTTGCGCGGCCAGCACAGGTAGTAGGCGCGCTCACCGCGCTGGCTGCCGAACATCCGGCGCCCACAGGAGTCGAACACCATGCCGCGCAACACGTAGGTGCGCGCGGTAGCTGGATGGGTGTTCAACTCGTTGCCGTCGCGTGAGCCTCGCTTGACCTGCCTGCGTGCGTTGAGCTCGTCGAACATCCACTTCGGAATCAGCGGTTCGTGCGCGGGCTCGGTGGACCACACCCACTTGACCGGGTCGTTGATCTTGCCGCGTCGAGAGCGGGAGGCACGACGGTTGAACACCTGGTAGCCGGTGTACTTGGGGTTGCGCAGGATCTCGTAGACGCTGGTCTTGCCCCAGGCGCCGCGTGCCCGGACCTTGCCGGGCGGTTCGGGCGGCGGGTACTTGGCGGGGTCGGCATTCAGGCGGTCGGCGATGGTGTCGTAGCCGAGGCCTTCGTGAAAGCGCCACGCGGCGATCTGCGTGACAGTCTCGCCCTGGAGACCGTCGGGCTCGAGCCGTGTCTTGGTCTGTCCCTTGGCGGCCTTGGTGGGATTGGGATGGCGGTAGACCTTGGCCTTGTAGCCGTACGGCGGTTTGCCAATGTTCCAGCCTTCTCGCACGTGCGTGCATAGCCCACCCCAAGACTGTTCGAGGGTGTTGAGCACCTCGTACTCGGCCACTGACTGGTTGATCCGCCGCTGCAGAATTCGCTGCGCTCGACTCCCGGCCAGTGTGATCGGTTCGTTGGAGGCGAACAGCGGGACCTCGACTCGTTCCAACTCCCGTTCGATCGAGAGGCCCTCGAAGGTTCGGCGGGCGACTCGCGAGACGCTCTCGCAGATCACGACATCGAACCGGCGGCCTGGATGAGTGGCTTCGTCGAGCAGGTCGGTGACCCCGCCGTCACGAGCGATCGGGATGTCGTAGCGCTCGTAGTTCTCGCCACGGCCGCGCTGGTCGAGTTCCATGCGGCCGGACTCGACGTCGTAGAAGTGCGCGACGATCACCCACGACTCAGGGATGGCGGCCTTGCAGTTTCCGAGCTGCCGCAACATGGACTGGCGCGGATCCTGCTGGTCGTCCGTGGACGTTCGAGCAAGGAAGGCGACTCGGACTTCGTTGCGCAGCAAGGCTGTCGGCATGCCGAGCGGCGAGACCGCGTAGTCCGACAACCCTGACGGCCCGGACGGCACCACAGTGAGCGCCGCGGGGAACCGTGCGGCCAGTGCCGGTGCGGGCGGGTCTATTTCGGGGTTGTTCGGCGTGTTCATGCAGCCTCCCGTTCGTCGGGCTGTTCAGCGCGTTCCTGGGTCATGGCCCAGTCGAGGAGGTCGTGGATCACGGCGTTCAGCTCGCCGTGCAAACGATCGCCTTCGGCGCCACTCACGTAGCGCACGTGACCGGAGAAAGTCCAGTTCTTCGTGCGCTTTCCTGTCCCATCATACCGCCATACGACCTGGTCAGGGACGTCATGGGGCGGGATTTCGATGTCACCATCGGGTGCTTTTCGAGGCAGCGGAACAACAATCGCCTCGTCGTGCGGTTGGGGGTCCATCGGAGGCACCTCCAGATGCCCGTGAGCACGCTCCTGGTGCGCGTGAGGTCGCGGGCGGTTGTTCGGCAGGCCAGGTTGTGGCGTCGAACAGCAGAGCCAGCTGGTGGGCCTCGACTCCCCGACTGCACTGCGGCACCCGTCGGGGCCGGCGATCACCGGCTGTGTGTTGCGCTCCAGACGTTGTTGCCCTTGGTGCAGCGAGACAATCGGCGAGACCGGCTGAGACGAGCGAGACCAGGTGTCTCGCTGCCGTCTCGGCGTTGTCTCGCTGTCTCGTTGCTGGTCTCACCGAGGCGAGACAGGCGGACGTTCGACGCGAGTCCGGAACATGTTGTGGGAAAAGAACTTCAGGAGAACGAAGGTACGAGACCTAGATCGCATTTTCCTGGTTGGTGAGCCACTGCGCGATGAGTGTGGCCAGGGCGGTGACGGCGAGGTCGTATTGCTGGGCGGTCATCGGCTCAGTGGCGATCCGCTCCACGTACCAGGTGTCCTGTATGGCTGACCGTTTGGGACGGCGTGGGTACTTGGTGGCTCCATCGCCGTCGTGCTGGTGGTCATGTTCGGTGTGGTCGGGCGTGTGCTGGGGCATGGTGCACCTCGGTGTCCGCGAGCTCGCTTGACGGCCGACTGGCGTAGCAGCCGTCGGGCCAGTGGTTGCTGGCCAGCTGAAACTCTTCTCTGTCCAACCGAGACATCAGGCGAGACCTCTCGACCGTTGCGAGACTGGGTTCTCGCCGGTCTCGCTATCTCGTCTCGGGCCATCTCCGCGTCTCGGTGTGGACCGGCGCGGCCGTCGTTCTCGCCGTAACGTCAGTGTCGTTCACCTCCTCCGGGCAACCGATCCGCACGAACTCTCTTGGGACGAGAGGGTTTCAGGCGGACCAGCGTGTCCGAAGTGGCCGCTTCGCTCCCGGCGGTGCCAGGTCTGTCGGCACGCGGTACACATCGTCATCGTCCGCGTCGCCGTAGAGCGTCACGTCGTCGAGATCGTCATCGTCGTCCCCATAGCCTGCGGGGTGAGCTGGTTCAGGCTGGGGTGTGTTGATGAGGCGCGACATCTCCCGGTCGTTCGAGTCGAACGCCGCCTCGTTGAGCGGCTGGCTGGCGTTCGAGGCGCGGTGCGCGACCGAGGGGCCACGTTGCGGCAGCTCGGCCAACCTGTGCCGGCGTGGCACGCTGTCGCCGCCCGCCGGCGTCCACAGGCCCCAGACCGGCCCCGCCGGACCGTCGGTGTTCCTGAAAGTGTTGCCGTCGCGGGCCGCGGTGGCGATCACGAACCCAGGATCGCCACCTGGGAGGGCGCGGCGCAGCGCTACCCGCAAGGCGTGCTCGCGCCGGGCGGAGTGCACGGAGAACAGCAGAACGCCGAAGGCGCCGGTTGGGAAGGCGGCGTAGTCGTCGAGTTTGCTCGTGACCTTCGCCAGGGACTCGGTGCCGGTGTCGTGTTCGAGGAAGAACCGCACTGTCCGCCCGTGCTCTTCCCAGCAGCCGTAGCCGTCCGGGCGCAGCCGGGCGTCCCGGCCACCGCCCAGGTACTTCCAGAAGAACTCGGTGCAGCGGTGTTCGGACCACCACTGCGTCAGCCCGCTCACCTCATCGCTCCGGCCCGCCTCGCGCAGCCGGGCCGGATTGCGGCGGGCTGCCAGCGCACAGAAGAAGTCGTTCACTCCGAGCTGGTGATCCAGCTTGGGCCACAGGGCGAGCCGTTCCAGGCTCTCGGTGTACGCCTTCGGCGAGGGCGGTTTCTCCGCGCGCTGCGCCGCGATCACCCGCGCGCCGAGGTAGCCCAGCGCGAATCGGGTCTGGCTCGTTCCGCCGCGCAAATAGGACTCACGGAACGCGAACACCATGCCCAACTCGCGCAGGTGCCGCAACCGGTCCTGCGCGCGCCGCACCGACAGGAACTCGATCGCGGCGATCTGGTTCGTGGTCAGCACCTTGTGCTCGGCCAGCAACACCAGCAGGCGTCGGTCCCGATCGACCAGCCGGAACCACAGGCCCGCGTCTGGTTCCCCGGCCCGCCGGCCGCCGCGCCCCGCGCGCCCCCGATGTGTGGATGGGTGAGGATCACTCCCCAGTCGGCCTTCCGCCCGCTCCCGTCGGTACCACCGCTGACCAGCAGGTTTATTAGCAGTCGCCTCGGCGGGTGGGGTGGCGGATTCAGAACGCCAAGGCTGCGCCAACCCAGACGTGGAACCAAACGCTAACCCATCCGCACCGACCACGCCTCGACCGACAGCGCGGTCAGCACCGTCCACCATGATCACCACCGCTTTCCGTCCGGAGCGGCCAGGTTCTCCCTGGCACCCCTCAACTCCGGATTTCGGGGCTGTTTTTGACAGCAGTGATCAGGATGTGATTCACCTGTTATCGCGCTGTGGCCTGTCTGGCTCGCGTAAGCGGTGATCACGACCGGTTGTCCCTTCCATCGTGGGGCAAGCTCGTGCACCACTCAACTGTCGATTTTCGGGTCGACTTCGGACATGAGGCGGCCAACCGAGACCGCTCTGTCACCTGCTCTGCCTGCCGCCGCTCGATGCCTGCTGCGCTATCGGCGCAAGCGGAGGGCGTCCGATTTGGCGCGTTGCGCGGCGGTGAGGCCGGGTTCGTCGAGTCGAGGCCGCTGGAGCGGATCGGTCACGCGTCCCGCTGCCTGCAGTGTCGTCCGTCGGTGCGATCTTCGCGGGAATGTGGCTGGTAACGCTCTGCTGATGGATGTTCGACTGGCAGTATGTCGCCCGGTCACGCACCGTGGAGAGCCGGTGCACAGGCAAGGGGTGGTCACAGGGTGTCGGGGGAGATCGTGTGTTCGTTCGCGGCGCTGGACGTGCTTGGCGAGGCGTTGCGGATCACTGTGCGGAGGTTCCCGTTCGCCATCCCGCATCATGGCGCGACACGGGAAGACCGGATCCGGCTGGTCGAGGCCGTGCATCAGGACCTCGTCGCCCGCGGGCTGGTCCGAGGTGGGGAGTTCGTGCCGGAGCTGGTGGAGGCGTTGCACGTGTTCGCCCGCGGGCACCTGATGGTCGCGCTGATGGGCACCGCTGGTGAGGCCCAGCCCGTGGCGCTCGCCGTGACCGATGACCGCACGGGCGTGGTTGCTGAGCAGCAGGGGGAGACGGTCGTGTTCCGGCTGTGCCAGCCCGACGCGATCGTGCCCGGTCTGGTGCGTCTACTGCCCCCGATGCGTTCCGGTCCGGGCGTCTCAGTCACCGTGACCGATACCTCGGCACCAGCACGACGGCGGGTGGAGGAGGACTTCTCCGAAATGACGTTCCGCACCCAGGTGAAGGCCACCGGTCCCTCGCCGGCCGGACGGCGGGCCGCGGCCGAGGACATCCTGCGCCGTCCACGCCTGGGCGCTGGGTACTTCTCGGTCTCCGCGCGTGGCCGTAACGGGCGTGAAACCGAACTAGGAACGATCAACTATCTAGACACCGACGCCGGGCGGTATGCAGTGATTCCGACCACCGCTCCGGACGGTCGGCTCGCGGCCACCTACACGCCTGCTGACCAGACCACTCTCGACCGGCACCTGAACCGGATCATCGACTCACACCAGTAACCCCGTGGAACCAGCGACGTGTGCGGTGCGTCGGATCCGGCGGACACGGCCGCCACTAGTTGTTACCGTGAGACGACTCAGCGTGGAAGAGGGGATCGATCATGCCGGAGGCGTTCTTCGCCGGGATGAAGGGCCTCAGCGACTCGGTGGCCGCCTTCTCGGCCTCGGTCGCCGACGGTGTCGGTGTCAACGAACACGGCGGCCAGGCCCTGATCAAGGCCATCGACAAGCTGTACGAGGGCGTGACAAATGCCCTCGCGAAGGCAGACCGCATCAGTCAGGAGCCACCGCTAGGGACGACGCCCGCCGCGCAGGTCTACAAGCCATTCCTGGCCAGCATCGCCACTGACCCAGCCCAGGGCTTCATCACCGCCGCGACGAAGTTCAAGCAGGAACTGGAGCAGATGCGCTCCGACGTCGAGAAGGCGATGGCTACCTACCAGACCGCAGACCAGGACGCCAAGCAAGGCATCGCCAAAGCCGGTGGCTCCACTCTCTCCACCTGACCTACCAGGGAAGCAACACGTGAACACTCGGATCGTCCTGACAGGCCTGGCCGCCGCTGTGCTGCTCGCTGTCTCCGCGTGCACCGGATCAACTCCGGGTGATCCCAAGCCAACCCCGGATACCGGTAGCTCCACCTTCAGTGAAGGCACGACGAGTTCGCCGACCTCGACGAAGGCAACCGGTTCGTTGGCTGACACTGATCCCTGCAGCCTGCTCACCAGGAGCGAAGCGGAGCAGGTAATGGGACCGCTGAACGCGGAACCAACTCCGGAGAAGGTCGGCTCCGCGAAGGGCTGCGCATTCAAACCGAAGCTCGCGAGCCTCTCGGTTGATATTCGGACAAATGTGGGCTTGACCGGCGTGCAGGCACCTGGAGAGGTGACTGATGTGACGATCGGTCGGCACCAGGCCAAGAAGTTCGTGGCGGCTGGTGGCAGCTGCATCGTCGCTGTGGGCGTGACGTCATCGTCACGGGTCGACGTCACCCTGAACGGTCAAGGTGATCCCTGTCCGCGCGCGTTGAAGATCGCTGAGTTGGTCGAGCCGAAATTGCCGTAGCGGGTGCTGTCAGGAGAGGGGTTGCGGGGGATGAACGAGGGAGCGCCGGGCAGACCGTCCGATGTGTACTCGCGGTACGGCGTGCAGCGCCACGCCGAGGTACAGACCGGCCAGCAGGTCCAGGAGCGGGTCACCGCCGAGGTGCAGGAGCGGTACGGCCCGTTCCTGGGGGTGGTGATGCAGCTGGTCGAGGCGCCGAACCGGGTGAACGACGTGCTGGATGCGCAGGCGGCACAGCTCAAGGGGCAGGTGCTGACGCGGTCGGCTCCCGCACAGCCGGATGCGCACTACATCGGCATCCCGCACCAGCAGCTGCACGAATCGGTCAACAACGGGGTCGATCCTGGCGCGATCGGTGAGATCGCCGACGTGTGGACGCAGATCGGCAACGAGCTGGCCACGTTCAACGACAACGTCGCCACGGCGATCGGCAGCAGCGAGGCCGACTGGACCGGCAAGGCCGGTGACGGTGCCCGGCAGGCGCTGGCCAACATGGGCAACCGCGCCGGCGAGACCGGCACCGCCGCACAGCTCGCGGGGACGTTGTTCACCCAGCAGGCGCGAGCACTGGCCGACGCGAAGAACAACGTGCCGCCACCGCCCGCGCAGCCCTTCGATCCGGCGGCGTCGCGGGAGCGGCTGATGTCGATCACCGACCCTATCCAGTTCGTGCAGCAGGCGGCGGCGGACCAGGCGGCGTTCCAGAAGCAGCAGGCCGATCATGAGCAGGCCGCGCGGGCGGTGGAGACCTACGACCGCACGGTGGCGCAGACCGCTGCGGCTCAGCCCGCGTTCGCGCCCGAGCCCCCGGCGCCGCCGAAGGAACCGGCCGATCCCGGCAGGCCGCCGATCGCACCGAACCCTGGCTTCACCGGTCAAGGCAGCACACCGACCTCGCGGGTCGGCAATGACACGACGAACACGTCTTGGACGGCGCCGCCGACGGTCGGTACTGGCACGACGAACACCAGCGGCCTGAACAACAACCTTGGTGGCAACGGGCTGAACCAGGGCAACCAGGGCGGCAACAGCCAGCTCGGTAACAGCAACCTCAATGTGGTCGGACCGTTGCCCGGCAATCCCGGCGGCAAGGACCGCCTGGGTGGTACGGGCGGCCGGACCGGTGGTGGACCGGGCGGGCGCAGCGTAGTGGGCAGCGGCCGTGTGTCCGGCGGTACGGGCGGCGGCCGTGTGCCAGGCGCTGCCGGTCTCGGCAATCCCAACGCCGCCAAGGGGTTCGGGCCTGGCGGGTCGGCCGGTGTCATGGCTGGTAACGAGGGAACCGCGACTCGCGGCGGCGCGTCGTCTGCCGGTGCTGCCGGACGTGGTGGTGCGGGTGCCGGTGCGATGGGTGGCATGGGAACTGGTGCAGCCAAGGGGCAGGGCGGCGAGGACATCGAGCGGAACACTCCCTCGTATCTGATCAACGAGGACAACGGCAACGAGATCGTGGGTGATCTGGGCTTGGTGACGCCCCCGGTGATCGGCGAGTGAACCGCCGACGGCACCACCTCACCAGCCGTGAGCTGGCCGAGGTACGGAGAGCTTTCGTGATCGCTGTGCACGAGGAGGATGCGTGACGTTCGCGGTACAGCCGGAGGCACTGTGTGGCTATGCGCAGCTGCTCAACGGTCAGGTCCACGAGGTCGAGGCGATGCGCACCTACGAGCGCAACGAGATCGACGCGAAGATCGGTTGGGGCGGACTGCTCACGCTGCTCGGGGACGTCTACCCGACGATGGTGTCCGAGCTCAACGAGTCGTTGAACAAGGTCAGCCGTCTGCTGGACGATTCGCGCAGCGCGTTGTCGAGCACCGCGGCCATGTACGAGTCGACCGATCGCGACTCCGCCCTGCAGCTGGACTCGACCATGCAGGGCAAGGAACGCGGTGACGTCCTCCCGCCGGATCAACGCGAGGCCGCGGCACCGTTCGCGCCGCGCCGCGTGCCCAGCGGCAGGCTGTCGCCACCGGGCGAGTACTCCGGGCAGTTCCGCTGGCAGATGGACATCCTGGACGCGGTGGGGCTGAGCATCACGGCGTTCGTGCGGCAGGCGATCGTGTCACTGTCCGGGTGGGATCCGTTCGAACCGGTCATGCGGGACTGGACCGGTGACTGGGCGAAGATCCGCTCGGTCGCGGACGCCTGGCACAGCATGCGCCACGGGTTCGAAGACCTCTCGGTGAACGTCGTGCAGGCCGCACAGGACCTCTCACACGAGTGGCACGGCAACGCTGCGGGCGCATGCCTTACCTACCTGCAGCACTTTTCCGAGTCCCTGCACGGGCAGGCGGAGTTCTGCCGGTTCGTGCGGGACAAGCTGGTCGAGGCCGCGGACGGCGCCGCCGACATGTACAAGGCGGCGTCGGGGCTGATGAGTTCGGCGATCGACTGGGCGATCACCGCCGCGATCGCTGCGGGCGTCGGCACGGCGACCGTCGAGTTCTACGGCGCCGGGATCGCCGGTTGGGTGCTGGCCGGTATCGCGATCGAGCGCCTGACCGCCAGGCTCGCCGAGGTCGCGAACATCATCAGCAACTTCAAGAACGTGCTCGAGGGCCTGGTCGGATTGTTGAAGAACATCCACGGCACGTCGTTCGACGGCTACCAGATCCGCCGCCTGCCCCTTGAGCCCTACACCGCGCCGAGGTGACCATCGTGGACGACTTCCAAGCCGACCTCCGCCGCGCTGTCCTGACGACGCTGGCTGGTGATCAGAGTTCGCCCGCCCTCGCTCGGCTGGCTCGCGACGTGCTCGGCGGCGCCACTGACTTGCGTCGGGCCTTGGGTGAGGCGAGCGGGCAGGATTTCGAAGGCGCCTTGTACGGGCGGATGGAGCAGGCCGGTGAGGCGCTGCGCAACGCTGATCCGTCCGAGCTGGCCGCTCTCAAACAGGCGGTGACGGACGCCTACGAGAACAAGTCCTCCGCCCCGGAGGCCACGCCGCAGCCGCCGAGCAGGCCGCCGTCCCGCTTGCTCGACGACGACGGTGACTTCAGCGACGAAACCTATCGGCGCCGATGAACCAGCCGAGTTGGTTGCCACGCAAGCAGAAGTGGCCGGTCTACTTCGTCGTGGTGCTCGCCGTCGTGGTGCTGGCAGGGGCCGTGCTCCGGCTGGTGCTCGGCGGCGGTGAGCAGGAACGGCAGCAGTCGCTGGACGAGCGGCTCCGGTCGGTGTGCGAGCGCGATCCAGCGCCCGCTGAGGTTCGCGCGCTCGTGGGTGACGTCGTCGGCAGGTATCAGGACGGCAAGGGATGTATCTGGCGCGAGGGTGCCACGAGCCGCCAGCTCGTGGCACGTCGCGTGTCGATGTCGCTGGACCAGTGGACCCGCTCGCTGGGACGCACCGACCTGACCACCCGCAGCCCTAAGGACGTGGACATCAGGGTCGTGCGCAGCTCCGCGCACTGCACCGCGGCGTTCGACAACACCGCAGGCGGGATCGTCGAGGTGGAGACCCCAACGGAGCTGGACCCCGATTGCCGGAAGACCGCCGCCGCGGCGGCCCCAATCGCCGACGCGATCCGGTAACACGTGAGCTACCCGATCTTCATTCCCTCGTCCGAGCCGGAGCCCCGCTGGGTGTGGGTTTCCGCGTAGCGAGCCGTCGAGATCCGTTCGGGCGGTCGACGACTCGGCATCAGCCTCCTGCTCAGCACACTGCTCGCCGTAGCGGGGGTCATGGTGCTGGCACTGCAGCTGTTCGGTTCGGACCGGTGGGCGGGCTGGTGCGCAGCCGGCGTCGCAGGACTCGTTTACGCGTCCAGCCCGCTGATCTCGTCGCTCGGTGTGTGGGGAAGTTCGCTGGACTACATCGAAGGTGAGTACCTCAATATGGTCGGCGCTCAGATCGTCCGGCGACTGCTGGGCGGCATGTGGGGATTCTCGATCTTCCTGACCATGCCGCTGCTGCTCGTCTTCACCTTCGTCGCCACACGCCTCCCACTCCCCCAGGGCATCCTCGCTCTGATGCTGGCGGTAGCGCCGGTCACCATCACGGGGATCGCCTTCTTCAAGGGACGCAAGCTGTTTCGCGATCCCCTGACACCAGGCGGAGTCAGCCGATGACACTACGCCTGCAACGAGACCTCAGCTCGATCATCTAAGCCAGCGGCGGGAACGGCTCGGTCAAACGCATTTCCGCAGTAGCCGCGTGGCCGTCAGCGGGCTGAAAGGTCTCATACAGGCGCATGATCAACGCGGTTGACTCCGCTTCGTCCAGGCTCTGCTCCTCGAGTGCGCGGACGACCGTCTCATAGCCGTCGATCGCGTCCTTCGCCTCGGCAAGGAGGCTCGAGTTCTCGGTCTCGACCCACACCAGAGACTCGTACTTGGCGAAGGTCAGCTGGGTGAACGGCCCGGCCAGCCCCGCATGCGCGCCGTGAGCCGCGGGCACGATCCGGATCCTGACGTTCGGTCGGTTCGCCATGAACAACAGGTGTAGCAGCTGTGCGGCGTGGACCTCGGCGCCGCCGACTCGCAGGTGCAGCGCGAACTCGTGGAGGAAGAACGTGCATTTCACGTTGCGCTGGACCGAGGACTGCATCGCCAGCTGCGCCTGCACGCGCTCCGCCAGCTCGTCGGCCGGCGCGGTCGAGGATGCCCGTAGCACCTCACGCAGGTAGTCGGTTGTCTGCAGAAACAGCGGCACCAGGTGCGTGTGCCAGCTGACCAGTGTCTTGGCCACCTTCAGGTGCTCGACGACCGTGCGCAGGCGGATGGGCGAGCACCTGCCGTGCTGCTGCCACCAACCCCGGATGTGGGTCTCGGCGTAGAGCGTCAACAGGTGGATGAGTTCCTCGGCGTTGACGCGGCAGACACCCAGCAGCACGGCGACCTCGAGCTGGGTGGCGCCGCCCTTGCCGTTCACCACGTCCGAGACCTTGGCCTCGTCCCAGTCCACGATCTCAGCAGCAGCACGCGACGTGAGCCCCGCACCCGCGATGGCCGCTCGCAGCCCAACGCCGAACTCACGACCACGCGCGGTAGAGAACCGCTTTGGCACGGCTACCTCCCCGCCCGATCGGCAACCAGTTGCAGGTGGCGCTGCTGCTCTCCAGAGCCGTTGCCCGGCAAGGGATCCCGAAGCCGTAGCGAAGCGTGACTGAGCCGACGAGCGGACTCCTCCTCGGATCGGACAACGCCGTCGAGCGCGACCAGCGCACGCTCGTACGGCTCGCGTTCGGCCGCGGACTCAAGCCAGGTGTCCCCGCCGTGCAGAGTGTGCAGGAGGACGACGTCATCGAAACGCTTCTCGACGAACCGCATCATCGTGAACGACACGCCTTGGCCGAAGTACGGCCCCGCGTCACCGTCCACAACTCGGAACTCGAACCCTGGCAGTTCGCTCAGCTCCTCCAAGCGCTCCAGCTGGTCGCCCATCACCCGCGCGCCACCGACGCTGCCGTTGAGCCGCGACTCGGGCACGACCAGCCGCACATGCAATCGTCGCGGGCTGCCCGGTCGCGCGGCTTCCGGAGTATCCATTCCCAGGCGTTTGAGAACCTCTTGCTGAAGCGCGAGGTCAAGCTCGGTTGCGACGGCCCCGGACTCCAAGAGGGCCACGTGGTAGGAGTCGACGCGCACCAGCTCAGGCAGCACGTCGTCCACCACGATCACCAGTTCGCTCGCTTCGGCCATGACCTCCCACGGGGTCCACGTCAGCCGTGCCCACGCGTCACCGTTGATCCGATCCCACATAGTGGGGTCGACAGCGCGTTGTGCCACGCGAACGCAGAGCTCGACTTCCTCGTCGGACGCGCCGCACGCGGCGCCGATCGCCACGACTTCGAGCGCAGACATGCGCACAACGGCCCTGCAGAGCTGCGACAGCTTGGCGGCCGAGAAGCCGACCAGCTCACCCAGCTCCTTCAGAGACCAACCGCGTTTCGTCCGCCAGCCCAGCACGGTCCGGCTCAACGCCCGGACTTCCAGGCTTGCTCTTCCGGCGACCAGATCCAGCGCCATGTGTCATCAACCCGTTCTTGATCCGTACTTCGAGGTTCACGTCTGGTGGTGTTGAGTCGCCGACGGCCGTTGCGTCAGACCTGTCTGCTGACGCCACTGCCAATCGCAGCGTGGGCACTCGCTCCACAACCCGTCCGGGTACTTCGGCGGCGGCTTCTCCGGAACCACAACCTCAGCGCCGCACAACGCCTCTCCGCAGGAACCAGGAGCCGCCAGCGTCCGCGGAATCGCATGTCGCGCGCCGAGGTACGGCAGCCAGCAGAAGGGGCGGGGCGGCGTAAGACCGCTCACCGCGACGACTTTGCGCTCCGGCGGTGTCGTTTCCGGTAGGGAGCACATGCGATCACCTCGCCTGGAGGACCGCGTGCACCACGGTCGCGAAGTCAGGAACCGGCGCACCTGGCTCGGAGATCCACCGCAGCCGGTGCGGTCCGAACCGGCTGGGCGGCAGATCGACGCACCGCCCTGCCCGGACGTGATCAACGCCCAGTTCGGTTAGCTCCGGCAGAGTAGGACCGGCGTGCGACACGACGAGGAACACCCAGCGCACGCCATGGTCGTCAGATGACTCAAACAGCGGTACCGAGTCCCCCAGGGCGGTGCGGACGCGCTCTCCGAGCTTGCTGGGCATGTCCAGCGCGTCGACCCCGCGGCCGGACACCAGCCACACACCTGTGCGGTACATGCCGACCGTCCAGCCGTGGTCGTCCTGATAGGACTGTGCGGCAGCCTCGAACTCGGTCTGCGGTCCCTCTCGGACGCCGATGCCGAGACGAGTTGCGTTGCGGGGCACGGACATAGTCACCTCACGATCGCGGGGAGGAGAAGACAGGGAGCCAGCCGCGATATCGGCGGTGGCAGCTCGTCCAAGCCGTCCAGCACCTCGGTGAGCGTGCCCATCGCCAGCCAGCACGCCCGCAGACGACCGCCAACGACCATCGACTCGGCGAGGAACCGCCCGGCCTGGGCGTCGGTGTCCGATCTGACGCGCAGCACGTCGAGCCACTGACCGTGGCAGAACGAATAGATCAGCTCCACCAGCTCAGGCGGTGGATCGGGCGACCGGACCGGATCGAAGGACCAGCCCCGCACCTGGTGCAGATGCCGCAGGCGCCGCATCTGCGTGACCACCTCAAGAGCACAGGCGTTCACAGCTCGGCCCTCGTCAGGGCGTGGCGGCCGTGGCCGGCGGGATGAAACAGAGCGATCTGGGCTTGTAGGAACACCCGGCACGGCACCCGACGCCGTCGCCACCACCGGCCAGCGCGGCGACACTGGCGGCAAAGTCCGTTCTCGTCCGGGGCGTGCCCCCAAACAGCGCGTCGAAGGCGTCAACGATCAGCGGCAGCTCACTGCGAGCGATGACCAGCGCGGCATCGTCGCCGCCGTCCGCGGCCACGTTCTTCACGGTCGCCAGATAACTCGTCACCCTGCGGTGCAGCTCGTCGAACACCACGTCCATCACCCGACACCCCTTCCGTCGAGCCCTGGGTGCCCTTACTGGGCACTTCTGCTTGGGCCGACGGGACTGCGCGGGCGCTTCACCACCACGCGACGGCCCAAGCCCCGTGCAAGGGGCCAGCAGTCCCGCCGACACATGCAAGATATAACGTGCAGTCGCACGATAGACATAGCCCGATCGGGTCTAACTCGTGCAACTGCACGACTTATTCCCGCGCTAGGCTCATTGCATGGCAGCCGCACCAACTCGAGCCAAGAAGCGTCTCGGCCAGCACCTCGCGACCCTCCGCGACGCAGCCGGCAAGTCACTGCTGCAGGCAGCGAAGGAACTCAAGACCTCCGACAGCACCATCAGCCGGTACGAGTCGGGACACGTGCTGCCGAACTGGGCGAGCGTTACCGCCCTGTGCGCGTTCTACGACGCCGGCGAGCAGGACCGCGACACCGCGGCCCAGTTGTGGGAGAACGCGAGCGACGAGCCTCCGCGCGTGCGCCTGCCTGCGGGCTCGACGAAGGCCTTCCGCACGTTCATCCGTGCCGAACTCGAAGCCGACAAGGTGCGCACCGTTCAGTCGTTGGTCGTGCCCGGCCTGATCCAGGTGAAGTCCTACGCTCGCGCCATTGAGGCGGCCGCTCACCGGTTCTACAGGCAGGATGTGCGGCTCGACAGCCACGTCAACACGCGTCTCAACCGGCAGAAAAGGCTTGAAAACGGCGAACTGCAGCTTCACGCGCTGATCGACGAAGCCGTCATCGAGCGCGAGGTGGGCGGTCCAGACGTGATGGAGGAGCAGCTTCACCACCTGCTGACCGTGGGCGCACGAGCGAACGTCACCTTGCAGATCATCCCCAAGACCGCTGGCGCTTACGGCAGTATGTCCGGGCCGTGCACGATCATCAGCTTCCCGAGTCCGGTCGATCCGCCGGGCGTCTACCTGGAATACCCGGCCGGAGGCGCATGGGTGGACAATGAAGCTGACGTAGTCCGCTTCACCACCATGTTCGACGACGTGAGCCTCGTTGCGTTGTCGCCCACCGAGACGGCAGCGCGCATCGGCCGACAGATAGGGGCGCTCGGCAGACAATGAGCAGCAACTCCATGTGGCGCAAGAGCAGCTACTCGGGAGGAGGCGGCAACGAGTGCGTGGAACTCGCCGTTAGTACCGATGACGTCGGTGTCCGCGACTCCAAGAACCCAGATGCGGAACCGTTGCGGTTCCAGCGCACGGCATTCTGCAGCTTCCTTGACGACCTTAAGGGCAGAACAAGCTATCCGCAGTAGCAGCAAGTGCTGGATGGTCGGCTCACGGGCTGTCCATCCAGCACTTCGTCCCAATGCTCGCCGTCAGGCTCACATGGCAGCAGGCGGAAGATGCGCCCGCCAATGCGGTGATGTGACTAGCAGGGCAGAAGTGAGTCGGTGGAAGAGATCCGGATGCCAAGGGCTGGCTCAGGAAGCCGTACGTTGTGCAGGGCTCACGCTCCCGCTCCACGAAGTCGTCGCAGCCCCTCAGTTTCGCGGTGACCGCGGCCGTCCAGTGGTGCAGCGATGACCGTCACGGCCGGAGCATCGCGACCTGCCGCCCGTACCGTCTCCTTCAGGGCGGGAAACGCGTCAGGCAACACCATCACGCGTTCGACATTGAGCTTCACTGCATTCACCCAAACGTGACATTGGGCTCCATCGTCTACGAGCAGGTGGAGATTTGAACGGCGCGGCAACCCGAGTTCAGTCACGGCTTGGGCGACGTAGTTGTCGATCAGAACCGCTGGCGCACGTGACCAGGCTTGTAGGGCAAGGCGGTCGGGTGCACGGACTGCGACCTTGAAGCCAGCGGTGTTCAGGGCTACGGCTTCACGCAGCCCGGCACGGGTGGTGATCAGGAGGGCTGAGGTTGAAACGAACATCGTGAACTCCAAGAACTTGCAGCAAAGTGATCATTCAGCTTTGCATTTGAGGACACTTCAACTGCAACCGCGGAATGCCCTCCCGCATTCAAAAACGGCATACCCGGACGCTTGCAAGAGCGAACACAGGGGTGTTACGGGATCGACCATTAGAACCTCTCGATCAGGCTGGCTTGCCCGTGACAAGGCTACTTGGTCTGCAGCTAGCGCTCTGGTCAGCGGCGACACCCTGTGGATAACTTGCGATCTTGAAGTTGGCCTGGAGGAGGCTGATCAGCGCCTGCGGGGACTTGTGAGCTGGCAGCCATCTTCGATGGCGAACCTGCCCGAGAGTTGGCCGGTGCATCGAAGTAGGTGGCGGGATGGTTGGCTGTCCGTGGAGCCATCAGAGGCATGGCGAGCTGCGGCCAGGCCGCACTCACTCCTGAAGGGTGAGCGCGGCCTGGAGTAGCGCGTTTGCCTAAGTCAGCACGGAACACTCCATGCGGTGCCCCGCGGTGAGTGACAGGAAGCTGTTGTTATCGCTGCCTCTGCCGAGCTACGACAAGATCCTGGACTTATGACCTTCGCCTGTTCGCTCAGCTTTCCTCAAAACCGGACTGATCAAACTTGAGAGTGCGGGCGTTCTCCGAGACCGTCCGCACCTTGCTCTCATCGAAGCCGGAGGGATCGGTTGCTTCGATCTCGATCCGTACGGTGAGATTGGTGCTCGCCTCGGCACGGAAGTGAGCGATGACTTCCTCGGCGATATTCTTGAAATCCATCGCGGTCTTATCGGTGTTAAGTGTCTTGACACCATAGAAGCGGGTCTTGAATTTCCGGTGGTAGACACCGGGGTGATCGGGGTCCGGCTCGAAGGACTTAGCGGCGTCTCCCTCGGTGGACGCGGTCGGGCTACTCGCTGTGTCAGGCACTTCGGCATCACGCTGCCTGACGGCGACGTCGGGGCGGACGAGCAGGAGCGAGTCAGTCGCCGCGGGAGCGACTCGTTTGTCGTCCGGGGTCCAGAGGCCGATGTAGCGGCCAGCTTCTTCGTCGTAGCCAGTGGCGAGGGCGAAGGCGTCGGTCTGCCAGATCATCGGCAGATCGATGATGCCCTCATCGAGGACGCGGCGGTCGCGCAGGCGCGGCAGGTAGGGGTACTGGCTGTAGAGCCCCCAAAGCGTGCCGAGGGAGACGTGGCCGTCCTTCCAAATTTGCGGCACCTTGCCAATGGCCAGGCGGATCGTCGCTGCAGCCTGCCGGGTGGACAGGTCTCCGTCATTACCAAGGCGGCGCGAGACTCGTTCAGCCAGCGAGTCGGACTGACCTTCGACCTTGGTCTCACGAAGGACGAACGGTGCGCCGGGGTCGGGCTGGGCAGGAACCAACGCCCAAACGAAAGTCTGCAGCAGGCGAGCGGTCACCGTTTGATCGGCCTGCCCGCGCCGCTGCGCGGCTTGGTTCCGCTGGTTCTGGGTCAGATCGAGATCTACCTCGTTAGCGAGCACATGACTCCAGCCGAGGTAGTCGCGGGTCGCCGTGCCGAGTTCTTCCAGTCGAGCCTCATCTGCGGCGAGGTAGACCAACATGTTGCGGTGGGTCCGATTAGCGCTGCCGCGCTGTTCGGTGGCCTTCTGGGCGAATTCCTTCGCTGGCGACTCGTTGCCGCGCTTGTGCGCGACCTTTGGGTGGAGGATGACGAGCCGGGCCTCATCGGTATCGGGGATGTCGGCGTGACTCTCTGGACACACGTGCACGCCCGTGAAGTCGCCGCGGGTTTGGGCCTGGCCTTTGAGCCGGCGGACGATCTCCGCCCAGACCTCTTCCGGGTGCAGACGCTCGGCCTGATCCTTCGCGGTGCGGGTGATGTTGGGCTGCAGATCGTACCAGTACTTCCCAGAGCCGGAGTAGAAATAGGTCGCCCGGTCGCCGAGCTGGGTGAGTGCGGAGTGGAAGTTGCCAGGGACATCGCCGGGAACTGCGGTGCCGAGAAAGACCCGTTGGGTGCTGATGCCCTTGTGGGTCGAGCCGGGTGCGATGGTCGGTGCAGCACCGAAGAACACCGCACGAGCGAGCCGCTTGGTCAACGCTCGCTGGCCGTAGAGCGGCTTCTCCTTGTCGATCCGGACCGGTTCCGAGTTGGCGCCGTCGACGTCCGCATCGATGATCGTCTTCCAGGAGTCCTGCAGGTACTGGGTCAACTCGGCGTTCACGTTCGCCGTAGCCAACGGGATCGATGCTGGCATGATCAACGGCGCGGCGTCCTCGCCGGTCCAGAGAGCGTGAATCACCGTGCTCATCAACCGCAGCACGCCGCGGGTGCGCTGGAAGCGCTCGAGCGAAGACCACTCCTCGTAGAGGGTGTCGAACAGCTCGGGGTGGATCGGGTAGGTCCGCTTGATCCGGTTCTCATACGCCGAATCCCGAGCCTCGCGGGGGAAGTCGTCAATGTACTTGCGGTACATCTCCACGTAGGCGCGCGCGGTTGCGCCGATCGCCGCGAGCGCGGCCGCGTCAGGTTGCTTGAACAGACGCTGCTTCACGATGTGGTAGGCCTCGTCCGAGGACGCCGGTCGCCACTGCTCAGCCACCCGGCGTACGACGTTCTGCAGTCGCTTCAGCGCGTCAAGACCGTTGGCGCCGCCCACCTCCTCGGCGTTGCCGGCGACGATCTCTGCGCCGTCGCTGCTCTCGGAGGCAGGGATGGAGATCGCGAGGAGAACCCCCGAGGTGCCCTTCGCGGCTTCGGTGAGTGACTGGGCAAAGGTGAACTGGTCATCGAAGGTGCCGCCGGCGAGGTCGTCACGACCCACGAGTGAGCGAGCGTAGGCAACCCATTCATCGATCAGGATCACCGCCGGGGCGTACTTCGCGAGCAGCTCGTGCAACGCCTTGCCCGGATGGGTCCGGTTGCTGTCGGCGGTGGCGACGATCGCAAAAGCCTCCGCGCCACCGAGCTGCCACGCCAGCTCACCCCAGATGGTGTTGACCTGGGTTCCGTCTTCCTTTGTGGCACCGGAGGGACTGAGGTGGTTGCCCACGATCGCGACGCGGTTGACTCGTACGCTGGTGTAACCGTTGGCGTTCAGCAGTTCCTGGGTCTCCTGCGGGAAATCGCTAACCGGTAGTCCAGCTGCGATGTGCCACAGGGACAGCATCGAGTGGGTCTTCCCGCCACCGAAGTTGGTCTGCAGGTTGATCACCGGCGAGGCATTGTCATCACCGGACAGCCTGCGCACTGCGCGACCGATGAGATCGCGGAGGCCTTCGGTTAGATAGGTGCGCTTGAAGAATTCCACCGGATCGGCATAGTCCGAGTCCGCCTCGCCGCCCGTAGCGACCTTGTACAGGTCAGCGGCGAACTCGGAGGCGTGGAAGTTGCCCGTCGCCACGTCATCGTGCGGCTGAAGCACCTCACGCCACGGCTTGAGCCCAGCCGCCTCGGGGTTGTCGACCGCCGACTTGAGGAGTTTCTTGTCGTCCTTGTCCGCGGTGACGCGGCGCAAGTTGAGTCGGATACGCGCGATCTCCTCGCCCGTGTCGACGGCGCCGATGGCGACGGCGAACCGCTGGGCGGTGTCGAGGGCTCGGTAGGCGTCGTCGTCGGTGAACGACCTCATGTGTGCCCAGGTGTGCCGTACCTGCAGTAGTTCGGCGGCGTAGGCCTGATGAGTGCGGTTCAGGTGAGCCGCCAGCGGACGCCAGTTGCGCCGGTATCGGTGCGTGTAGTCCTGGGTGACCACTTTCAGCTGGACCGACGGGTCGCCACGGTGAACGTCCCTAGCGTTGTTGTTGTCAACAGTGGTCACGATGTCGACCCACGTGCGCCCAGCCTCAAGTTGCGGGTCGAGGATCAGGGACAGGAAGGCATCCAGCTTGGGCGCCAGCAAGTCGAACATTTGGCCAATGCGGTCCCGGTTACTCACTGCCATGCTAGTCGTCCCCCTCGGAGAAATCGAACGCCCCCTGCACCTGAACGTGCTTCTTCGCCACCCGCGTCGCTTCGAGAATTTCTGGCGAGCTCGTGACGAGGTTGTTAAAGCTCAGCGCGTCTTTGGTCCAACCGTTGCCCTCGGCGATGCGGAATAGCAAGTGGGCGAGTTCTTTGACAAGGTCAGCGTCAATGATGCCGTCTTGGCGACTCAAGGCTGCCTGGAGGAACTCTCCAGCGCGGGCGATGCCATCACCCTCCACAATCCTGATCAGATGGTGCAGTACTTCCCAGTGGCTGATACGACTATCGTTGAAAACGTCGTAATCGCTCGGCAGATCTGCTGGCTTGATCAGTTGAACCTTGCCTGCCCGGCTCATCAAGATCTGATCCCGATCCATCACGTCCACGCTTGTGTTCCGAGCCCGTGCGAGATTGTCCGCGTCACCGAACCTGCCGACCCCGTATCCGTGTTGGCGATACCACGCGATTGCGAAACGTGTCGTCGCGTCGAAATCGCCTTCCTGCTCGGCCAGTACCTGGTCGAGGATCTCGTTGATCCGCGCCAACGCTGAGCGAACGGTCATTCTAGACCCATCGTTCTCAATCACGCCACCGTAGCGACTGAACACCGACATTCCTGGACCAATCGCAGCCTGGGGCAAATCTACAGGCGCAATCTGCCCCTGCTGAAGCTTGCGCAGTGCATCAGGAAGGTCATTCTCCAATGAGGCGATAAACTCACGGCGGTCGGCCATTGGTGCGCTATCAGGCCGCGGCCGCAGGGATAGCACGATCGACGAGGCGAGGGCATTGGATGCCTGGCCTCGCATTCGGTTTCCGAGTTCGCTCCGGTTGGGCCACGTTGAAGTGATCATCCAGCCGGAGCGGATCATGCCCTCGAGCAAGGTCTCCCAGCCTGTCGAGGCCTCACCTGACTCATCAGATTCGCTCTGCTTGAACGCGTACCAGACGACAATTGGGCAGTCCTCTGTCGCAGTCTCGCGAGCATGGGCGAATACTTTGCGGAAACCGTTCTCGAAGAAACTTTGCGCTCCTTGTTTGCCGTCGTGACGGTACGGATTCGCAACCAGTTCCTCGGATTTTGGAACAAGCATCGTCGAGAGCAGTCCAGGCTGAACCGAGCGGAGTGAACGACGCAGCCACACGTAGAAAAAGTCTGACAGATCCGAATAGCCAATGTTGTCGTAGTATGGCGGATCTGTGTTAATGAGCATCGAGGAATAGTCGCGACTTGCGGCGTCATCCTGTCGAGCTCTGCCTGGCAGCCCACTTATTGGCAAACGCTCCAGTGAGCGTGTTACCCACTCGACGTCCTCTGCAAAGTTCCAGACGACGAGCCGAGAACGTTCGCTTCGGCGAAGTCCCATGCCATCGGTATGACCTGACGAGCGAACAGTCCACGAACCGCCTCCATCTTTGGGCTGCTGTCCCAAGAGCAGATGGACGTCGACTTGTTGAGCGTGCGGCTGATTGCCATGCCTAGGTACGTCGCGATGGCGTCGGCGTACGACGCGGTGCCGGCATCGGCGATGATCCGCTCACGTACATCGGAGACCAGCTCGCTGAAAGTTGTTAGCGCGACGAGTTGGCGATTGGTGAAAAGATCGACCCATTTCGTCATGCCGTAGGCCTGCACACGGAAGCCTAGCGCCTCTTCGGGCAGCGCCGAGTCCGGCAAGTCCGTAGGGCGATCAGCAGCTGCAGCAACTCGATGCTTGTCTGTGGGCTCCAGATAGATGCGCTGCCGGTTACCCTCGGCAACAACTGCCATCAGCTGCGAACCAATTCGGCGGGCACGACCTTCCGCGCGCACGTACTTGAGGTCAGTGGCGGTCTCGCACGCGACGCATCGTGCACCGGTTTTGGAAACTGTGCCGTCCGCAACAGCAGTCGGCGCGCCCGCCTTATCGTGGCCAATCTCAAACTTCACACGCTGTCGTGAGGGATGGGCGGGTGCTGAGACGACCGAAGGGACGACATACGCCTCCTTACCCTTCTTCTTGCCGAGCCACCAGGTCCGCACGAGAGGCATTTCGATGCCGCAAGCAGGATTGGGGCAGGTGACTGTGCGAGCCCAGATCCAGGCGATGACGGTGGCCTTGGTGCCGTCGGAGAGGGTGGCCTTGGGGTAGAGGTGGCCGATCCGCTTCTCGGCCTCATCTCGCATCCAGGCGCCGTAGGCGCGGACATCGGCGGCGAGGCCCTCTGTGCCCTTCCACTGCCGAATCTGGGAGTCGGCTAGCCCCGGAAACACCGGCGGCTGATCACGGAACTTCGGCGGAATCTCGATCAGTGCCTTGTTGATGAGGACCGCGACCGGGTTGAGGTCGGAGGCGTGTGCTTTCAACCCAAGGCGTTGCGCTTCGAGGGGGATGGTGCCGCCACCGGCGAAGGGGTCGAGGATCGCCGGAGGGTTGCCGTCGGTCGACTTGAGGATCTCGGCGTGTGCTTCAGCGAGCAGTTTCTCGTCACGGATGTTCTCCCAGACGACGAGCCGCTCGATCAGATTGTGCAGTCGTGCGCGTTCCTTGCGCTGCAGCTCCTCGGTCGGGAACTCGTCAGGCCGCGAGGATGGGTCGTCGACGAGCTGGGCGAACAGCACCGCCCTAGCCGCCGCGAGCGGCCGTCGGGCCCACCACAGATGAAGCGTCGACGGATGACCGTGGCGGATCGACTTCTCCCGCGCTGACTCGCGGTTGATCGCCTCCAGCGGCAGCGCCACCTCGATCAGCTTGCGCTTCTGCAAGGACTTCCTCGACCCTCTGAGCCCTGCTGGGCTCGACCAAGCGGTGTTTCACTACCGCGACTTGCCTGTCCCGCACCTGACGGGACCATCTACACATTCGACGTGCACCGGGACAAAACTGTTACGCAAAGCTTCGGGGAACGGTACTTCGGGGTGCGCTCGGTAGGTCCATCGTTGCCATCGGGACGGATGTCGCGGTCCGTCACCGACGTGCCAGGTCGGCAGAGCTCTGGCAGCGAGGCGGTCACGCAGCCAGGCGATCTGGCTGCGGAACTGAAGACGCGCTCCTCCAGTCGGTGAGGTCGCTCCGTACGCAAGCAGAACGCCGTCGGCCACGCCAAGAGAGGCTTCGAGTGGGGGTCTTGCCTTCAGCCAGCCGTCCTCCGAGATTCCGAGTTCGGCGATGGCACCGGTCGCGTGCGATGGCACTGAGAAGAGGTTCGCCACCGCAACGTCCTCGAAGCCAAGCAGTTCAGCCGCCAACGCCACCCGACGCAGGGTTCTCTTGCCATCGGTGAGCGGAGGGTTGGCGAGAACCGCGACAAGGGTCCTTTGGGGAGTCGTCACCATCAGAAGGGTGCCGTTCCCTTGGTCCACGACTTGGCCCAATCACCCCGGATACCGGTGGCCTCGAAATCGCCGAGGTTGGTGGTGGCGAACGGGTTATCGAGGTAGCGGACCTCATCGTGCTGTGGTCCGCGTGGATCGACTCTCACCAGGGCGAGACGGTAGCGGGGCACGGCATTCTTTCCGGTCATGACCTCGTTGTGGGTGACGAAGAAATCCTTGGCGCCGTCGAGGCGAGCCTTGACCTCGATCCGGTACGTCTCGCCGGTCGACGCCGTGGACAGGATGTCGAAACCGGGGTTGTTGAAGGCCTGCTCGATCGGTTCGCGGCCAAGCTTCCGCTCACACGCCATCACCAGGTCGACGCCACGACGTTCGACTTCCTTGGTCTCCTTGGCGTGGATCGGGGCGCTAGCCGGTAGGTCATCTTCGAGCAGCGCGATCGGCAAGACGAGGGCAGCCGTGACGATGAGAGGCGGCTTCGTCGACATCAGGGTTTGCTGGTCGAGTAGCTCGAGTCGGCGGCGCAGCCGTACGTCGAGCTCCACAGCCTTGCGATTCAGGCTGTCTGAAGACTCCCTGGGCTTCTCGCCCTTCTGCTCCTGCTCCGAGGCGACCGCGGCTTCCAGGAGTAGACGTTCGCTTTCGGACGAGAGCCGCTTGGTGACCAGGTTCCGGATCTTCGTCAGCTCGGCCCGGCGCCGGGGCTGAACCTCGGCGAGGTGCTCTGGCAACCGATTAGCGATGATCCAACTCGTGGCCTTGTCCTCCGCCTCAGCTAGCCAGCGCAGGGCACGTGCCGCCGCGACGGCAGGCGTTTCCGGTGCGGCGACACAGTCGAGGTAGGGAGCAGGACCGGCCGCGGTCACGGTGCCGAAGCGGTCGACAAACGCGTAGCCGAAGCGACGCGCAACGCTGGTGCCGGTCGCGTCCGCGACCTCTTCGATGACACCCACGAGCAAGTGCGGTTCCTCAAGCTGCGAGGACACCAACACCGTGCCCGAGTTGAGGATGCCGCCGAACTGCTTGATCGCCTCGTCCATGACCGCGTCGTGCAACGGATGGCCTGGAGCAAGGAGATCGGCGCGGACCAGATCATTCGCAGGAGCGACCTGGGCCAGGTCGAAGGTGACGCGGTCATAACGAGTCGCAACAGGTCCGTGCTTACCGGCCCGGAGGAGCGCCGGCACGTTCGCGATCTCATAGCGACCGCGTTCGCGCTTGGCGATCCGCCCGCCAAGCCGAGTGAACGCCGCCTTGAACGCCAGCTCGATGTAGTGCGGCTGCAGGCGTCGAGCGCGAGCTTCATCCATTGCTGCGCGCAGCGCCGCAAGGTCGGCTTCCGCCAAGTGGTCCGCGGCGAGTGCCCTCTCCTCCAGCAGTTCCTTGATTCCGTCGCCGACGCTGGCGTCGATGACCTTGTGCATCTTCGCCCGGACATCTGGACGCTCGCCGTACTGGATCGCCTCCATCAGCAGGTCACGGAGCGGTGTCTCCGTGAAGGCTTCACCGAGCACGTCGAAGACCTTCCCGCCGTAGGCCTTGCGCATCTCTTCGATCTTCAACAGCAAACGGCTGAAGACCTCGCCCTCGCGGGTGCTGGAGGCCACCAGATTCCAGAGGCGACAGACCTCTTCTTGGCCGATGCGGTGGATCCGGCCAAACCGCTGTTCGATCCGGTTCGGGTTCCAGGGGAGGTCGTAGTTGACCATCAAGTGAGCAGCCTGGAGGTTCAGTCCCTCACCTGCCGCGTCAGTGGCAATGAGAATCTGGCAGTCGCGGTTCTTGGTGAACTCCTCGGTGATCTGCCGACGCTCGCCGCGGCGGACACCACCGTGGATGGCCCGAACGGCATCTGGACGGCCTAGGAGCGAGCTGATTCGGCCCTGGAGGTAGTCGAGGGTGTCACGGTGTTCGGTGAAGATGATGAACTTCCGCAGCCAGCCGCCTTTGTCCGTGGTGAGAGCGTTGTCCTGCAAGATTGCGGAAAGCTCGGTCCACTTGCGGTCAGTTCCGAGATCGCGCACCCTCTTCGCCAGCGCTGTCAGCTCGGCCAACTCGGCCAGCTCGACGTCGAGCTCCTTCGCCGTACGCGCGGTGGTGGCGGCGTCGAGCAACTCCTCCTCGAGAGTCTCGATCTCCTCGGCGTTGTAGTCGTCCGCGTCGAGGCCGTCGAGGTCAATAGTTGGCTCAGCCTCTTGATAAGTGCCGCTGAGGATCTCCTGCTTCTTGCGCTCCAAGCGTCGTGAGCGACGAACCAGGCTGCGGTAGATCGCCTCAGGACTGGAAGCAAGACGGCGCTGCAAAACCGTGAGCGCGAAGCCGACCGTGTTCCTGCGCTTGCCATCGAGCTTCTCCGCCCGGTTCATCCCGGTGCGGACGTACTCGGTGACCTCCTCATACAGGTGCTGTTCAGAGGCGGTGAGCTCGTAGGGAACGGTCTCAGCGACACGTTCAGGAAACAGCTTCTTGCCCTCGAAGGTAAGCAGATCCTCTTTGACCATCCGGCGCATGACGCCACTGGTATCGGCGGTGGTCCTGTGCTTGCCCTCGAACCGATCACGGTCCAGCAGGGTGAGAAAGAGCTGGAAGTCCTCCTCTTTGCCGGAATGGGGAGTGGCCGTCATCAGCAACAAATGACGAGTCAACTCGCCGAGTAGCTCACCGAGCTGGAAGCGCTTCGTCTTCTGCAGCTTGCCGCCGAAAAAATGCGCTCCCATACGGTGCGCTTCGTCGACGATGATCAGGTCCCACTCGGTTTCGCTCAACCGCCCCTGTAGCTCTTCGTTGCGGGCAAGCTGGTCCATGCGCGCGATCAGTAGCGGGTTCGCTTCGAAGACGTTGAGATTGACGTTCGCATCGATCAGCTGGTTGGTCAGCAGATCGAAGCGAAGCCCGAACTTGAAGAACAACTCGTCCTGCCACTGCTCGACGAGGCCGCCTGGCGCGATGATGAGGCATCGCTGCACGTCATCGCGAAGCATGAGCTCCTTGATGTAGAGCCCAGCCATAATCGTCTTACCGGCGCCGGGGTCGTCTGCCAGGAGGAACCGCAGCGGCGTGCGCGGGAGTAGTTCGCCGTAGACCGCTCGAATCTGGTGCGGCAGCGGCCGGACATCACTGGTAGCCACCGCAAGCATGGGATCGAACAAGCCGGCGAGCTTGATGCGCTGGGCCTCGGCAACGAGCTTGAAGTCGTTCGCCGGAGCGTTGAAGCTACGGCTCCCGGTCCGGGCGACCGACAGCGCGCCCACGTCCTTCCGGAACACCACCTGTTGCCCGAGCCCACCAGCAGCGGTCTTGTAGGTCAGTTCCAGCGCGTCGGCACCGTGGTGCTGTACCGCGAGGACGGTGACGACCTCGGCAGGGATGAGCCCCTCCAGTCGCAACCCAGGCTTGACCTCGTCAAGCTGCACGCATGACCTCCTCGCCGACAGACTGCCAACTCTAAGTCGAGAGTTCCAGCGACGCTGTTACGAACCCACACGCGGTCGCATGTCACGGATCTCGCACAAGCGTCGGCCTTTGAGCGTAGTGGACGAAGATCCATCGCACTGTCAGATCAACTGATGCGTCGGTCGGTAGCCCTTTCGGTCGCCGCTCGGCTGAGAACTCGGCCCTGGAAGCGATGGTCAGAAACATGACAAAAAGGTGACACTTTGTGTCCACGCCAACTTTCTCCAGTTCATCCTGAATGAACTGGAGAACATTTGGCTGATCCAGCCGAGTGGACGCCTTCACCTCGATGGAGTAGTTCGAGATCTCGGTTAACAGATGCGGGGAGGTCTGTGGTTTCATTTCGAGCCATCTCGAAGTGAAGGATGCCCACGCCGTGGATGATCTTTTCTCGAACCAAGACGACGAGTCCGACTCGGCGTTTCTGGCGCGCCTGTGTGCATTCGTTGCTCCGGTCGCTCACGCCTCAGACGCCGTAATCAAGGACGTGCGATTGCTGCGCTGGGCACACGCTGTCTACGAGGCGTTCGGTGACCTCGACGAAACAGGAGCGGGGCTGACGGTCGCCGAACTCGAAGCCGCGTGCAAGGAAGCCGGTCCTGGCATGTTCGAGAGCCGCGTGGCCGTGTTCAAGGCCATGGGCATGCTGACCCGCCCGCAGGACCACGCGTTCCTCCGTCGGCTGCTTTTCAATCCGTCGGCCGTGGCCGCGCTGCTCGTCTTCGAGCGCCTGCGTCGCGGCCGCGGAATCCAGGAGATCCTCATCCTGCTCGATGAGACCCGGCAGGAGATTCTTGCTGGCCTCGTCAGCCGTGAGGACGTCGAGACCAAGCTGCTGACGCTCCGGCGTGCGCTCTCGATCAGCGCGGGAGAGCTGGTGCAACTACGCGACCGTCCCGTCGAGGAACTGTTGCGCGGCAGGAACAACCACCGCTCAGCGGACCGACTGCTGACGGAGGCACGGGAGCTCGTCGCAGTGGTCGAGAGCCGGTTCCCCGAACTTGGCGGATCCAGCTCTAAGTTGATCACCCAAGCACTGCGCTATTCCGCAGCGGCGAATGAGCTCGTCGATCGTCTGCTCCGGCGAGTCAGCGCGGACCGCGACTTCTCGATGCTCGAGCCGGAGCAGTACCGCACCGCCGCGCTGCACTCGCCGCAGAACAAGCTGGCCGAGGTTCTCGCCGATCTGGTCTTCGATCCAGCGGACGCGTCGATCACCCCAGATGAGGTTCTCGGTGCCCTCGAGCGATTCCGTCCTCGTCAACCACGACAACGGCCTCCGAGTGCACCGGACCTGTCAGACGATCATGATCCTGTTGAACAAGCGCGCGAACGACGTGCGCGCCTGCGTGAACGGCGCGAAGCCACCCTGCGGCTGCATTTGCGCGGCCAGATAGCCGTCGACCTGACCGACGCGATCAGGTCGGTGCCGTGGCCACATGCGATCAAGCTGGTCACCGACGTGTTGGTGGCCGCAGCAGACAAGACGCTGCCGTTCACCGTGTCGCTCTCCGACGTCCTGCACGTCGATGCCACCGGACTGGTCAGCTATGTCACCCCGATCCGCCTGATCTACGAGGAGGAGACGCCCGATGACTGATCCAGTCACTATGGCGACGATGCGGGTCTGGAGAACTATTCGCGCACCGCAAGATCCTGTCGAGCTTAGGGAACTCGGTATCGCGGCGGGCAGGGCCGGACGGAGGCTGGTGGAGCTTCGCGAGCCCTCGGGTGCGGAACTGACACTTGGCTGGGAACTGGACAGCCCTCTCGCGCCGGATGACGCTGGCGGGCCACCCGGCGCGACCGACAACGCCATTCTCACGCTCGCCGCCTGCCTCAGCTGCTGCTGGCCGGACCCGGACGCCCCGCCCTTCCCTGGAGAACCGACCACTGTGCACGTCCTGCGCGAGACGCTCGAACCTTTGGGAGTCAAGGAAGTGACGCGGTTCATCAACTGCCTGCGCAGCTGGGGGTACCTCGCCCCGGACTTCGGCGATGGGCTGGTGCGGCTCGGCCCCGCCGTGGCGGTGTGGCGAGACTCCGACCTCGCACGACTACGTCGCGAGCACGACCAACTTCCCGCGCCCAAGGGAGACACGAGTGACTGAACGGCTGTTGGAGTCGCTCACGCCGTCCCGAAGGGACGAAGTCCTCACGGCGGTTGCGGCGGTCGAGTCAGCCCGGTTCCCGGTGCAAGCCAAGGATTTCCGGGCACTACTGGATCCTCAGCTGCGGCATGTCGTAGAGCAGGTGCTGGCCGCCGGCGGTCGCTCGCTCGTGGAAACCCTCGGTGGATTCCTCTCGGGCTATGACGATGGCGTGCGGGAGCAGTTGATCCGGTTGGGGATCGGGCAGCTTCCTGCTGACCAGCGGGCCGTGTTGGCCATGGTGTTGCTCTTCTGTGTGGCCATCCCCCGCGCCGAGGGCTACGTGACAGCGGAATCGATGTGGACTGGCAAGCACCCCGTCGCGCCGTCACTGCTCGAAACGGGAAAGGTCCGGCCAGGAACGGTACGCGCGGCGATCCGGGAACTACGCGCTCGTGACCTCGTGCGCGGCGTGTCGGGAGGCATCGTTCCCGGTCCACAGTTCCAACGGCTTACCTCCGCCGCAACGACGATCTTGTTCGAGGAGCTGATCCTCCTCGCCGAACCGCACGGAGACCTAGCGTTGTCCATCCGCAGGCTCCGTGCCGCAAAGACTCCCAATCCGGAAGGCGATCACTGATGAACAGCCCCCTGGCGATTCCTCGCACGAGCAACCGTGGGGTGATCGGTTCCCGGAACCTCGTCACTGTGCAGACGATCGATGTCGCCCGCTTGACGACCCACCCGGTCCCTCTGGTGCCCGGCACCTTCATCGCAGTGTCTGGGCAAGGACCTCGCGGCGACTCCAACGGGTCAGGAAAGACCAGCTTTCTGGCAGCTGTCTCGATCTTGCTCGCCGATCCGCAGTGGCAGCTGCACCACCGCGGTGGCCGGATCGCCGCCGGGGTGTTGTTCCGCGCTGACTCCGCGGGTGTCAAGGGTCTCGGGCACAACGCTTCAACCGGCTACATCATCGGTGTGTTCGCTGACGACGACGATCCACACCAGACGGCGGTCACCGTATGGATCCGGCTGGAGACGTCGAAGCCGTACTTCCAGGTCCGGTGGGCGGACGGTGTGCACCTGGCGAACGATCCTGACGAGCAACAGCGCTATCTGCAGGCTGACTCGATCTGGCAGTCCCTCCGGGGGAACGAGCCCATTTCCGCCTCACGCATGGCGGAGGTGTTGTACGGGGACTCTCCCCGCTGCCTCGCCTACCTCGACACACCGCTGCGCCCGCCCGTGCCGTCGTTGCTGAGCCAGCAGATGACCGAGATGGCCCCCAAGGACATCGGTGAATCCCTGATCGCGCTGTCCGGGTCGAAAGGGCACTTGGACGAAGAACGCGAACAGCGGGGCCAGGTGCTCGAGCAACGGAGGAAGCGGGACGCGTCGCTGGCGCAAGCCGCGGAGCGCGACGCAAGAGACACAGCCGATCTTCGTGCGATCGATGACCGCGACGCGGCACGTGCCGAACTCACCGCGGCAGAGACGAGTTGGCGACAGTACGTCGCCCTCATGTACGCACAAGTACAGAAGGCCGACCGCCTTGCAGCCGAGGAAATCGAAGCCCTCGCCGAGCAGCACGGTGCAGCGGCTGCGCAGGCAAAGGCCGCGGAGGACGAGCTCGCGGGCCTGCGACGCAATACCGACCTCAGCGGCGACGAAGCACGCAGACGCGATGCGTGGACCAAGGCGAAGAAGCACACCAGCGACCTCCGCCTCAACCGGACGCGGGTCTCTGAGCGTCACACGTTGTTGGTCGACGAGCGAAACCGCCTTCTCGGGGGCGCTACCGACTGGGATGGTCGTTCAGCCGTCGAGACACTGGTAGAGCGCGACAAGGCCGTTGAAGATCGCAACAGGAAGCAGATCCTGCGGGAAGCGGCTGATCAAGCTGTCGGCGATGCGCAGGCGGAACTCCAACGAGCCGAGGAGGGACGGGCCGGCAACGCAGGGCAGATCATCGATGCGCTGCGAGCCCAGCAGATCGACAGCGTTGCCTTGTTCGACGTGCTGGAGGTCGACGAGGCCGTTCGCCGCGACTGGGAACCGAGGCTCTGGGCCTACCGCGATGCTGTCGTGGTCGAGCACGACCTCCTTGAAGAAGCACGCAACGTGATTGCCGATGTCCCAGGCGCCCTCATCATCACCACCGATGACGAGGAGGGGTCGCTTCCCGACGGGGTGCGGTGCCGATTGCCCGTCACAGCGTTCCTGCACGCCTTGAGCAATCGGTTCGACACGCTCTTCTCACCGCCAGGCGCGTTGGACTCCGTCTTGGGCCTGACCGTGACCGGCGGATTCGCCGAGCCGCAGACCGGTCATGACGCCGTGCTCACACGGCTGCGACGAGAGCTCTCGGCAGCGCGTGAAAAGCTAAACATTGCCGCTGGTCACGTGCAGCTCGCGGAGGCGGCGCTGGCGCTCGCCGTGGCACGGCACGACTCCGCAGTCGCAGCCGAACGCCTGGAAGTTGTGAACAGCGAGGAGCAAGAACTCGCGAGCAAGATCGCCACATTGGATGGCGCCCTTGTGACAGCGGAAGGAGAGGAGGAACGACGTCAGAGCGAATGGGAATCGGCACGAGATGCGCTGAGCGGGTACCAGCACATGATCGCTGCGCTCGACGTGAAGCTAGCCGCGTTGCGTGAGACTGAGAAGGCTCGACTCACAAATCTCATGAACCGCAAGAAGAGGCGGCAAGACCTCGACGTCGAAGAGTGGCGTGCACTTCGGCCAACCGATGCAGACGACACAGACAATCCGTACGACGAGCAGACGTCGTCAAATCCAGCGGACCTGCGGCTCGATGCCGTCGAACGCCTAACCGAGGCCCTGCGGCTGTTCGGGATCGACCCCTTCGACGCCGAATCCGCGCCTGACGAGCTGCGCGAGTGCGTCACACTTCGAGTCGCACTCGCACGGCACGAAGGCGGGAAAGCACCTCAGACTGCCTTGACCACCATCGCGCTTCCGCTACGCACGAAGCTCGACGTCATAGCTGGCGCGGACAAAGTCACGAGGACACGCATCGTCGAGCAGCGCGCTGAACACCAGCGGATCCACCACGGACTCGAACTGGACCTCGCGGATGCCGAGATGCGACTCGGGGTGCTGCAGGACATGATCTCCCAGCGGGTCGAAGGAATCCTGTCCCGCGTGAGCAACGCGTTCAACCGACTCGACGAAGCACGCGGCGGCAACGGTGCCGACCTGCACGTCGCCACCTCCGTGCCTGATGGCGCGGCAGAATGGGTCTGGGAAGTCACACCAAGGTGGAAGCGGTCTCGCAGTGGTGGCCACGTGTCCTATCGCGAAGTCGCCAACGGTGCTCAGGTCAAGGTGTACGCGGTGCAACTGGTGCTCGCGGCCGTCCTCGCTGACTCCGAGACGCATGGCAGGGTGCTCGTGCTCGACGAGCTGGGCAACAGCCTCGGCGAGGTCAACCGAAAGGACGTTCTCCGGGCTCTCAAGCGAGTGGCGCAGGAGAGCCGTGTCACCATCCTCGGCACCTGCCAGGACAGTGTTCTGGTGGACGCCGCTGACGTCTGTGGTCAGCTGCTCTGGTTCTCCCACGTCAGCGAATCGGACGCGTACAACCGGCCGACCCGTGTGTGGGGATTCAACGAGATGTCCGAGCAGGTTGAGTTGACTGCTGGTCACATCCGGTCGGGGCGAGAGAAGGAGGAAGGCGATGACTGACCCGAACCCCGACTTTCCGTTTGGTGAGAGCGCGGGACGCATCGAGGTTCCGCTGCCGGCGCTGCCACACGACGTGGCGGCCTTCACGGTGCCGAAGTCCGCATCTCCGGGCTCGCCGGAGTCCTACCGTGTGCCGCGTGACCGAAAGGGCAGGGTCAGCGTTCGCCGGGTCGACCTGCTGCCGCGGGCTCGAGCCGTCCCGTTCGCACTTCCCGCGTCACTGTCCACAAAGGATCTCATCTGGGTCCTGCGTACGGACGCTGAGCGACGTTGGCCAGGCATGGTGACGCAGTTCGGCGACAAAGCCTGGCAGGCCGCCATGGAGTTGGTGCGCAGCGGCCTCGGTGTGCTGCGCTGCACTGTCCATGGGTTCGACTACCGGCCTCAGTCGTTCAGGCTCACGGAAGCCTGGCGTGCGGCAGCTGACGACTACCTCAAAGAACTCACGGGCAGGCCGGATCCCGATACTGCCCGCAGCGAATTGTGCGCCCTCATGCAAGATGTCCACGAACTCCACGGCGAACAGCGACTGCTCGCCGTGGTCGAGCCAGGCAGCCCGTTGCGCGTTCCCAGCGGGTCCAAATGCGCGACGACCGTGTGGTCGGTTTACGAAGCGGCGATCCGTGCCGCCTGCTACTGGTTCGCCACCGGTGGCGTAGACGACCCGCCTACGGCCAAGGACATCGCGAGCCATGCCTTCAACGACTCCAAGCGGTGGACCCCTGAGCGCGCGGCTGCTTTCGCCAACCTCGTGGACATGCCATTCGCGCTGGCCGTACGTGAGGCCGACGTGGAGGTCCTGATGCGGGGACCGCTGGTGTGGCGGGTCGGAAGCGTTGTCGCTGATGCGCGCACGAGCGAACCATGGATCGGAGTGCCTGCGGGCGGCATTAGGCTTGTCGGTACGGTCGACATCTCAGCAGTCCGCGGCGTGTTCGTGGTCGAGAATAAGGACACGTTCGAGCAGGTTTGTGGTCTTCAGGAAGTAGTCAGCCGTTGGTTGTGCGTCTGGGGACGCGGATACGCCAGCAATCCGTTGGCGGCAGTCTTGTCTGCGTTCGGCAAAGTGCCGATGGCTGCTTGGTGTGACCTGGACGCCGATGGCTTGAGCATCATCGCCAACCTGTCCGCGCGGCTCGACCGCACGATCACTCCGATCGGCATGGATGTCGCCCTGTGGCAAGCCGGCCCGTTCCGCAAACAAACACCTCAACAGCTGGAACGCGGTCGCAAACTCGCAGCAAACATCGCCGCCAGCGGCCCTCGTCTGCTGCAGCCAATCGCCTGCGAAATCGCAAAGACCGGCGATGGCCGGGAACAGGAGTCGTTGCATAGGCAGGTCCTCCCGACGCTAGGTTTTCAGCTGCGCCAACTTGAGTCAAGCGCTGACGAGGCGCCTTGAACAGATGAAGACGGCTCAGGTACCGATATCCCGCGCCCGATGTCGTCGATTACTCGCGCTCTCCCACAGCGCTGATCGGCACTACACCAGAGATGTCTGCGGATCTCGCGAGGTACCGCATGATCAATACACGACCTTGGCGAGCTTGTCCCAGGGCTCACACGCAGTCGACGCCGCTTTCTCAGAATCGATTCTTCATGGTGTCGCAGGTTGGCGGGTCTTGCTGGCGCAGTTGAGCAGCCGTGGAGCTGATTCGGCCCTTCTCGTGCCACTGGCGCAGTACCCGGCGACCATAGTTGTTCGTTCCCGCTGCACGATCCAATTCCGCGCCAGATGGCATCCGGCCGCGTGCGACCTGCGCATGGAAGTACGTCCACATCCGCTGCTCGGCGGTCGGTTCTGCTGACGGTAGGGAGTCGTCCGAGATCGCCGCGAGACGTACCACGCCGGCGTTCTCGTCACTGTTCTCGTTGTTCTCGGTTCCGGTCTCGTTCGCGCTCTCGGCGCGTCGGCGTTTCAGTGCATGGTTGAGCAGCTCGACCGCGAGGAGAAGTGCTAGTGGCGGACACGCCGCGACCGCCACGGCGAACACACTCAACTCCGGGGCCGCGGCCACGTTGGCGCAAAGTGACAGCACGATGCCGAACACGAACGCCAGCCAGGCCTTCCAGCGCCCGCTACCGCGACCGGTCTTCCACAGCTCCACCGTCGCCGTGGTCAACAAGCCGTCCACGATCAGCGGCCAGATCGCCGCGGTCGTCTCGTCCGCGCCGAAACCGCAGCGCGAACTCACGTCCGTGCCGATACGAGGCGTACGCCGCGCCTAGCGCGACCAGAGCTGTGCACGCGCACTGCACCCACAACGAACGATCGCGACCAGCGGTGGCGGTCATCGCGCACCACCTACTCGGTGCCCAGCCTCGATCGCTGCCCTGACTGACTCGGCACACTGCCCGACACAGGCGTGAACCTGGGAGCCGGTCACTGAGTGCCCAACGGGCACCGACGCAATCATGACCTGCAGGTAGTTCGCTCCACACTGTGGGCAAGCCAGGCCGTCGGCCTGCAGGTCGTTCAGGCCGTAAATGATCTTGTTTCGGCTCATTTCGCATCACCGCCAGAGCGACGGCGACGCCCCCGTGGCACTTCCATGGTGGCGGAAACCTGCAGCTCACGACGGGTGCGGGAGTGTGTAGATGTTGTACGAGGCGCGCCGGGGGCACGATCTTCGGGTGTCCTATGTCTGCGGAATGCGCAGACCTTGCCTCGATCGTGGTGTTTTCTGGGGGCCCAGCCCCCAGACCCCAGCCGGGGCGCTGCGCCCCCGGACCCCCGCCGGGCCTTCGCTTCGCTCGACCCCAGCCCCCGGACCCCCGCCTGGTCTTCGCTTCGCTCGACCCCCGTTCCTGGGACCCCGCCTGGTCTTCGCTTCGCTCGACCCCTGGCCTTGGTCGTCGTCGGGTCTTCGCTTCGCCCGACCCAGCCAAGGGCTGTTGTTTCGCCCAGCCCTACCGGGGTGTTGCGCTGCTTGACCCGGCCATGGTCGTCGCTTCGCTCGACTCCGCTGTGGTCGTCACGTTCGTTCGACCCAGCCATGGTTGTCGCTTTGCCGGCCCCTACCGGGGGCGTTGCTCTGCCCGGCCCAGCCAAAGTTGTTGCTTTGCGCCACCCTGCCGGGGTTCTTGCTTCGCCTGCCTTGCTGGGGGTCGTTGCTTTGCTCGGCCCTGTCAGGGTTTCCGCTTCGCTTAGCTCTCGGCCGTGGTTGTTGGTCCGTGGGTGTCGCTTCGCTTGGCCTGGGGATTCCATTGTGGAATCTCCGGGTGGTGGCGGTCGGCTGGAATTCTGCGGTGGCGGCATCGGCTCAATGACGGCATGCGGATGTGCTGGCCCCCCGTTTGGAGAGGCCAGCACGGTGTGGCGGTGGGGTTAGGCGGCTTCTGCCACGGCCTGGCCGATCTCGGCCAGGCGTTGCTCGCTCAGCGGGAGCTCCGGGTGGCCGCCCTTCTCCTGGTCGAAGCCCTCGTTCAGGAAGAACTCGCCGCTGTGGTTGGACAACGAGATCTGGTAAGTCCGGCCCGCCGGCGTGTAGATCATCAGCAGCTGGTTGAGCGTCGGCACCGGCATTCCCTCTTGGACCACGTGCAGCTGGATGACAGTGCCGTTCGCGAGAACGTGCCTCTTCGGTGCCACGCAGTCGCCCATCGCCCACTTCTGGTCGTCCGCGTGAGCCAGCGGGCTGCCGGTGAACGTGCCCGCCCGCAACCAGATGCTGCCGTGGCCCGCGTTCGCCCACAGGGCGTGGGAATTGCGTTCGCCGGGGTTTCTCGGCGGAGTCACGTGGTATTGGACCGGACCGGAGATCGCCCGCTCCAACGCGGCACGCACGTTGCCGGGTGCCTCGATGATGCCCGGCCAACCCGCCAGCTGCGGTGTTCCCTTCTGCTCGCACATCATCGGGGGCACGCCGGACATCGGGCTCATGGTGAGCGTGGGAGTCCGGGTGGGCTCGTTGAGCCTCGGCCAGCCGACCTCGGCGCGAACAGTCGTAGGTGTGGTGGTCGTGACGGTGATGGTGTCCGCGGGTGGCAGCGGCGTGGTGGGTGCGGAGCTCAACGCGGTCGCGCCGACGCCGACTCCCGCGACGACCAGGAGGACGCCCACGACACCGGTTGCCCGCTGCGCGAACACTCGGCGGCGTCCTCGGCGCATCACGTCGTCGACCGACGTCTGCGGAGCGGGCGCGGGATCGCCCAGTTCGGCGCGGTACGCGTCGCGGAGAGTGTTCAGGCCCCGTGCGGTCTGGCTCTTCACGGTGCCGGCCGTGCAGCCGAGCGTGTCAGCGGTCCGCTCGACGGACATGTCCTCCAGGAAACGCAGCACCAGCACCTCCCGCTGCCGTGCGGGCACCTGCCGCAGGGCGCTGAGCAACGCCTGCCGCTCGTCGGGCGCGAAGCCGGCGTGCTCCGCCTGTTCCGGCGGGTCGGCCACCGGGTGCTCCCGGCCGCGGACGCGCCTGCGGGTGTCCAGGAACAACCTGGTCACGACCGTGTTCAGGTAGGCGTCGGCGGTTTCGCTGCGCACCCTGGACCAGTGCACGTACATCCGCACGAACGCGTGCTGGGCGATCTCCTCGGCGTCTCCCCAGTCGCCGCACAGCGCGTACGCCGCGCGGCGTGCCGCGTCGAAACGGCTCGTGAAGAACTCCGCGAACTCGTTGTCCCGTCGCACTGCGTGTCCTCCTCGGCTCTGCATCGCCCTTGCTACGCACTTCGGTCATCCGGGGTTGCACCGTGCCAGAAGGTTGCTCGGGGGTGGATCAGGGATCGGTTCGGGGTGATCACGGACGGGCGGCCGCTTTTCGTCCACTTCGGATGGTCAGTGCATATCGCCGCCATATCGAAAACCTGATACGCCCCGGCAACACCGCACTCCCTTGACTGGCTCCATGGCTACTGAGGGGAACTGGGACCGGCGTTCGGTGCTGCGCGCCGCCGCCGTCATGGCCGGCGCCGCCGCGGCCACGCCGCTGATGGGCGAAGCACAGGCCGGCACCGGAGGAGCCGCGGACGCGCTGTTCAGGGCGGGGAAGTTCGAACAGGCGGGCCGCGCGTACGAGGAAATCCTGCGGAACGACCCCAAGAACGTGCACGCCGCGAGCCGGCGAGGACATGTGGCGCTGTTGAGCAACAAGTTCGCCGACGCCGAGAAGTACCTCGGCACGGCGGTCGCCCTGGCGCCCGGCGACCAGGGGAACAACCGGCTGCTGGCCGACTGCTACAACCGGCAGGGCAAGTTGTCCGTCGCCGCGCCGCACTGGCGAGCGGCCGGCTTGGAGACCGATGCCAAGTGGTACGAGGCGGTCCGTGGCGAGCCGTATCAGATCAGCGGCGACATCGCGCGGCTGCCGTGGCAGCAGATGGACCCGATTCCGCAGGTGGAGGCTTCGGTCAACGGCGGACGGCCGAGGCGGTTCTCGTTCTACACCCGCGTCGGGCCGTTGAGCTTGTCGGGGAAGGTGGCCGCGGAGGCCGGGCTGCAGGCCGTGACGAAGCAGCAGTACGAGTTCGAGGGCAGAACCATGTGGTTCTACTACGGCTACCTGGAGTCGTTCCGGCTGGGCGGCGTCGAACTGCGCAACCTTCCCGTGCACTGGTCGGACGAGGAGCCGGGGCCGGACTCGGAGGGTGGCATCTTCGGGACGTCGATCTTCCAGCACTTCCTCACCACGATCGACTACGCGGGCCGGTCGCTGATCCTGCGTCGCAGGACTCCGGAAGCGGCCAGGCAGGTGCGGGCCGCCGCGCACCGGGCCGGTGCGGAGCCGCTGCCGTTGTGGCTGGTCCGTGAACACCTGGTGTTCAGCAGGGGCAGCTTCGCCGGCTCCGGGCCGCGGGTCGTGGGCCTGAACATCGGCGGGACCGGCAGCAACGTCGCGGGCATGTCGTTGGCCGTGGCCGAGGATCTGCGCATCCGCGTCGACCACGACCGTCCGGAGGAGTCCTCGGCCGGCGGCAGGGCGGTGGTCGTCCACCCGTGCTATCCGAAGGAGGTTCGCCTCGGCAACGCCACGGCCACGGGTGCCTACAGCGTCGCGAGCGAGCGGAACCTGCACGACGGGCACGGCTTCGACGTGCTCGGCGACATCGCCCACAGCTTCTACAAGCCCTACCACGTGACTCTCGACTTCGACGGTATGCAGCTCTACGTCGCCCGAGGCGTGGCGGGCTGACCGGATCAAAGCCCTCCACAAAGGACAACAGGGCGACGCGCTCGCGTTCGCCGCGGCGCCGGCCGTGGCGAGCCAGGCGACCGGTGAGGTACGGCAGGCGGGCAGTCCGGTGCGGACGGGCGAGCAGCAGGCAAGCGGCTGGCCACTGACCCGCGCGCCGCGTCAGTCGAGCAGGACGGTTACGCCGGAGTCGTCGAGGTGCAGCCCCGAGACGGTCGCGTGAGGACTGTCCACACCTCCTTTCGCGTAGTTGATCAAGGCCGAACGGCGGATTCAGCAACGCCCGCTGAGCGATACGGTCGTCAAAGTTTCAACGACCGCGTCGGGAGTCCCTGGTGGTGCGGAAGTTCTTGTCTCTTCTCATGGTTCTCTGCGCGTGCGCGTGCACGGCGGAGAGCCCGGCGCCGCCCGCGGTCACCCGCGTGCCGTCGAAACCGCCGACGCTGATCACCGACGCGCAGGAGAACGTGCCGACGTTCGTGCGTCAGGTGATCGACGGCCGCACCGTCGAACTGGAGGGCGGTGAGCGCGTTCTCATCTCGTTGCTCGCGCCGCCCGCCGAATGCTGGGCCGCCGCCGCAAATGCTTTCGCGGCAAAAACATTGCTGTCCCGGCCGGTGCGCGTCACCTCGCTCATCCCCGGCGAAGTGAACCTGTGGCTCGAGGACGGCACCGACTACGCACTCCTCGCCGTGCGGGAGGGTGTGCTGCGCGCGCAAGGTGCTGCCGGCGTGCTGGCCGAGGCTGAAGCCGCCGCGGCCAGGGAGAACCGCGGTCTGTGGGGTTTGCCCTGCAACGGCATGGACGTCACGACGACGACCGCAACCGCCTCCAGCACGACGCCTCCGAAGCGTGTTCAGCCGACGAAGTCCACCACGGCGACGAACGCGCCTCCCGTTGTGACGTCTCCGCCTCCTGCCCCGACTCCCGCTCCGGCTCCCGCGCCTCCTCCCGCGCCGCCGTGCACGGTCGCCTACCGGATCACCGGGCAGTGGCCTGGCGGATTCCAAGGTGGCGTCACGATCAAGAACACCAGCCGCACCCCGGTCAACGGCTGGACGCTGAGATGGTCGTTCAGCGACGGTCAGTCCGTCACGCAGATGTGGAACGCGAGCTCGTCGCAGCACGGCGCGGCCGTCAGCGCGGCCAACGTCCACTACACGGCGACGATCGCGCCGGGCGGCGAAGTATCCATAGGATTCCTGGGGTCCTTCCGTGACCGGAACACCGCCCCCAGGTCGTTCACGCTCAACGGAAGGGCCTGCGCAACGGGCTGAGGAGGGGTGAATCCTGCAGGTCACACCGCTGTACGCCGAGGTCGACAACGCTCTCGGCGGCCGCTGGACGTCGCTCCGCACGGCCCGCCGCGAGTGGCTGTGGCATCGCCCTGACGCCGCTCGCGCGAGCGTGCGGCCGGGCGATCCGTTCGTCGACGCGGGCGGCCTGGAGGAGTGCGTGCCGACCGTCCGCGGCACACCTGACCACGGCGACGCGTGGAGCAGACCGTGGGACGAGACCGGCGTGGTCTGCCCGGAGTTCACGCTCCGCCGCCACATCGGCTCCCACGACGGTGCGGTCATCGCGGACTACGAACTGACCGCCGAGCCGGGCTACCGCTTCGTGTGGGCGGCACACGCCCTGCTCGACGTCAGCCCCGCCGCGCGTCTGCTCGCGCCCGCGGGCACTCCGGTGCTCATCACCGATCCGGCGCCCGTGCTGCGCGACTGGCCGGCGGGCCTTGCCGCGTTGGGGCCTGACGACGGCACGGCGACCGGTGCGGTCCTGGAACACGGCCAGATCCGCGTGGTGGATGGAGATCACCAGCTCGACCTGCTCGTCGAGTGCGCCGGTCAACCCGTCTCCATCGCGTTGTGGCGCAACCTTCGCGGCTGGCCGGCGGACGAGCCGTACCGCAGCGTCGGCGTGGAACCCATGCTCGGCCGCACTTTCGACCGCGACGACCCCGCTCGTGCCGTGGCGGTCGTGCCCGGCAGCGGAGTCGTGCGATGGCGTCTGACCCTCACCGCCTTCGTGCCTGCTGAGAGCTGATCTGCCCACAGCAGAGAAACCGGCGAACCACGGCAGCGCAACGGCATCGTCGGTGGCATGACGAACAACGAGAGGCTCTTCAGCCCAGGGCTGCGGGAACGGTTCTTCAGTCAGCGGGTCCTGATCCTCGACGGCGCGCTCGACGACGACAACGGGACGGTGCTGGCGACGCAGCTGCTGTCGCTCGCGAGCGAGGACCCGCGGCAGGACATCGCGCTGTGGATCAACTCGCCGGGCGGCTCGGTGCCCTCGATGCTGGCGATCCGGGACGTGATGCGGCTCGTGCCGTGTGACGTCGCGACGCTGGCGCTCGGGCTGGCGTGCAGCGCGGGGCAGTTCCTGCTTTCCGCCGGTACCAAGGGAAAGCGGTTCGCGTTGCCGCACGCGCGGATCCTGATGCACCAGGGGAGCGCCGGCATCGCCGGTTCCGCGGTCGAGGTCGAGGTGCAGGCGGACGACCTGCGGTACACCAGGGACACCGTGCTCGGGCTGATCGCGGAGGACACCGGCCAGCCGTTCGACCGGATCTTCACCGACTCGCTGCACGACCGGTGGTTCACCACTCAGCAGGCGCTCGACTACGGGTTCATCGACCACGTCGTCAACGATCTCGCGCAGGTCGTACCCGTCCGCACGCACAAGCTGGGACTGCACTCGGGGGCTGTCGCATGAGCACCTACACGATTCCCAACGTCATCACGCGGGACGCGCGTGGCGAGCGGATCATGGACGTCTACTCGCACCTGCTGAGCTCGCGGATCGTCTACCTCGGCACCGGCGTCGACTCCGGGGTCGCCAACGCGTTGATCGCGCAGCTGCTGCACCTCGAGTCGGACAACCCGGACATGGAGATCAACCTCTACATCAACTGTGAGGGCGGCGACCCGTCGGCGATGCTCGCGCTCTACGACACCATGCGCTACATCAAGGCCCCGGTCGCGACGACGTGCGTGGGGCAGGCGGTGGCGGCCGGTGCGGTGCTGCTGGCCGCGGGTGCGGAGGGACGCCGGGCCGTGCTGCCGCACAGCAGGGTCGTGCTGCACCAGCCGGCGGCGCAGGGGCGTGGCACGATCCCCGACCTGATCCTCGCGGCGGACGAGGTGGTCAGGGTGCGCACGCAGCTGGAGGAGATCCTGGCCAGGCACACCGGCCGGAGCGTGGCCGAGCTGCGCCACGACACCGACCGGGACCGCGTGTTCGACGCGGCGGGCACCGTCGAGTACGGCCTCGCGGACCTGGTGCTCGAACAGCGTTAGGCGACGGCCATGAGCACGGGACCTGCCGAGAGCACGGGGCCCGACGGTCGTCCGATGGGACGCGACGTCTGGAAGTGCTGGACGCGGTGGAAGTGACGGACCTGGCCGGCGATCCCGATCAGCAGGTCGGCCAGGTCGATGCCCAGCGCACCGGTGACCGCGGCGATCATCTCGCTCGACGGCTCCTTGCGGCCGCGTTCGATCTCGGACAGGTACTGCACCGAGATGCCCGCCCGTTCGGCGACGTCGACCAGGCGGTCGCCGCGTTCCTCCCTGGCCTCGCGCAGCTTCCGGCCCAGGGCCTCGCGCCACAGCGGTTCGGGAGTGCGATTGAAGTCCAGGATCTCCGCCATGTCGTCATGGTGACAGCACCGCGACCACAGCAAAGGGCCGTTCTGCTACGAGCAGAAAGACAGCCCTAAAAACACTCGAAGGTGGCCGAAAGGGCGCTGAGCAGGCTGTTCCCCGCAAGGCAATGTCCACCAAGGGGAGAGAACAGCATGAGAATGCTCATCGGTCTGGGCGCCGCCGCCCTCGCCGCGGTCGCCATGCCGGCCGTCGCGCACGCCGCGCCGCACACCACGGTGTACGTGCAGAACCACGTGCTGATCGTCGAGGCGGAGGCCGGCAAGACGAACAACATCACCGTCGGGCTGGACACCGTGAACCACCGGCTCACCATCACCGACTCCGGTGACCTGCTGGCCGTCGGCGCGGGCTGTGCGCTGAGCGGTACGAACGTGAACTGCCTGTACGAGCTCGGCGCCACGAAGCTGATCACGTCGATCCAGGTCAGGGCGAACGACCTGAACGACCGGATCAACATCGCCTACGACAACACCAATGCGGACGCGATGCCGGCCAACGTGTACGGCGAGGCGGGCAACGACGTGATCGAGACCCGCGCGAGGGGCACCATCAGCGGTGGCGACGGCACCGACACGTTGCGGCCGAAGCGCGGTGGCGTGTTCGTCTACGGCGGCCTCGGCACGGACCGGGTCGACTACCTGTCCGGCAGCGCGCTGCACCCGAACTCGGGTGTCTCGGTCACCATCGGCTCCGGCACCGACGACGGCTACGACTCGCTGGCGCTGAAGGACAACGTCGCGAGCGACGTGGAGAACCTGACCGGCACCAACTTCGTCGACCACCTCGTCGGCAGCGCGGCGGTCAACAACATCTCGGCGCTGAACGGCAACGACCTCATCTGGGGCCTGGCCGGCAACGACACGCTCAACGGCGGCCTCGGCGTGGACACCTGCCTCGACGCCGCAGCGGGCGACGTTCTCGTCAGCTGTCCCTGACCTGCGCGAACACGGACCTTAAGACCGCTTTAAGCGAGCGCGGCATCGTTCGGGTCCGCGGGCAGAGAGGGCCCGCGGACCTGAAGGGGGATGGACGTGAAGGTGATGAGCACGGCCCTGCTCGTGTTGAGTCTGACCGGTCCGAACGCGGAAAGCGACGAGCTCGTGGCGGTGCAGGCCACCAGCCCGGCATCGTCGGCGGGCAAGACGGTCTCGGTCAGCTGCCCCAGCGGTACCAAGGTCGTCGGCACCGGCGCTTCGGTGACCGGTCAGCGGACCACGATCACGCGGGTGCGGCCGAGCGCGGATCTCACCGCGGTGGAGGTCACGGCGGTCGAGCACGGTGCGGGGACCGTGCAGCCGTGGACGGTGACGGTCCGGGCGAACTGCGCACCCGGCGAGTACACGCTGGTGTCAAAGAGCGGCACGAAGAACGCCGAGGCGGCCTGCTCCGGCGACCAGAAGGTGCTCGGTGTCGCGGGGGAGACCGACGGCGGGCACTTCACGAAGATGGCGCCCAGGAACAACCTCCAGGGCGGTCTGGTCGAGGCGTCCGGCAACGTGGACGTCACGGCGCACGCGATCTGCGGGACTCGGCCGGGGCTCGTGCTGCGCGGCGGCAGCTCGACGGTCGTGATGACCAAGACGGCCTCGAAGTCCGTTGCGTGTCAAGGTGACGAGCAGGTCGTCAGCGCCGGCGGTGCGGTCGCCGGCGCCATCATCGACGACGTCGTCCCCGCCGGTTACGGCGCAACCGTCACCGGCGAGGCAGCGGACGCCCAGGGCCAGGCCATCCGCTGGTCCATCACGCCCTACGTCGTGTGCTCGCAGTAAAAGGGCGCGGATCCACTTCGATCTCGCGCATCCGCGTGACGTAGGTCTGATAGCACCTCCGAGCCTCGCCGTGACTCCCTGCGGCGGCGAGGACGCGCACCAGCATCAGGTGCGCCGGCTCGTCGTACGGGTCGCGTTCCAGTACGCGCAGGCAGTATCTGCTGGCCAGCGCGTACTCCCCTCCGGACTCGGCCCGTGCGGCGAGCACCGCCACCACCTGCAGGTAGATCAACCGGGCTTCCTCGCGCAGCTGTGCCGCCCAGTCCTCGTAAGGATCCTCCTCCAGGAAGTCGCCGTGATACGCGGACTCCGCGGCCGCCAGCAGTGACCGGGCCTCGGACGAGTTCCGTTGTGCCGCGGCGAGTCCGGCCCGTGCGTCGGCGAGGAACGCGACCACGTCGACGGGCAGCACGTCCGGGTCGAACCGGATCGCGTCGCCCTCGGCCACGATTCCCGTGCCGGCCCGCAACACACTGCGCGCCGTGGACAACGCCACCGCCAGGCGGTTCGCGACCTTCTCCGGTTCCTCGTCCGGCCACAGCAGGTTGCCCAGCGCCTCACGGGTGATCGGCCGCCCGCGCCGGGCGATGAGGATCTTCACCAGGTCCCTGGCCTTGCGCGACTGCCACGCGGCGGGCGGCAGCGGTTCACCGTCGCGCAGCACCCGGAACCCGCCCAGCGTCTGGATGAACAGCTCCGGCCTGCTCGCCTTCCGGCACGTCTCGGCAACAGCGGCGGCGGCTTCGGCGAGCACGCGGGCGCCGAGATCCGCGGCCTGCTGACGTGCCTCACCGGCGAGCTGTTCACCTGCCGCGCCACCAACGAGCGCGGCCTGCGCCGTGCGGACCCTGATCTCGCCGAGCGGATCGCCGATCTCCCGCCACAACGTCAGCGACTGGTCGAGCAGCACCGAGTCGCGTTCCAGAACTCCCCGCAGTTGCAACGCCCTCGCGAACCCCGCCCGGTCACCGCGCCGGGTCGCGATCTCCGCCGCCTCCTGGCACAGGTCCTTGGCCTCGTCGAGCCGCGCCAGCACGAGCAGCGCCGTCACGCTCTCACCCAGCTCCAACGCCTTGCGGGCGTGTTCCCGTGCGAGATCCGGGTCGTCACAGGCGAACAGCTCGGCCAGCCCGACGTGCGCGAGAACGAGGTGCGGCACGGTGTTCTTCGCCGACGCGAGCCGCAACGCCTCCTGCAGCGCGAAACCCGCCAGCGCCCGGTCGCCTCGAAGCCGATGCACCTCGCCCAGGTACACGAGCGGTGCCGCCGCGAGCCAGCTCCCGGCCTGGTCGAACACCTTCTGCGCGGCGTGGAAGTCCGCCGCCGCCTCGTCCAGCCGGCCCAGACCGAGCAACGCCTCGCCGCGGTTGTGCAGCCCGATCGCCCGGTACGTCGCGAACCCGGTGACGTCCGCGAGCGGCAGCATCTCCTCGATCTCCCGCAACGCGGCACGGTGCTCGCCCGCCTCGACGTGGTGCGAGGCCCGGTTCGACCGGATGCGGATGACACCGAGCACGTCGCCGGCCTTTTGCGCGTGGTCGAGCGCGATGTCGTAGTGCTCGGTCAGCTCGTCACGCTTTCCTTGTGCCGCAGCGACCATCGCGAGAACGGTGTGCGCGGTGCCGATCGCGCAGTCGTTGGTCGCCGTACGCAACGCGCCGGTCGCCTTGGCCGCCGCCGCCTCCAGGTCTCCCAACGCCCAGTGCGCGCTGGCGGCTGTGCTCAGCAGCATCGACTCCGCCGTCGGATCGGAGCCGTCCGGCACGTAGCCGTCGCAGATCTGCAACGCGTCCTGCGGTCCGCCGCGCAGGTGCTGGATCCACGCCATGCGCCACGCCAGCTCCGCGGTCAGCCCGTCCTCTGTGGCCTTCGTGAACCGGTCGGCGGCCTGCCGCCACTCGCCGCGCAACTGGTGCGCGACACCTTCGAGCTGCCACACCACGGCCGTGCGCCGGTCTTCCGGCACCAGGCCAGTCGCGGTGAGCACGGCGTCCGCACCGCCGGTCCGCAGCACGTCGTCGAGCAGAGCCGTGACGCCGGGCCAGTCCTCCAGCGCGGCAAGGGAATCCACCGCGCGGACGTACTCGCCGCGTGACGTGAACCAGCGCGCCGCCGCCCGGTGCACGCCGGCCGCGGGCTCCAGGAACTCCCGCGCCAGCGGTACGAGCGCGAACCACCCCGGCTCGGCTCGGACGTGCTCGACGAACAACCCGCGCCGGGCGAGGTCCGGCAGGATCGCCGGCGCCCCGGAATGCCCGAGCTCGACGAGCAGGTCGGCGGTGAACCGGTCGAACGCGGCCGCCGTCCTCAGCAGAGCGCGAGTCTGTTCCGGTTCTCTGCCAACGACTTCGCCCACGAGATCGGCGAGCTCCTCGACCGTGCCCGTCTCCGCGACCAGCCGCACCGCGATCGGCCACCCGCCGGTGACGTCGTGCACGTCGTGGCCGGCGACCACCGCGGTCTCCTCGGCCGTGAACGCCAGCTGGGCCGCGTTGATCTCGGTCAGCTCCCCGTCGACCTTCAAGCGCCGCAACGAGAACGGCGGCAACGAACGTCCGGACAACACCAGGCGAGCCGTCGGTGGCAACTGGAGACAGAGCGCCTCCAGCAGTTGCGCGGCCGAATCGCCCTGTCTCAGCACATGGATGTCGTCCAGCACGACCAGCACGTCTTCCGGCCAGGCATCGGCCAGCAGCGCTGCGATGGCGTGCGTCCGCCCGGCCTCGTCCTCGCCGGACACCGCCGGGACGCTGGTCCACCCGGCCGACAGCGCGGAGGCCATCGGCTGCAACAGCCGATGGCCTTCCTGGCAGGTGTGCCACACCACCGGACGGTCGGTGTGCGCCTGGGTCAACAGGGTCGTTTTGCCGTAACCGGCAGGTGCGACGAGAGTCGTGAGCCTCGTCGTGCAGAGCAGCCCCTCGAGCCTGGGCCGCCGGATCACCGTAGTCCTCCCACGCTCCAGGATCGCCGCCGTGCCGTTTGTGTTACACAGGCACCTCGGACTTCTTGCGCCGCAAGCGCATCACGGTTGCCACCACGAGAAGAACGACGAGCACGCTGTACGCGATCGCCGCGAACGGGCTCGTGACCAACGCCGCCAACGAGCCCTCGCTGATCTGCAACGTGCGGCGCAGCTGCTCTTCCGCCATCGGGCCCAGGATCATGCCGACGACCAGCGGGGCGACCGGATAACCGTGGCGCCGCATGAAGAACCCGGCCACGCCGATCACCATCAGCACGATCAGGTCGTCCACCACGAAGTTCACCGCGTAGGTGCCCAGCGCCGCGAACAGCAGGATGCCCGCGTACAGGTACGGCCGCGGGATCTGCAGCACCTTCACCCAGATCTTCACGAGCGGCAGGTTCAGCACGAGCAACATGACGTTGCCGATGTAGAGCGACGCGATCAACGCCCACACCATCGCCGAGTTGTTGGTGAACAGCAACGGTCCCGGCTGGATGCCGTAGCTCTGGAACGCCGCCACGATCACCGCCGCCGTCGCGGTCGTCGGCAGGCCCAGCGTCAGCAACGGCACGAGAACGCCTGCCGCGGCGGCGTTGTTGGCCGCCTCCGGACCGGCCACGCCCTCGATCGCGCCCTTGCCGAACTCCTCCGGCCGCTTCGAGAGCTTCTTCTCGGCCGCGTAGGACAGGAACGTCGACACGTCCGCGCCACCGGCGGGCACGGTGCCGATCGGGAACCCGATGAACGTGCCGCGCAGCCACGGTTTCCAGGACCGCGCCCAGAACTCGCGGTTCATCCACTTCCCGCCGACCGGGATGACCTCGATCGGTCCGTGCCGCAGCCGGGACGCCACGTACAGCGCCTCGCCCACCGCGAACATCCCGACCGCCACCACGACCACGTCGATGCCGTCGGCCAGCGTCGGCACACCGAGGGTGAACCGCTGCTGCCCGGTCAGCGTGTCGGTGCCGACCAGGCCGATGAACAGACCGAGGCCCAGCGATGCCAGTCCGCGCAACGGTGACGACCCGAGCAGCGCGGCCACGGTCGTGAACGCCACCACCATCAGCGCCACGTAGTCCGCCGGCCCGAGCGTCACCGCGATGTCCGCGATGGTCGGTGCCAGCAGTGTCAGCAGCACCGTGGCGATCGTGCCCGCCACGAACGACCCGATCGCCGCCGTCGCCAGTGCCGCCGCGCCACGTCCGGCGCGCGCCATCCTGTTGCCCTCCAGCGCCGTCACGATGGAGGCCGACTCGCCCGGTGTGTTCAGCAGGATCGACGTCGTCGACCCGCCGTACATGCCGCCGTAGTAGATGCCCGCGAAGATGATCAGTGCCGCGGTCGGGTCAAGCGTGTAGGTCAGCGGCAGCAGCAGTGCCACCGTCATCGCCGGCCCGATGCCCGGCAGCACGCCGACGGCCGTGCCGAGCGTGACGCCCAGCAACGCGTACAACAGGTACTCGGGCTGCGCCGCGGTCGCGAAGCCCTCCAGCAGTGCGGTGAGGCTACCCATCGAGGAACGGCACCCCTTCGAAGATCCCGGCGGGCAGCGACAGGCCCAGCCCGTACGCGAACACCACCTGGACGACGAGCGCCAGCACGACGGCGATCGGCAACGCGCGCCACCACACCGCGCCGAGCGTCCACGCCGCCCCGAAGAACAGCACGGTCGCCGCGACCGGCCAGCCGACCACATCGATCAGCACGAGATGCGCCACCAGCACGGCGACCAGCTTGGCCACGGTGACCCAGTCGGTGCGGACGCCGGTGTCGACGTCCTCACCCTCTTCGGCCTGGCCGAGCCTGCCGCGGGCCGTGGCGACGATTGCCGCCACGCCCGTCACGATCAGCAAAGCCCCTACGGCGTAAGGGAAAGCGCGCGGTCCGACCGCGTTGTCCGCACGAGCGGCGATCGTGGTCGCGTCGATCAGGGTGAAGGCCCCGACCACCGCGACCAGACCGCCGAACGCGTACTCCTCGACTTTTGCAGAGGACTTTTCCGGGATCACTTGATGAGCCCGATGTCCTGCAGCGCCGGCTTCACGCGGCCGATCTCCTTGGACAGGAACGTGGAGAACTCGTTGCCCGTGAGGAACGTGTCGGTCCAGCCCTTCTTGGTGAGCTCTTCCTTCCACTGCTGGCTCGCGTGCATGTCGGTGACGAGCTTGGTCAGCCGATCCTTGGCCGCGGCCGAGATCCCGCCCGGCGCCACCACGCCGCGCCAGTTGATCAGTTCGACGCCGAGATCCTTGAACGTCGGCGCGTTGAGGTCCGGGTGCGCGGCCGGCCCGGAAGTGCCCAGCGCGCGCAGCTTGCCCGCCTTGATCTGCTCCCGGTACTCGCCGACACCGGAGATGCCCGCGTCGACCTTCTTGCCCAGCAACGCCGCCAGCGACTCGCCGCCGCCGGAGTAGGGCACGTAGTTGAGCTTGGCGGGGTCGATGTTCTTGGCCTTGAGCAGCAGCCCGGCGAGGATGTGGTCGGTGCCGCCGGCCGAACCGCCGGTGATCGACACCCCCTTGCCCTTCTCGTCCACGGCCTTCAGCAGGTCGTCGATGGTCTTGTGCGGCGAGTCCGCGGGCACTACGACCACCTCGTCCTCGGCCGTCAGCCGGGCGATGGGGGTGGTGTCCTCGAGACGCGTCTTCGCCGAGTTGGTCTCCACCGCGCCGACCATGACCAGGCCGGTGATCATCAGGAACGACTCGGACCGCTCGGTGGACAGCTTCTGCAGCCCGACCGTGCCTCCCGCGCCGCCGACGTTGCTGACCTGGACGGAACCCGCGAGCTTCGCCCCGGACACCGCGGTCTGCATCGCGCGGGCGGTCTGGTCCCAGCCACCGCCGGGGTCGGCGGGCGCCATGATCTCCAGCTTGCCGATGGCGTCACCGCCGCCAGAGCTCTTCGCCGCCTGCCCGCACCCCGCGAGCGCCAGTCCGACGGCCGCGACCACCGCCGAACGTCTCCAGCCTGTACCCATCGAGCCCAACTCCTCAGCTTCGTTGCCGACGTTGGGCGGGAACGCTAGGTAGCCGCGGGGTGAGAAGCCGAGCATCGGTCGTAAAAGACGTATTGGTCGTTTTGTTCGTGACCTGTTTCACACAGGTTGAGCAAGAATGCACTCCATGTTTCGCCGGTCCGTCTCGCTGGGCGTCTCGCTCCTGGTGTTGCAGGTGGTCATCGTGCTGATGACGACCTGTGCCGCCGGGCTGCTCGCGGCCAAGTTGCAGAGCGACCGGATCCGCGAGGCGTACAAGGACCGGATGCTGTCGGTCGCGGAGAGCGTGGCCCGGCTGCCCACGGTCGTGCAGGCCTTCGACTCACCGGACCCAACCGCGACCATCCAGCCGCTGGCGGAACTGATCCGCAAGGCGTCACAGGTGACGTACGTGGTCGTCACGGACCGCAACGGCGTCCGGTACGCCCACCCCGACCCGCGGCGCATCGGCGAGCGCGTCTCCACCGACCCGAGCACCGCGTTGTCCGGTGAGGTGTTCGTCGGCACCGAGACCGGCACGCTCGGCACGTCCCTGCGGGCGAAGGTGCCGGTGCGCGCGGCCGATGGACGGATCATCGGCATGGCGTCGGTCGGCATCCTGGAGAGCCAGCTGTCCGACGACCTGGCCGAGGACCTGCCGGAGCTGATCGGCTGGCTGGCCGCCGCCGCACTGGTCGGAGTGCTCGGCGCGGCCCTGATCACGCAACTGGTGCGGCGCCGCACGTTCCGGCTCGAACCCGCCGAGATCGCGCAGCTGCTGGAGACCAGGGACGCGATGCTGCACGGCATCCGCGAAGGCGTTGTCGCCGTGGACGACCAGGAGAAGCTGGCCCTGGTCAACGACGAGGCGATGCGCCTGCTCGGCCTCACCGACGATCCGGGGGGCCAACCGGCGGCGGAGGTCCTCGACGACGGCCTGCTGGACCTGGCGCGCGGCGACGACGACGTGGCGGACCGGCTCGTCCTTGCGGGAGAACGGGTTCTGGTCGCGAACAGGATGACCGCCAAGACGCACGACCGTGCCGTCGGCGTCGTGCTGACGTTGCGCGACCGCACCGAGCTGCACGACGCGTTGCGCGAACTGGACGGCCAGCGCACCGTCACCGAAGTGCTGCGGGCGCAGGCCCACGAGTTCTCGAACCACCTGCACGTCATCGGCGGGCTGCTCGAACTGGACCGGCCGGCCGACGCCGTCGCCTACATCGAACGCGTCGGCGGAGCGGGCTCGATCACCGCGGACATCATCGACGGCGCGAACGCGGACCCGGCGCTGGCGGCGTTGCTGCTCGCGAAGTCCTCCACCGCACACGAACGCGGCGTGGAACTGCGGCTGGACCCGGAGAGCTCGGTGGACATCCGCGCGGGCGACGACGCGCTGACCGTGCTGGGCAACCTGGTGGACAACGCGGTGGACGCCGTGGAGACCGGAGGCACCGTGCGCGTGCTGGTCCGTTCGTCCGACCGGGGAGTGCGGATGGTCGTGGACGACGACGGTCCGGGAGTGGCGGAGTCGCAACGCGGCCGGATCTTCGACCTGGGCGTCAGCTCCAAGGACGCCGACCGGGGGATAGGACTCGCATTGGTGTCGAGGGTGGTCACCCGGCGCAGCGGCCGCGTGGCGATCACCGACTCGGAGCTGGGCGGCGCGTCGTTCGACGTGTGGCTGCCGGAAACGGGGAACCGATGAGCGTGCGGACCCTCGTCGTCGACGACGACTTCGCCGTGGCCGCGATCCACCGCGGCTTCCTGGAGGCGATGCCCGAGTTCGAGGTCGTCGGGGAGGCGCACCGCGGCGGCGAGGCGTTGCGGGCGGTGGAGTCGTTGCGCCCGGACCTGGTGCTGCTCGACATCCACCTGCCCGACATGTCGGGGCTGGAGGTGCTCGCCCGGTTGCGCGCTCGCAGCGGCCCGCCGGTCGACGTCATCGCGGTCACGGCCGCGCGCGAACGGGAGACCGTGCGGCAGGCCATGTCCAGAGGAGTCGACAACTACCTGGTGAAGCCGTTCACGCGCACGGCTTTCATCGACCGGATGCGCGAGTACCTGGCCCAGCGCAACGAGGTGCAGCGGCTGGGCCAGATGCTCGACCAGGACGAGGTCGACCAGCTCATGCACAACCGCCCCCGCACGCTGTCGATGCCCAAGGGCCTGTCGGCCGTGACGCTGCGGCTCGTGACGGATGCGTTGCGGGACAGCGAGAACGACCTCTCGGCGCAGGAGGTCGGCGAACGAGCGGGGTTGTCCCGCGTGAGTGCGCGCCGCTATCTGGAGCACCTCGTGACGATCGGGAAGGCCGAGGTGCAGCCGCGGTACGGCATGGCGAACCGCCCGGCGCACGGGTACCGGTTGACCTGATCTGTTCCGTTCACGGGCCAGCTGCTCTTCGAGGCGCGGCAGGAGATCTGCTTCGTCCTCAGTCCACATGCGACAGCAGAGCGCGCCGACGGCGCCCCGCGCCTTGCGGGTGTGGACCCAACATCAGCCCGCTAGTTCGACGCCTCGTACGCGGCCCGGTACGCCGCCGCGCCCGGAACCGACTCGAAGGGCCAGCTGACCAGGCTCACCTGAGCGCGGTCGCCCAGCCGTTCCCTGACGGCAGCAGCCGCGGTCAGGTTGGTGCCACCGCAGATCTCGATGAGGTCCGCCCCCTCGTCGACCAACTGCTCCGCCACGTCGGGCATCTGTTCAAGCGACGCACCAACAACAACGGTCCACCCGTCACCGTGCTTCTGCAGCACACGCTTCGACGGATCGGCGTTTGCAGCCTCGTAAATGGATGCGCTGCGCCGAATCTCCGTCTTCGCCGTGCCGCGTTCGTAACCCGCGGCCGCGACCGGCGCCCGTGGCACCACGCGTTCGATCACCCGTGCCGCTCCGCGCAAGTCAAAACCGCGATACAGCTCCACAAGCCGCGCGCCGTGGTCGTCCACCGCGCTCGCCGCGACCTCGGCCGCCTTCTCCGCGTCCGGCACCCACACCAGCAACGTGCGGCTGTCCGCGCTGTGCTCGATCACCTGACGGTCGACGGCAGGGTCCGAACCCGGCTCCAGGAACACGAACACTCCGTCGTAGTTGGCTTCCTCGCTCATGATTGGCTCCCCAGTCTCAAGTATGGTAGAGGTTTTGGTCCTGCTGCCGGGTCCAACGGAACAGGGGATCCGGTTCATTCCCGGAGGGCGGTTCCGCGCCTGTGGCATGATCGGTCGCATGAGAACTGGGGGCAGGATTCTCGCGGTGCTCGCTGCGCTCGCCGGCCTGGCCGGGTGCGGATCGCGCCCGGACGCGCTGCCGTTGCCGGCACCAGCGGGCGCGCAGGCGGTTCCCCTGGCCACACCGACGTCGGCGGAACCGCCGTGTGCGACCGGGTTGCAGTTCGTCGAGGGCGCCGGCGACGCGGCGATGGGCCTGCGCGTGATGTCCATCGAGTTGGTCAACTGCGGCACACAGCCGGTGGAGCTCAACGGATATCCGCAGGTCAAACTGCTCGACGAGCACTGGCAGCCGCTGGACGTCGAGATCGTCAACGGCTCCGGCGGCATCTCCTCGGCCGCCGAGGGCTTCGACAACCCGCCGCAGCCGATCGTGGTGCAGCCGGGCGAGCGCGCGAAGACCGCGTTCATGTGGAAGAACAGGCACACGACGGTCGACCCGCCGCAGGTGAGCACACACGTCGACATCGCGGCCTCGCCGGGTGCCACGTTCCAGTCGCTGCTGCCCGCCACACCCGGCAGGAACCTCCACATCGACCTCGGCAGCACCGGCCGCCTGGGCGTCAGGGCCTGGCACCGCTGATGATGGAGCTGCGGCGCGCAACCCCGGCGGACGCTCCGGCGGTCGCCAGGATCTGGTACCCCGGCTGGTGCGACGCACACCTCGGCAACGTGCCGCAGCAGCTCGTCGACGCGCGCCCGGAGGAGTCCTTCGAACCACGCGCGCTGGACCACGTTCCGCACACCACCGTCGCGACCGTGAACGGCGAGGTCGCCGGATTCGTGATGGTCATCGGGGCCGAGGTCGAGCAGGTCTACGTCTCCGCGGCCCACCGCGGCTCCGGCGTCGCGTCCGCTCTCCTGGCCGCCGCCGAACGGTCCGTGGCCGCCGCCGGGTACCCCGTCGCGTGGCTGGCGGTCGTGGCGGGCAACGCGCGGGCGCGGCGGTTCTACGAGCGCCAGGGCTGGACCGACGAGGGCCTGTTCGACCACCGGGCACCCCACCCGGACGGCCCGATCCCTGTGCCCGCCCACCGCTACACCAAGCCTGTGAGCCGCGCCACCGCCCGGTGACGCCCAGATCAATTCCTCCTGCGGCGCGGCCTTCCCGTGTTCTCATGACCGCATGTCGACGACCGCACTCCTGAGCTTCACGCTCGTCGCGCTGCTCACCGTCATCACGCCGGGCCTGGAAACCCTGCTGGTGCTGCGAACGGCCCTGCTGGTGGGCCGCCGCGCCGCCATGGGCGTCGTGGTCGGCAGCACCCTGGGCTGCCTGGTGTGGGCGACCGCGGGCCTGGTCGGCCTGACCGCACTCCTGCAGGCGTCCGAACTGGCCTACAACATCGTCCGCTGGCTCGGCGCCGCCTACCTGATCTACCTGGGTGCCAAGGCGTTGTGGAACTCCCGCCGCCCAGCAGAGCTCGACGAACCCGCCCCGGTCCCGTCCACCCGCGCGGCCGTCCGGGTAGGACTCCTCACCAACCTGCTCAACCCCAAGCCAGGCGTCTTCTACATCTCACTGCTCCCGCAGTTCCTCCCGGTGGGCCAGCCGGCGTGGGGCGCCGTCCTCGTGGCGATCCACCTGGGTATCGGCCTGCTGTGGTTCCCGATCCTCATCACCGCGGCCGGCCGAGCGCGCGCCTTCATGCTGCGCCAGCGAAACCTGCTCGACCGTCTCTCCGCCACCGCCCTCATCGCGTTCGGCGTGAAGACGGCCGCGGACGCCCGCTGACCCCGAAAACCGTCAGACCCCACCACTAATATTGATATTGGGGGAACCCGGCAGGCGCCGTGTGTGTGGTGGGGCGCCATAGGTGCCGTGTGAGTGCCAAGGCTGTTCGTCGCGCTCGGACTCACACCGGCGGCCCGCTCACCGGCCGCCGGTGTCGGTCGCCGACCGGTGCCAGGCCGCGAGCGACACCCGGTTCGGCAGCCCCAGCTTCGCTCGGATGTTGACCACCTGCCGGTCCGCCGTCCGCGGCGAGATGAACAGGCGCGCCCCGATCTGCCTCGACGTGAGTCCTTCCGCGACCAGGCCGGCGATCGTGAACTCCTGCCTGGTCAGCCCGCCCGGCAGCGCGGGCTTGGCCGGCCGGCGTTCGGAGTCCGGCACCGGTTCGAGCGCGAACTCCATCACCTGCTCGTACCGCAGGTCCGCGCCCAGCGTCGTGATCACCGGGTAGTCGTCGCCGAGTGCGCGGCGGACGGTCCGGTCCGCGCGTTCCAGCAGTTTGTGGAACGGGCTCATGCTCGCGAACGAGATCCGCGAGACCCGCTCCTGCGAACGCAACGCACCGAGCAACCGCGCCGCACGGTCGTACGCCCCGAGCTCGGCACACGTGCAGGCGAGCAGCCACAGGCCGTGCGCAGGACTCCACGTGTCACCGAGCGTCAGCTGGATTCGCAACGACTCCACCGCCAGCGGATGCACCTGCGCCGGGTCGCCGTGCAACAGCTCGTACAGGGCGTGATGCCACAAACCCCAGGCGTGCGACCACTCCACGCCGTTGCTCTCCGCCAGCCTGGAGAGGCTGGTCGTCGCCTTGTTCGCCGCCTCGGCGTCCAGCAGGAAACACGTCGCCATCGCGTGCATCAGCTCGGTGATGTACGTGTCACCCGGCGACGCGTATCGCCTGCACAGCTCGACGACGTGCGCGTACAACGGCACACAGTCCGGTGAGCCCTCCACGAAGAAGAGATGCGTCGCCTCGACGAGCAGCAGCTGCACGTCGGTCACCGGCCGCCGCGGCAACGTACGAGCCTCCTGCATCAACGGAATCGCCGCCGACATGTCGCCCTGCGCCTGCGCGAGGTACGCGCAGTGCGCCAGCAGCGAGGTGCGCAACCGCGGCTCGGTGATCACCTCGCGTGCCGCCGCGAGCAGGTCACGTGCCTCGCCGAGCATGCCCGCGAACAACGTGAAACGGGTGCGCTGCACGTTCATCGCCATGACCGTGCCGACCTCGGCCAACCCGGGAGTCGCCAGCGCCTGCCCGATCGCGGCGCGGACGTTCGGCCACTCCTCCCGCAGCCTGGCGGTCCACAGTGCATCGTCCGGCGAGAACCACGAGCGCGTCGCCTCGTCCACGAACGCGCTGTAGTGCAGCACATACCGCCGCAACGGCTCGTCCGCGTCCATGAGCAGACGCGCGCCGAACTGCGACACGGTGCCGTGCAACCGATAGCGGGTCAACCCGGTGACCTGGCTGGTGGTCGCCACCACGATCGACTTGCGAACCAACGCCGGTAACGGCTCCAACTCGCCCGCCACGGCCTCGGCCGCGGCCATGTCGAAGTCCGCCGGGAACACCGACAACGCCGCCCACAGCCGCCGTTCCCCGTCCGTGCATCGACTCGCCGACCGCTCGAGCATCTGCTCCAGCGTGACGTGCTGCTCGAGTTGGTCCACCGGCGACAGCCCGGCCGCCAGTTCGATCGTGAGCGGCAGCCCGTCCAGTGCCGCGACGTCCGGCAGGTCGTGCACAGCCTCCGCTCGCTCCAGCAACAGCGGTGCGGCGTCGTCGTCCGCGCTCATCGGCGGCACCCGCACCAGATGCTCGCCATAGACGCCGAGCTGGTCCCGCGAGGTCGCGAGGATCGTCAGCCCCTCGCAGTCCCGCAACAGATGGTGCACGAGATGCCGCACGGCCTCCAGCAGGTGCTCGCAGTTGTCGAGGACGAGCAACAAGTGCTTGTCGTACAACGACTCCACGAGCCGCCCGAGCCCCGCGACCGGCGAGTTGTCGACGATCCCCAGCTGGGCCGCCACCGCGCGTGCCAGCAACGCCGGATCCCTGAGACCCGCGAGCGGTACCACCCGAACACCGTGCTGGAACACCGCTGCCCGCGCCGCGGCACGCCCGGTCTCCACGGCGATGCGCGTCTTGCCGACCCCTCCGGGGCCCACCAGCGTGACCAGCCGGGCTTTGCCGAGGAGTGCCTCGGTTTCGGCGAGCACCGCCCGCCGGCCGATGAACGTCGTGGTGTGGGCAGGCATGGTGCCCCGCACGGTCATCGGCGCATCTTCGCTCAGTGGCGCCCTGCCGTGATGATGAGCATCGGCTCACCACCCTTTCGGACTAGTTGGTTCGACCATGCGTGGTCACGCGTCCACGGGGACGGATGATCATCTTGGTTGCGAGACGAAGTCCCTGGCGTGCGTTGAGATGCGGGAGGTAGGCGCGGCTCACCGCGTTCGCGATGCGAGGCAGCGCCGCCGAATCCGGATAGACCATGAACATCGGACGGTAGGACGGCTGGAACTTCGCCTTGAACGCGAACAGCGAGCGGAACCCGTACACCGGCTCCAGCACCTGCCCGGTGAAGTCCAGGACGCGCTGCAGCGCCCTGGGTCGTTCACCGCGATCCAGGCGGGCCAGTGGCGCGCCGGACAGGCTCAGGAACCGGGCGCCCTCGGTCTTGAGTTGTTGTGCGGCGGAGGCGATCAGGAACTCCATGGAGCCGCGGAAGCCGTGCGTGCGGCGGCGCATGAAGTCGAGCGTCCACCCGATGATCTCGCCGTCCTGGTACACCGGCAGCCAGCTCGTGATGCCGTGCACCGTGCGGTCGCCGTCGACCGCGAGCAGGCAGCGGACACCGTCGCCGGTCAGCTCCTCCAGCCCGCCCAGCGTGAAGCCCATCTCGGGCAGGCCCTTGTCCGCCACCCACTCCGCCGAGATCGACCGGATCTGGTCGGTGATCGCGTACGGCGCGTCGGCGTACGTGCACCACTCGGCGGTGATGCCCGCCTTCGCGGCCTTGTTGAACGCCGTGCGGACGTCCTGCCACTTCTTGCCCGTGAAGCTCAGCTCGTCCAGCTCGATGACGGTGTCCTCGGCGACCTGCACCGCCGACCACCCGAGCTCCTCGACCGCCTCCCTCGTCTCCGCTCCCACGCTGTACAGGCACGGCGTCCAGCCGTTGCGGGCGCAGAACTCCGCGAACCCGCGCACGGCGTCGAGCCGTGCCGGACCGATCGGGTCGCCGACCGTCAGCGCGATCGTCGCGACCACCCGGTACGCGATGGCCGTCTCGCCGTCGGGCGTGAACCAGTACTGGTTGCCGCGCCACGTCGTCATGTACGACAACGACGAACCGCCGTAGCGCCGCATCAGCTCACGGGCGTGCGCCGCCTGCTTCTCGCACGACGACGGCCACGCCCGCCACGACGCCATCAGCAGACCGGCCAGCACGATCAGCCAGAACACCACGCCCGTGTACTCGAACAGCAGCGTGCCGGCGAACCCGTCCGCCTTGAACTGCAGCGGCACGAGGCCGAGCAGGTAGCCCGGCGGCAGGAACCGCGCCGGCAGGTCCGCGAGCAGCGCGGCGAAACCCGGCTCCGGTGAGAACTGGTCGCGGACCAGGTACCCGCCGAAGACGTACAACGCCGAGAGCAACGCGACACTGCCCGCCGTGAACCGCCAGAACTTCCTGACTGCGTGCTGAGGCAGACGCACAGCGAAGTGCTTGCGCGTCAACAACAACACGGCCGTGATCGCGAGCGGTGCCAGCATCGGGACGCTGAAGGAGAACACGATCTCCAGCGCACCGCTGTCCGGTACCTGCGCGGCATCGACGACGTACCACCCGATGAACGCGGAGAACGCCACGTTGAACACGAGCGCCGACCACCACGCGAACCGCCGGCCGCGCCGCAGCCCTTCCGCCAGCACGAGCAGCAGCAACGCCGGCAGCAGCGACATCACGAGCGCGGGGAACCTGTCGTACGACAACTGAACCAGCATCGTCCGGCAGACCTCGACCGCGTCCGAGCCGCACCACGCGTCGACATCGTCCTGCGACGGCTGCACGACCGCCACGACGTCCGCGAACCACGACAGCGGACCGTTGGGGGACGGCGACATCATCGCCACCACCGGTCCGAGTGCCGACGCCGCGACCAGCAGCGCCACCAGCACCCGCGTCTCCTGGAACGCACGTGGCCGGTGCACGGCCCCGCTCTTCAGGAACAACGCTCCGATCAGGAGCCCGGACACGCCACCGGACAGCCTGAGCAGATCTTCGAGCCAACCTGAGTACAGAGTAAGCACCAGCACCGACAAGATCATCAGCAACCGGACGCGGCGCCTCCACAGCGGCGGCATCCGGAACGTCAGTGCGAGCGCCAGCCCCACCCCGCCGATCGACGGCCCTGCCGCGACCTCGCCCGCCAGCGACTCGAGCCACGACCAGTGCACGTCCCGGCCGATCAGCACCACCCCGACACCCAGGAGCGAGCCGATCACGTGCGACGAGAGGAAGATCGCCGCCGTGCGCAGTCCACCGAGCGAACGCTCCGTCAGCGGTCCGAAGACCAGCAACAGGACCGTGGTCGCCATGTAACCCAGCAGGTCCATCGACCACAGAGCCGAGCTGAACACCGTCCACAGCGGACTGTCCGTCCCGAACCCGATCCACGTGAGCAGCTCGTGCTCAGGCCCGGCGACCCCTCCGGTCAACGCACCGACAGACCAGAAAACGATCAGAAATGAGCACGTCAGAGGTGCGGTGCGGAACAGTCGGCTGATCATCTGACCAGTCCCGCCCGCTCCGCGAACCACGGCACCAGCCCGGAGAAGCCCTCCCGCGCGACCTTCCAGTCGTGACCGTAGGGAAGTTCTTTCCACAGCACGTCCATTCCGGCCTTGCGGCAAGCCTCGAACACCTCGTGCACCGCATTGCGGTACGAGTCGTCCCGGCCTTCGAAGATGATGCCCGCGCTTTGCGGGAAACGTTGACGCGCAAGGATGTCCATCGGGTTCACCCGGACGAACGCCGCCTCGTCGCCGCCGAACGCCGCTTTCACCGTTTCCTGTCGCGTGCCGAGTGAGGGCTCGTTCTGAGGAGCGAAGGCGGCGAAGTTTCCGTACACGTCCGGCGCGCGCACGGCGAGTTGTATCGCGCACGTGCCGCCTTGAGAGAAGCCTGCGACGGTCCACGCCTCGCGGCGCTCGTCGACGGTCAGCCGTTGCTTGATCCACGCGGGCACGTCGCGAGCCAGGTACGACTCGGACTGTCCCAGCACCGAGTCGAAACACAGCGGGTTCGCCATCGGCGTGCCCAGTTGGTCGACCGCCACGACGATCGGCGCGAGTCCGTCGTGCTCACGCGCGAACGTGTCCAGGTTGTCGTGGATCCGGCCGCCGTCGAACCAGTCGCGAGGGTTGCCGGGCTGACCCGCCATGAGCACGATGACCGGCAGCTTCGGACGAGGCGTCGCGGCGTACGCGGGCGGCAGGTAGATCCACGCGGGACGCGCCGGAAACCCGCCGGGGATCACCGTCTCCGAGACCGTGCCCTTGTCCGGCAGGTCTTTCGGCTTCTTCCAGACGTCGGCCAGCTTCTTGCCCGCGGGCTCCTCGACCACGCTGGACGGAGGAGGAGCGGCCTGGTTCAGATCAACTTGTTTGTTGCTGAAGACGTCCAGCACCGCGCGCATGGTGGGGTACTGGCTGAAGTGCGCGTTCGTGGCGACGATCGCGCTCGCGGTGACGCCCAGCGCCAGCACCATGCCCAGCACCCGGACGTACCACCGGCCTGCGCGCAGCCGTGCGACCGCCAGCGCCAGCGCGACCAATGCGGCGCCGGCCCAGACCGTCAGGATCACCGGCAGCGGCTCCGGCCAGGGTTTCCACACGTGGTCGACGACGTACGCCAGCCCGGTCACGACCACCGCGCACGTCAGCACCACGATCGGGAGGACCCTGGTCCACCAGGTCCGGTTCTTCCTGATTGCGAGACACGTCAGCGCAACAGCGGCGGCGACGGTCGCGGCGATGGGGATCGGCCCGTTTACCAGGGACAGATCCAGAGGGCTGAGCATGATCTCAGTTCATCAGCAGATCTTCAGGTTCACATCGGAGATTGGTCTTGCTCCAAGGGTGTGAACATCAGCCTTAAGAATGACAACCCATCAACCGGCTGGTGCGTCGTGCCACGCGTTCGTCAGCACCCGCAGCGCGTCGGGGTGCTCGGCGATCTCCGCAGCACGGGACAAGTCGGACTCCGCGATCCCCAGTTCCCGCAGTGAGGTCGCCGCACCGAACCGAGTGGCCGCGTTGTGCACTCTTTCGGCCAGGTCGGCCGGCGCTGTGTGAGAGAGCAGCGCCGTGTGTGTAGCTGCATGCGGCAAACCGAACGAACCGCCCAAAACGTGCGCGAGCTTGTGGTGCAGTCCCATGGGGACGCTGGCGAGGCACGTTCCCGCGAGCCAGGCCGACCGCAGCAGCTCCGTCCGGGCATCCACAGTGGAGGGGTTTCCGGCCAAAGCGTGCAGAACGCCCTCGATCGCCTTCGTGGCGATGGCGTCGATCAACGGGTTCTCGTTGCCTCGCGCGGTGACGGCGTGCGCGAGAGCGTTGAGCGCGCTTGTCACCGTGATGTCCAACGGCAGGTCGAGCGTCAGGTCGACGTCGTAGATCACCGTGTCGGGCTGGACCGCCGCGTCGCGCCGTGTCTTCTTCAGCCCGGACGCCGTCTCCCCGAGCACAGGCGTGACCTCGGAACCCGCGTAGGTCGTCGGCAGGATGATCTGCGGCACGTTCGCGCGCACTGAGAGCGCCTTCGACAGCCCCGTGCTCGACCCGCCGCCGACCGACACCACACAGTCCGCGCCGTGCTCACGCAACAACGTGAGCGCGCGCTCCGTGACTTCGACCGGCGTGTGCATCGTCGCGCCGGTGAACCGGGCCGCGAGCAGCGGGCCGAGCTCGGCCGCCACCCTGTCGCCGCCGTGCCGTGCGATCAGCAGGGCCTTCGTCGCGCCGAGCCGTTCGGCCTCGGCTCGCACGGAGGCAGCGGTGCCGCGGCCGAAGACGACGCGGGTGCGCGCCGGTTCGAAGGTGAAGCTCACAGGGGTCGAATATCGCCACCGGGAGTAGTTGCCGCAACCGCTGAGGATCAATCCTTTCGGCTCTGACGGGTGACAGTGTCACTCCATAGCGTGAATCTTCATGAAGCGTGTTCGTGTTGTAGTGGCGTTAGCAGGGGCCCTGACCCTGACGCCAATCCCTGCCACAGCGGCGACACCGGCGTTCACCCTGTCCGGCGGCGTGTCCGCACCGATCCACTCGATGGCCGACGCGGTCCGCGAGACCGTCTACGTCGACTCAGGCCTCGACCTGGACGGCGACGGCACCCGTGACCGGGTGACCGCGGACATCATCAGGCCGTCCACGACCGGGCGCGTCCCCGTGATCATGGACGCCAGCCCGTACTACCAGAGTGCGGGCCGCGGGAACGAGAGCGAGGTCAAGACCTACGACTCCGCCGGCGTGCCGGTGAAGTTCCCGCTCTTCTACGACAACTACTTCGTGCCGCGCGGCTACGCCGTCGTGCTGGTCGACTTCCTCGGCACGAACCGGTCGCGCGGCTGCGTCGACGTCGGCGGCCAGTCGGAGATCGCGTCCGGCACCGCCGTGATCGACTGGCTGAACGGCCGTCGCACCGGCTACACCACGCTGACCGGCACCGCGACGAAGACCGCCTCCTGGTCGACGGGCGCCGTCGGCATGATCGGCAAGTCGTGGGACGGCTCGATCGCGAACGGCGTGGCGGCGACCGGCATCGACGGGCTGAAGACCATCGTGCCGATCGCGGCCATCAGCTCCTGGTACGACTGGTTCCGCTCGGACGGCGTCGCGTATCCCGGTTACAGCTCGCCGACCGGGCTGGGTTCGCGGTTCGAGAACGCCAACGCGAGCTCACGATGTGGTGCGGTGCGCACGCAGATGACGAACGGTTCCCCAGCCAACGGCGACTACACGGCGATGTGGCAGGCACGTGACTTCGTGCGCAACGCCTCTCGTGTGAAGGCCTCGATCTTCGCGATCCACGGGCTGAACGACCTGAACGTGAAGACGCTGCAGTACGGCCAGTTCTGGGACGCGGTGCCCGCGACAGTGCCGAAGAAGCTCTGGTTCTCGCAGACCGCGCACGTCGACCCGTTCGACTTCCGGCGCGGTGAGTGGGTCGCGACGCTGCACCGGTGGTTCGACCGCTGGCTGCTGAACGTGCCGAACGGCATCGAGAACGAACCGCAGGTCTCCGCAGAGCGCGCGCCGAACCAGTGGGCGGACGACCAGACGTGGCCGCCCGCGGGCACCGTTGGCACCGTACTGCGTCCTTCTTCTTCGGGCCTCGGCACGTCGCCCGGCACCGGTACGGCCGCGTTCACCGACAACGGCAGCGCGACGCCGTCGAGCTGGCTCTCCGGCTCGAACACCGGCCGGGTGATCTACTCGACCGCACCGCTGACGTCGGACCTGCGCGTCGCGGGTACGTCGTCGATCACGGTGACCGTGTCGTCGTCGACGCCGACCGCGCACCTGACGGCGTACCTCGTCGACTACGGCCCGGCTCGGGTGCGGACCGGTGAGGGCATCCGGACCCTGACCACGGAGTCGTGCTGGGGTGAGAGCCGTGCGGGCGATGACGCCTGTTACCGCAACACGGAGGCAACGACGGGCAACGTCGACGCGCAGATCATCGCGCGCGGGTGGGCGGATCTCGCGAACTACGCGTCGCTCTCCACTCCGCGCACGATCACGCCGGGAACGAAGTACAGCATGACGTTCCGACTGTCCACAACGGACCACGTCATCCCGGCGGGCCACCGGCTGGGCCTGCTGATCGGCGGAACCGACTCGAGCGCGATCGTGCGCCCGAGCCAGCTGCCCAGGCTGACCGTCGACCTGGCGGGCACGTCGGTGCGCGTCCCGATGCGCGGCTCGGTGCCGGCGGCATCCGCTGATCCGATGACCGCCACCAGCGTTTCCGCAGGTACGACGAGCGCGCTGGGCTAGCGGCCGGGACTGTCGGTGCTGCTCGCTAGCATCGGCGGCATGGGTTCAACCGACGGTGTCGTTCTCGGAGACGCGCTGCAGGTCCTGCAGCGCGTCTTCGGGTACCCCGAGTTCCGCGGCGACCAGGCCGCCATCGTCGAGCACGTGATCGCGGGCGGCGACGCGCTCGTGCTCATGCCGACCGGCGGTGGCAAGTCGTTGTGCTACCAGGTCCCAGCCCTGGTCCGGCCGGGCACGGGCGTGGTGATCTCCCCGCTCATCGCCCTGATGCAGGACCAGGTCGACGCTCTGCGCGCCCTCGGCGTGCGCGCGGGCTTCCTGAACTCCTCGCTGTCCTTCGACGAGCGCCGCATGGTCGAGGCCGAGTTCGTCCGGGGCGAGCTGGACCTGCTCTACCTGGCGCCGGAACGCCTCACGTCCGAGGCCACCCTGCGCCTGCTCGACCAGGGCGAGATAGCCCTGTTCGCGATCGACGAGGCGCACTGCGTCTCCCAGTGGGGCCACGACTTCCGCCCCGACTACCTCTCGCTGACCCACCTGCACGAACGCTGGCCCAAGGTGCCGCGCATCGCCCTCACGGCCACCGCGACCGAGGTCACGGCCAAGGAGATCCTCACGCGCCTCGACCTGGGCGAGGGCCGCCAGTTCGTCTCCAGCTTCGACCGCCCCAACATCCAGTACCGCATCGTCGGGAAGAAGGAGCCGAAGAAGCAGCTCCTCGACCTCCTGCGCGGTGAGCACCAGGGCGACGCCGGCATCGTCTACTGCCTCTCCCGCGCCTCGGTCGAGAAGATCGCCGAGTTCCTGGTGGCCAACGGCATCCAGGCCCTCCCGTACCACGCGGGCCTCGACGCCCAGACCCGCCAGCGCAACCAGGCCCGCTTCCTCCGCGAGGACGGCATGGTCATGGTCGCCACCATCGCCTTCGGCATGGGCATCGACAAGCCGGACGTTCGCTTCGTGGCCCACCTCGACCTCCCGAAGTCCGTGGAGGGCTACTACCAGGAAACGGGCCGAGCGGGCCGCGACGGCCTCCCCTCCACCGCCTGGCTCGCCTACGGCCTCAGCGACGTGGTGCAGCAGCGCAAGATGATCGAGTCCTCAGAAGGCGACCTGGCCTTCCGCCGCCGCTCGCAGGCCCACCTCGACGCGATGCTCGCCCTCTGCGAAACCATCACGTGCCGCCGCACCATGCTGCTCGACTACTTCGGTCAGTCCGGCGTCCCCTGCGACAACTGCGACACCTGCCTGACCCCACCGGAATCCTGGGACGGCACGGTCGCAGCGCAGAAAGTCCTCTCCACCGTCTGGCGCCTGCGCAACGAGCGGGGCCAGAAGTTCGGCGCGGGCCAAGCCATCGACATCCTCCTGGGCCGCAAAACCGCCAAGGTCATCCAGTTCGACCACGACCAGCTGAGCACCTTCGGCATCGGCGAGGACCTCAACGAAAGCGAATGGAGAGGCGTGGTCCGCCAGCTGCTGGCCCAAGGCCTCCTGGCCGTGGAAGGCGAGTACTCGACCCTGGTCCTGACGCAGACCAGCGCCGAAGTCCTGGGCGGCAAACGCCAGGTCCTGATGCGCAAGGACCCGACCCCGGCCCGCTCAAGCACAAGAACCGCCACCTCGGCCGCCGCCTCGGCCAAGCCCAAGGTCGACCTCAGCCCAGAAGCCACCCCGCTCTTCGAAACCCTGCGCGAGTGGCGCGCCCAACAGGCCCGCGAACAGGGCGTCCCGGCCTACGTCATCTTCCACGACGCCACGCTGAAAGCCATCGCCGCTTCCCGCCCAGCCTCCCTGACCGAGCTGGGCGGCGTGAGCGGCGTGGGCCAGGCCAAACTGACCAAGTACGGCGACCAGATCCTGGAAGTGGTGGCCGCCGCGCCAGCCGCCGCCCCCACCGGCACAGCACCCGCTTCCACCACTCCGCCCTCAGCCAAAAGCCCGACGCCCAAGACCACGAGCAAGGGCGGCGCGGCCTGGGGCTCCGGCACGGGCGAAGACGAGTGGCCAGAACCAGAAGAACCGGACGAGCCAATGGACTGGTGAGCCACTCAGCCCAACCGTCAGGTCACCTTCTCTATCTGCGCCCGCTTGATCGAACTCTTCCCAGCCTCCCCAACCAACTCAAAAGCCGCACTGTTCAACACCACACACCCAGACCCAACCCCAACGATCCGGACAGTCGCCTGCCGCCCGTTGTCCAAGTTGGTGACCCGAATCGAAGTCCCCACCGGCAACGAGGACGAGAACGCCCCAGGCGCGCCGCCAACAGTCGACAACCCGACAGTCGCCCCATCACAAACAACCGAGCCAACCACCCCGGAGGCTCGAACCCTGGCAGCAGAAGACCGTGTAGAAGACTGAACCGGCGCAGGAGCATTTCCCACGATCTCCACCCGAACACGCCGGAGAACGCTTTCCTTCTCACCCTGCCCAGAATCCGACGACCGCAACAACTCGAACGCGGCCCGGTTCACCACAACACAACCGGCAGAAGCCCCGGCAGCGGCACCGTTCGAAACCCGAGGGGCCGCACTGTTCGAAACCCGAGGAGCCACACCGGAAGGAACCCCGGCAACCGCCCGGACAGACCCTTCGGCAACAGCAACGGTCGCAGCCCGCCCGTTGGCCAAGTTGGTGATCCGCAAAGAAGTCCCCACCGGGAACTGATCCGACAACACCCCAGCCGGTCCACCGGACTCGACAACCCCGACGGGCTGCCCGGCGCACACCTCCTTCCCCGCGACCCCGGTCTGCGAAGCAGGAGTTCCAGATCCAGCAAGGGCGAAGGCCGTGCCCCCGACGGCCGCGACGACCGAGACCACCCCGGCGGCCGCGATCCAGCCCTTCGACCAGCGCATGCGCAACACCCGACCCTTCTGTCAGGCCGTACGGCCCGCAGAGAGGGAAGGTTCAACGGCGCGTGGCGCGAACCAGCGCGGTTGGGTCACAAGATGCCAAATGATCCCGCAGCGCCACGTGCGCGAACCGGTACTCGCCGTCGACGCGGGTGAGCAGCAGCCGGTCCTGGGCGAGGTGCAGCAAAGCCTTGCGCCGGAACGACAACTCGCCCAGCGACAGGGGGCGGGTGAGGCCCTCGGCGGCGACCTCGGCGAGTGCGTCGAACGGCCAGACGTAGTCACGGGCGGCGGTCGGCGTCACCAGAAGTCCCAGTGCCACGCCCAGCGCGGTGCCCCAGGATCCGACAGCACCGAGCCCGCCCAGCGCACCGACCAAGCCCAGCATCGGGACCGCCGGCTGGATCCACCACGGCCTCCCCAGCCGCATTCGTTGCTGTTGTCCCGGACGCACCGTGCGCCACACGCGTCCCACCGCGGCCGCGAACACACCGCCCGCCACACCTGCCGAGAAGCCCATCCCCATGCCCGCCAGCACCGCGTACGGGCCGGTCCAGATCATCGACACACCCGGCGCGGCAGCGATCAGCACGGCCCACGGTATGGGCGCGTCACCCGGTACGAAGCCCAGCGCCAGGAAGAAAGCAGCCACCACGACGAACACGTACGCCACTGCGTACGGCCACGGCGTTCCTATGCCGCCCAACCACAAACCGGCAAGCCCGACCAGCAATCCGGCGAACACTCCCGCCAAGAACCCCAGTACGGCAGTCAGGAGGCCGTGCGCGCGTCCGGGCGGATGGAAGACGCGCGGAACCCTGTTCACCAACACGAGCAACGAAGAGGCCGCGACCACGAACACCAACGCGGGCCACAAGCCGAGCTGCAGGCCCGTCAGAAACGCCACGGCACACACGCCACCGGCATATGCGGCAGGCACCGCGCGCACGAACAGCAACCAGAGCGGACGTGTCGGCAGCAGTGGAAGCCACCAACGGCGGTGAGGCATGTGTACGGGCGCGCCGAGGTCTGGCCTGCCCAACCGCGCCAGGAACTTCAGCGCGCGGATGGTCGGGCCCGCGGCGCGCTGGGCGGAAAGCCGTTCCACCACGAAGGAACCGACGAAGTCGGTGCCGATCGTGTCGACCTGACGATCGAGGTGGGTCAGCGCCAGCAGGTTCAGCGCCAGCGGCGAGTCCAGCCGCTCCCAGATCGCCGGCGTCAGGGCTGATTCCAAGCCGTCGAGGCGGGGGCTGACGGAAGCGATGTACTCCAGCACCTGTCCGCGTGACAGCGGTTCCACGTAGACCGACGGCAGGTTCTCGATCGGCTCGGTCGAGCACACCACCGAGGCGAACGGCGCGAGCTCGGACTCGCAATGCGCGCGGTCGATGCGCGGCACCTCGTCCAGCCCGTCGATGAGCACGGCCACTCGCTCGCGGCGCAGCCAGATCGTGCCCGCTGAGCGGCTGATGCCGTAGCGGCGGTTCATCTCGCGCAGCAGCCACGCGGTGAACTCGGTCGGCTTGCGGGTGCCGTACGCGCGCCACGTCGCCAAGTCCACGACAACGGGAATGGGCGCTTCCGGGTCGTTGCGCGCTCGTTCGACCAGCACCAGGCAGAGTTCGCGCAACAACGTCGACCGCCCGCTGCCGACCGGTCCGACGAGGACCATGGTGTGGCCGAGACGGTCGTAGACGGCTTCCAAGTCCGAAGAGGAGACTGCCTCGCCGTCCACGCGCACCGAGAGCCGCGGCTGGCGCAGCACGCCGAGTTTGATCTGTGTCTGGGCGGCCAGGGAGGAGGCGAGCAACGCCTTCACGTGCGCCTCGACGCGGCCAAGGGCAGCGGTGCGGTTGCTCGTCTCGTGGCCGCGCACACGTTCCCAGATCGCAAGACCGATCGCGACGAGCACCATTGCCCCGACGGCGGGCCACAGCCACCGGGCGAACTCGCCGAGCAACCCCGGCACGGCCCCGCCAGTGCTCACGCTGATGGCTGCGGGAAGCAGTAAAACGACGGTGACCAGGCACAACGCCGCCAACGCGGTCAGTCGTGCAGCTCTTGTCACCCCGCTCGGATCCACCTTCACCTCCGCGATCCCGGCGAACGACGGTAACCGGGCCGCCGGGATCGCGGAAGTGACTCAGAGGCGCTGCCAGAGCGAGGCCGCGTCCGGCGGTTCCCAACTGGGGATCGACGTGTGTGCCTGCAGGCACTGATAGTCCAATCCGGCGTAACTCACACGCGAACCAACCGCATAAGCAGTCCCAGATGCCCACGCTGGGTAGGCGCCGCCACCGGGCGGTTCAGTCGATGTGGTGGTTCCGCAGGCGCCGAACACTTCGAACTCCCAGAACGAGAACCCGTACACGGTCGCCCGCTGAGTGCCGTTGAACCTGACGTAGCGCGCGGTACCAGAAATCGCGATGTCCTCCATTCCACCTGAGCCGGTGAACGTGGAATGGGCCTCGCGCCACGTACTGCCGTTGTCGGACAGCTCAATCGAGTACGCCCGTCCGTACGCGACCTCCCAGTTGATCCGCACGCGGGACAGTGCGCGCGAGGACCCGAGGTCGACCTGCCACCAGTGCGGTTCGCTGTGAGCGGAGGACCAGCGCGTCGACGCCGACCCGTCGACCGCGAACGCCGCCGCCTGGTTCCCGCTCTCCACACTGGACGCCGACGTCGGCCGGTTCCGCGACAGCAACGGCCCGCACGTCGGCGGAAGAGTTGTGGTCGTGGTCGGTCCGCCGCCGGAACCCCGTGTCCACACACCCACGTAGTCCACGACCATCGGAATACCCGGCACGATGCCAGGACCCGGTGTCCGCGTGCCGGAGTAGTTGTCGGGGAACTCGCCGCCGATCGCGACGTTCAGGATGATGAAGTACCCGGCGTGCCCGGTCATCGCGTTCCACGTGTCCGCGGGCAGCTGGTTCTGGTTGATCTGGTGGAACAGCTCGCCGTCCACGTACCAGCGCAGCTGCTGCGGTGACGTGGAGGCGTCCCACTCGAACCGGTACGCGTGGAAGCCGCCCTGACACGAGACGCCGGGACACGGACGGCTGTTCGCGATGCCGTTCTTCTCGTTGCACGGCCCGCCGGGCGAGACACCGCAGTGCAGCACGCCCCACACGCGGTTGACGCCGTTGACGTTCTCCATGATGTCGAACTCGCCGACACCGGGCCAGTTCCACCAGTTCCCGCGATACGGCGAACCCAGCGCCCAGAACGCGGGCCAGTACCCCAGCGCCGCGGCACCGGAGACGTTCGGCATCTGGATCCGCGCTTCCATCCGCAGCACACCACCGGTGGGTGCTTTGAAGTTCTGCGCGTTGGTCTCGATGCGTGCGGACGTCCAGTTGCCCGCTCCGTCACGTCGCGGCGTGATGCGCAGGTTTCCGCCGCCGTCGAGCGACACGTTGGCGGGGTTGTTCGTGTGTGCGGCGATCTCGCCGGTGCCCCAGTTCGGTGGTCCGCCCGGATAGCCGTGGCCGAGGGAGAACCGCCAGTTTCCCGTGTTGGGCAACGAGTTCGCGGGTCCGGTGAAGTCGTCGCCGAACACCTGCGTCCACCCGGCAGGGGGAGGTGGAAGCGCGGCGCTGGTCTGCTGAGCGACAGCGGCCAGCGCGCTCACCGTGAGCACGCTGGCCGCTGCCAGAGCGATGGATGTTCGTTGTCGAGTGAGCCTCATTGCCAACCCTCCGAACGAGCGCGTGAGAGCGCTCCCACGGATGATGGTGGCAGGCCTGTCAACGGTGAGGAGGCATCACTTTCCGCGGTACCGGTTTCGTGCGATCACTGCTGCCGATCGCCGAAATTCCGGAGACCTTCCTTGAGCTTGTCCTCGCCCTTGTCGATGTGCTCGCCGTGCTTGCCGCCGGTCTTCTCGTCGGCGAACTGCCCGGCACGCTCGACACCCTGGTCGACCTTGTCCCCGTGCTGGCCGATCAGGTCCTTCGCCTTGTCCTTCAGTTCATCGAAGCCCATGACTGCATCACCTCCCGATGCAATGTGGATACCCGGTCTGGTACCCGGCACACCTCACTGGATCGAGTGAAGTGCTGCCACGGGGCTCACTCGCGCCGCACGACGGGCAGGCAGCAGCCCCGCACCTGCTGTGAGTGCGGTGAGGACGAGCATCACCACGCCGACGGCGACCACGGGCACCTGCAACGGCCATTCGACGCCGAGTGAGATGATCGCGAGCCACGCGTAGGGAATCCCGAGGGCGAGTCCGATCAGCGCGCCGACGATCCCGTACAGCCCGGCCTCGGTCGTGATCAGACGGCCGAGTTCCTTGCGGGTCAAGCCGATCGCGCGCAGCAGTCCGGACTCGCGGGTCCGTTCGAGCACCGACAACGCCGTGGTCGAGCCTACTCCCACGACCGCGATCAACATGGTCAGGAACAGCAAACCGACCGCGATTGCCACCAATGTGGTGAACCGGTTCTGCTGGACCAGGCGGCGTTCGCTCAGCTCCTCGACCTCGAAACCCGCCGGCACGCGTTCCTTCGGGCCGTTGGCGAGTGCGCCTACCGGATCATCGTCCACATCGGACGCGTGGAGCAGCGCGCTGCCGAGCGGAACACCGCCGAACACGGTGGCCGCCACCGTCATCTGCACGCCGTTGACGTCGACGTGCGATCCCGCCGCCACTCCGAGGCTGCTCGCGGTGTGGGTGGAGAGGACGATCTCGCGCGGGCCCATGTCGGCCAGCGTGCCGGTGTCGACGCGGAAGTCCTCGAGGTCACGGAGCTTGGTCAGGTCGAGATCGGTGCCGCGCATGGTGAGCCGCCCGTTCACCGTGATCTCGGTGCGCCGGTACGGCAACACGTCGGTGAGCCCGGCCGCCCGCAGCGCCGCCGCGTCGACCGGTCCGATGATCTCCAGCTCCGCCGGGTACGCGCTCGCCATCTCGGCTTTCCCGAGGCCTTGCAACGTGTTCGCGCCCGTCAGCGTCGCGATGATCAGGCTGACCCCCAGCGCCACCACCGCGGTGACGGACGCGGCCCGGCGTGGCGCACCACCCACCCCGTGCACCGCCAGCGACCCGATCGTGCTGCGCCGCAACGGAACGCTGATCATCCGCAGCACCGGCGCGATCAACGCCGGCCCGAGCGCGATCAACGCGCCGAACGCCAACGCGCCGCTGATCGTGGTGCGCAGCAACAGTTCGTCGGTCATCCCAGCCGGCCGCTTCTTGGTGGCGAGGCCGTCCGCCACGACGCTGACCAGCAGCACGCCCGCACCCGAGGCCATCAGAATCCCGAGCGCCCAGCGCAGCCCGCCGATCCGGCTCTCCGTGTCCTGAACGGCCGAGGTGCGCAGTGCCTCCAACGGCGAGACCTTGGCCGCCGACCACGCGGGAGCCAGCACGGCCAATGTCGTCAGCACGAACGAGCCCGCGACCACGATCAGTGCCGGCATCAGCGGAAAGCCGGGCGCCGGGAGACCGGCCAGTGGCACGAGCTGCCCGGCTCCGGCCGCCAGCGCGACCCCCGCGATCGACGCGAGCAACCCGACCACAGCTCCCTCGACGACCAGCCCGCGCGCCAACCGGGCCCGAGTGGCACCGATCGCCCGCAACAAAGCCAGTTCACGCATCCGCTGCGCGAACACGATCCGGAACGTCGAAGTGGACACCAGCGCCGCCACGATCATCGCGACCGTGACGAACGCACCGAGCAACGCGAACACTTCGACCAACTGGGCGGCCTTGACCGCGAGCGCGCGTTCGGTGATCTCCTTCGCGAGCACCGTCGAGTAAGCGAAGAACGCCGCGATCGTGATCGACAGGACGGGCAGGAACCTCCTCATGCCGCGACCGCCTGCACTACCCGTCCGTCAGCCATCCGCACGACGTGGTCGGCGTACGAGGCGGCACGGTCGTCGTGCGTCACCATCACGATCGTCTGCCCGAACTCCCGCACCGCCTGCCGCAGCAGGTTCAGCACGTCCGTGGACGACGTGGAGTCCAGGTTCCCGGTCGGCTCGTCCGCGAAGATCACCTCAGGCCGCGTGACCAGAGCGCGCGCCAACGCCACGCGCTGCTGCTGCCCGCCGGACATCTCCGACGGCCGGTGCGCGAGCCGTGGAGACAGCCCCAGCGCCTGCACGAGCTGCCGAAACCAGGCGCGGTCGGCGCGCCGACCGGCCAGGTTCAACGGCAGCAGGATGTTCTCCTCGGCCGTCAGCGTCGGCAGCAGGTTGAACGCCTGGAAGACGAACCCGATCCGGTCCCGGCGCACCCTGGTCAGCGTGTTGTCCGAAAGCCGTGTCAGATCCTTCCCGCCCAGCAACGCCGCGCCGGACGTGGCCGTGTCGAGCCCGGCCAGGCAGTGCATCAGGGTCGACTTCCCGGACCCGGACGGCCCCATGATCGCGCTGAACGCGGCAGGCGGGAACCCGGCGGTCACCCCGTCGAGTGCTCGAACCGCGGTGTCGCCGGAGCCGTACACCTTCACGAGGTCGACCGCGGCGGAAGCAAAGTTGTTCACATGACCAGCAAAGTCCGGCACGCAGCCGGAAACCTCCGTCCCGAGCGGGGTCTGCCTCTGCCTTTCGGCCGATCTGCGGACCGTGCCCCCGTGCCTAAGGTCATGGCCATGCTCTGGAGGTCCGGCGCGATCGCCGCACTGGTCGTCACCGCGTTCGTGGACGCCTACTACGGCCTGTTCAACGCACCCGGCCTCTATCCGTGGACCGGTTGGGCCGCGTTCGGCTGCATCGTGCTGGCCTCGTTCGCCTGGCTGCGTCCCCACCGGGCGCTGGCCGCTCTCGCCGCGACCGCGTGCCTCACGTTCACCGTGGTCAACCCGCTCGAAAAGGAGTTCGGTCTGGCCGAGGGTCTGGCGCTGACCGGTGTCCTGGCCGTCACCACCCATCGGGCCAGGTCGTGGTGGGACGCGCCGCTGGTCGGCCTGATCGGCGTCGCGCTGGTCACCCAGCCCCTGCGGTTCCCGCTCGGCAGCACCGAGCTGACCCTGGCGATGGGCCTGCTGGTGGTCGCCACCGGCGTGCTCGCGGTCGTCGGCTACGTCCGCCTGCTCGACAACGTGCGGGAGAAACAGGTCGCGGCCGTCAAAGCCGAGCAGAAGACCGAGTTCGCCAGGGACCTGCACGACTTCGTGGGTCACCACATCACCGGCATGGTCGTGCTGGCCCAGGGGGCGAGCCGGATCGTCGAACGCAACCCGGCGCAGGCGAAACAGGCACTCGAACGCATCGAAGAGGCCGGCGGTGAGGCGATGACAGCCATGCGCCGCATGGTCGGCATGCTCCGCGACGACGTCCCCGTGGCGCCGGTCGCGGGCATCGTCGACATCGAGCCTCTCGTCGAGGCCGAACCGCGAGCAACCCTCGAAGTTCACGGCGACACCGGCGTCTTGCCGATCGAGGTCGCCAGCTCCGTCCACCGGGTGGTCATGGAGTCGTTGACCAACATCAGGAAACACGCCCGGGAAGCGACCAGAGTGGACGTCCGGATCCAGGCCACACCGGACTGGGTCACCGTCAGGATCGCCGACGACGGCAAGCCCGCGAGGCAGGGCAACGGCTTCGGCCTCATCGGACTCGCCGAACGCGTCCAGGCGCTCGGTGGCAGGATCAAGGCGGGGCCCGGCATCGACGGCGGCTGGGTCGTCGACGCCGCACTCCCGACCGGAAAGGCGACCGCGTGATCAGGGTTCTCGTCGCGGACGACCAGGCGATGGTGCGCACCGGGTTCGGCATGATTCTCGGAGCCGAGCCCGACATCGAGGTCGTCGCGGAGGCACGGGACGGCGTCGAGGCCGTCGCCGAGGCACGCCGCACCAAGCCGGACGTCGCGCTGATGGACATCCGCATGCCCCGCATGGACGGACTCGAAGCGCTCAAACAGATCGCGAACGAGGTCCACGTCGTGGTGTGCACGACGTTCGACCACGACGAGTACGTGCACACAGCGCTGAAGAACGGTGCGTGCGGGTTCCTCCTGAAGGACGCCGGCCCCAACCTGCTCATCGAAGCGGTTCGTGCGGCCGTCACAGGCGATGCGCTCATCAGCCCGTCAGTCACCGTTCGGCTGTTGCAGCACATGAACTCGCCGACACCCCATCAGCAGCACAACCTGTCCGCGCGCGAGCTCGACGTCGTGAAGCTCGCGGCCGTGGGCAGGACGAACGCCGAGATCGCCCAGGAGCTGTTCATCTCGATAGGCACGGTCAAGACGCACCTGGCGAGCGTTCAGGCCAAACTGGACGCCCGCAACCGCGTCGAGATCGCCGCCTGGGCGTGGGAATCCCGCCTGGTCGGCCAAAAGTAGGACCCACAACCCGTCCGCGGACAGAAGTGTCAGCGCGAGCCGATCACCAGAATTCGAGCCATGAAGAAACTCCTCCTGCTGATTCCCGCGCTGGCGCTCACGGCGTGTGGCCAGAAGAGCTACACCTACGAGGCGTTCTACGACGTCGAAGGCACCGGCAAGGCCGAGATCTCGCTCAGTGTCCCCGGCGGCCACTCCTACACCGAAACCGTTGACCTGCCGGTGAAGAACCGCGCGATGCTGGCCAACGCACTCGGCAAGATCACGCTGAGGGTGACGTCGGACAACCAGGTGACCTGCAGGCTCCGCGTCGAGAAGGAAAAAGAAATTTCAACCGCCGGCAAGGAGACGACCTGCGAGTACGAGATCACCGAGGACACCGACAACTGAGTGATCCGTTAAACCTTGCCGGACTGCCACCAGCTCCACTAGGAAACGCGCATGAGGCGAATCGCAGCTGGTCTGGCAGTGGTGGCAGTGGCCGCCGGACTCATGACGACCGGAACAGCGTCCGCGCAGCCAGAAGCACGGCCCGACTGCGGTTACACCGCGACGCCGGAGGAACCTCCTGCCCGTCCGGTGTCCATGCCGCACGACCCGTGGTTCACCAAGGGCAAGGTCCTCGTGAAGGTCAAGACGAACCAGGGCGACATCCCGCTGCTGCTCGACCGCACCAAAGCGCCGTGCACCGTGCACAGCTTCATCCACCTGGCACATCGTGGCTTCTACAACCAGACCGAGTGCCACCGCCTCACCGCGTACCCGACGCTGAAGGTGCTGCAGTGCGGCGACCCGTCCAACACCGGTGAGGGCGGCCCCGGCTACAAGTACGCCGACGAGCTGCCGACCGACCTCAAGCCCGCGCCGAACGACCCGACCGGCCTGCGCCGCATCTACCCGCGCGGCACGCTCGCCATGGCCAACGCCGGCCCGGACACGAACGGCTCGCAGTTCTTCCTGGTGCAGACCGACAGCATCCTGCGCCCGAACTACGCGGTGTTCGGCCAGATCCTGCCCGAGGGCCTCAAGACGCTGGACAAGATCGCGGCCGGTGGCATCGCGGGGGAGAACCCGCTGGACGGCCGGCCGAACCTCAAGTCCGAGCTGAAGTGGGTGTTCCCGCTGGGCGTCTAGTGGCGTGGCCCGGAACGTCGCCCAGCCGACGTTCCGGGCCAAGCCACTAGTGCGCCGCCCAGCCCGACAACGCGCCGTAGAACGCGTCCGAGAGCCGCCGGACCACCTGTTCGTCAGGTAGTCCGGCGGCATTCGTCAGGTCGATGATCTCCCGCGGGTCGAACAACGCGTTGTGCAGAAACCGCGCCACAGAAAGCAAAGCGTCCGGCAACGCCAGGTCGATCAACACGCCGTGCAGGGCCCGGTCCCACGCCTTGCACGACAGCGTGGTCAGTGCGTCAGCGGACTGCAGCCGTTCCAGAAACCCGCGCCGGGACCAGAACCGCACGATCACCGGGCCGTGCACGTTCTGCAGCTTCACCCAGCGCGCGACCTGGTGTTCGAACAACTCCTTGCCGGTCTTGCGACACCGTTCGCCGTGCTCGATCAACGACGCGATGACGTCCTCGTGATAAGCCACCACGAGCGCTTCCACGGACGGGAAGTGGCGATAGGCCGTCGCTTGCGAAAGCGCCGCTTTGCGCGCGATGGACTGCATCGTCGCCGTTTCTGGTTCAGTCCGCAGAACGTGCGTCGCGGCATCCAGCAAACGTTTGCGGTTGCGGCGCGCATCGCTGCGGCTGCTTGTCTCTTCCGGCAGAACGTCCTCCCACCCCACGAACCCGTTGCGGCCTGCAGGATAGGACGAAGGATCATCGGAATGAGGCGATTCCGGTCAACGCGTGGCCGATGGATAGCAGGTGGATGTCCGAAGTGCCCTCGTAGGTGAGAACGGATTCCAGATTGTTGGCGTGACGCAGTGGCGAGTACTCCAGCGAGATGCCGTTCGCGCCGAGGATCGTCCGGCTTTCCCTTGCGATCGCGATGGCCGCCTCGACGTTGTTGTACTTGCCGACGCTGATCTGCTCCGGCTTCAGCGTGCCGGACTCCTTGAGCCTCGCGAGGTGCAGCGCGAGCAGCATCGCGTTGTTGACCTGCACGGACATGCCGGCGAGCTTGCGCTGCGTCAGCTGGAACGCGGCGATCGGCTTGTCGAACTGGATGCGCGTGCCCGAGTAGCTGAGCGCCGCCTGCAACGAGTCCCGCGCCGCGCCGACAGCACCGAACACGATTCCGAACCTGGCCTCGTTCAGGCAGGAAAGGGGAGCGCGCAAGGAAGTCGCGAGCGGCAGGCGCGCGCTGTCCGGCAGCCGCACGTCCTCCAGGACCAACTCGGAGGTGACCGATGCTCGCATCGACAACTTGTGCTTGATGTCCTGGGTCGAGAATCCCGGCGTGCCGCGGGGGACGAGGAATCCTCGAACTCCCTCCTCGGTCTGCGCCCACACGGTCGCGACGTCCGCGAGGCCGCCGTTGGTAATCCACATCTTGGTGCCGTTGAGCACCCAGTCCGACCCGTCGCGCACGGCTCGCGTGCGCATTCCGGACGGGTTCGAGCCGAAGTCCGGCTCGGTCAGCCCGAAGCAGCCGATCGCCTCACCCGCGGCCAGCCGCGGCAGCCACTCCTGCTTCTGCTCCTCCGACCCGTACTTCCAGATCGAGAACATCGACAGCGAACCCTGCACCGACACGAAACTCCGGATGCCGCTGTCCACTGCCTCCAGCTCCAGGCACGCGAGGCCGTACGCCAGCGCCGAGGTCCCCGCGCACCCGTACCCCTCGAGGTGCATGCCGAGCACCCCGAGCTTGCCGAGTTCCCGCGCGAGCTCGCGCGGCAGCACGCCTTCCTCGAACCAGGAGGCGATGTGCGGCCGCACGTGATCGGACAGGTACGCCGCGACGGTGGCCTGGATGTCGCGCTCCTCGTCGCTCAGCAACGACGGGATGTCCAGCAACTGCAACGGGTCCTGCACTTCACTGCTCCAGCTTCGGCGGGCGCAGCCGGTAGGTGACCGGCGTGCGCGAGAGGCGGATGGGGTTCGCGACGAGCGTCATGTCGCCGATCGTCGCGGTGGGGTTGAGGTCCAGCGACTCCGCCAGTGCGAACGCGTGCGCGATGTCGTTCACCGGACCACACGGAACACCAAGGGGCGTCAGGGTTTCGAACCAGTGCTGTGCCGGACGCGTCCGCAGCCGCGCCGACAGCGCCTCGAACAGCTCGTCGACGTGCTCGACCCGATCCGGGTTCGTGAGGAACCGCGAATCCGTGGCCAGCTCCGGCACGTCGAGCACCGAGCACAGCCGGCGGAACTGCCTGTCGTTGCCGACAGCGAGCACGATCGGCTGGTCGATCGTCGGGAACACCTCGTAGGGCGCGATCGACGGATGCCGGTTGCCCATCGGCTGCGGGATCGAACCGGCCAGCGTGAAGCCCGCGCTCTGGTTCACCATGCTGGACAACAACACCGACAGCAGGTCCAGCTCGACCAGCTGCCCCTGCCCGGTCGCCTCCCGATGCCGCAACGCCGCCAGGATGCCGACGCAGGCGTGCAACCCCGTCAGGACGTCCACCAGCGCCACCCCGGTCTTCACCGGCTCCTGCGGACCGGGCCCGGTCACGCTCATCAACCCGCCCACGGCCTGCACGAGCAGGTCGTAGCCGGGCAGGTCGGCGCCCTTGCCCGAACCGAACCCCGAGATCGAGCAGTAGACGAGGTCGTCACGCCCCAACGACTCGTAGTCCAGCCCGAACTTCTTCATGGTGCCCGGTTTGAAGTTCTCGACCACCACGTCCGCCCGCGCGATGAGCTCGCGCGCCTGCTCCCGGCCTGCCCGCGTCGACAGGTCGATCTGCACGGACGTCTTGTTCCTGTTGACGGACAGGAAGTACGTCGCCTCGCCCTCGAAGTGCGGCGGACCCCACGTGCGGGTCTCGTCGCCACGACCGGGCTGCTCAACCTTGATCACCTCGGCGCCGAGGTCGCCCAGCATCATCGTCGCGTACGGCGCGGCCAGCACGCGGCTGAAGTCCGCGATCACGACACCGTCGAGCGAGCTCATGCGACCCGCCCCCGCAGCTTCATCGCGGTCAGCACGCGTTCCTGCGCCAGCTCGCGCGCGGCCACGTGTGTCGTGGTGCCACGATCCCGGGCTTCCGCGACGATCCGCACCGCGTTCGCCCTCAGCTTCTCCGACACCGCGTCCAGCACGGTCGCGGGGTTCACCGGGAAGGGTGAGTACCGCGCGTCCATCCCGAACGCCGCCGCGACCACGCCGCCCGCGTTCGCGATGAAGTCCGGCACCACCGTGATGCCGCGCGCGGCCAGCACCTCCTGCGCCGCAACGGAAGTCGGCAGGTTCGCGCCCTCGACCACCAGGGTGGTGTCGAGCTCGCCCGCGAGATCCGCGTCGATCACGTCCTGCATCGCGGCCGGCACCAGCACGTCGCACGGCACCCGGAGCTCGGCATCCAGCGCCTGCACCGGCCCGTACTCCTTGACCGCGAGATCACCGGACGAAGCCCGCAGATCCAGCAGCCGCGCCACATCCAGGCCGTCGGGATCGACCAACGCGCCGTGCACCGACGACACGGCGACGACGACAGCGCCGAGTTCGGCGAAGCGTCGGGCCGCCGCGGCACCAACCGCGCCGAAACCCTGAACGGCGACGCGCTTGCCGCGCAGCGAGCCGTTCACCGCCATCAGTTCGTCCGCCACCTCGGCCACGCCAAACCCGGTGACGCCCAGCTCGTCGTACGGAAGACCGCCGAGTTGAGCCGGTGCGCCCATCATAGCGCCGCGGTCCGACAGTTCGTCCTGGACGATCGCGGCGTCCCGTTCGGTGAGGCCCATGTCGAGCCCGAGCACGTACTCGCGCGGCACCTCGTTGGAGAGCTTGCGAGCGAATGCCCGCAGCGCCGCTTCCTTGTCGGGAGAGGAAGGATCGAAGACGATCCCGGCCTTCGCCCCGCCGAAGAACAGGTCGACCCCGGCCCACTTCCACGTCATCACGCGCGCGAGACGGGCGATCTCGGTGACGGTCACGCCGGGGCTCATCCGCGTACCGCCCTTGCCCATGCCGCGTGCGGTGTTGTCGATGACGAGCACACCCTTCATGCCGGTGCGCCGGTCGGACACGCAGACGACCTTCTCTGGGCCCCATTCGTCCATGAGCTGAAGAACGTCCATCAGCATTCCCTCACACGCAGTTGAGTTCGGGCCGCGCCTGGTCGGCGGCGAACCGGGAGGCGTCCAAACTGGACACGTCGACGAAGGGCTCACGATCCAGCACGAGGTCGCGCACGACCTCGCCCACCGCGGGCCCTTGCAGGAAGCCGTGCCCGGAGAAACCGGTGGCGTAGAAGAACCTGCCGACGGAGCCGATCAACGCGTTGTGGTCGGGCGTCACCTCGTACAGCCCGGCCCACCCGTTGCGCACGCCCACGTCCAGCAGCCGCGGCGCCCGCCGTCCGATCGCCTCGGTGAGGCGCGGCAGCCACGCGTCGGACATGTCCAGCTTGAAGCCCGGCGTCTCGTCCGGGTCGGACATGCCGAACAGCAGGCCGGGGCCCTCGCGGTGGAAGTAGAAGGTGCTGCCGAAGTCGATGGTGAAGGGCGTCACCCGATCGTGTAGCTCCGGCATGGGCTCGGTGAACATGACCTGTCGCCGCAAGGGAGAAACCGGCAGGTCAACGCCCACCATCTCGCCGATCGAACGCGACCAGGCACCCGCCGCGCAGATCAAAGTCCCCGTCGAAACCTCGCCGCGGTCGGTCTGGACGCGAAAAGTGTCAGACCCCGTCCCTACGATCGCTTTCACGGTGGTTCTGGTGTGGAAACGGACACCGAACCGGCGGGCCGCGGTGGCATAGCCGAGGACCACGGACTCAGGAGTGCAGTGTCCGTCGTCCGGCGAGAAGGTCGCCGCGAGCAGGCCGTCCGTTTCGATCAGCGGCGACATCCGCTGAGCTTCCTCGACAGTCAGCATGCGACTGCGTACGCCGAGGGAGTTCTGGAGGTCGACGTTGCGCTCGAACGCCGTGACGTGTTCCCGAGTGGAAAGGAGGAACAGGTAGCCGACCTGGTGCAGATCAATCTCCTGCCCGGGACGCTGCGGAAAGCGCTGGAACGCTTCGAGTGATCGGGCGCCGAGCCTGATGTTCAGTTCGTCGGAGAACTGGGCGCGCACTCCACCCGCTGCTTTGCAGGTGGAGCCGGAACCCAGCTCATCCCGCTCCACGACAACGACATCCCGGACGCCTGCCTCGGCGAGGTGAAAGGCGATGGATGTGCCCATCACCCCGCCGCCGATGACGACGACCTCGGCCTGACTTGGCAGCTCAGCCGAGCCGGTAGTCAAGGTTCGCCTCGATCGCGAGCGTGTCCATCTGCGCCTTCTGCAGTTTCCCGGAGTAGTCCCAGTTCATGGACTGCCAGCGGGTGAACTGGTCGAGCACCCACACGCCCGACTGCCGGGAGCCGTTGCCGCTCTTGCCGTTGCCGCCGAACGGCAGGTGCGCTTCGGCCCCGGACGTCGAGTTGTTGACGCTCACCATGCCGGCGGAGATGCCGGCGCGGAACCGGAAGGCCTTGTTCGGGTCCGTGGTGTAGATCGAACACGACAGGCCGTAGCCCGGCTTGTTGCCGAGCTCGATCGCCTCGTCCAGGTCCGAGTACTTCATGACGCCGACGATCGGCCCGAACGTCTCCTGGAGGAACAGCTCGTCGTCGGCACGCACACCGGAAACGATTGCGGGGTGGTAGAAGAGACCGTTCTCCCCGGTGAAGCCCTTGCGGGGGTTCGAAGCCGTGATGCGGCCGGTCGGGCCGTGCACCGTGTGGTGCTCGCCGATCCAGCCGAGGTACTTCTCGTACGCCAGGGCGAACTTCTCGTCCAGCAACGGTCCATAGAGGACATCACCGGTCGGGTCGCCCACGGTGGCGCCGGAGACCGCCTCGGTGAACCGGGACAGGAACTCGGCGTACACCGACTCGTGCACGATCGCCGTGCCGAGCGAGGTGCACCGCTGGCCCGCGGAACCGAAGCCGGCGAACAGCGCGCCCTGCACGGCCAGGTCCAGGTCGGCGTCCTCGGTGACGACCATCGGGTTCTTGCCGCCCAGCTCCAGGCACGGCGTCTGGAGGTGGCGTCCGCAGAGCTCGCCGATCCGCACACCGACCTCGCTGGACCCGGTGAACCCGACCTTGTCGACGAGGCCCTGCTGCAGCGCCTGCTCCAGGCCGTCGAACGTCTCCGTCCCCTCGGCGAAGACGATCTCGAACACCCCGCCGGGGATGCCGGCTGCCTGGAACACGTCGTAGAACGCCTGGGCGGACGCGGCGGAGTACTCGGCGGGCTTCCACACGACCGAGTTGCCGCACAGCAGCGCGGGCACGATGTACCAGGACGGCACGGCGACGGGGAAGTTGCCGGCAGTGATGATCGCCGCGACACCGACCGGGTTGCGGAAGGTGAAGAGCTGCTTGTCCGCCATCTCCGACGGCACGGTGTGCCCGTAGAGGCGCCTGCCCTCGCCGAGGAAGAAGTTGCAGGTGTCCACGATCTCCTGCACCTCGCCGCGTGCCTCCGCGATCGGCTTGCCGATCTCGCGGGTCACCAGCTGGGCGAGCGGCTCGAAGTTCGCCTCGACGAGCCGGCCGATGTTGCCGATGACCTGTCCGCGCACGGGTGCGGGCACGCGAGCCCACGCGCGTTGTGCCGCCTTGGCCCGCTGTGCTGCGTCGACGAAGGTGCGGCTGGTCCCGAGCTCGATCTCGGTGACCACGTCGGAGGTGTTCGACGGGTTCGTGGAGACATAGGGCATGCACCCACCCTGGTAGTTACCCGGTGGTTCCGCCAGGGGTTGCAGAATGAAACCTCGCGAGGTCGAGCATAAGCTGACCTGATGCTCAACCCGGTGCATCTCCGCACGCTCGTCGAGGTCGTGAAGACGGGTTCGTTCGCCGAGGCGGCCCGCCGTCTCGGCTACACGTCGTCGGCCGTGTCACAGCAGATCTCGGCGTTCGAACGCGCTGTCGGCGTGACGCTCTTCGAACGGGAGGCGCACTCGATCAGGCCGGCCAGTGCGGCGCTGCTGATCGCGGACCGGGGTGGTGAGCTGCTGGCCGCGTTCGACGGGTTCGAGCACGAGGTCAAGGCGATGGTGCAGGGTCTGCGCGGGCGCCTGCGCATCGGCACGTTCCCCACGGCGAGCTCGCGGGTCGTGCCCAAGGCTCTGGCGAAGCTGTCGGCCGACCTGCCGGACGCCGAGATCCTTCTGGACGAGGCCGAGCCGGAGGACGTGCTGCCGCTCGTGCTGACCGGCGAACTGGATCTCGCGCTGGTGTACGCCTACGACCTCGTCCCGCGCACGTGGCCGGAAGAACTGACGGTGGTGCCGTTGCTGGAGGAATCACTGCTGGTCATGGTTCCGGCCGATCATTCGGCAGCGAAAAACAACGTCAAACTCGAAGATCTCAAAGACGAACGCTGGATCGCGTCGCGCGACGGCACGTCCGGCGCCACGTGTCTCACGCGGCTGTGCGCGGCGTCGGGTTTCGCGCCGAGAATTGCTTTCCGTAGCAACGACTACGAGGTCGTGCAGTCGCTCGTGGCGGCCGGTGTCGGTGTCGCGCTGGTGCCCGCGCTCGGCTACAAAGCGCTACCCGGCACGCACGCGATGCCGTTGCGGCACAAGCCGTTGCGCAGGCACGTGCACGTTGTCCACCGCACGGCGAATACCAACCCGTTGCTGCGTGACGCGGTAAACGCTCTCCGTGAAGTCTGTGAAAACGCTGTGGGCGGCTACATAAATCCGCCATGATGGAGAAATGGGGGAACTCAGCAGCGATGGGGCGCTGGCTGGGATCCGGGAGTGGGGTTCGCCGGATCTTCGTGCGCACATCAGAATTTTGATCGACAGCAACGAACCAGGTGTCGAGGAAATCATCCTCGGCAGTCTCGACGACGCGGGCCCGGCACGCCCGCTGCTCTGCCGCGTCCTTGCGGAACGTGATCCTTTCCGGGACCCGGAATACGCGCTCCGTCATTTCTACGCCGAGACCGACGGCCCGGTCCGCCGTCTGCTCGGGCACGAGGTCTACCGCAGCCCGTGGGTGTGGCTCTACGGAATCACGAGGCTGCGCAAGGCGAATCCGGTCGAACGCATCACGTCCGACGCGACGCACTGGCTGGCGACTCGTCGGCAGATAGCCGTCACCGCGCTCGGTGACACCGCCGACCCGGCTGCCCTGCCGCCGATCATCGGCCGCCTGCGCGACCCGAAGTGGTGGGTTCGCATCGAGGCCGCGGCAGCGATCCGCCGGCTCGCGAAAGCGGGCGTCCAGGTCGGGCCGGCAGCGCAGGCGTTGGTGGGTTGCCTGCACCACGACCGCCAAGAGGTGATCGAACAGGCGGCTGCCGCACTGGCGCTCCCGGCCTTGCGCGAAGACCTGCTGCACGCGCGGGCAACGTTGATGCCTCTGGCCGGCGCCGTCGTCGACAACGCCCTCGACGGCGTGCTCGCACCGCTGTTGCTGCTCTGGCCGGGCGAAGAGTGATGCACAGAGTGTGATTCCCCGCCCACGGAGCTCAAGTTAGCCTGAACGGCCCATTGCTCACATATGTCCGGGTTCGGCATGCTACGGCGCGTCAACGCTGGGGGGCGTGTGGGCGGCGGAAGCTCACGTCTCTCCCCATAAGCCTGGGGGATACACCTGATGACGCGTCGCGATGCGGCGCGATCTTCCCGTGCTCGAAGAGCACGGGGGATCGCGGCTGCCCTCGTAGCATCTCTGACCTTCTCACTGGCGCAGGCACCCGCGTTCGCGGCGCCTCCGCCCAAGTCCACGGCGATCGATCCGACCGCACTCCCGGTGCTCAAGGGCGCCGAGGTCAAGCAACCACCGATCCAGCCCGCCGACCCGAAGGCGGACTTCACGCCGCTGATGGGCACCGGCAAGAGCAGCTTCGACCCGCAGAAGTCCAAAGTGGTCTCCAGCTCGACGTTCGTCGACGAGTACGAGAACCCGGACGGCACGCGGACGATCAAGCAGTCGACCGAGCCGCGCAACGTCAAGGACGCGCTCGGCAACTGGCGCCCGGTGGACACCACCCTCGTCGCCGACACCCCGACCCGCCGCGTGAAGGCGAAGGCGCACCCGCTCAAGCCCACGCTCGGTGGCGCCGCGGACGATCCGTCGCTGGTCACCGTCGAGGTCGACGGCCACAAGGTCACGCTGGCGCCGGAGCAGAAGCCGGCCAAGGACCGCAAGGTCAAGGTGACCGAGAAGATGGCGGAGTACTCCGACGTCACTCCGGACACCGACCTCACCTACGAGGTCACTCCCGGCTCTCTCAAAGAGACGATCAAGCTCAAGAAGGCGCCGTCCACCAACAAGTGGCGATTCACCCTCAAGACCGGCGCTCTCACCCCGGTGGTGACCGGGCAGCAGACGGTCGAGCTGCGGGACGCGAGCGGTGCCCCGAAGATCGTCATGCCGCCGATCGTCACGTGGGACTCGGCCGGTGACGGTGAGACGAAGCCACCGGCCATGACCGGCGGCACCTACACCGTCGAGAAGTCCGGCAAGGACTGGGTGCTCACCGTCGCGGTGGACGAGGCGTGGCTGAAGGACTCCAAGCGCGTCTACCCGGTCAGCGTCGACCCGACGTTCACCTACGGCGTCGCGTACTCGGAGTCGTACAAGTCCGACGGCTACTGGTGCAGCAACTGCAACGTCCAGTTCGGCAACGTCCAGGACAACGGCGACAAGTACTGGCGTTCCGCGATCCGGTTCAACTACGAGAACCTGTACGGCAAGCGGATCGTCGGTGCGAAGCTGGACCTGGCGAACCAGCGGACACCGGGAAGCCCGGACAAGACCTGGCCGGCGAACCTCTACCACGCGTCTGCCATGGACTTCAACGGTCTCGGTGGGCATCTGGCGAGCGGCTTGGTGGGGCAGGTCGGCACGCTGACCGGCGACAGCCTCGTCAGCTTCCTGCAGCACATCGCCGACATCAAGCACATGGCGACCTTCATGGTCACCGGCCACGAGGCTCCCGGTGTCTGGACGTACAAGTACGCCACAGCGACGCTGACCGTCGACACTGGTTCCGCGCCACCCGCACCGACCCTGGTCGGCCCCGCCGACCACAGCGTGATCACCAACACGACGCCGACCCTCGAGGTCAGCCCCGTCAGCGACCCGGATGGCGAGCAGGTGAGGTACTGCTTCACCGTCGCGACCGGCGCGGACGCGAAGTCCGGCGTCGTGGTGGACTCCGGCTGCCTCGACACTCCGAAGTGGACGGTTCCGTCCGGCGTGCTGCAGGACGGTGTCGCCTACACGTGGCAGGCGAAGGCTGTCAGCGGTGCCACGTCGAGGATCCCGAGTGCGGTGTTCCACCTGAAGGTCGATCAGCGCATCGGCAACAGGGGACCGGCTCCGGACGACACCATGGGGCCGATCTCGGTGAACTTGGCCAACGGCAACGTGACCACGTCCATCAAGTCACCGACGTTCAACACGGTCGGTGGCCAAGCGGGTCTGTCGATGACCTACAACTCGCAGCAGCAGGAGCAGAAGGGCCTGCGGGCGTCGTACTTCCCGGACCTGTCGCACAACGGCGAGATCAGCCCGCAGCAGGAGCCGGTCCTCGTGCGCACCGAGCCGCAGGTGAACGTGGACTGGGGTGACACGTCACCGTTCGCGCCCGCGCTGCCGAAGGACTGGTTCGTCGCACGGTGGGAGGGCTACTTCCAGGCACCGGCGACCGGCACCTACCAGTTCGCCGGTGTGCACGACGACCGGCTGCGCGTGTGGATCAACGGCAACTCGGTCTACGACCAGGGCTGCTGCAGCGACGTCAACTGGGGTGTCGCGAAGGAGGTGCAGCTCACCGCCGGCCAGCGCGTGCCGATCAAGGTCGAGCTGGCCGAGGTCGGTGGCTGGGCGTACCTGCGCCTGTTCACCCGCACGACCGACGGCACCACCGTGCCCGCGCAGATCATTCCCGCTGACTGGCTGCACTCCTCGGACCTGCCCGCGCTGCCGAAGGGCTGGATGCTGAGCGCCGACCTCGACGGCACGGGCTCGACGTTCACGGAGGCGAAGGTCACCGACCAGAACGTCGTGCTGACCGACGCGTCCGGTGCCAAGCACACCTGGACGAAGAAGTCGACCGGTGGCTACACCCCGCCGGACGGCGAGGTGGGCACCCTGGCGATGGACACGGCAGGGCGCATCACGCTGACCTACGGCACCGACGTGTACGTGTTCAACTCGGCGGGCAAGCTGGAGTCGCAGTCGAGCGCCGTCGACACCCGCAAGCCGGCCGCGTTGCAGTACATCTACGACGGCTCGCCGTCGCGGTTGAAGGAGATCAAGGACCCGGTCTCGGGTCGTTCGCACAAGCTGTACTACAACCGGCCGGGTGACGACTGCTACGCGGGCGCCACGCCTCCGCCGGACGCGGAACGTCTGCCGCCGTCGCAGATGCTCTGCCGCATCGTCTACTGGGACGGCACCCAGACGAAGCTGTTCTACTACCGCGGACATCTCGTTGCGGTGGAGGACCCGGGTCGTGAGATGACCCAGTTCAGCTTCACGTCCAACGGCCTGCTCGACGGCATGCGGGACAGCCGCGCCGCCGACTGGGTCTCGCAGGACCACGCGAACCGGAACACCGACGCGGCGAACTACATCGTTCACTACTACGACCACACGGCGACCAAGCCAGTGGCCCGGACGATCTACCAGCCGTACACGACGCATGGCGAGGAACGCGGCTACCACTCGTACCGGTACGACGCCGCCGCAAAGACGTCGTTCGTGGACATCGCGGGGCTCAACCCGGTCATCGGGTTCTCGCGCAAGGTGGTCTACGACGACGCCTTCCGGTTGTTGTCCAGCACGGACGCCACCGGCAAGACGACCTCGCAGACGTGGAGCGTCAAGGATCAGCTGCTGACCTCGACGGACGCCGCCGGACGGGTGTCGACCACGTTGTACGACGCGCAGGACCGCCCGACCGACAACTTCGGTCCGGGTCCGGCGTCGTGCTTCAACGGCCAGGAGCTCAAGGCGGAGTGCGCCGCCACCGTTCCGCACTCGAAGACCGCCTTCGACGAGGGACTCAACGGTCTGGCGGTGTCGTTCTACGACAACAAGGACATGGTCGGGACACCGAAGGTGTTCCAGACCGGCCTGGCCGCTGACGGAACGTTCGCCCGCAACTGGGGCGAAGCCGTGCCGGTCACGGGCATCCCTGCGGACGGCTTCTCGCTGCGGGCGACCGGCGACATCGTGTTCCCCGAGGCGGGCAACTACAAGCTCCGCGTCGTGGCCGACGACGGTGTCCGCGTGTGGGTCGACGATGCGATCGTCATCGACGACTGGATCGACACTGGTGCCAAGTGGCGGGAGGCGACGGTCAACAGCCCGTCGGCCGGCGCTGCCAAGAAGATCCGCGTTGAGTACTACGACCTCGGATCTCTCGCGCAACTCGAACTGCACTGGACCACGCCAGGCGGTACCCAGCAGGTCGTGCCCGCGGCGGGGATGAAGCCGAAGTACGGCCACACCACGTCCACCACCAAGGGAGAGTCCCTCGGTCTGCAGCCGCAGGTCTCGTCCAGCAAGTTCGGCGAGAACGGGCTCGACGCCGCCTACGGTCTGGTCACCACCACGACTCAGAAGGGTCAGTCGGTCAAGACCACGTACGAGGCCGTGGGCACCGGTTACCTCCGCAAGATCGCTGAGACCTCGCCCACAGGCGCTCAGACGACCTTCGTCCACTACGGCGACCGGGAGACGCGGGACAACCCCTGCACCCCCGAGGTGGAGGCGATCAACCAGGGTGGGCTCGCCAAGCTCACCAAGTCTCCCGCTCCGGCGACTGGTGCGGCGCGTGAGGACGAGCAGATCTTCGACGCGTCGGGTCGCGTGGTGGCTCAGGGCACCGCAGGCAAGTGGACGTGCACCACGTACGACGAACGCGACCGGGTCGTCCAGGTCAAGCACCCCGCGAGCGCCTCAGCGGGCGAGCGTGTCGTGACCACGAACCACGCGGTGAACGGCGATCCGCTCGTGTCGAGCGTGACGGACCACAACGGCACCGTCACCACCAAGGTCGACATGATCGGTCGCACGGTCGAGTACACCGACGTCCACGGCGTTCGCACGGAGAGCAAGTACGACCGTGCGGGCCGCTTGGCGTCGCAGAAGGTCAACCTGCCGCTCAACCCGGCGCAGACCGTCGTCAACACCTACGACGACGCGGACAGGCTCCTGACCGTGTCGCTCGACGGCTCCCTGCTGGCCACGTCGACCTACGACGCGGCGGGTGATCTGAAGTCGGTGGCCTACGCCAACGGTGCCTCGTTGGCCGCGATCGGCAAGGACGGTCCTGGTCAGATCACGTCGCTCACATGGAGGACCAAACAGGGCGCCGAGATTCCGACGACCGTGACGCGCACCCGTGCGGGCACGATCGTCGACGAGACGCTCAACGGCTACGACGCCGGACCCGGCGGCCACAACTACATCTACGACACGGCTGGAAGGCTCACCAAGGCGGTGGTCAACGGGCACAAATACACCTACGACTTCACGTCCGCGGTGGAAGGGTGTCCCGCCGGTTCGGTCGGCAACGCCGGTCTGAACACCAACCGTGTCAAGCTGATCGACGAGACGGCCGCCGGTACGCAGACGACGAACTACTGCTACGACGGCGCTGACCGGCTGCTGGCCACCACCGGTGCGAACGCGGTGTCCGGCATCAAGTACGACGACAGCGGCAACACGACCGAGTACACGGTCAACGGTTCCACCACGCACCTGTCGTGGGACACGGCGGGCCGCAACATCAGCGCTCGTTCGGTCGGCGCGGACCCCGCCGCCGTCGCGTACCAGCGCGACGCCGGCGATCGGATCGTGCGCCGCGGCGTGGAACAGGGCGATGACCAGAAGGTCGTGCTGTACGCCCACACCGCGGACGGTGACACCGCAGACCTCGTGCTCGGTGAGGACAAGAAGCTGTTGACCCGCTCGATCACGCTGGCCGGTGGCGTACTGCTGACGATCAGCGGTGACAGCCGCACGTACGACCACCCGTCGGTGCGCGGCGACATCATCCTCACCACGGACGGTGCGGGCGGCCAGGTCGGCCAGCTGCGGCACTACACGCCGTTCGGTGAGCCGATCTCCAGTGACGGCAAGGTCGACACGGATGCCGTGCCGGACAACCAGCCCGGTCAGATGGACTACGGCTGGCTGGGACAGCACCAGCGTCCCTACGAACACGCCGGAGCGTTGTCGCTCGTGCAGATGGGTGCCCGTCCGTACAGCCCGCTGCTCGGCCGGTTCCTGTCCGTCGACCCGGTCGAGGGCGGGTCCGCCAACGACTACGACTACGTCAACGGCGACCCGGTCAACGCCAACGACCTCGACGGCAGGTGTCCGCCGTGTCTCTTCCTCGCCGTGGCAGGGCTTCGCATCGGCCTGCCCATCCTCGCCCGCTTCGCTGTCCGGCAGGGCGTGAAGTGGGGAGTCAAGTGGGCTCCCCGGATCTGGGGCGGCATGAAGTGGACCGGTCGCAAGGTCGTCGCGGCCGGCAGCTGGATCCGGACCACGGCACCGAAGGTGGTGACCCGGGCCAAAGGCGTCTTCAAGAGCGGAAAGGAACGCTTCCAGGCCAGCAAGGCGGGGAGGCTGTACAACAACATCAAGTACCACCCGCGCGTGCAGAGATGTAAAGCGAACATGACACTGATCAAGGAACGCACGCTGGGGACCGTCAACTCCCCTTATGTCAGGATGGCCATATCGGGCATCGGATGTGCGATGGGGTTCTTCGGACGATGATCGGCCAGGAATAGGCAGACCGGGCGGGGCGCTGTGAGGTGTCCCGCCCGGTCGTTTCGGCATGTTGTGGAGTGGTGGGACCTGATGAACATCGATGCCGCTCTTTCCGAAGTGCTGGTGCAGAGTTCACCGGACCTCGGAAAGAGCATCCGTGCTCTGGTCGAGTCCGACGACATGAGTGTCGACGCCCGGATCGAGGCTCTGCTGGAGGCTCACAGCCGGTCGATGGGTTTGGCTTCGGTCCTGTGCCGCATCCTCGCGGAGCGTCGCCCGGATCGCGATCCGTCGTACGTGCTGGAGTTCTTCGGCAAGGGGCGCAAAGGGGATTCCGCGGACTGGGCGATCCGAGGTAATCCCTATCGGAGCTCGGTGCTGTGCGCCTACGGAATTCCCCGGCTCAGGCAGCTGAAACCGGTTGAACACCTGGCCCGCGACGTGAAACACCTGTGGTCGCACCGTCGGGGCGTAGCGGTGGCCGGGCTCGGTGACACGGCCGATCCGGCGGCCGCGCAGCTGGTCGCCACCAGGCTGACGGACCGGAATCCGAAGATTCGCGTGGCGGCAGCTGCGGCGGTCCGACGGCTGGCCAGGGACGGCGCTCTGGCTCGTGAGGCAGAGGACCTGGTCGGTGATGGACTCGTTCGGTGCTTGTCGCACGGGGATGAAGCGGTGGTGCGCAATGCCGCCGCGGCCCTGTCCGTGCCGGCGTTGCGCGAGCGCCTGGTCCACACGCGACGGAAGGGCGGTCTTTCTCCGGCAGCTGAAGCTGCGGTCGACGACGCGCTGGCAGGCGCGGTCGTCGCGCTGACTCCGCTGTGGCCGGGTGAGGTCGCCTGCTGAGCTTGGCGGGGCCTGTCGAGGATGACGGTGCTGCGACTGCTCGTCCTCGCGGCCTTCATGATCGGCTGCGTGCAGGCGTACGACGCGCTACCAGCGCCGGAACGCTCGGTGATGGTGGTCGTTGCGGTGTTCGGCGGACAGCTGCTGTGGCAGGGCTCGGGGCGCAAGGACCGGCCGGTCGAGCAGAAGCCCGCCCGGTGCGGATCTAGGCGTCATTCGCCGGTCTGACCGTCCGCCAGCTCGCGGAGCAGATCCAGATGGCCCACGTGGCGCGCGGTTTCCTGCGCCACGTGGGCCAGGATCCACCGCACGGTGCGTTCGCCGTCTGCGGCGTTGTCGTCGGGCCGGCGCTGCTTGAGGGCCTCGGCGTTGGCCCATTCCTCTTGGTAGGCCTGGATGAGCGATTCCGGGGTGTCGTCGTCGGTGAGGTCCCAGGACGGGTCCGGGGTGCCCTCCCACAACGACGGCAGGTCCAGACCTGCGCCCGCGATGCACAGCCAGTAGCGCTCGACGGCCACGAGATGCTTGAGCACGCCCAGCGCGGTCAGCTTCTCAGAGGTGGCGACCGGGGCGGCCACGGCCTGGTCGCGGGTGAGGCCCTCGACCTTCAGCACGGCGGTCTTGCGCAGGAAGTCCAGGAACTCCCAGGCGAGTGCGCCTTCGTCCGTCGCGAGCTTTGAGGGCCAAGTACGGGTCACCGGACGAGTTTGTCAGCCTTCGTGGCCTCCAGGAACGCCGACCACGCGGACGTTCCGATCGCGAGGTGGGTGACAGGGGCCTTGCTGTCCCTGATGCCGACGCGGCGACCAACCTCCACGCAGTCGGTGCCGTTGGCGCTGTAGCTGCTCGTTCGCCATTCGGTCATCTGACGGGCTCCTCACGAGATGATGCGTTCCATCAACTCCTTGGATTGTTCCTCATCCAACGCGGTCTGATCGAGCGACCTGAGGATGTTCGTGTACGCCTTGGCGGAGTCCTTGTCGTCCAAGAACACTCCGTGGTTCTCGGCGTCGATGAACACGACCGGCTCCAGCTTGGCGAACTTCATGAACGTGAAGGATCCGGCTTGGCCAGCGTGCGCCCCGATCGAGGTGGGCACGATGCGACATGTGATGTACGGGCGCATGCTCATGGTCGTCACGTGGTCCAGCTGATCAACCATCAGGTCGGGGCCGCCGACAGGGAGGTGTAGCGCCTGCTCGTGGATGTAGAACGTCATCTTGCAGCGGCGCTGGATCAGCTGCTGCTGGCGTGCCACACGAGCCGCCACGCGCTGGTCGGCTTCCTCCTGCGGAGAGTTGGGATTGCCCGCGATGAGGGCGCGCAGGTAATCCGGTAGCTGGAGGAATCCCGGGATGAGGTTCATGCTCCAGCAGATGATCTCGGTGGCAACGGCCTCGTGCTCACCGAGCGTGCGCGGCAGCACTGGCTGTCTCTCGCCATGCACCTGAAGCCAGCCGGATTGGCTGGTCTCGTGGAACAGGGCGACCAGGTGCTCGGTTTCGTCCAGCGGTGTGCGGCACAGGCCGAGCAGACGGTGGAGGTCGCCCTCGGTCACGCCGCCCTTGCCGTTGAGCATGTCGGACAGCTTGGCCGGATCCCAGCCGGCGAGTTCTGCGGCGGCGCGTCCGGTGAGGCCTGCTTTGCGCAGGGCTTCGCGCACGCCCGCGCCGAACTCCCGTCCGCGCACCGTGGAGTCTCTCTTTGGCATAAAAGAAAGCTAGGGCCAAACGTTGGCCGATTCCAACAGGTTCGGCCATATTCAGCCGAAGAGGGGTCGGTGTTGGAAGTGCTCCAATGTCCTATGTGGTCAGTAGTAGTGGCGCAGCTTTGGCCAGAAGGCGTCCCATGGTTCTGATGGTGCGTTGCACACCCATATGACCGTGCCGTCTTCTTCGTTCTCGACGACGTTGTGGTGCTGGGCAACGCGCTTGCAGCCCGTGAGCGGAGGGTCGTTGAATCCGACCAGCATCACCTTGTTGATGTTGGGGTACCTGGGCGGTCCCCAGTCGTAGAAGGACATGTGCCCGGAATACGCATGAACCTGGGTGTAGGCCTCTATCGCGCCGGCCTGGCCGTAGTTGCGGGTGATCACGACCGGGCGATCATTCTCGAAGAACGCGTCCTGGACGGTGATGGCGAACTCGCGCCAGCCGACCTGCTCGCCCTGTTCCGGGTTGACGGCGAGGACCGGGCCGAGTGCACCAGGCGGCAGGACCGGCAGGGAACCGATCACGGCGGGCACGACGCTCAGCGTCACGAGCACGCCGCCGATCACCTTGCGGCGCAGCAACCATTCCTGCGCCTGGCGTGCGCCTGCCGCCATGAGCACCAACAACAACGGCACCGCGTAGTACGGCTTGCCGCCCGTGATGAGGCACAGCACGCACAGGATCGGGTAGGCCAGGGCGAGCGACCGGAAAGTCCTGTCACGCCACAGGTTCCGGAACCCGACCACCCACACCGGCACGAGGGACGGGGACAGCATCAGCAGCTGCATGGGGACGAACATGATGCGGTTCTCGGCGCCGTCGTCCTCGCTGATGCCGCGTGCGACCGTGAGCAACGGGAAGTCGTGCAGCGCCTGCCACACCACGACCGGAGCGGCGATCACCGCGCACACCACCAGTCCGGCGGCCAGCCACCAGGTGCGGAGGACGTCGCGAGGTCCGGCCGCGAGCAGCGCGATCGCCAGCGCGGCCAGCAGCAGGAGCACGAGCCACTTGTTGGCCAGGCCGACGCCTGCGGTCGCGCCGAGTGCCAGCCACCAGCGTCCGTCCTTCGTCTTCAGCAGCCTGATCGCGAAGTAACCGAGGAGCACCCAGATCAACAGGTCGACGGTGGCCGTGGACAGCATGTGGCTCACCGCGAGCACGAACGTCGACGTCGCCGACGCGGCGGCCGCGAAGACCGCGCCACCGCCCAGTTCCTTCGCGATCAGTGCGACCACCACCGTGATGGCGAGCGCGAGCAGTGTGGCGATCACGCGCAGCCCGACCGGCGTCTCGCCGAACACCTCCGTGGCGGCGCGGGCGAGGATCGGTGTGATCGGCGGCTGGTCCACGTAGCCCCAGTCCGGCCGCTTGCCCGCCGCGATGAAGTACAGCTCGTCCCGGTGGAAGCCGTACCGTCCCGACAACGCGGTCAGCACCACTGCCTGCACAGCGAGCACGATCCCCAGCCCACGTCTCATGGCTGGACGCTACCGAGCGGGCAGCTGATCAAGTGGCCTTTTTGCGGTACCAGCGGGGAGAAGTGTTGATCGGAGGCCGCAGGCCGGCGTTGACCACGATCATGGTGGGACCCGCGGCGGCGGCCAGCTCCGCCCGCAGCCCGTCGAAGCCGTCGAGCGTCACCGCGGGAATCCCGAAGCTCTCCGCGAGCTTCGCGAAGTCGGGCCTGGTCAGTTCCACCCCGCTGATGGCGTGGCCGGCGATCTGCTGGTCGTACCGGAGCATCCCGTAGCCGCCATCGTCGACGAGCACGATCGTGAGCGGCAGGTTCTCCTGCTTCAACGTCGCGAGATCCCCGCACGCGAACAGGAATCCGCCGTCACCGACCACCGCGATCGTGCGCTGCCCGACGGCCGCGCCGATCGCCGCGGGGAAACCGAACCCGAGCGTGCCCCAGCCGACCGGGTAGGCCAGCCCGCGCGGCCTGGTGACGTGGTGGAAGCCGCCGATCCAGTAACCGGGGATGCACATGTCCGCGACGATCGTGGCCGTCTCGCCTTCGAGCGCCCGCAACAGCTTCGCGGCTTCGGGAGAGTCGGTTTCCACCAACGTGCGCACTTCGGCGTTGACGGCATCGACGTCGACGACGGCTTTCTTGCCGGCCACTGCGGCCGCCAGTGCCGCGGTGACCGCGGCCGCGTCGCCTTCGACCGTGACGTCCGCCGGGTAGTTCTTGTTCGCCTCCGCCTTGTCGATGTTGATCGCGACGAGGTTGCGCGGCTTTGGCTGCAACCAGTTCTGCGTCATCATGCCGTCGAAGTCGGTGCCGATCGCGATCACGAGATCGGCCTCGTCCCACAACCTCCCGACGGGCGGCGCGTGCACCGGCCCCCGCACGACCCAACGGCTGTCGGTCAGCCCACGCGCGCCGTACGTGGTGATGATCGGCGCCTGCAACTTCGCCGCCAGCGCTGCGATCGCGGTCCCGGCGCCGGACCGCGCGGCGCCGCCACCGGCCCAGATCAGCGGCCGCCGCGCCCCGGCGATCAGCTCCGCGGCCTCCGCGAGGTCCGGGGCGAGGCCGGCCTGCTCGGTCTTCACCGGCGTGTGGTGCGGCACCTCGGCGGACAGGAAATCCGTTGGCACGCCGAGATAAACGGGTCCGTGCGGGCTTTGCAGTGCCTGCTGGACCGCCTTGTCGGTGCACGCGCCCAGCTCCTGCGCGGCGGGCACGTCGAACGCGGCCTTGGTGACCGGCCCGAACATCGCCTTCTGGTCCCGGGTCTCGTGCAGCACGCCCCGGTGGACCCCCGGCTGCCGGAGCGTGGACGGGATGTCCGTGGCGATCACCAGCACCGGACTGCCCGACGACCACGCCTCGCCGGTGGCGCCGAGCGTGTTGGCGGCACCCGGACCGGTCGTCACGACCGCCACGCCGAGCTTGCCCGTGGACCTTGCGTAGCCGTCCGCCGCGTAGACCGCCGTCTGCTCGTGCCGCACCCCGATCATGCGGATGCCGGGAAACCGCCGCAGCGCCTCCCAGATGGCGAGGTTGTGCACGCCGGGCAGGCCGAACACGACCTCGACGTCGTGCGTGGCCAGCACTTCCAGCAGACTCTCGGCACCCCTTGGCATGCACTCGACGCTAAGGCGCGCTTACGGCTGGGGCAACGGCCGTGCAGCAGGTCTGGTGCTCAGCCTCACGCACGGCACGGCTCGTGTGAACGTTCCGGTACTCGCGGGGGGATCGGCTCCGCGAAAGTGTTCGATCGAGCCGTGCGGAATCGAGCAAGCGGAATCCGGACCGGTGTGACGGTGCCCTCGGAATTGGCACCTGCCGCCGCGTCATTTCACCCTCTGGGGTGAATTGGTTGCTCGGGTCGGCCCATGACCGCAGATCTGTTCAGCTGAGTGCGCCGATGCCCGCCCGCCCCGTGTGGCTAGGCGAATTCCACCTCGGGTAGCACTGCGGCCAGCTGCGACGTCGCAGGTGGTGCGGGGGCGGAAATAGCGGAATGAAATGCGCGTGTTAAGGCGGGGTTGCGGCCCTTGTTTCGGTGAACTTCACAGCTGTGCGAATTGGGCGGGGGTGATTGAAGGGTGAACCATGTTCAGGGAGTGGCCCCTTGTGCCACGATGTGCGCGACCGCACGACCTGGGGGTGGGAGATGCTGTACTTCGGTGGGCTGTTCGGAGTGGTGACGTTGCTGCTGACGATCTTCGCCGTCGTGGATGTCATCACGACCGACGAAGGCTCGGTTCGCAATCTGCCGAAGATGCTCTGGCTTCTCCTGGTCCTGCTGTTCCCGTTGGTGGGCTCGATCGCATGGCTCGTGGCGGGCCGTCCGGTGGTGGGGGCCGGACGCGCGCGCTTCGGTGCGTACGAGCGCGATGCTTCTGCTTTTTCCGAGTACAACCGGCCGGGGCGGTTCGCGGCCACCGATGCTGACGACGACGAGGAGTTCCTGCGCCGCTGCCGTGAGCGCGCGGAGGAACAACGACGCAAGGGACGCGAGAACCAGTGAGGAAAGTCCTGCTGTTCTTAGTTGTTCTGCTCGCCGGTTGCGGCGGCAACGCGCAGATGGCGGCCCCACCCACAGCACCTCAAACGTCCACTTCGGACAAACTGGCGCCCGGTGAGTTCCAGGCGCTCTGGTGGACCTGGGCTTCCCAGCCCTCCAACAGCAACCCCGTGTCCGACACCTCCGGGCGGTTCTGCATGCGCGACCAGCCCGTCGAGGTCTGGATGCTCGCCGGGTCGCTCGGCGGGGGCCCCGTCGAGCGGCAGTGCCGGGTGCCGGCCGACAAGCCGCTGCTCGCGCCGGTCGTGAACCTCGCGAGCGATGTCGCCGAGTGCGAGCGGTTCATGAAGAACGCCCAGGGCGAGGTGCTGATGGACGGCTCCACGCAGGCGTTGACGAGGGTGTCCGCCACCCCGTTCACCTACGAGGCGCGCGCGGGCAACCCGTTCGGCACCCAGGCGGGCCGGATCAACTCGGTCGGGTGCGGCCTGTACGCGTGGATCAACCCGCCCGCGTCGGGCGAGCACGAGCTGATCATCCGCGGTTCGGCCGGCGGCAAAGAGGTGGACGTCAAGTACAAGCTGATCGTGGGTGCCGACTAGAAAACCGCGTGCGTTGGTCCGGTAACGTGGTCAGCGGCGTCCGAGCAGACGTGAGGCTGGAGCCGCTCCCCGGCAGCGAGCGGCGTACTCCGCCGCAGTGTTCAGCAACTCCTGCTCACCGAAGCGAACCGACCACGTAGACGCGTGCACATGCGTCCTTGTCGTGCCGAGCCGGGCGGCGGAAACGAGGACTGCTGTCATGGCACGTCTGTCCATCACGGACCAGCTCGCCGATCTGCGGCGCGCCTACACGGGCGAGAACCTGTCCCAGGCGGTGCCCGCCGTGCGCGGCGGGGAGCTGCTGCCCGACGCGACCACGGAGGCCCAGCGGCAGCTGGAGGCCAAAGTGCTCCTCGCGGGCTGCACCGCGGCGAGCATGCTCCAGCTGATGCCGCCTGCGAGCATCATCAGGCCCTCCCACGCGTTCCGGACGGTGGAACCGAGGGAGACCCCGAAGCTGCACCTGAGCGAACGCGCACTGGGCCCGTTGCTGTTCGAGTTGCTGCCGAGGACCGAGGCCGGTTACGGCATGGGCGTCGCGCGGCTCACGCACCGGCAGTACCGGCGATCGGCCGAACTGGCCACCGGTGACGCGGGCGTCGTGCTCGCCGGCGTCGACGAAAGCGCCTGGGAACTGGGCATGCGGTACGTGCGCTGGATGCACGAGTTCCGCGGCGTCGAGTACACCGACGGCGGCGGCAACGACGAGGAGACGCCGGAAGCGGCCACTGGGAGCGCACTACTGCGCCGGGTACACCTGTGGCATGACGCGAGCTGGTTGCGAGCACTTCCCATGGGAACGGGGTGGTTCGTCGAGTGGCCGGGCGGACCTGCCGAGGACGAGATCAGGGCGAGGCTCGCCCATCCGGAGTTCGGCACCGCCCGCGAGATCACGCTCCGCCGCACCGAGGCGCCCGCTCAGGACGTCGAGGAGAACATGCGGACCTACCCGTGGCCTGAGGAGTTCGTGTCTGCCGTCACGGCTGGCGAGCCTGATCAGGGGGCTGCACGCCGGTAGACTGCGCTTTCGCCCGCAGGAACGATCGTCAGGAGGACCCCGGTGACCCAGCAGGCTGCCGAGGCCCAAGCCGAAGCCACGCGCAAGGCTCCCCGAGTGCTCGTCGCCGAGGACGAGGCGCTGATTCGCCTCGACCTCGTGGAGATGCTGCGCGAAGAGGGTTACGACGTGGCGGGCGAGGCCGCTGATGGTGAAGAGGCCATCAAGCTCGCAACCGAGCTCAACCCGGACCTGGTCATCCTGGACGTCAAGATGCCCAAGGTCGACGGGATCGAGGCGGCGCAGCACATCGCGGGCAACCGGATCGCGCCGGTCGTGATCCTCACCGCGTTCAGCCAGCGCGACCTGGTCGAACGCGCCCGTGACGCCGGTGCCATGGCCTACCTGGTCAAGCCGTTCGCCAAGCGGGACCTCGTGCCCGCGATCGAGCTGGCCATGAGCCGGTTCAGCGAGCTCGCCGCCCTCGAGCAGGAGGTCGCAGGGCTCACCGAACGCCTGGAGACCCGCAAGATCGTGGAGCGGGCCAAGGGCATCCTCATGACCAAGCAGGGACTGAGCGAGCCGGAGGCGTTCCGGTGGGTGCAGCGCACCGCCATGGACCGCCGCACGACGATGAAGGCCGTCGCGGAAGCCGTCATCGAGAACTTCGGCTGAGTTCCAGCCACACGGAGTCCGTCTGCGCCTCGGGGTTCTCGGGGCGCAGGCGGACTTCGACGTTGTGGCTGCCTTTCAGCGAGAGCTGGAGCTCGTGCCTGCCGCCGATCCCGCCCGGCATCGGCATGGTCGCCACGTGACCGCTGTCGACGTACACCTCGAACCCCGCTACCGGCGCCACTGATCGCGCGGGGGCCGCGTCGAGGGTGACCACCAGCGTCGCCTCGCCCGGTGTCACAGACGCGAACTCGGCGGTCATGACGGGCAGCACGGGCGCGGGCTCGTCCGGTGCGTTCGGCAGCTTCACCGACGACAACCCCGGCACCTCCAGGTAGCTCTCCAGCACCTGGGCCTGCGAGGCACCGGGCATGCGCAGCACGAACGGTGTCAGCGCGTCCGGCCCGGCAGGGCCGAGCAGCTCGGCCGGCACGTCCCCGGCCACCGTCAGCTCGCTGTCCTGCGCCCCGGACCAGCCGCTCACCACCGGTCGCAGCGGGAACCGGGCCGAGCCGAGCTGGGCGACCAGGCCGTTCGGATCACCGCCGTCGCCGAGCCGCACCGTTGCCTGCAACCGCGCTGACTCAGCCCTGTGCAACGGTGCGCGCGCCACGCCTATGCCTGGCGCCTCCTCGTCGGACTCCAGCACGCGCAACGTCCCCGCCACGATCGATGTCTCGCTCACCTCGGGTATCGGCGTTCGCCCGGTGATGCCGACGGCGTCGATCTCCACGCGGCCTGGACGGGCTGGCGGCGGCGTGACACCGATCAGGACGCTCGCTTCGCGCCACTTGGGCACGACCGGGGAGCCGGCGATCTGCACGCCGTCCTGCAGAACGAGCAGGCCGCCGCGCGTCAGCACGACTTCGAACCGATGGAGAACGCCCGCGCCACGCGTGCCGGGTGAAACGGAGTCGTCCACCACCACGCGAACCGCGTCGGCGGGAGGAACCGGTCCGACGCGGTCCGGCGTGCCGGGAACCAGGTCCAGCACCAGCTTCCCGCGCGGTCCGGCCGCGTCCGTCACCACCGCGACGCGGCCCAGCTCGTCAGACTCGTTCAGCTGCAACAGCGTCCGCGCGCGCAACACCGCCGTGTCGTTCCCGCACGGCATGTCGAGCACGAGACGGCTGGAGCCGTGGCTGGGGTTCACGCAGCCCTCGCGGCCGCTCAGGTGGTAGCGGCGGGCCAGGTGCGAGTCGTCGAAGTCGTCCAGCCACTCCATGACCGCCCGGCGCCACGAGTCGTCGTCAGCGCGTTCCTCGGCCCTGACCGGCAGCGATCGCTGGCCGAACGCGTCCACCGCCCGCACGTCGGGCCGGCCGTGCCCCGCGATCTCGGGTGACGCGACGAGCCTGCCGAAGACCTCGTAGCCCGACACGCCGGGCACGGGCGTCCATTGCACCCTGCCGTGGTTACTCCATACGGAGGACGGCGGCTCGGGACGCGCCGATCGAGACGGCAACTTGACGAAATCCGTCGCGTACTCCGTCAGCCGAACAGGCTCCGAGCTGCGCTTTTTCGTCGGGTCATCGGTCTGGCGAAGCACGAGCACCGCCGCGACGACCACTACGGCGGCTCCCACTGCAGCGATCACCCGACGACGCGGAGTCATATGCACACGTTATGGCAGGGGTCCAAAGAGTGAACGAAGGTTACGGTATGTGAGATTGCTTAAGGAAAACATAACGCCGCGTTGCGTTATGGTCACGAGCCCATTGGGTTTGATGACTGGGGTCACAATCATCGCCTAGGTTCCGGCCATCCCTCAGGAGGAGGGGTCGTGGAGCGGTGCGCGGAGAACTCGCGCCCGCCGGGAGCAGGGATAGAGGAGGGACTCACGTGCGTAAGCACCTTGTGAAGTCCGCAGCCATTGTCGGCTCGACGCTGCTCGTTCTCGCAGCTTGTGGGTCGAACAAGCAAGAAGGCGGCAACGCGGGGGGCAGCTGCGACACGTCGAAGGGCACTCTGACCATCGGTGTTGTCGCCCCGCTGTCCGGCAACCTGTCCGCTCTCGGCATCGGCATCAAGCAGTCTGCCGAACTCGCCGTGGACGAGGCCAACAAGAAGTGCACGGTGAAGGGCTACAAGCTGGCCGTCTCCGCGCAGGACGACGAGGCGAACCCCGCCAAGGGCGCGCAGGCCGCGACCAAGCTGGCGACCGACCCGAACGTCGTCGGTGTCGTCGGCACCCTGAACTCGTCTGTCGCCCAGACCGTTCAGCCGATCCTGCGGGACAAGAAGATCCCCCAGGTGTCGCCCGCGAACACCAACCCGTCGCTGACCAGGGGCAACGACTTCCTGACCGCTCCGAAGCGTCAGTTCGACAACTACTTCCGCGTCTGCGCCACCGACGACCTGCAGGGCCCGTACGCGGCCAACTACCTCGTCGAGAAGGCCGGCAAGAAGAAGATCGCCATCGTCACCGACGGCAAGACCTACGGTGCGGGCCTCGCCGCCGAGCTGTCGAAGCAGGTCGCCAAGAAGGGCGGCACGATCGTCGGCCAGGAGACCGTCGGCGAGAAGGACACCGACTTCTCCGGCGTCATCGCCAAGATCAAGGGCCTCGCGCCTGACGCCGTCTACTACGGCGGCGAGTACCCGGCCGCGGGTCCGCTGTCCAAGCAGATGGCGAGCGCCGGTCTGAACGTCCCGCTGATGGGCGGCGACGGCATCTACGACGGCAAGTTCATCGAGCTCGGCGGCAAGGAAGGCGACCTCGCCACCTCCGTCGGCGCGCCGGTCGAGTCGCTCGCGACCGCCAAGGCGTTCGTCGACGCGTACAAGGCGAAGTTCGGCAAGGAGGACTACGCCGCCTACGGTGCGTTCTCCTACGACGCCGCGAACGCGATCATCGGTGCCCTCGGCGCGACCCTCTCGAGCGGTGACTGGGCCGAGTCGAAGCGCGAGGACATGCTGACCAACGTCGGCAAGTACAGCGCCTCCGGTGCCACCGGTGAGATCAAGTTCGACCAGTACGGCGACAGCACGAACAAGGTGCTCACCGTCTACCAGGTCACCTCTGGCAAGTGGAAGGACGTTCAGACCGGCGAGTTCACCGGCTGACGACTACTGATAAACGATTGAAGCTACGGCGGGGGCGGGCGTTGTTTGCTCGCCCCCGCCGTCTACGGAGGTAGTCGTGTCAGTCCTGCTCCAACAGCTGGTGAACGGGATCGTTCAGGGGTCGTTGATCGCCCTGATCGCTCTCGGTTACACGATGGTGTACGGCATCATCCAGCTGATCAACTTCGCCCACGGCGAGGTTTTCATGGTGGCCTCGTACGGGGGCCTCGCCACGTTCACGCTTCTTCCTGACGACCTCAAGAAGTCGCCTGCCGTGGCTCTGCCGCTCATGTTCGTCGGCGGCATCGTGGTCGCGGTCGTCGTCGCCGTGATCATGGAACGGTTCGCCTACCGGCCGCTGCGCAACGCGCCCCGGCTGGCACCGCTGATCACAGCGCTCGGCGTGTCCGTGTTCCTGCAGGAAGCCGTGCGCGTCTGGTACCCGAACGCCACGTCGAACCTGCCTTACCCGAAGGTCTTCCCGGAGGGCAACCTCTCCCTCGGCACCATCAGCGTGCCGTGGACCGGCGTGCTGCTCGTCGTGCTGTCGGTCGGCCTCTCGATCCTCCTGCAGACCTACATCAACCGGTCTCGCATGGGCCGGGCGATGCGCGCCACCGCGCAGGACCCCGACACCGCGAAGCTGATGGGTGTCAACCCCGACCGCGTGATCGTGCTGACGTTCGTCTTCGGCGCCGTGCTCGCGGGCGTCGCGGGCGTCATGTTCGGCGGGTACCTGAGCAACATCAACATCGACATGGGCTTCCAGAACGGCATCTTCGCCTTCACGGCGGCCGTCCTGGGCGGCGTCGGCAGCATCCGCGGTGCGGTCATCGGCGCGTTCATCATCGGTCTGATCAAGACCCTGGCCGGTCAGTACATGCCGGGCGGCACCCAGTACGACTACGTGTGGATCTTCATCGTGCTGATCCTCGTGCTCGTCTTCCGCCCGCAGGGTCTGTTCGGTGAGCCGGAAAGGGTGCGCGCATGAGCACGGTCGACACTACTTCTGGCAAGCGTTCCGCGCTCGCACCCTTCGCCAAGCCGCTCGCGGCGGTCGGCGGTGTGCTCGCGATCGTCGCGGCGCTGCTGCCGTGGGTCACCTTCACCCTCAACGACGGCAACTGGCCGGACAAGTCGACGCTGCAGTTCTTCGACGCTCCGTTCGCCGTCACCGGGTTCCGCTGGCACCTGCTGCTGCTCGGCGTGCTCATCCTGGTCGCGGCCTTCGCGCCGATCCCGTCCAGGGGTCGCGTCGTGCGGGCGCTCGGCTGGGGCGTCGCGGTCGTCTCGTTCATCAACGGCGCGTACATCACGGCCAAGGGCGGTGGCCTCGGTGCCATCACGGCCCTCGACGGCGCGACCGCGTTCGGCAGCGTCGCCGGCCTGGTCGCCGGTGTGCTGACGATCCTGGCGGGCTACGGCTACGGCATCACGCCGGTCGGCGAGTGGAAGTTCAAGCCCCCCACACCGGTCGCGTACCTGGTGCTGCTGGTGTCGTTCGCGGGCGTGCTCCTGGCCGTCGCCGCGATGCTGACCACCGGTGGTGTCGGCACGTCGAACCCGTACGCGGGCGCGATCTTCCTGTCGTTCCTCGGGTTCGCCGGTGGTGTGCTCGGTGCGCTGAGCGGTGTCGGGTTCATCCGCTGGCTCTCGGTGCTGTCCGAAGAGCACCGCGTGTTCAGCGTGATCGTGCTGGCGGCGTGCGCGTTGCTGCTGCCGTTCACCGACGCCGGCAACGAGTACTGGATGACGGTCGCGGCGAACATCGGCATCTACGCCGCCACCGCGATCGGCCTGAACATCGTCGTCGGTCTCGCGGGTCTGCTCGACCTCGGGTACGTGGCGTTCATGGGCATCGGCGCGCTCGTCGCGGCGAACTTCTCCGGAGCGGCCGCCGCGAACTTCGGCATCGAGCTGCCGTTCCCGGTCGCCGCGGTGATCGCCGCCGTCGTCGCCGGCATCTTCGGCGCGATCGTCGGTTCGCCGACGCTGCGGGTCCGCGGTGACTACCTGGCGATCGTGACGCTGGCGTTCGGTGAGATCTTCACCCGCTCCGCGCAGAACGACATCGGTGGCATGACCAACGGCTCCAACGCCATCCCGGGCATTCCGGCGCTGTCGTTGTTCGGCAAGGAGTTCAACCGGGAGCTGTCGATCGGCGCGGTGAAGCTGCCCGCCGGCGTGCTCTACTACATCCTGATCGTCCTTCTCGTGGCCGCCACCATGGCGGTGTTCGCGAACCTCAAGTTCAGCCGCATCGGCCGGGCCTGGATCGCGATCCGCGAGGACGAGGACGCTGCCCGTGCGATGGGCATCCGGACCGGACAGGCGAAGATCCTGGCGTTCCTCATCGGCGCCACGCTCGCGGGCCTCGCGGGTGCGGTGTTCGCGCACAAGAACGCCACGGTGTCCTACGAGTCGTTCAAGTTCCTCGAGTCGATCACGCTGCTTGCGGCGGTCATCCTCGGCGGCATGGGCTCCATCCCGGGCGCCGTGCTCGGTGCGTCGCTGCTGTTCGTGCTGCCGGAGAAGCTGCGTGACTTCGAGGAGTTCCGCCTGATGATCTTCGGCCTCGCGCTGATCCTGATCATGCGGTTCCGTCCGCAGGGCCTGATCCCCGACCGGCACCGCCGGGCGGAGCTGGCTGATGAGGATGTTGGTGGTGCGCCGGTCGACGAGGTGCACGCGGCGTCGAAGGAGGCGAAGGCGTGACCACGCCGGTTTTGGAAGCGCGTGACGTCTCGATGGTCTTCGGTGGCCTCAAGGCGTTGAAGGGCGTCACCCTGACGCTCGAAGAAGGCAAGATCGTCGGCCTGATCGGCCCGAACGGCGCGGGGAAGACGACGTTCTTCAACTGCCTGACGGGTCTGTACACGCCGACCACGGGCCAGGTGCTCCTCAAGGGCAACACCCTGCCCGGCGACCCGGCGAAGGTGACGGACGCGGGCGTCGCCCGCACGTTCCAGAACATCCGCCTGTTCCCCAGCATGACCGTGCTGGAGAACGTGCTCGTCGGCCGGCACGTGCGGATGAAGCAGGGCCCGCTGGCGTCGCTGTTCCACGGCCCCGCCTACCACCGCGGGGAGAAGGCGGCGCGCGAGCGTTCGCGGGAGCTGCTGGAGTTCGTCGGTCTTCGCGGACCGGACGACGAGCTCTCTCGCAACCTCCCCTACGGCGACCAGCGCCGTCTGGAGATCGCGCGCGCGTTGGCGACGGACCCGGCGGTGCTGCTGCTGGACGAGCCCACGGCGGGTATGAACCCGCAGGAGACGGAAGCGACGCAGCAGCTGATCTTCCGCATCCGCGAGACGGGTGTGTCCGTCGTCGTCATCGAGCACGACATCAAGTTCATCTTCGGGCTGTGCGACTCGGTTTCCGTGCTCGTGCAGGGCGAGCTGCTCGTCGAGGGCAGCCCCGAGGTCGTGCGGGCGGACCCGCGGGTGGTCGAGGCCTACCTCGGCAAGCCCCCGGAGGAAGTCGAGCTCGACATCGAGGCAGCGAAGGGGGAGCAGGCATGACCGCGCTGCTCGAAGTCCGCAACCTCTCGGTCGCCTACGGCGCGATCGAGGCCGTCCGCGACATCTCTTTCACCGTCGAGGCCGGCCAGATCGTGTCGCTGATCGGCGCGAACGGTGCGGGCAAGACCACGACCCTGCGGACCATCTCCGGTCTGCTGCGTCCGGCGTCCGGCGAGATCCTGTTCCAGGGCAAGCCGATCCACAACGACCCGGCGCACGCGATCCTCGGCGAGGGCATCGCCCACTGCCCGGAGGGCAGGCGGCTCTTCCCGCGGATGACCGTGGAGGAGAACCTCCAGCTCGGCGCGTACGTCCGCAAGGACGACGGCGTGCAGGCCGACATGGAGCGGGTCTACGAGCTGTTCCCCGTCCTCGGGGAGCGGCGCCACAACAAGGCAGGGCTCTTCTCCGGTGGTGAGCAGCAGATGCTGGCCATCGGTCGCGCGATGATGTCGAAGCCCCGTCTGCTGATGCTCGACGAGCCCTCGATGGGTCTGTCGCCGATCATGACGCAGAAGATCTTCGACACCATCAAGGAGCTGCAGTCGCTGGGCACCACCATTCTCCTGGTGGAGCAGAACGCCCTGGCGGCGCTGGCGTTGTCGGACCACGGTTACGTGATCGACCTCGGACGCACCACTTTGGACGGTCCAGGTCACCAGCTGCTTGCCGACCAGCGGGTGCGTGACGCGTACCTCGGTGAGGCGCACTGAAGTTCTGTGTTGCGGGAGCGGGGCGGAGGCTTGTCCTCCGCCCCGCTTTCGTTCACCCGCGGTCGAACTCGGCGAGGATGCGCGGCAGGGCGAGCTTGGCGGCCCTGCCGTGGTTCACGTCCGCGCCGAGGTCGATGAGCGTGCTCTGGGCGTGGTACTGCTCGAGACGCTGGTCGCAGTGGGCGGAGGTCTCGATCGTCACGTCCTCGTCGCCGGTGGACGAGTAGATCGACACCGGCACCCGCGGGCGCCAGTCGCAGTAGCCGTCCGCCTCGCGCAGTTTCGCGCGCAGCACGCCGGTCGGGTGTTTGACGCGCGCCAGGTAGGACTCGGTGAACAGCTCGGAGATCGTGCCAGGCAGCTTCGAGAAGATCTCCTCGTTGCGGTGCTCACCGTCGAAGAGACCCTCGATCGAAGGGTCCTTGAACGCCTCGGCGGGGTGGTCGTACAGGTGGTGCAGCCGGTTCCACGCCACCGTCCAGTACGCCAGGTACGCGACGCCGTTCGCGATCTCGTCGTTGGCGCCCTGGGCGACGAGCCGGCTCGGCCTCATCGGGCCGCTGATCGGTGCCAGGCCGCCGAGCTTCAGCCCTGGATCGGCGCCGCGGTGCAGGGCCTGGCCCAGCGCCATGGTCGCGTGGCCGCCCTGCGAGTGGCCGGTGATCATGACGCGGGGGTCGGGACGGAGGTCCAGCCGCGCGGCCAGCTTCCTGGTCGCCCGCAAGGCGTCCACCGACGCCGTGACGGTCGACGGCGCGTCGGCGTAGGGGTGGAAGCCGGGGCCGGTGCCCAGGCCCAGGTAGTCCGGTGCGGTGGTCAGGTAGCCGGCCGAGGCGAAGAGCAGCGCGGCCGCGCGGTCGTTGCCGTCCGCGACCGACGCCACCGAGCCCCGGTAGCCGGTGGTGCCGTGCAACCAGGTGACCTGGCGCGGTGATCTGCCGTTGTTGCGCGGCGAGGCGACGAGAGCGCTTGCCGTGGTCGGTTTTCCGGCCGGGTCGATGGTGCGGTACACGATGCGCTTCGCGTCCACACCGAAGCGGACGCGGGAGGCGTCCAGGTCGTAGTCCCCCAGGTAGCTGACCAGCTGGCTGGTGTCCATCGTGGACACCGGGACGACGTCGAGGAGTGCGCCGCGGCCCGCGTGAGCGGACGCGGTGGCCGGGACGAAAGCGACCACCGCGCCGCACAGGGCTGCTGCTGTCAATCGAGTCGGGAAGGTCATGGCACCACGATCTCGTTCGGATCAGGAGGAGTCAGTGGTGCTGACCGCAGAGTCGGGGGTGGGGCCCACCCCCGTGCTCAGGCTCCGGGCGCCTTGGGGCGCAGGAGGCACGTGAGGCGCGCGGTGCAGGTGCGCTTGCCCTCTTCGTCGGTCACGACGATCTCGTACGTCGTCGTGCTGCGGCCGAGGTGGATGGGACGGGCGACGCCCGTGACGACGCCGTCGGTCGCGGCCCGGTGATGGGTGCAGGACAGCTCCAGTCCCACCGCGACGGAGCCGAACTGCGCCGCGTGCATCGCCGACGCGACGGAGCCCAGCTGTTCGGCGAGGACCGCGTTCGCGCCGCCGTGCAACAGGCCGAACGGCTGGCGGTTGCCCTTCACCGGCATCGTCCCGATCATCTCCTGGACATCCCATCGGGTGATTTCGATGCCCATGCGGGAGGCCAGCTGTTCGGCTTCGAGGTCGGAGGGCAGGTCGGGGATCACACGGGCTCCAAGGGCTCAAGCGAAAGTGTCAGACCCCCACCCTAGACTCGGGCTCGTGACTCCCTCAGACGTGAAGCGGCTCCTGCTCATCGACGGTCACTCGATGGCCTACCGCGCGTTCTACGCCCTGCCCGCCGAGAACTTCCAGACGGCGACGGGGCAGGTCACGAACGCCGTGTACGGGTTCACGTCCATGCTGATCAACATCCTGCGGGACGAGAAGCCCACGCACGTCGCCGTGGCGTTCGACGTGTCGCGCAAGACCTTCCGCTCCGAGCAGTACCCCGAGTACAAGGCCGGTCGCTCCAAGACGCCGGACGAGTTCCGCAGCCAGGTCTCCCTGATCGGCGAGGTCCTCGACGCGCTCCAGATCTGCAAGATGGAGAAGGAGGGCTACGAGGCCGACGACATCATCGCCACGCTGACCACGCAGGCAGTGGAGCAGGGCTTCGAGGTCGAGATCGTCACCGGAGACCGGGATGCGTTCCAGCTGGTCAACGACAAGGTGACGGTGCTGTACCCGGTCAAGGGCGTGTCCGAGATGGGCCGGTTCACCCCGGCGTACGTCGAGGAGAAGCACGGCGTGCGGCCCGAGCAGTACGCCGACTACGCGGCGGTGCGCGGCGACTCGTCGGACAACCTGCCGAACACGCCGGGCGTGGGCCCGAAGACGATCATCAAGCTGCTCAACCAGTTCGGCGGCCTGAACGAGCTGGTCGACCGCATCGACGAGGTGCCGGGCAAGGTCGGAGAGGCGCTGCGCGGCAACCTGGCGAACATCATCATGAATCGCCAGCTGACCGAGCTGGTGAAGGACCTGGAGCTGCCGTACCAGATCGACGGCCTCGAGGTGCGGCAGTGGGACCGCGATGCCGTGCACCGGCTGTTCGACGAGCTGGAGTTCCGCGTCCTGCGCGACCGTCTCTTCCAGACCCTCACGACCGCGGAGCCCGAGGCCGAGGAGGGCTTCGAGGTCTCCGGCGGCGCGATCCCGGCAGGCACGCTGGCCAAGTGGCTCGACCAGCACGCCCGCAAGCAGCGCGTCGGCTTCGCGTTGCGGGTCGTGGGCAACGACATCGAGGGCGTCGCGCTGTGCACGGCCTCCGGTGAGGGCGGCTACGTCGACGTCACGCAGCTGAACGAGGCCGATGACAAGGCGCTCGCCGAGTGGCTGGCCGACGAGAGCGTGGCCAAGGCGGGCCACGACCTGAAGCTGCCGTTGCGGCAGGTGCGCGCCCGCGGGTGGAAGCTGCGCGGCCTCACCTCGGACACGGCACTGGCCGCCTACCTGGTGCGTCCCGGCCAGCGTTCGTTCGCCCTGGACGACCTGGCGCTGCGCTACCTCAAGCGCGAGCTGCGCGCGGAGGAGTCGGGCGACGGCCAGCTGTCGCTGCTGACCGACGAGTCCGAGGAAGCGCAGAAGGTCGCAACCGGCGCGATCCTGCGCGCGCGTGCGGTGGCCGAGCTCGCCGACCGCCTGGACGCCGAGCTCGTGACCATCGGCGGCGCCGGCCTGCTGGCCGATCTCGAACTGCCGCTGATGAACGTGCTGGACGAGGTCGAGGCCGTCGGCATCGCGATCGACGTCGAGCACCTGTCGGAGCTGGAAGCGCACTTCGCGGCTGGCGTGAAGGACGCGGCCCAGGAGGCGTACGCGGTCATCGGCAAGGAGATCAACCTCGGCAGCCCGAAGCAGCTGCAGGCGGTCCTCTTCGACGAGCTGAACATGCCGAAGACGAAGAAGACCAAGACCGGTTACACCACCGACGCCGACGCGCTGCAGAACCTCTTCGAGCAGACCGGGCACCCGTTCCTGCAGCACCTGCTCGCGCACCGCGACGTCACGCGACTGAAGTCCACTGTGGACGGACTGCTCAAGTCCGTCGCCGACGACGGCCGCATCCACACGACGTTCCACCAGACGATCGCCGCCACGGGCCGGCTGTCCTCGACGGACCCGAACCTGCAGAACATCCCGATCCGCACGGACGAGGGCCGCCGCATCCGCCAGGCCTTCGTCGTCGGCGACGGCTACGCGGAGCTGATGACCGCGGACTACAGCCAGATCGAGATGCGCATCATGGCCACGCTGTCCGGCGACGAGGGCCTGATCGCGGCGTTCAACAGCGGTGAGGACCTGCACACCTACGTGGCGTCGCAGGCGTTCTCGATCCCCACCTCCGAGGTGACGGGCGAGATGCGCCGTCGCATCAAGGCCATGTCCTACGGTCTCGCCTACGGCCTGAGCGTCTTCGGTCTCTCGCAGCAGCTCCGCATCCCGACCGAAGAGGCCCGCGAGCAGATGGAGGCCTACTTCTCCCGCTTCGGCGGCGTTCGCGACTACCTCAACGAGATCGTCGAGAAGGCCCGCAAGGACGGCTACACCGAGACCGTCCTCGGCCGCCGCCGCTACCTGCCGGACCTGACCTCGGACAACCGCCAGCGTCGGGAGATGGCCGAACGCATGGCCCTCAACGCGCCGATCCAGGGCAGCGCCGCGGACATCATCAAGGTGGCCATGCTGGGCGTGTTCCGCGCGCTGGAGTCGTCCGGCCTGCGGTCGCGCATGCTCCTGCAGGTCCACGACGAACTGGTGCTGGAGATCGCCGACGGCGAGCGCGAGGCCGTGGAGGCCCTGGTCCGCAACGAGATGGGCAACGCCTACCCGCTCCGGGTGCCGCTGGAAGTCTCGGTGGGCGTGGGCCGCTCCTGGGACGACGCCGCCCACTAGCCGACTGAAGCAGCCCGTCGCCTGAGCTCCGGCTCGGGTGGCGGGCTGTGCGCTGTCGTGGAATTCCCCCCATTGGAACGTATAACGCACTGGGGGACTTGCCGCAAGACCCCGTGCAACCCGCACAATTCGTGCCCTGACCAGGGGATTGAGGGGGTTTCACCATGCGGTTTCTGGTGTCCACGATCGGTTCGCGGGGAGAGGCGCAGCCGGTCACCGCGCTGGCCGTGCAGCTGAAGGAGCTGGGCAACGACGTGCGGGTCGTCGCGCCGCCGGACTTCGAGGAGCTCGTCACCGGCAGCGGAATCGACTTCACGCCGGTCGGTCCGGTCCTGCGCACCGCCACGGCCGTGCAGCGCACGCCGGACGAGCTGCGCAGGCTGGCCGAGGAGTCGGTGAGGGAACAGTTCCGGGTCATCGGCCAGGCGGCGCGGGGAGCGAACGTCCTGGTGGCGGGCGGCGCGTTGCAGCACGCCACGCGTTCGGTGGCGGAAAGCCTCGGTGCGCACTACGTGTACACGAGCTTCTGCGCGAACACGCTGCCCTCGCCGCACCACGCGCCGCCCGCGATGCTGGGCCGTGTTCCGGTGAACGGAACTCCCGAGGAGAACCTCGCGCAGTGGGAGCAGCAACGCCACCTCTTCGCGTTCGCGCGCGATGTCCTCAACACCGAGCGCGCCGAGCTCGGGCTCGGCCCGATCGACGACGTCCGCGACCACATCTTCGGCGACGCCCCGTGGCTCGCCGCGGACCCGGTGCTCGGCCCGTGGCCAGGTCCCGGCGAGCTCGTGCAGACCGGTGCGTGGCTGACCGACGACCGACGTCCGCTCGAACCGGAGCTCGAAGCCTTCCTGGCCGACGGCGAACCGCCGATCTACTTCGGCCTCGGCAGCATGCGCGGCGCCCAGGAGACGGCCCGTCACGCCATCGAATCCGCCCGCGAACTCGGCAAGCGGGTGGTCCTCCAGCACGGCTGGGCCGACCTGCGGCTCACCGACGACGCCCCGGACTGCCTCGCGATCGGCGAGGTGAACCAGCAGACGCTGTTCCGCCGCGTCGCCGCGATCGCGCACCACGGCGGCGCGGGCACCACCACGACGGCCGCGGCGGCCGGCACACCGCAGATCGTGCTGCCCCACATGTACGACCAGTACTACTGGGGCAACCAGGTCGAGCGGCTGAACATCGGCCGCTCGGCGGAAGCTGTGACGGCCGAGGTCCTCGCCGAAGCCCTCGAGCTGGCGGAGGAAGCCGCCAAGGTGGGCACGCAGATCCGCACGGACGGTGCGCGGGTGGCCGCCGAACGCCTGATGGGCCTCAACGCATGATTCGGGCGAACAACGAGCGCAGACTCAGCCGGACGCCCCTTGGCGCGGTCCGGGAGCAGGACGGCGTCCTCGTCCGCCGACCTCGACGCGTTGGTCGAAAGTCAGAAGGCCCTTGCCGCACAACGGAGTCAGCCCGTCGAGTGGCGGATCCACCGGCACCACGCGGCGCCGGGCCTCGCCGGGCAGCTGACGCGGGCGGGCTTCACCGAGGACGAGCCGGTCAGCGTCATGATCACCACGCCGAGCGAGGCCCTGTCCACCACGCGGTTGCCGGGCCGGGTGCGCGTCGCCCAGAGCGAGGCGGAGATCGACGAAACCCGGCAGGCGAGTCCGGCCACGCGTCGGATCTGGGCGGACCACCTCGCCATCCCGACGTGGTACGTGTTGCGGCACGAGCAAAAGCTCGCCGGTGTGCTGTGGAGGCTCGAAGGTCAGGACGAGTCCGTTCCTGCACTTCGTCGTGCCAGCCCGGCCCCGGTGGCAGCGGTACCTCCTCATCGAATGCACCAGTGCGGTGCGCGCTCTCGTGGCGGAGCACCGATTTCGTGAGCTGACCACGATCCGCAAGTTCCGCTGGGCGCCTGGCGGAGCGCACCCCACGACGCGGCCGATCAGACCGGTCGGCGAGGTCGAATACGCGGATCTGCTGGACCGCTTCAGGCGGAAGTTCACGTTCCGGCCGAGCACGCACACCTTCCCCGCCCTCGCCGAGCCGGAGGACTCGGTGACCTGGGCGGAGCACCTCGACGCCGCGGCCGAGATCCAGGCGATCGCCGCGTGCACCGCACCCGGCGAGCTGATCTTCTCGGCCGACCCGTACCACCTCGGGAGTGCGGCCGACCTGCGCCGCGTGGACGGGCCAGGTCAGCCGAGGTGGCGCGAGCCCGTTGCCGGCGACGGTGACTACGCCATCAACACCACGTTCGACCTGCGGTTCGGCACGTTCGCGCATCCGTGGGAGGACTCGCTGTGCGTGTGGGGTGCCGATCTCCTCCAGGAAACGCAGGGGAGCGCTGGACGCGTGCTGCCGCGGCTGCGCACCGGAGGCCGGGTGAACCGGGCCAACTGAGACGTACGTGTTGTGGGTGTCCGCGCGTAAGGGGTGACCCGCACATGTCGTACCAGGTTGGGCTCGATCTCGGATCCGCAGGTACCACCGTCGCCACCGAACGGGGGGTCACGACCGCCGCCCGGCGGCACCCGCACGCCCCGGCCAAGGAGATCGCGCAGCTCCTCGACGATCTCACCGCCCGCTACGGGGAGGCGTCGAGCCGGGTCGCGATGACGCACCCGTTGAGCTGGCCGCACGAGCACCTCGAACAGCTCAGGCAGGACCTGATCGACGAGGGGCGCGCGGACGTGTTGTTCGTGCCGGCGCCGCACGCCGCGGCGATCGCGTTCGACGCCTGCGCGGGGATGCCCGAGCACAGCGCGGTCGCCGTGTTCGACTTCGGTGCCACCGCGGCGGACGTCACCATGCTGCGCAAGCAAGGGGTGTTCCTGCTGGCCGGGCGGCCGGAGCGGGTCGACATCGGCGGGTTCGACCTCGACGACCTGGTGGTGGAGCACGTCACCGCGAAGATCGGGACGCACAGCCCCGAGCTCGTGCGGAGCTGCGTCGAGGCGAAGGAACTGCTCGGCAGTTACCCCGAGGTGCGGATTCCGGTCGTGGTCGGCGCCGAGGTGCGTGAGGTCAGGCTCAGCCGGCTGGAGTTCGAGGCGATCATCCGGCCGTCCGTCGAGCTGGCCGTCGCGGCACTCGAACGAGTCGTCAGAGCCGCGGGGCTGTGCGAGCCCGACGTCATCCTGCTCGTCGGTGGATCGGCGCGGATTCCGTTGGTGGTCAAGGAGATCACGGAACGGCTGGGCATCCCGGTGCTGCGTGCTCCCGACGGCGCCGCCGCGACGGGTGCCTTCCTCGAAGCCCGGCAGCTGGAACCCGAACCGGCCGACGAGCCGACGGTGTGGGTGCCGGCACCGCGCGAGGAAGCCAAGCCGAAGCGGCGGATTCCGACGACGCCGTTCATCGCCGCCGGATTGCTCGCGGTCGCCGTCATGGGCGGGTGGGCCGCGCACGAGGCCATGAACCAGCCGAAGGTCATGATGGAGACGACCAGCGTGGAGCTGGCGCCACCGGGAACGGCGGTGCTGCCCCGGTTCTAGTGCCGCACTAGAGGGCGCGGATCTCCTTCAGCGTGCGGTCGATCTCCTGCGGTGTGTTGAGGATGGCCGTGCCGATCCGGGCGTACGGGATCCGGTACGACGCCGTGGTGATCTGGATCCGCTTCTGCGCCAAGCGATCCACGACCTGCTGACCGCTCTGCCCTGCGACGTCGAAGCACACCATGCCCGCGGACATCTTCGGGTCGCGTGGCGTGTGGATGACGGCGCCGGGTATCTCGGCGAGGCCGTCCTTGAACCGGGTCGAGAGCTCGGTGATGCGCGCCGCGACGCGGTTTCGGCCGAGACGCTGGTGGAACCGCACTGCCGCCGGCACCGCCCACTGGTGCTCGAACGCGTGGAACCCGCCTGGCCCGAGCAACGACGTGGGGCTGCGGCCGTCGAGGCCGGGCAGCAAGGGGTCGATCTGGTTCGCGACCGCCGGGTTCACCCAGACCATGCCGGTGCCGCGCGGCCCGAACAGCCACTTGTGCGTGCCCGCGACGAACACGTCGGCGCCCATGCGCGCTGCGTCGTCGTCGACTGCGGCCAGACCGTGCACGCCGTCGACGACCAGCAGGCAGCGGTCGGCCTCCGCGCGTCCGCGGTTCGCCTCGGCCACGACCTGCGCGCAGGCCCGCACCGGCATGCGCAGGCCGGTGCTGGACTGGACCCACGTGATGCCGACGGCACGGGTCTGCGGCGTGATCGAGCTCCTCAGCCGGGTCGCGATCTCGTCCTCGGTGGCCTTCGCCGAGTTCTCGTAGAGCGTGCCGACCCGGATCCGCGCGCCGGCGCGGTGCGCGGCCAGTTCGGCCGCCTGCCGGTGCCAGAAGTGGTCCTGGTCGTTGAGCAGGAGTTCCTGGTCCGCGCGGAGCCGCAGGCCCCCGTAGACGATGGAGAGCCCGGTCGTGGTGTTCGGGACGAGTGCGATGTCCTCGGGACTGCCGCCGACGTACTGCCCGAGCGCGGCTGCCACCTCACCGAACCTCGCCGCGGTCCAGTCGTGCGAGTTGGCGTCCAGCTCGCGTTTGATCTTCTCGACCGCGGTGCGCACCTCGCGCGGGTTCGAGGCCAGGTAGAACAGCCCCAGGTTGATCAGCGCGGGGTCCAGGCGGAACTCCCGGCGCACCGCGCCCCAGTCCACCGCACCCTGCGCGGCCGACGCCGCGGACGGCGTGACGGCGAGTAGCCCGGTCCCCACGAGGAAGTCACGGCGATCCATGCCTCCCATAGAACCGCTCCCGCACCGGATTGCGCAGCGTTTTGCCGGGAGCGAAGGCATCTCGACTCGTCGCGGTGGCTTCCACGACCCACACCGGCAGCGCGGGCAGGGCGTCGACGCCGGCCACGGCGATGGTGCCGGGCTCGAAGCGGGTGATCTCCCAGCCCGCGTCCTCCAGCGCGGTCCGCAGCTCGGCCTCGGTGGAGACCTCTACCGGTACCTGACCGAGCGCATCGGCAGCCTTGACGGTGTGCGCGAGTCGGAGACCGCGCCGATCCTTCGCACGCTGAAACGTGTCGCCATGAGCGAGGATGAGGCATCCTCGTAGCGCCTGGGGTTGACCGGGGGATGGGGGGTGTGAGCGTGCGAGCGCTCGTACTTGGGCCGATCGAGGTGTGGGTCGGCGACAGGCAGGTGAGTCTCGGCGGGCCGAAACCGCGGACGTTGCTCGCCGCCTTGCTGCTGCAGCCGCGGCAGGTGGTGCCGGTGGAGCGGCTGATCGACCTGATCTGGGACGAGTCACCGCCGCAGACAGCGGGTGCGCTGGTGCACACCTACGTGTCGTCGCTGCGGCGTGCGGTCGGCAAGGCGCTGGTCACCAGGGCTCCGGGGTACCTCCTCGACGTCGACAGCGACGTCGAGGAGTTGAACAGGCACCTGACCACGGCACGGCAGGCGGAACGGGCCGACGACCCGGCCACGGCCATCACGCACTACCAGCACGGGCTCTCGTTGTGGCGCGGTCCGGCGTTGCACGGTGTCGACGCGCAGTTCGCCCGCGGGCACGCGATGACGCTCGAGGAATCCAGGCTCAGCGCCGAGGAAGGGCTCGGCCGGTGCGAGCTCGCGCAGAACCGGGTCGAGGACGCCATCACGCGGCTGTCGTCGCTGGCCAACGCGCACCCGGCCCGTGAGGACACGCGTGAGCTGCTCATGCGTGCCTTCCACCGCGCGGGACGGCAGGCGGACGCGCTCAACGTCTACCGCGAGGCCCGCGAGTACCTGCGCGACGAGCTCGGCATCGAACCGGGCGAGAAGCTGCGGGACCTGCAGACGGCGATCCTCAACGGCACGATCGAGACCGCCCCGCAGCGCACGGTGGTGGCGATGGTGCCGGTCGCGCCTGTGCAGCAGGTCGTCCCGCACCACCTGCCGCCTGACATCAGCGACTTCACCGGACGCGAGGAGACGTTGAAGCGCGTGCTGGCCCTCACCGGGGGGCAGGACGACCGCACCGCGACGCCGACCGTGGTCGTGTCCGGGTTCGGTGGCGCCGGCAAGTCGGCGCTGGCCGTGCACGCGGCCCACCTGTTGCGGAAGTCGTATCCGGACGGGCAGCTGTTCGCGGACCTGCGCGGCGCGGGCAGGGACCTGGAGCCGCAGGAGGTGATCGGGCGGTTCCTCGGGCTGCTCGGCATCTCCGGCCAGGACCAGCCGGTCGCACCGGACGAGCGTGTCGAGCTGTACCGGCGCACGGTCTCCGACCGCCGGCTGGTGATCGTGCTCGACAACGCCCGCAGCGAGGCCCAGGTCCGGCCGCTGCTGCCGGGCAACGCGAACTGCTTCGTGATCATCACCAGCCGCAGCAGGCTGACCGGGCTGGAGGGGGCCGAGCCGATCGAGCTGGGCTTCTTCGACGAGACGGTCAGCGAGGAGATGCTGAGCCGGATCGTCGGTGCCGAGCGGATCGGTGCGGAACCAGAAGCGGCGCAAGGGATCGCGAAACTGTGCGGCGGGGTGCCGCTCGCGCTCAGAGCGGCCGCTGCGAAGCTGCTGGCGCGGCCGCACTGGCCGTTGAAGACGCTCGCCAATCGGTTGTCTGACGAGCGCAGGCGCCTGGACGAGCTGGAGACCGGTGACCTCGCGATCCGGTCGTCGTTGAAGCTCAACTACTCCGAGCTTGACGTGCGGCACCGCAAGGCGTTCCACCTGCTGTCGTTGCTCGACCTGCCGGACTTCGGCGCGTGGATCGCGGCTCCGTTGCTGGACATCTCGCCGTACGACGCGGAAGACGTCGTCGAGCACCTGGTGGACCTGCGGCTGGTGGACGTCGCGGGCGTCGACCAGATCGGCAGGGTGCGCTACCGGTTCCACGACCTGGTGCAGCTCTTCGGTGCCGAGCAGGCCGCGAAGGAGCCCGCGGAGGAGGTCACCGAGGCGGTCACGCGCACGCTCGCGACGTGGCTCGCGCTGGTGGAGACCGGTGTGCAGAAGCTGCCACGCGTGACGCTGGGGCTGCGGCCTCAGCTGCACACCACGATCGAGGTGGACCCGCGGCTGGCGGAGGACGTCGAGGAGGACCCCACCGGCTGGCTGCACTCCGAGACGGCCGCTGTGGTGCGCGCCGTCGAACGGGCCCACGACCTCGGCGTCGACGAGCTGACGACGACGGTGATCACGTCGCTGCTGTCGTCGCCTTTCGCGGCACGCAACGAGTTCGGCAACTGGCAGCGCACGCACGAGGTGGCGCTGCGGTCGGCCAGGGAACGCGGCAACCGGCGGGCGGAGGCGGTGCTGCTGGCCGGGCTCGGGCAGCTGCGGTACGAGCAGGACGACTTCGCGGCGGCGCTGACGAACTTCCAGCAGGCGGCGGAGATCGCGGCCGAGATCGGCGAACCCGAGACGCTCGCCGTCGCGCACGTCGGCATGGGCACGGTGTACCGCGACCTGGCCGAGTTCGAGCGCGCCCGTGAGCTGCTCGACAAGGCGATCGCGTTGGGCGACGACGGAGTCGTCGCCGCGGCGAGCTACGGCGTCGGGGCGATCCACCGCGACCACGGCGACCTGGGCGAGGCGATCACGGCGTTCGAGCGGTGCGTGGAGCTCTACCGGGCGCAGGACGACCAGCGCGGAGAAGCGCTGGCGTTGCGCGGACTCAGCCTGTGCCACCGGGCGGCGGGAGCGTTCGCGGAGGCCGTCGCCCTGAGCCGGGAGGCCGAGCAGATCCTGCGTGAGGCGGGGGACGAGCTCGGTGCCACGTATGCGGCTCAGTCGCTGGCGAAGGCGTCGCTGCGGGCGGGCGAACTGGACGGCGTCGACGACCTCCTGGCCGAGTGCCTGGAGGTGTGCGCGCGGCAGCACGACCGGTTCGGTGTCGCGCTGGTGACGAGGACGCTCGGCGAAGCCGCGCTGGCGCGAGGAAAGGACGAGGACGCCGTCGCGCTCCTCGAGGACGCGCTGGGTCAGTGGCGGGAACTGGGGTTGCCGCTCTGGCAGGCGCGCACCATGCGCGATCTCGCGGCCGCCGCGCGGGACGACGAGATGTGGTTGCGGGCCAAGGAGTTGTTCGCCCAGCTCGGCGCGCGTGAGGCGAAGGAGCTGGAAGGGCTGAGCGCCGCTCGGTGGCGCTCAGCCCTCTAGCCGCCACGACACCTCGGCGCTGCCGGCACCCGGCGGGACGGCCACGTTCAGCGAGACCTGCTGGGCGAGGCCGTCCGCGTCGTGGGTGCGGACGACCAGCTCGGGGCCGCCGTCGAACGACACGGAGACCGTCGCCTGCATGCGCATCGCCGTGCGTATTGGGAAGAAGTCGGCGCCGTGGTCGTGGCCGGCGATGTCTGCTTCGACGGTTGTCAGTACAAGCTCACTGTCTGGCCGTCACCTGCACATCGCGCGCGGTCAGCTCCGCACCGCAGTCCGTGCACTCGACCTTCGCGCGCACACCGCCGCCGCAGTCGCGGTGGTGCAGGTGGAACGACTCCTCTTCCTCGGGAGCCATCCACTTCTCACCCCACGTGCGCAGCGCCATGAGCACCGGGTAGAGGTCCCTGCCCTTCTCGGTGAGGCGGTACTCGTGCCGTGTGCGGCCGTCTTCCTGATAGGGCACGCGCTTGAGCACGCCCTCCTGCAGCAGCACGTTGAGGCGGTCTGTCAGCACGCTGCGAGAGATCTCCATCGCCGTCTGGAAGTCCTCGAAGCGGCGGGTGCCCAGGAAGACCTGGCGAAGCAGCAACAGCGTCCAGCGCTCGCCCAGCAGCGCCGCGGGACGGCCCAGGGCGCAGGGCATGCTGGCGAAACTCGCGTACGGCATGAACACAGGATATCCCTTGCGTTCGTTTTTCGAACTCAGATACAGTTCGGATTCCGAACTCAGGGGGTCGATCCTCATGCGCGTCACCGAGCTCAACCGCGACACCGCGCCGGAAGCTGTCGACGCGGTGTTCGAAGGACTGTCCGCGCGAAGCCGCTACCTGCGGTTTCACGCCCCGACGCCACGACTGACCGCGTCCGCCCGACGGGTGCTGGTCGACGTGGACGGCGAGCGGCACGCGGCCGTGTGCGCCCTCATCGGTGGCGACCCCGTCGGCATCGCCAGGGTGATCAAGACCGGCGAGTGCCGTGCGGAGATCGCGGTCGCCGTCGTCGACCTGTGGCAACGCCGGGGTGTCGGCAGGCGTCTGCTGGAGGAGCTGACCGCGATCGCGGCCAGGATGGGTGTCGCCGAGCTCCGCGGTGACGTGCTGCCGGACAACGAGGGAATGCTCGCCCTCGCCCGCAAGGTCCTGCCCGGTGTGCGTCTGACCAGGGAAATTGACACGATCGGGCTGAGCTACCCACTCGCCTGGGTGACCGCCGAGATCACCGATGCCGATCTTATAGACAGCTTGCAGGAGTTTTAGAGGTCGCGCGCCGACGATGGGCGCGTGACCACCGCACGAGCCGCCGGCCGCCTGATCAGCCGCTCCGAGATCGTGGAGCGCGCCTGTTCGTGGCTGCGCGACTCGGTTCCGTACAGCCAGACGAGGTTTCACCAGAACGAGCACGGCATCTACCGCGCCGACTGCTCCGGGTTCGTGTCGATGGCGTGGGGACTGCCCGGCAAACCGGAAGCCCGGCACGGTGGGCAGGACACGCGCGGCCTGGTTCTCGTGAGCAGCCTGATCACGCCGGAGGAGCTCAGGGCGGGGGATGTGATCATCCGCTCGGAAGGCACCAGGGAGACCCGGCACGTCGTGATCTTCGCGGCGTGGGCGGAGGAATCCGGCCGGTACTGGGCGTACGAACAGGCGGGTGGTCACCGCACCCGCCTGCGTTCCGTCACCTACCCCTACGAGACCGGGGCGCGGCTGTACACGCCACGCCGCTACGTCAACGTTCTCGAAGCGTGAACGGTCCAGCCGACTGTGCAACCGGTGACCGCGCTCCTGGCCGTGGAGGAAGGCGACCTCGCCCGTGCGGGCGGCATCGCGGCGGCCGCTCGGGCGGAGTTCGCCGCCCGCGGGTTCGGGCGGCCTTTCACCGTTGACCGGCTGAAAGGCGCCGAGAGGTCCTGACCGGCCCGCTCACCTCGTGCCACCAGGCGGCGACCCGCAGCTCAGGATCATCACCCGACCGGGCGGAGGGACCGAACTAGGGACGTTCGACTGGACCAAAACTTCACATCACCTTGCTACGGTGACCGGCATGAGATCGTGGGGGATGTTGGCGGCCGCCGCGGCGGCCATCACGTTCGGCTCGACGCTGGCGATGCCAGACGTCGCGGTCGCCGCTGCCGAGGGCGGGGTCAGCTGCGGGACGTACGCGGCGAACTCCAAGATCACGCGGGCCGAGATCCTGGCGCGCTCGCGCACGTGGATCAGCGCCCGTGTGCCCTACAGCCAGAGCGACTGCTTCGGCAACAGGTACGGCGCCTACCGGACGGACTGCTCGGGCTTCGTGTCGATGGCCTGGGGCCTGCGCATGTCCTACACGACTCACATCCTCGAGCAGGTCGCGCACCGCATCGACTGGGAGGACCTCCGTCCCGGCGACGCGCTCAACGACCGCGAGAACCACGTCGCGCTGTTCATCGGCTGGGCCGACGCGGCCAAGACGCGTCCCATCGTGCGCGAGCAGGCGGGCCCGGACGGCTCTCGCCCGGTGCAGCGGGTCTGGAGCGCCGCCACCGCGCGCCAGTACGTGCCGCTGCGCTACAACGGCCTCGTCGAGGCCGGTGGCGACAAGACCACCAGCGAGACCCCGGTGACGGACAAGCCGGTCGTCAACGCCGGCCCGCAGATCTCCAACACCGGGCAGCAGCAGCTGGAGGTCTTCGCCCGCGCCGCCGACGGCACGATCATCACGAACTTCCACAAGACGAGCCGCTGGAACGGCTGGCAGCAGCTCGGGCCAGAGCTCTTCGCCGGTGACCCGGTCGCGCTGATGAACCCGCAGACGAAGATCGTCGAGGTGTTCGCGCGCGGCACCGACGGCAAGGTCTACCGCCGCGTCGACGGCAAGTGGGTCGCGCTCGGCGACACGGCCGTGGCCGGCGAGCCCGTGCTGGTGTGGAACGACAAGAGCAAGGCCGTCGAGGTGCTCGCGCGCGGCGCGGACGGTGTGCTGCTGCGCTTCACGGACAAGTGGGCGCAGCTGGGCGACCGCAGGATCCAGGGCAACCCGGCCGTCGCCGACAAGGACGTCTACGCGCGTTCCGCCGACGACAAGCTCGTCAAGTGGGACGGCACCACCTGGCAGGACCAGGGCGAGACGAAGATCGTGAGCGACCCGAGCGTCGCGGTCGACCAGGTCTTCGTGCGCACCGCGTCCGGCAGCGTCGAGCAGTACGCGGCGGGTGTCTGGAAGTCGCTGGGCGGCAAGGGCACCGGCGCTCCGTCGGCGGTGTTCAACACGACCACCGGCTCGATCGACGTCGTGCAGCTCGGTGAGGGCGGCATCGTCGAGCACTCCCGCGCCACCGCCAACGGCTTCACGACGTGGGCCAAGCTCGGCAACACGAAGGTCGCCGAGGCGCCGAGCGCGATGTACCACGCGCAGACCAAGACCGTCGAGGTCTTCGCGCGCACCGACGACGGCAAGCTGATCCGCCGCTTCTACAAGGAGAAGGCGGGCTGGAGCCAGTGGGCGCTGCTGAGCGACCACGGCATCAGCTGACCTGAAACGCAGGAAGGGCCGCGACTCCGGTGAGTCGCGGCCCTTCTCGTTCTCAGCTCAGCACTTCGTCATCATGCCCAGCATCGCCTGCGTGATCTTCTGCTCGTCCTGGGCGATACCCGCCTCGGTCACCGCGCGCGCGGCGTCGCGGCACGCCTTCATCGAGTTCATCTCGTTCTCGAGCTTGCGCCGCTCGTCGGTGGCGGCGGTCGCCAGGTCGTCGGCGCTCTTCGCCTTCTTCGTGAGGTCCGTGATCTCGCGGTCCTTGCCCTCGACCTGCTTGGACAGGTCGGCCGAGCGGCCCTTCTCCGTGAAGTAGAGCGCGCCGAACGTGCCCGCGGCACCGAGCAGGAGCACCGCGGCGATCGCGAGCACCACGACGCCGGTCTTCTTCGGCTTCGGCGCGGCCGGCGGGACCGGGGCCGGGAGCGCCGCCTCGGGCTGCTGCGGGAAGGCAGGCGTGTGTGCCTCGAACTGCGGCTGCGCAGGCTGAACAGAGTCAGTCATGAAAATCCCCCAGGTTTGTGCACTTGTACGTGTCATCGCTACGTCGTCAAAGCTGTTACGTGAGCCGTCCCACAGCGTCGACGACCACGTCGAAGAACCGGTCCACGTCGAGCCCGACGGCCACGCGGGCGTTCGGTTCCATCCCCAACCGCCCGTGCAGGTCGACGACGGTCGCGCCGCGCGTGAACGTCCCCGTCGTCTCGATGCCCACGAAGGCCTCGACACACGTCACCAGCGTCGGGTCGATCACCCGTGCCACCGCCACCGGGTCGTGCAACGGCGGCGCCTCGAACCCGAACACCTCGCGGTAGGTCGCGGCGAAGAACGTCATCAGGTCACCGCAGATCCGCCCCAGCGGGCCCAAACCGTTCAGCCGCGCGACAACCTCCGGTGTCACCAACGCCTGGTGGGTCACGTTCAACCCGATCATCGTGAGCGGCACCCCGCTCGTGAAGACGATCTGCGCGGCCTCCGGGTCGACGAAGATGTTGAACTCCGCGTACGGCGTGGTGTTGCCGCGCCCGGTCGACCCGCCCATCAACACGATCTCGCGCACGGCGGAAGTGCCGTGTCGGGTCAGGTAGGCGGCCACGTTCGTCAGCGCCCCGGTCGCGACCAGCGTCGCCGGCATGTTCGCGTGCATCACGTCGATCGCGTGATCCTCGACCACGCCGACGGACACCGCGCCGAACGCCGGACCGTCCATCCCGGACTCGCCGTGGATGTCCTCCGCCACGTACAACGGGCGTACCAACGGCCGCGCGCAGCCACGCGCGATCGGCACCGAAATTCCGGCGGCCGAACAGATCCGCTGAGCGTTCAGGGTGACCTTGTCGAGCGTCTGGTTTGCTGCGACGGTCGTGATCGCGCGCAGGTCGATCCCAGGCGCTCCTGCCGCGAGCAGGATCGCGATCGCGTCGTCGTGGCCGGGGTCGCAGTCGAGCACCACAGGGATCGGCATGACCCCATCCTCCCTTTCACGTCCATGAAACAACCGAAAAGGTTTTCGCGGAACTCTTGACGAGGTCAGGGCCGGTCCGGCTAGCGTGGGGAAACCGTTTACCGGGGAGGTTTGCATGGTCCGCAGGCGTTACGCGGTGGTCGGCACGGGGGCACGGGCCGAGCGGCACGTGCACGCCATCGCGGTCGAGCACGCGAACACCTGTCAGCTCGTCGCGTTCGCCGACGTGAACCGCACCCGGATGAACGTCCACAACGACCGGCTCGCTGATCTGGGGGTCGAGCCGGTTCCCGCGTACGGCGCGGACGAGTTTCTGAAGATGCTCGACGAACAGCAGGTCGACGTGGTCGTCGTGACCACAGTCGACCGGCACCACGTCACGTACATCGTGGAGGCGTTGGACGCCGGCCGCGATGTCGTGACGGAGAAGCCGATGACGACGGACGTGCCGTCGGCGCGCAAGATTCTGGACGCGGTGCACCGCAACGACGGCAACGTCACCGTCACGTTCAACTACCGCTACAACCCGATCCACGAGAAGGTCCGCGAGCTGCTCGCGGGCGGCGCCGTCGGCGAGATCGGGTCGGTCCACTTCGAGTGGCTGCTCGACACCCGGCACGGTGCCGACTACTTCCGCCGCTGGCACCGTGACAAGGCCAACTCCGGCGGCCTGATGGTGCACAAGGCGACGCATCACTTCGACCTGCTCAACTGGTGGGTCGGCTCGGTGCCGGAAACCGTGTACGCGCACGGCCGGTTGTTCTTCTACGGCGAGGAAAACGGCAAGCGGCACGGCTACTCCCATGACGACCGGTTCGCTCTCGAGCTGGAGCAGAACGCCTGGCTGAAGAAGCTCTACGTCGACGCACGGCACGAGGACGGCTACCGCCGCGACCAGAACCCGTTCGACCCCGGTGTGTCCATTGAGGACGACATGTCGGTGATCGTCCGCTACGCCGGCGGGGCGAACCTGACCTACCACCTCACGGCCTACTCGCCGTGGGAGGGCTACCGGCTGATGGTCAACGGCAGCAAAGGGCGTCTCGAACTCGAAGTCGTCGAGAACTCCTGGGTGTCGAGCCAGAATCCGGCCGTGCACGGCGTGAACGCCAACCCGGAGGAGGGGTGGGCGAAGCTCTCCGTGCAACGACTGTTCGAGCAGCGGGAGGAGATCCCGCTGGAGTACGACCGGGACGGTCACGGCGGCGCCGACCAACGCATGGTCGACGCGCTGTACGGGCCGGACGGGCAGGAAGACCCGTTGGGACGCAAGGCAACGCACTACGACGGCACTCTCTCGCTGCTGACTGGTTTCGCCGCCAACCGCAGCTTCGAGACCGGGGAACCGGTGCACGTCGTCGACGTCATCGACCTCCGCTGAAAGGGAGATCCGTGAAAGCGCACAAGGTTGTGGGCTTGACGCTGGGCGCATTACTGGTGGCATCCGGCTGTGGCGGCGGCGCGAGCAACGGCCAGACCGAGATCCGGTTCATCTGGTGGGGCAACGACGACCGCGCCAAGGTGACCGACGAGGCGGTACGGCTCTTCGAGAGCCGCAACGCGAACATCAAGGTCTCGACGTCGTTCCAGAACTTCCAGAACTACTTCGAGAAGCTCTCCACCGAGATCGCGGGCGGCAACGCGCCGGACGTGATCCAGATGGACTACCGCTACCTCAACGAGTACGCGGGCCGCAACGTGCTGCTCGACCTCACCCCGTACGTGGGCAAGGAGATCCGCACCGCGGACTGGGACCAGGGTTTCATCGGCAGCGGCAAGCTCAAGGGCAAGCAGGTCGCGATGCCGCTGGCGCAGAACTCCACCACGATCGTGTACGACCCGAAGCTGTTCGGGGCGGCCGGCGTCAAGCCGCCGGAGATCGGCTGGACCTGGGCCGACTACAAGGAGGTCGCGGCCAAGATCCAGGCGAGCACCGGCGGCAAGGTCGCGGGCTCCACGGACTTCGGCGGCACCGAGGACGTCTTCGAGACCTGGCTGCGGCAGCGCGGCAAGGCGTTGTACACCGACGAGGGCAAGCTCGGTTACGCGAAGGACGACCTGAAGGCGTTCTGGCAGTTGTCCAAGGACTTCCGCGACGCGGGGGCCACCACCCCGGCCGAACTGGTGACGACGCTGAACGCCGGTGCCGAGCAGACGCCGATGGGCAAGAGGCTCTCGGCGTCCGAGCACAGCTACGACAGCCTCTACGGCGGCTACAACACGGTCCGCCCGGACGAGCTCAAGCTGGGCCCGTATCCCAGTGACAGCAAGGAAACCCTCGGCTCCTACCGCAAGCCGTCGCAGCTGATCAGCGCGTCCGCCCGCACCAGGCACAAGGACGCGGCGGTCAAGCTGATCGACTTCCTGCTCAACGACCCCGACGCGGGCAAGATCCTCGGCGCGAACCGCGGCCTGCCGGCGAACCTGAAGATCCGCGAAGCCGTGGCGCAGAACCTCAGCGGCGCCAACAAGGTCATCTTCGAGTACCAGAAGTCGGTCGACGCCAAGCTCGGCAACGCCCCGGCCGCACCGCCCAAGGGCGACGGCACGATCTACAAGCTGATGCAGCGCAAGCACGAGGAGGTCGTCTTCGGCAAGAAGACGATCGACCAGGCGCTGGACGAGTTCTGGCGCGACGCAGAAGAAGCACTGAAGTAGTGGTGCTCGCTCAACGGCGCTCGCAGAGCGTCGCGTACCTGTTCCTCGGTCCGTGGCTGCTCGGCGCGATCGGCCTCACGGTCGCGCCGATGGTCGTGTCGCTGTACCTGTCGTTCACCGACTACGACCTGTTCAACGAGCCGCGGTGGGTCGGCTTCGGCAACTACGCCAAGCTGTTCGGCGACGACCCGCGCTACCTGCACTCGGTCGGCGTGACCCTGCGGTACGTCGCGTGGTCGGTGCCGTTGAAACTCGTGCTGGCGCTGGCCGTCGCGCTGCTGCTGAACTCGTTGCGCGGCAAGGGGCAGGCGTTCTTCCGCTCGGCCTTCTACGCGCCGTCGCTGCTCGGTGCCTCGGTCGGGCTGGCACTGGCGTGGCGGGCGATCTTCGACACCTGGGTCGACACGCCGGACCACGCGCTGATCACCATCGTGCTGCTGTCCGCGTGGCAGTTCGGCGCGCCCATGGTGATCTTCCTGGCCGGGCTGCAGCAGATCCCGCGCGACCTGTTCGACGCGGCCGCGGTCGACGGCGCGGGCTGGTGGCGGCGGCTGTGGTCGATCACGCTGCCGATGCTGTCGCCGGTGCTGTTCTTCAACCTGGTGCTGGAGACGATCCACGCGTTCCAGGCGTTCACGCAGGCCTTCGTCGTGAGCGGAGGGCGCGGCGGGCCCGCCGACTCGACGTTGTTCTACACGCTCTACCTGTACGAGCGCGGGTTCACGGAGTTCCGCATGGGCTACGCGTCGGCGATGGCGTGGGTGCTGCTGGTGGCGGTCGCGGTGATCACCGCGGTGTTGTTCCGGACCTCGCGGTACTGGGTGTTCTACGGAGACGAACGTTGAAGCGGGTCGCCGTCTTCCTGTTGTGCCTGGCCGCGCTGGCGCTGGTGTTGTACCCGATCGTGTGGTTGATCTCGGCGTCGCTCACGCCGGTCGAGGACCTCGTCGCCAACCTGCGCTCGCTCTTTCCCGGCCGCGTGACCATCGACGGGTACGCGGGCGCGCTGGAGGGTGCGGGCGGCGAGTCGTTCTGGACGTTCCTCGGCAACTCCACGATCGTCGCGTCGGGTGCGGTGATCGGCAACGTCGTGTCGTGCTCGCTCGCGGCCTACGCGTTCGCGCGGCTGCGGTTCCGGCTCTCCGGCCCGCTGTTCGCGTTCGCGCTGGTCACGATCATGCTGCCCGCGCACGTGACGCTGATCCCGCAGTACGTGGTGTTCCAGAGGCTGGAGATGATCGACACGTTCGTGCCGCTGATCCTGCCGAAGCTGCTGGCGACCGACGCGTTCTTCGTGTTCCTGATGGTGCAGTTCATGCGCGGCATCCCCCGCGAGCTGGACGAGGCGGCGAAGATCGACGGGTGCGGGCCGATCCGCAGCTACCGGTACGTGGTGCTGCCGCTGTCCCGCCCGGCGATGGTGACGACCGCGATCTTCACGTTCATCTGGACCTGGAACGACTTCTTCTCGCAGCTGATCTACCTGTCGTCGACCGAGAACTACACGATCCCGATGGGCTTGCGGCTGTTCATCGACCAGACGTCGTCGTCCTCCTATGGGCCGATGTTCGCGATGTCCGTGCTGTCGCTGGTGCCGATCGGGCTGTTCTTCCTGGCGTTCCAGCGGTTCCTGGTAGCCGGCGTGGCCACGACGGGACTGAAGGGATGACGCGCGAGCGGCTGGAGGTTCTCGCCGACGCCCTGCTGGTCGGGCTGTTCGTCTTCGTGGCCTCGCTCCCGCTGGTGACCGCGTTCTCGGCGTTCGGAGCGGGGTGTGCCGTCCTGCGGGGCGGTCTTCCGGCGGGACGGTTCTGGTCGTTGCTGCGTGTCCAGTGGGTGCCGGGTGTCGTGTTCGCGGTGCTGTGGGCGGTGCTGGTGGTGGACGTGATCCTCGTGGTCACGGTGCTGCCGGCGCCGCTGCCCGTCCGGCTCGCCGTTGTGGCCGGTTCTGCCGCGATCGGGGCCTGGTCGCTGTCGCATGCATGTCTTGGTTGGCGCGGCGGATTGATATTTGAGGCACCTGAGCCGATGCTGATGGCCGCGTTGGTGGTCGCCGGTGTGCTGGTGTGGGCCCTGCCTCCGCTGGCGCTGGTGATCGCCGGACCCCTGGCGCTGGCTGCGGAGTCCACCCGAGAAGGGTGAGGACGATGCGTGTTGCGCTGGTCGGGGCGCGTGGGCACGGGGCGCGGCACGTGGAGAACCTGCTCCGGCTCGGTCACGACGGGGTTGCCACCTTCGTCGGTGTCGTCGATGTGGCGGATGTCACCGACGTCGAGGTGCCGGTGCCGTCCTACCCGGATCTGCCGTCGCTGGCCGCCGAGCTGCACCCCGAGGTCGTGGTGATCTCCTCGCCGCCGTCGACGCACCGGGACCTGGTGCTGTCGGCCTTCGCGCTGGGCTGCGACGTGATGGTGGAGAAGCCTGCGTTGCTCTCGGTGGCGGACTTCGACGAGATCTCCTCGGCCGCCGCCGACCGCGGGCTGGTGTGCCAGGTCGGGTTCCAGTCCCAGGGCACCGGCTCGTACCGGCGGCTCTGCTCGCTGATCGGCTCCGGCGCGCTCGGGGACATCTCGGGCATCGGCGCCGCCGGCCGCTGGGTGCGCACGGACTCCTACTACGAGCGGGCCACGTGGGCTGGGCGGCACGGCGAGGACGGGACGCTGGTGAACCCGTTCGCGCACGCCCTGCAGAACGCCCTGTTGCTGGCTGACGTGGAAGAGCGCACGGACATCGGTGTGGAGCTGGAGCTGTTCCGGTGCCGCGACACGATCACCGCCGACGACACGTCGTGCGTGCGCGTCACGGCTGATGGCGCGCCACCGGTCGTAGTCGCGTCCACGCTCTGTGCGTCGACATCGTTGCCACCGGTGGTGCTCGTGCACGGCTCGCTGGGCCAGGCCGTGTGGTGGTACGACGACGACCGGCTGACTGTGAACGACCACCGGATGGCCGTGCCGCCCACCGTCGACCTCCTGGAGAACCTGATCCGGCACCGGCAGACCGGCGAACCCCTCGTCGCGCCCCTGGCGGCCGCGCGGGCGTTCACGTCGGTCGTCGAGGCCTGCGGGAAGGCGGACGTGCCGCTGGTGCCCGCCCGCCGCACCGGTGACCGCGTGGTGCTGGACGGCATCGACGAGGTCGTCGTGCGCGCCGCGGAGAAGATCGCGACTTTCGCCGAGCTGGGCTGCGGTTTCGGGCGGTAGTCTCCCGCCGGGTCCGCCAGTGTTCGGGAGTTGTGCGTTGGACACCTACATCGACTTGAAGGACGTCCGGGTGACCGGGTACGTCAGCCAGGGTCTGATCGCGCTGGTCGCCGTCGCGTCCGTCTGGGGCACGGCCGTCGACTGGCGGGGCGGCTCGTCCTCGTGGAGCTTCCTCGCCATCGTGCTGCTCGTGCCCGCGGCGGTGGCGTTCATCCTCTGGTTCCGCAACGCCACGCACAACGCCGAGGCGATCGCCCTGCACGGCGTGCGGATGATGGGGGAGATCTGGAAGGCCAGCGACCCCGGCCAGCGCGACGTGCCGTTCGAGGAGCGGGTGGCCAGCCCGTTGATCAAGCCGTGGCAGTACGCGTTCCTCGCGATGGTGCTCTGTGACGTGCTCGAGTCGTTGCTGCTCGACACCCCGGTCTACGTGGTGTTTTCGACTTTGTCCACGTTGTGCGCGGTGGCGGCGGCCGGTCTCGCGTGCTTCCTGATCTTGCGGGTGACGCTGATGCAGCTCCGGTTCGCGGTACCTCAGCGCAAACGTCGCTGAGTACGCTACACTGACTCTTCGGTTGCAGTTTTGTGTTCGTGTCATTTCACGCTCGCCAAACTTCAGTTGCGAGCGCTTCTCCTTCTTAGCGGTTGGGGCGGGTCGGCTCACGACCAACCACGGAGCGGCCGCACAGTGCGGTTCGTTCTTCAGCATTGAAGGAGCAGCAGTACATGGCAAACGGCACCGTCAAGTGGTTCAACGCCGAAAAGGGCTTCGGCTTCATCGCCCCCGAGGACGGCGGCGCTGACGTCTTCGTCCACTACTCGGCCCTCAACGGCGGCGGCTACCGCAGCCTCGAGGAGAACCAGAAGGTCTCGTTCGACGTCACGCAGGGCCAGAAGGGCCCGCAGGCGACGAACGTCACCGCTCTCTGACGTCGTTCACAACGCAGGGCCTCCGGTGTTCCGGGGGCCCTGCGTTCGTGTTGTGATCAGTCGATTTCCCCTACCCTGGCCCGATGCCGTTGCTCGGACCAGCCGATCCGCTGCCGCACGTGCCCCGGCGCATCCTCGTCGCCGGCAACGCCGGATCCGGCAAGTCGACGCTCTGCCTGCGCATCGCCGAGAAGCGCGACCTGCGGCGAGTGGAGCTGGACAGTCTCTACTGGGGGCCACGGTGGACGCCGCGACCCGAGTTCGCCACCGAGGTGGCGGCGTTCGCGGACGACGACACGTGGGTCACCGAGTTCCAGTACAAGGAAGTGCGGCCCGTCCTGCTGGACCGCGCGGACACGTTGGTGTGGCTCGACCACCCGTTCGCGACGGTGATGGGACGGCTCGTCGGCCGCACGATCAGACGCCGCGCGTGCCGCGTGGAGTTGTGGAACGGTAACCAGGAACCGTCGTTGTGGTCGGTGTTCACGGACTCCGAGCACATACTGCGGTGGGGCTGGAAGACCTACCGGCGCAACCGGGCCAGGGTGCTCGCCCTGGTCGACGAGATCGTGGTCGTGCGGTTGTGCGGGCAGGCGCAGGTGGAGCGGTGGCTGGCCGGCCCGCTGGCGTCGGTCGGACGGGAGCGTGCTCGGTGAGAACGGCGCTGGTGCTCGGCGGGACGGGGATGCTGGCCGGCTGCGCGCAACGGCTGGTGGAACGCGGATGGCAGGTCGTGCTGCCGTCACGGACGCGGCCCCTGATGGCCGACGAGGGGCCTGGCAGGGCGGCGCGGGCGGCCATTTCACGCGGACACCGTCCGACGTGGGTCAAGGCCGACTGGACCAAGCCTGACGCGCTGGCCTCGGAGGTCGAGTACGAGCTGGCAGGCCGGCCGGTGAACCTGCTGGTCGCGTGGGTGCACGACAGCTACCGCGAGGGCGTCCTGCGGGCCGTGCGGCACCTGTTGGCAGAGGGCGCGCCGGTGGTGGAGGTGCACACGTGCGCGCCGGTGCCGGACCCGGTGCTGCCGAACCCGACGCAGCAGGTGTTGCTCGGCCACTTCGCGCACGACGCCGCGCAGCGCACGAGCCGTGCCGTCCTGGATGCCGTCGAACGGGCGTTGGAGGGACGGGCGCCCTCGCTGCACCACGAGGACGCCCGCTGAGCGTCAGCCCTTCTGGACCTTCGCCCGGCCGATCTCCGCCTGCACCTTGATGCCGGCCGCCACGTCCACGAGCTGGCGGACCACCACGTGCTCGTTGCGGATGTCGGCGATCTTCTGCTTGGTCTTCGTGGTGAACTCGAACTCCGCGACCGCCGGCGACTTGATGTCGGCGACATCGCGGAACTCCTCGCTGAAGTCCACGATCACCGTCGCGTTGTCGAGGACCTGCAGCAGGTAGTCGTCGGGCCGTCCGGAGGAGAAGCCCTTCTGGAACGTGCCCTTGACCTTGATCCCGTCGGCTGTCTCCTCGAAGTCGAGGACGCCGTCGACGGGGGAGAACAGCGCCTCCTGGAAGTCGGCGGTGGCGGTCACGGGTTCGGCGGCGACGGCCGGGGACGTCGTGAGCGCGGCACACGCGAGCAGCGCGACGAGGATGCTTGGCGGTTTCGGCATGTCTTCGTTCGTACCGGCGGCCATTTAGCCCCGCATGACCAAAGGTGTAGCTCGATCGGGCGGTGCGGCTGTCACACATCGAGACGCCGCGTCGTCTCCACGGCATGAACATCGCATTGTGGATCTCTCAGGGCGTGCTGGCCGTCGTGTTCCTCATCTCGGGCACGCTCAAGTCGACCCAGTCCAAGGACCGCATGATCGCGACCGGGCAGACCGGGGTGGTGTTCTTCCCGCTCCCGGTGATCCGGATCGTGGCGGCGCTGGAGCTGGCGGCGGTCGCCGGGCTCCTGCTGCCGGGGCTCACGGGGATCGCGCCCGAACTCACACCGGCGGCGGCCATCGGGCTGGCCGTGGTGATGGTGGGAGCGGCGGTCAGCCACACCAGGCTGAAGGAGGTGCGCGCCGTGTCGACGAACGTGGTGCTGTTCGCCCTGTGCGTGTTCGTCGCCTGGGGGCGACTGGGCGTTTGACGAGGTAGCTCCGCGCCGACGTCGGGGACTCGTTGATTCTGGGGGAGTTCTCATGACCGAAGGCGTTCTCCGGCCCGTGCACGGAGCAGGCGTCGTGGCGACCGTCCTGATCGGAGTCGTCGCACTGACCGAGGTCCTCGTCGCGGTTCTGGCGTGGCTCACCGTCGATGCCGTGGAGCTCACGCCGCTCGGCGCCGCGGTGGGACGGGTGCTCTCGTGGGCCTTGCTGGTGGGGTTCGTCGGCGCGGCGATCGCCTTCATCGTGTGGATGAACAGGGCTCGGCACAACTCCGAGGCCATCACGTCCGACCAGCGGCACCGCTTCAGGAACGTGTGGGTGTTCGTCGGCTGGTTCATCCCGATCGAGAACTTCTGCATCCCCTACGCGGTGATGCAGGACATCTGGCGCGGGTCCGACCGGTCACAGCCCATGCTCGGCCTGCAGCACCGCGATACGAGCGGCCTGGTGCTGCTGTGGTGGCTCTGCTTCCTGCTGCCGAACTTCTCGATCTCCCTGCCGCCGAAGTACGTGTTCGAGCTCACGGTGTTCGCCACGATCTCCGCGGCCCTGTCCGTCGCAGCCGCGGTGCTCGCCGCCCGGATGATCCGGCAGCTGAACGCCGTGCAGGTCAGCGGGCCGACCGCATCCCCCGCACCAGCAGCATGACCGAGTCGCGCACCTCCGCCCGTGACCGCTCCGGCTGGAACACCTGCCAGTCCAGCGCGATCACGAGGAGAGTGCCGAACAACGCCGCCGACGCGGTGCCGGGCTCGACGCCTTCCGGCAGCCGGCCCGCGTCGGACAGTCGCTTCATCTGACCGCGCACGATCGACACGATGTCGTCGCGCAGCAGCGAGAGAGTGCCGTGCCATTGGCCTGGTGTCCGCCACAGCTCGGAGACCAGCAGCTGCCCGAACGCCGGGTACTCGGCCCAGAAGCCGAGCATCGCGTCGACCAGCGCCTCCAGCGAGTCCTCCGCACCCTCGGCCGCCCGCAGCCTGCTCGCGAGGATCTCCACACCGTGCCGCAGCAGGGCCTCGACCAGGGCGTCCTTCGAGGCGAAGTTGTAGTAGATCGTGCCCTTGGCGACGCCTGCCTCCGCGGCGATCTCGTCGACCGTCACCGAGGCCGCGCCCCGTTCGCCGACCAGCTTCAACGCCGCGTCGAAGAGCTTCTGCTTGGTCGCTGTCGTTCGCGCGCTCACAGCACGAGCTCCGGCTTCAGCTTGGAAGGTGTCCACACCCGCTGCTTGTAGGCCGCCACGGACGACAAGGCTAGGGCTCCGACCAGCCAGGCGAGAAGGATCAAAGCGTCGTGACCCACGCTGCCGAGGTCGCCGCCGTACATCAGGTGGCGCAGGCCGTCGACCGCGTAACCCATCGGCAGGCCGTAGTGCAGCGGGTACAGCGGCACGGGGATCGTCTGCCACGGGAACGTGCCGCCCGCGCTGACCAGCTGCAGGATCAGCAGGATCAGTCCGAGGAACTTGCCGACGGCGCCGAACGCGGCGTTGAGCGCGTGCAGGATCGCCACGAACGTCAGCGACATCAGCACGAGGAACCCGAACGTGCCGAGGGGGTTCGACGGCTCGATGTCCACCACGAACCGCACCACCGAGAACATCACCAGCACCTGCACGACGCCCAGCAGCGCACCCGGCAACCAGCCGCCCAGCGCCACTCGCAGCGCGGACTGACCAGCGGCCAGCGCACGGCGTGACAACGGTCGCAGCAGCAGGAAGAGCACGAACGCGCCGATCCACGTCGCCAGGCCGAGGAAGAACGGGGCCAGGCCCGCGCCGTACGTGGCGGCCTTCGTCTGGGAGAGGCCCTTCACCGCCACCGGGTCACCGATCGCCTGCGCGATGGCCGCCCGCGTCGGGTCGTCCGTGTTCGGGATCTTGTTCACACCGCCGGTCAGGCCGTCGCGCAGCTGCGCGGAGCCGTCCGCGAGCTTCGTGGAGCCGTCGACGAACTGCGGGGTGCCCGTCGCGGCCTGCTGCAGGCCGTCGCGGATCTTCGCGTTGCCGTCCGCGAGCGTGGTGACGCCGTCGTCGACCTTCACGATGCCGTCGTACAGACCGGGCATCTTCGAGGCGAGCGTCTCGGCGCCGTCGGCGACCTGGTCCGCGCCGTTCGCGAGCTTGCGCAGGTCGCCGGCCGCACCCTGGACCTTGCCGTTGGCGTCGTCGACGGGCTTGCGGACCTGGCCGATCGTGCCCAGCACGTTCTGCACCTGGGCCTCGGTGAAGCCCAGTGCCCGCAACCGGGTCGCGATGTCGCCGTTGGCCTGGTCGAGCACACCGACGAGAGCCTGGGCCTTCTTGGCGTACTCCTCCGCTTCACGTGCGGCGGTCTCGTTGCCGTCCGCGACCTGGCGGGCCCCGTTGGCGAGCTGACGGGTGCTGTCGGGCAGCACCGAGGCCTGCGAACGCATCTGGTGCGTGCCGTCGCGCAGCTGTGCGGCGCCGTTCGCGGCGGTCACGGAACCGGTGCGGAGCTCCTGGACGCCTTTGTCGAGCTCCTTCAGCTTGTCGCGCAGCTCGGCGTTGCCGGAAGCGAGCTGCGTGGCACCGTCCACCGCCTTGGTGGTCTCCTGACGGATCGTGGAGAACCCGAGCAGCAGCTTGTCGGCGGCCTCGGTGGAGACCTTCGCGGTCACGGCGCGGCGGACCTCGGAGACGACCTGGTTCGCGATCGTGCTGCCGAGGTAGTTGTTGGCGTCGTTGGTCGTCAGCGTCAGCACGCCCTGGCGGGGCTTGTTCTGCTCCGCGGACGTGAGCGCCTCGGAGAAGTCCTCCGGCAGCGTCAGGGCGAAGATGTACGTCCCCTTGCGCACGCCGTCGTCGGCGTCGGCGGGGTTGTCGACGACGTGCCAGTTGAACTTCTTGCCGTTCAGCAGCTCGTCGGCGACCTCCTTGCCCGCGTTGAGGTCCTTGGCGCCCTTGTCCTTGACGACGAGCGCGGCCGGCACCTGGTTGAGGTTCGCGTAGGGGTCCTTGTTGGCGTAGAGGTACAGCGAGGCGTAGAGCAGCGGCACCAGGGCCAGCGCGAGCACCGCGAGCCGGGGCAGGGTGCCGGACGTGACCCGGCGAAGTTCGTTGAAGGCCATGCGAAGGGCGCTCATGCGGTGATCTCCATCTTGGTGTCGTTGTCCTCACCAAGGCGCGCGTGCGGGATGTCGAGGATGTGGGCGGAGGAGTTCGAGCACAGGGCGACCACGGACCGTTCTGGGGTCACGTAGTCGTGCGCCAATGCGAACCACTCGCGCGGGTTGGGGTGGTAGCGGTCGGGGCAGTCGAGGACGAGCGTCGTGACGCCGGGCCGCGCGGAGGCCAGTTCGAGCATCACGGCGCACCGCGTCTGCGGCGGCACGTGCTCGAAGCGCTTCGTCGCGTGCTCGTCGGCGGCGTGCTCCACCAGCCAGTCGTGCACTGCCTTCTTGCCGGAGGACATGCCGTTCATCGCGAGCTCCTCGCCGACGACGGCGGCCAGGGACAGCGCGTCCTCCGGCTCGTTCACCTCGGGGGCGTCGACCAGCACGACCTGCTTGCGCAACGCCCTGGCGTCCGGCGAGACCGTGCCCGTCGAGGGCTTGATGCGGCCGGAGAGCAGCAGGCCGAGCGCGGTGTGACCGGCTCCGGGCTCGCCGGCGACCAGCGTCAGCTCGCCCGGCTTCACGATCAGCGAAGTCGGCCGGAGCAGCGGACCATGTGCCCCGTTGACGCCTGCGCGTTCCGCGCGGATCTCCACGGCTTTACCTTCCGTTTAAACTGACCGGTCAGTACAAATTCTCGCGCAGTCGAGGTCGCCTGGCAACTCGGACATTGGTCACCTAAGGGCTGTGGCGGGGCGTACTTCCCAGACGGTCCACAGCGGCCGGTAACCCTGACGCGGCCAGAAGACGCTGCTCAGCGGGTTCGGCGGGTTGTAGTAGAGGTACGTGCCGACCGCGCCCATCCGGTGAAGTTCCTGGTGGGCGTAGGCGACGAGCTGCTGGCCGATGCCGGTGCCGCGGGCACCGGGCAGCACGGAGACGCAGTTCACATAGCCCCAGCGCCCGCGCGGCAGCCTCGCCGCCGCGCTGGTGCCCGGCTCGGACGAGACGATCGCGCACTCGGCGAGCGCCACCGCGATGCCGTCCCGTTCCGCCAGCCAGATCGGGCTCGCGTTGGTCAGCCGTTCGGCCAGGGCGCGTCGTTTGAGGGCGCGTGCCTCCGGGCGCACGATCGTGGAGCCGACGAACGACGAGTACTCCAGCTCCGCGAGCGACAGCTCCAGCACCGTTTCCAGGTCGTGCGGGGTGGCGCGGCGGATCGTGAGCGTGCGCGGGACGCGGACCGGCGGAGTCCTCAGCCGCACGCCCAGCACGGACAGCGGCACCAGGCCGTGGTCGAGGAACGCGCGCGCTGCCGTCGTGTCGCGGCTCGGCCAGTGCACGACGCACGCGGTGTCCTCGCCGATCTCCTGCGTGTCGAGGTGCCGGCGCCACCGAGTGAGCAGCGCGTCCATGCCCTGGCTCGTGCCGACCAGCGGCAGCAGCTCCCACACCTCCGCTGCCGACCACAGCCGGGTGATGGAGTGCGGCTCGAACGACTGGTGGCTGATGACCCCGGCGACGCGCGTGCCGTCGGCGAGCGCCGCCGTGATGACGTGGCCGTCCATCGGCGGTTCGACGGCGGGCGGGAGCAACGGGTCCAGCGACGCGAAACGTGCTGACTGGGCCGCCACGAGTCCGCGTGCCGAGGTCATGAGCGTGAGATTACGACGTCAGGCGCGTACGGAAGATCGCGGTGCCGGGGAAGAGCTTGCCCCGCAGCGGGCTCCACTGCCCCCAGACGCGCGTGTGCCCCTTCGGCCACTCCGGCTCGACGAGGTCCTCGACGACGAATCCGGTGGCCGTGAGCGCCCGGACGTAGTCGCCGAGCGTGCGGTGGTGCTCCACGTAGGTGGCGCGGCCCTCCTCGTCGACCTCTACATAGGGGGTGCGGTCGAAGTACGACTGCGTGACCGTGAGGCCGAGCGGTCCGGGGTCGTCCGGGAAGATCCACCGCATCGGGTGGTTGACCGAGAACACCCACGGCGAGCCCGGCTTGAGGACGCGGGCCACCTCGCTGAAGACCTCCTGAACGTCCGCCACGAAAGGCACCGCGCCGAACGCCGAGCAGGCGGCGTCGAAGGAGCCGCCGGCGAAGGGGAGCTGGTCGGCGCTGGCCTGGACGAGCGGCACGTCGACGCCGGTCTTGGCGTTGTTCTCTCGCGCGTGCCTGAGCATGCCCTCGGAGATGTCGAAGGCGGTGACTTCGGCCCCGTTCGCCTTGAGCCAGCGGGCGCACGGGGCACTGCCGCAGCCCACCTCGAGGATGCGCTGACCAGCGATTTCGCCGAGGAAACGGGTCTCCTCCTCGCGCAGTCCCTCGGGGCACCAGAGGAAGTCGGCCGCACCCAGGAAGTCGCCGTGCGTGTCGTGGTAGTCGTCGGCGTCCGCGTCCCACCAGATGCGGTTCGCCGCACGTGACTCGGCGGCGTCAGCTCCGCGCTTGACGATGCCGGCCGTGCCTAGCGCTTGTTCCGCGCTCGCGTGCTGGTTGGACACACTGCTCCTTCACATGGGGGCTGGTTTGCTCACACGTCTCGCGGCCGCGTACGATAACGCCCGCGTAGTGGGTTAGTGCTGCCCATGATCCAGAACGGTCGGGGATTCCAGGTCGCTGCGACGCTGCGCGCGCACCACTACCACTCATTAATGCCAATCCGTACCGGAGCCACCTACCTAATGTCCACCGACACCACCACCGCCCCCGTTGCCGCTGCGCCCAAGCAGGTCGCGATCAACGACATCGGGACGGAGGAGGACTTCCTCGCTGCTATCGACAAGACGATCAAGTACTTCAACGATGGCGACATCGTTGAAGGCACGATCGTCAAGGTCGACCGGGACGAGGTCCTGCTCGACATCGGCTACAAGACCGAGGGGGTCATCCCCTCGCGTGAACTGTCGATCAAGCACGACGTCGATCCCGCCGAGGTTGTCTCAGTCGGTGACGAGGTCGAGGCCCTTGTTCTCCAGAAGGAGGACAAGGAAGGCCGCCTGATCCTCTCCAAGAAGCGCGCTCAGTACGAGCGCGCGTGGGGCACCATCGAGGCCCTCAAGGAGAAGGACGAGCCGGTCCGCGGCACTGTCATCGAGGTCGTCAAGGGTGGTCTCATCCTCGACATCGGTCTCCGCGGCTTCCTCCCCGCCTCGCTCGTCGAGATGCGTCGCGTCCGCGACCTCCAGCCGTACGTCGGCCGTGAGCTCGAGGCGAAGATCATCGAGCTGGACAAGAACCGCAACAACGTGGTCCTGTCCCGCCGTGCGTGGCTGGAGCAGACCCAGTCCGAGGTCCGCAGCGAGTTCCTCAACCAGCTGCAGAAGGGCCAGGTCCGCAAGGGCGTCGTGTCCTCGATCGTCAACTTCGGTGCCTTCGTGGACCTGGGTGGCGTCGACGGTCTCGTCCACGTCTCGGAGCTGTCCTGGAAGCACATCGACCACCCGTCCGAGGTTGTCGAGGTCGGCCAGGAAGTCACCGTCGAGGTCCTCGACGTCGACATGGAGCGCGAGCGCGTCTCCCTGTCGCTGAAGGCGACCCAGGAAGACCCGTGGCGCCAGTTCGCCCGCACCCACGCGATCGGCCAGATCGTGCCGGGCAAGGTCACCAAGCTGGTTCCGTTCGGTGCGTTCGTCCGCGTGGACGAGGGCATCGAGGGCCTGGTCCACATCTCCGAGCTGGCCGAGCGCCACGTCGAGATTCCGGAGCAGGTCGTCCAGGTCGGCGACGACGTCATGGTCAAGGTCATCGACATCGACCTCGACCGTCGCCGCATCTCGCTGTCGCTCAAGCAGGCCAACGAGGGCTTCACGGTCGACACCGAGTTCGACCCGACCCAGTACGGCATGGCCGCCGAGTACGACGACCAGGGCAACTACATCTACCCCGAGGGCTTCGACCCGGAGACCCAGGAGTGGCAGGACGGCTTCGACAAGCAGCGTGAGGAGTGGGAGCGTCAGTACGCTGAGGCCCACACTCGTTACGAGGCCCACATGAAGCAGATCCGCAAGGCCGCTGAGGCTGAGGAAGAGGCTTCGGCCGAGGGTGCGGGCAACTACACCTCCGGTGGGGACACTTCCGGCACCACGTCCGTTGGTGCGCCGGCTCAGTCCGGTGGCACGCTCGCTTCGGACGAGCAGCTGGCCGCGCTTCGGGAGAAGCTGTCCGGCGGTATGTGATCCGCTCCAGCTCCTTGTAGCTGACTGACGGAGGCCCCTGCACCCTTTGGGTGTGGGGGCCTCCGTTTTTGTTGGGTCCGCAGGTGGGTGCGTTGGCATCGGACGTGCCGGTTGCGAGGGTTTTCCTGGGGCTCCGTGCCAGACCCGCCAATGCGAGATGTGCCGCGCGTGGCCACGACGGTGCCACCCGTTCACTCTGTGGTGGAGGCTCAACCTCGTTGTGTAGGTTGGCAAACCTATGCGTGGGAACAAGTTCTTCGTGGCACTGGGCGCGGTGGCGCTGGCGGTCTGCGCGGCCTGCTCCGGCTCTGCGCCGCAAACTCAGGCGCCGCCGCCGCAGATCCCGAAGATCACCCCGCCCACCACGGCGTCGCGGGTTCCGGCGATGGTGGATCGGGCGTTGCCGGACGACTGCGAGTTGGTGGTGCCGGTCGACATGATGAACGCGACGCTCGGGCAGGAGTTGCCTGGTGAGCCTCGGATCATCATCGGGATCAAGGAGCCCGGGATCGGGCGGACCGGGAAGATCGATTGTTACTACGGGATTCCCGAGAAGAAGAACCTGCCGGACGCGAAGATCGTCATCGGGCTGTCCACCTACACGGACGATTTGACGGCGCGTACTCGGGTCACGGAGAGCATCGAGGCTGAGCGGCAGGACGGGGCGAAGATCACCGAGGTTGACGTCGGGAAGCAGAAGGGGACGTTGATCGAGGGGAAAGAGGAGCAGTTGCTCGTCGGGTCGCTCGGCAAGTCGACGTTCGTGGTGCGCAACCGGCACAACTTCATCCCGAAGGAGAAGCTCATGGCGATCCTGCCGGTGCTGGCGCAGCAGTCGATGACGCCGCCGGTCTAGCGGTGATGATCGTGTCCAAAGCGGACTGAGCTTCCTGCAGGGCTTGGATCGACGCGGAGATCCGGGCTCGTTCCACCAGCAGTTCGTCCACCAGCTCTGGGCAGATGGACGCGATCAGCCGCTCGCCGTCCACGCCCATGCACGGCAGGACTTCGGCGATCGTGTCGGTGGAGAGGCCTGCGGCCAGGAGGCTGCGGATGTGTGCCACACGCAGCACGTCGGAGTCGGTGTAGACGCGGTAGCCGCTGGGCAGTCGTTGTGGCGTGAGCAGGCCTTGTTCCTCGTAGTAGCGCAACAGTCGTTGGCTCACGCCGGTGCGCCGTGCCAGTTCCCCGATTCGCACGCGATTTCTCCCTTGACTCTCACACCCGTGTGAGACTTTAGCGTCTGGGCATGACAAGTCGATCAAAGGAGAGCGTGCGGTCCTGGCTCGGACTCGCGGTGCTCACGCTGCCCACGGCGATGCTCGCCATGGATGTCACCATCCTCTACCTCGCCTCCCCGCATCTCGCGAAGAGCTTGCAGCCCACCGGTACCGAGCTGCTCTGGATTCTCGACAGCTACGGGTTCGTGATCGCCGCGCTGCTCATTCCGATGGGTGTGCTCGGTGACCGGATCGGGCGACGCAGGTTGTTGCTCATCGGGGCGGCGGCGTTCGCAGGTGGGTCGGTGGTGGCTGCTTACGCGCCCACGCCTGAGACGTTGATCGCGGCTCGGGCGTTGCTCGGGGTTGCCGGGTCGACGTTGATGCCGTCGACGTTGGCGTTGATCAGCACGATGTTCCGGGACCGGCGCGGTACGGCGATCGGCATCTGGGCGGCGGCGATGTCCGGTGGTGTCGCGCTTGGTCCTGTGGTCGGTGGTGCGCTGCTGGAGACGTGGTGGTGGGGGTCGGCGTTCCTGGTGGCGGTGCCGGTCATGGTGTTGTTGCTGGTCGCGGGGCCGTTCGTGTTGCCGGAGCACCACGGGCCGGTGCATCGGGTTGATCTGCCGAGTGTGGCGCTCGTGCTCGTGGCGACGGTGCTGACGGTGTACGGCGTCAAGCACTTCGACGTCGTTGCGGCGGTGGCGGGTATTGCGGTCGGCGGCTGGTTCGTGCGGCGGCAGCGGAGGATCGCGCATCCGTTGATCGAGACGGCGTTGTTCCGGGGGCGGTTCGGGCGCGCGGTCGTGGTGCTGGTCGCGGACGCCGCGGTGACGGCTGGGGTCTATCTGCTGGTGACGCAGCAGTTGCAGCAGCACTTCTCGCCGTTGCGGGCAGGGCTTCTGCTGCTTCCGGCGTCTGTTGCCATGATCGTCACGTCGGTGCTCGCTCCGCGTCTCGCCGGCGCTTTCGGTGCCGGGCGGACTGTGTCGGTGGCCCTGATCGTGGCTGCCGCGGGGTTAGCGATCGTGCCGCACGCCGCGGTGCTCGGCATCGTCGTCATCTACCTGGGACAGGGGCCGGTGATGGCGTTGAGCACGGACCTGATCGTGGGTGCCGCGCCGGAGGAGAAGGCGGGCTCGGCGGCGGCGTTGTCGGAGACCGGGATGGAGTTCGGGCTGGCGCTGGGGGTCGCGGTGATCGGGACGGTCGGGGCGGCGAGCGGCTTCGGCACGGTGGCGGTCGTCGCCGTGGTGGTGTCGGTCCTGCTCGCCGGGCTTGCCCGGCTAACCTGACCGGCATGCTCAGGGTGGGGTTGACCGGCGGAATCGGGTCCGGGAAGTCGACGATCGCGAAGCTGCTCGCCGAGAACGGCGCTGTGGTCATCGATGCGGACAAGCTCGCGCGTGAGGTGCTTGAGCCCGGTACGGACGGGCTCAAGGAGGTCGTCGAGGCGTTCGGTGAGGACGTGCTCAACGGTGACGGCACGTTGAACCGGGCGGCGTTGGCGGCCAAGGCCTTCGCCAGTGAGGAGGCTCGGCAGACGCTCAACGGGATCACGCATCCGCGCATCGGGGCGTTGACCGGGCAGCGGATGGCCGAGGCTCCCGAGGACGCGATCGTCGTGCACGACATCCCCTTGCTGGTGGAGCGGGACCTGGCGGCGGCGTACCACCTCGTGATCGTGGTGCACGCGGATGCGGCCACCCGGCTGGAGCGGCTGGTCACGAGCAGGGGGATGGACCGGCGGGACGCGGAGAACCGGATCACCGCGCAGGCCACGGACGAGCAGCGGCGGGCCGTGGCGGACGTGTGGCTGGACAACTCCGGGGAGGTTCCGGACATCACCGGGTTGTGGGACCGGCTGGTCGGGTTCGAGAAGAACGTGCGGACGCAGTCCTACGCGGCCGGGTCGCCGATCGTGGTGCCGTACGACGGGCGGTGGCCCGCGCAGGCCAAGCGGCTTGCCCGGCGGATCAGCGTGGCTGCCGGCGGGCGGCGGGTCGAGCACATCGGGTCGACGGCGGTGCCAGGGCTCGCGGCCAAGGACGTGCTGGACTTCCAGCTCGCTGTCGAGGACATGGCGACCGCCGACTCGTTGCGGGAGACGTTGGCGCACGCCGGGTTTCCGTACGTGGGGCCGTACGAGGACACGCCGCGCGGCGAGGGTGACTGGAGCAAGCGGCTGCACGCCGGGGCTGATCCGGGGCGGCGGGTGAATCTTCACCTGCGCGTCGAGGGTGCTGCCAACTGGCGGTGGGCGATCGACTTCCGCGACTGGCTGCGGCACGACACGCAGGCTCGTGAGGAGTACGCGGCGCTCAAACTCGAGCTGTCCCAGCGATTCGCGGCCGATTCCTCGGCGTTTGCCTACGGTGAGGCGAAGGAGCCGTGGATGGTGGCTGCCGTCGCGCGCGTGCAGGCCTACAGGGGCGGCCAGGTGTCGTAGATGCCGTGCCACGTCAGCCACGACGTCAGGTTGTGGTTGACGTTGCTGAGCTCTTCGAGGGTGCGGTGCACGGTGCGCAGGGCCTGGTCGGCGTCGCCGGGGCGCAGGACGCGGCCTGCCACGGCGGCGGCGAAGTCCTCGCTGCGCACGATGCGGGGCGTGGTACCGCCCGGAATCGCCAGGCCCAGCAACAGGTCCGTGGTCTGCCAGTGGCGGTGGTCGCGCTCGACCCGGACCGCGGACAGCACGCTCGGGCCGCTGCGGGAGTGCCGGGAGCGGGCGCGGTAGGTCGTGAGGCGCAGGCCCAGTTCCGGCATCAGCCAGGTGATTTCGGCGTCCGAGAACGGGTCCTCCGGGGTGGGGTGCTCGATCCGCAGGCCCCAGCGCTCCACCTCGCACGAACTGAGCGTCCGCGTGCCACCGGACGAATAAGTGCGCACGCCCGAAATGGTGTCGACAACGTCGACCAGCTGAGGTGTAGTGACCGCTCCCACGCCGCCGAGGGTAGTCAAATAAGTGCTCGCAGTTACACGCCGGGTCGATTCGTTACGTCACGGTCAGATGACGAACACACTCTGTGTATCAACGCCAGGAGGTGGGACAACCCGAAGAGGTGAGCCACCTGACCACATCGTGACCGTGCGCTGAAATACCGGACACCGCTGAGTAGGTGGTTTCCAGCGCCCATTGGGCTCGTTCCGGGGTGATCAGGTTGTGCTGAACTGCGGTGATCAATTCGTCGGTGTCCAGAACGGTGACGCTGCGACCCGTTCGGACGATCAGGTCGAGGTAGAGGTCGATGGTCTTCCAGACGCTGCCCACCCCGGTGATCTCGACGACGTCGACGTAGAAGTCGTAGTCGCGCTCGTGGCCGGGGTGCCAGGACTGGCGGGTCACCCGGACGTTGAGCTTCGGCAGGAACCAGCTCTCGAAGTGGCTGATCTGCGGATGACCGCTGAGCGGCCGGAACATGTAGAGGCCCGTCGGGGTGAGCCGGTACTCGTCGACGCTGCGCAGCTGTCCCTTGGGATCGGTGTTGCTCTTGGCGTCCAGGTCGAAGTACTCGATCTTCGGCGGATGGATGTGTGCCACGGGGCCGATACTGCCATCCAAACCCGAGACGGCCACTTAGGATGCGCCGCATGTTCGGGATCATTCGCCCCTGCCGCAACAGGATGGGCGCTGAGCTGCGGTCCGCGTGGCTCGCGCACCTGTGCGGGATGTGCCTGTCGTTGCGTGACGAGCACGGTCATCTGTCGCGGCTCGTCACCAACTACGACGGGCTGATGATCTCGGCCGTGGTCGAGGCGCAGAGCGGCCTCTCGCGGCGGTCTGCCGGGCCGTGTGCGTTGCGCGGGCTGAAGTCCGCGGACGTGGCGATCGGATCCGGTGCGCGGCTGGCGGCGTCGGTGTCGCTGGTGCTGGCGTCGTTGAAGATCCACGACCACGTGGACGACGGTGACGGGCTGACCGGCCGGCTGGGGTGGGCGGGGCGCGCGGTGGCGCAGCGCTGGGCCGCCAAGGGGATCGGGACGGCGTCCGATCTCGGCTTCGACGCCTCGGTGATGGTCGACTCGGTGCGGCGGCAGCCCCTCGTGGAGGCAGCGGCGGGGCTGGGCAGCTCGGTGCTGGTGGTCACGGAGCCGACGGAGACGGCGACCGCGTTCGCCGTCGGGCAGACGGCCCTGATCGCGGGCAGGCCGCAGAACGCGGAGCCGTTGCGCGAGGTGGGACGGCTGTTCGGACGGGTGGCGCACCTGATCGACGCCGTCGAGGACCTGGAGGAGGACCGCGCGTCGGGTGCGTGGAACCCGTTGCTGGCCACCGGGACGCCGGTCGACGAGGCGCACAGGCTGTGCCTGGACGCCGTGACGGGGATCCGGCTGGCGCTGGACGAGGTCGAGTTCACCGACGCGCGGCTCGTGCACAAGCTGCTGGTGCACGAGCTGGAGGAGTCGATCATCCGGGTGTTCGGCCGCCGGCGTGCTCCGGAGAAGCCGAGCTGGTCGAATCCGGGCAGCGGGTTGTGGGCGTACCCGAGGCTGAACCCGCAGCCACGGCCGCGCGGGTGTTTCAGCGGCTGCGGGGCGTTCCTCTACATGTGCGGGACCTGCCAGTTCTGCTGCCGCGACCCGTTCCCCGGCCCGTGGAGCGACAAGCGGCGGGACAACCCGCTCGACTGCGACGGGTGCGACTGCTGCGACTGCAACTGCTGTCCGTGCGATTAGGGCCCTGACCAGGCCCGATCTGAAATTGTCAGACCCCCGGCGTAACGTGCTTCCCGTGGCTTTCGCAACCGAGCTCCCGCCAGAGGAGAGCACCGTCAAGGCGCACTCCGAGCACCGTCCCGTCGGCGACATCGTCCGCACCGGCGGGCAGTTCCGCGTGGTCAGCGACTACCAGCCGGCCGGCGACCAGCCGGCGGCCATCGACGAGCTGGAACGCCGCGTGCGTGCGGGCGAGCGCGACGTGGTGCTGCTCGGCGCCACCGGTACCGGCAAGTCGGCGACCACGGCCTGGCTGGTCGAACGGCTGCAGCGCCCCACGCTGGTCATGGCGCCGAACAAGACGCTGGCCGCGCAGCTGGCGAACGAGCTGAAGGAGCTCTTCCCGCACAACGCGGTGGAGTACTTCGTCAGCTACTACGACTACTACCAGCCAGAGGCGTACATCCCGCAGACGGACACGTACATCGAGAAGGACTCCTCGATCAACGAGGACGTCGAGCGTCTCCGCCACTCGGCCACGATGTCGCTGCTCACCCGGCGCGACGTCATCGTGGTCGCCTCGGTGTCGTGCATCTACGGCCTCGGCACGCCCCAGTCGTACCTCGACCGCTCCATCCGGCTGGAGACGGGCGTGGAGGTCGACCGCGACGCGTTCCTGCGCCTGCTGGTCGACGTCCAGTACAACCGCAACGACATGTCGTTCACCCGTGGCTCGTTCCGGGTGCGCGGCGACACGGTCGAGATCATTCCGTCCTACGAGGAACTCGCGGTCCGCGTCGAGTTCTTCGGCGACGAGATCGACAAGCTCTACTACCTCCACCCGCTGACCGGCGACATCATCCGCGAGGTCGACGAGCTGCGGATCTTCCCCGCCACCCACTACGTCGCGGGCCCGGAGCGCATGGAGCGCGCCATCCGCGACATCGAGGTGGAGCTGGAGTCGACGCTCGCCCAGATGGAGCGCCAGGGCAAGCTCCTGGAGGCGCAGCGCCTGCGCATGCGCACCCAGTACGACATCGAGATGATGCGTCAGGTCGGCTTCTGCAACGGCATCGAGAACTACTCGCGCCACATCGACGGCCGCGGCCCCGGCACGGCGCCGGCGACGCTGCTCGACTACTTCCCCGACGACTTCCTGATGGTCATCGACGAGTCGCACGTGACGGTGCCACAGATCGGCGGCATGTACGAGGGTGACGCCTCGCGCAAGCGCAACCTCGTCGAGCACGGCTTCCGGCTGCCCTCTGCGCTGGACAACCGCCCGCTGACGTGGGAGGAGTTCGCCGACCGGATCGGCCAGGTCGTCTACCTGTCGGCCACGCCCGGCCCGTACGAGCTCGGGCAGTCCGGCGGCGAGTTCGTCGAGCAGGTCATCCGGCCCACCGGGCTCGTCGACCCCGAGGTGGTCGTGAAGCCGACCGAGGGGCAGATCGACGACCTGGTGCACTCGATCCGGGAACGGGCGGAGCGGGACGAGCGCGTGCTCGTCACGACGCTCACGAAGAAGATGGCAGAGGACCTGACGGACTACCTGCTGGAGCTGGGAATCCGGGTGCGGTACCTGCACTCCGAGGTCGACACCCTGCGCCGGGTGGAGCTGCTGCGCCAGCTGCGGCTCGGCGAGTTCGACGTGTTGATCGGCATCAACCTGCTGCGGGAAGGGCTCGACCTTCCAGAGGTGTCGCTGGTGGCGATTCTCGATGCGGACAAAGAAGGGTTCCTGCGGTCCGGCACCTCTCTCGTGCAGACGATCGGTCGCGCGGCTCGCAACGTGTCCGGTGAGGTCCACATGTACGCGGACCGGATCACGGACTCCATGCGGCACGCGATCGAAGAGACCAACCGGCGGCGGGCCAAGCAGATCGCTTACAACGAAGAACGCGGGCTTGATCCGCAGCCGTTGCGGAAGAAGATCACCGACATTCTGGAGGCGGTGTACTCCGAGGCCGAGGACGAGGTTCCGGTCGGCGGGTCTGGGCGGAACCAGTCCCGGGGCAAGCGGGCCACCGGGGAGGGCGGCAGGTCTTCCGGGGTTGTGCACTCGCACGAGCGGGCCGGGATGGCTCGGTCGGAGCTCGCGGATCTGGTGCAGTCGCTGACTGATCAGATGATGAATGCTGCTCGGGACCTGCAGTTCGAGCTGGCGGCTCGGCTGCGGGATGAGATTCAGGATTTGAAGAAGGAACTGCGGGGGATGGACGCGGCAGGGGTCAAGTGAGAGTGCGCCGTTCCGGTGGCGCGCTCTGTCCGTAGGCCGTCTCAACCCTTTGTTCGGTGGTTGCGTCCCGGCGCGACTGTCCATTATGGATTGTCGTGCTCCTTTCGCGCGCCTTGGCCTCCGCCGCGACACACTCCGCCACGTGCCCCAGGTACGACACCGGTGTCCGCAGGAACACGCCGGCACCTGCGGGTGCACCGTCCCGCCCGTTGTCCCCTAGGAGCGAGTTGGTGTCGCTCCTAGTGAAGTCGGTGGATGCGGCGGGTGATCGAGTGGCCGGGTGACGGTCAGTGCCCGCGGCAGAAATCGCTCTCTGGGGTGAGATGTCGGCTGACAGCTTTCGTCACGGCACAGGAGGGCAATGATCACACGGTGGATGTGGACTCCCACCTCGCCGCGGTGGAGCAGGCTCTGATCGCGATGCGGCGCAGTCAGTCACGCCGAGCGCTCGCCGAGCTGGCCGTACCGGCTTTCGACGTGCTGGACGTTGTCGAGATGGCTGAGCGAACAGGCACGCAGGCAACGGTTTCCAGTGTGGCGTCGGCGTTGCACGTCGATCAGCCACGCGCCAGCAAGCTCGTCACGAGCGCGGTCGACGCCGGGCTGGTGTCGCGGGTCGCGGACAAGGCGGACGGGCGGCGCGTGCTGCTCGTGCGCACGCCGCGGGGGCGCGCCACGTCGGCTGAGCTGCACCGGGCGCGGCAGACGGCGTGCGCGGCGGCCATGGCGGACTGGACTGACGAGGAGCGGGCGGTGTTCGCGGAGCTGCTCACACGTTTCGTCTCGGTGTTCGGCGCGCGATAATCCCGTTGTGACACTGGACGAACTGATCGCCTACTGCGCCGGCAAGCCGGGCGCGGAGGAGACGTATCCGTGGGGCGAGGCAGAGCTGGTGTGCAAGGTGGGAGGCAAAGCATTCGCGTTCATCGGCCTCGATGTGCACACCGTGGGGCTCAAGTGCGGGGTCGACGCCGAGGCCGCCGCGCCGTGGCGGGAGCGCTTTCCCGACGACATCACGGTCAGCGGGTACGTCGGGCGCTACGGCTGGAACACCATCGCGCTCAAGGGATCGGTGCCGGACGACGACCTGCTGGAGCTGGTCGACGGCTCCTACGAGGCTGTCGTCGCGCGGCTGCCGAAGCGGAAGCGGCCGGCCTAACGTTCTTCCGGCTGCAGGATGCCGAAGATGTTGCCCTCGGTGTCCTTGTAGTAGGCGAGCAGGCCGACACCGGGCACCTTGTCCTTGGGCAGCGCCACCGTGCCGTTGTTGAGGTCGATGGCGGCGATCGTGGCGTCGATGTCGGTGACGCTGATCGTCATGACGTAGCCGTGGACGGGCGCGTCGGGCGCCGGGTCGGGGCCCCTGCGCGGCAGCAGGCCGCCGTTGACGCCCGGCTGGTCGTCGTTGCCGGTCGTGATGACCCAGTAGGGGATGTCGCCCCACTTCTCGATCTTCCAGCCGAAGACGGCGGAGTAGAAGCGCCGCGCGCGATCGGGATCTGCGGCGTGGATCTCGAAGTGCACAGGACGTGACATGAGACGGGACGCTACTCCGGACAGTGGTTGTCCGCATTGGGTCCTACGGTTGCTTCATGGCAATCGGAATCCAGGTGACGATGGACGCGGCGGACCCCGGGAAGCTGGCTGAGTTCTGGGCGGAGGCACTCGGTTACGTGGTGCAGCCGCCACCGCCCGGCTTCGAGTCGTGGGAGGACTTCGCCGTCAAGAACAACATCCCCTACGAGTCGCTGAACGACTACTCGGCGATCATCGACCCGGAGGGCGAGGGGCCGCGGTTCTTCTTCCAGCGGGTGCCGGAGGGCAAGACGGCCAAGAACCGCGTCCACCTCGATGTGAACGCGGGTCTCGACGCTGTTGATCGTCTCGTTGCCCTCGGCGCGACGAAGGTCCAGGAGTTCAAGGACGGCAAGGGCCACTGGGTGACCATGCTCGACCCCGAGGGCAACGAGTTCTGCGTGCAGTGAGCTAGCTCGTGATGTCCTTGGTCTTGAACCGGCGCGCCGCGAGCAGCGTGAAGATGCCGCCGTAGACGAGCGCCGAGAACGTCCCGCGCGTCATCTCCGACCAGTCCACATCGGTCGAGAGCAGGTCGGCCCACGACATCGCGTAGTGCGTCGGCAGGTAGTTGCGCAGGTCCCCGAGCGGTTCGATCTGGTCGAGGATCTGCGACAGGATCGACACGAGCACCGTGCCGCCGACCGCACCGAGCGGCGCGTCGGTGGACACGGACAGGAACAGCGCCAGTCCGGCTACCCAGAACAGGTTGATCGCGATGTAGCAGACGGCGAGGGCGACACCGAGGACGCCGTCGGCGAACGGTGCCGCCTCGCCGGTCGGGCTCACGACCTCGCCCGCGCCGTACCAGACGACGCCCACGGCGAGGGCGACCGCCGGTAGGAGTGCCAGCGCGAAGAAGCTGAGGATGCCGCTGCTGATCGCCTTCTGCCGGAGCAGGCGGTGCCGGGGGATCGGCGCCGCCAGCAGGTACTTGAGGCTCGACCAGGAGGCCTCGGACGCGATCGTGTCGCCGAAGAACAGCGCCACGATCATCGGCAGCAGGAAGCTGCCGCTCACGAACAGCGTGAGCACCACGAAGTTGATGCCGCTGGCCGTCGCGAGGTCCACGAAGCCGCCGGAGCGGCGGTTCGGGTCGGACTGACCGATTTCGAAGCTCAGCGCGAGGATGAACGGCAGCAGCACCAGGAAGCCCAGCACGAGCTGGGTCCTGCGGCGGCGGATCTGCCGTTGCAGCTCCACCCGGATGCGGAGCGTTCTGCGCGCCCTGTAGCCCTTCGAGGAACCGTCCGGTGCCACCTCGGTGTGCTGGTTGGCGGCCGCGTCGGTCAGCTCGGTGATCGCGCCGGGGTCGGTGTGGACGTCGTGTTCGTTCACCGGTCCAACTCCTGCCGGGCTGGCGCCTTCGTGCGGTTCGGGTTCGCGGTGAGGATGGATTCGGCCGTGCGCGAACCGCTGTTGTGAACGGTCCGTTCGCGACGCGCCCGGCCCGGAACTGTCGGTGCCGGCTGGGAGAATGGAATCAGGGGTCCCCCTTGCCCGGTGGGCGGCGTGTGCGCATTCGGGGAGGGGACGCCTGCGGGAGCTTGCGCGGCGTTCATTCGGTGCCCTCCTCGTCGTGCGTTTCCGCCACCTCGCCGGCCACGTCGAGGCCGGCCTCCGCCAGCACCTCGAGCGCGCCGGGGTTCGGGGCGCCCGCCGTGGCGGACGCCGCTGCCATCAGGAAGTCATTCACCGACCAGCTCCAAGAACGCGTCTTCCAGCCTTCGCCGCGGACCCGCCTGGTCCACGGCCACACCGGCTGCCACGAGAGCAGACAGTGCCGCGGCGCGCGGGACGCCGTTCATCGACGCGTGCACGGCACCCTCGTCCTCGTGCACGTCGTGCACGCCTTCGAGGCCCCGCAGGACATCGGCCGCCTTCGAGGGGGAGTCGACGCGGAACGTCGCCTCGCCGCCTCCCGCCGCGATGTCGGCCACCTCGCCCGCGGCGACGAGCTGGCCCTTGTGCATCACGACCACGTGCGAACAGGTCTGCTCCACCTCGGCCAGCAGGTGCGACGACACCAGCACCGTGCGGCCCGCCGCGGCGTAGCGGCGCAGGACCTCGCGCATCTGGTGGATCTGGGGCGGGTCGAGTCCGTTGGTCGGTTCGTCCAGGATCAGCAGGTCCGGGAGACCGAGCATCGCCTGGGCGATCGCGAGCCGCTGGCGCATCCCCTGGCTGTACGTGCGCACGCGGCGGTGCACGGCGTCGCCGAGGCCGGCGATCTCCAGCGCCTCCTCGATGTGCGCCTCTTCCAGCGGCCTGCCCGTCGCCGCCCAGTACAGGCGCAGGTTTGCCGCGCCGGACAGGTGCGGCAGGAAGCCGGAACCCTCGACGAAGGAACCGATGCGCGACAGCACGGGCGCGCCCGGCGTCACCTTGTGGCCGAAGACCCGGATGTTGCCCTCGGACGGGTGGATCAGGCCCATCACCATCCGCAGGGTCGTGGTCTTGCCGGCGCCGTTGGGACCCAGCAGACCCAGCACCTGGCCGTGCTCCACGCGGAACGACAGATCCTTCACCGCGGTCAGGCCGCCGGGGTAGGACTTCGTCAGGTTTGAGATCACCAGCGGCACGTCGGACAGCGAAGGATCGGAGTCGTGGGCCAGGCGGCGACGGAACATCGCGATGACACCGGCGCCGATGAGCACCAGCAGCGTGATCAAGATGCCCCACAGGGCACTCGTCGGGAAGCCCGTCGTCACGTTGCGGCCGGGCACGACGGGCACCGAGAGCTCGTCGGACGCCAGCGAGATCCGGTACGCGGCCGGCTGCTCGGCGTTCGCGAACGCCTGGTCCGTCGTCGAGACGACCAGCGCGAGCTTGTGCTCACTCTCGACGGGACGCACGGCCGGCGGCAGCGTCACGGTCACCTCGGCGGCGGAACCGTCCGGAGGCAGCGCCACGCGGAACGGCGCGACAGCGGAGCCGGGCAGGACCCGAGTTCCGTCGCCCGACACGTCGTAGAGCTTCGCGAACAGGATCGCTTCGCCGGACGACTGGTCGCCGCGCGCGACGCGCAGACGGACCGTCGACGAACCGGTCAGCAGCAGCTGCGAGTCCAGCGCGTCCGACGTGAACACCGCGGCCTGGCCGGGCAGGTCGATCGACAACCGCGAGGAGATCGACGACGAGCGCGCCAGAGCGGAACCGAGGCCGGGCAGGTTGCTGATCGCCGCCGGGTTGCCGCCCGCCGGGTTCACCGCGACCTGCTCCCGCCCGCTCAGCTTCACCGTGCGGCGCTCGGTGGCGGCGCCGGAGAGACCGGGGTAGGAGGGTGCGACGACGGTGCGCAGCGACGGCGTGCCCGACGAGCGGAACGCGCCCTGCACCGTGTACTCGAAGCCCGTGCCGGGATCGGTTCCCTTGCCCTGCAGGTGGAACGCCATCCAGTCGGCGATCTCGCCGCGCAGTGCGGTGCCGGGGTTGCCGCCGTCGTGGCCGCCCGCGTACCAGACCATCTTCACCTTGCCGCCGGCCGCGGTGATCTGACGCGCGGTCGCGTCGGACTGGTCGAGGCCGAACAGGGTGTCCTGCTCGCCCTGCACCAGCATCGCCGGCTGCTTGATCTGGTCGGTCACGGCGACCGGGGACGACCTGCGCAGCAGCTCCAGGGTCTGCTGCGAGGCGCGGCCCGTCGTGGCGACCTCCGTGTACGCGGCGCACACCTCGGGGGTGAAGCGCCCGCACGCGCCCAGTGAAGGCGTCGGCGGCTGACCGGCGGCACCCGAGTTCCCGCCCGGCTGTTGCTGCGTGGCGGGCTGGTTCGACTCCGTCTGGCCCATTTCGGGCGCCTCGCCGGTGGGCGACGAGAGGTCGATCGACGTCATGCCCGCCGAGAAGAAGATGCCCGCCCACGAGCGCTTGAAGACGCCGTCCTCGCCGAACGCGGTGGCGGCAGGGGTGACGTCCGGACGCTGCGTCGCCGAAGAGGAGTTCGGCAGCAGCGCCTGGGCGAGGTCGTTGTAGGTGATGACGGGGACGAGCGTGTCGACGCGCTTGTCGACACCTGCGAGCAGCAACGAGAGAGCGCCGCCGTACGACGCGCCCGTCACGCCGACGCGCGGGTCGCCGCCGGTGTCCTTCTGCACCTCGTCACGGGTGCCGAGGAAGTCGAGGAGCTTCTGGGCGTCGCGGACCTCGCGGTCGAGCGAGTTGAGCGCGATCTGGCCGGTGCTGCGGCCGAAACCGCGAGCGGACCACGTCAGGACCACGAAGCCGCGGCGAGCGAACTCCTCGGCCTGGGTGTGCACGCTGCGGAGGCTGCCGCCGAAACCGTGCGCGAGCATGATCGCGGGCGCGGGTGTCTGCTGGGGGAGGTAAAGACGCGTCTCGATCGTCACCGTCTGAGTGCTGTCAGGGCTCTCAGGTGCGTCGATGTTCGCTTCTTTGTAGGGAACGGCCACGGGGTCGTCCCCGGATCGAGTGAAGTACACGCCGCCTGCGACGAGGGCGAGGACCACGATCAATGCGGGGATCGTCCACCTGCCGCGAAGGCGGGAGAGGCGGGACACGTTGATGACGATATGCGAGTTTTGCTGAGAACGGCCTGTCGGGATCCGCCCCCGGTCTCAGCAAGAGTCGATCTTCAGCAGGGCTTCAGGTAACGACAGGTTCCGGCCCGAACGACACGCTCCGTATTCCCATTGCTCCAGGTTGCGTGGGCATGCTCACCCTGTGTGGCGCTAACCGGACCTTGTAGAGCACAATATTCACGCAGGATGGAGGGGAGTACTCCCTAAGCGGCGGTGTCGTCAGTACGAAGCTCAGCGTGGAGCTTCCGGTGCCGTCGGTCGCGTTCGAGAGATCGTCTCAGCGGCGGAGGAGACCTCCGGGTCATTTGGCGTGCGCTGATTATCCCGGAGGTTGGATTGTGAACGTCCCCGCATGGATGTGGATCGCGACGATCGTGGGTCTGCTCGTTCTGCTCGCCGTCGACCTCGTCATCGTCGATCGAAAACCCCATGAGGTGACGATCGGGGAAGCCGCCCGCTGGGTCATCTTCTACATCGCGATGGCCGTGCTGTTCGGCCTCGGGATCTGGTACTTCTCCGGTGGCGTCTACGCGGGCGAGTTCTTCGCCGGGTACATCACCGAGTACTCGTTGAGCGTCGACAACCTGTTCATCTTCTTGATCATCATGACGACGTTCAAGGTGCCCGCGATCCACCAGCACAAGGTGCTGCTGATCGGCATCCTGCTCGCCCTCATCATGCGCGGCATCTTCATTGCGGCCGGCGCGGCGCTGATCAGCCAGTTCAGCTGGGTCTTCTACATCTTCGGCGCGTTCCTCATCTACACCGGCTGGAAGCTGGCGCGGGAGAACCACGAGGAAGAGGAAGAGGAGTTCAAGGAGAACCTGATGCTGCGCATGGTGCGCAAGGTTTTCCCGGTGACGCCCGACTACCACGGCTCCAAGTCGTTCATCAAGATCGACGGCAAGCGCTTCGTGACCCCGATGTTCATCGTGATGGTCGCGATCGGCTCCACCGACCTGCTCTTCGCGCTCGACTCGATCCCCGCGATCTTCGGCCTCACCAAGGAGCCGTTCCTGGTGTTCACGGCCAACGCGTTCGCGCTGATGGGCCTGCGCCAGCTGTACTTCCTGCTCGGTGGCCTGCTGTCGAAGCTCGTCTACCTCTCGATCGGCCTCTCGGTGATCCTCGGCTTCATCGGCGTGAAGCTGATCCTCGAGGCGCTGCACACCAACAGCCTGTCGTTCCTCAACGGCGGCGAGCCGTTCCACGTGCCGACGATCGGCATCGAGGTCTCGCTGTCGGTGATCATCGGCGTGCTGGCGATCACGACGATCGCCAGCCTGCTCAAGGTGAGGCGCGACCCGGAAGCCCAGAAGCACGTGGGCGCCAACCACTAGATCACGGGGACGCCGTTCTGGTAGACGGCGCGGATGGCCTGCTTCAGCGTTCCGGCCTTCACGTGCTGCTCGGCGTCACCCTCCACGAGTACGAGATCGGCGAGCTTGCCAGGGGCGAGCTCGCCGAGTTCGTTTCCGAGGCGCATCAGCTCGGCGGCGGACGTGGTGGTCGCCTGGATCGCCTCGGCGGGCGACATGCCGTACTCGACCATCAGCGTGAGCTCGTTGAGGTTGTCGCCGTGCGGCCCGACGCCGGAGTCGGTGCCCATCGCGATCTTCACTCCGGCCTGGTGCGCCTTCTGGAACGCCTGGAAGTGTTGCGCGACAACGGACTTCGCCTTGTCCAGGATGACGTCCGAGATCGCCATGCCGGCCGCGGCCTGGTCCAGCACCATGCGCGGCGCCATCAGCGTCGGCACCAGCCACGTCCCGTGCTTGATCATCTCCTCGACGCCCTCGTCGGTGAGGAACACGCCGTGCTCGATGGACCTGACACCGTTGCGCACGGCCGTGAGGATGCCGTCACCGCTCATGGCGTGCGACATGACCGCGATGCCCGCGGCGTTCGCCTCCTGCACGATCATCGCGATCTCCTCGTCGCGGAAGTGCGCGTGACGAGGGTTGCTGCGCGGCGACATCACGCCACCGCTGGAAGCGATCTTGATGATGTCCGCGCCGTGGCGCACCAGCGTGCGGACGACCTTGCGCAGCTCCTCGGGACCGTCGGCGACGGTGTTCGGCAGGCCGGGGTGCAGCGGTGGCGAGATGTGCGCGCCGCACTGCATCCAGTCGTCGTTGTGGCCGCCGGTCTGCGACACCATGTTGACCGCGATCTGCATGCGCGGCCCCTGGATCAGGCCGCGCCGGACCGCCTCCGCCACACCGAGGTCCGCGCCGAGCGCGTCACGGACCGTGGTGATGCCGCACTGCAGCGTTGCTTTCATGTTCCCGATCGCCTCGTAGAACGGCAGCGAGAACGGCGTGTTCAGCGACCGCACCAGGTCGGCGCCGCTGAACATGAAGTGCACGTGGCAGTCGAACAGCCCCGGCAGGACCGTGTGGCCGGTCGCGTCGACCACGGTGTCGCCGTCGAGTCCGATGCCCACGTCGACGATGCGGCCGTCCTCGACCACCACGTCGCCGGGCTCGGCCGTCGAGCCGGTGAAGACCCTGCCCCCAGAGAACACGATGCGCGTCATACGCGGAAATCTATGCGGCGAGTCAATTTTTGTGATCGGTCAACAAACGGTTATGAGCTTTGCTAACAAGCTCTGTTAACGTCCTGGCCGTGCGCCCCGAAGACCTGTCGCTGCTCACCACACCCGGCACCGTCGCCGTGTCGGGAGACCTGGTGCTGGTCAGCATCGCCACGCCCGATCTCGACTCGAACACCTACCGGGGCGGTCTGCACCGGGTGTTCCCCGACGGCACGACAATGCCGTGGACACACGGTGATCGCGACAATGCGCAGCGCATTTCCCCGGACGGTCGTTCGGTCGCGTTCCTGCGTGTCACCGGAAAGTCCAAGCCGCAGCTGTACGTCATGCCGGTGGACGGCGGTGAGCCCCGCCGGCTGACCGATCTGCCGCTGGGCGCCGGTGCCCCGGTGTGGTCGCCGGACTCCACGCGGATCGCCTTCGTGGCGCGCGTGCCTGAGGCCGGCCGCTACGGCACGACCGACGACGGCCCCGAGGCCGAGGCGCCGCGCCGCATCACGCGCCTCGACTACCGCGTCGACGACGTCGGCTTCCTCGCCGACCGCCGCTCGCGCCTGCACGTGGTGGACCTGGACGGCACGGTTTCCGAGCTGACCGACGGCTCGCACGACGTGTCCGACCCGGCGTGGCTCGACGACTCGACCCTGGTGTTCGTGGCGCCGCGCGACCTCGGCGCGGTCGAGACGCTGCACTCCGACCTGTACACGGTTCCCGCTGCCGGTGGCGAGGTGTCCTTGCTGGTGCGCGGTGCCGGCGAGACCTCGATGCCGTTCGTGGCGGGGACTTCGCTGTACTGGCTGGGCACCGACTTCACCGGGATCGACGCGGTGGCGCGCAACCACGGTCTGTGGAAGGCGCCGCTGGACGGCTCCGCTTCCCCGGTCCGGCTGACCGACGTCGAAACCGTTGACGTGGAACGGCTTTCCGGCCAGCCCGTGGCGGACGCCGAGGGTGTGCTGCTCGTCGTGCGCAACCGCGGCGCGCTGGAGCTGCGGCGGATCCCGTTCGACGGCGGCCCCGGCGAGGTGCTCACGGGCTCCGAGGCCGCGGTTCGCTCGTTCGCCACGGACGGGTCCACTGTGGTCGCCGTGGTGTCCACTCCGGACAGCCCCGGTCAGGTGGAGTTCGTCGGAACCGGTGTGCGCACGGCGTTCTCGTCGGTGCCGGCCCGCCGCGTCGTCGAACTCTCCGGTTCGGCCTCCGACGGCTACCCGGTGCACGGCTGGCTCGTGCTGCCGGACGGCGAGGGCCCGCACCCGGTCGTCCTGGCGGTGCACGGCGGCCCGTTCATGTACCACAGCTGGGGCTTCTTCGACGAGGCCCAGGTCTACGCCACCGCGGGCTACGCCGTCGTGCTGCCGAACCCGCGCGGCTCGGCGGGCTATGGCCAGTCCCACGGCCAGGCGGTCATCGGCAGGTTCGGCACCGTCGACGTCGACGACGTCCTGTCCGTTCTGGACGTTGCGCTCGCCCGCGCCGACTGCGATGCCGAACGCGTCGGCGTGATGGGTGGCTCCTACGGCGGCTTCATGACGTCGTGGCTCTCCGCTCACCACGGCGAGCGCTTCAAGGCGGCGTGGAGCGAACGCGCCGTCAACGCCTGGGACTCGTTCTCGGGCTCGTCGGACATCGGCTACTTCTTCACCGACGCCTACTGCGGCACCGACCCCGAGGCCCACCGCGTGATGTCGCCGCTGACCTACGTCGAGAAGATCAACCTCCCGTTCGCCGTCGTCCACTCCGAGCAGGACTGGCGTTGCCCGCTCGAACAGGCCCAACGCATGTTCGTGGCACTGAAGCGGCGTGGCGTCGAGGCCGAGATGCTGATCTTCCCGGGCGAGGGGCACGAGCTGACGCGCTCCGGGCAGCCGCGGCACCGCAAGCAGCGCTTCGACGCGGTGCTGGAGTGGTGGGGCCGCTACCTCAAGAGCTGACCCGTTCGGCCGTGACCGCCCGGAGCAGCTCCTCCCGAGGCGGTCCCGGTCGCGTGCGGGGCAGGCCCGCCCAGATCCGTTCGATGCGGTCGTGCAGGTCGCTGTCGGTGTCGAAGACGGAGACCCGGTCGAGCAGCCCGATGCGGCCGATGATCCGGCGCAGCACGTGGTCGTCGTGTGGTGCCGCGGCCAGCGCCGCACCGAAGGCGAACAACGGATAGCAGCCGTCGCGCCGGCTGATGTCGACCGGTGTGCCGCTCCACGCGAGGGTGCGCGCCGCGTCGGTCTCCAGCGCGAAGGTGTGGCGTTCGCGGGCTTCCGGGCCGACGTCGGCGAGGTAGGCCTCCGTGAGGTCGGCCGGGGTGGTGTGCGTGGTGCTGGCGCGGCCCAGCACCTGGGCGTGCACCAGGGCGAACGACAGTCCGTAGGCGAACGCGGGATCGGTGTGGCACAAGGCGTCGCCGACGGGGATGAGCCCCGGCACGCCGGGGCCCGCGGTGCGGTCGATGTTGGCCAGGCCGCCCATCGGCATCACGCCGGTGATGGGGCGGGCGTGGTCGGGAGAGGTCATCACGTCCAGCGGGGTGATGGCTCTGGCCGCGGCCATCCACGCGTGGTCGTCGCGCAGCACTCGGAGGTCGTGGTCCGCGCTGGGCACCAGGAAGATCACCGCGAAGGTGTTGTTGTCGCCGCGGAAGGTGTTGAAGCCCATGTAGCCGAGGTCGCCGCGGGGGTTCAGCAGCCAGGGGCCGTCGAGGTGCTTGGCGCCGGGAGCGAGTTCGAAGTAGCGGCAGTAGTAGATCGCGCCGCACTCGCTCGGCTGGGCGGAGGCGCGTGGCCAGCCGGGAGGGCAGCGGTACCGGCCCAGCGCGTCGACCACGACGTCGGCGCGGATCTCCTGCCCGTCGTCGAGGTGCAGGCCGCTCGCACCGGGCATCAGGCCGGCGATCTGCCTGCCCGCGACCAGGCGCACCGCGGGTTCGGCCGCGGCGGCGCGGCGCAGGGCCCATTCGATCATCGGGCGGCGCACCCAGAGGTAGACCAGGTCCTCGTCGCCCGGCTGCCGCGGGCCTGACAGCTTGGCGGCCACGTCCTGTTCTTCGGCGCCGGCGTCGAGCAGGGTGGCGATGACGTCGGGGGCGAGGTCGCGCAGGACCCGGCGGCCGCGCGGCAGGAAGGTGTGCGGCTGCTGGAAGTGCGGGATGCCCTTGCGCACGACGTCGAACGCGCCCTCCGGGTCGTCCTGGGAAGTCACGTGGTCGCGCTCGACCACGACGGCCGAGTGCCCGGCACGCGCCACCGCCAGGCCGGCGGCCAGCCCGGCGACACCACCCCCGGCGATCGCGAAGCGCATCCGTTCAGGCTAGGTACGCGCCCTGACGGCGGACAGGGTCGTCAGGCCCTGTCAGTCCCGAGTGGACGGCTCGAAGGCCAGGAAGCGGGCCAGGAGTTCCTTTGCCGGCACGGACTCCGGGTCGAACGGCACGAGGCGCTGCCGTTGCCCCTGCTCCCGCACGCCCACCCAGTGGCACCGGTAGCAGAACTCCAGGTCGAACAGGAACTCCCCGTCGGCCGAGTACGCCCAGATCGCGTAGCCGGGGTTGAAGCACCGCATCCCTTCCTCGCCGGGGAAGGTGGCGACGAGCTCGAGAACCGCCGCCGCCTCGGTGCCGTCCCAGCAGCCGAGCAGGTCACCGGCGGTGGTCCAGGCTTCGAGGCGGTGCGCGCTCGGCACGGTCTCCGGCAGGTCGTCCCGCACTTCGTCACCCCAGCAGCGTGTAGTTGAGCTCCTCGCACACCCGCGCCAGCGGCAGGTCGAGGCCGGGGTGGTCCAGCGGCAGCAGCACGTCCGGTGCCGCTGGGAGGCCTGATGCCCCGGGAGGATCCCACAGGCAGATGGCCGGGTCACCGGAATCCATGGAAGAGCGGTACCAGAGACCGTCCAGTTCCGGGTAGGCGGCACGGATCGCGCGCGACCAGGCCTGCGTCACGAGCTTGGGACCCGTCGAGATCTCCTGCGAGGCGCCGACGCGGGTGGGCCAGAGGCCGCCGAGGTCCAGCAACCTCAACGTCCGGCGCGGCCGCAGGACGACGAGGAACGGGCTGCGGGTGCGGCGGTCGACGATCGAGGTGGCCTGGAAGACCTCGGCGATGGAGGTGCGCACGGACAACCCGAAGTAGAGGACGCCGTTCTCGTGGTCCTGGACCGGACTGCCGTCGGCGGCCGGCTGTTGCGCGTCGAAGCGGGCGTGGGGGAGCGGGCCCGTGTAGCGGAACGTGTTCCAGCGCTGCGGGTGGGAGCCCTTGGCCGTGAAGACGCGGACCAGGCGGGTTGCCCGGTGCACCGCCACCACGTCCTCGGTGCGGCGCAGGTGTGCTTGCAGCACGGCAGGGGCAGGCGGCTGCGGAAGCCGTGACATTCGGGTCCTGTCGGGTGTTCGGGAGCGCTCAGGCGGGGGTGCCGAGCACGGAGACCAGATCGGCGACGCGGCGCGGGTCTCCTCCGGCGAGGAGCCAGTCGCGCGGGGTCGCGGGCTTGCCGTCGACGGGCAGGTCCTCCTGGAGGGTGGTCATGAACGCGGCGACGACCAGCGCCGGTTGGTCCGACGGGACCGCCGCCAGCACGGTTTCCAGGCCCGGCAGGACGCCGGTGCCCGCGAACTGCCACGCGGGCAGCCGCCAGCTGCCCCTGTCCTTCCAGCCCACGAGCCTGCCGACGCCGAGCCGGTGCCGGATGCGGCTCGTGTCCACCTGAAGCTGGCGCGCCGCCTCGGCGACGGTCAGCGCCGAGTCGCGCAGCACGGCGTGTGCGACGACGGTGCGGGTGCGCGGGAGGGCGTCGGACGCGCCCGCCGGGGACAGGTCGAGACCCACGTCGGTGAGCGCCGCCTGCTGGTCCGGCGTGAAGTAGGTGGCCGGTTCCGGGTGCGGTGGGGCGAGCCGGCGCGCCGCGTCGGTCACGAGGGCCATGAACTCGTCGGGGGTCACCTGCAGGCCGGCCTTGGCCAGCACCGTCTCCAGCGCGGGACTCATGCGCACAGAATATCTCGCGCGTGCGCATTTGTGCGCCTTGTCAGGGCATTGACCCTAAACGTTCGACGTTGCGCGTTCACGCAACGACGCTACGTGAGATTTCCCGGTGCGGAGCGGTGACGTGGACCTCATCTGACGCATCGCTACGATTCCCCGATGCAGCTGGACCGGGGCGCCAAGCGGGCCATCGTCGCGTGGGCCGCCGTCATGGTCGCCACGCTCGCGTACGTGCTGTCCCGCCCGCCGGGTTGGTCGCTCGACCTGCGGGTCTACCGCAACGGTGGCGACGCGCTGCTGCAGGGCCTCCCGCTCTACGCCGAGGGTTTCGCGAAGCCTCTCGGTGGTCCTGACCTGCCGTTCACGTACCCGCCGATCGCCGCGGCGCTGTTCAGCCTGCTGGCGCTCGTGCCGCTGGTCGTCGCGATCTTCGCGGTGGCGGTGGCGAACCTCGCGATGCTCACGGCGCTGTGCCTGATCGCGGCGCAGCGCGTGCTCGGCTGGGGGCCTCAGGCCGTGAAGTGGGGCCTGGGCGCGGCCGCGGTGTCGTCGATCTTCGACCCGCTGCGCGAGACGCTTTGGTTCGGCCAGATCAACCTGTTGCTCGCCGTGCTCGTGATGGCCGACTGCCTGCTGGAACGCACCCGGTGGTGGCCGCGGGGCGCGCTCATCGGGCTGGCGGCCGCGATCAAGCTGACGCCGGCGTTCTTCGCGTTGTACTTCGTGGCGCGGCGGCAGTGGAAGCCCGTGTTCGTGTCGATCGCGTCGTTCTTCTTCTTCGGGCTGCTCGGGTTCGTGATCGCGTTCGGCGACGCGAAGGAGTACTGGACGCACGCGTTGCTCGACCCGAGCCGCGTCGGGCGCCTCACCTACGCGTCGAACCAGGCCATGCGCGGCACGCTGGCGCGTTTCGGGCTGGATAGCGGTGCCCAGGTCGCGGTGTGGGTCGTGCTGTCACTGCTGGTCGTGGCCACCGTGTGGTGGCTGGCCTCACGGCTGGGCGACGTCGAGGCGTTCTTCGTGGTCGCGATCGGCGGGCTGTTGATCTCGCCGGTGTCGTGGGGACACCACTGGATCTGGATCGCGCCCGCGCTCGTGCTGCTGTCGCGCGCCTCGTTGCGCCGCCACTGGGCGCCGTGGGCGGTCGTGGCGGTGTTCGCCGTCGGGCCGCACTGGCTGTTCCCTCGCGACAACGACGTCGAGCAGCAGTGGGCGTGGTGGCAGCAGGTGATCGGCAACCTCTACGTGTTCGTCGGGGTCGCCGTGCTGGTCACGCTCGCGGTACGGGTTGTACGAGACCGCCGTCGTGCTGCTTCAACCGCAGGCTGAACAGCACCAGCACCACGCCCCACAGGATCGCGAACACCCCGATGGTGATCACGAGCGCCATCACGCCCGCAGCCGGGTTCGCGATCAGGATGATGCCGAGCAGCACCGTCAGCGCGCCGGTGATGATGTAGAACCACTCGTTCGTCATCACCTTGCGCAGGCGGATGGCGTCGACGATCTGCAGCACACCGGTGACCAGCGCCCACGCCGCGATCAGCAGCAGCAACGCGCCCGCGGTGATGCCCGGCCAGAACAACGCGACCAAGCCCGTGACCAGGCCCAGCACGCCGATCAGGCCGAGTGCCCAGCGGGCGGGCCACTCCTTGTGGGTGAGGGTCAGGTACAGCATCGTCGCGCCGTCGACGAACGCGTAGGCGCCCCACAGGATGATCAGGGCGAGCAGGGTGAGGCCTGGCCAGATGAGGGCGGCCAGACCGAAGAGGACAGCGAACACTCCGCGCACCGTGAAGAGCCACCAGCGTTGCATGGTTCCGGATCGTCTCGGCTGTCGGTGGGGCCCGCAACCTGAGACCCTCGTCCGGTGCTGATCCGGGTGGCTGACTGGCAGCGGATCCGTTCCGGTGAGGTCACGCTGCAGTTCCGGCGGTGGAAGCGGCCGACGGTGCGCGCGGGCGGGACCTTGCGGACGTCGCTGGGCGTGCTGGCGATCGACGCCGTGGACGTCGTGTCGCGGGTCTCCCGTGCCGAGGCCGTTGCCGCCGGGTTTCCCACGGTCGCGGCACTCATGTCCTCTGTGGAGGGACGTGAGGGTTCGCTTTACCGGATCCGCCTGCGTTTCGTGGGTGACGATCCGCGGATCGCGTTGCGCTCATCGTCCGATGTGGACGGGCTTGAGCTGTCCGAGGCCGCGGTGGCGTTGCTGCGCCTGATCGCGGCGAACCCCGGTGTGCGGGCCGCTGACCTGGCCGCGTCGGTGGGCAGGGAGAAGCTGCCGTTCAAGGCGGACGTCCGCAAGCTCAAGGCGAAGGGGCTCACCGAGTCGCTGGAGGTGGGCTATCGCCTCTCCCCGCGGGGAGAGGCGTACCTGCGAACGCTTGATACCTAGTGGCGCGTCCCGGAACGTTGGCGAGGTGATTCACGCTCAGCAGGGCGCGATGCACCCGTCTGACCGCGAATCCCCCCGGCAACGTTCCGGCCACACCACTAACTCTGGCCCGTGATGATCGACACCGCGCGGTCCTGCGTCTGGTTGCTGACCTCGCCGACCTGGAAACCGCGCGCCGCCGCGTGCGCGACCAGCTCCGGCTCCGGCGGGAGGCCGTACTTGCGCAGGTAGTGCGGCACGGCGCCGGCCCAGATCCAGGTGCCGTCGGTGCGGAAGTTGAGCGGCACGTCCTGCTCACCGCTCTGCGAGAACTCGTCGAGGTCGTAGCTGCGCGCGGCCAGCACGACCGGCGCCGACTCGAGGTAGTTGAGCAGGCTGTCCACCAGCTGCGGGTCGATCGGCTGGCGGTTGACGATGATGCGGCCGTCGTCGTTCTTGCCGTCGTACACCTTCGCGGTCCGCAGCTCGCCCGGCTGCTGCTGGTCCGGCTGCGGCGCCGCCTGGCTCGGCGGCGGAACCTGGTACTCCTGCTGCGGTTCCGGCTCGGGCGCGGGCAGCGGCGGCAGGCCGACGCGCTGACGCCACCAGTCCGGGATCAGCCGGTCCGGGCGAGGGAACGTCTGCAGCTCGTCGCGGAAGCCGATGGGCGGCGGCATGTTGCGCCAGCGCGGCTCGTCCTCGGCGTTGAAGTCGACCGTGAACGCCGCGGGCGCCTCGATCTCGTAGGTCGCGCTCAGCCACGTGCCGCGGTCCGGGTGGTACATGCCCGCGCGCAGCTGGCCGAACATCTGCACCACGTCCATCGGCGGCCGCACCGGCCGCAGCTGGCCGTCGGGACCCGCGAACGCCAGGTCGACCTCGATGTGCCTGCCCGCCGCCCGGTACTCGGCCCGGATGCGCTGCCAGCCCTGCGGTACGGCCGGCAGCATGGCACGGCCGATCTGCCGCACCAGCTGCTGCTGGTCCTGCTCGCTCAGCGGTGTCGCCGGCTGGCTCATGTGGTTCTCGCCCCTCTCCCCGTAAAACGCCCGCTGATCTTATCGGGCGGCCGTCGCGCGCGCGGGCCGGTCGGGCACCTCCACCCGTTCACGTGGTCACGAGCCAGGTGGCCAGGAGCATTCGCACAGCGGGCGGCGTGGCGAAGCGATCGGGGTGAGGCGTGGGCGCGTCCGGGTGGCTCGGTTCCGTTACTCGGTCTTGGCCGCTTCGGCGAGTTTCGCGCGAAGCCAGTCGGGCGTGTTCTCCTCCGAGCGCGGGAAGTGCTCGAAGTCGAGGGCGTACACGTCGGCCTGCAGCGGCGGCTTGAAGGCCGGCTCGCCGTCGTAGTCGTACTCGACGGAGTAGCTGCCGGGTGGGTTGATCACGATCCTGGCCGTGAACCAACTGCCCTTGCCCTCTTCGTACATTTCTGTCCGCAGGTCGCCGAGCGGGTCCATGGCGCTCATCGGAGGGGCGAGCTTGACCTCGCTCCCGTCCTGCGCCGTGACCTCGAACCTGGCGCTGTCGATGCCGACCGTCGAGTAGAACTCGAACCGGATCTGCTGCCAGCCGTTTGGGGCTTCCCGCACGAGGGCCGCGCAGGCGTTCTGGACTACTTCCTCCTGCTCGGGCGGAGAGAGCGGACCGGGTTCCGACATGACGAAACAGTTCCTTCCGGTTGACTACATCTTCCGGGGCGGGATGTTCTTGTAGACCAGAGGTGGCTCCGGTACCCCGTCGACCCAGTACTGCACTCGAATCTTGGTAGGCGTCTTCTTACCATCGGGGTACGTCATGTCGATCTGGACGTCCAGCTTCGGCTTCGGCGTCTGGTTGAGCAGGTCACCCCAGTGCTCTTCGAGCGCGCGGAAGTTGTTGGCCAGCGTCGTCCCGGCCTGGCGCTGGTTGAGGTCCTCCAGCATCGGGACCATGTTGATGTACTCGCCGGGACCGTCGAACTCGGTGCCCGCGAGGTGGCCGCCGTTCCAGCCGACGTCCTCGTAGAGCGTGACCTCGTGCGGCTCCGGGTCGCGGCCGTGCTGGTTGCGGAACTCCTCGATGGTCTTCTTGTTGTGCTCGCGGTACTCGTCGCGGCCCTCGTGGCCGACCGGGCCCTGGTCCGGGCTGCGGCGCGCGTCGTCCGAGCCGGTGTGCACCAGCTCACCCTCCATGCGCTGGGTGCGGCCCTCGGCGTCGGTGTGGAACTGGTAGACGCTGCCCTTCTGGCCGGTGACGTGGTACGTGGCGTTCGGGAACGGCTGCCTGCTGTCGGGCCGCCAGTTGCCCTTCTCGCCGGAGGTCGTGTGGATCTCCTTGATGCGCCCGTCGTCGCCCGTGATGAACGTGCCGCGCTCCCTGCCTGCCTTGTCGGTCACCTCGTACCTGGTGTTCGCCTGCAGCACGCTGGGCGTGCCGTCGGGTTCGCGGCCGAACGGCTTGCTCTTGAGCGGCGCGTCCGGGTGGCCTGCGTCGATCGTGACCTTGGGACGCGGGTCGTTGTCCGGTTGGGTGCCCGACGTGTCGGTGTCGTCGGCCGCGCGGTCCTTCGCGTCGGCCGGGTCGAGATCCTTGTCCTTGTCGTGCGTGCCGGGCGCGAAGCCGTCGTCGCTCGCCTTGGACTTGGAGCCGTCCGGGTGGTGGGTCTCCCACTCGCCGTTCGGCGGGATCTTGGGCTCGCGAGTTCCGTCGGGCCGGAGCTCGGCGTCGCTCGTGAAGACGCGGCCGTGGCTGTCGGTCCACGCCGGCTTGGTCGGGGCGACCACCGGGGCGTCGAGGTGCTTGGACAGCTGCTGCGCGAAGTCGTTGCTGCCCGCGTCGCAGCCGATCAGACGGACGGGTTTGCTGCCGTCGTAGCCGGAGCGGCGGAGCATGTCGGCGTACTCGGCGGGGGTGTAGTCGTGGCCGCCGATGCGGGCCTTGCCGTCCGGGGTGATGTGGACGTCCGCGGTGAAGAAGCGCGGGTCGTCGGGGACCTTGTGGGGAAGGTCGCCCATGTCCGGGTCGCCGCCGTGGTGGGAGACGCCGGCCGGGGTGGACTCGGCGTGGCGGGCGTGTGCCTCTTCCGGGGACGGGCGATCCGCGGGCGGGGCGTCCGGGTCCTTGCTGTTCGGGGCGTCGGAGTCACCGTCGTGCGGCTTGTCCGGGGTGCTGTCGTGCGGCTTGTCGGCATCCGGGCGGTGGGGCGCGTCGGCGTCGGGACGGTTGCCTGGACCGCTGCCGTCCGGGGCGCGGTGCGGGGCCTCGGCGGTGTCGGTGCCGCGGGAACGGGCGCCGTCCGGGCTGTGCGGCCGTGAGCCGTCGGGCCTGGTGCCGTCGGGCCTGGTGCCGTCGGGCCTGGTGCCGTCGGGCCTGGTGCCGTCGGGCCTGGTGCCGTCGGGCCTGGTGCCGTCGGGACGGTTGCCGGGGCCGCTGCCGTCCGGGCGCGACGGGGAGTCGGGCCGGTGCGGCGCGTCCGGGCGGTTCGGGGCGTCAGGACGGGACGGTCCGCCGTGTGGTGCGTCCGGACGGGAGGTGGGCGCGTTCGGCCCGCCGTGCGGAGCGTTGGGTGCGTGCGGGGCGTTGGGTCCGCCGTGCGGAGCGTTCGGCGCGTCAGGTCGCGACGGCGCAGACGGGCCGTTGTGCGGTGCGTTGGGGCTGTGGGGAGCGTCGGCACGCGAGGACGGCGTCGTGCTGCTGTACGGCGCGTCCGGGCGCGACGGCGCGTCGGGCCGTGACGGAGCGGAGGGACCGTTGGCGTCGGTACGCGACGGCGCGGAAGGACTGTTGTGAGGTGCGTCGGGACGTGAGGGTGCGTTGGGCGCGTCAGTTCGCGACGGCGCGGAGGGCCCGCTGTGTGGTGCGTCGGGACGCGACGGCGCAGACGGGCCGCTGTGCGGCGAGTCCGGTCGGAACGGCGTGTTCGGGCTGTGGGACGGAGCGCCTGGGCCGTGTGGGGCGGACGGGCCGCCCTGCGGCGTGTTCGGGCGCGTCGGGGCCTGAGGGGCGTCGGTGCGGGCCGAAGGTGTGGGGGTATGGGGTGCGTTCGGGGTCATCGGGGGCGATGACTGCGGGCGCATTGGCGCGTCGGTGCGTGGGGCGCCTGACGACGGGGCGTGCGGAGCTCCGGCGGAGGGAGCGTGCGGGGCGCCGCCCATCGACGGGGCGTGTGGGGCCCCTGCCGGGGGCATGTTCGGCGTGGACGGCGCGTGTGGGGCGGCTGTCGATGGGGCCGTGGCGCGGCTTGGAGGCGTTGCGTCGGGGCGGCCGGTGTTCGGGGAGCCCGACGGGCTGCCTGCCGACGGGGCGTGCGGGGACCCTGCCGACGGAGCGTGCGGTGCCCCGGCGGAAGGCATTCCGCTGGACGGGGCGCCGGCTGAGGGCATGCCGCTCGACGGGACGGACGGGGAAGACGGCATCGACGGCGCGGACGGGGACTGCGGCATCGACGTCGGGCGTGCGGGGGCGTCGGCTCGGGAGGCCGACGTCGACATGTCGGGAGAGCGCGGGGGCGGGGCGCTCGCGCCCAGATCACCTCGGCTGCCCGGGGTGCCGGTCCAGCCCTGGCCGCCGGTCGACGGGCGGCCCGCGGCGGGGGACGACGGGGGGTTGCCGGCGGCGTTCGGGGCGCCGGCGCCTGCCGGGGCGGCCTGCGGGGGAGTGGACGACGGGGAGCTGTCCGGGGTGCGCGACGGGGCTTGCGGAGCGTCGGCGCGGGTCGGGGCGTCGATCGGGGGTGCCACCGAGGACTGGACGGTCGAGCCCGTGTTCCTGGGCGACGGGGTGTCCGGCGTGGACGACGTGTGCGGGGCGCCGGGGCCCGCGGGGGAGGACGGGGAGCTGTCCGGGGTGCGGGCGGACGACGGGGTTGAGGGGGTGTCCGGGGTGCGCGACGGGGCGTCCGGGGACGAGCTGTCCGGGGTGCGCGACGGCGCGTTGGGAGAGGAGCTGTCCGGGGTCCGGGACGGGGCGTCCGGCGTCGACGGGCTGTCGGGGGTGCGCGACGGGGACGACGCGGACGACGGCGACGAGCTGTCCGGCGTCCGAGAAGGTGAAGGCGCGTCCGGTGTCGACGAAGTGGACGGAGAAGAAGGCGACGACGGCGACGAAGGCGAAGAAGGCGAAGAAGGCGAAGAAGGCGACGACGGTGATGACGGCGACGACGGTGAAGAAGGCGACGACGGCGACGACGGCGAACTGTCCGGTGTGGACGACGACGGCGAAGAGTCCGGAGTGGACGAAGGTGAGCCGTCAGGGGAGGAAGGCGAGCCGGGGCTGCCCGAAGGCGAGAGGTCCGGTGAGTCGGTGCGGTGGAACAGGCCGCCCGGCTTGATGGACTTCGTGGAGATCACGTCGAGACCGGTCACCTTGCCGACCAGCTTGCCGACGACCTTCATGATCTTGGTGAAGATCTCGACGAGCTTGCCCAGCAGCGGCGAGACCTTCTTGATGGTCTTGATGAGCTTCTGGATCAGCTCGCCGATCCGCGTCGCCCACTTCGAGATCGCGGTCACGGCCTGCGCCACGATGACCGGAGTGCCGAAGCCCAGCGTGAAGACGGCCTCGAGCACCCACGTGATCAGCTTCGCCACGAGGTCGGCGATCAGGTCGCGCACCATCTCGCGCACGAAGCCGACGACCATGCCCATCACGCCGACGACCGTGCCGACCGAGCCCGCGGTGGAAGCCGCGCCGGACAACGCGTCCAGCTGCTCGCCCGCCGCGGCGCGGTAGGCGTCGCCGGCGGCACCGGTCCACGACGCGGTCTGGTCGACGGCGGCCTTGTAGTCGGCCGAGATCTTGCCGAGCTCCTGCGAGACGTTCTTCCACGTCGTCGAGTACGACTCGATCACCGGCGGGTCGCCGGCCAGCCAGTCCAGCGCTTCCTTCAACGGCTGCATGTGTTCCATCAGGAACGAGGCCGCGGAGGACAGCAGGGTGCCGAACGGGTCGATCGCCATCGAGGCCGCGTCGGCCGCGAGGCCGAGCACGCCGAGGCCGCCCTCGATCCAGTTGCCCTCGGAGATGCCCTTGTAGGCGTCGACCGCGGAGTCGGCGATGTGGAAACCGGTCGCCCAGCCGTTGTCACCGGTGCCGGCGTTGAAGAATCCGGACGGTTCCGCGGGCGCCTGCGCCACCAAGGGGTTCGGCGTGGACATCAGAAGCCCTTCAGCGTGTTGGCGATCTGGTCCTCGACGGCCTGGTAGTGCTTCGCGGTCTCGGTGACGCGCTTCGCGGTGGAGTCCATCGCCTCGGCGACGCCCTTCAGCGCGTCCAGGCCCCACTGCTCAACGGGATCGAGCAGCATGCGGAACGGCTGGCAGATGATCCCGTACGCGTCGGTCGGCATCGACACGGTGTTCGCCGCGTCCACTGCTCCCTGCAACCGGCCGTGCAGGCCCTCCAGGGCCTTGGCGTGCGCTTCCAGCACGTCCGACGTGACGTTGAAACCGCCGGCAGTCATCGAACCCCCTCAAGTTCGAGCAGTGGACAGAAGATCAGGACAGCACCGACTGACCGCCGAAGTCGTCGTCGTCATCCGACGGCGGACGGCGGCGCGCGGGAGGTGGCGTGGCGCGCGGAGGAGGTGGCGGCGCGTCGTCCTCCACCCGGAAGTTCATTTCGTTGTTGTCGTACGGCGCTCGCGCGGGCGGGTCCTCCGGCGGCGGCGCCGGGAAGTTCTTCTTGGCCTCGTTGAACAGCACGTTGGCCGTCTCGTCCTGCGTGCCGATGGTCTCCGCCATCGCCTCCTGCAGCAGCGCGGGGATCTTCGACTGCGCGCGCTGCAGCAGCTTCATGATCTCGCCGCTGATCTCGGACATCCGGCGTCCCGCGGCCGACTCGTTGATCACGAGGTTCTGCAGGATCCCGTTGGAGCCGATGGTCAGTTCGACTGCGCCGTCGGAGGACCGCTCGGAGATCGTCATGCCCTGCACGCGCGTCGCCATGTCCTGGTAACGCGCGGCGCGTTCCTGGATGTTCTGGTTCCAGTTCGCGAGCATCTGCTCCGACCCGGCGATGTCCTCGGGCACGCGTGTTCCCTCTCTTCGGCAGCGGACTCAAAGGATGACGCAGGCGGGCCTGATCCAGTTCCGCCCGCACGGCAAATCGGCCGCACAGACCAACGGCGTTCCACTGGGCGGACCAGTGGAACGCCGTCAGAGCTGTGTTCTAGGCGACACCGAGCAGGTCGACCACGAAGATCAGGGTCTCGTTGGGCTTGATCACGCCACCGGCACCGCGCGAGCCGTAGCCCAGGTGCGGCGGGATGACCAGCTTGCGGCGACCGCCGACCTTCATGCCGGCGACGCCCTGGTCCCAGCCCTGGATGACGCGGCCGCCACCGAGCGGGAACTGGAACGGCTCGCCGCGGTCCCAGGACGCGTCGAACTGCTCACCGGTCGAGTGCGACACACCGACGTAGTGCACGAGAACGCGCTGACCGGCCTTGGCCTCCTCGCCGTCACCAACCGCGATGTCCTCGATCACCAGGTCTGCGGGCGCCGGGCCGTCGTGCGGGTCGACGTCGGGCTTCGTGGGGGCCATCACAACTTCCTCTCGGAACGGGGTTGTTCGTGCTCGATCCAATCACGCGAGCGCGGACGCGGCCGAATGGCCTACGAAGACCAGCCCTACCCGGTCTCGAAAGGCCGTGTTGATCTATACGAACTCCCGGCCCTGCACCGGGGGGACACAACAGAAAAAGGAGAATGATCATGGCGGCAACCCTGCACCGCCTCCGGTCATGGCTCGGCGCGGCATTGGTGGCGGCAACGCTGCCGATGGCGTGCGTCAGCGTGGCCGAAGCAGCTCCGACCCCGACCGTCGACGGCGGAGTCGGCGTCCAGGTCGTCGGTGGCACGCGTGCGAGCACGTCCACCTACCCGTGGGTCGTCTATCTGGCGACCAGCAGCGGCTTCCAGTACTGCGGTGGCACGCTCGTGGCTCCCAACAAGGTCGTCACCGCGGCGCACTGCACCGTCGGCGACTCGGCGTCCGCCGTGCGCGTCGTGGCCGGCCGCGACGACAAGAACTCCACCGCGGGCACCGTCGCCCGCGTCACGAGGATCTGGATCCACCCGAGCTACACCGACGTGACCCGCGGCTACGACGTCTCGGTCCTCACGCTCGACCGCAACCTGCCGCAGACCCCGATCAAGTTCGCCACCTCCGCGGACAGCGCGCTGTACGCGGAGGGCACCAGCTCGACGATCCTCGGCTGGGGCGACACCTCGTCCGGCGGTACGGACTCGCGCTACCTGCTCAAGGCCACCGTGCCGCTGACCAGCAACTCCAGCTGCGCCAGCTCGTACGGCAGCCGCTTCAACGCCACCCACATGGTGTGCGCCGGGTACGCCCAGGGCGGTACCGACACCTGCCAGGGCGACTCCGGTGGCCCGCTCGTGGCCGGTGGCAAGCTGATCGGCATCACGTCGTGGGGCGAGGGCTGCGCGGACGCCGGCTGGCCCGGCATCTACGCCCGCGTCTCCACGTACGCGACGCAGATCCAGGCGCAGATCAACTCCTAGCACCACCTCCGGGAAGGGTTGCCGCGGACGGCGCGCAACCCTTCCCGGCCTTGTTTCCGTCCTGGTGGCATGAACGGCAGAAAGCTGTTGGCCGGCGCCGCCGTGCTGGCCGTCGCCGGAGTGTGTGTGAGCTCCGCGGTGAGGGACGAAACCCTCGCACCACCACCGGTCGTGGACTACGGGCCGGTGCGTCTCGTCGCGTTCGACTCGTGCGACAACGCGGTGGCCGAACTGCGCCGCGCCATGGCCCCGTACGTCACCGCCTACGGCATCGGGGGCGGCCCCGACATCTTCGCCGCCGGTGAAGGCATGGCGACGGACCTGAGCGCAGGCACCCCGCAGCGGAGCCATGCGGAGCAGAAGGCCGCCACGCCTCCGACGCAGCAGCAGGGGCACTCGACGACGAACGTCCACGAACAGGGCGTCGACGAGCCGGACATCGTGAAGACGGACGGAAAGCGCGTCGTCTCCGTCGCGGACGGCAAGCTGCGCGTGGTCGACGTGGCGAGCAGGACCATCACGGGCACGGTCGACATCGGCAACCGCCACGCCACCCAGCTCCTCGTCGCCGGTGACCGCGCGCTGGTGATCGTCGGCCACACCGACGCCATTGCCCTCGAGCGCGGCAAACCGACGATGCCGGTGTTCGACAGCGCCACCGAGATCCTGCTCGTGGACCTCAAGGCGCTCAAGCAGATCGGCAGCCTCAAGACCGACGGCTTCTACCTCGACGCCCGCCAGATCGGCGGCACCGCCCGCGTCGTCGTCCGCTCGCAGCCGCGGCTGCAGTGGGTCTACCCGGACATGACGACCAACGAAGCGGGAGCGTTGCGCCGCAACAAGGAGATCCTGCAGAGCGAGCCGATCACCTCGTGGCTGCCGCGCTACGAGCTGGACCAGAACGGTGCCAAGTCCAGCGGAACCCTGGTCGACTGCCCCAACATCAGCCACCCCGCCGTGCACTCGGCGACGTCGATGCTGACCGTGCTCACGTTCGAGCTGTCCGGCCAGCTAGGCACCGGCCAGCCGGTGTCGATCGTGGCCGACGGTGACACGGTCTACGGCACCGACCGCAACCTCTACATCGCCGACGACCACCGCCTGCTGCCGGAACTCCCCGGCAAGCCAACGGTGCAGCGCCCGATCACCACGGCGATCCACCAGTTCGACATCAGCCAGGCGGGCCCGCCGAAGCACGTCGCGTCCGGTGACGTCAACGGCACGCTGCTGAACCAGTACTCGTTGTCCGAACACGACGGAGTGCTGCGCGTCGCCACCACGACGGGCACCGAGATCCGTTGCTGCTGGCGCATGCCCGGCGACATCGCGCCACAGCAGCAACCGCCGCCGTCGGAGAGCTTCGTCACCACGTTGCGCCGCAACGGGAACCAGCTGACCAAGGAAGGTCAGATCGGCGGGCTCGGCAAGGGCGAGCGCATCTACAGCGTGCGCTTCATCGGCAAGATGGGCTACGTCGTCACGTTCCGGCAGACCGACCCGCTCTACACGCTGGACCTGAGCGATCCCAGGCAGCCCAGGGTGATGGGCGAGCTGAAGATCACCGGCTACTCCGCCTACCTGCACCCCGCTGGCGACGGGAAGCTGATCGGCGTCGGTCAGGAGGCCACCGACCAGGGCCGCACCACCGGAACGCAGGTGTCGCTGTTCGACGTGAGCAACCCCGCGGCACCGCAACGGCTCGCGCAGCACCACCTGCCGGGCTCGAACTCCGAGGCCCAGTTCGACCCGCACGCGTTCCTGTACTGGCCGCCCGACGGCACGCTGGTCATCCCGGTGACGCAGTACAAGACGAACTTCGAGGCGTCGTCACTGGTGCTGCGGGTCGAGGGCAACCAGATCCGGGAGACGGGCAAGATCGTCGAGCCGGCGAGCGGGCAGAACCACGGCGGAGCCAGGCGCACGATCGTGATCGGCGACCAGCTGTGGTCGATCTCCGCGTCGGGCGTGCAGATCAACGCCCGCAGCGGCCTGGCGCAGCAGGCCTGGCTGCCCTTCTAGGCGGCCGAGCGGTCACCGGTGAGCAGGCGGTGCGACAACACCGTGCCGCCTGCCATCGCCGCCGGGAGCACGACGATCGCGGCCAGCGGGACCAGGCACAGCAGGTACGCGGGGACGGCGAACCCGAGCACCATCGCCCGCCGCGTCGCGAGGACCTGCCTGCGCTGCTTGAACGACTTGCCGCGCCGCGTGAACGGGATGCCGGTCAGCTCGATGCCCAGCAGGTAGCCGTTGATGCACACGGCGAGCACCGGCACCACGGTCTGCCCGACGACGGGGATGAACCCGCAGAAGAACAGCGGGATCGCGAACAGGATCGACGTGCCGACCAGCAGGATCGTGCTGCGCAGCCCGACCAGGAACCCGCGCCACCAGCCGACCTGCTCGGTACCGGGCACGCCGCCGAGCTCGTCCTCGACCTCTTCTGCGATGTACTCGTAGAACGGGCCGCCGATCATGATCGTGATCGCGGTGAACAGCAGCACGCTCAGGCCGAGGGTCGCCGCGATCACCGAAATTCCGACGGCGACCTCGACGACGTTGCGCCAGGTCTCGCTCCACGAGTCCGCGAAACCCGTCAGCCACCCGGAGATCGAGTCGATGTGGGTGAGGAGCAGCACCCAGCCGGTGATCATCAGCACAGCGGTGATGACCGCGGGCAACGCCCCGACGAGCACGCGCTTCGGCGAGCTGAACACCAGCCTGAACCCGCGCAGCAGCAGTGCGACACCAGCCCCGAAGTCCTTGATCACGCGCGCAGAATAGTCGGTGCCGGCCCAGTTGAGATGGAGGAAGCGCGATTTCGGCAAGACCGGCATGATGCGTGGTGAACGCGGGAGGCGTTGAGGTTGAGCAACCCAGCTAAGAACGCCGTCGTCGTCCCGGACGGGCCGCTGCCGGTGCTGCCGCCCGCCATCTGGGAGTCGAAGGAAGTGCGGGACGCGGTCGCCGCGGAGTCACCCGGCGCCGTGGTCGCGATCGCGCGCAAGGCGCACGGCCTGCGTCAGGACGAGCTGGGCACGCTCGCCGGGTTCTCGCAGTCGGCGATCTCGCGCCTGGAAGCCGGCAGCAACATCGCCTACGACCTGCGCGTGCTCAGGACGATGCAGCGGTTGCTCGGCATCCCCGCCCACCTGCTCGGCCTGACCGACCGCACCGTGCCGATGCGGTCGGGTGAGGCCAGGAGCCTGGGCGCCGGCGGGCTGGAGGCCGTGGCGAAAGACCTGGTCGTGGGCATGGAGGGCAAGGCGCTGATGGCGTTGTGCGCCTCCGCTGCCTTCGGTGCGAACGGCGACGGCGTGCTGGCCAACGACGCCGTGAGCCAGCTGCTCGTGCTGCGACGGATCGTCAACGACGCGCACAACTGGCGTGGCACCGGCGCGCTCATGCCCGCCGTCCGCAACATGTACGACTTCATCGACGCACTGCGCCGCAACGCGCGCGGGGAGGTCCGTCGGCGGTTGCTCGGCACGGGTGCGATGTACGCGGAGTTCTACGGCTGGTTGCACGAGGAGATCGGCGACCTGCGCGGCGCGGGGGCGTGGACGTCCAGGGCTCTCGAGCAGGGTCAGGCCGCGGACGACAGGGATGTCGTCGCGTACTGCTACGTGCGGATGAGCCAGCTCGCCGAGGTCGACGGCGACGACGACCGCGTCATCGGCCTGGCGCGCGCCGCCCAGCGCGAGACCGGCGTGAGCCCGATCGTGCGCGCGATGGCGTTGCGGCAGGAAGCACGAGGTCTCGCACGTGCGGGCTACGACGCGTGCATGCCGCGGTTCGACCTCGCGCAGTCACTGGCGTTGAGCGCGGAACGGCCGCAGAGCGACGAGTACTCCATCGGTTACTGCTTCACCGACCTGCACGTGGAGATCCAGCGCGCCGCCAGCATGGTCGACCTCGCCGACCACCGCCGGGCGATCACCGCGTACACGCAGCTCATGCCCAGGTGGGGCCGCATCTGCCAGTGGGAGCAGGGAGTGCACACGGCCAAGCTCGCCTACGCGTACGCCGCCAGCGGTGACGTGGAGCAGGCGGTCGGCTTCGGGTTCACGGCACTGGACCTCGCCCGTGCGACAGGCTCCCAGCTGATCGTGACCGAGCTGGCCAAGCTCGGCCCGTGGCACGAGACGCCCGCGATCGCCGAACTCACCGCCGAGGTCACCCAGCTGCGGTAAGGCGTATGCGAGTTCCGCATACGCGACCCGCAATTGGTCTGCGACCCTCCTCATTTCCGGGCGCTCCCCGCACGATCTAGGTGTGATCGACCTAGCCGAACGAACGCCGCGCTCGGACGAGGTCAGCGCCGAGAAGTTCTGCGCGGCAGTGGCAGAGCGGAACGCGGGCCCGTACCGGCTCAAGTTCTACGCGACCACGCACGCCGTCGTGTGTGTGGTCGACGATGTCGAGGTGAAGGCATGAGCACTCAAGGGCGAACGGAAGCGCGCATGCCTGTGTTGCTGGTCCGCAAGCGTGCGGGTGTCGTAGGCGAGACACAACGCACGTGCCACCTCGTTCCCATGCCCGACGACGACAGCACACCGCTCGCGATGACCGCGTACTGCGGCGAGCTCATCCACCGCGGCGAGGCCGAACTGCTCGCCCAGCCGTCCGGAATGCCGTGCGTTGGCTGCCTGTTTCGCGTACCGATGCCCAGAGACGGCGAACTAGCCCACGACTGGTGACGCGATGCAGGCCGTTCCGGCGTGCCTGAACCCGACACGCTCGTAGACCCGCGCGATCTCCGGGCTTCCCGCCGACAGGAACACGAGCTTCGCGCCCCGTGCCAGGGCATCCCGCGCGAGCTCCGCAGTGACCGCACCACCGAGGCCACGTCGCCGTGCCGCCGGCAACGTGCCGATTCCCGCGATCTCCACTACATCACCCGCCCGTTGCGCGGTGCCCACCGCCAGCACGCCCTCGCCTGGCAGGTCGGCCACCGCGTGGCGGTGCCGGGTGCTCAGCGGGACGGCCTCCGCGAGCGCCGCGTCCCGTTCCGCGGCACCGACGTCACCCGGCGCGGTGCCCGGCGACGAGAACGCCAGCTCCGCCACCACCGACACCTCGGCCGGCCGCGTGCCGAGCACGCGCACGTGCGGGTGCGGTTCCGGCAGCTGCTCCGGGTCGAGCACCATCAGCGGCGCCCGGAGCACCTCCAGACCGGCCGTGATCGCCGCGTCGTACAGGTCCGGCGTGGTCTCGTGCACCCACTCGAGGGCCTCGGGCACGCCGAGCTCGCGCTGGCGTTCGCGCATCTTCACCACGTCCGCGACCGTCGGTCGCCCGCCGGGGAACCGCGGCCGCGCGTAGTACGGATAGCCCTCGCCGGCCTGGACGAAGAGCACCAGCTCGCCGTGATCCTCAACGCGAGATCCCGGTCGGGGCACGGAGTCGTAAAACTGTTCGAGAACGTCCCACACGGACGATCACGCTAGCTACCGTTGGGGACATGACGCACCGCAGTTTCCGTTCTGAGCCGGCATGAGGCTCCTGGCGGCGGTCGTCGCCCTCCTGCTCGTCCTCACCGGCTGCGGCGGCGACGGTGAGGACCGGTTCGCCCGCCCCGGCGCGCCCAAGGCTTCGCCGAGCGGGAAGTTCATCGCGCACGCCGAGGGTTCCAGCGGTGTGCGGATCACCGATCACGACGGCGGTGACATCTTCCAGAAGTCGTACGAATACGCCACCAGCTACCGCGCCGACGGCATCGGCGTGGTGTGGCTGTCCACCAAGGACCAGCTGTGGGTGCTCGTACCCGGCGGGCGCATGAGCGAGCGCATCGAGCCGGGACCGGACGGGGTGTGGACGGCGGTCGAGGCCGAACTACCCGGGGAGATCACGCGGCTCGGCTGAGGCGTCCTTCTCGCCCTGCGCGAGTCGGCGGCCGCGCTCCAGCTCCGCGTCGAACTCGGCGCCGAGCAGCACGGCGATGTTGGAGATCCACAGCCACACCAGGAAGACGATCACACCACCGAGCGAGCCGTAGGTCTTGTTGTAGGACGCGAAGTTCGCCACGTAGATCGCGAAACCGACGGTCGCAAGCGCCCACAGCGCGATCGCGAGCAGGCTGCCGGGCGTGACCCAGCGGAAGGCGGGCTGCCGCACGTTCGGCGCGGCCCAGTAGAGCACCGCGAACGCGAGCGCCACCAGCAGCAGGATGACCGGCCACTTCGCGATGTCCCACACGGTGACGACGGTGTCGCCCAGTCCCAGCAGATTGCCCACCGCGTCCGCGACGCCACCCGTCAGCACGAGCGCCCCGAGCGTCAGTGAGATCACCACCACCGAGCCCAGCGTCAGCAGGAGACGCAGCGGCACCGTCTTCCAGAACGGCCTGCCCTCCTCGACGTCGTAGACGGCGTTGCACGCGCGCATGAACGCGCCGAGGTAGCCCGACGCGGTCCAGAACGCCGTCAGCAGACCGATGATGCCCAGCAGCCCGGCGGCGCCCTGGCCCCTCTGCAGCTCTTCGATGGAGGTCTTCACCAGCTCACCGGCCTCGCCCGGCGCGACCTGGTCGACGTACTTCATCAGCTCTTGCGTGGTCGTTTCGCCGAGCAGTGCGAGCACGGACGTCAGGACGATCAGGCCCGGGAACAACGACAGCACCGCGTAGTAGGTGAGCGCAGCCGCCCAGTCCGTCAGGTTGTCGTCGTTGAACTCTTTGACCGTCCGTTTGAGAACGCCCCACCAGGCGCCTTTCGGCAGCCTGGTGGGGCGGTCGACAGTCTTACCTGCGGGCACGGCGCCAGCTCCAGGAACGCGTGCTGGAACCAACACCGGCGAGGTGCAGGGCTAGGAGCAGCAGCCCGAGCACCACCAGCGTGTTGACGGTGATCACTCCACCGAGCGCTGCCTTCGCCAGGTCGAGGATCAGGGCGAGCCCGAATGCCACTGCGGCGATGATGGCCAGCATGTGTCCACCTCCTAGGTTCTGAGCTGCGGATACCCGTTTTGTTGTGCCGGAATCACACCGTTCGGAGCAATGGGCGTGTCATGATCCGCGCTATGGATGTCCAGCGGTGGCAGGCGGCCGCGGTTCCGTGGTGGGTGACCAAGGTCGGGCTCGTCGGCGGCTGGGTCGTCGCCTTCTACTTCGCCCTGAGCGGGAGCGGTGCGCCGTGCACGGTCGCGCAGCCCTGCGAGCCCAACCCGTTCTTCTCGATCGCCATGGTGCCGTGGCTGGCCACACCGCTGCTGTTGTTGTTCGGCCGTGTGCTCACCGGCTGCGCGATGGGCGTGACTTTCGGTGTGCTGGACATCGTGTTCGACCCCTCGGCACCCACCAACGTTCCGTTCGGGCTGTACGCCGTCGCGTGCGGGATCGTTGCGGCATGGACGATCAGGTCACGCGCGGACCAGCACGCGGCGGCGGGCGACGCCCTCGTGTCGTTGCCGGACATGCCGCCACAACGCGGAGTTCTACGCATCGTCGCCGTGCTGCTAGTGGTGTTCGGGTTCCTGACGTTCGTGCAGTACGACCTCAGGAACGACGAGGTCGCGCAGCACGTCGCGAACGCCAGCCGGGTTGATGCCGAGGTCGTCGAGGTCAAGGACACCTACGACGTGTGGGTGGAACTGCCCGGCCACCGGCGGATCGAGCTCCATCCGCTCGCGCCGGAGGAGTACCAGGTCGGCGACAAGGTCCCGATGCTGGAGGACGGCGCGTGGGTGCAGATGGTGAGCGAGCCCGAGGACTTCACCTGGTGGCTGGCGCTGGGCGGCGCGGCCGTGTTCCTCGCGATCCTGCTGGCCGCGCGGGAACGTCGCCGCCGCGCGTTGTGGACCGGTCCGGTGAAGGCGGTCCGGCTGCAGGCCCACCCCGTCGGCCAGCGGCGAATCCTGTTGCGGCACAACAAGGACGACATCGCGACCGTCACCACGTTCGCCGACCTCGGGCTTGAGTCGCCGCTCTACCACGACACCGAGCAGTTCGGCCGGGTGTGGCGCGGTGAGGAGGACCCGCCGGTGAGGCTCGAGCCCGCGGAGATCCTCGTCGCGGGTGAGTGGCACCACGGCGGTCAGGTCGCGCTCCTGGTCGAGGGGGAGGTCGTGGCCACCAGCACCCTCAGCCGGGTGCGCCCGCGCCACACCGTCCACAGTGCACATCTTCCGGGGGAGCCGGTCACCGCCGGTACGCCCGTCGAGCTGCCGCACGCGATGTGGCCGGGTGACCGGCGACGGACCGAGGGCGTGTTGCTGCTGCTGGGCGCGGCCGGCGCGCTGATCGTGCTGAAGCAGTACCCGGACCTGTTCGTCGTCGGCCTGATCGGCGTGCAGTGCGTGCTGGCCGCGGTGACACGGTTCCAGCCGCTGCTGCGCTTCGACCACCGCTCGGTCGTGCTGTACACCGGCATCTGGACCTACCGCGTGCCGTGGGCGCAGCTGCACGGGGTCCGTCGCGCCGGTCCGCAGCTCATGCTCGCGTTCGGCCCGCACGGCGACGTGATCACAACACCGCACCTGCCGGACCGGCAGGCGGGCGAGAAGCTGATGTGGGCCCGTGCACGGTCGTTGATCGCCGACCACCCCGGCGAGCGCGTCGGCCGCAAGCTCAACATCAGCGTGCTCGTCGGGATCGCCTACGTCGGGTTGATCCTGTTCATCTGAGTTTCGCGACGGCCTTGAGCAGACGGTCCACATCGGACTCGTCGTTGTACGGCCCGATGCCGGCCCGCACGGCGCCCTTGTCGCCGAGGCCGAGCCACCGCGAGCACTCGATCGCGTAGAAGTGGCCAGCGGGCGCGTTGACACCCTCGGCTCCGAGCCTGCGGTACACCTCGGCCGGCTCCAGCCCGTCGACCGAGAACAGCACGGTCGGAGTGCGCGCGGACGCCTTGCTGTAGATCCGCACGCCGAGCTCGCGCAGGCCCGCCTCGAGCTGGTCGCGCAGCCCGGACTCGTGCTCCTCCAGCCCGTCGAGGCCGCGCATGAACTCCACCGCCGCGGTTGTGCCCGCCAGCAGCTCGTACGGCAGCGTGCCCAGCTCGAACCGTTCCGGCACGGCGTTCGTCGACGGCAGCAGCTTGTCCGGCCGCAGCGTCTCCAGCAGTTCCGGCGCGGCCGCCAGCACGCCGAGGTGCGGGCCGAGGAACTTGTACGGCGAGCACACGAAGAAGTCCGCGTCCATCGCCTCGACGTCGACCGGTAGATGTGGTGTGTAGTGCACGCCGTCGACGTACACGAACGCCGCCATCTCGTGCGCCGCCGCCGCGATCGCCGCCACGTCCGGACGCGTGCCGAGCAGGTTCGACGCCGCCGTGATCGCGACGACGCGGGTGCGGTCGGACAGCAGGTTCGTCACCGCTTCGACGGGCAGTTCGCCGGTGGTGCGGTCGAACGGCGCCCAGCGCACCGTGGCCCGTGCCGACTCGGCCGCCTGCACCCACGGCCGTACGTTGGCGTCGTGGTCGAGCCTGGTCACGATGATCTCGTCGCCGGGCCGCCAGTTCTTCGCGAGCGTGCGGGAGATGTCGTAGGTCAGCTGGGTCATGCTGCGCCCGAACACGATGCTGCCCGCGTTGAGGAACTCGCTCATCGTGCGGCGCGCGGTCCGGACGATCTCCTCGGCCCTGCGCTCGGCGGCAGTGACGCTGCCGCGGTTGGCGATCGCCGAGGTCAGGGTTTCCCTGACCGCGTCGGCGACGACGTCCGGCGTCTGCGAGCCGCCGGGTCCGTCGAAGTGCGCGGCACCCTCGCGCAACGCGGGGAAGTGGGCGCGGACCGCGGCGACGTCGTAGGCCATGTCCTCATGGTGCTTGAGCACCCACGAACCGGGAAAGGATCAACCGGAGGGTGCTCACCTGAGCGGTCGCGTCGAAGTCCGGGTCGACGAGCCTGCCGTACAGGCCGTCGACCAGACCCTGCGCCCAGGTCGCGGCCGTCCGAGCGCTCACCGGGAGCTTGATCTGGCCCGCGTCGTGCGCCCGCTGCAGCAGGACGGCCAGTTCGTCGCGCACCGCCTGTTCGTTGCGGGCGACCAGCTCCCACAGCTCTGGATCACGGCTCGCCTGCGCCACGACCTCCAGCACCAGCCCGGCCACGGACCGGTCGAGCGCGGGCACGCACAGGTGGTCGATCACCATCAGCACGCCGTCCCACGGGCTCAGCTCCCCGGCCCGCGCCAGGATCTCCGCGTTGTCCTTGCCGTCCTGCTCGAAGATCTCGCGGAAGATCGCCCGCTTGGTGGGGAAGTAGTGGAACAGGCTGCCGGTGCTGATGTCGGCGGCCTTGCAGATGTCCGCGACGGTCGTCCGATCGAAGCCCTTCTCCGCGAACAGGCCCGCGGCCGTGTCGGTGATGTGGCGCTTCTTCGCGGCGTGCTTGACCGGATCTACCGTTCGCACCTGTAGTACTGCCTCTTCTTCTCGTCCTTGACGCAGACTCCGCGCTTGCGGATCTCCCGCGCCAATTCTGCGGCCTCCTCGTGCTCGTACTTCGAGATGGCCTTCCGCCGCGCCGTGAACAGGGCGTTCACGTCCGCCGGAAGATCGGGCGCGTGCTCGACCCACATGCGGTAGTCGTCCGCGAACGGGTCCGCGTCGAGCCACCGGTAGCCCTGGCCGGTGAAGGCCTGTTCGAGCCTGGCCCTGCTCAGGTCCGAACTCTCGCGGGCGAGCTCGGCTCCGCTGGGTGACAGCAGCACGAGTTGCTTGCCTTCGGTGAACACCGACTCGATCTGGTTGCGGCCGAAGTCGAAGATCTTGTCGTCCTTCTTCAGCCTGACGCGGTCGTGTGAGACCTCGACCGACATCATCTCGGCGGCCCACAACAGAGCGAGCACCCCGCCGCCGAGTGCGCCCACGGCGAGCGCCGCGATCGTCACCCACGGCTCCGGGATGTCCGTGACCAGCTCGAACACGCCCTGAAACGGGAACCACCTCAACGTCGTGATCCACACGGCTGCCAGCTTGAGCCCCCACACCACAGCCGCTCCCAGCACCGGGCACAACACCCAGATGCCGTACCGGACCGCCGCGGTCTCCTGCACAGTCGTCATGTGCTCAATACTAGACCGAGCGCTCGGTTTATTAGTTTCAGGACAGTGGTTGTCCGCAGTCGGGCCTACCGTCGCCGGCATGGACTGGAACAAGCAGTTGACGGACCAGCTCGACTGGCATTGGCAGATGCAGTTGCGGCCGCGGCTGGAGGGCCTGACCGACGACGAGTACTTCTGGGAGCCCGTGTCCGACGTGTGGACGGTGCGGCGGGACGGCTCGATCGACTGGGAGCTCCCGCTGCCCTCGCCGGAGCCGGTGACCACGATCGCGTGGCGAATGGCGCACATCATCGTGGGCGTGTTCAACATGCGCACGGCCTCACACTTCGGTGGCCCGTCCGCCGACTACAGGACGTGGCAGTACGCGCTGAGCGCGGACGAGGCGTTGAAGCAGTTGGACGACGCCTATGCGGCGTGGATGGACGGTGCGCGCAAGGCGGATCTCTCGCTTGCTGTCGGTCCGGCGGAAGGGCCGTTCGCCGAGGAGCCGATGGCCACGCTGGTGCTGCACATCAACCGGGAGGTGATCCACCACGGCGCGGAGATCGCCCTGCTTCGTGATCTCTACCTGAGGGAGAGTTAGTTACTCAGAAGTGCCTACTTTCTAGAAGTTGGCGCTAACTGCAAGATGATCCGCATCGAGAACATCGAAGGGGATCAAGATGCGAGTCATCACGCAGAAGACCGTCGGGGGCGCGTCCGTGCTGGAGGTCGCGGAAGTCGCGAAGCCCGTGCCAGGACCGGGTCAGGTGCTGGTCAAGGTGGGCGCGGCCGGTGTGAACCCGGTCGACACCTACATCCGGGCCGGCGGGTTCCCGGCGCTCGGGGAGCCGCCGTTCACGCTGGGCTGGGACGTTGCGGGCACCGTGGAGCAGGCCGGTGAGGGCGTGCGGGGGTTCGCGGCCGGCGACGACGCGTACGGGATGCTTCCCTTCCCCGGCACGGGCGGTGGCTACGCCGAGTACGTCGTGGCGGACGAGTCCGACCTCGCCCGCCGGCCCTCGTGGCTGACCGTCGAGGAAGCGGGCGCGCTGCCGTTGGTGGCGCTCACGGCGTGGCAGGCGCTTCTCGGGCGGGGCGGTGTCTCCGCCGGTCAGCGCGTGTTGATCCACGCGGCGGCCGGTGGCGTCGGGCACGTGGCGGTGCAGCTCGCCAAGGCGCGCGGCGCGTACGTGATCGGCACGGCCTCCGCGGCCAAGCACGACTTCGTGCGCTCGCTCGGCGCCGACGAGGTCGTCGACTACCGGCACCAGGACTTCACCGAGATCGAGCCGGTCGACGTGGTGTTCGACCTCGTCGGCGGTGAGTACGCCGAGCGGTCCGCCAAGGTGCTGAAGCCCGGCGGCGTGCTCGTGTCGACCATTCCCGGCAACCCGGGTTTTGACGTTGACCGAGCTGCCGACCTCGGCATCCGGTTCGAGCTCTTCGGCAGCGTGTCCGCCTCCGGCGCCGATCTGGAGGCGTTGCCGCAGGTCAAGGTGCAGCTCGACCACGTGGTGCCGCTCGCGGACGCCGCGAAGGCGCACGAGCTCGTCGAGTCGAAGAGGACCACGGGCAAGGTCGTCCTGGTGCCGTGACACTGCGTTTACCGCGCGTTGACCATTGCACCTGATTGTGTGCGAAACATTCACACGATCGGGGAGAGCAAATGGCGCGGTGGAGTCCACTGGCGTTGATCATCGGTTTGTTGGCGGCGGTCGGCCTGTACGGGTCGACCGCCGCTTCCGCAGCAGCTCCGCTCACCGTTGCTCAGGCGATCAGTCAGCAGAACGGGTCGTCGGCGACCGTGAGCGGGTACGTCGTCGGTCAGCCCACGGCCACGAACACGGTCGTTCGTTCGAACTACCCCAGCGACTACGCGCTCGCGCTGGCCGACTCGGCGTCCGAGACCGGCACGTCGCGCATGATCTACGTGCAGATCCCGACGGCGTTCCGCGCTTCGTGGGGGCTCAGGTCCAACCCGTCGTTGCTGGGCAGGCGGATCGACGTCACGGGCTCGTTGAGCTCGTACTTCTCGCATCCCGGCCTGGTCTCGTCCACGGCGTTCGCGTTCACCAGCGCGACACCCACCTCGTCGGCCCCGCCCACCTCGTCGACAACAACACCACCGGCCTGCGCCGGCTACTACGCGGCGGCCTGCAACAAGACCGGCTCGGCGTTGAAGAACGCTCTGAACAGCATCATCCGCGACCAGACCAAGCTGAGCTACGAGGCGGTCTGGGACGCGCTGAAGGTGACGGACGAGGATCCGAACAACTCGAACAACGTGATCCTGCTGTACAGCGGCCGTTCGCAGCCGAAGTCGACCAACGGAGGCGGCGCCGACGACTGGAACCGCGAGCACGTCTGGGCCAAGTCGCACGGTGACTTCGGCACGGCCACCGGTCCGGGCACCGACATCCACCACCTGCGCCCTGAGGACGTGTCCGTGAACGCGGCGCGCGGCAACCTGGACTTCGACAACGGCGGTTCGGCGGTCAGCGAGGCATCGGGCAGCTTCGCCGACGGCGACTCGTTCGAGCCGCGTGACGCCGTGAAGGGCGACGTCGCACGCATGCTGTTCTACATGGCTGTGCGCTACGAGGGCACGGACGGCTTCGCGAACCTGGAACTCAACAACTCCGTGTCCAACGGCACCGCGCCCTACCACGGCAAGCTGTCGGTGCTGCTGCAGTGGCACGCCGAGGACCCGGTGGACGCGTTCGAGCAGCGGCGCAACAAGATGATCTACGAGAACTACCAGCGCAACCGCAACCCGTTCATCGATCACCCGGAGTGGGCGAGCCTCATCTGGAGCTGAGCCGGTCGAGGAAGGGGCGTTGCGCGGAGACGATCTTCGCGCTCGCCTCTTCCACGCTGAACCACCGCACCCGGTCCACCTCGGGGAACGTCTTGCGCTGACCCGACTTCGGCGGCCACTCCAGCTCGAACGTGCCCGGCGTGACGGCCTCCGGATCCAGGTCGCCCTCCAGTGCCCACACCGTGATGACCTTGCCGGAGCCCTTGGCCTCGCCGAGCGGGATCAGCTCGCCCTCGGGCACCGGGAGCCCGAGCTCTTCCTCGAACTCTCGCCTCGCCGCCGCCTCCGGCGTCTCGTCGTCGGTGTACTCGCCCTTCGGCACCGACCACGCGCCGGCGTCCTTGCGGGCCCAGAACGGGCCGCCCATGTGCCCGAGAAGGACCTCCAGCTGCTCGTTTCGCCTGAAGAGCAGGATTCCCGCCGACCGTTTCATACTGTCCAGCATGGCGGACTGGGTCCTGCACGTGGACCTCGACCAGTTCATCGCGGCGGTGGAGGTCCTCCGCGATCCGTCGCTGCGCGGCAGGCCCGTGGTCGTCGGCGGCAACGGCGATCCGACCGAGCGCGCGGTCGTCGCCACCGCCTCCTACGAGGCGCGCGAGTTCGGCGTGCGCTCCGGGATGCCGTTGCGGACCGCGTTCAAGAAGCTGCCCGACGCTGTGTTCCTGCCTGCCGACCACGCCCTGTACGAGGCGGCGTCGGCGGACGTGATGGCCGTGCTGAGGTCGTTCCCGGTCGTCGTCGAGGTGATGGGCTGGGACGAGGCGTTCGTCGGTGCCTGCGTCGACGATCCCTTCGAACTGGCCCGGTCGCTGCAGGCCGCGGTGCTCGAGTCGACCGGGCTGCACTGCTCGGTCGGCATCGGCGACAACAAGCTGCGCGCCAAGCTCGCGACCGACTTCGGCAAGCCCGCCGGCGTGTTCCAGCTGACCCGTGCGAACTGGGTCGAGGTGATGGGGCACCGGCCGACGTCCGCGTTGTGGGGCATCGGCGCGAAGACCGAGCGCAAGCTGGCCGAGCTCGGCTTCTCGACGGTGACGGACCTGGCAGCCGCGTCACCGGACGCCCTGGCCGCGCGGTTCGGCCCGCGGATGGGCCCGTACTACCGGACCCTGGCGCTGGGAGCGGGCGACACGGTCGTGAGCGCGACGCCGTGGGTGGTGAAGTCCCGCAGCCGCGAGAAGACCTATCAGCAGGACCTCGTCTCGCTCGACGACATCCGGCGCGAGGTCGTGGCGCTGGCCCGCCAGGTGGCCGCGGACGTGGCCGCCGAGGGCCGCCCGGTCGTGCGGGTGGGGGTGAAGGTGCGCTTCGTGCCCTTCTTCACGAAGGTGCGTTTGATGAAGCTGCCTGCGCCGACGTCGTCCGCGGACGATCTGGCGGAGGCCGCGCTGACCGTGCTGGACCGCTTCGAACACGGCCGTGCGGTACGTCTTTTGGGGGTACGCGCGGAATTCTCCGGCGATGATGTCGAACCGAAGCCTTCTTCTTCGACGTATCAGTAAGCAGAAGCTTTACCGCTAGGAGAAGAAGATGACCGCCTCATCGCTCACACACCGCGACCGCGCGGTTCTCAGAGCCGTTGCCGACGGCCGTTGCGAGATCGCCGGAAGCTCACTGCTCGTCGACGGCCTGTGCTGCGCCGACCAGTTCGTCGGCCTGCGCCTGACCTCAGCGGGCCTGATCAGCGCACGTCCAGGGCCGGCAGCGCTCACCACAGCCGGCTACGAGGTCCTCGCCGCGGCTTGATTCACATTCTGGGGTTCTTGCAGAAGATGGACATCAGGTACTTGTTCGCGAACCGATAACCGCCGTCCGCGGTCCGGAACGGTTCAGCCGCAATCCTGATCTTCTCCGCGACACTTTCTTCACCTTCGCTCTCGATGAGCCGCTGGTAGCCGCCTGTGCTCAGGAAGGCACGCAGCATCGTGTCCTCGTCGGGATGATCCTGAGGAATGTCGATCGCGAGTTCTTCCTGTGGTTCCGGCATCTTCGCGCGCCTGCGTCCGCCTGATCCCAGGACGGCCCGCCCGACGGTGAGGATGTCGCTCGGGTGCTCCGGGTGCCAGTCGCACACGACCACGTGGTCCCTGCTGACCCTGACGGCCTCGGCGAACGCGGTTTCGGGGTCCGCCGCGAAGAACAGCGCGTTGAACGCCGTGACGACGTCGAACGTGCCGTCGTCCCAAGGCAACCGCCCCAGTGGCCACACGTGGAACTCGGCTTCGGGCGCGGTGCGCCGGGCCAGCTCGATCATCTCGTGCGACGCGTCGATCCCGGTTGCTCTCGCGCCTGCTTCCGTTGCCAGAGCGCAGAACTCACCGCTGCCGCACGCCAGGTCGAGCACTGTCGTGCCTTCGCTGATCTTCGTGCGCGCGACGGCGGTTCGCCAGGCGGGCAGGGACATCTTCGCGCCGAGCGCGGCCCGTTGCGCCGCCCGCCGTCCCCACAGCCCGCCCTCGCTGATCGACGTGGTGTCCACGGTGCCGGTGTCGATCAGGAACTCGCGCAGCTGATCGGCGAGGTCCGCCGGCCAGATCGTGGTGACCTCCGCCCGGCACCCGGCGGTCTGGATCCGCCACGTCAGCTCGTCGCGGCCGGCCGTGACGGCGAGGTCGCGGTTCGGGCTGACCCACTCCCCGTCCTCGCGGCAGGCCAGGAAGTCCGCGAGCGCCTGCCCGTCCGCGAAGGTGGTGACGCGGTCGAGGCGTGCGCCGAACCGGGGAGCGGTGATCTCGACCGAGAAGAACACCCTGCCGTCCCACGGGTGGATCATCTCGACGCGGTCGGCGAACCGGATCCGTGCGTCCGTGCCCACGACGAGCTCGCCGGGCAGGAAACGGGTGGCGTCGCCGAGATCGCGGGTCATGCCCGCGACCCTAGTCAGGTGATCCACCGCGGCGCTTGCGAAATCCACTGGCCGTTGTGCGGATCATGGTGAACATGGCTCTCTTGACGCGGGTGCTGCGGTCGTTGGGTGGCGAGGAGGCGTTGGAGCGGCTGGCGCGGTTGCGCGGTAGCGACCTCACCAGCGTGCTGCTCGAACTGATGCGGCGTCGTGCGAGTGCGTTGTCCGGGCCGAATGTGCTGCGGCAGTACCGGTCCGACCGCTTCGTGGCGCCGGCCGCGGTGCCGTTCGGCGTGCTGCGGGCGGCGGAGGACCGGCTGCTGGACGCGCTGCCCTCGTCGTTCGAGGTGCTGGGACTCGCGCCGGTGGTGCCGCTCGGGACGTGTTCCGCGGTCGCCGAGATGGACCAGAACAACGTCCTGACGACGATCCGCGGCACCGAGGTCGCGGCCGACACGACCAACGCGCTGGCGCTTGAAGCCGCGGTGCGCAGGCAGGCTTCGGGTGAGGACGTGCGGCTCGCCGCGGTGCAGCGGGTGGTGCGCGCGCAGCTGTTCGAGGGCGCGGGCCGGTTCGCGCACTTCACGTTGTTCGCCGCGGTGTCCGCCGGACGTGACCGGGGGTCGCTCGCCTTTGAGCGACAGCACTTTCAGGAACACGTCGAGTTCCTGCGTGAGGCGTGCGGGGACGTCGAGGTGCGGGTGACGGTGCTGGATCCCCGGTTCGAGGTGGTGCGCGGTGACCTGCCCGCGGACCCGTCGCGGCGCACCGGGTACTACAAAGGCTTGTGCTACAAGGTTTTCCGCGACGGCGTGGAGATCGGCGACGGCGGGTTCGCCGACTGGACGCAACGGCTGACGGGCAACCGCAAGGAGCGGCTGCTGATCACCGGTCTCGGCGTTGACCGGCTCGCCACGCTCTGATTCCATGTGATGCCAACAGGTTTTGGGCCTGCTATGTCATCGAAATGACCCCTTTCTGTCTACTGGGTGGCGCACCTCTGGCGGTGTGGGGATCAACTTCGCCGATTTACCCTCAGATGTGGGCCTCGTCGGGCCGGAGGCGTTCCCTCCGCCCCTCTTCCGGGGCGCACGGGGGAACCGGGCCGAACGCGGCGGTTGTGGTCGGGGACCGTGCGAGGAGGACGACGATGGCGGCAGAGTTCAGGTGGATCCGCAGTTCGTACAGCGGTTCGACCGGTTCGAATTGCCTTGAGTGTGCGAGTGACGGCACCACCGTGTGGGTTCGAGACTCCAAGGATGCCGGTACCCGGCTCGCGGTGCCGCTCGTGAGCTGGCTCGCGTTCTTGGCCACCCTGGTCTGACGGCATTACCCGATCGACGGGTGATGTCTCGATCACCGGCGTGTCATCTCTTCATTTGACCCCGTCTTTGATAGCTCTCCTTCTGCTATCCGCCAAACAGTTGACTGCACTACGCGACTACGCTATGTGCAGGTACCATTCTGCTATGTAGCAGAATGAAGGGAGACGTGTTGCCCACCGTGGACAGTCCCGTTGTTCTGCAGAAACGCCTGCTCGGCGAGCTGAAGCAGACGAGGGACGATCTTGGCCTCACCCAGCAGGCGGTCGCGGACGCGCTTGACTGGTCCGTGTCGAAGCTCATCAGGGTCGAGAAGGGCGAGAACAAGATCTCGGTCACCGACGTCCAAGCCCTCCTGCTGCACTACGGGGTGACGGACAAAGAGCGCGTTGACGAGCTCGTCGGCCTGGCCAGAGCCATCAAACGCTCGCGTTCGGCGTGGATGGACAAGTACAAGGGCTTCTTCACCGAGCAGTTCGCGAAGTTCGTGGAGCTGGAGACCTCGGCCATTCGAGTCCGGCAGTGTCAGCTGAACGTCATCCCCGGTTTGGTCCAGATCTCGGACTACGCACGCGTCCTGGTCGGGGCCAACGCCCAAAGCGAGGAGAGCGTCGCGCGCGGCGTCGAGATCCGCCTGCACCGCCAGGTGGTCTTGGAGCCGGATGGTCCCGAGATCTTCATCATCATGGACGAAGCCGTGCTGCACCGGGTGATCGGCAGCGAGGACATCATGCGGCGCCAGCTGCTGAGGATCAAGGAGGTCGCCGCACTGCCGCACGTGACGATCCAGATCCTGCCGTTCTCCGCGGGCTTCCACCCGGCGATGAAGAGCTCGTTCTCCATCCTCGAATTTTCCGAGGGCGAGGAGGACTTCGCTCTGCTGATCGAGCAGCCGTACAAGGACGCGCTGCTCACCGCGGGGCCGGAGCTCAAGGAGTTCCTGAACTACTTCTACCAGCTGGAGAAGTTCGCTCTGCCCGCGAACGAGACCCCGAACGTGATCGACCGACGACTGGCAGAACTGGGAGGACATTGACCGATGTGACAGGGCGGGTGGCTGCGCCAACAGCCGCCCGCCCGGTGGCAACCGCAACCGAACCCCAAGTCCAGTGAGGCGAGGCGATGTCGCCGTCCGTCAGCGTATGACGTTCGACCCCTGATGAGTGCCGCCATCCAGGTCCCGTTCAGGTGATTGGTCCTGTGGTCCTCGCCGCACCGATCCAGCCGGATCTGTTCGCCGACCCCACCCCTGGAGGCGCACCATGTTCAACAGCACCAGAAAGCTCATCCAGCCCCTCGTTCCCCGTGCCTGTGACGGGAGAGGCCGCTGCGATGGCCATATTCGTTAGCTACAGCTGTAGCGATGGACGTCCCGCCGCGGCCGCGGTGGTCGACGTGTTGCGAGAGCACACTTTCGACGTGCTCTGGGACGCTGATCTGAGCGCCATCCACCCGATGTCCATTCAGGCCTGGATGGAAACCGCTGTCCGGGACCGGATCGTGGTGGTCATCGTGTCGCCAGCCTACCTGAAAGCGTTGCTGTCCAACGACTTCGTTGAGCGCCGCGGGGTGCGCTACGAGTTGGGCCTGATTCGCCAGAAGCTCTACCACCACGACAGCGCGAACGGGTGTGGCGTTGTGGTGGTCGTGCCGCCGGGTATCGAGATGAACTCACTGCCGGCCGTGCTCCAGCAGCTGGTGGCTCACTCGTTCGATCCGGGCACTCGCAGCGGTGAGGAGGAACTGGTGCGGAGTCTCAGAGCACTCGAGGGGCAGAACGGAGACGCACCGTCCGCGGTGACGGAAGGTGAGGGGGTACGGCACACCCGCACGATCCTGAGCGCCCTGCAGGCCCTGCCGCCCTTCTCAGATCATGCCCACGCGCTGGCGCAGGAACTGGCGGAGCGCGGCACTGGCGATTTCGAACTGGTCTGGGCGTTCGAGTCGGTGGTGGCCGTGGCCAAGGCACACGGGGACGTGCGGCTGGTCCGGCGTTTGTCCGAGCTGTGCCTGCGGACGTTGTCGTCGATGCCGCCGCTGAAGGGCAAGGGGGAGCTTGAGGCGAAAGTGCTCATCGCCGGGCAGTCCTGGCACCTGCTCCGCGAGCGCCGCTTCAGCCTGGCGGTCTCGGTGGCCGAGGACGGGACGCTGATCGCGGAGAAATGCCGCGATCTGAAGACGGTCGCGCGCGGGAAACGTGCCCAGGCACGGGTTGCGCTGCACATCGCGGCAGCGGGGCGGGGGCAGGACCGCGCGCACTACCTGGCCAAGTGCGAACACCTGCTCATGGTCGCCAAGACGCTGTTCCGCTCGATCGGTGGGCCGGCGAGCGAGGAGCTCGGGGTGTGCGCCTCGCTGCACGCCGAGATGCAGTTGCTGCGGTACGACGAGACGGGTGAACGCGACCTGCTCGACGCAGCGGTGCGACGAGCCCAGGAGGCCGAGAAACTGCTGACTCCTGGTACGGAGCCGTACCACTGGGTCACCGTGCTCCAGGCCCGGCTGTGCCTCGCGGACAAGAGGTACGACGAGGGCAAGAAGCTGGCCACGGCCGTTATCGCCACGGCGGACTTCCCCGAGGTTGTGGCGAGGGCCCGGCAGGTGCGGGCCGACCTCATGCTCGCCACCAGGAAGAGAGCCGCGGCGGTGCGCGATCTCATCGCCGCGGAGGAGTCGTTCCGCAGGCTCGGCTGCGACTACGCCGCCGACATGTGCTGGTGGACGATCGCGAAGTACGACGCCTCGCAGGTGACCGACGTTCCCCTCACCGCCGCCGACCTCGGTCAGCTCGAAGCCCTCGCGCCGGATCCGGGGGATCGGCGGCGTGCGGTGCTCGAGCACGAGTCGACGGCGCCGAGGCGGCTGGGCCGCTCTGCGCCGGATTGGGCCCGGCTCGTCGATCGCGTGCAGCACGAGTGACACCTGTTGGCGCGGCCGTTCTCCCCAGCGGCCGCGCCGGTTTCGCTCTTCAGCGCTCGGCGTAGCGCTTCGTCAGTTCGTCCTCCCGCTCCCTTCGGCCACGGGCAGCGGATCTCGCCCTGCGTGGCGGCGAAGAACAACTCCAGGTGCACGTGCCACGCGGCGAGGGCCTCTGGACCGTGGGCGTTCTCCTGGAACAGCGTGACAGTGGTGCCCTGCAACGGGATGTGCTCGAACTCCCAGCGCACGACGCCCTTCGGTGCACCGTCCTGGAGCCACTCGAACTCCAGCAGGCGCGGCGCCTCGGACCGCGTGATCCTGCCCGGCGTGAGACCGGGGTGGGCGGCGCGCACCGGAACCTCGTTCTCGGTGCCCTCGGTGAGCAGCTGCCAGACCTCGTCGAGCGGCTTCCAGACCAGGTCGCGGACGAACAGCACGCCGTCGGGCCCGTCGGTGCCCTCGTCCAGGCCGAACTTGGCGATGTAGTGCTCGATGCGCGGCAGCCAGTCCGTCGGTGGCTCGAACTTCCTGCCGTCGGCGTGGGCGACCAGTGCGTCCAGGCAGGTGGTCCAGCCGGGCGCGTCGCGGCCGACGGAGAGCTTGTTGGTGACCACGGCGGTGAAGACCAGCAGGCAGCCGTCCTCGCGCGGCAGGATCTCGAAGCGCAGCACGTCGTTGATCCAGCGGAACGCGAAGACCTTCGGCGGGTCGGACTCGAGCAGCTCGCCCTCGCCACCGTCGGCGTCGACAGGGGCCGCGTCCGGGAACGTGAAGCGCATCGTCCGGCCGTCGATCTCGACCTCCGCCGGGAACCAGTGCTTCATCTCGCCCGGCTCCGTGACCACCCGCCAGACCTTCTCCGGCGAGTGCCGCAGCCTGCGCTCGAAGCGCAGGACGGGCTTGCCCTCGATCATCTGCAGTTCGGCGTCCACGGGTCAGTCCCCTTCGATCTCGTCAAGTCGTCGTTCGAGCGCGTCCAGGCTCTGCTCCCACATCCGCCGGTAGGGCGCGAGCCAGGCGTCGACCTCCGCCAGCGGGCCTGGGGCGAGCCGGTACCAGCGCCGCTGGGCGTCGGTGCGCACCTCGACCAGACCGGCCTCGCGCAGCACCTTGAGGTGCTTCGAGACGGTCGGCTGGGTCAGTGTCAGCCGGTCGACGAGGTCGCCGACCGGCCGCTCGCGTTCACGCAGCAGGTCGAGGATCTCCCGGCGACTCGGGTCGGCCAGCACGGCGAACGTTGATGCCATGCCAGCAATATAGCTCATACGGCATATAAGCACGAACTCGGTCCGCGAGCCGGATGGCCACCTCCGTCGTCCACTTGGCCGGGTCGGGCTCGACCTCGGGGTCGGTGAAGAACGTCGCCAGCCGGGCACCCCAGCCGTCGCCGGCGCGGTCGAACCGCAGGCTCTCGTCGGCGAGGATGCGCCCGGTGACGGCGATCAGCCCGTCCGGGTGGCCCTCGTGCACCTCCACCGCGTACTGACCGCCGGGCAGCGTGGCCGTGAACACCTCGCCGGCGGCCGCGGGTCTCGATGTCCATGCCCGCCACGCTGGCCACGACCACCGACAGAAAATCCGAGTCCGGCTGGAGACCACGCCGATTAGCGTGCGTTCATGCACCGCACCCTCTCCGTGGCCAGCTCTCCGGTGCGCGACCTGCTCGCGCTGACCTCGCGTCCCGAGGTGATTTCCTTCGCGGGTGGACTTCCCGCCCCCGAACTGTTCGACCTGGACGGTGTGCGCGCCGCCTACGACGTCGCGTTGCGGGACCGCTCAGTGCTGCAATACGCTCCCACAGAAGGAAACCGCGCCCTGCGATCGCTGGTCGCCGCACGTCTGACGGGTCGCGGTCTGCCCACTTCGGACGTCCTGATCACCACCGGCTCGCAGCAGGCGCTGACCCTCGTGGCCACCGCGCTGCTGGAACCGGGCGCCGTCGTGGCCGTGGAGGAGCCGACGTATTTGGCCGCGCTGCAGTGTTTCCAGATGGCCGGTGCCCGCATCGTGCCCGTTGCCGGTGATGCCGACGGCCTGGATCCCGCGGCACTGCGATCCGTTGTGGAAGCCGAACGCCCGGCGATGCTGTACCTCGTGCCGACGTTCGCGAACCCGACCGGCCGGACGTTGTCCGCCGCACGTCGCGCGGAGATCGCCGCTCTGGCCGAGGAGCACTCGTTCTGGGTCGTCGAGGACGATCCTTACGGAGAGCTGCGGTATCGGGGTTCCGCTGTCGCGCCGCTCGCATCCATCAGCGATCGAACCGTCTACCTGGGCAGCTTCTCGAAGATCGGCGCCCCCGGGATGCGGCTCGGCTGGCTGCGGGCGCCAGAGGACCTGCTCCGGACGTTGGTGATCGTGAAGCAGGCCGCAGATCTGCACACGTCCACAGTGGACCAAGCCGCCGCCGCGGTTTACCTGAAGGACAACGACCTCGACGCGCACGTCGCCAGGCTGTGCGTCGAGTACGGGGCGCGCCGCGATGCGATGATCGAGGCGCTGCCGGGCACGGTTCCCGTTGACACGACGTGGACCGATCCGGACGGTGGCATGTTCGTGTGGCTGCGGTTGCCGGGTGACGTGGACACTGCCGAGCTGTTGCAGGAGGCGCTGCGGCACGACGTCGCGTTCGTGCCGGGGGCGCCGTTCTTCGCCACCACGCCGGACCACGCGACGTTCCGAATGTCGTTCACCACCAACACACCGGACGAGATCGCGGAGGGCATGGCTCGCCTGGCGAAGGTGTTCCGGTGAGCCTGCTGGACGACGAGACGCTGTGGCGTTCCCCGGTTGTCGCGAACTGCTGGATGAACCGGGACCGAGGCCTGGCGAGCTACCGCCGTCCACTCCTGCACGACGAGGTCTAGGAGGCCCAGGGGCCGACGCCGGTCACGCGGTCGACCTTGATGCGCGTGATGAAGCCGGGCGGCGGGTTGTCGAAGGGCGGGAACTTCACGTCCGGGCCGAGGTAGGTGTGCGCGAGGCGTTGGAGCAGCTCCGGCGCCCCGCCCTCGGTGATGCGGGCGGTGCCGTAGATGACCAGGTACTCCTGCAGGCCCATGTCGTTGATGTTCGGGGTTTCCAGGGAGAGCACCACGCGGCTGTCGTTGCGGATGTTGCGGACCTTCTGGTGTTCGGAGAGGTGACCGGAGACGATCTCGTCGCCGTCCAGGCCCACCCAGACGATGGTGACCTGTGGTGCGCCGTCCTGGCCCAGCGTCACGAGGTGGGCGAGCGCGTTGGACTCGAGCACCGCCCCGGCGGATTCGGGAAGCATGCCGGCGACGCTACGCCGGTTCGCGCGGGTCAGCCTGGTCTTGGCAGACCCAGGAAACGGCGGGTCTGGTTGGAGGACGCTGCGGGCTGGAGTCTCGGAGCCGTGAAGACGTTTCTGATCACGGGTGGCGGTAGCGGCATCGGCCTGGCGACGGCGCGGGTGCTGGTCGAGGACGGTGCGCGGGTCGTGGTGGCCGGGCGTTCGCCGGAGCGGTTGGCGGTGGCGCGTCAGGAGCTCGGTGTTGAGACCGTGTCGCGGACGTGTCGAAGGCGGCCGACGTCGAGGCGTTGATGGAGCAGGCCGGGGAGGTGGACGGGGTCTTCGCGAACGCGGGGATCGGGGTGTTCCGGGAGTTCGGGAAGGTCACCGAGGAGGACGTGGACCTGGTCCTCGCCACGAACTTCAAGGGCGTGTACTTCACGGTGCAGCGGGCGCGGTTGAAGCCGGGGGCGTCGGTGGTGATCAACGCGTCGTGGACGGTGCATCGCGGGCTGACCGGCGCGTCGCTCTACACGGCCAGCAAGGCTGCGGTGCACAGCCTGGCGCGGACGCTCGGGGCCGAGCTGCCCGGGGTTCGGGTCAACACGGTGAGTCCCGGGTACATCGCGACGGACATGTTCCGCGACAACGTCGTCGACGACGAGCCGTACCGGCGGCAGGTGGCGATGGGGCGGCTGGGGGAGCCGGAGGACGTGGCGCACGTCGTGGCGTTCCTGCTGTCGGAGCGTGCGGGATATGTGACGGGGCAGGACTTCGTCGTGGACGGCGGACTGGTCGGAGCGATCCCGGCATGATGGGAGCCGTGAGCGAGTTGGGGGAGTTCCTGCGGGCTCGTCGTGCGGCGCTGGACCCGCCCGAGCGGGCTTCGCGGAGGCGGGTGCCGGGCCTGCGGCGTGAGGAGCTGGCGCAGCTGGCCGGGATCAGCGTCGACTACTACACGCGCATGGAGCAGGGACGCGCGTCCAACGCGTCCGACTCGATCCTGGACGCGCTGGCCCAGGCGCTCGGGCTGGACAGCGCTGAGCGCGCGCATCTTTACCGGCTGGCGCGGCCCGCTCGGGTGGAGGCGCCGTCGGAGGAGGTGCGGCCGGCGTTGCGGTGGTTGCTCGACGCGCTGCAGGGCGTGCCCGCGATGGTCCTCGGGCGGCGGCTCGACGTGCTCGCCTGGAACCCGCTGGCCGCGGCGCTCGTGACGGACTTCCGCGAGCAGCCGAACATGGTGCGGTACATGTTCACCGACCCGGCCGCGCGGGAGCTCTACCCCGGCTGGACGGACTGCGCGCGTGAGAACGTCGGCTACCTGCGGGCGGACTACGGCATCCACCCGGACGACCCGGCGCTGCTGGCGCTGGTCGAGGAGATGTCCGAGGCGTCGCCGTTGTTCCGCGCGCTGTGGGCGGAGCATCCGGTGCGCGCGCGAGAGCCCATGTTCAAGCGCATGAACCACCCGCAGCTGGGGCCGCTCGAACTGGCCGTGGAGACGCTGACCTCGGACGCGGGGCAGGCGTTGGTGACCTACGTGGCCGCGCCTGGTAGCCCGTCGGAGGAAGCGTTGCGGCTACTGGCTTCTCTCGCCGTCACGTGAACAGCTCCAGTGCGTCCTGGTGGTACTCGCACCGGCCGCCGCCGGTCGCGATCGTGCAGGGCGTGCCCTTCTTCGTGACGGCACCGCACTGCAACGCCGGGTCGTGCACGTGACACAGTCCGTTCGCCCCAGCGGTGATCGGACACGGCGTGCCCTTCTTCGTGGCCGCGCCACACGGTTCGCCGCTCAGCTCGCGCGGTTGCTTCTGCTTGGCAGCTTTCTTCGGTTTTGCCTGGGGCTGCGTGATCTCCCGCCCCGTCACCTCCTCCACTCCGCGCACGGCCAGCCTGTCCGCGCGCTCGTTCTCCGGATGGCCCGCATGGCCTTTCACCCAATGCCACTCCACCTCGTGCCTGTTGGCAGCTTCTTCCAGGCGGCGCCACAGGTCGACGTTCTTGACCGGCTCACGTGCCTTCGTGAGCCAGCCGTTCGCCTTCCACCCGTGCACCCATGAGGTGATGCCGTTGCGGACGTACGTGCTGTCCGTGTAGAGCCTCACGGTGGATGGTCGCGTGAGGCTCTCCAACGCCACGATGGGCGCCATCAGTTCCATGCGGTTGTTCGTCGTAGGGCCGATGTCACCGCCGTACATGTCCTTCTCGTGCTCGCCGTAGCGCAACACGGCACCCCAGCCACCCGGACCGGGATTGGGGCTGCACGCACCGTCGGTGTAGATCTCGACCTCCATGCGCCAGGAGATTACCGACGGGGTCCGACACTCCTCCGCCGACGGTTGTTGGCGATGATGCGGCGGAACATCTCGACCAGAGCCGGCCCGTTGATGGGCTGGTCGCGGTACACGGAGATCATGCGCGCCGTCTTGTTCGCGTGGCCGCTCGTGATGATGTTCTCCGGGTCCGGCACGATCGCCTTGTCGTAGAGGAACACGTTCACGTGGTCCTTGGTGCCGAGCAACGCGCAGATGTTGCCGTCCAGCACGAAGTACGGCCGGTTGGTGAACTTGATCGTCTCCTCGACGCCGGGGTCGGCCTCGTGGACGAGCCTGCGGACCTCGCAGCAGATGTGCTGTTGCCAGTCCGGCAGCCCGGCGATGTAGTCGTCAACGCACGGATCGGTGCTCATAGCCCTGTGTCGCAGCCGGTCGTCGGTTCTCTACATGGTGCCGGAAGGCCTAGCGCGGCAGCCAGCTGGCCATGTCGGCCACCGCGTCCAGCGTCTCGCCGCTGACCTGCCCGGACGCGGTCTCGGCCTCGGCGATCACCACGGTGCTGCCGGACGGCCGGGACTGGTAGTGCAGGCCGGTGAAGCGGATGTCCGCCAGGCCGAGCAGAGGGGCCCCGAGCGGGGTGATGTCACCGGTGCCGTGCACGTCGATCAGCTTCTTGAACTCGCCGGCGTCGCGGCGGTTCCGGAAGCCGACGTGGGCCACGGACACGACCGCGACGTTGCCCCGGTCGTCGCCGATCGCGAACAGCGTGCGGTCGAGCGACCGGCACGGGTTGCGCACGAAGTGGTCCCGCACCTGGCCGAACGAATGCGACACGCACTCCAGCGCCGGCTTGGCGGTGCGTTTCAGGGTGCGCATGTTCAGCTGCCGCCACGCGCCGTCCGCGTCCCCTTTGCGGGCGGCCTTCCCGCCCTCGGACTTCGCTCTCGTCAGGTTCGTCCCGACGGCGTCCACGGCAGTCGCACCACCTCCGGCCGACAGACCTCCGCTGCCCGCCGCGACGGACACCGCCAGCACGCCCGCCGCCACCACCGCGCCCGCCTTGCCCGCGCCGGGATCCGATCCGCCGCCCTTGCCGCCGATTCGTCGCGCCATCCGTGGCCTCCTCGAGCGACGAGGAGACCGCACGTGGTGTGGCGCGCGAGGTGGATCGGGGTCAAACCACCCGATCGGCTCAGTTCGCGAAGGGTGCGACCCCGACCGCACCGGAGATCAAGCGCGCCGCCGCCACCAGGTCGGCTTCCCGTCCGCGCCGCGCCACGGCCTGCAGCCCGACCGGCAGGCCGCAGGAGTCGAAACCCGCCGGGATGCTGATCGCCGGATGCCCGCTGAGGTTGAACGCCCACGTCAGTGAGGTGTTGATCCGCGTACCCGGCCCGTCGTGCCCGTGCGGCGGACCGGGCGTTGCCGGGGTGAGCAGCAGGTCGGTGCTCCCGAACAGCTCGTCCAGCGCGGGATTCGGGCCGCAGCGGTTCGCGAACCAGTCCTCGGCGGGGTTCGGCAGCACCAGGTCCACGGGGCGCGGACGCAGCTTCGCCGCCGCCCGCCAGGCGATCTCGGCCTGCTCCGCGTCCACCGAGGCGAAACCGAGGTCAGGTGACCAGACCGCGGTCGGCGAGCCGACTTCCGACGTGCCCAGGTAGGCCGCGAGCAGGTCGGGGTCGCGGGTGAACACCCCGACCGCAGCCCTTTCCGCGGAAGTGGTCTTCAGGCCGAACACCCCGCACCACGCCGCCGGGATGCGGATCGAGCCCGCCCCGTCGACGCCCGTGGCCAGCGGCACGACCCCTGAAGCCACAGCCACGGCAGACCCGGCGGACGAGCCTCCCGGCGTCCGGTCGAGGTTCCACGGGTTGCGTGTGACGCCGCGAGAGTTGCGGCCCCACGTCTGCCACGGGGTGCTGCCATCGGGCGTGGTTGTCAGGCCGATGGGGACGCAACCGAGAGCCATCAACGACTCGCGGTGGCTGCGGCGCTCGCCGCGCTTCACCGCGATGGGCAGGCCGGCCAGCGGCAACGAGGGATCCACCGGAGCGAAGGAGCGGAAGACCTCGTGGAATGCACACAGCGCCGGTTCCACGCGATCCAGCCGGGCCAAGGCCGCACGAACCAGGTCAGGCATGATCCACCTCGTGAAATGGACTCGCGCTGTGCACCACCTGGCTGAGCTCGCGGAGAAGTGCGGTGAGCTGCCTGCCTCGTTCTTCCGGTTCCAGGTGGTCGAGCTGTGGGTCTTCGGTGGCCTGCTCGACGTGCCGAAAGATCTCGACGTCATCGAGGTCGCCCTGGTGACGGACCTGCCGGTGGACGAGGTGCCGTGGCTCAGCGAGCCGGTCGGGGCCGAGCACTGGGCCAACTCCACGCGGTTGTCGCGCAACCCGTTCGAGGCGGTGTGGCGGTCGAAGGACGCACCGGTGTGGAACCACCGCGTCGAGCGGCCCGCGCTGATCTGGAGTGCCGCGGACGGCATCGACGAGGAAGCCCTTGTGGCGGTGAGTGACGGCACGGCCGAGCTCGTGCGTCAGGCCGCGCCGTCGCCGGAGGAGCTCCGACGGCGGGTCGAGGACGAGCTGGAGGTGAGCTTGCGGGCGTTGCGGCGGGCGAACCAGGACTACACCGACCGACGCTGGAGTCCCGGCAAGCTCACCCCGTACTCGGACGCGCTGTGGCGCACGACCACCGGCTACCTCGACCTGCTGGACGCACAGGCTCACGCCTAGCGCGGAAACGTTCACCGAGGAGCGGCCCACGTCGTCGGCAGAAGGCCCCGCTCGGCCGAGCTCACCAGCCGCGGGCGCGCCACTCCGCGAGCGACGGGCGTTCCTTGCGCCCAGCGTCGAGTCGTCGCCGTGGCCCGGGTAGAACCAGGTGTCGTCGGGCAGGACGGCGAACAGGCGGTCCTCCACGTCGTTGATCAGGGACGCGAAATTGTCCGGGGACGTGGTCTTTCCCACTCCCCCCGGAAAGAGTGAATCACGCCAGCGGTGAACAAGTCCAGCTGCTGTAGCGTGGTGTGCTACGCGGGGCTACACTTGGGATGTGAAGGTCATCAGTCAGCGGGAGTTCCGCAACCACTCCGCCGCCGTCATGGACGCGGTGGAGGCGGGCGAGACATACCACGTGACGCGCAATGGTGTTGAGATTGCCGAACTTCGGCCCTTGCCTCGTCGTCGTCGGCTGACGGCCGAAGAGCTTGTCGAACGCCACAGGACTCTGCCTCGGGTCGACCATGCTCGCATGCGTCGGGAAGCCGATGAGTTCTTCGGCGATGAAGACCGCGTGGGTGACTTCGACCCGTGGGAGCGCAGTCGTGACTGAGCGCCCCGAGTCTGGAGTGCTCGACACGTGTGCGTACATCGACCTCGGCCTGTTGGATCCGGCGGCGCTGCCGGAGGTGCCGGAGCTCACAGCGATCACGATGGCTGAGTTGCATCAAAGTGTGGCGATGGCCAAGGACACCGCATCCAGGGCTGCTCGCACCGAGAAACTCGGTGCAGCGATCGTCGACTTCGAACCACTGCCATTCGATGCTCAAGCGGCCGCCCGGTACGGCACGCTGGTGGCGCTGACGATGGCGGCGAATCGAAATCCGAAACCCCGGCGGATGGACCTGATGATCGCCGCCGTCGCGTCATCGCGAGGAATACCGCTCTACACGCGTAACGCCGATGACTTCAAAGGGCTCGACGGCATGGTCACGATCATCGAAGTCTGATTGTGACCGAGGAAGCCCGCGGTGACCGGCCCCCTCGGTCGGCCGAGCTCACCAGCCGCGGGCGCGCCACTCCGCGAGCGACGGGCGTTCCTTGCCCAGCGTCGAGTCGTCGCCGTGGCCCGGGTAGAACCAGGTGTCGTCGGGCAGGACGGCGAACAGGCGGTCCTCCACGTCGTTGATCAGGGACGCGAAG
>NZ_QLTT01000010.1:0-57859 GCF_003269295.1 Lentzea atacamensis | reverse complement strand
CAGCGTCGAGTCGTCGCCGTGGCCCGGGTAGAACCAGGTGTCGTCGGGCAGGACGGCGAACAGGCGGTCCTCCACGTCGTTGATCAGGGACGCGAAGTTGTCCGGGGACGTGGTCTTTCCCACACCCCCCGGAAAGAGTGAATCTCCGGTGAAGAGGTGCGGGTGGCCGGCCGGGTCGTCGTAGAGGACGGCGATCGAGCCGGGGGTGTGGCCGCGCAGGTGGATGATCGAGAGAGGGACTTCGCCCACGTTGATGGTGTCGCCGTGGTCCACCAGGACGTCCGGCGGGACCGGGAGGACGGAGGCGTCGAGCTCGTGGGCGACGGTGTTCGAACCGTGGGCGCCGGCCAGGGCGCCCAGCGCCTGCCAGTGATCGGCGTGCTGGTGGGTCGTCACGATCGTGCGCAGGCGGGGGCGGTTCGGGATGTGGCCGAGCAGGTCGGACAGGCGCTCGTAGTCGTTGGCCGCGTCGATGAGCAACGCCTCGTTCGTGGACCGGCAAACAAGCAGGTAGGCGTTGTTGTCCATCGGTCCGACGGAGATCTTCGTGATGGTCAGCGCGTCCAGGGTGCGGCGGGCCGCGGGGCCGTCCGGCTCGACGTGTCCGGTGTAGTTCTCGAGTACGTCCACGGTGGCAGACGGTAGTCGCTCGAAGCGGTGCAACGCACACCTTCAGGTTGCGTACAGGTCGCACTCATAGGGTAGTAAAGGATCACCGCCGACCCGCCGATTACTCCGAAAGCACCAAACGGACAGGTCCCCGCCTCTCGTGATTCCAGCGCAACGGCACAAGCCCCGGACGGCCCGCAGGGTCAGCTGGGACGTCCTCCGGGTCGTCGCCATCGGGTGTGTGCTGCTCCACCACGCCACGCTCACCAGCGTCAGCAGCCATCCCGACCTCGGGCCGCTGCCGTTCCGCTTCCCGATGTCGATGGGCGCCAGCACGTTGATGGTCGTCTCGGCCTTCTTCGCCTGCGCCTCGCTCGACAGCGGCAGGCCGGGGCAGTTCCTGTGGAGAAGACTCGCGCGCCTGCTGCCGGCGTACATGGCGGCCGTGCTGCTGACATATGCCGTGCAGCGGTGGATCGCACCCGAGGGGTGGAGCCAGCTCGACGGCAGAGACGTCGTCTACAACCTGCTGCTGGTCAACCAGTGGTTCCCCGACGTCAACATCGTCGACTTCGCGTACTGGACCGTGCCGGTGCAGATCGCGGCGTTCATCGCCGGGGCCGTGCTCGTGAAACACATGCGCGGCAACAAGCTCCGGTTCTTCCTGTGGGCGCTCATCGTCACGCCGCTGCTGCTGCGGCCGTTGCTCGACCACTCGCACACGCTCTTCGTGATCTACAACGGTTTCGCGCTGCACCGGGCGCAGCTGTTCGCCGCCGGAATCGCGATCTGGCTGTGGCACAAGCACCGGATGAGCACCCCGCACCTGGTCGCGCTCCTCACCGCCACGTTGGTGGCTCAGGCGATTCACACGACCGAGTACGGTTCGACGCTCGGCTTCGCTGTTCTGCTACTCCTGGTGTGCGCCGCGGCGGCCGGCCCCGACTGGGTGTTCTTCGCGCCGGTCGCCAGGCCCGTCACCTGGCTCGCCGGCATCTCGTACGGGGTGTACCTCGTGCACCAGCAGATCGGCACCGTGGTGATGGACCGCATGCACGCCGTTGGGCTGCGGTCCTGGTGGCTGCTCGCCGGGTTCCTCACCTCGGCCGTGGTGCTGGGCTGGCTGATGACGAAGTTCGTCGAGCGGCCCGCGTACCGGTTGCTGACTCAGATCCAGTCGGGCAGCTCCGGCAGCTCACCGCGCAGGCCGGTGCCGTCGGTCCTGCCGGTCAGCCAGCCCAGGACGGCGCTGGCGGACCCGCTGACCGAGCTGCGGCTGGCCGGGCCGCTGACGGTCCAGATGCGCTGACCGCCCTCCGGCAGGTCGACCTCGATGCTGAACGGGTCGACCCTGCCCTCGAACTGCTTCACGGCGTCGTCGAGCAACTCCGCCACGAACTCCGCGGGCAGGTCGTCGAACCCGACGCCGCAGTTCAGGTCGACGAGGTGGATCCAGACCTCGCGCAGCCGGAACAACGGCACGACCGACGCCGCGATCGTGGTGCCGCTGGGTGCGATGACCTCGGAACGCCACGCGTGCGCCGGCATGTCGCGGCACGCGGCGTCGAAGCGCAGGCACGCTGAGTCGAGATCGGCCTTGATCAGCTGCAGGAGCCGCCGCGAGCCCTCCTCGATGTCCGCGTCGCGGTCCGTGCGTGACGTGTAGGCCTGGTGCTCGACCCCGGTTCGCGCCCAGGTGAGCAGGTTCACCAGCGCGTCCGCGTTGCGCGCGAGGTGGGTGAGGACGTGTCCGCGGGTCCATCCGGGCAGCAGGCTCTGACCGCGCACGGCGGCCTGGTCCAGCTCCTCGACGACCTCGTACAGCACGTCCGTCGCCTGGCGCACCGCGTTGATGTGCCGGTCCGGCACTCCTCGCGGTGCCGGTACGGAGGTGTGCTGCGTGGACGGCGTGTAGGTCATGTGTGCTGCCTCTCCCCGACGTTGAGGCTCTGATCGAAGTGACCAGCCTAGGAGTAAAGCCTGCTCAGGGGAATGCGTCGGCGGCCAGAACCGTTTTTGTCAGGGGTGGGACCTAGCATGGTCGGCGGGTCGGTCGCAGCCTCCGAATTGATGCTAGTACGCTTCGAACGCTTGTTCGGAAGAGTGCGGCGTGAGTGGCCCGCCGATCGCAGCCGAAGGGACCCCAGTGGCAGACCGTCTTGTCGTTCGCGGCGCCCGCGAGCACAACCTGCGCAGCGTGGATCTCGACCTGCCGCGGGACAGCCTCATCGTCTTCACGGGGCTGTCCGGCTCCGGCAAGTCGAGCCTCGCGTTCGACACGATCTTCGCCGAGGGGCAGCGCCGCTACGTCGAGTCGCTCTCGGCGTACGCGCGCCAGTTCCTCGGTCAGATGGACAAACCGGATGTCGACTTCATCGAGGGCCTGTCGCCCGCTGTGTCGATCGACCAGAAGTCCACGAGCCGCAACCCGCGCTCGACCGTCGGCACGATCACCGAGGTCTACGACTACCTGCGCCTGCTCTACGCGCGGGCCGGCAAGCCGCACTGCCCGCAGTGCGGCGAGGCGATCGGCAAGCAGACGCCGCAGGAGATCGTCGACCAGGTGCTCGCGATGGAGCAGGGCACCAAGTTCCAGGTCCTCGCGCCGGTCATCCGCGGCCGCAAGGGCGAGTACGTCGACCTCTTCCAGAACCTGCAGGGGCAGGGCTACTCGCGCGCGAAGGTCGACGGGGTCGTCTACGCGCTCGCCGACGTGCCCAAGCTCAAGAAGCAGGAGAAGCACCACATCGCGGTGGTGATCGACCGGCTCACCGTGAAGGCGTCGTCCAAGCAGCGCCTCACCGACTCGGTCGAGACCGCGCTGCGCCTGGCGGACGGTCTGGTCGAGCTGGAGTTCGTCGACCTGCCGGAGACGGACCCGAAGCGGATCAGGGGCTTCTCCGAGAACCTGGCGTGCCCCAACGGCCACCCGCTCGCGATCGAGGACCTGGAGCCTCGCTCGTTCTCCTTCAACTCGCCGTACGGCGCGTGCACGGTCTGCACGGGCATCGGTGTGCGCAAGGAGGTCGACCCGGAGCTCGTGGTCCCGGACGACGAGCTGAGCCTCGAAGAGGGCGCCATCGCGCCGTGGGCCGGCGGGCAGACCGCCGAGTACTTCACGCGCCTGCTGCAGTCGCTCGGCGAGACCATCGGCTTCCGGATGGACCAGCAGTGGCGGCTGCTGCCCGCCAAGGCGCAGAAGGCGATCCTGCACGGCATCGACGAGCAGGTGCACGTCCGCTACCGCAACCGCTACGGCCGCGAGCGCTCCTACTACGCCAACTACGAGGGCGTGATCCCGTTCCTCGAGCGGCGCCAGGAGCAGACCGAGTCCGAGTACATGCGGGAGAAGTACGAGGGCTACATGCGCGAGGTCCCGTGCCCCGCGTGTGCCGGCACCCGCCTCAAGCCCGAGATCCTCGCGGTCACGCTGCACCACGGCAAGAAGGGCGACAAGTCCATCGCCGAGGTCTGCGCGATGAGCGTCGCGGAGTGCTCCGACTTCCTCGACGGCCTCAAGCTCGGCAAGCGCGAGTCGATGATCGCGGGCGCGGTGCTCAAGGAGATCCAGGCCCGCCTGCACTTCCTGCTCGACGTCGGTCTCGACTACCTGTCGCTCGACCGCGCGTCCGGCACGCTGTCCGGCGGTGAGGCCCAGCGCATCCGGCTCGCCACGCAGATCGGTTCGGGTCTCGTGGGCGTGCTGTACGTGCTGGACGAGCCGTCGATCGGCCTGCACCAGCGCGACAACCACCGGCTGATCGAGACGCTGACCAGGCTGCGCGACCTCGGCAACACGCTGATCGTCGTCGAGCACGACGAGGACACGATCCGCACGTCGGACTGGGTCGTCGACATCGGTCCCGGCGCCGGCGAGCACGGCGGCAAGGTCGTGCACAGCGGCCCGTACAAGAAGCTCCTGCAGAACAAGGACTCGATCACCGGCGCGTACCTGTCGGGGCGCAAGCAGATCCCGATGCCCGCCAAACGCCGCAAGATCGACAAGAAGCGGCAGCTGACCGTCGTCGGCGCCCGCGAGCACAACCTGCGCGGCATCGACGTGTCGTTCCCCCTCGGCACGCTCACGGCGGTGACGGGCGTGTCCGGCTCGGGCAAGTCGACGCTGGTCAACGACATCCTCGCCACGGTGCTCGCGAACAAGCTCAACGGCGCGCGCCAGGTGCCCGGCAGGCACACCCGGATCAAGGGCCTGGACCAGGTCGACAAGCTGGTGCGGGTCGACCAGTCGCCGATCGGCCGCACGCCGCGGTCGAACCCGGCCACCTACACCGGCGTGTTCGACCACGTCCGCAAGCTCTTCGCGGCCACCACCGAGGCGAAGGTCCGCGGCTACCAGCCGGGCCGCTTCTCGTTCAACGTCAAGGGCGGTCGCTGCGAGGCGTGCGCGGGCGACGGCACCATCAAGATCGAGATGAACTTCCTCCCGGACGTCTACGTCCCCTGTGAGGTGTGCAAGGGCGCGCGGTACAACCGCGAGACGCTCGAGGTGCACTACAAGGGCAAGACGATCTCCGAGGTCCTCGACATGCCGATCGAGGAAGCGGCCGCGTTCTTCGAGCCGATCAACGCCATCCACCGGCACCTGCGCACGCTGGTCGACGTCGGCCTCGGCTACGTCCGGCTGGGCCAGCCCGCGCCGACGCTGTCCGGTGGTGAGGCGCAGCGCGTGAAGCTCGCGTCGGAGCTGCAGAAGCGGTCGACCGGCAAGACGGTCTACATCCTCGACGAACCCACGACGGGCCTGCACTTCGAGGACATCCGCAAGCTGCTGGGCGTGATCAACGGCCTGGTGGACAAGGGAAACACCGTCATCGTCATCGAGCACAACCTCGACGTCATCAAGACCTCCGACTGGATCGTCGACATGGGGCCGGAAGGCGGCTCCGGCGGCGGCATGGTCGTCGCGGAGGGCACTCCCGAACAGGTTTCCGAGGTCGAGAAGAGTTACACGGGCCAGTTCCTGCTGCAGGTGCTCGGTGGCGAGGAGGTGTCGGCGGCGGGGTGATCGTTCGGCGTCAACCGGTTGTCCTAATGAGACGCTGGACCTGCGTGACACGTTGTGAGGAATTGGCGATCGGTGTGAGTTCTGCCGAGAACCTGTCACTCGAACGAGCTATCCGCGATGATGTCGGCCGTGTCACTCAACCGCTACCGGTTCCGCAGCGTGTGGCACGTCTGCGCGTCTCCGGCAGCCGTGTACGACGTGCTGTCCGACATCGCGAACTACCCGAAGTGGTGGCCGGAGGTGCGGTCGGCGACGAAGATCGACGACGAGTCCGGTGTGCTCCGCTGCCGCGCGTTCCTGCCGTTCGACCTCGTCGTGCAGGTGCGGCACAGCATCGCCAACCAGCAGGCCGGGCTGCTGCGCGCGTCGTTGTCCGGTGATCTCGAAGGCTTCGCGAGCTGGGAGATCATCGGCAGGGACGGCGGCACCGACCTGGTGTTCGACCAGGAGGTCGTGGTCAACAAGCCGTTGTTGCGGCGGCTGGTGCTGATCGCCAAGCCGTTCTTCCGCGGCAACCACGACCTGATGATGCGCGGCGGCCTCAAAGGACTGAAGCAGGTCCTCGCCGACCGCGCGGCCAGCGAGTCCTAGCCGTCACCACTGGTAGTCGCCGATCTGAACCAGGGCGCGGTCGCTCTTCCTGCCGCACTTGAGCGGGACCTGGGAGTGCGCCAGCCCGTCCTCGTAAGGCCATGAGCAGGACCACTCGCCGTAGGTCCAGAACAGGCCTTGTCCCTGTGCCTGCTGGGCGTTGATCGCGGCGTTGTAGCGGTCGGCGATGTCGATCGCGGCCGTGCAGTCGACCCAGCCTTCCAGAACGGTGATCTTGCTTTCGCCGTCACGGCAGACGACCGGGTCGAAGTTGCACCTGAAGTCCCACTTCTGCCACACGTCCTTCGGCACCTGACCGCACGGCAGGTCGGTTCCCGCCACCACGTACTGCCACGTGTCGTCCTTGAACTCGAAGACGGCGATCAGATCGTCGCTGAACCGCTGTTCGTTGTTCGCCTTCGCCAGCAGGTACCGGTCCTGCTCGCACTTGATGTCGAAGTACCGAGCTCCGTCCACCTGGGGCTTGTGCGCGGCCAGCAGCACTTCCGGGGTCGCTGCGTCGCACGGCGAGGTCTTGACCTCTTTCGCCACCAGGTCGGCGGGGACGGAGACCTCCTTCATCGTGGTGACGAGCTCTGCGGAGTTCTTGGTGAGGCGCGGTTGCTGTGCGTCGGCCGCAGCCGCGATCTCGTTGAGGACCTTGACCTGGTCCCGGTTCAGCTTGTGGCCGACGAACCGGAAGTCGATCTTCACGCCGGCCTTCGCGATGTGCTCCTTGATGATCGCGCGCACCTCCTCGGCGCTCTTGCCGCACGCGTCGGCGCCACCTCGCGCGATCACCACCACGCGGTTCGTCTTGTCACCGCGGAACGGATAGGTGCGCGCGAAGTCGTCGATCGCCGCGAGGATGCCGCTGAGCAGCGTCGCCTTGCCACTGGGCGTGATCGCGCGCGCCGCGGCACTGATCTTCGCCGCCTGCCCGGTGCCCGGTGGGACGAGTTCGGCGGTGTTCCCGGCATCGCAGGCGCCACCAAAACGGCGCAGTGCCAGGGAGTCGTCGGCGGACATGTTCGAGGCGGCGGTACCGACGGCGTCGGCAACCTCGCCGAAGTCGGCCGACTCGGACGCGTCGACCAGGAACGTCGTGCGGTGATCGGGCGGCAACAGGACCCACAGGCCTCCGGAGACCAGCCCCAGCACCACCACGACAGCACCTGCCATCAGCAACCAGCGTTTCACCGCGTTCCCCCTGGACCCTGCGCGCGCAGCGATGTCAGCGCGTCCGTCATCTCCCGCGCCACGGCGTTGTAGCCGTCGGCAGCCTTGGTGTAGACGGCGAGCGGCTCCGCCAGGTTCCGCCCCGAACGAGCCGAAGTCAGCAACGCGTCGGCTGCCTCGATCACCGACGCCTGCAGGGTGCGCAGCCGGACCGCGAGGTCCCGCAGCCGCACCGCTTCCGCCGAGCTGGTGCGGCCGTCCAGGTCCTTGATCTCGATGTCGACGACGGCGTCGCGGGCCTCGGCCAGCGCGTTGTCCGCCAGGTCGAACCGGCCGTTCTTGAGAGCCTCGGAAGCGGAGTTCAGCTTGTCCACGGTCGGGTTCAGCACGTTGACGACCGACTGCGACGACCGCAGCACCGGTTCGATGGTCGCGAACCAGGTGAGCACGCGCTTCAGCTCCTCCGGCGAGTTCGTGAACGTCGGCTCCTGCGACTTGAGCTGCGTGGTCAGCTCTTTCAGCCGTTCGCCGTCGTCGAGGACCTGGTAGCCGATGAACCGGAACTCGATGGTCAGCCCGGCGGCCGCGACCCGGTCCCGGATCTGGGCCTGGACGAACTCGTCGTCGGGGTCGCACGCGTCCTTGCCGTGCCTCGTCACGACGATGATCCTGTTGACCTGCTTGGCTTTCAGCGACATCGGCGTGGTGAAGTCGCCGACCGCCTCGACGATTCCGCGCTGCAGCGTCGCTTTCGAGCCCTGCCGCACCGATCGCGCGGCCTCGGCGATCTCCTGCCGGTTGCCGGTGCCGAACCCGACGAGCTGCGTCGTGTTGTCCTCGCTGCCGCAGTCGCCGCCGAAACTGCGCAACGACTGGGAGTCGTGCTCACCGGAGTTGCCGACGACCGTCGTCAGCGCGTTCGTGACGCTCGCGAGGTCACCTTCGGCCGCGTCGATCAGGAACGTCGTCTTGTAGATGGGCGCGAACATCGGGACGATCCACCGCACGGCCACGAATCCACTGCCCACGACCAGCACACCGGCGAGCACGACGATCAGCAGCCGCCGCACGGCAGGAGGCAGGGCGATCCAGAAGGTGTTCTTCTGGACGGTGTGGTCGCCGACCGAAATGCCTTGTGCACCACGGAGGTCGATGGACACCGGCTCCCCGCCGGGCGGTGGTTCGACCCTCATGGTCAGCCGAAGTTGTTGGTCTGGCTCGCGTTGTCTCCGACGACGACGCCCTTCGCGTCGCTCAGGTCCACCGAGTACTTGGGGTTGTGTTCCGGCTCTTCTTCGAGCTTCTCGTGCGCGTTCTTGATCGCGGCGGACGTCGAGGGCGACAGCCCGTCTCCCGCTGTCGACGCGGAAAGCCTGATCTCGTCCATGAATCGCAGGGTAGCGAGTTCGGGTGCAAAAGAAGTCAGGTTCGGCCGGACAGGTGCCGCACCAGCAACGCCAGCTGGGCCGCGTACTTCTCGGCGAACTCACGAGTCCCCGGGTCCTCGCCGGTGATCTGGCGCGCGGTCTGCCGCAGGGTCAGCGGTGCCGCGGCGGCCGCCATCAGTGTCAGCAGCAACAGCCCGGGGTCGAGGTCAGCGGGGAGCTCGCCGGCGGCCTGCCGGTCGCGCAGCTGGTCGACCTGGGCGCGCAGGAACTCCTGGTCGGTGGACGGGCTGTCATCCGCCAGGTTCGACCACGCCCACACCCGGCCGTGATCGGTGAGCGTGGTCGCCACGAAGCTCGCCAGCACCGCGTCCAGCGGCTGCTCCTGGCTCGCCATCTCGGCGGCGGTGCCGTGCCAGCTCGTCGCGAGTTCCTTGTACAGGCCCTCTTTGCCGCCGAAGTAGTACGAGATCAGCTGCTTGTTCACGCCCGCGCGCGCCGCGATGTCCGACGTGCGCGCGGCCGCGTAGCCCTTCGCGCCGAACTCCGCCGCGGCCGCCTCGATGATGCGGGCCCGCGTGCGTTCCGGGTCGCGCTTGCGCTCCGAGGCGCTGGGAGAGCGGCGTTGATCCACCGCCACACGGTAGCCGACCGTCCGTTATCAACCAATGGGTTGACTTAATCAACCAAGCGGTTGAAACTGGGCACATGAGAATCGCGGTGATCGGTGGAGGAATCGGTGGGCTGTGTCTGGCGCACGGGTTGCGCAAGGCCGGCGTGGACGTGGCGGTGTACGAGCGCGATCGGTCGCGCACGGACCGCCTGCAGGGCTATCGGGTGCACATCAACCCGCACGGAGCCGCGGCTCTGCGGGAATGCCTGCCCGCGGCGAACTGGGAGAGGTTCGAGCGGAGTGCCGGAAGTGGCGGCAACGGGTTCGGGTTCCTGACGGAGCAGCTCAAGCCGTTGCTGCTGCTCGATCCCGAGGCGGAACAGCACTACTCGGCGAGCCGGATCACGCTCAGGCAGGTGTTGCTCGACGGCCTGGACGTGCGGTTCGGCAAGCGGTTCGAGCGGTACGAGCAGGGCGATGACATCACGCTGCACTTCGAGGACGGCACCACCGCGTCGTGCGACTTGCTGGTGGGTGCGGACGGGATCCGGTCGCGGGTGCGCAAGCAGTACCTCCCGCACGCGGGCACCGAGGAGGTCGGTGTCACGGCGATCGCGGGGAAGCTGTTCCTCGACGAGAACGCCTGGGTGCCGTCAGAACTGGTCGTCCGGGCGAACTCGATCATCCCGACGGGTCGCGCGGGGATGTTCCTGGCCGCCCACGACGGGCTCGGCGTCACCGACCACCCGGACGACCCGTTGTTCGACAACGTACGTCCCTACCTGATGTGGGCCTACGCGGCAGCGGACATGACCGTCCACGATGGACTCGACCTGCAACGTGAGGTGCTGGGGAGGATCTCGCGGTGGAGCCCGGAGCTGCAGCGGATCGTGGCGGCCTCACCGGTCGAGACGATCAGCGAGTGGCGCATCAGGTCCTCCAGGGCGATCGACCGCTGGCAGCCCACGAACGTCACGTTGCTCGGCGACGCCATCCACGCGATGACGCCGATGAGGGGAGTCGGGGCGAACATCGCCTTGCGGGACGCGCAGTTGCTCGCACGCTGCATCGCCGAGGGTGGCGACGCCATCGCCCGGTACGAGCAGGAGATGTACGACTACGGGTTCGCGGCGGTCCGCGACTCGCTGCGGGCGGCGAAGCAGTTCGCGGACGGCAGCCCGGTGGTGCGGACGATCTTCAAGACCGTCCTGAGGACCGCGAGTGCGGTCCCCGCGCTGAAGCGCGTGATGTTCGCTGGTCAGGGGGACTGAAAAAGATTTGAACCGACCTGGCGCTCTGTACGTGTGAGTGGCGTTGGAGGGCACGAGCCGGGAGGTTCATGATGATCCGCAAGACGGTTGCGGTCGTCGCACTGGGGTTGATCTCGCTGACCGCCTGCGCCGGCACGCCGGAGAGCAAGCCGGTCGCACAGCAGCAGGAGAACGTCGTGGCGCTCGGCGTCGCGGAGATCGACGACCTCGGGCCGGTGGTCACCGACGTCAAGGGTTTCACGCTCTACCGCTTCGACGGCGACAAGCCTGGTGAGTCCACTTGCGACGGTGAATGTGCCGCGACCTGGCCTCCCGCCACGGTTGCCGACGAGAACTTCACGGTGAACGGCGTGGACGAGGCGCTCGTCGGCACGATCGTCCGCAAGGACGGCAGCCGTCAGCTGACCGTCGACGGCCTCCCGCAGTACCGGTTCGCCAAGGACGGCAAGCCGGGCGAGACCAAGGGGCAGGGCCTGCAGGGCAAGTGGTTCGCCACCGGCAAGAACGGCGAACGCACCCGGCTGGCCGCCCGCACCGGTGTGATCGCTGGTCTCGGCGCGGTGCTGACCAACGACGCCGGCCTCACGCTCTACCGGTTCGACGGCGACAAGTCAGGCGAGTCCACTTGCGACGGTGGGTGCGCCGCGACCTGGCCGCCGGTGTCCGTGGAGGGTGACCAGCCGCGCGTGAAGGGCGTCGACCCGAAGCTGCTCGGCACGATCACCCGCGCGGACGGCAAGAAGCAGCTCACCGTCGCGAACTGGCCGCAGTACACGTTCAAGAACGACACCAAGCCCGGTGAGGCCAAGGGGATCGCGGTGCCGAAGTGGTTCGCCACCGCCACCGACGGCAAGAAGGCTCAGCAGAACAAGGCGATCGCGCTCACCAGCGCGACCGTCAAGGACCTGGGCGTCGTCGCCACCGACGCCGACGGCATGACGCTCTACCGGTTCGACGACGACTCCGCGAACCCGCCCGCGAGCAACTGCTCCGGCGAGTGCGCGGTGCAGTGGCCGCCCGCTTTCGTCAGCGAGGGTTTCCAGGTGCAGGGCGTGGATCCCTCGATCGTGGGGACGATTGAGCGGGACGGGAAGAAACAGCTCACCATCGCAGGATCGCCGCAGTACCTCTTCTCAGGTGACAAGGTCTGCGGCGAAGCCAACGGGCAGGGCGTTGGCGGCAAGTGGTGGGCTACCAAGGCCGACGGAAGTCGCGCCGGCCAGTAAGGGGGAGAGCCCCGGCGGGATCCTTCCCGCCGGGGCTTTCGCATGCTCAGCGCAACCGCAGCAGGATCGCCTGCTCAGGCTCGAGCACCGGGAGCTGGATCCCGACGTCACCGAGGACCGAGCCGGGCAACGAGACCGGTTCCCACTTCGGCGAGTCCCGCCCGATCAGCCTCGGCCAACCGGCCGGCGCGTCGAACGACAGCTCGTACGTCCGCGCGGGATCGAGACCGGGCAAGCGCACCCGCGCCGGTTTGTGCTGCACCGAAGTCGCGATCTGGGCGTAGCAGAACAGCGCCTCGGACCGATCGGCGGCGACCACGCCGTGCACCCACGCGGCGGGGTCCGGGTGGTCGGAGCGCACCGAGACACCGCTGTGCACCAGGGAGCGCACGTCCTTGTAGTACTCGATCGCCGCCTGCAGCCCCGCGCGTTCCTCGTCCGTGGCCGAGTTGATGTCCCATTCGATGCCGAAGTGGCCGAACAGGGCGGTGGCCACGCGGAACGAGAGGTCGTGCACGCGGCCGGTGGTGTGCGACCGGGTCGGACCGACGTGCGCGCCCATCAGCTCCGGTGGCAGGAAGACGCCGGTCCAGCGCTGGATCAGCTGGCGTTCCAGGGCGTCGTTGCAGTCGGAGGTCCACACGCGGTCGGTGCGCGAGAGCACGCCCAGGTCGATCCGGGAGCCTCCTGACGAGCAGCTTTCGATCTCCACGTGCGGGTGCCGCAGCCGCAGGTCGTCCAGCAGCCGGTAGAACGCCTCGGTCTGGTCGTGCACCCGCGAGGCGATCAGGTCGCGGTTGTGGTCCCACTTCACGAACGCGATGTCGTTGTCGGACAACACGGACGAGACGCGTTCGAGGATGTACGCGTAAGCCTCGGGGTGCGCGATGTTCAGGACCTGCTGGTTGCGCCACGACGGCGCGAGCACGCCGGGGCGCGGGCCCAGCACCCAGTCGGGGTGGGCGCGGTAGAGGTCGGAGTCGGTGTTGATCATTTCCGGCTCGAACCACAGGCCGAACTCCATGCCCAGCGAGCGGACGTGCTCGATCAGCGGGGTGAGGCCGTCGGGCCACACCGTTTCGTCGACGTACCAGTCACCGAGCCCCGCGGTGTCGTCGCGGCGGTGGCGGAACCAGCCGTCGTCGAGCACGAACCGTTCGACGCCCACGGCGGCGGCCGTGTCGGCCAGTGACTTCAACCGCGTGAGGTCGTGGTCGAAGTAGACGGCCTCCCACGTGTTGAGCACGACGGGGCGGGGGCGCAGCGAACGCTCGCGCAGCTGACGGTGGAAAGCAGCGCTGATGCCGTCGATGCCCTCGGAGGAGTAGGCCGCGTACAGCCACGGCGACTCGTAGGTCTCGCCCGGCTGGAGAATGATCTCGCCCGGCAGCAGCAGTTCCCCGCCACCCAGGACGGGCGTCGAGTCGGGGAAGCTCTCCGCGTACGTCACGTGGTTGCCGCTCCACGCCACGTGCAGCGCCCACACCTCGCCGGAGCGGAACGAGAACCCCGGCGTGCCGGCCAGCAGCCCGATCGTCGCGTCCGGCCCGGTGCGCCCACGCCGGTTCTCCCGCACCCAGGTGCCGTGGGCGAACGGGTGCCGTTGCGGCGAACGCTCACGGCTCCAGCGCCCGGTGAAGTCGAGCAGCTCGGTGGCGTGTGCAGGCGCGGGTAGCGCGGTCTCCAGTCCCTCCAACGCATACGGCGTCGAGCCGTCGTTGCGAACGGTGTGCCGCAGCCGGAGCATCCCGGACGACGCCAGTTCCACCACACCGGTCACGGTCAGCTCGGCCGCTGGATCCTCCGCCACGTAACGGAAGATCGAATCCTCGACCGAGAACGAGGTCACCTTGAGCGCGGGCGCGAAGTGCTCACCGCCGCGATGCCCGCGCAGGCCGGGACGACCGGAGTGCCCGGCGCCCGCGTCCGGCAGCAGCGCGACCGCGACCGGGTGATCGGGTGCGCTGTTGGGGATGGTTCGCGTCAGCACGTCGGCCAGGGTGCGCAGGGCGTCCTGGCCGACGTCGCCGAGCGTTCGCCCCCAGTGCGTCACGACCGGGAGTCCTGCTCCCCCGACGTCGATCACCACGCTGGAGGTGGCGTCGTGCAGGTGCACGACCTCCGTGTTGTTCATGCGGGCCCCGTCCACATCAAACACAAATGAACAATGTGCCGATCCTGAGACGCGGGGCTCGCGATGTCAAGCGTTCGAACTTGTTGAGTTGTGTCCGATTAGACGACCAGGCTGAGCAGCGCGGCAACCACGAAACCGACCACGGAGAGGATGGTTTCCAGCACCGTCCACGACTGCAGCGTTTCCTTCACCGAAAGGCCGAAGTAGCGGGAGACGATCCAGAACCCGCCGTCGTTGACGTGCGAGGCGATGATCGAACCCGCCGCGATCGCCATGACCACCAGTGCCAGCTGCGGCTGCGAGTAGTTCAGGTCCGCCAGCACCGGTGCCACGATGCCCGCGGTCGTCACGATCGCGACCGTCGCCGAGCCCTGCGCGATCCGGATCACGCAGCTGATCACGTACGACAGCGCGATCACCGGCAGGCCGATGCCGGACAGCTCACCCGCCAGCGTCTTGCCGATGCCGGTCGCGGCCAGCACGGCGCCGAAGAAGCCACCGGCACCCACCACGAGCAGGATCATGGCGACCGGCCGCAGCGACGCGCCGGACAGCTCCGCGATCTTCTCCCGCGTCATGCCGCGCCGGAAACCCAGCAGCCAGAACGCGAGCAGCACCGAGATCGTCAACGCCACCGCGGGCGTGCCGAAGAACGTGGCGATCGCGTACGGCGCGGAGCCCTTCTGCAACAGGATCGAGCCGAACGTGCCGGCGAGGATCAGCACCAGTGGCAGGCCGATGATCGAGAGCACCAGGCCGAGCGACGGCGGCTGGCGGTCACCGTTCTCCTTGCGGGCCTCCTCGGCCGCGACCAGCATCTCCTCCGGCACCGCGACGTTGATCCGCTTGCCGATCCAGTACGAGTACAGGACACCACCGACGAACCACGACGGGATCGCGACCGCGAGACCCATGATGATGATCCAGCCGAGCGACACCTTGAGCAGACCGGCAGCCGCCACCGGACCGGGGTGAGGCGGCATGAACGCGTGCATGACCGAAAGGCCCGCCAGCAAAGGCATGCTGAACAGGACGATCGACTTGCCGCTGCGCTGCGCCGCCACGTACACCAGCGGCGCCAGGACGAAGATGCCGATGTCGAAGAAGACCGGCACACCGAAGATCAGACCGGCCAGGCCGATCGCGACCGGCGCGCGCTTCTCGCCGAACGCGTGCATCAGCTTGTCCATCAGCACCTGCGCGCCGCCGGACGCCTCGAGAATCGCGCCGAGCAACGTGCCGAGACCGATGATGGCGGCGATGTGGCCGAGGATGCCGCCGAAGCCCCTCTCCAGCAACGAGTCCGAGGCCTTCTGCGCCGATCCGACCAACGTCTCGGTCGGCACGCCCGCGGCCAGCGCGACCAGCAGTGCCACCACGATCAACGCGATGAACGGCTCGACCTTGAACTTGATGATGAGGAGCAGCAGCACCGCGATGCTGACCACCGCGAGGGTCAGCAGACCCGGTGTTGTGTGTTGCAACCAGTCGATCACGGGCGGCTCCTGAGTGAATGGCCTGGCAATGCGCCGGTGGCGGTTCCGTCGTCGATCACCGTCACCCCGTTGCAGAACACGTACGGGATGCCGGCGGCCTGCTGCCGAGGCTGGTCGAACGTCGCCGTGTCGGCGATCGTCGAGGCGTCGAACAGCACCAGGTCGGCCGCGTAACCCTCGCGGACCAGACCCCGGTCGGTGAGCCGCAAACGCTTGGCGGCACGGCCGGTGAGGTGCTCGACGCACTCCTCCAGGCTCAGCACGCCCAGCTCGCGGACGTAGCGCGCGAAGTAGCGGGGGAACGTGCCCCACGCGCGCGGGTGCGGGCGGTCGCCGACGAGCAGCCCGTCGCTGCCGCCGGTGTGCGCCGGGTGCTTCATGATCGCCTGCACGTTCTCCTCGTGGCCCACGTGCATGAGGCAGGACGTGCCCAGGCGTTCGTCGACCAGCACGTCGAAGTACAGGTCTGCGGGCGCGCGTCCCAGCCTTTGCGCGGAAGCCCGGACACTCGCGCCGACCAGGTGCGTGTTGTGGTCGTTGCGCACCCCGTTGATCTCGATGGAGTCCCAGTCGACCGGCACGCCGTGGCACCCGTCCGAACCGATCTCCTCGATCTCCTCGCGGATCCGCTCTCGGGTGTCCACATCGGACAACCGGGCCAGCGCCTTCTCCGGTCCACCCTCCGTCGCCCACGACGGCAGCAGCGCGCTCAGGTAGGTCGCACCCGGCAGGTACGGGTAGGTGTCCAGCGAGATGTCCGCGCCGTGAGCGATCGCGTCGTCCAGCAACGCCAGCAGCTCGGGCGCTCTGCCCTTGTTGACGGGAAAGTTCATCGTGGCGTGTGCGAGGTGCAGTGCACAGCCCGAGCGCTTGGAAACGTCCACCATCTCGGCGTACGCCTCCAGCGCGCCCGCGCCGTAGCTGCGGTGGTGGGGGCTGTAGAACCCGCCGTGCTGCCCGACGACCTCGCAGAGTCGCACGAGTTCGGACGTGTCCGCGTACATGCCCGGCGTGTAGGTGAGCCCGGACGACATGCCCATCGCGCCCTCCGCGAGCGACTGCGCGAGAACGGATCTCATGGTGTCCATTTCGGACTCCGTCGGCGGCCGGTCGTCCCAGCCGACGACGAGCATTCTGAGCGTGCCCTGTGGCACCAGGTAGGCGGCGTTCACCGCGATGCCCTGGTCGAGCCGGTCGAGGTACTCGCCGACCGAGCGCCAGTTCCAGTCGAAGCCGGGCGGGTCGTCGTTCCACCCGGCGAGCTGGCCTCGCAGCGTGGCGAGCACCTCGTCGTTCACCGGCGCGTACGACAGCCCGTCCTGGCCGAGGACCTCGGTCGTGACGCCCTGCGAGACCTTGGCCAGGTGGTCCGGCTCGGCCAGGATCCGCAGGTCCGAGTGCGAGTGCATGTCGATGAAACCCGGCGCGAGCACGAGCCCGTCCGCGTCGATCGACCTCCTGCCCGTCAACCCGTGTCCAATGGACGAGATGACGCCGTCCTTGATCGCCACATCCGCGCGGTAGGCGGATGTGCCCGTGCCGTCAGCGATCAGTGGTCCGCGCAGGACGACGTCGTCCATCAGTGCACTCCTCTGCTGGCTCTCTTTTGGCTAGAAGTAGGTGCGGATCAGGTCGACCACGGTCGTGCCCTCGACGACCGGGATGAGCTGCCACTTGTCGAACACCGTGCAGGGGTGGGAAAGACCGAGCCCGACCCAGTCGCCGACCCGGACCGTGGCCTCGGCGCCGAGCGACAGGAACGCGTGCTGGTCGTTCAGCGCGGTCACCTTCGCCTGTGTCAGCGGGGCGATCGCGCCGTCCGGGCGGCGCACCAGCTGTGGTTCCGGCAGGCCCTCGTCGAACGACGCGTCGCGCTTGCCGATCGTCAGCAGCGCCAGGTCGCGCTGCGGCCGTGACGTCACCTGGGCCCACGCACGCAACGCACTGCGGAACGGCTCCACACCTTCGATGCGCGCGAACGGTGAGATCCCGCGGTAGAAGCCGTCGTCGTGCGTGATGTACGCGCCGCTGCGCAGCACCGGCGTCACCGGTACCGGCCACGGCTGCGCCAGCGTCGTGGCGACCTGGTCGAAGTACGCGCTGCCACCCGCGGTGACGATCACCTCGTCCAGCTCGTCGAGCATCCCGGCGTCGGCCATTCGCAGCACCAGCGTGCGCAGGTCGGTCAGGTATCGGTCCACAACGGACTGGGAGGACTCGGACGCGTCGTGCGCCAGCGCGCCTTCGTAGCCGCCGGCACCGGCCAGGCGCAGCACCGGGCTCTGGCCGACCGCGCGGGCGACGGCGAGTGCCGTCTCCAGGTCTCGCGCCCCGGTCCGCCCGCCAGGAGCGCCGAGCTCGACCAGCACGTCGACCGGCCGCGACGGCTGCAGCTCCTGCAACGTCTCGCTCATCAGCGCGACGCCCGCCTCGGAGTCGGCCCAGCAGCTGAACTCGAAGCGCGCGTCGCGGTCCAGCTCGGCCACCAGCCAGCGCAGCGCGGCCGGATCGAGCAGCTGGTTCGCCAGCAGGACGCGCGAGATGCCGAACGCCCGGTAGACGCGCAACTGCGACGCGTTGGCCGCGGTGAGACCCCAGACGCCGTGCTCGACCTGCCGCTGGAACAACTGCGGCGCCATCGTCGTCTTGCCGTGCGGTGCCAGCTTGACTCCGTGGTTGTCACACCACTTCGCCATCGTCGTCAGGTTGTGCGTCAACGCGTCCGCGTCCAGCACGACGAGCGGGCCGACGAACTCGTCGGCGAAGAGGTCCAGCCGCCGGTCGGCGACCTCGCCGATGGTCGAGCCGAACGTGCTCGAGGGCAGGCCCTTGAACCGCCAGCTGATCCGTTCCGACCTGATGTCCGCGACGGCCGAGAGGTCCATCTCCATCAGTTGTTGCATATTTTGCAACTCCCATTGCGCGATGTGATGCTGGAGTGTGTAGCATTCGGGTGCGCCGCCGTCAACGAACACCTCTGGAGCACGCATGCGGTTCGAACACGTAGGCGGTGTCGTTTGCCTCGGCGAGACCATGGTGATGATGGTTCCGGCTGAGCCCGGTCCCGTGCACCTCGTGCGGACCTGGCACCGGGCCATCGGCGGCGCCGAGTCCAACGTCGCCTGCCACCTCACGCGCCTCGGCGTCGGCGCGGCGTGGGTCGGCGCGGTCGGCGACGACTCGTTCGGGCTGGCGGTGCTCGACACGATCGGCGGCTTCGGCGTGGACGTGTCGCGCGTGCGCGTCGACCCGGCCCGCCCGACCGGCCTCTACGTCAAGGAGGCCTCACCGCACGGCAGCCCGGTGCGCTACTACCGGCAGGGCTCCGCTGCGTCGGGCATGGGACTGGAGATGATCGACCGGCTCGACCTCCGCGAGGTGAAGCTGGTGCACGTCAGCGGAATCACGGCCGCCCTGTCCGACTCGTGCCTCGCGATGATGCGCGAGCTGCTGAGGCGGCCGCGGCACGGCTTCAAGATCTCGTTCGACCTGAACTGGCGGCCCGCGCTGTGGGCCGATCGCGATCCGCGCGTGCTGCGGGAGCTCGCGGACCTGGCCGACATCGTCCTCGCGGGTTCCGACGAGGCGGAACTGGTGTGGGGCACCGGTGATCCGGCCCGGCTGCGGATGCTGCTGCCCGGCCCGGCCTCGCTGGTGGTGAAGCACGGGGCCGACGGCGCGACCCTGCTGGAAGGCGGTTCGACGCACTTCGAACCGGCGCTGAAGGTCGAGGTCGTGGAACCGGTCGGCGCGGGTGACGCGTTCGCGGCCGGGTTCCTGGCGGCGACGCTGGCGGGGGAGACGCCGTCGGTGCGGTTGCGCGCGGGGCACCTGCAGGCCGCTGCCGCTTTGCTCACCGCGGAGGACGTCGGCGATCCTTTGCCGGACGACGTGACAGATCCGCTGCTGCGCGCCGACCCGCGGACCTGGGCGTCCGCCCGCCTGGAGGTCTAGATGAGCCAGAGCCTCGACCGCGCGCTCACGCTGGTGAGCCAGCTCGCGACGGGCCCGAAGACGCTGGACGAGCTGTCCGGCGTGATCGGTGTGCACAAGTCGACGACGCTGCGGCTGCTGCGCACGCTGGAGTCGCACCGGTTCGTGCAGCGCGACGGTGTGCACCACTACCGCCTCGGCACGGCGCTCTTCGACCTCGCCAACCGCGCCCTGGAGGAACGCGACGTCCGGCGCGCGGCCGAGCCCGCGTTGCGCGACCTCAACTCCCGCCTGGGTTACACGATCCACCTGGCGTCCTACGAGGACGGTGAGGTGATCTACATCGACAAGTACGAGTCGAGCCACCCGATGCGGATGTACTCACGCATCGGCCGCCGCGCGCCGTTGCACTGCACGGCCGTGGCGAAGATCCTCCTGGCCGACCTGCCCGCGCCGACGTTGCAGAAGCTGCTGGCCGGCATGGAGTTCCCACGGCTCACGGCGAACACCATCATCGGCCCGACCGCCTACCTGGCGGAGCTGGAACGCGTGCGCGCCAACGGTTACGCCGTCGACAACGCCGAGCACGAGGACTTCATCCACTGCATCGCCGCCCCGATCAAGGGTGCGCGGGGCGAGGTGCTCGCCGCGGTCTCGATGTCGGTGCCGAAGGTGCTGCTCGACTTCGACGGGCTGCTGGCCCACCTGCCCGACCTGCTCGCCACCGCCGAAGCTGCCTCCGTCGAGTGCGGTTACGTTCCGAGATAAGGGGAAATCCGTTGTCCAAGGTTGAGATCAAGACTGCCGAGGCACCGCAGCCGGTGGCGAAGTTCTCGCAGGGTGTGCGCAAGGGCAACATCCTGCAGGTCGCCGGTCAGGTCGCGTTCGACCCGAAGTCCGGCGAGATCGTCGGCACCACGGTGGCCGAGCAGACGCGCCAGACCTTCGCGAACCTCAACGCGGTGCTGGCCGCCGGTGGCGCGTCCATCGACGACGTGGTGATGATCCGCGTCTACCTCACCGACACCGCGCACTTCGCGGAGCTGAACGAGGTCTACGGCGAGTTCGTGACGGAGCCGGCGCCCGCCCGCACGACCGTCTACGTGGGACTGCCGGCCGGTCTGCTGGTGGAGATCGACGCGCTGGCCGTCGTCGACTGACCTGTGTTGAACGAGGAAGGCGCGCCCTGAAACCAGGGCGCGCCTTCGTCGTTCGGGGATCGGCTACGGCTGGCAGGCCAGGGCGAACAAGCCGGTCCTGTGCGTCACGCACACGCCGTACGACGCGAGCTGCAGCATCGAGCGCGGTATGCCGGAACCTCCTGTGCACGCGGCAGGACGGCTTCAGACCGCGAGCGGGAGACTTCGCCATATACAGCTCTGAAGGACGCCGCACGCAGAGCTGCGGCCGAAGTGGCGGCCCGCGCGGCCGCCATGGCAGCGATCACCAAGCGTGCCAAGGCAGCCATCGCCTACGCGGCCAAGAACAACCCGCTGCCGCTGCTGCAGGCTGCTCTGAAGCCGCGGATCGCGATCGAGGACCTGGTGTCGTCGGCGCCCAACCTGCCGGCGCGCAAGGTGTCGGCGCTGGCGGAGAACGTCCAGGACGTCAACAAGACGTGGGAGATCATCAAGGCGACGGTGGTGAAGCCGGGTACCTCGGTCATCCAGACGGTGGCGGAGGAAGCGGTCTCGGACTTCGCGAACAGCCAGATTCCTGGGCTTGGGGACGCGTTGTCGTTGCTCGGGTCGAAGAAGAACCGCGGTAACGACGCCGCGAAGGACTCCGGCCGATCGTCGCGCGCTGGTGTCCTGCAACACGAACAGTTTCGACGGTTCGACCACGGTGTTGATGGCTGATGGTTCCCGTAAGCCGATCAAGGACGTCAAGCCTGGTGATCGAGTGATCGCCACTGATCCGACCACGGGCAAGACCTCGATCAAGGTCGTGACGGACCAGCGGGTGCACGAGTCGGAGCGGGAGCTCTACGAGATCTCGGTGCTGACGCTGAAGGGCGTCGGGAAGATCACCGCGACGGATGCGCACCCGTTCCGGGTTTCCTCGCTGCGGGAGTGGAAGCACGCGGAGGACCTGAAGCCCGGGTACCGGTTCACCACGGCGGACAACCGTCCGGCGACGGTGCTGGGGACTCGGTCGTTCTCCAAGGTTCAGCTGGTCTACAACCTGACGGTCGACGGGACTCACACGTACTACGTGGGTGCTGCCGGGCGTGGGCAGAGCGCCGCTGCCGACGTACTGGTCCACAACTGCGGTGATGGCGAGACCGGAACCGAGGGCGATGCGGCCAGCCCGACAAGTCTTTGGGTGCCGGATGAGAACTATTCAGACGCCGCGATTGCGGGGCGTACAGCGGATACCGCTGCACGGGAGCAGTTCTGGACGGTAGAAAAGGATGTCCGCGCGTTGGTGAGCGACCTCGTAAGCAACGACGATTGCCCGCAGCGCAGGGACTCCGACGGCGTGCGTGACTTCAAGAGGGATCAATTCAACCGCAGAGGGGAAAACATCACGCCCATCCGGTACCGGCGCATGCACGGCATGCCGATCTTCTACAACGGGGACGACACCAGCCTCCTTCGTGTTGTCTCCAACCCGAAAACCGGTGAGATGTGGTATACGAGGAACCACAACTACGACAACCTGAAACCTGTTAAATGGGCGACCAGAACGCCTAGGCCGAACTGGCAAGCGTTTGATCCCGTAGGCAACTGACCAGAGGGCCGGTGCGCGCGATCAGTCGGGCACACCGGCCCTTTGTCGACATCATGTTCGGAGATCGTGGAGATGGACGAGATCGGCCTCGCCGAGTCTCTCGCCGTTGCGGGCCTCGACTACGTCGGCTTGGCAGACGCCGACGTCGCGTACGTGCCGCCGACGCTCGCGTCGTTCGGAGGCATCGGTGACACGCTCGTGGTCGCGGTGAAGGTCGGGCCCGACGAGCCGCAGCGGGTGGAGAAGCTGAACGCGGCGTGGCTGCAGATGTGCCTGGACTCCGAGTTCTTCGACGATGACAGACGGTTCCTGCTCGGGGTCAAGATCGAGGATGACGAGGACACCGAGCAGGCCGCGACGTTCTGGTGGGCGAAGGTCGCTCTCATGGAGTCGTGGGACCTCGCCGGTGCGGGTGCGGCGAGTCTGCTCGGGCACGGGTTCGGCCTGCCGTCGTTCGTCATGTTGTCGCTGGACGGAAACCTGGTTCTGCGAGCCTCGCGTGAGCAAGACGATTCCTCGGGTTTATCGCTGATGCGAGATCTGCATCTTGTGCCGGAGCTGCGCAGTCACGGCGAGTGGATGGCAGGCCGGCACCTTTATCCCGAGTTCACGCGCGCGGCTGTCCGCCGCTGGCTCGACGCTCATCAAGTGACCAGCTGACTCGTGCTGAGCGGAATCCAACGCGCGGACCCTGATCGACAGGTGCTTTGCTGATGGCGTGCCTCCACCCAGAGGCACGCCATCACCAGTTTGGAGGAAACGGTTGATATCGGAGAAGGCCAACCTCCGAATGCGAGCAGCACTGCACGCGATCCGCCCCGACGAAGCCCCTCTGCCACCCACCCTGGCCGCCACCGCGACCAAGGGCTGGATCGAGCACGACTCCGGCGCCTACCTCCTGCGCAACCTGTCCAACGGCACCAGTCCGGACGGTGACCTGCAGACCTACGAGGCCGACATCAACAGCCAGGAAATCCCACGCGGCAACGACCTGGCCGAACTGCTGGGCGTGTCACTAGCGTATGCACGCGCGTGCCTCCGACAAGCACAGAAACCGGTGACCGCGCTGTTCTCCATCTCCGAGCCGTACGACGACGTAATTCCGGTAACCACCACCGTGACGTTCTGGGCAGAACGCGGCACACGCCTAGAAGGCTTCGAGGACGACATCCAACCGATGATGCTGCTGAGCACCGCGAAGACCGACTTCCTGTACGCGTGCGACGACGACCACGAGAAGGTCATGACCGACACCGCCAGGGCCCTCACCGCGCAGGGCTTGCCGCGGGACGAGTCGGTGCGCAAGGTCAACGAGTTCTGGGGCGAGCCGAGCCGGCGGTGGGCGTTGCTGTACGGCGGCTGGATCGGGCGGCGGCCGGGCGAGCACTGGGCCAGGCTCATGACTACGGCGTGAGCGTTCTGCTTGACGGGCGACACGGATCCGTTGGTTGTTGTTTGTGAAACCATCGCTCCATGAAGTGGTACGCGGACAGACCTGTCAGGCTCACGCGTCAGCTGATCGCCGACCTCCTCGCCGTCGGGTGGGTGGCCCTGTGGATCTGGGTGGCCACCACCACCCACGACCGGGTCCTCGAACTGAGAGCCCCCGGCGACGGCCTGGTCAACGCGGGCGGCGACATCCGCGACGTCTTCACCAACGCCGCCGACAAAGCCAAAGGTGTCCCGTTCGTCGGCGACGACCTGTCCGGAGCGCTCGGCAACGGCACCAAGGCCGGCGAGTCGCTCATCGGCGCGGGCAACACCCAGATCGGTGTGGTTCAGGACACCGCGTTCTGGCTTGCAACCGCTCTCATCGCGGTGCCCGTCCTGTTTCTGCTCATCACCTGGCTGCCGCTGAGGCTCCGGTACGCCTTCAAAGCCGGCCACACCGCGAGACTCAAGGACATGCCGGACCTGCTTGCCCTGCGAGCGCTTACCAGTCTGAAGCCGAGGGAACTGGCCAAGTTCCCCAGCGACCCCGCGGTCGGATGGCGCACCGGTGACACCGACACCATCGAAGAGCTGGCCAGAAGGCAGCTCGCGGCGCTGGGGGTGCGGGCATGATCGCGCTGGCCGTGATTTCCGCCGTTGTGGCGATGTGCGCGATGGCCGCCGCGTTGTGGCAGGCCCGTGAGGCGAAGAAGGCGCAGGAAGCCGCCAGGAACGCCGAGCAGGCCGCGAACAGGGCGCAGGAAGAGGCGCAGGCCGCGCGCAAGGCCGTCGAGCAGGCCGCGACGAGTGCGCTGCAGGCCAAGACTGCGGCGGAGGAAGCCAGGAAGGAAGCGGCGCAGGGGCAGGAGGCGGCCACGGCGTCGCGGATGCTGGCCGATGAGGCGCAACTCACAGCCCAGCAGGCCACGCAGCAGGTCAACGAGATCACCGAGGCCCTCGCCGCCGAACGGAGCAGGCGAGGCATGCCCACGTTCGCCATCACGCCCGGAGCGCCGGACGAGTTCCGGCTCAGCTACTTCGGCGGGCCCGCCGTCATCGAGCAGCTCACGGTGTCCGTGGTGCCGGGGAGCAGGGTGCTCGGGCTTTCCCAGCACAACGAGCCCCCGGCCGAGCACCTGGAGATCGGGCCGCTCTACAACGGCAGCGCCATCACGTTCAGGGCGGCCACCGGGCAGCGGGCCAGTGCGGTGTTCCAGATCAGGGCAGAGCCCTGGGAGCCCGTCGTGGTGAGAGCGGATCAGTAGACCGGGCCGGTGTACTTCTCGCCGGGACCCTGGCCCGGTTCGTCGGGGACGACGGAGGCCTCGCGGAACGCGCGCTGCACCGACTGCAGGCCGTCCTTCAGCGGTGCGGCGTGCGGGCCGAGGTACTCCGAGGACGCGGTGACCAGGCCGGCCAGGGCGGTGATCAGGCGGCGGGCCTCGTCCAGGTCGCGGCGCGGGGAGTTGTCCGGGTCCGGGTCGGCGAGGCCCAGGCGCTCCGCGGCGGCGGACAGCAGCATCACGGCCGCCCGGCTGATGACCTCGATGCTGGGAACATCGCCCAGGTCACGGATGCTGTCTTCAAGCGGCTCAGTCACGGCACCATTCAAGCAAGCGGACGTCGCGGGCCCGCGATTCGGGGGTTGACAACGGCGTCTGCTACTATTTCCGACGCGACCAGCTCTCGTTAGTGCGAGAGCGGCAAGTGGAGCCCCGCTCCCACCCGCGATCACCGTTTCTTGAGGTGGCCGGGTCCGGTCCTCCTGAACGCCAGGGCACACGGGTGTCCGAGGCCACAGGTTTGCGATCGGTCGGAAGCGGGCCCTGTCGTCATCGACGACGGGGCTCTTGTTTTTGGCGCAAACGAGTCGCAAAGGACGTGAATGACAAGTCCCTCGAACCGAGGTGCTCCCGCGAGCACCGAGCCGCGCATCAACGACCGCATCCGCGTGCCTGAGGTCCGTCTGGTCGGACCGAACGGCGAGCAGGTCGGCATCGTTCGCATCGAGGACGCACTCCGACTCGCGCAGGAATCGGATCTGGACCTCGTCGAGGTCGCCGCGCAGGCTCGACCTCCGGTCTGCAAGCTCATGGACTACGGCAAGTTCAAGTACGAGACCGCTCAGAAGGCTCGTGAATCTCGCCGTAACCAGCAGCTGACGGTCATCAAGGAGCAGAAGCTCCGGCCGAAGATCGACCCGCACGACTATCAGACGAAGAAGGGCCACGTGGCCCGCTTCCTCTCGCACGGGAACAAGGTCAAGGTGACCATCATGTTCCGCGGTCGAGAGCAGTCGCGCCCCGAGCTCGGCTACCGGTTGCTGCAGAAGCTGGCGGAGGACGTCGCGGAGCTGGGCTTCGTCGAGTCCAACCCCAAGCAGGACGGCCGCAACATGATCATGGTGTTGGCGCCGCACAAGAACATCAAGGCGCGTCCGGTCAAGCAGGACCAGGACGACGTCGTCCAGGGGGACGACGCCGCCGAAGCCGCCGAATAGGACGCATGCCCGCCCCCGACCCGGTGGGTAGCACGAGACGAGGACGGAAATGCCGAAGAACAAGACGCACAGCGGGACCTCGAAGCGTTTCAAGGTCACCGGTAGCGGCAAGATCGTCCGGGAGAAGGCCGGCAAGCGCCACATCCTGGAGAAGAAGTCGAGCCGCGTCACCCGTCGCATGAGCGGCACCGCGGTCGTGTCGGAGAACGACGCGCCGCGCATCAAGAAGCTGCTCGGTCTCTGACCCGCTTCGACACCCCTTAGCAACTCGGGGGAGGGCCCCGACCCCTCCCCCCATGAGATCGACAGGATGGACCCGTGGCACGCGTCAAGCGGGCTGTGAATGCCCAGAAGAAGCGTCGTACCACCCTTGAGCTGGCGAGCGGTTACCGCGGCCAGCGCTCGAGGCTGTACCGCAAGGCCAAGGAGCAGGTGCTCCACTCGCTCAACTACGCGTACCGCGACCGCCGCGCGCGCAAGGGTGACTTCCGCAAGCTGTGGATCCAGCGCATCAACGCCGCTGCCCGCGCGAACGGCATGACCTACAACCGTCTCATCCAGGGCCTGCGGCTCGGAGGCGTCGAGGTCGACCGCAAGATCCTCGCGGACCTCGCCGTCACCGACGCCACCGCCTTCGCGGCCCTCGTCGAGATCGCCCGCAAGGCGCTCCCGGCCGACGTGAACGCCCCGGCCGAGGACAAGGCCTGAGCCAGCACGCACGCGGACAACGACCCGAGGCAGCTCCGTTCACCGAACGGACACCTCGGGTCGTTGCTGCTCGCCACCTGACCCGCCGCCAGGGCCGTGACAAGGCAGGCCGCTTCCTCGTCGAGGGCGCCCAGGCCGTGCGAGAGGCACTCGCCTGGAAGAACGGTCAGGTCCACGAACTCTTCGTCACGGCGATGGCCGCGGAACGCAACCCCGAGCTGCTCCAGAGCGCCGCGCAGGCGGGCATCCGGATCAGCGAGGTCACCGACAAGGCCGCCGCGTCGCTGTCGGAAACCGTGACGCCCCAAGGCCTTGTCGCGGCCTGCGACGCCGTGCCGCAGCCGCTGGACACCGCGCTGCAGGGCACACCCCGCCTCGTCGCCGTGCTCCACGGCGTCTCCGATCCCGGCAACGCGGGCACCGTCACGCGCGTGGCGGACGCGGCCGGTGCCGACGCGGTGATCTTCGCCGGTGACACCGTCGACCCGCACAACGGCAAGTGCGTGCGCGCCTCCACGGGCTCGCTCTTCCACCTGCCGATCGCGCGTTCCCGTGACGCCGCAGAGGTTTTCGCCGCCTGCCGCGCCGCCGGTCTCCGTCTCGTCGCCGCCGACGGCTACGCCGGGACCGACCTCGTCGAGGCCTCGGTCAGGGGTGAGCTGGCCCAGCCCACCGCGTGGGTGTTCGGCAGCGAGGCCCACGGCCTGCCCGACGACGTCGTCGCCTCCCTCGACACCTCGCTCAAGGTGCCGCTGTACGGCGCCGCCGAAAGCCTCAACCTCGCGACGGCCGCCGCGGTGTGCCTCTATGCCTCCGCCCGCGACCAACGGAATTGAGCTGACGCGAGCCGGGTGCGCGGCTACTGTGCGCCCGTGCGCGAATCAGAGGTCGAACTCCTGTGCTCCCAGCTGGCTTCCTACTACGTTTTCCCGGACGTCGCCGAGGACATCACCAAGGTCCTGCGGGCCAGGCTGGCAGAGGGCGCTTACTCCGATGTGGACGATGAGGGGTTCGCCGAGCGCGTCACCGCCGACCTCCAGTCGGTCAACGGCGACAAGCACCTCCGCCTGCTGTACAGCCACGACGAGGTGCCGGAGACCGGTCAGGAGTCGGCCTGGGACCCGGTGGCCTACCGCAGAGAAGCCGAGCTCGACGCGTTCGGCATCACCAAGGTCGAGCGGCTCAAGGGCAACGTCGGCCTGCTGAACCTCCGGCTGCTGCACGACGCTGAGATCGCCACGCCGGCCGTCACCGCGGCCATGAACCTGATCGCCCACACCGACGCGCTGATCATCGACCTGCGCGACAACGGCGGCGGTGACCCCAACACCGTGGCCCTGATCTGCAGCTACCTGTTCGACGAGCGCGTGCACCTCAACGACATCTACAACCGCCCGGACGACACCACCGAGCAGTACTGGACGCTGCCGCACGTTCCCGGCCCCAGGTTCGGCGGCGAGAAGCCGATCTTCGTGCTCACCAGCAACCGCACGTTCTCCGGCGCGGAAGAGCTGAGCTACAACCTGCAGCAGAACAAGCGCGCCACCCTCATCGGCGAGACCACCAGGGGCGGTGCCCACCCCGGCGACCGCTATCGGGTCGGCCCGCACCTCAAGTCGTCGATCCCCAACGGCCGCGCGATCAACCCGATCTCCGGCACGAACTGGGAAGCCGTCGGCGTCGTCCCGCACGTCGAGGTACCCGCGGACGAGGCGTTCGACGTCGCCTACAAGAAAGCACTGGAACACGTGCTGACGCTCGGCCACGACGGCCCCCGCCGCACGATCGCGGAGGCCGCCGAAGCAGTCCTGAACGGCTAGCCCAGCCTGGCTGTCAGCTCACGCACCAGCGGATCCGTTCCGGACGCCTTCTTCTGGCGCTGCAACGCCTCCGACAGCACCGACAGCACGTTCCCGACCTGGCTGTCGTCGGGCAGCAGCGATGCCGCCCGGCGCGCCTCGGCCTCCGCGCCCTCGGGGTCGTCGGCGTTCAGCAGCACGTGCGCCGCCCGCAGCACGACGAACACCCGCCAGCCCTCGTCGCCCAGCGACACCACCAGCGCCTCGGCGTCCCGGTAGTGCTTCATCGCCAGCGCGAACTCACCGGCCTGGCCGTGCACCCACGCGCGGATCGCGACGATCTCCGCCTGCCGCCGCGTGACCTCCGTCGGGTCGTCGAGCGCCGGCAGCAGCGCCTCGGCCTCGTCGACGGCGGCACGGGTCTCGACGATGTCGTCGTCCGGCAGGTTCGAGGCCAGCTCGACCAGCGAGCCGATCGCCTCCGAGACGTTGCCTTCCTGCTGCCACAACGCGGCCGCCGCACGCCAGGAAGCCGTGGCCTCGTCGTGCTTGTTCATCCGGCCCTGCACGGAGGCGAGCGCGTCCAGCAGGAACGCCCGGCGCGCCACCTCCTCCGGCGGCAGCAGTTCGGACGCCTCGCGCAGGTACCGCTCGGCCGCCGGGAGCTCACCCAGCTTGCGGCACACCTGCCCGAGCCGGAACACCACCTGCAGCCGCAGGTCCTCCTGGCCGTCCTGCAGCAGCCGCAACGACTCCTCGAGCACCTCGGCGGCCTCGACGAACCTGTCCGTCTGCACGTACCCGCCGCTCAGCGCGAAGCAGAAGTGCGCGGTGTGGCCGGGGGAGAGGTGCACGCGCGAGATCGCCACGGCCTCGCGCAGGTCGGACAGGCACGCGGCCTCCTGGTCCAGCTCCTGGATGGCGGCGACCTGGTACCAGCGCGCCTCGGCGGCTTCCGGGAGCGGGAACGCCGACACGAACTCGCGCGCCGTCGCCATCGCCTCTGCCACGCGACCTTGCACCGTCTCCAGCCGCAATCGCAGCCGGAAGCCCTCGAACCGCGCGCTCGGCGGCAGCTCACCGGCCATGGCCGCCACGACGCCGGCGTAGGCGCCTTCGAGATCCTGTTGCCGCGCCCGGTGTTCCGCCGCCTCGACCAGGACCCGGCCGCGCAGCTCCGGAACGTCCAGAGAGGACGCCAAAGCCAGCATCTCCGAAGCCCGCTCGTGCGCGTGCGCGTCGTCGAGCAACTCGGCCAGCGTCAGCGCCGCGACCGACCGCGTGAAGTCGGACTCGGCCTCGGCCAGGCACCGCTCGGCGAGCTCCAGGCCGCCTTCCAGCCCGATCGCCATCCGCGCCTGGTACCGCAGCGCGTAGTCGTGCGGCAGCTGGGTCAGCAGCTCCTCGAACACCGCGGGATCGAACGGCACCAGCCCCGTCGTCATCCGCCGGATGCCCGCGTGCGCCGCGAGATCGGGCGGCAGCAACGAGTCCATGTCCGCCGGCAGCGAGTCGAGCATCCGCCGCGCCCGCACGAAGTCACCCTGCTCGTACAGCGTCACCATCGTCTCGGCGATCTCCACCGGATCGCCGGACACGACCGGCTCGTCGGCGGGCACGGCCACCGGCGCGGACGGGACCGCCAGCTCGACGTGCGGATAAGCGGCCTGCTCCAACGCCTTCGTCACCCGGTCGAGCCACGCCGTCGTGCCGTTGCGGGCGTCGAACGCCTTGGCCAGCTCCACCGCCCGCGCCGACAGCCGGTCGAGCAACGCGGCAGCCGTCAGCGTGCCGACGGACGGCACCTCGAACACCGTGTCCGCGGCAATCCGTTGCAGCAGCACGGAAGCGCACTCGGCGAACGACATCTCGTCGGCCGGCAGCTGCGCCGCGGTCACCTTGTGCAGCGACCGGCGCAGGATGTCCTCGCCGCGGGCGATGTTGCCCGTCAACGCGCAGAACCGGATGTGCTCGTGCACGTACGACGTGATCTCGTCGTCCTTGATCAACCGGTACGCGGTCGTGTGCGCGTGCGCCGCCCGTTCGGCGTCACCGATCTCCAGCAACGGCCACAGCAGCGCCGTGAGAATTCCCTGCGGCTGCGTGGAACAGTTCGTGTTGCCGGACAAGCCTTCCCAGCCGTGCGCGGCGGCCTCCTGGTGCCGCCCCAGCCGCGCCAGCATCCAGACCTGCTCCTCGACCACGCACGCGTCGCAGTCCGCCATCGGGCCGGACTCGGTGGCCAGGTACTTCCCGAGGTGCTCGGCCAGTCCCGTCAGGTCACCGACGTGGTAGGCGAGCTCGGCGCGCGCACCGTGCACCGGCTGCACCGAGAACCCGAGCCGCCCGTAGCGGTCGGCGAGCTGCCCGATCACGGCCTCCAGCTGCTCCAGCGAGAACCGCGGGTCCCGCCGCAGCCCGGTCGCGATCCACTTGTGCGACCAGTTCAGCGAGTGGATCTCGTAGTCGTTGAACGCCTCCGGATCCTTCTCCTCGGCGGCACGGGCCCACGCGAACGGCGCGAGCATCAGGTCGTAGCGCGAGAGGTAGTAGGCGGAGTCGATCAACGCGATCCGGCACGACACCCCGAGCGGCAGGTGCCCGAGCGCGTCGGACATCCGCGCGGCACGTTCCAGCGCCTCGTGCTTCGGCATGCCCGTGGGCATGTTGTACGCCTCCAGGAACGCGCTTTCGGCGTCCTCGGCGGTGAAGTCGGTCATGGTCATCTACCCCCAACGGCGCGGTCCAGCAGTTCCAGGAACGAACGGTTGAGCGCCGCCGTGTCCTTCGGTCGCATCGCCCGCCGCGCTTGAAGAACGGCGTGCACGTACAGAGACTCCAACGTCAGTTCCACCAGCGCCGGGTCGGTCAACCGCGCGAGCCGCTGCACGAGCGGGTTGCGGCAGTTCAGCACCAGCTGCTCCGGCCGCGCGGAACCGGACTCCGCCGTGAGCTGTCCCAGCAGCTCCGCCCACAACGGATCGGTGACCTCCTCCGCGGTCTGCTCGGTGTCGAGCTTGCGCTGCTGCTCGGCGTTGCTGATCAGCAGGGCCGGCAGCGAGACCGGGTCGAAGTCGCGGATCACCGCGTCGCAGTCGTGCCGGTCCAGTGCCACCGCGCCCTCGGACAGCCGCAGCCGCAACGCCGTCTCGATGCCCGGTTCCGGATCGGCCAGCGCCGCCAGCAGCTCGGAAGGCGCCACCCGGCGCGCGACGGCCGGTCCGTCCAGCGCGCTCAGGCGGTTCAGCAGTTCCAGGTCGTAGGCGTAGCCGGCGTTCACGAGGCCCAGCCCCTGCGCGGCCGCGACCGGCGCGAGCTGGTGGAACTCGTCGACGTCCGGGATGTAGAGGATCGCGCCGTGCTTGCGTCTGAACTGCCGCAACGGGATCGGGCCGTCCGTCGTCTCGAACGGCAGCCAGCGCTCGACCAGCCGCAGCATCTCGTCGTCCGACCGCGCCAGCGACTTGATCCCCAGGTGGTGCGCGGCCAGCAGCTCACCGGCGCGGCGCGGCTCGATCGCGTCCAGCCTGATCAGCCAGTCGCGGATCTGCTCGCCCAGCTCCTCGCGCACCGCCAGCAGCATCTCGTCCTGGTACAGCGACTCGCGCGACGCCGTCGGCCGGATCGCGGACGCGTCGACCACGCACCGCACGAAGTAGGCCCAGTCCGGCAGCAGGCCCTCGACGTTGTCGCCGACCAGCATCCGCTTCAGGTAGACCCGGTGCGTCTGCCGCGTGCCCGGATGCACCCCGGACGGCAGCACGAACGCGACACCGGTCAGCCCGGCCGCCTCGACGTCGATCGGGATCGCCTCGAACGGCGTGAACCCGAAGATCTGCTCGCAGTACGACGACAGGTCCGCGTCCTCGTCGTCCCACGGCCGTTCGCCGCGGGTCACGACGGAGCCGTCCAGCGTCACGGCGGCCGGGAGCAGATCGCCGTAGTCGCTCACCAGCGGCCGCACCACGTCCGCTTCGAGCCAGTGCTCGTTGCCGTGCGACGCCGTCAGCAGCACCGTCGTGCCGACCGGCACGTCGTCGTCCACCGCGGAAACCGTGTAGTTGCCCGAGGAATCCGCTTGCCAGCGCACGGCGGAACCACCGCGGGCGGACCGGGTGATGACCGTCACTGAAGAAGCGACGAGGAAGCACGACAGCATGCCGACGCCGAACTGGCCGAGGAACCCGGTGCGCGCGAACCCCAGGTCATCGCGCTTCGAGGTGCGGCCGAGCGTCGACAGCAGCTCGTGCACCTCGTCCTCGGTGAGGCCCACGCCGGTGTCGGTGATCCGGAGCTCCGCGCCGCAGGTGATCGAGACCTCGGCGGGGCAGGACGGGTCGAGCTCACGCCGCGCCGTGATCGCGTCGACGGCGTTCTGCAGCAGTTCACGCACGTAGACGCGGGGGCTGCTGTACAGGTGATGGCTGAGCAGGTCGATGATGCCGCGCAGGTCGACGCGGAAGGTGTGCGACATGATGCCGCCCATCCTAGGGACGCACCAGGGGCCGGTGCCGCTCTTTAATGGAACGTCCGGGAGCGGTCAAGAGCGCACCCACTAGGATCGGGGAGTTGATTTCCGAAGTCCGCGACGGGAGCTGTCCACCAACCATGTCCGGAGCCAACGACCCGTACGACCCCAAGGAGGTCGCGGCGCTGTCGGCCGAGAACCTCGACGCGGCCGTGCAGAAGGCGCGCGAGGCGTTCGCCGGAGCGGCCGACCTGGAGGCACTGGCGGCGGTCAAGCCGGGCCACCTGGGTGACCGGTCGCCCGTGCTGCTGGCCCGCCGCGAGATCGGTGCACTGCCTCCGAAGGCGAAGGCCGAGGCCGGCAAGCGGGTGAACGAGGCGCAGTCCGCGATCAGGACGGCGTTCGACGAGCGCCACGCCGTGCTCCAGGTCGAGCGCGACGAGCGGGTGCTGCGCGAGGAGTCCGTCGACGTCACGCTGCCCTGGGACCGTTTCCCGCGCGGCGCGCGCCACCCGATCACGACGCTCGCCGAGCGCATCGGAGACGTCTTCGTGGCCATGGGCTACGAGATCGCCGAGGGCCCCGAGCTCGAGACCGAGTGGTTCAACTTCGACGCGCTGAACTTCGGCAAGGACCACCCCGCCCGGTCGATGCAGGACACCTTCTACATCGCGCCGAACGACAGCAGCCTGGTCCTGCGCACGCACACCTCGCCCGTGCAGGCCCGCACGCTGCTGGACCGCGAGCTCCCGGTGTACGTGGTGTGCCCCGGCCGCACGTTCCGCACCGACGAGCTCGACGCGACCCACACCCCGGTGTTCCACCAGGTCGAGGGCCTCGCGGTCGACAAGGGCCTGACCATGGGCCACCTCAAGGGCACGCTCGACGCGTTCGCGCGCGCCATGTTCGGCGAGGACTCCAAGACGCGCCTGCGCCCGAGCTTCTTCCCCTTCACCGAGCCGTCGGCGGAGGTCGACGTGTGGTTCCCGGAGAAGAAGGGCGGCGCCGGCTGGGTCGAGTGGGGCGGCTGCGGCATGGTCAACCCCAACGTGCTGCGCGCCACCGGCGTCGACCCGGACGTCTACTCCGGCTTCGCGTTCGGCATGGGCCTCGAGCGCACGCTGCAGTTCCGCAACGGACTGCCCGACATGCGCGACATGGTCGAGGGCGACGTCCGCTTCACCCAGCCATTCGGAACGGAGGCCTGATCCGGTGCGCATCCCGGTCAGCTGGCTGGTCGAACACATCGGTTTCGACGAAGTCCCCACGCCCGACGAGCTCGCCGAGGCGTTCACGCGCATCGGCATCGAGGTCGAGGAGGTGAGCCCGCTCGGTCCCGTGACCGGCCCGATCGTCGCCGGCCGCGTCGTCGAGATCGAGGAGCTCACCGAGTTCAAGAAGCCGATCCGCTACTGCCGGGTCGAGGTCGGCCCCGAGCAGGTCAACAACATCATCTGCGGCGCCACGAACTTCGTCGAGGGCGACTCGGTCGTCGTCGCGCTGCCCGGCGCAGTCCTGCCCGGCGACTTCACGATCGCCGAGCGCAAGACGTACGGCCGCGTGTCGCAGGGCATGATCTGCGCCGCGGACGAGCTCGGCATCGGCGACGACCACTCCGGCATCCTCGTGCTGCCCACCGGCACCGCGCAGCCCGGCGACGACGCGCTGGAGCTGCTCGGCCTGGGCGACACGGTCATCGAGGTCGCGCCGACCCCCGACCGCGGCTACGCGTTCTCGGTCCGCGGCCTGGCCCGCGAGATCGCCTGCGCGCTCGACGTGCCGTTCGGCGACCCCGGTGTCGTCGAGATCCCCGAGGCCGAGGGCGAGGTGTGGCCCGTCCACATCGAGGACCGCACCGGCTGCTCGCGGTTCGTCGCGCGCCGGGTCACCGGTGTCGACCCCACCGCGCCCACGCCGTGGTGGATGCGCCGCCGCCTGATGCTCGCCGGCATGCGTTCGATCTCGCTGCCGGTCGACGTCACGAACTACGTGATGCTCGAACTGGGCCAGCCGCTGCACGCGTTCGACGCGGCCGCCCTGTCCGGCGCGCTGACCGTCCGGCGTGCCGCAGCCGGCGAGAAGCTGACGACGCTGGACGACGCGGTGCGCGCGCTCGACCCGGACGACATCGTGATCGCCGACGACTCCGGCGTGATCTCGCTCGCCGGTGTCATGGGTGGTGCGTCCACGGAGGTCCGCGACAACTCGTCGGACATCCTGCTGGAGGCCGCGAACTGGGACCCGGCGTCCATCGCGCGCACGGTCCGCCGCCACAAGCTGCCGTCCGAGGCCGCCAAGCGCTTCGAGCGCACCGTCGACCCGGCACTGGCACCCGTGGCGCTGGAGCGGGCCGCGAAGCTGCTCAACCACTACGCCGAGGGCCAGATCAAGCCAGGTCGCACCGACGTGGGCGTGCCCGCGCTGCCCGAGCCGGTGTCGATGCCGATCGACCTGCCGGACCGCGTCGCCGGTGTCCGCTACGCGCGTGGCGTCACGGCTCGCCGCCTGGGCCAGATCGGCTGCCAGGTCGCGGTGACCACGTCCGACGACGGCCAGACGATCGTCACGGCCGTGCCGCCGACGTGGCGTGCCGACCTCGTGCAGCCCGCCGACCTGGTCGAGGAGGTGCTGCGGCTGGAGGGTTACGACACGATCCCGTCCACGCTGCCGCCCGCTCCCGCCGGTCGTGGCCTGACCGAGCAGCAGCGCCGCCGCCGCACGGTGTGGCGCACGCTGGCCGAGGACGGTTTCGTCGAGGTGAAGCCGTTCCCGTTCATCGACCCGTCGGTGTTCGACGCGTTCGGTCTGTCGTCAGACGACGTCCGTCGCAACACGGTCGGTGTGCTGAACCCGTTGGAGGCGGACAAGAACGTCCTCGCCACCACGCTGCTGCCCGGCCTGCTGGAGACCCTCCAGCGCAACCTGGCCCGCGGTGCCCGCGACGTCGCGCTGTACAACATCGCGCAGGTGACTTTGCCGCGCGCGCAACAGGTTCCGGTGCCCGCGCTGGGTGTCGACCGCCGCCCGACCGAGGCCGAGGTGGCCTCGATGCTCGCCGCTCTGCCGCAGCAGCCGCTGCACGTCGCGGGTGTGCTCACGGGTCACCGCGAGCTCGCCGGCTGGTGGGGCAAGGGCCGCATGGCCGAGTGGTCGGACGCCGTCGAGGCGGCCCGGCGCGTCGGGCAGGCGTACGGCGTGACGTTGCGCGTCGTGGCTTCGGACCTGCTGCCGTGGCACCCCGGCCGTTGTGCGGAGCTGCGCGTCGGCGACTGGCCCGTGGGCCACGCCGGCGAGCTGCACCCGAAGGTGGTCGAGGCGCTGGGCCTGCCCAAGCGCACCGTGGCGTTCGAGCTCGACCTCGACGCCCTGCCGCTGGACGACCACCGCCCGGCGCCGACGGTGTCGCCGTACCCGCCGGTGCTGCTGGACGTCGCGCTCGTCGTCGACGCGTCCGTGCCGGTGCAGTCGGTGTCCGAGGTGCTCGGCGCGTCAGCGGGCGATCTGCTGGAGGACATCCGCCTGTTCGACGTCTACACGGGCGAGCAGGTGGGCGAGGGCAAGAAGTCGCTCGCGTACTCCTTGCGCTTCCGCGCGCCGGACCGCACGCTGACGGTGGAAGAAGCGACGAGTGCTCGCGATGCGGCCGTCGCGGCCGCCGGCGAGCGTTTGGGTGCGGCTCTCCGCGCCTGAGCGGTTACTCCGGGTGAGGCCCGAGATTCTCTGAGGATCTCGGGCCTCTCCGCGTCATCAGGGCTCTGACCTGTGTTCCGCAGGAGAGACCGTCACGATCACGCTGCCGAACTCGCCGGTGATCACGTCTTCTGTCCCCGGCAAGCCGACGTGACGTGGCAGCCGGTGCCGGGCGCCGATACGTACACAGTATTGTGGCAACAGGGAACCGGCGTGAAGCGAAGGTCGGCAGCTGGACCACGACGTACAGCCAGATGGATTGTCCGTAAAGTTCGCTCGATCGGTCGAGTCCCGGAAATCGGGATTTGGGATCAAATCAGCAGGTGGTAGCCCTGCGTAGCTGTCAAGGTGCCAAAGGTCCCGCATTACAAGGGGAAATCGGCGCCCGTCAGACGCTTGCGCAGTACGTGAAGCTTCTCCAAGATTGGCGACGCGGCCCGCTGGGCCGAGGGGCGAAGCGATGAACCACCGGGCGAGTCTGGTCGCCGGTCCGGTGGGGAGCTAGAGGCGAACCCACCGCCTGGAGCAACAACTCTGGAGAGTTGCGCCATGCGTAGTCTGGGTCCGCGCCTTGAGATCGCCGTGTCGTTGACGATTCTCATGCTCGGCGCGGCCGTCGTGGCGGCCATGCACCTGACGTGGCCCGAGCAGCAGTTGCCGGCCATGGCGTACTCCGTGAGCAGTGGCGAGTCCGGAATGCAGCAGCTGAAGCCGTTCGAAATCAACGACATCTCCGGCGCGGCCGTGGAACTCACCCCGGGAGCCGAGGGCGAGCGCAAGGTGCGGCTGTCCAACCCGAACCCCGTCGACATCATCGTCGAGAGCCTGTCCGCGGTGCCCGGTCAGCCGCTCGACGCCACCCAGCAGCGCGTGGCCGGGTGCCCGGCCGGCGTGCTGACCGTGGTGCCGCTGAAGGACATCGTGGAGATCCCGGCCGGGGGAGCGGTCGAGGTCGTCATGAAGGTCCAGGTCGCGAAGGACGTGCCGGCCGCGTGCGCCGAGCTGGTCTTCCCGCTCACCTACTCGGGTCGCGCGAAACACGGCTAGTCAGCCGCTCGCGCGCAGCCGGCCATTCCGAGGCCACCATCGAATAGACGACCGTGTCCCGCTGAGTTCCGTCCGGCCGCGTCATGTGGGCGCGCAGCACCCCGTCCCGCACGGCGCCGAGCTTCTCGATCGCCCGCTGCGACCGCACGTTCTGGGCGTCCGTGTACCAGGCGACCCGCAGCGTGCCGCGCACGTCGAACGCCTCGGACAGCAACAGCAGCTTGGCCTCCGGGTTGATCGCCGTGCCCTGCCACTCGCTGCCGACGATCGTGAAACCGATGACCAGCCTGCGATGCGCCGGCACCACCTCGTAGAACGACGTAGTGCCGACGACGCGTCCCGAAGCGACCTCGATCTGCGCGAAGGCCTCCCGTTGCTCCAGCGCCTCCGCGATCCACGACCGCATGTCGCCGACGTCGCGCGGCTGGCCGGACAGCAACCAGGTCCAGATGGCCGGGTCACGCGTGACCTCGAACAACTCCTCGGCGTGGTCCAGCGACAGCGGTTCCAGCCTTACGTGCTTGCCCTCCATGAGATCAACTCTAAAGGTGCTTCAGGGCCTCGCGCCGTGACAACGGCGACAGCCCCGGCCGCGCCTCGACGAACGCCCGCACCCAGCCGGGCTCGGTCTTGGCGAACTCCCGCAGCGCCCACCCGATCCCCTTGCGCAGGAAGAAGTCGGGGTCTTCCACGTTGGCGTCGACGCACGCGGTCAGCAGCTCCACGTCGGTCGCGCCCTTGAACCCGAGCTGGCAGATGATCGACGTCCGCCGCCGCCACCGGTCCGCGTCCACCGACCACTTCAGCATCAGCGGCCGCACGACATCGGGCGAAGACCGCAGCAACGGCCCGATCCGCTTCGACGCGATCTCGTCGACGTAGTCCCACCACGCCCCGGTCACGATCATCTCGTCGAACCACGGCAGCAGCTCGACCGACTGGAAGCGGCGGTCCCCGCTCAACGCGAGGGCCACGTACCGCTCCTCCCTGTACGTCGCCTCCCGCCACAACGTCCGCACGGCGTCGAGCCACTCGTCTCGCGAGTCGATCCGGGGAAGTGATTTGAGCAACGCGACCCGTCCCGGTTTCTGCACGCCCAGAAACGGCATCTCGGACTTCATGTACGCCTGCATCTCCGGGGCTTTCACCGGATCTGCCAGCTCTCGCAGTCCTGTCCGGACCGCCTCGACGAACGAATCCACGCCTGAACGGTATAGGCAGAAGGAGTAGGGCGTTGAGATCGTTGGCCGCATCGCCGTCCGAAAGTGGTCTCGAATCACTTGCCGCGTGCGACTGTGAACGGAAACGCCGCTGCTGGCCACTACCATTTGCATTCATGCGTGTGCTCATGGTTGTGGCGGCGCTCGTGCTCACCAGCATGGGTGCCACCAAGGCGGACACGGTGGACTACCTGGATCTGCCGCTGTCCAACGGGAACGGTGAACAGCGGGGTGGCGTCCACCCCGACCTGCCGTACGACAGGGCCACGCTCGAGGCCGCGCTGAACCGCCATCGCGCCAAGGGCATCCCGCCAGCCAGGTTCAAGGCGTTGCTGTGGCACTACTGGATCGTCCGCGCCGCCGAGGACGCCGGGGTCGACCTGTCCGCCTGGGACCCGCAGCGTCCCGCGGAGGCCAACCGCGCGGTCATCTTCGCCGTCTACGACTTCTACGCGCGGCTCTACCTGCAGCACCCGGACACGTTGCGGTGGATGGGGTTCGCGAACATCGGCGCGCCCGCGTTCGCCGCCGGCATGCTCGACCTCGGCACGCTGCCGGAGCTGCGGTTCTTCTCGTCGATGCTGATGTCCATGCAGAAGCACATCTTCATGGACCTCGGCGCGATGCACGCCGCCTACCTGCACGGTGGCATCAAGGCAGTGGAGGAGATGCGCGACGCGGGGATCATCGACGCCGGGACGACCGCCGCGTGGGCGGATCCGGCGCAGGCCGTCATGGAGTTCTCGTCGCGCGAGCAGAACCTGGTGATCCCCGAACAGTTCGACCGGATGCGCGCACGGTTGCTGCCTCCCGGCGAGATCGTCACGTACGCGATCACCGTAGCCGGTCCGATGCCGGTGCCTGGAGGGAAGACGCCCGCGCAGTACCGGCCGCTGTTCGGCGGCCCGCTGCCCGCGTTCAACTACGCGGATCGGGAAGCGCGGTGGGACTTCCTCAGCAACGACACGGTTCCGGCCTACGAGCGGTTGTCGAAGGACACCGTGCGCAGGCTGGTGCAGCGGCCGTTCGCGGACCGTGTCGCGGAGTACCGCGCCACGGCCCGCCTGCTCGACCTGCTGCCGTTCAGGAGTGGCGAAGCCCGGACCGGAGTTCGCTGAGCACGGTCAGCCGGTCCTCGTCGAGGATCCGCCGCGTGGTGACGCGGTCGGGATAGCAGCGCATGAACATGTTGGTGAAGTGCGTTCCGTAGTGGATCACGTCGTCGCCGTGAGGGTCGTCCAACGGGCGCACGACGGCTTCGAAGTTCGGTTCGTGGAAGTACGCCATGGTGAACCGCTCGCGCGCGTTCAGCAGGACCTTGTGCGGTGTGGACAGCAGCCGGCCGCCGGTCAGGAACTGCAGGATGTCACCGGGGAAGACGGTGAAGACGTGCTGGACCGGTTCGACGAAGGTCCAGCCCTCCGCGTCCTGGAAGCACCCGGCCGCCGACTCGTCGGGCAGCCAGTTGCGGGGCCGTTCCTCGCCCTCGATCGGCGGCCGGACGTGGAGGCCGCCGACGTCGTCCTGCGCGGCCAGGACGAGCATTCCGTAGTCGGTGTGGGCGCCGATGCCGCGGTCGACCGCCTGCGATCTCGGTGGGAATCTCAGCACTCGCATGTGGTGCCAGCCGTCGGCGGTGAGCCGGGTGAAGGTGTCGATGTCGAGCCCGAAGCCCAGTGCGGTGAGCTTCAGGAGGCGTTCGCCGGAGTCGCCGAGCATCGCCATGAACTCCCGCATGGCGTCGCGGTAGCTGTCGTCCGGCCACGGCACCGGCCCGTGACACGGCCATTTGCCGACGACACGTGAGTCGTCGGGCGGAACGTCCTTGCAGACGGTGAAGATCTCCGAGTAGTCCGCGATGCCGTCGGTGACCTCCTCGCCGGACGCGATGTAACCGGCGTAGGTCAGGTCGCTGACCAACCGTGACTTCTCCTCGAGTGACAACCCGTGGAAGAACCGCCTGCTGGCCGCCATGGCGGCCTCGGTCTTCCGGTCCTGCACCGCGTCCGTCGCGATCTGCAGAATCCCGTCGGCCTGCCAGGCTGCGATCAACTGGCGGCCGAGTTCGACGTCGTCGTCCGAACCGGTGACGGTCTCGGGCAGACGGAAGGTGCGTAGTTCGGTCATGGCCCCACGAACGGCGCTTGTAGCCGCAGGGTTCATATTTCTTTCGGGGGTGGAATCGGATCCGTCTTAGTAGGCTGCTGACCATGACGCCGTACGACTACGACCTGATCGTCATCGGCTCTGGCCCTGGTGGCCAGAAGGCGGCGATCGCGGGTGCGAAACTGGGCAAGCGAGTGGCCGTCATCGACAAGCAGGAGATGGTCGGCGGCGTCTGTGCGAACACGGGCACCATCCCGTCCAAGACGCTGCGGGAAGCCGTCATGTACCTGACGGGCATGAGCCAGCGCGAGCTGTACGGCGCGAGCTACCGGGTCAAGCACGACATCACGATCACCGATCTGATGGCCCGCACGAAGCACGTGATCGGCCGCGAGGTCCAGGTCGTGCGCGCGCAGCTGCACCGCAACGGCATCGATCTGCTGAACGGCTTCGGGCGCTTCGTCGACCCGCACACCGTTGCGGTGGAAGGAAGCCATCGCGGCGACCACACCAGGATCACCGGCGAGTACATCGTCATCGCGACCGGCACGACGCCCGCCCGTCCGTCCATCGTGGACTTCGACGAGGAGCGGATCCTCGACTCCGACGAGGTCTTCGCCCTCACCGAGATCCCGACGTCGCTGGTCGTGGTCGGCGCGGGCGTGATCGGCATCGAGTACGCGTCGATGTTCGCCGCGCTCGGCACCCGTGTCACGGTCGTCGAGCAGCGCGAGCGGATGCTGGAGTTCTGCGACCCGGAGATCGTGGAGTCGCTGAAGTTCCACCTGCGCGACCTCGCGGTCACGTTCCGGTTCGACGAGAAGGTCGTGAACGTCGAGGTGTCCGACGGCGGCACCATCACGACCCTGGCGTCCGGCAAGCGCATCCCGGCCGCCGCGGTCATGTACTCCGCCGGCCGTCAGGGCTGCACGGACAAGCTGGACCTCGCCGCCGCCGGTCTGGAAGCCGACCGCCGCGGCCGGCTGGCCGTCGACGAGCACTACCGCACGCCGGTCGAGCACATCTACGCCGTCGGTGACGTGATCGGCTTCCCGGCGCTGGCCGCGACGTCGATGGACCAGGGCCGCCTGGCCGCGTACCACGCGTTCGGCGAGGCGGCGCACGAGCTGACCGCGTTGCAGCCCATCGGCATCTACACGATTCCGGAGATCTCCTACTGCGGCGCTACGGAAGCGGAGCTGACGTCGTCCGCGGTTCCGTACGAGGTCGGCATCTCCCGCTACCGCGAGCTCGCGCGCGGCCAGATCGTCGGCGACGCGTACGGCATGCTGAAGCTGCTGGTGTCCACTGTGGACCGGAAGATCCTCGGCGTGCACGTGTTCGGCACGGGCGCCACGGACCTGGTGCACATCGGTCAGGCCGTGATGGGCTGCGGCGGCACGGTCGACTACCTCGTCGACACGGTCTTCAACTACCCGACGCTGTCCGAGGCGTACAAGGTCGCCGCCCTGGACGCCACCAACAAGATCCGCGCCCTGGACCGCTTCACGACCGGGTGAGCCCGGCGTCGTGGGCCACGATGGCGGCCTGCACGCGGTTGGCGCACTCCAGCTTGGGCAGGATCCGGCTGATGTGCGCCTTCACCGTGCCGGTCGCCATGAAGAGCTGCTCGCCGATCTCGGTGTTGGACAGTCCTTCGCCGACGAGCTTGAGCACGTTGCGCTCGGTCTCGGTGAGCGTGTCGATCTTGCGGCGGGCCGCGCCGCTGTCGTCGGGCGCGGCCAGGTGCTTCTCGATCAGGCGCCTGGTGATCTGCGGTGCGAGGATCGGGTCGCCGTTCGCGGCCTTGCGGACAGCGTTGATCAGCTCCTGGGGCGGCGTGTCCTTGAGCAGGAAGCCGGTCGCGCCGACCTTCAGCGCCTGCGCCACGTAGGAGTCCTCGCCGAACGTCGTGAGCATGACGACGTTGGTGCTCGACGCGATCTTCTCGGCGGCTTTGAGCCCGTCGCCGCCGGGCATGCGGATGTCGAGCAACGCGACGTCGACGGAGTGCTTGAGGGCGAGCTCGACGGCTTGTCTGCCGTCGCCGGCCTCGGCCACGACCGTGATCTCCGGATCGTTCTCGAGGATCAGCCGGATTCCGGCACGCATGAGCGTCTCGTCGTCGGCGATGAGGACTCGGATCACGCGGGTCAGACTACGGGCGTTCCTGCTCCTTCGAGGCCAGTCTGCCGTTCCGGAAGCAGAGTTTGTAGTACAGCTCCGCGTTGTGCGACGTCCGGAACCGCGAGCACCCGTCCACCCCGAGCTGGCCGACGCCGAACTGGTCCATGACCTCCTGCTCGGTGGTGACGCCCACCCGCAGCGAGTCGAAGTACGGCGCGTTCATCAGCGTCGGGTTGAGCAACGCGAAGAGCAGCAGCACGATGAGCGCCCCGGCGATCGGCAGCAGCGCGAGAAGCCCGAGGCACCCGCCGCCCAGCACCCGCGGCACAGTCAGCACCTCGGCCGCGAGCGGCGGCGGCACCTCCGCGACCTCGGCCGCGGACTGCGCCTGGGCCGCCGGGTGCAGCGGCACGTCCGCCGCCACCCGGAACCCGCCCTCGGCCGGCGGGCCCGCGCTGAACGAGCCGCCGAGCAGGCCGACTCGTTCCTCCAGTCCGATCAGACCGCGCCGGGTGCCCTTGCCGGGTGCCGTCGCGGACGGCCCGTTCAGCACCTGGATGCGCGCCCGTCCACCCTGGACCGCGACCTGCACCCGCGTGCGGGCCTCAGGGGCGTGCTTGTGGACGTTCGTCAGCGCTTCGCGGACCACCCGGTGCACCGCGCGGCGGGTGCGCGGATCGGCGCCGTGCAGGTCGTCGCCCGTCCAGTCGAGTGTCACCGTGATCCCGGCGGCAACCAAGCCGGCGACCAGGCTCTCGATGTCGGTCCGCGTGCCGGTGTCCTCGTCGAGCGACTCGGGTTCGGGGTTGGTCCGCAGCACGCCGAGGATCTCGCGCAGCTCCGCCATCGCGAGCGACGAGGTGGTGCGGATCAGCTCCGCCTGCTCGTGCAACTGCGGGGCCTTCCTGGCGGTCGCCAGCTCCAGCGCCCCGGCGTGGATCGAGATCAGGCTGAGCCGGTGCCCGAGCATGTCGTGCATCTCGCCCGCTATGTGCGCGCGTTCCTCTGACCTGGCAGACGCGGCGGTCAGCGCGCGAGCCCGCTCCAGGTAGTCGTTGCGTTCCTGCAGCAGCCGGACCATCGGCTTGCGGCGGCCGAGGAGCATCCCCGACACGGCGGGGAAGAGCACGAAGAACACCGCGCTGATCGCCGCTCCGGCCACCGCCTCCCAGAGCGGCATGCTCCGGTAGCTCTCCTGCAGCAGGCTGAACGCGCTCTGCAGCACCGTCGCCAGCCCGAGCAGCGCCCACAGCCGCCCGAGCCGCGGGACGCGCCGGGCCGCGGTGAAGACCACGAACACGGTGGCGGCCTGCGCCCAGAGGTTGTTGACCGCGAACAGTGGTGCGGTGAGCAGCAGCGCCCACTCCGGTTTGCGCGGGGCGAGCCACACGAGAACCGCGATCCACGCGGCCGTGGCGATCGTCAGCAACGGGTGCGGGACGGGTGCCAGCGGAGCGATCAGCGGCACCAGGCCGACCAGGAACGCCAGTGACGGCCAGACGAACCTCACCGGGCCAGCTCCCTCTTCGTGATCAGAACGGCTTTGCGGTCGAAGCAGAGCTCGAAGTCGCGGCTTGCGTCGTCGCGCACGTGGTAGCGGTAGCACCCCGTGTTGTCCGACGGCACGCCGAAGCCGTGCGTCTCGGTGACGTCGTCCTCCTGCGTGACCGACACCTGGAACGCGTCGAACTCCTGCCTGGTCATCTCGGTACGGCTGAAGAGCGCGACGATCAGCAGGACGAGCACCGTGCCGAGCGCCGGGACGACGGCGAGCGTGCCGAGACAGCCGCTGCCGATCACCCGCGGCACGGTCAGCACCTCGGCGGTGATCGGCGGCGGCGCCTCCGCGACGGCACCCGCCGCACCCGATTCCTCCTGCACCACCGGATGCGCCGGGAGGTCGGCCGTCACCCGGAACCCGCCGTGGACGGGACCGGCGCCGAACGACCCGCCGATCAGCGCGACCCGTTCCTCCAGCCCGATGAGACCGCGACGTGTGCCACCACCCCTGGGCTCGCCACTCGGACCATTGACGACCTCGACCCGCACGCGTTCGCCGACCTGCACCGAGACGCGGGTCCGTGCCGACGGCGCGTGCTTGTGGACGTTCGTGAGTGCTTCGCGCACGACCCGATGCACGGCCCTGCGAACGCGTGCGTCGGCGTCGGCCAGATCAGGACCTGACCAGTCCAAGGCGACGGACACGCCCGCTGCGGCTGACGCTGCGACGAGCCGTTCGACGTCCGCGCGCGTGCCGGCGTCCTCATCGGCGTCGGTGGACGTTCCGAGCACGCCGAGGATCTCGCGCAGCTCGTCCATCGCGACCGCGGACGTCTTGCGGATCAACTCGACCTGTTCCCGCAGCTCAGGGGCGTGCTCGGCGGCGGACTGCTCGAGCGCGTCCGCGTGCGCGGTCAGTTGCCGGAGCCGGTGGCTGAGCATGTCGTGCATCTCGCTCGCGATGTGCGCGCGCGTGTCCGACCTCGCGGTGCTCGCGGTCAACACACGCGTGTGTTCCAAGTAGTCGTTGCGTTCCATCAGCACCTGCGTCAACGGCTTGCGCCGCCCGACGAGCGCACCGGCCACAGCTGGGAAGACCAGCAGGAACACGACGGTGAACGCGGTGCCGAGCAGGTACTCGAACAGGCTGTCCCCTGCGCGCCACGCGTGCAGGGCACCGAACGCGGCCTGCAGCACCGCGGTGGCACCCACCAGCGCCCACAACTGCGGCTGCGAGCGGACGGACCTGGCGGACCGGAAGATCACGAGCGAGGTCGGGGCGATCGCGAGCAGGTTGTTCACCGCGTGCAGGGGAGTGGTGAGCAAAATCGCCCACCGCGGCCACCGCGCGCTGATCGGCACGAGCGCCGCGGCCCACACCGCGGAGGCCACCACCAGCCACCACTGGACCGGCCTGCCGAGCGGTGCCAGCAGCGCCACCAGCGCCAACAGGAAGGCGACTGCCGTCCACAGCCCGTCGCGCACCCTCACGTTCACGCTGATCATCATGGTCGACCCGCACCGGGGGCCACAGCGCCAGGTGGCCTCGATCGGGTGGACAGGTGGCCATACTCGGTTGAGTGAGTTTGCATGACGGTGCATAATCATGCGCATGACAGTGAGGATCGCGGTCGCGGGCGCCAGCGGGTACGCGGGTGGCGAGCTGCTCCGCCTGCTACTGGCTCATCCGGACATCGAGATCGGCGCGCTGACCGCCAACAGCAGCGCCGGTGACAAGCTGCTCAGGCACCAGCCGCACCTCCTGCCGCTCGCGGACCGACAGCTGCAAGACACCACAGCCGAGACCCTCAAGGGTCACGACGTGGTGTTCCTCGCACTGCCCCACGGTCACTCAGCCGAACTGGCCGAGCAACTCGGCGACGACACCGTGGTGATCGACTGCGGTGCCGACCACCGGCTGACCAGCGCCGACGACTGGCAGCGGTGGTACGGCGGCGAACACGCGGGCACCTGGCCGTACGGGCTGCCCGAGCTTCCCGGCCAGCGGGACAGGCTCGTCGGTGCGCGCCGCGTCGCGGTTCCCGGCTGCTACCCGACGGTGTCGTCACTGGCCCTGGCCCCGGCCGTGGACCTGATCGAGGACGAGGTCGTCGTCGTCGCGGTGTCCGGCACGTCGGGCGCCGGCAAGTCGCTGAAGCCGAACCTGCTCGGCTCCGAGGTCATGGGCTCGGCCAGCGCGTACGGCGTCGGTGGCGCCCACCGGCACACGCCGGAGATCAGCCAGAACCTGAGCGCCGCCGCGGGCAGGCCGATCAAGGTCAGCTTCACGCCGGTGCTGGCGCCGATGTCGCGCGGCATCCTCGCGACCTGCAGTGCGCAGCTCAAGGACGTCACCGGTGTACGCGAGGCCTACGAGAAGGCGTACGCGAACGAGCCGTTCGTCCACGTTCTGCCCGAAGGCTTCTGGCCGACGACGAACGCCGTTCTCGGCTCGAACGCCGTCCAGATGCAAGTCACCGTCGACGAGGACCTGAACCGGCTCGTGGTGGTGGCCGCCGTCGACAACCTGGCCAAGGGCACCGCGGGTGCCGCTGTCCAGTGCATGAACCTCGCTCTCGGACTGCCGGAAACGACCGGCCTCTCGACCGTTGGAGTCGCTCCGTGAACCGCAACAAGGGCGTCACCGGACCCCAGGGCTTCCGTGCCGCCGGGATCGCCGCCGGGATCAAGCAGACCGGCGCGCTCGACCTCGCGCTCGTCGTCAACGACGGGCCCTCCGACGCCGCTGCCGGAGTCTTCACCACGAACAAGGTGAAGGCCGCGCCGGTGCTCTGGTCGCAGCAGGTGATCCAGTCGCGACGCCTCACCGCGGTCGTTCTGAACTCCGGCGGCGCCAACGCGTGCACCGGTCCCGAGGGCTTCCAGGACACGCACGCCACCGCCGAGAAGGTCGCCGAGGTGCTCGGCACCGGCGCGGTCGACGTCGCGGTGTGCTCCACCGGTCTGATCGGTGAGCGGCTGCCGATGGAGAACGTGCTGAGCGGTGTCGAAACGGCCGCCAAGGAACTGGCCTCCTCGGTCGAGGCAGGTCTGAACGCCGCCACCGCCGTGATGACCACGGACAAGCACCCCAAGCAGTCGTGGAAGGCCTCCGTGCAGGGCTGGTCCGTCGGCGGGTTCGTGAAGGGCGCGGGCATGCTCGCGCCGAACATGGCCACGATGCTGTCGGTCATCACCACCGACGCCAAGATCTCCGGTGACCAGCTCGACCAGGCGCTGCGCACCGCGACGGGCCGCACGTTCGACCGCCTCGACGTCGACGGCGGCACGTCCACCAACGACACCGTGCTGGTTTTGGCTTCCGGCGCTTCGGGTGTCGAGCCGTCGTTCGAGGACTTCGTGGCTCTGCTCACCGAGGTCTCCGCCGACCTGGTCAAGCAGCTCCAGGGCGACGCCGAGGGTGTGACGAAGGAAATCAGCATCACCGTCAAGCAGGCCGCCACCGAGGCCGAGGCCGTCCACATTGGACGGACGATCGCCGAGGACAACCTCGTCAAGACCGCGTTGTTCGGCAGCGACCCGAACTGGGGCCGCATCGCGATGGCGCTGGGCCGCGCGGACGCCCAGATCGACCCGGACGTGCTGCAGATCCTGATCAACGGGGTGTCGCTGTACCGCAACGGGACGCGCGACCGCGACCGCTCCGAGGCGGACCTGAGCGGCCGCGAGATCGAGATCGTCATCGACCTCAACGTCGGTGGCGCCGAGGCCACCGTGCTGACCACGGACCTGTCCCACGACTACGTCGAAGAGAACAGCGCTTACTCCTCATGAACGCACAAGAGAAGGCGGCGGTCCTCGTCGAGGCACTGCCGTGGTTGCAGCGGTTCCGCGGCGCCCTGGTGGTCGTCAAGTACGGCGGCAACGCCATGGTCGACGACGAGCTGAAGAAGGCGTTCGCCGAAGACATGGTGTTCCTGCGGCTTTGCGGCCTGCGCCCGGTCGTCGTGCACGGCGGTGGCCCGCAGATCAAGTCGATGCTGGATCGGCTCGGCATCCACAGCGAGTTCCGCGGCGGTCTGCGCGTCACGACCCCGGAAGCCATGGACGTCGTGCGGATGGTCCTGGTCGGTCAGGTCGGGCGTGAGCTCGTCGGCCTGATCAACCAGCACGGTCCTTACGCGGTCGGCATTTCCGGTGAGGACGCGCACCTGTTCACGGCCACGCGGCGCGGTGCGCTGGTGGACGGCGAAGAGGTCGACATCGGTCTCGTCGGCGACATCACCGAGGTCAACCCGGACGCGGTGCTCGACATCGTGCGTGCGGGCCGCATCCCGGTCGTGTCGTCGGTCGCGCCGGACGTCGACGGCGTGCCGCACAACGTGAACGCGGACACGGCGGCGGGTGCTCTCGCGGTCGCTCTGGGCGCGGAGAAGCTCGTCGTGCTGACCGACGTCGAGGGTCTCTACGCGAACTGGCCGGACAAGTCGTCGTTGCTGAACCAGGTTCGCGCGTCCGAGCTCGAGAAGATGTTGCCGGACCTGGAAAGCGGCATGGTGCCGAAGATGGAGGCCTGCCTGCGCGCGGTGCGCGGCGGGGTTCCGCAGGCGCACGTGATCGACGGGCGGCTGGCCCACTCGGTGTTGCTGGAAGTCTTCACCTCCTCGGGTGTGGGCACGATGGTGTTGGGGGACAAGTGACCACGCGGTGGCAAGAGTCCATGATGGACAACTACGGCACGCCTCAGCTCGCGCTGGAACGCGGCGAGGGCGCCCACGTCTGGGACACCGACGGCAACCGCTACCTCGATCTGCTGAGCGGCATCGCGGTGAACGTGCTCGGGCACGCGCACCCGAAGATCGTCGAGGCGGTGACCACGCAGATCAGCAAGCTCGGTCATTCCTCGAACCTCTACGTCAACGAGCCCGCGCTGCAGCTCGCCGAGCGCCTGCTGCACCTCGCGGGCGAGCCGGGCAAGGTGTTCTTCTGCAACTCCGGCGCCGAGGCCAACGAGGCGGCGCTGAAGATGTCGCGCCGCACCGGCCGCACCAAGGTCGTGGCGACGCTCGGCGGCTTCCACGGCCGCACGATGGGCGCGTTGTCGCTGACCGGCCAGCCCGCGAAGCGCACGCCGTTCGAGCCGCTGGTGCCCGGCGTCTCGCACGTCCCGTTCGGTGACGTGGCGGCGCTGGAAGCGGCGATCGACGACAACACGGCGGCGTTCATCGTCGAGCCGATCCAGGGCGAGCAGGGCGTTGTCATACCGCCGGAGGGCTACCTGCAGGAGGCGCGCCGGATCACGTCCGAGCACGGCGCGTTGCTGATCCTGGACGAGGTGCAGACCGGCATCGGCCGTGTCGGCACGTGGTTCGCGTTCCAGCAGGCCGGGATCGTGCCGGACGTGATCACGCTGGCCAAGGGCATCGGCGGTGGCCTGCCGCTCGGCGCGACCATCGGGTTCGGCGCGGCGGCCGACCTCTTCCAGCCGGGGCAGCACGGCACCACGTTCGGCGGCAACCCCGTGTGCTGCGCGGCCGCCCTCGCGGTGCTCGACACGATCGCCGCGGAAGGCCTGCTGGAGCACGCCTCGTCCGTGGGCAAGGAGATCGCGGCCGGCGTGGAGGCACTGCACCACCCGGCGATCTCCGGAGTGCGGGGAGCCGGCCTGCTGCTCGGCATCATGCTGCGCGAGGCGGTCTCGGCGAAGGCCGCGGCGGCCGCGCAGAAGGCCGGCTACCTGATCAACCCGATCCAGCCCGACGTCATCCGCCTGGCGCCGCCGCTGATCCTGGACGAATCCGACGCGCAGTCCTTCGTGGCCGCGCTGCCGACCTTCTTTGAGGAGCAGCAGTGACTTTGCGGCACTTCCTGCGCGACGACGACCTGACGACGGACGAGCAGTCCGCCGTCCTCGACCTCGCGGACACCTACAAGGCGGACCGGTTCACCGCGAAGCCGCTGGCGGGCCCCAAGTCCGTCGCGGTGATCTTCGAGAAGAACTCGACCCGCACCCGGTTGTCGTTCGAGGTCGGCATCGCCCAGCTCGGCGGCAACCCGGTGATCATCGACGGCCGCTCGATGCAGCTCGGCCGCGAGGAGACGATCGAGGACACGTCGCGAATCCTGTCCGGGTACGTCGACGCCGTGGTGTGGCGGACGTTCGCCCAGGCGCGCATCGAGGCGATGGCCAGCGTCTCGCGGATTCCCGTGGTGAACGCGCTGACCGACGAGTTCCACCCGTGCCAGGTGCTCGCGGACCTGCAGACGATTCGGCGCCGTTACGGCCGGCTCGCCGGTCTGACGCTGACGTACCTGGGCGACGGCGCCAACAACATGTCGCACTCGCTGCTGCTGGGTGGTGCCACGGCGGGCATGCACGTGCGCATCGGCGCACCGGCTTCGTTCGTGCCGAACCCGCAGTTCCTGGAGGACGCCAAGAAGCGTGCCGCCGAGACCGGCGGTTCGGTGTCGTTGATCAGCGACCCTCGCGAGTCGGTCGACGGCGCGGACGTGCTGGTCACCGACACGTGGACGTCGATGGGCCAGGAGAACGACGGCAAGGACCGCGTCGGCCCGTTCCGCCCGTACCAGGTGAACACGTCGTTGCTGGAGGCGACAGGAAAGCCCGACTCGACGGTGCTGCACTGCCTGCCGGCGCACCGCGGCTGGGAGATCACCGACGAGGTGCTCGACGGCCCGCAGTCGCTGGTGTGGCAGGAAGCCGAAAACCGCCTGCACGCGCAAAAGGCGTTGCTCGTGTGGTTGCTGGAGCAGTCGTCATGACCCGCACCGCGCGTCAGGGCCGCATCGTCGAGATGGTGTCGCAGCGTGCCGTCCGCAGCCAGTCGGAGCTCGCGAAACTCCTTGCGGCGGAAGGCATCGAGGTCACGCAGGCGACGTTGTCGCGCGACCTGGACGAGCTGGGCGCCGTGAAGCTCCGCGGCCCTGACGGCGGTGCGCCGGTCTACGTGATCCCGGAGGACGGCAGCCCGGTGCGCGGCGTGCAGGGCGGCACCACGCGGCTCGTGCGCGTGCTGGGCGAGCTGCTGGTCTCGACCGACTTCTCCGGCAACCTCGCCGTGCTGCGCACTCCGCCGGGAGCCGCGCAGTTCCTCGCGTCGGCGCTGGACCGCGCCGCGTTGCACGAGGTCGTCGGCACCATCGCGGGCGATGACACGATCCTGGTCGTGGCCCGCGAGCCGATGACGGGTGCCGAGCTCGCCGACCGGATCACCGCGCTGGCCTCGGGTTCCGTCGATGAATGAACCGGTGCACGCCGTGCTGACGTTCGACGCCGGTGTACCCGTGGCGGTGGACGGGGAGACCATGACCGTGTCCGAGGCGGTCCGCGAGCTGAACTTCCGCGCGGGCGTGATCCGCTCGAGCCTCGGATCCGTCGCGTTGCGGGTGGCCAGGGCCGCTTTGGGCCCCGGTTCCGGCGAGGTCGACATCTCGCTGCACGAGGGCCGCGTGGTGGGCCTCGTGTGCCGTTCGGAAGAATCTCTTTACGACTTCGCTAGCTGAGAGTTGCGTGCAATGAGTTCTTTGTGGGGTGGCCGGTTCGAGTCGGGACCGGCCGAGGCGATGGCTCGCCTGTCGCTGTCGACGCACTTCGACTGGCGGCTGGCGCCGTACGACATCGCCGGCTCGCGCGCGCACGCCCGTGTGCTGCACGCGGCGGGCCTGCTGACGGACGAAGAGCTGGCCGGCATGCAGAAGGCTCTGGACGAGTTGCTCGCCGACGTCGAGTCCGGCGCCTTCACCCCGGTACTGGAGGACGAGGACGTCCACACGGCGCTGGAGCGCGGCCTGATCGACCGCGCGGGCACCGAACTGGGCGGCAAGCTGCGCGCCGGCCGTTCCCGCAACGACCAGGTCGCCACCCTGTTCCGCATGTGGCTCCGTGACGGCGCCCGCCGCGTCGCCGCCGGCGTGCTGGACGTCGTGGACGCGCTCGCAGCGCAGTCCGAGACGAACTTCGGCGCCGTGATGCCGGGCCGCACGCACCTGCAGTCCGCGCAGCCCGTCCTGCTGTCGCACCACCTGCTGGCCCACGCACACGCCCTGCTCCGCGACGTCGACCGCCTGCACGACTGGGACAAGCGCGCGGCGTTCTCCCCGTACGGCTCGGGCGCCCTGGCCGGTTCTTCTCTGGGGCTGGACCCCGCCAAGGTGGCCGCCGACCTCGGCTTCTACGCCCCGGTCGAGAACTCCATCGACGGCACCGCCTCCCGCGACTTCGCCGCCGAGATCGCGTTCGTGCTGGCCATGATCAGCGTGAACCTCTCGCGCATCGCGGAAGAGGTCATCATCTGGACCACCGCCGAGTTCCGCTTCGCGGTCCTGGACGACGCCTGGTCCACCGGCAGCTCGATCATGCCGCAGAAGAAGAACCCGGACGTCGCCGAACTCGCGCGCGGCAAGTCGGGCCGCCTGATCGGCAACCTGGCAGGCCTCCTCGCGACGTTGAAGGCCCAGCCGCTGGCCTACAACCGCGACCTGCAGGAGGACAAGGAACCGCTGTTCGACTCGGTCGAGCAGCTGGAGCTGCTGCTCCCGGCGTTCGCGGGCATGGTCGCGACTCTGCGCTTCGACGTCGAGCGCATGGCCTCGCTGGCTCCTGCGGGTTTCACCCTCGCGACCGACATCGCGGAATGGCTTGTGCGCCAAGGCGTTCCGTTCCGCGTGGCACACGAGGCCGCCGGTGCCTGCGTGCGCGCCGCGGAGTCCCGTGGCGTGGGCCTGGAAGAGCTGACCGACGACGAGTTCCTCGCCATCTCGCCCGCACTGACCCCCGAGGTCCGCTCGGTGCTGACGGTCGAGGGTTCGATCGCCTCTCGCAACGCGCACGGCGGCACGGCTCCTTCGCGGGTCCGCGAGCAGCTGGACGCACTGGTGGCCAAGGCTGCGGCGGCGCGTGAGTTCTAGGCTGCTGACCAGGGAGGAGCTGGCCGTCGACCCGGTCGACGCGGCCCAGCTCCTCCTCGGCTCTTTCCTGGAAGCGGGCGACGTGCGCGTGCGCATCGTCGAGGTGGAGGCCTACCGCGGCGGCGACGACCCGGCCTCCCACTGCTACCGCGGCAAAACCCCGCGCAACGAGGTGATGTTCGGCCCGGCCGGCCACCTCTACGTCTACTTCGTCTACGGCATGCACTTCTGCGCCAACGTCGTGTCCCTGGTCGACGGCGTGCCCGGTGCCGTGCTGCTGCGTGCCGGCGAGGTGGTGTCCGGTGAGGACGTCGCGTTCTCGCGTCGCCCGGCCTCGCGCTCGGCCGCGGAGCTCGCCAAGGGACCCGCGCGGCTGTGCAAGGTTCTCGGGCTGGACCGTTCGTCCAACGGCCTGGACCTGACCTCTGCCGACTCGCCGGTGCGGTTGTACGCGGGGGAGCCGGCGGCTTCGGTCCGTTCGGGGCCCCGTGTCGGTGTGGCCGTGGCGATGGACGTGCCGTGGCGGTTCTGGATCGACTCTCCGGCCGTGTCGACCTACAAGCGGGGCGGCAAGCGCCGCAACTCAGCCTGACAGCCGGTCAAGTGCCTGCCGGAACTCGTCCTCCAGCTCCGGATCCACGCTGAACACCAGCGGCACGGTGATGTTGATCGGCTCCCCGGCCGTCAACCGCTCGACCAGTGTGTCCGCCACCTGACGCAGATCCTGCGCCACCCCGTGCATCGCCAGCAGTTGCTGATCCGCGAACCGCGCCTGCACCCGAGCCGCGATCCGCGCCTGCTCGTGCGCGTAACTCGTCCCGTGGATCCCCCGAGCCCACTCCAGGATCTCGTCGAACGTCCGCACGAACAGCTCACCGAGGTGCACGATCCGCTCAGGGTCCCCGGCCTCGCCAGGCGCCCCGAACGCGGCCTCCTGCGTCTCGCCCGTGAACACGGTGTCCACCGCGACCTTGATGATCTCGCTCAGCAGCACGTTGCGGTCGCGGATCAGGTCGATCCCGGTGCCGTGCTCGACGGCACCGTTGCGCGGCGCGTACCGGAGGAAGTGCTCACGGTACTTCGACTCCAGCTCCGCAAGTCCTTGCGACACAACGGTCACGTAGAGCAGGTACTCCCACCCGCGCGGCTTCTCCCGCACGAGCGCCGCCACGGACTGCGGAGTGATCGGCGTAGTAGGAGTGAACGACGCACGGTGTTGCGCCAGCTTCTCCACGACGGCCTGTGCGATGACCTCCTCGTCGTGCTTGCGCAGGTCGAGGTACGCGATGGTGGGCAAAAGCCCTGGCACGGGCGTGTCGTCGATACGGATCGGCAGCACGTACTCGGTGTGTTCCTCCAACGCGCGCGCCATGGCGGCACGGCTCTGAAGACGCGTCCACTTCGACACGTAGTGCTGGGAGCTGAACAGCAGCACGAACCTCGCCCGATGACTGAACGTCTCGGAGAAGTACTCGACGCGGTCGCGCCCCCACATCTCGACCTCGCGGTCCTTGTCGTAGAAGACCTCGACGCCCAGCTCCTTCAGGCGATCGACGATCGGCAGCACCCGAACGCGGTCCTCCTCGGCGAACGACGGGGCGACGTCGAACTCGTACTCGGGCACCGGTCCAAGGTACGGCCCTCGACCGGATCGGCCGAGAACGACGTGAAGGTCCGGCGCCTGGACTCGTTGTGATCCAGCCCGACGAGCGGAGGACGCCTGCGGCTCGGCAGCGTGAACGCCCAGGCCCTCGACTGGGCCGAGAGCCTGGGCGCGGCGCTACCGCGGCGGGTGGTCAGCGGACAGGCGTAGTCCTGCGGTACCAGGCCCGCCGGTGGTCGACCGGCAGCGCCAGGCGCGTGATCAGGTTCGTCAGCAACGCACCGATGAGCAGCCACAGAACTGCGGCCAGGCCCTCGTTGAGGAGTACCGCGACCTTCGGGCTGGCCGGCGAGAAGAGGCCGTCCAGGCCGAGGGTGATCCCGCTCGCCCAGCCGGAGACGAACTGGAAGAACCCGTTCGCTGCGTTCGCGTCCGCCACCACCAGGAAGATGTGCACCAACAGCACGATGGCGAACGTCCAACACACGATGTCGATGACAGCGCAGACGGCGTACACCGTCCGTGCCTTGCGGTAGGTGTCGTCGCGTTCGACGACCTCCTCCACGACTGGTTCGTTCACGCGCGGCATGCGCTCGGTGGGCCGCCGCAATTCGTCACGTGGCTCCGTCATGCCCGCCGGTTACCCGTCCGAGCACCGGGTGGAAACCCGTTCGACCTGGTAGGCGACAATGGCGGCGTGAGCGAGCACATCCTTGACGAACTGTCCTGGCGCGGCCTGATCGCGACGTCCACCGACCTCGACGCACTCCGGAAGGACCTGGACGCCGGCCCGCTCACCCTCTATTGCGGTTTCGACCCGACGGCGCCGTCGCTGCACGCCGGCAACCTGGTCCCGCTGCTCATGCTCAAGCGCTTCCAGATGGCGGGCCACCGGCCGATCGTGCTGGCGGGCGGCGCGACGGGCATGATCGGTGACCCTCGCGACACCGGTGAGCGCACGCTCAACTCGCTGGACACCGTCGCCGAGTGGGCCGACCGGATCCGCGGCCAGCTGGAGCGGTTCGTGCACTTCGACGACTCGCCCACGGGTGCGATCGTCGAGAACAACCTCAACTGGACCGGCCAGGTCAGCGCGCTGGAGTTCCTGCGCGACGTGGGCAAGCACTTCTCGGTCAACGTGATGCTGTCGCGGGAGACCGTGAAGCGGCGGCTCGAGACCGACGGCATGTCGTACACCGAGTTCAGCTACGTGCTGCTGCAGTCGAACGACTACGTCGAGCTCAACCGCAGGTACGGGACGGCGCTGCAGATCGGTGGCTCCGACCAGTGGGGCAACATCGTGAGCGGTGTCGACCTGGTGCGCCGGGTCGAGGGCAAGCAGGTGCACGCCCTGACGGCGCCGCTGGTCACGGACGCCGAAGGACGCAAGTTCGGCAAGTCCACCGGGGGCGGGCGCGTGTGGCTCGACCCGGAGATGACCTCGCCGTACGCCTGGTACCAGTACTTCGTGAACGTCGACGACGTCACGGTGCTGAACTACCTGCGCCTGTTCACGTTCCTCACGCGTGAGGAGCTGGACGAGCTGGAGAAGCAGACGGCGGAGGCTCCGCACCTGCGTTCCGCGCAGAAGCGTCTCGCGCAGGAGTTCACGGACCTGGTGCACGGAGAGCGCGCGACGCAGCAGGTCATCCTGGCGTCGTCCGCCCTGTTCGGCCGGGGCGAGCTGCGCGATCTCGACGCGTCGGTGCTCGAAGCGGCACTGGCCGAGGCTCCTCGGGGCGACGTGCGGCTGGCCGACGAGCCCACCATCGTCGACCTGCTGGTGGCGTCCGGGCTGGCGGACAGCCGGGGTTCCGCGCGGCGCACGGTCAAGGAGGGCGGTGCCTACGTGAACAACGCGAAGGTGACCGACGAGGAGTGGAAGCCGGCCTCGTCCGACCTCCTCCACGGCAAGTGGCTGGTGCTCCGTCGCGGCAAGCGCAACAACGCGGGCGTGCACGTGGAGCTCTGACCTGCGGGTCAGGCTCACGAAGGCCGTCGGTCCCACCTGGGGCCGACGGCCTTCGATCTTTCTCGATGTGACGGCGGCCACACTGTGCACGGCATCGGGGCTGCGATAGCTTGTTCGTGGGTCCTGTATGGGGCTGTTGACCTGCGGTTTCTTAACCGTGGGTGACCAGGTTGCCCCCGATTTGACCCCGAGTTGGCGTGCGTGTAACTTTCTCTCTGCCAGCGCGGAACGGGCCGGGAACACCGGAACGGAGTGCGGCAAGGGTCACGAACCAAGCTTCCACGGACTGTGGTAGAGTGGGTGACTGGAAACGATGAAGACCCAGCCGGTAGCTCGTCTGAGCTCAGAGGCCAAGGGCGTCGGAAGTTTCAAACCAAAAGCTTATGTACGACACAGCCTCGGATCGAGTCGCCACCCGGCGGGTCGTGATGATGAGCGCGTGTTCTTTGAGAACTCAACAGCGTGCCGATAACACAGTCAGTAATATGAATACTCCTCGTCAGGAGTATTCCTTTGAGTAGTTTTACCAGATTGCCAGACATATTCCGTCTGGAGCGATCAACACAATCCTTATTGGAGAGTTTGATCCTGGCTCAGGACGAA
>NZ_QLTT01000009.1:267852-407670 GCF_003269295.1 Lentzea atacamensis | reverse complement strand
TGCCGCAGCACGTGCGGCACATCCTTGTACCCCAGCTCGGCCGCGGCCCCACGCCGATCCAATTCGGCGATTTTCTGCATCACCGAATGTTCGCGAATCCGGATTTCCGTCACCTCGTCGACGATGCCGCGCAGCAGCTCGTCGGTGGAGAGGAGTCGGGTGTCGCTCACGTGTTCTAATCTACCGCAAGATCACGACAAGATAACAGCTCGGGCCATACACAATCGGATGAACGGATCGACCGAACCGTCACCCGTGGCGAAGCGGAGCGAGCCGTAATGGGCAATGAACGGCCGTGCAACCGATAACTCCCGCACCCGAACAAACAAACGCAACCACGCACGCTCGCGATTGGGGCTTGACTTTGGGTGCGAGGTGCTACCGTGTTCGGATCGGCCGGGCGCTTCACATGCCCGGCTTTTAAAGGCCGACCAGCGCCTCGCAAGGGCCCCGAAGTCAAGCCCCAATCGCAATCGTCGCGAAGCGGCGATGAAACGACCCGGCTCGTCAAGGCCCGCGCAACCACCTGCGCGAGGTGACGCCCGCAAGTCAAGCGACCCCTCCGCTGGAACCGCCACTGAACCACCAACCAGCACCACCGCGGTGCCAACCGCAACTTGCGCCCCACGGCGGCCACCCGGCGAGTCCGCGCGCCTACCTGGCCACCCCGTGCCTCCACGGTGATCGCCCGGCCAGTCCGCGCTCCGACTACCTGGTCATCCCGCGCCCCAGGGAGACCACCCGGTGGGTCCGGGCGCCTACGGTGACTACCTGGCCGTCCTGTGTTCCCCACGATGACTACCTGGCCGGCCCCGGCTCTCCGGCGGTGACCACCCAGCTATCCCGCGACTACCCGGTCAACCCTGTTCCCACGGCGACTACCCGGCCAGCTCGTGCTCCCCACCGCGGCTGCCTGGCCAACCCGCGCCCCCACGCCGACCCCGGCCAGCTCGTGCTCCCCACCGCGGCTGCCTGGCCAACCCGCGCCCCCACGCCGACCCCGGCCAGCCCGCGCCCCTACCGCGACCACCCAGCCAGCCCGCACTCCCAACCACCCGGCCAACCCGCGCCCCCGCGCCGACCGCCCGCCCAACCCGCGCCCCCAACGGCAACAACCGCAAACCGCGTCCCACCCCACAAGACACCGCAGTGACCTGAGCCACCCGCCAAAGGCCCAGGCAAGCCCCCTGTCTATGCTCGTTAACAGTCCGGACACATTGCGGTGCCCGGTCGGCGCGGGCCAGCCGCCCCCGACCACGCCCGCGCCCCACGATCCGACCGTTCTGGGAGCGATGTCCGTGACCAACACGAGCCGACCTGTTGTCCTCATCGCCGAGAAGCTCGCACCGTCCGTCCTGGACGCTCTCGGCGACGGCGTGGAAGTGCGCCACGTAGACGGCACAGACCGCGCGGCCCTCCTCGAGGCCGTGCAGGACGCGGACGCCCTGCTCGTCAGGTCCGCCACCCAGGTCAACGCCGAGGTGTTCGCCGCCACTCGCAAGCTCAAGGTCGTGGCCCGTGCGGGCGTCGGCCTGGACAACGTCGAGGTGCCGGCCGCCACGGCCAGCGGTGTGATGGTCGTCAACGCCCCGACGTCCAACATCGTCAGTGCCGCCGAGCACGCCGTCGCGCTTCTTCTGAGCGTTGCGCGGCAGATTCCGGCCGCCCACGAGACGCTGCAGAACCACGAGTGGAAGCGCAGCAAGTTCAACGGCGTCGAGCTCAACGGCAAGACGGTCGGTGTCGTCGGCCTCGGCAAGATCGGTCAGCTGTTCGCGCAGCGCATCGCCGCGTTCGGCACCGAGCTCATCGCCTACGACCCCTACGTGTCCGCTCAGCGCGCGGCGCAGCTCGGCATCGAGCTCGTCACCCTCGAGGAGCTTCTCGAGCGGTCCGACTTCATCAGCATCCACCTGCCGAAGACGCCGGAGACCAAGGGGCTCATCGGCGCCGAGCAGCTGGCGAAGGCCAAGCGCGGCGTCATCATCGTCAACGCTGCACGCGGTGGTCTCATCGACGAGGAAGCTCTCGCGGAAGCGGTGAGGGAGGGGCAGGTCGGCGGCGCCGGCATCGACGTCTTCTCCACCGAGCCCACGACCGAGAACCCGCTGTTCAACGTTCCGGGCATCGTCGTCACCCCGCACCTCGGCGCCTCCACGGCCGAGGCGCAGGACCGCGCGGGCACCGACGTCGCGAAGAGCGTCATCCTCGCGCTCGCCGGTGACTTCGTGCCGGACGCCGTCAACGTCCAGGGTGGTGCGGTCGGCGAAGAGGTGCGCCCGTACCTGCCGCTCGTGCAGAAGCTCGGCACCGTCCTCAGTGCACTGTCGCCGAAGGCCCCGACCAGCGTCACCGTCGAGGTCCGCGGCGAACTGTCCAATGAGGACGTCGAGGTGCTGCCGCTCGCCGCACTGCGCGGTGTCTTCGCCAAGGTCGTCGAGTCGCAGGTCACGTTCGTGAACGCGCCCCGTCTCGCCGAGGACCTGGGCGTCAACGTCCAGCTGGTCAAGGAGACCGAGAGCCCGAACCACCGCAGCCTCGTCACGGTGAAGGCGGTCCACGCGGACGGCACCACCAACAGCGTCTCCGGCACGGTCAGCGGCATCGCCCAGGTCGAGAAGCTGGTGAACATCAACGGCCGCAACTTCGACCTGCGGGCCGAGGGAACCGTGCTGCTGCTGGAGTACCCGGATCGTCCGGGTGTCATGGGCACGGTCGGCACGCTGCTCGGCGAGGCCGGCGTGAACATCGAGGCCGCGCAGATCAGCCAGACCGGTGCGGACGCCGTCATGGTGCTGCGGGTGGACCGTCCGGTCGACACCGCCGTGCTCGACCCGATCGGGGCGGCCGTGGGTGCCCGCACCGTGCGGAGTGTCGACTTCGGATAGTCACGACAAACCGGGAAGGGGACTGCAAAGTCCCCTTCCCGTGGCTATCGCCGTTCACAACGAACGCGTAACAGGCAACTATCTGTAGACAACTTCATACTTTCGGGGCAGTCGCAGAGGCGTAGTCAGCGATTAGGTTCCCCACGAGGTTGACCCGGTGCCGTAGAGGGCGCGGCACTGTGTATTCGGGTCGAAAGCACACACCTCGTTTGGGGCAACGTTGTGAAGAGACGATCAAGTCTGGTGGTGTTCTCCGCCATCACCACACTGCTGATCGCACCCGCCACGGCGCAGGCGCAGAGCGAACCGCTCGCGCAGCCGGTGAAGGGCGCGCAGAAGCTCGACGCGAAAGCACTGCAGCTCAAGGTTTCTCCCCGGCTGAACCAGTCCGGCAAGGTCACCGCGTTCGTCGCGCTGGACCGCAAGCCTGCCGTTGACGCCTTCGAGGAGAAGAAGCCGCAGGGCAAGGAGGCCGCCAAGCAGGCGGCCAAGCAGGCGCGCAAGGACGTGTCGGCCTCGGTCGACCAGGTCGTCGGCGAGCTCAAGTCGAAGGACACCGCCACCAAGGAGCTCTACCGCACCTCCAACGGCGTTCCCGGCGTGGTCGTCACGGCGGACGCCGCGAAGGTCCGTGAGCTGGCGAACCGCCCGGACGTCACGGCGGTCTACCCGGTCGTGCCGAAGAAGCGGACGAACTCGAGCGCGGTGCAGCTCACCAAGACGCTCAACGTCTGGCAGCAGTACGGCAAGCTCGGTGACGACGTCCGGGTCGGCATCATCGACACCGGCGTCGACTACACCCACGCGAACTTCGGCGGCCCCGGCACGGTCGAGGCGTTCCGCGCCGTCAACCCGCGCGCGGCCGACCCGAACTTCCCGACCGCGAAGGTCGTCGGCGGCTACGACTTCGTCGGTGAGGAGTACGACGGGGCGAGCAAGGACCCGGCGATCAACACGCCGAAGCCCGACCCGAACCCCATCGACTGCAACGGCCACGGCTCGCACGTCGCCGGCACCACCGCCGGTTTCGGCGAGAACGCCGACGGCAGCACGTTCAAGGGCGACTACACCAAGCTCGACGCCGAGAAGCTCGACGCGATGAAGATCGGCCCCGGCACCGCGCCGAAGGCCCTCATATACGCGCTGAAGGTCTTCGGCTGCGACGGGTCGACCAACGTCACCTCGCAGGCGCTCGACTGGTCGCTCGACCCCGACGGCGACGGCGACTTCTCCGACCACCTCGACGTGGTCAACCTGTCGCTCGGCTCCGACTACGGCGCCCCGGACGACCCCGACAGCCTGTTCGTCAAGAAGCTGTACCGCGCCGGCGTCATGCCGGTGTTCTCCGCGGGCAACGGCGGCGACCTCTACGACATCGGCGGCTCGCCGGGCAACACGCCGGAGGCGCTGACCGTCGCGTCCACCCGTGACTCGTTCGTGCTGCGCGACGGTGCCGAGGCCAACGGCCAGGCGAAGCCGGGCCAGTACAGCCAGAACTTCACCGGTTACCTCGGCTACGACAAGACCCGGCCGGTCGTGAAGCTCACCCAGGCGGGCAACCTCGACGGCTGCCAGCCGATCACGGAGAACCTCGCCGGCAAGTTCGTGTGGCTGGAGTGGGACGACAACGACGCGACCCGCCGTTGTGGTTCGGGCGGCCGCACCAACAACGCGCAGGCCGCCGGTGCCGAGGGCGTGCTGCTTTCGTCGACTTTGAACAACTTCAACGCGGGCATCGCCGGCAACGCGACCATTCCGGCGTTCCAGTTCACCGGCGACGCCACCAACCAGGTGCGCCCGCTGCTGGACGCGGGCACGCTGACCGTGAGGCTCGCGGGCAACCTGCGCACCACGGTGCCGACCTACGACCAGTCCATTTCGGACACCCCGAGCTCGTTCACGAGCCGTGGCACGCGCGGCAAGTCGATCAAGCCGGACGTCGCGGCGCCCGGTGACACGATCTCCTCGACCGCCGTCGGTTCCGGCAACGACCGCTCGGTGATCTCCGGTACGTCGATGGCGTCCCCGCACGTCGCCGGCATCGCCGCCCTGGTGCGCCAGACGCACCCGGACTGGTCGCTGGAGGAGGTCAAGGCCGCGATCATGAACACCGCGGGCGCGGACGTGAAGGAGAACGGCAAGACCTTCGCGCCCAACCGCGTCGGCACCGGCCGCGTGGACGGCAAGGCGGCGCTGGACAACCAGGTCCTGGCGTTCGTCGAGGACGACCCCGGCTACGTGAGCGCGAACTTCGGCGTCGTCGAGGTCTCCAGGCCGGTCTCGAAGACCAAGACGATCAAGATCGTCAACAAGTCGACGAAGTCCGTCGAGTACAAGGTGGGCTACACCGCCGCCACGTCGATCCCCGGCGTGAGCTACGTGCTCTCGCAGGACAAGGTGAAGCTGAGCCCGCGCGGCGTCGCGCGCGTCAAGGTCACCCTGAAGATCGACGACCCCAAGGCGCTGCGCAAGACGATGGACTCGACCGTCACGCCGACGCAGCTCGACGTGGCGCGCCAGTTCGTCGCGGACGCCTCCGGCCGCGTGACCCTCACGCCGACCGCGGGTGCCACGGTGCCGCTGCGCCTGTCGGTCTACTCGGCGCCCAAGCCGGTGGCGGACATCCACACCGCGGGCAGCGTCCGCTTCCGCGGCAAGGACACGCAGGCGATCCTGAACCTCGTCGGCCGCGGCGTCGACCAGGGCACCGGCTCGCAGGCGTACCGCTCGCTGGTCAGCGTTCTCGAGCTGCAGGCCCAGTCGCCGAAGCTGCGCGACTGCCGCCGCAACGTCACCGAGAACTGCGCGCTCAACGAGACCGCCAAGGGCGGCGACCTGCGTTACGTCGGCGCGGCCTCCACGGCCCCGCTCGCCAAGGCGCAGGGCAAGCCGGAGGAGGCGATGCTCGCGTTCGGCATCGCGACCTGGGGCAACTGGTACAACCTCGGCACCAACACCGTTCCGTTCATCGACATCGACACGAACGGCGACGGGACCGCCGACTTCGAGACCTACGCGTCCCGCCTGACCGACACCGACCTGCTGGTCGCCACGACGGTCGACCTCAAGACGGGCGCGACGGTCGACATCCAGGCGGTCAACGGCCTGTTCGGTGACGTCGACACGAACACCGCCGACACCAACGTCGCGGTCCTGCCGGTGCTCCTCACGGCGCTCGGCATCGACCCGACGAAGGACACCTCGCGCATCTCGTACGTCGCCGGCACCACCGGCTACTACGTGGCGCCGGGCAACGCGAACGGCCTGATCGACGTGATCGACCGCAACCTGTCCTTCGACCCGCTCAAGCCGGGTCTGTGGACGCAGGGCGGCGGCGACGCGGCGCTCTCGTACCTCGCCAAGCCGGGCACCGCGCTCGTGGTGAACAAGGACGAGGCTGCGCTGAAGGCCGACAAGTCCGAGGGCCTGCTGGTGCTCAACCACCACAACGCCAGCGGCGACCGCGCGTCGGTCGTCACGGTGAAGTCGAGCGGGCGCGGTTCCGCCTACTGATCCGACGTTCGTCCGAGAGGCCCGGTTTCTCCCGAGAAGCCGGGCCTCCGGCATGTCACGGGTGGAACTGGCCGCTGTCACCCCTTGACGCGACACCGTTCCTGCGATCGAGTGACACCCGAAAGTGCGGAATGGGCCGTGTGGGTGTCCCGCAGTACGGGAGACAACACCCCGAAGGGGTGTCCGGCATGCGGCGAGTGGCCGTGATGCCGGTAGCCTTTCGCGAAGGAAAGTAGTCCCACTAATTGGGGACGGACACCTGGGAGGTGTGTGGATGCGGCTCGCAGTGATCCCAGGAGACGGGATCGGGCCCGAGGTCATCGCTGAGGCCCTGAAGGTCCTCAACGAGGTCGTTCCGGCGGCCGAGATCACTCGCTACGACCTCGGCGCGGCGCGCTGGCACGCCACGGGAGAGTTGTTGCCCGAGTCGGTGCTGGGAGAGCTTCGCCAGCACGACGCGATCCTGCTCGGCGCGGTGGGCGACCCGTCGGTGCCGAGCGGAATTCTGGAGCGCGGGCTGCTGCTGCGGCTGCGCTTCGAACTCGACCACCACGTGAACCTCCGCCCCGCTCGTCTCTACCCCGGTGTCCGCAGCCCGCTCGCGGACCCGCCGGAGATCGACATGGTGGTGGTCCGCGAGGGCACCGAGGGCCCGTACGCGGGCAACGGTGGCTTGCTGCGCAAGGACACCCCGCACGAGATCGCCACCGAGGTCTCGCTCAACACGTCGTTCGGTGTGGAGCGCGTCGTCCGCGACGCCTTCGCCCGCGCGTCGGTTCGTCAGCGTCGCCATCTGACGCTGGTGCACAAGACGAACGTCCTCACGCACGCCGGCTCGCTGTGGTCGCGCGTCGTGGAGGAGGTTTCGCTGCAGCACCCGGACGTGACCGTGGCATACCAGCACGTCGACGCGGCCACGATCCACATGGTCACCGACCCGGGCCGTTACGACGTGATCGTGACGGACAACCTGTTCGGCGACATCCTGACCGACCTCGCCGCCGCCGTGACGGGCGGAATCGGCCTGGCCGCGTCGGGCAACCTGGACGTGACGCGCCGCAACCCGTCGATGTTCGAGCCCGTGCACGGCTCGGCACCGGACATCGCGGGCCAGGGCATCGCGGACCCGACCGCCGCGGTGCTGTCCGTGGCGCTGCTGCTCGACCACCTCGGCGAGCACGAGGCGTCGCGCCGGATCGAGGCCTCCGTGGCGTTCGACCTGGCGACGCGCGACCACCAGTCGCCGGGCGCGACCTACGCGATCGGTGACAGGCTCGCGGCGCTCGTGTCGTCGAACGTGCGCACGGGCTGAGTTCTCGCAGACGTTTGAAGCCCGGCCGGAGTTCTCCGGCCGGGCTTCGGCGTTCTTCAGCGCGGGTCAGAGCTGACCGGTGCGCTCACGCCACGCGCGCTCCTTCTGGATCCACGGGTTGTCCTGGGGGAACTCGTCGATCGTGGGGACTCGGCGGATCTCGGTCTTGAAGCCGGGACCGGTGATCGGCGCGCGCCTGGCCCACTCGATCGCCTCCTCCTTGGAAGCGACGTTGATGATGTAGAAGCCGTTGAACAGCTCCTTGGTCTCGCCGTACGGGCCGTCCGTCACGACCGGCGGCTCGCTGGAGAAGTCGACGACCACGCCCTCTGAGGCATCGGCCAGGCCCTCCGCGGAGAGCAGGACGCCGGCGCGGATCATCTCGTCGTTGAAGCGGCCGACCGTCTCCAGCATCTTGTCGAAGTCGACGTCGCCCAGGTTCGCGAAGGCCTCGTCGGTCGCGCGCCAGATCAGCATGAACTTCATGGTGTGTCTCCCTGTTCCGCGGTGTTGCGGTGCCTGACATCCCGAGGTCGAACGGGTCTGCCGCCGGATCGACACGACCCCGGATCTTTTTTCCCGAAGTGACGCGGACCTCAGTTGATCGACTGCTCAGGCACGGACAGTGAGCCACCGGTAACGTACGGCGCTGCCGATCTGGGGGGATTGGTGGAACGGGAGAGGCATGCACGACGAAAACGAGGCGGTGGCGCACGCGCGGCGCTACCGCGAGGGTGGGGGAAACCCGGAGGCGTTCCTGCGGGCCTTCCGGGAGAGCACGGTCTACCTGCAGCGGATCGACCCGCTGTCCCTGCCGGTCGTCTCCATCGAGGGACTGAACTGGCTCGCCGCGTTCTCGAGCCCCGAGCGGTTGCAGGAGCACCTCGCGGCCAGGGGCGAGAGCACCGAGGCCCACTACCTGGCGGTCACGGGCGAACGGTTGCTCGACCACTACCTGCCCGCGTTGCCGAGGAACACCGGTGTCGTGTTCGACAACGGGGCCGAGCACATGATGAGCCTGCCGCCGGTGCGCGGCATCGTCGCCGACGAGCTGGCGGTGGACGCGTGACCGGGTTCGGCGTCGACCTCGGCGCGATGGGTCAGGCGATCAAGGGCGTCAACGACACGGTCGCGGCGTTGAAGGAGTTCGCGCCCGACGGCGGCCACCTCATGGCCAGCACCACCAGCCTCGGGTTCCTCTGCCCCAGCCAGGACGAGTGCGGTGACGAGGTGCTCGCCGAGGCGCTGGAGGAGTTCTTCGACCGCTGGAAGTGGGGAGTGCGGCACCTCGTCGAGGAAGGCACCGAGATGGTCTCGGCGCTCAGCGACACGCGCAGCGTGTACGAGCAGGCCGAGGACAAGCTCAAGCAGGGTTTCCAGCTGCTGCTCGGCGACCCCGGCTCACAGGTGGACCCGACCAAGCAGTCCTGGGAGGAGCTCGGCAAGCCGTACACGCAGTTGACCTCGATGGAGAAGGAGTGGGACAAGGCCGCGAAGGGCCTCGAGAACTCGTGGGACTCGGCGGTCGAGGACGTCACCGGTGAGGAGACGTCGTTCAAGAAGGCCGGTGATCGCGCGTGAGCTGGTTCGGGCGCAGTGAGCTCGGCGACACCGACGACCCGAAGGAGCTCGTCCCCGGCGACGTCGCGACTCTCGACGAGACCGCGAGCGGGCTGCGCAAGCTCGGCACCGCCTGTCAGGAGGCGTACGGCGGTCTGTCCAAACTGGACGTCGGCCACTGGACGGGTGCGGCGGCGGAGAAGTTCCAGCAGTACTTCGCCAAGGAGACGCCGAAGTGGCGGGACGCCGCCGAGGCGTTCGGGCCCGTCGTGGAGGCGCTGACGACCTACAAAGGCGCGGTCGAGCGCGCGCAACGCGAAGCCGCGGAGGCGATCCGTCTCCACAACGAGGCGAAGAAGGTCACCAAGGACGCCGAGCGCCAGTACGATGCTGCGGCGTCGCAGTTCGAGAAGGCGTTCATGGCCGCACAGGTCAGCGGTGACTCGGCGCCCGCACCGCTCGCCCCGTTCAGCGATCCCGGCAAGGCCCAGCGGGAGGCGGCCGAGCGGATGCTCGCCGACGCGCGCAACGCCCTGCGCAGTGCGGCCGCTGAGGCGGCCGCCGTCGTCACCAGGGCGAAGGACAAGGCTCCCGAGGAACCGGGGTTCCTCTCCAAGCTCGGTGCCTCGATCGAGGACAGCATCGAGAAGACCGTGGACCAGGTCGTGTCGGTGCACTCCGGTATGGGCCAGGCCGTGCTCGGCCTGGTCAAGGTGGCGCGGGTGATGAACCCGCTCGACCCCTACAACGTGGCCCACCCCGGTGACTACGCGGCCCACCTGATGCAGCAGGCCGGGGGCATGGTCCACATGGCCACGCATCCGACCGAGGCCGTCAAGGGCATCCTCAACGTCGAACAGTGGAAGAAGGACCCGTTCGCGGCGTTCGGTCAGCTGGTCGGCGACGTCGGTCTCGGCATCGCGACCGGCGGCGCCGGGCTGGCAGGCACGGCGGAGAAGGCGGTGCTGCGAGAGACAGCCGAGATGTCCGCGCGCGAAGCGGCCGAGCAGATGGGCACGCAGGTCGGCAAGCACGTCGACGACGGGCTCCCGCCGTGGCACCGGGCGGACTACGAGCCGCCGTCGCACACACCGGACTACAACAACCCGCACCCCGACGAGCCGTTCGGTCCGCAGCGCACCGATCCGGACGATCCCGTGCCGCACGACCGCGAGCCAGAGCCGCAGCGGGAGCCGGACCCTCCCGCGGAGGAACCGAAACGCGAGCCGGACGAGCAGCCCAGGGTCAGGGAACCGGAGCAGTTGCCGGAACCCTCCAAGAGCCAGTACTTCCAGCTGCAGGCCTCGGTCGCCAGGATGCAGGACATGCTGCCGCAGCTGCCTCCTCTGGAACAGCAGGCGATGCAGCGCGCGATGAACGAACAGAGACAGATGATGCGCGACATCCTCGACCGACACAGCTGACGTCACGGCGATTTCTAGGAGCTTGTCCCCATGCACCCCCAACAACCGCCGATGCGTCCGCCGCAGCGCCAGATGCCACGCCCACCGCAACCGCCGCGCGCGATGAGGCCGCCCGTTTCGCCGCCACCGCACCGACCTGCGGCCCCGCAACAGCCGGTGGAGGATCTTCCGGAGTGGACGAAGGACGGTGAGTTCCCGGCGGTCTCGCGGGACGTCCCGCTCTACGGCAAGGATCCCGAGTCGGGCAAGGAACAGGTCTGGGTGGGCCGCGTCGTGTGGCAGGCGCGAACCATGAAAGAGATCACGATGGCCGTCTACGGTCCGTTCGGCCGCAAGATGTCCACCGGTGAGTCCGTGTTCGACGCGCTGCTCAAGATCCGCGGCCTGCTCGAGGACCCCGAGCAGCACAGCCCGCCGTGGAAGGTGCTGGTCAAGGGATCGCGGCGGGACGTGTGGCACGTCGGGCACAAGGTGTCGATCTTCCCGGGCGACCGGGCCGAGATCCTCGTCCCCGGTGAGAAGGCGACCGAGTCCGTCGACGTGCTCGCGATGCTGGAACCGCACGACACCCCGAAGTTCGGCCTCGTCGAGCACCAGATGGCGAACTGCATGGAGTACTTCCGCCGCTTCGAGCCCGATTTCGGTGCGGGAGGTGTGCTCTGACCGCCTCGGGTTAGAGTGCGTACGTCGTGCACGGGGGAAGTCCGGTCGAAGTCCGGCGCTGACCCGCAACGGTAGGCCCCACCAGGGGCGAGCCCGAACACCCGCACACGGCTGCAGAGGAACTCCGACTCCTGCCGTGGACTGCGGGAAGGGAACATGTGATCGGGAAGATCAGCGCGCTCGTCGGCGTGCTCGCCGTCAGCATCGTCGCGGGTGTGGCGCTCGGCCCCGTCTCCGTACCGTTCGACGTCACCCTCGAACTGCTGTGGGCGGCGCTGACCGGCGGCACCGTCCCCGCCGACCTCGCCGGGCAGTACCACATCGTCTGGGACATCCGGCTGCCCCGCGTGCTGCTGGCCGCGGTGGTCGGCGCCGGCCTCAGCACGGTCGGCGTCGCCATCCAGGCCATGGTCCGCAACGCGCTGGCCGACCCGTACGTGCTCGGCATCTCGTCCGGCGCCAGCGTGGGCGCGACGGCGGTGGCGACGCTCGGCGTGCTCTCCGGTCTGGGTGTCTACGCGCTCTCGGCCGGAGCGTTCCTGACGGGGCTCGGTGCCACGGCGCTGGTGTACATCACCGCGCGGTCGAGCCGGGGGCTCACGCCGTTGCGGCTGGTGCTGACCGGAACCGCGCTCGCGTACGGCTTCTCGGCCGTGGCCATGCTGCTGGTGTTCCAGGCGCCGCGCGGTGAGGCGGCGCGGGCGGCCATGTTCTGGTTGCTCGGCAGCCTCGGCGGGGCCAACTGGCAGTCTCTGCCGGTCGCCACCGCCGTGACCGCGGCCGGGGTCGTCTACCTGACGACCAGGGCGCGGCAGCTCAACGCGCTGGCGATGGGCGACGAGACCGCGACCACGCTCGGCATCGAGGTCAACCGGTTCCGCACGCACCTGTTCGTCGTCACCGCGGCCATCACCGGCGTGCTGGTGGCCGTCAGCGGCGCGGTCGGCTTCGTCGGGCTGATGCTGCCGCACCTCACCCGCATGGTCGTGGGCGCCGATCACCGCAAGGTGCTGGCCCTCGCGCCACTCGCCGGCGCGAGCTTCCTGGTGTGGGTGGACGTGGCCGCACGCATGCTCGCGGCGCCGGAGGAACTGCCGCTCGGCGTCATCACCGCCGCCCTCGGTGTGCCGTGTTTCATCTTCCTGATGCGCCGCAGGGCGTACGTGTTCGGAGGGCGCTGATGCGCGTCGAGCTCACCGGTGTCACCGTCCAGAACATCGTCGAGGACATCTCGCTGCACGCCTCGAACGAGGTCGTCGGCATCGTCGGGCCGAACGGCAGCGGCAAGTCCACGACGCTGCGTTGCGTCTACCGCGCCCTGAAACCGCACGCCGGCATCGTCCTGCTCGACGGCGAGAGCGTCCACAAGCGACAGAAGATCGCCCGCGACCTCGCCGCGCTCACCCAGGAGTCACAGGTCGAGTTCGACTTCACGGTGGCCGAGGTGGTGGAGATGGGCCGTCTGCCGCACGACCGCGATCCGGAGGCGGACCGCCGCATCGTCGCCGATGCACTGGCCACAGTGGACGTCTCGCATCTGGCGGGCCGGGGTTTCCTCAGCCTCTCCGGCGGTGAACGCCAGCGCGTGCTCATCGCGCGTGCCGTCGCACAGGAGCCGCGCGTGCTCGTGCTGGACGAGCCGACCAACCACCTCGACATCCGGCACCAGCTCGACGTCCTCGCGCTCGCACGCGGCCTCGGCGTCACGGTTCTCACCGTCCTGCACGACCTGAACCTCGCCGCGTCCTACTGCGACCGTCTGTACGTGCTCGAAGAAGGCCGCGTCGTCGCGCACGGCACGCCCGAGGAAGTCCTCGTGCCCGAACTGATCGCCAAGGTTTTCCACGTCACGGCACACGTCGTCCGACACCCCACCACGGGAGTTCCCCAGCTCCTGTTCGACCAGGAGGTCACCCCTTGAGAACCGCCCTCGCCACAGCCGCCCTGCTGCTCGTCTCCGGCTGCGGTGCCACGGTCGCGCAGGACGCCTCGAAGTCGGACCCGGTGACCATCACGAACTGCGGCCAGCAGGTCACGTTCGACAAGGTGCCGTCCCAAGTGGTCACCAACGACACCGGCATCACCGAGCTGATGTTCGCGCTGGGGCTGAAGGACCGCATGGCCGGCTACGTGGTGGACGGCAACAACACGGTCGACCTGCAGACCTCACCGTGGAAGTCCGACTTCGACAGCACGCGCAAGCTCGCCGACAAGATCTCCAAGGAGGTCGTGCAGGGCGCCAACGCCGACCTCGTCTTCGCGGGCTGGAGCTACGGCTTCAGCGAGAGCACCGGCTTCACCCCGGACGCCCTGAAGCAGCTCGGAATCCCGAGCTACCTGCTCACCGAGGCGTGCCGCAACGGCGTCGGCAAGCAGCGCGGCATCATGCCCGCCCTCGACGCGTTGTACACGGACCTGCGCAACCTCGGGAAGATCTTCCGCGTCGAGGCTGAGGCCGAGGAGCTCATCAAGGGCTACCAGCAGCAGATCGAGAACGCGGGCAAGCTGATGGCCGGCAAGCCGCGCCCGAAGGTGTTCCTCTACGACAGCGGCCAGGACCAGCCGTTCACGTCCGGCAAGAACGCCGCGCCGCAGGACGTCATCGGCAAGGCGGGCGGCGACAACATCTTCGGCGACCTCGACGACAGCTGGACCACGGTCAACTGGGAGACCGTCGTGCAGCGCGACCCGGACGTCGTGCTGATCGTGGACTACGCGGACGGTGAGGCGAACACGCCCGCGCAGAAGCAGGCGTTCCTGGAGGGCTTCGCTCCGCTCGCGAACTCACCGGCGATCAAGAACAAGCGCTTCTTCGCACTTCCGTACGCCGCGCTGGTCGAAGGCCCGCGCAACCCGGCCTCGATCGAGGCCTTCGCGAAGTACCTGTCGCAGGCGTGAGCGTGACCAGATAGTGGGAGATTTCCTCCCGGCGCTTGGTACGTCGTGCTGAGCTGTGGCAGCATCCGCTACATGGCTCAGCACCTCGCCATCATTATCGACGAGCGCGTCGGGTAGTGCCGCCCCTTGGCACCCGACGCGCAGACCTCTCGCATCCCGCGGGGGGTCTTTTTGTTTGTCCGGATGAGGAGATGACCCCGATGGCCGGCCCGACCGACGAGTTCCACGTCTACGACACGACGCTGCGCGATGGCGCCCAACGTGAGGGAATTTCGTACTCCGTCACGGACAAGCTCGCTGTCGCACGGCTGCTGGACTCGCTCGGCGTCGGTTTCATCGAGGGCGGCTGGCCCGGCGCTCTGCCCAAGGACACCGAGTTCTTCGCCCGCGCGGCGGCCGGTGACCTGGAGCTCAAGCACGCCAAGCTGGTCGCGTTCGGAGCGACCCGCAAGGCAGGGGTCAAGGTCGAGGAAGACCCCCAGGTCAAGGCACTTCTCGACTCCCAGGCCCCGGTGGTCACGTTGGTGGCCAAATCGGACCTCAGGCACATCGAGCGGGCGCTGCGCACGGACACCGACGAGAACCTGAGGATGGTGCGCGACACCGTCAAGCACCTCAAGGAACACGGCAGGCGAGTCTTCCTCGACGCCGAGCACTTCTTCGACGGCTACGCGTTCTCGCCGGACACCAGCCTCAGGGTGCTTGAGTCCGCTGTGGAGGGTGGCGCCGACGTCGTCGTGCTGTGCGACACGAACGGCGGTCAGCTGCCGTTGGGGCTCGCCGAGACGGTGGCCGAGGTCGTCAAGAAGACCGGCTTCCGAGTCGGAATCCACTGCCAGGACGACACGTCCTGCGCCGTGGCGAACACCATCGCGGCCGTTCAGGCGGGCGCGACGCACGTTCAGTGCACCGCCAACGGTTATGGCGAGCGAGCAGGCAACGCCGACCTGTTCGCCGTCGTGGGAAACCTCGTGACCAAGCTCGGCATGGAGGTGCTCCCGACCGGGGCGCTGGCCGAGCTCACCCGCGTCTCCCATGCGTTGGCCGAGATCGCGAACATCGCACCCGACACCCACCAGGCTTATGTCGGGTCGTCAGCATTCGCTCACAAGGCGGGTCTGCACGCGAGCGCGATCAAGGTGGATCCGGAGCTGTACAACCACATCGTTCCGGACCGCGTCGGCAACGACATGCGGGTGCTGGTCACCGAGATGGCCGGTCGGGCGAGCATCGAGCTCAAGGGACGTGAGTTCGGGCTCGACCTGACCGGCCGGTCAACCGAAGTCGGCAGCGCGTTGAAGCGCGTGAAGGAGCTGGAGGCGAAGGGCTGGTCGTTCGAGGCCGCCGACGCCTCGATGGAGCTGCTGCTGCGCTCAGAGCTGTCCGAACTGGACACTCCTCCCTTCACGCTCGAGTCCTACCGGGTCGTGCTGGACCACCGCTCGGACGGCGAGATCGTGTCCGAGGCCACGGTCAAGGTGCACGTGGCGGGGGAGCGGGTCATCGCCACCGCCGAGGGCAACGGTCCCGTGCACGCGCTGGACGCGGCGCTGCGCAAGGCGTTGCTGCCGCACCTGTCCTGGTTGGACAGCGTGGAGCTGGCCGACTACAAGGTGCGCATCCTCACCGAGCACCCCGGTACGGACGCGGTGACGCGCGTGCTGGTCGAGTCCACGGACGGCGAGCGCGAGTGGACCACCGTGGGGGTGCACGGCAACATCGTCGAGGCGAGCTGGCTCGCCCTCTGTGACGCACTGGTGCACAAGTCGATGCGAGCAGCGCTTTGAACGGGTAACCAGTACAGAGTGTGTGTTGCCCCGGAGGAAGCGCCGGGGCGTCTGCAGGGACACCGTCTAAGGTTGTATACGTGCGCATTGCCCGAATCGCTCATCCTCAAGGCGTTGCTTTCGTCGCCGTTCACGGCGAGGAAGCCGCAGAGATCGCCGAACACCCCTTCGGCACGCCCACGTTCACCGGCCGCAAGTGGCCCTTGGCCGACGTCAGGCTGCTGGCGCCGATCCTGCCGACCAAGATCATCGGCATCGGCCGCAACTACGCGGACCACGCGGCGGAGCTCGGCAACGAGGTCCCCGCGGAACCGCTGGTCTTCCTGAAGCCCAACACGTCGGTCGTCGGGCCGAACGTCGAGATCAAGATCCCGGCCGCGTCCGAGCGCGTGGACTTCGAGGGCGAGCTGGCGGTCATCATCGGCCAGCCGTGCCGCGAGGTCTCGAAGGCCAAGGCGATGAGCGTGGTGATGGGCTACACCATCGCCAACGATGTCACCGCGCGCGACCTGCAGAAGAAGGACGTGCAGTTCACGCGTGCCAAGGGTTTTGACACGTTCTGCCCGATGGGTCCGTTCATCGAGACCGAGTTCGACCCCTCCGACGTCCGCGTCGTCACCGAGCTCGACGGGGAGGTCAAGCAGGACGGGCGTACTTCGTTGATGGTGCACGACATTCCGTCGCTCATCGCGTACGTCTCCGGGATCATGACGCTGCTTCCCGGCGACGTGATCCTCACCGGGACGCCGGCCGGCGTCGGACCGATGAGGGCCGGACAGACGGTCTCCGTGACTGTGGACGGCCTTGGCACGCTCACCAATCCGGTCGCAAATAGGTAGCCGTACGGAGCAATCCGGCGCTCGGCAGCTTACGCACCCGGGTACCCGCTAGTAACTTCCCGGTGTCATGACGGACCTGGCGTCCACCCGTGTGTTGCTCGTCGACGGTTCGCAGCTCATCACCGAGGGGCTGCGCATCTCGCTGCATCGCACGCACTGCTTCCGCGTTGTGGGCATCGCCCACACCGTGGCTGATGCCGCGCGTTGTTTGCGCAGCGTCCTGGTGGACCTGGTCGTCACGGACTTCGACGTGCCGGGCGCCGGGCCGCTGCGCACCGTGCGGGACACGGCGCAGTACCGGCCGAGCGCCCGTGTCGTCGTGCTGTCCAATGCGGACAGTCCGAGCTGGGCCCGCGCGGCGCTGGACGCCGGCGCCGTGGCCTACCTGCTGAAAACCTCGCCAGTGGCCGAGCTGTTACCCCTGATCGCGGCCGCGGTGCGGGGCGCTCCCGCCACGATCGACGCGCGGGTGGGATCGCTGGCCCGCCTGCCGGCGCGGATGCCTCCGCCCGCCTCGCTCGCCCAGCTGTCGGCCCGCGAGTTCGACGTGCTGGCCGAGATGGCGAAGGGCATGGACAACGCCCGCATCGCCCAGCGGCTCTTCATCAGCAACGACACCGTGAAGACCCACGTGAAGGCGATCCTGCGCAAGCTGGGTGCCCGGGACCGGGCCCACGCCGTGGCGATGGTGCTCGGCGAGTCCTCCGAGGCTTTCGTGGCGACTTAGAACGGTCACGACCTGGCGATCGTCTGCGGCTTCCTGCGTGCGAACTCCGGCGCGTGCTCCGGGCGAGGGCCGATCGCGATCACGTAGGCCGGTACCGCCTGCAGGAACGGCAACCGCTGGGCGGCCTCGAGCATGAACGGCATGCCGGTCGACGAGACCGTCTCGGCGCTGTTGAGCTTGCGGCCGAGGAACAGCCGGTGGATCACCCGCTGCATCGTCTGGATCACCATCGTCGGGAACAGGCGCCGCCTGCGCACCTTCGCGAGCGTCTCGCTCGTCACCCTGCCCTGGCGCAACGGCCTCGCGAGCAGCCTGGCGGTGGCGACCGCGTCCTGCACGGCCAGGTTGATCCCCACCCCGCCGACCGGCGACATCGCGTGCGCCGCGTCACCGATGCACAACAGGCCGTCGACGTGCCAGCGCCGCAACCGGTCCAGTTTCACGTCGAGCAGCTTCGCGTCGTCGATCGACTCGATGTGGTGCACGCGGTCGGCGAGCCACGGGATGAGCGTGACCACGCGCTCGCGGAACTTCTCCACGCCTTCCGCGCGCAGCTGCCGGTCCGTGCCCTTGCGGATCAGGAAGGCGCACTGGAAGTACTCGCCGCGCGGGATGAGCACCATGCCGCTGCCGGCGCTGAACCGCCCGGCGCCACCCTTGACGGGGTCGCTCTCGTTGCGCGGCAAGCGGAACCACCACACGTCCATCGGCGCGCCGAAGCGGTAGACCGGCAGGTCGACCGCAGCGCGCAGGATCGAGCCACGCCCGTCCGCCGCGACGACGAGGTCCGCGGCGATCTCGCCCTCGTGCCCGTCGACGCGGTCGCGGTAGGTCACGCCCGTGACCCTGTTGCCCTGCTTGGTGATCCCGGTGACCTCGGTGTTCATCCTCAACGTGAACGACGGCTCGAGCTTGCCCGCGTCCGCCAGCAGGTCCAGGAAGTCCCACTGCGGCACCATCGCGATGCGCTTGTTCGGGCCGGGAAGCCGCGACAGGTCGGCGATCGTGGCCTTGGCGCCGCCGTCGAGCAGCGCCTCGATCTTGTCCACGTCCTGGTGCGGCACCTGCTCGAACGCGGGCCCCAGCCCCAGTTCGTCCATGAGCGTGAGCGTCGACGCGTGCACCGTGTCGCCGCGGAAGTCGCGCAGGAAGTCGGCGTGCTTCTCCAGCACCGTGACCTCCACGCCACCGCGCGCCAGCAGCAGCCCCAGCACCATTCCCGCAGGTCCGCCTCCGACGACGAGGCAGGTGGTCCTCTCCATGTCGATCCCCTCTTTTCAACTGCTGTTGAATAAACCCAGCATGCTCTTGATCGCCGGGTGCGTCAAGCTGGTTCGGGGGTGACGCGGCTCGCTCCGCCTGGCTCCACTGTGGACAGTCTGGGAACCCAGGCCCCAAAACGGTTGCGGCTTGTGCGAAATGTCCTTGTACGGGCTATGGTGTCGCGTTCGCGGAACGGCCCGTTCGGGCAACTGCACGGTTGCCCAACAACACTCGACCGGGTGATTGCTTTTGGCGCCCGGACGAGTCTGACTAGTTCGTTCGGAGCCTCAAGGTCTTCTTGATCGTGCAAGGACCTATAGGAATCACCTCGTTAGCCGAATCGGACGAGGCCCACTCACACCTAGCCTCACGGGGTGACAACTGCGTCCCCGACTTTCACGCGTAAGAGAACCGGCGAGATCCGCGCTGTCTGCCTGGATGTCGACGACACACTTGTCGACTACAGCACTTCATCGCGCGCCGCGTTGGCCTCGATGGTCGGTAACGCCGACGCCTGGTCGTTGTGGCAGCGAATCACCGACGACCACGTGTCCCGCCAGTTGGCTGGTGAACTCCAGTACGAGTCGATGCGCAACATCCGCACCCAGGCCTTCTTCGCCGCTCTCGGCGAAGAGCTGACGCTGGAGGAAGCCACCCGCCGTGAGCTGTTCCGCCAGGAGGTCCTCTCCGCGGGGTGGTGTCTTTTCCCGGACGTGATCCCGATGCTCGACTGGCTGCGCGCCACGGGCCTTCCGATCGCCGCGATCAGCAACGCCTCTGGCCGTCACCAGCGCGTGAAGATCGCCCAGCTCGGACTCTCGGCCTACTTCGACGCCGTCCTGATCGCGGGTGAGGTGGGCTGCGCCAAGCCGGACCGCGTGATCTTCCACACGGCGTGCCTGGCCCTGGGCGTCCCGCCCGGCGACACGGTTCACGTGGGAGACCGCCTGCACGCCGACGCCATCGGTGCCCGTGACGCCGGGATGCACGGCGTTTGGATCAACCGGACAGGTCCGACCGGCGGCACGTTGCCCGCCGGCCTGTCCTCGATCACGTCGCTGGCGGAACTTCCGGAGCTCCTCGTGTGCGAGCTCTCCGCCGCCACCGCCTGACCTCTCGGCGGAACAGCCCTGAGACCGGCCCTCACCTGCTCGTTTGCCTGCAGGTGGGGGCCGATTTCACTTCTGGTGGCCACGTGGTCTAGTATTTCTCCCGGCAGCAACGAGGGGCTCGGAACTCCACGGGGAACCGAAGTCGATCGTGAAAGCCAATGGGGTATGGTGTAATTGGCAGCACGACTGATTCTGGTTCAGTTAGTCTAGGTTCGAGTCCTGGTACCCCAGCTGCTGCGGAAGAACTGCCCTCGGGTAAGCTTCCGGAGCCGGTAACAAAGCAAGAAGAAGAACTGAATAGCCGGATTTGGACCGGACAGAGTGATCTGATAAGGTTCAAAACCAGCAGGAAGTTCTAGGGCCCCGTCGTCTAGCGGCCTAGGACGCCGCCCTCTCAAGGCGGTAGCGAGGGTTCGAATCCCTTCGGGGCTACAGAGGTGGGAGAGGCCTGTCGACGGAAAACGTCGACGGGCCTCTTTCGCATTTGTCTTCTGGGGGCCGAGCCCCCAGACCCCCAGCCGGGAGGGCTTCGCCCCCCGGACCCCCGTAGGTTGAACATCGTGGGAGTGGGGGCTTCGCTTCGCTCGCCGGAATCCCTGGGTGAGACTGGGATCACCTTGGAATGGTGGATGCCAATTCTTTGGGCTTCGTTTCGCCCGCCTGGGAATGTTGGTGGGATACCTGCCGGGTGAGGCGGCTAACTGTGACCGGGGTATCCCGGGTTTGCGTGGGGATCACAATCCGATCGCCTCGCAGGGCTTGCGGTGGCGTTCGCGCGGCTCACGATCCGATGGACCTCACGGGGGCTGTGCTGACGTTCGCGCGTCGAATCGTTGGGCGCTTGCGGGCTTCGTTCCGGCCCTGCCCCGTTGTGGCCGCGGCGGTTGTGTCGCGGTGTCGCTGTGCCTTGTGCGTCCTTCGCCGGCCGGTTGTGGCCGCCATCGCCATCGCTGTGCGCCTTGGCGTGCTCTGGCGGGCATCCGGGGTTGTACCGCGTGTCGTGGGGGAGTTGCGGCGTGTCGTTGGGTGGTTACGCGTGCGGCCGCCCTTCCCTGTGGGGAGGACGGCCGCTTGGCGTTGGTGCTTTAGAGGCGGCTTTGGAGGGCCTCGGCTGCTGCTAGGAGGTCGGCTGCCCAGCGGGCGCCAGGACGTCGGCCCATTCGGTCGATGGGGCCGCTTACGGAGACGGCTGCCACCACGGTGCCGGAGGAGTCTCGCACTGGGGCTGAGACCGAGGCCACGCCTGGTTCGCGTTCGGCCACGCTTTGTGCCCAGCCTCGGCGGCGGACTTCCAGGAGAGTGCGTTCGCCGTAAACGGCGTCGGCGAGAACGGCGCGCTGGGTGCCAGGGTCCGACCAGGCGGCCAGGACCTTGGCGCCGGAGCCGGCGGTCATCGGGAGGCGGGCGCCGATGGGGACGGTGTCGCGCAAGCCGGAGGGAGGCTCGGCGGCCGAGACGCAGACGCGCTGCATGCCGTCGCGGCGGTAGAGCTGGACGCTCTCGCCGGTGATGTCGCGCAGGCGTGGCAGCACGGAGGAGGCGGCGTCGAGCAACGGGTCCGTTGCCCCGCCCGCCAGTTCTGCCAGTGCCGCGCCAGGACGCCAGCGGCCGTCGGAGCCGCGGCGCAGCAACCGGTGCACCTCGAGGCCCACGGCCAGGCGGTGCGCGGTCGCTCGCGGCAGGCCGGTGCGATTGCACAACTCGGCCAGGCCACATGGATCTTTTGCTACGGCGTTCAAGACGGCCACTGCCTTGTCCAGCACGCCGATCCCGCTATGCTGTCCCACAAGCCGATACTAACTTCCCAGACAGTGAGAAGTCCAGATCTGTCGGCACGTCCATGATGTGGGACCAGGATGTAGGAGATGTCGCGATGAGCCGCACGCTCGCGGAGAAGGTGTGGGAGGCACACGTTGTGCGCCACGGCAGTGGTGCGGAGCCGGACCTCCTCTACATCGACCTCCATCTGCTGCACGAAGTCACCAGCCCCCAGGCGTTCGACGGGCTGCGCCTCGCCAACCGCAAGCTGCGCAGGCCCGACCTGACGATCGCCACCGAGGACCACAACGTCCCGACCGTCGACATCGACAAGCCGATCGCGGACCCAGTTTCGCGCCTGCAGGTCGAGACGCTTCGCCGCAACTGCGCGGAGTTCGGCGTGCGGCTGCACCCGATGGGCGACCTGGAGCAGGGCATCGTCCACGTGGTGGGCCCGCAGCTCGGCCTCACGCAGCCCGGCATGACCGTTGTGTGCGGCGACAGCCACACGTCCACGCACGGTGCGTTCGGCGCGCTGGCGTTCGGCATCGGCACGTCCGAGGTGGAACACGTGATGGCGACGCAGACGTTGCCGTTGCGTCCGTTCAAGACGATGGCCATCAACGTCGACGGTGCTCTCCAGCCCGGCGTCACGGCCAAGGACATCATTCTCGCGGTCATCGCGAAGATCGGAACCGGCGGCGGGCAGGGCTATGTGCTCGAGTACCGCGGCCGCGCCATCGAGAACCTCTCGATGGAAGCGCGCATGACGGTCTGCAACATGTCGATCGAGGCGGGCGCGCGCGCCGGCATGATCGCACCGGACGAGACGACTTTCGACTACATCAAGGGTCGTCCGCACGCACCGTCCGGCGCGGACTGGGACGCGGCCGTCGCCTACTGGAAGACGCTGCGCACTGACGACGACGCGACTTTCGATGCGGAAGTTCACATCGACGCCGACGAGCTGACGCCGTTCGTCACGTGGGGCACGAACCCCGGGCAGGGCCTGCCGCTGGGCGCGAGCATCCCCGACCCCGAGCAGATCGCGGACGAGAACGAGCGCGTGGCCGCCGAGAAGGCGCTGTCGTACATGGGCCTGGAGCCGGGCACGCCGCTGCGCGACATCCGCGTGGACACCGTCTTCCTCGGCTCGTGCACGAACGGCCGCATCGAGGACCTGCGGGCCGCCGCGGACGTGCTCAAGGGCAAGCACGTCGCTTCGGGAGTACGGATGCTGGTCGTCCCCGGTTCGATGCGGGTGCGCAAGCAGGCCGAGGAAGAGGGGCTGGACAAGGTCTTCCTCGACGCGGGCGCCGAGTGGCGCCAGGCGGGCTGCTCGATGTGCCTTGGCATGAACCCGGATCAGCTCGCCCCCGGCGAGCGCAGCGCGTCGACCTCGAACCGCAACTTCGAGGGCAGGCAGGGCAAGGGCGGCAGGACGCATCTCGTCTCGCCCCTCGTGGCGGCCGCCACGGCCGTGCGCGGCACCCTCTCCGCCCCCGCAGACCTGGAGAACTGACCATGGAAGCCTTCACCACCCACACGGGCGTCGGCGTGCCGCTGCGCAGGTCCAACGTGGACACCGACCAGATCATCCCGGCCGTCTACCTCAAGCGCGTGACCCGCAGCGGGTTCGAGGACGGGCTCTTCGCCGCCTGGCGCGGTGACGAGCACTTCGTCCTCAACCAGGAGCCGTTCAAGGCGGGCAGCGTCCTCGTGGCGGGCCCCGACTTCGGCACCGGGTCCTCTCGGGAACACGCCGTCTGGGCGTTGATGGACTACGGCTTCCGCGTGGTCGTGTCGTCCCGGTTCGCCGACATCTTCCGGGGCAACTCGGGCAAGCAGGGCCTCGTGGCGGCGCAGTGCAGCCAGTCCGATGTCGAGCTGCTCTGGAAGCTGCTCGAGTCGGAGCCCGGCACGCCGGTCACCGTGGACCTCACCGACAAGACCGTCCGCGCCAAGGACTTGGTTGCCCCGTTCGAGATCGACGACTACACCCGCTGGCGCCTGTTGGAAGGCCTCGACGACATCGCTTTGACGCTCCGCCACGAGGCCGAGATCAGCGCATTCGAGGGCGATCGCCAGACTTGGTTGCCCACAACGGATCCGCTTCAGGCGGTCTGAGAGGGGGCCGGATTCTCCCCTCCAGAGGGGCGAATCCGGCGCCTCCTGTCCCTCGAAGGGGCGCAATTAGCCACGCCACAACGAAAAATCTGGCGTGGCGATTGGTATTTCTCGCGTTTTGGGCCTACCGTTGCGTTCTAGTCGGCCCGTCTCTTAGGGCCGTGAGCGTCCTGGGAGGGACTGACGGTGAATAAGGCCCAGCTCATCGAGGCGCTCGCCGAGCGCCTGGGAGACAAGAAGACCGCTGGCGCTGCTGTTGACGGCCTCGTGGACGTGATCGTCCGCAGCGTCAACAAGGGCGAGAAGGTCAACATCACGGGCTTCGGCGTCTTCGAGAAGCGTGCCCGTGCGGCTCGCACCGCGCGCAACCCGCGCACGGGCGAGACCGTGAAGGTCAAGAAGACCAACGTGCCCGCGTTCCGCCCCGGCTCGACGTTCAAGGACGTCATCAGCGGTGCGAAGAAGCTGCCGAAGGCCGTTGCCGCCAAGCCGGCTGCGAAGCCCGCCGCCGCCGCCGCGAAGCCCGCGGCTGCCAAGGCTCCGGCGACCAAGGCCACGACCACGCGCGCCACCACGACGCGCACTCGCACGGCCGCGGCCGCCACCAAGGCGCCCGCGACCCGTCGCACCACCACGGCTGCCGCCAAGACCACGGCTGCCAAGGCGCCCGCGAAGGCGACCGCGACGAAGGCCGCTGCGAAGCCGGCCGCGAAGGCGACCGCTGCCAAGAAGCCCGCTGCCAAGACCACGGCTGCGGCGAAGCCCGCTGCGAAGACCACGGCCGCCAAGGCGCCCGCGGCTCGCAAGACGGCTGCCAAGAAGAAGTGAGACGGGCCTCCTCTTAGAGGAGGCTGCGTCACTTCGGTACAACACGCGGAAGGCCTCGGTGTGCGCACACCGGGGCCTTCGTGTGTTTCGGCCGCTGTCACCTGGGCGCCAATAGAAATAACGCATTCACGCCTGCGAACGGGTCCCGCACAAGCGAAACCGCCGCCTCCCACGCCCAACTCGTTGCCTGAGGCGAACTTTCGGGGGCGGGGAAGACGGCGGCGTGAAAAGGTTCTTCAGAGCGGTCAGGGGCGGGGTAGTGCCGAGGCCAGGTAGTGCGCCGACACCAGCGTTGGCCAGCGCGAAGGCGAGTCCGAAGTGGACCAGGCGCCGAACGGCCTGGTGAAGGCCAGCACCCACACGCTGCCCTTCTTGCACGGGATCTCGTCGAGCCGCAGCCCGCCCAGTTCGGCCAGCGTCCGCACCACGGACGGGATGACGCCACCCTGTGAGGACACGACGGCCCTGCCCTCGTCGGCGGCGATCTCCAGCAGCCGCACGAGACCCGCCTCCGGGTCGGGCCAGTAGCCCTCCTCGGACAGCCGCGGCTCCTCGACCATCTCGACCGAGAGATCCTCGGCCACGGCCCGAACGGTGTCCACGCAACGCACCCTGGGAGCTGTGTGGACGCGCGTGGGTGACCACACGGGCAGCAAAGAGCGGAGCGCCGTCGCCTGCCGCCAGCCGGCGTCTGAGAGCGGCCTCAGGTCGTCGTCATCGTCCCACTCGGACCGCTTTCCCGCCTTCGCGTGCCGCACCAGCAACACCAGCAACAGATCGGCGGGCAGACGGGTGAACTCCGCCAGCACCTCGCGATCCGGCTCGTAGGTCAGCAACGCTGAAGCGTCGGCCACCGGCAGCCATTTGAGCGAGTCCACCTCGTCATTGGCGGCGAAAGAACCCGAAACGGCCTCGGCGGCGTAGTAGTCGACGGTCTTCGGCACCGACTTCACCGAATACGACACCTGCTTCAGGTGACGGCCGAGGACGCACGAATAGCCGGTCTCCTCGAAGACCTCGCGCACCGCGCAGGCAGGGACCGTCTCACCCCGGTCCAGCTTTCCCTTCGGCAACGACCAGTCGTCATAACGGTGACGGTGCACGACCGCGACTTCGACGTCACCGTCGGCATCGCGCCAGAGCACCGCCCCAGCAGCTTTGATCACCCAAGAGCTCCGTGCTTGTGCAGCAGTTCCATCTGATGGTCGCGAACGGAGGATCCGTCCGACGGCGACGCTTCCCATTCTCCGTCGGAACGCAGCACCCAGCAGCGCGTCTGCGGGTCCAGCGCCGAGGTGAACACGGCTTCCAGCTGTGAGGTCAGGCGCGGGTTGATGACCCGCACGGCGACCTCGACGCGGCGGTCGAGGTTGCGGTGCATCATGTCCGCGCTGCCGATCCAGTACTCGTCGCAGCCGACGAAGTGGAAGATGCGCGAGTGCTCCAGGAACCGGCCGAGGATCGAGCGCACCCGGATGTTCTCCGACATCCCCTTCACCCCCGGCTTCAGGCCGCAGATGCCGCGCACGACCACGTCGACGGGCACACCTGCCTGGGAAGCGCGGTACAGCGCGTCGATGACCTGCTCGTCCACGAGCGAGTTCACCTTGATGCGCACACCGGAGGGCCTGCCGGCCTGCGCGTGCTCGATCTCGAGGTTGATCCGCTCGACGATGCCCTTGCGAACGCCGTAGGGCGCCACCATCAACGCGCGGTACTCGTCCTGGCGCGCGTAGCCGGTCAGCACGTTGAACAGGTCCGTGAGGTCCGCGCCGATCGTCGGCTCGGCCGTCAGGATGCCGACGTCCTCGTACAACCGGGCCGTCTTCGGGTTGTAGTTGCCGGTGCCGATGTGGCAGTAGCGGCGGATCGTCGACCCCTCCTGGCGCACCACCAACGAGGTCTTGCAGTGCGTCTTGAGGCCCACCAGGCCGTAGACGACGTGCACGCCCGCCTTCTCCAGCGTGCGCGCCCACTTGATGTTCGCCTGCTCGTCGAAGCGCGCCTTGATCTCCACCAGCGCCACGACCTGCTTGCCCGCCTCGGCCGCGTCGATCAGCGCGTCCACGATGGGCGAGTCACCCGAGGTGCGGTACAGGGTCTGCTTGATGGCCAGCACGTGCGGGTCGGCGGCGGCCTGTTCGATGAAGCGCTGCACCGACGTCGAGAACGAGTCGTACGGGTGGTGCACGAGGACGTCGCCCTCGCGCAGCGTCGCGAAAACGCTCTTCGGCGTCTCGCGCTCACCGAACGCTGGGTGCGTCGCCGGCACGAACGCCGGGTCCTTCAACGTCTTGCGGTCGATGCCGTAGAGCTGCCACAGGCACGACAGGTCGAGCAGGCCGGGCACGGTGACGACGTCGTGCGGGTCGACGTCCATCTCCCGCAGGAGCAGCTCGAGCATGTGCTCGGTCATGTCGTCGGCGACCTCGAGACGCACCGGCGGGCCGAACCGGCGCCGGGCGAGCTCGCGTTCCAGCGCCTGCAACAGGTCCTCGTCGCGGTCCTCCTCGACCTCCAGGTCCGCGTTGCGCGTCACGCGGAACGCGTGGCACTCGATGACCTCCATGCCGGTGAACAGCTCGCCCAGGTGCGCGGCGATGAGCTCCTCCAGCGGCAGGAAGGTCGCGGAGGACGACGAACGGTCCCCCTCCACGCGCACGAGGCGCGGCACGTTGTCCGGCACCTTCACACGGGCGAACCGCTCGCCGCCACCCTCGGGGTCGCGCACGGTCACCGCGAGGTTCAGCGACAGCCCGGAGATGTAGGGGAACGGGTGCGCCGGGTCGACCGCGAGCGGCGTGAGGACCGGGAAAACCTGCTCGCTGAAGTAGTTGGAGAGGCGCAGCCGGTCGTAGTCGGTGAGGTCGCCCCACGTCACGATGCTGATCCGGTGCTCTTCCAGCCCCGGCCGGATGTGGTCGAGGAACGCGCGGGCGTGCTGCTCGACGAGTTCCTGTGAGCGCTTGGAGATCGCCACGAGCTGCTCGAGCGGCGTGAGCCCGTCCGCGCTGCGCACCGTGAGACCGGTCTCCGCCCGCCGCTTCAGGCCCGCGACCCTGACCATGTAGAACTCGTCCAGGTTCGAGGCGAAGATCGCGAGGAACTTCGCGCGCTCCAGCAGCGGCTGCGAGGAGTCCTCCGCCAGCGCGAGCACGCGGGAGTTGAAGTCCAACCAGGACAGTTCACGGTTGAAGTACCGGTCGTCCGGCAGGTCGGTGGGCAGGGTGCTGGACGTCACCGCGGGCGGCGCCGACGGGACACCCCGTACCGGCGTCGCGACCGGCTGGTTCGGCTGGGTCTTCGTCCGCGGCGGGTTGGAGGCCCGCCTGGTCGCCGCGCGAGGCTGCCGGCGCGGAGTCGCCGCGGGCGGGGGCGTCGCCTTGGCTCGCGCCGAGCGGCGCCGGGAGGGTGTCGCCTTGCCGTCGTTGTTCTCCGTGCTCACGCCCCGCATTGTTCCGCACTATTGCCGCGAGCGCCCCTGTCGAGAACGTCTGACTGGTGAACTCCTCGTCACAGGACAGGCATGCGAAGGGCGACGATCGCCCCGTCGGGACTACGTTCGAGGGTCACCCGCTGCCCCGGACGCAGCATTCGCCAGCCACCCGCGGTGACCGCGGCAGCGCTCACATCGACCAGAACGCCGTCATCGCGCAGGACGACGGCAGAACCGTCACTGTTAAACGTAGACACGGTCGCCTGCACGGCCCAGAAGCCTAGACGTTCGGACCTGACCGTCTCGTTCGAGGCGCTGCCAGTGTCGAACCATGAAGGTTATTGCCACATTGACTGCGGTGACCCTGTTGGCCTTCACCACGGCAGGACTGGCCTCGGCTGCCTCGGCCGAACCCAGGACTCCGAAGGTGGACAAACCACGCCTGCAGGCGGCGGCGAAGAACGTCCGCCTGAAGGCGTCACTCCCCGGCACCGAACGGGCCATCTCGATCGCGTTCGCCCAGTACGGGCCTCGCGACGTGGCGTTCGTCAGCATGGAGACCGGGCTGAAGACGTTCGACGTGACCGATCTGGACCAGCCGAAGCTCCTCGACCACCTCACCAAGCAGGAGATGGCGCTGCCGGGGGACGACCCGGCGAAGCGCTTCTGGGAGAACGAGGACATCAACGTCGACCCCAAGCGCAAGCTCGCGTTCCTGGCACGCGAGGTCAACTCGTTCGGCCGGGCGCTGCCGGGCGACCGCCCGACCGGCAACTACATCGTGTCCGCTGTGGACCCGGCCGACCTCAAGATCCTCAGCTTCCACCGGCAGAACACCGGTCACACCAGCACCTGCATCAACGACTGTCAGTTCCTCTGGACGGCGGGGCTCGACCGGTCGGACGCCAGGACCGGCCGGATCTTCGTCACCGACATCCGCGATCCGAAGACCCCGAAGGAGCTCCCCGTCTCCGTCGACGTCCGCGGCAAGGCGGGCGAAGGCAAGATCACGCACGACGTCCAGGTCGACGCCCAGGGCATCGCGTGGGTCGCGGGCGACGACGGCACGCGCGGCTACTACACGCAGGGCTGGCACCGCGACCCGTTGAGCGGCAAGTACCGCGAGGCGAAGGCGTGGGACCCGGTCGCCTACGCGGGCGGCGGCGTCCCGAAGGCCGACATGCCGACCTCGTTCACGCACAACTCGTTCCGCCCGGCCGGCCGCACGCTCGGCGACGGCCCGCAGCCCACGCGGGAGAACCCGGCCGGCTCGCTGCTGCTGCACACCGAGGAGGCGTTCGGTTCGCCCACGTGCAAGACCGAGGGCCGGTTCGTCATCTCCTCGCTGCAGGGCACGCACAACGGTGAGGGCTGGGGTGAGCGGCCCAAGGAGATGAGGACCGTCGGCATCTGGAGCCCGGACGACCAGGAGGGCACCATCCCCGGCAACGTCACGTGCTCCGCGCACTACTTCGACGTGCAGAAGAGGATCGTGGCCTACTCCTGGTACAACCAGGGCACCCGGTTCCTCGACATCTCCAACCCCGCCAAGCCGATCCAGATCGGCTACTGGCGGCCGGACACCGCGACGTCGTGGGCGCCGTACTGGCACCGCAACACCGTGTTCGTCGCCGACATCTCGCGCGGTGTCGAGATCCTGGAGCTGGAGAAGGGCGCCTACGACGCCCAGGCGAGCGGCACGAACGTGACGCTCACCGCGCACCACGCCAGGGAACTGGCCAGGGAGAGCGACCGGGAACCCGTGCCGCTCGCCCCGAACCCGTTCTACGGCTGGGCCTGCCCGATGGTCGCCAACCGCAACGACTCGGACTGCGGCGTGGGAGGCTGCGGCGCACCCTGCTGAACCACGGCCGCCTTGACGGTGGCCGCCGCGCGCTGGCGGGTGATCACGCGACGACCGAGGTTGATCATCGGGATCTCCACGGTCGTGTACAGGACACTCGCCAGCGCCAGCCCCAGCGCGGTGACCACCACGGACTGTCCGATACCGGACAGGGCGGGCCAGAAGAACGCGATGACCGTCGCGGCGATCGTCTGCACGAGGTAGAGCGAGTACGAGCGCTCACCCACGAACTGCATCGGCTTCGTGGAGAGGAACGTCGTCGCCGGCCCAGGCGCGGCAAGCGCGGTGAGCAGCACCGCCGTCGCGAGCGCGTACACCGGGATGACCAGGACGTGGCCGGGAATCCCGTTGGTCCCGTCGAGGAACGCGGCGATCGGCTTCACGCTCAGGTGCACGCCGACGAATCCGATCGAGACGATCACCTGCGCGACCGGGTTCGTGAGGGGGCGCAGCAACGCGAACCCGCGCGGGCTGTGCAGCGCGATGGCGAGCAGGACGCCGGTCAGGATCGAGAAGTAGTGCAGCGGCCAGCCGGGGTTGCTGTGCGAGACGGTGAAGCTGACGATCACGAGCGCGAGCAGCATGCCGAGGAGGGCGGCGCCGGCGCGGCGCCTGAGCACGACGGTGCCCAGCGCGATCGCCACCAGCGGCCAGACCACGTAGAACTTCTGCTCGATGCCCAGAGACCAGGACTGCCCGTACGGGCTGGCGCCGGCGAACTCGTTGGTGAAGGTGAGGAAGTACTTGAGCGCCGGCCCGATCCCGTTGCTGAGGAACGTGCCCGCGATCGCCGAACCGGCGGCGGTGACCAGCAGGATCACGAAGTAGACCGGCAGAATCCGGAACGCCCGGCGCAGGTAGAACTCCTTGAGCGAAATCCGTCCTGTGCCGCGTTCCTCACGCAGCATCAGCGTCATGATGAGGAATCCGCTGAGAACGAAGAACATCTGGACTCCCGCCCAGCCCTGCAGCCAGTCCGGGCCCCCGTAGTGGAAGAACACCACCAGCACCGCGGCAATGGCCCGCAGGCCGTCAAGAGCGGGAAAGCGGCGCAACGCCAGGTAGTCGGCGTGCGTCAACGAATTCATGCAGGTACACCTCTGGGCATGCGTCGGGGAACGGCATCGGGGGGTACGCCGTTTGCATCAGGGGATACGGATGTAAAGGTGCAGGGGTTCCCCGTTGCGTTGCCCTGAACAACACTTTCGTGTTGTTCGTCACTGCTTCAACAGCGGGGCAACGGTGAAAGCGACGACAGGGGAGCGGCCGCCACGCCGCGCCATCCTTGCTGCGTCAAAGCACCGCCGTGCACTTCCAGCCAATAGGCGCCGTCGGTCGTGTGCATGGTCGCGCCGCTGCGGATGTCCGTGACGTACGACGACTCCGACTGCCACGACACGAAGTCGCCGCTGACCCGCGGGAAGAGGATGCCTTCGGTTTTGGGCGCGGTCCTGATCCCGGCGAGCTCGCGCGGTTCGGTCCAGCCCTCACGCCAGCCGTGCAGCGCGTCGCCCTGCGCCCACACCACCGTGCGGCCGTCGGACGCCGCGCTCCCGCTCGGCCGCGCGTCGCGGAGCTGTTCCGGTAACGCCACCTCGGCGCGGAACTTCCCGTCCTGCAGCCACATGACCGCGTCGCCGAGGAACAGCGGCTCCTCGCCCTGCCCGACGATCCTGTCCTTCTTCTTCGCGAGGTCGTACAGGTGCACGCCTTTGCTGTCGGCCCAGGCGGCCTTCCCGTTGTGCACCACGGCACCGCTGCCGCCGATCCGCACGGGCGCGCCGTCGTTGCGCGAGTCCCACGCGTAGGTGGTCGTGGTGCGGTCGGACGGGCTCGGGGTCGTGGAGAACGTCACCCAGCGGCCGTCGAACTCGACGCCGTGGAGTTGTGCGTCGTCCTGCACCGCCATGACCTGCTGGCGCTTCTCGCGGTCGCGCAACACGAGTTCGGTGGTCCTGTTGCGCGTGGTCTTCACGAGCGTCACGTCGGCGTTCGCGTTGGCGGCGACGATGGTGACCTTCTCGTGGGAACCGGCCACCGTTGTGTTGCGTGAGAGTTCGTCCTTCCAGTCCTGGGGAAGGTCCACGCGGCACGAGTCGAGCTTGTTCGGCGCGGTGTAGCCGGACGGCCGGTCGATCGGTACGGCGGCGACACAGCCCGCGATGGCCGTGATCGCCGCCAGCGCGATGAGCGCTCGCATCAGTCTCCCAAGTCGTGATCATCCAGCGACCCGGAAGACGCGTGAGGACGGCTCAGGTTGTCCAGGCGGGCAAGGCGTTCGCGGTGTGCACACCGAGACCGAGCGTCAGCGCCAGGCGCAGATCCTCTTCTGTGTCCACGTCACAGCGCAGCGACGGCCACGGTCCGAACAGCGCGATCGCGCCGGAAATCCGGTGGTGCCCCGCCGAGCCGACGCCGAACCTCGGGTCGAGCTCGCCGCCGGGTGCCGCGAGCAGCAACGTGGTTCCGGTGCCCTGCCGGTCCGGGACGAAAGCGCGCCGCCCGGCCGCGGCTTCGAGCGCGGCCTGGAGCTCGCCGGGCTTGAGCGCGGGCAGGTCGGCCTGCAGCGCGCCGACGCGGTTGGACCGGAGCGCGCGGGCGCCGTGCATCAGCGCCTCGTTGAGTCCGGGCTCGGCGGGTTCCGGTATCGCCTCGACACCCAGCGCGGCCATCTCGGCGGCGACAGCTGGGTCCGATGTGACGGTGACCACGCGGCGGACACCGGGCGTGGCCAGAGCGGCGCTCACCGTGTCCATGGCGAGCGCGAGCGCCAGCGCCGCGTGCGACACCGGATCTCCGCCGGTGGCGCTGGTCAGCCTGGTCTTGGCCCGGTCGAGCGTTTTGACCGGCACCACGAGGTCAACTTCATCCCGCACCCCGTCATGGTCCACGATCCGGCGACGGGTGCGTCGACCACTAACCTTCACCCCTCGATTTCGCCGGTCAGACGGGTGCATCGTGGCGTCGACACCGCTCCCCATATTGGACATATGGGGACCGGGGGTCGACGCCGCGAGGTGCCCTGCCGGACGCCGGAAGCGAGGGGTGAGGATTGTGGTCGGGGCACTACTGTGCTCATGGGCGCAGGTTCCGGGAGTGAGGAGAGGTTCACGTGGCCAAGGAGAAGGGCGGCTTCTGGGTCGGGGTCGCCGCGGCGATCCTCTACCCCATGTCGTTCGTGCTGGGCAGGCACCGGATCCTGCACAGCGACCGCATCCCGCGCCAAGGGTCGGCGCTGCTCGTGATGAACCACATCTCGCACCTCGACCCGTGCTACGACGCGGTGTTCGTGCACAAGAACGACCGCGTGCCGCACTTCCTCGCGAAGCACAGCCTGTGGAACGTGCCGATCATGGGCTCGATCCTGAGGGGCGCGAAGCAGATCCCGGTCTACCGCGGCACCTCGGACGCGCAGCAGAGCCTGCGCGAGGCGCACAAGGCGCTGGCGACCGGGCAGGTCGTGGTGATCTACCCGGAGGGCACGATCACCAGGGACCCCGACGGCTGGCCCGCGAACTCCCGCACCGGCGTGGCACGGCTCGCGCTGCAGCACGACGGCCCGGTCATCCCGGTCGCCCGCTGGGGCACGCTGGACCTCTACAACCACTACCAGAAGAAGTTCCGGCCGTTCCCGCGCAAGACGATCACGCACTTCGTCGGTGAACCGGTCGACCTGTCCGCCTACCGCGGCGAGGAGGAGACCCTGCCGTTGCTGCGCGAGGTCACCGATCTGCTGATGAGCCACGTGAAGAACCAGCTCGCCGAGGTTCGCCAGGAGCAGGCGCCCGAGGGCTTCTACGGACCGAGGAAGGCCTGAGCATGGGGATCGAACGCGTTGCGGTGCTCGGCGCCGGTTCGTGGGGCACGACGTTCGCGAAGGTCATCGCGGACTCCGGCCCCGAGGTCGTGCTGTGGGCGCGGCGGCAGGAGGTCGCGTCGGCGATCACCGAGACCCGCGTGAACGCCGACTACCTGCCCGGCATCTCGTTGCCGGCCAACCTGGAGGCGACCTCCGACCCGGCGAAGGCGCTGGACGGTGCCGACGCCGTGGTGCTCGCCGTGCCGTCGCAGACGTTGCGGGTGAACCTGTCGGCGTGGAAGGAGCTGCTGCCGGCGGACGCGACCCTGGTGTCGCTGTCCAAGGGCGTCGAGCTCGGCACGCTGAAGCGGATGAGCGAGGTGATCCGCGAGGTCGCCGGCGTCGACGAGTCGCAGGTGGCCGTGGTGTCGGGGCCCAACCTGGCCAAGGAGATCGCCGTCGGGCAGCCGACCGCGACCGTCATCGCCTGCACGGACCACGACCGCGCGGTCGACCTGCAGCACGCGTGCTCGAACTCGTACTTCCGCCCGTACACCAACACCGACGTGGTCGGCTGCGAGCTGGGCGGGGCGTGCAAGAACGTCATCGCGCTGGCGTGCGGCATGGCGGCCGGTCTCGGTTACGGCGACAACACGATGGCGTCGATCATCACGCGTGGCCTGGCGGAGACCGCACGGCTGGGCGCGGCGCTGGGCGCGGACCCGCTGACGTTCGCCGGTCTGGCCGGGCTGGGCGACCTGGTGGCCACGTGCGCGTCGCCGTTGTCGCGCAACCGGACCTTCGGCGAGCGGTTGGGCAAGGGCGAGACTCTGGAGCAGGCGCAGGAGGCCGCGCACGGTCAGGTCGCCGAAGGTGTGAAGTCATGTTCATCGATTCGTGAACTGGCACGGGCCAATGACGTCGACATGCCGATCACCGAAGGCGTACACATGGTGTGTCATGACGGGCTCAGCGCGCGCGATCTGGGGGCGGCGCTGCTTGGACGCGATCGGAAACACGAACGCCAGTGAACAATTCCTATGGTGACGGCACCCGAGTGGTGCACTCGGTTTCGGGCGGGCCGGGTGAGCCGTTCGGCGCGCAGCCGGTGTTCGCCTCGGTGTACCACCTCGGCGGGCAGGACACCTACGGCCGGAGCAGCAATCCGACCTGGCGCGCTCTGGAGTCCGCGCTGGGATCGCTGGAGGGCGGCGAGTGCGTCATCTTCCCGTCGGGGATGGCGGCGATCTCGACCCTGCTGCGGACCCTGCTGTCCACAGGGGACACCCTGATGCTGCCGTCCGACGGGTATTTCGTGGCGCGGCGGTTCGCGTCCGAAATGGACATCAACCTCGTCGAGGTGCCCACGGCCGGGCCGTACCCGTCCTTCGACGGCGTGCGGCTGGTGTTGCTGGAGACGCCGTCGAATCCCGGCCTGGACGTGTGTGACATCGCGACGCTGGCCGAGGCGGCGCATGCGGCGGGTGCGCTCGTGGCTGTGGACAACACGACCGCGACACCGTTGGGACAGCGGCCATTGGAACTCGGCGCCGACATCGTGGTGTCGTCCGACACCAAGGCCGTCGCCGGGCACAGCGACGTCCTCTTCGGACACCTGACGGCGGCTTCCCCGGACCTGGCCACGTCGTTCCGCAACGCGCGGGCGTTGAACGGCGCGATCCCCGGTCCCTTTGAGACTTGGCTGGCGCTGCGCGGCCTCGGGACTCTGGATCTGCGGCTGGAACGGCAGGCCAAGAACGCCGCCGCGCTGTACGAGTTGCTCTCGGGCCGGGTCGCCGGGTTGCGCTGGCCAGGCGACCCGGCGGATCCGGCACACCTGCTCGCGGCGCAGCAGATGCGGCGGTTCAACGGCGTGCTGACGTTCGAGCTGGAGTCCGAGGAGGCGGTGGAGGCGTTCCTCCGCAAGTCACGGCTCGTGTCGGCGGCGACGTCGTTCGGTGGCCTGCACTCCAGTGCGGACCGGCGCGCGCAGTGGGGTGATCCGGTCCCGGAGGGACTGGTGCGGTTCTCGGCCGGCTGTGAGGACACCCACGATCTGGTGAAGGACGTGTCCCAAGCTCTGGGCCTGGATTGACAGAGGGTCCCGGTTCCGGGACCCTCTGCGTCATGTCCTTCAACGCATGTTGCTGTTGTACCTGGCGATAGTCCCGCGTCCTCTTTCGCGCTCGCCTGGTAAGGACTTTCTCCCGATGTTCGCCGTTCCTGAGAACAGCCTCGTTCTGCCTGAAAACTCCGCGTTGCTGCACCCCGTGCGGGTGGCGCTGGCGTGGGCGGCCGACCGCGACCGCTGGAAGCACCTGCTCCGGTACGACCCGGAAGAGCGTTTCTCGGCGCTGGTCGACAAGACCGACGACCAGGAGATCTGGCTGATGAGCTGGCTCCCCGGTCAGACGGCCTCGCTGCACGACCACGCCACGACCTCCGGCGCGTTCACCGTGGTCAGCGGCCTGCTGACCGAGGTGGTGACGACCCGCATCCAGGTCGTGCACTCCCTTCACGCCGGTCAGTCGCGCGTGTGGGGACCCGGCTACGTGCACCAGGTGCGCAACGACGGTGTGGACCCGGCCGTGTCGATCCACGTCTACCGTCACGGCACCCGCGCCATGACCCCGTACCGCTACGACCCGGTCAACGGACCCGTCCGCTGACGTGCGGTGGCACCGGCTTGTCCGTCTCGTGCGGAACCGGGGTGCCCCACGACTGGACGAGCGGCATGTGCCCGGCCCACACGAGGTTCGCCTCCAGGTCGGAGGGCTCCTCGCCGGGTCCGCCGTCGCGCACCTTCACGCTCGCCTCGGTGAGGTCGATCTCCAGCGCGGCCGTCTGCGCCAGCTCCTTCTTGGAGGGCTGCCTGGCGTAGTCCCAGCTGCCGGGCGTGACGTGCTCGACGATCACCTTCAGCGCGTGTTCGGGGTCCTCGGCGATCTTCGCGGTGCCGTGGATGATCGCCGACCGGTAGTTCATCGAGTGGTGGAACACCGACCGTGAGTAGACGACGCCGTCCACGAGCGTGACCGCGACGCAAACCTGCTTGCCTTCCAGCATGCTCCTGATGGACCGTGAGCCCGTCGACCCGTGCAGGAAGATGCGGTTGCCGTCCCTCCCGTACGCGGTGGGGATGAGGAACGGAGCCCCGTCGACCTCCACGGCCAGATGGCAGACCAGGCCCGCGTCGAGGATGTCGTAGAGCACCTGGCGGTCTTGGACGGCTCGCTTCTTGCCGCGGATGACGGTGCTGCGCGGGGTGGGGGAGAGCTGCAGCTCAGTGGACATGCTCCCACTCTGACGACAGAAGTGGCATCATTGAAGCGCCAGTTCTGATCAATTTGGGAAGGCCACTTTGGCTGAGACCGCGCTGCCCGTCGCGTTGGACCGCGAGTCGGCCGAACCACTCGCCGTCCAGCTCGCCGACGCCCTGCGCTCCGCGGCGTCGGAAGGACGGCTGCGTGCGGGCGATCGTCTCCCGTCCACGCGCGCGTTGGCCGACTCGCTCGGTGTGTCCCGCACGGTGACCGCCGCCGCCTACGAGCAGCTGCACGCCGAAGGCTGGATCGCGGGCCGTCACGGTTCTGGCACCTACGTCACGACGACCCCGCCCGGCCCGTTGCGCAAACGTTCGCGCAAGGCTGTCGTCCCCGCCATCACCGACTTCGTCGACCTCGGCACCGGGGCACCGTGGGCAGGTGGCCTCGACCGCGCGGCCTGGCGCAGGGCGTGGCGCGCCGCGGCCGACGCACCGCCGCTGTCCCGTCCCGAACGCGCGGGCCTGCCCGAGTACCGCGAGGCGATCGCCGAACACCTGCTGCGCCACCGCGGGCTCGCCGTCAACGCCGACCCCGTGCTCGCGACGGGCGGCACCACGGCGGTGCTGACCGAGATCGCGGTGTCCGTGCTGCGGCGCGGTGATGCCGTGGCCGTCGAGGAGCCGGGTTACCAGCGTGCGGTGGGCGTCTTCCGCGCCGCCGGCCTGAAGGTCGTCCAGGCCGCCGTCGACGCGGAAGGACTGCTCCCCGAGGCGGTTCCGCCCGGCGTGAAGGCCGTCTACTGCTCGCCCGCCCACCAGTACCCGCTCGGCGGGCGCATGTCGGCCGGGCGGCGGGTCGCGCTGGTCGAGCGAGCGAGGAGGGACGGCTGGCTGGTCATCGAGGACGACTACGACGGCGAGCTCCGCTACGACGTGGCACCGCTGCCGTCACTCGCGGCTTTGGCCCCGGACGTCGTCGTCCACCTCGGCACCACGAGCAAGATCCTCACCCCGACGCTGGGTGCGGGCTGGATGGTCGCTCCCGAGCACATCGCCACGACGATCCTCGAACACCGCGACCTGACCGGCACCAGCCCGGCCGCCGCGGGGCAACGGGTCGTCGTGGAGCTGGCCCGCACCGGCGACCTCGGCCGGCACCTGCGCAAGCTGCGTCGCGAACTGTCCGAGCGTCGAGCGTTGATCGTCGACACGTTCGCAGCCGCGGGCATCACGATGATCGGTGACGACGCGGGCGCGCACGTCGTCGTGCTGCTGCCCAGCCTGGAGGAGGAGCGGGAGATCATGCGGCTCGCCCTCGAACGCGGGCTGAAGGTGGACGGCCTGGCCAGGCACTACGTGAACCGGGCCAAGTTCCACGGGCTCGCCATCGGGTACAGCGCGTGTTCGCGGGAGCAGCTCGTGTCCGCGTTGCCGGTGCTGACCGAGCTGCTCAGACGGAACGGCTGACCACGACGACCTCGCGGGCCGTGACGAACCCGAGCCGCTCGTTCACGCGGATCATGGGGAAGTTGGCCGCCGCCGTTCCGGTGTCGATGCGTTCGAGCTCCGGCCGGTCGGTGAGCAGCCATCGCAGCATGTGCGCCTTGACGAACCGGGCGAGCCCTCGCGCGCGATGCCGGGGTGCGACCACCGTGTCGTGCCAGACCGTGTGCTCGAAGTCGTCCGGATACAGCTGCACGTCGGTGAACGCCACGACGAGACCCGTGGCCTCCTCGACCGCGACGACGACGCGGTGCTCGACGCCGGCCGCCAGGTCCTCCGCCTCCGCGGCACGAACCAGTTCCGGCGTCCATTCCGGATCGCGAGCCGTGTCGGGCGCGTCGTGAATCGCCCGCCGCGTCGAGGCCACCGACACCAGCAGGTGCTCTGGCGTCGCGCCGATCCACCGCTCCACCCGGTAGCCGACGGGTGCGGACAGCTCCCAGGATTCGGGCTCGACGTCCGCGACGGTCAGCCGCTGCACGACTCGGGACGCGGTCACGTGGAACCCGCGCGCGAGCGCCCAGTGCTCGCCCGCGCTGCCCTTGGTCACGACCCGGTTCTCCAGCGCTTCCCGGCCACCCGCGCGCAACTCGGGCAGCAACGCGTCCAGCAGCGCGGTGCCGATGCCCTGCCTGCGGTACCGCGGGTGCACCGTGATCGAGCCGACCGCCAGCCGCGTCCGCAGTCCCACCGCCGCGATGCCCACGACCTCGCCATCACGCAGTGCGACGAGCCTGACGAACTCGCTGAAGTCGGGACTGGCCTCCCGCAGCGACGCGATGATCCGGTCCCTGCTCGACGCGGGTTCGCCGGGATGGTCGACGGCCTGGGCCGCGATCCGCACGTCCGCGTAACCGCGGAGTCCGGCGGCCTCGTCCAGGTCGAGTGGTTTGATCTTCAGCACGTCGTCCAGGTTAGAACTGGCGAGTAGGCACAATCGCCCAAACGGGTAGGGTCGGGCCCCATGACGCAGCGCAAGACGAGGGTGGCCGTGGTGTTCGGCGGCCGCAGCTCCGAGCACGAGGTCTCCTGCCAGTCCGCCAAGAGCGTCCTGCCCTTCCTGGACGCCGATCGCTTCGAGGTGGTGCCGGTCGGCATCACGCCGCAGGGTCAGTGGGCGCTCGGCACGGACCCGACCGCGCTCGAGGCGGGCACGGGCAACCTCCCGACACTGCGCAACCGCACCGACGTCGTCGCGATCGAGCCGGGCCAGGCTCTCAAGGACGTCGACGTGGTCTTCCCGCTGCTGCACGGCGCGTGGGGTGAGGACGGCACCATCCAGGGTCTGCTCGAGCTGGGCGGCCTCCCGTACGTCGGGCCGGGCGTGTTCGCCAGCGCCGCCGCCATGGACAAGATCTTCGCCAAGAAGATCCTCCAGGCGGAGGGCCTGCCGGTCGGCAGGTTCGTCGCGCTCGACCGCGCCGCCACCACGCTGACCCTCGACGAGCGCGAGCACCTCGGCCTGCCGGTGTTCGTGAAGCCGTCGCGCGCCGGCTCGTCCGTCGGCATCTCCAAGATCAGCGACTGGGCCGACCTCGACGCCGCGATCTTCGAGGCGCGCCAGCACGACCCCAAGGTAATCGTCGAGGCCGCCGTCCCCAACGTGCGCGAGATCGAGTGCGCCGTGCTCGAGTACCCGGACGGCCGCGTCGAGGCGTCGCTGCCCGCCGAGCTGCGGCCGGTCGGCGAGGGCGTCGAGTGGTACGACTTCAACGCCAAGTACGTCGACGACTCCTACGAGGCCGACATCCCGGCGAAGCTCGACGACGACATCACCGCGCAGCTGCGCGAGATGGCCGTCACGGCGTTCAAGGCGCTCGACTGCCAGGGTCTGTCCCGGGTGGACTTCTTCCTCACCGAGCAGAACGAGCTGATCATCAACGAGCTCAACACGATGCCGGGCTTCACACCGATCTCCATGTACCCCAAGGCGTGGGCGGCGACGGGCGTGGACTACACCACGTTGCTGACCACGCTGATCGAGACGGCGATCGCGCGCGGTTCAGGCCTGCGTTAGGGCCAAGCGCGGTGACCACCAGCCTTCACCGCAAAGGCTGGTGGTCACCGCGCCTCGGTCTTGACCGGCTGCTTCGGCAGCAGGTCGCGGACCGTCGTGGAAACGTCCTGGAGCGCACCGGTGCCCGCGTCGTCGGGCACCGTCAGCGCGACGTACACACCGCGGTCCACGATCACCCACGTCGAGCTGCCGGAACCGGGCAGCTGCAGCCACTGCACGTCCGAGATCACCCGCAGCTGCGAGGTCGCCGTGAGTTCGGAGGGCCGGGGCAGGCCGCACCGCAGCACCACCGGATCGTGTTTGGCGTCACCCCACGCGACCGCGGCGGGCGGCGCGGGCGAGGCGATCTCCCGGCGCGGCAGCATGTCCTTCCCGGACGGCAGCCCCACCGGCAGCTTCTCGATCAGCGACGTGCACGGCTGCGAGGCCGCGTCCGGTGCGTCGATCGAGACCAGCGCGAGGGGACCCGTGCGACCGGGGACGTCCTCCGACTGGTTTCCCGTGCCCAGCACCAGACCGAGCGTGGCGACACCGATGGCGAGCAGCACGGCGAGCCCGACCGCCGCGAGCAACGGCCGGGACAGCGCCGACGTGGATTCCTGCTGAGTCACCCGGCTATGACAGCACGAGCTAGAGATGCACCACCGGGCAGGTCAGCGTCCGGGTGATGCCTTCGACGTTCTGGATGCGCGCGACCACGAGCTGGCCGAGCTGGTCGACGGTGTCCGCTTCGGCGCGGACGATGACGTCGTAAGGACCGGTGACGTCCTCTGCGGTGGCTACCCCGGCGATCCCGGAGATCTCGGAGGCGACTGCAGCGGCCTTGCCGACCTCGGTCTGGATGAGGATGTATGCATGCACCACGGCGTGCCCCTTCGTCGCGACAGGTTGGGTCGAGGTAGGAACGTGTCACGCAACGTACCCCAGTTGGGGTTCCGAATGCTCAGATTGGGAGGCAACTTTGCGTCCGGAGCCGCCGCGCGACGCGGAGACGGTCGCCGAAGTGGGTGAGTTCAATCTCATCCACCGGGTGACGACCGGTCGGGCGCAACCCGAGACGACGATCCTCGGTCCCGGTGACGACGCGGCAGTGGTCGCCGTCCCGGACGGGCGCGTCGTCGCGTCGATGGACGTGCTGGTCGAGGGTGTCCACTTCAGACTCGACTGGTCCAGTCCCGAGCAGGTGGGCCGAAAAGCGGCCGCGGTGAACCTCGCCGACGTCGTGGCGATGGGTGCGTTGCCGTCCGCTCTGCTCGTCGGGTTCGCCTGCCCCGCGGACACCCCCGCGTCGGTCGTCGAGGGGATCATGTCGGGCCTCTGGCAGGAGGCGGCGCAGGCCGGCGCGGGCATCGTCGGCGGCGACATGGTCAGCTCCGCCACGCTGGTGATCTCGATCACCGCGATGGGCGACATGAACGGGCTGGAGCCGATCACGCGGTCCGGCGCGCTCGTCGGTGACGTCGTCGCGGTGGCCGGACGGCTCGGCTGGGCCGCCGCCGGGCTGGCCGTGCTGAGTCGCGGCTTCCGTTCGCCGGTCGGGATAGTCAACGCCCAGCGCACGCCGGAGCCGCCGTACGAGGAGGGTCCGAAGGCCGCGGAGGCGGGGGCCACGTCGATGATCGACGTCTCGGACGGCCTGCTGCAGGACCTCGGCCACATCGCGGACTCGTCGGGCGTGGCGATCGACATCCGCACCGAGCTGCTGCCGTTGCACCCGCGGCTGCTCGACGTCGCCTCGGCGCTCGGCGGTGACGCACGGCACTGGGCGCTGACCGGAGGCGAGGATCACGCCCTCGCGGCGACGTTCCCCGGACCCAAGGCGGTGCCGGAGGGCTGGACGACGATCGGCACGGTCCGTGCGGGCGAGGGCGTGACCGTCGACGGCAGGGTTTACGAAAAACCGCCTGGCTGGGAGCACTGGCGCGCGTAAACTGGTCGATGTGGAACTATGCACGCGCGCGTATGACCATCCAGATTCGGTCAAGATGATCGCCGACCTGCAGCAGGTCTACGTCGACCGGTACGGCGACGTGGACGTCACACCGGTCGACCCGGCGCAGTTCGCCGCACCCCTCGGCTACTTCGTGATCGGCTACCTCGACGGCGTTCCCGTCGCGTGCGGTGGCTGGCGGATCAACGACGAGCTCGAAGGTGCCGCCGAGATCAAGCGGATGTACGTCGTCGACTCCGTGCGCGGGAAGGGCTACTCCCGCCTCGTGCTCGCCAACCTGGAGGAAACCGCGCGCGAGGCGGGCCTTCGGCGGATGGTGCTGGAAACCGGCCTGCGCCAGCCCGAGGCGATCAGCCTGTACACCACCAGCGGTTACGTGCGGATCGACAACTTCGGCGTGTACCGCGACCACCCGGAGAGTCGTTGCTTCGGGAAGCCGTTGTAGGTTCGGGCGCATGGCCATCTATGCGTTGGGGGAGTACACGCCGCAGATCCACCCGGACGCGTACGTGCACCCGGATGCGACTGTGATCGGCGACGTGCGCATCGGCGCGCATTCGTCGGTGTGGCCTCAAGCCGTGCTGCGCGGCGACTACGGCCGCATCGTCGTGGACGAGCGCACGTCGATCCAGGACGGCACCGTGATCCACTGCACCGAGGTCCACCCGGTGCACATCGGTTCGTCGTGCGTCATCGGCCACAACGTGCACATCGAGGGCGCGACGGTCGCCGACGACTGCCTGATCGCGTCAGGTTCCGTGGTGCTCAACGGTTCCATCGTGGAAAAGGGCGCGATCGTCGGTGCCGGCGCGGTGGTCTCGTTCGACGGCCATGTTCGTGAACGCACGATGGTGCTGGGAGTTCCTGCCCGCGAGCGTGCTGGATTTGTTGTGCCAGAACAGGCGTGGGCATTCATCGTCGAGAAATATGTGCAGAACATCGCGCTGTACCGGGAGAAGCTCCGTCGTCTGGATTGAGTGAGATAGGGTTCACAGCCGTGGCTCGTCCCCTCAACGAAATCGTCGAAGCCGGCTGGGCTGAAGCTCTCGCCCCCGTTGCTGATCAGATCGCCGCCATGGGTGAGTTCCTGCGCGCGGAGGTCGCCGCCGGCCGCACCTACCTCCCCGCGGGCGACAACGTGCTGCGCGCGTTCAAGCAGCCGTTCCACCAGGTGAAGGTGCTGATCGTCGGCCAGGACCCGTACCCGACGCCCGGCCACGCGGTCGGCCTGTCGTTCTCCGTAGCCCCCGACGTGCGGCCGATCCCGAAGTCGCTGGTCAACATCTACAAGGAATATGCGGAGGACCTCGGTCATCCGCTGCCGTCCAACGGCGACCTGACCCCGTGGTCCGAGCGCGGCGTGCTGCTGCTCAACAGGGCGCTGACCGTGCAGCCCGGCAAGGCGAACTCCCACCAGGGCAAGGGCTGGGAGGCCGTGACGGAGCAGGCGATCAAGGCGCTCGCCTCTCGCGACGCACCGCTGGTCTCGATTCTGTGGGGCCGCAACGCGCGCAACCTGCGTCCGTTGCTCGAGCCGTTGCCCTGCATCGAGTCCGCGCACCCGTCGCCGCTGTCCGCGCACGCCGGGTTCTTCGGCTCGAAGCCGTTCAGCCGCGCCAACGAACTGCTGGAGAAGCAGGGCGCGGAGCCGGTCGACTGGAAGCTTCCGTAGTTCCGCACGCGAGACGTGATCTGACGTTGACGGCCGCGGGAGCGGCCGTCTCCGAGTTCGGCAGCTCGTTGTCGCTGCTCGTGCTGCTGTTCTGGGCCACGGCGATCAGCCCGTTGCTGGTCGCCGCGATCCTGGTCGCCGAACTGCTGCCGCTCGTGCTCGGTGCGCCGCTCGCGGGTGTGCTCGTCGACCGGCTGCCCAACCGCAGACTGCTGACCATCGCGTTGCTGTTCCAGGGCATCGCGATCGCGGCCATCGCACCGTTGATGGGCCAGCCCGCCTTCGTGCTGGCGCTCGTGTTCCTCTCCGGCTGCGGTCGTGCCATCGCCATGCCCGCGATCGCCGCTCTGGTGCCGCACATCGCGGGCGAAGAAGAAGCCACGCGTGGTTATGCGTGGCTGGGCACCGCGCGCAGCGTCGGCAACATCGCGGGCGTGACCGGTGGCGCGCTGCTCGCCGGGATCTTCGGGCATCCCGCCGCGCTGCTCATCGACGGCGCCACCTTCGGTGTCTACGCGGTGTTGCTGGCGTTCGTGCGGTCGGACCGCAGACCTTCCGGCGAGCACGAGCAGCGGCCGAGCGCGCTCGCGGGGATCCGGCACGTCCGGCGGGATCCCGTGCTGTTCGCGGCGATCCTCGGGCTGGCGTTCTTCGTCGGTGCCGTCGTGGTGATCAACGTGGCCGACCCCCGCGTTCGTGCGGTTCGTGCTGCACGGCGACGAGTTCCTGCTGGGCGCGATGCAGGCGTGCTGGATGGTCGGCATTCTCGTCGGCAACCGGCTGGCCGCGCGGCTCGGGACGGTTTCGCAGGCGGCTCACGCACTCGCCATCACCGGCATCACCACCGGGATCGCGGTCCTGATCCCCGCCGCGTTCCCGTACGTGGTGGCCGCGGGGATCGGCTGGTTCATCGGCGGTGTCTCGAACGGCGTCGACAACGTGACGGCGAACGCGATCGTGCGGTTGCGCACACCTGAGGAGATGCGCGGGCGGGCCTTCGCCGCGGTCTCGTCGCCGGTGATGGGCGCGAACCTGCTCAGAACGGCTGCCGCAGGCGGGTTGTTGCTGGTCATGGGGCCGCGAGCGGTGTTTGCGCTGAGCGGTACCGGGGCGTTGCTCAGCGGTGCGGCCTGCCTGATGTTCGTGCACCGGGCCCTGAAACGCGAGAGGAGCCCGGCCGAAGCCGGGCTCCTCTCGAACTAACGAGCTGTGGCGTTATCAGCCGCGCACGACCTTGCCGGCCTTGAGGCACGAGGTGCACACGTTGATGCGCTGGCGCTGCGAGGCCGAGACCTTCGCGCGCACAGACTGGATGTTCGGGTTCCAGCGGCGGTTCGTCTTCCGCTGGGAGTGCGAAACCGAATGGCCGAAGCCCGGCCCCTTGCCACAGACGTCGCACACGGCAGCCACGTCAGCCACTCCTTCAGGTTCCTCAAGCGGGTGTCTCGCGTCCCGGTGGGCGCGCAAGCGTGCACAAGCCTCAACCGGGCACGGCAACCCAATCAGGGTAGCCGGTGGCCTCACCAGCGACCAAACCGGGTGGATACTCTCGCCGCCATGCAGGTCATGGATGCGGTCGCGGTGCGCAGGTGGGCGGACGCGTGCGTGCGGTCGCTGGACGCCAACCGGGAGTCGATCGACCAGATCAACGTCTTTCCCGTGCCGGATGGTGACACAGGCACCAACCTGCTGCACACGATGCAGTCGGCGCTCGACGCGCTGCTGCGCTCGCCCATCGCCACGGTGGGTGACGCGCTGTCCGCGCTGGCCCGCGGCGCGCTGGCCGGGGCCCGCGGCAACTCCGGCGTGATCCTGTCCCAGGTGCTCAGGGGCCTGGCGGAGTCAGTGCAGGAGGTGTCCGTCGTCACGGGATCCGCACTGCGCAAGGCGCTGCACCGGGCTGACGAGCTGGCCACCGCCGCTGTGTCCAATCCGGTTCCCGGCACGGTCCTGACAGTGCTGCACGCCGCCGCGGAGGCCGCTCGCGACTGCCCGTCGGACGACCTCGACGAGGTGGTGATGGCGGCGTCGCGCGCGGGTGCCGTCGCGTTGGCCGACACACCGCGTCAGCTCGCGGTGCTGGCCAAGGCCGGGGTGGTCGACGCAGGCGGACGCGGTCTCGTTGTGTTGTTGGACACACTGGCCGCGGTGATCACCGGTCAGACCGTGGAAACGCCGACGGACGCACCGCTGGTGCCGCGCACGCCCGAGTCGCTGACGACCGAGCGCGAGAGCGGCTCATCGGAGTTCGAGTACGAGGTCATGTACCTGCTCGACGGCACCTCGGAGGAGGCCGTCGCGGAGCTGCGCGCGTCGTTGAACCTGCTCGGCGACTGCGTGTCGGTCGTGGGCGACGGCGCTTCTCTGTGGACCGTGCACGTGCACTGCAACGACATCGGCGCGGCCGTCGAGGCGGGTGTGCGCGCCGGGCGTCCGCACCGCATCACGGTGGCGCGGTTCGCCGACCAGATCGCGGCGCAGGCTTCACGGTTCGTGCGCGACCGGGCGATCGTGGTGGTGGTGAGCGGCGCCGTGGACCTGTTCCGGGCGGAAGGCGCCACGGTGTTCGATCTGGCCTCTGCTTCGGCGACGCCCACGGACCTGTTGTCGGCCATCGTGTCGACGCGCGCGCGTCACGTCGCGGTTCTGCCGGGTGATCCGGACCTCGTCGAGGTTCTCGACGAAGCCGTGGCGTACGCACAGGCCGCAGGGCAGGACGTGGTGGTGGTGCCGACGTTCTCGCCCGTGCAGGCCCTCTCCGCGCTGGCCGTGCACGACGCGTCCCGCCGCGCCGGCGACGACGTCGTCGCCATGGCCGAGGCCGCTGCCGCCACCCGCCGCGGCGAGCTGTCGATCGCCGCCGACGAGGCCATCACGTGGGTGGGCCGCTGCCAGCCGGGCGATGTGCTGGGCATGCTGGACGGCGAGGTCGTGCTGATCGAGCCCGGCCCGGCCACGCCGGAGTCGTTGCTGGATCTCTCCTGCCGCCTGGTCGACCGCATGCTGAACGGCGGCGGCGAACTGGTGACGGTGATCCTGGGCGCCGATGCCCCGGACGGCCTGGCCGACGTGCTGGAGGACCACCTGCGGGTGACCCATCCGGAGGTCGAGGTGACCGCTTATCCGGGCGGCCAGCCCGACGCGGTCATCTTTGTCGGTGTCGAGTAGTTCAATGGGACGCGATGATCTCCTTCGACGACAAGCTGCAGCCGCTGCTCGGCAAGAAGACCGCCGACGCACTGGAGACCGGCCTCGGCCTCACGACGGTCGGTGACCTGCTGCGCCACTACCCGCGCCGCTACGACGAGCGCGGGCAGCTGACCGACATCAGGTCGCTGGAAATCGACGAGCACGTCACGGTGCAGGCCGAGGTCCGCAAGTGCACCAAGCGCCGCATGAAGGCCAGGCACGGCCACATGACCGAGGCGGTGATCACGGACGGCACCTCCGAACTGCACCTGGTGTTCTTCGGCAAGGTGGCCTTCGTGGCCGAGCAGGAGCTCCTGCCCGGCACCAGGGCCCTGTTCGCGGGCAAGGTCGGCCGTTACCGCCAGAACCTGCAGCTGGTGCACCCGGCGTTCGAGATCCTCACCCCCGAGTCGGACGGCTCCGAGTTCCTGCAGGCGTTCCTGCCCGTCTACCCGGCCTCGCAGCACATCAACACCTGGAACATCGCGAACTGCGTGAAGCAGCTGCTGGAGATCTGGGACGGCGTGCCCGAGGACCCGCTGCCGCTCGCGTTCCGCGAGGAGCACGGCCTGATCGGGCTGGAGGAGGCGCTGCGGGCGATCCACCGCCCGGAGAGCTGGGCGCAGATCTCCGTGGCGCAGCAACGCCTGAAGTGGGACGAGGCTCTTGCCGTGCAGCTGGCCCTGGCGCAGCGCCGCAAGGCCTCCACAGCTCGTCCGGCGCCGTCGTGCGCACGTCGTTCCGGCGGCATCCTGGACGCGTTCGACGCGCGCCTGCCGTTCAAGCTGACGGCGGGCCAGGTGGAGGTGGGCGAGCAGATCGCAGCAGACCTCGAAGCCACGGTGCCGATGAACCGCCTCCTGCAAGGAGAAGTCGGTAGCGGCAAGACCATGGTCGCGCTGCGAGCGATGCTGCAGGCCGTCGACGCGGGCCGTCAGTCGGCGATGCTCGCCCCGACGGAAGTCCTTGCGGCACAACACGCCCGCTCGCTGCAGGAGATGCTCGGCGACCTGGCCCAGGCCGGCCAGCTGGGCGGCGCCGACGTCGCCACGCGCGTCACGTTGCTGACCGGCTCGATGAACACGGCGCAGCGCCGCCAGGCCCTGCTGGACATCGTGACCGGCGAGGCGGGCATCGTCGTCGGCACGCACGCGATCATCCAGGACAAGGTGGAGTTCCACTCGCTGGGCCTGGTCGTCGTCGACGAACAACACCGCTTCGGCGTGGAACAACGCGACGCCCTGCGCGCCCGCGGCTCCGTGGAGAACCCGCACGTCCTGGTGATGACCGCGACCCCGATCCCGCGCACGGTGGCCATGACCGTCTACGGCGACCTCGAAGTGTCGGCACTGCGCGAGCTCCCAGGCGGCCGCTCACCCATCAAAACCTCGGTCGTCCCCGTCCGAGAAAAGCCCGCGTGGCTGGACCGCGCCTTCGCCCGCGTCCGCGAGGAGGTGGCCGCAGGCCACCAGGCCTACTTCGTCTGCCCGCGCATCGGCGACGAGGAGCCCGCGAAGTCCGACGACGAGGACAAGCGCCCGGCCCTCTCCGTGATCGACGTGGCGAACATGCTGGCGCAGGGCCCGTTGCGCGGCCTGCGCGTGGAAATCCTGCACGGCCGCATGCCCCCGGACGAGAAGGACGCCGTGATGCGAGCCTTCGCGGCCAACCAGGTCCAGGTCCTGGTCGCCACCACCGTCATCGAGGTGGGTGTGAACGTCCCGAACGCCACCGTCATGGCCATCATGGACGCCGACCGCTTCGGCGTCTCACAGCTCCACCAGCTGCGCGGCCGAGTGGGCCGAGGCAGCGCCCCCGGCCTCTGCCTGCTGGTGACCGAGATGCCCGAGATGACCGCGACGATGGAACGCCTCCGCGCCGTCGAGTCCACTCTGGACGGCTTCGAACTGGCCCAGCTGGACCTCGAGCTCCGCCGCGAGGGCGACATCCTCGGCGCCGCGCAGTCGGGCCGCCGCTCAGCCCTGAAGATGCTCTCCCTGCTGCGCGACGAGGACATCATCGCGGAGGCCCGCCTGGCGGCCCAGCACGTCGTGGACGAGGACCCGGACCTGGAGAAGCACCCCGGCCTGGCGGGCATGGTGGCGACGTTGCTGACGGAGGAGAGGGCGGACTTCCTGGAGAAGACGTAGCCGCGCGTGTGCCGCGCGGCTGGGCACCGGTGAACGTCGCGCTGCTGGGTCGCGCTGCCGAACCACGCTGCTGGACCAGATTGCCGGACCGCGCCACCCGATCACCGCGATCCCCACCGCCACACCAGTCTTTCGCGCTGCGCCAGCAACACCCGCCCCGAGCCGTACCTTCCACCTGCGCGCCCCAAATCCGGCAAGAAGTTCAAGAAGATCAGCGAGTTCACCGACCCGGCCAGCACCATGGTGCTCTGCCGCGGCCATCTCTACGAGCTCCCGCGCCAGGTCGGGACATGCCTGCGAGCACAAGCTGTGGGCCGGCTCGGTCGGCCTGCGGGAAGAGACGGTGAAGGGCCGCATCTGGCGCAGCGACGACGCCGGCGAGACGTGGTGGTACCTGTCCGAGTGCGCGCGGGCCAAGCAGCCCGTCTGCCTGAACTTCCACCCCGCCGATGTCGCGTCGCTCGACGGAAAGTCGCTCATCGGGTTCGCGAGCGACTACGCGCCGAACGGCAAGTGCTTCACCAGCTGGGGCACGAGCAGCCGGCCACCGTTCCCCGGCTGACCTATCGCGGCTTCGGCAGCTGCTGGGTCTCGCCGTCGTCCGAGTCGTCCGAGTCGTTGGAGCCCTCGGAGTCCAGCGGCTTCAGCACCGACATCGCCGCCTCGACCGCTGCCTGCGCGGCGTGGAACTGCGTGGCGAGGTTGTCGTGCGCCGAACGCAGTGCCGCTTCCTTCTCGGCCGCGGCGGCAGCGCGCTGGTCGGCCTCGGCCACCGCGGCCGCTGACCTCTCCTCGGCCTCACGGACCAGGGCGGAGGTCTTTGCTTCGGCGTCGCGGACCAGCGTGGTGGCCTTCTCGTCGGCCTCACGCACGACCGTCTCGGCCTTCTGCGTGGCTTCGGCCAGCGTCGACTCGGCCTTGCCGGAGGCCTCGCGCACGACCGTCTCGGCCTTCTCCTCCGCCGCGCTGACCAGGGCGGTTGCCTGCGCGGACGCTTCGGAGGTGATCTTCTCGGCCAACGCCTGCGACTCCGCCTCGAGCTCGGCGATCGCCTTCTCGGCCTCGGCCTGCTTGGCCTTCAGCGCTTCGTCGAGCTTCCGCAGCGCCTCGACCCGCGTGGCCTCGGACTCGGCGGCGATCCGCTCGGCCTCGGCCTTCGCGTCCGCCAGCACCTTCTTGTGCTCGGCGGTCAGCGTCGCCTTGAGGCCGTCGTACTCCTTGTCCAGCTCGTCGTGGTAGGCCTTGTACTTCTGGTCGAGCTCCACGCGGCGGGTGTCCAGGTCGGCCGACTTCTTCTCGAACTCGGCGGCCACGCGCTCGCCTTCCGCGCGCACCTCGGCGACCAGGGCCTCGTGCTCGGCGGTCAGCTTCGCGCGCAACGCCTCGTGCTCGGCCTCCAGCTCGGACCTGCGGGAGGCGAACTGCTGTTCGAGCTCAGCCGTGCGCTGCTGGTGGCCGACCTCCAGCTGCTTGCGGCGGGCCTCGGTCTCGGCGAGCAGGCGGTTGTGCTTCTCGCGCTGCTCCGCCGCCCACTTCTCGGCCTCGCCGCGCGTGGCGGCGGCCTTGTCGAGGGCGTCCTTGCGGATGTCCGCGATCTCTTCCTCGGCCAGGCTCATCATCACGCGAACACGCTCGGTGACGTTCGACGCGCTGACGGGGCTGTTGGCGAGGTTCGACAGCTGCATCTTGGTCTTGTCGAGCTCGGCACGCGTCGCGTTCAGGAGCTTCGTGAGCTCCCCCACCTGGGCGGCGGCCGCGTCACGGGAGCGGTTCGAGTTCTTGAGGTCGAACTCCAAGCGGGTGACTCGTTCGTTCACCTGTCGCTGGTTGTAACCACGAAGGACAACGTCGAAATGCGGTGTGCGGGCAGTAGGCTGCCCGGCTCCATCAGCCCCGGCCATATGGCTCACCCTACCGAGATAGTTACCAAGATCGTCACTCGATCTGGTTAAACCCACTACCGGGCGGAGTCTGACCGGGTGGTGGGTATCAACCTAGCTCCCAAACCGCGAGAATCCTCACGGGCAAGACCGATCAGGATGACACCCATCACGTGAGACAGTCCTCCCAACAGGCAAGAGTCGCACGGTAACGTGCCCGAACTGACCGACGAGCAAATCCGGGAGGGCTACGGATGTTCCGCAAGGTTCTTGTCGCCAACCGCGGCGAGATCGCGATTCGCGCGTTCCGGGCCGCCTACGAACTGGGCGCGGGAACGGTCGCCGTTTTCCCTCACGAAGACCGCAACTCCCTGCACCGGTTGAAGGCGGACGAGTCGTACGAGATCGGCGAGCCCGGTCATCCTGTTCGCGCGTACCTCTCTGTTGACGAGATCATCAAGGCTGCCCGCAAGGCCGGCGCCGACGCGATCTACCCGGGTTACGGCTTCCTGTCCGAGAACCCCGAGCTCGCGATGGCGTGCCGGGAGGCGGGCCTGACGTTCATCGGCCCCGTCGCCGAGGTGCTGGAGCTCACGGGCAACAAGGCGCGTGCCATCGCCGCCGCCCGCGAGGCCGGGCTGCCGGTGCTGGAGTCGAGCGCGCCGTCGTCGGACATCGGCGTGCTGCTCGAAGCGTCGAAGTCGATGCGCTTCCCCGTGTTCGTGAAGGCCGTCGCCGGTGGCGGTGGCCGCGGCATGCGCAAGGTCGACGACCCGGCCGCGCTGCGTGAGGCGCTCGAAGCGGCGTCGCGCGAGGCGGAGTCGGCGTTCGGCGACCCGACGGTGTTCCTCGAGCAGGCCGTGGTCGAGCCGCGCCACATCGAGGTGCAGATCCTCGCCGACGGCCAGGGCAACGTGATCCACCTGTTCGAGCGCGACTGCTCGGTGCAGCGGCGTCACCAGAAGGTCATCGAGATCGCTCCCGCGCCGAACCTCGACCCCGAGCTGCGCGAGCGCATCTGCAACGACGCGGTGAAGTTCGCCCGCCACATCGGCTACCGCAACGCGGGCACCGTCGAGTTCCTGCTCGACCCGCAGGGCCACTACGTCTTCATCGAGATGAACCCGCGCATCCAGGTCGAGCACACGGTCACCGAAGAGGTGACCGACGTCGACCTGGTGCAGTCGCAGATGCGCATCGCGTCCGGCGAGACGCTGGAGGACCTCGGGCTCAGCCAGGACACCGTCCAGCTGCGCGGCGCGGCGCTGCAGTGCCGCATCACCACGGAAGACCCCGCCAACGGCTTCCGCCCGGACACCGGCATGATCAGCGCCTACCGCTCGCCGGGTGGTTCCGGCATCCGCCTCGACGGCGGCACGGCCGGCGCCGGCATGGCCATCGGCGCCCACTTCGACTCGATGCTCGTGAAGCTCACCTGCCGCGGCCGCAACTTCGCCCTCGCCGTGGCCCGTGCGCGCCGGGCGATCGCGGAGTTCCGCATCCGCGGTGTCTCCACGAACATCCCGTTCCTGCAGGCGGTGCTCGACGACCCGGACTTCTACGAGGGCCGCGTCACCACGTCGTTCATCGAGAAGCGCCCCCACCTGCTGACCGCGCGCCACTCGGCCGACCGCGGCACGCGCCTGCTGACCTACCTCGCGGACGTCACGGTCAACCACCCGAACGGCACCCGCCCGACCGCGGTGGACCCGCGGGAGAAGCTGCCGATCATCGACCTCAACGCCGAACCGCCGGCCGGGTCGAAGCAGCGGCTCGTGGAGCTGGGCCCCGAGGGCTTCGCGCGCTGGATGCGCGAGAGCAAGGCCGTCGGTGTCACGGACACGACGTTCCGCGACGCGCACCAGTCGCTGCTCGCCACCCGAGTACGCACCAAGGACCTGCTCGCCGTCGCACCGCACGTCGCGCGCATGACGCCGGAGCTGCTGTCCCTGGAGTGCTGGGGCGGCGCGACCTACGACGTGGCGCTGCGGTTCCTCGCCGAGGACCCGTGGGAGCGCCTGGCCGCACTGCGCGAGGCCGTGCCGAACATCAACCTGCAGATGCTGCTGCGCGGCCGCAACACGGTCGGCTACACGCCGTACCCCGAGGCGGTCACCAAGGCGTTCGTGCAGGAGGCCACGGACACCGGCATCGACATCTTCCGGATCTTCGACGCGCTGAACGACGTCGAGCAGATGCGCCCGGCCATCGAGGCGGTGCGCGAGACCGGCACGGCCGTCGCCGAGGTCGCCCTCTGCTACACGAGCGACCTGTCCAACCCGGACGAACGTCTGTACACACTGGACTACTACCTCAAGCTGGCCGAGCAGATCGTCGGCGCGGGTGCGCACGTCCTGGCGGTGAAGGACATGGCGGGGCTCCTGCGGGCCCCGGCCGCCGCTCGCCTGATCTCGGCTCTGCGCAAGGAGTTCGACCTCCCGGTCCACCTCCACACGCACGACACGGCCGGTGGCCAGCTGGCGACCTACCTGGCCGCGATCCAGGCCGGTGTGGACGCGATCGACGGCGCGACCGCGTCGATGGCGGGCACGACGTCGCAGCCGCCGCTGTCGTCGATCGTGGCGCTGACCGACCACACCGAGCACGCCACGGGCCTCGACCTGCAGAACGTGTGCGACCTCGAGCCGTACTGGGAGGCCGTGCGCAAGATCTACGCGCCGTTCGAGTCCGGCATCCCCGGCCCGACCGGCCGCGTCTACCACCACGAGATCCCCGGTGGTCAGCTCTCGAACCTGCGCACCCAGGCCGTCGCACTGGGCCTGGGCGAGAAGTTCGAGGAGATCGAGTCCATGTACGCGGCCGCCGACCGCATGCTCGGCCACCTTGTGAAGGTGACGCCGTCGTCCAAGGTCGTCGGCGACCTCGCACTGCACCTCGTGGGCGCGGGCGTGTCCCCGGAGGACTTCGAGGCCGACCCCGGCAAGTTCGACATCCCGGCGTCGGTGATCGGCTTCCTGCACGGCGAGCTGGGCGATCCGCCCGGCGGGTGGCCGGAGCCGTTCCGCACCAAGGCTCTGGCCGGCCGGACGGCACCGAAGCCGATCGAGGAGCTCTCGCCGGAGGACGAGGCGGGACTCGTCGACGACCGCCGCGCGACGCTGAACCGCCTGCTCTTCCCGGGGCCCACGAAGGAGTTCCGCGCCCACCGCGACGCCTACGGCGACACGTCGGTGTTGCGGTCCAAGGACTTCTTCTACGGCCTGCGACCGGGTGAGGAGTACTCCGTCGACCTGGAGCCGGGTGTCCGGCTGCTGATCGGCCTGGAGGCGATCTCCGAGGCCGACGCGCGCGGCCTCCGCACGGTCATGGCGACCCTGAACGGCCAGCTGCGCCCGATCCAGGTCCGCGACCGCTCCGTGGCCGCCGACATCCCGGCCGCGGAGAAGGCCGACCGCGCCAACCCGAACCACGTCGCGGCCCCGTTCGCGGGAGTGGTGACGGCGGCGGTGGCCGAGGGCGACAGCGTGGAGGCCGGCCAGACCGTCGCGACGATCGAGGCCATGAAAATGGAGGCCGCGATCACCGCCCCGAAGGCGGGACGCGTGCAGCGCCTGGCGTTGCGCGGCGCCCAGCAGGTCGAGGGCGGCGACCTCCTGATCGTGCTGGAGTGAGCGTGCGGGGCCCGGCTTCGGCCGGGCCCCGCGTCGTTCTGCGCGCCGTGCGGAACTCCACGACCATTCCCTGCGTTGCACCGGGCACGGGGTCAGGGGAAGGGTTGTGACATGAAGAAGGCGTTGGCCGGCCTGCTCGGACTGGCGGGCGTGGCGTGGGCGTTGCGGGACGTGCCGAAGCAGCTGGGCGGCAAGCCGGATCCGGCTCGGATGGCGCGCTCACCGCGCTACCGCGACGGCAAGTTCCACAACGACAAGGTGGTCAGCACGGTCCCGGACCGCGACTCCTTCTCCTTGCGCGACTTCATCTTCGGCGGCGAGGACCGCAAGCCGTCCGCCGCCGTGCCCCTCGTCGGTCCCGCCGCGCCGGTGACCTCTGGCCTGCACATCACCTGGTACGGCCACGCTTCCGCGCTGATCGAGATCGACGGCGCCGCGGTGCTGGTCGATCCCGTGTGGAGCGACCGCGTCTCGCCTTCCGCGCACCTCGGCCCCCGCCGTCTGCATCCGGTTCCGCACCAGTTGTCGGATTTGCCCGCCTTGAGCGCGGTGGTGGTGTCGCACGACCACTACGACCACCTCGACATGGAAACCGTGCAGGCGCTGGTCACGGGTTCGTCCGCGGTGTTCGTGGTGCCGCTGGGCCTCGGCGCGCACCTGCGGCGGTGGGACGTTCCGGAGGAGCGGATCGTCGAGCTGGACTGGGACGAGTCGTTCTCCGTCGACGGCTTCACGCTCACCTGCACCGCGGCACAACACTTCTCGGGCCGCTCCGTGCAGCGAAACGTCACGCTGTGGGCGTCCTGGGTGATCGCTCGCGGGTCTCGCTCGGTGTTCTACAGCGGCGACACGGGGTACTTCCCCGGCTACAAGACGATCGGCGAGGCACACGGCCCGTTCGACGCGGTGCTCATGCAGGTCGGCGCGTACAACGACGCCTGGCCGGACATCCACATGACGCCGGAGGAAGGGGTGCAGGCGTTCGAGGATCTCGGCGGCGGCCTGCTGATCCCGGTGCACTGGGCCACGTTCAACCTCGCGCTGCACTCCTGGACCGAGCCGGTCGACCGCGTGTGGCGGGAAGCCAAGGCGCGCGGCCTGAAGCTCGCCGTGCCGCGGCCGGGGGAGCGGGTCGACGTCGACGCGCCAAATGAGGTTGACGGGTGGTGGCAGGCTCTCTCCTGATGACTTTCGTTGGGGAGAACATGCGCACTGCAGTAGTCACGGGCGGTGGCACCGGCATCGGCCGGGCCATCGCCCTCGCACTTGCCGGACAGGGTCTGGACGTCACGATCACCGGCCGCCGCGCGGAAGTGCTCGCCGAGGTTCCGGATGTCCGCCACGCCGCGTTCGACGCCACCGACCCGGACGCGGTCAGCGAGGCGCTCGGCAGCCTTCCGTCCAAGGTGGACGTTCTGGTCAACAACGCGGGCGGCGTCATCAGCCACGCCGACACCAAGTCGCGGTGGCTCGCCAACTACGAGGCCAACGTCGTCAGCGCGGTGCTCGTCACCGAGGCACTCGCGCCGAGGCTCGCCGACAACGGCCGCGTGATCAACATCGGCTCCATCGCGGGTCGCAGGGGCGGCGGCAGCTACGGCGCCTCGAAGGCCGCGATCGAGGCGTGGACCGCGGACCTCGCGGGCGAGCTCGGCCCGCGCGGAATCACCGCCAACGTCGTCTCGCCGGGACTGATCGTCGACACGGAGTTCTTCGGCGACTCGATGACCGAGGAGCGGTTGAACACGCTCATCGGGCAGACCAAGAACGGCCGCGCGGGCACGCCGCAGGACGTGGCGGCGCTCGTGGCGTTCCTCGCCTCGGAGCACGCGGGCCACATCACCGGGCAGGTGCTGGCGGTGAACGGCGGAGCCCACCTGGGACGATGAGCAGGTGACACGAATCGTTGCCGGGACCGCGGGAGGCCGCAGGCTCAAGGTGCCGCCCAAGGGCACCAGGCCCACGTCCGAGCGGGTGCGTGAGGCCCTCTTCAGCTCGCTGGAGTCGATGATGGACCTCGACGGAGCGAACGTGCTGGACCTGTACGCGGGGTCGGGCGCGCTCGGCTTCGAGGCCCTGTCCCGCGGTGCCGGGCACGCGACCTTCGTGGAGTCGGACCGGCGGGCGGCCGACGTGCTCAAGGCCAACGCCAAGGACCTCGGCTTCGGCAACACCACGATCGCGAACCGCAGCGCCGAGGCGTACGTCACGGCCGAGGGCGAGAAGTTCGACGTCGTGTTCGCCGACCCGCCGTACGCGGTGACGGACGAGGAGCTCACCAAGGTCCTGCACGGGCTCGCCGGTCGGCTCGCCGAGGACGCGGTGCTCATCGTGGAGCGTGGTTCGAAGAGCGCCGAACCAGGGTGGCCGGACGGAGTAGAACCCTTGCGCGCCAAGCGGTACGGCGACACCGCGGTCTACTGGGGGCGGCTACGTGCTGATGGGTGATGAGAACCACGGACACGCCTGGAGGCGTCCGATCGGGTGCTAACGTCCGCCTCATGACGCGTGCCGTGTACCCCGGCTCCTACGACCCGGTAACGAACGGCCACCTGGACATCATCGGGAGAGCCGCGCACCTCTTCGACGAGGTCGTCGTCGCCGTGCTCATCAACAAGAACAAGCGCACCTTGTTCAGCGTTGAAGAGCGCCAGGACATGCTCCGCGAAGTCACCAAGCAGTGGGACAACGTGCGCGTCGACGCCTGGCACGGCCTCCTGGTCGACTACTGCCGCGAGAACGACATCAAGGCCATCGTGAAGGGCCTGCGCGCGGTCAGCGACTACGACTACGAGCTGCAGATGGCGCAGATGAACCACCAGCTCACGGGTGTCGACACGCTGTTCATGCAGGCCAGCCCGCAGTACTCGTTCCTGGCGTCCTCGCTGGTCAAGGAAGTGGCGACGTACGGCGGCGACGTGTCCACGCTGCTGCCCGCGATCGTCGAGCAGCGGCTGCAGCAGCGCCTCGCCGAAACCCGCTAGAGCGACAGCTTCATTCCCACGTGGGACGCGGTGAACCCGAGCCGCTCGTAGAACCGGTGTGCGTCCACGCGTGACGCGTCCGTCGTCAGCTGCACCAGACCACAGCCGCGTGCGCGCGCCTCGTCGATCGCCCACCTCACCAGGCGTTCGCCGAGGCCGCTGCCGCGCTGGTCGGAACGCACCCGGACGGCCTCGACGGTCGCGCGGGTCATGCCCAGGCGCGACAGACCGGACGTGAACGTGAGCTGGAGCGTGCCGACGACCTCACCGCCGGCGTCGGCCACCGCGAGGAACTGGTGCGGGTCGGCGTCGATCACCTCGAAGGCCTTGAGATACGCCGGATCGCCCGGCTTCTCGCGCGTGGCGCCCAGCGGATCGTCCGCCAGCATCGCCACGATCGGGTCGACATCGGCGGCGGTCGCCCGCCTGATCGTGATGGTCACGCCAAATCCTGACACGCCCTGCCGATCTCCCTCTTTCGGGGAGATCCGCAGGGCACACTTGTGAGTGGGAGCAACAGGTGGGTTAGGGAGTGAGACGTGTACCGGGTGTTCGAGGCACTCGACGAGCTCGTCACGATCGTCGAGGAAGCGCGCGGAGTACCGATGACCTCGGGCTGCGTCGTGCCGCGCGGGGATGTGCTCGAACTGCTCGACGACGTGCGTGACGCGATTCCCGCGGAGCTCGACGACGCGCAGGACGTGCTGGACCACCGCGACGAGGTCGTCGGCAAGGCCAAGCACGAGGCCGAGGCCGGTGTGTCGAAGGCGCGAGCGGACGCCGAGCGGATTCTCGCGGAGGCCCAGGCCGAGGCGGAGGCGATGCTGTCCGACGCCCGCGCCCGTGCCGAGCGGATGATCGCCGAGGCGGAGGACCAGGCGGAGCGCACAGTCGCCGCCGGCCGGCAGGAGTACGACGACCTGGTGGGTCGTGCCCACAGCGAGGCCGAGCGGATGATCCAGGCGGGCCGTGCCAACTACGAGCGCGCCACCGAGGACGGCCGGGCCGAGCAGGCCAGGCTCGTCAACGAGCAGGAGGTCGTCCGGGCGGCGCACGCCGAGTCGGCGCGCGTGCTCGACGCGGCGCAGAGCGAGGCCATCCGGCTGCGTTCGGAGTGCGACGCGTACGTGGACAGCAAGCTCGCGGACTTCGAGGACCTCCTTGCGCACACGCTCAGGTCGGTCGGCAAGGGCCGTTCGCACCTGCGCGGGCCTGCCGTCGCAGGGGCTGCCGCACCGTTCGACTACGGTTCCTGACGAACCAGCCGGGGTTCGGCACGACTGAACGTGTGATTCGCGCTACGTCTGACAGGTGCGATCACCTGCCGATTTCACGCGTGAGCCCGTCGTCCCGTACCCTGGACCGGCTGGACGTGGTAGGTCCCCGCCGGCAACCAATCTGATCATGACTGAGCATCGTCACGCGTCCACGCGTCCCACAGCATCAGGACCCTGGGTCATCGACACCAGGGACCTCGGCCGTCGCGCCGGGTCTAGCCGACCCTTCGTCCGGTCGGTTCCCGCAGCAGGCGTAGGGCTGCTCGGGGTGATCGCGGTGCCGGATGGCGGAGAGGTGGAGCTCGACCTCCTGACCGAGTCGGTCGTGGAGGGCGTGCTCGTGTCGGGGACCGCGTATGCCAAGGTCACCGGTGACTGCTCGAGGTGCCTCGAGCCGATCGCCGACGAGGTAGAGGTCCGGATCACGGAGTTGTACGCGTGGCCGGACAGCACCACTGACGAGACCACGGACGAAGACGAGGTCAGCCGGATCGTCAACGATCTGATCGACCTCGAACCTGTGGTGCGGGACGCCATCGTCCTCGCGCTGCCGCAGGCGCCGCTCTGCGAGCCGGACTGCAAGGGGCTTTGCTCCGAGTGTGGCGGCAGGTGGGCGGAGCTCGGGCCCGACCACGGGCATGAGACGATCGACCCTCGTTGGGCCGCGTTGCAAGAGCGGTTCAGCGATGACAACAACGAGGAGAAGTAGTCGTGGCCGTCCCGAAGCGGAAGATGTCGCGCTCGAACACCCGTGCGCGCCGTTCCCAGTGGAAGACGTCTGCCGTGCACCTGGTGGCGTGCTCCAACAAGGCTTGCCGCCAGCCGAAGCCGCAGCACGTCGCCTGCCCGGCCTGTGGTCAGTACGCTGGCCGCCAGGTCGCTCAGCCGGCCTGATCTCCTCGGCAACGTAGTGGGGGGAAAGCCGCCGCGCGCTCCGCAAGCCGACCGCGCGACTTTGTCCGAAGCGCTCGGCGTCCACCTGGACGCCGAGCTGCTCGGGCTTGCACTCACCCACCGGTCCTACGCGTACGAGAACGGCGGTCTGCCGCCGAACGAGCGTCTCGAGTTCCTGGGAGACGCCGTGCTCGGGTTGGTCGTCACCGACCACCTCTACCGCACTCACCCCGATCTTCCCGAGGGACAGCTCGCGAAGCTCCGCGCCAGCGTGGTGAACATGCACGCACTCGCGGGCGTAGCGCGTGACCTGGGAGAAGGCGGTTTGGGAGCACACCTGCTGCTCGGCCGCGGCGAAGAGCTGACCGGCGGCAGGGACAAGGCGAGCATCCTCGCCGACGGCCTGGAAGCCGTCATCGGTGCGGTGTACCTGCAGTTCGGTATCGATACCGCACGAACGTTCGTTCACCGGCTGTTCGATCCACTCTTGGCCAAAGCTCCGCTTCTCGGTGCTGGACTGGACTGGAAGACAAGCCTGCAGGAGCTCACCGCTCAAGCCAGTCTCGGCGTCCCGGAGTACCGCGTGGACGACCAGGGGCCGGACCACCGCAAGGAGTTCACCGCCACGGTGCTCGTCGGTGGCCAGCCCTACGGCAAGGGTGATGGGCGCACCAAGAAGGAAGCCGAGCAGAAAGCCGCTGAAGCGGCTTATCATGTTCTGTCGGAGCGGGTCAAGGCCGAGCAGGAGTCGGCCGCATCCGCAAACGGACAGAACGGCGCCTCGGTGACGCCAGGGACCCTCCCATCCGAGGAAGACTGAGACACGCAATGTATGCGACCAGGTACCGCACGAACCGCCGCAGCCGCTCCGCTCGCGGCCCGGTGAACACCTCCCGCAACGGAGGCATCCAGGGACTTGTGCTGGTCAGGGACACGAGCCGTGCCGGCGTGTGGGTGCTCAAGCCCACCAAGCCGCAGGCTGCCGTGATCGAGGCACAGCCCGTCGACGAGGGCAAGTCCGAAGCCTGACGTGCCCGAACTCCCAGAGGTCGAGGTGGTCCGCCTCGGCCTTGAAGCCCATGTCGTCGGCCGGATCATCTCTTCGGTGGAAGTACTCCACCCGAGAGCGATCCGCCGGCACGACCTGGGCTCTGCGGACTTCTGCGCGCGCCTGGCAGGCCAGCCAATGGCAGCTGCCAGGCGCCGCGGCAAGTACCTCTGGGTAGAACTGGCTGACAAAGCCGCCATGCTGGCCCACCTGGGCATGAGCGGCCAAATGCTCGTCCAGCCCTCCACGGCCCCGGACGAGAAGCACCTCCGCGTACGGTTCCGCTTCGCTGACAACGGCCCGGAACTGCGCTTTGTCGACCAACGAACCTTCGGCGGCCTCGCCCTGGCCGAACTGGTGGAAGTCGACGGCACCCTCGTTCCCGACTCGGTCGCCCACATCGCCCGCGACCCGATGGACCCGCTGTTCTCCCGCGATGCTGCCGTGCGCGCGTTGCGCCTGCGTCACACGGAGATCAAACGCGCCCTCCTCGACCAGACCCTGGTCTCCGGCATCGGCAACATCTACGCCGACGAGGCCCTGTGGCGTGCCCGGCTGCACGGCACCCGCATGACCGACAAGCTGACCAAGGCGAAGGCCGCCGAGCTGCTGGACCACGCGACCGACGTGATGCGCGAGGCGCTCGGGCAGGGCGGCACGTCCTTCGACGCCCTGTACGTCAACATCAACGGTCAGTCCGGGTACTTCGACCGGTCGCTGAACGCCTACGGGCAGGAGAACCGGCCGTGCAAGCGGTGCGGGGCGGCGATCGTGCGCGAGCCGTTCATGAACCGGTCCTCGTACTCGTGCCCGCGCTGCCAGCCCCGGCCGCGGCTCTGACCTCGGCGGGCGTCCGGCAGGCGTTGCACCTGCGGGCGGACCTGCGGCTGCACCTCGTCAGCGACCTGGTGGCGTGCCCCGGTGCTGCCGGAACGCGGCTTCGACGGTGGGCGGGCCGACCGCATCGGTGATCGCGAACGTGAGTGCGGCCCCCGCCGCACTGTTCGGGTCGTGCGGCAGCATCGGTGATCGCGAACGTGAGTGCGGCCCACCGCCGCACTGTTCGGGTGGTGCTGCAGCACGGCGCGTCGTTCGGGTGTGCAGCCGACCTCCGCATCGTTCGGGCGGTGTGGCCGACCGCCTCATCGTTCGGTGTGCGGCACACGGCCGGGTCGTTCGTGCGGGGCGGCTGCGGTCACCGGTTCCACGCTCGCCATCGCCAGGCCACGTCGAGTGGCGGACATGTCGGTGATCTGCGGCTGGACGGCTTCAGTCCTCTCATTACTGCGGTCCTGACCTGCATATTCGCGGCTTTCTCCCGTTGCTCCCTCGCGCGCTTCCTCATTGGCGCGGCGAAGATGACCATGATTTTGTGACACCTACTAGACGGCCGTCCGGCTGAATCCGGACAACGTTCACTCGGTCGGGTGGCGCTGGTCGCCGGAGCGTCGACCTCGTCGAGCAACGCGCCGAAGCCGTGGCCGTCCTGAATGGTGTGGACCTGCAGGTGGGCGAACCCCCTGATCGAACGGGGCAGGTCCGTCGCGGCGGGCGTCGCGGTGGACATCGGAGTGCCGTTCAGCAGCCGGATGATCGTCCTGCCCTTGGTGAAGGCGCCCTCGATCTCCTCGCAGACCCCGCCTCTGCCGTCGCGCACGTCCCGCACCAAGCCGTCGTCGAAGTCCCGCACACAGCCGGCGTGCACCACCCCGATCACCACCGCGGACCGGCCGAGGCGGCGCCGCGGCCGGTCCGGATAGCGCCCGCCGAGATGGCCGCCGGTGCCGTCCAGGAACACGTTCGAGCCACCGAACAGTCCGCTGAACTGCACTTGCAGCCCGATGTGGAACGGCGACCAGCGACAGCAGATGAACACACCCCGCACGGCGCGACACCGACCGACAGCGCATTCGACAGTACTGTGCGATGCGTAGTAGTGTTCACGGCGCAACAGCGGGTCGGAGGGGTCATGGACACCAGTCAGCTGCTCAAAGGGGTGCTGGATCTGGCCGTGCTTGCGGTTCTGCGCAAGGACGACGGGTACGGGTACGACGTGGTGCGCAGACTGCGCGCCGGGGGATTGAACGACGTGGGGGACGCGTCGGTGTACGGCACGCTGCGACGGCTCTACAACGCGGGGATGCTGACCTCGTACGTGGTGCCGAGTGAAGAGGGGCCGCACCGCAAGTACTACAGCATCAACGAGACCGGGCGGGCGCGCCTGGCTGAGTCGAGGGAGACGTGGAGGTCGTTCGCCAGCACGCTGGACGGCCTGCTTGAGGAGGTCGCAGCATGAACACGCAAGCGCTCGGTGTCGAGTACTACCTGGCCGGGATGCGTGCGGCCCTCGACGACCTGCCGCCCAACGAGGTCGCCGAGATCATGGAGGACGTCGAGGCGCACGTCGCCGAGCTGTCCACCGAACTGGGGGAGAACGAGACCCTCGAGCAGCGGCTGGGATCGCCCGAGCAGTACGCGCAGGAGCTCCGGCAGGCCGCCGGGTACCCGCCGCGGACCGAACGGCTGCCGGTCACCACCAAGAAGCAGCTGGTCACCAGGCCTCGGGTGGCGGCTTGGGGGCTGGCGATCGCCACGGCTGTCACGTTGCTGGCGGGGACGGCGGTGCTGCGGCAGTCGGCGATCCTCCTGCTGCCGGCGGTGCTCCTGGTGCTCAGCCTGGCGCTGGTGCACGATCGCGGGCCGGCTCAGCAGGAGATCATGGACCTGCCGGAGACTCGCAAGATCCAGCAGTGGCTGACGCCGGAGGAAGGCACGCCGGGGGAGCGGGCGCTGACCTACCTCAAGTCGCTGCAGCCCGCGTGGTGGCTGGCGCGGGCCGGCCTGCTCGGGCTCGGGGCCGTGTTGCTCGCCAGCCGCGACATCCTCGGGTTCCTGTTCATCGCCGGGATCGCCGTGCTGTCGGTGTTCGCTGGGCCGCGCGCCAAGGTCGACCGGCGGTGGCTGTGGTTCAGCCTGCCGGCGTCCGCGCTGGCGATCGGGCTGCTGTTCCAGGTGATCGACGTGACTGCGAACAACCTCGCGTACAGCTCGTCGCGGCAGGTGTATCAGCCGCCGGCCATGCAGAGCTACGAGAACATCTACGCGTACGACGAGAACGGCAAGTTGCTCACCAACGTGCTGTTGTACGACCAGGACGGCAATCCCATCAACGCGCCCCGGCAGTACTACGGCTGCAACGGAGACGACCCGCAGCCGATGATTCCGGCTAACCGGTATCCGCGGCCGAAGATCGACTACGAAAACGGCAGCTGTTACACGGTGGCACCGAGCGTTGTCGCTCCGTCATCGACGGAGAGTGCACCGCCGTCGAGTTCTGGAAGCGCACCTTCGAACTCGGTGGCACCGACTTCTGTGTCACCCAGCAAGTAATGGCGAGGAGCGGGACCCGTCGGGGGGTCCCGCTCCTACTTGTTTTCCTGCGGTTCCGCCAGGTGGCGCAATACCGGCATGGCCGAACGCAGGAGTTCTCTGTCTTCCGGCGAAAGTTCGGACATTCTTTCACTCAATAGCTCGGCCTCGCCGTGAGCCAGCGACAGGATCGTCTCGCGACCGACTTCGGTCAGCACGACTATCGTCGCTCTGCCGTCGGCGGCGTCGGGCTCGCGACGTACGAGGCCGGTGGACTCGAGGCTGGTCACGACGGTTGTCGCGGTCGGCTGCGAACACAGCGCGCGCACCGCGATCTCGCCGATCCGCATCGGGCCGTGGGCGCTCAGTTCTGACAGCACCAATAACTGGGTGGGTTGCAAACGACGGGCCGGAGCGGCCTGCCGAAGACTTCGCACCAGCCGGTGCACGGCCACCACGAGTTGAAGTGCCTCGTGGTTGGTGACGGTGGTGGGCATCGTTTCTCCGCGCGCATGTGATTGTCCGAATTCGGACACGAACCCTGGCACTTTCCCTCATTCACGCTCTGCGCGCTATCCGCCAACTGCCGATAACCCATTCGGCCGTTGTGGTGACGCGGGGTGTCACGGCGCGCGTCCAGCACAGTTAAATGTGCTGGTAAACGGCGTAAAAAGCGCAGTGGGGCTCACTCGAACGGGCGCCGTGCTGAAGCATGATTCAACGAGACAGATCTGTGGTCAAAGATGTGGGAAGGAGCACGTGAGTCGCCGGGCGGCGCAGTGCGTACCCCCGAACAGCCCATGCGGGGCCAGGAGCAGACTGGTCCGGTGAGTGCGAAACCCAGGCGTGGGGAGCTCCGCATCTTCTTCGGAGCCGCTCCCGGTGTCGGCAAGACGTTCTCGATGCTCGATGAGGCCCACAGGCGCCGCGAACGCGGCACAGATGTGGTCATCGGATTTGTGGAGACCCACGGCCGTGCCAAGACCGCTGAACTGGTCGACGGTCTGGAAATCGTGCCGCGCAGGCGCTTCACCCACCGTGGTGTCGAGCTGACCGAGATGGACGTCGACGCCGTGCTGGCCCGTGCGCCCGAGGTCGCGGTCGTCGACGAGCTCGCGCACACGAACGCGCCGGGATCCCGTAATGCAAAAAGGTGGCAGGACGTCGAGGAACTCCTCGAAGCCGGGATTGACGTGCTCTCCACCGTCAACGTGCAGCACCTGGAATCGCTCAACGACGTCGTGCACCGCATAACCGGCGTTCCTCAGCGGGAAACGGTGCCGGACGAGGTCGTGCGCAAAGCCGGCCAGATGCAGCTCGTCGACCTCACGCCGGAAGCACTGCGCCGCAGGCTCGCCCACGGCGACGTCTACGCGGCCACCAAGATCGACGCCGCCCTCGGAAACTACTTCCGCGTCGGCAACCTCACCGCACTCCGTGAGCTCGCGTTGTTGTGGGTCGCAGACCAGGTCGACGTCGCGTTGCTGCGCTACCGGGCCGAACAGCAGATCACCGACACATGGGAGACGCGCGAACGTGTCGTCGTCGCCATCACCGGCGGTGATGAGAGCGAGACGCTGATCCGGCGCGCTCGTCGCATCGCCACGCGCGCGGGAGGCGACCTTCTGGTCGTGCACGTCCTTCGCGGTGATGGGCTCGCAGGAGCCGACCCACACGCACTGACGAGGTACCGCAAACTCGCGGAGGACGTCGGCGCCACCTTCCACACCGTCGTCGGCGATGACGTGCCCACGGCCTTGCTGGAGTTCTCACGCGGTGTGAACGCCACGCAGCTCGTGGTCGGCACATCACGCCGTTCACGGTTCGCGCGCGTGTTCTCCGCTGGTATCGGCTCCACCGTGGTGCAGGAGTCCGGCGCGATCGACGTGCACATGGTCACGCACGCGGCCACGACCAGCGGCTGGCGCGCACGGCTCGCGGGCAGTCCGCTCAAGCCGGGCAGGCTCGCGTGGGGCTGGTTCCTCACGATCGCGGGTCCCGCGCTGGTCACGGCGGCCGGCGCGTCGATGCGGGGCAGCCTGAACTTCTCCACGAACGTCATCGCCTACCTGCTGGTCACGCTCGTCGTCGCCATCGTCGGCGGACTCGGCCCGGCGATCACTACCGCGCTGGTCAGCGCGTTGCTGCTGAACTTCTTCTTCACCGAGCCCGTCCACACGTTCACCATCGACGCGCAGCAGAACGTGCTCACCTTCTTCGCGATGATCATCGTCGGTGTCTCCACCGCGTTGGTGGTGGATTACGCCGCCCGCCGTGCGACGCAAGCAGCTCGGGCACGCACCGAGGCCACGCTTCTCGCGTCGTACGCGCGCACTGTGCTCACGAACCCGTATCCGCTCGTGCGGCTCCTCGAGAAGGTGAAGGAGAACTTCGGCCTGATCTCCGTCGCACTGCTGGAGCGCGCCGACGGCGAGTGGCAGCGCGTGGCGTGCGTTGGCGCGAACCCGTGCGACGAGCCGGAGGAGGCTGACGTCGACATCGCGGTGACCCCGGACGTGCACCTGGCGTTGCGCGGCCGGTCGTTGCCCGCGTCCGACCGCCGTGTGCTGGAGGCGGCCGCAGGCCAAGCGCTGCTGGCGCTACGGCAACAACGCATGGCCGAGCAAGCTGTGGAAGCTCAACGTCAGGCGTCTCGGACCGAGCTGCGCACGGCGCTCCTGAGCGCTGTCGGTCACGACCTCCGCACACCGCTGACCTCGATCAAGGCCTCCGTGGGCTCGTTGCGCGACCCGGAGCTCCAGCTGTCCGAGTCCGACACCGCCGAGCTGCTGGAGGCCGTCGAGGAGTCCGCGGACCGGCTCACCGGCCTCGTCGACAACCTGCTCGACTCCTCGCGGCTGGCGACCGGAGCCGTGGAGCCGCAGTTCCGCGCCGTCGGCTACTACGAGGCCGTGGCACGGGCGTTGAGCGGCCTGAACGGCGACATCGAGGTGGACGTCCCGGAGGCGCTGCCTCCCGTGCGGGCCGACGTCGGGCTCCTCGAACGGGTCATCGCGAACGTCGTGGGCAACGCGCTGCGCTACGCCGGTGCCGTGGCACTCCGGGCGTCGGCACACGGTTCCGAGGTGGAGCTGCGCGTCGTCGACCACGGCCGCGGCCTGCCCCGCGGCACGGCCGACCAGGTCTTCGCCCCGTTCCAGCGCCTCGGCGACCGCACGCCGGGTGGCGTTGGTCTCGGTCTGAGCGTGGCGAAGGGCTTCACCGAGGCGATGGAAGGCACGATCAGCATGGAGGACACGCCTGGCGGCGGCCTCACCGTGGTGATCTCGCTCCCGGTCGATGAGAGGGCTTCGTGACGAAGGTACTGGTGGTCGACGACGAACCGCAGATCGTGCGCGCGCTGCGGATCAACCTCACGGCCCGCGGCTACGAGGTGCTCACGGCCCCCGACGGCGCCACGGCCCTGCGCCTGGCCGCCGACGGCAAGCCCGACGTCGTCGTCCTCGACCTGGGTTTGCCGGACATGGACGGCACCGACGTCATCGCGGGCCTGCGCGGCTGGACCACCCTGCCGATCATCGTGCTCTCCGCCCGCAGCGGCTCGACCGACAAGGTCGACGCCCTCGACGCCGGCGCCGACGACTACGTGACCAAGCCGTTCGGCATGGACGAGCTCCTGGCCCGCCTGCGTGCCGCGGTCCGCCGCTCGGCCGTCGCGGGGCCCGAGGACGAGCCGATCGTGAAGACCGCGTCGTTCACCGTCGACCTGGCGGCCAAGCGGGTGTTGAAGGACGACGTCGAGGTGCACCTCACGCCCACCGAATGGGGACTGCTGGAGGTGCTGGCGCGCAACGCCGGGAAGCTCGTCGCGCAGAAGCAGCTGTTGCGTGACGTGTGGGGACCTGCGTACGAGAAGGAGACCCACTACCTGCGGGTTTACCTCGCGCAGCTGCGGCGCAAGCTGGAGCCGGAGCCCGCGCGGCCCCGGCACCTGCTGACCGAACCCGGGATGGGTTACCGGTTCGAGCTCTGAACTAGGGCTTCGGGTCCGGCACTGCCGAGCTGGAGCTCGCGGACGACGACGGCGGCGCGGTCGTCTGCGACGTCGAAGAAGTGGAAGACGTCGTCGGCTCCGTCCACGACGTGGGCGGGTTGCTCTGCGGCTGCGACGGCTCGCCCGGGTTGGTCGTCACCTGCGGTTGCTGCACCGGAGCGTCCGGCTTGGGCTGCTCGTTCGGGCGCGCGGCCTGCTTGCGGTCCGGCTTGGCCGACGAGGCGGCGGTGCTGGAGGGCACGGTGACGACGACCGTGCTGGTGCTGCCGTCAGGCGCCACGCTGGTGATGGTCTCGACGACGTCCGCGGACCTGCGTTCCGGGTTCGCCTCCTGGCCGCTCGCGGCCAGCATGGACGCGACGGTCGCGAACAGGGTCGCCACGACCACACCGCCCGCAGCCAGCATGACGGCCGTGCCCACGCGCTTCTTCTGCGGCGCGGGCTCGGTTGGTGACTGCGGATGATCTTCCTCGAACACACCCATCTCCTCGTGGGAAACCCGGTCGGATGGTCTTGCGTTCGAGTTATCGGCGGAAACGCACCAAAGCCTCAGCTACGCCACACCTTCGTGTAGCTCTGCGTCACTGGGCGGTGACGGGCGTAACCCTAAGCGGGCGAAGTCGTTGTTGTCGGGTCCGGCGGCGGCGTGGTGGTCGTCGTCGTGACCGGCGGCGGTGTCGTCGTGACCGGATCCTGCTTCGTGGTCGTCGTGGTGACCGGCGGCGGCTCTTCGGTCGTCACGGTGGTCGTGGTGCCGTCGGGGCGCGTGATGGTCGTGACGCGCGTGGGCTTCTTCGTCGTCGTGGTGGTCGACGTCGCGGTCTCCGAGGAGGTCGACGAGGTCGGCTCCACCGAGGACGTGGGCGCGGACGTCGGCACGATGCTCAGCGCGTCGCGCACGGCCTCCTTGCGCGGCGGCTGCGTGGACGGGGTCTGGGAGGCGCTGTCCGAGCCGGCCGCGAGCGAGGCCACGGCTGCGAAGACGGTCGCCAGTACGACGCCGGACGCGGCGAGGATGATCTGAGGTGCACCGCGAAAGCGCGAGCGCGAGTCCGGTTCCGGGCTCTCGTACACGAAGTTTCCCCTGCTCAAGCGTCAGAAGCCGAAGTTCTGGGTCCAGTAGTTCCCGCGGGTGTCGAGGCCGACGCCCATGGTCGCGAATTCACAGTTCAGGATGTTTTCCCGGTGACCCTGGGACTTCATCCAGCCGTCCATCACCGCCGCGGGGGTGGGATAGCCCATCGCGATGTTCTCGCCGCCGGGCTTCGGGTAGCTCGCGTCCTTCATGCGCTGGTCGAAGGTCCTGCCGTCCTGCGACGTGTGCGAGAAGTAGTTCTTGTTCGCCATGTCCGTGCTGTGCGCCTGCGCTGCGGTCGTGATGCGGTCGTCGATGACGAGGGCTTTGCAGCCCTTCACGGCGCGCTGGTCGTTCACGAGCTTGAGGACGGCCTGCTCCGGTGTCTGGCCGGACGGCGGCTGCGGTGGCTGGGCGGGCGGCTTCGGTGCTTCGGGAGGCGTTGTCGTGGTGGTGGGAGCCGCTGACGAAGTAGAAGAGGAAGTGGGAGCCGCCGTCGTCGAAGAAGTGGTGGGAGCGGGAGACGGCGCGGACTCAGCGGGGGCGCCTACACCGGGGTTGCCGGCCGGCGTCTGTCTGTTGGGTGCGGCGGCGCTGCCGGTACCGAACTGGTTCGCTGCGTCGGTGCTCTCCTGCTGCGCGGCGGGCGTGAACCCGAGGCCGAGAGGGGAGGTACCGGTGACGGCGAGACCGCCGACGCCGGTTGCGCCGATCAGCAGGCCGAGTAAGAGGCTGCGGGCACTCACGGGTCGGCACCGTACCACTAATGGGTGATAAGCCCCGAGTGCCTCTTCGGTCACCTTGGGTGACTACGCAACCATTCGGAGGTGGACGTGCGACTAAACGCGTGGGTGCGTGGACGGGTTCAGGGTGTCGGTTTTCGCTGGTGGACGCGAGCCAGGGCGCTAGAGCTGGGCCTGGTGGGCAGCGCTTCGAACCGGCCTGACGGACGGGTCGAGGTCGTTGCCGAGGGTCCGCGCGAGAAGTGTGAACAACTGCTGAAGGCTCTCCGTTCGGGTGAAACCCCCGGACACGTCGAATCTGTCGGTGAGCAGTGGTCCGAGGCCAGGGGTGACCTGACCGGGTTCTCCGAGCGCTGAACCTTTCCGAAAGAAGTGGCGTAGTAAGGGAGCGTGGACTCCGCCGAAGACGTCCTCATCCAGCTGTACGACCGCTGGAGAGGCCCGCTGCTGCACTACGTGCTGCGGCTGGTCGACGGCGACTACCAGCAGGCGGAGGACGTCGTGCAGGAGACCTTGCTCCGCGCCTGGCGGCACTACGACGAGCTGAACCCGGACGACGCGGCACCGTGGCTCTACACGGTCGCCCGCAACCTGGTGATCTCCGGATATCGCCGGCGCAACGCACGTGCGACCGAGGTGCCGCTCGAACCGGTGGATCTGCCGCCGGTCGGCGACGAGGTCGAACACGTGCTGCAGACGTGGCAGATCGCGTCGGCGCTGCGGGCGCTCACGCCTGAGCACCGGACGGTCGTCATCGAGCTCTACTACCGCCGCCGCACCGTCGCGGAGGCCGCCAAGACGCTCGGCATCCCGCCGGGCACGGTCAAGTCGCGCTGCTTCTACGCGCTGCGGGCGCTGCGCGACGCACTGGAGGAGAGAGGGGTGACCGAGGCGTGAGCTGCCAGCACACCGTCGACGTCGGCGCCTACCTCTTCGGATCGCTCGAGCTCAAGGAACGGTCCGCGTTCGAACGGCACCTCGGCAGCTGCGACACCTGCCAGGCCGAGATGCTGCGGCTCGCCCCGCTGCCGGGACTGCTCGGCCGCCTGAGCCTGGCGGACGTCGAGAACCTCGACGAGATCCCCGCCCCGCCCAGACCGAACCACCACCGTCGCGTGCTGATCCTCTGCGCGGCCGTCCTGGCGGTGCTGGCGCTGGCCGGCGGCGTGTTGTTCCTGAAGCCCCCGTCTGCGCCGACGTGGGCCGCGCAGGACCAGGCGACGGGCGTGAACGCCAGCGTCTCCATGGTCACCAAGTCCTGGGGCACCGAGATGTGGTTCACGCTCCACAACGTGAGGCCGGGCGCGCGCTGCAAGGTCATGGTGTTCGACCGGGACGGCCAGCGCGAGATCGGTGGCTGGTGGGGCTCGGACCACGCGCCTGACGAGCGGATTCCCGGTTCCACGTCGTTCCGGCTCGATCGGATCGATCGCCTGGAAGTGTCGGACGAGAGCGGGCCTCTGGTTACTCTCCGTCCATAGAAACGCAGGCCACGGCCCGCGTCCCGCATCACCCGCAAGCGTTTGGGTACTCTGCCCCGCGTGCATCTCAAGAGCCTGACGCTGAAGGGCTTCAAGTCCTTCGCCTCGGCTACCACGCTGCGCTTCGAGCCCGGCATCACCTGTGTGGTCGGCCCCAACGGGTCCGGCAAGTCCAACGTGCTCGACGCGCTGCGCTGGGTGATGGGCACGCAGGGTGCCAAGGACCTGCGCGGCGGCAAGATGGAGGACGTCATCTTCGCCGGCACGTCCGGCCGCGCGCCGCTCGGCCGCGCCGAGGTGACGCTCACGATCGACAACTCCGACGGCGTCCTGCCGATCGAGTACACCGAGGTGTCGATCACGCGCCGCATGTTCCGCGAGGGCGCCACCGAGTACGAGATCAACGGCAACTCGTGCCGCCTGATGGACATCCAGGAACTGCTCTCGGACTCCGGCATCGGCCGCGAGATGCACGTGATCGTCGGTCAGGGCCAGCTCGCCGCGATCCTCGAGTCCAAACCGGAGGAACGGCGCGCGTTCGTCGAAGAGGCCGCCGGTGTCCTCAAGCACCGCAAGCGCAAGGAAAAGGCGCTGCGCAAGCTGGAGGCGATGCAGGCGAACCTGACGCGCCTCACCGACCTCACCGCTGAGCTCCGCCGTCAGCTCAAGCCGCTGGGCAAGCAGGCCGAGATCGCCCGCCGCGCCCAGGTCGTGCAGTCCGAGCTGCGGGACAGCAAGCTCCGCCTGCTCGCCGACGACCTCGTCACGCAGCGGGAAGCCATCGCGCAGGAGGAACACGACGAGGCGAAGGCCCGCGAGCGCCGCGCCGAGGTCGAGAAGTCGTTGCAGGCCGCGCAGTACCAGCAGAACGAGCTGGAGGAGCGCGTCGCCGCCGACACGCCGAAGCTGCAGGCCGCGCAGGACACCTGGTACCGGCTGTCCGCTCTGGAGGAGCGTCTTCGCGGCACCGTGCGCCTCGCCGCGGAACGAGCGCGGCACCTGTCCGCCGAGCTGGACGCGCCGTCGCGCGGCCGCGATCCCGACGACCTCGAGCGCGAGGCCGAGGAGACCGCCGCGATGGAGCTGGAGCTCCAGGAGGGCGTGACCGAGGCGCGCATCGCGCTGGCCGAGGCCGTCGAGACGCGGTCGGAGCTGGAGCGCATGGTCTCCCAGGCGGAGAAGGCGCACATGGCCGCCGTCCGCGCGATCGCCGACCGCCGGGAGGGCCTCGCGCGGCTCTCCGGTCAGGTGGAAGCGTTGCGCAGCAAGACGAACGCCACCGCCGAGGAGATCGAGCGCCTCTCCGTCACGCTCTCCGAGGCCACCGAGCGCGTCGAGTTCGCGTCGATGGAACTGGCCGAGGCACGCGAGATCACCGGCACCGAGGACGAGGACGACCACGACCTCGACGAGCGCCACCGCCAGGCCGTGCAGGCCGACGACGCGGCGAGGCAGCGCGTCGAGGAGCTGGTGAAGGCCGAACGCACCGCGGAACGCGACATCGCGTCGTGGCGTGCCCGTGTCGACGCGCTTTCGCTCGGCCTGACCCGCAAGGACGGTGCCGGCGCGCTGCTCGCGTCCGACGTGCCGGGCCTGCTGGGGTCGGTCGCGGCGCTGTTGACCGTCGAACCGGGCTACGAGGTGGCGATGGCCGCCGCGCTCGGCCCCATCGCGGACGCCGTCGCGGTGTCGTCCGGTGAAGGCGCGTTGCATGCCCTGAAGCTGTTGAAGGAGAAGGACGCCGGTCGCGCGGGTGTGCTGATCGGCTCCCACGGGTCCACTGTGGACACGTCGCAGTGGGGTCATCTCCCGCACGGCGCGCGGTGGGCCGTCGACGTCGTGCACGCGCCCGAGGCGTTGCGTCCGGCACTGACCCGCGCGCTGGATCGCCTTGCGGTCGTCGAGGATCTGGACACCGCGGCCCGGCTGAACGTCCGCGCCGTGACCCGAGACGGCGACCTCTTCGGCACGGACTGGGCGGTCGGTGGTTCCGGCGGCCAGGGCCAGAGCGTCATCGAGGTGCAGGCGGCCGTCGACGAGGCCCAGGAGCAGCTGGCGACGGCGGAACGCGCACTGGAGCACGCTTCGGCGGCGCTGGAAGGCGCCCGCGCCGAGCAGCAGGCCCGCCGCAAGGTGCTCGACGCGGTCAAGGAGGCCATGCAGGAGGCCAAGGTTCGCCAGGCGCGCTCCGGCGAGCGGCTGAACCGGATGGCCGCGGCGGTGCGGTCGGCGGAGGCCGAGGTCAACCGCATCGCCGAGCAGCGCTCGAAGGTCGAGCGGTCGCGGGAGGAAGCCCTGCTGAAGCTGGGCGAGCTCGAAGAGCGGCTGCTGATGGCCGAGGAGGAGCAGACCCTCGACGACGAGCCGGACACCGACCAGCGCGACGCGCTGGCCGCTGAGCTCGCCCAGGCCCGCCAGGCCGAGATGGACGCCCGCCTGGTGCAGCGCACCGCCGAGGAGCGCGCACGGGCGTTGCAGGGTAAAGCGGACGGTCTGCGCCGTGCCGCGCGCGCCGAGCGTGAGGCCCGCGAACGCCACGCCCGCGCCACGCAGCACCGTGCGCGCGGTGCCCAGGTCGCGAAGGCCGTGGTCCGTGGTGGCGAGCAGGCGCTGGAACGCATCGAAATTTCGCTGGCCCGCGCCGCCCGTGAGCGCGACCAGGCCCAGGAACGCCGCACGCAGCACGAGCTGCTGCTGACCCAGGTGCGCAACCTGGTGCGCGAGATGTCCGGCGAGCTGGAGAAGCTCGTCGACGCCGTGCACCGCGACGAGGTCCTGCGCGCCGAGCAGCGCCTGCGCATCGAACAGCTCGAGACCAAGATCGCCGAGGACTTCGGTATCGGCCTCGACGACCTCATCGCCGAGTACGGCCCTGACCAGCCTGTGCCGCCGTCAGCCGGCGAGATGGCCGAGTACCAGGCCGCGAAGGAACGCGGTGAGCAGGTCTCCGAGCCGCAGCCGATGCCGTACGACCGCGACACCCAGGCCCGCCGCGCCAAGCGTGCCGAGCGCGACCTGTCGCTGCTCGGCAAGGTCAACCCGCTCGCGCTGGAGGAGTTCGCCGCGCTCGAGGAGCGCTACAAGTTCCTCTCGACGCAGCTGGAGGACATCAAGGACACCCGCCGTGACCTGCTCACGGTCGTGAAGGAGGTCGACGACAAGATCCTGGAGGTCTTCACGTCGGCCTACGAGGACGTGGCGCGCGAGTTCGAGATCGTCTTCAAGGTCCTGTTCCCCGGCGGCGAGGGCCGCCTGGTGCTGACCGAGCCCGAGGACATGCTGACCACCGGCATCGAGCTGGAGGCCCGCCCGCCCGGCAAGAAGGTCAAGCGCCTGTCGCTGCTGTCCGGTGGCGAGAAGTCGCTGGCCGCGGTCGCGATGCTGGTCGCGATCTTCCGTGCCCGCCCCTCGCCGTTCTACGTGATGGACGAGGTCGAGGCGGCGCTGGACGACACGAACCTGCACCGGCTGATCAGCCTGTTCGAACAGCTGCGGGAACGATCGCAGTTGCTGATCATCACGCACCAGAAGCCGACCATGGAGATCGCGGACGCCCTCTACGGCGTTTCGATGCGCGGTGACGGCATCTCGCAGGTGATCTCGCAGCGGCTGCGCACGCGTGGCGACGAGCCTGCCAAGCCCGTTGAGGCTGCTGTGCCGGAAGCTGCGGAGGCGGCGGAAGCCGAGGCGTGAAGAGGGCGGCCGGAGCGGTGCCTGGGGGGCTAAGACCAACCCCGGCCGCGGCCTCTCACGTCGGGCCGCGTCTGGCTCGGTGACCTTCCTCTCAGGGGAGGGAGGTCCCCCATATCACCGGGCAGACGCAGCCCTTGCGCCAGAAGAGGTGAAGTCCCCCAGTTCAGCCTCACCTCTTCGGGTGCGCAGAGACCACTCTGCCCGACGAGGCTTGTGAAAACCTTGTATCCGCAGGTCAGCGCCCGCTGGCGTCGAGTCGCGCCGCCTCTTCCGGCGTCGGTGCGCCGCCGCCCAGGTGTGCCGGCGCCCACCACGCGCCCGGCTCGACGGGGTAGCTCGCCTGCGCGACGTCCAGCAGGTCCTGCATGCGCTTGCGCAGCAACGCGTCACCGGAGTCGCCGGGGGAGGGCTCGAACGGCTCGCCGATGAGGATCTTGATCGGCACGTGCCGTTGCGTCAGGTTCTTGGGCCGGCCCTTGGTCCACAGGCGCTGGGTGCCCCACAGCGCCATCGGGACGAGCGGCACTCCGGCCTCGTGCGCCAGGCGGTTGGCGCCGGACTTGATGTCCTTGACCGTGAACGACCGGCTGATGGTGGCCTCGGGGAAGATCCCGACGACCTCGCCGGTGCGGAGCGCGGACAGGGCCTGCTGGAAGGAGGCCTGGCCCGCGCTCCGGTCGACGGGGATGTGGTGCATGCCGCGCATGAGCGGGCCTGCGATCTTGTTGGCGAAGATCTCGTGCTTCGCCATGAACCGCGTGAGGCGCCCCGAAGGACGCGCGCCGTAGCCCGCGAAGATGAAGTCGAGGTAGCTGACGTGGTTGGACGCCAGCACCGCTCCTCCGGTACGCGGGACGTGGTGCGCCCCTTCGACGGTGATCTGCAGGTCCAGCAGCTTGAACATGAGCTTGGCTGCGGCGATCACCGGGGGATATACGCGATCCGACATGCTTCCGAACGGTAGCCGGAAAAGCTACTGACCGGTAGCGGCCCCTTCGTGTTCTCGCATGACCTTCGGCACGCCCGCGAGGTCCTCGTCGTTGCACAGCAGCTTGAGGTCGTAGTACGGGTTGCCATGGGTGTCGTCGTAGTCGAGATGAACTGCGATGACGTCCACGGGCTCGCCCAGCCACTCTTGCGTCTGCCGCAACCACGCGGCCGCGCGCTCGAGTGCGGTGGGCAGGTCATCGTCACGGAATTCGACCGGCCGGTACGGAACACCCTGGACGCCGTCCCGGTTGTTCGTCGGCAAGGGCAGGTCGACGGCCACCCCGGTTTCGTTGAGATCGAGTTGGATCGTTTCCTCACTCACTGTAGAAGAGTCCCCCACCCTCACCAGCCCTGCAAGCCCGAATCTGGGTGGCGGCCCGGTCGTGTGAGGCGTACCTCAGGTGGATCTCTTCAAGAACGCGATGTCGCGCTTCAGCTTGGTGATCCGGTCGTGGGTGGGCATGAGGGTGCGCGACAGTGCCGCCAGCAACTGTTCCTGCTCCTCGATCGCCCCTTCGACGTCGCCCGTCCGGTAGCGCAGGTTGGCCAGCAGCTGCCAGGTCTCCACCGTGTCGGCGTGCTCAGGGCCCAGCACGCGGACCTGGTCGCGCAGCAGCGGCTCGCAGGCGCGGATGGCCTTCGCGAACTGCGATGCGGCGCCGAGCATCCTCGCCAGGTTCAGCCGCGCGTCGAGGGTCTGGGGGTGGTCCGCACCCGCGACGTCGGTGTAGTCCTCGACGAGCGCCCTGAACTCCGTGATCGCTCGCTTGAAATCGCCCGCGTGAGCCCTGGTCCTGGCCAGGTTGGTCCGCGTTGTCAGCGTTTCCGGGTGCCGTACGCCGTACCGGCGGCCCTGGTCCTCGGCGAGCCGTTCGAACTCGCGGACGGCACCGGCCGGATCGCCCGCGTCCAGGAGGCTTTCCGCCAGGCTGTTCCGAGAGGTCTGGGTGTCGGGGTGGTCGGCGCCGAGCGCCGCCCGCTGATCGGTCAAGAGTTCTTCCAGTTCTCGAACGGAGCCGAGGGGATCGCCTGCGGTCCTGCGCAGGCTCGCGAGGTCGTTGCGGCTGGAGAGCGTTGCGGACCGAGCACCTTGCCGACGCCTCCCATACCGCGCAGCACCGCGAGGCCGGTCAGACGGGTCGTGGGGCGGTCCTGGTAGCAGTCGGACTGACGTGGGACGACGCCCACGTGCACGGGCCAGGACACCCCTGGTGACGTGCTGATGTGCACGTCGCCGCGCACGTTGCCGATCTGGGTGACGGGCCCGTGGACCGTGCCGGAGATCGACGAGCGCGATTTCGCGGACATCCGCGCCATTTTACCCGGCCGAAAACTCCCTCGCGCCGAGCCGTCGAGGGAGCAACCATTCCTTCCATGTACGACATCCGTTTCGCCGAACCTGGCGACCTCGGCGCCACGATGGCGCTGCTGGTCCGGCTCCAGGCCGACAACGCGCATCACATCGGGTACCTCGGTGAGACAGTCGACGAGCTCCGCGCGGAACTCGGCGAGTTCGAGCCCAGCTGGGCCGACTGCACGGTGGTGGCCGTCGACGCCGACGACAACATCACGGGCATGCTCAGCGTGGAGATCGACGCTGACCTGGGCCGCGCGTGGCTGCACGGGCCGTTCGTCGACGTACCGGTCAACCACCCGGCGGGCAGCCGCATCTGGGACCAGACCGCCGACGCGATGTTCCGGCGCGCCGCCGAACTCCTCACCGGCATCACCGACCTCGAGCTCTACGGGCACACCGCCCACCGGCGGCTGGCGGCGTTCGCCGAACGCCACGGCTTCAGCGCCGGCAAAGCCAGTGCGATCCACATACTGGACAACGGGGAGCTGCGCACGTTGCTGCTGAGGGACGCGAAGTGCCCCAGCGAACGTGAGATGCGCGTGCTGCCCACCGACCGTTACGTGCACGAGGCCGTGGCCGTGTTGCACGAGCGATGTTTCCCGCGGACGTACCTGTCCGGCAAGCAACTCGTCGAATCCAAACCGGAGAACCGCACCGTCGTCGTCGCCATGGACGGCGAACGCGTCATCGGGTACGCGGCGGGCAAGGCCCAGCCCGAGGAGTACTACATCGACTTCGTGGCCGTCGAACCGGATGTTCGCGGCCAGGGCGTGGGCGCCGCGTTGATCACGGAACTGCTGTGGAAGCTCGCGGCGGACCACGGAGCACGACCGCAGGCCGCCGCGTCGATCTACTCGGGCAACGAGTCGTCGCAGAACATGTTCGCCCGCCTAGGCTTTCGCCTCCACATCGAGCTCGTCTCGTACCGGCACACCGCGTGAGTGCCGCAACGACAACAACCCACCCACCAGCAAGGTGACCGCCACCCCCAGGGGCGTGTTCCACCAGCCGGTCAAGGACTTCCTGGTCGCGTCGGCCTTCGCGAAGTCGATCGTCGGTGTGCTGCCGACGAACTTGACCCCGAGAATCACGAAACCGACGACCAGCACCGTCGTCACGAACGCGATGATCGCGTCCGCCTGCGTGACGCGCCTGAAGATCAGGCCGAGGAGGAAGGCCCCGAGCAGCGCGCCGTAGGTGTAGCCGGCGATGCCGAGCGCCTGCACCACGATCGGATCCGCCGTGGTCTTGTTCGAGGAGGCGAACAGGCCTGCGCAGACGATCAGCAGTCCCGCCCACACGAGCGTCCAGATCCGGCCGTGGCGCAGGCGTTCGTCGTCGGTCATCGGGGTCTTGCGGACGCGTTCGTAGACGTCCGTCACGGTCGAGGAAGCCAAGGCGCCCAACGACGACGACAGCGCGGCCGCGAGGATGCCGGCGATCACGAAGCCGGAGAGCCCCGACGGCAGGTCGTTGACGATGAAGTGGGCGAAGAGCTCGTCCTTGTTGCTGAGCTTCAGGTCCTTCACCGGGTCGACGCCGTTGTAGAACGCCCACATCATCACGCCGATGAAGAGGAAGAACGCGAACTGCAGGAACACCACGACACCGGAGGCGATCAACGCCTTCTGCGCGGACTTCACGTCACGCGTGGCCATCAACCGTTGCACGATCATCTGGTCCGCGCCGTGCGACGCCATCGAGAGCAACGCGCCACCGAAGAACGCCGCGATGAACGGGAACGAGCCCGTCAGCGGTGACGAGGCGAAGTCGAAGAGCTGGAACTTGTTGGCGTCCGCGGCCTTCGAGAACCAGCCGTCCGGCAGCTGACCGGCCAGCACCCAGATCACCACGACGCCGCCGAGGACGTACCAGAGCATCTGGATGGCGTCGACCCACACGACCGCGCGGGCGCCGCCGAAGAAGCTGTAGAAGACCATCGCGATGCCGAGCGCGAGCACGATGGCCCAGTACGAAGCCGTGATCCCGTACTGCGCCAGCACGACCTTGATCGGAATCGCCGTCGCGAAGAGCCGGATGCCGTCCGCGAGCAGGCGGGTGAAGAGGAACGTGACGGACGCCGTGGCACGCATGCCGTCGCCGTACCGCTTGCCCAGGAACGCGTACGCCGTGACGAGGTCACCGGCGACGTAGCGCGGCAGCAGCACGAAGCTGACGATGATGCGACCGACGATGTAGCCCAGCGCGAGCGTCAGGTACGTCATGCCGCCCTGCGCCGGCGTCGCCATGTAGGCGATCACCGGCACGCTCAGCACGGTGAGCGTCGACGTCTCCGCGGACACGACCGACAGGCAGACGACCCACCACGAGATGCGCTTCTCGCTGACGAAGTAGTCGGTGGACGATCTCTGCCTGCCGCCGATCCACGTGCCGAGCAACGGCATGCCGACGAGGAACAGGGCGATGATCGCGAGATCTAGTCCACGCATTTCGGTTCCCCCACTTTCAGCTTGGTCACGGCGGTGGTGACGGGCTCAGGCAGCCGCAGCGGCCCGTTGCCGGGCGTGATGCTCCCGAGCAGCCGCGGCCCGGACGCACCGGTCGCGGACGGCGTGTTGCCTGGAACTCCGTGCCACGTCAGGAATCCGAGCAGCGCGGCGAGGTAGGCCTCCTTGCCGTCGCGCGGCAGGCCCAGCGAGTCGCTGATCCGCAGCGGGATCGGGTCGAGCGCCTTCGCGAGCGCCTCGACGAGCACCGGGTTGCGCATGCCGCCACCGGACGCGACGACGGTGCTGGCGTCGTGGGCGCGGCAGGCGTCCGCGATGGTGCGGGCGGTCACCTCGACGAGCGTTCTCAGCATGTCCTCGGCGGGCACGGTCGGGAACCCCTGCAGGTACCCGGCGTTGAAGTGCTCCTTGCCCGTCGACTTGGGCCAGGGCTTCGAGTAGTACGGGTCCGCGAGCAGCTTCTTGAGGATGTCCTCCCGGACGGTGCCCCTGCGCGCGAACTCGCCGTTGGTGTCCTGCCGCCTCTGGCCGTTGGAGATGACCTCCATGACGGCGTCCATCAGCGCGTTGCCAGGCCCCGTGTCGTAGGCGATCGGCGGGGTTCCCGGCCGGACGACGGTGATGTTCGCGATACCGCCGATGTTCAACGCGACGGCGGGGGCGTCACCGGCCAGCCAGAGCGCGTCGAGGGTGCTCGCCAGCGGGGCTCCCTGGCCGCCGGCGGCGACGTCGCGCACGCGCAGATCGGCGATGACGGGAACACCGGTGCGTTCAGCGATCCACGCCGGCTGCCCGAGCTGCAGCGTGCCGAGGCAGTCGCCGTCCTGCACCTCGTGGTGGACGGTCTGGCCTAGCGAGGAGATCAGGTCTGCCGGAAGGTACCCGGCGGCGACTTCGCCGAAAGCCTGCCCGAGCGACGTGTCGAAGGCGCACACTTCGGCGAGGTCCCGCGGTTTCTCCAGCAGGTCCTTGGGGAAGGGGTGCTCGGCGCACTGCACCGGCACGAGCTCGACGACGTCGCCGTTGATCGACAGGTCTGCGACGGCCACGTCGATGCCGTCCATCGACGTGCCGGAAATCAGTCCGATCACCCTCACGACGTGTGGTGTATTCCACACCGTGGTCGCGCGCAAGGGCTTTGGTGAAATCTTCGCCTAAATGAGCAATATGTGGTTGGCAGGTCACATGGCACCCTGTGAAACCATAAGGCCGTGCCGACATCTTCCCTTGTCCTGATCCTCATCGTCGTTGCGGTCGTGCTGATCGCCGCGCTGGTGACCGGCGTGGTGCTGACGCGTCGCCGTCGCATCAGCCTGACCCAGAAGGAGGAGGCGCCCCGCCCTGGCGGTTACGAGGCCACGTCCGGGATCTCGCTGGCCCCGGCCAAGCCGGACGTCGCCGAACCGGTCGAGCATCCGGTGGCCGAGCGGACCGAGGTGGACGGCCAGCCGGGGGTGGGGGACGACGCCTCCGTGCCGCGCGACTCGGTGAAGCGCGGCTTCGTCGAGGTCGACCTGCCGGAAGAGGCGTCCGAGGTCGAGGAGATCGAGCCCACCGAGGGACGTCTGGAGCGGCTGCGCGGGAAGCTCTCGAAGTCGCGCAACGCGTTCGGGTCCTCGCTGCTCGGGCTGCTGGGTGCCGGCGACCTGGATGAGGACTCCTGGCAGGACGTCGAGGACACGCTGCTGATCGCCGACCTCGGCGCGGCCACCACCACCGAGATCGTGGACAAGCTGCGCACGAAGATCGCCGGCTCCGGTGTGCGGACCGAGGCTGAGGCTCAGGCCTTGCTGCGCTCGGTGCTCGTCGAAGCGCTCGATCCGTCGATGGACCGGTCCCTGAAGGCGCTGCCGCACTCCGGGAAGCCCGCTGTGCTGCTCGTGGTGGGCGTCAACGGTGTCGGCAAGACCACCACCACCGGCAAGCTCGCACGCGTGCTCGTGGCTGACGGGCGCACGGTGCTGCTGGGGGCCGCCGACACGTTCCGCGCCGCTGCCGCCGACCAGCTGGAGACCTGGGGCAAGCGGGTCGGTGCGGAGACCGTGCGCGGGCCCGAGGGCGGCGACCCGGCTTCGGTGGCGTTCGACGCGGTCAAGCGCGGCATGGACTCCGGCGTCGACACGGTGCTGATCGACACGGCCGGCCGGTTGCACACCAAGGTCGGGCTGATGGACGAGCTCGGCAAGGTCAAGCGCGTCGTCGAGAAGCAGGCCGTGGTGGACGAGGTCCTGCTGGTTCTCGACGCCACCACCGGCCAGAACGGGCTCACCCAGGCTCGGGTGTTCGCCGAGCAGGTGGACATCACCGGCATCGTGCTGACGAAGCTCGACGGCACCGCCAAGGGCGGCATCGTGTTCCAGGTGCAGCGCGAGCTCGGGGTGCCGGTGAAGCTGGTCGGGCTGGGTGAAGGGGCCGACCACCTGGCGCCGTTCGAGCCGGGCGCCTTCGTGGACGCGCTGCTCGGCTGATCTTGTCGGACCCTCTGCCCGCGATCGCGACAGCGACAAGATCGCCGCGGAGGTCAGGGAGTTGTAGCGCGCTCGATGGCGAATGTCAGTGAGACTGCCTGGCGGCCACCGTCGCAGCCGCGACGGAGACTCCCTCCCCGGTGGTTTCGTCGGTCACCAGAGCGGCGGACGGTCAGCGGATCTGGACGTGCGTCAGCTCGCCCGGTCCGCGAGCCTCTTCGCCACCGCCAGCACCTCCGGCAGGATGCGTGACACGGCTTCCTTGGTGAGCCTGCCTTCCGGCCCCGACACCGACACCGCGGCCAGCGTCGGCCCGCCGATCACCGGCACCGCGATGCACCGCACCCCGAGCTCCTGCTCCGACTCGTCCAACGCGTACCCGCGCTCGGAGATCTCGTCCAGCGAGTCCAGCAGCTGCGAGGCGTCCGTGATCGTGTTCGGCGTGTAGGCGGGCAGCCCGGTGCGCTCCAGCAACGACCGGACCTCGTCGCGCGGCAGCTGCGACAGCATCGCCTTGCCCACCCCGGTGCCGTGCGGCAGCAGGCGGCGCCCGACCTCGGTGAACATGCGCATCGAGTGCTTCGACGGCACCTGCGCGACGTAGACGACCTCGTCGCCGTCCAGGACCGCCAGGTTCGCGGTCTCCTCGACCGAGTCGACCAGCTGCGCCAGGTACGGGCGCGCCCAGGTGCCGTACTGACGGGACGCGGTCTCGCCAAGGCGGATCAAACGCGAGCCGAGGGTGTAGCGCCGGTTGCTGTTCTGGCGCACATAGCCCAGCGTGACAAGGGTGCGGATGAGCCGGTGGATCGTGGGCAGCGGTAGGCCCGAGACCGTGGCGAGTTCGGACAGGGAGGCTTCACCGCCCGCGTCTGCCAGGCGTTCCAGCAGGTCGAAGGCTCTCTGTAGGGACTGCACGCCACCTGTGGACACGTGCGGCTCCTCTCATTGCAGTTCCGCAATGCAAAAACTATAGTCCACACAGCAAAACCCGAGAGAGGTGGATCCAGGTGCAGGTCCTCACCGAAGAGGCTCTTGAGTTCGTCGCGAAGCTGCACGAGGCGCACGCCGCGCGCCGGGACGAGCTGCTCGCCCTGCGCAAGGAGCGACGGCCCCTCGGGTTCCTCCCGGAGACGCAGCACGTCCGCGACGGCGAGTGGCGGGTGGCGGAGGCGCCGGACGCCCTCGAAGATCGTCGCGTCGAGATCACCGGGCCCACCGAGCGCAAGATGACGATCAACGCGCTCAACTCCGGGGCCAAGGTGTGGCTCGCGGACCTCGAGGACGCGAACACGCCGCACTGGGACAACGTCGTGCAGGGGCAGGTCAACCTCTACGAGGCGGCGCGCGGGACCATCGAGTACACCTCGCCGGAGGGCAAGGAGTACAAGCTCAAGGGCGGCCCGTACCCGACGATCGTCGTGCGGCCGCGCGGGTGGCACCTCGACGAGCGGAACCTGGAGTTCGGCGGGCGCAAGGCGGTGGGGGCGCTCGTGGACTTCGGGCTGCACTTCTTCCACAACGCCGAGCTGGGCAAGCCCTACTACTACCTGCCGAAAATGGAGTCGCACCTCGAAGCGCGGCTCTGGAACGACGTGTTCACCACGGCGCAGGAGCTGTTGAACATCCCGTACGGCACCATCCGCGCGACGGTGCTCATCGAGACGATTCCCGCCGCGTTCCAGATGGAGGAGATCCTCTACGAGCTGCGCGACCACGCGTCCGGGCTCAACGCCGGCCGGTGGGACTACCTGTTCAGCGTCATCAAGTACTTCCGGGACGCGGGCGCGGACTACGTGCTGCCGGACCGCAACAGCGTGACGATGACGGCGCCGTTCATGCGCGCGTACACCGAGCTTCTGGTGAAGACCTGTCACAAACGCGGGGCGTTCGCCATGGGCGGCATGGCGGCGTTCATCCCGAACCGGCGCGACCCGGAGGTCACGGAGAACGCACTGCGCAAGGTTCGTGAGGACAAGACGCGCGAGGCGAACGACGGCTTCGACGGCTCGTGGGTGGCGCACCCGGACCTCGTGCCGATCTGCCGCGAGATCTTCGACGGGGTGCTCGGGGGCAAGCCGAACCAGATCGACAAGCAGCGGCTCGACGTCCACGTCACGGCCGAGCAGCTGCTGGACTTCAAGTCGGCCGGTGGCGCGGCGACGCGGGCGGGCCTGGAGTCCGCGGTCGACGTCGGCGTGCGCTACATCGCGTCGTGGCTCGGCGGCAACGGTGCGGCGGCGATCCACAACCTGATGGAGGACGCGGCCACCGCGGAGATCTCGCGCAGCCAGATCTGGCAGTGGATCAACAACAAGGTCGTGCTCGACGACGGCACGCAGGTCACCGCCGACGCCGTGCGGGAAGTCCTGGCGCGCGTGGGCAAGGAGCTCGAGGGCCCGCACGTCGCGGCCGCCGTCGAGCTCTTCGAACAGGTCGCGTTGTCCGAGGACTTCGTCGACTTCCTGACGCTGCCGGCGTACGAGCGCATCTGATGTACCGGACATCGCTGTCACCCGACGACGTCGCGCGGGTGACCGCGCGGTTGTCCACTGTGGAACGCAGCTGGCCGGTGGGCCGTCAGCCCGTGCACACGTGCTACGTGCCCGCCGGCCGGATCATCGCCACGACGGTCGGCGACTGGGGCCGCGAGGCGCTGGAGTCCATCGAACCCCCGCTGCTCCCGGACCTGCCGGACGGCGTGCTCGACCGCGTTCGCGCCAAGCTCGCCAGGGAGCCGATCGAAGACCTGCGGATCGACTTCGAGGACGGCTACGGCGCGCCAGAGGACGACGTCGAGGACATGGACGCCGAGAGCACGGCGCACCTCGTGTCCCGCTGGCTGGAGGAGGGCACCGCGCCGCCGTCGTTCGGCGTGCGGATCAAGTCGTTCGACACCCCGGCGTTGCGCGAACGCGGGCTGCGCACGCTGGACATCTTCCTGACAGCACTGGGAGAGGTCCCGCCGGGTTTCGTGATCACCTTCCCGAAGGTGACATCTGCCGACCAGGTCGAGGTGTTCGGCGAGGTGCTCGACCTCTTCGGGAAGGATCTGCGGTTCGAGATCCAGGTCGAGACCACCCAGTCCATCGTGGACAAGGAGGGCAGGCTCGCGATCCCGCGGTTCATCGCGGCGGGCAAGGGCCGGGTGACAGGTCTGCACTTCGGCACCTACGACTACACGGCGGGCTGCGGGCTCTCCGCGGCGCAGCAACACCTCGCGCACGGCGCGTGCGACTTCGCGCGGCACGTCATGCAGGTCTCCGCTGCTGGGACCGGCGTGCGGCTGTCCGACGGCTCCACCAACGTGCTGCCCGTCGGGGACCAGAAGCAGCACGGGTGGGAGACGCATTACCGGCTGGTGCGGCGATCACTGGAGCACGGTTTCCACCAGGGCTGGGATCTGCACCCGGTACAATTGGTGACACGATATGCCGCCGTTTATGCCTTCTACCGCGAGGGAATGAACGCGGACGCGGCCCGTTTGAAGTCCTATGTGCAGCGCGTCTCCGGAGGCGTTCTGGATGAACCGGCGACCGCCCAGGCATTGTCGTCCTTCTTCCTCCGCGCGATGGACTGCGGTGCGCTCGATCCGGTGGAAGTGCAGGTCGCGACGGGTCTGGACGAGGCAGGACTGAGAGGCCTCGCCACTCGATCAGGCTGACCGGGTAATCACCCGTTCGTGTGGTTCTGTCAATGGGTGTCGAATGTTCCCGGCAATGGGTGCAGGGTGGCTCGCATGAGCATGCGTGCTGGTCTCTGGACCGGGCTACCGGACCTCGACGCGGCGGAGCACAAATACCAGGTCGTCGCGTGCGAAGCGGAAGTGGACACGTTGATCGGCCTGCTGGGCAGGCCCGAGTGCAACGACGGATCGCTCGACCACTTCGGCAGGGCCCTCACCGCCGAGGGCGATCCCGACCACAACGTGGTGCTCGCCGTGCGGGGCGTCTGGGGCTACATGTACTACGTCGACAACACCTTCATGGGCTGGCCGAAGGGGTCCGAAGAAGCGCCGTACGTCAACGAGAAGTACACGGACTTCCCGCCCGGTGTCGGTGTTCCACTCGACCTGTACAGGCAGTTGCTGATCGAGTTCATGACGACCGGTGAACGTCCTGCCGGGGTGGACTGGTACAGCGAGGCGGATCTGTTCCACTCGTGGCGGGATCAGCAGATGTCGTTGCGCGGCACCGAGAACCGGTGAACGCCGGTTCGCACGGCTGTGTCGATCAGGTGATGTGACCCGGCTTCCGGGTTCGCCGCGTGCTCGAGGCGGTCGGCGCCGTCATCGGTGTGGTCGGGCTCGTGTTGACGATCCACTACGCCCGCAAGGCCGAGCAGATGAACCTGATGCGGAAACGGCTGTAGTGGCGGGTGCAGATTCCCGACGCCGTGTCGAAGCACGAAGGCACCGTGCTGATCCTCGACGACTTCGTGATGCCGGGTGACTTCCTGGACTCGCTGAGCAGGCGGCGAGCTCGACAGGAAGATCGAGCGCTCGTTGTCCGAGGTGTTGCGATCCGTGCTCCCCGGCTCCGCTGTCGTCGGCGAGGAGCTCGGCTTGCGGGGGACGAGCCAGGCCGAGTGGATCGTCGATCCGATCGACGGCACGACCGACTTCGCGCACGGCGTGGAGCACGTTGGCCGTGTCCCGGGTCGAGCGGCTGAGGGCGGTCTTCCACGAGTGTCAGGACCTCCGGCGGTGAGGTTCCGCCTCGCTCGATCTGATCTCGGTCGCGGAGGGCGCCATGGACGGTCACTTCGAACTGGACCTGCGGATGTGGGACGTGGTGGCCGCGGGACTGGTCATCGAGGAAGCTGGTGGGGTCATCAGCGGTTGGACCGGTGAGGGCCTGAGCTGGACGTCGCCGGAGGACAAGCTCGACGTCGTCGCGTCCAACGGGCTGGTCCACGAGGCGCTGCTGAGGGCTGTCGGCGGTCCCGGGTGATTGAGGGGGATGGATGAAGGCCGTGGTGATAGGTGGGGGAATCGCCGGCTTGCTGGCGGCTCGGGTACTGACGGAGTCCTTCGACGACGTGGTGGTCCTGGAACGCGACAAGCTGTCCGACGAGCCCGAATACCGGGCAGGTGTGCCGCAGGGCAGGCACGTGCACGGGTTGCTCGTGCGTGGCGGCGAGATCATGGAAGGGCTGTTCCCCGGTCTGCGCGACGAGCTCGTGCGGAGCGGGGCGCATCTGATGGACGCGGGGGAGATGCGGATCCTCAACCCGCTCGGCTGGGTGGCGTCGGGGCGCAGCGGGATGCCGTTGCTGGTGGTCAGCAGGCCGTTGCTGGAGACGCACATCCGGCGCCGGGTTACCGCCAAGATCGTGGACGACGCGCACGTCACCGGGTTGACGTTCCGCGGATCCACTGTGGACGGCGTGCTGACGAGGGACGGCCGGATCGACGCCGACCTCGTGGTGGACGCGTCCGGCCGGTCCTCGAAGTTGCCCGCCTGGCTGGCCGAGGCGGGGATCGCGGTGCCGGAGCCCGAGGTGGTCGACTCGCGGACCGGGTACGCGACCCGGCTCTACACGGCGCCGCCGGAGATCCCGGTCGTGGTCGCCGAGTCGCTGTCCGCGCCGGACACCCCTCGCGGGGGCATTGTGATGCGCATCGAGGGGGACCGGGTGATGGTCACGGCGCAAGGTGCCGGCGGTGATCACCCGCCGCGGGATCCCGAGGGGTTCCAGCAGTTCCTGGACTCGTTGCGCGGGCCCATCGCCGGGATGCTCGCGGACGCCGAGCCCGTCACGCCCGTGTACCTGTTCGCGCGCACGGCCAGTCGTCGCATCGCGTTCGAGCAGGTGACGGGGTGGCCGGGCGGGCTCGTCGCGATCGGGGACGCGGTGTGCGTGTTCAACCCCGTTTACGGGCAGGGGATGACGGTTGCCGCGATGGCCGCGCTGTTGTTCCGGCGGCACTCGGACTTCAGTGCCAAGGGGTGCCGGGACTTCCAGCGGAAGGTCGCGAAAACGGCGCAGGGTTCATGGGTGCTGTCGAGCAACGCCGACCAGAGCTGGGCCGGCGTCGAGAAGACGCCGGCACCGTTGATGCGCGCCTTCCGCTGGTACATGAAGAAGTGGCAGGTGGCGCTCGTGCACGACCAGGACATCTTCCTGCGCTTCCTGCGCGTCGTGCACCTGGTGGCCTCGCCTGCCACTCTCATGAACCCGGTCGTGTTCAGAAGGTTGGCAAAGTACTCCAGGCTTGACCCGCGTCCGGGGCGTCGTCGCGCAGCACGGAGCCCTCGATGAGGCCGTACGGCCGGTCGGCGGCGTAGAAGACCTCGTTGTCGTTCTCCAGGCCGAACGGGCTGAGGTCCACCAGGAAGTGGTGCTTGTTCGGCATGGAGAGCCGCACCTCGGCGACCTCGGGGCGCGTGTTCAGCACGGCCTCGCCCATCGCGTAGAGGGTCTGCTGCAACGACAGGGAGTGCTTGTCCGCGAACGTCTTCAGCATGATCGACCGGATCTCGGTGAACGACTTCGCCCAGTCGACGTCGGTGCCGACGTAGCGCCAGCGGGCCGTCACCGACGTCGCCAGGATGCGGTCGTTCGTCTCCTTCAGCGTCGTGTACTGGTCCTTCGGGTAGCCGTGGAACTCCGACCCGGTCGACTTCAGCACCACCAGGTCGCGTACGCCCGACACGACCCACGCCTGCTCACCGTCGATCGTCACCGCCGTGGTGCGCTTCTCGTCCGACCCGCGCACGAACGAGTGGTCGTGGCCGTCGATGCGTTCCCAGCCGTGCTCGTCGATCAACACACGAGCGCCCGTGATCGCCTCCTGCGAGGAGACGAAGTGGCGGCCCAGGCGCAGCGCGAAGTCCTCGATCTCGCCGACCGGAGCCTCCTTGGCGAAGGCGTAGACGGTGTTCTTCTGCGTGTCGGTCGCGAGCACCTTGGCGTTGTCGCCGGTCAGGTGCGTGTCGGCGAGGTCGCCGCGCAGTGAGGTGCTGACCGTCAGGTCCTTGATCGTGTGCACGGAACCGTTGCGCGACACCGTGACGAGGCGGTTCTCCGCCTTGCCGTACTGGTTGGGGCCCAAGACGATGGCCATGTTGTTCAGCTCCCGATCAGCTTCTGCAGCCGCAAGGCGGCGATCTTCGCGAGTTCGTCGTTGACGACGCGGAGCTCGACATCCGGCGGGTTGTCCATCCTGCTGGACAGGTTGTCGAGCATCTCCGCACCGCTCAGGCCGGTCGCGCACACCAGGTAGATGTGCCCGAACCGATCCTCGTACGCGGCGTTCGCAGCCGCCAGGCGATCAGCCTGGGAGCTGTCCACACCGGACTGTTCGGACCGCGACCACTTCGCCGACACCCCACCTGTCTTCTGTCGTTCGCCGATGCGCGGGTGCCCGGCGATGGCGCCGAGCACCTCCTCGTCGGAAAGTCCTTGTGCGGCAACGTGAGAAGCCGCGAGGAGTGCATCCATCGACGCGTACGGCCTGCCCGCCACTATCGCGTCGACCCAGCGGGGTACCGCGAGGCACTCGGTGAGCAGAGGTCGCAGTTCGGCCTCCGGGGCGCTGTTGAAGCTCTCCACGGCTCTCCAAGTTTCTGTATCGCGGAATCTAGTTTCCACATTCTTGACCGGAGCCAAGTGAGATGTCTAGTGTCTCCGTAGTACGAAATCTAACTTCCGCAATGTGGAAGGACAAGCCGCCGATGTTCGATGCGAACCTTTCGATGTTGTTCACCGAGCTGCCGCTGCTCGAGCGTCCGCAGGCGGCGCGTGCCGCCGGGTTCGACGCGGTCGAGATCTGGTGGCCGTTCGCGGACGCCGTACCCGAAACGCGCGAGATCGAGGCGTTCGAGAGCGCCATCGAAGACGCCGGTGTGCGCCTCGTCGGCCTCAACTTCTTCGCGGGCGACATGCCCGCGGGCGATCGCGGCCTCGCGAGCTGGCCGGGCCGCGAGACGGAGTTCCGGACGAACGTCGAGGTCACGGTGGCCATCGCGGCCCGCCTCGGCTGCCGCACGCTCAACGCGCTGCACGGCAACTTCGAGACCACCGCGCAGACCATCTCGAACTACCGCTTCGCCGCCGACGTCGCGGCCGAGGCGGGCGCCCAGATCGTCGTCGAACCGCTCAGCGGCGCGCCGAAGTACCCGATCAAGACCGCCCAACAGGCGTTCGACGTCATCGACGAGATCGACCGCGGCAACGTGAAGCTGCTCGCCGACCTCTACCACCTCGCCACGAACGGCGACGACCTCGACACCCTCGCCGACCACGTCGACCGCATCGGTCACGTGCAGATCGCCGACGCTCCCGGACGCGGTGAGCCCGGCACCGGCGAGCTCGACCTCTTCGGGCACCTCGCGAAGCTCCGCGCCAACGGCTACACGGGCTTCGTCGGCGCCGAGTACAAGCCCGTCACCCACTCCTTCGCTTGGAGGGACAACGCATGACCAGGATCGGTTTCATCGGACTCGGCATCATGGGCAGCCCGATGGCGGCCCACCTGGTAGCCGCCGGTCACGACGTGACGGGCTTCGACCTCAGCTCCGCGTCGCTGGAGAAGCTCGCCGAGCAAGGCGGCAAGGCGGCGGCATCCGCCCAGGACGCCGTCACCGGCGCCGAGGTCGTCATCACGATGCTGCCGAACCACCCGCAGGTCGAGGCCGTCATCGACGAGGTCACCTTCGACGACGGCACCCTGCTGATCGACATGAGCACCATCCGTCCGTCCACGTCGATCGAGATCGCGCGCAGGCTCAGCCACGTCCGCGTGCTCGACGCGCCGGTCAGCGGTGGTCAGACCGGTGCCCAGCAGGCCAGCCTCAGCATCATGGTCGGCGGGGACGAGGCCGACTTCGCCGCCGCCAGGCCGTTCCTGGAGGTCGTCGGCAAGACGATCGTCCACGTCGGACCGCACGGCGCCGGCCAGGTGGTGAAGGCCGCGAACCAGCTCATGGTCGGCGGTATCTACGCGCTCGTCGCCGAGTCGATCGTGCTGCTGGAGGCGTCCGGCGTCGACCCGAAGGCGGGTCTGGACGTGCTCGCCGGCGGTCTCGCGGCGAACCGGATCCTCGACCTCAAGCGCGAAACGATGATCGCGCGCGAGTTCCAGCCCGGCTTCCGGATCGACCTGCACCACAAGGACATGGGCATCGCGCTGGACGCGGCACGCGCCGCCGACGTCGCGCTGCCGGTCACCAACCAGATCGCCGCGCTGGTCGCGGCGGCACGCGCGCAGGGCTACGGGTCGCTCGACCACTCCGCGCTGCTCAAGGTCATCGAGAACTTCGCGGGAAGGGCCTGACATGCCGAAGATCCCAGTCATGCAAGCGGTCGTCGAGGTCCTGAAGTCCGAGGGCATCGACACCGTGTTCGGCTGCCCCGGCGCCGCGATCCTGCCGCTGTACAAGGCGATGGAGCAGGACGGGTCGATCGAGCACCTCATCGTGCGGCACGAGGAGGGCGCCACCCACATGGCCGACGGCTGGTCGCGCACGACCGGCAACGTCGGCGTCGCGATCGGCACCTCGGGCCCTGCCGGCACGAACATGATCACCGGCCTCTACACCGCGCAGGCCGACTCGGTGCCGATCCTGTGCATCACCGGCCAGGCCGCGGTGTCGAAGCTGCACCAGGAGGCGTTCCAGGCCGTCGACATCGTCTCGATCGCCGCACCTGTCACGAAGTGGGCGGTGCAGGTGAAGGAGGCCGCGCAGATGCCGTGGATCTTCCGCGAGGCGTTCCGGATCGCCCGCTCCGGCCGTCCTGGCCCGGTGCTGATCGACCTGCCGATCGACGTGCAGAAGCAGGAGATCGAGTGGGACCCCACGATCGACGAACCGTTGCCGGTGCAGAAAAGCGCTCCCTCCGACGCACGCGTGGAACGGGCGCTGGAGATGCTGCTGGCCGCCGAACGCCCACTGCTGCTCGCCGGTGGCGGTGTCATCCTCGGCGAGGCGTCCGCCGAGCTGCTGGACCTGGCTGAGTTCCTGCAGATCCCGATCCAGGCCACGCTGATGGGCAAGGGCGCCATCGACGAGGATCATCCGCTCTACGCGGGCATGACCGGCATCCAGACCTCGCAGCGGTACGGCAACGCGTCGTTCCTGGAGTCCGACCTCGTGCTCGCGCTGGGCGCGCGGTTCGGCGACCGGCACACCGGTGACCTCGCGACCTACCGCGGCGACCGCAAGTTCATCCACGTCGACGTCGAGCCGACCCAGATCGGCAAGGTGTTCGGGCCCGACCTCGGGATCGTGGCAGACACCAAGTTGTTCCTGCAGGCCCTGCTGGAACAGGCGAAGCAGCACGGGCCGCGGGACAAGGGTGTCTGGGTCGAAAGGTGCCAGGAGCTCAAGCGGACCCTGCTGCGGCGCGAGGACTTCGACACCGTCCCGGTCAAGGCGCCGCGGGTGTTCAAGGAGATCAACGAGTTCTACGGCCCGGACACCTACTTCGTCACGGCCATCGGGCTCTACCAGATCTGGTCCGGCCAGCACCAGAAGGCGCACAAGCCGCGCCACTACCAGGTGTGCGGCCAGGCAGGCCCGCTCGGCTGGGAGATCCCGGCGGCCATCGGGGTCAAGAAGGCCAGGCCGGACGCCGAGGTCGTCGGCATCGTCGGCGACTACTCGTTCCAGTTCCTCGTGGAGGAGCTCGCGGTCGGCGCCCAGTACGACGTGCCGTTCGTGCTGATCATGCTGAACAACGAGTACCTCGGCCTGATCAGGATGGCGGAGGACCACGGCGGCTACGACATGAAGTACGAGGTCGACATTCACTACGACACCACCGGCTCGGACAACGTGAAGATCATGGAGGCCTACGGGTGCTCCGGGGTTCGCGTGGCCGATCCCGGCGAGATCCGCAGCTCGCTGGAGTGGGCGCGCAAAGAAGCCGACCGCACGCAACGGCCGGTGCTCGTGGAGATCATGATCGAACGTGAGGGCAACACCGCGAACGGCACGTCCATCGCCGCGATGAAGGAATTCGAGCCGATCCCGTGAGTCACGTGATTGTCGCGCCGGACAAGTTCAAGGGATCGCTCACCGCCCCGCAGGTCGCTGCCGCCGTCGCGCGCGGCCTGCGGGAGGCGGTCCCGGACCTGGACGTGCGCTGCCTCCCGGTGGCGGACGGCGGCGACGGCACGGTCGACGCCGCCGTCGCCGCCGGGTTCGTGAAGGTGGGACGCTGGGTCACCGGCCCGGTCGGCAAGCCGGTGCCGGCGTCCTTCGCGGTCAGGGGCACCACCGCCGTGGTCGAGGTCGCCGCGGCGGCCGGGCTCACGTTGCTCGACCGGCCGGCGCCGCTCGACGCCACCAGCCACGGCGTCGGTGAGCTGCTCAAAGCCGCGCTGGACACCGGCTGCACCACGATCGTGCTGGGGCTCGGCGGCAGCGCGTGCACGGACGGCGGCGCGGGGATGCTGGAGGCGCTGGGCGGGGCGTCGTTCGACGGCGTCGACCTCGTGCTGGCCTCGGACGTGGACAACCCGCTGCTCGGCCCGACGGGCGCGGCGGCGGTCTACGGGCCGCAGAAGGGCGCCTCACCCGATCAGGTCGAGATCCTCGAGGCCCGCCTCGCGGCTTTCGCTTCCAGGCTGGGCCTGGAGCACGCGGACCGGCCCGGCGCCGGTGCCGCGGGCGGGATCGGGTTCGCCGCGCTCGCGGTGCTCGGCGCGCGGTTCCGGCCGGGCATCGAGGTGGTGCTGGAACTGGTCGGGTTCGCCGAGGCGGTCGGGGAAGCCTCGCTGGTGATCACGGGCGAGGGGTCGCTGGACGCCCAGACCCGGCACGGCAAGGCACCGTTCGGCGTGGTCAGGGCGTCCGGTGACGTCCCGGTGGTCGCGGTGGCGGGTCAGTGCTCGGTCGAACCGGGCGACCTGGGGCTGAAGGCCGCCTACGCGTTGCTGGACATCGAGCCGGACGTCACGAGATGCATGGCCCAGGCCGAACCGCTGCTCGTCGGCATCGGCGGTCGCATCGCCCGCGACTGGGTGTCAGAGTGAGCGGCATGGACCTGGTCTTCCGCGCCCGCAGGGTGATCACCCCGCAGGGCGAGATCGCGTGCGACGTCGGTGTCGTCGACGGCCGGATCGTCGCCGTCGAGCCGCACATCGACTCGCCGAACGTCGTGCACCTCGCGGACGACGAGGTGCTGCTGCCCGGTCTCGTCGACACGCACGTGCACGTCAACGACCCCGGCCGCAGCGAGTGGGAGGGCTTCGAGACCGCCACGAGGGCCGCGGCCGCCGGTGGCGTCACGACGATCATCGACATGCCGCTGAACAGCATCCCGCCGACGGTGGAGCTGGAGGCGCTGGAGATCAAGCGCAAGGCGGCGGCGAACGTGTCGGTCGACGTCGGGTTCTGGGGCGGCATCGTCCCCGGCAACCTGGCCGACCTGAAGCCGCTGCACGAGGCCGGCGTCTTCGGCTTCAAGTGCTTCCTGCTGCACTCGGGCGTCGACGAGTTCCCCGCCGTCACCACGGCTGAGCTGGAAGCGGCGTTGCGCGAACTGGCGACGCTCGACGCGTTGACGATCGTGCACGCCGAGGACGCGCACACGGTTCGTGACGCCGAACCGGACTACGCGGGGTTCCTCGCCTCACGGCCGCGTGAGGCCGAGAACCGGGCGATCAGCGACGTCGTCGAGCTGACCCGCAGGACCGGTGCCCGCACGCACATCCTGCACCTCTCGTCGTCCGACGCCCTCTCGATCCTGGAGGCCGCGAAGCGCGACCGGTTGCAGATCAGCGCCGAGACCTGCCCGCACTACCTCACGTTCACCGCGGAGGAGATCCACGACGGGCAGACGGAGTTCAAGTGCTGCCCGCCGATCCGCGAGGAGGCGAACCGCGAGGCGCTCTGGTGGGGGCTGCGGGAGGGCCTGATCGACCTCGTGGCGAGCGACCACTCGCCGAGCACGGTCGAGCTGAAGGAAGGCGACTTCGCCACGGCCTGGGGCGGCATCGCGTCGCTGCAGCTGGGCCTGCCCGCGGTGTGGACGGGGGCGCGCGAACGGGGCTTCCAGCTCACCGACGTCGTGCGCTGGATGGCCGCCCACCCGGCACGTCAGGTCGGGCTGGAGAGCAAGGGCGCCATCGAACCCGGCAAGGACGCGGACCTCGTGGTGTTCGCGCCGGACGAGACGTTCGTGGTGGACAAGAACAAGCTCCACCACCGCAACCCGGTCACGCCGTACCACGGTCGCACGTTGCACGGCGTCGTGCGCCAGACGTGGTTGCGTGGCAAGGAAATCAGTGAGACGCAAGGCAAGCTGCTACGCAGAGGAGAAGCATGACGGAGTGGACCCGGCTGCCCGATCTCGCCTCGCGCGCGGTCGGGGGTGGTGTGGTGTGGGCGAACGACGAGCTGTTCGCCGAGCGGGAGAACCTGATCAAGCCAGCCGAGCCGGTCTACCAGACCTACACCTTCGGCCACAAAGGACAGATCTACGACGGCTGGGAGACCAGGCGCCGTCGTGAGGCAGGGGTGGACCAGGCGGTGATCCGGCTCGGCATGCCCGGTGTCGTGCGCGGAATCGTCGTCGACACGGCGTTCTTCAAGGGCAACTACCCGCCGTTCTGCTGGGTGGAAGGTGCCCAGGCCGACGGCTACCCGTCCGCCGACGAGATCACCGAGTGGTTCCCGCTGGTCGAGCGGTCCGCGCTGAAGGGCGACGAGAAGCACTTCTTCGACGTCGCGGAGGACCGCCGCGTCACGCACGTCCGCCTCACCATCGACCCGGACGGCGGCGTCGCCAGGCTGCGCGTCCACGGTGAACCGATCGCGGACCCGCGGCTGCTCGTGCCGGGCATCGACCTCGCGGCGCTGGAGAACGGCGCCGTCGTCACCGGTTGCAGCAACATGTTCTACAGCTCGCCGAACAACCTCATCGCTCCCGGTCAGGCCACGGTCATGGGCGAGGGCTGGGAGACCGCGCGCCGGCGTGACGACGGCAACGACTGGGTGTCGGTCCGGCTCGCCGCACCCGGTGTCGTGCAGCTCGTCGAGCTCGACACCAGCCACTTCAAGGGCAACGCGCCGGGCTGGGCGTCGGTGAGCGGCTGCGACGAGCGCAAGGACCCGGACGCCTGGTTCGACGTCCTGCCCCGCACCCGGCTGCAGCCCGACACGCGGCACCGGTTCGTCGTGGACGGTGTCGAGGCGACGCAGGTACGGCTCGACATCTACCCGGACGGAGGCATGGCTCGCCTGCGCGTCGTAGGCACCCCTACGAGTGACGGGCTAACACACCTCCGGACGATGTGGACCAAAACGACTAACTGAGGGTGGTTGTCCGACCACAGGCTGATTCTTTTCCCTACCTCGGTTGGTTGTCTGCGTCACACGATCGGTGGAAGCGTTTCCTCCCGCAAGATCGGGGATCTAGGGAGGAAATCCATGCAACCGATGATGCGCGCCTTCGGAGCCGCGCTCGCGAGTTCTGCATTGGTACTGGGTGTGTCACCGCTCGCGCTGGCGGCTCCGGAGGGGCAGCCGGAGTTCAAGGTCGGCGCGATCGACTGGAAGCCGTGCGAGGAAGTTCCGACGATGGACTGCGGCTTCCTGGAGCTGCCGATCGACTACGCCAAGCCGGCCGGTGAGAAGTTCAAGCTGGCCGTGTCGCGCCGCAAGGCCAACGACCAGGCCGGCCGGATCGGTGCGATGGTCATCAACCCCGGTGGCCCCGGCGGCTCCGGTGTCGACTTCTCGTTCGGCGCCGACCGCTACTTCAGCAAGGAGATCGTCGACAAGTTCGACGTCATCGGGTTCGACCCGCGTGGCGTCGCGCGCAGCCAGCCGATCAAGTGCTCGGCCGACCTGCTGCGCAAGCAACCGTCCGACTACCCGAAGACCAAGGCCGAGTTCGACCAGCTGGTCGCGTTCAACAAGGAGCTGCGCGAGGACTGCCGCAAGCAGTCCGGCCCGATCTTCGACCACGCCTCGACGCGGGACGTCGCCAACGACATCGACTCGATCCGCCGCGCGCTGGGCGAGAAGAAGATCAACTACTACGGCATCTCGTACGGCACGATCATGGGGCAGCACTACGCGGAGCAGTACGGCCGCAACATCCGCGCCATGATCATCGACTCCAACATGGACCACAGCCTCGGCACCTGGAAGTTCCTCGAGACCGAGGCGCGCGGTGCGCAGGACATGTTCAACGAGTGGGTCAAGTGGAGCGACCGCACGCCGTCGTCGCCGTTCTACGGCAAGGACCTGCGCAAGATCTGGAAGGACCTGCTCGCCAAGGCCGCCCGCGGTGAGCTGAAGGACTCGAACGGCAACGTCATCACCGCCGAGCGCCTCGGTGCCAACGTGGTCGGCATGGGTTACGGCCCGGCCTTCAAGCCGTTCGCCGACTACATCGCGACGCTCGTTCAGGGTGCGCCGGTGGCCGCCGGTGCGTTCGCGGAGGGTGAGACGTTCGAGAACCCGTTCGCGGGCATCTTCTGCAACGACTACAACCTCCGCGTCAGCTCGTGGGGCGAGTACCAGGCGCTGAACGCCATGGAGAAGCGTGTCGCGCCGGACACCCTCGGCTCGTCGATCGGCCACGGCGCCATGATGGGTTGCGTCGGGTTCCCGAAGGCCACGAACCCCCAGCACCCGCTGAAGATCAAGAACGCGCCGAAGATCCTGCTCACCAACTCCAGGTACGACACGGCGACGGTCTACGAGTGGGCCGTCAACGCGCACAAGCAGTCCCGTGACACCACCGTCTTCGTGACCTACGAGGGCTGGGGCCACGGCGTCTACGACCGCAGCGAGTGCACGCTGAAGATCAACAACGAGTACATGGTGTCGTTGAAGCTGCCGCGCAGTGGCACGTCCTGTGCCGCGGTCGAGCCTCCTGCCGAGGCGTCGGTGCTGTCGGCGAAGCCGAAGATCGCTGGACCGTTCTGAGTTCACAGGTCACTGGCCCTGCCCCCCGGTGTACACGCCGGGGGCAGGGTCAGTTCGTCGCTAGCACCGTTCGCCCGGGCGCCACTGCCGGTCGCACCACACCCGGCGCCCGTCGGCTTCGGCCGGTCCGGGCTCGGTGACCAGCCCTCGGAGCCCTGGCGCGAGCTGTGTCCCGGCGACGCCGTCGAGCGTGTAGTCGACCTCGACCTGCCAGTCGGCGGCCATCTCGCCGTGCACCTCGACCTCGATGTCCTGCCGGTAGCCCTCCGCCGGCACCTGTCGCGGGAACGAACCCTCGACGGGGTACACGGTCTCCTTGCTCGCGTCGACCCGCACACGGGTGGCGGCGGGCTCGGCGGGACCGGCGCAGTGGTACAGGTACCGCGCCTTCCGGTACCGGGGTGTGACGGCGTCCACCCGCAGCCGGATCGCGTTGATGACGTGCTGCTGCGGCCGGATTTCCAGGGTCACCCTGGTGCGCCCGGAGTGCGGGACCACCTTCATCGCCCCGAACGGATCGGCGCAGGTGCCGGTCTCCTGCCGGACCTCGCCCACCACCTGCTCTCCCTGCGTGATCACGTCGAATCCGTGCGCGCCCGCGACCGTCCCCTTCAGCTCCTGGAACATGTAGACGGCGAACGCGACGAACGCCGAACACGTGACGACGACCAGCAGCACGGCGAAGGTGCGCATCAGCCCGCGGTATCCAGCGGGCGTGGGCGGGGTGGTCGATTGCCTCGGAAGAGGGACGGCGCGGGCTACAGCTCGTCACCGGGTCGCCGCCGTGAGGTGGCCGAATCGTGACCGTGAACGCCGTGAAACGCGGACGTAACACGTCCAGGTCGACAGTTCACCTGCGCGAAACGTTCCACGTAAGCGGGTGAAACAGGACATCCCGATGCTCCCTGCAACCGACGTGCAGTGGAGGTCGAAGTGGATACAGGGGACACCGCCTGGGTGCTCATCAGCGCCGCCTTGGTGCTGCTGATGACGCCGGGCCTTGCCTTCTTCTACGGAGGTATGGTCCGTTCGAAGAGCGTGCTCAACATGATGATGATGAGCTTGGGCGCGATGGCCGTTGTCGGTGTCCTGTGGGTGCTGTTCGGGTACTCGACGGCATTCGGTGCGGACGTCGGCGCTGGCCTGCTGGGCAAGCCGTTCGAGTTCTTCGGTCTCAGCGGACTGCTGGCGCCCGAGTCGCTCGCGCTGCCCGCCAAGATCCCGAGCACCGTGTTCGTGGCGTTCCAGGCGATGTTCGCGATCATCACGGTCGCGTTGATCTCCGGTGCGATCGCGGACCGCGCCCGGTTCGGCCCGTGGCTGCTGTTCGCCGGCCTGTGGGCGACGGTCGTGTACTTCCCGGTCGCGCACTGGGTCTTCGACTTCGACGGCAAGGACGAGGCCGGCAACGTCGTCGACCCCGGTGGCTGGATCGCCAACAAGCTCCTCGCGATCGACTTCGCCGGTGGTACCGCGGTGCACATCAACGCCGGTGCGGCTGGTCTCGCCCTGGCTCTGGTGCTCGGCAAGCGCGTCGGCTGGCCGAAGGAGCCCATGAAGCCGCACAGCCTGCCGCTGGTCGTGCTCGGCGCCGGTCTGCTGTGGTTCGGCTGGTTCGGCTTCAACGCCGGTTCGGCCCTGGGCGCGAACGCCACCGCCGGTGTCACGTTCATCAACACGCTCGTCGCCACCTGCGCCGCGATGCTCGGCTGGATGCTGACGGAGCGGATCCGTGACGGCAAGGCCACCACCCTCGGTGCGGCCTCGGGTGTCATCGCCGGTCTGGTCGCGATCACGCCCGCCTGTTCCTCGGTCACCCCGATCGGCGCCATCGCGATCGGCGCGATCACCGGTGTGCTGTGCGCGCTGGCCGTGAGCCTCAAGTACCGCCTCGGTTTCGACGACTCGCTCGACGTCGTCGGCGTGCACCTCGTCGGTGGTCTGTCCGGCACGATCCTGATCGGTCTCTTCGCCAGCGACGCGGCCCCGGCCAAGATCAACGGTCTCTTCTACGGCGGCGGCGTCGACCAGCTGTGGCGTCAGGCCGTCGGTGCGTTCGCGGTGCTCGCCTACTCGTTCGTGCTGAGCCTGCTGCTCGGTTACCTGGTGAAGTTCACCGTCGGGTTCCGCGCGTCGGAGGAGGCGGAGGTCGCCAGCATCGACGAGGCTGAGCACGCTGAGCGCGCCTACGAGTACGGCAGCCTCACCAGCGCGCGTGGTACCGGCAAGGCGAGCGTGGCCGCGGGTGCGACCGCGGTTCTCGAGGGGAGCAACAAGAAATGAAGCTGGTCACCGCGATCATCAAGCCGTTCACGCTCGACGACGTGAAGAGCTCCCTGGAACAGCTCGGGGTGCTGGGCATGACCGTCAGCGAGGTGCAGGGCTACGGCCGCCAGAAGGGCCACACCGAGGTCTACCGGGGTGCCGAGTACTCCGTGGACTTCGTCCCCAAGATCAAGGTCGAGGTCGTCGTGGACGACAACGCCGTGGAGAAGGTGCTGGAAGCGGTGGTCGAGGCCGCCCGCACCGGCAAGATCGGCGACGGCAAGGTCTGGGTGACTCCGGTCGACACGGTGGTGCGGGTCCGCACCGGCGAACGTGGATCGGACGCGCTGTAAACAACTGAGGAGACGGCCCGTGGAGAACAACGAAACGGCCGTCGTCACGGCTGACGACCTGGTGCGAGCACGCGAAAGGCTGCTCGCACCAGGTCGTCGTCGCTTGGCCGCCGAACCTCTGCGCGAAGCACTCGTGGACCTGCACGAGTTCTGGTTGACCAAACACGCGGGGGGAGCGGGCATATCCGGATCGGGTATCGCGCTCGTGGCGGTCGGCGGGCTGGGGCGGCGTGAGCTCGTGCCCTACTCCGACCTCGACCTGGTGCTGGTGCACAACGGCGTCAAGAACATCGACCAGATCGCCGAGAAGCTCTGGTATCCGCTGTGGAACTCCGGCATCGGCCTCGACCACTCGGTCCGCACCGTGGGGGAGGCGCTCAGGGTCGCCGCCGGTGACCTGCGGACCGCCTTGGGACTGCTGGACATCCGGCACATCGCCGGCGACCAGGAGGTCTCGCAGAAGCTCGCCGACGGTGCTCGGCAGGCGTGGCGCGGCAACGTGCGCAACCGCCTGGACGAGATCGCCGAGTCGTCGCAGAAGCGCTGGGGCCGTGGTGGCGAGATCGCGCACCGCGTCGAACCCGATCTGAAGCACGGCCGCGGTGGCCTGCGCGATCTCACGATCCTGGACGCGCTGTCGTTGGCACAGCTCGTGGATCGGCCCTCCGCCGACGTCGGTGAGGCCCGCAAACTGCTGCTGGACGTGCGCACCGAACTTCGTCGCGTGGCGCGCAAACCCCGTGATGTGCTGCGGGCGCAGGACGGTGACGAGGTCGCCTCGGCGCTGGGGCTGGCCGACCGGTTCGCTTTGGCCCGTTCGCTTTCTTCTGCCGCACGGACGGTCGTCTACGCGTTCGACGTCGCGATGCGGACGGCTCGTGCCGCCGCGCCGAAGCGCGGGCTCGGCGCGTTCCTGAGAGGACAGCCGCCGCGCAGACCGCTGGACGAAGGCGTTGTGCTGCACGGGTCCGAGGTCTCTCTCGCCCGTGACGCGGTTCCCAGCCGCGACCCCGCACTGTTGTTGCGCGTGGCCACGGCTGCCGCTCGCAGCAAGCACCCGATCGCGTCCGGCACGCTGACCCGGCTCGCGGACTCGGCGCCGGAGCTGCGCCAGCCGTGGCCGCGTGAGGCCCGTGAGGAGCTGCTGGCGTTGCTGGGCAGCGGAAGCGGGCTCGTGGACGTAGTGGAAGCGTTGGACCGCACGGGGTTGTGGGGCCGGCTGTTCCCCGAGTGGGGCGCGGTCCGGGACCTTCCGCCGCGCGACGCCGCGCACATGTGGACGGTCGACCGGCATCTCGTGCAGACGGTCGCGCACGCCGCCAGGCTGGCGACCACGGTGGCGCGGCCCGACCTGTTGCTGCTGGGCGCGTTGATCCACGACATCGGCAAGGGCCGGCAGCAGGACCACTCCGAGGTGGGTGCCGCGCTGGCGACCCAGATCGGTGAGCGGATCGGGTTGTGGCCGCAGGACGTCGAGACGTTGTCCGCGATGGTCCGGCACCACCTCCTGCTGCCGCACACCGCGACCCGGCGTGACGTCGAGGACGAGGCGACCGTGCACCGGGTGGTGGAGACGCTCGGTGGCGACGCGGTGCTGCTGGAACTCCTGCACGCCTTGGCGGAGTCGGACTCCCTCGCGACCGGACCGGGTGTGTGGACGGACTGGAAGGCCGCGCTGATGGCCGACCTGGTTGCACGCTGCCGCACGGCGATGGCCGGGGAGGCGTTGCCCAAACCGGAACCGCTCGACCCCGCGCACGTGACGATGGCGGAACGTGTCGCGGCGTCGGGGAAGCCGGAAGTGCTGCTGGAGAAGCAGGATCACGCGGCGATCGTGACGGTGCTCGCGCCGGACCGTCCCGGCATGCTGTCCAAGGCGGCCGGCGTGCTCGCGCTGAACTCGCTGGAGGTCCACGCGGCGACGTTGCGCTCGCACGGCGGCGCGACGGTGGACACGTTCACCGTGTCACCGCGCTTCGGCTCGTTGCCGGACGCGAAGCTGCTGCGCGAACAGCTGTCCAGGGCGATCGAGGGCTCGCTGCCGCTGGCGGACAAGCTCGCCGCGAAGGAACGCGACTACGGCGGCCCGCCGCTCGACCCGCCGCCCGCGAAGGTGCTGTGGTTCGACGACGAGGCGACCGGCGCGGTGGTGCTCGAACTGCGTGCGGCCGACCGGATCGGGCTGCTGCACAAGGTGGCCGGTGCGCTGGAGCAGTGCGGTGTCGACGTGCAGTGGGCGCGCGTGTCCACGTTGGGCGCGACCGTCGTCGACTCGTTCAGCATCGCGGGCGCGGAACTGGACCGGCGGCGAATCGAACGGGCCGTGCTCGAGGCGGCCAGGTAGCAGTTGAGTAGCTCTACGCACAACCTCTCCGGGTGCTCACGCTCCTGAACGGTTCCGGCACCCGGCAGTCTTGTGGTGTCCGGAAAGCGTCCTCGAGGGGTGGAACACTTTCTGGACGGTGGACCCGGCCGGGGCAGGCCGGCGGTGATCGTTCGCGGAGCTGGGGGAGGCACCGTGCAATGACACCGCCGGACTCTCCGGCCGGTGTTTCCCTTCCCCCATGCGGTCCTCTGGCACTGACAACGAGACAGCTTCCTGGACAACGGCGGCGCGGCCGGGGCAGGGTGGCGGGTAAGGGATTCGCGACGCTGGGGGTTGCATCGTGAAGAACAAACTGTCAATGGTCTCGGTCGTGGCCGTCGCCGCGACGTTCCTGACCACTCCTTCCGCTCAAGCCGCCGTGGCGGTCGAGGACCTCGGCACGCTGCCGGGTCATCAGCTGAGCATCGCCACCGACATCAACGAGTTCGGCACCGTCACCGGTGTCTCGATGAGCTCGGACGGCCGTTCGGCGAACGCGGTCCGGTGGGACCGCTACTCACCCGTCTCGAAACTCGACGATCTCGGCTTCGGTTCGTGGGCGACCGCGGTCAACGGCGCGAGCAACGTCGTCGGCTATGTCGCCGACTCCACGAACCGCGCACGAGCCGCGCGCTGGGACGACCGCGGCCGGCTGACCGTGCTGACCGTGCCCGGCGCGGACTCCTCGGTCGCCTGGGACATCAACGACGACCGCACCGTCGTCGGCGACGCGACGATCAACGGCGTCAGCCACGCGGTCGTCTGGGACCGCGACGGCGTGGCGTTCGTGGTCGGTGAGGGCCGGGCGTCACACGTGACCAGCGATGACACGGTGATCGGGTACTCGCGGACCGCGCCCGCGCGGTGGACCAACGCCGGCCAGGGCAGCCTTTACGTGTACGACAACGCCGGCGCGCAGCTGCACGGCCACAACCAGGCCGCCGACGCGGTGGGCCGGGTCGGCGACGAAGGTGTGCTGTGGCCGGGCCGCAGGCGCGTGTCGCTGGGTGTGGGCGCCTTCCCGCGCGACATCTCCGACAACGGCTTCGCCGTCGGCACCTCGGGCACGCGGGCGGTCCGCTGGACGGTGACCGAGCCGCCCACTGCCGTACCGCTCGCCCCGTCGCCGTCGGTCGCCGCCGCGATCAACAACGCCGGTGTGGTGGCCGGCACCGCCGGTTCGTGGGCGGTGACGTGGGACGCCGCCGGCGTGCAGACGGCGCTGCCCGTGCTCGCCGGTTCTACCAGCAGCGTCGTGACGGGACTGGCCGAGAGCGGACAGATCATCGGCCGCGCGGGTTTCGCGGGCGGCGTGTACCGGGCAGTCGTCTGGCGTTGAACTTCTGTGCATTTCCTCAGAATTCGGACCAAACTGAACGAGAGGGAAGGTCAACACGTCTTCTAGGACATGACCGCCGTGTTGAACACGCAGACCACCGCCGTCCGAGTGCAGCCACGCTCACTCGTCGTCCTCGCCGGCATCCCCGGCGCGGGCAAGACGACGCTGCTCACCCGCCTGGACGCGGAGGAGCCGGTCACCGTGCTCGACTCCGACCAAGTGCGCATGTGGCTCGAACCGCGCATGCCCCTGCCGTACAAGTACTGGCGCGTCTTCGTGCACCTCACGCACCGGCTCCGCGTGTTCTGGGCGGCGTTGTTCCGCACGGGCCTGCTGGTGGTGCACGAGCCGTCCACCCGTCCCGGCACCCGTTTCATGCTGGTCCTGGCCGGTCTGCTGTCGGGGCGTTCCCGCCACTTCCTGTGGCTGGACGCCTCGGCGGCCCAGGCCCTGGACGGCCAGATCGCCCGCCGCCGCGTGGTGCGGACCCACGCCTTCGAACGGCACGTCCGCCGCGGGATGGAGATGCGCGCCCGGTTCGAGGCGGGCTGGGTCCCTGCCGGCTTCGGCAGCGTGACGCTGCTCACCCGTGCGGGAACCTCGGGTGGTCTGCGCATCATTGTGTCGTGATCAAGGCGGTTCTCTTCGACTTCGCAGGCACCCTCTTCGGGCGTCCCACCCACCGATGGCTCTCGCCGGCCCACCTCTCCGTCCTGCGCGCGCCCGCCCCCTACGTGGCACGCATGAACGCCGCCGAACGCGCCGTGTGGGAAGCCAGGGACCTCACGGCGCTGGCGAACCGGTCGGCCTACTGGACCCTGTTCCGGCTGGCGGGCCTCTCCATGCCCGACGACCTGTTCCAGCGGCTGCACAACCCGGCGTTCTGGGTGCCCTATCCCGACGCGCCGGCCGCTCTGGCCGCCGCGCGCCCGTTGAAGGTCGGGGTGCTGAGCAACATCTCGTGGGACATCCGGCCGGTGTTCGCGCGGGAGTCGCTGGTGGTGGACGCCTTCGCGCTGTCGTTCGAGATCGGCTTCGCCAAGCCTTCCGCGCGGGCCTTCGAGGCGGCGTGCGTCCGGCTCGACGTGGAGCCTTCCGAGTGCCTGTACGTGGGCGACGATCCCGTGGCGGACGGGGCGGCGGTGGCGGCCGGTCTGCGGTTCGCGCAGATCTCCACGGCTCCCGTGGGACGGCGGCCACCGGTGCTGCTGGAGGCCTTGGCCAGTCACGGCATCGCGGTTAGCTAGTCTGGACGGCGTGTTCTCCACGCTTTCCGACCGGCTGACCACGGTCCTCCAGGGCCTCCGCGGCAAGGGCAGGCTCAGCGACGCCGACATCGACGCCACCGCGCGCGAGATCAGGGTCGCCCTGCTCGAGGCCGACGTTGCGCTGCCAGTTGTGCGCAACTTCATCGGCAAGGTGAAGGAGCGCGCCAAGGGTGCCGAGGTCCACCAGGCGCTGAACCCGGCGCAGCAGGTCGTGAAGATCGTCAACGAGGAGCTGGTCAACGTCCTCGGTGGCGAGACGCGCCGCCTGAACCTCGCGAAGAACCCGCCGTCGGTGATCATGCTGGCGGGTCTGCAGGGTGCCGGTAAGACGACGCTCGCGGGCAAGCTCGCCAAGTGGCTGAAGGGGCAGGGCCACACGCCGCTGCTCGTCGCGGCCGACCTGCAGCGCCCCAACGCCGTCACGCAGCTCCAGGTCGTCGGTGAGCGCGCGGGCGTGCCCGTCTTCGCTCCCGAGCCGGGCAACGGCGTGGGTGACCCGGTCGCGGTGTCGCGCCGCGGCATCGAGGAAGCCAGGGCGAAGCAGCACGACATCGTCCTCGTCGACACGGCCGGCCGGCTGGGTGTCGACGAGGAGATGATGAAGCAGGCCATCGACATCCGGGCCGCGGTCAACCCGGACGAGGTCCTGTTCGTGGTCGACGCCATGGTCGGTCAGGACGCGGTCAACACGGCCACGGCGTTCCGCGACGGCGTCGGTTTCACCGGCGTGGTGCTGACGAAGCTCGACGGTGACGCCCGCGGTGGTGCCGCGCTGTCGGTCCGCGAGGTCACCGGCCAGCCGATCCTGTTCGCGTCCAACGGCGAGAAGCTCGAGGACTTCGACGTCTTCCACCCCGACCGGATGGCCTCGCGCATCCTCGGCATGGGTGACGTCCTCACGCTGATCGAGCAGGCCGAGCAGCACTTCGACCAGCAGCAGGCCGAGAAGGCCGCGCAGAAGCTGCACTCCGGCCAGCTGACGCTCGAGGACTTCCTGGAGCAGATGCTCGCGATCCGCAAGATGGGCCCGATCGCGAACCTGCTCGGCATGCTCCCCGGTGCCGGTCAGATGAAGGACCAGCTCGCGATGCTGGACGAGAAGCACCTCGACCGCATCCAGGCCATCATCCGCGGCATGACCCCGGCGGAGCGCGACGACCCCAAGATCATCAACGCCTCCCGCCGGCTGCGCATCGCCAACGGTTCGGGCGTCAAGGTCAGCGACGTCAACGACCTGGTCAACCGCTTCTTCGAGGCCCGCAAGATGATGTCGGCCATGGCCGGCCGGATGGGCTTCGGCGGCGGTGGCGGCGGCAAGAAGGGCAAGGGCAAGAAGGGGAAGAAGGGGAAGGGCCGCGGCCCGACGCCGCCCAAGATCAAGGGCGGTTTCCCCGGCATGTTCCCCGGTGGCATGCCCGCCGGCATGCCAGGTATGCCCGGCCTGCCTCCCGGTGGCGGTCTGCCCGACCTCGGCGGCAACCTGAACGAGCTTCCGCCCGGCTTCGACCCGTCGAAGTTCAAGTTCGACGGGGACGACAAGAAGAAGTGACCACGCACCTGCGCGGCGTCGTCCTTCCCGACGGCGAACCGCGAGACCTGTGGGTCGTCAACGGGCGGGTTCGCACCCGGCCGGTGCCGGGTGCTCAGACCGTTGTCGACGGCGGGTTCCTGGTGCCCGGCCTGGTCGACGCGCACTGCCACGTCGGCCTGGGCCCGCAGGGTGGCGTGGAGCTGCCGGAAGCGGTGGAACAGGCAGTGACGGACCGCGACGCGGGCACGTTGCTGATCCGCGACTGCGGTTCGCCGATCGACACGACGCCGCTGCAGGAGCGCCTGGACCTGCCGCGGATCATCCGGGCTGGCCGCCACATCGCCCGCCCGAAGCGCTACCTCCCGCACATCGGCGTGGAGATCGAGTCGGACCTGCCCACCGCGGTCGCCGAGCAGGCCGCGTACGGCGACGGCTGGGTGAAGCTCGTCGGCGACTGGATCGACCGCGGCGTGGGCGACCTCGCTCCACTGTGGACGGACGAGGAGCTGGCCCAGGCGATCAAGGTCGCCCACGACGCCGGTGCGAAGGTGACGGCGCACGTGTTCGGCGAGGACGCGTTGCCCGGCCTGATCAACGCGGGCATCGACTGCATCGAGCACGGCACCGGCCTGACCGACGACACGATCTCGCTGATGGCCGCGCGGGGCACCGCGCTGGTGCCGACGCTGATCAACATCGAGACGTTCCCCGGCATCGCGGACAGGGCGGCCAAGTACCCGGCGTACGCGAACCACATGCGGGCCCTGCACGCCCGCGTCTCCACGACCGTGGCGTCGGCGATCGAGGCCGGTGTGCCGGTCTACGCGGGCACCGACGCGGGCGGCGGCATCCAGCACGGCCGCATCGTCGACGAGATCGCCGCACTGCACCGCGTGGGCATGAGCGCCGCCGACGCCATCGGCGCAGCGTCGTGGAACGCCCGCGAGTGGCTCGGTTTCCCGTCGCTGACCGAAGGCGCGGCCGCGGACATCGTGGTCTACGACGAGGACCCTCGCGAGAACCTCGACGTCCTGCGGTCGCCGCGCATGATCATGCTCAGGGGCAGGATCCACTAGCTCTCGAACTGGGCCAGCATCCCGGTCTGGTACGAGCCGCCCTTCTGGTGCGTGATCACGGCCATCCGGTTGGCGGCGTTGATCAGCCCGAGCAGGCAGACGAGCGATGCGACCTGCTCGTCGTCGTAGTGCTTGCGCAGGTTCGCCCAGGTCTCGTCGGTCACGCCCTCGTGCGTGAGCCGCGTGCCCTCTTCCGCGAACGCCAGCGCGGCCTGCTCGGCCTCGGTGAACACGGTCGTCTCGCGCCAGCCCGCGACCAGGTGCAGCCGCAGCGGGTCCTCGCCCGCCGCCACGGCCTCCTTGACGTGCATGTCGATGCAGAAGCCGCAGCCGTTCATCTGGCTGGCCCGCAGGTTGACGAGCTCGGCCGTGATCTTCGGCAGCGGTGACTGGTGCAGCGCCATGCCGAGGCCTGCGAACCGCTTGGCGATCTTGGCGCCGGTTTCGGTGGCGAAGAGGTCGAAGCGCGATTCCATGATTTCCTCCCTGGTGGGCCTTGCCTGACGACCACGAGATGCCGCTCGCTCTTCGGCTGTGACACGGCGGATTTGTGACTCACGCCACTGTCACAAACCCTCGTCGGCCGGTGTCTTGTGGAGAGACCCGTGTCAGGAGGAGACCAATGCCGGACGTCGCGACCGACACGTTCGTGAGCCACCGCAACCTGCTCTTCACGATCGCCTACGAGATGCTCGGCTCCGCCGCCGACGCCGAGGACGTACTGCAGGAGACGTGGCTCAAGTGGGCCGGCGTCGAGCACGACATCGTCGAGAACCACCGCGCCTACCTGGTCCGCATCGTCACCCGCCAGGCGTTGTCCAGGTTGCGGACCCTGGGCCGCCGCAAGGAGTCCTACGTGGGTTCCTGGCTCCCCGAACCGCTGCTCACCGCGCCGGACGTCGCCGAGGACGTGGAACTGGCCGACAGCGTCTCGATGGCGATGATGCTGGTCCTCGAAACGCTCACCCCGACCGAACGCGCCGTCTTCGTCCTGCGCGAGGTCTTCGACCTGGACTACGAGGAGATCGCCTCGGCCGTCGACAAGAACCCCGCCGCCGTCCGCCAGATCGCGCACCGGGCCCGCTCCCACGTGGCCGCCCGCCGCCCGCGCGAGGTGGTGACCCAGGCGGAGACCCGCAAGGTGCTGGCCGCCTTCCAGCGCGCCACCGAAACCGGTGATCTGCAGGCGCTTCTGAACCTGCTGGCGCCGGACGTCGTATTCCTCGGTGACGGTGGCGGTGTGAAGCAGGCGGTCGCACGTCCCGTCGTGGGTGCTTCGAAGGTGGCGCGCATGCTGCTCGGCGGCCTGATGAAGGTGACCGACTGGGAGATGGAGGCGGCCCAGGTCAACGGCTACCCGGCGTTGATCTTCAAGTTCGAGGGCGAACTGGACACCGTGGTCGCTCTGCGCATCGACAACGGCCTGATCAGCGGGCTGTACGCGGTCCGCAACCCGGCGAAGCTCTCGCACATGGCGCAGGAGACGACTCTGCGCCGTTGAGGTTTAGTACCAGCCGTTGTGCGCCGATTCGTTCACCAGGAGAGAGGACATCCGGCGGGGACCCGATCTGACCATCTTTTGGCCAGATGCTTGGCCCGGTTTCCGTCGGTGCCGCACAGTAACCTCGGATTCGGGGGCGGCAGCATTCCCCCAAGGGGGCTCGCGGTCCCCACTCCAAGCGTATCGCGAGGCACCGACAGTGCATCGGTGCTTCACAAGCCGTCGAGCGCGAGGTGAGCCGATCATGAGGGTGTCCCAGGCCGCTGCACAGCCGCGGGTAGTCGCGGCGTGACTAGATTGCAGAGCGTGAGTGAGCCGGAGTCCCTGAAGCCGAAGCGGGGCTTCATCGAGAGCGTGCGGGACATCAGCCGCAACCCGGAGCCCGAGCGGGTCGGCCAGCGCTGGGGCTTCGGCGCGTTCCTGCTGGTGGAAGCCGTCTTCATCCTCAGCGCCGTGTTCATCACCGCGGTGGGGAACAGTTTCGGCGCGACGCTGGAGAGTTCGACCGCGCTGGTGCTGATCGGCTCGCTGGTGCCGATCATGCTCGCGGCCACGCTCGCCGTCGTGATCACCTACGTGCGCGGCAACGGGCCCGTCGTGGACCTGAGACTCAAGACCACCAAGGCGGACGTCGTCACCGGTCTCAAGATCGGTGTCGTGGGCCTGGTCTTCACCTACGCCGCCGCGACCGTGTGGGCGAAGATCGTCGGCAAGGAGAACGCCACGAGCTCTGTCGGCGAGCTCTTCAGCCAGGCGAACCTGCCGCTCGCCGCCGCGATCACGATGTTCGTGTACATGAGCTTCATCGGGCCGATCTGCGAGGAGATCATCTTCCGCGGGCTGCTCTGGGGCGCCGTGGAGCGGCAGGGCTGGAGCCGGTGGGCCGCTTTCGTGCTGACCACGGTGATCTTCGCGGTCAGTCACCTCGAACCGCAGCGCACGTGGCTGCTCCTCGTGATCGCCATCCCCATCGGCGTGGCCCGCCTGATCACCCGCAGCCTCGGGGCGAGCATGGTGGCGCACGTGATGAACAACTTCCTCCCCGGACTGTCTCTCCTCCTCCTGTCGGCCGGTGTCATCTGATGGATCTGAACAGCGACCTCGGCGAGGGCTTCGGCATCTGGAAGCTCGGAGACGACGACGCGCTCCTGGGCATCATCACCAGCGCGAACGTCGCGTGCGGCTTCCACGCCGGCGATCCCTCGACGATGCGCAAGGTGTGCGAGGAGGCCGCGAAGAACGGCGTCAAGATCGGCGCGCAGGTCTCCTACCGCGACCTCGCGGGCTTCGGCAGGCGGTTCGTCGACGCCGACCCCGTCGAGCTGGCCGACGAGGTCCTGTACCAAATCGGCGCGCTCGACGCGTGCGCACGAGCAGCAGGCACCGAGGTCGTCTACGTGAAGCCGCACGGCGCCCTCTACAACGCCACGGTGCACCACGAGAAGCAGGCGGAAGCCGTGGTCAACGGCGCCAAGGCGTTCAAAAACCTCCCGATCCTCGGCCTGCCCGGCTCCCAGCTGCTGAAGAAGGCCGTGGCAGCGGGCCTGAGGCCCGTTCAGGAGGCGTTCGCCGACCGCGGCTACACCCCGCAGGGCACGCTGGTGCCGCGCAGCGAACCGAACGCCCTGCTCACGAACACCGCGCAGATCGTCGAGCGCGCCACCAGGCTGCGGGACGGCGAGATCGTCGCGGTCGACGGCACGATCATCAAAACCCAGGCGGAGTCGCTGTGCGTGCACGGCGACACGCCTGGCGCGGTCGAGCACGCGCGAGCCGTGAGAGACGCGCTGGGGGCCGTCAGGTCGTTCGTGTAGAGACCCGATTCGGATCCACCAGCCCCCATCTGGCACAATTGCCGTCTGTTCCGCCGCGGTCGGCCCCTCTGCCCGGGCCGCGGCCGTGTGCATCACCAACACAGAGTTCAAGGAGTACCAGGCCAGTGGCCGTCAAGATCAAGCTTCAGCGTCTCGGCAAGATCCGCCAGCCGTACTACCGCATCGTGGTCGCCGACGCGCGCACCCGTCGCGACGGCAAGGCCATCGAGACGATCGGCAAGTACCACCCGAAGGAAGAGCCGTCGTTCATCGCGGTCGACTCGGAGCGCGCGCAGTACTGGCTGGGTGTCGGCGCGCAGCCGACCGAGTCGGTCCAGCGTCTTCTCGAGATCACCGGTGACTGGCAGAAGTTCAAGGGCCTGCCGGGCGCCGAGGGCACCCTGAAGGTCAAGGAGCCGAAGCCGGCGAAGGCCGACCTGTTCGCCGCCGCTCTGGCCGCCGCGAACGAGGAGCCGATGACCGAGGCCACCACGCCGAAGGCGAAGAAGGCCAAGAAGGCCGAAGAGGCCCCCAAGGCTGACGCCGAGGCGCCCAAGGACGAGGCGTGAGTTTGTTGGCTGACGCCCTCGAACACCTCGTTCGCGGCATCGTCGACCACCCGGACGACGTCCGGGTGAATCTCGTCACGACCCGCCGCGGCCGCACCCTCGAGGTCCACGTCCACCCGGACGACCTCGGCAAGGTGATCGGCCGCGGTGGTCGCACCGCGACGGCTCTGCGCACCGTGATGGCCGGCATCGGCGGTCGTGGTGTGCGGGTCGACGTCGTCGACACCGATCGCTGAGAACGAGTTTTCAGGGCAAATGGACGTTGTTGTCGGCCGTGTGGCCAAGGCGCACGGGATCACCGGCGAGCTCGCCGTTGACGTGCGCACTGACTCTCCCGAGATGCGTTTCGCGATCGGGGCGACGATGCAGGCCAGGTTGCGTGACGGCACGTCTCGAAGCCTCACCGTGTCAGCCGCCCGGCCTCATGCCGGGCGGCTGCTCGTGCGTTTCGAGGAAGTCGTCACGCGCGATGTCGCGGAGGCGTTGCGCGGCACGTTGTTGCTGGGCAGCACCGACGACCTGCCGCCGACCGACGATCCCGACGAGTTCTACGACCACGAGCTCGAAGGGCTCACGGCCGAACTGGTCGACGGTACGAAGATCGGCACCGTCAAGGAGATCGTCCACGGTCCCGGCGGCGAGCTGCTCGTGATCATCCGTGATCGCGGGGAGGCGTTGGTGCCGTTCGTGCGCGAGATCGTGCCCACCGTGGACGTGCGCGGCGGCCGTGTCGTGATCGACCCGCCAGAGGGTCTGCTCGATGCGGATTGACGTCGTCACGATCTTCCCGGAGTACCTCACGCCGCTGCGTGCCGCGTTGCTCGGGAAGGCGATCGACAAGGGCCTGATCAGCGTCGGTGTGCACGACCTGCGCGACTGGACGCACGACGTGCACAAGGCCGTCGACGACAGCCCGTACGGCGGTGGGCCCGGCATGGTCATGAAGGCCGACATCTGGGGTCCCGCGCTCGACGACGTGTGCACCGAGCAGACGCGCCTCATCGTGCCGACGCCGGCTGGTCGCCCGTTCACGCAGGCGGTGGCGCACGAGTACGCGTCCGAGTCGCACCTCGTGTTCGCGTGTGGCCGCTACGAAGGCATTGACCAGCGTGTTGTCGATGACGCGTCACGGCGCATGCGCGTCGACGAGGTGTCGATCGGCGACTACGTGCTGGTCGGTGGCGAGGTGGCCGTGCTCGCGATCGTGGAAGCGGTCGCGCGGCTGCTGCCCGGCGTGCTCGGCAACCCGAAGTCGCACGCCGAGGACTCGTTCCAGGACGGGCTGCTCGAAGGCCCGAGCTACACGCGGCCGGAGGTGTGGCGGGATCTCGCCGTGCCGGACGTGCTGCGGTCCGGCAACCACAAGCTGATCAACCGCTGGCGGCGTGACCAATCACTCGTGCGGACCTTCCAGAGGCGCCCTGACCTGCTGGAATCGCTGCCAGAGGACGCGTTCGACAAGCATGACCGTGCACTGCTCGCGCGCCTGCGCGAGGGGGAGCAGTAGGCCCGATTTCTCGTGCACGGACCTGCGTGGCAAAATAGAACAGTTGCCGCAGCCGGTGGTCGTACCGGCGCGCGCTCCAAGCCGACCCCCAACATGTCGTGCACTGTCATGGAACATGCTCTGGGGAGTTCACAGACACACGTGAGGACCACCGATGAACATCCTGGACGCAATTGACGCCCAGTCGCTGCGCTCCGACATCCCGAGCTTCCGCGCGGGTGACACGCTGAAGGTTCACGTCCGCGTCATCGAGGGCTCGCGCGAGCGCGTCCAGGTGTTCCAGGGCGTCGTGATCCGTCGCCAGGGTGGCGGCATCCGTGAGACCTTCACCGTCCGCAAGGTCTCGTTCGGCGTTGGCGTCGAGCGCACCTTCCCGGTGCACTCGCCGAACATCTCCGAGATCGAGGTCGTGACCCGCGGTGACGTGCGTCGCGCCAAGCTGTACTACCTGCGCGACCTGCGCGGCAAGGCTGCGAAGATCAAGGAGAAGCGCGAGGCCAAGCCGGTCTCCTGATCGGTGGCTTCGAGCCCAGAAGACTTCGAGGACGCCTCCGCACCGGACGAACCGGAGCGGGGGCGTACTCCTGTCTGGAGAGAAATCCTCTACGTCGTCGTGACGGCCGTCGTGCTGACGGTGCTGATCCAGGCGTTCGTGGCGCGGGTCTACGTGATCCCCTCGGCGTCGATGGAGCGCACGCTGCACGGCTGCACCGGCTGCGAGAACGACCGCGTGCTGGTCGACAAGGTCGCCTACCGCTTCGGCGACGTCGAGGCCGGTGAGGTGGTCGTGTTCCGCGGCCCCGAGGCGTGGACCACGAACGACTTCCGCGTTGCGCCGTCGGCGAACCCCGTCGCGCGCGCTGTGCAGAACATCGGTTCGTTGCTGGGCATCGCGCCCGCGAACGAGCGCGACTTCGTGAAGCGCGTCATCGCGTTGCCTGGTCAGACGGTGATGTGCTGCGACGAACAGCATCGTGTTGTCGTGGACGGCAAACCGCTCGATGAGCCGTACATCTACTGGCAGCCCGGTACTTCGTCGGCGAACCACGAGCCGTTCGCTCCCGTGCGCGTGCCAGAGGGCCGGTTGTTCGTCATGGGGGACAACCGGATGAACTCCACGGACTCGCGCAAACAGGGCGGCGGCGGCGTAGCGGGCACGATCCCGATCGAGAACGTCATCGGGAAGGCGCGGTACATCGTTTTCCCGAAGGATCGTTGGAGTGTTGTGTCGGATCACAACCCGCAGCCCCTAGGCTGATCTCGTGGTTGACGTCGATCCAGAGCAGACCCCGTCCAGCGACGAGCCGACTTCGGACGCTTCGGATGAAACATCGAAGAAGAAGAAAAAGGGCAACTTCTGGAAGGAACTGCCTGTCCTCATCCTGGTCGCGTTCGGCCTCGCGATCGGCATCCAGATCTTCCTCGGCCGCGTCTACATGATCCCGTCGGAGTCGATGGAGACGACGCTGCACGGGTGCACCGACTGCTACGGCGACCGTGTGCTGGTGGACAAGGTCACCTACCGCTTCACCGAACCGTCGCCCGGCGACGTGATCGTGTTCCGGGGGCCGCCGTCGTGGCAGAACGACTTCATCACCGACGAGCCGGCCAACCCGATCTCGCAGGGGCTGTCGTGGCTCGGGTCGCTGATCGGGCTGCCGTCGGCGAACGAGGAGGACTTCGTCAAACGCGTGATCGCCGTGGGCGGGCAGACCGTGAAGTGCTGCGACGAGCAGAACCGCGTGACGGTGGACGGCAAGCCGCTGGACGAGCCGTACAAGCACTTCGACGAGGGCACGCCGGCCGAGCAGGAGTCGTTCGAGGAGCTCAAGATCCCGGACGGCATGCTGTTCGTGCTCGGTGACAACCGCAACCACTCGTGCGACTCGCGGTGCCAGGGCCAGGGCGGGATCAACGGGCTCGTGCCGGTGGACAACGTGATCGGCAAGGCGCGCGTGATCGTGCTGCCTCCGTCGAGGTGGGGCGGGGTGTCGGACCACAACCCCCAAGTCGTTTCGATGGGTGCGCCGGGATGGCAGCAGAGCGTCCCGATGGGCGTGGGTATCGTCGCGGCGTGGCCGCTTCTGCTGCTCGGACGTCGAGTGCGAGACCGATTCCGCCGATGACCATGCTGTTACCGCCTCGCGCGGTGGTGCGGGGCTCGTCGGGGAACTGGGCGCTGCAGAGCACGCTGGAGCGCCGGGGGCTGGGGCCTGTCGCCGGTGTCGACGAGGCAGGACGCGGGCCCTGCGCGGGGCCGTTGGTGATCGCGGCGTGCGTGCTGCGCCCTGGTGACGCGGCGCGGTTCGAGGGCTTGAACGACTCGAAGCTGATGACCGCGCTGGCGCGCGAACGGATGTACGACCTCGTGCTGAAGCGTGCCGTGGATCACTCCGTGGTCGTCGTGTCGCCCGCCGAGATCGACCGGCTGGGCATTCACGTCATGAACATCGAGGGCATGCGGCGAGCGGTCGCGCAGATGTCGACGCATCCTGGGTACGTGCTGACCGACGGCTTCAAGGTGCCGGGGATGCCCGCTCCGAGCGTCGCCGTGCTGAAGGGAGACCAGGCGGCGGCGTGCGTGGCGGCGGCATCCGTGCTGGCCAAGGTCACGCGAGACCGGATCATGGCCGATCTGCACTCGCGTTACCCGGAGTACGGGTTCAACGTGCACAAGGGCTACTGCACGCCGGAGCACACCGCGGCGTTGATGGAGCACGGCCCGTGTGCTGAGCATCGCTGGTCGTATGTAAATGTGGCAGCGGCGGCCGCGAAGCACGGTCTCGCCGCGCCGCACAAGGTGGCGCGCGGCACGACTGCCGCGGCCGTGGTCCAGAATGATGCAGCCCCGGTTGACGCCGGGGAGCTCGCGACGAGGGAGGGCGCGGAGCAGATGACCCGCGCGGAGGCGTAATGAGTGCAGAGGATCTCGAGAAGTACGAGACCGAGATGGAGTTGTCGCTGTACAAGGAGTACCGCGACATCGTCAGCCAGTTCTCGTTCGTCGTGGAGACCGAACGGCGTTTTTACCTGGCCAACTCGGTGGATGTGCAGGTGCGCAACGCCGATGGCGAGGTGTACTTCGAGGTGCGCATGTCGGACGCGTGGGTGTGGGACATGTACCGCCCCGCGCGGTTCGTGAAGAACGTCCGTGTCATCACGTTCAAGGACGTGAACGTGGAGGAGCTGGACAAACCGGACCTTCGCCTGCCGGAAAGCGGGCCGTTCCCCACATAGCACACCCCACCGACATTCCCGCCGTTTCAACATCGACAACGGCCGACCTGTCCACAGCCGCCGAGTTGTCCACAGATTCCCGTCAGCCCGGCCACCCACCCCGCCCCACCCTGCAAGGTCGTACCCAACGACCCGCAGGGAGGCGAGGGCAGTGGTGGTACGGGCACTGGTCGAGACCAGGCAGCAGGAGCTGGGCCGTCAGGGTGAGGACCTGGCGTGCAGGTACCTGGAGGGGCAGGGCCTGGTGGTCCTGTCCCGCAACTGGACGTGCCGCGACGGCGAGCTCGACGTCGTGGCCGTGGAGGGCGACCGCCTGGTCGTCTGCGAGGTCAAAACCCGGTCCGGCCCCGCCTGGGGCCGCCCGGACGAGGCCGTGGACCAGCGCAAGCTCTCCCGCCTGCGCAGAACGGCCCTGCGCTGGCTCGCCGCGCACGGCGTCGGCTGGTGTCAGGTCCGCGTTGACCTGATCTCGGTCACCTGGCCACCAGGCGGCGAACCGCGTCTGCAACACCTGCGGGGAGCCTGACGTGGGGCTGGCGCAGGCATGGTCCGTCGCGCTCTACGGCGTCGACGGCCTGGCGGTCGAGATCGAGGCCGACGTGGGCGTGGGCCAGCCCCGCACCCACCTCCTGGGCTTGCCCGACGCCTCCTTGCACGAGTCCAAGGAGCGCGTGAAGGCCGCCGTCCGCAACAGCGACGAGGAATGGCCCAAACAACGCATAGTCCTGGGCCTCTCCCCGGCCAACCTGCCCAAGGGCGGCAGCAGCTACGACCTGGCCATAGCCTGTGCCACCCTGGCCGCCGGCGGCTCGGTGCCGGCCGAGCGCCTGGCCACCACGGTGCTCCTGGGCGAACTGGCCCTGGACGGCCGGGTCCGCCCGGTCCGCGGCGTCCTTCCCGCCCTGCTGGCCGCCCGCAGAGCAGGCCTTCGCACCGCCATCGTGCCGGTGGACGCACTGCCAGAAGCGGCGCTGGTCGACGGCATTGAGGTCCACGGCGCGCTGACGCTCTCCGAAGTCCTCTCCTGGCTGCGCTCCGAAGACGTGACCCTGCAACCACCTCCGGAGTCAGCGCCGCCACCCACGCCGGAGTTCCCGGACCTGGCCGACGTCGTGGGCCAGCCAGAAGCCCGCTGGGCTCTGGAGGTGGCCGCCGCGGGTGCCCACCACCTGCTCCTGACGGGCCCGCCGGGCACGGGCAAGACGATGCTGGCCGAACGCCTGCCAGGCCTGCTCCCACCGCTGACCCGCGAAGACGCCCTGGCGGTGACAGCGGTCCACTCGGTGGCCGGCACGTTGTCCTCCGACTGCCCGCTGGTCGCCAGCCCGCCGTTCGTGGACGTCCACCACACGACGTCGATCGCCGCCCTGATCGGCGGAGGCAGCGGCATGGCCAAACCAGGCGCCGCGTCCCGAGCCCACAAGGGCGTTCTCTTCCTGGACGAGGCCTGCGAGTTCGGCCAGAAGACGATCGACACCCTCCGCACGGCCCTGGAATCCGGCGAAGTCCGCATCCCCCGCCGCGACGGCATAGCCCGCTACCCGGCCCGCTTCCAGCTGATCCTCGCCACCAACCCCTGCCCGTGCGCGCCGCCGAAGGAAATCGACTGCATCTGCACCGCCACAGTCCGCCGCCGCTACCAGGCCCGCCTCTCCGGCCCGTTGCTGGACCGCGTGGACCTCCGCGTCCGAATGAGAGCCACCACCGCCATGACCACCGCCGACGCCGCCCCACCCGAACCCACAGCCACAGTCCGCGAGCGAGTCCTGAAAGCCAGAGCGAGAGCCGCCACTCGCTGGTCCTCCCACGGCCACACCTGGCCGGCCAACGCACTGGTCCCAGGCCCAGCCCTGCGCCGGGAGTTCGCCCTCCCCCGCCAAACCACAACCCTCCTCGACCGAGCCCTGGCCACCGGCGCCCTGACCGGCCGAGGCGCCGACCGCTGCCTGCGCGTCGCCTGGACCCTGGCCGACCTGGCCGAGTCCGACCGCCCCACCGCCGACCACGTAGCAGCAGCCCTCCAATTCCGAGAACGCCGAGCAACCTGACCCCACCCGCCGGCCCCGCGCCCGCCGTCCCTCAATCCGCCGGTCGCGGAGGCCCCAAGCCCCGACTCCGCGACCGGCCCCACTCAAGCGGCCCGCACCTGCCCACCCCAGCAGGCGCCCCGCCCACCCACTAAGTCCAGCCATCGACCGGCACCTGGCCTAAACAATCCCCAAAGCCGCCAGGCGCGCAGCCACTCCCACCGCTCCGCGCCTGGCACCCAGCCACCGGACGCACCGCCTCGAGCCTCGGCTCGCGTCCGGTCCCCGAGCGGGTCGCCCGCCCCACCCCCAGCGGGCGACCCGCTCCACCACCCCGAGCCACCGGGCGTGGAGCGCTACTCCGCTCCGCACCTGGCACCTGACCACCGGATGCGCTGCCTCGAGCCTTGGCTCGCGTCCGGTTCCGGAGTGGGTCGCCCGCCTCATCCCCGGTGGGCGGCCTGCTCCACCACCTCGAATTACCGGGTGTGGAGCGCTACTTCCGCTCTGCGCGTGGCACTTGGCTACCGGATGTGCTGCTTCGAGTCTTGGCCTGCGTCCGGTTCCGGAGTGGGTCGCCCGCCTCATCCCCGGTGGGCGGCCTGCTCCACCACTCTCGAGCCAGCAGGTGTGGAGCGCTCTACTTCCATTCCGGCCTGGCACAGCTACCGGGCGCGCTGCCTTGAGCCTTGGCTTGCGTCCGGTCCAGGAGTGGTCGTCCGCCCCATCCCCGGCGGGCGGCCTGCTCCACCACCTCCGAGATACGGGCGTGGAGCGCTACTCCGCTCTGCGCGTGGCACTTGGCTACCGGATGCGCCGCCTTGAGCTTCGACTTTCGTCCGGCCCCTGAGTGGGTTGCCCGCGCTATCACCAGCGGGCATTCCGCTCCCCCCGAAGCCGTCAGGCGCGGAGTTCCACTCCCACCGCTCCGCGCCTGGCACCTGGTCACCGGACGCGCTGCCTCGAGCTTCGGCTCGCGTCCGGTCCCGAGTGGGTCGCCCGCTCTACCCCCAGCGGGCGGCCCACTCGCCCCGAAGCCGCCAGGCGCGGAGCCACTCCCACCGCTCCGCGCCTGGCACCCGGCCACCGAACGCGCAGCCTCAAGCCTCGGCTCACGTCCGCTCCAACTCCCTCATCCGAACAGGAGCCCGACCATGACCCCCCTCCTCGCGCCAGCCACCTCCACCGCAGCCATGGCCCTGCCCGCGCTGCTCCAGCTGCCGTGCACAGTCCGCAGGCGGATTTTCGGCGCCAGCCCGCCGAGCCCGTGGCATCCCGAACCCTGGCACCGGTGGCTGCCCTGGTGGTGGTTCCGGTGACCGCGCGACCGACCGACGCCGTCCGCCTCGCGAGGGCCTACCTGTCCCGCGTCGCAGAGCCCTTCCCCGCCGCGCTGGCAGCGCTCGTTGCCGAGGTTGGGCCGATCACCGCGGCCGAGCTGGTGCGCGACGGTGACGTGTCGCCGTCGGTCGCCAGCCAGACTTCGGCTCGGCGGGCCGAGGAGCGGGTCCACGAAGACCTTGAGCTCATCGGCAAGCGCGGTGGGCGGCTGGTGGTTCCCGAGGACGACGAGTGGCCGCGGTGGCCGTTCGTGGCGCTCGGTGGCGTGGCGGCGCAGCGGTGCGGGGGTGAGCCGCTGGCGTTGTGGGTGCGCGGGCCGCACGACCTTGCCGACGTCACGGACAAGGCTGTGGCGATCGTGGGCTCGCGGGCTGCCAGCGGGTACGGCGAGCACGTGGCCGGCGAGTTCGCCTACGGGCTGGCTGAGGCGGGCGTGACCGTCGTATCCGGTGCGGCGTATGGGATTGACGGTGCCGCACATCGCGGAGCTTTGGGCGCCGGTGGGCTGACCGTCGCGGTGCTGGCGTGCGGGGTGGACTTCGCTTATCCCGCTGGGCACCAAGGGTTGCTCGGCAGGATCGCTCGTGAAGGGCTGATCGTCAGCGAGTACCCACCCGGTATGACGCCTGCGCGGCATCGGTTTCTCACGCGCAACCGGCTCATCGCCGCGTTGGGCGGCGGCACCGTCGTGGTGGAGGCCGGGCGGCGCAGCGGAGCCAAGAACACGGCGGCGATCACGTTGGCGTTGGGGCGGCCGTTGATGGTGGTGCCTGGGCCCGTCACGTCGGCCAGTTCGTTGGGGTGCCACGACCTGTTGCGCGACGGGCAGGCGGTTTCGGTCAGTTCGGTGGCCGAGATCGTGGAGTCGGTGGGGCGGTTCGGGGACGACCTCGCCACCGAGCCCGCCGAGAAGGAAAGCGAACTCGGGGCGCCGCAAGGTGAGGCCATGCGGGTGTACGAGGCCTTGGGGAAGCGGTGCGGGGTCAGCGACGAGGTCGTGTCGGTCGAGTCCGGGGTGCCGTTGGAGCGCGTGCGGGCGTTGTTGCCCGAGCTGGAGCTCGCGCGGCTCGCCTCACAGGTCGACGGTGGCTGGCAGAAGCTGGAGGTCCGGTGATCAGTTGCCCTGAATGGCGTCCGCGACCTTCCTGGCCTGGTCGAGGCTCGTGAACGGGCCCGGCAACTGGGCCGTGCCGCCCGTCAGCGGCTGTCGGATCTCGGGGGCGGAGAGCAGTTCGCCGTCGACGAGGAACGCGAGGCGCTTGCCGACGTTCGTCCGCGTCAGGTCTGTCCAGCGTTGCCTGCCCTCGGCGGTGAACTCCAGGCGGATGGCGTAGCCCGTCGTGGTTTGCTCGGCCTCGGCGTCGGCAATGTCCACTGTGGACATCGCTGCCGGCCCCAGAGTCAGCCTTTCGCTCCCGTCAGCGGAGCACCTCACCAGCGGAAGCGTGTTGTCCGTCAATGGTTTTGTGCAGTCGCTCGCATCCGCGGTCGCTGTTTCCAGCACCGGCCGGAACTCGGCTCGTGCCCGGTTGAGCGGTGCGGTGGAGCGCGTCGTCCACAACGCCGCCAGCACGACCAGCACTGCTGCCAAAGCGAACGCTGCCGGCCGGAGCGTTCGGGTGCGGAGGTGATGCGGGACGACGAGTGTCGCCGCGATGACGAGGAGGGTGAGGATCGACCAGAACGTGAAGCCGAAGTCCGCGGCCACTTTGAGGGCGATGTCGGACTGGGGTGTGGACGACTGGCAGATCGGAGTTGATTTGGCTTCCTCCAGCGGGCAGGCGAGGTGGACGCCGCGCAGCCGGGCCGACCACGTCCACAGGACGGCGAACAACCAGCCGCCGGCCAGGCAGGCCGACGGGACCGCGAACCTGAGGAAGACCGGCATCCGGGAGGCGCTCGGGTCGGACTTGCGCCATGACGTGCTCAGTGCGTCGAGCCACCAGCACAGGCCGGAGGTTCCCAGCGCGAACGCCAGAAGCACGGACGGCGCGATCGGAATGCCGATCGGAGCCTGGTCGAAGATCCGGGTGTAGAGCGGGAGGTGGCTGCCGATCACCAGGCCGGCGAGCAGTGCCGCTGCCGTCAGGAGCGGGCGCAAGCGGTTGCGGTCTTCTTGCCAGGAAGCGCGCCACAGGTAGAAGGCGGCGAACAGGGTCAGCGGGATGCCGATCACCACGCCGGTGATGACCGGGGTCGCTCTGTCGTCGGTGCTGCCGCTGAGAAGGAGATCCTGCAACGTCACGAAGGCGGCGCCTGCTGCTGCGCCGCCCAGGAGGACCTGGCCGATCGGTGAGGCCAGCAGGCGCATCGGGTTCGTCAGGGCCTGAGATCGTTCGTCGGCACCGGGGTGGCGGCGCAGCCAGCTGCGGACGACCGAGCGCGTCTGCTCGGTCTGGTGTGCCTGGACGGCCGCCAGGAGGCCTTCCACGCCGAACTCCGCCGCGTGCTGGTCGGCGGCGTGCTCGCGGGCGCGCAGGAAGGCGCGGGCGATCAGCTCGGTCAGCAGGGTCAGCGCTGCCAGGCGCAGCGTGCTCACGAGGAAGGAGGTGATGTCGCCGCGGTCGAGCAGGACGTCCAGCCACAGCACCAGCAGGGCGAAGAAACCCGTGGAGAGGTTGGCCATCCGCAGCACGGTGGCCAGTTGGTACCACCAGAGGTCGCCTGCGTGCACGTGGGCGAGCTCGTGCCGCACCACGGCGTCGAACACGGCTTTGCGTTGGCCGGGCATCGCGTGCAGCGCCAGGAGTTCCGGGCCGAGCACGATGATCGGCTTGCGCGGCGGGCCCGTTACGTAGGCGCGGCCGCCCAGGCGCTTGCCGAGGCGGACGTCCACGCGGCGAGGCGGGTTGACCTCCAGCACGAGGTCTGTGACGGCCTTGTCGGCCTCGCGGAGGCCGGTCTCGCTGAGCCGTGTGGAGCGGCGGATGCGGATCGCCGCGTAGATGCCGTAGACCGCGAGGCCCGGCGTCAGGAGCATCTGCAGTTTCTGCAGGAAGGTGCCTGCGCCGCCGCGTTCGAGACCGGACAGCCAGTTCGCGATGAAGAGGACGTTCAGCAGCACCGTCACTGCGAGGAGGAGAAGCAGAAGGATCATTTCGGACGGTAAGGCCCTGGGGCTGACCTGCGGCTTCGGTTCCGTCATCTGGTGGCTTCACCCGGCTCGCGGCCTGTGTCCTGGTCGTTTTCGCGCAGCACGAGGGCGGCGACGACGGCGTCGGCCAGGGCTTCGGCCTTCTGCTGCTTCATGCCGAGCGAGAGGGCGCGCTGCAGGGCGATCTGGCGCACCTCGGCCAGCTGGGCGGCGGTGAGCGGGGTGGACGGCAGTTCCAGCGGCTGTTCGGGCTTGCCGCGGACCTTGCGCCACGCCTTGCGCACGGCGTTGGCGGTGCCGTCGCGCACTGCCCGGCCGACGCTGTCGGAGACCGCGGTGATCACGCTGCCGGAGACGAGCGCGATCACGGGCGTCGCCATGGCCACGATGTCGCCCAGGCCGAAGCCCAGCGGGTCGTCGTGGGCCTGTCGCAGCCTGCGTTCGGCCTGCCTGGGGTTCTCCAGGTACGGGGCAGCGACCAGGTCGAACGAGGGCAGCTCCTCGGGAGCGATCTTGCGCACTACTCGACGGGCTAGTTCATCGGCTGTCCGGACGGTGGTGCTGGCTACCATCGCTACTCCGAAAGGTGATCTGTGCGTGCCGCCAAGTCCCTGGTCGTCACAGGGAGTTGAAACGTTATCGTGCTCGCGATCATGAGAGCGCTCTCAAATGGCGCGAGGGTGTGGCGATACTTGACCAAACGCCCCGACTGGCGCAGCGTCTTGGCCTATGTCCCCGCCGCCGCATGGTCGGACACGCCGTGTCGATCTCGTTCGCCTGCGCGAAAAACTGCCGGCGTCCGTTGCAGACGTGTTGCGGCAGTACGAACGGCACTTGACTTTGGAGCGCGATCTGTCGCCGCACACCGTGCGCGCGTACATCGGTGATGCGGTGGCGCTGCTGGGCCATGTCGCGGGGAATAGCCCGGAAAACGCCGACCTCGGGCGCGTTGACCTGGCGAATTTGCGGTCATGGCTCGCCGCGCAGCGCACGGCAGGGGCCAGCCGCACGACGCTCGCCCGACGTGCTGCTGCCGCGCGCACGTTCACCGCGTGGGCGCATCGTGCTGGGCATTTGGCCGCGGATCCGGGGCCGCGCCTCGCCGCGCCGCGACCGCACCGGACGTTGCCGTCCGTGTTGCGCGCGGACCAGGCGAAGGACGCGATGGCCGCCGTATCCTCTGGCGCTTCCGAAGGCGAGCCGGTTGCACTGCGTGATCAGGCCGTGGTGGAGTTGCTGTACGCCACAGGTATCCGCGTGGCCGAACTCTGTGGTCTTGATCTCGACGACGTGGACTACTCCCTAAGGGTGATTCGAGTTCTGGGCAAAGGTGGACGCGAGCGCAGCACGCCGTTCGGCGTGCCGGCGGAGCGAGCGCTGCGGCGGTGGGTGGACGAAGGGCGAAACGCCCTGGTAGCACCGGATTCGCCACCGGCCCTGTTCCTCGGTGCCCGCGGTGGCCGGCTGAACCAGCGCGCCGTTCGCACTCTGGTGCACGAGGTGGTCGCCGTGGTACCGGATTCGCCGGACATCGGGCCGCACGGGTTGCGCCACTCCGCTGCGACCCATTTGCTGGAAGGAGGAGCGGACCTGCGCACCGTCCAAGAACTGCTTGGTCACGCTACGCTCGCAACGACTCAGCTTTACACACACGTCACTGTCGAACGGCTGAAGGCGATCCATGACCGAACCCACCCCCGTTCCTGACGCCGCAGGGGGAGGATCGCGTACGGCGACCGTGCCCCCTGAACCCGTCCTGCCCGCACCAGCTTCGAAGCAGGCGAGCAACGGGCACCGTCAGAACGGCGCGCCGCGCACCGAGGCGACCTCCGAGCCCGGTGCCGAGACGCATGTCAACGGCACGCCCGCTGCCGTCCCGACTGCGGTGACGCGCGCGGACGTCAGGTCCGGTGACGACGTCGAGGCCGGCATCGTCGCGCTGTGGCGCAGCTACGGCGAGTCCCGTGAGCAGTGTCAGCGCGATCGTCTGGTGCTGCACTACGCACCGCTGGTCAAGTACGTCGCCGGTCGTGTCGGCACGGGCCTGCCGGCCCACGTGGACGTGGCCGACCTGATCCAGTCCGGCATCTTCGGCCTGGTCGACGCGATCGAGAAGTTCGAGCCGGAACGCGGCCTCAAGTTCGAGACCTACGCCATGCAGCGCATCCGCGGCGCGATCCTCGACGACCTCCGCTCCCAGGACTGGGTGCCGCGCTCGGTCCGCAGCCGCGCCCGCGACGTCGAACGAGCCCTGGAACGCCTCGGCGCCAAGCTGCAGCGCACGCCCACCGACCGCGAGCTCGCCGCAGAGCTCAAGATCGGCCTGGCCGAGCTGCGCGAGCTGTACGGCCAGCTCCAGCTCACCAGCGTCGTCGCCCTGGACGAGCTGATCGCCCCGAACAAGGGCGGCTCTTCCCTGGCCGAGTCACTGCCGGACGACGCCGCGGAAGACCCGGTGGCGAGCCTCGTCGACCAGGACAGCCGCCGTCAGCTGGCCGACGCCATCGCCCAGCTCGCCGAACGCGACCGCGTGGTCGTGACCCTCTACTACTTCGAGAATCTGACCCTCGCCGAGATCGGCAAGGTCCTCGGCGTCACCGAGTCCAGGGTCTGCCAGCTGCACACCCGTGCGGTCCTGCGCCTGCGGACCAAGCTCAACGAGCAGTCCGAGACCTGATCGCACCTCCTTCCCCGCCCGCAACCCGGCCGTAGCCGGGCTGCCGGACTGCCGTACCAGCACGCCGCCGCACGTCCGGATCGCTCCGCGCGGGTGCGTCGAGGGGCCGTACGAGCCTCACGAACATCGCCTCAAACCTCTTTCCGCCCGTTGCCAGGGCTAATTCACTCGAACGGGTGGGTCCTGGAGCTGCTCCAAGCACGCCGCGTACCCGTGGACCAGCGGGCCCGGAGGTGTGCCGGAGTGCCGACGCGCGGCTGGCCTCCGACACGTGCAGGCACGTGCCACGTCCCACGGAGACGCGCCGCTGGGCAAGCGCGGGAAGTGCCCTTCGGGCCCCTGTCGGACGGGACGGTCCGCTTGCCGCGTGCACGGACGGCGAGGGCAGCTCGACGCGTGCCCGTGGACGGGCGGGCCGGGAGGCGGAGCGGAGGGAGTGGGCGCGTCCGCCTCCCGGCATCTGCAGGGCACCTGCGGCGCGCAACGGGGACGCGCCGCTGCCGGCCGCCGGGGGAGCGGCGGGGAGTGCCCTGCCGGGCCGCTGCGGGCGGGACAGCTCGCCCGCGCGGCGGAGTTCGGCTGCTAGCCGCCTCGCGGCGGCGCGTTCAGCGGGAGCAGGCGGACGCGGCCCTGCACGACCAGGCGCAGCGGGTCCAGGTACTCGTCACCTCGCCGGACGCCCCAGTGCAGGCAGGGCGAAGGGCAGTGGCCCTCCTGGAGGTGGCCGATCACTTCTCCGCGCCGCACCTGTCGGCCGGCTGCCACGGTCGGCGCCACCGGTTCGTAGGTCGTCCGCAGGCCGTTGCGGTGCTGCACGGAGACCAGCGTGCGAGCTGCCACGGCTCCGGCGTAGACCACCACTCCGTCTCCGGCGGCCAGGACTGCTGTGCCTGCCGGGGCCGCGAGGTCCACGCCGCGGTGGCCGGGGCCGAACGGCGAGGCCGGAGCCTGGAAAGCGCGTACCACCGGGTGCGGTGGCGGCAGGGGCCAGGAGAAGGAGGACGGGGCCAGCAGGGTCGTCAGCACCAGGGCGGTGGAGAGAAGGGGCATGGGTCATACGGTCGGCTAAAGGGGGTCTGGGGGACCACCGGCTAGCTGGGAACTGTGGACAACTCGCCGGTTGTGGACAACTGCCCGCTGCAGGATGGGGGCGATTCGAAGTTTGTCGGGGGTGGGGAGTAGACTTTTGGGCGCGTCCCGTCTGTGCGCGGGACGACTTCGCGTGCCAACGCAGATCCGACCAGCTGATCCCAGCCGGGTCGAGTCACGACGTCCGACGGTCCTGACGGTGGAGAAGTCCTCCGCGGGTGCGGGCGCCGGCATCGGCACCAGGGCACCGAGCCACCCGGCTCGGGGCGTCAACCACCACGACGCGTGAGGCGAGACCGAACGCGTCCGACAGATGAGGTGCGAACCGGCCATGGCCGTCGTAACCATGAAGCAGCTGCTCGACAGCGGCGTGCACTTCGGGCACCAGACTCGGCGCTGGAACCCGAAGATGAAGCGCTACATCTTCACCGAGCGCAACGGCATCTACATCATCGACCTGCAGCAGACGCTGACCTACATCGACCGGGCTTACGAGTTCGTCAAGGAAACGGTCGCGCACGGCGGGTCGATCCTGTTCATCGGCACCAAGAAGCAGGCGCAGGAGGCCATCGCCAACGAGGCCCTCCGCGTCGGCATGCCGTACGTGAACCAGCGCTGGCTGGGCGGCATGCTCACCAACTTCTCGACGGTCCACAAGAGGCTTCAGCGGCTCAAGGAGCTGGAGTCGATGGAGCAGACCGGCGGCTTCCAGGGTTTCACCAAGAAGGAAATCCTGATGATGAACCGCGAGAAGGACAAGCTGGAGCGCACGCTCGGCGGTATCCGCGACATGTCCAAGGTGCCCAGCGCCGTGTGGATCGTGGACACCAAGAAGGAGCACATCGCGGTCGGTGAGGCTCGCAAGCTGAACATCCCGATCGTGGCGATCCTCGACACGAACTGCGACCCGGACGAGGTCGACTACCCGATCCCGGGCAACGACGACGCGATCCGCTCGGCCGCCCTGCTGACCAAGGTCGTGGCCGAGGCCGCCGCCGCCGGTCTCATGCAGCGCTCCGGCGCCCGCCGCGACGCCGCCGAGGGCCAGGACAAGCCCGAGGTCGCCGCTGACGAGCCGCTGGCGGAGTGGGAGCAGGAGCTCCTGACCAACTCGTCGGCCGAGGCCCCGGCCGAGCAGCCCGTCCAGTCCTGATCTCCCCCACGAGGTGCCCGCGACCAGCGGGCACCTCGTGACTCAAGCGCGTACATCGCAGAAGGAAAACGATGGCGAACTACACCACCGCGGACGTCAAGAAGCTCCGCGAGCTGACCGCCGCCGGCATGATGGACTGCAAGAAGGCGCTGGACGAGGCTGACGGCGACTTCGACAAGGCCGTCGAGATCCTGCGCATCAAGGGCGCCAAGGACGTCGGCAAGCGCGCCGAGCGCACCACGTCCAACGGCCTCGTCGCGGTCAAGGACGGCGCGATGGTCGAGCTGCGCTGCGAGACCGACTTCGTGGCCAAGAACGCCGACTTCATCGCCCTCGCGGACGAGATCGTCGCGATCGCCAAGGCCAACAAGGTCGCCGACGTCGACGCCCTCAAGGCCGTCGAGGTCGACGGCAAGACGGTCGACGCGCTGGTCCAGGAGTTCTCCGCCAAGATCGGCGAGAAGCTCGAGCTGGCCAAGGCCGTCGACTTCGACGGCACCGTCTCGACCTACCTGCACAAGCGTGCCGCGGACCTGCCGCCGGCCGTCGGCGTGCTGGTCGAGTACACCGGTGACAACGCCGAGGTCGCCAAGGGCGCTGCCATGCAGATCGCCGCGATGCGTCCGAAGTACGTCACCCGTGAGGACGTCCCGGAGGAGCTCGTCGCGAACGAGCGCCGCATCGCCGAGGAGACCGCTCGCGAGGAGGGCAAGCCGGAAGGCGCGCTGCCCAAGATCGTCGAGGGTCGCGTCAACGGTTTCTTCAAGGACGTCGTGCTCCTCGAGCAGGCTTCCGTGACCGACAGCAAGAAGACGGTCAAGGCTCTTCTGGACGAGGCCGGCGTGACGGTGACCCGTTTCGCTCGGTTCGAGGTCGGCCAGAGCTGATTCGCGTGAGGGCGGGGTTGCAGGTACCAGCGACCCCGCCCTTGGCGTGTCCAAAGAAGTTCCCCAGGCCAAAGGCGCGAGGAGAGGACCTGTGAGCGAAGAAGGTAGCCACGGCTACAACCGGGTGATGCTCAAGCTCGGTGGCGAGATGTTCGGCGGTGGTGGTGTCGGGGTCGATCCCGACGTCGTCCAGACAGTCGCCCGGCAGATCGCGGCCGTCCACAAGTCCGGCGTGCAGGTGGCCGTCGTGATCGGTGGTGGCAACTTCTTCCGCGGGTCGGAGCTCCAGCAACGCGGCATGGACCGCTCGCGTGCCGACTACATGGGCATGCTCGGCACGGTCATGAACTGCTTGGCGCTGCAGGACTTCCTCGAGCGCGAGCACGGCATCGACACCCGCGTGCAGACGTCCATCCAGATGACGCAGGTCGCCGAGTCGTACATCCCCCGCCGCGCGATGCGTCACCTCGAGAAGAAGCGTGTCGTGATCTTCGGCGGCGGTGCGGGCCTCCCGTACTTCTCCACGGACACGACCGCCGCCCAGCGCGCCCTGGAGATCGGCTGCGAGATCGTCCTCATGGCCAAGGCAGTCGACGGCGTCTACACGGCCGACCCCAAGATCGACCCCGACGCGTTGATGTTCGACAACATCACCCACCGCGAGGTGCTGGAGCGAGGCCTCAACGTCGCCGATGCCACAGCCTTCAGCCTCTGCATGGACAACAACATGCCGATACTGGTCTTCAACCTCCTCACCGAGGGGAACATCGCGCGCGCGGTGCGTGGTGAGAAGATCGGCACCCTGGTCAGCACCCCCGGTGGCCGCCCGGCCTTCTAGACCTGCTGGGATCTGACAGGAACCGGGAAGAAGAACACGCAGAGCAAGGAGCAGTCGTGATCGACGAGACCCTCCTCGACGCCGAGGAGAAGATGGAAAAGGCGGTCTCGGTGGCGAAGGAGAACCTCGCCTCCGTTCGGACCGGTCGTGCGACTCCCTCGATGTTCAACCGCATCCACGTCGACTACTACGGGGCGCCGACGCCGTTGAACCAGATGGCGAGCATCTCGGTGCCCGAGGCGCGCATGGCGGTCGTCAAGCCGTACGACGCTAGCCAGCTGAACGCGATCGAGAAGGCCATCCGGGACTCCGACCTGGGCGTCAACCCCGGCAACGACGGCAACATCATCCGCGTCGTCATCCCGCAGCTCTCCGAGGAGCGCCGGCGGGAGATGGTGAAGGTCGCCAAGCAGAAGGGCGAGGACGCGCGCGTCTCCGTCCGCGGTGTCCGCCGCAAGGCGAAGGAAGAGATCGACCGCCTCGTCAAGGACGGCGAGATCGGCGAGGACGACGGCGCGCGTGGTGAGAAGGAGCTCGACGCTCTCACCCACAAGTACACCGCGCAGGTCGACGAGCTCGTGAAGCACAAGGAAGCCGAGCTTCTCGAAGTCTGATGTTCCTGATGGTTTCGCCCGGCCGAGTCGGCGCTGGCGTATTAGCTCTGGCCGGGCGGAGGTCGTGATGGGAGCACAGGTGGCAGGCAGTCCCGCGGACGTGCCCGCGTCGAAGCCGTCGCGCGCGGGGCGTGACCTGCGGGCGGCGATCCTGGTCGGCGTCGGGCTCGGCGCTGTGATCATCTTGTCGCTGCTCACCGTGCGGCAGACCTTCATCGGCATCGTCGCGGCTGCCGCGGCGGTGTCGACGTGGGAGCTCGCGCAGGCCTTCAAGAAGGGCGGCATCAACGTCGCCCTGTGGCCCGTGCTCATCGGCGGCCAGGCGATGATCTGGCTTTCCTGGCCGCTGGAACGCTCCGGCATGATGACCGCCTTCGTGATCACCGTCCTGGTGTGCATGATCTGGCGGTTCCGCGCCGGTTCGGACGGCTACCTGCGCGACCTCAGCGCGTCAGTGTTCACGGTCGCGTACGTGCCGCTGTTCGCGTCGTTCGCGGCCATGCTCGTCGTTCCCGAGGACGGCGCGGGCCGCGCGTTCGCGTTCCTCATCGGTGTCGTGCTGTCCGACGTCGGCGGCTACGCGGCCGGTGTCTTCCTCGGCAAGCACCCGATGGCGCCGACGATCAGCCCGAAGAAGTCCTGGGAGGGATTCGCCGGTTCGCTGGTCGCCGGCATGGTCGGTGGCGCGATCACGGTGACCACCTTCCTCGACGGCCAGTGGTGGCAGGGCGTGCTGTTCGGCGCCGCGCTCGTCGTCACGGCCACGGCGGGTGACCTCGTCGAGTCGCTGATCAAGCGCGACCTCGGCATCAAGGACATGGGCAGCCTGCTGCCGGGTCACGGCGGCCTGATGGACCGGATGGACTCGCTGCTCCCGTCCGCCGTCGCCTCCTGGTTGATGTTGCACCTCTTCGTGCAGTGACGTTTCGCGCGCAACGCCGCGAGTAGTGGTTGTGAGAGACCACGAGACACTGGCGGCGTTCGAGCGGACCTACCGCGACAACGTCGGCGCGATCAGCCGGTTCTTCGCGCGACGGTGCGTGGACCCGCCGCTCGTCGGCGACCTGACCGCGGACACCTTCGTCCGCGCCATCACGTCGTTCGCCACGTTCGACGCCGCCAGGGGGTCAGCGTCGAGCTGGTTGTCGGCATCGCCAGACACACCTTCGCCGCGCACGCCGAGCAGTCCGCGAAGGGCGGCGACGTGGCGCGCAGGGCCGGCGGCAGACGCGAGCTCGACCGCGACGAACTGGCAGAGCTCGAAGCCCGCATCGACGCCGAACGGCCTGGTCGCGCGCTGCTGGAACGGCTCGCGCAACTGCCGGAGCTGGACCGGGAAGCGATCGAGCTCGTGCACCTCGCTGGTCTCTCTCCCAAGGAAGCGGCCGAAGCGCTCGACGTGCCCAAGGGCGCGATGCGCACCAGGTTGTATCGCGCCATGGCACGCCTCCGCAGGGTCGTCGACGACGAAGAGGAGGCACGAGCCGATGAGCAGGTTTGAGGACAACCTCTGGGCCGAGCTGGAACGCGAGCACGCTCCCACACTGCTGGAGTCCGTTGCCACGCAACGACGTGCGCGCATGCGCCGATGGATGGGCGCAGCAGCAGGTGTGGTTGTACTGGGTGCCGCGGCCGTCATCGCACCCGTTTACTTCGGCGGCACGCCACCCGCTTACGCCGTGGTAGACAACCCGGACGGTTCGGTGACGCTGACGATCCGGGAGGTGCAGCGGTTCGAGGAGGCCACGGCGAAGCTGTGCGAGCGGGGCATCCCTGCGATCGCGGTGCCGTTGCGGACGGGCTGTGTGGAGACGGGGCGCAGTCTCGACGTCCCGGTGGCCGCGGTGGACTTCGAGCTCACCCCAGGGGCGCCCAAGATCACGATCACGCCCGGCCGCGTTCCGGCGGGCGCCACGGTCGTGCTCGCGACCGACCGGACCGCCGACGACACCTGGATCGTCACCGGCGGCCTCTATGCGAGCGACCAGCGGCCGGCGTGCCTGCCCTACCGCTCGCGCTAGTCGTCGTACGGGTCGTCCGCCTCGATGCGCGGCTCGGTCTCGATCACGCGGGACTGGTCGATCACCGAGAACGCCATTCCCGCGTGGTCCTCGACGACGGTGATGCGCCCGTACGGGGTGTCGTAGGGCTCGACGGTCACCCGGCCGCCGAGCTCCAGCACCCGGTACGCCACCGAGTCGGTGCCGATCTCCGGCGCGGCGTTGAAGTACACCATCCAGTGCGAACGCTCCGCGTACGGGAACTCCCGCCCCATCTTCTGTCGGCCGATCACCTCGGTGCCGTCGACGGACCACGTCGCGTAGTCCAGCCGGTGCCCGTCACCGATCTGCGTGATGTCGTAGTGGCACAACTCACCGAAGAACTCGTCGGCCGCAGCACCGTCCCGGGTGTTGAGCTCGGCCCACGCGTAGGCTCCGTGCCCGCCCATGCCGAAGCGCCAGTCGGGTGGCACGTGCCGGAACCCGACGACGGCACCGGTCGGGTCGGCGATCACGGTGCTCTGCGTGTGGTCGGCGCCGTCCTCGGGGTTGCGCAGCACGGATCCGCCGAGGTGGAAGGCCTTCTCCGCGGTGGCCCGCGCGTGCGGCGTGACCAGGTACAACCGCCACGGTTCAGGCTCACCCTGCGGCAGTCCGGCGACGGGAACGCCGTCGAGCATCGCCACGGTGTAGCCGCCGTCGTCGGCGTAGTGCCAACCGAAGAGGCCGGTGTAGAACTCGATCGCGGCCTTGAGGTCGTCGACGGTTCTCTCGACCCAGCACGGGCTTCCTCCGAGCAACGGCGCGAGCTGGGGCGTGTTGGGCGCGATGGACACTGCCGCCTCCTGCAGGGAAGAGATGCGGTCACGCTACGCCGTAGTTGGACGAATTCGTACGGTCACCGGGAAATCGAGGCCCTACAGTGTCTTCGTGAGGGGATTCGTGCGGGCGGCGCTCAACGCGGTGCGTCCGGTAGATGTCGTACCAAGCCCGAACATCTGGCATTGGCCTGACGTGTACGAGGTGGAAAACCGCGCACAGGACGCACACGGCGCGATTTGGTTGGCGTTAAGCGAAGAATGTCCGTTTTCTGACTCGGACGTCGTGGACATCGGCTGCGGCGACGGCTTCCACCTGCCGATCTTCGCGTCCTCCGCGCGATCGGTCGTCGGCGTCGAACCGCATCCGCCGCTCGTCGTGCGCGCCAAGCACCGGGTGGCGTCTCTGCCGAACGTGCGTGTCGTTTCCGGCCCCGCGCAACGGTTGCCGCTCGACGACGCCTCGTACGACCTGGTGCACGCCCGCACCGCGTACTTCTTCGGGCCGGGCTGTGAACCGGGGCTGAGGGAGGCGGACCGGGTGCTGCGGCCGGGTGGCGCGCTCGCGATCGTGGACCTGGACGGCGCGGCCGAACCGTACGGGCCGTGGTTGTGCGCCGACGAACCGCGCTACGACCCGCGTGCTGTCGAGAAGTTCTTCGCGGACAACGGTTTCTCATTGCGGCGCATCACCGCGGAGTGGCGGTTTGAGCGTCGTGAGGATCTGGAAGCGGTGCTGCGGATCGAGTTTTCCGCGAAGGTGGCCGAATGGGCCATTGCATCCATTGATGGGCTGAGCTTTCCGGTGGGGTACCGGTTGCACGTGCGCCGCAAGCCCACCGGTCTCATCCTGTAGGCGAACGGGGGAGCCTGGCTCAGGCTCCCCCGTTCTCGTTGGATCAGCGCTTCCTTGGCTTCGGCGAAGGGCCGCCGATGAACTGCTGGGCAGGTGCCGCCGCGGATCGGCTGGCGACACCCGCCGCGGAGCGCCTCTCGGTCACCGACCCGACCGGTCCCCGCGTGGAGACGACCTACGACGACCTCGGTCACGCCGTCACCTCCACGCAGCTGGAGCGCTACCCGACGCCGTCCGCCTTCACGACGAAGATGACCTACGACGACGGCGGCCGTCTCACGACGGTGACCTCGCCGTCGAACGAGGTCACGACGTTCGGCTACGACACGCTCGGCCAGCGGGTCTCCTCGACCGACCCGGCAGGCGTCGTCACGAAGCTCGGCTATGACAGCATCGGCCGCCAGAACCGCGTGTCCGATGGTTTGAACCGCACCACGTTCCAGACCTTCGACACGGCCGGCCGTCCGGCCACCCAGTACTCACTCGACGCGAGCGAAACGCTGCTGCGCTCGACTCGCAACCACTACGACCGCGCGGGCAACGTCGTGAAGACGACCGACCCGCTCAACCGGGCCACGACCTTCACCTACGACGCCATGAACCGCGTCATCGGCCAGGTCGAACCGGTCGCCAAGGTCGTTCGATCACCACGTCGTTCGGCTATGACGCTGCCGGCAACCGCACCAGCTTCACTGACGGCCGCGGTAACAAGACCCTCTACACCGTCAACAGCCTCGGCCTTGGTGAGTCGACCATCGAACCGTCGACGGCGGCACATCCCAACGTTTCGGACCGCACCTGGACCATTGGCTACGATCTGGCCGGTAACCCTGAGACTGTGCGCGCCCCCGGCGGCGTGGTCCGCACACGTACGTTCGACCTGCTGAACCGCCTGACAGGCGAAACTGGCACTGGTGCTGAAGAAGCAACCGACGCCCGCACTCTCAAGTACAACCTCGCCGGTCTTGTGGTCGAGTCCAGCGCTCCCAGTGGCGCCGACGTCCTCACCTACAACGACCGCGGTGCACTGCTCACCACAGACGGTCCGTCCGGCAAGTCGTCGTTCGCGTACGACGCCAACGGTCGCATGTCCACTCGCACTGACGAGTCTGGGACCTCCCGGTACGTCTATCAGCAGGGCCGCACCACCACGCTGCAGGACGCCATCACCGGCACTGTGCGGTCGATCGGCTACAACGAAGCCGGTCAGGTCAAGGCAGTCGGCTATGGCACTGACCGCACCCGCTCGTTCACCTATGACGAGTACGGCCGTCTCAAGACCGACACCCTTTCTGGTGCAGGTGGTGTGACGGCAGCGTCCACTGCCTACGGCTACGACATCTCCGACAGGCTCACGACGAAGACCACGACAGGTTTGTCGGGGTCGGGCACGAACTCCTACGAGTACGACTACTCGAACCGTCTGACCTCTTGGACCTTCAACGGTGCTCGCACCGAGTACGGCTGGGACGACGCAGGCAACCGCGTGCGTTCCGGTACGGAGACCGCGAGCTACGACGCGCGCAACCGGCTGCAGGGCGATGGCGACTACACCTACAAGTGGTCGGCGCGCGGCACTCTTGCAGCTCGGGTTTCCTCCGGCCTGGAAGAGAAGTACGGCTTCGACTCCTTCGATCGCGCTGTGCGCAACGGTGACACGCGTTTCGCCTACGACGGTCGTGACCGGCTGAGTGCGCGTAACGGCAAGAACTTCACCTACGCGGGCAACTCTCTCGACTTGGTGTCCGATGGTGAGTCGCGCTTCAGCCGTGGGGCTGATGGTTCCTTGCTGGCACTCGGGCAGGGGGATCAGAAGCGGCTGACGGTCAGCGACTCGCACGGCGACCTGGTTGGCGGGTTCGATCCGGACAGCTCACTGCAGTCGTTGACGGACAGCGCCGCGTTCGACCCGTTCGGACAGGCGATGGCGTCGGTTGGTGCCAAGCGGTCGCTGGGGTTCCAGGGCGACTACACGGATCCCGCGAGCGGTGACGTGGACATGGGTGCCCGCTGGTACTCGCCAGGCACGGGCGGGTTCACGGCCCGCGACAGCATTTCACTGCCTTCGTCTCCGTCTGGCATGGCGAACCGGTACGCCTACGGGTTGGGCGCGCCGACGAACTTCAGCGACCCGGACGGCCACTGCCCCGAGGGCTACACCTCCTATCTGTACGGCGCCGACCGGCGCTGCGTTCGCAACAACGACCCCACGATTCCTGACGACCGTGGGTGGTGTCGCGGCTTCGACGAGGTCTTCCAAAAAGGCGACGGACACGCGGAAGAGACGATCATCAATAACCTGTTCAGCCCAAATACCGGGGTGCAGGAGTGGGGCATCATCGAGGGCGGTACCTCGACAGGAATCTGCTGGAGCAACTGCTACCCTGATTTGGCAGGTAACGGCATCTCGGTTGGCGGACCCGATTTCAGGTCGAGTGAGATGAACTCACCTTGGCGTATGTTCTGGAGTCTATAATTATGCCGCAAGATCCGTATGAAGAGCTTGGTGCGGCGCTCGGGCGCGCCTCTTCCCGAGCCCTGGTCTTCAGTGCTCTCGGATGCATCCACCGCGCGTCAGCCGTGCTGATTGCGGGTGGCGTGGTGGACGGGGATGTCGCGCCGTTCTCGGAAGGTTCGTTGTTGGAGATGGGGCAGCTACCTGACCTTGAGGCCATTCAGGCTGTTGTGGTGTCGAGGCAGCAAGGCCTGGCCGTCCTTTCAGCTGACCCCGAGACAGGCGAGCTGCCGGAAGAGTCTGATCGGGCTGAGCTGCTCGCGATGGCAGCAGAAATGGTGCTTCGGGCCAGCGTGAACACCAACCCCGCCTCGCTTCGGGAATGGGCTGATTTTTGCTCTTCGCTTTCCGGCGACATTGCGCAGCATCTGGACGGCATGCAGTTGTCGAGCGTCGACGAGTACAATTCGAGGTTGCCCAGTCCGTACGAAGAAATCCCTCCGCTGCCGGCGCGGGAGATATTCGCGCAGCTGGAGATAATCCGAATTGTAGATGATGCGGACGCTGATGCGGTGAGCCGGATCTCGGAGCTGTCGACCGAGTTGCGACGTGAGCTCCTGGTCATTGCCTCCGAGGCGGCGGCGCCTGGCGGTTCATCGGACTGAAGCTGATTCGCGGAGAAGTGAATCACGGGAAGGCTGAACCGCCAGGTCGAAGCCTTTCGGTTGGACTGCTGGCAGCTCGGCGCTGGGGAGGATGCCCTGTGCACTCCATGTGGAAGCGTAAACCTACGCTGGGGCCAGGGCCTGTGCGTGTGTCAACTCGATAATCCTTGGATTCGAAAGCGTGGCGGGCCGGTAATGAATTCTGATCGCGACGCACCTCTCGTCGACACGATTGACTCGATGGTTAGTGGCTTTATCGCCCCGGCGCGTGCGCACGACATTGCACGTGAGTATCCAGCTGTCGTGTCCTCCGTAGCTGTTTGGATTCGTGATTCGGCGGCGGCGGGAAACTGGAGTCGCGTGGAGAGGCTTGCAAATCTGGCTGCTCCGCTTGCCGCTCCCGGACTGGGTGAGGTTCTTTGCAGTATCATCGAGAGGGACATCAGTGGGTTGAACACCGAAGACCTCGTAGAAATCTTGGGGGATATCGGGGCATCAGAGGCTGCGGGTAGCATCTTCAGGATGCTTCAGCGGAGGATTGCGTTTGACAAGCCTGCTTACTGGCTCGCTCAGAAATCTATCCTAGCTCTGAGTGAGTTCGGCACGGAGGAGGCCGATGAATACCTGCGGGACATGACTCGTAGTGACTGGCCGGACCCGGTTCGATGGCATGCGGCTGTTGCTCTGTGTGTGGAGGACGATCTTGGCTTTGACGAGGATCGAATGCTTGGGCATTCATGACCTCGTTGACCTCTCTGTGTGAGAGGGTTGGCTTGACTCCGGGGACCACGAAAAGCAGATGATCATCTGCTTTTCGTGGTCCCCCGGAGTCACGGAAGTCCTCTTCGGTAGCGGGCTCCCCTGGGTCGAGTGATCATGCGAAGTTCAGTGCAATTGCGGCACCATCACGCGCGACGACGACCCCGATCACGGCTTGCGGATGGTCACGTAAAGTTCGCCGGTAAGCAAATCGGGTCAGCTGAACTTGGCTATTAATGAAACAGATGTGAATCATCTGTGGGCCTACGGGGATCTGTCTTCAGGTGCAGTGCTGGTTGTTGTGGAAGCTGCGATCGGAAACATCTTTGGATTCCGACTATCGCCAACTTATCGCGGTCTCCAGCCGGTGAGGTGGATTTACAGTGACGTAGATCTTGTTCGGCTGAACCGACTACCCCTCAAGCGCCAGGCGTGCGACACTTTTGGTTGATGATCGGGGCTGCGAAAGACGCAATTGGTGGAATTATTGCGATTTCGACCGTAATTCCTGTATTCCAATCGTGATTTTGCGCGACTTCCGCGTTTGTGAGTTAAGATCGCGGAAATTGGTGGACTCGCGCAGACTGAGGTGTTCGAGCGTCGATCGGTGACAGCGAACTGATACATCTGGTCAACAGATTGACCTCCGAGGATGGTGCGACGCGCGAGCTTACCTATTGCACGATTATGAACTGGCTCGTTTCCTTCGACGCGAAGGAAACGAAGGTGATCGAATCGGTGCTGGCATCAGCTGCTGCTATCGAGAGTCCTGGGGATGTGCGTGAAAGTCAGCTGCGCGCCATCCTTGAGCTGTCGTTGCTGGCAGCTCGGCGCCGACTGGGGCGAGGTGGACGAGAGCGACGCGCTCGCGTTGCTGCACGCCGCGGCTGACACGGGTGTCGGCTTCTTCG
>NZ_QLTT01000009.1:0-267755 GCF_003269295.1 Lentzea atacamensis | reverse complement strand
TCGTTGCTGGCAGCTCGGCGCCGACTGGGGCGAGGTGGACGAGAGCGACGCGCTCGCGTTGCTGCACGCCGCGGCTGACACGGGTGTCGGCTTCTTCGACACCGCGGACGTGTACGGCGACGGTCGCAGTGAGACGCTCGTCGGACGGTTCCTCAAGGAGCGCAAGGACGACGGCGTGTTCGTCGCCACGAAGATGGGGCGGCGGGCGACAAGACCGACGTCGTGACGGCCACAGGTGGTCACCCCTTCTGGGTCAGCGACAAGGCTGCGTGGGTCGAAGCGAAGGACCTGGTGCCGGGTGACGACATACGCACTGCGGAAGATCGGTCGTCGAAGGTCACCGCCACCGCTCGTCGGACCGAGCACCTGACGGTGTACAACCTGACGGTTGACGGCCTGCACACCTACTATGTGCAGGCAGGTGACGCTTCGGTCCTGGTCCACAACTGCGGCCTGTCGAACAATGCCTCGCCAGAGAAGCAGCGACTCGAAATCGACGCCGCCCAGAAGCGAAATGTGACGCCGGCGGTTATGAGGGAAGGAACTGGGTACGGTGGACTTCGAGATGCCCTTGGTGGTGAGACGGACTTCAAGTGGGCTGTTGTGGCTGGCGAGGCAGGCAGCCACGAATTGCGGGTGATGCCGGCGTACGCGGGCGGCAGAAGTGCTGGCGACTGGCCCAGAATGGAAATGGCGCACACCGTTCTCGCCGGTTTCGAAGGCAAGGTACTCTCCGCTGGTTCAGGTAACCTGGATGATCTTTTCCAAATGGCATCGATCAACAACTGGAGTGGTCACTTCGAGCCTGGAGAGGAACTGATGGGGATAGCTGAGGCGGCTTTCGGTAGAGCCGGGATCGAGACCATTACGGTCCCGAGGGGGTGACGTGCTGTGAGAGTTCCAGAGCTTCCGAGTGTCGAACGGGTTATGTCCGCATCTCAGCCTGCTGAAGCGGCGGAGTTTCTTCGAACTGCGGGCGAGGTGGTGCCGTCCTTTTCGTGGTGGACCGCGCTGGTCTCATCATGTTCCTCGGGCTTCGCGGCCACGGAGCCTGGTGGTCGAGAAATGCTGGAATGGGGAGAGGTTCTTCTGCGGGCACTCGAGGCCGCACGGAGGAGTGGAGGGCTGCCTTGGGAGGAGACGCTCCACCGTGAGGTTGTCGCCAAGCTGGCCATGATTTCTGTCGGGATCGAGAGCGAGCTGGTTCGGACCGGCTTGGACGGAATTTGGGCGGACTACGTCCGTGGCGTGACTGAAGAAGGTGAAGTCCTGGATGACCTGCGGTTGGAGGTGTCGTCGATCCAAGCGGCCGGGCCCAGGTCGGTTTCGCCGGTCCGTGGTCTTCAGCTCCAGCGAATTCGGTTCGTGCTGAGAGAATTCGCCGGTTATCGCGAGCGCCTGTCTGAAGACTCGAGGGCGTCATTAGGCTTGTGGGAACGCTCTCTCGGACTGCGGTGAGACCTGAACCCGGACTAGGCTCTGGTTCGTGGAGAAGCGAATCGCAGGCAGGTTGAACCGCCAGGTAGGCGTCGTGGGGCTGGGTTGCTGGCAGCTCGGCGCCGACTGGGGCGAGGTGGACGAGAGCGACGCGCTCGCGTTGCTGCACGCCGCGGCTGACACGGGTGTCGGCTTCTTCGACACCGCGGACGTGTACGGCGACGGTCGCAGTGAGACGCTCGTCGGACGGTTCCTCAAGGAGCGCAAGGACGACGGCGTGTTCGTCGCCACGAAGATGGGGCGGCGGCTGCCGGCGCAGACCACGGAGGGGTACAACCGGGAGAACTTCCTCGCGTGGAACGACCGGAGCCGCCGCAATCTGGGTGTCGACACGTTGGATCTCGTGCAGCTGCACTGCCCGCCCACTGCGGTGTACAGCCGTGACGAGGTGTACGACACCTTGGACGAGATGGTTGAGCAGCAACGGATCGCTGCTTATGGCGTGTCGGTGGAGAAGGTCGAGGAGGCGCTGGAGGCGATCAAGCGTCCGCACGTGGCCAGCGTGCAGATCATCCTGAACGCGTTCCGGCTCAAGCCTCTCGAGGACGTGCTGCCGGCTGCGGCGGAGGCCGGGGTCGCGATCATCGCGCGGGTGCCGCTCGCGTCCGGGTTGTTGTCCGGGAAGTACGACAAGGCAACGACTTTCGGTGCTGACGACCACCGCAACTACAACCGCAACGGCGAGGCGTTCGACGTCGGCGAGACCTTCTCCGGGGTCCCCTACGAGGTCGGCCTGGAAGCCGTCGAGCGGTTGCGGCCGTTGGTTCCCGAGGGTGCCACGATGGCGCAGTTCGCACTCAGGTGGATCATCGACCAGCCCGGTGTCACGGTGGTGATCCCCGGTGCTCGCAACGTGGAGCAGGCTCGGGCCAACTCAGGGGCCGCTGATCTGCAGCCGGTGGACGGGAAGGCCGTCGCGGCGGTGTACGACGAGCTGGTCCGGCCGCACGTGCACGACCGGTGGTAGGTCACTCCTCGGCGAGGATGGCGTAGAGCTTGCGCCGCAGCTCGTTGTAGAGCTCGACGGCTCGGGCCTTCTGCTCCGGCGTGCCCGCGTGGGAGATCTGCTCCATCGCGCTGCCGAGCAGCCGGATCGCCGAGCGCAGTTCGCCGTCGACCGGGTCGAGCTGGATGTTGATGTCGCGCCAGGGCGGGGCCGTGTGCTCCGTCCTGCCGTGGTCGGTGAGCGTGAACAACTTCTTGCCTCCTTCTTCCTCCGAGGAGATGAGGCCTTCGTCGGCGAGCATCTGCAGCGTCGGGTAGACCGAGCCGGGGCTCGGGCTCCACGCGCCGCCGGTGCGCCTGGCGATCTCCTGAATGATCTCGTAGCCGTGCATCGGCCGTTCTGCCAGCAAGGACAGAACCGCCGCGCGGACGTTGCCGCGCCGTTGGCGGCCGCCCCTGCCACCGCCCCCGAAGGGTCCGTGGCGATGCCTGTGGTGGTGGTTCCTGTGGTGTGGTTTCATCATCATGCCGTTAACGATATATCGGAATCTATCGCGATGCAACGGTCTTGTAGACGCTGGGTTCGTGGGACACTAGATGTGCTATGACCTCGCTTCCCCTTGTCTTCGACGCGCCCAAACGCGGCCTGCCGCCGCGTCACCTGGTCGACCTCACGCCCGCGCAGCGCGCGGAAGCCGTTGCGGCGCTTGGCGAGAAGCCGTTCCGCGCCAAGCAGCTGTCGAACCACTACTTCGGCCGCCTGACCGTCGACCCCGCCGAGATGACCGACATTCCGGCCGCCACGCGCGACAAGCTCGTGGCCGACCTGATGCCGCCGTTGTTCACGGTCGTGCGCAAGGTCACAACGGACGAGGGGACCACCGCCAAGACTCTGCTGCGGGCGCACGACGGCACGCTCATCGAGAGCGTCCTGATGCGCTACCCGGACCGCGCGACGCTGTGCATCTCGTCGCAGGCCGGCTGCGGCATGGCGTGCCCGTTCTGCGCGACCGGCCAGGGCGGCCTGCAGCGCAACCTGTCGACCGCGGAGATCGTGGACCAGGTGCGCCTGGGTGCGGCGGCCATGCGCGACGGCGAGCTGCCTGGCGGTCCCGGTCGCCTGTCGAACATCGTCTTCATGGGCATGGGCGAGCCGCTCGCGAACTACAAGCGCGTGATCGAGGCCGTGCACCGCATCACCGCGCCGGCGCCGGACGGGCTGGGGATCTCGCAGCGCACTGTCACGGTGTCGACGGTCGGGCTGGTGCCGGCGATTCGCAAGCTGACCGAGGAGAAGCTGCAGGTGCGGCTGGCGGTGTCGCTGCACACGCCGGACGACGAGCTGCGGAACACGCTGGTGCCGGTGAACACCCGGTGGGACGTCTCCGAGGTGCTGGAGGCGGCGCGGGGTTACGCGGACCAGACCGGGCGGCGGGTGTCGATCGAGTACGCGCTGATCCGGGACATCAACGACCAGGGCTGGCGTGCGGATCTGCTGGGCAAGAAGCTGCGCAAGCACCTGGGGCAGCTCGTGCACGTGAACCTGATCCCGTTGAACCCGACGCCGGGCAGCAAGTGGGACGCGTCGCCGAAGCCGGTGGAGCGGGAGTTCGTGCGGCGGGTGCGGGAGCAGGGTGTCGAGTGCACCGTGCGGGACACGCGTGGGCAGGAGATCGCGGCGGCCTGTGGTCAGCTCGCCGCCGAGGGCTGAAATCGGTCGCTGAAGCCGGCCGGCGACCTCTACCGTTCCCCGCGATGAAGCTGGAAGGGGAACGCTGGCGCACGCTCGTCAGCACCGTGCGGCTGGGCCGTGACGAGTACCGGGTGGTGCAGCCGGCCCGGCCGTTGTCGCACGCGCCGCTGTACGAGGGGTACCTGGGCGTCGAGGCGTGCGTGGACAAAGCATCCGCGCGCGGCATTGCCATGGCGTGGGAGTTCGCGATGCGTTCGCCGCGCACGTTGGTGTACTTGCCGTTGCGGCAGAGCGATTCCGCGTGCCGCTGGAGCGACGGGCCGGTGCTGGATCTGGTGCTGTTGCACCACAGCCTCGGGTTTCGGCTCTCGAAGTGGAAGCAGGTGCGCGCCAGGCTGCGGGGTGTGGGGCGGCCGCACACCGTGGTCTGCCGGGGGCTCCAGGAGGAGCCCGACTACGAGCGGCTGCGTCACCGGGACAACCGGGATCTGCTGCGGGGCGAGATCGTGGCCGACACCGTGTTCGTCGTGGGGAGCAGGCCCGCGTTCCAGGTCGGGGGACAGGCGTTGCGGGAGCTGGTCGAGGAGTGTCCCCGGCACATGCACGAGAGCCCTGGCACGCACTGCTGCGCTGAGATCACCGAAGATCGGTGGCACTGGAAGTGGCTGCACGTCGTGTACTGCGACGACCACCGGGTCACCGCTAGGTGAAAGGCCCCCGCTCGGACGCGAGCGAGGGCCGGTACGTCTAGAGCTGCCAGTTCTGGTTCGCACCGCCCGTGCACGTCCAGATCACCAGCCGGGTGCCGTCGGCCGACGAACCACCGGACGCGTCCAGGCACTTACCGGACTGGGGATTGCGCAACGTGGTCCCCACACGCGACCACACCTGGGCGCCGGTGCCGTTGCAAGTCCACAGTTGTACGACGGTTCCGTCAGCGGTGCCGGAGTTGTTGACGTCCATGCACTTTCCCAAGGCGCGCAACGTGTCCCCGGTGCGTGACCACTGCTGGGCGCCCGTGCCGTTGCAACCCCACAGCTGCACTGCCGTGCCGTCGGCGGTGCCGGAACCGTTGACATCAACGCACTTCCCGCCGATGCCCACGATGGCGCCAGAACCGGACGACACCAGGTACTGGCTGCGCGCGACGTTCCAGTGCGTTGCCAGGTAGGAAGCCGCGGGCGGGTTGGTGTGGAAGTAGTCGTCGCCGCCGCAGTCGAGCTGGTTCTCGGGTGCGCCGGGGCACACGTTCACCAGGCCGCCTGGCGGGTTCGGGATGCCGCCGTCGTTGTAACACATGATGTCCTGGTCGTCCCAGCAATGGCCGTGCAGAGTCGCGTGCGGTGCGGAACGTTGCACGGCGCCCAGGGTGTGCAGCAGTTCGTGGGCGCTGGCTTGCCACGTCCAGCAGCCGGTACCCATTGCGGCGTAAGAAGGTCCGGAGTTGTAGCCGTTGTCGGCGCCCGGGCGGTCGTCGCCCGGTGCGCCCCAGGCCAGGCCGCAGCCGGCGGAGTCGTGCCAGAACAGGTACTTGCGGTCGGTCCGGTTGTAGCCCCTCGAAGCGAGCTGGTCGGCGATGGCTGAGGGGGAGGACATGGCCGACTGCGGCACGACAACGTTGTCCACGGTTGCGCGGCACGCCGAGTTGGTCACGAAGCGGACGTGCCGCACGCCGCCACCCAGTCTGGAGGCGGCCTCGACGAAGGCGTTGTCGATCTGGTCGGCGAAGGTCTGGAACTGGGCCACGAGCTGCGGGTACCGGTCCGCCGACTGGTCGCCGCGCACGTAGACGGCCTGCACTCGTTTGCCGCTCACGCCGTCGCCGTCGCACACGACCGATTGGATCGACGCCTCGGCGGAAGGGCGCCGGAATTCGTCGGGCAGGTCGTCTACATGCGGGCTGAGCAGGGATAACGCTGCTAGCAAAACGCCAAGGGACATGACTGACCGCCTTGCTGGTGAAGAACAGGGAAGCGGTCTAGACCAATAAAAACCGTAGCGAAGCGGGCACGCGCTGTCAGCGGACAGAACCGGACAGAAAACCGGCCGATGCGACCGTCCGGCTACCATGCCGCGTCGTGGGGGAACCGACGAGGCTGGTCGCGGGCAGATACGCGACGATCAGGGAGCTCGGCCGGGGCGGCATGGGGGTCGTCTGGCTGGCGGAGGACCGGGTCATCGGACGCCAGGTCGCGCTCAAGGAGCTGCGGACCACCGAGACCGAGCGCGTGCTGCGCGAAGCTCGCACGGCAGGGCGTCTGAACAGCCCGAACGTCGTCGGCCTCTACGACGTCATCGTCGAGCACGGCGTCACGTACCTGGTGATGGAGCTCGTCGAGGCGCCGACGCTGTCCGAGGTCATGACGCGCAGGTCGCTCAGTGAGGACGAGGTCGCGGACATCGGCCTGCAGACGCTCAGTGCGCTGGAGGCGGCGCACGCGGCGGGCATCGTGCACCGGGACGTCAAGCCCAGCAACATCATGGTGCTGCCCGACGGGCGTGTGAAGCTTGCCGACTTCGGCATCGCCCGTGCGATGGACGACCCCGGTCTCACGGCGACGGGCGGCATCATGGGCTCGCCCGGTTACATGGCGCCGGAGCTGTTCGCCGGCAAGCCTCCCTCGCCCGCGAGCGACCTGTGGGCGTTGGGCGCCACCATGTTCCACGCGATCGAGGGCCGGGCACCGTTCCAGCGCGACACGACCGCGGCCACCATGCACGCGATCATGTACGAGGAGCCGGTGCTGCAACGCACCACTGGCCCGCTCGCCGCCGCGATCATGGCGTTGCTCACCCATGACGACATCCAGCGTCCCACCGCGGCCCAGCTGCGAGCACGGCTCAGTGACCGCACCAAGCAGGTGGCTGCTCCGCCGTCCGAGCAGACCGTCGTCATCGAACCCGTCACCACGTACGTCGCGCCTCAGGCCGTCACGCGTGAGGAGTGGGACGACGAGAAGCCCAAGTCCCGCAGGAAGATCGGCGTCTTCGCCGGTGTGGCGGCAGCCGTCGTGGTGATCGCTCTCGCCGCCGTCTTCCTGATCAAGCCGCAGACGCCGGGCATGGCAGCGGCGCAGCAGGGCGCGAGCAACGAGCAGCCGGCGTCGCAGACCAGCAGCACCGCCTCCAGTGCGCCGAGCAGCAGCAGTGCGGCGCCGAGCAGCAGCGCGGCCCCCAGCAGCAGTCAGGTTGCGAGCAGCCAGAAACCGACGCAGGCCACGCAACCGAACCAGCCGCAGGCCACCACTACGCAGCCGAAGCCCCCGAGGGAGACGCTCGCGTTCTCTCGCTACATCAGCGGCAGCGGCTGGCACTACAGCGGCACCTCGCGTCTTCCTGTGCCCGCAGGGTTCACCCAGGAGAAGCCCGGCTACCTCGGAAAGCTGCTCGCGAACCCGGAGGCGAACACGAAGCCCGTGTACTCCTGCAAGATCAACAACTCCGAAGACCGCATGACCTCCTCCGCGGCCAACTGCGAGGGTCAGACGATCTACGACAACGGCCTGCTCGGCTACGTCTTCACCGCGCCGCCAACGGACGTGCACACGGTGAAGCTGTACCGCTGCAACGCCGGTGGCCACCACTTCGACTCGCTGCACGAGGGCTGCGAGGGCTACAAAACGGAGTTCACGCAGGGGTGGGTGATCCCGTGATCGACGGCCGGGTCCTCACCGGGCCGTGGCGGGCTCCAGTCCGAGCGGCTCGGAGGAGTCGAACGTCTCCCGCGCCTCGGCGACCGACTCGTAGTTCTGCTGCGCCCACGACCGCAACGCGGCCAGAGGCTCGGTGACGCTGCGCCCGAGCTCCGTCAGCTCGTACTCGACGCGCAACGGCACCGAGGGGTAGACCGTGCGCGTGACGAGCCCGTCGCGCTCCAACGTGCGCAACGTCTGCGTGAGCATCTTCTGGCTGATGCCGTCCAACCGGCGCTTCAGCTCACCGAATCGCCTCGGCCCGTCTTCCAGCGCGCCGATGACCAGCGCCGTCCACTTCGACGCGACCATGTCCAGCAGGTCGCGGCACGGGCACATCTTCATGTAAACGTCCCTGATCACACCTAGTTTCTACCAGGTACCTAGTGCACAAACTAGTGCCTGATTGCCAACAGAGACCAGATCTCCGAGGCTGGTGCGCATGCGAGCGATCACCCAGAACGAGTTCGGCGGACCGGAAGTTCTCACCCTCACCGACCTGCCCAAGCCAGCCCCGCTGCCGACGGAGGTGCTGGTCAGGGTGCACGCGGCCGGAGTCAACCCGGTCGACTGGAAGACCCGCGCGGGCGGCGGCATGGCCGGTCTGCAGACCATGCCGCTCGTCCTCGGCTGGGACGTCTCCGGTGTCGTCGAGGAGGTGGGCTTCGGTGTGACGACGCTCAAGCCGGGCGACGAGGTCTACGGCATGCCCCGCTTCCCGCACGCCGCGAGCGCCTACGCCGAGTACGTCACCGCGCCGTCCCGCCACTTCGCGAAGAAGCCGGAGAGTCTCACCCACGTCGAGGCGGCCGCTCTGCCGCTGGCCGCGCTCACCGCGTGGCAGATCCTGAAAGACACCGCCGACGTGCAGCCGGGGCAGAAAGTGCTGATCACAGCCGCGGCGGGCGGCGTCGGCCACCTCGCGGTCCAGATCGCGAAGGCCCGCGGCGCGTACGTCATCGGCACCGCGCGCGAGCCCAAGCACGCGTTCCTGAAGGACCTCGGCGCCGACGATGTGATCGACTACACGAAGGGCGGCTACGCGGGTACCGACGTCGACGTGCTGGTCGACCTGGTCGGCGGCGCGTCACCGGCCCCGGTGCGCGGAGGGGGCCTGTTCGTCGGCGTCCCGTCCGGAGTGGACAGCGCGATCCGCGACGACATCAGGACGAGCCCGATCCTGGTCGAGCCCGACCGGGCGGGACTGGAGGCGATCGCCGCGCTCGTCGAGTCCGGTGAGCTCAGGGTTCACGTCGACGCGACGTTCCCGCTCGAAGAGGCCGGAAAAGCACATGCCCTGGGCGAGACGGGCCGCACCCGGGGCAAGATCGTGCTCGAAACGCTCTAGCGGCGCCAGGACGTCTTGCGACGCGCGGCGTCCCACACCAGCAGCGCGATGATGACCACACCGGTGACGACGAGGTAGATGTTCTCGGTCTGACCGTGGTGGTTGCCGATCAGCATCAGGAAGCAGAAGATCGCGGAGAGCCAGCCGGCGATCCGGGTGCCCTTGGGCAGCGTGCCGTGCCAGCCCCACTCGTGCGACGGCTCCTCGTGAGGGTCGACGGCAGGACGCTTGTCCAGTTCCGAGGACGAAGCCACGGTTTCCTCCACTGCTCATCCGGATTACGAGGTCATCGTCGCACATGTGAGTGAGCACGGATGTGTGAGGTCGCGCGCGCACGACTTACCGGCGGGGTCGTGCGGCGTCTACGCTCGGCGCGGACACACCCATCCGATCTCTGAAGGCGCCTCGACTTGACCGGCTTCTCTCCCGCTGAGGCCTCCACCCCGGACACGTTCGCCCCCGTCGAGATCGGTCTCCACGGGGTGCGCAAGCGCTTCTCCGACCAGGTGGCGGTCGACGGCGTCTCGCTCAACGTCCACGAGGGCGAGTTCTTCTCGGTGCTCGGCCCGTCCGGCTGCGGCAAGACCACGATCCTGCGCATGATCGCCGGCTTCGTCGACCCCGACGAGGGCCGCATCGAGCTCGACGGCAACGACATGGTGGGCGTCCCTCCGTACCGGCGGGACGTCAACACCGTCTTCCAGTCGTACGCGCTGTTCCCGCACATGTCGGTGTGGGACAACGTTGCCTACGGGCTCAAGCGCAAGAAGATCCGCGGCGACGAGCTGAAGAAGCGCGTCGGGGAGCACCTCGAGCTCGTGCGGCTGTCCCAGTTCGCCAAACGCAGGCCTGCGCAGCTTTCGGGTGGTCAGCAGCAGCGTGTCGCCATCGCCCGTGCGCTCGCCGCCGGGCCGCAGCTGCTCCTGCTGGACGAACCGCTGGGCGCCCTCGACGCCAAGCTCCGCAAGGAGCTGCAGATCGAGCTGATGCGCATCCAGCGCGAGGTCGGCACGACGTTCCTCTACGTCACGCACGACCAGGAAGAGGCGCTGGTCCTCTCGCACCGCATCGCCGTGATGAACGCGGGCAGGATCGAGCAGGTCGGCTACCCGGAGGACGTCTACGAGCGGCCGGCCACCCGGTTCGTCGCCGGCTTCATCGGCACGTCCAACATCCTGGACGCCGAGGTGTCCGGTGTGGACGGTGAGTTCGCCGCGCTGACGGCTCCCGGCGCCACGAACCTGCGCGCGAAGTTCTCCGGCAGTGTCAGCCACGGCCAGAAGGTTTCCGCCACCGTGCGTCCGGAGAAGGTGCATCTCTTCAACGAGACCGCTGAGCCGCCCACGGGCTGGTGCGTGCTGCAGGGCGTGGTCCACGACGTGGTTTACACGGGTGTGTCGACCCAGTTCGTCGTGGATACCCCGGGTGGCGAGCTGGTGGCGTTCGTGCAGAACGCCCAGCGCATCGACGACGCGGGCGCGCCGGGGCAGCCGGTGCGGATGGCGTGGGATCCCGAGTTCACCGTGCTGCTGGAGAAGGCTGATGACTGACGAGAAGGTTCGGATCGCCCGGCTGTGGGACGTCGACAGCCCGCGGGTGACCCGGCGCACGATGCTGGGCTCGATGACGTTCTTCGCGCTCGCCGCCTGCGGCGTCGGTGAGGCGCCGACGAACAGCGGTGGCTCCTCGACCGCCGCGAAGGCCACGAACCTGAAGAACGAGCCCAAGCTCAACTTCTACAACTGGACCGACTACATCGCGCCGGAGACGTTGCCGGGCTTCAAGACCGCGACCGGCATCGAGGTCACCTACGACAACTTCTCCACCAACGACGAGATGGAAGCCAAGATCGCGTCCGGCCAGGCGGGCTACGACCTGGTCGTGCCGAGCGACAACTTCCTGCGCCGGTTCCTGCGCAGCGGCCTGCTGCAGCCGCTCGACCACTCGTCGATCCCGAACCTCAAGAACCTGGAGAAGCGGTTCGTCGAGGCCGACTACGACGCCGGCAACAGGTACTCGGTGCCGTGGGCCTGGGGCACCACGGGGCTCGCGTACTCGAAGTCGCAGATCGGCGGCGACGTCACCGGGTTCTCCGCCTACGACCTGCCGAACGCCCAGGGGCGCAGCACGATCCTCGACGAGGCACGCGACGGCATGGCGCTCGGTCTGCTCAAGCTCGGCCACGACCCGAACACCGCCGACCCGAAGCAGATCGACGACGCGGCGAACTTCCTGCTGTCGTTGAAGAAGAAGCTCGGGCAGATCACCTCCGACGTGATCGAGCCGCTCACCTCGGGCCAGGTGCGGCTGGCGCAGGCGTACTCCGGCGACGCGTTCCAGGCCCGCGAGACCAACGACGACGTCGCCTACGCCATCCCCGCCGAGGGCGGACTGTCCTACGTGGACCTCCTCGTCATCCCGAAGGACGCGCCGCACGCCGAGAACGCGCACCGGTTCATCGACTTCATCCTCGGTGCGGAAACGGGTGCGGCGCTGTCCAACGCGGTGCGGTACGGCAGCCCCAACGCCGCCGCCAAGCCGTTGATCGACAAGGAGCTGCTGGACGATCCGCTGGTCTATCCCTCGGACGACCAGCTGAAGAAGCTCCCGTTCACCAAGGATCTCGGCGGCGACGTCGAGGCGAGGTACGCCGACGCCTGGACGAAGGTCAAGACCGGCTGACCGGCAGGGACGCGAAGCCCCTGATCGTCGTGGAGTCGCGGAACGTGGCCGCCGCCGTTTGCGTGATGCGCGGCCACTTCCGTGCCAGCACGCGGAAGACGACGTCACCCTCCATCCGGGCGAGCGACGCACCGAGGCAGTAGTGGATGCCGCTGGAGAATGCGAGGTGCTCGGGCTGCCCGGTCCTGGTGATGTCGAACCGGTGCGGGTCGGGGTAGACCTCCGGATCGCGGTTGCCCGCCGCGAGGACCAGGTAGATCCCGTTGTCCCGCTTCAACCTGTGGTGGACGTCCGGCACGTCCTGGTGCGCCACGCGGCCGGTGTAGTGCACCGGTGGCGCCCAGCGCAGCACCTCCTCGACCGCCGCGGGTGCCAGGTCGGGGTTGCGCTTGAGCAGGTCCCACTGGTCCGGGTGGTCCAGGAACGCCATGGTGCCGTTGCCGATCAGGTTCACCGTCGTCTCGAACCCGGCGACCAGCAGCAACAACAGCGTGCCCATCAGCTCCCGCACGGTGAGCTTCTGCTCGCCCTCGGAGGCGACCAGCGAGCTGATCACGTCGTCCCCCGGCCTGCGCCTGCGTTCGTCGATCAGCCGCTCGAACAACGCCGTGATCCGCCCGGTCGCCTGGTTGAGCGGCCCGGGCGACTGCGCGGTGTCGCTGCTCGCGACGAGCATCCCGTACTCGGCGAACGACCTCGTGTCCTTGTCAGGGATTCCGAGCAGATCGCTGATGACCATGATCGGCAACGGCGTCGCGAGCCCCTCGATGAGATCCATGGAGTCGTTGTCCAGCAACGATTCCGCGAGCTTCTCGACGCGCGGGCGGTAGGAGTCGATCATCTTCGGGCTGAACGCCGGCGCGGCCAGCCTGCGCAGCCGCGTGTGGTCGGGCGGGTCCGACTCGAGGAACGACGGCGGCGCCAGACCGACGCTGTTCATCGCCGGCAGGGAACCGTCGCTGAACCGCACCCCGAACCGGCGGTCCCGCAGGATCTTGTTGCACACCGCGTGCGACGTCGTGATGAACATGCCGCCGTCTTCCGCGATGGCCCCCTTCGCGCGAATCGCCTCGTAGACCGGATACGGGTCATCTTGGCCGGTCAGATGCACGATCGACATCACTTACCCCCTCGAACAGCGTGGACAGCACGAACCGGGGAGCGTCGAGCGGCGCCAGCCGGCCCGCGTCGATCGACTCCCAGGCGAGGTAAAGCCCGGCGTAGAGGCTGTGCAGGATCCACCACGCGGGCAGGTCGCGGCGCAGGCGCGTGCCCTGCAGCCGGGTGATCAGGTCGAGCAGCGGCGGGTCCATCGCGAGGAGCCGGACGGCCAGCTCCTCGTCCCGCTCCAGTCCGGGAAAGCGCATCAGGAACTCGATCCGCGGGCCGAGTGCGAGAAGCCGCGTCACCAGGTCCTCGATCGCGTCGTCCGCCTCGAAGTCCACCTGGGACAGCACGGACTCGACCAGGTCCAGCGCGTCGTTGGCGAGTGCGCGGATCAGTGCCGTGCGGGTGGGAAAGCGCTTGTGGAGTGTGGTCCTGCCGACACCTGCCGCCTTCGCGACGTCACCCAGCGACGCCGTCGGGTCCTTCAGCAACACTGACGTCGCCGTTTGCAGGAGGTGAACACTCATGTTCGCAACGGTACATGAATGTTCACATGGCATCATCTGCGTTTGTGTCACGACGCTGGCTGAAGGCCAACGCCCTGCTCACGCCCACCGGGCTGTGGCTGGGGATTTTCCTGATCGCGCCGCTCGCGATCGTCGTCCAGTTCAGCTTCGCCACGCGGGACACCGGCGTCGCCCGCGCGGTGCTGCCGTGGACGACGCAGGCCTACCTGACGGCGCTCGACCCGGCGTTCCTGCCGATCTTCGGCCGGACCCTGGTCTACGCCGGCGCGACGACGATCGCCTGTCTGCTGCTGGGATTCCCGCTGGCGTGGTTCATCGCGCGGCACGGCGGCCGCTACCGGACCGTGCTGCTCGCGGCGGTGCTGATCCCGTTCTGGTCGAGCTACCTCGCGCGGATCTACGCGTGGAAGGCGCTGCTGGACGGCGAGGGCCTGGTCAACACGATGCTCGGATGGGTGGGCCTGGACCGCGATGGCGGGTTCCTGCTCACGCACGGCGCCGTGATCCTCGGGCTCACCTACGGCTTCCTGCCGTTCATGGTCCTGCCGCTGTACGTGGCGTGCGAGCGGTTCGACTTCCGGCTCGTGGAGGCGTCGTACGACCTCGGTCACGGGCGCACGTCGACGTTCTTCCGCGTGGTGCTGCCCGGTGTGCTCACCGGCGTGCTGGCCGGTTCGTTGCTGGTGCTCGTGCCCGCGGCAGGTGACTTCGTGACGCCGAAGCTGCTCGGCGGGGTCGACCAGTCGACGTTCGGTTCGGTGATCGACGACCAGTTCCGCGGCGGCAACAACTGGCCGCTGGGCTCGGCGATGGCCGTGCTGCTGCTCGTGCTGGTGGTGCTCGTGCTGATCCTGCGCGGGCGGCGTGGGGAGGACGTGCTGTGAACCGCCGCCCGTGGGCCCTCGGGCTCGTTGCCGCCCTGGTCTTCGTGTTCCTGTACGCGCCGATCGCGTGGCTGGCGATCGCGTCGTTCAACTCGTCGCGGTCGCTCAGCCGGATCAGCGGCCTGTCGACGCAGTGGTACGCCGAGCTGTTCGAGGACACACGCGTGCTGGAGTCGTTGCGGTTGACGCTGCAGCTGGCGCTGGCGTCCGCCGTGATCTCGACGGTGATCGGGACGCTGGCGGCGTTCGGGCTGCGCAGGGCGTTTCCCGGTCGCGGGGTCTGGACGGTGCTGCTGTCGCTGCCGCTCGTGGTGCCCGAGGTCGTCATGGGTGTGGCGATGCTGGGGTTCTTCGTGAAGATCGCCGGGATTCCACTCGGGTTCGGCGCGCTGCTCTTCGCGCACGTGGCTTTCTCGCTGAGCTTCGTGGTCGTCGTGGTGCGGTCGCGGGTGTCCGGAATGGACGTTCGGATGGAGGAGGCCGCCGCGGATCTCGGAGCTTCGCCGTCCGTCGCTTTCCGCACCGTCACGCTGCCGTTGGTGGCCCCCGCGGTGGTGGCCGGTGCGGCGTTCGCGTTCCTGCTGTCGTTCGACGACGTGGTGATCTCCTCGTACCTGACCGGTGTCGGGTCGACGACGTTGCCGGTGTTCGTCTACGCGCAGGCCTCGAAGCGCGGTGTTTCGCCGGAGATCGTCGCGCTGTCGACGTTGATGGTGACGGCGACCGCGCTGCTGTTGATCATCGGCGTGATGGTCGCGTCCTGGCGCGCGCGTAAGGCGGGATCCGTCGCGCAGCTGGCGTAACTTCGAGCCAGGGCGGTATCTCCGCCCCCGGGCGGCCGACTTCCGAGGTGTGACACCGGCAGCTCTTGGGGGGCGACATGCCGCAGTTGCGCATTCACTTCACCGACCTGGACATCGCACGCACCCGCATCAAACTGGAAACCGATCTGATGTGGGAGATCGTCAGCAGCGCCCAGATCCTGCAGCACAAAGACGGTGACCTGTTCTTCGCTCCGTGGCGCCGCCACGTTCGCGAGCTCGCCGGTCACGACGCGGACTTGAGGACGGCGTTGCGCACGCTTCTGACGGTGGCGCCGCACGCCGCCTATTTCCCCGATCTCCTCACACCGCCCGAGGACACGTCCGGCATCGACGAGTGCACCGACGCGGTTCTTTCCACGCCGCCACGACGTCTGCGTGAGGAGATCGACCGGATCCGTCCCGCGGACGGTCCGGGGGCGAGCTGGCTGGACGACCTCGCCAGAGGGAGATCCGCCGCGCTCCGGCAGCTCCGCGACGCTCTCCGCGTCTACTTCAGGTCCGTCATCGAGCCGCACCTGCCGACGATCGAGGAAAGGCTGTGCACCGATGTGGCGCCCTGGATCCAGCAGTACCTGAACGGGGTCCGGAAGCGCTGCTGGGCGCGCTCGGCCCGGCGGCCCGGTGGGATCCGCCCGTGCTGGCCGTCGACTACCCGCACGATCGCGACCTGCGTCTCGACGGCAGGGGACTGGTGCTGATCCCCTGCTACTTCGCCCTGCACCACCCGGTGGCGCTCGCGGATCCGCGGTTGCGCCCGGTGCTGGCGTTTCCGATCCGGACCGAGTCCCGGCTCCTGTCCGGCGGGCGTGCGGGAGGTGACCACGTGACGGCGTTGCTGGGCGCCACCAGGGCTTCGATCCTGCGGTCCGTGGTCGGCGGGAGCACCACCACCAGGCTGGCGAAGCAGGTGGGGGTGGCCCCCGCCACGGTGAGCCACCACACCGGCGTGCTGCGCGACGCGGGTCTCATCGCCACCGAGCGCGAGGAGAACTTCGCGCGGCATCTGATCACGCCGCTGGGGTTGCGGGTGCTCGCCGCCGATCGGTGAACGCGCTCAGCACGTGCTGGTGACCCACCGGTGGGAGCGGACGATCACGCCCGCCGGCCAGGTGACGGCCTGGCGCGGAGGGATGAAATGGACGGTGTCGCCTCGGTAGTACGTGCCCGAATAGAGGCACACCCCGACATATCTCGAGTCGGTCTTGTTGTTGTAGGCGGCCATCACCCGCCTCGACGACGACCACGAACACCTGACCGGGCCGCTGCCCCAGTCGGGGCTGTTCTCCGCCCAGGTGCAGCGGTTGCTGCTGCCGTCGGCGACCGGCCACACGCACAGGTTGCCGGCAGCGCAGGACAAAGCCTGAGCAGAGACTGGCGGTTCCGCCGACGCGGTACCCGCCGACGACAGTGCGAAGGCGGCGGCCACCAGCACACTCAACGCTTTTCTCATGTTTTCCCCTGGAAGACGAATGCGGCTGAGGGCCACCGCGGCAGTGTCCGATCAGGACACCGCCGGATGGCCCTCAGTCGTCAGCTGATCACCAGCAGGTGGTGCCGGTGACCCACTTGTGGGAGCGGATGATCACGTTCGGCCAGTTCGTGAGCTGCTGGCCCCGGTAGACGTAGTAGGCGACGCTGCCGGTGTAGTTCGCGCCCGGGTACAGGCACACCCTGGTGTAGGACGTGTTCTGCCCGTTGTTGTAAGCGGCGCGCACGGCGCGGGAGTTCGACCATGAACACCTGACGGATCCGCCCCACCAGTCGGGGTCGGCGCTGCCCCAGCTGCAGCGGCTGCTGCTGCCGTCGGCGACCGGCCACACGCACAGGTTGCCGGCACCGCACGACAAGGCCAGAGCCGACGCGTCGTGCTGCGCCGATGCCCCCACCTCGACGGGGCTGCCCAGGTTGATCTCGGTCGGCTTCGCGTCCGCCGCCGACGCGCTCCCCAGCAACGTCAACATCGCCATGACGGTCGCGAACAACACACACAACGCTTTTCTCATTTTTCCCCCTGAGAGAAATTGATGTGCACGGCGCGAAGTATGCCGAGACGATCATGGGCCGGGAGGGTCCTTCGAACCTGGTCGAAACGCTTCCACGTGGCTGGGGATCAACCGCTGAGGTGGTCCAGCCGTCAACTTTCGTCGCGCGAGTTCGATACTCCAGCGTGCCGCGCGGACATCGGACGTCTCGTAGTTTGAGAGCGTGATTACTGCTGTGCGGACCAGGGCCGAGGCGCTCGTCGCCGACACCCTGGCCCGGCTCAAGGCGCTGACCCCGGTGCGGGTCATCGGCGACGTGATCGTCATGATCGCCACGATCCTGCTGGACCTGTGGCCTGGGCCGTGGGCCGAGCACAAGACCTCAGGCTGGGCGCTCGTCGGGTTCGCCGCCGTGTACCTGGTGCTGCTGCCGCTGCGGCACGTGCTGCCGGCGACCGTCATGATCGGGGGCGCGGCGATCCCGTTCCTCGGGCCCGCGCTGATGGTCGTGCTGAGCTACACCGCGGGCCGGCGGATCACGTCGTGGGTCAAGGCCGTGGTGTCGACGACGCTCACGTTCGTCGTCGTGGTGCTCGCGTGGGACTGGGACGCGAGGCCGATCGACATCGAACCCGTCTACGGCATGCTCATCCTGATCACGATCTTCGGCGTGGGCGTGGCGCTGCCGTTCCTCGTCGGCCGGTACCTGGCGCAACGCGAGGCGCTGGTGCAGGCGATGCAGGACCGCGAAGCCCGGATGCGGATCGAGCACCGGATGATCTCCCGGCAGGTGCGGCTCCGTGAACGCAGCCGCATCGCCCAGGACATGCACGACAGCCTCGGCCACCGGCTGTCGTTGATCTCCGTGCACGCCGGTGTGCTGGCGATGGACCCGTCACTGGGGGACAAGCAGCGCGAGGCGATCGGGGTGCTGCGCTCGGCCGCGTTGACCGGCATGGAAGAGCTGCGGGCGATCATCGGGGTGCTGCGGGCCGAGGACGGTCCCGACGACGACCCCGCGACACGGACCGTGGAGTCCATCGACTCGTTGGTGAGTGACGCGCGGAAGGCCGGTGTGCTGGTCAGTCTGGTTCGTGGCGGGCAGTCGCACCCGTTGCCGTCACGTGTGTCGCACGCGGCTTATCGCGTCGCGCAGGAGGGGCTGACCAACGCGGCCAAGCACTCACCGGGCGCCGCCGTGCAGGTGACGGTGAAGTACGAGCCGGACGCGCTGGTGGTGGAGGTGCGGAACAACCCGTCGCGCAACGGCTCGCCCACCGGTGAGCCCGGCGTCGGACTGATCGGGCTCTCCGAACGCGTGCGCGTGGCGGGCGGCATCCTGCACGTCGGCGCGCTGCCGTCGGGTGGCTTCCGGATCGCCGCGGTGCTGCCGTACGAGGAGACGGCGCTGCCCGAACCGGAGGACGAGCAGGAGGAGGCCGAGCCGAGGCGGCAGATCCGCAAGTGGGCGGGCGTCGGGTCGATCGCGGGCGCGTCGATCGTGCTGACGCTCATCATCGGCGGCTTCACGGTGCTCGGCGCCCAGCCGGTGACCGAGGTCGTGACGCAGCAGAACCTCGACCGGATCCAGGAGGGACAGCCGGAGGCCGAGGTGATGGCGCTGCTGCCGTCCGGCGACGAACCCCTGGTGGGCGACGGTGAACGGAAGTCCCACGCCGCACCGGAGCCGCCGGGCGCGCGTTGCGTCTACCACATCACCGACGAGCAGTCCTACCGCGACGAGGGCACACGGGTGGTGCGTTTCTGCTTCCGAGACGGCAAGCTGGTCGAGAAGAAGATCCACGTGCAGAGGACTGGTTGATGATCCGGGTGCTCATCGCAGACGACGAGCCGCTCATGCGGGCCGGCATCAAGGCCATTCTCGGCACCGCCGACGACATCGAGCTGGTGGCGGAGGCGGGCGACGGCCGCGAGGCGCTGCAGATCGTGCGCGAGCGCCGCGTCGACGTGGCGGTGCTGGACATCCGCATGCCGCGGATGGACGGCCTGGCGTGCGCCAAGGAGCTGCGAGTCGTCGCGCCTTCCGTGCGGGTCGTGATGCTGACGACGTTCGGCGAGGACGAGAACATCGTGCGAGCCCTGTCCGACGGCGCGGCCGGGTTCCTGCTCAAGGACTCCGCGCCCGAGGAGCTTTTGCGTGCCGTGCGCGCGGTGAACAACGGCGAGGCGTATCTGTCGCCGATGGTCACGTCGCGCGTGGTCGGCATGGTCGCCACGTCCGGGCAGCCGAAGCGGCAGGAGGCGCAGAAGGCGGTCGCCGGGCTCACCGAGCGCGAGGTGGAGGTGCTCGCGCTGCTCGGGCAGGGCATGTCGAACGCGGACATCGGCGCGAAGCTGCACATGTCCGAGGCGACGGTGAAGACGTACGTGTCGCGGTTGCTCGCGAAGCTGGGGCTGACGAACCGGGTGCAGGCGGCGTTGCTCGCCCGGGACGCGGGGATCGCCAGCTAGTCATCGCAACGTGAGAGGCCGTCCGGGTGACACCCGAACGGCCTCAAACGTCTCACTGGACTAGGTATGTGCCCTCCGGCCTGTTACCAGGCGGTAGATGCCGAGCAGGATCAGCGATCCGACGATGGCCAGCAGCCACGTCCTCAGGTCGAAGAAGGACCCGAGATCGGTCCCGAAGAGCGCGGATCCGATGAATCCGCCCAGAATCGCACCCACGATGCCGAGCAGCATCGTGATGATGAAACCGCCGGGGTCGTTACCAGGCATGATGGCCTTGGCGATGGCGCCGGCCAGCAGACCGAGCACGATCCATCCCAGGATGCCCACGGAGAGTCTCCTTCCATCAGCTGTCGAGGAAGGAATGCCCCCGAAGTGGCGACTTCACGCCTCCAAAACCACTCCGTTATCAAAGTAACGGGCTGTGCCGGGCTCTCAGGCACTCTCCGGAACAATGAGGGGCGATGAGTACTCCACGCACTGTCCTGATCCTGGGATCGACCGGCTCCATCGGCACCCAGGCGCTCGACGTCATCCGGCGCAACCGCGACCGCTTCCGCGTCGTCGGGCTCGGCGCCGGTGGGCGTCAGCTGGACCTGCTCAAGCAGCAGGCAGCCGAGTTCGACGTACCGGTGGTCGCCGTGGCCAACGGCACCGAGGTGCCCGGCGTCAAGACGCTGACCAGCATGGTCGACCTGATCGAGGCCTGCCCCGCGGACGTCGTGCTCAACGGCATGGACGGGTCCAGGGGGCTCGAGCCGTCGCTGAAGACGCTGGAGAGCGGCGCCACGCTCGCGCTCGCCAACAAGGAGTCGCTCATCGCGGGCGGGCCGCTCGTGCTGAAGGCGGCCAAGCCCGACCAGATCGTGCCGGTCGACTCGGAGCACTCGGCGCTCGCGCAGTGCCTGCGCGGTGGCGCGCCGCACGAGGTGCACAAGCTGGTGCTGACGGCGTCCGGCGGGCCGTTCCGCGGCAGGACGCGCGCGGACCTCGCCGGCATCACGGTCGAACAGGCCATGGCGCACCCGACGTGGTCGATGGGCCAGGTCGTCACCATCAACTCGGCGAACCTGGTGAACAAGGGCCTCGAGCTGATCGAGGCGCACCTGCTGTTCGGGGTGCCGTACGACCGCATCGACGTCGTGGTGCACCCGCAGTCCATCATTCACTCGATGGTGACGTTCACCGACGGCTCGACGCTCGCGCAGGCGTCGCCGCCGGACATGCGCCTGCCGATCTCGCTGGGCCTCGGGTGGCCCGAGCGCGTAGCCGGTGCGGCGGCCGCCTGTACCTTTGACACCGCCACCTCGTGGACGTTCGAACCGGTGGACAGCGTCACGTTCCCGGCGGTCGAGCTAGCGCGGCAGGCGGGCAGCGGCGGTGGCTGTCTCCCCGCGGTGTACAACGCGGCGAACGAGGAGGCACTCGCTGCTTTCGTCGCGGGCAAGACGTCGTTCCTGTCGATCGTGGACACCATCGGCCAGGTTCTCGGCGAGGCGAATGACTGGCGGAGCGACCCCGCGGACGTCGCGGAGGTGCTCGCCGCCGAGGACTGGGCACGTGCACGTGCCCGCGAGCTGGTTGGAAGGAACTGAGCTCCGTGAACACATTCATCAACATCCTCGGGGTGCTGCTGTTCGCGTTCGGCATCGCGGTGTCGATCGCGCTGCACGAGCTCGGGCACCTGGCGACCGCCAAGGCCTTCGGCATGAAGGTCACCCGCTACTTCATCGGCTTCGGCCCGAAGCTCTACTCGTTCCGCAAGGGCGAGACCGAGTACGGCCTGAAGGCGATCCCGGCCGGCGGCTTCTGCGAGATCACCGGCATGACCGCCCTCGAGGACGTGCACCCGGACGACCGCAAGCGCGCCTTCTACAACCAGAAGGTGTGGAAGCGCGTCGTCGTGCTCTCCGCGGGCTCGATCACGCACTTCATCCTCGGCTTCATCATCCTGCTGATCCTCGCGATGTCGCTGGGCCTGCCGAACAACAAGGACCTCCCGGTGCTCGCGGAGGTCTCGAACTGCGTGCAGAACCACACGGTCGCCTACGACGCGCCGTGCCCCGCGGGCGCCCCGGCCCCGGCGAAGAACGCCGGGCTCAAGCCCGGCGACGAGATCGTCTCGATCGCGGGCAAGCCGATCGCGACCTGGTCGGACATGCAGAAGGTCACCCGCGACCTCAGCGGCCCGACCGAGTTCAAGGTGCTGCGCGACGGCAAGGAGATCACCCTCACCGTCGACGTGCCCAAGGTCACGCGCCAGATCTCCGACGGCAAGGGCGGCGTCGAGGTCAAGGAGGTGGGCGCGATCGGCGTGATCGTCCAGCAGTCCTTCACCTACGGCCCGATCGACGCGATCCCGGCCGCCGTGTCCTTCACCGGTGACATGTTCGTGAACACCTGGAAGGGCCTCCTGCGCTTCCCGGAGCGCATCCCGGCCGTGGTCAAGGCCATCGGTGGCGGCGAGCGCGAACTCGACACCCCGATCTCGGTGGTGGGCGCCTCCCGCCTGGGCGGCGACGCGGCGGAACGAGGACTCTGGGCGTTCTTCATCCTGATGCTCGCGGGCCTGAACTTCTTCGTGGGTGTGTTCAACCTCCTGCCGCTGCTCCCGCTTGACGGTGGTCACATCGCCGTCAACCTCTACGAACGGGTGCGAGACTGGATCAGGAAGCTGCGCGGGAAGCCCGCCGGCGCCCCGGTCAACTACATGCGCCTGTTGCCGCTCACCTACGTGGTCATCTTCATCGGCGGCGCCATCACGCTGCTGACCGTGACCGCCGACATCGTCAACCCGATCAGGTTGCAGTGATTTACGAAAGGTGCAAAACCCATGAGTGACGGCGTGATGCTCGGAATGCCGGCACTGCCGCCGCCGGTGCTGTCGGAACGCCGCAAGACCCGGCAGCTGATGGTGGGCAACGTCGGTGTCGGCAGCGAGTTCCCCGTCTCCGTCCAGTCGATGACGACGACCCTGACGTCGGACGTCAACGCGACGCTGCAGCAGATCGCGGAACTCACCGCGGCCGGCTGCGACATCGTCCGGGTCGCCTGCCCGTCGCAGGACGACGCGGACGCCCTGCCCGCGATCGCGCGCAAGTCGCAGATCCCGGTGATCGCGGACATCCACTTCCAGCCGAAGTACGTCTTCGCCGCCATCGAAGCCGGCTGCGCGGCCGTCCGCGTGAACCCCGGCAACATCAAGAAGTTCGACGACAAGGTCAAGGAGATCGCCCAGGCGGCCCGCGACCACAACACCCCGATCCGCATCGGCGTCAACGCGGGCTCCCTGGACCCGCGCCTGATGGCCAAGTACGGCAAGGCCACCCCGGAAGCCCTGGCCGAGTCGGCGCTGTGGGAGGCCTCGCTCTTCGCCGAGCACGACTTCCACGACATCAAGATCTCGGTCAAGCACAACGACCCGGTGATCATGGTCCGCGCCTACGAGATCCTCGCCGAACAGTGCGACTACCCGCTGCACCTCGGCGTCACGGAAGCCGGTCCCGCCTTCCAGGGCACCATCAAGTCGGCCGTGGCCTTCGGCGCCCTCCTCCGCCAGGGCATCGGCGACACCATCCGGGTGTCGCTGAGCGCCCCGCCGGTGGAGGAGATCAAGGTCGGCCACCAGATCCTCCAGTCCCTCAACCTGCGCCCGCGCAAGCTGGAGATCGTGTCCTGCCCGTCCTGCGGCCGCGCCCAGGTGGACGTGTACACGCTCGCCGAGCAGGTCACCGCCGGCCTGGAGGGCATGGAGGTCCCGCTCCGCGTAGCCGTCATGGGTTGCGTCGTGAACGGCCCCGGCGAGGCCCGCGAGGCCGACCTGGGCGTGGCGAGCGGCAACGGCAAGGGCCAGATCTTCGTGAAGGGCAAGGTCATCAAGACCGTGCCCGAGCACGCGATCGTCGAAACCCTGATCGAAGAGGCGATGCGCCTCGCCGAGGAGATGGAGCCGGTGGAGGGCGGAGCCCCCGCCGTCACGGTCGGCTGACGCTCCACACGAGCCTTGAGGGGCGCTTCCCGCCGGGGAACGCGCCCCTCAGCGCATGTTGGCGGTAGTTGCAGGCGTTTTGATCATGCGTTGGCAGTACTTGCAGACGCCCCCACGCCCGGCCGCCAGCACCACATGAGCACGGCACCCGACCACCTGCGGACCCCGTGCGCACCGTCACCACCCCTCCGCACGGTTGGCTGATGCCACCCACCCACCCGATCTGGCACGCTAGGTGACGTGCTGAGGCTGGCCGGAGCGCGTGTACTCGACGAGCGCGACCTGATCGACGTGCGCGGGGTCTTCGACAACGACCCCGTAGCCGCGTGCATGGTCGCCGCAAGGGTGGAAGTCGCCGGCCTGGACCCCTGGCGCCTGGGCGGCGAGATGTGGGGCTCGGACTCCAGGCCGATCAGGGGCAAAGTGGACGGCCTCTGCTTCTCAGGCCCCAACCTGATCCCCCTGAAAGGCACGCCGAGCGCCATGCGCATGTTCGCCGACCGCGCACGACGCCGAGGCCGCATGTGCTCCAGCCTCGTGGGCCCAGCCGAGCAGGTCTTAACCCTCTGGGAAGAACTGCAACCGGACTGGGGCCCGGCCAGGGAAGTACGAGGAGACCAGCCCCTGATGGCGATCTCCAGCCCTCCGAAGGTCACCCCGGACCCACTGGTCCGCCAGGTCCGCCCGAGCGAACTGTCCCGCTACCTCCCCGCGGCGATCTCGATGTTCATCGAGGAGGTCGGCATCGACCCGTGCGCGGAAGACGGCGGCGCGGGTTACCGAGCCAGGGTCTCCGAGCTGATCGCAGCAGGCCGAGCCTTCGCGAGGTTCGAGAACGGCGAGGTCGTCTTCAAGGCCGAGATCGGCGCGATGTCGTCCAAAGTGGGCCAGATCCAGGGCGTCTGGGTTCGCCCGGACCGCAGGGGCGAGGGCATCGGCACCGCGGGAACAGCCGCCGTGGCCGACCGCCTCGTCCGCGTCCTCAACCGCACCGCGAGCCTCTACGTGAACGGCTACAACCACGTCGCCCAGGCCGCCTACCGCAGAATCGGCTTCGAACAGGTGGGTCAGTACGCGACTGTCCTGTTCTGAACGGGCATACTCGCGCGGGTGCGCCTTCTCGTGACGATCACGGCCCTGACGATCACGCTGAGCGGCTGCGGGCTGTTCAAGTCAGAACCCGGAGCGCCGGAGATCACCAACGACTTCCTGGCGAAGCTCGCGTCCGGTGACGTGCAGGGTGCGGCCGGGCTGACAGACAACCCGAACGAGGCCAAGGAGACCCTGGAGAAGTTCCGGGGTGCGCTGAAGCCGGAGGGGCTCAGCAGCAAGGTCGACCAGATGCGCAAGAACGGTGAGACCGCGTCCGAGGCGAGCGTCTCGCTCGACTGGGATCTCGGCAAGAACCGGCACTGGACCTACCCGACGAAGTTCGACGTGCGCCAGGAGGGCGACTTCTGGAAGGTGCACTGGGCGTCGTCGGTGGTGCATCCGAAGCTCGCGCCGCAGCAGTCCATCAAGGTCACCGAGCTCAAGCCCGACCCCGCCCCGGTGCTGGACCGCGAGGGCACGCCGCTGCTCGCCCCCGAACGCGTCGTCTCCGTGCTGCTCGTCGCGAAGGAGGCGGGTGACGTCGGCGCCGTCACGAAGGCGCTCGCCGACGCGCTGAACCCGCTGGACAAGGGCATCACCCAGCAGTCGATCGCCGAAGGCGTCGGCAAGACCCCGGAGGGGCAGGCCTACCAGGTCGCGGCGCTGCGGGATCCCGACTACCAGTCGGTGAAGCCGAAGATCTACGAGCTGCCCGGCGTGCGGTTCACCACGCAGACGTCGCTGCTGGCACCGAGCCGCAACTTCGGTTCGCAGGTGCTGCCCGCGGTGCGCAAGCTGGTCGAGAACGACATCGCCGGTCAGTCCGGCTTCCGCATCGCCACGATCGACGCGCAGGGCACTGAGATCGACGAGCTGTTCTCGAAGGCGCCCGAGCCCGCCAAGGCCGTGAACATCGCGCTGTCCCGCGCGATCCAGGCCGCCGCGGAGGACGCCGTCGAGCCCGTCCAGCAGCCCACGGTGCTCGTCGCGATCCAGCCGTCGACCGGCGACATCCTGGCCGTCGCGCAGAACGACCCCGCCGACGCCCAGGGCGCCATCTCGCTGACCGGCCGGTTCCCGCCGGGCTCCACGATGAAGGCGGTGTCCGCGCTCGCCGCGATCCAGTCCGGCAAGGTCAACGCCGAGACGCCGCTGCCGTGCCCCGGCAAGACCATCATCGACGGGCGGCGGATCGTGCCGAACTCCAGCGAGTTCGACAAGGGCACGATCCCGCTGCGGTCGGCGTTCGCGTTCTCCTGCAACACCACGTTCGCGCAGCTCGCGGTCGACATGCCGGCCGACCTGCTGACGAACACGGCTCTGTCGCTCGGTCTGGGCGCCGACTTCGACATCCCCGGCCTGACCACGATCACCGGCTCCGTGCCGCCCGCGACCGACGTCGTGGAACGGGCGGAGGACGCGTTCGGCCAGGGCAAGGTGCTGGCGTCGCCGTTCGGGATGGCGCTGGTCGGGGCGTCCATCGCGAAAGGCTCGATGCCGGTGCCGCAGCTGGTGCGCGGCAAGGAGACCAAAGCGGACAAACAGCCCACCGCTCCCGCCGTTGCCTCGCTCGACCCGGTGCGGCAGATGATGCGCGAGGTCGTCGACTACGGCACCGCGCCACAGCTCAAGCCGTACGGGGACGTGCGCGGCAAGACCGGTACCGCGCAGTTCGGCGACGGCGTGCACTCGCACGGATGGTTCATGGGCTACCGGGGCGATCTCGCGTTCGCGACGCTCGTGCTCAGCGGAGAGACCTCGACGCCGGCCGTGGAGGTGGCGGCGAGGTTCCTCAAGGCGGTGCCGTGATGAGCGTCGCGCCGGGGACCAGGCTCAAGGCCGGCGACGCGCGCACGGCTAATCTGGAGAGCATGGCTGTTCGTGCTCCATTGCAACCCGGTGTCCAGTCGCCGCGGCGTCAGGTGCCGTCTCGCATCGTGCGTCCCGAGTACGTGGACAAGCCCGCGCCGCAGCGCGGCACCGACTCGTGGGTGCAGACGCCGGAGATCATCGAGGCCATGCGCGTCGCCGGCCGTCTCGCCGCCCAGGCACTGCAGGAAGCCGGCAAGGTCGTCGTGCCCGGCGTGACGACGGACGAGATCGACGCGGTGGCGCACGAGTTCCTGTGCGACAACGGCGCGTACCCGTCGACGCTGGGCTACCGCGGCTTCCCGAAGTCGTGCTGCACCTCGCTGAACGAGGTGATCTGCCACGGCATCCCGGACTCCACGGTCGTCGAGGACGGCGACATCGTGAACATCGACGTGACGGCGTTCATCGGCGGCGTGCACGGCGACACGAACGCCACCTTCCTCGCGGGCAACGTCGCCGAGGAGAACAAGCTGCTGGTCGAGCGCACGCACGAGGCCACGATGCGCGCGATCAGGGCCGTGAAGCCCGGCCGTGAGATCAACGTCATCGGCCGCGTCATCGAGGCCTATGCCAAGCGGTTCGGCTACGGCGTCGTGCGTGACTTCACCGGCCACGGCATCGGCCGCCAGTTCCACAGCGGGCTCGTGGTCCTGCACTACGACGAGCCGTCGATGAAGACGGTGCTGGAACCCGGCATGACGTTCACGATCGAACCGATGATCACGCTCGGGGACTACGAGCACGACATGTGGGACGACGGCTGGACCGTCACCACGAAGGACAAGAGCTGGACCGCTCAGTTCGAGCACACCATCGTCGTCACCGACGACGGCGCGGAGATCCTCACAGTCTGCTGATCACGGACCGCAGCGCGGCCGCGACCGCCGAAGGCGACGTGGCCGCCGCCAGGTGGTGCGACTCGACGCGCTCCACCGGCCAGCCGAGCGCCTCTGCCCGCGCGGCCGCCTCCTCGTAGACCGGCGACAGCAGCACGTACCCGCACGCCCCGGACCACTCGACGACGGGGCGCTGCTCCTTCAGGAACTCCCACGGCACCTCGGGGGCCTCGTCCCGCATCTCCTCGCGCAGCCCGGCGGGCACGAGCCGCAGCGGGTCGGTGTCGAACCAGCGGTCCCAGCGCGGCAGCCTGCCGTCCCGCACCGACGCCTTGACCTGGCGGACCAGGGCGGGGTCGACGGTCTCGCGCCACGCCTTGCCCGGCGTCGGCAGGTCGGAGTCCAGGAACACCAGGCCCGCCACCTCGAGCTCCAGGGCGTCGGCGAAGCCGGGCAGCAGCGGCCCGGCGCCGCTGTGGCCCACCAGCACCAGTGGTCCCGTGACTCCCGCGTCTTCCAGGGCGTCGGCGAACGCGCCGATCAGCCGCTGGTGCACCGGGGCCTCGTTGACGGTCATCTGCAGGTCCACCAGAAGCACGGCCACCCCGTCGGAGGCCAGTTCGTCGGCGAGCGGGCGCATGCTCGACGGGCCGAGGAACGGGCTGTGCATGAGCACGACGGTGAGCATGCTGGTGATGATGGCAGCATTGGCGTCCATGCGGGGCTCGATGTTGATCTGTGGGACGACCTCGGACGCGGGCAAGAGCGTCCTGGTCGCGGGTTTGTGCCGCTTTCTGGCACGCCAGGGCGTTGACGTCGTCCCCTTCAAGGCGCAGAACATGTCGAACAACTCGTTCGTCACACTCGACGGCGGTGAGATCGGCAGGGCCCAGGCGCTGCAGGCACGGGCGGCGTTCAAGGAGCCCAGTGTGCGGTTCAACCCCGTGCTGCTGAAGCCGGGCAGCGACCGCACGTCCCAGGTCGTCCTGCACGGCAAGGCGGTGGGCAACGTGTCGGCGATGAGCTACCGCGAACGCAAGGCGCAGCTGCTGGACGAGGTTCTCTCCACTTTGGACGGACTGCGGCGCGACCACGAGGTCGTCATCTGCGAGGGTGCCGGTTCGCCTGCCGAGATCAACCTGCGCGCCAACGACATCGCGAACATGGGCCTCGCGACCCGTGCCGGTCTCCCGACGCTCGTCGTCGGCGACATCGACCGCGGCGGTGTCTTCGCGCACCTCTTCGGGACGCTCGCGGTGCTGGACGCCGCCGACCAGGCGCTGATCTCCGGTTTCGTGGTCAACAAGTTCCGGGGTGACCCCCGCCTGCTCGAACCGGGACTGCGGCAGATCAACCAGCTCACCGGGCGGCCGGTGCTGGGCGTGCTGCCGTGGCGGGAGGAGCTCTGGCTCGATGCGGAGGATTCCTTGTCCTACAACGCGGACGGCGTGATCGGCCGGCCGCGGCCGGCGCTGAAGGACTGGCTGCGGGTCGCGGTGATCCGGTTGCCGCGCATCTCCAACGCCACCGATGCCGAGGCGCTGGCGTGTGAACCCGGTGTCTCCGTGCGGTTCGTCACCGAGCCCTCACGGCTGGCGGACGCGGATCTCGTGGTGCTGCCCGGTTCCAAGGCCACCGTCGACGACCTCGGCTGGTTGCGCGAAACCGGCCTGGCGCAGGCCATCACGCGGTTCGACGGCCCGGTTCTCGGCATCTGCGGCGGTTTCCAGATGCTGTCCCGGCGCATCGAGGACGACGTGGAGTCCCGGTACGGCACCGTCGACGGTCTGGGCCTGCTCGACGTCGACATCCGCTTCCAGCCGCGCAAGACCCTGGCCACGCCGGAAAGCGTCGCCTGGGGCGAACGCGTGACGGGCTACGAGATCCACCACGGCCAGGTCGTCCGCAGCACCGAGCAGCCGCTGGTCGGCGACGAGGGCGCCCAGACCGACCGCGTCCTCGGCACGCACTGGCACGGTCTGCTGGAGAACGACGGCTTCCGACGCAGGTTCCTGCGTTGGGCCGCCGAGCGCGCCGGCCGGGACTTCGAACCGGCGGAGGTGAGCTTCTCCGCCGCCCGCGAGGCCCAGCTGGACCTGCTCGGCGACCTGGTCGCGGAGAACATGGACACCAAGGCCGTCATCGACCTGCTGGAACGAGGGGCTCCAGCTGGACTTCCGTTCGTGCCGCCCGGCGCCCCGCCAGCTGCGGAATAGCCAGTCCCAGCAACACGACTCCGCCGGCGGCCACCCGCAGCACGGTCAGGTCCTCGCCGAGGAACGCCCACGCCGAGAACATCCCGAACACCGGCACCAGCAGCGCGAACGGCGCCACCGCCGACCCCTCGTACCTGCGCAGCAGGAAGCCCCAGATCCCGAACCCGAGCAGCGTCGAGACCCACGAGACATAACCGAGGGCGCCCACTCCGGTCCAGTTCAGCCGCCCGAGCGCCGACACGTCCTCGGTCAGGAAGGACAGTGCGAACAGCGGGAGCACCGCCACGGCGCTCACCCAGACCATGAACCGCAGAGTGTCCGACGGCCTCGCGCATCTCATCAACACGTTCGACGCGCCGAAGCACACCGCCGCCGCGATCACGAGCAGGAACCCCAGCAGCGGCGAGGTCGACCCGTAGTCCCACGCGATCACGCCGATTCCGGCCACCGCGAGCGCTGTCCCGGTTATCTGCGCCGACCGCGGCCGTTCCCTCAGCACCAGTGCGGCGAACACGACCGTGAAGATCACCTGGCTCTGCAGCACCAGCGACGACAACCCGGCAGGCATGCCCACGCTGAGGGCGATGAACATGAAGCTGAACTTCGCGACGCCCAGCACCAGCCCGACCGCGATGATCCAGCGCCAGGCCACCGTCGGCCGGCCCACGAAGAAGATCGCGGGCACCGCCGCGGCGAGGAAGCGCAGGGCGGAGAACAGGAGCGGCGGGAACTCGCCCAAGCCGATCTTCAGCACGACGAAGTTGAAGCCCCAGATGGCGGCGACGAGCGCGGCGAGCAAGGCGTGGCGGGGACTCATGGGTCCAAGCTTGCGTGGGCTAACTATTAAGCACCAGTTCCGTTTTCTAAGCTCGTGGGTTTAGCATTGCTACATGCTTGATCTGGGTAGGCTGAAGGCACTGCACGCCGTGGCTGCATACGGCACGGTCGGCGCCGCGGCGGATGTGCTCGGTTACACCCCGTCCGCGGTCTCTCAGCAGATCGCCAAGCTGGAACGCGAGACCCGCACCACGCTGCTGGAACGGCAAGGCCGCGGTGTCCGCCTCACTGATGCCGCGCTCCTGCTCGCCGACACGGCGGGGCAGGTCCTCAAGCTGGTCGAAGAGGCCGAGGTGGCCCTGGAGGAACAACGCGGCACCGCGATCGGCCGCTTGTGCGTCGGTTCGTTCGCCACGGCCGCGCGAGGCCTGCTGCCGGACGTCCTGGTCGGCCTGGGCGAGCAGCACCCGGCGTTGGACGTCCGGCTGACGGAGCTCGACCCACCCGAAGCAACCGAGGCGGTGGCGCGCGGTGAACTCGACCTCGCGATCGTCCACGACTGGCAGAACACGCCGTTGCCGGTACCGGAGTCGTTGTCGCGCATGGCCATCTGCGAGGACATCGCGGATGTGCTCATCCCCGAGGTGAACCCCTTGTCGCAGCGGGAGTTCCTGGAGCCAGCGGACCTGGCTGGTGCGCGGTGGATGTGCCAGCCGGAGGGGTCGATCTGTCACGACTGGCTGGTGCGGACGTTCCACGCGGCGGGTATCGAGCCGGAGCTGGCGTACCGGATCAACGAGTACCGCACGCAGTTCGCGTTGCTGGCCAACGGGATCGGGGTCGCGCTGATCCCGCGGCTGGGCAGGGGAGAGGTGCCGGACAACGTCCGGGCCGTGCCGTTGCGGCCGACCCCGACGCGGCGGTTGTACGCGGTGTGGCGGACTCAGGCGTCGCGGCGGCCGGCGATCACCGCCGCTCTGGACGTGATCAGGCAGGTCGACCTCGCACGCTGAGCGAGGACGCACTAAGGGGCGGCGATCACGTGCTCCTTCTTGGGCACCATCACCTTCAGCACCGCCTCGGCCTCGCGGACCACGCCCTTCATGTCCTTGGCCGAGGTCCTGAAGTAGGGCTCGATCGTCAGCGTCGCGGTGTCCTTGGTCTCGGCGATCGACCAGGTGCCGCGCACGAACCCGTCGACGAGGAACGTCGGCGGGAAGACCCCGTTGCGGACGGCGCCCCACCGCGACCGCGCCTCCTCGTTCATGATCCGGGTCCGATCGGCGTGCCCGAGCAGCACGTTGTCGAACGAGGGCAGCAACCGTGCCGGCGCAGGGGTGTCCTCGGAAACGATCACGCCGTCCGGCACGTCGAGCAGCACCTTGCCCGCCTCGTTGCGGTACTCAACGAGATCCAGGCCTGCCGCGTGCGCCTTCAACCCGGTCAGCCGCGACCACGCCTGCATGTCCGCGAGCGTCGCCGGCCCGAACGCCCGCAGGTACCGCTCGACCAGCTCCGGCACCGCGGCCTCGGCCGGCAGGTCCCGGCCGAGCCAGGTGGCCATCGCGACGTTCTGCGGAACTCCGCCCACGCCCCAGATCCCGCGCGGCGGCACCTGGACCATCGGCACCAGCATCTGCGCCTGCGTTGACAGCTCGCGCGCCTTCGCCTCGGGGAAGTGCTCCGCCAGGAACGCGCCGATCTCCGCGACCGTGCGGGGTTCGGTGTCGACGTATTCGCGGGTGATGCGCGCGAGCTTGTCCAGGTCGATCTCGACTCGGCCGGCCGGTGGCATCGCGACCTTCGCCCACTTGTTCAGCTCCGGCTGCAACGCCGTGCGCATCAGGTGGACGTCGGACGCCGAGATCAGGTGCAAAGTGCCGCGCCACAACGTCATCCGCACCAGCGAGCGGTCGAGGACGAGCTTGCTCAGCGCGTCGAACGAGAACGGCTTGAGCCGCGTCCAGAGTGCGAGGTACGGCGGCACGGGCGCCTGGGCCTGGAGACCGCCGAGGTGCTCGACGGCCTCCACGACGGGCATCGCCCTCCGCTCCAGCAGCATCTGCCGCGCCAGGAGCGTCCGGTTGAGAGTGCGGTTCGAAAGTGTGATCACAGCGACCCGAAGAACTTCCTGATGTCTTGGACCAGCAGGTCCGGCTCCTCCATCGCGGCGAAGTGGCCGCCGCGGTCGAACTCCGTCCAGTGCACGATCGTGGGGATCATCTTCTCCGCCAGTGACCGCACGGGCGCGCTGAGGTCGTGCGGGAAGACCGCCACGCCGGTCGGTACCGTCGTCGGCTGCTGCTGACCCCACGACGCGGACTGTTCCTTGTACAGCGCCGCCGACGAGCCCGCCGTGCCGGTGAACCAGTACACGGACACGTTGGTCAGCATTTGGTCGCGGTCCACGGCGTCCTCGGGCAGGCCCTCGTTGTCCGTCCAGTCGTGGAACTTCTCCGCGATCCACGCCAGCTGCCCGACCGGCGAGTCCGTCAGCCCGTAAGCGAGCGTGCGCGGCCGGGTGCGCTGGACGTGCATGTAGCCGGAGAGCTCCTTCTGGTAGCGGTCCAGCGACTCCAGCGCCTTGAGCTCTTCCGGCGTGAGGTCGTTGACCCCCTGCGGCCGGAACGTCTGCAGCATGTTCACGTGCACGCCCACGACCTGCTCGGGGAACACCCGGCCGATCTCCTGCGCGATGCCGGAACCCCAGTCGCCGCCCTGCGTGCCGTACCGCTCGTAGCCCAGGCCCTCCATGAGCTTCGCGAACGCCCACGCGATGCGCAGGACGTTCCACCCCGTCTTCCGCACCGGACCCGAGAAGCCGAAGCCGGGAAGCGACGGGATGACCAGGTGGAAGTCCTCCGACAGCGGCCCGATCACGTTCAGGAACTCGACGAACGAGCCCGGCCAGCCGTGGATCAGCAGCAACGGCAAGGCGTCGGGCTTTCGCGACCGCACGTGCAGGAAGTGGACGCGCTGGCCGCTGATCTCGGTCGTGAACTGCGGGAAGGAGTTGATCCGCGTCTCCTGTGCGCGCCAGTCGAACCCGTTCGCCCAGTACTCGGCGAGCGGGCGCAGGTAGGTCAGCGGGATGCCGTAGGACCAGCCGGCACCCGGCAGGTCCTCCTCCGGCCACCGCGTGTTGCTCACGCGTGCGCGGAGATCGTCGACCTCGGCCTGCGGGATCTCGATGCGGAACGGCGTGATCTCCATGGCCCCCACGCTATGAGCTCATGCGGACAGGTTCAGTCCGCGATCAGCAGAATTTCTCGATCAGCTCCTCGAAGAACCCGCCCGCCTCGATCGCCGCCTTCTCCTGGTCGCCGTCCCGCACCGCGTGCAGCAGCCCGGTGTGCGACACCTGGTCACGTCCAGGCTGGCTGGTGTCGACAGATGCCGCCACCGAAGCTTTGACCGCCTCGGTCAAGCCCTGGTAGAGCTCGGCCAGAAGCGTGTTGTGCGAGCACTGGACGAGCAGCACGTGGAACGCGGTGTCGTGCTCGATCACCTCGGCCCACCGCTCGGCCTCCATCGCCGCGTCGCGCTTGTGCAGCAGCTCGGTGAGGCGCGCCAGCTCGGCGTCGGTGCGGTGCTTGGCGGCCAGGCGCGCGCCCTCCATCTCCAGGGTGCGCCGGACCTCGAGCACCTCCTTGAGCTCCGTCCCGCACATGCGGCGGACCGCGCCGGAGATCTCGCTGGTCGCGCGGACGAACGTGCCGTCGCCCTGGCGCACCTCCAGCAGGCCGGCGTGCGACAGCGCCCGCACGGCCTCGCGAACCGTGTTCCGACCCACCCCGAGCGCGGTGACCAGCTCGGGCTCGGGCGGGATGCGCTGCCCGACGGGCCATTCGCCGCTGGTGATCGCGCCCCTCATCTGCTCGATCACCTGGTCGACGAGGCCTGCTCGCCGGGTAGTGGCCAACGGCACAGCGTCATCCTTTCATCCGAACATCCTACGTCTGCGATAGTGGTGCCCGTGACGATTCGACAGACGACTGTTGCCGCACAGACTGCCACCGATCGAGGTCGCAGGGTGACGGTCGTCAAGAATCGTCACGTTCCGCTGGTCGGGTCCACGCTGCTCGCGATCGGGGTCGCCCTCGCGGCGGCGAATCTCCGCCCTGCGGTGACCAGTCTGGCCTCGGTGCTCGGTGATGTCCGCGCCGCCCTTGGGGTTTCGGCCGCTTGGACCAGCGCGTTGACGGCCGTTCCGGCGCTTTGCTTCGGCTTCGCGGCGTTCGCGGCCCCCTGGCTGGGTCGCCGCCTCGGCATGGCACGTGCGATCGGACTGTCCTTGGGGGTGCTCACGCTCGGCCTGGTGCTGCGCGTGATCGACGGTCCGTGGGTCGTGCTGGGCGGCACCTTCATCGCGTGTGCGGGCATCGCGGTGTCCAACGTCCTGATCCCCGTGGTGGTGAAGGCGTCCTTCCCCACCAAGGTCGGTCTGATCACCGGTGTCTACACGGGAACGCTCGCCGCGGGTGCCGCGCTGGCCGCCGCTCTCACGCCGCGGCTGGAGGACCTGCTCGGCTCGTGGCGCCTCGCTGTCGGTGCGTGGGCGCTGCTGTCGCTGGGCGCGATCGTCGTGTGGTTCGCCGGCGCCCGCCACGGGGCCGAGTCGACGGTGGTCCGTTCGGTTGCTCCCGCCGGGAAGCGGTCGTTGCTGCGCAGCCCGCTCGCCTGGGTGATCACCGTGTTCTTCGGCCTGCAGTCGCTGTTCGCCTACACCGTCATGGGCTGGCTGCCCGCCATGCTCGTGGACTCCGGGGTGGACCGGAACACCGCCGGCATGCTGCTCGCAGTCTCGATGCTGCTGAGCGTCCCGGTCAGCCTGTTCGTGCCGCCGATCGCCGCGCGCTTCTCCAGCCAGGGGCCGATGGTGCTGGCGCTGGGCGTGCTGTCGTTTGCGGGCATGCTCGGGATGCTGGTGGCGCCGGCTTCTGCTCCTGGCCTGTGGGTGGTGCTGATCGGGTTCGGCATGGGCATGTTCCCCTTGGCCCTGCTCGTGATGTCGCTGCGCACGAAGTCCACTTCGGACACCGCGCGGCTCTCGGCCATGGCGCAGAGCCTCGGTTACCTGATCGCGGCCACGGGGCCGTTCGCGTTCGGCCTGCTGCGTGACGCCACGGGTTCGTGGACGGTTTCGCTCGTGCTGCAGCTCGTGCTGCTCGCCGCGCTGACCGGACTGGGCATGATCGCCGGCCGGCCGCGGTACATCTAATGGTGTGGCCCGGAACGTTGCCGGGGAATTCGCGGTCAGACGGGTGCATCGGTGCCGCGAGGTGCCCTGCTGAGCGTGAATCACCTCGCCAACGTTCCGGGACGCGCCACTGGTCAGGAATCGAGAAGCGCCGCATCTGCGCTGGTCCTAGCGTTGTCGGCATGGACATCAACATTCACGCCACGTTCCTCCCGCACACCGACCCCGACGCCTCGCTGGCGTTCTACCGCGACCTGCTCGGCTGGCAGGTTCGCGGCGACGTCGGCAAGGGCACGATGCGCTGGATCACGGTCGCCCCGGCCGGGTCGAGCTCTTCCGTCGTGCTGGAACCGCCGGCGATGGCCGAGGGCCTCACGGACGCGCAGAAGACCGCCATCGCCGAGATGATCGAAGGCGGCTCGTACGGCTACATCCAGCTGTCCACGCCTGACCTCGAGGGCGTGTTCGACAAGCTGCAGGCGGGCGGCGGCGACGTCGTGCAGGAGCCGGCCGATCAGCCGTGGGGTGCGCGTGACTGCGTGTTCCGCGACCCGGCCGGCAACAACGTCCGCATCATCCAGGTCTAGTTGGAAGCGAAACCGCGGTGCAGCACCGTGAGCTGATCGGCGAGGTAGCGGGCCCATGCCTTCGACCGGTTCCAGTCCGGTGCCGCACCGTCGAAGCTCACCGGCCCGTTGGCCCCCAGCTTCCGCACCATGCGGGTGACATCGTTCGGTACGGGCGGAATGCCGCGATGGAACAACCACACGGGTGTGCGTCTGAGGGAAACCTTGTGCCGCCGCACGAACCGATGAGCATCGCGTGCGGCGGCGTCGCCCATGATCACGGCACCGAACCCGTGCAGCGTGTCGGCGGCGGCGACGGAGAGCACGGTGACTCTCAGCCCGCAGCCGGCGAGTTCGGTGCCGATGATCTGGGCGATCTCGTCGGTGGCGGCGATCTTCGAGGTGTACGCGACGAGGACTCTGTCGGTCATCGCTGCATCCTGCTCGGTCAGCGAGACCGGCGGCAGCGGCGGAAGTCCCTGCCGAGCAAGGCCTTTCAGTCCAGCGGCAGGTTGAGCAGAGCGTTCTCGACCAGTTCCGGCATGGCCGGATGGATCCAGTACTGCCCACGTGCCATGGACTTCGCGTCCAGCCCGAAGCTCATCGCCTGGATGAGCGGCTGGATCACCGTCGACGCCTGCGGCCCGATGATGTGCGCACCCAGCAGCTGTCCGGTGGCGGGATCCGCGAGCAGCTTCGCGAAACCGGTCGTGTCCTCCATCGCCCAGCCGTACGCGATGGACGCGTAGGCCTGGCTGGCGGTGACGTACCGGATTCCCTTCGCCTTGGCCTGTTCCTCGGTCAGCCCGACGCTCGCGATCTGCGGGCTCGAGAACACCGCGGCCGGCACGAACCGGTGGTCGCTCTTGATCTGGTCGTCCGGGTTGAGCAGGTTGTGCTGCACCACGCGCGCCTCGTGGTTCGCGACGTGCTTGAGCTGGTGGTCCGAGCTGATGTCGCCCAGCGCCAGGATGTGCTGCTGGCTGGTCCGCTGGAACTCGTCGACCTTGACGCGGCCGTCGTCGTGCAGCTCGACACCGGCCTTGGCCACGTCGAGCAGGTCCGTGTTGGGCTGCCTGCCGATCGCGACGAGAAGCTGGTCCGCCTCAACGGTTTCCGCACCGTCCGGGCCCTCCATGTGCAGGCGCACACCGGTTTCGGTCTTCTCCGCGCGGATCGTCTTGCGCTGCAGGCGGACGTCCCACTTCGTCTTCGCGACGTCGGTGAACCGCTGGGCGATCTCCAGGTCCTCGTGCCGCAGCAGCAGGCCTGAGCGCGCGATCATGGTGACCTTCACGCCGAAGCTGCTGAACACGTGCGCGAACTCGGCGGCGATGAACCCGCTGCCCAGGATGATCAGGCTCTCCGGCAGCTCGTCGAGCCGCATGATCGAGTCGCTGGTGTGGAAGCCGGTCGTCTCGATGTCGGCGATCTCGGGGATCGTCGGCCTGCTGCCCGCCGCCACGACGATCCGGTCGGCGGTGATGGTCTCGCCGGTTCCGGTGTCGATCGTGTGCGCGTCGATGAACTTCGCCGTGCCCTCGTAGACCGTGACGTTCGCGTTCTCGTTGGCGCGCCAGTTGCGGCCACCCTCGGCGATCGGGTCGATGCGGCCGAAGATGCGGTCGCGGATCTGCGGCCAGTGGACCGCGTCGAGGTGGGCGTCCACGCCGAGCTTCTTCGCGCCCGCAGGCGCCGCGGCCTGGTCGGCGGTGTGGACGAACATCTTGGTGGGGATGCAGCCCACGTTCAGGCAGGTGCCGCCGAACGTCCCCTTCTCGAGGATGGCGATCTGCCAGTCCGCCATCGCCTCGTTCGGGATGGAGTTGCCGGAGCCGGTACCGATGATGACCAGGTCGAAGTGCCTCACGTGTCGATCCAACCACCTCGGCCGCGGCGGTGTTCCCGGATGAGGTGTTACGCGGGCCTTACGAGCGGCCCGGCGCACCGGGGCAGGTGCGCCGGACCGGCCCGCTCAGTGCTGGTAGGTCGGCGTGATGATCGCGCGCGCCAGCGTGTGGAACGCCAGGTTGAAGCTGACGACCGCCGGTGAGGCGTCGCCGTCCACGTCGAGCTTGTCGACGTCGACCGCGTGCACCACGAAGTAGTAGCGGTGCGGGTGGTCGCCCTTGGGCGGTGCCGCGCCGCCGAACGCGCGCGTGCCGTAGTCGGAGCGCACGTGGAAGGCGTCACCCGGAAGTGTCGCGTCCGAGGCGCCCGCACCGGTGTCCAATGAGGTGGTGGTGACGGGGAGGTTCACGGCCACCCAGTGCCAGAAGCCGGAGGGGGTGGGAGCGTCGGGGTCGAAGCAGGTGACCACGAAACTGCGCGTCTCGGCGGGGAAGCCGGACCACGAGAGCTGGGGTGAGGTGTTCCCGCCCTCGAAGACCTGGGCGTCGGGGAGCTGTTCGCCGTCGCGCACGTCCGCCGAGGTGACGTCGAAGGTGCCGACCTTCGGGAGCAGCTGGTAGGGGTCGGGAGCGACTGGGCGCTCGAGGCTCATCGGATCTCCTCCTCTTTGTGATCAGTTCGAGCCTATCCCCGTGCAACCTTGCAGACCTGCGCGACGTCTTCCGCGTGGAGGGGGAATTCGATGTCCAGGTTGCGGCTCTTTGCTGCGTTTGTGCTGGTTGCCGGGCTGGTGTCATGTGGACAGCCGGCCGGTGAGCAACCGGGCGGGCCCGTTCTCACGACGTCCTCGCCGGTGCCCACGACCACGTCCGAGAAGCCGAAGCGGATGTTCGAGCCGCCGTACACCTACGGCACGGTGCAGGCCCACGCGCCCGCGACCGTCGACGGCATGGTGCCCGTGGTCACGCGCATTCCAACCGACAAACCGTACGTGTTCATCACGATCGACGACGGCGCGGTGCAGCACCCGAAGGCGCGCGAGCTGATGATCAACGCGGGCGTGTGGCCGTCGCTGTTCCTCAACACGAAGTACGCCGAGGGGCACAAGGACTACTTCAAGGAACTGCCGGCCACGATCCACAGCCACACGTCCACTCACCCGAACATGCAGGGCAAGCCGTTCGAGTTCCAGAAGCACGAGATCTGCGGCAACGCCGACTTCCTCGCCGCCGACTACGGCAGGCGCCCGACGCTGTTCCGGCCGCCGTTCGGCAACTACGACGAGAACACCCGCAAGGCCGCCGCGAGCTGCGGGTTCAAGGCGCTGGTCAACTGGACGGCCGCGGTCAACGACGGGCGCGTGCAGTTCCAGCAGGGCGACAAGCTCAAGCCGGGCGACATCGTGCTGATGCACTTCCGCACGACTTTCGTCGAGGATTTCACCGCGTTCCTGAACCGTGCCAAGCAAGATGGACTGACTCCAGTGCCACTGGAGGACTTTCTGGGGTAGCAGGACCGTGAAGTGGGGGATCTTCATGAAGCGAATCGCAGCAGCGCTCATCGCCGCGGGGATGGCGTTGAGCGTCGTTCCGGCGGCATCAGCGGCCGACCACGCACAGCTGACCAACGTCCGGACGGAGCGCCAGCCGACGTTCGACCGCGTGGTGTTCGACCTGACGGGCGGCAAGCCGCAGGACAGCGTCCAGCCCATCGCCGAGCCGGTGAGCTGCGGCTCCGGCAAGCCGATCACGGCGAAGGGCGTGGAGTTCCTGGAGGTGCGGCTGCAGCCGGCCGACGGGCACTCCTACACGGGGCCGCGCAACATCACGACGGGACTGGGGACCGCGCAGAGCGTCGTGTTCACGTGCGACTTCGAGGCGGACCTGTCGATCGCGATCGGTGTGGGGCACCGGAACGCGACCTACGAGGCCTACTTCCAGGACAACCCCCTCCGGTACGTGGTCGACATCAAGCACTGACGCAACTGTGTTCCGAGTCACACGTCTGATTGAGTATCAAGGAGCCCTGAGAGGGGGCACGAAGATGAACAGACGTCTGGTCGCGGTGTTGGTGGCAGTGCTGACGGTCTTCACGTTCGTCCCGCTGGCGTCGGCGCAGAGCACGCCCACGCTGTCGAACATCAGGACCGGCCAGCACCCCGGCTTCAGCCGGGTGGTGCTGGACCTGTCCGGCCTGCCGACGGAACACCGGGTCCGCGAGGTCACCAGTGTCGCGAACTGCGGTTCCGGCAACCCGGTCGACATGCCGGGCAGCACGGAGATCCTCGCGGTCACCCTCATCGGCGCCGCCGCGCACGACGACAACGGCAACCCGACCTACACCGGGTCGCGGAACTTCGCGACGCCCAACCTCAACCCCGTCAACAGGGTCGCGCTCACGTGCGACTTCGAGGCCACGCTGGGCATCGCCGTCGGCTACACCAATGCCAACGCCTGGCACCGGGTCTTCACGCTGACGAACCCGAACAGGCTCGTCATCGACGTCGGCCTGTAAGCGGAAAAGCCTCGTGGGGCAGTAGTCGCCGCTACTGCCCCACGAGGGGTTCCAGCTGGAAACCGTTACGCCGCAACGGTGGCAACGGCCTCCTTCGAGAGCGCGTGCTCCAGCACCTCGGCCACGTCCGAGACGAAGTGCACGGTCAGCTGCTCCCGCACCGACTCCGGCACGTCCTCCAGGTCCGGCTCGTTGCGCTGGGGCAGCAGCACCGTCGTGATGCCCGCGCGGTGGGCGGCGAGCAGCTTCTGCTTGACGCCACCGATCGGCAGCACCCGGCCGGTCAGCGAGATCTCACCCGTCATCGCCACGTCCGAGCGCACCGGGCGGCCCGACAGCAGCGAAGCCAGCGCCGTCGTCATCGTGACGCCGGCCGACGGACCGTCCTTCGGCACCGCGCCCGCCGGCACGTGGATGTGCACTCCACGGCCTTCCAGGGCCGCCGCCTTGTCGTCGTGCGAACGCAGGTACGACAACGCGATCTGCGCGGACTCCTTCATCACGTCGCCCAGCTGGCCGGTCAGCGTGACGCCGGACGCGCCGGTGTCCTTGGGGGCCAGCGAGGCTTCGATGAACAGCACGTCGCCACCGACACCCGTGACGGCCAGACCCGTTGCCACACCGGGAACCGAGGTGCGCTCGGCTGACTCCGGCGTGTTCTTCGGGCTGCCGAGGTACGACTTCAGCGACGGCTGGTCGACCGTGACGGGCAGCTCCGAGTCGCCCAGCGCGACCTTCGCGGTGACCTTGCGCAGGATCCGCGCGAGGGCCCGTTCCAGTTGCCGCACACCGGCTTCCCGCGTGTACTCGCTCGCCAGCTGGTGCAGCGCGGGCTTGTCGAACGTGACGTCCTCGGGTTCGAGGCCGGCGCGTTCGATCTGCCGCGGCAGCAGGTGCTCACTGGCGATCGTGACCTTCTCGTCCTCGGTGTAGCCGTCGAGCTGCACCAGTTCCATGCGGTCGAGCAACGGCGCCGGGATCGACTCCAGCACGTTCGCGGTCGCGAGGAACACCACGTCCGAGAGGTCGAGCTCGACCTCCAGGTAGTGGTCGCGGAACGTGTGGTTCTGCGCCGGGTCCAGCACCTCGAGCAACGCCGCCGTGGGGTCGCCGCGGTAGTCGGAGCCGACCTTGTCGATCTCGTCGAGCAGCACGACCGGGTTCATCGAACCGGCCTCGCCGATCGCACGGACGATCCGGCCCGGCAGCGCGCCGACGTACGTGCGGCGGTGACCGCGGATCTCGGCCTCGTCGCGCACGCCACCGAGCGCCACGCGGACGAACTTGCGACCCATCGCCCGTGCCACGGACTCGCCGAGCGACGTCTTGCCGACGCCGGGAGGGCCGACGAGAGCCAGCACGGCGCCGGAACGACGTCCGCCGACGACGCCCATGCCGCGGTCGGCACGACGCTTGCGCACGGCCAGGTACTCGGTGATGCGCTGCTTCACGTCGTCCAGACCGGCGTGGTCCGCGTCGAGCACCTCACGCGCGGCCTTGATGTCGTAGGAGTCCTCGGTCCGCTCGTTCCACGGCATCTCGAGAACGGTGTCGAGCCACGTCCGGATCCAGCCCACCTCGGGCGACTGCTCGGAGGTGCGCTCCAGCTTGTCGACCTCGGCCAGCGCGGCCTTCTCGACCTTCTCCGGCAGGCTCGCGGCCTCGACGCGCGCCCGGTAGTCCTCCTGCTCGGAGGCCGGCTTGCCGTCGAGCTCGGCCAGCTCCTTGCGGATCGCGGCCATCTGCTGGCGCAGCAGGAACTCCCGCTGCTGCTTCTCGACGCCTTCCTTGACGTCCTTGGCGATCGTCTCGTTGACGTCGAGTTCGGTCAGGTGCGCCTGACCCCACTCGACGAGCTTCTCCAGCCGGGTGGTGACGTCGCTCGTCTCCAGCAGCCAGATCTTCTGCTTCTCGTCGAGGTAGGAGGCGTAACCGGCGAGGTCGGCCAGCGCCGACGGGTCGCTGATCTGCTGCACCGAGTCGACCATCTGCCAGGCGCCACGCGTCTGCAGGATGTTCGTCACGAGCGCGCGGTACTGCTTCGCGAGCTCCCGCGTCCGGTCGGTGATCGGGGACTCGTCCGCGATCGTCGAGTTCACCCACAGCGCCGCGCCCGGCCCCGTCGTGCCCGTGCCGATGCGCACGCGCTTGGTGCCGCGCACGACGGCGGCGCGCTCGCCGCCGGGCAGGCGTCCCACCTGCTCGATCTCGGCCAGTGTGCCGACCGAGGCGTACTTCCCGTCCAGACGCGGGACCAGGAGCACTTGATGATTTGCCGCGGTCGTGGCCGCGTCGACGGCCGCGCGGGCCTCGGCGCTGGCGTCCGCACCGGAGATGCGGATCGGCACCACCATGCCGGGGAGCACCACAACGTCGTCGAGCGGCAGCACCGGCAGGGCCAACGTCTCGCCCATCACATCACCCTCCAAAGTTGAGTCTGTACCGCTCAACCAACTGGAGCGTGGTGGTGTTCCCTTCAGGTGTTCGCTGTCAGCGAGCAGCCAGGACACGATCCGTGCACACTCGGCTGGCGGTGGACACCCGTGTGCACACGAGCGAGGATGCGCCCGTGATGGAAGAGCTGAAGTGGGTCCCGGCCACGGTCGACGTCACACGTCCGAGCGTGGCGCGGATGTACGACTACTACCTGGGCGGCTCGCACAACTTCGAAGCCGACCGTGCTGCCGCCAAGCAGGTGGAGCAGATCTTCCCGGGCGTCGCGCAGAGCGCGCAGGCGAACCGCTCGTTCCTGCGCAGGGTCGTCCGCCACCTCGTCGCCGAGGGAATCGACCAGTTCCTCGACCTGGGCTCCGGCATCCCCACCGTGGGCAACGTCCACGAGATCGCCCAGCAGGACAACCCGTCGGCCCGCGTCGTGTACGTCGACGTCGAGCCGGTCGCCGTCTCGCACAGCAACGCCCTGCTGGCCGACAACGACCATGCCACCGCGCTCCTCGCCGACCTGCGCGCGACGTCCACGGTGCTGGCCGGAGCCCGCGAGCACCTCGACTTCTCGCGCCCGGTCGGCGTGCTGATCATCGCGGCACTGCACTTCGTTCCGGACGAGGACGATCCGTACGGCAAGGTCGCCGAGTACATGGCCGCGCTGCCGTCCGGCTCGTACCTGGCGATCACGCACGCCACCTGGGACACCCTGAGCGATGAGGAGAGGGCGGAGGCCCGAGAGATCGCCAAGATCTACAGCAGCTCCGACAACAAGCTCGCCATCCGCACGCACGCCGAGGTGAGCAGGTTCTTCGACGGGCTCGAACTGCTGGAACCGGGCGTCGTGCCGGTGAACGACTGGCGCCCGGACTCCTTCGAGGACCACACGGCCATCTACGGCGCTGTCGCCCGCAAGCCCTGAAGCAGGCGGTCCCGCATCTCGTTCGTCTCGCGGTCGGTGAGGGTGCGTTCCGGCGCCCTCATCGTCACGCGGATGAGCACGTTCTTCTGACCAGGCCTGGCTTCCAGCCGTCGCTGGACGTGTTCCGGCAGGTCTTCCGTCCGCGTCTCGCCGAGGATCGTGATCTCCTCGATCACGTCCTCCGGTACCAGCGCGCGGATCCGGTCGCCGAGCGTCTCGATGTCCTCGCTCTCGTGCGCCATGATCGAGATGTCCCTGATCGCGGCCGGATGCCGTGAGATCGGGCGGTACTCGGCCAGGTCCAGCATCTGCGACGTGATGCGCGGGTCACCGTTGCGCAGCAGGCGGATGTCCGGGACTCCCTTGCGCAGCATGAGGATCCGGTCCAGCCCGAGACCCATCGCCAGGCCGTGCGGGTGGTGTTTCAGGACGTGACGCGCGGCCAGCCCGCACTCGCCGACCTCGACCCACTGGCCGTCGTGCCATACGTCGATCTGCTTGCCGTGCGTGGTGTACGGGTGTTGGGCGTCGATCGTGCGATATCGCTTGCCGGGCAACAACGTTGTGACGACCGTGTCGATGAGGTCTTCCAACCGTTCCTCGTTGTGCGAGATCCGCCAGACGTCGAGCTGATGCGGTGTGCCGGTGTGCAGGCGGTCGACCGTGTCGCGGCGGTAGACGAGGCCGGGACAGAGCAGCGTGACGTCCGGAACGGCGGAGCGCAGTGCCGGCGGGATCATCGCCGTGGTGTGGCTGCGCAGCATGCATGTCTCGCTGGCGTACCTGGTGTAGCGGGCGTCCCTGGTGATCGCGTCGGCGGGATAACCGAGGTGCTCGTAGTTGTGCTCCACCGGAACGAGCGGGTGGTGGCGGACTTCCTCGGGGTTGTCCAGCGCGGCCTTGAGATCGGCGATCAGCAGCTGCATCGCGTGCGGGCCCTGCGCGGGGTCGGTGAGGTCGCGGACGTTCAGGGCGTGCACGAGTTCATCGGTGCGGTACATGGGGTTTCCCGTTCTGCGTGTCGGATGGGTTGCGGAGTCCCCCGACCAACGGGAAGGTTCTAGGCGCGCGCCACCGCCGCGGGTCGGGGGTGGTTAAATCGCGTCATGAACTCAGGCTAACCCGCTACTCGGGCGGTGTCAGCCGCAAATCCGGATCCACGGGCGGTGCGCCGTCGAACGGTCCGTCGTCCTTCAGCCTGCCGACGTCGTCCAGGGCGAGCTCGATCTCCGCCCGGTACGGGTCACCGCCGGCCGGGGGAGTGCGGAACCACTCGTGCAGCGCCTCGGGGATCTGGAACCGCGCGAGCAGCTCGGAGTACATCGCCTCGCGGTCCTCTGCCTGCGCGCCGAGCTCCTGGTACTCGCGCAGGGCCAGGCGCAGCCGGATCCAGCGGTAGCGGTCGGTGTTGTGCTGCTGCTCGAACCGTTCGCGCAGCAGGTCACCGGCACGCTGGCCGCGCAGCGCCAGCTTCTTGATCGTGGCCGGCGGCATGAACAGGTTCGTGCCGCCCTCGTCGTCGGCCTGCCGCACGTGCGCGATCCGGCCGCGGTAGCCGGGCAGCCCGGACTGCATGGTGTCCCGCCAGTCCAGGAACGTGTCCAGGATGGACAGCAGGAAGCGTGGCATTGACGTCAACGACGCGTAGCGCGTGCCCTTGGTCGACGCGTCCTGCTCCGGCAGCCACACCTCGGCCGTGTCGCCGTTCGGGTAGGACTGCAGGCTCAGGCCGAACGTGGGCCAGCGCGGCAGCAGCGAGTCGAAGAAGTGGATGGGGAAGTTGCTGGTGATGCCGCCGTCGGAGAACCAGTGCACGCGCCCGTCCCGGCACAGCGGCACGGCGGCGATCAGGCCGGGGAACGACAGGCTCATCCGCACGGCCAGCACGACCGGCAGCTGGTCCCGTGCGGGCAGCGACCGCAACGGCATGCGCTCGTGCAGCGGGCATTTCGAGTCCGCCTCGGCGCCGTTCATCTGCTCGACGACCCGGCGCGGCAGCACGTACCCGAGACACTCCTCGCAGTACTGCCAGCTTTCCTTGAACGGCAACCGGTACGGCCGCCCCTGAGACAGATCGGTCGTCATCAGGACGAGGTTGATGTCGCCGAGATCGCCGAACGTCAACGCGTGCGAGGTGCCGGCCAGCGCGTCGAGCTGGTCGGCGATCCAGTCGGCGAGCGGCGGAACCCCCGTCGACTTCGGCACACCCGCCAGCCGGTCGAGCCAGGACGGCGTGAAGTCACCGGTGCCGGGTACGAGTCCGAAGTGGATGGACCGCGCGTTGTTCTTCAGGTACCGCTGCATGGCATACCCGTAGGTGAACGTCAGCGCGCTGACCGCCGCCAGCGTCAGCACCAGCCACACCAGCAGCACGACCGCCGCCGTCGCGTAGTGCCGGGAGAACGCCAGCCCGAGCACGAGCGGCACCGCGACGAACACCCACCCGATCCACGGCAGACTGCCCCGCAACGGCCACAGCGCGAACACGATGCACGCCAACGCGAGCAGCACGACCAGTGTCGCGAGCCACGACGGATAAGCCTTGGGCGCGAGCCACGCCGACCACAGCACCGGCCCGCCCAGCCACAGCAACGCCATCAGCGCCAGCACGGTCTTCGCTCGCATCCCCACGGCACCCAGCAACGCGAAGAACAGGCACGAGATCGCACTGCGCCCCGTCGTCTCGCGCTTCTGCATCGTCGCCACGACGATCCGGTACAGCGCCCGCGTTTTGTCGGTGGGCTGGAACAACTGCGCCAGCCGCCACCGGTCCGCACCCGAGCCGGACGTGAACCAGTCGATCAGCGCCGCCAGCTTCTCGAAGCCACCGGACGCACGACCTCGTTCGGCGGCAGCGGTGAAACCCGCGGCGATCGCGCCCGCGGACGCGCCACCGATCTGCTTGAACTCGTAGTGGCGCGCCAGTGACGCGACAGCCAGTGGATACACGACGCCGCTGGTCGTGCCGCCGCGCATGGTCAGGTCGCAGTAGCGGTCGTACTCCATGTGCCGATGATCGCGCGATCAGCCGCATTCGTCGCGAAAGTTCACTCAGACGCCGCGGAACTGATCTCTGTTCGTTGGTCGGGACGTTTGAGCCGGCGGCGTCCGCGAGTGCGCCCGGCAGAAGAAGTCGATCTTCGTGGGGGCGCCGTCCCAAACATGAGTGGTACCCCAAAACGCGCTCGACGCGGGTGCACCGGCCACGCCGGGTGAATGCGGAACGAAGATCAATTGAAAAGATGATGATCATCGGAAGGTTGACACGGCATCGACGATCCGAAGGAGGTGAACACACATGGCACAGATCACGTTCGGCTCTGGGGACGGTCTCGGCAAGGTTCAGGTCGAGGACCGCGTCCGCAGCGTGGAAGACCGCCTCGACGCTCTGCTCGCGGAGAGCGTGGAGCACGAGCTCGCGGTCCAGGAGGTCGCTGTCGCTCCCCGCTCGAAGCTGCGGGTCGCGTGCGAGTGACGGACGAAGAGGGGTTCGGGTGTGTCTGGGCGGCGGCCGGCGCCCAGACACACCCGTCGATCCTGGTGCTGACGCTCGCCGTCGTCACCGCCGAGTTCATCGTCTACGCCTACATCTCCGTCGTGGTCGGCCACAACGTCGGGAGCGCCAGCGCGACCATCGCGACGGCGCTCATGATCTTCGGGATCGGTACCACCGCCGGCACGCTCGCGGGCGGGTTCCTCGTCGACCGGTACGGCTGGCGGAGGATGTTGCGCACCAGCACGTTCGTCATCGCGGTGGCTCTGCTGGTGATCCCGTTCGCGCACAACGCCGTTTTCTTGTTCCTCCGCCTGGTCGTGTGGGGGCTGTTCGGCTGGACCTTCACACCGACCCAGATGAACCGGCTGCTCGACACCTTTCCCGACAACGGCGCCATGTTGCTGACGTCGAACGCTTCCGCCGTTCAGCTCGGTGTCGCGGGAGGCGGACTCGTGGGTGGTGCGGTGCTGGCAACCCTCGGTGCGGGCGCGCTGGCCTTCGCCGGGTCGGCGGTCGTGTGGCTGGCACTGCTGCTCTCCTGGCGCGGCACTCGCGCTACTGAACCCGTTCCGCCGCAAGCCAACCGGTGACGACGTCCTGGGCGACGTCCGCGACGGGCTGGTCGGCCGCCACCACGAAGTCCTCCACCCATGCCAACGCGAAGATCTTCTCCAGCTCCCCGGCGCGGTGCACGTGCCACTGCAGACCCGCGTCGCCGGCATGGCGCTGGGCGAGCCGCTTGCGGATGACGGACAGGTCCGCCTTCAACCGGCACACGGTGAGCTTCGCCCCGATCGCCTCGGCGTACCGGGCGCGATCGGCTCTGTTCTCCAGCACCCCGGCCAGCACCAGGCGGTGTGCTCCCGCGTCGGCGTAGTTGCGGGCCACGGCACGGAGGTTGCGCAACTCCAGTTCGAGGTGGAACGGGTCGTCCGCCGGTGCGGGACGGCAGTGCCTGAGCCAGTCGAGGTCGATCACGGCGTGCGGTACCTCCGCCGCGGCGAGCACGTCGCCGACGGCCTCGGCCACCGTCGTCTTGCCGACCCCGACCGGCCCGGTGATGAGCAGGGCCTTCACTCCGCGGCTTCCGCGAGCTCGGCCGGCGTCCCCGACATGATCACGCGGACGTGCTCGGTGACCTTCTCCACCGGCCAGTCCCACCACGCGATGCGTTCCAGCAGCTCGATTTCCTCGTCGCTGTACCGCTTCTTCAGCAGCTTGGCCGGGTTGCCGCCGACCACGCCGTACGCCGGCACGTCCGACACCACCACCGATCCGGACGCGATGATCGCCCCGTTCCCGATGCGCACGCCCGGCATGATCAACGCCTGGTAGCCGATCCAGACGTCGTTGCCCACCACCGTGTCCCCGCGAGAAGGCGCCCCCAGCGCGATGTCGAGCGTCTTCTCGCCCCACAGCCCGCCGAAGATCGTGAACGGGAACGTCGACACGCCGTCGGTCCGGTGGTTGCCGCCGGACATGATGAACCGGACGCCCTCTGCCAGGGCGCAGTAGCGGCCGATCACCAGCTTCTCCGTGCCGAAGTTGTAGAGCACGTTGCGCCGCTCGAACTCCTCGGCGTGAAAAGGGTCGTCGTAGTAGGTGTACTCGCCGATCTCGATCTGCGGGTTCTTCACCAACGGCTTGAGCAGCACCGTGCGGGCGATGTCCGGCAACGGGTAGAGATTGTCGGGCGAGGGAATGGTCACGGCGCTCCGATCGGCTCTTCACTGAACTGCGTGCGGTACAACTTGGCGTAGTGGCCTTCGAGGGCCAGCAACTCCTCGTGCGTACCACGTTCGACGATCTGCCCGTGATCCACGACGAGAATCTGGTTCGCCGCCCGGATCGTCGACAGCCGGTGCGCGATCACCAGCGACGTCCGGCCGGCCAGCGCCTCGACCAGCGCCTCCTGCACCGCCGCCTCCGATCGCGAGTCCAGGTGCGCGGTGGCCTCGTCGAGGATCACCACGCGCGGCTTGGCCAGCAGCAGCCGGGCGATCGTGAGTCGTTGCCGCTCACCACCGGACAGACGGTAGCCGCGTTCGCCCACCACGGTGTCCAACTGGTCCGGCAGCGACGACACCAGGTCCGCCAGCCGCGCCCGCCGCAGCGCGTCCCACAGCTCCTCGTCAGTGGCCGCGGGAGCCGCCAGCCGCAGGTTCGCCCCGATCGACTCGTGGAACAGGTGCCCGTCCTGCGTCACCATGCCCACGGTCTCGCGGATCGAGTCGAACGACAGATCGCGAACGTCCACACCGGACAGTCGCACCGACCCGGAGTCCGCGTCGTACAGGCGGGGCACCAGCGACGCGATCGTCGACTTGCCCGCACCCGACGCGCCCACGAGCGCGATCAGCGAACCGGGCTCGGCGACGAACGAGACCCCGCCGAGGATCTCCTCGCCACCGCGGGTGTCGAGCGCAGCGACCTCTTCCAGCGACGCCAGCGAGACCTTGTCCGCGGACGGGTAGGCGAACTTCACGTCCGAGAACTCCACCGACACCGGCCCGTCGGGCACCGCGACGGCGTCCGGCTTCTCCTTGATCAACGGAGGCAGGTCCAGCACCTCGAAGACCCGCTCGAACGACACCAGCGCGGTCATCACGTCCACCCGTGCACCGGCCAACGCCGTCAACGGCCCGTACAACCGCGTCAGCAGCAGCGCCAGCGTCACGATCGTGCCCGGCGCCATCTGGCCGGCGATCGCGAAGTACCCGCCCAGCCCGTAGACCAGTGCCAGCGCCAGCGACGAGACGAGCGTCAACGCCACGAGGAACAGCCACTGCGCCACCGCGGTTCGCACGCCGATGTCGCGCACCCGCCGCGCCCGCGCGCCGAACTCGGCGCTCTCCAGCGACGGCCGGCCGAACAGCTTGATCAAGGTCGCACCCGGCGCGGAGAACCGCTCGGTCATCTGCGTGGTCATCGCCGAGTCGAGGTTCGCCGCCTCGCGGTGCATCGACGCGAGCCGCTTGCCCATCCGCCGCGCCGGGATCAGGAAGATCGGCAGCAGCAGCATCGCGAGCACCGTGACCTGCCACGACAGCGTGAGCATCACGGCCAGGGTCAGCACCAGCGCGATGACGTTCGTGACGACACCGGAGATCGTCTCGGAGAACGCCCGCTGCGCCGCGATCACGTCGTTGTTCAGCCGCGAGACCAGCGCGCCGGTCCTCGTGCGCGTGAAGAACGCGATCGGCATCCGTTGCACGTGGTCGAAGACGGCCTGGCGCAGCCGCAGGATCAGGTCCTCGCCGACCCGTGCCGACTGCCACCGCTCGGCCAGCGAGAACCCGGCCTCCAGCACCGCCACGCCGGCGATCGCCAGCGCGAGCCACACGACCAGCCCGAGATCACGGCCACCGACGATCTGGTCGACCACGCGTCCGGCCAGCACCGGTGAGGCCACCGCGAGCACCGCCGCGACCGAGCTGATCGCCAGCAGCACGTACACGGAACGCCGCTGCGGCCGGGCGAACCGGGCGACGCGCTTCAACGTCGCCCGGCTGACGCGACGATTTTTCTCGTCCTGCATCGCGCTTTCGAGCGCGTACCAGGCGTTGAAGTCGATGTTCATGACGACCAGTCTCGAACTTCGACCTATGAGGAGGTCAAGTCGTTTTGAGGAACTCGTCGACCTCGGCCAGAGCCGCCGCACGCACCGGCTCAGGCGACAGGAACAGGTCGTGCATGCCCGCCTTGATCTCGACGACCTTGACGGATGATCCGATCTTCGGACCCCACTTCTTCATGCCCTCGACGTCCAGCACCGCGTCGGCCCTGGACACGTCCTCACTCCACTCGCGCGCGTTGAGCATGCTCTTGTCGGAGTGCATCACGAGCACCGGCACGCGCACGTCGAGACCTTTGTGGACCTTCTCCTGCGCGATCAGGATCGCCCGGATCCACCCGGCCAGCACCGGGAAGCCCGCGAGCGGCTTCCACGTCAGGTCGAAGTCCCACTCGCCGTTGCGCGAGCTGTGGATCGCCGCGCCGTACGCCTCGCCGAGGTTCGCGCGGATCTTCACCTTGGGCGCGACCCGCCCGATCACCTTCACGACCTGGCGGATGAACGGCGGCTCGACGACGTCCAGCCACGGGCTGTTCAGCACCAGCGCGTTGATCAAGTCGCTGGCGCGCCGTTCGTGCGCCCACAACGACGTGGTGAGCCCACCGGTCGAGTGACCCATCAGCACCACCCGCGAGTGCTCTTCGCGAACCTTCGCGATGGCGGCGTCGATCTCCTCGAAGTACACGGCCATGTCGGTCGTGTAGTTCGGCAGCTCGCCGTCGCGCAGCGACCGGCCGTATCCGCGCAGGTCGACCGCGTAGAAGTCGTAGCCCTGGGCCGTGTAGTGCCCGGCCACGTGCTCCTGGAAGAAGTAGTCCGCGAACCCGTGCACGTAGAGGATCGCGCCGCGGTCGTTGGCCGCGGCCCGCCGGCGCACGAGGGTCGCGGTGGCTCCACCGCGCAACGGCAGAACCGTGGTGTCTTCGTCGCTGCTCACCGCGCAAGTTTGCAACGGTCCGGAGCCGATTCCGTGCACCCTTGTCCGGATCGTGTCTAACCTGGGTGACGTGACGGGGGATATTGAGCAGTCATCGAGGGTGCGCTTTCCGGGGATCAGCCCGCGCGCCTACGAACATCCGGCCGACCGGGGCGCGCTCGCCGTGCTCCGCGCCGTGCCAGCCGTGGCGCCGATCATCAAGGCGGTCGCGGCGGCGTTCTCCGAGCGCGGTGAACGCCTGATCCAGGTCGCCTCGTCGGTTCGCGTCGGCCCTAAGCAGTACCCGCAGCTCGACCGGATTCGCAACGAGGTCGCGGCCACGTTCGACATCGAGGAGCCACCAGAGCTCTTCGTGCGGCGTTCGCCGGTAGTCATGGGCGAGACGATCGGCATCGACAAGCCGTTCATCGTGCTGACCACGGGCATGGTCGACCTGTTCGACCCGGAGATGATGCGCTGGGTCATCGGCCACGAGACCGGCCACGCCATGTCCGGCCACGGGCTCTACAACACCATCCTCGCCCGTTTGCTCAACCTCCAGTTCGCGCTGGGCTGGATGCCGGCGGGTGCGTTCGCCATGCGTGCCGTCATCGCGGCACTGTTCGAGTGGCAGCGCAAGACCGAGCTGTCCTGCGACCGGGCCGGCCTGCTGGCCTGCCAGGACCCGCAGGCGGCGCTGCGGGCCCACCTCGCGTTCGCGGGTGACCTCGGCGGCCAGGTCGACATCGCCGAGTTCCTCGCCCAGGCCAAGGAGTACGAGGAGGTCGAGGACATCCGTGACAGCGTCCTCAAGCTCCTGCACACCGAACGCCGCACGCACCCGATGGCCGTGGTCCGTGCCGCGGAGCTGCAGCGCTGGGCGGCGACCGAGGAGTACCGCGAGATCCTCACCGGCACCTACCTGCGTCGTGAGGACGACCGGCCGGCGAACAACCTCACGGACGACGTGAAGGCCGCCGCCCGCTCGTACAAGGAGTCCATGACCAACTCCGCCGACCCGCTGATCAAGACGATCAACGACATCGGCGAGGCCGTCATGGGTGCCGCGGGCAAGGTCTGGAGCAAAGTTGCTCCGAACGGTCCAGCGGAGTAGCTACCATGTGGAGTCATGCGACGACTCCTGGTGCTGGTTCTCTGCGCGGTGATGGCTTCGACAGGCACCGCTGCCGCCGGTGAGCAGGTCATCGGCGGCGAGCGGGCCTCGATCAAGGCCAACCCGTGGGCCGTTTACCTGACCGACGACCACGGCCTCCAGTTCTGCGGTGGCACCATCGTCGCGCCGACGAAGGTGCTCACCGCGGCGCACTGCGCGCTGGGTCGTGCGCCGCGTGACCTGCGCGTTGTCGCCGGTCGCGAGGACAAGCAGGACCGCGGTGCCGGAGTGACCGTCACGCCTGCGGACATCTGGATCCACAAGCAGTACGTCTCGGCCGACGAGGGCGAGGACGTGGCCGTCCTGACGCTCGGGAACCCGCTGCCGTACACCCCGCTGCCCCTGGCCGAGCCGGCCGATCGGGAGCTCTACCAGCCGGGTACGCAGCTGCGCGCCCTCGGCTGGGGCCGGACCAGCGAGAACGGCAAGACGTCGCGCTACCTCCTGCAGGCCACGCTGCCGGTGCTGCCGGACGCCTTCTGCGCCGACGCCTACCCGCAGTTCGTGCGGGCCGACATGTTCTGCGCGGGCTTCGAGGGTGGCAGGATCGACACCTGCCAGGGCGACTCGGGCGGTCCGGTCGTCGCGGACGGCAAGCTCGTCGGTGTCACGTCGTGGGGCGAGGGCTGTGCGCGCAGGGGCAAGCCGGGCGTGTACGTCCGGATCTCCCGCTACGCCAAGGATCTTCACCCGGTCGTGGGTGCTTTGCCGCCTGGAGTTGTCGACCCGTAGACCCCTGGGTTCAGTGGGTGCATGCGTCTGCTGGCAGCGGTTCTGGCCCTGATCGTGATCGCGGTGACCCCGGCACACGCTGCCCCCAGGATCGTCGGCGGTGTCGTGGTGGACGACGCCGACGAGGCGCCGTGGATGGTCGCCCTGACCACGTCGTCCGGCTACCAGTTCTGCGGAGGCGCGCTGGTCGGGCCGGGTCTGGTCGCCACGGCCGCGCACTGCGTGTACGGGCGCAAACCCAGCTCGATCACCGTGGTCGGCGGCAGGCTGGACCTGCTCACCGACGGCGGCAGCACGTCCGTCGTGAAGCACTACCAGATCGCGGAGGGCTATTCGACGCCCTCGCGCGGCAAGGACATCGCGTTGCTGACGCTCGTGCAGCCGATGCCGTACCAAGTGCTGCCGCTTGCTGCCACGAGCGCCGTGTACGCGGCGCGCAACGTCGGTGTCGTGTACGGCTGGGGACGGCAGGCGGAGGGCGACACGAACAAGAGCCCGTTGCTGCACAAGGCCTCCATCCCGATCATGGCGGACGCGCAGTGCTCGGGGGCTTACGCGCGTTATGACGCGACGGCGATGTTCTGCGCGGGCTATCCGGAGGGAGGGGTCGACGCGTGCATCGACGACTCCGGCGGCCCGTTCGTGGTCGACGGCCGGCTCGCCGGGATCGTCTCGTGGGGCATCGGGTGCGCCCGCCCGAACACGCCCGGCGTCTACACGCGCGTCAGGACATACCTGAGCTGAGCTCGCGGAAGAGGTTCGCGCGGTAACGCAGGCCCGCGCTCTCCGCTCGTTCGATGGCCTTGTCGTACAACGCCTTGTCCTTCAGCAACGCGGCTTTGCCCGCCAGTGCGCGCACCTCGATGATGCGGAACTCGGCGTCGACCGCCCGGCGCAGCACCTCGTCGTACTCGGCGACCGACCGGTTCACCTCGGCGAGCACCAGGCCGGCGTCGATCTCGATGAAGAGGTCGTCGGCTCCGGCCAGTTCGAGCGCTCGTGCGGCGTGCTCGCGTGCCTCGTCGCGCCGGTCGGTCGCGATGAGCAGTTCCGCGTACTCGACCCGCGCGGACATCTCGACCGGCCGCATTCCGTGCTTCTGCGAGAGCTCCAGCGCCTCGCGGAACGCCTCCTCGGCCTCGGTGTGCTTGTGCTGTGCCGCCAGCACGACACCGAGGTTGTTGAGGCCGTTCGACGTGTGCTGCACGTCGTCGATCTCGCGGGCGAGGCGGACCGATCTCCTGAGCGCCTCTTCGCCGGAGTCGAGCCTGCCGAGCTCCAGCTCCACCAGTCCGAGGTTGCCGAGACCGCCGATGAGCTGGGCGTGCATGCCGTTCGGCCCGTAGAGGTCGAGTGCCGCGCTGAGGTGCTCGCGGGCGAGGCCGAGCTCACCGATGTCGTGGTAGATCCCGGCGAGGATGTTGAGCGCCGTCGCCTGCTCGGCCTGCCTGCCGGCGGCTTCGAACTCGGCGATCGCCCGCTCGCAGTGCGCGATCGCCGTCCGGTGCTCGCCGAACCGCCAGTCGAGGTAGGCGAGGCAGACCCGCATCGCCGCGGCCCGCTGCCCGGTCTCGCCGCCGGCCAGCGCGGCACCGGCGATCGTCCGCAGCTCGCCGTAGTAACCGGACAGCAGGAGGTACGCGCGCATCCCCGCCACCAGCGCGGCGTCGGGACGGTCCTGGGCGAGCGCGACCAGGTTCAGCCTCTCCGTCTCGAACCACGTCATCGCGGCCTCGCGGTCCGGGAACGGGATCCGGCCGGCCGAGGGCGGCAGCAGCCGGGTGTAGCCGGCGTTCAGCTCGGCGTCGGCGCCGTCCACGCGCGCCAGGTACCACTCGAAGACCGCCTGCCGATCCGCCGCGGTGGCCCGTTCGTGGGCGTACAGGCGCAGCAGGTCGTGCAGCTGGTGGCGATCCCCGTTCTGCTGCACCAGGTTGGCCGAGACCAGCTCGCCGATCGCGTCGCCGGCGAGACCGGCCGGGATGTCCGGGCCGGGTACCGCACCCAGGAAGTCGAACGTCCGGCGCGCCCGCGGGGACAGCTTCCGGTACGAGAGGTCGAACGCGGCCTGCACGGCCGTGTCGTCGTCCTCGATCTCCAACGCCCTGAGCCGGTGCTCGCGCAGCTCCTCGACGTAGTCCGGCAGGTGCCGCCCGGCGAGGTTGGCGCCCGCGATCCGCAGCGCGAGCGGCAACCGTGCGCAGAGACTGATCAGCTCGCTCGTGTCCCCGTCGATCCGCATGCCCTTGAGCAGCTCGTGCGCCTCCTGCTCGGTCAGCACACCGAGCTTGACCTGTGCGAACTGCGGCAGGTCCTGCCTGCTCGTGATCACCGCGGCGCAGCCGGGCGTGGCGGGCAGCAGCGGTTCGATCACGTCCGCGGTCGCGTTGTCGAGCACGACCAGCACGCGCCGGTTCCTGAGCAGCTCGCGGTAGTCGTCCTCCGGCCCGCCGCCCAGCGCCTTCACGAACCGCGCCAGCGCCTGCTGGACCGTCATCGGCGGCCCGGTGGAGAACCCGCGCAGGTTGACGTAGAGCTGTCCGTCGGGGAACCGCTCGCGCAGCCGGTGGGCCTCCCTGATCGCGAGCACGGTCTTGCCGACACCGGGCAGCCCGGTGATCGCCACCACCGGCGCGTCGATCAGCTCCAGCCGTGCGATCTCCTCCCTCCTGCCGACGAAGTCCGGCAGGTCGGCCGGCAGCTGACACGGCGCGGGAGGGCGGGGGACGAGCCGGTACCCGGTCGGTTCTGTGATCACCTGCTCGGTGGCGCGCAGCCTGCTGACCAGCGTGCGCAACGCGGCTCGCGGGTGCATCGGCAGCTCGTCCGGCCACACCTCCGCGGCCAGCGCGTCGAACGGCACGGCATCGCCGGGACGCGCGGCCAGCGCGTCGCGCAGAGCCTCCAGCCGATCCGCCACGAAACCGATCGTAGAGATCTCTCTGGCGGGGGAGCCCGGCGCGATGGTGACACCGGGGCCGCGCGTCACGTCGCGCGGGAGCTGAGCCCTTCCAGCACGCGCTCCAACCCGTACTCGAAAGGTTTACAAACGTGAAGGCGTGGTCATCACGATCAACGACCGCAGGCGCGTTACGAGTTCGTGGACGACATGGCCATCTACCCGTCCATGGACATGGACCTGATCCCCGTGTCGCACAGCGTCTTCGCGGCCACCGGCGCCGGTTCGTCGTTCCAGGACGACTTCATGCCTGTCGTCTTCGCGAACGGCTACTGCTACATCGGAATGCGCGCCGCTCCCAAGATCAGCTGACTACCCTGCAGGAGTATGACTGGTAGATCATTGGGTGTCGCCGCCGCCATCGCGGCCGCGATCACCCTGGGGGCAATGACCACGGTTCCCGCGAGCGCCGAGCCCGCCGGGAACACGATCATCGAGTTGAAGAACGTGGCACGGGGCCAGTGCATGACGGCGAGCACGATCGACCCGTTCCTGGTCGAGATGGCCGGCTGCACCGGTGCGGCGAACCAGCGGTGGGAGCGGGTACCCGCGGCGGGCAACCAGTTCTTCCTGCGCAACGTCGCCGACCGGAAGTGCATCCGCGGCGAAGGGTCCCTGACCGGCGAGGAGTGCGACGACACCGACCGGCACCAGCGCTGGGAGCTGGCGCCGGACCCGTCCGGGGCGGTGAAGCTGAAGGTGGCCGTCGCATGGCCCTGGTACGCCGACACGTCCTGGTACGACAGCGAGTTCAACTTCGGGATCATCACAGAGGACTCGCAGGACAGTGACCATCAGCGGTGGCTGGTGGCCGAAGCAGGCCGCATGCCGGTCCTGCCCGACACCACCGGCGCCCTGGTGACGCTGGAGAGCTCGCAGAAGTTCGGGCGCTGCCCCAACGGCGTCGCGACGGGTGACTGCCCAGGCTCGGCGTTCCAGCGGGTCGAGCTCGGCGGTGGCGTGATCGGGCTGCGCACCCCGACGGGCTGTCTGCGTGCGGCGCCGGACCAGCACTACGACAACGTGGTCGACCTGCGCGGGGACTGCGCCGCGGCCGACACGACGCAGCAGTGGCGGCTGGAAGGGCCCGACGCGTTCGGCGGGTACCGGCTTCGCAACGTCGACAGGGGCAGGTACCTCATGCCCCTCGTCGACCGCATCGGGCACTTCCCGGAGGGACTCTTCGGCAAGGCGCCGCAGATGAGCAGGTGGATCTTCCACCTCGCCTGAGGCTCAGACCACGAGCCCGACCGACATGGTGAGGAAGACGGCCGCGCACACCGCGTCGAGCGCGGTCGTCACACCAGGTCGCTTGAGCCGGCCCGCCACGCGCGAGGCCGCCAGCACGATCATCAGCTCCCACACCGCCGCGAGCGCGAGGAACAGCACGGCCAGCATCGCGAGCTGCGGTGCCGGTTCACCCGATCCGATGAACTGTGGCAGGAACGCCAGCGAGAACAGGATCATCTTCGGGTTCGTGATGTTGGTCAGGAAGCCCTGGCGGAACGGCCGGTCGCTCATGACCTCCTCCGGCTCGTCGCCGGAGCGCCGCAGCAGCCCGCGTGTGATGGAAACCGCCAGGTAGAGCAGGTAGGCGGCACCGATCCAGCGCAGCGTCGTGAGCACCACGGGGTACTGCGCGAGCACCACGCCGAGACCCGAGATCACCAGCGCGACCTGGACGGCCGCCGCCGAGTGGATGCCCGCCAGCGCGAGCAGGCCGGAGCGGGTGCCGGACCGCAGTGACGTGCGCAGCAACAGGAACGCGTCAACACCGGGGGTCACGATGACGACCGCGCACGCGATGAGGAAGGCCGGAACCTGGCCGAAGTCGAACAACACCGTACATACCCCCGTGATCTGCGCCACTGACCGCAAAATCTCCGGCCAGATGGGACACTAACACGAGAATCTCCTGTTTTGACGCCGTCCTAGCGTGGTCGCTACGGTTGGTGACCAATCGTCCACCTGGTGCAACGGGGAGTGGTCCGTGAGGGGTAAGCGGTTTGCCGTGCTCGCGGCGGTGATCGCGCTGGTCAGCGGTGCGTCGACGGCTGATGCGATCGTCGGGGGGACACCCGCGCGGGTGGCGGACACCCCGTGGGTTGTGGCGATCACCACCCCTGATGGTCAGCTGATCTGCGGCGGCGCGCTCGTGGCCGCGGACAAGGTCGTGACGGCCGCGCACTGCGCGACGCTGAAGGGAGTGATGAGCAGGAACCAGCGCCCGGCCGAGCAGCTGCGCGTGGTCGCCGGCCGCACGGACCTGCGGGTGAAGACCGACGGCACCGAGGCCGCGGTGGCGGACGTGTGGCGGCACCCCGGCTTCCGCGAGGTCACGAAGGGCGACGACGTGGCGGTGCTGACGCTCGCCCGCCCGTTGCCGTACCGGACGATCGCGCTCGGCGACGCCGGTGACGAGGGCACGGTGCTCGGCTGGGGCCGCACGGCCGAGAACACCCCGCCCGCCATGACGCTGCGCAAGGTGACGGTGCCGATCCTGTCCGACTCCGAGTGCGTCCTGAAGGAGCCGGACTACCGGCCGGGCGGGATGCTCTGCGCCGGCCGCGGCGGCAGGGACGCGTGCACCGGCGACTCGGGCGGGCCGCTGGTCGTGCGCGGCAGGCTCGCGGGCGTCGTGTCGTTCGGACGCGGGTGCGCACGGGCAGATGAACCCGGTGTCTACACCCGTCTCGCTCACTACCGGTCGACGCTGGGCTTCTGATATCCAAGGTCTGGTGCGAACCACACCGTTTCCGGCGACCCTGCGCCGGCAGTGGGGACTCGACCTGAGTCCCTCCCAGCTCTACGCGATCCTGCGGCTGCGTCAGGACGTGTTCGTCGTGGAGCAGAACTCGGTCTACTGCGACGTGGACGGCCGCGACCTCGACCAGGGCACGCGGCACTTCTGGCTGGAAGCTGAAGGGTCGCACGATCCGCTCGCGTACCTGCGGCTGCTCGAGGAGCCCGACGGGACGTTCCGCATCGGACGCGTCGCCACCGCACGCATGGCACGTGGCCGTGGCTTCAGCCGCAGGCTCATGCAGGCGGCGTTGGTCGACGTCGGCAACGCGCCGTGTGTGCTCGACGCGCAGACGTACGTCGTGGACTTCTACGCGTCGTTCGGCTTCGTGCCCGAAGGTGCGGAGTTCATCGAGGACGGGATTCCACACCTGCGGATGCGGCGCACTCCCTGATCACGCGCACCGCGCGTTCGATGTCGGCCTCGGTCAGATCGGCGCGCGCGGTGAGCCGCAGCCTGCTGATCTGGTCCGGCACCGACGGCGGCCGGAAGCAGCCGACGATCACGCCGTTGGTGCGGCAGTTCTCGGCCCACTGGAAGGCCTGGTCCGGGCTCGGTGCCCGCACGCTGACGACGGCCGCCGTGGGCGTGCTGACCTGGAAACCGGCTTCCTTCAGGCGGTTGCTCAGCTCATGCGCCACGGTGAGCGCGCGCTCGGGGCGGTCCGGTTCCTCGCGCAGGACCTTGATGGCCGCCAGCGCCGCCGCCGCACTGCTCGGCGCGAGGCCGGTGTCGAAGATGAACGTGCGCGCGGTGTCGATCAGGTGCCTGATCACCCGGCTCGGGCCGAGCACCGCTCCGCCCTGAGCGCCGAGCGACTTGCTCAGCGTCAGCGTCGTGATCACGTCCGGCGCTTTGATGATGCCCGCCTCCGCGACCGCGCCGCGGCCGCCGGGCCCGACCACGCCGAGGCCGTGCGCGTCGTCCACGACGAGCGCGGCACCGGTCGCGCGGCAGGCTTCGTGCAGTTCGCCGAGCGGCGCGATGTCGCCGTCGACGCTGAAGACCGAGTCCGTGACGACGATCGCCCGCCGCTTGCCGCGGGTCTCGAGCGCGTGGCGGACCTTGCCGACGTCGCAGTGGTCCGCGACGACGACGTCCGCCTTGGACAGGCGCGTGCCGTCGATGAGCGACGCGTGGATGTGCTGGTCGGCGACGATCGCCGTGCCGGGGCCGGTGAGCGCGGTGATCGCGCCGAGGTTCGCCGCGTACCCGCTGCTGAACACCAGTGCCGACTGCGCGCCGCAGAAGTTCGCGAGCTCGTACTCCAGCTCGGCGTGCAGCTCGGTGGAGCCCGTGACCAGGCGCGAACCCGTCGAGCCCGCACCCCACTTGAGCGTGGCGGCGGCCGCGGCACCCGCGACGCGCTTGTCCTTGGCGAGGCCCAGGTAGTCGTTGCTGGCGAGGTCGAGGTCCGTCGAGCCGGCCTGGCGCGGACGCACCCGCCGGGTCAGGCCTGCCTTGGCACGCGCCTCAGAGCGGACGTCGATCCAGTCGAACGTCGACTCACCACCACTGGAAATACCCTCAGTTGTGCTCACCGTCACCGGCTGAGTCTCCCATCCGCCGACTAGCGTGCCGCTCGTGGACCTGTTCACCTTCACGCGTGCCGAGCTCACCTCGCCGGTGCAGTTCTGCGACGGCCGCTGGGTGGTGTCGGACTACGACGACGTGCGCGCGGTTCTCGCCGATCCCGTGACGTTTCTGCCTGACAACGCCCTGACCGCGGTGACCCCGGTCGCGCCTGCCGCGTTGCGCGCCCTCGTGAGGGCCCGCTTCTCGTTGCCGCCGACCCTCGCGAACAACGGGTCGGCGTCGCACGCGGGTCTGCGGCGCCTGGTCGCGTCGTTCTTCACGCCCGCCCGTGTCGCCGCTGCGGAGCCTCGCATCCGTGCCCTGGTTCTGGAACGGCTGGGTGGCTCAGATCTCAGCCGAAATGATCTTGTCGGTGACCTCGCGTGGGATCTGCCGGCCATCGTGCTGATGGAGCTGCTCGGCCTGGAGAACGTCGACATCCCGACGTTGAAGCGGTGGAGTTCGGGGTCGCTGGAGTTCTTCTGGGGCAACATCTCCCGTGAGCGGCAGCTGGAGCTGGTCGACGACGTCGGCGACTTCCACCAGTGGCTGATCAAGCGCTACCACGCGCGGGACGGCGAGCTGTTCTGCGCGCTCGCCGACGCCGGCGTGTCCGCGGAGGACTCCGCGGGCCTCTGCTACTTCCTGCTGATCGCGGGCCAGGAGACGACGACCCAGCTGCTTTCCACGGCTCTGCGGCGCGCGTTGCAGGACCGTTCGCTGTGGGCCCGGCTGCCGGAGCCCGGCGTCGCCGAGTCGTTCGTCGAGGACGTGCTGCGGACCGACACGCCCGTGGTGACCTGGCGGCGGCTGACCGCTCGTGAGGTGGTGCTGTCCGGGGTGCGCGTGCCTGCCGGTGCCGAGCTCGTGTTGTTGTTGAGCGGCAAGGAAAGCGATCCGCGGCACCTGGCTTTCGGCTACGGCCGCCACTTCTGCCTCGGCGCCGGGCTGGCTCGGCTGGAGGCGGCCGTGGTGCTGCGGACCGTCGCTGCTCACGAGCCTTCGCTGCGGCTGACCGGCGAGGATCCCGAGTGGCTCAACCTGCTGTCGTTCCGGGCGCCGAAGTCGGTCACGGTCGCGCGATGAGCTTGCCCTTCGTGGTGCGGGCTTCGAGCGCCCTGTGCGCTTCGGCGATCTCGTCGAGCCGGTAGACGTCCCCGAGGACCGGCTTCAGGTTCAGCCCGAGCACCTCCTCGGGCGTGGTGTTCCGGGGCAGCCCCATCACCGCGACGCCCTTGCGGAAGATGTCGCTCGCCGTGACGTCCAGCGGCTCGCCACTGGCGTACCCGAACACGACCATCCGCCCGACGCCGTCCTTGAGCAGCTCGAACGCGCGTCTGCCGACCTCGCCGCCGATCGACTCGAACGCCACGTCCACCGGCTCCAGGCCGTCCCAGTCGTAGCCGATGCCACCCTTGCTGGACGCCTGCAGCACCGTCGCTCCCGCCCGTTCCGCGAGCTGCACCAGCAGCGTGCCGACACCGCCGGACGCCGCCTCCACCAGCACCCGGTCACCGGGCTGGATTCGCACCGCCTTGGTCGCGGCCACCGCGGTGGTGCCCTGCAGCAGGAGGGCGAGGGCCTCGTGGTCGCTGACGTCACCGGGCACGTCGATCGGGTTCTCGATCACCGCTTTCGTGGCGTAGGCGCCGTCGCGCGGCACGCCCATGACCCGGCGGCCGTCCTCCGTGACGCCGACGACCTCCGAGCCCAGGACCGCGGGCAGGCTCGGCCCCGGATACCACGGGAACAGCTCACGCCCCTTGCCACGCCGGATGACGGTCTCGCCGTAGTTGAGCCCGATCGCGGTGACGTCGACCAGCGTGTCGCCTGCGGGGTCCGGCACCTCCTCGACCCGCAACACCTCGGGGCCGCCGAACTCGTGGAACCGCACTGCCTTCATCGTCTTCCTCCCAATAAGCGGACCGTCGGTCCGGTTGCTACTGTACGGACTACCGGTCCGCTTAAGTCGAGGAGAACCGTTGGAACGCGCCGACGCCGCCCGCAACCGAGCCGCGCTCCTGGCGGCCGCCACCGAGCTGATCCGCGAGCGCGGCATCGACGCCGTCTCGATCGACGACGTGGCCGCGGCAGCCGGTGTCGGAAAGGGCACGGTGTTCCGCAGGTTCGGCGACAAGGCGGGCCTGATCCAGGCCGTGGTGGACTCCACGGCGGCGTCGTGGATCAAGGTCGCCTCGCTGGAGTGCCGCACCGCCGCGGAGTTCGCAGGCCAGCTGTTCGATCACGTGCTGGCGTCGTTGCCGCTGGTCATCGCCGTCGAACGGACTTCGGTGCGCAGCTGCGAGGGCAACTTCAGGCTCACCGTGGACCGCCTGGCCAGGCTGGTCGGTTCCACCTTCAACGCGCACGCGCTGCTGGCCGTGCTTCGCGGCGAGCAGATCGCGTTCCTGCTCGACCAGGGCATGACCGCGGCCGAGATCCGGGCGGGTGTTGTCTCACTCGCGGACACGCTGGCCGCTGAGGTTTGATGCCGTGGTGTTGAACCGTCAGCTCTCCGGAGTACGCAAGCGAACCCTGCTGGAAGAGCTCGGCCCGGTGCCGGACGTCGAGCCCGACCGCTACGGCGACGGAGGCCCGGTGGCGGCGCTGGAGGAGCGGGTCGCGCAACTGCTGGGCACCGAGGCCGCGCTGTTCGTGCCGACCGGCACGATGGCCCAGCAGATCGCGCTGAAGTGCTGGGCCGACCGCACGCACAACCCGATCGTGGCGATGCACCCGCAGGCGCACCCGCTGAACCACGAGGACGACGCGCTGACGGTCCTCTCGGGCCTGCGCCCGATCAAAGTGCCGAACTCCGAGGTGGCCACCTGCCCGGAGCCGTACGGGACGCTGCTGCTGGAGGTGCCGGACCGCGAGGCCGGTTTCATCCTGCCCACCTGGGACGAGCTGACCACGCTGGTGGACCAGGCGCGCGAACGGGACGCGGTCGTGCACCTCGACGGCGCCCGCCTGTGGGAGAGCACCTTCGGCCTCGGCAAGCCGCTACCGGAGATCGCCGGCCTGTTCGACTCGGTCTACGTCTCGTTCTACAAGTCGCTCGAAGGCATGTCCGGCGCCGCGCTGGCGGGAACCCAGGACTTCGTCGACCAGGCGCGCGTCTGGCGGCACCGCTACGGAGGCATGCTGTTCCAGCAGTGGCCGGCCGCCTTGTCGGCCATGCACGGCCTGGACACCGTGCTTCCGAAGCTCGGCGCGCAGGTCGCTCACGCCAAGGTGGTCGCGGAGGCGATGGGCCTGCCGGAGCCGCACACCCACCAGTTCGCGTTCCACCTGCCGGGTGACCCGGCCAGGTTGACGGAGCTGAGCGGGAAGTTCCTCGGCTCGTTCTGGCAGGACGGGAGCCTCGCGAAGACCGAGGTCACCGTTGCCGGGCCGGCGATGGAGTGGACGGCGGACGAGGTGCGGGAGGCTTGGGCGGAGTTTCAGAGCCTGCTCTGACCGTCGCTCCCGCCGTGTGCCGGCAGTCGGATGCACTTGGCGGCGGATGCAAGCGTTTGCTGATCACCCCATCCACTGCCGACCCGGCGATCGGGGCCGAAACCCGGCCCGTCCGCCTGCCGGAGTCACTTCTCGGGGCGACGTAACTCACCTGGCTGTTGGACCGGCAGGTGCGAAGTGCGACGATGCCGGGGCTGTGAGGGGAGCGCGAGGAAGCCGGTGTGAATCCGGCGCCGTGCCCGCGACTGTGACCGGACCCCGCTCCGGGAGTCAGGAACTCGTCCCCCTCTTCAACCACCGACCACGGGCGTGGACACCCGAGGAAGGACTTTGCCGAGCATGTTCCCCTTTTCGGCTGTCGTCGGACATGACGACCTCCGGCTGGCCCTGCTGCTGAACGCCGTGCACCCCGGCATCGGCGGTGTTCTCGTCCGCGGCGAGAAGGGGACCGCGAAGTCGACGATCGTGCGTGCCCTGGCCGCGCTGCTGCCGGAGCTGGACGTGTCGAGGAACTGCCGCTTCGGCTGCGTTCCCGGCACCACCGACTGCCCCGACGCGCCGCACGACGGTGGCGAGCGGCGGCCCGCGAGGCTCGTCGAGCTGCCCGTCGGTGCCACCGAGGACCGGCTGGTCGGCTCGCTCGACCTGGAGAAGGCGCTGACCGAGGGCGTGCGGGCGTTCCAGCCCGGTCTGCTCGCGGCCGCGCACCGGGGCGTGCTCTACGTCGACGAGGTCAACCTGCTGCACGACCACCTCGTCGACCTGCTGCTCGACGCCGCCGCGATGGGGCGTGCGCACGTCGAGCGCGAAGGCGTGTCCGTGTCGCACCCGTCCCAGTTCCTGCTGGTCGGCACCATGAACCCCGAGGAGGGGGAGCTGCGGCCGCAGCTGCTCGACCGGTTCGGGCTGACGGTGGCGGTGAAGGCGGCGCGGGACGTCGGCGTCCGCACCGAGGTGATCAGGCGCCGGCTCGCCTACGAGGCCGACCCCGTGACGTTCGCGGCCAGGTGGGCGCAGGAGGACGTCCAGCTCAAGCAGCGGATCACCGACGCGCGCGCCAAGCTGCCCCGGGTGTCCCTTCCGGACGGTGAGCTGCGCCGGATCGCCGCCGTCTGCGCGGCTTTCGAGGTCGACGGCATGCGCGCGGACCTCGTCGTCGCCCGTGCCGCCACTGCACACGCCGCGTGGCGCGGCTCCGAGAAGGTCGAGGAAGCGGACGTCGAGGTCGCCGTCCGGCTCGCCCTGCCGCACCGGCGCCGCCGCGACCCGTTCGACGAGCCCGGCATCGAAGAGCAGCAGCTCGAGGACGCCATGCGGCAGGCGGCCGAGCACGCCGAGGAACCCGACGGCCCGGACGACGACGGCCCCGGCGGCGGTGAGCTGCCTGAACCGCAGGAAGGCCCGGCCGGCAACGGGAACGCGCCCAACGACCGCCCGGCTCCGGAACCCGCCCCTGCGTTCAAGGCGCGGCTGCTGGAGGTTCCCGGCGTCGGTGAAGGCGCGCCCGGCAAGCGGTCCAGGGCCCGCGCCCGCACCGGCCGGGTCGTCCGATCGTCCAAAGTGGACGGAAGCGGTCTGCACCTCGCCGACACCCTCACCAACGCGGCCCCGCACCAGCAGGCGCGCGGCCGCAGCGGTCCAGGACTCCTGCTGACCGCCGCGGACCTCCGCAAGGCGGTCCGCGAGGGCAAGGAGTCCAACCTCATCCTGTTCGTCGTCGACGCCTCCGGCTCGATGGCCGCGCGCCAGCGGATGTCCGCGGTGAGCGGTGCGGTCGTGTCGCTGCTGCGGGACGCCTACCAGCGACGCGACAAGGTCGGCGTGATCACGTTCCGCGGCCGGGCCGCCGAGGTCGCCCTGCCGCCCACCACGTCCGTCGACGCGGCGGCGACCCGCCTGAAGAAGATGCGCACGGGCGGCAGGACCCCGCTCGCGGACGGCATCCTCAAGGCGCACAAGGTTCTTGAGATCGAACGCCTGCGCGACCCGCGGAAACGCCCGCTGGTCGTCCTGCTCACCGACGGCAGGGCGACGTCGAGCGGACTCGGCGGCGACCCGACCAAGGACGCGCTGAAAGCGGCAGGGCTGCTCGAACAGACCGCGGTCGTCGTCGTGGACTGCGAACAGGGCCACATCCGCCTCGGCCTCGCGCAGAAGATCGCGGAGGCGTTGCAGGGCACCTGCGTCCGCCTCGACCAGCTCAGCGCCGACCAGCTCGCCGGCGTCGTCCGCGCCGCGTAAGGAGAAACCCAAGTGCCACAGGGACAGCCCACCGAAGTGCCGAAGGACGGCCTGACGACGCGGCAGCGTCGCAACCGGCCGTTGCTCATGCTGCACACCGGTGACATGAAGGGGAAGTCGACGTCGGCGTTCGGCATGGCGTTGCGCGGCTGGAACCAGGGCTGGGACATCGGCGTGTTCCAGTTCGTGAAGTCCGCCAAGTGGAAGGTCGGCGAGGAGTCCGCGTTCAAGGCGCTCGGCAGGCTGCACGACGAGACCGGTGAGGGCGGCGCCGTCGAGTGGCACAAGATGGGCGAGGGCTGGTCCTGGTCCCGCAAGCAGGGCACCGAGTCCGACCACGCCGCCGCGGCGCTCGAGGGCTGGCAGGAGATCGCCCGCAGGCTCGAGTCGGAACGCCACGGCTTCTACGTGCTCGACGAGTTCACGTATCCGCTGCACTGGGGCTGGATCGACGTCGACGAGGTGGTGAACACCCTGGTCAACCGCCCCGGCCACCAGCACGTCGTGATCACCGGCCGGTACGCGCCGCAGCAGCTGGTCGACGCCGCCGACCTCGTGGTCGAGATGACCAAGGTGAAGCACCCGATGGACGCCGGGCAGAAGGGCCAGCGGGGGATCGAGTGGTGAACAGGCTGGTCGTCGCCGCTCCCGCCTCGGGCAGTGGCAAGACGACCGTCGCGACGGGCCTCATGGCCGCGTTGCGCCGCGCCGGGTCGCGGGTCGCTCCGTTCAAGGTCGGCCCCGACTACATCGACCCCGGCTACCACTCGCTGGCCACCGGGCGGCCGGGGCGCAACCTCGACCCGGTCCTGGTCGGCGAGCACCGGATCCCCGGCCTGTTCGCGCACGGCGCCAAGGGGTGCGACATCGCCGTGGTCGAGGGCGTCATGGGGCTGTTCGACGGCCGCGTCGACACCGCTGGCGTCGGCTCGACCGCGCACGTCGCCAAGCTGATCAACGCGCCGGTGCTGTTCGTGGTGGACGCGCGGGGCCAGAGCCGGTCGCTCGCGGCGCTGCTGCACGGCTTCCGCGGCTACGACCCGACGGTCCGGCTCGGCGGCGTGATCCTCAACCAGGTCGGGTCGGAACGGCACGAGCAGGTGCTCAGGTCTGCCTGTGACGAGGTCGGCCTCGACGTGCTCGGAGTGCTGCCGCGCGATCCGCAGTTCTCCTTGCCCTCCAGGCACTTGGGGCTCGTGACGGCGGCGGAGCACGGCCCGGAGGCGATCACCGCCGTCGACGCGATCGCCGCCGCCGTGGCCAAGCACATCGACCTGGACGCAGTGCGCGCGCTCGCGTCGTCTGTGCCGTCGATGGCCGTGGCCGCGTGGGAGCCGCAGGTCGAAGCGGTGACCGGCGAGCCGTTGATCGCGGTCGCGGGTGGAGCGGCCTTCACGTTCGGCTACGCGGAACACGTCGAGGTGCTCAAAGCGGCAGGTGCGGCCGTGGCCGTCGTCGATCCGCTCAACGACGAGGATCTGCCGGAAGGAACCGCAGGTCTTGTGCTGCCGGGCGGGTTCCCGGAGCAGCACGCGGAAGCGTTGTCCGCCAACGCGAAGTTGCGCGAGGCCGTGGCCGGGTTCGCTCGATCGGGCGCGCCGGTCCACGCCGAGTGCGGCGGGCTGCTCTACCTCGCGAGATCACTCGACGGGCACCCGATGTGCGGCGTGCTCGACGCCGACGGGTTCATGACCCCGAAGCTGACCCTGGGCTACCGGGACGCCGTCGCGTCCACCAGTTCGCCGCTGCACCCGCCCGGCAGCCGCGTGACCGGCCACGAGTTCCACCGGACCCAGCTGTCCACACCGCACTCGACGCCACCCGCGTGGCACTGGCGCGGCGTCGACTCCCGGCCCGTCACGGAGGGTTTCGTGGCCGGGGGAGTGCACGCTTCGTACCTCCACACGCACCCCGCAGGTGATCCGGAAGCCGTAGCCCGGTTCGTGCGGGCCTGCCACCCGTTCGTGGCACGGGCGGGAGGCGGTACGGTCTTCGCCTAAGCCTTCGTCAAACCCCTGTGGAGCTGTCGTGACGACGACCGGTCGGGTTTCTTTCGTCGGCGCCGGTCCGGGCGCCGCCGACCTCATCACTCTCCGAGGCGCGCGCCGCATCGCGGAAGCCGACGTGGTCATCTGGGCTCCCAGCGCGATCGACGCCGAGTGCGTCCGCGAGCACGCCCGCGCCGACGCCGAGCTGGTCGACTTCTCCCGCGTCACGCAGGACGAGATCACGGACCTGTACCGCCGTGCCGCCGCGTCGCGTCAGGCGGTCGTCCGGCTGCACGCGGGTGACGCCGCGACCGGTGGTGGCGTGCAGGAGCAGCACGACCTGTGCGTGCGGCTCGGTCTGGACGTCGAGGTGGTGCCCGGCGTGTCCGTCGTCGCCGCCGCTGCCGCCAGGATCGGCCGCGAGATCACGCTGACCGAGGCCTCGTCGGCCGTCCTGGTCTCGCCGGAGAGCAGCGAGCTGGTCGCCGAGTTCGCCGCGCTGCAGACCACGATGGCCGCGACGGTCTCGGGCGCGCGCACCGGCCAGTTCGTCGAGAAGCTGCTGCAGGGCGGCTACTCGGCCGAGACGCCGGTCGTCGTCGCGTACAAGGTGAGCCAGGCCGACGAGCTGGTCGTGCACACCACGGTCGGCGAGCTGGAGTCGGTGGTGAAGCAGCACAAGCTGTACCGCCCGACGTTGTTCCTGGTCGGTGCGGCCGTGAAGGCACCCACCCGGCGCGTCTCCACCTCGGCCGCGGCGTCGGTCGACGAGCCGATCCGTGCCGCCCGCCCGACCCGTTGGTCGCGCCGCGCCGCCTCGCGCATCGCGACGCGCACCGACGAACCGGTCCCCGCCGCCATCCCCGCCGCCATCCCCGCCGCCGCCACCCCCGCCGCCGAGCCGAACCCGGCGTGGACCGCGGTCGAGGAAATACAGCAGTCCGTGCGCAAGCCGGCCGAGGAGGCCGCGCCGAAGCCGAAGCTGACGGTCGTCGCCGCGGAGAAGCCGAAGCCGACGACCGTGCGCGCTTCCACCTCCACGCCCGCGAAGAAGAAGCCTGCCGCCCGCAAACCCAAGAGGCCTACTAGCTGATGACAGTGGAGAAGCTGCTGGAGGCAGCCGGCCGTCCCGCCGAGATCGTCGACGCGGCGGACGGCCTGCGCCCCGCGCTGAACGTGTGCCGCGCCCGTTCCGCCGTGATCGTCAAGCTCGCCGACGGCATCGGCCCCGCCGAGATCGGCGCGGGCCTCGCGGGGTGGCGCCGCACGCTGACGGTGGCGGACTCCGGCGAGCTGACCACTGTGGACCCGCGTGACGCGGTGACCAGGCGCTGGACCGCGCCGGATGCAGTGTTGTGCTTGGCGGACAACGAGTTCCTCACCTCCAGCGACGGCTGGGCGCTGCCGGACGAGGAGTTCGCCAGCCGCTCGCACGTCCTCGGCGCCGAGGTCCGCGCGTTCGTGCTGGCGAGGCTCGCCCCGCGTCCCGGTGTCCTGGTGTGGGACGTGCTGGCCGGTTCCGGCGCGGTGGCCGTGGAGTGCGCACGCCTGGGTGCCGCCGTGCTCGCGGTCGAACCGGATCCCGTGCAGTGCGTGCGGATCATCGCGAACGCGTCTGCGCACGGCGTCGACGTGCGCGTCGAGGAAGCCGAGCTGGACACGGCTTCGTTGCCGCGCCCGGACGCGGTGTTCGTCGGCCGCGGTCAGCTTGCCGAGGTGAAGGCGTGCGCGGCCGTGAGCGCACGGCGCGTGGTGGTCGTGACCGAGAGCGTGGACGAGATCGTGCCCGCCCGTGACGCGTTGCAGGCCGCCGGCTACGAGGTGGAGGGCGTGCACTGGACCGCCTCCCGCCTGCTCGACTCGGGGTTCGCTCCGGCCGTTCCGGTGACGGTGCTGTGGGGAAGCAAGAAGTGATCGGTGTCTTCGCGGGAGCGGCGCAGCGCGGCGACGCCGCAGACCTCGCAGGCCTGCTGGGTGCGGACGCGGTCGTCCCGGACGGCTCGGTCAAGCCCGCAGTGCAACGGTTGTGGTCCCGCCTGGGCGGAGCCGTCCTCTTCCTGGACGCGGGTTCCGCGGTCCGCCTGATCGCGCCCCTCTTGCGGGACAAGCGATCCGACCCCGCCGTGGTCTGCGTGGACCAGCACTTCGTCGTGGCGCTCGCCGGTGACGCCGACGCGCTCGCCCACCACGTCGCCGACCTGCTCAACCGCACGCCCGTCGTGACCGGCGGCCCGTCGATCGACTCGGTGCTCGACGAGCTCGTCGAGCAGCTCGACGCCACCGCAGACGGCAACGTCGAGGGCTGCGCCGCCGCCATCGAGGCGGGAGAGAAGGTCGTGCTGCGCAATCCGCTCGGCTTCCCGCTGCCCGCGTTGCCGTCCAACGTCGTCCCGGCCGGCGAGGACGCCACGTGGATGATCATCATTGACGACCGCGCCGCCGCTTCCAAGGACAACGTGCTGCGGATCGTGCCTCGCACGCTCATCGTCGGCGTGGGCTCGACGCGCGGAGCGTCGGCCACGAGCGTCGGTGCCGCGCTGGCGGAACTGGACGCGCAGGGCGGGCTGGACCTGCGTGCCATCAAGGCCTTCGCGACCGCGGAAGCCAAAGCGGACGAGCCCGGCATCGTGGACGCCGTGGAGGACTGGGGTTTCTGGCACGGTGACACCGCCGAGCTGCTGACGTTCCCGACCGAGGAGCTCGCCGAGATCGGTGTGCCGAACCCGAGTTCGGTGGTGCGCAACTCGATGGGCACCGCGAGCGTGGCGGAAGCGGCGGCGTTGCGCGGCGCGCAGATCCTGGGCCACGGCGCCCCGATCGAGCTGGCGGCGGAGAAGTTCAAGCGCGACAACGTGACGGTGGCCGCGGCACGGGTGCTGCCGCGCGGCAGGCTCGCGCTGATCGGGCTCGGGCCGGGTGCGTCAGAGGAACGCACACCGCGCGCGGAGGCGGAGATCAGGCGCGCGGCGTTCGTCGTCGGCACGCCGGAAGCGATCGACGCGGTCTCGTCCCTGCTGCGTTCCGGTACCGAGATCCGGCACGAGGGTGCGTCCGACCTGGCCGCCCGTGGTGCGGCGGTCGCGTTCGTCGCGTTCGGAGCCGGGCCGACGCTGGACGATCCGGTCGAAGCCGACGTGGTTGTTGTTCCCGGGGTCCGGGACCGGTAACAGATTTCCTCCTTTCGTAGGGTCTTGGTTCAGGATCTCTCGAATTAGCGTCGCCAGGCACACGGCCCACCCTGCGGGCCCGAGTGCATCGGAGACCGGCATGAGATCCCGTCGTCTCGTCGCGGTGGCCTGCACGGCAGGCGTCGCCCTGTCCCTGCTCGCGATCAACGCCCAGGCCGCCGCGCCCAAGGAAGGTCTGCGTCTGCTCACCGTCCGCGACTCCCTGCTCGCGACGCACACCTGGTACGAGCAGACCTACGACGGAAAACCCGTGCTGGGCGCCTACTACGTCGAGCACGTCGACAAGGCGACCGGCGTGAAGACCGTGGACGACGGCCGGATCGCGGTCGGCACGATCGACGCCACGCCCGCTGTCACCGCGGACCACGCGAAGCGCAAGGTCGCGGCGCCGCAGGACGCCAAGCTGTCGGTGCTGCCCGGTACGGGGCTCGTCTACGAGGTGATCTCGGGCGACACGACCGAACGCACGCTCGTGCACGCGGAGACCGGAGCGGTCGTCCACAGCGAGAGCCTTCTCGTGCACGCGGATGGAACCGGCAAGGTGTTCAGCCCGAACCCCGTGTCGTCGCAGCAGAACCAGAACCTGGTCGACGGGAACGACGAGGACTCGGCCGTGCCCAGCGCGGCCTACCGGTCCGTCACACTGTCCGACCTGGACGGTTCCGGCTACCTGAAGGGCACGTACGCCCAGATCACGGGAACCAAGAACAAGCTGGCGTTCAGCAGCACCAACGACTTCAGCTACACCCGCAGCAACGACCTCTTCGAGCAGGTCAGTGCCTACTGGGGTGTCACCGAGTCGCAGAAGTACATCCAGAGCCTCGGTTTCACCAACGTCAACAACGAGCAGCAGGACATCACGACCCTCGGTCTGACGGCGGACAACTCGAACTACAACCCGCGCAAGGACCTGATCACGTTCGGCACGGGTGGCGTGGACGACGCCGAGGACGTCGAGGTGGTGTGGCACGAGCTCGGCCACGCCATTCAGGACGCCCAGGTGCCGGGCTACGGCACCAACGTCGAGTCGCGCTCGATCGGTGAGGGCTTCGGCGACTGGTGGGCGTTGATCATGTCCGCGGCCGACTCCCAGGACACCGCGACCACCCCGTTGGCGTGCATCGCGGACTGGGACGCGGTGTCCTACGCGCCTGGGACCCCGCACTGCCTGCGTCGCACCGACACCGAGCTGAAGTACGCGGACCGCAACGGTTCCGTGCACCACGACGGCCAGATCTGGTCGCGGGCGCTGTTCGACGTCTTCAAGGCGTTCGGCCGGGACAAGGCCGCGAAGATCGTCCTCGAGTCGCAGTTCTCGTACGCCCCCTCGACCACGTTCTCGGCGGCCGCCGCGGCGACCGTCGCGGCGGCGAAGAAGCTCTACGGCGACGCGGACGCGGCCGTGGTGCAGGCGGCCTTCACGGCCCGCGGCATCTCGTAGTCAAATGTCAAATCGCCCGTAACGACTAGTGGCGGTTGTGCGTTTGATTCCACGACCGTGACGCTGTGTGTGCCGTCGCTGTACACCCTGCACACACAGCGTCATCGGAAGGACTGGCAACATGGCGAAAACCCTGCATCGCCTGATCGTGTCCGTCGTGGTTTCCGCTCTCGCGAGCATCTTCTTCGTTGCCCCGGCCGCCAGCGCCGACGTCTCACCGATGATCGTCGGTGGTACGAGGGCCAGCACCTCCACCTATCCCTGGGTCGTCTACCTGGCGTCGACCTCCGGCTCCCAGTTCTGCGGCGGAACGCTGGTGAAGGCCAACAAGGTCGTCACCGCCGCTCACTGCGTGAAGGGTCGTACGCCCGCCAGCACGCGAGTCGTGCACGGCCGTGACGACAAGCAGAGCACCGCGGGCACCGTGGCCAGCGTGACCCGCATCTGGGTGCACCCGAGCTACACCACCGCGACCGCCGGCTACGACGTCGCCGTGCTGACGCTGGACCGCAACATCAGCTCGGCCACCCTGCCGCTCGCCACCCCCGCCGACACCGCGCTGTACGCCGCGGGCAACTCCGCGCTGATCCTCGGCTGGGGCACCACGTCCTCCGGTGGTTCGGCCTCCCGGTACCTGCTCAAGGCGAACGTGCCGCTGACCTCGGACGCGACCTGCAAGTCCGCGTACTCGCAGTACAGCAACACCTCCATGGTGTGCGCGGGCTTCCCGCAGGGTGGCGTGGACACCTGCCAGGGCGACTCCGGTGGCCCGCTGGTGTTCGGTGGCAAGCTCATCGGTGACACGTCGTGGGGTCGCGGTTGTGCCGCGGCCGGCTACCCCGGCGTGTACGGCCGCATCGCCCCGTACTACTCGGTCATCAACGCCCAGCTGTAGCACCGGCAAGCCTTCGACGGCCACCACACCGATCCGCAACGGACGGTGTGGTGGCCGTTCTGGTAGGTCGGTTGCAGCGCGTGCGAGGTCACGCGCATCCTGCTGGGCATGGCTGATCTGGAAGCTGTGCCGGAAGACTGGTCGAGCGCGCTGGTCGTCGTCGCTCATCCCGATGACATGGAGTACGGCGGTGCGGGCGCTATCGCGCGTTGGACCGCTCAGGGCAAGAACATCGCGTACGTGCTGGCGTGCCGTGGCGAGGCGGGCATCGACTCGATGGAACCGTCGGTCGCCGGGCCGTTGCGGGTCGAGGAGCAGATCGCGTCGTGCGCGGCGGTGGGGGTCTCCGTCGTCGAGTTCCTGGACCACCCGGACGGCGTGATCGAGTACGGCGTGCCGTTGCGGCGCGACATCGCGGCAGCCATCCGCCGGCACCGGCCGGAGTTCGTGATCACCGGCAACTTCCGGGAGACGTGGCCGGGCGGCGCGCTGAACATGGCGGACCACATCGCGGTCGGCCGCGCGACCGTCGACGCCGTCCGGGACGCGGGCAACCGGTGGGTTTTCCAGGACCTGGGCCTTGAGCCGTGGAATGGCGTCAAGTACGTGGCGGCGGCGTCCTCACCGATGTCGACTCACGCCGTGGACATCACCGACTCGTTCGACGCTTCGGTGGCGTCACTACGCGCGCACAAGGCGTATCTGGCTGCGCTGAGCGGTGACATGGCGGATCCGGAACTGTTCCTCCGCGGCGCCGCGGAGGCCGTCGGGCAGCGGTTCGGCGGCGTGCTGGCCACCTCTTTCGAGTTGCTGCGGCTGTGAGCATGTTCCCTTCGGCTGGACACGGCCGGTCCGGTGTGGATGCTTCTACGCATGCCCTTTGAACAGCACTACCTGGCCGGCCTCGACCTGCGGGGCCGGCGCGTCCTCGTGGTCGGCGGAGGCACGGTCGCTCAGCGCCGCCTGCCCCGCCTGATCGCCAGCGGCGCCGCCGTCGAGCTCGTGTCGCCGTCCGTCACACCCGCAGTCCAGGGCATGGTCGACGCGGGGGAGCTGACCTGGCACCAGCGGCGCTTCCAGCCCGGTGACGTCGAGGGCGCGTGGTACGTGGTGGCCTGCACGTCGAACGTCGAGGTGAACACGCAGATCGGCGAGGAGGCGCTCGCTCAGCGCGTCTTCTGCGTGCGCGCGGACATCGCCGTCGAGGGCACGGCCGTGACCCCGGCGGTCGGCACGCACGACGGCCTCGTGCTCGGTGTGCTGGCGGGCGGCGAGCACCGTCGTTCGGCCGCCGTTCGCGACGGGCTCGTGGCGGCCCTGCGCGACGGCCGGATCGCGGACCAGGCAGCTCCGCCGGTCGGCGTGGCGCTGGTCGGCGGCGGCCCCGGCGACCCCGAACTGATCACCGTGCAGGGCAAGCGTTTGCTGGCCCACGCGGACGTGGTCGTCGCCGACCGCCTGGCACCGCGCGAGCTGCTGGAGGAACTGCCGGCACACGTCGAGGTGGTCGACGCGGCGAAGATCCCGTACGGCCGCGCGGCCACGCAGGAGTTCATCAACCAGACGCTGATCGACCGCGCCAAGGAGGGCAAGTTCGTCGTCCGGCTGAAGGGCGGCGACCCGTACGTCTTCGGCCGCGGCTTCGAGGAGCTCCTGGCGTGCGCGGAGGCCGGCATCCCGGTGACCGTCGTGCCGGGCGTGACGTCGGCGTTCGGCGTGCCCGCACTGGCCGGTGTGCCGGTGACACACCGAGGCGTGGCGCACGAGGTGGTCGTCGTCTCGGGTCACGTTGCCCCAGATGACCCTCGTTCGCTGGTCGACTGGTCGGCGATCGCACGCCTGCAGGGCACCGTCGTGCTGATGATGGCCGTCGAACGGGCCGGTGCGTTCGCCACGGCGTTGATGGAAGGCCGCCCCGGTTCGACCCCCGTCGCCGTGATCCAGGAGGGCAGCACGGCGGCCCAGCGCGTCTTCCGGTCCACTTTGGACTCGCTGGCCGAGGACGTGAAGCGCTGGGAGGTCCGCCCGCCGGCGATCATCGTCGTGGGCCCAGTCGCGGGCCTTGCTTCCGCAAATAGTTAGATAAGTTTCTTTACAAAAGCCGCGCGACCGGTGGACTCTGCAATCACGCCGCCTCAGTCCACCGGTTCTTGCGGAGGCACGCATGAAACGCGCCCTGTCCGTGGCGGCAGGCATTTTGCTGATCATGTCCGGTTTGTTCGCTTCATCCCCGGCAACCGCGGCATCCCAACAGGTCTTCTGGACCTTCTACGGCTGGTACGACAACACACCGCCCGGCGGCAACATCGCCTACCCGCAGATCCACAACACCGCCGGCGGCAAGGGCACCTGGTCGGACCCGATCACGTTCGCGACGTCCCGCAAGGAAGCCAAGCCGGGCACGAAGATCTATTTCCCGCGCGTGAAGAAGTACTTCATCATGGAGGACTCCTGCTCCTCCTGCGAGCAGGACTGGGACGGCAACGGCCCCAACGGCGGCCCTCGCCTGTGGCACTTCGACGCCTGGGTCGGGGGCAAGGGCGGCAACGCCATGAACGTCATCGACTGCGAAGACGCCCTGACCAACTACCACCCCGACGGCAAGCCGGTGATGGAGGAAACCATCATCAACCCGCCGTCCAACCTGACCGTCGACCCGACGCCGATCTTCAACACCGCGACCGGTGAGTGCTACGGCGGCGCCAAGCCGAAGACCACCAACGGCGAGTACAAGAACGTCGCCACCGGCAAGTGCCTCCAGGGCGGCGCCTCCGGCTCGCAGCTGACGACGGCGGTGTGCAACGGCTCCGCCCCGCAGCAGTTCAAGTTCCACGGTGCCTTCATGGAGCAGGGCTCACCGCAGCTGTGCACCACCCTGTCGTCGGGCAAGGTCGTGCTGCGCAAGTGCGACGGCGGCCCGGCCCAGCAGTGGTCCGTCAACCCGAACAAGACCATCTCGGACATGCAGCACAACACCAAGTGCTACCGCGATTCCTCGGGCAAGGTGACAGCGGCGTCCTGCTCGGGGGACGCGGCCAAGTGGACGTTCAAGGCCGCGCCGGTGAAGTGATCGCGTAGCGGCTTGAGGCTGACCACGCCGACCGCGGTTCGCAGCCCCACGGCCACGAACCACGGCGCCAGCAGCCCGAAGTGGTCAGCGACCAGTCCGCCCAGCAGCGCGCCGACCGGCTGAACACCCCAGGTGATCAGGGTCTGCGCGCTGCTGACGCGTCCGAGCAGGTTCGTGGGCACCGCCCGCTGCCGCAACGCCGCCGTGGCCACACCCCACACCGCGGTGCAGAACGAGCTGACCACCGCGAACACCGCAACCGTGGGCAGATCACGGGCGAGCGTCGCAATTCCCAGCCACATCAACGGAATCAGCACCACGGTCACCGCGACGGTGTGGCGGTACCTGGCGAGCATCCGCTCGGCGAGGAGCCCACCGGCGACGCCACCGCACGCGAGCGTGGCGAGAAACGCCCCGAATCCGGCGTTCGTCAGCCCCAGCCTCTGCTGCGCGAACAGCACCAGCGTCGCCATGGTCATCGCGATGCACAGGTTCGTGGTCGCGGACACGACCGTGACCGTTCTCAGCGCCTTGTGCTTCATCAACCACCGCAGGCCTTCGACGACCTTCGGCTTGGCCGGCCGAGGTTGCCGGCTCGTGCGCATCCTGGTCACCAGCAGTGCTGCTGTGGCGAACGTCAGCGCGTTGACCCAGAACGGTGCCGGTACCGCGATCGCGAACAACAACCCGCCCAGCGGCGGCCCCACGAACTGCAATGCCACCGCCTGCGACGCGAACAGCCTGCCGTTGGCTCGCTCCAGCAGGTGGTTCTCGACGGTCGCCTTGATGAGCGGCTGCCCCACCGCCCTCGGCACGTTCTCCGCGGTGCCGATCAGGAACGCCATGCCGTACAGGAACGCGATGTGCGCGCTGTGGAAGGCGGCGAGGACCGCCATGAGCGCGCACTGGATCCACAGGGCGGCGAGGAGGAGACGACGGCTGTCGTAGCGGTCGGCGGCTGTGCCCGCGGGGAGTGAGGCGAGGAGCCAGGGCAGGGATCCGAAGAAGCTGACCCCGGCGATCAGTTTCGGGTCCTGGGTGAGTGTGGCGGCCAGCAGCGGGAGTGCGGCGAGAAAGATGCCGTCGCCGAGCGCCGAGATCGCGCTGCCGCTCCACAGCAGGTACCAGTTCCGCCCCATGCCGCACCCTAGACGCGACGAACGCCCGGCCGGAAACTCGGCCGGGCGTTCGGACGAAACAGGGATCAGCCGCGAACGACCTGAACCAGGTGGTCGACTGCCTCGGCCACCGGCACCTCGACGCGGTCTCCGGACTTGCGGTCCTTCACCTCGACGACGCCGTTGGCGAGCCCCCGGCCGATCACCAGGATCGTCGGGATGCCCACGAGCTCGGCGTCCGCGAACTTCACGCCGGGGCTAGTCTTGCGGTCGTCCAGCAGCACCTTCAGCCCGCGCGCGCTCAGCTGCTTCGCGAAGTCCTCGCCGGCGGACACGAGCGTCTCGTCCTTGCCCGCGATGACCACGTGGACGTCGGCAGGCGCGACGTTGCGGGGCCAGATCAGGCCGCGGTCGTCGTGCGACTGCTCGGCGATGGCCGCGACCAGGCGCGAGACGCCGATGCCGTACGAGCCCATGGTGATGCGGACGGGCTTGGAGTCCGGGCCCAGGGCATCGAGCGAGAACGCGTTGGCGTACTTGCGGCCCAGCTGGAAGATGTGGCCGATCTCGATGCCGCGCGCGGCGACGAGGACGCCCTTGCCGTCGGGCGACGGGTCGCCCTCGCGGACCTCGGCGACGTCGATGACGCCGTCGGGGGTGAAGTCGCGGCCTGCCACGAGGTCGACGACGTGGTGGTCGGCCTTGTCGGCGCCGGTCACCCAGGCCGTGCCGCGCACCACGCGGGGGTCGGCGAGGAAGCGGATGCCGTTCGCCTGGATCGCTCCCGGGCCGATGTAGCCCTTGACCAGGAACGGGTTCTTGGCGAAGTCCGACTCCTCGAGCATCGCGACCTCGGCGGGCTCGAAGGCCGCCTCGAGGCGCTTGAAGTCCACCTCGCGGTCGCCGGGGACGGCCACGGCGAGCAGTTCCCAGTCCTTGCCGGGGTGCTTGAGCTTCACGAGAACGTTCTTCAACGTGTCGGCCGCGGTGAACTTGCGGTCGGTGTTCGCGTTGAGGAAGTCCACCAGCGTTTCGATGGTGGGCGTGTTCGGCGTGTGGTGCACCTGGGCGGCGGGCTTGTCGTCGATCGGCTGCTCGGGGGGCGCGGGGGTCGTGACGGCCTCGACGTTCGCCGCGTAGCCCGACTCGGTGCTGCGGACGAAGGTGTCCTCACCCGTCTCGGCGACGGCCAGGAACTCCTCGGACGCGGAGCCGCCCATCGCGCCGGACGTCGCCGACACCACCACGTACTCCAGGCCGAGACGGTCGAAGATGCGGATGTAGGCGTCGCGGTGGTCCTGGTAGGACTTGCTCAGGCCCTCGTCGGTCAGGTCGAACGAGTACGAGTCCTTCATCAGGAACTCGCGGCCGCGCAGGATGCCCGCACGGGGACGCGCCTCGTCGCGGTACTTGGTCTGGATCTGGTACAGCGTGACCGGGTAGTCCTTGTACGAGCTGTACTCACCCTTCACGGTGAGCGTGAACAGCTCCTCGTGGGTGGGGCCGAGCAGGTAGTCGGCGCCCTTGCGGTCCTTGAGCCGGAAGATGTTGGGGCCGTACTCCTCCCACCGGTTGGTCGCCTCGTAGGGCTCCTTGGGCAGCAGGGCGGGGAACTGGATCTCCTGCGCGCCGAACGCGTCCATCTCCTCGCGGACGACGGCCTCGATGTTGCGCAGCACCCGCAGACCCAGCGGCAGCCAGGAGTACCCGCCCGGCGCGACGCGGCGGACGTAGCCGGCGCGCACCAGCAGCTTGTGGCTGGGCACTTCGGCGTCGGCCGGGTCCTCGCGAAGGGTTCGCAGGAACAGCGACGACATCCTGGTGATCACGGTGGGTACTCCTCGTTCACGGGCTGTTGGGGCAGCGTACTGGTTGCGCTGCCGACGAAATCGCGGGCGGTGGGTTTGTTGGGCTCTGACCAGCGCGGACCTGGAATTGTCAGACCCCCTGAGTAGCGTCCGGAAGCATGTCCCTGACGATTGCCATGATCACCATCGACACCGGCGACGCGCGCAAGCTCGCCGAGTTCTGGACGGCCGCGCTCAACACCACCGTCCAGAACGACTGGGGCGAGTTCATCGTCCTCGCTCCGAACACCGAGAACGGCCCCGCGCTGGGCATCCAGCAGGTGCCGGACGCCACGCCGGGCAAGAACCGCGTCCACTTCGACTCGCACGTGCCGGACCGCAAGGCGGAGGTGGCCAGGCTGGTCGGGCTCGGGGCCACCGAGATCGCGGTGCACAGCATGCCGGGGCTCACCTGGTCGGTGCTGGCCGACCCGGACGGCAACGAGTTCTGCGTCGCCCAGGACGGCGAAGAGGTCTAGAGCGAGACCGGCAGGCCGTAGTCGATCCAGGTCCGCTTCAGCTCGAACCCCGCGCGCTCGTACACGCCGAGCGCGCGGGTCGGGTTGGCCGAGTCCACGGAGAGTCCCGCCCGCTGGTAGCCCTGCCCCTTCGCCTGAGCCAGCGTCCAGCTCAGCAGGGCGGAGGCCACCCCACGCCCGCGGTGCTCCCGCAGGGTGCCGACGTCCCCGATCCACAGCTCGCGCACGCCCGTCAGCTCCTCGACCACCGGGTAGTGCCGCGAGAGCACGAAACCGGCCACGGCGCCTTCTGCGAGCGCCAGGAAGGAGGTCTCCGGAACGAACCGCTTGCTGTTGGTGAACGACGCCGCCCATTCCTCCGGGCTGCGCTCGACCGAACCCCAGTGGTCGGCGAACGCCGCGTTGCACACCTCGCGGACCTCTTCGTCGCGGGCAGCGGAGAACGGCACGATCTCGTAGGCGGGCGGGATCGGGACCTGGGCGAGTGACTCGCCCAGTGCCACCTCCAGCTCGTTGAAGCAGCGGTCCGCGGTGAAGCCGAGCTCGGCGCACAGTGCGACGTGGCCTGCGCAGCGGCTCTCGACCATGGTGTTCACCACCATGGGCATGGCCGGGTGGCGTGCGGTGTGCAGCTTGCGCGCCAACAGGATGAGGCGCTGCAGCAGCTGCCGCCCGATGCCCTTGCGGCGGAAGTCCGGGTGCACGGCCCCGTCGAGCCGGACGCGGTGCGTGTTCACGGGATTGTCCCGCAGCACGGCCAAGCCGTACGCCACGAGTGCGCCGTCCACGAGCACGGCCAGCGACCCGCCCGGCAGATCCGTCTCGTCGAACCGCTCGGCGAAGTCCTCTTCGGACAGCAACTCGCCGGTGTCGTCGACCGCCTCGACGGCGCAGTAGAGCGCGGCCACCGCAGGGATGTCCGCTGTCGTGAGCGCGCGCCACACGAGTTCCACGTCAATGAAAGCTACGGGGAGGTGATGACCCCAACAACTGAATAAGCCGTTGTCCGGAACAGGGCGGCAACGCCATCCTGCGTGCGATGACGAAACCAGCGATCGCGCCACTGCACGAGGACCTCACCTTCCACGGACCGCTGTCCGAGGAACGGGCCGAGCGTCTCATCCGCAGCCTGCACCCGCTCGACGACGCACACGTGCTCGACGTCGGCTGCGGCTGGGCGGAGTTCCTGCTGCGGACCCTCGAAGCCGCGCCCACCGCCACCGGCACCGGTGTCGACCTCGACGCCACCGCCATCGCGCACGCCCGGGCCACGGCCGCAGCGCGAGGCCTGGCCGACCGGGTCAGCCTGCAGGTGGCCGACGTCGCCCAGTGGCAACCGGGCAGGCCGGTCGATGTGATCATCGTCAACGGTGCCAGCCAGGTGTGGGGTGGAGATCCGTTGCAGCACACGGCGAACGCGCTCACGGCGGCGAAGCAGCTGCTGCGGTCGGGCGGGAAGCTGTTGCTGGGTGAGGGTTTCTGGGAGCGTGAGCCGACCGGCGAGCAGCTCGCCGCGATGCCGATCCCGCGCGACCAGTACGGCTCGCTCGCCGGCCTGGTGGACCTCGCGCACGAGCACGGCTACCGGCTGCTCGCGGTGGAGCAGGCGAGCCTCGACGAGTGGGACGTGTTCGAGAACGGGCACGCCCTGGCGTGGGAACGCTGGCTGCGCGACAACCCGGACTCCGAGCACGCGGACGAGATCAGGACGAAGGCCGACACGCACCGCGCCCACCGCTTGCGCGGCTGGCGCGGCACGCTGGGCCTCGCGTACCTGACGCTGCAGGCCTCCTGAGACACCACGGAGAACACGGCCGGGCTCGAACCGGCGTCCTCCCGGATGAGAGCCGGGGCTCCACCACTGAGCTACGTGTTCCACGCGTCCGGCCGGCCGGGCTCGAACCGGCGTCCACCCGGTCCCGAGCCGGGCGTTCTACCGCTGAACTACAGCCGAACGAGGGGCATCCTGCTCAGCCGGCGGCGTCCTGTCCACCGAATACCCCGGTGCGGACGGGCTTGCCGCTGAACACCCGAGCGTGCCGCAACGCCATCGCCCACACCGGGTCCGACACGGACACGCCGTGCACCAGCTCCGGGGTGGGGCGGAAGCGCGCGATCGCGGCGTGCGCGCGGGGTGCGGTCCATCCGGCGCGTTCCGGGTCGACGCCGTGCTCGCGGCACGCCGCCTCCACATCGGCGCGCGTGCAGACCGCCGTGCCGTCGAGCACTTCCCACGGCAACGGCAGGCGCGACCACACCGAGGTGTCCGGGTGGAGGCCGCCGCCCGCCTCGTGGTGCCAGAAGGCGAGGTCGGCGGCCATCACGCGCATGACCTTGCCCGGCCACGCGTGGTCCAGCAGATCCGGCACACCCGCGGCGTGCAGGCAGGCGATCCAGCCGTTGCGTGCGGCGTTGTAGGCGCCGGCCAGCGCGTTCCAGCTGGACGAGTCCACGCCGGTGCGCACGACCATGGTCGCCTTGTCGATCTCGGACGAACGCCAGAGCCCGGCCAGCAGGCCCGCGACCGACCTGGTCACCGCCGACCACCGGCCGAGCAGCTCGCCGAGCTGGTCCGGCCGCAGGTGGCGCAGGACCTCCCAGGCCGGGCAGGCCAGCGCGATCATCGCCCAGTCGGTGTCGCCGCGAGCCCTGCACCGCGCGAGCAACGCCTCCGCGACCTGGTCGAACGGGTTCTCGCGGCCGGTCAGCGAGAACTCACGACGCAGCTTGCGCCGTGCCGTGTAGTAGGCGACGAAGCAGGCGGCGTCGGCATCCGCGCGGAACCGGTCGCGGTCGATCGCGCCGACGAATCCGGCCGAGGCGATGAGCGTCAGGCGGCGCAGCTCACGTACGCGCTCCAGCCTCGACGCCTTCGCCGAGAGCCGGCGCAGCATCCGGAAGCGCCGGTTGTACTGGCGCTTCGACAGCTCGATGCCCGCGGCGGCGCGCGCCTCGCGGTTCAGCCGGTCGGTGAGGAAGTCGGTGCGGTCCAGGTCCCAGTTGATCTCGGCACCGACGAACGAGGCGAACTCCAGCACGGAGACGGGATCGTGGCGTCGACCGGGCAGGTGTCCACACCGAACACGACTCGCGTCGCGGCGACCTGCCGCGCGGCACCCACAGGGCGGGCGTAGTCGGTGCTCATACCGGTGAAGCCGTGCCAACGGCTCGCGTGCGCCGCCACCTCGTTGATCACCGAGCGCTGGCGGCGCGTCAACGAGGGCAGCGCCTCCCGCACGAGGACGGCCACGTCCTCCGGGCGCAGCCGGGCGTCGAGCGAGTCGTAGAGACGGTCCAAAGCGTCCACGCATTCCAGAGCACCACGCCGGTCCAGCGGTTTTCGCGCATTGCCCTACGCTTGCCAACCGTGCTGGTGCTGCTTCCCCCGTCGGAGACCAAGGCGATCGGCGGCGAGGGTGCGCCGCTCGATCTCGACGCGCTGTCCTTCCCCGAGCTGAACCCCGTGCGCGACAAGCTCGTGTCCGCGCTGGCCGACCTCGCGAAGGACGTCCCGGCGAGCCTCAAGGCGCTCGACATCTCGGAGCGCCAGGTCGACGAGGTGCACCGCAACGCGGCTTTGCGCACGTCAGAGACGACGCCCGCACTCCTGCGCTACACCGGCGTGCTCTACGACAACCTGGACTTCCCGTCGCTCAGGAAGGCCGACCAGGAGCGGGCCTTCGAACGGCTGGCGGTCGCGTCGGCGTTGTTCGGGGCGATCCGCGGCGGTGACCCGGTGCCCGCGTACCGGTTGTCCGGCGGCAGCGCGCTCCCGTCGCACGGCAGCCTGCGCACGGTGTGGAAGCCCGCGCTGGAGCCGGTGCTCAGGGAGGCCGACGAGTTCGTCGTCGACCTGCGTTCCGGCGCGTACTCGAGCCTCGCGAGGATCCCGCACGCCGTCGTCGTCCGGGTGGTCACCGGCGACGGCAAGGTCGTCAGCCACTTCAACAAGGCGCACAAGGGCCTGCTCGCCCGTGCCATCGCGACGAGCAAGACCGAGCCGGGCGACCTGAAAGGCCTGGTCAAGCTCGCGCAGAAGGCCGGGCTCACGATCGTGCCGACCGGCGAGAAGACCGCTGACCTGATCACCGGTTAATTCGGTTGCGGCCCCCGAGGGGAGCGGGCAAGCTTCAGCGAGCCGACACGCGGCGAGAAGGAACGAAGGAGGTGCGTCGTGTCCGAGCCTGTCTTTGGACGTGGCACCGCGACCCGTCCTCCCGCCCCTCGCGCCTGATCAGCAGCGTTTGATCGCAGAGCGCCAGTGGGGCGGTCACCTTCACCTTCCGGGAGACCCCACCGTGCGCGAGCACGATCTTCACGAGCGTTTCGAATCCTCCTTTGACGACGCCGACACCATGCGGCGCAAGGGAAAGCGCGGTAAGCGCGCCAACGCCGACGACACGGAGCCAACGCGTCGCGGCCGCATGACAGAAGAAGAAAAGCTGCGGATCGCACGACTGCGCGAGGACCAGCTCAGCACGGCTGACACCCCCGAGGACGGCGACCGCTGGTCCACGTGGGGCGACGCCGAGCAGGGGCCCAGGCCGCACCCGGACTGGCTCGTCACCGAGCTGGCCGCGGTCGACCGCGAGCTGGGCATCGTGAAGACCGGCAAGGAAGCGGACGTCTTCCTGCTGGAACGCGCGATGGGCGAGAAGGCGTGCCTGCTCGCCGCCAAGCGCTACCGCAGCAACGACCACCGGATGTTCCACCGCGACGCGGGATATCTGGAGGGCCGGCGGATGAAGAAGTCCCGCGAGATGCGGGCCATCCAGAACCGCACCGCGTTCGGGCGCAACCTGATCGCGGAGCAGTGGGCGGTCGCGGAGTTCGCCGCGCTCGCCAGGCTGTGGCAGATCGGCGCGCCGGTGCCGTATCCGGTGCAGCGCAGCGGCACCGAGCTGCTGCTGGAGTTCATCGGCGACGACGAGGGCAACGCGGCACCGCGGCTCGCGCAGGCGCGTCCGGACGAGGACGAGCTGCTCGACCTGTGGCGCCAGCTGGTCGCCACGCTGATGACGCTCGCCGAGGCGGGTCTCACGCACGGCGACCTGTCCGCGTTCAACCTGATGGTCCACGAAGGCAGGCTGATCATGATCGACCTGCCGCAGGTGGTCGACCTCGTCGCGAACCCCCGCGGCGTGGAGTTCCTCGACCGCGACGTCCGCAACATCAGCGGTTGGTTCGCCTCGCGCGGCCTCCCGCCGGAGATCGCCGACCCGTCTGCGCTGGTGGCGACGCTGCTGGACGTCGCGGGTATGGCGTGACCCACCTTGCGCGCCCGGCCGTGTCCAACGACACTGCCGGGCGCGCAAGGCACGGCCATTGATCAGCTAGACTGTGCTGTACACCGATGAAGGCTTGACGGCCGTTGACCGGTGTTTCCACCCACTCATCAGCGGCGTGACCCTCACGCCGGGCCCGTCCTTGTGATCGGCACCGCGGTAGCGCGCGGGGCAGCCTCGAGACGTGCCATGTCCCGGAGGTTTGTTTTGCCATCAATGTCCGAAGGTCGTTCCGAGCGCTCTTTCAGCCGCGGCAAGCCGCGTCGCCGCTCGGGCCGCCAGGGCAACTCCCGTCCGCAGGCGCGGGTCGAGGAGCCGATCGTCGCCGAGCACTTCGAGAGCACGCTGCCGGAAGGCCCGCTGCCCTCGTTCGCTGAGCTCGGCCTGGCAGACGCGCTGATCAAGTCGCTCGTCGCCAACGAAATCACCGCACCGTTCCCCATTCAGGCCGCCACCCTGCCCGACGCGATGTCGGGCCGGGACATCCTCGGCCGTGGCCAGACGGGCTCCGGCAAGACGCTGGCGTTCGGCCTCGCCATGCTGAGCCGCCTCGCGGGCGGCCGCTCGACGCCGCACAAGCCCCGCGGCCTGATCCTGGTTCCGACCCGCGAGCTCGCGATGCAGGTGGAGACGGCGCTCATGCCGCACGCCCGCGCGCTCAACATGTGGTGCCGCGTCGTCGTCGGCGGCACGTCGTTCCCGCGCCAGATCGATCACCTGCGCCGCGGCGTCGACCTGCTGATCGCCACGCCTGGCCGTCTGTCCGACCACGTGCGTCAGGGCACCTGCGACCTGTCCCAGGTCGAGATCACCGCGCTGGACGAGGCCGACCAGATGGCGGACATGGGCTTCATGCCCCAGGTTCGCGCGATCCTCGACCTGACCCCGCAGGACGGCCAGCGCCTGCTGTTCTCCGCGACGCTCGACGGCGACGTGGACAAGCTGGTCCGCCAGTACCTGCACAACCCGGTGACGCACTCGGTGGCCCCGGCCACCGCGAGCGTCACGACGATGGATCACCACCTGCTGTTCGTGTCCGCTGAGGACAAGCAGAACGTGGTGACCGAGGTGGCCGCGCGCGAGGGCCGCACGATCATGTTCGTGCGCACCAAGCACCACGTCGACCGCCTCGCCAAGAAGCTCCGTTCCGTCGGCGTCCACGCGGGCGCCCTGCACGGCGGCAAGGCGCAGAGCGCCCGCACCCGCGTGCTCGGCGAGTTCCGCGAGGGCACCACGCCGGTTCTCATCGCGACCGATGTGGCGGCCCGCGGCATCCACGTGGACGACGTCTCGCTCGTCGTGCACGTCGACCCGCCGGCCGACCCGAAGGACTACCTGCACCGCGCCGGCCGCACGGCTCGCGCCGGTCAGTCCGGCACGGTCGTCACGCTGGTCACGCACGACCAGCGGCGCGCCGTCCAGGGCATGGCCGCCCGTGCGGGCATCCGCCCGGAGAGCACGAAGGTGCGCCCCGGCGACGACGACCTGATCCGCATCACGGGTGCCCGCACCCCGAGCGGTGAGCCGGTGATCGAGCGCGAGAAGCCGGCCCGTCGCGGTGGCGGTGGCGGACGTCGTTTCGGCGCCCCGGCCGTCGGTGGCCGCGGTGAGTACCGCGGCGGCTCCGGCCGTCGTACCGAGGGCGGCGAGTTCCGCAGTGGACCGCGTCGTCCCTCCGGTGAGAGCGGCGAGCTCCGCAGCGGCCCGCGCCGCTCGGAGCGCTCAGAGGGCGGCCGTGCTTTCGGCCGGACCGAGCGCACCGGCCGTCCGCGCCGGGCTCCGCAGCACTGACACGACGAGCAAAGGCCGCCTCTCCCGTGCCGGGGAGGCGGCCTTTGCCGTGTCAGCCCGTCCTGCGGTCCACGTGCGGCATCAGGTCCACCGCGGGTTCCGCGAACCAGGCGGCGGCACGCTCCTGCTTCTCCGAACGCACCGCGCGCGGCAGCTGGCCGGTTACGACGTCGCGCACCAGGCAGTGCCGGAAGCCGTATTCGATCTCGCCCGTCTCGTTGTTGCGGCCCCTGGCGGCGCAGGAAGTCCCGTTGTTCCAGCAGTTCCAGCGCCTTGGCGACGTCACCGGGATCTCGCTGACCGGTAGCGGCCACCGCGCCGGGGGACACGAGATCACCCACCACAGCGGCGTCCCCGAGGACTGCCTTCACCGTCAGTGGCAGTGAGTCCACCTGAGCCGTGATCACACTGCGCACGGGAGGCGGCATCGGCAGGCCGCCATCGTTGTGCACACAAGGCATGCGCGGGTCGGACACCATCCGCGCGTACTCGGTCGCGAAGAACGGGTTGCCGCCCACGCACGAGACCAAGGCCTGCCACAGTTCGGCTGACAGTTCCCGAGCCTCCAGCAGCGAGTTCGACAGGCTGCGGGTGCTGTTGTGCGACAACGGTTCCAGGCTGATCGTGGTGGCGTTGCGCTTGCCTCCGACCAAGAAGGACGGCGCTGCAACAACTCCGGCCGCGCGGTGGCGATCACCAACAGCGGCACCGAACCGGCCTGTTCGCTCAGCTCCTCCACGAAGTCGAGCACGACGTCGTTGGCCCAGTGCACGTCCTCCAGGAAGACGACCAGCGGCCCGGAATCGGCGATCTCCTCCAGGAACCGCCGCCACGCCGGAAAGTCGGGCGGCACCTCGGGCGACGTCCCGGCCAGCCCGGCGAGGCTCGAGTGCAGCCGATCGGCCAGCTCTCCGGCACCGACCAAAGAAGACAGAGCGGCGCGCAGGTTCTCGGGCGACGCGAAGCCGCGCACGACGTCGGACAACGGGCCGTAGCCGTGGTCGTCACCGAAAGCGGTGGCGGTACCGCACAACGCCATGACCGGAGACGTGCAGGCGGCGGCCAATTCGGAGACCAGCCGGGTCTTGCCCACGCTCGCCTCGCCCAGCACGGTCACGAAGTGCGGGCGGCGGCGCACGCGAACCTCATCCAGAAGCCCTTGCAGCACAAGGAGTTCATGTTCGCGCTCGACGAACGGCACGGGAACCTGGGCACGGCGGGTCGCTCCGCGCGGGGAGATGCACGAGACCGCCTGCCAGCCGCCGGTCGGGGCGGGGTCGGCGGCCCACGTCACCGACGCACTCGCGGCACGGGTCGCGGTGCAGGCACGGACGGCGCCCAGCGGTGCGAGTGCCGTCGGCGGACGGTCGCTGACCGGACTACGTGGTCGGCACCAGCGAGTGGAGCATCTTCTGCAGCTCGGCCTCCTTGGGCAGCGGCGGGTTCGTGCCACCACCACCGCCCTCCAGGTCGCCGTTCACCACCAGCGCGTGCAGCTTGTTGCTGCCGTTGAGCACGACGACCTTGACCGCGCCCTTGCTCGCCAGGCACTTGTTGGCCGACTGGGTGATCGTGGCGTCGACCTGCACGCCCTCGACGACGACCTTCTTGCCGTCCTTCTGGGTGTGCTGGATCTGCACGGCCTTGGGCTGCGTCAGCGTCACCTGCGGGGTGCCGCCCGACGCGTAGAACTGCTCCGCCACGGCCTTGGTGAAGTCGGTCGCGGTCTGGTTGATGTCGCCCTTGGGGAGCAGCGCGCCGCCGTTGGTGCCCTTCGTGAACGGCTTGCCCTCGCACTCGTAGTCGCCGTAAGTGGTGACGGCGGACAGCGAGATGCCGGGGAACTTGTCGATCGGGATCCGCGCGTCGCTCACGACGTCCCAGTTCTTCGGGACCTCGTAGTTGTAGCCGAGCGACGTCTCGACGCACTGCACGCCCTCGTTCTTGCAGGCGCCGGTGGTCGGCTGCGACGAGGCACTGGTCGGGGTGGTCGGGTTGTTCTGCGCGTTCGGGTCGCCCGAGCCTCGCGAGAGCAGGTACCACGTCAGGCCGCCGCCGGCCAGCAGCACCAGCACGACGGCGCCGAGCACCAGCCAGAGGGTCTTCTTGCTCTTCGGCGGTTCGCTGTCGAAGCCGCCGTAGACGCCCAGGCCGCCGTACTGGCCGTAGCCCTGCTGCGGGAAGCCGCCCTGCTGCGGGTAACCGCCCTGGTCCGGGAAGCCGCCCTGCTGGGGGAAACCGCCCGTCTGCGGAGGGCCGCCGGCCTGGTAGCCACCGCTCGAGTAGTCACCACCCTGCTGCTGGCCCCAGCCCTGCTGGTCGTTCCAGCCGCCCTGTCCGCCGCCACCTGGGTAAGTCACGGGGAAACGGTACCTGGTGGGTCTGACGGGGCTTAATTCATCAAGCGTTGACTTCGACGGCGCGCCGGGCGTACCGTTCCATCAAATTCAACGCGTGATGAACAAATGGAGGTCAGTGATGCGCACCGCGCTGGTCACCGCCGTCGCAGGCGCGGTGGTGGCGTTTCTCCTGGGACTGCTGACATTCGGCGTGCAGGCGACCGTGCACCCGCACGACGTCCCGCTCGCCGTGGTGGCGCCTCCGCCGATCGCGGAACGCGTCAGAGCCGCCGACTCGGCCGAGGTCGACATCAGATCCGTGGACGCGGCCGAGGCCCGGACCCTGCTGGCGGACAAGGAGGTCTACGGGGTTCTGGAGATCTCACCCGGCCAGGCGACGATCCGGCTCAACCCCGCGGTCAACCCGTCCGGCACGCAGGTCGCGCAGCAGGTGCTGACCGGTGTCGCCCAGGGCGCCGGGCTGCCGGTCAAGACGGAGACCCTGGCCGTCACAGCGGCCGAACGCACAGCGCCGCTCGCCGCGAGCGCACTGCTGTGGGTCGGCGGGATGGTCGCCGGGTTGTTGTTCGTGGTGCTGAAGGGAAGGCGGTTCCGGCTGCTGTCGGCGCTCACCACGTCCGTGCTGGTCGTCGGCGCGGTCATCGGCCTGCTCGCGTGGTGGGGCGTCACGTTCGGCGCGGCCGCGATCACGTTCATGTTCGCCGTCGCCGTGTCGTTCGCCCTGCTGCAAGCCGGGCTGTTCAAGCACCTCGGCATCCGCGCGATGGGCGTTCTCGGCCTGCTCTACCTGATGGCGCCCGCGGTGGCGGGTCAGGTGCCGGAGCTGCTCAACCCGGCCTACAAGGCGGTCCTGTGGTCGTGGACGCCGTTCCGGTTCTCGACGGAAGGCCTGCGCAGCCTCATGTACGACGGCTCCATCAGCACCGAGTGGTGGGTGTTCGGCGGGATCGCGCTCGTCGGCCTGGTGCTGCTGCTAGCCGGCAAGGAAGCTCAGCCGGACCGTCCGGACGGGGTTGTCGACGTTGGTGTCGACCAGGCAGATGGACTGCCACGTCCCGAGCGCCAGCACACCGCCTAGCACCGGGATCGTCGCGTACGGCGGCACCAGCGCGGGCATCACGTGGTCACGACCGTGACCGGGGGTGCCGTGCCGGTGCCGCCACTTCACGTCGCGGGGCAGGATGCGCTCCAACGCGGTCAGCAGGTCGTCGTCGCTGCCCGCACCCGTCTCGATGATGGCGACGCCGGCGGTCGCGTGCGGCACCCACACGTGCAGCAGGCCGTCGCCGGTCTCGTCTTCGAGGAACCGCTCGCACTCACGCGTGAGGTCGTGGACGACCTCCTCGGAACCGGTGCGGATCTGGATCTCCTCGCTGCGCATGGCTTCAGATCTTACGAACGATCCGGGCGGGGTTGCCGACCGCGAGCACGTGATCAGGCAAATCACGCGTCACGACACTGCCGGCGCCGACCACCGTGTTGTCGCCGACCGTGACTCCGGGACACACGATCACGCCACCGCCGAACCACACCCTGTCGCCGATGACGATCGGTGCGGTCGTCTCCCAGCCCGCGATCCGGGCCTCGTGGTCCTCGATCGGGTGCAACGCCGTCAGCAGCTGCACGCGAGGTCCCATCATCACGTTGTCGCCGATGGTGACAGGCCCGCAGTCGAGGATGATGCCGTCGTAGTTCATGAAGCTGTTCGAGCCGATGCGCGTGTTGTAGCCGTACTCGATCTGCAGGCGGGGCAACAGGACCGTGTTCTCGCCGATCTCCGCGACGAAGTCCTTCAGCAGAGCGTGCATGCCCTCGTAGTCGCCCGGTTCGGAGGCGTTGTAGCGGATCATCAGGCGCTGGGCCCGCTGCCGGTCGTCCTCCAGTTCGGGGTCCATCGAGAGGTACGGCTCGCCCTTGATCATCTTCTCGCGGTTGGTTCCCAAGGTGGTCCCTTCAAGCGGTGTAAGCGCGACGGTAGTCAGTGGGCGGGACACCGACATGGGCGGTGAAGTGGCGGCGCAGGTTCGCCCCCGTCCCCAGGCCGCACCGCCCCGCGACCTGTTCCACGGACAGCGAGGTCGTCTCCAGCAACGCCTGGGCGTGGGCGACGCGCTGGGCGAGCAGCCACTGCAACGGCGTGCTGCCCGTGGCGTCGTGCAGGCGGCGGAAGAACGTGCGCTGGCTCATCCCGGCGCGGCGGGCGAGCTCGGCGACGGTGAGCGGCCGTTCGAGGTGCCGCACCGCCCACTCCAGCACCGGCGCGATGCTGTCGTCGTCGGTCTCGGGCACGTGCCGGGTGACGAACTGGGCCTGGCCCCCGGTGCGGTGCGCGGGCACGCACAGCTTGCGGGCCAGCTGGTTGGCCACGTGCGCGCCGAGGTCCTGGCGCACCAGGTGCAGGCACAGGTCGAGCCCGGCGGCCGCGCCCGCGCTCGTGAGGACGTTGCCGTCCTCGATGTAGAGCACGGAGTCGTCGACCTCGACCCGCGGATACCGGCGGGCGAGACGGTCCGTGTAGGACCAGTGCGCGGTGGCGCGGCGACCGTCGAGCAACCCGGCTTCGGCGAGCACGAACGCTCCGTTGCACAACGCGGCGATGCGCACGCCGTGGTCCGCCGCGTCCTGGAGTTCCTTGACCAGCAACGGGTTCAGCGGCTCGGTCCCGTCGAGAACGGCCTGCGGGACGGACGGGACGATGATCGTGTCCGCCCCGTGCAGACCTTCCAGGCCGTGCTCGGGGTTGAGCGTCCAGCCGTTCCCGGCCCGCGGTGCCGCGGGGTCCAGGCCGCACAACCGCATCGTGTACCAGGGATCGAAGTGGTCGACGCCGAACACCACGCACGCCAGCCCGGCCTCGTACACGTCCCAGAGAGCCGGCGCGTCGTCGTCGGTCACCAAGATCGCCACCACGCTCATGCCGCCAGGCTAGCTGGCAGCAATCGTTCGACAGGAGGCATTTCTGCCACTGTCGGTGCGCGGCGCGACTTGCGAGGGTGGTGAACATCAACCACAACCCTTGGGGGACAACGCAATGCGATCCGATGTTGCCGTGCTCGGCCTCGGTCAGATGGGTTCGGCACTCGCGGAGGCCTTCCTGCGCGCCGGGCACCGCGTCACGGTCTGGAACCGCTCGCCCGCCAAAGCCGAACCGTTGGTGGCACAGGGGGCTCAGGCGGCGAGCTCGGCCGTGGAGGCGCAACGCTCGGCACCTGTCGTCGTGGCCTGCGTGCTCGACTACCCGGCACTGACCGAGATCCTCGATCCCGAGCGGCCCGGCATCCTGGTCAACCTCACCTCGGGCTCACCGGAACAGGCCCGTGAGATGGCCAGGCGCGGCGGGCGCTACGTAGACGGCGGCATCATGACCACCCCGCCGGGCATCGGCGACCAGCGCTCGATGATCCTCTACAGCGGCGACCAGGACGCCCTCGCCGAGGCGTCCGGCCTGTTGTCGGCGCTGGCCGAGCCGATCAACCTCGGCGCAGACCCCGGTCTGGCCGCCCTGTACGACACGGCACTGCTCGGCATCATGTGGTCCACGCTCACCGGGTGGCTGCACGCCGCCGCACTCGTCACCGCCGACGGCGCCACCGCCGAGCACTTCACGCCGCTGGCCACCCGCTGGCTCGGCCCGGTCGCGGGGTTCATCAGCAGCTACGCGCCGCAGGTCGACTCCGGTTCCTACCCCGGTTCGGACGCGACGCTCGACGTGCATCTGGCCACGCTGGACCACCTCGTGCACGCCAGCGAGGTGCGGAAGGTCGACGCGGCGCTGCCGCGGTTGCTGCACGACTACGCGCGGAGGGCGGTCGAATCCGGTCATGGCGCGGACGGCTGGGCCCGGATCATCGAACTGCTGCGGGCGGCCTGAGATGGACTGGTCCACATTGCTCGACGCCACGACCGACGACTGCATGCGGGTCATGGGCACGCTGCCGGAAGACGGTTTCTCCCGCCACGCCAACGGTTTGAACTGGTCCTGCCGCGTGACGCTCGACCACGTCGTCGAGGGCCTGCTCGGCTACACGGCCCTGTTGACCACTCGTGCGGAGCGCCGCTGGACCAGCCTGCACGGCAGCCTTCGCGCCGAGTCCCTGGAGCACTGCCTGGAGGGTGTCGCGACCGCCGCCACGTTGCTGTCGCGCACAGTCGCCGCGGCCACTCCGGACGTGCGGGCGTGGCACCCGTGGGGCACTTCGGACGCGGCCGGGTTCGCCGCGATGGGCATCACCGAGCTGACGATGCACACGCACGACATCACTCGGGCCTTCGGCGTGGAGTGGCGGTCAGCGCACTGCGCGCCCGTGGTCGAGCGGCTGTTCCCTGACGCACCACGGCATTCCGACCCGTTCGCGCTGCTGCTGTGGTGCACCGGACGCGGTGAGCTACCCGGCGTGCCGCGACGAGAGCAGTGGCAGTGGCACGGAGCGGTCGCCGCGTAGATTCGCGTCATGCGCGTGCTCTTCGCCAGCATGGCGACGGTCGGCCACACCTACCCGTTGATCCCGTTGGCGCTCGCACTGCGCAACGCCGGACACGATGTCCACTTCGCGGTCGGCGACGAGATGCACTCCGAGCTGAACAGGCTTGGGCTGCAGCCGTTCCGTCCGGACCTGGTCTTCGGCGAGATCTACGCCGAGGACATCAGGCCGGAGCTGGAACGCCTCCTGCCCGACCTGGTGATCAGCGGGTGGGCCGTGCCCGAGGTGTTCAAGGAGGCGCGCAGGCGGGCGTTCCCGGTGCTGTGGCACGGCTTCGGCCGCATGTTCCCGGACGGCATCGGGCTCACGCGCCCGGACGGTGGCAGGCACATCGACATCTGCCCGCCCTCGTTGCAGGACGCCGGCTTCCAGGACGACCGCATCCTGCTGCGGCCGGTGCCGCACTCAGCTCCCGGTGAGGTGCCCCAGCGCACCCACGACAAGCTGATCTACCTCACGCTCGGCACCGCGTTCGGCACGGAGTCCGTGCTCACCACGGCCATCGCGGGGCTCGGGAAGCTGGACGCGCAGGTGGTCGTCGCCGCACCCCGCGTCCAGCTCACCGGCCTGCCACCGAACGTCACGGTGCACCCGTGGCTGCCGCAGACCGAAGTGATCAGGCAGGCGGACGTCGTCGTCCACCACGGCGGCAGCGGCACGATGCTGGCTGCCCTGGCCGAGGGGGTCCCACAGGTCGTGTTGCCACAAGGCGCCGACCAGTTCGGCAACGCCGCCGCTGTCGTCGAAGCCGGTGCGGGCGTGCGGCCGGACGCGGTGAGTGCCGAGGCGGTCGCGGAGTGCGCACAACGGTTGCTGATGGACGGAGAACACAGAAAAGCTGCAGGTCAGATGGCGAAAGAGATACGTCACATGCCTTCGCCGCAGGAAGTTGCGGACAGTCTGGCGGGCGTTGTGTAACACTGTTTTTTATGAAGGCAAGCCGCCTGCGCCTGGGCATGAACCTGTGGCCGCCGTTCCTGTTCGCCGGGATCCGCGTTGTCGAGATCTCGCCGGACTACCGGTACGCGCGCGTCAAGATGCGTCTGCGCCCGTGGAACCGCAACTTCTTCGGCACCCACTTCGGTGGCTCGCTGTTCGCGATGACCGACCCGTTCTGGGTGCTGCTGTTGTTCAACCAGCTCGGCGGCGAGCACGTGGTGTGGGACCAGGCCGGCGAGATCGAGTTCGTCGCGCCCGGCCGCGGCACCGTCTACGCCGAGTTCCGGCTGACCGACGAGCACGTCGAGCAGGTGCTGGACCAGACCGCCTCCGGGGAGAAGGCGTTGATCTGGTTCGAGACGGACGTCGTGGGGCAGGATGGAACCGTGATCGCAAAGGTGAAGAAGCAGGTCTACGCGCGACGTAAGCGCGGTAAGCAGCTCGCCCATGCGTGAGGCGTTCGGGGCGGTCTTCGACATCGAGCCCGGTTACCTCAACACGGCGTCCATCGGCGTGCCTCCGCGGCACGTCGCCGACGCGGTCGCGGCCTCGCACGAACGATGGCGGCGCGGTCAGGACACGTCGTCGTCCTTCAACGAGGTCGTCGAGACCTCACGTGCGGCGTTCGGCCAGTTGGTCGGGGTGCCCGCGACGTCGGTCGCATGCGGCGCCACGGTCTCGCAGTTCGTGTCGATGGTCGCGCAGGCGTTGCCGGCGGGTTCGAAGGTCTTCCTGCACGACGGCGAGTTCACCAGCGTGACGCTGCCGTTCGTCGCGGCCGGGCACAAGATCGTGTCCACTGTGGACGAAGCGGATCTCGTCGCGCTGAGCGTGGTCCAGTCGGCGGACGGTGCGATCGCGGACCTCGAAGCGTTGCGGGCGTCGGGCAAGCCGGTGCTGCTCGACGTCTCGCAGGCCGCGGGGTGGATGCCGTTGTCGCTGGCGTGGGCCGACTTCGTCGTCGGTGTCGCCTACAAGTGGCTGATGGCACCGCGCGGCGCGGCCTGGATGGCGGTGCGGCCGGACCGGATGGACTTTCTCAGGCCGGTGGCCGCGAACTGGTACAGCACCGAGGAGAACTACGGGATCGAGCTGCTGCTCCGTCCGGACGCACGGCGGTTCGACCTCTCGCCGACATGGTTCGCACACGTGGGTGCCGCCGTGGCGCTCCCGTGGATCGCCACACTCGACCTGGAGGCCGTGCGCGCGCACTGCGTGAATCTGACGGATCACCTGCTGACCGGACTGGGACTCAGCCCCAACGGCTCGGCGATCGTCTCGGTTGACGTGCCCCACATCCCCGGCGTCGTGTCGTCGATTCGCGCAGGCAGGACGCGGTTCGCCTGTCACCTGTACAACACGGTCGAGGACGTGGATCGGGTGCTCAAAGCGCTTGGCTGACCGCCGTCCGTTACCGTGGGTCCTTGTGTCGGAACCACGCCAGTCACCTGAAGAGGTGACCCAGAACCTGCCTCGCTTCCCACCGAGGCCAACCGACACCGCGCCGCTCTACCCGGCCGACGAGCTGATGAAGCTCCAGTCGATCATGGACAACCGCCAGGGGCAGCTGCCCCCGCAGCCGCCGTCACCGCCGCGCAGGACGACGTGGGTGGGCAAGGCGCTGGCGCTCGTCGGCGTCGCGGTGGTGTCGGGGTTCGTGTGGTGGGTGTTGCAGCCGTCGGACCCGGTGGACCAGCCCGTGGCGCAGCCGCAGAAGACCGCGGGGGAGTTCGAGTTCACCACCGTGCCGCAGCTGCCGGAGCCGGTGAAGGACAGCGACTGCGCGGCCCACGCGACGGGGCAGACGCAGGCGTTCCTCAAGACCACGCCGTGCCTGCAGCTGACGCGGGCCTTCTACACGGCCAAGCTGCCCGACGGCAGGGCCGTGTTCTCGTCGGTGTCCGTGGTGAAGATGCGGACGGCCGACGAAGCCAGGCAGCTGCGGGAGCTGACCCAGAAGGACGGCACCGGCAACGTCAAGGACCTGGTCCTGGACAAGGCGATCAGCGTGCCGCCGCTGACCACGCTGGCCAACGGCGGGTACGCCTCCGAGCAGCGCGACCAGCTGGTCGTGATCGTCGAGTCCGACTCGCCGGTCAAGTCCGCCGACGCGCTCACCCACAACAAGGAGATGAAGAAGGTCTCCGCGGACGCGATCAGGCTCGCGTCCTCCTTCGGCAGCTGACCCGCTAGCCGGAGGCGACACCCGGCATCGCGATCGATGCCGGGGTGGTTCCGGCGGCCTTGCGCCACCGGGTCGCGCGCACCGCCGCCGTCGTCAGCGCCTCCAGCGCCGTGGTCCGCAGCGCCGCGTCGTCGGTGCGCTCCAGCACCCCGCGCCACGCGGCACAGGTGTCCTGTTCGGCGGCGACGAGCGCCGCGAGCGCGGACGGCCCGTCCGAGACGGGTGACGGCGGCAGGTAGGCGGCGGCGGGCGGGTTCGGCGTCGCGTTCTGGTCCCGCAGCCACCGCTCGGTCGTGTCCCGGCGCGCGCGGTGCGCGTTCGAGCCCTCCGCGACGGCAGCGGCCTGGTTGCCCAGGAACGCCGCCACCATGCCGTAGGTCCACAACGCCGCGTGCTCGGTGCCGAGCGCGGTCTGCACGGCGTCCACGTTCACGAGAGCACCTCCCGCAGCGAGGCGCAGCCCGCGGCCACCGAACCGACGAGACCGGCGCGGTAGGTGGGCACCTTGGCGACGAGGGCCGACGCCTCGCGCACCGCGTCGTCGAGCGCGGTCCGCAGCGCCGCCAGCGGGTCCGGCGGAGTGGGCGGGATGGTGGGCGCCGGCGGGGCCGTCGAGGACAGCGGGGGCCGTTCGCGGTCGACCTCCGCCTGCAGCAGGCCGGCGTGGGTCTCACGAGCCTTGGCGATCTCCGCGGCCGCGGGCACCGTGGTCAGCGTCTTCGCCAGCGCGGCGTCCGCACGGGCCTGAGCCGCGAGCGCCGACAACGGGTCCGGCGGCGGTGGCGCGGGAGGTTCTGTGGTGCACGCAACGGCGAGCGGTGCGACGGCCACCGCGAACAGCACACGGCGGCGGCTGACCGATTCGGAGATCACGCGAACCCATATTGCCAGCAGCCGTGCGGCGCGGTGGGAGGCGGGCAAAGGAGATAGTCTGGGCGTCCACGGCCGCCGAAACACCGTCGGCCGGGGTTTTCATGCGTTCGAACTGAAGGAGACACCACGTGTCCAGCCCGCCGCGCGGAGAGCTTGCCGCGCAGCTAGCACCCGTTGTGCGGGAAGCGCTCGAAGCGATCGGCTTCGACCTCGACGCACTCGACGTGAATCAGGCTGGGCGCCGCCGTCTGGTCAAGGTCGTGGTGGACGGCGAGGACGGCATCGGGCTCGACGAGGTCGCCGAGGCGAGCCGGGTGGTCTCCGCCGCGCTCGACGCGCACGACCATCTGATCAACGGGCCGTACACCCTCGAGGTCACCTCGCCGGGTGTCGACCGCCCGCTCACCCGCCCGCGCCACTGGAAGCGCGCGCACCTGCGTCTCGTGAAGATCAAGCAGCCGGAGCAGGTCGAGTGGTTCGGCCGGGTCGGCGAGTGCGACGAGACCGGTGTCGAGCTGCTGCACCAGGGCGAGCTGAAGCGCGTGGAGTACCGCCACATCGAACGCGCGGTCATGGAGATCGAGTTCAAGCAGCCGCCGGTCGAAGAACTGGCTCGGCTCACTCGGAAAGCACCGAAGGAGGAGCCGAGGTGAACGTCGACATCGCCGCCCTCAGGGCGATCGAACGTGAAAAGGACATCCCCTTCGAGACGGTCCTCGAGGCGATCGAGTCAGCACTGCTGACCGCCTACAAGCACACCGAAGGGCATCACTCGCACTCGCGAGTCGAGATCGACCGCAAGACCGGGGTCGTGCGCGTGCTCGCGCAGGAGCTGGGTCCGGACGGCGCGGTGCAGGAGGAGTGGGACGACACTCCGGAAGGCTTCGGCCGCATCGCCGCGACCACCGCGCGCCAGGTGATCCTGCAGCGCCTGCGCGACGCGGAGCACGAGCGCACCTTCGGCGAGTTCGCCGCCAAGGAGGGCGAGATCATCGCCGGTGTGGTGCAGCGCGACGCCCGCGCGAACGCCCGCGGCATGGTCGTCGTCCAGGTGGGCGACACCGAGGGCGTGCTGCCGCCGGCCGAGCAGGTGCCGGGGGAGCAGTACAACCACGGCGAGCGCATCAAGTGCTACGTCGTGAGCGTGTCCCGCGGTGCGCGCGGACCGCAGATCGCTCTCTCGCGGACGCATCCGAACCTCGTGCGGCGGCTGTTCGCCCTCGAGGTTCCGGAGATCGCGGACGGCACCGTGGAGATCCCCGCGGTGGCACGTGAGGCAGGTCACCGTTCGAAGATCGCGGTCCGTTCGACGGTCTCCGGCGTGAACGCGAAGGGCGCCTGCATCGGCCCGATGGGTGCCCGTGTGCGCAACGTGATGCACGAGCTCGGCGGTGAGAAGATCGACATCATCGACCACTCGGACGACCCCGCTACTTTCGTCGGGAATGCGTTGTCACCTGCGAAGGTTGTGTCCGTACGGGTGCTCGACGAGCGTGCCAAGACGGCACGTGTCGTGGTGCCGGACTTCCAGCTGTCGCTGGCGATCGGCAAGGAGGGGCAGAACGCCCGCCTGGCCGCCCGCCTGACCGGCTGGCGCATCGACATCCGCAGCGATGCGGAGTCTCCGGCTGCCGGAGCAGTCACATCCAGTTCGGCCGAATGAGCTCCAGGGGATAGACTCATCAACGGTTCAACGTCGGGTTCGGTCACCCAACACATCGGCCCTGTTCGCACGTGCATTGGATGCCGTACCCGGACGTTGCCCTCTGAGCTGCTGCGTGTGGTCGCGGTGGACGGTTCGGTGGTTCCGGACGTCCGCAGGCGGCTTCCTGGTCGGGGTGCTTGGTTGCATTTCGATCTCGAATGTCTGCGCAACGCCGAGCGGCGACGGGCGTTCTCGAGGGCCCTCCGGGTCCAGGGGGCACTCGACGTCGCTTTGTTGCGCGAGCACTTGGAGCAGCACGGGAACAAGGCCTCGGGACAGCCCCGAGGTCAGCAAGAAACAAGGAAGCAGGTCGACCCGTCATGAGTCAGCCGTGAAGCTGAAGACATGAACGCGCGACGTTAAGACGAGGTCGATGGGACTTGCCCGCCGGCCTCACGACCAAGGAGAGCAGTGGCAGGCAAGGCCCGCGTGCACGAGCTCGCGAAAGAGCTCGGTGTTACGAGCAAGGAAGTTCTCAACAAGCTCGCCGAACAAGGCGAGTACGTGAAGTCCGCGTCCTCGACCGTCGAGGCCCCCGTGGCCCGGCGGCTTCGTGACGCCTACGAAGCCAAGTCCTCGAAGCCGTCGGCTCCCAAGCCGGCCGCTCCGAAGCCCAAGGCACCCGCACCCGCTGCTGCCGCAGCGCCCGCCGCCCCGGCGGAGTCGAAGCCGGCAGCCACGACGGACAGCAAGCCCGCTGCGCCCAAGGCCGTTCCCGGCCCGAAGCCCGCGGCTCCGCGTCCCCCGGCCCCCAAGCCCGCGCCCGCCGCTCCGGCCGCGCAGGCTCCGGCCACGCCCGTCCAGCAGCCCGAGGCTCCGGCCGCCGCCGCACCGGCACCCGCCGCGTCGGCTCCGGCCGCTCCCAAGGCTGCCCCGGCTCCCGGCGGCAAGCCGGGTGGCCCGCGTCCGGGCCCGCGCCCGGCTCCGCAGCAGCAACAGCCCCAGCAGCCGCAGGCTCCGGCCGCGTCCGCTGGTGCGCAGACCCCGTCCGTGGTGCCGCCGCGCACGCAGGCTCCCAAGCCTGCCGGCCCGCGTGCCCCGCGTCCGGGCAACAACCCCTTCGGCGTCGGTGGCGGCAACGCTCCCGGCCCGCGTCCTGGACCTCGTCCCGGCCCGCGTCCGGAGCAGGGCGGCGACCGCCCCTCCGGCCCGAAGCCCGGTGACCCGCGTCCTGCCGGTCCCCGTCCGGCGGCTGCCCAGGGTGGCGGCCGTCCTGCTCCCGGTCAGGGCGGACCTCGTCCTGCTCCCGGCCAGGGTGGGCCTCGTCCCGCTCCCGGTCAGGGCGGTCCTCGCCCCAACCCGGGCAACATGCCTCCGCGCCCGAACCCCGGCATGATGCCGGGCCGTCCGGCCGGCAACCGTCCTGGCCCTGGTGGCGGCGGTGGCCGTCCCGGTGGCGGTGGCGGTGGCGGCGGTCGTCCCGGTGGGGGCGGCGGCGGTGGCGGCTTCCGCGGCGGTGGCGGCGGTGGCGGCGGCGGCGGTGGCTTCCGCGGTGGCGGAGGCGGTGGCGGTGGCGGCGGCGTCCGTCCCGGCGGTGGTGGCGGTGCCGGTGGCGGCGCCCCGGCCGGTGGTGGCGGCGGTTTCCGCGGTCGTCCCGGTGGTGGCGGCGGCGCAGGCCGCGGCGGTACCGCTGGTGCCTTCGGTCGTCCGGGTGGTCCGGCGCGTCGTGGACGCAAGTCCAAGCGGCAGAAGCGCCAGGAGTACATGGACAACATGCAGGCGCCTTCGGTCGGTGGCGTCCGCCTGCCCAAGGGGCAGGGCGAGACGATCCGCCTGCCGCGCGGTGCCTCGCTGACCGACTTCGCCGACAAGATCAACGCCAACCCGGCGTCGCTCGTGCAGGTGCTGTTCCACCTGGGCGAGATGGTCACGGCGACCCAGTCGGTGTCCGACGAGATCCTGGAGCTGCTCGGCTCCGAGATGAACTACGTCGTGCAGGTCGTGTCCCCCGAGGAGGAGGACCGCGAGCTGCTCGAGACGTTCGACATCACCTACGGCGAGGACGCCGGTGACGAGGACGACCTGCAGGTTCGCCCGCCGGTCGTGACCGTCATGGGTCACGTCGACCACGGTAAGACGCGACTCCTCGACACCATCCGCAAGGCGAAGGTGCACGAGGGCGAGGCCGGTGGCATCACCCAGCACATCGGTGCGTACCAGGTGGAGACCGAGCTCGAGGGCAACCCGCGGCTCATCACCTTCATCGACACCCCCGGTCACGAGGCGTTCACCGCCATGCGTGCCCGTGGTGCGAACGCGACCGACATCGCGGTCATCGTCGTCGCCGCTGACGACGGCGTGATGCCGCAGACGGTGGAAGCGATCAACCACGCCCAGGCGGCCTCCGCGCCGATCGTGGTCGCGGTGAACAAGATCGACAAGGAGGGTGCGAACCCCTCCAAGATCCGTCAGCAGCTGACCGAGTACGGCCTGGTCGCCGAGGAGTACGGCGGCGACACGATGTTCGTCGACATCTCCGCGAAGCAGGGCATCAACATCGACAGCCTCCTCGAGGCCATCCTGTTGACCGCCGACGCTTCGCTGGACCTCCGCGCCAACCCGGACATGGAGGCCCAGGGTGTCGCGATCGAGGCGCACCTCGACCGCGGTCGCGGTCCGGTCGCCACGGTGCTGGTCCAGCGCGGCACGCTCCGCGTCGGCGACTCGATCGTCGCGGGCGATGCCTACGGCCGCGTCCGCCGCATGGTGGACGAGCACGGCGACGACGTCCACGACGCGACCCCGTCGCGTCCGGTGCAGGTCATCGGCCTCACGTCGGTGCCGCGCGCCGGTGACTCGTTCCTCGTCGTCGACGAGGACCGCGTCGCCCGCCAGATCGCCGAGCGTCGTCAGGCCCGCACCCGCAACGCGCAGAACGCCGCGAAGCGCAAGCGCGTCAGCCTGGAAGACCTGGATGCGGCGCTGAAGGAAACCAGCGCTCTCACCTTGATCATCAAGGGTGACAACTCGGGTACCGTCGAGGCCCTCGAGGACGCGCTCATGAAGATCGAGGTCGGCGACGACGTCGAGCTGCGCGTGATCCACCGCGGTGTCGGTGGCATCACCGAAGGCGACATCAACCTCGCCGTGGCCGGTTCCGCCATCGTCCTGGGCTTCAACGTCCGGGCCGAGGGCAAGGCGACCGAACTCGCGAACCGCGAGGGTGTGGACGTCCGTTACTACACGGTCATCTACCAGGCGATCGACGAGATCGAGGCGGCCCTCAAGGGTCTCCTCAAGCCGGAGTACGAAGAGGTCCAGCTCGGCCGCGCCGAGATCCGCGACGTCTTCAAGTCCTCCAAGGTCGGCACGATCGCGGGCTGCATGGTCCTGTCGGGCGAGATCCGCCGCAACGCGCGCGCTCGCCTGATCCGTGACGGCAAGGTGATCGCGGAGAACCTCCCGATCAGCTCGCTCAAGCGGTTCAAGGACGACGCCACCGAGGTCCGCGAAGGTTTCGAGTGTGGTCTCACGCTCGGCAACTACAGCGACCTCAAGCTCGAGGACGTCATCGAGACCTACGAGATGCGCGAGAAGCCGCGCGCCTGATAGGCCTGGATGGGGGTGCGGAGCCGTTTAACCGGTGGCTCCGCACCCTTTTCTTCTGGAGGATCTTGCCCATGTACGTGGGGGCTCTGGAACTGGACGTGCTTTTGGGTGACGTCCACTCGCTGAAGGAGAAGCGCTCTGTCGTCCGGCCCGTCGTGGCCGAACTGCGCAAGCGCTTCGAAGTTGCCGCTTCCGAAGCCGGTCATCAGGATCTGCATCGGCGCGCGTTGATCGGTGTTGCCGCGGTCTCCGGTGATGCGGCGCATGTCAGGGAAGTCCTGGCCGGCTGTGAAAGGCTGGTCGCAGGACGACCCGAACTGGAACTGCTCTCCGCCCGCACGCGTCTCGTCGGGCCGGAGGACGACTAGGAAGGGGAGGCTCGTGGCCGACACGGCACGTGCCCGCAAGCTCGCCAAGAGGATCTCGCAGATCGTCGCTTCGGCTCTGGAGCACGAGGTCAAGGATCCTCGGCTGGCTCGGGTCACCATCACCGACACGAAGGTGACCGGGGACCTGCACGACGCGACCGTGTACTACACGGTTCTCGGCGAGCGGTTGGATTCCGAGCCCGATCTCGCCGGAGCCGCCGCGGCTCTGGAAAAGGCCAAGGGTGTGCTGCGGTCCATGGTCGGGCAGCAGACCGGGGTCCGGTTCACGCCCACTTTGACGTTCATCACGGACACCGTGCCGGACACGGCGCGGAAGATGGATGAGCTGCTGGCCCGCGCTCAGGCGGCTGACGCCGAGGTGGCCCGGCTGGCGGCAGGGGCTCAGCCCGCCGGCGAGGCGGATCCTTACAAGGCGCCTCGTGAGGACGAGGACGACGACTGATCGTCCGCGTGTGGGGTGGGACGGAACCACCCCACCTCGCGTTGTCAGGCGCGGTCACCTCGTCAGACCGCGGAAATGGTCTTGTCGGTGGGTGCCCTGCGGCACATTGCGATCGTGAGCAGCTAACGTCTCCCTGTGGCAGATGACCTGAGCACCACCATTGCCGAGGCTGCGCGGTTACTGGCCGACGCCCGTGATGTGACCCTGTTCGGCCACATCAACCCCGACGCGGACACGCTCGGGAGTGCGTTGGCGGTGGGGCTCGCGCTGCATCGGCGCGGAGTCGTGGTGCGCGTGGCCTTCGGTGAGCCGGAGGACGTGCCCGAAAGTTTGAAGGCCTTGGACACGGCCGGGCTGCTGGTGCACAGAGACGACGTGCCGCAGGAGCCCGAGCTGCTCGTCGTCATGGACACCGGAAGCTTGCAGCGGCTGGGGCCGCTCGCTGACCGGGTTGAGCGGGCCAAGGGCCCCGTCATCGTCATCGACCACCACGTGTCGAACACGCGTTACGGCACGTTGCACTGCATTGACGAGCACGCCGAGGCCACAGCGCTCATCGCGCTTCGACTGCTCGACGAGATGGGCGTTGAAGTCGACGAGCCGATCGCGCGGTGCATCTACGCCGGGCTTGTGACGGACACCGGGGGCTTCCGGAAGGCAGGACCCGCGGCGCACGAGACGGCGGCCCGGCTGTTGCAGACCGGCGTCGATGCGTACAGCGTCACTCGTCCGTTGATGGACGCGCATCCGTTCGCTTACTTGGGCATGTTGTCGCGAGTGCTCGCCAAGGCCGAGCTGGACGAGCGTGCCGCCGGCGGGCTGGGGCTCGTGCACGCCGTGGTGGGCATGGACGACGCGCGGGACGTGCGCAGCGAGGAGGTGGAGAGCGTGATCGACGTCGTGCGCTCCGCATCCGAGGCCGAGGTGGCCGCTGTGCTGAAGGAGTTGCGGCCCGGGTTCTGGTCGGTCTCGCTACGAGCCGTCAGCCAGGTCGATGTGCGTGAGGTGGCGCAGGTGCTCGGCGGCGGTGGGCACCGGCTGGCGGCCGGGTTCACGTTCGACGGGGCCGCGGAGCAGGTCGTCGCCGCGCTCAAGGGCGCGTTGGAGCGGGTGGAGTCATGACAAGGACAGGAAGCCCGCGGCTGCTGCGGGAGATCAACGACCGGGCGGCCATCGAAACGCTGCTGCGCAGCGGCGCGATGACGCGCGCCGAGCTGGAAGAGGTCATCGGCCTCTCCAAGCCCGCGACAGCGCAGCTGCTGGCACGCCTCGAAGAAGACGGCATGGTCGTGCGCACGGGCTTGCGCGGCGGCGGCCGCGGCCCACGCGCCCAGATGTGGGCCGTCAACGGCGGCGTGGGGCACGTGGCGGCCGTGGCGCTGACGCCGGACCTCATCGATGTGGCCATCGCGGACATCACCGGCTCACTGCTGGCCGAACACAGCGCGCCGATGCCCAAGGAGAACACCCTGGCGGCGTTCCGCGAGACCGTGCAGAAGGCAGCGGCGCTCGCCGGCCTGCGCCTGGACTCGCTGTCCCACGTCGTGGTCGGCACGCCGGGCGCGGTCGACCCCGCCACCGGCCACCTGGGCTTCGCGCCGCACCTGCCGGGACTCGTGGACGTCGACCTCCCCGCCACCCTGCGCGAGCTGCTGGGCACGTCGGTGTCGATCGAGAACGACATCAACCTGGCCGCCCTGGAGGAGATGAGCTCCGGCAAGGCCGTGGGCGTGCGCAACTTCGTGCTCTTCTGGCCAGCCGACGAGATCGGCTCGGCAGTCGTGGTCAACGGCGTGCTGCTGCGCGGCGTCACCGGCGGCGCGGGCGAGATCGACTCGATGCAGGTACCGGGCGGACGCTACGGCGACCAGGTGGACAGCGACGCCATCGTGGCGCTGGCCGCCACCCACGGCATCTCCGCCGACTCCGGCCTGGAGGCCGTCGCACACGCGCTGACCACCGGCACCGAGGGACGCGCGTTTTTGTCAGACCTCGCTCGTAGGATCGCTTTGGGTCTGGCGAACGTGGTGTGCGTGCTCGATCCGGAACTGGTGCTGCTGTCGGGCGGAGTGGCACAGGCCGGCGGCGAGACGTTGTGCGAGCTGGTGTCGTCGGAACTGCGCAAGCTGGTGGTGCCGCGCACTCCGGTGCAGCTCGCGCAGATCACCGCCAACCCCGTGCGCTCGGGAGCTCTGCACTCGGCTCTCGCGGTGGCTCGGGAGCGGGTGTTCGGCTTGCCGCAGCGGGCCTAGGTCGGCTTTGGCGGCTGGTCCGCGTCCTGCGGATCTGTTCGGTGTTCGTGTGGGTTCTCTGATGGTGTTGCTGTAGGAGGGCTTTCTCGGGCGCGGTTGTTGCGGGCGGGTGTGCGGGGCGTGGTCTTGGTCGCTCGTGCGGCTGAGACGTGTCCTGAGGGTTCGTTCGGTGCCGTCGTGTTCGTGCGGGTTTCTGATGGTGTTGCTGTCGGAAGGCTTCTCGGGCGCGGCTGTAGGAGGCTTCGCGGTCGCGGCTGTTGTGGACGGGCGTGCGGGGCGTGGTCTTGGTCGCTCGAACGGCTGATCCGTGTCCCGAAAGCTCGTTCGGCGCCGTCGTGTTCGTGCGGACGTCCGGCGGCGTCGCCGTCAGAAGGCTCGCCGGACGCGCCTGCCGCGGACGAGGCGTGCAGGACGCGGCTCAGATCGCTCAAACGGGTGAGCCGTGTCCCGAAACGCTGTTACCGAATCTCGCGTACGAGGAAGCGCGCGGGGGAGCGGAACAGGAGGTGAGTGCTTTCCATCGCTAAAGGGATGGAGTGCGCTTCCCGACCACCTAGGTTCGGTCGTGTGGAGGATCGGGTTCCCGCGCGGCGGGTGATCGGGCTGGCGGTGCCCGCCCTGGGGGTGCTGGCAGCCGAGCCGTTGTACGTGCTCGTCGACACGGCCGTGGTCGGGCACCTGGGCGCGTTGCCACTGGCCGGCCTGGCACTGGGCGGTGTGCTGCTCACGCAGGTGTCGACGCAGCTGACGTTCCTGTCCTACGGCACGACGGCGCGCACGGCCCGGCTGCACGGAGCCGGGCGGCGTGCGGAGGCGGTCGAGGAGGGCGTCCAGGCGACGTGGCTGGCGGTCGCGGCGGGCGTGCTGGTGGTGTTGCTCGGGCAGCTGTTCGCCCGGCCCGTGGCGGAGGTGCTCGCGGGCGGCGGCGCCGTGGCCGATGCCGCGGTGCAGTGGGTGCGCATCGCGTTGCTCGGGGCGCCGTTCATCCTCGTAACGATGGCGGGCAACGGGTGGATGCGGGGCGTCCAGGACACCCGGCGGCCCCTGAAGTACATCCTGATCGGCAACGGCATCAGCGCGGTACTCTGCCCGGCGCTCGTCTACGGCGTGGGCTGGGGGCTTGAGGGCTCGGCCATCGCCAACGTGGTCGCGCAGCTGCTGTCGGCCGGATTGTTCATCAAGGCGCTCTTCGCCGAACGCGTGCCGTTGCGGCCGCATTGGGCTGCCATGCGCGCGCAGCTCGGCATGGGGCGCGATCTGGTGTTGCGGAGCCTGGCGTTCCAGGCGTGCTTCATCAGCGCGGCTTCGGTGGCGGCGCGGACGTCTGTCGCGGCCGTGGGGGCGCACCAGGTCGTGCTGCAGCTGTGGACGTTCCTCGCGCTGGTGCTGGATTCGCTGGCGATCGCGGCGCAGTCGCTCGTCGGTGCGGCGCTCGGGGCGTCGAACCGCCGGCAGGCCGAGAAGCTGGCGTGGCAGGTCACTCGGTACGGGCTGGTGTTCGGGATCGGGCTCGGGGTGGTTTTCGCCGCGCTGGCACCGGTTTTGCCGCAGGCGTTCACGTCGGACGCTGGCGTGCTGGGAGAAATTCCGAACGCGTGGTGGTTTTTCGTTGCGCTGCAACCGATCGCGGGCGTGGTGTTCGCGTTGGACGGGGTGTTGCTGGGCGCGGGCGACGTGAAGTTCATGCGGACGGCGACGCTCGGGTCCGCGGTGATCGGGTTCCTGCCGCTGGTGTGGGCCTCGTACGTGTTCGGGTGGGGGCTCGCGGGGATCTGGACCGGGCTGTCGGCGTTCATGGTGTTGCGGCTGGTCGCGGTGGTGTGGCGTACACGATCGGGTGATTGGGCGGTGGAGGGCGCGGTCCGCTGACACCCACGCAGCTGACGCCCACGCAGCTGACGCCCACGGCGCTGACGCCCACGGCGCTGACGCCCACGCAGCTGACGCCCACGGCGCTGACGCCCACGCAGCTGACGCCCACGCAGCTGACGCCCACGCAGCTGACGCCCACGCAGCTGACGCCCACGCAGCTGACGCCCACGCAGCTGACGCCCACGCAGCTCACATCCACGCAGCTGACACCCAGGTGGGCGCTGTGTCCGACCTCACGGCATGAAATCGTTACCAAGAAGGTTGTTTAGGCGATGTAACTAATGTCTACCCGCCTCCGACCTGGGGAGAGTGCCGTCTTGCCGTCGGTCGATCGCGCCACCCGTACCTCGTGGCTGATCTGGACCACCGCCGTCTTCGTCTACTTCGCCGCCGTCTTCCACCGCACCACGCTCGGCGTCGCCGGGCTGGAGGCGAGTGAGCGGTTCGGGCTCGGGCCCGCGCAGCTCGGTGTGTTCACCGTGTTGCAGGTTGGCGTCTACGCCTTCATGCAGATTCCCACCGGTCTGCTCGTGGACCGTTTCGGCCCGCGCAAAATTCTCACCATCGCCGCGTTGCTCATGGGCACCGGCCAGTTGCTCTTCGCCGTCGCCGACTCGTACGGGCTGGGGCTCGTCGCACGGGCCGTGCTCGGCATGGGCGACGCGATGACGTTCATCAGCGTGATCCGGATCGTGGCGGCGCACTTCCCGCCGCGCCAGTACTCGCTGGTGGTCGCGGTCACGGCCGCGCTGGGCGGTGTCGGCAACCTCGTCGCCACGGTGCCGTTGACGCTCATGCTCGGCTCGATCGGGTGGACCTGGGCGTTCCTCATCGCGGGCGGCGCGACTGCCGCGTACTCGATCATCGCGTTCCTGCGGCTGCGGGACGTGCCGGACGGCTTCGCGGCTCCCAAGCCCGAAGCCGTGCCGCTCAAGAAGATCTGGCCGAAGGTGCGGCAGGCGTGGAGCGTGCCCGGCACCCGGCTCGGCTTCTGGGCGCACTTCAGCACCATGTCCACACCGGCTGTGATCGGTCTGCTGTGGGGGTACCCGTACCTCGTGCAGGCGCAGGGCATGTCGCCCAAGGCGGCGTCGTCCACGCTCGGACTGCTGGTCATCGGTGCGATTGTGTCGAGTCCGATCGTTGGGGCGTTGTTCTCTCGCAATCCCGAGTGGCGCATGCCGATCGCGGGCTGGTTCCTGGCGTTCGCGTTCGCCGGGTGGGGCGTGCTGCTGCTGTGGCCGGGCGGTCACGTACCGGTGCCTGTCATCGCAGTCGTGTTCCTCGTGCTGACCGTCGGCGGGCCCATCTCGGGCGTCGCGTTCGCGTTGGCCCGCGACTACAACCCGTCGCACCGCCAGTCCACGGCGAGCGGCCTGGTCAACGTCGGCGGCTTCCTCGCGGTGACCGTCGCGGCACTGGGTGTGGGTGTGTTGCTGGACCTGCTCGAGAACCTCGTGACGCCGCAGACGGCGTTCCGGGTCGCGCTCAGCTTCTGCGTCGTCGTGCTGGCGCTGGGTGGCTGGCGGATGCTCGTGTGGTGGCGGCGCGCGCGTGCGGCGGTGTTCGCGGCAGAGGAGCGTGGTGAGGCGGTGCCGGTGCAGTTGCGGCGTCGTCGTTGGGACGCTCTGCGCGTCGCTTAGGATTTCGCGCCGTGAAACCCTCTGTTGCACCGGGCCTGGTAGTCGTCGACAAGCCGGACGGCATGACCTCGCACGACGTGGTGGCGCGTGTGCGCAGGATTCTCGGCACCCGCAAGGTCGGGCACGCCGGCACGCTGGACCCGATGGCGACCGGCGTGCTCGTGCTCGGCATCGAACGCGCGACGAAGCTCCTCGGCCACCTCGCGCTCGACAGCAAGGCCTACCTCGCGACGATCGTGCTCGGCGCTTCCACGACGACGGACGACGCCGAGGGCGAGGTTCTGTCCACTGTGGACGCGTCGGGGGTGGCCGACGACGCGATCGCCGCCGAGGTGGCCAAGCTGACCGGCCCGATCCAGCAGGTGCCGTCGGCCGTGTCCGCGGTGAAGATCGACGGCAAGCGCGCCTACGCACGGGTGCGTGCGGGTGAGCAGGTCGAGATCCCCGCACGGCCCGTGACCGTGCACCGCTTCGACGTGCTGTTCACGCGCCGTGAGGACAAGACGGTCCTGCTCGACGTGATGGTCGAGTGCTCCTCCGGCACCTACGTGCGCGCGTTGGCCCGCGACCTCGGCGCGGCGCTGGGCGTCGGTGGGCATCTGGGTGCGTTGCGGCGTACCAGGGTCGGCCCGTTCGACCTCCGCGTGGCCAAGACGCTCCAGCAGCTTGAGGAGACGCCCGGCCTGTCGCTGGACCTCGACGCCGCGGTGGCAACGGCGTTCCCGCGCCGCGAGATCGACCCGCGCGAGGCGTCGGCGCTCTCGCACGGGCAACGGCTGCGCGCGGGCGGGTTCGAGGGCACCTACGGGGTCTTCGGGCCGGACGGTCACGTCATCGCGCTGGCGAAGGACGATGGCGACGCGTGCAAGCCCGTGGTGGTCCTCAGTCCGGCTGGGTGACGCCACGAGTCGTGCCGCGACGTAGGCTGATCACCGTGCAACGCTGGCGCGGACTAGATCACCTTCCCGGCGGCTGGGGCCGCTGCGTCGTGACGATTGGCGTGTTCGACGGTGTCCACAAAGGCCACCAGGCCCTCATCGGGCGGGCGGTGGCCCTCGCGGAGCAGCGCGGGCTGCCGAGCGTGCTGATGACCTTCGACCCGCATCCCTCCGAAGTGGTCCGGCCCGGCAGCCATCCCGCGCAGCTCACCACGCTGCGGCGCAGGGCGGAGCTGGTCGAGGAGCTGGGCGTCGACCACTTCGTGGTGGTGCCGTTCAGCCTGGAGACGTCCCGGATGCCCGCGGACGAGTTCGTGCACGAGGTGCTGGTCGAGAAGCTGCACGCGGCGGCTGTCGTGGTGGGGGAGAACTTCACCTTCGGGCACAAGGCGGCGGGTAACGTCGCGTTGCTGCGCAGGCTCGGGCAGCGGTTCGGATTCGTGACCGAGGGGGCTGATCTGGTGTCCGCTGACGAGGTGACCTACTCGTCGACCTACGTCCGGGCGTGCATCGACGCCGGGGACGTCAAGGCGGCGGCCGAGGCGCTGGGCCGGCCGCACCGGCTCGAAGGGATCGTCGTCAGAGGAGATGGGCGCGGGAAGGATCTGGGCTTCCCGACCGCCAACCTCTCGACGCCCAAGTTCGCGGCTGTTCCCGCCGACGGCATTTACGCCTGCTGGTTCACCGATTCGAAGGGCAAGAAGCTCAAGGCCGCGGTGAGCGTGGGGACGAACCCGACGTTCTCCGGCCGGGAACGCCGGGTCGAGGCGTTCGTGCTGGACGTGGACGAGGACTACTACGGGCAGCGGGTCGCGGTGGACTTCGTCGACCGTCTGCGCGAGATGGTGAAGTTCGACTCGGTCGAGGCGCTTCTCGAACAAATGCATCGCGATGTAGACCGAACGAGGGAACTGCTGACTGAGTCGTGACCGTCAGATTGGGCGAAGCGGCCGTGGGGGCGTCCGCAGGCTGGCAGGATGCGGGTCGGAGTGCGGGCTACGGGAGAGGCCAAGGTGGAGGACCACAAGATCGTTCAGCGCAACCTCGCCCTGCAGAGGGAGTGGTACGGGGAGCCTCTGGGTGACCGCGTGCGCCGGTTGGTCGTCGCCTTCAACGTGTCGCAGGCCCAGCTCGCGGACGTGCTGGGGATCAGCGCGCCGATGCTCAGCCAGGTGATGAGCGGCCGCCGCGCCAAGATCGGCAACCCCGCCGTGCTGGCGCGGCTGATCATGCTCGAGCGCAAGATCCTCACGCCGGACGTGGCGACCGGGGCGCCGGAGGCGTTGCAGCGGGCGCTCGACGACGTGCGCGAGTCCAAGCCGACCGTGTCCCGCGACTCGCTGCCGGTCAACGGTGACGAGAGCGTCGCGTACCCGGTGCTGCGCAGGGTCGCCGACCGCACCGAGCTCCAGCAGGCCGCGGACCTGCTGTCCGCGGACTTCCCGGCGATCGCCGAACTGTTCCGCAGGGCCGTCCGCGCCGCCAGGTGAAGTTCTTCACCGCGCTCTTCCCGCCGCGGCACGTGGTCGCGGAGCTCGAAGCGGTGCTCGACCGCACGCACGGCCTGGAGTGGACGAAGCCGGAGAAGTGGCACATCACGCTCTGCTTCCACGGCGAGACCGCGGATGAGGAACGTTTCCGGGCACTTGAGGGTCACGAGGTGCCGCAGCTGCGGCTGAAGGACTTCGGCGACTTCCGCGGCAGGATCCTGTGGGCGGGAGTGGACGGCGAGTTAAATCGGTTGGCAAGGGCGGCGGGCGCGAACGACAATTGGCAGGCGCACCTGACAGTGGCGTACGGGTACCGGGGGCAGCCGATGCCGGCGTTCCTGAGCAGCCCGTGGCAGCCGTCAGAAGCAGTGCTCGTGAGCAGCGCCGATGGTGTCTACACGCCCGTCGCACGGGTGGGCTTGCGCACGTCAGCGCGCCGCTGAGCACCGTGCCTGATAACCTTCCCAGTTGGGTCTGGCTGCGGTCCGTGGCGGCCAGTACCGGCTACCCCGGCCAGCAATTCGGCGGGCGTGGGGCCGCACGGACCTGAACATGTAGGAGAAGTACCTAGTGGCACTGTCCACGGAGCAGAAGAAGTCCATCCTCGGCGAGTACGGTCTGCACGACAGCGACACCGGCTCCACCGAGGCCCAGGTCGCCCTGCTGAGCAAGCGCATCGCCGACCTCACGGAGCACCTGAAGCAGCACAAGCACGACCACCACTCCCGCCGTGGTCTTCTGCTGATGGTCGGCCGTCGCCGCCGTCTGCTGAACTACCTGACCAAGGTGGACATCAACCGCTACCGCGCGCTGATCCAGCGCCTCGGTCTGCGCAGGTGATACTTGCCGAGGGGGAGTGACCGGCCGGTCACTCCCCCTCGGCGTACAGCCGGGTGTATACAGACCCCTGGTTGAAAGACGAACAAAACAGGGCCCGCAGCGCGCGAAGCAGTTTTCGCCGGTCCTCGGTAGTGGCCCCCTGGTGGAAACGCCCCAGGGGACTTCGATCGAAGACCGGCCTCGTCAGAACGCGCGTAGCGGTGTCCAAAAGACGAGGAGCAACAAGTAAATGACGGACATCGAGGTCCACGAGGCGACTGCCGTTATCGACAACGGCAAGTTCGGCTCGCGCACCATCCGCTTCGAGACCGGGCGCCTCGCGCGTCAGGCCGCCGGAAGCGTGGTCGCGTATCTGGACGACGACACGATGCTGCTCTCCGCCACCACGGCGTCGAAGCAGCCCAAGGAACACTTCGACTTCTTCCCCCTCACGGTGGACGTCGAGGAGCGCATGTACGCCGCGGGTCGCATCCCCGGCTCGTTCTTCCGGCGTGAGGGCCGTCCGAGCACGGACGCCATCCTCACCTGCCGCCTGATCGACCGTCCGCTGCGCCCGTCCTTCGTGGACGGCCTGCGCAACGAGATCCAGGTCGTCATCACCGTGATGAGCCTGAACCCGGCCGACCTGTACGACGTGGTGGCGATCAACGCCGCGTCCGCGTCCACGCAGCTCGCCGGCCTGCCGTTCTCCGGCCCGATCGGTGGCGTCCGCGTCGCTCTGATCGAGGGCCAGTGGGTGGCGTTCCCGACGCACGAGCAGCTCGAGAAGGCCGTGTTCGACATGGTCGTCGCGGGCCGCGTGGTCGACTCCGGCGACGTCGCGATCATGATGGTCGAGGCCGAGGCCACCGAGAACGTGATCGACCTGATCGGCGAGGGCGCCGTCGCCCCCACCGAGGAGGTCGTGGCCGCGGGTCTCGAGGCCGCCAAGCCGTTCATCAAGGTCCTCTGCGAGGCGCAGGCGCAGCTCGCGCAGGTCGCCGCCAAGGAGACCGGTGAGTACCCGACGTACCCGGCCTACCAGCCCGACGCCTACGAGGCCGTCGAGCAGGCCGCGTCGGCCGAGCTGGCCCAGGCGCTGACCATCGCGGGCAAGCAGGAGCGCGAGAACACGCTCGACGAGATCAAGGCCGCCACGCTCGACAAGCTGGCCGAGCAGTTCGAGGGCCGCGAGAAGGAGGTCGGCGCCGCATTCCGCTCGCTGACCAAGAAGCTCGTGCGCCAGCGGATCCTGCGCGACAAGGTCCGCATCGACGGCCGTGGCCTCACCGACATCCGCGACCTGGGTGCCGAGGTGGCCGTGATCCCGAGGACGCACGGTTCGGCGCTGTTCGAGCGCGGTGAGACCCAGATCCTGGGCGTCACCACGCTGAACATGCTGCGCATGGAGCAGCAGATCGACTCGCTCTCCCCGGAGACGCACAAGCGCTACCTGCACCACTACAACTTCCCGCCCTACTCGACCGGTGAGACCGGCCGCGTGGGTTCGCCGAAGCGCCGCGAGATCGGCCACGGCGCACTGGCCGAGCGCGCGCTCATGCCGGTGCTCCCGAAGCGCGACGAGTTCCCGTACGCGATCCGCCAGGTGTCCGAGGCTCTCGGCTCCAACGGCTCGACGTCGATGGGTTCGGTCTGCGCGTCGACCCTGTCGCTGCTCAACGCCGGTGTTCCGCTGAAGGCGCCGGTCTCCGGCATCGCGATGGGCCTCGTCTCCGACGAGGTCGACGGCAAGACGGAGTACGTGGCGCTGACCGACATCCTCGGTGCCGAGGACGCGTTCGGCGACATGGACTTCAAGGTGGCGGGCACCAAGGAGTTCGTGACGGCGCTGCAGCTCGACACGAAGCTCGACGGCATCCCGTCCGAGGTGCTGGCGGCGGCGCTGGGCCAGGCCCGCGACGCGCGCTACACCATCCTGGAGGTCATGGCCGAGGCCATCTCCGACCCGGACGAGATGAGCGCCTACGCTCCGCGCGTCACGTCGGTCAAGATCCCGACCGACAAGATCGGCGAGGTCATCGGCCCGAAGGGCAAGATGATCAACTCGATCACCGAGCAGACCGGTGCCGACATCTCGATCGAGGACGACGGCACGATCTACGTCGGTGCGGCGGACGGCCCGTCGGCCGAGGCCGCGATCGGCATGATCAACGCGATCGCGAACCCGCAGCTGCCGAAGGTCGGCGAGCGCTTCCTGGGCACCGTGGTGAAGACCGCGGCGTTCGGCGCGTTCGTCTCGCTGCTGCCCGGCAAGGACGGCCTCGTCCACATCTCGAAGCTGGGCAACGGCAAGCGCATCGCGAAGGTGGAGGACGTCGTCAAGGTCGGCGACAAGCTCCGCGTCGAGATCGCCGACATCGACCAGCGCGGCAAGATCAGCCTCGTCGTCGTGAACGACGACGACGCCGCCAAGCCGGCTGACGCCCCGGAGGCCGCAGAGGCCACCGAGGCTGCTGAGGCGGCTCCCGCGCAGTGAGCGTGACAGACAAGGGGACGGCCGCGGGTGCATCCACCCGCGGCCGTCCGCGTACCGGACGGTTGGGGCACCTCCAGCGGCCGGGCAGCACGCGGGTGTTCGAGATGTCCGAGGGGTCCGAGGTGCGGCGCAGCATGCTGCCCTCCGGACTGCGGGTCATCACCGAGCGCATCCCGAGCGTGCGGTCCGCCTCGGTCGGGCTGTGGGTGCAGGTCGGCTCCCGTGACGAGCGGCCGGAGGTGGCGGGCGCCGCGCACTACCTGGAACACCTGCTGTTCAAGGGAACCGCGCGCCGGTCGGCCGCCGCCATCGCCGAGGAGATCGACGCGGTCGGTGGCGAGCTGAACGCGTTCACCGCCAAGGAACACACCTGCTACTACGCGCACGTCCTGGACGAGGACCTGCCGCTGGCGGTCGACCTGGTCGCGGACGTGGTGTTCGAGGCGATCTGCGGTCCGCGTGACTTCGAGACCGAACGCGGTGTCGTGCTCGAAGAGATCGCGATGCGCGACGACGACCCCGAGGACCTGCTGCACGACGCGTTCATCGAGGCGTTGTTCGGCGGACATGCGTTGGGACGTCCGGTGCTGGGCACCGAGAAGTCCATTCAGGACATGGAGAGGGACAACCTCTACTCGTTCTACAAGAAGAACTACACGTTGCCGCGCATGGTGTTCTCCGTCGCGGGCAACATCGAGCACACGCACGTGATGCGCCTGGTGCGCAAGGCGATCGGCGACCGGTTGTCGCGGGTGGGCAGCGCGGTCGCACCGCGAGCGGGCCGCGCGCGCATCGCCGACGCCCGCAAGCTGGTGCTGCACACCGACGACACCGAGCAGGCGCACATGATGCTCGGCATGCGCGGCCTGGACCGCCACGACGAGCGCCGGTTCGCGCTGAACGTGCTGAACGCGGCCATCGGCGGCGGCATGAGCTCGCGGCTGTTCCAGGAGGTGCGTGAGCGGCGGGGCCTGGCGTACCAGGTGTACTCGTCCGTCGGCCTGTACGCGGACACCGGCACGTTCTCCGTGTACGCGGGCTGCCAGCCCGATCGGCTGGGCGAGACCGCCGGCGTGATCCGCGAGGTGCTCGTGGACGTCGCTGGTGGCGGCCTGTCCGACGCGGAGGTGGCGCGGGGCAAGGGCCAGCTGCGCGGTGCGTTGGTGCTGGGCCTGGAGGACACCAGCTCGCGGATGTCGCGCATCGGCAAGTCCGAGCTGAACTATGGGGACCACCTGAGCGTCGAGGCGACTCTCGCGCGCATCGACGAGGTCTCCGCCGACGAAGTGGCGTCGCTCGCACGTGATCTGCTGCGCCGCCCCGTCGCTGCCGCCGTGGTCGGCCCCTACGATCATGCCGACGATCTGCCGGACCAGGTACACGAGGTGATTGCATGATTCGCGTCGGAGTTCTCGGCGCGCGGGGCCGCATGGGTTCCGAGGTGGTCCGCGCGGTCGAGGCCGCGAAGGACATGGAGGTCGTGGCCGCCCTCGACGCCGACGACCCGCTGTCCGGGCTCGTGGATGCCCGTGTCGAGGTCGTCGTCGACTTCACGCACCCCGACGTGGTGATGGACAACCTCTCGTTCTGCATCGAGAACGGAATCCATTGCGTCGTCGGCACTTCCGGCTTCGACCAGTCGCGTTTGGACGCTGTCGCCGCACTGCTCGCGGACAAGCCGTCCGTCGGCGTGCTGATCGCGCCGAACTTCGGCATCGGCGCCGTGCTGCTGATGCGCTTCTCGGAGATCGCCGCCCGCTACTACGAGTCGGCCGAGATCATCGAGCTGCACCACCCGCGCAAGGCCGACGCCCCGTCGGGCACGGCAGCCCACACGGCTCGCCTCATCGCGGCGGCTCGCTCCGGCATGGACCCGATGCCCGACGCGACCACGCAGGAGGAGCCGGGCGCGCGCGGTGCGGTCGTCGACGGCGTGCGGGTCCACTCGCTGCGGATCTCCGGGATGATCGCGCACCAGGAGGTCGTGTTCGGCGGCGAGAGCGAGACCCTGACGCTGCGCCAGGACTCGCTGCACCGGACGTCGTTCATGCCGGGCGTCGTGCTGGGTGTGCGGGAGATCGTGTCCCGCCCCGGCCTGGCCGTGGGCCTCGACAAGTACCTGGACCTGTGAAGGTCAGGGTCACCGTCGGGCTGCTGATCGCGGCCCTCGCGGTCTACTTCGTCCTGCTCACCGGTCGCGCCTTGGCCCTGCTGCAGACCGGTGAGCTGGTCGGGATCCTGCTCGGCGCGGGCGTGCTGATCCTGCCGCTGCTCGGGGTGTGGCTCGTGTACTCCAACCTGCGGTTCGGGTGGGAGACCGAGAAGATGGCCCGCGAGCTCGACGCCGAGGGCCTGCTGCCGGACGTCTCGCACCTGCCGCGCTGGCCGTCCGGCCGGGTGGACCGCGACGCCGCGGACTCGTGGTTCGAAGAGCGCCGGGCCGAGGTCGAGGCGTCGCCCGAGGACTGGCGGGTGTGGTTCCGGCTCGCGTACGCCTACGACATCGCGGGGGACCGCGGGCGGGCGCGCGAGACGATGCGCAAGGCCATCCAGCTGCACTCATGAGCGAGGGTGCTCCGGCGTGGGCTCATGAGCGGGCAGAGGTTCGTCCGCACGACCCGCGGTGGATCGCGCGTGCGGAAGCGGAGTGCGCCAGGCTCGCCGGTCTGCTCGCACCCTGGCTGGTCGACGGTGTCGAGCACATCGGGTCGACGGCGGTCCCCGGCTTGGCCGCCAAGCCGATCGTGGACCTGATGGCTTCGGTGTCCGACCTGGACATCGTCGTCGCGCAGGCGTCCGGACGTCTCGTGGCTGACGGCTGGTCGTACGTGGCTCCGGAACTGGATCGCCGGCCGTGGCGCCGTTTCTTCGTCAAGCCGGACGCGTCAGGGCAGCGGCGCGAGGCGCACCTGCACCTCATCGAGGCCGGGCACGCGAGGTGGACCGACCAGATCCGGTTCCGTGATGCGCTGCGCAACGACGCACGCCTCGTACAGGCCTATGAGGACTTGAAGCGACGGTTGGCCCAGCACAGTGGGCACGACCGTGAGGCGTACACGGCGGGCAAAGCAGCCTTCGTCGCGAGCGTTCTTGCCGATCCTGACCGTCAGACCCGCTGAGCGACCGCGACCGCCAGTTCTGCGGCGAGATCTCCCTTCTGCACCACCAGAACGTCCTCCAGTCCCAGCCACTCGGCCATGTGCCTCAACTCGGCGGCCAGCTCGGCCGCGACCCGACCGCGCTCGACCCCTTCCTCCGCGAACGCCGACTGCACCCGCAGCACGCCTGCCGCCCGGTCCGCCTTCAGGTCGACCCGCCCCACCAGCTGACCGTCCAGCAGGAACGGGAACACGTAGTAGCCGTGCACCCGCCGCGGCTCCGGGACGTAGATCTCGATGCGGTACCGGAAGCCGAAGATTCGTTCCGTGCGCGCCCGCTCCCAGATCAGCGGGTCGAACGGGCACAGCAACGCGCGGCCCTCCACGCGCCGCGGCGCCTTCGCCTCGACGTGCCGGTAGCCGGTGCCGCGCCAGCCGTCGACCGACACCGGCTCCAGCACGCCGTCTTCCACCAGCGAGGCCACCGCGGCCTGGCAACGGCGAGGGTCCAGGCGGTAGTAGTCGCGCAGGTCGGGCTCGGTGGCCACGCCCAGGGCCACGGCGGAGCGCTTGACCAGTTCGCGGGCGCCCTCTTCCGGCGTCCACCTCTGCGCCAGGACGTCCGGCGGGATGACGCGCTCGGTGAGGTCGTACAGGCGCTCGAAGCTGCGGCGGGTGCCGGTGGTCAGGACGCCGACGCCGAAGAGGACCTCGCACACCCGCTTGACCTCGGACCAGTCCCACCACGGGCCCTTGGAGCGGCCGGAGTCGCCGATCAGGGCCTTTTCCAGGGCGCCTGCACCGATGGGGCCGAGCTCCTTCACGGCGGCGAGGACCTCGTCCACCAGCTGCGGGGAGCGTTCGAGGATGGTCCGGTAGTTCTGCCACCAGCCGCGCTTCTTGGCTCCGGAGTGGAACAGCGGCCAGTCCAGCACCGGGACCAGCGACGCCTCGTGCGCCCAGGTTTCCACCAGCATGCGGGGTTTGCGCGACGAGTGCGTCCACGCTGCCTCGTCCAGCAGCGTCGGCTCGTAGGCGCCCAGGCGGGAGAAGAGCGGCATGTAGTGCGCGCGCACGGCCACGTTCACCGAGTCGATCTGCAGCAGCTGCACGCGCGAGAGCACCCGTTGCAGGTGCCTGCGGGTGGCCGTGGACGGCCTGGGGTCGGTGAAGCCCTGTGCGGCCAGGGCGATTCGGCGGGCCACGTCCGCACTCATCCTCTGCACGTGGCCGATGTTGCCACGCACCCCTGACAATTCTGCGACGCGGCGTCGATAAGGTGCGGTTATGGCCGACGCCGGCGTGCACACCGCCACCGCTGCTGATCTTCCGGAGATCGTCCGCATCCATCGGGAGACGTGGCGGCTCGCCTACGCCCAGCTGCTGCCGCCGGAGGTGCTGGACACTCTCGACACCGACGAGGCGTGGGCGTTGGCCGTCCAGCAGAACGCGGTGCTCAAAGCGACTGAGGGCGACTTCATCGTCGGGTTCGTCGTGGCGAGCAAGGCTCCGGACGACGAAGTGGCCAAAGCGGACGGGTCGCTGCCACCGGACGCGGCGACGACCGCGCTGCTCAGCGTTCTCGTCGAACCGCGCTGGGGGAGGCGCGGCCACGGAACGCGGCTGGTCGCGGAGGCGTGCAGGCGCTTGGAGGAAGCGGGTGCGACGCGGGGGATCGCGTGGGTGCCGGAGGCGGACAAGGCGTCGCGGAACTTCTACGAACGACTCGGCTGGACGGGTGACGGCACGGTACGCACGTTGGACGCAGGCGGGCGTCCGCTGCGCGAGGTCCGGGTGTCCGGGCCGCTGACCGTCCGGCTCGAGCACTGAGACCTGTGTAGCCTCGGCCAGGTGCTCGCCTTGGTTGGCCTCACCTTCGGGGTCGCGCTCGGCTCAGCGGTGGTCCCCTTCGTCAGCATCGAAGCCTGGGTTCTGGGACTGTGCACGCGCTGGCCGGACATCTCTTTCTGGATCGTCGGCCTGGTCGTGGCCGTCGGCCAGGTCCTGGGCAAGCTCGTTTACTTCTACGCGGCGCGGGGCGACATCCACCTGCCGAAGTTCTTCCACCGCAAGCCGAACGACAAGCCGTCGCGGTTTCGGCGCTGGTTCGGGCCGGGCACGCGCGCGCACCGCTGGTACGACTGGGTGCACGTGAAGTGCAAAGCGCACCCGAACTGGATGGCCGGCACCCACGCCGTGAGCTCGCTGGTCGGGGTGCCGCCGTTCATGGCGACGAGCGTTCTCGCCGGACTCGCGGGCATGTCCACGGTGATGTTCGTCGTGACCGGCATGGTGGGCAGGTTCGCGAGGTTCAGCTTCCTCGCGGCCTCACCGGCCATGGTGATGGCCTGGTTCTAGTGGCTGAGGACGATCGACGCGGTCACTGAGAACGCGATCACGAGCGCGGCAACGGTGATGCGGGCTGAATCGAGCACGAAGTTTACGATATAGATCCGCCGCCGACGAAAGCCACGTGCAAACGGGTGAGAGCCGAATGATCTGGCTCTCACCCGCCGTTTCACGCCTGATTATTCAAGAACCAGGATGCCGTCGGGCAAACCGGGAATGTCGTACGAATGCCACATCGGACGCCAGCCGGGCAGCTCCAGCATCCGGCGCAGGTCCGCGAAACCGCTGAGCCAGCCCATCCACGCGCCGTAGGGCGGGTTGCCGGTGTCGAACCCGCTCTGCACGAACGTCAGGTGCGTCCGGCCCTCCGAGCCCTTCAGCTCCCAGGACGCCACCATCCCTTCCCGGAAGTCGAGCGCGAAGTGTCCCTCGTCGAGCGCGATGATCTTCGCCGGGTGGTCGTTCTGCTCGAAGCTGCCCATCGTCCACCGGCCGCCGACGTGCGGCTCGATCTCCATCCGTGCCCCGAACCACCGCGCGAACACGTCCGGGTCGGTCAGCGCGTCGATGATGGCCGCCGGTGTGGCGGCGATGTCGAACTCGAACCGCTGCTCTGGCGTCGTGAAGTCGCAGAACCCCAGCACCGGCCGGCCCTCGACGTGTTCGACCAGGTTGCCCAGCACCAGCGGCCAGAACGTCTGGAGGATCTCCGCCTGCTCGTCCCCGAGGCCCCAGGACGGGTACGGCGTCTGCGCCACCGCGATGAGCGTCTCGCCGTCACGCTGCTCCACGCCGAGATCGACCGTGTACTCGGTGCCGTACAGCTGCCACGAGAAGCGCACCGACGTGTCGTCGTGGCCCAGCAGCTTCTGCCGGCCGCGTTCGCCGTCCGGGGTGTAGCGCCCCCAGAACTCGTACTCGCCGCCCTCCAGGTCCACGTGCGCGTGCTCGGCGAGCCACACCCGCAGGTCGTCGGCGGTGGTGAGCGCCTGGTGGATCCTGGCGACAGGCGCGGACGTGCGAACCCGGATGGTTCCGGTGCTCATCGGTTGTCTCCTTTGGGGTAGCAGGCGAGCGCGATGCGGAACGCATCCCCTTCCGCGCCGCCGTATCGGGTGAAGAGGTCCTGCAACGTCGTCTGCAGCTCGGCGAGGAACTGCTGGCGCTCTTCCGGCCGGACCCTGATCTCGCCGGACACGCCCACGGACGGCAGCTCGGCGTTGCGGTCCAGTGCCGCCACGTCCGCCTGCACCTGCTCGGCGAGGTCCACGAGATGCCCCAGTGCCAGCTCGTCGCGCGACCCGATCCGGCCGACCAGCCGCGGCGACAGCCAGTACGAACGCGCCACGGCCTGGTAGAGGCCTTCCTGGACGCCGCGCACCTTGCGTTCGGCGACCTGCGTGGCCAGGCCGGCCTTGACCAGCTGTTTCACGTGGTAGTGCACGCGTTGCGGCGTCTGGTCGAGCATCTCGGCGACCTCGGTGCACGAGCGCGGCGCGGCGAGCTGCCGCAGCACCTCCACGCGCTGCGGCTTGAGCAGGGTCTCGGCCTGCTCCATCCGGTCCAGATAGATCACGTCTCTCATCGCAAAAACAACTTTGAACGTTCAAAACTATTTTGTCAATCCCACAGACAAATGACGGCTGACAGATATTGAAATCTGTCAGTCCATCGGACACGGTGGAGTGACCGAAGAGACGAAGGAGTTCGGAGATGCAGAAGCGTCAGCTCGGAGCCACCGGCCCGGTCGTGTCCGCCATCGGGCTCGGCTGCATGGGCATGTCCCACAGCTACGGCCCGGCCGACCGTGACGAGAGCATCGCGACGATCCGCGCGGCGATGGACGCGGGCGTCACGTTGCTCGACACCGGTGACTTCTACGGGATGGGGCACAACGAGCTGCTCATCAGCGAGGTCGTCCGGGGCCGCAGGGACGAGGTGCAGCTCAGCGTCAAGTTCGGCGGGATGCGGGACGCGGACGGCGGGTTCATCGGCTTCGACACGAGGCCGGCCGCGGTCGCCAACTTCCTCGCGTACTCGTTGCAGCGGCTCGGCACCGACCACGTCGACATCTACCGGCCCGCGCGGCTCGACCCGAGCGTGCCGATCGAGGACACCGTCGGCGCCATCGCCGAGCAGATCGAGAAGGGCCACGTGCGGCACATCGGCCTCAGCGAGGTCGGCGCGGAGACCATCCGCAGGGCCCACGCCGTCCACCCGATCGCCGACCTGCAGATCGAGTACTCGGTGCTGGAACGCGGTGTCGAGCGGGAGATCCTGCAGACCACGCGCGAGCTCGGCATCGGCATCACGGCCTACGCGGTGCTCGCTCGCGGGCTGATCTCGGCCGCGCCGCCCGCCCTCGACGCCGGCGACTGGCGCGGCCACTCGCCCCGGTTCCAGGGCGACAACCTGAACCACAACGTCGCGCTCGTCCAGAAGCTCAACGAGATCGCGGAGAACAAGGGCGTCACGGTCGCTCAGCTGGCCATCGCCTGGGTCGCGGCGCGCGGTGAGGACGTGGTGCCTCTCGTCGGCACGACCAAGCGTGCGAGGCTGAGCGAGGCGATCGGTGCCGTCGACGTGACGTTCACCGAGCGGGAATTGCAGGAGATCGAGGCCGTTGTTCCTGTTGGGGCCGCTGCGGGCACGCGCTACGCGGCCGCGCAGATGGCCATGCTGGACAGCGAGAGGTGAGTACGTGGCGGAGGCGTTGACCTCAGAGGCGATCCTCGCGGCGACCGAAGAGGTGCTGCGCAGGTACGGGCCCGCCAAGGCGACGGTGGTCGACGTCGCCAAGGCGCTCGGGGTCAGCCACGGCAGCGTCTACCGCCACTTCGCCACGAAGGCCGCGCTCAGGGAGGCGGTGACCCGCCGCTGGCTCGACGCCGTCCACGAGCAGATGACGCCGAGGTTCGACCAGGGCCTCACCGTCGGCGAGACGTTGAAGACCTGGCTGCAGCAGCTCTTCGACAAGAAGCGGCACGGCCACACCGAGGACCCTGAGCTGTTCGCGACGTTCCAGGTGCTGGTCAAGGAGAGCAAGGCCATCCCCGAGTACCACATCAGGCACATGGTGGGTCTGGTCGCGCGCATCATTTCGGCGGGAGTGGAAACCCAGGAGTTCGTGACCGACGACGTGGCCGCGACGGCGAAGGCGGTCTGGGACGCGACGGAGAAGTTCCACCACCCCGCGCACGCGCAGGAGTGGGGGGATCCTCACATTCAGGACGCGTTCGACGCCGTCGTCTCACTGGTCATCGCCGGACTGCGGTACAACCGAACCCCGAGTGCCGCAGGCGATGCTTGAGGGTCACGGAGGTGAGCGGTGCCGCCTGACGAGTGGATCGATCTGCTGGGAGCGCCGGAAAGGCGTCCTGACCCGGTTGACTGGGACGCGGTCAAAGCGCGGGCGGGTACGGAGCTGCCCAGCGACTACGTCCACCTCGCCGAGGCCTACCCGCCGCTGATCGTCGGCGGTTACGTCCGGATCCTGCACCCCACCGCGCGGGCCGGGTTCATGAACTGGATGGCGCAGGCGCCCAAGATCCTGCGGGCGTTGCGCAGGCAGCCGGGTCTCCGCGTGCACCCGGACGTGCCGGGTCTGCTGCCCTGGGGCACGACGCTCAACGGCGACCACTGCCTCTGGTACACCCTCGGCGAGCCGGACGAGTGGACCGTGGTGATCACGGACCTGCGGCAGAGCTGGTCGTTCGACGGGAGCTTCTCGGCCTTCGTCAGGAAGTTCCTGACCGGCGAGATCCGCTGCCCGATCTTCCCGGACGACGTCCCCGGCGGCTCCAAGCCGTTCCAGGAGCCGTAGGGGACGCCGTCCGTTCCCTCCGACCCCCCGGTCAGTTCGCGGCGGCTGTCACGAGCGCGTTGCCACTGCCCGTGCGGCCCGTGACCGACAGCGACGCGTCACCCAGCGGTTCGGCCGAGACCTCGAAGTCGCTGCGGGCGTTGCCGGACGTGGAGACCAGGTCGATGCGCGCGAGCGTGCCCTGACGGATGCCCACGCGGATGTTGCCGGATCCGGTGCCGAGATGGATCTCGCCGGAAGCCGCGTCGGCCACGGTCAGGTCACCGCTGCCGGTGCGGACCTGGACGTTGCCCTGCACCGCGCCCAGCCACACGTCGCCGGTTCCGGTGATCAGCGTGGTGTTGCCGCCCACGGACGACACCTCGACGTCACCGCTGCCGGTCTTGGCCTTCAACGACGCGAGCATCGTGCCCAGCCGCACGGTTCCCGCGCCCGAGTTGACCTTGGCCTCGCCGGCCGCCCGGTCCGCGGACACGCTGCCCGTGCCGGTGTTCAGGTCGAGCCGGCCGGCGCCACCCGTCACGGTGACGTCAGCCGCGCCCGTCCGTGACGTCACGTGTGACCCCACAGGCGCCGTCACGACCACGGACAGCGGCACCGCGCGCAACGGCAGCGCCTTGGACGACTCGATGCGCAAACGGTTGCCCAGCAGCTCGACGCGGGCTTCCCGGACCGCCTCCTCGGGACCGGCCGCCGCGGGAGCGCCCTTCTCGGGCCCGAACTGGCCGCTCACCCAGCTGAGCACGCTGGACAGGCCCTCTGTCCACGAGTTGCCGGCGGTCGGGTCGTGCCGCACCTCGACGTGCACGCCCGGCTCGTCCACCAGCCGCACCTGCACGCGCCCGCTGAGCAGCGAGATGTCGATCTCGGCGATGCCCGCGAACTCGAAGCTCTGCTGACGCACCACGCCTGTCGGTTCGGTCATCCCGCTCACCCCTGCACCCATCCGCGGACACGCGACCCGGAGCCGGTGCCTCCGCTCCACCCCTTGTGCTGATGCTTGTGCTTGCCGTGCACCGCGCCACCCACGGCCTGCTGGATGAACGAGTTCAGCGACACACCCTGGGCCGCCGCGGCGGCCTCGGCCTTCGACTTGAGCTCGTTGATCATGCGCAGCGTGATGCGGCTGATGTCACCCGTGGCGTCACCGAGCGGCACCTCGTGCCGCGGGGCGGGCTCAGGCTCCGGCTCCGCGGACCCGGTGACGACCACCTGGACGTCCCGGCCGGCCAGCCGAACCTCCACGACCTGGCCGTCCAGGGAGGCGGTGACCTCCGCGGCCAGGTCCGACAGTGCGTTCATGATTGCCAGTCGCGCGGCTGGTTCGAGCGCTGCGGACAACGCGGCGGCCGTTCGACGGGTGTTCTCGTCCCCCGCTGATGCGGCCGTCGCCAGGTCCTCGCGCAGTGACGCGATGTACGGCGACAGATCCATGACACCACTATGACGTCACTTCTGGTGTCGTGCAACCGCCACCTGGCATCAGGGCTAATGTCCGGGGCATGCCGAGAGTGCGCTTGGTGGCGAAAACCGAGTTCATCCCACCGGACGACGTGCCGTGGACCACCGACGCGGACGGTGGCGCGGCGCTCGTCGAGTTCGCCGGCCGGGCCTGCTACCAGTCGTGGGACCGCTCGAACCCCATGACGAACACGAACGCGACGTTTCTGCACCACCTGCTCGACGTCGGCCACCTCGCCGCGTTCGAGCACGGCAGCGCGACGCTCTACCTGACCGAGCTGCCCCGCTCGCTCACCCACGAGCTGATCCGGCACCGGCACTTCTCGTACTCGCAGCTCTCCCAGCGCACCGACCCGACCGACGTGGTCGAGCCCGAGCTCATCGCAGGAGACCCGGAGCTGCACGCCCGGTTCGTCGCGGCGACCGAGGCGAGCCTCAAGGCGTACGAGGACCTGGTGCGGAGCCTGGAGAAGACGGTCAACGGCCGGCGCGCGCGGCAGATCGCCAGGTCAGTGCTGCCCAACGCGACCGGCACCGAGATCGTCGTGACGGGCAACTACCGTTCGTGGCGGCACTTCGTCGCGATGCGCGCGACCGAGCACATCAACGTCGAACTGCGCGAGCTCGCCGTCGCCTGCCTGCGTGAACTGATCAAGGCCGCGCCGAACGCGTTCGCCGACTTCGTGATCTCGACACTCCCGGACGGCACAGAAGTTGCTTCGAGCCCACTGGTGGTTGAAGGCTGACGCCCATGAAGCGGCTCATCGTGGACGTCCGCCCCGGCGAATACACGGTCACGCGCCTGGCGGCGGACGCCCCGCTCCCCGCCGGGCTGCTCGACCTGACCGACGTGCTGGTCTCCGTGACGAGGACCCCGGACGAACTGTCGATCATCGCGCCGTCGTCGTTCGCCCTGCCCGGCGAGAACGCGGAGAAGGGCTGGCGGCTGCTCACCGTGCGCGGGCCGCTGGAGTTCACGCTCACCGGCATCATGGCCGCGCTCGCGGGTGAGCTCGCCGCCGCGGGTGTCTCGCTCTTCGCGGTGTCCACTTACGACACCGACCACCTGCTCGTGAAGCACACCGACCTCGGTCGTGCCGTGCTCGCGCTGCGTGCCGCAGGTCACGAACTGGTTGTAGCGCCGGAAGTGTAGGAACCGATCCTCCACATGGCGGGTCTGAAGTACCGTCATCGCCCCCGGTTCTTCTGGTGTAGGAGCGCATGTTGCACGGACAGGCTGTCGAACCACGCGTCATCGCGGGCAGGTACGCCCTGGTAGCGGAGCTCGGTCGCGGTGGCATGGGCATCGTGTGGCGCGCGCAGGACCGTCACATCGGTCGCTTCGTCGCGATCAAGGAACTGCACCTGCCCGACGGCATCGCGCCCGAAGAACGCCGTGTGCTCGAAGAGCGCGCTCTGCGTGAGGCACGCACCGCGGGCAAGCTCAACGATCCCGGCATCGTGACGGTGTACGACGCGATCAACGAGAACGGCACGACGTACATCATCATGGAGCTGGTCGAGGCGGCGACGCTGTCGACGTTGATCAGCACCCACGGCCCGATGCCGCCGAACCAGGTGGTGTCGATCGCGCTGCAGGCGTTGTCCGCGCTCGAGACCGCCCACGCGGCCGGGATCGTGCACCGCGACGTCAAGCCCGGCAACCTGATGGTCCGCCCGGACGGCAAGCTCAAGCTCACCGACTTCGGCATCGCCCAAGCCGTCGACGACCCGCGCCTGACGACCAGTGGCAGCCTCATCGGCTCACCCGCGTACATGGCGCCGGAACGCATCCACGGCCACGAGGCGGGCCCGGCGGCCGACCTGTGGGCCCTGGGCGCCACCCTTTGCTACGCCGTCGAGGGCTGGAGCCCGTTCGAGCGCTCGTCCACGGCCTCGACGCTGCACGCGATCATGAGCGAGACCCCGCGGCTGACCCGCGCGACCGGTGTTCTCGGTGCCGTCATCACCGGTCTGCTGATCGCCGACCCGAACGCGCGGCTGTCCGGCCCGCAGGCCCGCGCGATGCTCGGCAGCATCGGCAACCAGCCGACGCCGCCCACCGGCATCCCGCCCGCTCAGACCCAGCAATACCAGCAGACGAAGGCCGTCGACCCGGCGAAGAAGAAGCGCAACCGCATCCTCGCGCTGGTTGGTGCCGTGGTTCTCGCCGCGGCCGCGTTCACCGGCGGCATCTACGCGCACAGCTGGGCCACGGCGCCGGGCGGCAGCGGCAGCCAGGCGCTGACCTATGGCGAGGGCGGTGAGATCCCCGTCTTCGGTCTCTCCGAGAACGTCTGCGGCAACGGCCAGGTCGCGCCCACCAAGCAGCTCGACTCCGACAGCCGCGAGGAGTGCGACAAGCCGCACGACTTCGAGGTGTTCGACGCCGTGGAGACGCTGCCGGTGCAGTCGAACCTGCCCGACGCGGCCTACCCCGGCATCGACGCGCTGAGGAACCTCGGCCTCTCCCGCTGCGAGCTGACGCTGAAGTCGCAGTGGATCAAGGACGGCGGAAAGCTCAAGCTCACCACCTTGATCCCCACCGAGTCGGCGTGGAAGAAGGACAAGAACGACAACGCGCAGCGCCGCATCTACTGCGTGGCGGGCAAGAAGGACGGCAGTTCTCTCGACGGCACCATCAGCGCGAAGAAGGACAACTAGCGTGAAGAGAAGGATCATCTCCGTCCTGCTGGCGCTCGGCTGCGCGGCCACCCTGTCGGCCTGCTCCGGCAACGAGGACAAGTTCGTCGCCGAGCTCAAGGCCGCCGGTTTCACCGGCATCGGCGAGCCCAGCACGGAGAAGTCGAAGAAGTCCAAGAAGATCGGCAAGCGCACGGTGAAGTCCTCGGAGAAGACCCTCGAGGTCACCGTGCGGGTGAAGGGCTGCGACCTGGAGTTCGCCAAGACCTCCGGCCAGTCCGGCTACTGGCTGGACGAACTGCACGTCAACGGGCAGGAACCGGACTGGCCCGGCTACCCGGAGAACCTGAACCGCGAGCAGGTGGTCGCCCTGATGGCCGGCAACTCGGCCAAGCCGGACGGCTTCACCAGCTGCTACAAGCCGAACGAGTCCTGAGCCGGTTGTGATGCAATGGTCGGGTGAGTCTCGCCCGTGAAGAGCGCAAAGCACTCGTCGAACTGATGACCGAGCTCGGCCCGGACGCGCCGACGTTGTGCGGCACGTGGCTGACCAAGGATCTTGCCGCCCACCTCGCGATCCGCGAGCGGCGGCTGGACACCGCGCCCGGCATCCTGCTGCCGGTCTTCACGAAGTGGACCGAGAAGGTCCAGGAGGACTACGCGCACAAGGCGTGGAGCGAGCTCCTCGACCTCGTGCGCACGCCGCCGTTCTGGGTCCAGCCCATCGACGCGTACATCAACGCAACCGAGTACTTCGTGCACCACGAGGACGTGCGGCGCGCACGGACCGACTGGGAGCCGCGGCCGTACGACGTGAGGCGGGAGAACGCGCTGTGGAAGCTGCTGCCGTTCACCGCCAAGTTCACCTACCGGTCGTCCCCGGTCGGCGTGACCCTCGTGCGGCCCGATGGCGAGCACATGGTCGCCAAGCCGGGAGCGAACGGCGTGGTGATCACCGGCGAGGTGTCCGAACTCGTGATGCTCGCGTTCGGGCGCGACGAGGCTCGCGTGGAATACAGCGGTGACGCCGACGCGGTCGAACGCGTGCGGTCGTTGAACCGAAGTGTCTGATCTCGGGTAGTTTCTGCGCATGCCCGGAAGCCCGTACGCAGCGCCGAACCGCCCGTTCGGCCGCGTTCTCACCGCCATGGTCACGCCGTTCGACACCCGCGGCGAGGTCGATCTCGCCAAGGCGCAGGAGCTGGCGAAACACCTGGTGGACCTGGGCAACGACGGCCTGGTCGTCAACGGCACGACCGGAGAGAGCCCGACGACGACCGACCGTGAGAAGGCAGCGCTGATCACGGCCGTCGTCGAAGCCGTGGGCGACCGGGCCACCGTGGTGGCCGGCGCGGGCACCTATGACACCGCGCACAGCATCCACCTCGTGCAGCAGGCCGAGAAGGCGGGCGCGCACGGCGCACTCGTCGTGACGCCGTACTACTCGCGGCCGCCGCAGGAGGGCCTGCTCGCGCACTTCACCGCCGTCGCCGACGCGTCGGACCTGCCGGTGATGCTCTACGACATCCCGCCGCGCGCGGTCGTGCCGATCGAGGTCGACACGCTCCTGCGCCTGGCAGAACACCCGCGGATCCTGGCCGTGAAGGACGCCAAGGGCGACCTCCACGCGGGCAGCAGGGTGATCGCGAGCACCGACCTCGCCTACTACTCGGGTGACGACCCGCTGAACCTGCCGTGGCTGTCCGTCGGCGCCGTCGGGTTCGTGAGCGTCATCGGCCACCTCGCCGCGGATCGCCTCCGCGACCTGGCCGACGCCTACGAGTCGGGTGACGTGGTGCGCGCGAAGGAGATCCACGAGTCGCTGCTGCCGCTGCTGCGACCCTTCCGCCGGGTTCCCGGCGTGACCTACACGAAGGCCGCACTGCGCCTGCGCGGACTGGACGTGGGCGACCCGCGTCTGCCGCTGGTGCCCGCCGCGGCCGAAGACATCGAGGCCATCGCGGCCGAACTGGGAGTCAACGCGTGACCCAATCGACCGAAATCCCGCCCGCTCTGCCGGAAGGCGGTCTGCGGATCGTCGCACTCGGCGGAATCGGCGAGATCGGCCGCAACATGACGGTTTTCGAGCACGCCGGCCGGCTGCTCGTCGTCGACTGCGGCGTTCTTTTCCCCGAAGACGACCAACCGGGCGTCGACCTGATCCTGCCCGACTTCCGCGCCATCGAGGACCGGCTCGACGACATCGACGCCATCGTCCTGACGCACGGCCACGAGGACCACATCGGCGCGGTCCCGTTCCTGCTGAAGCTGCGCCCCGACCTGCCGGTCGTGGGCTCCCGCTTCACGCTGGCGCTGCTCGCGGCGAAGTGCAAGGAGCACCGCCAGAACCCGCGGCTGGTGGAGGTCCGCGAGGGCCAGCGTTCGTCCTTCGGGCCGTTCGAGCTGGAGTTCTTCGCGGTCAACCACTCGATCCCGGACGCGCTGGCCGTCGCCATCAGGACCACCGCCGGGCTCGTGCTGCACACCGGTGACATCAAGCTGGACCAGCTGCCGCTGGACGGCCGGCTGACCGACCTGGCGGGCTTCTCGCGGCTGGGCGACGAGGGCGTGGACCTGTTCCTGGTCGACTCGACCAACGCCGAGGTGCCCGGCTTCGTCGTGCCGGAGCGCGAGATCGGCCCGGTGCTGGAGAACGTGATCCGCAAGGCGCGTCAGCGGGTCATCGTCGCGTGCTTCGCCTCGCACGTGCACCGCGTGCAGCAGGTTCTCGACGTCGCCGTGCAGTACAAGCGCAAGGTCGCGTTCGTGGGCCGCTCGATGGTCCGCAACATGGGCATCGCGTCGGATCTGGGCTTCCTGAACGTCCCCGATGGCCTGTTCGTCGACCTGGACGAGGCCATGCGGATGGAGGAGGACGAGGTCCTCTTCGTGTCGACCGGTTCGCAGGGCGAGCCGCTGTCGGCGTTGTCGCGCATGGCCCGCGGCGAGCACCGGCAGATCTCGATCCGCGAGGGCGACACGGTGATCCTCGCGTCGTCGCTGATCCCCGGCAACGAGAACGCGGTCTTCAACGTCGTCAACGGCCTCGCCAAGCTGGGCGCGACCGTCGTGCACCAGGGCAACGCCAAGGTCCACGTCTCCGGTCACTCCCCGGCGGGCGAGCTCCTGTTCCTCTACAACGCCGTCCGGCCGTCCAACGTGATGCCGGTGCACGGCGAGTGGCGGCACCTCCGGGCGAACGCGGCTCTCGCGGTCGCGACCGGTGTGGCCGAGGACCACGTGGTGATCGCCGAGGACGGCGTCGTCGTGGACCTGATCGACGGCAAGGCCGCCGTCAGCGGCCGCGTCGTCGTCGGCCACGTGTACGTCGACGGTCTGTCCGTGGGTGACGTGGGCGAGTCGACGTTGTCCGACCGGCTGGTCCTGGGCGAGGGCGGGTTCATCTCGATCTCCGTCGCCATCGACACCGCGACCGGCAGGGCCGTGTCGTCGCCGACGATCTCCGGGCGCGGCTTCTCGGACGACCCCAAGGCGCTGGACCAGGTCGTGCCGCTCGTCGAGATGGAGCTGGCGCGCACCGAAGCCGAGGGCATCACCGACACGCACCGGGTCGCTCAGGCGGTGCGGCGGGTCGTGGGCCGCTGGGTCGCCGAGACGTACCGCCGCCGGCCGATGATCGTGCCCACCGTCATCCCGGTCTGATCAACGACCGTGACCCTCCTGTGATCTGCGTCCCTCTCGTCCGCTAAGGTCGGATCTCTGACCTTGGACGAGGGGGACGCCCATGGCCGACGAGTTTGTTCCGCCCGGCAAAGACGACATTCTTCTGCCGCCCATCTTCACCTGGCACGATCCACTCGGACTGCCGTTCACGTTCGCGCCGACCAAACCGCAGGTTCTGCTGGTTCTGTCGGTCGTCATCATCCTGACGTTCTTCCTCGTCACCACGAGGAACCTGAAGATCGTCCCGAGCCGCTGGCAGTTCGCCGCCGAGTCGGTCTACGACTTCGGCCGCAACACGATCGCGCGGGAGCAGATCGGTGCGAAGGAGTTCGCGCCGTACGTGCCGCTGATCGTCAGCATCTTCTGCTTCGTGCTGGTGAACAACGTCTACGGGCTGATCCCGCTCGTGCAGTTCCCGACGTTCACGCACAGCGGGTTCCCGTTCGCGATCGCGCTGATCATCATCTTCCCGCTCTACCACTTCGTGGGCATCAGGAAGTTCGGCCTCAAGGGCTACCTGCGCAACCAGTTCATCATCGCGGACGTGCCGAAGCCGGTGCTGTGGGGTCTGCTGATCCCGACCGAGGTCATCCTGAAGTTCTTCTTCGACCCGGTGAACCTCGCGATCCGGGTGTTCGCGGCGATGTTCGCGGGCCACCTGCTGGTGCTGGTGTTCACGCTCGGCGCCGAGTTCCTGTTGCTGCAGGCCCCGATCTGGCTCAAGCCGTTGTCGGCGCTGGGCTTCGCACTCGCCATCGCGCTGTACCTGCTCGAGGCGCTGGTGCAGGTCCTGCAGGCCTACATCTTCGCCCTGCTGTCGGCGCACTTCATCGGCCGCGCGCTGGCCGAGCAGCACTAGCGATCCGCGCAAGCTCGAGATCGTGGTGAAAACGGAGAACGGGGAGCGGCACGTCCGTGTGTCCATCGAGGAGCTGGCTGCGCTGGTCCGGCGAATCGGTGGCGAGGGTGACCGGTTTCTGGTGGTTCAGCGGATACCCGACCTGCCCGACGTCTTCGTCCAGGTCTGGCACGAGGCCGGTGGTGACTACGAGCTGGAGCATCCTTCCGCGAGGCGCCGCGGCTCGATCTCGACGAGGACGAGCGCGCGGAGTTGGAGGCGCGGGTCCGCGAGGTGCTGGTCGGCGGCTACGCCTCCCGCGCCGAACTGGCCGAGCTCACACGGAGTACCCCACGCCCGTTTCGCGTGCGCAGGCGCAGGCGCTGGCCGACCGGTTGTGGCTGGAGCGGGTCGTGGAGCAGACCTCATGGCAGGGGGAAACCGATCCTGAGCGGCTCACTCGCGCGTTCGCCGCACTGCAGGAGGCAGGTATGACCGCCCGCGAGAACTTCACCTGTTGCCATAGTTGCGGCCAGTCCGAAATCGGCGGTGAAGGCGGCTCCGATGCCCGCGGCTTCGCCTACTCCCACACCCAGTGCACGGATTCCGCCGCGGCCGGTCACGGGCTGACGCTCCTCTACGGCGGCTTCGACGGGTCGTCCGAGACCACTGCGGCCATCGGCCACGAGGTCGTGGCACCGAGTGGGTCCGCGACCCCGGCAGGGCCATCACCGTCAGTCCTCTGGACTGGCGCCGCCGCCTGGTCGGTCAGGGACGTTGGCACACCAGGTGCAGCGACTCCTCGGGCGTGGCGCCGGGGAAGGACGGCGTGAAAACCGGCCGGCTCCGGCGCACGACCCGCAGACCGACGTTGCCGAGGTGCTCCTCGAAGTTCTCCTCGGAGAACGAGGACACCTCGATCTCCTGGCCCATCCACGGCAGCGTGATCTGCTCGACGTCGATGGCCACGGTGGCGAGGAAGAAGTGGCCGCCGGGCCGCAGCCACGCCGAGACGCGGCCGAGGGTCTGGATGATCTCGGCCTGCGGCATCTGCAGCAGGGAGAAGACGGCGCAGATGACGTCCCACGAACCAGCCGGCGACTCGAAGTCGCGGATGTCGATCTTGTGGAACGTCGCTTCCGGGACCTGGGCGGTCGCGATGTCGACCATCACCGGGGACACGTCCAGGCCGGTGACCTTCATGCCCGCCTTGGCGAGGGTGCGCGCGACGGGAACGCCCGTGCCGCAACCGATGTCGAGCACGCGCGAGCCGGAGGGCTGCGTCGCGGCGAACCAGGCGAGGGTGCCGTGCAGCGCGGGCTGGTGCGACCAAGCGCGTTGGTATTCCAGCCCGAGCGTGTCGAAGACATCGGCCGCGTTCATCTCCGCCCCCTCATTTCGGCCCAATCCACCTGATGTGAAGTGTGGAGAAGCCCTCTGCACGGACTCTGGATGGCTTCTGGACGAAAACTGACGGTAGGTTGCTAGGTGACTGCGGACAGCGACGGAGTGGGACACACGGTGCGGAACGAGTTGCGCGTCAGCATGCTGGGCGCGCTCGCGGCGACGGTGGACGGTCAGGAGCTCACCCTGGGTCCGCCGCGGCAGAGAGCTGTGCTCGCGGTGCTCGCCTTGCGCGCCAACCACGTCGTCTCCCGCAGCGAGCTGATCGACGCCGTCTGGGGTGACGAGCCGCCCGCCAGCGCGGACAACGGCATCCACACCTACGTGGCCGGCCTGCGCAGGCTCTTCGAACCGGGCAGGGCCTCGCGGGCGCCGAGCTCGGTGCTGCTCTCGACGGACGCTGGATACCTGCTGAGGCTCCCGTCCGGCAGTGCCGACGTCGCCCTGTTCCGCGCCCATCTGGACGAAGCCGGACGGCTGCGTGCTCAACCTGCGGACGCCATCAGCGCGTTCGACGCTGCTTTGGGCTTATGGCGCGGTATCGCTCTGGAGGGCGTGCCAGGACCGTTCGCCGCCGTGGAACGTGCGCGCCTCGCCGAAATGCGACTGACGGCCGTGGAGCAGCGCGCCGCGTTGATGCTGTCCGTCGGGCGTGAGGCTGAGGTGGCGGCGGAGCTCACGACGTTGGTCAGCGCGCACCCGTTGCGCGAGAGGCTGCACGGCCTGCTGATGTCCGCGTTGTATCGCGGCGGCAGGCAGGCGGAGGCTCTCGCCGTCTACACGGACCTGCGCCGGCTGCTGATCGAGGAGCTCGGCATCGAGCCCGGACCAGAGCTTCGCCAGCTCCACGAACAACTTCTCGTCGGCCGCCACGACCCGCAGCCGGAACCCGCGGCGCCCGCGCTGGTGCCCGTCCAGCTGCCGCACGAGATCCGCGACTTCACCGGCCGCGCCAAGGAGCTCGCGAAGCTCGCCGAACTCGTCCCGCACGACCACTCGCCGGTGCTCGTCGCCATCACCGGCACCGGCGGTGTCGGCAAGACCGCGCTCGCCGTCCGGTTCGCGCACCAGGTCGCTTCCCGGTTCCCCGACGGGCAGCTGCACGTCGACCTGCGCGGGTTCGACGCGTCGTCGCCGCCCGTGCAGCCCGCCGCCGCTCTGCACCAGCTCCTGCAGAGTCTCGGCGTGCCGGCCGAACGCATCCCGGACGACCTGCCCGCGAAGTCCGCCCTGTACCGGAGTGTGCTCGCCGGCAAACGGGTGCTGGTGCTGCTCGACAACGCGCGGCTCGCCGAACAGGTGCGCCCGCTGCTGCCGGGCCGTTCGTCGTCGATGGTGCTGGTGACCTCGCGCAACCACCTCGGCGGCCTGGTCGCCCGCGATGGCGCGCACTCGGTGACGTTGTCGACGCTGACCCGCGGCGAAGCCTTGGCGTTGCTGACTTCCGCGGTGGGTCCGGACCGTGTCGCCGCCGAACCCGATGCGGCCGCGAAGCTCGTCGAGCTGTGCGGCCACCTGCCGCTGGCGGTGCGGATCGCGGCCGAACGCGTCGTCACCCGGCCGCACCTGACGCTGGCCGACCTGGCCGGCGACCTCGCCGACGAACGCGACCGGCTCAACGTGCTGGCGACCGGCGACGACGAGGACACGGCCGTGCGCGCGGCGTTCTCGTGGTCGTACCTCGCCCTGAAGCCGGACGCGGCGAGGATGTTCCGCCTCATCGGCCTGCATCCCGGCGCCGAGATCAGCCTGAACGCCGTCGCCGCGCTGACCGGCGTGCCGGTGTCCAGGGCGAGGGTCCTGCTGGACGTGCTGGCCGGCGGTCACATGCTGGAGGAGGTCGCCCGCGGCCGCTTCCGCCTGCACGACCTGCTGCGCCTGTACGCCACGGAGCTCAGCGCCACCGAGGAGTCCTCCGAGGGCCGCTCCGAAGCCGTGAAACGCCTGCTGCAGTGGTACTTCGACACCGCGAACGCCGCCGGCACCGTGATCGCCCCGCCGGACCACCCGTCGTTCCTGCTGCCGCCACTGTCCACTCAGGACTTCACCTCGCACGACGAGGCCTTCTCCTGGTGCCGCAGGGAGTCCTCGAACCTCCTGGCCGTCTCCCGCCTCGCCGAGGACCACCACTCGCCCACGGCCTGGCAGATCCCGGTCGCGCTGTGGAACTACTTCATCGTCTCCAGCGCACTGGACGAGTGGACCCGCACCTACCGCATCGCCGAACGCACCGCCGCTCGCGACGGCAACCAGGCCGCCCGCTCCTGGGCGATCCACGGCCAGGGCCTCGCCGCCTTCCGCGGCCAGCGCTTCGCCGACGCCCTCGAGCTCTTCGACCGCGCTCTGTCGATCCGCCGCGAGATCGGCGACCAGGTCGGCGCCGCGTGGAGCCTCACCGGCCTGGGCATGGCGTACGGCGGCATGCGCCAGTTCGACCTCGCCGTCGACAGGTTCGGAGAGGCTCTGAAGGGCCACGCCGAGGTGGGTTCGTGGTTCGGCGAGGGCGGCACGCGCCTGTTCCTGAGCGACATCCTCCGCTCGGCCGGCCAGTACGAAACCTCGCTGGCCTCGGCCCGGACGGCGTTCGAGCTGATGGACTCCCACGACGCCGTGCACGGCAAGGCGATGGCCCTGGTCAGCATCGGCTGGGCGCAGTTCAAGCTGGGCCACCGGATCGAGGCCCGCGACTCGTTCCGGCACGCGCTCGGTTTCCTGCGGGTGCTGGGTGACCGCAAGAGCCTCGCGGAAGCGTTGCACGGCCTGGGGGAGACGAGCGCGGGCCAGCCCGACGTCGCCCGCACGCACCTGCTCGAAGCGTTGACGATCTACGAGGACTACGACCACCCGCTCACCGCGGAAGTGCGGGCACGGCTGCACGAGTTGGCATAGAACTACCTCGTGCACTTCGTAGAACACGGTGCGGGCACTCCGGTGCTCGCGATTCACGGCTGGACCCCCGACCACCGCCTGATGCTCGGCTGCCTGGAGCCGTTCTTCGAGACCAGGCCCGGTTATCGGCGCCTTTACCCCGACCTGCCGGCGATGGGGAAGTCGCCGGCGGACGGCATCGACTCCAGCGACGACATGCTTGCGGCGCTTGAGGAGTTCGTCGACACCCAGATCGGCGGCCCGTTCCTGTTGGTCGGGGAGTCCTACGGCGGTTACCTCGCACGGGCCTTGGCGCATCGGCGACCGGATCAGGTGCGCGGGCTGGCGCTGATCTGCCCGACCGGTACCAACGTGTTCCCGGCCGACCGGACGCTGCCGCGGTTCGAGGTGCGCCGGTCGGACGGCGTCGTGCTCGATCCCGGCCTGGCCGCGCAGTTCGACGGCATGGCCGTGGTGCGGACGGCGGAAACGGCGCGGCGCTTCGCCGCCGAGATCGTGCCCGGTCTCGAGCTCGCGGATCGCGACGCGATGGAGCGGATCCACGGGAGGTGGGTCCTGTCCGCCGGTCCGGAGCTGGGGACGTACGAGCGGCCCGCGTTGTTCCTGACCGGCCGCCAGGACAACGTGACCGGCTACGAGGACGTCTACGCGTTGCTCCCGCACTACCCGTACGCGTCGTTCGCCGTGCTGGACACCGCTGGGCACAACCTGCAGATCGAGCAGCCTGTGCTGTTCAACGCGCTCATGGGGGAGTGGCTGGATCGGGTTGCCGAGTCAGGGTGATCCCTGATGCGTGACGCCATGATGCGTAGGCAAGCTACATGTCATGGCGAAACGCGCGAGAACGCTGGTGGTGTGGCTGCACGTCGTGACCTCGGTCGGCTGGCTCAGCCAGGCCGTCGGGCTGCTGGCGCTGGTGCTCTACGGCTTGAACACGGGGGACATCAACGCGTTCAGGATGGCGCGCGTGCTGGATCACCAGGTGCTCGCGTTCATGGGCGCCGCCAGTGCGTTCACCGGCATGATGCTCAGCGCGACGACGCCGTGGGGCTACTTCCGGCAGTGGTGGGTGCTTTCGAAGTTCGCGATCACCATCGTTCAGCTCTACATCGGCATCTTCATCCTGAGCGACAAACTCGAAGCTGCCGCGCACGGTCACGTGACCTCGTGGTTGCCGGTCGGCACCGCCTGCATGATCAGCGGGTTCGCGTTCCAGACGTGGCTCAGCGTCGCGAAGCCGTGGGGCCGCACGCCGTGGGCGGACCCGAAGGTCAAGCTGCCCACGGCGAGCACCAAGGCGTTCGTGCTGGCATTGGTGATCCCGCTGGCGGACCTGGTGATCGGCATCTACACCAGCAGCCCGGCGCCGTTCCTGATGCTGATCACCGTGATCGCCTACTCGATCAGGCGGGCCGCCAGGGGGAGGAACCGGTCGTCGGTCGCGTCGGGTCGTGGAAGCGCGGCAGGTCCGGCTCGTCGAGACGCAGCGGCACCAAGCCCTCGGTGATCGCGATCATGATCCGCTCGTGGGCGCGGCGGGCGTCGCCCATCGTCTCCGCGGAGAGGTCCGAGAGCTCGACGGGCTTGCCGAAGTGGACCTTGAACGTCGGGCGCCTGCGGATCGCGGACAGCCACGACCTCAGGTACGGCAGGAAGTCCCGCCAGCCGGAGACGCGCAGGTTGCCCCAGTACACGGCCTCGTGGGCGCCCCACTGGCTGATCGGGATCACCGGGATGCCGCCGCCCAGCGCCATGCGGGCGACACCGGTCTTGCCGCGCTCCGGCCACATGCCTGGGTCGAGCGTGATCTTGCCCTCGGGGTAGACGGCGATCGGGTCGCCGCCCTTCTGCAACGCCTCGACGGCGCGGTGCATCGCCTCGCCCACGTTCGCCGACCTGCGGTCGACGCGCAGGTGGCCGCACGCCTTCAGGGCGGGGCCCATGATCGGCGCGTCGAGGAGGCCGCCCGCGAGCATGAAGCGCGGGTTGATGCCGATCCTGCGGCACGCCGCGATGAGCACGAACGGGTCGAGGTTGCCGATGTGGTTCGAAGCGAGCAGCAACGGTTTGCCGAGCAGCTCCTGAGGAACGTCGCCGGACACCTCGAGCTTGCCGGTCAGCGCGACGAAGCCACGGTCGATCGCCATGAGCACGCGCCAGAAGAGCGGTGTGGACACGCGGGGCAGCGTACGGCGTGTCGGAACGACACCGTGCCGAATCCGGGGAACCATGAGCTTTCGCACGCGTCCCAGTTGCAAACGGGGCTGGTGAGACGCGAGGGACTACCTTATACACATGGCCGGGCGTACAGGGACTTCGAGAAAGACCACGTCACGCGGCAAAGCACCAGCCAAGCCGCGGGCGCGCTCCACCGCGTCCAGAAAGCCCGCCCCGCGCAAGAGCGGCGGCGCCATCAGCGCCGTGTGGGGCGCATTGGGGCGTGGTGTCGGCAGCCTCGTGCGGACGGTCAGCCGTACCAAGGACCTGGACCCCGAGCACCGCCGGGACGGGCTCGGGCTGCTGCTGATCGCGCTCGCGTTCATCACCGGCGCCGGCGTGTGGTGGCAGGCGGGCGGACCGGTCGGCCAGTGGGTCGACGTCGCGGTGCGCAGCTCCGTCGGGTTCCCTGCGGTGATCGTGCCGGTCGTGTTGCTCGGCATCGGCATCACGCTGATGCGCACCGACCCGAAGCCGGAAGCGCGGCCGCGGCTGATCATCGGCTCGCTGCTGATGATGATCGGCGTGCTCGGCATGTTCCACCTCATCGGCGGCCTGCCGATGGATCCGATCGAACGCCGCAGCGCCGGTGGTGCGCTGGGCTACCTGGCCGGCGGTTTCCTCGCGCAGGGCCTCACGTCGTGGGTCGCGGGCCCGTTGCTGTTCCTGATCTTCGCGTACGGCCTGCTGGTCGTGACGCACACGCCGATCCGCCAGGCGCCCGAGCGGATCCGCTCGCTGTTGCACCCCGGCGCGGCCGAAGAGGAAACCCCGTTCGACGAGGAAGAGACCGCGGAGGAGCCGAAGCCGGTTCGCCTGCGCCGCCCGTCGCGCCGCCGCCAGGCAGCCGCGCCCGTCGAGGAGGAGCCGCAGGCCGAACTGCCGCTGGAGGAGCCGGAGCCCGCGCCGAAGCCTGCCCCTGCTTCGAAGAAGGAGAAGGCCGCTGCCACGGCGATGGTCGTGCGCGCCGTCGAGGGTGAGTACCAGCTGCCGCCGCCGGACGTCCTCAAGAACGGTGACGCGCCGAAGACCCGCAGCAAGGCCAACGACCAGATGATCGAGGCCATCACCGGCGTGCTGGACCAGTTCTCGATCGACGCCCAGGTCACCGGCTTCACCCGCGGCCCGACGGTCACGCGCTACGAGGTCGAGCTCGGCCCCGGCGTGAAGGTCGAGAAGATCACCGCGCTGACCAAGAACATCGCGTACGCCGTGGCGACGGACAACGTGCGCCTGCTGGCCCCGATCCCCGGCAAGTCGGCGGTCGGCATCGAGGTGCCGAACAGCGACCGCGAGATGGTGCGCCTCGGCGACGTGCTGCGCGCGCCGTCCACGGTCAAGGACACGCACCCGATGCTGATCGGCCTCGGCAAGGACATCGAGGGCCACATGGTCACCGCGAACCTGACCAAGATGCCGCACCTGCTGGTCGCGGGCTCCACGGGTTCCGGCAAGTCGTCGTTCGTCAACTCGATGCTGGTGTCGCTGCTGTCCCGCGCGACGCCGGACGAGGTCAGGATGATCCTGATCGACCCGAAGATGGTCGAGCTGACGCCGTACGAGGGCATCCCGCACCTGATCACGCCGATCATCACGCAGCCGAAGAAGGCCGCGGCCGCGCTGGCGTGGCTCGTCGAGGAGATGGAGCAGCGCTACCAGGACATGCAGGTCAACCGGGTGCGCCACGTCGACGACTTCAACCGCAAGGTGAAGTCCGGCGAGATCACCGCGCCGCCCGGCTCCGAGCGCGTCTACCGGCCGTACCCGTACATCATGGCGATCGTCGACGAGCTCGCCGACCTGATGATGACCGCACCGCGTGACGTCGAGGACGCCATCGTCCGCATCACGCAGAAGGCGCGTGCGGCCGGCATCCACCTGGTGCTGGCGACGCAGCGCCCGTCCGTCGACGTCGTCACCGGTCTGATCAAGACGAACGTGCCGTCGCGGCTGGCGTTCGCGACGTCGTCGTTGACCGACTCGCGAGTGATCCTGGACCAGCCGGGCGCCGAGAAGCTGATCGGCATGGGCGACGCCCTGTACCTGCCGATGGGCGCGTCGAAGCCGGTGCGCATCCAGGGTGCGTTCGTCGGCGACGAGGAGATCTCGTCGATCGTCGAGTTCACCAAGAACCAGGCGCAGCCCGAGTACACCGACGGCGTCACGTCGCAGAAGGCCGGCGAGAAGAAGGAGATCGACGCCGACATCGGCGACGACCTCGAACTGCTCGTGCAGGCGACCGAGCTGATCGTCACGTCGCAGTTCGGCTCGACGTCGATGCTGCAGCGCAAGCTCCGCGTCGGGTTCGCGAAGGCGGGGCGCCTCATGGACCTGCTGGAGACCCGCGGGGTGGTCGGGCCGTCCGAGGGCTCGAAGGCACGTGAGGTGCTGATCAAGCCGGACGAGCTCGAGTCCGTGATCCACCTGATGCGTGGAGGCGGCCCCGCCGACGTCGGCGACGAGGACTGAGTCCTGCTTTCAGGGACTTACTTCAGGCCTGCCTGCTGGATGCTCGTGGCCGTGGAGCTCGCGCTGCCACCGAACTCACGCACCGCCGCGTAGTAGAGGTCGGCGGTCCGCCTGCACGTCCAGTTGCTGCCGCACTGCTTGTACATGTCGGACTTGAAGTTGTTGTCGATGCGCAGCCGGTTCGCCTCGCTGAACCGGCCCTGGCGCTTGTAGTTGCGGTAGCCGAAGTCGTGCCGGTGGCAGGTCGGCAGGAACTTGAAGCCGAAGGGGTTGTCCGGCGAGTACGAGCAGCCGTCGGACGACCAGTCGAGCTGGCCGGCGTGGGGCTGTTGGGCGCGCAGTGTTGTGAACTGGCTGAGTGTCTTCGAGTAGAGGTAGTTGTCGGTCACCGCGACGATGTCCACGGCGTGGGCCGGTGCACCCGTGAAGATCAGGGCCAGGGATGCGGTGGCACCCACGAATGCCGAGCGCAGGGTCTTCGACATGGCGAGCTCCTCGGTGTGTGAGCGGGGTCTCGCCAGTTGTAGCGTGTGATCGACAGTCCTCGGTAGACACGATCTGATGAACGTCAGGTGATCAGGTGACCGCACGCGATCGCTGTGGCCACGCGAAGTTCGCGCGGTAAGCCGAGTGAGTGAAGCATCTCGTGGTCCGCTACTCCGCCGAGCAGGTAGCCGCCGAGTTTCTGCTCTGCCAGACGGAGGCAGATGCTCTGGGCGGCGGCGCCGGCCTCGATCAGGCCGAACCTGCCCGCTCGTTCGCCGTACTTCTCGAACGCCTCGTCGTCCTTCAGCACCAGCACGATCGCGAGCGGCGGCACCTCGGGCGTGCCGAGGATCTCCGCCAGATCCGCCGGCGCCGGGCCGATGTCCTGCAGGGCGTGCCGGCGGATGTCGTAGCGGACGGCACGATCGTTCACGAACGCGTAGCAGCGCAACGGGTACAGGCCGCCGGCGGACGGGTGGCTGTTGTCGCCCAGCGCGCCGAGGACTGCGCCGAGTTGCTTGTCCGTCAACGGTTTCGGCGCGAACTCGCGGGTGCTCTTCCGTGCCTGGAACAGCTTCTGCAGCCGGTCGTGAGGTTTCGGCAGCGGTCGCGGCGCGGAAGGCAGTTCCAGCGGGTCGATCAACGGCGGCTGCGGCCGGAAGTCGCGCAGCCGTTCGCCGAGCCTGCGCTGGTGCAGCGGTGAGAACCGGCTGGCGGCCCAGAAGTCGTCGAACACGCGATCACCCCAACGGATGTGGTGCTGGATTGGGGAACACGCCCGGTGAGGCGTGCGGGTAGCGCCAGTGCAGCTCGCGGACGCGGCCGCCGAGGTGCGGCCAGCGGTGGTCCGGGTGCAGCGGCGCGAGGTCGGGGGAGAGGACGCGGACGCAGTGCAGGCCGACCGCCGACAGTTCCGGCGTGGTGAGCTCCCGGTACGCGAGCCGGATGCCGCGGTCGTCCAGCGCGTGCACCAGCTCGGTGAGTTCAGCGGCGACGCCACGGCATGCCGCGTCCGGTGGCGGATCCGTTTCGATGCCGTTCCACCACGGCAGCGCTTCCCACTCGTCGGGGTGGGTCGCGTAGTAGACCGCGTGCTTGTCGAAGTCGGTGACGTCCAAGACGGGCTGATCACCGTTGCGCGCCAGCCACACCTCGATGAACACCGTGCCCTGCACCCACTCCTCGTACGCCTTCCGCAGCGCCTCCGCCACGGTCGCGCGGCAGGCGAGGCCGAGTGTCGGCCGCGGTTTGCCGGCGATCGGCAGGGAGCCGGCGACGACGATCACCGGGTGCGGGCTGTAGTCGGGCGTGAGGTCGAACGCCTGGGCGCCGTGCGGAAGATCGGCAGCGAACCGTTGTGGTGCAATGGAATGCAGCCACGTCGTGGTGAACGCGTCGCGCTCGACCAGTTCCTGGGTGGCCCTCAGCAACGCGCTGGTGGTCGACGGGCCTGCCGCCAGACCGGACGAGGTCGTGGGCAGACCGTGTGAGGCGTCCAGGCCGACGAGCCCGGCCGGCACGCGGATCGGGGAGTTGCCGGGCAACGTCCAGGCCCGCGTGTACCGCGTGTCGACGTATCCCCTGCGGTAGCGGTAGTCGCCCCGAACCCGCTGTTCCACGGTGTGCAGGCTGAAGTGCTCCAACGGCCAGCACTCCCCGTCGGTCGCGACCTCCAGCGGAGCACGCGCGGCAGCGTGCCGTTCCAGGGCTTCGGCAACAGCCGCGACCCGGGTCGTGCCGCCGGAAGTGCCGCCGGTCGCGAAGGGCTCCGGCACCGCTGCCCAGCCCTCGATGTCCACATCGGACAGACTGTGCGGCACGGGGTGCAGCTGTGACACGACACCCTGCCGCCACCCGACCGCGCGCTCGATCAGCGCCTCGGCGACGGTCTTCACCGCTTGCCCCGGTAGTGCCGGAAGAGCCGGTACCCGAACGCCGATGCGCCGCCGACGTAGATCACCGCGATCACCGAGATGTGCGTGGCTTCGGCGAGCGGTCCCAGCAGAGGCAGCACGACGAACGGCTCGACGCACCACAGGAACGCCCAGCCGAGCAGCCGTATCGCGCTCATCCCCGGCCTCGGCGATCGAGCGATGACGCCGGACGCGACCGCCCACCCGAGCGCCACCCCGAAGCCGCCGACCCACCAACCCCAGTGGAGGTCGAAGACCTCGCCCAGCGTGACGAACGGCAGCACGACGACGAGCAGCGGGTAGAGCGCGGCGGGCAGGACCAGGAGGCTGCGCGGGCGTTCGAGCTCTTTGGTGTCCTGGTGCAGCGCTTCCGGGATGTGCACGGCGGCGCCGACCGAGGAAACCGCGCAACAGCAACAACAACAGCAACAGGTGGGCGTCGCGGCGTTCGCGGCGGCCGCACCGGGTGAGAACTGGTCGGGCAACCGGACCGCGGTGGTCATCGCCTGGACCTCCTCAAGAGGTGGACAGCACCGAAGACGAGGCCCGTGAGCAGGCCCGACAAGACCGCCGCGCAGGCGACGACCACGACGAAGAAGAAGACCCAGACGAGCAGGTCGAGCATCACGAGCCCGCCGGCCACGCCGTCGAGTGGTTCAGGTGGTGGCTGTACCGCTTTCACTGTCCCCCCAGGGCAACGACACGCGCCCGACGGGAAGCGCCGGGCAGATCTCGCAGTCGGCGGCGGGCAGCACGCTCTCGCGCGTCGTCGTGAACTCGTCGAGGTTGACGGTCACGACCGCGTCCAGCAGCGCCAGCGAACCGTTGCGGATGTTCTGAACCGCTTGCAACGCAAGAGAAACCGGGAAGTCCGAAGACGTCGCTCCCGGATGCGGGGGAGGTGGCGGATCCCCCCACCGCCGCCCCGCCCGCACCGCGAGGCACGCCAGGCACGCGCCCGCGCCGGGCACCACGAGGGGCCCGATCGCGGCGGTGTGGTGGTACGCGAGGTCCAGCAACAGGTGCGGAACCTCGGTGGTGCGCGCCACCTCGACCAGGTCGACCAACGTGCCGGTGGTCCGCACAACGAGCAAGAGGTCCGGATCGTCGTTCTGCGGCAACCGCTCCACCAGCCCGGCGGGTGCCTCGCCGACGAACCGCGTGCCGACCCCCATCGGCTTGCGCTCGTCAGCGGGCAACCGCGCCGGGCGGAGAGCGCCCAGGGTCCTCAGCTGGGCCACGTGCCGGCGAACCGGTTCCCCCAACCGGCTTTCGTCGACCGTTCGAGCCACTCCCCTCAAAACCGGCTCGAACAGTCCCGCCAGCGCCACGGCCACCGCCCTGGGCAGGTCTGGAATCAGGTACGCGAGGTCAGCGCCCGCGTAGACGACCAGGCCTTCGTCTCTCATCTGCGCGTGCCACCGGGGATCAGCGACCAGGCTCATCCTCGTCCCCCCTCGCCAGAAAACACTCGATCTCCTGCTCGCTCGGCAGTTCCCCGTCCGGATCGACGATCTTCTCGGCGATCGGCGGCAGCGGCTGCTCCGCCCACGCGGGCTGGAACTCGTCGCTGGGCAGCAACCCGTGCCGCGACGCGAACTCCTCCGCCGCGTCCCTGATCGACTCCCGCAGCGTCCCCACCACCGCGGTCTCCGCCGTGTAGGTCAGCTCGACGAGCAACGTCCGCACGTTCTCCAGCTGGTTCTCGTCACCGGCCTTGCGGGCCAGCTCCGGCCAGAACTGCTGCTCGAACAACCGCACGAAGTCCGCCGCGATCGCGTCGGTCGCCGTGCGCAGGCGCGTGAAGCTGTCCATGACGTCATCGCTGGGCACCCTGAGGCCGGCGAGCCTGCCGCCCGCTTCGAGTGCCCAGCGACGCGCGTGCGGCCAGCCGTACTTCCACCGCACCAAGCCCAACCGCATAGCCCGGAGGAGGAGTCGCGGTTGGACGTCTCCCATCGGAATCAGGTGCTTGATGTCGCGCACCTTGATCCGAACCCAGTCGTCGGGTCCCTCGGCCTCGCCCATGCCGAGCACCGCGGCGACCGACTCGCCCTTCTCGCGTGCCGTGATCAGCTCCGCGATCGCCGGCAGCGAGAACCCCCGCTGCTGCAACCGCTGGACCAGTGTCAACCGCTCGACGTGCGAGGCGTCGTAGAACGCCACGCGCCCCTGCCTTCTCGGCGCGTGCAGCACACCCTTCGTCTGGTACATGCGAATGGTGCTGCTGGGCAGGCCGATCCGGGCAGCGAGCTCGTCGATGGTCAGCGATTCGGGCACACCGCAAATCTTGGTGTGCCCAGGTTCGTCGAGTCAAGACTCTTCGAGTAATTACTCGAAGAGTTACAACTCCAGGAGCATCCGGCTGTTGCCGAGGGTGTTCGGCTTCACGTAGCTCAGGTCGAGGAACTCGGCGACACCCTCGTCGACGGACCGCATGATCTCCTCGTAGACCTCGGGGCTCACCGGCGTGCCCTCGATCTCCACGAACCCGTGCTTGCCGAAGAACTTGGTCTCGAACGTCAGCACGAAGATGCGCGCGAGCTGCAGCTCCTTGGCCGTCGCGATGAGCTGCGCCACGATCCGGTGACCCACGCCGCGGCCGAGCGCCAAGGGGGAGACCGCGACGCTGCGGATCTCGGCCAGGTCCTCCCACATCACGTGCAGGGCACCGCAGCCGAGCAGCTCACCGTCCTCCTCGGCCACCCAGAACTCCTGGACGGCCTCGTAGAGGGTGACCAGCGGTTTGGACAGCAGGACCTTCCCCGCGTACCCGTCGATCAACGCCTTCATGGCGCGCACATCACTGGTGCGGGCGCGCCGCACGACTACCCCACTGGTCACGATCGTCAAGTATGAGTGCCCATCACGGACGTCCACCGGCGGGCAAGCACCTCGCGTTCGGCGGGGGTGTACAGGTCCTGCTCCAGCCCCCAGGCCGCCGCGACCGCGCAGTCCCGTGCGTCTCGCCACATCTCGTCGTCGCGGTACTCGGCCGCGCGTTCGACTGCGCGGTGCACCTCCAGGTACGAGTTGCCCCAGCCGTCGTCCCAGTGCTTCTCGTACAGCCTCCGCTCACGGGTCCCGTCCATCGCCGCGATGCGGTCCACCTGCTCTTGGCGCAGCCGCGCGGCCTGGTCGAGGATCGTGAGCACCTGGTCGCCGTGCGGGCCGAAGAACTGCCACGACGGAACTTCCTCGACGCCTGTCAGTTCCCGGACGCGAGAGAACTTCAAATGAGGGTGTTCGCTCACCGGCGTGCCCACGTCCGTCACGCGCCAGATGCGGCACGGCCACGCCACAACGTCGCGCGGACTCTCGTGCACGACCATCCCGTCGTACGGGTCGAGCTCGCGTGGTGGGACCTGGGCGAAGAACACGTCCGGGTCGAACGTGCACCGGGCGCCGGGGGCGAGCGGTGGCGAGCCGTAGAACCCAGAGCCGTCCGGGCGGGTCGAGACGAACAGGTCCACGGCCGGGACCGTAGCAATTGAAGGCGGGAGACCTGGGCCGGTTACGCTGAGCGCCGTGTCTTCTCCCACCACTCCGCGACGCGTGTCGCTGCTGACCCTGGGCTGCGCCCGCAACGAGGTCGACTCCGAGGAACTCGCCGGGCGCCTCGGCGAGGGCGGCTGGGAGCTGGTGGACGAGGGCGCGGACGTCGTCGTCGTCAACACGTGCGGCTTCGTTGAGCAGGCCAAGAAGGACTCGGTCGACACGCTGCTCGCCGCGTCCGACACCGGCGCCAAGGTCGTCGCGGTCGGCTGCATGGCCGAGCGGTACGGCAAGGAGCTCGCGGACAGCCTGCCGGAGGCGGCGGCCGTGCTCGGCTTCGACCAGTACAACGACCTGGCCGAGCGCCTCGACGACGTGCTGCACGGCAAGCGGGTCGAGTCGCACGTGCCGGTGGACCGCCGCACGCTGCTGCCCATCACGCCGGTGAAGCGCCAGGAGGCGGCCGCCGACGTCCAGGTGCCCGGCCACGGCTGGGGGCCCACCAAGGTCCAGCGCCGCAGGCTCGACGACGCCCCCGTGGCCCCGCTGAAGATCGCGAGCGGCTGCGACCGGCGGTGCTCGTTCTGCGCGATCCCGAGCTTCCGCGGCGCGTTCGTGTCGCGGCACCCCGACGAGGTCGTGGCCGAGGCCATGTGGCTCGCCGAGAACGGCGTCAAGGAGCTCTTCCTCGTCAGCGAGAACTCGACGAGCTACGGCAAGGACCTGCCGCGTGAGCACGGCGCGCTGGAGCAGCTGCTGCCCCGCCTCGCGAGCATCCCGGGCGTCGAGCGCGTGCGGGTCAGCTACCTGCAGCCGGCCGAGACCAAGCCGTCGCTGGTGGCCGCCATCGCGAAGACCGAGAAGGTCGCGAACTACTTCGACATGTCGTTCCAGCACTCCAGCGAGAACGTGCTGCGGCGCATGCGCCGGTTCGGCGACACCGACAGCTTCCTCAAGCTCGTGTGGCAGATCCGCGAGCACGCGCCGGAGGCGGGCATCCGCAGCAACTTCATCGTGGGCTTCCCGGGCGAGACCGAGGAGGACCTGCAGGAGCTGGAGCGGTTCCTGACCGAGGCGCGCCTCGACGCGGTCGGCATCTTCGGCTACTCCGACGAGGACGGCACCGAGGCCGAGAACCTCGACGGCAAGCTCGACGCGGACACCATCGCGGAGCGGGTCCAGCGCATCGGCAACCTCGTCGAGGAGCTGACCAGCCAGCGCGCGGAGGACCGCGTCGGCAGCGAGGTCGTCGTGCTGGTCGAGCACGAGGAGGACGACGAGAGCGACTGCGTCGGCAGGGCCGAGCACCAGGCGCCCGAGGTCGACGGCGAGTGCATCGTGCTCGAAGCCGAGGACCTCAAGCGCGGTGACCTCGTGCGGTGCCGCGTGGTCGACTCCGAGGGCGTCGACCTCGTCGTCGAAGTGATCGAGGTGCTGGGGACATGACGGAGGCCAGGAAGGTCCCGCTGCTCAACGTCGCCAACATCCTCACGATGGCGCGGATGGCACTGGTTCCGGTCTTCCTGCTCTCACTGTTCGCGGCGGGCGGCTTCGACACGACGTGGCGGCTCATCGCGTTCGGGATCTTCGCCGTCGCGAGCTTCACCGACCACATCGACGGCACGCTCGCCCGCAAGCACGGGCTGATCACCGACTTCGGCAAGATCGCCGACCCGATCGCGGACAAGGCGCTGACCGGGTCCGCGCTGGTGGGCCTCAGCATCCTCGACGTGCTGCCGTGGTGGATCACGATCGTCATCGCCGTGCGCGAGGTCGGCGTGACGCTGCTGCGGTTCTGGGTGATCCGCTACGGCGTCATCCCCGCCAGCCGCGGCGGCAAGGCCAAGACGTTGCTGCAGATCATTGCGATCGGGTTGTTCCTGCTGCCGCAGAACGACGTCATCGCGATCATCGCGTGGGTGATCATGGCCGCCGCGCTGGCCCTCACGGTGGTGACGGGAATTGATTACGTCATCCGGGCGTTCAAGTTGAAAGCTCGCGCAGGTAGGGCGGTGGCGTGACCAACGTCGTCGGACTGCTGAAGGAGCGCGGGCAGACCGTTGCCACCGCCGAGTCGCTGACCGCGGGTCTGCTGTGCGCGACGATCGTCGACACGCCGGGGGCGAGTGCCGTGGTCCGCGGTGGGTTGATCGTCTACGCCACCGAGCTCAAGCACGAGCTCGCGGGCGTGGATCAGCAGTTGCTCGACGAGCACGGAGCCGTGCACCCCGATGTTGCGATCCAACTGGCCGAGGGAGCCCGGAACCGGTGCAAATCGGACTGGGGGATCGGACTGACCGGGGTCGCAGGCCCCGATCCGCAGGATGGAGTCGCTCCAGGAACGGTCCACATCGGCTTGAGCGGTCCTGGAGTGTCCACAGTGCGGACAATCACTGTTAGTGGCGACCGGAAAGCGGTGCGTTTCACAGCCGTTGAAAAAGCGCTGGTCCTGCTGTCGGATTACCTGCTGATCACCGCGGACGGGAACAAACGATGACTTCGCGTTCGTTCGCCCTTGGCGGACGTGTTCGGAAGTCACTGCCCGTTGTCGGTGTCGATCGGTAACGTAGGGACACGGCCGGCCGGAAGGAGGCGCGCGATGACCGTGCTGCTACGCGAGGCGATCGGTGATCGGCTTCGCCATGCCCGCACCAACCAACGCCGCACGCTGCGCGAGGTCTCTCGGACCGCCCGCGTGAGCCTGGGGTACCTGTCCGAGGTGGAGCGCGGCCGCAAAGAGGCGTCCAGCGAGCTCCTCGCGGCCATCTGTGAAGCATTGGACCTGCCGCTGTCCGAGCTGCTGCACCACGTCGCCTCCGACATCGGCGCCGTTCAGCAGACGCCCGACACGGTGCCGGACACCGTTCCGGACGGCCGCTCGGCGCACGAGCGCGGGAAGCTGGAGGGTGGCCGCGTGCTGCCGACCACGCTCTCGGACGACCTGTCCGACCTGCGGCTGCAGCCGATGCTCACGCACAGGCTCACGAGCAAGATCGGCGAGCCGCCGAAGGCAGTCGTCGCAGCTTGACCACACGTCGTTGCCGGCCCCGCTCGCCCAGAGGCGAGCGGGGCCGCTCGCATTCGGCTGCCCGGCCCTGCGCTGTGGCCCCCGACACGTGACGGTCTGCAACAAGAACGGCCGTTCGCACGTTCAACTGACAACGACGGCAGCGTGCCGGACGGCAGGCAACGGCTTGGCCACAGCACGCTGGGTCACCGCGTCCTCGGGCGCGGGTGCGGGCAGGATTGGCACGTCGTCAGGCGTGTACTCCTAAGTCCCGGGGTGGGTCAGGGTGTTCCCGGATATCTCCCCAGGTTGGTGGAACCGCCGACGCACAATTGAGACGATGGATCCAACACCGGCACCGAGAAGGCAGGCGTAGGAGATGGCCAGTCCGTTCGTGAAGTTCTGGAAGTACCTCATGGCGGCGTTCTCGTCCAAGATCGACGAGCACGCTGACCCGAAGGTGCAGATCCAGCAGGCCATCGAGGAGGCGCAGCGTCAGCACCAGGCGCTCTCTCAGCAGGCCGCGGCCGTGATCGGCAACCAGCGTCAGCTGGAGATGAAGCTGAACCGGCAGCTCGGCGACGTAGAGAAGCTGCAGGCCTCCGCGCGTCAGGCGCTCGTGCTCGCCGACGAGGCGCGCTCGAAGGGCGACGAGCAGAAGGCCCAGCAGTTCGAGAACGCCGCACAGGGTTTCGCCACCCAGCTCGTGACGGCCGAGCAGGGCATCGAGGACCTCAAGACGCTGCACGACCAGTCGCTGCAGGCCGCCGCTCAGGCCAAGCAGGCCGTCGAGCGCAACGCGATGATGCTGCAGCAGAAGCTCGCCGAGCGCACCAAGCTCCTCAGCCAGCTGGAGCAGGCGAAGATGCAGGAGCAGGTCTCCGCCTCGCTGAACCAGATGAGCGAGCTCGCGGCGCCGGGCAACGTGCCGTCGCTCGAAGAGGTCCGCGACAAGATCGAGAAGCGCTACGCGACCGCGGTGGGGTCGGCGGAGCTGGCCCAGAACTCGGTGCAGGGCCGCATGCTCGAGGTGCAGGCCTCGACCACGCAGCTCGCGGGTTCGTCGCGGCTGGAGCAGATCCGTGCGTCCATGCACGGTGGCCAGGCCAGCACGCCGCCGCAGGTCACCGCGGGCAACAGCGCCGCGGCGCAGATCCAGGCCGAGATCGCGCAGCGCGTCCAGCAGGAGCAGAAGACCACGCAGCAGCAGGTCCCGCCGGCTCAGAGCTAGAACTGGGCATCGGGGCAGGAGGAGTCAGCAGGTGATCATGGAGCCCTGGAGAAACCGTCCCAACAACGAGATCGTCCGCAAGGTCGTCAACGAGTTGGGTGCGTCGCTCCAGGGCCACCCGCTGGCCGAGCAGGCGCGCTACCGCTTGCAGAAGTGGAACGACCCGCGCGCCAAGCTGGAACGCAAGCGCAAGCGCACCAACGCCGTGCTGACGTTCTGGCTGGCGCTGATCACGATCTTCGGCACGCTCGCCGTCTTCGGCTACACCGGCGTGCTCGGCACGTGGGCCGCCGTCTCCGGGACGATCGGTGCCGCCGTGCCCGGACTGCTCGCCGTCCGCAGCGGGTTCAAGCTGCGTGAGCTGGGCGCGGCCCGCCGACGGCTCGAGCTGGCTCCACCGCCACCGCCCAGGCCGCCACTGCCCGCGCACATCTCCGCGGCGCGCGTTCCGATGGAGAAGCTGCACGAGGCCGAGGACGCCATGAACGAGCTGCTGCGTCAGCTCGACTCGCCGACGCTCACGTCGATGCCGACCGAGTCCGTACAGCACGCCCGGCAGACCGCCCAGGAGGCTTCCGCAGCCATCCGCTCGGTGTCCGCGCAGCTTCAGGCCGTGGAGCGCGCTCGCGACACCGCCCCGCCGCTGGAGCGCGCGCCGTTGGTCGAGGGCGTGCGCGTGCTCAGAATCCAACTGGCGGACGGCGTGGACCGCTACTGTTCGCTGGTGGCGGCCGCCGGTCAGGCGCTGGCGGCGAGCACGGCGTTCCAGGATCCGCGTGAGGTGCTCGACGACGCCACGGACCACATGGCCGGTCTCGCGTCTGCGATGCGAGACGTGTCAGGCTATTCAGCCTACTGAGGGTGACGTTGGGTAGTCGCGCGGGCCTATTAGGCGGTTCCCCCTGGAGATCTTTACAGCAATCGTGTGATTATCAGACCGTTATCTAGCCGTAGCCACTACATCGCGTGGCAGGATTCCGGGGCCGGGCAGCGGGAACCCGGCTGGGTTGCCGGGAGGCAGTGCGTTGGCGTTGTGGACCGTGCACGGGGACGGTCGGATCACCGACAGTGAAACCGTTGCACCGCAGGAGCGGGCGAGCTGGCCGCTCACCATCGGGTTCGGAGTGCAGCACCTGGTCGCCATGTTCGGTGCGACGGTGCTCGTCCCTACCGCCACCGGCCTCCCCGTCGCCACCACGCTGCTGTTCTCGGGCCTGGGCACGCTGCTGTTCCTGGTGATCACCAAGAACCGCGTCCCGAGCTACCTGGGCTCGTCCTTCGCCTTCGTCGCGCCTCTCGTCGCCGCCCGCGAACAGGGCATCGCCGCCCAGCTGGGTGGCGTCGTCGCCGCCGGCCTGCTGGTGATCGTCGTCGGCATCGCGGTCAAGGCGCTCGGCGTGCGCCTGCTGGAGTCGGTCATGCCGCCGGTCGTCACCGGCGCCGTCGTGATCATCATCGGCCTGAACCTCTCGCACCAGGCCACCTCGAACTTCGCCAGGCAGCCCCTGCTGGCCGCGCTGACGACCGTGGTGATCCTGCTGGCGGGCGTGCTGGGCCGCGGCCTGCTGTACCGGTTCTCGATCCTGCTGGGCTTCGTGGCGGTCTGGCTGGGCGGCCTCGCGTTCGGTGCCGTCCCGAGGGAGAAGTTCGACGCGCTGCGCGACGCCGCGTGGGTGGGCCTGCCGCAGCTGCACCAGCCGGAGCTGCGGCCGTCCGTGGTGCTGCTGATGCTGCCGGTCGTGATCGTCCTGGTCGCCGAGGTCGTGGGCCACGTGAAGGCCGTCGCGGCGCTGACGGGCCGCAACCTCGACGGCAGCGCGGGCGACGCGATCATCGCGAACGGGCTGTCGACCGCGTTGTCCGGACTGGGCGGTGGAGCGGGGACGACGACGTACTCCGAGAACATCGGCGTCATGGCCGTGACGCGCGTCTACACGACGGCGGCGTTCGCGTTCGCCGGTGTGCTCGCCGCGGCGCTGGCGTTCTCCCCGAAGGCCATCGCGCTGTTCGGGACCATCCCGGCAGGTGTGCTGGGCGGCTGCACGTTGGTGCTCTACGGCCTGATCGTGCTCATCGGCGTCCGGATCTGGATGGACCGCGGCGTCGACCTGACGAGCCCGGTGAACGCGATGGTCGGCGGCGCCGCGCTGGTGGCCGGTGTCGGCGACCTGACCATCGAGATCGGCGACCTGTCGATGGGCGGCATGGTCTGGGGCTCGCTGCTCGTCGTGATCCTGCACCCGGTCATGCGCTGGCTGCGGGCCGCTCGCCGAAGCTGAAGGTCACCGCAGTGCGCGGTTGATCCTCGTGACGAGCCCCGGTCCCTCGTAGATGAACCCGGTGTAGATCTGCACGAGGCTCGCGCCGGCGTCGATCATGCGCTTGGCGTCGTCCGCGCTGGCGATGCCACCGACTCCGATGACCGGCAGCTCGCTGTTCTTGGTGATGAACCGGACGACGTCGTTCGCGCGCTGGGTGAGCGGCCTGCCGCTGAGGCCGCCAGTCTCGTCGCGGTGGACGCTCTTGAGGCCCTCACGGCCGAGGGTCGTGTTCGTGGCGATGAGGCCTTTCACACCGTTGTCCAGGCACACCTGGATGACCTCTTCGATCGCGTCGTCGGTGAGATCCGGCGCGATCTTGACCAGCATCGGCTTGTCCGTCGCCCGCGTGAGCGCCTGCACCAGCTCGGTGAGCGCGCCCTTGTCCTGCAGGCTGCGCAGTCCCGGCGTGTTCGGGGAGCTGACGTTGATCGCGTAGTAGTCGCCGTGGTCCTTCAGTGCGTTCAGCGAGTTCAGGTAGTCCTGGACGGCGTCCTCGACCGGCGTGATCTTGGACTTGCCGAGGCTGATGCCCAGCGGCGCCCTGAGCGTGGTCTGGTCGAGCTTGCGCGCGAGGGCCTGCGCACCCGCGTTGTTGAAGCCCATCCGGTTGATGATCGCCTCGTCCTCGCGGAGCCGGAACAGCCGCGGCTTGCGGTTGCCCGGCTGCGCGTGCCACGTGACCGTGCCGACCTCGACGAACCCGAACCCGAGCGCGGCCCAGGCGGGCAGGGCGCGTCCGTCCTTGTCCAGTCCGGCCGCGAGCCCGACGGGGTTGGGGAACCGCACGCCGAAGACCGTGCGCGGGTTGTTCTGGTTGCGCGCGAACCTTGCCAGCGGGCTCAGCCGGGCCATGACGTTGAGCGTGGTCTCGTGGACCCGCTCCGCGTCGCCGCCGTGCATCCCGAACAACGCCCTGCGAACCACCTGCTTGTAGACCACGCGCCCACCCTATAACGGCAGTTCAGGGCGGGCGCGCGGTCCTCTGTTCCTAGTTGCCGACCTCACGCAGGCAGTCTGGCGCGGGGTTGCGGATCGGCCCGGTGAACCCGAGCCCGTTGCCCCTGTTCGGCATGTTCGAGATGCCCAGCAGCACCGTGTACCCCTCAGGCACGTCGTTCGGCGCCATGGTCACCGAGCCGTCCGTGATGCGCGGTACGGCGACGAAGGTGCCGATCTTGCTCTCGTCCAGCTCCGCGCAGGTCGTCGACATCGGCACCGCCTCGGCCCGGATGCCGTACTCGCGCAGCTTGGCGTTGGCCGCGTCGGCTCCTTTGATGTCCCGGATGGTCACCGTGACGCTGCCGTCGGGGTTCTTGGTGACCGCGTACGCCTCCGGAGCGTTGCCACCGGTCGTGAGCGCCACGGTGGCGGCCCCCGCGACCGCCAGCACCCCTGCCGCCGCCAGCACCGGTCGCGCGGACCGCCTGGTCCGCTGCTCGGGCAGCTCGGCCAGCGCAGGCCCGTGCTCACTCATCAGGTCCTGCAAAAGGTTGTCCTTGAAGCTCATCGGTCCCCCTTTGGAGCCAGGTCGCGGATCTTGCCGCGAGCCCGGAAGAGCCTGATCCGCAGCGCGCCGGACGAGACGCCCAGCACGGCCGCGGCTTCCTTCGGTGTCATGCCCACGAGGTCGACGAGCTCGACCACCTCGCGGTCGAGCGCCGGCAACGAGGCCATGGCGGCAACCAGCTCACGGCCCTTCCGCTCGGCGTCGATGCGCCCGACCAGGTCGTCGATCTCGTCACCGGACAGCACCCGGCGCCCGTTCATGCGCACGACGACGTCCCGACCGCGAGAGACGGTCTCGCAGTGCTGGGCGAACACCCGGCGGGCGATGCCCAGCAGCCAGGACCGCGCGGTGCCTCTCGTGCGGTCGAACGTGCCGAACGACGTGATGGCGGCGACGAACGTGTCCGCGGTCAGGTCGGCGGCGGTCTGCGGGTCGGCGGTGCGGCGGGCGAAGTACGCCATCACCACGTCGAACTCGGCCTGGTACACGGCTTCGAACTCACGTGCCGCCGGGGCGACCGGTGGTGGATGGACTGGAGGTGGAACGGTCATTGGCTGGCTCACGCAGATGGTTGCCGACTTCCGGCAACGCCGTTACGCCAGTCAGGACGGCTTCGGCACCTTGATCGTTGCCTGCTCGTCCAGCGGCATGGCCGGCTTGGTCCGGAACGTCACCGGCAGCGCCCGCAACCCCCGGCTGCCCAGCGACACCCGCCAGCCCAGCGGCTGCGCGGTGTCGAGCGTCAGCCCGGCGCACCGCGACAGCAGCGTCCGGAACGCCACCTCGCCCTCCAGCCGGGCCAGCGGCGCGCCCAGGCAGAAGTGCATGCCGTGACCGAACGCCAGGTGCTGGCGGTCCGCCCGTTCGATGTTGAGCTGGTCCGCCCGCGGGTAGCGCGCGCTGTCGTGCTCGGCCGATGCCAGCGACAGCAGCACGACGTCGCCCGCCGGGATCTGCACGCCGCCGATCGTCACCGGCTGCGCGGCGAAGCGCAGCACGTGCGAGGTCGGGCCGTCGAAGCGCAGGAACTCCTCGATGGCGCCGGGCAGCAGTGAAGACGAGCGCTGCAGCAGTTCCAGCTGCTCCGGGTTGCGCAACAACGCCAGCACGCCGTTGCCGACCAGGTCGACGGCGGTCGTGTAGCCGGCCACGAGCAACAGGAACGCCAGCGACGCCAGCTCGCCGTCGGTCAGCGCGGCCTCGCCCGTGGCGCGCGCCAGAGCCCCGATGAGGTCGTTGTCCCCGGACGTCCGCTTGTGGACCACCAGGTCGCGGAGGTAGCCGGACGCCTCTTCACGCGCGGAGGAGGCGTCGCCGTCCGCGAGGCCGGTGACCACGTCCGCCCAGTACCGGAAGTTCTCCTGGTCGACGGCCGGCACGCCGAGCAGCTCCATCAGCACGGTGATCGGCAGCGGCGCCGCGAAGTCCGCGATCAGGTCGCAGCCGCCCGAGTCGGCGAAGGAGTCGGCGAGCGATGCCGCGAGCTGCTCGATGCGGGGCCGCAGGGCGGTGATGCGGCGCGTGGTGAGCTCGCTCGACACCGCGCGGCGCAGGCGGGTGTGGTCGGGGGCGTCGCTGTTCATCATGTGGTCCGACAGGTCGCCGAACCACCACGAGGCGAAGTGCGGATGGCCGCGCAGGGGTTCGGCGAGCGCGGAGCCGTGCGAGGACAGCAGCGGGTTGTCCAGTGCGGCGCGCACGTCGGGGTAGCGGGTCACGAGCCACATCGGCACGCCGAGCGTCTCGACCCGGTGCACGGGACCGGCTTCGCGCAGGCTCTTCAGCACCGAGTACGGGTCGTCGGTGAAGCCGGGGCGCAGCGCATCCAGATTTACCGCCATGTCGGAGGACACGGCCCGGAGACCGTCCCGGTTCAACCGGACTGGCATTTTGGGCAGAAGTACACAAATCTTGTCTCGAACTCGCCCGATCGGACCCTTGTGCCGCAACGCAAACACGGCTTACCGGTGCGCTCGAAAACGTAGTGCTTGACGCGACGGTCACCCGTGGTGATCTGTTCGGGCCGCCACTGGTTCGCCTGCAACAGCTTGCGGGACAACGCAACCGCACGCGCCGCGTCCACAGATGACACAGGTGCCGTCGGCAGCACACCCAGCAGGAAACACACTTCCGCGCGGTAGAGATTGCCGACGCCGGCCATCACGCGTTGATCCAGCAATGCGAGACCAATAGGTCGTGAATGGTCTTCCGTCAACCGCCGAACGGCCTCAGCGGCGTCGAAGTCCGGGGAAAGCAGATCGGGTCCCAGGTGCGAGATCAGCTCGTCTTCGCGAGAGGTCGGGACGAACTCCATGTCGTGCAACGCGAATCCGATGGCCTGCCGGTCGTCCACCTCGAGCACCGCGCGGGCCTGGTGGGCGGGACGACGCCAGCGCTCGCCGAGCCGGTAGAGGTGCCACGCGCCGTCCATCCGGAAGTGGCTGCGCAGGCTGTTGCCGTCGGAGAACCGCGTGAACATGTGCTTGCCGTACGTGCGCACGCCGAGCACGTCGAGCCCGGCGAGGTCGAGTGTGGACAGCCGAGGGTGACGCAGCTCGCCGCGCCGCAGCGTCTTCCCGGCCAGTGCCTCGTTCATCCGATGGCCGGCCAGGAAGACGGTGTCGCCCTCAGGCATCCACCGCCTCTTGGATCTCGTCGTCGTCGAAGTCCTGGTGCACGGCGCGGCGTCTGCTCCGCGAAATGCGCTGGATGCGGGCGAGCAGCAGGTTGAACGCCAGCGCCACCTCGCGCGCGCCCGGCGTGCCCCACTCGTGGATCGGCATGCACGCGCCCTGGGCCTGCTGCACGGCGAGACGGTCCGGCAGCGCCACCGGCATCACCAGCGGCCCGAAGATGTCGCGCAGCTCGTCGATGCGGAACTGGTGCTCGTGCGACCGCGGCCGCACCCGGTTCACCACGACGCCCAGCGGCTGCAGGTCGGCGTTGTTGCTCTCGCGCTCGTTCTGCACCGCCTCGAACGCCCGCTGCACACCGGCCACCGCGAACATCGTCGGCTCGGTGACCAGCAGCGCGCGGTCGGCCGCCACCAGCGCGGACCGGGTCAGCTGGCCCAGCGACGGCGGGCAGTCGAGCAGCACGAGGTGGTACGGGAACTCGTCGTACATGTCCCGCAGCGTGCGCAACGCGTCTTTGAGCCGGTGCAGCCGCGACTCGTTCGGATCCGGGTGGTTGAGCAGCTCGGCGTCCTCCGACCCGGACAGCACGTCGATGCCGTCGCCCCACCTGCTCGGGCGGATCGCCTGTTCCAGGTTCTCCTCGGACGGGTCCTGCAGGACGTCGTAGATGCTCGCCTTGGACTCCTCTGGCTCCAGCGTCGACGTGGCGTTGCACTGCGGATCAAGATCGATCACAAGCGTGCGGACGCCGCGACGGAGAGCGGCCGAGGCGAGGCCGAGCACCACCGTCGTCTTGCCGACGCCTCCCTTGAGGCTGAGCACGGACACCGTATGCACAGACCTACTCTAGGGTCTCCTACTCTTAGTGCCATGCGACCGGACGCCGTACACAGGGTGCTCGACGCCGAATTGGCCGCCGCACGCACGCGCCGGGGTGGAGAGCCCCCGCGCGTTCTCGACGTGGGCGGTGGCAGCGGTGTCTGGGCCGTGCCCCTCGCCGTGGCGGGCTGCGCGGTCACGGTCGTCGAGCCGTCGCCGAACGCTCTGGCCACGCTGCACACCCGTGCGCGCGAGGCCGGCGTGACGATCAACTCGGTCCAGGGCGACACCGACTCGCTCGGCGTTCCCGCTGGTGAGGCCGATCTGGTGCTCGCGCACGGCGTGCTGGAGGTCGTGGACGACGCGGCCTCCGCGCTGTCCTCGCTGGCTGCCGCCGTCGCTCCGGGTGGTGCCGTGTCGGTGCTGGTCGCGAACCGGTTCGCGGCGATCCTGCACCGCGCGATCGCCGGCCGTATCGTTGATGCCCGGAGGTTGCTGGACGACGACGCCGGTCAGCTGGCGGGCACGCGTGACCCGCTGCAACGCCGGTTCGACGTCCCAGGTCTTGAGAAGCTGGTTCTCGAGGCGGGGCTTTCTGTCGAACTCCTGCAAGGTCATGGCATCGTTTCCGACCTCGTGCCCGGTGTGGTGCTGGACGCGAATCCGGGTGCCGCGGACGCGCTCGCCGAGCTGGAACTGGCCGCTGCCACGCGGTCTCCGCTCAGAGACGTCGCCGCCCGCCTGCACGTGCTCGCCCGTCGTACCGCCTGAAGCGTTTGCATCAGAGATTTTGTGGCCTGATGAGTGGTCCCAAACGACTTCGCGGCGAAAAATAGTGGCTCCGCTGCCGACGTAGGGACCAAACCGCCATGGAGAGTTCCGACCTGCTTGCCTCGTTGGTCAACGAGGCTGTTGCGGGTGACCGGCGCGCCGTCGAACGGCTGCTGGCGTCCGTGCGGCCGCTCGTGTCGCGGTACTGCCGTGCGCGCGTTGGCCGTACAGAGCGGGCGTACGCGTCGGCGGACGACGTCGCTCAGGAGGTCTGCCTGGCGGTGCTCACGGCGTTGCCCGCCTACCGCGAGCAGGGGCGGCCGTTCCTCGCGTTCGTCTACGGCATCGCCGCCCACAAGGTCGCGGACGCGCACCGGGTCTCGGCGCGCAACCGGTCCGAGCCCGTCGCCGAGGTGCCGGACGGGCCGTCGCAGGCCATCGACCCGGAGGAGAGCGCGCTGCTCGGGGCGCTCTCGGTGCGGCTGGGCGGGTTGCTGCAGGTGCTGCCGGACAAGCAGCGCGAGATCCTGCTGCTGCGCGTGGTGGTCGGCCTGTCCGCGGAGGAGACGGCCGAGGCGGTCGGCTCGACACCGGGCGCGGTGCGGGTCGCTCAGCACCGGGCGCTCGCGAAGCTGCGGTCGTCCGTGGGGGTCGAGGAGCTGATTTGACCGGGGGCCTTCTACGACGGTCGATGGCCCGGCAGGCGTCGCAGCTCTCGGAGTTCGTTCCAGCCGGCGCGCGCGTTCTGGACTGTGCGTGCGGCATCGGTACTCAGGCGATCGGCCTGGCCAGGCGTGGCTACGACGTCGTTGGTGCCGACTTGAGTCCCGCGGCGGCTTCTCGGGCCGTTGTGGAGGCCGCTGCGCATGGGGTTTCGTTGCCTTCGTTGGCCGCGGACATGCGTTCGTCGCCCTTCGCCGATGCCTCGTTCGACGTCGTGCTCGCCGCGGACAACGCGTTGCCGCACCTGTTGAACTCGGACGACGTGCTCGCGGCGTTGCGCGAGATGCGCCGCGTGCTGCGACCCGGCGGCCGGCTCATCCTCTCGACGCGCGACTACGACACGATCCGGCGCGAACGTCCGGTGTCGACGCCGCCGTCCGTCGGGCCTGGTCGCACGGTGTGGTTCCAGCTCTGGCACTGGGACGGCGACCAGTACGAGCTGGAGATGTTCCAGCTGAACGAGGCCGAGTCGTGGCGCGTTGTGGTGAGTAAGGCACGGTATTGGGCGATTACCTGTGACGAAATCACCGAGTTGGCGGAGCGCGCGGGGTTCGATTACTTGGAGTGGTCGCTCCACGCCTATCACCAACCGCTGATGATTGCTACGAACGGGTGACGTTTGAAGTTTCTCCCTACTTTCCGCATAAGGAGTGACATGTCGCACGTCTCCTCTCCGGGACGTCGACGAGGGGACGCTTCGAATGGAGAGTTCGGCTTTATCCGCGGAACTGGTCAACCTGGCCGTGCATGGCGATCGCAGGGCCATTGACCAGGTGCTTCGCTATCTGCGCCCGCTGGTGGTGAAGTACTGTCGCGCGCGTGTGGGGCGTTCCGCGACAACCGCGGACGACGTCGCGCAGGACGTGTGTCTGGCCGTGCTGACAGCGCTGCCGAACTACAAGGAGCAGGGCAGGCCCTTCCTGGCGTTCGTCTACGGCATCGCGGCGCACAAGGTTGCCGACGCGCACCGGGCCCTGGCTCGTAACCGTGCGGAGCCGATGGCGGAGGTGCCCGACCAGCCGTCGCGGGGCACCGGGCCGGAGGACTGGGCCCTCCAGGTCGAGCTGAACGGGACCATGGGCGACTTGCTGCGGATGCTGCCGGAGAAGCAGCGCGAGATCCTCGTGCTGCGCGTGGTGGTGGGGCTCTCCGCTGAGGAGACCGCTGAGGCTGTGGGGTCCACGCCGGGCGCCGTTCGCGTCGCTCAGCACCGTGCGCTCGGGCGGCTGCGCAAGGAAATAGCCGCCGCCAGTGTGCCGATCGGGTGAATCCCGGTTGGGCGCGTGGGGTGAATGCATCCAAACGACATACCTAAGGGCATGAGGAGTTCTGACGCGGCGCAGTCGGCCGAACGGCTGCGCTACGACGGGGTGCTGGTGCAGCACTTCCGCGAGTCAGGACTGACAGGACCGCGCTGGGACCAGTTCCACCGCCAGCTTCTCGGGTACGGGCTCGCGATCGTTACAAAGCTCGTGCGGTCGGGGGCGATGTTCTCCCGCTGTGGCCGCCACGGCCGGTACCTGCAGCAGCAGGCCATTTCGCCGCAGGAAGCCGAGGAACTGGCGAGCGACGCGGTCTTCGAGGGGTTCATCTACTTCTGCGATCGCGGGCTGCTCGGCAAGCAGTGGTCGGTCGAGCACGGCCAGCCGCTGGCCGAGTACTTCGTCAACGCCTGCGTGCTGGCGTTCCCGAACGTCTACCGGCGCTGGCAGACGCGGATGAGCGGCTGGCGGAACGTGGACCTGCTGGACTCCTTCGCCTCTCTCGAACAGGTCGTGACCGAGGGGACCCCGGAGGAAGCGGTGGTCGAGCAACAGGCGGCCAATGCGGCGTTCCAGGCGTTGAGCGAGGACAGCCGCAGGTTGCTGATCCTGCACGAGCAGGGCTACTCGCACGCGGAGATCGCGGAGCTCACGCGTCTCACCCCACGTGCTGTCGAAGGGCGGATCCGGCGTGCCCGGCTCGCCGCACGTCAGCGCTCAGACGAGGATCGGTGATCTGCGTGGAGTTCACACCCGGTCTGCATCGCAAGGTTCCCGCGGGCGCCGTTGAGCGGTCCTCCGTGGGCGGCTCGGTCAGCGTCGGGAAGGAGACGCTCGACGCGTTGGTCGAGCGGACCGCGAGCGTCGGTGGTCAGGAGCCGGTGGATCCGCCTGCGCCGTCGTACTACTCGAACAAGCCCGAGGCGGCTGACGACCACGTCGCGCGCGCCGTGGCGGGGGATCGTGCTGCCATCAACAGGCTGCTCGCCACCATCAGGCCGTTGGTGGTCCGGTACTGCCGTGCGCGCGTTGGATCGTTCGCGTCGGCGGATGACGTTGCGCAGGACGTGTGCCTCGCCGTGTTGACCTCGTTGCCGTCGTATCGAGATCAGGGACGGCCGTTCTTGGCTTTCGTGTACGGCATCGCGGCGCACAAGGTCGCTGATTCGTACCGGAGCCACACGAGGAACCGTGCGGAGGCCGTGGCCGAGGTGCCGGAGTCGACCGACACCGACGCCGGGCCGGAGCAACGGGCGATGCAGGGGGAGCTGTCCGAGCACATGGCTGCTCTCCTGCGCGTGTTGCCCGAGAAGCAGCGCGAGATCGTGGTGCTGCGTGTGGTGGTGGGACTGTCCGCGGAGGAGACGGCTGAAGCGGTCGGCTCCACGCCCGGCGCGGTGCGAGTGGCTCAGCACCGGGCGTTGGCGCGCCTGCGCAAGCAGATCAGTGGCGCCAGCGAGTGACGTTGGCGATGCCCTGCGGGCTGGCGTCCTTGTAGCGCTCCATCTCACCGCGCCGCACGTCGGCGATCGTGCCCGCGAGCTCCTTGCCGAACGCTTCGGTGAGCACGGCGTCCTTCTCGAACTCCTCGACGGCTTCCCTGAGCGACGTGGGCAGCCGCGGGACGTCGCCCAGCAGCGCCGGATCGACGTTGAGGCCCCCGGGAAGCGTGGCCTGCGTCGCGATGCCGTCGAGGCCGGCCGCGACGACGCTCGCGACGAGGAGGTACGGGTTCGCCGTCAGGTCGAAGCACTTGACTTCGAGGTTGTCCCGGATGAGGCGCAGTGCCGTTTCGCGGTTCTCCTCGCCCCACGCCACGAACGGTGCTGACCACGTTTGCGGCACGAGCCTGAGGTAGCTCGCGAGAGAGGGACAGCCGATGGCGCACAACGCGCGGATGTGGTTGAGGACGCCCGCGCTGAACTGCCTGGCCTCGTCGTGGAAGCCGTCGAAGAGGTTCGTGCCGTCGCGCCAGAGGCTGATGTGCAGGTGGCCGCCGTTGTCGACGCCACCGTTGATCACCTTGGGGGAGAACGACGGCCGCAGGCCGTGGCGGATCGTGATGGCGCGGATGGTTTCCCTCACGAGCACTGCGGTGTCTGCTGCTGCGACCGGGCCTTCGGGTGCTGTGGAGACCTCGAACTGGCTCGCGGCGTACTCGGGGTGGAACTGGAGGACCTCGACGTCCTGCTGGTCGAGGGCGTTGAGGACGTCCACGCAGTAGTCGGACAGCTCTACCTGCCGTGCGTGGCCATAGGCCGCGCCGCTCGTGGCGGGGACCCAGTCGTCGGTGTCCGCCTTGCCGACGCACCACTCGATCTCGAAACCCGCTTTGGCGGTGAAGCCTCGCTCGGCGAGCGACTGCTCGGCCTTGCGCGCCTGGAGACGCTGGTCCATCGGGTAGGGGACGCCGCTCTGGAAGTGGCGGTCGGCGGGTGCCCAGGCCCAGCCCGGCTGGCCCGCGAGCACGGTGAGGCGGTCGAGGTCGGGGTGCAGGCGCAGGTCGCCCACGGGACCGCCGGCGAACCGGCCCTGGATGATCCAGTCGTCGAACAGGAAGACGTCGAACACCGGTGACGCGCCGACGCCGTGAGCTGCTGCGTGGGCCAGCTTGCGCAGAGGCACGGACTTGGTGCGTGTGATGCCGCTGTTGTCCACCCAGGTGAGTGCGACCACGCGCACTTCCCTGGCGTTCAGCCCGTCGAAGAGTTCCGTCGCGCGGTCGAACCGCTGGTCCCGCTCCGCAGAGTCCACGATCCTAAGGTTATGGGCATCTTGCCGTTCGTCGCCGAACTCGGGCTGATAGATCACCACTGCCACGGTGTGTTGCGCGTGGACAGCACGCGTGAGGAGTTCGAGTCGCTGCTGTTGGAGGCTGATTCTGTCTCGCCGTTGGGTGGGTCCTTCTTCGACTCGGCCATCGGCTTCGCGGTGCGGCGGTGGTGTGCTCCGCTGCTGGACCTGCCTCGCCACGCGTCCGCGGACGAGTACCTCGAACGGAGGAATTCGCTGCACATCACCGAGGTGTCGCGGACGTTCCTGATGGCGTCCGGGATCCACACGTTCCTGGTGGACGGCGGGTTCCAGGCCGAGCGGTTGCTGTCGGCGCCGGAGCTCGGCTCGCTCGCGGGGGCCGACTCGCACGAGATCGTGCGGCTGGAGCACCTCGCCGAGGAGTTGTCCGGCACCGCGACGGCGAACGAGTTCCTGGATCAGTTCCGCCAACGGCTGCGGTCGTCGTCCGCGGTGGGGGCGAAGTCGATCGCGGCGTACCGGGTGGGGCTGGCGTTGAGCGGCGAGCGGCCGACGGAGCGGGACGTGCTGGCGGCGATGCAGGCACGCAGCCCCGGGCCGGTGAAGGATCCGGTGGTCATCTCATGGCTGGCGTGGGAGGCGTTGGACGCTGGGCTGCCGTTGCAGTTCCACGTGGGCTACGGCGACTCGGACATCGACCTGCACCGTTGCGATCCGTCGTTGCTGACGCCGTTCTTGCGCGCGACGGCTTCTCTTGGTGTGCCGATCTTGTTGCTGCACAACTACCCGTTCCACCGGCAGGCCGGGTACCTCACACAGGTGTTCCCGCACGTGTTCTGCGACCTCGGGCTGGCGACGCACGGGTTGGGGCATCAGGCGTCACGCGTGCTCGCCGAGGCGCTGGAGATCGTGCCGTACGGCAAGTTCCTGTTCTCGTCGGACGCGTTCGCTCTGCCTGAGTTGTACTACCTCGGCGCGTTGATGTTCCGTCGCGCGTTGTCCGACTTCCTGGCCGACGGGCTTCGCCGTGACGCGTTCCTCGAGGAGGACGCGCACCGGATCGCGCGACTCATCGCGTCGGAGAACGCAGCGCGTGTGTACAAACTGTAGGATCCATTTCGAACTCACGTTCGAGAGGGGTGTACATGGGTCGCAGTGCGAACCTGCCACGCGGCCTGCGCGATCGGTTCCGTGCTCGTGATGGCGTCTGGCCCGATGACACGGGCTGCCGGATGCTGCACGTCGACATGGACGCCTTCTACGCGTCTGTGGAGATCCGCGAACGCCCTGAGCTCGCTTCGGTGCCCGTCGTGGTCGGAGGGGTCGGCGGCCGCGGTGTCGTCTGTTCCGCCAACTACCTGGCTCGCGAGTACGGCGTCCGCTCGGCGATGCCGACGGCACACGCTCGCCGCCTGGCGCCCCACGCCGTGTACCTGCCGCCGCAGTTCGACCTCTACCAGGAGGTTTCGCGCGGGGTCATGGCGATCTTCCGCGACATCACGCCGCTGGTGGAGCCGCTGTCGCTCGACGAGGCGTTCCTCGACGTGGGTGGTGCGCTTCGCCGCCTGGGCCTCACGCCCGGCGGTGTGGGGGAGCTGATCAGGTCTCGGGTGTTCGCCGAGTATTCGGTCACGTGCTCGGTGGGCGTGGCGTCGACGAAGTTCCTCGCGAAGCTCGCTTCTGGCATGTGCAAGCCCGACGGCATGATGGTCGTGCCTTCTACTGCCGCTCTGGACTTCCTGCACCCGTTGCCGGTGTCCGCGCTGTGGGGCGTGGGACAGAAAACCGCTGCGCGCCTTGAAGAACTGGGCTTGGAGACCGTCGCCGACGTCGCCGCGACACCGCTGCCCCGGCTGCGTCGCATGATCGGTGTCGCTCTCGCGGAGCACTTGTTCGCTCTCGCCGCCGGTGTCGACGACCGCGCGGTGGTGCCCGTGTCGCGCGAGAAGTCGATCGGCGCCGAGGAGACCTTCGAGGTCGACCACTACGACCGCGAGTTGCTTCGCCGCGAGTTGCTCCGTCTGTCCGAGCGGTCCGCGGGTTCGTTGCGCGCCAAGGGTCTGCACGGTCGAACGGTGTCCATCAAGGTCCGCTTCTCGGACTTCACGACGATCACCCGCTCACGGACGCTGCCCGTCGCCACCGACGTGACCCAGGAGATCTACCGCACCGCGGCCGACCTCCTGGACACCCAGGTGCCGCCCGGCGCGGTCCGCCTGATCGGCGTCCGAATAGAGGGCCTTGACAACGCCGACTCCGCCCAGCAACTGATCTTCGACGCCCCGGAACGCGGCTGGCGCGAAGCCGAGCAAGCCGCTGACCAGGCCCGTTCCCGCTTCGGCTCGCTGGCGGTCCGCCCAGCCTCCCTCCTCGGCAACAGTCCGGAAAGGACAGCCGAGTTCGATCCGAAGCCTGAGTGATCGCGACCTGTCCACAACCCGGAAGTTGTCCACAACTTCCACTCCACCCGGATCACCCCCGGTCCACCCGCCCCACCATGAACCCATGCGCCACCCCATCGACCTCGAAGCCCTGGGCACCCTCTTCGACCACCGGGTAGCTCCCGCGGCCGCCCTGCTCCACATAGGACTGACCTCGTCCCTGGTGGAGTCCCGCTGCCGGCCGGGCGGCCCCTGGCAACGCCTGCTACCCGGCATCGTGCTCCTGAGCCGAGCGGGCCCCAGCCGCACCCAGCTGGTCCACGCGGCCCTCATGTACGCGGGCGAAGGCTCCATGCTCACCGCCTTCGACGCCCTGTGCCTGCACGGCATGAAGTCCGCGATCCCGCTGCTGGGCCCGATCCACGTCCTGGCCCCACGCCGCTCCAGAGCCATGGGCTACGGCGCCCTGCGAGTGGAACACACCGACCGCCTGCCGAAGCCGGTCATCCGCCGCGGCTTCCACACGGCCCCGCTGGAACGAGCCGCGATCGACGCCGTCCGCCGCACCAAGTCGATCCCGGACACCAAGACCATCCTCGAGGAGGTGAGCCACTTCGTAGGCGCCCAGGCCCTGCGCGCAGAACTGGCCCTGGCCCCGGCGCGCGGTACCGCCCTGGCCCGCAAGCTGCTGGGCGAGTCCCGCGCCCGTCAGCTGGAGCGTGCGGTGATGGAGCGCCGCACCCCGCTGCCCGTGCCGGCGGCGCGTGTTCCGGTGGGGGTTGGCTGACGGCGTTGTCCCGCGACGGAAGTCGGAGGGCGCGACCCCGCGTCGCGTTGGCCGGGCTCTGCCGGAACTCGTCCGGTGGGTGGCTTTGCCTGTGCGCGGTGCTCAGGTTCTGCGCACGCTCGCCCTGGCTTCGGCGCGTGGCGCTGCCCTGGCCCGCAAGCCCCTGGGCGAATCGCGTGCCCGCCAGTTGGGGCGTGCGGTGATGGAGCGCCCGACCCCGTTGGCCGTGTCGGCGGCGCGTGTTCCGGTGGGGGTTGGCTGACGGCGTTGTCTCGCAACGGAAGTCGGAGGGCGTGAGCCCGGTGTCGCGCCATCCGGGCACTGACGGGACTCGTCCGGCGAGTCTGTGCCTGTGGGCGGTGCTCAGGCCTTGTGCACTGGCCCTGACCTCGGCGCGCGGTACCGCCCTGGCCCGCAAGCTCCTGGGCGAGTCGCGTGCTCGCCAGTTGGAGCGTGCGGTGATGGAACGCCGTACTCCGCTGCCCGTGTCCTGCTGGAGGTCGGCTGACGGCGTTGTCCCGCAACGGAAGTCCGAGGGCGCGACCCCGGCATCGCGCCATCCGGGCACTGACGGAACCCGTGCGGCGGGTGTGGCCTTGCCCGTGCACGGCGGCCCAAATGAGATCAAGTCTCTGACCAGTGTGAACACGATGGGAGGTGACGCCAGAGCGGCTGAACGAGCGCGGGTGTCAACCGGTCGATCGGTCTTTTCGCGTACGTCTGCGGGATGAGTTCTGTAACAACACCTCCGGCCCCCAGAGGGAGGTGCGGTGACGCTGAGTATCCCTACGGTCACTCGGGCATCACCTCATCGAGCACTGGAGGTACCCAGTGAGAGCAGGACAGCGAGGTGCCCGTCGGGGGATCACCGCGCTCGCACTGTCGGCAGGCCTTGTCACCACGGCAACGGCGGCTGTCGCACACGCGGGAGAACCGGCATCGGGAGAGCGAGGCCAAAGCGTCACGCTGATCACCGGTGACCGGGTGGAACTGGTGGGCAACCGGGTCGTGCGATACGTACCGGGGCCCGGCCGGGAGAAGCTCGCCGTGCGCACCTACACGCAGAACGGGCACCAGCACGTCGTGCCCGCGGACGCGGTCGGGTTGGTGGCCAACGGGAAGCTCGACCCGCGGCTGTTCGACGTGACGTCGTTGGTGGAGTTCGGCTACGACGACGCGCGACGCAACACCGTCCCTGTGATCGTGCGGCCGGCGGCGGGCGCACGGTCGGGTATCGCGGCGTTGAGCGGCAAGGAGTCCGTGGCCGATCTGGTGACGGGTGCGGCCGAGAAGTCGGGCAGCGCCTGGGAGTCGCTGCGCGGTGGCGCGGTCGAGAAGGTGTGGCTCGACGGCGTCCGCAAGGTGACGCTCGACCGCAGCACCAAGCAGATCGGCGCGCCCGAGGCGTGGCAGGCCGGGGTCACCGGCAAGGGCGTGAAGGTCGCCGTGCTCGACACGGGCGTTGACGAGAAGCACCCGGACCTGCAGGGCAGGCAGGTCGCGGAGAAGAACTTCACGACCTCGCCGGACGCCACCGACGAGGTCGGCCACGGCACGCACGTCGCGTCGACGATCGCCAGCAAGGGCGAGAAGTACCGCGGTGTCGCGCCGGACGCCGAGATTCTCGACGGCAAGGTGTGCCAGCCGGGTGGCTGCACCGAGTCGGCGATTCTCGGCGGCATGCAGTGGGCGGCCGAGCAGGGCGCGCACGTCATCAACATGAGCCTGGGTGGAGGTGATACCCCGGAGATCGACCCGATCGAGGAGGCCGTCAACCGGATCTCCGCGCAGACCGGCGCGCTGTTCGTCATCGCGGCGGGCAACGCGGGGCGGCCGGAGACCATCGGCTCGCCCGGCAGTGCCGAGTCTGCGCTGACCGTCGGCGCGGTGGACCGCAACGACGGCATCGCGTCGTTCTCGAGCCGTGGCCCCGCGGCGGACGGTGCGGTGAAGCCGGACGTCACCGCACCCGGCGTCGACATCGTTGCGGCCGAGGCCGGAACGCAGGGACACGTCGCGATGTCGGGCACGTCGATGGCCACCCCGCACGTCGCGGGCGTCGTCGCGCTGCTCAAGCAGCGGCACCCGGACTGGACCGGCACGCGGCTCAAGGCGACGATCATGGCGTCGGCGAAGGCCAACCCGGCGCTGAAGCCGTTCGACCAGGGCACGGGTCGTGTCGACGTGCCGAAGATGCTGGCGCAGCAGGTGATCTCCGAGCCCGCCAACATCAACTTCGGCGTGCAGCAGTGGCCGCACGACGACGACCAGAAGGTCGTCCGCGAGGTCACCTACCGCAACGCCGGCAAGGACGCGCTCACGCTCGACCTGACCGTCGACGTCACCGGGCCGGACGGCAAGCCCGCGCCCGCCGGTCTGTTCGCGGTGTCCCCGGCGAAGCTCACCGTGCCCGCGGGCGGCGAGGCCAAGGCCACGATCACCGCTGACACCAAGGTGAACGCGGTCGACGGCGCCTACAGCGGAGCGGTCGTCGCGTCGAACGGGCAGCGCACGCTGATCAGCGTCAACCGCGAGGTCGAGAGCTACGACGTCGGCGTCTCGGTGCTGGGTCTCGACGGCAACCCGACGGCCGACCACGGCACGGTGTTCATCAACACCAAGACCGGTAAGGGCTACTCGACCCAGGCGGAGAACATCCGCCTGCCCAAGGGCGAGTACATCGTGGACAGCGCGGTCATCACGGAGGACCGCAAGGTCCTGTTCCTGGTGCAGCCCAGCTTCCAGGTGACCGGCAAGACCGCGATCACCGTCGACGCGCGCAAGGCCAAGCCGGTCGCGCTCAAGACCCCGGATCCGGCGGCCAAGGGCATCATCGGCACGATCTCGTACAGCACCAAGGTCGCGGGCCAGCCGTACGGCTCTGGCTGGCTGTTCTTCGACGGCCTGGAAGGCCGCGTGTTCACCGCACAGCTCGGTCCGGCCACGCCGGGCTTCAGCACGACGCTGGCCGAGCAGTTCCAGGGCACGCCCCGCGACGAGAAGACGCCGGTCAGCTACCGCCTGATGTGGACCGAGCGCGGCATGCCCACCGGTTTCGAACGCACGGCCAAGGCAAATGAGCTCGCCGAGATGACGAGCACCTTCCGTCCGGCGGGCGAGGGCTACCGCCACGGCGTCGCGGCCATGCCCCACCCGTCCGACGGCAGCGGCGGCTTCGGCTGGTTCACGCCGGTGCCCGACAACGGCCGGGCAGTCGACTACGTCACGACCACCGGCGGCAAGTGGAGCTGGATCTACGACCGCACTGCCCCGGACAACGCCAGCGAGTACTCGACCGAAACCCCGGCCGGCACCTTCAAGGGCGGCAGGAAGTACACGCAGGCGTTCGGCAAGGCCGTCCTCGGCCCGTCCGTACCGTCCGCACCCAGCTTCGGCCTGGCGCGGCTCGAGGACCAGATCGCCGTCAGGGTCCCGCTCTTCACCGACAACAACGGCGGCGAGGGCAGGGTCGGCGTCGGCACCGCGAAGACCACGCTGTTCCACAACGGCACCAAGCTCGGCGAGCAGGCCCAGCCGGGCGCCATCTTCGACGTCCCGGCAGCCGAAGGCTCCTACCGGGCGGAGATGGAGCACAGCCGCACTGCCGAGGTGTCCACGAAGGTAAGCGGCGCCTGGACCTTCAAGGCCAAGCACACCACCGACGTGACGCACCTGCCGCTCTCGGTGGTCCGCTTCCTGCCCGAGCTCGACGACCAGGACACCGCCCACGGCCGCGTCCTCGTCGTCCCGCTGAAGGTCGAACAGCAGCAGAACACGCCGAAGGTCAAGCGCGTCACCGTCGAGGTCTCCTTCGACGACGGCGCCACCTGGCAGCAGGTCCCGGTCGCCGGCGACAAGGCGATCGTGAAGCACCCCAACGGCGCGAAGTTCGCTTCGTTGCGCGCCAAGACCACCGACGCCGCCGGCAACACCGGCGAGGTGACGATCATCCGCGCCTACAAGATCGCGGCCTGATCAAGTGATCTGCTGATCAACGACCCAACCGATCAACTGATTGACCGAGAGTGTCAGACCCGCTGACCAGCATCGGATTCGGGGGCTCCGCGCTCCGGCCTCACAGGGCCTGGGAACCCCCAGAATCCAGCATGGTCTGCGGGTCTGACATTTTTGGGCTTGTGCAGTGCGGTGCCGCTTGGTGGTGCGATGCGCGTGGGCGCGCCGTGCGCTTGGTCTGGTTGTGCGCTTGGGATTGTGCTGCGCGCGGTTCGGCTGGGGTGGGCTGGCGCCGGGTTCCAGCGGGGTGGTCGCCAGCGCGGGTGGGGCGCGTTCCGGCGTGGTTGCGTGGGCCTTGACGAGCCGGGTCATACGCGGGCCTGGCTCTGGCATCTACAACGTGCTGCGCCCCGGCCGCGAATCGAGACGATCAACCCGGCAAGCTCACGTTCTGTCGCCGGAGGCTCCGGGCGGCGTCGCCGCCACCGAAGAACGAACCGACGGCTGGGATCACCGGCCCTGGACACCCCGGCAGGTGTCGAAGCGCGGCACGATCGGGGCACGGCGACGGGGAGCCAGCCGGTCACGCCTGCTCGGAACCGGCGTAGACGAGACGATCGGTCGTGCGGCCGGGGTCGTCGCGGGCGGCTCCCGCCGCCGATTCAGGCGTGAAAGCGCGGGTGCGGGGCCGTGAAAGTGCCTCACGAAGGCCTCACCACTGCCCCAGGAGGATGATGGTGACAGAACCGACCGTATGAGAAGGCCCACTGGGTAGTCGCCGGGGCGCGCGGATCGTATCCTGGAGGGTGACGTCCCCAGGGTGGGTCGTCCGCCGGGTTCGGCGGAAACCGAGAACACCCGGCGCCCGCGACCGCTGTGCCGGAGGAGGAACGATGCCACTCTCCGAGCACGAGCAGCGACTGCTCGACCAGATTGAGCGCGCGCTCTACGCCGAAGACCCGAAGTTCGCATCCACCGTACGAGGCGCCAAGTTGCGGCGGCCGTCCAAGCGGCGCCGTGTACAGGGCATCGTGTTGTTCGTCGTTGGTATGGCGGCGCTCGTCGCCGGTGTGAGCTTCCTGTCGAAGCTCGCCATCGTCGGGATCCCCGTCGTGAGCGTCTTCGGCTTCTTGCTCATGTTCTTCGGTGTGCTCATCACCCTGACGACGCTGCGTCGCGGTGACCAGGTCGCCGAGGGGACGCAGGAAGACGGCAAGCCCACACGCAGCCGCAGCTCGTTCTCCGAACGGATGGAGGAGCGCTTCCGTCGTCGCTTCGACGAGGAGCAGTGAGCCTTCAAGAGCCACGAGCAAAAGGCCCGCCCCCGAGAGGGAGCGGGCCTTTTGCTCGTGGTGCCTAGACCGGGACGGCTTCCCGCTCCGGCGTCTCCGCCACCGGTGCGGGCGACGGCTTGAGCACCGACTTCGGGAACAGCCGCGCCCGCCACGACAGCGGAGCGTTCTGTCGCAACGACTGTCGCACCGCGGCCAGCGCGCCGGGCAGTGCGGGGTCGGCCGCCGGGTTCGCGCTGTACCAGGAGCGTTCGATCGCGCCGATCACCAGGCGCAGGCCGTCCTTGCCCGCCTCGTCGAGGTTGTGCTCGCGTGCCAGCCGCCGGGCGGCCGTGCGGATCGTCTCGGCCGACGGCACGGGTGCGCCGCGGTCGATCGACTCCGCCATGAGCTCGCTCCAGGCAGCGGTGGCCGCACCCGGACCGAGCCGGGCGACCTCGTGCAACCGGTTGCGCCGGCGCAGCGCACGGATCGCCGCAGGGGTGGTCGCGGCGAGCAGCAGCAGTACGACCGTCATGAGGATGTACGACAGCCACGCCACCGCCAGCAGCAGCACAACCGCCCACAGCACCATCGAGAGCGGGCCACTCACCCTCCGCAGCACGGCCATCGGTCCGGTGCGTTTCGGTCCGGGTGCCTCGCGCGGGCCGGAGGAGTCGGGACGCCGCTCTCCCGGCGTGACGTTGCTCCCGACCTTGAACATGCGCAGCAGCCGGACGACCACCGCGAGCACGATGGCGGCGACCAGCGCGTACGGGATCCAGTCCTTCGAGGTGTCCTCCGGCGCGGCCAGGGACGGGTTGCCGGCGTCGTCCTCGCCGTCGGCCGGGGCGGACGGCTGGGCCGACCCGCTGGCGGACGGTGTCACGGTCTCGGTCTTCGTCTCGGCGGTCGGCTGCTCGTCGGCTCCCGGCGAGGTCTCCCGCAGGTACGGCGGCACGACGCCGCGGCCGTCGTTGACCGGGGTCGGGTCGAAGGTCATCCAGCCGTGGTTCGGGAAGAAGATCTCGACCCACGCGTGCGCGTCGTCCGTGCTGATCACGCGGTGAGAGTTGTCCGCGGACGCGACACCGGCGGTGAAGCCGATCGCGACCCGGGACGGCAGGCCCACCACGCGGGCCATCACGGCCATCGCGGAGGCGTACTGCTCGCAGTAGCCGACCTTGCTGCGGGTCACGAAGTCGGTCAGCGCGTCCCTCGTGACGTCGCCCTGGGTCTTGAGGTCGTACTTGAAACCGCTGGTCGGGCTGTTGAAGAACGCGGACAGCGCGGCGGCCTTGTCGAAGTTGTTGGTGGCACCCTCGACGACCTTGTTCGCGAGGTCGATCACCGGCTGTTCGACGCCCTCGAACTTGTAGTACTCGGCGTCGACCACGTTCTTCGAGTCCGGTGTCAGGCGCAGCGCCTGCTTCGTGGGGGTCGAGAGCACCGTGTCGATCACGTACGGTTCCGGCTCCCGCTCCCGCTGACTGAAGATCACGCCCTTCTTCACGTCGAAGCGGTAGTCGTCGTCCGGCGTGTCGATGCGGCGGACTGCGCCGTAGGTCGGCAGCCAGAAGCTCCGCCAGTCGCGCGGCTCGATGTCGATCCGCGTCGTCTTGCCCTCGCCGCGGTCACCCGCCTGGGGCGGCAGCTCGCCGCGCGCGGGCTGGCCGCCGGGGTCGGTGCCGCGCTCCCAGCCCTTGTCCGGCACGTACTTCGCCAGCGTGGTCGCGCGCAGGTAGGTCTGCTCCGGCAGGCCGCGCACGTAGAACACCTCGGCGGTCTTGCCGCGGTTGAGCATGCCGCGCAACGACGTCATCTCGCTCAGCCCGATGCCGCCCTTGCCGCCGCCTCCGCTGCCGCTCATCGGCAGCCGGCCGACCGTGCCGACGATCGTGAAGCCCGCGCCGACGATCAACGCGATCACCATCGCGATGCTCGCCACCGTGGTCGCCGAACCACCCGATCCGCTCGCCGAGCCGGACCCGAGCCTGCCCCGCCACGCCTCGTGCCGGTGCTGGCCGTCGACCGCGAGCAGCATCGCGAACGCCGCGGCGCCCAGGATGAACGTCCAGAACGGCAGCATCTCGTCGGCCAGCGACGCGGGCACCGCGAACACGCACAGCAGCACCAGCCCGGACGCCGCCGGCGCCGCGGCCGCGACGGCCAGCGTGTCGACCAGCACCGCGACCAGGCCGATCGCCAGCACCACGAGCGCCTGGATCGCCGGCGTCGCGTGCACCGGCGGCACCCCGGTCTGCACCTGCGCGACGGACTCCGCGAGCACGTCGCCCAGCTCGCCCAGCGCGTCGGGGCCGGGGATGAACAGGAAGATGCCCGACCTCGTGTGCAAGGCCGTGAGCAGGCACAACAGCACGAAGACCTGGGCGATCGCGACCAGCGGCGGGGTAAGCCTGGTCGCTCGCAGGAACGCGCCGGTCACGGTGATCGCGACGATCACCACGCCGATGCGCACCAGCCACAGGTCGCCCTCGATCACACCGGACAGCGCCGTCGACGCGCACAGCACGGCCAGCGCGGCGATCCACGGCGTGGCCGAGGTGAACCACTCGGGCTCCGTGGCCTTCGCGGGAGCGGAACGGGACCCCATCTCAGCCCACCTCCGAGCGCATGGACGGCCCTCGGTGGCTGGCCGAGGCGCACAACTCCTGCCACACCTGCTGCATCGACGCCGACGGCCGGGCGATCGCCACGCCCCAGCCCGCGCTGCCCAGCAACCGCCGCGCGTCCTCAGGATCGGGCGCGGTGGGGTCCGAGCCGCCGGCCCACGCGTTCACGTCCAGCAGCACGGCCAGGCTGCGCATGCCGCGCGGCCGGTACCTGATCAGCTCTTCCACCGATGCCGGTGACACACCGCCCAGCACCGCGATGACCTCCTGGCCCGCACCGGGGTCGATGCCGGCGCTCAGCTCACGCCGGTGCGAGCCCTGCAGCGCCGCCAGCGAGTCCAGCACCACGTGGTCGCTGTGCCCGCCGTCGGACGACCCGCCCGCGAGCACCCGCCCGTCCTCGGAGACCAGGCGCACCTGGTGCCCGAAGTGGTGCAGGTGCAGGCAGATCGACGCCACGAACGAGATCGCCCACTCGAGCGACGCCGTCGGCCCGCTGCCGCGGTGAGCGTGCACCCGGTGGTCGAGCAGCACGGTCGTGCCGCCGCGCCACGGGCGTTCCTCGACGCGCACCATCAGCTCGTCGCGGCGGGCCGTGGACCGCCAGTGGACCTTCCGCAGGTCGTCGCCGTGGCGGTACGGGCGCACCACCGCGTCGTCCTCGCCCTGACCGGCCCGCAGCCGCACCGAGCCGTCATCGCCCGCGCCCATGCCGGACCCGCCGGGCAGACCAGACAGCCGCACGACCCGCGGCACCACCACCAGGCGCGACCGCCCGGCCAGCTCGCGGTCGAACTCCGCGAGGCCGAACGGGTCGGTGATCCGCGCCATCAGCGGGCCGACCTGCTGGATGCCGCGCATGACCGGCTTGAGCGGGTAGCGCAACGTCGTGGGCGTGTTGCGCGGCAACCGCTCCACCAGGAACCGCGGCCGCGCGCCCAGCGCGTACGGCACGGTGTCCTCCAGCATCAGCCCGCCCGTCGGCAACCGGCCGGTGCTGCGCAGGTCGAGCTTCACCTCCGACGCCGCCCCGACCGGCACGCGGCTCGGCGCGAGGAACCGGGCGGCGTGCAGCCCGACCCTGGCCCTCGTCGCGAGCCACGCGGCCAGCAGGGGCAGCGCGATCACGAAGGCGGCGACCCTCAGCAGGTCGCGTTCGTTCAGCACCGCGGCGCACACTCCGGCGGCGAACCCCGCGGCCAGCAAGCATCGTCCGCGCGTGGTCAGACCGGAGAGTGCTGTTCGCATCGTTAGCGTGGCGTCCCTGCGTTGTTGTTGCTCATGCTGCGGACGAAGGCGGCATTCGGATCGAGAGCGGCCGTCGGCACCGGCACCCGTTGCAACAGCGCCCTGATCAGCTCGGCGGGCGACCGGCGGGCGGCCTGCGCCTCCGCGGTCATCACGAGCCGGTGCGCGAGCACCGGGATCGCGATCGCGTGGATGTCGTCCGGCACCACGAAGTCACGGCCGGCCAGCGCGGCTTGTGCCCGTGCGGCGCGCACGAGGTGCAACGTGGACCGCGGCGACGCGCCCAGCCGCAGCTCCGGCAGACGGCGCGTGGCCGACACCAGCTCGACGGCGTACCGGCGCACCTCCGGGGAGAGGTGCACCCGGCGCACGGCCTCGATCAACCGCAGCACCTGGGCCGCGTCCGAGACCGGACGCAGGTCGTCGAGCGGGTTGTGGCCCGCGTGCTCGTCGACCATCGCGAGCTCGGCCGCCGGGTCCGGGTAGCCGATCGACAGTCGCGTGGTGAACCTGTCGCGCTGCGCCTCGGGCAGGGCGTAGGTGCCCTCCATCTCGATCGGGTTCTGCGTCGCGATCACCATGAACGGCGAACCCAGCGGGTACGTGTTCGCGTCGACCGTGACCTGGTGCTCCTCCATGCACTCCAGGAGCGCCGACTGCGTCTTGGGGGAGGCGCGGTTGATCTCGTCGCCGACGACGATGTTCGCGAAGATGGGTCCCGGCCGGAACTCGAAGTCGTTCTCCTGCCGGTTGTAGATGGACGAGCCGGTGATGTCGCTGGGCAACAGGTCCGGCGTGAACTGCACGCGGCTCACGGTGCAGTCGATCGAACGGGCAAGCGCTTTCGCCAGCGAGGTCTTGCCGACGCCTGGCACGTCCTCCACGAGCAGGTGCCCCTCGGCGAGCAGCGTCACCAGGGCGAGACGGACCACGTCGGGTTTGCCGACGAGTACCCGTTCGACGTTGGCGGCGATCCGCTGGACGGCGCCGTGCAACTCTCCCAGGATCTGATCGACCGGCGCGTGACTGTTCGCGCTTGGGCTTCCCGGTGTCACTAAACCTCCAGCAGCCGTGTCCGGAACACGGACGTGTGAGCGTTTCACGCAGTGTGTCAAACCACGGCTAAGTGCCCTACACCTGCGGGCTACATCGGGTTCGCTCCACCAGTTTCCACCTTCCCCCACCATCGCGTGCCTACCCCGCGTTTTGGCCGAAATTTCTAGGCCGTTCGAGTGGCAAATCGGCGCTGAACCCTCACCCGCGAAGGTGGAGCTTGACCAGCTCCCCCACCGTCCCCCCACGCCTGTCCACTCGATCTACCTGCAAAAACGGGTCACGAGTTGGTGTGTAAACACCTGTTTCAGCGTTGACTGTGGTGAAAAGTGGGGTACTGTGGCGGCCGGTGGGGCAGACGGGGGCCCCGCTGCCGGTCCGTCGCCCGGCAAGGGAGGTGGATGCCGTGTTCCTCGGCACTCACTACCCGCGCCTGGACGACAAGGGTCGGCTGACACTGCCTGCGAAGTTCCGGGACGAACTGGCGGGAGGTCTCATGGTCACCAAGGGCCAGGACCACTGCCTGTACGTGTTTCCCCGGGCTGAGTTCGAGCAGATGGCGAGGAAGGTCGCCGAGGCGCCGTTCACCAACGACGCCGTACGCGCCTATCAGCGTTATCTGTTCGCGGGTACGGACGAGCAGCGTCCGGACGGTCAGGGCCGCGTTCTGATCGCACCGGAACTGCGCCGGTATGCCGGGTTGACCAAGGAGTGCGTGGTCGTCGGCGCGTTCACCAGGATGGAGATCTGGGACGCGCAGGCCTGGCAGACCTACCTCGAGGAGCACGAGGACGGCTACGCCGAGGCTCGCGAGGAGGTCATACCGGGCGTCTTCTGATGGCGGTCAGCCGAGCAACAGGCCGGATGTTCCACCGCGATTCGGGTGCCGTGAGGCCTCGGTCCGCTCGACTATCGGCCCTGGCGCACCTTCCCCGGCGCCAGGTTCGACGGGCGGGCGGGGACCTGACGTCACCCGAACGCGCATCAGGGGAGTAGAGGGACGATGGATCAGCCGCGGCACGTTCCGGTGCTGCTGGACCGCGTCCTGGAACTCTTCGCTCCAGCGCTCTCCGGCAAGCCCGCCGTCGTCGTCGACACGACGCTCGGCATGGGCGGTCACTCCGACGCGCTGTTGAGCGCGCACCCCGAACTCACGCTCATCGGGCTCGACCGCGACCCGCAGGCCATCGAGATGGCCGGAAAGCGGCTCGCCCGCCACGGTGACCGCGTTCATCTGGTCAACGTCACCTACGACCACATCGCCGAGGCCGTGCACGACCTCGGTCACTCGCGTGTGGACGGTGTGCTGATGGACCTCGGCGTGTCCTCGTTGCAGCTGGACGAGGAGGAGCGCGGGTTCGCCTACTCGAAGGACGCCCCGCTCGACATGCGGATGTCCAAGGGCACCGGGATGACGGCGGCGGACGTGCTCAACACGTACTCGCACGGCGACCTCGCGCGGATCCTCTCCACCTACGGCGAGGAGCGGTTCGCGGGCAAGATCGCCTCCGCGGTGCTCAGGGAACGCGAGAAGGAACCGTTCACCAACTCCGGACGGCTCGTCGAGCTGCTCTACGCGGTGGTGCCGGCGGCTTCCCGGCGCACGGGCGGGCATCCGGCGAAGCGCACGTTCCAGGCGCTGCGGATCGAGGTCAACGGCGAGCTGGAGTCGTTGCGGCTCGCGCTCCCGGCCGCCCTGGGTGTGCTGGGCATGGGCGGGCGGATCGTCGTCGAGTCGTACCAGTCCCTCGAGGACCGGATGGTGAAGCAGGCGTTCGCGGAGCTGGCGAAGTCCAAGACGCCGCCGGGCCTGCCCGTCGAGCTGCCCGGCCACGGGCCGGAGATCAAGCTGCTCACGAAGGGCGCGGAGCTCGCGACCGAGCAGGAGATAGAGGACAACCCGCGCGCGGCGCCGGTGCGGCTGCGGGCGGCGGAACGGATCGGAGAACCGAGATGACGGCACCCGCGAGGGTCGGCGGGCCGTCGCCCCGCGACCCCTCCAAGAAGACGCAGAAGAAGACGGAGGAGCACGACAGGGCGCGGCGGCGGACCGCCGGTGCCGAACGTGCCTACGCCCGCCGGGCCCAGCGCGCCCAGAACCTGCGGGGCGGTGCCGCCGCGCCGCAGCAGAAGCAGGTGTCGAAGGCGCCGTTCGTCGTGCTGGTGATGCTCGTGCTGGGCGCGGGCGTCGCCGGGATCATGTACTTCTCGACCCAGGCCGCCGCCGACACCTACCGCCTCCAGGAGGCGAAGGCGGAGGCGGAGAAGCTGACGTTGCGGATGGAGCAGTTGCGCCGTGAGGTGGCGCTGCTCGAGTCGCCGACGGACCTCGCGCGCCGGGCCGCCGAGATGGGCCTCGTCGAGCCGTCGAACCCGGCGCGGCTGCGGCAGAACCCGGACGGCTCGATCGAGGAGTTCGGCAAGCCGAGCGCGCCGACCAGGTCGACGCCCGCGCCGCCGCCGTCCGCCGAGCCACCCGCGGGTCAGCAGCCACCACCCGCCGGCAACCAGACTCCTCCGGCGGGTGGCTGATGCCGGGTCCGCAGCAGAGGGGGCCGCGTCGCCCGTTGTCGGTGCGCGGCCCTCGCCCGGCGGCGCGGCTGGGCGGCAACAGCAGGCTGCGCATCGCGGTCGGCCGCATCCTGCTGATCGGCGCGCTGCTGGTCGCCGGCGTGAAGCTCGTGCAGGTGCAGGGCATCCAGGCCGCGGAGCTGGCGCAGCAGGCGCAGAAGCAGCGCACGACGCGCCTCGACATCCCCGCCGAGCGCGGCTCGATCCTCGACCGCAACGGCAACCAGCTCGCGTTCTCGGTCGAGGTGCGCGCGCTCTACATCCTTCCGCAGCGTGCCCGCAAGACGTGGGACGAGGCGCGCGCGAAGGACCCCGAGAAGTACCCGGTCTCGTACGACGACCACATGCGTGAGGTCGCGAAGTTCGTCTCGTCGACCCTCGGTCCCGAGGTCAACGGGGAGAAGAGCGACGAGGAAACCGTCTACCAGCAGCTCGTGAAGGACATCAGCTACGAGGTCCTGGTCAGCGAGGCGGAGCCCGCCAAGGCGGCGCAGATCGTCGCGAAGTACCCGACGGAGATCGGCTCCGAGTACCGCTCGAAGCGCATCTACCCCAACGGCGAGGTGGCGTCGAACATCATCGGCGCCGCGAACTGGCGCCAGGAGGAGAAGCCGCCGACCACGCAGGGCATCCTCGGCCTGGAGAGCGCGCAGGACAACGTGCTGGCCGGCCGCATGGGCCGCCGTGTGGTCGACACGATGTCCGGCGACGACACCCTCGTCATCCCGAACACCGAGCGCGAGCTCGTGAAGCCGCTGCCCGGCAAGAGCCTCGAGCTGACCATCGACATCGACACGCAGTACGCCGTGCAGAAGATGGTCACCGACTACACGAAGAAGTCGGGCGCCCGCAACGGTTCCGCGGTGGTCCTCGACAGCCGCACCGGCGAGATCATCGCCATGGCCAACGACAAGACCTACGACCCGACGGACTTCGGCAAGGCCGACCCGGACCAGCTCCGCAACGCCGCGGTCGCGTCGTCGTTCGAACCGGGTTCGGTGAACAAGATCGTCACGGCTGCCGCGGCCGTCGAGTACGGCCTCTTCAAGCCGGACGACGTGCTGCAGGTGCCGGGCTCGCTGAAGGTCGCCGACCGCACGATCAAGGACGCGTGGACGCACGGCACCGTGCCCATGTCGTTCACCGGCGTCTTCGCCAAGTCCTCCAACGTCGGCACGCTCCTCGCCGCCCAGGAGGTCGGCAAGGAGCGCTACGCCGAGATGCTGCAGAAGTTCGGCCTCGGCCGCCGCACCAACTCCGGCGTCCCCGCCGAGGAGTCCGGTGTCGTGCCGCCGCTGAACCAGTGGTCCGGCTCGACCTTCGGCAACCTGCCGATCGGCCAGGGTCTGTCGATGACGCTGCTGCAGATGACCGGCATGTACCAGGCCATCGCCAACGACGGCGTCCGCATTCCGCCGCGCCTGATCCGCGCCGAGATCGGTGCAGAGGGCGCGCGCTCCGAGAAGCAGCGCCCAGAAGGCGTTCGCGTCGTTTCTCCGGAGACCGCCAAGACCGTCCGCGACATGTTCCGCCACGTCGCGCAGACCGACCCGCGCGACGCGAACCAGAACGGGACGGGCAAGCAAGCCGCGCTGCCCGGCTACCAGATCGCGGGCAAGACCGGCACGGCCCAGCAGATCGACCCGGTCTGCAAGTGCTACTCGCAGGTCGACTACTGGATCACCTTCGCCGGCATCCTGCCCGCCGACAACCCGCGCTACGTCGTCGGCATCATGCTGGACAAGCCGCACGGCACCCAGTTCAGCGGCTCGGCCGCGCCGCTGTTCCACGACATCGCCGCGTATCTGACCCAGCGCTTCCAGGTGCCGATGTCGGCCGAGCAGACGCCGTTCGTCCGGCTGCAGATGTAGCTCGTTCGAGTGGGCCGCGCATTCTTGGTGACGCTTGCTTCTTTTGCAAGTGATCTGAGACGCGGTCACGCGTGCCAATGGCGGATTTCATTGTTCCAGAGTGAAAATTTCCCTGCATTTGTTGCTAATGAGACGCATTTCATCACGTCTGATACTTCGAAACCGGAGTGCAAGGCGAGATGGGGTTTGGCGTGCGTTTCTGGCGTGTTTCGATCTTGGTGGCGACCCTGGCGGTGACATTGGTACCCGCAGCTCAGGCCGGTGAGGAAGGCTGGACAGTGAAGTCGTACTGGCTGCACGTGAACAGCACGCCGACGAACGACGAAATGATCAGAACCGAGGCGCAACGACGTTCGTACGTCGTGCTGAACGCCTGGGAGGCCGATCTCGCCGCGAAGTTCAAGGCGGCCAATCCCAAGATCCAGACCTTCGTCTACAAGGACCTCTCCTCTGCGCGCAGCTACGCGTGCTCGAACGGCGTCGACGACACCGATCTACCCACCGGCGTCGGCTACTGCGCGGCCGATCCCTCGTGGTTTCTCGTCGATCAGAGCGGTCAGCGCTTCGAGTACGACGGCTACGAGGGCCATTGGCAGATGGACGTCGGCAACACCGACTACCAGAACGCCTGGGTGGACAACGTGATCGCGTCGTCGCGTGGGGCCTTCGACGGCGTGTTCATGGACAACGCGCTCTTCGCCTGCGACACCTACCACGAGGGCGCCTGCCCGGCCGCGTACCCGACCGACGAGGCGATGCGCGACGCCTACCGCTCGATGCTCGCCAACACGCGCCAGAAGTTCGTCGACGCCGGCCTCAAAACGGTCGCCAACATGTCCAGCGCCCGCCTCCACGAAGGCGCGTGGGACAGCTATGTCGAGCACCTCGACGGCGGCTTCGACGAGTGGTGGCTGACCTTCGGCGACGACGACCTGCTCTCCGAGTACCCCGAGGGCTGGAGCCGCCAGGTCGCCGAGATCGCCGCCAACGAGGCCAAGGGCAAGATCACCTGGGTGCAGCCGCACCACAGCGGCGCCGAGCAGCCGTTCCGCTACGCCTACGCGAGCTACCTGCTGGCGGCGGGCGACCACGCGGCCATCTCCGAGATCTCGCAGACCGACCGCTACGACAACGCCTCCCCGTGGCGCGCCGAGTACGACTGGGACCTGGGCACGCCGCTCGGCACGTACTTCCCGGTGGCGGCCAACGTGTACCAGCGCGACTTCACGTGCGGCACCGTGCTCGTCAACGCGAACAAGACGGGCAGCGCCGCCGTCAACGTCCGTCTCTCCTCGCCGCACACCAACGAAAAGGGCTCCGCGGTCCGCTCGGTCTCGCTGCGCGGCACGAGTGGTTCGGTCCTGCGCAAGGCCTGCTAGTCCCAGCGGGGGGTGCCGGCCGGTGATGCCCCAGCCGAACGAGCCTTCGGTTACAGCACCACCCGATCGCCGTGAAGGGGCTCGGGCCGAGCCACCAGCACCGGACAGGACGAGTGGTACAGCGCCGCCCGCGTGATCAGCCCGACCCCGTCGTGCTGCCCGCCCCGCCCGACCACGACCAGGTCCGAGTCCAGGGCGGCCAGCGCCTCGTGCGGGTGCCGCGACTCGACGAGGACGTCCGGCGTCAGCTCGGGCGCCGTGGTGCGCAGGAACAGGACGGCGCGGCGGACCGCGGCCTCGTCGCGCGGCACCGGCACGCCGTGCTGGGCCGGTGGGTGGACGTGGAGCAGGCGCAAAGACGCTCGGCGGGTGCGGCAGAGCTCGACCGCGCGTCGCAGCACGACCGGGTCCTCGCACCCGCCGACGGCGGCGGTGATCCAGCCGTACTCGCCACGGATCGCCGGGGGTCGTCCGCGCACCACTACGACTCCGCACCGCGCGCGGCGCAACACCGGGAGGACGAGGGAACCCAGACCCAGGCTGCGGTGCTGTTCGCCCTTGCACCCCAAGACCAAGGTCGCGCTCGAGTCCGACGCCCCCACCAGTGCGGCCACCGGGTCGTCACCGCTCGGGCGGAAGTGGGCGGTGAGCATGGGGAGTCGTTCCAGCACCCGCTGGACCGTCGTGTCGCCGGGGTCCGCGAGGTAGACCTGGAGGTCCGTCCTGAGCGACCAGGCGTGGCGTGCTGCCCACTCGAAAGCGTGATACGCGGTCTCGGAAGTGTCGACCCCGACTGTCACGGAACGACTGAAATCCGGTGCCCAGAAAGAGAATCTCCTCGGTTGCACCGTGGTGGTTGTTCTCATCGCCGCCCTCCTGCCGTCTCATACCTCACCGTGCCCGCATTGCTGGTCACAGGGGCCAAAGTCACAAACCGGGCAGGAATTTGTTCGGCCGGACGGGCTCACTCCTGAAGCGCAGCGGACAAGCCCACTCGAACGGCCTATCACTGCTGATCATCACCCGAACGCCAACGCGCCGCTCGGCCACTCTGTGTACGCCGGTAGCCTCTTGCCCGTGCCTGCCAAGCTCGAGGGCAAGGTCGCGACCGCCCCGCCCCGCCCCACCAGCATCCGACCTGCTTCCGTGGCTGCTCTCGCCGCGGTCGCCGACGTGCACCTGACCAGGCCAGCACATGCCGACGTCCAGGTGACGGGGGTGACGCTGCGTGCACAGCACGTGGTCCCCGGAGACCTGTACGCCGCGCTGCCCGGTGCCCGCGCGCACGGCGCCGACTTCGCCGAGACCGCTCTCGCGAACGGTGCCGTCGCGGTGCTCACGGACGAGGCCGGTGCCGCGCGTGAGGCCCTCAAGGACGTGCCCGTGCTGATCCACCCGCGGCCCCGCGAGGTCGTGGGTCTGCTCGCCGCGCACGTCTACGGCCGGCCGTCGACGAAGGTGCGGCTGTGGGGCGTCACCGGCACGTCCGGCAAGACCACCACCACGTACATGATCGAGTCCGTGCTCAAGGCCGCCGGCCGGCACACCGGTCTCATCGGGACGGTCGGCACCCGCATCGGCGACGAGCAGCTCGGCAGCTCGCACACCACGCCGGAGGCGCCGGACCTGCAGGCGCTGTTCGCGGTGATGGCCGAGCGCGGCGTCACCGACGTCGCCATGGAGGTGTCGAGCCACGCCCTGCACATGGGCCGCGTCGCCGCCACCGAGTTCGAGATCGGCGCCTTCACGAACCTCAGCCAGGACCACCTCGACTTCCACGCCGACATGGAGGAGTACTTCCAGGTCAAGGCGCAGCTGTTCGACGGCCGCGCGCGCAGGGAGGTCGTCTGCGTCGACGGCGAGTGGGGCCCCAGGCTGGTCAAGGACTCCACGATCACCGTCGCCACGACCAAGCCCGCCACCTGGACCGCGAGCAACGTCGAGGTGAGCCCGACCGGTGAGCAGACGTTCACCGCGCAGGGCCCCGACGGCGACATCGGGATCCACCTGCCGCTCGCGGGGAGCTTCAACATCGCGAACGCCCTGCTCGCGATCGCCTGCCTGCACGCGGAGGGCATCTCGGACGACGCCATCGCGGCAGGCCTGGCGAACGTCCAGGTGCCCGGCCGCATGCAGCGCGTCGACGAGGGCCAGGCGTTCACCGCCGTCGTCGACTACTCGCACAAGCCCGCCGCCGTCGCGCTCGCGCTCGACGCCGTGCGCGCCAAGACCGACGGCCGGGTGATCATCGTGCTCGGCTGCGGTGGCGACCGGGACAGGGCCAAGCGCCCGCTGATGGGTGAGGCCGCCGCGGCACGAGCCGACGTGTTGATCATCACCGATGACAACCCGAGGAGCGAAGACGCGTCTTCTATTCGGGCCGCCATGCTCGAAGGGGCCCTCGCCACCGAGAACCGGGGCGAGGTGCTGGAGATCGGCGACCGGAAGCTCGCGATCGAGAAGGCCGTCGAGCTGGCACATCCGGGCGATGTCGTCGTCGTGGCGGGCAAGGGACACGAGACGGGACAGGAGATCGCCGGTGTGATCCACCCGTTCTCGGACGTGGAGACGCTGACCGCCGCGATCAGAAAGGCTCACCGTTGATCGCACTCACGCTCGCCGAGATCGCGGAGATCGTCGGCGGACGGTTGCACGCAACCGATGGTTCCCCGACAGTCACGGGTCCCATCGAGTTCGACACCCGCAAGGTCACCGAGGGCGGCCTCTTCCTGGCGCTGCCCGGTGAACGCGTGGACGGCCACGACTTCGCCGCCCAGGCCATCTCCCAGGGCGCTGCCGGTGTGCTGGCCGGACGCGAGGTCGACGCCCCGGCGGTGATCGCGCCGCCGGTGGAGGCCAAGCACGCCAACGCCTACGTTCTCGCCGGCGACAAGAACGGTGAGGGCGCAGCGGTGCTCGAGGCGCTGGCCAAGCTGGCCCGTCACGTCACCGACCAGCTCAAGGACCTCACCATCATCGGCGTCACCGGCTCGGCCGGGAAGACGTCCACGAAGGACCTCATCGCGCAGGTGCTGCGGCCGGCAGGCGAGGTCATCGCTCCGCCGGAGTCGTTCAACAACGAGCTGGGCCACCCGTGGACCGCGCTCCGCTCGACCGAGGACACCCGGTTCCTCGTGCTGGAGCTGTCCGCCAGGGGCATCGGCCACATCGCGAACCTCTGCGAGATCGCCCCGCCGAAGTTCGGCGCCGTGCTCAACGTCGGCACCGCCCACCTCGGCGAGTTCGGCTCACGCGAGGGCATCGCGCAGGGCAAGGGCGAGCTGATCGAGGCACTGCCGGAGGACGGCGTCGCGATCCTCAACGCCGACGACCCGCTGGTCGCGGGCATGGCGAGCCGCACGAAGGCCAAGGTCGTCCTGGTCGGTGAGAACCAGAAGGCCGACGTCCGCGCCGAGAACATCGAGCTCGACGAGCAGGCCCGCGCGAGCTTCACGCTCAAGACCGCGCAGGGCGACGCGCAGGTCAAGCTCGCGCTGAACGGCCCCCACCAGGTGGGCAACGCGCTGGTCGCCGCCGCGATCGCCCTGGAGCTGGGCGCCACGCCGGCCGAGGTCGCCGAACGGCTCGGTGCCGCGGAACGGGTGTCCGCGCACCGCATGGTGATCACCGACCGGCCCGACGGCGTGACGGTCATCGACGACGCGTACAACGCGAACCCGGACTCGGTGCGGGCGGCGTTGAAGGCGCTCGCGACGATCTCGCGCGCCACCACGCCCGCCCGCCGCAGCTGGGCAGTGCTCGGACCGATGGCCGAACTGGGCGACGACGCGGTGCGTGAGCACGACGAAATCGGCCGCCTCGTGGTGCGCCTGGACATCAGCAAGCTCGTCGTCATCGGTGACGCGGCCCGCGCGATGCACCAGGGTGCGCACCTGGAAGGATCTTGGGGAGAGGAATCCGTCCTGGTGCCGGACGCGGACGCGGCGATCGCGTTGCTGCGCGCGGAAATCCGGCCCGGTGACGTCGTGCTGGTCAAGGCATCCAACGCCTACCGCCTGTGGCGCATCGCCGAGGCCCTGCTGGAGGCAGGAACCAAGTGAAGAGCATCCTGATCGCGGCAGCGATCGCACTGGCAGTGTCGATCCTGCTGACGCCCTACCTGATCAAGATCTTCTCTCGCCAGGGCTTCGGCCAGGAGATCCGCGAGGACGGTCCGCAGCACCACAAGACCAAGCGCGGCACGCCGACCATGGGTGGTCTCGCCATCCTGGTCGCGATGTGGGCCGGCTACCTCGGCACGCACCTCGTGAACTCGATGTCGGCCTCGGCGTCCGGGCAGACCCCGACCGCGTCGGGCCTGCTCGTGCTGATGCTGACGACGTCGCTGGGGCTCGTCGGCTTCCTCGACGACTTCATCAAGATCCGCAAGGCGCGCAACCTGGGCCTGAACAAGACGGCCAAGCTGGTCGGCCAGTTCATCGCCACGATCACGTTCGCGATCCTCGTGCTGCAGTTCCCGAACAAGGACGGCCTGACGCCCGCGTCGGTCAACCTGTCGTTCGTCCGCGACATCACCGTGGTCTCGTTCGGCACGATCGGGTTCATCGTCTTCTGCTACGGCATGGTCGCCGCGTGGTCGAACGCGGTGAACCTGACCGACGGCCTGGACGGTCTCGCCGGTGGCTCGTCGGCGATGGTGCTCGGCACGTACGTCGTGATCTCGTTCTGGCAGTTCCGCTACAACTGCTCGAGCTACGCGGTGGCCGGCTGCTACGACGTGCGCGACCCGCTGGACCTCGCGGTGATCGCCGCGGCCGCGATGGCGGGCTGCATCGGCTTCCTCTGGTGGAACGCCGCCCCTGCCAAGATCTTCATGGGTGACACGGGTTCGCTCGCGCTCGGCGGCCTGGTCGCGGGTCTCGCGATCGCGACCCGCACCGAGCTGCTGATGATCGTCATCGGTGGTCTGTTCGTGGTCGAGGCCCTGTCGGTGGCGCTGCAGGTCGCGGTCTTCCGCACCTCACGACGGCGGCTGTTCCGCATGGCCCCGTTCCACCACCACTTCGAGCTGGCCGGCTGGGCGGAAACCACGGTCATCATCCGGTTCTGGCTGATGGCGGGTATCTGCTGCATGTTCGGTCTGGGCGTCTTCTACAGCGAGTGGCTGACAGGCGGGTTCTAGGACATGACCAAGCTGGCCGGAACGAAGGTGCTGGTCGCCGGTGCTGGAGTGACCGGCCGGTCCGCCGCCGAGGCGTTGCTCGCCGCGGGGGCGGAGGTCGTGGTGACGGACTCGTCGCCGGAACGGCTGATGGCGCTGGAGACGCTGCTGGACGGCGTCGAGCTGGTGCCCGGCCTGACGGAGCCGCCAGCGGGGACCTCGCTGGTCGTCACGTCGCCCGGCTGGCAGCCGTCGAGCCCGCTGCTCGCGGCCGCCGCGTCGGCGGGCATCGAGGTGATCGGCGAGGTCGAGCTGGCCTGGCGGATGGCCGCCGAGCTGGCCGACCCGCCGGTGTGGCTCGCGGTGACGGGCACCAACGGCAAGACCACGACGGTCGGCATGCTGGAGTCGATCCTGCACGCGGCCGGCGCGGACGCCGTGGCGTGCGGCAACGTCGGGCTGCCGGTCGTGGACGCGCTGCTGGCCGGACGCCGGGTGCTGGCCGTGGAGCTGTCGAGCTTCCAGCTGCACTGGTCGCCGTCGGTGCGGCCGCAGGCGGGCGCGCTGCTCAACCTCGCGGAGGACCACCTCGACTGGCACGGCGGCATGGAGCCGTACGCGCAGGCCAAGGCCAGGGTCCTCACCGGTGACGTCGCGATCGGCTGGCTCGACGACGACCTCGTCGTCGACCTGCTGGAGTCCTCGCCCGCCCGTGACCAGGTCGGTTTCACCCTGGACGAGCCCGAGGCGGGCCAGCTCGGGGTGCGCGACGGCTGGCTGGTCGACCGCGCGTTCGCCGACGACGAGGCGTTGATCGAGGTCGCGAAGATCCGCCCGGCCGGTCCTCCCGGCATCGCGGACGCTCTCGCCGCCACGGCACTGGCGCGCGCGTACGGCGTTCCGTCGGAGGCCGTGCGCGAGGGCCTGGAAGCGTTCGAACCGGCCGCTCACCGCGCTGTGCTCGTCACGGTGGACGCCGCCGACATCCACTACGTCAACGACTCGAAGGCGACGAACCCGCACGCCGCCGTGGCGTCGCTGCGGGCGTTCGAGAGCGTCGTCTGGATCGCGGGCGGCCTGCTCAAGGGCGCGTCGGTCGAGGAGATGGTGCGGACCGAAGCCCACCGGCTGCGGGGCGCCGTGCTGATCGGCGCCGACCGCGCGGTGATCGCGGACGCCCTGGCGCGGTACGCGCCGGACGTGCCGGTGCGCGTGCTCGACGTCGCTGACGACGACGAGCCGATGACGGCGGTCGTCCGTGCCGCGCAGGAGTTCGCGCGGCCTGGCGACACGGTGCTGCTGGCTCCCGCGGCCGCGTCGATGGACATGTTCACCGACTACGCGCACCGCGGGCAGGCGTTCACGGACGCCGTCCGGCGGTTGACGTCGGGGTGAAGGCCGTGACCGGTAGGGTTCGAACAGCGACACGCCACACGAATCCCCGTTCGAGCGCTTGACACAGGAGACGATGATCTGGTGACCGTCGTCGCCGACAAGCCGAGGAGCAAGCGGAAGGTTCGTCCCGCGGGCCGCATCGCGTCGATGCGCGGAGGTCTGACCGCGTGGCTCGGCCGCCCGCTCGCCGACTTCCACCTGTTGCTCGCGATCTTCGGCATGCTCACCGTGCTGGGTCTGGTGATGGTGCTGTCGGCGTCGGCGCCGGGACAGGTCGCCTCGGGTGTGTCGGCGTACAGCGTGTTCCAGAAGCAGCTGATCTACGTCTGCATCGGCGCAGTGCTGTTCTGGCTCGTGCTGCGGTTCCCGTTGCGGCGCCTGCGGCATCTGTCGACGGCGGCGATGGGCATCGGCGTGCTGCTGCTGGCGCTGGTGCTGACGCCGCTGGGCGACGTCCGCGGTGGCGCCCGGTCCTGGTTCACCGTCGGGCCGATCTCGTTCCAGCCCATCGAGGCCGTGAAGCTCGCGCTCGCGTTGTGGGGCGCGCACGTCCTGGTCACCAAGCGGGCGTTGCTGTCGCAGTACCGGCACCTGCTGGTGCCCGTCGTGCCGGTCGCGATGCTGATCTTCGCGCTGGTCATGCTGCAGCCCGACCTCGGCGGCACGATCACGCTCGGCGTGGTGCTGATCAGCCTGCTGTGGTTCGTCGGCGCGCCGATGCGGTTGTTCGGCGTGATCGCCGGTGGCGCGGTGGCCGGTGCCGTCGTGCTCGCGATCGGCGCCGCGTACCGGTTGCAGCGCGTGTCGACGTTCCTCAACCCGGACGCCGACCCGGAGGGAGCGGGTCTGCAGGCGCGGCAGGCGATGTTCGCGCTCGCGGAGGGCGGCTGGTTCGGCAAGGGGCTCGCGCAGGGCAGCTCGCAGTGGCGGTACCTGCCCAACGTCGAGTCGGACTTCATCTTCGCCGTCATCGGCGAGGAGCTCGGGTTCATCGGGTGCGCGCTGGTGCTGGCCCTGTTCGGCGGGGTCGCGTGGGTCGGTCTGCGGGTGGCGTGGCGCAACACCGACCCGTGGATCCGGATCGTGTCCGCGACGCTGACGGTGTGGCTGGTCGCGCAGGCCGCGATCAACATCGGCTACGTCGTGCGGCTGCTGCCCGTCACCGGCATCACGCTGCCGATGATCTCCTCCGGCGGCACCTCGGTCGTGATGACCATGATCGTGTTCGGCATCCTCGCGAACTGCGCCCGGCACGAGCCCGAGGCCGTGGCGGCGCTGCGTTCGCTCGGTCCTGGCCGCGTCGGTGGCCTGCTCAAGCTGCCGGCGCCCGAGGCGTACCGGCCGCCGCCCAAGCGCAAGCCGGTCCGCCCGTCGACGCCTCCGCGCGCGCCGGGCAGGCGCACGGCGCAACTCCCGGTCATCGACGAACGTCGTATGGCTGGACGATCCGCTCCTCCCTCGGAGTACCGTCGCCGCGAGTCGCGGCGCACCCAGGGCCGGACGGAGCAAGGCCGGTCGACCCGCGGTCGCGGGCGATACAACTGATTGTTCAGCCAAAACCAATATCCGGAGGCAAGTCTTGACCGGGCACCCTGCCCCCAGTGGTCCGTGCATCGTGGTCGCAGGTGGTGGCACCGCGGGACACATCGAGCCGGCACTGGCGCTGGCCGACGCGGTCATGCGGCTGCGGCCGGACGCACGTGTCGTCGCGCTCGGCACCGAGCGCGGCCTGGAGAACAAGATCGTGCCGGCCCGCGGCTACCCGCTGGAGCTGATCCCGCCGGTGCCGATGCCGCGCAAGCCCACGCTCGATCTGCTGAAGCTGCCGCTCAACGTGCGCGGCGCCGTGAAGCAGACCCGTGAGGTGCTGGAGCGCGTCGGCGCGGACGTCGTCGTCGGCTTCGGCGGCTACGTGGCGCTGCCCGCGTACCTGGCCGCGCGTGGCCGCGTGCCGATCGTGGTGCACGAGGCGAACGCCAAGGCCGGTCTCGCGAACAAGGTCGGCGCCAAGTTCGCCGCGCACGTCGCGGCGGCCGTGCCGGACTCGGGCCTGACCGACGCCCAGATCATCGGCATCCCGCTGCGCCAGTCGATCACGACGCTGAACCGCGCGGCACTGCGCGACGAGGCCCGCCGCTTCTTCGGCCTGGACCCGGACGCGCCGACGCTGCTGGTGTTCGGTGGTTCGCAGGGTGCGCGCTCGATCAACGAGGCCGTGGCCCCCGTTGCGGCCGAGTTCGCCCGTGCGGGCATCGGCGTGCTGCACGCGCACGGCCCGAAGAACACCATTGCGGTGCAGCAGGTTCCGGGCGCACCCGCGTACGTGCCGGTGCCGTACCTGGAGCGCATGGACCTCGCGTACGCCGCCGCGGACGCCGTGCTGTGCCGCTCGGGCGCGATGACCGTCGCCGAGGTGTCGGCCGTCGGCCTGCCCGCGGTGTTCGTGCCGCTGCCTCACGGCAACGGTGAGCAGGCGTTGAACGCCGGCCCGGTCGTCTCGGCCGGTGGCGGCATCCTGGTGCCGGACGAGGAGCTGACGCCGGAGAAGGTCGTCTCGCTGGTGGTGCCGCTGGTCGCGGACCGCGCGCGCCTCGCCGCCATGTCCGCGGCGACGCTCGGCACCGGCCGTCGCGAGGCGGACGAGATCCTGGCCCACGCCGTGCTGGAGGTGATCAAGAAGTGAGCCTCGAACGCGTTCACCTCGTCGGCATCGGTGGTGCCGGAATGAGCGGCATCGCCCGCATCCTGCTCGCGCGCGGTGCGCAGGTGTCCGGTTCGGACGCCAAGGACTCGCGGACCGTGCTGGCGCTGCGTGCCCAGGGCGCGCGGGTCGCGGTGGGACACGACTCGGCCAACCTCGACCAGCTCGTCGGTGGCCCGACCGAGGTCGTGGTGTCGACCGCGATCAAGGACTCGAACCCGGAGTACGCGGCGGCTCGCGAGCGCGGCATCACGGTGCTGCGCCGCGCCGAGGCGCTGGCCGCTCTCATGGAAGACCACCGGGTCGTGTGTGTCGCCGGCACGCACGGCAAGACGTCGACCACGTCGATGCTGACCGTCGCGTTGCAGCACTGCCGGTTGGACCCGTCGTTCGCGATCGGTGGCGACCTCAACGAGTCCGGTGCCAACGCGCATCAGGGCACCGGTGGCGTGTTCGTCGCCGAGGCGGACGAGTCCGACGGCTCGTTCCTGTTCTTCTCGCCGTCGGTCGCCGTCGTGACGAACGTCGAGGCCGACCACCTCGATCACCACGGCACCGTCGAGGCGTACACGGCGGTGTTCGACTCGTTCCTGGACCGGATCGCGCCGGGTGGCGTTCTGGTGTCCTGTGTGGACGATCCAGGTGCGGCGCGGCTGATCGCCGAGGCTCGCGCTCGCGGGATTCGGGTGCGGGAGTACGGCCGCGCCGCTTCCGACGCGCGGATCGTCGACTACAAGCCGTTCGAGTCCGGTGGCCTGGCGTCGGTCGAGATCGACGGAGTGGCCCTCGACGTCCGCGTCGCGGTGCCGGGTGAGCACATGGCGTTGAACGCCGTTGCCGCGCTGCTGGCCGGTCTGGAGCTCGGTGCCGACCAGACCGGGTTGCTGGAGGGTCTCGCGGCCTTCGGTGGTGTGCGGCGGCGGTTCGAGTTCAAGGGCCGTGCCGGTGGCGTGTCCGTCTACGACGACTACGCGCACCATCCGACCGAGGTCGACGCCCAGCTGCGTGCGGCGCGTCCGGTCGCGGGTACCGGCAGGGTTGTCGTGGTGTTCCAGCCGCACCTGTACTCGCGTACGCGCACGTTCGCCACGGAGTTCGCCGCTGCGCTGTCGCTGGCGGACGAAGTGGTCGTGCTGGACGTGTACGGCGCCCGCGAGGAGCCGGAGCCCGGTGTGACCGGCGGGCTGATCGCGGAGCAGGTGACGGCTTCCGTGCACTACGAGCCGTCGTTCGACCGCGTGCCCGCCCTGGTGGCGTCGCTGGTCCACGAGGGCGACCTGGTGGTGACCATGGGCGCGGGTGACGTGACGATGCTCGGCCCCGAGATCGTCAGCGCGTTGTCGCAGCAAGAGCAGGCATGAGCGCCCCGGTTCGTGGCAGGTCCACGCGAGTTCGCCCCGCGAACCGGAGACCGAAGAGCGCTGAGTACCGGGCGCGGCGCAGGGTGATCCTGCGCCGCCGCCTGGTCGCGTTGCTGACGTTGCTTTCCATAGTGGGTTTGACCTACGGGGTGTTCTTCACGCCGTTGCTGGGCGTCCGCAACGTGGACGTCCACGGCGCGGTGGTGCTGACCGACGACGAGGTTCGCCGCGCCGCCGCCATCGAACCCGGCTCTCCGTTGGTGCGGCTGGACCTTCGCGGCATCCGCGAACGCGTCGCCGCCGTACCGCGCATCGCCACCGTCGAGGTGGAACGCCAGCTGCCCGGCACGGTCCGGCTGCTGATCACCGAACGCGTGCCCGTCGGTTCGGTGAAGCTGCCCGACGGCTTCCACCTCGTCGACTCCACCGGCATGGACTACGCGGTCCTGCCGACGGCGGCGCCGGGCGTCCCCGAACTGGTCTTGGCCACCCCGTCGTCCACGGACCCGGCCACTCGCGCCGTGGTCGGGGTCCTGAACGAACTGCCGGAGAAGCTGCGGCCCGACGTCCTGCAGGTGTCGGCCACGTCCGGTGCCGACGTGAAGCTGACGCTGTCCGGCAACCGCGTGGTGAAGTGGGGCAGCTCCGACGACACCCCGCGCAAGGCGGCGGTGCTGATGGTGCTGCTCTCACGTCCGGGCACGACGTACGACGTGTCGTCCCCGGACCTGGCCACCGTTTCGTAGCCTTACCAACGGTCTTGCGCGCCAACGACCCTGGTGTCGGCGCGCTGTGTCACGGCCGCGGTGCCGGCGGCCGTGACGGTGCCGGGAAGCGGCGGGGACGTCGGTGCGGGGACCGGGGAAGTGGCTGGGAGCACACGAAGATCTCCTGTGGCCCGCCGGTCAGCCGTTCGGCTTCAACGCTGTCGCGACCCGCACGAACAGGCTGCCCAGCCTGCTCGTCACGAGTTCCAACACGATCGCCTCGATGACGAGCGAACGCACGGACGCGGTTGCGGGTGCCAAGAGGAGCCTCCTCGAAGTGAACGACTACCGTGCTCATCGGACTGCTTCTCGCGGCATTAGCCGTATCGGTCGTTGTCACCCGAAGGAAGTACGCATGGCAGGACACGTCGTGGTCGTGGGCGCCGGTCTTGCCGGACTGTCGGCGGCGTTGCACCTGCAGGGCACCGGCCGCCGGGTCACCGTGCTCGAAAAGGCTGATGCCCCAGGCGGTCGCGCCGGGACCGTCCAGGTGGGCGGATTCACGGCGGACAGCGGGCCGACGGTGCTCACGATGCCCGAGTACCTGGACGAGGTGTTCGGCGCGGTGGGGGAGCGAACTGCGGACTGGCTGACGCTCGACAGGGTCGATCCCGCCTACCACGCGCGGTTCGCGGACGGGTCGCGGATCGCGGTGCACACCGATGCCGAGGCCATGGAGGCCGAGGTCCGCAACGCCTGCGGCGCAAGGGAAGCGGCCGGGTACCGGAAGCTGCGGCGGTGGCTGGGCGAGCTGTACGCGGTGCAGCGCGAGCACTTCATCGGGGCGAACTTCGACTCGCCGCTCGACCTGCTGAGGCCGGAGCTCGTGAAGCTGGCGGGCCTGGGCGGGTTCGGCCGGCTGGAACCGCAGTTGCGGCGATTCATCAGCGATGAACGTTTGATCCGGCTTTTCTCCTTCCAGGCGTTGTACGCGGGTGTGCCGCCGCAGCAAGCTCTCGCGGCGTACGCGGTCATCGCGTACATGGACACCATCGCGGGCGTCTACCACCCACGCGGTGGGATGCACGCGGTTCCTCAGGCACTGAGCGCAGCCGCGGAGAAACACGGCGCGGAGTTCCGTTACGGCGCAACGGTCACACGGCTGGAGTGGAGCGGCGCACGGGTCGCTGCCGTCCACACCTCGGATGAGCGGATCGCCGCGGACGCGGTGGTGCTGGCGTGCGAGTTGCCGGACGCGTACCGGTTGCTCGGGAAGCGCCCGCAACGGCTTGTGCGGCACCGTTGGTCGCCATCGGCCGTGGTGTTGCACGCCGCGACGGATCGCACGTGGAATCTCGGGCACCACAACATCCTGTTCGGCGCGGCCTGGCGCGAGACGTTCACCGAAATCGTCCACAAGGGACAGTTGATGTCGGACCCGTCGCTGCTCGTCACGCACGCGCAGGACGGGCTGCACTACGTGCTGGCGCCGTGCCCGAACCTGCGGACCGGCCCGATCGACTGGCAGCGCGTCGGGCCGAGGTACCGCGACGAGCTCATCGCCACGCTCGAAGAGCGAGGCCTCGACGGCTTCGGTGCGGCGATCCAGGACGAGCACCTCGTCACGCCGCGGGACTGGGGCAACGCCGCCGGTACGCCGTTCGGGCTGGCGCACACCTTCGCGCAGACCGGACCGTTCCGGCCGCGCAACGTCGTCAAGGGAGCCGAGAACGTGGCGTTGGCGGGCGCAGGCACCACACCGGGCGTCGGAGTGCCTCCAGTGCTCATCTCCGGTCGGCTCGCAGCCCAGCGGATAGATGCGGTGCGGTGACGGGCCTGGACCAGGTCGTGCCGTTCCGGGGCGACCGGACGGTCTCGGCCCGATGGGTGCTCGCGCACCTCATCGAGGAGACCGCCCGGCACGCCGGGCATCTGGACGGGGCGACCGGCGACCAGGCCGCCGGAAGCTCCCACTTCTGCGTGAGGCGGTCGGTCTTGTGGTCGGAGACGAACACCTCACCCGTGGGGCCGCCGCTCATGGTCAGGTAGCGGCCGGTCCACACCGTCGTGATCTCGTGATGGCCGAACTCGTCGGCCGCGAGCCTCCACTTCTGCTTGGCCGCCAGCCCGGCCGTGCAGGGCATCGCGCTGACGTAGTCGTAGCTGAAGCTGGTCAGGCACTTGCCGCTCGTCGTGCTGCGCAGCTCCACCTCGCCGCCCCCGAGATCGACGCGCCGGAACGCCTGCCTCGTCGCGAGGGTGCAGTGGTCCGTCAGGGCCTGCTCGGTGGGCAGGTGTTCGGTCAGGCAGGTGCCGTGGTCCGGGGTTCCTCAGACGGACGACCTCCGCCGGTTCGGGCGCCGGCGCGGTCCCGGTCTCCCGGATCCGCCACTGCTGGGAGTCGCGCTCGGCCTCTTCTTCCATCGTCGCGAACCGAGGGCGTTGAAGTGGATGGCGTCGACGAACCTGTCCCGGTACCTCAGCCGGACGGTCCCCTCCTGGCCGGGCACCACCTCGACCGGCTGGCTGGTGGACGCGGTGCCGCACACGAGGCGGACGAACTCCCTGAACCGGTCGTCGCCGCCCCCAGGGCGATCGCGGCCGGCGCGACGCTCAGCATCTTCATCCCCGTCCACGGACGGTAACGGAAGATCACCGGCAAAAGAGGCGGAAGTGTCGATTGGGCGGGCGAGACGATCTCTGATTCGAGGTCCGACTACGCTTGTGGTGCGCCGTGCTCTGCACCGTGCGCACTACTTGACGGCACGACCGGGGAGTAGTAGCGCACAGTGTTGGGACCCTACGGCGTGGCTGCTGGACCGACGCACCGCCGGTGCTTACCGTCCAGCAGGAACATATGGGGTTGACATAACTCTGAACCTCGAGGAGAGGTTGAGGGTTTCAATCCGGGTGCATCACCACCCAGCACCACAGCACGGACCACGATCAGGAAGGCGGATCCGATGACGCCCCCGCACAACTACCTCGCGGTGATCAAGGTCGTCGGCATCGGTGGTGGCGGTGTCAACGCCGTCAACCGCATGATCGAGGTCGGGCTCAAGGGCGTCGAGTTCATCGCGGTGAACACCGACGCACAGGCCTTGCTGATGTCTGATGCCGACGTCAAGCTCGACATCGGCCGCGAGCTCACCCGCGGCCTCGGTGCCGGCGCGAACCCGGAGGTCGGGCACAAGGCCGCCGAAGACCACCGCGAGGAGATCGAAGAGGTCCTCAAGGGGGCCGACATGGTCTTCGTGACCGCCGGCGAGGGCGGCGGCACGGGCACCGGCGGCGCGCCGGTGGTGGCCTCGATCGCCCGCAAGCTCGGCGCGCTGACGATCGGTGTCGTCACGCGCCCGTTCTCGTTCGAGGGCAAGCGCCGCGCCAAGCAGGCCGAGGACGGCATCCAGGCGCTGCGCAACGAGTGCGACACGCTGATCGTGATTCCCAACGACCGGTTGCTCCAGCTGGGTGACATCGGTGTCAGCCTGATGGACGCGTTCCGTTCGGCCGACGAGGTCCTCCTCTCCGGTGTCCAGGGCATCACCGACCTGATCACCACGCCCGGTCTGATCAACCTGGACTTCGCCGACGTCAAGTCGGTCATGTCCGGTGCGGGCTCGGCGTTGATGGGCATCGGTTCCGCGCGCGGTGAGGGCCGCGCCGTCCAGGCCGCGCAGAAGGCGATCAACTCGCCGCTGCTCGAGGCGTCGATGGAGGGTGCGCATGGCGTGCTGCTCTCGATCGCCGGTGGCTCCGACCTGGGCCTGTTCGAGATCAACGAGTCCGCGTCGCTGGTCCAGGAGGCCGCGCACCCGGACGCGAACATCATCTTCGGTACGGTCATCGACGACTCGCTCGGCGACGAGGTGCGCGTCACGGTGATCGCGGCTGGGTTCGACAGCGGCGGGCCCACGCACAAGAAGCTGGAGCCGACGGCGTTGTCCTCGCCGCCGCGGACGCCCTCCGGCCCGATCGCCACCGCGACCGCGGCGCCGACGCACGCACCGGCGCCTCAGCCGGTCGCGCAGACGCCGCCTCCGCCCGTCGTGCAGACGCCGCCTCCGGCCGCCCAGCCGGTCGCACAGCCGCAGCAGGAGGTCCGTCAGGCCCCGCCGCCGCCCACCACGGTGCCGCCGCAGCCGTCGCCGATGCAGGGCAACGGGTACGTGCCCTCGGTGCCGCGGCCGCTGTCGCAGAACGGTTCGCTGCCGTCGCGTCCGGTGCCCGTCACCGACGACCCGGACGACGAGGTGGACGTGCCGCCGTTCATGCGGCGCTGACGACCGGGATCGCAGTTCTTGTCGGACCCCCTGAGCACCTTGAGTTCTCAGGGGGTCCTGCTTATGTGGAATTAGGGTGTAAGCCGTGCGCATTCGTCGTGTTGTCACCACTCGCGCTGGTGGCGTCTCCAAGGCCCCGTACGACTCGTTCAACCTCGGCGACCACGTGGGGGACGACGGGAAGGCGGTCGAGGCCAACCGCGCCCGGCTCGCCGAGGGCATCGGTCTCACGCCGGACCGTTTGGTGTGGATGGAACAGGTGCACGGCCGGACCGTCGGGGTGGTCGACGGCCCACAGGCGCAGCCGCTGGAGGCGACCGACGCCGTCGTGACGAAACAGCCGGGTCTCGCGCTCGCGGTGCTGACGGCCGACTGCGTCCCGGTGCTGCTCGGCGACCAGGAGGCCGGCGTGGTCGGCGCGGTGCACGCCGGGCGTGTCGGCGCGCGGGTCGGAGTCGTCGTCGAGGCGTTGAAGGCGATGCTGGCGCAGGGTGCCGAGCTGGGGCGGATCGAGGTCCTGCTGGGGCCCGCGGTGTGCGGCGAGTGCTACGAGGTGCCCGCTGACATGCAAAAAGACGTCGAGAAGCACCTTCCTGGGAGCGCCTCCAAGTCGCGCAAGGGCACCCCCGCGCTCGATCTGCGCGCGGGGCTGTGGAACCAGCTGGCGAGCGCCGGTGTCGGCAGGATCGGCGTCGACCCGCGCTGCACGTTCGAGGAGAAGGACCTCTTCAGCCACCGCAGGCAGGCCCCGACCGGGCGGCTCGCGTCGGTCGTCTGGATCGAGCCGTGAGCCGGCGGGAGGAGCTCGCCGCGAACCTCGCAGAGGTCGAGGAACGCATCGCCAAAGCCTGTGAAACGGCGGGCCGTGATCGGTCGGAAGTGATGTTGCTCGCGGTGACGAAAACCTGGCCGGCGAGTGATGTCGAACTCCTCTACGAACTCGGTCTTCGCGAGTTCGCGGAAAACCGCGATCAGGAAGCGAGCGCCAAGGTCGCCCAATTGAGACATCTCGAAGGTGCGAGATGGCACATGGTCGGCCGATTGCAGCGGAACAAGGCCAAATCCGTCGTCGAGTGGGCCGATCAGGTCGACTCGGTCGACAGCGTGAGATTGGCAGAGGCCCTCGCGAAAGCGGCGCACGCGAAAGGCGTGAAGCTCGACGTGTTGCTGCAGGTCAGCATCGACGGCGACACGTCACGGGGCGGCTGTCCCGTTCCCGAGGTCGCGGAACTGGCTGGCGCGATCACTCGTTCGGGTGATCTTATTCTCCGAGGTGCGATGACTGTCGCACCACTGACGATGAAGCCAGCGCAGGCGTTTGAGGTGTTGGCGTCAGTGGTATCAGGCCTACGTGATGATCATCCCACTGTCAGCAGTGTGTCAGCGGGAATGAGCGGAGACCTGGAAGATGCCATCTCGCACGGATCGACCTGTGTGCGTGTCGGAACAGGGTTGCTCGGTAGTCGGCGACTAACGTTGCCATAGGTTGTCGGGAACCTCGGGGCCGTCCGCACCGTCCCTAAGGTGGGGCACTCGCGGAGGAGGGGCTTGGGATGAGCGCTTTGCACAAGCTGAAGGCCTACTTCGGGATGGTCCCCGCCGAGTACGCAGACGACCCCGGCTACGACGACGACCGCGGTCGCTACGGCGACTACCGGTCCGAGTACGCGGCCGAGGCCGACGACTACGACCCCTACCCGCGGCGCAGCCGTGTGTTCACACCGGGCCGGTCGGAGCTCCAGGGCTCCGGGTACCGGGCCGACATCGACGAGTCGGACGACTACGAGCCGGAGTCGCGGCGCGGGGGCAGCCCCTCGAGCACGCGGCGCTGGAGCGCCGATGCACCCGTGCACGGCGCGCTCGCCGTCGAGCCGCAGCGCGAGCCCGTGAGCAGACTGCGTCCGGTCGCCGAGCCGGCAGGCAACCCGTTGGCGCGCATCACCACGCTTCACCCCCGTAACTACAGCGAGGCGCGCACGATCGGGGAGCACTACCGCGACGGCACTCCGGTGATCCTCAACCTGACCGACATGGACGACGCGGACGCCAAGCGTCTCGTCGACTTCTCGGCCGGTCTCGCGTTCGCTCTGCGCGGGTCCATGGACAAGATCACCAGCAGGGTGTTCCTTCTCTCACCGCCCAACGTTGACGTGACGGCGGAGGACCGGCGGAAGCTGGCGGAGGGCGGGTTCGGCAGCCACGGTTAGAGTTGACCCCGTGGACCCGATCCGTCTCGTCATCTTCTACCTACTCTTCGCGTTCTCCCTGTTCCTGACCGCGCGTGTCGTGGTCGAACTGGTGAGGACGTTCGCGAGGGAGTGGCGCCCCGCGGGCGGCGTAGCCGTGACGCTGGAGACCGTTTACACCGTGACCGACCCACCGGTCCGCGTAGTCCGTCGGATGATCCCGACTGTGCGGATCGGGGGCGTCGGGCTGGACCTATCGATTATTGTGCTGTGGCTGGTCGTTATCATTCTGATGCGATTCGCAGATCCCAGGTGACGGGGAACCGGGGATGACCGCAGCCCAGGAGTGCGAGAGGTGATCCGATGCCGTTGACCCCCGCTGACGTGCACAACGTCGCGTTCAGCAAGCCGCCGATTGGCAAGCGGGGCTACAACGAGGACGAGGTGGACGCGTTCCTCGACCTGGTTGAGGGCGAACTGGCCCGCTTGATCGAGGAGAACAACGACCTCCGTCAGCAGGTTGAGCAGCTCGACCAGCAGCTCGAGACCGCGCGCGCCGACCTCGACGACGCGCGCGCGAAGGCTTCCTCCGGCCCCATGACGAGCCGAGTCCCGGTCGAGGAGCCGCGCCGTCTGGCGCCGGTTCCCCCGCCGTCGGTGCTGGAGCAGACGTCGCCCGGTGGTGGCGGCGACCACCACGTGCAGGCCGCGAAGGTCCTGGGTCTCGCCCAGGAGATGGCGGACAGGCTGACCGGCGAGGCCAAGGCCGAAGCCGACGGCATGCTGTCCGAGGCCCGCACGAAGTCTGAGCAGCTGCTGTCCGAGGCCCGTGCCAAGGCCGACACGATGGTCAACGAGGCGCGCACGCGTGCCGAGACCATGCTGAACGACGCGCGCACGCGCGCCGAGACGCTCGAGCGGCAGGCCCGTGAGAAGGCCACCGCGCTCGACCGCGACGCGCAGCGCAAGCACGCCGAGGTGATGGGCAACATCACCCAGGAGAAGAACACGCTCGAGAAGCAGATCGACAAGCTGCAGACGTTCGAGCGCGAGTACCGCACGCGACTGAAGACCATGCTCGAGTCGTCCCTGCGCGACCTCCAGGACCGCGGCCCCGCCGCTCCGTCCGAGGGTCGTTCCCAGGGCTACTCCTTCGGCGCACGCGCCGAAGCGGGCTGAACTACTGTTCATTAGGTGCTCTTCGTAGTTCTACTTCTGGTGCTGGCTGCCCTCGGGTTGCTCGTCCCTGCGCTGACCACGTCCAACAACATCTGGGCGTGGGCATCCGTGGGCGCGAGTGTGCTCGCCGCCCTGGTCCTGATCTGGGACTGGTGGCGACGACGTCCGGGGGACCCCGCAGCCGTGGCGCAGAGTGTAGATCAACACGTTGTAGCTGATGATCAACGGGTGGTGGCTTCGGCGGTAGCCGACACGCCGCCCGCTGACGAGGAGCCACCGGAAGAGGACACCGACGCGGCAGACCTGCTCGCGGTGGCCGACCTGGTGGATGAGGTGCGGGTGCTGGACGAGCGGCCCCGGTATCACCTGAGCTCGTGTTCCTGGCTCGCCGGGAGGCCCACGCTGGGCCTCCCGGTGCAGGAGGCACGGCAACTGCAGTTCACCCCGTGCGCCGTGTGCCGCCCCGACTCGACCCTGGTCCGGAAGAGTCGTTCCACACAGTCGGAGTGAACGGCGCCCGAGCGGGTTCCGGCATCGGCTATGAAGTGCGAATGTTCCCGAGGGCCGTTTTCCGTGTCGCGGTGGTAACCGCGTTCCTGCTGGTCAGCACTGCTGTCCCGATCCAGGCTGAGCCCAACGAATGCGTGCCGGGCGACCTGCGCGACAAGTCGGTGAGCTTCCGCACCGAAGACGACGTGCAGCTGTCCGGTCTGGTGCTCGGCAGCGGACCGCGTGGAGTCATCCTCGCCTCTTACCTCAAGCAGTCGTACTGCGACTGGTTGCCGTTGGCGCGGAGCCTGGCCGACTCCGGTAATCAGGTGCTGCTCTTCGACATCCGGTTCTTCGAACTGGGCGATCCGCGCATGCTGAAGGACGAGTACAAGTACGACCTCGATCTGCAGGCCGCCGCGCAGGAACTCACCCGGCGTGGCGCTACCTCGATCGTGGCGGGTGGCGAGGCACGGACCGCCGCAGCCGCTGTGCTGGCAGCGCCGCGGATCCAGGGGCTGGCAGGCCTGGTGCTGGTGTCACCCGTGCAGGGTTTCGGCGGGGTCGAACGCAGCACCTTCCGGCAGGTGAAGCCGGTGCTGGAGTCGCTGACGGTGCCGGTGTTCATCGCTTCTTCGGACGCGCCGATGTCGAACGGGGATCCTTCCTTCGCGGACTCTGCACGGGTGCTGGCCGACGTGTCCACGGCGTCGGGTTCCAGGCTGGACCTGGTGTCCGGCGCGTCGCACGGGGTCGAACTGGTGAAGACCGACGCCGCGTTGCGGGATCGCGTGGTCGCGTTCGTCGACGAGGTGCAGTTGAAGCCCTGGTACGAGCGGTTCATGTGGCCGATGACCGGCGCAGTGCTGGTGCTCGGCCTGCTAGGGGCGCTGTTCGTGTTTCGGCGCCGGCTGAAGGACGACGGGGTGGGCGCCGTGAGCGGTGACGAGGCCGGGCAGGCGTTCGCGGCTGGTCACAACGACCCGGCACCGGGGAGTGCCCGGTAGCAGCGGAACGACCTGGGCCGTGTCGGCGGCGTTGTCGAGGACGATCAGCATTCGCCGGTTCGCCAGCAACGTGCGGTAGAGCGCCGTCTGCGCGTGCGGCTCCGGCGGGATGCCGTCAGGGCTGGTGCCGAGAGCGGTGATGAGCTCGCGGACGACGTCGCCCGGGTCGCTGCCGGTCAGGTCCACGAACAGCTGGCCGTCCGGGTAGCCGGCGGCGTGCGCGTGCGCCCAGTGCAGCGCGAGCCACGTCTTGCCGGCGCCCGCCGGTCCGGTGATCGTGACGATCGGCCCGTCGCCGAGTGCCGCGAGCTCGGCCTCTCTGCCCGTGAAACCCGTTGGTGCCGGCGGAAGCCGACGTGGGTTCCACTGTGGACGCTGGATCGACGCGACGAGGTCGCGCAGGGAGGGGCCGGGGTCGAGGCCGAGATCCTCCGCGAGCCGGTGCCGCAGCCGTGAGTGGTGGGCCAGCGCGTCGGACTGTCGTCCGGCGCCGATCAACGCCCGCATCAACTGCACTGCGAGCCGTTCGTCGAGCGGGCGCTCGGCCGTGCGCGCGGTCAGTTCGGCGACCAGTGTCCGGTGCTCACCAGCCGCGAGCCGTGCGTCGGTGTGATCCAGTTCGGCGGCGGTGATCTCACCGGCGACGGTCTCGCGCAGGCCGGCGAACCACGCGCCCTGCAGCCCTTCGAACGGCTCCCCGCGCACGAGGGCGATGGCCTCGCCGTGCCGGCCCTCGCCGACGAGCGAGCGGAACCTGTGCAGGTCGACGGCCGCGGGGTCGGCCTCCAGCACGTAACCGCCGGAGCGGCGCACGATCGGCAGCCCTTCCAGCGCGGCCCGCAGCCGCGACACGTAGCTGTAGAGCGCGGCCCTGGCCTGTCGCGGCGGCGCCTCACCCCACACCCGCGCGAGCAGCTTGTCGACGCCGACCACCTGGTTCACGTCGACCAGCAGCACCACCAGCACGCTCAGCTGCCGCGCGTGCCCGACGTCCACGAGCGTGGTGCCGCGCCGCACCTCCGGCGGGCCGAGCAGGCGGAACTCGAGGCTCACCGGTCCAGGAACAGCAGGGTGATCAGCAACGCCAGCAGCACCAGGTCCACGACGACGCCGGTCGGCTTCGAGTCGTACCGCAACCGGGTGATCGTGGCGCCGACCATCAGCAGCCCGAGCCCGACGGTGGCCGCGTGCGCCACCCACTGCCAGGTGACCAGGCCGACGACCAGGCCTGCGGCGCCCGCCCACTCCAGCGCGCCGATGGTCCGCCACAACGCGCTGCTCATCCGGAAGTGGTCGCGGGCCTCGAGCGACGTCTTCGCCCCGAACAGCTTCCCCGCGCCCGTGGCCACGAACAGCAGGGCCAGCACGATCGACAACGCGATGGTCAACGTCATCGCGCGAGCATACGGTTTGCGCCGCCGGTTACCCTTGTACCTACAGGCACCGATCCGGCCATCACCGGGGAGCCTCCGGAAGAACGGGCGCGAGCCTCAGTAGAACCGGACGGGACCGGCCCGTCACAGCCGAAGAACGAGAGGCTCGTCCGCGTGACGAGCAAGCGGGGTGGTACCGCGGCCTGCCGAGCCACATCGGCGTGTCGTCCTCGCGTGTCCTTCATGACCGCGAGGAGCAGTGGAGATGGCCTACCCCAGGGCCGGACAGAACGAGGTCCCGGCGCAGCCGTCCTTTCCGAACCTCGAGCAGGACGTGCTCGGGTACTGGAAGGACGACGAGACCTTCCAGGCGAGCATCGACCGCAACCCGGTGGGTGAGAACGGCGCCAACGAGTTCGTCTTCTACGACGGCCCGCCGTTCGCCAATGGCCTGCCGCACTACGGGCACCTGCTGACCGGCTACGTCAAGGACGTCGTGCCGCGTTACATGACCATGCGCGGCAAGCACGTCGAGCGCCGGTTCGGCTGGGACACGCACGGCATGCCCGCCGAGTACGAGGCGGAGAAGCAGCTCGGCATCACGCACAAGAACGAGATCGACGAGCTCGGCATCGAGAAGTTCAACGAGGCGTGCCGGACGTCCGTGCTGCAGTACACGGACCAGTGGCGCGACTACGTGACGCGGCAGGCGCGCTGGGTCGACTTCGACAACGACTACAAGACGCTCGACCTCGACTACATGGAAAGCGTCATGTGGGCGTTCAAGGCCTTGTGGGACAAGGGCTTGATCTACGAGGGCTTCCGCGTGCTCTGGTACTGCTGGCGTTGCGAGACGCCGTTGTCCAACACCGAGACCAAGATGGACGACGCCTACCGCGACCGGCAGGACCCCGCCGTCACGGTGGCGCTGCGCCTCGAGTCCGGGGAGAAGGCCCTGGTCTGGACGACGACGCCGTGGACGCTGCCGAGCAACCTCGCGGCCGCCGTGCACCCCGACGTCGACTACGTGACCGTGGAAGCGAACGGGGAGCGCTACCTGCTCGCCGAGGCCCGTGTCGCGGCGTACGCGCGCGAGCTCGGCGAGGAGCCCGAGGTCGTCGCCCGCTACAAGGGCTCGGACCTGATCGGCAAGAAGTACCTGCCGCCGTTCGACTTCTTCGTGGGCCGCGAGAACGCGCACCAGGTGCTGGCCGCGGACTACGTGACCACCGACGACGGCACCGGCATCGTCCACATCGCACCGGCGTTCGGTGAGGACGACAAGGTCGTGACGGACGCGGCGGGCATCGAGGTCGTCGTGCCGGTCGGCTCGGACGGCAAGTTCACCGCCGAGGTGGCGCCGTACGCGGGCGTGCACGTGTTCGAGGCGAACAAGCTGATCATCCGCGACCTCAAGGAAGCGGGCCTGCTGCTGCGCCACGAGACCTACGACCACCCGTACCCGCACTGCTGGCGGTGTGCGAACCCGCTGATCCAGCGCGCGCTTTCTGCGTGGTTCGTCGCGGTCACGCAGTTCAAGGACCGGATGGTCGAGCTCAACCAGCAGATCAACTGGGTGCCCGGCCACATCAAGGACGGCCAGTTCGGCAAGTGGCTCGAGAACGCGCGCGACTGGAACATCTCGCGCAACCGGTACTGGGGTTCGCCGCTGCCGGTGTGGGTGTCGGACAACCCCGAGTTCCCGCGCACGGACGTGTACGGGTCGCTGGACGAGCTGGAGCGCGACTTCGGTGTGCGCCCGGACAACCTGCACCGGCCGTTCATCGACGAGCTGACGCGGCCGAACCCGGACGACCCGAGCGGGAAGTCCACGATGCGGCGCGTGCCGGACGTGCTCGACTGCTGGTTCGAGTCGGGCTCGATGTCGTTCGCGCAGGTGCACTACCCGTTCGAGAACGCGGAGTGGTTCGAGAACCACTACCCCGGCGACTTCATCGTCGAGTACAACGGGCAGACGCGCGGCTGGTTCTACACGCTGCACGTGCTCGCGACGGCGTTGTTCGACCGGCCCGCGTTCCGCGACTGCGTGGCGCACGGCATCGTGCTCGGTGACGACGGCCAGAAGATGTCCAAGTCGCTGAAGAACTACCCGGACGTCAACGAGGTCTTCGACCGCGACGGCTCGGACGCGATGAGGTGGTTCCTCATGGCGTCGCCGATCCTGCGCGGTGGCGACCTGGTGGTGACCGAGCGCGGCATCAGGGACGCGGTGCGCCAGGCGGTGCTGCCGCTGTGGAACTCCTGGTACTTCCTCGCGTTGTACGCCAACGCTTCCGGGAAGGAGGGCACCTGGCGGACCGACTCCTCGCACGTGCTGGACCGCTATGCGCTCGCGAAGACGCACGACCTGGTGCGCGACGTCCAGGCGGCGATGGACGTCTACGACATCTCCGGCGCGTGCCAGATGGTGCGCGAGTACCTGGAGGTGCTCACGAACTGGTACGTGCGGCGGTCGCGGCAGCGGTTCTGGGACGGTGAGCAGGACGCGATCGACACCCTGCACACGGTGCTGGAGGTCGTCACGCGCGTGGCGGCGCCGTTGCTGCCGTACACGACCGAGGTCGTGTGGCGCGGGCTGACCGGTGGGCGTTCGGTGCACCTGACGGACTTCCCGTCGGTGTCCGACCTGCCGGCGGACGACGCTCTCGTGACGGCGATGGACGAGGTGCGCGCGGTCTGCTCGACGGCGTTGTCCCTGCGCAAGGGGAACAAGCTGCGCGTGCGGCTTCCGTTGGCGCGCTTGACGGTCGCGTCGCCGGTCGCGGCGTCGCTGGAGGACTTCGCCGAGATCGTGCGCGACGAGGTCAACGTCAAGGAGGTCTCGCTGACCACCGACGTCGACGCGTACGGGCAGTTCCAGCTCGTGGTGAACGCACGCGCCGCCGGTCCGCGCCTCGGGCCGAACGTGCAGAAGGTCATCAAGGCCGTCAAGGCCGGTGACTGGTCCGAAGTGGACGGACGGATCGTCGCCGCCGGTGTCGAGCTGTTCGAGGGCGAGTACGAACAGCGGCTGGTGGCAACCGATCCGGCTGCCACGGCGGCACTGCCGGGTGGCGCCGGCGTCGTCGTGCTCGACACGGTGGTGACGCCGGAGCTGGAGGCCGAGGGTGTCGCGCGTGACCTGGTGCGCGTGGTCCAGCAGGCGCGCAAGGACGCCGCGCTGGACGTGTCCGACCGGATCACGCTGACGCTGGAACTGCCGGACGCGGTGCGCTCCGCCGTGGAGCCGCACCTGGAGTTCGTGAAGTCGGAGACGCTGACGTCGTCGGTCGTCTTCGGTGAGGGCTCCGCGGAGGGCACCGTCGGCGACGGCCTGAAGGTCAAGGTGGCTGTCGCGCGAGTGTGATCGCAGTTGTACGGGGCCGCTGTCTTCGGACGGCGGCCCCGTCGCGCGTCTGCGGCGGAAGAACTGTCAGACCCTCTCGCTACGGTCGTCCCCAGGCCAACCGGCAAGGGGAAATTGCAATGGTCTTCACTGGGGGAATGGCGCGTCCTCGTGGGCGCACTGGTCCTTTCCGCCGGAGTGGTGGCGCCCGCCAGCGCGTCGGCCGATCCGGCTTTCTGCGACACCTGGACCGAGTCCGAGCTGCCGAAGCCGGACGGTGTGGGGCCGGGCGGCGTGGCCGGTGCCGCCGGGGGTGTGGGCCGTCGGCAACGGCTCCTTCCGCTGGACGTCCGGTTCGGCGGTACTGGTCTGGAAGGACGGGCAGCTGGTCGACCAGCTGTCGTTCTTCAGAAACGTCGTCCACGCCAGCGATGTGAACTCGTCCGGCGTAGTGATCCTGACGGGTCACACCTTCCCGGCGGCGTCGCGCTGGCAGGCAGGCGTGTACACGACCCTGCGCGGCTGGCAGGGGGAGCACTGATCGAGGACGTGCCCGGCCTGCTGGACGTCGACCACATCGCGGAGGACGGCGGTCTGATCGGGTACCACTGGCCGGGCAGCGGCCCACTCGTCCCGCGCAGGGCGACGTGTCAGGCGTGACCGAGGTGTAGCCGGCGGCGTGCGCGGTGGTTCCGGCCATCGCGCACGCCTTCACGTCCGCGGACCGTTGGGGCACTACGGTTTCCGTCGTGACCGAACCGTCCACGAGGACTGCCTACGACTCCGTCGCGCCCCTCTACGCCGAGCTGTTCAGCGACGTGCTCGACACCCTGCCGCTGGAGCGCGCACTGCTGACCGCGTTCGCCGAGCTCGTGCGGGCCCACGACTCCGGGCCGGTCGCGGACGTCGGCTGCGGCCCCGGACACGTGACCGCACACCTGCACTCGCTCGGGCTGAACGCCTTCGGCATCGACCTGTCGCCCGAGATGATCGCCATCGCCCGGCGGTCCCGTCCGGATCTCCGGTTCGACGTGGGGTCGATGACCGCGCTGGACCTCGCGGACGCGGCGGTGAGCGGCCTGCTGGCGAACTACTCCTTGATCCACACGCCCCCGGAGCAGCTGCCGGTCGTGTTCGCCGAATTCGCGCGGGTGCTGGTGCCGGGCGGGTACCTCCTGCTCGGCTTCTACGCCGGCGACGATCCGGAGCCGCAGGAGTTCGACCACAAGGTCACGCTCGCCTACCGGTGGTCGCCCGGCAGTCTCGCGGACCTGGTGGGCGAGGCCGGGTTCGGCGAGGTCGCGCGGCTGGTGCGGGCGCCGAACGAGGGCGAGCGCTTCCTGCAGGGCCAGCTGCTGCTGCGCAAGCAGTCCTGATCAGACGCGCGCCGGCCGGCGCCTGATCAGCATCCGCCGCACGAACCGGACCCAGAGCGACCACCGCGCCGGCGTGGCGGGCTCGCGGCCCGCCGCCCGCTCGAAGTTGTCGAAGAGGTCCTCCAGACAGGCGTCGTGCAGCCAGCGGATCACCAGCGCCCAGCGCAGCCGTGCGCCGAGGCTGAAATTGCCGACCAGCTCGTGCCGCACCACGTTGCCCGAGGCCGACAGCGTGTGCGTGCCCTCGCCGTCGCTGAAGGCGAAGGTGATCGACTCGCCGGGTTTGAACTCCGTGCAGTGGTAGCGGATCGGGCCGTGCCCGCCGTCGGCGCCGACGCCGAGCGGGCGGTCGAACTCCTGCTTGCCCCACAGGGGTGGCCACAGCTCCTGGATGCGTTCGACGAACGGTCCGGCGGGTACCGGCAGTTCCCTCTCGTGCACGTTGCGAACCACGACACGCTCCTTCCATACGGCACCGTATGTTCGCGAAACATACGTTAGCGTACGGAAATGCGCCGCACTCGTGACGACTGGACTGAGATGGCGCTGAGAGCACTCGCGGAAGGCGGGCTGCCCGCCGTCGCGATCGAGCCGCTCGCGGCCAGGGCCGGCGCGACGAAGGGGAGCGTCTACCACCACTTCCCCAACCGCGAGGCGCTGCTGAAAGCGACCGTCGAGCGGTGGGAGCGGGAGCACACCGAGAAGGTCATCGAGCTCGTCGAGGACGAGAAGTCACCGCGGGACAAGCTCAGGACGTTGTTCGAGACGGTGCTCGACCGCACCCGCAAGGGGTCGGTGGAGATGGCTTTGCAGGCGGGTGCCGGGAACGAGGTGATCGGGCCGGTTCTCCAGCGCGTCACCGAACGGCGGCTGGGCTACCTGACCGAGCTGTTCGAGCAGCTCGGGTTCGACGCGGAGCACGCGAGGAAGCGCGCGTTGATCGCGTTCAGCCTTTACCTGGGCCAGGTGCAGATGTTCGCGACCCTGCCCGGCCTCGTCGAGCCGATGGTCGACGAGGCCGTGCAGGTGCTGACTCAGGCCGCGATCGCCCACAACGCGTAGGCGATCACGTCCGCGTTGCGGTCGAGCGCCGTGGCGTTGACGTTGGACGTGGTGTCGCAGGAGCGGTGGTAGCAGCGGTCGAAGGCCTGGCCGGCCGTGCCGCCCCACTTCCTCGCCTGGGCGGTGGTCTTGGTCTGCTCGGCACCGGTGAAGGTGCCGCCGGTCGGGATGTTCGCCGCGGCGAAGGCGGCGTGGTCGGAGCGGCCGCCGACCTTGACCAGCTCGGTCTGGACGTTCAGCGTCGTGAAACCCGCCTGCAGTCGCTGCTGCAGCGCCACCGAACCGGCGGGCTGACCGTCAGCGCCGTCGTAGACGAAGTAGCCGGGGTTCGGCGAGCCGGTCATGTCGAAGTTCAGGTAGGCCTTGATCCTCGACTTGTCCGCGGCGGACAGGGAGTTCACGTAGAACCTCGAGCCGCGCAGGCCGAGCTCCTCCGCGCCCCACCAGGCGAACCGGACGTGCCTGGTCGGCTGGAAACCGGTGGCCTTCATCTGGAGGGCGACCTCCAGGATCGACGCGGAGCCCGTGCCGTTGTCGTTGATGCCGGGTCCCGAGGTGACGCTGTCGAGGTGGCCGCCGAGCATGACAACGTTGTTCAGGTCGCCGCCGGGGTAGTCCGCGATCAGGTTGTAGCCGGTGGCGCCGTTGTAGGTGAACGACTGCACCCGCGTGGTGAAGCCCGCCGCGTCGAGCTTGCCCTTCACCCAGTTCACCGAGGCCAGGTACCCCGGACGTCCGTGCGCGCGGCTGCCGCCGTTGGCGTTCGCGATCGACTGGAACTGGTTGAGGTGGGCTTGCACGTTCGCGACGTTGATGTTGGGAGCCGCCAGAGCGGTGACTTCGGGCGGAGCGGCCGCCTGTGCTGTGGTTGCTCCGGCCACCGTCAAGGCGGCCGCCAGTGCGATGAGGATCCTCATGGTTCAACTCCGTGCAGGGTTGGGATTGAGCCACTGATCAACATGCTCCTGTGCGCATGAGCCCGGTAGGTGCGAACGGCTGGTTGTTCGACGCGTCGGATTCGTCCAATTCGGTGGTGATCACTCAGAATGGTCCAGGTGGGTGACGTCACCGTCGTGCTGGGCATCGGCGCCGCCGTCCTGCTGATCTCCGTGATCGCGGTGCGCGTGTCGATCCGGCTTGGGCTGCCCTCGTTGCTGCTGTACCTGGGCATCGGCGTGGTCCTCGGCGAGTCCGTGCTCGGCATCAACTTCGACGACGCCGACCTCACCCAGTCGCTCGGCGTCGCGGCCCTCGTGCTGATCTTGACCGAGGGTGGGCTCACGACCCGCTGGCAGGCCGTGAAGACGTCGCTGTGGTTAGGCGTCGCACTGTCCACAGTGGCCGTTGCGGTGAGCGTCGCGATCACCGGCACGGCATTGCACCACCTGCTCGGCCTCGACTGGCGGATGGCGTTGCTGTGGGGAGCGGTGCTGTCCTCGACGGACGCGGCGGCCGTGTTCAGCGTGCTGCGGTCATTGGGCGTGGGAGCGCGGCTCACGGGCGCGCTCGAACTGGAGTCAGGTCTCAACGACGCACCCGTCTACATCGCCGTCGTGCTGCTGGCCTCCGCGGACCAGATCACCTGGACCGCGCCGCTGCTCGTGCTCTACGAACTGGCCGCGGGCGCGCTCATCGGTGTCGCACTGGGCATCCTCGGCGGTGCCGGGCTGAGACGCGCGGCGCTGCCCGCCACCGGTCTGTACCCGCTCGCCACGGTGGCGGTGTGCGTCATGGCCTACACGGCGGGCGATCTGCTGCACGCGTCCGGATTCCTCGCCACCTACGTCGCGGCTCTGGTGCTGGGCAACGCCCGCCTGCCGCACCGCGCGGACACCCTCTCCTTCGCCGAAGGTCTCGGCTGGCTCGCCCAGATCGGGCTCTTCGTCCTGCTCGGCCTCTACGCGTCGCCGTCGCGGCTGCTCGACGTGCTGGTTCCCGCGCTGATCGCGGGCGTCGTGGTGACGCTCGTGGCACGGCCGTTGTCCGTCGTCCTCGCCGCGCTGCCGTTCAAGGTGCCGTGGCGGGAGCAGGTGTTCCTCTCCTGGTCGGGGCTGCGCGGTGCGGTGCCGATCGTGTTCGCGCTGATCCCGCTGATCCAGGGTGTCGAAGGCGCGCGTGAGCTGGTCGACGCGGTGTTCGTGCTGGTCATCGTGCTGACGGTGGTGCAGGGCACGACGTTGCCGTTCCTCGCGCGGCGTCTCGGCCTGGTGCGCGCGGGTGAGCCGCAGGAGGTGCAGGTCGACTCCTCGCCGTTGGACGAGCTGAGCGCCGAGCTGCTGCAGGTGCACATCCAGCGCGGGTCGAAGCTGCACGGCGTCTACATGTCCGAGCTGCGGCTGCCGATCGGTGCCACGGTGAGCCTCGTCGTGCGTGCCGGGAAGAGTTTCACGCCACAACCGACGACGCGGCTGCAGACTGACGACCAGTTGCTCATCGTCACCACCGAAGAAGCGCGTGACGCTGCTGAGCGGCGCATTCGTGCCGTCGACCGGGCCGGTCGCTACGCACGGTGGAAGGGTGAGACCGGCGATTAGTTCTGTCTCCGAGGCTTCTCAGCATGTGATCGGGAGTCGACGAGCGCCGCGAGGCTCCGCTAACGTCGTCGGCAGGTCATGAGAGCCAGCGTCAAGCCCAAGCTTGCTGGCCGGCAACCCTCCAACCGCGGTGGGGTGCCCTTGGTGAGGACCTGGTCCGGCGCGTGGGGCGCCGGTCAAGCGCGGGCCTTCGCGACACGGGGCCCCTGGCCTCGGAGGCAGCTCGATGACGCTCGCGATCACCAAGACCACCGGCACTGCGGTTCCGGCTGTTGTCGGCTCTGACCTGCGTGTTCCGCTGGTGACCGGAGAGCGCGTCACCTACGCCAACCTCGACCACGCGGCCAGCGCGCCGTGTCTTCAGGAGGTGCGCGACGCCGTCGACGAGCTGCTGCCCTGGTACGCCAGCGTGCACCGCGGCGCCGGGTTCGCCTCCCAGGTCTCGACCCGCGTCTACGAGCAGGCGCGTGACCGCATCCGCAAGTTCGTCGGGGCGCACTCCTCCGACACCGTGGTCTTCACCCGCAACACCACCGATTCGCTGAACCTGTTGGCGCGCAGCGTTCCTCGCGGCACCGCGGTCGTTCTCTTCGACAGCGAGCACCACGCGGCGCTGCTGCCCTGGCGTGGTCCCAACGTTCAGCGGATCCCCGCTCCTGCTTCGTCCGGCGCTGCAGTGGTCGCGCTGGACCGGGCTCTGGCCGCCGCCCCGGTCGGCCCTCGGCTCGTGATCGTCACCGGGGCGTCCAACGTCACGGGGGAGCTGTGGCCGGTCGCGGAGCTCGCGAAGGTCGCCCGCAGGCACGGCGCGCGGATCGCGCTCGACGCCGCGCAGCTCGCCCCGCACCGCCCGATCGACGTGCGTGAGCTGGGCGTCGACTACGTCGCGTTCTCCGGCCACAAGATCTACGCGCCGTTCGGTGCCGGTGTGCTGGTCGGCCGCGCGGACTGGCTGCAGCAGGCCCAGCCGTACCTGGTGGGCGGCGGCGCGACGTCGAAGGTGACCGACCACGGTGACCGGCTCGGCGTGGCCTGGTCCGCGGTGCCCGAGCGGCACGAGGCCGGCAGCCCCAACGTCGTCGGTGTGCACGCGCTGGCCGCGGCCTGCGAGATCCTGTCGCGGCACTGGGAGCAGACCGTCGCGCACGAGCAGGAGCTGCTGACGCGCCTGCGGGACGGCCTGCGCACGATCCCGGGCTTCCGCGAGCTGTCGATCCTGGCCGACGCCGACAAGGTGGGCGTCGTGAGCTTCACCATCCCCGGCTTCGACGCGGGCTTCCTCGCGGCCGCCCTGTCCGCCGAGTACGGCATCGGCGTCCGTGACGGAGCGTTCTGTGCCCACGTGATCGTCGGACGGCTCGTCAAGCAGGCTGGGGCGCACGAGGACCGCGCTGTCCGCGCCTCGATCGGCCTGGGTACGACGGCCGAGCACGTCGATCGTCTGGTGGCCGCGTTGCGCACTCTGGTCACCGAGGGTCCGAAGTGGACCTACACGCAGCGCGACGGCCGCTGGGTGGCCGAGGACGACAGCCGAACCCTGCCGCCGTTCCTCGCGTAGTCCCGGTCGTGGACAATGACCTGGTGAGTGACGAGTCCAAGGCCGCGGAGACTCCTGCCGAGGAGCAGGTCAGCGAGTCGAAACCGGCCGAGGAACCCGCGAAGCCCGAGGCGGGCGAGCAGGGGAAGGCCGCGGAGAAGCCGGCGGCCGAGGTCGTCGAGCCGGAGTTCTCGATCACCGGTTCGCTGCCGGAGCCGCGGACCGGGATCCTCGCGATCCTGGCCGGTGGCGTGCTGGCCCTGGACGTGCTCACCAAAGTCCTGTCCGTGGCGTTCCTCGAGGATGCCGACCCGATCAAGCTGTTCGGCGGCGTGCTCTACCTCACGTTCGTCCGCAACCCCGGCGCCGCGTTCGGCCTGGCCGAGGGCATGACGTGGATCCTCGCGCTCATCGCGCTGGGCGTCGCCGGGTTCATCCTCTGGATCTCGCGCAACCTGCGCTCCCAGCCCTGGGCCGTCGGACTGGGACTGGTGCTCGGCGGCGCCGTCGGCAACCTCGCCGACCGCCTCTTCCGCGAGCCGGGCCCGATGCGCGGCCACGTGGTCGACTTCCTGTCGCTGTTCGACCCGTTCGGCCAGGTGTGGCCGGTGTTCAACGTCGCGGACATGGCGATCGTCAGCGGTGGAGCGACGATCATCGTGCTGGCGCTCATGCGGCACGACTACGACGGAACGGTCCACAAGGACGCTCCTGCCCCGGTGGTGCAGGACGGTCTGCAGGAGTCGAAGTAGCTGCTCCTGGTAGGTTCAGCAGGTTCTGCAAGGAGAAGAAGGTCGAGGCCCCGCGCGTGAGCGGATACCGAACGCTGCCGATTCCCGACGGTTTGGACGGCATGCGTGTCGACGCTGGCCTCGCGAAGCTCCTGGGCTTGTCGCGCACCGTCGTCGCGGCCATCGCCGATGCCGACGACGTGCTGATCGACGGCCGTGTCGTCGGCAAGTCCGACCGCCTGACGGCCGGCGCGATGCTGGAGATCACCCTGCCGGCGCCGCCGCAGCCGGTCACCGTCCAGGCGATTCCCGTCGAGGGCCTCGTCGTGATCCACGAGGACGACGACATCATCGTCGTGGACAAGCCCGTGGGCGTCGCGGTGCACCCGTCACCCGGCTGGACCGGGCCGACCGTCGTCGGCGGGCTCGCCGCGGCGGGCCACCGGATCGCCACGTCGGGTGCCGCGGAACGGCAGGGCGTCGTGCATCGCCTCGACGTGGGCACCACCGGTGTGATGGTCGTGGCGAAGTCCGAGTCGGCCTACTCCGCTTTGAAGCACGCCTTCAAAGAACGGACCGTCGACAAGGTCTACCACGCGCTCGTGCAGGGCCACCCCGACCCGATCAAGGGCACCATCGACGCCCCGATCGACCGGCACCCCAAGCACGACTACAAGTTCGCGGTGATGAACTCCGGCAAGCCGTCGATCACCCACTACGAGGTGATCGAGGCGTTCCGCGCGGCCTCGTTCGTCGAGGTGCACCTGGAGACCGGCCGCACGCACCAGATCCGCGTGCACTTCTCGGCGCTGCACCACCCGTGCGTCGGCGACCTGACCTACGGGGCGGACCCCACGCTGGCCAAGCGGCTCGGCGTCGCGCGGCAGTGGCTGCACGCGCGCCAGCTCGGGTTCCACCACCCCGGCACCGGCGAGTGGGTCACGTTCACCTCGGAGTACCCGGCCGACCTGGCCGTCGCGCTGGAGAAGCTGCGCGAAGAGGGCTGACCGCGGGCGGGCTAGTCCTCGACCGTCCACACGAGCGTGTTGAAGTCCACCTCGGGACGCACGCTCCAGCGGATCTGGATCACATCGGTCGTCTCGGGCAGCACGAACACCGTGTGGCCACCGGCCGTCTCGCCCGGCTGCACGCCGAGCTTGTGCGCGGGCCGCGAGGACAGCGACACGGGAGCCTTCGTCACGGTCTCGCCGGTCTTGGTGACCAGGACCAGGTACATGTCCGGCAGCGAGGTGTACGGCACCTGCGAGGTGTTCGTGATCTCGGTGTGGACGACCACGGCCCGTTCACCCTCGGCCAGCTTGTAGCCCGCAGCGGTGAAGAGGAAGTCCGCAGGGTCGACGAACTCGACCAGCTGGATGGACAGACGCGCGCCCTCGAGGCTGTCCGCTTCCAGGGCCGAGCCGATCTTGCCGGTCCGCGAGACGGGCCTGGGCTGCGGCTGGTCCGCGCGCACCCAGCCGGCCGACTGCGGCGGGCCCCAGGTGGCCTGGGGCTGCGCCGGCGGCTGCTGGGCGGGGAAGGGCTGGCTGACCGGGTTCTGCGGCGCGTACGGGACCTGGTGCGGGCCGCTCACGTGGTGTGGACCGCTCTGGTGCACCGCGTGAGGACCAGAGGCCGGTGGGCCCATGTAGTTGCCGTACGCGGCGGCGTTCGCGAGCGCCCGGCGGATGCCGTTGGGGTCGCACTCCACGCCCACCAGCAGCGGAAGGCCGCTGCCGGAGAGGGTGATCAGACGCATGGCGGCTTCCCTCGGATCCATGCCGAGGCGCTGGGCGATCTCGTGCACGGCGGCACGGCCCGAGTCGGCCAGCATCGCCAGGAGTCGAGCGTCAACGGGATCAGGGGCCACCACGAATTGAACGCTACCTCGCGCTTGCGATCTTCGCGTCACCGCCTGGCAGGTCGTAGATCACGCGACAGGCCGCAGAGGGGTTCGTGACCCGAGATTTCGCGCGGGATAGGGTTGGCAGATCCGGATTCGCGTCCTTCCCACGCGTCCGTTCGATCTCCTGGAGGTACCGTGGCGGACTCGTTTGTGCACCTGCACGTGCACACCGAGTACTCGATGCTCGACGGTGCGGCGAAGCTCAAGGACATGTTCGCCGAGTGCGAGCGCATGGGCATGCCCGCCGCCGCCATCACCGACCACGGCAACATGTACGGCGCCTACGACTTCTTCAAGCAGGCGACGGCGGCCGGGGTCAAGCCGATCATCGGCATCGAGGCGTACATGGCGCCGGACTCGCGCTTCAACAAGAAGCGCGTGCTGTGGGGCGACCCCGGGCAGAAGGCCGACGACGTGTCGGCGTCCGGTGCGTACACCCACCAGACGATCTGGGCGCGCAACGTCGAGGGTCTGCACAACCTCATGAAGCTGTCCAGCCTCGCCTCCACCGAGGGGCAGCTGGGCAAGTGGCCGCGGATGGACGCCGAGCTCATCGCCGAGCACTCCGCTGGTCTGATGGCGACGACCGGGTGCCCGTCGGGCGAGGTGCAGACGCGCCTGCGGCTGGGGCACGAGAAGGAAGCTCTCGAGGCTGCCGCCAAGTGGCAGGAGATCTACGGCAAAGAGAACTTCTTCATGGAGATCATGGACCACGGCATCGAGATCGAGAGCCGGGTCCGCGGCGGGTTGCTGGAGATCCAGAAGAAGCTCGACATCCCGTTCGTCGTGACGAACGACTCGCACTACACGTACCCGACGGACAAGGACACGCACGAGGCGCTGCTCTGCATCCAGACCGGTAAGACGCTGCAGGACCCGACGCGGTTCAAGTTCGACGGCACGGGCTACTACCTGAAGTCGCCGGAGGAGATGCGCGCGGTCGACTCGAGCGACGCGTGGCAGGAGGGGTGCCGCAACACCCTGCTGATCGCGGAGAAGGTCGACACGACCGGCATGTTCGAGTTCAAGAACCTCATGCCGCGGTACCCGGTGCCGGAGGGGCTGACGGAGGACCAGTACTTCCGCGACGAGGTCTGGCGCGGCATGCACCGCCGGTTCCCGAACGGGGTCGACGAGGAGCACACCAAGCAGGTCGAGTTCGAGATCAGCGTCATCCTGCAGATGGGGTTCCCGTCGTACTTCCTCGTCGTCGCGGACTTCATCAACTGGGCCAAGTCCAACGGCATCCGCGTCGGTCCCGGCCGTGGTTCTGCCGCCGGCGCGCTGATCGCGTACGCCCTGGGCATCACGGACCTCGACCCGCTGCCGCACGGCCTGATCTTCGAGCGGTTCCTGAACCCCGACCGCGTCAGCCCTCCCGACATCGACATCGACTTCGACGAGCGCCGGCGCGGTGACGTCATCCGGTACGTGACGGAGAAGTGGGGCAAGGAGAACGTCGCCCAGGTCATCACGTTCGGCACCATCAAGGCGAAGGCGGCCATCAAGGACTCGGCGCGAGTCCTGTACGGCCAGCCCGGTTACGCGGTCGCCGACCGGATCTCCAAGGCGATGCCGCCCGCCGTCATGGGCAAGGACATCCCGCTGTCCGGCATCTTCGACTCGTCGCACAAGCGGTACGCCGAGGCCGCCGAGGTGCGCGGGCTCTACGACACGGACCCGCAGGTCAAGGAGATCATCGACACCGGGCGCGGGCTCGAGGGCCTGATCCGCAACGCCGGTGTGCACGCCTGTGCGGTCATCATGTCCGCGGAGCCGCTCACCGACCACATCCCGGTCTGGATGCGCCCGCAGGACGGGTCGATCATCACGCAGTTCGACTACCCGACCTGCGAGACGCTCGGCCTGCTGAAGATGGACTTCCTGGGTCTGTCGAACCTCACGACGATCGACGACGCCCTGCGCAACATCGAGCTCAACGGCAAGGGCAAGATCGACATCACCGACGGCACCCAGGTGCCGCTCGACGACAAGAAGACGTACGAGCTGCTCGGCCGCGGCGACACGCTGGGCGTGTTCCAGCTCGACGGTTCGGCGCTGCGCGACCTGCTGCGGCTGATGAAGCCGGACAACTTCGAAGACGTCTCGGCCGTCATCGCCCTGTACCGGCCGGGTCCGATGGGTGCGAACTCGCACATCAACTACGCGCTGCGCAAGAACAAGCAGCAGGAGATCACCCCGATCCACGAGGAGCTGCGGGAGTCGCTCGCGGAGATCCTCGACACGACCTACGGCCTGATCGTCTACCAGGAGCAGGTCATGGCGATCGCGCGGAAGGTCGCGGGCTACACGCTGGCCCAAGCGGACCTGCTCCGCCGCGCGATGGGCAAGAAGAAGAAGGAGATCCTCGACAAGGAGTTCGAGGGCTTCGAGAAGGGCATGATCGACCAGGGGTACTCGAAAGAGGCGATCAAGACCCTCTGGGACATCCTGGTCCCGTTCGCCGACTACGCGTTCAACAAGGCGCACTCCGCCACCTACGGCGTCATCGCGTACTGGACCGCGTACCTCAAGGCGAACTACCCGGCCGAGTACATGGCCGCGCTGCTCACGACGAACTCGGACAACAAGGACAAGTCGGCGATCTACCTCGCCGAGTGCCGCCGCATGGGCATCACGGTGCTCCCGCCGGACGTCAACGAGTCCGAGCGCGAGTTCGCCCCGGTCGGCACCGACATCCGCTTCGGTCTCGGCGCGATCCGCAACGTCGGCGCCAACGTCGTCGACGCGATCATCAAGGCGCGCAAGGAGAAGGGGAAGTTCGTCGACTTCTCCGACTTCCTGCGCAAGATCGACGCCACGGCCTGCAACAAGAAGGTCGTCGAGTCGCTGATCAAGGCGGGCGCCTTCGACTCGCTCGGCCACCCGCGCAAGGGCCTGCACATGGTCCACGTGGACGCCGTCGACGCCGTGATGATCACGAAGAAGGAAGAGGCCAAGGGTCAGTTCGACCTCTTCGGCGGCGGTGACGCGTCCGACGACGACATCGCTGGCGTGTTCGACGTCAAGATCCCGCAGGAGCAGTGGGAGTCCAAGCACCAGCTCGCCCTGGAACGCGAGATGCTCGGCCTCTACGTCTCCGGCCACCCGCTGAACGGCGTCGAGCACGTGCTGGAGTCGTACTCCGACGCCTCGATCGCGCGGATCCTCGAAGGCGACGTCCCCGACGGCACCCAGGTCACCATCGGCGGCATCCTCGCCTCGGTGATGCGCCGGGTGAACAAGAACGGCGAGTCGTGGGCCTCCGCCCAGCTGGAGGACCTCGCCGGTGGCATCGAGGTGCTGTTCTTCCCCAAGAGCTTCATGGTGCACGGCATGTCCGTGGTCGAGGACGCGATCGTGCTCGTCAAGGCCCGCGTGGCCAAGCGCGACGACCGCATCTCGCTGATCGCGAACGACCTGGTGGTGCCGGACCTGAGCGAGATCGGGTCGCGGGCGATGCGGCTGAAGATGCCTGCCACCAAGTGCCGGCCGGAGATCGTCACGCAGCTCAAGGAGGTGCTGCGGGCGCACCCCGGCTCGACCGAGGTGCACCTCAACCTGGTGATCAACGCGTCGCGCAACACCGTGCTGAAGCTGGACGACGCGCTGCGGGTGGCGCCCACGCCGTCGCTGATGGGTGACCTGAAGGCGCTGCTCGGACCGGGATGTCTCGGCTAGCTGAGAAATGTCCCGGCTAGCTGAGAAATAGTGGCCAGCCATGAGTTAACGGGGTTAACTGGGTGAAGTGACGACACTCACCCAGTTGCCCGCCGACTACGTCCAGAACCCACACGAAGTGCACGACATGTTGCGTGCCGAAGGCCCCGTGCAGGAAGTCCACCTGCCGCGCGGGCTCAAGGTCTGGCTCGTGACTCGTTACGAAGAGGCCAAGGTCGCGCTCACCGACCCGCGGATAAGCAAGGACATGCAGGCTGGAGGACACCTCTTCGAGCTGCACGCGCCCAAGGAGGCGGACCGCCGGCAGTTCGACGCCGGCCTCGCGGTGCACATGCTCAACATGGACCCGCCGAACCACACCCGCCTGCGCAAGCTCGTGAACAAGGCGTTCACCGCGCGGCGGATCGAGCTGATGCGCCCGCGCGTGGAGGAGATCGCCGCCGAGCTCATCGCCAAGCTGAACGACGGCGACGAGGTCGACCTGCTGGAGGCGTTCGCGTTCCCGCTGCCGATCACGGTGATCTGCGAGCTGCTCGGCATCCCGATCGACAACCGCGACGAGTTCCGCGAGTGGTCGAACACGCTGCTGTCCTTCGGCACGCAGGAACAGATCGCCGAGGCGTCCGGGAAGATGGCGCAGTTCCTGATCGCGCACGTCGACCGCGTCGCGAACGAGAAGCCGGACGACACGTTCTTCTCCGCCCTCGTGCACGCGGACGAGTCGGGGGACCGGCTCAACCACGCCGAACTGGTGTCGATGGCGTTCCTTCTGCTCGTGGCAGGCCACGAGACGACGGTGAACCTCATCGGCAACGCCGTGCTCGCGCTGCTGCACAACCCGGACCAGCTGCAGATCCTCAAGGACCGTCCCGAGCTGATCCCGGCGAGCGCGGAGGAGTTCCTGCGGCTGGAGGGGCCGGTGAACATCGCGACGTTCCGCTACACCACCGAGCCGGTGGAGCTGGGCGGCGTCACGATTCCCGCCGACGAGTTCGTGATGGTGTCGCTGATCGCGGCGAACCGGGACCCGGAGAAGTACGAGAACCCCGACCGACTCGACGTCACCCGCAACGCGGGTGGGCACGTCGCGTTCGGTCACGGCATCCACTTCTGCCTGGGCGCGCCGCTGGCCCGGCTGGAGTTCGACGTGGCGTTGACGCACCTGCTGGCGCGGTTCCCGAACCTGCAGCTCGCCGCCGAGCCGGAGACGCTGGTGTGGCGTGACAGCACGTTGATCCGTGGTCTGCACACGCTTCCTGTGCGTCTCGCTTAATGTTCGGCGCGTGGACGACCTGCTGAAGCTCGACCAGGCGCACGTCTGGCACCCGTACGGCCCGATGCCGGGCACCCAGGAGCCGTTGCTCGTCAAGGAGGCTTCGGGTGTCCGGCTCACCCTCGGGGACGGCAGGGAGCTGATCGACGGCATGTCGTCCTGGTGGGCCGCGATCCACGGCTACCGGCACCCGGTGCTCGACGCCGCCGTCACGGACCAGCTCGGCCGGATGAGCCACGTGATGTTCGGCGGGCTCACGCACGAGCCCGCCATCAAGCTCGCGACGAAGCTCGTCGAGATCTCACCCGAACCGTTGCAGCACGTGTTCCTGTGCGACTCCGGGTCGGTGTCGGTCGAGGTCGCGGTGAAGATGTGCCTGCAGTACTGGCGTTCGCAGAACCGGCAGGAGAAGCGCCGGTTGATGACGTGGCGCGGTGGCTACCACGGCGACACGTTCAACCCGATGTCCGTCTGCGATCCCGAGGGCGGCATGCATTCGCTGTGGCGTGGAATCCTGCCGCAGCAGGTGTTCGCGGACGCACCTCCCGCCGAGATGGACACCGCGTACGTCCAGCACCTCTCCGACCTGGTCGAACAGCACGCCGGCGAACTGGCCGCGATCATCGTCGAGCCGGTCGTGCAGGGTGCCGGCGGCATGCGCTTCCACGACCCGCGCTACCTGCACGTGCTGCGTGAGCTCGCGTACACCCACGACGTGCTGCTGGTGTTCGACGAGATCGCCACGGGCTTCGGGCGCACGGGGGAGCTGTTCGCCGCCGATCACGCGAACGTCAGCCCGGACGTCATGTGCCTCGGCAAGTCACTGACCGGTGGATATCTGACGATGGCCGCCACCCTGTGCACGTCACGGGTGGCGGACGGGATCAGCAAGGGCGAGGTGCCGGTCCTCGCGCACGGGCCGACGTTCATGGGCAACCCGCTCGCGTCGGCGGTGTCGCTCGCTTCGATCGACCTGCTGCTGTCCCAGGACTGGAAGCGTGAGGTCGCACGCATCGAGCACGGCCTGAAAGCCGGCCTCGCGCCCGCACGTGCGTTGCCCGGCGTGAAGGACGTCCGCGTGCTGGGCGCTATCGGCGTCGTGCAGCTCGATCAGCCCGTGGACATGGCACGAGCCACCAAAGCGGCGGTGGACGCGGGTGTGTGGCTGCGGCCGTTCCGCGACCTGATCTACACGATGCCGCCGTTCGTCTCGACCGATCAGGACATCCGGCAGATTGCGGCTGCGGTGGTCGCTGCGGCTCGCTAGCGTGCCGGGCATGGGGAAAATCACGGCAGTCGTCTGCGCTGCCATTCTGGGGGTGACCGGCCTCGCCGCACCGGCGCAGGCCGCGGACCAGCTCCGGGACTCCGTCATGTGGGGTTCTGGCACCACGTGGACGAAGCTGAGCTGGCGAGGCAACCCCAAGCTGTGCTTCGACGCGGCGCTGGAGGAGATCGACCGCGACGGCGGCAAGGTCCAGTTGTGGACCTGCGGGATGGGTGGCGCCGAGCAGTACTGGCTGGTTCAACCGCACCCGTTGGGGGGCGGCTTCCAGGTCATCAACCAGATGAACGGCAAGTGCCTCGACGCGGCGCTGGAGGACATTGATCTCGAGGTCACGCGGCTGCAGCTGTGGCAGTGCACCGGCGGCATCGAGCAGAAGTGGACCGGCGGCCCGCACTCTGGACAGCTGATGTTGGTCAACGAGGCCAAGCCGCGCTCGAGCTTCGGAGTTCCCGGCCTGTACGACGGCGCGCGGCTCGACCTCTACAGCTATTAGTGGCTGATCGCGGCTGACAGCTGCGTGTCGGTCGGTTCGACCAGGACATCCCCGTTCGGCAGCACCAGGACGGGGATGTTCTTGCGTCCGGAGAGCTCGATCGCCTTGTCCCGCGCCTCGTCGTCGTTCTCGACGTCGACGTAGGTGAACGGCACGTTGTTGCGGGTCAGCCACGACTTGGCCCGGCGGCAGTCACCACACCATTCGGCGCCGTACATCACGATCGGTTGCTCACTCATGCTGTCACGGTAGGTCACGTCCTAAGGTGAGTGCCTGTGAGCGTGCTGGTGATCACCGGAACCGGGACAGAGGTCGGCAAGACCGCCGTCACCGCGGGCATCGCGGCGCTGGCCAGGGCAGAAGGCAGACGGGTCGCGGTGCTGAAGCCCGCCCAGACCGGCCTGCTGCCCGGCGAGCCCGGCGATGTGGCGGAGGTGGCGCGGCTGGCGGGTGACGTGACCACCCGTGAGCTGGCCAGATACCCCGATCCACTGGCGCCCGCCACCGCGGCGAGACGGGCGGGGATGGCCACTATCCACCCCGCGGACGTCGCCGCCGCCGTGACGGACCTCGACGCGACGCACGACCTGGTGCTGGTCGAGGGCGCGGGCGGGCTGCTGGTCAGGTTCGACGAGAGCGGGTCGACGCTGGCCGACATCGCGTGGGCGGTGAACGCGCCCGTGCTGATCGTGGCGCAGGCCGGGCTGGGGACCCTCAACTCCACGGCTCTCACCGCGGAGGCGCTGCAGCGGCGTGGCCTCGAGTCGATCGGTGTCGTGGTCGGCAGCTGGCCGTTGCACCCGGACCTCGCGGCGCTGACGAACCTGGCGGATCTGCCGGACGCGGCGGGTGCCCCGCTGCTCGGCGCGCTGCCGCAGGGTGTGACGAAGCTCGGTTCTGTGGATTTCCTGGCGGTCGCCAAGAGATCGTTTTCACCGTGGTTCGGCGGGGAGTTCGACCCGGAGACGTTCGCGGCTCAGTTCGCGGTCCAGTGACCTACGTCGCTCCACGATGAAGGATTCAGTGAGGCAGACTGCTCGCCAGGCCACAGGAGGAGGAGACACCGTGACCGCAGCTCCGGAACGGATCGACGTGCTCGACGAGGCTCGTGAGCAGGTGCTCGAACGAGGCGTAGGACTGTCCGAGGCGCAGGTCCTGCAGGTGCTCGAGCTGCCTGACGACCGCATCCCCGAGCTTCTGGCGCTGGCGCACGAGGTGCGTGAGCGCTGGTGCGGCCCCGAGGTCGAGGTCGAGGGCATCGTCTCGCTGAAGACCGGCGGCTGCCCGGAGGACTGCCACTTCTGCTCGCAGTCCGGCCAGTTCCCGTCGCCCGTGCGGTCGGCGTGGCTGGACATCCCCGGTCTCGTGCGCGCGGCACGGCAGACGCGGGAGACCGGCGCGACCGAGTTCTGCATCGTCGCGGCCGTGCGCGGACCGGACAAGCGGCTGCTCTCGCAGGTGCGTGACGGCATCAAGGCCATCCGCGAGGACGGCAACGACATCCAGATCGCCTGCTCACTCGGCATGCTCACGCAGGAGCAGGTCGACGAGCTCGTGGCGATGGGCGTGCACCGCTACAACCACAACCTCGAGACCGCCCGCTCGCACTTCCCGAACGTCGTCACCACACACTCCTGGGAGGAGCGCTGGGACACGCTGAGGATGATCCGCGACGCCGGCATGGAGGTCTGCTGCGGCGGCATCATCGGCATGGGCGAGACGCTGGCGCAGCGCGCGGAGTTCGCCGTGCAGCTGGCCGAGCTGGAGCCGGACGAGGTGCCGCTCAACTTCCTCATCCCGAACCCCGGCACGCCGTACGAGAACTACCCGGTCGTCGAGGGTGCCGAGGCACTGCGGACGGTCGGCGCGTTCCGGCTGGCCCTGCCGCGCACGATCCTGCGTTTCGCGGGTGGCCGTGAGCTGACGTTCGGCGACCTGGGCGCGAAGCAGGGCATGCTCGGCGGCATCAACGCGATCATCGTCGGCAACTACCTGACGAACCTCGGCCGCCCGGCGCAGCAGGACCTCGACATGCTCGAGGAGCTGTCGATGCCGATCAAGGCGCTGAGCCAGACCCTGTGAACCCCGTGATGACGTACTGCTCTTTCTGCGGCAAAGAGGAAGCTGACGGCGACCACGCGTTCTGCCGTCAGCGGCTGTCGATGATCGACCCGCCGCGGTACTGCTCGGAGTGCGCGCGCCGGATGGTCGTCCAGGTGACCCCGGACGGCTGGACGGCGCGCTGCAGCCGCCACGGAGAGATCACTTCTGCTCGGTAGTAACCTCTCGCGAATGGACGAGAAAGCAGCCCCGGTCCGCATCGAACCCGTGCCGGAGCCGCCGTACGTCTACCACTACATCCGGCCGCGGCCGAAGGTCGTGGTGAAGCGGGATCTGCTGCCGGGTCTGGTGGTGCTGCTGACGACGTTCGCGTTCGGGCTGCCCGCCGGGTACCTGTGGTCGTGGCTCGCCCCGCCGCAGCTCAAGATCGTCTCGCCGCAGGACAACAAGTTCTACCCGATCGGGGTGGAGAGCTACCACCGGCTCGACGCGCTGATGGTGTTCGTGCTGATCGGTCTCGGCGCGGGCGCGATCACCGGCATCGCGGTGTGGCTGCTGCGGCAGCGGCGCGGGCCGGTCGTGATGCTGGGCATGACGGCGGGCTCGTTCGCGGCGGCGTGGTTCGCGCAGTACCTGGGCGGCAACCTGGCCGCGGGCGCGTACCCGATGCCGTCGACGATCAAGCCGAACGACACCCTGCTGGTGGCGCCGGCTCTGGAGACGTGGTGGGGAATTCTGGCGTGGCCCTTGGCGGCCGCGCTGGCCTACGGGTGCTGCGCGGCGTGGAACGGCCTGGACGACCTGGGGCGGCGCCTCGGCTAAAGACGAGGCACCGCCCTGTGACATTCCTAGAAGCGTGAGCGCGTCAGCCGACTCTGTAGGCGAAGTCCGGCATGTCGGTCACGAACATCTGACCCGGCGCGTGCGTGATCGCGAACGGCGGCTTCGACTTCATCAGCACCGCCTGCGGAGTCACGCCGCACGCCCAGAACACCGGCACGTCACCGGGTTCCGGCGTGACGGCGTCGCCGAAGTCGGGCCGGTGGATGTCGTCGATCCCCAGCATCCGCGGATCTCCCGCGCCGACCGGAGCCCCGTGCACGGACGGCATCAGCGCCGTCACCTTGTGGGCGATGTCCACAAGGGACTCCGGAATCCAGCGCATCGACACGACCATCGGCCCGTGGAGCCTTCCCGCCGGCCTGCACTGGATGTCCGTGACGAACATCGAGACGTTCTTGTGCTGATCCACGTGCCGCAGCGGCACTCCCGCGCTTTCGAGCGCGGTCTCGAACGTGAAGCTGCAGCCGATGAGGAACGTCACCAGGTCGTCGCGCCAGTACTCGGTCGCGTTCTCGGGTTCCGCCACGAGCTCGCCGTGCTCCCAGATCCGGTAGCGCGGTGCGTGGGTGCGGACGTCCGCGTCCTGCTTGAGCGCGCTGACCGTCTCGCCCGCGTCCAGGACGTCGAGCACCGGGCACGGTTTGGGGTTGCGGTGGGTGAAGAGGAGGAAGTCGTACGCCCAGTCCCTGGGGATGGCGATCAGGTTGGCCTGCGCCTGTCCCGGTGCCTTGCCCGCTGTCGTCATTCCAGCTCCTTGTTCACCGTCTCCGGCAGCCAGAGCAGCGCGATGACCGCGATCCCGTACGCCGCCGCACCGAACAGCATCGCACCGCCGATGCCCATCTTGTCGGCCATGAACCCGACGACGCCGGGGAACACCGCGCCGAACGCACGCCCGAGGTTGTACGTGAAGCCCTGCCCGGTGCCCCGCAGTGCCGTGGGGTAGAGCTCGGACAGGTAGCTGCCGAACCCGCTGAAGATCGCGCTCATGCAGAACCCGAGCGGGAAGCCGAGGAACATCACCAACGTGTTGGCACCGTTGGGAATCTGCGTGTACGCCACGATCAGCAGCGCGCTCGCGACCGCGAACAGCGTGAACGTCTTCTTGCGCCCCAGGTAGTCCGTGAGATAGCCACCGCTGACGTACCCGATCCACGCGCCGCTGATGAGGAACGCGAGGTACCCGCCGGTGCCGATGATCGTCAGCCCGCGCCCGGTCTGCAGGAACAGCGGCAGCCACTGCGCGAGCGTGTAGTAGCCGCCCTGGACACCGGTGGCGAGCAGCGCCGCGAACAGCGTCGTCTTGAGGATCGGGCCCTGGAAGATCTTCGGGAACGTGCCCCTCTGGTTCGTCTGCGCCTTGGCCTCGGGCGCGTCGTCGACGTTGCGGCGCACGTAGAAGATGAGGATCGCGGGCAGCGCGCCCGTCCAGAACATGATCCGCCACGACCACGCCGGGTCGGCCAGCGAGGCGACCAGCGTGTTGACGATGACGGCGAGACCCCACCCGACCGCCCACGCGCTCTGGATGAACGCCACCGTGCGGCCGCGGTACTTCGGCTTGCAGTACTCGGCCACGAGGATCGCCCCGGCCGCCCACTCACCGCCGAACCCGAGTCCCTGCAGGGCGCGGAAGACCAGCAGCGTCTCGTAGTTCGTCGCGAAACCGCACAGCACGGTGAAGAACGCGTACGCCGCGACCGTGATGATCAGCGTTTTGGAACGGCCGAACCGGTCGGCCATGACGCCCGCCACCGCGCCGCCGATGGCGCTCATCAGCAGGGTGGACGTGCCGAGCAGGCCCGCCTCCGCCTTGGTGAGGCCGAAGTAGCCGGTGATCGCGACCAGGCTCAGCGGCAGGACCCAGTAGTCGTACGAGTCCAGCCCGTAGCCGCCGAACGCGCCGATGAAGGCGCGCCTGCCCTTCTGGCCGAGACTGCGGAACCAGGCGAAACGGCCTGTGTCCTCGGTCGTGGTCGTGCTCATGGGACACCTCGCAGCGTGGTGGAGGAGTACTTGGGTGTGATGTGGGACTCAGAGTAAGGATTGTTCAACAATCCCACAAGGCCACAATTCAACGATCCGACGATCGTCGCTCCGGGCTGGTCTTGATGGACCTGGGGCGAACGCGGCTCAACAATCCGTCCGGCTGCAGGCGTTCGGAAAGCATGGACCGAAGGGGAACCACGATGATCACCTCGGTGGACGGCACCACCATCGGTTGCCGGACCACGGGCAGAGGCCCTGGTGTGCTCGTCATCCCCGGCCCGATGGAGGGCGCAGGCGACTTCCGGGAGCTGGCGGAAGCGCTCGCGAACGACTTCACCGTCCACGTCCTCGACCGCCGGGGCCGCGGTGAGAGCGGGCCGCACCGGGCGGGCCACGGTCTTCGCACCGAGGTCGAGGACGTCAGGGCCGTCCTGGACGCCACCGGTGCCCAGCGGTTGCTCGGCGTCAGCTCCGGTGCGGTGATCGCGCTGGAAGCGGCCCTGCGGTTGCCCGGCATCACCCACGTCGTCGCCTACGAGCCGCCGATCGACCTGGCGAAGCACAGGGGCGGGGTGCTCGCACGGTTCGAGCAGGAGGTGGAGGCGGGACGGCATCCCGAGGCGGTGGTCACGATCACCAAGGGGCTCGGGTTCGGGCCGCTCTGGCTGCGGGTCATGCTGCGGCTGGCGCCGCGCTGGGTCCTCGTCAGGGCGGTCCGCAAGATGGTGGCAGAGGAGGGGAAGGACCTTTTGGAGGGTCTGCCGACCGTGCGCCACGACCTCCGAATCGTGGAGGAGGGCAGCGCGAACCTCACGCGCTTCGGGGCGTTGCGCGGCCACGTGCTGCTGATCGGCGGCACCCGGTCGCCGAGCTACCTCACGGGCGGCCTGTACGCGCTCGCCGATCTGCTGCCGCACGCCGAGAAGATCCTCGTCGACCGAGCGCATCACTTCAGCGCGGCTGAGAGCCCCCGGCTGCTCGTTCCCGCGCTCGAAGGCTTCCTCGGCGCCTAGTTCGGGTTCGGCACGTGCCCGAACTCGGTGAGCGGTACTGGAACCGCCTTCAACGCGCTCAGAATCCCGGTCTCCCGGTGCAGCATCCGCCGGACCAGCCGCAGGCGCCGCGCCGGCGACCGTTCCTCCAGCAACCGCTGCCGATCCTCCACCGGCAGCAGGCAGTCCGCCGCCAGCAGGTACGAGAGCGCGCCCAGGTCGACGTCCTCCGCGGGCGAGGACCAGTCCTCGCGGTGCCAGGCGGCCCCGCAGTACCGCTCGTGGGCCGCGCGGGCCCCGCGTTCCAGGATCGGCACGACCTCCAGCGCCGCCTCGGGCACGGGGGCGTCGTCCAGGTAGTCGACGTGGGCGAGCAGGTAGGGCGCGGTCGTCGAGTCGACGTCGAGCAGGCGGAAGCGCTTCACGCCGCGCGTGACGATGTCGAACCGGCCCTCCGGCAGCGGCCGGGCGTCCAGCAGGTCGGCCGAGCAGCCGATGTCCTGCAGGGAGCGCACGTTGTCGGCGCCCACCTCCCAGCCCTCCTTGATGCACACGACACCGAACGTGCGGCCGAACAGCGAGCCCGTCATCAGGTCGACGACGAGCTGGCGGTAGCGCGGCTCGAAGATGTGCAGCGGCAAAGACGCCCCCGGCAACAGCACCGTGCCCAGGGGGAAGAGCGGAAGCGTCTCGGCCACGCGTCCACGTTACGGGGTGCCACGCCCGCCCGCCGGACGGCCGGATCCGGGCGGCCTCAGCACGGCGAACGGGTCGGTCACCTTGATTCCCTTGGCGCTGAACCGGAAGAGGGCGGCGGGGCGGCCTCCGGACGGGCCGGGGGGAGCGGTGCCACCTGTCGGTTCCAGCAGCATCCGGCGTGACAGGACCCGCTGGAGGTTCGTCGCGGACACCCGGTAGCCCAGTGCGGCGGAATAGTGGTCGCGCAGCAGGGAGATGGTGAACTCCGGTGGTGCCAAGGCGAAGCCGAGGTTCGTGTACGACAGCTTCGCGGCGAGCCGGTGCCGTGCTCGATGCACGATCGCGGCGTGGTCGAACGCCATCAGGGGGAGCGTGTCCACGCAGTGCCACTCGGTGTCCGCCGGAACCTCCGGATCGACGTCCGAGGGGACCAGTCCGAGGAACGCCGTCGCGACGACGCGGGGCGCCGGCACGCGGTCCGGGGCGCTGAAGACCGCGAGCTGCTCGACGTGTGACAGTTGTCGCACATCGACTTTTTCGGCCAGCTGACGGCGGATGGAGGTCTCCACGTCCTCGTCCGCCCGCAGGCCGCCACCCGGCAGCGACCAGCGGTGAGCGTGCGGCTCCCGTGCGCGCTCCCACAGCATGACCTGGAGTGACGCACCTCTCACCCGCAGCACAGCTGCCAGAACTTCGTGTCCCACGCCCGCCACTCGGCTGATACTATCGGCCACGTTTTCGACCAGTAGGCGAAAACCCTGGACCGAGGAGGCAGTCATGGTCGCTACCGCAACTGTGGAGCGAACCGCGTCAGGTGTGTTCGGTGGCGTCGAGCCGGACGCCGCGTGGCGCGACGAGGTGTTGCGGCTCGCGAAGGAACGTGACGCCGTCATCCTGGCGCACAACTACCAGCTGCCCGAGATCCAGGACATCGCCCACCACACCGGCGACTCGCTGGCACTTTCCCGCATCGCGGCCAAGTCCGACGCGCAGACCATCATCTTCTGCGGCGTCCACTTCATGGCCGAGACGGCGAAGATCCTGGCGCCCGGGAAGACCGTGCTCATCCCGGACGAACGCGCGGGCTGCTCGCTCGCCGACTCCATCACCGGCGCGCAGCTGCGCGAGTGGAAGGCGCAGCACCCCGGCGCGGTCGTCGTGTCCTATGTGAACACCACGGCCGAGGTGAAGGCGGAGACGGACATCTGCTGCACGTCGTCCAACGCCGTCGACGTGGTGCGCTCGATCCCGGCCGACCGCGAGGTGCTGTTCTGCCCGGACCAGTTCCTGGGCGCGCACGTCAAGCGTGAGACCGGCCGCGAGAACCTGCACATCTGGGCGGGCGAGTGCCACGTCCACGCCGGCATCAACGGTCCCGAGCTGGCCGAGCGCGCCGCCGCGAACCCCGACGCCGACCTGTTCATCCACCCGGAGTGCGGCTGCGCGACGTCGGCGCTGTACCTGTCGGGCGAGGGCATCGTGCCGTCGGAGAAGGTCAAGATCCTCTCGACCGGCGACATGATCACCGCCGCGCGGTCGACGAACGCCCGCAAGGTGCTCGTCGCGACCGAGGTCGGCATGCTGCACCAGCTGCGCAAGGCGGCCCCCGAGATCGACTTCCGCGCCGTCAACGACCGCGCGTCCTGCACGTACATGAAGATGATCACTCCGGCCGCGCTGCTGCGTTGCGTGCGCGACGGGCTGGACGAGGTGCACGTGGACCTGGAGACCGCTCGTCGTGCCCAGGGCGCGGTGCAGCGGATGATCGAGATCGGCAAGCCCGGCGGCGGTGAGTGATGGCCGCGCGCTGGGAGGCGCGGGCCGACCTGATCGTGGCCGGCACGGGCGTGGCGGGCCTGACCGCCGCGCTGCGTGCCCGTGAGCTGGGGTTGCGGGTCCTCGTCGTCACGAAGGCGGCGGGCGACGACGGCAACACCCGCTGGGCCCAGGGCGGCGTCGCGGTGGTCATGCAGGACCAGCACGATCCCGGCGACTCGGTCGCGCGGCACATCGAGGACACGCTGACGGCGGGCGCGGGCCTCTGCGACGAGGCCGCTGTCTCGGCGATCATCTCGGACGGGCCGGCGGCGGTGGCCCGGCTGCGGGAACGCGGTGCGGTGTTCGACGCCAAGCCCGACGGCCTGCTGGAGCGGACCCGCGAAGGCGGCCACAGCGCGTTCCGCGTCGTGCACGCCGGCGGTGACGCGACCGGCGCCGAGGTCGAACGCGCGCTGCTCAAGGCCACTGTGGACGGACGAGTTCCCCTGCTGGAGAACCACGTCGCGGTCGACACGGTGAAGACGCCGTTGGGTGCTGTGGGCGGACTGCTGGTGCTCGACGGCAACGGCGTGCCCGGTGTCCTGACCGCGCCGGCCGTGCTGCTGGCGACCGGGGGCATCGGCCAGATGTACCAGGCGACCTCGAACCCTTCTGTCGCAACGGGTGACGGCCTCGCCCTCGCGTTGCGCGCCGGTGCCCTGGCTGCGGACGTCGAGTTCATCCAGTTCCACCCGACCGTGCTGTACACGGGCCGCGGCGCACGTGGCCGCTGCCCGCTCGTCACCGAAGCCGTGCGCGGCGAGGGTGCCGTGCTGGTCGACGCGACCGGCGCCCGCGTGATGAAGGGCGTGCACCCGCTGGAGGACCTGGCCCCGCGCGACGTCGTGGCGGCCGCGATCACCCGGCACATGGCTCAGGGGCCCGGTGGCGTCGACGACCACGTCTTCCTGGACGCGACGTCGTTGCACGACATGGCTTCCCGCTTCCCGACCGTCTACGCGGCCTGCGTGTCCGTGGGCGTCGACCCGGCGGTGGACCCGATTCCCGTCGCTCCCGCGGCCCACTTCGCCTGCGGTGGCGTGGTTTCGTCCGTCGACGGCCGCACGGGCGTCACCGGTCTGTACGCCGTCGGCGAGGTAGCTCGCACGGGCCTGCACGGCGCGAACCGCCTGGCGTCCAACAGCCTGCTCGAAGGCCTGGTCTGCGGGACGCGCGCCGCCGAGGCCGTGGCGTCCGACCTGGCGCTGGGTCTGATCGCACCGGCTCGTACGTCCGACGTCTCCCTGCCCACGGCCCCGGTCGCCGACCGCGACCTGCTCCAGCGCGTGATGTCGCGCTACGCCGCGATCGGCCGCGACGCCGAGGGCCTGGCCGTCGTCGGCTCGGTGCTCGATGTGTCCACTGTGGACAAGCAGCTGGAGTCGCGCGAACTGGTCGAGGACGCGGCACTGACCCTGGCCGCCCGCGCCCTGATCGCCGCCGCCGCCGAACGCACCGAGTCGCGCGGCTGCCACGTCCGCACCGACCACGTCGAGCGTTCCGGCTCGTGGCAACGCAGCCAGCTCGTCCGGCTCACCCCGACCGGTCAGCCCGTGCTGGCCGATCCTGTTCTGGCGGAGGGTGTCGCATGACCATCGACTGGGACGACGCGAACCGGGTCATCCAGCTCGCCCTGGAAGAGGACCTCCGCTACGGCCTGGACGCCACCACCCTGGCGACCGTGCCGGAGAAGGCGGTGGCGACCGCCGCGATCACGCCTCGTTCCGGCGGCGTGCTGTGCGGCGTTTCCATTGCACGCGCGGCCTTCCAGCGCTACCTGCCCGAGGTCGAGGTGCTGTCCGAGGCCGCCGACGGCGACAAGGCGGTACCCGGCGAGCCCGCGCTGGTGCTGACCGGCCCGACCCGAGGCCTGCTCACCGTCGAACGCACCGCGCTCAACCTGATCTGCCACCTGTCCGGCATCGCCACTCAGACGGCGCGCTGGGTCGATGCCGTCGAGGGCACCGGTGCCTTCGTCCGCGACTCCCGCAAGACGCTGCCGGGCTTGCGTTTGCTGCAGAAGTACGCCGTCCGCTGCGGCGGCGGCGTGAACCACCGAATGGGCCTCGGCGACGCGATCCTGATCAAGGACAACCACGTCGCCGCGGCGGGTTCGGTGGGCGCCGCGATCCGAGCCGCCCGTGCGCACGCGCCGGAGCTGCTGATGGAGGTCGAGGTCGACAGCCTGGAGCAGCTCGACGAGGCGATCGCCGAGGGTGCGGAACTGGTGCTGCTGGACAACTTCACGCCGGAGCAGTGCGCCGAGGCGGTTGCCAGGAGGCCGGAGAACGTGAAGCTGGAGGCGTCCGGCGGGCTGACGCTGGACGTGGCCCGCCGGTATGCCGAGACCGGGGTGGACTACCTCGCGGTCGGTGGCCTCACGCACTCCAGCCCGTCACTCGACCTCGGCCTGGACCTTCGCTAGCGGCTGGTACCGCTCCACGCTGACGTGCTGGACGCCGGGAAAGTTCTGCACCCGGCGCCAGTCCGCGGTGCGTGAGCCCACACCGTTGCCGCCCGACACGGCGTCTACGTGATCCTGCGCGCTGACCCATTCCGCGTAGTTGATGACGCGCTTGCCGTCGTCACGGATGTGAAAGGCGGCGGTGATGCCGCCGGGATGCGGGTTCGGCTCGCTGGCCAGCGCCACGAACACCGAGTCGACCCACGCCCGTGCGGTGGCCTCGTCCTCGGTGTCGACCGTGACGAGCACGACGCAACCGACCTGGCGTCCGCGGCTCGGGTAGCTGCGGCGGTACAGCCGGTAGCCGTCGAGGTCGGTGCGGCTGCGGACGAACTGGGGCAGGACGGGAAGAGTCATGCCCCAGATCCTGTGATCTCGACCTAGCTGGAGGTCAAGCTCACTCGAACGAACAACCCGGATTCGGCTCGTCGCGCGACAGCGGTGTGCCGGCCGGGTTCACGTACAGCACCTGCAACACCATCGGCTCGGTGCCGAGGTTGCGCCCGATGTGCACGTGATGGGGCTCCTCGATCACCGTGTCACCGCGGTGGTGCACGAACGAGGTGGTGCAGTCGGACATGGTCCGCGTCAGCACGCCCTTCGTGACGACGGCGTACAGAGTGCCGTCGTGGTGGTGCCAGCCGGTGCTGCCACCGGCGGCGACGGTGATCTCGCGGATGACGTAGTCGTTGCCTGCGGCCGACCACTTGGCGATCTCGCGCGCCGTCACCCCGCGCGAAGGCGTGGCCGAGGCGACGCCGGACAACAACAGCAAAGCGGCCACCACGGCCGAAACGATGCGCATGAGATCAACGTAGCCGTCGGTTCGCCAGCACCGGCAGTACCGAGCGTGCTTGTCCCGTTGCGCCCGGATCAATTTCCGCGACCGCGACCTCCGGCTTGTCGGACAGCTGCAGAGCCACGTTGCCGAACGGGTCCGCGACCGTGGAGTAGCCGATCCCGGTCGGCGCGGACGAGCCCAGGTCGCCGGGGTAGGCCTGCCCGCACGCCACCACCCAGGACGTGCAGTCCAGGGCACGCGCGCGCACCAGCAGTTCCCACTGCTCCTTCTTGCCCGGCCCTGCACCCCACGACGCCCCGACGAGCACCGCCGACGCGCCCTTGTCCGCCAGCGCGCGGAACAGTTCTGGGAAGCGGATGTCGTAGCAGGTGGCGACGCCCAATGTGACGCCGTCCAGTTCGAAGACGACGGGTGACGAACCGGGGGCGACCGTGCGCGACTCCTGGAACCCGAACGCGTCGAACAGGTGGATCTTGTCGTAGCCGAGGTGGATGTCGGGCCCGGTCACCAGCATCGTGTTCGTCACGCGGTCGCCGGACGGCGTGAACATGCCCGCCACCACCACGACGCCGTGCGAAGCGGCGATCTCGTGCACCGCGGAAGCCCACGGACCGTCCAGCGGCTCCGCGACGGGACCGAGCGGCACTCCGAAGCGGCACATCGTCGCCTCGGGCAGCAGGACGACCCGCGCGCCGTCGGCCCGGCGCACCGCGTCGCGGACGAGCTCCAGGTTGGACCGGGGGTCCGTCGTCGAGCTGATCTGGCTCACAGCGATGCGCATGAGGATCACTGTAGGGTCCGGAACCGTGCGTTTCCCACTGCTTCTCGTCGTGTTGCTGGCCGTCGCGGGCTGCACCGAGACCGCGCCGCCCCGCCCGGACGGTGGCTCGAACGGCACGTCGATCGTGCTCGCCGACCGCGACGAGCCGGCCACGCTGAACCCGTTGCTCGGCTACGGCGCGCAGGGCGTGTCGAAGATCTACGACGGGCTCGTCGAGCACCGCCAGGACGGGTCGCTCAAGCCGCAGCTCGCCGCCGACCTGCCGGAACCGGCCGCGGACGGGCTGAGCTGGACGGTGAAACTGCGCGGTGACGTGAAGTTCACCGACGGCAGCGTGTTCGGCGCCGAGGACGTCGTCGCCACCTACACCGCGGCGCTGCAGAACCCGGTCAAGGACAGGTTCAGCACGCTCAAGAGCGTCGAGCAGGTCACCCCCTCCTCGGTCCGCTTCACCCTCAACCAGCAGCACGCCGCCTTCCCGCACCTGCTGGTGCTGGGCATCCTCCCGAGCGAGCAGGCCAACCCGAACGGCCGGCCCGTCGGCACCGGCCCGTACAAGGTCACCGAGTGGAAGAAGGGCGACCGGCTGCTGCTGGACGCCAACGAGAGCTACTTCGACGGTGCACCCAAGATCAAGAAGCTGACCGTCGTGTTCGTCACCGACGACAACCAGCGCGCCCGCCGCATGCAGGACGGCGAGTTCGACGGCACCGTCCTGCCGCCCAAGATCGCGGGGCAGTTCTCCGGCAGGTCCGGGCTGCTCGTCCAGTACCACCGCAGCTCCGACTACCGCGCCGTGCGGCTGCCCGCGGCGAACCCGGTGACCGGCAACGCCGGCATCCGCCTCGCGCTCAACTACGCCGCGAACCGCCAGGGCATGATCGACAGCCTCCTCGACGGCAAGGGCACGATCGCCTACACGCCGGTGCCGGACGCGCTGGCGGAGGAGTTCGACCCGACCGCCAAGTTCCGCTTCGACAAGACCGAGGCCGCCCGGCAGCTCGACGCGGCGGGCTGGGTCGCCGGCGCGGACGGAATCCGCGTCAGGGAAGGTGTGCCCGCCCGGTTCACGCTGATGTACCCGCTCGGCGACGACCTGCGCGCAGACCTCGCCACGGCGTTCGCGGCGGATGCCAAGGCCGTCGGCGTGGACGTGCAGCTCGCCGGGCTGTCGTGGGAGGCGATCCGGCCGCGCATGGGCCAGGACGCGCTGCTCTACGGCGAGGGCTCCCCGTTCGACCCGGACCTGATGCTCTACGACCTGCGCGGCCAGGGCAGCCCGGCCGCCGACGCGGCGCTGGAGAACGGTCGCAAGCTCATCGACCCGGCGCAACGGGCGGTGGCGTACAAGCTCTTCCAGCAGGCGTTCATCGCGGTGCCGTCGATGGCCGTGCTGGTCTTCCCCGAGCACGCGTACGTCATGCGCGACTCGTGGAACGGCTACCAGGCCGTGGTCGACCCGAACTCCTACGGCGCGCTCGCCTGGGGCCCGTGGTGGAACCTCGACAAGTGGGAGCCTAAGTAGTCCTGGAGTTGATCTCGCGGACGGCGCGTTCCGGGTCGTCCGCCCAGAACTCGACGCGCTTCACCCGCCGCGCGCCGGTCTTGCCGAGGTCCACGAGCTGCGGCTCGCGGAACGGCACGGACACGTTCGTCTTGGTCAGCGACTGGATGACGAGCGCGTCGCCGATCACCTCGACGCTGCGCTGCCCCTTGTGGATGCGCTCGGTGACCTGCGCGGCGCCGAGGTCCGCGGTCGGGATGCGCCAGTCGAAGAACCCCAGCTGACGAAGTCGCAGCTCGTCGTCGGTGACGGTGTGCGGCTGGCGGTGCAGCACGTAGAGAGCGCCCGCGCAGACGATGGTGTTCAGCACGCCGAGCACGATCAGCGTGATGAGCAACCACGGGATGTCCAGGGCAAATGCGACCAACGCGACCCCGACCGCCGTGATGATCAGGAACCGCCAGTACCGCGGCCTCATGCGCTTGCCGTAGGGGATCTCCACCATGTGGCGGAGCCTATTTCCGCAGCGCGCGCACCATCTCGTCGGGGCTGTCGGTCCAGAACTCGATCTTCGTCACCTCGTGCACGCCGCGCCGGCCGAGATCGATCTCCTGCGGCTCGTTCAACCGCACGGAGACGTTGGTGGAGTTGGAGATCTCCAGCACGAGCGTTCCGTCCACAACGGACCGCGTCTTGTTGAGCGACCAGCTGGTCATGCCCTGCGTGACGCTTTCGATGGCCGCCAGCGGAATCCGGTACTCGAACTCGCGCGCGTACCGCAGCCACAGGTGCTCGTCGTCGATCTCGTGCTTGAACTTGTAGAGCATCCACAGCATCCAGCCGAGCAACAATCCGCTCAGCAACCCGAACACGAGCAGCACGGCCCGCAGCCAGAACCACGGCACCAGCAGGTCGACGAGCAGGATCTCCAACGGCGTCAGCACGAGGAACACCCACAAGAACGGCCGGACTTGCGCGCTGTACCCGAACGAGCGAACCCCCATGCACCTGATGGTGGCACAGTTGTGCGAGTGAGCGACCTGATCTTCTTGGACAGCGCCGGTTCGTCGATCCCGCCAGCCCCGGTTGTGGACGAGGTGATCGGCCATCTGAAGCGGGAAACCGAGATCGGTGGCTACCGTGCCGCCGCCGAACGCCGAGACGACCTGGAGGCGGGCTACGGCGTCCTCGCCGAGTTCTTCGGGTGTCACCCGTCCGAGGTCGCGTTCACGGACAGTGCAACTCGATCATGGTTGGCGGCGTTCGACGCGGTGCCACTGGAAGCCGGAGACAGAATTCTTGTCACCGAGGCCGAATACGGTGGCAATGCGATCCCGGTTCTGCGCCGAGCGGCGGAGACCGGGGCGATCGTCGAGGTCGTTCCTTCCGACATCCACGGCCAGGTCGATCTCGACGCTCTGCACCTTGACAACCGGGTCAAGCTGATCTCGCTCGTCCACGTGCCGACGAACGGCGGCTTGGTCAACCCCGTGAATGAAGTGACCGCGGCGGCCCACGAGGTCGGTGCGCTGGTGTTGCTCGACGCCTGTCAGTCGACGGGGCAGCTCGACCTGCGCGGGCTCGAGTACGACATGCTGGCGTGCACCGGCCGCAAGTGGCTGCGCGGACCGCGCGGTACGGGTGCTCTGGTCGTGCGCGACGAGGTGCGCGAAAGGCTCCACCCACGTCTGGTGGACCTGCACAGCGGCGAGTGGACCGGGCCCCTGGAGTACCGGCTGCGTGACGACGCTCGGGTGTTCGAGCTGTGGGAGTGCAGCATCGCCGACCGGCTCGGCCTGATCGCGGCCGCGCGCTACGCGCTGGACATGGGCCTCGACGTCATCGAAGCCGAGGTCGCCGACCGCGCCAAGCGTTTGCGGGAGGGTCTGCGGGCCATCCCCGGCATCACCGTGCGCGATCTCGGCGTGCGACAGTCGGGCATCGTCACCTTCACGTCGGATCGGGTGCCGGCGCTGGAGCTGAAGGACCGGCTGTGGGACCTCGGCGTGGCGGTCACCGTGTCGCAGGCCGGCTCGACGCGGATCGACATGACGCGGCGTGGCCTGGACGAAGTAGTGCGGGCCTCCCCGCACTACTTCGTCACTCCTGAGGAGATCGATCAGGCGCTGGAACGGATCAGCAGGATTGCCCGATGACCCGCTTCACGCAGTCGGAGTAGCTCAGGAACAGGTCGACGGCACGGTCGTTGCGGGCGGTCTGCGCCGCGATGACCGTGTCGCGCGGGTAGAAGCCGTTGAGGCCGCCGCTGCTCGGGTACAGCTCGAAGGTGTAGGCCCAGATCTTGTGCTGGCCCCACATCCAGTCGTCGCTGGTGCCGTCGGTGATGTACAGGTCGCTCGCCTGCTCCGGCGTGTAGCCGTTGGTGGCGGCCATCTGCCGGCCGAGCGTCTGGAACGCGCGCGCCTCGTCCGCGTTGAGACCGGTGTCGGTGTCCGCCTTGGTGTAGCCGTACGGCCACAGCACGAGCTCCGAGAACGAGTGGAAGTCGATGAACGTCTTGATCTGCTGGGTGCCACCGACCACGCGCGAGTTCACGAAGTCGCGGATGCGGGCGGTCTCCGGCGCGGAGAACGCCGCGGTGCCGCGGTAGGTGTCCGACGTCGAGCTGCCGCTCGAGCCGCCGCAGCAGCCCCACTTGTAACCCCAGTTGCGGTTGAGGTCGGTGCCGTTGCCCTGGCGGTTCTTGCGCCAGCCGCGGAACGAGCCGGTCGCGATGTCGTACTCGGCGCCGTCCGGGTTCATCATCGGGACGATCCAGACCTCGCGGCTGTCGACCAGGTTCTTGATCGCCGGGGTGGCGTAGTTGTCGGTGTAGCGCTTGATGATCTGCAGGCACTGCTCGACGGTCAGGTGCTCACGGGCGTGCTGGCCGCAGACGAACAGCACCTCCGGCTCGCTCTCGTCGGAGGCCACGTTGTCGCTGAGCTTGAGTGCCCAGATGTCCCGGTTCTGGAAGCTCTTGCCGATGCTGCGCATGCTCGTGAGGCTCGGGTGGTCGCGGACCGTCTGCTGCAGCTCCGCGGTCATCTCCGCGAAGTTGTGGTAGCCGGTGTAGCCGGACGGGAAGTCCTGGGTGCCGACCTGACCGGGCTGCGGGTCCTTGAAGTCGACCTTGCCGAGGCTCTTGAGCTGCTGCTCGAAGTCGCCGACGTACTTGATCGGCAGACCGGTCGCCCGCAGGGCCCTGTACTGGGACTTGTCCGCGACCACCGAGACCGTGGTGAGCTTGGTCGCACCGAGCACGTCGACACCGATCTCGGCGATCTGGGTGCGTTCGGCCGAGGTGTTCGCGGTGACTTCGAGCAGATAGCGGCCGGAGTCGGCGGCACTGGGCGTCGCCATGCCCGCGACCAGCACGGGCAGGCAGATTGCGAGCACTGCGGCGATCTTGCCGCGGCTCTTGCTGAACATCTTTCCTCCATCATCAGCAGGGGTTTGCGACGGAGTGGTGCGCAACCGAGCGTGGCCGTGCGGTAACAGGCAGAGGTAGCGCCGTTAGCGGGCTGACCGTTGACAGAATTCGGCAGGAACTACCCTGTAAGGCATGCTCAGCCGCATCGACCTGCGAGGTCGCACCACGACTCCCGCTCAGCTGCGCGCCGCCGTGCCGCGCGCCGAGATGGACGTGGACGTCGCGCTGCATCAGGTGCGTCCGATCGTGGACGCGGTCGCGGCTCGTGGCGTCGAGGCGGTTCTCGAGTACACGGAGAAGTTCGACGGCGTTCGTCCCGCTTCTGTCCGTGTGCCCGCTTCGGCGATTTCGTCCGCTTTGTCCTCGCTGGACCCGGCCGTGCGCGAGGCGCTGGAAGAGGTGATCACGCGCACCCGCCGCGTGCACGCAGACCAGCGCCGCACCGACACGACGACGCAGGTCGTGCCCGGCGGCACCGTCACGGAGAAGTGGGTGCCGGTCGCGCGCGTCGGTCTTTACGCGCCGGGCGGTCTGGCCATGTACCCGTCGACCGTGGTCATGAACGTCGTGCCCGCGCAGATCGCCGGTGTCGAGTCGCTGGTGGTGTGCTCGCCGCCGCAGGCCGAGTTCGGTGGCCTGCCGCACCCGGCGATCCTGGCGGCCGCCGCGCTGCTCGGCGTCGACGAGGTGTGGGCCGTGGGCGGCGCGCAGGCGCAGGCGCTGATGGCGTACGGCGGCGTGGACATCGACGGCGGTGAACTGGCTCCTGTCGACGTCGTCACCGGTCCCGGCAACATCTACGTGGCTGCGGCCAAGCGGCTGCTGCGCGGTCTGATCGGCATCGACGCGGAGGCGGGGCCCACCGAGATCGCGATCCTCGCCGACTCGACCGCCGACCCGGCGCACGTGGCAGCCGATCTGATCAGCCAGGCCGAGCACGACCCGCTCGCGGCGTCGGTGCTCGTGACCGACTCCGTCGAACTGGCCGATGCCGTGGACGTCGAGCTGGAGCGCCAGATCGGTGCCACCAAGCACGTCGAGCGGATCCGCACGGCGCTGGGCGGCAAGCAGTCCGGGTGCGTCCTGGTGTCCTCTGTGGACGAAGGAGTCCGGGTCGTCAACGCCTACGCCGCCGAGCACCTGGAGATCCAGACTCGGGATGCGCACGAGGTGGCGGGGCGGATCCGGTCCGCCGGCGCGATCTTCGTGGGCGCGTACTCGCCGGTGTCGCTCGGTGACTACTGCGCCGGCTCGAACCACGTGCTGCCCACGGGTGGCTGCGCGCGGCACTCGTCCGGGTTGTCCGTGCAGACGTTCCTGCGCGGCATCCACGTGATCGACTACTCCCGGGAAGCACTGCGCGAGGTCGCGGACAAGGTCGTCGTGCTTGCCAACGCCGAAGACCTGCCCGCGCACGGGCAGGCCGTCACAGCGAGGTTCGCTCGATGAAGCCAGTCGTCGGCGCGCGGGTGGAGCTGTCCGATCTGCCCCTGCGCGAGGATCTGCGCGGTCGCACTCCCTACGGTGCGCCGCAGCTCGACGTGCCGTACCGCTTGAACACCAACGAGAACCCGTACGCGCCGACTGATGCGCTGGCCGCTGACGTGGTCGCCGCGGTGGCGGAGATCGCCGGTGAGCTGCACCGGTACCCGGACCGGGACGCGGTGGCGTTGCGCGAGGACCTGGCGGCGTACCTGACCGAGTCGACGTCGGTCACGCTCACCGCCGAGAACGTGTGGGCCGCCAACGGGTCCAACGAGATCCTCCAGCAGATCCTGCAGGCGTTCGGTGGGCCGGGGCGGACGGCGCTGGGCTTCGAACCGTCGTACTCGATGCACCCGATCATCGCCGCCGGCACGCGCACGGAGTGGTCGCCGACGCCGCGCCGTCCCGACTTCTCGCTGGACGTGGAGAAGGCCGCCGCGGTGATCGCCGAGACGCGGCCGGACGTCGTGTTCGTGACGTCGCCGAACAACCCGACCGGGCAGTCGATCCCGCTGGAGGACCTGCGCCTGCTGATCGCGTCCACCTCGGGCATGATCGTCGTGGACGAGGCGTACGCGGAGTTCTCGTCGCAGGAGAGCGCGATCGGGCTGCTGGACGAGTACGGCTCGCGGCTGATCGTCTCGCGCACGATGTCGAAGGCCTTCGCGTTCGCGGGCGGGCGGCTGGGCTATCTCGCCGCCGCGCCGGCCGTGGTCGATGCTCTGCAGCTGGTGCGGTTGCCGTACCACCTGTCGCAGTTGACGCAGGCGGCCGCGCGGGCGTCGCTGCGGCACGCCGCCGAGACGCTGGGCTCGGTGGCGAAGCTGGCCGCCGAACGCGACCGCGTGGTGGCGGCGTTGACGGGCATGGGCTTCCAGGTCGTGCCCTCGGACGCGAACTTCGTGCTGTTCGGCTGGTTCGAGAACGCGCGCGAGGTCTGGAAGTCCTATTTGGACCACGGCGTGCTCATCAGGGACGTCGGAATCGCGGGTCACCTGCGGGTGACCATCGGAACGCCCGAGGAGAACGACGCTTTCCTCGCGGCCAGCAAGGAGGTCAGCCGGTGAGTCGCGTTGGCAAGGTGGAGCGCACCACCAAGGAGTCGTCGGTCTACGTCGAGATCGACCTGGACGGCACCGGCAAGGTCGAGATCAGCACCGGCGTGCCGTTCTACGACCACATGCTCACCGCGTTCGGCGTGCACGGCTGCTTCGACCTGATCGTCCGCGCCACCGGTGACGTCGAGATCGACGCCCACCACTCGGTCGAGGACATCGCGATCGTGCTGGGTCAGGCGCTGCGGGAAGCGCTGGGCGACAAGAAGGGCATCCGCCGCTTCGGCGACTGCTGGATCCCGATGGACGAGACCCTCGCGCACGCCGCGGTGGACGTCTCCGGCCGCCCGTACACCGAGCACCGCGGCGAGCCGGAGCAGTTCAACTCGTTCGTGATTGGCGGCAACTACCCGTTCGTGCTGAACCGGCACGTGTTCGAGTCGCTGGCCTTCCACGCCCAGATCGCGCTGCACGTGCGCGTCGAGTACGGCCGCGACCCGCACCACATCGCCGAGGCCGAGTACAAGGCGATCGCGCGTGCCCTGCGCGCGGCCGTGGAACCGGACCCGCGCGTCGGCGGCATCCCGTCGACCAAGGGCGTGCTCTGATGCCGAAGGAAGTCGTCGTCATCGGCCTGCTGGCCCTCGCGGGCTTTCTGGCCGGTGGCGTCTACTCGACGTGGAAGACCGCCAAGTTCATGGCGATCATCCTGCTGGTGCTGCTCGTGCTCGCGGTCGGCGGCGCGGTCCTCTGGCTCGTCTAGCGCCGCGCCTCACCTGCGGGTGAGCACCCAGTGGAACGTGGCAGGGTCCGGTTCGTGCATGGTCACCAGGTCGTCGATGACGATCTCCATGTGCTCGGCGAGGAGCTCACGGTTCTCGGCGGGAGTGTTGCTGCCGAAGAACATCTCGACGCCGAGCCAGGTCTCGGTGACGTCCGGCGTGCCGGTGCCGAGCGAGGCCAGGAACAGCCCGCCGGGCTTCAGCCAGCGCGCGATCCTCGCGATGAGCGCGGGCTGTTCGGCGCGCGGCACGTGCAGGATCGAGTAGAACGCGGCCATACCGTCGAACGTGCCGTCCGGAAAGTCGAGCGCAGTCATGTCGGCCTTCTCGAACCGCGCGCCGGGCACGTTGGCGCGGGCGAGGTCGAGCTGCTGCCGGGACACGTCGACGCCGAGCACGTCGTGCCGTTCGGCGAGCTTCCGCGTGACCGGCACACCGGCGCCGCAGCCGAGTTCGAGGACCTTCGCGCCGGACTCCAGCCGCCTGTCGAACTCGTCGAGGTAATGCAGCCGCGGATCGTCGGCGATCTGCGCTGACCAGGCGAGATAGGTCCGCGCGATCGCGTCGTAGCCGGTCTCGACGATCTCTTTCACGGCACCGAAAGGTACTGCGCGGGAACGTGCCGGGTCAGCCAGACCCCGTTGGCGCTGAGCCGGAACTCGTGGCCGTCAGCGCTCATCGCCTTGGCGTCCACCGTGAGGATCAACGGCCGGCCACGGCGCGCGCCGACCCTGCGCGCTGTCTCGCGGTCGGGCGAAAGGTGCACGTCGTGGCGCGACATCGGCCGCAACCCGTCGCGCAGGATGTCGTCGAGGAACTGCGCGACCGTGCCGTGGAACAACGTGTCCGGCGGCGTAGCCGTCGGCAGCCCGAGGTCCACCTCGACGCTGTGCCCCTGGTTGGCCCGGATCCGGTCGCCGTCGATCGTGAAGCGTTTCTTGTCGTTGCGGTCGACAACCTCGCGCAACTCCTCCTCGGAAACACCGAGGGCGTCCAGGAGATCGGTCACCGGCACCCAACCGGCCGGGTCGAGGGTGAGCCCGACGCGCTCGGGCTTGTGCCGCAGCGCCTTGGACATCCGCTTGGACAAGCGGATCATTCTGTCTTCTTCCATGGCCTTCAGCAAAGCACAGCGCGTCCACCTCATTTCGCGGTTCGATGGTGTCCTGTGTGGCCAGCACCAGGGGGCGTCGGCAGATCGCCGATGGCGCTGGCCGCCGCACGCAGGCCTCACTCCAACGGGTGAAGCTTGTCCAGATTTCATACCTGACGCCGTCTGTCAGGTGTCCGGAAACATGGTCATCTTCGCCCCGCAAGAAATGAGGAACGCGCGGGCGGACTGGGATCGAGGAAGGGTGGACGATGTTGAACCACGATCGGCAGGTAAAGGATGTGGCGTGACCGGCTGGTGGCAGGAGAGCCGGAGATCTTCGTGGCCTGGCAGGAGGGAACCGCGGACCGGACGCTGCTGGCGATCCACGGCGGCCCCGACTGGGACCACAGCTTCCTGCGCGACCCCCTGGAACGGCTGGACTGCCGCCTGCTGCTGCCAGACCTGCGCGGCTGCGGAAGGTCGGGCCGCGTACCGGAAGAGGAGTACCACCCGGACGGCCTGATGCAAGACCTGCTGCGAGTGCTGGACGCGTTCGACGTCGAGCGCGCGGACGTGCTCGGCCACTCCTACGGCGGCATGGTGGCGCAACGCTTCGCGATCACCCATCCGTCACGTGTGCGCAGCCTGATCCTGTCGGGCAGCAGCGTGTTGCCGTTGCCGCCGGACGCCTTCGCCGGGTGGACGGAACGCGACGAGATCCTGGCCCGCCAGGAAGACCCGTGGCAGCGCCAGGACCTGGCACCCGAGGAGCGCACGCGAGCAGAGGCGTTCGCGTCGGCGCCCGCCAACATCTGGCGCGCCGAGGCGATGCCCGGCTACCTGCGCCGGCTGGAGGAAGTACGGTTCGGCGCCCAGTGGTTGGCGCCGTTCCTGGCCGGGACGCTGGTGTCGCCGCGACTTCCCGATGCGGCGCAACGGATCGCCGAGCTCGACATCCCGGTGCTCCTGCTGCACGGGCGCCTGGACATGACGTTCCCGGTCGACCTGGTCGAGCCCACGCTGGAGCTGATCCCGCGGGCGCGCGCCGTCGTGCTGGAGGAGGCGGGGCACATGGCGCACGTCGACGAGCCCGACGGGTACCTGAACGCGGTGCGGGAGTTCCTGGCGGCGGGCTAGGGCGGTGGATCGGGGTTCGGCAAGGCCTCGGCGGCGGGTTCGGCGGGCGTCGGGCGAGGCAGAGTGGCGCGGTATGGCAGGGCGTTTGGGCCCGGCGGCCGGGTTGAGCGAGGCTGGACGGCGGGGTTCGGGCGGAGCCGCAGCGGCGGTTCAGGCGGGGTTCGGCCGGGTTTGGCGGGCTGGGCGGGCTGGGCGGCGAATTGGGTGGGGGCTCGGCGGATTTGGCGGGGTTGCGAGGGGCTGAGCGCGGGTTCGGCCGGGTTTGGCTGGGGTTGGAGGGGGCGAGCGGCAGGTTCGGCGGGGTTTGGCGGGAGATTTGGCGAGGCCCAGGCGGCAGGCCAGGTGGGGATTCGTCGGCAGGTCAGAGCGTGCCGCCCTCCATCACAGGCTTGAGCCGCGGCGCCCCCGGCCCGTTCGAAGCCTGCTCGTCGTCGATGTTCTGCAGTGCACAGCTGCGCAGCGACAGGCAGCCGCACCCGATGCACCCGGTCAGCCGGTCGCGCAGCCGGTACAGGGCGTCGATGCGGGCGTCGAGCTCCGACTTCCACGAGCGGGAGAGACGTTCCCAGTCGGACTTCGTGGGGGTGCGGTTGTCGGGGAGTTGGGAGAGGGCGTCGCGGACGTCCTCGAGGGTCAGGCCCACGCGTTGCGCGGTGCGGATGAACGCGAGGCGGCGCAGCACCGAGCGGTGGTAGCGGCGCTGGTTTCCCGCGGTGCGGACGGAGGCGATCAGGCCCCTGTCCTCGTAGAAGCGCAGGGCTGTGTGGGGGACTCCGCTGCGTTCGGCCACCTGGCCGATGGTCAGCATTTCCGGCAACTTGCTCACGGGATCATGGTAGCCGCTTGACCTCCAGCATGGTGGAGGTTGAACAGTTGGTGGCATGCAACGGATACCAGAGCTCTTCGCGAGGATGACCGGGGACGAGAAGCACGAGTGGGCGGCAGCCTCCACGATCGACGTGCTCTGGGTCCTCTACGACCGCGTCCTCAACGTCACACCAGCCACCGTCGACGACCCTGACCGCGACCGGTTCCTGCTCTCGAAGGGGCACGGGCCGATGGCCTACTACGCGGTGCTGGCGGAGAAGGGCTTCATCGACGAGTCCACTTTGGACGACTGGACGTCGTGGGACAGCCCGCTCGGCCAGCACCCCGACCGGGTTCTCGTCAACGGTGTGGAGATCAGCAGCGGCTCGCTCGGGCACGGGCTGCCGATCGCGGTCGGGACGGCGCTCGGGCAGCGGGTCGGCAAGAGCAGGGGGCGCACGTTCGTGCTGGTCGGCGACGGTGAGCTGGACGAGGGCAGCAACCACGAGGCGATCGCGGTGGCGGCACGGCTCGGGGTTGCGAACCTCACCGCGATCGTGATCGACAACCAGTCCGCCATGTACGGCTGGCCCGGTGGTATCGCGAGCAGGTTCGCCGTCGAGGGCTGGCAGACCGCCGAGATCGACGGCCGTGACCACGAGGCCATCTTCGCCGCACTGACCGCGCCGCACGACCGCCCGTACGCGGTCGTCGCCAAGATCGAGAAGAGCCACTGATGACAACGATGCGCCAAGCCTTCATCAAGACGGTCAACGAGGAGATCGAGAACGACCCGCGGATCGCGGTGGTGACGGCCGTGATCTCCAGCAACGAGTTCCCGCAGGAGAACGAACGCGTCGTGGACGTCGGGATCCGCGAGCAGACCATGGTCGGCGTGGCGGGCGGGCTCGCGCTGGCCGGGCTGCGGCCGGTCGTGCACAGCTACGCGCCGTTCCTCGTGGAGCGGCCGTACGAGCAGATCAAGCTCGACATCGGGCACCAGGACGTGGGTGCGGTGTTCGTCAGCATCGGCGCGTCCTACGACGACCCGGTGTGGGGGCGCACGCACCAGTCTCCTGGCGACGTGGCGTTGTTCGACACGCTGCCCGGCTGGACCGTGCACGTGCCCGGACATCCGGACGAGGTCACGCCGCTGCTGCGGCAGGCGCTCAAGGACGACAACCGGGTCTACGTCAGGCTTTCGCTGCACGAGAACAGCCAGGCGTATCCGGTGGGTGAGGGATTCACCGCGCTACGTCACGGAAAACGCGGTGTGGTGCTCGCCGTCGGGCCGATGCTCGACCGTGTGCTCAAGGCGGTCGACTCGGAAAACGCCGACGTCACGGTGCTTTATGCCGCCACGATTCGACCGTTCGACTCGGACGGACTGCGCAAGGCGGTGGAGGAGACCGACCACGCCGACGTCATGGTGGTGGAGCCGTACCTCGAGGGAACTTCATCTCATCTAATTTCCGAAGCGTTGCAACTAATCCCGCACCGTGTGCGTTGTATAGGCGTCAAACGACACGCAGAGCTCCGCAACTACGGCACGGCCGAGGATCACGACGCCGCGCACGACCTCGACGTGGTGGGTCTGGGGAGCGCTGTGCGGAGTTTCTTCAGGGGGTGAAGAAACATGTTCGCGGTCATGGGGGATGACTGGACCGGCGCGCCTTCTCGCGCCGTTTAGGGGGAGTTCAGGGGGAGGGGCGCACGATCAGGCAAGATGCCCGATCGTGCACACCCCGCGTGTGGTCATCTGGACCACATCAGACCCGGAGTCGACACGGACGGCGCTGAGCAGACGACTCGCCCGGCCTCGGTTGCTCGTGCCCGTTCCGCACGGCACGTTCGTGCTCGGCCCGGATCCGCACACCTCCAGCACGTTGCTGGACAACCTGCGCATCGTGAACGGTGTGCGGGTGGGTCTGGTGTGGACGGAGAGCACCGCGTGGATCGTCTACTTCGACGGCACGGTCCGCGGCTGGCGTTTCGGCCCTGACGACTCCTTCGAGCCGGCGCCGCCCAAAGGCCTGCCGGACGGCTTGAGCTGGCTCACCGACGCGGTCGAGGCCGTGCGCGAACACGGCGTGATCGACGGCCTCGGCGCGTTGCGGTTCGCACTGGAGTCCGCGGGCTACCCGGCGGACGCCGCCGCGTTGGTCAAGATCGACGGTGGCGAGGTCGACGACGCGGTGCCGCACCACGAGAAGAAGTGGTGGGAAACGCTCCTCGGCGAACGGCACGGCATGGCCGAAGCGCCGGGCAAGCCGTTCACCGCGGGTGGCCCGCTGAAGGCCGCCGCGCTCCAGGTCGGGACAGCGCTTGCCATGCTCGTGGTCTTCGTCTTCTTCGTGGAGGAAGGGGTCTTCCCGGACGCGTTCACGTTGGTGATGCTCGTGCTCGGCGGGCTCGCGCTGCCGTTCGCCGTCGCACACGGCGCCTTCTCCGTGCACCGCTCGCGCCGCCGCGATCCGTTCCCCGAACGCGACATCCTTGGCATGTCGGCCTGGGCCCGCGCGGCCGACGAGGAATGATGTTGCGCGTGAGAATGCTGATCTGGACCCCGTTGAACGCCGCGGAGCTGCAAAAGGCCATGCACAGCGGCAACGTGGGCCCCGCGGCGCTCGTCCCTGTGCAGTCCGGCACGGTGCTGCTGCCTCCGCCGGGCACCAAGCTCAGCGAGGCCGCCTACATGACGAACAGGGTGCGCAAGATCGCGGGCGGCGCCGCGCTGGCCGTGTGGAACGACTCCGCGGCCCTGCTCTACCTCTTCACCACGACGCTCGGCCGCGCCACCATGTGGGGCTCGCGCGAGGCCGTCCTGGCGCTCTCCGCGGAGGCCAAGCAGTCGGGTCCGGCCGGGAGGCTCTTCGACCGTTCGACCGCGGGCCTCGTCAACCTGCGCGAGAAGGAGAAGTGGCAGCACGACGCGATCGACAAGCTCACCGCGCTGTGGCCGCCGGCCAGCCGCAAGGGCCCGCTCGAACGCATCCGCGACTTCCACAACGCACACCGGGCGATCCCCGACTTCTTCCGCGCTGCGGGACTGCCCGAGGTCGCGCAGGTCGCCGAGCTCACCGAGGAGGGACGCGCGGACGGCGTGCTGCAGTCGCTGGAGCCACCGCGCACCCAGATGTGGCCGTTAGCGGCGTTCCTGCCGTTGATGGTGCTCACGGCGTTGGCCACGCTCCTGTTCAGCATTCCGGCGGTCGTCTACTACCTCATCAGCGCCGTGCTCGTGGCTTTGCTGGCCACGGCCCTGGTCGTGCTGAGGCGGCAGCTCGTGCGGAAGAAGGCGATCAACACGGTGTTGCCGGTCATACCGGTGACGCAGGGTGCGGCTCCGACCGACTAACCTGGTCGTCGTGGCACGCGTCGTCGTACTTGACTATGGCTCCGGCAACCTGCGCTCGGCCGAGCGCGCGCTTCAGCGGGTCGGCGCCCATGTCGAGGTGACGGCGGACCCGAAGGCCGCGCGCGAGGCCGACGGCCTGGTCGTTCCCGGCGTCGGCGCGTACGCCGCGTGCATGGAGGGCCTGAACTCCGTGCGCGGCGCCCGGATCATCGGCGAGCGCCTCGCCGGTGGCCGTCCTGTGCTCGGCATCTGCGTGGGCATGCAGATCCTGTTCGAGCGCGGCATCGAACACGGCGTGCTGACCGAGGGCTGCGGCGAGTGGCCCGGCACCGTCGAGCGGCTCGAAGCGCCGATCGTGCCGCACATGGGCTGGAACACGGTGCGCGCGCCGGAGGGCTCGCAGCTCTTCGCCGGCCTCGACAAGGACACCCGGTTCTACTTCGTGCACTCCTACGGCGTGCGCAAGTGGGAGCTGGAGGCCGCAGACCACATCAAGCCGCCGCTGGTGACGTGGGCCGACCACGCCGGTGACGAGTTCGTCGCCGCCGTCGAGAACGGGCCGCTGTGGGCGACCCAGTTCCACCCGGAGAAGTCCGGCGATGCCGGAGCGCAGCTGCTGAAGAACTGGTTGACTACCCTGTCGTGATCACACGACTGCTGACGGTAGCCGCGCTGGTGGCTGCCTCCGTTGCTGTGCCTGGGGGCGCACTCGCCGCACCGGCACCGTTCCGCGACAACTTCGACGGGGCCGTTCACTCGCCGCTCACCCACGGCCTGAACGACAACCTCAAACAGCGCCAGGGCACCGGCGCCGTCACCTACAGCCGGGTCGCCGGCGGATCAGTGCACGTCAACGATCCGCGGCGGCCGGGAACGCTGTCGATGCGCGGCGCCACGACAGCGGTGCGCCTCGACGCGCCCTCCACCGGTCCGGCGATCTCGGCGAAGCTCACCCCGGCGGCGGACGGCTGGTCGTCCATCGTGCTCGCCCGTTCGGCGAACAGCACCGGGCACCCGTCCAATCAGGACATCGACCTCGGCTTCGTGCTGCGCGCCAACGGAAGCGTGGAGATCTCGCAACCCGGCAAGCCGGTGGTCTCCTCGTCGGTCAAGTCGCGCGGATCGTTCGGCGTGACGCTGAAGCTCTCCGGTTCCGCCCTCGACCTCACGATCAACGGCGAGCACCGGAGGATCGCGCTCGGCACCGAGGTCCCGACCGGCAGGCTGTGGGTCTACCTCGGCGCCGGCAGCCCCACGACCGCGGGTCTCGTCGACGACCTGAAGATCGAGGCGCTGAACTCCGACGACCTGCGCAAGTCGCCCGGCTCCTCCCTGCGCTACTACGGCTACCTCGGCGCTCACCCGGCCGCGGTGCGCGGTCACAGCAACCTCAACCTGATCGAGGTGGGGGACAGCCAGGCGGAGCAGCTCGGCGGCGTCGACGGCTTCGTGGTGAGGGACGGCGACACCGCGCGCCAGATCAAGAAGCGCTTCCCCGGCAAGAAGGTCGTGTTCGTCGTCGCGGGCCCCGCTGTCGACGACACCTTCCAGGCGCCGGCGGAGGCCGACGGGGTCGGCTTCCACGAGTACTGCGCCGGCTACGAGGCGCTCGAGGCGAGGATGGCGAAGCTGGCGGAACGAGTTCCCGGCAAGGAGCTGTTCCTCCTGACGGAGGGATCGCCGCAGGCGCCGTGCGCGGACCGCACCGATGCCGATCTCGAAAGCACCCAGTACCTGCACCTCGCGCTCGCGCAGCAGTACCCCGCCTTCGTCGGCTTCCTCGTCACGCCTGTTCCGGCGACGTTCGCGAGGACCGCGGAGGCCCAGGAGCGCGTGGCCGCGCTCGTGCTGGGGGACGCTAGGCTGAGCGGGTGACGTTCACACTCCTCCCCGCTGTTGACGTGGCTGATGGCAAGGCCGTCAGGCTCGTGCAGGGCGAAGCCGGTACCGAGACGAACTACGGCGAGCCGCTGGACGCGGCGTTGCAGTGGCAGCGCGACGGAGCGGAGTGGATCCATCTCGTCGACCTGGACGCCGCGTTCGGCCGCGGCTCGAACCGCGACCTGATCGCCCGCGTCGTCGGCGAGCTCGACGTGAAGGTGGAGCTGTCCGGCGGCATCCGCGACGACGCGTCGCTGGAGGCCGCGCTGGCCACCGGTTGCGCCCGCGTCAACCTGGGCACGGCAGCCCTGGAAGACCCGGAGTGGTGCGCGAAGGCCATCGCGGCGTACGGCGAGAAGATCGCGGTGGGCCTCGATGTCCGCATCACCGAGCAGGGCCACCGGGTCAAGGGCCGTGGCTGGACCTCCGACGGCGGTGACCTCTGGGAGGTCCTCGACCGGCTCGACCGCGACGGCTGCGCCCGTTACGTCGTGACGGACGTGTCGAAGGACGGCACGCTGACGGGGCCGAACCTGGAGCTGCTGAGCGAGGTCTGCGCCCGCACCGACGCCCCGGTGATCGCGTCCGGCGGTGTGTCCACTGTGGACGACCTGGTCGCGCTGGCGAAGCTCTCCCGCGACGGCGTGGAGGGCTCGATCATCGGCAAGGCCTTGTACGCCGGTGCTTTCACGCTCCCGGAAGCGCTTGCCGCGATCCGCTGACGACACTTTCGATGTGAGCGGCCGCGGCCGCGTGCGTGACTCCGGTGGAGTGCAGCACGTCGGCCGCGGTCCCGCCCTCCTCGAGCAGCACGCCGAGCAGGATGTGCTCGGTGCCGATGAACATGTGGCCCATCCGCAGTGCTTCGCGGACGGCCAGTTCCAGCGACTTCTTGCAGTGCGTCGAGTACGGCTGCTTCTCCGGGCGCTGCTTGGCCTCGTTGTCGAGCCGGTGCAGCACGGCGATGCGGGTGCTGCCGTCGCCGGACTCCAGCTTCGCGATGGTCTTGGCCGCGAGCCCGCCCGACTCGTCGAGCAGGCCGAGCAGCAGGTGCTCGGTGCCGATGCGCTCGCTGAACCGCGCGTGGTGCCGCGCCAGCGCGATGACCCGCCGCGACCGCTGGGTGTAGCGCTCCATCGACGGCTTGGACAGCTCCGGCGACTCCTTGGGCACGAACCGCTTCTGCGCGGCCTGCTTCGTGACGCCGAGGCTCTCGCCGATCTCCGCCCAGCTCGCGCCGCCGCGACGGGCCTCGTCGACGAAATGGCCGATGAGGTGGTCGCCGAGCTCGTTCAGCTGGCCGCTCATCTCCACGGCCTTCGCGAGGCGCAGGAGGGCGTCGTCGGCTTCTTGAGCGACCCTGACGATGAGGTCGGTCAACTGGATCACGCGTCAACTCTAGGTTGACGCCGAGTGCCCGGTCAACCTCAGGTTGACGCCGGGGTGATCTCGATGCCGATCGTGCCCGTCCTGCCCCGGCGCAGCTTGCTGCCGGTCATGGTCAGCCAGCCCATGAAGCCGTACTTCCTGACGATGCGCGCACGGACGTCGTCGCTGGCGTCGTCGTCGAGCAGCCTCGCGCGCGCCTTGACCGACTCGCCCTTCGGGTTGCCGCGGAAGTCGCACGCGCCGATCTCGACGTCACCGCTGCGCCGGATCCGCTTGACCTTGCCGGTCTCCTTGGCGCTCCACGCGTAGATCACGTCGTCGGCGTCACCAGGGGCGACCCAGACCGGCGTGGGCACTGGAGTGCCGTCCTTGCGGAACGTCGTCAGCAGCAGGTACTCGCCGCGGCCCAGTTCGGTGATCATGGCGCCGCAGCGTAGTCCTCCACCGCCCCTTGTAGGCTTTCGCGCATGTCAGTGGCTGTCCGCGTGATCCCCTGTCTCGACGTCGACCGGGGCCGGGTGGTGAAGGGCGTCAACTTCACCAACCTCGTCGACGCGGGCGACCCCGTCGAACTGGCCAGGGCGTACGACGCCGAGGGCGCCGACGAGCTGACGTTCCTCGACGTGACGGCATCGAGCGGCGACCGCGAGACGACGTACGACGTGGTCCGGCGCACGGCGGAGCAGGTGTTCATCCCGCTCACCGTCGGCGGCGGCGTGCGCAGCCCGGAGGACGTGAACAAGCTGCTGCGCGCGGGAGCGGACAAGGTCAGCCTCAACACCGCCGCGATCGCCCGTCCCGAACTGCTGCGCGAGTGCTCGGAGCGCTACGGCGCGCAGTGCATCGTGCTGTCGGTCGACGCGCGGCGCGTGCCCGGCGGCACCGGGTTCGAGGTCACCACCCACGGCGGGCGCAACGGCACCGGCATCGACGCGGTGGAGTGGGCCGCTCGCGGTCAGGAACTGGGCGTCGGCGAGATCCTGCTGAACTCGATGGACGCCGACGGCACCAAGGCCGGGTTCGACCTGGAGCTCATCGAGCTGGTGCGGCGGGAGGTCGACGTGCCGCTGATCGCCAGCGGTGGCGCCGGTGCGATCGACCACTTCCCGCCCGCCGTCGCCGCCGGTGCGGACGCCGTGCTCGCGGCGAGCGTGTTCCACTTCGGGCAGCTCCGCATCGGTGAGGTCAAGGACGGCCTGCGCGCGGCCGGCGTCGTGGTGCGATGACACCGGTCGAGGTGCGGGTGGCCTCGACGGTCGCGTTCGGCGGGGCACTGGTGTTCTTCGTGGTGGGCCTCATCCTCTGGCGCTCGACCGGTGACGCGGACGTGCTCAAGCTCCCGTCGTTCATCGCGCTCGTCGAACTCCCGGTGGCGGCGGCGTTGCTGCTGCGGCTGCGGTTCATGCACTACCCGGCGATGGTCGTGCTCATCCTCGTCGCGCTGCTGCATCTGGTGATCGTGCTGGCCGACGGGCCGGCGTGGGCCCGCGTCGCGTCCGGCGTGCTGTCCGTCGTGCACATCTACGGAGTGGTCCTGCTCAACACCGGACCGGCTCGCGAACACCTGGGAGGTCCCCGTTGAGCAGCCCGCTCGATCCCGCCCTGTCGGCCAGGCTCAAGCGCACGCCCGACGGCCTGGTCTGCGCGGTCGCCCAGCAGCGCGGCACCGGCGAGGTGCTCATGGTGGCGTGGATGGACGACGAGGCGCTGCACCGCACGTTGACCACCCGCCGCGCCACTTACTACTCGCGCAGCCGTCAGCAGCTGTGGGTGAAGGGTGAGACGTCCGGCCACACGCAGTACGTGCACGAGGTGCGGCTCGACTGCGACGGCGACACGCTGCTGCTGGTCGTCGACCAGGTGGGCGCCGCGTGCCACACGGGCGACCGCACGTGCTTCGACGCGACGGTGCTGCTCGCTAGTCCAGATCTCCCGTGAGGTAGCGCTGCAGGTTCGGGGCGATGGCCCTGACCACGGTGTCGATGTCGACCGACGCCAGCGGTTCGAAGTGGACGACGTACCGGACGATGCCGAGCCCGACCATCTGAGTGGCGCAGAGGGTCGCGCGCAGGTCGCGTTGCTCGGCCCCGATCTCCGTCAGCAGGTTCTTGAAGATCGCGTTGATGAAGAACGACCTCAGCGCGTTCGCGACCTCCTGCTGACTGGTGACGCTGCGGATGAGCGCCGCGAAGGTGCCGCCGCCGGTCGCGTCCCAGACGGTGACGAAGGTGCGGATGATGCGCTCGCCGGCCTCTTCGACGGGGCCGTCCAGGAGACGTTTGAGGATCTCGCCCGGATCGAACGGGAGCTGCAGCACGGACTGGGCGAACAGGCCCTCCTTGCCGCCGAACCAGTGGTTGACCATGGCGGCGTCGACGCCCGCCTTGGCCGCGATCGCGCGGACCGTCGCGCCGTCGTAGCCCTTCTCGACGAACGTCTCGCGCGCCGCCGCGAGCAGCGCGGCCCTGGTGTCCTCGCCCGCGGCGCGGCGGCCACGCCGTTTCTGGTTGACTTGCTCCACACGGGCCATAGTTCAACAGATGTTGAATTTATGCAACAATTGCGGGCATGGTGAGCGTCATCGGGGCTGTGGCCGCCGCTGGTCTGGGGGCCGTGAGCCCAACGCGTGAGGAGTTCCGCGAACTGGCGGTGAACCGCCGGGTCATCCCGGTGGTGCGCAGGCTGCTGGCGGACGCGGAGACTCCTGTCGGTCTGTACCGCAAGCTGGCGGCGGACCGGCCAGGCACGTTCCTCTTCGAGTCGGCGGAGAACGGGCGCTCTTGGTCGCGATGGTCGTTCATCGGCGTGCGGTCCTCGGCGGCGCTCACGGCGACCGGTGGTGAGGCCTACTGGACGGGTACGCGGCCCGTCGGCCTGCCGGACGGTGGCGACCCGTTGCAGGCCCTGCGCGAGACCGTCGAGGTGCTGCGCACGGACCCGTTGCCCGGCCTGCCCCCGCTGACCGGTGGCATGGTCGGCTACATCGGCTACGACGCGGTGCGGCGGCTGGAGCGGCTGCCGGTCATCGCCGAGGACGACCTGAAGATCCCCGAGCTGGTCATGCTGCTCGCGACCGACCTGGCCGCGCTCGACCACCACGAGGGCAGCGTCACGCTCATCGCCAACGCGATCAACTGGGACGACTCACCCGAGCGCGTCGACGCCGCGTACGACGACGCGGTGCGTCGCCTCGACGAGATGACGGTCGCGCTGCACACGCCCGCGCCGCCGACCGCCGCGGTGTTCTCGCGGCCGAAGCCGCAGTTCCGCCGCCGTCGTTCGCAGGCGGAGCACTTCGCGGCGGTGGAGAAGGCCAAGGAGGCCATCCGGGCAGGCGAGGCGTTCCAGGTCGTCGTGTCGCAGCGGTTCGAGATCGAGACGGACGCCGACGCGCTCGACATCTACCGGGTGCTGCGCGCGACCAACCCCAGCCCGTACATGTACCTGCTGCGCCTCGAAGGCTTCGACATCGTGGGCTCCAGCCCCGAGTCGCTGGTCACGGTGCGCGACGGCAAGGCGACCACGCACCCCATCGCGGGCACCCGCTGGCGCAGCGAGGACCCGGAGGAGGACGCCCTGCTCGAGAAGGACCTCCTCGCCGACCACAAGGAGCGCGCCGAGCACCTGATGCTCGTCGACCTCGGCCGCAACGACCTGGGCCGCGTCTGCAAGCCGGGTTCCGTGCACGTCGTCGACTTCTTCAAGGTCGAGCGGTACAGCCACGTCATGCACATCGTGTCGACCGTGACCGGCGAGCTGGCCGAGGGCAAGACGGCCTACGACGCGGTCGCCGCCTGCTTCCCGGCCGGCACGCTGTCCGGTGCGCCCAAGCCGCGCGCGATGGAGCTCATCGAGGAGCTGGAGCCGACCCGTCGCGGCCTCTACGGCGGCGTCGTGGGCTACTTCGACTTCGCCGGGGACGCCGACACCGCCATCGCCATCCGGACCGCTCTCGTGCGCGGTGGGGTGGCCTACGTGCAGGCCGGTGGCGGCATCGTGGCGGACTCGGACCCGCTGGCCGAGGACAACGAGTGCCTGAACAAGGCGGGCGCGGTGCTGGCCGCGATCGCCACCGCCCAGACGATGGCCCCCGCCGTTGACCGGTAGCCGTCCACTGTGGATCGCCGCGCTCCTGCTGGTGGGCGCGGCCGGTGCCTTCTGGGGTGCGGGTTCCGTGCCTCTGGCGCTGCTGAGCCTCGCCTCCGTCGCGGCGGCCGTGGCGCTCAGCGGTCTCGGGCGCCGGATCCTCGGTGCGCTGCTGGTCGTCGTGGGTGTCGCCGCGGCGTTCAACGGGCACTGGCTCGCGATCGCCGGCGGCGTGCTCGTGGTGGGTTCCGGCGTGCTTCAGGTAGCGCTCGGGGCCCGCATGCCGAAGATCGGTGTGGGCGGGCAGAAGACCCGCGCACAGGATCCCGAGACGGACATGTGGCGCGCACTGGAGCGTGGAGATGATCCGACCGACGATAAGGCGCCCGGCGGGCCTTCCTCGAACGAGTGAAGATCATCCATCCGCGTTCGCGCATGTGACACGCGCACAACCACGGCTAGCTGCGTGGACACTGAACCCCCGGTGGCTGGGGCGTTACTCCGCCGGGGTTAGCATCCCCATAGCGGGAAGGGGAGCAAGACTGTGACGGTTCTCGAGTCGATCCTCGAAGGTGTGCGTGAGGATCTCGCCGCTCGCGAGGCCAAGTTGTCCTTCGACGTCGTCAAGGAGCGCGCGGCCAAGGCAGCCCCGCCGCTCGACGTGATGTCTGTGCTGCGCGGGCCGAACGTGGGTGTCATCGCCGAGGTCAAGCGCCGCAGCCCCTCCAAGGGCGCGCTGGCGGAGATCCCGGAGCCGGCCGAGCTCGCGTCCGCCTACGAGGCGGGTGGCGCGGCGGTCATCAGCGTGCTGACCGAGCAGCGCCGGTTCGGCGGGTCCCTCGCCGATCTCGACGCCGTCCGGCGCGCGGTGCGGATCCCCCTGCTGCGCAAGGACTTCATCGTCTCGCCGTACCAGGTGCACGAGGCGCGGATGCACGGCGCAGACCTCGTGCTGCTGATCGTGGCGGCGCTGGAGCAGAACGCTCTGGTGTCGCTGCTCGACCGGGTCGAGTCGCTCGGCATGACGGCGCTCGTCGAGGTGCACACCGCCGAGGAGGCCGACCGCGCTCTCGAAGCCGGTGCGACGGTCATCGGGGTGAACGCGCGCAACCTCCACACGCTGGAGGTCGACAAAGACGTTTTCGGCAGGATCGCTCCCGGACTACCCTTCGAGACGATCAAGATCGCGGAGTCGGGCGTGACCGGGCCCGGCGACCTGATGTCGTACGCGGGGGCGGGCGCTGACGCGGTGCTCGTCGGTGAAAGCCTCGTGACCAGCGGCGACCCCAAGGCCGCCGTGAACAAGCTCGTGACCGCAGGCTCGCACCCCGCGTGCCCGCGACCCAGTCGATGAGACACGGTCGACAACTGCGCTAGAGGAGCTACCCGATGGGCCAGTTCACGCCCACGCCGCACGATCCCGACGCACGTGGCCACTTCGGCCCGTGGGGTGGCCGGTTCGTCCCGGAGGCCCTGATCGCGGCGGTGGACGAGCTGGCCGCCGAGTACGACAAGGCTCGCATCGACCCCGAGTTCGTGAACGAGTTCAAGCGCCTGCTGAAGGACTTCGCGGGCCGCCCGTCGCTGCTGACGGAGGCGCCGAAGTTCGCGGAGCACGCCGGGACGCGCGTGTTCCTCAAGCGCGAGGACCTGAACCACACCGGCTCACACAAGATCAACAACGTGCTCGGCCAGGCGCTGCTGACCAAGCGCATGGGCAAGAAGCGCGTGATCGCCGAAACTGGCGCCGGTCAGCACGGCGTCGCGACGGCGACGGCCTGCGCGCTGCTCGGCCTCGACTGCGTCGTCTACATGGGTGAGGTCGACACCGAGCGGCAGGCGCTGAACGTCGCCCGCATGCGGCTGCTCGGCGCCGAGGTCATCCCGGTGAAGTCCGGCTCGCGGACGCTGAAGGACGCGATCAACGAGGCGTTGCGCGACTGGGTCACCAACGTCGACGACACGCACTACCTGCTCGGCACGGCCGCCGGGCCGCACCCGTTCCCGCTGCTGGTCCGCGACTTCCACCGGGTCATCGGCATCGAGGCGCGCGAGCAGATCCTGGAGAAGGCGGGCCGGCTGCCCGACGCGGTCGTCGCGTGCGTCGGTGGCGGGTCGAACGCGATCGGCATCTTCCACGGCTTCATCGACGACGCCGACGTGCGGCTGGTCGGTGTCGAGCCCGGTGGTTCCGGGCTGGACAGCGGCCGCCACGGCGCGACGCTGACCGTCGGCACGCCCGGTTCGCTGCACGGCGCGATGTCGTACGTCATGCAGGACGAGGACGGCCAGATCACCGAGGCGCACTCGATCTCCGCCGGCCTCGACTACCCCGGCGTCGGCCCCGAGCACTCGCACCTCAAGGACATCGGCCGCGCCGAGTACTTCGCGGTGACCGACGCGGAAGCCATGGAGGCGTTCGCGCTGCTGTCCCGCACCGAGGGCATCATCCCGGCGATCGAGTCCTCGCACGCGCTCGCGGGCGCGCTGAAGCTCGGCCCGTCGCTCGGCCCGGACGGCCTGCTGGTCGTGAACCTCTCCGGTCGTGGCGACAAGGACATGGACACGGCCGTGGAGTACTTCGGCCTCGCGGACGGGGGACAGGCCTGATGTCACTGGCAGACGTTTTCGCCACGGCGCGCGCCGAATCGCGGGCCGCTCTGATCGGCTACCTGCCCGCGGGTTACCCGTCGGTCTCCGGCTCCAAGGACCACCTCCGTTCGATGATCGAGTCGGGCTGCGACCTCGTCGAGGTCGGTCTGCCGTTCTCCGATCCCGTGATGGACGGCCCGACGATCCAGGCCGCGGCCGAGCAGGCGTTGTCCGCGGGCTTCCGCGTGCGGGACCTGTTCGACGTGGTGGCCTCCGTCGCCGACGCCGGCGGGCGTGCGGTCGTGATGACGTACTGGAACCCCGTGCTGCGCTACGGCGTGGACGCGTTCGCGCGCGACCTCGCGGCCGCGGGTGGCCTGGGCATGATCACGCCGGACCTCGTGCCGGACGAGGCCGACGACTGGATGGCGGCTTCCGAGGCGCACGGCCTGGACCGGACGTTCCTCGTCGCGCCGTCGTCGACCGAGGAGCGCATCGCGATGACCGCGCGTGCCTCCTCCGGCTTCCTGTACGCCACCGCGGTCATGGGCGTCACCGGTGCCCGTGACGTGGTGGCGTCCACCGCTCCCGAGCTCGTCGCGCGGGTCCGTGAGCACACCTCGATCCCGGTCGGTGTCGGTCTGGGCGTGCGGTCCGGTGCACAGGCCGCCGAGATCGCGGGGTTCGCGGACGGCGTGATCGTCGGTTCGGCGTTCGTGTCGGCGGCGGCCGAGGGTGATGGTGCGGTGCGTGCGCTGGCCGCTGATCTTGCCAAGGGTGTGCGTTCGGCTCCTGCTGCCGTCTGAGCTCCCTTCCTCGTGGCTCCTCTCTGTGAGACCGCTCGGCCTTCGGGCCGGGCGGTTTTGCTTTGTGTGCCGGTGAAGCCGACTCTGCAGCGACGGCTTCACCTCAGGTTGCCGGGTGGCGCGGTAGAGCTTTAACGGTGTTGAACCGAGTGCCCGTCATCGAGTGGTTGTCGGGATGGCGGGTATGCAGTTGTAGGGAGACGTGCCTCCTTTCAGAGTCCTTGGAGTACCTCCAACAGCATGACACGGATTCGAACACCTGATCGAGTGAACCTCAGGTCGGTCACGGTCAAAACCCCCCTTGGCTGTCGGTCTGACCTGCGATCGTGGCGCTATGCACAAGCCAGTCATCCGCCCGGCGTGCCACACTGGTACTCGTCGAGCGGTTTCGGAGGTGATGCCCAGTGGCGGCTCCAGCTGAAGCGGCACCAGCTGCTTACCTGCTGCCGAGGCACGTGGGCCCGTGGTCGCTCGACGACGTCCTGTCCTTGCCGGAGGACAACAGTCAACGCGTTGAACTCGTTGACGGGATGCTTCTCGTGAGTCCGCTGGGGTCTTACCGTCATCAGCTGGTGGTGGGCAGCGCCTACGCCGCGTTGCTACGCGCCTGCCCGGAGTACCTCCAGGCGACGGTCGAGCTGAACGTCCTGCTCTCCAGCGGGCGTCTTCTGATCCCGGACTTCACGGTCGTGAACCCACGAGAAGCCGGCGTCATGTTCCCGGTCTCGGACGTGGTCCTCGTCGGTGAGGTGCTCTCGAAGACCACGCGACTGAACGACCTCGGTCTGAAGCGCGAGCTGTACGCCCAGGCCGGTGTGAAGTACTACATGACGGTCGATCCCGAGCCGAAGGTCGTGGAGGCGACACTGCTCGAACTCCAGGGCACCGAGTACGTCGAGATCGCGCAGAGCGAGAACGGCGTCCTGGAGATCGAGCGACCCTTCCCCGCCACCGTCAAGTTCTAGCCGTACAACCACTCCAGCCGTTCGTGCAGGTCGGCCGTTGTCCACGAGGCGAACATCGCGTCACGGGCAGCGGCGGCGTCACCGGCCGGGTGGTAGACCTCCCGTCCCATCAGCCGTGAGACGTGGTGGACGCCGTTGGCCCCTGACGGGGGCAACAACGGTTCCACCGCACGCCACTGCTCATCGGTCAACCCATGCCTGCGCACCACAACCCAAGATCAAACCAGGCCAGCCACATCAGCTTTGAGGACACTTCCTAACCCGACCGCCACCGGCACCGCCGTGAGCACGTTCCGCCTGGTGGGTTTCGGTTGCTGCGAGAGAACTCGAATCCCCAACGGCACCAACGCCACGCACAGCCCGGCGGTCCCGACGATCGACAGGACCTCGGTCCCCTTCAGCACCCCGAGCGGCAACAACCCCATGGCCGCCAGCCCCACCGCCCTGACCGGCCCGAGCACCCCGCTCCGGTACGCGCCGATGACGAGCACGAACCACCCGAACATGATCGTGAAGGACAGGAAGCTGAACAGGTGCAGGTCGCCGTACCCCTGCGCCACCAGTTCCGTGGCTCCTTCGACCCCCAGGTGCTTCGTGGCCGAGAACGCCGCGTGGTCCACGCCGGCGTGAAACGTCCGCTCGAACACCCCGACGGTCACGAGCATCCCGCCCCAAGCGGCCCACCGCGGCCGTTCCCGCCCGATCCGCTGCACGAGACAGGCCACCGCGGCCCACATCACGACGTTCCCGGCCAGGAACGCCGTGTAGGCCGCCCGCATCAACTCCGGGTGCTCGGCCACCGCCCGCAGCTGGTCCGGGAAGAAGAAGTTGAACGGCGACCGCAACAGCGTGGCCGACAGGAGCAGCGCCGGCCCGAGGACCAGCGCCGCGCCACCAACCCACCCGTTCGGAAACCTGTACGTCATACCGGCAACGCCGCCAGCGCGAACGCCGCCGGGGATCGGCCCGCGGTCCGGCGTTGCGCCTCAGACCACGGTCCGAGTCAGCGCAGCTGCGGCGATCTTCCGCACGATCAGAGGCTGACCGTCCGGCGACTTCACCGTGGGGTTCACCGAGTACGTCAACTTCCGCTCCATGCCGCGCGTCGCGAACACACCGCTCGAGTACCCGTGCCGGCTGCCGGTCTTCCCCCACACCTCGACGCCGTTCATCGTGACCCTCATCAGGCCCTGGCTGTAGAGGGCGGGGCCGCTGCCGTCGGAAGTCTGCACGTCCGGCACGGTGAAGAGCCTCGTCATCATCTCCTGGCTCAGCAGGCGACCGCGGAACAGGCCGGTGATGAACCCGTCCAGGTCCTCGGCGGTGGAGATGATCGCGCCCGCGGTGCCCGGGATCGACTGGTTCATCTCGGTCACGTCGACGAGTTTCCCGTCCACGTCGAGGTACCCGCGAGCAGCCGCGTTGGGCAGACTCGGGTCGTCCTCCGGGAACGAGGTGTGACACAGACCGAGCGGACCGGTGATCCGTTCGCGCAGGTTCCGCGCGTAGGAACGTCCCGTCACCTTCTCGACGATCATGCCGGCCGTGACGTAGGAGGTGTTCGCGTACTTCTGCGCGCTGCCGGGCTGGAAGTCGATCGGGTGCCGCAGGGCGGTGTCCAGCACCTGCCGCGGGCTCCAGTGGTCGAAGCGGTGGTCGAGGACCCACTGCGGATCGGTCAGCCCGGGGATGTCCACCGACGGCAACCCGGACGTGTGGTCGAGCAGCGTGTACACGGGAACCGGCGGGTAGTCGGCGGGCAAAACGCCAGGCAGGTACCGCTGCACGGGCTCGTCGAGGTCGATCCGCCGCTCCTGGGCCAGCTGCAAGACCATCACGGCGGTGAAGACCTTCGTGATGCTGCCGACCCGGAAGCGCCCCCGCTCCCGCACCGGCGCGTTGGTGCGGACGTCGGACACCCCGGAGGTCCCGGACCAGGCACCCGCGGACCCGGTGATCCGGACCAGCGCCCCGGTCGTGTCCCGATCGGGCAGTCCGCTGATCGAGGCCTGAAGCGCGGCGTCGTTGGGCGGCGGGAGCGTCGAGGCGGCCGCACCAGCCGGCACCGCGCTGATGGCGGCTGCGGCGGCGGCGATGATGGCGACAACTGCTGTTCTCATGCCGATGAGCCTGTCGGCTATTGATCTTCGGAACCATGGAGCTTCCCGGCGCTTCGACGGTAGGGCCAGCCCGACCGTCGTCGGCCGTTCCCTCCGCCGGCGGTGTGGCCACCGGGTCTCCCTGACCAGACTGTCCTCAGTCGACATCTTGGGGGATTCGATGCGTAGAACTCCTGCAATCAAGGCCAGGCCCACGCGGCCGACGACCTGGCCGAGGTGTGCCTCATCGACACGGTTGGCGTGACCTGGGCCTTTGTTCAACCAGGGCCCGCTACGACAAGACCGCGCTGTCCTGCCAAGCCATGATCGACCTGGCCACCCTCACCTCTGGCTTTGAGGACGGGCCCTAGGGCCCGTCCTCAAAGCTGGTTCGTCTGACGTGCTTTGATCTTGTGCCGTGGTGCGCAGGCATGAGCTGACTGATGAGCAGTGGCAGGCGTT
>NZ_QLTT01000008.1:267226-438137 GCF_003269295.1 Lentzea atacamensis | reverse complement strand
GGACCAGCACCAGCAGGGCTTGCTGCCCGGCATCGAGCCTGCGCCACCTCGATCCCAGCTCCCGGCGGTGCGTGCGGATCAAGCCGGACACGAACTGGTTTGAAGGTTCTCGACGCGCTGCGGCGCCCGTAGCGCGTACCAGTCTTGCCTGGCCGGTCGGAGGTTGCGGACAGTCGTGATCGGCAGGCGGCGCAAGCAGGTACCGATCGGGGAGGTTTCCCCCGCTGACGGGTCGATGGAAACTCATCGGTCCGCGTAGGGTCTTTCTCGTGATCGAGGAGCTGGAGCCGTTCCGGATCGAGCTGACCGGCTACTGCTACCGCATGCTCGGCTCCGGTTTCGAGGCCGAGGACGCCGTGCAGGAGACGCTCGTCCGCGCGTGGAAGGCGTACGACAGCTTCGACCCGTCGCGCGCGTCGCTGCGGACCTGGCTGTACCGCATCGCCACCAACATCTGCATCGACATGCTGCGGTCCGCCCAGCGCCGGGCCCTGGCCGTCGACCTGCGATCGCCCGGCGGGGACTTCGGGGCGCCGCTGCCCGAGCGGACCTTCGTGCAGCCGACGCCCGACGCGAAGGTCCTGCCGGAGGACCAGGCGATCCGCAAGGAGACCGTGCGGCTGGCGTTCGTGGCGGCACTGCAGCACCTGCCGGCCCGTCAGCGCGCGGTGCTGATCCTGCGGGACGTGCTGGTGTGGCAGGCCGCCGAGGTCGCCGATCTGCTCTCCATCTCGGTGGCTGCGGCCAACAGCGCGTTGCAGCGGGCGCGGGCCACGATGCAGGTGGTCGATCCCGGCGAGCCGCTGCACCCCGCCGACCCGAAGCAGAAGGCACTGCTCAGCCGATACTGCGAGGCGTTCGACCGGCACGACGTGCGGACTCTGGTGGCGCTGCTGCACGAGGACGCGACGATGTCGATGCCGCCGTTCAGCTGGTGGCTGCGGGGCCGTGGCCCGATCTCGGTCGCGCTGAACGATCCCCAGGCGACGTGTGCCGGCGCGTGGCTGGTGCCGGTGCGGGCGAACGCGTCGCCCGCGTACTGGCAGATGCGGCCGGGGATGGACCGGCCGTTCGGGCTGGTGTTCATCGACGTGCGCGATGGGCTGGTCACGGGCACGACGACGTTCCTCAACGTTCCCGAACTCCTGCCGTTGTTCGGTGCACCGATGAGTTCCGGCCAGCCGCCCCGTACAACGGTGGACGACTAGGAGGAACCATGGCGATCCAACCCATCATCCTGACCCCGGATCTTCCGCCCTTGCAGGCGTTCTACGAGCAGGTTCTCGGCGCGACCGAGGTGTTCCGGTACCCGGAGTCCGGTCCGGTGTTCTACAAGACGCTCAAGATCGGTGATGCCGAGCTCAGGCTCGTCGCCGAGAAGGCCGACGTCTCGGCGCCGCCCCGGATCGCGCTGAGCATCGACGTTCCCGACGTCGACGCGTTGCTGCCCCTGGTCGAGGCCGCGGGAGGCCGTGTGCAGGGACCGCCGAACGACATGCCATGGGGACAACGCGTTGCCCACGTGTTCGATCCTGACGGAAACCCCGTGAACCTCACCCAGGAGCTCTAGTGGCGCGGCCCGGAACGTGCCGTCTGGCGAGGTGCCCCGGGAGGACGTCGAGGCGATCTGCGACGGGTCCGAGCCGGGCAAGTGCCGCTGCCAGCGCTACAAGGTGAAGGGCTGGATGTGGCGCGACTCGACGTTCGACGAGCGCTACGCCGCGCACGAGTCGCAGGCCGCCCGTGGCAGCGGGCTGGTGGCCTATGTGGACGGTGAGCCCGCCGGTTGGGTGGCCGTCGAACCCCGGTGCGACTACGCGAAGCTGCTCGACCTGCCCATCCCGTGGAAGGGCAGGTCCGAGGACAAGGACGACGACGGCGTGTGGGCCGTGACGTGTTTCGTGGTGCGCAAGGGCTTCCGCAGGCAAGGCCTCACCTACGAGCTGGTGGCCGTGACCGTCGAGCACGCTCGGTCACAGGGTGCTCGCGCGGTCGAGGCGTATCCGATGATCGCCGCGTCCGGCCAGACCGTCACCTGGGGCGAGCTGCACGTCGGTGCGCGTCAGGTGTTCGAGGAGGCCGGGTTCACGCAGGTCACCCACCCCACCAAACGACGTTTCGTGATGCGAGTGGACTTCTGATGGACTTCGAAGAGATCGTCATCCCGACCGAGCGCCTCTCCTTCCCCGCCCTGGCCGCGGGTGAGGGCCCGATCGTGGTGTGCTGGCACGGCTTCCCCGACCACCCGGCGTCGTTCGGCCCGCTCGCCGAACGACTGGTGGCCGCCGGCCGCCGGGTCGTCGCGCCGTTCCTGCGCGGGCACCACCCGTCGACGTTCGACCAGCTGCCGTTCGCCGACGGCCTGACGCTGGCGGCCGACGCCGCCGCGGTGAACGCCGCGCTGTCGCCCGAGCCGCTGGACGTGATCGGCCACGACATCGGCGCCGGTGTGGCCGGGCGGCTGGCGGCCGGCTGGCCCTCGCGGGTGCGCCGAGTGATCACGATGTCCGTGCCGCCGCCGGCCACGTTGCGTCACATCTTCGACGATCCCGCACAGCAGCAACGGTTCTTCTACCTGTTCATGTTCCAGGTGCCCGGGGTCGCGGAGAGCCTGCTGAACTCCACACTGATCGAGTACCTGTGGCGGACCTGGTCACCGGGTCTCTCCGTACCGCCGCACGTGCTGTCGATGTACGAGGATCCGCAGCTCAGGGCCAACGCGCTGAAGCTGTACCGGGCGAACTTCGACCGGTCGCTGCACGATCCTTCGTTGTCCTCGATGGCGCAGGCGACCGAGAAGCCGGCGCCGATCCCGATGCTGGTGCTGGCGGGCGCCCAGGACGGTTGCATCACGCCCGACAACTACACCGACGCCGCCACGGGTCTCGCCCCGGGTTCGCGGGTCGAGATCGTGGCGGACGCCGGGCACTTCCTGCAGCTAGACCGCCCCGACGAGGTCGCGGCGCTCGCGCTTGACTGGCTGCGCTGACCTGCGGATCCGGCCCCACGGCTTGAACACCGACAGGATGTAGGCGAACAGCAGCAACGTCGGCGCGACCACGACCGGGTACATGATGTCGGGCGGGATGACCGCCGTCGGGTCGCCTGCCAACATGCGCTTGCCGATCTCGGCCGCTTCCCGCACACCCGGGCGCAGCGAGAACGCGATCAGCAGTGACATGCCGACGTTCATGAACAGCTTGATGGCGACCCACCAGTACCTGACCAGGCCGTACTTGCTGCCGAGGCCCAGGACCACGCCGGAGGTCATGCAGACGACGCTGGCGCCGAACATCGGCCAGATCGCGAACAGGTCGATCGCCTGTATGGCGACGCCTGCGATGCCGGTGTCCTCTGTGGACAGTGCGACCACCACCAGGATGCCCAGTGCGAGGTCGATGCCCAGCCACGCCACCGCTGACAGGATGTGCACGAGCAGCACTCCCTTGCGGGTGCGGCCGCTCAGCTTGCGGGTGGTAGTCATCGCGATGCACTCCTTTGCTCGTGGTGTCGCGACCCACTCTCGTTGGCGGGTGGGCGTGCTTCATCCGCTCACGTTCTGATCTCGTGTACGTCAGATTGCGTAGGGGCGGACCGCCGACCACACCGGCCAGCGGGCCGGAACCAACCCCGCCACCCGGCCGGTACCTGGCCCCCTGCACGGTGGTTCGCGCCCCTCACTCCTCAATGGACGGTCGACTCCATTGAGGTCGGAGCGTGCTCCGCAGGCGCCTGCCGAACATGGCGGTGACAGGCGTCCGGCCACACAACGTCGATCAGAGACGTAGCATGGCGGAAGGGGTGAGGGGGATCCGACGTTGGAACTGGAAAGGCCTTCCGGCCACTTGTTGCCCCGTCGGCTTGACCGGCCGGGAACGTGGCTGGTCGCCGCCGCCCTCCTGTATTCCTGCTGGCTCCTCGAGCTAGTGCTGCCGACAGGGCTGTCGATGGTGGACAGCTACGTGAGTGAGCTGTTCGCCGACGACCAGCCGTACCGGTGGGTTTTCCGCGTCACCGACGCGCTGGCCGCCTGCTGCCTGTTCCTCGCCGCCCGCCGGATGCGCGGGCGGCTCGTCATCGCGGCTGTGCTCCTCTTCGCGGTCGCGACCCTCGCCGACACGGTGCTGTCGCTGGACTGCGCGGCAAGCGTCGACGCGCTGTGCCGCTCCCGCGAGACCGCGGGAACGGTGTCGCTCGGGCATCGGCTGCACCAGGTCACCAGCGCGCTGACGTTCGGCAGCGCCCTCGCCGCCGCCGCGGGTCTCGAACGGAGCACCCGCCGGTGGAGTGCCAGGGTGGTGGTCGCCCTGCTGGCCACGACCGGCGTGCTGTCCGCCGTCCTCGTGCACCAGCCCGGCGCCGGGCTGGTGCAGCGTGTCCAGTTGCTGACCATCGCGGTGGGACTGGTGCTCGGAGCGCGGGCGTCTCTCGGGTGGAGGCGCAGCGGTTTCCGTTGAGAGTCACTCGCGTTCGCCGGTGAGCAGCTGAGTGGCGGCGAAGCCCGCGTACAGGGGATCACTCGCGACGAGCTCGTCATGAGTGCCGGACGCACGCACCTTTCCGTTGTCCACCACCACGATCCGTTCTGCCTGCGTGACCGTCGACAGCCGATGTGCCACCACGAGAACGGTCATCGTCTTCGCCGCGGCCGTCACCACGTCGCGGATCGCCATCTCGTTCGCGGCGTCGAGCTGCGAGGTGATCTCGTCGAGCAGCAGGAGGCGGGGACGGCGGATCAGCGCACGAGCGAGTGCGATCCGCTGCCTCTCGCCCCCGGACAGGAAGTTGCCGCGATGCCCGACCGCTGTGTCCAGCCCTTCCGGAAGGCGCTCGACCAGCGAGTCCAGCCGGGTCTGCGCCACGACGTCGCGAATCTCCTCGTCGGTGGCGTCCGGCCTGCCGTAGACGAGGTTGTCGCGCAACGTGCCCGACAACATGGGCGCGTCCTGTTCGACGTAGCCGACACCGGCGCGCAGGCTCGCCAGGTCCCACTCCGCGAGGTCGCGGCCGTCCAGCAGGATCCGGCCGGCCGACGGCTCGTAGAACCGCTCGACCAACGCGAAGAGCGTGGACTTCCCCGCACCCGAAGGACCGACGAAAGCGGTCATTCCCGTCGCGGGAACGTCGACACCGATACCGCGGAGGACCTCTGGCAGCTCCGGACCGTAGCGGAAGCGGACGTCCTCGAAAGCGAGACGGATCCCGTCCTTCGCGGCGGACCCCGTGCGGGCGCCGGCGACTCCGGCGGGCTCGGACCGCATCTCCTCGACCTCGGCCAGGCGGCGTACCGCCGCCAGCCCGACGGACAGACTGCTGCCCGCGTGCAGCAACTGCCCGATCGGTTCGTTCAGGTAGAACAGGAACAGCAGGAAAGCGACCAAAGTGGACAGTGAGATGGCTCCTGTCGCGACCCGAGCCCCGCCGATGCCGAGCACGGCGAGGAAGGCCGCCTGGACCGCCAGGGTGTTGGACCCGTGCACCAGCGACTCCCAGCGCGCGGAGCGAACACCGGCACGCCACGCGTCCTCCGCCCCGCGTTCGATCGCGGCGATCTCCCCGGTCTCCGCACCCGCGGCCTTGACGGTCCGGAAGGAGCCGAGCACGCGCTCCAGCCGCGCACCCGTGTCCCCGACCGCGGACTGGGCGGCGCGGGACGCCTTCTCGATCATCGGCAGACCGGCGCCGGCGAACAGGCCGACCACGGCGAGCACGGCCAGGGTGACGCCGAGCAGGGCGAGGTCCATCACGCCCATCATGACGACCATCACCACGGTCGTGACCGCACCGGTGACCAGTCCGACGAGTGCGCTGGTGCACACCTCGCGCAGCAATGTCGTGTCACTGGTGAAGCGGGACAGCAGGTCTCCCGGCTCCGCGCGTTGCACGGCGGGCACGCGCAGCGAGAGCAGCTTCCTGGTGAGCCGCTTCCTCGCCACCAGCACGACGGACTCCGCCGCGCGTTCGAGCAGGTAGTCACCGGCCATCGCGATCGCGGCGCCGGCGAGCGCGAGGCCGACCAGCAGCGCCAGCAGGCCGGTGATCGCGTCACCGGTGCCCAGCCGGTCCACCAGCGCCTTCGCCGCGAGAGGCTGGGCCGCCGCGGCGAGCCCGCCGAGCAGGACGAGTGTTCCTCCTAAAAGGACAGTACGGCGATGTGGCCGGACGTGGCCCAGCAGGGTTCTCCAGGCCGGGCGGTCGATCGGGGTGCGCACGGCGACACAACTCCGTCTTTTGTGGTCGTTGAACGGTCACCTCGATCCTCGGTCCGAGACGCTGCGCGCGGCACCGGTGAACCGGCCGGACAACCCAGCCGGTCGGATGGTGCTGCGCCGTCGACCGGAGGAGCGCCGCCCAGCCAACAGACAACCTCGGCCTGTGATGCACGTCACTAGATGCAAGGGGGCAGCTCGAAGGGAGAGCAACGACATGGGAAAGATCCTGAGACGCGGCGCCGCACTGGCGGCACTGCTGATGATGGCCGGACTGCTCGCGCCGTCCGCGTCCGCCGCACCGTATTGCGGCATCACCTGGGGCTCACTGCCGAAAGCAGGGCCCAGCCACGCGCACACGAGCGCGACCATCAACGACGTGCGTGCCGGACGGCACGACTGCTACGACCGGCTCGTGGTCGACATGACCGGTGGCCCGGCTCCGGAGTGGTACCACGTCTCTTACGTGTCGACCGTGCACCAGCAGGGCAGCGGCGTCCCCGTCCCGCTGGCGGGCGGCGCCTTCCTCGACGTGCTCGTCGGTTCGGCCGCGCACGACCAGTACTACAACCCGACCTACCAACCGGCCAACCCGATGCAGGCCGTCAACGTCGCCGGCTTCACGACCTTCCGCCAGGTCGCGTTCCTCGGCACGTTCGAGGGACAGACGCAGTTCGGGATGGGTGTCCGGGCCCGCCTGCCGTTCCGCGTGTTCACGCTCACCGGGCCGGGGTCGACCGGGCGCCTGGTGATCGACGTCGCGCACCGCTGGTAGGACATCGCCTTGCCCCGGCCGTTGGACCGTGGCAAGGCGGTCTGCTTCCGCGCGCGTCACGCCCGCGGGCCGGGCAGCCGCTCATCCTCCGCGTCCAGAGCCTCAAGCCTCGCGTGCACGGCTCTGGCGTCAGGATGCCTCAGGTTGTCGAGCAAAGCCGACGCGGACCGCAGCGCGTCTCGTGCCGCGGACGTCTCCCCTTCCGCGAGGTGCGTGTCGGCGAGCCGGGTGAGGGTCGCGGCGTTCTCGAACACGTCGCCGAGCTCCCGGTACAGCGCGAGCGCCCTCTCGTAGCACTCGATCGCACGGGCGTTGGCGCCCATGTTGTGGTGGATGAAGCCGAGGCTGTCCCAGGTGACCGCTTCGCCTGTCCAGTCACCGATCCCGCGATGCCGCACGAGTGCCTCCTCGCACGCCACCAGCGCGCGGCGGTGACTGCCCAGCTGGCAGAGGTACCAGCCGACCTGGTTCAGCGCGGCGGCCTCACCGGCGAGGTGACCGCAGTTCCGATAGATCTCCAGTGCGCGCCGGCCGTGCTCGAGTGCCTCGGTGAAGCTGCCTTGCGTGTCGGCCATCAGCGCGAGGTCGCGGTGAATGCCCGCCTCGCCGACACGGGTGCCGTCGAGATCGAGTGCGGCCATGAGGTGAGCCCGCGCCTGCGGAAAGGAACGCAGCATGATGAACGCCTGGCCGAGACCGCGATGGGCACTCGCGAGCGCTCGCCGGTCGGCGAGTCTCGCCCCGGCCGCGAGCGCGTACGTCCCGAGCTCGATCCAGTCGTGCCACCGGCCCTGGCGGTCCAGGAAGTCCGCCGTGGTCCAGGCGAGCTGCCACACGTGCTGGTCGAAACCTTCAGCGGCGGCGAGGGGAAGAAGCCGGCGCAGGGCGGCGATCTCGTCTTCGAGCCAGCGCCACGCGGCCTGGTAGTCGCTCAGCGGCTCCGGGCACGTTCCCGGTGCCGCGTCATCCACGTCGATGTGGTCTCTCATGGGACGCAACAGCAATGCCCCGGAGACGGCGGTGTGCAGGTAGTGGTCCAGGAGGCGGCGCAACGCGTCGTTCCTCGCCGGCGCCGGGACCTCCAGCCGGAACCGTTCCGCGGCGTAAACCCTCACCAGATCGTGGAAGGCGAACCGGCCCGGCCGGTGTTCCTCGGTCAGGTGCACGCGGGCCAGCTCGTCCAGCGCGTCCTCCGCCTCCTTGCCGGACAGCCCGGCCAGGCTCGCCGTCGCCGCGGCGGTGACGGCGGGGCCCGGATGAAGGCCGAGCAACCGGAACACCTGCGCCGCCGTCGGTCCGAGGTGCCGGCAGGACAAGGAGATCGCGGCCCGCACGCTGGTCTTCGGGTCGTCGTCGTCCAGAGTGTCCAAACGCGACTGCTGGCTGTCCAGCTCACCTGCCAGTGCCTTCAGGGAGAAGGTGGGGTTCAGCGACGCCCTGGCGGCGACCACCGCGAGCGCGAGGGGCAGGAACCCCGCGCCCGCGATGAGCTCGTCGACCGCCTGGGTCTCCGCCTCCATCCGGTCGCGGCCGAGGTGCTGTTCGAGCAACGCGCGTGCCTCGCGGAGATCCATGTGGCGCAGCGTGATCAGGTGCGCGCCTTCCCCGGCCACGAGACCCACCAGGTGGTTGCGGCTCGTGACGACCACCATCGAAACGCCGTCACCCGGCAGCAGAGGGCGGACCTGCTGCACGTCCCGCGCGTTGTCCAGCAAGATGAGCAACCGCCGCGAATTCAGGATGCTGCGGTAGGTGGCCGCCATCGCGTCGATGTCCGACGGCGCACGATCGGGCGGTACACCCAGCATCGTGAGAAGCGTCCGCAACGCCTCCGCCGGCGACACGGCGGCCCCGGCGTGCTCGAACCCTCGCAGGTTCACGTAAAGCTGGCCGTCGGGGAACGAATCCTGCACGCGATGCGCCCAGTGCACGGCCAGTGTCGTCTTCCCGACTCCGGCGGCGCCGCTGATCGCCACGAACGGCCGATGCCGGCGCAGCAGGTCGTCGAGCACTTCCAGCTCCCCGTCACGCCCGACGAAGAACGGAGAGTGCGCGGGAAGCTGGCGTGGCACCGGCACGTCGGGCCGGCGTTTCAGGGCGGCCGGCGACTGCTCGTGCTGTTCCCGCACGGCCGGGCTCGGGTCGACACCGAGCTCGTCGGCGAGCCTGCGGCTCAGCTCGGCGTAGTGCCGGTCGGCGTCTGCGTGCCGTCCTGACTTGTGCAGTGCCAGGATGACCTGCCCCGCGAGGCGTTCGTCCAGGGGGTGTGCCGTGGTTTCGCGGAACATCTCCCCGAGCACGTCGTCCTGCCTGCCGAGCCGCAGGGCCACCTCGTTGCGGTCCAGCACCACGGCGAACCGCTCGGATTCGAGGGTGGCGCGCAGCTCGTCCAGCCACGGCGTGGACAACCCGCCGAACGGCCTGCCCCGCCACAGCGCGAGCGCGCGGTTGAACAACAGAACCGCCTGATCGTCGTCTGAGGTCCGGGCTTGGGCGACCAGCTCCCGGAAACGGTGGAGATCCACCGCCATGGGATCGGCGGTGAGCACGTACCCCGCGTGTTGCCTGGCCACTGTCACGTCACCAGCTGCCGCGAGTGCCCGGCGCAACCGGGAGAGGTAGCCGTACAGCACGTTCTTGCCGCGATTCGGCGGGTCGTCCCCCCAAACCCGGCTCAGGATCCGTTCCACCGGAATCGGCTGCCGGACGTCGTGGAGCAGCGCCACCAGCACGCACAGCTGCCGCGCGCGACCGGCGTCGACGCTCTGGCCATCAATGCGCACCTCGACGTCGCCGAGCACCCGGAATTCCACCGACATGGATCCGAACTAACTCGTCATGGCCAGCCGACTCAAGGTATTTCGAACTATTGCTGACATTCGGTGCAGTTCCACCGGTCTCAAGTCCGTGCTAGTCGTTTGCGTCGTACTGGCACGATTGCGTTCATGGAGCGCGTTGTGATCCTCGGCCGCGGCGGCGCGGGGAAGTCGACTCTCGCGGCCGCCCTGGGCACCGCGACCGGGCTCCCCGTCATCGAACTCGACAAGCACTTCTGGGGGCCGGATCTAGAAGCGACTCCCCCTGATCGCTGGGCCGTCGTCCAGGGTGAACTCGCCATCACCGACCGGTGGATCATGGACGGTGACCTCGGCCCCTACGACGTCCTCGACGTCCGTCTCCGCCGGGCGGGCACCGTCCTGCTGCTCGACCACTCGTTCCCGCGGTGCGCCTGGCGGGCGCTGCTCATCAACGCGATCGCGGCACACGCCGGGCACGCGACGCTGCACGTGCTTCGGAATCCACGCGCGAAAGCACGTTTCGTGGCTCGAGAGCTGACCCGGAGGACATGACCGTGGAACGTTTTTCCGTGCTGCTGATCGGCGGCCGGTCCGGAGTCGGGAAGTCCACGGTCTCCTGGGAGATCTCGGCTCAGTTGCGGGACGCGGCCGTGTCCCACTGCTTCATCGAGGGCGACTTCCTCGACCAGGCCCACCCGGCGCCACCGGACGACCCGAGCCGCACGGAGATGACCAGGCGGAATTTGGCTTCCCTGTGGGGAAACTACGCGGCGCTCGGCTACCGGCGGCTCATCTACACGAACACCGTCAGCGTGCTGGAACGCGACCTGGTGGTCGGCGCGATGGGCGGGAACGTGGAGGTGACCGGCGTTCTGCTGACCGCCGCGGACGACATCGCGAACCAGCGGCTGGGCCTGCGCGAGACGGGCAGCCAGTACGAGGCGCACGTGACGCGCGGGACCGCCGCCGCCCGTCACCTGGAGACGCACGCGCCGCAGTGGGTGGTTCGCGTTCCGACCGACGGCAAGGGCGTCACCGAGGTGGCGGGCGAGGTCATCGGCCTCACCCGCTGGCACGCGGTTTGATCACACCGACGGCGGGACTCGTGGCCACCGCTCGGGCAGGCCGGCGGCCGTGACGAAGGCCGGGTTCTCGAACTTCGTCGCGCTGGAGAAGCGGCCGTCGACGAGGGTGAGCACCCACAGGCAGTCGGCCCGCAGGTCGCCGGAGGCGTCGGGGCGGTACCCGGCCATGGCCGGCTGGCCGTTGGCACGGGTGGGCAGCAGCCGGACGTGCCAGCCCGGGGAGGCGAAAGTGCGCTCCAGGAACGGGATGCACACGTGCACGCCCTTGAACCAGACCGGATGCGGCACGGCCTCGAGGCTGAAGTCGTCGTGGATGACGGCGCGGATCGCGGCGGAGTCCCCCGCCTCGAACGCGGTGAGGTAGCGGTCGAGCAGGGCGCGTTCCAGCTCCAGGTCCGGTGGTTCCACGCGCTGGTCGGCGAGGTCCAGCTCGTCCAGCCGTTTGCGGGCCCGTTGCAGGAGGCTCTTCACCGCGGGGACGCTGATGCCGAGCGTCTCCGCGATCTCGGCGGCGGACCACGAGAGGACCTCGCGCAGCAGGAGCGCCGCACGCTGCCGCACCGGCAGGTGCTGCAGCGCCGCGATCAACGCGAGGCGCACCGACTCGCGCTGCACGACGACCTCGGCCGGTTCGTCGTCGCGGTGGTTCAGGACGGCGTCGGGCAGCGGTTCGAGCCAGGCGATGGACTCGTCGGAGTAGGCGCGGACGCCGGGGTCCGTCGACGGCGCGCCGAGGCCGGCGGGGAGCACCCGCCGGCTTCGATGGCTCAACGCGGTGATGCAGGTGTTGGTCGCGATGCGGTAGAGCCAGGTCTTGACCGAGGAACGTCCCTCGAACCCGGCCGCGCCGCGCACCGCGCGCAGGTAGGTCTCCTGAACGGCGTCCTCGGCGTCCTGGTACGAGCCGGTCATCCGGTAGCAGTGCGCGAGCAGCCCGTCGCGCAGCAGGCCGAACTCGTCGTGCAGGCTCGCACTGGCCGCAGATGTCACGTCACTCCCCCTGGTCGTGGGTCACCAACTCTTCATTGGACTCCTCCGGCCGGCAAAAGGAATCGCTATCGCGCGAGTTTCTCCAGGGCACCGCGCATGCCGGCGAACCCTCCCCGGTAGAACCGCGGGCCGTAGGACACGCGGGCCACTCCCAGCGACCGCAACGCGTCGAGGTCGAGGGAGTCGGTGGTGTTCCCGTTGACCGGCGCCTGCACCTCGGCGATCAACCGGGTGAGGTTGTGGGTGGTCGAGCCGCCGATCGGGTAGACGCAGTCCGCGCCCGCGTCCCGGTAGAGACGGCCGCGCCGCACCGCCTCGTCCAGCCGGTCCTGCTCGGGAACGCCGCTGGACGGCAGGAACACGTCGATCCTGGCGTTGACGACGATCGGGACCCCGGCGGCGTCGGCGGCAGCGCGCACCCCGGCGAGCCGATCCGCCTGCGCCGCCGCGTCCACGAGGCCACCAGCCCGGTGATCGGTGTCTTCGAGGTTGCAGCCGGTCGCACCGGCTTCGAGCAGCCGGGCCACGAACTCGTCCGGTGCCAGGCCGTAGCCGGCTTCCGCGTCCACGGTCACCGGGACGGGCACGGCGGCGGCGATCCGGGCGGCGGCCGCGAACATCTCCTGCCAGGGCGCGCTTTCGCCGTCGCCGTGGCCGAGCGTCTCGGCCACGGCGGCACTCGACGTCGCCACGACCGGGAAACCCATTTCCACCACGAGTTCCGCGCTGGGCTCGTCCCAGGCGTTCGGCAGCACGAGCATCTCTTCGTGGTGGAGCTCGCGCAACAGGTCGGCATGCGCCTTCAGATCGGACACCAACTACCCCTTTCGTGGAATGACGGCTCCGGCCAGCGCACCAGCGGCCGCGAGGCCCGCGCCGGTCAGAACGGCCGACGTGAAACCGTTCGAGAACTCCTCAGGCGTCGCGTAGCTGCCGGCCGCGGTGAAGCCGACGACCAGAACCGCCACGCCGAACGCTCCGCCGAGCTGCCGCATGGCGCTGAACGCACCCGACGCCTTGCCGAGGAACTGCGGCGCCACCGATGTCAGCACGGCGCTCTGCACGGCGGGCAGGCACATCGCGATGCCCGTTCCGGAGAGCACCAGCGGTGCCGCGATCGCCGCATAGCCGGCGGCGGGATGGGCGACGAGGGCGATCCAGACCATGGCCAGGCTGTGCAGGCCGAGCCCCGCGACGATGAACGGCCGCTCACCGAACCGGCCGACCGACCGTCCCACCCACTGCGGGACGATCACCGTGGTCAGTCCCCACGGCGCCAGCGCCAGCCCCGCCGCCAGCGGCCCGTACCCCAGTGCTTCCTGCACGAACTGGGCGATGAAGAACAGCACCCCGAACGCGGAAGCCCAGTGGAAGAAGATCACGACGTTGGCGGCGGCGAACCTGCGCGAGCGGAACAGGTGCAGCGGCAGCATCGGATGGGCCGCCCGGCGCTGCCAGGCGACGAAGAGCCCGATCGCCACCAGCCCCGCCACGGCCCATCCCACCGAGCCGCCCTGGACGAGCGCCCACATCAGGCCGAACGTGCCGGCGCCCGCCAGCAGCAGCCCGGGAAGGTCGAGGGTGCGATCAGGTCCGCGGCTCTCCTCGACGCGTGTCAAAGCGAGGACCAGCAGCGCGACCCCCAGCGGCACGTTGATCCAGAAGATCCACGGCCACGAGACCCCCTCCACCACGGCGCCGCCGACCAGTGGCCCGAGCGGTACGGCGACCCCGCTCACGCTCCCGAAGACGCCGAGTGCCCTGGGCCTGAGGGCGGGCGGGAACGCGGCGCTCAGCAACGCGAGGGCGAGCGGCATGATGAACGCGGCCCCGGCGCCCTGGACGACCCGCGCGGCGATCAGCGTCTCCACGTCGGGCGCGACCGCGCACACCAGCGAGGCCAGCGTGAACAACGCGACACCGGCCGCGAACACCCGCCGCCGTCCCCACCGGTCGCCCGCGGCCGCGGCGGTCATGAGCAGCACCGCGAAGCTCAGGCCGTAGCCGTTGACCGTCCACTCCAGGTCGGTGATCGAGGCGCCCAGATCCGTTCTGATCGCGGTCAGCGCCGTCGCCACGACCAGTGCGTCGAGGACGACCAGCAGCGAGGCGATCGAGGTGATCGCGAGCACCCACGTTCGCCGCGATCTCTCCTCGGCCGCAGGCACATCTGCGGGTGTGGTTCGGGTGGACACGTCCGTCTCCTCTGGCTCCAGCCGACGTCCTTCGGAGGAATGGACATCGGGCGGCAGCGAAAGGAATCGGAGCAGGGGTCAGCTGTCGAGCCAGCGGGCTCCGCGAGGCTGCTCCCCGCGGCGCACGGCCTCGCGCACGATCGCGTACTGCGCGGCCCGTTCGACGTCCTTCGGACGCGGCTTGGCCGGCAGCCGTCCGAGCACCTCGTCCGGCGAGCACACCCACACGGGCACACCCGCCAGCTCCACGCTGGTCGCACCGGGCCGCAGCTCGGCGTAGCTGCCGGTCAGCTTCGGCGTGACGTCGACCATTCCGAGGCGGGTCACGAACAGGTGGTCCAGCTGCTCCGCGGTGGGTGGATCGGGCCGCCAGTCCAGGCACTCCCGCCGTGTCAGCGCCTTGTGCCACGACGGCTCGCGAGCGGGCACGGCGTCGAGCTCGACCAGCAGGCCGGCGATCCGGCGCAGGTTGGCGGGATCGAGCGACGGCACCACGTCGAGGTCGTTCGGCCGCAGGTCCGCGCCGTACAGGGTGAGCACGGCCGAACCGCTGAGAACCCAGTCGACGCCGCGTTCGTGCAGCAGCCGCAGCAACGGGGTCACGTGGAGGGACGGGCGGGAGTCCGGATCAAGCACTCGGCCGAAGGTACCCGCCGGGGGCCGGTCGAGGACCACGATCCACGACCGGCCCGTGGTGCTCAGCTGTGGTCGAGCCGCACCGCGTGCGCGTCGGCACCGTCGGCGATCGTCGAAGTGAAGAACGCGATGGTGCTGTTGCCGGAGATCGTCTCGAGCCCCATGTAGTCGCCGAGGAACAGCCCCCTCGGATCACCGGGCGCGAAGTACGAGATCGGGGCGGCGTAGTGGTCGAACGGCCCGTGCAGGTGCTGTTCGGGCTGCCAGCTCAGGGTGCCGTCGTGCGAGTGGCGGAGCCAGACGTCGGTGGTGGCGACGCCGTCACCGAGCACGTTGTTCCGGTCGTCCCAGTAGGTCAGGGTGACCATGCCGGTGTCCGACACGTCGATCGCGTGGTTGTACGACTGCACGCCGGGGCCGCCGGTGGCGACCGCGGTGGGGCCGCTCCAGTGCCGGCCGCCGTCGGTGGACTTGGCCAGCACGACCTTGTTCACCGCGGTGCCGAGCGAGTCGGACCAGACGACGTAGATCGCGCCGGTGGTCATGTCGACCGCGATGTCGGGCAGGTAGTCCTCGGCACGGATCGGGAAGTTGTCGTCGGGCACGACCAGCTGGGCGGTCCGGATCGGCGCGATGCGCGCCGGGGCCGACCAGTGCAGACCGGCGTCGCGGGAGGTCATGACGCCCACGTAGACGCCGTTGTCGTTGAAGCCGGCGCCGGTGAAGAGGTTCGCGGTGACGTTGTAGAGCGTGCCGTCCGGGCCGACCGCGATCTGGTTGCCCTGGAAGAAGTTGTTCGAGTTGCGCATCGGCACCGGCGTCGACCACGTCAGCCCGCCGTCGGTCGTCCGGGAGAACATGGGCATGCCGCGGTAGGCGAACGAGTGCAGGTCCGCGACCGGGTGCTGCCGGCCGTCGTTGGGATAGGTGCCGCGCAACCACGTCGCGTAGGCGTGGCCGGGCCGGGTCGGGTCGCCGGTGATGGAGACCTTGTCGTTGAAGATGCCGCGCTCGCCGCCGTCCTCCTGGATGATCCGCGGCGGCCGCCACGTGCCGGTGGACCGGTCGAGGCTCGTCACCGAGATCGCGGACAGGCCGAGCGCGGCCGAGTCGATCGGCTGGCCGATGAAGTAGGCGTTGCCCACCTTGTCGTAGGAGACCCACGGGTCGGTGACGCGGCCGAACCGGGTCGGGCCGCCCTGGCAGGCGCTCCACGGCACGTCCGGCAGCTTGGCCCACGACGTGCCGCCGTCGTGCGTGATCCACGAGGACAGGCCACGCGCGCCGCCGTCCGGCCAGCGGTCCTGCTGGGTCACGCCGATCATCTCGTCCGGGTTGACGGGATTGACCGCCACCTGCGGCTCGACCTCGGTGTTGTCGTAGGCCGCGGCGAAGTCGGCAGAGGCGCCGAAGGGGCAGGCCGTCAACGTCGACGGGCCGCTGACCAGCACGTCAGCGCCGACCGAGAAGGGAGCCGCCGATGCTCCGGGTGCCGCGCTGAACAGAATCAGAGGGACAGCCGCCGCCGCGGCGGTGAGCCGTCTGGTCGCATGCATGGGGGTACCTCCGCAGGTCTGCTTTCCCCCTCACGGGTGAATCGCTGCGGCGGGCCGGACCGTTGCAGGTCTTGCACGGCTGTCACAACCGGGCCCGACGCGCCGTCCTGTGGGCATGACGATCGAAACGAGCAACGAAACGACGTTCAGCCGCCTGCACGACGCCGTCAACAGCGGTGACGCGGAGGCCATCTCGAAGGCGATCGACGAGGTCGCCGATCCGGACCTGGTCTTCCACGCGCCGGTGCCGGGCGAGCTGTCCGGGGTGCAGGCGCTCAAGCAGGTGTGGGCGACTCTCCTGCGCGCGTTCCCCGACATCCACGTCGCCATCGAGGACGTGATCGCGCAGGGCGACAAGGTCGTCTACCGGAACACGGTCACCGGCACCCATCAGGGCGAGTACCGGGGCGTGCCGCCGACGGGCAGGTCCGTCCGTTACAGCGAGATCTTCATCCTCCGCTTCTCCGGCGGCCGGATCGCGGAGATCTGGGGCGTCGTCGACGTTTTCGCGCAGTTGAGGCAACTCGGGCTCGTCCAGGTCCGAGAACGGCACGGCGTTCACCGCGCACTCCGGTCTGGAGTGGACGTCCCTGGCCGGCTACGCCCGTCGCGTTAGCCCGCTGAGCCTGCCGGGTGCGATCGTTGCGGCATGCCGGTCAACGACGAACTGCTCGAACGGTTCCGCGCGGTCGACACGACCGCCATCTGCGACGCCGACCGGACCACGCGGGTCGTGCACGGCGCGATCCGCGCCCGGTCCGCGACGACCCGGGTCTTCGGGCCCGCGTTCACGGTCCGGTGCCGGGAGGACTTCCTGGCCGTGCTGCGCGCGGTCGAGGCGGCCGAGCCCGGTGACGTGATCGTGGTCGACGGCGGGGCACGCGAGACCGCTCTGGGCGGCGAGATGTTCGCGCGGGCGGCGTTGGCGCGGTCTCTGGGCGGCATCGTCGTGGACGGCGGCTACCGCGACATGTCCTACGTCGCGACGTGCGCGCTGCCCGTCTACAGCCGGTTCGTCACGCCGCGCGCCGGTACCGCGTCCCAGCTCGGGGAACTCCAGGTTCCGGTGACCTGCGGCGGGGTCACGGTCAACCCCGGCGACGTGGTTCTCGCCGACGACGAAGGCCTCGTCGTCGTTGACCCACAACGGCTGGAGTCGCTCCTCGACGCCGCGCTGGCCATCAAGAACACCGAGAGTCACGTCATCGAACTGCTCGACGGCGGAGGTTCGCTGAGCGACGCGTTCAACGTCGCCGAGCACGTCGACGCGCTCGGACGCGGCGAACCATCGAATCTCGGTTTCTCATCGTTCCACGGGTAACGGAGTCCACACGGCGACACGAGTGCCGGCGTACCTCACGGCGAGCACCACCAGTGCGGCGATCGCCAGCCACACATAGGTGTCGTAGTCGTGCAGCCGCGTCACGAACACCAGGAACACGGCGACGAACGCCGGCCACGCGTTGCCGCGCAGGGCGAGGAACACCAGCACGGGTACGCACCACACCCAGTGGTGCAGCCAGGACACCGGGGACGCCAGCAGCCCGGCGGCCGCGATGGCGAACAGCGCGACGAGATCGTCCCGCGTCCGCCGGGCCACGAACACCCCGACGGCGACGGCGGTAGCGGCCAGCACGGCCCACACCAGCGTTTCGATGCCCGGTGCGAGGCCCAGGTCGCGGACGAGGCCCTTGATCGACTGGTTCGTCGACAACGAGATGTCGCCGATGCGGTCGGGGTTCAGCAGGGAGTGGAACCAGTACTGCACCGAGTCCTCCGGTGCGGCGAGGAAGCCGGCGACGACGAGGGCCGCGAACGTCGCCATCGAGGTCATGGCGGCCCGCCAGTCGCGTTTGACGAGGAAGTAGAGCACGAAGACGGCGGGGGTGAGCTTGATCGCCGCCGCGACACCCACCAGCACACCGCGCCAGCGCCGGTCCGTCACCAGCAGGCAGTCGATCACGACCAGGCCGAGCAGGAACAGGTTGACCTGGCCGTAGCCGTACGTCATCCACACCGGGTCCAGTGCCGGCGCGGCGATCGCGGCCAGCGGACCGGCCGTCCACTTGAGACCTGGGCGCACCTTGCCCGCCACCGCGACGCACACGACGGTCAGCACGACGAAGCCGGACGCCACGACGAGCGGGTTGTGCAGTCCCTCCGGCACCACGCTCAGCCCGCTGAACAACACCGCCGCGATCGGCGGGTAGGTGAACGGGAGCCGCGGGTCGAGCGGTGGCCCGGTGAAGCCGACGTACAGCGAGGCGCCGTCCAGCCAAGCCCTGCCGCCGAGGCGGTACACGTCCAGATCAATGGGATAATGGCCGTACCACTCGATCACCAGCCAGATCAGGGCGACGAGCCAGAGCACACCGGCGACCTGTCGAGCGCGCAGGCCTTCCGCGAGACGAAGCAATTTGTGCGGGACTTCGTCGGTAATCCGCGTTGTTGAAACAAGTGACACTGTTTCGAAGTTAACTGCGACCACAGTTGTACACCTTGTTGAACAACCGGCAGAACTACCGGCAGAAGTGGTCTCGCCTGCAACGTTTCACCGGTTCCGGCGTCTCTACACAACGTGGGGACATCGGCATTCGGGGACTTCTTGCGCTTCTACCGGTCGCGCATTCCGCTGACGCAGGAAGAACTGGCGGAACGGACCGGATTGAGCATGCGCGCGATCAGCGACATGGAACGCGGCCGGACGCAGACGCCGCAGCTCCGCACAGTTCAGCTGCTCGTCCGCGGGCTCCGTCTGCAGGGCGAGGAAGCCGCGGAGTTCACGTCGCTCGCGCGCGCCGGGCGGACCCGTGCGGCGGAGGCGAAGCCAGAGGTTCCGGCCGCGGTCGCCGCGATGTCGTCGTACACGCTGCCGCCGGTGCTCATCGAGCTCACCGGCCGCGAGGCCGAGCGCAAGAAGGTGGACGGGTTCGCCAAGGACGCCGCGTCGGCGTCACGGCTGCAGCTCGCGGTGATCCACGGCGCGCCGGGTGCGGGCAAGACCGCGCTCGCCGTCGACGCCGGCCACCGCCTGGGCTCGCGGTTCGCCGACGGGTGCGTGTTCCTCGACCTGCGCGGCATGGACTCCGCCCCGCTGCCGGCGGACCGGGCGGCGCACCGGCTGCTGCGCGCGTTCGGGCTGGAGGAACGCCAGATCCCCGCCGACGCGGACGACAAGCTGGCGCTGTACCACTCGATGCTGCGCGACCGCACGGTGCTGCTCGTGCTGGACAATGCCGTGAACGAGGCCCAGGTGCGCCCGCTGCTCGCCTCCAGCCCCGGCACCCTCGTGCTCGTGACCAGCCGCAACACCATGACGGGCCTCGACGCCCGGCACCGGCTCTGCGTGGACATGCTGCCGCTGGACCGATCGGTCGCACTGCTGGGCGCGGTGGCCGGCGAGCACCGCGTGGCGGCGGAGCCGTCGTCGGCCGAGCGGGTCGCGGAGTTGTGCGGTGGCATGCCGCTCGCGTTGCTGATCGCCGGCAACAGGCTCGCGAGCAGACCGCAGTGGACGATCAGGCACCTCGCCGAGCAGCTGGAGGACGAGCGGCGCCGGTTGTCGGTGCTGCGGGCGGGCGACCTCCAGGTGCGGGCGGCGTTCGAGATCTCCTACCACCAGTTGGGACCCGGTGCGGCCGCGTTGTTCCGGCGGCTGGCGCTGGTGCCCGGCTCGGACATCAGCACGGAGCTGGCCGCGGTGCTCGCCGAGCGCGCAGAGGAGGCGCTGGAGGAGCTCGCCGACGCGAGCCTGCTCGGCATCAGCGAGACACCGGGCCGCTACACGTGCCACGACCTGCTGCGCGTGTTCGCCGTCGAACGCATGGAACTCGACGAGGACCCGGCCGTCGTGAGGGAGGTGGGCACCCGGCTGCGGCACTGGCTGCTCGCCGTCGCCACCCAGGCGGGGCGGCTCTTCGACCACGACAACCCGGAACCGGTGCAGGACAGGGAGTCCGCCGGTCGCTGGCTCGCGCTGGAGCTGGAGAACTGGCGCGGTGCGTTGCGCTCGGCGGTGGCTCTGGGCGAACACGAGCAGGTGCTCGCGCTGGCCAAGGCGATGCACTGGTACTCGGACATGCACGGCGTGGGCGAGCTCTGGCGCGAGGTCTTCAGCGCGGGTGTGGAAGCCGCGCAGGCGTTGGGCAGTGCCCGCGACACGGCCGAGCAGCTCAACTACCTCTCGTGGGCGCTCTACGCGTTGTGCGGCCAGCCCCACGACGCCTTGGTCGTGCACGAAAAGGCGGCGGCGATACTGGCCAACGACACGCTCACGGAGGCGTGGACCTGGTACTACGGCTCGGCGATCCGGCGCCGCGTGGGCGAACCGGAGAAGGCCGTGTGGCTGGGACGGCGGGCCGTCGAGCTGTTCGAGCAGGCGGGGTACCTGATCGGGGAGAACCTGGCGCTGTCGTTGCTGGGCCTGATGCTGAGCACCGTCGGCTCGGTCGACGAGGCCATCGAGGTGCAGGAACGCGGGGTGTCGCAGCACCGCGAGGCCGGTGGCGACGACGAGCTGCTGTCGATGATGCTCATCCGGCTGGCGACCACCCTTGCGGCCGCCGGGCAGGTGCTGGCGTCACTGGAGCTGCTCGACGAGGCCGAGTCGTTGTTCTCGAAGCACGGGACCACGGCCGGTGTCGCGCGCGTGCGGCACAACCGGGGGATCGTGCTGATGGACGTGGGCCGGCTTCACGAGGCCAAGGTGGAGTTGCTGTCCGCGTTGGACGAGACTCGGTTGTCCGATCATCGGATCGAGATCATGGCTCGGCTGGCGGAACTCGCGGACGCGACCGGGGAGGCCGCCGATGCTCGCGAGATGAGGGTGCGGGCGTTGGCCGAGTGCGACCGGTATGACACACCGGCGGTGCGTGGGACGGCGGCCGGGCTGGCGGCGGCGCTGACGCACTGACGCAGAGGCGTGGTGGCGCGATGCACTGGCATGGCAGAGGAAGAGCAGGCAGAGCTGGCACGGCGGTTCAGCCGCGACATGAACCGGGGCGTGGCAGAACTCGCCCAGCTCGGGTATCCCGCGCACTTCTTCAAGAAGATGCTGGCCGAACACGGAGCTGTGGAAGCGGCGCGACGGCTGGTGAGCGACCCGAAGCCGTCCTACGGGCTGTGGCGGCTTCAGGAGCTGAGCAGGCTCAACGCCAGCGTCGAGATGTGGGTGCTTCTCCCGTGGTTCGAACCGCTCTTCGACCAGGAGACGCGAGACCGGGCAGAACGCAACTCCGCCTGCTCGACGTTGACGTCGACCGCGAGCTTCGGCAGCTAGTCAGCCGGCTCCAGCCGCCCGCCTAGCCGGCACAGGCTTCGGCGATGCGGCGCACGAGATCCGCGACCCGTTCCGTCCCGAGCCGGTAGCCGGACTTCGCGTGCAACGCACCGGCCTGCTCCGCGTGCCGGCAAGCGTCGTCGAAGCGGCGCTGCGCGAGATCCACCTCGGCGAGCGTGCGCAGGCTCTCTCCCTCCACCAGCCGATGCCCGGTACCGCGGCTGATGGTCAGCGCCTCCGAGGCCAGCGCGCGTGCGGAGTCGTGTTCGGAGTGGCGGAGGTGCAGTGCTGCCAACGAGATCAGGGCGTCGCACCGGCCCCGCGAGTGGGAGGCGGCGATGGCCAGGTCGAGTGCTGTCCGCAGTTCCGTCCTGGCGGCGGTGTCGTAGCCGAGCAGAAGGTGGGTGCTGCCGAGGACGTGCCACGCGCTGATCTGGGTGCGCCGCATGCCGAGGCGGGTCGCGATGTCCAGTGCCTCGCGGGCGGTGTCCAGGGCCAGGTCGTACTTCTCCTGGTCGCGGTAGGCGCCGGAGAGGTTCGCCAGGTTGCCCGCTTCCTCGGCGGGCTCGGCGAACTCGCGGCACAGCGCCAGGCCCGCCTCGTAGTGTTCGATCGCGCGGTCCAGGCGGCCCAGGGCCTGGCAGGAACGGCCCGCGTGGGTTTCGCCCAGCAGCACGCCGAAGCGGACTCCCTTCCGCCGGGCCGCGTCGATCGCCTGGGTGTGCAGCTCGTAGGCCTGGTCCAGTTCGCCGAGCTCCCAGTACGCGTCGCCGAGGACGAGGGAGCCGTCGGTCGGGCGGCCGTCCTGCCGCCACAGCTCCCGCGCCCGCTGGTAGTAGTCGGCGCAGTCCCTCGGCCGTCCCATCGAGATCGACGTCCTGCCCAGCGCACAGAGCACGACGCGGTAGAACTCGGTGTGGCCCAGGGCTTCCGCGGCCGAGAGCGCCTCCCCCAGAAACGTCAGCGACTGCTCGTAGTCGCAGGCGCACCAGTGGGCGTCGCCGATGATCCGCAAGGCGTGGGCCTCGGTGAGCAGGTCACCGCTGCGGCGCGCGGCCTCCAGCACCGCCGTGCCGGTGGCGAGCCAGACCGACTCCATGCGGTGGCGCTCGAACTGCGGGTGCAACGCGATCAGCAGCTGCACGGCGAGCCTCGTGTGGCCGGCGGCCGCGGCGGCGTGGGTGGTGGCGACGAGGTTCTCGGTCTCGACGTCGATCCACGTGTTCGCGATGGTGTCGTCGATGAACGTCGTGTGGCGGTAGTCCTCGGCCAGCACGTGGCGGTACGTGCGCGGGTCGACGCGTTCGCCGGCGTTCAGCAGGGTCAGCGCGAAGTGGCCCCACAGCCGTTCGGTCGCCGCCTCGCGTTCGGCGTCGGCGAGGTGCGCGGCGTGCAGGCGGAGCAGGTCGTGGAACGTGTAGCGGCCGGGGCTGTGCTCGTCGACGAGGTGTGCGGCGGTGAGCGCGTACAGGCAGCGGTCGGTCTCCGCGGCGTCGAGCTCGGTCAGCGCGGCGATGGCGTCGGCGGTCAGGTCCCGGCCCGGCATGAGGCCCATGAGGCGGAACACGCGGCGCGCCTGCGGGTCCAGCGCGGCGTACGACAGGTCGAACGCCGCGCCCACCGCGGTGTCGGGGTCGCCGGGTGCGGCCAGTGAGGCGAGCCGGTCGCCGGAACGCAGGGCCGTCACGTAACCGGCGATCGACCGGCCGCCCAGCAGGTGCGCGGCGGCGATGCGCAACGCCAGCGGCAGGCCCGCGCACAGGTCCACGAGCCCGGCGACGGCCTCCTCTTCCGCGAGCACCCGCTGCTCCCCCAGCACGTGCACGAGCAGCGCGCGGGCGGCGTCCCGGCTCAGCTGCTCCAGCTGGATCCGCCGGGCCCCGTCTCGCGCGACCAGGCCGTCGAGCCGGTACCTGCTCGTGACGAGGACGAGGCACCCCGGCGAGCCGGGCAGCAGCGGCCGGACCTGACGTGCGTCGACGGCGTCGTCCAGCACCACCAGCACGCGGCGGTCCGCCAGCAGCGTCCGGTACGTGGCCGCTGCCGATTCCACGTCGGAGGGAACCTTGGCCCGCTCCATCCCGAGGCCGGTCAGCAGGTGCGTCAACGCCTCCAGCGGGGTCACCGGGGCACCGCCGCCGTGGCCGCGCAGGTTCAGGAACAGCTGTCCGTCGGGAAAACGGGACCGCGCGCGGTGGGCCCAGTGCACCGCCAGCGTGGTCTTGCCGATGCCCGCCATGCCCGCGATCGCGGACACGACCACGGCATTCGGCTCGTGCGCGAGTAACGCGTCCATCGTGAGCAGGACGTCTTCGCGGCCGGTGAACCCCTGCACGCCCGCGGGCAGCTGCGCGGCGACCGTGCGTTCGTCCGGCGGTTCGGGATCCGCCCTGGGCACCGGCGGCCTCGACGCGGCGGTGATCAGGTCGCCGTACTGGTCCGGGGTGAGACGCAACGCCCTGGCGAGGCGGGCGACGGTCTCGCGGTGGGGATACCGGCGGGCGCCGCGTTCCAGCGCGCCGATGGCCTGCGCGCTGATCTCGGCCCGCTCGGCGAGCGTTTCCTGCGTCAACGCGGCAGCCAGGCGGTGGTGGCGCAGCAGCGCGCCGAATGACCCGTCCACACACGCCTCCCGTACACCCGACTGTATCGGTGGGTTGTGCGGGTTGTCGCTGTTGCCACCGCCGTTCGGGCTAAAGAATCGTCATCAGGTTCGTGGTCGGCACCTGATCCAAGGGGGGAGAGGAGCCGGCCACGTCACGAAGGCCGGTTGCCGCGACGGGGGCGGCAACCGGCCTTCACACCCCCATCTCGGCGACGGCGTCCGCGAGGCCCTATCCGCCGCCCGTCGTCCAGGTCGAAGAAGTGCAGCCTGGAACACCAGGAACACCGCGAGCGGCACGATCATCGACAGGAACGCGCCCGTCGCGAGCAGGTCGATGTCGGTGCCGAACTGGCGCAGCTGGGCCCGCAGCGCCACGGTGATCGGCGCCGAGTCCTGGTCCGCGAACACCAGCGCCACCAGCATGTCGTTCCACACCCGCAGGAACTGGAAGATCGTCAGCGACGCGATCGCCGGCTTGGCCACCGGCACCGCCACCGCCGCGAGACCGATCAGGTCGCGCGGGATGCCGGTGAGAAGTTGCGCAGCAGGACGATGGCGAACGGCAGGCCGAGCGCGACGTGGAACAGCACGACGCCGGTGATGGTGCCGAAGAGCCCGCGACGAGCCCCGCGCACTTCTCCAGCGTCAGCTCGGCCGGCTTGGCGAACACCGTCCACCAGCCGCTCGCGGTGTTGGCCGACTCGTCGCGCAACGACGCGATCAGCAGGCCGAACACCGGAACCAGCCAGAACAACGCCACCAGCGCGAGTACCAGCTGCACGAAACCGTTGCCGAGCCGCGACAGCACGCCCCGTTTCGGCGAGCCGGACACTGCACCGGGGCAGCAGCGGAGGCGGGTCGACCGGGCTCGGGCTGGACATCGCCCGTGCGGCGGCCGAGGCCACCGGCGGGACGATCCACCTGGAGCGCGGACGGCTGGGCGGTGCTCGGGTGCGGTTGCGGTTCGGGGAGGCCAACAGCCACCACTCGCCGGCCAGCCCGCGGGCATGGCGGTTGTGGCGAGGTCATCCGCAGATGTCGAGATGGCGGATTCAGCTTCGACATGACTGTGTAAGCGCCACGGACATGCTTGGAGGACGCTATGAAACCGCCCGTCGTCGACTTCGCCACCTGGGAAGCCGCCCGCGATGAGCTGCTGGTTCGCGAGAAGGCCCACACGCGCGAGGGCGATGCGATCGCCGCGGCACGCCGCCGGCTGCCGATGGTGGAGATCGACGGGAAGGCACTCGTCGTCGGACCCGACGGCCCGGTGCCGTTCGTCTCGCTGTTCGAGGACCGCGACGAGCTCGTGGTCTACCAGCACATGTGGTGGGACGGCGCGCCGCACCAGGGCCAGTGCGAGGGCTGCACCTGGGTGCCCTGGCACCTGCAGAACGCCGCGTATCTCCACGCTCGCGGGGTCTCGTTCGCCATCCTGACCGTGGGCGCCTGGGACGAGGTGGCGCCGTTCGTCGAGTTCATGGGTTACATGCAGCCCTGGTACTCGGTGCGGGGGCTGCCCGCGCCGATCGGGGGCGACATGGGGTACCTCTCGTGCTTCCTGCGGGACGGGGAGCAGGTGTTCCTCACGTATCGGACCACCGGGCGCGGGACCGAGCGGGTCAACGGGTCGTTGGGGCTGCTCGACATGACGCCTTACGGGCGTGGTGAGAAGTGGGAGGACAAGCCCGAGGGGTGGCCGGAGGGGCGTGACGCCGCGTGGTTCTGGCGGACGGACGCGGAGGGGAACTCGACCTGGGGGCCGACCGGGCGGCCGGTGCCTCAGTGGACCCGTCCGGGAGCCGGGCCGGTGGAGACGCTCGGCAGGGACGGCGCCTGCCACTGACGCGCGTCATCCGTCGAGCAACCGCGCGCACCTGATGAGACCCAGGTGCGAGTAGGCCTGCGGGTGGTTGCCCAGCGATCGTTCGGCGACCGGGTCGTACTCCTCGGGCAGCAGCCCGGTCGGCCCGGTCAGCCGCACGAAGCTCTCGAACAGCTCCTCCGCGTCGGCACGCCGCCCCACCTTCAGACAGGCCTCGATCAGCCACGCCGTACACAGGTGGAACCCACCCTCATCACCAGGCAGACCGTCGTCACGCAGGTACCGGTAAACCGTCGGCCCGCTGCACAAGGTCTCCTCCCCCGCGACCACCGTCGAACGGGACCGCTCGTCAGACGGATCGAGCAGCCCCGACAACCCCACGTGCAAAGAGGCGGCGGACGCCGCCGATCTGCTCGGGCAGCGACGTCGCGGCGGCGGTCAGGACGGCGCCGGTGTCGCGGTGGCAGAGGGCGCGCAACGTGAGCGCGGATCTTCGCACCAGATCGCGCTCGACGGAAGGCAGCCGCAGCGCCGCCGACCAGCCGAGCCAGTCGGTGTCCTCTTCGGACGGTGAGCCGAGGTCCAGTTCCATGACGAAAGGTGGGGTGATCACAGCAGTGGCGGTGCCGTCGGCGATCTCCCGTTCCACGCCGGGTGAGCGCAGCACGATCGGCGTACCGGCGAGAGAAAGTTCGTCGGCTATCCGTTCCAGGACCACGGGTGCCCGGCCGAAGTCGGGGCGGGGCGCGAACTCCACCACCGCGGGCACCCTGCCCTCGACGGTGCGCACCAGGCCCGCGGACAGGTGGTCGGTGACCTGCAGGCCCGTCCAGCGGGTTTGCACCGTCATCGTGCCGGGTACGTGCCGTTGGCCCAACGGCAGTTGGTCCTTCTGGGGCCTGATGGAAAAGTGGCCCGATCCGCCGAGCAGTGCTGCGAACAACGCGGGCGAGTCCGAGCGGGGTGGCACAGCCACGTCACGTCCGCGCCGGGCGTGACCAGGGCGAGGGCACGGCGGTCGGAGAGCAGGCTGTGCCGTTCGATCGGCACGGCCACGCGCACCGGCAGCTCGGTCAGGAACTCCGTCACGACGGCGAACGCAGGAACGTGATAGGGCCATCGGACCTGTGTTGGTCAAGACTTAGGTCCGTCCCAACGGTTTCTTATTACATCGGATTCGGATGCGTGGATTGTTCGCGTTGAGTCATCTCGATAGGGTCCGCACATCAGTCCTGTGCATGACGTAAGGCGGCAATCTTTGATCGGGCAGCGTGGTCGACCGCCGTCGGACGCCGACCTGATCGACGCCGTGCGCGAAGGCGAGATCGAGGCCTACGGCAAGCTCTACGAGCGCCACGTCCGTGCTGCCAACCTTCTGGCGATGCAGCTGTCGAACTCTTCCTCCGACGCCGACGATCTGGTGTCGGACGCGTTCGCCAAGGTGCTCGCCGCGTTGCGCACCGGCGGCGGCCCTGGCGCGGCGTTCCGGCCGTACCTGCTGACGGCGGTGCGGCACGCGGCGTATGACCGGACGCGCAAGGAAAAGCGGCTCGAACTGGCCGGCGACATCGAGGAGGTGCCCGGTGCCGTGCGGGCGACGAGCGTGCCGTTTCGCGACAAGGCCGTGGAGGACCTCGACCAGGCGCTCGCGGCCACGGCGTTCGCGTCGCTGCCCGAACGCTGGCAGACGGTGTTGTGGCACACCGCGATCGAGGGCCAGTCGCCCGGTGAGATCGCGCCGCTGCTCGGACTGACCGCGAACGGCGTCTCGGCCATGGCCTTCCGGGCCCGCGAAGGGCTGCGCAAGGCGTTCCTGCAGGCGCACGTGGCCCAGGAACCGGCGGAACGATGCCGCGCGACCGTGACGAAGCTCGGCGCGTGGACGCGTGGCGGGCTCAAGGGACGTGAGGCCGTCCAGCTCGACGCGCACATGGACGACTGCGCCGAATGCCGCAAGCTCGCGAGCGAACTGGCCGACGTGAACGGCGCGCTGCGCGGTGTCATCGCGCCGATCGTGCTCGGCACGGGCACGGCCGGTTACCTGGCCGCGGCGGGCAAGGGCACGGCGGTGTCCATCAGTGCGACCTCGTGGTTCGGTGTGGCCGCTTCGGCCGCGGCCGTCGTGGTCGTCGCGGGCTCCGGTGTCGTCACCTCCGACAACGGGAACGCTCCCCAGGCCGCAGCACCGATCACCTCGACGATCGCCACGGCCGGTGTCACGCCGACCACCACCCCCGGCTCCACCACCACCCCCGGCTCCACCACGACCTCCGGCACCACGGCCGCGGGCACGACCGCCGGTGGCGCCACGCCGATCGCCGAGCCGAACGGGCCCAACCCACCGGCGGCGACGTCGACCACCACCGCCACGGTGGGCGAGGCCAAGCTGTCCGCCACCGCGCCCACCACCATGGCCATGTCCACCAACGGCCCGCCCGACGAGATGAACATCGGCATCTCCAACACCGGCTCGGCACCGACCACGGTGCCAACGTTGACGCTGGCCCTGCCCGACGAGATCAAGACGGTCGGGCCCGGCAACGTGCCGGAGGGATCAATCGGCTGTCCCGCGAGCAAGGGCACGGTCACGTGCACCGGTGGCCAGACGCTGGCGCCGGGTCAGACGATCAAGTTCAAACTCCGGTTGCAGGCAGGACCGAAGGCGACCAACGGCACCATCGCCGGCAACGCGGGCCCGCTGCAGCTCAGCATCGTCGTCACGATCAGTTAGCTATTCCAGGTCGGGCAGCGAAATCGCGCTGTCCGACGCACCATGAGCGGGTGGAGGAGCTCACAGCGGCCCTCACCGTGCTCGAAGCGCCGTTCCGCACGCTCGTCGACGACTCGGAGTGGGCGCACGCGAGCATGGAGGGCATGGTGCTCGACGTCGGCACGTGGTGGACCGCCGACGCCGGCACCAGGTTGTCTCCCCAGGTCACGTTCAGCGTCGCCTTCAGCGAGGCCGCGCGCCTGCAGGGCGCGGTGTACGTGGAGGGCTACCTCTGGCTGGACGGCCGCCCGGTCGCCGCCGCGTGGTGCGGGAAGAACGACCAGGTCGTCTACGGGCCACGGGCGGAGGCGTACCTCGGCATCCCGCTGTCGCCCCACTTCTGCCGCAGGATCCAGCAGCGCAACGGCACCGCCGCGGTGCTGATGAGCAAGCACCCCAAGCTGCTGCCGTTGCTGCGGGACGGCCTGCCACGCGGCGCGGTGCTGCCGGGCGGCAGGCCTGGACCGCGCTCAGTCGGTGCCTAGAGCGGCGAAGCGAACCTCGGCCTCCTTCTCGTGGCGGGCCGCCTCCGCCGGGTCCGCCACCGCCTTGGCCAGGTGCTTGTGCGCGTTGGCCGCCTCGCGCCGGTCGTCGATCCGTTCCGCCAGCTCCAGCGCCTCGCGCAACGGCACCACGGCCTCCTCGGGACGCCCGGCCGCGGTCAGCACCTCGCCGAGGTAGTTCAGCACCACCGTCTCGGTCGTGACGTCACCGATCGCGCGCACCGCCGTCAGTGCCGAGTTCAACGCTCCGAGCGCCTCGGAGTGCCTGCCCATGGCGTGCAGGATCATGCCCAGCGCGCTCTGGGTGTCGGCTTCGTCGCGCCGGCTGCCCAGTTCGCGCATCAGCGCCAGGGCCCCGTTGCAGGCTTCCAGCGCCTCGTCGTAGCGGCCCAAAGCGCTGTAGATGTTGCTGACGTTGCTCATCGCCTGCGACTCGAGGTGCCGGTCGCCCAGCTCCCGCGCCACCGTGATCGCCTGCTCCAGCAGCTCGGCGGCCTCGGTGTGGCGGCCCAGCGTCCGGTAGACCAGCGAGAGGTTGTTCAGCGTGCCCGCCACGCCCTGCAGGTCGCCCTGCTCGCGCAGCATCTCGATCGCGCGCTCGTTGTGGAAGATGGCGTCGGAGTACCGCGCGGTCTGCCAGAACACCATCGCGTAGTTCTTCGTCGTGATCGCGAGCGCCGCCGGGTTGTCCTTCGCGGCCTCCAGCGCCAGCTCGTTGATCGTCGCCCAGTCCCGCGTGTGGCCGCGCACCATGCAGAAGAACGTCATCGCGCGGGCGAGCTGCCACGTGTGTGTACGCCAATCACCGTCGAGCGACAACGCAACCGCGGCAACGAGTGTCTGCCGTTCGGTCTCCAGCCACTCCACCGCGTGGTCGTAGTCGCGCAGCACGAGCCGTGACTCCGGGCGGTAGGTGATGTCGACCTCGTACCTGCGGGCCGCGGGCGACATCAGCCGCGTCGCCTGGTTCGCGGTGTCCAGGAAGTGGTCCAGCAGCCGGGTCAGCGGCGCCCGCGACGAGTCCACTTTGGACTGCGCGTACTGGCGGAGCAGGTCGTGCATCCGGTACCGGCCGAGCGTGGTCGCCTCGAGCAGGTGGACGTCGACGAGGTCCTCGAGCATCCCGTCGCACTCCAGCAGGCCGAGATCACCGAGCGCCGCGGCCTGGTGCACGTCGAAGTCCGTGCCGTGGTGCAGTCCCAGCAGCCCGAAGAGCCGCTGGTGCCCGGCGGGCAGCTGGCCGAACGACAACGCGAAGACAGCGTCCAGTTCGGATAATCGTCCCTCGCGCAGCCGCGTCGCGAGGTGGGCGGTGGTCCACGTCGGACGGGAACGCAACCGGCCGGCCGCCAGTCGCACGGCCAGCGGCAGCCTGCCGCACAGCTCCACGACCTCACGGGCCGCCGGATCCGTGCCGCGCTCGTCGCCCACGATCGTCGCGAACAGCTGCAGCGCCTCCGCCTCGGACAGCACGTCCAGCGTGAGCGTCGAGGTACCTTCCAGCTCGACCAGCCGCGCCCGTGACGTGACCAGCACCAGCGACCCCGGCACGCCCGGCAGCAGCGGCCGCACCTGGTCGGCGCTCGCCGCGTTGTCCAGCACGACGAGCAGGCGCCGCCGGGACAGCTCGAGCCGCCACAACGCGGCACGTTCGTCCAAGCCGACCGGGATGTCCTCCAGGCCGAGCGCGCGCAGCAACACGTCCAGCGCATCCGTTGGTTCAACGGGTGCACGGCCCGCAGTGTGCGCGTGCAGGTCGATGAACAGCTGACCGTCCGGATACTCCAGCCGGTGCGCCAGGTGCACGGCCAGCGTCGTCTTGCCGACGCCCGGCATGCCGTCGATCGCGGAGATCACCACGGCCGACTTCCCGGTGACAGCCCTGGTCAGCCGTTCGATCTCGACGGCACGGCCGGTGAAGTCGGCGACGTCGCGCGGCAGCGTGTTCAACGCAGGCCGCGGTTCGTCCCCGCGCAGCAGCCGCTCGTGCAGTTCCCTCAGCTCGGCGCCGGGATCGGTGCCGAGCTCACTGGCCAGCAGCACCCGCAGGTCCTCGAACGCCCGCAGCGCCTCGGCCGGCCGCCCCGCCCGCTGCAGCGCGTGCATCAACTGCAGCCACAGCTGTTCGCGCAACGGGAACTGCTTGGTCAGCCGGCGCAGCTCGGCGACCAGCCGCTCGCCCTGGCCGAGCTCGATCGCCAGGCGCGCGTGCTGCTCCGCGATCGTCAGCCTGCGTTCCTGGAGCAACGTCAGCTCGGCGTCGAGGCGCGCCCCGAAGGTGAGACCGTCGAGGGCGGGGCCGCGCCACAACGCGAGCGCCTCCTCGTACCGGGCCACCGCCGTCCGGTGGTCTCCCTGCCGCAGCGCCTCGTCACCGGCCGCGCACAGCCGCGTGAAGACGAAGACGTCGACCTCGTCGGCGGGGACGACGAGCCGGTATCCACCTGGGACGGTGACCAGTTCGTCGAGCACCACCTTGCGCAGGGCGGCCACGTAGGTACGGATGTTCGATTCCGGTGCCGCGGGCGGGGATTCCCACACCGCTTCACTCAGGTGTTCAAAGCTGACAGTCTCGTTGACGTGCAGGGCCAACGCTGCCAGCAGCGCCCGTTGCCGGGGCCCGCCCAGCCGCAGTTCCACGCCCCCACGCCAGATCTGCAGCGGCCCAAGAAGCCGATACCGCACTAGCCCTCCTCGGGGGGCATGGTGCCAGAACATCGGACCGCTGTGCGGAATTTGTGCGGACGATCTTCGAAACTTCCTCTTCGCCGTCGCGAAGGAGGAGAACCGCCGTGTACCGGAGATCATGGACGGGACAGGCAGCCTAAGATGGCTGCATGACCGAGACGGCCAAACGACGTCCCGGCCCCCGCATCGAAGAGGTGGCGAGGGTCGCCGGGGTCTCGAAGTCGACCGTCTCGCGCGTGATCAACGGCGAGCAGTACGTCAGCGCCAAGGCCCGTGAGGCCGTGCACGCCGCCATCGCCCAGCTCGGCTACTCGCCCAACCAGGCCGCACGAGCCCTCGCCGGTCACCGCGCCAACGCGATCGCGCTCGTCGTCTCCGAACCGTCCGGCCGTGTGCTCGGCGACCCGTTCTTCGCCGGGGTGCTGCGCGGGATCCACTCCGAGCTCGCCGGGCGGCACCTGCAGCTGCTGCTGATGATGAGCCAGCCGGCGGACACCGGCGATCTGGTCAACTACCTCAGCAGCGGGCACGTCGACGGGGCGTTGCTGGTGAGCCTGCACGGCGAGGACCCGCTGGTGGCCATGCTGAACGAGATCGGGCTTCCGGTCGTGGCCGGCGGGCGTCCGCTCGGGACGACCAGCGTCCCGTTCGTCGACGCGGACAACTTCACCGGCGGGCTCGAAGCCGCACGGCACCTGGTCTCGTTGGGGCGCAAGCGGATCGGCACCGTGGCGGGACCGAAGGACATGGCCGTGGGCGCCGACCGGCTGAGCGGGTTCAAGCGCGGGCTGAGCGAAGCGAAGATCGCCGCCGATCTCGTCGAGCACGCCGACTTCACGCCGGAGAGCGGCGGCCAGGCGATGGAACGGTTGCTGGACAAGGCGCCGGAGCTCGATGCGGTGTTCGTCGCAGCGGACATCATGGCGTTGGGCGCATTGCAGGTGCTCCATGCGCGCGGCAAGCGCATCCCCGAGGACGTCGCCGTGATCGGCTTCGACGACTCGGTGTTCGCCTCCAGCGCGTCGCCGCCGCTCACCACGATCAGGCAGGACGTCGAGGAGCTCGGCCGCACCATGACGTGGCGGCTGCTCGCGGAGCTCGCCGGCGAGGCGGGGCTGCCTCCGTCGCTGCTGCTGCCGACGTCCCTCGTCCGGCGGGCGAGCGCGTAACAACCTGGGAGCGTTCCCAGAAATCAACCTTAGATGCCTTGACACCCTCGTGTCGCGCGGGAAACACTCCGTAAAACTTCTGGGAGCGCTCCCAGAATTTGCCGCCGAGACCGAGGGAGTTCTCCCGTGCGCCACCGCAGTTGGGTCAGCGTGCTCCTCCTGTTGACCGCCGCCACCGCCTGTTCGTCCGGTGGAGCGACGAGCCAGGACGGCAAGACCGAGCTGACCATCGCGACGTTCAACGAGTTCGGGTACGAGGAGCTCCTCAAGGAGTACGAGGCGGCTCACCCGGACGTGAAGCTCACGCAGCGCAAGACCGGGCAGGGTGCGCCGCACCATCAGAACCTGTTCACCAAGCTGGGCGCGGGTTCCGGTCTCGCCGACATCGAAGCCGTGGAAGAGGGCTACCTCAGCCAGGTGATGGACAAGGCCGGTCAGTTCAACGACCTCGCCGAGATCGGGCCGAAGATCGAGGACGGCCGGTGGCTCAAGTGGAAGACCGACGCCGCCACCAAGGACGGCAAGCAGATCGGCTACGGCACGGACATCGGCCCGCTCGCGATGTGCTACCGCAAGGACCTCTTCGAGAAGGCCGGTCTGCCGTCCGACCCCCAGGCCGTGAAGGCGCTGTTCGCCACGTGGGACAGCTACTTCGCCGCCGGTGACCAGTTCATCGCGAAGTCCGGCGGGGTGGCGTGGTTCGACAGCGCCTCGCAGGTCTTCAACGCGATGCACAACCAGCACGAGCTCGGCTACTTCGACAAGTCCGACAAGCTCGTCGTCGACTCCAACCCGGCGATCAAGGCCGACTGGACCGCGGTGACGAACGCGGTCGCGAAGGGCCAGTCGGCGAAGCTCGTGGCGTGGAGCAACGAGTGGAACTCCGGCTTCAAGGCCGGCGCGTTCGCCACGAAGACGTGCCCGTCGTGGATGCTCGGCGTGATCGAGGCGCAGGCCGGGCCGGAGAACAAGGGCAAGTGGGCGGTCACCGACGCGTTCCCGAACGGTGGCGGCAACTGGGGCGGTTCGTACCTGACCGTGCCGAAGCAGAGCAAGAACGCCAAGAAGGCCGCCGAGGTCGCTGCCTGGCTGACGGCGCCGGAGCAGCAGATCAAGGCCTTCAAGGCGAAGGGCACGTTCCCGAGCCAGGTCAAGGCTCTCGACGACCCGGCGTTGCTGGAGCAGGTCAACGCCTACTTCGGTGACGTCAAGGCGGGTGCGCTGTTCGCCGCGCAGGCCAAGAAGGTCGGTGCCGCGCAGTACAAGGGCCCGAAGGACGGACAGGTTCAGGAGAACGTGTTCAGCCCGGCGCTGCAGTCGGTCGAGCAGGGCAAGAGCGCTGACGAGGGCTGGAAGACCGCGGTCGCGGAGGCTCAGAAGGTCGCCAAGTGACCGCCGTTCTCACCAGGCCGGACCGCGAGCGGGTGCACCAGCCCCGCTCGCGGCCCCCGCGGCACCGGCTGTCCGCTTTGGACAACAAGGTGTCGCCGTACCTGTTCGTCGCGCCGTTCTTCGTCCTGTTCGGCGCGGTCGGGCTCTTCCCGTTGCTGTACACGGCCTACGTGTCGTTGTTCGACTGGGAGCTCGGCGCCGACGAGACGACGTTCGTCGGTCTCGACAACTACCGGACCTTGTTCACCGACAGCCAGTTCTGGAACGCGCTGTTCAACACGTTCAGCATCTTCCTGCTGTCGAGCGTCCCGCAGGTGATCGTCGCGGTGGTGCTCGCCGCACTGCTCAGCGCCAACCTGCGTGCCAGGACGGCGTGGCGGATGGGCGTGCTGCTGCCCTACGTCGCGTCGCTCGTCGCGTTGACGATCATCTTCGGCAACCTGTTCGGGCCGCAGTTCGGGCTGGTCAACAGCGTGCTGACGACACTGGGAATTCCGCCGGTCGACTGGCAGGCCAACACGTTCGGCAGCCACGTCGCCATCGCATCGATGGTCAACTGGCGCTGGACCGGCTACAACGCGCTGATCGTCCTCGCCGCGATGCTGGCGATCCCGCGCGAGGTGCACGAGGCGGCCACCGTCGACGGCGCGGGTGCCCTGCGCCGGTTCTTCAGCATCACGCTGCCGATGCTCAAGCCGACGCTGATCTTCGTCATCGTCACGTCGACCATCGGCGGCCTGCAGATCTTCACCGAGCCCAAGCTGTACGACCCGGCAGGGGGCAGCGGCGGCGGCGCTGAGCACCAGTACCAGACCGTCGTGCTCTACATGTACCAGTCGGCGTTCCAGCAACTGGACCTCGGCTACGCCTCCTCGATCGCCTGGACGCTGTTCCTGATCGTGATCGCGGTGGCAGGACTGAACTTCTGGCTCACGAGGAGGGCCGTGCGATGAAACGTCCGTCCTTCGTGGTCTACGGGGTGCTGGCCGCGTTCGTGCTGGGCTCGGCCTTCCCGTTCTACTGGTCGTACCTCGTCGCGAGCCGCGACAACTCGGTGCTCACCGGTGACTTCACCCTGATCCCCGGCGGGAACTTCTGGTCGAACGCCACGCGGGTGTTCGACACGATCCCGTTCTGGAAGGCCCTGGCCAACAGCTTCATCGTGTCCGGCACGGTGACGCTGTCGGTGGTGGTGCTGTCGGCGCTGGCCGGTTTCGCGTTCGCCAAGCTGCGGTTCCGCGGCCGGGGTGTGCTGTTCCTCTTCGTCGTGGCGACGCTCGCGGTGCCCACCCAGCTCGGGATCATCCCGCTGTACATGGCGATGGCGGAGTTCGGCTGGGCCGGTGAGCTCGAAGCGGTGATCGTGCCGAACCTCGTCACCGCGTTCGGTGTGTTCTGGATGCGCCAGTACCTGGTCGACGCGGTGCCCGACGAGCTCGTCGAGGCGGCGCGGATGGACGGCTGCAGCCTCTGGCGGACGTTCTGGCACGTCGCACTGCCCGCCGCCCGCCCCGCCGCCGCGATGCTCGGCGTGTTCACGTTCATGCAGTCCTGGAACGACTTCCTGTGGCCGCTGGTCGTGCTGAACGCCGACAACCCGACGCTCCAGGTGGCGCTGGAGAAGCTGCAGAGCGGCTACTACGTCGACTACTCGCTCGTGCTCGCCGGAACGACTCTGGCGACTGTTCCGGTCTTGATCGTGTTCCTGGTGCTCGGGCGGCAGATCGTCGCGGGCGTGATGCAAGGCGCTGTGAAGGGGTGAAGGTGGAGAACATCGCTTTCCCGAAGGGGTTCTTGTGGGGAGCCGCGACGGCTGCGTTCCAGGTGGAGGGGGCGACCGACGTCGACGGCCGCACCGACTCGATCTGGGACGCGTTCTGCCGCGTGCCCGGCAAGATCGTGGGCGGCCACACCGGTGAACCCGGTGCCGACCACTACCGCCGGTTCGAGCAGGACGTGCGGATGATGGCCGATCTCGGTCTGGGTGCCTACCGGTTCTCGATCGCGTGGCCACGGGTGCGGCCCGACGGCGGGGCGGTCAACCAGGCCGGGCTGGACTTCTACAGCCGCCTCGTGGACACGTTGCTGGAGCACGGCATCAGGCCGTGGCCGACGCTCTACCACTGGGACCTGCCGCAGAAGCTGGAGGACACCGGTGGCTGGGCGACGAGGGACACCGCCCACCGGTTCGCCGAGTACGCCGAGTCGGTGGTCGAGGCGCTGGCCGACCGCGTCGAGGGCTTCACCACGCTGAACGAGCCGTGGTGCGCGGCGTTCCTCGGCTACGCCGCGGGAATCCACGCCCCCGGCCGCACCGAGCCCGACGCCGCCGTGGCCGCCGTGCACCACCTGCTGCTGGCCCACGGGCTGGCGGGCGAAGTGATCCGCGGCGCCGGCAAGGAGCTCGGCATCACGCTCAACATGTACCCGATCATCCCGGCCGATCCGTCGTCGGAGGCCGACCGGGACGTGGCGCGGCGGCTCGACGGCCTCCAGCAGCGGATCTTCCTCGACCCGTTGCTGCTCGGCGAGTACCCCGCCGACGTCGTGGAGGACCTGGAGCCGTTCGGGTTCTCGTCGGTGATCCACGAGGGCGACCTGAAGACGATCTCGGGCCCGCTCGACATGCTCGGCGTCAACTACTACACCGAGCACTACGTCAGCGCCCAGCCCGGCGAGATCGGGCCGTCGCCGTGGGTCGGCGTCGGGGACCACTCGTTCCCGCGCCGTGACGCGCCGGTCACGGACATGGGCTGGGAGGTGCGGCCGGACGGGCTCACGTCGGTGCTGCTGAGGGTGCACAACGACTACCCGTCGATTCCCCTGTACATCACCGAGAACGGCGCGGCGTACCCCGACCAGCCGGGAGTCGACGACGCGGAACGCACCGAGTACATCGCCTCGCACCTGCGGGCCGCGCACACCGCCATCGCCGCGGGCGTGGACCTGCGGGGTTACTTCTGCTGGTCGCTGATGGACAACTTCGAGTGGGCCGAGGGCTACGCGAAGCGGTTCGGCATCGTCCACGTCGACTACGACACGCAGGTGCGGACACCGAAGATGAGTGCCCGCTGGTTCTCCGCAGTGGCGCGCAGCAACGCAATCGCGTCATGACCACGCGCCCCGGCATCGACGAGGTCGCCCGGCTTGCCGGGGTGTCGAAGTCCACCGTGTCCCGGGTGCTCAACGGTGCGCCGCACGTGAGCTCCCGGGCACGGGAGGCGGTGCGCAAGGCGGTCGTGAAGCTCGACTACACGCCGAACCAGGCCGCTCGGTCGTTGGCAGGACACCGCGCGCACGCCATCGCGCTGGTGGTCTCCGAACCGAGCGGCCGGGTGCTGACGGACCCGTTCTTCGCCGGGGTCATGCGCGGGGTGCACGCCGAGCTGGCTGGGCACCGCACACAGCTGGTGCTGATGATGAGCGAGCCTGGTGATGTCGGGTCGTACCTGACCAACGGGCACGTCGACGGCGCGTTGGTGATCAGCCTGCACGGCCACGACCCGCTGCTGTCGTTGTTGTACGACAACGGCTTGCCGGTCGTGGCCGGCGGGCGGCCGCTGGCGGGCGGGCCGGTGCCGTACGTCGACTCGGACAACTTCACCGGTGCGGTGGACGCGACGCAGCACCTGATCTCCCTGGGGTGCCAGCGAATCGCCACCATCGCCGGCCCCTCGGACATGGCCGTCGGGCTCGACAGGCTGTCCGGGTGGCGGCGGGCGATGTCGGGCCGGCGGGCGGACCTGGTGGCGTACAGCGACTTCACGCCGGAGGGCGGTGCCGCCGCGATGACGTCGTTGCTGGCGCGGCAGCCCGACCTGGACGGGGTCTTCGTGGCCGCGGACATCATGGCGCTCGGAGCGTTGCAGGCGCTGCACGCCGCCGGGCGCCGCGTGCCGGACGACGTGGCCGTGGTCGGGTTCGACGACTCGGTGCCCGCCGTGCCGCCGCTGACGACGGTGAAGCAGGACGTGGAGAAGTTCGGGCGGATGCTGACGTGGCGCCTCCTCGCCGAGATCGAGGGCGAGGAGGGGCTGCCGCCGACGGTGCTGCTGCCCACATCGCTGGTGCGGCGGACAAGCGCCTGATCAGCGCGTCTGACGTCGTCGCGGGGAAGGGTTTACATCGTTGATCACGAACGCTTCGTGACACGTCGAGGCTGTTTTCACTCGATCGGCACAACTTCGCCGCACTCTCGGTAACACCTGGCGAAGTCCCTCGATGGTCAGGCGTACGAACGCCCACCCCGAGGGAGCGCGACGTGATCGAGAACTCGGCCGCCGGACTGGTGATGGTGCCCGGAGAGGTGACGGTGACCGTCACCGGCGAGGAGCACCACCAGGACGTGCTGGCCCGGTACGCCGTTCCGGACGGTGTGACGCGGCACGTCGCCGTGCATCTGACGTGGTGCGGGATCGCCGTCGGCAAACACCGCGGTCAGCGCGGTATCGAGGTGCGGCTCGACGGGCAGCGCGTGGGTGAGCTGACTTTCCTGATGTCGCAACGGTATGCGCCGGTGCTGCTGCACGTGGAGTCCGGTGGTGGGTCGACCGGGTGCGCGGCGTTGGTCCAGCGCGGCGGCAACGGGCTGTTGCAGATCGTCCTGCGGATGCCGCGTGACGTTCCTCGTGGCGCGGTGGTGCCGGTGCCGTCGAAACCCAAGTCGTGGGTGGTGCCGGTGGCGATCAGCGCGGCGAGCCTGCTGGCGTTCTTCTTCGTGGTCGGCATCGTTGGCGCTGCGATCGGTGGTTCGGACAACGGTTCCGCATCAGGTCCGACGACGACGGTGTCGCCCACCACGACGACGACGGTGGCACAGCCGACCACGACGACCACAACTACCACCACCACAACGACTACGACGACCACCACCACCACTCCCCCGGCGGTCGCTCAACCGAAGCCGCAACCCCAGCCCCAACCCCAGCCGCAACCCAAGCCCCAGCCTCAGCCGGTTCCCGCTCCGGCACCGCAGCCGAAGTGCGACCCGAACTACAGCGGCTGCGTGCCGATCGCGTCAGACGTCGACTGCGCCGGTGGCAGCGGAAACGGGCCCGCGTACGTCGCAGGCCCGATCCGTGTCATCGGCAGTGACATCTACGACCTGGACAGGAACGGTGACGGTGTCGCCTGCGAGTGACGTGCCTTCAGCATCGGCTTGAACGAGTCCCGGTAGGCCCAGGCCAGGTAGATCTCGGCGACCGCGAGCAGCACGGCCATGATCGCGCCGCTGGGTGCCAGCAGCACGTGGAAGCCGAAGATGCCGACCACGAGCGGCGCCAGCAGTGCCAACGCCAGCGGCGCGAACCTGTTGGTCAGCAACATGATTCCGGCAAGCAGCTCGACCACCTTGGTGACGGGCATGATGAACCCGCTCTCGCCGAGAGCGGTGGCGAACGCCACCGCCTCGGCGGGCATGCCCTCCATCGACTGCGATCCCAGGCCGAAGAGCCCGGTGAAGCCCGAGAACGCGAACAGCGATCCGAAGAGGATGCGAACGGCAACGGTGAGGTACTTGATCGTCATGCCCAAAGCGTCGAACCTCCATTTAGCTGGAGGTCAACGGGGGTTCGCTCACCGCTGAATGAACACGCTGTTCGCCTTGAACGTGATATCGGGCCGGCCGGTGCAGTCGATGCTCGTGAACAGTGACGCGGTCAGGTTGCTGTTGTTGCGGGCGGAGCGAATCCGCTCACCCCGGCCGTGCTCCGCCAGGTCGACGCACGCGGACGAGCCGAGCGGCACGACGTTGAACCTGACCCCCTGGTAGTCGACCTGGTCCCGCGCGCAGAACGCGTCGGTGAACGTGCAGTCCGGCGTGGCGGCATGGCCGCAGGTGTGATGGTGAGACCGGCCAGAGCGCACAGCAGAACTGCGATCTTCTTCATGGTTCCTCCCCAGTTTCCCCTTGTCTGGCACCTTCCGCCGCCACGGGGCCAGGTCGAGGTTTTCGCAGTACCGGAACTCGGGTGACTTCAATGGTCTGATCAACGGGTGGAGATTCCAGGGGACGTGTTGCGCGCGGTTGGAGTGGACGCGGTGTGGTCGCGCGACCACGAAGGCCTGTCCGGTGACGTGTGGCGGGTGGGTTCCAGTTACGTGAAGCGCGCCGGAGTGGACGAGCGCGATCGGTTGCTGTGGCTGGGCGAGCACTTCGAGGTGCCGGAGATCAGGGCGTTCGCGGACGACTGGCTCGTGCTCGCCGACGTCGGCGCGCCCTCGCTGGCCGCGGTCGATCCCGTGCCGGCGGGGACTGTCATGGGCGAGGTGCTGCGGTCGTTGCACGCATTGCCGGTGGCGTCGTGTCCTTTCGACGCACGGGTGGCGGTCGTGCTGGAGAAGGCGCGGCGCAACGTCGAGGCGGGCCTCGTGGATCCGGACGACTTCGACGACGACCACCGCGGGGCCACGCCGCAGGAGTTGCTGGACCGGCTGATCGCGACCGCGCCGGAGGACGAGGATCTCGTGGTGGCGCACGGGGATTTCTGCCCGCCGAACGTGTTGCTGCGCCCGGACGGCTCGACCGTGCTGATCGACGTGTCACGGCTGGGCGTGTCCGATCGGCATCGCGACATCGCGTTGGCGCACCGGGAGTTGGGCGAGGAGGCCTCAGCCGCGTTCGACCGCGCGTACGGCCTCGTCCCCCGCCCGGAAACGCTTGCGTGGTACCGCTTGCTGGACGAGTTCTTCTAACCGCGCTCGTAGGGCGTCTGCTCGCCAGCCTCGACGGCGAACGGCAGGTGGTTGCCCGCGGGCGGCAGCGGGCAGGTGGCGAAGTCGGTGAACGCGCACGGCAGGTTCGTGGCGCGGTTGAAGTCGAGCACCACCTTGGCGTTCACCGGGGTTGCCGCGAGAGATCGGTTCGCCCCGTACGTGGTCACACCGCTGGTGGCGTCGGTGAACAGGATGCTCAGGCCGCCGTTGCGTCCGTTGAACGCCGTCAGCGTGTGCTCGGTGTCGTTGTACGTGAACCGCACACGGCCCGGTGCCTCGTAGACGTGGCTAAGTCCTTCCACGACCGCACCAACGGTTGTGGGCACAGGTGCGTCGAACGGTTCGTACACGCCTTCGAGCACCCACCTCTCTTGCGGCTCGTACGACGGCACGCCGCGGAAGTTCTGGAGCACTTCGGCTTTCGGGTCGTGGACGCGGATCAGGTACCCGCCGCGCCGCGCGATTTCGATCTCCACGTCACCGGCTTCGACGCGGGCGCCGGGACCGCTCTGGACGAGTGCGAACCGCTGCGGCTCTCCCCCGTTCTGCCAGTACGCCGCGTCGTCGTCCTGCCACCACACGCCCGGTAGGCCCTCATAGGCACGAGGGGCGGTCTCCAGCCAGTCGAGCGAGACCAGCGCAAGCCACCCGTACGGGTCGGCCAGGCTCTTCTCCCGCTCCGTCTTCCACGTCTGCCAGTCCTCCGCGAAGCTCATGTCCGGGAGAACGGCGGGTCTGCGGAGTTGCTTCCCCGTCCCGAGGAATGGGACACGAGGGCGTCCCCGAGCTCGGTGCGGGCGTACACGACGCTGCGGCCGTGCCGTTGCGAGGCGAGCAGACCGGCGTCGCGCAACGCCCGCAGGTGCTGGTTCACCGCAGAGGTCGTGACACCGGTGCGCCGCGCGACGTCGGTGGACGAGCGCGGTTCGCCCAGCCCGGCCAGCAGATCCGCCCGCACCTGGCCGAGCACGCGGACCAGCGCCGCGGGGCCGCTCGCCCGGCCGGTCTCCCACACCGTGCCGGCGCCGCGGGCCGCGTAGATCAGCAACGGCGGTGCCTCGGGATCGACGGGCACGGCCGTGCGCCGCGCGAACAGGCTGGGCATCAGGGTGAGCCCCTGTCCCCTCGCTTCGACCCGCCGCGGCTCGACGCCCTTGACCAGCACCCTGACGACGGGGCTCGAGAAGGTGATCCGTTCCGAGATGCCGGAGAGCATCGCCGCCAGGCCGTGCTGGGCCATCTCCCGGCCACGATGCGCGATGTCCGCTTCCAGGACGGCGCGCATCCGGTCCCAGTGACCGGCCAGCGCAACGTGCCAGTAGGTCTCCAGCGCTTCGAGCATCCGGTCGCGGTCCCGGAGCACGGCGGGCACCTCCCCGAGCACCGCGCGGAGGTCGCGTCGCATCGTGCGGGTGGACACCTCCCCGAGCGCGGCGAACTCGTCCTCGATCTTCGTGAACGGCGTCAGCGGGCGGGGGCTCAGGAAGTCCGGTGTCCAGCCGCGGTCGTTGGACAGGGCCAGCAGGACCTCGGTGTCGACGTCCCGGATGCGGCGCGCGAACGGCAGGTGCAGCGGGTACCTGGCCGGGTCCTTCAGCACGCGCAGGCTGAGCGTGAGCTCGTTGAGCGGCGACACGGCGAACCGCACGTCGACCAGGTCGGACTCGCCGAGCACGAACTCGATCATGTAGCACAACGCTACATCAGTTACGCGCGGCAGGCGCGCTCGGACAAGCTCGTGCGCCATGTGGACCGATCTGGATCTGGCGTTGCGGATCGTGCGGGAGGCCGCGGAGCTCGCGGCGGCCGCGTTCGCCTCGGACACCCTGCACGTGCGGCACAAGGAGGACGGCAGCGCGGTCACCGCCATCGACCTCGCGATCGAGGACCTCGTGCGCAGGAGGCTGGCCGCGGCCGTGCCCGACGACGGGGTCGCCGGCGAGGAACGTCCCGAGCGGTACGGGACGTCGGGCAGGCGCTGGCTCGTCGACCCGATCAGCGGCACCGCGGACTTCGTGCGCGGACGGCCGACGTACTCGGTGGACCTGGCCATGCGGGACTCGCGCGGGCCGGCGATCGCGGTGTCGGCGTTGCCGTCGCTCGGTCGCACGATGGCGGCGGGACGCGGGATCGGATGCCGGGTGTTCACCGGTTCTCACGAAGCCACCGCACGCGTGTCCACACAGGACTCGCTGCGCGGCGCTCGGGTGTGCCTGCACGGCAAGGCCAAACCCGTGCTGGAAGGCTGCGTGGTGGTGGACGGCAGCGTTTCGGTGCTGAGCCTCGTCACCGGTGAGGCCGACGCGATCGTGGTCGCCGGCGCCGAACTGGACGAGTTCGACCTGGCGTGCCTGCCGGTGCTCGTGGAGGAGGCCGGTGGCCGGGTGACGATCACGGACGACGTCGTGCTGGCCACCAACGGTGTCCTGCACGACGCCTTCCGCGCCGTCCTGCCGAGACCCACCTGGGAGTCGAACCCAGTGTCAACGCTGTTGCAGAGCGTTCCACGGCCGTCGTGACGTGGGCCGGGCATCGCGCGTCCTGGTGTCGAACCAGGCAGCCCGGGCTTATGAGGCCCAGGTGACCACCGGGTCCCGCGCGATGGGGTGACCGGCCGGACTCGCACCGGCTTCGACCAGGATCACAACCTGGCGCCTCGACTGCTTCGGCTTCGGTCACAGCTGCCCGTCGAGGACTCGAACCTCGATCTCCGCGTCCAGAGCGCGGCGTCCGTGCCGATTGGACCAACGGGCAACAAAAAAGCCGTCTCGTCGCGACGGCGACGGGACGGCTCCCCGGAGACATGGGTCAACTCATGCCGGGGAGCACCAGACGTGCTGATGACACATGTGCTGCATCACGGCTGGCTCCTTTCTCCGGTTCGTCGAGATCCACTCTGACTGATGACACGGGGATGCCGCAACGCATTATCCGGGGCTGCAAAACTTTGCAGGCTTGCAACGAAAACTCAAGCGATCCTCATGTCGACTTGCGGAAAACTTTTGCAACGTCTTTCCTGGACCGCTGACACACCCCATCGGAAGGCTCAGGACATGTCCCAGGACTGGTGGCGACACGCCGTCATCTACCAGGTCTACGTGCGCAGCTTCGCCGACTCGAACGGCGACGGCGTCGGTGACCTGCCCGGCATCCGTTCACGCCTGCCCTACCTGCGCGACCTGGGGGTCGACGCGGTGTGGATCACGCCGTTCTACGCGTCGCCGATGGCCGACGGTGGCTACGACGTGGCGGACTACCGCGCGGTGGACCCGCAGTTCGGTGAACTCGACGACGTGCGCGCGTTGGTCGCGGACGCGCACGAGCTCGGCATTCGCGTGATCGTCGACATCGTGCCGAACCACAGCTCGGACCAGCACGAGTGGTTCCAGGAGGCGCTCGCCGGGCGTGGCCGGGAGCGCTACATCTTCCGCGAGGGCGTGGGCGACCAGCCGCCGAACGACTGGGAGTCGGTGTTCGGCGGGCCGGCGTGGACGCGGGTGGCCGACGGTTCCTGGTACCTGCACCTGTTCGCGCCGGAGCAGCCGGACCTGAACTGGGAGCTGCCCGAGGTGCGCGCGGAGTTCCGCGACGTGCTGCGGTTCTGGCTGGACATGGGCGTCGACGGCTTCCGGGTGGACGTGGCGCACGGGATGATCAAGGCCGCGGGGCTGCCGGACATCGGGCACGCCGACCAGCTGAAGCTGCTGGGCACGGAGCCTTTGCCGTTCTTCGACCAGGACGGCGTGCACGAGATCCACCGCGAGTGGCGCACCGTTGTGGACTCGTACCCCGGCGAGCGCGTGCTGGTGGCGGAGGCGTGGACGCCTTCTGCCGAGCGGACGGCGCTGTACCTGCGTCCCGACGAGATGCACCAGGCGTTCAACTTCCACTACCTCACGGCCGAGTGGGAGCACGACGCGCTGCGAGCGGTGATCGACTCGTCGTTGGCGGCGGTGGCTCCGGTCGGTGCGCCTACCACGTGGGTGCTGTCGAACCATGACGTGCAACGGCACGTGACGCGGTACGGCGGCGGCGAGACCGGTGTGCGGCGTGCGCGGGCCGCGCTGGCGTTGATGCTGGCGCTGCCGGGATCGGTGTACCTGTACCAGGGCGAGGAGCTCGGGCTGCCCGAGGTGCTGGACCTGCCGGACGAGGTGCTGCAGGACCCGATGTGGGAACGCTCCGGCCACACCCAGCGCGGCCGTGACGGCTGCCGCGTACCGCTGCCGTGGACCGCGTCCGGCCCGTCGCTCGGGTTCGGCACCGGCGGGTCGTGGCTGCCGCAGCCCGCGGACTGGGCGAAGCTCAGCGTGGAGGCGCAGTCGGATGACCAGGACTCGATGTTGTCCTTCTACCGCAACGCTTTGCGCATCCGCCGCGAGCACCCCGCGCTGGGTGCCGGTGACGGGGTGAAGTGGGTCGACGGGCCAGCCGACGTGCTGTGGTTCGAGCGGGACGGCCTCGCGTGCGCGGTGAACCTGTCCGGCGAGGTCGTCTCGCTGCCGGATCCGGGCGCGGTGCTGCTGGCGTCCTCGTACTACGGCGTGCGTGACGGGCAGTTGCTCCTTCCGCCGGACACCGCGCTCTGGTGGGAGCTCTGACCAGCGCTTTCGCTTGATCATCAAAACTGTCAGACCCCCTGGGTACGGTTCGTCGACATCAGCTTCGAACCGACTCCGGGGGTATGGCAGTGCGCAGATGGGAGCTCGTCTCTGGCGGCTCGGCGAAGTTCTGGGAGATCGGCCGCGACGGGTCGGTGGTGACCGTCCGGTTCGGACGGCTGGGGGCGGCCGGGCAGACCCAGACGAAGGAGCTGGCGTCTGCGGAGGCGGCTGAGTCCCACGTCGCGAAGCTGGTGGCGGAGAAGGAGAAGAAGGGCTACCGACCCGTCGGCTCAACCCAGGCTGCCGCCGCCGAGCAGCCCAGCACCGACCGCGACAACGCCGGCCAACCCGCCGCCACCTTCGCTTCTCCTCCTGCCACCGAGACACCCACCAAGCCGCCTGTCGCCGACGAGGACACCTGGGTCATGCCCGAGGCGTGGCTGCGCGAGGTGGTGCGGCAGCGCGGGTTCGATCCGGCACCGGTGTTCTCCGTCGACGCCGAACTGGCCGCCGAGGGCCGGCAGCGCGCGGTCAGGCAGATCGCCACCCTCGACCGCGTCATGGCCGAGCCGGAGTCCGACCAGGACCTCGTCCAGGCAGCGCGCGACCACCTCGCCGGGCACGTCAATCCCGTTGGAGCGGCGGCGATCGCGGTCATGACGAGGCGCGACGTGGCGACGGTGCACCACTGGATCGCCGACCACGGGCTGACGTTCGCGGTGGACGCGATGATCGAGAGCATCGGCATGCACGTCAACGCGACGTGGATGCCGCACAAGTCCGATTGGGGCAAACCCCACCTGTCCCGCTACGGCCCCGTGCACCTGAGCAACGGGAGTGTGGACGTCCAGATGCTCACGGCTCTCCGCTACGCCTTGGCCGTCGCGGACGACGCCGGGCGCGACGCGGCGGAAGCCGTGCTGGAGCGCAAGACCGGGCTCGACGCGGTGATGGCCCGCGCCTATCTGGTGCCGTCGCGCGCCGACTGGTTCGACGAGGCCTGTCAGCAGCCGAACTCGTTGACCCACTGGTGGCTTCTCCCCTGCAGCGCCAGCACTTACGACGAGTTCATGCAGGCCGAGGCGTCGTTGACCGGCAGCACGTTCATCCTCCACACCGCGGTGTACGTGCTCGGGACGGCCGTGGCGCCGTTGCTCGCGAAAGAGCTCGACAGGCCACACCAACTCGCGGACGGCCGCAAGCGGGTGCTCAAGGTCCTCGCGGCGCTGCCCACCGACGAGGCGTTCACGATCCTGCTCGATCGTCTCGACACCAAGTACGTGCGGCCCGCGTTGCTGTCGGCGATGGGCGCGTTCCCGGCGCGGGCGGCCCGGCTGCTGGCCGAGCGGTCGTCCGGCAACGACGAGCTGCGGAAGTTGCTGGGCGTCCACCTGGTGACGCACCCGCAGCTGGAGGTGCCCGCCGGGTTCACGCCGATCGACTCCGCGCTGGTGCCAGAAGCACCGGCGGAAGCGTTGCCGCCGCTGCTGGTTTCGCCGCCGTGGCTGCACCGCAGGGCTCCGGTGAAGCCGGTCGTGGTGCCGGACGTCCCGGTGCCCGCGCCGTCGGTCGTGTGGCAGCCGGGTGAACGCGAGGAATGGCTGAAAGCCGCCTGCTGGAGCAACCGCCACGACTGGCGGGAGCTGCTGAAGGAGTACGAGGCTCGCCGGATCGGCTTCCGCGCCAACGACCTGTTCCTGATGGCGCCCGAGGACGAGGTGCGGCACCTGCTGGCGGACTGGAAGCCGAACTTCGGCTGGAGCTCCGAGCCTGCCGGCAAGCGGCTGGCCGCGCGATTCGGCCTCGACGCGCTGCCCCCGCTGCTGCGCATCGTCGAGTCGGCCACGAACGCCGCCGTGATCCTGCTGCCGTTCGCCAGCCCCGAGGTGGCCGCGCTGATGGCCGACTGGCTGGTGCGTCTCAAGCAGGCCCGGCGCGTGGCCCTCGACTGGCTCGGCCGGCATCGCGAGACGGCCGCCCGCTTCCTCATCCCCGCCGCACTGGGCGCACCGGGTGCCCTGCGCCGCAACGCCGAGGCCGCGATCCGCCAGCTCCAGAGCATGGGCGTGGACGTCGTCGCCGTCGCTCCCGATGCCGAGTCAGCCGCAGGCCTGCGGGCGCTGCTGTCGGTGGACCCCGCCGACGTGCTGCCCGCCAAGCTGCCGGTCATCGGCGAGTGGGCGGACACGAGGCTGCTCCCGCAGGTCCTGCTGAGCGACCGCAGGCACGCCCTGTCCCCCGAGGCCGCCCGCAATCTCCTGATGACGGCTGCCCTGTCCAAGCCGGGCGACGTCTACGCGGGCCTGCCGATCGTCCGCGACGCGCTCGACCGGGACTCGCTGGCCGAGTTCGCGTGGGCCGTCTTCCAGCGGTGGCAGGAGGTCGGTGCACCGTCGAAGGAAGGCTGGGCGCTCACAGCGCTGGGCTGGTTCGGCGACGACACGACGGTCCGCGCGCTGTCCCCGCTGATCCGCAACTGGCCGGGCGAGAGCCAGCACGCCAAGGCCGTGACAGGGCTGGACGTCCTGGCCGGCATCGGCACCGAGGTGGCCCTGTCCCACCTGAACAGCATCGCCGAGAAGGTGAAGTTCAAGGCCCTCAGGACCCGCGCCCGGGAGAAGGTCTCGCAGATCGCCGCCGAACTGGGCCTGTCCCGCGACCAGCTCGCCGACCGCCTGGTCCCGCGCCTCGGCCTCGACGACGAAGCCTCCCTGGTGATCGACTACGGCCCGCGCCAGTTCCGCGTCGGCTTCGACGAGCAGCTCAAACCCTATGTCCTCGACCCGGACGGCAAGCGCCGCAAGGACCTCCCCAAACCCGGCGCCCGCGACGACGAGGACCGGGCACCGCAAGAACACAAGCGCTACACGGCGCTGAAGAAAGACGTCCGAGCCGTGGCAGCAGACCAGATCCACCGCCTCGAACGCGCCATGGTCGACCAGCGCACCTGGACCGCCTCAGAGTTCCACACGGTCCTGGCCGCCCATCCCCTGCTGTGGCACATCGTCCGCCGACTGGTCTGGATCACCGACGAGGGCCTGTCCTTCCGCCTGGCCGAAGACCGCACCCTCGCCAACGACGCCGACGACGAGATCACCCTCCCCGAGGGCGCGACGGTCCGCGTGGCGCACCCGGCCGACCTCCGGGACTGTCTGGGCGCCTGGGGCGAGGTGTTCGCGGACTACGAGATCCTGCAACCGTTCCCGCAGCTGAGCCGCCCGGTGCACCTGCTGGCACCGGGCGAGGACTTCCTGACCCGCCTGAAGAACTACCGCGACGAGCCCCACCCGGTGGGCAGGATCCTCGGCCTCACCAAGAAGGGCTGGGTCCGCGGCGAACCCCAGGACGCCGGCGTCGAGTGCTGGATCACCCGCCCGTTCCCCGGCGGTGGCTCACTCGTCGCCTCTCTCGACCCCGGCATCGCGGTGGGCGCCGTCGACGTCTTCCCGGAGATCAAGTTCGCCGAGCTCTGGTACTCCACCAGCGGCGACGGCTACTGGTCTGTACAGCAGAACGCCCCGTCCACCGTCGAGCTCGACGCCATCACCGTCTCCGAGGTCCTGTCCGAACTGGAGTCCCTGCGCGCGTGAGCGTTGCACCAAAAATTGTCAGACCCCATCAGTACGGTCCATGACATCGGAACCTGACCCAGGAGGTACGGCAGTGCGCAGGTGGGAGCTCGTCGCGGGCAGCTCGGCGAAGTTCTGGGAGATCGGCCGGGAAGGATCCTCTGTGAGCGTCCGCTTCGGACGGCTGGAGACGGCCGGCCAGACCCAGACCAAGGAGCTGGCGTCCGCGGAGGCGGCCGAGGCGCACGTCGCGAAACTGGTGGGGGAGAAGGAGAAGAAGGGCTACGTCGCGGTCGGCTCGGCCACGGCCGCTCAGGCTCCGGCGGCTGCCCAGCCCGCACCCGCCCAGCCGACCGCCGCTCGCGCAGCCGCGCAACCCACCGGCGCCGCTGCCAAGCCGGAACCGGTCGTCGACGAGGACACCTGGGTCATGCCCAGAGCCTGGTTGCGCGACGTGGTGCGGCAGCGCGGGTTCGACCCGGCACCGGAGTTCTCGGTCGACCACGCCAAAGCCGCCGAGGCCCGGCTCCAGATCGTCGAGAAGGCCGCCACGATCGAGCGCGCGCTCTCCGCGCACAACCCGAACGCCGATCTGGTCGACGCGGCCAAAGAACACCTCGCCGGAAACGCGAACCCCGTTGGCGCGGCGGCGATCGCGGCCATCACGTCGTCCGGGCCGGCGTCGGTGCACGCCTGGATCGCCGACCACGGCGCGGCGTTCGCCGCCGTCGCGGTCATCGAGTTCGTCGCGCTGACGTTCGCGGAGGAGTGGAACGAGCGGCGGCAGAAGTGGACCGGTACCCGCCTGCACCGCCGGAAGGGGCACTTCCACGCCGGTCGTACCGACGTCGAGGGTCAGATGCTCATCGCCGTCCGCTATGCGCTGGCGGTCGCCGGTGACGCGGAAGTCGAGGCCGCGGAGGCCGCGCTGGCGGGGTTGAGTGCCACGCTCGAGGTGCGGCAGCTGCGGTCGTTCCTGGTGCCGTCGCGGGCGGACTGGTTCGACGAGGTGTGCCGCCAGTCCTACGTGTCGCCGTGGTGGCTGCTGCCGTGCAGTGCCAGCACGTACGAGGAGTTCGTCAAGGTCGGCCGGTCGCTGCCCAGCTCTGCCTTCGTGCTCTACACGGCGCTGTACGTGCTGGGGCCGGCCATCGCTCCGATGCTCGCGGCGGAGCTCGACGAGCAGTACCAGGTCGCGGACCGCCGCAAGCTGGCGCTGAAGATCCTCGCGGTCCTGCCGACGGACGAGGCGTTCACCATCCTGCTCGACCGCCACGACACCAAGTACGTGCGGCCCGCGCTGCTGTCCGCGATGACGGCGTTCCCGCGGCGGGCGGCGCGGCTGCTCGTGGAACGGGTCGAGCAGAGCGAGGAAGCGCGACAGCTGCTGAAGGCGCACCTGCTGTCACATCCGTCGCTCGACGTGCCGGCCGAGGTCACCACGCTGCTCGCCGCGTCCGAGGGCCAGGTCGTGCCGGAGGCGGGCACGGACCTGTTGCCGCCGCTGCTCGCCTCGCCGCCGTGGCTGCGGCGCCGTCCGCCGGTGAAGCCCGTGGTGGTGGCGGATCTCCCCGTGCCGGACGCGACGGTGGTCTGGGAACCGGGCGAACGCGAGAAGTGGCTCGAGTCGGGCCACGACTGGTACTCGGACCGCAGCTGGCAGACGTTGCTCGGGGACTACCTCGCGGGCCGGGCCGGCTACTTCGACAGCGAACTGTTCCTCCTCGCGCCCGAGGCGGAAGTGCGGCACCTGGTCGCGGAGTGGAAGCCGACGCACTCCTACGGTTTCGAGGACTGGGGCAAGCGGCTCGCCGCCCGGTTCGGGGTCGACGCCGTGCCCGCCCTGCTGCGGCTCGGCCAGGCCACCCCCGCGACGGGCGGTGTGGTGCTGCTGCCCTTCGCGTCCGCCGAGGTGGCTGCCGTGATGGCCGACTGGTTCGCGAGGACCAGGCAGGCCAGGCGCTGGGGGCTCGCCTGGCTGGCCCGGCACCGCGAACTGGCCGCCCGGCTGCTCATCCCGGCGGCGGCCGGCACGCCAGGCACCGCGCGCCGCAACGCCGAGGCCGCGATCCGACACCTGCACGGCATCGGCGTGGACGTGAAGTCCATCGCCGCGTCCTGCGGCGCGGAGACGGCGATCGACGTCGTGTTGTCCGTCGACCCGCTCGACGTGCTGCCCACCAAGCTGCCGGTGATCGGTGAGTGGGCCGACACCCGGCTGCTGCCCCAGGTGCTGCTCCGCGACCGCGCGCACGCCCTGCCGGCGGAGGCCACCGGGCACCTGCTCATGACGGCGGCACTGTCCAAGCCTGGCGAGATCTACGCCGGGCTGCCGGTGGCCAGGGAGGCTCTCGACCCGGCATCGCTCGCGGCGTTCGCGTGGGCCGTCTTCGAGCACTGGTTGCAGGCCGGCGGGCCGTCGAAGGAGAGCTGGGCGTTGAGCGCGCTCGGCTGGTTCGGCAACGACGAGACGGTCCGGGCCCTGTCTCCGCTGATCCGCAACTGGCCCGGCGAGAGCCAGCACGCCAGGGCGGTCGCGGGGCTGGACGTGCTCGCCGACATCGGCACCGAGGTCGCCCTGTCGCACCTGAACAGCATCGCCGAGAAGGTGTCGTTCAAGGGCCTCAAGACCCGCGCCCAGGAGAAGATCGCCCAGATCGCCGCCGAGCTGGGCCTGAGCCGCGACCAGCTGTCCGACCGCCTCGTCCCGCGCCTGGGCCTGGACGACGCCGCGACCCTGGTGATCGACTACGGGCCCCGCCGGTTCACCGTGGGCTTCGACGAGCAGCTCAAGCCGTTCGTGCTCGACCCGGACGGCAAGCGCCGCAAGGATCTCCCGAAGCCAGCCGCCAAGGACGACCAGGACAAGGCACCGCTGGAGCACAGGCGGTTCGCTGCGTTGAAGAAGGACGTCAGGACGATCGCGGCCGACCAGATCCAGCGTCTCGAACGTGCCATGGTCGACCAGCGGACGTGGACCGCGGAGGAGTTCCACACGGTTCTGGCCGCACACCCGTTGCTCTGGCACCTTGTCCGCCGCCTCGTGTGGATCACCGACGAAGGCCTCTCGTTCCGGCTGGCGGAGGACCGCACCCTCGCCGACGCCGCCGACGACGAGATCACCCTCCCGGACAACGCCGTCGTCCGGGTGGCTCACCCGGTGAGTCTCCAGGCCGAGCCGCGCTGGGGCGAGGTGTTCGCCGACTACGAGATCCTCCAGCCGTTCCCGCAGCTGGGCCGCCCGGTCCACCTCCTGGCTCCCGGTGACGACCTGCTCCCCCACCTCGAGAAGTACAGCAACGTGCCCCGCCCGATCGGCAAGATCCTCGGCCTCACCAAGAAGGGCTGGGTCCGCGGCGAACCGCAGGACGCCGGGGTCGAGTGCTGGATCACGCGGCCGTTCCCCGGTGGCGGCGCGCTCGTCGCCTCCCTCGACCCCGGCATCGCGGTCGGCGCCGTCGACGTCTTCCCCGAGGTCAGCTTCACCGACATGTGGTTCTCTCCCACCGGCAGCGGCGACTGGTCCGCGCCGAAGAACGCGCCGCGCACCTTCGACGTCGACCCGATCACCGTGTCCGAGCTCCTTTCCGAACTGGAGTCCCTGCAGTCATGACCAGCACTCAGACGATGCAGCGCCCGCCGGCCGAAGTCCGCCACGCCGACGAGCTCGCCCGGCTGCGCGACTCCGACACCGCGCCCAAGCCGCCCGGCTGGGCGTTGAGCCTCGAAGCCGCGCGCAGGTTCGTGGTGGGCGACGAGAAGCGGGGGATCACGAAGAAGTTCGTCGGCGATCCGTCCCTTGTGGACAGAGCGCTCGTCACGCTGGCCACCAGCAGGGGGCTGATGCTCGTCGGCGAACCGGGCACGGCCAAGTCCTTGCTGTCCGAGCTGATCGCGGCGGCGGTCAGCGGCGAGTCGACGCTGACGATCCAGGGCGGCGCGGCGACCACCGAGGACCAGATCAAGTACTCGTGGAACTACGCGTTGCTGGTGGCGGAGGGCCCGTCGCCGCGGTCGCTCGTGCCGGCGCCGATGCTGCGCGGCATGGCCGAGGGCAAGGTGGTGCGGTTCGAGGAGATCACGCGTTGCCCGTTGGAGGTCCAGGACTGCATGCTGTCGATGCTGTCCGACCGCGTGATGGCGATCGGTGAGCTGAACGGCCCGGACGGCATGGTGTTCGCGCAGGACGGGTTCAACGTGATCGCCACGGCGAACACGCGCGACCGGGGTGTCAACGAGATGAGCGCGGCGCTGAAGCGGCGGTTCAACTTCGAGACGGTGTTCCCCATCGCGGACTTCGACACCGAGCTCGCGCTGGTCGAGCAGGAGTCGGCGAAGCTGCTCGCCAAGTCCGGCGTCGAGCTCGCGCCGAAGCGGGACGTGCTGGAGGTGCTCGTCAGGACGTTCCGCGACCTGAGGGAGGGCAACGACCGGCTGACCACCGTCATGAGCACGGCGGAGGCGGTGTCGGTGGCGCACGCGGTGGGGCTGCGCGGGTGGTTCCTGCGCGGCGAGGCGGGGACGGCGGCCGACGTCGTCGAGTGCCTGGCGGGCACGGCGGCCAAGGACAACGCGGAGGACCTGGCTCGCCTGCGCCGGTACCTGGAACAGCACGCGCCGCGGCGCAAGGGGAAGCAGTGGCAGGAGCTGCACCGGGCCCGCCACCTGCTGCCCGGCTGATGGGGGCCGTGTTCGTCGGCGTCCGGCACCACAGTCCCGCCTGTGCCCGGCTGGTCGCCGACACCATCCGCACCCACCGGCCGGCGTACGTGCTGATCGAGGGCCCTGCCGACTTCAACGAGCGCGTCGACGAGCTGCTGCTGGGACACGAGCTGCCGATCGCGTTGTTCAGCTACTCCGACCAGCACGCCTCGTGGACGCCGTTCTGCGACTACTCGCCGGAGTGGGTGGCGATCACCGAGGGGCGCCGGCACGGTGCGGAGGTCAGGTTCATCGACCTGCCCGCGTGGCACGAGGCGTTCCACGGCGTCACGAACAGGTACGCCGACGCCGAGCTGCGCTACGCCGAGGTCGTCGAGCGGTTGTGCCGGGAGTTCGCGGTCGACAACGTCGACGTGCTGTGGGACCACCTCTTCGAGTCCGAACCGGAGCCGAAGGGGCTGGACGAGTACTTCGACGTCCTGCGCGGCACGGCCGCCGCGGACGACGGCGACGCGGCGCGCGAGGAGTACATGGCGCGCTGGGTGCGGGCGGCCGTGAGGCACGCGGGTGGCAGGCCGGTCGTCGTGGTCACCGGCGGCTTCCACACGCCCGCGCTGAAGGCCGAGCTCGACAGCCGTCCGGCAGAGGACGCCGAGTGGCCGGGGGTGCCGGAACGCGAGCGCGGCGCCAGCTACCTCGTGCCGTACTCGCACGCGCGGCTGGACGCGTTCACCGGGTACCAGTCGGGCATGCCGTCACCCGGCTACTACCAGCAGGTCTGGGAGAACGGGCCGCGGCGGGCGGCGGACTGGCTCGTCGAGTCGGTGGCGACGAGGCTGCGCCGCAGGCAGCAGCCGGTGTCGACGGCTGACCTCGTCGCCGCGCACACCCAGGCCGGGGCGCTGGCGCGGTTGCGTGGGCACGAGCACCCGGCCCGCACGGACGTGCTGGACGGACTGACCAGCGCGTTGATCTCCGAGGACCTGACGCAGCCGCCGCCGTGGAATCGGCGCGGCACGTTGCGGCCCGGCGCGCACCCGGCGCTCGTCGAGATGATCGGGGCGCTGCGGGGTGACAAGGTCGGGCGGCTGCATCCGAGCACACCGGCGCCGCCGCTGGTCGACGCCGTCCAGCAGCTGCTGCGGGCGCACGGGCTCGACCAGGAGGGCAAGATCGCGCTCGACCTCACGGACCCGGACGCGTTGGAGCGCAGCAGGATCCTGCACCGGTTGCGGGTGCTGGGGATTCCCGGCTTCGAGCGCACGAGCGGGCCGTCGGGGGGTACCGCGCCGCAGCTGGACGAGCAGTGGCTCCTCACACCGGTCGAGGAGCGGCTGGCGGCGTTGATCGAGGCCGCCGAGCACGGTGCCACGCTGGAGGAAGCGGCCGGGGTGGCGCTCGAACGGCAGGCACGGCACGCGCAGCTGCGGCACCTCGCGGGGATCCTGTTCGACGCGGTGCTGTGCGGCATCTCGACGCTGTCGGAGAGGGTCAAGGCGTCGCTCGGCGAAGGCGTCAAGGAGACGGGTGACCTTGCCGCACTCGGCGACGTGCTGAGCGGTGTGCTCGGGTTGTGGCGGCACGACAGGTTGTTCGGCACGGCGAAGGACCCGTTGCTGGGCGCGGTGATCGACGCGGGCACGGCCAGGGTGCTGTGGCTGATCGAGGGACTGCACGGCGGACCGGCGCCTGCCGACCCGCACCGGCTCAGGACGATGGCGGCGACCAGGGACGCCGTGCTGCATGCGAACGCCGCGCTGTCACTGGACACAGCGGATGTCACTGGTGTGGCGACGCGCGTGAGCAACGACGTGCAGGCGCCGCCGGACCTGCGGGGTGCGGCGCTCGGCCTGGCCTGGGCGCTCGGCGCGCAGCCGGACGTGCGGAAGGTCCGCGGCATCGCGGCGCTCGGCGACTGGCTCGCGGGGTTGTTCGCGGTGGCCCGCGAAGAGGTGCTGGCGAGCCCCGATCTGGTCGGGGTGCTGGACGAGCTGGTCAGCGCGATGACCGAGGAGGAGTTCCTGGTGGCGCTGCCCGCGTTGCGGCTCGCCTTCAGCTACTTCCCGCCGAGGGAAAGGGAGACCATCGCGGGGACCGTCCTCGCCCACCGCGGCGTCGAGGGCGACGCGAGGAACCTCACCCGGCTCACCGCCGACCCGATGGTCGTTGCGGAGGCACTGGCCGTGGAACACCGCGTCGAGGCGCTACTCACCAAGGGCGGGCTGGCATGACTGACCTGGAACGCTGGCGGCTGATCCTCGGCGAGCCCGCCTCCCGCTGCACCGGCGCGCTGCAGGGTTCCGCGGCGGCGCGGGACGCCGCGCTGCAGTGGCTCTACGGGCGCGATCCCGAGCTCGCCGAACGCGGGGTGCGCAAGGGCGGCAACGAGGACTCCGTGCTGCAGACGGTGGACTGGCTGGACCAGGTGCACCGGCTCTTCCCCAGGGAGACGATCGAGCGGCTGGAGCGCGACGCCGTCGAGCGGTACGAGATCACCGACGTCGTCACGGATCCCGAGGTGCTGCAACGCATCGAGCCGAACCAGGCCTTGCTGCGGGCGGTGCTGCGCACCAAGCACCTGATGAACCCCGCCGTGCTCGCGCTGGCGCGCAAGATCGTCGAGGCCGTCGTCAGGCAGCTCATGGAGAAGCTGCGGACCGAGGTGCGGCAGGCGTTCAGCGGCACGAGGTCGCGGCGGCCGAGCATCCACCGCAACTCGCGCAACTTCGACTTCCGGGCCACGATCAGGGCGAACCTCCAGCGCTACCAGCCGGATGAGCGCAAGCTCTCGATCGAGCACGCGAAGTTCTTCTCCCGCACCCGCAAGCACGTCGAGCAGTGGCAGGTGATCCTGCTGGTCGACCAGTCGGGGTCGATGACCGGCTCGGTGATCCACTCGGCTGTCACCGCGGCCTGCCTGTGGAACCTGCCGGGGCTCAGGACGCACCTCGTCGCCTTCGACACCAACGTGGTCGACCTGACGTCCGACGTGACCGACCCGGTCGAGCTGCTGATGAAGGTGCAGCTCGGCGGCGGCACGGACATCGCCAAGGCGACCGTGTACGGGGCGAGCCTCGTCGACAGCCCGCGCCGGGCGATCGTCGTGCTCATCAGCGACTTCTACGAGGGCGGCAACGCGGACCACCTGGTCCGCACGGTGAAGGGCCTGTGCGAACAGGGCACGCACGTGCTGTGCCTCGCGGCGCTGGACGAGGAGGCGAACCCGGACTACGACCGCGCGCTGGGCCAGCGCCTCGCGAACGCGGGCGCCCACGTCGGCGCCATGACCCCGGGCCAACTCGCGGAATTCGTGGCGGAGAAACTCTCGTGACCAGACCCGACCTGCTGGCACTCACCCCGGACGCGCTCGCGGCGCTGGCCAACCGCGGCCTGGTGAAGCGTGCCGTCAAGGAGCTCGACGCGGGGGCCGTCCCCGTGCTCGGCACCGATCCGGACGGTGCCGTCCAGGGCGAGTTCCCGGACGGCACAACGACGACGCTGCCGCCGAACACCCCCCTCGACGCGGCCCGGTGCAGCTGTGGCGCGGCGGGCGTGTGCCGGCATCGCATCGCCGTTGTCCTGGCGTACCAACGCACTCAGGAGGCCGGTGCACCGGCGGAGCTGTGGTCGCCGGGCGCGGTGACCGACGACGACCTGACGGCGCTGATGGGTGAACGGACGCTGCGCCGCGCCCGCCGGGCGTTCCAGGCCGGCTACCGCGCCAGGCTCCGCCGCCCGACCGCGGAGGACCGGACCGCGCAGGCCGAGCTCCCGACGTGCACGGTGACGTTCCTGGTGCCCGGCGACCTGTCCTACGTCCACACGGACGCGGTCAACCGCGACGAGGCGACGGCGCTCGCGGTGTGGGCGTTCCGCGAGGCCGACGCACTCGGCACCGACACGGTCGACGTGGGCGGATCTCCCACCACCGCGACGGATCTGACCGCCGTCACCGACCTGCTCGACCAGCTGCTGCTCGACGGCGCCACCAACGCGAGCGAGGTGCTGGACGTCGCGTGGCAGCGCCTGCACCGCGACCTGACCGCGCAGCGCCTGCACTGGCCGGCCTCGGTGATCACCGACCTGCTGGCGCAGCTGACCGCCTATCGCCGGCGCAGCGCCGACTACGAGGCGCAGCGGTTCGCCGCGCTGCTGACCGAGCTGCACGCGCGGACCACCGCGACCGGCCCGCGCGCCGAGGTCCTCGGCTTCGACGAACCCGCGGAGACACCGTTGCGGCGAGTCCGGCTGACGGCGCTGGGTGCACGCCTGCGCAGCGCCACCACCGCGGACGTGTTCTTCGCGTCGGGCGACGTGGTGCTGGTGCACCGCGACACTCCCCTGCGCACGGGGCAGAAACTGGCCGCGGCCAACGTCGTGTCGGAGTCGGCGACCCGCAGCGCGAGCCGCGTGGTGACGCTGAAGACGAGCAGGGTGGCCAAAACGTCGCTCACCCCGGTAGGCACGTCCTGGGACGATCTGCCGCAGGCGCTGGTGATCGACGACTACGACGCCGCGGCCGCGCACCTGGCCGACCTGCCGCCACGCCAGGTGCGGGCGAGGGTCGAGGCGGAACTGGTGCGCGTGGTCCGGGTCAGCGAGGTGACGGAGGTGGCCTACGACCCGGCGGCCCAGCGTCTCACCGCCACGCTGCACCACACGTCACCCAGCACCCAGAACCACCGCAGCCAATGCGTTCTCGAAGCGACCCACCGGGCGGTGGCGCCACACGCGCTCGACGCGCTTGCGACCGCGTTGCGCGCCAACCCGACGACGATCACCGGCACCATCCGCAGGCACCGCGGCACGCTGGTCGTCGACCCGCTCGCCGTGCGCACCGACGCGGGCGTGGTGGTGCCGGACCTGGCGCCCGGCACCACGCCGCAACCCTTGCCGCCGGGCGTCACCACGTCCGATCCGCTGAGCGCGGCGGTCGACGGCGCGTTGCTGGTGTTAGCCGATGCGGCGCATCGAGGACTGGACAACCTCACGGACAGCCTGCTCGCCCGCGTGCGCGAGGTCGCCGCGCACCTGCACCGCACGGGCCTGCGCACGGCGGCGGCCCAGGTCACGGCGTTCGCCGACGGCCCGGCCGCGGCCACCTGGCTCCGCGCGCACCTCAGGTTGCTGGTGACGGCCGATGCTCGCTGACACGACCGACGCTGTGGGGTCGATGCGTCGCGACAACACGTAGTCCTCGGCGGCTTCGGCCACCCGCCCGAGCCGGTCCAGCAGGAACCCGCGGAGGTGAGCAGCTCGCGCCGCGCCCCAGCCACCCAGTGCCACACCACGCGTGTAGGCCTCGATCGCGTCGTCCAGCCGGCCGCACGCGGCCAGCGCGTCGCCGCGCAACGCCCACGTCCGGTGGTCGCCGGGACTGAGCTCGACGAGCTCGTCGGCGTACCCGGCCGCGCGCTGTCCCAGGCCGATGGCCAGGTGGGTCCGCACGAGGAAGCAGTGCAGCGCGTACGCCTCGTCCGCCCACGCCAGCTGGTCCATCTCCGCCGAGCCCGGCGTGATCGACGTCAGGCATTCCAGCGCGCGTCCGAGCAGCCGGTGCGTCTCGGTGATGTCGCGCCGGACGAAGGGAACCGCGGCGATCGCCCGGTACAGCCGCGCGCGGTGGAGCGCCATGGTGAAACCGTTGTGCGGCAGCTCCGAGGACGCCTTCACCGCCAGTGCCGCACCGGCCCGCAGGGACGTGGAGTCGGCTCCGCGGGCCGCGTTGCGGAACACCACGAACAGCGCGAGGTCGCGCCGTGTCTCGGCCGGCAACCCGGAACGAGCTCCCCGCAACGCCATCGCTTCGACCGCGGACGCCGGGAGGTGGCAGCGCAACACCGCGAGCTGTTCCATGGCGAGCTCCGGCGAGAGCACCTGCCGGTGCGCGTCGATCACGGTCAGCCCTATCACCGACGCCGCGCGCTGCGGATATCCCAGGCGCAGCAACAGATCGCAGGCGACGCGGCGTTCGGCCGTGCGCAACGAGCCGAGCGCGCGTTCGTGCACCCGCCACCACAGTTCGGAGGCGAGGTCGACGGGGAACGTCGTCATGTCCACGCCGACTCCGTCGAGCCGCCCCCAGCTCGCCGCCGTGAGCAGCCGCAGCTGTGCGGACGGTGGCGGTTCGAAGCGGGGCACACCCGCCGAAGTGCCCGTCACGAACGCCTGAGCCATGGCGTGTGTGATCTTCGCGTGCAACGGCGAAGTGGCGACGGGAGCGGAAAGGCCGGCGTAGACACCGCAGGCGACGGGGACCTGGGCGGTGAGCAGTGCCCGCAGCCGGGTGGCCAGCGCGCGAGGGCTCGGGTCGGTGCGGTACCGCGGCAACGCGGTCATGCGGGCCTCCCGGGGGTCAGTTGAGCAGTTCCCAGCCGCGTCTGGTCAGGCGGTGACGGACCGACCGGCCGTTGCGGTGGGTGGACACGAACCCCGCGGTGCGCAGGGCGGTGGCGTGCTGCGACGCGGTGGGCAGGCTGATGCCCACGTGCCTGGCGAGCTCGGTGGTGGTGCGTTCGGACGTCAGCGCCCGCAGCACCAGCGTCCGGGTGCGCCCGAGGGCCAGTTCGAGGCTGGCGCCGCTCGGCTGCGGTGGCGCCGCGGGGTAGAAGAGCAGCGGCTGCGGTTCGGCGAACATCGACACCGCCGGGCGGGTGAGCCCGTGCAGCACCGGCACGATCAGCATTCCCGTGCCGCGCAACGAGATCTCGGTGTCCCAGCCCAGTTCGACGTGCAGGGCGGGCGAGTTCCACGAGATCGACGGGTGGAGTTTGCCGAGCAGATCCCCCAGCCCGCGCGACACCGCCTGCGACGACCGCAGCCGCACCTCGGCGTCGAACGCCTGGCGCGTCTCCGGCCAGTTGTTGCCCAGCAGGTCGCGGAAACCCGCGTTGAGGGCCGACCTCAGGTCCTGCCGCGAGGTCGGAGTGCCGGCCGCGAACGACCGCAGCCACGGCGAGGTCGTGCCCAGCATGCTCGCGATCTGGTCGCGCACCCGCGTCGAGGGCACGTCGAGCACCTGGCGCACGGCCTCGTCGAAGTCGGGTCGCGCGGAGTTGAAGAAGTCCGGGATGAACCGGCCGGGCCTGATCAGCTCGGCGAGCGGGCGGATCTGCGGCAGCAGCAGGCGGTCCCAGCTACCGCCGTGCACCGTGAAGACCAGCTCGTACATCGGCAGCGGCGCCGGCGCGAACCGGGTGCGCGCGAGATCTTCCAACTCGAAGAGAATCGTCAACCCGCGCCCCTTGGGCACGGATTCGGACAACACTATCGGCATTTGCTTCCCCCCGGAGTGCAACCACTTCCGACGGTACGCAGTTCTCGTTGTCCAGTCTCAGCGTTGTTCCACTTGACAACGATCGGTGGACAACGTCAGACGAGCGGCCCGGTCTGCTCGGTGAGCTTCAGCAGCAGGTCACGGGTGTGTTCGCGCTCTTCGGGTGTCTCCTGACCGCGCCACAGGAGATCTGCCAGCGTCACTCCGTCGAGTGCACGTGAAATCAGGTCCGCGCGTTGTTGATGAAGCCCGTCGGAATCGATTTGCTGGCGCCAGCGGGCCGCGGCGACATCCAACCGCTGCTGCAGTTCCGGGACGCCGAGCAACGCCGTTACGACAGATGGGTGAGACCACAGCTCGTCCGTCGTGAACGTCGCCCGGATGTGCGCGCGGGTCCACCGGCCCGGCGTGTCCTCCGGTTCGAGCAGGCTCTCGACCATCACGTCGTAGTGGCCGAACCACTCGTCGATCAGGCCGACGAGCAACGCCTGCTTGGTGCGGAAGTGGTGCAGCAGGCCACCCTTCGACACGCCCGCTTCCCTGGCGACGGCGTCGAGGCTGACTCCGGGCCCGTGCGTGATCAACGCGCGCGCGGCCGCTTCGATCACTTCACGGCGAGTGCGGGGCGCATTGCGTTGTTCTCCAGGCACGAGGTCAACCTAGTGGTTGCTCAGCCGACCGTCCAGACGGTACGTTGATTTGCAGACCAGATGGTCGGCTAAGGGGGATCTCGTGCGGAAGTGGGCAGCACTGGGCGTGCTCGCGCTCGCGTTGTTGTTGATCGCGGTGGACGCCACGGTGCTGGCGCTGGCGATTCCGGCGCTCGGTCGTGACCTGGGGCCGTCGCCGGCCGAGGTGCTGTGGATCGGCGACATCTACTCGTTCGTGCTCGGCGGTCTGCTCGTCACGATGGGCACGCTCGGCGACCGGATCGGCCGCAAGAAGCTGCTGCTGACGGGCGCTGCCGGGTTCGGGGTGGCGTCGCTGCTCGCGGCCTTCGCGCCGTCGGCGGGCTGGCTGATCGTGGCTCGCGCGCTGCTCGGCGTGGCGGGCGCGACGATCATGCCGTCGACGCTGTCGATCATCCGCAACCTGTTCACCGACCCCGTGGAGCGCACACGGGCGGTGGCGGTGTGGGCGGCGATGGCGACGGCCGGTGCCGCACTGGGCCCGCTGGTCGGCGGGATTCTGCTGGAGCACTTCTGGTGGGGTTCGGTGTTCGTCATCAACCTGCCGGTGATGGCGTTGCTGCTGGTGTCCGGCGCGTGGTGGCTGCCGGAGTCCCGCGACCCCGATCCGGGCCCGTTCGACCTGGTGTCGGCACTGCTGTCGGCGGTGGGCGTGGTGCCACTGGTGTACGCGATCAAGGAAGTCGCGCTGGTCGGCCCCACCTGGACGGCACTGGTGGCGGGTCTGGTGGGCGTGGCCGGGGTGTGGTTGTTCGTGCGGCGGCAGCAGTCGTCCGCGCACCCGATGATCGACGTGGCGCTGTTCCGCAGGCCGGCGTTCAGCGGTGCCGTGGGCGCCAGCATGATCGCGATCTTCGCCCTGACCGGGCTGGTGTTCTTCCTGTCGCAGTACTTCCAGAACGTGCTGGGCCACTCGCCGCTGGAGGCAGGTCTGCGGGAGCTGCCGCTCGGGATCGCGGGCATGCTCGTGGTCGTGGTGATCGGGCGGGTGGTGCGGTGGCTCGGCCTGGGCCGGGCGATCGCGCTGGGCCTGCTGGCCAGCGCGGCCGGGCTGGCGATCGTCGGGTTCTCCGCGGCGTACGGCGCGATCGCGGTGGCGTTGGTGATCGTCGGTGCCGGGGTGGGCCTGGCGCTGACGCTGACGACGGACGCGGTGGTGTCGGCCGTGCCCGCGGACAAGGCCGGTGCGGCGTCGGCGGTGTCGGAGACGGCGTACGAACTGGGCGCGGCGCTCGGCATCGCGGTGCTCGGCACCGTGCTGTCGGCATGGGCTCGCGCGGGCACGTTCACGGAGGCGATGCAGGGCACGGCACTGGTCGCGGCCGGGCTGCTCGTAGTGGCGTCCTTCGTGGCCTACCGGCTCGTTCCCGAGCACCGCGAGGCGGCCGAACCCGCGGTGGAACGGCGCTGACGCTGCGCTCGCACCGGGTCTGGGCGCACGCTTGTCTCAGCACTCGGGGGTGTGACGGGAGAAGCCGATGAGCTGGTTCAGGAGCAGACGACAGCTGTGGCTGGTCATCGGCGTGGTGACGGGTGTGGCCGTGCTCCTCGGCGGCGTGCTGATCGCGCTGAGGCCCGATCGGCAGCAGCCTCCCGGCACAGCCCCTGTCACGGAACAGACCGCGTTCTCCGTGTACTTCCACCGCGGCGACCCGGCCGCGGTCGTGGCCGTACCGCGCTCGGTGCCGAAGACCCAGATGGTCGCGACCGCCGCGTTGAACGAGTTGCTGGCGGGTCCCACGGTGGCCGAACGCGAAGCGGGCTACTGGTCGATGTTCGTGCCGGGCACCGCGAAGTCGCTGAAGAGCGTGCAGATCACGGACGGTGTGGCGCACGCCGACTTCACGGACTTCAGCACGATCATCCCGAACGCGAGCTCGAGCACCGGCAGCGCCGCGTTGCTGGCCGAGCTGGACGCGACGCTCAAGCAGTTCCCGACGGTGCGGTCCACCGTGTACTCGTTCAACGGCGACGTCGCGGGGTTCTACCACTGGCTGCAGGTCACTCCCCCGGACACGCCGGGCGACCAGACGGGCGCGGTGGCCGCGGGCAAGCGGTTCCTCGTCGAGGTCGCCGGGATGCGGACGGCGTTCGAAGGGCCGTTCCGGTGGACCGGTGACAACCTCGCCGAGGCGACGTACTACCCACCGTCCCCGAACGACAGCACCCAGCCGGTGAGGACACTGCCGACGGCGGTCGGGCTGTCACGCGCGGGTGGCCGGTGGCTGGTGGCCGGCACCCGCTCGGACGTCATCCTGGTCGACACGCCGAAGACCGGCGAGGCGGTGTCGTCACCACTCGTCCTGACCGGACGTGCCCACGTCTTCGAGGGCAACGTGACGGTGCGCGTCGTGGCCGAGACGGACGGCGGCACGGCCGAGATCGCCAAGAGCTTCGTCACCGGCGGCGGCGGCGACGCGCCGGCCCCGTTCCGCGGTGAGATCACCTTCCCGCGGCCGGCCGGCGGCACCGGATGGGTGTTCTTCCAGGAGCACTCGGCCGCGAACGGCGAGGTCGTCCTCACCACCGCGGTGCGGGTGACGTTCTAGCCGGCGGTCTTCGACGCCTCGGCCAGACGTTCCTGAAGACGTTCCCTGACCTGGTCCGGGGTGTAGGCGGCGCGGCGGCGCTGGTCGCGGGCCACCAGCACACCGCTCGCCGCGACACCCGCGAACGCGGCGATGCCGAGCACCTTCCAGAGCTTCATGTGCCTAGGCTACGTGGTCATGGCGATAACCCTGGACGAAGCCGTCGAACTGACCCGTACCGGTGACGTGTGGGTGTTCCGCGGTCGCAGCGCCGCGGACAGGGCGATCCAGGCGATGACGAACAGCCCCGTGAACCACGTGGGCATGGCGATCGTGCTGGACGACCTGCCGCCGTTGATGTGGCACGCCGAGCTCGGCAAGTCGCTCAAGGACATGTGGAGCGGCACGCACCAGCGCGGCGCCCAGCTGCACGACCTGCGCGACGCCGTGGTGACGTGGCACGACAAGTACAAGCAGCGGGCGTGGCTGCGGCAGCTCGACCACCCGGTGACGCGCGAGATGGAGGACGCGGCACTGCGCGCGGTCGCCCGGCTCGACGGCACGCCGTTCCCCTCGACCGCGCGGCTCGCGTCACGCTGGCTGCGCGGGCGGATTCCGTTGCGGGACAAGGCGGACGCTACGCTGGAGAGCGCGTTCTGCGCGGAGATCGTGGCGGTGACGTACGCGGAGATGGGACTGCTGCCCCACCGCCGGCCGAACTGGTACGACCCCGGCCGATTCTGGAGCGGCGACGACCTCGACCTGCTCGGCGGCGCCCAGCTGGGCAAGGAGATCGAGGTCACCGTGTGAGGGCCGCGCCGACGAGCACCAGCCGCAGCGTGCGTTCGGTGGCGTCGGTGAGGAGCTCGGCGGTCCTGGCGATCGCGACGTCCAGCTCGACGGGCGCGGCGATGATGCTGGTGTAGGCGTCGATGCCGACGTCGTGGTTGACGCGGGCGTCGGCACCGATCGTGCCGGCCAGCGCGATCACCGGTTTGCCGTGCTTCTTCGCCCTGCGCGCCACCTCGGCCGGCACCTTGCCGTGCGGGGTCTGGCCGTCGATGGCGCCCTCCGCGGTGATGACGAGGTCGGCGAACGGCAGCCGTGCGTCCAGATCGGAGTGTTCGAGGATCACGTCGAAGCGCGGCACGAGGGTCGCGCCCAGCGCCGCGTGCAGTCCCGCGCCGAGCCCGCCGGACGCGCCGCCACCGGCGATGGTCCGCACGTCGCCGAGCAGATCCGCCCAGTTGTCGAGGGCATCAGAGAGCTGCTCGACCTGCCGCGGCGTCGCCCCCTTCTGCGGACCGAACACCCGCGCCACACCACGCTCGCCGCACAGCACGTTGTGCGGGTTGCACGCCACGGTGATCTCGACCTTGTCGAGCCTCGGGTCCATTCCGGACAGATCGAGCGTGCGGGCGTTGACCAGTGCCGCTCCCCCGTGCCCGATCTCGTCGCCGTTGGCGTCCTTGACACTGGCACCCAGCGCCTGCAACGCACCCGCGCCTCCGTCGGACGTGCCGGAGTCGCCGCAGCCGACGAGGATCCGGTCGACGCCGAGGTCGAGCGCGGCCTTGATGAGCTCGCCCACGCCGTACGTGGTCGTGCTCGCCGGATCGCGATGATCCTTCGGCACCAGCCTGAGCCCGGCTGCGGCGGCCATCTCCACCACGGCCGTGCGAGGTCCGGGACCACCGAGCAACGCGAAGTGCGACGGTACCGGCTCACCGATCGGCCCGGTCACGAACGTGGGGACGACCGTGCCACCGGTCGCCTCGGCGAGCGCCTTGGCCGAGCCCTCTCCGCCGTCGACGAGCGGCGCCTTGTCGACGATCGCGCCCGGCACGACCCGGTGGATGCCCGCGGCGATGGCGTCGGCGACGGCACACGCGTCGAGAGATTCCTTGAAACCGCTGGGAGCAACGAGAAAACGCATCATCGACCTCATTTCAGTGGTAGGCCGAGGTACGGCCAAAGCAGGACGGCTGCCGCGAACACGAGCAGCCCGGTGACCGGGGCCAGGACCGCGGAGAGCTTGAGCAGGTCCTTGGGCCGGTAGGCGTCGGAGAAGAGCGCGACCGGTTTCGCGGACGACGTGAGCGTGTGGCAGAAGCCGGCCGCCGCGGTGGAGGCGAAGGCGAGGGCGGCGGGGTTCATGCCGGCCGCGAGCGCCAGCGGGATGACGATCGGGATGAGGACGCTCGACCGGGCCGACCGCGACTGGATCACGAGGTGGGCCGCGAGGCTGACGCCGATGACGGTGGCGAGCAGCCGCAGGTCCGAACCGCCGCCGAGGTAGCCGGCGGCGAGGTCGGCGGCGCCGGACTTGATCAGGGCTGTGCCGAGCGCGGTGGTGGCGGCCATGAAGACCAGGAGGGGCCACGGCACCTCGGCGAAGGCTGCTTTGAAGGTGGTGGTGCCGAGACGGGGTGCGGTGATGAGGAGGGCGCCGGTCAGGGCGGAGACCTCGGGTGGGATGTGGTGCCAGGGCTCGGTGAGCCAGGCGGCGGAGACTGCGAGGACGACGGTGAGGGCGGTCCACTCCTGCCGGGTGAGGGCGGGGGTGCGGCGGCGCCATGACTTCGCGGCCGATGTGCCGTCGGCGCGGGGCTGCTCCGGAGTCTCCAGAGGCGGCGGCGCGAGTTCGAGCGTCCGGAATTGTCGGTGCTGCGTGGGAGAATCAGAACAGGGGACCCCTGGGAGGGGACCCTCGCTCCGCGCTGCACCCACGAGGGCGGGCACGCGCATCTCGACGGTGGCCTGTTCCGCGGCGACCTCCACCTGCAGCGGCCTCGCCCGGTCCTCCCGCGTGGTGAAAAGCCACAACACGATCTCGGCCGTCAAATGCGCGCTCACCACGGCCAGCGGCACCCCGAGCAGCAGCCACCACCCGAACCCGATGCCGTGCCCGGTCGCCGTCTCCAGCAGCGAGTTCGTGATCAGGTGCGCACCCGCCCCCACCAGCGTGGCCACCGCGGTCAGCAGAATCACCGACGGGAACAGCACGCCAAGCGCGCGCACGACCCGGCGGCGGTTCTTCAAACCCTCGGCCAGTGCGCCGAACACCGGGAGCGCCAGCGCCGCGCGGCCGGACGTCGAGGGCACGAAGAACGCCGACAGCAGCAGACCGAGCGACACCAGGTGGGCCAGGCCCCGCACGGTCCGGGCGCGGCCCACCAGCCACGTCGCCAGGCGGGTCGTCAGGCCGGATGCCGTCACGCCCGCCGCGAGCACGAACGCCGCGAGCAGCAGCCACGTCGTGGCGCCGCCCAGAGCGGCCAGCGAGGAGGCGGGCAGGACGCCGAACAGCAGCAGTGCCGCCACGGCCGCCAGGGCGACGAACGTGTCGTCCAGCGGCGTGCACACCCACAGGAGCACCGCCACCCCGAAGACCACCAACGTCAGAATCACGGGAACCAGAGTGCGCGGCCAGGCTGATCCACAGGTGAGGCGACGATGAAAGAGCCTTCATCTAGACGAGGCGATACCCCATCCCCCGCACGGTTTCCACCCGCGAGGCACCGATTTTCCTGCGCAGCGAACGAACGTAGACGTCGACCACATTGGACCCCGGATCGAAGTCGTAGCCCCACACGTGCGAAAGGATCTGCTCACGCACCAGCACCTGGCCCGGATGCCGCAGGAACAGTTCCAGCAGAGCGAACTCACGGGCGGTCAGGTCGACCGGGCCGGACGGCAGCACGGCCTGGCGGGTGCGCAGGTCCAGGGACAGCGAGCCGGACGACAGCACCGTGGCCTCGGGCACACCGGGTGGGCGCAGCCGCAGCCGGACGCGGGCCAGCAGTTCCTCGAAGCGGAACGGTTTGGTCATGTAGTCGTCGGCGCCACCGGACAAGCCCGCCACCGTGTCGTGCACCGAGTCGCGTGCGGTCAGGATGATCACGGGCGTGGCGACCCCTTGTGAGCGCAGCGAACGCAGCACCGAGAAGCCGTCGATGTCGGGCAGGCCGAGGTCGAGCACGACCAGGTCGAAGGACGCGGCCCACGACAGGGCGTCCGCACCGGACGACACGACCGATGTGGTGAAACCGTTGGCGCGCAGGCCCTTCTCCACGAAGGAGGCGATGCGTTCCTCGTCCTCGACGATCAGGATCCGGCCGGTCATCGCGGTACCTCCACCACAAAAGTCGCTCCCTCGCCGGGAACCGAAAGCACTTGAACGCGACCGCCGTGGGCTTCCGCGATGGCTTTCACGATCGGGAGGCCCAAGCCGGTCGAACGGGAGAACAGCAACGACTCGTCACGCACGCCTGGACCGGAATCGGCCACCCAGAAGGAAACCACACCATCCACAGAGGACCCGAAATGGATCGTGGAGCCGCGAGAGGTGTGCTTGACCGCGTTGGAGGCGAGCTGCACGAGAGCCTGGGTCACGCGTTGGGGATCGAGCACCGCCTCGCCCTCCGCGATCGACTCCAGCACCCAGCGACGATCCCCCAGCGCGCGCAGCTTCGCGTCGATGTCGCTGGTCAGCTCGGGGAGGCTGGTGGGCACCGGGCGCAGGAAGTCCGGGCGTTCGGACTTCACCAGCAGCAACAGGTCCTCCACCAGGCGGGCCATGCGGTCGAGCTCGTCGGTGCACAGACGGACGACGGCGGCGCGTTCGGACGGGTCGTCTCCCAGCAGTTCCAGGTGGCCGCGGACGATCGTGATCGGGGTGCGCAGTTCGTGGGAGGCGTCGTCGAGGAACTGGCGCTGCAGCCGGAAGGAGCGTTCCAGGCGGTCGAGCATCGAGTTGAACTGCTGGGCCAGCGCGGCGACGTCGTCGTTGCCGGACACCGGGATGCGGCGGGTCAGGTCGTCCTCGGTGATCTCGGCGGCGGCCTGGCGGACCATCCGCACCGGCGCGAGGATCACGCCCGCGACGAACCACGCGATCAGCGCGGCGATCAGCAGGCCCGCCAGCGACACCAGGACGAGCACCCGCAACGTCGAGTGCACCGGGGCGAGCACGCCGTCCTCGAAGTAGCCGGTCACGAACCACATGTCTGATCCGCCGGCGGTAGCGTGCACCTTCGCCCAGCGGAACGGGCCGGCCGGGGTGGACGCCACTCCCCACGGCGCGCTCGCCGACGTGATCGTGCCCAGCACCGCGCGGTCGTTCTCCAGCGCGTACGTCACCTCGGAGCGCTGCACCAGCACCTTGCCGGCCGGGAACACGGCGAAGTGCGCCTCGTGCTCGTCCGGGTACTGCAGGCGCAGGTGGGCCTCGGCCACCGTCCGCGTGCCGCCGGGGTGGGTTTCGGCGTAGGTGCTGAACTCCGTCGTCTCCTGCTCCAGCGCGCGGTTCACCCGGTCCTCGACGTCCACGAGCAGGAACCGCCACACCACGACCACGACGGTCGCGAGGACGAGTGTCATCAGGCCGAGGAGCCAGCACATGATCTTCACGCGTGCGGGCACGTCAGTCGTCCTCGTCGTCTTCGAGCGGCGGTGGCGGCGGCAGTACGGAACTGGGCGTCGGGGTGTAGGTGGGCACGGGCGCGGGCGTAGGCGTTGGCGCGACTGAACGTCCTATCTGGACGTCGGGCGCGCGCACTTCCGGTGGCACCGGCCGCACCACGGTCAGCACGAGCAGCACGGCCGCCAGAGCGCACGCCACGCTGAGCACGGCCACGAGGACCGTGCCGGTGCGGGCGGACGGCAGCATGCGACCGAGCCTGCCCGGCGAACCCGCGTCCCTCATGAGACCAAGATGAAGATCTCTTCATCTGTCCGCAAATCGACTGATAAATATCAGCCCCTTGACCGGGACAGGACGGCCCCAACACGATGAGAGCGGTCTCACCCTGGGAGATGACAACGATGTCACGACTGTTCGCGATCGTGCTCGCCCTGCTGTTGCCCGCCGTGCCCGCCACCGCCGCACCCACCGGCTGGACTGTCACCGGTCCAGGCCAGATCACCGCAAAAGTTGCCCTGACCAGCGGAAATCTTACGCTGGCCCTGCAGAGACATGGCAGAACCGTCCTGCAGCCGGCATCCGTCGGCATCACGACGACCACCGCTGATCTCACCAAAGGCCTGACCTTCACCGGCCGCTCTGACCGCGTTGTCATAGAGCGCTACGAGATGCCCCACGGCAAACGGCTGCAGCGCTCCACCCGGATGACCGAGACCAAGCTCGGCTTCCGCAACGCCGCGGGCAGCTTCCACCTGGTCGTCCGCGCCGCCCCGGACGGTGTCGCCTACCGCTACGTCCTCCCGAACGCCGCGACGGTCACCTCCGAGACGTCCAGCTTCGCCGTGAACCCCGGCTCGAAGGCCTGGCTGCTGCCCTACAACGCCTGGTACGAGGCCAACCGCGTCCGCACGACGGCGGGCGAGGCCAGCGGCGACTTCGGCTACCCGTCGCTCTTCCAGACGGGCGACGACTTCGCGCTGCTCACCGAGTCCGATGTGGACGGCCGGTACGCGGGCAGCAGGCTGCGCAAGGCGGGCACCGGCTTCCAGGTCGTGCTGGCCGACCCGCAGGTCGAGTCGACGGGCACCACGCCGTGGCGCACCGCGATCGTCGGCGACCTGACGACCGTCAGCACGTCCACGCTGGTCGACGACCTGGCCACCCCCGCGCTGTTCAACGACAGGAGCTGGATCAGGCCGGGCAAGGTCGCGTGGTCGTGGCTGAGCGAGCACTCCAGCCCTGGCGACTTCGCGCGGCAGAAGCAGTACGTGGACTTCGCCGCGAGGCATGGCTGGGAGTACGCGCTGGTCGACGAGGGCTGGAGCGCCCAGTGGGTGCCGGAGCTGATCCGCTACGCCCGCGCCAGAGGCGTGGAGATCCTGCTGTGGCTGCGCTGGAGCGACCTCGACACCCCGCAGGAACGCGACACCGTGCTGCCCAGGATCAAGCAGTGGGGCGCGAAGGGCGTGAAGCTCGACTTCATGGAGTCCGACTCGCAGGACCGTTACCGCTGGTACGACGCGGTTCTGCGGAAGACCGCCGACCTGCGGCTGATGGTCAACTTCCACGGCTCCACCATCCCGCACGGCCTCGCCCGCACCTGGCCGCACGTGCTCACCATGGAAGCCGTGCGCGGCGCCGAGAACTTCCCGCCCGCCGCCAACAACCCCGTGCAGTTCTTCACCCGCAACGTCGCGGGCTCGATGGACTACACGCCGGTGTCGCTGGAGGTCGGCACCAAGGAGGCGACGATCGCGCACGAAACCGCGCTGCCGGTCGTGTACGAGTCGGGCTGGACGCACTTCGCCGACAAACCCGAGGCCTACGAACGGCATCCGCAGGCGTTGCGCTACCTCGACCAGCTGCCGACGGTGTGGGACGAGACGAAGCTCCTCGACGGCGATCCCGACACCCACGCCGTCGTCGCCCGCCGCAACGGCGACAGGTGGTTCGTCGGCGGCATCGCCACGCAGGACCGGACTCTGCGCGCACAGCTGGGTTTCCTCGGCGGCGGGCAGTGGCTGGTCGAGACCGTCCGTGACCCGGCGACCAGGGCCGACGTCGTGCGCGACCGGCAGGTGCTGCGCAACACCGACACCCTCGACGTCCCGGTGCGGCGCAACGGCGGCTTCGCGGCGGTCATCTGCCGCAACCGGCCGGGCCTGCAGACGTGCGACCAGCCGATCCGCCAGGTCCCGAAGACCACGCTGACCGTCACGCCGGCTGCACCCGTCGACGCCGGGAAGGGCTCGGCCTTCGAGGTCACCGGTACGTTCACCAACGGCGACCGGCAGATCCGCGACGTCGCGCTGACGGCCACCGCCCCCGAGGGCTGGACGGTGTCCGGCGCGACCGTGGAGCGCCGCAGGATGGCGCCGGGCGAGTCGATCACCGGTCGCTGGCGGGTCCAGGTCGGCGCGCAGAGCCCGATCGGGCTGGTGGACGTGCCGGTGGTCGCCACGTTCGGCGACGGCGTGCACGTCGAGCAGGCGGTCAGGGCGTTCGTGCCACCACCGGTGCCCGCGAACGGCGCGTACCTCAGCGATCTGCCGTTCATGAGCGAGACCAACGGCTGGGGCCCGGTCGAACGCGACCGCTCCAACGGCGAGAACTCCGGCGGTGACGGCAATCCGCTGTCCATCGGCGGCGTCACCTACGCCAGGGGAATCGGCGTGCACGCGCCGTCCGAGGTGTCGGTCTACCTCGGCCGCGGCTGTGAGCGCTTCACCGCCAAGATCGGCCTCGACGACGAGACCAGGGAGCCGGGTTCGGTGGCGTTCCAGGTGTTCGGCGACGACAAGCTCATCCACGACAGCGGTGTCCAGAAGGGCAAAGCCGCGGCGATCCCGATCGACGTCGACGTGACGAACGTCCGGATGCTCAGCCTGCGCGTCACCGACGGCGGCGACGGCCGGAACTTCGACCACGCCGACTGGGCGGAGGCTGCGCTGAAGTGCTGATGAATCGCAGACAGTTCCTTTACGCGACCGGACTGCTGACACTCGCGCCCAGCATCTCGCTCGCCCAGCTGAAGGACACGTACTACGAGGTGCTGCTCAGGCACACGAGATGGGCGGAGACGCAGTACGACCCGGTCGCGGGCCGCTACCGGCGCACGGACTTCGGGTTCGCGGTCGTGCTCGGCAACGCCGTTCTGCTGACGCGCGGCAACTACGACGCGGCGCTGGCTGGCATCGAGAAGGACGTGCTGCGTCAGCACACCCTCGCGACGATCAAGCACTTCGCCGCGAGCAACGTGCTCGCGGGCGGCACGGAGTGGGGCAAGACCCTGTTCTGGGACACCACGTTCCAGTCGTACTTCGTGCTCGCCGCCCGCCTGCTCTGGCCCGACCTGGACGCCGCCACCCGCGCCGACGTGGAGACGATCGCGCGCGGCCAGGCCGACTACACGACCTCGCTCGGCACCGGCAACGACCCGCGCTCGGGCGGCTGGACGCCGAACGGCCTGACCGGCGGCTACCGCGGCGACACCAAGCTGGAGGAGATGGGAGTCTACGCCCAGTCGCTCGCGCCGGGACTGGCCTGGCACGGCGACGGACCCGGCTGGCGGGAGGCGTTCGGCCGGTGGAGCCGCAACGAGGCTGGGCTGCCCGCCGCAGACCTCGCCAATCCCTCCACAGTGGACGGCGTGCCGATCTCGGCGAACACCGCGGCGAACCTCCACGACACGTTCATCGTGGAGAACCACGGCTCGTTCGGACCGCACTACCAGTCCGAACTGTGGCGCACGTCCGGCCGCAACGCCGTGCACTTCCTGCTCGCCGGTCGTCCCCTGCCCGAGGTGCTCACGAAGCAACCCAACGGCGAACTGTTGTGGCGCACCATCCTCGCCACCATGAGCGACGCGGGCGAGCCGTTGATGCCCATGGTCGACGACCGCGAGCACCTGTACGGCCGCGACGTCATCCCGCTCGCGTTCCGCTCCACCGTGCTGCGCGACCCGATGGCGGCCTTCGCGGAAGCCGCGCTGGCGTCCCGGCTGCTCGCCTACCAGGCGCATCCGCCGGTGTACCGGCTCGCGAAGTTCTCCGGTGAGGCGAAGTACGAGCCGGAGGCACGGGCAGAGCTCGCGATCAGCTACCTGCTGCACGAACTCCGTCCGCCGGTGACCCCGGTTCCTGACTTCTTCGCACGTGCGGCGATCACGATCGACCACGGCGCCGACCCCGGACTGCTGACCCACCAGTCCGCGGCGGCGTGGGCGGGCACGGTGACCAAACCCGGGTTCACGAAGTTCGCCTGGCAGCCCGCGCACGACGACTGGCTGTTCAAGATCAGCGGCACCACCCCGATGCTGCTGCCACCCGCCACGGTCACCAAGCGCAATGCCGTGGTGCACCAACAGGTTCGCGACGGGTTCGACGGCACGGCGAGCCTGCTGGCGTTCGCGGACGGGTTCGCCGGCACCGCCACGCTGCCCACCGGGACGATCGTGTGCGCTCTCCCCCGGCCCGGCCGGGTGGACGTGCACAACCTGGCGATGACGGGGATGCCAGGACTCACGGGTTCCCGCACCTACACCGGTGCTTCCGGCCGCGTGACAGTTCGCGCGCGCGAGGCCTTCCGAGTCGATGAGCTGACGTTCCCAGCCACGACCGCACGTCACGTCCGGATGGTCGGCGTGCGTCCGCATCCCACGTACGGCTACTCGTTGTTCGACTTCGACGTGGAAGGCGATCTCGCGCGCGGAAAGCCGACCACGGCGTCGTCCTTCGACACGGGCATGGAACCGGGCAAGGCCACGGACGGCAATCCGGCCACGCGCTGGGCGGTCGCACGGGCGGAGCGCGGCCGTGCCGACAGCTGGCTCGCGGTCGACCTGGGCGCTGCCACGACGGTGAGCCGCGTGCGGCTGCGCTGGGAGACCGCGGCGGCGGGCGCCTATCGGGTCGAGACGTCGATGGACGGCGCCGGGTGGACGACGGTGGCCGAGCATCCGCGACCGGACCTCAGCACGGCCGGCTGGCTCGACGTGGACGGCCGGGCGGGGTTCGTCGCGCGGGCGGCCGATCCGATAACCGTGCACGGCGACACGATCAGCGTCCCTTCAGGGATCGTGGAAGGTTACGTTCGCGCCGATCTACGGGCTGTCGCCGCGAATCCGGCACCTCAATGCCCTCCATCAGTACAGGCGAGCACGGCAGACGGCTTCCTCACCCTCTTCAACCTGTCGAACGCCGACGTCACCGGCACCGTCCGCCTCCACGGCACCCGTCTCTACCGAGGCACTCAGCTGACCACCACCAACGGCACCGGCTACGCCCTCACCCTGCCCGCCGCCACCGCACGGATCGAGCCACCGTGGTTCACCGCCCGACACATCCCCGCGGGCATCACGGCGATCGTGCACGACGGCCGTCGGGTCACGTTCCGCGGCGGCCCCGCCCGGTTCACGCTGACCCACCGCGACGGCACCACCATGTCGATCGTGCTCGGCCAGGCCGAGCGCACGGTGACCATGCCGCAGGCGAAGCCGTTCCCGTTGAACGACCTCGCGCTGGGCCGGGTCACGTTCCCCAACTCCGTCCTGCCGCCCGGCATGACCGACCCGGCCGCCGCGGTCGACGGCCGGCAGAACACCTCGTGGACGCCAGGCCGTGACGGCCGCATGGTCGTGGACCTCGGGTCGGTGTACGGCATCAGAGTCGGTCTGAAATGGACAGACGGCCCGGTCCCGCCGCACACCATCACCTGCAGCACGGACGGAAAGACGTACGGACAGGCAACCGTCGCCAGGTACGTGGCCGTCTCGACCGGATGGCGGCCAGGACACGCGTCGCTCAGAAGCCTCTCGGTGACCGGAGGAGATCCTGTTGGCTGACAAGAAAGCCGTGTGGCTGGTCGCGCTCACGATCACCGCACTCGCGACACCGGCAGCGCAAGCGGCGACCACCGTGTACGAGGCCGAACACGCCACCCGCAGCCAGGGCGTCGTCGAGTCCAACCACGACGGTTACACCGGCACGGGTTTCGTCAACTACGACAACGTGATCGGCAGCGCCGTCGAGTTCACCACCTACACCTCGCACGCCAGGCAACACGACCTCGTCTTCCGCTACGCCAACGGCACAACGACCGACCGGCCGATGGAAATCACCGTCGACGGCACGCCCACCACCGTGCCGTTCGGGAGCACCGGCGCCTGGACGACGTGGGCGACGAAGACACTCACAGTGCAGCTGTCACAAGGAACCCACACGATCCGCGCCACCGCCACGACTGCAGAGGGCGGCCCGAACCTCGACTCGCTGACCATCGCGAACGACGTCGAGGCACCGCGCCCGCGTGACTGGTCGACGGCCGTGGTGGACTCGACGATCGCCACCCGTCCCGCCACGTCGCTCGGCCTGAGCTACACCGACACGTTGTTCCTGCACAGCGTGTACCTCGTCCACCGGCGCACCGGCCGCTACCTCGACTACCTCAAGGCCTGGGGTGACGCACGGGTGCGCGCCGACGGCAGCACCGGCAACCCTTACAACGATCTCGACAGCATGCTGGCGGGCAACATCTTCCTGGACCTCGCGCAGGCGACCGGCGAGGAGCGCTACCGGCTGGCCGCCCAGCGCATCCGCGACCGCATCGCCACCTACCCGCGCACGTCCGACGGCGGCCTGATCCACAACGTCGCGTTCACCGGTCAGCTGTGGGCGGACGGCGTGTTCATGGTGCAGCCGTTCCTCGCCCGCGCGGGCGACGTCGACACCGCGACCCGGCAGCTCTCCATCTACTACCGGCACCTGAAGAACCCGGAAGGCCTGCTGCGGCACGCCTACTCCGAGCACACAGGACAGTCACCGGAGGTGTGGTGCCGCGCGGTCGGATGGTTCGGCATGGCCACAGTGGACGTGCTGCGGCACGTACCGCGCACCCACCCGGCCCGCGCCGAGCTGATGGAGATCGTCCGGCACCTCGCGGACGGCTACCGGCGTTTCCAGGACCCCAGCGGCCTGTGGTTCCAGCTGCCGATCAAGCCGGACCTGGCGGGAAACTGGCTGGAGACCTCGTGTTCGAGCATGTACGCGTACACGATCTCGCAGGCTGTGGAACAACGTGTGCTCAGCCCGTCGTACCTCCGGGTCGCCCGGAAGGGGTACCGCGGGGTGCTCTCCCAGGCCTCCATCGGGTCGGACGGCCGCACCGCGATCGCGGGCATCAGCGTCGGCACCAGCGTGGGCGACGAGGCCTACTACCTGCGCCGAGCCCGTGCGGTGAACGACTTCCACGGCCTGGGCGCGTTCCTGCTCATGAACGAAGAACTTGGTTTAGCTCCTAAGTAGTCGGCAACCCAGTGACATGTTCGACGGATTGCGATCCGCCGCACGCGAAAGCGTGGTCAGGGCGTTGTGGGACGTGCCGAGGCTGCTGCGCCATCCCGTGTGGCGGAGCGCGGATCCCGGCCAGGGCAACGGACTGGGCGTCGTGCTCGTGCCCGGTTTCGGTGCCGGTGAGGCAAGCCTGGTGCCCGCCGGCTCGTGGCTGCGGGCACGCGGCTACCGCCCGGCGAGCTCTGGTGTCGGGTTCACCGTCGGGTGCACCGCGGAGCTGCTGAAACGGCTCCTGCACAGCACCGAGAAGCACGCCGAGCACACTGGACGTCCGGTGGTGCTGCTCGGCCAGAGCCGTGGCGGCGGCCTCGCGCGTCTCGCCGCCGCCCGGCGCCCCGACCTCGTGCACGGCCTGGTGATGCTGGGCAGTCCCGTGCTGGACCCGTTGGGCGCGCACCCCAACGTGCTGCGCATCGCGAGGTTTCTGGCACGACTGGCTTCCGCGGGCATTCCCGGGTTGCTGGACGACGACTGCATGCGAGGGCCGTGCTTCGAAGAGCACGTGAAGGACCTCGCCGAACCGCTGCGGGTACCCGCCATCTCGATCTTCTCACGTTCGGACGGAATCGTGCCCTGGCAACTGTGTCAGGACCCGTACGCCGACTGCGTCGAGGTGCACAGCACGCACACCGGCATGGGGTTCGACCCGAAGGTCTACGAGCTGCTCGGCCCGCGGCTCGCGGCCTGGGCGACCGGCACGATTCGCGCGTTCACAAGCTCACCGTCCACAACGTCCAGCAGCCCGATCGTGCAGTGCGGCTGACGGCGCTTGTCCGTGGGAGAACCGGGGTTGAAGACGCGGAACCCGTCTTCTTCCTCGTCCCACGGGATGTGCGAGTGACCGAAGACGACGAGCCGGGCAGCGGGGAACCGGCGGCGCATCCGTGCCAGCCGGCCGGCCTTCTGCCCGCTGTCGTGGATCATCGCTACCGGCAGGCCCTCGATGTCGAACTCGGCGGTCTCCGGTGCACCCCACGCCACCACGTCCGGCCCGTCGTTGTTGCCGCACACCGCGATCACCGGCGCGTACTGCGCCAGCTCGTCCAGCACGGGAGCCACGCAGACATCACCGCCGTGCAGGATCAGGTCGGCGGACCGCAGGTGCGAGGCCACGTCTGGAGGGCACCGCTTCCAGAACCGCGGCGCGTGGGTGTCGGACAGCACGACCACTCTCACACCTGCAGACCGTAGCAAGCTCACACGTCCGCCCGCGGTTTGAACGAGGCGGAAGCGGGTATTCCGCGCGCATGGCACGGGCGATCTGGAGCGGGTCGGTCAGCTTCGGGCTGGTGAGCATCCCGGTGGAGCTGTACAGCGCGACCGAGGACCACACGGTGCACTTCAACCAGTTCCAGCGCGGGACCTCCGACCGCATCCGCTACAAGCGCGTCAACGAGCGCACTGGGCGTGAGGTGCCCTACGACAAGATCGTGAAGGGGCACGAGGTCGACAACGGCGAGTACGTGATCGTGGAGCCCGAGGAGCTCGACGACATCGCTCCCGGCCGGTCGCGGACGCTCGACATCGAGGCGTTCGTGGACCTCGACGAGATCGACCCGGTTTTCTTCCAGAAGACGTACTGGCTCGGCCCGGCCAAGCCCGAGTTCTCGCGTCCGTACCTGTTGCTGGCGCAGGCGATGAAGAAGACGAACCGGGCGGGCATCGCGATGTTCGTCATGCGCGGCAAGCAGTACCTCACCGCGCTGAAGGAGGACAACGGGATCCTCGCCGTGCACACGTTGTTCTTCGCCGACGAGATCCGCAAGCCGGAGGACGTGCTGGACGTGACGCCCGAGGGACGGGCCCCGCGCGGCAAGGAGCTCGACATGGCGGTGTCGCTGGTCGAGTCCATGGCCGACGACTGGCGGCCGAAGAACTACCGCGACACCTACACCGAACGCGTCAACAAGCTCATCAAGGACAAGCAGAAGGGCCGCGAGATCGTCGTCGAGGCCGAGCCGCCGGAGGCCACGGGGGTCGTGGACCTCATGGAGGCGTTGCAGCGCAGCGTCGAGGCGAGCAAGAAGAAGCGGAGCGGCACCAAGAAGAAGGCCGGTTAGTGGCGTGGCCCGGAACGTTGCCGGGCAACGTCCCGGGCCACGCCACTAGCTCACCACTACCGCCGTGGCGTTGTCCGTCCCGCCCGCGTACAACGCCGCCCGCACCAACCGGTCGGCCGACGCGTGCCCGGCCATGATCGCCTCGATCCCGTCGTGCCCCAACGGCCCGTAAACGCCGTCCGACACGAGAACGAGCCGCGGAGCCCGCGTCCCTGCTCGCCCGATGTTCTCCCGCGTCGCGTGCCGGACGGTGTTGGTCACGACGTGCTCCAGCCGTGGCTGCGGCACCACACCGCGCTCGCGGAAGTACTCCGCCACCGTGTGGTCGGTCGTGAGCTGCACGAGGTCCTCACCGTTCGACGCGTACGCACGGGCGTCACCGGCCCACGCGACGTCGAAGCCCCCGTCCGGCCGGGCGACGGCCACCACGATGACGGCGTCCCCCGTGTGCACTTGGAGGGCGTCACGCGCGGCCAGGACAGCGGCAACCGGGTCGGCGAGAAGAGCTGCGGCCTGCGCGGCGGCGTGCGCGGCTTCGGCGGCCGCGGTGGAGTCGCCCACCCCGTCGGCCACGACGAAGGTGCGGCGGCCGTTGGTGGCGTACGCGTCGGCGTTGTGCGCGCGCGGTCCACGGTCCGACGCGTAGGTCACGGTCAGCGCGGTACCGAGTGGCATGGTGCGATCGATCAGCATGGCGACCTCCCTGACTCCACTGAGCCGCGCGTGCTTAGGAGTCTGCTGTCAGCACCCTGAGAAATTCTCTAGAACTTCGCCGCCCGACGAAACCGCTCCGCCGCCCGGATCAGCGCTGCCGACAGCTCCGGCGGGGAGACGACCTCGAACTCGACGGTGATGCTCGCGAGCATGAACACCACGTCGTCCATCGTCTCGCCTCCCACGCGAACGTCGCACGACGTTTCGTCGACAGCGAAAACCTCGCCGTAGCTGCGCCACTCCGAAGCCTGGGAAGCGGGCACGCTCAGTCGCACCACGCCCTGCACTGGCCACCGGTTCGCCACGCGAGCCGCCACGAACGCCCCCGCATCGCCGCCCGGAATCTCACGCGGCGTGAACCGGGCACCGAACGGGGTCCGCACGCTCATCCGATCGAGCCGAAATGTCCGCCAGTCGCCTCGCAGCACGTCCCACGCGACCAGATACCAGCGACGACCCCACGTCACCAGCCGGTGCGGCTCGGCCTCGCGCAGGGACTCCTCCCCCGTGTGACCCACGTAGGAGAAGCGGATCCGCTGCCGGTCACGGCACGCGGTGCCCACCAAGGTCAGCAACGACGCGTCCACGGAAGGCGCCGATCCCGTGTGCGGCACTGTCGCGATCTCCAGGGCCGCCACCTGGTGCCGCAACGCGGACGGCAGCACCTGCTCGACCTTGAGCAACGCGCGCACGGCCGTCTCACCGATGTTCTCGATGCCGCTCGCGGTTCGCAGCCCGACGGCCACGGCCACCGCCTCGTCGTCGTCCAGCAGCAACGGTGGCAGCCGCGCTCCCGGTCCGAGCCGGTAGCCGCCGCCGGACGTGCCCATCGACGCGTGCACCGGGTAGTCGAGCTCACGGAGCTTGTCGATGTCACGCCGGACCGTGCGGGTGGTGACGCCGAGCCGGTCCGCGAGCTCCGCACCGGACCACTCACGGCGCGACTGCAGCAGCCCGAGCAACTTCAGCAAACGAGCAGAAGACACTATAGGACCATATCTGTCCTACAGTGCTCATAGCGTCGTCAGCATGAAACCGTTCGAGATCAACGTCCCGCAGTCCGACATCGATGACCTGCACCGCCGCCTCGACCAGACCCGCTGGCCGGACTCGCCACCGGGCGCGAGCTGGGCCCAGGGCACCCCGAAGGACCACCTGCAGGAGCTGGTGCGGCGCTGGCGGGACTTCGACTGGCGGGAGCAGGAGCGGCGGCTCAACAAGATCCCGCAGTTCCTCACCGAGATCGACGGCGCCCAGCTGCACTTCGTCCACGTGAAGAGCCCGAACCCGGACGCCGAACCGCTGCTGCTCACGCACGGCTGGCCGTCGACGTGCTTCGCGTTCGAGGAGATGATCGAGCCGCTGAGCCGCGACTTCCACCTGGTGATCCCGTCCGTGCCCGGCTTCGGGTTCTCCGGCCCGACGCGCGAGCTCGGCTGGACCATCCCGCGCGTCGCCGACGTGTTCTCCGAGCTGATGAAGCGCCTGGGATATGACCGCTACGTCGCGCACGGCTACGACTTCGGCGCCATGCTCACCCGCTACCTCGGGATGCGGGACGAGGTGCGCGCGATCCACGTCAACCAGATCTTCTCCGCGGGAGTGACGGCCGAGACCGCCGACATGGAGGTGGAGGCCGAGCGCAGGTCCGTGGAGAAGGCGTTCAAGTACGAGTTCAAGCAGTCCGGGTACGTGGCGGTGCAGTGCACCCGGCCGCAGTCGATCGCCTACGGGCTGACCGACTCCCCGGTCGCGCAGCTGGAGTGGATCGAGTGGGCTTTCCACACGTGGAGCGATCCGGAGATCGGCGTGCCGGTGGACGCGCTGCTGACCGACGTGTCGATCTTCTGGTTCACCCGGACCGCGGGCTCGTCGGCGCGCTACTACCAGGAGGGCGACGACACCTGGGGCGAGTTGGAGCCGGAGTCGCCGACGCCGACCTCGGTGTCGGTGTTCCCGCACGACGTGGGTGTGCCGATCCGGCGAATGGCCGAACGCAACCACAACATCGTGCGGTGGACCGAGATGGAGCGCGGGGGTCACTTCGCCGCGATGGAGGTGCCCGAGCTGATGGTGCGCGAACTGCGAGAGGCTTTTCTTTTGTGACGGTCTCGCGAGGACCGAACACGCCCGACTACGGTGATCAACGTGCGGTTCACGGTCTTCGGCGGGGTCTCGGCGTGGGTGGACGGCCGCGCGACCGAGTTCGGTCCGACGCGGCTGGGCGCTCTGCTCGGTGTGCTGCTCGTCGACGCCGGCAGGGTGGTCGGGCCCGACGAACTGGTCGAGCGCGTCCTGGGTGACACGCCACCGCCCCGTGCCCGCGCGATGATGCAGACGTGGCTGACCAGGTTGCGGCAGACGTTGCCCGGCCTGATCGAGCGCGAGGCCGGCGGGTACGTGGTGCGGGTCGATCCGCTGGAGATCGACCTGCACCTGTTCCGCCACCTCGTGCGCACCGGCAGGACCGCGGAGGCGATCGCACTCGCGGACGCGGAGCTGCTGTCCACACTGGACACTCCGTGGGCGCGGCAGAGGCGGCGGGACTTCGCCGCAGAGCTGCTGGCCGCACAGCTCGACCACGTCGACGCGCGGCTGAGCTCCGGCGAGCACGCGAAGCTGGTGCCGGAGCTGCAGGTGCTCGTCGCCGAACGCCCGTTGGACGAACGGATCGCCGCCCAGCTGATCGAGGCGTTGCACGGCAGCGGCCGCACCGCCGACGCGATCAGGCACTTCGAGCTGCTCAAGGCGCGCCTCGCGACCGAGCTGGGCGCCGAACCGTCCCGGCAGCTCACCACCCTGCACCGGCGGCTGCAGGCGGCGTCGGCGCCGCGGCAGCTGCCCGCGCCGCCCAAGCCGTTCACCGGCAGGGCGCTGGAGCTCGCGGAGCTGGACCAGGCACCGAACGGCGTCGTGGTGATCACCGGCACCGGCGGGGTCGGCAAGACCTCGCTCGCCGTGCACTGGGCACACCGGGCCGCGGCACGGTTCCCCGACGGTCAGCTCTACGTGAACCTGCACGGCTTCGGGCCGTCCGGCGCGGCGCTGAGTCCCGGTGACGCGCTGCTGCGGTTCCTGTCCGCGCTCGACGTGCCGCGCGCGAAGGTGCCGCACGACCTGGCCGGGCAGGCGGCGTTGCTGCGGGACACGCTCGCGGACAAGCGGGTGCTGATGCTGCTGGACAACGCGACCGACGCCGACCAGATCGAGCCGTTGCTGCCGCGCACCCCGAACACGCACGTGGTGGTCACCAGCCGGACCGCCCTCAAGCCGACGCACAAGGCACGTTCGCTGCCGCTGGGCCTGCTGCCGCCCGACGACGCCCGCGAGCTGCTGACCGCCCGGATCGGCCACGACCGCGCCCAGGCCGAACCGGAGGCCGTCGACACCGTGGTCCGCCGCTGCGCCCGTCTGCCGCTGGCGCTCGCGCTCGCCGGAGCACGGGCGGCGACGCAGCCCGAGTTCCCGCTGGCGGCGCTGGCGGACGAGCTGGCAGACCTCGACGCGTTCGCCGACGACGATGACGTCACGGCGGACCTGCGCTCGGTGTTCTCCCACTCCTGCAGGGCGCTCAGCCCTCCCGCACTGCGCCTGTTCGGGTTGCTCGGCCTGATGCCGGGTTCCGACATCAGCCTCGCGGGCGCCGCTTCCCTGGCTGGGCTGGGACTGCCGAAGACGGAGGCGCTGCTCGCGGAACTGGCCAGGGCGAACCTGCTCGACGAGTCCGAACCGGGCCGGTTCACGTGCCACGACCTGCTGCGCGACTACGCGGCGGAGCTGGCGCACGCCGGGGAACGCGACGAGGCGCTGCACCGGTTGCTCGACCACCTCGCGCTGACGGGGGTCGAGGCGGGCGTCGTGTTCACCCCCAGCCGCCACCGCCCGGCCACCCCGCAGCCGGCACCGGGCGTGGTGGTCACGCGGTTCGGCACGCACGAGGATGCGTTCGCGTGGCTGATGGCCGAGCACCCGACGCTGATGTCGGCGATGCCGCACGGCACCCCGGCGCAGACGTGGCTGATGGGCTGGTCGCTCGCGGACGTCCTCGACCGCCAGGCGCACTACCGCGATCTGCTGGCGTCACAACAACTCGCCGTCGCCGCGCTGGAACAGCTCGACGACACCGACGGCCTGGGCCGCACGCTGATCAACCTCGGCCGCGGGCTCGCCAGGGTGGGCAGGCTCGACGAGTCGACGGCCGCGCTCGAGCGGGCGTTCGAGGTGTACGAGGGCAACCCGGCAGGCCAGGCGGGAGTGCTGCTGAACATCGCGATGCTGTGCCCGGACGACCGGATCCCCGAGGCGCTCGAGCACACGCGGCGCGGTCTCGCGTTGTTCGAGGAGTGCGGCGACGAGTACGGCCAGGCCAACGCGTTGACCGGACTCGCATGGGGCTACGGCAAGATCGGTGGGTACGCCCTGGCCGTCGAGTACGCCGAGCGCGCCATGAAGATGTGGCAGGCGATGGACCACGTCATCGGCATGGCGGAGACGTGGGACAACCTCGGCACCGGCTACCAGGGCCTCGGCGACCACGAACGCGCGGCGCACGCGTTCACCCAGTCCTCCAGGTACTTTCGGCTGGGCGGCGACCTCCGGCTGGAGGCCGAAGCCCACGAACAGCTCGGCGACACCCATCTGGCTGCGGGTGACGCCGAGCAGGCTCGCCGTGCCTGGCAACGATCTCTCGACCTGCGCACCGGAGCCGGTCTGCCGGCCGGGTCCGTGCTTGCGAAGCTACAAGCCGAACGCCAGTAGCACGTGCCCGTGCGGGTTCACGTAGTCCGACACGTAGCCCGACTGCACGTAGACCATGCCGTTCGACACCACCGCGCCCGTGCCCGGCCCCGCCATGGCACCGCCGCGCCCGGTCAGGCCGTTGACACCGCGGACGTCCTGGATCGTGTCGTGGGTCCACAGGATCCTGCCGGTCTTCGAGTCGTACGCGCGGAACTTGCCGTCCTGCGCGCCCAGCCACACCACGCCGGGTGTGCTCGACACCGGGACACCGTGCGCCGGAGCGCAGCCGGGCTGACCGGCCGCACCGCCCGTGGAGCACCCGTCTGCGGGCGCCGGGGTCTCCCACAGCACGCCGCCCGTCGCCGGGTCCACGGCGAACAGCTTGCCGGGATCGGCGGCGTAGGTCGCGATGTAGAGCCGCTCGCCGTCGTAGCTCGATCCCCACTGGATGCCGCCGATGCCACCGCTGGGCCACGGCACACCCAGCTGCCGGCGCCACACGACCTGCCCCGTCCTCGCGTCGAACACGTGGTACACGCCCGACTTCTGGCCGACGCCGACGAGCTGACGCCCGTTGACCTCGAACAGGTTCGGTGTCGCGCCGATGTCGTAGTCGAGGTTGGTGTTGTCCTTCAGCCCTGGGCAGTAGCCCTCGGGATCCGGTTCGTTGCAGGCCCACCGCCACGTGTCGGCGTCGGTGACCTGGTTGGTCCACTTGACGGCGCCGGTGCGGGCGTTGAGCGCGAGCAGCGAGTCGAACTCGCCGCCCTTGCCGGTGTAGTTCTGGCCGGTGCCGACGTAGAGCGTGCCGGTCTTGCGGTCGATCACCGGAGAGCTCCACACGCCGACGCCGGACGGCTCGAACCGCTTGGCGCCGTTGGGCCACGTCCCGACCTCGACCGGTTCCGGCACCGTGTAGTGGCGCCAGACCAGCGCGCCGGTGTCGATGTCGTAGGCGTCGATGTGACCGCGGAACGTGCAGCACGCGTAGTCACGCGGCAGCACGTTCTCACTGCTCGACGTGCCCACGTACACAAGTCCGTTGTGGACGATCGGCGAGCTGGTCGTCTGCGCGGCGACGGTGTTGTCCATCTGGGTCTGCCAACGCTGTCGGCCGGTCCGCTGGTCGAGCGCGAAGAGCCGTCCGTTGCTGTCGCCGAAGAACACCTTGCCGTTGGCCACCGTCGGGCCGTCGGAGTTGTACGCGAACCGGCTGGCCGGTGGGAGTGTGAACTCCCACTTGGCTTTGCCGGTGCGCGCGTTGCGGGCGTAGAACTTGCCGTCCGGGGCGCCGAAGTAGATGGTGTCGCCGACGACGGCCGGCTGACTGCGGACGATGTAGGCCCCGCCCCTCTCGTAGGCCATGGCCCACTTGAGCTTGAGCTTGCCCACGTTGTGCTGGTTGATGCGCCACTCCGCGGCGTTGTGCCGGGAGCCCCTGAGGTCCTTCTGCCACCCGGCCCAGTCGCCGTTGGCGTGCGCCGTAGCGGGTGCGGCGGTCAGGACTGCTAGCGCCGCGGTGAGCAGCGCTGTGGTCTTGAGCATGGAATTTCCCCCTTCCGCCTTCCAGCCTGGCAGTGGCGGAAGGGGGACGCGACCGCCCAAAGTCGTGTTGAGGCTTAGCCGATCGGTTGATGCGTCACGACGTCGACACCCGGAAAGCCCCGGCTGACGATCGGGTTCGGCCGGCCGTGCAGGTACTGGCGGAAGAACGCCGGGATGTAGGTGGTGGCGACCTTCCGTTGCTGCTCAGGGCTCAGGCCGGTGTCCGGGCAGCGGCTGTCGTTGTCGTAGGACCACTCGGTGTTGAAGTAGTTGTGGTTGGCGTACTTCGGTGTGACCGCGTGGATCGGCACGAGGTTGCGGCCCTTGGCGTTGTCGACGAACGTGCCGCCGTTCACCGCGCCGTCGCAACTGCCTGTCATGACCGCGAACGGGATCTTCGTGATCCGGTAGTCGAGGTTCTGCGGAGCTTCCGGGTCCGGCGCGTAGTAGTCGGCGGGCGCGAGCGGCAGCACGGCCTTGATCCGCACACCGGCCGGGAGCTCGGTGACGTGCTTGTCCGACGCCTGGTAGACAGCGCCGCGGCCACCTCGCGAGTGGCCGAGGGTGCCGACGCTGGTCAGGTCGACGTGGTTCTTGAACCCCTTGAGCCTTCCGGCGAGCGGACCCTTGCCGTCGTTCAGGTCGCGCCACATTTCGAGGTGCTTGCTCATGAGCGCGGCCCGCGCCACGTCCGCGGGTTGGCCCATCTCACCGGCGTTGACGCCGTTCACGCTCACCGACACGACCACAAAACCCTGCCGCGCCAGCTCCTCCCCCAGGTAGTCGTACCCGCGGTAGCTCGGGAACGGGTCACCTTGAGGGCACGGCCAGACCCATTGTTCGTTCTGGCACGGCTTCCAGAAGCCGTGCGCGAGCAGCACCAGCGGCCTTTTGCCGACGAGCGTGCGTGGCGCGTGCACGACGGCGGTGAGCTCGAGGTCCGCGACGGGACCACCCGGCTCGACGTGAAAGCCGGGCACCTGGAAGGCCCGATCACCGAGCGAGTACTCGACCTTTCTGACGTCGTTGCGGTGTTCCGGGGAAGCAGAGGTGTACGGCGCGGTCAGCACCATCGCGAACGCGACGACGGCCGCGGCCGTGCCGATCTTCTTGGGCGCGATTGCCATACCGGTGATCAAATCGGTCACATGTGGGGGACTTGTGAGGACCGTGTCACGGTTCTGCCACAGAGAAGTGGCCGGCGAACCCGCGGAACCGTTCCACCAGCGGTCCTCCTGCCTCGCTCAGCTGCCGCCACAGCTCCCGATGGCGGTCCACCGCGATCCGATCGCTCACCAGCACGACCACGGACCCCTGCTGCGCCAACGACTGCGCGTAGTCGTCGTTGCCGCGGAAGCTGAACACCAGCGGCAACGTCCCGACGAGTGCGCGCGGCGAGTGGACCACCGCGTTCAGGTCGCCGACCGTGTACTCCATCTTCATGACCGCGGGCCGGTGCTCCCGCACCGCTGTGGTGGCCGCGGTGCTCGGCGCGGTCAGCACCATCGCGAGCGCGACGGCGGCCACAACTGCCCCGATCCCTCTGGGCACGATTGCCATGAGCACGATCTCATCGGGCCCATGTGCGCCGAAGGTCCGGACTTTGTCACGGTTTTGCCACAGCGCCTTCGACACCGTCCAGCAGCACGCGCAGGCCGTTGCGGAAGTTCTCGAGGGCGTCGTTCTCGAGATAGGGCAGCTCGGGATCGATCGGTTCCCGATCCTGCTCCAGCAGGTGCAGCATCGGGAACTTCTTCTCCAGGTCGGGCTCGATCTCCAGGAGCACGGCGGACCGCGCGTACCACCACTCCTCGTCGGCCTCACCGGTCGCGCCACCCGCGGCGCGGGCCTCGGCGATGGTCTGGGCGGCACCGCGCACGAAGTAGTTGATCGCGCCGACGATGCCGCGCAGCTCGCGACCGGGCAGCCCGGTGGAGACCAGGATCGTGGCCAGGGCCTCGATCACGGCGAACTCGTGCGGGCCGAGCACCGGACGCGCCTGCGACACCTGCATCACCCACGCGTGGCGGCCGTAGAACTCCCACATGTCGTGCGCCCAGCGCGTCGCGGCGGGGCGCCAGCCGTCGTCGAGCGGGTAGGACGTCGGCAGTTCGGCCATCGCGCGGTCGTACATGAGGTCGACCAGCTCGTTCTTGCCAGGCACGTACGTGTAGAGCGCCATGGCGGTGCGGCCGAGACGCTCCCCCACGGCGCGCATCGAAAAGGCGATGCCCTCTTCGTCGGCGACCGCGATGGCCGCGTCGACGATCGCGTCCACGCTCAGGCCGGGCTTCGGGCCGGGACGTTTCTCCGCGCCCGCCGCGCGCCAGAGCAGCTCGATGGAACGGCGTGGGTCTCCCTGACCCGCGTAGACGACCACCTTGCGACTCCTTACGGCGTAAAGTAACCTCGTTGGCCGATACTTTACGGCATAAAGAATCAGTGGGGGAAGTTCTGATGACCGCTGTCGCCGACAGCCACGACGTGATCCAGGTCCGCGGAGCCAGGGAGAACAACCTCGCGGACGTGTCGCTCGACGTCCCCAAACGACGCCTGACCGTCTTCACCGGCGTGTCCGGCTCCGGCAAGTCCTCGCTCGTCTTCGGCACGATCGCAGCCGAGTCGCAGCGCATGATCAACGAGACCTACACCGCGTTCCTGCAGTCGTTCATGCCGTCGATCGGGCGGCCGGACGTGGACGCGCTGCACAACCTGAGCGCGGCGATCATCGTCGACCAGGAGCGGATGGGCGCGAACTCCCGCTCGACCGTCGGCACGGCCACCGACGCGCACACGATGCTCCGGATCGTGTTCAGCCGCCTGGGCGAGCCCTACGTGGGAACGTCCGGTGCGTTCAGCTTCAACCTGCCGGAGGGCATGTGCCCGGCCTGCGAGGGCCTGGGCAAGGTCACCACCATCGACGTGGACGCGATCGTGGACCGCTCGAAGTCGTTGAACGAGGGCGCGATCGACGCCCCGAACTACGGCGTCGGCACCTGGTACTGGCAGGTGCTCGCGAACTCCGGGCTCTACTCCCCCGACAAGCCGATCGCGGAGTTCACCGAGCAGGAACTTCACGACTTCCTGCACAAACCGACGACGAAGCTGAACATCGGCGGCACCAACGTCACCTACGACGGCCTGATCCCGAAGCTGCAGCGGACGATCCTGTCCAAGGACCGCGAGTCGATGCAGCCGCACGTCCGTGCCTTCGTCGACCGCGCGGTGACGTTCGCGACCTGCCAGGACTGCGGCGGCGCGCGACTGAACGAGGCCGCGCTCAACTCCAGGGTGAAGGGCCTCAACATCGCCGAGTGCTGCGCGATGCAGATCAGCGACCTCGCCGAGTTCGCCCACTCGATCGACGACCCGTCCGTCGCGCCACTGCTCGCGACGCTGCGCAACACCCTGGACGCGCTGGTCGAGATCGGGCTCGGCTATCTCTCCCTCGACCGCGAGTCCGCGACGCTGTCCGGCGGCGAGTCGCAGCGCGTGAAGATGGTGCGGCACCTGGGATCGTCGCTGACCGACATCACCTACGTGTTCGACGAACCGACCGTCGGCCTGCACCCGCACGACATCCAGCGGATGAACAACCTGCTGCTCCGCCTGCGGGACAAGGGGAACACCGTGCTCGTCGTCGAGCACAAGCCGGAGACGATCGCGATCGCCGACCACGTCGTCGACCTCGGCCCCGGCGCTGGCGTCAACGGCGGCCACGTCTGCTACTCCGGTGACGTGGCCGGCCTGCGCGCCTCGGGCACGCTGACCGGCAGGCACCTCGACCACCGGGCGAAGCTGCGGCCGGAGTTCCGCTCCCCCAAGGGTTTTCTGAAGATCTCCGGTGCCAGGCAGAACAACCTCAAGGACGTCTCGGTCGACATTCCGCTCGGGGTGCTGACCGTGGTCACTGGTGTCGCCGGTTCCGGCAAGTCGTCGCTGATCCACGGGTCGCTGCGCAGGCGACCGGACGTGGTGACGGTCGACCAGTCACCGATCCGCGGGTCGCGCCGGTCCAACCCCGCCACCTACACCGGGCTGCTCGACTCGGTCCGCACGGCGTTCGCCAGGGCCAACGGCGTGAAGGCGGCGTTGTTCAGCGCGAACTCCGAGGGCGCGTGCACCCACTGCAAGGGCATCGGCCTCGTCTACACCGACCTGGCGATGATGGCCGGCGTCGCGACGGTCTGCGAGAAGTGCGAGGGCAAGCGCTTCACGCCCGAGGTGCTGAGCTACACGTTGCGCGGCAAGAACATCAGCGAAGTCCTCGGCATGTCCGTCGCCGAGGCGCGCGAGTTCTTCCCGTCCGGCCAGCCGCACGCCGTGCTGAGCCGCCTGCACGACGTCGGCCTGTCGTACCTGTCGCTGGGCCAGCCGCTGACGACACTGTCCGGCGGCGAGCGCCAACGGCTCAAGCTCGCCATCCACATGGCGGAGAAGGCGTCGACCTACGTGCTGGACGAGCCCACGTCCGGCCTGCACCTCGCGGACGTCGACCAGCTGCTCGGCCTGCTCGACCAGCTGATCGACGCCGGCAACACGGTCGTCGTGATCGAGCACCACCTCGCCGTGATGGCGCACGCCGACTGGATCGTGGACATGGGTCCTGGTGCGGGCCACGACGGCGGCCGGGTCGTGTTCACCGGCACGCCGGCCGACCTCGTCGCCGGGGCCGGCACCCTCACCGCCCGGCACCTCAAGGAGTACCTGTCGTGAGCCTGCTGACGGTCACCTCGGTGCGGCCGCTGACCCCGCGCATGGTGCGGATGACGTTCACCGGCGACGGACTCGCCTCCGTCCGCACCTGGCCGGACCAGCAGCTGAAGCTGTTGTTCCCCAAGCCGGGTCGCTCCGCGCTGGTGTCGGAGTCTTCAGACGTCGGCGTCTGGTACCAGGCCTACCTCGCGATTCCCGAGGAGCAACGGCCGTGGATGCGCAGCTTCACCGTGCGCTCTCTTGTGGACGGCGTGCTGACCGTGGATTTCGTGCTGCACGGCGACAACGGCCCCGCCTCCCGCTGGGCCGCCACGGCTCAGATCGGTGACGTCATCGGCCGGTTCGGGCCGTCTCCCGACTACGCCCGGCCGCTCGGAACAGCGGAGCTGCTGGTGTTCGCGGGCGACGAGACGGCGTTGCCCGCGATCGCCTCGTTGCTCGAGCTGCTGCCCGCTTCTCGGCAGCGGCTGGCGTTCGTCGAGATCGCGGACCCGGCGGAGGAGCAGGACGTCCCCGGCGTGCGGTGGGTGCACCGCAGCGCCGGGGAGAACCTGGTCTCGGTGGTGACCGCTGCCGACGTGCCGTCGTCGGCCTGGGTGTGGCTGGGCGGCGAGGCCTCCGCGGTGCGGGCACTGCGGAGGCACTTCGTGTCGCTCGGAGTGTCCAAGAAGGACATCGAGTTCTCGGGTTACTGGCGGCGCGCGCTGACCCAGGACGACGCGCCGACCACCGAGGATCTCGCCGAGGCCCAGGAGCGGATCGCCGCGCTCAGCGAGTGACCACCAGGACAGCGCTGCCGGCCGGCACGTCGACCGCGGTCTTCGTGCCGGCCACCCTGATGTGCCTGGGCTTGGGCGTGAACTTCGCGTTCTTCTCCACCTTCGACCCGGCGATGGTGATCTCCGTCGAGTCGAGCTTCGGCGCCGTCAGCACGTAAACGCTTGCGTGGCGGGCCTTGCGCGGCAACGTGATCGTCGCCGTCACCGCAGACGCGCTCTTGTTGTTGACGAACACGTTGTTGCCGATTCCCCACGCCGTGACCTCGTCCGCGCCGGTGACGCTCGCCGCGTGGTAGGCACCGGACCCGGCCAGCTTCCAGAGCAGCTCACCGTAGTAGACCCCTTGCACCCCGGTGGGATTGAGCCCGTCGAACTTGATCGGCGAGTAGTGCAGCGGGAACTGGACCGACGTGCCACCGTGGAAGTTGATGCCGGAACCCTGCCGCGCCGCGACGTCCGACATGTAGTCCAGCGACCACAGCGCCGCCGCCTGCACGTCACTCACACCTGCCGCGCCACCGTGGTAGTAGTTGTTCGCCTCGGTGACACGCCACTGCCCGATCCCGGTGGCCTCCCTCGCCTTCTGCATCGCGGCGGAGGCGGTGGGCAGCCGCCCCGACCTGGTGGACGCGAGCATGTCCGGGATGGAGGCCTTGTCGTTGCGCGCGATGTACTGGTGCGTGGAGAGGATGGTGGCGCCGCGGTCCTTCTGCGTGCGGCCGAAGTCCATGGCCCACGCGGTCTTGTTGGCCTCGCCGGGACCGTCGAACTTCGCACCCGGCACCTTCGCCCTGATCGCGTCGGCGAACTTCGTGAACAGCGCCTCGTACTCCGGCCACGTCTTGACGTAGACGTTCGGCTCGTTGCCGATCTCGAACGCCACGAGATCCTTGCCCAGGATCTCGGCCGCCTGCCGCGCTTCGTCGGCCGCGTTCTCCGGGGTGTTGGTCCTGAGGTTGATGCCGTAGACGACCTTCCACCCGGTGACCTTGGCGAACAGCGCCAGCTCCCGGACGTCCGACGGCGCGGCCTCGTTCGCCTTGCCGCCCGTGCCCTGCGGGTTCCAGGTGGTCATGTCCACGAGGTTGCCGCCGATGCGCAGCAGGCTGGGCCCGAGGAGACGGAAGAGCCGGACCAGGTCGGCGTTGCGGGCGTTGAACATGCGCGCCCCGACCCGGTCCTTCTCGTAGCTGAAGCCGGCGAAGTCCCTGCCGACGTGACTCGTGCTCGCGGGGTCCACCTGCACGCTGACACCAGGCGCGGCGTGCGCCGGGGTGCCGGTGAACACGATCAACAGGGCCGCCGCGACCGCTGCTAGACGCATGGAAGTCCCTTCGTCCGTGCGGCGGCGATCTGACTTTAGATCGGATGTTTCCGGAATTCGAGCACGCAGCGCTCATCGGCGACTTCCGTCACCGAGTCGAGCACCAACCCGTGCGTTTCTGCCAGCCTCTCGAACTGTGCGACGCTCCGCTCCTGTCCGCCGAAGTGCACCAGCATGACCAGGTCCATCTCAGTGCTGACCCGCAGACCTCGGATGGATTCGACAATGATGACGCGGCCGTCGCGGTTCAGGGCGTCGACGCAGCGGGCCAGGACGCGGTGGCACTGCTCGTCGTCCCAGTCGTGGAGGATGTTGAAGAGCAGGCAGGCGTCCGCTTCCGGCAGCGGGTCGAAGAAGCTGCCCGCGGTCGCCGCGCGCGATCCCCCAGCCGGCTGAAGTTCCGCAGCGCCGGTCCGACCTCCAGGTCCACGAGATGCCCGCACACCCCGGCATGAGCGTCGAGCACGGCGGCGAGCAGGTCGCCGGGCCCACCGCCGACGTCGACGATCATCCTGAACCGCGACCAGTCCACGGCGGCGACGAACTGCGGGATCCGGTCCCGGAGGCGCCAGGTCATCTGCCGGTCGAACGCGTCCCGCAGGTGAGGCTGCTCGGCGAGGTCGGCCCAGAAGTCCCGGCCGTAGCGCAGCGGGTAGGCGGGCTCGCCGGTGCGGATGCTGTGGGCGGGGTCGACGAAGGCGAGGTCGGCGCGCCCGGCGGCGGTGTCCTGGCGGAGGAGGTTGTGCAGTCCGTTGTCAGCGTCCGCACAGAGGTGCTCGCCGAACTCGGTGGTGCGGTAGCCGGTGCCGGCGCGTTCGACGATGCCGAGGGTGACGAGGTGACCCAGCAGGAGTTCGAGGGCTCTCGGGTTGACGTCCAGTTCGGTGGCCAGGAGGTCGGGGCTGGCGGGACCAGCCCGCAGGCGGTCCGGCAGCCCCAGCGTCACCGCGACCCGCAACGCCATGGGTGTGACCAGCCCGGACATTCGTCGAAGCGTCTGCACGTCGTTGTCGTTTCCCACGTGGATTCACCCTTCCACCAGTGGTAACCAAATTTCTGTCTGCACTGAAGCCACAGGGAGAACAACTAACCGAGCTCGGACGCATACGGTGTGCGTATGAAGACCAACTGGGCCGGCAACGTCACCTTCAGCGCGGCCCAGGCCGTCACGCCGACCACGGCCGACGACCTGCGCGCGATCCTCCGCGGCTCCCCCGCGGTGCACGTCGTCGGTTCCGGGCACTCGTTCAGCCCGATCGCCGACACGACGGGCACCCTTCTCTCGCTGGCGCAGATGCCCGAGGTCTTCGAGGTGGACGGCCGCACCGTCCGGGTCGGCGCGGGCATGACGCTCGCCGCCCTCGCCCCGCTGCTGCACGACGCGGGGCTCGCCCTGCACACGCTGCCCTCGCTGCCGCACATCACCATCGCCGGCGCCATCGCCACGGCCACGCACGGCTCGGGCGCGCGGTCGCTGGCGGGAGCCGTGCGGTCAGTCGAGGTCATGCGCGGTGACGGCTCGGTTGTCGAGCTGACGTCCGCGGGCGCCGCCGTGTCGATGGGTGCCCTGGGCGTGGTCACGAGCGTGACACTGGACGTCGTGCCGTCGTTCGACGTCGCGCAGACGGTCTACGAAGACGTCGCGTGGACGACGCTGCTGGTTCAGCTCGAGCAGATCTTCGAGGGTGCCTACAGCGTCAGCGCGTTCGTCGACTGGCAGGGCGGCGCGACGCTGTGGGTGAAGCATCGCGTGGGCGACGAGCCGTTCACGTTTCCCGGTCGCGCGGCCGACGGGCCGCGTCACCCGGTCACCGGCCAGCCGCCATCGCGCTGCACCGAGCAGGGTGGCGTCCCCGGCCCGTGGCACGAGCGCCTCCCTCACTTCAAGGCGGAGTTCACGCCGTCGGTCGGGCAGGAGCTGCAAACCGAGTACTTCGTGCCGCGCACCCGTGCCGTCACGGCACTGCGCGCGCTGGCCGAGATGTCCACGGTGATCTCGCCGCTCGTGCAGGCCTGCGAGATCCGCACGATCTCCGCGGAACCGCAGTGGCTGAGCCCGGCCGTCGACCGCGACAGCCTCGCCATCCACTTCACCTGGGTGCCGAACACGCCGGCGGTGCTCGCCCTGCTGCCCAGGCTGGAGGAGGCCATCGCGCCGCGGCCGCACTGGGGGAAGCTCTTCACCGTGCCGCCGACGCTGCTGGCCGCGCGCTACCCGCAGTGGGACGCCTTCCGGGCGCTCGCGAACGAGCACGACCCGAAAGGCGTCTTCCGCAACGACTTCCTGACCCGCTACATCGGGCCGGCCGCCACCACGTGATGGCGTAGCGCCTCGGAGAGTGCCGTCATCGGGTGCCGAAGGTCTGCACCCAGTAGTGGCGCCACTGCGCATTGGCGTTGTGGGCGTAACCCACGCCGATGGACTTGTACGAGCAGTTCAGCATGTTCTTCTTGTGCCCGGCGGAGTTCATCCAGCCCACCACGACCGCGCTCGGCGTCGTGTACCCGGCCGCGATGTTCTCGGCCTGACCGGTGTTCTTCGGATACCCGGCCCGCGCTATCCGGTCGAACGGGCTGCTTCCGTCCTTCCCGGTGTGGCTGAAGTAGTTCTTTTCCGCCATGTCCGCGCCATGGCCCTGCGCTGCCTGGTCCAACGCGTCGTTGCGCGTGAGAGCGGCACAGCCGGCCTTGGCACGTTCGGCGTTGGTGAGCGCGACCACCTCTTCCCGGAAGTCCGGTGCGGCATTCGCCTGCGGTACCAGGCAGGCGAACATCAGGGTCGAGCACACCACCGCGGTTAATCGCGACAAAACTGTTCTCCTTGAACTTCCCGAAATGGGACAGGACCCGGAGAATGCTAGTGATCAAGATTCACACCCGTACCGGAGAAAGGAGCAATCGAGAACGCGCGAACGGCGGACGCCACACGACCACCGGACGGACTCGTTCGGCGGTTCCCAACGACCGGCTACGAAGTCTCGCCCTTCTGGCGCAACGCCTCCAGCTCGTCGTCCGAGAACCCGTACGTGGTCGCGATGGTCATCTTCGGGCACGTGATCAGCAGACCGGGCCCCCACTCCTCCACCACGACCCCGCGCTGGTTGGCGGACTCGAAGAACGGCTTGCCCGAGACCGGCAACGACACCTCGCGGTCCCAGAACACCGTGCGGCGCGCGGCACCCGGCTGGTACTCGTGCGCGAACTTCAGCTGGTGCAGGAACGTGATCCAGCCCTCGGTGATGTCGTCGTAGTAGTCGTCCCACTCCGGCGAGGTGCCCTTGGGCGCGCGGGTGAGCACGACGCGCGTGCCTTCGGGGACGGGCGTCAGCGCGAAGGTGTCGTGGCCGTGGACGATCAGCGTCGTGCCGTCCTCCTCGACGTTCTGGAAGTAGATGTGGTCGATCTCGGCGTCCAGCTCCGGGATGTCCCAGCCGTGCCAGTGCCGGATCTTCTCCTTGTCGCGGAACGACTGCCACACCTCGTCGACCGGCGCGGCCACGGTGATCTCGATCCGCACGCCCTCATCGCTCATCGGAAACTCCCGGATGCCCCAGCGCGACCACCCGGTACGGGCGGCCTTCCTCGGTGTCGTACTTCAAGGCGATCTGCCGCACCGCTTCGGCCAGATCGCTGGTGAACTCGTGGACTTCGCCGGGCGCGCCGAAGCGGACCGTCGTCTCCACCGTGAAGGTGAGCAAACGCTTTCCCGCGTCGGCGGCCGCACCCGACATCCGGTCGACTTCCCGCGCCACCCCGGACGCGACCGACACCAGATGCGTCGCGGCGAACTGGTCCTGCACGCCGGCGTCCACGCAGCGGCCCGGCCTGGCGCGCAGCACGCGTTCGACGCAACCGCGGCGCTGGCGTTCCTCGACCAGCTCGACGAGTCCTGCCTGCTCCAGCGCTCGCACGTGGTAGTTGACCCGCTGGCGCGGCAGGTCCAGCGCGGCCGCGAGCTGCGTCGCCGACGCGGGCGACTTCAACAGCTCCAGCAGCGAGCGACGCAACGGGGACAGCTCCACGTCCAGCACGGTCTCATTTGACAAATTCATTTGTCAATACCGGAACACGACCGGAAACGGTTAGGTTCGTTGACGGTTGCAACAAACCGCCCCCACCCTGTGAGCCGTGAGAACCCCCCTGCTGGTGGCAGCGTTGGCAGCAGCAGCGATCGTTCCTGTGTGGACGGTCGCGGCGCAGGCCGACGTGGTGCCCGGAACCGCTTATCAAGTGACGAACGTCGGCAGCGGAAAGTGTGTCGAATCGCTGGGATCGGCCAACGGCGCACAGCTCCGCCAACAGACCTGCTCTGGGCAGACGTGGAAGTTCACGCCCACGAGCGACGGTTACTTCACGGTCGGCGAAGGCGCTGTCTGGGACGTCTCGAACGTGTCCACCGCGGACAACGCGCTGATCCACATGTGGCAGAACTTCAACGCCAACAACCAGCAATGGCGCCCCGAGCAGATCGGCACGGACACCTACCGGTTCGTCAGCCGCCACAGCGGCAAGTGCCTCGACGTGCCCGGCGCCTCCACCGGTGACGTCCAGTTGGTGCAGTACACCTGCAACGGCACCAACGCCCAGGCCTTCCGCCTCACCACCGGCGGGCCGCCGAACCCGGGCCAGCCGGACTTCGGCCCGAACGTGCTGATCTTCGACCCGTCGATGCCCGCCAGCACGATCCAGGCGCGGCTCAACGACGTCTTCCGGCAGCAGGAAGAAGGTCAGTACGACGCGCGCCGGTACGCGATCATGTTCAAGCCGGGCAACTACAACGTCGACGTCAACATCGGCTTCTTCACCCAGGTTCTCGGCCTGGGCCTGCTGCCGGACGGCGTGACGATCAACGGTCAGGTGCACGTCGAGGCCGACTGGTTCCAGGGCAACGCGACGCACAACTTCTGGCGCGGCGCGGAGAACCTCGCGGTCCGGCCACCCGGCGGCACGAACACGTGGGCGGTCTCGCAGGCGTCCGCGATGCGCCGCACGAAGGTCTACGGCAACATGCAGCTCGACGACGGCGGCTGGTCCAGCGGTGGCTTCCTGGCCGACTCCGTGGTCACGGGCCAGGTTCGTTCCGGTTCACAGCAGCAGTGGCTGTCGCGCAACACGGAGTGGGGCTCGTGGACCGGTGAGAACTGGAACATGGTGTTCGTCGGCGCCCGCAACGCCCCGCAGACGTCGTTCCCCGAACCGCCGTACACCAACGTCGCGCAGACCCCTGTCGTGCGTGAGAAGCCGTTCCTGAACATCGACAGCTCCGGCAACTACAACGTGTTCGTGCCGGCGCTGCGCAGCAACACCAGCGGCACCACGTGGGCGAGCGGCACCCAGCAGGGCACGAACCTCCCGCTGTCGAACTTCTACATCGCCAAGCCGGGCACGAGCGCCGCGACGATCAACCAGCAGCTCGCCGCCGGCAAGCACCTGCTGCTCACGCCCGGCATCCACCAGGTGAGCGAGCCGATCCGGGTCACGCGGCCGGACACCGTCGTGATGGGCCTCGGCCTTGCGACCGTCATGCCCACCAACGGGAACATGGCGCTCGATGTGGCCGATGTGGACGGAGTGAAGATCGCGGGCCTCCTGATCGACGCGGCCCCGACCAACTCACCGCTGCTGATGCAGATCGGCGCACCCGGCAGCACCGCACGTCACCAGGCCAACCCGACGTCGGTGCACGACCTGTACGTGCGCATCGGCGGTTCGGCCGTCGGACGGGCCACGACCTCGTTGGTGGTCAACAGCCACGACGTGATCGGCGACCACCTCTGGCTGTGGCGCGGTGACCACTCCATCGGCGTCGGCTGGGATCTCAACACGGCGGACACCGGGTTGATCGTCAACGGCAACAACGTGACGATGTACGGCCTCTTCGTCGAGCACTACCAGAAGTACCAGACCATCTGGAACGGCCAGGGCGGCCGGACGTACTTCTACCAGAACGAGATGCCGTACGAGGTGCCGAACCAGGCGGCGTGGATGAACGGCTCGACGCGCGGCTACGCGGCCTACAAGGTCGCCAACCACGTCACGACGCACGAGGCGTGGGGCCTGGGCAGCTACATCTTCGCCAACGCCAACCCGAGCGTGGTGGCCGACCGCGCGTTCGAGGTGCCGAACACGCCGGGCGTGAGGTTCCACAGCATGGTGACGATCTCGTTGGGCGGCAAGGGCACGATCGAGCGAATCATCAACAACTCGGGTGGACGGGTGACCGCCGGTTCCACCGAGGCCTACCTGGCGAACTACCCGTGATGTTTCCCCGAAGATCAATGTTCCACTGATCGGGTTTCGACCGCACATCCCCGTGCTCCGGTCCGCGCATAGACTGGAGCATGGGGATGTTCACAGAGCAGTTGCGGCTCATCGAAACCTTGAACCCGGTGTACAACGCCTTGACCACGGTGTTCGACGTGCCGGCCGAGCAGCCGGCAGGCCCGCTCGCCGGTGTCGTGTTCTCGGTCAAGGCCAACATCGACGTCGCCGGCGCCGCCACCACGCACGGCATGAAGTCGTTGACGGGCAACATGAAGACGGAAGACGCGCCGATCGTGGCACGGCTTCGGGCGGCCGGTGCGACACCGATCGCGCACGCGAACATGCCGACGCTCAACGCACGCGGCATGCACACGTACAGCGAGCTGGCGGGGCACACCATCAACCCGTGGGACGCCACGAAGTCGCCGGGCGGCAGTTCCGGCGGCGACGCGGTGGCGGTCGCGACGGGCATGGTGCAGATCGGGATCGGCAACGACAGCGGCGGATCGCTGCGGCTGCCGGCGTTCCTGAACGGCGTCTGCGCGCTGAAGCCGAGTTACGGCCGCTATCCGCAGGGCGCGGTCTTCGGTCAGCCCGACCCGCCGTTTCCCACCCAGGTCATGACGGTCGAGGGTCCGCTCGCCCGCACCGTCGCCGACCTGCGTCGGGTGCACGAGCTGCTGTGCGGTCCCGATCTGTCCGATCCCCGCGCGGTGCCCGTTCCCCCGACTGGTCCACCAGCTCCTGAGGTGGCTGGTTTCGTGCCGGGCGACCCGGCCGTCGAGGCGGCGGCTCAACGGCTCGCCGACGCGGGCTACGAGGTCGAACCGGTGTCACCGCCACGGCTGGACGAGGCCGCCACGCTGTCGTTGCGGATGATCGCCACGCCGATCGCGCTCGGCTACGAGCAGTTCGCCGCGTTCGCCGGTGAGGACGTCGCCCTCTTCGCCCGTCATCTGCTGGAGGTGCGACCGGGGCTCGACCTGGCGGAGTTCCTCGCGGTCACCGCCACCCGCCTGGCCGTCCAGCGCGAGTGGGCCCGGTTGCTCGACCGGTACCCGGTGCTGGTCGGGCCCGTGTCGACCATCCCGTCGTTCGAACCGGACCAGGACCGTCCCAGCCCCGAGGCGCTGGCCGCGTACTTCGAGGCCACGAAGCTGTGCGAGGCGACCAGTTTCGTCGGGGTGCCCGCGGTGGCGGTGCCGACGGGGTTGCGGGACGGGTTGCCGACCGGCGTCCAGGTGATCTCCCGGATGTACCGGGAGGACCTGGCCCTGGAGGCCGCCGCGGTGCTCGAAACGGCGCTCAGGCCAGCCGTTTCGGTCGGTTGATCTTCATCTCGTCCATGTCGGTGACGGCGGCGCGCAGCCCGCGGAAGTCGACGCCCAGCGCGTCGAGGGCCGCGGCCGCGCGCCGCAGTCCCGCCTCGTCGGGCTTGCCTTCTCTTGGATCACTGGGAGCGGTGAGGATCACGCGGTAGCTGAAGAAGTCGAGCTTCTCGTCGAACGTCAGCCCGCCCTCCTCGCTGAACCCTCCGTCGCGCAGGAGGTCGAAGCCCTTCAGGTGTTCCCGGAGCGTTGCGCGCTGGTCATCGGTCAGGTCGGCGAACCGGCCGCGGACGAGTACTCGGTAGGTGTGTTCAGCCACGAGCAGACATCGTGGCCGAACGCGCGCCGGTCTGGCGAACGATTTCCGCCGTGCGGAAGAATCGTACCCATGAACGCAAAAGAGCTGGTCACGCGCATCCGGACGGAGCTGCACCCCGGTGAGCACGACAACCTCGTGGTCAAGCTGATCGAAACCGGTCAGGCGCCGCGCGCCGTGATCGCGACGTTCGCCGCGGAAGAGAACCACATCGTGTCGTCGGACTGGCGAACATTCCTCACACTCGCGGCGAAGGCGGAGGAACCGAACGCGCGGGCGTTCTTCACCTTGCTGGCGGGCGGCGAGGAGCTCGTGCTGCCGATGCTGGAACCGCTGGCGAAGGCCGCCGGCATGTCGGCCAAGGAGTTCCAGAGTTACGAGCCCTACCCCGGTTGCCAGGCCTACCCGGCGTTCCAGGCGTGGATGGCGCTCAACGGTGAACCGACCGACGTGATCCTCGCGATCCTCGCGAACTTCACCGCGTGGGGCGGCTACTGCGCCCGCATGGCCAAGGGCCTGCGCGAGCACTACGGGTTCGACGACGACGCGTGCGCGTTCGTGGACTTCTTCGCCACGCCCGCCCCGCAGCTCGAAGAACGCGCGATCGCGGCGGTGCAGGCCGCGCTGGACGCGAACTGGCAGCCGAAGCACGCGTGGCGCTACGGCCGCCTGCTGCAGGCCTACGAGCTGGAGTTCTGGTCCACCCTGGCGTGACCCGCGCGAAGGAGCGGCACCTCGGGTGAGGTGCCGCTCTCGTTCGGCGTCGATCAGACCAGGTGCGGGCCTTCGTTCGTGAAGCCCTCCGCGATCACCTTCGAGTCACCGAACGGGCTGTCCGCGTACCCGAGGTTGTTCTGCCAGGCCACGACCTTGCCGTCGCCCTGGACCGTGATGATCTCGGCACGGCCGCCGCCGTTGATGTCACCGAAGTGCACGTTGTCTTTGGTGAAGCCGACACCGATCTTCTTCTCGTCGGCGAACGGGAACGCCGCGAAGCCGGTCACGTTCTTCCACGTTCGCACCTGTCCGTCGCCGGCCACCGTCATGAGCTCGGCACGGCCGTCGTTGTCGAGGTCGGCGAAGAACAGGTTGTCCGCGGTGAAACCCGTCGCGATCTTCACCGAACCCGTCCCACGGACGCTCGTTCGCGAAACCGGTCGCGTTGCGCCATGCCACCACGTCACCGTTGGGCATCACCGCGATGACTCGGCACGCCGGTCGCCGTTGAGGTCGGCGAAGAACGTGTTGTCACGGGAGAACCCGTCGGCGATCAGCTTGTCGCCGTCGTAGAGCTCGGCCGCGGGGCGCCCAGCTTTTGGCGTTGCGCCAGGCCTTCACGGTGCCGTCGTCCTGGACCGCGAGAGTGTCCTTGTCGCCGTCACCGTCGACGTCCGCGAACCGCAGGTTCTCCTTGGTGAAGCCGGCCGCGATGACGACGTTGGCGTCCCACGGCCGTTCCGCGGACAGGCCGTGGGCGTTGCGCCACGCCATCACCTCGCCGTTGGCCACGACCGCCGCGATCTCCTGCGCGTTGTCACCGGTCAGCGACGAGTTGGTGTTCGTGGGCACGTCGTCGACGATGTGGTCGTAGCGGATCGGCTGGTAGGTCCGCGCGTAGGCGGCGGACCACACGGTGCGGTGCGCGTAGACCGGGTCGCCGCCGTGGTTGAGCACGACCGGGCGGGTCTTCGCCGCGTCCTCCCAGCGCTCGAAGATCGCGACGTGCTCGCCGGGCCGGTTCAGCGCGTCACCGGGTTTGAGCTCCGCCCACGAGGTGTGGTGCGAGATGATGGAGATGTCGCTCGTGGTGAAGGACCTCCTCGCGCCACACGCCATCGAGGCGTGACCGGAGCAGTCCTGCGGTAGTTGCCGAACCTGTTGGTGTAGCAGCCGCCCTGGTTGTAGGTGAGCTTCTCGTCGATCCAGGACTGCGCCCTGGCGGGTCATCTGCTGGTTGTGGCCGGTGTCGGCGCACGTCAGCAGGACGTTGAAGTCGTCGGCCGCGGCGGTTGCGACGCCGGGAGCCCCGCGCAGACAGCGGCGACGGCCACAGCGGTGCGAATCGTCATTTCGAGTCCCCAGTCGCTCTTGTTTCCCCAGTTCCGAGGCCGGTGTCCCTGGCACCGCCTCGCTGGGAACAACAATGGGCGACTCGTCTGCAAGATCGCTCCAGGTCGCCTGCAGATGGTCTGCAGGCGACCCGCAAAGCGAACTACCTGGGCAGATAGGCCCGGTGTGCCTTGGAGAACTCGTAGTTGTTGAACTTGTCCCAGTTGATCGACCACGTCATGAGGCCGCGCAGGTTCGGGTACACGCCCTTCGGCTTGTAGCTGCCGCAGTTCGTGCCCTTCGTCAGGCAGTTCAGCGCGGTGTGGACATCGGCGACGGACGTGAACCCGTTGCCCGCGTTGACGGACGCGGGCAGTCCGATCGCCACCTGTTCCTGGCGCAGCGGCGCGAAGACCTTCGACGTGTCACCGCGCACCGGGAACCCGGCGAGCACCATGTCGGCCATCGCGATGTGGAAGTCCGAGCCGCCCATGAAGTGGTACTGGTTGTCCAGGCCCATCACCGGGCCCGAGTTGTAGTGCTGGACGTGCAGCAGCGTCAGGTCGTTGCGCATCGCTTCGATCACCGGCAGGTACGCGCCCGTGCGAGCGTCACCGCCGCCCGCGCCGCCGTAGAACTGGTAGCCGACCTGCACGAAGAACGTCTCCGGTGCCATGGTCAGCACGAAGCCGGCTCCGTAGCGGGACTTCAGCGAGCGCAGCGCCGAGATCAGGTTGACGATCACCGGTGTGGTCGGGTTCCTGAAGTCGGTGTCGCCGGCGTTCAGCGACAGCGAGTGGCCCTCGAAGTCGACGTCGAGACCGTTCAGGCCGTACTTGTCGATGATCGCGGACGCCGACCGCACGAACGCGTCGCGCGCCGCCGCGGTCTCCAGCCGCACCTGGCCGTTCTGGCCGCCGATGGAGATCAGGACCTTCTTGCCCTTCAGCTGCTGGGCCCTGATGCCCGCGATGAACTCGGCCTCGGACTCGACGTTCGGGCACTCCGCGACCGGGCATCGGGTGAACCGCAGCTCACCCGAGGTCGAGCTGGTGGGCTCGGCGAACGACAGGTTGACGACGTCCCACTCGTCCGGCACGTCCCGCATGCGGATGTACCCGGAGCCGTTGGCGAAGCTGGCGTGCAGGTAGCCGACGAGCACCTTGCGCGGCAGGCTGCCGGTGGGCGGAGGTCCGGTCGTCGTCGTGGTGGTCGTGGTGGTCGTCGTCGTTGTCGTCGTTGTCGTCGGCGGGGTGCCACCGGTGCAGGCCGCGCCGTTGATCGTGCAGTTGACCGGGTCGGCGGTGCCGCTAGCGTTGTAGCCGAACGTGACGCTGGCGCCGGGCGCGACGGAGCCGTTGTATTCGCGGTTCACGAACGCGTAGTGGTTGCCGCTCTTGGTGAGCAGCGAGTCCCAGTAGGCGCCGACGGACGTGGACGCCGGGTAGTCGAACTCGACCTTCCAGGAACTGATGGCCGCGCTGGTCTCGTTCTTGATCGTCACCGTGGCGGTGTACCCGGTGTCCCAGGACTGCTTGGAGAACGTCGCCGTGACACCGGCGGCGCTGGCAGGGGCGAGGCTCACGATCACGGTGCCGAGCACCAGTGCGGCCACCGCGCTTATTCGAGCGAACAACAACATGGCTGCTCCATCCCACACGCGTTGGCGGCCGGCAGGGGTCTCCTGGAATTGGACTAGACCATCTACCTCGGAGTCAAGGTTCTAGACTGCCCGGTCGTGCCCCACGCTCGTGCCGCTGACGGAACCGCGCTCCACTACTCGGTCGAGGGCTCGGGGCCTCCCCTGCTGCTGATCGCGGGCCAGTCGAACTCGTCGCGCTGGTGGAACCAGGTGCTGCCGTCGTTCGCCGCGCGGTTCACGACGATCGTCACCGACCACCGCGGAACCGGTTCCAGCGACAAGCCCGAATCCCCGTACAGCACGCGGCTCTTCGCGTCGGACTGCGTCGCGATCCTCGACGACGCCGGGATCGGCAGGGCCCACGTCTACGGCACGTCGATGGGCGGCCGGATCGCGCAGTGGATCGCCGCCTCCCACGGCGGCCGCGTCGACCGGCTGGTGCTGGGCTGCACGTCGCCCGGCGGGCCGCACGCCGTCGAACGCAGTGCCGAGGTGCGCAGGTCGTTGGCGCAGGTCGACCAGAAGAAGGCGCGCCAGGCGTTGATCGACCTGATGTACACGCCTGCCTACAGCGGCCCGTACAACACACTCGGCGACCCGCGGATGCCGCCGTACGCGCGCAAGCTGCACCTGTTCGCGAGCGGCGAGCACGACGCGTGGGACGTGCTGCCGTCGATCACCGCGCCGACGCTGGTGGTGCACGGGACCGAGGACGTCTTCAACCCGACGGCCAACGCCGAGCTCATCGCGTCCCGGATCCCGGGCGCGGACACGCACCTCATCGAGGGCGCGCGGCACGGCTACTTCGAGGAGTTCCGCGACATCGCGACGCCGCTGGTGATGGACTTCCTCAGCCCGTGACCCACCGCAGGCCGCGCATCAACGCATGGCCCGCGAACCGCACGCCGGTGGCCTCGGCGATCGGCAGGTACGGCAGCCGCAACGGCATCCGCGCCCACATCGGCAGGCTGGCCACCGCGTTCGCCGAGAGGATCGCGTACGGGCCTATCGCCAGTACCGGCAGAGGCGCTTTGAGCAGCAGGAACCGTGCCGCCTCCCTGGCCTCGCGGGTGCCTTTGAGCTCGGGCCGGTAGGCGTTCAGCCGCGCTTCGAGCTCAGCGGTCGTGCGCGGCGGGTCCGGGATGCCCATCGCGTCCGCGATCACCGCCATGTCGGCGACGTACCCGTCGTAGTCGTCGAGCGGCTGCTCGCCGTACTTCTGGTGGCAACGCAGGAAGCTGTCGACCTCGGCCACGTGCACCCAGCCCAGCAGGTGCGGGTCGTCGGCGCGGTACTCACGGCCGTCCGGCGCGGTGCCGTGGATGTGCGCGTGCACGCGGCCCAGCCGTTCGATCGCCTTGTGCGCGTCCTCGACCGTTCCATAGGTGGTCACCCCGACGAACAGGCTGGTGCGCTGCAACCGTCCCCACGGATCGGTGCGGTAGTCGGAGTGCTGCGCGACCGCCGCCATCGCCAGCGGGTGCAGCGACTGCAGCAGCAACGCCCGCAGCCCGCCGATGAACATGGCGTGATCGGCGTGCACGTGCCGGATCGGCCGGTCTTCGGCGAACAGGCGCGGACCGGGCGCGTCGTGGATCCGCCGCGCGTGCTTCTCGCGCTCGGGACCCGCGACCTTCTCGAACAGGCCGTCACTCAGCTGACGCCGCAGTGCCTCCAGCATCTGCCCATCATGCGCGACCGTTGCTGAGGCCGGGAAGACGAATCCACTGGTCCGGCTCAGTGAACGCCTTGTTGTCCGGCGGCCGCACGCCCGCGAACGCGCAGCAGTACGCCACCGCGTGATCCTCGTAGAGGTGCGCCAGCAGCACCAGGTACGCGTCGGTGTCGGTGTGCTCGTTCGGACCGCCGCCGGGATGCAGGTCTCCGTCGACCGCCCTGCCGTTGCGGTAGACGCACCCCTGCTTGCCGCTGCTGGGGTTGGCGTACATGCCGTACGCGACCGTCCCCGCCGACAGCCGTTCCATGAACTCGGACAGCTGCAGGTTGAAGTGCCACGGCTGCACCAGCACGCACCCGCCGGGCACGCCGGTGACGCTGAGGGTGAAGTCCGTGTCCTCGCCGAACGGCGCGGGGAACCAGTCCCCCGCCGGCACGGTGTCCGGTACCTCGGCCGCGGGGACCACAGCGGCGTTCAGCCTGCGGATCGCCTCGGCCGCGTCGATGTCCGCCACACACACGACGGTGTAGTTGTCGTAGTGCGGAAACCCTTCCTCCGCCGCGAGGAGGCCGTCGCGCACATCGACCGCCGCCTGTTCCTGCTCGTTCAGCACCTCGCCGGACGGGATGACGTGGTCCGTCGCCAGGCTCAACCGGGCGGGCGACCAGCCGGACATCATCGGCCGCGACGGATCGGCGCCCGCCGCCAGCAACACCCGAGCGAGGCCGGGCTTGCCCTCCTGCACGGCCTGCCACAACGGCGTCCGGCCGCGGTTGATCGCGTCGACGTGCCGGGCGCGGGCAGCCAGTTCCTCGACCGCCTCCGCCGTGCCGTGCTCCACCGCCAGGTGCAGCGGCGTCGTCCCGTGGACGCCGCCGTCCGGGTCGGCGCCCGCGTCGAGCCTGCGCCGCACGGCGTTCGCGCTCTGCCAGCCGGTGCTCGGAAAACCGCGCCAGCCGTCCGTCATGAGCGCCAGAAGTCGATGTCGGGCAGAAGCAGCCACCGATCCGGATCGGTGAACGCCTTGTCGTTCTTCGGCCTCAGGCCCACGTAGGCACAGCAGTAGGCGACGGCTTTGTGTGCGTAGAGATGCGCCAGGAGCACCTCGAAGGTGCTGTCCCGCTCGCCCGGGCCGCCTCCGGGATGCAGGTCCCGCCCGACGGTCTGGCCGTCGCGATGGATGTTGCCCTGGTTGCCGCTCTTGGGGTTCGCGTACATGCCGTACGCGACCGTCCCCGCCGACAGCAGTTTCATCACCACCGGCGTCTGAGCGTTGAAGTACCAGGGCTGCACCAGAACACACCCGCCGGGAACGTCCGTGACGCTGAGGGCGCGCTCGGTGTCCTCGCCGAACGGAGCGGGCCACCAGTCCCCTGCCGGAACCTCGGGTGGGACCTCGGCCGTGGGCACCACTGTCGCGTTCAGCCTGCGCGTCGCCTCCTCGGCGTCGATACCGGCGACGCACGCGATGCTGTAGCCGTCGTAGTGCCGGAACCCCTTCAGGGCGAGGGTGAGCCTGCCGCACTCGCGGACCGCCCGCTCCTCCTCGTCGGTCAGCACCTCGCCGGACGGGATGACGTTCCCGGTCACCAGGCTCAGCCGGGCGGGCGACCAGCCGGACATCATCGGCCGCGACGGATCCGCCCCCGCGGCCAGCAACGCCCGCGCGATGTCGGCCTTGCCCTCGTACACGGCCTGCCACAGCGCGCTCCGGCCGTCGTCGAGCTGATCGACGTCGTCGACGCGCGCGGCCACCTCCGCCACCACCTCAGCCGTGCCGAACTCGACCGCCGAGCGCAGCGGCGTCATCCAGAACGGACCGGTGTTCGGGTCCGCGCCCGCGTCGAGCCGGCGCCGCACGGCGTCCACGCTCTGCCAGCCGGTGCTCGGAAAGCCGCGCCAGCCCTCGCTCTCCATCACGAGCGCCAGAACTCGATGTCGGGCAGCAGCAGCCACCGATCCGGTTCCGTGAACGCCTTGTTGTCCACCGGCCGCAGCCCCGCATAGGCGCAGCAGTGGGCAACGGCCTCACCGTCGTACAGGTGTGCCAGCAGCACCCCGAGCGTGCCGTCGTCCTCCGCGGGAGCACCTCCCGGATGCAGGTCCCATCCGACGATCTCGCCGTCGCGGTGGCTGCTGCCCTGGTCGCCGCTCTTGGGGTTCGCGTACATGCCGTACGCGACCGTGCCCGCGGACAGCCGGCGCATCACGTCCGTGCTGGACGCGTTGAAGTACCAGGGCTGGACCACGACGCAGCCGCCCGGCACGTCCGTCACGCCCATGGCCAGCTCGGTGTCGTCCTCGAACGGCTCCTCGTACCAGTCGCCGAGGTCCGGCAGCTCGTCGTCCGGCACGACGTACGCATTCAGCCTGCGGGTCGCCTCCGCCGCGTCGATCCCGCCGACGCAGGCGATGCTGAAACCGTCGTACTCCGGGAAGTCGCCGATCGCGGCGATCATCCGGTCGCGATCGGCGATCAACGCCCGCTCCTGCTCGGTGAGCACCTCGCCGGACGGGATGACGTTCCCGGTCACCAGGCTCAGCCGGGCAGGCGACCAGCCGGACATCATGGGGCGCACCGGATCCGCGCCAGCGTCCAGCAGCGCCTGGGCGTTGCCGGGCTTGCCGGCGTGCACCGCCCGCCACAGCGCCGAGCGGCCGTCCACGAGCACGTCGACGTCGTCGACGCGGGCGGCCAGCTCGGCCACCACCTCGGGCGTGCCGTTCTCGGCCGCGTCGTGCAGCGGTGGCATCCAGTACCAGCCGACGTTCGGGTCGGCCCCGGCGTCGAGCCGTTCGCGCACCGCTTCCAGACTGTCCCACCCGGTGTGCTGGAAACCTTGCCATCCCTCGTGTTCCGCCCCCATGAGCACGGCACCCTACCGAGTGGCGGGGTGCCGTGCGCAGGAGGATCAGCCGAGCGCGATCTGGTCGAGGTCAGGCGCCCCGGCACCGTCGTTGCCGAACTTGATCGTGTTCGGCCCGGCGTTCAGCGTCACCGGAATCCCGGCCACGTACGGGGTGTTGTTGCCGACCCCGTTCAGCTTGACCTCGACCGGCGCGCCGCCGTTCACGGAGACGAAGTACGACCGCGGCCCGTTCACCGTGAACTGGATGAACAACCTGTAGGTGCCCGCGGGCACGTTGATGTTCGGGAAGGTCACCGACGCGTCCGGGCCGCCGCCGATGTTGCGCACCTTCTCCCCGCCCGAGCACGCCCCGCACCCGGTCAACCCGGTGCTGCCGAACGAGTTCGCCGAGTCCTCCGCCTCGCGCACGAACACGCGGTCCGCGGGACGAGTCCGCACCGGCACCGCACCCGACACCCTGCGGTCGGAGCCCAGCAGCTGGAACGACGCGGTCACCGGGATGCTGACCGAGCCCACGTCCTGCCCGGCGGGAGACACGGCGGTCCAGACGCCTTCCAGCACACCGGCCAGCCGCATCGACGACCGCACAGCGGGCGCACCGGTCAGCGTCCACCCGGCGGGAACCACGGGCGCCAGCGACACGTTGTCGATCTGGTCGTCGGCGTCCAGGCGCAGCCGTGCCGTGATCTTCACGGACTGCTGGCCTGGCGCGACCCATTGCACGCCATGGGGTTGCACGGTCAGCGTCGTCTTCGGCGTGTAGTTCGAAGGCGGCAGTCCGCCCACCGAGATCCGGTCCAGGCCGAGCGCCTTGCCCGTGCCGAACACCCGGACCGTGTTGCGGCCCGCGTTCAACGGCACGGCGATCGATGTCGGGTCCGGCACGTCGGACCGATCCGCGGGCACCGCGACGGCCACCGGCGCCGCACCGTTCACCGACACCGAGACGGACGAAGCGGCGGCAGACGTCAACGACAGCTGCAGGTTGTAGGTACCGGCCGTCGCAACGGAAACATCGCGATAGGTCACGGCGTTGCGCTCTCCGCCGCCGAGCCCGGTCACCTGACGCGCGCCCGAACAGGCCTCGCAGGGCTCAACGCGCACCGCACCGGACCGCGACGCGTTCTCGGCCTCCAGCGCACCGCCGGAGAGAGACCGCGGGTAGCTGTGGCCGACGCGGATCTCGTCGATCTTGAGTTCCTTGAAGTAGACCGGTGCCTGCGGCCCGCCCCACGTGCCCAGCACCGTCAGGCGCAGCCAGCGAGCGTTCGTCGAGCCGATGTCGATGAACTGCGTGCCGCGCGCGGAGGGCAGTGCGCCACTGCGGACGTGCCACCAGTTGCGGCCGTCGTCAGAAGCCGTCAGCTGGTAGTCCTTGATTCGCGACGAGTCCTCCGGCCGGCCGAACGACACGCGGGCGTGCGTGGGGGACGATTCGCGCTGGTTGATCGCGAGGAACGAGGCCTCCTTGCGCCGTCCCAGGTCCAGCGAGATCGAAACGGGCTGAGCCGCGCCTGCGTCCCAGTACTTCTCGAAGCTGCCATCGGTCAGGTTCGATGCCGGGAAACCGTCCTTGGAGGACGTCGCGAACGCCTTGACGCCGGTGTGGAACCCTTGCCGGCCACTGGTTTCCACCGCGAACACGGTGTCGTACTCGTCCCACTTCGTGATGCCCTCGATCGTCAGGTGCCCGGCGGACTGCGAGAACCGCATCCGCTCACCCGTCCGCAGGTCCTTCACACCGGTGACCCGGTACCCGTTGTCCCGCAGGCGGACGAAGTCGGCACGCGGCCGCGTCACCACGTGCACGTACTGCTTGCCCGTGGCCGGGTTGATGGTGATCACGCCGTGCGCGCCGTCGTTCCAGAACCCCGGCTGCATGCCGCCGTACATGTACCCGGCGCCCTCGACACCCTGGATCGACTCGCGGATCGGCGGCACCCAGGTGGACATGAAGTTGTTGTACGCCTCCTGCTGCGCGGGCATGCGGCCGTTCACCATCGGCGTCTCGGCCATGAGCGACTTGATCGAGGAGCCCGCGTTGGTGATGTAGCGGCCGGTGTTCAGGCGCGTGTCGACGGCGTGGTTGCCGCCGTCGTACCACCAGTCGCCGGTGTTGGGCAGCTTGTAGCAGGCCTCGGACAGGCGCGGCATCGGCGTGAACGTCGCCGCCGGGTAGTCGTAGGACGGGAACATGCCGGTCTTCTGCTCGTTCGAGACCGTGTCCATGATGGGCGTGTCCTCGTTGTTGTTGCTCAACAACCAGGTGGGCCGCAGCTGCCGGATCTGCTCGTAGAGCTTGTTGCGCTCCCAATACTCGTTGTCGTTGTCGATCCAGAAGCCCGCGAGGTCGTCGTAGTTCTTCATGACCTCGAAGAAGAGGTCGTAGCTGTACTTGCCGAAGCCCTCGCGCGTCGTCAGGTCGACGGTCTCGCCCTTGTGCGCCGAGTAGGCCGCTGAGTCGAGCATCTGCACGCCCTGCTCGCTGTGCCACTGCGGGTCGTCTGTCATGTAGAGGATGACCTTGACGTCCTTGGCCTTGCCCGCGTTGACCAGCTCGCCGAGCAGGTCGCGTTGCGTGGCGCAGCTGCCGGGGATCTTCGACGGCCACGGCCGCGCGTAGCCGAGCCGTGAGTGGAACGTCGCCAGCACGACGTAGGAGGCGCCGAGCTTGCGCGCCTCGTCGATCCAGTAGTCGGGGGTCCACCCTCCGCCGGTGACGTCGCGCTCCCACTCGGCGCAGTTCAGGTGCTTCGGGGCGGTGAACATGCCCCAGTGCAGGAAGAGACCGGCGGTGGACTTGCGCAGCCACTCCTGTCTCGGATGTTGTACCTCGGCCTGCGCGGCAACCGGCAGGGCGACCGTGACCAGGCCAGCGAGCAGCGCGGCCACCACGGCCACACACAAACGTCGTAGTGCCATGACCATCGCTTTTCTCGTCGGGGCGGCGGCGAGAGATCCGATGATTACAACCGGATGTACGTGGGTCAAGCCTCCATCACGCCTGCGTTGCCAGGACTCATCGGATCACTACCACACCTGTCCGGCCGGATCGGCCTTGAGGGTGGCTTCGCGAACCGCTCGAGGTCATCGCGCCCAGCCGCTGTCCGGGTGAACACCCTTTGCATCGTCCGGGCAAGCCCCTCCGTCAGGGACCGAAGCGTGATACGACAGGCACATGATCGAGGAGGACTTCCCGACCGTCTTCCACGACGCGGACGACATCGCGCGACGCGGCCAGCGGATGACCTTCCGGCTGAGCAAGTTGCGGCTGGTCAGCGCCGTGGTGGCGGCGCTCGGCGGCGCACTGAGCTGGAAGCTCGGGCGGTTCGACGTCTGGGCGCTGGTCGCGCTGCTCGGCTTCATGGCGGCGCTGTACGCGGAGATCATGCTGTGGACCCGCCGCCCGGAACGCGACTGGACCGCGGGCCGCACGATCGCCGAGAACATCAAGTCGCTCGCGTGGCGGTTCACGGTGGGCGGCCACCCGTTCCCGGCGAGCATGCCGCTGGCCGAGGCCAGGAAGCTGTTCCAGCGGCGGGTCAACGAGATCGTGGCGCGCGACGGCGCGGGCATGACGTTCCACAGCGTGAGCCGCCAGGCGACGACCAGGATGGCCGAGCTGCGGACCAGGTCGCTGGACGAACGCCGGCAGACCTACCTCGACGAGCGGATCAGCAACCAGCAGCAGTGGTACTCCGACAGCGCGAACCAGCACCAGCAGCGCGCGAACCGGTTCCGCGCCCTGCTGCTGACCGGCGAGCTGATCGCCATCGTGCTGGCCGCGGGCAGGGGCTTCGGCGTCTGGGACGTCGACATCTCAGGGGTGATGGCCGCCATCGTCGCGAGCGGCGCGGCGTGGCTCGGGCTGCGGCAGTACGAGAAGCTGCGGCTGACGTACTCGACGGCGGCGAACGGGCTGGCGTACGTGTCCGACCAGCTCGCCGACGTGCCGGAGGACCAGTGGGCGAACTCGGTGCTGGACGCGGAGGAGTCCTTCCGGAAGGAGAACACCACCTGGATGGCGTCTCAGCCGAGCGCCGCCTGAGACCAGGTCGCGTTCTCCCCCGTCGTTGGCGCTCAGGCCAGGGCGTCGACGACCTTGGTCACCATCTCCCTCTCGGTCGAGGCCACCTCGCCGTCCGCGCCCGCCACCGAGCGGCACATCTCCGTCACGGCGGCGCGGAAGATCTCGACGTCACGCGGTTCGTGGGCGTGGATGATCCGGACGGCGTCCTTCAGGGCGGCGAGGACGCCGGCCTCCACATCGGACGCCGACCCGCGGGGCAGCGAGGGCGGGGCGGCGGCGATGACGGCGCGCAGGTCGTCCGGGAGCAGGGTCGTGGCCCTGATGCCGGCGTGGCTCTCCTCGTCGACCGAGCCGGGGTCCGCCGTGGACACCAGCACCATGGCACCGAAAACGGCCGTGCGGAGGGTCTGCCCCTCCGCCTCCGTGTACGCAGTCATGGGCGCAAGCCTATGCAACGATCACTGGCTATGAGTGCGGGTCAGGTGCTTGGCGCCAACATCAGGGCGTTCCGGGAACAGCGCGGGTTGTCACTGTCGGAGCTCGCGCGGCGGTCGTCCATCGCCAAGGGCACGCTGTCCCAGCTGGAGAGCGGCTCCGGCAACCCCACGATCGAAACAGTGTTCAGTTTGTCGAACGCTTTGGACGTGCCCGTGTCGGAGCTGGTGACCGAACGGCCCCCGCCGGACGTCGTGCTGGTGCGAGCCAGGGACGTCGAGGTGCTCAGCAGCAACGCCGTCGACCTGCGGCTCATGCGGCGGATGGACATCGCCGACACAGTCATCGAGATCTACGACCAGCGCGTGCGGCCCGGTGCCACCCAGACCAGCGAAGGTCACCCGGGCAAGGAACACGTGCTGGTCACGAGCGGTCAGCTGCGGGTGGGGCCCACCGAGGCGCCGTACGAGCTCGGGCCCGGCGACTACGTGTGCTTCCCCGGCTCGGCCCCGCACCTGTACGAGACGATCGGCGGAGAAGTCAGCTCGGTACTGGTGCTGGAGTATCCGAAGCACTAACGTTCATTCTAATGAACGGAGGTGGCGATGAACCCGGACGTCGTGGTCGTGGGAGCGGGCATCATCGGGGCCGCGTGCGCGCAGGCGCTGAAGACACGCGGGCTCGACGTCGTCGTCATCGACCGTGCCGGACCGGCGGCGGGCACCAGCTCTGCCGGTGAGGGCAACGTCCTGGTCAGCGACAAGGAGCCGGGCCCAGAGCTCGAACTGGCCAAGGCGAGCCGGGAGCTGTGGCCGGAGCTCGCGGAAGACGCCGAGTGGGAGGAGAAGGGCGGGCTGGTCGTCGCCACGACCGCGGACGCCTCCGAGCCCCTCAAGGCGTTCGCCGCGAAGCAACGGGCGGCGGGCATCGACGCCTGCGAACTCACCGCGGCGGAGGCGCTGACCCACGAACCGCACCTCAACCCCGCGATCACGGCGGCGGTCCACTACCTGCAAGATGCCCAGCTGAATCCGGTCAAGGCCACGAAAGCCCTGCTGCGCGGCATCAGGATCATCAACGCCGAGGTGTCCACAACGGACGGCCGGAGCGTGACCACGACCGACGGCGTGATCAGCTGCGGCGCCGTCGTCAACGCCACCGGCCCGTGGGCGCGGCACTTCGGCGTCAACGTGCTGCCCCGGCGCGGCGTCGTCCTGGTCACCACCCCGCTCCCCGGCGCGATCCGGCACAAGGTCTACGACGCGGACTACGTCGGCGCGGTCGCGAGCGGCGACGCCGACCTGCAGACGTCCGGCGTCGTCGAGTCGACGCAGGCCGGTACCGGGCTGATCGGGTCGAGCCGCCAGCGCAAGGGGTTCGACGACACGATCGAGAGCAGGGTGCTGAAAGCGTTGGCACACAGAGCGATCGCGCTCTTCCCGATGCTGGCCGGCGTTCCGGTCATGCGCGCGTACGGAGGCTTCCGCCCGTACGCGCCGGACCACCTGCCGATCATCGGCGAGGACCCCCGCACGCCGGGCCTCTGGCACGCCACGGGCCACGAGGGCGCGGGCGTCGGTCTGGCTCCCGCCACCGGGCGCCTGCTCGCCGAGCTGCTCACCGGCGCCACCCCGCACGTCGATCCCCACCCGTTCCGCGTCAGCCGTCCGGAGGTGATGGTGTGAAGGTCACGTTCAACGGCCTCCAACGCGAGGTCGGCCACGTCGCGGAACTGTTGCCGGGACGGTTCTTCTGCGGCATCGGCGTGTGCTTCGGCTGCGTCGCGGAGATCAACGGTGTTCCCGAGGTCCGTGCGTGCCGCCACCAGCTGCGCGACGGCGACGTGATCAGGACCCGGACATGGACGCAGCCATGAGGATCGTGGTCGTCGGTGCGGGCCCCGCCGGGATGGCCGCCGCCAGAACCGCCGCCGACGCGGGTGCCGAGGTCGTCCTGGTCGACGCGGAACCCGAGGCGGGCGGCCAGTTCCTGCGGGGGCGAGCCAGGTTCAGCCACAGCGGTGTCACGCATCTCAAGAACACCGAGGCGTGGCTCGTCGAGAACCAGACCCTCCATCTGCGAGGACCTCGACAGCTCCACTTCGACGCGTTGATCATCGCCACCGGCGCCTACGACCGGCCCCTGCCCTTCCCCGGCTGGGACGGCCCCGGCGTGATCACCGCAGGTGCCGCGCAAGCCTTGGCGAAGCAGGGCGTCACCCTCGCCGAACGCGTGATCGTCTCGGGCACCGGCCCGTTCCTGCTGCCCGTCGCCACCGCGCTGCAGGAACTCGGCGCCACCCTCGTCGGTGTCTACGAGGCGAGCTCACCGCTCGCCTGGGTGCGGGAGGCGAGGGCCGTGCTGGCGAACCGGCACAAGATCGCCGAGCTCGGTAGCTACCGGAAAGTGCTGTCACGCCTGGAAACCCGCACCGCGGTGGTCGCCAAGAACGGCAACCGTGTCACGGTCGCGAAGCTCGACCGCCACTGGCGCCCGGTCAGCCACCGCACCGAGCAGGCCGACCTGGTGTGCATCGGCTACGGCTTCCTCCCGCGCACCGACCTGGTGCCGGACGCCAAGCGCACCAACGACTTCCTCGACGTCGACGAACGCCAGCAGACCTCGCTCGCGAACATCTACGCGGCCGGCGAGGTCACCGGCATCGGCGGCGCGGATCTGGCCGAGGCCGAGGGCGTCGTCGCCGGAGCCGCCGCGGCCCACCAGGAACCGCCGCCGAAAGCGGTCGAGGCCGTGCGCAAGGGCCGGTTGTTCGCCCAGGCCCTCGCGCGAGCACACGCGATCCAGCCGGGCTGGAAGACGTGGCTGCACCCCGACACCACCGTGTGCCGTTGCGAGAAGGTCAGCCTCGAGGACCTCGGCGATGCCACCGGCATGCGCGAGCTCAAGCTCACCAGCCGCGTCGCGATGGGCCGTTGCCAGGGCCGGATCTGCGCCCGCAACGCGTCCGAGCTGACCGGCATTCCGTTCGACGGCCAGCGCCGCGTGATCGCGGTCCCGATCCCCCTTGGTGAACTCGCCGCACTCCCGGAGGAGAACTCATGACCGAACGCCTGGACGGCGTCATCGTCGCCACCGCGCTCCCCTACGCCGAGGACCCCAAGGCCCCGGCCGGACTGCGCCCGGACCTGGAGAAGTTCGCCGAGCACTGCCGGTGGGTCGTCGAGAGCGGCTGCCGCGGCGTGGGCCCCAACGGGTCGCTCGGCGAGTACTCGTCGCTGACCGACGCCGAACGCCGTGAGGTCGCCCAGACCGCCATCGCCGCCGTCAAGGGGCGCGGTATCGCGGTCATCGGCGTGCACGGCGTCGGTGCGCATCAGGCCCGCCACTGGGCCGAACTGGCGGCCGAGGACGGTGCGGACGGCGTGCTCTGCCTGCCGCCCACGATGTACCGGGCGAACCGCGGCGAGGTCGTGCACCACTTCCGCGAGGTCGCCAAGGCGGGCCTGCCGATCATGGTCTACAACAACCCGATCGACACGAAGGTCGACCTCACGCCGGACCTGATCGCGGAGCTGGGCCAGATCGAGCACGTCGTGGCGGTGAAGGAGTTCTCCGGCGACGTCCGCCGCGTGCTGGAGATCAAGGCCGCCGCCCCGCACCTCACCGTCGTGGCCGGCGCCGACGACGTGGTGCTGGAAAGCCTCCTCATGGGCGCCACGGGCTGGTTCGCGGGCTACCCCAACGTGTTCCCGGCCGAGTCCACCGAGCTGTTCGAGCTGGCACTGGCGGGCAAGCTGACCGAGGCCCGCACGATGTACGAACGCCTCGTGCCCGTGTTCCGCTGGGACTCGCGCACCGAGTTCGTCCAGGCGATCAAGTACTCGATGGACCTCGTCGGCCGCTACGGCGGTCCGTGCCGTCCCCCGCGCGGGCCTCTGTCCGCCGAACAGCGCGCCCAGATCGAGGCTGACATGAAGCTGGCAACGTCATGAGGTTCGCCAAGTACTTCAGCGCGGTCGACTCGCACACCGAGGGCATGCCGACGCGGGTGATCACCGGCGGCGTCGGCGTGATCTCCGGCGAGACCATGGCCGACAAGCGGCTCAACTTCATCAAGAACCACGACCACATCCGGCGGTTGCTGGTCAACGAGCCGCGCGGCCACGCGGCGATGAGCGGCGCGATCCTGCAGCCGCCGACCCGCCCGGACGCGGACTGGGGCGTGCTCTACATCGAGGTGTCCGGCTGTCTGCCGATGTGCGGCCACGGCACGATCGGCGTGGCCACGGTGCTGGTGGAGACCGGCATGGTCGAGGTGACAGAGCCCGTCACCACCGTCCGCCTCGACACCCCGGCCGGGCTGGTGCTCGCCGACTACGACACCCGCACGAAGCTCGTGACGATCCGCAACGTCCCGGCGTACGCGCACGAGCTGGACGCGGTGATCGACGTGCCGGGACTCGGCGAGGTGCGCTACGACATGGCGTACGGCGGCAACTTCTACGCGATCCTCCCGCTGGAGCAGCTCGGCATCCCGTTCGACCGGGCGGAGAAGGACCGCGTCCTGGCCGCCGGACTGTCCATCATGGAGCAGATCAACGCGGTCAAGCGCCCGGTGCACCCGGTGGACGCCGCGATCAGCGGCTGCAAGCACGTCCAGTTCACCGCGCCGGGCCAGGACGGTGCCCACTCCCGCAACGCGATGGCGATCCACCCCGGCTGGTTCGACCGTTCCCCGTGCGGCACGGGCACCTGCGCCCGGATGGCCCAGCTGCACGCGCGCGGTGAGCTCGGAATCGGTGCAGACTTCGTCAACGAGTCGTTCATCGGGACCAGGTTCATCGGCCGGTTGCTGGAGGAAGTGCCACTGGGAGACCGAACGGCGGTGGTGCCCACTGTGGCCGGTCGCGCGTGGATCACCGGCATGGGGCAGTACCTCCTCGATGCCACCGATCCGTTCCCGGAGGGGTTCTCGCTCTAGTCGTTACCCTCGGTGCCGTGACGACGACACCAAGTCTTGAAGCGCTCCTGCGCATCGGACCGTTCCACTCGGCCCTGCGCGCGGCCATCCGCCGCCGCGGGCTCACCCTGGAACGGCTCCGGCTACGCCTCGCGCAGCAGGACGTGGCGGTGGCGCTGTCGACCCTGAGCGACTGGCAGCAGGGCCGGGTCCGCCCGGTCTCGCCGAAGTCGCTCAGGGCCGTGTCGGTGCTGGAGGACCTGCTGGAGGTGCCGTCCCGCTCGCTGCTCACCCTCCTGGAACGCTCGGACCCGAGCGGCTGGCCGGACGTCGTCCCCGGCATGATGCCCGGCTTCAACACCAACGACCTGGAGATCGTCTCCCGCCACGACAGGGTCTTCGTCGACGCCGAACGGCACGCGTCACGCATCCACGTGAGCATGGTCGCCCGCGCGCGCCAGGACGGCGTGGACCGCTTCTACGCGCACTACTTCTGTGACGACGCCGTGCACATGTCCGAAGTCCGGCACGAGCCGATCCGGAACTGCCGGGCCGGACGGTCCGCGCGCAACGAGGCCGAGCACGTGACGGTGGACGAGCTGCTGTTCGACCGGCCGCTGGCGGCGGGTGAGACGTGGGTGTTCGAGTTCGTCATCCACGACCCGACGCGGCTCGACAGCTTCGAGCACGCGCAGGGCGTGCGGTGCTTCCTCGCGCAGAGCCTGATCGAGGTGCACTTCGACCCGGCAGCGCTGCCCGCCGACCCGCACGTGTACCTGCAGGACTGGCAGGAGGCGGAGCCGCACCGGACGATCGACCTGGCGCTGGACCACACGAACTCCGTGCACCACTTCGAGACGAACGTGTCCGTGAACTGGATCGGCATCCGCTGGAAGTGGGCCTAGATGCTCACCACCGACTTCGTGCCGGGCGCTCCGGCGTGGATCGAGCTGGGCAGCCCCGAAGTCGTTGCCGCCGCCGAGTTCTACGGCCGCGTGCTCGGCTGGGAGTACGACGGCGGCCTCTTCCGCCGCTACGGCAGCACGGTCGCCGCGCACGTGCCGCTGGGGGCGGGCGCGTGGACCGTCCACTTCGCCGTGGCGGACACCGGTTCGGCCGGCCCGCTCCGCCGGCTGACCGATCCGCAGGGCGCGGAGTTCGGGGTGTGGCGGGCAAGGGACGGCGCCGGGCTCGGCGCGGTCTCGACCCCGGGAGCACTGACGTGGCTCGAGCTGCACACCCCCGCCCCCGAGGCCGCGGCGGACTTCTACCGCTCGGTCTTCGCGTGGGAGATCCAGACGATTCCCGGCGCGCCCGGCCTGTTCTGCCGGCCCGCCGGCACGGGTGCGGGACGGTTGTTCGGCGCGGTCGTCGAGGACTCGTCTGCCTACTGGTTGCCGTATTTCGAAGTCGCCGACCCGGACGGCGCCGCCGGTGCGGCCGAGGTGGCCGTCGAGCCCTACGAGGTGGGCGGAGTCGGCCGGATCGCCGTGCTCGCTGATCCGTTCGGAGCCAGGTTCGGCGTCATGCGTTCCGTTACCTCCTGAAGGCTCCCCAAACCGCGAAACGCCAGCTAGCGTGCGCTGGTGCAGGTGCCGTGGAGAGCCGCGCCCAGAGCGGCGCTGTCGAGTCCGCTCACGTTGGTGGTGAGCATCGCGACGACGTTGCTGCTGGGCTTCGTGGTGGCCGCGGCCGTGCTGCACTCGTCCTCCGCGGGCAGCGCGGCTCTGGCGTACCAGCAGGATCGGATCTGCCCGCATTCCGTGCACCCCTCGCTGGACGGGGACCAGCTGCCGCTCGCCAGCGCTGTCACGATGTCCTCGCAGAGCCCGTTGAGTGCTGTCTACACGCGAATCGGGCGTCCTGACTTCAACGGCCTCGCGACCTACGGACGGTTCGGGTACCGGCCGGAAGCGTTGTCGCACCTGACTGTCGTCGAAGGTGGCGGCACCGGACTCTGGGTGCCGCAGACGATCGCCACGGCGGCGCGCGTGAAGATCGGCGACCGGCTGACCGGCTCGCCGCTGGTGGTCAGCGCGATCTACGCCGACCTGGCGCATCCGGTGTCCGGGTGGTGGTGTTCGGAGGCGAAGACCGTGGTGCCGAACCCGCTGGGCGGCGACGGTGCCAGCACGTCGGTGATCTGGGTGCCGCAGGTCTCGGACCTTTCCTCGCTGCCGCAGGAGTTCTCGTCCGGTGCCTCGGTGTCGCTGCGGTTCCCCGTCGAGCCGCTGTCGACGCTCGCCGAGGCGGAGGCGCTGCGGGACAGGGGGAACGCGCTCGTCACCTCGCTCGGGCTGCCGTTGACGCGGACGGACGTCCTGACTTCCGCCATCACGGCGGCGCGGACCTCCGAGCGCAACGTCTCGTCCGCGCTGCTGCCATTGGTGATCATCAGCGTGCTCGTGGGGCTGGCGGGCGTCGGCACGGTGACCGTGCAATGGGCTCAGCGCAGGCATTCCGAGCTGCGGCTGCTGTGGGTGCGCGGGGCCGGTCCGCTCGCGCTCGGGTTCCGCGGCGTGCTGGAGCTCGGGTTGCCGTTGGTGGCCGGCGGGTTGCTCGGCCTGATGACGGCCCGGTTGCTGTTGCCGCTGTACGCACCTGGCGTTGTGCTGGCCCCTGGGACGCTCTGGGTGGCGCTGGGCCACGTCCTGGTTGTGGTCGCCGCGTCGCTGGCGGTGACGGTTCTCGTGGCGTGCTGGCGGGCGCACCGGACGTTCCAGCGGCGGGCGCGCTCGTGGCGGCTCTCGGTCGTGCCCTGGGAGCTGGTCGTCGCCGCGCTGGCGGTGCTGGCGTGGGTTCGCCTGTCCCGCAACGGGTTGGGCACGACGCTGAAAGGCGGCGAGCTGCCGCGGATCGACGTGGCGGCGTTGACGTTCCCGCTGCTGGTCGTGCTGGCGGCGGCATTGCTCGCGACGAGGCTGCTGCGGTGGTCGCTCGCCTGGTCGCATCGCGTGCAGTGGTGGCGGGTTCCGGCCGCCCAGCTGGCGGTGCGCCGGCTGGCGGCCGCGGTGGGGCCCGTGACCGGTGTGGTGCTGGTGGGTGTGCTGGCGGTCGGGACCATCGCGGTGGGCAGTGCGGTCGCGGGCGCGCAGAAGTCGGCATTGGACTCGAAGTCCGGCGTGTTCGTCGGCGCCAACAGCACGGTGCAGGTGTCGCAGGACATCGCGCTCGGACGGGTAGCGCTGCCATCGTCGTTGCGGGGCAACACAACTCTCGTGGGCGTGAGCACGGGCGCGTTGGTCGTGGACCCCGCCACGTTCACGGACGCGGCCCTCGTGGACGACGCCGCTTCGGTGCGCTCGCTGCTTTCCGGGCTGCGCCGGACCGGCGACACCGCTCCCGCTCTGCGGATCGGGCGTGCGGCGAACCAGGAGATCCAGATTCCCGGACTGCCGCTGGTGAAGCCGGTGGCGTCGCTGCCGGTGTTCCCGAAGCTCGGCACGCGGGGCTACGTGCTCGCGCGGGAGTCGGTGCCCGCCGTCGAGCAGGTGGGCTCGTGGCACCTGTGGTCGTCGTTGCCGTTGGCGGCGCTCACTTCTTCATTGCAGGCGGCGGGTGTCCACTACACGAACGTCGCGGACCGGGCTCGCGTGCTCGACGGGTTGCCGTTCCTGACCGTGGAGTGGACGTTCGGTTTCGTGGCCGCGATAGGTTTCGTGCTGGCCGTGGTGGCCGCGGTCGCGCTGTTGCTGGCCATCGAGGTGCGCCGCCGCCAGAACGCCGTGTCCGGCGCGCTGTCGACCCGGATGGGCATGCGGCCGTCGGTGTTGTGGTCCAGCCATCTGCTCGAAGTCGGCGCGCTGGCGTCGCTGGCGGTGGCGATCGGCGCGGTGGCGTCGTTCGTGAGCATGGAGTTCGCGGTGCCGCGGCTGGATCCCGCGCCGTGGCTCACCCCCGCGCCGGTGCTGCCCGACCTGGTGCCGTTGCTCGGTTCGATGGTGCTGTGCGGTCTGTTGGTCGTCGTGGTGGCGGCGTGGCTTGCGTTGCGCGGTGTCCGCACCGCGCGGATGGGAGAGCTGCTCAGGTGATCCGCGCTTGTGGCGTCGGGGTGTCCTACGGTCCGGTGCGCGCCGTCTCGGACATGTCGCTGGCGATCGCGCCCGGCCTCACCGTGCTGTCCGGCCCGTCCGGCTCGGGCAAGTCGACGCTGCTGCGGGTGCTGTCCCTGGTCGAACGGCCGTCCGCCGGCGAGGTCTTCGTGCGCGACCGGCCGACGTCGGCCCTGTCGTGGTCCGAGCTGAGATCGTTGCGGCGCAAGGAGATCGCGGTCGTCTTCCAGAACCCGGCCGACAACCTGATCTCACACCTCACCGTCGGCGAGAACCTGCGCGCGGCCGGGGCCACCGACCTGTCGTTGCTGGACCGGCTGGGGCTGGGCGGATCGGGCGCCTGGCGGATCGCCGCGTTGTCCGGCGGGCAGCAACAACGTCTGGCGTTCGCATGTGCGTTGGCGCGCGGGGCTTCCGTCCTGGTGGCGGACGAACCGACCTCGCAGCTCGACGTCCGGTCAGCCGATCTGGTCCTGGAGACGCTGGCGTCCCTGCCCGTGCCCGCGGTCGTGGCCTCACACGATCCGCGGCTGGTCGAGCTGGCGGACCTGTGCGTTCCCCTGGCGGCGTCGTGATCCGGGCGGCCGGGGTGCACCGGGCCTTCGGCGACGTCTCCGTGCTGCGGGGCGTGGACCTGGAGGTGTCCGCGGGCGAGCTGGTGACGTTGAGCGGGCCGTCCGGCTCGGGGAAGACCGCGTTGCTGTCGTTGTTGTGCGGCTTCGACTTCCCCGACCGCGGCTCGGTGCTGCCGGGGCCGGCCCCGTGGTCGGCCTGCGCGGTGCTGCCGCAGTCGCTGGGGCTCGCTTCCGAGCTGACGCTGGAGGAGAACGTCGCGCTGCCGTTGCGGCTGGCCGGGCGCGCGGTCGACGGGGTGCCCGGACTGCTGGCGGAGCTGGGCATCGGGGCGTTGGGGGCGCGGTATCCGGGCCAGGTGTCGTTCGGGCAGCAGCAACGGGCGGCTCTGGCGCGTGCGGTGGTGGCCGGGCCTGCCGCGTTGCTCGCCGACGAGCCCACGGCCCACCTGGACGCCGAGAGCGCGGTGGCCGCGGTGGGGTTGCTGCGGCGGGTCGCGGACGAAGGTGCGGCGGTGCTGATCGCTACGCACCACGACGCTGTGCATGCGGTGGCTGATCGCGTACTGGTGCTGGCTGACGGGCAAGTTCAGAGCTGATCGGGTGGGCGCAGCCCATCGCCTCGTTGACGGCGGTCTCACCGTGGGTGCGCTGCAGGTGCGTCTCGCCCCACACCCGGACGCTCTCCACGACGGGCAGGACGGTGGTCCCGTAGGGCGTGAGCCGGTAGATGACGGGTGCCGGGACCGGTCCGGTCACCACGCGTTCGACGAGCCCGTCGGCCTCCAGCTCGCGCAGCTGCTCGGCCAGCACCTTGGGCGTGATCGGCGCACCCCGGCGGCGCAGACCGGCGAAGTGGGACTCGCCGTGGGCGAGCCAGTACACCAGCGTCAGCTTCCACTTCCCGCCGATCGCCGCGAACGCCGCCGCCATCGGGCAGCCGGGAAGCGGGTTGGGGCGCGTTAGGTTACCTGGAGGTGCCTTCTTGTTCATGGTGATCGCTCCGTCGACAGTCGAGTCATGAACATGCGCAGGCTGCTCACCGTGCCACACACGCGAATTCTGGTCGCGTGTCTCGCACTTCTCGCGCTCACCGGATCGGCGTCGGCCGACGTCGCGGACGGTCAGCGGGACTTCGACTGGGAGATCGGGAGCTGGCACTCGGACGTGCGGGTGCTCGCCGATCCGTTGTCGGAGACCGAGGACGAATGGCTCCACTTCGCGGGCACGTCGGTCGTGCGCCCGCTGCTCGACCGGCGGGCGAACGTCGTCGAGCTGAAGATCGCCGGGCCCACGGGGCGGATCGAGGGCCTCAGCATGCGCCTCTACGAGCCGCAGGCGCAGCGCTGGAGCCTGACCTTCGTCAACATCCGCAACGGACTGCTCACCCCGTCGGTGTACGGCGGGTTCCGCGACGGCGTAGGCGAGTTCTACGGCGACGACGAGCTCGGCGGGCGCCCGATCAAGGTGCGGTTCCTGATCCACCGGCAGGGCAGGGACCGGGCGACGTTCGAGCAGGCGTTCTCCCAGGACGGCGGTGCGTCCTGGGAGACCAACTGGATCGCGGTCGACCGCCGGACCTGATAGCTCAGACCGCCGGCGGCCGGTCCTCGTACGGCGTCGACAGGACCACGGTCGTGCGGGTCGACACGTTCGCCGACTCCCGGATCTTCTGCAGCAGCTCCTCCAGAGCCACCGGCGACGCGACCCGCACGCGCAGCACGTACGAGGCGTCACCCGCCACCGAGTAGCAGGCCTCGATCTCCGGAAGGTGCTCGAGGCGCTTCGGGTAGTCGTCCGGCTCGGAGGGGTTGATCGGGAAGAGCGAGATGAACGCCGACATCGGCAGGCCGATCTCGGTGCCGTCCAGGCGGGCGGCGTAGCCCTTCACGATGCCGCGCTGCTCCAGCCGCTTCACGCGCTGGTGGACGGCCGACACCGACAGGCCGACCCGCTCGGCCAGGTCGGTGAAGCTGCACCGGCCGTCCGAGGCGAGTTCCTTCAGGATCGCTCTGTCGATCTGCTCGAGGGTCAAAGCACCACCAGCTCGTGAGGTCGGTTGTTGAAGGACTCGACGCCGTTCTCGGTGGCGACGACGATGTCCTCGATGCGAGCACCCCAGCGGCCGGGCAGGTAGATGCCGGGCTCGACGCTGAACGACATGCCCGCCTCCAGCGGCAGCGAGTTGCCGCTGACGATGTAGGGCTCCTCGTGCACGTCGAGGCCGATGCCGTGCCCGGTGCGGTGCACGAAGTACTCGCCGAAGCCCGCGTCGGCGATGATCCCGCGGGCGACGGCGTCGATCTCCTCGCAGGTCACGCCCGGCTTCACCGCCTCGACGGCGGCCTGCTGCGCGGCCTGCAGGACGGCGTAGGTGTCCCGGACGTCGTCGTGCTTCGGCTCGCCCATCACGTAGTTGCGGGTCGAGTCGGAGTTGTAGCCCTCGGCGACCGGGCCACCGATGTCGATGACGACGACGTCGCCCGCCTCGATCACGCGCTCGGAGTCGCGGTGGTGCGGCGAGGCGCCGTTGGGCCCGGAGCCGACGATGACGAAGTCGGCGAAGGTGTGGCCTTCCTCGACGATCGCGGCGGCGATGTCCTTGGCGACGTCCTTCTCCGTGCGACCGACACGCAGGAACTCACCCATGCGCGCGTGCACGCGGTCGATCGCTTGACCGGCCTTGCGCAGGGCGGCGATCTCACTCGCGTCCTTGCGCATCCGCAGCTCGCGGATGATGGGCCCGGCGAGGGTCTGCGCGCCGCCGATCGCCTGGCCGAGCTTGATGGTGTGCAGCGCGGGCATCATGTCCGCCACGGCGGTCCTCGTGCCCTTGATCGCGGCCTTGACCAGCGCGTACGGGTCCTCGCCGTCGACCCACGTGACGACCTGGACGCCCAGCTCGTCGGTCGGGATGCCCGCGTAACCGGGCTGCTCCAGCTTCGGCACGACCAGCGTCGGCGTGCCGCCCACGGGCAGCGCGAGGCAGGTGAGGCGCTCGAAGGAGTCGCCACCGGCACCGATCAGGTACCGCAGGTCCGAGCCGGGAGAGATGAGCAGGGCGTCGACGCCCGCCTGCTCGGCGGCTGCGGAGGCGCGGTCAAGCCGCGCACGCAGCGCGGACACGTCGATGGGCCCGGTGATCGTTGCCATGGTCGAAAGCCTAGTAGCTTGTCCACTCGTGAGCTCTCCCCTGGTGCTGCTCGACTCCGCGAGCCTCTACTTCCGGTCGTACTACGCGCTGCCGGACTCGATGACCGCGCCCGACGGCACGCCGGTGAACGCCGTGCGCGGGTTCGTCGACACGATCGCCCGCGTCATCACCGACCGCGGCGCCGGCCGCCTGGTCGCGTGCCTGGACGCCGACTGGCGCCCCGAGTTCCGCGTGAAGGCCCTGCCGTCCTACAAGGCGCACCGTGTCGCCGAGAACGCGGACGACGGTTCCGAAGAGGTCCCGGACACCCTGACCCCGCAGATCCCGATCATCCTCGACGTCCTCGACGCCGCGGGCATCTGCACCGGCGAGGCGGCGGGCTACGAGGCCGACGACGTCATCGGCGCACTCGCCCACCGCGAAACCGTGTCGCCCGTCGAGGTGGTCACGGGCGACCGCGACATGTTCCAGGTCGTCCGCTTCGAGCCCACCCCAGTGCGCGTCGTCTACGTGGGCCGCGGCTGGAACAAGGCCGAGGTCCTGGGCCCCGAGGAACTGGCGGCGAAGTACTCGGTGCCGGTCGAGAACGCCGGCTCCGCCTACGCCGACATGGCCGTGCTGCGCGGCGACCCCTCCGACGGCCTGCCGGGCGTGGCGGGTATCGGCGAGAAGACCGCGGCCAAGCTCATCACCGAGTTCGGCTCGCTGGAGGCGTTGCTCAAGGCCGTCACCGACCCGATGGACCGCAAGCTCACCACCAAGGCCCGCAACGCCCTGATCGCGGCCGAGGACTACCTGGCCGCCGCACCCACCGTCGTGCGCACCGCGCTGGACGCCCCCGTGGTCCTGGACCGCGACGACGCGGTGCCGCGCGTGCCCGCGGACCCGGAGCGGCTGCGTGAGCTCACGCAGCGCTGGGGGCTGGGCAGCTCGGTGCCGCGCCTGGTCAACGCGATGGAGCGCCGCGCCTAGAAGAACGTCCCGCAGTACGGCTTCCTGTCCACCGCGAACAACGCGTCGGCGTCCCTGAGACGGGTACCCGAGATCCGTTTGGCGGCCGCGAGCTGCGAGAACGTGGTGTCGCCGAGATACACGGCGCCGAGCAGGTCGACCGGGATCGTGAGGTCGGCCTGCTCCTCGACGCGCTCGGCACCGTCCGGCGACACCCGATAGCAGCCGTCGTTGGCCGGCAGCAGCCTGTCCCGCACCCCGATCACGACCGGCTCGGCGGCTCCGTAGGTGCGGGCCTGGAGCATGCGGGGCACGTCGACCAGGCGCAACCAGATCTCGTCGAACACGTCCTTGGTGCGCACGACGCGCGGGTCCTCGAACAGCCACGTCACCGGGTCGTCGAGCGACACGTCGTCCTCGATCTGGTCGACCAGGTCCAGTCGCGTCACGTAGATCCACAGGTCGCGCCAGGCGTCGTCGTTCGCCCACTCGAAGTCCGCAATGGACATCCGGTGCTTGAAGTCCTTCTCCTCGGTCACCTTGTACGTCAGGAAACCGTCGTCACCATCCGGTCCACTGTGGACGACGGTGACCGAGTTCTCCGCTACGCTCTTGCGATCGCGTGCCCGCGCCCACCAGCCAGGCCATCGGCTGATCTGACCCGGCCGCGACAGCCCGAGGGCCTCGTGCAGTTCCGGCAGGAGCTTGTCGGCGGTGTCCTGGTCGAGCATCCGCACGCGGCCTGTCATCTCGCCCGGGATCACCGCACGCTTGGCGTCGACCTCGACGGTCCGCCACCGCCCGGCCAGGCCGTAGCCGAAACGGCCGTAGATGCGGCCCTCGGAGGCGCGCAGCGTGGCCACCGGGTCCGGCAACGACGAGAGTTGCTCGCGCATCAGGGCGGTCAGCACGCCACGGCGCGTGTAGTCGGCACGCACGCCCACGCGTGAGACTGCGGCGTGCGGCACGACGGCGCCACCGGGCACCACTAGAGAGGAGGCGTACGACTGGGTCGTGCCGATCATCTCCTCCCGGTCGAAGGCCGCGAGCACGCGATCAGGCTCGTAGGAGGGCTGGACGACCTTCCAGTCGTCGTCCGAGGGAGGCCCCCAGTGCATCGCCCGCCGGAACACCGTCGCGTGGGCCCGGAACTGCGCTTCGTCGCTGAGCACGCGGATGTCGGTCACGTCCGCGATGGTGGCTCACGCCCGGCCGCGCGCGCACCTCAGTTTCCGCTCGCCCGGAAACGGCACCTCCCCCAAGGTCAGGAAGTCCTTGGGGGAGGTCAACGGAGTTCAGTGGTGCCGCTGCGGAGATCAGCCGGTGGGCTGGCCCACCTCGTACTCGCCGTCCTCGGTCTTGACGACGATCTTGACCTTCTTGTCCTTGCCGCCGACCTGGACCTTGCACTCGAACGAGGTGTTGGGCTTGACCTCGTTCTCACCGGTGCAGGTGGCGCTGCCGACGTCGGAGATCTTGTACTCGTCCTTCAGGATCTGGACGATGCCGGTCTGCACGGCGGTGTTGTCGAAGATCTTCTTCTTGAAGCCGGCCGGCGAGACGAAGCCCCAGAACAGCACGCCACCCACGAGCAGCACGACGATGACGGCGGCGACCCAGATGGCCGCGCTGGACTTCTTCTTCGGCGGAACCGGCGGGCCGAAGCCCGGCTGCTGCCCGTACGGGTTGGGCTGGCCCGGGTACTGCTGGGTCTGCTGGCCGTAGGGGTCCGGCTGCACGGGCGTGCCGTACGGGTTCGACTGGGGCTGCGGGGGCACGCCGTACTGCTGCGTCTGCTGCTGCGACGGATCGAAACCGGGGTACGGCTGCTGCTGGCCCGGCTGGGGCTGCGGCGGGCCGTAAGGGTTCTGAGCCGGGAAGCCGCCGGACGGTGTGCCGGGAGGGAAACCGCCACCATAGGGCTGCTGCGGCTGCTGCTGGCCCCAGGGCTGCTGCGGATCGTTCCCTCCGGACGGTCCGTACGGGCTGCTCATCTGTCGACCTCCGTGTGTACGACGTTGCGGCGCGATCCAACCACACCGTTGACGTCAGTCTTCACTCCGACTCGCAAAACCTTTGTCAGGCCTGCGTCAATCTCCGGGTCACATCATCGCCACAACACCGCGCCGCAGCGCGTCGACAGCCTTCGCCGCGGCGGCGCCGACCGGATCCGCTCGGCCGACCACATCACGGATCTGGTCCAAAAGGTCGATCACCTGACGGCACCAACGGACGAAGTCGCCCGCGCCGAGCTCGTTGCCGCCCGCTTCGGCGGCGCTCAGCACCTTCTCCAGCGACTCGCCGCGCGCCCACCGGAACACCGGCCACGCGAACCCGGGATCGGGCTGCCGGGTGATGCGCTCCAGCTTGTGGCGGCGCTCGTCGTCCTCGATCTCCGCCCACAGCCGCACCGTCGTGAGCATGGCGTCCGACACCGGCCCCTGCGGCAGCCGCGCCTCGACCGGACCGTCCCGGCGCGCCTCGTAGACCAGCGACGACACGACGGCCGCGAGTTCCTCCGGCTTGAGGCCCTTCCACACGCCGTTGCGCAGGCACTCGGCGGCGAGCAGGTCCGACTCGCTGTAGAGCCTGGTCAGACGCATGCCGTCCTGGGTCACCTCGTCGTTCTCGCTGAGGTAGCCCCGCTCGCGCAGCAACGCGCGGATGCGGTCGAACTGGCGTGCCAGCGAGTGCGTGGTCGCCGCGACCTTGCGCTCCAGCTGCTCGGTCTCGGCCAGCAGCCGGTGGTAGCGCTCACCCCAGCGCGCGTGGTCTTCGCGCTGGTCACAGCCGTGGCACGGGTGCGAGCGCAGGGCCCGGCGCAGCGTCGCGAGCTCGGGGTCGTCGTCCGCCGTGGTCTTCTTGCGGCCACGCGCCGGCACCGCGATGCCGGTGTTGCGGATCGACGACGCGAGGTCGCGCCGCGACTTGGGCGAACGCACGTCCACCTGCCGCGGCAGCCGGATGTGGCCCAGCACCTCGACCGGCGACGGGAAGTCCGCCGACGTGAGCCGGCCCGACCAGCGGTCCTCGGTGACGACCAGCGGCCGCGCCTCACCCAGCGGCTCGAGGCCGGGGTCGATGACGACGGCGAGCCCGGACCTGCGCCCGGACGGCACCGCGATCACGTCGCCCTTGCGCAGCCGCTCCAGCGACTTGGCCGTTTCGATGCGGCGCGCGTTGGTGTTCTGCTTGGCGAGCTGCTTCTCGCGGTCCGCGACCCGGCGGCGCAGCGACGCGTACTCCGCGAAGTCGCCGAGGTGGCACGTCATCGACTCGGCGTAGCCCGCGAGCGCGTCCTTGTTGCGGTCGATCCGGCGCGCCAGCCCGACGACAGACCTGTCCGCCTGGAACTGCGCGAACGACTGCTCCAGGATCTCGCGCGCCGCCGACGCGCCCAGCTGGTGCACGAGGTTCACGGCCATGTTGTAGCCAGGCCGGAAGCTCGACCGCAGCGGGTACGTGCGCGTGGACGCGAGCCCGCCGACCGCCTTGGGGTCGATCCCGGGCTGCCAGACGACGACCGCGTGCCCCTCGATGTCGATGCCACGACGCCCCGCACGCCCGGTGAGCTGCGTGTACTCGCCCGGCGTGAGGTCGACGTGCGCCTCGCCGTTGTACTTGACGAGCTTCTCGAGCACCACGGTCCGCGCGGGCATGTTGATGCCGAGCGCGAGCGTCTCGGTCGCGAACACGACCTTGACCAGCCCGCGGACGAACAGCTCCTCGACCGTCTCCTTGAACGCGGGCAGCAATCCGGCGTGGTGCGACGCGATGCCGCGCTCCAGCGCCTCACGCCACTCCCAGTACCCGAGCACCATGAGGTCGGCCTCTGGCAGGTCCCGCGTCTTCTCGTCGATGATCAGGCGAACCTGCTCGGTCTCGTCCGGCGTGTTGAGCCGCAGCCCGGCGCGCGCCGTCTGAGCCACAGCCGCGTCACACCCGGCCCGGCTGAACACGAACACGATCGCCGGCAGCAGCCCGGCCGCGTCGAGCCGCTGGATCATGTCGATGCGCGACGGCGGCTTGTACCCGGTGTTGCGCGGCGGCCTGCCTCCCCCGTTGCGGTTGCGCCCGCGGCTGAACGGCACGTGGTACCGAGTCAGCTCCTCGGTCTTGCGCAGCACCTGGGCGTTGATCCGCGCGTGCGTCTCGTCGCCCTCGAACAGGTCGAGCATCTGGTTGCCCACCATCATGTGCTGCCACAGCGGCACGGGCCGGTGCTCGTCGACGACGACCGTCGTGTCACCGCGCACCTCGACCAGCCACTCGCCGAACTCCTCGGCGTTGCTGACCGTCGCGGACAGACCGACGACCTGCACGTGCTCCGGCAGGTGCAGGATCACCTCTTCCCACACGGGACCGCGGAACCTGTCCGCGAGGTAGTGCACCTCGTCCATGACGACGTACGCGAGTCCGTCCAGAGTGGACGAACCCGAGTACAGCATGTTCCGCAGCACCTCGGTGGTCATCACCACGACCGGAGCCCCGCCGTTGACGCTCGTGTCACCGGTCAGCAGGCCGATGCTCTCCGCCCCGTAGCGCGCGGTGAGATCGGCGAACTTCTGGTTGGACAGCGCCTTGATCGGCGTGGTGTAAAAGCACTTGCGGCCCTCGCTCAGCGCGAGGTGCACGGCGAACTCCCCCACCACCGTCTTGCCGGCACCGGTGGGGGCGCAGACGAGCACTCCGTGACCGTCCTCCAGAGCCTCACAGGCCTGGCGCTGGAACGGGTCCAGCTCGAACGAGATGACGGAGCCGAAGTCGGTCAGCTTGGGCCGCTGAGCGCTGCGCCGGGAGTCGGCGTAGGCCTCGGCCGGGGACCGCGAAGCACGTGACACCTCTTCAGGCTTTCACATCGCACCGACAATCGCCGCCGAGATAGATTAACTTCAGTAAACACTGAAGTTATTGAGAGGGTTGGCGTTGCAGGTTCGCCTTGGCGGCGGGTCGGTTTGCGTTGGTGCGTTCCGGTTCCAGCGGAGGGCTCGCCGATGCGGTTGGGTCGCGTTCCAGCATGGTTGCGCAGGCCTTGACGAGCCAGGTCACTTCATCGCCGCTTCGCGACGATAGCGATCGAGGCTTGACCTCGGGGCCCTTGCGAGGCGCTCATCGGCCTGAAAAAGCCGGGCATGTAAAGCGCCCGGCCGATCGAACACGATCGGCACCTCGCACCCAAAGTCAAGCCCAATCGCCAGCGTACGTGGGCACGCAGGGCGCTCGGGTTCCGGGAATTACCGGTTGGACGGCGTGGCATTGCCCTTTACCGCTCGGCTTCACCATCGCGGTCATGTTCTGGAACAACCGGTAGGCCAGCTCTTTGCCGAACGCCCGCACCGCACGGGGCTCATACTCACGAGCGAAGCCGACAACAGGCGCCTCGGCTTCGACGGGCAGGGCTTCATGACCTCGGCGACCACCGCGACATGCTCGATCGACAGCGCGCACCGCGTGCCGCAACACGTGCAGCAAATCCTTGTAACCCAGCTCAGCCGCGGCACCACGCCGATCCAAGCCCGCGATTCTGCATCACGGAATGTTCGCGAACCCGGATTCCGTCACCTCGTCGACGATGCCGCGCAGCAACTCGTCGGTGGAGAGGAGTCAGGTGTCGCTCACGCGTTCTGACCTACCGAAAGATCACGACAAGCCAACAGATCAGGGCATACACAATCGGGTGAACAGCCCGAGCAAACCGTGTTTCGCGGCGAAGCAAGGCGTAAAGGGCAATGCACCATCGGGCAAGCGGTAATGGCGTGAGCCGGCGGTGCCATCGTGCCCGCGGACGCCGGCGATGGAATAGCCCGGCCCGTCAAGGCCCGCACAACCACCCTGGAACGCCGAAAGCCCGGCCCACCAAGAGGCGAACCGGGCCCCCGACGGTCAGAACGTCCGCTGCACCCGATCCGCGACAAGCTTCACGAACCGAGACGGGTCAGCCAGCTCCCCACCCTCGGCGAGCAACGCCAGCCCGTAGATCAGCTCAGCCGTGTCCGAGAGCGACTCCCGCTCCCCACCGGCAAACGCCTTGTGCAGCCCCTCCACCAGCGGGTGCGACGGGTTGAGCTCCAAGATCCGCTTGATCTTCGGCAGCTCCTGCCCCATCGCCTTGTACATCTTCTCCAGCGTGGGAGTGATGTCGTGCGAGTCGCCGACGACGCACGCCGGAGAGGTCGTCAGACGCGAGGAGAGGCGAACCTCCTTGACGTCCTCCGACAGCGCGGAGCCCATCCAGGAGAGCAGGTCCGCGAACTCCGCCGCCTTGGCCTCGTTCGCCGACTTCTCCTCGTCGGTCTCCAGGTCCACCTGTCCCTTGGCGACCGACTGGAACGGCTTGCCGTCGAACGAGGGAACGGCGTCGACCCACATCTCGTCGATCGGGTCGGTGAGGATCAGGACCTCGTACCCCTTGGCGCGCAACGCTTCCAGGTGCGGCGACTTCTCGACCGCGACCCGAGAGTCGCCGGTCATGTAGTAGATGTGCTCCTGGCCTTCCTTCATCCGCGAGACGTAGGAAGCCAAGGTGGTCGGCTCGTCCGCGGAGTGCGTCGAGGCGAACGAGCAGATCTCCAGGATCGCGTCGCGGTTGTCGAAGTCGGAGAGCAGGCCCTCCTTCAGAGCCGCGCCGACCTCGCGCCACAGCTTGGCGTAGTCGTCAGGGCGCGAGGACTGCAGCGACTTAATCGACGAGAGGACCTTCTTCACCAGCCTGCGGCGCATCAGCTGGATCTGGCGGTCCTGCTGCAGGATCTCGCGCGACACGTTCAGCGAGAGGTCGGCGGCGTCGACGACGCCCTTCACGAAGCGGAGGTACTCCGGCATCAGCTCGGCGCAGTCGTCCATGATGAAGACGCGCTTCACGTAGAGCTGGACGCCGCGCTTGCTGTCGCGCATGAACAGGTCGAGCGGCGCCTGCGACGGCAGGAACAGCAGAGCCTGGTACTCGAAGGTGCCCTCCGCCTGCATGCGGATGGTCTCGAGCGGCGCGTTCCAGTCGTGGCTGATGTGGCGGTAGAACTCCGCGTACTCCTCCTCCGTCACCTCGGAGGCCGGGCGTGCCCACAGGGCCTTGCGGGAGTTGATCTCCTCGCCGCCCAGGCGCACGGGCCAGGTGATGAAGTCCGAGTAGCGCTTGACGATCTCGCGGATCTTCGCGGGCTCGGTGTAGTCCGGCAGGCGGTCCTCGTCGTCGGCCGGCTTGAGGTGCAGCGTGACCGAGGTGCCCTGCGGCGCGTCGTCGACGTCGTCGATCGTGTACGTGCTCTCGCCGGTCGACTCCCAGCGCACGCCCTTCTCGGCGTGCGGGTACTTCGTCACGAGGGTGACCTTGTCCGCCACCATGAACGACGAGTAGAAGCCGATGCCGAACTGGCCGATCAGGTCGGACGACGACGACTGCTGTTCCTTGAGCTGGCGCAGGAACTCCGCGGTGCCCGACTTCGCGATCGTGCCGATGAGCCGCACGACGTCCTCGCGCGTCATGCCGATGCCGTTGTCGCGCACGGTCAGCGTGCGCTCGGCCGGGTCGGACTCGATCACGATGTGGAGGTCGTCGACGTCGACCTTCATGTCCTTGTCGCGGAAGGACTCCAGCCGCAGCTTGTCCAGCGCGTCCGAGGCGTTCGACACGAGCTCGCGCAGGAACGTGTCCTTGTTCGAGTAGATCGAGTGGATCATCAGCTGCAGCAGCTGACGCGCCTCGGACTGAAATTCCAGCGTCTCCATGAATCCCCACCGAAACAGAAAGCGGTACGAACAGCCCTACAATTTAGCGGCCCACAACTGTGAGAGCGCCTGGAACCGTGCGAACGGAGACGGGCAGCGCCTCCTGGCGTTCGCCGTCGGCGTAAGCGATCCAGCCGTTGCCACCGGACAACGACACCTCACGCGCGCGGAACGTGCGCACGGACGGATGCTCGGTGTGCCTGCCCGTGCGCAACGTCGGCAGCATCCGCATGAGCATCGACCGGCTGGCGTGCTCCACCACCGTCACGTCGAACAGCCCGTCCGACGCGTCCGCGGCGGGGCAGACCGGGATCCCGCCGCCGTAGTTCGGCGTGTTCCCCACCGCCACCAGCGTCGCGTCCAGCGAGAACGTGTCGCTCTCCGTCGTCACGAGCAACGGCGCCGACCGCAGCGACGCGAGCTCGGCCAGGATCGCCAGGTCGTAGCGGCGCGGACCGGCGGGCCAGCGCATCGCGTTCGCCCGCTCGTTCACCGCCGAGTCGAACCCCGCGCACAGCACCGTCGCGAACCACTGCCCGGTCGACAACCGGCCGAGATCCAGCTTCTTGCGGGTCCCGAACACCACGTCGTCGACGGAGGCCGACCCGATCGCGGTGGCCAGGTCGTTGCCGGTGCCCGCCGGCACGATCCCCAGCGCCGTCGACGTGCCCGCGCACGCTTGAATGCCCAGGTGAGCGGCACCGTCACCACCGAGCACGACCAGCAGGTCCACCCCGGACGCGACGGCCTCGCACGCCATCGCCAGCGTGCCCTCCGCGTCGTGCGCGACCAGCTGCGTCAGCGATGAGACGTGGGGGCGCAACGCGGCGGCGGTCGACCCTGCCATGCGGGCCGCCCGACCCTTGCCCGACGCCGGGCAGACCAGCAGGGCTGCCCGCGTCACGTGGCGTCGTCGTAGTTCACGCGCTTCGCGGGTTCGGAAGCGGCGGGCTCGACCTTCTCACCAGGCGTGTTGCCGTCGTCGTCGGACGGCGTGTAGTCGAACGGCGCCGCCTCGTTGTCGTTGAGCGCGTCCCAGCCCTCGGCCGCGCGCAGCTTGGCCTTGCGCTTGTCGTGGATGCGCGCGAGCTGGATCGCCATCTCGAACAGCAGCACCAGCGCGATCGCCAGCACGACCATCGAGATCGGGTCGGTGCCGGGCGTCGCGATCGCGGCGAACACGAACAGGCCCATCATCAGGCCGCGCCGCCACTTCGACAGCCGCTCGTACGACACCACGCCCGCGCGGTTGAGCATCACCACGACCAGCGGGAGCAGGAAGCTCACGCCGAAGATGAACAGCATGGTGATCACGAAGTTGATGTACTTGCTACCCGTGAGCGCCGTGGTCCAGTTGCCACTGCCGAAGCCGAGCAGGACCTTCAGGCCCTCGGGCACCACGAGGTAGGCGAGCACCGCGCCGGCGATGAACAGCAACGCGCCGATGCCCACGAACACCCGCGCGAAGTTGCGTTCCTTCGCGTACAGGCCGGGCGTGATGAACGCCCAGATCTGGTACAGCCACAGCGGGCTGAGCAGCACCGCACCCGCCGCCGTGCCGACCTGGAGCTGCACCAGGAAGATCTCGAACGGCTCGGTCTGCAGCAGCGCGCAGCGGCCGTCCTTGGTGATGTCGGCGCGGTACGGCGCCAGGTCGGCCTGGCAGTACGGCCCCGTCAGGATGTCGCCCAGCGACGGGATCGGTCCGAGCCGCACCTGGAACCAGATGAACCCGAAGATCGCACCGATGGCGATCACCAGCATCGCGAGGCCGAGGCGGTACCTCAGCTCGTACAGGTGCTCTTTGAGCGACATCGTGCCGTCGGGGTTGCCCCTACGGCGCTTGCCGCGTTCCCGGCGCTCGGCGAACCACCGGAACGGACCTGCCACCTCGCCAACCGTCCCTTACAAGTCTGCGACCGGAAGGTCAGTTGTTGGTGGCCTTGTTCTGCGCGGTCTGCTCGATGGGCGGCGCGACCTGCGGCTGCTGCTGAACAGGCTGCTGAACGGGCTGCTGGACCTGCGGCTGGGCCGGCGGGAGCTGCTGCACGGGCTGCTGCGCGACGGGCGCGTCGTCCGTGGCGTCGGGGTCGCGCAGGCCCTTGGTCTCGGCCTTGAAGATCTTCGCCGACCGGCCGAGCGACCTGGCCATGTCAGGAAGCTTCTTCGCACCGAACAGCAAGATGATCACCACAGCGATGATGATCAGCTCGGTGGGTCCGAGGTTAGGCATTGCTGGTCCTCCTGTCTGCCCCGCGACGTAGATCGTACACGGGGTTTGCCCTGGTGCAGGCCTATCCCGAAGGCCGTCGTTGCGCGAACGCCACCTTCAGCGCGGCCGTCCGCGCCTTCAGCAGGCCCACGTTGTCGCCGACCCTGTCCCTCACCAGAGTGCGGGCGCTGGCGAGTCGACGCAAGGATCGGATGACTCGAAGTGCGATCGCGGCCAGCACGATCAGTCCGAGCGCGACCAGCGCCAGGGTCGGTGTGTACGGCACGAGCACACGTTATACGTCCTGGGTGGACAACAGGTGATCTGCCCGGCGCAATGCTTCCTCCGCGCGGCGAACAACCTCCTCCGCCAGCTCGGCCGGCTGCTCCACGTGCACGTCACCGCCGAGTCCGAGGAGCAGGCGGACCATCCAGGACGAGTCGTCGTAGCGCATGAGAACACGCGTGCGGCCGTCGGAGAGCTCCGCGGCGTGGTCAACGGGGTAGTACTCGGCCACCCAGTGCGCGTCCGGTTCGAGCAGAAGGACCGCGATCTTCTGATCGTCCCGCGGCTGGAACAACCCCTCCGACGTATCCGTCAGCCGTGCGTGCGGCGGAGGCGACGAGGGCTCGTCTAGCACCTCCACGTCGTCGATCCGGTCGAGCCGGAACAACCGCACGCCGAGCGCGGAACGGCACCATGCTTCGAGGTAACCGCGCCCTTCGACCAGCAGCAGGCGCATCGGATCGACGATTCGATCGCTCATCGCGTCGTGCGACTGCGAGTAGTAGCGGATGCGCACGGCCCGTTCGCGCTTCACGGCGTCCTGCACGGCCGCTCGGATCTCCGTGGTCTCCTCGCGCTCGAAGGCACCCAGCCCGACGACCATGCCCGCAGGCTGCGCCTTGCCGACCGCCGACTCGATCTTGGCCAGTGCCCGCTGCACCGCGTCCGTGTCGACCACACCCGGCGTGTCCGACAGCGCCCGCAGCGCCACGAGCAGCGACGACGCCTCGGCCGCGGTGAGCCGCAGCGGCCGGTTCATGCCCGCGTCGAACGAGACCGTGATCGTCTCGCCCTCGAAGGACAGGTCGATGAGGTCGCCGGGGCCGTAGCCGGGCAGGCCGCACATCCACAGCAGCTCGAGGTCCTTGCGCAGCTGCTTGGGCGTGATGCCGAAGTCGGCGGCGGCCTCCTTGATCGTGATGGCGGGCCGGTTGAGCAGGTACGGCACGAGTGCGAGCAGACGCGGCAGCCGTTCGTTCGACGCGGTCACCGCGCTCCTTCCAGTGCACCCTGCAGGCGGTCGCGAACCGACTTCGCCAGCACCTCGGGCTCCAGCACCACGACGTCGGGCCCGAACCCGGCGAGCCACTTCGCCGCCGAGTCGGGGAACTTCAGGTCGATCTCGACGATGTCGCCGCCGTCGCGTTCCTCGATGATCTTGGCGTGCCTGCGCACCCCCAGAGCCCGGCCCTTGGCGACCCAGATCTTGGCGGGCGCCGTGTGGTGCGGATCGGCCTCCGTGCGCGCGATGAGGCTCATCAGGTCGGTTCCCTCCGGCACCTTCACGACGCCGGGCTTGCCGACCGTGCGCACCTGACCGACGACACGGGACAGCCGGAAGCAGCGCGTGTCGTCACGATCGCGGTCCCAGCCGACGAGGTACCACTTGCCGCGCCACGCGACCACGCCCCACGGCTCGACCGTTCGTTCCTTCTGCCCGCCCGGCGGCGGCTTGCGGTACCCGAACGTCACGACCTGCCCCGCCTGGACCGCCTGCAGCAGCGGCGGGAACGCGGGCTCGTTCGCCCTGACCTTGGGCTCGACGGCGGCCGGCGCGTCCTGGTCGACGTCCACGCCGGCGGCCCTCAGCTTGATCAACGCGCCGTGCACCGCGCCCGTGAGCTGCGGTGAGTCCCAGAGCCGGGCGGCCAGCGCCACGGCGGCCGCCTCGTCGGGTTCGAGGTCGATGTCGCCGAGCTCGTAGTCGCGCCGCGCGATGCGGTACCCGTCCTCCGCGCCCTCGACGTTGGACTGCCTGCCTGTCTCCAGCGGCACGCCGAGGTCGCGCAGTTCGGACTTGTCGCGTTCGAACATGCGGAAGAACGCCTCGTCCGTCGGAGCCTCGTGATAGCCCGGGACGATGGCGCGGATGCGCTCCGCTGTCAGGTACTGGCGGGTCGACAGCAGGCACAGCACCAGGTTGACAAGGCGTTCGGCGCGTGCGATGGCCACGGACAAACCCTAACCCCGTGTGGTTTGAAACCCTGACATCACCTGTTGTGAACGGTCCGTTCAGAGCAGCGCGCGCAACTCCCGTACCAGCTCCACGGGCGCTTCCTCGGCCATGTGATGTCCACAGTCGATGGCACGTACCTGCACGTCATCGGCCCACTCGGCCCACACGTCCTCAAGATTCTCGTAGAGGTCTCCGAGGTCGTCCTTCGCCGACCACAACGCCAGCACAGGACACGCGATCTTGCGGCCGCGCGCGTGGTCCTCGTCGTCGTGCTGGCGATCGACCTCCAGCCCGGCGCGATAGTCACCGCACATCGCGAGCACCGTCTCGGGGTCGTGGATGGCGCGCTGGAAGTCCACCCAGTTCTCCACGCCCATCGCGAGCGGCGTGTCGTGGTACCGCCCGCCGTAGAAGAGGTCGGGATCCTGGTTGATCATCGCGGCGGCGAGCTCCTGCTGCGCCAGGAAGAACCAGTGGTACCAGGCCTGCGCGAACCGGGCGTCGCACCGCCGCAGGTGCGCCCCGATGGGCAACCCGTCGAGCACGGCGAGCTTCGTGACCCGGCCGGGGTGGTCGAGCGCGAGCCGGATCGCCGCGGCCGCACCCCGGTCGTGCCCGACGACGGCGAACCGCTCGTGGCCCAGCGAGCTCATCAGGTTCACGAAGTCACGCGCCATGGCCCGTTTCGAGTAGTCGCCTGGCTTGCTGGACTCGCCGTAGCCGCGCAGATCCGGGCACACCACCGTGTGGTCCGTGGCGAGCAACGGCGCGACGCGGTGCCACGTCGTATGAGTCCGAGGGTGGCCGTGCAGGAGGAGGACCGGTGGCCCTGCCCCACCGGTCCTCACCCGCAGCACGGCCTCGCCGACGTCGATGCGGCGCAACGAGAATCCCTCGAACACGCGCTAGAACTACCCCGGTCCCCCGCGCCCGGAAACCAGTCAGTTCCTGCCGACGCGCCCCTTCTCGCCCGCCGCCCAGCACGTGAGTCCGACACAGTCGACGGTGTCGAAGCTGCCGGTGCCGGCCACCTTCCAGGTCCTGCCGTCCTTGCTCACGTCGGTGCCCGACGGCCCGACCGCCACCAGCCCGTTGCCGCGGTAGGCGATGCCGGACCGGTACCCGATCGGTGCCGTGGCTCCCGCCTTCCAGCCCCGCCGGTCCTTGGTCGCGAACGCGGGCGTCGGATCAGTCGGCTTCAGGTAGTCGCCGCCGATCGCCACACCCCGCCACGGCGTCTTGAACGCCACCGCGAACACCCCGGCCGCCGCACCACTGGGCAACGGCACCTCCGCCGCCTCCCACGACCGCCCGCCGTCCCGCGACTCCAGCACCCGTGCCTTCGCGCCGCCGCCGGTCGCGATCCACGCGTGGTTGCCCGCCGTCGTCACGCACTGCCCGGACGCCGCGAACGCGAACTCCCCCGGCAACGCGTCAGGCATGCCCTTGGTGTCGTTGACGTGCCACGAACGCCCGCCGTCCCACGTCCTGAGGACGCGGAACTTGCCGTCGACCGGGTCGCTCAGCGCCAGCCCGCGGAACCGGTCGAAGAACGCCACGCAGTCGTAGAACGCCTTCGGGTCGGTGTTGCGGAACGACTCCTGCCAGGTCTTTCCGCCATCGGACGTGCGGTAGATCCGGGACGACTCACCTTCACCGATCGACAGCGCCACGGCGTTGCGCGCGTCGAACGCCTCGATGTCGCGGAACTCGAGCGCCTCCGTGCCGGGCGGCCCGACGGACTCCCACGACCGGCCACCGTTCACCGTGCGCAGGACAGTGCCTTTTGAGCCGCTGACCCACGCGACCTGACCTGACACTGCGGACAACCCACGCAGGCGGGCGTCGGATCCGGTCGGTTTCAGCTCCCAGTACGGCGCTTCAGCGGAAGCGACCCCAGGGAGAACCAGGAAAGCGGCGAGCGCCGCCGCGATGATCCTCATGCGGCCACTCTGGTCCAGACGGTGATCGCTTCCTACCCTCCGTTCGGCGTGACGCTGCTGACGGGCGGCGTGCCGCTCGGCATCGCGGTCAGCGACAGACGACAGCGGCGGGCCCGAATGGACCCGCCGCTGTCGATCACGCCTGATCAGAGCGACGAGATGAGCCTTTCCACGCGCTCGTCCACCGCCCGGAACGGGTCCTTGCACAGCACCGTGCGCTGCGCCTGGTCGTTCAGCTTCAGATGCACCCAGTCCACGGTGAAGTCACGCCCGGCGGCCTGCGCTGCGGCGATGAAGTCGCCACGCAGCTTCGCGCGGGTGGTCTGCGGCGGGGTGTCCTTGGCGGCCTCGATCTCGCCGTCGTCGGTCACGCGCTCGACCTGGCCCTTGCGCTGCAGCAGGTCGAACACACCACGGCCGCGGCGGATGTCGTGGTAGGCGAGGTCGAGCTGGGCGATGCGCGGGTTGGACAGGTCCATGTTGTGCTTGGCCATGTACCGCTCCATCAGGCGGTTCTTGATGGCCCAGTCGATCTCGCGGTCGATCTTCGTGAGGTCCTGAGCCTCGACGGCGTCGAGGGTGCGGCCCCACAGCTCGATCACGCGCTGCGCCATCGGGTCCGGCGAGCGCTTGGCCGTGTGCTCGACGGCCTTCTCGTAGTACTCGCGCTGGATGTCGAGCGCGGAGGCTTCCTTGCCGCCCGCGAGGCGGACCGTGCGGCGGCCGGTCAGGTCGTGGGAGATCTCGCGGATGGCGCGGATCGGGTTGTCCAGCGAGAAGTCGCGGAACTGGACGCCCTGCTCGATCATCTCGAGCACCAGGTTCGCGCTGCCCACCTTGAGCAGCGTCGTCACCTCGGACATGTTCGAGTCGCCGACGATGACGTGCAGGCGCCGGTAGCGCTCGGCGTCGGCGTGCGGCTCGTCGCGGGTGTTGATGATCGGGCGGGAACGGGTGGTCGCGGACGACACGCCCTCCCAGATGTGCTCGGCGCGCTGCGAGAGGCAGTACACGGCGCCGCGCGGGGTCTGCAGGACCTTGCCCGCGCCGCAGATCAGCTGGCGGGTGACCAGGAACGGCAGCAGCACGTCCGCGATGCGGGAGAACTCGCCGGCCCTGGCGACCAGGTAGTTCTCGTGGCAGCCGTAGGAGTTGCCCGCGGAGTCCGTGTTGTTCTTGAACAGGAAGATGTCGCCGCCGATGCCCTCGTCGGCCAGCCTGCGCTCGGCGTCGACGAGCAGGTCTTCGAGGATCCGCTCGCCGGCCTTGTCGTGGGTGACGAGCTGGGCCAGGTCGTCGCACTCGGCCGTGGCGTACTCCGGGTGTGAGCCGACGTCCAGGTAGAGCCGAGAACCGTTGCGCAGGAAGACGTTCGAGGAACGCCCCCACGACACGACCCGGCGGAACAAGTACCGCGCGACCTCGTCCGGGGAGAGACGCCGCTGCCCGTGGAAGGTGCAGGTCACCCCGAACTCTGTCTCAATGCCGAAGATCCGCCGCTGCATACCTCAACAGTAGGCGACTTCCGGCCGCACCAGGGTGATCCGTTCGGGCGGCGCGCCGGTTGCGGTTTAGTGTCGGTGGGGTGTGGAAACGGGTCAGCGCTCTCGACAAGAAGCTCATGAGCTCCTCAGCGAGACTGCCTCCGAGCAGGCTCGACCGGGGTTTCAAGCGGCTTTCCCGCGCCGCGAACCACAGCCTGTTGTGGTTCGTCGTCGCGGCCGTTCTGGCAACTGGGAAAGGCCCGTTCCGGCGGGGTGCGCTGAGGGGGCTCGCGGCCATTGCCGGGGCGTCTGCCAGCGCGAACCTGATCGGCAAGTCCCTTTTTCCGCGACGCAGACCCGCCGCTGATCTGCTCGCGGTGGAACGCCGGTTGTCACGCCGGCCGACGTCGTCGTCGTTTCCGTCCGGTCACTCCGCGTCAGCCGCCGCTTTCGCCACGGCGGTGGCCATGGAATCGCCCAAAGCGGGTGCGGTGATCGCGCCGCTCGCGGCCGCCGTGGCCTATTCACGCGTCCACACGGGCGTGCATTGGCCGACCGATGTCGCGGCCGGTGCGGCGGTGGGTGCGGGGGCCGCGCTGCTCACTCGCCGGTGGTGGCCGCTCGGGGTGAACGAGCCCGCGTCGGCCTACGAGCACGCCGACCTGACGTCGCTGCAGGACGGCGACGGGCTGGTCGTCGTGGTGAACCCGCACTCCGGGATCGGGCCGGACCCGTCACCGCGCATCGCGGAGGAGTGGCCGAAGGCGCAGATCGTGCCGATCGAGGAGCTCGGCTCGCTGCCGGACGCGAAGGCGCTGGGTGTGGCCGGTGGTGATGGCACCGTGGCCGCCGTGGCCGCCATCGCAGCCGAGCGCGACCTCCCGCTCGTGCTCATCCCGTCCGGCACGTTGAACCACTTCGCGCGTGACGTGGGCATTCAGGGGCTGCACGACACGGCTCAGGCGGTGGCGGACGGTGTGGGCGTGCGGGTCGATCTGGCGCAGGTCAACGGGCAGTGGTTCGTGAACACGGCGTCGCTCGGTGGCTATCCGGACATGGTGCGGATCCGGGAGAAGCTGGAGAAGCGCTGGGGCAAGTGGCCGGCCGCGGTGCTGGCGCTCTTCCGCGTGCTGCAGCGCGCCAAGCCGCTGGACATCACCATCGACGGCGACAAGCACCTCGTGTGGCTGCTGTTCGTGGGCAACGGTCCGTACCGGCCGAAGGGTTTCGCGCCCACCATGCGCCCCCGGCTGGACGACGGGCTGCTCGACGTGCGGTACGTCCGTGCGGACCGGAGGTACTCGCGGACGAGGTTCTTCCTGGGCGCTCTGTTCGGGGCCCTGGAGCACTCGCGCATGTACGAGCACTTCGAGGTCGCCTCGTTGAACGTCGAGGTCCACGGCCCGCCGATCTCGATCGCGACCGACGGTGAGGTGCGCGAGAGGGGCAACCACTTCAAGTTCCGTTCACGGTCGGCAGCTCTGGGGATCTATCGGCCGTAGCTGTTCGACATTGTCGAACGTGCGCAGCTAGAGTGCGTGCCGTGCCCGGACCCATTCAGTCCATTCAGCGCGCGGCGGAGGTTCTCAAGCTGCTCGCGCACGGCGGCGCGCACCAGCTGAGCGTCGGCGAGATCTCCCGCGCGCTGGACCTGGCCAAGCCGACGGTGCACGGCATCCTGCGGACGCTGCAGGAGGTCGGGTTCGTCGAGCAGGACGTCGAGGGTGGCAAGTACCGCCTGGGCGCCGCCCTGTTCCAGATCGGCACGAGCTACCTCGACGGCAACGAGCTGCGCGCCAAGGCGCTGAACTGGTCGGACACGCTGGCGATGCGTGCGCGCGAGGCGGTGCGCATCGGCGTGATGCACGGCAAGCACGTGCTCGTGGTGCACCACGTGTTCCGGCCGGACAACAGCCGGCAGACGGTCGACACCGGCGCACTGCTGCCGTGGCACGCCACCGCGCTCGGCAAGGTGCTGGTCGCGTTCGGCGAGTGGCCGGACGGCGAGCTGCAGCGCTACACCCGCCACACCCTCACCGGCTTGGACCTGAGCACGGCGCTGGACGACGTCCGCGAGCGCGACTGGGCCTACGACCTGCACGAACTCGTCGAGGGCGAGGCGTCGATCGCCGCCCCCATCCGGGACAGGCGCGGCGTGGTCGTCGGCGCGGTCGGCATCTCCGGACCGGTCGAGCGGCTGTGCGAGTCACCCGATCAGCCGCCGCGCCTCGAACTCGTGTCCTACGTACGTGAGGCAGCTCGCAGCGTTTCGAGGGAGCTCGGCGGCCTCTCCTGGTAGTAGGGTGAAACCGTTCGACAATGTCGAATGGCACAGAGAGGTGCTTACCGGTGAGCTACATCGCGGCGATCGACCAGGGCACGACGTCGTCCCGGTGCATCGTGTTCGACCAGTCAGGCGGGATCGTGTCGGTCGCCCAGCGCGAGCACCGGCAGATCTTCCCCAGGCCGGGCTGGGTGGAGCACGACGCGACCGAGATCTGGACGAACGTCCAGGCCGTCGTTCGCGACGCCCTCGCCCAGGCATCCCTGACGCACGCCGACATCGCCGCGTTCGGCATCACGAACCAGCGCGAGACGACGGTGGTCTGGGACCGCGAGACCGGCGAGCCCGTGCACAACGCGATCGTCTGGCAGGACACGCGCACGGACGCGGTGATCAAGCAGCTCGGCGACCAGGACCGCTTCCGCGAACGCTCCGGGCTGCCGCTCGCGACCTACTTCTCCGGCCCGAAGGTGCGGTGGCTGCTGGACAACGTCGAGGGCCTGCGCGAACGGGCCGGCCGCGGCGAGGTCCTGTTCGGCACCATGGACACCTGGCTCATCTGGAACCTGACCGGACGCCACGTCACCGATGTGACGAACGCGTCGCGCACCATGCTGATGAACCTCGAGACCCTGGACTGGGATCCCGAGCTGGTGTCCGCGATGGACGTCCCGCTCGCGATGCTCCCCCAGATCCGGTCCTCCTCCGAGGTCTACGGCAGCTACGAGGGCGTGCCCGTCGCGTCCGCGCTCGGCGACCAGCAGGCCGCCCTGTTCGGCCAGACCTGTTTCGCACCCGGCGAAGGCAAGTGCACGTACGGCACGGGCGCGTTCCTGCTGATCAACACCGGCGACCAGCCCGTTCGGTCGCGCAACGGGCTCCTCACCACCGTCGGCTACAAGATCGGCGACGAGCCCGCCGCCTACGCGCTGGAGGGCGCGATCGCGGTGACGGGCGCGCTGGTGCAGTGGTTCCGCGACAAGGTCGGGCTGATCTCGTCGGCGGCGGAGATCGAGACGCTCGCCCGCACGGTCGACGACAACGGCGGCGCGTACTTCGTGCCCGCGTTCTCCGGGCTTTTCGCACCCCACTGGCGAAGTGACGCGCGCGGCGTGATCGCGGGCCTGACGGGCTACATCTCGCGCGGACACCTCGCACGGGCCGTGCTGGAGGCATCCGCGTGGCAGACGCGCGAGGTCGTGGACGCGATGAACGCCGACTCCGGCGTGGACCTCACGACGCTGCGGGTCGACGGCGGCATGACCGCCAACAACCTGCTCATGCAGTTCCTGGCGGACGTGCTGGACGTGCCGGTGGTGCGCCCGATCGTCGCGGAGACGACGTGTCTCGGCGCGGCGTACGCGGCCGGTCTGGCGGTCGGCTACTGGCCGGACACGGCCGCGTTGAAGGCGAACTGGCACAAGGCGGCCGAATGGGAGCCGTCGATGGAACCGGCCGCCCGCGACAAGGGCTACCGGAAGTGGAAGAAGGCGGTCGAGCGGACCGTCGGGTGGATGGACGAGGACGATGACTGACCTTTCTCTTGGCCTGACCCAGCGGGCACGCGCCCGCGAAGAGCTCCAGCACGGCAAGTTCGACGTCGTCGTGATCGGCGGCGGCATCCTGGGCATCGCGACGACGTGGGCGGCCGCCCGCTCGGGTCTGCGTGTCGCGCTGGTGGAGAGCGGTGACTTCGCGGGCGCCACCTCGTCCGCCTCGTCGAAGCTCGTCCACGGCGGCCTGCGCTACCTCGCGATGGGCCCGTCGGCCGTGCCGATGGTGCACGAGAACCACAAGGAACGCCGGGCCCTGGGCGACCGCCTGGCGCCGCACCTGGTGCGCCCGCTGCCGTTCCTCGTCCCCGTCTACAAGGGAGGCCCGCACAGCCGTTTCGTGCTGGGTGCGGGCGTGACGCTGTACTCCGCGCTGTCGGGCTTCGGCGACGGCATGGGGAAGGTGCTGTCGGCGCGCAGGGCTGTTGAGTGGGTGCCTGACCTGCGCGCCGACGGTTTGCGCGGTGCCGCGATGTACTACGACCACCAGATGAACGACAGCCGTGTGGCGATCACCGCCGCCCGCGCCGCCGCCGAGGCCGGTGCCGTGCTGCTCAACCACATCTCGGTCGTGGGCCTGCGCAAGACCGGCGGGAAGGTGACCGGCGTCGACCTGCGCGACGCCCAGGGCGAGTTCGGCGTCGACGCGCGCGTCGTCGTGAACGCCACCGGCCCGTGGCTGGACGTGTTGCGGCGCATGGAAGACGCGTCGGCGGCCCCGTCCATCCGGTTGTCGAAGGGGTCGCACCTGGTGCTGCGAACCTCGTCGGAGTGGAAGGCCGCGCTGACGATCCCGGTCGACGACGTGCGCGTGTCGTTCGCGATCCCGTGGGAGGGCCACCTCCTCCTCGGTACCACCGACGAGGCGTACGAGGACGACCCGGCCAAGGTCGCCTGCACGGACGCCGACGTCGACCAGATCCTGTCCGAGGCGGGTGTCGCGGTGTCCGGCCTCGACCGTACGCGCATCGCGTACACGTTCGCGGGCCTGCGGGTGCTGCCCGGCGGCCCCGGTGACACCTCGCACGCCAAGCGCGAGACCGTGATCACCGCGGGCTCCGGCGGCATGATCAGCGTGGCCGGCGGCAAGTGGACGACGTTCCGCAAGATCGGCGCCACCGTCCTGTCCAGGGTGAACGCCGAGCTCGGCCGCACCTTCGACGGCCCGCTCGACGGCGTGGCGCTGCCCGGCTCCGCCCAGCCCGACACCGTCGGTTCCGTGCTCGGCCACGCCTGGGACGCGCTGCCCGACGACGTCGTGCGTCACCTCGCCACCCACTACGGCACGACGTCGCACGAGGTCGTCGCCCTGGGCCTGGAGAACCCGGCGCTGCTGGAGCGCGTCCACCCGGACGGCCCGGACATCTGGGCCCAGGTCGAGCACGCCCGCCGCACCGAGTGGGCGTCCGAGGTGGACGACGTGCTGCGCCGCCGCACCACCGTGATGGTGCGCGGACTCGACTCCCCCGAGGTCCGGTCGCGCGTGTCGGAGCTGCTCGCTTCCTGACGGGCCATGGCGCGTTCCACGAGGTGACCGGCCAGTCCGGGTGCCTCGTGGAACGCCACCGGCACCACCCTGCTCAGCGGTACGGGTCGGTGACCTCCACCAGCTTCTCCAGCGCCTCGCGCAGCTGGCCCATGCGGCGCTTGCCGATGTGCTGTTCCCATTCCGCCTCGATCCTGGCCATCTCCTCGCCGGCGACGGGGAGCGCGCCCTGAGCCTTCTCGGTGATCCGGACCAGCCGCGCCCTGCCGTCGGTCGGGTCGGGCACCCGTTCCACGTACCCGGCCTTCTCCAGCTGGTCCACCAGGAACCCGGCGGTCTGCTTGGTCACCTGGGCCGCCTCGGCGAGCTCGGTCAGCCTCGTGCCGTCCGGGCCGATCCGTTGCAGCACACGGGCCTGGGCGAGGGTCACGTCGTAGCCGGCCGCGGTCACCGCCGCCATGATCCGGTTCTCCAGCTCCCGGTACGGGATGTAGAGCAGCAACCCGATGTTCACCGGAGACTCCCCTTGTTTTAGTCAGAGACTCTGATTAAAGTAGTCAGCCTCTCGAACTAAATCAAGAGGAGGTTCGCAGTGGACACCACCCAGATCTGGCAGACGATCGACTCCGAACGCGCGGCGACGGCGGAGCTGCTCGCCGGCCTGTCGGACGCGGAGTGGACCTACCCGTCGCTGTGCGAGGGCTGGACCGTGCGCGAGGTGGCCGCCCACCTGACGCTCGCGCCGCACGCCACCATCGGCGGCGCGATCCGCGACTTCGCCAGAGCCAGAGGCAGCTTCAACCGCATGATCGACCAGACCGCACGCCGCTCGGCCCGCAGACCGACCGCCGAGATCGTCGCGGACCTGCGCGGCAGCGTCGGGGTGCACAAGCTCGCGCCTGGACAGAAGCTCAAGGACTGCCTGATGGACATCATGGTGCACACGCAGGACATGGCCCTGCCGCTCGGCATCGAACGCCACATGCCGGCCGAGGCCGCCATCGTCGCCGCGGACCACCTGTGGCAGATCGGTTTCCCGTTCCACGCGCGCCGCAGGCTGGCCGGGCACCGGCTCGTCGCCACCGACGCCGACTGGTCGACGGGCGAGGGCACCGAGGTCAGCGGCCCGATCGAGGCGCTGGTGATGTTGCTGGCCGGCCGCAGCGCCGCGATCCCGAAGCTCACGGGCATCAGCGCCTAGAGCGAGCGCACCATCCTGCGGCACACGTGGACACGCTCGAACCGTTGCCGCATCTCGGTTTCCCGCTCGATCCGGGCGTGCAGGAACGCTCCTGCCGCCGTCAGCCCGTGCCTCGCGATGACCACGGTGCCGACCTCGTCGGCGGACGCGTGCACGTGCAGATAGCGCGAGGACTCCACGAACCCGTTGCGCGCGTACCACTCCAGCGCGGGCTTGTCCTCGCGGATCCAGGCGTCGAGAGTCGTGACGCCGCACCGCTCCAGCCGTCGCAACGCTTCCGCGAGCAGGGCCGTCGCGATCCCCCGCCCCTGATGATCGGGGTGCACCACCACGTTGTCGATGGTCGCCTCCGCGCCGGGCACCGACACGTCGAGCAGTCCGACCACCACGTCGTCGTCCACCGCGACGAGCTCCAGATCGGCCCGGCGTTTGGCCTGCCACACGTCGTCGTAGTAGCTCGTCGCGAGGAACCCCAGCACCCGACAGCGCAGCCACGACGGCTCGTCCGCCGAGTCGTAGTCCCGGACCACCGGCCGCTCGCCCGTCACCGCAGGACTGCTCGACGCCCCCAACAGGTTCACTCGCCCGGTTCGTCCCCGCACTGCACCGACCACGTCTCCCCCAAACACGCTTCCGCCGGTCGTTGCAATTTCAAGGGTTCCTGATCGCAGCCCCGCTCGCACGTGGGTTTCGTCATCACCGTTTGCCAGGAACATACTCGGTATGCATACTCGGTAGGCATGTCGGTCAAACACGGTCTGCTCGCGCTGCTGGAGCGCGGGCCCATGTACGGCTACCAGCTGCGGGCGGCGTTCGACTCGGCCACCGGCGGCACGTGGCCGTTGAACATCGGGCAGGTCTACACGACGTTGTCGCGCCTGGAGCGCGACGATCTCGTGGTCGCGCTGCCGGAGAACGATGGCCAGCGCCCCTACGAGATCACCGGGCAGGGCCGCGCCGAGCTCAGGAAGTGGTTCTCCTCGCCGGTGAAACGCGGCGACCGCCCGCGCGACGAGGTGGCGATCAAACTCGCCCTCGCGATCACCACCCCCGGCGTCGACGTGGCCAAGGTCGTGATGACCCAGCGGACGGCCACGATGCGCACGCTGCAGGAGTACACGCGCCTGAAGACCCAGCCCGGCGAGCTGCCGTGGCTGCTCGTGCTCGACGCGATGATCTTCCAGGCCGAGGCCGAGCTCCGCTGGCTCGACCACTGCGAGGCGAGCCTCGTGCGCTACGAGACCCAGGCCGTCCCCGAGCCCGCCGATGTCGAGGTGCCGAGATGACCGTCCTCGAACTGCGTGACGTCCACCGCGTCCACGGCACCGGCGGCACCGCCGTCAAAGCGCTCGACGGCGTCTCCCTCATCGTCTGCCCCGGCGAGCTCGTCGCGGTCATGGGCCCGTCCGGCTCCGGCAAGTCGACGCTGCTGAACCTCGCGGGCGGCCTCGACAGTCCCACCAGCGGCCAGGTCCTCGTCGACGGCACCAGCCTGCAGTCCCTCTCCCGCAAGCAGCTCGCCGCCTGGCGACGCAAGCGGATCGGCTACGTCTTCCAGGACCTCAACCTCATCGCGAGCCTCACCGCGGCCGAGAACGTCGCACTCCCCCTCGACCTCGACGGCGTCCGCAAGTCCCGCCAGCAGGCCGAGAAGGCACTGTCCGAAGTGGACCTCGACGGCTACGCCGACCGCTTCCCCGACGAGATGTCCGGCGGCCAGCAGCAACGCGTCGCCATCGCCCGCGCCCTGATCGGCGAACGCCGCCTCGTGCTCGCCGACGAGCCCACCGGCGCCCTCGACTCCCGCACCGGCGAGGCGGTGCTCCGCCTGCTGCGCTCCAAGGTGGACGCCGGAGCCGCCGCCGTCCTCGTCACCCACGACGCCCGGCACGCAGCCTGGGCCGACCGCGTGATCTTCCTGCGCGACGGCGTGGTCGTCGACGTCTCCCAGCGCGACCAGCCAGAAGAACTGCTGAGCACCCCGTGACCGGATGGCGCGCAGCACTGCGCATCGCCCGCCGCGAGGCCCGCAGGTCCCGCGGCCGCACCGCACTGGTCGTGGCCCTGATCCTGGTGCCCGTCGCCGCACTCTCGTTCGCGGCGACCGTCCACGACTCGACCACGCTGACTCCGGCCGAGGAGTCGTCCCGCCGCATGGGCGCCGCCGAAGCCCTGGTCAGCTGGCCTCACCGCGGCCCGGTCATCCAGCAGCCGACCAGGGATCAGGCCATCCCGATCGGCAACGCGGACGGCCAGGAGCCGTCGGAAGAGCGCCTGAGAGCCCTGCTCTCCGGCACCGAGCTCGTGCCGGTCGAACGCGGGGGCGTCAACTTCCGCACGACAGCGGGCATCGGCCGGGCGGGCGTCCGGCAGCTCGACCTGGCAAACCCGCTCACCCAGGGCCTGATCACGGTGCTGGAAGGCCGCCCGGCGGCCAGCGGCACCGAGATCACGTTGTCCCGCAAGGCGATGTCCCGCACCGGCGCCCAGCTGGGCGGCACCGTCACCACCGAGGACGGCCGTGTGTTCACCGTCGTGGGCGTCATCGAAGAACCCGACCGCCTCGACAACACCACCCTGGTGGCGCTGCCCGGCACCTTCGCGGGAACCGACCGCTCCTGGCTGGTCACCACGCCCATCGACTGGGCAAAGGTCAAGGAGCTCAACAAACTCGGCATCGCGGTGCTGTCCCGCACCGTCCTGCATCACCCGCCCACCACCGCCGACCTCTATCCGCAGTTCCGCGACGACCACGAGCTGAGTGCGGACGTCCTCGTCCTCGTCGCGGGCTTGGCCGTGCTCGAGATGTCCCTCCTGGCCGGCTCGGCGCTGGCCGTGGGCGCCCGCCGCCGCAAACGCGACCTGGCCCTCGTCTCCGCGGTGGGCGGCGCCCCGTCCCACGTCCGCCGCATCGTCGTGGCCGACGGCGTGGTCGTGGGCCTGCTGGCGGCGCTGGGCGGCGTGCTGCTGGGCGTACTGGCCGGCGTGGCCAGCCGCCCGCTGATCGAATGGCTCCTGGCAGAACGCTTCGGCGCCCAGCGCTTCTACCCCTCCGCCCTCGCCGCCCTCGCCCTGCTCGCCATCGTCACCGGCGTACTGGCGGCCCTGGTCCCGGCCTGGATCTCCTCCCGCCAGGACGTCGTGACCGCTCTCGCGGGCCGCAGGGGCATCACCAGATCCCGGCGCCGCTGGCTGTTCCTCGGCCTGACCCTCATCGCCGCGGGCGTGGCCACGGGCGTCGTCAGCGCGATCGGGATGCAGGTGGTCGGCATCCTCATCGCCCTGATCCTCACCGAGGTGGGCCTGGTCCTCTGCACCCCGGCCCTCCTGGGCCTGCTGGCCAAAGCCGGCCGCTGGCTCCCGGTGGCCCTCCGCATCGCCCTGCGCGACGCCTCCCGCAACCGCACAGCCGCCGCCCCAGCCATCTCGGCGGTCATGGCCGCGGTGATCGGCGCGGTGGCGGTCAGCATCATCCTGACCTCCCAGTCCCAGCAACAAGCAGCCCAGCTGGCGGGCAACATGGGCGACGTGACCGTCTACCGCCCGGACGACGTCACCAAGCCCAGCACCACCACCATCCCGCCGTCAGTGGCCACCGCCATCCGCAACACCATGCCGGTCGCCGAAACCCACGAGATCAAGCTCCTGGCGTGCGACGGCGGCCCGTGCTTCGCCCACATCCGCCCACCGGTCGACCGCGAATGCCCCTACTCCCCGGACGTGCTGGACCGCGAGCCCACCGAGGCCGAACAACAGTCGGCGCGGGCCGACCAGCGCTGCACCGGCGTGGGCCGCACCCACCGCTACTTCGGCAGCTTCAGCAGCCCGAACGGCTTCCTGGCGGTAGCCACCCCAGACGCCGCGAAGACCCTCCTGCACCTGCACCCCGACGAGGTGGCCGCGGCCCAGAACGCCCTCCGCGAAGGCAAAATCGTCGTGAACGACCCCAACCTGCTGGCAGACGACAAGGTCCTCCTCGCCACCGGCACCCGAGCCACCACCATCCCGGCCCCAGGCCACGCCACCCCGAACCGCGACCGCGCCCCCATCGCGATGATGACCGAGGAAACCGCCAGATCCCTGGGCTTCGACGTCTCGACGTCCACCGTGTACGCCACCACGACCCGAATGCCCACCGAGGCAGAACAAGACGCCCTGACCGCAACCCTGGGCGGCGAGTACGAGGTGCACGTGGACCGCCCGACAGAGTCCGACGTCCAGCAGGCCCTCGGCATCCTCGGCCTGGTGGCCGGCATCATCACCCTGGCAGCCGCCGCCCTTGCCACCGGTCTGGCCGCGGCCGACGGCCGCCGGGACCTCACCACGCTGGCGGCGGTGGGCGCCACCCCCACCCTCCGCAAACTCCTGTCCCTGAGCCAAGCCGGCGTGATCGCGGGCACCGGCGGCCTCCTCGGCACAGCGGCAGGCGTGGGCTCAGCCCTCGCCCTCCTGGCCGCGCTGAACGTCGGCTACACCAAGATCTGGCCCCAACCAGCCCTGAACCCGCTGACCATCCCCTGGCCCAACATCGCCATCTCCCTGCTGGTGGTCCCAGCGGTGGCAATGCTGGGCGCGGCCCTCTTCACCCGTTCCCGCCTGCCGATCGAGCGCCGCGAATAGGCTGCGCCCGTGACAACCTTCGCGATAGTGCACGGCGCAGGCGATGTGGGCTGGTCATGGCACCTGGTAGCAGAGGCGCTGCAAGCCGAGGGCCACACCGTGATCGCCCCGGACCTCCCCACCGAGGACGAGTCGAAGGACCTGACGGACTGGGCGGCGACCGTGGTCGACGCCCTCCCGTCCACTTCGGACGTGGTGGTCGTGGGCCACTCGTTCGGCGGCCTGGTGGCTCCACTGGTGGCCGCGGAGACCAACGCCTCGGCCCTGGTCCTGGTGACGGCGATGCTGCCGCGCCCGGGCGAGGCCCCCGGCGACTGGTGGACCAACACCGGCTACACCGACAGCGGCCTGGAAGACCAGTTCTGGCACGACGTTCCGCCCCACCTGGCGGAGGAGTCCCAGAAGCGCGAACGGGACATGTCGGAAACCGCCATGTCGAAGCCGTGGCCACTCGACGCGATGCCAGCGGTGCCAACGCATTTCGTCCTGTGCACAGAGGACCGCTTCTTCACGCCGGAGTTCATGCGGCGAGTGGTGGCCGACCGCCTGGGCGTGGAACCGGTGGAGCTGGCCGCGGGCCACTGCGCTCAGCTGAGCAAGCCGAGAGAACTGGCAGCCCTGCTGGCCACCTACGCAGCCTGAAGCCCGAAGGCGAGGCCCCACCAACACAACGCCGGTGGTCCCGTCACGAGTCGCGCCAGATCGTTGGCCGCGCCAGAGGGGTCAGGTCAAGTCGACACGCTTTTCGTCGACTTGACCTGACCCCTCTGGCGCCCAAGCGCCTACGCACCCCAACCGCCTACGACCCCCAAGCGCCCCAAACGAAAGGCCCCCGGGGGAACACCCCCGAGGGCCCATCGCAACAACCAAAACCCTACTTCGACTCGTCCTCCGAGCCAGGCAGCTGAACGTCCTCCACAGGCTTCCCGCCCTTGGTGGGCGCAGGCAGGAGCTGAGCCAAAGCCGCCCCGGCAATCCGCCGGAACGCCCTCCGAGGCCGAGCCCTCTCCAGAACCGCGATCTCCAGCTTGTTGGCGGGCAGCAACTCCGGTCCGCCATTACCGGTGGAGGGCGAGCCGGCGGACAGAGCCTTCACCGCGACCGGCACAGCCTCCGCCAACGACAACCCGTCGGCGAACGACTCCTTCAGCGCGGTGTTGGCGGCGTCCACGGTGCCACCCATCACGATGTACTGCGGCTCATCCACAATGGACCCGTCGTACGTCAACCGGTACAACGTGTCCGAGTCGGCGGTGTCCCCGACCTCGGCCACGCAGATCTCCACCTCGAAGGGCTTGATCTGCTCGGTGAAGTAGGTGCCGAGGGTGGTCGCGTAGACGTTCGCGAGAGACCTGGAGGTCACGTCACGCGGGTCGTTCTGGTAGCCGCGCACGTCGGCGAACCGGATGCCCGCCTGGCGCAGGTTCTCGAACTCGCTGTAGCGGCCGACGGCGGCGAAGCCGATGCGGTCGTAGATCTCCGAGACCTTGTGCAGGGTGCTGGAAGGGTTCTCCGCGACGAACAGAATGCCGTCCGCGTACTTCAGCACGATGACGCTGCGACCCCTGGCGATGCCCTTGCGGGCGTACTCGGAGCGGTCGCGCATCACCTGCTCTGCCGATGCGTACAGCGGCATCGTCATGGGTGGTGCTCCTGACGTCGAACCTGATGGGGACTCAGCCTGAAGGGCGGGACCGGCGGCCTTCGACGACCGCGTCGGCGACCGTGGCCACCTGGGACTCCGGGATCTCGACGGCGCCGTCGGGGCCGTTGATCGTGACCACGACCGGGTAGAGCTTGCGGACCGGGTCCGGGCCGCCCGTCGCCGAGTCGTCGTCGGCCGCGTCGTACAGCGACTCGATGACCGAGCGGATGGCGGCGTCGACGTCCGCGTCCGGGTCGTAGAGCTTCTTGAGCGCCGACTTCGCGAACAGCGAGCCGGAGCCGACGGCCTGGTAGCCCTGCGACTCCTCGTAGCGGCCGCCGGTGACGTCGTAGGACACGATGCGGCCCGCGCGGTCCGAGTCCGTGGCCGAGGTGTCGTACCCGGCGAACAGGGGCACCACGGCGAGGCCGGCCATGGCCGCGTCGAGGTTGCCCCTGATCATCGCCGAGAGGCGGTTCGCCTTGCCGTCGAGCGACAGCGAGACGCCCTCGATCTTCTCGTAGTGCCGCAGTTCGACCGTGTACAGCCGCACGATCTCGATCGCGATGCCCGCCGTGCCCGCGATGCCGACAGCCGAGTGGTCGTCGGTCACGAAGACCTTCTTCATGTCGCGCTGGGCGATGACGTTGCCCATCGTCGCGCGCCGGTCACCGGCGATCACGACCCCACCCTTGTAGGTGGCCGCGACGATCGTCGTCCCGTGCGGGGCCTGGACGGTCCCCTCCGGGAGCTTCCGTGCGCCAGGCAGCATCTCGGGTGCCTGCGCCCGCAAGAAGTCCGTGAACGACGACGAGCCCGGCGTCAGGTACGCCGGAGGCAGCGCCGCGGCCGGGTAACGCCCGGTCGAGCTGTGGTCCATGTGTTGGTTGTTCTCCCGTCCCCGAAATGGTCAACAGGCCCCCGAAGGCCTACTGACCACCCTTTTGCACGTATGCGCGGACGAAGTCCTCCGCGTTCTCCTCGAGCACGTCGTCGATCTCGTCGAGGATCGCGTCCACGTCCTCGCCGAGCTTCTCGCGGCGTTCCTGACCCGCTCCGGCAGCGCCCTCGGCACCGTCGTCGCCGTCGCCACCACCCTGGCGCTGCTTCTGTTCCTGGGACATCTCGGCCTCCCGCTAACTCGCCTGACAAGAACACTACCCAGCGGCACCGACAAAAATCCTGAGCCACTCGGGTAGACGATCACCCGCGAGTGAGCGCGTCCACCAGTTGCTCGGCGGTGTCAGAGGCCTCCAGAAGGGCTCCGACGTGCGCTTTCGTCCCGCGGAGCGGTTCGAGCGTCGGGATTCGCACGAGGGATTCTCGACCCAGATCAAAGATCACCGAGTCCCAGGATGCGGCCGCCACCGAGGTGGGGTAGCGCTCCAGGCACCGGCCGCGGAAGTACGCACGCGTGTCCTCCGGCGGAGTGGTGATGGCCGCGCGCACCTCCTCCTCGCTGACCAGGCGCTTCATCGAGCCGCGCGCGACCAGGCGGTTGTAGAGGCCCTTGTCCAGCCGGACGTCGGAGTACTGCAGGTCGACCAGGTTGAGCCGCGCGGAGCCCCACGCGAGGCCGTCGCGCTGCCGGTAGCCCTCGAGCAGCCGCAGCTTGGCCACCCAGTCGAGACGGTCGGCGCACTCCGCGGGGTCGCGGGCGAGCGCGTCGAGCACCTCGCCCCAGACCCGCAGCACGTCGCGGTCGCCGATGCCCTCCTTCTCGATGAAGGCGGCGGCCCGCTCGTGGTAGGCGAACTGCACGTCGAGGCCGGTGAACTTGCGGCCGCCGGTCAGCTCGACCTTGGTCTTGAGGGTCGGGTCGTGGCTGATCTGGTGCACCGCGCGGACCGGGTCGACCATGCGCAGGTCGTCGAACCGCATCCCGGCCTCGATCATGTCGAGCACGATCGACGTGGTGCCGAGCTTGAGGTACGTCGAGTACTCGGCGAGGTTCGCGTCGCCGATGATGACGTGCAGGCGGCGGTACTTGTCCGCGTCCGCGTGCGGCTCGTCGCGCGTGTTGATGATGCCGCGCTTGAGCGTCGTCTCCAGGCCGACCTCGACCTCGATGTAGTCCGAGCGCTGCGAGAGCTGGTAGCCCGCCTCCTCGCCGGACGGGCCGATGCCCACGCGGCCGGAACCGGTGATGACCTGGCGCGACACGAAGAACGGCGTGAGGCCGGCGATGACGGCGGTGAACGGCGTCGACCGCTGCATCAGGTAGTTCTCGTGCGTGCCGTACGACGCGCCCTTGCCGTCGACGTTGTTCTTGTACAGCTGCAACCGCGGTTGACCGGGCACGGTGGCGGCCTTCATCGCGGCCTCCTCCATCACCCGCTCCCCGGCCTTGTCCCAGATCACCGCGTCACGCGCGTTGGTGACCTCGGGCGCCGAGTACTCGGGGTGCGCGTGGTCCACGTAGAGCCGCGCGCCGTTGGTGAGGATGACGTTGGCCGCACCGAGGTCCTCGACGTCGGAGTCGGCGGGGTGGCCGCCGGGGCTGCCCAGGTCGAACCCGCGCGCGTCGCGCAACGGTGACTCCACCTCGTAGTCCCACCTGGCCCGCCGGGCGCGCGGTATGTCCGCCGCCGCCGCGTACGCGAGCACCACCTGTGTCGAAGTGAGCACCGGGTTCGCGGTCGCGTCGCCCGGCACCGCGATGCCGTACTCGACCTCGGTTCCCATGATCCGCCGCATACGCAACACCTTATGACCTGACCCCGGCAACAGCGTGAGGGGAGCTTCGCGTTGAAGCTCCCCTCACCCTATTCACCCGGACGCCAGTCCTGCCGCCGGGCGAATGCGGGACGCGCCGCGAGACGGCCCGAAAGCGGCCAGGACAGCCAGCACGACGACCGCCACCGCGCCTATGACCAGCGGCAACACGACCTTCAGGCCGGGCAGCGACATGTCGATCCCGGTGGACAGGATCGCGACTTCCGCGTAGGCGAACCCGAGTACGCCGCCGCCGATCACCCCGACCAGGGCCAACATGATCGCTTCAGCGATGACTCCGCCCTGCAGTCCGCCCCTGGTGACACCCAAGGCGCGCCTGAGTGCGAGCTCCTTGCGGCGTTCCTGGACCGAGATCGTCAGCGCGGTGCCGATACCGGTCACGGCGACCGCCACGGACAGCCCGAGCAGCACCATCATCAGCACGGTGCCGAGGTGCATGTACCGGTCCGCCTCCGCACGCTCGTCCGCGTCGGTCCGCACGACGACCGTCGGGTTGTTCGGCAGTGCGGCCTGCAGGTTCGCCCGGAACTGCGCCTGATCGGCCCCCGGCTTCAACGCGACCAGCACCTGCTCGGCCGGTCCGGAGGTCAGGCCGCCGATGATCGTCGCGTAGCCGGTGACGCTGCCGGGCAGAGTCCCGACGATCTTGTACTGCTTGCCGTCGCTCTCGATGAACGGCCTGTCCTGCCAGTGCGGCGGGACCAGCGCCGTACCGGCCGTGAGCTGCTCGCCCCCGGACACGTTCTGCGCCTTCAGCCACGCCTTGAACTGCTCGGGATCGACGCCGGACCCGTTCTCGGCCTTGTGCAGCACCACACTGGCGGCCACCTCGGGCTGGGCGGGGATGGCCGGCAGCGGCCGTTCCCCCGCGTCCACCACGGTCGCGTCCGGGCGTTCCTCGTTGGCGAACGTGTCGGCCATGTCCTGCGCCCCGCCCAGCACGACGAGGAAGAACGTCACCATGGAGCTGGCCAGCAGCAACGGCAACGCCACCGACGCGGACCGCTGCGGCATCCTGCGCACCTCGGCACCGGCGAGCTTCCACTGCGTGCCGCCGATCTTGCCGAACAACCGCGCGATGAACGGCACGGTGACCGGGCCGAGGATCCAGAACAGGCCGGTCACCGCGGCGATCGCGGAGAACGTGACGGCGAGCGGTGCCCCGGACGTGCCCTTGGCCGCGATCGCCACCAGTGCCAGCAGTGCCGCGCCGGCGGTGAACAGCAGACCGAACACCAGCCGCAGGCGCCGGACGGACTTCGGCGGCACCTCGTTCTCCGCCTCACGCAACGCGGCGAGAGGCGATACGCGCGCAGCGTTGATCGCAGGCCGGACTGCCGCCATCACGCTCAATACCGCGGCAACGACAACTCCGAGGATCACGTAGCCGAGCGACGGCAGCAGCTCCGGGCTGAGCTGCACCGCGCCGAACAGCGCGGAGACACCGGTGACGTCGAACGTCCTGGCCAGCAGCCACGCCGTCGGCCCGCCCAGCAGCGCACCGCCGACACCGGCCAGCGCACCGGTCAGCAGCGCCTCGAACAGGCTCCTGCGCACCAACGGCCCGCGCTGGGCACCGATGCACCGCAGCAGCGCTGTCTGGCGCTGACGTTGCGCGTAGACCGCACGGAACGTCGCCGCCGCCACGAACACCGCCGTGGCCAGCGCGAGCACGCTGAACGGCAGGAGGATGAAGGTCAGGTCGTTGCCGACCTTGTCGGCGTCAGGAGCCGGATCCCGCACGAGATACGCCGGACCGGCCGCACTCGCGACGGCGTCACGGGCACCGCCGATCACCCACACCGCTTGCGTCTCCGATCGCGGGTCGAGCTTGCGGGCGAGGTCGGGGCCCGCGACCAGGATCGGCCGCGAGTCGATCCCGCCCTTCTTCATGACACCGCTGACCGTGACCTCTAAGGGCCTGCCGTCCGCGGCGGCGAGGTTGATCTTGTCCCCGGGCTTGAGGCCGCGTTCGTACGCGGTGATCTTGTCGACGGCGACCTCGTTGCCGGCGGCCGGCGCCTTGCCCTCGGCCAACGGCCAGCGCACCAGATCCGGCTGCTGGACGTGCACCTCAGCCCGGTGCTCCCCCGCCCGGCCGCCGGCGTTCAGCAGATCCGCGCGCACCTCCTGTACCGGCACTGCCCTGCCGACCGCGGAAAGCCTGGTCACCAGCGCGTCGTCGAGCTTCGGGCGGTTCGCCTCGACGGTGTCGGAGCCGTACTCGGAGGGCTGGACGTCCACCACGTGCCCCACGGCGGACGGTGTGAGGGGTGCGCCCTCGTCGACCGACCTGGAGAGCGCGTCGCTCAGCACCAGGGCGGCCAGCAGGCAGGCCACACCGACGACGAGCGCGACGCCGGGCAGCAGCGCGCGACCCGGCCGGGCGCGGAACTCGGCGACGCCGAGCCGCAGGGAAGTGGACACGAATCCTCCTCGGTGACGTCTGACGGTCACGAAGGTAGGAAGAGAGACGATCAGCGGGCGTCGGACTGGGGTAGCAAGCTCGCGTACGACCACAGGAGGACACGGGGATGATCAACCTGTACGACGAGAACCGGTTCGTCATCGGCACGGTCTCGCGGGAACGCATGCGTGCCGAGAACCTGTGGCACGGCTGCGCGACCATCATCGTGCGGTCGGTCGACGGCTCGCGTGTCTACGTGCACCGCCGCACCGACACCAAGGACATCTTCCCCGGCCTCTACGACTGCACCGCCGGCGGCGTGATCGACGCGGGCGAGAACCCCGGCGAGGCCGCCGAGCGCGAGCTTCGCGAGGAGCTGGGAGTAGAGGTCCCGCTGAAGAAGCTGTTCATCTCCAAGTACGTCGACGACCGCACGCGCTACCACGTGTGGGTCTACGAGGCACGCACCGACGGCCCGTTCACCCACCAGCCCGAGGAGGTGGCCTGGGGCGGGTGGATGGACCTCGACGAGCTGCGCGTGAAGATCGAAGACCCCGGCTGGCCGCTGGTGCCGGACGGCCGGGCGATCGCCAGGGAGTGGCTGCGCCAGGTCAGTTCCAGCTGAGCCCGGCGCGGGTCTGCCAGTACTGCTCGGCCGGTTCTGCCAGGTCCGGCAGGTCCACGTCGATCCGCATGGCGTCCACATTGGACTTGAGCTGCTCCGGGCTCGCCGCACCGGACAGCACGACGTCCACCCACGGCTGCCGCACGATCGCCGCCAGCGCGACCGCGTCCGGCCCGACGCCCAGCGCTTCCGCCTGTGCCGCAACCGCTTGCGGCGGCTGCACGACGAGCCTGCCGTTGGCCACGCCCTCCTTGATGATCACGCGCAGCCCGGCGTCGTGTGCCTCGCGCAACGCCTCGCCCGCCGACGTCTCGAGGACGTTCCAAGTGGACTGGACGGACCGGAAGATGCCGAGTTCCAGCGCCTTGCGGATGGCGTCGGCCTGCCGCGGGCCCGACGTCGAGAAGCCCAGCGGCACCCCGATCTCGACCATCGCGTCCTGCAGGGCGCGATCGGAGAACAGCGGACTGTCGGCCGTGAGCGAGTGCACCTGGTAGAGCGCCACGCGTGGCAGGAGCGCCGAAGTCTCCTGCCACTGCTGGGTGAACCGGGCGAGCGAGTGCTCCTTGACCTCGTGCACCTCGGCGTCGGGCCGCCAGTCCGCCGTGTAGGCGTAACCCCACTTGCTGGAGATAGTCACATCGTCGTGGCCCGGCAACCACGACGACAGGAAGTCCTCCGACAGCCCGTACGACCGGGCCGCGTCCACCCACCTGATGCCCAGCTCATAGGCCGTGTCGAGGACCAGGTGGCACTGCGCGCGCATGGACTCGACGTCGCGCACGGCCGGCAGCGCGCCTTCACGCCCCAGGTTGATGTAGGCGGGACGACCGAGCGAGGCGAGACCGAGCGCGAGGTGAGCCATGCCGTCAACGGTAGATCACCACTGGTCGGCGGAGCGCACGATGTCGCGCACCCAGACACCGGCGGGCTTGAGCTTGCCGGTGCCGCTGAACGACGTGCCCGAGCAGGTGCCCTGCTGGAACACCGCGCCGGAACGCTTGTCATCCGAGAAGTTCCAGTTCGCCCAGGAGATCTTCTTGCGCTTCATCAGGTCGATGAACTTCTGCGTCATGGCGAAGTCGTTCGGGCCGTCGCCGGTGGCCTCCTGCGTGCCGAACTCCGTGACGAACACCGGGACCTTGCTGGACACGCGGTCGAGCACCGAGACGTAGTCGTCGCGGTGGTCCTTCGCGTAGAAGTGGAACGAGTACATGAAGTTCGTGGCGTTGACCTTGTTGTTCAGCACCACCGACGGATCCTGCTTGTCGGAGTGCCCGAACGTCGACCAGCCGTTCGTGCCCGAGATGATCAGGCTGTCCGGGTCCTCCGCGCGGATGACCGGGATCAGCTGCTCGGCGTAGGACTTGATCTTCGACCAGGACACGCCGTTCGGCTCGTTGGCAATGTCGTAGATGATGTTCGTCTTGTCCTTGTGCCGTGCCGCGATCTCCTTGAAGAACGTCTTCGCCTTGGCCGTGTAGACGTTCGGGTCGCCGGGGTCGAGCTGATGCCAGTCGACCAGCACGTAGAGGCCGCGCCTGGTGGCCTCCTCGATGTAGCTGTGCATCAGGTCCGTGAACTTGCGCGGGTTCGTCTCGTAGCCGCCGTCCTTCGCGGCGATGTACATCGCGACGCGGACGATGTCGGCCTTCCAGTCGTTCGTCAGCGCGTCCCACCACTGGGACTTGTTGCAGCCGTTGAACCACTGGATGCCGTGCGTGCTCATGCCGCGCAACTGGATGGCCTTGCCGTTCTTGTTGCACAGCTGGACTCCGCAGACCTTCAGCTGACCGTTGACCGCCGCGGGCGAACCCGCCGGCAACGCGGCAACAGCGGTACCGGCTGTCGTCACACCGGTCAACGGGAGCGCGACCGCCACACCGAGCGCCGCCACAGACCTCTGCCAAGCCATACAGCTTCCCCTCTCGGACTGGCGGCGGTGTTGTGAAAGGTATGGACGTCCACGAAGAGCGTCAATCGGATCGCCGCCGAACTGTCCCAAAAGGCAAGTGGCACAACGGCGAACGGCGGCCCCGAAGGACCGCCGTTCACGTGACCCGCCGGGGTCGGTCTAGCGATTTGCCCTGATGTGGTTGCGCACCCACTTGCCGGCGTCCTTCAGCGGACCCTCGCCGGCGAAGCTGTTGCCGGAGCAGGTACCGCTCTTGAACACCGCGCCCGTGCGGTGGTCGTCGGAGAAGTTCCAGTTGGTCCAGGAGATCTTCTTCGAGTTCATCAGGTTGATGAACTTGTTCGCCATGGTGAAGTCGTTTGGACCGTCACCCGACGCCTCCTGCGAGCCGAACTCCGTGACGAACACCGGTACCTGGTTCGACACCGTGTCCAGCGCCCTGAGGTAGCTGTCGCGGTGGTCCTTGGCGTAGAAGTGGAACGTGTACATCAGGTTCGAGGCGTTGACCTTGTTGCGGCTCACCTCGTTGATGTCCTTGCCGTCGGACAGGCCGAACGTCGACCAGCCGTGCGTGCCCACGAGCACCAGGCTGTCCGGGTCCTCCGCGCGGATGGTCGGGATGACCGCCTCCGCGTAGGACTTCACCCGGGACCACGACACGCCGTTCGGCTCGTTGGCGATGTCGTAGATGATGTTCGTCTTGTTCTTGTGCCGCGCCGCGATCTCCTTGAAGAAGGTCTTGGCGCGACTGGTGTTGTGGTTCGGGTCGCCGGGGTTCAGCTGGTGCCAGTCGACCAGCGCGTACATGCCGCGCTTGGTCGCCTCCTCGATGTAGCCGTGCACCATGTCGGTGAACTTGCGAGGGTTGGTCTCGTAGCCACCCTCCTGGATGTACATCGAGATCCGGAGAACATCGGCCTTCCAGTCGTTCGCGAGCGCGTCCAGGGACGCGGTCTTGACGCACTGGGAGTACCACTGGATGCCGTGCGTGCTCATGCCGCGCAGCTGGACCTGCTGGCCCGCCTGGTTGCACAGCTTCACACCGCAGACCTTCAGCTGGCCGTTGACCGCCGCGGTAGAACCCGGCGGCAGCGCGGCAGCGGAGACGTCACCCTCGGGTGCGGCAGCGACCGAGCTGCCTGCCATCACACCGGTCAGCGGGAGCACGACTGCCGCGGCGAGCGCCACCACAGACTTCTGCCAAGCCATTCAGCGTCTCCTCTCGGACTGCTGGCGGCGGATTAGTTAGGTAAGTTTCCTTACCGATTAAAGGTATAGATGACCATAAGGGCAGCGTTTGGGTGCGTCAAGCGTCTCGTCGCAGAAGAGTCACAGTTCCGGTACCGAGCGTCACCACTACGTAAATGAGCAAACATGTGACGGCGGCCAGCGGGGTCAGCGGCGCGTTCTCCACGATCCCGGCCACCTCGTACACCAGGTACGGCACCATCACCGCCGAGGCGTCCGTGTTCCACGGGTCCGGCAGCATCGGGGTGATCGCCGGCAGACCCCACAGCAGGACGCCGACCACGACGATCGCGACCGCGGTGGACCGCAGCGCCAGCCCCAGCCCCAGGCCGATCAGGCCGGTCACCACGATCGACAGCACCGCCGCGCCGAACCACGGCAGCACGTCACCCGGCCCGTCCCAGGGTGCGATCGGCGGCGGCCGGTCCCCCGTGATCAGCCAGCCCGCGCCGATGCTCAGCGCCAGCGCGGCGGCACCGATCACCGCGGCCGCCGTGGTGACGAGCACGGTCTTGGCGGCCAGCAGGCGTTTCCGGTCCGGCACGGCGGTCAGCGCGGTCAGCCTCGGGTCGGAGGTGGCCACGAGCGCACCGAGCGCGGCGACGCAGAACTGCACGACCGGGTTGATCACCACGCTGGCGTCGGCCGAGGCGAACTTCATCTGCTCAGCGGCCGGCGACGTGTCGTAGTCCTGGACCATCAGCCACGACAGCAGCGCGCCGCACGCGACCATCAGACCGATGGCGGAGACCAGGCCGAAGGGCGCCCGGACGGTCCGGAGTTTCAGCCACTCCGCGGCGAGCGCGTTCTTCACAGTCCCCTCCCGCTGGTCAGCTCGAGGTACGCGTCCTCCAGGGACCCGTTCCGCGTCAACGCTTCCATCGGTGTCTCCTTGACCAGCTGTCCTCTTGCGACGATCACGACGTGGTCGGCGGTCAGCGCCATCTCGCTCATCAGGTGACTGGAGACGAAGACGGTCCTGCCCTCCCTGGCGAGTCCGCGCATAAGGTCGCGGATCCAGCGCACGCCTTCGGGGTCCAGGCCGTTGACGGGTTCGTCGAACATCAGGACCTGCGGGTCGCCCAGGAGCGCCGCCGCGACGCCCAGGCGTTGCTTCATGCCGAGCGACAACGTCCTGATCCGCTTGTGCCGGACGCCTCCCAGCCCGACCTGCTCCAGCAGCTCGACGGCACGCTGCTCGCCGATCCCGTTGCTCGCGGCGAGCCAGCGCAGGTGGTCGAGCGCCTTGCGGCCGTGGTGCACCGCGGCCGGGTCGAGCAGCACTCCGACGTGCCGCAGGGGCCGGCTGAGGTCCTGGTACCGCCTGCCGCCGACCAGCGCCTCACCCTCGGTGGGCCGGTCCAGTCCCACGATCATCCGCATCGTCGTGGACTTGCCGGCGCCGTTGGGCCCCAGGAAACCCGTGACCAGTCCGGGTTGGACGGTGAACGACAGGCCGTCGACGGCTGTCGTGTCGCCGTATCTCTTCGTCAGGTTCCGCACCTCGATCATGTGGAAGAGAGTCGGCTGTCGCCGCCGTCAGCGGATCGGACCTCGGGCCGAACCCCGGAATCGGACCGTGGTCCGAGGCGTGCGGGTCCTCCGCTCGTTACCGTCGGTCCCGTGATCGCAAGACTGCACCTCTACCTGGTCGACGCGGCCGCCGCGGCGGTGATCGCGGTGCTCGTGGCGTACGGGATGCTCGAAACCCAGGACAAGCCGTGGTGGCTGGTCGTGCCGTGCACCGCCGTGATCGCCCTGCCCGTCACCGTCCGCAGGCTGTGGCCCGTGTCCGCGCTGACGCTCACCACAGCAGCCACCGTCGCCGTGGTGATCGGCCAGGTGCTGCCCGTCCAGGCGCTCGGCGCGCCGGTGGGGGCGGTGTGCTTCGCTCTCTACACCGTGGCCGTCGAACGCACCAGGACGTGGTCGCTCACCGGGCTCGTGGTCGCCGTGGTCGCGATCGGCGGCGTCGGCGGAGGCGAGCCGGAGAACATGCTCGCCGTCACCGCCGCGATGGGCGCGGTGTGGGTGATGGGTTACACGACCCGGCTGCGAACATCGTTCCTGCGGCGCGAGTCGTCGCAGCGGGCCGAACAGGCGTTGACCGACGAACGCATGCGCATCGCCCGCGAGTTGCACGACGTGGTGGCGCACAACCTTTCTCTCATCGCCGTGCAGGCCGCCAACGCCGCACACGTGCGCTCACCCGAACACGCGTACGAGGCGTTGAACGTGATCTCCGAGACGAGCCGGGCCGCCCTGGCCGAGATGCGCGGCCTGCTCGGCGTCCTGCGCTCCGACGCCGACCTGGCGCCCTCCCCCGGCCTCGACGGGCTGGCCGATCTCGCCGACCGGGCGTCGCTGGCGGGCGTGCGCGTCGCGCTGGACGTGCGGGGCGACTCCGTTGTGCCGGAAGGGGTCGGACTGTCGGCGTACCGGATCGTGCAGGAGGCGCTGACCAACGTGGTGAAGCACGCGGCGCCCGCCTCCTGCACCGTGCTGGTGGAGGTGGAGCCGGCGTCGGTGCGCATCGAGGTGGCCGACGACGGGCCGGGAGTTCGGGAGCTGGGTGTGGGACACGGGTTGATCGGCATGCGCGAACGCGTGGCGGTGTACGACGGCACGTTCAGCGCGGGCCCTGGTGCGGACGGCGGCTTCCGGGTCGCGGCGGAGCTGCCGATCCGATGACCAGTGTGCTGATCGTCGACGACCAGGCCCTGCTGCGCGCGAGCTTCCGCCTGCTGGTCGGCAACGAACCGGACCTGACGGTGGTGGGCGAGGCCGGCACCGGAGCCGAAGCGGTGTCGCTCGCTTCTTCTTTGCAGCCCGACGTCGTGCTGATGGACATCCGCATGCCGGAGATGGACGGCATCGAGGCCACGAAGCTGCTGTCCGGGCCGCGCGTGCTGGTGCTGACGACGTTCGACCTGGACGAGTACGTGTTCGGCGCGTTGCGGGCCGGCGCCTCAGGTTTCCTGTTGAAGGACACGCCACCGGCCGAGCTGCTCGCCGCGATCCGGGTGGTGGCGGCGGGTGAGTCGCTGCTGTCGCCGACCGTCACGCGGCGGCTGATCCGGGAGTTCGTCCGGCAGCCGTCCGCGCCGGCGGTCAAGGGGCTGGAAGTGCTGACCGAGCGGGAGAAGGAGGTCCTGCTGCTGATCGCCCGCGGGCTGTCCAACGCGGAGATCATGGCGCGGCTGCACGTCAGCACGGGCACGGTGAAAACGCACATCGGGAACCTGCTGTCGAAGCTGCACGCGCGTGACCGGGCGCAGCTGGTGATCGCGGCCTACGAGTCCGGCCTGGTCTGAGAACGCGAAACCGCCCCGGCCGAGGTGACCGGGGCGGTTCGGTGAAGCGGTCCTACAGGTAGGTGCCGGTGTTCGTGGCCGTGTCGATCGCGCGGCCCGCCTCCTGGTTCTTCCCGGTGACGAGCGTGCGGATGTAGACGATCCGCTCGCCCTTCTTGCCCGAGATGCGTGCCCAGTCGTCGGGGTTCGTCGTGTTCGGCAGGTCCTCGTTCTCGGCGAACTCGTCGATGATGGCCGCCTGCAGGTGCCGGACCGAGAGGCCGGGCTGCTTGGTTTCGAGCAGCGACTTGATCGCCGCCTTCTTGGCCCTGTCGACGATGTTCTGGATCATCGCCCCGGAGTTGAAGTCCCGGAAGTACAGGACCTCCTTGTCACCGTTGGCGTAGGTGACCTCCAGGAACCGGTTGTCCTCGGACTCCTCGTACATGCGCTCGACGGTGTGCTGCACCATGCCCTCGATGCAGGCCTTCGGGTCCCCGCCGAACTCGGCGAGGTCGTCGGCGTGCAGCGGGAGGTTCGGCGTCAGGTACTTGTTGAAGATGTCCTTCGCGCCCTCGGCGTCCGGTCGCTCGATCTTGATCTTCACGTCGAGGCGGCCGGGGCGGAGGATCGCCGGGTCGATCATGTCTTCACGGTTGGAGGCGCCGATGACGATGACGTTCTCCAGGCCCTCGACGCCGTCGATCTCCGAGAGCAGCTGGGGCACGATCGTCGTCTCGACGTCGGACGACACGCCGGAACCGCGGGTGCGGAAGATCGAGTCCATCTCGTCGAAGAACACGATCACCGGGGTGCCCTCTGACGCCTTCTCACGAGCCCGCTGGAAGATCAGGCGGATGTGCCGCTCGGTCTCACCGACGAACTTGTTGAGGAGCTCGGGGCCCTTGATGTTGAGGAAGTAGGACTTGGCCTGCTTGTCGGTTTCGCCGCGGATCTCCCGCACCTTCTTGGCCAGGGAGTTCGCCACCGCCTTGGCGATGAGCGTCTTGCCGCAGCCGGGAGGGCCGTAGAGCAGCACGCCCTTGGGCGGGCGCAGCTCGTACTCGCGGAAGAGGTCCGCGTGCAGGAAGGGCAGCTCCACGGCGTCGCGGATCTGCTCGATCTGCCGGGACAGGCCGCCGATGTCGCTGTAGTCGATGTCCGGGACCTCTTCGAGCACGAGATCCTCGACCTCGGCCTTGGGGACCCGCTCGTAGGCGAAGCCCGCCTTCGAGTCGACCAGCAACGAGTCGCCGGGCTTGAGCGGCGAGTCGAGCAGCGGCTGGGCGAGCCAGACCACCCTCTCCTCGTCCGCGTGGCCGACGACCAGCGCGCGGGCGATCTGGTCCTCTCCCTCTTCGGAGAGCACCTCCCGCAGCGCGCAGACCTCACCCGACCGCTCGAACCCGCCTGCCTCGACGACGGTCAGCGCCTCGTTGAGGCGGACCGACTGGCCGAAGGACAGCTTCTCCGGCTCGACCGCGGGGGACACGGCGACCCGCATCCTGCGGCCGGAGGTGAAGACGTCCACCGTCCCGTCGTCGAAACGCGCCATGAAGACGCCGTACCCGCTGGGCGGCTGGGCCAGCCGGTCGACCTCCTCACGCAGCGCGAGCAGCTGGCTACGTGCTTCGCGGAGGGTGTCTATGAGCTTCGTGTTTCGCTCGGTCAGTTGGCTGACCCGTTCCGTCGCCTCGGCCAGTCGCTGCTCGAGCAACCGGACGTGGCGCGGGGACTCGGTCAGCTTGCGACGCAACGACGCGATCTCGTCCTCGAGGAACCTGATCTGCGCTGTCAGCTCAGCAGAATTGTTGCCCTGGTTCAGCTCGCCACCCTCGTCGGGCTGGCTGCCGGGATGACCGTGCTGCATGTCGGCACCCTCCTCCCGTGTTCGTACCGATTACGGTACCGGCGATCACCGACAAAATCGTGCACTCACAACATCATCTTCGCTCGTGTGACGCAACGGTCCGGCCTCCAACAGAGGTCAACTGCTCCATCTCGGTGTTCGGTGGAACCGCCCACCCGCTACGGTGCGTCCCAGAAGCACCGACCGGCGTTTCGCCCATCGACACGCCGATCGACCTGCGAGAAGTCCGAGGAGAGGGTCATGGGAGCACCTCGGCGGGCACCCGGTCCCCACGCTCCGCGACCACCCTCGGACGACCGTGAACACGTCCCGTGCGGCTCGCGGCCCGGCGACGGGCGGCAACCCGCCGTCGTCCCACCAGGTGGACCACCGGCTGCTCCGATCGGTGGTCACGCACCGCAACGCACCCCACCCGTGCTCGTCGGAGGACCCGCTCAGGCGGGGCTCCAGTGCGACCGGAGGCCGTGCGGCCAACCGGGTGGTCTTGCCGGCGCAACCGGCGCACCACCCCGACAGCGCAGTGCATCGCGGTCGATTCCCGCTGGAGTTGCCGCAATCGTTATCAGACACGGCCTTCGCGCTGCCGGATGGCAACAGCACATCGTGTGCATAACCACTCGTGCGTGTCGATAGACCCCATTCGCCCGCGCGTTAGTCCGCGAAGCACCACAATGTCCAGCGAAAGATCACCTCATCCGCATCGGGGGAGTTTCGATGACCTACCCGCCGCAGCAGCCCGGGCCCTACGGGCAGCAGCCGCCGCCCGGCGGGCCGTACGGGCAGCAGCCGCCGCAGCAGCCGGGTTACGGCCAGCAGCCGCCGCCCGGATACGGCCAGCAGCCGCCACCGGGTTACGGCCAGCAGCCGGGTCCGTACGGCCAGCCCCAGCAGGACCCGTTCGGTCAGCAGGGGCCGCAGAGCGGTGGTTTCCCGCAGCAGGGCTACGGCCAGCCCGGTCCCTACGGCCAGCAGCCCGGCTACGGCGGGTTCGG
>NZ_QLTT01000008.1:0-267126 GCF_003269295.1 Lentzea atacamensis | reverse complement strand
TTCGGTCAGCAGGGGCCGCAGAGCGGTGGTTTCCCGCAGCAGGGCTACGGCCAGCCCGGTCCCTACGGCCAGCAGCCCGGCTACGGCGGGTTCGGCGGCCCCCCGCCCAAGAAGAGCAACACCGGCATGATCATCGGCGTCGTCATCGGAGTCCTCGTGCTGGTCGGCGGCGGTATCACCGCGGCGGTGCTGCTCTCCGGCAACGACTCGAAGAGCAACTCCAGCTCCTCCGGCAACTCGAACAACGGCGGCAGCGACACGAGCGGCGGTGACGACACCGCCGACGTGAAGAAGGCCGCGGAGGCCTACATCGCCGCGGCCGCGGCCAAGAACGAGAGCAAGGCCAAGTCGCTGGCCTGCAAGGAGATGCTCGACGAGGCCGCGGAGCTCGAGAAGAACGCCACGCCAGAGCAGAAGAAGCTGGCCGAGGAGCTGAAGAAGATGCCGGCGCCCAAGATGACGTACAAGGGCGCGACCGTCTCCGGCGACACCGCGACCGTCAAGATCGAAGTCAGCGCGAACTACGGCGGCCAGAACCAGACCGCGGACTCCGAGTGGAAGTTCAAGAAGGTCTCCGGCGACTGGAAGTTCTGCACTCTCCAGAAGGACATCAAGGTCCCGACGACCCGCTAACGGCCATTTGAGTGCGAACCACCAGAATTTCAGCTGAATGAGCACGACTTCCACATCGGGGGAATTTCGATGACGTACCCGCCGCAGCAGCCCGGCCCGCACGGGCAGCCACCCAATCCGTACGGCCAGCAGCAACCGGGTCCTGGCCAGCAGCCGGGCTACGGCCAGCAACCGGGCTACGGCCAGCAGCCCGGGTACGGCCAGCAGCCGCCACCCGGATACGGCCAGCAGCCGCCACCGGGTTACGGCCAGCAGCCGGGTCCGTACGGCCAGCCCCAGCAAGATCCCTTCGGTCAGCAGGGGCCGCAGAGCGGTGGTTTCCCGCAGCAGGGCTACGGCCAGCCCGGTCCCTACGGCCAGCAGCCCGGCTACGGCGGGTTCGGCGGCCCCCCGCCCAAGAAGAGCAACACCGGCATGATCATCGGCGTCGTCATCGGAGTCCTCGTGCTGGTCGGCGGTGGCATCACCGCGGCGGTGCTGCTCTCCGGCAACGACTCGAAGAGCAACTCCAACTCGGCGTCGACGGACACGAACCAGCCGACGAACGGCAGCAACAAGCCGACCACGCCGTCGTCGAAGAGCTCGTCGAGCGGCGGTGACTCCGACGCCAAGGAGGTCGCCGAGGAGTTCACCAAGATCGTCCTGAAGGGCGTCCGCGCGGGCAACAGCAACCCGAACGACGTCAAGGCCCTCGTGTGCGCCGCGGAGTTCCCCAAGCTGAAGACCCAGTCCGGCCAACCGCAACCGGGGGCGTCGGCCACGGTGGCCGACGTCAAGACGTCGGGCAGCAGCGGCACGTTCACGCAGAAGCTCACCGGGCTCGTCAATCCGGCCGAGCCGGGCAAGACCACCTCGGGCAGCATCATCTACAAGCTGTCCAAGGAGGGCAGCGACTGGAAGGTCTGCGGCGTCGACAAGATCGAGTCCAACTGACCTGACGCCAAGGGCCCGCACTTCGGTGAAGTGGGGCCCTTTCGCGTCACCAGGGCGAGGTCAGCCCTTGCTGGGACGGCGCTGCGGCTTCGGTGCCGTCACCCCGTCCGCGAGCTTGCGCGTGGTCAGCAGGAACGCCGTGTGCGCGATCATCCGGTGCTCCGGGCGCACCGCGAGACCGACGACGTGCCACGGGCGGACGAGCGTCTCCCACGCGTGGGGCTCGGTCCAGCACGTCATCTCCCGCAGCGCCTCCGTGACCGTGGAGAGCTGCGTCGTGGTGGCGACGTACACGACCAGGACGCCGCCGGGGATGAGGTTCTTCGCGATCGTGGGCAGAACCTCCCACGGCGAGAGCATGTCGAGGATGACCCGGTCGACCTCGCCCTCGTGGTTCTTCACGTCGTCGACGGTGATCGACCAGTTGCCGGGGCGCTCGCCGAAGAACGTCTCCACGTTGCGGATCGCGTGGACCGCGTGGTCGTCGCGCACCTCGTAGGACTGGACGCTGCCCTTCTCCCCCACCGCGCGCAGCAGCGAGCACGACAGCGCACCGGAACCCGCGCCGGCTTCCAGAACGCGCGCGCCCGGGAAGATGTCCCCGTACATGACGATCTGCGCGGCGTCCTTCGGGTAGATGACCTGCGCGCCGCGCGGCATCGACAGCACGTAGTCCGGCAGCAGCGGGCGCAGGGCCAGGAAGTTCGTGCCGCCCACGGAGGCCACGACCGAGCCCTCCGGCTGTCCGATCAGCGAGTCGTGCGGGATGGCGCCGCGGTGGGTGTGGTACTCCTTGCCGGGTTCGAGGACGACGGTGTAGTGCCGCCCTTTGGGGTCGGTCAGCTGAACCCGGTCGCCCGGACGGAACGGGCCACTTGCGCTAATCACCGCGCAATGGTGTCAAACGCCCTTCTCGATGGCCGCACGCAGGTCCTCCCTGCGCAGCACGCCCGCCGGACGGCCTTCCAGATCCACGACGAGGAACTGCCACGCCGCCGTGCCCTGGACGCGTTCCACGATCTCCTCGCCGGACTCGTCGGCGAGCAGCACGGTCTCGGGCAGGATCGGTTCGGCGGCCTGTTCCGCCGGCGCGAACGGGCTTGCCGCGGCGAGCCTCTCGGCCGCCTCGGTGTCGAGCAGACCTGCCGCGACGCCGTCCGCCCTGACGAGCACCACGCCGCGCCCCGCCGAGGTGCTCAGCGCGTCCGCCACGGGGCTTTCCGCGGGCAGCTGGAGCACCGGGCGGATGAGGTCGGCCAGGGTGAGACCGGCGGGCCAGGTGCGGCGTCGTTCGCTGGCGAGCTCGCTCTTCGCACCGGCGACGACGACCCACGCCGTGAGCGCGCACACACCGAAGCGCAGCCAACGGTCTTCCGCGCCTTGAGCGACGCCGTAGAGCGCCCACGCCACCAGTGCGATGGCGACGGCGAAACCGCCGACCACGGCGACACGCGTGCCCGTCGCCCGTTGCCCGGTCGCAGCCCACACGCCTGCTCTGACGATCCTGCCGCCGTCCAGCGGGAGTCCCGGCAGGAGGTTGAAGATGGCCACCGCGACGTTCGCCGCGGCGATCTGGAAGACGAGCACCCACACCACGTCGCCCGGTTCCATCACGAACGCGCCGATGCCGAAGATCGCCGCGAGCGCCACGGACACGACGGGTCCGGCGCCCGCGACCACGCCCTCGTGGCTGGGTTTGCCGGGCGTGCGCATGATCTCGGACAGCCCGCCCAGCAGGTACAGGCGAAGTCTGCGCACCGGCAGGCCGAGCCGCAGCGCCGCGACGCAGTGGCCGAGCTCGTGCGCGAGGACGCTGAGCCCCAGGAACACCGCGAAGAGCGCCGCGAGGAGAAGGCCGACGCCGGGCGGCGTGCCGGGCGCGAGGTCGTCGACGAGCGGCGCGTAGAAGGCCACCACGATCGCCGAGCCGATCCACCACGACGGCGCGAGCACCACGGGGATGCCCGCCACCCGGAACAGCAGCAGGCCGCCCTCTCGCTCACTGATCCGCGCGGCCACGGGTGCACTGTAGAGCCGCCGGTGTGATCTCGCGGTGTACCGCTTCCGGGAATTGTCGGACCTCTGTCCTAGGGTGCCAATCATGAGCACCACGTTGCGACGGCCGGCCCTGTCCCCGTCCCGGGCCGGGGACTTCAAGCAGTGCCCGCTGCTCTACCGGTTCCGCGCGGTCGACCGCCTGCCGGAGAAGCCGACCAAGGCGCAGGTGCGCGGCACCGTGGTGCACGCGGTGCTGGAGGATCTCTTCGCCCTGCCCGCCGCGGAACGCGTCCCGGACCGCGCCCGTTCGATGATCGCGCCCGCCTGGGAGCGCGTGAAGGCGGAACGCCCCGAGTTCTCCTCGTTGTTCGAGCAGGCGGGCACCGACGAGGAAGCGCAGTGGCTGGAGTCGGCCTCCGCGCTGCTGGACGGCTACTTCGGACTGGAGGACCCGCGCCGCCTCGAACCGGAGTCGCGCGAGCTGCTGGTGGAGTCCGAGCTCCCGTCCGGCGTCCTGCTGCGCGGCTACATCGACCGGGTGGACGTCGCCCCGACGGGTGAGATCCGCGTGGTGGACTACAAGACCGGCGCCGCGCCCCGCGAGGTGGGCGAGGCGAAGGCGTTGTTCCAGATGAAGTTCTACGCGCTCGTGCTGTGGCGCCTGCGCGGCGTCGTCCCCCGCCAGCTGCGCCTGATGTACCTCGCCGACCGCCAGGCGCTGGCCTACACGCCGGACGAGTCCGAGCTGTCCCGCTTCGAGCGCACCCTCGAAGCCATCTGGCAGGCGATCATGCGCGCGGCCCCGACCGGCGACTTCCGCCCGTCGCCCAGCCGTCTGTGCGACTACTGCGACCACAAGGCGTTCTGCCCGGCGTTCGACGGCACCCCGCCTCCCTATCCCGGCTGGCCGGAGCCGGACGACACCGAGCCCCTCCAGGACCGCGACTGATGACCGCCTTCTACCGCCCGCTGGGCGAGGACACGTTCCGCTCGACCGAACACACCGTCGGCCCGTGGGGCCCGGACAGCCAGCACCTCGGCCCGCCGTCGGCGTTGCTGGTGCGCGCGCTGATGGCACGGCGGCCGACCTTCGCGCGCGTGACGTTCGAGGTGCTCGGCCCGGTGCCCGTGGCGGAGCTGACGGTGTCCACTTCGGTCGAACGTCCCGGCCGCTCGGTGGAACTGCTGTCCGCGTCGCTGTCGCACGAGGGCCGCGTGGTGCTGACCGCGCGGGCCTGGCACATCGTCGGTTCGGACACCACGGCCGTCGCGGGCGGGGACGTGACCGGGATGGCGCCGCCGTCCTCCGCGGTGCCGATGGAGATCCCGGACTTCTGGTCCGGCGGCTACCTGGCCGCCGTCGAGTGGCTGTCGGTGTCGGGCGGGATCTTCACGCCGGGCGACGCGCAGGTGTGGGCCCGCCCGCGGGTCGCCGTGGTGGACGGGTTCGAGCCTTCTCCGCTGGAGCGCCTGTTCTCCGTGGTCGACTCGGCCAGCGGTGTCTCGTCCCGTGTGGACATTCGCAAGTGGTACGCGATCAACACCGACCTGACCGTCCACTTGCACCGGCAACCCGTCGGCGAATGGGTCGGGATGGACGCGCGGACGACCATCGGCCCGGACGGGACCGGGCTGGCGACCAGCACGGTGCACGACGTCGAAGGGCCGGTGGGGACGACGGCACAGGCGTTGTTCGTGCGCGAGCGCTGACTCAGCGGGAGAACTCGAGCCGGGTGGCGGGCTCGTCCCTGAGCACCACGACGACCCCGCTGTTCCTGGTCCACTCGTCGGACACGAGGAAGTACTTGCCGCCCGTGTTCTCCAGCAACCGCAGCCCCACGTACCGGTACCGGTACCTCGACTTCTCCCCGTCGAGCGCTTGTTCCCGGACCCCGGGAGCCGAGATGTGCAGGCGCTCCTGGCTGTAGACGGTCACCGAGGGCGCCGCGTGCGCCGCGAACTCGTCGGCCATCCGCTGCCCGTCCACCTGCGCGTAGTTCAGCGCGGCCCAGAACAGGCACAGCACCCCGGCGGCCGCGGCGAACAACCTGATCCTCGGCCAGTTCCAGTCGCGCCCGGCGCGCAGACGGATCACGTAGCAGGACAGGAGGATTCCGCCACCGACCGCCAGCGGAAACGTGTAGAAGCTCGCCACCGGCCACACGTACCCCAGGCCGACCACCACCAGTGGCAGCTGCACCCACGCCCACGCCAGCGCTGTCCGCAACGGCTTGGACGCCAGCAGGGCGGACCGCAGGCGCGGCTCCAGCCACAACCACACCAGCCCGGACACCACGACAACGGCCAGCAACACGAACACCGGCGTGATGCTGCGCAGCATGTAGTCCGCTGTGGACATGCCGAGGATGTTGCTCTCGATGCCGAGCGCGCGGGACTGCGTGTCGCTGCGCTTCCAGCCGAACGCCACCAGCAGGCCGGTGATCACCGTGACGTTGGCCAGCACCGCGCCGACCTTGCGCAGCACCTCGCCCTGGTCCACCGGCTCGGGCCGCTTCTGCCTGGGCGGCAGGTGTTTGGGCGTCTTCACGACGAGCTCGTGGTCGTCGTAGTGCTGGTCGTCGTCTTGGTCGTGGTGGTGGTCCTGCCTTCGACGACGTCCGTGCGTGGATCGTCCTTGGCGAACGGGTCGTTGGTGGGCCAGCGCGGCGGCGTGCCGGGGGTGCAGCGCACGGAGTCCTGCGGCACCTGATCGAGCACGCTGCGCACGGCCTTCAGGACGGCGCAATCGCACTCGGCCGAGCCACCGTCACCCTGATGCATCGCGAGCCCCAGCTTGGCCGCCTTGGCGAACATCGACCGGGCAGCGGAGGCCTTGCCACCGCAGAGGTCGACCGCCGCCTGGTACAGCGGGGCGTTGCGCGGTGTCTGCAGGCCGCTCCAGGTGCGGTCCAGTTCCTGCTGCGCCTGATCGCAGGCCTTCTCCACCAGCCGCGTGTAGATCACGTCCTCGTTGGTGGTCGGCGACCTCGGACCCGACGGCAGGTTCCAGCCGTACTGCCGTTTCGGCGTGGTGGTAGTTGTCTTCTTCGGAGGCGTGGTGGTCGTGGTTTCCTGAGTCGTCTCAGTCGTGGTCGTGGTGGTTTCGACGAAAGTGTCACCGGGCCCGGACAGGGCTCCGCTGCCACATCCGGCCAGAACCAACGCGAGCGCTAACGGAACGATCCCGCGGCAGCCGTCCATCGCAGCCACCACCCTTTCCTCGGTAGTGCAATCTATGAGGCAAGGATGCGCCCGCCGGATACACCAATTCGCTAGGCCGAATGAGGGATTGACGGAACAGCGAGTGCCCCGAGCAATGCGCGGACGCACAAATCGCGCAACTCGACCCGGTCGAAAACGTCGTGCTCCAGCCACTCCACACACATCACGCGCACGAAGCCCAGCCACGCCATGACGGCGGCGGACGCGAGCGGCCCGTCCACCCCTGCCGCGTCGAGCAGGCGGCGTTGCAGCACGGCGAACTCGCCGGTGATCACGGCCTGCACCACCGGGTCGTTCGCCAGCACTCGGTTCGCGGCTAGCACGAGGTTGCGGTTCGCCAGGAAGTGCTCGAAGTGGGCGTCGAGGCCGGCCGCGACCTGCTCGGCCAGCGGTCCGGCACCGAGGTCGCCGACCTCGACCAGGAGCTGGTCCGCCGCTCGCTGGTGGACGGCCGCGAAGAGGTCGCGCTTGCTGGAGAAGTGCCGGTACAGCAAGGCGCGCGAGATGCCCGCGCGCTCGGCGACCTCCTCCATGAGCACCTCGTCGTAGGGCTTCGCCGCGAACAGCGCGGCGCCGACGTCGAGGAGCTGGTCGCGGCGGGCGGCCGGAGTGAGTCTCACACGGAGAGCTTAGTTGACACGTGTCAACTAAAGGGCGACTCAATGGCCGCAACGCTGCGATGGCTCTCGTGGGCAATGGGCGTGGCGTGTGTGTTGATCGGGGCGTACCACGTCTTGTTGGGCATCGACTCGGTACCGGGTGAGGCGGGAGCCGGGGCGACGGTCGACAGTCGCGAGCGCTTCTACAACGCGATCTTCCTCGGCTACGGCCCGGCGTGGATCTGGGCCGCCCGCCAGTCGCCGATCCCGGCGAACGCGATCAGGTGGCTCGCCGTGTTCGCGATCGGGGCGTTCGGCCGGCTGCTGTCGATGGCGGTGCACGGGCAGCCACACCGGTTCCAGATCCCGCTCACCGTGCTCGAGGTGGTGCTGCCACCGCTGTTCTTCTGGCTGGCGGCGGCCGACGAGAAGGTGCACCGCCGGCGCGGCCGAGGCGTACCGTCAACGGCACTGTGAAGAGGTTCGCGAACCGGCAGGAGGCGGGCCGCGCCCTGGCGGCGCGACTCGCGGACCACGCCTGGCGCGACCCGCTGGTGCTGGGCCTGCCGCGCGGCGGGGTCCCGGTCGCCAAGGAGGTCGCGGACCAGCTCGACGCGGAGCTGGACGTGGTGGTGGCGCGCAAGATCGGGGCGCCCGGTCATCCCGAGTACGGGGTCGGCGCGGTCACGGCGAACAGCGAACCCATCTACGACCCGGCCGTCCTGCGGGCGCTGAACCTCACCGAGGAACAGCTGTCGCGCACCTGCGACGAGGAACGCCAGGAGGCCGCCAGGCGCACCGCCCTCTACCGCGGGGACAGGCCGCCGCCGCACATCAGCGACCGCGACGTGATCGTCGTCGACGACGGGCTGGCGACGGGCGTCACGGCCAGAGCGGCGCTGCACTGGGTCGCCCTGCACGCGCCGCAGCACCTCGTCCTCGCGGTCCCGGTCGCCGCGAGGGAGTCGATGACGACGTTCGACACCCCCGTGGTGGCGGTCCTCGTCCCGCGGAACTTCGGCGCGGTCAGCCGGTGGTACGACAGGTTCGATCAGACGACGGACGCCGAGGTGCTCAGCGCGCTCGCGTAGTGCTCCACCACCGGGAACGGCGAGTAGAACCGGTGCAGCAACGACGACCAGCGCTCGTACGACGGCCCCTGGCGGAAGCCCACGGTGTGCGCCTCAACCGACTCCCACCGCACCAGCAGCAGGTACCGCGACGGCGTCTCCAGGCACCGCAGCAGCTCGAGACCGAGGAAGCCCGGCGAGGCGGAGATCAGCTCCCGCGCCTCGCCGAACGCCCACTCGAAGTCGGTCTCCTGCCCCGGCACCACGTCCAGGACGGCGTGCTCCAGGATCACAGGCGGCAGAACCTGATGTCCGACGCCAGCACGGCCTTGGCGCCGATCGCGGCGAGCTCGTCCATCACCCGGTTGGCGTCGCGGCGCGACACCATCGCCCGCACGGCCACCCAGTTCTCGTCGGCCAGCGGGGCTACCGTCGGAGACTCGAGGCCAGGGGTGAGTGCGACGGCGTCGTCCAGGAGCGACCGCGGGCAGTCGTAGTCGAGCATCAGGTACTGCTGCGCGAACACGACACCCTGCAGGCGGGCCGTCAGCTGCTTCTTGGCCGCCGTCAGCTCGGAGCCCGCGCGGTGCACCAGCACGGCCTCGGACTCGCAGATCGGCTCGCCGAACGGCACCAGGTCGTGCTGGCGCAGCGTCCGGCCGGAGCCCACGACGTCCGCGATCAGGTCGGCCACGCCGAGCTGGATCGAGATCTCCACGGCACCGTCGAGACGGATCACCTTCGCGCTGATGCCGCGGGCCTTGAGGTCGCGGTTGACCAGCTTCGGGTACGCGGTGGCGAGCCGCTTGCCCTCCAGGTCCTCGACCTTCCAGTCCTTGCCCTTGGGCCCCGCGTAGCGGAAGGTCGACCCGCCGAAGCCCAGCGCCAGCAGCTCCTCGACCGAGGAGCCGTTGTCGTCGGCACCCGAGTCGGCGGCGAGGTCGCGGCCGGTGATGCCGAGGTCGAGGTCGCCGGACGCCACGTAGATCGCGATGTCCTTGGGACGCAAGAAGAAGAACTCGACGTCGTTGTTGGGGTCGAGCACGGTCAGGTCGCGGGACTCGTGCCGCTGGCGGTAGCCGGCCTCGGTCAGCATCGCGGAGGCGCGTTCGGTGAGCGCGCCCTTGTTCGGGACTGCAACGCGCAGCATGTGAGGGTCTCCGTCAGAGGTACTTGTAAACGTCGTCGAGGGTCAGGCCGCGGCCCAGCATGAGCACCTGGAGGCGGTACAGCAGCTGCGAGATCTCCTCTGCGAGCTTCTCGTCGGACTCGTACTCGGCGGCGATCCAGACCTCGCCCGCCTCCTCCAGCACCTTCTTGCCCTGCGCATGGACGCCGGCCTCGAGCGCTGCGACGGTGCCGGAACCCTCCGGCTTGGTGGCGGCTCGTTCGGTCAGTTCGGCGAACAGGGAGTCGAAGGTCTTCACGGGAGGATATCCTCCCATCTCCCGGACACGGGTCCACACCACGGTCACATCTGTCCCACGCCGTGGACGTGATCTGTCCTGCATGGACACCCAGTAGCGTGAACTTCGTGTCGGAGTTCGCCGAAGTGCTCGAATCACTGCGCCGGGTGCGCGGCATCAACCCGTTCTTCGCCCTCGACGTGGGCCGCCCGGACGAGACGTGGCTGCCGGGCACGGCGCTGCTCGAAGGCCCCGCGCTCAGAACCACGATCGACGCCATCGCGACCCGGTACAACGCGGAGGAACCACGCGTCGCGGCGAGCCTGTTCTTCCTCAGCTACACCGCGCGGCTGCTGAGCCCGCTCACGGCCGCGAACATCCCGATCGACATCAGGCCGGAAAACCTGTGGTGGCACCACGACATCACGAACGGCCTGAGCGTCCGCATCGACGAACCCCGTCTCGGCCCGCCCGCCGCGCAGGCGCTCGAACCCGTCGTGGAGGCGATCCAGGGGGTGACTCCGGTGGCGCGCGGATTGTTGTGGGGCAACGCGATGTCGAACATCGCGGGCGCGCTCAAAATGGTTGTCCGCGCACGCATGCTCACCGCCGAGGAAGCGGAAGAACGCGGCGAACGACTGATGAGCGCGCCGCCGTTCGAACAGGCGGGGGAATTTCTGAGCTTCCCCGGTGAGGTCACGTTCCGGCGTCGGTCCTGCTGCCTTTACTACCGCGTCGCCGCTGGTGGAAAGTGTGGCGACTGCCCACTCGTGAAGTGAGGAACGCAACAACTCCAATGGCCGGTTGTGCTTGAGCGCCGGCTCAAATTACGGTGCACGCGCCGCAGTGACGGGAAGCCGGTGAAAATCCGGCGCGGTCCTCGCCACTGTGACCGGGAAGCGATCCCCGCCGAGAACGTCACTGGTACCCGAGAGGGCGCTGGGAAGACGCGGGGGCAGCGTTGATCCGGGAGTCAGGAGACCGGCTGCGGCGCCGCAAGGAGAGTTGACCTTCCACGAGGTATGGAGGAGCCCGTCATGACGAGCCCCGCAGCACATCTGTCCGCCGTCCGCGTGCCCAAATGGGCCTTCGCCGTCGCTTTGCTCGGCCTGATCGTCACCTACCTGGTCCTGCAGGAGAACGGCCTCGCGCTCGGTGCGAGCTCGGAGCTGCTGCACGAGTTCTTCCACGACGGCCGTCACGCGCTCGGCGTCCCGTGCCACTGATCTGATCTCCAGTTCAAGCACATGACGACGACGTACAAGTCCCTTGCGCTGCGCGGAATCGCGGCGGGCGGCATCGCCGGTGTCGCCTCCGCGCTCGTGCAACTGCTGGTGACCGAGATTCCGATTCGGGCCGCGCTCGCGGTCGAGGAGGCCCGGGAACCCTCCGGTGACGGCCACGCCCACTCGCACGGCGAGGAAGAGCTGGTCAGCAGGGGCGCCCAGGTCGTGGGCGGCATGCTCGGCGTGGTCATCGTCGGCATCGCGGTCGGCCTGGTGTTCGCCACGGCCTACGCGCTGTCGAAGCGGTGGTTCGTCGACCGCACGCCGTTCAGCCGCAGCTTCGCGTTCGGTGCCGCGGTGTTCGGCGCGGTGGCGTTGCTGCCGTGGATCAAGTACCCGGCCAACCCGCCTGCCGTGGGCGACCCGGAGACGGTCAACTACCGGACCGCGCTCTACCTCGGTGTGGTGGCGGCCGGTCTGGTGATCGTGTGGGGTGCGAGCTGGCTCGCCGAGCGGCTGCGGACGCGGACGCAGCCGGTGCGGGTCACCGCGGTGCTGCTCGCGGTGGTCGCGGCCGTCGCGGTGGTGCTGCTCGCGTTCCCCGCGCCGCCGGACACGATTCCCTCGGACATGCCGGTGAACGTGCTGTGGCAGTTCCGCCTCAGCTCACTGGCCCAGCTCGCCACGCTCTACGTCGGTCTCGGCGTGGTGTTCGGCCTGCTGATCGATCCGGCCACGCGCAGGGCCAGGGCCGCCGAGAAGGCGGCCATCGCCTGATGGCCTGGGGGTGGCCGTGCGCGCGGCCACCCTCACCGGCTCCGAGTGGCTGGACCAGTGGGGCGACCGTCGCCGTCCAATGGTTGTCCAGTTGCGATTGCCAGCATGGAGGCGTCGGCGACCTCGCCGAGGTGGCCTGATTCCACTGGTCCGGTGAAGGAGTCCTCCATGTCAGTTCGACAGCGGCTGGCGGCAGTCGCCGCCACTCTGCTCATGTCGGTGAGCGGGCTGGTCGTGGCGAGCAGCCCCGGCCTTGCGGCGGCTGATGCGTCGTCCGCCGTGGCGCCGGCGGCCGTACCGGTCGGCACGTATCGGATCAGGAACATGGAACGGCCCGGTGAGTGCCTCCAGGCGGACCCGAGAACCGCGCCGGCGATCGGTACGGCGATGGCGATGGTGCCCTGCAGCGACAGCATTTATCAGAGGTGGCTCTTCGGGTCGGCCAACCCGAGCTTCCCGTCCGGTTTCAACGAGGTCCGCAACGCCGCCGGCAGGTGCCTGGACGCGCACGACCGCGGCGGAGTGGTGCACGGCAACATCATCCACCTCTACGACTGCAACAAGAGCCCCAACCAGGCGTGGGCGTTCTCCGTACCGCCTTCGCACGGCGTCGTCTGCATGTGGCGTGCGCATCTGTGTGACAAGGTGCTGGACCAGCAGCTCTACTACACCGCCGGGCTCGGCTACCGGCTTCACCTGATGAACACCCATGGACGTGCCAACCAGGACTGGTACGTGGAAGCCGTCGGCTGAGACGAGCGAGTCCGGTGGCTCAGGGGATCTCTGAGCCACCGGACCGGTCAGAGCGCCTTCAGCACGTCCAGGTCCACGCCCACCAAGGAGTCGCGGAAGATCCGCCGCTCCCCCGACCCCACCTCGACATCGCACGGCACCACCAGCACGGTGCAGCCGGCAGCCACGGCGGCGGCCACGCCCGTCGGCGAGTCCTCGATCGCCACGCAGCGGACCGGATCAACGCCCAGCAGGCGCGCAGCCTTCAGGTACGGCTCGGGCAGAGGCTTGTTCAGCCCGTCCACCTCGTCCCCGCACACCGTGACGTCGAACAGGTCCCGCCCGATCGTGTCCAGCGCGACCTCGGTCAGCGAACGCTCGGTCGACGTCACCAACGCCATCGGCACGCCCGACGACCGCACCGCCCGCAAAGCGTCGGCAGCGCCCGGACGCCAGGGCAGACCAGCCCGGAACACCTCCTCGGTGCGGCGCGAGATCCAGGCGGCGCCGTCGGCCAGGTCGGCCGCGGAAGGCTCGATGCCGACGTCGGCGAACAGCAGGCGCATCGTCGTGGGCACGTTGGTGCCGACCATGCGTTCACGGGTCTCCAGCGAGAGCACCCCGCCGAGCTTCTCGGCGTACTCGTAGAGCGGGATGTCCCAGAGCTTCTCGGAGTCCAGCAGCGTGCCGTCCATGTCCCACAGCACAGCTTGCAGGTCAGACATTGAAGTACTTCGCCTCCGGGTGGTGCGCCACGAAGGCGTCGGTGGACTGTTCAGGGTGCAACTGGAGTTCCTCGGACAGCGAGACGCCGATCCGCGAGGGCTCCAGCAGTTCGACGATGCGCCTGCGGTCTTCCATCTCGGGGCAGGCGCCGTAGCCGAACGAGTAGCGAGCGCCGCGGTAGCCCAGGCGGAAGAACTCCTCGACGTCGGAGGGGTCCTCGGCGGCCACTGACTCGCCGGACGGCCACACGAGCTCCTCGCGGACGCGCTTGTGCCAGTACTCGGCCAGCGCTTCGGTCAGCTGGACGCCGAGGCCGTGGACCTCCAGGTACTCGCGGTAGGCGTTCTTGCCGAACAGCTCGTTGGCGTAGTCGGCGATCGGCTGGCCCATCGTCACGAGGTGGAACGCGATGACGTCGACCTCACCGGCCTCCTTCGAACGCCAGAAGTCCGACAGGCACAGCCGGCGATCCCGCTTCTGGCGCGGGAACGTGAACCGGAACCGCTCGGGGGAATCGGCAGCGGGCTCTTGCAGGATCACCAGGTCGTCGCCGTCGGAGACGCACGGGAAGTAGCCGTAGACGACCGCCGCGTGGGCCAGAACCCCTTCTGTGGCAAGGCGTTCCATCCAGTAGCGCAGACGCGGGCGGCCTTCGGTCTCGACCAGTTCCTCGTAGGTCGGGCCGCCGCCGCGCGTGCCCTTGAGGCCCCATTGGCCCATGAACGTCGCACGCTCGTCCAGCAGTGCCGAGTAGTCCGCGACCGGGATGCCCTTCACGACGCGGCTGCCCCAGAACGGCGGCGTCGGGATCGGGTTGTCGGACGCCACGTCCGAGCGGCCCGGGAACGACTCCTCCGGCTCGGCGGCGGCCTTGCGCGCGGCCGCGATGCGCAGCGAACGTTCGCGGCGTGCCTTGCGTTCCGCGGCCTTGGCCCGAGCCTCCGGGTCGACCAGCGGCGCCTCGCCGCGCTTGGCCGCCATGATCGCGTCCATCAGCCGCAGGCCCTCGAAGGCGTCGCGGGCGTAGCGGACGTCGCCGAGGTACATCTCGGTCAGGTCGTTCTCGACGTACGCGCGGGTCAGCGCCGCGCCGCCCAGCAGCACCGGCCACCGCGCGGCGACACCCCGGGAGTTCATCTCCTCGAGGTTCTCCTTCATGATCACGGTCGACTTGACCAGCAGGCCGGACATGCCGATCGCGTCCGCGCGGTGTTCCTCCGCGGCTTCGAGGATCGCGTTGATCGGCTGCTTGATGCCGATGTTCACGACCTCGTAGCCGTTGTTGGACAGGATGATGTCGACGAGGTTCTTGCCGATGTCGTGGACGTCGCCCTTGACCGTGGCGAGCACGATCCGGCCCTTGCCGCCGTCGTCGGAGCGCTCCATGTGCGGTTCGAGGTGGGCGACCGCGGCCTTCATGACCTCGGCGGACTGCAGCACGAACGGCAGCTGCATCTGGCCGGAGCCGAACAGCTCGCCGACCGTCTTCATGCCCGCGAGCAACGTGTCGTTGATGATCTGCAACGCCGGGCGCTGCTCCAGCGCGGCGTCGAGATCCGCTTCCAGGCCGTTGCGCTCGCCGTCGACGATCCGGCGCTCCAGCCGTTCGAACAACGGCAGCGCGGCCAGTTCCTCTGCGCGCGAGGCGGAGTTCGACTTCGTCGTGACGCCCTCGAAGAGCTCCATGAGCTTCTGCAGCGGGTCGTAGCCCTCGCGGCGGCGGTCGTAGACGAGGTCCAGCGCCACGGCGCGCTGCTCGTCGGGGATGCGGGCCATCGGCACGATCTTGGACGCGTGCACGATCGCGGTGTCCAGGCCGGCCTGGACACACTCGTGCAGGAACACGGAGTTCAGCACCTGGCGCGCGGCCGGGTTGAGTCCGAAGGAGACGTTCGACAGGCCCAGAGTCGTTTGCACGTCCGGATAACGGCGCTTGAGCTCGCGGATCGCCTCGATGGTCTCGACGGCGTCGCGGCGGACCTCCTCCTGGCCGGTGGAGATCGGGAACGTCAGGCAGTCGACGATGATGTCGTTGACCCGCATGCCCCAGTTCTTCGTCAGGTCCTCGATCAGCCGGACGGCGACGCGGACCTTCCACTCCTTGGTGCGGGCCTGACCTTCCTCGTCGATGCACAGCGCCACGACCGCCGCGCCGTGCTCCGAGGCGAGCCGCATGATCTTCTGGAAGCGGGAGTCCGGGCCGTCGCCGTCCTCGTAGTTCACCGAGTTGACGGCGCAACGGCCGCCGAGACACTCCAGGCCCGCCTGCAGCACCGCGGGCTCGGTCGAGTCCAGCATGATCGGCAACGTCGACGCGGTCGCCAGCCGCGAGGCCAGCGCGCGCATGTCCGCCTCGCCGTCGCGGCCCACGTAGTCGACGCAGAGGTCGATCAGGTGGGCGCCCTCGCGCGTCTGGTCGCGCGCGATCTCGATGCAGTCCTCCCACTTCCCGGCCAGCATCGCCTCGCGAAATGCCTTGGAGCCGTTGGCGTTCGTGCGTTCGCCGATCATCAGCACCGAGGCGTCCTGCTTGAACGGAACGGCCTGGTACAAAGAGGACACACCGGGCTCTGGACGCGGCCTGCGCCGGGACGGCCCGAGATCGCGCACCGCCTCGGCCACCTGCCGCAGGTGCTCGGCCGTCGTGCCGCAGCAGCCGCCGACGAGCCGCGTGCCGAACTCCTGCACGAACCCGGCCAGCGCCTGCGCCAGCTCCTCCGGCGACAACGGGTAGACCGCGCCGTTCGGGCCGAGCTCAGGGAGACCGGCGTTCGGCATCACCGACAGCGGGATGCGGGCGTGCTTGGACAACGTCCGCAGGTGCTCGCTCATCTCGGCGGGACCGGTGGCGCAGTTGAGGCCGATCAGGTCGATGCCCAGCGGCTCCAGCGCGGTCAGCGCGGCGCCGATCTCCGAGCCGAGCAGCATCGTGCCGGTCGTCTCGACGGTCACCTGGGCGATGATCGGGACGACCCGGCCCTCCGCCGCCATCGCGCGCTTGGCGCCGATGATCGACGCCTTGGTCTGCAGCAGGTCCTGCGAGGTCTCCACGATGATCGCGTCCACACCGCCGACCAGCAGGCCCTTGCACTGCTCCTGGTATGCGTCGCGCAACGTGGCGTACGGCGCGTGGCCCAGCGTCGGCAGCTTCGTGCCGGGACCAACGCTTCCCAGCACGAACCGCGGTTGGTCGGACGTGCTGAACTCGTCCGCGACCTCACGGGCCAGCGCGGCACCCCGTTCGGACAGGTGGAAGATCTGGTCCGGGATGTCGTACTCGGCCAGGTTCGCGAGGTTCGCGCCGAACGTGTTCGTCTCAACGGCGTCCACGCCCACCTCGAGATAACCGCGGTGCACGGCCTTCACCACATCTGGCCGTGTCACGTTGAGGATCTCGTTGCACCCCTCCAGACCGTTGAAGTCGTCCAGAGAGAGGTCAGCAGCCTGAAGCATGGTGCCCATGGCGCCGTCAGCGACGACAACACGGTTCACCAGCGCTTCCAGGAACGGCGACTCTCCGCGATCACGCATGGGCCAAGCCTACGATGAGTTGAACAGGTGAGGCCGTAGTCTGGCGCCGTGAACGATCCGTCCCAGGAATCCCCGACCCCCTCGAACCCGCGCAAACCGCTCACGAGTCCGATCATGGTCTGTGCTTTCGAAGGGTGGAACGACGCGGGCGATGCCGCGAGCACCGCCATCGAGCACCTGCAACTCACCTGGGACGCCACCCCGCTCGCCGAGATCGACCCGGACGACTACTACGACTTCCAGGTGACGCGACCCACAGTCCGCATGGTGGACGGTGTCACCAGGAGGGTCGACTGGCCGACGACGCGGCTCTCGGTGTGCCGGCCTCCCGGCTCGTCGGTCGACGTGATCCTCGTGCACGGCATCGAGCCGAACATGCGGTGGCGCAAGTTCGCCGCCGAGCTGCTGGGACACATCGAAGCTCTCGGGGTGACGACCGTGGTGACGCTGGGCGCGCTGCTCATGGACACGCCCCACACCAGGCCCGTGCCGGTCACCGGCACCGCGTACGACCCGGAGGCCGCCGCGAAGTTCGGGCTGGAGCACTCGAAGTACGAAGGCCCCACCGGCATCGTCGGCGTCTTCCAGGACGCGTGCGTGCAGGCGGGCGTCCCGGCGATCTCGTTCTGGGCCGCGGTGCCGCACTACGTGTCGCAGCCGCCGTCCCCCAAGGCCACGCTGGCCCTGCTGCACCGGGTGGAGGAGGTCCTCGACATCGAGGTCCCGCTCGGCGCGCTGCCGGAGCAGGCCGAGGAGTGGGAGCGCACGGTCACCGAGATGGCCGACGAGGACGAGGACGTGCGCAACTACGTGCGCGCGCTGGAGGAACGCGGGGACGCGGCCATCCAGATCACCGAGGCCTCCGGTGACGACATCGCGGCGGAGTTCGAGCGGTACCTGCGCCGTCGGGGGCGGGGACCGGGCTGGCCGTCGACCGGCCCCCGCTGAATCACCCGTTCATGTAGCCGGGCGCGGCGTAGGCGTCGGCCTGAGCGCGGTACAGGTCGGCGTAACGACCCCCACCGGCGAGCAGTTCGTCGTGTGGGCCGGCCTGGACCAGCTCGCCGTTGTCGAGCACCAGGATCTGGTCCGCGTCGGCCACGGTGGAGAACCGGTGCGACACCACGACGGTCACCGCGCCGGTCCGTGCCGCCAGTTCGCGAGCGCGTGCCATGTACCGGGTGAAGATGGCGTGCTCGCTGGGGGCGTCCAGTGAGGCGGTCGGCTCGTCGAGGACGAACAGCAGCGGCGTGGGGCGCATGGCGGTGCGCGCCGTCGATCCGCGCGGTGGCGAGGAAGAACAACGGCTCTTCCACCACCTCCAGCACGTGCCCGAGCAGCAAGGCGGCACCGAAGACCGCCAGCGGCACCAGAGCCCTGGCCAGAACATCCGCGTCCGGCCCGCCTGCCGCCCTGTCCACCAGCGTGGCCAGCGCGATCGCGGAGACGGCCGGCATGAGCTCGCGATGCCGGTCATCGCGACAATCCCCACCAGCAGACCTCGCCCGGCCGCGGCCAGTGAGCGCAGCAGCAGAACACGCTCACGGAGCGCGTTGCAAATCATCGACCCTCACCACAATCGTCGATTAATGCAAACCGTGCGAGATGAACAATCAGGCCGAGCGAAAGGAAGCATGCCCCCAGGCCTGCTACCAGCAGGTTTCGCACACCGAGGACGGATGAGAATTGACCCTCACTGTCGAATCGAAGCGCTTCACCAGCACCGTAGGGCCGCCTGTCCGCGAATGTCAAACAGATTTGCACTGCGACCCGCATCCACCGGAATTCGTTCAACACCAGCCGCAGCGCCAGTCAGCCGACGCAGGGAGGCCGGTGAAGAATTTAGCTACGACAACAATCACAGCGCGGTCGTGCCGTCCCCCGCACTAGGGTTGGACGGTGGAGGTTCCTGTGGGCCGCTTGGCACGCGCCGGGTTGTACGCCGGCGCATTGATCGGGCCGTTCGGCGGCGCCATCACCACGTCGATCCTGCCCGAGATCGGGGCGAGCTTCGGCCGGTCGGCGGGCTCCGCGGCGTCGACGCTCACGTTCTACCTCGTGCCGTTCGCCGTGTTGATGCTCGTGTCCGGCACGTTCGCCCAACGCTGGGGTCCACAACGGACCGTCCGGATCGCGTACATCGCCTACGCCGTCACCTCCGCGCTGGCCGCGAGCGCCTGGACGTTCGAGGTGCTGCTGGCCGCACGCGCGCTGCAGGGCGCCGCGAACTCGTTCACCACGCCGGTGCTGCTGGCCGTGATCGCCGCCTCGACGCCGAAGGAGAAGCTCGGCCGCGCGCTGGGGCTGTTCGGGTCGACGCAGGCGGCCGGGCAGACCTCGGCCCCGCTCGTCGGCGGCCTCACCGCCGAGATCGACTGGCGGCTGGCGTTCGTGGTGATCTCCGTGGTGGCCGTCGGGCTGGCGGTGCTGGGCGTGCCGCAGACGGACGCCGAGCCGGAGCGCAACGCGAGCCTGCGCAGCGCTTTCGTGCCGAGCACGATCAGGCCCGCCGTCGTCGCGTTCGTCGGCTGGGGCTGCCTGGGCGGGCTGTCGTTCCTCGTGGCGTTCCGGCTGGACGACGTGTTCGGCCTCGGCGCCGGTGAACGCGGGTTGCTGCTCACCGGGTTCGGGATCGTCGGTTTCCTGACCGCGCGGCAGGTCGGCAAGGCGATCGACAGGTTCGGTGCCGCGACCACGGTCGTCGTGGGCGCGACGCTGGGCGCGGGCCTCATCGCGGCGGCGGGCACGACCCCGGTCGTCGCGATCGTGGTCCTCGCGTGGGCGCTGACCGGGGCGGCCGCTCAGGGTGTGCTGGTGAGCATCAACGCGTTGGTGCTGCAGAGCGAGAACGCCAACAGGGGCGGCAGCGTCAGTGTCGTGCAGTCACTGCGCTTCATGGGCGCCGCCGCGGCCCCGCTGGCGTTCGTTCCGCTGTATCAGGCCCACCCGTTGCTGGGTTTCCTCGTCCCGGCCGGTCTGCTGATCACCGTGCCCGCGGTCGTCACGTGGTCAGGTCGCGGCGCCGGAACCCGGCGAACCCCGCAGCCAGAAGCACCGCCGCCACTCCGGTGAGCCACAGCAGCGGCCCGGCGACGATGTCCGGGTACTTCGGCACGTGCGTGAACGGCGCGACGTCGATGATCCACTGATCCAGCTGCAGGGCGGGGCCGAGCAGCGTGATCACCAGCGACACCGACACCACCGCCCAGCTCACGCCGGTGAACTGCGGGAACAGCCCGAACAACGCCAGCGCCACGCCCGCGATCACCCAGGCCGCCGGGAGCTGGACGAGCGCTGCGCCGAGCATCTGCGGGAGCACCGTGCCGAGGTCATCGGTGCGCAGGCCGTGCACGAGACCGAGGCCGAGACCGGCGGAAGCCAGCACCACCGCGCCGCCGGCCAGGGCGAACACCGCGTGCGACGCCACCCAGCCCCAGCGCGAGACCGGGGTCGCGAGCAGCGGCTCGGCGCGGAACGACGTCTCCTCCGACCGCAGCCGCAGCACCGCCTGCACGAGGTAGATCGACGTGATCAGGCCCAGCATCTGCGTGATGGTGGCGAAGAACGCGTCCACCATCGCGTCCGCGCCGCCGATCTGCTGCACGATCTGGCCGAGCGCCGGGTTGTCCTGCACCATCTGCCCGACCGCCTGCGCGACGCTGCCGTAGATCGTGCCGACCACGAGCAACGCCAGCGACCAGCCGATCAGCGAGCCCTTCTGCAGCCGCCACGCCAGGCCGAACGGGGTGCCGATCGTGCCGCCGGCCGGACCGAGCCTGGTCGCCAGCAGACCGAGGCCGACGTCCCTGCGCGTCACGACGTAGGCCGAGACGCCCACCAGCAGCACGAACGCGGCCAGCGAGATGCCGAGCACCCAGAACCTGTCGTCACCGAACGACCGCACGTGCTCGGTCCAGCCGATCGGCGAGAACCAGGTGAGCCACTGCGGCCCCGACTCCCCCGCCGCGTCGCCCGCGGCGCGGAACAGGTAGGTCACACCGAGGAAGCCGCCCGCGATCGCGTTGGACACGCGCGAGTTCTCCGACAGCTGGGCGGTGAACGCGCTGACCCCGGTGAAGACCAGGCCGACGCTCGCCGTGGACAGGCCGAACGCGAACGCGCCGGTGGCGTCCAGATCCTTGCCGATCAGCGCCAGCGCCTGCAGCACGCCGATCAGCAGGCTCGTGCCGCCCGCGACGATCACCGCGGCGGCAAGCGGTGCGTGCCGTCCGACAACTGTCGCGCTGATGAGCTCGGTGCGGCCGGCTTCTTCTTCCGCGCGCGTGTGCCGGGTGACGACGAGCATGGCCATGATCGCGATGAACAGCCCGGAGAAGACGCCCCAGCGCCAGGCCACCAGGCCGCCCAGCGACGACGTGTCGTGCAGCGGGCCGAGCATCGCGAGGAACGCGGAGTTGGCGTTGGCGGTGACCCCGAGCAGCGCCCGCGACTCGGGCGTTTTGTACAGCTCTTCCAGGGCGGTCGTCGTCGAGTACGTGATGCCGACCAGGAACAGGATCCAGATCGGCAGCAGGATCCGGTCGCGGCGCAGCGCCAGCCGGACCAGATGCCCAGTACCGATGAGGGCCGTGCCGATCATTTCGCGTCCTCGTAGTGCCGCAGGAAGAGCTCTTCCAGCGTCGGTGGCTGCGAGGTCAGCGTGCGCACACCCGACGACACGAGCTGCTTCAGCGCGAGGTCGAGCTTGTCCGAGTCGACCTCGAACTTGACGCGGTTGCCCTCGGCCACGAGGTCGTGCACGCCGTCGAGGTTCGCGAGCCCGTTCGGCGGCCCGGCCAGCTCGGCGGAGATCGACGTGCGGGTCAGGTGCCGCAGGTCGGCGAGCGTGCCGGTCTCGACGCAGTGGCCGTTGCGGATGATGCTGACCCGGTCGCACAGGGCCTCGACCTCGGCGAGGATGTGGCTCGACAGCAGCACGGTGCGGCCACGCTCGCGTTCGTCGTTGATGCAGTCCTGGAAGACGGCCTCCATCAACGGGTCGAGGCCAGACGTCGGCTCGTCGAGGATGAGCAGCTCGACGTCGCTCGACAGGGCGGCGACGAGGGCGACCTTCTGCCGGTTGCCCTTGGAGTAGGTGCGGCCCTTCTTGCGCGGGTCCAGTTCGAAGCGCTCCAGGAGCTCTTCACGGCGCTGCTTGCGCAGGCCGCCGCGCAGCCGTCCGAGCAGGTCGATGACCTCGCCGCCGGTCAGGTTGGGCCAGAGGTTCACGTCGCCGGGGACGTAGGCGAGGCGGCGGTGCAGGGCAGCGGTGTCCTTCCACGGGTCGCCGCCGAGCAGCCGCGCGGTGCCGGAGTCGGCACGCAGCAGGCCGAGGAGGATCCGGATCGTCGTCGACTTGCCCGCGCCGTTCGGGCCGAGGAAGCCGTGCACCTCACCGGTCTGGACGTTCAGGTCGAGATCGTCCAGTGCACGCGTCGGGCCGAAGGTCTTCACCAGGCCCGACACGGATATCGCAGATGTCATGGCCGGTAAGCTACGCTTCTTTCACAAGTTCGTGAAGGCCGTAAATTTTGCCCGATCGACTGACGGAAGGGGATGATGCCGCGGTGACGGGAGCTACACAGCGTGACACGCAGGCGGTAAGCCAGTTCGTCGAGCGGTTCGGCGGAATTCTGGCGGACGCCGGCATGCCGCGCATGCCGGCGCGCATCCTCGCGGCGCTGCTGACGACGGACTCAGGGCGGCTCACTGCGGCCGAGATCGCCGATCTGCTGCAGATCAGCCCGGCGGCGGTGTCGGGCGCGGTGCGCTACCTGACCACGATCCAGATCGTCAGCCGCGAACGGGAGCCGGGATCGCGCCGCGACATCTACCGGATGCGCGACAACGTCTGGTACGAGGCGACGTTCCGCAGGGACCAGATGCTGCAGGTGATCGACGAGGTGCTGACCGAGGGCGTGGACACGCTCGGGGAGGACACCGAGGCGGGAGCGCGCCTGGACGAGACGCGCGAGTTCTTCCGCTTCTGCCACCTCGAGCTCGGCACACTGCTCGACCGATGGCGCACGCACCGCGAGAAATGGCTGGAACAACGGAAAGCCTGAGCCATAGGGGTTCCGCATGAAGTTCGCGAGCAGCGCGCACCACTTCTTCCTGTGATCGGAAGGCTCGAGGGCGATGCCGACGGCGTCGCCCTCTTCGGTGCGCCCTCATCAGGCCGCCTGTCTCCCGCCCGTCACGCGCTGAGCCGCGCCGCGGGCCACACCTTCGACATCGGCCGGCACGGCTACGTCAGTCTCCTGGCCGACACCCGTGTCACGAGCGGTGATGACCCGGCCGTGGTCCGGGCGGGTGCTCGACCACCTGCCGGGAGCCCGCGGACCGGGACTCGGCACGTCGGATCGCGCGGCCTGCTCGGCGGCCAGGGCCCACGCTCGGCGCTCGACGGCTTGCCCGGCAGGCAAGTGACCGTGTCAGTCCTGGTCACCGCCCACCGGGCAAGGTCGTCCGTCAGCCCGTGATGAGCGTCAGGTTGTATGCCGAGAGGATCTCGTTGACCGGCTGGAAGTAAGTCGTGCCGCCGCTGGTGCAGTTGCCGGAGCCACCAGAGGTGACGCCCTGCGCCTGCGTGCCGCTGACCCACGAGCCGCCCGAGTCACCGGGTTCCGCGCACACGTCCGTGCGCGTCAGGCCGCTGACCGAGCCCTCCTGGTAGTTCACCGTCTGGCTCTTGGCCTGGACGACACCGCAGTGCCAGCCCGTGGTCGAGCCGGAACGGCAGATCGACGCGCCGACCGCAGCCTCGGTGTGACCGGAGACGACGACGTCAGCGCCGCCGTAGCGGTTCACCTTGGCCGTGGGCGTCCACGCCGAGTTGGCCTTGACCCACCCGTAGTCGTTGCCCGGGAAGGACGAGCCCTCGAACGCGCCCAGAGCCGAACGGTCGACGCCGGCCACCGTGTCGCCCTTGGAGCCGCAGTGCCCGGCGGTGACGAACCCGCCCTGCACCGCGAAGCCGACCGAGCAGCGGCCCGCGTTGTTGATGTAGTAGGCGTCGCCGCCGCGGATGTCCTTGAGCAGACGGGGCGCCTCGTCGGTCTCGACGACCTTCGCGAGCGTGCCCGCCTTCTCCGCGAACGACTTCGCCACCTCGGCCTGACCGCGCTTGACGGTGATCGTCACGGCGTTGGCCTGCGGGTCCACGAACCAGCCGGTGACCTCCGCGGGAGCCTTCTCGGCGTCCAGCCTGGTCTTGGCCGCGTCGAGGTCCTTCTCCTTGTGAGCGACCGTGCGGGGTTCCGCGCCGAGCTGCTTGATGCGGTCGGCCTTGGCGCCGGTGACGCCCTCGGTCACACCGACGACGAGCTTGCCGATGGACGCGTCGAACCACGCGCCACCGAACTCGTCACCCGCGAACCCCTTCGCGACGTGCTGCAGGACCGCGGCCGCGCTTTCCTGACGCAGCCGTTCCGCCGCCTGCTGGGCGTTCAGACCGAGGTCGCGCTGCATCGCGGCGAGCACGTCAGCCGATGGCTCCGGTGCGGCGACGGCGGCAGGGGAGACCGTCGTCGCGAGGGCACCCGCCAGTACGGCCACAGCCGCGACAGCCATGCGCTTCATAGGCATTTCTCCTCAATGTTCGGTTTGCAGGGCCGGTGTAACGCCGGACCGGGCAACCGCGATGAGGAGATCGGCTGTGCTGCAACACAGCCCGCACGACACCGGAAGCAATGGCGTCCCCAGGCGGTCGAACTGCCCGATCAGTTCGTTCCTCCGTGTGGGTGACGCTATGTTGTGCTGCCTACCGGACGATAGGGCCGATCGAAGGGTGGACCTTCCGGCATCAGAGTTGGTATAAGGAATCCAAATGCCTTCTCTCAGTCTATTTCCGTGACGGAGAGCGACATTCGCTTTGACACGCGAAGGCAAATCTGTCAACAGTTCGCACTTGTCGGCGTATCCCTCTGACCTGCGGTTTAGGGCTAGCGTGCAGGACACCCTGTTCCCTGCACGAGGGAGAACCCTGCCATGCGAAGAGTCTTGGGTACGGGACTCGCCGCCGCCGCTGCCTTATCGTTGGCCGCCGCTGTGGTGCCCGCTGCTTCAGCTCAAGAAAACGTGGGGACGATTCTCGGCGCGGACCGCGCCGATGTCGTGAAGGACAGCTACATCGTCTCGCTCAAGGCCGGAACGGCGTCGAGGGCCGCCGCACCGGGCTTGGCGAGCAAGTACGGCGGCCAGGTCGGCAAGGTCTGGCAGCACGCGCTCAACGGGTTCTCGGTGAAGATGACGGCCAAGCAGGCCGCCCGTCTCGCCGCGGACCCGCAGGTCGCGTTCGTCGAGCAGGACGCCCAGATCAAGATCATGGACGTCCAGCAGAACCCGCCTTCGTGGGGTCTGGACCGCGTTGACCAGCGGGATCTGCCGCTGAGCAACAGCTACCAGTACGACACGACCGCGTCCAACGTGACCGCCTACGTCATCGACACCGGTGTGCGCACCACGCACCAGACGTTCGGCGGCCGTGCGACGTGGGGCACCAACACCTCCGGCGACGGCAACAACACCGACTGCAACGGCCACGGCACGCACGTCGCCGGCACCATCGCGGGCTCGCAGTACGGCCTCGCCAAGGCGGCCAAGGTCGTCGCGGTGAAGGTCCTGAACTGCCAGGGCTCCGGCTCCATCCAGGGCGTCGTCGACGGCGTCGACTGGGTGACCGCGAACGCGGTGAAGCCGGCGGTCGCGAACATGTCGCTGGGTGGTGGCGCTGCCGCCGCGCTCGACACGGCCGTCCGCAACTCCATCTCGTCCGGTGTCACCTACGCGATCGCGTCCGGCAACTCGAACACCGACGCGTGTTCGACGTCCCCGGCCCGCGTCGCCGAGGCGATCACGGTGAACTCGTCGACCAACACCGACGCGCGTTCGTCGTTCTCGAACTACGGCACCTGCACGGACATCTTCGCGCCGGGCTCGAACATCGTCTCGGCGTGGAACACCAACGACACCGCCACGAACAACATCTCCGGCACGTCGATGGCCACCCCGCACGTCGCGGGCGCCGCGGCGCTGTGGCTGGCCACGCACCCGAGCGACAGCCCTGCCGCTGTCTGGGCGGGCCTGAACGGCGCGTCGACCCCGAACAAGATCACGAGCCCCGGCACCGGTTCCCCGAACAAGCTGCTCTACACCCTCTTCGGTGGACAGCCGGGCAACCCGTCGGTGACCAACCCCGGTAACCAGACCTCCACGGTCGGCTCTCCGGTGTCGCTCCAGCTCTCGGCGTCCGGCGGCACCGCGCCGTACACCTGGTCCGTCTCCGGTCTCCCGGCCGGTCTGTCGGCGAGCGCCTCCGGCGCGATCTCCGGCACGCCGACCACGGCGGGCACCTCCACGGTGACCGCCACGGTGACCGACTCGGCGGGCAAGACCGGTTCCGCGACCTTCACGTGGACGGTCAACGCCGTTGGTGGCGGCTGTGACGCCAAGACCAACTCCACCCCGGTCACCATCGGCGACCTGCAGACCGTGACCAGCACGATCGTCATCTCCGGCTGCGCGGGCAACGCGTCGGCCACGGCGACGGTCAAGGTCTCGATCACGCACACCTACAAGGGCGACCTCGTGGTGGACCTGGTCGCGCCCGACGGCACGGTCGTGAACCTGCACAACCGTTCCGGCGGTTCGGCCGACAACATCAACGAGACCTACACCAAGAACCTCTCCGGTGAGGCTGCCAACGGCACCTGGACGCTGCGCGTGCGCGACGCGGCGTTCCTGGACAGCGGCACGTTGAACAACTGGACGCTCGACGTCTGAGCCGACCGGTTGTGACTGAACGAGACCGCCCCCGGTGCTTCCGCCCCGGGGGCGGTTTCCTTCACAGGTACCGCCCCAGCGCGGCCTCGCCACCGATGTTCAGCGCTGCCTCGGCGGCGGCCTCGAACACGACCGGTGGCAACCCCGGCACCTCGCGCGCCTGCCGTTCGGCCTCGGCGAACGCCTCCTTCGCCAGCTCGCCCTCCGCCTGCCCCGCCAGCAGGAAGAGCTCCTCCACGAACTGGCGGCCCAGGCCGGCCTCGCGCCAGCCGTCGACGTGCTCGAGCGCTCTGCGGCACTCACACAACGCCTCCCACGCGGCACCGTGGTCTCCTGCCCGGCGTTCGAGACCGGCCAGCGTCTGCCACGCCGACGCGCGGTCCCAGTCGTTGTCCGCGAACGCGAGGCTTTCCCGTTGCACGCGCGCCGCTTCAGCGAACTCATCGAGCTCCATCAGGTGGAAGCAGAGCGTCCGCAGCGTCCTGCCGTCCCGCTCGCGGCCACTCGCCCACCGGTCCAGCTCGGCGCGCGCCAGTTCCTTCTCCCCCACCAGCATCGCCCGGTCGAACCAGGTCAGCGGGTCCTCGTCGGCGGGGTCCTCCGGGAACCACTCCCGCTTGTCCCGCGCCCACTCCTCCACGCGTTCCTCGTCGACTCCCGTGCCGAGCAGGTACTCCAGCGCCTTGTCACGATCGGGGTGGTCGACGACACGCAGGTGGTCGATCGTGGCACGCACCCCGGCGGCGAACACGTGCTCGACGTCGTAGCCGAGCAGGGTGTCGAAGTTGGCGCGCTTGATCTCCCACTGCCGCCACACGTCCTCGGCCTGCCGGTGCTCGGCGAGCAGGAAACCGGCCAGCGCGGCCTGCTCCCCGAGTCCCTGATACGGCGAATGCCTGCGGCACAAGGCTTCCTGCTCGGCCAGGAACCGCAGCAGCGGCAGGTCGCCGGGGCGGCGGTCGTACTGCAGCGCCCACAACACCCTCGCGCGCGGCACCTCGTTCGCGTCACGGCCGTCCGCGGCGCGCTCGTAGCGCAGGTCCTGCCACGCCTCCGCTGACTCCCGCATGCGCGCCAGATCGCGTCTCGCCGCCTCCATCACCGGTCCATTGTGGCCTTCGCGCATACTCTGCCGGTGAGTTCCGGGGACAGATGGCAGGTCGTCGTGCACAACGACGACGTCAACGTGTTCTCGTCGTGCAACACCTGCTGCGCAAGGCCTGTGGCCACGACGCGGAACAGGCACAACGCCAGACGCTGGCGATCCACGAGAGTGGTAGCGCGGTGGTCGGGACCTACGACCGCAAGACGGCGGAGGAAGTCACGTTCCGGCTGACGCGGTCCGGTCTGCACGCGACCTTCGGGAGAGCTCGGTGAGCAAGAGCACCTTCAGCGCCGAACCCGTCGACGGCGGCGTGCTGGTGGAGATGACCGAGGAGTTCGTCACCGGCCTCATGGCGGCGCTCGATCTGCTGGTGCAGGTCTACACGCCGGGCAGTGCGACGTTCCGGCTCCGCCATCCGTGGGGGGCCGTGCGGAGGTCTTCGCTGCTACGCCGGATGCTCCCGCAGGCCGGTGCGTCATGGTGGCTGTCGGCGGGCTTCCGGAGGCGGTACCGCGAGGAGCTCGCCGATCCCGCACCCGTCGATCGGGTGAGGGCACGCTGCGCCGGCCCCGGGCCGAGGGTGCTCACCTTCGCCGAGGCCGACGAGTGGATTGTCGTGATGGGTCAGGCCCGGTCACTTTACCGGCTGTTCTGGAAGGCCGATCACGAGTACGTCATGGCTTTCTCGACGGTGCAGTGCCAGCTCGTGAAAGCACTCCTGGTTCAGGAGTGCCCGGCTTTCCCGGAAATTAACGTGACCGACACATCTCGGCAGTGAAGCTATTTATTGGACAGGCGCGTCCTCCACCCACTCGTACGCCGGCGGCTCGTACTCCGCCATCCGATCTACCAGCCGCCCGATTTCGTCGTCAACCAGAACCATCTCGCGATAGGGCGCTTTCAGGAAACCTTCAGCGACCATGTGGTCGATCAGCGCGATCAGGTGGTCGTAGAACCCTCCGGTGTTGAGCAGACCGATCGGCTTGGCGTGCAGACCGAGCTGCGCCCACGTCCAGATCTCGAAGAGCTCGTCCATCGTGCCCGCGCCGCCCGGTAGCGCCACGAACGCGTCCGACAGGTCCGCCATCAGCGCTTTCCGCTGGTGCATCGTGTCGACGACGTGCAGCTCGGCCAGTCCGTCGTGGGCGATCTCCCACTCGATCATGTGCTGCGGGATCACCCCGATGACCGACCCGCCCGCGTTCAGCGCGCCGTCGGCCACGGCCCCCATCGTGCCGATCCTGCCGCCGCCGTAGACGACCTCGATCCCCCGCTCCGCGAGCACCCTGCCGACGCCGGCAGCGGTCTCCATGTGCCGCACACGGCCGGCCGACGAACCGCAGAAAACGCACATTCTCATGACGCCACACTATAACCAGGCCGAGCGGAACGATGCGCAAAAACGGACATCACTTGCGGAACCCGACAGTATCGCTGAACTTTTTCTGAAAAAGCCTGAACTTCCGCGGCGCTCCAGCGGCAGCGGGTGAAAGTGGAGGGAGATCCACCACAAAGGAGCGGGCAATGAATTGCGTACATCTCGTCGTCGGTCCCACCGGTGCGGGCAAATCGGACGTCGCAATGAAAATCGCCGATGTGCACAACAATGCACCGATCGTCGTGGCCGACCGGATCCAGTGCTATCTCGACCTGCCGGTCACCAGTGCCCGGCTCGACGGGCCCGGCCGCCTGCACCTGGCCCGCCGGGCCGTGCCGGACGGCGACTACCCGGTGCACGAGGCCGCGTGGGCGCTGCTGCGGAAGGTCGAGACACTGAGCCGCACGCACGAGCACGTGGTGGTGGAGGGCGGGTCCATCTCGTTGCTGCGCAGGTTCGCCGACTGCCGCGGGCGGTTCCCGTTCCAGCTCACGTCAACCGTGCTGCCGCTCACCGATGAACGGGCGCACCTCGACCGGTTGCGCACACGGGCCGCGCGGATGATCGCCGACGGCATGCTCGACGAGATCGCGAAGGCCTGGCAGCACAGGGAGCAGCGCGCGTTCGTCGCGTCGGTGAACGGGCCGGAGGCCGTGCTGCGGTGGTGCGAGCAGCACCGCGTCGACCCCGAGGACCTCCCCGGTGTCGACGACGCCGGGATGGCCGAGCTGGCCGAGCTCGTCGCGCTGGTGCACCACGAGCACAGCCTCGAACAGCACGAGGTGTTCACCCGGCTGTTCGGCTGGAACCACGAGTGACCCGGCTCCGATGAGCGGAGCCGGGTCTGCCCCGGTTAGAGCTCCACGCCCAGGAGCGCGTCCACGGCGGTGCGGATCTGCGACGGACCGTGCGAGTCCGAGCCGCCGTGCGACAGCGCCTCGTCCGCCCACGCGTCGATCGCCACGAGGGCCTTGGGCGTGTCGAGGTCGTTGCCCAGGTGGTCACGCAGCCGGGCGACGGTGTCCGCGGCGGACGGCCCGGACGGCAGGCCGGCCGCGCGCCGCCACTTCGCCAGCCGCTCCAGCGCGTCGTCCAGCAGCGACCGGGTCCACGGGCGGTCCGCGCGGTAGTGGCCCGCCAGGAGCGCGAGCCGGATCGCGTTCGGGTCGACCTTCTGCGAGCGCAGCTTGGAGACGAAGACCAGGTTGCCGCGCGACTTCGACATCTTCTCGCCGTCGAGGCCGATCATGCCCGCGTGCACGTAGTGGCGCGCGAACGGGTGCTGGCCGGTCTGCGCCTCGGCGTGCGCCGCCGAGTACTCGTGGTGCGGGAAGATCAGGTCGGAGCCGCCGCCCTGCACGTCGAAGCCCATGCCGAGGCGGTTGTGGGCGATGGCGCTGCACTCGATGTGCCAGCCGGGACGGCCGTCGCCGAGCTCGGACGGCCACGACGGCTCGCCGGGACGCTTCATCCGCCACAGCAGCGCGTCGAGCGGGTGACGCTTGCCGGGACGGTCCGGGTCGCCGCCGCGCTCGGCGAACAGGCGCAGCATCTCCTCGGAGGAGTAGTTCGACTCGTAGCCGAAGCGGCCCGTGGCGTCGTGCGAGTAGTAGATGTCCGGGTACTCGGCATCGTCGGCGCGGTACGCGACACCGTCACCCAGGAGCTTGGCGACGACCTCGACGATCTCGGGGATCGCCTCGACGATGCCCACGAAGTCCTGGGGCGGCAGGACGCGCAGGGCCTCCATGTCCTCGCGGAAGAGGGCGGTCTCGCGCATCGCGAGCACGACCCAGTCGTCCTGGTCGCGCTCGGCGCGTTCCAGGAGCGGGTCGTCGACATCGGTGACGTTCTGGACGTAGTGCACGTTGTGGCCGTTGTCGAGCCACACGCGGTGCACGAGGTCGAAGGCCAGATAGGTGGCGGCGTGGCCGAGGTGCGTCGCGTCGTACGGCGTGATGCCGCAGACGTACAACCTGGCGGTGTCTCCCGGCGCCGTGGGGCGCACTTCGCCCGTAGCCGTGTCGAACAGCCGCAGCGGGCGGGGGTCCCCCGGAACCCGCGGCACAGGAATTGATGACCAGGTCTGCATACATCCGACACTAACGCGTGCCACCGGACGGAGTGCACTTTCCGGCTGTTGGGACGACCACCCCGAACGGACCCGGACAGAAAGATCGGACATTCGTTGACGACGTTGTCATCACCTCCCTAGCGTCCAGGGGCATGCTTCGTGTCGTCGTAGCCACGGTGGTAGCGCTCTCACTCTCCCCCGCAACCGCGCAAGCCGAACCGCTCGACGCGTTGGCGTACCTGGAGAACCCGAGGATGACAGGGGAGAACCAGGAGCCTCCGCACCCCGACCTGAAGCCCGAACGGCGCCTGAGCCTCAACGGCGAGTGGCGCCTCCGGATGTTCGACAAGCCCGAGGACGTCAGAGAGACGCCGGACGGCTGGCGCACGGTCCGGGTGCCGCACACGTGGCAGACCGACTTCCTCGACCATCCGATGTTCCGCAACATCCCCACCGAGATGTACCCGGACAACCCGCCGGCGATCCCCCGCGACGTCAACCCCACCGGTGTCTACGAGAAGACTTTCGGCCTGCCGGCGGACTGGGACCGCACGCTCGTGAGGTTCGAGGGCGTGACCAGCGGATACTTCGTCTGGGTCAACGGCGCGTACGTCGGCTACGACCAGGGCGGCTACACGCCCGCCGAGTTCGACATCACGAGCAGGCTGAAGGCCGGCCGCAACACGCTGCGGGTCCAGGTCCACCGCTGGGGCTCCGGCTCCCACCTGGAGGACTTCGACCAGTGGCGGTTCTCCGGCATCTTCCGCGAGGTCTGGCTCTACTCGACGCCCAGGACCTACCTCGCGGACGTCACGATCAAGACCGACCTGGACGCCCGGTACCGCGACGCCGCGCTCACCGCCGACGTCAAGATCGGCGGCCCGCAGGAGGGCCACACCGTCCGCACCAGGCTCTTCGACCCGCAGGGCCGCGAGGTGCCCGTGCAGGACGGCAAGGTGAGCAACCCGCTGAAGTGGACCGACGAGACCCCGAACGTCTACGAGCTCCGGATCGAGCTCCTGCACGGAGGCAAGGTCGTCCAGACCGGCAGGCAGCCCGTCGGGTTCCGCAAGATCGAAATCATCGACAAGCAGCTCAAGATCAACGGTAAGCGCGTGCTGTTCCGCGGCACCAACCGGGCCGAGACGTCGGCGCACGGCAGCCGCTACGTCACCCGCGCTGACCAGGAAAAAGACGTCGAGCTGATGAAGCGGTTCAACATCAACGCGGTCCGCACGTCGCACTACCCGAGCGACCCGTACTTCTACGAGCTGGCCGACCGCAACGGCCTGATGATCGCCGACGAGGTCGACGTCGAGACCCACCACCACGACGGCTGCCCGAACAACTGCCTCGCCGAGCGCCCGGAGTGGCAGGACGCTTTCCAGGACCGGTTCGTCGCGATGATTCAGCGCGACAAGAACCACCCCAGCGTGATCATGTGGGACACCGGCAACGAGGCGGGCCTCGGCAAGGCGCACTACACGATGGCCGAGTACGCGCGGAAGAACGACACCCGCCCGCTCTACCACCAGCCGAACGTGCCGGACGGCGACGCGCCGTTCGCGGACGTCGCCGGCCCGCGCTACCCCTCGCCCGCGAGTCTCGAAGCCAAGGCGAGGACGACGACCAAGCCGATCATCATGGGCGAGTACGCGCACGCGATGGGCAACAGTCTCGGCAACTTCAAGGAGTTCTGGGACGTCGTGCGCGCCTACCCGCAGGTGCAGGGCGGCTTCATCTGGGACTGGGCCGAGCAGAACATCGCGCTGCCCCTCTACACCACACCCGACGACGCCAACGGCATCATGACGTGGCTGTCCGGCAAACCGTCGCAGGTGGACGGACCGCACGGCAAAGCGTTGCGGCTCAGCGGACTCGACGACTTCGTGGAGGTCTACCGCGACCGCAGGCTCGACGAGGTCAGCACCGGCCTCACGCTCGACGCCCAGGTCAAGCCCGCCGCGTGGACCGGTGACTTCACCGTGATCTCGAAGGGCGACCACCAGTACGCGCTGAAGATGGCGAACCGGACCACGCTGCAGTTCTTCATCCACAGCGGCACCTGGCGCACGGTCGAGGCCCGGGTTCCCGCCGACTTCTACGACAACTGGCACCGCGTCACGGGCACGTTCGACGGCACCAGGTTGCGGCTGCTGATCGACGGCAAGGAGGTCGCGACCACGAACCACACCGGCACCATCGACTGGTCGCACTGGCCGGTCAACATCGGCCGCAACGCCGAGACCATGCAGGAGAACGTCCAGACCCGCATGGCGCACGGCGTGATCGACCAGGTCCGCGTCTACCACCGCGCCCTGACCGACGCCGAGCTCGCGCAGGACCCGAAGAAGACCGCCGTCCTGGCACTCGACTTCGAGAAGCTGGAGGACAGGGGCCGCAAGGAGTCCTACGGCGCGGGCACCGGCGGCGTCGATGGCGTGGTGTGGGCCGACCGCAGGCCGCAGCCGGAGACCACCGAGCTGATGGCCGTCCACTTCCCCATCCGCTTCTCCTTCCAGGGCAACAAACTCACCATCGCCAGCGAGCGCCAGTTCACCGGCACCGACGATCTCGAACTGCGCTGGCAGGTGCAGGACAACGGCCGCACGATCGCCCAGCACCGCGGCCGGCTCCAGCCGGGCACGATCACGTTGCCGGACTTCAAGGCGCAGACCGAACGCCGGCTGACCGTTCGCGCGACCGACAAGCGGGGGAACGACGTCGGCATCGCCCAGTTCCCGGTGGGCGGCGCGCAGATCGCCGGCCTGCACGCCCCCGGCTCCGGCGGCAAGCTCACGACCACCCAGAACGACACCGAGATCGTGGTGTCCGGCAAGGACTTCCGCTACGTCGTCAGCAAGAGGTCCGGCACGCTCACGTCGATGCGCGTGCGCGGCACCGAACTGCTGAGGACCGGCCCGGAACTGGACGCCTGGCGTGCCTCGCTGTCCAACGAGTTCATGAGCGAGGACAACTCCTGGTACCACAACGGCCTCGACCGGCTCAGGACCACGCCGTCGAGCGTCACCGTCACGCAGAACGGCCCCGACACCATCATCACGGCCAAGTCGACCGCACAGGCGGTGCAGAACGCGTCGTTCGGCCAGACCTTCACCTACCGGATCACCGGCGACGGCGAGATCCACGTCGGCCACCGGGTCGCGGCGAAGGACAGGATGCGCGACCTGGCGTACCTGCCCGGCATCGGCTTCACGCTCAAGGTGCCGGACAGCTTCGGCAGGTTCACCTGGTACGGCCGCGGGCCCGGCGAGAACTACGACGACCGCAAGGCAGGCAACCCGGTCGGCGTCTACCAGTCCACTGTGGACCGTGAGTTCAACGACTACTACAAGCCGCAGGACTTCGGCAACCACGCGGACACGCGCTGGGCGACGCTGTCCGACGGCCGCGCGGGCCTGCTCGTCGCGGGTGACCTCGACGTGCGGGTGTCGCGGTACGACGACCTGGACCGCGCGCCGTACCCGTTCGCGCTCAAGAAGAACGACGGCTGGACGACCCTGCACGCGGCCCACCGCGTCTCAGGTGTCAGCGAGACGTTCCACGAGCCGTTGCCGCAGTACCAGGTAGAGGCGGGCAACGAGTACGCGTACTCCGTGCTGCTGCGTCCGCTCACGCCGCAGGAGGCAGCGACGGGCAAGCTCGGCAACAGGGTCGACTGCGCGCCCGCCGTCGAGCTGAAAGCCACCGACACCGCGCTGGAGCCGGGTGAGCAGGTGGAGGCCGAGCTGGTCGTCACGAGTCCGTGCCCCGGAACCACCACGGCCAGGCTGACCGCGCCCGAACACTGGTCGGTCTCCCCCGGGACCGTCGACCTCACGGGCGGCTCCGCGAAGGTGACGATCGAGCGTGACGGCGGGGAAACCGGTACGCGGCCGGTGTTCGTCGAGGTCGGCACGGGCAAGGCGACCACGACCCTGACGAAGGACTTCACCGCCACGCCGCGCCCGCCGCAGGGAGAGGCCCCGGTGTCCGCGCTGGAGTTCCTCGGCGAGCGCAACGGCTGGGGCCCGCTCGAACGCGACCGCAGCAACGGCGAGAACGCCGGTGGCGACGGCAACCCGATCAGCATCCGGGGAGCGAAGTTCGACAGGGGCGTCGGCGCGCACGCCGAGTCCGAGTTCCAGGTCTACACGGGCGGGAAGTGCACGACGCTGACCGCCACGATCGGCGTCGACGACGAGACGAACGGCAGCGGCAGCGTCCAGTTCGAGGTCCTGAAAGACGGTCAGCGGGCCTACCTGAGCCCCACCCTGACCGGGCAGAGCGCGGCGCTCCCGCTCACCGTGGACACGAGTGGAGCAACGGTGCTGACGTTCCGCATCGCAGACGGGGGTGACGGCAACGCCTGGGACCACGCGGACTGGGCGAACCCGGTGCTGAGCTGCAATTGAGAGGTACCGTGGGATCAAGGGAATTCGCCGGTGAAGGGCGGGGTCTCATGGTCGTGGAAATCCTCGGCGGAGTGGTCGCCTTCGCGGGCCTCGGTCTCGCGATGAGCGCCCGAGTGATCAAACAGTTCGAACAGGGCCTCGTGTTCCGGTTCGGCAAGCTGCAGCAGGCCGTGCGCGGGCCGGGGCTGACGGTCATCGTTCCGGGCGTGGACACGCTGCGGAAGGTCAACATGCAGATCGTCACCCTGCCCGTGCCGGCGCAGGACGGCATCACGCGCGACAACGTCACCGTGCGCGTGGACGCCGTCGTGTACTTCAAGGTGCAGGACCCGGCGAAGGCCATCATCAACGTCGAGGACTACCGGTTCGCGATGCTGCAGGTGGCACAGACGTCGCTGCGGTCGATCATCGGCAAGAGCGAGCTGGACGACCTGCTGTCCAACCGCGAGCGCCTCAACCAGGGCCTGGAGCTGATGATCGACACGCCCGCGCTGCAGTGGGGCATCGACATCGACCGGGTCGAGATCAAGGACGTGGCGCTGCCGGAGAGCATGAAGCGCTCGATGTCGCGACAGGCGGAGGCCGAACGCGAACGCCGCGCCCGCATCATCACCGCGGACGGCGAGCTGCAGGCGTCCAAGAAGCTCTCCGAGGCGGCGGGAACCATGGAGGCGACGCCGGGCGCGCTGCAGCTGCGGCTCCTGCAGACCATCGTGGAGGTGGCCGCGGAGAAGAACTCGACGCTCGTGCTGCCGTTCCCGGTGGAGCTTCTGAGGTTCCTGGAGAAGAACACCAACGTCGAACTACCGTCACCTCCGACTACGGAGCGTGATTCGACCGAGTGAGTTAACGGAGTAACGCCCGCTGCCGGGAAACGACGTCCGGGCAGGGGGTTGTGACGCATGCGGGAAAGGGTCAGAGGCAGGTTCGTCGGCATCGGCGTCGGCTCCTACGAGCTGGTGCAGCCGCTGCAGCACGCCGTGAGCGACGTGCGGGAACTGCACGCCCTGCTCAAGGGGTACGAGGGCGAACCGCTGGCCGACCCGGCAGAGGCCGACATCCGCGCGCACATGAAGGCGTTGCGCCAGCAGCCGCAGGACGGTGGCGCGCTCGTGGCGTTGTGGAGCGGGCACGCCGTCCCGGTCGCGGGCAACCTCCGGCTCCTCGCCAGGGACAACGACGGCGCCGTCGACGGCATCATGCTGCACGAGTTCGCGCTGTGGTGTGCCGCCTCGGGCGCGCACCAGGTGCTCATCATCGTCGACGCCTGCTATTCCGGTGCCCAGCTCGACGAGGCCGTCCGCACGATCGCGGCCGTCCAGGAGGAACTGCTCGCGGGCCAGGTGCACTGGGCGGGCGTGCTGGTGTCGTGTTCGAGCATCGAGACAGCCCGTGACGGCCTGTTCGGCGGCAAGCTGCGCAAGCTGCTGCGTACCGGCCCCACGGCCGATGAGGACGCACGGCGCTGGAGCGACCGCACCGCGTTGGTCGACGGTGGCGCGGTCGGGACGGCGCTGCTGAACGCGTGGGACAGCGACGTCCAACGGCCGCGCTTCATGCAGTACGGCTCCGCTCAGCCGATGCTGCCGAACCCCCTCTACGCCGCGAACACCGTCGTGAAGCACCTGTTGCTGGCCGCTCGTGGTGGCGACTCGGCGGACAACCGGTCGTGGTTCACCGGCCGCACCGCCCAGGTCGACCGCGTGGTGGGCTGGGTGAAGTCGGGGGTCCCCGGCCTGCGGGTCGTCACCGGCTCGCCCGGTACCGGCAAGTCCGCTGTCGTCGGCCGGGTCGTGAGCCTGTCCAACTCGGCCGAACGGGACCTGCTGCTGACCGCGGGACCGCCGTTCCGGCACGCCGACCCCGGCCCTGACTCGGTGCACGCGGCCGTGCACGCCCGCGCGATGGACGCCGACCGCGTCGCCGACCTGCTCAGCCGCCAGCTCGTGGGCGCGGGCCTGATTCCCGAGCCGGAAGGGCCGCGCCGGGGTGCCGCCGAACTGGTCGGCGTGGTCAGCACGCTCACCACGCCGCCGGTGCTGGTGGTCGACGGCCTGGACGAGGCGCGCGGTGAGTCGTTCTCGATCGCCACCTCGCTGCTGACCAAGCTCGCGAGCTGCGCCGTCGTGATCGTCTCGACCCGGCAGGCCCACCGGGTGGCCGGTGGTGCACCGCTGCTCACCGAGCTGTCGCCGGTCGAGGTGCTGAACCTCGACGAGGCCGGCAGCGAGACAGACGTCCGCGAGTACGTGCTCGCGCGGCTCGGCCCGGACGCACCGCAGTCCACTGTGGACGAACTGGCGAAGCTGCCGTTCCTGACCGCGTGGATGATCACCGACCAGGTGCTGGCCGACGCCAGGGGGCAGTTCAACGCCGACTTGAAGCTCTCGCTGGACGCGGCGTTCGACCGTGAGCTCGCGAAGGTGCCTTCCGCACGTGCGTTGCTGACGGCGTTGACGTGGAGCTACGGCGCGGGCTTCCCCGAGACCGAGTGGATCGCGGTCGCGAAGGCGTTGTCCGGTACGGAGTTCGGGCGGGACGAGATCACCGCCGTGCTCACCGAACTGGGCCGTCACGTCGTGCAGGACGGTGAGGAGGGCACGGCGGTCTTCAAGCTGACGCACCAGACGTTCGCCGACCACCTGCGGCCGCCGTTCGCGCCGAGCAGGGAAGCGGTGTTCGCGCCGGACGCGGAGAAGGTGGCGTGCGCGCTGATCGAGCTGTACCGGCAGCGGATCGACGCCGGGGTGCCGCCCGACGTGCCGGGCTACCTGTGGAAGTACGCGTGGCGGCACTGCGGGCACGCGGGCACCCGTGCGCTGGACGGTCTGCGCGAGCTGGCGATGCTGAACCGGATGCTGTTGCCGGACATCGCACTCGCGGCGACGACGGCGGCCGGCGAGCTCACGCACTGGGGCCGCGGCGACGAGGCCATCCCACCGCTGGAGGAGGCCGCCGACCACTTCCGCACGCTCGTGCCGACCACCCGGATGTACCTGGCGGACCTGGCTTTCGTGCTCAACCGGCTCGGTCAGCGGTTCCGCGAGGCCGGACGGCTCCAGCAAGCGGTGGCGCCCGCGGAGGAAGCCGTGGTGCGGTACCGGGAGCTGGTCGCGTCGACACCGACGACAGCGGAGACCCTCACACACAAGCGACTCGCGCAACGCATCGCGAAGACGACCACGCATGGCGCCGACAACCCGACGTACGCGGCGCACTTGAGCGGCGCGCTGGTGGACCTGAGCGAGGTCTACGCGATGCTGGGGCGCAGGCACGAGGCGCTGTCCACGGCGAGGGACGCGGTGGCCGCGGTCGACTCCGACGCTCCGCTCGCCCGCGCGATGACGTGCCTTGCGGCGCGGTGCAGCGAAACCGGCCGGCGCTACGAGGCGATGCAACGCTCCAAGCAGGCCGTCGAGCTGTACTACGCCCTCGCGCAGACGAACCCCGTGTTCCTCGCGCACCTGGTCAGCGCACTCGTCGAGCTGAGCCGCGACCACCTCACGCTCGGCAGGCTGGCCGAGGCCGCCCGCACCACGCAGCAGGCCGCGGACATCAGCGGCGCGCTCGGCCGGCACGCCGCGTTCCGCCCGCAGCTCGCGGACGCGGCGCTGAGCCTGAGCGTCGCCTACAGCATGGTCAGCCGCAGGGCCGAGGCGCTCGACACCGCGCGGCAGGCGGCGGACCTCGCGGACGGCCTGCGGATCCACGGCCTGGCGCTGCACAACCTGATGCGGCGGCAGCGGGACGCGGGCAAGCCCGCGGACGCGCTCGTGACCGGGCTGAGAGCGGTCGAGGTGTGCCTGCTGCAGGAGCACTCGCACCGGTTGTCGACGCTGGCGGCCGCGCTGTTCACGCTCGACACGATCTGCGCCGGCCTCGGCCAGCCCGAGATCGTCGACGAGACGTGGGAACGGGTGACCGCTCACTTCACCGGGCCCCACCTGGCGACCCTGCTGATGCTGCGGGCCGCGGCGACGTCACCCGGTGACCCGGCGGCGGGCAGGTGGCTCTGCCAGGCGCTCACGCACGTCGGGCAGTCCCGGCAGGCGATCCACGACGTGCACGACATCGCCCGCCGCCACTACGACTCCGGCCGCCCCTGGCCGTGGGACACCACACCGGACTGGCTGACGGTGGACCGGACGTTGCTGAAGACCGCGCGCAAGTGGGTGTTCGCCCGCTCGTACGTCGAGGAGCGCGCTGTCCTGGTCGACCACCCTGAGCTGCTGTCGACCGACGCCGACGTGGCGATCACCGAGGTGCTGTACGGGACGAGCCTGATCGAGGCCCAGAACATCCAGTCGCGCCGCGCGGCCGCCCAGCAGCAGGGCGTGGTGCACGCCTACCGGCCGTGGCTGCTGGCGAGCCTCGCGGACGAGTTCGTCGACGCCGCGCCCGCCCGCCGCCGCGAGCTGCTGGCGACGCGCCGGGAAGAGCTGCTGGACAAGGAAGTCCTGAAGAACGTCCGGGACAACCGGCCGGTGCACGCGTTGCTGCTGCTGGCCGACGAGGACTCGGACGTGCTCGACCTCGTGCTGGACGCGCTGGAGAACCCCGACCGCACCGCGGAGATCCTGCGCGGCCTGGCGGCGGGGGCGTCCCCGCAGGCGCTCTCCCAGGCCGTGACGGCGCTGGAGCCGCACCCGCTGGCCGCGCTGTACAAGGTGGTCGCCAGGGCGAGGGCCGGTGACGTGCGGCTCGCGTTGCCCGCGGCTGGGCAGCGCCTGGCGTGGATCCACGAGCTGACCTACCTGGTGCCGGCGAACCTCACGCTGCTCACCCTCATCCGCAAGCTCGCCGAAGGATCTCAGGGAGCGGAGTCTTAGATGAGCGATCTGGTCGTCGTCCTGCCCGGCATTCTCGGCAGCACGCTCAGGGGTCCCGACGGCATGGTCTGGGAGGTGTCCGGCAAGGCCGCCCTGCGCGCCGTGCTGACCCTCGGCCGCAGCCTGCAGCGGCTCAAGCTGCCGCCGGGCATCGGGGACGAGCACCCCGGTGACGGCATCGAACCCGTGGCGCTGATGTCGGACCTGCACATCATCCCCGGCATCTGGACGCCCCTGAAGGGCTACGACCGGGTGACTCGCCGGCTGAACTCGCTCGGCTACACCGTCGAGAAGGGCAACCTGCTGCTCTTCGCCTACGACTGGCGCCTGTCCAACCGCTACAACGGCGCGCTGCTGGCCAAGCGCGTCGACGAGGCGCTGGACAAGCTCGGCCCGGACGCCAAAGTCAGCTTCGTGTGCCACTCCATGGGCGGCCTCGTCGCGCGGTGGTGCGTCGAGCAGTGCGGAATGGCCGAGCGCACCGACAAGCTGATCACCATGGGCACGCCGTTCCGCGGTGCGGCGGCAGCGCTGGACCAGCTGGTCAACGGCGTCCGCAAAGGACTCGGGCCGCTCGCGATCGACCTGACCGAGTTCGCGAGGTCGATGCCGTCGCTGCACCAGCTGCTGCCCGAGTACGCGTGCATCGAGAGCCCGTCCGGCCTGGTCAAGACGACCGAGACGACGTTGCCCGAGCTGGACACGAAGATGGTCGAGGACGCGATGGCGTTCCACGGCGCGTTGAACGACTCGTTCGCCGACCGGACCTACGCGATCCTCGGTGGCAAGCAGCCGACCGCCACGACCGCGCGCATCGCCGACGGCGGGGTGACCTGCTACCGCACGTACGAGGGCGAGGAGCTGTACGGCGACGCGACGGTGCCGATGGTCGGGGCCGCGCGCCGTGGACTCGCGTTGTCGTCGAACACGCTGCACCGGGTCACAGAGCAGCACACGTCCCTGCAGGACAACGCCGCCGTCCTGGACGCCGTCGAGTCGTTCCTGACCGCGAAGGAGATCGTCCCCAGGAACGTCACGAACACGGAACCGCAGGTCATCGTGCCCGACCTGGTCATGACCGGCGAGGACCTGGACGTCGTCATCGAGCTGAAGGACACCACGCGCCGGGCGTTGAAGGTCGCGCTGCTCGACGAGAACGGCAAACAGGTCGAATCACGCAGCCCGGCGATCTCCGAGACCATGACGATCAAATTCGGCGGATTGCCTCCTGGCGCCTACTACGTGCAGGTCAGCGGCATCTCGGCGGGTGCTCCGGTGGTGCCGGTGACCTCGGCGGCGCTGGTCATGGATTGCCCCGGCGTCTGACCGGGAGGACGATGCTCCTGGCACGCGAGGAGGCGAGATGACCACGATCAAGCCAACGCCGGTGGTACCTCATCCCGGGGCTGCGCGCGCACGGCCGAAGGGGTCGTACTTCCTCTCGCTGTTCAAGACGACAGATCCCAAGCAGATCGGGATCATGTACCTGACCACGTCGTTCGCGTTCTTCATGATCGGCGGCGTGATGGCGCTGCTGATGCGCGGCGAGCTGGCGCGGCCGGGTCTGCAGTACCTGTCGAACGAGCAGTTCAACCAGCTGTTCACCATGCACGGCACGATCATGCTGTTGCTCTACGCGACGCCGATCCTGTTCGGGTTCGCGAACTTCATCCTGCCGCTGCAGATCGGCTCGCCGGACGTCGCGTTCCCCCGCCTCAACGCCTTCTCCTACTGGCTGTACCTGTTCGGCGGCATCACCGTCGTCGCCGGGTTCGTGACGCCGGGTGGCGCGGCCGACTTCGGCTGGTTCGCCTACACACCGCTGTCCTCCGCGGTGCACTCGCCAGGTGTCGGCGCGGACCTGTGGATCATGGGCCTCGCGGTGTCCGGTCTGGGCACGATCCTCGGCGCGGTCAACATGACGACGACGGTCGTGACGCTGCGGGCGCCGGGCATGACGATGTTCCGGATGCCGATCTTCACCTGGAACATCCTGGTGACGTCCGTGCTGATCCTGCTGGCCTTCCCGATCCTGACCGCGGCGCTCATGGGCCTCGCGGCGGACCGGCACCTCGGGGCGCACGTGTTCGACCCGGCCAACGGCGGCGTGATCCTGTGGCAGCACCTGTTCTGGTTCTTCGGCCACCCCGAGGTGTACATCGTCGCGTTGCCGTTCTTCGGGATCGTGACGGAGATCTTCCCGGTGTTCAGCCGCAAACCGCTGTTCGGCTACAAAGGACTGGTGTTCGCGACGCTGGCGATCGCGATGCTGTCCGTGGCAGTGTGGGCGCACCACATGTACGCCACGGGCGCGATCCTGCTGCCGTTCTTCGCACTGATGACGTTCCTCATCGCCGTGCCGACCGGGATCAAGTTCTTCAACTGGATCGGCACGATGTGGAAGGGACAGCTGACGTTCGAGACGCCGATGCTGTTCAGCGTCGGCTTCCTGATCACGTTCCTCTTCGGCGGCCTGACCGGCATCCTGCTGGCGTCACCGCCGGTCGACTTCCACGTGTCGGACACGTACTTCGTGGTGGCGCACTTCCACTACGTGCTGTTCGGCACGATCGTGTTCGCGACCTACGCCGGCATCTACTTCTGGTTCCCGAAGATGACGGGCCGCATGCTCAACGAGCCGCTGGGCAAGCTGCACTTCTGGACCACGTTCTTCGGCTTCCACGGCACGTTCCTCGTCCAGCACTGGCTGGGCAACGAGGGCATGCCGCGCCGCTACGCCGACTATCTGGAGTCGGACGGCTTCACGACGCTGAACACCATCTCCACGATCGGCTCATTCCTGCTCGGCGCCTCCGTGCTGCCGTTCGTCTACAACGTCTTCAAGTCCTACCGCTACGGCGATCCGGCACCGCAGGACGACCCGTGGGGCTACGGCAACTCGCTGGAGTGGGCGACCACGTCTCCACCGCCGCGGCACAACTTCAAGGAGCTGCCGCGGATCCGGTCGGAGCGCCCGGCGTTCGAGCTGCACTACCCGCACATGGTCGAGCGGATGCGCGAGGAGTCGCACTTCTCCCTGCTGCATCCCGGAAGGCGCGAGGTCGGCAAGGACGAGCCGACCGAGAAGGCGCTGGCCTCAACGCATCGGGAGATGGACACCGAGTAGCACCCGCATGGTGTCGGTGAGCACGCTGATCGAGGGCTCACCGTCGACGAACCGCTGCACGCCCAGCCCGACGCCGAGGCTGAGCAGCGCGCGGGCGACGTTCTCGGTGGGCAGCACGGGCCGCAGGCCGAGCTCCTCGGCCTGGTGGTCGATGAGGCCCCTCAGCGCGTCCACGACCGAGTTGGCACGCCGCGCGAGCTCCTGGCGCAGCTCGGGGTCCTTGCGCGCCTGCAGGGCGAACTCGACCTCGAACCGCGTGCGCGGCGCGTCGCCGATCATGGTCTCGGCGTAGGCCTCGAAGGCCTGGAGGCGTTCTTCGATGGTGGTGCCGGTCGTGAAGACCTCGGCGATCCGCGTGATGCGCTCGGCGTAGAGGGCGTCGAGGACCACCAGGCAGAGCTCGTCCTTGCTGCCGAAGTTCGAGTACACCGCGCCCTTGGAGAAGCCGGCCGTGTCGGCGACCTTCTCGAGCGACGTGGCGTGGTAGCCGTCGCGCAGGAACAGCTTCTGGGCCGTCCCGCTCAGCAACGTCCTGGTGCGCGCCTGGCTCTCCGCGCGGGTCAACCGTGCCATGCCTGGGAGCATACGTTGACATGCCATTGGAATCGAAATACCGTCGGTATCTGTGGACGTACTCGTCATCGGAGCGGGACCAGCGGGCATCGGTGCGGCCATCAGGCTGCGCGAACTGGGATTCGACGCGCACGTGATCGAGAAGGCGTCGTCCCTGGGCGGGACGTGGCGGGACAACGTCTATCCGGGGTGCGCGTGCGACATCCCGTCGGCGCTGTACTCGTACTCGTTCGCGCCACGGCGGTGGAGCGCGGCGTTCTCGGGACAGCCGGAGATCCTGGCTTATCTGCGCGAGACGGCTGCGTCCTTCGGGATTGAGCCGCAGTACGACACGGAGATGCTGGACGCGGTCTGGGACGGGTCGCGCTGGCAGGTCACCACGACCTCAGGAGTCATCTCCGCGCGTGTGCTGGTGTCGGCCACCGGGCCGTGGCACGAGCCGAAGATCCCCCTGGACGCGTCGGTGTTCCAGGGCGAGGTGTTCCACTCCGCGCGGTGGCGCGACTTCTCCGGGAGCCGGGTCGCGGTGGTCGGCACGGGCGCGTCGGCGGTGCAGTTCGTGCCGGAGATCCAGCCACGCGTCGATCAGCTGTTCCTGTTCCAGCGCACGGCTCCCTGGGTGTTGCCGAAGCCGTCGCTGAAGCTGCCGCGGTCGGTCGTGTTCGGGTTCCTGGAGCTGTTCAGCTTCGGGTTCCGGCACCCGGCGGTGATGAAGGTGGTGCAGCGGCTCGGGTTGCTGCACCTGCGGCGAGCGATCCGGGATCGCGCTCTGCGTTCCGTGCTCACCCCCGACTTCGTGCTGGGGTGCAAGCGGTTGCTGATGTCGGACACCTACTACCCCGCGCTGGCGCAGCCGAACGTGTCCGTTGTGCCGCACGCCGTTCAGGGCTTCACCGCGGACGGGATCATCGGCGCGGACGGTGTGGAGCACAAGGTCGACACGATCATCTTCGGCACGGGTTTCCACTTCAGCGACCCGCCGATCGCGTCTCGCGTGCGGGCCGGCGGGGCCTCGCTGGCCTCGGTCTGGCGCGGCAGCCCGCAGGCGTACCTGGGGACGTCCGTGCACGGGTTCCCGAACCTGTTCCTGTTGCTGGGTCCCAATCTCGGCACCGGGCACTCGTCGGCGTTCACGATCATCGAGACCCAGCTGCGCTACATCGCCTCGGCGTTGACCGCGTTGCGTGATCGCGACTGGCCCGTCGCCGACGTGCGCCCGTCGGTGCAGGCGGCGTTCAACTCGTCGGTGCAGGTGGCGTTGCAGCGCACTGTCTACAACACCGGTGGCTGCACCTCGTACTACCTCGACGCCAACGGCCGGAACTCGACGATGTGGCCGTGGTCGACCATCCGCATGATGCGCCGCATCCGTTCGTTCAACCCGGCCGACTACGACCTCACTCAACGCCGGCCAGGCACCATCCCCGCTTCGACGACGGCCTTGCTCAACGGCCCGGCCAGCTCCACATAACGCCGCTTCTCCTGCTCCGACAACACGTCGTAGGCGGGCGCGTTCATGCGGTCGGTCTCGTCCTCGATGCTCTGCCGCAGCTCGCGCCCGGCCTCCGACAGCAGCTGCTCGTCGTTGACCAGGCCACGCTTCCGCAGATCCTCGACCGTCTCCGCCCACTGCTCCTCGGACCACCCGCGCGTCTTCCGCAACGTCTCGGCCGGGATCTCCCCTTCGGCCGCGTGCAGCACGAGCGCCTCGATACCGGTGATGTTGTGCCGCAGCAACGCCGCGAGGTGCCCGTCCCCGCGGAACTCGCGCAGCAACGTCTGCGCGTGCCACAGCTGCAGACGGGTCTCCTCAGGCCACGGCAAACTCGCGTGCGCGGCGAACAACGTCCGCCCGTGCAACATCTCCCTGGCCCGCTCGGCGGCCTTCCTGGCGAGCTCGGTGATCTCCTTGAGGTCGTCCGGCAGCACCTTCTTGAGCGCCTCGTCCGCGGCCTCGAGCCTCATCTCGAGCATCCGCTCGGGCGTGACCGTCTCCCACGCCTGCGGGATCCGCGCCCGGACCAGCGCGGGGTTGAAGTTGTAGAACGTGGAGATCACAACCTCGGCGCCGGCCGCCCCGAGCGCCGCCGCCCGTGAAGCGAAGTACCCGCCGGCCCGATCCAGCCCCGCGGCCGCGTACCGGCTGTCCGCCTCGGGAGCGAAGTAGATCATCGCGTGCACGGCTTCGAGCGAACGCCACAAGGTCCTGATCATGCTTCCAACCTAGATCGTCCCCACGTCGTTCGTCAGTCCCCAAAATTGTCAGACCGCTCTGCCACGCTGAGAAACGTGGAAACCTTCTGGCCCCTGATAGCCGCCGCCCGTTCCGCCGTCCCCGACCCCACCGACTGCTGCGCCGTGGCCACCGCCGCCACCCGCCTGCTGGCCGGCGCGCCGCCCGCCCAGATCGTCGCGACCCAGCAAACCCTGTGGGACCTCCTGGCGCTCTCGTACCGGAACCCGCTGTGGGCAGCCGCCTACCTGATGAACGGCGGCTGCTCGGACGACGGCTTCGACTACTTCCGCGGCTGGCTCCTCCTGCAGGGCGAGGAGGTCTTCACGGCAGCCGTGGCATCCCCCGACACCCTCGCCACCCTGCCGGCCGTGGTGTCGGCAGCCGAGTCGGGCCTGGAGTTCGAGTGCGAGGCAGCACTCTCCATCGCGTGGGACGCACACCTCGCCGCCACCGGCATGAAGCTGCCGGAGGACGCCTTCACGATCCGCTATCCGGAGCTCGACCCGGACTGGGACTTCGCGTTCGACGACGAGGCGGAGATGGGGCGCCGGTTGCCGCGGTTGGCCGCGCTCTACGACGTCTGACCCACGCGCGAAGCCGACCCGACCCGAGCCGACTCACACGCCTGAGCCGACCCACACGCCTGAGCCGACCCACACGCCTGAGCCGACCCACGCACCTGAGCCGACCCACGCACCTGAGCCGCCCGCGCCGAGTTGCCCTCGCACACGAGCGGCCCCACGCGCCTGGGCCGACCCGCGATCCGGACCGACCCACGCACCCGAGCGGACCCGATCACCCCAACCAGACCGCACATCCAGACTGCCGGCCAGCCCGACCGGCCCCACCCATCCTCGCCAACCCGATCACCCCAAGCTGGCCGTGCATCCAGATTGGCCGACCCACGCACCTGAGCCGCCCGCGCCGACTCGCCCGCCAAGGCTCGCCGGCCATCCGCCCGAGCGATCGAACGGTCACCTCGGGCCGCGTGCCGCCACGAGGACCCCGAACGCCACGTGGTCCAGCCACTGCGGCACCTTCGGCAGCGCACGGATCTGTGAGTTGCGCCGCCCGATGACCTCCAGATCCAGGGCCGCGATCAGCAACCCTGCCACCGCCCCGCCGACCACACCCCGCACCCGGAGCCGCGTCAGCACGAACGCCCACCACGCCGACACGGCCAGATGGACCACCACACCCGCGCCGGCACCGCCACCCACCAGCGAACCGGCGGCCCTGGTCGCGCGCAACGGGTCGTCGCCGGTCGCCAGCGCATGGACGGTCGACGGCACGCCGCTCAGCACCGCGGCGAGGACGAACCTGTGGAGCGGCACCATCGCTATCCGTTCCCCGGCCCCCGCGTTCCACCTCTCTGCGGGAGAAAGATGACCATGATTTCGTGACATCCAACAGACGGTGCCGGGCGTGGATCCGGACAGGTTTCACTCGTCCGAGTGGAACCGCCACCACCTCCGGCAAGCCTCAGCGGCGGCACGAACCGTCAGCGGCGCCGCCGAGACCTCAAGTAGTCGCTGACCACCGCAGCACCCAGCCCATCCTCATCCGGCGACACCACACGCCCACCACCCCGCCGAGCCACGATGTCGACGAACGCGGCCAACCGCGGGTCATCACCCAGCTTGAACACCGAGATCGTCGCCCCGAGCCGGGCCAGCGAGTCCACCTCGTTCAGCGTCTTCGTCAACGTCCGAGGCAGCGGCGGATAGTTGAACTCCGCGTCACCCTCAGGCTCCAGGTGCGCGGTCGGCTCACCATCGGTCACGACCAGCACCACAGGCTGCGCATCGGGATGACGGCGGACATGGCGGCCCGCCAGCAGCAGCGCGTGGTGCAGGTTCGTGCCCTGCTCCCACACACCCTCCAGGGCGGTCAGCTGACCGATGTCCACGGCCTCGGCGTAGCGCCCGAACGTCACGAGCTGAAGGGCGTCGGTGCGGAAACGGGTGCGCACGAGGTGATGTAGCGCCAAGGCCGTGCGCTTCATCGGTACCCAACGGCCGTCCTGCACCATCGACCAGGAGGTGTCCACGCACAGAGCGACGGCCGCGCGCGTGCGGTGTTCGGTCTCCGAAACCTCCAGATCTACTACGTCCAAGGACATCGAGCCGGAGCGCAGTACGGCGTTGCGCAGGGTTCGCGGCACGTCCCAGGGTTCGGTGTCGCCGAACTGCCAGGGACGGGTGGAACCCATCAGCTCGCCCGCGGCACCGGCGGACACCGTGTCGCGGGAACCCTGCGAGGAGCGCAGCTGGTCGACCACGCCGCGCAGAGCGGTCTCGCCCAGGCGCCGCAACGCCTTGGGCGTCAGCCGCAACGAGCCGTCCGGCGCGCGCTCCAGGATGTTCTGCTGCCGCAGGGCTTTCTCCAGCTCCGCCAGCCGGCGGGCATCGACCGAGGCCGACGCGCCCAGCTGGCGTTCCAGCGCCTCCAGGTCGATGTCCTCCAGGCGCGCACCCGGATACGACTGCGAGAGCTGTTCAGCGAGCGCGTCCAGCTCGGCGAGGTCCGACATCGCCTGCGCGCCTTCGCCCAGGCCCAGCGGGTCCTGGCCGCGGAAGCGGGCGGAGGAGGTCCAGTCCTCGCCCGGACGCAGCCGTTGCAGCAGCGAGTCCAGAGTGGACAGCTGGGAGCCAATACCACCGAAAGCCTGCTGGGACAACGCTGACAGCTCGGCGCGCTGGGCATCGGTCATCGAGTTCATCATGCGTTGCGCGGCTGCGGAACGGGCGGCCAGGGCGTCGATCAGCTCGTCGACGTTGCGGGGCTTCTCCGGGAAGAACTCGCCGTGCTTGCGCATGAACTCGTCGAACAGGCGCGGCGTGTCCGGGGAGCCGGCGGCGTGGGCCTCCAGCAACGAGTTGAGGTCGCGCAACATGCGCTGGATGCGGCGGACGTCGTCGGAGTCCACATTGGACAGGGCCTCCTTCATGCCCTGGAAGCGCTGGTCCAGCAGTTCGCGGCCGAGCAGGTCGCGGATCTGCTCGAACGCGGCACGGGCATCGGGAGAACGCCAGTCGTACGACGACAGTTCCTGCACGGCGGCGGCGGTTCCGGGCGGCAGCGCGTCGAGCTGGGCCTCGCGGAAGCGCGCGTCGTCGGACGGGTCCGGGAACAACGCGCGGCGCTCCGCCGACAACGCCTCGTCCAGCAACCGGCGAACCTCGGACAGCGTGCCGTCCAGCCGGTGGCGGCGCTGGATCGACGCGCGACGCTGCCACAGGCGCGAGGTCAGGTCGTCCAGCCCGCGTGTTCCGTCGACACCGCGCCGCAGCAGCTCGCGCAGGGCCGAGGAAGGTGAGGCGCCCTCCATGATCTCGCGGCCGAGCTCGTCCACGGCCGCACGCAGGTCCACCGGCGGCGCCAGCGGGTCGGCGCCGCCGCTCCAGCGTCCGTAGCGGTATTTCATCCGTACACCGCTCGGTCGTCGTCGGAGGACGTGTCCTTCGCCAGATGGCGGGTCAGGTACAGCGACTCCAGGGCCAGCTCCACGGCCGAGGCGATGCGGCCCACCGGGTCCTTCGGGCCGGCGCCCAGGCGGGCGGCCACCTCGTGCAGGATCGGCAGTTCCGGCAGCGCGGCCAGGATGTCGCCGGCGTGCACGCGGTCGCCGGTCGCCACCGGGTGGCCGTCGGAGACGACCTCGGCCAGCGCGCGCAGGTTCAGGCCCGCCAGGCGAGCTCGGGCGGTGTCGGCGATCGAACGGCGCAGCAGGTGGACCAGGACCTCGTCCTCGCGGCCCTCCTCCCCCGCCTCGAACTCCAGCTTGCCGCGCAGCACGTCCGGGACCGACTCCAGGTCGATCGGGCGGGCGATGGCCGGGGACTCGCCGATCAGCGCGGAACGGCGCAGTGCCGACGCCGCAACGGTTTCCGCCGCCGCGACGGCGAACCGCGCGGAGACGCCGGAGCGCTGGTCGATGGACGACGACTCGCGCAGGTGGCGGACGAAGCGGGCGATGATCTCCAGCAGGTGGTCGCCCACCTCCGCGACGAGATCGGCTTCCTGGCGGACCAGGTCCACCTCGGCGTCGATGTCCAACGGGTAGTGCGTGCGCACTTCGGCGCCGAAGCGGTCCTTCAGCGGGGTGATGATGCGGCCGCGGTTCGTGTAGTCCTCGGGGTTCGCGGTGGCGACGAGCAGCACGTCCAGCGGCAGGCGCAGCGTGTAGCCGCGGACCTGGATGTCGCGCTCCTCCATCACGTTCAGCAGTGCGACCTGGATGCGTTCGGCCAGGTCAGGAAGCTCGTTGATGGCGATGATGCCGCGGTGGGCACGCGGGAGCAGGCCGTAGTGGATCGTCTCCGGGTCGCCCAGCGAGCGGCCCTCGGCCACCTTCACCGGGTCGACGTCGCCGACCAGGTCACCGACCGACGTGTCCGGCGTCGCGAGCTTCTCGGCATAACGCTCGTCGCGGTGCCGCCACACCACGGGCAGGTCGTCGCCCAGCTCGGCAGCACGGCGCCGCGACTCGGGCGTGATCGGGTCGAGCGGGTGTTCGCCCAGCTCAGAGCCCTCGATGACGGGGGTCCACTCGTCCAGCAACGAGATCAGGGTGCGCAACAGCCGGGTCTTGCCCTGACCGCGCTCACCGAGCAGGACGACGTCGTGGCCGGCCAGCAGCGCGCGTTCCAGCTGCGGGAGCACCGTGCGTTCGAACCCGACGATGCCGGGCCACGGGTTGCGCCCCTCGCGCAGCGCCGCGAGGAGGTTCTCCCTGATCTCGGTCTTGACGCCGCGCGGCAGGTGCCCGGCGGCGCGCAGTTCGCCCGCCGTGCGGGCCAGGTTCTGGGTCACGCAGACGACGCTACGCAACCGAACCTGACCCGTCGACGTGGAGCGACTCCAGCGTCTACGAAACAGCGGCGTTCATCGCGTTCAGGAGAATCCGCGACATCCGCGGGTCATGGGCCAGCGCGCCGTTGAAACACAGGGAACCGCGCTGAACACCCATCCGCCGTTCGGCTTCGGCAGCACGCACATCTCGGCGCCGCGGTGCTGTACGCCGTGAGCGAACTGGACGACGCCCGGTGCCTCGGCGCCCGCACCGGCGCGCGTGCCGACCTCCCAGCCGCTGGCCGCGAAGTTGTACCCGGTCCTGCCGAACCCGTCGCCGACCGCGAGCCCGGTGCCCTCCAGGAACGGGTGCTCGGCGTCCACCACGTACGGATGCATGTCCATGTAGGAGTAGCTGTCGTACGCCACGCCGAGCACCAACGACTCCGGCCGGCCCTGATCGCGCCAAAGCCACCGGTTGCCGTCCACGTTGCAGTGCAGCACGTACGGTCCCGCCTGGGCGAGGTGGTCGACGCGCTCGTACATGCCGTTGCCACCGGTGTAGATCACGCGACCGCCACCCGCGAGGTAGTTCTCCACGGCGTCCCGCATCTGCGGCGTCCAGTACTCGGGGTGCGTGGCGGGAAACAGCACCTTGTACTGCGACAGCCAGGCCGGGTTGTGCAGGTCCGTGTCCTGGTAGCAGTCGTAGGCGACGTTGTTGTCGGAGAACCACTTCAGCAGCAGCAAGTCGCCGTAGAACCGGACGTCGATGAACCCGGGCGCCTCGATGTTGGCGTCGGCGAACGGCCGCTGAGTGGTGATGCGGTGGCGCGATCGTCCCACGTGTACTGGAAGTGCCCGCCCCAGTGGTTGTAGGCGTTGTGCGTCAGGTACGGCAGCAGCAGCGCGACCTTGTGCCGAGGCTGCTGTGGCTTCACCACGAACGGGATGTACTGCCGCATTCCGTACGCGCCTTCGAGCTTCACCACGTGGAAACCGGACTCCCAGGAACCCACGGGCACGGTGAAGTCCGTCTGCCAGTTGCAGCGCTGGTCACGGTGAAGCCGTGCCGACGAGCGCGCCGTTGCCGTTGATCCACACGACGCCGTCGCGGTCGACCGTGGTGTGGTTCCTGAGCTTGTACCAGCGCAGCTCGCGGTCGGGCTGGTTGTGGTCCTTGTTGACCCACACCGCGTAGACGACGCCGTTCTCCGCGAACCGCTCGACGCACGAGCCGTGGTCGAAACCGGTGCCGATGTGGATCGCGTCGCCGTTGTTCGCCCACGCGCCCGGCCCGTTGGAGCCGTCACCGGCGAAGTAGCGGAACCAGTACATGCCGCCGCGGGCGTCCACCGCGTAGAAAATGCCGTCCCAGCCACCGAACACGTAGATCTGGCCGTCCTGCGACATGAGCACCGTGGGGGTGGATCTGCCAGCTTGAGCCGATCTCGCGGCCGTTGCCGTCCGCCCAGTTGTACGTGCCGGTGTCGCGGCCGAGGTGCTTGAACCACTTCAACCGGCCGTCGGCGTACAGCGTGCAGATCACGCCGTTGCCGCCGGGCACCATCTGCAGCAGCCGCTGTTCCGGGTCGTCCACCGCCGCGTGCGCTGTCCCCTGGTCCGGCGAGCGCCGCGGCCGTCCCCTTGAGGACGGTTCTGCGCGCGAATCTCCTGTTTTCTGAATCCCCCAGACCCATGACCGCATCCTGCAGGAGAATGCGTGGTGATGAGCAACAGTGTCGATTTCAAGTGGGCCCCCTCGCCCGCGGACTGGCGTGCCAGCCTGCGTGCGATGGTGCCGATGTTCAAGTGGGCGCCATGGTTCGCGGTGGTGCTCGGCGGGTTCTCGCTCGTGCTGCTGTTCGGCTTCGACGACGCCATGTTCCCCGTCGCGCTGTTCGGCCTGGTGTGCGCGCTGGTCATCGGCTTCATGGAGCCGGTCGCGGTGTGGTGGCGCTTCTCGTCCGACGAGATGATCAGCCGGACCGTGGTGGGCAGCGCGGACGACCATTCGTTCCGGATGGCCGTGGGCAACTCGGTGCGCGAGGAGATCGTCTGGGAGGAGCTGCCCGGCTGGACCGAGACGCGGCAGGGTTTCGTGCTGGAGACGCTCGACGACGGCGCGGCGTCGCTGTCCGTGCCGCACCGGGCCTTCGCGTCCGATGAGGACCTCTCGTCGTTCCGGACGCTGCTGGAACAGCACATCGGCCCCGCGAAGCAGGTGTCTCGGATCGGGCACACCGGGTGGGGCAGCCGGGGCGCGGCAACGTAATCTCGTCGGGTGTCCTGTGCGAGTGCCACGCTGGTCGTGTGGACGTCGGGATGGCTGCACGGTCTGGCCGCCTCCGACGACGTCCTCGACGCCCTGCACACGTGGGCCGAGCAGCACGAGGTGGTGGCCGACGACGACGGCACCGCAACGGCGCTCGACCTGCCCGGTCCCGACGAGGCCCCGGTGGGCCCCGCCCTGCTGCTCGCGTCCCTGCGGCGCGCGGGCGCGACCTCGGCGCGGCTCGTGCTGCCCGTACCGGGTGACGTGCGCGGACTGGGCGGCAAGGGCCCGCTCTCGACGTGCGCGCTGCGCTCCGGTGAGGCGCTCGTGATCCCGTCCGTGCACGTCGGCCTGGTGCCGAAGATCGTGGCCGACGGGGTGATGCGGTGGACGGTGTTCGACCTGCCGTCGTCCAACGGCCTGGAGCACATCCCGATCGGCGAGGCCGAGCAGGGACTGGGCGCCGCCCTGCGCGAGGCGACGGCCGCGCTGGCGTCCCTCGACGTGGCCAAGCACCGCCCGAACGTGCGCAACGAGATAGCCGAGCTCGCGGCCGCGCACTCCTCGCTGCCGTGGCCTGACGCGATGCCGCCGCGCGCGCTGCGGGTGCTGCAGCGGGCTGCCGAGGTGGACGCGATCCTGTCCGTCGCCAGGTCGGACTCGCCCGGTGGCGCGATGTCGGCGTCGGCGATGTCGGCGCGGACCGATGCGCTGCGTCCCGTGTCGGAGGCCGTGCGACGCGCACGGTGCGCGGCGGTCGACGAGGCCGTGCGCGTGCTGGCGGACACCGGCGCCGGGCGGCACTGACCCAAACGAGTGGTTCTCCACCGCTGACCTCGCGAGAAGCCGCAACTCCCCCAGAACTGTCGGTGCCCCCTCCTAAAGTGCGCTCAGGGGAGGACGCCGGATGGAGGACGTCGACCAGCGCCGGTCGAGCACAGCGCCGCGCTACGCGGGCGCGGTCATGCTGGCCGCCGTCGCCGGGCACCTGTTGTCCGAGGCGGCGACGGGGTCGCTCGCGACATGGCAGTCCTGGGTGCTCTACGGCATCGGCGCGTTCCTGCTGGTGCTGTCGGCCTCCGCGATCGAGCAGCTGAACCGGTTGGTGAAACGCATCCGGTTGCGCTGGGTCGTGTTCACCGCGGTGCTGGTCGTCGCGGCCGCGGTGATCGCACTCGCCGCCCCGCCGGTGATCGCGTACGGCCGGGTGCTGCTGCTCGGGTGCCCGCAACCGACCGAGGTGCGGGTGCTGACGTCGGCGGACGTCCTGCCCGCGATCGGGGACGTGGCGCGCCGGTTCGAGCAGCACACGGCGGAGCGCAACCACGGCTGCCGCACCGCGCGTCTGTACGTGTACTCCGCGCCGGGCAACCTCGGTGCGCTGGCGTTGCGCTCGTCGTGGTCCTCCCAGGCGCTGCGCGAGGTCGGCCCGCACCCGGACGTGTGGCTGCCGGACTCCACCACCGAGACCGCGGAGGTGGTGCGCCGCACCGGCCGCGTCGGCTCCGCGGTGCGGATCGAGCAGGGTGAGTCCGTCGCCTTCTCCCCCGTCGTCCTCGCGGTGCCCGCCGCCGTGGGCCGCGACGTCGTCTCCAGCACGCCGGAGAAGTGGGGCGAGCTGCTGACCAAGGTCGCCGGCACGGGGCTCCCGATCGGCCGCCAGAACCCGCTGACGTCGGCCGACGCCAGGCTGGCCACGCACGCCCTGTACGAGACGCTGGAGCCGGCCGTCGTGGAACGCCGCGTCGACGAGGCCACGCGGCTCTCCCCCGCCTCCGCGCAGATCACGACCGAGCAGGTGTTGCTGCGCCACAACAAGACCAGCTGCCCCGCCGAGCCCTGCCTGATCGCGCTGTACCCGTCCGACACCTACCGCGCCGACTACCCGGTGAACCTCGTCGAGTGGGACGCCCCGGACACCTCCAACCACGCGGCCCGCGCACCGGCGCGACAGTTCCGGGCCTGGCTGACCACCGCGGAGGGCATGACCGCGCTGAACACCGCCGGCCTGCGCCCCTCGCGGCAGACCGCGGGCGCCGAGTTCCGCGAGGAGCACGGCGTGCAGGCGGGCCTGGCGCTGGACCGCGACGAGGCCGCGCCGCCCGAGTCCGCGTGGCCCGAGTTCCAGCGCAGGTACGACCAGGCCAAAAGGGACGGCCGCATCTGGCTGACCCTCGACGCGTCCGGCTCGATGACCGAACAGACGGCCACCGGCGACACCCGCTTCGACGTGGCGGTGGCCGGCGTGCGCAAAGCCCTGACCCAGATGGGCGCCCGCGACACCTACGGCCTGTCCGTCTTCAGCGACAACGAGGTCAGGCCGGTGATCCCGCTGGGCCGCCGCGACCGCGACGCCGCCGCGGCCACCCTCAGCGCGGTCCGGCCCAGCGGCGGCACTCCGCTGCACCAGGCGATCCTCGACAGCGTCGACCGGGTGGGCGCGAACGACGCCGGCCACATCAGCGCCGTGATCGCCCTGACCGACGGCGAGGACACGACCAGCGCCCACACGCGGCAGGACGTGGTGGAAGCCGTGCGGCGCAAGGGAGTTCGCGTCTTCGTGATCGCGGTGGGCGACGCCAGCTGCGCGGCCCACGCCCTGACGACCATCACCGACGCGTCCGGTGGCGAGTGCCGCGACTCGACGGTCGACACGCTGGGCGACGACCTGGCTGGCCTGTTCCGCAAACTCTGGGGAGGCGCCGGATGAGGTGGCTGAAGCGGATCTGGGCCGCGCGCCCCAGGCTGGGCCCGCCGGGCGTCGTCTGGGCGAACCGCTCGTGGCTCGCGATGGGCCTGGCGGTCGGGGTCGTGCTGACGATCCTGTTCACCAACGGTGTGCAGCCGCTGTTCCGCGAGTCCACCGAGTGGGAGAAGGGCAAGCTGATCGTCCTCAGCGGCCGCGACCAGAGCGACGACGGCCAGCGGCGGGCGCTGATCAACCAGTGGAACGCCGAGCACCCCGAACACCCGGCCGAGATCGTGGAGCTGCCGCTCGAGGCGGACGGGCAGCGCAGCGAGATGATCGCGCGGGCCGAGGAACGGGTTCCGAACGTCGACGTGTTCAACCTCGACGTGACGTGGACGGCCGAGTTCGCCCAGTCCGGCCACCTCAGACCGCTGGAGGGTGTGGACACCAGCGGGTTCCTCCGCCGGCCGCTGGAGAGCTGCCGCTACCAGGGCGTGCTGTGGGCGTTGCCGTTCAACACGGACGCGGGCTTGCTGTTCTACCGCAAGGAGTTCGTGCGGGAGGAGCCGCTCGAGCTGGAGGAGATCACGACCGTTTCGACGAAAACCCTGCGCGCGCAACAGGACGCGCGGCTCGCGGCCGGCTACGCGGGCCAGTTCGCGGACTACGAGGGCCTGACGGTGAACGCCCTGGAGCTGATCTGGGCGGAGAAGGGCGAGGTGGTCGACGAGACCGGCAAGGTCGTCATCGACTCCGACCGCACGCGGCGCGCCCTGCGCTGGCTCGCCGACGGGCTCAAGGGCGACAAGCCCGTGGTGCTGCCGGAGTCGCGGTCGCACACGGAACTGCTGAGCACACAGGCGTTCCGCGACGGCAAGGTCGTCTTCATGCGCAACTGGCCGGTCAACCACCGCGTGCTGCAGGGCAACCAGCAGGAGTCCGCCGGCCGGCCCCGGCTCGACTTCGAGGTGGCCCCGCTGCCCGGCCCGAGCGCCCTGGGTGGACAGAACCTGGCGATCTCCGCCAAGTCCGCGAAACCCCGCGCCGCCAAGGCGCTGATCGAGTTCCTCACGAGCCCGCGCAGCCAGCAGCTGCTCTTCGAACGGGGCGGCCTCGCCGCCACCCGCGGCATCGTCTACCAGGACAGCCGCGTCGCCACCGAGCACCCGTACGCCCGCACGCTGCTCAGGGCCATCGAGAACGCCCGATTACGCCCGGTCACCCCGTACTACTCGCGCTTCAGCGACGAGTTCCGCGCCATCGTCCGGTTCGCCATCGACCACGACGGCGAGCTCCCGGCGGGCGCCGAGCAGTCACTCATCGGAGCCCTGCAAGGGCGATGACCACGCGGTCGGGTCATCTGCGCCCGAACAGCCACGTGGCCGCCACCGCCGCTGAAAGGCTGCGTTCGTGGCACCACGCACCTGGCGATCACGGCAGGACTCGTACTCGCAGCCGTTGTCCTGTTCGTACTGACGCGCAATTCCATTGGAGACAACGACGCGCAGGAGAGCTACCTCGGCGTGTTCGAGGCACAGCGGGCCCGGCTGGTCAGGAAGACCCGCCTCGAGTTGATGTACCTCGAGGACGGCTTCGCGACCATGCAGGCGGACTGCCGGCCGAAGGTGACTTCCTCGACCGCGGTGACGACCTGCGTCGCGACGCTCAGCGCGGCCGCCAGAGCCCGTCTGGTGCACAAACCGACCGGCGCGTCATGATCACGGCGTCCGCCTGCGCAACGTCACCGCACCGAGGACCAGCGCGAGCAGCCCGCACGCCGCCACGATCGACAGGTCCTTCACCAGTTCGCCCGTGATGTCGGAGGACGCCGTCACCGCGGTCAGCGCGTCGACCGCGTACGACAACGGCATGACGTTCGACAGCCACTCCAGCACCGGGGTCATCTCCGCGCGCGGAGAGAACAGCCCGCACAACAACACCTGCGGCATCACGAACAGCGGCATGAACTGCACGGCCTGGAACTCGGTGCGGGCGAAGGCGCTCGCGAACAGGCCGAGAGCCGTGCCCAGCAACGCGTCCAGCCCCGCGATGACCACGAGCAGCCACACCGAGCCGCCGATCGACAGCCCGAGCCAGGACAGCGACACCCCGACCGCGACGAGGACCTGGACCAGCGCCACCACGCCGAACGCGAGCGCGTAACCGAAGAGCAGGTCCAGCTTGGCGATCGGCATCGTCATCAGGCGTTCCAGCGTCGCCGTCGTGCGTTCCCGCAACGTGGTGATCGACGTGACGATGAACATGATCGCGAACGGGAAAACGGCCAGCAACGCGGGAGCGGCGCGGCTGAAGGCGGCCTCGGAGTTGAAGACGAAGCGCAGCAGGACCAGCAGCAGCGACGGCATGAGCACCATCAGGGCGACGGTGCGGCGGTCGTGGCGGAACTGGTTGAGGATCCGCGCGGTCGTGGCGAGCAGGATCGAGGTGTTCACGCCGCCTCCCTCGCCCGGACCAGCGAGAGGAAGGCCTGCTCCAGGTCGTCCGTGCCAGTCGTCGACAGCAACGAGCCCGGCGTGTCGTCGGCGAGCAGGGCGCCATCGCGCATCAGCAGCAACCGCGAGCAGCGAGTGGCTTCGTCCATGACATGACTGGACACCAGCAACGTGACACCGCGCGAGGCCAACGTGCGGAACAACGTCCACAGCTCGTCACGCAGCAACGGATCGAGGCCGACCGTCGGCTCGTCGAGCACCAACAGCTCAGGCGTGCCAAGCAGTGCCACCGCGAGGCTCGTCCGGGACAACTCGCCGCCGGACAACGACGACACGAGCTGCGAGGCGTTCGCCGCCAGCCCGACCTCGTCGATCACACGCGCCACGTCGGAACGGGGAGCGCGCAGCACCGAGCAGAAGTAGCGCAGGTTCTCCGCCACGGTGAGGTCGGCGTAGACCGCCGGGTTCTGCGTCGCGTACCCGATCCTGTTGCGCAGGCCGGGGTTGCCGACGGGCGAGCCGAGCACCGTCACCGAGCCGGACTCGACGATCTGCACGCCGACGATCGAACGCATCAGGGTCGTCTTGCCGCAGCCGGAGGGGCCGAGCAGCCCGGTGACACTGCCCTGCGGGATCGTGCAGCTCACGTCCCGCAGGACCAGACGCTTGCGCCGGCGGACCCGGAGCCCGGTGACCTCAACGGCCGCGGAACTGGTCATCGACCAATTCTTCACCCGTTGAAAACGGTCGTCCAGTGGTGTGACCCAGAACGTTGCCGGGGAATTCGCGGTCAGACGGGTGCATCGTGCCGCGAGGCACCCTGCTGAGCGTGAATCACCTCGCCAACGGTCCGGAACGCACCACTAGCTCCGGACAGGCCTCTTGACCGGTTCGCAACACAACGGCGCGCACGGCTCGCCGTTGACCGTGCAGCCCGCGGCGACGAACTCCGAGAGCTTCCGCGCGGGCACACCGGACGTGTGCTCGGCGACCAGCTCCACGACCAGCTCGGCGAAGCGCGAGTCCGAGTTCGGGGTGGCGGCGCGGGCGAACTCCATACCGAGCTCGGCGGCCCGGTCGCGGGCCTCGGTGTCGAGGTCCCACACCACCTCGAGGTGGTCGGACACGAACCCGATCGGGCACACCACGACCCCGGTGACGCCCTTGGCGTGCAGGGCTTCGATGTGGTCGACGATGTCCGGTTCGAGCCACGGGATCTGCGGCGGGCCGGACCGCGACTGCCACACCACGTCGTACTCGGTGACGCCCAGCTCGGCGGCGACCAGGCGGGAGGCCTCGACGACCTGGCGCGAGTAGCGGTACCCGCCCTCGGCGGGCGGTCCGGCGGCCTTGTCGGCGGACACCGGCACCGAGTGCGCGGTGAAGACCACCCGGTACGACCCCGTCAACGACGAGGCGGCGGCACGGACGGCGTCGGCGAAGGCACCGATGAACAGCGGGTGGTCGAAGAACTGGCGCAGTTTCACCAGCTCGGGGCCGCCGGGAACGGCCTGCAGCGCCCGCACGATGTCCTCGTCGTACTGCCGGCAAGCGGAATAGCCGCCGTAGGCGCTCGTCGGGAACACCAGCGCCCGCTGGACGCCGTCGGCCTTCATCTGCGCGACGGTGTCCTCGACCATCGGGTGCCAGTTGCGGTTGCCGAAGTAGATCGGCAGCTCGAAGCCGCGGGCCTTGACCGCCTCGATGGCGTCGAGGTTCAGGCGGTTGATCGGCGACACGCCGCCGAAGTGCTGGTAGTGGGCCTCGACCTCGTCCAGCCGCTCCGGCGGCACGCCACGTCCGCGGACCACGTTCTCCAGGAAGGGGCGGACGTCCTCAGGACCCTCTGGGCCACCGAACGACAACCAGAGCAGCGCATCGAAACTCACCGCCCCATCCAATCAGACGCCAGATCGGCTCACACGACGAGCCGGTGAGGTGTCAGAGACCGAGGAAGTGCACACCGCCGTCGACGAAGACCATCGAACCCGTGGTGGCGGGGAACCAGTCGGACAGCAGGCCGCAGACCGACTTCGCGACCGGCGTGGGGTCGTCGACGTCCCAGCTCAGCGGAGCCTTCTCGCCCCACATCTTCTCGAGCTCGGAGAAGCCGGGGATGGACTTCGCGGCCATGGTGCGCACCGGGCCCGCCGAGATGAGGTTCACGCGGATGCCGTCGGGACCGAGGTCGCGCGCCATGTAGCGGTTGATCGACTCGAACGCCGCCTTCGCCGCGCCCATCCAGTTGTAGGCGGGCCAGGCCTGACGGGCGTCGAAGTCGAGGCCCACGACCGAGGAACCGTGCGACAGCAACGGGCGGACGGCCTGCACGAGCGCCTTGTACGAGTACGCCGAGACGTGCATCGCGACGGAGACGTCCTCCCACGGCGCGTCCATGAACGGCGCGCCGAGGCAGCTCTGCGGGGCGAAGCCGATGGCGTGCACGACACCGTCGAGGCCGTCGACGTGCTCACGCACGCGGTCGGCCAGCGTGTCCAGGTGCTCCTGGTTCTGCACGTCGAGCTCGACCACGGGTGCGGGCTTGGGCAGGCGCTGGGCGATCCGCTGCACGAGGCTCATCCGGCCGAACCCGGTCAGCACGACCTCGGCGCCCTGCTCCTGGGCGACGCGTGCGACGTGGAAGGCGATCGACGCGTCGGTGATCACACCGGTGATCAGCAGTCGCTTGCCTTCGAGCAGTCCGGTCACTTGACTAAACCCTTTCGCAGTACGAAAAACTCGGAAACTTCAGTGGCCCATGCCGAGGCCGCCGTCGACCGGCAGCACGGCACCGTTGATGTAGCCCGCCTCGTTCGCCGCGAGGAACGTGACGGCGCGCGCGATCTCGTCCGCCGCACCGTAACGACCGGCCGGGATCTGCTTCAGCGCGGCCTCGCGGACGGCCTCCGGCAGCTCGGCCGTCATGTCGGTGGTGATGAAGCCGGGCGTGACGACGTTCGCGGTGATGTTGCGCGAGCCGAGCTCCAGCGCGATCGACCGCGCCATGCCGACCATGCCCGCCTTGGACGCGGCGTAGTTGACCTGGCCGGCGCCGCCGGTGAGACCCACGACGGACGAGATGAAGATGATGCGGCCGAACTTCTTGCGCAGCATGCCGCGGGAGGCGCGCTGGGCGAAGCGGAACGCGCCGGTCAGGTTCGCGTCGACGACCTGGGTGAACTGCTCCTCGCTCATGCGCAGCAGCAGCGTGTCCTGGGTGATGCCCGCGTTGCAGACCAGCACCTCGACCGGTCCGTGCGCGGCCTCGACCTCGGTGAACGCCGCGTCGATCTCCTCCGAGTTCGTCACGTCGCACTTCACGCCGAGCAGGCCTTCCGGAGCGCCGGAACCGCGGTGGGTCACCGCGACCTTGTCGCCCTGCGCCGCGAACGCCTGCGCGATCGCGAGGCCGATGCCGCGGTTGCCTCCGGTGACCAGAACGGACCGACTCACTAGCTCTCCCGAGAATCGCTGCTGGTTGATCTGGGTGAGGCTATCGGCTACCGGCAGGTAGGCCGGTATCGGCGCAAGCCATGTCACATCCGGCCAGGCATGATCGGGTGATGCGGGCGTTTCTCGATCAACTTCACCGTCACGTGGACGGCGACGTCCTCGACGACCCGGCGAGCCGGGCCCTGTACTCGGCGGACGCGTCGAACTACCGCCACGTGCCGCGTGTCGTCGTCCGTCCACGCACGACCGACGCAGTGGTCACGGCCGTCGGGCTGGCCGCGGAGCACCGCGTGCCGATCACGAGCCGCGGCGCGGGGACGTCCATCGCGGGCAACGCGTGCGGCACCGGTCTGGTGATCGACTTCAGCCGGTACCTGAACGCGATCGACATCGACGGCGACAGGGCCCGCGTGCAACCCGGCGCGGTGCTCGACCGCGTGAACTCCCTGGCGGGCGACCACGTGTTCGGCCCGGATCCGTCCACGCACTCGCGCTGCACGATAGGCGGGATGATCGGCAACAACGCGTGCGGCGCGCACTCGGTGAAGTGGGGCAAGACCAGCGAGAACGTCACGAACCTGCACGTGCTGACCGCCGACGGGCGCACGTTCGACACGACGAGCCCACCCGCGTTCGACCTGCCGTCGTTCGACCCGGCGTGGTTTCCCCGGCTCAGCCGCCGGGTCAGCGGGTACGCCCTGGACGCGCCGACGCTGACCCAGCAGCTCGTCGGCACCGAGGGCACCTGTGTCGTGGTGCTGGGCGCCGAGCTGAAGCTGGTCCGCCGGCCCGAGCGGCGCGTCCTGGTCGTGCTCGGCTTCGCGGACACCTACGACGCCGCCGACCAGGTCACACAGATCGAAGACGCGCTGGCGGTCGAAGGCATCGACGAGGCGCTGGTGCGCAACGTGCGGGTGCGCCCTGACCTGCCGGAAGGCCGCAGCTGGCTGTTCGTGGAGGTCGAGGACCACCCCGAGCGCGTCGCCAGGCTCACCAGGAACTCGATGATCATCCACGACCCCGCGCACCAGCGGGCGCTCTGGCGGATCCGCGAGGACGGTGCCGGACTCGCCACCCGCATGCCCGACGGCGGCGAGGCGTGGTCGGGCTGGGAGGACGCGGCCGTCCCGCCGGACCGTCTCGGCGCCTACCTGCGCGAGTTCGACCAGCTGCTCGCGAAGCACGGCCGGCGCGGCATCACCTACGGCCACTACGGCGAGGGCTGCCTGCACGTCCGCATCGACTTCGACCTGGCGAACGGCTACCGCGAGTTCCTGGAGGACGCCGCCGACCTGGTGGTGAGCCACGGCGGCAGCCTCTCCGGCGAGCACGGCGACGGCCAGGCGCGGTCCGAACTGCTCAGCCGCATGTACCCGCCCGAGGCGATCAGGGCGTTCCAGGACTTCAAGAACGCGTTCGATCCGGGCAACCTGCTCAACCCCGGCCGGATCGTGCAGCCGCGAAAGCTCGACGAGGACCTGCGGATTCTCGTTGCACCACCCCGGATTCCGACACGTGCGGAATTCGCGAGCGACACACGGCGGTGCGTCGGTGTCGGCAAGTGCCTGAACACCAAGGGCGGCGTGATGTGCCCGAGCTACCGGGTCACGCGAGAGGAGAAGCACTCCACGCGCGGCCGGGCGCACCTGCTGTTCGAGATGCTCGCGGGTGACGTGATCAAGGACGGCTGGCGGTCTCCGGAGGTCGCCGAGGCACTGGATCTCTGCCTGGGCTGCAAGGGGTGCAAGCGCGACTGCCCCGTCGACGTCGACATGGCGAGCTACAAGGCGGAGTTCCTGCACGAGCACTACAAGGGGCGCGTGCGGCCGCGGTCGCACTATGCGATGGGCTGGCTGCCGACCTGGCTGAAGTACGGGCTGGTCAACCGGTTCACCGCGCGCTTCGGCCGGTTCGCCGGGATCACGCCCGAACGCGAGCTGCCCACGCCGACCACTCCCCTGGTCCGCCAGCTGCACCCGCTCGGCAAGGGCGATCCGGTGCTGCTGTTCCCGGACACGTTCACGAACTTCTTCGAGCCGGGCATCGGCATCGACGCCGCCAACGTCCTGGCGCACCTCGGAAACCGCGTCGAGATCCCGTCCGCCAACGTCTGTTGTGGACTGACGTGGCACTCGACCGGCCAGCTCGCCAAGGCCCGCCGCGTGGTCGAACGCACCGCGCGGGCCCTGCTGCCGTGGACGAGCCGGGGCATCCCGGTGATCGGCCTGGAGCCGAGCTGCACGGCGTTCCTCAAGACGGAGGCCCCGAAACTCTCCGACGACCGTGCCGTGCGAGCGCTTGCCGACGCCACCCGGACGTTCGCGGCGCACGTCGCACCGAAGCTGCCCGCGCTGGAAGGCGCACGGGAGGCCGTCGTGCAGACCCACTGCCACCAGTACGCGGAACTGGGCTTCGACCCGGACCGCGAGGCGATGACCAAGGCCGGGATCGCGCCGAGGATCGTCGAGGGCTGCTGCGGCCTCGCGGGCAACTTCGGGTTCGAGCAGGGCCACTACGACGTCTCGATCGCGTGCGCCGAGCAGGACCTGCTGCCCGCCCTCCGGGACGACGAGGACGCGGTGGTCATCGCGGACGGCTTCAGCTGCCGCACGCAGATCCGCCACACCACCGGCCGCGAACCGCTGCACCTGGCCACCGTGCTCGCGACCCGCCTCGGTGTGATTAACCGCTGACCAACCGGTGTCGTCCACCGTCTTGGGCATGCACAAGAGGATTGGTGCCGCCGTCCTGGCGGCCGCGGCGATCGCCGTGACCTTCACGGGCGCGGCGCAGGCCGAGTCGAACCCGCGCTGCGGCAGCGTCACGCAGATCGGGTCCACGAAGTACATCAAGGCCGGCGGCGAGACCGTCGCCTCCGTGAAGCAGTTCAAGGGCTGCAACAAGAACTGGGGCTACATCTACGTCTGGGACTCGTGGAAGGCCGGCCACCGCAACTTCGTCGCGTCCGTGGCCGTCACCAGGGGTGACGGTGCGATCGACGAGAACAGCGGCGCACGCGGCCGGCAGGAGGTGTGGTCGCGGGGCGCGAACACGCTGCAGGTTCTGCACCATGGCGTACGGCTCGGTCTCCGGTGGAGGCGCCGCCTTCACCGAGGAGCGGTGCTGAGCTCGTGGAGAGAGGCGGAGGGCGGTCGCCGCAAGACCGCCCTCCGCGTGGTGTGTGCTCGAACGCGGCTAGTCCTTGTCCAGGACCGAGTCCTTCGAGGTCTCGCGCATGAACCCGTAGACCAGCAACGAGATCAGCACGCACCCGGCGACGTAGTAGAAGAACACCGACTCCATGCCGGCCTGCTTGAACCACAGCGCCACGTACTCGGCCGTCCCGCCGAAGATCGCCACCGTCAGCGCGTACGGCAGACCGACCCCCAGCGCGCGGATGTTCGTCGGGAACAGCTCGGCCTTCACGATCGCGTTGATCGACGTGTAGCCGGTGACGATCACCAGGCCGCCCAGCATCAACAGGAACGCCGGGAACGCCTCGGACGTCTTCGCGAGCGTGGACAACAGCGGCACCGTCACCAGCGTGCCGAGCACACCGAACCCGAGCAGCAGCGGACGGCGCCCGATCCGGTCGGACAGCGCACCCGCGATCGGCTGCAGCACCACGAAGACCAGCAGCGCGGCGAAGTTGATCCAGCTGACCGTCGCGGCGTCGATCTTGCTGGTGTTCACCATGAACTTCTGCAGGTAGGTCGTGTAGGTGTAGAACGCGACCGTGCCGCCCAGCGTCAGGCCGACGACCAGCAGGCATTCCTTGGGGTGCTTGAGCAACGCCCGGAAGGTGCCCTTTTGGGGGTTGTCCTTCTGCCGCTCGAAGTTCTCCGACTCGTCCATCCCGCGCCGCAGCCACATCACGACGATCGCGCCGGTCGCGCCGATGACGAACGCGATCCGCCAGCCCCACTCCGTCATCTCGGGCTTGGAGAGGAACTGCTGCAGCACGATCTGCACGCCCAGCGCCACCAGCTGACCGGCCGTCAGCGTCACGTACTGGAAGCTCGAGTAGAACCCGCGGCGGCGCGATGAGGCCACTTCGGACAGATAGGTCGCCGACGTCGCGTACTCGCCACCGACGGACAGACCCTGCAGCAACCGCGCCAGCACCAGCAGGACGGGCGCGGCCACACCGATCGTGGCGTACGACGGGGTCAGCGCGATGATCAGCGAGCCGAGCGCCATCAGGGTGACCGAGAGGGTCAGAGCCGCCCTGCGGCCGTGGCGGTCCGCGTAACGGCCGAGCAGCCACCCGCCCAGCGGTCGCATGAGGAACCCGACGGCGAACACGGCGGCGGTGTTGAGCAGCTGCGCGGTCTGGTCGCCTTTGGGGAAGAACGCCGCCGCGAAATAGATGCTGAACGCGGTGTACGCGTACCAGTCGTACCACTCGATCAAATTCCCGACTGATCCGCGCAGCACGTTCGCCACCACTCGGCGTTCGGCGCGTTTCTCCTGAACGACTGTCATGGCCGACACGATCTCGGCGCCGCCACACCCCTCACAACCTGGGCAGAAGCTTCTTTACATTCACTTAGGCGCGTCGAGATACACCGGAAACGACCATCTGGGGCGATACTTCTCCCATGCGGGTGCTGTTGGTCGAAGACGACGACGGTGTCGCCGACGCCCTGGTGGAAGCGCTGCGGGCGAACGGCCACCGGCCTGCCCGCGTGCGCAGAGGCGCCGACGCGCTGATCGCCCACCGCGACGCGGACGTGGTGCTGCTCGACCTCGGCCTGCCCGACCAGGACGGCCTGGAGGTGCTGCGCAAGCTCCGCAAGATCGACCCGGTGCCGGTGCTCGTGCTGACCGCGCGCGGCGACGAGCGGACCGTGGTGCGCGGGCTGCGCCTGGGTGCGGACGACTACCTGGTCAAGCCGGTGCGGCTGGCGGAACTGCTGGCGCGCATCGACGCGGTGGCGCGGCGCAGTGCGGCACGGTCGCAGGAGCCGGGCGACGTCGTGCGGGTGTCCGATGTGGAGATCGACCTGCAGAGCCGCCAGGTCCAGGTGGGCGGGCGCGAGATCTCGTTGACCACCAAGGAGTTCGACGTCCTGGCGGTGCTCGCGCGCCGGCCGGGCACCGCGGTGAGCCGTCAGCAGCTGATGGACGAGGTGTGGGGCAACGCCTTCGTGGCGGTGTCGCGCACGCTCGACGTCCACCTCACGCAGTTGCGGGCCAAGCTCGACCGGCCAGGACTGCTGCACACGATCCGCGGTTTCGGCTACCGGCTCGGTGAATAGATGCGGCAACGGCTTCTGTTGGTGCTGCTGCTCTTCTCGCTCTCGGCCGTCACCGCGTTCGCCGTCCCGCTGCTGATGAGCACCGCCTCCGAGCGCACCCAGCAGTTCGTGATCAGCCGCACCGCCGACCTCGACCGCTTCGCCACCCTGCCCGCCGACGTCGTGGTGTCCGAGGCCTTGCGGTACCACGAGATCTACGGCGAGGAGGTCGTGGTCGTCAACGCGGCGGGCGAACCCGTCGTCGAGGCCGGGATGAAGATCGCCGAGGTGTCCGCGCAGATCGACGCCGCCCTGCGCAACCAGCCTGCCGCACCCGTGCCGACGGTCATGCCGTGGAGCGGCGGCGACGTCCTGTTCGCCCGCCCGGTCGGCACCGGCACGAAGGTCGCGGGCGCCGTCGTGCTGCGCGCCTCGACCAGCGTCGCAGCCCTGGACGTGGCTCGCCGGTGGGCGTTCGTGCTGGCAGGAGCGTTGCTGGCGGCGTGCGCGTGCGTCCTGCTGGCCCTGGTGGTCGCCCGCTGGCTGCTGCGGCCGCTGAAGGAACTCGATCGCGGCGTCCGCGCGGTCGCCGAGGGCCAGCGCCGTACACACGTCGCCGACACCGCCGGCCCGGCCGAGCTGCGGGCGTTGTCCGAGTCGTTCAACCGCATGTCCGACGCCGTGGCCGAGGCCGCCGACCAGCAACGACGGCTGATCGCCGACGCCTCGCACCAGCTGCGCAACCCGATGGCGGCCCTGCGGCTGCGCGTGGACATGCTGCCTTCCAACGGGTCACTCCTGACCGAGGTCGAACGCCTGGAGTCGCTGCTGGACGGCCTCCTGGCTCTGGCCTCCGCCGAGAGCACCGCCACCGAACGCGCGGCGGGAGGCGTGGAACCGGAGCTGGCCGATCTGCAGGTGGTCGCACACGACCGCGTCGACGCGTGGCGCGCGGCAGCTCACTCGGCCGGCGCGACGATCACCGTCGAGGACCGGGCGGCCGGACTGGTGCGGTGCGCGGTGTCGGACCTCGCGCAGGTGCTGGACGTGTTGCTGGACAACGCCATCAAGTACGGCGGACCGGAGATCACGGTGATCTGCGACCGGGCAACGCTGATCGTCAGGGACAACGGTGACGGACTGTCCGAAGAGGACATCGCGCGGGCAACCGAACGGTTCTGGCGCGGCGACGACTCGCAGCGCGGTACGGGACTCGGGCTGGCCATCGCGGAGAGGATCGTGACGGCGCACGACGGAACCTTGACGCTGCGCAGCGACGATACCGTCGGTGGCCTGGTCGTGACGGTGGAACTGCCGAAGGAGCCGTTGCTGTGAAACGACGAACGTTCCTCCTCGGCGCCCTTGCCCTCACCGCCTGCGGCACCAGCGAGCCGTCCGGCACGATCCGCATCGCCGGCGGCGAGCCAGGCGGCTTCTACCACGACTTCGCCGCCCTGATCTCCCGCCTCTCCCCCAGTCCGCTGACCATCATCCCGGTCCAGACCGGCGGCAGCGCGGACAACCTCAAACACCTCCGCGAGGGCACGGCCGAGCTCGCGCTGACCCTGAGCGACAGCGCCCACCTGGAGCCCGGCCTCGTCGCCGTGGGCCGCGTCTACGAGAACTACCTGCAGCTCGTGGTCCTCGACTCGTCCCCGTACCGGTCCGCCGCCGACCTGATCGGCAAACCGGTGTCCCTGGGCGCGGCCGGCTCCGGCGCCGCCCTGCAGGGCGAACGGCTCGCGCTGGGCGTGAAAGAAGAGCACTACCCGTTGCGCAACGCCATCGACGCCCTCAAAGCCGGCGAGATCGCGGCGCTCCTGTGGTCCGGCGGCGTGCCCACCCCGGAGCTCAACAAGGCCAGCGGCATCCGGCTCCTGCCGCTCGACAGCTTCCTGCCCAGGCTCCGGCAGGACTACGGCAAGGTCTACGAACGCGTCGACGTGCGGATGGGCGTGTACGGCTCCAACGCCGACATCCCCACCATCGGCACCCCGAACCTGCTGGTGTGCCGGCCGGACCTGAGCACAGAGTACGCGGGCGCCGTCGTGCGGCTGCTGGTCGCCAAGGCGGCGCAGCTCGTGCCCGACCAGGCCCTCGGCACGCAGTACCTCGACGTGCGCAGTCTCATCGACACGGGCAAAGTGCCACTGCATCCAGGCGCGGCGGCGGAATACCGGAGGTTGCACGGGTGATCATCACGATGGCGTCGATCTCGCTGGACGGGTTCTTCGAAGGACCCGGCCACGACATCAGCTGGCACCACATGAGCGAGGACATGCACGACTACGTCAACGCCGACCTGGCGACGATGAGCGCGCTGCTCGACGGCCGCCGCACGCACGAGCTGATGCTGGAGGCGTGGCCGCACGCCGAGGACAACCCCGACTTCACACCGAAAATGCGCGAGTTCGCCCCGATCTGGCGCAACGTGCGCAAGATCATCTACTCGCGCACGCGAACGTTCACCGAGTGGAACAGCGAGACCCGCACCGAGGTCGACGCGGACGAGATCAGGAACCTGCCGGGTGACAGCATGGTCGGCGGCCCCAACCTGCTGGAGACGTTCTTCGAGCACGACCTGGTCGACGAGATCAGGCTCTACGTCAACCCGGTCGCGATCGGCGCGGGCACCCCGTTCTTCAAGAAGCCGAACGCCCTGGCGCTCAAGGGCACCAGGGCGTTCGACAACGGAGTCGTGCTGCTGACCTACGGCAGGCGTTGACCGAGCAACAAAGCTGCCGCCGCCGCGAACATCGCCGTCATCGTGCCGAGCAACAGCCACGGCTTCGACGCGTCTGCCTGCTTCTTCTCGTAGCCGATCTGCTCGCCGAGCGTGTCGTAGACGCGGCGCAGCTCCTCGGCGGAGGCGGCCTTGAAGAACTCGCCACCGGAGAGCTTCGCGATCTCCTTCATCGAGTCGTCGTCGACGGGCACGGACTGCTGGCGGCCCTCGATGTCGACCACGCCGTCCTCGGTGCCGAACGAGATCGTGGAGATCGGGACTCCGGCCTTCTTGGCGTCCTCCGCCGCGTCGAAGGCCTTGCGGGTGCCGACCGTCTCCTTGCCGTCCGTCATCAGCACGATGCGGGCGGGTGGCGGACCCTCGGCGCCGCCGACGACCTTGCCGAACGAGTCGATCGACGCCAGCGCCGCCATGATCGCGTCACCGGTCGCGGTCGACTGGGCGAGCTTCAGGCCGTCGATCGACTGCGTGACGGCCGTGCGGTCCGTCGTCGGCGCCACCAGCACGGTGGCCGAGCCGGCGAACGAGATCAGGCCCAGGTTGATGCCGGGGGTGAGGCCCTCGGCGAACGACTTGGCGGCCACCTGCGCGGCCTCCAGCCGGGACGGCTTCACGTCCGTGGCCTTCATCGACAGCGACACGTCGACGACCATCATCACGGTCGCCCGGTTGCGCGGCACCCTCTGCTCGGACGTCGGACCGGCCAGCGCGACCGTCAGCAACGCCAGCGCGGCCAGCAGGAACGCCGCCGGCACGTGCCGCGACCAGCGTTCCCGCTTGGGCGCGACCTTCTCCAGCAGCTCCAGGTTCGTGAACCGCAGCACCCGCTTGCGCCGCATCCGCTGCACCACCACGTAGGCGGCGGCGAGCAGTGCGACCGCGATGAGCAGAAGGAACCACCACGGGGCGACGAAGTTCGAGAAGCTCACGCGACACCCCCTGACCAGCGGCGCTTGCGCGCCACCACGAAGCGGACGGTGTCCGCGATCCAGTCCGAGTCGGTTCGCAGCACCAGATGCCCGGCCCCCGCCCGGCGCAAACCCGCGGCGACCTCTGCGCGGTGTTCCGCGGCCGCCGCGTTGAACTCCTTGCGCAGCAACGCCGACGCCGTCACCTCGCGCTGGCGGCCCGTCTCCGGGTCGGACAGCACGACGGTGCCGACCTCTGGCAGGTCGACGTCACGCGGGTCCACGATCTCGATGGCGACGATGTCGTGCCGCGCGGACAACGCGCGCAGCGGACGTTGCCACTCCATGCCACCGAGGAAGTCCGAGATGACCACGATCAGGCCGCGCCGCCGTGGTGGCCTGCGCAGCTGTTCCAGCAACGCCGCCAGGTCGCCGCGTGTGCCCTCCTCGGCCCGCGGCAGCTCGGCGATCTTGCGGATCATGCCCCGCGCGTGCGCCAGCCCACCGCGGGCCGGGATGCGCATGCTCTCGGCGCCCGTCGAGACCGCCGCGCCGATCCGGTTGCCGCCGCCGCGCGTCAGGTGCGCGACCGCGGCCGTCGCGGCGATGGCCAGGTCGCGCTTCTCGCAGACCGCGGTGCCGAAGTCGAGTGACGGCGACAGGTCGATCGCGAGCCAGGTCTCCAGCTCGCGGTCCGCGACCGTCTCGCGGATGTGCGGCACCGTGGTGCGCGCGGTGACCGCCCAGTCCATCCGGCGCACGTCGTCACCCGGCTGGTAGGTCCTGGCCTCGCCCGGTTCGGTGCCGGGCCCCGGCACGAGGCCGAGGTGGTTGCCCTGCAGCAGGCCGTCGAGGCGGCGCCGCACGTCGAGCTCCAGCATCCGCAGGGCGGCTTCCATCCGGACGCCGCGCAGGATGGGCGGCGCCCACGAGGGGCGCTCCTTCTCGGCCTTCGCTGAAGCGTCTTTGGGGCTCACTGCCTACCAGCCGCGACCGGCTGCTGCGGACGGGCCGACACCTGCGGCAACGGCACGATCTGCAGCACTCGGGTGATGATGTGGTCGATCGGCACGCCGTCGGCCAGCGCGTCGTAGGAGAGCACCAGGCGGTGGCGCAGCACGTCCGGCACCACGTCCACGACGTCCTGCGGCAGCACGTAGTCGCGGCCGCGGACCAGCGCGAGGCCGCGGGCGGCGGCGATGATGCCGAGCGACGCACGCGGCGAGGCACCGTAGGCGACCCAGCCGGCGACGTCGGTGAGGCCGTGCTCGCCGGGCGCGCGGGTCGCGATCACGAGGCGCACCACGTAGTCGACGAGCGCGTGGTGGACGAAGACGCGCGACGCCACGCCCTGCAGGCGCACCAGTTCCTCAGGCGAGAGGACCTGGCTCGGCGTGGGCGCCTCGACGCCCATGCGGTAGACGATCTCGCGCTCTTCCTCGGCGGTCGGGTACTCGACCTGGATCTTGAACAGGAACCTGTCGCGCTGCGCCTCCGGCAGCGGGTACACGCCCTCGTTCTCGATCGGGTTCTGCGTGGCCAGCACCAGGAACGGGTTGGGCATCGGGAACGTCCGGCCACCGATCGACACGTGCCGCTCGGCCATCACCTCGAGCATCGCCGACTGCACCTTGGCGGGCGCGCGGTTGATCTCGTCGGCGAGCACGAAGTTCGCGACGACGGGGCCGAGCTCGACGTCGAACGCCTCGCTGGACTGGCGGTAGATGCGGGTGCCGAGGATGTCGGCGGGCACCAGGTCGGGCGTGAACTGCACGCGCGAGAACGATCCGCCGACCACGCGGGCGAACGTCTCGACGGCGAGCGTCTTCGCGACGCCCGGCACACCTTCGAGCAGCAGATGGCCCTTGGCCAGCAGACCCACGAGCATCCGCTCGACGAGCCGGTCCTGGCCGACGATGACCCGCTTCACCTCGAACACGGTGCGTTCGAGCAGCTGGGCGTCACGAGCCGGGGTGACGGGCGCCGATGCGTTCGGCGTTGCCTCGGCGGCGGGCTCGGTCACGTGCGGGCCTCCATGCGGAACAGGGTTTTACCGATAGTGGAACAGTCTTGCTCTTCGCCTGTTCAACCGCTGTGAAGGGTGTCCAGGTCGGCCGGTGTGTCGACGTCACGCGCCTCACCGGGCAAAGCGGACACCTCCACCGGGTTCAACTGCTGCAGAGTCTTGCGCAGCGGCAGATCGCGTGGATCTTCAGGTAGGGCTGCGCGCAGCTCGGCCGTGTTCCACATGCCGATCAGCCACTGCGTGCGATCGTCCTTGAGCACAGCGTTGCCGCCGGCTTCGCGCAGCCTGGCGATCGTGTTCCTGGTGAGACCGGGCTGGTCGACCGCGAGGACCGCGACCCGTTCGGCGGTGACCTCACGCAGTCCCGCGGCGAGCCCGGCGAGCGGACCACCGCCGGGCGGGTCCTCACGCGCCCAGATGACGCCGGGAAGGTCTTTCTCCGGTCCCACCACGATGATCTGACTCGCATCGTCCACAACGGACAGCACGTGGTCGAGCAGCGTCGCATCCCGATAGGACAGTGCGGCCTTGTCGATGCCGCCGAGCCGTTCGCCCTTGCCGCCGGTGAGGATGATCGCCGCGTAGGTCATGTGCTCTTCCCGTCGATGTGGGCCGCGACGCCTTCCAGGAACAGGTGCAGGCCGAAGTCGAAGTCCGCCCCGAGGTCCTCGACGTCGAGCACGTCGTCCAGGTCGAACACGCCGGCCTCGACGACCTTGGCGAGCGCGGGCATTCTGCGGGGGTCGACGACCTCGCGCAGCTTCTGCCCGTACTGGTGGTTGAACTGGGCCGGGTCCTCCTCGAACCCCTGGGACAGCGTGAAGCTCAGCCGCGCCTCGCCCTGCACGAAGGTCGACAGGCCCATCACGACGCCGATCTTCTCCCCCGGCTCCAGCGGCACGCCTTCGAGGGCGGTGAGCGCGCTGTCCAGCCAGGCGAGGTTCTTCGGTCCGGACGGCGGGCCGCTGACCGGGATCTGCAGGAACCACGGGCGCCTGCGGATGGCCGTGAGCACCGCTCTCGCCCAGAACCCGAGCTTGTCGCGCCACTCGCCGTCGGGCAGCGGCGGCGGTTCCTCCATCGCCGCGTCCCACATCAGCGCGAGCAGTTCGTCCTTGTTCTTCACGTGCCGGTAGAGGGCCATCGTCGCGTTGCCCATCTCCTGCGCGACCCGTGCCATCGACACGGCGGCCAGACCCTCGGCGTCCGCGATCGCGATGGCAGCCCGCGTGATGTCGGCGGCGTCGATGGTCGGCTTGCGCCCCCTCTTCATACCCCCTAGTCAAACAGATGCGTATGTCATACGCTAATTCAGGTTTTGCGTATGAGGTACGCATAAAGGGGGTGGCGAGTGATCGTCGAAACAGCGGGGCTGAGGAAGAGCTACGGCAAGAACACCGTGCTCACCGGCCTGGATCTGAAGGTGGCGGAGGGATCGGTGCTCGCGTTGCTCGGGCCGAACGGTGCGGGCAAGACGACCACGATCCGGATTCTCAACACGCTGACCAGGCCGGACGGCGGCACGGCGCGCATCGCCGGGTTCGACGTGGTGCGCGAGCCGGGGAAGGTGCGCGGCGTGATCAGCCTGACCGGCCAGTACGCGGCCGTGGACGACGAGCAGACCGGCCGGGAGAACCTGGTGATGATCGCCCGGCTGCGCCGGTTCTCCCGCGCGGCGGCCCGTGCTCGTGCGGTGGAGTTGCTGGAGCGGTTCGACCTGGTGGGCGCCGCCGACCGCAGGGTCCGCACCTACTCCGGCGGCATGCGGCGGCGGCTGGACCTCGCGATGAGCCTGGTCTCCCGGCCCCGGCTGCTGTTCCTGGACGAGCCGACGACGGGGCTCGACCCGATGAGCCGCACGACGATGTGGGACGCCATCGGTGAGCTGGTGCGCGAGGGCGTGACGATCTTCCTCACGACCCAGTACCTGGAGGAGGCAGACCGGCTCGCGGACCGGATCGTGGTGCTGCACCGCGGCGACGTCGTCGCGGACGGCACGGCCGACGCGCTCAAGAACCAGGTCGGCGGCACCCGCCTCGACCTGGACTTCGCCACCGCGCTCGACGCGGGGCGCGCGCAGGCCCTGCTCGGTGGCGTGCGGGCCGAGTCAAGGCTCAGCGTGCCGTCCGACGGCAGCGCGGCCCACCTGCACCGGGTGCTGGACGACCTGCTGGTCGCGGGCGTGCGCACGGAACGCGTGTCCACCCACCGACCGACCCTCGACGACGTCTTCACCAGCCTGACCAGGGTGGCGGCATGACCGGAAGGCTCACGATGGTCGGCCGCAGCGTCCGGCTGAGCCGCCGCAACCTCGACACGCTCCTCATGTCGATCTTGCTCCCGGTGATGATGATGGCGCTGTTCGTCTACGTCTTCGGCGGCGCGATCGCCACGGGAACGTCCTATGTGAACTACGTGGTGCCCGGAATCATCGTGCTGTGCACCGGGTACGGCGCCACGTCCACGGCCATGTCGGTGGCCGACGACATGAAGAAGGGCGCCGTCGACCGGTTCCGTTCGATGCCGATCAGCAGCTTCGCCGTGCTGACCGGCCACGTGACGGCGTCGGTCGCGCGCAACGCCCTCGCCACGGCGATCGTCGTGCTGGTCGCCGTGGGGATGGGGTTCCGGCCCACGGCGACCGTGCTCGGCTGGGTGCTCGCGATGGGTTTGCTGCTGCTGTACGTGCTGGCGCTGTCGTGGCTCGCCGCGGGCTTCGGCGTCATCGCGCGGTCGGTGGAGTCGGCGAGCGTGCTCGGCTTCTTCATGCTGTTCCTGCCGTACCTGAGCAGCGCGTTCGTGCCGACCACGACCATGCCCGCGGTGCTGCGGGTGGTCAGCGAGCACCAGCCGATCACCCCGATCATCGAGACGGTGCGGGCGTTGCTGGCCGGCCAGCGCGCGGACGCGGGGTGGCTCGCGCTGGCGTGGTCGGGCGGGTTGCTGGTGGTGGCCTTCGCGTTCGCCACCTGGTTGTTCCGGCGGATCAGCTCCCGTTGAGGTGAAGGGCGTCGAGGCGGGTGAGCTCCTCGGGGGTCAGGCTCAGTTCGCCCGCCTCGACGTTCTGCCGCAGGTGCTCCGGATCGCCTGTACCGGGGATGACGAGCACGTGCGGTCCGCGCGCGAGCGTCCAGGCGAGACGGACCTGCGCTGGCGAGACGCCGTGGGCGCGCGCGATCTCCGTGACGTCGTCGTCCTCCGCCGACGTCCCGGCCTCCTTGTTCGCGCCCGCGAGCGCGAAGAACGGCACGAACGCGATACCTCTGTCCCCGCAGACGCCCAGGAAGTCGTCCTGTTCCGGGTGGTGGCCGAGCCCGTACGAGTTCTGCACGCACACCACGGGCGCGATCTTCTGCGCCTGGTCCAGGTGGTGCGGCCGGACGTTCGACAGCCCGAGGTGCCGGATCAGCCCCTCCTGGCGCAGCGCCGCGAGCCGCTCGAAGTGCCGGCTGATGTCGTCGAGCCCGCTCACCCGCAGGTTCACGACGTCGAGGTGGTCCCTGCCCAGCTGACGCAGGTTCTCCTCGACCTGGCCGCGCAGCTGGTCCGGCGTGGCGAGCGGCAGCCACTCCCCCTGCGGCGTTCTGCTCGGCCCGACCTTGGTGGTGATCACCAGGTCGTCCGGGTACGGCGACAACGCGCTGTTGATCAGCTCGTTGGCCGACCTCGTGGTGGAGAAGTAGTAGGCGGCCGTGTCGATGTGGTTGACGCCCAGCTCGACCGCCGTGCGGAGCACATCGATCGCCTGCGCCCGGTCCCGGGGTTTCGCGCTGGGGTCGAACGCGCCTCCCTGCTGCGGCAGGCGCATCGCGCCGAAACCGACCCGGTTCACGGTCAGGTCACCCAGTCGCCACGTCACCCGCCCCACTGTGCCAGCCTTGACGTCGTGGGACTGTTCACCCTCGACGAGGCCCGAGCCGAGCTCGCCCGGTTGCTGCCGGTGCTGGACGAAATCGTGCGTTTGCGCGCCGACGCCGCCGAACTGGCCGTCGGCTCGTCGTCGTTGGGCGGGCTGCCGGAGTTCAAGGCCGCGCAGGCACGGCTCGACGAGCTGCTGGAGTCCGTCCAGCAGACCGGGGCCGAGCTGAAGGGCTTCGCCCCGCTGCTGGTCGACTTCCCGTCCGAGCTGGACGGCGTGCCGGTCCTGTTGTGCTGGCTGGAGGGTGACCGGACGCTGGACTGGTACCACCGCGCCGACGTGGGGTTCGCGGGCCGCCGCCCTCTCTAGCGCGGTGCGAGGAAACCCGCGACCAGCAGCATGCTGATCAGTCCCGAAATGAGTCCCAGCGCCGCCAGGTACTGCTTGGCGGTGGTGCGGCCGGGCATCCGGTGCAGGATGACCCCGCCCGCGACCGACAGGGCGATCGCGATCGGCACCAGCGCCCGCCACGCCTTGTCCCACGTGAACGGCAGGTAGTCGTCCGCGCCGTACAGCGACAGGATCAGCGCGGGCAGACCGAGTCCGGCGGCGGCCGCGGCGGCGAGCATGTTGAACCGTTGCTGCGACTCGCCTTCCTGCGCGACGGCGAACGTCGACACGCTGCTCAGCAACGACTGCAGCCGCGTGACCTCGTCGCCGAGCTCGACGTCCATGGCCTCGCAGTGCCTTCTCACGCCGGGGTTCCTGACCTCGCGGAGCGTGTCACGGGCCTGGTCACGGGCGCGGCTGACCGCGATCGAGAGCTCGACGAGCTGGGCCATCACCATCCGCAGCGCGGTGTTCCTGCGCTGCGCCAGCAAGTCGGCGACCTGCCGTTCCATCTCGTACCGCAGCCCCCGCAGCTCCGCGACCGTGTTCCGCGACCCCTCGGCGATGGCTTTCGAGATGACGCCGGGCCTGTCGTCGCCGTCGGGGATCAGGTGGGCGGGGTGCCGCAGCAGCTCGGCCACGCCGTCACCGGGCCACGGCTCGCGGTGCCAGCCGCCGTTCTCCCGCCAGGCCGCCCTGACCAGCACGTCGATTCGGGCGCCGTCCGTGCGCGCCTGTCCCACGAGGATCCTGCGTACCTCGCCCTTCGTGACGCGCACGAACGGCACGGCGTCCCCGGAGAGGCCCTCCCCCACCGACACCGTCACCTGAGCGCCCAGGTCCGGGTCCGCGGGATCACCCGCCAGCGCGCGTAAGTCCACGTCGTGATCTTCGCATGGTGACCGGATCCGTCCGCTCCTCGGCCGGGTCGTGCCTGTCTCGGCAGCCGGGCGACGGCGAGGCTTGGTGCCATGAAGCGAGCATTGATCGTCATCGACGTGCAGGAGTCGTTCCGCCGGCGCGCCAACTGGGCGGAGGTGTCCGACCCGGACGTCGTGGGCAAGGTGAACCAGCTGGTCGACATGACCAGGGACGCCGGTGATCTGGTGGTGTGGGTGTTGCACTCCGAGCCCGGCACCGGCGGCGTGTTCGACCCCGCGCTGGGCCACGTGCGCCTCATCGACGGGCTCAAGCCGCTGGACGACGAGCCGGTCCTGACCAAGACCGCGCACAACGCGTTCACCACGACGAACCTGCAGCAGACGCTCACCATGCGAGGCGTGCGGGAGCTGCTGATCAGCGGCATCCGGACCGAGCAGTGCTGCGAGACGACCACGCGCGTGGGGTCGGACCTCGGGTTCGACATGACGTTCGTGACCGACGCGACCGCGACCATGCCGATGGAGCACTGGCGGACCGGGAAGGTGCTCGGGGTCGAGGAGATCATCGAGCGGACCGAGTACGTGCTGGCCGGTCGGTTCGCGCGGATCTCGGATGTCGCTACGCTGACCGGATCGTGACCAGAGTCGTTTTCCTGCTCGTACCGGGAGTGCACCTGCTCGACCTCGCGGGGCCGGCGCAGGTGTTCTCCAGCGCGGCCGACCTCGTGGGCGGGTACGCGCTGGAGTACGTGGGCGACTCGGAGTCCGTGCCCAGCCATCAGGGTGTGCCGCTGGGCGCGGCGACCGAGCTGCCCTCGCTCGACGTGCACGACCTCGTGTTCGTGCCGGGATGGCGCTCGCCGAAGATCGCCGGGACCGGACCGTTGAGCGGCCGGGCGTTGGCGTGGTTGCGCGCGCACCACGCGGACGGAGGCACGGTCGCGAGTGTGTGCGCCGGTGCGGATGTGCTGGGCCGCGCCGGTCTGCTCGACGGCCGGCGTTGCACCACGCACCACGAACTGCAGGACGAGCTCGAACGGCGCTATCCGCACGCACGGGTCGTCAGGGACGTGCTGTTCGTGGAGGACGATCGGATCGTCACGTCGGCGGGCATCGCGAGCGGCATCGACCTCGCGCTGAACCTGGTCGCCACCCGGCACGGGCCAGCGGTTGCCGCCGCCATCGCACGCACCATGGTCGTCTACGCGCGCAGGAACGGTGACGACCAGCAGGCCAGTGTGCTGCTGCGGCACCGTTCGCACGTCAACGAAACCGTGCACCGCATTCAGGACGTCATCGAGTCACGCCTCACCGACCGGCTTTCGCTCACCGAACTGGCCACTGTCGCCGGATGCAGCGAACGGACCGTCACGCGGTTGTTCGGCAAGGCGACGGGCATGACGCCGTTGCGGTACCAGCAGGCGTTGCGCGTCGAACGGGCCGAGCACCTCATCGGGCAGGGTGCCACGGTCGAGACCGCCGCGCGCAACGTCGGCTTCGAGGACGCCCGCATGTTGCGCCGCCTGCGTTCCCGCTGAAAATTGTCAGACCCGAGGCATAGTGTGACCCGCGTGACGACTCTGGCGAACCGCCCCAACACCGCGTTGCTCGTGATCGACGTGCAGAACGGCGTGGTGAACCACGCGCACAACCGCGACGAGGTCGTGGCCAACGTCGCCACGCTCGTCGACAAGGCCCGTGCGGCCGGTGTCGACGTCGTGTGGGTGCAGCACAGCAACGCCGAGCACATGCCGAAGAACTCCGACGGCTGGCAGTTCGTGGCCGAGCTCGAGGTCGCCGAGGGCGAACCGGTGGTGCACAAGACGTACGCCGACTCCTTCGAGGACACCGACCTCGAGGAAGTGCTGGCGGGCAAGGGAATCGGCAGTCTCGTGGTCTCCGGCGCGCAGACCGACGAGTGCATCCGCTCGACCCTGCACGGCGCGATCGTCCGCGGCTACGACGCTCTGCTCGTGAGCGACGCGCACACCACGGAGGACCTGTCCGAGTGGGGCGCCCCCACTCCGGACAAGGTCATCGCGCACACCAACCTCTACTGGGAGAACCACACCGCGCCCGGCCGCGCGGCGGGTGTCGTCAAGACCGAGGACGCCTTCAAGCCAGCCGGTTGATCTCGTCGCTGCGCAGCAACTTCGGAGCCTGAGCACCCTTGGCCAGCGCCACCATGGCACGGCCGAGGTTCTCGGTGCTCGTGACGTACGCGGGCGCCACCCGCCGCAGCAACGGGAACAGCCACGACGACCACGAATAGAGGTAGCGGTAGATCCGGGTGCGCGAGGTGATCCCGTGCCGCGGCTGGATGAATCCGGGCCGCACGACGAACACCGGCCGGTCCAGCGCCAGCAGCTCGTTCTCGGTCCGGCCCTTCACCCGCGCCCACATCGTCTTGCTCTCGGCGTTCGCACCCTCGCCCGACACGTACACATACGTGCCACCGACGACACGTGCGGCCTCAAGCGCGTAGTCGTGCGTCACGGGCAGGTACTCGGCCTCGGTCAGACCCGCTGATGTCACGCCCATGCAGTAGAAGCACGCGTTGGCGCCGGCCAGTTCATCGGCAACCGGTGACAGGTCACGGAAATCGGCGTGCACGACGTGCCGGTGCCTGGCGTCCGTCACGTCCATCGGGGCACGCCCCACGGTGACCACCGAGTCGACGTCGGGGTCGAGCAGGCACTCGCGCAGCGCACCTCGACCCACCATGCCGGACGCGCCGAACACCACGATCTTCACGCCGCCAATCTAGCTGTTCGGGCACCCGCACCCCCGGCGGTGAGGCATCCTGGCGGCATGGACGTCTCCGCGCAGCTGGCGAGCGTTTTCACGGCCGCCGCGCCTCGCCCCGAACTCGCCGGGCACCTGAACGTGTTCGAGCCGTTGATCGGCAGCTGGTCCCTGGTCGTGCAGAACTTCGGCGAGGACGGGACCGTCCAGACCACCGACGCCGAATGGCACTTCGGCTGGGCTCTGGACGGGCGGGCGCTCGCCGACGTGTGGATCAGCCCGGCCAGGGCGAGCCGGTCCGGCGGCACGGACGGCGAATGGGGCCTGAGCCTGCGGTTCTACGACCCGGAGCTCGGCGCGTTCCGGTCGACCTGGCTCGGGCCCGGCCGCGGCTGGGTGATCCCGTTCATCGGCAGGCGGACCGAGGACGGCTTCGCTCTCGAAGGCGACAAGAACGGCGTCCGGCTGCGCTGGATCTTCTCGGACCTCACCGCCGAGAGCTTCTCGTGGCGCGCGGAGGAGACGGAGCCGGGCACGGACGAGCCCTTTGTGCGCCAACGCTTCCAGCCTCGCCGCACATCCTGGCAAACCGGTGGACACCGCCCGCCACACTGAGCAGATGAACCGGACCGTGTACCGCCGCGCACCGGGCCCAGTGCCCGTCCTCGGACAGAACCCCCGCCTCGTCGACGACGAAGACGACGCCGCCCTGGCCGACCTCATGGAACGCGCCTATGCCGGCACCATCGACGAACACCTCGGCGGCAACAGCGACGGCGCCGTCGAGATCGCGGACTGGCGGCCCGACGCGGTGCCGCACGCGAGCTTCGTGGCGGAGGAGGACAGGATCGTGGCCGCGTCGCTCATCTCCAAGAACGGCAACGACTTCTGGCTCGCCTACGTCATCACGCATCCCGAGTGGAAGGGCCGCGGCCTCGGCACCGCCGTCGTCGCCGCGTCCCTGCGCGCCCTCGACGCCCCTGTCCTCGCCGGCTGCACCGACGGCAACACGCCCTCGGAGCGCCTCCTGGCCACCCTCGGCTTCACGCCAGTGCCGCGCTGACCCGTTCCTCGTCCCCGGTCGCCAGCAGGTCCAGCAGCGCGCCCCGCAGCAACGCGAGCTCCCGCGTCCGCTGAGCAAGCCCGGCAGGGGTGTCCCGCACATCTTCGGGCTGCGCTGAAGAAAGCACCTCCAGCCAGTCCTCAACGGTCGCGCGCGCAAAGCCGGCCCACGGCCCGTCCGGCTCCACGAGAGAGCGGGCGTAAGCCTCCAGCCACAACGTCAGCAACGGCCGATGCGCCGGCGCGGACAGCCACTCCCACAACCGCGCCACGACCCCGGGCCCGGTGCCGATGTCGGCGAGCAACGCCAGCTCATCCGCACGCGCCCGCGCCAGCAACGCCCTGATCAGGCCTTCCTTGCTGCCGAACAGGTACAGCAGCACCCGTGTGCTCGACCCGATGGCCGCCGCCAGCGGCCGCAGCGACACGTCCGCCAGCCCGTGCGTGAGCACGTACCGGTAGGCGGCTTCGAGCAGTTCGGTCTCCCGCGCGGACGGCATGAGCGCTATCTTCGCATTACTGAAACACTCGTGTCAGTGGAGGTACGTCATGCTGATCCGCCCGCTCGGCCGGCCCGGCGACCTGGGCTGGGTGGTCCAGGCGCACGGCGAGCTCTACGCCGCCGAGCACGACTGGGACACCTCGTTCGAGGCGCTGGTCGCCAAGATCGTCGGCGACTACGCGGCGGACCACGACGACGCCGGGGAGGCCGCCTGGATCGCCGAGCTCGACGGTGAACGCGTCGGCTGCGTGTTCTGCGTGCGCGAGGACGACACGACGGCCAAGCTGCGAGTGCTGCTCGTGCACCCGAAGGCACGCGGCCTCGGCGCGGGCAACCAGCTCGTCGACACGTGCGTCAGGTTCGCGCGCGACGCCGGGTACGAGCGCATGGTCTTGTGGACGGTCGACGGGCTCACGTCGGCCAGGAAGATCTATGAGGCGCACGGGTTCGAACTGGTCGAGAAGACGCCTCAGCACAGCTTCGGTCACGACGTCGTCGGACAGCGCTGGGAACGGGAACTTCAGCCCTGACCAGTGGATTTCATCAGCACCACATAGTCGTCGAACAGACCGCTGACACCTTTCCCCTCGCAACACCGAACAACACGGAGGGGAACAGAGCATGAGGAACTCAGCTCGCGCCATCGTCGGGGTCGCGGCCGCGGCACCCGCAGCCACGACGGGAATGGGCAGCACCCAGACCGCGGCCGGCAACCACCACATCGAGGTCCGGACCTGCAACGTCGAGGACGCGGGCACCGACTCCCGCGTCGAGGCGCGCCTGAACGGCACCACCACCTCGTCGGGCTGGACCCTCCTCGACAACCCCGGCGACGACCGGAAGCGCGGCCGCACGGACGTCTACGACAAGACGCTGTCCGACCTCGGCACTGTCACGTCGGTCGACATCTACTTCGCCAACAACGACAGCCCGCACTGGTGCCTCGAGGAGATCACCATGCGCAGGCCGGACGGCGTGACGACGATCCACCCGTTCCACAACCGGCTCACGCGGGCGTACTCGAAGACCGCCCGCTGCGGCTCGCCGCGGCCTGAGCAAGTCTCCCGGTGGCCCGCCCCTGCGGCGGGTCACCGGGTCCCACTACAGCATGCGCGTCACGAACGGCATGATCCCGCCGTACCGCACGGGCGAAATCCGCACCACGGCACCGGAATGCGGCGCTTCGACCATCATTCCGCCGCCCAGGTACAGCGCCACGTGCGTGCCACCACCGGGACCCCAGAAGATCATGTCTCCCGGCGCCATCTGCGACAGCGGAACCTTGCGTCCCGAGTTGTACTGATAGCCGCTGTAGTGCGGCAGATACACGCCGACACCGGCGAACGCGTACATCATCAGCCCCGAGCAGTCGAAGCCGATCTTGCGGTAGTCGCCGAACGAGTCGGCCACGCCGCCGTCGCGCACGCCATAAGTGGGGCCGTAATAGTTGCCACCGCCCCACGCGTAGATGACGCCGCGCTGCGACAACGCGCGGCTGATCACCGTCTGCACGCGACTGCCGGACGGCGCGGCCGGAGCGGCGACCGGACGCCGTGGAGCCTGAGCGGCGGCCTGGACGGCTGCGGCAGCGGCGGCACGGCGAGCGTTCTCTTCTTCTTCGCGCTTCTTCGCCTCGACCCACTGGTCGTACTGACGGCGTTGCGCCTCAAGGCTGTTGACCTCACCGCGCGCGGCGACGAGCTCACGTTCCACAGCGTCCTTATCGGACTGAAGCTGCGCCGTGGCGACGGCCTGAGCCGTGTGCGCGTCCACCGCCACCTGCTGCGCCTGCTCCGCGACCTTCTTCGCCTCGTCGGCGGCCGCCTGCTTCGCCTCGGACTTCTGCAGCGCGGCACGGGCGGCGGCGTCGAGGTTCGCGGCGACGCCCTGGTCGCGGGTCACCTGCTCCAGCTGGTTCAGGCTGGACGACGACACCGCCTCCAGCAGCTGGGCACGAGCCAGCAGATCCTCCGGTGACTTGGCCCCGAAGTACGCGGAGAAGGAACCGACGGTGCTGCCCTGCGCATAGGAAGCCGCCGCGAACTCGTCCAGCGCGCGCCGACTTTCCTCCACGGCCCGAGAAGCGGCATCGGCCTGCACACGCGCGGCTGTTGCCTCACGACGGGCGGCTTCGGCCTCCGAGATGGCTGTCTCGAGGTCGACGCGGGCCTTGTTGGCCAGCTCGCGCTTGTAGGAGACGTCGTCCATCAGCTCCTGCAGGCGTGACTCGGCCTGGGTCAGCCGGCCGGTCAGCTCGCCCACGCGGGCGGCCTTCGCGTCGGCTTCGGCTCGCGACGCCGAGATCTCCGCGTCACCGGGGTTCGGCGGAGGCGGCGGCACGGCGGCGGCCGTCCCCGTGAGGACGGCTGACATCAGTACCACCACGGCGGAGAGTCTTGTCAACACCGGACATCACCTCCAACCGCATTAGACCAATCAGACTCATTCGGCGCATCTGGAACTAACGCACCGTCAACCACTCGTGTCACAGTGGAACACGCGTGGTAGTCCTTTTGGGACGATCGGAGTCCGGCGTGTCGCCGGAGTGGAGTAGTGCCGTGGCTCTAGTTGACGCCGCGGTCGCGCCCGGCCCAGTACGGTTCGCGGAGCTTGAACTTCTGGATCTTGCCGGTCGCCGTGCGCGGGATCGTGTCGCGGAACTCCACCGACGTCGGCGCCTTGTACCCGGCGAGCCGTTCCTTGCAGTGCTTGATCAGGTCGGCCTCGGTGACTTCCCCGGAGCGCACGACCAACGCCTTGATCGTTTCACCCCACTTCTCGTCGGGCACGCCGATGACCGCGACCTCGGCGACGGCCGGGTGCGAGAAGAGGCAGTCCTCGACCTCGATCGACGAGACGTTCTCACCGCCGGTGATGATCACGTCCTTCTTGCGGTCCGAGATCGTCAGGTAGCCCTCGTCGTCGAAGTGCCCGCCGTCGCCGGTGTGGAACCAGCCGTCCTCGATGGCCTCCGCGGTCGCCGAGGGGTTGTCCCAGTAGCCCTCCATGACCACGTTCGACCGCGCGAGCACCTCACCGGTGTCGGAGATCCGCAGCTGAGCGCCCAGCGCCGGGGCGCCCGCCCGCGACTGCTTCTTCGCCTTCTCCTCGCCGGACGGTCCCGGCTGGGCCCGGTTGAACGTGAGCAGCGGCGCCGTCTCGGTCAGGCCGTAGATCTGCAGGAACTCCCACCCGAGCTCCTCGGTCACCCGCTGGATCGTGCGCGAGGGCGGCGGCGCACCGGCACACACGATCCGCACGGTGTCACGGCCGGGGATCTCGCCGTCCCACGACTGAGCGGCGTCCAGCACGGCGTTCCACACGGCCGGTGCACCGCACATCAGCGTGACGCCGTGGTCGCGCACGCGGCGCAGGATCTCGGCGCCGTCGACCTTGCGCAGCACGACCTGCGGCACGCCCAGGCCGGCGAGCCCGAACGGCATGCCCCAGCCGTTGCAGTGGAACATCGGCAGGACGTGCATGTACACGTCGCCCTCCCACGCACGGGTGTGCATGGCGAACGTGACCGCGTTCAGCCAGATGTTGCGGTGCGTGAGCTGCACGCCCTTGGGCCGCGCGGTGGTGCCGGACGTGTAGTTGATGGTCGCGGTCGCGTCCTCCGACGGATCGCTCCACGGCCGTGGCTCCGCATCGAACCGGAGCAGCGACTCCGACTCCTCGCCGAACGTGAACCGGTGCCGTGCCGTCACGTCGTCGAGCGACAGCTCCGGATCGACGAACAACGCCGAGGCGCCGCTGTGCTCGACGATGTACTTCACCTCGTCGGGTCGCAGGCGGAAGTTCACCGGCACGCAGATCCGCCCGCTGCCGGGCACCGCGTGCAGCAGCTCCAGCAACCGCGCCGAGTTGTGGCTGACGACGGCGATCCGCTCGCCCTCGCCGATGCCCAGGGCGTCCAGCCCGGCCTGCCACGCCCGCACACGGGTCGCCATCTCCGCATACGTCGTCGTCTCGACCGGCTTGGCCGGCTGGTCGGGTTCGTCGATGGTCGCGGTCGTCGCGGCGAACGCGAACGACGCCCGGTCCAGGAAGTCCGTGGTGATCAGCGGTACGCGCATGAACCCGACCCTACGACCAGGTGCTCGGATCTCCCCAGGACGAGAATCGGGCTCCCCCGGATGGAGGAACCGAGCTGAGGTCGGGCAGCACCTCACCGACGGGTTCGTGCAGGACAACGGCCGCCAGCGGGTCGTACGGGGTCGGTTCGGCGTTGCAGATGATGACCTGCGCGCCCGCCTTCGCCGCCAGCGGCACGAGCCCCGCCGCGGGCTGCACCGACAGCGACGTTCCCGCGACCAGCAGCACGTCGCAGTCCAGCGCGGCGAGCCGGGCGCGGCGCAGCACCTCGCCGTCGAGCTCCTGTCCGAACGAGATCGTGGCCGACTTGAGGATTCCGCCGCAGCGCAGGCAAGCGGGCTCCGGCTCTCCGTCGGCGACGCGCTTCAACGCGTCGCGCATCGGGCCCGTGGCACCACATGCGAGGCACACGGTCGCGTGCAACGTGCCGTGCAGCTCCAGCACGCGATGCGGATCGGAGCCGGCTTTCTGGTGCAGGCCGTCGATGTTCTGCGTGACGACGGTGCGCAGCCGCCCGGACCGTTCCAGCTCCACCAGTGCCTTGTGCGCGGGATTGGGTTTCGCCGTCCACACGGGACTGTCGAGCCGCGTGCGCCACGCGAGCCTGCGCACCTCGGGATCGGCGAGGTAGGTGTCGAGCGACGCGGCCCGTCCGGCGTCGGCGTCACGCGTCCACAGCCCGTCCGCACTGCGGAAGTCCGGGATGCCCGAATCGGTGGAGACTCCGGCGCCGGTCAGCACGGTGATCCGGTGCGCGGACGCGACCAGCGCCCGTGCCGCTGTGCACGCGTCCGAGACCATCGGTTCACACTAGTCCGGTGCGCAGCGCAGTGGGAGCCGCGATCGCGGCAGTGGGCTTGATCACTTCCATCACCGGAACCTTCCTTCCCTGGCTGAAGTCCGGATCGACCACGAGGGACAGTTACGAGGTGCTTTCGCTGCGTGATCTCGCCGGGTTGGACGGGGTGGCGGGCGGTGTCGTCACGTCGGTCTGGGTCGGTCTCACGCCGCTCGCGATGATCGCGGTGGCGCTGTACGTGGTCCGATTTCGTCGAATTGCCGCGTGCGCGGCGCTTCTCTTTGGCACGATCGGTGGAACCGTGGCCCTGCTAGCCGCGGTCCAAGGGGATAGCAAGGGTGCATTGGTCGGAATCAGCATCGCCGGACCGGTCGTCACCCTTGCCGGTGCCGTACTGACGATCGTGGGGGCGATCACGGTGCTCACCTCCAACAGGCGCAGCGCAGTGAGAACTCCGGGAGGAAATCCGTGAGCTACCCAGGTGGTGGCGGCGGCCAGTGGCAGCCGCAGAACAACCCGTACGGGCAGCAGCCCCAGCAGGGCGGCTACCCGCAGACGGGACCTCAGCCCCAGCAGGGCGGGTACCCGCAGGGTCCGCCGCAGACGGGGCCGCAGGGTTTCCCGCAGCAGGGCTACCCGCAGCAGGGTTATCCGCAGACGGGGCCGCAGGGCTTTCCGCAGCAGGGCTTCGAGCAGCAGCCGTACGGCTACGCCCCGACGGGTGGCGAGCCGCCGAAGAAGAAGCGCACCGGCCTGGTCATCACGGCCGTCGTCGCCGTGCTGCTCCTCGTGGGCGGCGCTGTCACGTTCTTCGCGCTGAAGAAGTCCGACCCGGCGGCGAACGCGGGCAAGGACACCCCGGCCGTCGCGGCGAAGAACCTCATCGAGCAGCTCGGCAGCGGTGACGTCGTCGGCATCATGGCGTCGCTGGCGCCGGCAGAGGCCGCGCTGTCGAAGGACTACATGGACTCGATGACGAAGGAGATGAAGCGTCTCGAGATCCTGAAGCCCGACGCCGACCCGAACAAGATGTCGGGCATCGAGTTCAAGAGCGAGAACATCAAGTTCGACGAGGCCAAGGCCGAGAAGATCAACGACCGCCTCACCATCAACAAGCTGGTCGAGGGCAAGATCACGGTCACGTCGGACATCTCGAAGGTCCCGCTGACCGACAAGCTGATGGACGCGATCGGCGACAAGGTCAGCCTGACCAAGTCCGAGACGAAGACCTGGGACATCACCGCCGAGGTCCAGAAGCGTGGCACGCCGATCGGCATCGCGACCATCAAGGTCGGCGACGAGTGGTACCCGAGCGCCTTCTACACGATCGCCAACGTGGGGCTCGAGGAGGAGAAGCTCAAGTGGCCGCAGCAGGGCTTCGCGCCGCAGGGCGCGGGTTCGGCGCAGGAGGCGGCCAAGCAGCTCGTCACCGCCGCGATGGACGGCGACCTGAAGCAGGTCATCTCGCTGCTGCCGCCGGACGAGGCCGGTGTGCTGCAGGACCTCGGCCCGGTGCTGCTGGAGCAGGCGGGCAAGATGGGCCCGACCGGCGTCAAGCTGAACGAGCTGGAGACCGACGTCAAGGACGTGACCGGCGGCAAGCAGGTCACGGTCAAGAAGCTGTCGGTGACCGTCGAGGGCGAGACCGTCACGGTCTCCCGCGAGGGTGACTGCTACGCGGCCGAGGTGCCGGGCCAGGGCTCGCAGAAGATGTGCGCCGACGACATCACCCAGCTCCTGCAGCAGCAGGGCCGCGGCAAGATCCCGGCCCCGGCCGTCGAGGTCATCGGCCGCGTGGCCGCGTCGGTCATGAAGACCGGTGTCGGCGTCGTCGCGACCGAGGTCGACGGCAAGTGGTACGTGAGCCCGATCCGCTCCTACTACGAGCTGGCGCTGACGGTGTTCCGCGGCTTCGAGCCCAAGGACGTCGACGCGCTGATCGAACTGCTCAAGAAGTAGGACCACAGGTGAACCACGGCCCTGTCACCCGCAACAGCGCGGTGACAGGGCCGTGGCAGTTCACGCGCCGAGTGTTGGCGCCATGGACACTCAGGTTCTGATCATCGGCGCCGGGCCGACCGGCCTCACCCTCGCCCTCGACCTCTCCCGCCGCGGCGTCCCGTTCCGCATCGTCGACGCCTCGTCCGCGCCGTTCGCCGGCTCACGGGGCAAGGGCCTGCAGCCGCGGTCGATGGAGGTCTTCCACGACCTGGGCGTCATCGAGCCCGTTCTGGCGTCCGGCCGGTTCCACATGACGATGCGGGCCTACAACGGTCGCGAAGTGTTGCGCGAGTGGGATGTGCACGAGGGCCGCCACCCCACCACCGACCGCCCGTACGCGAGCACGATGCTCATCCCGCAGTTCCGCGTCGAGCAGATCCTGCGGGAGGCGTTGCCACAGCCGGTCGAGTACGGCACGGCGCTGACGTCGTTCAGCCAGGACGACGACGGCGTCACCGCGGTGATCGGCTCCGAGACCGTGCGCGCCAAGTACCTCGTGGGTTGCGACGGCGGGAAGTCGTTCGTGCGCAAGCGTCTCGGCGTGCAGTTCGTCGGCGAGACGCGGGAAGACCTGCGGATGCTCGTGGGCGACGTCCGGGTTTCCGGGCTGGACCGCGAGCACTGGCACAGCTGGGGCGGCAGCCCCGGCCGGTGGCTCGCCCTGTGCCCGTTGCCCGGCACGGACCTCTTCCAGTTCCAGGCGGCCGGCGACGGCGAGCCGTCGTTCGAGCTGTACCAGCGGATCATCCGCGAGCGCACCGGCCTCGACGACGTCGTGCTGCACGACGCGACGTGGATGTCGTTGTACCGCACCAACATCCGCATGGTCGACCGCTTTCGCACCGGCCGTGTCTTCCTCGCGGGCGACGCGGCGCACGTGCACTCCCCCGCCGGAGCGCAGGGCATGAACACCGGCATCCAGGACGCCTACAACCTGGGCTGGAAGGTCGCGATGGAAACGCTGCTCGACACCTACGAGTCCGAGCGCAAGCCCGTCGCCGAGTGGCTGCTGGGCCTGACGACGAAGATCATGACGTCCGGCGACCCGTTCGCCAAGCGCGACGACGAGACCCTGCAGCTCTCGTTGTCGTACCGGACCTCCGACGGCCCGGGCCTGCAGCCCGGCGACCGCATGCCCGACGGCAAGACCGAGCAGGGCCGGATCTTCGACCTGTTGCGCGGCCCCGACTTCGTGACGCTGGACTTCCCCGACGGCCCGGTGCTGGTGCGCCCGGACGGCTACGTCGCGGCGATCGGCAGGTCAGCGATCGACGCCTACTTCGGCGCGAACCCGGTCACGCAACTGCACCACCGCCGGGTCGCTGCTCGGACCGCCGCGTAGCCGTTCCGCCTCGTCCAGGGCCTCCCCCGCGCCACGGGGGTCGCCCTGGGCGACCAGCCAGTCCGCGTACCACTCCAGCACCATCGCGCGGGCCGGTCCGTCCGCGCTCTTGCTGACGGTGTCGAGCGCCGCCGCGTGGTGCTCTCCCGCCGCGCCGAGCCGGCCGAGGCGGGTCAGCGCCAGCCCGAGTCCGGCGTGGACGGTCGCGCGGAACTGGGTCGCCTGCGAGTCCTCCGTGGCGTCGAGCGCCTGCTGGTAGAGCCTGACGGCTTCGGCGAAGTCACCGTTCCAGTACGCCATCTCGCCGTTGACCTGCAGCACACGCCCCCGGTCGAGGCCCAGCTCCGGCGCCCGCACCAGGCCGAGATCCTCGCGAGCCCCTTGCAGGTCACCGATCCGGATCTTCAAGCGCGCCGTCTGCACCAGCACCGACATCGGCACCAGCACGGAGTCCGGCTCGCCCAGCTCCTCGGCGACCTTGCGCGCCTCGGACACGGCCTCGAAGCCCTCGGCGAACGCGCCGCGGTTGACCAGCACCATGACCAGGCACGACAGCCCGAACACGATGGCCCACCGGTCGCCCACCCGCCGGAACCCGTCGAGCGCCTCGCGGTACGCGGCCTCGGCCCGCGGCGCTGAACCGTCGCTGAACTCGCCCGCCACGACGCCCCGGATCAGCGCCGAGAACGCCCGCATCCACTCGTCCCGCGAGCCCTCCAGCCGGTCGGCCAGCGCGGCGAGCCTGTTCCCGAGCTCGGCCTCACCCCACACCTGGCCGCTGGTGAGCATCAGCGCGCACAGGGCGGTGGGCACGTCCGCCTGCCACAGCCGCTCGGCCGCCGCGAGAGCCTCGGGCGTGCCCAGTGACGTCAGCACCTCCGACAGCGGATCGTCCGGCGTGAGCGGCGCCCAGCGGCGGATCTCCTCGAACCGCTTGGTCATCACCAGCAGGTGCCAGGTCCGCGCGGCCATCATCCGGCGGGCGATCTCCGCGTCGTGCTGGACGGCCCACGACTGGGCGGCGTCGAGGTTGGCGCGTTCGGCGTCGAAGACCTTGAGCGCTTCGAGCTGGCGAGGCCCTCGCAGCAACGGCTCGTGCTGCTCGGCCAGCGCCACGTAGTACTCAGCGTGCTTGGCGGGATCGGCCTGGCCCTGCTCCAACGCGTACTCGCGCACGGTCTCCAGCAGCCGGTAGCGCTCGCCCGACCTGACGACCAGCGACTTCTCGACCAACGCGGCCAGCAGGTCCTCGGTGTCCCAGAGATCCTGATCTTGTCGGGGCTCCTGAGTACGTTGAGATGCAGGGGTTCCCAGCCCGGGGGTACCCCTGCGCAAGCCTGCCCCGCACACCGCGTGCACCGCCGCGGCCGTGGCCCCGCCGACGAAAACACCCAGCCGCGCCAGCAACAACCGTTCAGCGGAGTCGAGCAGCTCCCAGCTCCAGTCGATCACCGCACGCAGCGTCCGATGCCGGGCGGGACCCGTCCGCGAACCCCGGTCCAGCAACCGCAACCGGCTGTCCACCCGAGCCTCGAGCTGCGCGGCCGACAACGACCGGGCCCGAGCCGCGGCCAGCTCCAGAGCCAGCGGAATCCCGTCCAGCGCGGCACAGACCCGCCGCACGTCAAGATCGAGCGCAACGCCGACCCGCGCCGTGAACAACCGCACCGCGTGGTCCAGGTCCAACGGCGAGACCGGATGCACGACCTCCCCGGGAATCCCCAACGGCTCCCGCGAGGTGGCCAGCACCCGGACCTCCGGCGCCGAGGCCAGCAGCTCGACACAGAGCGCGGCCGCCGACGAGACCACGTGCTCGCAGTTGTCCAGCACCACCAACGACGATCCGAGCCGCGAGAACACCGGCGTCGCCAACGGGTTCGGTCCCAACGCCGCGTCCAGAGCCGCCAACGGCTCAGCCGCGGAGTCCAGCTCGACGAACCACGCCTCGGGAACCGAAGCCGCGCAGGTCAGCGCCAGCCGGGTCTTTCCCACCCCGCCGAACCCGGTCAGGGTCACCAACCGGTTGTCCCGCAACAACGACGACAACCGCGCCACGTCCTCGTCCCGCCCGAAGAACGACCCGACGGCAGCAGGCAGGTTCCCCCGCCCCGACCGCTCCCGCAACACGGTCAGATGAGCGGCTGCCAGCGCCTCCCCGGGATCCACCCCGAGCTCGTCGGCCAGCGATGCACGGACCCGCGCGAAAACCTCCAGCGCGTCCGACCTTCGTCCGGCCGCGTGCAAGGCCAGCATCAGCCGCGCCTGCACGTCCTCCCGCAAAGGATGCGCGGCGGCCAGCGCCTCCAGCCCGGCCAGGTCGTTCCGCAACAACGCCAGCCGCACGCCCTCGTCCACCGCGAACGGCGCTCCCTCGAACGCCGCCCCGCGCCACAACGCCGCGGACCGGGTCCGCGCGAACTCCTCGACGTCGGTCGACGCCTCCAGCCGGTACCCGAGCGCGTGCGAAGACACCACCGAAGCGCCGACGGTCCGCCGCAACCGCGACACCAACGACTGCAACGCCGCCGGACCGTCGGCAGGCGCCTCGTCCGCCCACAGGTCCGCGATCAGCCGCTCGGCGGCCACGATCCGGCCGGGCTCCATCGCGAGCCGCAGCAGCAACCACCGCAGCCGCTTCCCGCGCACCTCCACCGGAACGCCGTCGACGAGGACCTGCAGCGGCCCGAGAACGTTGACCCGCGTCAAGCCCGCCGCACTCCCACGACGACAGCACCGGACACCAACGCGGCCCCGACGACGGCGGCCCACAGCACCGAGAGCGAGAAACTGTTGTGCCCCAACGCGTCCAGCACCCACCCGAGCGGAGTCACCCGCCCCAGCGGATACGTCAGCACCACCACGGCGAACACCGCCAGCACCGTTCGTCCGATCGCGTCGAACACCGGCCGCGCGAACATCAGCCCCACCCCGACGCCGAGCAACGCACAGGCCGTGTGCGCGGCCAGCCCGATCAGGAACTCGCCGAACGTGTACGGGTGCGGGTTCGTCACCACCGGCCACACCGCCGCCAGCAACGCCATCGCCAGCGCGATCGCCACCGCGACCAACGCCGCGGCGGTCAGCACCCGGGACCACCCGCCGGCGGACACCACGGTGATCCCGCGCCGCACCACGTCCTCGGAGGTCGCCACGACCACGGCCATCCACGCCGCGACCGGGTACAGCAACGCGGACGAACCCGCGTAGGCCTCCAGCGGCTGCCCGGCGTCGCTGGAGAACAACATCCCCATCACGCCGAGGAACACCAGCAGCGGCGCCAGGAAACGCTGCCCGCGGAAGACGTCGGCCGCGAGGTACCGCACCAGGGAGATCACCGCACGCTCCGCACCGAACACCCGAGCCGCAACGCCTCGGCCAGCACGTGGTCGCTCCGGTCCGGCGCCACCACCACCCGCGCCGACGACCCCCGCGACAACACCGACCACACGCCTTCCAACGCCTCCAAGGCCTCCAGCCCGACCACCCGGCTGAGCTCGATCGTCACGTGCCCACCGGCGAGGTCCACCCGCGTGGCCGACGCGAGGTGCCCTTCGTGGTCGGACACCAACGCCGTCCGTCCCTCCAGCAACGACACCAGCTCCGCCGACGCCGCGGGATCGAGCCCGGTCCACGGCTCGTCGAGCACCAGGAGGTCGGCAGCCAGAAACGCCTGCGCCAGCGCGACCTTCTGCGCGTTCCCCTTCGACAGCTCGGCCATCGGCGCCGTCAGCGACCCCACGAACCCCAGTCGTTCCAACACGTCGCCGGCCGCCGCACACCGGATCCGCCCCATGTGCGCCAAGTAGGACGAAGCAGACATCTTCACGTCCGATGGAAACCGCTCCGGCACGTAGCCGACGGAGGCAGGCCGGACCACCCGCCCCGAAGTCGGCCTCAGCACCCCGGCGGCGATCTTGAGCAGCGTCGACTTGCCGGTGCCGTTCGCGCCGGTCAGCACCACCAGGCCGGAGACTTCCAAAGTGAGGTCGCGCAGCACCCAGGGCCCACGCCCGTACCGCTTGGAGACCTGATCGAGGAGCACCCCGTCAAGATAACCATCCATGACACCTCTTCCGCTCGCTTTGGCGTGCGTCTGGCTCGGCATGGTCGTCGCGATCGCCGTCGAGGCGCCGCTGAAGTTCCGCGCCCCCGGCATCACGCTGCCGCTCGGCCTCGGCATCGGCCGGCTCGTGTTCCGCGCCCTCAACGCGTCCGAGATCGTGCTCGCGACCGCCACCGCCACCACGTTCGCGCTCGCCCCGCGTCCGCTCGCGGCAACCGAGGCCAGGGCCGCGCTGATCATCGACGGAGTGACGCCTCCGAAGTCCCGCGCGCACCTCGCCTACATCGCGCTCGAAGGCGCGAAGGTCCTGATGCTGGTCACGTTCGGAATCGTGCTCATGTTGGCCGGGTGAGACCTCACCGTCCGCACCCGAAAGTGCGTTGGGTTTGCGGCACCACCAGGCCTCCGGTAGTCCGATTAGGACAGATCATGCGCGTGTGCGGCGGACTGAGCCCCGCACACGCGCAGCCCCGTGAGGATGTCACCGTGTTTGTGGAGGTGGACGGAATCCCCGGTGTCGAGGCGTCCGACTCGACGCGAGGTCTCGGCCGCGACGCCGGCGAGGCGAAACAGGCCGCGCTCCGAGTGGAGAAGCAGAGCGACGCCACCATCGACGCCCTGCTGAGCGGCCTGCGCGTCGAGAAGATCGGCCGCACCCACAACGCCGTTCCCGGTGTCCAGCCGCGCACCAGCCGGTCCACCGCGGGCGCACTCGCCAACTCACCGCCGAACAGCTGGGTGCGATGAGGATCGCCACCACAACACCACCGGGAACCGCGCCCAGCAGGTGAGGTGACAGCGCCGGCCGCGCGGCCGTGACCGGGGAGAGGCCCAGTGACTTAGGTCAGCCTTCCTTGAAGTCGAATACAGGACGCGCGTACTGTTTACCCCGCGAGGGCGGTTCTGCACGAGCACCAAGCGTGTAGAAGACTCGTCCTGTTCCCCAAGAACTGACCAGCGCTGTCCAGATGGAGTTGCACGTGACTGCACCAGCGAGCAAGGACAGCTTCGGCGCCCGCGGAACGCTCAACGTCGGTGACGCCTCGTACGAGGTGTTCCGGCTGAGCGCCGTGGAGGGCGCGGAGCGTCTTCCGTTCAGCCTGAAGATCCTGCTGGAGAACCTGCTGCGGACCGAGGACGGCGCGAACATCACCGCCGACCACGTGCGCGCGCTCGCCAACTGGGACCCGGCCGCCGAGCCGAACACCGAGATCCAGTTCACGCCCGCCCGTGTCGTCATGCAGGACTTCACCGGTGTGCCGTGCGTCGTCGACCTCGCCACCATGCGCGAGGCCGTGACCCAGCTCGGCGGCGACGCCGAGAAGGTGAACCCGCTCGCGCCCGCCGAGCTCGTGATCGACCACTCGGTCATCGCCGACATCTTCGGCCGCCCGGACGCGTTCGAGCTGAACGTCGACCTGGAGTACGAGCGCAACAGGGAGCGCTACCAGTTCCTGCGCTGGGGCCAGACGGCGTTCGACGAGTTCAAGGTCGTCCCGCCCGGCACCGGCATCGTGCACCAGGTCAACATCGAGCACCTCGCTCGCGTCGTCATGGTCCGCAACGGCCAGGCGTACCCGGACACCCTGGTGGGCACCGACTCGCACACCACGATGGTCAACGGCATCGGCGTGCTGGGCTGGGGCGTCGGTGGCATCGAGGCCGAGGCCGCGATGCTCGGCCAGCCGGTCTCCATGCTGATCCCGCGCGTCGTGGGCTTCAAGCTCTCCGGTGAGCTGCCTCCCGGCGCCACCGCGACCGACCTCGTGCTCACGATCACCGAGATGCTGCGCAAGCAGGGTGTCGTCGGCAAGTTCGTCGAGTTCTACGGCGAGGGCGTCAGCGCCGTGCCGCTGGCGAACCGCGCCACGATCGGCAACATGTCGCCGGAGTTCGGCTCCACGGTCGGCATCTTCCCGATCGACGGCGAGACCATCGACTACCTGCGCCTGACCGGCCGTTCCGAGGAGCAGATCGCGCTCGTCGAGGCCTACGCCAAGGAGCAGGGCCTCTGGCACGACCCGTCCCGCGAGCCGGTGTTCTCCGAGACGCTGGAGCTGGACCTGGCGACGGTCGTCCCGTCCATCGCCGGCCCGAAGCGCCCGCAGGACCGCATCGAGCTGACCAACGCCAAGGAGGCGTTCCGCCAGGCCCTGGGCGCCTACGTCGCGCACACCGAGTCCCCGGCGCTGTCCGGTGTGGACGAGGCGGTCGACGAGACGTTCCCGGCCAGCGACCCGGTCGCCATCCACGAGGGCGACAACGGCTCGGGCGCGCCGAAGGTGTTCCAGTCCGCCGCGGAGGGCGCCACCGGCCGCGTGTCCAACCCGGTCAAGGTCACCGTCGACGGCAACGAGTTCGAGCTGGACCACGGCGCCGTCGCGATCGCCGCGATCACGTCGTGCACCAACACCTCGAACCCGTCCGTGATGCTGGGCGCCGCCCTGCTCGCGAAGAAGGCCGTCGAGCGCGGCCTCGAGCGCAAGCCGTGGGTCAAGACGACTCTGGCGCCGGGCTCGAAGGTCGTCATGGACTACTACGAGCGCGCGGGCCTCATGCCGTACCTGGAGAAGCTCGGCTTCCACCTGGTCGGCTACGGCTGCACCACCTGCATCGGCAACTCGGGCCCGCTGCAGGAGGAGATCTCGGCAGGCGTGCAGGAAGGCGACCTCGCGGTCGTCTCGGTGCTGTCCGGCAACCGCAACTTCGAGGGCCGGATCAACCCGGACATCAAGATGAACTACCTCGCGTCGCCGCCGCTCGTCGTGGCGTACGCGCTGGCCGGTTCGATGGACAAGGACATCACCACCGAGCCGCTCGGCACCGACCCCGAGGGCAAGCCGGTCTACCTGTCGGAGATCTGGCCGTCGCCCGCCGAGATCGCCGAGGTCATCTCGACCTCGATCTCCGCGGAGGGCTTCACCAAGGGCTACACCAACGTGTTCTCCGGCGACGAGCGCTGGCAGTCGCTGCCCACGCCGACCGGCAACACGTTCGAGTGGGACCCCCAGTCCACCTACGTGCGCAAGCCCCCGTACTTCGAGGGCATGGAGATGGAGCCGAAGCCGGTCACCGACATCTCGGGTGCCCGCGTCCTCGCGCTGCTGGGTGACTCGGTCACCACGGACCACATCTCCCCCGCCGGTTCGATCAAGGCCGACTCGCCCGCGGGCAAGTACCTGACCGAGCACGGTGTGGAGCGCAAGGACTTCAACTCCTACGGCTCCCGCCGCGGCAACCACGAGGTGATGATCCGCGGCACGTTCGCGAACATCCGCCTGCGCAACCTCCTGCTCGACGACGTCCAGGGCGGCTTCACCCGCAACTTCCTGGAGGCCGACGCCCCGCAGACGACGATCTACGACGCGTCGGTGGCCTACGCGGAGGCCGGCGTCCCGCTGGTCGTCCTGGCGGGCAAGGAGTACGGCTCCGGCTCGTCGCGCGACTGGGCAGCCAAGGGCACCTCGCTGCTCGGCGTCCGCGCCGTCATCGCCGAGTCCTACGAGCGCATCCACCGCTCGAACCTCATCGGCATGGGCGTCCTGCCGCTGCAGTTCCCGGCGGGCGACAACGCCGCGTCGCTGGGCCTGGACGGCACCGAGACGTTCGACTTCGCCGGCATCACGGAGCTGAACAACGGCACCACGCCGTCGACGGTGCACGTGACCGCGACGAAGGCCGACGGCTCGAAGGTCGAGTTCGACGCGGTCGTCCGCATCGATACGCCCGGTGAGGCCGACTACTACCGCAACGGCGGCATCATGCAGTACGTGCTGCGCAAGATGGTCCGCAGCTAGTCAGCTGAATTGAGAAAGGGCCGCTCACCGCAGGTGGACGGCCCTTTTCACGTTCACAGAATTATTCCCACAGTAATCTCGTGAATGCGCGTTGCATGTGATGTAACAAATTTCCGATCCGCTCGATTTCCCGAGGAACACCCTTACTACGGGAAGCGGTGAGACATTTGTTGAATCGTCCACGAGCACTGCTGGCCGCCGCCGGTCTCGGGGCGGCTCTGTGTGTCGCCCCGGCGATCCAGGCCGGTGCCGCGACGGAGTCCACCTACGTCGTCCTCTACCACGAGGGCGCATCGTCGTCGAACGCCGCGAACACCATCGCGAGCGCCGGCGGCACCGTCGTCGCGAACTACAGCCAGATCGGCGTCGTGATCGCCCGGTCGTCGAACAGTGGTTTCGCCTCCGCGTTGAAGCAGAACGGCAACGTCGAGGGCGTCGCCGCGACGACGGGGCTCGGCGTCCGGGTCGCACCGGAGCAGGACAGTGCCGCCGAGGACGTGGCAGCCGCCGCCACGTGGGGCGACTCGCTGTCGGGTCTGCAGTGGGACATGCAGCAGATCAACGTGCCGCAGGCGCACCAGGTGACGCCCGGCAGCAAGCAGGTCGTCGTCGCCACGCTGGACACCGGCCTCGACTTCACCCACCCGGACCTCGCACCGAACTACGACGCGGCCCGCAGCGCCGACTGCTCGAGCGGCGCGCCGGCACCGCTGCTGCCCGGCAACGACCAGAACGGCCACGGCACCCACACCGCGGGCACCATCGCCGCTGCCGCCAACGGCACCGGCATCGTCGGTGTCGCGCCGAACGTGCGTCTCGCGGGCGTGAAGACGAGCAACGACGACGGCTACTTCTTCCCGGAGATGGTCGTCTGCGCCTACATGTGGTCCGCCACGAAGGGCATCAACGTCACCAACAACAGCTACTTCGCCGACCCGTGGCTGTTCAACTGCCGCAACGACGCCGAGCAGCGCGCCATCTGGAAGGCCGAGCGCAGGGCCATCCGGTACGCACAGTCCCAGGGCGTGCTGGTGGTGGCCTCCCAGGGCAACGACAGCACGGACCTGTCGCACCCGCGCGTCGACGTGATCAGCCCCGACTACCCGCCCGGCAACGAGCAGGAGCGGGAGATCACCAACGCGTGCTCGGTCGTCCCGGTCGAGGTTCCCGGTGTCGTCGGCGTGACGGCGACGGGCAACAAGCGGTTCAAGTCGTACTACTCCAGCTACGGCATCTCGACCGCCGACGTCGCCGCGCCCGGCGGTGACGCGATCCTGCAGCTGACGCCGGCCGCCCCCAACGGCCGTGTGCTGTCGACCTACCCGAGCTACCGGCCGTGCACGCGGCAGGTGATCGAGAACGGCGCGAAGTACTGCTACCTGCAGGGCACCTCGATGGCGGCGCCGCACGTGGCCGGTGTCGCCGCACTGCTGCTGAGCCAGCGGGGCAGCGCGGGTGCCGCCGCCAAGCTCCAGCAGGCGACCAACCCGCTCCCGTGCCCGGACACGTCGATCTACGCGGCTTTCCCGCAGAACAGCGGGGAACCGCAGACGTGCCAGGGCGGAACGGCGCACAACAGCTTCTACGGCGCGGGTGAGATCGACGCCCTCAAGGCCGTGAGCTGACAGGCGGGGCCGCTCACCGGATCACGATGAGCGGCCCCTCACCATTGGATCTACGATTCCCCGCACCTCATCGGGCTGGAGGAATCATGAGCTTCAGCGTTCTCGGCGACCTCAACTGGTTCGCCGTCATCGTCGCCACCATCGTCTACTTCGGACTGGGCGGCCTCTGGTACGCCGAGTTCCTCTTCGGCAAGGCCTGGCAGAGAGCCATGGGCTGGGACGGCAACGCCCCCGAGGGCGCGGGTGCCGGCATCTACGTCGTCCCGCTCGCCACCTGCTTCGTCGCCACCCTCGCGACGGCGATGATCGCCGCGGCCACCGGCACGGACACCGTCGGCGAGGGCATCGTGCTCGCGATCGTCGTCGGCATCGGCCTGTCCGCCGCGGTCCTTGCGGTCACCGGGATGTTCGACTCGACCAAACCGGCCGCGATGACCACCGTCGCGATCAGCGCCGGCTACCACTTCACCGGCTTGCTGCTGGCCTCCGTCATCCTCGCGCTCTGGCAGTAACGGCGCGCGTTCACCCCGCGATGCCAAGTCACCCTGACATCGCGGGAGACCCCTCATGACCTTGAGCGTGCTCGGCGACCTGAACTGGTTAGCCGTCATCGTGGCCACGATCGCGTACTTCGCGCTGGGTGCCTTGTGGTACGCGGAGTTCGCCTTCGGCAGGGCCTGGCAGCGGTCCGCCGGCTGGGACCTCAACCCACCGGAGAACGCGGGCGTGGGCATCTGCGCCGTGCCGCTGGCCACCTGTTTCGCCGCCACGCTCGCGACGGCGATGATCGCTGCCGCGTCCGGCACCGGCAACGTCATGAAAGGCGTCCTGCTCGGGCTGGTCGTGGGCATCGGCGTCGCGCTTCCGGTGATCTTCGTGACCGGCACCTTCGACATGACGAAGCCCGCACCGAAGACCTTCGCGGCCATCAGCGCGGGCTATCACATCGTCGGGCTCGCGCTCGTGGGCGCGATCCTGGGTCTCTGGAGCTAGACCCCGTTGCGCCGGGCGTACCTGGCCGCTTCCGCCCGGTCCGGGACACGCAGTTTGCGCAGCACGGCGGCGACGTGGTGCTCGACGGTCCGGCGGGACAGGAACAGCTCCTCGGCGATCTCGGTGTTGCGCCGCCCGTCGGCGAGCAGGGTCAGCACCTCGCGTTCCCGCGCGCTGAGGCCGTCCGCGCCGGTGGTGCCCGGCCGCCGCGGGATGTCGCGAACTCCGCGCCGGCGCAGGCGGCTGGCGGTGGCGTCGCGCATCGGCAGGGCTCCGAGCCGGTCGAACTCGGCGAGAGCATCGCGCAGGAGCCTTTCGTCGCCGCTGTCGATCAGGGCGAGCGCCGCCTCGTACGGGCAGCCGACCTCCCGCCACCTCAGCGCCGCCTCCTCGGGCAAACCGTTGAGCTGCAACCGATACGGCTCAGCCACTCCGGCCGGCACCGCCGATCCGGCGCCGGTCTGCGCCAGCAGGTGGGCGAGCGCGCCCAGGTGCCACGGCTCCCCCTGCTCCTGTGCCGCAGGCAGAGCAGTGGTGACGATGGTGCGCAGTTGAGCGAGATCGCCTGCGTACCAAGCGGTTTCCGCCAGTGCACGCGTCGCACCGACCAGCCACCCGACCACGGGTTCGGCGTCGACCATGGCCGGTTGCACGCGCGTGAGCAGCTCGTGCGAGTCCGGGTCGCCGCGGCGGGCCCGCAGGGTGCACAGCACCACCATGCTGATCATCGTGCGGCCGTCGTCCACGGCAGCCGACCGCAGCACCTCGGAGGCGAGCGCCTCGGCCTCGTCCCAGCGGCCCTGGTCGAGCAGCGCCCGTGCCCGGAACGCGCGCAGCCACTGGCGCCAGATCTCCTGGCCGCGGTCTTCGGTGAACGCGATCGCCTCCGTGTACCAGCGGTCGGCCTGCCCGTACCAGCGACGCGTCACGCAGATCAGCTGCGCCCAGAAGTAGGCGAGCCCGGCCTCGTCGTACGCACCGGCAGCGCAGGCCAGCCGAACGGTCTCCGCGATGAGGTCGAGGCCTCGCTGATCCCCGTTCTGCGCACGGCCGATGCCGATCGACAGGGCGGCCAACGCGCACACGAGCGGACTCTCACCGATGGCCGCACGCTCTCCCCACGCGATGGCCTCGTCGTTGCGGAACCCCATTGCCGCGAACTTCCCGCGCACGGCACAGGCGAGAGCGAAGTCGGGTCCGGGTGGCAGGCCGCTGAGCACCTGGATGGCCTGATCGCTCGACCGTTCGCCGAGCGGGATCTCCCTCGCGAGGTGCAGGGCGGTGATCGCGAGACCCACCAGCGCCGCGCCCTGCCCGCGCCGGTCACCGATCGCCGTCCGTGCCGCGACGGCCTCCCGCCACCAGCGCAGCGCGCCATCCAGGTCGTCGGCCAGATGACATTGCCGGCCGAGCCCTTCCAGCAACTCCGCTCGTAGCGCGCTGTCTCCGCACACGTCCAACGCACGCCGCAGTTGAGCGGCCGCTTCTTTGTGCGCGCCCAGCGTCGATGCCTGCTCGGCGGCCGCACGGGCGTGGGTGAGCAACGCGGTCCAGTCCTGGGCCAGCAAAGCGTGGCCTGCCAGCCGGGCGGGCTCCACCTCTCCCGGCGGACGGCCTGCCAGCACGGTCAGCGCCTGCCGGTGCAGCCGTGCCGCGCGTCCCGGTGCGATCGCCTCCTCGACCGCCACGCGGGCGAGCTCGTGCCGGAACGACACCAGCCCGCGGTCGGCGACCACCAGGCCTCGATCGGCGCACTCGTCGAGGTCGGCAGGCGGACGGCCCGACACCGCCTCCACCACCCACGGCGCGGCCCGGGATCCGAGACAGGCCAGAGCGTCGAGCACCTCGCGCGCACCGGGGGTCAGCCGGGCGGCCCTGGCCAGCACCGCGTCCCGAACCGTGGCGGGAACGGCACCGGCGCCGTCGCACAGCACCTCGGTCACGAAGAACGCGTTGCCGCCCGTGCGGTCGTGCAGTTCGGCGGGATCGACTCCAGACCCTTCCGCCAGTGCGGTGACCGCGGCGAGCGAGAGCGGCGGCACGGTCAGTCTGCGCACCACGGGCACGGTTGACAGATCACCGGCCAGCACGCGCAACGGATGGCGGACGCCGACCTCGTCGTCCCGGTAGGCCACGACGACCATCGCCGGGCACCGCTCGATGCGCCGCCCCAGGAACCGCAGCAGGTCGAGCGTGCCCTCGTCGGCCCACTGCGCGTCGTCCAGCACGACCAGGGTGGGAGTGTCGCGCAGCTCGTCGAGCAACAGCTGCCTGATCTCGACCGGGTCGCCGCTGAGTCCCATGTCTCGCAGCGGACCCAGCGGTACCGGAGTCGTGAGCGGCTCGCAGGTGCCGTGCAGCAGACGTCCGGTGATGTGGCTCGCGAACGCGGCGACCAACGCCGTCTTGCCCGCTCCCGCGTCACCGCCCACGAGCACGAGTCGGCCGTGTCCGGCGGCGGCCTCGTCCCACCACGAGGCCAGCGCGGCACTCTCGCGGTCACGCTCCACCAGCGCGGTTGTGCCCACGCGCTGATGGTAGGTAGTCGGCGGAGGGAATGGGTACTCACCACGGATGTCAGCGGCATGCGCTCGGCCGCACCCTCCTGAGCATGGACTACGACGTGATCATCGTGGGAGCGAGCATCGCCGGCTGTACCGCGGCAACCGAGTACGGGCGCGCGGGTCTTCGGGTGGCGTTGCTGGAACGGCATCGCAGCCCGCAGGCGCACAAGACGCTGTGCGGGCACTTCATCCTCGGCGGCACGCACGAGGTGCTGCGGAGACTCGGGTTCTGGCAGCCCATGCTCGACCGCGGCGCGGCCGTCACCACCGGGCTCGGCGTGTGGACGGACGCCGGGTGGATCGTGCCGGCGCCCGGCCACGGTGTACCGCCCGCGATCAGCCTGCGCCGCAGCAAGCTCGACCCGTTGCTGCGGGAGATCGCGGCCGGCACGCCGGGCGTGGACCTGCTGATGGGACATCGGGTCACCGGGCTCGTCGAGTCCGGCGTCGTCACGGACGCAGGAAGGACGTTGCGGGCCCGTCTCGTCGTCGGTGCGGACGGCCACCACTCGGCTGTCGCGCGCCTCGCCGGTGTGCCCGAGGACGTCGCGCCGAACGAGCGCTTCCTGTTCTGGGCCTACTACGAGGGCGCGGAGATGACCGGCCCCGGTGACGGCCAGGTGTGGCAGCTGGATCCCGACATCGCCGTGTGCGTGCAGGTGGACGACGGGCTCACGCTCGTGGGCGTCTTCCCGGCGAAGGAGCGGCTGGCCGAGTTCGCCGACGACCGGCTCGCGGCGTTCGACAGGTTCGTCGCACGCCTGCCCGGCGGCCCGTCCCTCTCCGGCGCCCGCAGGGTGTCGAACCTGGTCGGCACCACCGACTACCCGTGCGTCCGGCGCGATCCCGTGCCACGGCCGTGGCTTGCCCTGATCGGTGACGCGGCCACGGCATCGGACCCCGTGCCGGCCGTGGGGTGCGGGTGGGCGTTCCGCAGCGCGGAGTGGCTCACGGACGCCACCGCCGGACCGCTGCGCGACGGCGGTGACCTCGGTCGTGCGTTGCGCCGCTACCGCCGTGCGCACCAGTTCATCGACAAGTACGACGACATCGGACGCCAGGACGCGCTCGCCACCCCGCCGAACGCGCTTCAGCGCGCCATCCGCGCCGCCGCGGTCAGCGACCCGTGGATCGCCCGCAGGCTGGCCGCGTTCGGGATGCGGGCCGAGGCGCCGTCGGTGCTGCTCAACCCGAAGGTCGTCGCGCGGGCACTGCTCACTCGCCGGGCAGCTCGGCCGGCGTGACGCGGCGGCCCGCGATGGCCCGCAGCGTCTCCCAGTCCGGTTGGGCCGTGGCGGGGTCGTCCGGCCAGGCGCCGACGACCCCGCCCGCCCACTGCGCCCACCGTTCCAGCATGTCCGCGAGGTCGGTCATGAACCTGCCGGTGAGCGTGATGGCGGCGAGGCGCTCGGGAAACGGGCCGCCCTGCTCGGTGTAGAGGCGGGCGAACGCGACGTTCTCGGCGTTCTGGCGCGCCGCCCACGACCGGATCGCGTCGATGTTGGCCATGACGTCGTCCGTGGTGGCGTGCTCGGCGAAGAAGACCTTGAGCATCGCCTCGAACTCCACCACCGGTCCCGCACCCGGCTCGGCCAGCCAGCGCGCCAGGATCTCGCGGCCCTGCGCGGTGATCGAGTAGGTCGTGCGCGGGCGCTTGCCGACGCTGCCGGCCGTTGCCTCCGCCAGACCCAGCGCGACGAGCCGTTTCGGCTCCTCGTAGATCCGGCTCGCGGCGCGCGGCCAGTAGTGCTTGAGGCTGCGGTCCATCTGTTTTGCCAGCTCGTACGTGGTCCACGGCTTGATTGCGAGCAAGCCCAGAACGGCGTACGAGGTGGTGGTGAGCTCCCTTGACATCATCCTCCTGACAGGAGTAAATAATGCTCCAGGCCGGAGTATAGGGGCCGAGTGAAGGGCACCGCCATGCCGACGTTCTCGAAGGTCTCCCACATCTCGTTCTCCGCCCGCGACGCGGAACGCAGCGCCGCGTGGTGGCGCGACGTCTTCGACATGAAGGACCTCGACCGGGCGCAGGGCGACGGGTGGCGGGCGATCCTGCTCATCCACCCGCCGACCGCGACGATCATCGAGTTCCAGCAGCACGACGCGAATCGGGGCGAGCGGTTCGACCCGGCGCGCACCGGCTTCGACCACCTGGGGTTCAAGGTCGACGACCCGGCCGAGCTCGACGGGTGGCAGCGGCACTTCGAGGAGCACGGCGTCACGTTCACACCGGTGGTGCACCGCGAGTACGGGTCGGTGCTGACGTTCAAGGACCCGGACGGCATCCAGTTCGAGATGTTCTACCGGGCCGGGCACCCCTGAGCTACCTGCGCCAGAACAAGTGGTGCGTCACGCCGCTCGGGCTGGGCACCACGTCCAGGTGGAACCGGTCGAGCAGCTCGTCCGGCGACTCCCAGAGCCGCAGTCCCGACCCGAGCTTCAGCGGCGAGACCGCCACGTGCAGCGTGTCGACGAGGTCGGCGTCGAGGAACTCCCGGATCGTCGTGACCCCGCCGCCGAGCCGCACGTCCTTGCCCTGCGCGGCCTCCCGAGCCTGCTCGAGCACCGCGGCCGGATCGCCGTCGACGAAGTGGAACGTGGTGTCGCCCAGCGTGAAGGACGGCCGCGGGTGGTGGGTCAGCACGAACACCGGCGTGTGGAACGGCGGCTCGTCGCCCCACCAGCCCTGCCACTCGTGGTCGGTCCACGGTCCGCGCTGGGGCCCGAACTTGTTGCGGCCCATGATCTCGGCGCCGATGTTGTGCGTGAAGTCCCGGGTGAAGTAGTCGTCGAGGCCCCGGCTGCCACCGGGATCGGTGCGGTTGGGCCAGCTCGCGGTGGCACCGGCCCAGGCGAACAGCCGCTCGGGCGCGACGTCGAGGCCGAACGGGTTCTCGAGGCTCTGGTCCTCGCCGGCAGCGATCCCGTCGCTCGAGACCATGAAGTTCTGCACTCGCAGCAGTTGAGTCATGTCCGTGCAGACTCCCTCAGCCGGCGGAACTCATCGCTGGTTCTGCGCCGCCTTGTGCAACTCACGCAGCGCCCGCACGGACGACACGGCGTACTCGCGGTCCACGGCCTGCACGGCCATCACCGAGATGTACTCGTCCTCCGGCAGCTCCAGGCGGGCCCACGCGGCACCGTCCGGGAAGCTCACCGAGAGCACGTCCTTCCAGTCGAAGTGGTGGGACGTCACGACGTTGCGCACGTCGACACCCGAGGCGTCGGCGGTGACGCGGGGGCGGGTCAGCAGCAGCACGCCGCCCGCCAGCAGGAAGCCCAGGATGATCATGGCGACCTGGTCGGAGGTCCGGAAGATCACGCCGGTCGGGGTGTTGCCCAGCAGCAGCCCGACCACGGTGAACACGGCAACGAGGCCGATCGCGCATGCCCACGCGACGCGGCGGATCTTCTTGGGGCGGAAGACGAGGGTGGTCATTCGAACCCCCGCTCGGTCCACGGCTGACGCAGGCCGCGCAGCACCAGCGCGGTGTCGATCGCGGCCACGGTCGCCTCGTACCCCTTGTCCTCCACCGACTCCGGCAGGCCGGCACGGGCCAGTGCCTGCTCCTCGGTGTCGCACGTCAGCACGCCGTTGCCGACCGGCGTCGACTCGTCCAGCGCGACCCGCGTGAGGCCGTCGGTCACCGAGTCGCACACGTACTCGAAGTGCGGGGTGCCACCGCGGATCACGACGCCCAGCGCGACGACGGCGTCGTGGTGGCGCGCGAGCTCCTGCACCACAACGGGAAGCTCGATCGCGCCCGCGACGCGCACGACGGTCGTGTCCGCACAGCCCGCGTCCTTCGCCGCCTCCAGCGCGCGTTCGACGAGCTGGTCGGTGATCTTGGTGTGCCAGCGCGTCGCCGCGATCGCGACGCTCAGGCCCTTGCCGTCGAGCTGTGTCTGCTCAGGACGGCCCTCGCCACTCATTCCTGGTCCTCCGTAGCGGAAACAACGGCCTCGTACTGCTCCAGCTGGTGCAGCTCGTGACCCATCCGGTCGCGCTTGGTGCGCAGGTACCGCAGGTTCTCCGGGTTCGGGGAGATCGGCAGCGGCACCCGGTCGAGCACACGCAGACCGTATCCGGCCTCCAGACCGACGCGCTTGGCCGGGTTGTTCGTGAGCAGCCGCATGGACTTGATACCGAGGTCCACGAGGATCTGCGCGCCCGTGCCATAGTCGCGGGCGTCGGCGGGAACGCCCAGCGCGAGGTTCGCGTCCACGGTGTCCGCGCCCTGGTCCTGCAGCTGGTAGGCCTGCAGCTTGTGCATCAGCCCGATGCCGCGGCCCTCGTGCCCGCGCATGTACAGCACGACGCCACGTCCTTGTGCTGCAACGGCTTCCAGTGCCGCGTCGAGCTGCGGGCCGCAGTCGCAGCGCAGTGAGCCGAAGACGTCACCGGTGAGGCACTCGGAGTGCACGCGCACCAGCACGTCCTCGCCGTCGCCGATCTCGCCGTACACCAGCGCGACGTGCTCGATGCCGTCGAGCAGGCTGTCGTAGCCGACGGCGGTGAACACGCCGTGCGCCGTCGGGATCCGCGCCTCCGCGACCCGTTCGACCTGGGTCTCGACCCGGCGGCGGTACGCGATCAGGTCGGCGATCGTGATCAGCGCGAGGTCGTGGTCCGCGGCGAACACTTCCAGCTCGTCGCGGCGGGCCATGTCGCCCTCGTCCTTCTGCGACACGATCTCGCAGAGCACACCCGCGGGTGACAACCCGGCCAGCCGCGACAGGTCGACGGCGGCCTCGGTGTGACCGGGACGGCGCAGCACGCCGCCGGCCTTGGCGCGCAACGGCACGACGTGACCGGGACGGTTGAAGTCGCTGGCCTTCGAGGTCGGGTCGGCGAGCAGCCGGATCGTGCGGGCGCGGTCCGCGGCCGAGATGCCGGTGCTGACGCCCTCTCGCGCGTCGACGGTGACGGTGTAGGCGGTGCCCCGCACGTCCTGGTTGGTGTGGAACATCGGCGGCAGGTCGAGGCGGTCGCAGTCGGCCTCGGTGAGCGGCACGCAGATGTAACCGGACGTGTAGCGCACCATGAACGCGAGCAGCTCCGGCGTCGCCTTCTCGGCGGCGAAGATCAGGTCGCCCTCGTTCTCGCGGTCCTCGTCGTCGACGACGACCACGGGACGACCGGCGGCGATGTCCTTGATCGCCCGCTCGATTTCCGCGAACTCCGTGCTCACTGGGCCTCCTCGCCCGCAATGGCCCGCAGGTGCGGGATGGCCAGTCGTTCAACGTACTTCGCGAGCACGTCGACCTCCAGGTTCACCAGGTCGCCGGGCAGGCGGTGCCCGAGCGTGGTGAGTTCGAGCGTCGTGGGGATGAGGCTCACGGTGAACTGGTCCTCGGAGACGGTCACGACCGTCAGCGAGACGCCGTCGACGGTGATGGAGCCCTTCTCCACGACGTAGCGGGCGAGCTGGGGCGGCAGTCCGATGTGGACGATCTCCCAGTGCTCCGCCTTCTCCCGCGCGAGAATCGTGCCCGTGCCGTCGACGTGACCCTGCACGATGTGGCCGCCGAGGCGCTGGCCGACCGCGGCCGCGCGCTCCAGGTTGACCCGGTCGCCCTGGGCGACCTTCGCGAGGCTGCTGCGCACGAGCGTCTCGCGCATCACGTCGGCGGTGAAGGTGTCGTTCTCGACCTCCACGACGGTGAGGCAGACGCCGTTCACCGCGATGGAGTCGCCGTGCTTGGCGTCGCTGGTCACGATCGGTCCCGCGATGCGGATCCGTGCCGCGTCGGGCAGATCCTCCGTCGCGACCACGTGGCCGAGTTCCTCGACGATCCCGGTGAACACCGCTCCTCCTAAGTTTGCGGAACCGCGCTGATCCGCAAGTCCGGTCCGCTCATGGTGACGTCTTGCACGGTCAACCGGACAGCGTCCGTGATGGTTGACACGCCCGCGCCGAGGATCGCCGCGGGCCCGTCCCCGAGGATCGCCGGCGCGATGTAGGCGAGCACGCGGTCGATTCTCCCAGCGCGCAGGAACGCGCCGGCCACAGTTGACCCGCCTTCGAGCAGGACGTCCACCACACCTCGAGCGGCGAGCGCGCTCAGCACCTCGTCCGGGTCGTGCGTGCGCAGGTGCAGCGCGGTGTGCCGGAGCCTGGCCCCGTCCGGCAGGTCGCTCATGCCCATCACCACGGGCAACGGCTGGCGGGGCAACGGCATTCCGTCGTCGTCCCTGGCCGTCAGCGCGGGATCGTCCTTCTTGACCGTGTTCGTGCCGACGATGATGGCGTCCAGCTTCGCGCGCATGGCGTGGACCTCCTTGCGGGAGGTTTCCGAGCTGATCCACTGGCTGGTGCCGTCCTGCGCCGCGATCCGGCCGTCGAGCGACGCGGCGTACTTCCACGTGACGTGCGGGCGTCCCGTCCTGGCGAAGTGCAGCCACGCCCGGAGCGGGCCGTTGCCGACCTGGTCCGCGAGCAGGCCGCTCGTCACCGTGATGCCGGCCCGTTCCAGCTGGGCCGCGCCGCCCCCGGCGTCCGGGTTCGGGTCGCTGACGGCGTGGATGACATGCTTGACGCCGGCTTCGATGAGCGCCTCGGTGCACGGCGGCGTGCGGCCGAAGTGGGAGCACGGCTCGAGGGTGACCACCGCCGTGCCGCCGCGGGCCCTCGTGCCGGCTTCCTTGAGCGCCATGACCTCGGCGTGCGGGCCACCGGGTGGCTGTGTGCCACCGAAACCGACCGGTCTGCCGTGTTCGTCCAGGACGACGCAGCCGACCGGCGGGTTGGGGCTGGTGGTGCCCCGCACCCGCTCGCTCTCCGCGATGGCGAGCGCCATCGCGTCCTCGGGCGTCACCTCGCCCCGGCTGCCTGGGCGCGCAGGGCCTCGACGGCCTTGCCGGGATCGGCGGCGTCGTAGACGGCGGACCCGGCGACGAAGCAGTCCACTCCGGCCTGCGCGGCCTGTTCGATCGTGTCGGCGTTGATGCCGCCGTCGATCTCCACGATCAGCTTGAGGTGCCCGGTGTCGACGAGACGACGGGCCGTCCTCACCTTCTCGAGCACGTCGGCCATGAACTTCTGCCCGCCGAAGCCGGGCTCGACCGACATGACGAGCAGCGTGTCGTAGTGCTTGAGCACGTCGACGTACGGCTCCAGCGGCGTGCCCGGCTTGATGCTGAGCCCGGCCTTCGCGCCCGCCGCCCTGAGGTTCTTGGCCAGCGCGACGGGATCGTCGGCCGCCTCGACGTGCACAGTCACGTTGTACGCGCCCGCCTCTGCGTACCCGATGGCCCAGCGGTCCGGGTCGTCGATCATCAGGTGGCAGTCGATCGGGATGTCGGTCACCTTGAGCAGCGACTTCACCACGGGCAGGCCGAGCGTCAGGTTCGGCACGAAGTGGTTGTCCATGACGTCGACGTGGATCCAGTCCGACGTGGGCACCGCGGCGAGCTCGTCGGCGAGCCGCGCGAAGTCGGCGGACAGGATGCTGGGGGCGATCATCGGCGTGTGGACCACAAGGGTGAAGTCTAGGTGTCCAGCAGGTCGAGCAGCCTGCCGGGAGCCTCGTCAGTGACCACCACGACACCCGCTCCGGTGAGCGTCGCGACGTGCGTCTCCCACATCGGGTGCCGGCGCTTGTCCGCGTTGGCCTGGGGCATGACGACGACCTTGCAGCCCTCGACGCCGATGGCCTCGTTCAACGCGGTCAGCGCCTGGTTGTCGCCGATGCCCAGGGCCAGCTTGGCCACAGAGTTCGCGCTGGCGGGGGCGAAGATGAACGCGTCCGGCGTCGGGTAGGGCTTGGGCTGGCTCGGCAGGCGCGGGGTCCAGCGGATGTCGAGGTCGGTGAGGGCCTGGAGCTTGTCCAGCTCGCCCGCTTCCTCGAACCACGGGACCACGGTCGGGGTCAGCGTGATGGCGAGCCGCCAGCCCCGCTGTGCCGCGGGTTCGGCGAGGTCCTTCCTGAACCAGGTTTCGACGCCGCCGCAGCCGCTTGCGACGAGTCCGAGCAGTCCACGTGTCATTGCGCCGATGTTAGGCGGATCGTCCGGGGTGGACGATCATCCGGGAACGACGCGGAAATCGCCTGCCGTGGTCGACTTCTCCTCGCCGTTCGCCACCCGGTCCACGACGAGAGCGGAGCGGCAGTCGCAACCCTCGGTGACCAACCCGATCTCGAACACCTCGGGATCACCGCGGCTCACGCGGTGCGGGAACGTCGACGTGGCCGCGTCCTCCCCTGGTCTCACCGGTTTCGGCCGCGGCGTGAGCCGCGGTGTCGAAGTCGATCGTGAACTCCCGCACCGGCACCTCACCGGGTGCGCACGGTGCGCCCGGGACCCGATCCGCGCGCGCTCCGGGCGTGGACGTCTCTTTCAGCTCCACCCGGATCCCGACGACCGCGACTTCCGCGTGCTGGCGTTCTGAGCCACGAGTCGCCACACGATCGTGGCCGCTACCACCACGACCAGGGCACCGACAGCTCCCCCGGCCACCCTCCGCCACCGCCGAGCCGGAGAGCGGGCGATGTGCACGTCACCGTGGACGTCACCGATCTGGGTGATGCCACCGTGCACGTCACCGACCGTGTTGCCGCCCGGATCCCCCGCGCCCATCAACCGCCCGGAACTGTCAGACCCCGTCACTACCGTCGTTCACGAGCGCTCGAACAGGGCGTCGAAGCACCGCGCAGAACATCGCGTCGGTGCCGTGCAGATGAGGCCAGAGCTGAACGTGCGGCCCTTCCCCGAGGTCCGGAACTCCCGGGAAGAACTCCCGCGCGTCCAGCACTTCGGCCCCCGTCCGCCGCGCGACGTCCGTCACCACCCCGACGGTCTCCGAGAGATGAGGTGAGCACACGACATAGCCGACCACGCCGCCAGGACGCACCAGTCGCAACGCCTCGGTGAGCAGTTCGTGCTGCAGCTTCGTGAGCGTGCCGACGTCAGTGGGCTGGCGCCTCCACCGCGCCTCCGGGCGCCTGCGCAGTGCACCGAGACCGGTGCAGGGCGCGTCGACCAGTACGCGGTCGAACGCCCCTTCGACGAAGTCGGTCTCGCGGCCGTCGGCCACGTGCACGGTCACCGGCAGGCCTGAGGTGATCTTGCGCACGAGCTCGGCGCGATGGGGTGCCTTCTCCACGGCGATCAGCTCGCCGCCTTCGAGGCCGACCAGGGCGGCGAGCAGCGCGGCCTTGCCGCCGGGGCCCGCGCAGAGGTCCAGCCAGCGGTCGTCCGTACCCCCACCGGCATCACCCTCGCCGCCTTCCAGAGGCGCGCGGGTGAGGGCCAGGGCGCACAGCTGGCTGCCCTCGTCCTGCACGTTGGCGAGGCGTTCCCGGACGGGCTCGAGATCGCCCGGGTCGCCCGCCCCGGCCTCCAGGTGCACGCCGTAGGGCGAGTAGGGCGCCACGTCGCCGCCGACGATCGCGGCGAGCTCGTCGGCGCTCACCTCGCCGGGACGTGCGACCAGGTGCACGGCCGGTCGGGCGTCGTCGGCCTCCAGGGCGCGCTTCAGCGGCTCGTCCCGGCTGCCGAGGGCCTCCGCGAACGCCTGCGCGATCCAGCGCGGGTGGGCGTGGGTGAAGGCGAGGTTGCCGATCGGATCTGTGTCCGGGTCGGGCGCCAGCTCGTCGACCCACGCGGCCTCGTCCTGCTCGGCGATCCTGCGCAGGACGGCGTTGACGAAGCCCGCGATCCCGGAGCCGAGCTCGGCCCGCACGAGGTCGACGGTCGATGCGACCGCCGCGTGTGCCGGAATGCGGGTGCGTAGCAGCTGATACGCACCGAGCCGCAACGCGTCGAGCGCCGAGCCGTCCACTTCGGACAGCGGGCGGTCGGAGCACGCCTCGATGACGGCGTCGAGCAGGCCCTGGGCTCGCGCCGCGCCGTAGGTGAGCTCGGTGGCCAGCGCGGCATCACGGCCGGTGATGCGGCGCTCGCGCAACAGCTGCGGCAGCACGAGGTTCGCGTACGCGTCGCGCTGCCGCACGGCCCGCAACGTCTCCAGCGCGGCGAGGCGTGCCGGGTCCTCCACGGGCGGCCGGGAGGGTCCGGTGCGCCGGCGCGGCGGGTGTGGCCTGCGCGGGCGGGAAGGCTTGGAAGCTCCTCGCGAGTAGCCGGTCATGCGATGTGCTCCCCTGCCTCGATGCGCACGCCGCGGGCCCAGTCGGTGGCGGCCATGCGCTTCTTTCCCTGCGCCTGGACCTCACCGAGGGCCACGGCGGTGGTCGCCGTGCCGACGAGCACGCGCTTGCGTTCGACGAGCACCTCGCCCGCGGGCAGCGTCACGTCGTCCACGGGTGTCACCGGGCCGAGCTTCAGCCGCTCGCCCCGGAACTCGGCCCACGCGCCGGGCTCCGGCGTCACGGCGCGCGCCAGGCGGTCGACGGCCACGGCGGGCGCGGTGAAGTCGAGGCGTGCGTCCTCGACGGTGATCTTGGCGGCGTACGTGACGCCGTCGGCCGGCTGCTCGACGGCGCGCAGGGTGCCGTCCTCGATGCCGTCCACAGTGGACAGCAGGAGCTGGGCGCCCGACTCGGACAGCCGGGCCAGCAGGTCGCCGGAGGTGTCGCGCTCGCGCACCTTCTCGGTGACCACGCCGAACACCGGGCCGGCGTCGAGCTCGCGCACGATCCGGAAGGTCGAGGCGCCCGTGATGTCGTCGCCGTTGCGCACGGCGGCCTGCACCGGCGCGGCACCGCGCCACGCGGGCAGCACGGAGAAGTGGAGGTTGATCCAGCCGAACCGCGGGATGTCGAGCGTCCGCTGCGGCAGCAGGTTGCCGTAGGCGACGACCGGGCAGAGGTCGGGCTCGAGCGCACGCAGGCGGTCCAGGAAGTCCGGGTCGCCGGCCTTGGCGGGCGTCAGCACCTCGATGCCGTGCTCGTCGGCGAGCGCGGCGACGGGCGAGCGCTCCAGCTTGCGGCCGCGGCCGGAGGGGGCGTCGGGACGGGTGACCACGGCAACGACGTCGTGGCGGGGAGAGTCGATGAAGGCGCGCAGCGAGGGAAGTGCGACCTCGGGCGTACCGGCGAACACGAGTCGCATGGTCAGCTGGACCTGCCGAAGAGTGGGTGCGGGCTCTGCTTCAAGGTGGGGACCGTACCGTCGAACCACTCGGACTGCCGGATTTCCCGCATGGCCTGCTTGCGGGTCTCGGCGTCGAGGCGGTCGAGGAACAGCACGCCGTCGAGGTGGTCCGTCTCGTGCTGGATGCAGCGGGCCAGAGTCTCGGTGCCCTCGACCTCGACCGGCTCACCGTGCATGTTCCAGCCCTTGGCCACGACGTGCAGATGGCGCTTGCAGTCCCACGACAGGCCGGGGATGGACAGGCAGCCCTCGGGGCCGTCCTGCATGTCCTCGCCGACCACGTCCCACGTCGGGTTGACGAGGTGTCCCGCGAAGCCGTCGCAGTGGTAGGTGAACACCCGCAGTCCAACGCCGAGCTGAGGCGCGGCGAGTCCCGCTCCGCCCGCGTTCTGCATCGAGTCCCACAGGTCCTTGACCAGGGTGCGCAGCTCCTTGTCGAAGTCGGTGACCTCGACGGCGGGGGTGCGCAGCACCGGGTCGCCGAACAGGCGGATGGGTTGGACGGTCACGCAATGCTCCTCGTGGTGGACTGGAGGCCAGTCTACGAGGAGCGCGGTCAGTGCTCGGACGCGCTGCCGAGGAAGATCACGCCTACCAGCGCCACGACGAAATGACCGGTGAAACGCAGCGCCGCGAGCACCGGGCGGAACAACGCGTGGAAGTTGAAGTGGGCCGCCGCAGTGCCGGTGAAAGTCGTCGTCGTCATGCCACACACTGTGCCGTTCGCGCAGGTCAGCCCACATCGGCTCGCAGTATCGAGCTTCGGTCAGCCCGAGGTAGGAAGATCAGGTGCAACACTCGGCCGGAAGGTGGACACCTCCAGGTCATGAGGCTGATGCGACCGAGCTGGGAGGGGGCGGCCGCAGTGCCCGACGACGCCCCGCCGGACGCCGAACTGTGGGCACGAGGCGACGAGCAGGCGTTCGGCTTGCTGTACGACCGCTACGCCGAGGCGGTGTGGAACCACGCCTACCGGCTGACCGCGTCGTGGTCGACGGCGGAGGATCTGACCTCGGCGACCTTCTTGACGGCCTGGCGCCGCCGGGCCGAGATGACCCTGGTGCGGGACAGCGCGCTGCCGTGGCTGTTCACCGTCGCGGGCAACCTGGCGAGGTCCGAGTTCCGCCGCAAAGCCAGGTTCACCCGTCTCCTGCTGCGCGTGCCCCGCAACGACGTGCAGCGCGACCACGCGGACGAGGTCGCGTCGGCCCTCGACCACGAGGCGCGGCTGAGCCGGGTGCTGCTGGCCGTCGAACGCCTCCCCCGCGCCGAACGCGAGGCGGTGCAGCTCGTCCTCCTCGGCGAGCTGTCCGCCGCGGAAGCCGCGGAGGCCCTGGGCGTGGCCGAGGTGAGCGTGCGCTCGCGCATCTCCCGTGCCCGGTCCCGCCTGCGCAAGGAACTCCTCGACGACACCCTGGAGGTGGAGTGATGACCATCGACCTGCCACCCCGCCGCCGGCTCCCGGCGGACGTCAGGGAACGCATGCGCCCCGACTTCACCGAGGTCCGGAGCCGGCGCGACCACACCCCGCTCGCCGTGGCCGCCGGTGTGGCGCTCCTGATCGCGAGCGGCATCGCCATCACGCAGTCGGTCGTCGACAGAACTCCCGATCCCGGCCGAGGCGACGTCCACACCCCGTCGAGCCAGGACCTCTCCCGCTGCCGCGCCGCGCTGAACGACCCGAACTGGTCCTCCACCGAAATGGTGGTCTTCGGCCTGCAGAAGGTCCTCGTCGGCGAGAACGGCCGCTTCTGCGAACTGGCCGCTTCCACCGCCGGCGTCGCCGCGCCGGACGCGCGGCCCGTCCAGCTGGAAGCGGGCTCGATCACCTACCGGTCCGGTCAGATCATCGCGGGCGTCCCCCCGCTCGGCGCGCTGACGGCCCGCGCCCGCGAGGTCTCGACGTCCCACAGCCGGGCGTCCAGCGCCGCCGTCGTGACACCGGACTTCTTCGTCATCCACACGCCGGTCCCGCTCACCGTGACCGAGCTGGTCTTCGACAACCGCACCGTGCCGCTCCCGTCCGGCGCCGTCCTGCCGGCCGCCGCGACCTTCGACAGCTTCGAGAGCGGCAACGCCGACCCGTGGACCCCGGCGAACATCGTGGCCAGGTGCGCGGACAACGCCTACGCGAACGGCACGCGCGCCGAGGACCTGCGCGGCTGGGAGCCCCTGATCTCGGCCCAGGGCATCCTGGTGGCGCACCGCGACCACCGGGAATGGGCCACCTGCACGTTCACCACTGGCCCTGAGACCCTGCAGCCCCGCCCCGGCCTCCCCGCGGGGGAGAACAAGCCGGCCATCGTCAGCGGAGCCATCGGCGACGCCGGCTTCCTCATGGTCGGGCGCACCAGCCGCGACGCGAAAACCGTCGAACTGCGCGGCGCTTCCACGCCCGCTCAGACGGTGAACGTCACCGAGGGCTTCTTCGTCGCCGCACTCCCCCAGGTGACCGGCCTGACCGACCCCAGAGCCATCCAGGTCACGGTCCGCGACGCGAAGAACGCGGTCGTCTACGAGGGCCCGATGGGTTGATCATGAGCGGATGACCTGGACGGCACCCGAAGCAGAACCGGCCGACGAACCGCTCGTCGGCGCCGAACGCCCGATGCTGGAAGCGTGGCTCGACCGCCATCGAGCCACCTTCCTGCGCAACTGCGCGGGCCTGACCGGCGAGCAGCTCGCCACGGCCTCCGCACCGCCGTCGAACCTCAGCCTGCTGGGCCTGATCCGCCACCTGACCGACGTCGAGCGCGTCTGGTTCCGCGTCCGCCTGGCGGGCCACGACGTCAAGGCCCGCTACAGCGAGCCTGGCAAGTGGGACGGCGCCTTCGAGGACCTGGACCCGGCCCGCGCCGAGGCCGAGTACGCAGATCTCGTCGCCGAAATGGCCGAAGCCCGCACGGCGGCCGCCACGCGCGACCTCGACGACACCTTCCTGCACGAACGGGTGGGCGAGATTTCGGTGCGCTGGCTCTACATCCACATGATCGAGGAGTACGCACAGCACAACGGCCACGCCGACCTCATCCGCGAACGCATCGACGGACACACCAACCAGTAGCGCACGCACCACACACACGGCTTCGGCCGGGTTCCCCCAATTTCAAGACTAGTCGGGAGGTCTGACAGTTCTTGCGCGTTTTCCGTGCTGTGCAAGCGCATCCAGGACTGTCGGTGCCGCGTGCCAGCATGGCGGTGGGGCCTGGAAGTCAGGCAGGGGGAGGAATCACCGCAATGCGAAGAACCACTGTCCGGTTCGCCGCCGTGCTCGCGGCAGTCGTGTCGGTCGTGTTCGCGGCCGGCGCACCGGCCGGGGCGTCCACGGGGGAGCTGTCCGCTTCGTGCGAGGCTCGGCTGCGCACCGCCGGAAAGCCGGAGGCCACGCTCACCGTGCGCGGCGGATATCGGCTCCTCGGCACCGTGCCGGCCACATCACCGTCGACCGCTCCGCTGACCGCAAGCGGCTGGGGCGTGTCGGTGCGGCTCGACCTCGACGTACTGGGCCCTGAGCTCGCCGCGCGCGGAGTGACCTTGTTCGACCAGGTCTCCGTAACTGCCGCACACCTGTCGGTGCACCACGACGGTGTTGAGGACTGGCCGCAGAACCTCGGCGGCGACATCGGCCGCGGCATTGCCGTCGACCGGTTCGCCGCCGGCGTCACCGGTCCGGTCTCCGACCGGCAGCTGTATCCGGGTGATGCCCTGCCCGGCCAGTGGCGGTTCGCGAGCAGCGGTGACATCCGGCTCAGCTTCCACAAGTTCAGCGGTGTGCAGACGCAGATGAGCGTCCACTGCACCGCGGCTCCCGACCAGGACCTGACCTGGGGCGAGACCGTGGTCGCCGGGTAACGCATCGTCCACACGGGACTTGTCATGCGACCGGCTGGAGTGCGGGCTTCCGCACTCCAGCCGGGGTTCGAGCAGAGGTGACCGAGGTCGCGCTCAGCCCACCTTCACCACGCGGGCCGCTCCTCCCCCGCGCCGCGTCGGTTCGGCCACCGCGCGCCAGCGGCCGTCCGAGGCCCGTTCGACGGCGGTGGCGGCGCCGATCTCGGCGTTCTGGCTGAACTTGTGGCCGATGGCCTGCAGGCCCGGGGTCGTGGCGGCCGCGATGAACGCCGCCTCTGCCGGGGTCGTTGCCGCGTTGCGCTGGGAGGCGCGCGGGGCGGCCACGGCGTCACGCAGGGACATCTTGCGGTCCAGGCGGGCGGTCAGGATCTGGGTGACCGTGGTGATGATGGTGGAGCCGCCTGGGGAGCCGACCGCGAGGACGACCTTGCCGTGGTCCAGGACGATGGTCGGGGACATGGACGAGCGCGGGCGCTTGCCGGGGCCGGGGAGGTTCGGGTGCGGGACGCCGGCGGTCGGGGCGACGAACTCGAAGTCGGTGAGCTCGTTGTTGAGCAGGAAGCCCCGGCCGGGGACGACGATGCCGCTGCCGCCCTCCGCCTCGATCGTGAGGGTGTAGGCGACGACGTTGCCCCAGCGGTCGGCCGTGGTGAGGTGGGTGGTGCGTTCGGCGTCCTCACGCGGTGCCGAGAGGCCGGCGGTCGCCTCGCACGCCTTCGGGTTGTACGGATCGGCTGCCGGTTGCGGGGCGGGCAGCACGGCGTCGGACTTGATCAGGCACGCGCGGGAGTCGGCGAACTTCTGCGAGAGCAGGCCCTCGGTCGGGACGCGGGAGAAGGCCGGGTCGCCCACCCAGCGCAGGCGGTCGGCGAAGGCGAGCTTGGTCGACTCGATGAAGCGGTGCAGGTACTCGACGTCGGACGCCTTGGAGAGGTCGGTCGACTCCAGGATGTTGAGCGCCTCGCCGACGGTGGTGCCGCCGGACGACGGGGCCGCCATGCCGTAGACGTCCAGGCCGCGGTAGCGCGAGTGCGTGGGGTCGCGGCGTTCCACCTGGTAGCGGGCCAGATCGGAGATCTCCATGGCGCCGGGGCGGACGTTGCGGGTCGAGCCGGGCACGACCGGGGGCTGCTGGACCGTCTTCACCAGGTCGCGGCCCACCGCGCCGCCGTAGAGGGAGGCGAGCTCGGTGCGGGCCAGTTCGCGGTAGGTGTCGGCCAGCTGCGGGTTGCGGAACGTGCTCCCGACGGCAGGCGGCTGGCCGCCCGGCAGGTAGAGATCACGGGTCGAGGTGAAGTCGGCGAAGCGGGCGGCGTTGTTCGCGATCTGCGAGTTGAACGTCTGGTCGACGACGAAACCGCGCCGTGCCAGCGCTTCGGCGGGCGCCATGGCCTCGCGCAGGTTCAGCGTGCCCCACTTGCGCAGGGCCTGCTGCCACGTCTTCGGCGTGCCGGGGACACCGACGGACAGGCCGCTGGTCATCGCCTCGGCGAACGGGAGCGGCTTGCCGTTCTCCACGAAGAGCTGCTCGGTCGCGGCGCGCGGTGCGGTCTCACGTCCGTCCAGAGTGGAGACGCGTTTGGTGCGCGCGTCGTAGTGGACGAAGAACCCGCCGCCACCGATGCCCGCGCTGAACGGGTCGGTCACGCCGAGCGCGGCGGCGGTCGCGACGGCGGCGTCGACGGCGTTGCCACCGCGGCGAAGCACGTCGATACCGATCTGGGACGCGTCGGGGTCGACGCTGGAGACGGCACCGCCCCAGCCGACCTGCTCCGGCACGCGAGGCGGTGGTTCCGCCGCACCTGCGTGCGCAGGAGCGACCAGTACGACGGACAGCGTCAGTGCGGCAACCGTTCGCAACATGCGCACTCTTCTACTCCGTTACGACCGGATGGCAACACTGTCCTTGAGGAAGGCCTAAGGTGCGGAGGTGATCGATCTTGACCGGTTGCGAACGGATTTCGCGAACACCACGCTCGACGAGGCCGACCGCGAGGACGTCCTGCGGCTGCTGCTGAGCCAGCGCCGCGACGACGACGCGGACCTCCTGCGCCACCTCCTGGCAGAGGAGACGGCTGCCCACCGAGAGGGCTGGGGCGTGAGCGAGGCGATGCTCCTCGCCGCGCTGCTCCTCGCCGAGTGCGGCCGTGAGGAGGACGTCTGGACGCTGTGGGAGGCCAAGAACGCCTCCTTCGACACCATGGCGGGCCTCGACGGCTTCCTGCTGTTCCCGGCGGGCATCGCGGGCACGACGGCGCACGTCATCGCGAGCGAGGACCACCCGGAGCGCGTCGACCTGATGACGTACATGAGCGAGTACCTCGAGTACGAGAAGCTCACCGACGACGACATCCGCGACCACATCGCGAACCTGCGCTCGTACCACGAGGGCTGACCAAGCGGCAGCCGGTCAGAGGACCTCCAGCGGATCAAGCTTGATGCGCACCAGCTCCTGTTCCTTCCGCGCGGTCCGCACGGCCTGCGCCTCGGCCAGGACGGCGGCCAGCTGACGGCCCTCGCTGCGGGCGACCCGGACCAGCGCCCTCTCCTTGGTCTCGTCGTCGCCCAGCGGCACGGGCCCGAGGATCTCGCCGGTGGGCGGCAACCGCAGCTCGTCGAGCAGCGCGTTCACCGCGTCCGGAGTGCCGTCGATGGTCGCCATCCGCACCGCCGGGGGGAACCCGAGCTCCGTCCGCGCGGCGAGCTCGGTGGCCGCGTGCCACACCGGGTCCCAGCGCACCAGCGCCTGCACCGGCGTCAGGCCCGAGTCCGCGATGACGACCACGCGTCCGTTGCCGGGGCGCACCAGGCCGGCAGCCGTCATCCAGCGGCGCAGCGCCTCCTCGGACGCCCTCAGGTCGGCGCGCCCGAGCAACGCCCAGCCGTCGAGCAACAGCACAGCACCGTAACCACCCTCGGCCACGGGTTCGGCGCCCGGCGTGGCCACGACCAGGGAGGGCCTGCCCGGCACCTTGGTGAGCACCTCGTCGGCGCCGCTGGTGCGCACCGGATACCCGGGAAACGCCCGCCCCAGCTCCTCCGCCGTGCGCCGGGCACCGATGACCTGACCACGCAACCGACGAGATCCACACGTAGGACACCGGAACCCTGCCTCCGTGGCCGCACACCACCGGCAGTACGCGGGCTTCGGCATCCCGTCCTCGGTGCCGCCGGGCAACGCCAGCGGCCCCGCACACCGCCGGCAACGCGCGGGCCCCCGGCACTGCCCGCAGGCGAGCGCGGGCACATACCCGCGACGCGGCACCTGAATGAGAACCGGCGAGTCGGTCAGAGCGAAACGAGCCGCGTCGAACGCGATGGACGGCAGACGCGCCGTACGTGCGGCCGGGTCCTTAACCTCCTGCCACTCGTTGTCGCCCACCGACACGACACGCGGCGCCACGGCCCGCAGGGTCTCCCGGGAGGCCACGATCTCGTGGGCCCAGCCCGTCTCGACCAGGAGCTGCGCCTCGGCCGTACGAGCGAAGCCACCGATCAGCAGCGCCGCCCCGGACATGTGCGCGCGCTGAACCAGCACGTCACGCACGTTCGGATACGGCGAACGCGGCTCAACGTGCAGGTCGTCGCCGTCGTCCCACACGACCAGCAGACCGGGATCCCTGACCGGGGCGAACGCGGTGGCACGGGTGCCCACGACAACCCTGGCGATCCCCCGCCGCACGGCCAGCCAGCGCTTGTAGCGCTCCGACGGCCCCAGGTCGGCGGACAGGGTCACCACGCCCTCGATCAGCCTGTCGCACGCCTCGGAAACACGCGCCAGATCGCGGTGGTCCGGAACGACGATGACGACACCCCGGCCGGTGGAAGCGACCGCGGCAGCCGCCTCGGCCAGGCGCGCAGGCCAGTCCTCTGAGGGCAGGGCCTGCCAGACGGCGTGAGCGGGCAGGCCGGAGCGGAGTGCTTCGAGGTACTTGGGACCGCGGGGGTAGCGGGACCAGGCGTCGGCGGGGACGGGCGGCAGCTGCGAACGCGCGGGCGGTGCCACGCCGCCAGCAGAGGCGGGCTCGGCGCCAGCAGGGACGGACTCGGCACCAGCAGGGACGGACTCGGCACCAGGAGCGGCGGACCCGGCGGTGGGAGAAACGGGTCCGGCGGTGGGAGCCGTGGGCTCGGCGCCAGCAGGAACGGGCTCGACACCAGAAGCGATGGCCCCTGCGGTGGGAGAAACAGGCCCGGCGGTGGGAGCGGCAGATTCGGCAGTGGGAGCAGCGGACTCGGCGGCACGAGCGGTGCGCTCGACTGAAGGGGCGGCAGGCGCTGTGGCAGGAGCGACGGGTTCGGTGACCGGTGCGCTCAGGGCCGCGGTGGACACGGTCGGTCCTGCGGCGGGTGCGATCGGCTTGGCGGAGGTCACGGCGTCCCCGGCAAGCGCGGCAGCCGACGAGGGCTCGGCGAAGGTGACGGAATCCCCGGCAGGTGCAGCGGCCGACGTGGAGTGGGCGGACGGCGCGGTCGACGCGGACTCGGCGGATGGTGCGACCGACGCGGACCGCACGGCCGACGCGAGGTCGACGGACGGCGTGGCCGACGCGGGCTCCGCAGCCGGTGCGGCGGACCCGGAGTTGGCAGACGGTGCGGACGACGCGGACTCGGCCGACGGTGCGGACGACTCGAGCTCGACGGACGGCGTGGCCGGCTCGAGCTCCGCAGCCGGTGCAGCGGAGTCGGAGCCGACGGCCGCAGCGGTGGCGGGCGCGGAGTCGGCGGCCGCGTCGGACGAGGCGCCCACCTGCTGCTGCGACACCCAAGCCGGGACCTGGGGCAGCGGTGCCGGGGCGCTGGGCGCGGCGGCTTCCGCTCGGGCGTGACGGGGTGGGATCGCGAGCCTGAGCACGTCGATCATGCCGCCCGCGTACCTGTCGGCGATGGCGCGGGCCAGGGCGGCGATTTCCGGCGTCAGCACCGGCTCGGGTGAGACCACCTTTTCGATGAAGGCGAGCTTCTTCTCGTAGTCGGAGGTCTCGGCTCGTTCGAGGAGGTAGCCGTCGACGAGCTGGCCCGCGAAACGGACGCGGACGCGGCAGCCCGGTACGGCCGCCTCGTCCAGTTCGGACGGAACCGCGTAGTCGAAGGGGCGGTCGAGGTGGGCCAGCGGCACGTCCACGACTATGCGGGCGACCGGCAGCACGGCCGCGGGGACTCGTTCCCCTCGCCTTGCTCCGGTCTTCGCGCTCATGCCTCTTGGTGTATCAGACACCCCCGACAGTCACGCGTTGCGCCTCACCAAACCGGTGAAGCCCGCCACGAACAGGGTGGCGAACGCCCAGGCCAGGATCTGCAGCAGCCACGTCGAGGCCAGCACGAACTGGCCTGCGCCCGACGCGGTGTCCACCGTGCAGCGAGCCGCGTCGACCTTGACCAGGGGTGTCGCCACGTTCAGCGCGTAGCCGACCTGTTCCACCACGGAGCACCGCACGGCGCCCGACGCCAGCACAACGGCCACCGACACCGCGAGCACGCCGGCCAGCCACAACAACGCGAGAGCCGGCCGGTAGCCGTGCCCGATGGTCAAGCCGCGGATGAGGTGCCAGATCCGGCCCCACCGCGACAGCTGGCCGCGGCGGCGCAGATCACGTTGGGCGGCAACGCGAATTCGCCGGACGTCGCGTTCGTGCCCGGCCGCCTGGTGGGCGGCGGCGAGTTGCACCCACGGCTGGGTCGAGTAGTAGGGCGTGCGCGTGGCCAGCAGCGACAGCCATTCGTCCACTGTGGCGTCACGGGGCAGGCCCTCGTAGACCAGGCCTTCCAGCTGAACGGAACCCTCGATCCCCTCGAACGGCATGAGCAGGTCCTTGCCGACCTTGACGTGCCGCAGGTCGACCGCGACCGCCGGCGAGGTGAAGCGGCCGTCGCGCAGGACGATCTGGCCGTCGACACGGGCGCCGCGCATCCGGACCGCGGCGTGGGTGCCGTCGCTCGAGGCCCGGCAGCCGTGGGACAAGAAGATCGCGTCGCCGACCTGGACGTCCACCAGGTGCAGGGTCGAGTCGAACCGCGCGCCGCGGCAGGAGATCACGCCCGCGACTCGTGAGCCGCTCAGCACCACCGAACCCGCGGCCTGGAACCCGTCGTCGAGGTAGACGCTACCGCCGATGCGCATGTGCAGCGCGTAGATCGACTCGTCGCCGCTCAGCCGGGCCGAGCTCAGGTGCAGGTCGTGGTCCACCGTCAGGCCGCGGGCCCGGATCGACGGCGCGACCAGGCCCTCCAGGTCCAGCTGGGAGAAGTGCGCCCGGCTGAGCAGCACCGGCTGCTCGGTCGTGCAGTCGCGCAGCACCAGCGGCCGCTTGACCACCAGGTCCCGCAGGTCGAGCTGGCCCTCGATGTGCGCGCCGACCACGCGCAGCCCGCTGGGATCCAGGTCGTCGGCCTCCGTCAGCAACCGCCGGATCTCGTCCCCCGTGATCTCCACGGGGCCACGTTAACCGGAGATCGACTCCTGGCCGTTCTCAATGTGACCACACAAACGACGGCGGAACCGCGGCTCCTCCTCCACCGTCACGGTCAGGTCGTACCAGCCGGAGTTCATCACGGTCAGCCAAGGGATCACGTGCCGATGGCCGGGGCGCACCACGTACTTCCGCCGGCCCAGCACGAACGTCAGTCGTGACGGGCCGCTGTTCTCGAACGTCAGCGTCAGCACGCGGCTGTATCCGCGCACCGACGACGACACCCGCGCACGGTCCGTGGCAGACCCGGCGAACTCACGGCGGAAGCCGTTGGGGCCCAGCAATACCAGGTCGTGATCACCCGCGACCTCGACGGAGGCCGACGACGCGACGTCGAAGTGCTGCGGCAAGGCGAACTGGCCGGAGTACGGGTACAGCGCGAAGTGCACGGAAGCCGAGCCGGAGTTCGTCATCTCCAGCAACTCCCCGCGCAACGACGCGTCAGGCTGATACGGCAGAGCGCGCGCACGTCGCCGTCCGGGCTCCTGCTCCGGCATCTTCTGCGACGACGGCGGCGCGGGACGCCAGCGCGGCGTCGCGGGAGGCACCGGCGCGGGCTCGCCGACCTCGGGCCACGTGCGGCGCCGGTCGAAGTCGAACGCCGAGGTCAGGTCGCCCGACACGGTGCGGCGCCACGCGGAGATCTCCTCGGAGCGCACGCCGGTCCACCGCTCCAGGAACTGCGTCATCGACGTGTGGTCGAACACCTGCGAACACACGTATCCGCCAACGGACCACGGCGAGACGACGGTCATCGGCACGCGCGCACCCAACCCCAACGGCTTGTCACCCACGTACTCATCGGCGACGGACAGCGGCGGACGCGGCGGTGGCACGTGGTCGTAGAAGCCGTCGTTCTCGTCGTAGGTGATGAACAGGACGGTGGACTCCCACACGTCCTGGTTGGAAGCCAACGCGTCCAACACCTGATAGGTGATCGAGGCGGACGCGGCGGGCGACGACGCGCCGGGGTGTTCCGAGTCCACAGAGGACGGGACGAGGTAGGAGACAGCGGGCAGCCGGCCGGACTCGACATCGGCCCGGAACGCCTCCCCCAGCCCGCCGGGACGAACGCGGTGCAGTCCCCTGTCGTACAAGGACCTCTCCGCGGCGGTGAGCCGCGACAGGTCGATCGCGCCGATCAGCGCCGGGTCCCCGGTCCCGTAGAGCTTGTCCAGCGACTTGAACCCGGCCGGCAGCACCTTGCGCGCGATCTCCTTGAACCGCACGAAGAACTCCAGGTTGTTGTCCTGGAAGTTGTCCCACTCCTGGTACACCCGCCACGACTTCCCCGCCGCCTCAAGACGTTCCGGGTAGGTCTTCCACGTGTAGCCGGTGTGCTTGTCCTCGTTGTAGGCCGCGTTCCCGGTCGCCCGAGCACCGGAAGGCTCGAAACCGGTGTACCCGGACACCCAGTAGTTCCGGTTCGGCGACGTGGAAGAAGGCACCGAGCAGTGGTAGGCGTCGCACAACGTGAAGGTGTCGGCCAGCTCGTAGTGGAACGGGATGTCCTGCCGCGTGTAGAACGCCATCGTCGCCGCGGTCTTCGCCGGCACCCAGTTGTCGTTCCACCCGCCGCGCAACGCCGAGTGCCCGCCGTTCCAGCTGTGGTCCAGGTCGCCGATGTAGTGGATGTCCCGCCCGGAGGCCGACTCGCGCACCGGGAACGGCAGCACGCCCGACTGGTCGAACACCCCGCGCAACGCGTTCCGGTCCGAGAACCCGCGCACGCCACGAAGTGTGCCGTAGTAGTGGTCGAACGATCTGTTCTCCTGCATCAACAGCACGACGTGCTTGATCGCGCGCAACCCTCCCGCACGAGGCTCACGGGCCAATGCGGCGTACACCGACGGCGGCAGCAACGTGCCAGACGCAGCAGCAGCGACGGCGGCCATGAACCCACGACGAGAAAGCGACATGGAACGAGTTTCTAGTCTCAAATGGTGACGCGGAACCAACCCACGTATGAACTGACATGGTCCGCGCGATGTATCAGGGTCCGTGCCGAGGACTCCGCTGGGATGCGTGGACCCACTCGACGTCCGCCTGCTCGGACCCCTCGAAGTCACCGGGCCAGGCGGCGTGCTGCGCCTCGCCGGTACGCGCCAGCGCTCCCTCCTGGCGCTGCCGGCGTTGCGCGCACACTCGGTGCTCCCCGCAACGCACCTGATCGACGCGTTGCGGGGCACCGAGCCCCACGACGGTCCGGTTAGCGTTCGGGCAACGCCCGGTTGTGACGCTTCTGTCCGTAGGCAAAACACGGACGAGGGGAAACAACCATGAGACTGCGAATCGCCGCCGCGACACTCGCCATCGGCCTGTGCACCGCGGGTGTCGCCACAGCGGACGAGGTCCCGCCGGAGTTCCAGAACAGACCGGGCGTCGCGGCCTGCTACAACGCCGTGCCCACGATCACCGGCTCCGGCTTCATCCAGGGCACCCCGCTGCCGGACGTGATCCAGGGCAGCCCCCTGCCCGACGACATCTGGGGCCTGGACGGCAACGACATCATCCTCGGTCTCGGCGCCGACGACGTCATCCACGGCGGCAGCGGCAACGACCTGATCTGCGCCGGCTGGGGCGACGACAAGGTTCAGGGCGGCCCCGACGACGACACCGCCCACGGCGAACCGGGCGACGACCGGCTGCGTGGCGGCGACGGGATGGACCTGCTGTCCGGCGACCTGAACGCCGACGCCGGCGACGGTGAGGCCGGCTTCGACTTCTGCACGCCGTCCACGGAGGTCCAGGTCAGCTGCTGACCGACTGCCTCAGCAGGATCTCCGTGGCGGGATCGGGGCGCACCCCGAGCTGCCGCAACGAGTCCAGCACGCGCGCACGGGTCTCCGCAGTCCTTTGTGGATTCCGTGCGCGCAGCGCTGCGGCCAGCGCCAGCCGGTGGCCGCGCGGCTCGAACGGTTCCAGCCTCAGCGCGCGGTCGGCCAGCCGCCACGCCTGCACCGGATCCGCGGTGACGAGCCGGAGCTCGCCCAGTGCCAGCAGGTTGTGCACGTACCGGGCCCGCACCTCGGTGATCTCGGCCTCGCACACGTCCGCCAGGTCCGGCAGCGGCTCGCCGCGCCACAGCGCGACCGCCTGGTCCAGCTGGTCGGTGTCGCTGAGATCCTGGAACGACCTCGTCCGCCGTCGCGCACCCGAGGGCGACCAGCGCCGTCAACGCCGTCCGCACCTCGCCGGACACGCGGCTGAGCACCTCTTCCGCGGCGTAGCGCCACAACGCGGCGGGCCCGGCGCTGAGCGACAGCCTGATGAGGGCGGGCCAGCCGTGCAGGTCCTCGGTGAGCTCGCGGCCGAACCGGCGGGCCAGCGCGGCCGTCTCGGCGCCGGTGAAGGCCAGGTCGTCCGTCCCGATCGTGGCCACCTCGCCCGCCGCCTCCCTGCGGGCCAGCGGGAGGCTCACGCACCGGCCGGACAGCACCAGGTGCGCGGTGTCAGGCAACGCACGTGCGACGGCACCGAGGAGCTCGGCTCCCGGTGAACCGCCGGGGATCTCGTGGACGTCGTCGAGCAGCAGGCACACGTCGAGCGGGCCTCGCTGACGCAGTGCCGCGATGACCTCTCGCGTGCCCGGCTCAGGACCGTGAGCGGTGGCGAGGGCGTCCAGGATCGCGGCGGCCAGCGTGCTCGCGTCCTCGTGGCCGGGGCCGCAGGTCACCCACACGTCGACGCCGCGCGGATCTAGGAGGTTCGCCCGGACCGCCTGGGCCAGCGCCGTGGTCTTGCCGAAGCCGGCACCGGCGACGACCAGCGTGACCGGGCGGCGCCAGCGTTGCCGCAACCGGTCGACGAGCCGCAGGCGCGGCACCTCGACGTCCAACGGCCGCGGCACCCCGCGCAGGTGGTCCTCCCCCACTCACCGCGGAGACCGCCGGGCCGGAAATACGCGGAACGGCCCGCCTCCCGAGGGAAGCGGGCCGTTCGCTGACGACGATCAGGCGCCGGCGGCGGCGCGCAGGGCGTCGGCACGGTCCGTCGACTCCCAGGGCAGGTCGACGTCGGTGCGGCCGAAGTGGCCGTACGCGGCGGTCGGGGCGTAGATCGGGCGCAGCAGGTCGAGGTCGCGGATGATCGCGGCCGGACGGAGGTCGAACACCTCGGTGATGGCCTGCTGGATCTTCTGCGGGTCGACCGTCTCGGTGCCGAAGGTCTCGACGAACAGACCCACCGGCGCCGCCTTGCCGATCGCGTACGCGACCTGCACCTCGACGCGGGTGGCCAGGCCGGCCGCGACGGTGTTCTTCGCGACCCAGCGCATCGCGTAGGCGGCGGAGCGGTCGACCTTCGACGGGTCCTTGCCGGAGAACGCACCGCCACCGTGGCGGGCCATGCCGCCGTAGGTGTCGACGATGATCTTGCGGCCGGTCAGGCCCGCGTCACCCATCGGGCCACCGATGACGAACCGGCCGGTCGGGTTGGTCAGCAACCGCACACCGGACGTGTCCAGACCCAGCTCCTCGATCTCCGGCTGGACCACGTGCGTGCGCAGGTCGACACCGAGCAGCTTCTCCAGGTCGATGCCGTCGGCGTGCTGGGTGGAGATCACCACCGTGTCGAGGCGGACCGGCTGGTCGCCCGCGTATTCGATGGTGACCTGGGTCTTGCCGTCCGGGCGCAGGTACGGAACGGTGCCGTCCTTGCGGACCGCGGTCAGCCGGCGCGAGAGCCGGTGAGCCAGCGCGATCGGCAACGGCATGAGCTCGGGCGTGTCGGTGCACGCGTAGCCGAACATCAGGCCCTGGTCGCCCGCACCCTGCTTGTCGATCTCGTCCGCCGCGCCCTCGACCCGGTTCTCGAACGCGACATCGACACCCTGCGCGATGTCCGGGGACTGTGCGCCGATGGCGACGTTCACGCCGCACGAGTGACCGTCGAAGCCCTTCGCGGACGAGTCGTAGCCGATCTCCAGGATCTTCTCGCGCACGATCGTGGGGATGTCGGCGTAGGCCTCCGTGGTGACCTCACCCGCGACGTGGACCTGCCCCGTGGTGACCAGCGTCTCCACCGCGACACGCGAGCGCGGGTCCTTCGCCAGCAGCGCGTCGAGGATCGAGTCGCTGATCGCGTCGCAGATCTTGTCGGGGTGTCCCTCGGTCACCGACTCACTGGTGAACAGCCTGCTGCTGTGCTGGCTCACGGACACTCCTTGTTCGCAGTCGTGACGTCGTAAAAAGCTTACTGAGGTTCAGCGGAACGGGCGGTAACTGCGTCCCACACCACGGACGCCAGTTGCACTTTCGAACCGTGTGGTATAGGGATTTCGGCGCCCTCGGCGGACAACAGCCAGCCGGCGTTGTCCTCCTGCTCGAAGGCCTTGCCGTCACCGACTGCGTTGACGACCAGGAGGTCGCAGCCCTTGCGGCGCAGCTTCGCCCGGCCGTAGTCGAGCACCGAGGTCGTCTCGTCACCCGTCTCCGCGGCGAACCCGACGATCACCTGACCCTCCCGACGTGCGGAAACGAGCTCCGCGAGGATGTCGGGGTTCTTCGTCAGCGTGATCGGGTCCGGGTCGGCGGACGTCTTCTTGATCTTGTGCCCGGCGAGTGCGACGGGCCGGAAGTCGGCCACCGCGGCGGCCATCACGACCACGTCCGCGTCCGCCGCGACCTTGTGCATGGCGTCGCGCAGCTCGAGCGCCGAGCCGACCCGCACCAGGTCGACCCCGGCGGGCGTCGGGAGATCTGCGGTGTTGCCCGCGACCAGCGTCACCCTGGCGCCGCGCTGAGCCGCGACCCGCGCCAGCGCGTAGCCCTGCTTGCCGGACGAGCGGTTGCCGAGGAAACGCACCGGGTCGAGGGGTTCGCGCGTACCGCCGGCCGAAATCGCGACGTGCACGCCCTCCAGTGTCCGCTGCAGAGCGTCACGACGCACCAGCAGCAACCGGGCCAGCTCGACGATCTCGGCGGGGTCCGGCAGGCGGCCCTTGCCGGTGTCCTTGCCGGTGAGACGGCCGCTCGCCGGTTCGGCGACGACGACACCGCGGCTGCGCAGCAGCGCCACGTTGTGCTGGGTGGCCGGGTGCTCCCACATCTCGGTGTGCATCGCCGGGATCAGCAGGACCGGGCAGCGCGCGGTCAGCAGGGTGTTCGTCAGCAGGTCGTCCGCAAGGCCGTGCGCGGCCTTCGCGATGATGTTCGCGGTCGCGGGGGCGACCACCACGAGGTCGGCGTTCTGCCCGAGCTTGACGTGCGGCACCTCGTGCACGTCGTCGAACGGGTCAGCGGTCACGACCTGGCCGGACAGCGCCTCGAACGTGGCGGCTCCCACGAACTTCAGCGCCCCCTCGGTGGGGACGACCCGCACCGAGTGACCGGACTCGGTCAGCCGCCGCAGCACCTCACAGGCCTTGTACGCGGCGATGCCCCCGCCCACCCCGAGAACGATCCGGGGTTTGACGGGGGCATCAACGACGTCATGCGAAGCGGAAGTCAACAGTTCTCCTGTGAGGAACGACCGATGAGGGCCACGCCCCCACGAGGAGGACCCCCGCAGGTTGCCGGTGCACTGCCCCAGCAGGTAGTCCAGACGCGCGCCCGGACGGGGTCCGGGGGCGGAGCCCCCGGCTGGGGGTGTGGGGGCTCGGCCCCCACAAGACGCCAAGCGTCGAGCTCGGTCTGCGCCTTCTGCTGACAGACCTCTCCCCGAGACGCTTACTCGCCCTCGGTGTGCTCGAGGAGACCAGCGTGAATCTCCCGGAGAGCGATGGAGAGGGGCTTCTCACGCGGGCCCGGCTCGACGAGCGGGCCGACGTACTCGAGCAGGCCCTCGCCGAGCTGCGCGTAATAGTCGTTGATCTGGCGGGCACGCTTCGCGGCGTAGATCACCAACGCGTACTTCGAGCTCACCTGCTCAAGCAGGTCGTCGATCGGCGGGTTGGTGATGCCCTCCGGAGAACCGGTCAGATGACCGAGCTCGGTGTGGGTGATCACTCTCAAACTCCTGAGATTCGTGGTCCGACCATCAAGGATAGCAAGTCGGCGGCCGCCGACTTCACGTCGGCGTTCACGACGACCTCGTCGAACTCTTTTTCGGCCGCGAGTTCCTCACGCGCGATGGCGAGCCTGCGCTCGACGATCGCCGGGTCCTCGGTGCCGCGTCCGGTCAGCCTGACGACCAGATGCTCCCAGGACGGGGGCATCAGCATCACCAGCTGGGCGTCCGGCATGGCCTCCCGGACCTGCCGCGCTCCCTGCAGTTCGATCTCCAGCAGAGCGGGCTTGCCCGCGGCCAGTGCTTCCTCGACCGGTTTTCGGGGAGTTCCGTAGCAGTTGCCGGCGAACTCGGCGTGTTCGAGGAACTCGCCGGCGTCGATCATCTGCTGGAACTTCTCGCGGTCGACGAAGTGGTAGTGCACCCCGTCGACCTCGCCCGGCCTCGGCTTCCTGGTGGTCGCCGAGACGGAGAAGTACACATCGGGTTGCTGCTTGCGCAGCTCCGCCAGGACGCTCGACTTGCCTACGCCTGACGGCCCGGACAGGACGGTGAGACGGGAGCGGGCAGAGCCCGCTCCCGTCCCGGTGTCACTCACTCTCCGCTGAACTCGGAGAGCAGGGCCTTGCGCTGGCGGTCACCCAGACCGCGCAGGCGGCGGCTCGGAGCGATCTCGAGGCGCTCCATGATCTGCTGCGCGCGCACCTTGCCGACGCCCGGCAGGGCCTCGAGCAGCGCGGACACCTTCATCTTGCCCAGGACCTCGTCGCTCTCGGCGGCCTTGAGCACGTCCGTCAGGGTCGTGCCGCCGCGCTTGAGGCGCTCCTTGAGCTCAGCCCGAGCGCGACGAGCGGCAGCAGCCTTCTCCAGCGCTGCGGCTCGCTGCTCCTCGGTAAGCTGGGGAAGAGCCACGATTTCCTCCGTGGTGTGGATTCTTTTCGGATCGGTGCCGCGACCGTACCGACCGCAATTGCCTGGGGACAACGTGACCCAGTCAGGTAAATCTTCAGCGGCCATGAGTGAAGCGGCGGGTGGTAGTAGTACCAACACCCTCCAGCGGCCTGATCACCGCCACCGGCGACTCTTCGCACACCAGAGGTGTGCTATGAAGCCGGTGACCAGCGGGGCAGCCGGTGGGCTGGACCCTACCAACACATGTTTCCCCAGGTGAGCGCGCCACACCCCAAAAGTTGTGGCGCGCCCGCCCGTCAGAGGCCCTCTTGAACCCTCTGCACGGCGCTGACCAGCGACGATACGTCCGGCCCATGCCTGAGAACATCTCGTGAAGAAGTCGGCAAAACGTTGCGCATGTCGGGGCCGAAGAGCCGTTTTAGATCGGCCACCGAGCCGCCCTGAGCACCGAAACCGGGGGCCAGGATCGGTCCGTTGAACCCCGCGAGGTCCACATCCGTTTCCCCGATCGTGGCACCCACGACGAGACCAACATCGCCGCACGGGGAAATGCCGGAATTCCGAGCCGCGGCGAAATCGATGATCGTCTGCGCCACCGTTCGCCCGTCCGGAGCAACCGCGCGCTGGACCTCGGCACCCTCCGGGTTCGACGTCAGCGCGAGCACGAAGACCCCGCGGCCGGTCGCCCGCGCCGTGTCCAGTGCTGGCTGCAGCGACCCGAAGCCGAGGAACGGAGACAGCGTCACCGCGTCTCCTGCCAGCGGCGATCCGTCGCCCAGGTACGCCTCGGCGTAGGCGGCCATGGTCGAGCCGATGTCGCCGCGCTTGGCGTCCACGAGCACCAGCGTGCCCGTGTCGCGCAGCTCCGAGATCACCCGTTCGAGCACGGCGACGCCACGTGACCCGTAGGCCTCGAAGAACGCCGCCTGGGGCTTCACCATCGCCACCTTGCCGCCGAACGCCTCCACGGCCGTCAGAGCGAACCGTTCGAGGCCCTCCGCGGTGCGCGAGAGGCCCCAGGCGTCCAGCAGGCTCGGGTGCGGGTCGATGCCGACGCACAGGGGTCCGTGCGCCGCAACGGCTTTCGCCAGTTTTTCGCCGAAGGTCACACGCCCTCCCTCAGCGCCGCCTGGAGCGCCTGCAGCGGCTGCACCCCGATGTCACCGCGGATGAGCGCCTCGATGCCGTGCACGGCCGCGGCAGCGCCCTGGATGGTGGTGACGCACGGGATGTCCTTCGCCACGGCGGCGGTGCGGATCTCGTAGCCGTCCACGCGCGGGCCGCTGTTGCCGTACGGCGTGTTGAAGATCATGTCGATCTCGCCGGCCAGGATCATGTCGACGACGTTGCCCTCGCCCTCGAAGTGCTTGCGCACCTCGGTGCACGCGATCCCGTTGCGCTTGAGCACCTCCGCGGTGCCGGACGTGGCGAGGATCTGGAAGCCCAGGTCCGCCAGGCGCTTCACCGGGAAGATCATCGCGCGCTTGTCGCGGTTCGCGAACGACACGAACACCTTGCCCGAGGTCGGCAGCGAGCCGTAGGAGGCCGTCTGCGACTTCGCGAACGCCTTGCCGAACGACGAGTCGATGCCCATGACCTCGCCGGTGGACTTCATCTCCGGCCCCAGCAGCGAGTCGACGCCGTGGCCTTCCGGCGTGCGGAAGCGGTGGAACTGCATGACCGCCTCCTTGACCGCGACCGGCGCGTGCTCCGGCAGCCGGGCACCGTCACCAGTGGCCGGCAGCAGGCCCTCCTCGCGCAGCTCCGCGATCGTGGCGCCGAGCATGACCCGAGAGGCGGCCTTGGCCATCGAGACAGCCGTCGCCTTGGACACGAACGGCACCGTGCGCGACGCACGCGGGTTTGCCTCCAGGACGTACAGCACGTCGTCCTTGAGCGCGTACTGGACGTTCAGCAGGCCCTTCACGCCGATGCCGCGGGCGATGGCCTCGGTCGAGCGGCGGACGTTCTCGATGTCCGACGCGCCGAGCGTGATCGGCGGCAGCGCGCACGACGAGTCGCCGGAGTGCACACCGGCTTCTTCGATGTGCTCCATCACGCCGCCGATGAACACCTCGTCGCCGTCGCACAGCGCGTCGACGTCGATCTCGATGGCGTCGTCGAGGAACCGGTCGACCAGCACCGGGTGCTCGGGCGTCACCTCGGTCGCGCGGGCGATGTAGCCCGACAGCGACTCCTCGTCGTACACGATCTCCATGCCGCGGCCGCCGAGCACGTAGGAGGGCCGCACGAGGACCGGGTAGCCGATCTCGTCCGCGATCTCCTTCGCCTCGTCGAACGACGTGGCCGTGCCGAACTTCGGCGCGGGCAGACCGGCCTCGGTCAGCACCTTGCCGAACTGGCCGCGGTCCTCGGCGAGGTGGATCGCCTCGGGCGTCGTGCCGACGACGGGCACGCCGGCGTCGGCCAGGCGCTGCGCCAGACCCAGCGGCGTCTGGCCGCCGAGCTGCACGATCACGCCCACGACCTCACCGGAGGCCTGCTCCGAGTGCACGACCTCCAGCACGTCCTCGAACGTCAGCGGCTCGAAGTACAGGCGGTCGGAGGTGTCGTAGTCCGTCGACACGGTCTCCGGGTTGCAGTTGACCATGACGGTCTCGTACCCGGCCTCCCGCAACGCCATCGCCGCGTGCACGCACGAGTAGTCGAACTCGATGCCCTGCCCGATGCGGTTCGGCCCGGAGCCCAGGATCAGCACCTTCGGCTTCTCCCGCTGCTCGGCCACCTCGGACTCGGCGTTCGGGTCCAGCTCGTACGCGGAGTAGTGGTACGGCGTCTCGGACTTGAACTCCGCCGCGCACGTGTCGACCGTCTTGTAGACCGGCCGCACGCCCAGACGGTGCCGCAGCGTGCGCACGCCGTCCTCACCGGCGAGCTCCGGCCGCAGCACGGAGATCTGCCGGTCGGACAGACCAGCTCGCTTCGCCTTGCGCAGCAACGGCTCGTCCAGCACGGGAGCGTCCAGCAGCTCCGTGCGCAACGTGCCGAGCCAGGCGATCTGCTCGATGAACCACGGGTCGATCCCCGACGCGCGGTGGACGTCCTCGATGGACGCACCGAGGCGGAGAGCACGCTCGACCGTGTACAGGCGGCCATCGTGACCGCGTTCCAACTGTGCCAGGACCGATTCGAGCGTAACGCCCTCCGGGTCCGGCCGAGTCCAGAAACCGACCGATTTCGTTTCCAGCGAACGCAGCGCCTTACCCAGCGCCTCAACGAAGTTCCGGCCGATCGACATGGCCTCGCCGACCGACTTCATCGTGGTCGTCAGCGTGGGATCCGCGCCGGGGAACTTCTCGAACGCGAACCGCGGCGCCTTCACCACGACGTAGTCGAGCGTCGGCTCGAACGACGCCGGGGTCTCCCCCGTGATGTCGTTGGTGATCTCGTCGAGCGTGTAGCCGATGGCGAGCTTCGCGGCGATCTTGGCGATCGGGAAACCGGTTGCCTTGGACGCCAGCGCCGAAGAGCGCGACACCCGCGGGTTCATCTCGATGACGACCATGCGGCCGTTCTGCGGGTGGATCGCGAACTGGATGTTGCAGCCACCGGTGTCGACGCCGACCTCGCGGATGACCTTGATGCCGACGTCGCGCATGTGCTGGTACTCGCGGTCGGTCAGCGTCATCGCGGGCGCGACCGTCACCGAGTCACCGGTGTGCACGCCCATCGGGTCGATGTTCTCGATCGAGCAGATGACGACCACGTTGTCGTTGCGGTCGCGCATGAGCTCGAGCTCGTACTCCTTCCACCCGAGCACGCTCTCCTCGATGAGCACCTCGGTGACCGGAGATTCCTCGAGACCGATCGACGCCAGACGCTCCAGCTCGTCGGGAGTGTGCGCCATGCCCGAACCCAGGCCGCCCATGGTGAACGAGGGGCGGATGACGACCGGCAGGCCAAGCTCGGCGACCGTCGCGCGGACCTCGTCCATCGACTTGCAGACGGCCGAACGCGGGACGTCGGCGCCGATCTTGCGCACGATGTCCTTGAACATCTGCCGGTCCTCACCGCGCTGGATCGCGTCGATGTCGGCACCGATCAGCTCGACGTCGTACTTCTCCAGCACACCGCGCTCGTGCAGCGCGATGGCGGTGTTCAGCGCGGTCTGGCCACCCAGGGTCGCGAGGACGGCGTCCGGGCGTTCCTGCGCGATGACCTTCTCCACGAACTCGGCCGTGATCGGCTCGATGTAGGTGGCGTCGGCGAACTCGGGGTCGGTCATGATCGTCGCCGGGTTGGAGTTCACCAGGCTGACCCTGATGCCCTCCTCCCGCAGCACCCGGCACGCCTGGGTGCCGGAGTAGTCGAACTCGCACGCCTGACCGATGACGATCGGGCCGGAGCCGATGACGAGAATGTGCTTGAGATCGGTCCTCTTCGGCATCAGCGGGCCTCATTCATCAGCGTCACGAACTCGTCGAACAGGGGCGCGGCGTCGTGGGGACCTGCCGCGGCCTCGGGGTGGTACTGCACGGAGAACGCCGGCGCGTCGAGCAACCGGACGCCCTCGACGGTGCCGTCGTTGGGGCAGTAGTGGGACAGCACGGCGCGGCCGAACTCGGAGGAGAACTCCTCGCCCGGCGTGCCCTCCAGCGCGAACCCGTGGTTCTGCGAGGTGATGGCGACCTTTCCGGTGGCCACGTCGATCACCGGGATGTTGATGCCGCGGTGGCCGTAGCGCATCTTGTACGTCCCGCGGCCGAGCGCGCGGCCGAGGATCTGGTTGCCGAAGCAGATGCCGAACAACGGCAGCTTGCGGCCCAGCGCCTCCTTGGTGAGCGCGATCGCGTGGTCCTGGGTGGCCGGGTCACCGGGACCGTTGCTCAGGAACAGGCCGTCCGGGCTGACCGCGAGGATGTCCTCGAAGGTGCTCGTCAGCGGCAGCACGTGCACCTCGATGCCGCGCGCCGCCATCATCCGCGGGGTGTTCGACTTGATGCCCAGGTCGAGCGCCGCGACGGTGAACTTCTTCTCGCCGATGGCCTCCACCACGTACGGCTTGTCCGTGGTGACGTCGACGGCGAGGTTCGCGCCCAGCATCTGCGCGCTGGTCTTGACCTGCTCGACCATCGACGCGTCGTCGGTGAGGTCGCCGCCGGAGAAGACACCGGCCCGCATGGCACCCTGCTCGCGGATGTGGCGGGTCAGCGTGCGGGTGTCGATGCCCGCGATGCCGACGACGCCCTGCTTCGCGAGCTCCTCGTCCAGGCCGCGCTTGGACCGCCAGTTCGACGGGGTTCGCGCGGGGTCGCGGACGACGTAGCCCGCGACCCAGATCCTCGACGACTCGTCGTCCTCGTCGTTCCAGCCGGTGTTGCCGATCTGCGGCGCGGTCTGCACCACGATCTGGCGGTGGTAGGACGGGTCGGTCAGGGTCTCCTGGTAGCCGGTCATGGCCGTGGAGAACACGACCTCGCCGAGCGAGACGCCTGTCGCTCCGTACGCCTCACCGCGGAAGACACGTCCGTCTTCCAGCACCAATGCCGCGTTCGTCACGCCTTGCCTCCCACTAGAGCTGCTACCCATTCCTCGTAAACGTCCTTGTCGTCACCGCGGAAACCGGTGTCGAAGAGGTGGCCCTGGTTCTCCCACTGGACCACCAGCAGTCCCTCTTCGCTGAACATGACCTTCCCGGCGAGCCCGCGGTCGGTGCGGGCGTCCCGGACGGCCTCTGCGGGGATGAAGATCGGCGACGCGCCGGTCCGGTCGATCGCGATGCCTTCCGGCACCAGGCTCAGCGTGGCCTCCGCGCGGTGGCCGATGTCGCCGACCTGGATGCGGTCCTGCCAGTTGCCCGCGTTCGTCGTTCCGATGTAGACGCCCGTGGTCGAGAGCCTCGGCGCGCCCAGGGTCTCCGGTCGCGCCGGGAACGCGGGCAGGCCGGCCTGCTTCGCCTGGCGCCGCTTCCAGCCGTGCCACATGCCGTACACGCACAGCGCGAAGAACAGGAGAACCGCCAGCGAGAGCAGTACGCGGGTCATTCCGCAATCCTTCCCGCCAGAGCGGTGACCCGGCCACGCAAGATGGTCGCCGTCACCGCGCCGGGCAGTTCCATGCCCTCGAACGGGGTGTTGCCCGCGACGCTCGCGAGCTCCGCGCCGTTCACGGTCCACGTCGCGTCCGGGTCGACCAGTACGAGGTTCGCGGGCTCACCGGCCGCGATCGGGCGGCCCTGGTCGGTGAGACCGGCGATCTCGGCGGGCCTCTCGCTCATGACCCGTGCGACGCCGCGCCAGTCCAGCAGTCCGGTCTTCACCATCGTCTCGACGACGATGCCGAGCGCGGTCTGCAGTCCGAGCATGCCCGGCCTGGCCGCCGACCACTCGCAGTCCTTGTCCTGGATCGCGTGCGGGGCGTGGTCCGTGGCGACGCAGTCGATGGTGCCGTCGGCCAGTGCCTGCCGCAGCGCGTCGACGTCGGCCTGCGTGCGCAGCGGCGGGTTGACCTTGTTGACCGGGTCGTAGGTGCTCAGCCGGTCGTCGGTCAGGATCAGGTGGTGCGGGGTGACCTCGGCGGAGACCTTGGTACCGCGCGCCTTGGCCCACCTGAGGACGTCGGCCGTGCCGGTGGTGCTGACGTGGCAGACGTGCAGCTTCGCGTCGACCTGCTTCGCGAGGATGCAGTCGCGGGCGACGATGGACTCCTCGGCGGCCGCGGGCCAGCCCTGCAGGCCGAGGCGGGACGCGTTCTCGCCCTCGTGCGCCTGGGCGCCGATGGTGAGGCGCGGCTCCTCGGCGTGCTGGGCGATGACGGCGCCCAGGGCCTTCGAGTACTCGAGAGCGCGGCGCATGATCAACGGGTCGTGCACGCAGAGGCCGTCGTCGGAGAAGACCTTCACGTTGGCCTTAGAGTTCGCCATCGTGCCGAGCTCGGCGAGCTTCTCGCCCTTGAGGCCGACGGTGACGGCGCCGACCGGGTGGACGTCGACGAGGCCGACCTCCTTGCCGCGGCGGGCGACGTGCTCGACGATCACCGCGTTGTCGGCGACCGGGTCGGTGTTGGCCATCGCGAAAACCGCCGTGTAGCCACCGAGAGCGGCCGCTTTGGAGCCCGTCTCGATGGTCTCGGTGTCCTCGCGTCCGGGCTCGCGCAGATGGGTGTGCAGGTCGACGAATCCGGGCAGCAGGACCGCTCCGTTGCCTTCGATGACCTCCGCGTTCTCGTCCGTGCCCTCGGCGATCACGCCGTCACGGATCAAGATGTCTTGCGGTTCCCCCTCGCCATAGGGCCTAACTCCCTTGATCAGCAAGGGCTTCACGCGTTTTCCTCCTCGTGGGCAAGCAGGTGGTACAGCACGGCCATGCGCACGTGGACACCGTTGCGGACCTGCTCGGTGATGGCGGCCTGCGGGCTGTCGGCGACGACAGAGGCGATCTCCATGCCGCGCAGCATCGGGCCGGGGTGCAGCACGACGGCGTGCTCTGGCAGCAGCTTCAGGCGGCGCTCGTTGAGGCCGTAGGCGATCGAGTACTCGCGCGAGCTCGGGAAGAACCCGCCGTGCATCCGCTCGGCCTGGACCCTGAGCATCATCACGGCGTCCTGCGACGCGAGCTCGGCGTCGATCTCGTGCGAGACCGTGACCGGCCACTTCTCCACGCCGGTCGGCAGGAGCGTGGGCGGCGCGACGAGCGTGACCTCGGCACCGAGCGTGGTGAGCAGGTGCACGTTCGACCGCGCGACCCGGCTGTGCAGGACGTCGCCGACGATCGCGACGCGGCGGCCGTCGAGGCTGCCCAGCCGGTCGCGCAACGTGGCGGCGTCGAGCAGCGCCTGCGTGGGGTGCTCGTGCATGCCGTCGCCCGCGTTCACCACGGACGTGCTGGTGTGCTTGAGCCAGCCCGCGAGCCGGTGGGCGGCGCCGGACGCCGGGTGCCGCACGATCACGCAGTCCGCGCCGGCGGCCTGCAGGGTCAGCGCGGTGTCCCTGAGCGACTCGCCCTTGCTGACGCTGGACCCGGAGCTGCTGACGTTGATCACGTCCGCGGACATCCACTTGCCGGCGATCTCGAAGCTCACGCGGGTGCGCGTGCTGTTCTCGTAGAACATCGTGATCACCGTGCGGCCGCGCAGCGTCGGCAGCTTGCGGACCTCGCGGCCGAGCAGCGCCTGCTTGAGACGGTCGGCGGTGTCGAGGATCGCGATGGCCTGGTCGCGGTCGAGACCGTCGGTGGAGAGCAGGTGCTTCACTTCAGCACCACTCCGTCGCGGCCGTCGAACTCGTCCAGCATGACGACGACGTCCTCGGTCTTCGACGTGGGCAGGTTCTTGCCGACGTAGTCCGCGCGGATCGGCAGTTCGCGGTGCCCGCGGTCGACCAGCACGGCGAGCTGCACCGCGCGGGGACGACCGTGGTCCCGCAGCGCGTCGAGCGCGGCGCGGATGGTGCGGCCGGAGAACAGGACGTCGTCCACGAGCACGACGAGCTTGTCGTCGATGCCACCCTCGGGCAGCTTCGTCGTCTCCAGCGGCCTGGTCGGGCCTCTGCGCAGGTCGTCGCGGTAGAGCGTGATGTCCAGAGTGCCTTCGAGCACCTGCCTGCCGGAAAATTCGGCGATCTTAGCGGCCAGACGGCGTGCGAGGGGGGCTCCCCGGCTGGGAATACCCATCAAGACGACGTCGGGTGCGCTCGGTGCATCGAGAGCGGTCTTCTCGATGATCTGATGGGCCATTCGGGCGACAGTGCGCGCGACATCACCAGCCGACAGGATCTCGCGATCCCCGGCCGGATCCGTCGCGCCACGTTGACGTGACGCCACGGCTGGACCTCCTTCCCCGCCTCACTGGACGGGTCCTTAAAGGACGTCGGACACCCGGTTATAGCCGGGCTGACCTGCACCGTATCACCTACGGACGGTCAACCATCCGAGTGGTGTCGCACGCGTGAGGCGCGTCTCGTCCTGAGATCAGCTTGACCTGTCGACCACGGCGAGTAATCATTACTCTGCGTATTGATCTAAGCCTCCCCGCAGCACCGCCGTACTGCTGACGGGGCGAATGAACGGAGAACCGCCACATGGGCGACTACGCCAAGGCGCTGGGGGCCAAGCTCCGCGCTATCCGCCAGCAGCAGGGTCTGTCCCTGCACGGCGTCGAGCAGAAGTCCGGCGGTCGCTGGAAGGCCGTGGTCGTCGGATCCTACGAGCGCGGCGACCGCGCGGTGACCGTGCAGAAGCTGGCCGAGCTGGCCGACTTCTACGGGGTTCCCGTCGCCGAGCTCCTGCCCGAGGGCCGCGTGCCGTCGGGTGCCGAGCCGGCCACCAAGATCGTGATCAACCTCGAACGGCTCCAGCAGCTGCCGGTCGAGAAGGTCGGCCCGCTGGCCCGCTACGCCGCGACGATCCAGTCGCAGCGCGGTGACTACAACGGCAAGGTCCTCTCCATCCGCACCGAGGACCTGCGCTCTCTCGCGATCATCTACGACATGACGCCGGGTGAGCTCACCGAGCAGCTCATCGACTGGGGCGTGCTGCCTCCCGAGGCCCGTCCCGCCAAGGAAGACTGAGCATCACACGTTCGGAGCAGTGGCTCCTTCGACGTCCCGTTAGTCGCCCTGGGACGGCGAGGGAGCCACTGCTGCAACTGGGCCTCGATCGAGGTCCACCGGTCCGTAGACCGCGTGACCGGCACCGGTGACGAACGCCCAGTACCGGTCGCCGTAGGACCAGTGCCACCACTCGGTGGGGTAGTTGACGAGACCCGCGCCGCTCAGCACGCCGGCGAGCAGCCGCCGGTTGGCCCGAGCCTCCTGGCCGATGTTCTCCGCCTCCGTGTAACAGGCCCCGTCACTCTCCTCGGGACTGGCGTTCACCCGAGTCCCCAGGTCGAGCTCCCGTCCGTCGTCGGAGACGAGCGTGAGGTCGACGGCGGAGCCCGCGCTGTGCGGGGCGATCTCGGGCGGCGACACGTACCTGCTCGCGGCCGCCCGGACCTGCTCCGCGGACCACTCCGGATGACCGGCCCTCAGCTCGTCGGCGTAGCGCTCGAAGTAGAAGCGCTGCAGTGAGGGCGGCCGGTAGCCCTCGACGAACAGGAGCCGGACACCGCGCGGAAGCAGGTCCTGGGCGTCCATCAGCCGGTTCAGCAGACCTTCCCTCAGATGTGCGAACGCGCCCTCGTCATCGCTCTTGCGCTCGTCGACGGCGATCACCCCGCCCCGCCGGACGTCGCGGAGGGGTTCTCCGCAGTCCCGGACGGGAATCGCCGCGATCCGCGCGTCCGACATCAGCACGACCTCACCCACTGTGGCTCACCAGCGCCGCGAGCTGCTCCTTGTCCTGAATGACGTGGATCGCGACGATCTTGTCGTCGCGGACCGTGAACGCCATCGCCGAGAACAGCACGCCGTCGACCCGCGTGACGAAGCCGAACTCGCCGCCGATGAGCGCGAACTGGACCTCCGCCATCGAGGCGTACTTGCGGAACGTGCCGGCGCGCCCGGCCACCGTCCGGCCGCCGATGACCTCGAGGTCTCCCGCGCGCAGCACGACGTCGGGGTGCAGCACCGACACGAGGCCCTCCAGGTCGCCCTCGCGCGACGCCTTGAGGAACGCGTTCACCACCTCACGCTGCTTCGGCAGGTCGACGTTCGGCGCGGGCCGGTCCTGCACGCGCTTGCGCGCCCGGCTCGCGAGCTGCCTGGCCGCGGCAGGCGTCTTGTCGATCAACGGCGCGATGTCGTCGAACGGCACCGCGAACATGTCGTGCAGCACGAACGCCAGCCGCTCGTCGGGCTTGAGCGTGTCGAGCACGATGAGCATCGCGAGCCCGACCTCGTCCTTGGCGACGGCCTGGTGCTCGGGCTCCTCGTGGACGTCGATCACCGGGTCCGGCATCTCGAACGCGTGGTCCTTGCGATCCCGCAACATGTTCAGGCAGACCCGCGCGACAACGGTCGTGAGCCAGCCCTGGGGGTTCTCGACGTCGCTGGTGTCGGCCTTCTGGACCCTGATCCACGCCTCCTGCAGCGCGTCGTCGGCCTCGGCGAACGACCCGAGCATCCGGTGGGCGACGGCGCGCAACCGCGTGCGCTCCTGCTCGAACTGCGCGATCAAAACTCCCCCTGTGGCCTGGCACACACCGTGTCACGTTCCCGAGCGCCGCCGGGTCAACCGGGCAACAGCTCACTCGGGAGGGTAATCATGAAGATCCTCGTCACCGGCGGCACCGGCACCCTCGGCAAGCACGTCGTTCCGTCGCTGCGCTCGGCCGGTGCTCAGGTCACGACCCTGAGCAGGCACGGCGACATCGCCTGCGACCTGCTCGCCGGGGACGTCCCGCCCATCGAGGCCGACGTCGTCGTGCACCTGGCGGGCGGGCAGAAGGGCGACGACCTCGCGACCCGCAACCTGCTCGCCGCGTGCGCCGGGGTCCGCCACCTCGTCTACATCTCGGTGATCGGCGCGGACACCGTGCCGCTGGCCTGGCTGCGCACCAAGCTCGCCTGCGAGAAGGCCATCGCGTTGTCGGGCATCCCGTTCACGATCCTGCGCGCCGCCCAGTTCCACGACCTGACCTTGACCATGGTCCGCGGCCTCGCGAAGCTGCCGATCGTGCCGGTGCCGGGGCTTCGGCTGCAGCCGGTCGACGTGCGCGACGTGGCCGGGCGGATCGTGGAGCTGGCGCTGGGTTCGCCTGCAGGACACGTGCCGGACCTGGCCGGACCCGCCGTTTTCGAGCTGCGGCAACTGGTGCGGGACTACCTGGACACCGCGGGCAAGCGGCGGCTGACGGTGCCGGTGCGGTTGCCGGGCAAGGCCGGGAAGGCGTACCGGGGCGGGCAGAACCTGACGCTGGACGGCGACCACGGCACCCGCACGTGGGAGGAGTTCGTCGCCGGCGCCGCCCGGTAACGTCCTCACGGTGGCCATCACGTTGATCCGCTCGTCGTCGCTGTCCGACAGGGCCGGCTACGCCTACACGGCGACGGCGCCGGCCACGCACGGCTGATCTTCCTCGCCGGGGCGTGCCCGTTGAACGAGGACGGGTCCACGGCAGCGGTCGGGGACTACGCGGGGCAGGCGGCGAAGCCGTCGACAACATGCGGATCGCCCTCTCCGACGCGGGTGCGTCGCTGCACGACGCGATCAGCACGAGGGGGCTCGTCGCGTCGGCACGCGGGGAGGACCTGGTGACCGCGTGGGAGGTGGTCCGGGAGGCCTTCGGCGATCACGACGTTTCGAGCACTCTGCTGGGCTTCACGGTGCTGGGGTACCCCGACCAGCTCGTGGAGATCGAAGCGATCGCCTCGGTGCTCGACTCCTAACGCAACTGGTCTGCCACGAACGCGCGCCAGGCCGAGGTGCTGAACGCCAGCACCTCACCGGCCACGTTCTTCGAGTCGCGGACGAGTGCGTCGTGGGCGAGCGAGACTTCGATGCACTCGCTGTCCTCCGAACCTCCGCTGTAGCTGCTTTTACGCCAACTGCGGTCCTGAATCATCGAGTTCCTCTCGCGGTCGACCGGCGTACTCCGCCAGCCTGCTCCGCGATTGTTCCGCATCCAAGGCGACGCCCTCCAGCTGGTTGAACAGCAGGCGAGTCCGGGCAATGGCGCCGAGATCCTGCACGAACACCCTCACGAGATCGGTGTCGCTGTAGGCCACGGGCATCGCTTTGTCGAACTCCCAAAGCACCACACCCGCAGAAACCGCAGGAACTTCCGCGGGTACCAGCCTGATGAGGTGGGCGTTGAACAACAGCTTCAGGTACTGGTCCTCCATGACACGGTCGTCGCCGACTCGCTGCTGCAGCGCTAGCTCATGGACGTAGAACAAGCAATCCGGCCGATCGTGTTTCCGAAGGACCGCCTGACGGTCGATCCGGATCTGCACCAGCTCGGGGATCCGCTCTTCCGTGACGGACCCGACCAGGCGGTACAGGCTGTCGGCATACCCGGCCGTCTGTACGAGCGCCGGCAAGGTCAGGGTGTTGTAGCTGAAGATCTTCGTCGCCGTGGACTCGGCCATCGCCACCGTCCGCAGGTTGCCTGGCACCTGGACGATGTACTCGTCGAAAGCGTTGCGGTAGCGGCGTTTGAAGTTCTCGAAGAAGTCGATGTCCTTGCCGCACATCGTGAGGTACTGGACGAGGTCGATCTCGCTCGGCCGCGCCTTGCCGTGCTCGATGTTGGAGACCTTGCTCGGGTCCCAGCCGAGCCGGACAGCCAGGGCATTACCGTTGAGGTTCGTGTGGGTCTCGCGCAAACGCCGTAGTTCGTCGCCGAGGTCCCGGCTGTATGCGGTGGACGGAGTGCTGTGGGCCATGCGGCCGACGCCAGGACTTGTTCCCGGTCCACGATACTGGCTCGTTCGGGTGAAAAAGAAAGGCTGAAGCCATCCTCACAGACAGCAATCCGCTGCCGTCCGGTTTGGACTCCCGGCTGCACGACCACCTCACGTTCCTGATCGAGGTCGACCAGCTGAAAACGGTGCTGCGGCAGTCCCCGCTCGCCGCGGCCGACCGGCGCGAGAACGACGCGGAGCACTCCTGGCACCTCGCGCTGATGGTCATGGTTCTCGCCGAGTACGCCGACGAGCCGATCGACGTCGGCCACACGATGAAACTCGTGGTCGTCCACGACCTGGTCGAGATCTACGCGGGCGACACCCCGATCTACGACACCGCGATGGGCGAGAGCCAGCAGGAACGCGAGGAGGCCGCGGCGGACCGGTTGTTCGGCATCCTGCCCGGCGACACCGGCCGGCAGTTGCGGGAGCTGTGGGACGAGTTCGAGGCGCGCGCGACGCCGGAAGCGCGGTTCGCGAAAGCCATGGACCGGCTCCAGCCGTTGTTGCTCAACTGGATGGCCAAAGGCGGGACCTGGCGCACGCCCGGCGTCACCGCGGACGACGTACGCGGTCGCAAAGCGGTCATCGGCGAGGGCTCGACAACGCTCTTCGAGGCGGCCATGCACCTGATCGACGAGGGTGAGCGGCGAGGCTGGGCGCGCAGCTGACGGGGTAACCAACAGGGTGTTCGTATTGGTGGGAGGGTGGCCCGGGTCGGGCAAGACCACGCTGGCGACCGCGCTCGGTCCGTGGCTGGGATTGCCCGTGCTGGCCAAGGACGAGGTCAAGGAGGCCCTGGCCGACGACCTCGGGCGGCCGGGCACGGTGAGCGAGTCGCGGCGGCTGGGGCGGGCGGCGGTTCTCGCGGTGCTGCGGATCGCGCGTCGCTGTCCGGGCGCGGTGGTGGACAGCACCTGGTTCGACTACACCCGGCCCCTGGTGACGGCGTTGCCGGGTCCGGTGGTCGAGCTGCGGTGCGTCGTACCGGTGGAAGTGGCCAGGGAGCGCTACTACGCCAGGGCCGCCGGTCGCCACGCGGGCCATCTGGATCTGGAGCGCGCCGAGGCCGAGCTGTGGGGAGAACCGGTGCGCCCGTTGGCCGTCGGCCCGCTCGTGGAGATCGACACGACCGGGCCGCTGGACCTGCCCGTGATCGCCGCCGAGGTCCGCCGCGCGCTAGCGGCGTGACCTCAGGGCCAGCAGGACGGCGATCGTGCGTCCGGCTCCGAACACCGGCGGCCCTCGGTGATCTTCTCCATCACCTGGCACTTGGGGTTCCACTCGAGTTCCGCGCGGAGGTCGGAGAGGTGGTCGAACGCCTCTTCCGGTGTGCAGCCGATCAGCACGGAGTTGCGCAGGACGACCACGGCGGCCTCCTCGTTCTCGCAGTACTAGAGGCTCCACTAGTGACGGCTTCAGTATCATCGCGGCCATGGCACCGGTCAAGCCCACGAGAGCCGAACGAGCGAGGCAGACGCGCCGCCGCATGATCGACGCGGCACGAGGGCTGTTCGTCGGGCAGGGGTACGCCGCGACGACGATGGACCAGATCGCGGCGGAGGCGGGTGTCGCCGTGCAGACCGTCTACTACACGTTCCGCACGAAGGGGCAGCTGCTCGCCGAGGTCGTCGAGGTCACGGCGGCCGGCGAGGACCATCCGGTGCCCGTGCCGGCCTGGGCCTGGGTGCGGGAGATGCTGTCGGCCACCTCGGGTCAGCGCGTACTCGCTCTCGGCGTGGAGCACGGCACGGCGATCTACGAGCGGGTGGCCGCGCTGTGGCCCGCCGTCGGCGCCGCGGCGGCCGCCGACCCCGCCGTGAACGACTACTGGCGCGGCGTCACCACCGACCGCCGCAGCGGACAGCGCGCGATGGTGGCCAGGATCGCCGAACTCGGCGAGCTCCGTCCCGGCCTCGGCGTCGACCGCGCGACCGATCTGGTCGTCGTGCTGGTCGGCCACGACGTCTACCACGGGCTGGTGGAGGACGCGCGGTGGAGCGTGACCGCCTATCGCGCGTGGCTGTTCACGACACTGGCCGGGCAGCTGCTGGTCTCCGGCGAGACAGATCCCGACGCCGTGAGCGGACTGTCGTTCGCCGCACTGGTGCTCGGAAGCTGAACACGGCAACGGCCGCCCGCCCCGGTCGGGAGCGAGCGGCCGTTGCGCAGTCCAGAACTACAGAACAGCGCGCAGCTGGTCCGCGATCACCGCGATCCGGCCGAGCACGCCGTTCACGAAGCGCGGCGAGTCGTCCGTGGACAGGCCCTTGGCGAGCTCCACGGCCTCGTCGATCGCGACCGCGTCCGGCACGTCGGCCGCCCACAGCAGCTCGTACAGGCCCAGGCGCAGGATCGCGCGGTCGACCGCCGGCATGCGCTGCAGGGTCCAGCCCTCGGCGTGTTCGGAGATGAGGTCGTCGATGCGCGCGCGGTGAGCGGCGACGCCTTCGACGAGGGTCACCGTGTAGTCGTTCACCGGCGGCACGTCCGGGGACCCGACCCGCGAGGCCAGCAGCGTCACGGGGTCGCTGCCGAGCAGGTCGGCTTCGTAGAGGAAGTCGACCGCGCGCTTGCGGGCCTTGCTGCGAGCGCCCATTACTTGTCGCTGACGCGGCCGAGGTAACGGCCGTCGCGGGTGTCGACCTTGATCTTCTCGCCGGTCGTGACGAACAGCGGGACCTGGATCTCGGCGCCGGTCTCGAGGCGGGCGGGCTTGGTGCCACCGGTGGAGCGGTCGCCCTGCAGGCCGGGGTCGGTGTGTTCGATGACGAGCTCGACCGAGGTCGGGAGCTCGATGAACAGCGGCACGCCCTCGTGGACGGCCACCACGGCCTCCTGGTTCTCCAGCATGTAGTTGGCGGCGTCGCCAACGGTCTCGGCGGGAACCGGGATCTGGTCGTAGGTGTCGCCGTCCATGAAGATGAAGTCGGCGCCGTCCTTGTAGAGGAACGTCATGCCGCGCTTGTCCACGGTGGCGGTGTCGACCTTGGTGCCCGCGTTGAAGGTCTTGTCGACGACCTTCCCGGTCAGCACGTGCTTGAGGGTCGTGCGCACGAAGGCGCCACCCTTGCCGGGCTTGACGTGCTGGAACGCGGTGACGGTCCAGAGCTGGCCGTCGAGGTTCAGCACCAGGCCGTTCTTCAGGTCGTTCGTGGTGGCCACGGGGGAATTTCTCCTGTGATTGGACGGGGTGTCAGACGACCACGAGTTCCTTCGTGGTCAGGGTGAGGAGCTCCGGCCCGCTTTCGCGCACCACGAGGGTGTCCTCGATGCGGACTCCGCCCCGCCCCGACAAGTACACGCCGGGCTCGACGGTGACCGCCATACCGGCCGAAAGTGTACCGTCACCCGCCTTCGACAACGCCGGTGCCTCGTGGATCTCCAGCCCGACCCCGTGCCCCAGGCCGTGCAGGAACCCCTCGCCGTGCCCGCCCTTCTCGATCACCTCGCGCGACGCGTGGTCGACCTCACTCACCTTCACCCCGGGCTTGAGGGCGTTGCGCCCGGCCGCCTGGGACCGTGCGACCAGGTCGTACAGGTCGCGCTGCCAGTCGGCGGGCTTGCCGAGCACGAGCGTGCGGGTCATGTCGGAGTGGTAGCCGTCCACGAGCGCGCCGAAGTCGAGCTTGATGAAGTCGCCCTGGTGCAGCACCGCGTCCGTCGGCGAGTGGTGCGGCACCGCGGAGTTCGCCCCGAACGCCACGATCGAGGAGAACGACGGTCCTTCCGCGCCGTGGTCGAGCATGCGGCTCTCCAGCTCGCGCGCGATCTCGCGTTCCGTGCAGCCCGCGCGCAGCCCGCCGTGCCCGATCAACGCCGCCAGCGCCCGGTCCGCCGCCGCGCACGCCATGCGCAGCGCCTCGATCTCGACCTCGTCCTTGACCAGCCGCAGCTTCTCGACCAGGCCGCCTGCCCTGGTCAGCTCCGCCTTCTCCGCCGCGCCCGTGAGCGCTTCGAGGCCGTCGACCGTGACGTGGTGGCTCTCGAACCCGAGCCTGCCCTTGGCCCGGCGCGCCAGCGCGATGTCGCACGGCCGGTCGATCAGCCGCTCCAGGTCCGGAACCTGCCTCGCCGACTGCGTGAGATACCTGCCGTCGGTGCAGAACACCGACTTGTCGTCACCGCCGGCGTCGATCAGGACAGCCGCGTTCGATCCGGTGAACCCCGTGAGATAACGGACGTTCAGCAGGTTCGTGACGAGCAGCCCGTCCAGGCTCGCGGCCTGGAGCTCCTGGCGCAGTGCGATGCGGCGAGCGGCGTAGGACGACATGTCTCGCAGCGTACGACCAGTCCTAAGCTGTCCGCATGCGTCCTTGGTTCGTCCGTGCGTTGTGGATGGGGCTCCTGCACGGGGCCGTGCAGACCGGCGTGGCGGCCGTGGGCGTGCGCAGCCCGGAGGCCACGTCGGTCCGCCCCATCGCGATCGGGTTGCTGGTCGCCGCCGCCGTCATCTGGGGCGCGGTCGACCGGCTCCGCGAGCTGCCCTCGGCGGGCATGCAGTGGTTCATCGCCGCGCTGATCGCCGGGCCGTTCGCCGGTGCGCTGGGGGTGATCGGGTCGGCACTGCTGGTCGACCAGACCGGCCAGGAGGCGCTGTGGGTGGCGCTGACGGGCGGGGCGGCGTTCACGGCGTTGCTCGTGCTGGCACCGGCCGGGCTCGGGATGCTGCTGGGCGGGTTCCTCGCGCAGAAGGACTCAGCCCGCCACTAGCTCCACCTCGAAGCCGTCCTCGTTCTCCAGGAAGGCGGCGTAGTGGTCCTCGCCGCCGGCGTGCGGGTGCTTGTCGGCGAACATCAGCTGCCAGCCGTTGCGCTGGGCGTGCGCGGTGAGCCGGTCGACGTCGGCGCGGGTGCCCGCGTGCAGGGCGAGGTGGTTGAGGCCCGCTTTCATTCGATCGTGTGGACCTGTCAGGGCCGGGGACTGCTCGACCACGACGTAGGTCTCGTTGAGCTTCCAGCTGACGCCCGCGTTCCAGCGCTGGTGCTCGGTCCAGCCGAGCGCGGTGAACAACCACCCGAAGGTGGCCTCGGCGCGGGCCAGGTCCGGAACCCACAGCTCGACGTGGTGGAGCACCGTCACTCCTTCCTGCGGCAATGACCGAGCCGATGGTCAATTGATGGACAGGCGGCGCGCCTGCCGGCTCCGCGAAAAGGTGTGCCGGGTTCAAACGCTGACCTGGAGAATGTCCATGATCTGGCCGGAGATCGACGATCAACCGGCCGCGATCTGGGTGGGCCCCGGCGCCAGCGTCGTGAACATCCCCACCGCACACGCGGCAAAGGACGACCACGCCCGACGAGCACCACCCGCACAACTCCGTCACGGGCGAGGTCTGCGACAACGCCGCAGTCGTGCAGGTGCACAACGTCAGCGGCGACGTCCTGTTGCTGACCGGTGCGGCGCTGTCGACCCCCGGCGATGTTCAGACCGAACGCCACCAAGGTGAGGAAGGCCGTGTTCGGGCTGACGGCGTTCGCCGCGGTCCTTGCGCTCGGCGGACTCCTGTACGAACGGGTTACGGCTGGTGCTTGAGCGACAGCCAGCGCAGCGCGAGCAGGTAGCCCTCCACGCCCAGCCCCACGATCACACCGTTCGCAACCGCCGAGATGACGCTGTGGTGCCGGAACTCCTCGCGCTGGTGGATGTTCGAGATGTGCACCTCGACCAGCGGCGCGGTGAGCTGCGAGCACGCGTCGCGCAGGGCGATCGAGTAGTGCGTCCACGCGGCGCCGTTCAGCACGACCGGGATCGAGGCGTCGGCGGCCTCGTGCAGCCACGCGACCATCTCGCCCTCGTGGGCGGTCTGACGGACCTCGACGTCGAAGCCGAGCTCCTTGCCCTCCGCCACGCACATCTCGACGAGGTCGGCGTGGGTGGTGCTGCCGTAGATGAGCGGCTCGCGGGTGCCGAGGCGGTTCAGGTTCGGGCCGTTGAGGACGAGGACCTTCACAGCAGCACCTTTCCGGAACCGGACGTCGGCTCGGCGGCGACGGCCGAGTAGGCGGCGGCGATCAGGGCCGGGTCCGGGCCCTCCAGGCGGCCGGGCTTGGCGAGACCGTCGAGGACGACGAAGCGGAGCACGCCCGCCTTGTTCTTCTTGTCGACCTTCATGCCCTCCATCAGCTGCGGGAGGGCGTCCGGGTCGTAGGACGTCGGCAGGCCCAGGAGCTGCAGAACGGACTTGTGGCGGTCGGCGGTCTCGTCGTCCAGGCGGCCGGCGAGGCGGGCCAGTTCGGCGGCGAAGACCAGGCCCACGCTGATGGCGGCGCCGTGGCGCCAGCGGTAGCGCTCGCGGCGTTCGATGGCGTGGCCGAGGGTGTGGCCGTAGTTGAGGATCTCGCGCAACGACGACTCGCGGAGGTCGCTGGTGACGACGTCGGCCTTGATCTGGATCTTGCGGCGGACCAGTTCGGCCAGCACCTCACCCGTGGGGTCCAGGGCTGCCTGAGGATCCGCCTCGATCAGGTCGAGGATCACCGGGTCTGCGATGAAGCCGCCCTTCACGATCTCGGCCATGCCGGCGACGAGCTCGTTGCGCGGCAGGGTTTCCAGGGTCGCCAGGTCGACGAAGATGGCGTCCGGCTCGTAGAACGTGCCGACGAGGTTCTTGCCCGCGTCGGTGTTGATGCCGGTCTTGCCGCCGACCGCCGCGTCGACCATGCCGAGCAGCGTGGTCGGGATGTTCACCAGGCGCACGCCGCGCATCCACGTGGAGGCGACGAAGCCCGCGAGGTCGGTCACCGCGCCGCCGCCGAGGCCGACGACGACGTCGGTGCGGGACAGGCCGATCTTGCCCAGCACGTCCCAGCAGAAGCCGGCGACGGCGAGGTCCTTGCCGTCCTCGGCGTCGGGGATCTCGACGCGGTGCGCGTCGGCGCCCGCGGCCTTGAGCTCGTCGACCAGCACCTCGGCCGTGGCGGCGAGGGTCGGCTGGTGGACGATCGCGATCTTGGCGGTGCCCTTCAGGAAGTCCACGATGTCGCCGAGCAGGCCTCGGCCGATCACGACGTCGTAGGGCTTCTCCGCGGCGACCCGGATGCGGACGGGCTCGGTCATTCGCTGGCTCCCTTGATCACCGCTTCGGCCACCTGCTCCGGGTCGAGGGCGTCTGTCAGCACCTCGATCGTCGCGACCTCGCGGTACAGCGGCAGGCGTGCGTCGAGCAGCGCCTTGAACGTGGCGCGCGGGTTCACCCCGGACAGCAGCGGGCGCGCGGACGACAACCCGGTGCGGCGCACGCCCTCGGCCATGCCGACGTTGAGGAACACGACCGTGTGCTTCTTCAGCCGCTCGCGGGTCACCGCGGACAGCACGGCTCCCCCGCCGAGCGCGAGCACGCCGTCGTGTTCCTCGAGCGCCTTGGCGACCGCTTCTTCTTCCATGGCACGGAAAACGGGCTCACCGTCGCCGGTGAAGATGTCCGCGATCGGCTTGCCCGCGGTCTCGACGATGTCCGCGTCGACGTCGCGGAAGGCGAGGTTCAGCTGCTTGGCCAGCAGCTCGCTGACCGTCGTCTTGCCGGCCCCCGGAGGCCCGACCACGACGAACTTCGGGCTCACAGGCCCTCCCAGCGGGCTTCCAGCGCCTTCAGGTACGCGTGGGCGTTGCGGCGCGTCTCGCCCAGCGAGTCGCCGCCGAACTTCTCCAGCGCGGCCTCGGCGAGCACCAGCGCCACGACGGACTCCAGCACGACACCGGCACGCGGCACGGCGCAGACGTCCGAACGCTGGTGGATGGCGACGGCGGGCTCACCGGTGCGGACATCCACAGTGGACAGTGCACGTGGGACGGTCGAGATGGGCTTCATCGCAACGCGCGCACGGAGGATCTCGCCGTTGGTGATGCCGCCTTCGAGGCCACCCGCGCGGTTCGAGCGGCGCGTGACGCCGACCGGGCCGCTGCCGCGGTCGATCTCGTCGTGCGCCTGCGAACCCCAGCGCTGGGCGGAGGTGAACCCGTCGCCGATCTCCACGCCCTTCATCGCCTGCACGCCCATCAGGGCGGCGGCCAGGCGCGCGTCGAGGCGGCGGTCCCAGTGCACGTGCGAGCCGAGGCCCGGCGGCAGCCCGTACGCGAGCACCTCGATCACGCCGCCGACGGTGTCACCGGCCTCCTTCACGGCCTCGACCTCGGCGACCATGGCCTCGGTGCCGCGCGCGTCGAAGCAGCGCACCGGCGACTCGTCGATGGCGGGCAGGTCGTCCGGCGTGGGCAGAGCGCTGTCCTCCGGCGTCTGCGCCTTGCCGATGGACACCACGTGGCTCAGGATCTGCACGCCCAGCAGCTGCTGCAGGAACTGCCGCGCCACCGTGCCCAGCGCCGTGCGAGCCGCGGTCTCCCGGGCGCTGGCGCGTTCGAGCACGGGTCGCGCCTCGTCGAAGCCGAACTTCTGCATGCCCGGCAGGTCGGCGTGACCGGGCCGGGGCCGCGTGAGGGCCTCGTTGCGGCCGGTCGGCTTGAGCAGGCTCGGGTCGACGGGATCCGCGGACATCACGGTCTGCCACTTCGGCCACTCGGAGTTGCCGATGGTGACCGCGATCGGGCCGCCCTGGGTCTTGCCGTGACGCACGCCGCCGAGGATCTCGACCTCGTCCTGCTCGAAGCCCATCCGGGGCGAGCGACCGAAACCGAGCCTGCGACGCCCCAGCTGGGTGACGAGGTCCTCGGTGGTCACCTCGACACCGGCGGGCATGCCCTCGAGGACGGCGACGAGAGCGGGGCCGTGTGATTCTCCAGCGGTGATCCAGCGCAGCACGTTCACAATCCTTTCACAGCGTCGTCAACGCCCAGGTGGCGGCCAGCAAGCCCGGCCCGTGCGGCACTCTCCTGCTGCGCCTGATGCCCGCGAGCGCGAGGGTGACCGCGCTGGACAGCATCGCCGCAGGTAGGAGCAATGGCAGTCCGAGCGGTGCGCCTAGGCCGAATGCGAGCTTCACGTCTCCGCCGCCCATGAGGGCAGGCTTCAGGCGCCGGACCGCGAGATGAGCGCCACCGAAGATCACCGCTGCGAGCGCCGCGGCTCCCAGTCTGTGGGACTCCAGGAGCAGCAGCGCGGCGGCCAGCGGGAGGGTCAGCGCGTCCGGCAACCGGTGGTGCCGCAGGTCGACCATCGCGAGGACGATGCCGAACCAGGCGAGCAGGTACGACGACGGCGGCGCGTCCAGTGCGTCCGCGACCGTCCACAGCGAACTCAGCAGAGACGCGAGCAGGACCGTGGTCATGACACCACGGTCCTGCCGGGTACGACTCGGACACAAATCGCGACCGGTCGTGAACGGTCCGTTCACGCACGGCCCCAACGTGCCCTGTTACGGGCTGGGAAAACGCCCGAACCGGTGGTGCCGCAGGCCTGCGCAGGGGTACCCCCGGCCTGGGATCCCCTCGCAACCCAACCTGGCCGGCACCACCGACAAGATCAGCGAGACCAGTCGAACAGGGCGTCGTTCGCCGCCACGTCCACGTCCACCGCGACGTCGGCCAGCACGTCGGCGGAGGCGTCCAGCGCGATCACCGGGCAGATCGGGGCGAAGCCCGCCGCCTCGACCTCGGCCGGGTCCCAGGTCACGATCCGCTGACCGGCCCGCACCTCCTCGCCCTTGACCACGTGCAGCTCGAAGCCCTCACCCTTGCGCTTCACGGTGTCGATGCCGAGGTGGACCAGCACGGCCGCGCCGTCGCCGGTCGCGACCACGAACGCGTGCGGGTGCAGCGTCACCACGGTGCCGTCGACGGGAGAGACCACGTCGGACCGGGAACGCACCGGCTCGACGGCCACGCCGGGGCCGACCATCGCCTGCGAGAAGACCGGGTCCGGCACCGCGGAGAGCGCGACCGCGCGGCCGGTCACGGGGCTGCCGACGCGGAGGCTCACAGGAGGTCCTCGATGTCGGACGCGATCGTGTCCGCCTCGGGGCCGACGACGACCTGAACGACGTTGCCGGAGCGCATGACCCCGTGTGCTCCCAACGCCTTCAGGGCCTTCTCGTCCACCACGGAACCGTCCTCGAGCTCACACCGCAGGCGGGTGATGCACGGTTCGATCTCGACGATGTTGGACGCGCCGCCCAGCGCGTCGATGATCTTCTGCGCCTTGTCGTCAGCCACGTTCGTACCTCTCGTTCCCGTAACAGCGGTTGACACCCGCTCAGTGCGCGGAGCATTCTCCCGCACCAACTGGTCTAGACCGGAAAGTACCACTGCGAGGAGGTGAGCGAGTGCACGAGATCGTGGACGGGCCCAAGCCCAAGCACGCACAACTGCGCGAGATCCTGCGTCGCCTCGCCGAGCACGACCTCGCCCCCGGCTCGCCCATTCCGTCCGAACGCGACCTCGCCGAGCGGTACGGAGTGTCCCGCATCACAGTGCGGGCGGCAGTAGGCCAACTGGTCGCAGAAGGCCTGCTCACGCGGGCCAAGGGGCGCGGCACGTTCACCGCGCGGCGCCGCTACGACCTGCAGTTGTTCCTGGCCTCGTTCACCTCGGACATGAAGGCGCGCGGGCTCGAGCCCAGCACCGAGGTGATCAGCTGCGGGCAGGCGGTTCCCGGCTCGAAGGCCTCGCTGGGGCTGGACGACGACGAGTACGCCTATCGCGTCGTGCGGCTGCGCAAGGCCGACGGGGCACCGTTGGCTGTCGAGGCCGGCTGGTACAGCCCGCACCTGCTGCCCGAGCTCGACCGGTGCGACCTGACCGGGTCGCTCTACGAGCTCTTCGCGGCGAAGTACGGGGTCCAGCTCGACCACGCGAGGCAGACCGTGTGGGCAGAGACCGCCGACGCCGACACGGCCAAGGCGCTCGACGTCCGCAAGGGCAGCCCGCTGCTCGTGTTCAGAAGGGTCGCCAGCTCACAGGGGCGGCCGTGCGAAGACGTTACTTCCTGGTACCGGGGCGATCTCTACCAGGTGACCATGCAACTGGACCGGACCGTCCCGGGGACCGGACCGAACTCCGCCAAGGGAGGTACCCGATGAGCGCCAACACCGCAGATGTGGGCGGTCGTCAGATCAAGGGCCTCGCCACGTTGCAGCGCTTCGGTCGCAGCCTCATGCTGCCGATCGCCGTGCTGCCCGCGGCAGGTCTCCTGCTCCGCTTCGGTCAAGACGACATGCTGGGCAAGGACGGTCTCGGCTGGAACGCCGTCGCCGCGGTGATCGGCGCGGCGGGCGACGCGCTGTTCAGCAACCTCGCCCTGCTGTTCGCGGTCGGCATCGCCGTCGGGTTCGCCCGGCGCGGTGACGGTTCCACGGCCCTGGCCGCCGTGGTCGGCTACGTGACGCTGACCAGCGTCTTCAAGGCGATGTCTCCGCTGGTCCTCGACCAGCCGACAGACCCTGCCGCGAAGCCCGAGTTGATCGACTACCGAGTGCTCGGCGGTATCGTCGTCGGGCTCCTGACCGCCCTGCTGTGGCAGAAGTACCACCGCATCAAGCTGCCTCCGTACCTGGCGTTCTTCGGTGGCCGGCGGTTCGTGCCGATCATCGTCGCGGGCGTCATGGTGCTCGTCGGCGTGATGCTCGGTCTGGTGTACCCGTGGTTCGACGCGGGCATCACCGCCCTGGGCAACTGGGTCACCGGCAGCACGATCATCGGTGCCGGCCTCTACGGCATGATCAACCGTCTGCTCATCCCGCTCGGTCTGCACCACATCATCAACAACGTCGTGTGGTTCCAGTTCGGCGAGTACAACGAGAAGACCGGTGACATCCCGCGCTTCTTCGCGGGCGACCCGAGCGCCGGCACGTTCCAGACCGGCTTCTTCCCGATCCTGATGTTCGCGCTGCCCGCCGCCGCACTGGCGATCGTGCACACCGCGCGGCCCAGCCAGAAGAAGATCATCGCCGGCATCATGGGCTCCGCCGCGCTCACCGCGTTCATCACCGGTGTGACGGAGCCGCTCGAGTTCGCGTTCATGTTCGTCGCGTGGCCGCTGTACCTGATCCACGCGGTCCTGACCGGCACCTCGCTGGCGATCTCGAACGCACTCGGCATCCACGACGGCTTCTCGTTCTCGGCCGGTGCGATCGACTTCATCCTGAACTGGAACATCGCCACCAAGCCGTGGCTGCTGATCGTCCTCGGCCTCATCTACGCGGCGATCTACTACTTCCTGTTCCGCTGGGTCATCACCAAGTGGAACCTGAAGACGCCGGGCCGCGAGGACGACGAGTCGCCGGAAGCCGACGAGAGTGTCGTGGGCAGCGCGCGGGACGAGGCGAGCACCACGAAGACCGACGTCCGCGACCCGAAGACCGACAAGTAGCAGCTCTACCGGGAGGAACCATCATGGCCGAGCGACGGGTCACCGTGGCCAGCAAGGTCGGACTGCACGCCCGACCTGCCGCACTGCTGGCGAAGGCCGCCGCCGACCAGCCGGTGACGGTCACCATCCGCAAGGACGGCGGCGAAGCCGTGGACGCGGCGAGTGTGCTGGGTCTGATGACCCTCGGCGCCATGCACGGTGACGAGGTGGTGCTCAGCGCCGACGGGGACGGAGCGGACGCCGCTCTGGACGCCATCGCCGAACTGATCGCCACCGACCACGACGAGTGAGTCGGGTGAGTGGTTCCGGTCGCCCCGACGGCCGGAACCACTCACCGCCCACCCGAAGTGCAGGACGACACCCGCGGTCACGACGCCGGCCAAGGTCGACGGCGTGGCCTGCGGGTACGTCACCATGAGCCACACCCCGCCCGCCGCGATCGCGGGCGGCACGACCAGCCCCGCGGTCCACTTGCGCAGCACCAGGAACGCGAGCGTCGAGACCAGCAGCGCCGCGCCGAGCGTGTCGCTGAACCGGTGCCAGCCGAGCGACACCGTCTCCGCCGCGACCGCACCCGCCCCGAGCGCACCGGGCACCGCGACCAAAAGGGCAAACCGCTTCGGCACCGCCATGGTCACCGCGATCACCGACGCCACCGCCGCGGTCGTGTGCCCACTGGGAAAGCTGTTGTGCACCAGCACCGCGTCCTCGTCGAGCGCGGGCCGCACCAGCACGTGGAGCTTCAGCATCTGCGCGAGCAACACGGACCCGCCGAGCACCAGCAACGGCGGAAACGCCTTCTTGCGCGCTATGAGGATCACGAGCACTGCGGCGACGATGATCACCATGTCCACGTCGGACGCCCAGGAGCGCTGCAGCGACAGCTCTGGCAACGCGGCGTTCTCCGCCTTCTGCCCGAACGACGTCCACACCAGCGCGAAGTACGTGAAGAGGAATCCCACCAAGCTTCCGGCCATGCGATCGAGACTCCGCGAGCCGGTCTACGGGAACGTCCACGCCATGTCATGGTTCCGCTACAGAAACGGCGCAGGTGCCGTTACCTGCCGATAATGGATCTCGTGGCGATGGTCTTGCTGGTCGAGGACGACCCGTCCGTGCGTGAAGGACTCGGTTTGGCGCTGCGCCGCCAGGGCCACGACGTCCGGGCGGCCGGAACAGGAGAGGAAGGCGTCGAGCGACTGCGCGAGTCGCGTCCCGACATCGTCGTTCTCGACATCATGCTGCCGGGCATCGACGGCTTCGAGACGTGCCGCCGCATGCGCATGCAGGCCGAGGTGCCCATCATCATGCTCACCGCGCGCGGCGACGACTTCGACGTGGTCGCGGGCCTGGAGGCGGGCGCCGACGACTACGTGGTGAAACCCGTCGAGCCACGCGTCCTGGAGGCGCGGATCCGCGCCGTGCTGCGGCGGACGGTGTCCGAACCGTCCAACGTGGAGCGTCACGGCTCGCTGATGATCGACCGCGCCGGCCTGCAGGTGCTGAAGAACGACGTGAAGGTCTCACTGACGCCCACCGAGCTGAAGCTGCTGCTGGAGCTGTCCAGGACACCGGGCCGTGTGCTGACCCGCCAGCAGATCCTGGAGGCGGTCTGGGAGCACGACTACCTGGGCGACTCCCGGCTGGTCGACGCGTGCGTCCAGCGGTTGCGCGCCAAGATCGAGGACGTGCCGTCCGAACCCCGTTACGTCCACACCGTACGAGGCTTCGGCTACCGCTTCGGCCCGCGATGAGGTCGCTGTTCCGCGGGCTGCGGCCCCGGCTGATGGCCGCTTTCCTGCTGCTGACCCTGCTCGGCGCGGTGGCGGCGACGGGCGCCTCGTACGCGACCGCCCGCAACCTCCTGCTGGAGGACGCCCAGAACGGCTTCATGAACCCGCTGGTGGAGCAGGTCCGCAACTACGCGCCCCGCCTGACCGTTCCTCCCACCCAGCAGGACCTCGACGAGTTCCAGTCCTTCCTGCGCAGCCCTGCGGTGGTGGTCTTCGAGGGGCTGCGCTCCCGCAACGGCCCTGACCTCGGCGCCGTGTCCGCCGAGATGCGCGAGGCGTTGAAGTCGAGCAGGACGGTCATCTGGCAGCGCCGCACCGACTCCGCCGAGCCCTACGTGGTCATCGGCATCCCGCTGCTGCGCCCCGACGGCACCTCCACAGGCGTCGAGGTGTGGGCGTGGACGTCGCTGGGCGGCCCTCAGCGCGCCATCGACAGCTTCGCCACCGCCGCCTGGGTCGGCGTCAGCCTGGTGCTCCCCCTGGCCCTCGGCCTGGCCCTCTTCACCGCCCGTGGCGTCCTGCGACCGGTTCGCCGGCTGGGCGCCGCGGCCCGCGCCCTCGGCTCCGGCCGCCTGGACACCCGCGTCGAGGAACGGGGCTCCGACGAGCTCGCCGACCTGGCCCGCACGTTCAACAGCGCCGCCGAGCAGCTCGAGGCCTCCCAGGCGGCTTCGCGGCGTTTCGTGGCGGACGTGTCCCACGAGCTCCGCACACCTCTGACCGCGATGAACGCCGTGACCGCCGTGCTGGACGAGGACGCCGCTTCCCTCCCGGAGGACACCGCCGTGGCGGCCCGCCTGGTGTCCGCCGAGACCCGCAAGCTCACCCGCCTGGTCAACGACCTGATGGAGATCTCGCGCTTCGATGAGGGCGGCAACCTCCTGGAGCTGGACGAGTGGGACATCGGCACCGCTGTCCGCGACTCGCTGGCCGCACGCGGCTGGACCTCGTCCGTCGAGGCGTCGCTCCCCGACGGCATCACGGGCCGGGTGGACCGCCGCCGCCTGGACGTGATCGTCGCGAACCTCGTCGGCAACGCCCTGAAACACGGCGGCGCCCCGGTGCGGGTGGCCGTGCGCCCCGGCGTGATCGAGGTGTCCGACCAGGGCCCCGGCATCCCCGAGGACGCCCTCCCCCACATCTTCGACCGTTTCTACAAGGCAGACACGGCCCGCTCCCGTTCCGAGGGCAGCGGACTGGGATTGGCGATCGCATGGGAGAACGCACGCCTGCACGGCGGCACCATCGAAGCGGCCAACGCGCCCTCGGGCGGCGCGGTCTTCACCTTGCGCTTGCCCTGGTGACCCTGGCCGGCTGCGGTGTGCGCCCCACTCCGGTGCTGACCGGCGCGGAGGCCCCCACGATCTCCTCGCACGAGCTGACCGTCTACCTGTTGACGCCGAAGCACGACGACCTGGTGCGCCGGACCCGCACCTACTCCGGCACCGTGGACACCGCGACCGCGATCAATCTCCTGGTGGCCGGGCCGACCGAGGAGGAGAAGAAGCTCGGCCTGTCCACCGAGGTCCCTTCGACGTCCTCGCGGGTGTACGCGGTGTCGAACCTGATCGTGCTGCCGGAGGACCTGGGCCCGTTGTCGAAGATGGCGCAGTTGCAGCTGTACTGCACGGCGATCGCGAGCCGGGCGAAGGTGGAGGGTGTACCGCAGCCGGGCTTCTCCTGCCCTTAGCGGAGCGAGCACGCGGTTACGAGCGCGTGGCGAGCTCCGCGTCCAGCGCCGACCGCATGACCTCCCGCGGCGCGGGCAACCCGGTGAACTGCTCGACCTGACCGAAAGCCTGGTGCAGCAACATGTCCAGCCCGGTGGCCAGCCGCGTCCCGGCCTCCTCCACCGCCACGGCGACCGGCGTGGGCCACGGGTGGTAGATCACGTCCAGCACGTGGGGCGCCCGCGCGATCGCGGACGCCAACGGCACGGTCGCGTCAGCAGGGACCGTGGACACGAGGACGTCCGACGCGGCGGCCAGCTCACCGAGGTCCACAGAGGACAAAGCCAGCACCTCGACGGAAACCCCGACCCGCCCAGCCGTGGCAACAGCCTCAGCGGCACGCGAAGGGTCCCGCACCACGAGGGAGACCGAGGAGATCCCCAGGGCGGCGAACCCGGCCAGCACGGCCGTGGCCGTGCCACCCGCTCCGATCACCACGCCACGTGAGCCGCCGGAGAAACCCTTCTCCCGCAACGCTCCCACCACACCGTCCACATCGGTGCAGTCGGCGTGCCATCCGGAGTCCGTGCGCACCAGCGTGTTCGCCGCACCGACCGCCGTGGCCCGCGCGGTCACCGACGAAGCGACGGCCAGCGCCGCGCGCTTCGTCGGCATGGTGCACGAAAGCCCTGCCCACTCCGGGCCCAACGAAGCGACCAGAGAGGCGACGTCGGCCTCCGCGCACTCCAGCCGCGTGTACTCCCAGTCGAGCCCGAGCGCGGCGTACGCGGCGTTGTGCAGCACGGGAGACAGGGAGTGCTCGATCGGCGAACCGATCACCGCCGCCTTGCGCACTAGTAGACGCCCTCGTTCCTGGACTTCTCGTCGATCACCTTGTGCTCGTCGTAGGTGTTGGAGAAGCACGACGTGCCGTCTTTCTGGCACTTCACGAAGTACATGATGCTGCCGCCCTCCGGCTTGATCGCGGCCGCGATCGCCTGCTGTGAGGGCGAGCCGATCGGGGTCGGCGTCAGGCCGGGAGACTTGTACGTGTTGTACGGGCTCTGGCTGGCGCGGTTCGCGTCCGACGTGCGGATGTGCGGCTGGTCCAGCAGGTAGTTCACCGTCGAGTCGAACTGCAGCGCCATCGGCTCCTTCAGGCGGTTGTAGATCACCTGGGAGACCTTGGCGAAGTCCTTCTCGATGGCTTCCTTCTCGATCAGCGACGCCATGATCAGGATCTCGTACGGGCGGAAGCCCGTGTTCACGGTGCCACCGGGGATGCCCGCGCCCTGCAGCTTCTGGGCGGAGGAGACGATGACGCCGCGGATCAGCTCGACCGCCGACACGCCCGGCTTGACCTGGTAGACGCCGCGCATGATCAGGCCTTCGAGGCGGTACCGGGGTTCGGCCTTCTTGACGTCGGCCAGTGCCCACTCCGGCACGCCGAGCGCGACCGGGTCGGTCTGCTCCGCGGCGGCGCGGATCTCGTCGACGGTCAGGCACTTCTTCTGGCCGTCCTTCTCCGTGCAGCTCGCGTCGGCGAGCAGAGAGTAGACGCCCTTGACGACCTTGTCGCCCACCTTGATGTCGGTGAGCTTGGTCCCGCCGATGATCTGGACGGCGGGCACCCTGGTCTTCGGGTCGACCATGCGGGCCACGGCCTGCTGGCCCGACATCTTCGTCTTCATCAGGTAGAAGCCGGGCTGGATCGACGTCACGCGGGTGTCCTTCTTGCCCGCCTCGGTGAAGGCGCGGCCCGAGGCCACCACACCGTTGTCGTACAGGCTCGACGCGATCTGGCTGACGACCTCGCCGTCCTTGACCTCGACGATGACGTCGGCCTCGCCGCTGCCCGTGTAGTCGTCGTAGGAGCCGATGCCGCGCAGCTCCTTGTAGCCGTAGTAGGCACCGCCCATGCCGACGGCGAGGATGAGCGCGACGACGAGCCACAGGATCGTCTTCTTGCGCTTCTTCGCCTTGGTGCGGGCGCTGTTGTCCCGTCCGCGCTCACGCTTGAGCGGGCGCCGTTCGTCCACGTCGGGGTCGGTGAACAACCCGAGATCGTCGCTCACACCTCGTCCTTTCGGGCGGTCGCAGTGCGTGCCCGTGCGTCCAGCCAAGACTGCAGGATCTCGACAGCGGCAGCCTGGTCGACCACGGCACGCTGCTTCTTGCCCTTCACACCGCGCTGCGCCAGCACGCGGCTCACCACGACCGTCGTCAGCCGCTCGTCGCTCAGCCGGACCGGCACAGGAGCGACGCGTCCGGCCAAGGCGGCAGCGTACGCGGTCGCCGCCTGGGCTGCCGGGCCGTGCCGCCCCGCGAGTGTCCTGGGCAGGCCGACCACGACCTCGACCACGTCATGCTCGGCCACGAGACGTACGAGCTCGGTGAGGTCCGAGCCGCGCTTCTCGTCACGCTGCAGGGTAACCAGCGGAGTCGCCAGAAACGCCGACGGATCGCTGAGTGATACACCCACGCGGACCGATCCGACGTCGACGCCGAGCCTCCGTCCGAGGCCCGGGTCGTCGACACCAGGAACGTCAGCGCTGTTCAAGCACCTTGTCCAGTTCGTTCGTGAGAGCCGTGATGGCGTCCTGCACGCCGGCGGGGTTCGTGCCGCCGCCCTGGGCCAGGTCCGGCTTGCCGCCGCCGCGGGCGGCGATGGCCGGGCCGAACACCGGGACCAGCTTGCCGGCGGCCAGGCCCAGGTCACGGGCGGCGGCCGTGGTGGCGACCACGAAGCTCACCTTGTCGCCGTCGACCGAGAACAGGGCCACCACACCGGGCTTGTTGCCCAGGCGGTTGCGGACCTCGCCACCGAGCGTGCGCAGGTCGTTGCCCGACACGCCCTCCAGGCCGAGGGCCACCAGCGACAGTCCGCGCACGTCGAGGGCCTTGTCGGCGAGCGACCCGGCGTTGCCGAGCAGCTGGGCGGCGCGAACCTTCTCCAGCTCCTTCTCGGCGGTCTTCAGGCGCTCGACCAGCGACTCGATCCGCTCGGGCAGGCCGTCGGAGCCGACCTTCAGCATGTCGGAGAGGTTCTGCACGATGGCGCGTTCCTTGGCCAGGAACCGCATGGCCTCGATGCCGACGTAGGCCTCGAGACGACGCACGCCGGAACCGACCGAGGACTCACCCAGCAGGGTGATCGGGCCGATCTGCGACGAGTGCTCGACGTGCGTGCCACCGCACAGCTCGCGCGACCACGGGCCACCGATCTCGATGACGCGCACGGTCTCGTCGTAGGTCTCGCCGAACAGGGCGACGGCACCCATCTCCTGGGCACCGGCCATGTCGGTGTAGACGATGCTGACGGGCAGGTCCTTGCGCACGGCGAGGTTCGAGACCTCTTCGATCTCGCTGCGGGCCTCGTTCGACAGACCACCGGTCCAGGCGAAGTCGAGCCGCAGGTAACCGGGCTTGTTGTACGAACCGCTCTGCAGGGCCGACGGGCCGAGCACCTGGCGCAGGGCGGCGTGCACGACGTGCGTGCCCGAGTGGCCCTGGCGGGCACCGATGCGCCACTCAGGGTCGACGCGGGCCTCGACGTGCTCGCCCTCGCTGATCTCGCCGTTCACGACGCGCACCTGGTGCACCCACAGCTTGCGGGCGACCTTCTGCACGTCGAGCACCTCGAGCTCGGCGCTGCCCGTCACGATCGTGCCGGCGTCGGACTCCTGGCCACCGGACTCGGCGTAGAGCGGCGTGCGGTCGAGGACGACCTCGACGATGTCGCCCTCCTTGGCCGACTTGATCCGCTGACCGTTCAGCACGATGCCGCGCAGCGTGGCCTCGGAGGCGAGCTCGGTGTAGCCGGTGAACTCGGTCGGGCCCTGCTCGAGCAGCTCGCGGTACACGGTCTGGTCGCCGTGGCCGGTCTTCTTGCCGGCGGCGTCGGCCTTGGCGCGGGCGCGCTGCTCGGCCATCAGCTTGCGGAAGCCGTCCTCGTCCACCGACAGACCGGCCTCGGAGGCCATCTCCAGCGTGAGGTCGATCGGGAAGCCGTAGGTGTCGTGCAGCTGGAAGGCGCGGTCACCGGGAAGCGTGGCGCGGCCGTCGGCCTTCACCTCGGCGGCGGCGTTCTCGAAGATCCGCGAACCGGCGTCGAGCGTGCGCAGGAACGTGTCCTCCTCGGCCTTGAGCACCTGCTGGATGCGGGCGAACCCGCTGACCAGCTCGGGGTAGGCCGGGCCCATGGCGTCGCGGACGACCTCGGCGAACTGCACCAGCACCGGCTCGGTCACGCCCAGCAGGCGGGCGGAGCGGACGATGCGGCGCAGCAGGCGGCGCAGCACGTAGCCGCGGGCCTCGTTGCCGGGGGTGACACCGTCGCCGACCAGCATGACGCCGGAACGAGCGTGGTCGGCGATCACGCGAAAACGGACGTCGTCCTTCTCGTCGGCACCGTACTTGCGGCCGGACAGCTCTTCGGCCTTGTTGATGACCGCACGGACCAGGTCGGTCTCGTAGACGTTGTCGACGCCCTGCAGCAGGTAGGCGACGCGCTCGACGCCCATGCCGGTGTCGATGTTCTTGGCGGGCAGGGACCCGATCGGCTTGTGGCCCTCCTTGGGGCTCAGCTCGCCGCGGACGTCCTGCATGAAGACCAGGTTCCAGATCTCCAGGTAGCGGTCCTCGTCGACGACGGGGCCGCCCTCCTTGCCGTACTCGGGGCCGCGGTCGAAGTAGATCTCCGAGCAGGGGCCACCGGGACCGGGCACGCCCATGTCCCAGTAGTTGTCCTTGCCGTCACGGCGCTGGATGCGCTCGGTCGGCAGCCCGGCGACCTTCTGCCACAGCTCGATGGCCTCGTCGTCGTCCTGGTAGACGGTGACCCAGATGCGCTCGGGGTCGAAGCCGTAGCCGCCGGCGTCCTGCGAGCCGGTGACCAGCTCCCAGGCGAGCCTGATGGCGTCTTCCTTGAAGTAGTCGCCGATCGAGAAGTTGCCGGCCATCTGGAAGAACGTGAGGTGGCGCGTGGTCTTGCCGACCTCGTCGATGTCCGGCGTGCGCACGCACTTCTGGATGCTCGTCATCCGCACGGCGGGCGGCGGGGCCTCGCCGAGGAAGTACGGCTTGAACGGCACCATGCCGGCGTTGACGAACAGCAGGTTCGGGTCGTCGAGCAGCAGCGAGGAGGACGGGATGTACTTGTGCCCGTTGCGCTCGAAGTGCTCGCGGAAACGCTTGATGATCTCGTGGGTCTGCACGGGAAGTCCTCGTTTGTTGCTGGGGTTGTCAGGGGATGCCCCAAAAGGGCATGCAGCCGAGGCGAACGGTGCTAGTGCTTTCCGTTCGCCCTGGGCGCTCGACGCCCCGGCGTGAAGCCCGTCTGACGTTCCACGGTCTCCTGCAACTCCTGTTCCCGTTCGGCCATGCCCGCGCGCACCTCGGCCCCGAAGGAACCGATGGCGCCGGCGAGCTCACGCAGGCCTTCACCCACGTTAGCGCCGATACCGGCGGGAGTCGCCTGCTTTGTGACCTCGGCGGCCTTCTTAGCGACGAAGAGACCGGCGGCGGCGCCCAGCCCGAACCAGAAGAGACGGCTCATTTCGCACCTCGCCTCGTACGGCGCTTGCTGTGCTTGTTCGGCTGCTCGGCGGCCTTGCGGCGGGCCTTCACGGCCTTGCTCACGCCGTAGGACAGCGCGGCGGCCTTGACCAGCGGCCCGCCGAGCGTGGCGGTGAAGAGGCTGGTGAGCGCGGAGACGTTGCCGGTGACGGCGCGCGCGTTGGCCGTGATGCCGTCGACGCGCTCCAGCTGCGTGTTCACGTGCGTCAGCGTCGTGTTGGCGCCGGCGAACAACGGATCGCTGCCGTCAGCCGCCTTCTCCATCGCGATCGCGGCCTTGTCGAAGAACCGCGCTGCCTTGATCCCCACGATCAGCACCACGAGCGCGACCAGCACGAACGCTCCGGCGCCGACCCACGCGGCGATCTCCCCTGGCGACACGGATCCTCCTGGTGACCGGCGTTGTGGCTTGATTGCCGGTGAGATTACCGGGTGGGTCCGACACCCAAATGAGCGGCACGGCAGTTGATCATCAGTAGTTGATCTTCAGCGGCCGGTCGCGCCGTCGAGCTGCTCCCGGATGATGTCCGCGTGGCCCGCGTGCCGGGCGGTCTCGGTGGTCATGTGGGCGAGGATCCAGCGCAGCGAGTGCCGCACGCCGTCCGGAAGCGGGATCGCCATCGGCGCCTCGGGATCACCGGCGGCCTCGATGGCCCGGTCGCTGTCCGCGGCGGCCGCGAGATAGTCCGCGATCACCTCGCCCGAGCTCATCCCCGCGGGCACCGCCATGTCCAGCTCGTCCTCTTCGGACCAGTGGGCGCCACCGAGGTGGTGGTCGAACCAGAAGCGCTCAGCCTCCATGAGGTGCTGGATCAGCCCCAGGATCGACGTGCCGCTGTCCACCATCGGCCTGCGCAGCTGGTCCTCGGTCAGCCCTTCCGCCTTCTTGAGCACGCAGTGGCGCTGGAACTTCAGAAAGGCGTGCGCGACGTCGAGCTCACCCGTGTCGACGCGCGGCACCGGTTCGCGCTGAGTCTCGGCCATGACACGAACCTACGCCGCGGGCCAAACGAATTCGGGCCGCTTCATTGACTCGGCCGGTCACCGCCTGTGAAATACCCGTCACACAGGGCTTGACACCGGCACGCCCGCACAGTGAAGTAAGGCAACCCTTAGTTGACCGTGCAGGAGGCCACGTGAAGCCGGTGTCGCACCTGGACTCCTACCGCAAGCACGCCACCGCGGGCGCCCCGCCGATCCCGGTGCTCACGGACCCGTGGGAGGCGCGCGTCGCCCGCTCGGACGGCTACGACCTGCACCTCGTCCACCGCTGGAACCAGGCACCGCACGTGGCGGCGTTCTCGCGGCGCGCCTGGTCGTTGCCCCGGTGGGAGGAACGGCTGCGGACGCACCTGGAGGGCGACGACGTCCGCCCGTTGCTGATCAGCTGGCACGGGCGCCCGGTGATCTACGCGGAGGTCTGCCGCGCGGCACGGGACGCCGTCGCCGAGTGCTACCGGGCCCGGCCGCACGACCTCGGGCTGCACCTGGCCGTCGGCGAGCTGGCGATGACCGACCGCGGGCTGGTGCGGTCGCTGCTCCCCCGGCTCACCGACGCGCTGTTCGAGGCCGACCCGCACTGCACGCGGATCGTGCTTGAACCGGACGTGCGCAACAAGCGGGCCATCAGGTCGTTCGAGGCCGGCGGGTTCATGGCCGCTGACGAGATCATGCTGCCGAACAAGCTGGCCCTGCTGATGGTGTGTCTTCGCTAGTTGGTGTGGCCCGGAACGTTGCCGGGGGAATTCGCGGTCAGACCGCCGCGAGGTGCCCTGCTGAGCGTGAATCACCTCGCCAACGGTCCGGGACGCGCCACTAGAACGCGGTGATGTCCTGCGGTGCGCGCTCTTTGCGGCTGAACGCGCGCACGAGGTCCACGGCCCTGTGGCGGTTGAGCGACATGCGGGTCAGCAGGTCGATCACGGTCTCGTTGACGTGGCGCGGGAACTCCGGGGTGTCGAGGCCGACGCTCACCGCGAGGTCGTCGGAGTGCACGACGAACTCCATCAGCCGGCTCACGAGGTACTCGTCGAGCGGCACCGCCCACGGGCCCCAGTGCGGCATGCGGACCGGGCGGTTGTCCTGGCCCGGCAACGTCTTCTCGAGCTCGCCGAGCGTCTGCTCGAACCGGTCGCAGACCGCGTCCCGGCCCTCCGCCGCGATCTTCTCGCCACCCGCGCGGATGCGGGTGTGGAAGTCCGAGTCGACTTCCAGCTCGGTCCAGTTCGCTCGCGCGTAGTGCTCCATCAACGAGACCACCGGCTCGTCGCCGACCGGTGAGGAGATCATCGACGGGAGCGGCAGGACCTGGTAGCCGATGTGGCCGACGAGGCCGCTGACACCGAACTCGGGCAGGGCGCTCGGCTTGTCCCAGTTCTCGCTCACCCGCTGGTGGCGCATGAGCTCCAGCGCGATGCGTGCGGTGGCGAGGAAGTCCTCTCTGATCGTCACTTCGCCGAACCTACGCGAATTCTGGCTGGAGCAAAGGGAATTACGGCGTCGCTCACGTCCTCGTCGTCCTCGGGACGGCGAGGTGGCTGCGGCGGACGGGAAACCAGAATCATCGTTGCCCCCGGTGGTCGTGCGGTCACTCAACGCGATCGTCAGCGTACTCGGCGCAGGTCAGCCGGCGGCAACCACCTCGATCTCGACCAGCCAGTCGCTGACGAGGGTGGTGGCGACGATCGCGGTGGTCGGCACGGGCCTGCCGCCGAGCGCCCGCACGCGTGCGGCGGCGTTGGCCTCCGCGTACGACGCGTCACGCAGGTAGCTGGTGAGGCGGACGATGTTGTCGACCGTCATGCCCGCCGAGGCGAGGATCGTGCGGATGTTGGACCAGATCAGGTCGAGCTGCTCGGCGAGGCCGGCACCGGGCTTCCCGGACGGGTCGAGCCCCATGGTGCCCGCGACGAACAGCAACCGTTCGGCACCACGGACTTCCATGGCGTGCACGTAGTCGTCGGTCGCCGGGTAGACGCCGTCGGCGGGGTTGTGCGGCACGAGTTCCATGTGGTGATCATGCGACATGACCTCAACCGAAATACGGGACACGGTGCCCGGCGACATCGTGGCGATACGCACCCGCAAGCAGCTCCGCTTCCGGACCGCCACGCAGATCACCAGGGCGTGACCAGGGGCCTGGCGGTCGTGGCGGAGGCACAGGGCAGGACGCCATCCACGAGCTGCACCTGCACCCGGACTTCCGCGGCCGCGGAAGCGCACCGCGCCTGATCGACGCCCTCATCGCGCAGATGGACATCTACAAGGTCCACATCGAACAGTTCGCCGCCAGCGTGCGCGAGGGCGTTCTACGAGCGCGAAGGCTCCGCGGTCGAGAGCCGTCACTCGCCCCTGATCACCCGGCGCAACCGGGGCAGCCGCTCGGCCACCGCGCGTTCGGCACCGCGGCCCGTCGGCTCGTAGTAGTCGCGGCCCACCAGGTCGTCCGGCGCGTACTGCTGCGTCAGCACGCCCTCCGGGACGTCGTGCGGGTAGCGATATCCCTGCGCGTTCCCCAGTTTCGCCGCACCCGCGTAGTGCCCGTCGCGCAGATGTGGTGGCACCGCGCCGATAGCGCCCTTGCGCACATCCGACATGGCGGCGTTGATGGCAGTGGTGACCGCGTTCGACTTCGGTGCGGTCGCCAGGTGGATCGTGGCCTGCGCGAGGTTCAGCGCGCACTCGGGCAACCCGATGAGCTGCACGGCCTGGGCGGCCGCGACGCACGTCTGCAACGCGGTCGGGTCCGCCATGCCGATGTCCTCGCTCGCGTGGATCACCAGCCGCCGCGCGATGAACCTCGGGTCCTCCCCCGCCTCGATCATGCGGGCCAGGTAGTGCAGGGCGGCGTCCACGTCCGAGCCGCGGATGGACTTGATGAAGGCGGACGTGACGTCGTAGTGCTGGTCGCCGTCGCGGTCGTAGCGCACCGCCGCCTTGTCCACAGTGGACTCCAGCAGCTCCAGCGTGATCACGCCGTTGTTCGACGCCGCCGCAGAGTCCGCCGCGGCTTCCAGCGCCGTCAGCGAACGACGCGCGTCCCCGCCCGCGAGCCGCACCAGGTGGTCCTCGGCGTCCGGCTCCACCACCACCGAGCCGCCCAGCCCGCGTTCGTCCGACACCGCGCGGCGGATCACCGCGCGCACGTGGTCGTCGGTCAACGACTTGAGCTGCAGCACCAGCGAACGCGACAGCAACGGCGACACGACGGAGAAGAACGGGTTCTCCGTGGTGGCCGCGACGAGCAGCACGATCCGGTCCTCGACCGCGCCCAGCAACGCGTCCTGCTGGGTCTTGGAGAACCGGTGCACCTCGTCGATGAACAGCACGGTGGACTCACCGGACCGCACGAGCCGCCGCCGGGCCTCGTCGATGACGGCCCGCACCTCCTTGACGCCCGCAGACAGCGCGGAGAGGGCCACGAACCGGCGCCCGGTCGCCTTCGACACCAGCGTCGCGAGCGTCGTCTTGCCCGTGCCGGGAGGCCCGTAGAGCATCACGGACGCCGGCGTGGCGCCCTCCACCAGGCGGCGCAGCGGCGCGCCGGGGCCGAGCAGGTGGTCCTGGCCGACGACCTCGTCCAATGTGGCCGGACGCATCCGCACGGCCAGCGGGGCGTTGGCCGCGATGCGCTCGGCCTTCTCCTCGTCGGTCGCACCGAAGAGGCCCTCGTCGAACAGACCTTCGCTCATGCGTTCGAGGGTAGCGCCTGCTTCAGGGGTCCACGTTCGCGACAGCCGGCGCAGCTCCCGTCGCACGAGACCTGTAAGGCAGGCGCTTGTCGTGTGCGAAGATTGCGTTCCGTGCCCATCCCCCGCGCAGTGCTCCTCGCAGGCCCCTCCGGCTCCGGCAAGTCGACCCTCGCCGCACATCTCGGCTGGCCCGTGCTGCGCCTGGACGACTTCTACCGCGACGGCGACGACCCGCTGCTCCCCCGTGACGAGCACGGCCGCGCGGACTGGGACGCGGAGGGCTCCTGGAACGCGGACAAGGCGCTGCAGGCGGTCGTCGAGCTCTCGAACACCGGCAAGACGGAGGCGCCGGTCTACTCGATCAGCGAGGACCGCGCGGTCGGCACGCAGACGATCGAGCTGGGCGACGCGCCCGCGTTCATCGCCGAGGGCCTGTTCGCCGATCTCCTGGTCCAGGGCGCGAAAGACGCGGGCGTGCTCAAGGACGCCGTGGTGCTCGCCCCGAGCGCCGCCGTCACGTTCGCCCGCAGGTTCGCAAGGGACGTGGCGGAGGCCCGCAAGCCGGTTCCGACGCTGATCAGGCGGGGTCTGCGGCTGATGCGGGAACAGCCGCAGGTGGTCCGCAGGTGCGTCGGCGCGGGCATGCGGCGGACGACGCCGGGCAGGGCGAGGGCCGAACTGGCCGTGTGAGACCGCAGGTCACGGGTACCCGGAGCGAAAGCCGCAAGGCAGAGGAGCTTCGGTGCGCAGAGACCTCGTGGTCGTCGGCGCCTCCGCGGGAGGTGTCGAAGCTTTGCGACTCCTGGTCGCCGCACTGCCGAGAGATCTGCCGGCGGCGGTGGTCGTGGTACTGCACATGCCCGCGGGCGGCTCATCGGCGCTGTCCTCGATCCTGGCTCGCAGCGGCCCGCTCCCCGCGGTGACCGCGGAGGACGGCCTGGAACTGCGCAACGCGCGGATCCACGTCGCCCGCCCCGACCACCACGTGCTGGTGCAGGACGGCGTCCTGCGCCTGTCCAAAGGCCCCACGGAGAACGGGCACCGGCCCGCCGTGAACACGTTGTTCCGCTCGGCCGCGCTCGCGAAGGGGCCTGCGGCGATCGGCGTGATCCTGTCGGGCGCGCTCGACGACGGCACCGCCGGCATGGCCGCGATCAAGAGCCGGGGCGGCGTCACGGTGGTGCAGGACCCCGAGGACGCCGTCTACCCCGGTATGCCGCTGCATTGCGCACCCTCGATGAAAAGGCTTCGCTGGCGCGCCGCATGGTGGACGTCTCCAAGAACGCCGGGCGCGGGCTGGTCGCCGAGCGGTACGTCAGGCAGGAAGAAGAAGCGCTGGCGGCGGCAGAGGTGCTCCGGAAGCATCTGCTGCGAGGCGAGGTGCGCGAGGAGACGGGCACATGAAGATCAAAACGGAGAATCTCGCGGGTGTCGTGGTCGCGACCCCCGAGGGCCGCCTGGACCTCGCCTCCTACGTCTCACTGCGCGACGGGATCCTGAAAGTGGCGGCGGACGCACCCCTCGCCCTCGTCATCCGTCTCGGCGCGGGCTTCGAGGCTCCGAGCAGGACGATGCTGTCGGTGTTCACCACGGTGTGCATGAAGGTCTCGCAGTGGCCGGACATCCCGGTGGTGATCCTGGCCGAGACCCGAGAACACCGCGATGAGCTGTGCACCAGCGGCGTCACCAGGTTCGTGCGCACGGCGCCAGACCTGGAGGGGGCACTCAAAGCCGTGGAACAGCCACCACAGCGCAGGTTCCGCCGCATCCCACTGCCCTGCTCACCGACCGCACCGACCATGGCCCGCGCGGCCGTCAGGGAAGCCTGCGAGCTGTGGGGCCTCGGCCGGCTCACCGACGACGCGGTGCTGGTGGTGAGTGAGCTGGTCGAGAACGCGGTCCGGCACGCGCGCTCGGAGTCGGTGCTGAGGGTCGAGCTGCGTCCCACCGGACTGTCGCTCGCTGTGCGCGACAACGACCCGGCGCCACCGCTGCTGGAGTCACCGGGTCCGGACGTGCCGGGGCATCGAGGCGTGCTGCTGGTGAGCCGGATCAGCGTCGCGTGGGGCTGGGCGCCGTCATCCGACGGGGGCAAGATCGTGTGGGCGGTGCTCGGCCTGCACAGAGGCGAGTAGGTTCTCCAGGTGTGAGTGACGGCCAGCCGACCCACGACGAGGACTTCGAAGAGGTACTGCAGTACCTCAAGGAGTCGCGCGGTTTCGACTTCACCGGGTACAAGCGCACCAGCCTGATACGGCGGGTGCGGCACCGCATGAGCCAGATCGGCGTGGACGACTACGGCGACTACATCGACCAGCTGCAGGTCAACGCGGACGAGTTCAGCGTCCTGTTCAACACCATCCTGATCAACGTCACGGCGTTCTTCCGCGACGCGGAAGCGTGGGAGTACCTGCGCGAGGAGGTCATCCCCACGTTGCTCGCCGAACGCGGGCCGGACGACCCGATCCGGGTGTGGAGCGCGGGCTGCGCCTCCGGCGAGGAGGCCTACAGCCTCGCGATCGCGCTGGCGGAGGCGATGGGTCCCGAGCGGTTCCGGCAGCAGGTCAAGATCTACGCCACCGACGTCGACGACGAGGCGCTCACCCACGCCCGGCACGCGAGCTACGTCGAACGGGACCTGCAGTCCCTGCCTCCCGAGCTCGCCGCCAAGTACTTCGAGCAGCAGAACGGGCGCTACAGCTTCCGCAAGGACCTGCGCCGCTCGGTCATCTTCGGCCGCAACGACCTGGTGCAGGACGCGCCGATCTCACGGATCGACCTGCTGGTGTGCCGCAACACGCTCATGTACTTCAACCAGGAGACGCAGTCCAAGATCCTCGGCCGGTTCCACTTCGCGCTGATGCCCAAGGGCGTGCTGTTCCTGGGCAAGGCAGAGATGCTGCTCAGTCACAGCCGCATCTTCGACCCCATCGACCTCAAGCGGCGCATCTTCCGCAAGGCGGCCAGCGGTATGGGCACTCCGGCCCATTTCGTTTCGCACGCGATGGTGCACGATCGCAGGGTGGACCTGCGCGGCATCGACGAACTGCGTGAACACGCCTTCTCCGCGAGCCCTGTCGCACAGATCGTGGTGACGGCGGACGACGTCGTCGCGCTCATCAACCGGCAGGTGGAGAACACGTTCGGGCTCTCCGCGAAGGACATCGGCCGCCCGTTGCGCGACGTCGACATCTCCTACCGCCCGGTCGAGCTGCGCGGCTACATCGAGCAGGCGCGCCTGGAACGCAAGTCGCTGCGCATCAAGGACGTCGAGTGGTTGCGTGGTCCCGGCGAGGCGATGTGGTTCGAGGTGCACGTCAACCCGCTCGTCGGCCTCGACAACACCATCCTCGGCGTCTCGGTCGTCTTCCACGACGTCACCGCCGCGCGCCGGCTGCTGGAAGACCTCGAACACGCCAACCGGCAGCTGGAATCCGCCTACGAGGAACTTCAGTCGACCAACGAGGAGCTGGAGACCACGAACGAGGAGTTGCAGTCGACGGTGGAGGAGCTCGAGACCACCAACGAGGAACTCCAGTCGACCAACGAAGAGCTCGAGACGATGAACGAGGAGCTGCAGTCGACCAACGACGAGCTCCAGACCATCAACGAAGCCCTGCGCGAACGCACCACCGAACTGGACCGGGTCAACGAGTTCCTGGAGTCGATACTGACCTCGCTGCGGGCCGGGGTGATCGTGCTCGACGTGCAGATGCGGGTGCTGGCGTGGAACCGCGGCGCAGAGGAGCTGTGGGGCATGCGGCGCGACGAGGCCGAGGGCGAGCACCTGCTCAACCTCGACATCGGGCTGCCGGTGGCCGACCTGCGCCCGGTGGTGCGGTCGGCGCTCAGCGACGGCATGTTCCTGGAGGAGGTCAAGCTCAGCGCGGTGAACCGGCGTGGCCGCGAGGTACTCATCCGGGTGGTGTGCAGCTCGCTGCGGGCCAACGGCGGCGAACCTGACGGCGCGATCCTCGTGATGGAGCAACAGGAGGACTAACCGACCGCGCCCTCCCCGCGCAGGAAGTACCCGGTGAGGCCGCTGACCTCGAACACCCGGCGCACGATGAACGAGCACTCGGCGAAGACGAGGTCGACCCGGCGGCGATCGCACTCGGCGCGCACCGAGAGCAACACCTCCAGGCCTGCCGCCCCCAGGTAGTCCACGCCGGACAGCTCGACCATGAGCACGGCGCGCGTGTGCGCGAGCTGCTCGTGCAGGAACGACTCGAACGCGGGCGCCGTCGCGAGGTCGATCTCGCCCGCCACCCGTACCACCGTCGAGGAACCGACGTGGTCGGCGGTCAGTTCGAGCGGCGACGACTCGTTCACGCGTCCCACCTTCCTGCCCTGTTGGCTACCACGCACGCCCACGCACCCAAACGCCGAATCGTGATCGGATCCCGCACGGGTCGCGCTGTGACGAGGGCACCGTTCTGGCAGGATGCCGCACACACGACGACCCGGGGGTAGCCGCGATGACCGAAACGCCCGGCTGGTCCTCACCCGACCAGCAACCGAACCAGCCGCAGCAGCCGCAGCAGCCGCCACAGCCGCCTCCTGGGCAGCCTCAGCCGGGCTACTACGCGCCGCCGCCACCCGGAGCGCAGCCGACGATCAAGCCGGGCGTGATCCCGCTGCGCCCGCTGGCCGTCGGCGAGATCGTCGACGGCGCCATCACGACGATGCGCCGGTACCCGAAGCTGATCATCGGCGCGGCCGCGGTCGTCGCGGCGGTCACGCAGATCGCCGGCCTGCTGGTGCAGCTGCCGTTCCTGGACGACCTCACCTCGGTGGCGACGCTCGACCCGAACACGATGACCCAGGAACAGGCGGTCGACCAGGTCACCGGCGCCCTCGCCGGCTTCCTCACCGGCACGCTGCTCAGCGTCGTGCTGCTGTTGTTCGGCACGGTGTTCCTGTCCGGCTTCATCACCGTGATCGTCGGCCACGCGGTGCTGGGCCGGCAGGTGACGTTCGCGCAGGCCTGGGAGGAGTTCAAGCCGCGCCTGCTGCCGTTGCTCGGCGCGACGCTGCTGTCCGGTCTCGTGATCACCGTCGGCCTGATCCTCTGCGTCGTGCCCGGCATCTGGCTGTGGGTGCTGTTCGCGCTCGTCACGCCCGCGCTGGTGCTGGAGCGCTGCGGTGTCGGCACGGCGTTCGGCCGCTCGAAGAACCTCGTCAACGGCGCGTGGTGGCGCACGTTCGGCATCCTGCTGCTCACCGTGGTGATCAGCTGGGTGATCAGCTGGATCATCAGCCTCCCGTTCGGCCTGCTGGGCGCGGCGACCACCGGCTTCAGCAGCGACCCGACGGCGGCGCTGAGCGCGGGCTCGCTGGTCCTGTCGACCATCGGCGCGATCATCGCGTCGACGATCACGCTGCCGTTCAGCTCCGCGGTGACCGTGCTGCTCTACGTCGACCGCCGGATGCGGGTCGAAGGCATGGACATCGAACTCCAGCGGGCCGCGGGACATGGCGGTATCTGACGTACCGGTAGATCTCGGCCGCGACGACGCCCGCGAGGCGGCCGCACGGGAGCTGAGCGACCCCGCGTACGTCTCGGACGACCCGAACCCGCTGGAACGCGCCCTCGACTGGGTGCTGGACCGGCTGGGCGAGCTGCTCGCCGGTGCGGCGGGCATGAACGGGATCACCGCGATCACGATCATCGTCGTGGTCGTGGTGATCATCGTGATCGTGATCAGGCTCCGGGCCGGCCGCACCACCCGCTCCGGGCGGACGCGTGGTGGTGAGGTGTTCGACGCCGTTCTGACCGCGGCCGAGCACCGTGCCGCCGCCGACCGTGCCGCGGCGGCGGGGAACCTGGCCGAGGCCGTGCGCGAGCGTTTCCGCGCTGTGGTGCGGGAACTGGAGCAACGCGGCGTGCTCGACCCGCGGGCCGGCCGCACGGTCGACGAGGTGGCGGTCGAGGCGGGGAGGGCACTTCCGGTGCTGGCGGACGACCTGCGCGGCGCGGCCGTGCAGTTCGACGACGTCTGGTACGGAGGCAGGCCCGCCACCGAGCAGGGGTACCGGCAGCTGGTCTCCGTCGACGACAGGGTGCGCGGATGACGGCGGTCTCCCCCGACGCCGGGCGGATCTGGACCGCCGCGCGCGGACCCGTGCTGATCGGCGTGATCATCCTGTTCGCGGCCGTCGTGATCACGTTGCTGCGCGGCGGCGGTGAGGGCGGTTCGCTCGACCCGCGCTCGTACCGGCCGGAGGGCAGTCACGCGGTCGCCGCACTGCTGGAGCAGAACGGTGTCCGCGTCGAGCTGACCGACAACGTGTCCTCTGTGGAGGGTGCGACGCTGTTCGTCACGCACCCGGACCTCATCGACCCGGAACGACTGTCGGAGCTGAGCCGCCGGGCCGCCGCCACGGTGCTGCTCGCCCCGGCGACCGAGGTCGGCAAGGTGGAGGTCGAGACGCGGCAACCGGGCTGCCCGCTGGCGTCGAAGGCGGGGCCGGCGACCACCGGCGGGTTCGTGTACGAGGGCGAACAACGGTGCTACGACTCGACGTTGGTGCGCACCGGCACGGTCACGACGATCGGGTTCGGCGCGATCTTCACCAACCGCGACCTCGACGAGGAGGGCAACGCGGCACTCGCGCTCGCGTTGCTGGGCCAGCACGACCGGCTGGTCTGGTACCTGCCGTCGGCCGCGGACCGCTCGCAGCAGAAGTCGTTCACGGACCTGATCCCGGACGGCTGGAAGTTCGCCGCGTGGCAGCTGGGGATCGCGGCCGTGGTGATCGCGCTGTGGCGGGCGCGCAGGCTGGGCCGGGTGGTGCCGGAACGGCTGCCGGTGGTGGTGCGCGCGGCCGAGACCGTGGAGGGCAGGGCGCGGCTGTACCGGCGCTCGCACGCGTCCGCGCACGCCGCCGCGGTACTGCGGCAGGCGGCCCGTGACCGGCTGACCCCGTTGCTGGGGCTGCCTCACGGTGAGGACCCCTCGGAGGAGATCGCGCGCAGGACATCGCGTTCCGCCGGTTCGGTGCGGACGCTGCTCTACGACGAAGTGCCGGTGGACGACCGGGGGCTGGTCGCGCTGGCTGACGAGCTCGATGCTCTGGAGAACGAGGTGCGCAAGGGATGACGGCAGTGGTCACCACCGAAGAGGCACGCACGGCGCTGGTGGCGTTGCGCACGGAGATCGGCAAGGCCGTGGTGGGCAACGACTCCGCCGTGACGTCGTTGATCCTCGCGTTGCTGTGCAAGGGACACGTCCTGCTGGAGGGTGTGCCGGGCGTCGCGAAGACGTTGCTGGTGCGGGCGATGGCCCGTGCGCTGGACCTGTCGACGACCCGTGTCCAGTTCACGCCGGACCTGATGCCGGGAGACCTGACCGGCTCGCTGGTCTACGACTCGCACAACGCGGCGTTCTCGTTCCGCGAAGGACCGGTCTTCACGAACCTGCTGCTCGCCGACGAGATCAACCGCACGCCGCCGAAGACGCAGTCCGCGCTGCTGGAGGCGATGGAGGAGCGGCAGGTGTCGGCGGACGGCAGGACGCGGCCGCTGCCGTCACCGTTCATCGTCGTCGCGACCCAGAACCCGGTGGAGTACGAGGGCACCTATCCGCTGCCGGAGGCGCAGCTGGACCGGTTCCTGCTGAAGGTGAACATGCCGATTCCGGAGCGCGACCACGAGATCGACGTGCTGACGCGGCACGCGTCCGGCTTCGACCCGCGCGATCTGTCGGGGCTGTCGCCGGTCGCGGGTGCGGCGCACCTGGAGGCGGGTTCGGCGGCCGTGCGCGCATTGACTGTGGCACCCGAGGTCATCGCCTACGTGGTCGACGTGTGCCGGGCGACGCGCCAGTCCCCCGCTGTCCGGCTGGGCGTTTCCCCGCGCGGGGCAACGGCTCTGCTGGCGGTGGCGCGGGCGTGGGCCTGGCTGTCCGGGCGCGACTACGTGACGCCGGACGACGTGAAGGCATTGGCCCGCCCTGCTCTGCGGCACCGGCTGGAGCTGCGTCCGGAGGCCGAGCTGGAGGGCGTGACGGCGGACGGCGTGCTGGACGGCGTGCTCGGCGCGGTCCCGGTGCCGCGCTGACGTGGCGCTCACGGGCCGCGCGGGGCTGCTCGCGCTCATCGGTGTTCTCTTCGTCGGGTTGCTCTTGCCGTCGTGGCAGGGGATTCTCCTCGTGCTCGCCGTGTTACTGGCGTGCGTTGTGGTGGATTTGGCGTTGGCGGCCGGTGTTCGGCGGCTGACCTTCGTTCGCGCGGGTGCTTCCTCGGTGCGGACGGGTGAGCTTTGTTCCGTGCAGCTGACGGTGCAGAACCCGGGGCGTCGGTTGCGTGGCGTTCTTCGTGATGCGTGGGCGCCTTCTGCCGGTGTGGTCGCCGACCGCGTTCCTGTCGATGTGCCCGCGGGTGGCTCGCGGACGTTCTCCTTCGACCTGCGGCCCGTACGCCGAGGCGATCGCATTGCCGACCGTGTGACCGTGCGTTCTATCGGGCCGTTGGGGATCGCGGCGCGGCAGGGATCTCACGTCGTGCCGTGGACCGTGCGCGCGTTGCCACCGTTCCACAGCCGCCGCCACTTGCCGCCGCTGCTGGAACGCTTGCGCGAGCTGGACGGCCGCCGGGCGTCGTTGATCCGTGGTGCCGGCACGGAGTTCGACTCGTTGCGGGCCTACGTGATCGGCGACGACGTCCGTTCGATCGACTGGCGCGCTTCGGCCCGGTCGTCGGACGTCGTGGTGCGGACGTGGCGACCCGAGCGCGACCGTCAGGTGACGATCGTGCTCGACACCGCCCGCACGGCGGCTGGACGCGTGGAAGGCGCCCTGGGTGGCGTGCCGCGGCTGGACGCGGCGATGGACGCGGCGTTGTTGTTGTCCGCCTTGGCGTCGCAGGCTCGTGACCAGGTGGACTTCCTGGCGTTCAGCCACAAGGTGCGTGCCTCGGTGCCGCGGGCGACGTTGCCCGTGCTGGTGCAGGCGATGGCTCCGCTGGAGGCGGAGCTGGTGGAGTTCGACGCGCGCGGTGTGGTCGCGGAGGTGCTGCGCCGGGCCGGGCGCCGGTCTCTGGTGGTGCTGCTGACCTCGCTGGAGCCGTCGATCGAACACGGGCTGCTGCCGTTGCTGCCCGCGCTGGCCTCGCGGCACCGGTTGCTGATCGCTTCGGTGTCCGACCCCGCCGTGCACGCAATGGCTGCCGGACGTGGGGACCTGGAGTCGGTTTACGCGGCTGCTGCTGCGGAACGGACATTGGCCGAACGACGCCATCTGACCGCTTTGCTTGCACGGCACGGTGTTGACGTTGTGGACGCACTGCCCGATGATTTGCCACGCGCTCTCGCGGATCGCTACTTGTCGTTGAAGGCCGCAGGCAAACTCTGAACTTGTACCGGCTCCAAAAAGTACTTCCTTCAGGGCTATTCGGGCGGAAACGATGGAGCGGAAGGCCTTGCTGCTCCTAGTTTCTTGCCATGCCACGACGAAACTCCAGCGTGGTGGGCCGGGAGTTCGGCATCGGCGTTCGCCACGCCATCGAACAGACCAAGATGACCCACCGCGAGATCGCCAGGATGCTCGACTGGGACGAGTCCAAGCTGTCCGACCTGGTGCGGGGCAAGGGCGGTGTCAGCGAGTCCGAGGTGCTGCAGCTGCTCGCCTTCTGCCGGGTGCCGCCGGCCGAGGTCCGACGTCTGCTCGCGCTGTTCCGAGAGACGCGCGAAACCGGGTACCTCCAGATTCCCGCGGATGGTGTCCCGGACCTGGTGCGCAGCCTTGTCGAGCAAGAGCGCCTCGCCAATGTGATCACCGTCTGGTCGATGAATCTCATCCCGGGCCGACTCCAGACCGTTGACTACATGCGGGCCGTCGTCGAGGGATCCGCCCGCTCGAAGTCGGTCGACTACGAGGAGGTCATCGCCGCGAAGATCAAGCGGCGTGAGCTGTTCCACTGGAGCCGTGAGTTCGTGTTCTACATCCACGAACAGGCGCTGCGCCTGCCGGTCGGAAGTCCTGATGTGATGAAGGACCAACTGATCCATCTTCTGGCGATGGCTCAACGTTCGTACGTCGCAGTCAGGATCGTGCCGATCTCCATCGGCGCGCACGCTGGTCTCGGCGGCTCGTTCATGCATCTCGGCTATGAGAAGTTCGAACCGGTGGTCTACCTGGAAGGTGAGAACTCCAGTCTCTTCCTCGAAGACAAGGGGTCGCTCGCCACGTACGCCGAGGTGCTGAGGCTTCTCGACCGGCAAGCGCTGGATGCGGAACAATCGAAGGAGCTGATCAACAGCATCCTGATCTGAGGAGATGTTTCCGCATGTCGGTCTGGCGCAAGAGCAGCTACAGCGCGAACTCGAACGACTGCGTCGAAGTCGGTCGTCGCATCGGCATTCGGGACAGCAAGGCGCCAGCCTCCCACCTGCCGGTGTCCCCGGCGGCCTGGTCGGCGTTCCTGCGCAGCGTGAAGTCCTAGACGGCGACGGGGGCGACGTCCTCTCGTTCGCTCGCGTCCACGTCGCCCGTCTCCCCCTGCTGCGCGGCCCGCCGTCCGATCACGAACACGTACAGCAGGAACAGCACCTCGGCGACCACCCCGATGCCGACGCGCACCCACGTCGGCCACCCGGACGGTGTCACGAACCCCTCCAGCACGCCGGAGACGAGCAGCACCACGACGAGTCCGAGCGCCACCGCCACCACCGACCGTCCCTCGGCGGCCAGCGCGGCACCACGGGTGCGTTTGCCGGGGTCGATGACCTGCCAGCCCAGCCGCATGCCGATGCCCGCCGCCACGAACACCGCCGTCAGCTCCAGCAACCCGTGCGGCGCCAGCAGGCCGAGGAACAGGCCGCCCCGGCCGGCGCCGAACATCAGGCCGACGCCCACAGCGAGGTTCACCGCGTTGGTGAAGAGCAGGTAGACGGGCGGGATCGCGAACAGCACGCCCAGCAGCAGGCAGGCGGCGGAGACCCAGGCGTTGTTCGTCCACACCTTCGCGGCGAACGAACCGGCCGGGTCGCTGGAGTAGTAGGCCTCGTAGCCGCCGCCGACCCTGGTCATCTCGCGGAGTTCCTCGGGCGCGGCGATGGTGGCCTGCACGTCGGGGTTCGAGGCGATCCAGGCCGCCATGATGCCGGTGACCAGGTAGAACACCACGCCTGCCGGCACCCACCAGCGCCAGCCGAGGTAGATGGCGGCGGGCAGCCGGTGCGTGAAGAAGCGGGTGACCACGCGCCACGCGGGGGTGTGCGTGCCCGTCAGCGCCGACCGTGCCTGCGCGACCAGCGACGACAGGCGTTCGACGGTGGCCGGGTCCGGGGTCTGGCTGCGCACGACCGACAGGTGCGTCGTCACGCGCTGGTAGAGCTCGATCAGCTCGTCGGCCTCCGGGCCGCTCAGCCGGCCGGACCGCTTGACCAGCTGCTCGAGCCGCTCCCACGACGCGCGGTGGCGATCGATGAACACGTCCAGATCCACGATGAGTCACACTATCCGCGTGGGGGACCTCGTCACCGGTGAAGCCGTAGTTCTGGACCTGCGCGTCGCTCAGCTCGCGAGCAGGGCGGTCGCGTACGCGTTCGACGTGGCCGTGCAGTTCCTTCTGCTGCTCGGCGTGTACCTGATCGCGCCGATCGGGTTCGACGACGCTCTGCAGACCGCGCTCGCGCTGTCGCTGACCGTCCTCGTGCTGGTCGGTTACCCGACGCTGGTGGAGTCGCTGACGCGCGGCCGCTCGGTGGGCAAGTTCGTGATGGGTCTGCGCGTGGTCCGCGACGACGGCGGCTCGATCCGGTTCCGGCACGCCCTGGTGCGCGCCCTGGGCGGGTTCTTCGTGGACTTCTGGATGCTCGGGCTCGGTGGCGCGATCGCGTTGTTCACGTCGCTGTTCTCGCCGCAGGGCAAGCGCGTGGGCGACTACCTGGCGGGCACCCTGGTGATCCGCACGCGGATACCGCAGCAGGACGTGGAGCTCGCCGACATGCCGCCGCAGCTCGCCGAGTGGGCGCGCGGGCTGGATCTCTCGCAGCTGTCCGACGAGCTGGTGCTCGCCGCGCGGCAGTACCTCAGCCGGTACCACGAGCTGGGCGAGCAGGCGCGGTGGGACCTGGGCGCGCGGCTGTCCGACGACGTGGGTGCCGCGATCCGCTCGCCGCGCGTCGAGTACACGCATCCGCATCCGTACCTGGCGGCGGTGCTGGCGGAACGGCGGCGCCGGGCCGGCTGAGCAACGCCGTCACACGTCGCAGGTCAGCTCGCCGGACCAGGCACGACGGCCTTCGTTGAGGGCGAAGAGCGCGATGAACAGTCCCGCCACCGCGTCCAGCCAGGTCCAGCCGAGCAGGGCGTAGGCCACGAGGCCGAGGAACGTGGTCACGCACAGCTGCGTCTCGGCCGCGTCGACGTACGTCCGGCAGCGCCCTGGCCTGTTCCACGGGTTGCTCCTCAGGGCGCGATCTCTGGTTCAGGTCGCGCGATCATAGCTAGGCGTTCGCTCTGCGGAGGCGCTCGGCCGCCTGCTCCCGAACAGCGTTGAGGGACACCGGCGCGTCACCGTGCAGAACTTCCCAACGCGCGTTGTGCACGGCTGTCCACATGCTCCCCGCCCAGGCGATCTCCAACTCCTCCGCGGTGAACGCGCGCCCGCGAAGTTTCTGGTACGTCTCGATGAACGCGGCCGAGCTCTCGATCGGAGGGAGGGTCGGCGGCGAAGCGTTGGCGAACGCTCCGCTCGCCGCACCCACCAGTGCCGCCTCCGGTTGCCACGCGAGGCTGTCCCAGTCGTGCACGGCCCACACCTCGCCGTCGAGCCAGCGGAGGTTCTGCGCCTCGAAGTCGGCATGCCCCAGCACGCACGGCAGCTCAACCGCCAGCAACCGCTTGCGCACCCGCTCGGCCGTGTCGGCGACGAACGCGGGCACGACGCTCTGGTCTCGTTCGTCGAGGAAGCCGATCGCCGGCCACAGCCCGGAATCCGTGTGGTCCCAACGGGCCCAGCGCGGGCTGGGCAGCGGCGGCGCGACGTCGACGTCCTCCAGTCCGGCCATCAGGCGGGCGAACACGGCCGCGTAGCGCCGAGCAACTGACGGTATGTCGCCGAGCAGCATCGAACCGCCGGGCAGTGACTCCTCGGCGTGCACGGCGAGTGCCCCGACACGGGTGACAGGTGTGACGGGCCGGGCGCACGGGAACCCCCGCTGGGCGAGCTGGGCCTGCGCGGCGACACACGACGCGGCACGGCCGTCGTCCTCGCGGGCCTTCACCACGACCTCCCGCCCACCGGCCAGCCGCAGGCCGAACACCGCCGAGATCGACCGCGCCTCGAACAGCACATCGACCGGCTCGTCCCCCAGCTGGTCCACGCACCAGTCCGGCAGCCAGTCCGGTAGATCGTTCAACGGCACGGTGACGACTGTGCCAGACGCGCAACGGATCGGAGAGATCATGACGACCTCATTGCACGGCCGCCCGCCCGTCGTCGACCGCGCCACCTGGCAGGCCGCCCGTGACGAGCTTCTCGTCCGCGAAAAGGCCCACACCCGTGAGGGTGATGCCATCGCGGCGGCCCGTCGCCGGTTGCCCATGGTGGAGTTCGACGCGACGATCGAGCTCACCGGCTCCGACGGCCCCGTCCCGTTCGTCGACCTGTTCCAGGGCCGCGACGAGCTCGTGGTCTACCAGCACATGTGGTACGACGGAGCGCCGCCACAGGGCCAGTGCGAGGGCTGCACCACCACGGTCTGGCACCTCAAGGACGCCCTCTACCTCAACGCTCGCGGCGTCTCGTTCGCCGTCCTGAGCACGGGCGGCTGGGAGGAGGTGGCCGCCTACGTCGAGTTCATGGGCTACACCCAGCCCTGGTACTCGGTGCGTGACGCGGACGCGCCGATGGGCCCGGGACACCTCACCAGTCTCCTGCGCGACGACGACCGCGTGTTCATCACCTACTCGACCACGGGCCGTGGCACCGAGCGGCTCAACTCGTCCATCGGCGTGCTCGACATGACGCCGTACGGCCGCGGCGAGGCGTGGGAGGACAAGCCGGAAGGATGGCCCGAGGGCGACGTCCCCTGCTGGTACTGGCGCACGGACGCGGACGGGAACGCCACCTGGGGAGAGACCAGCCGTCCCGTGCCGCAGTGGACCCGTCCCGGCGCGAGCCCCGTGGAGACGCTGGGCCGGCGCGACGACGACTTCCACTGACCGGGTTCAGTCGAGCCGGAAGCCGTAGGGCAGTTCGAGGCGGTGCCGGGCGAGCAGGGCGGCGTCGGCGAGGATCTCGCGGGTCGGGCCGTCCGCGACGACCACGCCGTCGTCGATCAGCACGCTGCGCGGGCAGATCTGCAGTGCGAACGGCAGGTCGTGCGTGACCATCAGCATCGTGCGGCCCAGCGACAGCAACAGCTCGGCGAGCTCGCGGCGGGCCACGGGTTCGAGGTTCGCGGACGGTTCGTCGAGCACCAGGATCTCCGGGTCGCACGCCAGCACCGACGCCAGCGCCACCCGGCGGCGCTGACCACCGGAGAGGTGCAGCGGCGAGCGGTCCGCGACGGACTCCATGCCGACCGCGCGCAACGCCTTCTGGACCCGTTCGTCCACATCGGACATGCCGAAGTTGCGCGGGCCGAACGCCACGTCCTCCCCCGCGGTCGGGCAGAACAGCTGGTCGTCGGGATCCTGGAAGACGAGCCCGACGCGGCGGCGGATCTCGCGCAGGTTCTTCTTCGCGACCTCGAGCCCGGCGACCGACACCGTGCCGCTGCCGCCGGAGAGAACTCCGTTGAGGTGCAACGCGAACGTGGTCTTGCCGGCGCCGTTCGGGCCGAGGACGGCGACCCGTTCACCGCGCTCGACGCGCAGGTCGACGCCGAACAGCGCCTGGTGCCCGTCGGGGTAGGCGAAGGCGAGCTTCGAGACCTCCAGCGCGGGCTCGGCCGGGGTTTCCGGGACGATCGTGGCCGAGCCCGCGGGCCCGCCTGTCCAGCCGCGCGACACCATCGCGAGGTGCACCCTCTCTCCGCGTTCGTAGGACCGGATGAACAGTGTGCCGACCGCGCGTGCCGTCGCGCCCGCCTGCCACAGGAAACGCGGGTCGTCGCCGCGGGAGATGCGGGCGACGCGCATGCGTTTCGCCTCTGCCACCACGACTTCGCCGTAGCGGAGCATCAGCGTGGCGATCATGATCAGCGGTGCGGGCACTTTCAACGTTTGCAGGCCGCGCAACAACTCCCCCGGCGCCGTCGTGGCGGCCAGGGTGAGGCTGACGAGGACGCCGAGCGTGCCCTTCGCCAGAATGTTCCAGCCCGCCAGCGCGCCTTCCACGGACACCGAGACGCCGAGGAAGTCCGTGCGCGGATCGGTGCCGAAGATCGGCAGCAGGAACGCGAGCACCACGAACGGCAGCTCGATCACCGCGCGCTTCACGAACCACAGCACGGGAACCCGCGCGATCGCCCACACCGCCACGATCAGCAGCAGGTACAGGCCGAAGAGCGGGAACAGCGTGCGCGGGGTCGCCACGACGCCCAGCACTGCCCCGAACGCCACGAGGATCTTCACGTGCGGTGCGAGGCGGTGCACCGGCGAGTCACCGGCGTGGTGCAGGACGTCGTGGCTGCCACCCATCAGGCGTCAGATTTCTTGCGCAGGAACCAGAACAGGCCGAACGACACGGCGAGCACGACGATCACGCCGAGCACACCGGCGAGGCCGGTGAACTTGTCGTCACCACCGAGCGCGTAGTCGGCGAACGTGCTGCCGGCGAACGGGTGCTCCTGCGCGTGCTCGGCGATGCCGGTGTCCTCCACCGTCTTGTCGAGGCCGTCGGGATCGCCGGACGCGAAGTACGACAGGACGCCCGCGATGAGCAGGGACACCAGGGCGAACCCGATGAAGAACTTCTTCACGACCGCACCTCCAGCGGCTTGGCGTTGCCGCGCAGCAGATGCACGAGGTCGGGCCGGATCGAGGCGACCGACGTGACGGTGACGGCGGTGATCAGGCCCTCACCGATGCCGATCAGCGCGTGCAGGCCCCACATCAGCAGCGCGACCTTGCCGATCTCGACACCGCCGGCGCCGCCGATCGCGTACTCGACGACGAAGCCGGTCGCCGCGAGCAGGGTGTTGACGAACGCCGAGACGAACGCGACGGCCGCGAGACCGCCCTTGCCCCGCTCCGCCAGCTTGCGCAGGGCCACGGCGACGAGGAACCCGGCCGCCGTGCCGATCAGCGCCATGTTGGTGACGTTGGCACCGAGGGCCGTGAGACCGCCGTCCGCGAACAACAACGCCTGCACGACCAGCACGATCGTCACGCACAGCGCGCCGACGTACGGGCCGACCAGGATGGCCGCGAGCGCGCCGCCGAGCAGGTGCCCCGACGCTCCCGGCAGGATCGGGAAGTTGATCATCTGGACGGCGAAGATGAACGTGGCCACCAGGCCCGCCATCGGCGCCGTGCGGTCGTCGAGGTCAGCACGTGCCCTGACCAGCGCGATGCCGACGCCCACCGCCGCGATGACGAGTAAGGCGACCGACAGCGGCGCGTTCAGCAGACCGTCGCTCATGTGCATGGCAACAGGTGACATGGGTGGTCACGCTAATTGCCTGGCGGCGGCTATGGCCAGCAGTGTGCAACAACAATTTGGAGGTAAGTGCGAGTCGGTGGTCACAGCGTGGCTTTCGCACCGGGAGGTCCGCCCGGTTCGCTAGGGTGGCCCGAAACCTGGGGGTTTCACACATGAAGCGATTCACGCTGATGCTCGTGGCCGCGCTCGCGGCCTGCTCGCCAACGCCGGACGACGACACGCCACGCCCGGAGGCGAAGCCGCTCACGGTGTACGCGGACTCGGCGCTGACCGAGGCGTTCACGCAGATCGGCAAGGACTTCGAGGCCTCGCAGGGCATCAAGGCCGGCTTCGTCTTCGGCGCCAGCTCGGCACTCGAGAAGCTGGCCGCCGACGCCGACGTCTTCGCGTCCGCGAGCGTCGACAACATGAAGTACGACTCGAAGGTGTTCGCACTGAACCGGCTGGTGCTCGCGATACCGCAGGGCAACCCGAAGAACGTCAGGGTCTACGACAGCTTCGTCCCCGGAGCGGCGCAGACGTCGTACGCGATGTGCGTCGAAGAGGCGCCCTGCGGTGCGGCCGCCAAGAACGTGCTGAAGAACGCACCCCTCAGGGGCGGCGTGCCCGGACCGAAAGCGGTCGGGCAGGACGTCAAGGAGACGCTCGCCAAGCTGACCTCGGGCGAGGTCGACTCGGCGTTCGTGTACGCCTCGGACGTGAAGGCGAACCCCGGGCTCTTCTCGGTGCCGACGCGCCTGGGCAACGAGCCCTCGCAGAAGGCGGACCTGAAGTTTCCGATCGCCATCGTGTCCGGTTCGCCCGAGGCGAAGAAGTTCTACGACTTCGTGTTGAGCGAGAAGGCGCGTGCCGTGTTGACCGACGCCGGGTTCGAGCTCCCCTAGTCATCCGATGATTTCTGCGTAAGATCCCTCCCGCCGCCGCCACGGCACGGAGGGACGAACAGTGACAGAGCTGTCGCGTAGAACCTTTCTGTACGGGACAGGCGCGGCTGTAGGGGCTTCTGCGCTCAGCGCGGGCACCGCGGTCGCATCTCCCGCAGCCCCCGAAACATCGGGTCACACCGGAAGCTCGACAGTGCATCGGGACGTCGTGCGCGACGCCCGCATGGAGTGGAAGCGCCTGCCCAAGAACTGGGGCGACAGCCCGTTCCTCGCGAACGGCTTCCTCGGCGTCCAGGTCTACGCCGGACGCACGCCGAACGAGCTGAAGCTCATGCTCAGCCACTCCGAGGTGCAGGACCAGCGCGAGCACTGGGAGGCCGCGATCGGCCTGTCGCGGCTGCCGATCGGGTACCTGACCTTGGCTTTCGCCGGCGCGATCACCGCGGTCGACTGGACGCTGGACCTGTGGAACGCCGAGCTCACGGGCTCGGTGACCACCACACAGGGCAGCGCCACCTTCACGATGCTCGTGCACAACGCGCGCAGCACGTTCCTCGCGAAGGTGAAGGGCGACGTGACGTGGGGTTTCCAGCCGCTGCAGTCGGCCACCACGCGCACGATCCGCAAGCCGGCCGACTACACGCCCAACCCCGACCCGACGCTGGGCACGGCCAATGGCGTCTCCTACGCCGCACAGCCGCTGCACGCGGGCGGTGGCTACACAACGGCCTGGCACGCCCGTGACGGCCGTTTCGCGGCCCACGTGGCGTACACACATCCTGCGAACACGCACACGTCTGACGCGATCCGTGAGGTGCGTCAGGCGCTGGCGATCCCGTTCGAGGTGCTGACGATGCAGCATCGTCGCTGGTGGAACGCCTACTACAGCAAGTCGCTGGTGTCCGTGCCGGACAAGCTCGTGCAGCGCTTCTACTGGGCGCAGCTCTACAAGATGGCCGCCGCCACCCGTTCCGACGCGCCGGTCATCACCGAGTGGGGCCCGTGGTTCCCCGAGCAGGGTGCCAGCTGGACGGCCGTGTGGTGGAACCTCAACGTCCAGATCTCGTATCCGCTGGTCAACGGCTCGAACCACCACGAGCTCGACGCCGTCACCACCACGTTGAAGCGGTACGAGCACAACCTAGAGCTAAACGTGAACCCCGCCTACCGCGACGGCAACTCGTACGCGATCTGCCACCCCGGCGACCGCACGTTGCGCTCAGGGCCGCGCTACTGCGGCGTCCCCGGCGTGGCGCCGAACGACCATACGGGCAATCTTCTCTGGGCCTGCCACAACGTGTGGCTGGGCTACCGGCACTCGATGGACGAGCGGATCCTGTCCGACGTCCTGGTCCCGATCCTGACCAAGGCGGTCAACTACTACGCCCGGTTCCTCGTCGAGGGCACCGACGGCAAGCTGCACCTGCCGGAGACCCGCTCTCCGGAGTACGCGAACACCACGGACTCGACCTACGACCTGTCGCTGATCCGCTGGGGCGTGAAGACGCTGCTCTCGATCGAGGAGAACCCGCGCTGGCGCGACATCCACAACCGCCTGACGCCCTACTCCCAGGACGCGACCGGCGTGCGGATCGGCAGGGACAAGGCCCTCGAGGACTCGCACCGCCACTTCTCGCACCTGCTGTGGTTCTACCCGCTGCGCGAGCTCACGTGGGACATGCCGGAGCACCGCTCGCTCATCACGCAGACGGTCGACCTCTGGACCTCGCGCCGCGAGGCGTGGGCCGGCTACAGCTACGGCGCCGCGTCCGCGATGTACTCGGCGATGAACCGGCCGGAGGACGCGCTGTCGTTCCTGCGCCACTTCCTCGACCGCAAGCAGGTCGGCACCAACGCCGTGCTGACCGAGAACACCTTCTACCGCGAGGGCGGCAACCTCGCGATCGAATCGCCGCTGATGTCCGGCCAGGCGGTGCTGGAGATGATGGTTCAGTCGCACAACAACGTCGTGCGCGTGTTCCCGTCGGTTTCGTCCACTTGGGCTGACGCGTCCATCAGTTCGTTGAGGACGCAGGGCGCGTTCCTGGTCGACGCTTCCCGTTCGGGCGGACGCACCGACTGGGTCCAGGTCCACTCCGAGGCCGGCGCGCCGCTCGTCCTGGAACACGGCATCACCGGAGACATCGACGTGCGGGACCGCTGGGGCCGTCGCCTGGACTACAAGACGCGCGGTTCGGCGATCGAGATCCCGTTGCGCCGAGGTCAGACGGCCGTCGTCTCTCGACGTGGAACACGCCCTGACGTCTCGCCACGCGACGTGGCCGCCAACGGCTCGTCTTCGCGCTGGGGTCTGCCGTAACGTACAAATTCGAACATTGTGCGGACGAGTGGGGTGTGCGGTGGATCTTCAGCACTGGCTCAACGAGGCGCTGGCCAACCACGAGAAGTGGACCGCCGAGTACGGAGCCTTCACACCCCACTCGTCCCTGCAGGTCGACCCGGCGGTCTTCGGCTCCGCGCTCGCCGAGCTGCAGGACCGCCTGCGCGACAACTACCCGTTCTTCCACCCGCGCTACGCGGGCCAGATGCTCAAGCCCCCGCACCCGGCGGCGGTCGTGGGCTACCTGTCCGCGATGCTGATCAACCCGAACAACCACGCCCTGGACGGCGGCCCCGCGACCGCCGCCATGGAGCGCGAGGTCGTCTCCTCGCTGGCCTCGATGTTCGGGTACTCCGAGGAGCACCTCGGCCACCTGACGTCCAGCGGCACGATCGCGAACCTGGAGGCGCTGTTCGTCGCCCGTTCGCTGCATCCGGGTCGTGGTGTCGCCTACTCCTCCGAGGCTCACTACACACACTCACGCATGTGCGGTGTGCTCGGGATCGAGGGTTTCCCGGTGCCTGTGGACGGTCGCGGGCGCATGGATCTTTCGGCTCTCGAGGAGCTTTTGCGGACCGGCAAGGTGGGCACGGTCGTGGTCACCCCGGGAACCACCGCATTGGGTGCCATCGAACCGGTGCATCTCGTGCTGGACATCGCACGCCGCTACGACGCACGGGTGCATGTGGACGGTGCGTACGGCGGCTTCTTCACGTTGCTGGCGGGCACGGACCTGGAACCTGAGCCGTGGGAGGCCATCGCCTCGTGCGACTCCGTGGTCGTGGACCCGCACAAGCACGGCCTGCAGCCCTACGGCTGCGGCGCGGTCCTGTTCCGTGACCCGTCCGTCGGCCGCTTCTACCTGCACGACTCGCCCTACACCTACTTCACGTCCGACGAGCTGCACCTCGGCGAGATCAGCCTGGAGTGCTCCCGCGCCGGCGCGGCCGCGGCGGGACTCTGGCTGACGCTGCGGCTGCTCCCGCTGACCCGCGACGGTCTGGGCGAGGTGCTGGCGGCCGGACGGCGGGCGGCCGTGCGGTGGGCGTCGATGATCCGCGAGTCGGAAGGACTGGAGCTCTACCAGGAGCCGGAGCTCGACATCGTCACGTACTTCCCGCGGACCAGCCCGCTGACCCTGTCCGCGGTGGACGCCGCCTCGCACCGGGTCATGGAGACCGGCATGCACGCCGCCGTCGACCCGATCTTCCTGAGCGTGGCACGGGCGTCGAAGGCGGCGTTCGCGGCGCGGCATCCCGAGGTGGAGGCCGATGCGGACGGTGCGAGGGTGCTGCGCAGCGTGCTGATGAAGCCGGAGTCCGAGGACTACCTCGACTCGCTGCACGCGCGGGTGCTCAGCCTGCTCTGAGCCCGGCCCCGGCAACGCCGAAATGGGCGACTCACCCCGCGGTGAGTCGCCCAGCAGGCGGGCGGATCAGCCGTGCTTGGCCCGCCGCCCGGACCGGCGCGGCGGCAGCGGCGTGTCCCCGCGCAGGTCGAGCCGCCGCTGCTCGCCGTTGGCCTCGAGGTGCGTCACCATGCGGCGCAGCATCTCGGCCAGCGACTGGGCCTCGGAGGACTCCAGCGGGTCGGAGACGAACACCTCTTCCTCGTTGAACTTGGGGAAGAGGTCGCCCATCAGTTCTTCACCCTCGGGGGTGAGACGCAGAACCGCCAGGCGCCCGTCCGTGGGGTGGCCGAGGCGCTCCAGCAGCCCCCGTGACTGCAGCGTCTTGGCGACGCCGGTCAGGGTGCCCTTGGAGATGCCCGCCTCCTCGGCCACGTAGCGCGTCTCCATCTCGCCCCAGATCCACACGACCCAGAGCACGACGAAGCCGGTCCAGGTCAGATCGCTGGTGCGCAGCACCGAGTTCTCGAGGTGCTGGCGGATCGCGGTAGCGGCGCGGTGGATGTTCGACACCGCCGCCATCTGCTCGCGATGCAGCGGCACCGCACCGAGCTTCGCCTGGACGGCTTTCTCGGTCTCGGCAATCGTGTGGTGACCAGACAACTCAAAGTCTCCCGTGCTCGAGCTCAGGTGTTCCCGGCACAATACTTGCGGTTCCGAACTATGTCCGTGCTGTGGTGCGAGTCGGTCCGCAACCACTTTGATCACGATCCCACATCGTGCATGATCTCGTGACGGTCGTCACCCGTCCAGTTACGGACTGTTGCCCCGTGGTGGACGATGAGTGTGGAGCACGCACTGAGACCGATCATGGTCTTTACTCCACGGACGGGTCGATAGCGTTTGCCCCTCAACGTTATCCCCTCCGCGCCAGCGACACACTGTGCCGGAAAGGTAGTTCGACGTGGTCGGTGAACAGGTGACACGGGAACTCGCGGAGAGGCTGGGCGAGGACGGTATCGACGTCGTGCGCGTCGTCTTCCCCGACCTGCTCGGAACTGACCGTGGCCGTGATGTTCTCGTGGAGCATCTACCTGCGGTTACGCAGCGCGGGCTGTCGTTCTGCCGTGCCGTTTACAGCACCACTCCCGGCGGCAAGACCACCGAGAACGGGGGTGTGCTCGACGCCGGGCTGCCCGACGTGATCGTGGTCCCGGATCTCGACACGCTCCTGCCGATTCCGTGGGAACCGGGGGTTGCATGGTGCATCGGCGACGCCGTCAGTCCCGCTGACGAAAGACCCGTGGACGAATCGCCGCGGCAGGTTCTGCGCCGGGCCCTCGAGATATTCGAGACGACGGGGCTCTCGCCGGTGGTCGGGCCCGAGCTGGAATATTTTCTCTGCGAGCCGGACGAAGATCGCCCGAACGGGTGGCGTCCCTACTGCGACGAGCCGGGCAACGTGTATGCGACCGGACGCAGGGGCGATTCAGACGGTCATCTGTTGAGAACTCTTCGCACACTCAGTTCGGCGGGCCTGCAGACGACGGGCGGCAACCACGAGTACGCGGGCGGGCAGTTCGAAATCAACTTGGTCCATTCGCCCGCCATGGACGCGGCCGATCGCGCGTTCCGGTTCAAGACCTCGGTCAAGGAACTGGCGAGACGGGAAGGCCGCCTCGCGACGTTCATGGCCAAGCCGTTCAACGACGGCGGCGGCAGCGGTTTCCACCTGCACCTCTCGTGCCACGAGAAGGACGGCCGCAACGCGTTCCAGGCGGCCGGCACCTCGCACGGCCTGAGCGACGAGGCGCGCTGGGCCATCGGCGGCATCCTCAAGCACGCCCCCGCCCTGGCCGCGCTGCTCAACCCGACGGTCAACTCCTACAAGCGGTTCGGCCCGGACTCGCTCGCGCCGTGGCTGATCGACTGGGGCCTCGACAACCGCAGCGCCATGCTCCGCGTGCCAGCCGAGCGCGGCGAGACCACCCGGCTCGAACTGCGGCTCGGTGACGCGAGCGCCAACCCCTACCTCGGCATCGCGGGCCTGATCGCGGCCACCTACCTGGGCATTCGCGACCGGATCGAGCCGCCGCGGCCGTCCGCGGGATACGGCTACGACCCGTCGAAGGCCCCCACGCTGCCCGCCACGCTGCCCGACGCCCTCGCCTATCTGGAGGAGAACACAGCGATGGTCGAGGTGCTGGGCAAGGACTTCGTGCGGTCCTATGTGGACTTCAAGTGGGAGGAGGTGGCCCGGTTCCAGCGGTTCGTGACCGACTGGGAGTTCACCGAGTACGCGTACCACCTATAGTTCACCTGCGATGACTGCACTCACGGACCGGCTCACCTCGATCGCCGACGAAGACGAACTGTTCGACACCTTCTCCCACTGGGCCGCCGAACGCGGCCTGGCGCTGTACCCGGCGCAGGAGGAGGCGGTCATCGAACTCGTTTCCGGGGCCAACGTCATCCTCAGCACGCCGACGGGGTCCGGCAAGAGCCTGGTGGCCATCGGTGCCCATCTCGTGGCGATGGCGGGCAACCAGCGCAGCTTCTACACCGCGCCGATCAAGGCGCTGGTCTCGGAGAAGTTCTTCGCGCTGTGCGAGGTGTTCGGCCCGGAGAACGTCGGCATGATGACCGGCGACGCCTCGGTCAACGACCAGGCGCCCATCATCTGCTGCACGGCGGAGATTCTCGCGAACATCGCCCTGCGCGACGGCGCGTCCGCCGACGTCGGCCAGGTCGTGATGGACGAGTTCCACTTCTACTCCGAGCCCGACCGCGGCTGGGCGTGGCAGGTGCCGCTGATCGAGCTGCCGCAGGCGCAGTTCCTGCTGATGTCGGCGACGCTGGGCGACGTCACGTTCTTCGAGAAGGACCTGACCCGGCGCACCGGCCGCCCGACCGCGGTGGTCCGCTCGGCGCAGCGCCCGGTGCCGTTGAACTTCCAGTACGTCCTCACGCCGTTGCACGAGACGATCGAGGACCTGCTGCACGGCCGTGAGGCGCCGATCTACGTCGTGCACTTCACCCAGGCCGCCGCGCTGGAGCGCGCGCAGTCGCTGATGAGCATCAACGTCTGCTCGAAGCAGGAGAAGGAGGCGATCGCCGCGACGATCGGCAACTTCCGCTTCAGCGCCGGGTTCGGCAAGACGCTGTCGCGGCTGGTGCGGCACGGCATCGGCGTGCACCACGCGGGCATGCTGCCCAAGTACCGGCGGCTCGTGGAGCAGCTCGCGCAGGCGGGCCTGCTGAAGGTCATCTGCGGCACGGACACGCTCGGCGTCGGCATCAACGTCCCGATCCGCACCGTCGTCTTCACCGCGTTGTCGAAGTACGACGGCACGCGGACCCGGATCCTGAAGGCCCGCGAGTTCCACCAGATCGCCGGGCGGGCGGGCCGCGCGGGCTACGACACCGTGGGCACAGTCGTGGTGCAGGCTCCGGAGCACGAGGTCGAGAACATCAAGGCGCTCGCCAAGGCGGGCGACGACCCGAAGAAGCGCCGCAAGGTCGTCCGCAAGAAGGCGCCGGACGGTTTCGTGTCGTGGAGCGAATCGACGTTCGAGCGGCTCGTCGGCGCCGAACCGGAGCCGCTGACGTCGTCGTTCCAGGTCTCGCACGCCATGCTGCTGAACGTGATCGGCCGTCCCAGCGGTGGCGCGTTCCACGCGATGCGGCACCTGCTGGAGGACAACCACGAGGACCGCCCGAAGCAGCTCAAGCACATCAAGCGAGCTCTGGCGATGTACCGGGCGCTGGTGGCGGCGGGCGTGGTCGAGCGCGACGGCGACGACTTCCGGCTGACCGTCGACCTGCAGTTCAACTTCGCGCTGAACCAGCCGCTGTCGCCGTTCGCGCTGGCCGCGATCGAGCTGCTGGACCGCGAGGCGCCGGGCTACGCGCTGGACGTGCTGTCGGTGATCGAGTCCACTTTGGACGACCCGAGGCAGATCCTGGGCGCGCAGGAGCACAAGGCGCGCGGCGAGGCGATCGGCGCGATGAAGGCCGACGGCATCGAGTACGACCAGCGGATGGAGCTGCTGGACGAGGTCACGTACCCGAAGCCGCTCGCCGAGCTGCTGGACGCCGCGTTCCTCACCTACCGCCGCGGCCACCCGTGGGTCGGCGACTACGCGCTGTCCCCCAAGGCCGTCGTGCGCGACATGTACGAGCGCGCGATGACGTTCACCGAGTACGTCTCGTTCTACGGCCTCGCCCGCTCCGAGGGCCTCGTGCTGCGGTACCTCGCCGACGCCTACAAGGCACTGTCGCAGACGGTGCCGGAGGAGGCGAAGACGGAGGAGCTGCAGGACCTGATCTCGTGGCTGGGCGAGCTCGTCCGCCAGGTCGACTCGTCGCTGATCGACGAGTGGGAGAAGCTCACCAATCCGGACGCTCCCGTCGAAGAGGTCCGCGTCGACCTGCCGCCCGCCGTCACCCGCAACGTCCGCGCGTTCCGCGTGCTGGTCCGCAACGCGCTGTTCCGCCGCGTCGAGCTGGCCGCGAAGCGCGACTGGTACTCGCTGGGCGAGCTCGACCACGAGTCGGGCTGGACGGCCAAGGAGTGGATGGACGCCCTGGAGCCGTACTTCGAGGAGCACTCGGACATCGGCGCGGGCCCGAACGCGCGCGGCCCGGCGTTCCTGATCATCAACGTCGAGCGCGAGCGCTGGGTGTGCCGGCAGATCTTCGAGGACCCGGCCGGGGACAAGGACTGGGGCTTCAACGCGGAGGTCGACCTGGCTGCGTCGGACGAGCTGGGTGAGGCGGTCGTGGTCATCACGGACGTCGGCCGCCTCTGACGAGCAGGCGCAACTCCTTCAGTCCGCGCAGCGCCGGGTCGGGCCGGAACTCCGGTTCGCCCGCGTCCGGGTCGAGCCGCAGCCCCGGAAACCGCTGGGCCAGCATCGGGAACAGCACCTGGCCTTCCAGCCGGCCGAGGAACGCGCCGATGCAGTAGTGGATGGCCGCGCCGAACGTCAGGTGCGTGACCGCCGACTCCCTGGTGAGGTCGAGAGTGTCGGGGTCGGTGTACTTGGCCGGGTCGCGGTTGGCCGCGCCGAGCACCGGGAACAGCAGCTCTCCCGCCCTGATCCTCCTCCCCCCCGATCTCCAGGCTCGCTCGCGAGCTGCGGGGTGATGATGGGTGCGGGCGAGTCGTGGCGGAGCAGTTCCCCGGCGGCGGTCGCGGCGACGGGTGCGGTGCGCAGGAGCTCGTACTGCGAAGGGTTGCGCAGCAGGGCGAGCACGCCGTTGCCGAGGTGGTTGGCCGTCGTCTCCGGGCCCGCGTTGATCAGTGAGATGACGTTGACGATCAGTTCGTCGTCGCTGTCCCACTCGCCGCGCTCTCCGAACAGGTCGGCGCTGGAGGCCTGCAGCTGTGCGGAGATCAGGTCGTCGCACGGGCGTCGGCGGCGTTCGGCGACCAGGGCTCGCAGGTAGTCGACGAGCTCGTCCATCGCGGCGGACGAGGCGTGCGCGACCGCGATCGGGTCTGCGCCGAACTGGCCCTCCCCCAGCGTTTTCATGACGTCGGTGCCCCAGCGGGTGAGCTGCCGCTGGTCGTCTCTCGGCACGCCGACGAGATCCATCACGACGCGGCGGGGAACGGGTAGGCGACCTCGGTCATGAAGTCGCCGCCGGTGAAGCCGTCGAGCAGTTCCCGGCAGGTTTCCTCGACCACGTTCCGGCGGTGTGCCATGGCGCGCAGGGTGAAGCCGCGGTTCATGAGCTTGCGCAGCCGCGTGTGCGACGGGCGGTTGCTGAACGGCGGCGACGAATCCGGGCGAGCGCAGGCGCGGCCACTCCGGTTTGCTCCGGTCGAAGAACCCGGTCACGGCGCCGCCGGTGCGGGCACGGTCGTAGGCGCTGTTCGTCAGGACGGCTCGCGGTCTGCAGCTGTCCACTATGGACCGGAAACCGGCCAAGTCGTGACCCAGCCGCACGGGGTTCGGCGGGTACACCGGGACCCGGCGACGCCCGCCGCGAGACAGCCGAGCAGGGCGCGCACGAAGTCCGCGCCGGGCGGGTGGACCAGCAGCGCGCGGTCGCCGGGCTGGAAGCCCCAGCCGCGCAACGCGCCGCCGATCGCCGCCGCCGCCTCGCCGAGGGCCGCGGCGGTGATCGTCTCCTCGTCGCGGCCGTGTTCGTCGACGAACGTGAACAAAGAGCGCTCGGGAGAGCGTTTCCACAATGCCCGGAAAGCAGCACCGACAGAGCAGGACGAAATGCTCGTTTTCATCGTTCAGGACCGTAGCAACGCACACCCGACCACGGAACCCGCCCGTATCGGAGATTCGGCCATCGCCTGTCATCTGCATGACACGGACGGCCCAGCAGGATTCAAGGAGCAGCAAAACAAGCACCAAGAACCACTGCTGACCTGCATAAACAGTTCATTTGCTGACAAATGTAAGTACTCGCCAAACGAGACAACCGGAGCCGTAAAGCAGTGCGTTACCCGCCACCAGACGCCAATCACCGGAATGAGCAGCCTCGACGAACGAGCGGATGATCGAGCGATTCCCCGCCACCTCGAAGGCGACCGCACGAGGCACGGCTGGACAGTGGAACCTTCCCAGGGTGATCACCCGCCGACCGCCACCAACCCTGTATGAACCCGAACGACTGAACTCCGGACGCACGCTCACGCACACCGGACGGCACCCCACTGCAGCAAAAGAGTTAATACGGCCGCCAAGAAGTCACCGCGCCGTGAACACAATGCGGCGATTGATGCGATCCAGGACACACCGATTCGGCCCAACACCCTGGCGCCACCTGGCCTACCAGGCACGAACCGTGAAACCAGGCCAATTCAGCCGATGGCCATAAGAGTGCGCCAGTTGAGACGAACCAATTGAGACGGAATGGCGTGCGATTGACCGCGCGGTCCGGGATGGGGCAACATCATTGCGCTGGACCACAGCTTTCGAGATATGGTGTTGCTCAGTGGGGGAAATGCCCGCACCTGTACTCAGCTCTGGCGCAGCACGACGGGAGGGTTCCGTGGACCCGGCACTGGACGCGCTGCGCGACCGGCTGGCGGAGATCATCGCGTCGCCGCCGGAGAACACCGACGACCTCGTCGACACGCTCAGCGGCCTCGCCAAGCTGTCGAACCAGTGGTCAGAGGCGATCCAGGCGTTGCGCGCGCCCACCCGCAGGCTCGTCGGGCCGGCCGCGGCCGCGTCGGTGAGCGTCGCCGCCCGCCGCGCCGAGGAGTCGTTCATCGAGTTGGAGATCACGCTCGGTGACGCGCTGGCCGTCCAGCCGCGCGCCCTCCGCCAGCCGTGAGCGCGAGCCCGGGCCTGACCCAGGAAAAGCAACGCTGCGTGATAGCGGTGTCGTCTCCCATCCGAGACACACCCGATCGGCGGGTTTCCGCACCTCCTCCGCCTGACGGATGATGCGCCCAACCGGGCTTTTCATGCGGCGAAGGGGTGAGGTATGCACACTTTGTGCAATCCGACCCCCGTTTCGGGTCACCCTCCGTGAGCGGGCATGATCGCGTATCCGACGCCCACGGCTCACCAGGCGCGCGATGACCGAGCGTGGTCTAATCGCCGCCACGTGAGGATCGGCCGTACACAGTTTGGACTCGATCTCGAATGACCTCAGGTCTGCCCTGCCCCGTCTGCGAGGGGCCTGATCGACGTGGCAGCCTCGAGCGCTCCCTCCGGGTGCTCGCCGTCGACGACGAGGCGCCCGCGCTGGAAGACCTCGTGTACCTGTTGCGCTCCGATCCGCGCATCGCTCACGTGGAAGCGGTCACCGACGCCACGAAGGCGCTTCGGGTGCTGCACCGCGCGATGGACGCCGGGCAGCCGCTGGACGCGGTGTTCCTCGACATCCGCATGCCGGGCCTCGACGGTCTCGACCTCGCCCGTGTGCTGTCGCGGTTCGCGCAGCCTCCGCCCGTCGTGTTCGTGACGGCGCACCAGCAGCCCGCGGTGGAGGCGTTCGAGCTCAAGGCCCTCGACTACCTGCTCAAGCCCGTGCGGCAGGAACGGCTCGCCGAGTCGGTGCACCGCATCGTGCACGAGGTCTGGGACTCCAAGGCCCCGACCGAGCCCCTGCCCGCCGCCTCCGCGCAGCCCGCGAACACCACGCCGCCGGAGATGGGCGACGAGGTCATCCCCGTCGAGCTCGGTGGCGTCACGCGGTTCATCCGCCTCGCCGACATCCGCTACGTCGAGGCGCACGGCGACTACGCCCGCCTGCACACCGCGACCGGCAGCGGCCTGGTGCGCGCGGCGTTGAACGGACTCGAAGAACGGTGGCGCAGCGCGGGGTTCGTCCGCATCCACCGCAGCCACCTGGTGTCGCTCGGCCACATCGACGAGCTGCGGCTCGAGGACGGTCACCTCAGCGTCACGATCGGCGGCGCCGTGCTGCCGGTGAGCCGCCGGCACGCGAGGCACCTTCGGCAGCTGCTGGTGCGGCGCGCCCGGCCCGCGCCGGTGCCCGGTCAGACCACGCCCGCCGGCGCCGCGCAACCGAGGAACGGGCTCGGGTCGTGACGACGCCACCACCCCAGGGAGGGTCGGCGCCGAAGCCGACCCAGCGTGTGGTGGTGACGAGCCCGCGCACGAGGGCACCGCGTGCGCGCCGCCCGTACTCGGGCACGCGCGAGATCAACGAGCAGAGCGAGCTCGGCGCCGTCTACATGCGCACGCTGATCAAGGCGCAACGGCGGCTCGGGCTGTCGGTGTGCCTCGTCGTGTGCACGTCGCTGGGCCTCCTGCCGCTGCTGTTCACGATCGAACCGGACCTGGGCAAGGCCCAGGTGCTCGGGCTCGGGCTGCCGTGGTTCCTGCTGTGCGTGGCGACGTTCCCGATGCTCCTGCTGGCCGGCTGGTTCTACGTGCGGCAGGCCGAGCGCAGTGAACGCGAGTTCGCGGAGCTGGTCGAACGTCCATGACGAGTGGTTACGCCATCGTGGCGGTGCTGATCGTCGCACTGGGCACGATCCTGGTCGGTGCCTACGGACTGCGCGTTTCCCGCACCACGTCGGACTTCTACGTCGCCTCGCGCACGGTGTCCCCGTGGTGGAACGCGTCCGCGATCGGTGGCGAGTACCTGTCCGCCGCGTCGTTCGTCGGCATCGCCGGTCTGATCTTCGCCTACGGGCCGGACATGCTGTGGTTCCCGGTCGGCTACACGGCCGGATACCTGGTGCTGCTGACGATGGTCGCCGCTCCGCTGCGTCGCTCCGGTGCCTACACGCTGCCGGACTTCGCCGAAGCTCGGTTCCGGTCACGGGTGGTGCGCGGGGTCGCGTCGGTTCTGGCGCTGGCGATCGGGTGGCTGTACCTGTTGCCACAGCTGGAAGGCGCGGGCCTGACGCTCAACACCGTGACGGGCGCGCCGGACTGGGTGGGCGCGCTGATCGTCGCGGTCGTCGTGACGGTGAACGTGATGTCCGGCGGCATGCGGTCGATCACGTTCGTGCAGGCGTTCCAGTACTGGCTCAAGCTGACCGCGATCACCGTGCCGATCGTGTTCCTGATCGTGGTGTGGCAGGTGCACGGCGCGGAGTCGATGACCAAGCCGGAGTACCCGCAGTTCCGGCAGGACACCAAGGTCACCTTCAGCCACCAGACCACGATCCACGCCGAGCGGTCCATCTTCATCAACGGCACCGGCGAGATCGACGGGCTCCGCATCGAGAACGCGGGCCACGTGCTGACCGACGGCTACCACCGCATCGGGCACGGCTCGGAGTTCACCTTCCCCCGAGGCGCCCCCGTGCCGCACGTGTCCACAATGGCCCACAACACCAACGAGTCGTGGGCGCAACCGGAGTCGAGCGGGCAACGCTTCCCGTTGTACGGCGTGTATTCGCTCATCATCGCGACGTTCCTGGGCACGATGGGCCTGCCGCACGTGATCGTGCGCTTCTACACCAACCCGAACGGCTCGGCCGCGCGCCGGACGACGCTGATCGTGCTCGGCCTGCTGTCGGTCTTCTACCTGATGCCGCCGCTCTACGGTGCCCTGGGCCGCCTGTACACGCCCGAGTTGCTGATGACCGGCCAGACCGACGCCGTGGTGCTGGTGCTGCCCGCCAGGATGATCGACGGCATCGGCGGCCAGCTGCTCGGCGCGCTGGTGGCCGGTGGCGCGTTCGCGGCGTTCCTGTCGACGTCGTCGGGCCTCGTCGTGTCATTGGCGGGCGTGCTGTCGCAGGACGTGCTGCGGCTCGGCGGTGTGCGCGGCTTCCGGATCTCCACGGTGCTCGCGGGCATCGTGCCGCTCGCGATGACGTTCGTGTCGACCGGCATGCCCGTCGCGGACATGGTCGGCCTGGCGTTCGCGGTCGCGGCCTCGTCCCTGTGCCCGTTGCTGATGCTGGGAATCTGGTCGTCGCGAATAACGACCATCGGCGCCATCGCCGGCATGCTCGCGGGCGGGGTGCCCGCGCTGACCGCCGGCCTCGTCACGATGTTCACCGACACCGGCGACTCCTGGCACACGGTGCTGCTCTCGCGCCCTGCCGCGTGGACGGTGCCGCTCGGCTTCTCCGTCATGTACGTCGTCTCCCTGCTCACCCGGCGGCACGTGCCGCCGGGCGTGCAGCGGACGATGGTCAAGCTCCACGCACCCGAGAACCTCGGGCTGGACGGCTCGGGGTCCACCACGGCCGACGAGCGCTCCTAGAAGGTGATGCGAGATGCAGGACTTCCTCACCGCCGCCGCGATCCTCATCGTCGGTGGAGCGGCCGTTCTCGTTCTGTGGCGGGGCACGCGCAACAAGCAGTCGCTCTCCACCGAGGCCCAGCGCGTCACTTACGAGACACTGCACACGGCGTGGTCCGCCGCTCCCCCGCTGCGCGCCGGCCTGGTGCCTGATGCCGCGAAGAAGTCCGCACGGCACCTGCGCACCCTGCTGGACACACCGGCGCTGGCGCTGACCGACGAGACGGAAGTCGTCGCGTGGGAAGGGGTTTCCGACCACCACGCGGCCGACGCCATGACGCAGGCCGAGGACGTGTTCCTGACCGGGCGCACCCAGGCGTACGACATCGGCTGCACCGAACCGAACTGCCCGATCAACTGCGCGGTCGTCGCCCCTCTCACCGTGGAGGGCCGGGTCGTCGGGACGCTGGCCGCCTACTCACGTGAGGCGTCGGCCGGCCTCGTGCGGGCGACGAACCAGGTGGCGCGGTGGGCCGCCGGGCAGCTGGAGCTCGCCGAGCTGGACCGGTCGCGGACCCGGCTGGTGGAGGCGGAGGTGCGTGCGTTGCGCGCGCAGATCTCGCCGCACTTCATCTACAACTCGTTGTCCGCCATCGCTTCCTACGTGCGGACCAACCCGGAGCGCGCGCGGACCCTGCTCCTGGACTTCGCGGACTTCACGCGGTACTCGTTCCGGCGCCACGGCGACTTCACGACGCTGGCCGAGGAGCTCCGTTCGATCGACCAGTACCTCGCGCTGGAGCGGGCGCGGTTCGGCGAACGGCTGAAGGTGACCTTGCAGGTGGCGCCGGAGGTGCTGCCGGTGACGGTGCCGTTCCTCTGTCTGCAACCGTTGGTGGAGAACGCGGTGCGGCACGGCATGGAGGGCAAGGTCGAGCCGGGGCACATCCAGATCTACGCCAACGACAGCGGCGCCGAAGCCCAGATCACCATCGAGGACGACGGCATCGGCATGGACCCGGAGAAGCTCCGCCGGACGCTGGCCGGGCAGGTGGACGAGTCCGCCGGCATCGGGCTCGGCAACATCGACGAACGGCTGCGGCGCGTGTACGGCGACGAGTACGGGCTCGTGGTGGAGACGGCGTGCGGGCTCGGCACGAAGATCACCGTGCGGGTGCCGAAGTACCACGCGGGCATCAGCGACGTGTGAGCGAAGATGAGGCTGCCGACGAGACTGCCGTCGTTCCCCTACCACCCCGGGCCGCTCGAGATGGGTTCCGTGGTCCCGTCCGGGAAGGCGTGTGCGCGGTGCGGGTCGGCTCGTGGGTTCATCTACGCGGGACCGGTCTACGCCGTGGAGAAGGTCTCGTTGTGCCCGTGGTGCATCAAGGACGGGAGCGCGGCCGCGGCGTTCGACGCCACCTTCACCGATGCCTTCGCGCCCGACGGAGTCCCCCACGCGGTGGTGGACGTGATCTGCCGGCGCACACCGGGATTCTCGGGCTGGCAGCAGGAGCGGTGGCTGTTCCACTGCGGCGACGGGGCCGAGTTCCTCGGCAGGGCCGGCGGCGACGAGCTGAACACGGCGGCGCTCAACGCCGTGCGCGCGGAACTCCTGGGGTGGTCGGATGACGCCATCAGCGCGTACGTCGCCGCGCTCAGCCGGGACGACCCACCCACGGCCTACCTGTTCCGCTGCCGGGTCTGCCCCACGCACCTCGCCTACACCGACTCCGCTTGACCGACCGGGGCCACCCTTGTTCAGGATGACCCCGGCCAAATCCAGGAGATCAGCTGGCGGCCTTCGCGGCACGACGGTCGGCCGCGTCCAGCACCGCCCGGATCCAGTCGATCTCTTCGGTACCGCACGCGCCCTCGGCGGCCGCACGGCGCAGGCGGACCCACAGGCCGAGGTCGGTCCACTCCTGGAACCGGCGGTGCACGGTCGGCACGGTCACGCCGAACGACGCCGGCAGGTGCCGCCACGCGCAGCCGGAGGAGAGCACGAAGACGATCGCGGTGAAGACCGAGCGGTTGCACACGCGGCCCCGGCCGCCACCCTGGCGGCGGACCTTGGCCGGCGGGATCAGCGGCTCGATCACGGCCCACAGGTTCGGCGAGACCAGGCGCGCCGAGAGCTGTTCGATGACGTCACCGCGACCGGGCTCTGCGCCGTGCTCCGGCCAGGACGTGCGCATCCAGGAGTCCTGGCGCGGCGCGGCGTCGGCGGGCCGTGCGTCCTGGCGGGCGGACTCGGCGCGCTGACGGGAGCGGAGCAGGGTGGCCAGTGCCGTGTCCTCGGCCGTGGTGCGGCGCTGGGGGACGGCGTAGGCCGAGTGCTGCTGCGCCTGGCGGATCTCGGCGCCGACGGTGCGGCGGAACGAGGGGTTCGCGGCGAGACGCGGGTCCACGGGCTGGCCGTAGCGGGCCGGCACCTGGCCGACCGGGGCCTGCCGCGGGGGAAGGGGCCGCTGGGGCACTTGACGGGGCGGGACCTGCCGCGCGAGACGCGGGTCCGGGGTGCGAGCGAACTGTGAGTCGGTCATGGTGTGGTCCTCCGCCAGGACTTTTCCGTCAGGTGACAGCGCTCACAGTAAGAAGGCGGTCAGAAGACCGGTAAGTACGTAGGCCGTGGAAGGCGATGAGCGGGCGTACACCGGCGATACGCGGCTTGCCCTGTTGAGACGAGTGGCCCACTGTCTGCGACGAACGGATAACCGGTCGGGGGATCATTCCCACGACCGAGTGTCGCCGGCCGTTCACGGACCGCTCTCCACCGGACGGTGATGATCCGGTCGTTGACGCCAGAGATACCGTTCGAACTGTGAAGCTTCTGGCCACGAGCGACCTGCACGTCTCCTACCAGGACAACCGCCGGGTCGTGGACGCGATCGCCTCCTCCGGCCAGGAGGACTGGCTGATCATCGCCGGGGACGTCGGCGAGAAGTTCGTCGACGTGGAATGGACTCTGCGGACCCTGCGGCAGCGGTTCGCGCAGGTCGTCTGGTCGCCCGGCAACCACGAGCTCTGGACCACGAAGGACGACGAGAACCAGGCCCGCGGGGAGATGCGCTACAAGCAGCTCGTCGAGCTGTGCCGCAGCCTGGACGTGATCACCCCGGAAGATCCGTACGTGGTCTTCGAGGGCGACGGAGGCCCGGTCACTGTCTGTCCGCTGTTCCTCGGCTACGACTACTCCTTTCGGCCGCACGGCGCCACGGACGTGGAGTCGGCGCTCGCCATCGCGCACGAGGCGGGAGTGGTGTGCACGGACGAGTACTTCCTGCACCCCGACCCGTACCCGTCCCGCGAGGCGTGGTGCCGGGCGCGGGTCGCGGAGACCGAGGAACGCCTGAAGCAGGTCACCGGCCCGACCGTGCTCATCAACCACTACCCGCTCGTCCGCGACCCCACGTTCGTGCTGCGCTACCCCGAGTTCGCGCTCTGGTGCGGCACGACGCTGACCGCGGACTGGCACCGCAGGTTCAACGCGGTCGAGATGGTCTACGGCCACCTGCACATCCCGCGCACGACGCACTACGACGGCGTGCGCTTCGACGAGGTCTCGCTCGGCTACCCGCGCGAGTGGAAACCACGCGGCACCACCCAGGTGAAGCTGCACGACGTGCTGCGGGAGTCATAGGTGCTGGAACAGCTTCTTCCCCCGCCGATCGCGGCGGTGGAGCGGTACGACGACGACCTGCCCGTCGAGCTCTTCCCCGAGGAGGAGGCGCTCGTCGGCAACGCCGTGCCGAAGCGCAGGCTCGAGTTCGGCACGGCCCGCTGGTGTGCCCGTGAGGCGATGAAGCGTCTCGGTGTGGCGCCGGTGGCGATCCTGCCTGGCCCGAAGCGGGAGCCGCAGTGGCCGGAGGGCGTCGTCGGCAGCCTCACCCACTGCGCCGGCTTCCGAGCCGCGGCGCTGGCGTTGACCAGCGACTTCCTCACCATCGGCATCGACGCCGAACCGCACGCCCCTGCACCGGAGGGCGTGCTGAACGCCATCGCGATCCCGGCGGAGCTGCGCAGGATGCCGGGGCTGAAGGTCGACGACCCGAAGATCTGCTGGGACCGGCTCCTGTTCAGCGCCAAGGAGTCCACCTACAAGGCCTGGTACCCGCTCACGCAGCGGTGGCTGGGCTTCGAGGACGCCGACATCACCCTCAACGCCGACCGCACCTTCCACTCGCGCATCCTGCTGCCCGACACTCCCGTCGCCGGGTTCGGAGGCCGCTGGCTGGTGCAGGGCGACATCCTCGTCACCACCATCGCCGTGCCAGCGGCCACGCAGGGGAAATGACCGTGTAGGAGACGTGTAGAGGCGGTCACCAGACTGCCTCTCATGGTGAGACTTCCCCCGGTACCCGCCGAGCGGCACGTGATCGGCATCGACGTCGACGTGCTGTTCGGCGCGGTTCCGCACCGGCAGCTGGACGCGTCGCTGGACGCGGTGGCCCATCAGCAGGAGAGCCACGGGATCCGCCGCGGCCTGCTCTGCTCGCTGCGCGGTGCGTTGTTCGACGTCTCCTCCGGCAACGACGAGACCCGCAAAGCCACCGAGCAGCAGCAGCGGTTCGTGCCCGTCGGCAGCGTGGACATCCGCGACGCGCTCGGCGCCGAGGACGAGATCGGCAGGCTCGCCGAGGCCGGGGTGAAGATCCTGCGGCTCTTCCCGCCCGAGCAGTGGGTGGAACCGGGCTCCCCCGGCCTCGCCGCGATCATCGACACCGCCGTCGGCCACGACCTGGTGCTGCTGACGAGCGGTGACTTCAGCCAGTTCTGGCGGCCGTTCGCCGACCGCGGCGCGCGGGTGTGCTTCCTCGACGTGCACGCCTACCGGGTGGCGGACTTCGTCGTGACGGCCCGCCGCGAGCCCGGTTTCGTGGCCTCGACGAGGATGCTGGTGGGCCCGGACTCGATCGAGCGGATCGCCGGCGAGGTCGGCGCGCACCACCTCGCGTACGGGTCGCGGACGCCGCTGCACGACGTCATGCCGTCCGCGCTGCGGCTGCGCATGGCGGGTCTGACCAAACAGGAGTGGAAGCAGGTCGCCGGGGGCACCGCGGCCGGGTGGCTGGGAGAAGCACTGTGATCATCGACGTTCACGCGCACGCCGGGCCGTGGTTCTTCGCCACGGACGTCGGTGCCGCCGAGCTCAACATCACCCTGATGGACCGCTACGGCATCGACCGGCAGATCGTCTCCGCGTCGGAGGCCGTCACCTACGACATGGTCGCGGGCAACAGGTGGATGGCCGAGGTGCTGGAGGCCCACCCGCGGCTGCTCGGCTACGTCGTGGTGAACCCCAACGACCTCGCGGCCGGGGCGCGCGAGCTGGAGAAGTACCAGCCGACCGGCAGGTTCGTCGGTGTCAAGGTGCACACCACCTATCCCGGCCAGACGCTGCTGTCGAAGGCGATCCAGGACACGATGGCGCTCGCCGCGCAGGCCGGTCTGCCGGTGCTCGTCCACACCTGGGACGAGTCCGTGCTCGGCCTGGTCGACGTGCTGGAACGGCATCCCGGCCTGCGGGTGATCGCCGGGCACATGGGCGGACCGGCGTGGCGGACGGCGGTGGAGGCCGCCACCCGCACCGACCGGCTCTACCTCGAACCGTGCTGCTCGATCACCGACGCCGGCCGCTACCGGTACGCGCTCGACCGGGTGCCGCTGGAGCAGATGCTGTTCGGCACCGACAGCACCTTGGTCGACCCGGCCATCGCGATGGGTGTAGTAGTGGATGCCGCCCTCACCGAGGACGAGTACGAACACGTGATGTGGCGCAACGCCGCGCGCCTCTTCGGCATCGAAACGGACCAAGCCGCATGAAGAGAACGGCAGCGCTCGTCGCAGCCTGCACGGTCGCGACGCTCACCGGCTGCGGTGCCCGGCCCGGCGACGACGCCGTGACGCTGTGGATGTACCCGGTCATCGCCGACCAGGCGCAGAACCGGGCGTACTGGCAGAAGGTCGAGGCGGGTTTCGAGGCCGAGCACGGCCTGAAGGTCCGCATCGAGCTGCAGCCGTGGGAGAGCAGGCAGGAGAAGCTCGGCGCCGCGCTCATGGCGGGCAGCGGGCCGGACGTCGTGCTGCTGCAGCCGGACATGATTCCCCAGTACGTGGAGGAGAAGGCGCTGCTGCCGGTCGGCGACGTGCTGAAGGCCGGTGACCGCCAGTACCGGCCGTCGGCGATCACCGCGCTGACCGTCGGGGACCAGGCCTACGGGCTGCCGCTGTACCAGACCGTCACGACGACGGTGTACAACCGCAAGCTCTTCACCGAGGCCGGCATCACCGAGCTGCCGGACACGTGGGACGAGGTGAGGGCCGCGGCGCCGAAGCTCGCCGCGAAGGGCGTCCCGGTGCTCGACTACGCGGGCTCCACCGAGGAGACGCTCAACATGACCTTCTACCCGCTGCTGTGGCAGGCGGGTGGCAGCGTGTTCAACGAGGAGGGCACGAAGAGCGCTTTCTCGTCGGCGCAAGGCGTTGACGCGTTGCGGTTCCTCGTCGACCTCAACGCGATGGGCGGCCTGCCGCGCGACGCCGCGACCAAGCGCGCCCGGCTCGTGGACGACGCGGTGGCGGCAGGAAAGGCCGCGATGTCGCACTCCATGGTCTCGACGACGGCCCGCAACGTCGTCCGCTCGGCCGGCGCGGAGAACACGGTGGTCGGCGCTCCCCTGCGGCACAGGGCGCAGGTGACGTTCGGGCAGCCCGGAGCGCTGTCGTTGCTGCGCACGGCCAAGAATCCCGACGCGGCACGGAAGTTCCTGTCCTACATGACCACGCCGAAGGTCATCGAGGAGCTGTGCGTCCACTCCGGCTTCTTCCTGCCGTGGACCGGCGCCATGCCGCCCGTCGTCGACGACGTGGACAAGGGTTTCGCGCAGGCGCTGGAGTTCGCCAGGGCCGGGGACACGCATCCGCAGGCGCGCAGGGTGATGGGGCTGCTGGCACCGCACCTGCAGGCCGCGCTGCTCGGCGAGAGGACACCCGAGCAGGCGCTCGCCGACGCGGCGGTAGAGGTCGACGCGTTGCTGCAGCAGAAGCGATGAGCCGGCTGCGCGAACCGCTGACGGTGCTGGTGTTCCTGCTGCCCGTGCTGGTGCTGTTCGGCGCGTTCCGGTTCCTGCCGATGCTGGGAGCGGCCGGGCTGAGCGTCACCGACTACCAGCCGGGCGGCGACGTGGAGTTCGCAGGCGCGGAGAACTACGCGAGCCTCGTGGGGGACGACCACTTCCTGGCGAGCCTGCGCACGACCCTGACCTACGCCGCGATCTACGTGCCGCTCATCCTCGTGGTCGCGCTGGGGACCGCGCTCCTGCTCCACTCGGTGCCGTGGGGACGCGGGTTCTTCCGTGCCGCGTTGCTCGCGCCGTACGTCACGAGCCTGGTGCTGAGCGGTGTGATCTGGAAGTGGTTGTTCGAGCCCGCGGGCCTGCTGCGGGATCCGTCGACGGTGCTGCCCGCGCTCGCCGTCGTCGGGGTGTGGAAGGGGTTCGGCTACGCGATGCTGGTCCTGCTCGCGGGCATCAGGAACGTGCCGGCCGACTGCCTGGAAGCGGCCAAAGTGGACGGTGCAAGCGTTTGGCAACGGTTCCGGCACATGATCCTGCCGTCGTTGCGGCCGGCGATCTTCTTCGTCGTCGTGGTGGAGACCATCGGCGCGTTCCAGGTCTTCGACCTCATCTACGTGATGACCGGCGGTGGTCCGGTGCGGGCCAGCTACACGCTGGCGTACGCGGTGTACCAGTACGGCTTCACGTACGTCGAGATCGGCAAGGCCGCGGCGGCCGGGCTGGTGTTGTGGGCCATCGTGCTGCTGGTGTCACTCACCCAGCGCCGAGCTTTCGAACGGAACCCGTGATGCGTTCGCGTGTGTGGCTGACCATCCTGCTGTCGGTCGTGTCGCTGCTGGCGATCGGCCCGTTCGCGCTGATGGTGGTGATCGCCCTGACGCCGCGCTACTCACCGGTGCTCCCGCACGCGTGGCCGGCGTCGCTGACCCTGGACAACATCGTCGGGGTGCTGTCGACGGAGAGCTTCCTGCGGTGGACCGGCAACACGGTGATCTACTCGGCGGTGTCGGTCGTCGCCGTGCTGCTCTCGGCGTCGATGGCCGCGTACGTGTTCGCGCGCAAGCGTTTTCCCGGCCGGGACGTGCTGCTGTGGTCGTTGCTGTCGACGCTGATGGTGCCGTTCCACGCGGTGCTGATGCCGTCGATCGTGATCATCCAGCTGCTCGGCTGGGCGGACACCTACTGGGGACTGATCATCCCGACGCTCGCCAACGCGCAGGCCGTGCTGCTGCTCCGGCAGTTCATCCGCGCGCTGCCGGACGAGGTGTTCGACGCCGCGCGGATCGACGGCGCCGGGGACTGGCGGGTGTACTGGAACGTGGTGCTGCCGCTGTGCCGCCCGGTGCTCGCGACGCTCGCGGTGTTCGTGTTCCTCTGGCACTGGAACGACTTCCTGTGGCCGCTGGTGGTGTCGGGGACCGGCGACACCGGCACGCTGACGGTCGGCTTGTCCACACTGGACGCCGGGCACCTCACGATCCCCGAGCTGATGTCCGCGGCGACCGTCACCGGGCTGCCGTGCCTGCTGGTGTTCCTGCTGCTGCAACGGCGGCTGGTCAGCACCGTCGGCTTCACCGGCCCTGGACGGTGAGCCCCAGTTGCTGCAACGCGTTGACGGTCCTGGAGACGTGCACCTGCATGTCGAGGCGCTGGAAGAGCCGCAGCGCCTGCTCGAAACAGGCGGCCGCCTCGTCGGGACGCTGGTTGCGGTGCGCGACCCAGCCGAGGCTGTAGAGGGTGGCCGCCTTGCCGGCGCTCTCGTCCTCCGGCGAGAACACGGTGAGCGAGCGGGACATCATCTCCGACGCCTTGCCCGCGTCGCCCTGCTCGGCGTAGCTGGCGGCGAGGACGTGCAACGCCAGCGCCTCGTCACGCGGGCAGGAGGCCGCGCGGAACAGCTCGATGGCGTCGAGCAGCGCCTGTTCTGTCTGGGAGAGGTCTCCCCTGGCCTTGTGGTGCAGGCCGATGCTGAACAACGCGCAGGCCTGCCCGTACCGGCTGCCCAGACGGCGGAAGATCTCCAGTGCCTTGCCGAGGCACCGCGCGGCGTCGTCGAGCCTGCCCTGGTTGCGGTGGACGATTCCGAGCGCCTGCAACGCGAACGCCTCGCCGCTCTCGTCCTGGCAGCAGCCGAACGTCTCGCGGGACCGCTCGAGCCGGACCGCGGCCTCGTCCAGTCTGCCGTGGAACAGGTGCACGCTGCCGAGGCCGAGGTTCGCGTAGGCGTGGCCGCGGTGCTCGCCGGTGCGGGCGAAGATCTCCTGCGCCTGGCCGAAGTGCTCGCTCGCCTCGCCGTAGTGGTCGCGGTAGAACGCCAGCGCGCCGAGCCCCTGGTGCAGGATCGCCCGGTGCCGGTCCTCGACGGCGGCGCTCAGCGCGAGCTCGTGGGTGTGGCGCCACAGGTCGTAGTGGCTGCGCAGGTCGAACAACGTCGTCAGCGCACAGGCCAGGTCGCAGGCGAGGCTCGTCATGCCGAGTTCGAGGGCCTGCTCGACGACACCGACGAGCGCGTCCCGTTCGGCTTCCAGCCACGCCAGTGGATCCGCGAGCAGGCGACCGGTGTCGAGCCCGCTGCGTTCGGGAGCGAGCCGCACCTTGAGGAACCGGCACGGCAGGCCGGACTCGGCCTGGACGGCGAGGTCGAGCCACGCGGCGAAGGCCCGGTGCAGCGCGCTCGCACGGTCGTCCGCGGAGTCGACCTCGTTGGCGCGCTCCCTCGCGAACACCCGCAGCAGGTCGTGGAAGCGGTACCGGCCCTGCCACACCTCCAGCAGGTGCACGTCGGCGAGGCTGTCGACGATCTCCTCGGCGTCCGGCACGTCGACGCCGAGCAGCGCCGCGACGACCCAGCCGGGGAAGTCCGGCACGTCGAGCAGGCCGAGCAGCCGGAACGCGCGCTGCTGCACCTCGTCGAGCGCGTCGTAGCTCCACGCGAGGCTGGCGCGGGCTTCGAGGTCGTCGATGCGCAGCTCGTTCAGCCGGGTGCCCTCGCCGGCGAGGCGTTCGGCGAGGCGGCCGACCGTCCAGTGGCCGCGGCGGGCCAGGCGCGAGGCGGCGATGCGCAGCGCGAGCGGGAGGTTGCCGCAGTAGCGGGCGACGGCGGCGGCCGCGTCCGGTTCCGCGGTGATGCGGTCCGCGCCGGCGATCTCGCCGAGCAACCGGACCGCGTCCTCGGCGCCCAGCACGTCGAGGTTCACCGTCTGCGCGCCGACCAGCTGCACGCGGCTGGTGACGAGGACGGCGGACGAGTCGGAGCCGGGCAGCAGCGGGCGGACCTGGGCCATGCTCTTCGCGTCGTCCAGGACGATCAGGACCTGGCGGGCGGCGAGCTGGGAGCGGTAGAGCGCGGCGCGCGCCTCGAGGTCCTCCGGGACCGCGTGCGGGTGCACCCCCAGCGCGATGAGCAGTTCCGCGAGGACGGTCGCGGGGTCGCGCGGCGACGAGCCGGTGCCGCCGAGGCGGACGTAGAGCTGGCCGCCGCCGAACTGGTCGCCGACCTCGTGGGCCGCGCGGACCGCCAGTGACGTCTTGCCGACGCCCGCCTTGCCGGTGATCGCGGCCAGAGTGGACCTGGTGCGTTGCGTGAGGACCTTGCGGAGCTCGGCCAGTTCCGCGGCACGGCCGGTGAAGTTGTCGACGTCGGGCGGCAACTGCATGGGGCGCACCGGGTTCAGGCCCTCGGGTCTGCCGCCGCGCAGGATCTCCTGGTGCAGGTCCTGGATCTGGTCGCACGGGTCGACGCCGAGCGCGTCGACGAGCACCTCGCGAACCGCGCGGTAGGTCTCGAGCGCCTCCGCCCTGCGGCCCGCCTCGTGCTGTGCCCGCATCAGGCGCCACCACAGGCCTTCGCGCAACGGGAACTGCCGGACCTGCACCCCGAGCTCGGTGATCAGGGCGCCGTACTGGCCGGCGGCGAGCCGGGCGTCGGCGGAGTCCTCTCGCGCGGCGGCGGCCATTTCCTCCAGCCGGACCACGTCGGCCTCCAGCCAGCCCGCGCGCGGGACGTCCTCCAGCAGCGTGCCGCGCCAGACCTGCCACGCCTCCTGCCAGATCGCCACGGCCTTCGCGGCGTCCCCTGCCGCCAGTGCGGCACGGGCGCGCGCCGCCGCGGCCTCGAAGACCTCGCTGTCCAGCTCGTCCGGCTCGACGTGCAGCCGGTAGCCCGCGCTGTCGGTGGTGAGCCTGCCGGGCAGGCCGATGTCGGTGAGGTCGCGGCGCAACCGGCTCACGTAGGTGTGCACGTTCGCGACGGCGGACACGGGCGGGTTCTCGCCCCACAACGCGTCGATGAGACCGGCGAGGCTGACGGGTTGCCGGGCACGCACGAGCAGCGCGGCGAGCAACGCGCGCTGCCGTGGACCGGCCGGCTTGAGCGGCTGGCCTGCGTTGGCCACCCTCAGCGGACCCAGAATCTCGAAACTCGCCGTGTTTCCCAAGGCTCCCCACCCTGACCGGCCACCGGCTTCGGATCGTAGCAGCAGGTCGGCGGGCCGGAAGATGCACAAACAGTGCCAAAAGGCTGACATTCGCCGGGCGTTCACCACATGCGGGGCGAGAAATGCTGTAGATGACGTGTAGAGGCCGTGTAGATCGGCTCCATAAATTTTCTCGCAGATCGCCGGAAAGCACCGGCATTTGGTCAGGGTCTGACCACCTCCACCGCGAGAGAAATGGATTCCGTGATGTCTTCCAGAATCGGCAGAGCGGTCATCGGCGTCGCCGTGGCCGCGATTGCGCTGGCACTCGCCCCGCCCACCGCCCAGGCCGCCGCTCCCGCGCTCGAGCTGCCGTTCATCTGCGGCACGTCCTGGAAGGGCGACTCGGGCTCCAGCAGCGCGCACCGCAACAACGAGATCGACTGGAACATGTCCGGCACCACGGGCAACGAGGATCTCGGTGAGCCGGTGCTGGCCGCGGCGGCGGGCACCGTGCGGTGGGAGGGCGGCGAAACCTCCGCCTACGGCAACTACGTGGAGATCGACCACGGCGGCGGCTACTCGACGCTGTACGCCCACCTCGACAAGAAGTCCGTGCACCTCAACGACGTCGTGCGGCAGGGAGACGTGATCGGCACGGTCGGCAACACCGACGGCAACACCTCCGGGCTCTCCGCGCACCTGCACTTCGAGTTCCGCAACCGGGGCAGCGGCCAGAGCTACCCCGACTACATCCGGCCCGCCTCGTTCCACGGTGACGCGTTCGACTACGCCGCGGGCACCGAGACGTACGTGAGCCAGAACTGCGGCACGCTCAACAAGGCGGCCAAGAGCATCAACGGCGACAAGTACGACGACGCGATCGGCGTCGACTCCGAGGGCGTCGCGTGGGTCTACTACGGCAGGTCCGGTGGTGGCTTCAGCGCCGCCGTGCGCCTGGGCGCCGGCTGGGGCGCGTTCAGCCGCATCGCGATCAACGACTCGAACGGCGACGGCTGGGCGGACCTGTTCGCCGTCGGCAACGGCACCCTCTACTACTGGAACAACCGCGGCAACGCCACGTTCAGCACGGCGCAGGAGGTCGGCCCCGGCTGGGGCGCGTTCGAATACGTGTCCTTTGTGGACATCAACGCCGACAACAAGACCGACATCCTCGCCCGTGACGGCGGCAAGATGTACGTCTACACCGGCCAGGGCGGCGGCGCGTTCGCCGCGCGGTCGCTGCTCGGTGAGGGCTGGTCGGGTCTGCTCAGGCACACGGCGGGGGACGCCGACGCGGACGGCGACGGCGACATCTGGGCGACCAACTCCGCCGGTGATCTCTACTTCTGGAAGAAGACCGCCGACGGCTACGCCACCGCGGCGCAGGTCGGCTCCGGCTGGAACGGGTTCCGCCAGCTGGTGGCTATGGACGTCAACGGCGACTCGAAGGCCGACCTCGTGGCCATCCGCACGTCCGACAACACGCTCTGGCAGTGGCTGGGCGGTGGCGCCGGCACGTTCGGCAAGGCCACCCAGATCGGCAGCGGCTGGGCCGGCTTCACCCTGGCGGTGAACTGATGAGGATCCTTTCCGGACTTCTGGTGGCGGCCGCGTTGTGCACGGGCGTTGTGCTGCCCGCTCAGGCCGCCGGTGACATCGACCTGTGCGTGTCCAACGGCCGTAACGCGGGGTTCTCCGGTGAGAAGCTCGTCGTCGCGGTGGCGGTCGGGATGGCGGAGTCCCGTTGCGACCCGTCCGCCCGGTATGTGAACAGCGACAGCCACAACTCGGTCGACCGAGGCCTCTGGCAGATCAACGACTACTGGCACAGCGAGGTCAGCGACTCCTGCGCCTACAACGCCGCGTGCAACGCGAAGGAGGCGTACCGGATCTCCGACCAGGGCACCGACTGGACGCCGTGGTCGACCTACAAGTCGGGCTCCTACAAGCAGTTCATGGACGACGCCCGCACGGCAATCGGCGCCGCGCCTGCCCCCGTGCTGCCGGCGAAGAGCGTGAACGGCGACAAGTACGACGACGCGCTGGGCGTCGACCCGTCCGGCACGGCGTGGATCTACAAGGGCAAGGCCGGCGGCGGTTTCATGGCCGGCGCCCGGCTCGGTCCCGGCTGGGGCGGGTTCTCGAAGATCGGCATCGGCGACTCCAACGCCGACGGCTGGGCCGACCTGTGGGCCATCGGCAGCGGCACGCTCTACTACTGGTACAACCAGGGCAACGGCACCTTCGGCTCGGCGCAGACCGTCGGCACCGGCTGGGCGGCCATGGAGAACGTGGCGTTCGGCGACGTCAACGGCGACAACCGGGCGGACATCCTGGCCCGCGACGGCGGCAACATGTACCTCTACGTCGGACGCGGCAGCGGCAGGTTCGCCGAGCGCGACCTCGTCGGCGCCGGCTGGGCGAGCCTGTTCCGGCACACCGCCGCGGACGCCGACGGAGACAGCGATGGCGACATCTGGGCGACCAACAGCTCCGGCGAGCTCTACTTCTGGAAGCGCAGCGGTGCCGACTTCGCCACCGCGGTGCAGGTCGGGTCCGGCTGGAACGGGTTCCGGCAGATGACGTCGATGGACGTCAACGGGGACAACAAGGCCGACCTCGTCGCAATCCGGACCTCGGACAACACGCTCTGGCAGTGGCTGGGGACCGGGAACGGCGGATTCGGGACCGGCACGCAGGTCGGGTCGGGCTGGACGGGCTGGGACCTGGCCGCGAACTAGCAGATCCACCCGTGGCCGGCCGTCTCCACGACGGCCGGCCACATTTCCGTGCGGAATCCATCCGCATTGGAAACTTGCTGTAGATCGAATGTAGATGGTGTGTAGAGCACCTCCATAGCGTTTCCTTCAGATCGCAGGAACTCCGCAACTCTCACAAAGGGGAAACACCACATGGAATTCAAGGGAATGGCCCGGCGAATCAAGGGAGTGGGCGCGGTGGTCGCCGCGGCGGCGACGCTTTTGATCGCGCCGGGAACCGCCGTGGCAGGGGACGACGTCGGCATCGCGGCCGTGCACAGGATCACGCACGGGGGCACCGGGCGCTGCCTGGACTCCAACTCCGCAGGCTCGGTCTACACGCACGACTGCAACGGAACGCGCAACCAGCAGTGGGACAACTACGCGACGGGCAAGTTCAGGAACGTGGCAACCCGGCGCTGCCTGACCTCTGACGGCTCGAGGATTCTCACCACCACGAACTGCGCGGCCGGCGGCACCAACTGGGCCACCAACGGCACCACGCGAACCCAGATCAGGCACCAGACCACAGGCATCTGCGCGCACAACAACGGCGGCTCCAGCCAGGCCGTCGGCCCGGCATCCTGCGGGTCGGCGACGTACTGGACCATCCGCTCCGCCTGACGACTGGACGTTCAACCTGTGACAGCGGGTCGTCCCCCGGGCGGCCCGCCGTCCCGGAACGTGACACACGGGTGTCGGATTGATCAACCATGGTGCACAGTGGTGGGGTGAACCCTCGACCGTCGGGAGGCCACCATGGGCGAGGACGTCGCGAAGCACGAGTTCACGCGTGAGGACCGCACGCGGTACCGCACCAAGGTGCGGCGATGCCTCGACGTGTTCGCCAGGATGCTGCGTGAGGCGCGGTTCGACTTCGAGAGGCCGATGACCGGTCTCGAGATCGAGATCAACCTCATCGACGAGCACGGCGACCCGGCGATGAAGAACCACGAGGCGCTCCAGGTCATCGACGACCCGGACTTCGTGACGGAGCTCGGCCAGTGGAACATCGAGATCAACGTGGCACCGCGGCGACTCGCGGGCGGGGGCATCACCTCGTTCGAGGAGACGGTCCGGCGCAGTCTGAACAAAGCCGAGGAGAAGGCGCGCGAGATCGGCGCGCACATGGTCATCAACGGCATCCTGCCGACGCTGCGCAGCAAGCACGTGACGCCCGACCAGCTGTCCAGCAACCCTCGGTACGCGCTGCTCAACGAGCAGGTGCTGGCCGCGCGGGGCGAGGACCTGCAGATCTCCATCGACGGTGTGGAGCGGCTGCACCTCACCGCGAGCTCGATCGTGCCGGAGGCGGCCTGCACCAGCACGCAGCTGCACCTGCAGGTGAGCCCTGAGCAGTTCCCCGCCTACTGGAACGCCGCCCAGGCCATCGCCGGTGTGCAGGTCGCGATCGGCGCGAACTCGCCGTTCTTCCTCGGCAAGGAGCTGTGGCGCGAGACCCGCATCGCGTTGTTCCAGCAGGCCACCGACACCCGTGGCGACGAGCTCAAGGCGCAGGGCGTGCGGCCGCGGGTGTGGTTCGGCGAGCGGTGGATCAACTCGATCTTCGACCTGTTCGAGGAGAACGTCAGGTACTTCCCCGCGCTGCTGCCGATCTGCGAGGAGGAGGACCCGCTCGCCGTGCTCGACCACGGCGACACGCCCGCCCTGAGCGAGCTGAAGCTGCACAACGGCACCATCTACCGCTGGAACCGCCCGGTGTACGACGTGGTGCGGGACAGGCCGCACCTGCGCGTCGAGAACCGGGTGCTGCCCGCCGGCCCCACCATCGTCGACACGCTGGCGAACGGCGCGCTGTACTTCGGTCTCGTCAGGGCGCTGGCCGAGGACGAGCGTCCACTGTGGTCGCAGATGAGCTTCCAGGCCGCGGAGGAGAACTTCAACGCGGCCTCCCGCAACGGTATGGACGCGCAGATGTACTGGCCGGGTGTGGGCACCGTGCCGGTGGTCGAGCTGGTGCTGCGCCGGTTGTTGCCGCTCGCCCACGAGGGGCTGATCCGGTGGGGCGTCGACTCGGCGGAGCGGGACCGTTTACTGGGCGTCATCGAACAGCGCTGCCTCACCGGCGTGAACGGCGCGACCTGGCAGGCACGTGAGTTCCACCGGCACTACGACCACACGCACCTGGACCGCGCGGACGCCCTGCGCACGATGCTGCGGTCCTATGTGGAACTGATGCACGCCAACGAACCGGTGCACACCTGGCCGCTGACCTGAACCCAGGTCAGCGGCCAGGATTGGTCATCCGGTTGGGAAGTTGTCAGGAGTGCGCACTCGATCACGCACCCAGACACCCGCCGGCTTCAGCACACCTGTTCCGGCGAACGTGCTGCCCGAACAGGTTCCGGTCTTGAACACCGCGCCCGACCTGAAGTCGTCGGAGTAGTTCCAGTTGGCCCAGGAGATCTTCTTGCGGGCCATCAGGTCGATGTACTTCTGCGCCATGGTGAAGTCGTTCGAACCGTCACCAGTCGCCTCCTGCGTGCCGAACTCGGTCACGAACACCGGTACCTGGCTGGACACTCGGTCCAGCGCGGCGAGGTGCCCGTCCCTGTGGGACTTCGCGTAGAAGTGGAACGAGTACATGAAGTTCGTCGCGTTCACCCGGTTGTTCAGCACCACCGACGGGTCCTCGCCGTCCGAGTAGCCGAACGTCGACCAGCCGTGCGTGCCCGAGACGATGAGGCTGTCCGAGTCGATGGCGCGGATGACCGGGATCATCTCCTCGGCGTAGGCCTTGACCCTCGACCACGACACGTTGTTCGGCTCGTTCGCGATGTCGTAGATCAGGTTCGTCTTGTTCTTGTGGCGCTCGGCGATCTCCCGGAAGAACGTCTTGGCCTTCGCGGTGTAGACGTTCGGGTCACCGGGGTCGAGCTGATGCCAGTCGATCAGCACGTAGATGCCGCGGCGCGTGGCCTCTTCGATGTAGCTGTGCATCAGGTCGGTGAAGTAGCGCGGGTTCGTCTCGTAGCCGTCCTCACCGGCGGCCACGTACATGGCGACGCGGATGAAGTCCGCGTTCCAGTCGTTGACGAGCGCGTCCCACCACGCGGACTTGTTGCACCCGTTGAACCACTGGATGCCGTGGGTGCTCATGCCGCGCAGCTGGATCGGGTTGCCGTACTGGTTGCACAGCTGCACACCGCACACCCGCAGCTGACCGTTGACCTCGGCCGGACGCCCGGTGGACGGCGCCGAGGTGGTCACGGTGACCGGGTTGGACGCACCGGACAGGTTGCCCGCCGCGTCACGCGCCTGCACGGTGAACGTGTACGAGGTGTTCGGGGTCAGGCCGCTCACGGTGTGCGTGGTGCCGGTCGCGGTCTGGCCGTTGGACAGCACGTACGACGTCACACCCACGTTGTCGGTGGACGCGTCCCACGCCAGCGTGATCGACGACGAGGTCTTGGCCGTCGAACGCAGGTTGCCCGGGGTGGACGGGGCGATCGTGTCCGGCGGGCCGGACGGGGGTTCGACGTCGAGCCGGTCGACGTTCGGGCCGCCGTTGGACGTGGTGGCGGTCGCCTTGATCGTGTTGGTGCCCGCGTTCAGGTTCACCGTGGTGGTGCGGGTCTGCCACGACGTCCAGGCGCCCGTGCCGGGGAACGAGAGCTCGTCCGCCGCCAGCGAGCCGTTCACCGCGATGTCCATCGGGCGGTTCGCCGTGGTGCCGTTGGCGAACCGGAACGTGAGCGTCGCCGGGCCCGCGCTGGGCGAGCTCACGGTGAACTCGACGTAGCTGCCGACCTCGTTGTCGTAGTTGACGAAGCCCGTGCCGGTGAAGCCGGAGTGGTTGGACTCCACGAGCCCGTTCGAGACGGTCGCGTTCTCCGCCTGGTACTGGACGGGGGCGGCGACCGCGACGGCCGGGACGGCGAGCGCTAGAGCTGCTGGTAGAACCAGGAACAGGGATCTGGCCACAGGGGTGCCTCCTGTGATGAGGAACAGCAGGGTGGCGGCAATTTAGTTAGGAAGCTTTCCTATCTGATGTGCGTTGAATCACAGCACTAGACCACTGCTCCTGTCAACAAATTCGCGCGACCGGAACACCCCGGGTCGGGCATCCTCACCTGCGATGAGATCCACAGTCACCGTGACACCAGCCCAGCTTCCGGAGGTGCTGCTGCACGTAGCCGTCGTCCGACCGGTCTTCCTCTGGGGAGCACCGGGTATCGGCAAGTCCTCGCTCGTCCGCGAGTTCGCGACCGAGCTGGGCCTCGAGTGCGTGACGATGCTGGGCACGCAGCTCGCTCCGGAAGACCTCATCGGGGTTCCGGAACTGGTCGGTGGCCGATCCCGGTTCGCCCCGCCGGAGTCCATCGCCCGCCACGACCCGTACTGCCTCTTCCTCGACGAGCTCAACGCGAGCAGCCCCGAGGTGCAGAAGGCGTTCTACTCGCTGATCCTCGACCGCCGCATCGGTTCCTACGAGCTGCCGAAGGGCTCGATCGTGATCGGCGCCGGCAACCGGGCCGTCGACAACGCCCTGGCACGCCCGATGGCGTCCGCGCTCGTGAACCGCATGGTCCACGTGCACCTCACCGCGTCGGCGAAGGACTGGCTGGCATGGGCGCGTGAGAACGACATCCACCCATGGGTGCTCGAGTACCTCACCCAGCGCCCGGACCACCTGTGGAGCACGGCACCGAAGGTCGAGGAGACGTTCTCCACGCCGCGCGGCTGGCACATGCTGTCCGACGCACTGCACTCGTTCGGCGAGGACGTCTCCGAGGAGCTGCTAGGGGTGCTGGCGTTCGGCACGGTCACCGCGAACCACGCGTCGATGTTCAAGGCGTTCGTGAAGACCGTGCGCCACGCGTACGGGCTGGAGGCCGTGCTGCGCGGGGACGCCCGCTGGCCGTCGGCGCCGGGAGACCGCGACCTGCTGTACTTCCTGGCCGAGGCGTTCCGCGCCCGGCTGGTGAAGGAGCTGCCGCACGACAAGGCGCACGCGCCGGCGGCGGGCAAGCAGCTCGCGCACCGCGGCAAGGCGCTGCTGCTGGAACTGGCCGAGCTGTCGCTGGAGATCGCGCAGATGGTGATCGCGGCCGACGACAACGGCAACCCCGTGCTGCCCGCGTGGTTCCTCGTCGAGGTGACCCGCGATCTGCCGCGACTGGTCGCCGCACGGGCATGAGCCGCCGCTCCAGGGCTCGCACCGACCCGGCCGCGCAGGCGTTCGCGGCGGCGGAACAGCGGATCAACAGGCATCCGCTGTTCGCCGCCCTCACCACGTACGTGCGCCGGGACTCCTCGCACGACTGGGCGGACATCTCGCTCGACGGCTTCCTGCTGGCCCATCCGGCGCGCAAGGCGAGCGAGGACGAGTGGGCGTGGGTGTTCGCGCATTGCCTGCTGCACCTCGGTTTCGGCACGCACTCGTGTGACGACGTGCTGGACTTCCAGCCCGCGCTGAAGTTCGGCACGCGCCCGTCGTCCTGGGAGCCGGGAGCGTGCGTGCGCGGCGAGGAGTCGAAGGATCCGGAGAAGTGGGCGCGACGGTTCGCCACCGCGCTGTCCAACGCCGCGGTGGCCGCGATCGACGTGGCGGGCGGCGCGCGCTCGTCGTTGTCCGACGCACGGCCGGCGAAGACCGAGTGGGACCTGGCGCTGAGCTGGTTCGTGTCGAACTACCCCCTGCTGGGTGCTTTGGCGTCGGCGATGACCGTGGTGGCGGACGCGGAACTGGCGCGGGGCTGGGACATCTCGGTCGCGGCGGTGTCCACGGCGTCGGCGGAGATCTACGTGAACCCGCTGGCGGGGCTGTCCCGCGTGGAGTGGCGGTTCGTGCTCGCGCACGAGATGCTGCACGCCGCGCTGCGCCACTGCGACCGGGTCGGCGGGCGGGACCCGTACCTGTGGAACATCGCCGCGGACTACGTCGTCAACGGCTGGCTGATCGAGATGGGCGTGGGTTCCGCACCTGAGGGTGTGCTGCACGATCCCTCGTTGAGCGGACTGTCTGCGGAGTCCGTCTACGACCGGATCACGACGGACCTGCGGCGGTACCGGAAGCTGCTCACGTTGCGGGGCGGGCACAAGGGCGATCTGCTCGGCGAGCCGTTGCGCGGCCCGGCGGACATCACGGACCTCGACGAGTTCTACCGGCGGGCGCTGCTGACCGGGCTGAGCCACCACACCTCGTCGCGCGGCCTGCTGCCCGCCGGGCTGGTCGAGGAGATCCGCGCGCTGGAGCACCCGCCGCTGACGTGGGACGCCCAGCTGGCGCGGTGGTTCGAGGAGTTCGTTCCCGCGGTGGAGAAACGGCGCACCTACGCGCGTGCGTCACGGCGACAAGCGTCCACTCCGGACATTCCGCGGCCGGGCCGGGTGCGGCCGGAGACGCTGGAGTCGCGGCCCACGTTCGGGGTCGTGCTCGACACGTCCGGGTCGATGGATCCCAAGCTGCTGGGCAAAGCGCTGGGCGCGATCGCCTCCTACGCCGCGGCACGTGACGTACCTGCGGCCCGCGTGGTCTTCTGTGACGCGATGGCATATGACGCCGGATATGTTCCCGTCGAGGACATCGCGGGCAGGGTGACGGTGCGCGGGCGCGGTGGCACCGTGCTGCAGCCCGGCATCGACCTGCTCGAACGCGCGTCCGACTTCCCCTCCACCGGCCCTGTTCTCGTCATCACCGACGGGTGGTGCGACGTGCTGAGGATCCGGCGCGAGCACGCGTTCCTGATCCCCGCCGGTGCGCATCTGCCGTTCCGCGCCCGTGGCCCCGTCTTCCGGATGTCCTGATGGAGATCGCCTGCGACGAGTCGGGTTCCGAGGGCGAGAAGCTCGTCGGCGGGGTCACCGCGGTCTTCGCCCACGCCGGTGTGCGGCTGTCGCACGAGGAGGCCGCCGCCTGCGTCGCGTCGCTGCGCCGGATGATCAAGTCGCCGGCGCTGGAGTACAAGGCGAACCACCTGCTGCGCGAGAAGAACCGGTGGGCGCTGCTGTGGTTCCTCGGCCCGGCCGGCCCGCTGGCCGGTCGTGCCCGCGTGCAGCTCGTGGACAAACGGCTGCTCCTCGCCTCACGGGTGCGCGCGGAGTTCGGCGCCGTGACCGGACCGCTGGAGCACTACAACGACCTGCTGCGCGCCCGCGGGCCGCGCGGAACCCTGGATCCGCTGTTCCCGGCCATTCTCCGCGCCGTCGCGCAGTGGCATTTCTCGGGAGGTGGTTCGGTCTCGATCGTGCACGACCAGCAGCTGTCGCTGACCGACGGGCGGATCCGGCAGCTCAAGAAGCTGGCACCGGGGCTGGAGAGCCTGACTCTGGTGGACTCGCAGCACGACGCGCGCGTGCAGGTTGCCGACTTCCTGGCCGGGATCGCCCGTCGCGTCGCGGAGGACGAGCTGAACGGTCGGCCGGACCGCGAGGTGATCGCGCTGCTCCGGCCGTTCGTCGCCGGACCTAGGATGTGGCATGCCTGATGCGATATTCGCCGACCCCCGGTTGGCACGGATCTACGACGCCTTCGACGCACCGCGCGACGATCTGAACCTCTACCTGGAGATCGCCGCCGAGGTGGGGGCGTCGAGCGTGCTCGACGTCGGTTGCGGCACGGGCTCCCTCGCGGTGTTGCTGGCGGCGTCCGGGCGTGCGGTGGTCGGCGTCGATCCTGCACTGGCGTCGTTGGAGATCGCGCGGGCCAAGGATTCCCGGGTCACCTGGATTCACGGGGACGCGACCGCTCTGCCCGCGCTGTCCTTCGATCTCGCGACGATGACGGGGAACGTGGCGCAGGTGTTCCTCGGTGACGACTGGGAAGCCGCGATTCGAGGTGTGCGCGACGCGCTGCGGCCCGGTGGGCACTTCGTGTTCGAGACGCGCCGGCCGGAGCGACGAGCCTGGGAGGACTGGGCTCGCGCGAAGCCACGAGTGCTGGTCGGGGTGCGCGAGCAACTCGACCTGCTCGGCGTGAGCCTGCCGTTCGTGTCGTTCCGTCACACCTACCGGTTCCCGGACGGCTCGGAGATCTCCTCGGAGTCGACGCTGCGGTTCCGGTCGCGCGCCGAGATCTCCGCCAGCCTCGTGCGCTGCGGCTTCGAGGTCGTGGACGTACGCGACGCGCCGGATCGGCCTGGGCGTGAGTTCGTGTTCGTGGCGCGGAAGAGGGGATCGCACGCATGACGTTCGGCTACATCGGCTCGATGAGGACCAAGCCGGGTCACCGCGACGACGTGGTGGCGATCCTGACCCGCGGTGAGCAGGGTCTGCGGGAGGCCGGGTGCCGGTTGTACGCGGTCGGACTCGACCCCGAGGACCAGGACAAGATCTGGATCAGCGAGATCTGGGAGTCCGCCCAGCACCACGCCGACTCGTTGCAGCTCCCCGAGACCAAGGCCGCCATCGCCGAGGCGATGCCGATGCTGACCGGCGAGTTCAGCGGTCAGCGGGTCCAGATCGTGGGTGGGCTCGGAGTCAGCTGACGAGCGCGGGCTGCGTCCACGCCTGCACGAGCCACGGCAGGATGCGCGGCATCCGGTCGGCCACGATGTCGTGGAGCACCAGCACCATCCGGCCGGAACGATCAGGTCCGGCGTCCAGCCACACGGCCTGCATCAGCACGCCGGCCTGAAGGTCGAGCCCCGCCTCCGCCCGCGCCAGCGCGGCGTCCGTGGCGGCGGCGGGGTCGACGACGTTGACGTGCGCGAAGCCGGAACGACGCAGTTCGGGATGCAGTGCCACGAGGGAATCCACCGCGGCGGCAAGGCGTCCGACGCCCAGGCCCGCCCGAACCTGCACCGTAATAGCTCTCACGTTAGGAGAGCCTAACTTAGGTTCCAGCCGGGATCCCGCCCACTGAGTCCCACGACACGGTCGAGCAGAGGCGCGTCCGGGCTTACCTCCACCGCCGCCCCGAACAACGACCCATCGCGGTCGTCCGGGCCGATCGACGACACGAACCCGTGAACGACCTCGAGCAGGTTCTCGTCGACGTCGAACGGCTGCCCGGTCGCTCGGGCGAGATCCCAGCCGTGCAGCACGATCTCGTCCAGCGCCACGGCAGCCGCGACCTCGCCGGGCAGGTCGACGCCGCCCGCGCGCGTCATGCCCTCCCAGGCCTGCGGTGCGCGCCAGGCCTGCGCGAGCTCGGCCAGCCGCTCGGGCACCGACTCGCGGAAGTCCGGCGGCAGCCGGGACGCGTCGCCGGAACCCGTGGCCTCCAGCGGGGTCTTCAACGCGGCCATCGTGAACGCCACCGCCAGGCCGTTGACGTGGTCGAGCAGGTCGCCGACCGTGTAGTCCGGGCACGGAGTCGGCGCTTTCAAATCGCCGTCCGTCACGTTGCGCACGAGCCCCGCCAGCCGATCGGCCGCGGGCGTCAAGTCGTACATCAGTACCCGTCCCCTCCCCAGAACTGTTCCTCGAGCGTGTCCGCCGTGCCGGCGAGCAGCTGGAGCGGGTCGGTGAACTCGTGGATGTCGAGATCGACCAGCGGCAACGAGTGCCGCACCACGACGTGCTCCCCCATGATCGCGAGGCCGCACGCCACGGTCGACTTGCCGACCTCCTCCAGCACGTCACGGAGGTTCACTTGCGAGGCCAACCCGCAGGGGGAGGCGATCTGCACCCATTCGTGCATCTTGTCGAGCACTTCCCGGACGATGATCACGACCTGCGTGCGGCTGTCGTCGTCCTCCTCCTCATCCCCGAAGGTGAAGAGGATCCTCAGCTCCTCGTCCTCGTCGTGGATGACGTCGTACTCGGCGCGGATGTAGTCCGCGAGATCTCCCCAACTCGCCATGGCGCAACCCTACTTGCCGCGATCGCCCACAGCCCGACGACGAGCACAGCGCCCACCTCGGCGATGAGCAAGATCCTCTCGATGTAGCCCAACGGGAACACGCGCCACCACCGAACGCCGCCCATCGAGCCCATCACGATGGCGTAGAGGATCGGCATGAACGCGATGACGCTCAGCACCCCGGACGCCATCGTCCACCGCGCGTGCTTGCCCCACACGTGGTCCTTCAGCCACGGCCGGGCGAGCAGGATGATCGCGATCGGCAGGCTGACGAACGCCAGCATGCTGCCGAAGCGGTGGATGCTGCCGCTGACCTGGTTCGTGCCCATCGCCCAGTTCGTCTTCGGGAACGCCACCACCAGCAGCAGGCCCACCGACCACAGGATCAGCGCGATCGACCCGCCGGACCGCCATCTCGTCAGTCCCTTGTGGACGAGCGCGGCGAGGATCGCGAGGGAGCCGAAGGCCAGGAGCAGCACGGCGACGTCGAAGACGGGGCGGTAGTCGCCCAGCGCGTACTCGCTGATGGTGCGGCGCAGCGGGCCCACGGTCAGGTCGAGCAGACCGACCATGGCCACCGTCACGACGACGGCGAGTGAGCCGCCGGTGGCGGCGAGTCGAGGAATCAGCACATAACGCCCAACGCCGGGACGAGCCCGTGCGGTTCCTGGGTTCAGGAAGCCGACAGGATGCTCCCAGCTTTCCGACAGGTTCAGTTCAGCACGGCTCCGCACGTGACGTTGACCTGCGTTCCTGTGATCGTGCGGCCCCAGTCCGAGGCCACGAACACCGCTGCTCTCCCGACGTCGTCCAGTGTCGCCGCTCTGCCGAGCGCCGTCTGGCCGACGATGTCCGGCTCGACCTGGTCACGGATGCCCGCGGGGATGGACTCGGGGATTCCGCCGGTCTGCAGCGTCACGGCCCGGACGCCGTGCGGCCCGAGCTCCGCGGCGAGCTGGCGGCACATCGCCTGGACCGCGTCGAACGCCGTGACCAGGCCGCCGAGCTGCCAGCGGCGGTGCACCGAGCCGTCACTTGTGCCGCCGAAGAACAGGATGACGCCGCTGCCCTGCCTGACCATGTGCCGGGCGGCGGCGCGGGCGGTGAGGAACTTCGAGCGGACGTTGGTGACGACCGGGCTGAGGTAGTCGTCGACGCTCATCTCGTGGATCGGTGTGCCCTGCACGTCGTTGTCGGAGATGACGTTGACCGAGATGTCGATCCGCTCGAACGCGGCCGCGTGCCGGTCGACGCTCTGCTCGTCCAGCGCGTCGACCACGGCGTACCCGACGCCGAGCTCTTCCGCCTTGGCCTTGAGCGCCGCCTCGGTGCGCGCGGCGAGGTGCACTTCGGCACCCGCCTCGGCGAACGCCCCGGCGATCGCGCCGCCGATCGTGCCGGCGCCGTAGACGACGGCGACCTTGCCGGTGAGGTTCACCGGTACGCCCTGAACCACTCGACCTCGAACTCCTTCGGATAGCGCCCGGTCCGCTCCGGCCCGAACTCGAAGACGGCGAGCTGGAACTGCATCGGGTAGTCCGGCGCCTGGTGCACCGTGTTGACCAGGTCGCCGTCCACGAAGAAGTCGACGCGGCCCTGCTGCCAGTCCGCGCCGTAGACGTGGAACTCGCGCCCGTCGATCGGCACGTCCACGACCTCGAACTCGTCGGTGATCCTCGGGTCGCCGAACGGGTGCAGCCCCATCCCGACGCCGGTGTTCGCCGGGTAGACGTGCTTGCCGAAGATCTCCGCGATGCAGATCTCGGCCGACCGCTCCGGCACGTCCTCCAGTCCGATCATCCACAGCGCGACCATGCAGCTGGGGTCGTCGATCGCCCTGCAGCGGATCTCGAACCGGCCGTACGTCGGGGTGTAGAGCCGCAGGTCCTGCTGCTTCTCCCGCACCTGGAGGTCGGGGCGGAACCGGGACTGTCCCTCGGTGAGCGCGGTCTGCAGGCCCGAGACCCTGGTGTCGCCGTCGAACTCGGGGCACCACGGCTCCTGGTCGGCGTCGATGCGCAGGACCAGGCCGTTGTCGTTGCGGTAGCGGGCGGCGGTGGCCGACCTGGAACTCCAGTGCGGCAGATAGTGCGGGTACCACCGGTCCAGCGTGATGAACCGGTCCTCGAACTCGAGCTCTCGTCCGGTCATGTCACCGAGGGTAACTCCTACCGCAGCGCGACAGCCGCTTCTGCGGCCACCGCGTCGGCCACGGCGGTCAGCGCCGGCGAGTCCAGCTTCCACTGCTGCCAGTACAGCGGGATGTCGACGGTCCGGCCCGGCGCGAGGTCGACCAGGCCCTCCTGCAGCTGCTGCGGCGGCACCATGCCCCACCCGAGCCCGGCCACGATCGCCCGCACGTACACCTCCGACGACGGCACGTAGTGGCGGTGTTCCGCGGCGCCCCGGCCACGGGTCAGCGTGCGCACGAACCTGTCCTGCAGGTCGTCGTTGCGGTCGAACACCACCACCGGCGCGTCCGGCAGCCACGACTTCACGGGACCGTCGGCGTACGTGTCTATGAAGGACTGCGGCGCCATTGCCGCGTAACGGATGCTGCCCAGCTTCCGCACGGAACAGCCCGCGACCGGCTCACGTGAGGACGTCACCGCGGCCATCACCACGCCCTGTCGCAACAGAGCCGTCGTGTGGTCCTGGTCCTCGCGGTGGAGGTCGAACGAGATCCTGAGCGACGAGGGAACCCGTTGCAGCGCGGGAAGGAACCACGTGGCGAGCGAGTCGGCGTTGACCGCGATCGGCACCCGGACCACGGCGTCCGACCCGAGGGCAGCGTCAAGATCCTGGTCCAGCGCGAGCAGTTGCCGACCGTACCGGACCAGCACCTCCCCCGACGGCGTCAGCCGCACCGGCCGCGCCCGCACCAGCAGCACCCGGCCCGTTCGCTGCTCCAGGGCTTTGATCCGTTGCGACACAGCGGAAGGCGTGACGTGCAGCATCGCCGCCGCGGCGTCGAACGTGCCCGCGTCGACCACTGCGAGCAGCGTGCGCACCAGGTCCAGATCCATCACAGCTGCTAATGGTACGTAAGAATCTTTAGCTGGTCTCATCAAGTCGGCGTCAATACCGTCGATGGTGTGACTGATTTGCTGCTCGGCTTCGGCACCATGCTGACCCTGATCGTCGCGATCGGCGCGCAGAACGCTTTCGTGCTGCGCCAAGGACTTCGCCGCCACGCCGTGGCGAAGGTCGTCGCGGTGTGCGCCGTCTCGGACGCGATCCTGGTCGCGGTCGGCGTCGCCGGGTTCGGAGCCATCGTCAGCAAATGGCCGCAGGCGATCACCGTCGCCGCGATCGTGGGCGGTCTCTTCCTGCTGGGCTACGGGTTTCTGGCCGCCCGTCGCGCGTTCAACCCGTCCGCACTGACCGTGGAGCCGGCCCGGAGCGGCCGCCCCGTCCTCACCGCACTCGCCCTCACGTGGCTCAACCCGCACGTCTACCTGGACACCGTGCTGCTGCTCGGTTCGATCGCGGCCGGCCGGTGGCTCTTCGGGGTCGGCGCGGTGACGGCGAGCGTCACGTGGTTCGTCGCGCTCGGGTTCGGCGCCCGGCTGCTCAGCCCGCTGTTCGCGAAGCCCCGCGCGTGGCGGGTGCTGGACGGCGTGATCGCGGCCGTGATGATCAGTCTCGGCGTGACCCTGATCGCCGGGTCGTGATCATCACCAGCACCGCCGACACCGCCAGCACAACGCTCGTCACGGGCGCCGCGGCACCGGCCGCGAGAGACGCCGAAGCCAGCCCCGCGCTGACGAGAGCACCTGCGATGATCTTCGGCCGAACTTCACCCACGTTGATCACCCTAACCCACGACACGCCCATGTTGGGTGGTGACCCAGAGCCCACCACCACATGTAGTATCTGCCGCGCTGGTGGTTCACCGGCCCGGAGCAACGGGCCGGTGAGGCAAGAGGGAACCTGGTGCGAGTCCAGGACTGCCCCGCAGCGGTGAGTGGGAACGAAAGCCGTCAACGAAGCACTGGGTCGCGAGACCTGGGAAGCGACGGCCGGTAGGAGCGGGAGGTGCGCCCACGAGTCCGAAGACCTGCCACTGGTGTGCGCGCAAGCCTGCGCGCACGACACGGTGCCCCGAGGGAGGGCGGCTGTGTGCACCAGTGGTGTCGTCGCTGGCGTGCGCATGCGTTTCCTCGGGCCGAGCTCGCGAGGAGAGAGCGTGCCCGACCGCCCAACGGCTGTGGATCGCCTGTCTGGGGTCGTCAACGAAGCATGTGCCGACCTGCCCAACGCGTCGGCAGAGGCGGTTCTGACCGAGACCAAGCGGAACCTCTACGCCGGCATCACCGACGCCGAGCTCGCCCTGGCGCCGATCATGGCCGCCCGCACGATGGTCGAGCACGACCCGGACTACTCGTACGTCAGCGCCCGGTTGCTGCTGGACAGGCTGCGCGCCGAGGCCTGCGGCGCACCCCTGTCCCACGCCGAGATGACCGAGCGCTACCCGTCGTACTTCACCGAGTTCGTCCGCCACGGCATCGAGCTGGGCCAGCTCGACCCGCGCCTCGCGGACTACGACGTGGCCCGCCTGGGTGCCGCGCTCGACGCGTCGCGTGACCTGAACTTCCAGTTCCTGGGCATGCAGACGCTGTACGACCGCTACTTCCTGCACCACGACGGCCGCCGCTACGAGCTGCCGCAGGCGTTCTTCATGCGCGTCGCCATGGGCCTCGCCCTCGACGAGGACGACCGCGACGCCCGCGCCGTCGAGTTCTACGAGCTGCTGTCGTCGTTCGACTTCATGTGCTCGACCCCGACCCTGTTCAACTCGGGCACCACCCGCCCGCAGCTGTCGTCGTGTTTCCTGACCACTGTGGACGATGATCTTGCCGGCATCTTCCACGGCATCAGGAACAACGCACTGCTCAGCAAGTTCGCGGGTGGTCTCGGCAACGACTGGACCCCGGTGCGCGGCATCGGCGCGCACATCAGGGGCACCAACGGCAAGTCGCAGGGCGTGGTGCCGTTCCTGAAGATCGCGAACGACACCGCCGTAGCCGTGAATCAGGGCGGCAAACGCAAGGGCGCGGTCTGCGCGTACCTGGAGACCTGGCACATCGACGTCGAGGAGTTCCTCGACCTGCGCAAGAACACCGGCGACGAACGCCGCCGCACACACGACATGAACACCGCGAACTGGGTGCCGGACGAGTTCCTGCGCCGGGTCCGCGCGAACGGCCGGTGGACGCTGTTCTCGCCCGACGAGGTGCCGGACCTGCACGACGCGTTCGGTGACGACTTCGCGCGGAAGTACCGTGCGTACGAGGAGAAGGCCGACCGCGGCGAGATCAGGGTGTTCCGCCGCGTGCAGGCCGTGGACCTGTGGCGGCGCATGCTGACCATGCTGTTCGAGACGGGCCACCCGTGGATCACGTTCAAGGACCCGTGCAACCTGCGTTCGCCGCAGCAGCACAGCGGTGTCGTGCACTCCAGCAACCTCTGCACCGAGATCACCCTCAACACCGCGGTCGACGAGGTCGCGGTCTGCAACCTGGGCTCGGTCAACCTCGCGCGGCACGTCACCGAGCAGGGCATCGACCACGCGCGGCTCGAGAAGACCGTGCGCACGGCGGTGCGGATGCTCGACAACGTGATCGACGTCAACTACTACACGATCCCCGAGGCGCGGAACTCGAACCTCAAGCACCGCCCGGTCGGTCTGGGCCTGATGGGTTTCCAGGACGCGCTGTTCACGCTCGGCACCCCGATGGCGAGCAAGGCGGCCGTCGAGTTCGCGGACCGCAGCATGGAGGAGATCAGCTACTACGCGATCGAGGCGTCCGCCGACCTCGCGGCCGAACGCGGCGCGTACCGGTCGTTCGAGGGATCGCTGTGGAGCCAGGGAATCCTGCCCATCGACTCGATCGGCATCCTCGCGCGGAACCGCGGCGAGAACGAGCTCGACGTCGACCGCGAGTCCACGATGGACTGGGGCAGGATCCGGGAGAAGGCCCGCAAGGGCATGCGGAACTCCAACGTCATGGCCATCGCGCCGACCGCGACCATCGCGAACATCACCGGCGTGAACCAGTCGATCGAACCGCTGTACCGCAACCTGTACGTGAAGTCGAACATGTCCGGCGACTTCACCGTGATCAACCCCGACCTGGTGCGCGCGCTCAAGCAGCGCAAGCTCTGGGACGAGCAGATGGTCGCGGACCTCAAGCTGCACGACGGCAGCCTCGGCGCGATCGACCGGGTGCCGCCGTACCTCAAGGCGTTGTACGCCACCGCGTTCGAGGTCGACAGCTCGTGGCTGATCGAGGCGGGCGCGCGCCGGCAGAAGTGGATCGACCAGGCGCAGTCGCTGAACCTGTACCTCGGCCAGCCCAGTGGCCGCAAGCTCGACGAGCTGTACCAGCTGGCGTGGGTGCGCGGTCTCAAGACCACGTACTACCTGCGCACCCAGAGCGCCACGCACGTGGAGAAGTCCACGCTGCAGGGCACCGACGGCAAGCTCAACGCCGTCTCCCCCGTCGCTTGCTCCGTCACCGAACCCGACTGTGAGGCTTGCCAGTAATGAGCAACATCGAAGCGGGCGCGGCGCGTGTGATCGTCGACGACAAGGCGATGATCAACTGTCGCGCCGACGTCAACCAGCTGCTGCCGCTCAAGTACCACTGGGCGTGGGAGAAGTACCTCAACGGCTGCAACAACCACTGGATGCCGACCGAGGTGTCCATGCAGGCGGACATCGCGCTCTGGAAGACAGCGTCTTCATCGGGCGGCCTGACCGACGAGGAACGCCGCATGATCAAGCGGAACCTCGGCTTCTTCGCCACGAGCGAGTCGTTGGTGGCCAACAACATCGTGCTCGCGGTGTACCGGCACCTGACGAACCCCGAGTGCCGCCAGTACCTGCTGCGCCAGGCCTTCGAGGAGGCCGTGCACACCCACACGTTCCAGTACATCTGCGAGTCGCTCGGCCTGGACGAGGGCGAGCTGTTCAACATGTACCGGGAGATCCCGTCCATCACGGACAAGGCCGCCTGGGCGCTGCAGTACACTCAGCACCTGGAGGACCCGGAGTTCACGACCGGCACGCCGGACAAGGACCAGGCCTTCCTCAAGGACCTCGTGGCGTTCTACGTGGTCTTCGAGGGCATGTGGTTCTACACCGGCTTCGCGCAGATCCTGTCGCTGGGCCGCCGCAACAAGATGGTCGGCATCGCCGAGCAGTACCAGTACATCCTGCGCGACGAGTCGATCCACCTGAACTTCGGCATCGACGCGATCAACCAGATCAAGATCGAGAACCCGCACCTGTGGAACGACGTGTTCCAGAAGGAGGTGCGCACCATGCTCGCCGAGGGCTGCGAGCTGGAGATCGCGTACGGCCGGGACACGATGCCGAACGGGATCCTGGGTCTCAACGCCGAGCTGTGCGAGCAGTACATGCGGTTCATCACGAACCGCCGCTGCGCCCAGCTCGGGCTGGAACCGGTGTGGGAGCAGACGGAGAACCCGTTCCCGTGGATGTCGGAGATGATGGATCTGAAGAAGGAGAAGAACTTCTTCGAGACCCGCGTCATCGAATACCAGAACGGTGGCTCACTGGAGTGGTGAGCCACGACTCGTGTCAGCCGAGCCGGACAGCGCTCGGAAGCCCGGCCCGGTCCGCGACGGGCCACCGCAGCGGATCGGGCCCCAGCTTCACCAGTTCGGCGACCTGCAGCTTCGACCACGGCGAGATCTCGCGCGTGCCGTCCAGCACCGAAGAGGCGAACTCCGCCCACGGCACGCGCTCGGCCGAGTCGACCTCGTCCGGGTTCGGGGTGGGCTCGTCGTCGGAGAGGACCCGGAACACCGGGCACATCTCGTTCTCGACGACGCCACCCATCTCGGCGCGGTAGCGGAAGCGGGGCAGCAGCAGTTCCGGATCGGAGCACTTCAGGCCGAGCTCGTCGCGCAGGCGGCGCAGCACGGCCTGGCCCATGTCCTCGTCCGGCAGCGGGTGACCACAGCACGTGTTCGTCCACACGCCGGGGAACGTCTTCTTGTGCAGCGCGCGGCGGGTGAGCACGATGCGCCCGGCCGAGTCGAAGACGTAGCTGGAAAACGCCAGATGCAGCGGGGTCTCCGCGTGGTGCACCACGGCCTTGTCCTCGACGCCGATCGCCGAACCGTCCTCAGCGAGGAGAACCACCTGTTCCACAGTCACGACAGTACGTAATCACAGGAACGACCGGAACCGGAAGCCGGAGGTGTGAGCTTGAGCGTGGAGATAGCGGGACCATAGGTGTCCCAGGTCACCCTGGAGTCATGACTTCCCCGTTCGCTCAGGCTCACACCACGTTGTTCCTGGTGCTGGTCAGCCCGACGGGCCAGTACTCGATCTGGCCGGCGGTGCTGCGGGTGCCCGCCGGGTGGCAGGTCGTTCACGGCGTCGCGTCCTGGATGTCCTGCGAGGACTTCTTGAACGCCACCCGCGGCGACCTGCCCTCGGCCGCTTAGACACCTGCTTTCTCAGGCACCCCGTTTGGCGAGGGTGGACCGCAGGACGTAGTACGCGGGCTTGCGCGTGAAGTCGTCCCACATCACCGTGGCCGCGCCCTGCCCCTGGAAGAAGACCGGTACCCACGAGTACTTGTCGACGAAGCCCCAGATGGTGAACGACCTGCAGGAGCTGACGTTCAGGCAGGCGACGAGCATGCGCTGGTAGTAGTCGGCCTGCCGGCGCAGCTGCGCCTCGGTCGGCACGCCGCTCGCGGGCAGGGTCATCCGCACGTCGACCTCGGTGAGCGCGGTCTCGAGGCCGAGGCCCGCGAACCGCTTCAGGTTGCGCTCCAGGTCGTCGGGAAAGCCGTAGTCCAGGCTGAGGTGGCCTTGGGCGGAGAAGCCGTGCACGGGCACACCGGCGGCACGCAGGTCCTTGATCAGCGCGTAGTACGCGTCGCTCTTCGCGTTGACGCCTTCGACGTTGTAGTCGTTGAAGAACAGCTTCGCCCTGGGATCGGCCTGGTGCGCCCACCGGAACGCGTCGGCCACGATGCCGGGGCCGAGCTCGCGGATCCAGATGTTCTCCGTGGTCCGCAGCGCGCCCGAGTCGGTGAAGATCTCGTTGGCCACGTCCCACTGCTGGATCCGGCCCCGGTACCGCCCGACCACGGTCGTGATGTGCTCGCGCAGGATCTGGCGCAGTTCGGCCGCGGTGAACTGCCCCTGCTCCAGCCACTCCGGGTTCTGGCTGTGCCACATCAGGGTGTGGCCGCGGACGACCTGCCGGTTCTGCTGGGCGAACCGCACGATCGCGTCCGCCGTGCCGAAGTTGTACCGGCCGCGCTCCGGGTGGATGTACTCCCACTTCATCTGGTTCTCCGGCGAGACCGAGCCGAACTCCGCGGCCAGCACCTGCCGGTACTTCCTGTCCGAGGTGAAGGGGTCCGGGTAGGGCTGGTTCTCGTGGTGACCGCCACCGGCGACCGCGGTTCCGATGTGGAAACCCTTGGGCGCGGCCCAGCGCAAGGTCTGTTTGTGGCCGCCCGTGTCCGGCGCGGCCGACGCCACCGGGGCCAGCGGGATCGACAACGTCACGGCGGCGAACAACGTGATGATCACACGAGCCGGTTTCATCAGAACCTCGTTTCGGCACGACTGGTGACCGAGACTTTGGGCTCGAACGGGCGAGCCTTTCGGCACCCTATGGCGCTTGTCGCGGAAGCGTCAACCGCACGAAGTCCTTGGCACAGCGTCGAAATCCGGTTCCGCCGAATCGACTGCGCATTCGACGGAACCGCTGTCGAACAGATCGACGCCTCACCCCCGGCACGTCAGCCGCGCGTCACCCCACACGGCGTGGTCGAGACTGGTGCCATCGCCGCCGTCGGTCACTCGCAAGGTCAGCGAATGCACACCGGAGACGTCCACACTGACCGGCAGCGCCGGATCGACGGACCTGCGCAGCCCGCTCTCGTACAGCACCCGCCCGTCACCGACGACCACGAACGTGACGGATCCTCCGGCGCCCGCAGCGCGGTCCACCCGGCCGTCGACCTCGTCGTCCACCCCGACGGTGGCGTCGAACCTCGTGCACGGCCCCAGCTCGACGACCTTGTCCGCGGGTGTCGTGCCGATGCCCTTGCCGAACCGCACACCGCCGGTCGTCAGCGTCCTGCCCTCGACGGAACGATCGTTGCCCGCCACGTAGGACTGCCCGGCAGGCAACGGCTTCCACAGGTGAACGCGCGTCGCCTTCTCCGCCTCGACGCCGGAGCCGAACCTGTGTGGCTGGAACCGCGCCACCGCGGGCACCTCCGTCAGACCGGCCGGATCGGCGCCCGCCGTGACCGTCCACCTGCCGGACAGCGACTCCCCCGGCGCCACCCGGAACGCCCGCGCGGAACCGGAAGTGCTCCAGCCGGACGGCACGCGCGGCGCGAACGAGACGTCGTACAGCGGCTGGGCCGACGTGTTGGTGAACGTGCCGGTCATCTCGAACGTCTGCCCCGGCTGCACCGACACCTGCGATGGCGTGGTCACGACGGTGGTTGACGGGATGCCGTACGTCGGCCGCGCGCAGGTGTCGCGGACCGGACGGCACACCAGCGCGGCGAACCCGCCGTCCTTGGCCACCGGAATCGTCAGTTTCCCGTCGGTGACATGGGTTTCCTTGGCCAGGCCGGCCGCGCCGTCACGCACGACCTCGACCAGCCAGCGTCCCTCGCCGAGCGTCGGCAGATCGAGAACACGGGCCTCCCCCGCGACCGCGCCGCCGACGAACCAGCGGTCGTCGCTGCGCCGTGCCATCACCACGCTTTCGGTGGGGCGGCCGGACAACAGCCGCGTCTCGTCCCACGCGGCCGGTGCCTGCTCCAGGTACCAGCGCGCCCACGGCCGGGCGTCGTAGGAGTCCGGGCGGCCGGCGAGGTTCTGCACCCCGGACTCGTAGAGCACGGTCAGCGCGAGCTCACCGGCGTCGGTGTTGGCGCGGGCGCGGTGGAAGCCACCCGGCGTGTAGTCCATGCCTCCCACGACGTTGCGGGTGAACGGCAGCGCGGTGAGGTGCGAGGTGGTGAGACCGCTGGACTTCTCCGCGCCGTGCACGGCCTCGGTCGTCATGACGTGCGGCCACGTGCGGTGGATGCCGTGCGGCAGCGTGGCACCGTGGAAGTTGATCAGGAAACGCATGCGGGCGGTCTCCGGCAGGATCTCGTCGTACCAGCGGTAGCGGTCCTGGCCGTCGGAGTCCATGAAGTCGATCTTCAGCCCCCGCACGCCCCACTTTTGCAGCCACGGCAGGTAGTCCGCGCGTTTCTCGGCCGTGTCGACGCTGCTGAACCGCACCCACGTGTGGATGCCGACCCTGCGCGCCTCGGCGTACCGCACGAGCTCGGGGATGAAGCTGGTCCGCCGCCAGTTCGGGTCGTCGTACCAGCCGGCGTCGACCACGACGTACGGCCAGCCGCGCGCCGCGGCGTAGTCGACGAACTCCTTCTGCCGCGTGAGGTCCTGCTGGACCGACCGCCCACCGGCGAGCCACGTCCACACGGCCGGGCCCGGCTTGATCCACGACGTGTCCCGCACCCTGGACTTCGGCGCGAGGTCGTCCACGAGCGTCGACTCGGTGACGGTGGCCAGTGAGCCCACGATCATGGTGCGCCACGGGGTCTTCAAGGCGCCGGACACCGCGACTTTCTCGTCCCACAGCTTCAGCTGGAACCGGCCGCCACCGGTGTGCACGAGACGGCCACCGGAGTAACGACCGTCCACATCGGACTCGGTGATCAACGCGAACGTGCCGCCGACCTCGAACAGCACCGGGTGCATGTACTCGGCCTGCTCGGCGGTCCCCGTGGCGTACCGCAGGAACGGGTTCTCGTAGTCACGGCGGAACTTCGCCAGCCAGGCGGCGGAATCCGCCGGCAGCACGAACGCCGACGCCTCGCCGGTGACCGCACCGGTGTCCTGCGGCAGCTCGTACCGGTACGCGACGCCGTCGGAGGACTCGCGCACCACGAGGTTGAGCCTGTTGGCACCGGAGGTGAACCGGTACGTCGTCTCGGTGGCGCGCACGGTCCGGTCGAGCTTCTTGCCCGACGTCGTGCGGTAGCGCTCGAAGATCGCCCGCTTCGACCTGCCGGCGGGCGTCAGGCCGGAGGACAGGTCGGCGCGCTCGGTCGTGATCCCGACCGGCGACGGCCGCAGCACCGTCCTGCCCCCGTGCGTCACCGCCAGGGTGACGGTCCCGCCGGAAGCGCTGACGACAGCCTGCGGACCGCGCGATCCGGCCTGCGCAGGCGGTACGACCACCAGTCCCGCGACCAAGGCGACCACGGCCAAGACTCTCACCGCCACGGACACTCCCCTCGTGATCCGGGGCGGCGGTCACCGGAAGACATCCAATGACTCGGACGCTATGCCGGGCATTTCGTCCGAGTCAAGGGATGTAACAACCGTGACAACTCCGATGACTACAACAGGGCGATGTTGCCGTGCGCCGAAGCACCACCGTGCTCGTCGTTGCCCGCGTACGAGGCCGTGAAGCCCTGCAGCAGGGTGGACAAGCCGACCAGCAGAGACACCTGAGCATCACAGGTGGCCTTGCCGTCGGAGTTGGTCGTGGCGGTGCACAGGGGGTTGCCCTTGACCGTGCTGAACACGATCTTCTGACCCGCGACCGGCGCCCCGGTGTGCTTCTCGGTCAGCGTCGCGTCGAGCGAGCGGACCGTGAAGCCGAGGAGCCGCAGCTGCAGCTGGGCGGAGCCGGCCACGAGCTTCGACGGGGCGGGCGGCACGAAGCTGATCGCGATGCCCACCGGGCGCTGGCCGACCGGAACGGACCCGGTGACCGTGTTCGACGCCGTGTCGATGATCGACACCGTGTTGCTGTTGAAGTTCGTGACGTAGGCGCTGGCACCGTCCGGCGTGAGGGCCACGCTGATCGGGCGGTCACCAACGACGATCTTCTGCAGTTCCACCATCGCCGTCAGGTCCACGACGGACACCGAGTCGAACTCGCTGTTCGTCACGTACGCGCGGGTTCCGTCGGACGACAACGCGATGCCGTGCGGCACGAAGCCGACCTTCGCGGTGCCGACCACGGTGCGCGTGGCGACGTCGATGGCGGAGATGTCGTCAGACCCCTTGTTCACCACGTACATGCGCGTGCCGTCGGCGGAGGCCGCGACCGCGGTCGGCGTGCTGCCGACGTTGATCGTGGCGACGACCGCGTTGGCCGTGGTGTCGATCACCGAGACCTTGCTCGGCCCGACGACGTCGTGCGTCACGTAGACGGCCGTGCCGTCCCTCGTGACGACCACACCGTCCGGGTTCTGCCCGACCGTGACGGTCGCGGTGACCGTCAGCGTGGCCGTGTCGACCACGGAAACCGTGCCGTCGGCGTAGTTGGTGACGTAGACGAAGCCGCCACCCGGAGCGACCGCGACACCCGCCGGGTGACTCCCGACGGGAATGGACTTGTCGACCGTGTTGGTCGGCGTGTCGATGACGGTCAGCGTGTTGTGCGCGGAGTTCGTCACGTAGCCACGAGTTCCGTCGAACGCGACCGCCGCCATGTACGGCGAGTTACCACCGCTGTCGGCGATCGTCTCGGTCACCGCGTTCGTGGCCGTGTCGATCACCGACACTCCGCCGCCGTTGTTGGCGACGTAACCCAGCACCCGACCGGCGGGAGCCGCCGAGGCCGAGGGCACCACCAGTGCCGCGGTGACGGCAACAGCCATCACCAGTGGACGCAACCGCATGTTCAATGCCTCCTGGCGCGCGTCTTCCCGACCTTCTCAGGACATCGCGACCGGAGGAGCGGACGTTAGCCTCTTCAGCCTCTTCTCGAACCAGTGATCGGCGTACCCGGCGTCGTTGTAACGGCCGATCTCCGCGAAACCGTGCTTGGCGTAGAGGTTTCGCGCCTCGACGAGGTCCTTGCGCGTGTCGAGCCTCAGCGTCGTCACGCCGCACGCGAGCGCCTCCTCCTCCATCGCCTTCAGCAGCGCCGACGCGGCACCCTGCCCGCGGAACGGCGTTCGCACGAACATCCGGGTCAGCTCGCCGGCACCGTCGCCGAGCAACCTCATCCCGAGGCAGCCCGCGTCCTCGCCGTCGCGGGAGACCACGAGGAACACCGGCACGTCGTGGTCCTGCTCGTCGCGTTCGTAGGCGTCGATCTCGGCTTCGTTCGTGGGCCGTCCCCAGTAGCGGCTGATCATCTCCGCGTTGTACTCGCGGTTGAGCGGCGAGCACGCGGCGTCAGCAACTCTCACGGTCCAGTTGGTCATGCGAACATCATCGAGAACGCGTCCACTCAATTGTGACCCACGTCACTGCAACACCCGTGCCGCGAGAAGCCAACTGGGGTCGTGATGTTCGCGGAGCTGTTCGACGAGCACGCCCACCCGCTGCACCGATATCTCGCGCGACGGGTGGGTGTTGACGTCGCTGACGACCTCGTCAGCGAGACGTTCCTGGCAGCCATGCGCAGCAAGGAAACCTACGACCCCGGGAAGGGCAGTGTCGTCGGCTGGCTCTACGGCATCGCGACGAACCTGTTGCGCGGCCACGCCAAACGCGAGACCCGGCTGTTGCGCACCGCCGAGCGCTACGGCGTCGACCTCGGCGTGGCGGAGACGCTGGAGCACACGGTGGTGACCCGCATCGACGCCCGCTCGCACCTGCGGCGGATCGCCGGTGCACTCGCGAAGATGCAGGAGACCGACCGCGACCTGCTGCTGCTCGTGTCGCTGGCGGGGCTGAGCGTGCAGGAGGCGGCAGAGGCGCTCGAGATGAACCCCTCGACCGCCAGATCCCGCCTGCACCGCCTGCGCGCCAAGCTGAAGGAAGTGGAACATGCGTGACGTGCTGGACGACGACCTCGCCGAGCTGTACCCGGTCCGGGGCGCCGACGACGTGCGGCTGGCCCGCCTGCGCGAGCAGCTGTTCGCCGAGAAGCCGGTGCGCCGGGCACCGCGCTGGGTCGGCATCGCGGCCGCGGCCGTCGGCGTGGTGATGATCACCGGGCTGGTGGTCCTGCTGAGGCCCGCCCAGCGGGACGCGCCCGCCACGATGCCCAGCACACCTGCCACGTCCCTCCAGGAGGCCGCGACCCTGCTGGAGCTGAGCGAGAAGCCGGCCGCCAAGTACCAGCACATCACCTACCGGATCTGGGAGGTGATCAGCGCTTCGTCGTTCGGCGTCCAAGGGGTCGGCAGGACTCTGGTCGAGTTCGAGTACGACGTGTGGCTGCCCACCGGGAACGACGAGATGGTGGTCATCTACCGCAGGGAGACCGGGCAGCGCCGGCCGATCTCCGGCGTGCAGCCGGGGCCGGAGCAGACGTTGAGCACGATGAGCTTCCCGCAGCTGTGGACCACGTTCTGCGCAGCCACCCCGTGCAAGGAGGAGAGCGTCTCCACGCCGCTGCCCGCCGACCCGAAGCAGAAGCTGCTGGCCGCGTCGCCGCGGTTGCTCTCGCCGTTCACGACGATCGAGGAGAAGGCCGCGGTGTACCGCGCGCTCGCCGAGTCTCCGGAGATCCGCTGGAACGACGGGAGGCTGTCGGTCGACGGCAGCGTTGTCCAGTTCGCCATCGATCCCGCCACGGGCCGGGTGACCGGCAAGGAGGAGGTCGAGACCGCGACCAGCCCGTTGCCGCAGGGGATGCCGCCGCGGTCGGTGACCATCACCTACGAGTGGACCGATCAGCGCCCGTCGTAGGAGCGGGGCAGGTACCAGGCCAGGGCGGCGCGCAGCTCGGCGATGTCACGCTGGCGCCGCCGTCTGGACCGCTCGTGGGCGATCGGGAAGACCCGCACCCCGCCGTGATTCGCGCCGAAGAACCGGCGCGGCGCCGGGTCCTTCAGCCAGACGACGACCCACGGCCGTTTCTTGTGCGGCACGACGCGCACCCGTGCCAGCTCGTACCACCAGTACTGGTGGAACTTGCCGTTGCGCGTGGTGGCGATGCCCTCGCGGCTGATCTCGATGACGATCTTGCTGCGGGCGGCGGCGCCGAAGTACCGCACCGCGCGCACGACCAGCACGCAGAACGCGGCCAGCGCCAGCAGCTGCGTGGCACCGTTGGCCCCGGCGGCCGGGTCGGCGATCGCGGCGGCGAGCAGGCCGGCGGCGAGGTTCGTCAGGCCCCACGCGAACGGCACGATCCGCGACGTCGAGAACGTCGCCGCGGCGGGTGTCATCGGCGCGGGCAGCTTGGTGGTCGCCGGCTTCGGCGAGACGACCTGGGAGAGCAGGCGCGTCACCTCGGCCGGCTCCGGGCGCTTCGCGGGGTCGCGGTGCATGCACTTCTGCACCAGCGGCCGCAGCGGCTTGGGCACGCCGTCGAGGTCCGGTTCGCCGTGCGCGGCCCGGTAGAGCAGTGTCGCGGTCGGGCCCTCGCCGAACGGCCCCTTGCCCGTGGCCGCGTAGACGAGGACGGCGCCCAGCGCGAAGACGTCGCTCGGCGTGCCGACCTCCTGGCCGGTGATCTGCTCCGGCGAGAGGAAGCCCGGCGTGCCGAAGACCATCCCGGTCTCGGTCAGCGCGGTGTGTTCCATGGCGCGCGAGATGCCGAAGTCGATCACGCGCGGGCCGTCGGCGCCGAGCAGCACGTTGGACGGCTTGAGGTCGCGGTGCACCAGGCCGGCGCGGTGGATCGCGGTGAGCGCCTCGGCCAGGCCCTCCGCGAGCCGGCGCAGGTGGTGCTCCGGCAGCGGGCCGTGCCGTTCGATCGCCTCCTGCAGCGTCGGGCCGGGCACGTACTCCGTCGCCATCCACGGGCGGGGCGCGCGCGTGTCGGCGTCCACGACCGCCGCGGTGCCGGCGCTGCCGACCGCGCGGGCCATCTGCACCTCGCGGCGGAACCGCTCGCGGAAGCGCGGGTCGTCGGCGAGCTCGGCGCGGGCGACCTTGACGGCGACCTGCCGCCCGTCGCTGCCTTGCCCCAGGTAGACCGTTCCCATGGCACCACGACCAAGCCTGCCGAGCAGCAGGTAGTCGCCTATGCGTTGTGGTTGGTCCACCTTCACCGGATCGAGGGTAGCGGGAACTCGGGCTGGAACCTCACATCTGAGTAGATCTACGTATCGTTGTCACCCATGGGTCGGACCCGCTTGTACCGCAACGGCGAACTCGTGGACCGGGACTTCCCGGTCGCCGACGTCGCGCGGCACCTGGAAGATCCCTCCGCGGTCGTGTGGTTCGACCTCTGCGCGCCGTCGCAGGACGAGATGGGTCTGCTGCGCGACGAACTGGGACTGCACGAGCTCGCGATCGAGGACGCGTTCGCCGAACGCCAGCGCCCCAAGGTCGACCGCTACCCCACCCACCTGTTCCTCTCGGTCTACGCGGTCCGGTACGCCGAGCACGAGATCAAGACGTGCGAGGTCGACGTCTTCATCGCCCGCAACGCGCTGGTGACCGTCCGGGAGAGCGAGTCGTACGACCTCGCGGGGGTGCAGCGCCGGTGGGACAGCGCTCCGGCTCTCGCCGCTTCCGGCGTCGGTTTCCTGCTGCACGGGCTGCTCGACGACGTCGTGGACGGGCACTACGCCGTGGCCCAGCAACTGGACGAGGACATCGAGGCTCTCGAGGACCGGATCTACGACGAGAAACCGCACGTCGGCCGCAAGGCGCTGCAGCTGCGGCGGGCCCTGGTGCAGCTGCGCCGGGTCGCGCTGCCGATGCGCGAGGTGCTGGGTTCGCTGCTGCACCGCGAGCACGACCTCGTCGACGACGTGATGATGCCGTACTACCTCGACGTCAAGGACCACACGCTGTTCACCGCCGAGCTGACCGAGTCGATGCGCGAGCTGGTGACGAACCTGCGCGAGGCCGAGGTCGCCGTGCAGGGCAACCGGCTGAACTCGATCATGAAGAAGGTCACCAGCTGGGCCGCGATCATCGCGGTGCCGACCGCGATCTCGGGCTACTACGGCATGAACGTGCCGTACCCCGGCTACGAGCAGGCCTGGGGATTCTGGGCGGCCACGCTGGGCATCTTCGGCCTCTCCTACTTCCTGTACGTCATGTTCAAGCGCCGTGACTGGCTGTGAGGGACTCCCGCACGATGAAGATCCATCTGACCAGGCAGAACGAGCTCGCGATCATCACGATCGACGCACCGCCGCTCAACCTCTACGCCCTGGACCTCGACGCCGAGTTCCACGACGCCCTGGACGAGCTGGGCGACGCGCGGGCGTTGCTGGTCAACGCGACGGGCAAGGTCGTGTCCGGCGGGGTCGACGTGTCGCTGTTCGCGGCCCAGGAGTACCGCGAGGACGCGCAGGCGTTGTTCGACCGCATGCTGCTGCTGCCGCAACGCCTCGCCGCGCTGCCGATCCCGACCGTCTTCGCCGCGCACGCGTTGTGCCTGACCTGGGCGTTCGAGCTGGCGGTGGCGTGCGACCTGATCCTGGCGGCCGAGAGCGCGCGCTTCGGCCTGGTGGAGAAGGTCGTGGGCCTCACGCCGACGATGGGCGGCACGCAACGCCTGGCCGCCCGCGCGGGGGTTGGCCGCGCGAAGGAGTTCGTGATGACCGGCGACCTCTACAACGCGGCGACGCTGGAGCGCTGGAACGTCGTGAACCGCGTCCTGCCGGACGAAGGCTTCGCACTGGCCGCCGAACAGTTCGCCCTCTCGCTCGCCGTCGGCCCCACCAGGGCCCACGCCGCGACCAAACAGGTGCTCGCGCACTTCGAAAACGGAGGCGTTCCGGAGGCCGACGCTCACGTGACGACGATCGCGTCCGCGTTGTTCGAGACCCAGGATCTGCCACGGGCTGTGCACAGCTTCCTCACGGACGGTCCCGGCCGCGCCACATTCCTGGGTCGCTGATCTCACACATCAAGGAATCATATGGCTCGGAGATAAAACCGTGATCTGCCAGCTCACACGGACGGACTATTCCCGCCCGGTGCGAAGATGACCTTGCGGCACAAGGAGATCCGCTTGACTCCTCCCGTCGGCCCGTGCAATGTGCAGTCCGTTCAACGGCCCAGCGCGAACTCCGTCGCACGAGTTCCGTACACATTCCGCACCGGCCGACGACACAATAAGCGAGTTCACGGTCCCCCGTCGTGAACGCGCGTGGAGGTAGAACCAGCCGTGAAACTGAGATTGGCCGTACTGCTGACCGGTGGTGTCATCACACTGGCCGCCTGTTCCCCGACCAAGGCGGTCAACCCGACACCCGTAGCGGAGAGCACGAGCGCCACCTCGACCAGCACGTCCAGCAGTTCTCCCGCCCCGAGCAGCAGCTCCTCCGCCCCGGCCCCGGCACCGCAGTCCGCCACCAACGGCCCGGTGAAGCCCCCGGCCAACCCCGGCACCCCCGCTCCCGCCGGCTCCCCCGGCTGGAAGCTCACCCAGGCCAACACCGGTCTGGCCGCAGTCGGCCTGAACTGCGACTCCCTGCCCGTCTACACCGGCCCCGCGACCCCCGGCTCGGGCACGGTCATTTCGGGCAAGCGCATCGAGCAGGCTCTGACGTTGTTCGCGGGCAACATCACCATCGAGAAGTCCTGCATCCGCCCGACCAAGCTCAACGAGGCCGCCCCGCTGGTCACCACGAACGGCCCGTGCGGCAGCAACTCCTGCCAGGTCACCGGCGCCCCGGTGACCATCCGCGACTCGAACATCGACGGCTCCCGGCTGTCCGCGTCCACGATCGCGAAGTCCTGCGCGTTCCTCGGCGTCGGCACCCTGCAGCGCAACTACATCACCGGCATGGGCTCCGGCATCTGCTTCTACAACACCGGCACCACCCTCAGCGGCCTCGCCGAGGGCAACTACGTCCGGGGCCTGCGCACGGCCGGTGACGCGCACAACGACGGCGCCACCGTCCGCGACTTCCCGCTGGACCGCAACGCCGGTCGCACGCTGACGTTCCGCAACAACCGGATCGACTGCTCCACCGGCCAGGACACCGGCGCGCTGTTCATCCAGACCTACGGCGGCGACATCGACAACGTCACCGTCGAGGGCAACCTCCTGGAGGGCGGCGGCTACCAGCTCGGCCTGGAGTCGAGCCACGGCAACCAGTACGGCCGCAACATGAAGGCCATCAACAACCGCTTCACCGGCAGCGGCTGGGGCGCGGCCTACGTGACCTCCAACAACGTCGGCTACAAGTGGGCGGTGTGGCAGGAGAACTACCTCCTCGACCCCAACGCCCCGGACGCGAAGGGCAAGCCCGCGGGCACGCCGTAGCAGGTCACGGATTGCGGAAGACGCTGGTGAACGCGCGGTCGAAACGCCGCGCGGCCAGGTCCTCGCGCTGGATCAGCCAGTGGACGGTGGCGTTCTCGCAGTCCTCCACGCCGACGTACCGGTCGGCCAGTTCCTCAGATCGGGGATGCCCTGGCAGCGGGCGGCCGTCCGGCAACGGGAGCGCCGCGGCAGGGCAGCGACACGTCGATCGCCGCCCGCAGCGGCCCCCGCGGGTGCTCCTCGAACGTCGCCCCGGTGGGCATGGCCGCGACGTCGATCGAGGCCACGAAGGGGAACGCCGGGTCCCCGGCGCCGGCGGGAAGCAGCAGCGGATCGCCCAACCGACGGGGCCCTAGCCGTTGTCGCGGTACTTGAGCCAGCGCGAGCTCAGCGAGTCCCAGATCTCCTGGTACTGCTGGAACATCTCGCGCACCCGCTCGACGTCGATCTCCTCGGCGGGGCGTGAGGCGATGTAGTACGCCAGGTCGTCTTCGAGGCGGTGGAACCGGTAGCTCGCGTCCTCCATCAGCACCCACAACGAGCGCCAGGCGAAGAAGGGCTCCAAAGCGGACACCACGGTCACCACCGCGATCAGGGAGAACGCCGTGCCCGTCCAGGGATCAAGGTTCTGCAGCCCGAGGATGATCGTCGACGCCGCCGAAAGGACCAGCGTCGTCAGCCTCACCAGCACCGATTTCCAGCGGAACCGGTGTTTGCGGGAGCGGGCATAGGCGTGGCCCCGCTCGATCTGCGCGCGGACGTGGTTGGCGAGTTCCAGCGGCTTCAGGCCGGACGGCAAGTCGGTCACGCGCGGCAGACTAGCCACCGGGTACGTTCGCCCGCGTGCAGTTCGGTGGACCGAGAACCTTGCTGGCCGTGCACGCCCATCCCGGCGACGAGTCGACGGCGACCGGGGGCGTGCTGGCGCACTACGCCAGACAGGGCGCCAGAACCGTGGTGGTGACATGCACCAACGGGGAGTTCGACGATGCTCCGAACGGCGCAGTGCCCGGCGAGGTCGGCCATCACCCGAAGGCCGTGGCGGCGCATCGCAGGGCCGAGCTGCAGGCGGCGTGCGACGCGCTGGGCATCTCGGATCTGGAACTGCTGGGCTATCACGACTCCGGCCTGAGCGGTGAGGTGCCGGAGGGCGGGCTCTGCACCATTCCGGTGGAGACCGCGGCCGGCCGGCTCGCCGCGCTGATCGAGCACTACCGGCCTCAGGTCGTCGTCACGCACTACAGCTCGCACCGCGACCACATGCACGTGATCCGCGTGGCCAAGCTCGCCGTCCACCGCACCGGCATCCCGGCCAAGCTCTACCTGACCGCCAAAGAGGGTTCCACGACGATCGACATCAGCGAGGTCGCCGACGTGAAGCGCAAGGCGTTGCGGTGTCACGCGAGCCAGCAGGTGCACGGGGCGTTCGCCGTGCAGGAGCACTACTTCCGCGCGCTCGACACGACCGACGCGCCGCTGCCGGAGACCGACCTGTTCGCGGGCATCACCGGCCACGGCCCGGATCTGCCGCGGTGGTGAGCGGGGCGCTCCGTCGAGCGCCCCCGTCACCCGGCGTCAGAGCGGCAGCGCGGACAGCAGGCCGTTCGCGGGCGAACTCGCCTGGCCGAGGAGACCGCTCGCCTGGTTGACGAGACCGCTGATGACGTCCATGAGTCCACCCACGGTGGAACCTTCCGACGCACCTCAGCGGGCTGGTCCCGCCGGGTGTTGCCGGAGATCAAAGCGCCAGCACGGCAACACCGCTAAGCCGACTCACACCATCGAGCTAAAAGGACTGTCTCAAATGGACTACCGGCCGAGCGACGTGCAGGTGAACCCCGCACGGCGGATGACGTCCGGATCCAGCAGGTTGCGGGTGTCCACCACGACCGGCTGCCGCACGGTCTCCGCGAGACGCGCCCAGTCCAGCGAGCGGAAGTCCGGCCACTCGGTCAGCACGACGAGACCGTCGACGTCCTTCGCCGCCAGGTACGGATCGTCCACAACGGACACCGAGCCCAGGTCGGTGCCGCCGGTCAGCGCCGGGTCGTAGCCAACGAGGTCGGCACCGGCCTGCTTCAGCAGCGCCGCCACCGCCAGCGCCGGCGAGTCGCGCAGGTCGTCCGTGCCCGCCTTGAACGTGAGGCCCAGCAGCCCGAGCCGCACGTGGGACAGCGAGCCGCCGCGCTTGCCGGTGACCGCGAGCCGCACCTTCTCGACCATCCGCTGGCGCTGGCGCTCGTTGGTGTCGATCGTGGCGCGCAGCAGGCGGAACTCGAAGTCGGCGGCGTCCGCGACCTGGAGCATCGCGTGGGTGTCCTTGGGCAGGCACGAGCCGCCCCAGCCGGGGCCGGGGTTGAGGAACGCCTGGCCGATGCGCTTGTCGTAGCCCATGCCCTCGGTGACGTCGGTGATGTTCGCGCCGAGCCGCTCGCACAGCTCCGCCACCGCGTTGACGTACGAGAGCTTCATCGCGAGGAAGCAGTTCGCGGCGTACTTGACCATCTCCGCCGAGGCCGCGTCGGTCAGCACCGTGGGCGCGCCGAGGCGGGCGTACAGGGCGGCGACGCGCTCGGCCGCGTCCTGCTGGTCGCAGCCGACGACGATCCGGTCCGGGTTCAGGAAGTCGTGCACCGCCGAGCCCTCACGCAGGAACTCGGGGTTCGACACCACGGCGACGTCGTCGCGCCGCAACAGCTCCGCGGTCCGGACGGACGTCCCCACGGGCACCGTGGACTTGTTGACGATCACGCAGCCGGACGGCAGCAGGTCGCGCGTCTCGTCCACAACGGACTCGACGGCCTGCAGGTCCGCGATGCCGCCGACACCCATCGGCGTCGGCACGCAGAGGAAGACGACCTCGGCGTCGGCGACCGCGGCCGAGGCGCCGAGCACGAAGGTCAACCGGCCGGACGCCAGGCCTTCCGCGACGAGCTCCGCGAGCCGGGGTTCCAGGATGTCGACCTCGCCGCGCGAGAGCCGCTCGACCTTGGTCGCGTCGACGTCCGCGCACACCACGCGGTGGCCCAGCGACGCGAGACAGGCGCCGGTGGTGAGACCGACGTAGCCGGTGCCGACGACCGCGATCCTTCTGACGAACATCATTCTCCCGTTCGGTTCACGGCGAACGCTCGGAGCACGGCGTCGTCGCTCACGTCGATCATCTTGTTGCCCCATTGGTCGGTGCCGGCACCGAGCGCCGGCCTGCCGTCGGGGAACGGCCCGCGCGAGGCGAAGCCGGTGAGCCCGTCGAACACCGCCACGTAGTTCTCGGCCTGCGGGCGCCAGTCGAGCTCCGCCTCGCAGCGGCGCCTGCCCTCGAAGCCGAGGCGTCCGCGGCGTTCCGCGTCGTCCAGCAGATCCAGCAGAGCCGTGGTGAACCCCTCGACGTCACCAGGCTCGACGTAGACGGCGCAGTCGCCGGCGGACACCACGGTCTCCGTCAGCCGGTACGAGACGACCGGCAGCGCGTAGGCCATGTACTCCATGGTCTTGTTCATAGTGGACACGTCGTTCAGAGGCGACAACGGATCCGGGCCGAGACCGACGGCCGACGTGGACAGATAACGGGTGATCTGTTCGGGCCCGACACGTCCGGTGAACTCCACGTACGGGTCGAGCCCCCAGGCCGTGGCCTGCTTCTTCAGGTCTTCCAGGCAGTCGCCGAAGCCCAGCAGCGCGAACCGGACGTCGGTGCGGCCGCGGTCGGAAACAACTCTGCGTGCGACTTCGAGGACGCCGTCGACGCCGTCCTGCGGCCCCATGATTCCCAGATAGGCCACCAGATGTTTGCCGCCGCGCCGGAGCTCGTCCACCGCCTCGACAGGTCGCATCACGGTCGTGTCCGGGCCGGAGCGCACGACGGTGGTGTGCTCGGGCGGCACGGAGCCGCGGGTCCACGCGATCTTCTGGTACGAGGTGTTGGTCGACGTCACCCGGTCGGCCGTGCGGAACGTCCGGCGCTCCAGCCACTTCAGGATCCGGTACTGCAGCTTGCCCGCGGCACCCTTCGGCTCGCCGAACCGCGAGAGGAACACCTCGGGGTTGAGGTCGTGGTGGTCGAAGACGAACTTGACGCCACCGAGCCGCCACAGCAGGGCGAGCGCCCAGTAGGTGTCCGGCGGGTTGCACGCCTGCATGACGTGGAACCGCCTGCGCGCGCGAACCTTCACGCTCAGCAACGCCGTGCGCACCCAGCAGTACAGGAACTCCCACGCGTAGCCGAGGGCTCCCTCGGCCTGGGGCGGCGGAGCGTACTTGTACAGATGCACTCCGTCGAGCAGTTGGTAAGCGGGATCACCCGGTCCCTTGGGGCAGATCACCGAAACCTCGTAGCCGGCGGCGGTCAGGGCACGGCACTCGAGCCACACCCGGCGGTCCAGCGGCACGGGGAGGTTCTGCACGATGATCAACACGTGCGGCGATGACGTCACGCCCTTGTTCTCGTTCGGGAGGGCGAAACGGTTACAGCTCGCGCCAATCCAGTGCCGTGACCGCTGACCTCCACCGCGTCTTCGACGCTCAGCAGGGCACCGTCTGACCGCCGAACACGGGGCGAAGGCCGACGATCACGGCACCGGTAACAACGGTTCCGAAAAGCTCGATGTAGCGGGCACAAGCCCAAAAGCGAGGAGCGGTTGTGGAGCGGTCACCTGTCGCGGTGGTCATCGTCACGTACCAGAGCGAACAGGTCATCGCGGGATGCCTGGCCTCGCTACCCGACGACGTGGAGGTCTTCGTCGTCGACAACGCTTCCACCGACGACACCGTGAGTGTGGCGGCCGCCACTCGACCGGACGCGCGGATCATCCGCAACCCGGTGAACGCGGGATTCGCCGCGGGCGTGAATCTGGGCATCAAAGCCGCCGAGGGCTACGACGTGCTCGTGCTGAACGCGGACACCCGCCTGCACCCCGGCACGATCGACACCCTGCGGGCGGCGGACAAGCCCATCACCGTGCCGAAGATCGTCGGCGTGGACGGGCTCACCCACTTCTCGCTGCGCCGCGAGCCCAAGCTGCGCACCGCGATCTCCGAGGCCCTCATCGGCGGCCACCGCGCCGGGCGGATCGGGCTCGGCGCGATGGTGACCGACCTCAAGGCCTACGAGCACGCCCACCCGGCCGAATGGGCCACCGGCTGCGCGTGGCTCGTCAAGCGCGAGACCATCGAGCGACTGGGTCTTTTGGACGAACGCTACTTCCTCTATTCGGAGGAGGTCGAGTACATGCTGCGCGCCGGAGGCGTCTGGTACGAGCCGCGCGCGGTGGCCACGCACATCGGTGGCGAGGTCTCCACGAACGCGCGGCTGTGGTCGCTCCTGGCCGCGAACCGGGTCCGCCTGCACCGCGAGCGGCACGGCAAGGTCGCCGCGTTCTTCATGTGGCTCGCGGTGGTGCTGAACGAGGGCCTGCGCGCCCGCTCGCCCAAGCACCGGGCCGCGCTGAAGGGACTGTTCCGGATGCGGACCTGGCCGGAGGAAGTGGCCTCCGAGGGCCCGAGCTACCTGTGCTTCTCGGCGCAGGACTGGTGGTACCACAACCGGGCGCACTCGGACTTCCAGCTGCTGCGCCGGGTCGCGAAGCACCGCAAGGTGTTGCTGGTCAACAGCATCGGCCTGCGGATGCCGTCGCCCGGCAAGAGCACGCAGTTCCTGCGCCGGATCCTGCGCAAGGCCAAGAGCGTCGCGATGCTCGTGCGCCGGCCGATCCCGGAGACGCCGAACTTCTACGTGATGACGCCCGCTCCCCTGCCGTTCTACGGCAAGCCGTGGCTGCGCAAGCTCAACTCGGTGCTGGTGCGCACGCAGGTCCGCCTCGTGTGCCTGTTCCTGCGGATGGGCACGCCGGTCGTCGTCGCCACCATCCCCACGGCGTGGGACGTCGTGGAGCCCATGCGGCACAAGGGCCTGATCTTCAACCGCTCGGACCGGCACTCGGCGTTCCCCGAGGCCGACCAGGGCACGATCGCCGCGCTGGAGAACCAGCTGCTGTCCAATTCGGACACCGTGCTCTACGTGAGCCGCGCGCTGCAGGAGGAAGAGTCCCCGCTGACCGGTGAACGCGCGCACTTCCTCGACCACGGCGTGGACGTCGACCACTTCACCCGCCGCGACGAGCTGCCCGCCGACATCGCGTCGATTCCCGGGCCGCGCATCGGGTTCTTCGGCAGCCTCGACGACTACCTGGTGGACTTCGACCTGATCGAGAAGGTCGCGCAGGAGTTCCCGGAGGCGTCGGTCGTACTGATCGGTGACGCCACCTGCTCGATGGAGCGCTACGCCAGGTACCCCAACGTGCACTGGCTGGACTTCCGTTCGTACGAGCAGATTCCCGGCTACGGCTCCGGTTTCGACGTGGCGCTGATGCCGTGGCTCGACAACGACTGGATCAAGCACGCGAACCCGATCAAGATGAAGGAGTACCTGGCCCTCGGCCTCGCCGTGGTGTCCACGGACTTCCCCGAGGTCGAGCGCTACGCCGACGTGATCCGCATCGCGAAGGGCGAGGCCGACTTCATCGACCAGATCCGCCTGACGCTCAAGGACGGCGGCCTGAAGACCCCGGCTGAACGGCGTGCGGCCGTGCTGACCGCGTCGTGGGACTCCCGTGCCCGTGAGCTCATGCAGATCGCGGAGGGTCGCTGACCATGTGCGGAATCGCAGGCGTCAGACGGTTCGACGGCGCGCCCGTCACCCGTGAGCTGCTCGCCGAGATGGCGAAGCGGCTGCACCACCGCGGCCCGGACGACAGCGGCTTCTGGTCCGACGGGCCGATCGGCTTCGCCCACACGCGGCTCTCGATCATCGACCTGGCCGGCTCACCGCAGCCGATGGCGGGCGCGTCGGGCACCACGCAGATCGCGTTCAACGGCGAGATCCTGAACTACCGGCAGCTGCGCACGGAGCTGTCCTATCCGTTCCGCACCAACGGCGACACCGAGGTGCTGCTCGCGATCTACGAACAGCACGGCGCGAAGGGCGTCGCCAAGCTGCGCGGTCAGTTCGCGTACGCCATCCACGACGCCAAGACCGGTGAAACGCACCTGTTCCGCGACCGGCTGGGCATCCTGCCGCTGTACTACTACGCGGACTCGTCGTTCTTCGCCTTCGCGTCCGAGATCAAGGCGCTGCTGCCCGCGATCGGCTCGGCCGACGTCGACCAGGAGTCACTGCACGACTACCTGGCGCACCGGTCGGTGCCCGCGCCCTACACGCTGCTGCGCGGCGTGCGGAAGGTGCCGCAGGGTCACCACCTCGTCGTGTCGGCCGACGGCTCCGTCCGGACCGAGCCGTACTGGGAGCTGCCGCGCGAGTCGCGGATCCGTTCGGTGACGCCGGAAGAGGCCGTCCGGCTGGTCGACGAGGCGCTGACGGCCTCCGTGCGCGACGCGCTGGTCGCTGACGTGCCGGTCGGCGCGTACCTGTCCGGCGGCGTGGACTCGTCGCTGATCACCGCGCTGGTGGCCAGGGAACGCGACGGCGCCCCGCTGCACACGTTCTCCGCCGGCTTCGGCGACCCTCGCGTCGACGAGCTGCACTGGGCCGAGAAGGTGGCGGGCATCGTCGGCAGCCGGCACCACAGCGTGATCGTGACGGCCGACGACTTCCGCGACAGCTGGGCGAAGCTGTCCTGGCACCGCGACGCGCCGCTGTCCGAGCCCGCCGACGTGGCGGTGTTCCGGCTCGCCGAGCTGGCCCGCCGCGAGGTGAAGGTCGTGCTGTCCGGTGAGGGCAGCGACGAGCTCTTCGGCGGCTATCCCAAGTACCGCTTCGCCAACGCCACCCGGTACGCGGGCGTCCTGCCGTCCGCTGCCCTGCGGCGCTTCGAGAAGGCCCTCCCGGCGTCCAGGGCACGGCTGGGCATCGCGGTCCGCGCGATCGCCGAGCCCTCGTACGCCGAACGCATGCGGGGCTGGTTCGCGCCGTTCACGGTGGCGGAACGGGCCGCGCTGCTGGGCGGGCCCGCGACGAGGTCCGTGCTGGCGCCGTACGAGAACGGGCGCGGCGACGCGTTGCGCCGCATGCTCTACGCCGACTCGCACACCTGGCTCGCCGACAACCTCCTCGAACGCGGCGACCGCATGTCGATGGCCGCGTCGCTGGAGCTGCGCCCGCCGTTCCTCGACCACCGGGTGGCCGAGCTCGCGTTCTCGTTGCCCGGCAACGTGAAGGTGCGCCGCGGCACGACCAAGTGGGTCGTCAAGGAGGTCGCGCGCCAGCACCTGCCGGCCGACGTCGTCGACCGGCCGAAGTCGGGCTTCAAGGTGCCGCTCGACGCGTGGTTCCGCGACGGGTTGCGGGACATGGCCTACGACCTGCTGACCGGGCCCACGTCGTTCGTGGGCAAGACCTTCGACCGGGCGGCGGTCCGCGCGCTGCTCGACGACCACGACTCGGGTGACCGCAACGAGCAGCCGCGCATCTGGACGCTGTTGTCGCTCGAGGTGTGGCACCAGACGCTGAGCTGGTAGGCCCGCCGTGTACGTCGCCTCGTCCCGCCCCTCCAAGACCGACTTCCGCAAACGGTTGCCGGGCACCGTCTTCGCGCTGGGCACGGTCAGCCTGCTGACCGACATCTCGGCGGAGATGATCACCGCGTTCCTGCCGGTGTACCTGCTCTTCACGCTGCAGCTGGGCTACGCGCAGTTCGGTCTGCTGGACGGCATCTACACCGGCGCCACGGCGGTGCTGCGGCTGGTCGGCGGCGGCATCTCGGACAAGTTCCGCAAGCCCAAGGCCGTCGCGGCCGCGGGTTACGGGCTGTCGGCGGCGACGAAGGTGTTCTTCCCGCTGGTCGGCGCCTCACCGTTCGGCATCGGCGCGCTGATGGCCGCCGACCGGGCGGGCAAGGGCATCCGGACGGCGCCGCGCGACGCGATGATCTCACTGGCCACACCCGAGGACCGGCTGGGCGCGGCGTTCGGCGTGCACCGCAGCATGGACACGTTCGGCGCGCTCCTCGGGCCGCTGGTGACGTTCCTGCTGCTCGCCCAGATCGGCATGGTGCCGGGGCCGATCTTCGCGGTGTCCGCGGCGTTCGCGGTCATCGGCCTGATCGTGCTGATCTCGTTCGTGCGGGACACCCCTGCCAAGGAGAAGCCGAAGGGGCCGCGGCCGTCGTTCCGGGCGGGCCTCGACCTGCTGAACGACCGGCAGTTCCGCCGTACCACCATCTCCGCCGGTCTGCTGGGGCTCGCGACGGTGTCGGACGCGTTCGTCTACGTGCTGGTGCAGAAGGCCACGAACATCTCGCTCGGCTTCCTGCCCCTGCTCCCGCTCGGCACGGCGGTCGTCTTCCTCGCGGCCGCCACGCCGCTCGGGAAGCTCGCGGACCGGGCCGGCCGCTGGCGGATGTTCCTCGCCGGGCACGCACTGCTGCTGGGCGTGTACGCGCTGCTGTTCATCCCCGAGGGCGGGATGGTCGTCGCGGTGGTCGCGTTGGTGCTGCACGGACTCTTCTACGCGGCCACGGACGGCGTGCTGTCGGCGAAGGTGAGCGAGACGGCGCCGGAGTCGCTGCGGGCATCGGGGCTTTCCGTCGTGCAGACGGGCCAAGCGCTCGGGCGTCTCGTCTCGTCCGTCGTTTTTGGACTGCTGCTGCAGTACACGAGCTTCGGGACGGGCGTGACGGTGGCGCTCGCCGCACTCACCGTCACGCTGATCATCAGCGCTGTGTTGAACCAACGAGACCAGGTCCGCTTCCGCTCACGAGAAAAGCGCTCGTGAGCGGAAGCGGAATCAACCGCGAGCAGCCAGCTTCTGCTTGACGGCCTCGAAGCCGCCCTTGCCCAGCACCTTCATCGCCGCGTTCTTCGCGGCCACCCGGCCGGAGTCGCGCATGAACCGGATCGGCTGAGCCACCAGCCGGTCCTGCGCGACGGCCCTCAGGTCAGGCGCTGCCACGTCGTCCAGCGAGTCACCGAACGACGCCCGGTACGGCTCCGGCGAGACCAGCCGGCCGCGTGTGCGGTTGGACACGTTGCCGCCGTGCACGACCTGCAGCCAGCCCGGCGCGCCGCCCAGTTCCACGACCGGGAAGTGCAGGTGCATGTGGTTGTGCCAGTGCGCCCAGCACGTGACGGGCTCGTCCCAGGTCTCGCGGACCGAGACGAAGGCGTTGTGCCGGTCCACCCGGTGGTACAGGCCGCCCGGCGACTTGATCAGGCCGTTGACCAGGTAGTACGCCGCCGTGGTCGTAGGCCGCGGCGCCGCGCAGAGCCGTTCCACGAAGTCGACGGCCAGGCCGTCGTCGTTGTCCAGGTTCGTGGTGATGAGCTCGTCGCCGGTCTGGGAGTAGAGCGACCGGATGTCGGACCTCAGCTCTTCCCGCGACACCTCCGCGCGGTAAACGGGCGTGTACGCGTCACCGTGTCCGGCGATCTTGTCCTTGAGCCACTTCGGTGATTCGGGGTCGAAATAGATGAGCCACCGCGTCCGTTTGTCCGTCTGGGCGAGGACCGATGGCAGGCAGTAGCGCTCGAACAGCGCAACGCGCTCGGTCAGCCATCCTTCCTTCGCCCGCACGTAACTTTCGGCGCCCTTCGACGGCAGGTTGAAGCGCGTCAGGATGACGTGGTCCATGACTCCCCTTACTCCGGTCACCACTACATCGTCCGAACGGCACGAAACGTTGCGGCGCTAACGAAAACGGCGCCATACCGATAACCAGGTTGTGCCAACGCTTCCCACAGTGGACGTCGTGATCCCCTGTTACAACTACGCCCACTTCCTGCCGGTCTGTGTCCGCAGCGTCCTCGACCAGCCCGGTGTGGACGTGCGAGTGCTTGTGATCGACGACACGTCGTCGGACAACACCCCTGAGGTCATGGCCGACCTGATGGCCGCCGACAAGCGCGTCGAGGGGTACCGGCACGAGGTGAACAAAGGGCACATCGCCACGTACAACGAGGGCCTGCTGGACTGGGCGAGCGCCGACTACACGGTGCTGCTGTCCGCGGACGACCTGCTGGCACCGGGAGCGTTGCAGCGCGCGGCCGCGGTCTTCGAGCAGAACCCGGACGTGGGCATGGTCTACGGGCGGGTCGTCTACTACAGCGACCACGACGCGTTGCCGAAGGTCACCCAGCTGCCGACGACGTCGAAGGTCTGGCGCGGCGAGGAGTGGATCGAGAACCGCTTCCGCAGCAGCCGCAACGTGATCTCCTCGCCGGAGGTCGTGGTGCGCACCAAGATCCAGCAGAAGGTCGGCGGCTACCGCGCCGATCTGCCGCACGCGGGCGACCTGGAGATGTGGCTGCGCATCGCGGCCGTGTCGGACATCGGGTACGTCAGCGGCAAGCCTGCCGCGTACTACCGGGTGCACGAGAACTCGATGATGCGCACGACGTTCAAGTCGGTGTTCGCCGACCTGGAACAGCGCCGTGACGTGTTCGACCTGGTGCTGGAGCAGAACCCCGGCCTGCCCGCGCGGCTGAAGCCGTTGGTGCGCAAGGCGATCGCGGGTGACGCGCTGTGGCGCGCGGTCCGGCTGCACGACCGCGACCAGCTCGACGGCACCGAGAAGGAGCTGCTCGGCTTCGCCCGCGAGACCTACCCCGCGCTGGAGGAGCTGCCGGAGTACCGGGCACTGCTGCGGCGCCGGAAGTTCAGCCCCTCGTTCCTCAGCCGCACCCAGCTGTTCCTCGCGCCCCACGCCTACAAGCGCGCCAAGCTGTGGGTCGGCACGCAGCGCTGGAAGTGGCGGGGCGAGTGGTGAGCACCCGGCAACTCGAAGGCAAGGTCTCCTCCGCGATTCGGTGGAGTGCCGTCAACTCGCTGTTGCAACGGCTCGCCGCCGTCGGCTTCAGCATCCTGCTCGCCCGGCTGATCGCGCCCGAGCAGTTCGGTGTCTTCGCGGTCGCCCTGGTCGTGCTCAACATCGTGCTGAGCGTCTCCGAACTCGGTGTCAGCGCGGCGCTGGTCCGCACGAACGACCCGGTCGAGAAGATGGCGCCGACCGTCACGACGCTGTCGCTCGCGTCGGGCACGCTGCTGGCGCTGATCTGCGTGATCGGCGCGCCGTGGTTCTCGAACGCGATGGACACACCGGAGGCGACCGGCGTCATCCAGCTCATGTCGGTGGCCCTCGTCATCGCCGGCGCGACCGCGGTTCCTGGCGCGATGATGCAGCGGAACTTCCGGCAGGACCACAAGTTCTACGCCGACACGGCCGCGTTCGTGTGCGGCACCGCCGTCGCCGTCGTACTCGCGTTCATGGGCTTCGGTGCCTGGAGCCTCGCGTGGCAGCGGATCGTGCAGAACTTGGCCGCGGCGATCATCATGTTCTGGCTCACCAAGGACCGGTTCCGACCGGGCTGGGACCCGGTGCAGGCACGGGCGCTGCTGGCGTTCGGCCTGCCGCTCGCCGGGTCGAGCCTGCTCATCTTCGGCGTGATGAACGTCGACTACATCGTGGTCGGCTCGCTGCTCGGCACCGTGCCGCTGGGCTTCTACCTGCTGGCGTTCAACCTGGCGAGCTGGCCGGTGTCGGCGTTCTCCGCCCCGGTGCGCAGCGTTTCCCTCGCCGCGTTCTCGAAGGTGCGTGAGGACCCCGAGCTGTTCCAGAAGTCGTTCGGGCGCGCGTTGGGCCTCCTGGCGCTCGTCACCGTGCCCGCGTGCGTGCTGCTGGCGGCTCTCGCCGAACCGCTCATCCGCGTCGTCTACGGCGAGCGCTGGGCACCCGCGGCGGCCGCGCTGGCGATGCTGGTGCTGCTCGGCGCGGTCCGGGTGGCGCTGGAGCTCGGCTACGACTACCTGGCCTCCGCCGGGCGGTCGCGGGCGATCCTGGTGATCCACCTGGTGTGGCTGGGCGCGCTGGTGCCGTTGCTGGCGCTGGGCGCGAAGCTCGACGGCATCCGCGGGGTCGCGGTGGCCCACGTGATCGTCGCGGTTCTGCTCATCGCGCCCGCGTACCTGATCGCGTTCAAGCCCTACGGCGTGCGCGCGGGTGCGTTGGGCGCCCGGCTGTTGCGGCCTTTCCTCGGTGGCGTGCTGATGGTCGCGGTCGTGCTCGCGGTGCGGAGCCTGATCGACGGTGAACTCCTGCAGATCCTCGTCGGCGGCACGCTGTCGTGCCTCGCCTACGTGCTCGTGGTGTTCCCGATGAGACACGAAATCCTTGGTGTGCTGCGGAAGAGAGCCGACGCGTGAGACGACTGAGACAGGTCACGAAGATCGTCCGCGAGCAGGGTGCCCGCCAGCTCGGCATCCGCGTCCTCAACGCGGCGACGCGCAAGCTCGGCGCCGAGGGCGAGGACCTGCCGGTGCGGCTGGAGGACGTCCGCAAGGCCGACGTCGAGTCGCGCAGGCCCGTGGTGATCCCGCCGATCCCGCAGGACGGCAAGCTCACGATCAACTGGGTGACCGCTCCCCCGTCCAGGGGATCCGGTGGCCACACCACGATGTTCCGCCTCATCCAGCACCTCGAGTCGCTCGGCCACGAGTGCCGGCTGTACCTGTACGAGACGTTCGGCAACACCGTCGCCGACCTCGAACCCGTGGTGCGCGACGCGTTCCCGTTCTTCAAAGGCCCGATCCACGACGTGACCGACGGCATGGCCGACGCCCACGCGGTGTTCGCGACGGCGTGGATCACCGCGTACCCGGCGTTCAACGACCCGTGCGCGGGCAAGAGGTTCTACCTCGTGCAGGACTACGAGCCGTGGTTCTACCCGTCCGGCGGCCTCTACGCGCTGGCGGAGAACACCTACCGGATGGGCATGCACGGCTTCACCGCCGGGCGGTTCCTCGCCGACAAGGTCCGCGACGAGCACGGCATGCCCGCCGACCACTTCGACTTCGGCTGCGACGCCGACCGGTACAAGCTCGGCGGCGAGAAGCGCGACGGCATCGTGTTCTACGCCCGGCGCAAGGCACCGCGGCGCGCGTTCGAGCTGGGTGTGCTGGCGCTCGAGGTGTTCGCCGAGAAGCACCCCGACGTGAAGATCCACGTCTACGGCGAGAAGATCGGGCAGCTGGGGCCGCAGTTCGTCGACCACGGCCTGGTCACGCCCGACGACCTGAACGCCATCTACAACCGTTGCTTCGCCGGGTTGTCACTGTCGATGACCAACGTGTCACTCGTTCCGCACGAGATGCTCGCGGCCGGCTGCATCCCCGTGGTGAACGACGCGCACTTCAACCGCGTGGTCCTGGACAACGACCACGTCCGGTACGCGGCACCCACCCCGCACTCACTGGCGCGTGCGCTGTCCGAAGTGGTCACATCGCCGGACTTCGACGCGATCGCCCGCGCGGCCGCGTCCAGTGTGGAGGGACGTTCCTGGGATGCGGCAGGCCATGAGCTCGAAAAGGTGCTCCGCCGCGAACTCGCTACATGACGGGCGACGGCGAAGTGGCGTCCGGGATCAGGACTTTCGCGGGCTGCGAGCCGTCGGCAGGGGTGACGTGAACCGCGGGCAGCTTGGCGTCCCTGGGCACCGCGGCGAACGCGAGCTCAGTCTCGCTCAGCCACGTCGCCTGGTCGTCGATTCCTGCTGTGCCGGGCAGCCGCTTCTCCGTGTTCGTGGCGAGGTCCAGCACCGCCAGGTCCCACGGCCCGAGACGGCCGATGCGCTTCTTGTAGGCGACCTTCGTGCCGTCCGGCGACAGCGACGGACACTCGGCGTCGCGGCGCAGCGACGTGACGGTCTTGGCGGCGAGATCGCCCTTGACCAGCCACGTGAAGCCACCGCTGGCCAGCGTCGCGTAGAAGGTCCTGTCGTCGGAGCCGACGGTCAAGCCCCAGTAGTTGATGTCACGCGCTGTGAGCGGGGCACCCTCCACAGTGGCGGCGAAGTGCTCCAGCGACTCGGCGGTCTCGCCGGTGCGGACGTCGTAGAAGCCGGTGCGGGTCGAGAACCCGCCGGGCACCGAGTACGAGTCGCCGGTGACGAAACTGGTCCAGGACACCACGTTCCCGGACCGGGACACCTTCGCGCGGCTCGGGATGCCGGGCAGCGCGACGGTCTTCACGACCTTGCCGTCGCGGCTGATCTCGGCGGCGTAGGACGGACCGGGACCGGCGAGCTTGAGGCACGCGCTCGTGCCGCCGGCGACGTAAAACCGCTGGCAGGCGAGCTCGGTCGAGGTGCGGGCACCGCCGCCGGCGAGCTTCTCGACGCGGTTCTGCCCACCGGCGAGGTCGACGAACAGCAGATCACCGGTCTTGGCCTGCGAGACGTGCTCGGCGTTGGCGGCCGGCTCGTTCGCCTCGGTGGCGGCTGTGACGACATACGCCGCTGTCCCGCCGATGACCACGAGAATGGCCGCGACGGTCACGGTCAGTCGTCGTACACGCATGCTGCCTCCTGGATTCCTCTTCTTCATCGTCGTACGGCTACGGCCTGTAACAGTTGGCAGCTCACCACGATTTTCCAGGCAGGCGATACCCTACAAACATTGCGTTCGCAAGACCGAGCCGCGGATCGGGGATTTTGATGGATTTCTGGGGAACCGTACGAGTGCTGCGGCGGCGGTGGTACATAGCCCTGCCCGCGGTGCTGCTCACCGGTGTCCTCGCCCTGTACGTCTACATCACCGTGCCGACGCGTTACGAGTCGAGCGGCGTGCTGGTCCTCACCTCCCCCGCGGCGGGCGGCCGGTACTCGGAGAAGACCAAGCCCGAGGACGTCGTCAAGGTCAACCCGCTGCTGCAGTTCGACGGCAGCCTCACGACCACCGCCCAGATCCTGACCCAGATCCTCGGCGACCCGAAGACGGCGGAGGAGCTGGCGGGCAAGGGTTCCACGGCGACCTACACCGCGAACACCGGCCCCGTCGGCGGCCCGCTGCTGTTCGTCTCGACCGAGGCGGACTCGGCGGAGGCGGCCGAGGGCCTGGTCGGCAAGGTGCTCGACAAGACCGTGGCCGAGCTCGCCTCGCAGCAGAAGGCGCTGAACGCGCCCGAGCAGACGTTCATCACGGCGCAGATCCTGGTGAAGCCGACGACGGCCTCGGCCAAGATCGGGGGCAAGGTCCGGTACGTGGGCGCGGCGACGGTCGTGCTCCTGTTGCTGACGATCGCCTCGACGTTCGCCGCCGACTCGATCCTGCTGAAGATCAAGCGCCACAAGGAAGGCGGGGCACCGTCCGGGAAGGACGCTCCCGCAGCGCCGCCGCCCTCGCACGCTCCCCCGGCCCGGCCGCAGCCGCAGGGCAACGGCGGGCACCCGCACCGCCCCCCGGCCCAGGGCGTGCCCAACGCGCACCAGAAGACGGTCATCATCCCCGCGCCCAAGCCACCGAACCCGGCATGGCCGACCAAAGACGACTGACCGAGCAGCGTGCCGACGGCGCCACCCTGCTGATCTTCTACGTCCTGGCCCTCCTCGTCGTCCCGGCCAGGTTCACCATCGCGTTCGTCCCGATCACGTTGCCGCCGGCGTTGTTCGTGGCGCTGTGCCTCGCGGTGGTGTGGTTCGCCGCGCACCTCGTCGACCACCTGGCGATGGCCAAGGGCCGCAACGCGGTGCGCACCCTGCTCGCGGCGTACGTGGTCCTGCATCTCACGACCTACGCCATCGCCACGCGCCGTTACCTGCCGGCCGACGAGCTGTCGGTGTCGGACTCGGCCCTGGTCCGGATCGTGGCGATGGCGGCACTCGCGGTGTTCGTGTGCGACGCGGTCCGCACCGGCGAACGACTCAGCCGCCTGCTGCGGGTGATGGTGGGCTGCCTGACGTTCGGCGCGTTCATCGGCCTGATCCAGTTCGGCCTGGGCGTCGACCTCGCGTCGTACGTGACCCTGCCCGGCCTGCGCGTGCAGGACAACGGCTACTCGGCGCTGGAGTCGCGGTCGATCTTCTTCCGCCCGGCGGGCACGGTGAACCACCCCATCGAGTTCGGCCTGGTGTGCGTCCTGGGCGTACCGTTCGCCGCGCACTTCGTCTTCCAGGCGCGTGACCGGGGCGAGCCGCAGGGCCGTTGGTGGTTCGCGCTCTCGCTGCTCAGCCTGATGGCGATCCTGTCGCTGTCCCGCACCGCGATCATCGGCCTCGTGGTGACGGGCATCGTGCTCGGCCTGCTGCTCCCCCGCCGGCGAGGCCTGCCCCTGCTGGGCGTGGGCGCGGTGTTCCTGGGCGGCGCGGCGGCCGTGGTGCCGGGCCTGTTCGGCACGGTGACGTCGATGTTCTCCAACATCGAGGACGACCCGTCGTTCCAGGGCCGCACCAAGGACTACGACGGCGCGTGGCTGGAGATCGCCAAACACCCGTGGCTGGGCCGCGGCTTCGGCACGTTCCTGCCGTCGAAGTACACGATCCTCGACAACCAGTACCTGCTGACGATGATCGAGAACGGCTACCTGGGCCTGCTGGCCTTCGTGTTGCTGTTCCTCGGCGGCATCTTCGCGGCGCTGCGGGCTCGCGCGCTGTCGAAGGACGAGAACATCCGCGGCATCGCCGTGTGCCTGGTCGGCGCGATGCTGACGTCGGCGCTGGGGGCCGCGACGTTCGACTCGCTCAGCTTCAGCGTGGCGACCGGGCTGACGTTCCTGCTGATAGGCGCTTCCGGTGCGTTGCTGCGGACAGCCAGACAGGAGGCCGCCGTCAGGACGGCTCCGGTCAGCGGGAGCCCAGCCAGCTGACCAGGTCGCGCCACGCCGGGGCGGAGAACGCGAGAACAGCGCCGCTCGCGTTCTTCGAGTCCCGTACCAGGGCGTTGCCGGCGAGCGACACCTCGACGCAATCGGTGTTGCCGTTGCCGTGGCTGCGACTGCTTTTACGCCAGGTCCGTTCCGTGGTCATGAGGGTCCTCTCGCAGTCCGCTGACGTACTCCGCCAGCTTGCTCCGAGATTGTTCCTCATCCAAGGCAACGGCATCTAGTCGCTCGAACAGCCTCCTGCTCTGCTCGACAGCGGCGCTGTCCTGGGCGAACACCTGAACCATGTCGGTCTCCGTGTAGGCCACCGGTGGCGCCTTCTCGAACTCGTAGATCGTGCATTTCGACTGGAAGGCGGCAGCCTTGACGTCCGCCGGCACGACCCGCAGTACGTGGGTGTTGAAGAGCAAGCGCAGGTACTGGTCCTCTACGGTCTTCGCATCACCCAGCAGCATCTGCAGGGCGAGTTCATGGATGTAGAACACGCACTCGGGGCGGTTCGGGCGCCGCATGACCGCCTGTCGTTCCATGCGGATCTGGACGAACTTCTCCACTTCAGCCTCGTCGTGCCATCTGGTCTCCGTGATCAACGTTCGTGCGTAGTTCTCCGTCTGCATGAGGCCGTTCACGGTCAGGACGTCGTAGGCCGTGATCTTTTTGGCCATCGACTCCGTCATCGCGAGCGTGCGGAGGTTGTCGGAGACCTGGGCGAAGTACGGGTCGAACGCGTTGTGGTACCTGTTGCGGAACTCGTGGAAGTAGTCGAGGTCCTTGCCGCAGGCCGTGAGGAACTGGACGAGATCGATTTCGCTGGCCCGCGCTTTGCCGTGCTCGATGTTCGAGACTTTGCTTGGATCCCAGCCAAGGTGGATCGCGAGGGCGCGGCCGTTGAGATTGGTGCACGTCTCACGCAGCAGCCGCAGTTCGTCGCCGAGGTCCCGGCTGTAGGCGGTGGAGGTGGTCGCGGTCATGCGCCCGACGCTATGCCTTGGTTTTACTCCACGGTACCGGCTCGTTCGGGTGAAAACGCAACGGTTCTGCGGATGCGTGCCTTGCGTTGGGGCGGCACGGCTTCGCCTTACGCCGACCCGGCACATGCCTTCCTGCGTCGGGCGTGCGCCGGACCGAATTTCTGTGGTCGCCGTGCATAGATGGCTGCGGGGCGTGGACCTGGTGCGTGCGACGGGCGCCGGTTGCGCAGGTGGTTGCTGGGCGCGTGTTGCGCACTAGAGAGAGTGTGCGCGCACGGTGCCATAGGGCCGCTGACCTGCGTGTTCACCCGATTGTGGAATGGCATTCGAACACGTGTTCCTGC
>NZ_QLTT01000007.1 GCF_003269295.1 Lentzea atacamensis | reverse complement strand
TTCGTCCTGAGCCAGGATCAAACTCTCCAATAAGGATTGTGTTGATCGCTCCAGACGGAATATGTCTGGCAATCTGGTAAAACTACTCAAAGGAATACTCCTGACGAGGAGTATTCATATTACTGACTGTGTTATCGGCACGCTGTTGAGTTCTCAAAGAACACGCGCACACCGCAGCTCATCTCCGAGGAGAGTCACTTCCGGGGCTGTGTCAGGCTTAGAAGTCTTTCGCCGCGCTCCGTTCCGGTGTTTCCCGGCCCGTTCCGCGCTGGCAGAGAGAAATTTACACGGGCGCCCACCGAGATCCAAATCGGGGGTCACTTACGGCGTAACCGCAGGTCAAGCGCCACGCGGACGGCCCAAACCCGGCAAGATCGACGCACAGTGTGACCGGCGCCACTTCGACAAGTTGTATCTCTTGATCAACGAGGTGCGGCCGGCAGGTGCACGGTGACCGACAGGCCACCCGTCGGCACGGCCACTGCCTGCGCAAACCCGCCGTGCGCTGCCACCGCGGCGCGCACGATCGAAAGCCCGAGACCCGTGCCGGACTGACTGGTGCGGTCCTTGACCCCGCGGCGGAACGGCTCGAACAGCTCCTCCACGCGGTCCGGCGCGATCAGCTGACCCGACGACGACACCCGCAGCACCGACCACTGCGGCCCGGTCTCCACCACCGTTTCGATCCAGCCGCCGACGTGGTTGTGGCGGACGGCGTTCTCCAGCAGGTTGCCGGCGATGCGCTCCAGCAACGCCGGGTCCCCGACCGCGAGCGCCGGCGCGCACCGGAACACCGTGCGCAGGTCGCGTGCCTCCGCCTCCGCGTGCACGGCCTTCCACGCGGACTCGACGACAGCGGAGAGATCGACCGGCTCACGCACCGCGAGCCCGATGCCGTCCGTGCGTGCGAGCAGCAGCAGAGCGGACACCAACTGCTCCGCACGCTCTCCCGCCGCGCGAACGACCCCGGCCATGCGCCGCAGTTCTTCCACATCGGCGTCCGGGTCGGAGAGAGTCACGTCGAGCTCAGTGCGCACCACCGAGAGAGGCGTGCGCAGTTCGTGCGACGCGTTCGCCACGAACCGACGCTGCGAGTCGAAGGCCGCTTCGAGCCGGTCGAGCATCGCGTCGAACGTGTCCGCGAGCTCGGCGACCTCGTCCCGCGGGCCCTCCAGGCGCAACCGCGACCCGAGCGACTCCGCCGACAACCGGCGCGCAGCACCGGTGACGTCGTGCAGAGGCTTCAGGACACGACCGGTGAACGTCCACGCCAGCACCGCGGCGGCGACCACCATGCACGCGAACGCGATCAGCCCGGCCTGCAGCAGGTCGTGGCGCGCGGCGTCGGTCAGCGCGTCCGTCAGCACCGTCACGTCGACGTTGACGCCGTCGACCGTGACCTGGCTGCCGGCGGGGAACGACGGCGAGGAGTCGAAGACGCGCCCGACCAGCGTCCACCCGAGGAAGAGCAGCACAGCGCTCACCACCGCGACGAGCGCGGTGGTGAGGAGGGTGATCCGGAGACGCAGTCCGGGCCCGCGCCGTCGCATGGCAGTCCCCGAGATCAGGCTTCAGCGGGTCCGATCGAGGCGCTCGGCACCCGGTAACCGGAGCCCACGACGGTGTCGATGATGCCCGGCTCCCCGAGCTTCTTGCGCAACGTCATGACGGTGACGCGCACGGTCGTGGTGAACGGGTCGGCGTTCTCGTCCCACACCCGCTCCAGCAGCTCCTCGCTGCTCACCACCGATCCCTTGGCCGCGAGCAGCACCTCGAGCACACCGAACTCCTTGCGGGTCAGCTCGATCGGCTGCCCGCCGCGCGACACGGTGCGCCGCGCCGGGTCGAGCTCGACGTCCTGCGCCGACAGCACGGGCGGCGTCGCCGGCGTCGCGCGCCGAGCCAACGCCCGTACGCGCGCGACCAGTTCGGGGAACGCGAACGGCTTCGCGAGGTAGTCGTCCGCCCCCAGCGACAGTCCCGCGACACGGTCTTCGATCGTGCCGCTGGCCGTCAGCATCATGACCCTGGTGAGCGCGCCGGAGCTGAGGATCTCCTTGCACAGCTCGTCGCCGGACATCCCAGGCAGGTCCCGGTCGAGCACCACGACGTCGTACCGCGTGACGGTCGACTTCTCGTGCCCGGTCTCGCCGTCGTAGGCGACGTCCACGGCCATACCTTCACGCCTCAGGCCGCGAGCGATCGCGTCGGCCAGAGGCGCCTCGTCCTCGACTACCAGAATCCGCACGCGTCAACGGTGCCATATCGACCTGAGAAGGCGCTTAACGACACCTTCACAGGCCGGTTCCGGCTACGACCTGCGGCCCGGCCGGTCCACCACGACCGTCGAGGCGGCCTGCAGCGCGCGGAGCTCGAGCAACGCCGGGTGCTCCTCCGCCAGCCGGGCCGCGTTCAGCAACGACCGCAAAGCAGCCGTCTCGCCGCGCGCCCGCTCCAGCGCCGCGCGTCCCTCGGACGCCGCCACCAGCTCGGCCAGCGCGGCCCGCCGCAGCTCACCGGGCATGACGACATCGCGTACGGCCACGTCGGACACCGTGACACCGAGCTCCCCGGCGCGAGCAGCGACCGCGGCCAGCACCTCGGACGCAATGGCGCCACGCTCAGCGTCAACGGCGGAGTGCGCGCGCGTGAGCACCGCACCGCGCAGTGCCAGCTGCACGGCCGTGTAGAGCTCGTCCTCCGGTGCCGCGGACTCCACCACGAACTTCGTCGCCGACGACACCGCCCACCGCACCACGACGGTCACGCGGACCAGCACACCGTCGGAGGTCGGCACGTCCTGCGCCGCCGGGGTCATCGTGCGAGGACGGATGTCGACGCGATGCAGCCGCGAACGCCGCCAGGACAGCCGGTGCTGTCCCGGCCCGAGCTCACCCACCAGCACGCCACGATCGAATCGGACGCCCCGCTCCCACGGGAACAACGTGTGCTTCATCGTCTCCACCTCCGTCCAGGCAGACCGTCCAGGCAGACCACGACCCCGGCCGGCGAACCGTCGCGGCGGGAGTCCACAAGAGACTCGCAAAGCCGGACAGCCCCGTGTGCGACCGGGGTCGTGGTTTTCAGGGGTCGAACCTGATGCTCCATATGCAACCAACACCCGCCTCGATCGTGGAACCCGGCGAGGGAGACCTGCCGGGCCACAAAAAAGCGGGCGTGGGGGTGGAGAGTAGCGGCCTACTTGTCCGCGGGCTCGTCAATTTCGACGGGCAGGCACTCCAGCCGGGCGGCCCACTCGGTGACGCGACGAGCGACGTCCTGCGCGGTGATGCCGCACAGCGCCAGCACCTCGGCACGCTCACCGTGGTCGTGGAACCGTTGCGGCAGAGCGATGTCGCGCAACGGCACCTCGACGTCGGCATCGCGCAGGGCAGCCGCGAGAGCCGAGCCGAAGCCACCGTGGCGGCCACCGTCCTCGACGGTCACGACGACCTTGTGCGACGCGGCCATCTCCACGAGGTCCACCGACAGCGGGTAGATCCAGCGCGGGTCGACGACCGTCACGCCGATGCCCTGGTCCTCGAGCCGTTGCGCGGCCTCGAGACCGAGCTCGCCCAACGCGCCGACGGTCACCAGCAGCACGTCGTTGCCCGACCGCCGCAGCACGTCGACGGAACCGACACGCTCCAACGCGGGCAAGTCCGCGCCCACGGAAGCCTTCGGGTAGCGGATCACCGACGGCGCGTCCGAGATCGCCACGGCCTCGCGCAGCTCCTCGGCCAGCGTGGCGGCGTCACGCGGCGCGGCGACGTGGATGCCGGGGATGACACCGAGGATGGACATGTCCCACATGCCGTGGTGCGATGCGCCGTCCGGGCCGGTGACGCCCGCGCGGTCCAGCACCACCGTGACGCCCTGCTTGTGCATGGCGACGTCCATCAGCAGCTGGTCGAACGCCCGGTTGAGGAACGTCGCGTAGACGGCCACGACCGGGTGCAGGCCACCGATCGCCAGACCGGCGGCGGAGGTCAGCGCGTGCTGCTCGGCGATGCCGACGTCGAAACAGCGCTCGGGGAACGCCTTGGCGAAGGCGTCCAGGCCGGTCGGGCCCTGCATGGCGGCGGTGATCGCCACGACGTCGGAGCGCTCGCGGCCGATCTCCACCAGCGAGTCGGAGAACACGTGCGTCCAGGTGCGCTTGGACGGCTTCACGTTCTCGCCGGTGATCGGGTCGATGACGCCCGTGGCGTGCATCTGGTCGGCCTCGTGGTTCTCGGCCGGCGCGAACCCGTTGCCCTTGCGGGTGACCGCGTGCACGATCACCGGTCCGCCGAACGACTTGGCGCGCTGCAGAGCGGACTCGAGCGTCGCCATGTCGTGACCGTCGACCGGGCCGATGTACTTCAGGCCGAGGTCCTCGAACATCGCCTGCGGGGCCAGCGCGTCCTTGATGCCGCGCTTGGCGGCGTGCAGCGCGGCGTACAGGGGCTTGCCGAAGAACGGCGTCTGCTGCAGCGCGCTCTTGCCCTTCTCCAGCACGCGCTCGTAGCCGGGACGCAGCCGCAGCGTGGACAGGTGGTCGGCCAGACCGCCGATCGTCGGCGAGTACGAGCGGCCGTTGTCGTTGACCACGATCACGACCGGACGCGTCTTGTCCGCCGCGATGTTGTTCAACGCCTCCCAGCACATGCCGCCGGTCAGCGCGCCGTCGCCGACGACCGCGATGACGTGGCCGTTGTCGCCGGTGAGCTGCTTCGCCTTCGCCAGGCCGTCCGCGTACGACAGTGCCGTCGACGCGTGCGAGTTCTCCTGCACGTCGTGCTCGGACTCCGAACGCGACGGGTAACCGGACAGGCCACCCTGCTGACGCAGCTGGTCGAAGCCGTCGCGGCGACCCGTGACGATCTTGTGCACGTACGACTGATGCCCGGTGTCGAAGACGATCGGGTCCTGGGGCGAGTCGAACACGCGGTGCAGCGCCACGGTCAGCTCGACGACGCCCAGGTTGGGCCCCAGGTGCCCGCCCGTCTTGGACACCTTGTCGACCAGGAAACGCCGGATCTCCTCGCACAGCTGCCTCAGCTGCGCCTCGTCCATCCGTTTCAGATCAGCCGGTCCATGCACGGACTCCAGCAGGGTCACCACGCCCACCTCACTCCTGAAGACTTCGGCTCAGTCTACGGAGACTCAGCTGAGACGCTTTGTCACCTCGTCTCAGGTACGAGCAGGGCGATGCACTCCACGTGGTGCGTCATGGGGAACGCGTCGAAGGCCCGCAGGTCTTCGAGCCGGTACCCCTGAACTGTGAATTCAGCCAGGTCGCGGGCGAGAGCGGCGGGGTCGCAGGCCACGTAGACGACCCGCTCCGGGCGGCGTCGTGCGACTTCAGCCACAACGATCTTGCCGGCGCCCTTGCGAGGCGGGTCGAGCACCACGACGTGAGGGTCCTCAACGGGCAGTGCGCGCGTCACGAGACGCTCCACCTTGCCCACCACCCACTCGATCTGCGGCATGCGGCGGAGGTTGCGCCGGCCGTCCTCCACGGCACCCGCGAAAGACTCGACGACCAGCACGGACCCCGTCTCGCCGACCTGCCGCGCCAGCACCGACGCGAAGAGGCCCGCGCCGCCGTAGAGGTCCCACGCGCGCTGGCCGGGCTCGGCCGCGATCCACTCCCCCACGACGGACGCGAACGTGTCCGCGGCCGCCGGGTGGACCTGCCAGAACCCGTCCGCCGAAACTCGCCACTTTCGTTGGGCGGCGGTCTCAACGGCCGTACCGGTTCCGGCGCGGCGCACGGTGTGTCGGCCGCGCACCTCACCCACATGCCGGTTGCCGTCACCGTCCTGGGTGATCGTGATCTCCTGCGCGCGCCACTTCCGGTCAGCGACCGACTCGACCATGCCCGGCCGCGAGATCACACAGTGGTCCACCGGGATCACATCGTGGGAACGGGTGCCTCGGAAACCCGGCCTGCCGTCGCGGTCGACGGCCATCCGGATCCGGGTCCGCCACTCCAGCGGACCGCCGGGCAACGCCTCCACGACGACGTCCCGTTCGATCTTGCCGAGGCGCGCCAGCTGCTCGCGGACGACCTGCGCCTTCAGCTCCCGCTGGGCGTCCCACGACACGTGCTGGAAGTCGCAGCCACCGCACATCCCCGGCCCGCTGAACGGGCACGGCGGCTCGACGCGGTCCGGTGACGGCTCCAGGATCTTCACGGCGTCAGCACGGCAGAACGACCCGCCGTTGTCCTCGTACACCGACACCACGACACGTTCACCGGGCAGTGCGTGCCGCACGAACAGAACGCGTCCCTCGTGCCGTGCGACGAAATGCCCGCCGTGTGCGACGGGTCCTACCTCTACCTCGAACTTCGAGCCCACCCAGCTCATCGGTCGTCCAGTCCCCTTCGGACAGCGCCGGGCGCGATGACGTCCTTGTCCTTGACCTTCACGGACGACGCGAGCTGCCACGGCACGCTCGTCACCATGACACCCGGCTGGAACAGCAGCCTTCCCTTGAGCCGCAACGCGCTCTGGTTGTGCAGCAGCTGCTCCCACCAGTGACCGACGACGTACTCGGGGATGAACACCGTGACGACGTCGCGCGGGTTGTCGGTCTTCACGCGCTTCACGTAGTCGAGCACGGGCTTGGTGATCTCGCGGTACGGCGACTCGATCACCTTCAGCGGGATCTTGAAGTTCTCCTTCTCCCAATCCGCGACGAGCCGGCGGGTGTCGCCGTCGTCGACGTTGACCGTGACGGCCTCCAGCACGTCCGGCCGCGTGGCCTTGGCGTAGGACAACGCACGCAGCGTCGGCATGTGCAGTTTGGACACCAGCACCATCGCGTGGTTGCGGGCGGGCATCGTGCGCACCCGCTCCTGCTGGCGGAGCTCCTCTGCGACGGTGTCGTAGTGCTTGCGGATCGCCGTCATCAACGCGTAGATGGCGGCCATCGCGGCGATGGCGATCCACGCGCCCTTGGTGAACTTCGTGATGAGCACGATGATCAGCACGGTCGCGGTCATGGCGAGGCCGAACGTGTTGATCGCCTGCGAGCGGCGCATCCGCTTGCGGGACTCCACGTCCTTCTCGGTCTTCAGCAGCCGCTGCCAGTGCTTGATCATGCCGAGCTGGCTCATCGTGAACGACACGAAGACGCCGACGATGTAGAGCTGGATCAGCCTGGTGACCTCGGCGTCGAACGCGATCACCAGCACGACCGCGAACCCGGCCAGGAAGACGATGCCGTTGGAGAACGCCAGCCGGTCGCCGCGGGTGTGCAGCTGCCGGGGCAGGTAGCGGTCCTGCGCGAGGATCGAGCCGAGCACCGGGAAGCCGTTGAACGCCGTGTTCGCCGCCAGGACGAGGATCAGCGCGGTCACGCCGGTGATGAAGTAGAAGCCGGGTGGGAACGAGTCGAACACGGCATGGGCGATCTGCGCCACCATCGTCTTCTGCTCGTAGCCCGCCGGCGCGTTGGTGATCTGGTGCTGCGGCGACTCGGCCATCCGCACGTCAGTCAGCTGGGCGAGCACGATCAGGCCCATCAGCATCACGACCGCGATACCGCCCATCAGCAGCAGCGTCGTGGCGGCGTTGCGGGACTTGGGCTTGCGGAACGCGGGCACGCCGTTACTGATCGCCTCGACACCGGTGAGCGCCGCACAGCCCGACGAGAACGCACGCATCACCAGGAACACGAACGCGAGACCCATCAGGTGGTCCTGATCGGCGTGGATCTCGAGACCGGAGCTCTCCGCCCGCATCTCGTCACCGAGCACGAGCCCGCGGAACAGGCCCCACGCGATCAGGCCCATGATGCCGATCATGAACGCGTAGGTCGGGATGGCGAACGCGGCGCCGGATTCGCGGATGCCGCGCAGGTTGATCGCCGTGAGCACGACGATCGCCGCGACCGCGAACTCCGCCTTGTGGGTCGCGACGAACGGGATCGCCGATCCGATGTTCGCCGCCGCCGCCGAGATCGACACCGCGACCGTGAGGATGTAGTCCACGAGCAGGGCGCTCGCCACGGTGAGCCCTGCTCTGCGTCCCAGGTTGACCGTCGCGACCTCGTAGTCGCCGCCGCCCGACGGGTAGGCGTGCACGTTCTGGCGGTAGCTGGCGACGACGGTGAGCATGACCACGACGACCGCCACGCCCACCCACGGCGCCAGCGCGTAGGCGCTCAGGCCAGCCACCGACAGCATCAGGAAGATCTCCTCGGGCGCGTAGGCGACCGAGGACATGGCGTCCGAGGCGAAGACGGGGAGGGCTATCCGTTTGGGGAGGAGGGTGTGCGAGAGACGGTCGCTGCGGAACGGCCTGCCTACCAGGAGGCGTTTGGCAGCGGTGGCGAGCTTGGACACGGCCAGAGCGTAAGGGGTCCGCTCACCGGGACGGGCTAATGCTCGGTAGGTTCTGCCCAGAGTTCGCCTGAGGAGGCATGTCGTGCACGTGGTGATCATGGGGTGTGGCCGGGTGGGAGCCTCCCTGGCCAGGGCCCTCGAGCGACTCGACCACCAGGTCGCCGTGATCGACAAGGACCCGCAGTCGTTCCGCAGGCTCGGCAGCGACTTCCACGGCCAGCAGGTCGTCGGCAACGGTTTCGACCGGAACGTCCTGATCGAGGCCGGCGTGGAGCGCGCGGGCGCGTTCGCGGCGGTCTCGAGCGGCGACAACTCGAACATCATCTCGGCGCGGGTCGCGCGGGAGACTTTCGGCGTCGAGCACGTCGTCGCCCGCATCTACGACCACAAGCGCGCCGCCGTGTACGAGCGGCTGGGCATTCCGACCGTGGCGACCGTGCCGTGGAGCACAGACCGGTTCCTGCGCATGCTGCTGCCCGAGGGTGCGGCGACCGCGTGGCGCGACCCGTCCGGCACCGTCGCGGTGCTGCCGATCGAGGTCGACGAGATGTGGGTCGGGCGGCCCGTGTTCGAGCTGGAAGGCGCGATCGGCGCGCGGGTGGCGTTCCTGATGCGGTTCGGCACGGGTGTGCTGCCCGACGCCAAGACCGTCGTGCAGGCCGACGACACCATCTACGTGGCGGCGCTGTCCGGCACGATCACCGACGTCGCGGCGGCGGCGCTGCAGGCACCGGAGGAGAGCTGATGCGGGTCGCGATCGCGGGTGCGGGCGCGGTGGGCCGGTCCATCGCGCAGGAGCTCGTCTCGGACGGGCACCAGGTGATGCTGATCGAGCGGGACCGGGCGCACTTCGACCCGAACTCCGTCGAGCAGGCCGAGTGGGTGCAGGCCGACGCGTGCGAGCTGTCCTCTTTGGAGGATGCGGGCATGCACCTGTGCGACGTGGTGATCGCCGCGACCGGTGACGACAAGGTCAACCTCGTGGTGTCGCTGCTGGCGAAGACCGAGTTCGCGGTCCGTCGTGTGGTCGCGCGCGTGAACGACCCGACGAACGAGTGGCTCTTCACCGAGTCGTGGGGTGTCGACGTCGCCGTGTCGACGCCACGGTTGCTGGCCGCGATGGTCGAGGAGTCCGTGACGATCGGTGACGTCGTGCGGCTGCTCACGCTGCGGCAGGGGCAGGCGAACCTCGTGGAGATCACCCTCGACGAGTCGACGCCTTTCGCCGGCCGCGCCGTCTCGGAGCTGACGCTGCCCCGCGACGCCGCGCTGGTGACGATCCTGCGCGGCGGACGGGTCATCGTGCCGCAGCCGGACGACACGCTCGAGGGCGGCGATGAGCTGTTGTTCGTCACCACCGCCGCCGTCGAGCAGGACATCAAAACCGCACTCGGGTATTAGTGCCTTGACCTCCGGTCGGTGCCCCGTATTTCGACGGTCAGACGGGTGCATCGCGGTGCTCTGCTGAGCGCCGGAAGACGCGGCACCGACCGGCGGTCACGGCACTACACCCACCAGTACTGGTTGCCGCCTCCGTGGCAGTCCCAGAGCTGGACTGAGGCGCCCTGCCACCAGTTCGCGCCCGCGATCTCGACGCACCGGTAGCCCTGCATCCACACCCGGATCCTGCCGATCTCGGAGGAGTTCGAGGCCGGGCGGTAGAAGGTCTGGTGGCCGGGCCTGTTCGGGTCGCAGTCGTACATCTGCAGGTGGGCCCCGTTGTCACCGTTGCCCCAGGCGGCGGTGAGGCATCTGCCGCCGTCGGCGTTGCGCAGCCGCAGCCCGTCCCAGTACCAGCGCTGGGTCGGGGCGTTCACGCAGTCGACCATGATGACGCCGGCGCCGTTCTGCCCGGTGGAGGCGGTCATGCACCGGCCGTTGAACTTCGACTGGACGTAGGCCCCCGTCTGCGCGCCCGCCGAGGCGGACGTGCCGACGAGCAGGCCGCCCGAGACGAGCGCGAGCGAGGCCAGGAGCGCAATCCTGCGAATCAGAGGTTTCATGCGGACCTGACGCTCGCCGCGCGCGCCCTGATACAGCTCGCGTCAGGGTGCGTTCCAACGCTGGTGGTTACCGCCCGCGCAGTCCCACAGCTGCATGCTCGCGCCCTGCCACCAGTTCGCGCCGGAGATCTCCACGCACCGGTTAGGCTCATCATCGTCCGCAGCCTGCCGACCTCCTCCGGAGTGGACGCCGGGCGGTAGAACATCTGGCTGCCCCAGTCCCTGTTGCAGTGCCACATGTGCAGAGCGGCACCGTTCTCGCCGTTGCACCACGCGGCGGTCAGGCGCTTGTTGCTGTGCACGTTGCGCAGGTGCAGCGGCTGCTGCGGGTCCCAGTTCCACAGCTGGCTGGTCGCGCCCTGACCGTCGACCATCAGCACCCCCGCGCCGTTGGCCGCGTTGTAGTCCGAGACCGTGAGGCACCTGTTGTTGTGAGGCGACGAGATCTGGAAACCGGACTCGGCGGCGCCCGCCGACGGGACGTGACGCTCGCGGAGCGCCTGTGCCGTGCCGCTGTCGAGGCGGGCGGTCTGGGCCGGATCGGACACGTGTTCGCGCGGGTGATGATGCACGGCCGCGCACCGGACCAGGCCGAGGCCACGCTGGCGGACGTGATGTCCGGCCCGCTGTCGGCCGCGGACCTGAGCCGCCTCGGCGCCACGAGGTCGTTGAACCTCTACTTCGCGCTGGGCGACGCGAAGGCGCCGCCGCAGTGCTCGACCGCGTCAGCGCGCCTGATCTCCCGCAGAACCTGCGGGACTGGCTGAAGGTCGTCCGGACCTTGGAGGAGGCGCACCACCGCGACATGACCACGGTTCTGGCGAGCACCCGTGAGCCCGTCGCACCGCACCTGTCGTTCCACATGCGACTCATCAGGGCGTTGTGCCTCCTGCACGCGGGCAGGTACCGCGAAGCCGACGAGGAGATCACCCACTACGAGGCCGAGGTTCTGGCGTTGAGCGACGAGTCGCCGCCACCGGATTACGGCGCGCTGCGTGTTCGCTGCTTCGCGCTGGCCGCCTCGTCGAGGCGGAGCGGCGTTGAAGGTGCACGACGCGCAGTTCGACGATTTGGCCTTCATCGGCCGGACGTCGCTCTACAGCGTGCTGTCGTTCTGCGCGCGCATGCGTGGTCACGGCGCCCAAGCCCTGCGCCTTGCCCGCGAAGGCAGTTCGAAGACGTCGGAGAACCCGTTGGTCTTCGACACGATCGCGCTCGCGAGCCTCGCGTGCGCCGCGGCGCTCTGCGGCGATGACGACCTCGCCCGGAAAGCCCTTGCCCGTGCCGAGAAGGCACACCGCCCGGCCTGGCGGGTGATCGGGACGACGGTGCCGGAGCCTGTCCGTGGGTGTTCGCCGCCGCAGGCGACGTCCGCGGCGCGGCCGACGCGGCGATGGCGGCCACCGACGAGTGCGCCGAGCTGGGCGTGCACTGCGGCGAAGCCATGGCTCTGCACGACGCCGCCCGTTTCGGCGTCGACACGTCGCTGCGTCTGGCGGCCCTCACGACCACCATGGACGACGCGATGACCGCGGCCTACTCGGCACATGCGACCGCACTCGCGCACGCCTCACCGACCGTTCTGGAGGCGGTGGCGACGGATTTCCTGCGGCTGGGCGCCACCCTCTACGCCGCGGAAGCCCTCGCCTCCGCCACACGGCTGCACCGGACCCGGGGCAACGTCAGGGCCGCCTCCCAGGCCTCGGCCCGCCGGGCGTTGCTGATGCGCGACTTCGACGGCGTCCGCAACTCCGGCGCTGCGCGTGGAGGACCTCACCCATCTGACTCGCCGCCAGGTGGAGGTCGCCCGCCTGGCCACGTCCGGCCTGACCAACCAGCAGATCGCCGAGAGGCTCCACACCTCGAAGCGCACGGTCGACAACCACCTGCACGCGATCTACGGCGTGCTCGGCGTGACGGGGCGCGACGAACTGCGCACCGTGCTCGGCCCGGCGTGACCCGCGTCAGCCGGAAAAGGCGCGGCCGACGCCTCCACGAGGAAGCGCCGGCCGCGGAGAACGCACGGGTCAGTCTCTGGACTTGTCGCGGGCCTCGGAGTCGACGCGCTTGAGCTCGTCCATGTCCGGAGTGAGCAGGTCGTCGGCCGTGCGGTCGAGGACCTCCTTCTCGGCGGCCGTCGCCGCGGCAGCTTCCTCGGCCGCCTTCAGGCGCTTGTCGGCCCGGCGGACCGCCCACACCGTCGCCAGCAGGGCGATGGCCATCAGCGGGTAGCCCATGGCGAGGCGCGCGACCGCCAGCCAGCCGACCTGGTCCTCGTCGTAGAGCCAGCGCTGCACCACGAAGCGGGCGAAGAAAACGAGGGCCCAGACGAAGGTCGCGACGTCGTAGTCGCGCACCGAGGCCTTGTCGGCGCGCCAGGAGCGGTCGCGGCCGTTGAGGAACGTCCAGATCACACCGGCCAGGGGCCAGCGCACGATGATGGACAGCAGGAAGGCGCTGCCGTAGACGACGCTCTGCCAGATGCCGAAGAGGAAGAATCCCTTGGCCTCGCCCGTCTTGTAGGCGATGAACGCGGCGATGCCGACGCCGAAGACGGCGGAGATCGCCGGCTGGACCGTGCCCTTGCGGACGGCCAGGATCACGCCGATCACGACGGCGGCGGCGAGGGCGCTGATGATCGCGGCCATGAGGTTCTTGGCGGCGAAGTTGACGATCACGAAGACGACGACGGGCAGCGACGAGTAGAGCATTCCGCTCACGCCGCCCATCTGCTCGAGGACGGTGGGCTGCTGTTCTTCGGTCTTGGCTGAAGTCATGAAGCGTTCTGCAACTCGTAATAGGGGTTGTAGAGCACCTTGCGCCCGTCGCGCACGGCGATGCGGCCACGCGCCTTGATCGTCCGACCAGGCTCGATTCCCGCGATGCGACGGCGGCCGAGCCAGACGAGGGTCACGCCCTCGGTGCCGTCGTAGAGCTCGGCTTCCAGCGTGGCGGCCGCGTCCCTGGGGCAGAGCTCCACGCTGCGGAGCCTGCCGAGGACGGTGACCTCCTCACCGGACTTGCAGTCGCAGGCCTTCACCGCGCCGACGGCCTCCGCTTTTCGCGAGAGGTCGTCCGCGTCGAGCTCGGTGACGTCGCTGGTCAAGCGACGCACCAAGCGGCGCCAATAGCCGCTCATCCCCGACTCCTGCATTGCTCATGTGGCCCCGTGGTGTGGACCGTCTGTGAGTGAGGGTACGCACGAGGACCGACAATCTCGGGCGTGCCTGTCCACACCGTCGTGCTTCTGCCCGGAACCGCCTCGGACGAGGTGTTTGTCCGTTCTGTCTTCACCGAGCCGTTGTCCCAGGTCGGTGCCGTTCTCAACGCTCCGCGCGTCCGCACACTCAGTGAACGGTTGACGGCCCTCGAAAATGCCGCGGCAAGCCGCCCGATCGTGGTGGGCGGCGTCTCACTTGGCGCGCACGTGGCCGCGAAGTGGGCCGTGGCCAACCCGGACAGGTGCGCGGGCCTGATCCTCGCGCTGCCGGCCTGGACCGGAGCTCCCGGTCGGGCACCCGCCGCGCTCGCGGCCAAGGCCAGCGCGGCGATCGTCGCGAGCCGGGGCCTCGAAACGGCGCTCGCCGGCACCACCGGCTGGCTGCACGACGAGCTGAGCAGGGCCTGGCGCGGTTACGGCGACCTGCTGGTCCCGCACCTCGAAGAAGCCGCCGAGTCTCCGGCGCCCACGCTCGACGAGCTGAAGACCCTCGACGTGCCGACGGGAATCGCCGGGTGCACCGACGACCCGGTGCACCCGATCGAGATCGCCGAGGAGTGGGCGAACGCCATCCCGCGCGCCGTGCTCACCACGACGACGCTCGACGCCTACCCGCACGCACTGGGGCGCGCGGTGCAGGCGTGGCGACAGGCGGGCTAGCCCTGCTGCTGGATGTGCCGGGCGATCGCTTCCGGCAGCTCGACCGGCAGCGGGGTGCGGGGCGGCATCGGCTGCTCACCGCGCACGACCACGGTGCCGCGCAGCATCTCCCGCAGCGCCGCGGAGTTCTGCTCGAAGTGCTCCTCCGGACCGGCCGCGACACCGCGCAGCATCCAGCGCGGGCCGTCGACGCCGACGAAGAGGATCTGCACGCCCTGGTTGCGCGCGGTGATCTCCTCGCCCCACTCGCCGTTCTCGCGGTTGATGCGGGCGCCGTCCTCCTTCAGGCCGGCGATCAGTTCGGCGCCGACCTCCTTCCAGAGGCCACCCGACTTCGGCGCGGCGAACGCGCTGACCGTCAGCTGCCCAACGGGTGTGAGGACGTGCACCGCGCGCACGGCACCGGTCTGCTGGTCCATCTCGACCTGCAGCTGGGCCTCGTCCGGCATCGGCAGGAGCACCGATCCCAGGTCGAGCCGCTGCACATCGTCACGGGGAGCCATCGTCGAGTCCCACGGGCCCTCGACGTCGTCGAAGACCTCGTCGTGTTCCTGACCGGTGTCGACCGCCCCCGCGGAGTGACGACCGCGCTTGCGGCGCCTTCCGAACATCCCTTACCCCTCGGTCTCTGTTAGCGCTGTACGGGCGAGCACCACGTGCCCGCCGGTCGAGCCGTAGCCTCCCGCACCGCGTTCCGTCTCCGGCAACGCGTCGACCTCGCGGAACACCGCGTGCTCGACGCGTTGCACGACGAGCTGGGCGATCCGGTCGCCGCGCGACAGCTCGATCGGCTCACGGAGATCATGGTTCACGAGGCAAACGCGGATCTCACCGCGGTAGCCGGAATCGATCGTGCCGGGCGTGTTGACCACGCTCAACCCGGCCCTCGCGGCCAGACCGGAACGGGGGTGCACGAACCCTGCGTACCCCACCGGGAGCGCGATGGCGACACCGGTGCCGACGACCGCGCGCTCGCCTGGTGGAATGACCACGTCCGACGTGGTGACCAGATCGGCGCCCGCGTCGCCGGGACGGGCGTAGGCGGGCACGGGAACCCCCGGATCGAGCCGGGTCAGCAACACCTCGACGCTGGACACGGCGGGCGAGATTACCCTGACGACGTGAGTGAGACTGCCGTGACCGCCACTACGACCTTCCGCGAGCGCCTGTACGTGACGTGGTGGATCTGGCCGCTGCCGCTGCTGGCGGCCGCGCTGCTGGCCGCCGAGGTGCACATGGGCTTCCCCGGTGTCCGCTCCTGGCTGCCGTACGTGATCCTGCTGCCGCTCACGGTCGTGCTGATCGTGCGCATGGGGTCGACGAAGGTCGAGGTGTCCGACGGCGAGCTGCGGGCCGGTGACGCGCACATCCCGCTGGACCTGCTCGGCGACGTCGAGATCATCGCCCCCGAGGACCGGCGCAAGGCCATGGGCCCGCACCTCGACCCGGCGGCGTACGTCGTGCACCGCGGCTGGGTGAAGCCGCTCGTGCGGGTGCGCGTGAACGACCCGGAAGACTCGACGCCGTACTGGGTGATCAGCACGCGGCGCCCGGAGGAGCTCGCCGCCGCGATCAAGTCCTGAGAACACAACTGGGCGCCACCCGTGCGGGTGAGCGCCCAGTTTTCTCGGCTTTGGAGATCAAGCACAGTCGCGGCAGATGTACACGCCGTTGTTGTCCTCGGCGAGCCTGCTGCGGTGGTGCACCAGGAAGCACTTCGAGCACGTGAACTCGTCGGCCTGCTTGGGCAGGACCTTGAACGTGAGCTCCTCACCGGACAGATCCGCGCCGGGCAGCTCGAAGTTCTCCGCGCTCGCGTCCTCGTCGACGTCGACGACGCCGGACTGCGTCTCGTTCCGCCGGGCCTTCAACTCCTCGAGGGAGTCCTCAGCGAGTTCGTCCGCCTCGCTGCGACGCGGCGCGTCGTAGTCGGTCGCCATCTTCTTCACCCCTGCGGTCTACGGAGACTGTTCGTGTCGCTGGTTAACGCTCCAGCGCCCTCTTTTGTGCCCCACGTCAAGGTGACGTGGGTCTCTCCCTCCCGGTGGCAAGCCAACCCCCTAGACGTGACCGTCGGCTTGATCCACATGTGGGCGGAGCGCGCAGAGGGTAGCTCATTGTCCGAGTGACTCGACATCGGGTTACCCCTTACCGACCGGATGGGTGACACAACCTTTCTACGCTGGACCGATACCCTGTGCGGGAGCACGTGAACCCCGGCGTGCAACCTGACGCCGGGCCGGTACCGTCCTGACTGTGAGCAATCAGGGAGGTGCGGTCGGTCACGCCCGCCAGGGCGCGCGACAGCCGGGCAGGGCCTAGGCTGATCACAGGGGACGGAACACGGGGAGGGCTTCGGACGTGGGACCCGCATCGGGAAGCTTGACGCCATACAAACGGCGTCGGCCCCTGCCCGCGCTCGTCCTGTTCGCGGTGCTGTTGGTCAGCTCCGTGTTCGTGTGGGTGAAGGTGCTCGGCAACGCCAGCGACGTCGACGCGGCCATCAAGTGCAACCCACCCGGCCACGCGACCACCTCAGCCGACCCGGCCAACCCGTCGACCCCGCCTCCCCCCGCGCTCGGCACGGTGCTGGAGCACGACGCGCTGGACCGCACCGACCCGGTGCCGGTCGGCGACGTCAACTTCAAGGTCATCAACGCCTCGACGCAGCGCAACCACGCCAAGGCCGTCGCGACGATGTTCACCGAGCTCGGCCTGAAGCAGGCGGCCGACCCGGGCAACGACCCGATCTACCCGGCGGGCGACATGAACTGCCGCGGCCAGATCCGCTTCGGAGCCCCCGGCGCCCAGGCGGCCAGGACGTTGTCACTGCTGGAACCGTGCCTCGAGCTCGTGCGCGACGACCGCCAGGACGCCACCGTCGACGTGGCGATCGGCAAGAAGTTCGACGAGGTCAAGCCGAACGCCGACGCCCGCAAGGTGCTCGACCAGCTCAAGGAGTGGGCAGAGCAGCAGCCGGAGCAGCAGGGCGGCCAGGTGGCGGCGGCCACCCCGCCGACGCTGAACGCGGACAACCTCGCCGGTGCCCGCGACGTGACCTGCTGACTTTCCGCTCGCCCGCCGCTACGTTGCGCACGTGGGGGTAGATCTTCTTCCGGACGAACGCGTCCTCTGGCAGGGCTCGCCGGTGCGCCGTTCGGTCTTCCTGCGCCTGGACCTGCGGTGGATGCGGTTCAGCCTCAAGTTCCACGCGGTCGTGTTCGCGATCACCGCCGTCATCGCCGGTCTGGTGAGCACGTCGCTGGACCTGCACGAAGTCTGGATGATCGCGCTGGCGACGGTCGTCGTGCCGGAGGTCTTCCACTTCACCGAACCGTTCATCTGGCGCTACCGCACGCTGCACCGCACGACCTACTACGTCACCAACCAACGCGTCGTGTCCGTGCCCCGCAGGCGAGCGCGGTCAGCACGGCTCGCGGAGATCGACAACCTGTCGTACGTCGAAGAGAAGGACGGCTCCGGTTACATCCGCCTCGACCGGCGGATCATGCCCGACGGCTACGGGAACGGAACGGTGGCGGAGCTGATCCACGTCCCCGACGTGCACGAGGTCGTCGACCTGCTCTCCGGGCTGACCGGGAGGACCCCGGTCGCGCATTGACTCAGACCTTGCCGAAGCCCGACTCGACGAGCGCGTTGTACATGGCGTCGGCGATACCCGGCGCGGCCGCGAACGTCGCGTCCTCCCCCAGCTCCGGCGACGACCCCGGCAGCCGCACGACGGCACCGGCCTCGGCAGCGATCAGCCCACCGGCGGCCCAGTCCCACCGCCCCAGCGCGTGCTCCGCGTAGGCGTCGAGCCGACCGGCGGCCACCGAGCAGAGATCCAGTGACGCGGCACCGGCCCGCCGCAGGTCGCGCACCCGCGTCGCCATGGCCGCCCACGTGTCGGCTTGCCGCTGACGCCGCTCCGGCCGGTACGCGAACCCGTAACCGAGCAACGACAGCGACAGATCGGTAGCCGTGGACACGCGCAACGGAGAGCCGTCCAGGAAAGCGCCGTACCCGCGGGCCGCCGTCCACACCCGGCCGGTCGCCGGCTCCACGACGGCGCCCGCGACCGACTCACCGTCGAGCTGCGCGGCGATCGACACTGAGTACCAGGGGATGCCGTAGAGGTAGTTGACGGTGCCGTCGATGGGGTCGACGACCCACGTGAGCCCCTCCACGACCGTGCCGCCCTCTTCTTCGCCGAGCACCGGCTCGCCGGGACGCAACTCGGACAGACGCGTCCGGACGAGTTGTTCTGAGGCGCGGTCCGCGGCGGTCACGACGTCCGTCGAGGTGCTTTTCGTGTCGAACGACACCACTGCGGAAGCGCGCATCCGCTGAACAAGAGCACCCGCTTCCCGTCCGATGTCCGTCGCGATGTCTACGAGTGGCCGGGGGTCGAACACGACCGGTTCCCTCCTACGTCACTAGCACGGGACTATCGGACAACGTCAGGCTAATGTCTGCGCACCACGGTTACTGAATCGAAGCCAGCAGGATCGAGTAGGAAGGACCACGGGGATGGGCATCACCCGCGGGTTCGGTGTGGACATCGGCGGCTCCGGAGTCAAGGGCGGCCTGGTCGACCTCGAAGCAGGAACACTGGACGGCGAACGCATGCGGATCCCCACACCTCAGCCCTCGACGCCGGACGCGGTGGCCGACGTCGTCGCCGAGATCGTCGAGAAGTTCCAGTGGGACGGCCCCGTCGGCGTCACGCTCCCCTGCGTGGTCAAGCACGGTGTGGCTCTGAGCGCGGCGAACGTCGACAAGGGCTGGATCAACTGTGACGCCCAGCAGCTCTTCGCCGAGCGCCTCAAGCGCAAGCCCGAGGACATCGTCGTGATGAACGACGCGGACGCGGCCGGCATCGCCGAGATGTCGTTCGGCGCGGGCGTCGGCAAGAACGGCACCGTGGTGCTGCTGACGTTCGGCACGGGCATCGGCAGCGCGGTGTTCCTCGACGGCAAGCTCGTCCCGAACACCGAGTTCGGCCACCTCCAGGTCGACGGGCACGACGCGGAGAAGCGCGCGGCCGCGTCGGTGAAGGAGGACAAGGGTCTGTCCTGGGAGGAGTGGACGCCGCGGGTCACGCGGTACATCAACGTCCTCGAGGACCTCATCTGGCCCGATCTGATCATCGCCGGCGGTGGCGTCAGCAAGAAGGCGCACAAGTGGTTGCCGCTGCTCGAGGTGCGCACCGAGGTTGTCGCGGCCGCGCTGAAGAACGACGCCGGCATCGTCGGTGCCGCGTGGGCCGCCGCACACGGCGTCAGGCCGTAGCCGCCGACACCGAAACGTGTCCGACCCGATCTAGCTGCGAGAACGCAGGTGAGCGCGCCCCGAACGACCTCGGGGCGCAACACCGCGTCACCGACGTCGTTACAATGGAACGCACACCCGCCAAGCAAGATCGGCGGGGAGATCCCCTGAACTCTGGCGACCGAGGTTTCGCGCCCTCTGGTTTGCCTTGAACGACCGTCGCGAAAGGGCGTACGTGGCAGCCGCAGAAACCGCAACCCGACGCTCCAGCTCCGCCGCGAGCGCCGCCAAGACGACCAAGGCGACCGCGGCCGGCGAGGCCGAGGAGAAGCCGAAGCGCAAGACGACCGCTGCGGCAGCGAAGAAGCCCGCCGCCAAGGCCGCCGGCGCGAAGACCCCGCGCAAGACGGCCGGCAAGGCCGATCCTGCCGCGAAGGGCGCGACCAAGAAGGCCGACGGCGACGAGCCGGAGGACATGGAAGGCGCTCCCGGCGCCGAAGACCTGGCCGAGGACGTCGAACTGGTCGACGAGCCCCTGGTGGACGAGCCGGAGGAGGCGGAGGACCCCAAGAACGAGGGTGACTTCGTCTGGGACGAGGAGGAGTCCGAGGCCCTGCGCCAGGCGCGCAAGGACGCGGAGCTCACCGCCTCGGCCGACTCCGTCCGCGCCTACCTCAAGCAGATCGGCAAGGTCGCCCTCCTCAACGCCGAGGAGGAGGTCGAGCTCGCCAAGCGCATCGAGGCGGGTCTCTACGCCGCCGAGCGCGTGCGCCGCGCTGAGGAGGAGGCGGAGAAGCTCACCCCGCAGCTGCGCCGCGACCTGCGCTGGATCGTCCGCGACGGCGAACGCGCCAAGAACCACCTGCTCGAGGCGAACCTGCGTCTCGTCGTGTCGCTGGCCAAGCGCTACACCGGCCGCGGCATGGCGTTCCTGGACCTGATCCAGGAGGGCAACCTGGGCCTGATCCGCGCCGTCGAGAAGTTCGACTACACCAAGGGCTACAAGTTCTCCACGTACGCCACCTGGTGGATCCGGCAGGCGATCACCCGCGCGATGGCCGACCAGGCCCGCACCATCCGCATCCCGGTGCACATGGTCGAGGTCATCAACAAGCTGGGTCGCATCCAGCGCGAGCTGCTGCAGGACCTGGGCCGCGAGCCCACGCCGGAAGAGCTCGCCAAGGAAATGGACATCACGCCCGAGAAGGTGCTGGAGATCCAGCAGTACGCGCGTGAGCCCATCTCGCTGGACCAGACGATCGGCGACGAGGGCGACAGCCAGCTCGGCGACTTCATCGAGGACTCCGAGGCCGTCGTCGCGGTCGACGCCGTCTCGTTCACGCTGCTGCAGGACCAGCTGCAGTCCGTGCTCGCGACGCTGTCCGAGCGCGAGGCGGGCGTCGTCCGCCTGCGCTTCGGCCTCACCGACGGCCAGCCGCGCACGCTGGACGAGATCGGCCAGGTCTACGGCGTCACGCGTGAGCGCATCCGCCAGATCGAGTCCAAGACGATGTCGAAGCTGCGTCACCCGTCGCGCTCGCAGGTCCTGCGCGACTACCTCGACTAGGTCTCACTGAGGCATACGCAGAGATCCCCGCACCGGTTCGGTGCGGGGATCTTCTTTTTCCGGGAGTTCCCCCAGGACCGGATCGCGCGCTGTGACCAGGCGTGATCGGACGCATGCAAAAAGATGAGCACCCATGTACTCATGTGCCGCCTATGCATCCGCGACAGCATCAGTGAGTGGCTGTGCCGGAGGAGTGCACATGGGCAGGTCAGTGCTCGAAGGGACTTTCTGGCTGCTGGACAAGCTGATGGACGAGGGTGAGCTGGGGCTCACGCAACTCGCCGACCGCTGCGAGATGCCGAAGAGGACGGTGCACCGTCTTCTGGACCAGATGGAGGTCCTCGGCGCGGTCGAGAACGTGCGCGGCCGCTACCGCATCGGTGCGCAGATGTTCCGGCTCGGGCAGTCGTGGGAACCGGTTCCGGGGATCATGCGGGTGGCACGCCAGCCGCTGCGACCAGCAGCGTCGTCGGCACCGTCTCCGCGGTGCTCGACAGCGGCCGCAGCGCCACCGCTCTGAAGGGGGCGGTGGGGCACGCCGCACGGGCGATCAGCGCGGCCCTCGCGAGCTGATCGGACGGTGCGATCCGGGAGTTTGATCACGGTCCCGCGTCCGAATCGTGGGACGTTCGTGACCTGTTCGCTGCGGGCGGACAAGGGCAACCGATATCACACTCACGGTCGCACGCAACCGACCGAACAGCCCGAATCCACTGCTCCACCAGCGGGTTTTCGGTTGCTCTCCGTGCGTGTCAAGACGGTGAACCGGTGGCAAATGCGAGTGTGAACCTGCTGCAGACGGGTAAATCGCATAGTGACGCGAGTCGCCACGCACACGGGAACACTGACTATCGCCAGAACGTCTGTCAGAGTGGAGCCAGCGAGCACCGCGCACCAGCCAGGGGCGCCGTGGTCGCAGCTTGGTAAGAGGGCACCGAAACACTTCGTATCGGTGCTGGGACGGAGGGAGATCCATCATGACTGCAGCACTCACCCGCCCCGAGTTGACCGCTGCCGACCGCTGCGACCGCTGCGGGGCTGCTGCCCAGGTTCGCGCAATTCTCCCGTCCGGGGGCGAGCTGCTGTTCTGCGGGCACCACTCCCGCGCACACAGCGAAAAGTTGCGCGAACTCGCTGCTGAGATTCAGCAGGGCTGACTTCCACCCCACCTAGCCGCTCGGGGCGGAGATCCTCACCGGATCTCCGCCCCCTTCGCTTTTACAGCGCGTCCAGCACGGGTTCGAAGGCCAGTTCGGCCGCACCGATCAGCTTGGCGTCGCGGCCCAGCGGCGACGTCACGATCTGCGTGCCGCCGACCGCTCGCGACACCAGACTCCGTTGCTGCACAACGGTGCCCACCGAGTCCACGAGCGACGCCGGCAGTGCGGTGTAGAGATCGCCGAGCACGACGAGCTCCGGCCCCAGCACGTTGACGATGTTCGCGAGTCCCAGCGCCAGCCAGTCCGCGAACTCGTTGAGCACCGACGGGTCGTCCAACGCCCGCAACGCCGCGACGACGGCACCGCGCGGCGCGTCGTCCGGCAGCCCCAGGGCCCGGCACAGCGCCGGTTCGCCGACCTCGGTCTCCCAGCAGCCCTCACAGCCGCAGTAGCAACGACGACCGCCGGGACGCACGACCATGTGCCCCAGCTCGCCGACGTAACCGCCGGCGCCGCGCAACGGCTGCCCCGACAGGATCACTCCGCCGCCGACGCCGACGTCCGCGGAGATGTAGACCATGTCCGAGGACGACTGAGCCGCGCCGCGCACGTGCTCCGCCAGCGCTCCGAGCTCCGCGTCGTTGCCGACCTGGACCGGCAGCTTCAGCACCGCCTCGAGGCGTTTGCCGAGCGCGACCCCGGACCAGTGCAGGTTCGGCGCCTCGTGCACCTGGCCGTCCGAGCGCCGGACGACACCAGGCACCGACACGCCGACCCCGACCGCGGTGACGTCGAGGTCGTCGGCCATGAGGCGCGCCGACTCGACGATGTGCGTGATGACCTCTCCCGGATCACGCGTCCGGTGATGCAGGTTCCAGCTGTCGCGTCCGAGGATCTCCCCGCCGAGGCCGACGAACCCCATCGCCACCTGCTCCACCCGCACGTCGATCGCGATCACGACCGCGGCGTGCGGCTGGGGCAGGACGAGCAACGAGGGGCGGCCGGCACCGCTGCGCTGAGCGGGCACGCGCTCGGCCACCACACCGGCTTCGGCGAGGCCGTCCACCAGGGCCTTGATCGTGCTGCGGTTGAGCCCGAGCTCAGCCGCGAGCGACGCCCTGGTGGACGGTCCGTCGACGTGCAGGCGACGCAGCAGCGCCGTCCTGTTGTGCCTGCGGATCTCGTCTGGACGGGTGCCGGACGTAGGTCCTGTCACCGCGTCATCGAGCCGCGTTGGCCGCCCGGCGGCGGGACAACGCGTCGACGCTCGCGGCGAGCAGGAGGACCAGACCGGTCACGATGAACACGACCGCGGCTGGCTGCCTGAGCAGGCCCATGCCGTTCTGGATGATCGCGAGGACCGCGCCACCGATGACCGCGTCACGCAGCCGGCCCTTGCCGCCGAACAGCGACGTGCCACCGATGACGGCCGCACCGACCGACAGCAGCAGCGTGTTGCCGCCACCGGCGTTCGGGTCGACCGAGCCGACCTTGGACGAGTACACGATCGCGCCGATCGCTGCCGCCGAGGAGGCGATCACGAAGACGCTCATCCGGATCCGCTCGACGTTGATACCGGCGCGCCGCGCGGCTTCCTTGTTGCCACCGACGGCGTAGATGTGCCGGCCGTAGCTCGTGCGGTCGAGCACGAACGTGCCGATCACGAGCAGCACCAGCACCAGCGGCACCACGTACGGGACGCCCTGGATCACCACGAGGTTGCTCTGCGCCCGGTTCAGCGAGAGCGCGTAGGTGATGACCGCCGCCAGCACCGCAAGGGCACCGATCTTGGCCAGCACCAGCGTGGTGGGCTGGGCCACGAGTCCCTTGCGCAGCCGGGAGAAGTGCCGGGTGAGCACGACCGCCGCGTAGCCACCGATGGCGATGACGAACAACGCCCAGGAACCCAGGAAGTCCAGGTTGCCGTTGGCGACGTTGAAGATCGTGTCGTCACGCAGGCCGAGCGTGCCGCCCTGGCCGATGAGCTGCAGCACGACACCGCCCCAGACCAGGAACAGCGCCAGGGTCACGACGAACGACGGGATGCCGACCTTCGCGACCAGGAAGCCGGTGACGCAGCCGATGGCCGCGCCGACGCAGACCGCGAGCAGCATCTCCAGCCAGGCGTTCGCGGGAATGCCGATCGCGGCGATGACCAGCGCGACGGCCGACAGCGCGGCGCCCGCCCAGATCTTCATCAGCACCGCGAGCACGATCGCGAGCACCAGCAGGCCGCAGAACACGTAGAACACCGTGTCGCCCATGCCGCCGAGCAGGTTGCCGTTGTGGATCAGGTGCAGTGCCATGACCGACGCGGTCACACCGGACGCGGTACCGGCCGACAGGTCGATCTCGCCGAGCAGCAGCACGAACACCAGGCCCATCGCGATGATCGTGATGCTGGCGCCCTGCTGGAGCAGGTTGGCGAGGTTGCCGAGCGTGAAGAACGTGTCGGACAACGAACTGAACACGATGAGCAGCACGACGAGCCCGAGCAGCGCGGGCAGCGACCCGAGCTCGCCGCCGCGGACCCTGGCCCAGTAGTCGCGCACCGCTTCGCCGGTGGACTGCGACGTCGTGTCGATGCCGAAGTCGGAGATGGCGCCCTGCGGGGTGTCCTGCGCGGGCGTCTCGGTGGTGTTGGTCATGCTCGCCTCTTCGGAACTCATCAGATCGTCGCCGCCTCGGGGCGGGCGATGCCCAGGTCACCGGAACGGCCCGCGGTGATCAGCTCGACCACCTGGCCGTGCGTGACGTCCTTCGACCCGACCACTGCCGCCATCCGGCCCAGGTACAGGCACGCGATGCGGTCGGCGACCTCGAACACGTCGTTCATGTTGTGGCTGATCAGGACGACCCCGAGGCCCTGCTCCGCAAGCCGGCGGACCAGGTCGAGCACCTGGCGCGTCTGTGCGACGCCGAGTGCCGCGGTGGGCTCGTCGAGCAGCACGACCTTGCTGTTCCACAGCACGGCCTTGGCGATCGCGACGGTCTGGCGCTGACCGCCGGACAGCGACGAGACCTGCGTGCGCACCGACTTGACCGTGCGGACCGACAGCGAGGCCAGCGTCTTGCGCGCCGCCTGTTCCATGTCCGTCTCGTCGAGCAGGCCGGCCTTGGTGCGTTCGCGGCCGAGGAACATGTTCTGGACGATGTCGAGGTTGTCGGCCAGCGCGAGGTCCTGGTAGACGACCTCGATCCCGAGCGCCGCGGCGTCGCGCGGGCCCTTGATGTGCACCGGCTGTCCCTCGAACAGGACCTCACCCGAGTCGGTCGGGTGGATGCCCGCGATGCACTTGACCAGCGTCGACTTGCCCGCGCCGTTGTCGCCGACGAGTGCGGTGACCTCGCCGGGGTTGACGGTGAGGTCGATGTCGTGCAGGACGTGCACGGGACCGAAGCTCTTGTTGATGCCGCGCAGCTCGAGAATCGGCTCGCTCACTGGGGATTCCTCCGTGGTTACCACGCGCCGAGGCGGGGTGCGCAGGTGCCGCACCCCGCCTTGACGCAAGCGGTCCTACTTGATGCCGAGCTCGGTGCAGGCGGCCTGGGTGTCGGCCACGCAGATGTCCGAGGCCTTGACGAAGCCCGCGTCCACGACGGACTTGACCTTGTCCTTGGTGATCAGCTGAGCCGTCAGCAGGACGGACTTGACGTCGCGGTTGCCCTTGTCGTCCTTCACCTTGCCGGTCGCGAGAGCGTCAGCGGCGGCGGTGTCGCCCTTGGCGAGCGCGGCGGCCAGCTTGGCGGCGGCCTCGGCCTCGTCCTTGATCGGCTTGAAGACGGTCATGTACTGGTCACCGCGGAGCACGGCCTGCAGGCCGTCCGGCGTGGCGTCCTGGCCCGTGACCGGAACCTTGCCGTTCAGGCCGACCTTCTTGAGGATCGTGATGACAGCGCCGGCGAGGCCGTCGTTCGCGGCGACAACGCCGTCGACCTTGCCGCCGTTGCTGGTCAGGATCTGCTCGAAGACCTGGCCGCCCTTCTGGTTGTCCCAGTTGTCGATCGGCTGGGACTGGACCAGCTTGAGCTTGCCCGAGTCGTACAGCGGCTTGAGGATGTTCTGCTGGCCCTGGTGGAACAGGGTCGCGTTGTTGTCCGTCGGCGCGCCCTCGATCTCGATGATGTTCGCGCCCTGCGGGGCGTTCTTCATCGCGTCGGCCATGCCCTGGCCCTGCAGCTCGCCGACCTTCACGTTGTCGAACGACACGTAGTAGGACGAGGAGCCGCCGGTGTTCAGGCGGTCGTAGTCGATGACCTGGATGCCCTGCGCCTGCGCCTTCTTGGCGACGGAAGCGCCGACCTCGCTGTTGGGCGTCGCGATGATCAGGACCTTGACACCGGCGTTGATCATGCCGTCGGCCAGGGTGCTGAACTTCTGGACGTCGCCCTGCGCGTTCTGGATGTCCGGGCTGAGGCCTTCCTTCTCGAGCGCTGCCTTGAGCAGCGGCTTGTCGAAGCCCTCCCAACGAGCGGAGGAGGCGGTCTCAGGAAGGATCACGCCGACCTTTGCGCCCCCGCCGCTGCCAGAATTCGTGTTCGTGCTTCCTCCACCGGAGGACGTGTTGGCGCCACACGCCGAGACCGCCAGGGCGAGGCCCGCGGCAACGGCGATGGAAGCGAGGCTCTTGCTGCGCATCCGCCATCCCTTTCACTGCGCTGTGTCACAGAGAATGTTGTGGCGCACAACGTATGCCCGACATATGCGTGACCGGAACCACACTGAACCGATTAAGTCGCAACGATGCGGTAACCGCGGCGAAATTTAGTCACCCAGAGTTGTGAGAGCGTAACCACGGCGCTACTGCATCCAGCAGCGATATATTGGATATCAGTCGTTTTTGTCCAAATCGGGGGTGACGACGGACGCGACCATCCGGCGCACGGCGTCCGCCGACGGCGGCGCCTCACGGTCGGCGAAGAGGAGATGCCCGGTGCCGACGAGCATCGGCGCGGCGCCGTCGGGGTCGATGCCACCCACGCGCCCCAGCTCGCGCTCGCGCTCCAGGTAGTTCCTGATCATGATCGCGGCGTCGGTCAGCACGGGAACCCCGGCCGGCCAGGTCTCACGCAGGCGCCTGCGCAGGTCGTCCCGGAAGGTCACGAGGGCGACGATCGCGACGGCCACCGAGCCGAAGACGGCGGTGATCGCCTCGGCGAGGTTGTCGACGACGGATCCACTGCCCGCGGCGTTCAGCAGCGCCTCCGCCCGCGCGTCCATCTTGTTCACGCGGTCGAGGACGAACTCCGCGAGGAAGGCGTCGAAGTCGTCGAAGTGCCGGTGCAGCACCCCCTTGGCAACACCCGCCTCGGCCGTCACCGCGCGACTGGTCAACGCACTCGGCCCGCCTTCGGCCAACAGCCGCTCCGCCGCACCGAACAGCTGTTCTCGCACGTCGCGCAGGTGCACACCGGTGGGCACGCGGCAATCTCCTAGCTTAGTGGGCGCTTGCCCACTAAGGTGGGCGCATGCCCAACTTAGACGACGAGGCCTACAAGAAGCTCGGTGAACAGCTAGCCGGCTCGTTCGGCGCGGAAGCCGCCCGCTACGACCGCACCCGCCCGCCCTATCCCGCGGAACTGGTCGAACGAATCATCTCGACGAGCCCAGGACCTCGCGTCGTCGACGTCGGCTGCGGCACCGGCAAGCTGTCCCGCCAGCTGCGCGCGGCGGGCTGCGAGGTGCTCGGCGTGGAACACGACGACCTGATGGCCGGGTTCGCTCGCGAGACGGGCGTGACGGTGGAGGTCTCGAAGTTCGAGACCTGGGACCCCGCGGGCCGCGAGTTCGACGCCGTCGTCGCCGGCCAGTCGTGGCACTGGGTCGACGCCGAGGCGGGAGCACGCCAGGTCGCCAGGGTGCTGCGGCCCGGCGGGATCTTCGTGGCTCTCTGGCACGTGTTCGCCACCCCGGACCCGATCTCGCAGGCCGTCGCCGACGTCTACGAGAAGGTCGCGCCGGAAGCCCCGCTCCGCGTCGCGCACACCCACGAGAAGGCAGTGGCGTCCTACTCGGCGGGGTGCAAGCGCACCGCCGAGGGATTCATCGCCACCGGCGAGTTCGGCAACCCGACCGAGTGGAGCGTCCAGTGGGACCGCACCTACACGACCGCCGAGTACCTCGACCTGATCCTCACCATGAGCCCGATGGCACTGCTCACCGAGGAGCAGCTCACCAAGCTGCTGGACGGCGTCGGCGCCGCCATCGACGCCTACGGCGGCAGCTTCACGTCGACCTACGAAACGCTCGCCGTCGCCGTTACCCGCAACTGATATATCGCATATCACCGCATGCAAAAAACGTTTGCGGACGAAGTCAAAAGACTCATTGCAAAGGAACCCACGCGGCCTACCAGGAACGAAGCGTCGCGATCCGTTCCTCGAGCTGCTCGATGCTGGCCATCGCCGTGGGCGGCCCACCGCAGTACTCGCGCAGCTGGTTGTGAATCTTGCCGTGCGGCTTCTTGGTGCGGTGGTGGTGCATCGCGACCAGGGTGTTGAGCTCCTTGCGCAGTGAGGCGAGGCGTTCCTGCACGCTGGCGGGCCTCGCCTCACGCACCACCGCCTCGACCTTGGGACGCTTGGCGGCGGAAGCGAGCTGCTCCTCCTGACGCTGCAGCAGCAGCGTGCGCACCTGGTCGGGCTCCAGGAGTCCCGGCAGACCCAGGTAGTCCTGCTCCTCCTCGGAGCCCGCGAGGGTCGGCGTGCCGAACGAGGCACCGTCGAAGATCACCTGGTCGAGCTCGGCCGTGGTGCCGAGCGCGGTGAAGGCGCGTTCGTCCTCACCCGGCTCGTCCTTGGTCTGGTTCGCGGCGGCCAGCAGCTCGTCGTCCCAGCCGTCCTTCTCGCGGTGCGGCTTGCCCAGGACGTGGTCGCGCTCGGCCTCCAGCTCGGACGCGAGCTGCAACAGCACCGGCACCGACGGCAGGAACACCGAGGCGGTCTCGCCGGGCTTGCGGGCACGCACGAAGCGGCCGATGGCCTGGGCGAAGAACAGCGGGGTCGACGACGACGTCGCGTACACGCCGACCGCGAGGCGCGGCACGTCGACGCCCTCGGACACCATCCGGACGGCGATCATCCAGCGTTCGTTCGTCGCGGCGAACTCGGCGATCTTGCCCGACGCCTTCGGATCGTCCGAGAGGACGACGGTGGCGGTCTGCCCTGTCACGCGGTACAGGACCTGCGCGTAGGCCTTGGCGGTCTCCTGGTCGGTCGCGATCACCAGGCCACCGGCGTCCGGCAGGCCGTTCTCACGCTTCTGGGTGAGTCGCTGGTCGGCGGCGCGCAGGACGGACGCCATCCAGTCGCCGGCCGGGTCGAGCGCCGTGCGCCACGCCCGTGCGGTCTGCTCCTGCGTCAGCGGCTCGCCGAGCCGTGCGGTGAACTCCTCGCCCGCGCTGGTCCGCCATGACGCCTCGCCCGAGTACGCCAGGAACAGCACGGGCCGGACGACGCCGTCGCGCAACGCGTCGGAGTACCCGTACGTGTGATCGGCCTTGGACGTCTTGAAGCCGCCGGGGCCCTCCTCGTAGGTGACGAACGGGATCGGCGAGTCGTCAGAGCGGAACGGTGTACCGGTGAGGCACAGCCGGCGGACTGCGGGCGTGAACGCCTCGCGGATCGCCTCACCCCACGACTTGGCGTCACCACCGTGGTGGACCTCGTCGAGCAGCACGAGGGTCTTGCGGTTCTCCGTGCGCACCCGGTGCAACGTCGGATGGGCGGCCACCTGCGCGTACGTCACGGCCACGCCGTGGTAGTCGCGCGAGGTCATCGCGTTGGTGTTGCGGAAGTTCGAGTCGATGTGGATGCCCTGCTCGGCGGCGGCCTTGGCCCACTGGTGCTTGAGGTGCTCGGTGGGCGTGACGATCGTGACGGCCTCGATCGTCCGGTCGGACAGCAGCTCGGCGGCGACGCGCAGCCCGAAGGTCGTCTTACCCGCGCCAGGTGTCGCGACGGCGAGGAAGTCCTGCGGCTTGGCGGCGAGGTACTTGGTCAGCGCGCGGCGCTGCCATGCCCGCAGCGGTCGCATTGCTGCTGTCGCTGTCACAGACGTGTTTCTCCTCATTTGTGCAGGTCAGACATGGCAGTGCCCTCAGGCAGACCGTTGCCGAGGGCACCGTGACTCTACCTGTTCACGGCGTCGATGCCGCGAAACGTGGCGGCATGCACCATGCTTGTCTCTGCGATGGGTTCGCCTACCGACAACGACGCGCGCAGGTCCGGCCGCAAGGGGCCGCTGCGTCTACTCGCGCGCACGCTGTCGAAGGCGTGGCAGGGCAACATCTTCTCAGAAGCCGCCGAGGCGGCGTTCTGGCAGACGCTGTCGTTCCCGCCACTGCTGCTCGGCGTGCTGGGCGCGATGGGTTATCTCGGCGACTGGTTCGGCAACGAGGTGGTCTCCGCCGTCCAGGAGAAGATCATCGGGTTCACCCGCACGATCTTCAGCGCGGACGTCGTCAACGACGTGATCCAGCCCACGGTCGCGGAGATCCTCAGCACCGGCAAGGGCGAGATCGTCTCCATCGGCTTCCTGATCTCATTGTGGGCGGGCTCGTCGGCCATGTCGTCGTTCGTCGACGCGATCACGGTCGCGCACGGCCAGTACGGCGTCCGCAACGAGCTGTGGCAGCGCATCTTCGCCCTGCTGCTCTACCTGGTGTCCCTGGTGGCGCTGGTGGTCGGCCTGCCGGTACTGGCGCTGGGCCCGGACATCCTGCCGCAGTTCTTCCCCCAGTCCTGGCGGCCCTACATCGAGACGTGGGTGGGCCGCTTCTACTACCCCGGCGTCGCCCTGCTGCTCGTGCTGTCGCTGTCGATGCTCTACAAGCTCGCTCTGCCGCGAAAGCTCCCGTGGCACCGCGTCCTGCCGGGCGCGGTCCTCGCCATGGCCGTGTTCATCCTGTCGTCCATCGGCCTGCGCCTGTACATCCAGTGGATCACCACGACCGGCTACACCTACGGCGCCCTCGCGACCCCGATCGCTTTCCTGCTCTTCGTGTTCTTCATCGGCCTGGCGATCACCATCGGCGCGTACTTCAACAGCGCCATCCAGGACATGTGGCCCGCGCGCATGACCCGGCGCCAGCGCCGCCGCTGGCGCCGTCTGGAGATGGAGCGCGCCGCCTCCCGCATCCGCGAGGAGAACGCGAAGCCCAAGCAGGAGTCCAACAACGACAGCTACTCGGCGCCTTCCCCGGCTGATACGCAGCTGACCGCTCCACTGCAGATCCAGGAGCAGCGCTCGCACTCAGAGGAAGAAAAACAGCGGGGATAGCAGAACAGCCGTGTTCGGTGCCTCGACGACCTCGAGGCACCGAACACGGCTGCCAGCAGGTTCTGCGGGCTACTCGCCGCCGGCGGGCAGGTTGTCGTAGATCTTCTTGCACTCCGGGCACACCGGCGAACCGGGCTTCGGCGACCGCGTCACCGGGAAGACCTCGCCGCACAAGGCGACCACATGCGTTCCCATCACGGCGCTTTCGGCGATCTTCGCCTTGCGCACGTAATGGAACATCTTCGGGGTGTCGTCCCCGGTGTGGTCGGTGCCTTCCGGCCGTACGTCGACCTCGGGGAGAGTCTGGGTGCTCACGCGCCCAGGGTACCTGGGATGATGTCCCCTCGTGACCACGCTGCAGATCGCCGAAGAAGTAGCCGCCGCACTGGCCGAGAACCGGCCCGTCGTCGCTCTTGAGAGCACCCTCCTGTCCCACGGCCTGCCCGCGCCGCGCAACCTGGCCGTCGCCGCGCGCCTGGAGAAGGTCGTCCGGGAGGCCGGCGCGGTCCCCGCCACGATCGCCGTGCTCGACGGCGTGCCCCGCATCGGCCTCACCGCCGCCGAGCTGGACCGCGTGTGTTCCGATGACATGCTCAAACTGTCGTTGCGCGACCTCGGCGCCGCCTACGCCCTGGGCCGCAGCGGCGCTACGACCGTCGCCTCCACCACCGCTCTGGCTCACCAGGCCGGCATCCGCGTCTTCGCGACCGGCGGCCTCGGCGGCGTGCACCGGGGCGCGCGCGAGACGTGGGACGTGTCCGCCGACCTCGACGTGGTCGCCACCACGCCGGTGCTGATCGTCTGCTCCGGCGTGAAGTCGATCCTGGACATGGGAGCGACCCTCGAGGTCCTGGAGACCCGCTCGGTGCCGGTCGTCGGCTACCAGACCTCCCGCTTCCCCGCCTTCTACCGCCGCGAGTCGGAGTTCTCCGTGCCGTGGAGCGTCGACAACGCCTCCCAGGCCGCCGCTGTGTTCGCCGCGGGCGAGCGCGGCATGCTCCTGGTGAACCCGATCCCGGCCGCCTTCGAGATGGACTCCGCCCTGCACGACCGCCTGCTGGCCGAGGGCCTGCAGAAGCTCGTCGACCAGGACGTGCGCGGCAAGGACGTCAGCCCCGTCCTCCTGGAGCACTTCCACACCGCGAGCGCCGGCGTGAGCCTCGACGCCAACGAGGAACTCGTCGTCAACAACGCGTCCGTGGCCGCGGCCGTCGCGGTGGAGCTCTTCCAGTGAGGCCAGTCGTGGTGGTGGGCGACGCCGGCTTGGACGTCGTCGCCCGCCACGCCGGCCCCATCGCCCACGGCGGCGATGTCCGCGCCAAGGTGACCATCGAGCCGGGCGGCGCCGGCGCCAACACCGCCGTCTGGCTCGCCGCGTGCGGCGCCTCTCCGATCCTGGTGGCCCGCGTGGGTCGCGACTCGGCCGGCCGCCAGATCCACGCCGAACTCACCTCCGCGGGCGTCCAATGCGCCTTCGCGGTCGATCAGGACCTCGCGACCTGCTGCGTGGTCGTCCTCGTCGACGAGGACGGCCAGCGCTCGATGCTCCCCGACCGCGGCGCCAACGCCCGCTTCTCCCCCGCCGACCTCGACCCGGGCCTGCTCGCCGCCCCCAACGGCCACCTGCACCTGTCGGGCTACGTGCTGCTGGACGCCAGTTCACGCCCAGCAGGCTTGGCAGCGCTGGAAACCGCGCGCAACGCCGGTTGGACCACCTCGGTGGACCCCCAAGCCGCAGTGCTGATCCACTCGGCCGAGGCGTTCCTGGAAGACGTCCGCGGAGTCGACATCCTCATGCCGAACGCCGACGAACTGATGGCGTTGACCGGCTCCACCGACCCCACCGCCGCCAAGAACCTGCTGACCCACGTCGGCGCTGTCGTGGTGACCACGGGCCCGGACGGCGCGTCGTGGATCGACGCCGACGAGATCATCTCGGTCCCCGCTGAAACCACTGAGTGCGTCGATTCGACCGGCGCCGGTGATGCCTTCGACGCCGGCTTCCTGGCGGCCTGGCTGGCCGGCTCCTCGAAACGCGACGCCCTCCTCGGTGGCGTCCGCGCTGGCTCTCGCGCGGTCAGCGTCGTAGGAGCCCAGCCACCCCGCTGAACCCGCGGCCGTGCGTTCCGATCCACGCCCCGCCCGGCACGGCACCGCACGGCACGGCACGGCACGGCACGGCACCCACCACCGAAACCACCCCGCCACACGGCTGCCAAGGGGTTCGAGCACCCCTCCGGGATACAAAAAACGTTTGCGGACGACGTCAAAAGACTCGTTGCAAAGGTGGCACGCGTGCTGACCTTAGCAATGACTCTTTTGACGTCGTCCGCAAAAGAGTCATTGCTAAGGGACGGACGGCCGACGACCACTGATATATCGCGGGTTCGGCGGCGAACCGGCTGTACTAGCTGTACTGACCCGAGACGTTGCGAACGGTCCGACACGTGATCGGATGATCTTGGAATGAGGGAGGGTCTCCGGGTTCGGTGTGGATTGCGACATCTGCACCGGCTAGCCAGGAGGCCCTCGATTACTCACGCTAACGCACCGCTGACCGAGCTGGGCAGGCTGCGCCTGGCCCGGTGTGTCGTCGACGACGGGTGGCCGCTGCGACGGGTGGCCGAGCGGTTCCAGGTCTCGGTGAGCACCGCGAAACGCTGGGCCGACCGCTACCGCACCGAAGGGCCCGCGGGCATGGCCGACCGCTCGTCACGCCCGCACAGCAGTCCCCGCCGCACCTGTCCGCGACAGGAACGTCGGATCGTCAAGGTCCGGCTGGCCCGCCGCTGGGGACCGGCCCGCATCGCCTACCTGCTCGAACTCAATCCCTCCACCGTGCACCGTGTCCTGCGCCGCTTCCGGCTGGCCCGGCTACGGCACCTCGACCGAGCCACCGGCGAGCCGGTCCGCCGCTACGAGCACCCCGTCCCCGGCGATCTCGTGCACGTCGATATCAAGAAGCTGGGCAACATCCCCGACGGCGGCGGCCACAAAGTCCACGGGCGGACGATCGGCACGCGCAACAGTTCCGCACATCGCGATCCCGCCCGGCCACGCACGATCGGCAACCGCGCCAACCTCGGCTACAGCTACCTGCACAACGCCGTCGACGACCACAGCCGCCTGGCCTACACCGAGATCCTCGCCGACGAGACCAAGGAAACCGCCGCCGCGTTCTGGCAACGAGCACAGACCTTCTTCCACACCAACGGGATCACCGTTCGCCGAGTGCTCACCGACAACGGATCGTGTTACCGGTCCAGGCTCTGGCGCGACACCCTCACCACAGCCGGGATCACCCACAAACGCACCCGCCCACGCCGGCCCCAGACCAACGGCAAGGTCGAACGCTTCAACCGCACCCTGCTCGACGAGTGGGCCTACGCCCGCCCCTACCTCAGCGAGACCGAGCGCCGCGAGGCGCTACCGCGGTGGTTGCATATCTACAATCACCACCGCGGTCACACCGCACTCGCAGGCCAGCCACCAGCCAGCCGCGTTCCCAACGTCTCAGGGCGCTACAACTAGCCGTCGATGATCGTGGTGCTCTTGGGCGCGATGGCGCGGCGCTCAGCCTCGTACCGGCTGGCCTTCTCGGCCTTGCGCGGCGGGCGGTCGTTGGCGATCAGCACGGCCATCCACGGCAGCGGCACGGACAGCACGATGAAGAACAGGGCGAGCCACCAGGTCTGCGCGAACAGGGCCGCGAGGATGAGGCACGGGAAGCGCAGGCTCATCATGATCGCGTACTTGCGACGCCGGGCAGCGTGCTGTTCCTCGTAGGACGGGGCCGCCTCGGTGATCAACACCGGGGTGTCGTTCCGGTCGGGACTGCTCACGACACCACCCTCTTAATCCTTCTGGCTACGCCTGCCATCGTCCCACGTCCGAGTGACGGCCGGATACCTGGTCGGCAGTTAACATCCGCGAGTGGTCGCCCTTGATCGCCTCGTGGACGTGCTCGGCAGTCTGGGCACGCATCTGGCGTGCGCGCCGAGGGGCCGGGACGTCGAACTCCGTGGGGTTGCCCTGCATGATCCGGCGGAAAACACGCCGGCCGCCGCGGGTGACGTTCTGCTCGGGCTGGGCACGCCGTCGGTGGCCGCGGCGGCACGGCTCGTGTCCTCGACCGCGGCGTCGGCGGTCGTGTTGCACGGCAAGCCGCCGCTCGACGAGCGTGTTGTCGCCGCCGCCAAGAAGTCCGGCGCGGCCGTGCTGCTCGTGGATCCGTCTGTGCCGTGGAGCCAACTCGCGAACGTCACGCAGACGCTGGTCAACGGCGGCACGCGCACAGGTGACCTGTTCGGGCTGGCGGACGTCATCGCGGGTGTGGTCGGAGGGCCGGTGACGATCGAGGACCAGCAGTCCCGCGTCCTCGCGTACTCCTACCGTCAGGAAGACGTCGACCCGGTCCGCGTCCAGACGATCCTCGGCCGTCGCGTTCCGGAGGAGGCCCGGCGCGCGCTCGACGAGTTCGGCGTGTTCTCGCACCTCGCTTCGTCCGACGAACCGATCTTCGTGCCCAAGCTGACCCCGCAGCTGGGCAACCGGCTCGTCGCCGCTGTGCGCGCCGGCCGTGAGCTGCTCGGCTCGGTGTGGGTCGAGGTGACAGGTCCTGTTGATGCCGCGCGGTCGGCTGCGTTGGTGGACGGCGCGCGCACGGCGGCGTTGCACCTGCTGCGGTCGCGGGCGTCGACGGACCTGGAACGTCAGGCCGAGGCCGACCTGGTGATCCGGCTGCTCGAACACCCGGAGTCCGCCGACGTCGCGCGGCTCGGGTTGCCCTCGGCCGATCTGCGGGTGATCGCGGTGCAGGCCCACGCGGGCGAGGGCGAGCACGGGGCGGCGGTGCTCGCGTTCCAGCGGGCCACCGCAGGGTTCGGCTGGTCACGGCCTGGGCGCAGCGCGTTGTTCGGCAATGTTCTGTACACGGTCATCCCCGCCGCCGATGACGCCGTCGACTGGGTGCGGTCGCTGGTCCGCGAACTGCCTGCCGAGGCCACGGTGCTGGCGGGGATCGGCGGGCCGGCCGATGCCACGCAGCTGCCCACGTCGCGGCAGGAAGCCGATGAGTGCCTCGCGCTTTCCACCGGTGCGCCGGTTGTGTACGACGACGCCTGGGCTCAGGTCTTGCTGCACCGGCTCGCCGCCGTCGCCGACGCCGGACGGCTCCCGACGCGCGGGCCGATATCCAATATATTGCGGTACGACGCTGAATACGGGACGCAGTATGCGGCGACGTTGAAGGCGTGGCTCGCGGCGCAGGGTGATGTACGGGCGGCGGCGCGGGAGCTCAACGTGCACCCGAACACGTTGCGGTACCGGATGCAGAAGATGGCCGAAGTAACGCCGCTCCCCCTCGACGATCCCGATCAACGACTCGCGATGGCCATCGCGCTCTCCATCACGCGCACGTGAAAACATGTGCTCTCGTGCACCCCGATCTCTCCGTTGACCTGTGCGCCCGCCTGCGCGAGGCCTTCCAGAACGCCGGCTACACCGCGGACGGCGTCGTCGACGCCCTCGGCCCCCAGGCTCACGCCGCGCTCGGCAGGGGCGAGCCGGAACCCGCCCGCCGCGCCAGCAGGGACGCCGGGACGCTCGGCACGCTGATCCGCCTGTTCCTGCTGGGCGACCAGGAGCCGGAGCAGGACGTCCGCAGGGCGCTCGGCGGGGTCGACATCGACGACGCCGTCACCAACGAGATCCTCACGAAAGACCTCAGGGCCGGGCTCGACGTGCGCCCGTACGAGGACAACTGGTGGGTCATCGCCGACCTCGACTCCGACCTGCGCGGCGGAGCGGTCCCCGAGGACCACGTCCTCGGCGTCGGCCACGCCTCCATCAGCCTCGCCCGCGCCACCAAGCGCACCCCGGTCGGCACGCTCCTCGACCTCGGCACCGGCTGCGGCGTCCAGGCACTGCACGCCAGCACGCACGCCGAACGCATCACCGCCACCGACCTGTCCGAGCGCGCGCTGAGGCTCGCGCAGGGCACGTTCCGCATCAACGGCCTCGACGTCGAGACGCTGCAGGGCGAGTGGTTCGGCCCGGTCCGCAACCGCCGGTTCGACCAGGTCGTGTGCAATCCGCCCTTCGTCGTCGGCCCTCCGCGCGTCGACTACGTCTACCGCGACTCCGGACTCGGCGGCGACGACGCGTCGGCGCTGGTCATCCGCCAGCTGCCCGCCTTCCTCAACGAGGGCGGCGTCGGCCAGCTGCTCGCGTCTTGGCTGCACCGCAAGGGCGAGGACTGGGCCGAGCGCGTCTCCGGCTGGCTGCCGCGCGGTGGCATCGACGCGTGGTTCGTGCAGCGCGACATCGCCGAGCCCGCCCTGTACGTCGGCACGTGGCTCAAGGACGCGGGCGTCGACCCGCGCAGCCCCGAAGGCCGGCAGAAGGCCGCGGCGTGGCTCGACTGGTTCGAGGAGAACCAGGTCGAAGGCGTCGGCTTCGGGTACGTGACGCTGCGGCGCACCGACGAGATGCACTCCCAGGTCGTGTGTGAGGACCTGCGCCACGCCTACGACGACCCGCTGGGTCCGGAGGCGGCGCGGTGGCTCGACAACGTCGCGTGGCTGCGTGCGAACCCCGACCTGCTCGGTCAGCGTTTCCGCGTCGCCGACACCGTGCTGCTCGAAGAGGTGTCCGAGCCGAGCGAGGACGGCTGGCGCAAGGTCGTCGCCCGGCTGCACCGCACCGACGGGCCTGGCTGGCAGCACGAGGTCGACGAGGCGACCGCCAAGCTCGTGGCCGGCTGCACGGGTGCGCTGCCGCTGGAAGACCTGCTCTCGCTGCTCGAGTTCGCTTACGGAGAAATCGATGCAGAAGCGGCCTTGCCGATCGTTCGTGATCTCATCCGGCACGGAATGTTGATTCCCGCGTGAAAGCGGTTGTGGCGCGCGTCACAGAAGCGAGCGTCGAAGTCGAAGGCAAGATCGTCGGCGCGATCGACGAACCCGGATTGCTGGTGCTGCTCGGCGTCCATCACGAGGACACGGCCGAGCACGCTCGCAAAATGGCGCAGAAGCTGCACGGTCTGCGCATCCTCGATGACGAGCAGTCATGCGAGTCGACCGGCGCTCCGTTGCTGGTCGTCAGCCAGTTCACCCTCTACGGGGACACGCGGAAGGGCCGCCGTCCGTCCTGGACGGCGGCCGCGCGGCCCGAGCACGCGGAACCCTTGGTGAACGCCGTCGTACAGGAACTCCGCCAAAAGGGCGCGCGGGTCGAAACAGGACGATTCAGGGCCGAGATGAAGGTGCGGAGCGTGAACGACGGCCCGTTCACCGTGCTCATCGACGTCTGAGTAAAGGGTTCTCAGCCAATCCTCAGATTAGTCGCGCAACCGCTGTGACAGCGGTGACGTCTTCAGGTCAGGAAGTCGGGAACGAATTCGGAATCGTCTTCGTTACCCAGGTATCAGCCAGCTAGCGATGGGATCCCGAGCGGGCCCGCCGCAACCGGCAACCAGGGCGCAGCGCCGCGCCGCCTTGACCGCCACGCGCGACTGTCCTGACCGGCAGCAGCGTCGCCCGCAGCAGGGGGAGGGAGATCCATGACCGTCACGAGGATCTCCGACCGTGAAGTCGGAGAGAACACGCCCGTCGTCGACCACGACCTCGACGCCCAGGGTCCAGCAGCCGACCTGGTTCGAGTCTACCTGAACGGAATCGGCAAGACCGCGCTCCTCACGGCAGAGGAGGAGGTGGAGCTCGCCAAGCGCATCGAGGCCGGTGTGTTCGCGCAGCACGTCATGGAGACGGCCAAGCGCCTCACGCCCACCCGCCGCGAAGAGCTGGGGGAACTCGTCCGCGACGGCCGCCGGGCCAAGGACCACCTGCTCAAGGCCAACCTGCGCCTCGTCGTGTCGCTCGCCAAGCGCTACACGGGCCGCGGCATGCCGCTGCTGGACCTGATCCAGGAGGGCAACCTGGGCCTGATCCGCGCGGTCGAGAAGTTCGACTACACCAAGGGCTTCAAGTTCTCGACCTACGCGACGTGGTGGATCCGCCAGGCCATCACCCGCGGCATGGCCGACCAGGGCCGCACCATCCGCCTCCCCGTCCACCTCGTCGAGCAGGTGAACAAGCTCGCGCGGATCAAGCGCGACCTGCACCAGACGCTCGGCCGCGAGGCGACGCACGAGGAGCTCGCGAAGGAGTCGGGCCTGTCCATCGACAAGGTCGCCGACCTGCTCGACCACGCTCGTGACCCGGTATCGCTGGACATGCCGGTCGGCACGGAGGAGGACGCTCCCCTCGGTGACTTCATCGAGGACTCGGACGCGACCGACGCCGAGAGCGCCGTCATCTCCGGACTGCTGCAGGACGACCTGCGCCGCGTGCTGGCGACCCTCGAGCCGCGCGAGCAGGCCGTGATCCGGCTGCGCTACGGCCTCGAGGACGGTCAGCCCCGCACGCTGGACCAGATCGGCAAGCGGTTCGGGTTGTCGCGGGAGCGGGTGCGGCAGATCGAGCGCGAGGTCATGTCGAAGCTGCGCCAGGGTGAACGCGCCGCGAAGCTGCGCGCGTACGCCTCGTAGTCACGGTCGGATCTCACCCGTCCGGCAGTATTGACTTGTGACTCAACTCACGGCACGGTCGGGCGTTACCAAGCCACGCGACGCCCGTCGAGAGTCGGAAGTCGCACACGAAGGAAGGTCGGGGCAGCCGGGGGCTGCCCCGGCCTTCCGTCTTTCGGCAGCCCTGCTCGCAGAACGCGCTCGCCGGAGCGCCGGAAGGTGTGTCTTCCGGGGGACGACCCCCAGACCCCCGAGGGCTCCGTGCTTTTGACCACGGTGGTCGGGGATCACATCAGCACGTCCCTTTGATGGCGGTACGGTTTTCTGATCCGAACTGCACACCGTTGGAGCTGTGTACCCCGTGCCCACCACTTTCGAGTACACCGACGTCCTGCCGCTCGCGAAGGACACCGAGACCGAGTACCGCCTCGTCACCTCCGACGGGGTGAAGCTCGTCGAGGCCGGTGACCGCAAGTTCCTCGAGATCGCCCCCGAGACGCTGACGCTCCTCGCGAAGGAAGCGATCCGCGACATCCAGCACCTGCTGCGCCCGTCGCACCTCGCCCAGCTTCGCAAGATCATCGACGACCCCGAGGCGTCGGGCAACGACCGCTTCGTCGCGATGGACCTGCTGCGCAACGCGGCCATCTCGTCGGGCGGTGTGCTGCCGATGTGCCAGGACACCGGCACGGCGATCATCATGGGCAAGCGCTCCGAGACCGTCCTGACCGGCGGCGACGACGAGCAGGCGCTGGCCCGCGGCGTCTTCGAGGCCTACCAGGAACTCAACCTGCGCTACTCGCAGATGGCTCCGCTGACGTTCTGGGACGAGAAGAACACCGGCACGAACCTGCCCGCGCAGATCGAGGTCTTCCACAAGCCCGGCCAGGAGCCCGTGTACGAATTCCTGTTCATGGCCAAGGGCGGCGGCAGCGCGAACAAGACGTTCCTCTACCAGGAGACCAAGGCGGTTCTGAACCCGAAGCGCCTCGCGTCCTTCCTCGACGAGAAGCTGCGTTCGCTCGGAACCGCCGCGTGCCCGCCGTACCACCTCGCGGTCGTCGTCGGTGGTCTCTCCGCCGAGCAGAACCTCAAGGTCGCGAAGCTCGCCTCGGCCCGCTACCTCGACAACCTGCCGACCGAGGGCTCGCCGTCGGGCCACGCGTTCCGCGACCGGGACCTCGAGCAGCAGGTCCTGGAGCTGACCCGCAACTTCGGCATCGGCGCCCAGTTCGGCGGCAAGTACTTCTGCCACGACGTGCGCGTCATCCGCCTGCCCCGCCACGGCGCGTCCCTCCCGGTCGGCGTCGCGGTCTCGTGCTCGGCGGACCGTCAGGCCAAGGCCCGCATCACGCCGGAGGGCGTGTTCCTCGAGCAGCTGGAGCGCGACCCGGCCCAGTTCCTTCCCGAGGTGGAGGGCGAGGACCTGTCCGACGAGGTCGTCCGCATCGACCTGACCCGGCCGATGTCGGAGATCCGCGAGGTCCTCACGAAGCTCCCGGTGAAGACTCGCGTCTCACTGACCGGCCCGCTGGTCGTGGCACGCGACATCGCGCACGCCAAGATCAAGGAACGCCTCGACGCCGGCGAGGAGATGCCGCAGTACCTCAAGGACCACCCGGTCTACTACGCCGGCCCGGCCAAGACGCCCGAGGGCTACGCGTCCGGTTCGTTCGGCCCGACCACGGCCGGCCGCATGGACTCCTACGTCGAGCAGTTCCAGGCCGCCGGCGGCTCACTGGTGATGCTCGCGAAGGGCAACCGGTCCAAGCAGGTCACCAGCGCGTGCAACACGCACGGCGGCTTCTACCTGGGCTCGATCGGCGGCCCGGCGGCGCGCCTTGCCCAGGACTGCATCCGCAAGGTCGAGGTGCTCGAGTACCCCGAGCTCGGCATGGAAGCGGTGTGGAAGATCGAGGTCGAGGACTTCCCGGCCTTCGTCGTCGTCGACGACAAGGGCAACGACTTCTTCGCCGAGACGTCCGCGCCGACCCTGCAGATCAGCTTCCGCCGCTAGCTGGAGAGACTTCCCGGCCGGCCCGCGCGGCCGGCCGGGAAACTCTGACGACAGTCCCGCACGCGCGCCGCTACGGTCGGCCGCGTGCGAAAGCTCACCTGGCGGCCGCTGACCAGCGAGGACACCCAGTCGTCCGCCGACCTCCTCAACGTCATCGAAACCGTTGACAAGATCGGCGAGAACTACACGGCGGAAGACACCCTCACCGAACTGATCGATCCCTACGCGGATCTGGAGCGCGCGAGTCTCGCCGCGTTCGACGGCGACGTGATGGTCGGCTTCATGAAGGCGAAGGTCGTGCACGAGCGGAATCACCAGGCATCGAAGCTCGTCGTCGACGTCCTCACAAGGCTTCGCACCGGTCCGCTACTACGAGCACATGGAGCACCCGCTCAGCGACCTGCAGCCCGTTGCGATCCCCGACGGGCTGCTGATCGAGCCGTGGTCACCCGACGGCGACGATGACTTCCGGCTGGCCCGCAACGCCTCGTACCAGGACTACTGGGGTGCGGCGCCGATGCCCGCAGACCACTGGCAGAACAAGATCACCAACCAGACGTTCCAGCCAGAGGTCGGCTTCCTGGTCCGCGACGCGGCGAACGGCGCTCCCGCGGGCGTCCTGGTCACCGTGCACTGGGAAGCCGACACCGCGGCCACGGGCATCCGCAACGCGCACTTCATGGTCGTCGGAACGGTCCCGGAGTACCGGAAGCGAGGTGTCGCTAGCGCGTTGCTCGGGCACGCGCTGCAGGCCGCCGCCGAGCAGGGCTACGACGACGCCAGCCTGAGCGTGGAGAGCGCCGGCCGGACACCGTCGATCGTAGCGAAGGCCGGCTTCACACCGAAGATGCGGTACGTGCGCTGGGCACTCAACGTCTGACGGCCCACTCGAGGGCAGCGGCGGCGTGGTTCAGCACTGAGATGTGGCCGTCGTCCGGGGTCAGCCGGAGTTCGGCGCCGGGGATCCGGGAAGCGAGCCAGCGGCTGTGCGAGGCGGGAACGATGCCGTCGCGTTCCCCGTGCAGCAGCAGGACCGGCACCCGGATCGACGCCGCGTCGAAGCCCCACGGCGTGACGTAGGCGAGGTCGTCGTCGATCAACGGTCCGGGGCCGTCCTCCAGCGCGGGCCCGACGACCTTGCCGAACCACGACCACGGGCCGTCCAGCGCCGCGAGGTCCGCGGGTGTGAACTCCGGGTCGTAGGGAACGCCCGAAGCCTCGTGCGCTTCCTTCGCCGCACGGCCCGCGGCAGCCGCCCGCAGGGACGCCTCGCCCGAGGCGATCATCCCGGCGAACCAGTCGAGGCCCTCCGCGCCGAACGGCGCCAGGGAGGCACCGGCGACCACGGCGGTCACGCGGTCCGGCAACAAGGCGGCGCACGCGAGGGCGTGTGGTGCGCCGCCTGAGTGGCCGAAGACCGCGAACTTCTCGATACCGAGCGCGTCAGCGATATGCGATATATCAGCCGCCGCCGACGCCACCGTTCTGCCTGGCACCGCCGTCGACCGTCGACCGTAGCCAGGACGGTCGTAGGACACCCAGCGCACGCCTGGACGGTACAACGGCTCCGGAGGCAGTCCCAGATTCGGCGTGCCGTGATGCCAGAACACCGGCACACCGTCGCCGACGTCGTACACGTGGAGCCGCCGCTCCCCCAGTTGAAGATCCATATATCAGTGTCTCATCCTCATCCGGTCTCCTCGCGTGCTTCCAGCACCAGACGCCGGTCACCGAGCGGCGCGTCGAGCCGGACGGTCAGCGGCACCTGGCGGATCTCCTGGGTGCACATCGTCCCCGGAGGCTGCTTGGTGATCGTGACCAGCGTGATCTGCACGAGGTCGGCGGACTGGCCGGACACCTCGGCACGCGCCTCCTTGCAGCCGCCGCCCACACCGAAGACTTCGATGTCACGGCCGTCGCCGAAGACGTAGGCCTCGTCCCGGTAGGTGTCTGACAACGATGTCGTGTCGACCTTCTCCTTGGGCACCGGCGTGACGTTGGGCGGGACGACCGGCTTCTCCTCCGAGATCGAGACCGGAGGCTGGGCCGGGGCCGTCGGGTTCACGCCGGAGGAACCAGGCGTCGACGGAGTGGACGTGCCCGACGTGGGCGCGCCGCTGGACGAGCCGGATCCGGGCGCGCCGGACTGCGTGCCGGACGAGCAGCCGGCCAGCACGGCGGCGAGAGCAACGGCAGCGACGACGTGTCTCATGCGCACCATCCTTGCAAAGCGGGCCAAGGGGCCAGGTGAGGAAGAGAGATGCCCGGCCGGCGGGGCAGAAGCCGACCGGGCACCGTGGGGAGGAGGTCTACTTCTGTTCCTGCCGCGACGTCAACGCGACCGTGCGCTCACCGAGTGGCTCCGCGAGCTGCACCGTCAGCGGAGGGAAGCGGATGTCCATGGTGCACGCCTGCTTGGTCAGCGGAAGCGTCTCGACGAGCTCGATCTTCACCACGGAAGCCGACTGCTCCAGCACGGACGCGCTGGCCTTCCCGCAGCCGCCCTCCTGGCCGATGACACCGACGGTCTTCCCATCGCCCTGTGTCCACACAGTGCGCGGGTACTCCGAGGGCAAAGCGGTGGTGTCCAGCTTAGTCACCGGTTTGCCGTCCGGCGGAATCTCTCCGGGCGCGATGCCCGGCGGCACCTCGGAGGACGAGGTGGCGGTCGGCAACGTCGGACCGCCACCTGCCCCAGTGCCCGCGTTCTGCGCACTGCCGCAAGCGGAAACCACCAGCAGCAGGACGCCAGTGCCAACTACGGTTCCAATGTGCCTCATGGTCAGAGGACGGAACCGCGCTCACAACGGGTTGCAGTGAGTTCGCTTCACAGTTACCGGGATACGGCGGCAACCGCCTCACGCAGCGCTTCCAGGCGAGCCGCCGAGGCCAGGCCGCCGTGGTAGAGGTGGAACTCCTCCACCCCTGCATCCAGGTAAGCCAGCCACTCCTTCGACAACGCGGCACCGTCCGCGGGCTTCGGTGGAAGTCCCAGCACGTACGCGGCGATCCGCGTGTCCGGAGCAACGGCGCGCAGAGCCTCGATGCCCGGCACCGCGGCCTCGGGACCGGGCCAGCACATCGTCGTCAGCACGTCGACGTCCGCACCCACACCACCGGCGACGGTGGCGAACGGCCCGGTACCCCAAGGGTCCGCCGTCACGTGCATGCCGACCCGGACCGAAGGCGCGGCAGCACGGATCTCCCCGACCAGCTTCTGCCGCAACGATCGCACCACCCCGGTGCGCACGGCCTGAACGTCCTCCGCGAGCGCACCCAGCGCGTCCTCCACGCTGCGAGCGCCGCGATCAACCCCGGTCCGAACCGCTTCACGCAGGGCATCCGGGTCGGCGTACAGGGCGGTGCACGCAGAGCAGAAGCACAGCGACAACAGCTTCTGCTGCACCGGATTCCAGTCCGTGCCGTCGGTCTTCTCGTGGTGACCGCCGTGGAAGAACCCCAGCGGCCCGCAGGCCTCCAGGATGATCCCGTCCGGAGCACCGAGTTCCAGCACCTCGGAGACCAGCACCGACGTGTACTCGACGACGTCGGGCTGCGCGGTGCACAACGCGTACGGGTAGCGATCGCCGAACGCGTTCACCACCGTCACGTCCGGGTGCAGGTCGCCCAGGCGCGAGTTGTGCGTCAGCACGGTCCACGCGTACACCGGAAGCCCGGCCGCGCGAACCAGGGCGGCCGCCTCGCCGAACGAGTCCGAACCGTCCATCCAGGACGGTTCGGCGGGCACGAGCCGGCCGAAGTTCGCTTCCCGGACCGGCAGGTAGAACGCCGCGTGCCGTGCGTCGACCAAACGGTGCCGAGGGTGCAACGGGGTCGCCGCCCGCACGGTGTGGTACGAGGCGGCGAGAGCGATCGCGTCCACCCCGAGACCCTGATACCGCGCAACGGCGTCAGGGTCTCCGATCAGGTCCCACGGATAGGCGTGGACAACCGACTTCACCACCGGGGACGCTTCCTCTCGTAACTGGGGTCGAACTTCTGCATGTAGCCCGTGTCGTCACGCGAGGTGATGCCACAGCGAACGTAGTTCTCGGCCAGCCGCGCCAACGCGTCCCGGTCCAGCGACACACCGAGGCCCGGCGTCGTGGGCACGGGCACCGCACCATCCACAAAAGACAGCACACCCGGCTCCACGACCTCGTCCGCCGCGTTCCACGGGTAGTGCGTGTCGCAGGCGTAGCTCAGGTTCGGCGTGGCCGCGGCCAGATGCGTCATCGCGGCGAGCGAGATGCCCAGGTGCGAGTTCGAGTGCATCGACAGGCCGATGCCGAACGTCTGGCAGATCATGCCCAGCTGACGAGACCGCTGCAGACCGCCCCAGTAGTGGTGGTCGGACAGGAGCACCTGCACGGCGTCCTGCTCCACCGACGGCTTGAGGTGCTCGAACGCGACCACGCACATGTTGGTGGCCAACGGCATCGGCGCCTTCGCGGCCACCTCCGCCATCCCGGCGATCTCCGGCGTCGGGTCCTCCAGGTACTCCAGCACGCCGTCCAGCTCGGCCGCGACCTTCAGCGACATCGCGGGCGACCAGGCCGCGTTCGGGTCCAGCCGCAGCGGGTGGTCCGGAAACGCCTCGCGCAGCGCCCGGATCGCCTCGATCTCCTGCTCCGGCGGGAACACACCGCCCTTGAGCTTGATCGACCCGAAGCCGTACTCGGAGATCATCTTCTGGGCCTGCGCCACGATGCCGGCGGGGTCGATCGCCTCGCCCCACTCGTCCGGCTCGGCGCCGGGATGCCCGTCCCACTTGTAGAACAGGTAGGCGGAGTACGGCACCGCGGAACGAACCGCGCCACCCAGCAGGTCGTGCACCGGACGACCGAGCGCCTTGCCCTGGATGTCCAGGCACGCGACCTCGAACGGCGAGTACACGCGGTCGACAGTGCTCTCCGCCGTGATGTTCCCGGTCAGCCCGTGCTTGTCCAGCCCCGTTTTGCCACCGAGGACAGCGGAAACGCGCGCGTGCATCTCGTTCAACGCGAAGACGTCAAGGCCGATCAGAGAGTCCACAACGGACCGTGAGCGCTCCAGGTGTCCGAGGTCGCCGTAGGTCTCCCCCAGCCCGGAGATGCCCTCGTCGGTGTGCACCTCGACGATCGTGCGCAGCGCCCACGGCTCGTGCACGCCGGCCGCGTTCAGCAGCGGCGGGTCGCGGAACGCGATCGGCGTCAGAACGATCTCGGTGATCTTCATGCCAGCAGAGCCTTACCCGCGGCGATGATCTTGTCCAGGGCGGCGAGGTGCTCGTCGGCCGGGTCGATCAGCGGCGGCCGCACGCCACCGACGTCGAGGCCGTTCGCGCGCACCGCGGCCTTCACCAGGGCGACGGCGTAGCCGGGAACCTTGTCGCGCAGCTCGACCAGCGGCTTGTAGAACTCGAGCAGGAAGCGGTTCACGAGCTCGGTGTCGCCCGCCTGCACGGCGTTGTAGAAGCCGATCGAGATCTCCGGTGCGAAGCAGAACACGGCCGACGAGTACAGCTCGACGCCGATGCCCCGATACGCGAGCTGCGTCATCTCCGCGGTCGGCAGGCCGTTGAAGAACTGGAACGGCTTGTCCACGCCCGCCCGGACCGAGAGGACGATGCGCTGCATCTGGTCGAGGTCGCCGATGCCGTCCTTGAAGCCCACGACGTTCGGGATCCGCGCGACCTCGACGACGGTCTCCGGCGTGAACCGCGCGTTGTTGCGCTGGTAGACGATGATCGGCAGCTCGGTGGCGCCCGCGACCTCGGCCACGTACCGCACGAGGCCGGCCGCCGGGTTGGTCACCAGGTACGGCGGCAGCAGCAGGATGCCGTTGGCACCAGCGCGTCCGGCCGCACGCACGAACTCCTTGGTCGCCACGACCGAGCCGCCCGCGCCGGCGAACACCGGAACCTTTCCCGCGGTCGCCTCGACCGCGACGGCCACCGCACGCTCGAACTCCTCCAGCCCCAACGCGTGGAACTCGCCGGTGCCGCAGGCGACGAACACCGCGCCTGGCCCGGCGGAGACACCGTGCTTGACGTGCTCAGCCAGCACGTCGAACGCGATGTTCCCCTCGGTGTCGAACGGGGTCACCGGAAAGAACAGCACACCATCGAGTTGCATACCAGACACTCATCCCTTGATCGCTCCGGTGGTGATCCCACGCAGGAAGGACTTCTGCAGCGACAGGTACACGATCAGGCTCGGCACCAGCGCAAGCAACGCTCCGGCCAGCACGATGCCTGTCCCGACCATGTCGTCGGACCTGAGGGCGAGAAGTGCGACCGTGAGCGTGTAATCGGAGGGGTCAGCGGCGACGATCAGGGGGAGCAGGTACTGCTCCCAGATCATGTTGAAGCCGAACACGGCGATGACGCCGAGCGCGGGCTTGCACAGGGGGAGGATGATCTGCGCGAAGAGACGCAGCTCCCCGGCACCGTCCACTTTGGCCGCTTCCTCCAGTTCGGCGGGGATCTCCTTCATGAACTCGGTCATGACGAAGATGGAGAAACCCCACGCTCCCAAGGGGAGGATGACGCCGAGCAGAGTGCCCTTGAGACTCACGTGCACCAGCGGTAGGTCTCCGATCACCAGCGACAGCGGGATCGCGATGACCTCCTCCGGCAACATCATCGTGGCAAGGATGACCAACAGCGCGATGGCCTGACCGCGAAACTTCTTGCGCGCCAACGCGTAGGCGGCGAACACGCTCACCGCCAGCTGCAACAGCAGGGCACCACCGGCGATGATCAGAGAGTTCGCCAGGTAGTCCCAGATCTTGTTCTCGCCCGCCACCTTGAAGTTGATCAGCGACGGGTTGTCGGGGAACACCGACAGCTGGGTCGGGTCCGGGTTGTGGTCGAACGCGCCGGAGAAGATGACCAGCAGCGGACCGCAGAAAAGGATTACAGCGAGGGCGCTCAGAAGCACCCGGATACCCCTGCCGACCCACGCGTCCGGGCGGGTGGACCAGCCGATGGCGCTGTCGAAGCGGCTCGAGTTGACGCTCATCGCGCCTCCTTCCTCCGGCGGTACCACTGCACGCTGACCGTGAGAACCAAGGTAACCAGGAACAACAGGACCGATCCAGCCGATGCGAGGCCGGCTTCGGACTGCTCGAACGCCGTTGTGTAGACGCGCGTCATCCAGACGTCGGTCGATCCGGCGGGACCGCCGCCGGTCAGGACGTAGACCTCGGTGAACACGCGCAGGCCGCGGATCGCCGCCAGCGTCAGGAGAATCGTGATCACTGGACGCAACGCGGGCAGCGTGACGTTCCAGATGCGTTGCAGCGTCGATGCTCCGTCGATCGCGGCGGCCTCGTACTGCTGGCGGTCGATGCCGGCGAGCCCGGCGAGGATCAGCACCATGTCGTACGGCGCGTGCTTCCAGATGCCGACGAACATCACCGACACCAGCGAGGTGTCCGTGTTGTGGATGTACTCCCAGGGACCGAGGCCCACCCACGAGATGACCTCGTTGAGGAAACCTTCCGGTGCAGGGTAGAAGAACAACCGCCAGATCTCACCGATGACCGCGGTCGCGGCGACCACGGGCAGGAACACCGCGGACCGCACGAACCACAGCGACTTGGCGTGGCCTTCCAGCAACAGTGCCAGGAAGAAGCCGATGAGCATCGCTCCGAGCGTCTGCCCACCGGCCAGGACCAGGGTGTGCCAGCTCGCCGTCAGGAACTTCTCGTCCTGCAGGATCGTGGCGTAGTTCTTGAAACCGACGAAGATGTCGCCGAGGAAGGGCCGGACCTCGAACAGCGAGAGCCGGATTCCCTCCGCCATCGGGATGAACTTGAAGACGAGGAAGATCAGCGCGGCGGGGAAGAGAAACAGCCACGGGATGAAGGTGGCTCCCGTGAGGCGGCGCCGGCGGCGCCGCCTCACGGGGTGGGTTTCGACGGCACCGCCGCCACTAGCCGTCGAGCCCACGTCTTGGGTGTCCCAGTGATTCTTTTCGGCGGGATGAACTGCCGTCACTGCGACGCCTTCTGGTTCTCAAGCTCCTTCTTCAGCGCCTCCGCCAGTGTCTTCAGCTCGGCCGAGGAGTCGGCGGGGCACTTGGCGAAGATCGAGTTCAGGGTCTCCGAGGTCTTCTGCCGGAAGGGCGTGAAGTTGGGGACGCTCGGGAACGGCCGCGCCTCGCTCTTGTACACGCCCGCCACGGTCGCCCAGCGCGGGTCGTTGTACGTCGCGTTGACGTCGACGTTCTTGTTGACGGGCAGGCGGACCACCGGCTGCGGGTCGCCCTTCATGCCGGCCTGCTGCGCCTCGGGCGTGATCAGGTACTCGGCGAGCTTCTTCTGGTCGGCGGTCTTCGCGGAGCCGGCCATCAGGTAGATGTCCTCGCCCTCACCGAGCACGGTGGCACCGGCCGGGCCGCGCGGCGACGCGATGACCTCGTACTTGTCCTTGCCGATCGACTTGTCGAAGCGGCCGATCATGTACGGGCCGGTCAGGTAGATGCCGCTCTTGCCCGACTCGAACAGCGGGTGCGCGTCGTTCGTGCTGAGCGTCAGCGAGCCCGGCTGCATGACCTTCTCTTCGCAGAAGAGCTTGCGGAGCCGTTCGATCGCCTTGGTCGACTCCGGCGAGTCGATCCCGACGGAGAACTTGCCGTTGCCCTCCTCGTCGAGGATGTCGCCGCCGCCCTGCCAGATGTAGCTGGCCGCCCACCAGGCGAGGTAGCCGCGGTCGACCGTGCCCGGTACGAGCATGCCGTAGGTGTCGTTCTGCCCGTTGCCGTCGGGATCGTTGCGGGTGAACGCCTTCGCGAGGTCGTCGAGCTCTTCCCACGTCGTCGGGATCGGCTTGCCGAGCTTCTCGCGCCAGTCCTTGCGGACCAGCGTGACCATCGCCTGCGTGGAGTACGGAATGGCGTAGAACTTGCCGTCCGCGCCCTTGCCGTTGTTCCAGGCCCTGTCGACGATGTCGTTGCCGCCCGCGATGTCCTCGCGCTTGATCTCGGTCGTCCAGCCCTGCTTGACGAAGTTGCCCAGCGAGCCGGTGTCGGTGATGACGACGTCCGGGAGGTCCTTCGACGCGGCGCGCTGCTGCACCTGCTTGTCGAAGTCGTTGAAGATCGGCTTGTAGTCGACCTGCACACCGGTCTTCTCGGTGAAGGACTTGAAGATCTTCTCGTAGACCTTCGCGGTCGCCTCCGTCGAGCGGGTCCACACCTCGAGGGGCTTGTTCGGGTCCTTGTTCGACGCGGCCGGAGTGGAACTTCCACAGCCCGCGAGCAGGGCGGCCACGCCGAGCGTGGCGATTGTTGTGGCAGTTCTACGGCGCATCGTCGGAGCCCTTCATTTTCACGTATGTGAACTGGGGTCGTACTTGTGAACCTGATGCAGGACTGTAAGAATCAGCACAGCAACGTGTCAAGGGCGTGTTGTTCAGAAGGTTTCCCAAAGGAGAGCCGAGGAGGCCAGGTGGCGTCGCCGATCGACAAGGGCACGGCTCGTCCGGGCGCAGTGAAGTCCGCCGATCGGACGGTGGAGCTGCTCGAAGTGCTCTCCGCGTCGGACCGCAGGCTGACGCTGACCGAGCTGCACCGCGAACTCAGCTACCCCAAATCCAGCCTGTACATGCTGCTGCAGACGCTGGTCGCGCGCGGCTGGGTGGAGGTCGACTCGGACCGTGGCACCTACGGCATCGGTGTGCGCGCACTGCTCGTCGGTACGTCTTACCTGGACCACGACCCCGTGGTGCGCGCGGCGATCCGCGTGATGGAGCAGGTGCGGCAGGAGATCAACGAGACCGTGCACCTTGCCCGTTTGGACGGCGCGGACGTCGTCTACCTGGCGAGCCGCGAGTCCGAGCACCACCTGCGCGTCGTGTCGCGCGTCGGCCGCCGGTTGCCCGCGCACTCCACGTCGCTGGGCAAGGCAGTGCTCTCGACGCGCACGCCGGAGGAGGTCGACCTGATCCTCCCCGACGTGCTGGCCCCGCTGACCCCCAACACCGTGACCGATCGGGCCGCGCTGCACGAGCAGCTCGCCGGGTTCCGGAATGTCGGATATGCCCACGAACGCGAGGAGAACACGCCGGGGCTGGGCTGCTTCGCGGTGGCGTTGCCGTATCGGAACCCCGTTCTGGACGCTATGAGTTGCTCGGTCCCCCTGGGCAGACTGGACCCCGAGCACGAGCGGCAGGTCGTCGCCGCTCTGCTGGACGCCGCCCGGACGATCACCGAACTTCTCCGCCAGTTCGGGCGCTGACCCAAGTTTTGCCGAGTACCTGCACATGACGGAGGGGTCCAACCCGTGACCGCACGCATCCTGATCACCGGCGCCGGCGGTGGGGTGGGGACGCTCATGCGTTCCCGCCTCGCGGCGGAGGGCCGCGTCCTGCGGCTGCTGGACATCGCGGAGCTACCCGCGGCCGCCGACGGCGAGAACGTCGAGCTCGTCCAGGCGTCGGTGACCGACATGGCCGCGATGGAGGCGGCGATGAAGGACGTCGACGCCGTGATCCATCTCGGCGGCCACAGCCTCGAGGAGGCGTGGGAGAAGATCCTCCGCGTCAACATCGACGGCACGCACACCGTGCTGGAGGCCGCGCGGCGCCAGGGAGTTCGCCGCGTCGTCCTGGCGAGCTCGAACCACGCCGTGGGCTACGTCGAGCGCGCCAACGGTGACGCCGGTGATTACCTCTTCCCGCGTCCGGACACCTACTACGGCGTGTCCAAGGTGGCGCTGGAGGCGTTGGGGTCGCTGTACGCCGACCGCTACGGCCTCGACGTGATCGCGATCCGCATCGGCTCGTGCTTCGAGAAGCCGCGCGACGTGCGGATGCTGTCGACGTGGATGTCGCCGGACGACTGCGCGCGCCTGTTCGAGGCGTGTCTTTCCGTCGCGTCGCCGGGATTCCGGATCGTGTGGGGTGTCTCGGCCAACACGCGCGGCTGGTTCTCGCTGGACGAGGCCCGCGCGCTGGGTTACGAGCCGCAGGACGACTCCGAGGTGCACGCCGCCGAGGTGCTGGAGAAGCACGGCGGTGAGCTCGATCCCTCGTCGTACGCGGCGAAGTACGTGGGCGGGGCCTGGTGCGGCCCCGATTTCGACACGGCAGTCAAGGAGGCAGGGCGTTGAGCCACGTCGTTCAGGGATACAACCCGCGCACCGGTGAGCCGTTCGGCGAGCCGGTTGCGAAGACGCCCGACAGCGAGGTGGACAGGATCGCCTCCGCCGCGGCAGTGGCGTTCTCCGCTTGGTCGGTCGTGCCGGCTGCGGATCGTGCCGTGGTGCTGGAGAAGGTCGCGGACGCGCTGGACGCGGAGTCCTCGCTGCTGGTGGAGACCGCGGACGGCGAGACGGCGCTGGGCGTGCCGCGCCTGACGACGGAGTTGAAGCGCACCACGAACCAGCTGCGGCTGTTCGCGGAGGTGCTGCGCGAGGGCAGCTACGTCGAGGCCACTTTGGACTCGGCGAACCCGGACATCATCCCGCCGCGCCCCGTGCTGCGGCGAGTTCTCCGTCCACTCGGGACGGTCGCGGTGTTCTCCGCGTCGAACTTCCCGTTCGCCTTCTCGGTGGCAGGCGGTGACACGGCTTCCGCGCTGGCGTCCGGCTGTCCCGTTGTGGTGAAGGCACATTCGGCGCACCCGTCGACCTCGCGCGAGACCGCGCGGGTTGTGGTGGACGCGTTGCGCGATGCCGGTGCGCCCGAAGGCGTGTTCGGGATCGTGTACGGCACCGAGGCCGGTGTCGCGCTGGTGAAGCACCCGGCGGTGCGTGCCGTCGGCTTCACCGGGTCGACCGGTGGTGGCCGCGCGCTGTTCGACCTGGCGCAGGGCCGGCCGGACCCGATCCCGTTCTACGGCGAGCTGGGCAGCGTGAACCCGACGGTGATCCTGCCGGGTGCGGCGCAACGTGAGGACATCGCGGCCGGGTTCGCGCAGTCGCTGACGATGGGGGTCGGCCAGTTCTGCACGAACCCCGGCCTGGTGTTCGCGCCCGCGGAGCTGGTGCCCGCGCTCGGTGAGGCCGTCGCGGCGTCCTCCGGTGGCGCGATGCTGAACGAGCGGATGTGCGACTCCTACAAGGCGGGCACGGACGCGCTCGCCGCGTCGGACCTCGTGACCGTGGTGTCCACGGGTGCCCGCCCGGACGAGGCGTGGGCGGTGGCGCCGCTGCTGTTCAGCACGCCGGTGAAGACGTTCGAGGAGAATCTCGAGAAGCTGACCGAGGAGCACTTCGGTCCCGCGGCGCTGATCGTGACGTACTCCTCGCCGTCCGAGCTGCACTCGGTGCTGGCGAAGCTGCCCGGCACGCTTACCGGCACCGTGCACGCGGCCGACTCGGACCACGCCGAAGCCGGTGCGATCGCGGAGATCCTGCGGCACGTCGCGGGCCGGTTGATCTTCAACGCCTGGCCGACCGGCGTCGCGGTGGCGTGGGGCCAGCACCACGGTGGTCCGTGGCCGGCGACGACGAACCCGCTGCACACGTCGGTGGGCGCGACGTCGATCCGCCGGTGGATCGCGCCGGTGACGTACCAGTCGTGGCCGGACGCGTTGCTGCCAGCGGAACTGCAGGACGCGAACCCGCTGGGCATTCCGCGCCGGGTGGACGGTGTGCTGGGCGTGCACTGAAGTTCTTCGGTGAGCGGGGCTGCCGGCGTAACGTCGGTGGCCCCGCTTTTCGTTGGGAGGCCTGCAATGGTCGGACGTCGCGCCTACGACTTCATGTACCGGACCTGGGCGCCGTGGGAGGGCGGGCCGCGGTCCGAGCTGGTGCGGCTGGTGACGTCGGGCCGGATTCCACCGGGTCGCGCGATCGACCTCGGGTGCGGCAGCGGAGCGAACTCGATCTTCCTCGCCGCGCACGGGTTCGACGTGACGGGCGTGGACTACTCCCCCGTCGGCCTGGAGAAGGCCCGCCGCGCGACGCCGCCGTCGTTGTCCGTGTCGTGGTTGGTCGGGGATCTGACCGCCGCCTCCATCCCGGCTGTCTCCGGGACGTTCGACCTGCTCGTCGACTACAGCGTGCTGGACGACCTGCGCGGCCCCGCCCGGGACGCGATGGCGGCGACGGTGCTGCGTCTGTCGCACCCCGGTTCGGTGTTCGTGCTGTGGTGCTTCTACGACGAGATCCCGTGGTGGAAGCGGCGCGGGGGACGGTTTCCCGGTCTCGCCGTGGGTGAGGAACAGCGGTTGTTCGGTTCGTCGTTCGACATCGAGCGTTTGCCGGAGCCCGCTGCCGGGAGCGGGTTCGCCTGCTTCGTGATGACGCGCGCTTGACCTCGGAGTGCGCTCACCGGATTCGTGTCGGAAACATGTCATCAGTCCAACATCAGCTCGATGCCTGAATGAATTCGACAGCTCCTTTCGCGACTCACCGGGGCAGAATTGCTATCGCACCGCCACGTCCAGGGGAGCGGGACATGACCGATCTGCGTTTCGCATGGCTCGAGATCACCGGCAAATGCCAACTGAGCTGTACGCACTGCTACGCGGACTCCGGCCCGCGGCACTGAGGGCGCGATGAGAACACGGGATTGGTCAGGACCATCGACCAATTGGCGCCACTCGGCGCACACTCGGTTCAGTTCGTCGGCGGCGAACCCACATTGCACCCCGATTTACCCGAGTTGGTGGACCATGCACTGGACGCCGGACTGGCGGTCGAGGTCTTCAGCAATCTCGTGCACGTCGGCCCGCGCCTGTGGGACACCTTCTCCCGCCCCGGCGTGCGCCTGGCCACGAGCTACTACTCGGACACCGCCGCCCAGCACGAGGCCATCACCCGCCGTCGCGGCAGCCACGCCCGCACCAGGGCCAACATCACCAAAGCCCTGAACCGCGACATCCCACTGCGTGCCGGTGTCATCGACGTCAGCTCGTCCGACTTCATCGGCCAACAGCGCACCCACGCCGCACGCGCCGACCTCGCCGGGCTGGGCGTCTCCACCATCGGCACCGACCGCCTGCGCGGCATCGGCCGCGGCACAAACGCTTCCCCAGCCCCTGAGCAGCTGTGCGGCCGCTGCGGCCACGGCGCCGTGGCGATCTCCCCCACCGGCGAGGTCTGGCCGTGTGTCTTCGCCCGTTGGATCTCACTGGGCAACATATTGCACACGGATCTACCCGAAATACTGTCCGCAGTCGCCTCGCACGTGATCGCCGGCCCGTCGTGCTGGCCCCAAGGCGGCGGATCGTGCGCCCCCAACGACCCACCCGGCATTTAGGCGATCTTGACCCTCTCGGCGATCACCTCGGCACACTCGATCGCCTCGGCACGAGTCGTGTCGACCTCGACGTCGTAGTCCATCCCGCGATGCACCAGCTCAGCCTGCACCGCGGCCATCCCGGAAACCCGATCGCCGCGCGCAAGCTCCCGCCCCGCGGCAACAGCGGCATCGCACCGCACCCCGACCCAGAGCACGTCGAGCCCGCCCAGCGCCTTCTCCCACCGCTGCCGAGACTCGATCCCGCCGAGGAACACGTCGTCCACGATGACCCGCGCCCCAGCACGCACCATCGCAGCCACCCCTTCCATCCACGCGTCCTCGAGCAACCGGAACTCCGCCCCGACGGTGATCTCCCCGCCGTCCGCGAACCCGATCCCCTCGGCCCCGAGCTGCAACCGCGGCGGCATCACGTCGATCAGCGTGTCGACCCCGATCGCCAGCCAGGCCTCAGGCAACACGGCCTGCAGACACCGCGCGATCCCCGACTTGCCGGAGCTGGACCCGCCGTTGAGAACGATCACCTGCACGCTCGTGGACACGGCCCGACCGTACCCAGACCGCCACCCGCCCCTCGATCCATTTCCACCTCCGCAACCGCCACCGGCCCCCACCCACACCGCCCCCTCGCCTCCACCCCTGGCGGCCGGCAAGCCACCGCCCCTTAGCAATGGGTCTTTTGACGACGTCGTCAAAAGACCCATTGCTAAGCCGCAGCTCATGACGCTCACGCCGACTGATATATCGGCTGGCGCCACACGCCGGATGCAAAAGACGTTTGCGGACGAAGTCAAAAGACTCATTGCAAAGGGGCGGAGCAGCTGCGGACGCACGAGCCGGTGGACAGCCGATATATCAGTCGAGCGAGCCGTCAGCGACGAGCAGCACCGGCCCGCCGCTCCTGCGCCAGCTCCCGCAGATACCCGAGGAAGTCGACCTCCAACGTGTGCCGCTTCGACTTCACGTACCGGCTCCGCAACGACTCCCGGTAACCGGTGATCTCCGCCTTCATCTCGGCCACGGACGGCAGCACCGCCCGCCCGGACACGAGGTCGGCGATCCACTCGGCCTGAGCCTCAGCCAACGGCATGATCGCCCCGAGCGGCTGGATCAACCCGAGGAAGTACAGCCCGGGATGCCCCGGATCCACGACCCGCCGGTACAGCGACACCTCGTTGTCCGCGGACGACACGGCCGAGAACTCACCGGAGTCCAAGAACGGGAAGTCGACCTTGTACCCGGTGCAGTAGACGATGACGTCGAAGTCCTCCCGGCTGCCATCGGAGAACACGACTCCGGACCCGTCCAACCGGGCGATGTTCGGCTTCACCGTGATGTCCCCGTGCCCGAGCCGGGTCAGCAGGTCATCGGACACCGTCGGATGCGCGGCCAGGATCCCGTGCGAAGGCTCCGGCAGCCCGTAGGAAGAGAGCTTCCCCCGAGCCAGCCGCAACATCGCCCGAAGCGTCAGCGCCTGCAGCCAAGCGGGCGCGAACCGGGCGAGCGGCGAGGTCGTCAGGTGATCCGTCGGCATCCCGAACAGGTACTTCGGCATGATGTGCGCCCCACGCCGCATCGCCAGACAAGTCCGCGAAGCAACCCGCGACGACTCCACCGCGATGTCGCACGCCGAATTGCCGATGCCGAGAACCAGCACTTTCTTGTCCACGAATCGTTCTGGCGTCTTGTAGAAGTGCGCGTGCAGCTCCTCGCCGTCGAACGATCCGGGAAACGTCGGTTCGGGCATCCGCGGCGACCAGTGGTGCCCGTTAGCCACGATGACCGAACGGTACGACGACGTGACTTCGGAACGCGTATCGCGATCGCGGGTGGTGACCGAATAGCCGTCCGGAGCAACAGAAACCGAGACGACTTCGGTCCGGAATTGAATGCGGTCGCGGAACCCGTGGTGCTTCACGAAGTCGTCGAAGTACTCGGCGATCTGGAAGTGCGAGGGGTAGGCGGGCAGATGCGCGGGCATCGGGAAGGACTTGAACTCCATCATCTGCCGCGAGGTGTTGATGTGGAGCGACCGGTAGGCGGAGGACATGCCGTTGTCGTTGAGGTAGCGCCAGTTGCCGCCGACCTCGGATCCGGTCTCGTAGCAGTCGTACTCGATGCCGCGGGCGCTGAGCACCTGACATGCGGCGATACCGGAAGAGCCTGCCCCGATGACACACACGCGGTCCATGACCCTGAAGTATTTTCACGTTCGAACCGGCTGTCAATCACCCGGTGCACGGGCCTAAACCGGACGAAATTGTCAGACCTGGAGGCCATGATGCCCGCATGACAGACGCGATCGAGGCCGAAGGCCTGGTCAAACGCTACGGGTCGGTCGTCGCACTCAACGGCCTGGACCTCACAGTCCCAGAAGGCACCATCATGGGTCTGCTCGGACCCAACGGCGCGGGCAAGACGACCGCGGTGCGGGTGTTCACCACCCTGCTCGAAGCCGACGAGGGGTCGGCGCGCGTCGCCGGTCTCGACGTCCGCAAGCAGGCGGACGAGCTCCGCAGGAGCATCGGCCTCTCCGGCCAGTACGCCGCGGTCGACGACAACCTCACCGGGTTCGAGAACCTCGACATGGTCGGCCGCCTCTACCACCTCGGGCGCGCCAGAAGCCGCGAGCGAGCCCGCGAGCTGCTCGAACGGTTCGACCTCGAGGACGCCGCCGACCGCCCGGTGAAGGGCTATTCCGGCGGTATGCGCCGCCGCCTCGACCTCGCCGGCGCGCTCGTCGCGAAACCGAGCGTGCTGTTCCTCGACGAGCCGACGACCGGCCTCGACCCGCGGTCCCGCCTCGGCATGTGGGACGTGATCGAGGAGCTCGTCAAAGGCGGCACCACCCTCCTGCTCACCACCCAGTACCTCGAGGAAGCCGATCGGCTCGCCGACCAGATCGCCGTCATCGACCACGGCAAGGTGATCGCCGAAGGCACCGCCGACCAGCTGAAGGACCAGGTGGGCGGCGAACGCCTGGAACTTTCCGTCGCCACGTCAGCCGAGCTCGCCACGGCGATGTCGGCGCTCACCGACCTCGCCGTCGGCCCGATGGAGTCCGACGAACGCCAGCACCACCTCACCGTGCCGGTCGCGGGCGGGTCCGCGGTGCTGATGGAGGCGATCCGGCGCATGGACGCCGAGTCCGTGAAGGTCCTCGACATCGGCCTGCGCCGCCCGACGCTCGACGACGTGTTCCTGGCCCTGACCGGCCACCACGCCGAAGGGGAGGAAGAGAAGTGAAGCTGCTGCAGGCGCTCGCCGACGGTTCGGTCGTCGCCAAGCGCAACCTCATCAAGATCAAGCGCGTACCGGACCTGCTGGTGTTCTCCACCGCGGCGCCGATCATGTTCGTTCTGCTGTTCGCCTACGTCTTCGGCGGGTCGATCGAGATCCCCGGCATGGACTACCGCGAGTTCCTGATGGCCGGCATCTTCGCGCAGACGGTGCTGTTCGGCGCCACCATCACCGGCAGCGGTCTCGCCGAGGACATCACGAAGGGCATCATCGACAGGTTCCGCTCGCTGCCCATGGCCCGCTCAGCGGTCCTGGTCGGCCGCACCACGTCCGACCTGGTCAACAACGCGCTGGTCATCGTCATCATGATGATCACCGGGCTGATCGTCGGCTGGCGGATCCACTCCTCACCGCTCGAGGCGCTGGCCGCCGTCGGGATCCTGCTGCTGTTCGCCTACGCGTTCTCGTGGGCGATGGCGTGGATCGGGTTGCTGGTGCGCAGTCCCGAGGTGTTCAACAACGCGAGCTTCATCTTCCTGTTCCCCATCACCTACATCGCGAACACGTTCGTGCAGTCGGAGAGACTGCCCTCGGTGCTGCGCCACATCGCCGAGTGGAACCCGGTGTCGGCCGTGACGCTGGCCGCCCGTGAGCTCTTCGGCAACACCTCTCCCCTGCAGACGCCGCCGGACGTGTGGCCGCTGCAGCACCCGGTGCTCGCGTCGCTCGGCTGGGTGGTGATCTTCCTGCTGATCTTCGTTCCACTGGCCAACTACCAGTACAAACGTGCTGTGGCCCGCTGAGCGGAATCGGGTGTGTGCCCCGCGCCCCAGTACCAATACGTTGTGTCACATGCGAAAGCTTCTCGTGGCAGTCATGTCGGTACTGGCGATCACGATCTCCACGGGCACGGCGGCGGGAGCGCCGCTGCCGTGCCCGGAGATCTTCGCGACGAACAACACCGCGATCATCACGGATCCGGACGACCCGCGGCTGCGGGACAGGCTGGTCGAGTTCGACCGCGAGGTCCGCGGCATCGTGCTCGCGAACGGCGGCGTCACCACCCGCTCCACGCTGCTCGACGGCGTGTTCTGGTCGAGCAGCCTGCAGCAGACGACGTTCGAGCGCTCCCGCAAGTTCGACGTCACGCTCAACGAGGAAAGCCTGCGCCACACCGCCTCGACGATCAGCAAGCGGTTCAGGCAGGAGTCGGTGCTGACGTTCCGCTTCCTGCCGGCGAACTCGCCGAAGGTCGACGCCGTCCAGGTCGAGGTCGGCGGCATCACCGCGCGGCAGGTCCGCGAAGGGCTCCTCAAGGACGCGGTCGCGCGCGAGAAGCTCGGCGGCGGCAGCGTCACGCTGCAGAACAAGGCGATCCTGATCGCGGACGTCAACGACCTGCCGACGGTGCGCGCGTTCGTCACGAACATCGGCGGCGACATGAGCAAGGCCAAGGTGCGCAAAGGCACGTGGGAGTTCGTGAGCGCCGAAACTCCTTTGTGGATCAAGCAAAGCGCGGCCTAACCTCGTAGTCATGGCAGCAACCGTGGTCCGCGGCCAGAACGTGGACATCCGCATGTGGGCTCGGCCCGACGAGGTCGAGGAGTTCGCCATGCGACAGCTTCAGAACATCTCCGCGCTGCCGTGGGCCGTCAAGCACATCGCCGTGATGCCGGACGTGCATTACGGAAAGGGTGCCACGGTGGGATCGGTGATCGCGTTGCGCGACGCCGTCTCCCCCGCGGCCGTCGGCGTGGACATCGGCTGCGGCATGGCCACCGTGCGCACCTCGCTCACGGCCAGCGACCTGCCGGAGACACTGCGCGGGCTGCGGTCCCGCATGGAGGCCGTGGTCCCGGTCGGTTTCGCCCAGCACAAGGCGACGGCGTTCACCGAAAGGGACGCGTCCGACTGGGCGGGGTTCTGGAGGAAGTTCGACGACCTGACGCCTGCCGTGAAGGCGCGCGCCGACAAGGCGATGCACCAGATGGGCACGCTCGGCGGCGGCAACCACTTCCTCGAGGTCTGCCTCGACACCGACCAGCGCGTGTGGGTCATGCTGCACTCCGGGTCGCGCGGTATCGGCAACGAGCTGGCGCAGCACCACATCTCGGTGGCGCGCACGCTCGCGCACAACGCCGAGCTGCCGGACCCGGACCTCGCCGTGTTCCTCGCGGGCACGCCAGAGATGGCGGCGTACCGGCACGACCTCTACTGGGCGCAGGACTACGCGCGGCGTAACCGCGCGGTCATGCTGCGTTTGGTCTGTGACGTGCTGCGCGCCGAGTTCCCCCGCATCCGGTTCGAGGAGCCGATCTCCTGCCACCACAACTACGTCGCGGAGGAGACCCACTTCGGTGAGGAAGTGCTGGTGACCCGCAAGGGCGCGATCCATGCCGGACGTGGCGAGCTGGGCATCATCCCGGGCTCGATGGGCACCGGCTCGTACATCGTGCGCGGGCTCGGGAACCCGGACTCGTTCGAGTCGGCCTCGCACGGCGCCGGCCGCAGGATGTCGCGCAACAAGGCCCGCAAGACGTTCACCGAGCAGGATCTCGCCGCCCAGACAAGTGGTGTCGAGTGCCGCAAGGACGCCGGTGTGGTGGACGAGATTCCGGGCGCCTACAAGGACATCGACACCGTCATGGCGAACCAGTCCGACCTGGTCGAGGTGGTCGCCAAGCTCAAGCAGGTGGTTTGTATCAAGGGTTGATGTTTCTACGCCGGGACAACGGGAAGCCTCCGGACAGCAGAGTTTTGCCTGTCTTGGAGGTTTCCATGTCAACGGGCGCCATCATCGGCCTTGTGGTCGCGGTTCTCGTGGTGCTGGTGGTTCTCGCATTCGTGCTGAGGCCCGCCATGCAGCGCAAGAGGTTGCGCGACCGCTTCGGCCCCGAGTACGACCACGCGGTCGAGCAGAGCGACAGCCGAACGGCCGCGGAGAAGGAACTCGCCGCACGGGAACGCCAGCACAGCGAGTTCGACCTGAAGCCGCTTTCCCCTGCGGCACAGGAGAGTTACCGGCGGCACTGGGCAGGCGTGCAGGCGAAGTTCGTGGACTCGCCGGAAAAGGCGATCACGGAAGCGGATCGGTTGGTCACCGATCTGATGGCCGAGCGCGGCTATCCCACCGAGGGTTACGAGGCGCAGCTGAGCGTCCTGTCGGTGGAACACGCCCGGACCCTTGAGCACTACCGCAAGGCGCACGACATCTCCGAACGCCAGGAGATCGGCGAAGCGAGTACCGAGGACCTGCGCACCGCAATGGTGCACTACCGCGAACTGTTCACCGACCTGCTCGAACACGGTGCGGCTCCCGGCAAGGACCGTGAGGCCGCGCGGAAGGAGAAGACGGATGTCTGAGACACCCGTGAGGAAGGCTCCGGTGACGAACGACCCCGCGTCGGCGCCCCCGCATCCTCAGCAGCGGCAGGGTGAACACGACCTGCGCCAGGATCCGCGACAGGACACCCCGCAGGATCCGCGGGATCCGCGGGATCCGCGGCAGGAGCAACGACAGGAGCAGCGCGAGGACATCCGGCAGGAACAGCAGCCGGTTCCCTCGCAGCACCAGCAGCAGGAAAAGCCTGCCGCCGCGCAACACCAGCAACAGGAACGGACCGCCGGGCGGCTCGAAGACGAGTGGCAGGCCGTGCAGTACGAGTTCGTCGACGACCCGAAAGCGGCCGTGCGCAAGGCGGACGAGCTCGTGACGCGGGCGATCGGCGAGCTCACCGCCCGTCACCGCTCCCTCACCAAGCAGCTCGAGGGGAACGGTGATCCACAGACAGAGGACCTGCGACTGGCTCTCCACCGTTATCGGGAACTGTTCAAGTCGCTCGTCGCCGTGAAGTGAACTGGTAGCCCCGGCGCCGCGGCCGTAACAGGTGGCGGCGCCGGCAGGCATGTTCCAGGCTTTCCCGATCAGCTGGGCAGCTCGCGGATTTCCATCTCCAGCACGTCGATCTCGTCGCTGATGGCCTCGTCGAGCATGTCGTCCAGCAACTTGCGGCACTCCGCCGATCCGCATCGCGGCAGCCCCGCGCCGAACCGCGGCACCTGCTCCCACCACACCGCCGGGTTGTTCCAGAACGACCCGGAGCCCTGGTCGACACCTTCGAGGCAGCGAAGCCTCTGGTCGCTTTCCGGAAGAGCTCGCACGAACTCGATGAACAACGCGAGTGCGTCGGGATTGCTCACCGGGACCGCGCCGTAGCCGCGCAGACAGTCCTCGAGTTCAGCGAGGAACTCCGCCTTGAAGGACACGGCACACCCCCGCTCCTCCGCACCGTTGCGGACATCCAGAGTTCGTACCGTCAACAGTACCTCCGCGACTTGAGCGGGAAACGAGTGCGAACGGGCGGTATCTTCCTGCGCGCAAAAGAGGTCCGGTGACCCGTAGTCACTTCGCCGATCCGTTACGCACCCTCGTGCATCACGTATCGAGACACGAGGAAACCGTTGTCCAGCTTGACGATCTGGCCCACGACCAGCTTGTCGGCCGGATCCGCACCGGACAGGTCGCTCGCGCCGGGCCGGGCGAACGTCAGCCTCCCGGACGCGCCGGGGAAGTCACTCAAAGTGCGCAGCTTCCCGAAGACGGCTTCTCGTGTCGCCCCAACACCAGTCGAGCGGGCGACCGCGCTGACGGCATCATAAGCAAGCAGAACGTGTCCGTTGGGGCCCGAAAGGAACGCCTTCCGCGCATGCCGTTTTTGCGCCGCCTCGTAAGTGGTGAAGAACTGTTGCGTCGACGGGGGAATCGGCTCACGGCCAGGTGGCCACGCGAACGTCGTGAAGTACAGCTTGCCGTCGGCGATTCGTTTGACGTCTTCCAGATCCGTGAAGTTCGTCGTCTCCAGCTGAGTCAGGTCGTCGCCGCCGAACACCACCGGGTCGGTGCAGTTGCTGTGGCTCAGCTCGGTGAGCAGCCCGCCGACCTCCGCGGTGCGGCCCGTGTAGAGGATGAGCGGGTTAGTTGTCTTCTTGCAGATGTCCGTCACGACCTTGCCGAGCTGCGCGGCGACCGAGTGCGCCGTCTCGTCGTAGTCGTGCACTTCCGGCGCGAGCACGTCCTGGAACTCCTCCGCGAGATCCGAGCTGTACTCGTCCCCTGTGCTGCGCAGGAGGTGCAACGGACGGCCCCGCAACGCTTCGGTGCGCTCGATCATGCTGGCGGCGACCTGCGCCTGACGATCGTTGGCCGGGGCGATGCGGAAGAAGTACGGCTTCTGGCTGAAGCTCGTCGACGACAGGGACGAGCCGACCATCGGGATGCCGTCCGGGTGATCCTTCGACGGGCCCAGCACACCGAGCGCGGCCAACGTGGTGCCGCGGCTCTGCCCGAGACCGGTCACCGCGACCACCGACCGATCTCGGCCGGCGTACGCGCGGATCTCCTCCGCGACCCTCTCCGCGTACCTGGACTCGCCGCCGAAGTTCGCGAGTACGAGGCGCACCAACGGATTGCGGCCGAGACCGTCGAGCTGGTTCCAGTCGCGCTGCGCCAGTTACGCGCCGCGCAGCTCGTTCACTCCGGCGGACAGGTCGCGCTTCACCCGCTCGTTGGAGCTGAGCATCGTGGCGACGACGATCGTCACCACGCTGCGGTCCTTCACCTTCGCGGCGCGGGCGTTCTCCTCGGCGATGAGCTTCGCAAGCTCCTCGACCTCCGCGTCGTCGTTGTTCTGCGACGCCGGGTCACCGTAGGCGAACCGGCCGGGTTTCTCACTCAGGCCGACGCATTGCGCTCCGTCCATTTTGGACAGACGGGTGCGCTGGCCCGCGAGGTCCGCCACGAGTTCCGCCGGTTCGTAGACGCCGTAGCACAAGCAGTTGTTGCTGTCCTGGAGGTAGAAAGCCGCGCCGTACAACACGAGCAGCGCGACGACGAGGTAGACAGCCACGCGCCGCAACGCGTTGCGACCGGGCCAGCGCCGCGGATACGGGTAGCGGCCGACGCCGGACGAGCGCGGCAACGGCGCCGGTGGTGATGCGGGCGTGTTGTGTTCGAGCGCGCGTTTCGTTGCGAGGTAAGCGGTCAGGCGTTCCTCGGCGCCGCTGAGTTCCTGGTGGGTGCGCAACACCTGGTCGTACATCTCGACCGTCGGCCGCACGATCCTGCTGAGCGAACGCAGTTCCCAGGTCGCGATGACGGCGTCCTCCAGCAGCCCGGTTTCCGGCCGCACCGCGCGGTCGTAACGGCGGTGGAGGGTGCGTTTCGCGTCCTTGCCCTTGATGTCACTGCGCAGGCGTTCCCACCACGTGCGCGGTTCTTCGCCGAACTCCGGTTAGCCCTCGCCCGGCGGCATCGGGGCCTCGGCGATGGCGGCGAGCTCGGCGATCCAGCGGTCACTGCGTTCGTCGACGTGCGGGCGGAGGCGATGCGCGACGAGGTGGACTTCGCCGAGCGCGAGCGCGTGGTAGAGCGCGTCCTCGCGTTGCCCGAGGCTGTCGTAGCGATCGTTCAGCAGCCGATGGACGTTGCGGTGCGAGAACGGCTGGTCCTCGGGAACCTCGCGAAGCCGGCGCGCCAGCAGATCGCGCAACAACGGGTGCAGCACGAAGTTGTCGCCCTGCTGGCTCACAAAGCTCAGCTGTGCCAGCAGAGCACGCATGTTCTCCGCCGACCACGTCGACGGGAGCAGCGCGCGGATCACGTGCCGGTCGAGCAGGCGCGGGGCGGCGAGGCGGGCGAAGATCTCGCGCGCTGCCTCGCGTTCCGGCATCTCCTCCGCGCCGGGAATCCGTTGGAAGAAGCGGAGAAGCAGGTAGTCGCCGACCATGGCGTCCTGGAACGTCGTGGTCTCGTCGACCGGTAGCCGTTCGTCGAACACCGCGCGCACCGACGGCAGCACCTGGTCGCGCGCGAACACGAACTGCACGAGCTGGATGGCGAGCCGAACCGCGAGCGGGTGGCCGTGCGTGACCTCCTGCAGCTCCTCGACGAGCGCCTCGGACTCGACCGTGCTGTTGCGCGTGCGGTTCCACTCGGCGAGGAACTGCCGCGTCTGCGCCAGCGTGAACGGCTCCAGGCGCACCGGCAGGAACACCGATGGTGCCGAGTCGGGTAACGACGGCGCGGACTGCTTGGTGGCGATCACGAGCAGCGGCACGTGCGGCTCCTTGACGCGCCGCTCGGCGACCAGGCTCAGGAAGTCGGTGGCGCGGGCGGCGGGCCGTGGCCGTTGCGGTGGCAGGTAGGAGTCGATGCCGTCGAGCAGGTCGGCGCCGTCGAGCAGCAGCAGGCTGTTCATCCTGCGGTAGCAGCCGCGGAACCGGTAGGCGGCGGTGATGTCGGCGAGGAACGCGGCGACGAGCAGCCTGTCGATCTCCAGCGTGTCGCCGGAACGGTTGAGGCTCCACGTGTGCACGAGTGCGGCGTCGAACTTCAGCCGCTGACCGGACTTCAGTTCGTGCCCGACGTAGTTCTCGAACCACCGCAACGCACTCGCGACGCGCGGCCCGCCCAGCAGCCAGCGCAACGACCGCGGCGCGATGACGGCGAGTCCGATGAGCCGCAGCAGAAGTGGCCTGAGCACCTTCCCGAGGCCTTGCGCGGGTGGCAGCATCTCGACGACCTCGGCGGCGTCGGCGACCGCGACGAGCCGGGTCATCTGCTTGGCGGCGAGCTCACGCGCGCGGTGGTGCGGGTCGTCGGCGGGCTCGTTGTACAGCGCGAGACGGGCGAGGTCGTAGCGCGGCAGCCGCATCCGCCCGAACTCGGCGTGCTGGCAGGACCTCAGCTGCTCGGCGGCGACGTCGAGGATGTCCTTGCAGGAACGGGAACCCGCCCGGTCGAGGTCGACCTTGGCGGTGGGCGCGTCGCGGTAGCGCCGGCGGACGTGGTCGAGCAGCGACGTCTTGCCGCTGCCACCGGGACCGAACGCGACGATCACCGGGAGCGGCTGTTTGTGGCGGCGCTCCACCAGCGACTCCACCAGGGCGGTGATGCCGTCCCTGCCGACGAGCCCGATCTCCGATTCCAGCGCCATGATCCTCAGACGCCTCGGAGACCGATTCTGTTCCGTTCCTAACGGTCGGCGTGCAGCCGCGCGACGAAACTGAACCGATCGCCCCGGTACAGCGACCGGGCGCGTTCGATCGGGTGGCCGTCGACGTCGTAGGAGACGCGGTGCAGCAGCAGCATCGGCAGCGCCGGGTTCGTGCCGATGAGCAGCGCCTCGCGCGGTGTGGCCAGCACGGTCTCGACGCGTTCCTCCGCCTCGGCGAAGCGCACGCCGAGGCGTTCGGTGAGGCAGGCGTAGAGCGATCCGGCGGGGTCGAGCTTGTCCATCAGGTCGGGGAAGCGGCGGCTGCTCAGGTACGTCGACTCGAGGCCGATGCGCTCGTCGTCGGCGAGCAGGACCCGTTCGAGGTGCACGACCGGGTCGCCCGGTTCGAGCATCAGGTCGCGGGAGAGGCCCTCGTCGGCGCTGAGCTCCTCGAGCGTGATCACCGTGCGGGTCGGTTCGACACCCTGGCGTCGCATGCCCTCGGTGTAGCTGACCAGCGACAACGGCTGGACGAGCTTCGGCGGCGCGACGAACGTGCCGCTGCCCTGGCGGCGGATGAGCTTGCCTTCGAGCACCAGTTCGCTGACGGCCTGGCGAAGCGTGACGCGCGAGACGGAGAACCGTTCGGCGAGCTCGCGTTCGGACGGCAGGACCGTGCCTTCGCCGAGGGTCTCGACGAGGTCGAAGAGCTCGGCCTTGACCGCGTAGTAGCGCGGGACTCGGCCGTGTTCGGGAATGCCCGCGCGAACGGGTCGATCAGCACGGTGCGGCGGGACGCGGTTCACGTGGCGTGAGCATACGTCACCTTCTGTGCGATCAGGGGGCCAGCTTCGGCGGGTCGGGGATCTTGTAGCCGGAAGATCCGATGTTGACCTCCAGCGACTCCCGCCAGGCGCCCGAGTCGATCATCTTCTGCAACGCTGCCTGGACCTTCGCCTTGCTGGTGGGGTCGTTGCGGCGCAGGCCGACGCCGTACTCCTCCTTGCTGAACGGGTCACCGACGACCCGCAGCAGCTCCGGGTTCTGGGCGGCGTAGCCCGCGAGCAGGACGTCGTCGGTGGTGACGGCGTCGACGTTGTTGGCCAGCAGCGCCGTGACGCAGTCGCTGAACTTCGCGTACTCGACCAGGTTCACGTCCTTGGCGAACTGGTCCTTCACGTACGCGGCGGACGTTGAGCCCGCGGTGGAGCAGAGGCGCAGGCTGGCGTTGAGCGACTTCGGGCCCTCGATGCGGCTCTCGTTCATGCGCACCAGCAGGTCCTGGCCCGCGACGAAGTACGGGCCGACGAAGTCGACGATCTCCTTGCGCTTGTCCGTGATCGAGTAGGTGGAGACGACCATGTCGGCCTCACCGCTGGTCAGCAGCGTCTCCCGGTTGCCGGGCTGCGCTTCCTTCCAGGTGATGTCCTGCTCCTTGACGCCCAGCTCGTTCGCGATGAACTTCGCGACGTCGACGTCGAAACCGCGGTAGCTGCCGTCGAGCCTGCGAACCGCCATCCCCGGCTGGTCGAACGACACGGCGATGACCATGCGGTCGTTCGCGCTGACCTTTCCAACCATCGTGGACTCGTCGCCACCCGCGCACGAGGCGAGGAGAAGCAGAGCCGCACATGTTGTCGCCACCAGGCGGAGGAGCGCTCTCGGCGTCATTCGTCCCTCTTACAGCGAGATTCCACGGGCATGCGCCGACGCACCTTGGCAGCGTTGCTCGGCGATGCCGGGAAACCTAGGCGGCTATCCGACGCATGTCCATACCTCTGCGCGAATGAGACAACGGAATCGTTGCGGTCGGCAAGTCAGCGCAAGCGGCGCGGACCGACGTCGTGCAAGGACGGAGGTGGGCCGATGACTATGCGCGCGCTGCTGACGAAAGCCCCTGCGGCAGAAGCAAGAACGGGTTCGAGTTTGAGTGAGCGGACTTCCGGGAGGTCCTCCGCCAGTGCCGCCAAACGGAGTACCAGGTCCTGAAGTGCTTTCAGGTCCGCGGGTTCGTCGCCGCGGTAACCGGTGAGCAACGGCGCGGCTTTCGGCGCGGCAACGAGTTCTGCGGCGTCGGTGTCGGTGAGGGGTACCGCCCGGTAGGCGCGGTCGCCCAGAAGATCGCTGACGAGACCCGACAGTCCGAACCAGACCAACGTGCCGAAGCTCGGATCGTCCTGCAGGCCGAGAACGCAACTGACTCCCTTGGGCGCCATGCGTTGCACGTACACGCCCGGTTTGCCGCTCAGCGCCGCGAGGTCGTGGTAGGCGGCCTTGACCGATTCCTGCTGCGCGATGTCGAGCCGTACACCGACGAGGTCGGTGCGGTGGCGGAGGCGTTCGCTGGTGGCCTTCATCGCGACCGGGTAGCCGAGCTCGTCGGCGGCTGCTGCCGCCTCCTCGGCGCTGTGGGCGATGCGGAACGGGACGACGTCGATGCCGTAGCAGTTCAGGAGCTCGACGGCCTTGTCGTCACCCAGCAGGCTTTCGGTCTCAGTGTTGTCCACAATGGACCGTGCACGTTCGCTGTCGATACCGTCCGGGCGAGTGAAGTTGCCCTGGGGTGCGGCGCGCCAGCGGGCGTAGCGGATGACGCGGGCCAATGCGAGAACGGCGCGTTCCGGACTGGCGTAGCTGGGAATGGAACCTTTCCCGGGAACCCGCAGCTCCTCCGGAATTCCTTCGACCGCGAGGAACGTGGAGACGATCGGTTTCGTGCCGTGCACGGCTTCCCTGAGCGCACGCGCATAGGCCGTGCCGGGGACGGCGATGGGTGGCACGAACACGACGACGAGGGCATCGGTGTCGGGACGGACGGCCGCTTCCTGGACGGCCTTGGCGAACTCCTCCGGCGTCGCCTGGGCGCCGACGTCGACGGGCTCGCCCGCGAGCTCGAGGTCTTGGGCGAGCAGCGTGTCGGCGGCCAGCAGCCCGATGGCGGTGGAGTTGCCGACGACCGCGACGCGCTTGCCCTTGGGCAGCGGTTGATTGGCCAGCAGGAGCGCGGTGTCGAACAGCTGGGCCAGCGAGTCGACCCTGATCACGCCGGCCTGCTCGAACAGCGCCTGGACGCTCGCCTCGTCGACCTTCGCGCCGGTGGCGGCGAGGCCGGGAACGACCGCGTGCCGTCCCGACTTCACCGCGACAATGGGCTTCGTGCGGCCGAGCCGTCGCGCGAGCCTCGCGAACTTGCGCGGGTTGCCGAACGACTCCAGGTAGAGCAGGACGACGTCGGTCGAGGGGTCGGTCTCCCAGTACTGCAGCAGGTCGTTGCCGGAGACGTCGGCGCGGTTGCCCGCCGAGACGAACGTGGACAGGCCGAGGCCCCAGCCCGCGGCGTTGGCGAGGATGGCCGTGCCGAGGGCGCCTGACTGGCAGAAGAAGCCCGCACGGCCGCGTGCCGGGAGCTTCGGGGCGAGGCTCGCGTTGAGCCTGACCTTGGGGTCGAGGTTGAGCACGCCCAGCGCGTTGGGACCGACGACACGCATGCCGTGCGCTCTCGCCTCGGCCGCGAGCCTGCGCTCGGCCGACAGACCGTCCGGCCCCGTCTCGCCGTAGCCCGAGCTCACGACGACGAGCGCCTTCACGCCTTTGGCGAGGCACGCGTCCATGACCTCGTCGACGCTGGCCGCGGGGACGGCGACGACGGCGAGGTCGACGTCGTCGGGGATGTCGAGCACGGTCGGATAGGCCCGGACACCCCTGACGGCGCGGTGCTCGGCGTTGACCGGGTAGACGGGCCCGTTGAAGTCGGCTTCGAGGAGGTTCTTGAGGACCGCGTGCCCGATCTTGGTCGGGTCGGTGGAGGCGCCGATGACCGCGACCGATCTCGGGTGCAGCAGGTTGTGCACGCTGCGGGCCTCCGCGGCCTGTTCGCGCGCCCTGGCGACGGCGACGGACTCGTCAGTGGGGTCGATCGCGAACTCCAGATGCAGCACGCCCTCCTCGAACGCCCTGCTGACCTGGTAGCCGGCGTCGCGGAACACCCGGACCATCTGCCCGTTCTCGGCCAGCACCTCCGCCTCGAACCGCGTGAGCCCGACTTCTCTGGCAGCCGCGGCGAGGTGCTCGAGCAGGATGCTGCCCAGCCCACGCCCCTGATGCCCGTCCTCGACGACGAACGCGACCTCGGCGCTCTCCCCGCCGTGCAGCCGGTCGAACCGCCCGACCGCGACGATGTCGTCACCGAGCAACGCGATGAGCGCCACGCGGTCGTGGTGGTCGACGGTGCTGAACCGTTCGAGGTCGCGCTGCGGGATTCGCGGGTAGGGCCCGAAGTAGCGGAAGTACCGCGTCCGCTCGGACAGCCTGCCGTGGAACTCCCGCAGCTTCTCGCCGTCGTCCGGCGTGATCGGTCGCAGGTGGACGGTGCCGCCGTCGCTGAGGACGACGTCCGCCTCCCAGTGCCGGGGGAAGTCGAACGGATCTCTGGCAGCGGCCACTGGCTTTCAGTCCCTGGGGTCGTCGGGATCAAGTCCGTGCAACGGGAACACCGCGCGCCGGGTGTCGCGAATCGCCTTGTCCACCGGCTCCACCGCGTCCCCGCCCCACGGTTGGTACCCAGCGTCGCACTCATCAGTCATCGACGCAGGCAACGGCCAGTCAGGTGCGATGCGTGTCGCATGCGCCACCCAGTCCGCGGGCAACGGCCGGTTCGGATCCACATCGCGGTCCAGCACCGTCGCCAGCAGGTGCGTCCACGACCGCGGCACGACCCTGAGCAGCTCGTACCCGCCGCCCCCGAGCGCCAGCCACTTGAACCCGTGCTCGTTCACCAAGTCCCGGAACGCCTGGTAGATCGCCCGATGCCCGTCCACGCTCAACGCCAGGTCCGCGAGCGGATCCTCCCGGTGCGTGTCGACACCGCACTGCGTGACCAGCACCTGAGGCCTGAACGCCTTGAGCAACGCCGGCACCGTCGCGTGAAACGCCCGCAACCACACACCGTCGCGCGTCCCCGCCGGCAACGGCACGTTGACCGCACTGCCCTCGGCCCCGGCGCCACCGACCTCACCGGCCCACCCGGTCCCCGGCCACAGGCTCATCGGATGCTGATGCAACGAGACCGTCAACACCCGCGGGTCGTCCCAGAACGCCGTCTGCACGCCGTCCCCGTGATGCACATCGACATCCACATACGCGATGCGCTCCACCCCGTTGCGCAACAACCACTCGATGGCTACCGCGCAGTCGTTGTAGACGCAAAACCCAGCCGCACTGTCCGGCATCGCGTGGTGCAACCCACCGGCGATGTTGACCGCCCGATCCACCTCACCCGACGCAATGGCCCGAGCCGCCACCAACGACCCACCGACCACCAACGCCGAAGCCTCGTGCATCCGCTCGAAGACCGGGTTGTCCGGCGTCCCCAGCCCGTGCCCGACATCCCACCCGGCCGTGGGCGCCGCCTGCACGGCGCTCAAATACCCAGGCCGATGCACCAGCTCGATCTCCTCGTCGCTGGCCGCCTCGGGCACCCGCAACTCGACGCCCTGAAGCACCCCGAGCGCCGTGGCGAGCCGGACGGTCAGATCAAGCCGGACGGGATTGAGCGGATGGTCGCCACCGAGGTCATACCCCAGGAAGGACCGATCCCAGACAACAGCGGCTGGCTTACCCATAGTCCAGCAACCTACCCACCGATCAGCTCAACCGGTGATCACATCTCGGTCGCCCCACGTGCCCACCATCCTCAGGCCGCCTACAGTCGCACCCCGGCCACGAACGCCCGGAACCGATCCGACCGAACAGGGGGCAGAGGCGACATGCACCTGCGACCAGCGGCCATCCTCCTAGCGCTGATCCTGCCCCTCGCCGCCGTCACAGGCTGCAGCCAACAGGTCAAGGGCTCAGCCGCGGCCGACCCCAACGCGGCCCCCGCCACCCCGCCCGCAACCTCGAAGAAGCCTCCCACCAGCACCTCGCCCTCGAAGCCCGCGGACCCCACCGCCCCGGAACCACAGGGCGACACCAAGATCACCACGAAGAAGAAAACCGCCGGTCTGGAAACCTGCGGAGTCCTCAAAGCCGTGGACATCGAAGCGGCGACCGGCGGCAAGTCCTCAACGGACGGCGGCTGCATCCACGCCACCACCGGGCCCACGACCCTCATCACCCAGATGGTCATCGCCCCCGACGTGGCGGGCCAGGAGGGCGAGAAGAAGCAGATCGAAATCGGCGGCAACACCGCCTGGCAGGTCAGCGCCTCGAAGGAGGACTGCCAGGTCACCGTCATGCTGACCGACGACCCGGCCGCCCTCGCTCCAGCCTTCTCGGTGAGCGTGGTGGCCATCGAGGAACTGGACACCTGCGCCACCGCCCTGAAACTCGCCACGCAGGGCTTCGAACGCATCCCCAACGCCTGACACCACACCCGAGGCCGCTCCACCGGCCGAGCCGGCGTCAGCCGCCAGTTGCGACCTCCCGGTCCAACGCACACCAGTTGGACCACGACCCGGCGTACAGCGCCGCCGGCTTCTCGGCCGATGTGATTCCGGCAACCTCCAGCGCCATCACGACGGACGAGGCGGTCACACCAGACCCGCAGTAGGCGCCCACCGCCACGTCACCCGACGCACCAAGGCCCGCGAACCGCTCCGCCAGCTCCGCAGCACCAAGCCAACGCCCGTCAGCCCCAACATGCCCGGTCATCGGCGCGTTGAGCGCACCGGGGATGTGCCCGGCCTTGGGGTCCACAGGCTCCGTCTCCCCGCGGTAACGCGCCGCGGCCCGCGCGTCGAGCAGCACGCCCTCCCGAGCGAGCGCCGCAGCCTCCTCCGCGTCCAGCACGGGCATCTGACCTGGCCGCACCACCACGTCCCCGGCCGCCTCACCCGTCAGTGGCGCCGGCTCCTCCGCCGTCACCGGCAGCCCGGCCGCTTCCCATGCGGCGAACCCGCCGTCCAGCACCGCGACCTCGCTGTGGCCCGCCCACCGCAGCAGCCACCACACCCGCGCGGCGACCGAGCCGTCACCCGCGTCGTACGCCACGACCTGGCTGTCCTTCCGCACACCTGCGCGGCGCAGGACCGCCTGCAGCTGCTCCGGATCCGGCAGCGGATGCCTGCCGCCGACCCCCGGAGGAGCGGACAGCTCGGTGTCCAGATCCACGTACACCGCGCCGGGCACGTGGCTGACCTCGTAGTCTTGGCGTCCGGGTGGCCCACCGAGACGCCACCGGACGTCCAGCACGACGGTGGCCGGTCGCGCACTCAGCGCGTCGGCGAGGGCCTCAGGAGTGATCAAGGGATGCACGACTCACATCCTGCACCCGCGCGGACACCTGTGTCCCCCGGCACGACTACCATTGACACCATACGAAGGGGAGCGGGTGTGAACGACCTCATCGACACCACGGAGATGTATCTCCGCACGATCTACGAGCTCGAAGAAGAGGGCGTCGTGCCACTGCGCGCCCGCATCGCCGAGCGTCTCGGCCAAAGTGGACCGACGGTGAGCCAGACCGTCGGCCGGATGGAGCGCGACGGCTTGGTCGTCGTGGCGGAGGACCGCCACCTCGAGCTCACCGAGCAGGGCCGCAACCTCGCGATCGCCGTCATGCGCAAGCACCGGCTCGCCGAGCGCCTCCTCGTGGACATCATCGGGCTCGAGTGGGAGCACGTGCACAGCGAGGCATGCCGCTGGGAGCACGTGATGAGCGAGGCGGTCGAGCGCAAGCTCATCAAGCTGCTCGGCAACCCCACCACCTCGCCCTACGGCAACCCGATCCCCGGCCTCGACAAGCTGGGCGACGGCGAGCCCGCCCCGCCCGCCGAGGCGGACCTGGTGCGCGTGGACGAGGTGGCCCGCCGCGGCGGCGGCCGCGTCGAGGTGCGCCGGATCGCCGAGCACGTCCAGCTCGACCCGGACCTCATGTCCGAGCTGAAGGCCGCCGGCGTGGTGCCGGGCGGCACCGTGGAGGTCGAGGCGCTCGGTGGCGCCAAGGTCATCCAGGTGCGCGGCGGCAACGGCAACGTGGCGGAGCTCGACCCGGCGGTCGCCCACGCCGTCCTGGTGCTCGCCCGGTGACCCAGGCGGCGACACCGGCGGAGAAGGCGGCCGAGGCGTTCCAGCGCCTGCACGGACGCGCTCCCGACGGGGTCTGGTCGGCACCGGGCCGCGTCAACCTCATCGGTGAGCACACCGACTACAACGACGGCTACGTGCTGCCGTTCGCGTTGCCCCACCGCATCGCGGTCGCGGCGTCGCCCCGCGCGGACGGTGTGCTGACCGTCAGCACGCTCGGCGACGACGGCGGGGTGCAGGACGCGGCCCCGGCCGTGGTGGCCGACCTAGTCCCGGGCACCGTCAAGGGGTGGGCCGCGTACCCCAGCGGCGTCGCCTGGGCTCTGCGCGAGCAGGGGATCGGCGTCACCGGAGGGGCGGACCTCGTTCTCTCGGGCGACGTGCCCGCCGGGGCGGGACTCTCCTCGTCGCACGCCCTGGAGTGCGCCGTCGCGCTCGCGCTGCTCGGCCTCGCCGGCGTCGACGCCGAGCGGCCCGACATCGCGCGCTGGGTGCAGCGCTCCGAGAACGACTTCGTGGGTGCGCCAACCGGCATCCTCGATCAGACGGCATCGCTGAGCTGCATCGAAGCGCACGCCCTGTTTTACGACGTGCGCTCCGGCAAGTCGGAGCAGATCCCGTTCGACGCGGCTGCCAGCGGGCTCGAGGTGCTGGTCGTCGACACCCGAGCCAGCCACTCCCACGTCGACGGCGGCTACGGCGCCCGGCGGGCAGGCTGCGAGCGCGCCGCCGAGTTCCTGGGCGTCCCCGCGCTGCGCGACGTCGACGTCGACGAGCTCGACGACACGCTCGTCCGGCTGCCCGAAGAGCTGCGTCCGCTGGTGCGGCACGTCGTGACCGAGAACGACAGGGTCTTGCGCACCGTCGAACTGCTCCGCGCGGGCAAGCTCGCCGACATCGGTCCCCTCGTCTCCGCCTCCCATGCGAGCCTGCGGGACGACTACCGGGTCTCCTGCCAGGAGCTCGACGTCGCCGTCGACGCCGCGATGGAGGCCGGGGCTCTCGGTGCCAGGATGATCGGCGGCGGTTTCGGCGGCTCGGCCATCGCCCTCGTGCCCGTCGAACGGCACGACGAGGTCGAGCGGTCCGTTCTCGCCGACTTCGCCTCGCGCTCGCTCACGCGGCCGAGGCTCTTCACGGCGGTTCCGTCCGCGGGCGCGGGCAGGGACCGGTAGCGAACAACGATCTCGACCAGGAATGCGAGGACTGTGGTGAAGCTGCTCGTCACGGGCGGAGCCGGATACGTCGGCAGCGTGTGCGCTGCCCGGCTGCTCGAAGCCGGACACGAAGTCGTCGTCCTCGACGACCTCTCGACCGGGCACGAGGACGCCGTCCCTGCGGGAGCGCGCTTCATCCGGGGTGACATCGCCGAGGTGATCGGGGACGTCCTCGCGGAAGGGTTCGACGGCGTTCTGCACTTCGCGGCGAAGTCCCTCGTTGGCGAGTCCATGCAGGACCCCGGCAAGTATTGGACGGGCAACGTCCTCACCGCGATTCGTCTGCTCGACGCGATGAAGGATCACGGCACGCCGAAGCTCGTCTTCTCCTCGACTGCCGCGACGTACGGCGAGCCGCGGGAGGTGCCGATCCCCGAGACCGCGCCGACCTCGCCCACCAACACCTACGGCGCCACCAAGCTGGCCATCGATCACGCGATCACGTCGTACGCCGCCGCGCACGGCCTGGCGGCGACGAGCCTGCGGTACTTCAACGTCGCCGGCGCCTACGGCAGCATCGGCGAGCGGCACGCGACCGAGACGCACCTCATCCCGCTCGTTCTCCAGGTCGCTCTCGGACAGCGGGAGCACATCTCGATCTACGGCGAGGACTGGCCCACCGAGGACGGCACCTGCGTCCGCGACTACATCCACGTCACGGACCTCGCGGACGCCCACCTCCTCGCGCTCGATCACGCCACCGCCGGCGAACACCGGATCTACAACCTCGGCAACGGCACCGGCTTCTCGGTCAAGCAGGTCATCGACACCTGCCGCGAGGTCACCGGCCACCCGATCCCCGCCGTCGTCGCCCCCCGGCGCGCCGGCGACCCGGCCGTCCTCGTCGCCTCCGCCGAGCGGGCCCGCACGGAACTCGGCTGGAAGCCCGAGCGCGCCGACCTCACCGGCATCGTCCGCGACGCGTGGGAGTTCACCCGCGCCCGGCACGCCTGAGCCGGAATGACCGACTTCGCCTCCTTCGAGAGCTACAACGCCACGCCGAGGCTCACGTCGCTCGCGCTGTCCCCGGACGGCACGCGGCTCGTCACGGTCGTCTCCTCGCTCGCTCCTGACGGCAAGACGTGGCAGGGCGCCCTCTGGGAAGTCGATCCCACCGGCGAGCGGGACGCCGTCAGGCTCACCCGCTCCGCCAAGGGAGACTCCTCCCCCGTCTTCGCACCGGACGGGTCGCTGCTGTTCCTGTCGGCGCGCCCGGACCCTCTCGCGAAGCCGGGCGAGACCAAGGAGCAGAAGGCGCTGTGGCGGCTTCCGGTCCGCGGTGAGGCCGCCGAGGTCCTGAGGCCGGGCGGCGGAGTCGGTCAGGTCCGTGCCGCGGGCGAGACGCTGCTGTTCACGTCGTCGGCGTACCGCTTCACGGAGTTCGGAGACCAGGACAACGCCAAGCGCAAGGCTCGCGAGGACGCCGGCGTGACGGCGATCCTGCACGAGTCGTACCCGATCCGGTACTGGGACGCCGATCTGGGCCCGAGCTACCCGCGCCTGTTCTCGGCTCCCCTCGCGGACATCACCGCCGAGAAGGTCACCACCCTCAGCGAAGACGCCGAAAGCCGGCTCAGCGACCAGGACATCGCATTGAGCCACGACGGGAAGTGGGCCGTCCACGGACACGGCGTCGACGTCAGCGCCTCCTACGGCCGCCGGACCGAACTGCGGCTCGTGGCGACGGCCGGCGGCTCGCCGCGAGTCATCGCCGGCGAGGAGGGTTTCTCCTTCTTCGACGCCGCCTTCACCCCCGACGGCACCGCCGTGATCGCGGTCCGGTTCCGCGAGTCCACGACGGACTCCCCGTACCGGCGTGATCTGGTGCGAATTGATCTGGCGGACAGCTCGATCACGCCACTGGCGCCCCACTTCCAGGAGGAACCGGACAGCCCTGTGGTGAGCCCGGACGGGTCCGCGGTCTTCTTCACCGCCAGCCACCTCGGGCACCAGCCGGTGTGGCGGCTGGACCTCGCGAGCGGCGTGATCACGAAGCTGACGGTCTCGGGTTACTACAGCGACGTGGTCGTGAGCCCGGACAGCAAGACGCTGTACGCACTGCGCAACTCGATCGACCACCCGCCACAGCCCGTGCGGTTCGGCACCACCGGAACCGACCAGGATCCAGAACGCCTGCGCGCGCCCGGTGCCATCGCCTCGGTGCCCGGCACCCTCACGGAGATCTCCACGGTCGTCGCCGACGGCAGGACCGTCCGCTCGTGGCTCGTGCTGCCGGAAGGCGCCTCCGCCGACTCTCCCGCCCCACTGGTGCTGTGGGTCCACGGTGGGCCGGTCATGAGCTGGAACGGCTGGACCTGGCGCTGGAACCCCTGGCTGATGGCCGCCCGCGGGTACGCCATCCTGCTGCCCGACCCCGCCCTGTCCACCGGGTACGGACCGGACTTCATCAAGGCCGGCTGGGGCCGCTGGGGCGCTGAGCCCTACACCGATCTCATGGCCATCACGGACGTCGCGGTCGAGCGGCCCGACATCGACGCTTCCCGGACTGCGGCCATGGGTGGTTCGTTCGGCGGTTACATGGCCAACTGGATCGCCACCCAGACCGACCGGTTCCGCGCGATCGTCACTCACGCGTCCCTGTGGCACCTCGACGCGTTTTCCGGTGGCACCGACAGCTCCTACTTCTGGATGCGGGAGATGGGCGACCCCCTCACCCAGCCCGAGCGGATCCAGGCCAACTCCCCGCACCTGCGGGTCGCCGACATCAAGACGCCGATCCTGGTCATCCACGGGGACAAGGACTACCGGGTTCCCATCGGCGAGGGGCATCGGCTGTACTTCGACCTCGTCCGACACGGGGTCACTGCGAAGTACTTGTATTTCCCAACCGAAAACCACTGGATCCTCACCCCCGGAAACTCTCGGGTCTGGTACGAGACGGTGTGGGCGTTCCTGGCCGAGCACGTCCTGGATCAGGACTGGGAGCGGCCGGAACTGCTCTGAGCGCCGGTGCCGAGCAACCTGCGGGCGCTGTCCAGGTATTTGGTGGACAGCGCCCGCATCTCTTCCGGCGGGAGAGCGGTGCTCAGCGCGGCGCGGAGGAGCTTGGCCAGCGAATGGCCGGGACAGGCTTCCTCTGCCGCGTCGAGCGCGATGGACGCGATCCCGCCGTCGCCGCGCTGGTAGGCGTAGAACGCGAGCAGGCATGCGGGCTCAGCGCGCTCCGGTGCCGGGCACGACCTGGTGAGCTCGAGCCACAGTCGCTCAGCGAGTCGGGACCTCGCCTGCGCCGCGAACGCCATGCTCGCGTCCCGGACCTCTGGGATCGCCAATGCTCTCGCCAGTGCGACGATCTCCGCGTCCGGCAACGGCCCTTTGCGTTCCTCCACCGCGTCGATCGCATCGCGCACCCTCTGCAGTTCGACACCCGGATCAGGCTCGCCGGAGCTCGTCATGAGGTCGTCGAGCAACGCGGACCTGCGTTCCAACGCCTCCACTGGGTCCAGCGCGGCGATTGCGGCCAAAGCAGCACGCGACTCGAACGTCACGTTGCCTTGGTGTGCTGACGCGGCGGCCACGGCGGACAGACCGGGATCCGGAAGTGTTCCGTGACAGTCGATGTCGAGGTAGCAGAGCCACGGGGCGTCCTTCTGACAGGACGGCAGCCACACAGCTTCGACGACCTCGATGCCCACGCCACCCAGTTTGTGTCTGAGCATGCTGACCAACGGTTCGTGCGGCAGTTCCTCCGGCATGTGCTCAGTCGGAGGGCACACCACCGCCAGGATCACGTCCGTCGCCTGGTGTTCGAGCAGCGGCGCTTCCAGTTGGGCCGCAAGCATTCCTCTATGTCGTGGGCGCGGTAGATCGACGCGCATGGTCATGCTGATCACGCGGTCCTTCAGCACCAGCACGATGAGCGAGTCCGCCGGGTGGAATCCCATCAGGTGCGGGATCGCGGCGTAGAGGTCGCCGGCGCCGCGGACGCGGATCGGTTTCGGGAGGGTTGTGGGCATGGGCCCACATTGGCGGGCCGGGAGGGGTGGGGGACCGGCCGGCGGGGAAGTTGTGGACAACTCAGCGGGTGTGGACAGGTTGAGATCTTGGAGCGCTCGGGAGCGGGGTTTTGTCGGAGGTGGGTGGTAGGTTGCCGCGCTTCGGTCCCAGCGATCGGGGACCGAAGCGCGGCATCACGTCAGAACGTCTGGAACACGGCGCGCCAGCCGCCGACGACCGGCAGCTCGACAGAGGTCCGGGCGAGGTCCAGCGAAAGGCCGGCACCCGGCTTCGGTCGCAGCGTGTAGTCGTAGTCGCTGGAGATCAGCACGAACTCGAGCCGGTGACCGGCCTTCAGGACGTAGTCGTCCGGCACGATCGGCACGCTGACGTCGTAGAACTTGCCCGGCTTGATCGGCGAGGTCTTGTCCGGCCGCTCGCGGTTCTGCGGGTCGGTCGAACCACGGGTGATGACGTGCGACTTGCCGTCCGGGGCACGGTCGACGAGCAGCGTCGTCACGTTGGCCGCGGGGCGGTCGAACGCGATCCGCAGGTGCGCGGTCGACTTGCCCGAGAGTCGGAACGGCTTCTGCGCCGGCTCCGAGGTGTAGGAAAGCCGGTTCGGCGAGGACGCCTGGTCGATCAACGACTCCGCCGTCTTCGTCGCGTCGTCGGTCAGCTTCTCCACGCCGTGGCCGGGCCGAATCCCCAGACCTCCCTTGGCAGATCCGCCCGGAGTCAGTCGCAGCCGCACGTCGGACGTGCCGGGTGCCGGCCAGTCCTTCTCGTCGACCCACGTCTTGTCCTCGCGCTGCAGCGTCGCGCGAGGCTCCTTGTGGACACCGTTGCGGTGACCCCAGAGGTACTGCGTGAACCAGCGGTTCAACGTGCGCCGCCACTCGACCGAACGCAGCGTGTCGGCGTCGGTGTGGCCGGACTGGTGCAGCCAGATCTTGTGCGGCACGCCGACCTTCTTCAACGCCGAGTACCACTGCTCGACGTGCGTCATCTTGACGTTCCAGTCGTTGAGCCCGTGCACCGCCAGCACGGCCGCACGAACCTTGCGGACGTCGTTGAGGTAGTTCCGCTTGTCCCAGAACTCGCTGTAGTCGCCGGTGATGCGGTCCTGGTCCTTGGCGATCTCAGCGATGATCGGCTTGCAGATCTCCTTGTCCGCGCGCGTGTAGACGTACTCGGCGAGCACATCAGCGTCCTCGCCCTGGAACGTGCCGGGGGCGACCACGGCGCCGTCAGCGCGGTAGTAGTCGTACCAGCTGGAAATCGCGGCGATCGGCACGATGGCTTCCAGACCGCGCACACCCGTGGAGGCGACGGCGTTGGGCAATGTTCCGTTGTAGGAGACGCCCATCATGCCGGTCTTGCCGGTCGACCAAGTCGCCTTGATGGCATCACCGGTGGCAGTACGCGCCGACGCACGGCCGTTGAGCCAGTCGACGACGACACGCGCGCCGATCGTCTCGTTGACGTCGCCCGTCGTCGGGCAGCCCGTCGATTTGCCGGTGCCGAGCGACTCGGCGTAGACGACGGCGTACCCGCGTGCGATGAAGTAAGCCTCGTAACGGGTCGACGTGATCGGGTTCGGGCCAAGAGCGGCCGTGACGCGTTCGTCGGCGGAGGCCTTCAGCAAACGGCCGTTGCGCTTGTCAGGCACGTACAGCTCGACGTCGACGTTGTGGTTGGCGACGTCGTTACCGCCCGAGAAGTACGGGCTGACCATGTAGACGACCGGGACCTTGAGGCCGCGTTCGGTCGCGCGCGGCCGGACGACCTCGGCGTAGACCTCGTCGTCCTTGCCGTCGCGGTCGCTGTCGACCGGCGCCCGGACCCAGAGGCTTTCCTTCACCACGTCCTTCGGGTCGAAGACGGGCTGCGCCTCACCGTCCTTGAACACAGGCCCTTCGGCGGCTTGGGCCGTCGCCGGCAGGAAGGGCAGGACAAGTACCGCTGTCAGCAGTGCGACTCTTCGTGCGCCCCTCACGAGGCACCCCCAATGCAAGGCCAGGTACTGGGATTCGCCCTGCACCCTTCCCCTTGACTGCAAGACATGTCACCCGTCGATCGGCTCTTGACCTGAGAGCATGGGCCGTGCACATTTCCGACTTCGTCCACACGCTGCCGAAGGCCGAGCTTCATGTCCACCTCGTGGGCGCGGCTTCCGTCGACACCGTCCTCGCACTCGCCCGCAACCACCCCGACGGGCCGGTGCCGACCGACGAGGCCGCGCTGCGGAAGTTCTACGAGTTCACGGACTTTCGGCACTTCATCAACGTGTATGGAGTCGTCAACGACCTCGTCACGACGGGAGAGGACGTCCGCACTCTCGTCGTCGGATACGCACGTGACGCCGCGCGAACCAATATCCGATATGCAGAGTTGACGATCAGCGCGACGAGTCATCTGCGGGCGGGCATCGCACCCGACGAACTCGTCGAGGCGCTGGACGCCGGCCGCAAGGAAGCACTCGCCGTGCACGGCGTAGCGCTGCAGTGGATCTTCGACGTCCCCGGTATCTGGGACCGCGACTGGGGTATGACGAGTGCGCGGTTCGCGTCCGAGTACCGGCCGGAGGGACTGGTCGGGTTCGGGCTGGGCGGCTTCGAGTCGGACTCGCCGCGGACGAAGTTCCGGGAGGCGTTCGCGATGGCGCGCGACGCGGGGCTGCACATGGTGCCGCACGCTGGCGAGACGACGCCGCCCAGCGAGATTTGGGCCGCAGTGCACGATCTGCAGGCAGAACGGATCGGGCACGGCGTGAGCGCGGTGCAGGATCCGGAACTGCTGCGGCATCTCGCCGGCGAGGGCATCGTCGTGGAGGTGTGCCCGACGTCCAACATCCGCACCGGCGCGGTGAAGTCGCTGGACGAGCACCACTTGCCGCGGCTCGTGGAGGCCGGTGTGCCGGTGACGATCAGCACCGACGACCCCGGCATGTTCCACACCGACCTGGACCGCGAGTACCTGGTGTGTCATGAACGGTTCGGGTTCGGCCGCGACGAGCTCGCCGGCCTCGCACGGGCGGCGGTCCGGGCGTCGTTCGCGCCGGCCGAGTTGAAGGACCAGTTGCTGAAGGAGATCGACGCCCTATGAGTAGTGCGTGCGTGGTGACGACGACCGTCGACTCGGAAGAGGCCGCGGAGTCGCTGGCGAAGGGCATCGTCGAGGCACGGCTCGGCGCGTGCGTGCAGATCGTGCCGATTCGGAGCGTCTACCGGTGGGAGGGCGAGGTGCGCGTCGACGCGGAATGGCAGTGCGTCGTGAAGACGTCCGCCATCCGCGCCGACGAACTCGTCGAGCACATCAAAGCGCATCACACCTATGACGTGCCCGAGGTCGTCGTCACCCCCGTGATCGGAGGCAGCGATGACTACCTCGCTTGGGTGTCAGAGGAGACTTCGTAGGTGGCGCGGCAACGGCTCGGTGTGCAGGACGCCGAGTCGTTGTGTCGCCCTCGTCAGCGCCACATACAGCTCGCTGGGCGACATGTGTTGCGGTTCGACGACGATGACGACGTCGAACTCCAGCCCCTTCGACGCACGCGGCGACATCCAACCGCCGCCGATGACAGCGATCGTGCGGCCGTCGCGCACATCGGCGTGCGCGTCGAGTTCGTCGCGCACGGCCGCCGATATATCAGTCACGCGGCGCGCCCACGGGCGGACGCCGGTCTTGCGCACCGACACGGGCGCCGACGCATCGGGGTCGACGAGCTTCAGGACAGGCGTGGCGACGGCCATGATCTCGCCGGGCGTGCGGTAGTTGACCTCCAGCCGCCGGTAGGTGAACCGCTCGAACACCGAACCCCAGCTCCGGACACCACCCGCGGCCTGACGCTGGGCCAGGTCGCCCACGACGGTCATGGACCTGTTGGGGCACCGCCGCAGCAGTACGCGCCAGTCCATTGCGGACAGTTCCTGCGCCTCGTCGACGACGACGTGGCCGTATGTCCACGTGCGGTCGGAGGCGGCTCGTTCGGCGAGAGAGCGGTGGTCGCGCATCTCATGCCGGACGGCCAGCACGTCTGCGTTGACGAAGTCGGTGACGATGTACTCGTCATCGTCCGCGCGTTCGTCGATCGACAGGACGTCCATGACGCCGCGTGCGTATTCGAGCTGTTCCTCCTCCTCACGCTTTGCCGCGCGCTCCGCGGCGCCGTCGGACCCGAGCAGTTCAGCGAGCTCATCGAGCAACGGCACATCGGACACCGTCCACGCTTCGGAGTTCTCCCGGTACAGCTCCGGCACGCCGATCCGGAAGCACCGGCCCGCATACAGGTCGGCGAGCAGCTGTTCCGGCGTGAGCTGTGGCCACAACCGGTCGACGGCGTCGCGCAACGCCGCGCTGTGGCGCAACTCGTGGCGCACGTCCTCCTCGATCTCCGGCCAGTCAACGCCGATGAGCCGCAACGCCGGCGCGACGAGTTCCTCGGCGAGCGCGAGGAAGAAGTACTTGCGGGCGGCGTTGTGCGGTAGTCCGTAGTAGCGCGTCTTCTCTCGCGCGACGGCGGCGACGTGCGCGTCGAGCGGGACGACGACGTCCTCCAGCTCAATCTCGATGGGGTCGTCGGGAAGCTCCTGACGGTCGGCGACGGCGACTGCCAGCAGATCCAGAACTGATATATCGCCTTTCAGTCGTTGCAACGACGGGGTGTCCTCGACGTCGGCGAAGACACCGGGGTAGAACTCGCCTGGCGTCGCGAACACAACGTCGGTCTCCCCCAGCGACGGCAGGACGTCGCCGACGTAGCGGAGGAAGCCGGTGTGCGGGCCGACGATCAGCACACCGTGCCGCGACAGGCGTTCACGACGCGTGTACAGCAGGTATGCCACCCGATGCAGGGCCACGGCGGTCTTGCCGGTACCCGGACCGCCCTCGATCACCAGTACGCCGGGGCCCGAGTAGCGGATGATCTCGTCCTGCTCGGCCTGGATGGTCGCGACGATGTCGCGCATAGTCGCGGTCCGCGGCGCGTTGAGGGCGTCGAGCAATGCTGTCGTGTCGGTCAGCAGTTCGTCGTCGTGGAAATCGCGCAGCTCCCGGTCTCGAACGCGGAAGTGGCGCCGCAGCACCAGGCCTTCCGGGTTCGCGGCGGTCGCGGTGTAGAACGGCCGTGCTGCCGGTGCACGCCAGTCCAGCAACAGCGGTTCGAAGTCGTCGTCGAACAAGCCGACGCGTCCGATGTAAGTGCGTTCGCCCTTCTCCGAGTCGATGCGACCGAAGACCAGCCCCTCCTCCGCCGCGCTGTACTTCGCGACTTCCCTGGTCAGCACGCCGACAGCGGCTTCGCGGTCCAGCCTCTGGATGAGGTTGTCCCGCAACGCGGCCGCAAGGTCAGCGACCGCTTTGTTCCGTTCCTGATCGAGCTTTTCATACAGAGAGGTGATCCGTGCCTGTTCGCTCGCCAACACCTTGCCCCCTGTGATACAATAATTCTGTCTTCCCGGAAAATTCATTCCGAAAATACAAAGCCATTCTTTGTATCACAGATCAACCGCGCACGGCACCCGTTGCCAGATCCGCGATGAAATTGCGCGCGCCGACGAGGAAGACGACCAGCAGCGGTATCACCGCAAGCACCGTTCCCGCCATCAGCATTGCCGTAGTCGGTGTCGTGCGTGCGGTTGAGCTGGTCCAACGCGACCTGAAGCGCCACCCGGTCCGGGTCGACCAGCGGCCACAGACAGTCGTTCCACACGCTGATGAACGTGAAGATCCCGAGGAACGCGAGCGCCGGACGCACCACCGGCAGTTCGACGGGCCAGTACTGCCGGGAGAATCCACAGCCGTCGAGCCGCGCCGCCTCCGGCAATTCGTCGTGCACCGCACCTGAAATGTGCTGACGCAGCCAGAAGATGCCGACCACGTTGATCACCGCTGGCACGATCAGCGCTTTCAGCGACCCGACCTAGCCGAACTGCGCCATCACCACGAGCTGCGGGATCGCAGAAAGCTGCCGACCCCTTCCAAGGTCGTGCGGAAGCGTGCGCCTGGTGTGCACGAGCTGGCAAGAGTTTGCTCAAGTCTGAGCGACCTCGGTTGTACGGTGGCGGCATGCTTGCCCAGAGCAGACGCGAGCTGATCCTGCGCACACTGCGCACGGACGGTCCGAGCGAGGTGCGTTCGCTCGCCGACAAGCTCGGCGTCAGTCAGGCGACGATCCGCCGCGACCTCGAGCAGCTCGACGCCGACGGCAAGTTGACCCGTGTGTACGGCGGAGCGATGACGCTCGACGACGACGACCCGTTCGCGCAGGTCGCCACTGAACGCGCCGAAGACAAAGACTCCGTGGCACGCACAGCCGCCGCGATGGTCCAGGACGGCGAGACCGTGCTGCTCGACATCGGCACGACGATGCACCGGCTCGCCCATCATCTCCACGGCAAGCGGATCACCGTCATCACGAGCAACCTCGCCGTGTTCGACGAGCTGCGCGACGACGCCGACGTCGAGCTCGTCCTGCTCGGCGGCATGGTGCGTCGGCGCTACCACTCCCTGGTCGGATTCCTCACCGAGGACAACCTCCGGCAGGTGCACGCGGGCCGGCTGTTCCTCGGCACGAGCGGGGTGCGGGGCGACGGCGCCGTCATGGATACGACACTCGTCGAAGTGCCGCTCAAACGGGCCATGATCAAGGCCGCGGAGGACCAGGTCGTGCTCGTCGCGGACGGCGGGAAGTTTCCCGGGGTCGGCGTCGCACGCGTTTGCGGACCCGACGACCTCGACGCCGTCGTCACCACCGCGTCGGCCGACCCGGCGACGCGGATCGCATTGCAGGAGGCCGGAGTGGACGTGGTTCAGGCATGAGGCTGGTCATCCTGGGCGGCGGTGGATTCCGCGTACCACTCGTATACCGCGCGCTGCTCGCCGATCGGTCGCCCGGCCGCGTCACCGAGGTCGTGCTCCACGATCTCGACGCCGCCCGGCTCGTCGCGGTCGGTGGCGTGCTGGCCGAGCTGGCGACTGATATATCGGATGCGCCGACCGTGACGACGTCGACGGACCTCGACGAAGCGTTGCGCGGCGCGGACTTCGTGTTCTCCGCGATCCGGGTCGGCGGGCTCGACGGGCGCGCGGCCGACGAAAGCGTCGCCGCGGGCTGCGGGGTGCTCGGACAGGAGACGGTCGGCGCGGGCGGCGTTGCATACGGTCTGCGGACCATGCCCGTCGCGCTCGACATCGCACGTCGTATATCAGTTCACGCGCCGGACGCGTGGGTCATCAACTTCACCAACCCCGCCGGCATGGTCACCGAGGCGATGTCGGCACACCTCGGTAACCGCGTCATCGGCATCTGCGACTCCCCCGTCGGCCTCGGCAGGCGAGTGGCACGCGCGGTCGGTGCCGATCTTGAGGACGCGTGGCTCGACTACGCCGGACTGAACCACCTCGGCTGGCTGCGGGGCGTTCGCGTGCAGGGGCGAGACGTGTTGCCAGGTCTGCTTGCCGATACCGAGCGGCTCGAGTCGTTCGAAGAGGGCAAGCTCTTCGGAGCCGAGTGGCTGCGGACGCTGGGTGCGATTCCCAACGAGTACCTGCACTACTACTACTTCACGCGCGAGGCGGTGGAGTCCGGCGCATCGCGCGGGGCGTTCTTGCTGGAGCAGCAAAAACAGTTCTACGCGGCGCCGTCGTTGGAGAGCTGGCATCGGACGCGCCTCGAGCGCGAACAGTCATACATGGCCGAGACCCGCGACGACGAACGCGACACCAACGACCTCGACGGCGGGGGCTATGAGCGGGTCGCACTCGACCTGATGCACGCAATCGCGTCAAACAAACGAACCACCTTGATCCTCAACGTACCGAACAAGACGACGTTGTCATGCCTGGATGCCGACGCCATCGTCGAGGTGCCGAGCGTCGTCGACGCCAACGGCGCGCGGCCTGTCGCGGTCAGCCAGGTTCCTGACGAGGGCGTCGGACTCGTCACCGCTCTTAAGGTCGTCGAGCGCGCCACCATCCAGGCAGCCATCAGCGGCGAGCGCGCACACGCGGTGAAAGCACTGGCGCTGCATCCGCTGGTCGACTCCGTCAACGTCGCCCGCAAGATCGTCGACAGTCACCCACTGCTGTCTGATGTATTCGGTGCACGATGAGCGGTCGGTGAAGCGCGCCCACGGCGTTTCCAGATCCTCGCGCCGACAGTGGGCCGCTGAGTGCTGTTCGGGTGTGTCCGCGCTAGCTTCGGACGCGCGGACATCGACCTGTTGCGGCAGCTCAACAACGACATCTGGCCCCCGTTCCGGCTCGCCTACTCGAGGATGGATGTGTCGGCGTTCCTGGACCTGTACGCGCCGGAGCTGATCCGCGCGGGCGCGGGCGGGCCGGCCAAGCAGGTGTTCGGGTTCGCGGCTACTCCAACCAGACCGAGAAGTGGTTCGCGGAGCTCGCGGACCGCGGCAGCAGCGTGACCATCTCGTTCCAGTCGTCGAGCGCATCGCTTCAAAGGAAGTCGCGAGCGAGCGCGGCATCTTCCAGATCGTGTCCAAGCATGCTGACGGCGACGAGCGCACGTTCTACGGCCGCTTCCACACATAGGCGCGACGCACAGACGAACGCTGGCGCATCTGCGTTGACTACAACACCGACGAGCGGGCCGCGACGCTGGGGGAAGAGTTCCTTGTGGCGGTGGATGTCGACGATGTCGAGGCGTTCAGCGCACAGACGTGACCACCGCTTGATCCTGGGGCCTGATGCCAAGCGGCATCGTTCTTAACTACGCTCGTCCACAAATGGACACCACCACCTCTCGCCGCGTGCCGCTCGTGATGGGCATCGCCGTGCTCGTGCTGCTGCTGGACCAGGCCACGAAGTTCTGGGCCGAGAGCGCGCTGACCGGTCGCGCGCCCATTCCCGTGCTCGGGGAGTTCCTGCAGTTCAGGCTCCTCTACAACCCCGGCGCCGCGTTCTCGATCGGCGCGGGGTCGACGTGGATCTTCACGATCGTCGCGGCCGTCGCCGTCGTGATGCTCGCGCGGTACGGCCTGCAGCCGCAGACCAAGCTGCGGGCCGCCGCGCTCGCGTTGATGCTCGGTGGCGCGACGACGCACCTGCTCGACCGGCTGTTCCGGCCGCCGGGTTTCGCGCGGGGGCACGTCGTCGACTTCATCGACTACAACGGCTGGTTCGTCGGCAACGTCGCGGACATCGCGCTGGTCTGCGGCGCGATCCTCCTCGTGCTGCTCAGCTTCCAGCCGGCGAAGCAGCCTGCCGAGTGAGTGTGTCCGCGCGGCGGGTGGTCTCGGGCAGCCGGTACCGCGGAGCGAGACGCAGCACCTCGGCGCACGCCCGATCGAGGTCGATCTTGTGGCCGACCGACACGAACACCGGCTTCACGCCGTCCTGCGTCCGCAGGGCTCTGCCGACGACCTCGCCGTCCATGACGAGGTCGCTCATCGACCCGCGGGCGTGACCGGGCTGCTCGAACTCGCCCATCGCGTTCTTCGCGACGCCGATGCTCGGGATACCTGTGTGCACGCCGAGGTGGCACGCCAGACCGAACCGGCGCGGGTGTGCGAGGCCCTGACCGTCCGCAACCAACAGGTCCGGCGCCACCGCCACCCGATCGAGAGCACGTAGCAGCACGGGCATCTCCCGGAACGCGAAGAGCCCGGCAATATATGGGAAGTCGGTCGTGTTCTCGACGACGACCTCGTCCAGGATGACCAGCGTCTTCGCATCGAACACCACGCAGACGCCCGCAACTGTGTCATTGCTACGGTAGCCGACGTCAAGGCCCGCTACGGTGTCAATGCGCAGGTCAGGCGCGCTGGTGGTGATCACCTGGGTACGCAGGCGTTCTTGCAACGCGACGGCGTCTTCAACCGTTTTGGGCCACTCCACGGGCGACAGTGTGCCGTGACGTGTCGTAGTGGGCGGCGAGGAGGTCATCGCCGAAGTCACCCGAATAGCGACGCCAGACGGTGTGGACGTGGTTGGCCTCGGTGGCCGTGTTGTCGTACTCGATGAGCAGCTCCGGGCCTTGGATTCGGTAGTAGTGGCCCTCGCCTCGGCGTAGTGAGCCTTCCCACGAGAAGTGCAGGCGTTCGGGGTCGATGCGCGCAAACTCCTCGTCGGCGAGCTCGAACGCGAGCCTGTCGAGGTAGAAGCGGACGATGTCGACGAGCAGTTCCCCCGCCGGCTTGCCGAGCTGTGCCGGTGTGACGCCGACCGGTTCGGACGGGGTGACGCGTGGGGAGTTGCCGCTGCGGATGTCGTCCGGCGCGGTGTCCGATACGACGGCCAAGCGGCGTGCGGTCGGGCCCATGCGGTCGAGCAGCTCTCGAGCCAGTTCCTCTTCGAGGCGTAGTGGCTGGCCGACGACGTGGCCGCGATAGGTGACGCGGGCAGGGTTCGCGCCGAGGAAGAACGGTGTCGCGGAGACGCGGCCGTCGGCGACGACGACGTTCACGGACAAGTGGTGCCCCTCGACACGCCATCCCCACGGCTCGTCGCCGCCGGGCGTGCCGAAGAGCACCGTCCAGAAGTCGTCGCTGTGCCTGTCGCGGTGCCCGCCCTCGCGGTGGTCGAGCACGTCCTCCAGTGCCATCACCGCTGCGGCCTGCGAGTAGGCGTGGGGACTGAGTACGGTCGCGAGCATTCCGTGTACAGCCTTGCGCTGGTCGCGTCGGAGGCTGCCGAACACGAGGCCCGGTCGTGCACCAGGCGTATACGCCCAGCGGTGTCTCAGGTCGTCGTCGGTGACCGCGCGAACCGCGTGTTCGCGCTGGTCACCGTCGAGCAAACTAATATATTGGCGCGTGGCGTCGGCGACGTCGAGCAGCATCATTCGAACTTATAGGCCTTGATGTTGCGAAGCAGTAGGTAGCAGTTCTGCAGTGAGCCCGAGGTGTCGCCGAGCGAGCGGTAAATGCCCCACTTCGGACGCAACCGATCGTCGAGCCAGGTGTCGACGTTGTCTTTCGTCGCGTCGAGCACGGTGCGGCCGCCGTCGCGGACCACCCAGCGGACGCGCCCAATGCCGTTGCCGACCTTGATCTCCACCTCGGTGTCGATCCACTTGTTGTGCAGCGGCTCGAGGTCGACGTTCCCGACGAGGACATTGCCCTCGGTGATCTTGAACTCGATCTTCTGCACGCCGCCGGTGCGGCGCAGCGACATGACCGTCACGGGCGCGGAGCCGAGGCCAGGCATCTTCGTCTGCATGATGTGGGTGAACGACGTCGTCGACTTCAGCGAGCTCGGGATGAACATGGAGTAGGTCCACTTCCACGTCTCACCGTTGCCGATGTCGATGTTCTGACCGCCCGCCTTCATGCCGCGGACCTCGTTGCGCTGCCGGTCCGTCGACGTGTCCCGGTCGCGGGTGTGCATGTCGAACCGGTAGTCGTTGCCCGACACGTAGATGTGCTTCGTGCCCGGATGCGAGCCGGCCCGGTCGTCCTCGACACCCTCGAAAGCGCCGAGTCCGTTCTTGTTCGCCTGCGGGCTCCACTTGAGCTTCCAGGTGGCCGCCTGCGCGAGCCCGGAACCTGCCATGAGCAGCGGAACAGCCGCCGCCCCACCGATCAACGCCGAACGCCGAGTGATCTCCACGCCCGTTCCTCCCCAACATCCATGGCGGCGGATTTAGGGAAAGGTCTGCACCACTTCAGGTGCGGGCGTGATCACATCACCGACTGACTCGTGAGTCAATCGTCGGGACGATCTTGCGAGTCAACGGCAGCAGCGCCAACGGGACCAACACCACGGCGACCAGCGAGACCACGTTGCCCACCTGGTCGGCGAACGGCATGTGCGACAGGTGGTTCAGATGGAAGACCAGGTGCGGCACAGCGAACAACAGGTGGCCGACCAGCGCCGCCTGGGTGAGCCGCCGCTCCAGCGTCGCCGCGGCGAACACGAGCACCGCGCACAACGCCAGGTTGAGCGCGCCGAAGTCGCGGAGCAGGTGCTCGTTGAACGGCGGGAAGTAGGCCACCCACTGGTTCGCCGGCAGCGGGAAGTTGTCGAAGAAGTGCTTCGGGGCGATCAACGACCAGCCACCGACAATCCCCTCGACCAGGGCAAGGAACGCGAGACCTGCGCGAAGAGTGCTCATGTCCGTACAGACGAGGACCGGCCTCGACTTGTGACAGACATAGGTGCTAAAAAGATTACGTAATGAAGATGCCACATGATGATGACGCTGTCTGGCGCGCCCTGGCGAACCCGTTGCGGCGCGCGATTCTCGACGTCCTGCGCTCCGGTCCACGCACCACGGGAGAGTTGGTGGAGGCGCTCGAGACGAGCCGGCACGTCGTCATGCAGCACCTCGGTGTGCTCCGCGAGGCCGATCTGGTGCTCGTGGAGCCGCGGGGCCGGAAGCGGGTCAATCACCTGAATCCCGTGCCCATCCAGCAGATCCACCAGCGGTGGGTCGCGCACTACGAGGAGAACTGGGCAGCGGCGCTGGTCGGCCTGAAGCACGCGGTCGAGAGCGCCGGAGGAGAGGATGAGGACGTTGGCTGAACCCGGTACCGAGCTGTTGCACAGCATCGTGATCGCCGCACCCATCGAGAAGGTGTGGGCCGAGATCACCAAACTCGACGGCAAGCAGCGCGCCATGATGGACGCCGTCCTCGACTCGAAGCTCGAGCCGGGCGCGCCGCTGTACTACCGGTCGACCGACGGCAAGCGAGTGTTCGTCGTCGGCCGCGTCGTCGAGGTGGACCCGCCACGACTCCTCTCCCACACCCAGCGGCTCACCATGCGCGACGACCCGTGGACCGTCGTCTCGTGGGAGCTCGAAGAGGTCGACGGCGGCACGCGCGTCACAGTGCGCAACTCGGGCTGGCCCGAGGGCGTCGAGCGACTCGACAAGGTCGACTCCACCTGGAAGGGCATCCTCGCCGCACTCAAGCAGGTCGTTGAGTCCGGCGACGTCGGTACCGGCCTGAAGATCCAGTACGCGTTGATGCGCGCCTTCATGTGGGCGATGCCGTCGGGCACCAGGACCGAGAACGTCCCCGAGCCGCCTGGCATCGACCCCGACGTCAACCGCACCGGCTGAAACGCGAATCCTGCTTTAGCAATGAGTCTTTGGACTTCGTCGTCCAAAGGCTCATTGCTAAGCAGCAGGTCAAGAGCGGTTTGATAGACCGATATATTAGTTGGCGCTAGGCGTGGCAGGCGATCGGGCCGGCATGCAGCTCCGCACGTCGGGCCAGACGCGAAGCAGTTCGAAGCGTTCGGCGAGAGGCTTGCCGTCGAGTTCGCGGTAGGCGCGGTGGAGGTTGCCGAGCAGGCGATCGGACTCCCACCAGGTCGAGAAGCGGGTTCGTCGCCACCGGGCACCACGACGACAGCGTTGAACGAGCAGAGGAATTCGACAGAGGCCGACGGCGAGCAGGCCGGTCGGCGAGGCCCACCGAAGCGAACAACGCGCGGTTGCGCGCCTCGGTGGACGTGGTGCCGACGAGCAAGCAGCGAAGCGTGAACTCCTGGCGCAACCTCTACCAGCGCGGGCCGTCCGAAGAAGGATTCACCCGATCAAGCGTAGGCAGGCTGGCGATCAGCCCTGGACGATGTAGGCCTGAAGCTGGTCCTGCGACTGCTCCAGCTGTCCGATACGGCTCTTCACGACGTCACCGATGCTGACGATCCCGACCAGCTGCCCGTCGGACAGAACAGGCACGTGGCGGAAGCGTCGTTCGGTCATGACGACCGTCAGACTGTCTACGGTGTCCGATGGCGAACAAGTGAACACGTCGGTGGTCATGATCGCCGACACCGGTGAAGACAGCAGGTCAGCGCCGGATTCGTGCAGGCGGCGCACGACATCTCGCTCGGACACGATCCCCTCGACGCCGGACGAGCCGACTACGACGATCGCGCCGACGTTGTGTTCGGCGAGCGCTCTCAGCAGTTCCGTGACCGGTACGTCCGGGTCGATCGTCGCGACCGCCGATCCCTTGGCCCGCAAAACGTCAGCGATCCTCATCTGGCGCCTCCGATCCTGTCGGTCCGGTAGCACCACAGGCTAGATCGGATTCGGACAGAGCGGGAGATCAAGCCCACGAAGAGAGCAGGGGACGCACTCGAACGAATGCGTCCCCTGCGGTGTCGCGCCTGGTTCGGCGTCGGCTACGCGGATCCTCCGCGGCGACGGGTCGCGAACTGGCGCGGGTGGACCACCGGAACACGCTGCTGCGGCAGCTGGAAGTGCGTGTTCTGGTCCTGCTTGACGCGCTTCTGCGCACGGCGGGCGGCGCGGTTGGTCGGCTCGGGCGGGGTGTTGGCAGGCATGCGAAAGCCTCCTCACGAAGAGGGCGTGCAAGGACACGGCGGAAGAAGGCCGTGGAGAAGGACCCGCGGAAGGGTCACCTGGGCGACAACAAGGTCGCGACAGCAGCGTCAAGAGCGCTGCGGGCTTCATCAGATGAAGAACATGCCGCAACGGTAGCGACGCCGTCACGTCACGCCAACTGATTTATCCGCGGGCTCGAGCGGCGGCCGCGGAGGCGCCCAGCATCACCAGGATGATCGTGACCATCGCCCACTTGCGGGACTTCGTCAGCGGCGTGGTCTCGGCCTCCACCGGAAGGTCCTTGCGGGGCTCGGGTTTCTTCCGCGCGGCCCGCACCGGCACCGGCTGCGTCGACACGGGTGGCGGGGTCGTGGTCGTCACCGGAGGCGGCGGGACGACCGGAGCGGGAGCAGGTGCCGGAGTCGGTGCCGGAGTCGGGACCGAGGTCGACTTGGGGGCAGGAGGCGGCGGAACCTCGAGGCGCGGCGCGGGTGGTTCGATGCGGGGCGGCATCGGGTTCGGCAGGCAGCCCGCCGCGTCGATCATGCCCATCTGCGGGCCCGCCGACAGTTCCACCGCGGCACTGCCTGTGATCCGGTAGACGCGGCTGCGACCTCTGTAGCCGTTGTTGACGGCATAGACAGTGCCTGCGGCGTCGATCACCACGGCGCCGTACGTCGACTTGCCGGGCAGGTCCTGGATCTCCGTCTTGCTCAGCACCCGCCCGGACACCGGGTCGAACGACACGACCTCGCCGGGACCCCAGCCCGCCGCGGACACTCCGGTCAGGTGGCCGTTCGCGGGGTTGACCGTGAAGTCGTCGAGCGCGACGGCGGGCCAGTCCAGCACGACGGTCCGCACGATCTTGAGGTACGCAGCGCTGTCCGGGTTGATGTCGATCGCGTGCAGGCGGGCGTTGTCGCGCACGTAGAACGTGGTGCCGACGACCGCGCCGGCAGACACGTCGTCGGTACGGAACCAGTGCGCGTCGACGGGTCCGAGGTCGTTGACCACGCCCTGCGTGTCGATCAGCACGATGTGTGACGGACTCTTCCACCAGTGGTGCCCCTTGGAGGTGAGACCAACCAAACGGCCCAACGCCGCTGAGTACCCCAGTGCGTTGATCGCGTAGTCCAAGCGAGTTACTTCCGTCACCCCACCGGAGGAAACGTCGAGTTTTGTGAACGTCGAGAGTGTGCCTCGATGGGATGAACGGACTTGAAATGCGTCACAGTTCGCCGGTGCGGCATGAGCAACGGTGCTGGTGAACGGCGCGGAAAGCACCAAAAGGGCCGAGACGGCGCCCAAGGCACACATATTCCGCCCCCACCGGAATGGAGCAGCCCAATACGACAACCGGGTTGTTCTGCTGTTGCCGCGCATTCCCACCTGACCATTACTCGTTAACCAGACCGTGCTGTACCGGCCACAGTAGACCGTGGTCTAATCCCACACCAGAAAGGAGCCGAATTGAGCATTTACATCACCGGCCTGCTCTGGGTTCTCGGTGCGGCCGCACTGTCCGCCATCATCGTCGTCATCACACGTCGGTTCGGCTCGGAGGAAGTCGGCGAGAAGAACCTCGGCGCCGGCGGTTCGGTGTTCAGCATCGTCGCGGGCCTGCACGCCGTTCTGGCCGCCTTCATCCTCATCTCCCTGTTCGACGCGTCCAACAACGCGGAGGAACAGGTGCAGAGGGAGGCCAACTCGCTCGTCGCCATCGACTGGTCGTCCGACTCGCTGCCGGAACCCGCCAAGTCGAAAGTGGAGCAGCTGATCCGCTCCTACGTCTCCACCGTCGTCGACGAGGAGTGGCCGCGCATGCGCGAGGGCGAGGACGTGGACAACAAGGGCTGGACCACGTTGAACCAGCTCAGGGAGACCATAGCGGCGGCCGCACCGGACGGCGGCTGGCAGGAGGACCGCAAGGCCGAGGCCGCGAACCAGCTGTGGGGGGTCTACGAGGCCAGGCAGGAGCGGCTGGACGCGGCGGGCAACGGCGTCAACCCGGTCGTGTGGTTCGCGCTGCTGATCGGCACCGCGCTCTCACTGCTGTTCCCGTACCTGTTCGGCGGGCCGAACCTCATCTCTCAGCTGCTCATCACCATCACGCTGAGTTCGACACTGGTTCTGCTGTTGTTCGCCATCTACCAGATGCAGAACCCGTTCAGCGGTGGTGTGCACATCCAGCCGGATGCGTTCAGTGCCGCACTCGACCGGCTGAGTTAGCGCGAATCGGCCGTTCCGTCCGCTTCTTCGATCTCCACGGACAGCACCTCGCCGTCGACGACCCCCGGCAACACGTCCGTGCGAGCGAAGTAGCGATTGGCGAATGCGCCGACCGCTCGGGTCGAGGCAGCGTCGACGCCACCGCCGATGACGCCGCCGAGGATCGGAACACCCTTCACCACGACCGTGCCGAGCTTTTTTGTACCGTATTTTGTGATGAGTGCCGACGCGGCCTTCTTGGTGAACTGCTTGATGCCGACTTTCTTGAACAGCTCGGTTCCGGCATTGCCGAGCAGGCACAGCAGGATGGCCGTCTGCACCTCTTCGCTGTCCACGTCGTGGCCGCGCAACGATGCGATGGACGCGATGAGGTGCGTCTGGATCACGTAGGCAGCAGCGACGTTGGACGGCAGCGAGATGGGCAGCGTGATCAGGCCGCCGAGGTTCGTGATGAAGCCCTGCGCGCCGGCCAGCGCCACGTGGGTGCGGATGAGGTGCTTGATCGCGTCGGCCTCGCTGCCCTTCTTGACCAGGGCGTCGGACGCGGCGTCGCGGGCACTCTTGAACGGGCCGAACCCGTCCACACCGGCGCGCAGCAGGTAGTCGGCGATGCCCTGCTGGACTTTGTTCAGCTCACCCTTGGACTCAGCCACAAACCCGAGATTACGCGTCCGGCTGGCACTACGAGACCTCAACCGGTTCGTCGGCGAGTGTGGTGACCGCGCCCGTGCTGCCGTCCACGGTGATCCGCTCGCCGGTCTTGATCCGCGTCACGGCCTCCCGGACGCCCACCACCGCAGGGATCCCGTACTCCCGGGCGACGACCGCGCCGTGCGAGTTCGCACCACCCATCTCCATCACGAGGCCGCCCGCCGTCAGGAACAACGGCGTCCAACCGGGATCCGTCGACGGTGCCACGAGGATCTCGCCGGGCTCGAGGTGCGCGCCGACCGGGTCCATGACGACCCGCGCGATGCCGGTGATCGTGCCCGCCGACGCCGGTGTGCCGACGAGGTCGCCCTCAGCCACGACACCGTGGTGCACCGCTTCCGGCTCAGTGCCGTCGGACAGCAGCACGCGCGGGATGTGCCGACGCCGCATCTCGCGGTCGTAGACCTCACGCCGCGACGCGACCACCGAGCGCAGATCCCCTTCCGTGGTGCGCATTTCCTCGAAGTTCAGGAAGAACACGTCGTCCGCGCTGTCGAGGCGGCCGTCCGCGACGAGCTGGTCACCGGCCTGCGCGATGCGCTTGCGCAGCACGCCGAACAGGGTGATGATCAGGTACTTCGGGTACTCGCGCAGGCCCGCGAGCAACCTGGTGCGCCGCAACGCGAAGCGCACGAACCAGCCGCGCCCCCGGGCTCGGCGCGCCAGAGTCTCGATCATCGCCTCGGCTTCGGCGGCGCCGCGGGCGAACACCGCGTCCGGGTGCGCCTTTTCGTCCTCCAGGCGCAGGAAGTTCCGCACGACGCCGATGACGTACGCCGGGTCGTCGGACCACCTGGGCAGGCCGAGGTCGATCTCCGCCACGGCCCGATGACCCCACTTCGCGAGGAACCGGTCCAGGGCGGCGGGGCGTTCGCCGTTCTGGAACTGCCGCAGCGCAACGGGATCGTGCCTGATCTCCTGGGCGAGGTCCCACATCGCCATGTCCATCTCGGTGGTGATGTTGTTCGGCAGGCCGCGCAGGATGGTCTGCAGTTCGCCCGGCTTCGTCTTCACGACCTTGCCGACGAGCCCGAGCAGGGCGAACCCGACCAGTGCGGTCGGGGCCAGCCCGGGCAGCACCGGGACGGTGCACTGCTGCAGCGCCTGCTCGATGGAGAGGTTCGCGGACCTGTCGAGGATCTCGCGCTCCATCTTCAACGCGTTCCGCGCGGCCTTCTCCGGATTGGTCAGCGCCTTCATCACGATCACGGGTGCGTGGAAGCGGCGTGCGAGCCGCAGCACACGCTTGAGAGCAGGCATCGGCGACGAGTTCCTGATCGCGAACCGCGGGTCGTCGAACAGGCTGCGCAGCACTTCGGAGGAGCGCGCCTCCATCACGCCGAGCAGGCGCGTGATGAACTCACGGCCGACTCGGCTGTGCAGAACCTTGGTGACGTCGAAGAAAATCCGTTCGCCGCTCTCCACATAGGACTTGCTCTTCGGATCGCCGATCACGATCTCGAAGGCGGACTTGGAGATCTCGCGGAACGCTGCGCGTCCCATCGGCGTGATCGGACGTTCCAGGCCCTGCGCGAGACTGAAGCAGAAGTAGACGTGAGCGTTGCCGTCGGGGTTGTCCGGCAACGGGAACAGCGTCGTGATCGGCCGCGCCTGGGTCAGGTACAGCTCGCCGTCGGCGTCGATCGCCCACTCGGTGTCCTGCGGCGAGCCGTAGTGGGCCTGCACCTTGCGGCCGAGGACGGCGAGCGCGCGAATCTGGCCGTCGGTGAGGCACGGCTCCTCGTTCTCACCGATGTCGACGTGCTCGGTGCCACCGCCGGGCAGTGAGCGGATGAGGAGCTTCTTGTCGCCCAGGCGCCTCTCGACGATCTCCGCACCGTCGACGACGAAGTGGTCCGGGTTGACCGCGCCCGACACCACCGCCTCGCCGAGGCCGGGGCTCGCGTCGATGACGATCTGGTCGCGCTTGCCGGTCACCGGGTTCGCCGTGAACATCACGCCGGAGACCGCGGACTGCACCATTCGTTGCACCACAACGGCGAGATACGTCGTGGTGTGGTCGATGCCGTTCGTTTCGCGGTAGCTGACCGCGCGGTCGGTCCACAGCGATGCCCAGCAGCGGCGCACCGCGTCGACCACCGCGTCCTCGCCGACGACGTTGAGGAACGTGTCCTGCTGGCCCGCGAAGCTCGCGAACGGCAGGTCCTCCGCCGTGGCACTGGACCGCACGGCGACCGGCACGCTGTCGCCGAGCTTGCGGTACTCGGCGACGATCGCGTCCCGGATCTCCTGCGGCACCGCGGTTTCGAGCAACGTCCTGCGGGCGTTCTCCGGAGTGGTGCTCGCCAGCTCGTCCGCCTCCGCGACGACGGCGCGATAGGCGTCCGTGGTGACGCAGAAGCCCTGCGGCACCGGAAGTCCCGCCCTGGTGAGCTCCCCCAGGTTCGCAGCCTTGCCTCCGACGACGGCGAGCATCGTGCCGTCGATGGCCCCGAAATCCACGCAGTAGGCGTCCATGACACCGAGGCTACGAGGGTTCGGCCAAAAACTCAACACGTGATGAATAAATCACTCACCTGGGTTGAACGCCCTGGTCAACGGCGCACCCAGTCCGGGAGCTCCTCACGTTCCGCGACCCACTCCAGCGGCGGACGGCCGACGATGCCGCCGACGATCGCGGCGGTGGTGTCCACGTCTCCCCCGGCTTGCACACAGGTCGTGACGGCTTTGCGGTAGTCGTCGAGGTGGTGCGCCGCGACCCACAGCGTGAACGGCACGGTGTCCTGGGCCGTCACGCGGGAGCCGTTCCCGAGGACGTACGCGGCTTCCTCCGCAGTCCTGATCTTGCGCGCCTTCTCGATCCCCTTGCGCACGAAGGAGCCTTCTTCGAGGTGGTCGAGCACGCCGCCGAGCAGGTCTCGCCCGGTGCCGGTCAGACGTGCCTTCGCCGCGATGGCCGCGGCGTGTGCCACGGCCACTCCGCCCGCGATGCCCTCCGGGTGTTGATGGGTGACCTCGCTGGCTCTGATGGCTTGCACGGTCAGGGTTTCCGGCTCGTTGACGAAGTAGGCGCCGAGCGGAGCGATCCGCATCGCAGCACCGTTGCCGCACGAGCCCTGCCCGTTGAACGCGCTGCCGGCCGCCTCTTTCCACGGCGTGCCTTGGCGAATCTTGCGGAGGATGGTGAAGGCGCCCGCGCCGTACCCGCGATAGGGCTCGCAGCGGTGGGCGAACCTCGCCGCGAGCCGGTCCCTGTCGATGTCACCGTGATCGCGGAGCTCGGCGACGAGGTTGCAGGCCATTTGGTGTCGTCAATCCACTCCCAGGGCCCTCGTGGCGGCTTGCCTGCCACGAGGTCGGAGATCGAGCGGCCGACCATGAAGAACTGTGCGCCCAGAGCGTCGCCGACGGAGAGCCCGTTCAGCGAGTCGTATGCGAGTCCAGGCGCGCACGTGCATGCAGAACGATGCGCATCACCTGTCAGTTTATCTTGCCCCGCAACGCATTTCAGGACGCGCGAAGGTCAGCGCGCGTGCCCGGCGGGTGTGAAGACGAAGCTGTCGCGGAACCCGCCGTCACCGCGCCGCGTGGCCATCAACCGCAGCTCCGGCATGAAGTGGAAGAACACGAGCGACCCCGACCGGTCCGGGTAGCCGAGCGTCTTCGAGTACTTGGGATTCGTGCCGCCCAGCCACAACGGCGGCTCGCCGTACTCCGCGATCACGTCGTCCAGCACGCAGTCCGACTCGCCGAGCACACCGGGAATCCAGCTGTCCGCGTCCAGCGACAGCCAGCCCTGCCGATGCGCGAGATCCGCGTACACCGACGCCATGACGTCCTCGCTGCGGTGACCCAGCGCCTCGTGCACGGCGCCGCTCACCATCGCCGCGTTGGCCGCTCCCCGGTTCACCAAGGCGTCGAGTTCGGCCTGCCACCGGTCAGTGCGGTCGTCGGCGAACGCCAGCGCGTCGAGCAGGGTGAGGATGACCGGCTCGCCGCCGTACATGCCGGGGCGGCGGACAGCGGCGTTGAGCTGGCCGAGCAGGTAGCCGCGTAGGTCGTCGAACGAGCGCATTCCGGTTGTTCTATCACCCGGCGGGTCTGACGAGCAGCGCGGGCACCCACAGGAAGACCTTGGGATCACCGAGCTCCGACGCGGTGAGCCACCGCGCCGCCAGCCGAGCCTGCTCCACGTCCTGGATCAGGCCGTGCTCTCCGGGAACCACGCCTGTCACGTCACGGACATCGTCCACCAGACCGCCGAGACACGCCCACGTGTGCCACACCGAAGGACCTGAATCCCAGCCGACGAGCTCACAACCGAGAACGTCGCCGCAGGGCATCGGTTCCCCGGCGAGCAACCGGTCCGGCATGCCGGCCGCGCCGATCGGCTCGAACTTCTCGAAGTCCGCCAGCAGCGCCGGGACGTCCTCGCGGGGAAACCCGACCGCGAACAGCTGCCCCGAACTCGGGCACGCCTGCTCGGCCAGTGCGCGATCGGTGAAGAACATCTCCCAGTTGTACGAGTCGGCCCCGACGACGTCCGTCATGCACTCGCTCATCGACACCAGGCCGTCGTCGGCGATCACCACCCGATAACCGGCGAACACGTAATCCATGGCGCACCCCGGAAAAGGAGAATGGGCGGCCCCGCGGAGCCGCCCATTCAACACGCGATCAGATCAGCTGCAGCCGGACGTGCTGCCGCAGCCCTCGCACAGGTAGCAGGACCCGGCCGGACGCATCTTGGTGCCACAGGTCATGCACAGCGGCGCGTCAGCCGCCTTGCCCAGGTGCAGCTCCAGGAGCTCCGTCGAGCTGCCGACCTGCTTGGGGGCGGAGGACTCGACCTGAGCCGGAGCGGCCTCCACCGATCCACGCAGACCCTCGATGTCCACTTCGGACGACGTGGGCGCGCCGTACTCGCCGGCCACCTGCGCGGAACGCTCGTCGGCCGTGAAGATGCCGAGCTGCGCGCGCTTGTCGTACGGCAGGTAGTCCAGCGCCAGGCGGCGGAACAGGTAGTCCAGCACCGACGTGGCGATCCGCACGTCCGGGTCGTCGGTCATGCCCGCCGGCTCGAAGCGCAGGTTCTGGAACTTCGAAACGTAGAACTCGAGCGGGATGCCGTACTGCAGACCCACCGAGATGGACATCGAGAACGCGTCCATCACGCCGGCCAGCGTCGAACCCTGCTTGCCCAGCTTGACGAAGATCTCGCCGAGGCCGTTGTCCGGGTAGGAACCGGCGTGCAGGTAACCCTCCGCGCCACCGACCGTGAACGACACGGTCTGCGACGGGCGCTTCTTCGGCAGGCGCTTGCGGACCGGGCGGTACTCGACGACCGTCTCGGACTTCTTCTCCTCGCCGGCCTTCGCGCCCTTGCCCGCGGACAGCGGCTGGCCGACCTTGCAGTTGTCGCGGTAGATCGCGAGCGCCTTCAGGCCGAGCTTCCAGCCCTGGTAGTAGATCTCCTCGACGTCCTCGACCGTGGCGGTCTCCGGCATGTTGACCGTCTTGGAGATGGCGCCGGACAGGAACGGCTGCGTGGCCGCCATCATCCGCACGTGGCCCATCGGCGCGATGGAACGCTCGCCCATCGCGCAGTCGAAGACCTCGTAGTGCTCGCGGCGCAGGCCCGGCGCGTCGATGACGTGGCCGTGCTCGCCGATGAACTCGACGATCGCCTCGATCTGCTCTTCCTGGTAGCCCAGCGACTTCAGCGCGCGCGGCACCGTCTGGTTGACGATCTGCATCGAGCCGCCGCCGACGAGCTTCTTGAACTTGACCAGGGCCAGGTCCGGCTCGATACCGGTGGTGTCGCAGTCCATCATCAGGCCGATGGTGCCGGTCGGGGCCAGCACGGACGCCTGGGCGTTGCGCCAGCCGTTCTTCGTGCCGATCGCCAGCGCCTGCTGCCACGCCTCGGTCGCGACCTTGTGCACCGACGAGTCGTTCGCGTGGTACGTGCGGATCAGGTCGTTCGCGGCGGCGTGCTTGCGCATGACCCGCTGGTGCGCGGTCTCGTTGCGCTTGTAGCCCTCGTACGGGCCGACGATGCCCGCGAGCTCGGCGGAACGGCGGTACGAAACACCGGTCATCAGCGAGGTGATGGTCGCGGCGAGCGCGCGGCCACCCTCGGAGTCGTACGCGTGGCCGGTCGCCATCAGCAGCGCACCGAGGTTGGCGTAGCCGATGCCGAGCTGGCGGAACTTGCGGGTGGTGTCCGCGATCGGCTCGGTCGGGAAGTCCGCGAAGCAGATCGAGATGTCCATCGCGGTGATGATCAGCTCGACGGCCTTGGCGAACGTGACGGCGTCGAACTTGCCGTCGTCACCGAGGAACTTCATCAGGTTCAGCGACGCGAGGTTGCAGCTCGAGTTGTCGAGGTGCATGTACTCCGAGCACGGGTTGGACGCGGTGATGCGGCCCGACTCGGGGCAGGTGTGCCAGTCGTTGATCGTGTCGTCGTACTGGATGCCGGGGTCGGCGCACTCCCACGCGGCCTTCGCGAGCTTGCCGAACAGCGTCTTGGCGTCGACGCGCTCGATGACCTCACCGGTCTGACGCGCGCGCAGGCCGAAGTCGCCACCGTTCTCGTAGGCGTGCATGAACTCGTCCGACACGCGGATCGAGTTGTTCGCGTTCTGGTACTGCACCGACACGATGTCCGCGCCGCCGAGGTCCATGTCGAACCCGGCGTCACGCAGCGCGCGGATCTTGTCCTCTTCGCGCGCCTTGGTCTCGATGAACTCCACGACGTCCGGGTGGTCGACGTCGAGCACGACCATCTTCGCGGCACGACGGGTGGCGCCACCGGACTTGATGGTGCCCGCGGACGCGTCGGCGCCGCGCATGAACGACACCGGGCCGGACGCGGTGCCGCCGGAGGACAGCAGCTCCTTCGACGAACGGATGCGCGAGAGGTTCAGGCCGGCACCGGAGCCGCCCTTGAAGATCAGGCCCTCCTCGCGGTACCAGTTCAGGATCGACTCCATGGTGTCGTCGACCGCGAGGATGAAGCACGCGCTGACCTGCTGCGGCGAGCTGGTGCCGACGTTGAACCACACCGGCGAGTTGAAGCTGAACACCTGGTGCAGAAGCATGTAGGTGAGCTCGTGCTCGAAGATCTCCGCGTCCTGCTCGGAGGCGAAGTAGCCGTGCTCCTTGCCCGCGCCCACGTAGGTCTTCACCACGCGGTCGATCAGCTGGCGCAGCGACTGCTCGCGCTTCTCGCTACCAACGGCACCGCGGAAGTACTTGCTGGTGACGATGTTGGTGGCGTTCACCGACCAGAACTCGGGGAACTCGACACCGCGCTGCTCGAAGTTCACCGAGCCGTCGCGCCAGTTCGTCATGACGACGTCGCGGCGCTCCCAGGTGACCTCGTCGTAGGGGTGGCGGCCTTCGGTGGTGTAGACGCGCTGGACCTTCAGCGCGGCAGGCTTGGCAGCCGCCCGTGCGGCTGTCTTCTTGGCTGAGCCGCCGACGGTCTCGGTCACGGTGGATCTCCCTCGTGCTGGTGCTTAGAAGTTGTGGACGCGCGCGCTGTGCTGCGCGCGGATCACTGCCCGGCTTCGGCGGCGCGTGCAGTGCGAAGATCAAGAATTTCCTTCTCGAAGTCCTCGACGGACGAGAAGGATCTGTAGACGCTCGCGAAGCGCAGATAAGCGACTTCGTCGAGCTCGCGCAGGGGGCCGAGAATGGCGAGGCCCACCTCGTGACTCGGGATTTCCGCACATCCCGTCGACCGGATCGACTCTTCCACTCGCTGGGCGAGCTGCTGGAACGCGTCCTCGTCGACCGGGCGGCCCTGGCACGCCCTGCGCACACCGACGACAACCTTGTCGCGGCTGAACGGCTCCGTCACCCCGGAGCGCTTGACCACGGCGAGAACCGCTTCTTCGACCGTGGTGAACCTGCGGCTGCAGCTGTTGCAGGAGCGACGACGACGGATCACCTGACCCTCGTCGACCTCACGGGAGTCCACCACCCGCGAGTCCGAATGACGGCAAAAAGGACACCGCACGCCTGTTCACCCCTCCCCGGCGCAGCACCGGCCGCAGCAGCCGCACAGGTTGGAGTTACCCACAACCTGTGGACTACTTACAACGGTGTAACCACTAGATGTAGGGGTAGAACCTAGATCGCAACGCAAGAGGTTGCAACTCGACACGGCGTGTCGGGCGACACTCGGATGGAGGAATCCGGGATGAACTGCGGCTACTACGCACCGGCGTCGGCACGTGACCCTCGCGCAACCCCCGAGGCGGCGCTCGCGTGATATTCCTGTGGCGCGTCACTCGGGTGGCGCAACGATCAGAGGGAGATCATCTTGGGGGCTGGGGTGAAGAGGGCAGCACTGGTGGCCCTGTTGCTCGCCGCGAGCGGCGCAGCGACACCTGCGGCACACGCCGCCACGGCGTCGGTGACCGCCAGGTGCACGGACGGAGACTTCAGCGGCAGGTTCACGCTTTGGTATGACCTCGGCGCGGAGTACGGGCTGAGGAAGGGCCGGGGCGCGGCCGGTCCGTACATCGCCGACACCGGTGCGATGCACGTCCGGGTCTACCACCGCGTGGGCGCCACGCAGAACACGGTGCTCACGCGGTCGAGGACCGGCCTGAAGTCGGACGAGGCCGCCGAGGTGCCCGTCAACCGCTCGTCGGTGCCGCGCTCCGGGCGTGCCTGGGTCGAGGTGAAGTTCACCGACAGCAGCGGCGCGAAGTGCACGGCCGAGAAGGACCTGCGCTGAGGTATCTGCTGCTCGGACCGGTCACGGTCCTCGGTCCGGCCGGGCCGGTGCGCCCGGCCGGACCGAAACAGGCGTCGGTGCTGGCAGCACTGCTGCTCAGCCCCGGCCGGGTCGTGCCGGAGGACCGGCTGATCGACCTGACCTGGGGTGAGCAGGCGCCGCGCAGCGCCCGCGGCCGCCTGCAGGTGCACGTGTCCGACCTGCGCAAGCTGCTCGGCGCCGACGTGATCACGCGCGGCGCTTCCGGCTACTCGATCGAGGTCGCGCCCGGCGAACGCGACCTCGACCTGTTCGACGACGCCGTCGCCCACGCCAGGACGCTGACCGGTGAGGCCGCCATCGCACGGCTGCGCGAGGCACTCGCGTTGTGGACGGGCACGCCGCTCGACGGCGTGAGCGACGAGCTGGCCGAGCTGGAACGCCCGGCGCTGGTCGAACGAAGGCTCGCGATCGTTGAGGAACTGCACGAGCTCCAGATCGCCGAGGGCCACCACGCGGAAGCGGCCGGCGGCCTGCGCAAGCTCGTCGACGAGCACCCGTACCGCGAACGGCTGCGCGCGGCGCTGATGCTCGCGCTGCACCGGTGCGGACGGACCGCCGAGGCGCTGGAGGTGTACTCCCAGGGCCACGAGCTGCTGACGTCCGAGCTCGGCATCGAACCAGGACAGGCGTTGCGGGACGCGCAGCTGCGTGTCCTGCGCGGCGAGGAACAGGCGCCCGTCCCGGCGTTCACCGAGGTGCGGCCCGCCGAACTCCCTCTGGCCACACGGGGTTTCGCGGGCCGTGCCGCGGAGCTTGCCGCGCTGGAGGACGGCGAGGACGGCGTGTGGCTGATCACCGGCACCGCCGGCGTCGGGAAGACCGCGCTCGCCGTTCGGTGGGCGCACGCGGCTCGCGACCGCTACCCCGACGGGCAGCTGTACGTGAACCTGCGCGGATTCGACGCCGACGACGAACCGCTCAGCCCGACCGCCGCTTTGGCGCAGCTGTTGCGTGCGCTCGGTGCCACACCGTCCGAATCGGACGACCAAAGTGGACTGTTCCGCTCGTTGCTCGCGGATCGGAAAGCGTTGGTGGTGCTGGACAACGCGCGTGACGCCGCTCAGGTGCTGCCGCTCCTGCCGTCGTCCGGCCGCGTGCTGGTGACCAGCAGACACCGGCTGGGTGACCTGGTCGCCCGCACCGGCGCTCGCACGATCACCCTGGCGCAGCTCCCGGAACACGACTCGCACGCGCTGCTCGTCTCGGCGCTCGGCGCGGACCGAGTGGCCGCCGAACCCGCTGCCGCGGCCGCACTGGCCGACGTGTGCGGGCACCACCCGCTCGCGTTGCGCATCGCCGCGGCCAACGTCGGCACGAGCATCGAGTCAGCGGTCGCGGAGCTGCGCGCCGACCCTCTGCTCGCCTTCGACGGCGCGGAGCAGAGCGCGGTCGCCACGGCGTTCTCCGTGTCCTACCAAGCACTTCCGGCCGATCAGCAGCGGCTGTTCCGGTTGCTCGGGGTCGTACCCGGACCGGACTTCACACCGCACAACGCGGCCGCGCTGCTCGGCACCGACGCCGGCGTGGCGACCCGGCTGCTGCGCGGCCTGAGTGCCGCGAACCTGGTCGAGGCGCATGCGCCGGGCCGCTACCGGTTCCACGACCTGGTCCGCCGCTACGCCGAGGAGCGCTCGGACACCGAGGAGACCACGCCCGCGTGGGAGAGGCTGTTCGCCGGCTACCTCGCCGCCGCCGACGCGGCTGTGACGAAGCTGGGCAAGCGGGTCGTGTCGCTCCCCCGTGACGACGAACCCGCCGAGAGCCCTGTGCGGTTCGCGAACAGTGCGGAAGCCGTGGCGTGGCTCGACGTCGAGGCGCCCAACCTGGTCGCCGCGTTGCGGCGGGCCGCGGTGACCGGCCCGCGCCCGCAGGTCTGGTACCTGGCCGACGCGGTGCGGCGGTTCTTCCACGACCACGGCAGGCGCGCCGAGTGGCTGGAGCTCGCGTCGGTGCTGTTGCCGGCGGCCCAGCGGCACGGGGCGCACGCCGCGGAAGCGTTGCTGCGCCTGACCATGGGCGGCGCCGCCTTCCGCGAGGGCCGGCACACCGACGGTGTCGCGCACACCGAGGAGGCTGCGCGGGCCAGCCGCACGTGCGGCTGGCGCGAGTGCGAGGCGACGGCAGTGTCGAACCTCGGGTCGATGCTCGACTGGACGGGCAGGCTCGCCGAGGCGGTCGAGCACAGCCTCCGCGCGATCGAGCTGTTCCGCGAACTCGGGAACTCTTCAGGGGAAAGTCACGCGCTGAACTCATTGAGCTGTCACTACCGGCAGCTCGGCAGGCTGGCCGAGGCCAGGGAGTGCCTCGACGAGTCGGTCCGGTTGTGTCGCAAGGATTCTCTCGCTTTCTGGGAGGCCGCCAACCTGGCGGACCTCGGGTCGGTGCTGCTGGCGCTCGGCGACGTCGCCGACGCCGAGCACACGCTGCTGCTCGCGCTGGAGTCGTTCCGCGAGCAGGGATCCCGCTTCGGTGAGGCGACCGCGCTCAGCGGGCTGTGCGCCGTCCACCTCACCCGTGACGACCACGACACGGCCCGCCGGACCGCCGCCGAGGCGCTGGAGTGCGCCCGTCAGGACGGCGACCAGCAGGCCGAGGCGGTGGCGTTGATCGGGCTGGGCCGCGCGACGTCCGCGCGGGAACACCTGGTGCGGGCATTGGAGATCGCGACGCGGTCCAGCCTGCGCGGTCTGGAGGCGGAGGCGTCCGCCGCGCTCGCCCACGTCCTGGCCGCAACCGATCCGGCGGCGGCGCGGCCGCACGCGACCGCCGCCCTCGACGTGGCACGAGCGGGCGGGTTCCGGCTCCTGGAGGCGGAGGCGCTGCTCGCCGTCGCCGCCGTGGAGTCCGCCTCCGGTGGGGGCGCGCAGGCCGGACACGCGGTGCGGGAGGCCCTGCACATCTGGCGCGACACCGGGCACGTCACCGGCGTCGCACGCGCGACGCGCACCCTGGAAGGCCTCACCGCGCGGTCGTGAGCGGGGTTGGTGACACCCGCTCACAACCGTGCTCTCAAGCCTCGCCCGTGTCGGTGTCGCAGTACTTGAGCGGAGCGCCCTTCTCCTTCTGCAGACACACCTGCAGGTACACCGTGGTGCCCTCGGGGACGTTGATGTCGTTCGGGTACTTGGTGCAGTTGAGCCGCGGGTCCTGGTGGTGGCCCGTGTGGTGCCACACCTTGCGCTCGTGCTTGACGCCGTTGTGCGTCCAGGTGAGGCGGCCGCGCACGCCGAGGTCGTCGTAGTCCCGGTCGCACACCGCGAAGTGCTCACCGTAGGCTCGGAACCAGGCCATGCCGCCCTTGGCGCCGGGGTCGTCGCTGTAGACCTCGACGTCCTTCGCGGCGCTGGCCGGCGGTGTCATCGACAGCAGGGTGCCGACGGCGATCGTCGCGGCCGCGACGACTCGTCCCATCTTCATGCTTGTTTCCCTCTCGGTGTTTCTATCGGGGAGCCAGCACGCGGAGCACTCCGGCGTGCGCCTTCTCCACGAGCGAGGTGTTGGCGAAGTAGTTCCAGCAGCTGCCGCTGGTGTTGGAGCCGGTGCACGCGCCGTCGCGGTGGCCTTCGGTGGCGTTGCGCAGCAACTCGCCGCTCAAGCGGACGGTGACGTGCGTGAAGATGACCTTCCAGCCGCACACCCGCATAGGACACCGACGACTCGGCAGGATTGGCGAGTACGCGGTCCATCGCGAGCGCGGCTCGCGTGGAGTCCGGCAGCGGCGCATCGTCCTCACGTGGATCGTGCGTGATGACGGCGACCGCGATGCCGGTCGTGGGCTGAGCGCCGGTGATGGGAGCGGCCTGCGCGGGAACGGCGCTGTTCGCGCTCACCACACCGGTGATCGCGGGTCTCACCGCAACGTCAGGCGGTCACCGCGGTGGTGGGTGTGCTTCGCCATGGTGCCTCCGGGGATGGTCTCGTCTGTCGCACCGAATGGTGGACAGGGCCACTTCCGAGAGGCTTCGGTTTCGCTTCGGTCTTACGGGGTGACGCCGGCCTGCTGCAGGTAGAGCACGCCGAGGGCGATGATCGTCAACGCGCTCAGCACGCCGACGGCGAGGAGTTCGAGCGCGGACTCACGCTTGGGCCGAACGTCGCACGAGCTGGAGTCACGTGACGAGGGCACCGCGACCGGACGCGGTTTGGTCGCCGGGCGCCGCGGCATGACACGAGGACCCGAACGGAGTGGACGTCCCGCTACGACGTCCGCGTCCTCGACAACGCGCAACCGCTTCTCGACGATTACCGCCATGACGCCCTCCATCGCAGGTCAAGCACCATGATCGAACAGGGGTTCGATCGAACGTCCGTGCGAATTTCTATCAGACCGACCCGCCGGACGCCACAACACGCGCCCAAATACCTCGAACAGGTGTTTGATCTGTGCAGCAAACACGACTACCGTCGACCGTGAAGATCGACGGAATGCCGGAATCCCATTCGAACTGGGGGCGGCGAGGAGGACAGCGACCGTGGCAGGCAAGACGATCGACCCGGACCCCGCTCTTGTGGAGCCAGAGGTGAGCGAGATCGCGGGAAACGCCGGCCTGACCCTGCGTCAGCGCAAGGTGCTCGACGTGATCCGTGACTGGGTCGACCGCTTCGGCTACCCGCCGAGCGTGCGGGAGATCGGTGAGGCCGTGGGCCTCACGTCGACCTCCTCGGTCGCGTACCAGTTGCGCGCGCTGGAGCGGAAGGGCTTCCTGCGCCGCGACCCGAACCGCCCGCGCGCGGTCGGGATGCTGCCCGCAGAGATCGACCCGGGCCTCGACCCGATGTCCAAGCCGACCCCCGCGTACGTGCCGATGGTCGGCCGGATCGCGGCCGGTGGCCCGATCCTGGCGGAGGAGTCGATCGAGGACGTGTTCCCGCTGCCGCGCGAGATCGTCGGCGAGGGCGAACTGTTCCTGCTGCGCGTCGTCGGTGACTCGATGATCGACGCCGCCATCACCGACGGCGACTGGGTCGTCATCCGCAAGCAGCCGACCGCCGACCAGGGCGAGATCGTCGCCGCCATGATCGACGGCGAGGCGACCGTGAAGACGTTCAAGCGCAAGGACGGCCACGTGTGGCTGATGCCGCACAACCCGGCCTACCAGCCGATCAACGGCGACGAGGCCACCATCCTCGGCAAGGTCGTCACCGTGCTGAGGCGTCTCCCGTAGCTCTGTCCCGGGCCTTCTCGCGGGCTCGCTTCTTCTTCTCGAAGAAGTCGAGCCACTTTTTCCTGGTGGACTCCATGTCCACCACGACGAACGAGAAGAACTGCCCCATGTCCTTGAGGCGTGCGCCCACGGGGGTGTCGAGACCGAAGATCTCGGCACCCTCCAGCGCGGTGTGCGCCCACACGGAGTTGCGTTCCGCGCTGCTCAGCCACGCGCGGTACCAGATGTCGTCGTCGAGGAAGTAGCGCATGCGCTTGCCGTCGCGCTCGCTGCGCAACAGCCCGAGATCCTGCAGGTAGCTCGTCGACCGCGACACCGTGCCGGGACTCACCGACAGCCGCAGCACCAGCTCGGTCGCCGACAGGCTGCCCTTGTCCACCATGAAGATCTCGGCCAGGATCCGCGCCGCCGTCTTCGGGATGCCCGTCTGTACGAACGACGCGACCAGCCTCAGGTGGAACTCCTGCACCTCTCCGGGACTGCGCCCGAACGAGTACGCCTCGTCGTCGACGTCGAGATCGTCCACCGCGGGCATCCGACGCATCGCCCGCTCGCTCGCCGCCTGGTGCGCGGCGCCCGGCCGGTAGTTGTTGTGACCCCCGTTGCGAGCCACTTCCCGCTGGATCGTCGAGGCCGGCCTTTGCAACCGCCTCCCGATTTCGGAGTACCCCAGCCCGTCCCACAGCCACTGGGCGATGAGCTGCCGTTCCTCTTGATCTAGCCGCTTACCAGGCACAACCTCATCGTGCCTTGCACTCCAAGCCATTGCAATGAGTCTTTTGACTTCGTCCGCAAACGTTTTTAGCTTGCAAGAAGGAGAAAGATCTCGTTGCAAGGGGGAGGCAATGACACTCAGCCCGATGACGTACCCGGACGGGCACGTCGGCTGGCGAGCACATGACTACGCGACCGTGCGCGCCGTGCTCGCCGACAACCGCTTCAGCATCCGCCCGGACCTGATGCACAACCCGTTCGGTCCGGGCAGCCCCGGCGACGCGCCGCCGTCGCCGCCCGGCGCGTTCACCGACCACGACCCGCCGGACCACACCCGCTACCGCAGCAAGCTGACCGGTCAGTTCACCGTCCGGCGGATGCGGCTGCTCGCCGAGCGGCTCGAAGCCATCACGGCCGAGCACCTGGAGGAGCTCGCGGCGCAGGGCTCGCCCGCGGACCTGGTGGAGCACTTCGCGGTGCCGGTGCCGGCCCTGATGATCTGCGAACTGCTGGGCGTCCCGTACGAGCGCCGCACGGAGTTCCAGCAGGACGCCGTCCTGCTGGCCGGTGGCAGCGGCGCGGAGCCCGGCGAGGCGGAGGCGATGTTCGCCGCGTTCGGACGGCTCCAGCAGTTCATGCTGGAGATGGTCGCGGCGAAACACGCGAACCCGACCGACGACCTGCTGAGCGACCTGGTCAACGCGGACAGCGACCTCACCAACGACGAAATGGCCTCGATGGGCATGGCGTTGTTCGGCGGCGGCCTCGACACGACGACGAACATGCTGTCGCTCGGCATGCTGGAACTGCTCCGCGACCAGGCGAGAGTCGCCGCGATGCTCGCCGATCCCGAGGCCGCCGTCGAAGAGCTCCTGCGATATATCAGCCTGACTCCGGCCACCGTCCGCACAGCGCTGGAAGACGTCGAGATCGACGGCGTCCTCGTGCGCGAGGGCGACACCGTCCTCGTCGAGCTGCGATCCGCGAACCACGACCCGGCCCGCTACACCGAGCCCGAACTCCTCGACCTGACCCGCGGCGCGGCCGGGCACCTCGCGTTCGGCCACGGCATCCACCAGTGCATCGGCCAGCATCTCGCCAGGATCGAGCTGAAGATCGCCTTTCCTGGCCTCTTCACCCGCTTCCCGAAGCTGCGCCTCGCCGTCCCCGAGGACGAACTCCCCCACCGGGCGAGCCTCGTGATCGGCGGCCTGGAACGCATGCCCGTCGCCTGGGACTGAGCCCCGAAACTGATATATCGGTCGGCCTGGCCCGCCTCCCAACTGCCTTAGCAATGACTCTTTTGACGACGAGGTCAAAAGAGTCATTGCTAAGGAGCAGGTCAGCGGGCCCCGACGAAGATCAGGAAAGGGGTGAACGGCGAACTGTGTTAGCGGCAGGCCGAGCGGCGGTGACGCAGCGGAGAGGCCGCGGTCAGGTTCGACGGCGCAGGCGCAGGCCGATGACCAATGCGGCGATGAGGACGATGCTGCCGAGCGTCAGAGCCAGGGGCCAGTTCTGCCAGGAGCTCGACGAGTTCGGCGGGGCGGCTTGGGGTTGGTCGGCTGCGGGTGGCGGCGGCGTCGTGGTCGTCGGCGCGGGTGGCTGCGCCAGGGCGGCGGCTCCGGCCACGGCGCGGATCGGGGTGCCCGCGCCTTCGGAGGCGGACAGCAGGGTGCCGTCCGGGTCGAAGGCGATGGCCTCGCCTTGGGGCTCGTTCGGCAGAGGCACGCGGACCGGGTCGCCGGACAGGGCCTTGGCCACGTCACCGTCGGGGACCGGGAAGAGATAGGCGTCGGTGTAGGTGCGCAGGGCGATGGCGGAGCCGTCGGCCATAGAGGCGGCGCCGGTCACCAGGCGCGAGTCGAGGGTGCCTTCCAGGGGTCCGCCTGGGGTGTCCGTGCTGGACAGCGTTACGCGGGCCACCTGCTCCAACGGAACTGATATATCGGTTCGGAGCGCCGCCGTAGGGCGATATACCAGCGCGGAGCCGAGGGGTTCCTTGGTGACGATGTACGGCATGCCGGACTTGTCGATGAGCAACGCCTCGGCGTCGTGTTTGCCGTCCGGGTAGGTGACGCGGAACCGCTCCACGGCGCCTGAAGGTGAGACCTTGTGCAAGGCGACCGTGGAGCGGGACTTGTTGTTGTCGCCGGTGTCGGCGGCCCAGAGGGTGCCGTCCGGCGTCATCGCCAGGTCTTCGACGTCGAAGGGGTCCACGGGCGCGGTGATCGTGCGTTTCACGACGCAGTCGCGGCCGAGGACCTGGATGCGCAGCGTGCCGTTGTCGCTGTCGCTGACGGCGAAGAACTGTTTTCCGTCGGACGTGAGCCCGGAGAGCTCCTGCATGACTACCGGGCACACGTCCACCGGTGGAGGCGGGATCAAGCAGGCGTTCCGTTCGTCGCGAACTCCTCGAGGAGGCCGGCGAGGTCCGGGCGCACGCGGGCGCTGAGCAGCGTGCCCGACTCCGTGTGCTTCTCGGACAGCACCTCGCCGTCGCGGTGCACGCGGGCGACGACCTCGCCGCGCGCGTACGGCACGAGCGCCTCGACCACAACCTCCGGGCGTGGCATGAGCTCGGCGATGCGGACCCGCAGTTCCTCGATGCCGAGGCCCTTGTGCGCCGACACGAACGACGCGTCCGGGAACAGGTGCCGCAGCCTCGCGAGGCCCAGGTCGCCCACCGCGTCGATCTTGTTCACGACGAGCAGCTCGCGCGGCATCGGCGTGTCGTTCTTCGCGTTGATCTCGGCGAGGACCTCGCGCACGGCGCTGACCTGCTTCTCCGGCATGCCGTCGGAGCCGTCGACCACGTGCACGAGCAGGTCGGCCTGGCCGACCTCCTCCAGCGTCGAGCGGAACGCCTCGACGAGCTGGTGCGGCAGATGCCGGACGAAGCCGACGGTGTCCGTCAGCGTGTACGGCAGGCCTTCCGGCGTCAGCGCGCGGCGGGTCGTCGGGTCGAGGGTGGCGAACAGCGCGTCCTCCACCAGGACTCCGGCGTCCGTCAGCGCGTTGAGCAGTGACGACTTGCCCGCGTTCGTGTAACCCGCGATGGCGACGCTCGGGATCTCGTTCGCCGTGCGGCGGCTCCGCTTGGTCTCGCGGATGACGCCGATCGCGGCGATCTCGCGGCGCAGCTTGGCGATGCGCGCACGGATCCTGCGACGGTCGGTTTCGATCTTGGTTTCACCGGGACCGCGCAGACCCACACCGCCGTTGCCGCCGCCGGCACGACCACCGGCCTGCCGCGACAACGTCTCACCCCAGCCGCGCAGACGCGGCATCAGGTACTGCAGCTGGGCCAACTCGACTTGGGCCTTGCCCTCCTTGGACCGCGCGTGCTGCGCGAAGATGTCCAGGATGAGCGCGGTCCGGTCGATGACCTTGACCTTCAGCTTCTCCTCCAGCTGACGCAGCTGGCCGGGTGAGAGCTCACCGTCGCAGATCACCGTGTCCGCGCCGGTCGCCTGCACCACGTCGCGCAGCTCGGCCACCTTGCCGGAGCCGATGTACGTCGCGGGATCTGGCTTGTCACGCCTTTGCACGACGCCCTCGAGCACCTCGGAACCAGCGGTTTCGGCGAGGCGGGCGAGTTCGGCGAGGGAGGCGTCGGAGTCCGCTGCCGTGCCCTCGGTCCACACCCCGACGAGCACGACCCGCTCCAGGCGAAGCTGCCGGTACTCGACCTCGGTGATGTCCTCGAGCTCGGTGGACAATCCGGCGACACGGCGCAGTGCGGCGCGTTCGGCGAGTTCGTAGTCACCTGTCGAGAAGTCGTCTTCCCACTCGGTGTCGAACTCTGTGCTCTGGATGTTTTCCGTCATTTGCCCTTCATCGTCCCACGGACCTTCAGTCCCCCGGATACACCGCGAGGTAGATCGCCACACGGGGAACTTCCGGTCTGACCGGTTGCGCGGCCAGCTCATCCAACAACGAAGCGAGCCGCTGTTTTAGTTCCTCCGGGTCGACGGTGACGACCAGGCGGCTCTGATCCACGTTCTCGAGCCCGATGTCGGCAACCTCGCCGAGAAAAGCGTGCAGCATCGCTTCGCCGACGGCGACCATATTTTCGCTGTTGTCGAGCTGCCACGACAGGCCTGTCGACCGATAGGGGATCTCCTTGGCGCCCCGGTTGCCCGCGCGTGGCGGCATCGCTTCGAGGAATCCGGCGGCGACGAGCTTGCGCACGTGGTGCAGCGTCGTGGCGGGGTCCTTGCCGAGCCGCTGCGCCAGCTCCTTGTTGGTGAGCGGGCGGTCGAACGTCATGCGGATCATCCGAAGCCGCAGGTCAGAGCTGAGAGCCGCGGCCTCTTCCTTCGTCGCGGGTCGTCGCTTCCGGGAAAGTGGCACGCGTTCAGTCTAAGTGATTGACCGCTTCCAATCACTCAGCGCAGACTCGTCGGCATGGCGCTTTGGGGGCACCCCGACTTCCGCAGGCTCTGGATGGGCGACACGATCAGCCAGTTCGGCGCGAGTGTCGGCATGACGGTGGTCCCGCTGCTCGCGGCGGGTGTGCTGAACGCGACACCGTTCGAGATGGGCCTGCTGGCCGCGGCGAGCCAGATGGCGTTCCTGGTGATCGGCCTGCCCGCGGGCGTGTGGGTCGACCGGATGCGCCGCAAACCGTTGATGATCGCGATGGACGTCGCCCGCGCCGCGCTGATGCTGAGCGTTCCGGTCGCGTGGTGGCTGGGGCTGCTCGGCCTGCCGCAACTGGTCGTGGTGAGCCTCGCGGTGGGCGTGTGCACGGTGTTCTTCGACGTCGCCTACCAGTCGTACCTGCCGTCGCTTGTCGGGCGCGGTCAGCTCGTCGAGGGCAACTCGAAGCTGCAGGCCAGCCTGTCGGTGGCGGAGGTGTCCGGACCGGCGATCGGTGGTTACGCGGCGCAGTTCCTCGGCGCGGCCAACGGTGTGCTCGCGACCGGACTCGGCTACCTGAGCTCGGCGTTCTTCCTGGTCCGGATCAAGACCGTGGAGCCGGCGCCGGAACGCCACCCCGACCCGCAGTTGCGTCGCGAGGTCATGGAGGGACTGCGGTTCGTCTTCCGCAACGCCACCTTGCGCAAGATCGTGGCGTGCACCGGCACGTCGAACTTCTTCCACGGCATCCAGGCCGCCGTGATGGTGCTGTTCCTGCTGCAGACCGTGAAGCTGAGCGAGGGAACGGCGGGCCTGGTGCTCAGCGCGGGCGGCGTCGGCGGTGTGCTCGGCGCGGCCTTCGCGTACAAGATCGGCCTGCTCGTCGGGCAGGCTCGGATGATCTGGCTCATTCCACTGCTGACCTGGCCTTTCACCCTGGCGCTGCCGTTCATCTCGGACGGCTGGGGGCTGGTTCTCCCGATGGTCGGCCTCGCGGTGAACGTGTTCGGGATCGTCGTCTACAACGTCGGCCAGGTGAGCTATCGGCAGGCGATCTGCCCCGACCACCTGCTCGGCCGGATGAACGCCTCGATCCGCTGGGTGGTGTGGGGCTCGACGCCGCTGGGCGCACTCCTGGGCGGCGGGCTCGGCTCGTGGATCGGGATCGTGCCGACGCTGTGGATCTCTCTCATCGGCGCCGTCGCCGGGGCGGCGTGGGTGTTGTTCTCACCGTTGCGGACGATGCGTGACCTGCCGGCCGAAGCTAGCGTCGAGGCCCATGGCTGACACCACGGTGCTGCGGGACGGTCTTCACTTCGGAGAGGGGCCGCGACGCGGCCCCGACGGTCGCCTCTACTACTCCGACTTCTATGCGGGCGAGGTGCACGCGCTCGACCTCGCGACCGGTGACGACGAGGTCGTCGTCGCCTTCGACGGTCAACCGTCCGGACTCGGCTGGCTGCCCGACGGACGCATGCTCGTCGTGTCCATGCTCGACCGCACCGTGCGCCGCCTCGAGGGCGATGACCTGGTCCTGCACGCCGATATATCGGATATCGCGACCTTCCACACCAACGACATGCTCGTCGACGGCGAGGGCCGCGCGTACGTCGGCAACTTCGGCTTCGACCTGCACGGCCTGATCGACGAGGTCGGCATCCCGCGACTGCTCGAACCGGACTTCGACCCGCAGGGCGCCGCGCTCGCACTCGTCCAGCCCGACGGCTCCGTCAGCGTCGTCGCCGAGGACCTCAAGTTCCCCAACGGCATGGCCCTGCTGCCCGACCCGACGGGCGAGTCGGAGAGCGGCAACATATTGGTCGTCGCCGAGACCGTTGCATTCCAACTGACTTCGTTTTCGGTCGACCGCAACGGATCGTTGCAAAACCGCAGGGTGTGGGCCGAGGTGAAGGAGTTCGGCATCGCGCCGGACGGGATCGCGGGCGACGGCGACGGGGTGTGGGTGGCGCCGGCGTTGCAGGCGGCGGCGTTCCGGGTGACCGAGGGCGGCAAGATCACGCACCGGGTCGAGACGACGCAGACGTGCTTCGCCGTCGCGGTCGTCGGCGACAAGCTCGTGTGCCTGACGGCGCCGGACTCGCATCCGAACGTGGTCAAGCCCGAGCGGCACGGGAAGATCGAGGTCTGCGAACTCAGCTGATATATCGGATGCGATATATCAGGCCAGGGCGTCCCACCAGGACTTGTCGAGTTCACCGCGCGCGACGAGCACGGCGGGTCCGGTGAGCGTCGACGTCGTCGGCTCGATCGTCACGAACACCTGGCCGCCGAGGACGTCGACGGTGGCGGAGCCGGTCGTCTGGCCCTGGCCGGCGAGCCACGACGCGACGGATGCGACGGTGCCGGTGCCGCAGGAACGGGTCTCGCCGACGCCACGCTCGTAGACGCGCATGCGCAGGGCGTCCTGGCCGATCACGTTGACCAGCTCGACGTTGACGCCGTGCGGGAACATCACCGGATCGAAGCCGGGAGGCACGGTGAGGTCGAAGCCTTCGACCGGGGTCTCGGTGACGCACGCCAGGTGCGGGTTGCCGACGTCGACCGCGAAGCCGCCGATGCCCTGGCCGTCGACAGCGGCGATGGACGTGCCGGTGACCCGCGCGGGCCCCATGTCGTTCGTGACGGAGCCGTCCGGGTGGGTGATGACGGTCTTGTCCCCCGCCCGCGTGCCCACCACGAACTCGCCCTGCGGCTGGTGGCCCGCGTCGACGAGGTAGCGGGCGAAGACGCGCAGGCCGTTGCCGCACATCTCGGCGATGGAGCCGTCGGCGTTGCGGTAGTCCATGAACCACTTGCCCTCGGAGCGCACGACGCGCAGCACGCCGTCCGCACCCAGGCCGCGCTGCCGGTCGCACAGCGCCTGGACGCGCGCCACCGTCAGGTCCAGCTGGTCATCGAGGTCGGGCAGGATGACGAAGTCGTTCTCCGTGCCGTGCCCCTTCACGAACTCCACGGGACCAGGTTACCGGCGGCTTCGACGAGATCCGGCCTGGCACCGTCCAACCAGGTGATGCGCTGGTCACGCCGGAACCACGAACGCTGCCTGCGCACGAACCGGCGGGTGGCGCGTTTCGTCTCCTCCGCGGCGAAGTCGATCGTGCACGCTCCGTCCATTGCGGACAGCACCTGCTGGTAGCCCAGCGCCCGCGAGGCGGTCTTGCCGTCGCGCAGGCCGAGCTTCACCAGCGCGCGCACCTCGTCCTCCAGACCAGCCGCGAACATCATGTCCACGCGCAGATCGACGCGCGTGTCCAGTTCGGACACCTCGCGGTCGACACCGATCTGGACGGTGCCGTAGCGCGCGGGACCGGGCTTGGGGAGGTTCGCGGAGAACGGTTGCCCCGTCAGCTCGATGACCTCCAGGGCACGCACGATGCGACGGCCGTTCGAAGGCAGGATGGCGATCGCCGCGGCCGGGTCGAGCTCCTGCAGGCGCCGGTGCAACGCCTCCGGGCCGACAGCGCTGAGCTCCGCCTCGTAACGCTCGCGCACGGCGTCATCGGTACCGGGAAACTTCAGGTCGTCGAGCACGGCCTGCACGTACAGGCCGGATCCTCCGACGAGGATCGGCGGGCGACCGGAAGCGAGCAGGCGTTCGACGACGGCCCGCGTCTCGCGCTGGTAGGCCGCGACGGACGCGGTCTCGGTGACGTCGAGGACGTCGAGCATGTGGTGCGGGATGCCGCGGCGTTCGGCGAACGTCATCTTGGCGGTGCCGATGTCCATGCCGCGGTAGAGCTGCATGGCGTCCGCGTTGACGACCTCTCCCCCGAACCGTTCCGCGAGCGCGACGGCCAGGTCGGACTTGCCGGTCGCGGTGGGTCCGACAACAGCGATGGGCGTGATCACGGGCGCTCCCAGACTGCGACGTGGTAGCCCACGCCGAACGGTGCGAAGAACTCGGCGCTCGCGCAGCGCCACGGACCGGGCACGCCGGCGAGGACCTGCCACGCCGCGCGGCCCTGCGCACCCAGCTCGCGGGCGAGTTCGGGGTCGAGGTCGAGCAGGCCGTCCACATCGGCGGCGGCCAGCAGATCGTGCACGTGCGAGTCGAAAGGTCCCGAACGCTCGTCGTTGGAACCTGGCGAACGCAAGCCGTGTCTTGTGGAACCGTCACCGAGAATCAGCAGGCCGGCGTCCTCGGAAGCGAGTTGTTGTCCAAACGAGACACATTCGGAAGGCGGCATGTCCGGGGGCACGAGTTCGATGCGTGACACCTCGGCTGCGCAGTGTTCGCGAAGCCACGCGGTGATTAGCACAGGCAACGGAATTCGCGGGTCCGGACGCAGGTCACCGCCGAGTGACACCACCACATCGACCCCATAACCGAGAAAAGTTCCCGACAGCGGGGGCACGATCGTCGCGGGGCCGCTGTCGCCGACCGCGACAGCAACCCACGGACCTGGCAGTTTCCCTGCTGCGGCAAGGGTTGCGGCCCGCACGGGCTCGGTTTCCGCGGTGGCTCCCGCGACCAGTTCTGGCACCAGAAGCGGCGGGTGCGGCACCACCGCGGCACGGGTGATCACGACGAATGAGGCTACCTATCGTGGACTCCCAGTACCGAGTCGAGCTCTGACCTGTTTGAATGCGCGCGGGGAACTGGGGACGGGAGACCCTCCAGCGCCCGTATTGCATCGGCCCCGCCAGTGGCGGGGCGCCCGTGGCAGGCACGGGCGTCAGATGGGAGGAACCGGCGATGTCGGAGCAGGACAGCACACCGGAGGCCGTGGCGGAGACCGCCCCAGCCGAGGGTGGAGTCGAGGAAACGCCGAAGGAGACCGCGCAGGCGACGCCTCCGGCCGTCCCCGTGGCGTCGGACCACCCTGACCGCTGGGGGCGCGTGGACGCCGACGGCACCGTGTACGTGAAGACCGCGGACGGCGAACGCGCCGTCGGGTCGTGGCAGGCCGGCGAGCCGGTCGAGGGCCTCGCGCACTTCGCGCGGCGGTTCGACGACCTGCGCACCGAGGTCGAGCTGCTCGTGACGCGGCTCCAGTCGGGTGCCGGTGACCCGAAGCACGCACTGACCAGCGCGAAGCACGTCAAGGAGCAGCTCGCGGAAGCCGCCGTGGTCGGCGACCTCGCGGCGCTCGCCAGGCGAGTCGACTTCGTGCTGGAGCAGGCCGAGGCGGGCATGGAGAAGGCGAAGGAGGCCAAGGAGGCCGCCCGAGCCCAGTCCGTCGCGCGCAAGCAGGCGCTCGTCGACGAGGCCGAGTCGATCGCGAACGAGTCGACCCAGTGGAAGGTCGCGGGCGACCGGCTGCGCGCGATCCTCGACGAGTGGAAGACCATCCGCGGCGTCGACCGCAAGACCGACGAGCAGCTGTGGCGCCGGTTCTCGAAGGCGCGCGACGCGTTCAACCGCCGTCGTGGCTCGCACTTCGCCGACCTCGACCGCCAGCGCTCGGTGGCGAAGGCCTCCAAGCAGGCGCTCGTCGAGGAGGCCGAGAAGCTCGTCGACTCCGACGACTGGGGCCCCACGGCCGGTCGCTACAAGGAGCTGATGGTCGAGTGGAAGGCCGCCGGGCGTGCGCCCAAGGAGGCCGACGACGCGCTGTGGCAGCGGTTCCGCGCCGCGCAGGACGCGTTCTTCCAGAAGCGTTCCGAGGCCTTCAGCGAACGTGACGCCGAGTTCGCGGCGAACGCGAAGCTGAAGGAGGAGCTGCTCGCCGAGGCCGAGACGATCGACCCGTCGTCCGACCTCGAGTCGGCGCGTCAGCAGCTCTACAAGATCCAGGAGCGCTGGGACGCGATCGGCAAGGTGCCGCGCGAGCGCATCCGCGAGCTCGAGGGCAAGCTGCGGGCGATCGAGGAGAGGGTCCGCGGCGCGGTCGACGCGCAGTGGCGCCGATCCGACCCCGAGGCCGAGGCGCGCGTGGCGCAGTTCCGCGAGCGCGTGGAGCAGTTCGAGGCGCAGGCCGCGAAGGCCCGTGCCGCGGGCGACAAGCGCCGCACGGAGCAGGCCGAGGCCCAGGCCGCGCAGTGGCGCGAGTGGCTCGCCGCCGCCGAGCAGGCGCTGGCGACCCGCTAGTTCCGATGAACGAAGGCCCCCTCCGAGGAGGGGGCCTTCGTCATGTCAGAGTTGCGGCGGACGCGAGGCCGCGATCCTGACCCACTTCACCAGCAGGACGATCACCGCGATCACGGCGATGATCAGACCGATGCCAGGGCCCGGCCCGATCGTCTTGTTGCTCGTGGTCGTCTGCTGCGTCCAGATCGACAGCACACCGGTGACCGAGCCCGCGAACAGTCCCAGTGAGCACACCCACGCCAGGCCCCAGCGGCGGACCGCGAGCGTGACGCCGGAGCCGAGCACGCCGATGCCGAGCGCGAAGAACGAGAACAGCCGCGGCACGAAGCCCGCCGACTCACCGAGCAGCACGTTCAGGCCCGTGTCGTCGCCGACCCACGGCAGGATCAGCGACACCAGCAACGCCAGCACCGCGATCGAGATCGTGAGCGCGCCGGTGCCGGGATCGATGCGCCGGGCCGCCTGCTGTTCCACCGCGTCGATCTCCTTGCGCAGAAATTCTTCGTCGCTCACTGGGCAGCGCACCCCGACACGGCGGGCAGCGGCGCCGGAGCGCCGAACGACGGCAGACCGAGGCCGACGCCCGCGGTCTTGGGCTTGATGCCCGCCTCGGAGCGGTCACCCGCCTTGGTGCGGCGCCACGTCAGCGGTTCGCCGTCCGCGACGAGGTAGTGCGGGGCGGCGTACGTGACGACGGTCTCCACGACGTCGCCAGGACGCGGGGCCGTGGCACCGGGCGTGAAGTGCACGAGGCGTCCGTCGCGCGCGCGGCCGCTCATGCGATGCGTCTCGGCGTCGCGCTTGCCCTCGCCGGTCGCGACGAGGACCTCGACGGTGCGGCCGACCTGCTCGATGTTCAACGAGTGCGTCATCTCGTTCTGCAGCGCTACGAGACGGTCGAAGCGTTCCTGCACGACGGCCTTCGGCAGCTGGTCGGGCAGCTCGGCGGCCGGGGTCCCGGGACGCTTGGAGTACTGGAACGTGAACGCCGAGGAGAACCGCGCCTGGCGCACCACGTCGAGCGTGCCCTGGAAGTCCTCTTCGGTCTCGCCGGGGAAGCCCACGATGATGTCCGTCGTGATCGCGGCGTCCGGCATCGCGGCGCGGACCTTGTCGATGATGCCGAGGTACTTCTCGGTGCGGTACGAGCGGCGCATCGCCTTGAGCATGCGGTCCGAACCTGACTGCAACGGCATGTGCAGCTGATGGCACACGCTCGGTGTCTCGGCCATGGCGGCGATGACGTCGTCGGTGAAGTCCTTGGGGTGCGGCGAGGTGAAGCGCACGCGCTCAAGGCCCTCGATGCCACCGCAGGCGCGCAGCAGCTTGCCGAACGCGAACCTGTCGCCGAACTCGACGCCGTAGGAGTTGACGTTCTGACCCAGCAACGTCACCTCCAGCACGCCCTCCGCGACGAGTGCCTCGACCTCGGCGAGCACGTCGCCGGGGCGGCGGTCCTTCTCCTTGCCGCGCAGGGACGGCACGATGCAGAACGTGCAGGTGTTGTTGCAGCCCACCGAGATCGACACCCAGCCCGAGTAGGCGGAGTCGCGGGTGGCTGGCAGCGACGAGGGGAACGTCTCCAGCGCCTCGAGGATCTCGACCTGCGCCTCCTCGTTGTGGCGCGCGCGTTCGAGCAGCACCGGCAACGAGCCGATGTTGTGCGTGCCGAACACGACGTCGACCCACGGGGCGCGGCGGACGATCTCGCTGCGGTCCTTCTGCGCGAGGCAGCCGCCGACGGCGATCTGCATGCCGGGCTTCGCTGCCTTCTGCGGCGCGAGGTGGCCGAGGGTGCCGTAGAGCTTGTTGTCGGCGTTCTCGCGGACCGCACAGGTGTTGAAGACGACGACGTCGGCCTGCTCGTCCTCGGCGGCCCGCGCGTAGCCAGCGTCCTCCAGTAGACCGGCGAGCCGCTCGGAGTCGTGCACGTTCATCTGACAACCGAACGTGCGGATCTGGTAACTGCGGGTCACTGCAACCAACCTTTCGTCGGGTGCAAGCGTAGAACGCCCGCGTGGCACGATGCGCAGGTGCTGGGACGAGTGCATGTCGCCGTGAGCCTGCTGACCGCCGCAACGGTCCTGACGGGCTGTGGCAGCACGGTGGAGAACATCAAGATCACGATGGCCACCGGCAGCGAGGGCGGCGTCTACTACCGGCTCGGCAACGGCCTCGCGGACATCTGGAGCGGGCGTCTCGGCATCGCGCGACCCCAGGTCGTGGCCACGGTCGGGTCCAAGGACAACGTCACCCGGCTGGTCAACAACCAGGCCCAGGTCGGCTTCTCGCAGGCGGACGCGCTCGAGGAGGTCGAGGGCGCCTCCCGGTTGCGCGCGCTGGCCCGCATGCACGACGACTACCTGCAGGTCATCGTTCGCGCCGACCTGCCGGTGACGAAGCTCAGCGAGCTGTCCGGGCTCCGCGTGTCGATCGGCGCGGAGGAGTCGGGCGTCGAGATCATCGCGAGCCGCCTGCTGAAGTCCAGGAACGTCACGCCGCAGACGCAGAACCTCGGTCTCGAGGAATCAGCCAAGTGGATGCGCGAGGGCAAGCTCGACGCGTTCTTCTGGTCCGGCGGGTTGCCGACGACGCGCATCACGCAGCTGACCAAAGAGCTCGGGGTCCGGATGCTCGACCTCAAGGACGAGCTGCCGTCATTCCGCGAGCAATATCCCGTGTACGGGTCCGCGACGCTGCCGGCTTCCACGTACAACCTGCAGTCCGGGCCGGTCATCACGCTCGTCGTGCGCAACTTCCTGCTCGTCACCGACTCCATGCCGGACGACGTCGCCGAGGCGCTGGTGCGGCAGCTGTTCGAGGGACAGCCGGAACTGGTGAAGGCGCACTCGGCGGCCCGCACGATCGAGCAGCGGTCGGCGATCGAGACGTCGCCGGTTCCGCTGCACAACGGCGCCATGCGCTACTACCGCGAGTCCAAAGTGTGATATCCAATATATCGGATATCCCGTATTGGATATCGCACATCACGCGACGGGCAGCTCGATGATCACCTTCAGGCCGCCGTCCTCCGGCGACTCGAGGCGGACGCTGCCGCCGACCCGCTCGACGACGAGACGCACGATCGAAAGCCCGAGACCGGAGCCCGCCACGTTCTGGTGAGCGGGACTGCGCCAGAACCGGTCGGTCGCGCGTTCGAGCTCGTCGGCCTGCAGACCGGGGCCGTGGTCCGCGACGGACAGCCGGACGACGTCGCCGTCCTTGCGCACGTCGACCACGATCAGCGTCCCCTCCGGGGTGAACTTCAACGCGTTGTCGAGAAGCGCGTCGAGCACCGTTTCCACGCCACGCGGCGGCGCGAGAGCCATGCCGACGCGCTCACCGTCGAGCACGAGGTGGACTTCCTTGGCCGTCGCGGCCGCCTGCCACGCCGACAGACGCGCGGCCACCGACTTGTCGACGTCGACCGGCACCGGATCGACCGAACTGGACTCGGCGCGCGCCATGGCGAGCAGCTCGTCCAGGATCCGGTTCAGCCGGTCGGCCTCGCTCAACGCCTCCACCTGGTGCACCTCGGCCTCGGCGTCGACGTGACCCTCCAGGTTGGACAGCCGGAGTTTCAGCGCGGTCAACGGGTTGCGCAGCTGGTGTGAGGCGTCGGCGACGAATGCCCGTTGCGAGGCAAGCACATCGCTCACGTTCGCGGCCATCTGGTCGAACGACCGCGAGAGCTGGCGCAGTTCCGGTGGCCCGCTCTCCGCCCCCACCGGCGGCACCGGCCGGCCCGAAACCACGGCGGCGAGCAACTTTCCGGTCGCGTCGTCCAGCGCCTGCACCGGGCGCAACGTCCACCGCACCACCGGCAGCGCCAGCAGCACCGCGAGCGCCAGCACCAGCAGGCTCGCCGCGAGCAGCAACGCCCACCAGGCCAGCACCTCGAACCGGGTCTTCGACGTCGGCGAGAACGTGATCACCGCGCCCCGCACCTCGCCGTCGACCAGCACCGGTTCGGCGAGCACCAGCTTGGTGTCGCTCCACGGCATGAACAGCGGCGGCGCGACCGGCAGACGTCCGGCCAAGGCCTTGCTCACGAGGTCCTGGACGGCGCTGTCCCCGAGCGCGAGGTCGTTGCGGGACGCGACGACCGGCACCGTCGGCGCGTCCCGGGCCACCACGGCCACGCCGATGTCGTAGAGCTCGCTGTACCGCTCCAGCTCAGGCCGCAGCAGGTGCGGCTTGTCGTCGATCAACGGCCGTTGCGCCAGCGAGGCGAACCGGCTCGTGTCGGTGAGGCGGTCGAGGAACATCTCCTGCTGTTCCGCGGCCGCCACCCCGCGCCCGAGCGGCAGGCCCAGTCCGACGAGCACCAGGACGATCAGGGCGAGCACCACGCCCAGCAGCCGGGACCTCACGAGCCGTCACCCAACCCGATCAGGTGAAGATTCACGACACCTGTCCCAGCCGGTAACCGACTCCGCGCACGGTCTCCAGCAACGCCGGACGGCCGAGCTTGGTACGCAGCGTGGCGACGTGGACGTCGAGCGTGCGGTTCGCGCCGGACCACGTCCTCCCCCACACCTCGGCGAGGATCCGCTCCCGCGTGCACACCGCGCCACCCGCCGCCATCACGAGCGCGAGCACCTGGAACTCCTTGCGCGAAAGGGCGACGGGTTCACCCGCCACGGTGACCTCGTGGCGCCCCAGGTCGACCCGCACGTCTCCGGTCTCGAACACCTCCGTCGACACCGCTCCCACCCCGACGGGATCGGCGCCCCGGCGGCGGCGCACCGCGTGCACGCGTGCCACCAGTTCGCCCACGTCATAGGGCTTGACCAGGTAATCGTCCGCCCCGGCGTGCAGGCCGAGGATCCGGTCGTCGATCTCCCCTCGCGCCGACACCACGATGATGGCGACGTCCGAGGCCGCCCTGATCGCACGGCACAGCGTCACGCCGTCCATGTCGGGCAGGCCGAGGTCGAGCAGCACCACGTCGACGCCGGTGAGGCGGTCGAGCGTGCCGCGGCCAGTGGCCTGCCGGTCCACCTGGAAACCCCGTCTGGTCAGGGCTGGGACCAAGGCCTCTGCGACCCTGTCGTCGTCCTCGACGAGCAGCACGCGCACTTTCGCTACCTCCCGGGCAACCGATGTCTGCCTGTGACAGAGTTGAGACCCTAAGTCTTGCTCAATGTCCTGGACTGGTGTGGTGGCGGACACCTAGGTTTCCGCCAACGCCGACGACCCCAAATGGAGGACTGGATGACTGCCGCCTCTACCCCGCCGATGATTCGTATGGCGGGTGTGGACAAGTTCTTCGGCCCGTTGCACGTGCTCAGGAACGTGCAGCTGGAGGTGCCGAAGGGGCAGGTCGTGGTCGTGCTGGGGCCGTCGGGTTCCGGTAAGTCGACCCTGTGCCGGACCATCAACCGACTCGAGCCGATTGATTCCGGCGTCATCGAGGTCGACGGGCAGCCTCTTCCCGCCGAAGGAAAGGAACTGGCACGCCTGCGCGCCGATGTCGGCATGGTGTTCCAGTCCTTCAACCTTTTCGCGCACAAAACCATCATCGAGAACGTGATGCTCGCTCCGGTGAAGGTGCGCAAGACTCCGGCGAGCGAGGCCCGCAAGACCGCGATGGAGTTGCTGGAGCGGGTCGGGATCGCCAACCAGGCGGAGAAGTTCCCGGCTCAGCTCTCGGGTGGACAGCAGCAGCGTGCGGCGATCGCCCGCGCGCTCGCGATGAAGCCCAAGGTGATGCTGTTCGACGAGCCGACCTCCGCCCTCGACCCCGAGATGGTCCAGGAAGTCCTGGACGTCATGACGGGCCTGGCCAAGGACGGCATGACGATGCTGGTCGTCACGCACGAGATGGGCTTCGCCCGCAAGGCCGCGGACCGGGTGATCTTCATGTCCGACGGCGAGGTCGTCGAGGACTCCACCCCGGAAGAGTTCTTCTCGGCCCCGAAGTCCAACCGCGCGAAGGACTTCCTTGGCAAGATCCTGACTCACTAGAAGTCAGCCCACTTTCGAACGAAGGCAGGAGAAGGACGATGAGGGTTCGCACCCTTGCGGCGGTGCTGCTGGCGGGTGGTCTCGCCCTGACCGCGTGTGGCAAGGAAGGCACCGGCACCGACACGGGAGCACCCGCCGGTGTCTTCGACGTGGCCAAGGACGTCAAGGTCGAGGGTTCGCCGACGTTCGAGAAGATCAAGGCTCGCGGTTCGCTGGTCGTCGGTGTCAAGGAGGACCAGCCGGGTCTGGGCTACAAGGACCCGACGACGAACAAGTACACGGGCTTCGACATCGACATGGCGAAGCTGATCGCGGCGCAGCTGGGCTTCGCCGAGGACAAGATCCAGTTCAAGACGATCCAGTCCGCGGCTCGCGAGCAGGCGATCATCAACGGTGACGTCGACTACTACGTCGGCACGTACTCCATCACCGCCGCCCGCAAGGAGAAGGTGTCCTTCGCCGGCCCGTACTACATCGCGGGCCAGGACCTGCTGGTGAAGAAGGACAACACCGACATCAAGGGTCCGGACACGATCAAGAGCAAGAAGGTCTGCTCCGTGACGGGCTCGACGCCGGCGAAGCTCCTGCGCGACAAGAAGCTCGTCGAGCCCGACGCCAACGTGGTCGAGCTGCAGAGCTACTCGCTGTGCGTGACGAAGCTGCTCGACGGTGAGGTCGACGCGGTCAGCACCGACGACGCGATCCTCAAGGGCTACGCGGCCGCCGAGCCGGACAAGCTGAAGGTCGTCGGCCAGACGTTCTCCACGGAGAAGTACGGCATCGGTCTCCCGAAGGACGACAAGGCCCTGCGCGACAAGGTCAACGAGATCCTCGAGAAGTCGCTGTCCGACGGCAAGTGGGACGAGATCTACAAGAACACGCTGGGCAAGTCGGGTTCGGAAGGCAAGCACCCGACCCTCGAGAAGTACTGACGTTCCTTTGTGGCCGGTGGACTCGCGCGGCGGGTCCACCGGCCGTTCCATTGACGACGGACGACGGCAAGGAATTCGATGGGCGTCCTCACCCGCAATATCGACCTGTTCGTGCACCACTTCGCGAACACACTGAAGCTGTTCGCGGTCTCCGGGATCGCGTCGCTGCTGCTGGGCATCTTCCTCGCGATGCTGCGCGTCAGCCCGGTTCCCGTGTTCCGCGGGGCCGGCACGCTGTACGTGACGGTCGTGCGCAACACGCCGCTCACCCTGGTGTTCGTGTTCTTCGTGTTCGCGTACCCCTACCTGGAGATCATCAAGTTCGAGTTCTTCACCGCCGCGGTCGTGGCGCTGTCGCTCTACACGTCGGCGTTCGTCTGCGAGGTCGTCCGTTCCGGCATCAACACGGTGCCGGTCGGCCAGGCCGAGGCGTCACGGGCGCTGGGCCTGACGTTCACCCAGATGCTCGGCAGCATCGTGCTGCCGCAGGCGCTGCGGTCCGTCGTCCCGCCCATGGTGAGCACGTTCATCGCGTTGCTGAAGAACACCACCGTCGCGGCGGGCTTCTCGGTCCGGGAAGCGGGCGCCATCCGCGACGCGCTGTCCGAGCTCGGTGAGGACACCCTGACCGGCATGCTGTGGGTCGCCGCCATCTTCGTCCTGCTGGTCATGCCGCTGACGTACCTGCAGCGGGTTCTCGAGAAGCGCTGGAGCGTGGCCCGATGAGCACCGTTCTGTTCGACGTTCCCGGTCCCCGGGCCAGGACCCGGTACCGCGCGTACGCGGTCGTCGGCAGCGTCGCGATCGCAGCGCTCGTCGGCTACGTGGTGTGGCGCTTCTTCGACACCGGCCAGTTCGAGGGCCGCAAGTGGAGCTGGTTCGAGTACAAGCAGATCCAGCTCTCCCTGATCGACGCGCTCGGCCGCACGCTCAGCGCGTTCGCGGTCGGCGCGGTGCTGGCACTGTTGTTCGGCGCGGTGTTCGCGGCGGCCCGGTTGTCGGACCACAAGTGGGTCAGCGCACCCGCGGCGGTGATCGTGGAGCTGTTCCGCGCGATCCCGCTCGTCATCATGATGTTCTTCTTCTACTACGGCCTGCCGTCGACGGGCATCAAGCTCTCCGCGTTCACCGCGGTCGTGCTCAGCCTGATGCTGTACAACGGCTCGGTGCTCGCCGAGGTGTTCCGCGCGGGCATCAACTCGCTGCCCAAGGGCCAGAGCGAGGCCGCGTACGCGCTGGGCATGCGCAAGACGCAGGTGATGGTGCTCGTGCTGCTGCCGCAGGCGTTGCGGGCGATGCTGCCGACCATCATCAGCCAGCTCGTCGTGCTGCTGAAGGACACCGCGCTCGGCTTCCTCATCACCTTCGAGGAGCTGCTGTACTGGGGCCGCCAGATCGGTGGTCAGCTGCAGTTCGGCCGCCCGCTCATCCCGACGATGATCGTGGTCGCGGCCATCTACATCGGACTGTGCCTGCTCCTCACGTGGTTCGCGAACTACCTGGAGAAGCGCAACCGCCGCAACAAGAAGGTCATCAAGCTGGACGAGGACAAGGCCAAGATGGTCCAGCTCGGCGAAGCGTCCGGCGTGTCCGGCACGATGGGCGCCGTCTGATCCGTCCGTCAGCGGAACGGGGCATGTCCACTTCGGACATGCCCCGTTCCTATTGCCAGACCACGGACTCGCAGTTCGACGTCACGTAGTCGGCGGCCTGCGCACCGTCTCCCGCCTTGTCCGGTCCTGGCCCCGACTTCTCCGCGAGCACGTCGAGGTCCGGCTTGCGGCCGTCCGGCCACGTGAAGGCGGAAGAGCTGTCCCGCACGGCTTTCGCGTACTGCCGCTGATCCACGAGCTGTGGTTGTGGCGGAGGTGACGCGCACCCGGACACCAGACCCACCGCGAGTGCCGCGGTCAGGTACCGCTCCACCACAGCGTTCCTCCGACGGTCCCCTCGGTGTACGGGCTGTTCGAGGCGAGGCAGAACTTGGTGCCCGCCTTGAAGTTCGTGCCCACGTGCTTGCGGGTCTCCTCCATGCGCACGAACGCGCCACGCGTGGTGCGGTCACCGCACTTGTACCAGGCGAGCTGCATGACGCCACCGAGCGCGACCCTGGCGTCGATGTTCGACCCGGCGACGGTGATCGTGTGGGCCGTGGTGAACCAAGTGATCTGAAGTTCTCCTTCAGGAGTAGACGTTCCAGTCGACGACGCCGCACCAGGCGTCCCCCGAAGCACCGACGACCCCCAGGCAGAACGTGGTGCCCGCGCGGAAGTTCGAGCCGATGCGGCGACGCGAACGATCACCCGCCGGAAACAGCACGGGGCTGCCGGACACCCGCTGGTCACCATCGCGGTACCACCGGATCTCCAGGTCGGCAGGACTCGACGTGATTCGCAAGTAGACGTCCGAGCCGTCGGCGGTGATCGTGCGGACGGCGAGCAGGTCGGCCGATGCGGTTCGCATGCGCCGCAACGTATCGGCGAAGCGGAACCGGGTCGTCTCACGAACAGTGGATCTCCCGTCAACTTTCGCGGTACGCTTCCGGTTGGGGGGATCTACCGCGGTGACGTCACATGGATGAGGGGCATTGTGACGCGCGTGCTTGTGGTTGACGATCAGCCGTTGTTCAGAGCGGGCCTGGTCGCGTTGCTGAACGCCACACCGGAGTTGACCGTCGTCGGCGAGGCCGCGGACGGTGAGACCGCCGTGCGGCTGGCCCAGTCGTCCGCGCCGGACGTGATCCTTCTGGACATCCGTCTGCCGAGGCTGAGCGCGCTCAAGCGCGTCGCGACGTCCGCGCGGGTGCTGGTGCTGACGACCTTCGACCTGGACGAGTACGTCCACGAGGCGTTGCGCCTGGGCGCGGCGGGGTTCGTGCTGAAGGAGTCGGAGCCCGCCCGGCTGCTGGCCGCGATCAGCGCGGTGGCGTCCGGCGAGATGCAGTTCAGCCCGACCGTCATGCGCCGGCTCGTCGCGGCCTATCTGCGCGGTGACGTGCCGGTCGCGCCGTGGGCCCCGGTCGGTCTCGACGATCTCACCGACCGCGAACGCGAGGTTCTCCGGCTGGTCGGCACCGGCCTGACCAATGCCTCGATCGCGAGCAAGCTGACCGTCACCGAGGGCACGGTGAAGACGCACCTCAACCGCGTGATGACCAAGCTGCGGCTGACCAGCCGGGCCCAGGCCGTGGTGATGGCCTACGAGTCCGGGCTGGTCACGCCGCAGCTGGCCGGGTGACTACCAGCGCATGCCGAGGTGGGCGAAGTCCGGGGTCTGCTTGTCGACGGTCAACGAGACGCCGCCCGCGTGGACGTTCTCGCACACCCACGAACCGGCGGGGTCGTCCGCCCAGATCTCGCGTTTGCAGCCGGTCGGCCCGTGGCTGGCCCACACGTCCCACGTCGTCCGGTAGTTGCCGAACGGCCAGCTTCGGACGATGTCCACGTCGACGGAGAGCCTACCGCCCGGGAAGTTCAACGTCGCGATCTGGCACTCGCTCTGCGTCGGAACAGGCCCGCACGTCCCGTTCGTGCTCTCCTGCATCGCCGCGGCGGCGCCGGTCGGCAGCAAGGCGGCCGCGATCGCGACGGACAGCATCAATTCACGAATCTTCATGTTTCCCCCAGGAAATGTCAGAACTCGGCACAAACCGGTTCGCTGCCGCGGGTGAACGTGGATCCGGTCTGCATCCAGAACTCCGCGCACCACAACGAACCGTCGAACGCCTTTTGGTTCACGTCGACGCGATACGACTCCTGATACGTCCAGTACTTGGTCGTGCTGTCACCGATGTGCCCGTTCGGGCCGTACATCCGGAAGAACCCGGTCTGGGTCGGCAGGCCTGACACGGGCGCGAGCTGCGCCACCATCCGGAGCACCCCGCAGTTGTCGCCGCTCGTCGGGACGATGAACACGTTCATCGTCCCGTTTCCCTCCGAACCTGGAGGGGCGCACCACGACGCGGCGGCCGGCGTCTCAGCCGACGCGGCGGGCGGAACAACCAGGCAGGCCATCAATGCCGCCACACCGGCGACGAACAGCTTTCGCATTCCGCTCCCCCATTTTCGTACCGGACCGCTCAATGCGATCCGCCGTCAGTACAGCACCGGCCAACGGCATCGGTGCGCCGAAAACGGGGAGGAAGCCACGAACGTGCCAAATGAGGGAAAACACCACGCCGTCGCGTGGGCCGGTTGTACGATCCCCGGCCCACGCGACGATGGTTGCTACGAACGCCTGAACAGCTTGTTGCCGAGCCAGACGATCGGGTCGTACTTGCGGTCGGCCACGCGCTCCTTCATGGGGATGAGCGCGTTGTCGGTGATGTGGATGTGCTCGGGGCACACCTCGCTGCAGCACTTGGTGATGTTGCAGTACCCGAGCCCGTGGTCGTCCTGCGCCTGGTCGACGCGGTCGGCCGTGTCGAGCGGATGCATCTCCAGCTCGGCGACCCGCATGAGGAAACGCGGCCCCGAGAACACTTCCTTGTTCTCCTCGTGGTCACGCACCACGTGGCAGGTGTTCTGGCACAGGAAGCACTCGATGCACTTGCGGAACTCCTGCGAGCGCTCGACGTCGACCTGCTGCATCCGGTACTCGCCGGGGGCCAGGTCCTTCGGCGGCGCGAACGACGGGACCTCCCGCGCCTTGGTGTAGTTGAAGGACACGTCGGTGACGAGGTCGCGGATGATCGGGAACGTCCGCATCGGCGTGACGGTGATCGTCTCCGACTCGTCGAAGACCGACATCCGCGTCATGCACAGCAGGCGTGGGCGGCCGTTGATCTCCGCGGAGCACGACCCGCACTTGCCCGCCTTGCAGTTCCACCGCACCGCGAGGTCCGGTGCCTGCGTCGCCTGCAGCCGGTGGATGATGTCGAGCACCACCTCACCCTCGTTGACCTCGACGGTGAAGTCCTCCAGCGCGCCGCCGGAGTCGTCACCGCGCCACACCCGGAACTTCCCCTGGTAGCTCATGACAACTCCTCGGCGGTGAGGTACTTCTCCAGCTCGGTGCGTTCGAACAGGTCCAGCAGGTCGCTGCGGATCGGGATCTGCGGCTTCTCCTCCACGACGGCCCCGTCACCGGAAGCCCTGCAGACCAGCAGCTTCCGCCGCCACTCGGCGTCCATCGACGGGTGGTCGTCGCGGGTGTGGCCACCGCGGGACTCCGTGCGCAGCAGCGCCGCCTTCGCCACGCATTCCGACACGAGCAACATGTTCCTCAGGTCGAGCGCGAGATGCCAGCCCGGGTTGAACTGCTGGTGTCCCTCGACCGTCAGCGACTGGGCCCGTTCCTTGAGCTTCTCCAGCCGCTGCAACGCCTCTTCCATCTCACCGGCGCGGCGGATGATGCCGACGAGGTCGTTCATCGACTGCTGCAGCTCCATGTGCAGCGTGTACGGGTTCTCGCCGCCCTCCTGCTGGAACGGCTTGAGCGCCGTCGCCCGCGCTTCGGTGATGGTTTCCTCGGCCACGACAGGGCGTTCGTCCATCGCCCGCACGTACTCCGCGGCTCCCGCACCGGCACGCCGGCCGAACACGAGCAGGTCCGACAACGAGTTGCCGCCCAGCCGGTTCGAGCCGTGCATGCCACCGGACACCTCACCGGCGGCGTAAAGGCCCGGCACGGAAGAGGATCCGGTGTCCGGGTCGACCTCGACGCCACCCATCACGTAGTGGCAGGTCGGTCCGACCTCCATCGGCTGCGCGGTGATGTCGACGTCCGCCAGCTCCTTGAACTGGTGGTGCATCGACGGCAGCCTGCGCCGGATCTCCTCGGCGGGCAGACGTGTTGACACGTCGAGGAAAACGCCGCCGTGCGGTGACCCGCGGCCGGCCTTCACCTCGGAGTTGATGGCCCGCGCGACCTCGTCCCGCGGCAGCAGCTCCGGTGGGCGCCGGTTGTTGGCCTGGTCGGTGTACCAGCGGTCGGCTTCCTCCTCGTTGTCGGCGTACTTGTCCTTGAACACCTCGGGGATGTAGTCGAACATGAACCGCTTGCCGTCGGAGTTGCGCAGCACGCCACCGTCACCGCGGACGGACTCGGTGACGAGGATGCCCTTCACGGACGGCGGCCAGACCATCCCGGTGGGGTGGAACTGGATGAACTCCATGTTGATCAGCGAGGCGCCAGCGCGCAGTGCCAGCGCGTGGCCGTCGCCGGTGTACTCCCACGAGTTCGAGGTGACCTTGAACGACTTGCCGATGCCGCCGGTCGCGAGGATCACCGCCGGTGCCTCGAACAGCACGAACCTGCCGGACTCGCGCCAGTAGCCGAACGCGCCGGCGATGCGGTCGCCGTCCTTGACGAGGTCGGTGACGGTGAACTCCTGGAACACCCGCAGGCGTTCCTCGTAGTCGCCGAACTCCTTGTAGTCCTCCTGTTGCAGCGAAACGATCTTCTGCTGCAGCGTGCGGATCAGTTCGAGACCGGTGCGGTCACCGACGTGGGCGAGGCGCGGGTACTCGTGGCCACCGAAGTTGCGCTGCGAGATGCGGCCGTCCTTGGTGCGGTCGAACAGCGCGCCGTACGTCTCCAGTTCCCAGACCCGTTGCGGTGCCTCCTGCGCGTGCAGCTCGGCCATCCGCCAGTTGTTGAGGAACTTGCCGCCGCGCATGGTGTCGCGGAAGTGCACCTGCCAGTTGTCCGACGAGTTCACGTTGCCCATGGCGGCGGCGATGCCACCCTCCGCCATCACCGTGTGGGCCTTGCCGAACAACGACTTGCAGAGAACCGCGGTGCGCATGCCGTGCTCACGGGCCTCGATCGCGGCACGCAGACCGGCACCACCCGCGCCGATCACGAGGACGTCGAACGAATGCCTTTCCAGCTCGGGCAAAACCACTCCTTAGTTGATGAAGCGGAGGTCGGAGATCGTTCCCGAGGCGACCAGCGCGACGTAGAGGTCGGTGAGGCAGACGAAGATCAGCGAAGCCCACGCGAGCAGCATGTGCCGGTTGTTCAGCTTCGAGATCTGGGTCCACATCCAGTACCGGACCGGGTGCTTGGAGAAGTGCTTGAGCCGCCCGCCCGCGATGTGGCGGCACGAGTGGCACGACAGCGTGTACGCGCCCAGCAGAGCCACGTTGACGAGCAGGATGATGTTGCCCAGGCCGACGCCGGTGCCGAACGCGAGGACCGCGTCGTAGATGTTGATCAGCAGCAGGATCGAGGCCGCGTAGAAGAAGTAGCGGTGCAGGTTCTGCGCGATCAGCGGGAACCGGGTCTCGCCGGTGTACTTGCTGTGCGGCTCGGCCACGGCGCACGCGGGCGGCGACGCCCAGGCCGCCCGGTAGTAGGCCTTGCGGTAGTAGTAGCAGGTGATCCGGAACCCCAGCAGGAACGGGATGATGATCACCGGCGGGGTCAGGAAGCCCGGTAGCGCCGGGAACCACTGACCGAAGTGCGAGGCCGCGGGGACGCACTCCTCGGTGAGGCACGGCGAGTACATCGGTGTGAGGTAGTGGTACTGGTCGACCCAGTAGTAGTCCCCCTGGAACGTGCGGAACGCCGCGTAGATCGAGATGAGCAGCAGGCCGACGAAGGTCGTCAGCGGCGGCAACCACCATCGGTCCGTGCGCAGAGTCCTGGCGGCGATCTCTGCCCTCGCCATTACTCACCTTTCTGGGGGTCCACGTCGTTGTGGAGGAACGCATACGGCCCCCGCGTCAGGCGGGGGCCGTGTGATCAGCTCGGCTCAGGTCCGGTTGCGGTAGCCACCGAGTCCTTCGTCGTCTGCGTCCTTCCACAACGACTCGTCGTAGGGCGTGTCGGGCACGACCACGACCTCGCGTTCCACTTGAGGCGCTTCCCGCTGCCTCGGGGTGCTGAGGTCGACGAGTTCGGTGGCGTCGATGTCCATGCGTTCAACGTCGTTGGCAAGGCGTTGGACAGCCGCCACGTCGCCGTACCTGGCGCGCAAGGAGCTGACGCAGTGCCGCATCTGACCGATGACCCGGCGCAGTTCGACGATCTCCGTGGACGTCATGGGACACCTCCGTTCCAAGGTCGTGCCCCGCACTCTGCCCAATCTCAAGCCATGTGACAAGCACCACACGCCAAGATTCAAAACTGGTTCCTTCCCAGTTACTGAATCGTTTTTGTGTCTACGACCAGCCATGACTTACTGTGTGTGGCGTCACGCCCGTCCGTGGGACGCCACCGTTGTCGTCTCGTGAGGGCCCCACCACGGCCCGTGATGACCCGGAGAAACCCATGAGCCAACTGCATCCCGTACTGACAGAGGTCACACGCCGGATCGCCGCCCGCAGCGCTGACTCGCGCCGCGTGTACCTGGAACGTGTGGCAACGGCCGCGCAGGACGGTACCTCCCGGTCCGGCTTCGCGTGCAGCAACCTGGCGCACGGCTTCGCCGGAATCACCGGTGGCGACAAGGCGGCGCTGCGGGCGTTGCGCAAGTCCAACGTCGCGATCGTGTCGTCCTACAACGACATGCTGTCGGCCCACCAGCCGTTCCAGGAGTACCCGGCCTGGATCAAGGACGCGGTCCGCACCGCCGGCGGCGTGTCCCAGTTCGCGGGCGGCGTGCCCGCCATGTGCGACGGCATCACCCAGGGCCGCGAGGGCATGGAGCTGTCGCTGTTCAGCCGCGACGTCATCGCGATGTCCACCGGCGTCGCCCTGTCGCACGAGATGTTCGACGCCGCGGTCCTGCTGGGCGTCTGCGACAAGATCGTGCCGGGCCTGCTGATCGGCGCGCTGTCGTTCGGCCACCTGCCGTCGATCCTGGTGCCCGCGGGCCCGATGGCGACGGGCCTGTCGAACAAGGAGAAGGCTCGCGTCCGGCAGCTCTACGCGGAGGGCAAGGCAACGCGCGAGGACCTGCTCGAAGCCGAGGCCGCCTCGTACCACTCCCCCGGCACCTGCACGTTCTACGGCACCGCGAACTCGAACCAGATGGTCGTCGAGGTCATGGGCCTGCACCTGCCAGGCGCCTCGTTCGTCCCGCCGGGCACGTCGTTGCGTCGCGCCCTCACCGAGCACGCCGGCCGCCGCGCGGTCGAGATGGCCAAGGGCGAGCGCTACACGCCGATCGCGCACATCGTCGACGAGAAGGCCGTGGTCAACGGCGTGGTCGCACTGCTGGCGACCGGCGGCTCCACGAACCACACGATGCACCTGGTCGCCATCGCCGCCGCCGCGGGCATCGAGCTGAGCTGGGACGACTTCTCGGACCTGTCCGCCGTCGTGCCGCTGATCGCGCGGGTCTACCCGAACGGCAGCGCCGACATCAACCACTTCCAGGCCGCCGGCGGCGTCCAGTTCGTGGTCGGAACGCTGCTGGACGCCGGCCTGCTGCACAACGACGTCAACACCGTGGCGGGTCACGGCCTCGACCGCTACCGCCAGGAGCCGATGCTGGCCGACGGCGAGCTGGTCTGGGTCGACAGCCCCGGCCGTTCGCTCGACCTCGACGTCCTGCGCCCGGTCTCGGACCCGTTCGCCTCCGACGGCGGTCTGCGCATGCTCTCCGGCAACCTCGGCCGCTCGGTCATCAAGGTCTCCGCGGTGGCGTCCGAGAACCACGTCGTCGAGGCGCCCGCCCGCGTGTTCACCACGCAGGAGGCTTTCCAGGAGGCCTTCAAGGCAGGCGAGCTCGACCGCGACGTGGTCGTCGTCGTCCGCCAGCAGGGCCCCCAGGCCAACGGCATGCCCGAGCTGCACAAGCTGACCCCGCCCCTCGGTGTCCTGATGGACCGCGGCTACAAGGTCGCCCTGGTGACCGACGGCCGCATGTCCGGCGCCTCGGGCAAGATCCCCGCCGCCATCCAGCTGACCCCGGAGGCCGCGGTCGGCGGCCCGCTCGGCCGGGTCCGGGACGGCGACATCGTCCGTCTCGACGCCACCGCCGGCACCCTCGAAGTCCACGTGTCCGCGGAGGAGCTCGCCTCGCGCCCGCTCGTGGACTTCCCCCCGACGGGCCGCGAATGGGTCGGCACCGGTCGCGAGCTGTTCGCCGCTTTGCGTCGTACCGTCGGACCTGCTGACCGCGGCGCGACGGTGTTCGGCCCCATCACCGCCGACCACTTCGCCCCGGTCACGCACCACTAGCCCCGCCCGCACCACCAATATATTGGCCCTACCCAAGCCGCTGACCTGGCCCTTAGCAATGACTCTTTGGACTTCGTCGTCAAAAGACCCATTGCAAAGGGGCGGCGACGCTCAACCCAACCCGCCCGCCGACCTCACCACCGCCCGCCCCGTCCGTCCACCCTCGCCCACCTTTGCAATGAGTCTTTTGACTTCGTCCGCAAACGTTTTTTGCATCCGGATGGGGTGTGGGTGGCGTGTGGCAGCATGCGATATATCGGTTTTCGATCAAGGAGTGACACCGTGGCCAACGGCGACAATCTCGGAGCGACCACCGGCGCCGACCTGCTCGCGCTCTCGCCCGTCATCCCGGTCGTCGTGGTCGACGACGCCGATCACGCCGTGCCGCTCGCCCAGGCGCTGTTGCGCGGTGGTGTCCGCGTCATCGAGCTCACGCTGCGCACCCCGGCTGCACTCGCCGCGATCGAGAACGTCGCCCGCGAGGTGCCGGAGATCGTGATCGGCGCGGGCACCGTCACGGCACCCGAGCACGCCGAGCAGGCGGCGAAGGCCGGGGCGGCGTTCCTCGTCACCCCCGGCACGACCGACCGGGTGCTCGACGCCGCCGACGCGACCGGGCTGCCGTACCTGCCGGGTGCGGCGACCGTGTCCGAGGTGATGCGGCTGGCCGAGCGCGGGCTGTCCGCGCTGAAGTTCTTCCCGGCCGAGGCCGCGGGTGGCGTCGACTACCTGAAGTCGATCGGCGGGCCGATCCCGCACGTGAAGTTCTGCCCGACCGGCGGCATCACGCCGCAGACCGCGCCGGCCTACCTCGCGCTGCCGAACGTCGGCTGCGTCGGCGGCTCGTGGCTGGCACCGAAGGACGCCCTCGCGAACGGCGACTGGGACCGCATCGAAACCCTCGCCCGCGAGGCGAGCCGGCTCGGGTAAGCCAGGTCACGAACCGGAAATTCGGCTCACATCACGAGACCGGCGTTCCACCACGTTGGATTCTTCCCCCAACAGGTGGTGACGCCGGTCTCTGATTGATCGGGGTTTGAGGAAAGGCGAGCCGAACAGCCGCCAGTTGAGATTTCTTCCGGAATAACGCTCACCTCCCCGGTGTCACACTCGCTCGTTGCAATGGCGCAAGAGAGGAGCGGATGTGGCTGTCCAGGAAGCCGACGTGGCGGGGTTGGTCGGAGAACAGCTGACCATGTCGGCGTTCAACCAGCTGTCCGGCAGTCTGGGTGGTTATTCCTTCGTCAAGGTGGTCGTCGACCGACACAACGAGACGATCCACTTCTTGAACAACGCGCGCAACGAGTTCCACGCGATCTACATCGGCCAGGAGATCCTTGGCATCGGCGAGCAGGAGATGCGCGCACGGATCGACGAGTTCAACCAGAGCTTCTACCACTCCCCTGACCGGCGGTTCTTCCTCGGCATCCTGTCGCTGCACAAGCGCGAGGACAAGCGCATGTTCTCGCTGGAGACGGTCGAGGTCGACACCATGTCGGCCGACATGATCGAGTTCTTCTACGCGGAAGTGCGCAGGAACGTCGACGCCGTGGTGCCGTTGTTCTTCAAGCCCGCCAACCATCTCCAGGAGCAGGAAGTCGCGGAGCTTCCCGTGGAAAGGCTTCCACGGATCCTCGCGCACGAATTGTTCTCGACGGCCGAGTTCGTGGCGTTGAACCCAGGCACGACGAGGGGCCGGTTGCGCGCATTTCGCACCGAGCAGGAGTACCGGGAGAACATGCTGGAGTGGTTCGACATCGTCGTGATGCACCGCGTTCCCGACGACATTCCGCGGCTCGCCGGTATCATCAACGCGAGCCACACCACTCCCCTGTCGCACACGAACGTTCTGGCGACGGGCTGGTCCATTCCGAACGCCATCCAGATCGGCGCGTTCGACCTGATCGACCGGGAGGACCTCGACGGCCAGTGGGTCGAGTACGAGGTGTCGGCCAAGGGCGCCTCGGTCGGACTGCGGCTGATCGACGAGCCGGACGATCTCGGCCAGCGCCCCGCCTGGTACGCGCAGCGCGTCACGCTCGAAGAGCCCGAGGACACCTACAACCCGATCCTCAACCTCAGCAAGATCCGCTACAACGACAGCCATCGTTACGGGACCAAGGCCGCGAACCTCGGCGAGCTGCACCACGTGCTCGCGGCCGAGTCGCCACGCCGGCTGCTGGGTTTCTTCTCGGTGCCGCGTCCGCCGCGCGACAACCTCATGCCCTACCTGGCGAAACTCCTCGGCGAAGACGAAGACGCCGACCTGCTCGCCGCCGCCCAGCAGCTGCTCGCGGAACGGGTGCGGGTGCCGCGCGGCGTCGCGTTGCCGTTCTCGATGCACCAGGGCTTCCTGGAGTCGTCGCCGAAGATCCAGCAGGCCATCGGCAAGCTGAAGATGGCGCTGGAGCTCAACGCCCGCGAGATCGAGCCGTTGTGCGTCGAGCTGCAGCAGCTGATCCGCAAGACACGCGTGCCCGACTACCTGCTGTCCGACCTGGACACCGCACTCGTCGAGAACCTCGCGGGTGTCAGGACGTTCGTGGTGCGCAGCTCGTCGAACGCCGAGGACCTTGCCGGGTTCTCCGCAGCGGGCATCTACGAGTCGTACAACCACGTCACCAGTGCCGAGAAGATCGTGGAGTCGGTCAAGGAGGTGTGGGCGTCCCTCGTCTCCGCGCGCAGCGTGCGGCTGCGACAGCAGGCAGGTATCTCGCTCGACGACTGCTTCATGGGCGTCGTGATCCAGGAGCAGGTCAACGCGGACTTCGGCGGCGTCATGGTCACCACGAACCCCATGAACCGCAACGACTTCCGCAACGTCTACATCAACGTCTCGCCGAACGTAACCGACGTCGTCGAGGGCTCGAAGCAGCCCATGCAGTACCTCTACTCCACTGTGGAGGGTGGCGGCCGCACGGTTTCCCTGGGTGACGCCAAGGAGGACCTGGACGTCAAGGGGCACGCACAGCTGCAGCGGCTCGCGATCGTGGGCCGGTTGCTGCAGTCGCACTTCTCGCCGGACTACACGTTCGACTCGCCGGTCGACATCGAGTGGCTCGCCACCGACGAGATCCTGTACGTCCTGCAGCTGCGGCCGTACTCGATCTGATGCTGGGTCTTCGCGTACCGGCGACTCCGGAAGTGGCGCGTGCCGTCCGCCTGACGTACGGCTTCCAGTTCTTCTTCGGGCTGCTGCTGTGGATCCCGATCTTCTACGAGTACCAGAAGCAGCTGGGGCTCTCCGACGCCGAGATCTTCGGCATCCAGTCGATCTACTACATCGCGTTCTGCCTCATGGAGATCCCGACCGGCATGGTCGCGGACCGCTTCGACTACCGCACGTCGTTGTGGCTCGGCGCGAGCGTGCTGGTCGTCGCGAACACGGTGCCGGTGTTCGCGGGCAACTACACCGGGTTCCTGATCCACTTCCTGCTGATCGCGCTGGCCAGGTCGCTGATCTCGGGCGCACAGAGCGCGTACCTTTACGAGTACCTCAACGCGCACAACGCCGGGCACCTCTACCTCAAGGTCGAGGGCGTCGGCCGCTCGTACAGCCTGGTCGGCAAGATCGTGTACTGGCCGGTGATCAGCCTGCTGATGCAGTGGAACATGCCGTCGCCGTACTGGCTCACCGCGATCAACGCCGCGATCGCGGTGGTGCTCGCCCTGAAGCTGCCGCCGATTCCTGGTTGGGAACGGCCGGCGGGCAAGACTTCGGAGCTGCTCGCCGGCGTCGGCGGCGCGTTCGGGGCGCTGCGCAAGTCCCGCTGGCTGCTGCTGTTGATGATCCAGGGCATCGCGATGTTCACGCTGGTCCGGATCCTGCAGGTCAACCTGTTCCAGCCGGTGCTGGAGTCGAAGCACGTCTCGGTCAACTGGTACGGCTCGGTGCTCGCCGCGATGACGATCTTCGAGGCGGTCGCCGCCGCGCGCCCGCTCTGGCTGTCGAAGAAGATCGGGCCCGCGAAGTCGGTGTTCCTGCTGACCGTCGTGATGGCGTTGTCGATCGGCTTCGTCGTGCCCTCGGGCGGTGTTGTGACGATCGTGTTGCTGTGCCTGTTCTCCGTGACGGCGGGCATGAGCTTCCCCATCCAGAAGAAGCTGCTCAACGACGCGATCCCGGATTCCCGTTACCGTGCAACGCTTCTCTCGATGGAGTCCATCATGGACCGTGCCGTGTGCGCGGTCGTCGCGGTCGCGCTCGGTGCCTACCTCGCCGGCGGGCGGCTCAACGAGTTCCTGGTGCTGTCGTCCGCCGTCACCGTGATCCTGATGGCCTTGCTGGCAGGGTTGCTGATCGCGGTCAGGACCACAAGGCGGCGACGAGCTCGGCTCGTCCCGTGATGCCGAGCTTGCGGTAGGCACTCGACAGGTGCAACTCCACCGTGCGGCGGGTCAGGTGCAGGGTCTCGGCGATCTGCCGGTTCGTCAGGCCCTGCGCCGCCATCCGCGCGACCCTGTTCTCCTGCCTGGTCAGGCCCTGCACCTGGTCGTCCTTGTCGCGGACCTCGTCCCCGGCGAGCTTCGCCAGCGGGTGCGCGCTGAGCTGGCGGGCGAGGTCGAAGGCGCGGCGCAGATGCGGGGCCGCGGCTTCGGTACGGCCCTTGCGGCGCAGGTGGTGGCCGAGCCAGTACAACGACTGTGCGTGCAGCAGCCGGTGCGGTGACGAGGCGAGAAGCTGTTCCGCCTCAACGAGGACATCGATGTCGTCCGTGCTGATGCCGACGCTCATCAACGCGGTCCCGATGACGCGCGTCGAACCCCACCGCTTGGCCAGGTCCAGCTCCTCGTGCGCGAGCCGGGCAGCGTCGTCACGGTTGCCCAGCGCCAGGTACGCGCGCACGGCGTGGTGACGCCACGCCAGCAGTGCCGGGTTGGGCATCTCGCGTGCCGCGAGTCGCCGGCCCGCCTCCAACAGGTCTTCCAGCGCACCCTCCGCGTGGCAGGACGCGAGCTTCAGCCGGCCGCGGGCGTAACAGACGTTGATGTGCTGCAACAGGTCGCCGTCTTCGGTGACGAGCGGAGCCGCCTCGTCGAACTGCCCCATCTCGATGCACACCTCGGCGAATTTCGCCGAGGCCAGCAGGACCGAGGGACATTCCGTGTTGCCGGTCGCCACCGGTGGCGTCAGGAACGTGTACGCACGGGCGAGATCACCGCTGTTGTGGAAGGCGGCGGCGCGAGCGATCATGCTCAGCATTCCGCGGCGCAGGTGCGGGTCGTGTGAGACCGGCGCGGTGCTGTGCGAGAGCCACAGCTTGTTGATGTGCGCCGGATCGTCGGCGAGCACCGGCACGAAGAACGTGAACAGGTAGGGCTCGCCGAAAACGTCGACCCACTCGCCGTCGAGCGCGTCCAGCGCGTGCTCGACGGCTTCCGCGGACGAGTCGCCGCTGCGGGCGTTGCCGACCGCGAGCAACGCCGACCGCGCGCGCTTCAGATTCGGGTCCTGCGGGATGTCGCCGACGAGGTCGTCGAAGTACTTGCCGGCGCAGTGGGCCATCTGGGCGTCGCGGTTGGCGGAGAGGAGATAGGTCGTGCAGACGAGGTGCCAGACCAGGTCGCGGTCCTCCGGCAGCAGCCGGGCGATCACCATGATCGCCAGCGACACCGCGAAGTGCGCGTCCGAGCCGGTGCACATGTTCTGGATCAACGACAGCGCGACGTTCGCCGCGAGGTGCGGGTCCTCGCAGGCGGTCAGCGCGTCCCGGACCCGGTCACGGCCTTCTCTGTTGTTCTTGAGGTGTTCGGCGTGGCCGAGCTCGACCTCGATCGCCAGGCGGTCCTCATCGGACAGGTGTTCGTCGAGCGCCCGTTCGAGGTGCTCGATGCCACCGACCTCGCGCAGCAGGTCCACCGACCACGGCAGGCGGACGGACCTGGCCTTCAGCACGTGCTCGGCGACGCGTTCGTCCGGGGCGTCCGACTCGAACAGCAGCCAGGCAGCGCGGGCGTGTGCCGCGGAACGGACGGCGATCGGCATGTCGGCGAGGATGCTGTTGCGCACGAACGGATGCCGGAACGTCAACGGGTCGGTGTCGGCGAGCACCCCGAGGCGGACGAGCGTGTCGACGGCGGGTAGCGCGTCGAACCCGGTCAGCGCGGACAGCAGTTCGAGACCGGCGTCACCGTCCAGCACCGCGGCGGATCGGGCGACTTCGGCGGCACCGGTGTACTCGCGCAGCCGCATGCCGATCATCTCGCCGACCGCGGCCGAGCCCTCGCCTTCCTCACGGAGCAGGGCCTGCAACAGGTACGGGTTGCCGCCGGTGAGCTCGTGGCAGCGCTGCGGGTCCCTGTCCGGGAAGTCTTCGGTGAGTTGCGCGATGGCCGTGACGTCGAGGCCGGCGAGGTCGATGCGGTGCGGGTGGGCGCCGGCGATCTCGGGCAGCGTCACCTCGTCCGTGGAGAGGTAGCCCTGGGAGGCACCGAGAGCCATGACGACCGGCATGCCCTGCAGGCGTGGCCGCAGGTAGGCGAGCGCGCGCTTGGAGAAGGTGTCGGCGACGTGGACGTCGTCGACGACCATAAGGATCGGTGCCTTGCGCGCGGAGCTCGCGGCACGGGCGTACAGCTCTTCGAGGTCACGTTCGTTCGCAAGGCACGGCGCGAGCTGCCGCACCACCGCACCCGGTAAGTGGCTTTCCAGCCGGGCGCTCTTGGCCAGGCGGACGGTGAAGCCGCGCTCCCGTGCCTCGGCGGTGAACGCGTCGAGCAGCGCGGACTTGCCGATGCCGAAGCCCCCGGTGACGACCACGCAGGATGCCGTCCCCCGCAGTGCGTCATCGAGCAAACGTCCGAGAGCTGCGAGTTCCGCGTCCCGGCCGAGTAGTGGAGATGTCACCTCTACGTACCCCTGCCTTCGGTACCGAGAGGACCGCGGCTCGAAGGTTTCGGTGTTCCTTCGGTGCGGACCGTAAAGACCTGCGCTTCGTCGTCGGGCAAACTTACCCACAGGTAATGGTGAACGGAACTGTGAGCTGTGCGGGAGCGACCGATGATCTGGGCCAGGCTGATGCGCGGATGGCTCCGCCTCGCCTGCCTGCTCATCGGCCCGGCCACCGGCTCACACGTGACGGAACAGCGGAAACGGCTCACCGTGCACAGAGGCCGCGCGGGTCAGAGAGCCGAGTTCGGCCGGCTCGGCGTGCGAGGACAGCGACTCCACGACCGACAGCACCGCGGCGATGGCCACCACGACGCCTGCCGCCACCAGCAGGATGCTGCGGCTGATGTGGCACGGCTGTTGTTCCGTCGGCTGACTGACGACCTGACGCAGCGTCGGCGCGAACATGCCGAAGTCGGCCGCGTCGCCCTGGCAGCTCTCGCACCCGGTTAGGTGCCGGGAGAAGATCACATGCTGCGCGGGTTCGAGGACCCCGAGCACATACGCCGCAACGTCACCGCACGGCCCGTCTGGGCCCGTGCGGCTTTCGTCGTCCACGGCTCCTACTACGTACACGTGCTCGTGATGTGGTTGACGTGTCACCATCACGCTAGCTCCTGTCCTGCAGCGCCCGGCGGATGGTGTGCATCGCCTTGTACAGCCGGGACTTGACGGTTCCTTCCGGGACTCCGAGAACGACCGCTGCCTCCTTCACCGTCCGACCCATGACATACGTTTCGTAGATAGCTGAACGGTGTTCGTCACTCAATTGGCGTACAACTTCGGTAATGACCATCACCGAAAGTGTCTGTTCCGTGTCGTCGGGAGATTCGGCGATGTCCGGACGAAGCAATTCGACTTCCTGCGGGCGCGCCTGCCGGCTGCGCCATCCGTCGATCACAATGCGACGAGCGACGGTACAAAGCCATCCGCGCAACATCCCCGGTTCACGAACAAGGTGCTCGGAGTTCTGCCAAGCCCTGATCAACGTCTCCTGGACGACATCCTCGGTCCATTGACGGTCGTAGTTGGTCAGACACAGGACCTGGGAGAACAACATCCGCTGGAACTGCCCGTAGAGCAACGTCAGCAATTCCTCGTCCTGATGGGCTTCAGCAACCCTGACCTGATCAACCATGAAGCTTGCGCCCTCCCCAGGTATCGGCGACGTCTCGCTTCGGGCGGCAGGCCTAGCGACTCGGTGGCCGAGCATGGAATCCCATGCATCCTACAACGGGAACGCGAAATCCTCTCGGGTACGTAAATATGGCGCGAATGGTTCGCAGATCTTACCGTGATGCACGTCACATCGACAGGTGCGCATGCGTCGTGAACCCCAGCCCAACCAGCGCGTATCACCTTTGAAGGCAGCTCGATCGCGGGAGGGAACGGGCACTATGCGTCACCGGTTGGGCACGCTGGGACAGCACGCAGCGCTTTTCGCCGTCACGTCAGCGGTGTTTTTCGGGGCATTCATCGGAGCAGTCCCCGCGAATGCGCAGTCCACAGACGTGCAACCGCCAGACCGCTCTTTCATGGTATCTCTGCGGCAAGCAAACTCGTGGTTGATTCCTGTCAGCAAAGAGGTTCCGACACGCACCACCAATGCAGGAATCAGCAACGCCGGAAAGGATATCTTCGAAGGACATTCCCGACTCGACGTCGATCTGCTCAAAACCGCCGGCGAGTTCGGCGTGGTACTGCCGAACGACGCGAACAGTGAACACCAGTCACTCATCAACGAGATGGCCGGACGCACCGGCGACAACCACGACCGCGCCTACGCGACGATCATCCGGCAGGCACAGGGCGGACTTCTCGTAATGGCGACACAAACGCGCGCCACGACGCAGAACACCGCAATTCGCACGCTCGCCCACCAAACGGTGCAAATGCTGATCCGCACGATGACGGTCCTGGAGAACACCGGCCTGGTCGACCCGTCCGCGCTCGAATTGGTGACGGCCAAGGCTCAGCTGAACGCAGTTCGCGTCATCGGTCAGAACGTCGAACCTTCGGACCGGGAATTGCTCGTTCTGCTCATGCAGCATTCGCTTTGGCAGAAACCGGCGAGCCGCGAGAGCTCCGACCGCGCCCGTGACGCGAAGGTCCGCAAGGTCGCGGGCCAGCTCGCCGCCGAGCACACCCAGCTCACCGCCACGGTCAACGAGGCGGCCGGCCAGATCGGCGTTGATCTCCCGGCTGAACCGACGACCGAACAGAAGTCGTGGGCGAACGCCATCTCGTCCAGCTCGGGTGAGGAGTTCGACCGCATGTACGCGAACCTGTCGCGTGCCGCCGACGGCTCGCTCATCGTCCAGGTCGCCCAGGCGCGCGCGACGACCAAGAGCGTCCCGGCGCGGGTAGCCGCACAGACCGGTCTCACGCTCCTGCTCAAGCACATGCTTCTGCTGGAGGGCACTGGCCTGGTGAAGGCGAACTCCCTTCAGATGACCGACCTCCCGGCCATCGCCCAGCCCAAGTCCAACAACAGCTCGCCACCCCAGCCGGACGACTCCCCCACTAGCGTCGGCTTCCTCACCGGCATCGCCGTCCTCGTCGTCGCCGGCGCGGGCACGCTCTGGCTGGTCCGCGCCATCGGCCACCGCGGCGAGCACCGACGCTGACTTCCACCGATATATCGGCCGCAGCCCTCGCCCTCCGATATATCAGCGCCCAGCGGGCCGTCCGCCAGCCCGCCGGGCACCGCGCCTCCCTGCCCTAGCAATGAGTCTTTTGACGACGTCGTCAAAAGACTCATTGCTAGGGCGCAGGTCAGCGGCGTGGGAGGTTGACATAATCAACGTTGAAGGCGGAACGTGCCGAGAACCTCGATGCCGGACTGAATGGTGCTGTTGGCGCCGCGCTCGCTGTCGCGGATGACAGCGACGTGGTCGGCCTCGGGTGGGGCGGGCACCACGACGGTGAGGACGCGCGGGGCGTCCGAACCGGTATATGGATCTTGGGGGAAGGTCTCGACGCTGGTGCCGAGGCCCACCCGGACCGGCACGCGGCTGATGATGCGGCCGTCGCGGTCGCGGACCTCCACGTAGTCGCCGGCCTGGTGGTCGCGGGACAGGCCGACCGTGATGTTGACCGGGTGCTGCTCCACGAGGCGGACCCCGTCTGCGGCGAACTCGAAGATAAGACGGACGGATCTGGTCAGCGGAACGTCGGTCATGACGCGTGCCTCCAAGGGTGGGCGAGGCTCCCTTGTATGAGGCATCGGGGGCAGGGCTATGTACGTGTCGGTACTTGTGCCGTGTCCACCCGTTCGACGGCGTGCGCTTCAGTGAGATCAACCGCCTCCCACTTGCCGACGAGCCGGTCGATCACCGCGGCCGGCACCGGCTCGGGGCGGGTGCGGTTGCGTGCGTGGATCACGGTCTTCGGGGCTTCGAGGCCGATGAGCGTGACTCGGGCGCGGTAGTCGGCGGCCAGGCCGATGCAACGTTCGCGGAGCTGGCGGGAGATGTTGGTCGCGTTCCAGACGAACCGCTCCCCTGCCCTCAGCAGCGTCCGCGCTTCGTCGAAGGCTGCGGCGGCTACCGCGCGTTGGTCACCGTCGGGAGCGATGCCGAGCCGTGCGCGCACGGCGTCGAGGCTCACCACCGGCCAGCCCGGCCGGTTCGCGGCGATCCAATGGTCCTTGCCGACACCAGGCAGGCCGGACAGCACGGTCACCTCGACGCGGGTGTCGTCGTAGGCGGCGTAGTCCGGATCGCGGCCAGGGGTGCGGAAGTACTGGAACCGCGCGTGGTCGGAGGGGAACTCGCGCGGGCGGTCGAGGCAGTCGCGCTCGCGGCAGTACTCCTCGAACAGGGCGATGTTGTCCAGCACGGATTCGGTGTCACCGCAGATCCGGCCGAGGATGTCGGCGCGGGCCAGCGTCGCCAGGTCGTCGTTGCGGGCGACGAGGCTCACCCGGAACGCGATGCGGTCGAGATCGGGGCGTTCCAGCGCCCAGAACGGCACCTGGTGGTGGCGCACCAGCGCGGCAACGTGTTCGCGCCAGGCGATGGGTCGGTCCATCTCCCACAACACCTTGCGTGCCAACAGGTCTCCGGCGCGGGAGTGGCCGTGTGCGGTGATCCGGCCGTCCTCGATCTGGGTGCGGAACGGCTTCGCCACGTCGTGGAGCAACACCGTGGCGAACAAGCGCACGCGATCGGGTTCCGGGCGCTCCCTCCACTCCGGCAGTGCGACGAGCGCCTCGCAGGCCATGCGGGTGTGCGTGGCGACGTCGCCTTCCGCGTGATGGATCGGATCCTGCGGCACGCCTTCCAGCGCGCGCACCCATGCGAACGCCGACCGGACGGCGTTCCAATCCAGAGTCCACTGTGGACCGGTTGGGCAGAGTTGCTCAAACACGGGACACCACCCTGTTCGGCAGGATCGGGCGGTCCTGCCAATGGCTGCCCGAGTCCAGGACGGCGGTGACGAAGGTCGGCCGGACCCACTTGTAGCGCTCGACCGTGCGGCCGTTCTCCTCCACCTTGATGTAGAGGCCTTCCATGTGGTCGTCGGAATCTGTTTCCGCGACAACGACTTCCGGATCCAGACCCGCCGCACGGGCCGCCTCGACCAGCGCATCACGCCACGCGGGCGTGCGGCACGTCGACGGACCGATCAGCGCCGTCAGATCCTTCAACGTCCGCAACGGGCCCTCGTGCAGCACCGGCACGGCCACCACCGGCGCTCCTTCGAGCACGCGGCGGCGTTCCGGTGTGGACAGGAAGTCGCCGGTTTCGCGGTCGAGCAGGTCGAACTCGCAGAAGTGGTGCGGCAGCGCGTCGTAGAACACGGTGTGCTTGGCGTACAACCATTCCCCGTAGAGGACGTAGCGCGTGCCGAGCCTCTCCCACAGCACGCCCTGGTGCGTCGCGGCCCACGCCTTCAACGGCGCGAACTGCCGCTCTCTCGGTCCACCCGTCAGGAAATGGCCGCGTGACTGCAACTTCAGCACGCCGGAGGAGTCGAAGCTGATGCCCGCGTTGGCGCCGTCGAGCTTCTCCTCGACGACGAGGTGCCGTCCCGCGATCGCACGGAACGGCACCTGGTCGAGGTCCTCGTCGCCCGGTTGCAGGCGCGAGCCCTCGAGGTGGGGCGTTCGCGGGTACTTGCGCAACATGCCTCGATTTGTATCCCGTCCGAGCACCCGGTCGCTAACGGTTTACGCCGGACCGATGGTTGATGACGAGGTGCCGTCCCGCGATCACGCGGAACGGCACCCGTCTTGTAACCCGTCCGAGCGCCCGCTCGCGAACGGCTTACGCCTGACCGACGAACACCGCCTTCTCGGAGTTGAAGCTCGGCTCGAACACGAGCTGCATCTCACCGGGCTGCGCGCCCACCGAGTACGAGACCTCGTAGGTGTAGGTCTTGCCGGGCAGCACAGTCGCGTTGTCGACAGTGCTGTTACAACCCCCGCTGGTGTCGAACACCTTCGGAGCCTTCTGCTCGTTGAACTGGGCGTCGTTGCCCAGCGACAGCAGCGCGGTCTCGAACGCGGCGCTCGTGCCGTTGGTGATCGTGACCTTGAACTTCGTCCCGCGGACGATGCCCTGCGGTGCCGCGTACTCGCCGGGCGTGCACGCGACGGGCGCGGCGACGTCGACCGAGAGGCCGTTCGCCCACGTGTAGCGCGTGCCCCAGGTCAGAGGTTCGGCAAGCGCTTCCTGGTTCGGAGTCTCGCTCACGACGCCCTGGTCGAGAACCTTGTCGAGCTCTTTGACCGCGGACTGCTGCGCCACCACGGTGAAGGCGATCGCCGTGACACAAAGAACGACGCCGATGGCCGCCAGGATCTTGCGCGTGCCGAACAACGCGATCACGCCGAGCACGATCCCGATGAACGCGGCGATCGCGGTGAGGTTGTTGAGGAAGATGACCCACGAGCAGACAACACCGACGATCCCGAGGATCAACGCGGTCCACGCGAGCGCACCGAACCTCGCGGGCTTCTGCGGTGCGACCGGAGGAGGGGCGTAGGCGGGCTGCGTCGAATAGGTCATCACGGCTCCTGGCGGTTGCGAGTGTGACCACGACGTCGATTGATCTGCTTCACCCGTTAGCCGGGCATTGCATCCTCACTCGATCGAGTTACTCGCGGCCCGCCAGCCGACTTCCGAAGGTAGCGGAATGGCTACGATCCGTAGAGGCTTGGTGCTGGATGCCATCCGTGAAAGGAAACTTGCACATGGCACGACAACTCGTCGGATCCCTGCTCGCGGCGATCGCCGCACTCGGCGTCACGACAGCGCCCGCACAGGCCGCCGTCGATTTCACCGGCGCCGTGAAACTCGACAACTGCTCCGGTTCGCTGGTCCGGCTGCCGACCTCGACCGCCGCGGACAAGGCGCTCGTTCTCACCAACGGACACTGCGTCGAACTCATGAAGCCCGGCCAGGTGTTCGTCAACACGACGGTGAAGGAGCGCAGGTTCGATCTGCTCGGCGCCTCCGGCTCGAAGATCGCGAACCTGAGCTCGACGAAACTCCTCTACGCGACGATGACCGGCACCGACGCCGCGTTCTACCAGCTCAACACGACGTACGGGCAGATCCAGCAGCAGTACGGCAGCCGCGCGCTGGAGCTGTCGGCCTCGCATCCCGTGGCGAAAACGCAGATCCGCGTCGTCTCCGGCTACTGGAAGAAGATCTACCCCTGCCAGATCGACGGCTTCGTGTACCAGCTCAAGGAAGCCGACTGGACCTGGCGTGACTCGCTGCGCTACACGTCGTCGTGCAACACCATCGGCGGCACTTCGGGTTCGCCGATCATCGACAACGTGAGCGGCCAGGTCGTCGGTGTCAACAACACCGGCAACGAGAGCGGCCGACGCTGCACGATGAACAACCCGTGCGAGGTCAACGCCGCCGGCAGGGTCACCGTCCGCAAGGGCACCAACTACGGCCAGCAGACGTTCGACTTCGTGTCCTGCTTCGGTCCTGGCACGACGCTGAACTTGTCGCTGCCGGGGTGCAAGGTCGCGAAGCCCCGATGAGCGAACACCGCGCATGACGAAAGCCGGGACGCCCCTGCAGCGCCCCGGCTTTCCGCTTTCACTACCGCGCCGCGCGGACGATCAGGTCGGCCACGGTCTCCGGGTGGGACACGGCCACCGAGTGCGAGGCGTTGCCGACCTCGACGACGGCGCGGGCGTGGGCGCGCTCGGCCATCCACTTCTGCGCCACGATCGGGATGTTCTTGTCCTTGCCCGCGACCACGAAGTAGGACGGGACGGTGTGCCACGCGGGCTCGCCGGCGCCTTCGGTCAGCGCACTGTCGTTGACCGGCCGCTGCGTCGCCGCCGCGATGGTCGCGTCCCGGCGGGACACGTCGGCCGCGAACTGCTGCCAGTACTTGTCCTGCTGGATCGCGAAGTCCTTGGTGCCGTCACCGAGGTCGATGATCTGCAGTGTGTCGCCCAGTGTGCTGCCGGGGAACTTGTTCGACAGCTCGAGCGCGCTCTCGCCCTTCTCCGGCGCGAACGCCGCGACGTAGACGAGCGACTTCACGTTCGGGTTCCCGAGCGCGGCCTGGGACTGGACCATGCCGCCGTAGGAGTGTCCGGCGAGAACGATCGGACCGTCGATCGAGGCGAGCACCTTGCGCAGGTAGTTCGCGTCGTAGCTGAGGCCGCGCAACGGGTTCGCGACGGCGACTACCGGGAATCCCTTTCGCTGTAGGCGTTCCACTACACCGTTCCAGCTGGACGCGTCGGCGAACGCGCCGTGCACCAGCACGATGGTCGGCTTCTTGGCGCCGGACTTCCCGGCGGCCTCCGTGGCACCGGCACCCGACGGAACGGAAGCAGCCAGGGCCAGCAGCGTCCCAAGAACGGTGAACACCTTACGAACTCGCATTGCTCTCTCACTCTCTCGTCGGACACCGCGGTGACGGTTCATCGCGCTCGATTAGGTCGTACACGATGTAAGTTACCGGACGAGATACCTCGTGTGCGATGTGTTTCAGGCCACTAGCGCTCGGCGCCGTGCTTGACCCGGTTCAACGCCTTCCTCAGGACGGTGATCTCATCGCTGGTCATGCCGAGCGCCTCGCCGAGGCGGTTGGTCATCTCGGCACCGATCCACCGCAGGTCACGGCCCTTGTCGGTGAGCTGCACGAGCACGGACCGCTCGTCGTCGGGGTGCGTGACGCGCACCAGCAGCCCGCTCTTCTCCAGCCGCTTGATCAACGGCGACAGCGTGCTGTACTCGAGGTCGAGCTCCTGGACGAGTTCCCGGATCGGCCGCGAGTCCCGCTCCCACAGCAGGAGCATCACGAGGAACTGCGGGTAGGTGATGCCCGCCTTGTCCAAGATCGGGCGGTAGAAGCCCGTGACCGCTCGCGACGTCGTGTACAGGTCGAAGCAGAGCAGGTCCGCGACGGTGGGAGTGGCGGCGGACGTGTCGGGAGTGGTGCTCACGGGTTTCAGGCTACTCGGGACGAAACGGCCAAGCGGCGAGATCGGTTACGGGACGTCGCCAGCGTGTTCAGGCCAGGGCAGCACCGTGAGTTCTGGCCACTGTTCGCGCCATCGCCGGGCTTTCGCCTCGTAGACGCTGCGGGGAGCGAGCACGGGATTCGGGCGGACGACGAGGTTGAACACGTCGGCGAGGCCGTGCGGCGCGTAGATCCGCCACCGATCGTCACGGTCGACACGGATGCCGAGACAACAGGTCGTGGCCGCGAACGAGTCGATGGCCGCCTCGGTGGACGTGTACGGCTCGCACGGAACGCCGAAGTGGTCCTCGTACCAGAGGTGCACGCGTGCCTCGTTGCGGATCTCGACGACGGCCGGCAGGTCGCGGAAAACGTGCGCACCTGTCTGGATGACCTCGTTCTCCGCATCCCAGCCGAGGTCGGAGTCGTCGAAGTAGAACAGGTCGTAGTCCCTGATGCCCTCGGCCGGCGGGCGGCCGGTGACCACGTTCCACACGGTCTGGAACACGCATCCGGCCGTCAGGTACCACCCCGGCAGGCCGAGCTTCGCGGCACGGGCCAGGACCTCCATCAGCACCTCGTTGCGGGCGAGTGCAGCACGAAGTGCGTCGACCTGTTCGTCCACGGGAAGCCGGCCGATCAGCACGGCACCGGTCTCACGACCAGGGCTCGTCCAGAGCCGACGCCTCGTCACCGGCGGCGCGCAGTTCGTCGCGCACCACCCGGTACGCGAGCCCTTCCGCGTAACCCTTGCGCGCCAACGCCCCCACGAGACGGCGGATCTTCGCCGTCTCGTCCACACCGGACATCGTGCGCAGGCGTTTGCGGACCAGTTCGCGGGCCCGTTCCTCCTCCGCCTCACCGTCCACCGCGGCCACGGCCTCGGCCACCACCTCGTCGGCCACGCCCTTGCGGCGCAGTTCCATGGCGAGGGCACGGCGGCCCAGACCGTTGTAGGTGTGGCGGGAACGGACCCACATCTCGGCGAACTGGGCGTCGTCGATCAGGCCGGCGCGGTCGAACTTGCCGAGCACGACCTCGGCCACACCGGCACTGATCCCCTTGCGCAGCAACGCGTCGTGAAGCTCCTGCCGGGATCGGGCGCGAGCGGTGAGCAGCGCGTAGCAGATGTCGCGCGCTTTGCGCTGCTCCTCAGCCTCGTCCAACCTTCTGCTACCTCTTAGAACTCGACCGGCGCAGCGGGAGCGGCTTCTTCGGCGTCGAGGGTGGCGCCGATGCCGAGCTTGTCCTTGATGCGCTTCTCGATCTCGTTGGCGATGTCCGGGTTGTCGCGCAGGAACTTCCGCGCGTTCTCCTTGCCCTGGCCGAGCTGGTCGCCCTCGTAGGTGTACCAGGCACCGGACTTGCGCAGGATGCCCTGGTCGACGCCCATGTCGATGAGCGAGCCCTCGCGCGAGACGCCCTGGCCGTAGAGGATGTCGAACTCGGCCTGCTTGAACGGCGGCGCGACCTTGTTCTTCACGACCTTGACCCTGGTGCGGTTGCCGACGGGCTCGCCGCCGTCCTTCAGGGTCTCGATGCGGCGGACGTCCAGGCGCACGGAGGCGTAGAACTTCAACGCCTTACCACCGGTCGTGGTCTCCGGGGAGCCGAACATCACGCCGATCTTCTCGCGCAGCTGGTTGATGAAGATCGCGGTCGTGTTGGACGCGCTGAGCGCACCGGTGATCTTGCGCAGCGCCTGGCTCATCAGGCGGGCCTGCAGACCGACGTGGTTGTCGCCCATCTCGCCCTCGATCTCGGCGCGCGGCACGAGCGCGGCGACCGAGTCGATGACCAGGATGTCGAGCGCGCCGGAGCGGACCAGCATGTCCGCGATCTCGAGCGCCTGCTCACCGGTGTCGGGCTGGGAGACCAGCAGCGCGTCGGTGTCGACGCCCAGCTTCTTCGCGTACTCGGGGTCGAGCGCGTGCTCCGCGTCGATGAACGCCGCGATGCCGCCGGCCTTCTGGGCGTTCGCGACGGCGTGCAGGGCCACGGTGGTCTTACCGGAGGACTCAGGACCGTAGATCTCGACGACGCGGCCCTTCGGCAGACCGCCGATGCCCAGCGCCACGTCCAGCGCGATCGCACCGGTCGGGATCACCTCGATCGGGGCGCGGCCCTCTTCGCCGAGGCGCATCACGGAGCCCTTGCCGAACTGCTTGTCGATCTGCGCCAGGGCCAGCTCGAGCGCCTTGTCCCGGTCGGGTGCTGCGGGTGCCATCTTGGGTCCACCTCTTGTCGTCTGCCGTTGCTTCGTCATGTTGGACCTGACGCTACTGGCGGGGTCTGACAATTTCGCGAAGCCGGGGTCGGGGCCACTCTAGCCGAACACGTGTTCGAGCACACGCGACACTCCGAAGGGCCAGCTCAGCGACGATTCTCGGGAATCTCGAACGCGTCGCAGACCGCGAGCCAGACTTCCTTGGCCCCGATCCCCGCCTCCAGAGCCTCGTCGGCGGTGCGTCCGCCGAGCGACGACAGGACGTGGTCACGGGCGATCATCTCGGCCCTGACCTGGCCGAACTCCCCTGCCATGAGCTTGCGGAACATGGTGATGCGCACCTGCAGACACTAACGAACGGGCCTGTGCAGCGATGCGAAGAGGCACACGATCAGCAGCGGCAGCGCGGTGAACCCCACGATCAGCCCGAGCGCCGCGTACGACCACGCGGTGACGACGATCCCGGACACGGCGCCACCAACGGCGCCACCGACGTTCATCACCAGATCGGACAGTCCCTGCGCGGCCGGCCGGTCCTCCACCCGCACGGACTCGGTCAGCAGTGCGGATCCCGACACCAGCCCCGCCGACCAGCCGAACCCGAGCAGCGCCAGTCCCGCGGCAAGCTGCGGAGCGTCGTGCGACGGCGCCATCCCCGCGATCCCGGACGCCGCCACCACCAGCGACGCGCCGATCGCGAGCACCGGCACGCGCCCGAGCCGGTCCGCCATCCACCCGAACAACGGGCTCGCGGCGTACATCGCGGCGACGTGCAGGCTGATCACGATGCCGACCACGCGCAACGACGACCCGGAGTGGTTCATGTGCACCGGCGTCATCGACATCAGCCCGACCATCGCGGTGTGGCACAACATCACTCCAACGAGTGCAAGCCGCGCCATCGGCCCGAGCGATCCCCAGATCCTCAGACCACCGGGTGTGCCTCCGCCGGAGCAGTGCGGAGATTCAACCGGTCGAGTGCTTTTCACGACGACCAACGGGTCCGGCCGCAACCCGAGCTGGATCACCAGCGCCGCCGCGCCGAGCACGAGAGCGGCGAGCAGGAACGGTCCCGCGCCCACCGGCAGCCCCAGCGAAGCAGCCGTCCGCCCGGCGGGATCGGCGAGGTTCGGCCCGATGATCGCGCCGATCATGGCCGCCCACACCACACGGGACAGCTCGCGCGCGCGGCGTTGCGGATCCGCCAGATCCGTTGCGGCATAACGAGCCGCGTAGTTCGCGCTGGACGCCCCTCCGAACAGGAGGAGCCCCACCAGCAGCACTTGCCACAGCCCGGCGCTCACGGCGACAGCGGCCACCAACGCACCGAGCGCGCCCACCCCGTAGCCGAGGAGGAGCGCGGGCCGGCGCCCACGCCGTTGCGCCAGACGGGCACCGGGCAGGGCGAGCAACGCGGCTCCGGCGACGGCCGCGGTCTGCGCGAGCCCGCCGACGGCATCGGATCCGGACAGCGACGCGGCGATCAGCGTGCTGATCGCGAGCCCGATCGTCACCGCGGCCGACCCCAGGACCTGGGTGCCGGTCAGCACGCGGACGACCTTGCGCTGCACGCGTTCGACCTGCGGCGCGACCGTCACCATGATCGCGATGGTGGCACGCTCAGCCGCGCGCCGACAGGTCCATCAGGGGCGCTTACTCACCCGGTTGAACGGAGTTCTCGAAGAAATCGGCGATCTCGTCCGGCTTGAGCTCGTCGGCGTTCTCCTCTGCGTGCTTGGTGAGGATGCCGAACATGGGGCGCCCCTTGGCCGTGAACACCAGCACACCGGTGCCGGTCGAGGTGGCCGCGCGGTAGGTGCCCTCCAGGCCGTTGCCGGTCCAGTCGGCCTCGACGCGGTCGGTCTGGAACGACTTCGCGATGGCGTCGGCGTTGTTCTCGGCGCCGGTGACGCTGTCGGTGAGGATGTACTGGACCTCGTAGCCGTCGCGGATCGTGCAGCTCACGACCGTGCCCTTGATCTCCTCCATGCCGGTGATCTGCGCGGAGCCGGCCTTCTCGCAGCCTCCGCCGTCGGGCACGTGGCCCGCGAGCTGGCGCAGGCACTTCGTGAAGCCCTGGCCGTCCTGGGCGGTGTCGTCCTTGCACTCGTCCGCGCTGGGCAGGTCCGGACCGGAGAACGCGAACACAGCGCCGATCACGACGGCCAGCGCCACGACCGCGCCACCGATGCCGAGGAGGACCTTCTTGTTGTCCTTCTTCGGCGCCTGCTGCGGGAAGTTCATCGGGTAGCTGCCGCTGACCGACGGGTTCACCTGGTACGGCGCGGTGACCGGGTACGAGCCGCTCGCCGAGTACGGCCCGCTCACGTTCGGGTTGACCGGGTACGAGCCGCTGGTCGTCGGGCTGACCGGGTACGAGCCGCTGACGGAGGGGCTGACCGGCGTGGTGACGACCGTGGGCGGTTCGACGAACTTGGGCTTGTCGTCCTCTGCCTTCAACGTGATCGTCGCGCGGTCCACGACCTGCGCGCCGGACGCGACGATCGTCTCCGGGTGGTCGGGGTTGGTCGGGACGATGCCGACCTTCTCCGCGATGACCTGGGCGACCAGCGGCATCCGGCAGGAGCCGCCGACGAGGTAGACGTGCTCCGGCGTGACACCGGCCTTCTGCACGGTGGTGATGAGGAGCTCGGCGCTGCGGATCAGGCTCGGCCGGATCAGCGCCTCCAGCTCGGCGCGCGTGACGACGACCTTCTCGAACGGCTCCGGCATCATCACCTCGACCTGAGGCAGCTCGGAGAGGTCCTCCTTGGCGAGGCGCAGCTCCTCGCGCAGGCCGAGGCGGGCGCGGTGGTCGTCCACGGTGACCGGGCGCAGCAACCGCTGCCAGCCGGCCGGGTCCTTGTGGGAGACCGCGCGGCCGATGTGCTCCAGCAGCGCCTGGTCGACGTCGAGGCCGCCGACGTCGCTGAGGCTGCCGTCGGCGAGGATGCGGTGCTCGGAGTCGAGCACGGAGACGTCGAACGTGTCGGCGCCGAAGTCGTAGACGGCGAGCGGGCGGCCGCCACCGAGCGACGCGACCGCGATGGCCTCGGGGACCGGCACGAGCTGGCCGGTCATGCCCGCGAGCCTCGCCGAGGACAGCAGCTTGTTGCGCCTGGTCGGGCCCCATTCGGCGGGGTGCGTGAGGCGGATCTCGTCGAGCTGACCGCCGCCGAGCAACGGGGTCACGGACTCCAACACGCGCGCGTAGATGGCCGCGAGCGCGTCGTTGACCGGCAGGTTCGTCTCGCCGAGCTTGATCGTCGCCTTGTCGATGTGGCGCTTCGGGTTCGGCTCGTAGCGCGACGGGTCCTGGCGCGAACGCCGCTCCGCTTCCCTGCCGACGCGAAGGGTGCCGTCCTCGTCGAGGTAGACGGACGAGGGCATGGTCGGCCCTCCGTCCAGATCCACCACACCGTGGTCGGACAGCACCGCAACCGTGTTGGCGGTGCCCAGGTCGACGGACAGGACGCGCACCGTGCTCCCCTCGCAGGACGTACTTCGGTGATCGTGCCACAGCGGCCTCCGGCAGGTGCTCGGACCTGCGTAATCAGAAATTGTCAGACCCCGCCGTCATGATGGTGCCCATGGACGTGATGGAGGCTTTCTCACCGGCGACCAGGCAGTGGTTCGCCGGGGCTTTCGCCGCGCCCACCCAGGCGCAGACCGGCGCGTGGGCGGCCGCGGCGGCGGGCGAGCACGCGCTGGTCATCGCCCCGACGGGTTCCGGCAAGACGCTGGCCGCGTTCCTGTGGGCACTCGACCGGCTGGCTGCTTCCGGCGCACCCGCGGAGCCGAAAAAACGGTGCCGGGTCCTTTACGTCTCGCCGTTGAAAGCGCTGGCGGTGGACGTCGAACGAAATCTGCGCGCGCCGCTGGCCGGGATCCGGCAGGCCGCGCACCGGCTGGGACTGGCGGAGCCGTCGATCACGGTCGGGATGAGGACGGGCGACACGTCCCCGGAGGAACGGCGGGCGTTCGGGCGCACTCCGCCGGACGTGCTGGTGACGACGCCGGAGTCGTTGTTCCTGCTGCTGACCTCGTCGGCGCGCGAGTCGTTGCGCGGCGTGGAGACGGTGATCGTCGACGAGGTGCACGCGGTGGCCGGCACCAAACGCGGCGCGCACCTCGCGTTGTCGCTGGAACGGCTGGACGCGCTGCTCGAACGGCCGGCGCAGCGGATCGGGCTGTCGGCGACGGTGCGGCCGGTCGAGGAGATCAGCACGTTCCTCTCCGGCGGCCGCCCGGTGTCGGTGGTGCAGCCGAAGACTCCCAAGACCATCCAGGTCGAGGTGGAGGTGCCGGTCGAGGACATGTCGCTGCTCGGCCAGCCGACGGGTGAGGTCTCGGGCTCGGCGGCGGGAGCCGAGCAGCGCGCCTCGATCTGGCCGTCGGTCGAGGCACGGGTGCTCGAACTGGTGCGGGCACACCGGTCGACGATCGTCTTCGCGAACTCGCGGCGACTCGCCGAACGGCTGACCGCGCGCCTGAACGAGCTCGCGGAGGAAGCCACCGAGCTGGAGTCCTTCCCGGCCGAGGCGATCGGTCAGTCGGGGCTCACGGTCCAGAAGACCGCGTCCGTGGCCCGCGCGCACCACGGGTCGATGTCACGCGAGCAGCGCACGGCGGTGGAGGAAGACCTCAAGTCCGGGCGGCTGCCGTGCGTGGTGGCGACGTCGTCGCTGGAGCTCGGCATCGACATGGGCTCGGTCGACCTGGTCGTGCAGGTCGAGGCGCCGCCGTCGGTCGCTTCGGGGCTGCAGCGCGTCGGCCGCGCCGGGCACCAGGTGGGCGCGGTGTCGCGGGGCGTCATGTTCCCGAAGTTCCGCGGCGACCTGGTGTCGTGCGCGGTGGTGGCGGAGCGGATGCAGAACGGCGCGATCGAGGCCGTGAAGTTCCCGCGCAACCCGCTGGACGTGCTGGCACAGCACATCGTCGCGATGGTGGCGATGGAGACGTGGACGGTCGAGGAGCTGACCGCGCTGGTGCGGCGGGCGGCGCCGTTCGCCGGGCTGCCGGACTCGGCGCTGCACGCGGTGCTGGACATGCTGTCGGGCCGGTACCCGTCCGAGGAGTTCGGCGAGCTGCGGCCGCGGATCACGTGGGACCGGGTGAACTCCGAGCTGCGCGGGCGGCCCGGCTCGCAACGGCTCGCGGTCACGTCCGGCGGCACGATCCCCGACCGCGGGCTGTTCGCGGTGATGACGCCGCCATCGGAGAACGGTCCCGGTTCACGGGTCGGCGAGCTCGACGAGGAGATGGTCTACGAGTCGCGGGTCGGCGACACGTTCCTGCTGGGCACGTCGTCGTGGCGGGTTGAGGACATCACCCACGACCGGGTGATCGTGGTGCCCGCGCCGGGTCAGCCCGCGCGGATGCCGTTCTGGAAGGGCGACGCACCGGGCCGTCCGCTGGAACTCGGCCGCGCGATGGGCAAGTTCCTCCGCGAAGTGTCCACGATGGAGGATTCGGCCGCTCGCGAACGGGCCGCCTCCGCCGGGCTGGACAAGTGGGCGACGGACAACCTGCTGGCGTACCTGAGCGAGCAGCGGGAGGCGACGCGGCACGTCCCGAACGACAGAACCGTTCTGGTGGAACGGTTCCGCGACGAGCTGGGTGACTGGCGGCTCGTGGTGCACTCCCCGTTCGGCGCCCAGGTCAACGCGCCGTGGGCGCTGGCGATCGCGGCACGGCTGCGCGAACGCCGTGGCGTCGAGGTGCAGGCGGCGCACTCCGACGACGGCATCGTGCTGCGGTTGCCCGACGCGCTCGACTTCGAGGGCGTGGAGATCACGGCGAGCGCCGAGGACGTGCTGCTCGATCCCGACGAGGTCGAACAGATCGTGGTGGCCGAGGTCGGCGGCTCGGCGTTGTTCGCGGCCCGGTTCCGCGAGTGCGCGGCCCGCTCGCTGCTGCTCCCCCGCCGTGATCCGAAACGGCGCACCCCGTTGTGGCAGCAGCGGCAACGCTCGGCGCAGCTGCTGTCGGTGGCGGCGAAGTACGAGCGGTTCCCGGTGGTCCTGGAGGCGATGCGCGAGTGCCTGCAGGACGTCTACGACGTGCCGGGCCTGCGCGAGCTGATGTCGGACGTCCGCGCGCGCCGGGTCCGCGTGGTCGAGGTGGAGACGCCGTCGCCGTCGCCGTTCGCCCGCAGCCTGCTCTTCGGGTACGTCGGCATGTTCCTCTACGAGCTGGACGCTCCTCTGGCGGAACGCCGTGCGGCGGCGCTGTCCCTCGACTCGACGCTGCTCGCGGAGCTGCTCGGCTCCGAGGCGATCCGGGAACTGCTGGACCCGGAGGTCGTGGCCGAGGTCGAGCGCAGCCTGCGGCGCCTGACCGAGGACCGCCGCCCGCGGCACGCCGAGGACACCGCGGACCTGTTGCGGTTCTTGGGAGATCTCTCCGACGCGGAGGCTCTCGAACGCGGCGTGCCCCGCGCGTGGCTGGACGAGCTGGTGTCCGCGCGCAGGGCGATCCGCGTCCGGATCGCCGGTGAGGAACGCACGATCGCGATCGAAGACGCCGGCCGGGTCCGCGACGCGCTCGGTGCCGCGCTCCCGGTTGGTGTCCCTGAGGCGTTCACCGAACCGGTGGCCGATCCGCTGGGCGACCTGCTGAGCCGCTATGCCCGCACCCACGGCCCGTTCGCCGCCGCGGAACCCGCTGCTCGCTTCGGTCTGGGCGTGGCCGTGGTGACGGGCGTCCTGGAACGGATGGCGGCCACGGGCCGGCTGGTCCGCGGTGAGCTGCGGCCCGGCGGCACGCACACCGAATACTGCGACGCGGACGTGCTGCGCCGCCTGCGCCGCGCCTCGCTGGCCCGCCTGCGTTCCGAGGTGGAGCCGGTCGAACCGGCGGCGCTGGGCCGGTTCCTGCCGTCGTGGCACGGTCTGGGCCGGCGGCTGCGTTCGGCGCCGACGGTCGACGACGTGTTCTCGGTGGTGGAACAGCTCGCGGGAGCGCCACTTCCCGCGAGTGCCTTGGAATCCCTGCTGCTGCCCTCCCGGCTGCCGGGCTACTACCCGGCGCTGCTGGACGAGCTGACCGCCTCCGGCGAGGTGACGTGGACGGGCTGCGGTTCGCTGGCCGGTGGCGACGGCTGGATCGCGCTGGCCCCGACGGACGTGGCCGATCTGCTGCTGCCCGACCTGGTGCCGGAGTCGATCCCGGAGTCGCCGCTGCACACGGCGGTCCTGGAGACCCTGTCCGGTGGCGCGCTGTTCTTCCGGCAGGTGGTCAACCGGGTCTCGCTGTTCGTGGAGTGCACAGACGCCGAGGTCGTCGGCGCGCTGTGGGACCTGGTGTGGGCGGGCCTGATCACCAACGACACGCTGTCTCCGCTGCGCGCGTTGGTGTCCGGTGGCGGCGCGGCCCACAAACCTCGCCGCAGCGCTCCGCGGGGTCGCTACGCCCGGCTGCGGGCGGCTCGTCCGGACATGCCGTCGCGCACGGGTCCGCCGACGGCCGCGGGCCGCTGGTCGCTGGCGGTGAGCCCGGCGGAAGACCCGACTCGCCGGGCGCACGCCAGAGCCGAGGCTTTCCTGGAACGCCACGGCGTGCTGACCCGTGGCGCCCTCGACACCGAACGCGTGACCGGTGGGTTCAGCGGCGTCTACAAGGTCCTGCGGGCCATGGAGGAATCGGGCCAGGTGATCCGCGGCTACGTCGTCGAAGGGCTGGGCGCGGCCCAGTTCGCGGCGCGCGGCGCGGTGGACCGGCTGCGGGCGTTGTCCCGTCCGCCCGGTCAGCCGGCGCAGGCCGACCAGGCTGCCGTGGTGCTCGCGGCGGCCGACCCGGCCCAGCCGTACGGTGCCGCGTTGCCGTGGCCGGATCCGCTGGGAGAGGGCAAACACCGGCCGGCGCGCAAGGCCGGTGCGCTGGCGGTCCTGGTCGACGGCAGCCCGGCGCTGTACGTCGAGCGGGGCGGCAAGTCCCTGCTGTCCTTCACCGACGACGACCCGACGTTGCGCGTCGCCGCGAACGCGCTGAGCCGGGCGGTCCGTGACGGCTGGCTCGGTCAGCTCGCCGTGCAGCGGGCCGACGGCGAGGTCGCGCTGACCTCGCACCTCGCGACGGTGCTGCAGGAAGCGGGTTTCCGTGCCACACCGAAGGGACTGCGGTTGAGAGCTTGATCAGGCGGGGAAGAGCGAGCTGTAGGCGTTCAGGGCCGGCTGGCCGCCGAGGTGGGCGTAGAGAACCGTGGAGTCGCGGTCGATCTCACCCGACGACACGAGGTGGATGAGGCCTGCCAGCGACTTCCCCTCGTAGACGGGGTCGGTGATCATGCCTTCGAGCCGGGCGCCGAGCCGCATGGCGTCCACTGTCGACTCGTCGGCGATGCCGTAGGTGCCGGCGTGGAAGCGGTCGTCGAGGAGGATGTCCTTCTCGGACACCGTGACCTCGCGGAGCTTGGCGGTGTTGTGGGCGATGCGGGTGATCTGGTCGAGAGTCTCGGCGGGCTTGGCGGACGCGTCGATGCCGAGCACGCGGCGGTTGGCGTCGTTCGCGAAACCGGCGACCATGCCCGCCTGGGTGCTGCCGGTGACCGAGCAGACGATGATGGTGTCGAAGAAGACGCCCAGCTGGGCTTCCTGCTGGCGGACCTCGTCGGCCCAGTTCGCGAAGCCCATGCCGCCCAGCGGGTGGTCGGAGGCGCCGGCCGGGATCGGGTAGGGCTTGCCGCCGGACGCGCGGACGTCCTCGATGGCCTGTTCCCAGGCGGGTTTGACGCCGATGCCGAACTCGGCGTTCACCAGGCGGACATCGGCTCCCATCATGCGGCTGAGCAGGATGTTGCCCACCCGGTCGTGGCCCACGTCGGTCCAGTCGACCCAGCTTTCCTGCACCAGCACGGCTTTCAGGCCCGCGCGCGCCGCGGCGGCCGCTACCTGGCGGGTGTGGTTGGACTGGATGCCGCCGATCGACACGAGGGTGTCGCAGCCGGTGGCGAGCGCGTCGGCGACGAGGTATTCGAGCTTGCGCGTCTTGTTGCCGCCGTAGGCGAGGCCGGAGTTGCAGTCCTCGCGCTTCGCCCAGACCGAGGCGCCGCCGAGGTGCGCGGTCAGGCGGTCCAGGCGGTGGACCGGCGAGGGACCGAAGAGAAGCGGGAATCTGTTCACAGTTCCTCCTGCAGCGTGCTCCAGTTCTTGTCGACCAGGGTCGAGGCCAGCGCGTGGTCGCCTTGCTCGCACGCCTCGATGATCTGGTCGTGCTGGGTCACGGAGTGACGGGCGTTGGGCGAGGAGAACCTGCTGTGTTCGAGGCGGCGGACCAGCGGGGTGTAGCGGTCGATGGTCGCGGCGATCGCGAAGTTGTTGCAGCGGTGGACGGCCACCGCGTGGAACTCGTCGTCGGCGGCCAGGGCGGCGACGGCGTCGTTGGCGTCGAGCGCCTTCTTGAAGGCCTTGTTCGCGGCGCGCATCGCGGCGATGTCCTCGGCCGTCATCGACCGCGACTTCACGACCAGGCCGGTCGCGAGGGAATGCATCGACTGCACGACAACGAGCGCGTCGAGCACCGGCTCCGCTTCCAGCGCGGTGACACGGGTGTACGCGTGCGGCTTGGTCTCGACGAGACCCTCGTCGGCCAGCGTGGCGAGCGCCTCGCGCACCGGGGTGCGGGAAAGACCGAGCTTCTCGGCCAGTTCGACGTCCTTGATGGCGGTGCCCGGTTCGAGGTCGCCGCGCACGATCGCCGACCTGATCTCGGCGGCCGCCCGCTCCTTCAGTGACCCATATCCAATATATTGCATATTGGTGAGAGTAGGGGCGTGGTCCGGTGATCGCAACCTAGGCTGGACGGCATGGCAGTACGCGATATCCGATATTTCGGTGACCCGGTGCTGATGAGCCGTGCCGGCCCGGTGACGCGGTTCGACCGCAACCTCGAAGCGTTGATCAGCGACCTGCTCGACACGGTGAAGCCCGACGGGCGAGCCGGGCTCGCGGCGCCGCAGATCGGGGTGGGGCTGCGCGCGTTCAGCTACGACGTCCCCACCGAGGACGGACGGCTGACCGGGTACGTGATCAACCCGGAGATCGTCGAGTTGTCCGAGGAGACGCAGGACGACGGCGAGGGATGCCTGTCAGTGCCAGGACTTTGGTACCCGACGGTGCGCGCACAGGAGGCCGTCGTGCGTGGCGTTGATCTGCGCAACGAGCCTGTGGTCGTGCGCGGAACCGGATTGCTGGCGCGGTGCTTGCAGCACGAGACCGATCATCTCGACGGGAAGCTGTACCTGTCCCGGCTCACTCCGGAGCTGCGGCGCAAGGCGTTGCGCGCGGCACGGGAGTCGGAGTGGTTCTGGGCGAGCTAGAGAGGCAGCATCCGGCCGAGCACCGCGAACGGGCGCGGGTCGCCGGTGAACTGGTAGTGCCGCAACACGTCCAGGAAACCGACGCGCCGGTAGAGCTTCCACGCCTTGCTCGGGCCTTCGGGCGTGGACAGCAGCACGCGGGACGACGGCACGCTCTCCAAGAGCCGGCGCAACAGGTCCTCGCCGAGGCCACGGCCCTGCGCGCGCGGCAGCACGTGGAGCTCGGTCAGCTCGAAGTAGTCGGTGAGCCAGTCCTCGACGACGGAGGGTGACGCGACGGCCATCAGCCCACGCCGCACCTGCTCGTGCCACCACTGCCCGGCGGCGCCGCGATAGCCGTACCCGATGCCGACGAGCTCGTCCTGCTCCCCCAGCGCCACGACGCAGCGCCAGTCCTCCCGCATCATGTGCGCGAGCCACATCGGGGCACGCTGCTCGACGGTGCTGGGCGGGTAGTTCATCGCGGTCACGTACAGCGCGAGCGCTTCACCGAGGCGGAGGTTCAGCTCGGACGCGGACATCTCGACGATGCGCTCCAGGCGTGGCGACGCCGTCATGACGACACCACCGCCACACGTCCGCCCGTCAGCGCCACCAGTTCCGCGAAGGTCGTGGGGTACACGGCGTGCGGATGTCCCGCGGCCGCCCAGATCTCCTCGTAGCCGGACAACGCCTCGTCCACCACCGTCTCGATCGGCGCTGGGTGCCCGACCGGCGAGACCCCGCCGATCACCTGGCCCGTGTGCTCGCGCACGAACTCCGGGTCGGCGCGCTTCACCGCGTCCGCACCCACCAGTTCGGCGACGAGTGACGTGTCCGCCCGGTGCGCACCCGAGGTCAGCACCAGCAGCGGGGTCGCCACGCCGTCGCGCACCGCGGCGAACAGCAGGCTGTTCGCGATCGCGCCGACCTGCACGCCCACCGCGTCCGCTGCGGCTGCCGCGGTCCGCACGGCGTCCGGCAGCACGACGATGCGTTCGGCGGTGGCGGGTGGCAGGGCTTCGGCGACTCTGCGGATTCCAGGGTGTTCGAGCGCACTCACATCACCATCAGACCACGACTGACCCCCACGTGGTGGGGCGGGTTGAGGAATCCATCGGCCGGGAGCTACGCTGAGAGGGACTCGAACATGTGTTCGAGTCGCACCATGCCCCGGAGGTGGGGTGGGGGAAGCACCCCACCTCCGGGAGCCGCCGGCTTCCCCTCGGCGGAGACGTCGTTCACCGACGCCACGAGGAGGCCGAGATGACTGCCATCGACTTCCCCATCCCGTTGCCACCCGCATCCGCGCTCGCGCTGCTGCAGCAGGCTCGCGACTCGCTCGCCGAGTCGGAGCGCACGCCGGAGCCGCCGGAGCGGTTCGCCACCGCCTATCTCGCCGCGTTGCGTGCTGCCGCCGCGGTGCTCGCGTTGCGAGGACGGCCCCATCGCGGGCGTTCGAAGCCGACCAGCGCGTGGGTGCTGCTCGCCGCGATCGCGCCGGAAATGCAGGAGTGGGCCGCGTTCTTCGCGTCGTGGTCATCCACGCGTGCTGCTGTGCTCGCAGGCATCACCAGACACGTCAACGCGCGCACGGCCGACGACCTGGTGCGTCAGACCGATCAGTTCGTGACTCTCGTCGACCGCGTGATGAACGAGGCGAGGCGGTGAACTCACTGGAGGTGTTGCGTCGTGAGGCAGAACTGCTCGCCATGTCCGCGATCGGCCAGCCGCCGCACAAGGGTGTGCCCGCGTGTCCTGGGCTCAATCTCGGGGAGACCGTCCGGCACGTCGGCAGCGGTTACCGCATCGCGCTGGCGTGGATCAGGCTCGGCCGCAAGCCCGAAGCCGGGGAATGGCAGGAGTTTCCCGCGGACGGCGAAGACCCGTTGGACTTCATGCGTTCGGGCGCGGAGGCCGTGATCGAGGAGTTGAGCGCGCACGAGGAGAACGAGCCGTGCGCGACGTGGTGGCCGGTGCAGCAGAACTACGGGTTCTGGCGGCGACGGCTCGCGCACGAGACGACGTTGCACCGCATGGACATCCAAGGTGCCGCCGGGATGGAGGTCGGCGCCGTCGCCGACGAGGTCGCGATCGACGGTGTCGACGAGGTGCTCACGTTGTGGCTGGGGCACAAGCTGGACGTGCTCGGCGTGCGGGGGTCACGGGACGGGCTGGTCGCCATTCGGGTCGGCGACGACGAGTGGCTGACGCGTTGTGGTCCGCACGGTGCGTCGGCATGGCGTGTCGTCAATCCGGAGGACGCCCACCTGGCCGACGCGCAGGTGTCGGCGCTCCCGATGACGATGTACCGCTGGCTGTGGGGCCGGCTGCCCGACCGGATGGTCGAGGTGATCGGCGACCACGACGCGATCGCACAGCTGTGGGCACTACTGCGGCTCGCGACCAAGTAACACCGACGCGGTTTCCGCTCCCGTTGCCGAGAACAGCCGGTAGCAGGCGCGGCGGCCGTCGAACTCCAGCAGTGCCACGGAGTTCCCGAAGTGCGGGCCACTGGTCTTACGCCAGCGCACCAGGTCCTTCGGCACGCCGACGAGGCTCGCGAGACGCCGGAACACCCACGCGGCGATGCGGGACCACGACAGCCGGAAGATCGGCAGGAACACGTCCGGCGGCTCGTTGTGCACAGGGGAGCACACGAGCTGCGTGACGGTCGCCTTGGTCGGCGCGGGGAACTCGGCTTCGGCGACGTAGCTGTGGTGGACGTCGCCGGAGAGCACGCACACCGTTGCGGCGCCGTTGTTCGCGACCTTCTCGATCATGCGGGTGAGCCGGTCGAACGACTCGCGGAACGCCGGCCAGTGTTCGAGGTCGGCGGCCTGCCTGATCTTCTCGGCCGCTCGTCCCTGCCAGCCCTTCTTGCGCGCGCCGATCTCGTTGAGGGACTGGAAGTGGCTGAGCGCGTGCGGCATCAGCCACGGCAGCGACGAGCCGATCAGCAGATGGTCGTACTCGCCGTCGGCGTTGCGTTCGAGCCACTCGAACTCCGCGTCGCTGACCATCTTCCGCCGGCCGTTCTCGAGGATGCGGCCGCAGCGCGTGTCGACCATCAGCAGCCTGGCGCGGCCGAAGTCGCGGCGGAAGCTCCACCACGTGGACTTGCGGCCTTCCGTTTCCTTGTCCGCCTCCTCGGCGAACTCCTCCAGCAGCGGCAGGACGTCCGTACCCTGGGCCCGCACCTTGGCGTACAAGGGATCCCTGGCGAGCTCCTCCGGGCCGAGGTTGCCGAGGTGCTGGTACACCCAGTACGAGGAGATGGCGCCACGAATCCTGTTGCGCCACCAGGGTTTGTCCTTCATCTCCGCGCGCCACGCGGCGGAGGTGTTCCAGTCGTCGCGCACGTCGTGGTCGTCGAAGATCATCGACGTCGGGACGACCGACAGCAGCCACCGGATCTCCGGGTCACCCCAGGTCTCGTGGTAGAGGCGGGCGTACTCGGAGAAGTGGACGACCTCACCGTCGGGTTCGTGCGTGCCGTGGCGATGATCGCGCAGCCACTGCTTGGTGGCCTCGGTGGGTTCGTCGGCGTAGACCTGGTCTCCCAACAGGATCAGCGCCTGCGGCCACTCCTGTTCGGGTGTGTGCATGAGCCGTTGCGCGAAGGCGTCGAGGGCGTCGGGGCCGACCGGCTGGTTCGGCGCGGCACGGCACGACCCGAAGGCGATCCGGCGGACGTCGCCGGTGCGGATCACGGGTTTGGGAAACGTGCTGCCGGGTTCGGGCCAGACGGTCTGCTTGTCGAGCTGGACCTCGTACTCCGTGCGCGGGCCCAGGTTTTCCAGTCGGACGAGGGCGAAGTGCTGGCCACCGACCTGGAACGTACGCGCGGTGTGCCCCGCGATCGTGACGTCGCAGGAGACATCCGTCTCGACCCACACGGTCGCGGACGTCTCGTTGACATGTCTGAGGAGCGGTCCGAGCACCAGCTTCGCCACCCGCGAGACAGTACCCTCGCACGCGTGGAAATCACGTTCGACGCAGCCGATCCCTCCGCCCTGGCCGCGTTCTGGTCCGAGTTCGCCGGTGACGAGCTCAAGCTGACGTTCGTGTGGAGCGACGCCCCGAAGATCGAGAAGAACCGGGTGCACATCGATCTCGCCTCGACGTCGCCCGAGCACCAGGCGGACATCGTGGCGCGGGCCCTGAAGCTCGGCGCCGAGCACGCCGACATCGGGCAGCGAGACGTGCCGTGGGTCGTGTTGCGCGATCCGCAGGGCAACGAGTTCTGCGTCCTGGAACCCCGGCCCGAGTACACCGGCGTGATCGCGGCCGTCGTCGTCGACTCCCCGGATCCGCTGGCTTCCGCTCAGGCGACCGGGCATCCGGTGGTGCGCAGCGGTGACGGGTTCGCCTCGGTGCGGCCGGAACCGGGCCCGTGGCTGGAGTTCGTGCGGACCGACGACTCGGAGCCGATCACCAACCGAGTGCGCGTTCGGTGGGCGCCCGCGTCGTAACGACTTCCCGCGATCCCGCGACAGGCCGTCCGTCGAATCCGCCGCCGCAGGAGGACGTGCCACGTGAGCATCTGGGAGAGGCTGTCGGTTCAGGAGAAGGTCCGTGAAGCGCTCGGGACCGTGACCATCGTCAACGACTCTGGCCACCACTTCGGCCGTCCCTACATGACCGCGTACCAACTCGCGATCAAGGTCGACCGGGCGCACCCGGAGATCGCCAAGGAGCTCAAGGCCGAGGTGGGAGGCACCGGCAAGGGGTACAGCCTCGCGCAGTACCTGGCCCACCAGCTGTCGCAGCGCATCAAGAGCGGTGGCGACGACTTCGAGATCGAAGGCGCCTTCCTGTCCAACGACGACGTGCGCAGGCTGACCTACTCCGGCCCCGATGGCGAGCCGTTCGACAGCAGCCTCACCGGCACCGGTTTCGACATCTCGATGTTCCGGCTCCGGCGCCCTCACCCCGCCGGGTAGCACCCCGCCAGCGATATCCGATATATCAGTTATGCAAAAGACGTTTGCGGACGTCCGCAAACGTCTTTTGCATAAGGGCGGGTTTGCGCAGGTCAGAGTGCTGCGGCGGAGAGGTGGGTCAGAGGGCCGCCAACCGTTCACGCAAGGTGTCGAGGCCCATCGAGCCCATCTCCAGGGCGTCCTTGTGGAAGCGCTTTAGATCGAAGTCGGCGCCCTTGCGGGCCCGTGCGTCCTCGCGAGCGGCGAGCCAGAGGCGCTCGCCGATCTTGTACGCCGGTGCCTGGCCCGGCCAGCCGAGGTAGCGGTCGATCTCGTCGCGGGCCGCCGCGGGCTCCTGCAGCGTCCTCGTCAGCAGGAACTCGAGACCGAGCTCCGGGGTCCAGCGCTCACCGGGGTGGAAACCGGTGCCGGCGGGGATCTCCAGTTCCAGGTGCATGCCGATGTCGATGATCACGCGGGCCGCGCGGAACAGGTGCGCGTCGAGCATGCCGAGCAGGTCGCCGTCGTCGTCGAGGTAACCGAGCTCGCGCATGAGGCGTTCCGCGTAGAGCGCCCAGCCCTCGCCGTGGCCGGAGACCCAGCACATCAGGCGCTGGAAGTTGTTGAGCGTCTCCGCCTGGTACACCGCCGTCGCGCACTGGAGGTGATGTCCCGGCACGCCCTCGTGGTAGACGGTCGAGGTCTCGCGCCATGTCGGGAACACCGTCTTGTCCTCGGCGATCGACCACCACATGCGGCCGGGGCGGGAGAAGTCGGCGGTCGGCGGCGTGTAGTAGGCACCGACGCCACCGCCGGGCGGCGCGATCTTGCACTCGAGGTTCATCAGCGCGTCCGGCAGTTCGAAGTGCACGTCGCGCAGGTCGAGCAGGGCCTTGTCGGACAGCTCCTGCATCCACGCCTGCAGCCCGTCCTTGCCGTGGACCTGGTAGCGCGGCTGCTCGTCGAGGTAGGCGGCCGTTTCGACCAGTGAAGCGCCCGGCTTCAACCGTGCCGCGACCTTCTTCATCTCGGCCTCGATGCCGAGGAACTCCTCCCAGCCCCACGCGTACGCCTCGGCCAGGTCGAGCCGCGACCCGGTGAAGTAGCGCGAGCCGAGGCGGTACCGCTCCTCGCCGACCGCGTCCTTCTCCGGCGCCTGGGGTGCCAGCGACGTCCGCAGGAACGAGGCGAACTCGGCGTACGCGGAAGCAGCGGCGGCGGCACTGGCGTCGAGAGAGGAACGCAGCGCGCCGTCGGCACCGGACGAGGCGACGAACGAGGTGAAGAACGTCGAAGCCCAGACGTCGCACTGTGCGGCGACCTTGGTCACCTGACGCAGCGCGGAAACGTGGCCACGGGAAGCGGCGTGTGAGAGAGAAGCGCGCAGACCGTCCAGAGCTGTGGGCACGGCGGAAAGACGACGCCCGATGGTGGCCCAGTCTTCCGGCGTGTCGGTCGGCATCTGGTCGAAGATGTCGCGCACCGACTGGATCGGGCTGGCGATCACGTTCAACGACGACTCGGTCTGGCCGAGCTCGTAACGCTCGTGCTCGAGGCCCGTTCGTTCGAGGAAGACGGCGCGTGCCGCTTCCTCGGAAGCATCCGCGGGTTTTGCGGCGGTGATGTCCGCCAGAGCGCGGACGGCGAGTTCGTCGCGCGCCGCGTGCCCTTCCGGCGAGAAGTCCGTCAGCTGGTCATCGGATCCCGCGAAGCCCAGGGTGGTGGCGGTGATGGGGTCGAGCGCCACGTAGTCGCTGACGTACTTGTTGCTGATCTCGTGCACGGATGCCATGGCGCGAAACGCTACCTCGCGGCCCACGGCACCAAAAGGTAGTTAGTCAAGCTCACGACCAATGGAGGTACTGCGTCGTTTGGACCGTGCTGGCAGGATGTCCGCCGTGCGTCGATCCCGGGCACTTCTGGTGCCGGTCTTCCTGCTGCTCACCCTGTTCTCGTTGAGCGGTTGCGTTCGTGTGTACGCGGCCATGGCCGTGTCGGACGACGACCGCGTCTCGGGTGAGATCGTCGCGGCCACGCCGCCCACGCAGGACAACGACCCCGGTCCCCAGCTCAAGGTGCCGCCGGAGCTCGCGAGCCGCGTGACCACCAAGCCGTACCGGGTGGAGGCGTACGCGGGCACACAGTTGTTCTTCAACGGCCTGTCGTTCGAGGAGATGCGCACGCTCTCCTCCGCCACCAGCTCGTCGAACAGCCGGTACAGCATGAACTTCCGCCGGTCGGGTGATCTTGTCACGCTCTCGGGCTCGGTCGACCTCACCCAGGTGCCCGTGGAACGCGCGGACATCCAGGTGAAGGTCAGCTTCCCCGGCAAGATCGTGAACACCAACGGCCGTGAGGAGGAGAACAACACCATCGCGTGGTCTCCGAAACCCGGTCAGGCGTCGATGCTCCAAGCGACCGTGCAGTACGCGGGCGAGGAGTCCGGCTCGTTCTTCGGCTGGGCGCTGCTCGTCGCCGGGCTCACCGGCGGTGCCGCGCTGATCGTCGTCGTGCTCGCTCTCATCGCGCACAAGCGCAACGTGATGACCTAGACGCGGGTCACCAAACCCAAGCGCCCCAGCACTTCCTTCGTCGCCTTCGACCGGTTCATCGTGTAGAAGTGCAGCGCGGGCACGCCTTCCTCCAGCAACCGCTGGCACATCTCGGTCGCGATGTCGATGCCCGTGGCGCGGAATCCCGCGGGGTCGTCGGCGTACGGCTCCAGCCGCCGCGAGATCTCCACCGGCAGGTCAGCGCCGGACAGCTCCACGATCTTGGCCAGGCCGCGCGCGGACAGCATCGGCATGATCCCCGGCAGGATCGCCGCCGGACAGCCGGCCTCCGCCACCCTGTCGCGCAGCCGCAGGAACGGCTCCGGCTCGTGGAACAGCTGCGCCACCGCGTAGTCCGCGCCCGCGTTGAGCTTGCGCAGCAGGTACTTCAGGTCGGTGTCGAGGTCGCTCGACCGCGGATGCCCGTACGGGAACGCCGCCACGCCGACGCAGAAGTCGCCGAGCTCGCGCACGAGCCGGACCAGCTCGTCGGCGTAGTTGAGGCCCTCGGGGTGCGCGACCCACTCGCCCATCGGGTCGCCGGGAGGGTCGCCGCGCAGCGCCAGGATGTTGCGCACGCCGATCGCCGCGTACCAGCCGATCACGTTGCGCAGCTCGGCCACCGAGTGGTCGACGGCGGTCAGGTGCGCGACCGGCAGCAGCGTCGTCTCCTGCGCGATCCGGCCGGTGGCGCGGATCGTGCGGTCCCTTCGCGACCCGCCGGCGCCATAGGTGATCGACACGAAGGCCGGGTCCAGGCCTTCCAGCTCGCGAACGGCCTTCCACAGGATCTTCTCGTCCTCGGCGTCCCGCGGTGGCAGGAACTCGACCGAGAACTTGGGGGCCGAGACACTGGACTGTCCCTGTAGCCGCTCCACCACCGACGTCATGGGTACAACCCTAATGGCATTTCCGCCAGGTGAGACTTCCGCTCACCATGTGGTACGCGGGCCCCGCCATGCGGGTGGTCCCGGACACAGCGGACCATGGACATGTGTCCCACCACCCGATCGATGTTGCCCTGCCCCAGCACGTCGAAGCAGCGTTGACCACGTACCTGGCCTCCCGGCGCGCGTCGGGCGAGGCGATGGACCCGAGCTTCGCGAGCGCGGTGGACGCGCTCTCGGACTTCGTGCTGGGCGGCGGCAAGCGCATCCGCCCGACCTACGCGTGGTGGGGGTGGCGCGCGGCGGGTGGTGATCCGGATGGTGAGCTCGCGGACGAGGTGCTCACGGCGGTCAGCTCGCTGGAGCTCATCCAGGCGTGCGCGCTGATCCACGACGACCTGATGGACGCCTCGTCGGTGCGCCGGGGCAAGCCGACCGTGCACATCGCGTTCGGCGCGCGGCACCGGGAGCAGGGCTGGCTCGGCTCGTCGGAGCGGTTCGGCATGTCGGCCGCGGTCCTGATCGGCGACATCGCGCTGGCGTGGGCGGACGACATGCTCTTCGCCGCCGGGCTGCCCTCCGAGGTGCTGCGGCGGATGAGCGAGCCGTGGCGGGACATGCGCACCGAGATGCTCGCGGGCCAGTACCTCGACGTGCTGACGCAGGCGCGGGGCGACTCGTCCGCGGACGCGGCGCTGCGGATCGACCGGCTCAAGACGGCCGCGTACACCGTCGAACGGCCGTTGCACATGGGCGCGGCGATGGCGGGCGGCTCGCCGGAGCTGATCGACGGGCTGCGGGCGTTCGGTGCCGACATCGGCGTCGCGTTCCAGCTGCGCGACGACCTGCTCGGCGTCTTCGGCGACCCGGAGGTGACCGGCAAACCCGCTGGTGACGACCTCGCCGAGGGCAAGCGGACGCTGCTCGTGGCGCTCGGCATGCAGTTCGGCGCCGATATGTTGGATATCGCTCTGGGCAAACCCGACCTCGACATCGACACCGTCGAGGAGGTCCGCCGCGCGCTCGTGAAGGTGGGTGCCGTCGACGCCGTCGAGGAGCGCATCGAGGAGCTCACGAAAAGCGCGCTGGCCGCCCTCGACGCGGCTCCCGTGGCCGAGCCCGCGGCGACCAAGCTCGCCGACCTCGCGATCAGTTCCACGAAGCGGGCGTTCTGAAGTCGATCATGAGTCACCGGACTGGTTTCTTCATTAACTCCTCGTGACCAGTCCGGGCTGTTGCTTGCTGACGCTTCCACGCCTTGTGCAACGATGTTCGGGCGATGGCAGCAACTCCGTCTCTCCCCCGCACGAGCTCCGAGGTGTCTCCGCTGGAGCCTTCACCTGTCGTGCGCGCGAACACCTACGCCATCCCCATCCGCACGACCATGCTCGGCCTGCTGGGTGTGGCGCTGATCGCGCTCGGCGGCATGGGTGCGGGCGCGATTCTGGAGCGCGATCCGCTGCTCACCCAGGTCGGGCTCAGCTGGCTGCGCTACGGCCACGGTCACGACCTCGCGAGCATGGTGCTGTACCTGGGCCTGGGCCTCGTGATCTGGGCGTGGGTCCGGCTCGGCCGCCTCGTCCGGTGGGGTGAGATCGGCGACTTCGCGGTGCTGGTCGCGGTGACGGTCTGGACGTTGCCGTTGCTCTTCGCGCCGCCGCTGTTCAGCAAGGACATCTACAGCTACCTGGCGCAGGGCCAGCTCGCGCTGACCGGGTACGACCCGTACGAGGTCGGGCCCGCGGTGCTGCAGAGCACGCTCAGCGAGAACGTCAGCTGGGTGTGGCAGCACACGCCGGCGCCGTACGGGCCGCTGTTCATCCTCGTCGCCAAGGCGATCGTGTGGGCGACGAACGCGAGCGTGATCCTCGGCGTCGTCGCGATGCGGTTCGCGCTCGCGGGCGGGCTGGTGCTGCTGTGCTGGGCGCTGCCGGGCCTCAGCCGTCACCTGGGCGGCAAGTCGGCGATCGCGCTGTGGCTGGTGGCCGCGAACCCGTTGCTGCTGATCCACCTGGTCGGTGGCGCGCACAACGACCTGCTGATGATCGGGCTGATGGCCGCGGGTGTGCTGCTGGTGCTCGACCGCCGGCACATCGTCGGCTTCGTGCTGCTCGCCCTCGCGTTCTCGGTGAAGGCGACGGCGATCGTGATCGTGCCGTTCCTCGTCTGGATCTGGGCCGCGCGGCTCGACGGCGACAAGCGCACGCAGTTCCGCAAGGCGCTGGTGCCCGGCCTGGTGGCGTTCCTCGGGACGTTCGCCGCGTGCACGCTCGTCGCCGGCGTGACCCTCGGCTGGATCCCGGCGCTGCGCAGCTCGTCGATGATCATCAACTGGCTGTCGATCCCGAGCGCGGTCGGCGACTTCGTGCGCATGGTCGTGAACTGGTTCGTCTACGTCGACGGCGGCATCTTCATCGGCGTGGCGCGGGCGCTCGGCTCTGCGGTGCTGATCTGGATCGCCTACACGCAGTGGTGGGCGGCGCGTGACGGCGACGTCCGCGACAGCATCCGGCGCGGCACGCTGACGATGCTGGCCGTCGCGTTGCTGTCCCCCGCGACGCTGCCGTGGTACTTCAGCTGGCCGCTGGCGCTCGCCGCCGGGTTCGCCTGGAGCACGGGCGCGCTCGTGACGGTGACGGTCGCCTCGGTGTTCCTCTTGCTGGTGACGTACCCGAACGGCGACACGGCGCTGTACTCGTGGGGCTACCTGTTCTTCGCCCTGCTCGTGTCGGCGCTCGCGGCGCGGTCGCTGGTGAAGCCGGACCCGTTCGGCCTGTCCACCCGCTACGAATGAGTCTCGACACCGCCTATGCCGCCTGCCGCCGGGTGAACGCGCGGTACGGCAAGACCTTCTTCCTGGCCACGACGCTGCTGCGGCCCGAACAGCGACCCGCGGTGCACGCGCTGTACGCGTTCGCGCGGTGGGCCGACGAGATCGTCGACGCGGCCGGGGTCGACGACCGTCAGGGCGAGCTCGACCGGTTGGAGCGGATGCTCGACAAGGAGCCGTCGAACCCGGTCCTGCACGCGCTGGCGGACACGATGCGCCGCTACGACATCAACCGCTCGCTCTTCACGGACTTCCTCGCGTCGATGCGGATGGATCTCCACGTCACCGAGTACGCCGACCTCGACGCCCTCGGCGTGTACATGCACGGCTCGGCGGAGGTCATCGGGCTGCAGATGCTGCCCGTTCTCGGCACCGTCGTGCCCCGTGCGGACGCCGAACCGTACGCGGCCCGGCTCGGGGTGGCGTTCCAGCTGACGAACTTCCTGCGCGACGTCGGCGAGGACCTCGACCGCGGCCGCGTGTACCTGCCGCAGGACGTCCTCGTCGCGCACGGTGTCGACCGCGACCTCTTGCAATGGTGCCGACGAAGTCGTCGCGCGGACGGCCGCGTGCAACGGGCGCTCGGCGAACTCGTCGCGCACTCGTATGCGATATATCAGTCGGCCGAACCGGGGATCGCGATGCTGTCGCCGTCGTCGCGGCCCTGCATGCAGACGGCTTTCACGCTGTATCGCGACATCCTCGGGCTCATCGGCTGCGAGGTGCTGTGGCGGAGGGTCGCTGTGCCGAACTCACGACGTCTCGCGGTGGCAGTGCCCGGCGCGGGCCGGGCACTGCTCGCACGTGCGATGACCAGATGAACCCGGCTTTAGATGACGACGACGCCGACGATGTTGGACGTCGCGGAGGCGTAGACGCTGGTGCCCGCGAAGTAGAGGCGCAGGTCAGCGGACGCGTCGATGGTGAGCTTCGCGGTGAACGTCGAGTTCGGCGCGCAGGACCTGGTGTAGATGTTGGTCCACGTCGACGCACCGACCCTGACCTGGGCGAACACGTCGAGACCGAGGGTGAGCTGACGCTCGCCCTGCGCGCCGAGCTTGCCCTTGATCTGGAGCTGGTTGCCCTTCTTCAGCTTGACCGTGGCGCCACCCGCGTCGAGTTCGAGCGTGGTCGGCTTGGCCTGCACGGCCGGAGCCGCGGTGGCTGCGACCGGCGAGAGGAGCAGCCCGACGGCGGTGACGCCGGCGAGCAGTGTCTTGATGATCATGCGCACCAGTTCAGGGGTTCCGGGCGTCTCTCGCCTGCGGAGAAGCCCGGAACCGCCACATCGTGTGAACTAGAAGCCCATGGCTTGCGCGCGTCGCTTTACCTCACGCCCACGGTCTCCGCGCAATGCTTCGATCGGAGTGCCAGGGAGGCTCTCGTCCTCCGTGAAGAGCCAGCGCAGAATCTCGTCCGTGGAGAAGCCCTGGTCGCGCAGCACCGTGATGGTGCCGGGCAGACCCTTCACCACACCTCCGGCAGCGAGGAATGCTTCGGGGACGACGAGAACGCCGTCGCGCCGCTCGGCGAGCAGTTGCCCGTCGCGCAGCAGTTGGTGGACCCGGGTGACCGGAAGTCCCATTCGGTCGGCCACCTCGGGGAGGGGAAGAACCTCCAGATCGGCAGCCAGTACATCCGCAGCGGCAGGAATCGCACTCACGGGGGTCACGATGCCATAACCGAACTGTGAACGCCCTTCCGCCAACCGGGTCATCCTGAGCTTTACCATCTCGCACTGTGGAGAGGTCGGTTTCGAACGTGATGGGTGGACTGCTCGAGCAGCGCTACCGGGTGGACTCCGTGCTCGCGCGCGGTGGCATGTCCACCGTCTATCGAGGTCGCGACACCCGCCTCGATCGTGATGTGGCGATCAAGGTGATGGATCCGCACCTGACGGCGGACCCGGCCTTCGTCGCGCGTTTCGAGCGCGAGGCCCGCGCGGCGGCACAGTTGCACCACCCGGCGGTGGTGTCCGTGCACGACCAGGGCGTCGACGGTGACCAGGTGTACCTGGTGATGGAGCTGATCGACGGCGGAAACCTCCGTGACCTGCTGAATCAGCGCGGCAAGCTGCCGCCCGCGATCGCGTTGAGCGTTCTCGGCCCGGTGCTGTCCGCGTTGGGTGCCGCTCACCGGGCCGGACTGGTGCATCGGGACGTGAAGCCGGAGAACGTGCTGATCGGGCCGGGCGGCCAGGTCAAGGTGGCGGACTTCGGGCTGGCCCGCGCGATCGCCGAGAACGGCGTCACGAGCGACAGCGAGATCCTCGGCACTGTGGCCTACCTCTCACCCGAACAGGTTGAGACGGGTGCTGCGGACGCGCGCAGTGACGTCTACTCGGCCGGAATCGTGCTCTACGAGATGCTGGCGGGGCAGGCGCCGTATCGCGGCGACACGGCCATCTCAGTGGCCTATCAGCACGTGACCTCGGACGTCCCATCCATCCCGGACGTCCCCTTGGCGCTCGACACGCTGGTGCGCAAGGCGACGCGGCGCGACCCGTCGCTGCGGCCGGCGAACGCGGACGTGTTCCTCGCCGAGCTGGAGCGCGTGGGGTCGGAGGTCGGCCTGACGCCGCAGCCGGTGCCCGTACCCGGCACGGCGCCCGAGAACGACAGGACGGTCGTCATGCGGCCGGTTCCGGTCGCGGTCGGCGCCACTCCCCCGTCGATCGCCGAGGCGACCCGGCCGGTGCAGCCGGTGCAGCCGGCGATGACGACCGTCAACACGGGCCCGCCGACGCCGCCGCCGGGCATCTCGGCCACCCGCACGATGGCGCGGCCGGAACCGCCGCGGCGGCGCCCGCCGCAGAACCGGAAACCGAAGGTCGACCCGGTCGAGGAAGCGCGCAAGCGCAAGAAGAGGCTCTTCATCATCCTGGGCTCCGTGGCCGGCGTGCTGGTGCTGATCGGCGGCCTGTTCACCTGGTACGTCGGCGCGGGCCGCTGGACGACGGTGCCCCCGGTGGTCGGCCAGACCGAACAGAACGCGACGCAGCTCATCCGCAGCGCCGACCTCACCGCCTTGGTCGACAAGGTGCCGTCCGACGACGTGCCGAACGGCCAGGTCATCAGCACCGATCCCGCTCCGAACACCGAGCTGCGCAAGAACCAGCCCGTGAAGATCGTCGTGTCGCGCGGCAAGCCCGTGGTGCCGTTCGTCAACGTCGGCGTCGACGTCGAGGCCGCGACCAAGGAGATCGAGGCGGCGGGGCTCAAGGCGATCAAGGACGCCACGAAGGACGCGTTCCACGACACCGTGCCGATCGGCAAGGTCGTCGCGCTGGATCCGCGTCCCGGCACGGCGATCAAGACCACCGACCCGGTGACCCTGGTGCTGAGCAAGGGCCCAGCGCCGCGCAGGCCGGTGCCGAACGTCGCGGGCAGGTCGAAGGACGAGGCGTTCGCCGAGCTGCAGCGCGCCGGTCTGGAGCCGGTCGAGGCGAGCGGTGAGGACGCCGCCGACGGCGACGAGGCGCGCGCAGTGCGGACGGATCCGCCGGCGGGCACGGTGCTGGAGGGCACGGCAAACAAGCGCGTCACCGTGTTCTTCCAGAGCAACAAGGAGGTCGAGGTCCCCGAGGTGACGCGGTTGAAGGTGCGCGAGGCCAAGGAGGAGCTCGAAAAGCTCGGTCTGAAGGTGAAGGTCGAGTTCAACAAGAGCAACAACGCGACCGTCGTGAACCAGTCGATCCCGCCGCGCACACGGGTGAGGCGCGGCACGGAGATCACGATCGTCGGTCTCTGATCAGGACAAAGCGAAGGGCCCCGCGTTCTCGACGCGGGGCCCTTCGTTCTTCAGCTCGTCTTCAGGAAACTTCTACGAACGCAGCATCTCGGCGACGAGGAACGCGAGCTCGAGCGACTGCTGCGTGTTCAGGCGCGGGTCGCACGCCGTCTCGTAGCGGCCGGCGAGGTCGTCGTCCGAGATCTCCTGCGCGCCACCCAGGCACTCGGTGACGTCCTCACCCGTCAGCTCGATGTGGATGCCACCGGGGTGCGTGCCGAGCCGGCGGTGCACCTCGAAGAAGCCCTGGACCTCGTCGACGATCCGGTCGAAGTGCCGGGTCTTGTAGCCGGTGCTCGACTCGTGCGTGTTGCCGTGCATCGGGTCGCACTGCCAGATGACCTTGTGGCCGCTCGCCTCGACCTTCTCGATGATGGCCGGCAGCACGTCGCGCACCTTCTGGTTGCCCATGCGCGAGATGAGCGTCAGGCGGCCCGGCTCGTTGCGCGGGTCGAGACGCTCGACGTACTCGACGGCCATCTCCGGCGACGTCGTCGGGCCGATCTTCAGGCCGATCGGGTTCGCGAGCATCTCCGCGAACGCGATGTGCGCGCCGTCGAGCTGACGGGTGCGCTCACCGATCCACACGAAGTGCGAGGACAGGTCGTACAGCTTCGGCTGGTCACCGGTGGTGTCCAGGCGCAGCAGCGCACGCTCGTAGTCGAGCAGCAGCGCCTCGTGCGAGGCGAAGATCTCCGTGCCGTGCAGCGACTGGTCGTTGACGCCGCAGGCCGACATGAACTTCAGGCCGCGGTCGATCTCGCTGGCCAGGGCCTCGTAGCGCTCGCCGGCGGGCGAGGTGCGCACGAAGTCCCTGTTCCAGTCGTGCACCCGGTGCAGGTCGGCGAGACCCGCGCCGGTGAGCGCACGCAGCAGGTTCATGGCCGCGCCGGCGTTGGCGTAGGCACGGATCATGCGGCCGGGGTCGGGGATCCTGGCCTCGGGCGTCGCGACCAGGGAGTTGATGATGTCGCCGCGGTAGGACGGCAGGCCGAGCGCGTCGATGTTCGACGAACGCGGCTTGGCGTACTGGCCGGCGATGCGGCCGACCTTCACCACGGGCAGGCTCGCGCCGTAGGTCAAAACCACGGCCATCTGCAGCAGGGTCCGGATGTTCGCGCGGATGTGCGGCTCGGTGTTGTCCGCGAACGTCTCGGCGCAGTCACCGCCCTGCAGAAGAAACGCCTCACCGTTCGCGACCTGCGCCAGTTGCGTGTGCAGCCGGTCGATCTCGGCGGGCACGGTGATCGGCGGCACGCTCTCGAGCACGGTCCGCACGCGACGCACCTGTTCGGCGTCGGGCCATTCGGGCTGCTGGGCGGCCGGGCGCGACAGGGCGTCGTCCAGGCGCTTGCGCATTTCCGGAGGCAGCGGCGGAAGCTCGGGAAGCGTGTCGATGGGCACGTCCACGGTCCAGTTCACGCTGCTCATCCTAGTTGTCCCACACTGAGAGACCCGGCCGGGCCTGTCAGCAGTTGCACGGGTGCCGGCACGGATGCCGCCCGATGGTGTATTGCGAGTGAAGTCTGTTACTTGTCAACTATCGACCTCTGCCCTGTTGAGACAACGCCCTGCATGATGTGGCCATGAACGCCACCCGGCTGGATGACAGCACCGCGACCCGGCTGCTGGCCATCGCGATCGACAACATCCAGCGCGATCACCCGGTGCACTGGACACACGTCATCGACGGCGACGATCGGCTGATACCGCAGCGGGTCCTGCACCCCGTGTTCGCCGGGTCGTTCGACTGGCACTCGTGCGTGCACCAGACGTGGCTCGCCGTGCGGCTGCTGCGGCTGCGCCCGTCGCTGCCGGGCGCCGACCTGGCCCGTGACGCGCTGGACAAGCTGGTCACCCCCGACAACTGCGCCGTCGAGGCCTCGTTCTTCGCCTCGCCGGCGGGGCGGCACTGGGAACGGCCGTACGGGTGGGCGTGGCTGCTGCTGCTCGACGCGGAGCTGCGAACCTCCGGCCTGCCGTGGTCGGTGGCGCCGATCGCGGACGTGCTGCGCGACCGGTGGCTGGAGTGGATCTCGGCAGCGCGGCTGCCGGTGCGGACGGGGACCCACGGCAACACCGCGTTCGCCACCGGCCTGGTGCTGGACGCCGCTCAGGTGAACGGGGACTCCGAGCTGGCTTCTGCGTGCGTGGACGCCGCCTTGCGGTGGCACCGGGACGAGGTCGCGTACGGCGGGTTCGAGCCGGACGCCGCGGACTTCCTGTCGCCCGCGCTGACGACGGCCGACCTGATGCGCCGTGCTCTGAACGCCGAGGATTTCGCCGCGTGGTTCGACGCGTACCTGCCGGACCTCGACGCGGAACGGTGGCGCGTGCTGCGCGAGCCCTTCCCGGTCGACGATCCCAGCGACCCCTACGGCTCGCACCTGGCCGGGCTCGCGTTGTCGCGGGCGTGGAACTGGGAGGCGATCGCGGAGTCGCTGCCGGACGGGCACCGGTATGCCGAACTGGCCCGGACCGCTTCGGCATCGCATCGCGAGGCCGGGTGGACCTACGTGTTCGGCGGGCACGGCTACATGGCCGACCACTGGCTCGGCACGTTCGCCGCCTACCTCGACGTGAAAGCCTTCTGACCTGCGCAAACCCATCCTTATGCAAAAGACGTTTGCGGACGACCGCAAACGTCTTTTGCATAACTGATATATCGGCGGGCCGGCACGGCGTTGTGACGGCACGCGATATATCGGATATCAGGCCCCGAAGAAGACCTCGGCCTCTTCGTAGCGCTCCGTCGGAACGGTCTTGAGCTCGGCCGTCGCCTCCGACAGCTTCACGCGCACGATGTCGGTGCCGCGCAGCGCGACCATGACACCGAAGTCGCCATCCGCGACGGCGTCGACGGCGTTGAGGCCGAAGCGGGTCGCGAGGACGCGGTCGTACGCGGTCGGCGTGCCACCGCGCTGGATGTGGCCGAGGATCGCCGCGCGCGACTCCTTGCCGGTGCGGTCCGCGATCTCCTCCGCGAGCCACTGGCCGACGCCACCGAGGCGGACGTGACCGAAGGCGTCGCGCTCACCGGAGTGCAGCACCTCGGCGCCGCCCTCGGGCATCGCGCCCTCGGCGACGACGATGATCGGCGCGAACTCGCGCTCGAAACGGCGCTCGACCCACTCGACGACCTTGTCGACGCTGAACGGGCGCTCCGGGACGAGGATGACGTTCGCGCCACCCGCGAGACCCGAGTGCAGCGCGATCCAGCCCGCGTGCCGGCCCATGACCTCGACGACGAGCGCACGGTGGTGCGACTCGGCCGTGGTGCGGAGGCGGTCGATGGCCTCGGTCGCGATGTGCACGGCCGTGTCGAAGCCGAACGTGTAGTCCGTGGCGCCGAGGTCGTTGTCGATGGTCTTCGGCACACCGACGACGCCGATGCCGTCGTCGGTCAGCTTCTTGGCGACACCCAGGGTGTCCTCGCCGCCGATGGCGATCAGCGCGTCGACCTTGTTCTCCGCGAGAACTTCGCGGATGCGGTCGACACCGCCCTCGACCTTGTAGGGGTTGGTGCGCGACGAGCCCAGGATCGTGCCACCGCGCGTGAGAATGTCCTCGACGTCCGTGAGACCGATCGGCTTGGTGAGGTTCTCGATCGGGCCCTGCCACCCGTTGCGGAACCCGACGACCTCCCAGCCGTGAGCCTTGATTCCCTTGCGGACCACGGCCCGGATCACGGCGTTCAGACCGGGGCAGTCACCACCGCCAGTGAGCACACCGATGCGCATCTGCTTGCCCAATCTCTCGTGTTCTGTGTCACTCAGACTTTCACGAGCTGTATCGGTGCAGCAATGCGGGTCTCACTTACCGGACGGGAAAGCCGAGTTTCCGCCGCTGTTCCTCGATCACCTTCCACCGCGCGAGGTTGTGGCGGGCGTCGGCGAGGGCGTCGTGCGCGTCCGCGGGCGGGGCGGGCAGCTTGGGACGTCCGACGTCCTCCCAGCGTTGCCGCAGGTCGCGGGTGAAGCGGGGCAGGGCGCGCGGCAACGCCGGCATCGCGCCCCACAGCTGCGCCAGCGCGACGTGGTCGTAGGCGGCGAACCACGCCCACAGTTCCACCTCGTCGCGCGCGGCGTTGCGGGCGCCGAGGAAGTCGAGCAGGTCCTCGCGGATGCGTTCGCGGCTGCGCCATGCCTTGTCCGCGGGCGAGGGCAGCTGGTTGAGGACGTTCTGCCGCACCCACGGCCCCGCGCGCTCGGGGTCGAACTCGGTGGACACGGCGTAGAACTCGCGGCCTTCCTCGTCGACCACACCGATCGACACGAGGTCGATCGTCACCCCGTCCTCGATGAACTCACAGTCGTAGAAGAACCGCACCGCGACACCCTAGGGGGTGCGGTCAGCCCGCCTTCGTCTCGGGCACCCGGTCGGCGGGCTTGCCCTGCTCCGGGACGTTCGCCGGCTGTTCCTTCGCCTTCGCCGCGTAGACGTCGACGTACTCCTGGCCGGAAAGCTCCATCAGCGCGTACATGATCTCGTCGGTGATGGATCGCAGCACGAACCTGTCGCCGGACAGGCCCTCGTAGCGGGAGAAGTCGAGCGGCTTACCGATCTTGATGCGGATCGGGTACGGCTTCCACATCCGGGAGCCGATGGGGTTCGCCTTGTCCGTGCCGAACATCGCCACCGGGATGACCGGCGCGCCGGACTCCAGCGCGATCCACGCGACACCGACCTTGCCCTTGTAGAGGCGGCCATCGGGCGAACGGGTGCCCTCGGGGTAGATGCCGAGCAGCTTGCCCTCGCGCACGATCCGCACGCCGGTGTCGAGCGCGCCCTGGGCGGCAGAGGCGCTGGACCGGTCGATCGGCACCTGACCGACGCCGGAGAAGAACCACCTCTGCAGCTTGCCCTTGAGCCCGGTACCGGTGAAGTACTCGATCTTGGCGGGAAAGGTCACGCGCCGCGACAACATCAGCGGCAGGAAGAAGGAGTCGGAAACGGCGAGGTGATTGCTCGCCAGGATCGCGCCACCCTCCTTGGGAATGTTCTCGGCGCCCTCGATGATCTTCGGCTGGAAGAACAGCCGCAGAATCGGTCCCAGGAGGACGTGCTTCATGATCCAGTACAGCACAGCGGGAAGCGCCTCCCTAGACACCGAACCTTGATCCCGACAACCAGCCTACGGAGCCGACCGCACCTCACACAACGAATCCCGAGTCAGTGCGTCACGGCCATGACTGAGCCGACTGCCGTAACCCGCAACACATCCCGCCCGTGCAACGATGAGGGGTCAAGAGGGTTGCGGCACACGGAGAGGCTCTGGATGAACGCCCGGCGCGACTCGACCGACGGCCCCGAGAACGTCGACGAGCTCTTTGCCGAGATCGTCGCGGGTCTCGAACGGGACGGGGTCGGCAAGGACTGGCTCGACCTCGACGAGGCGGGTCCGGAGGACCTCAAGCTACGCGACGACGCGACCGACGACATCGCGACCGAGCCCGTGGAAGAACCTGATCGGCGAGATCGGGACGACGAGGACCACTACGTCCCGCCGGAGCCGCCGCCGTTCCCGGTGCTGCGCGCGTCCACGATCGCGGCGCTCGGCCTCTTCGTGCTCGGCATCGTCCTCCTGGTCGCCCCCGGCATCTTCGGCCTCCAGCCGCGCATCGGCACGCCGCTGTCGCTCGTCGCGCTGTGCGCGGGCGTCGGCTGGCTGATCCTGCGCATGCGCAACACCCCGCCACCCGACTCGGGATGGGACGACGGCGCCCAGGTGTGACACGTCACCTTTTGGTTGGTAACGGCGTGATAACGGCCACTCAAACCTTCAGATAACGATTCGGCCATGCCTACGGTGTCGGGCATGGACCAGATGCAGCACCTGATGATGGCCCGCGCCTTGGCGACCCTGGGCAAGAAGGACGCGGAGCGCGCCAAGCGCCGCCGCCCGCGCATCCTGCGCATGCTCGGCCGCTAGATCCCGGCCGTTCGAGCTGGGTGTTCGCGGCGGGCGAACAGACCCCGACACGCCTGCCGCGACACCTCAACCCGGAAGCCCGCTGCACTTGGCGATCCCGCCCGGCGCAGCGGGCTTCGGCGTGTTCGGGCACCTGCCGGCCCGTCGATCCCAGCCCTGGCGATGTTGAACGCACCAGCCCGTCGCGGATGACATACCAACCGATATATCAGTTTCCGTGCGTCTCTGACCTGCGCCTTAGCAATGAGACTTTGGAGTTCGCCCGCAAACGAGTCATTGCAAGGGGCGAGCGAGCCGGGATCAGTCGGAGGACAAGGGGCGGCGCAGGACCTCGGGCTTGTGGGGCGCGTCCGGCGAGCGGTCAGGAGCGGCGTGAGTTCCGCGCCATCGAGGCGGACATCTCGCGAGCCAGAGTCGCCGCGCCCACGATGCCCGCGTCGTCACCGAGCTGCGCGGTGCGGATCCGGGCGAGCGGGCGGTGGCCCGCGCCGGTCACCACGGAGGCGTAGCGCTCGCGGGCGTCGTCGAGGAACAGCGGTGCCGACTCCGACACCCCTCCTCCGATGACGATCACCTCGGGGTCGTAGACGTCGGCAACCAGCGCCAGGCCCTCGCCCAGCCAGCGGGCCAGGTCGGCCATCGCGCGCTTGGCCAGCGGATCGCCGTCGCGGGCGGCCCCGGCGACGCGGCGGCCGGTCACCGCGCGGGAGTCACCGGCGGCTTCGCGGGCCAGCACGGTCGAGATGCCGGGATGCTTGGCGAGCAGCTCCACGGCGGTGGCGCTCAGGGCCGTGCCGCTGCAGTAGCGCTCCCAGCAGCCGTTCTTGCCGCACGGGCAGGGTCGGCCGTCCGGGACGACGCGCAGGTGACCCAGTTCGGGAGCCACGCCGTGGGCACCGCGGAAGACCTCGCCGTTCAACAGCAGCGCGGCACCGATGCCCGTGCCGATGGCCACCAACACGGCCGTGTGCGCGCCACGGGCCGCACCGAAGCGGTGTTCGGCGAGGGCGGCGGCGTTCGCGTCGTGTTCCAGCACGACCGGCATGCCCAGGCGGTCGCTCATGCGGTCGGCCACGTCGGCCTGTCGCCACGCCAGGTGTGGCGCGAAACGGACCGTGCGGCGGTCTGAGGCGATGAAGCCCGCCACGGCCAGACCGACGGCGTTCACCGCGTGGCGGTCCGCCACCTCCTCCACGGCGGCGACGATCGCGTCTTCGAGAGCGCGCTCGCCGGCGGGCGTTGGGGCGCGTGAGGTGTCCAGCACCGAGCCACGCGCGTCCACGACGCCCGCGCGCACGCTGGTGCCACCGATGTCCACTCCGACCGTGAGCACTAGTCGGTCTTCCTGACGACCTTGATGTGTTGCACCCGCTGGCCGGCCTCGCCTGCCTCGGCGGGCTCGCCAGCCGAGGCCGGCGGTGGCGGCGGGGCACCGGGCTCGCGCAGGGCAGCGCGCAGCACCGCGACGAGGCCCGCCGCGTGCTCGGCGGCCTTCGCGGCCAGTTCGGAACGGTCGCCGCGCAGCAGCGCCACGCCGTTGCACAGAGGGCACCAGCCGCACGTTTCGGGCGAGTGCGAGCCGTCGCCCGCCTCGGCCACACGCTGCAGCCACGGCTGCATGCGCTCAGCGGCCGCGTCGATGAGCAGCCGAAGCTCCTCGGCGAGCTTGCCGGTGTTGTCCTGGGTCATTGAAAACTCCTGATCAGCGCCACAGCGACGGGTCTGGGCGGAACCCCACTGTCACGCCACCCGAGTCCATCTCCGCGCCGGTCACGATGCAGCGCCTCAGCAACGAGGGCAGCGCCACGAGCCGACGCCGGCCGTCGACGGTCAACGCGAGGTCGTCGCCCACGCGCGCGAGGTCGAGCTCCGTGTCATCGGTCAGCGGCAACGCGATACGCAGCGAGTATCGAGCGTCGAGACCGCGTCCGCTGCCCGACACCTCCAGCAACGACTCCGGCACCGCGCCACCGGGCAACGGGTCCGAGTCTCCGTAGAGCTGCCCGGCGACCTCCAGCAGAGCCGGCACGCCGACGGGTTCCGAAGCGCGGTGGTCGACCGTGCGGATCTCGCCGATGCCGGTCAGCTCGGCCAGCACCGCGTCCTGCTCGTGCCGGCGCGTCCGCAGCCACGTCGCGGCGGCACCACGCGCGGAACCCGGCGAAGGCACCAGCCGGTTCGCGATCACGCTGTCGACGCGGATTCCCTGCAGCGCCAACGCGGTCAGCGTGCGCCGGGTCTCGGCGGCCACGACGCGTTCGGGCGTCAGCACCAGCCGGACCGAGCACGAGGACGGATCGGCGAGCATGCTCCGCAACGCGTCCAGCCGCTCCGCGAGCCTGCTGAGCGCGTCCGCCGTCGCGTCCCACTTCTCGACGGTCCCGGTGCCCGCGACACCGGCCAGCAGCCCGCGCACCACCCGCCGGTGCGTCGGGAAGAGCCTCTCCAGATAGCCGGCGAACGCCTCGGGCAGCGACAGCAGCCGCAACGTCTCCGCGGTCGGCCCGCAGTCGACGACAACGACCTCCCACGGTCCGCTGGAAGCCAGCCGCCGCACCTCCGCGAGCGCGAGGAGCTCCTCGACGCCCGGCAGCACGGTCAGCTCCTCGGCGTCGAGCTCGTCGACGCCCGCGCCCGCCAGCACGGTCCGCAGATGGCCGCGCAGCTCGCCCCACGCCTCGTCGACGAGGCCGCGCGGGTCGATCTGGCACGCGTAAAGACCGTCCGCCGTGTCCACTTCGGACGGCGAGGCGCCCAGACGGACGTCGAGGGCGTCGCCCAGCGAGTGAGCGGGATCGGTCGACACCACGAGCGCCTTGCGGCCGTGCGCCGCCAGGGAGGCCGCCGTCGCGGCGGCCAGTGTCGTCTTGCCGACCCCGCCCTTGCCGGTGAAGAGCAGGACCCGGCTCAAGCCGCCTTCTCCGCGCGCTTCTTGAGCTCCTTGAGCGCGGTGTCGAGGATCAGCTTCTCCGCCTTGCGGCGGAACAGCCCGATCATCGGGATCACCAGCTGCACCGACAGCGTGTAGGTGACCTTGGTACCGGAACCGGACGGCTCCAGCACGTAGCTGCCGTGCTGCGACTTCTGCATGGTGCCCTTGACGAGGTCCCACTGCACCGAAAGGCCGTCCGGGGCCCAGTCGTACTTCAGGACGTACTCATCCTTGACGGGCCCCTGGTCGATCGCGAAGCGCACCTGCTCCGCGCGGCCGTCGTCGCGGGCGTCGAGGACCTCCACCTCTTTCATCCCGTTCGCCCAGTCCGGGTACGACGGGAAATCCGCGATGATCGCCATGATCTTCTCAGGCGGCGCGTCGATGACGATGGACTGAGTGGACTCGTCGGCCATGTGTGAGGAGGTTACTCGCGTCTTTACCAGTTGAGGACGTGAGGCTTGCCGCTGCGCTGGAAGTGCCCGACGTTGACGCACTCGGTGTACCCGATCCGCACCCGGCGGGCGAGCGGCTGGTGCACGTGCCCGAACACCGACCAGCGCGGACGTTCCCGCACGATCTTCTCCAGCGCCGGCCGCGAACCCCACTCGGGACGGCGCGCGACGACGTCGTACGTCAGATCCGGAACAGCCGGCGGGATGTGCGTGCACAGCACGTCGACGGGACCCATCCGATCCAGCGCGGCCGCCATGTCCTCGTCCGTTCGGAGGTACGGGAACCACGGCGCGTTGGGGTTGCGCACGTGTCCGGGCAGCATCAGCCCGCCGCCCGCGAACCCGAACTTCAGCCCGCCGATCTCCACCGCCTCGCCGTCGAGCACGTGCACACCGTCACCGGCGAACTGCGGCCACAGCTGCGGACTGTCCACATTGCCCGGTGTCGCGTACGTCGGCGCGGACATCGCAGAAAACAACGCGTGGTACTGCTCCAGCACCGCCTCTTCCACCACGGAGCGGGCGTCCGCGAGACCGTCCCAGAGGGACCGGATGTAGCTCGCCGTGTCCGCACGCCTGGTGCCGCGTCTCAGCTCGGCGAAGATCCCCACCTTCTCGGCACCGAAAACGCGCCCGAGGATCCCCTTGGAATGGTCGTGGTAGTCGACGAAGTCGATCAGATCGCCGAGCACGACGAGCGCGTCGGCACCGTCACCGGCGCGCGCCAGCGCCTCCGCGTTGCCGTGGACGTCCGAAACCACGTGAACCCGCACAGTCCCCAACCTAGTTCTCGAGACGCGCGTCAACCAAGATCACTCACCTGGCGGGCAGCCAGGTGGACGACCGTCCTCCAGAGTCAGCTTCAGACCCAGAGCAACGGACTTCGCGTCGAGCTGCCGGCGTTGCACCTCGCGGAGCGCGTTGCGCGGGGTGAGCGAGCCCGCGGGCGGATCGGCACGGAGGAAGTAGTGCAGCAGGGTGCCGTCGAGCATCGGCTCGAGCCAGACCTCCATCGTGCCGACGAGCGCGCCGCCGACGGTCCAGCGCAGTCCCTCGTCGCCCCGGTTGGCGTAGACGTCCAGCTCGAGATCCGGCCAGAACGACCGCCACGACGATGGCGAGGCGAAGGCTGCGGCGACCACGCTGGGCGGCACCGCCAGGAAAGTCTCGTCGACGACGTCCACACTGGCCATGGAGTGAAAAGGTAACGGAAGGGCGTACCAACCTTTGTATCGCCGGAATCACACGCTAAGTTTCCCCACCAGTAACAAATCACCGTACGGAGGTTGACGTGCGCGAGTTCAGCGTCCCCGCCACCGCCGCAGTGGCTCCGGAGGAGAACCTCACCGACATGGTGTGGGCCAACGCGGAGCGCTTCGGCAACGCCGTCAGCTTCCGCAGGCAGGTGGACGGCACCTGGGTTGACATCACTGCCCGTGACTTCGCCGCGCAGGTCATGGCGGTCGCCAAGGGTCTGATCGCCGCCGGCATCGAGCTCGGCGACCGGATCGGATTGGTCTCCAAGACGCGCTACGAGTGGTCGCTGCTCGACTTCGCCATCTGGGCGGCGGGCGGCGTCGTGGTGCCGATCTACGAGACATCGTCGGCGGACCAGATCGAGTGGATCCTGTCCGACTCCGGCGCGACGGCGGTGTTCGTCGAGGCGTCGTCGCACCGCGCGCTGGTCGACGAGGTCGTCGGCAAGCTGCCCGAGCTGCGCCACGTGTGGCAGATCGAGGGCTCGGCCGCCGCCGTCGACGAGCTGACGGCGCTGGGCGCCGAGATCACCGACGAGCAGGTGCACGAGCGTCGCGGGCAGGTCCAGGCGGACCACACGGCGACGCTGGTCTACACGTCCGGCACCACGGGCAGGCCAAAGGGCTGCACGCTGACGCACCGCAACCTGTTGTCCGAGGTGCGGTCGGCGCTGTCGCGGTTCCCGGAGATCCTCACCGCGGGCAACTCGCTGTTGCTGTTCCTGCCGCTCGCACACATCCTGGCGCGTGCTCTGGCGCTGGCGTGCGTGTACTCGCGGGCGACGGTGGGTCACACCGCCGACGTGAAGAACCTCGTCGCGGACCTGGGCCAGTTCCGGCCGACGTTCGTGGTCGCGGTGCCGCGCGTGTTCGAGAAGGTCTACAACGGCGCCAAGCAGAAGGCGCACGCCGGCGGCAAGGGCAAGATCTTCGACGCGGCCGAGGCGACCGCCGTCGAGTACTCGCGCGTGCTGGACAACGGCGGCCCCGGCCTGGTGCTGCGGCTCAAGCACGCGGTGTTCGACAAGCTGGTGTTCTCGAAGCTGCGGGCCGCTCTGGGCGGCCGGGCGATCGCGGCGGTGTCCGGTGGCGCGCCGCTGGGTGACCGGCTGTCGCACTTCTTCCGCGGCGCGGGCATCCCGGTGTACGAGGGCTACGGCCTCACCGAGACGTCGGCGGCGGCGTGCGTGACGTTCAAGGGCCAGGAGAAGGTCGGCACGGTCGGCCTGCCGGTGCCCGGCACGTCGGTGCGGATCGGCGAGGACGGCGAGATCCTCATCAAGGGCGACATCGTCTTCACCGGCTATTGGAACAACGAGGCCGCCACCAAGGAGGCCCTGGAGGACGGCTGGTTCCACACCGGTGACATCGGTGAGCTCGACAGCGACGGTTTCCTGAAGATCACGGGCCGTAAGAAGGAGATCATCGTCACCGCCGGTGGCAAGAACGTCTCCCCCGCGCAGCTCGAGGACCGCATCCGGGCGCACCCCCTCGTGTCGCAGTGCATGGTCGTCGGCGACAAGCAGCCGTTCATCGGCGCGCTGATCACGATCGACCCGGAGTTCTTCCCTGCGTGGAAGGAGTCGCACGGCAAGCCGGCGTCGGCAGAGGTCGCGGACCTGATCGAGGACTCCGACCTGCTGGCCGAGATCCAGGCCGTGGTGGACGAGGCGAACAAGTCGGTGTCGAAGGCCGAGGCGATCCGCAAGTTCCGGGTGCTGCCGATCGACTTCACCGAGGCCGGTGGCGAGATGACGCCGTCGCTGAAGCTCAAGCGCTCTGTCGTGGCGACGACCTACGCGTCGGACATCGACGCCATCTACGCGAAGTAGCAGGTGAAATGCGCGAAAGGCCCAGGAGCCCCAGAGAGCTCCTGGGCCTTTCGACCCCCAGCGATCGTGATCCGCGGATCTCCGCGGAACCCGAGAAGTTTGTTGCCCCGGCCCCCCGACCGGGACGTGTAGAAGATTGCCGTACGACGCTGACGTATCGCTGACGCGCCGATGTCACTCGGCGACAGCGCGCTAATAGGCTGTCCGGTAGACGGGGATCATTCGGCGCGTACGAGGGGTAGGCAATGGCTTCGGGTCCGCAGTTCCGGCTGCTCGGCCCGCTGGAAGTGCGCCTGAACGACTCCGCTGTCGTCCTGCGCGCGGGCAAGCACCGGGCGTTGCTGGCGGCGTTGCTGCTGCGGCCGAACCGCGTCGTGCCCGTGACGGAACTCGTCGAGCACGTGTGGGGTGACACACCGCCTGCGCGCACGCGTGGAACGTTGCAGACGTACGTGATGCGGCTGCGGGCGGCGCTGGGCGACCCGTCGCTGATCCAGACCGCGCCCGACGGCTATCGGATGCGCGTCGACCCTTTGGCGGTGGACGTGCACCGGTTCGCCGACACGGCTGCCCGAGGACGTGCGGCGGCTGCTTCGAACGATCTGGCGGCGGCGCGGAAAGCGTTTGCCGAGGCGTTGGAGCTGTGGCGCGGCCCGGTGCTGTCGGACGTGCCTTCCGAGACGCTGTACTCCGAGCACGCACCACGGCTGACCGAGCTGCTGATGACCGTGCATGAGCAGCGGATCGACGTGGAGCTCGCGCTGGGCAACCACGCCGACCTGGTGCCGGAGCTGTTCGCGCTGACGCGGGACCACCCGCTGCGGGAGCGGTTCTGGGGGCAGCTCATGCTGGCGCTGTACCGCAGCAGCAGGCAGGCGGAGGCGCTGGAGGCGTTCCGGCAGCTCGACCGGACGCTGGACGAGCAGCTCGGCATCGACCCGGCGGAAGAGCTGCGCGAGCTGCACCAGTCGATCCTCGTGGGCGCGCCGGAACTGGCAGCGCCCGTGGCCCCGCGTGAGCCGGAACGCGCGCCCGCGTCGCCGATGCGGCTGCCGGACGACATCTCCGACTTCACGGGGCGCGCGTGGCACGTGGAGCGGGTCTCCGGGCTGATCACGCGCGGTGCGGTGCCGATCGTGACGCTGGCGGGCCAGCCGGGCGTGGGCAAGACGACGCTGGCGGTGCACGTGGCGCACCTGCTGCGGGACCACTTCCCGGACGGTCAGCTCTACGTCGACCTGCGCGGGTACGCGCTGGGGCCGCCGGCGGACGGGATGGACGTGCTGTCGCGGTTCCTGCGGGCGCTCGGGGTGCCGCCGGACGAGATCCCGCCGGACGCCGACGAGCAGAGCACGATGCTGCGCTCGTTGCTGTCGGGCCGGCGGATGCTGCTGGTGCTGGACAACGCCTCCGCGCCCGACCAGGTGCGGCCGCTGCTGCCGGGGACGGCGTCGTGCCGGGTGATCGTGACGTCGCGGGACGACCTGCGCGGGCTGATCGCGATGAACGGCGCGCGGACCGTACCGGTCGACGTCTTCACGCCCGTGGAGTCCGCGTCGTTGCTGTCGACGCTGCTGGGGCCGGGTGACCACGCGGAGCTGGCCGGGCGGTGCGGGCATCTGCCGCTCGCGTTGCGGGTCGCGGCGGCCTACCTCGCGGGGCGCGACGACGTGACGATCTCGGGCTCTCCGATCGAGCTGGCCTACGCGGCTCTCCCGCCCGCGCCGCAGCGGTTGTTCCGGCTGCTGTCGCTCGTGCCGGGCCCTGACTTCACCGCGGAGGCCGCCTCCGCACTGGCCGATGTGGACGCCGACGGCCTGCTGACGGTGCTGGCGATCGCGAACCTCGTGGTGTCCCCGGTGCCCGGCCGCTACCGGTTCCACGACGAGCTCGTGCGGTACGCGGCCACGTTGCGCGAGCAGTCGGACAGCCCGCCCGAGCAGGAAGTCGCGTGGACGGCGCTGCTGAACCACTACCTGCGCGGGGTGGAGCGCTGCGCCGAGCTGCTCTACCCCGGCATCGTGCGGCTGCCGACGTCCGCTTCCGGCCCGGCGTCGCGGATCTCCAGTTCGGCGGAGGCGCTGGCGTGGCTCGACGCGGAACGCCCGAACCTGACCGCGGCCATCCGGCAGGCCGCCGAGCACGGCCCTGCTGAGATGGCGTGGCAGCTCGCCGACGCCTTGCGCGGCTACCTGTGGATCGGCCAGCACGTCGGCGAGTGGCTCGCGACCGCCCACCACGGCCTGCAGGCCGCCCAGGCGTCCGCGCACCGCCCGGCCGAGGCCGCGATGCACGCGAACCTCGGCACCCTCTACCTGCGGCTCGGCGAGTACGCGCTGTCGGTGGAGCACCACAACCAGGCTGTCGGGCTGTACCGGGCGCTGGGCGACAAGGACGCCGAGGCGAGCGTGCTGAACAACCTGAGCCTCGTCCACCGCCGCTCCGGCCAGCTGACCGAGGCGAAGCAGGCCCTCGTCCGCTGCCTGGAGATGCTGCACTCCGCCGACAGCGTCAGCACCGGCCTGTACAACCTCGGCCAGCTCTCCGTGGAGCTCGGCGAGATCGACGGCGCCGTCGAGCACTTCTCGCAGGCACTGGCCCTCGCACCGAACGCCGACAGCCACACCTACCTCGGCATGGCCCTGCGCCTGCAGGGACGCTTCGACGAGGCGCGCGCCCACCTCGAACACGCCCTGGAGATCGGCAACGTCCCCGCCGGCGAGGCCGAGGCACTGGAGAACCTCGCCGCCCTGGAACTCGCCGAGGGCAACGCGGAGGTCGCGCTGTCGCTGGCCTCACGCGCGCTGACACTGGTCTCGGACGGCGGTGATCCGCAGGTGGCGACCTCGGTGCGGATCATGCTCGGCGAGATCCGCCGCGCGCTGTCCGACTTCGACGTCGCGGCCGAGCTGTTCGAGCAGGCTCTCGCCGCGGCCAGGCGGATCGGCTACGCCTCCGGCGAGGTCCGCGCGTTGATCAACCTGGCCGTGGTGTGGCGGGATCTCGAACGCCACGCCGACTCCCTGTCCGCCGCCGACCGGGCCGTACGACGCAGCGCCGAACTGGGTTTGCGCGCGCTGGAGAGCCGGGCCCGCGAACTCAGCCGATGAGGCCTTCGAGGCGGTGTGCGAGCTGGTCCCACCGCCAGTGGTCGCTCACCCACTCCCGCCCCGCGCGGCCCATCTTGGCCGCCATCTCGGGGTCGGCGAGCAGGTTGGCGATCCTCTCGGCGACGTTCTCGACGTCACGGCCGTCGACGACGTTGCCGGTGATGCCGTCGCGCACGGTCTCCGGCGCGCCGCCGGACCGTCCGGCGATCACGGGCAGCCCTGTCGCCGAGGCCTCCAGGTAGACGATCCCGAGTCCTTCCACGTCGAGGCCGCGACCGCGGGTGCGGCACGGCATCGCGAAGACGTCGCCGGCGTTGTAGTGCGCGGGCAGTTCCTCCCACGGCACCGAGCCGGTCAGCACGACGTCACGGTTGCCGGCGGCCATCTTCTCCAGCGTTCCCCGGTACGGACCGCCGCCGACGATCAGCAGAGCCGCGTCCGGCACCGTGCGCTGGATCAGCGGCAGCGCGCGGATCAGGATGTCCTGGCCCTTGCGCGGCACCAACCGCGAGACACACACGATCACCGGACGGTCGCCGAGCCCGTGGCGGCGGCGGATCTCGGTGCGCGCGGCCGGATCCGGGCGGTACAGCTCGGTGTCCACACCGGACGGAAGGTGTTCCAGTGCCGCCATCGGACCGAACGCCGCGGCGAACCTTGAGCGGGTGTAGCGGCTGACGTAGGTCACAACGTCCACACCGGACCCGATGGCACGCAACGCCTGCCGTGCCACCGGCAGCATCGACCAGCCGACCTCGTGGCCGTGGGTGCAGGCCACCGCACGGCTCAGGCCGAGTGACGGTGCCAGCAACGCCAGTGGAGCCGCCGCACCGAACCACGCGGCGTCGCAGGACTCGGCGCGGGCGATGTCGCGGGCGCGCCTGAGCACGTCGGGGGTCGGCAGCATCAGCGACGTCGGATGCCGCACGACGGGGAACGGCTGCTCGGCGTCGAACTCGGCCGCGCCCTTCCACTTCGGCGCGTACACGACGAGGGACTCCGCGGGCAGCCGTGTCGCCAGAGCGTGCAGGTAGGACTGGATGCCACCGGGGCGGGGCGGGAAGTCGTTGGTCACCAGCAAGGTTCGGCGCACGGAACCCACGCTAGCCGATGTTCGACCGCAGGAACTCGCGCCAGCCCGCCACGTCCACGGCCCGCGGGTCCACAGCGGACAGCGACGCGTACTGCAGGAAGAAGTCGACGACGCCCCGCTCCCCCAGCTTCGACTCCAGGTAGACCATGATCGAGTACGCCTGCTGGTAAGCCAGATCACGCCTGGGACCACCGAAGTCGGTGGGCAGGGCGGAGACGTCGGAGGTGAGCAACGGCGCGGCCTGACGCAGCGGTACCCCGAGGCCGTGGAACGCCACCCAGTCCGCGAAGCCCTCCACCAGCCACAGCGGTGCCGAGTCCGACGTCAGGTCCCGCGTCGCCACGTGCGTGATCTCGTGCCGCAGCAGCACACGCAATTCCAACGTCGTCAGTGGCGCCGCACGCACCCGATTGAGCACCACACGTTGCGTCGCACCGTCGCGAATCGCGACGCCGGCCATGTCCGCGAAGGCCGGCCCGACGAGCGAAACGAGTTCGGCATCGGTCGCCGGAATGACGACATCGGCCCGCCGCGCCCAGGTGATATCCAATATATCGGCGACACCGGCCACCGACTCGTCCACGAGACCGGACACCCGAGCCGCGAGCTCGCCATCACAAGAACTGCTGGTCACAGTGCCCGACGACGCCGTCAGCACCACTTCTTTGCAATGAGTTGTTGCAGTCGGCTGCAACTCAACGGGCCGCATTGCAACGCTGAGGCCCAGCAGGAACGTCATGGCGACCGTGATCGCCAGCAACGTCCTGAGGTGCTTCACCCGCGAAACGCTAGCCCTCGATGCGCCGAATCACCGCGATGGGCCCGATGGCGTCGATGGGCGCGATCTTCACCGGCTGCCCCTCGGTGGAGGCGTGCACGGCCCTCGTGTTGTCGACGGCCATCGCGACGTGCGACCGGCTCGAGTAGTAGATGATGAGGTCGCCCGCACGGACGTCAGCGCGCGTCACGACGCGCCCGACCCCGGCCTGTCCACCGGACGTGCGCGGAATCGCGTACCCGGCGGCCGCGTAAGCCTTCATCGTCAGACCGGCGCAGTCCCACTCGTGGAGCCCGGTCGCGCCGTACCGGTACTCGTCGCCGCGTTGCTCCAGCGCGAACGCCAGTGCGAGCCCGGCCGCCCCCTGGGGCACGCTGACCGGTGACCGGTCCCCCGGATCACGCAGCTGGTTCACGACCGGCGCGGGCAGCCGCGCCAACGCCGCGCGCACCTCGCCGGTCTGCGCCTGCAACGCGCGGCTCCGTGCGTCCAGGTCGCTCTTCAGCCGCTCGGCCGCCGACATTGCCTCAGCGGCACGGGTCCGCGCGTTCTCCGCCACCTGGTGCGCCAGCCGCGCCTTCTCCACCGCACCGGACAACAGCGCCAGCGACTCGGCCTTGTCCGCGGCCAGCACCCGCATCATCTCCAGGCGGTTCAGGAAGTCCTGCTGCGAGTCCGCGACGAGCAGCGCCGACAGCTGGTTGAACCGCGCGCCCTCGAACGACGCCTGGGTGATGAGGTCCACCTGGTCGCGGAAGGCGTTCTCGTCCGACTTCGCCTGCCGCTCGATCTGCTGCGCCGCCGCGACGTCCGCGGTCGCGCGTTCGAGCTCGGCCCGCCGCAGAACCAGATCCTCCTGTGCGCGCAGCACTTCCTCGTTGAGCTTCGTCGCCTGCGCCGTCAGATCGGCGTACACGCGCGCCGGATCAGCCGGCTGTGCGGCGAACGACACGGCCGGGAGAGCGGAGAAGAGCAGGGCGGTGACCAGAACACCGCGGGTGAGCTTGCGCGACATCACGTCGCCGATCCCCTTCGCGAGAACAAGACCGTCAAGATCGACGGCGTCAGGCTACCGGGTGATCAAACGCGCCCGAGACGGGCCAGCAACACGGCGGACGGCACCGGATGCGCACCACGCCGGCGCACCGAGTCGGCGACCGCGCGATCCGACGTCACCACCACCACGGGACGCCCCTCGGGCTCCGCGGTGACCAGCGCGCGAATCACGTCATCAGCCAGAACACCGGGGTCGCTGAAGAGCACGCGCACGCCACGAGGCGCCGCCGCGGGCACGGCCACCACCCCCGCGCCGTCGAACACCAACGTGACCTCGGCACCCGTGCGCGCGGCCAGCACGGCCAGTTGGTGCACCAACCGATCGCGTTGGTCCGACAGCGACAGCTCCGGATAACCGGTCTTCGTGACGTTGTAGCCGTCCACCACCAGGTGCACGGCGGGCAACGCCAGCAGCCGGTCGAGGGCGGCAGGGTCTTCCACGCGTCCAACGGCTCCCTGCGACGCGCTGGCGCCGCGCACGAGATCGGCGGGACGCGGCCCGGTGCCACCCAGCGCCAGTTCGCGGCGCAAACCCGTCACGGCACCGTCGAGCGTGTCGACGAGCAGCGCGAGCCGCACCTCGTCCGCCTGGCGGGCTTCCCGCGCTGACTGCCGCGCGACCTCGGCGTCGGCGATCGCCCGTTGCGCCTTGCCCCGCTCGGTCTCCGCCCGTTCGCGTTCGCGGTCGCGTTCGGCGGTGAGACGCTTGACCTCGTCCGCCGTGCGCGCCCGGATCTTGTCCACCTCTGCGGCCGCCGCCTCCGCGGCGTCCTTGGCCTCACGCAGCTTCACGCCCTGCTCGCGCAACCGCTTGCGCAGGCGTTCCAGCTCGATCTCGGCGTCCGCGCGGACACGTTCGGCGGCGCCGTCGAGCAGGCTGCGTTCGGCCTTCAGCCGCTCCAGCTCGCTCTCCAGCCGTTCCGCCCGCGTCACAGCGGCATCCCGCTCGGCACGCAACGTCGCGTCGCCGACTCGTCGCGACACCAGCTCCACGTAGTGCAGTGCGACCTCGTCACCGGTCAGCACCGCCGCCGCGGCAGCCGTCACCGGGTCCGGCGAAGTCACCTCCAGCGTCGACGGCCGGTTCTTGCGCAGCCACTCCACGACGGCGGTGCGGAAGTTCGCCGAGTTCCGCAGGGCGGCGACGACCTGCGGCCCGCCCAGCCGGGCGCGTTTCGTCGGCGCGAACTTGGCCACCGGCCGCAGGTGCTGGGGCACGTCGACCTTCGCCATCTCACCCAGAGCGTCGGCGCCCAGCTCCGCCAGCCTCACCCGCAACGGCTCCGGCAGGGCCGACCAGTCCACAGTGGATTCGTCTGCGGACTCGCCTACCTCCTCGGCAGGCTGGTCGAACTCTGGCTCGGGCATCGGGTCTGGCACCCCAACAGGCTAGAGCCCCGGTGCCTGAGCAGCGCACGGACATCTCCCGCCTTCAGGACAACGATCTGGAAAAGGCTGACCGGCGACCTCCGGTGGACCTGACAACCGCAGGTCAACGCCCGTGCGAATGATCACCGCCGAAAATTGTCAGACCCCGCCGCTAACGTCCGCATCGTGACCGGTCAACTGTCCTTCGACGAGCTGGGGACGCCTCTGCGCGACACGACGTTCGTCGTCTTCGACCTGGAGACGACGGGCGGAAGCGCCGAGGAGGACGCCGTCACCGAGATCGGCGCGGTGAAGGTGCGCGCCGGCGAGGTGCTCGGCGAGTTCGCCACGCTGGTCGACCCTGAGCGCGGCATCCCCGTCCAGGTGGCGCAGCTGACCGGCATCACGCAGCTGATGGTCACGGGCGCGCCGAGGCTGCAGACGGTGCTGCCCGCGTTCCTGGAGTTCGCGGCGGGAGCGGTGCTGGTGGCGCACAACTCCGGCTTCGACATCAGCTTCCTCAAGGCGGCCTGCGAGCGGTACGGCTACCGGTGGCCGAAACCGCCGGTGGTCTGCACGGTGAAACTGGCGCGGCGCGTGCTGAGCCGCGACGAGGCGCCGTCGTGCCGCCTGTCCGCCCTGGCCGACCTGTTCCGCACGTCGACCAGGCCGACGCACCGGGCGCTGGCCGACGCCCGCGCCACGGTCGAGGTGCTGCACGCGTTGCTGGAACGCGTCGGCAACGTGGGCGTGCACTCCCTGGAAGAACTGCTGGCGTACCTGCCGGAGGTCACGCCGGAACAGCGCCGCAAGCGCTCGCTGGCCGCGCACCTGCCGTCCAAGCCTGGCGTGTACCTCTTCCGCGGCCCGAAGGAAGAGGTGCTCTACGTCGGCACGGCGTCGGATCTGCGCCGCCGCGTCCGGCAGTACTTCACCGCCAGCGAGGGCAGACGCAGGCTCCGCGAGATGGTCGCGCTCGCGGTGCGCGTCGACGCCGTCGAGTGCGCGCATCCCCTGGAAGCCGAGGTGCGCGAGCTGCGGCTGCTGCGGGCTCACCGCCCCGCCTACAACCGCAGATCGAAGAACCCGCACCACGCGTGGTGGCTGGTCCTGACCGACGAGCCGTTCCCGAGGCTGTCGCTGGTCAGGAATCCACGTGACGGCGCGCTGGGCCCGTTCCGCACGCGTCAGGCAGCCGAGTCGGTGGCGAGCGCGCTCCTCGACGCCGTGCCGCTGCGCTCGTGCACGATCAAGATCCCGGCGTCGAACCAGCGGGCCTCCCCGTGCGCCCTGGCCGAACTGGGCCGCTGCCAGGCCCCGTGCGCGGGCCGTCAGAGCGTGGAGGAGTACTCCCCCGCGGTCACGGCGGTCCGCGATCTGGTCGTCGGCCGGAGCGCAGACCCGTTACGCACGCTCATCGACCAACTGGGCAACCTGGCTTCGGCCGAGCGCTTCGAGGAAGCGGCGACCCGCCGCGACCGGCTGGCCGGCCTGGTCCGGTCGCTCGACCGCGCCCAGCGCCTGGCCGCTCTCGCCGCGCTGCCGCAACTCGTGGCGGCACGGCCGGACCGCGAGGGCGGCTGGGAGTTCTCGGTCGTCCGCTACGGCCGGCTCGCCTCGGCCGGAGTCGCCCGCCGCGGCACCCGCCCGATGCCGGTGGTCGACGCGCTCGTCGCCTCAGCCGAGACCGTCATACCGACAGCCGGTCCACTCCGTGGTGCGCCACCGGAGGAGACCGGCGTCGTGCTGCGCTGGCTCGATCAGCCGGGCACCCGCCTGGTGTACGCGGACGAGCCCTGGTCCTCCCCCGCCGGTGCCGCGGCGGCATGGGTGCCGTGGGCCGAACAAGCCGCAGGCGCCCGCCCCCTGCACGACCGCTGGGCCTGACCCGCACCGCACCTTTGCAACAGGTCTTTGACGACGTCGTCAAAAGACCTGTTGCTAAGACCCAGGTCAACAGGACATCGGGCAGCTGATATATCGGATTTCAGCGCGTTGCGAGGTGTCCAGGACGCAGAATCGCGATCATGAGCGATCTCGGTTACGCGCTGCACCACGTCCAGTTGGCGATCCCGGCGGGCGCTGAGAACGACTGCCGCGCCTTCTACGTCGGAGTGCTCGGTATGGAGGAGGTGCCGAAGCCTCCGGCGCTCGCCGCCCGCGGTGGGCTGTGGGTGCGATCGGGGTCGTTGGAGATCCACCTCGGCGTGGAGGCCGAGTTCCGGCCGACCCGCAAAGCGCATCCGGGCATCCTCGTCGGCGACCTGGACGCGCTCGCCGAACGGCTTGCCGCCGCGGGCACCGAGGTCGCGTGGGACGAGAACTTCCCGGCCTACCGCCGGTTCCACGCGTTCGACAACGTGGGCAACCGGCTGGAGTTCATGACCCCTGCGTGACGTGAACGCTGGTAGGGCAGACTACGAGTGCTTTACTCACCGTGCTGAGACCAGAGGAGGACGCCGTGGTCACCGCCATCGTGCTGATCCAGGCCGCCGCCGAACGCATTCCCGAGGCGGCGCAGGAGATCGCCGACATCGACGGAGTCACGGAGGTGTACTCCTGCGCCGGTGACGTCGACCTGATCGCGCTCGTGCGGGTGAGCAAGCACGAGGACCTGGCCGCCCTGGTGCCCGGCAAGATCAGCAAGGTCGCCGGCGTGCTGAACACCGACACGCACATCGCGTTCCGCAGCTACTCGAAGCGCGACGACGAGGCGGCCTTCGCCATCGGCTTGGACGACGCACAGTAGTCGCCCCCAGCACCTGAGAACAACGAAAGCCCCCGTGAACCATCACGGGGGCTTTCGCGGTTTCTGGCGGGACGATCAGTCCTTCGAGTCGGACGGCTTGCCCGCGAGCTCGCCGGCCTTGTCCTCGGCGCTGATCTCCTCGGAGACGTGCGCCTTCTTGCGCGCGTTCTCCAGGGCCACGGTCTCCTCGACCGGGTCCGGCGACCAGGTGCTGCCGACGACCGGGTGACCGGCCGAGCCGAGCTTGTTCATCTTCTTCGGCACCGACGCGCCCTGGTAGGCGAGCGGGATCGGGTGGCCGTGGTCGTCCACCGGGCCGAGCGGCTGGTGGATCTCGATGAACTCGCCGTGCGGCAGGCGCTTGATGATGCCGGTCTCGACACCGTGCTCGAGCACCTCGCGGTCGCCGCGCTGCAGGCCGATGCAGATGCGGTAGGCCACGAAGTACGCGATCGGCGGCAGGACCAGCATGCCGATGCGGCCCATCCACGTCGTCAGGTTCAACGAGATGTCGAACTTGTACGCGAAGATGTCGTTGCCGCCCATGAGCAGCAGGACCATGAAGTACGTGATCGCCATCCAGCCGAGCGCGGTGCGGACGGGCACGTCACGCGGGCGCTGCAGCAGGTTGTGGTGCGCGTAGTCCTTGGTCATCTTGCGCTCGATCCACGGGTAGACCGCCGCGATGCCGGTCAGCAGCGGCAGACCGAGGATGAACGGCAGGAACGGCGCCGGGATCGTGTAGTTGCCCAGGTAGAACTCCCACGCGGGCCAGATGCGGACCAGGCCGTCGGTCCAGCCCATGTACCAGTCCGGCTGCGAACCGGCGGAGACCTGCGCGGGGTTGTACGGGCCGAAGTTCCAGATCGGGTTGATCTGGAAGACACCACCCATGATCGCGATGACACCGACGACGATGGCGAAGAAACCGCCGCCCTTGGCCGCGAACACCGGCATGATGCGGACGCCGACGACGTTGGTCTCCTTGCGGCCCACGCCGGGGAACTGCGTGTGCTTCTGGTACCAGACCAGCGCGAGGTGCGCCGCGATCAGACCCAGGATGATCGCCGGGATGATCAGGATGTGCGCGGTGTAGAGCATCGGGATGATGTCCGTGCCGGGGAACTCCCCACCGAACATCAGCCAGTTCAGCCATGTGCCGATGACCGGGAACGAGATCAGCAGCGCCGCCATGACGCGGAGGCCGGTGCCCGAGAGCAGGTCGTCCGGCAGCGAGTAGCCGAGGAAGCCCTCGATCGCGCCGAGCATGAACAGCACGATGCCGATGACCCAGTTGATCTCGCGCGGCTTGCGGAACGCGCCGGTGAAGAAGATCCGGAACATGTGCACGACGATCGCGGCCATGAACAGCAGCGCCGCCCAGTGGTGCACCTGGCGGACGAACAGGCCACCGCGCGTCTCGAACGAGATGTCGAGCGTCGAGGCGAACGCGCGCGACATCTCGATGCCGCGCAGGTTCTCGAACGCGCCGTTGTAGGTGACCTCGGTCATCGACGGGTCGAAGAACAACGCCAGGTACGTGCCCGACAGCAGCAGCACGATGAAGCTGTACAGCGCGATCTCGCCGAGCAGGAACGACCAGTGCGTCGGGAAGACCTTGTTCAGCTGTTTGCGCAGGCCAGCGGCTGCGTGGTAGCGCTCGTCGGCAGCGTTGGCCGCCGCTCCGGCGACGCGCGCGGCCGCGTTGGCCGGCTTCGTCGGCGTGGTGATGGCACTCATGACTTCCGCTCCCAGAACGCCGGACCCACAGCCTCGATGAAGTCGCTGCGGGCAACCAAGTATCCGTCTTCGTCCACAGTGATCGGAAGCTGCGGCAGAGGACGGGTGGCCGGACCGAACCGCGGCTTGGCGTACTCGAACACGTCGAACTGCGACTGGTGGCACGGGCAGAGCAGCAGACCGGTCTGCTGCTCGAACAGCGACGTCGGGCAACCCAGGTGCGTGCAGATCTTCGAGTACGCGTACAGGTCGCCGTAGTTGAAGTCTTCCTGGCCCGCGCGCTTGGTGATCGCCTGGTTCGGGCGCATGCGGATGAGCATGACCGGCGCGTCGGCCCGCTTGAGGGCCGCGACCAGCGCGTGCTCGTCGTTGCGCTCCGACTCGCGGAACGGGAACACCGTCTCGAAGCCGCCCGGCTCGACGTCCTCGGGACGCACGAGGGAGACCTCGTGGAAGTTGCCGGTGTGGCGGCGGAGGTAGACCTTCTCGCCCGGCTTCTCCGGCTTCCAGCTGGTGTGCCACAGCGAGTTCTTGGTCTCGCTGTCCGAGTGCGGGTTCTTCACCAGCGCACCGAGCGGGACGACCGTGATGCCGAGACCAAGCACGCCGGCGCCGAGGCCGGCCGTGCGCTTGATCAGGCTGCGGCGGGCGATGCCGCTGCGCTCACCGGCGTCGGCGAGCTCGGCGACCAGCGTGGCGCGGTCGACCTCGGCCGACGGGCCGTCGTGCCGCTGCTGCACCGCGAGCTCATCGGGGATGAACTTCTTGGTGTAGAGCAGCGCACCGACGCCCAGGCCCACCACCGACAGGCCCAGGAACAGGCCGATCAGCGGGTTGTAGAGCATGTGCAGCAGGTGGCCGTCGGTGTGCGGGGCCTCGTACTCCCACGGCCAGAACAGGAACACGCCGAGGAAGGCGAGACCCGACAGCGCGGAGATCATGAACCACAGGGCGACCTGACGCTGAGCGCGGCGCTCGGCGCGGGTGCCGGAGACCGGCCACTTCTCCTCGTAGTGGACGAGCTCGACGCCGTCCATCCTGGTGCCGAGCTTGACGAGGTCGTCCCGGCTCATCTCCGCGAGCTCTGCCTCGCTGGGCAGCTCGGTCGGCTTGTCGCCGCTCATGCCTTGGCTCCGATCCAGAGGGTCACGCCGATGAGCGCGGCGATACCCACGATGAACGCGATCAATCCCTCGGACACGGGCCCGAACCCGCCCAGGGGGTTACCGCCGGAGTTGTTGTTTCCGTCGGTGACCGACTTGACGTACGCGATGATGTCTTTCTTCTCTTCCGGCGTGAGCTGGCGCTCGCCGAACTTCGGCATGTTCTGCGGGCCGCTCAGCATCGCCGTGTAGATCTGTTCCTCGGTGACGCCGTCGAGCGCCGGCGCGAACTTGCCGGACGACAGCGCGCCACCACGACCCGTGAAGTTGTGGCAGCTGGCGCAGTTGAGGCGGAAGAGCTCGCCGCCGCGCGCCGGGTTGTCGCCGCGCAGGGCCTCACCGGACTCGGAGGGCTTCTTCGGACCCTCGCCGCCGTTCGCGGTGATGTAGGCCATCAGCGCGTTGATCTCCTCGGGGGAGAGCTTCGCGGGCTTGCGGATGGCCTGCGCCTCCTGCCGCGCCATGGGCATGCGGCCGGAGGAAGTCTGGAAGTACACCGCGGCGTCGCCGACGCCGATCAGGCTCGGCCCGCGGTCCTTGACACCCTCGAGAGACGGGCCGTGGCAGCTCAGACAGGTGTTCAGGTAGATCTGCTCGCCCTGGCGGACCAGGGCGTCCTGCTGCTGTGCCTGGGCGGTCTGCGCCGTGGGCGCGAAGGCGGCGAACAGCATGCCGGCGCTCAGCAGGCCGAAGCCCAGTGCGAGCAGTCCGGCGACCCGGCGACGCAGCTTCGTGCGGGCGCCGCGGGGGCGTTTCGTCGTGGTGGTCATGGTGTGCGGCAACCCTTGCTGTCAGTTCGGGAGCTCGTGGCTGGGGATCAGGTCAGGGCACGATGTAGATGATGGCGAACAGCCCGATCCACACGACGTCGACGAAGTGCCAGTAGTACGACACGACGATCGCGGAGGTGGCCTGTGCCGGAGTGAACTTGCTGAGCTTCGTCCGGATCAACAGGTAGACGAAGGCGATCAGACCACCGATGACGTGCAGGCCGTGGAAGCCGGTCGTCAGGTAGAAGACCGTTCCGTAGGCCGACGACGGGATGGTCGTGCCCTCGTGGATCAGCTGGACGTACTCACCTGCCTGACCGCCCACGAAGATCGCGCCCATGATGAGCGTCACGATGTACCAGCGACGCAGACCGAAGACGTCACCGCGCTCAGCCGCGAACACTCCCCACTGGCACGTGAAGGACGACGCGACCAGGATGATCGTGAAGACCGACGCGTAGGGGATGTTGAGGTGCGTGGGGGGCGGAGGCCAAGGTCCCTCGTTCTGGGCCTTCACCGTGAAGAACATGGCGAAGAGGCCAGCGAAGAACATGAGCTCGCTGGACAGCCAGACGATCGTGCCGACGCTGACCATGTTCGGGCGGTTCAGCGAGTGCACGCGCTGGCCGATTGAAGGCGCTGCCGTGGTCACGGGCAGCATTATTGCTTGCGCTATTTCCGTCCGCCCATCGGGTCCTGGGCGGATCATGGGTCGGCTGGGTCACACAGCCGGTGATCGCGAGGAGATCAACGGATGGGCTTGCTGGGCCGATTGCGCGACTGGCTGCGACGACAGGACGAACCGGCGTTGTCGATCGACGACCCGGCGCTCGTCGTGGTCGTCGAGGCGTTCGACATCGCGGAGGCCGACTCGGCCGCTCTGGCCCGTTCCCCGCAGTGGCGCGCGGACGAGCTCGCCGTGCTGCGACATCACGTCCGCATCCCCGCTGACCAGGTCAAACGTGCGCGCGAGCTGCTCACGCCGGACGGCTGGGTACTGGTCGCAGGTGATATATCGCATATCAGCCGGGTGCAGAAGCTCGACGCTCTGCACTGCGCTCAGGAGCGATCGCGGATGGCGTCGCTGGCGCAACGGCTCGGCGGGGAAGCCCTGGGGTGGGACGCGCTGCAGCCCGCCCGATAGCATCGCGGCGACCTTGGTCACGTTTCTGCGGGTACTTCTGGGGACCGCAGTCAGCAGTCGCAGCGGAGGATCGTGAGATGAGCACGCAGACCACGAAGATCCTGGTGTTCAGCCACCGGCCCGAGGTGCGTGAGACGATCATCACTGCCGTCGGCCGCCGTCCCGCGCCCGACCTGTCGCGCGTCGACTACATCGAGGCCAGTGCGATCTCCGACGTCCTCTACGAGGTCGACAACGGCTCCGTGGACCTGCTGATCCTCGACGGCGAGGCGCAGCCGACCGGCGGCATGGGCCTGTCGCGCCAGCTCAAGAACGAGATCACGAACTGCCCGCCGATCGTCGTCGCGGTGCGCCGCAAGGACGACCGCTGGCTCGCGACCTGGTCGCAGGCGGACGCGGTGCTCGTGCACCCGCTGGACCCGCTGGCCGCCGCCGAGACCGTGGCCGAGGTGCTGCGGGGTTCGGCTGTTCCCGTCGTCAAGGGCTGATCCGGCCATGAGCCAGCGCACCTGGCCCTCGCTGCTCAACAGACTGCTCGACGGCGTCGACCTGACCGCCGACGACACCGCCTGGGGAATGGACCAGGTGATGTCCGGCGAGGCGACCGCGGCGCAGATCGCGGCGTTCGTCGTCGCGTTGCGCGCCAAAGGCGAGACGCCGGAGGAGATCGACGGCCTCGCGACCATGATGCTGAACCACGCGCGCCGCTTCACCGTGGACGTGCGGGCGGCGGACATCGTCGGCACCGGTGGCGATCATTCCGGTTCGGTGAACATTTCGACGATGGCCGCGATCGTCACGGCCGCCGCGGGCGTGCCCGTGGTGAAGCACGGCAACCGGGCGGCGTCGTCCCAGTGCGGCACGGCGGACGTGCTGGAGGCTCTGGGCGTCGCGATCGACCTGCCGCCGGAGGGCGTGCAGGCCACGGTGCGGGAGCTGGGCATCGGTTTCTGCTTCGCGCCGGTGTTTCACCCCGGCTTCCGGCACGCGGGCCCGGTGCGCCGTGAGATCGGCATCCCGACGTCGTTCAACCTGCTCGGCCCGCTGACGAACCCGGCCCAGCCCACCGTCGGCCTCATCGGTTGCGCGCGGGCCGCCGCGGCGCCGCTGATCGCGGGGGTCTTCGCCCGCCGCCGCAACACCGCGCTGGTGGTGCGGGGCGACGACGGCCTCGACGAGATCACGACGACCACGACGACGTCGGCCTGGCTCGCCCAGGACGGGGTCGTGCGCACGGAGACGATCGACCCGGCCGTGCTCGGGGTGAAGCCTGCGCGCGAGGAGGATCTGAAGGGCGGCGACGCGTCCGTCAACGCCCAGGTGGTCCGCGACCTGGTGGCCGGCAAGACCGGCTCGGTGCGGGACGCGGTGCTCGTGAACGCCGCCGGTGCCATCGCGGCGCACGGCGGGTTCTCCGACGACCTGCACGCCGACCTGACGGCCTCGCTGGGCCGCGCGGCCGACGCCATCGACTCGGGTGCGGCGGCGACGCTCCTGAGCCGCTGGGTGGAGCTTTCAACGTCCCTCAAGGGGTAGCTCGGTCACGCGTCGTCGCCGGCGCGTGACCGTGCTCGCACGACCGCTGTACAGGCGTAGTCCGAGCGAGTGATGACCCGGAGATGCGCACCACGTGGTAACGCCGCGGCAACCGCCACCTGGAATGCTGGAGGCATGGTCCTCTACCCGGTGATGAAGCATGTCGTCGCGCGCGCAGCCCGTCTTGTCTACCGCCCGGTGGTGGACGGTCTGGAGAACATCCCCACCGACGGCCCCGTCATCCTGGCGGCGAACCACCTCAGCTTCATCGACAGCGTCGTGATCCCCATGGTGGTGCCGCGGCGCGTGTCGTTCCTCGCGAAGGCGGAGTACTTCACCGGCACCGGGGTGAAGGGTGCGCTGTCCCGCTGGTTCTTCTCGTCGCTCGGGCACGTGCCGGTGCACCGCGGCAAGGGCCGTGACGCGCGCGCCGCGCTCGACACCGCCGCCGAGATCCTCGGGCGCGGCGAGGCCTTCGCGATCTACCCGGAGGGCACCCGCTCGCTCGACGGCAAGCTGCACCGCGGCCGCACGGGGGTGGCCCGCATGGCGCTCGAGTCCGGTGCCCCGGTCGTGCCGGTCGGCATCATCGGCACGGACAAGGTGCAGCCGGTGGGCAGCAAGTTCCCGAAGATCGTCCCCGTGACCGTCCGCTTCGGTGAGCCGCTCGACTTCAGCCGCTACGACGGCATGCAGGAGTCGCTGCCGGTGCTGCGCAGCGTCACCGACGAGATCATCTACCGCATCCTGGACCTGAGCGGCCAGGAGTACGTCGACGCGTACCAGAAGACCCCGGAGAAGGTCACCGCCGCCGCGTAGGCGCCGCGGCTCGTTCTGGAGCGCCTCAGGACCCGAGAAGGGCCCTTCCTGCCACCAACGGCTGGGAGGGCCCTTTGCGCATCATGCGATATATCGGATACCGGCTCGGTGTCGGCTACAGGTCGGATATACCGCATATCGGATATCGGAGCCGTCGCTCGGCCCGGCCGATATCCAGTATGCGATGTATCACATGACGGATACGGGCCTGCGAAATTCCGGCGCAAACGACTGAGGCCCCCTCCGTGACGGAGAGGGCCTCAGCGCGAGCTACACCCGATATATCGGATATCAGTCGTGGTTGGGACCGGTGTGGTACTCGAACACCAGGCCGCCGACCATGATCAGCACCATGACGATGGCGATCACCAGCAGCCACACGTGCCAGAACGCCACCGCGACACCGGCGGTCGCCGCCGCGGCCGCGAGACCGACCGGCCAGTACGAGCCGGGGCTGAAGAAGCCCAGCTCACCGGCACCGTCGGAGACCTCGGCGTCAGGGTTGTCCTCCGGCCGCACCTCGATGCGACGGGCCACGAACCGGAAGTAGGTGCCGGTGATGAGGGCCAGGCCACCGGTCAGCGCGAGCGCCACCGTGCCGGTGGGCTCGACGTGGCCGGTCGCCGCGTGCGTCCAGTAGCCGTAGACGACGGCCATCAGGAACGAGAAGGCCATCACCAGGTCGAATACGCGAGCTTCGATCTTCATCGCGGGGCGTGTCCCTACTTCTGACCCGCGCCGGAGGCCTCACGGGCCGTCCGGTCGGTGTTGAACGGGGTGGTCGTGGTGGCCAGCGGCGCGCACAGCTCACCGCAGTTCACCTGAGCGAGCGCCTCGGCCGTGGTGTACGGCTTGCCCGTCTTGGTGTTGATCTCCTTGCGGAGCTCGATGTACTTGTCGAAGTCGGCCTCGTTCAGGGCACGGACCTCGAAGTTCATCACCGCGTGGTAGGAGCCGCACAGCTCGGCGCAACGTCCGACGAACGCACCGGGACGGTCGATCTGGTCGATCTGGAAGACGTTGTCCTGGTTGTTCTTCTCCGGCTTCGGGAAGACGTCCCGCTTGAAGTGGAACTCCGGCACGAAGAACGAGTGGATGACGTCGGTCGAGCGCAGCGTGAACTGGATGCGCTTGTGAGCCGGCAGCACCATGATCGGGATCTCACCCGACGTGCCGACCGTGCTGACGACGTTGCCCGCCTCGGTCTTGTGGTCCGGGTACTGGAACTCCCAGTTCCACTGGAACGCGATCACATCGACGTTCACGTCGGGCTTGCCCGACTTGTCCGTGACGTAGTTCTGCGTGACGGCGGTGAAGTAGAACAACACCGCCACGATCACCGTCGGCACGACGATGAGCACGATCTCCAGCGGGAGGTTGTACGCCGTCTGACGCGGCAGTTCCTCCGACTTCTTGCGGTGGAACACCACCGACCACAGGATCAGGCCCCACACGATGACGCCGACGACGAGCGCGGCGATCACGGACCAGGTCCAGAGCTCGCGCATCTTCTCGGCCTGCGGCGTGACGGCCACTGGCCAGCCGAAGCGCAGCACCTCGTCCGTGGAGCAACCGGTGGCCCCGATACCGACCAGGCCGACCAGCCCGGCGGTCTTCGCCAGCCGGGATGCCCTGGTGCCCTCCTTCAGGCCCACTGCTCGCCCGCCTCCTCGTTCCATGCCAACGGATCAAGCGGGAGCGTAGCCCAGCGCAACCGCGCTCACCCCTTGGGGGCACCGCCCCTGCGGTGCAGTTTCTGTCACACAGAGCAGCTTCGGCATACTGAAGCCTTCCCCGTAGTATTTCTGAGAGGTGCGAGAGCCTTGTGCGGCCTGGCAGGACTGGTATGCCCTAGCGAGAACGAGGCCGAATCCGCCCGCCCGGCTGTGGAGGCCGCGCTGCGCTGCATGCGCCACCGCGGGCCGGACGAGAGCGGCACCCGGCGGGTCGACGAGGTCGTGTTCGGCTTCAACCGCCTCGCCATCATCGACATCGAGCACTCCCACCAGCCCCTGACCTGGGGTCCTCCGGAGGCTCCGAGCCGGTACACGATCAACTTCAACGGCGAGATCTACAACTACCTCGAGCTGCGCGCCGAGCTCACCGAGAAGTACGGCGCGGTCTTCCACACCGACGGCGACACCGAGACGATCGTCGCCGCGTACCACTACTTCGGCCCCGCGGCGATCACGAAGCTGCGCGGCATGTTCGCCTTCATGATCTGGGACGCCGAGCGCAAGGTCGTGTTCGGTGGCCGCGACCCGTTCGGCATCAAGCCGCTGTACTACGCGCAGGGCAGCACCGGCGTCGCGTTCTCCAGCGAGAAGAAGATCCTGCTGGAGATCGCCCCCACGCTCGGCATCGAGCCGAAGATGAACGTCAAGGGCCTGCAGCACTACCTCACGCTGCAGTACGTGCCCGAGCCCTCCTCGCTGCACGACCAGATCTTCCGCGTCGAGTCCGGCCACTCGTTCACGCTGGTGCCGGGCGAGGCGCCCGTGTTCGAGCGCTACTTCCCCGCGAACTTCCGGGTGCGCACGGTCCGCAGCGAGGCGGAGGCGGACGCGCTGTACAACGAGATCACGGCGGCGCTGCGCGACTCGGTCGCCAAGCACATGCGCGCGGACGTGACGGTCGGCTCGTTCCTGTCCGGCGGCATCGGCTCGACGGTGGTCGCGGCGCTGGCCAAGGAGCACAACCCGGACCTGATCACGTTCACCACGGGCTTCGAGCGCCAGGGCTTCTCCGAGGTCGACGTGGCCGCGGAGTCGGCGGCGCTGATCGGCGTGAAGCACGTCGTCCGCACGGTCAGCCCGCAGGAGATGATGGACTCCCTGCCGCTGATCACCTGGTACCTGGACGACCCGGTGGCCGACCCGGCGCTCGTGCCGCTGTGGTTCATCGCCCGCGAGGCGCGCCAGCACGTGAAGGTCGTCCTGTCCGGTGAGGGCGCGGACGAGCTCTTCGGCGGGTACACGATCTACCGCGAGCCGCTGTCGCTGGCGGCGTTCGAGAAGGTGCCGGGCGCGCTGCGCAAGGCGATGGGCAAGGTCTCGACGAAGATCCCGCATGGTGTGCGCGGCAAGGACCTGCTGCGTCGTGGCGCGCTCTCGCTGGAGGAGCGCTACTACGGCAACGCGCGCATCTTCCTCGACCCGCAGCTGCGCGAGGTCTTGCGCACGTACGACCCGAACGTCTCGCACATGAACGTCACGGCCCAGCCGTACCGCGAGTCGCGCAACTGGGACCCGGTCACGCGCATGCAGCACGTCGACCTGTTCACGTGGCTGCGCGGCGACATCCTGGTCAAGGCCGACAAGATGACCATGGCGAACTCGCTGGAGCTGCGGGTCCCGTTCCTGGACCCCGAGGTCTTCAAGATCGCCTCGCAGATCCCGAGTGAGCTGAAGATCACGAAGGACACCACGAAGTTCGCGCTGCGCAAGGCGATTCGCGACATCGTGCCGGCGCACGTGCTGAACCGCCGCAAGCTCGGCTTCCCGGTGCCGATCCGGCACTGGCTCAAGGACGAGATGCACGACTGGGCGGTCGACATCGTGCGCTCGTCGCAGACCGACCAGTACCTCGACAAGCACGCGGTGCTGCGCCTGATCGAGGAGCACCGCTCGGGGATCATCGACCACAGCCGCCGCATCTGGGCGCTGCTGGTGTTCATGATCTGGCACGGCATCTTCGTCGAGGGCCGCATCAAGCCCGAGGTGCCGGAACCGCACTACCCGGTCAAGCTCTGACGTTGGGGCCCCTCTCCGGAGGGGCCTTTCGTTCACCTGCGGCCTTGCGCACTGCAGATCGCGTACGAGCTGACCACCGTCTCGGGCGACGCCATCAGTTCGAGGTAGCGATCGAACTCGTCGTCGGACAGCGGCAGCTTCGCGCGCACCTGACGCGCGGAGGTGGCGAGCAGGCGGCAGCCCGGTGAGCCGCCCTCCCACTCCTGCACCTCGCGGGAGCCGCTGACGTCGTGCAGTCCGGTGTCGAGCAACGCCCGTTCGATGCGCGCACCCCACGCCAGTTCCGCGCCTGCCTGTTCGAGCAGCGTCAGCAGGGCGTTCTTCACCCGCATGATCAGCTTCGCGTCGTCGGGGGCGGCCTTCAGCACTTCGAGCGGGAGGCAGTCGAACTCGTCGAGCACGAGCCAGCCGCCGGGACGCAGCGAGTCGCGCAGCTTGCGCAGGACGGCGTCGCGGGCGGGGAGGTGGAAGAGCACCAGGCGGGCGTGGACCAGGTCGAACGCGTTGCCAGGTAATATATTGGATACTACGTCGTGCTCCAGGACCGTGACGTTGTCGCGTTCCTCGAGCCGTGAGACGTCGAGGTCGGTGACCGTCACGTGCCCGGACGGAGCGACGACGTCGGCGAGCCAGTTCGCCACCGATCCCCCGCCGCCACCGACCTCCAGGCAGCGCCAGCCGTCTGTGACGCCGAGCCGCTCGACGCGGGCGAACGTGCCCGCGTCGAGCAGGGAGCTCAGCGCGTCGAACTGCGGATCGAGCAACTCACCGGAGTTGCCGAACAGGTACTTCCCCATTGCCCGATCATGGCAGGACCGGAGCGATCTCCTCAGCAGCTTCGTCACCAAATGCGCCACGAATGCGGGCGAGCGCGGCCTCGCGCTCCAGCACCCACTCCTGCGTGCCCACGGTTTCGAGCACCTCGACGGCGATCAGCGAACCGAGCTGAGCCGCGCGCTCGATGCTCAGGCCAGAGGTCATGCCGGCGAGGAAGCCCGCGCGGAAGCCGTCGCCGACACCGGTCGGGTCGGTCTTCGCGACCTCGGGAACCGCGGGGACGTGCAGCGAGAAACCCTGGGCGTCGACGATCTCGACACCCTTGGCACCGAGCGTGGTGATGCGCTTGCCGACACGGGCGAGGACGTCGGCCTCCGTCCAGCCGGTCTTCTGCAGCAGCAGTTCCCACTCGTAGTCGTTGCTGAACAGGTACTCGGCACCCTCGATGAACGCACGCGCCTGGTCGCCGTCCATGCGGGCGAGCTGCTGCGACGGGTCGACGGCGAACCGGAAGCCGCGCTGACGGCACTCCTCGGCGTGCCGGAGCATGGCGGCGGGGTCGTCGGGGCTGATGACGACGAGCTGGAGGTCCTCGACGCGGTTGGCGATCGGCGCCAGCTCGATGTTGCGCGCCTCGGCCATCGCGCCGGCGTAGAAGGAGGCGATCTGGCACATGTCGTCGTCCGTCGTGCAGACGAACCGCGCGGTGTGCGCGACCTCGGACACGTACACCCCGGACGTGTCGACGCCGTGCCGCTCGAGCCACGAGCGGTAGTCCTCGAAGTCCTTGCCGACGGCGCCGACGAGCACGGGGCGAACCCCGAGGACACCGAGGCCGAACGCGATGTTCGCGCCGATGCCACCGCGGCGGACTACGAGGTCGTCGACCAGGAAGCTCAGTGACACACGGTCGAGACGCTCCGCGACCAGCTGGTCCGCGAATCGACCCGGAAAGTGCATCAGATGGTCGGTCGCGATGCTGCCGCACACGGCTACCGGCACGTCGGCTCTCCCATTCCCTTGTTGCGCTAGGTGACAACTCACCCGGACGAGTGCAGCTGTGAAGACTACCGTTTGGTAGGGCTATCGCAGGTCAGACCGCCGACATACGGTCGGAGCGTGACGATCCCCGAGGCGACCACGATGAGTGAGCTGATCGACGACTGCGCGCAGCTCCCCTTCGCTCTGACCCACCCCGAGCACCCCCTGCCCACCCCGCGCGCGGCCGCGCCCTGGCAGGTCGACGACCAGTGCACCCGCCAGGTCGAAGGCCTGACCGAGTACGGCGCCTGACGTCCAGAGCCGGTCGGATTCCTGCCGGAAACTTCCGTTCAGCACAACGCGAGGCCGCGTTCCCGTCGGTGCGGGAACGCGGCCTCGCGCGTTGTTCGCCTTAGTGGAACGAGTCGCCGCAGGCGCACGACCCGCCGGCGTTCGGGTTGTCGATCGTGAAGCCCTGCTTCTCGATCGTGTCCACGAAGTCGATGACAGCGCCTTCGACGTACGGGGCGCTCATGCGGTCAACGGCGACCTTCATGCCGTTGAAGTCGCGGAACGCGTCACCGTCGAGCGTGCGCTCGTCGAAGAACAGCTGGTACCGCAGACCCGCGCAGCCACCGGGCTGGACGGCGATGCGCAGGTGCATGTCGTCGCGGCCCTCCTGGTCGAGCAGCGCCTTGGCCTTGACGGAGGCGGCATCGGTCAGCGTCACGCCGTGGGTGGGCGCCTCGGAGGTCGAAGCGGCATCCTGAGCGGTCGTCATGGCACTCCTAAGAGGTCCTTGCGGGCGGTTCGCCCCTCAACAACACGGGCGTCTCCCGCTTTGTTCCACTTCCATGGTCCCACAGCGCGCACCCTTGTCGAACGTCACGTGGGCCACCCCCGGACGGGCCAACCGATATATCAGTTGCCCCCGAATCCGCGCTCGAAACCCTCTCAACGCCCCTGACGCGACCACTGCCGGGCCACGTGCTGGGCCGTTGCAATGACACTTTTGCGGGCGTCCGCAATCGACTTTTGCACAGAGCCGACGTGGTCGGACACCGAGTAGGCCTCCTGGACGCCGGCGGCGCCCATCTCGCGGCGGCCGACGCTCACCTGGCCGGCGATGGCGATGCACGGAACACCGCGTTCGGCGGCGCCCCCGGCGACGGCGGTGATGAGCTTGCCGCGGAGCGACTGCCAGTCGAAGCTGCCTTCGCCGGTGATGACGACGTCGGCGTCGTCGAGTGCGGCGTCGAGGCCGCTGAGCTCGCGTACCAGGCCCGCGCCGGACTTCACCGTCGCGCCGAGGGAAAGCAGGGCGGCGCCGAGGCCGCCTGCCGCACCGGCACCCGGTACATCGGATACGGGTTTGAGGGCGTCCATCGCGGCGAGCTTGGCTTCGAGGCGTTCCACGGCCTCCGGCGAGGCGCCCTTCTGCGGACCGAACGTGCGGGCGGCGCCGTGTGGGCCGAGGAGCGGGTTCTCGACGTCGGACGCGGCGACGAGCGATATATCAGTCAGGTCGATGCCGGCGTCGGACAGCGCGGCCAGCATTCCGGCGCCGCCGTCGGTGGTGCCGGAGCCGCCGAGTCCGACCGTGATGACATCGTTGTCGGCCACAGCTGCCGCGATGAGCTCGCCGACGCCTCGCGTTGTCGCCGTCTCGCAGGACTCCGGGCGGAGCTCAGCCGGGATGAGGTGCAGGCCGCACGCCTCGGCCGACTCGATGTACGCGGTACGCACACCGGCCGCGGACACGGTGAGCCAGCGTGCTTCGACGGGTTTGCCGAGCGGGCCCGTGACGCTGATATATCGGATATCGCCGCCCAGTGCGGCATGGAGAACGTCGACGAATCCGGGGCCTCCGTCGGCCAGCGGGCGTTCGACGATGACGTCGTCGGGTTTGGCCTCGCGCCAGCCGGTGGCGATGGCGTCGGCGGCCTCGCGGGCGGTCAGGGTGCCGCCGAAGCAGTCCGGAGCGATGAGTACGCGCACCTCGCGAAAGGTACAGAAGAGCCACTGTCCTACCCTTGTGCTGTGAGGTTCCTGCGCCGCAACTCCGCCGACACCACCGCCGAGGCTCCCGAGTCGGGAGCCCAGCTCGCCGAGCCGCTCGACAAGGCGCACAGCTCGGGCAAGGGCAGGCCGACGCCGAAGCGGCGTGAGGCGCAGGGCCGGCGCAGCGGTCCCGTTCCGCCGCCTCCCCGCACGCAGCGCGAGGCGTTCAAGCGCATGCGCGGCAACAAGGCGAGCAAGGAAGAGCGCCGTGCCGCGGCGGCCGAGCGTCGTCAGCGCATGATGGCGGGCGAGGACAAGTACCTGTTGCCGCGCGACCGCGGGCCGGTGAAGGCGTACATCCGCGACCTGGTCGACTCGCGCCGCAACCTCATGGGCCTGTTCATGCCGCTCGCGATCCTGGTGTTCGTGGCGCTGCTGACGCCGTCGCTCGCCGTGCAGCGGTACGCGACGCTCGCCACGACGTTCATGCTGATCGCGATGATCATCGAGGGTCTCGTCCTCGGCCGGCTCGTCACGCGGCGGGTGCGGGCGAAGTTCCCGAACGAGCCGATCAAGGGCATCTCCATCGGCTGGTACTCGTTCATCCGCGCGAGCCAGCTGCGTCGCCTGCGCGTCCCGAAGCCGCGGGTGAAGCCGGGCGAGTCCATCAAGTAGGTGCGCGAGAAGCAGCGCAAGCTTCAGCTGCCGGAGCGGCTGCGGTGGGACCACAACGCGTGGTATCGCCGCTGGCTGCTCCGGCAGTTGCCGTCTCGGGCCGGTTCGGCGCTCGACGTGGGCTGCGGGCTGGGCGACCTGGCGCGGTCGCTGAGAGCAGACGAGGTCACCGCGATCGACGCCAGCGCGCGCATGATCGAGCGGGCGAGCGCGACGAGCGAACGCGTCCGGTGGATCCACGGTGACGTGCTCACCCACGACCTCGGGCGCTACGACGTCGTCACGGCCGAGGCGAGCCTGCACCACCTCCCGTTGCGCGAAGGCCTCACCAGGCTCTCCGAGCTGACGAAGCCGGGCGGGCTGCTGGTCGTCATCGGGCTGTACATGACGGCGACACCGGCAGACTGGGCCATGGAGCTCGTGACGTTGCCCGCGAACGCGATCGTCGGATTGGCGAAGGCCGTCAACGGCACCGGTGGCAAACCGCACGACACGGAGATGCCAGTGGTGATGACAGCTCCGACGTTGCAGGAGATCCGTGCGGCGGCTGCGGAGATCACGCCGGGCGCGCGCATCCGCAGGCACGTGTTCTGGCGGTACTCACTGGTCTGGCGAGCACCGGAATTTCATTAGCAGCACGAACGATTTCGGTTTAAGCTCCGATGTATGAAGTTCCGTCGACTCGGCCGCAGCGGCCTGAGCATCAGTGAGATCTCGTACGGGAACTGGCTCACCCACGGTTCCCAGGTCGAGGAAGAGCAGGCCCACGCCTGCGTGAAGGCGGCACTCGAGTCGGGCATCACGACCTTCGACACCGCGGACGTCTACGCCAACACGGCCGCGGAGTCGGTGCTCGGCCGGGCGCTCAAGGGCGAGCGGCGCGAGTCGCTGGAGATCCTGACCAAGGTCTACTGGCCGACCGGTCCCGGTGGCCCCAACGACCGCGGGCTCGGCCGCAAGCACATCATGGAGTCGGCCAACGCGTCGCTGAAGCGCCTGCAGACCGACTACGTCGACCTGTACCAGGCCCACCGGTTCGACTACACCGTGCCGCTCGAGGAGACGATGCTGGCGTTCGCCGACCTCGTCCGCCAGGGCAAGGTCCTCTACGTCGGTGTCTCCGAGTGGACCGCCGAGCAGATCACCCGCGGTGCCGCGCTGGCCCGTGAGCTGCAGGTGCCGTTCGTGTCGCACCAGCCGCAGTACTCGATGCTGTGGCGCGTCATCGAGCCGCAGGTCATCCCGACGTGCGAGCGCGAGGGCCTCAGCCAGATCGTCTTCTCCCCCGTCGCACAGGGCATCCTGACCGGCAAGTACCTGCCGGGCGCCGAGGTGCCGGAGGGCTCGCGGCTGGCCGACGCGCGTGGTTCGCAGATGATCTCCCGCTGGATGCGCGACGACGTGCTGAACGCCGTGCAGCAGCTCAGGCCGATCGCCGAGGAAGCCGGCGTCACCATGGCGCAGCTCGCGGTGGCGTGGGTGCTGCGGAACCCGAACGTCGCGTCCGCGATCATCGGCGCGTCGCGTCCGGAGCAGGTCTACGAGAACGTCAAGGCCATCGACATCACGCTGGACGACGACGTGCTCAAGCGGATCGACAGCGTCCTCGAAGGCGTCATCACCGACGACCCGAGGCTCACCGCTCAGGGCTAGAGCTACTGGGCCGGGTGGAGGCTCATCGGGCCGTACACCTCGGATTCCGAGCGCAGCAGCGTGACCTGCTCGACCCCGGCGTCGAGCAGGTCACGCCACCCGGCGCTGAACCACTCCTCCGCCTCCGTCTGGTCGGCGAACGCCACATCGGGGCCCGCGACGTCGCGGCCTTGTGCATCCTGGTAGCGCCAGCGGAACTCCATGAGACGAAGGCTAACTCTTGTCATCTCGGACGCTCGTGCTCGGCGGAGCGCGTTCAGGCAAGTCAGCGCACGCGGAAGGCCTGCTCACCGACGCGGCGGTGACTTACGTCGCAACCGCGCGCAGATACCCCGGTGACCCGGACTGGGACGCGCGCATCGCGTTGCACGTCGCCCGTCGACCGTCCACGTGGCACACGGTCGAGGCGCCCGCGCCCGCCGATCTGCCCGCACTGCTCACCGCGACGCAGTACGAAGACCCCCCGATCCTGGTCGACGACCTGTCGACGTGGCTGGTCGGCGTTCTGGACGACGCCGACGCGTGGGAAGGGCACGGCGCCGATTTCGTCGAACGCAACGTGGACGAACTGGTGCGTTCAGCAGCCAGGTGCCGGACGCGGCTCGTGCTGGTGACGGCTGAGGTCGGCCTCGGCGTCGTCCCGTCGACACGCTCAGGCAGACTCTTCCGCGATCACCTCGGTGCGCTCAACTCGCGCGTGGCCGAGGTGTGCGACGAGGTCGTGCTGCTCGTCGCGGGCATTCCGTTGAGATTGCGTTGACCTGACAACAGGGATGAAGGAGCGACCAGGTGAGCACCGAGTTCCCGCCGGTTGAACCGCCGGACGAGACAGTTCTGCGCGAGGCCGAGGCCCGGCACGCGGTGCTGACCAAGCCGGTCGGCTCGCTCGGCCGGCTCGAGGAGCTGGGCAACTGGATCGCGGCGTGCCAGGGAGTAGTGCCGCCGAAGCCGTTCGTGCGGCCGCGCGTCGTCGTCTTCGCGGGCGACCACGGCATCACCGCGCAGGGCGTGTCGGCGTACCCGAGCGAGGTGACCGGCCAGATGGTCGCGAACTTCCTCACGGGCGGCGCCGCGGTGAACGTGCTCGCCCAGGTCGCGGGCGCCACGGTGCGCGTGGTCGACATGGCCGTCGATTCCGACACCCCGGCGGCGGTCAGCTCGCACAAGGTGCGGCGCTCGTCCGGGTCGATCGACCGCGAGGACGCGCTGACCCGTGAGCAGTGCGAGCTGGCGATCGCGGCCGGGCGCGCCGTCGCCGACGAGGAGGTCGACGCGGGCGCCGACGTGCTCATCGCCGGTGACATGGGCATCGGCAACACGACACCCGCCGCCGTGCTGATCGCGTCGCTGACAGGGTCGGAGCCGGTCGCGGTCGTCGGCCGCGGCACGGGCATCGACGACCAGGCGTGGATGCGCAAGACGGCGGCGATCCGGGACGCGCTGCGCCGCGCCCGTCTGGTGATCAGCGATCCGATCGCCTTGCTGGCCACCGCCGGTGGCGCCGACCTGGCCGCGATGGCCGGGTTCCTGGCGCAGGCCGCGGTGCGACGGACCCCCGTGGTGCTCGACGGCGTCGTCGTCGGTGCGGCCGCTGTCGTCGCCGAGGAGCTGGCGCCGGGTGCGCGCGAGTGGTGGGTGGCCGGGCACCAGTCGGCTGAGCCCGCCCACGCGATCGCGCTCGGGCACCTGAACCTGAAGCCGCTGCTGGAGTTCGAGATGCGGCTCGGCGAGGGGTCCGGTGCGGTGGCGGCGCTGCCGTTGCTGATCTCGGCGGTGAAGGTGCTCGCGGAGATGGCGACGTTCGAGAGCGCCGGCGTCACGAACAAGGAATGAAACTAGCGCTGTCCTGGCTGACCGTCTTGCCGTTGCGGGTCGACGACGTCGACGTCAAAGCGGCAAGGCGGGCGATCGCCTGCACGCCGCTCGTCGGCGTGCTGCTCGGCGCGTTCGTCGTCGGCGTGCTCCAGCTGCTGGCGATATCCGATATATCGCCGCTGGTAGCAGGGTTTCTGGTCGTCGGCGTCGTCGCCCTGGCAACGCGCGGTATGCACCTCGACGGGCTCGCGGACACCGCAGATGGTCTTGGTTGCTACGGACCGCCGGAGCGCGCGCTTCAGGTCATGAAGGACGGCGGCGCGGGACCGTTCGGGGTCGTCACGCTGATCGTCGTGCTGGGGGCGCAGGCTGCCGCACTCCCCCACGCTGACTGGGGCGTCGTCGTGCTCGCGTTCGCGGCGAGCCGGGCCGCGTTCGGAATCTGCTGCATGCGGGGCGTGCCCGCCGCACGCCCCGAAGGGCTCGGCGCGCTTGTCGCCGGTACCCAGCATCCAATGCTGGTCATCGGCACGTGGGTACTGCTTGCCGCCGTGGCGGTTCCGCTCGGGTGGCGAGCGGTCGTCGCCGTCGCCGTCGCGGCCTCGCTGGTGTGGTTGCTCGTGAAGCACACCGGAAAGCGCTTCGGCGGCATCACCGGTGATGTGCTCGGTGCTGCCGCCGAAATCGCGCTTCTGGCCGTGCTGGTGATCGCCTAACCCAGGGTCGTCATCCAGCCGTGGGTGTCGGCGACGTGGCCGTGCTGGAGGCCGGTCAGGCGCTCGCGCAGCTTCATCGTCACCGAGCCGGAGCCACCGTCGCCGATGGTGAACTCGCCGCCCGCGTGCTTGACGTGGCCGACCGGCGTGATGACCGCGGCCGTGCCACAGGCGAAGACCTCGGTGAGCTCACCGGAGGCGTTGGCCTTCTCCCACTCGTCCGTGGAGATGCGACGCTCCTCGACGGACAGTCCGAGGTCGGAGGCCAGCTGGAGCAGCGAGCTGCGGGTGATGCCGGGCAACAGCGTGCCGGTCAGCTCGGGGGTGACGACCTTGTCTCCGAAGACGAAGAACAGGTTCATGCCGCCCATCTCCTCGACCCAGCGGCGTTCCACCGCGTCGAGCCAGACGACCTGGTCGCAGCCCTTCTCGGCGGCCTGCGCCTGCGCCACGAGGGACGCGGCGTAGTTGCCGGCGAACTTGGCGGCGCCGGTGCCACCGGGAGCCGCGCGGACGTACTCGGTCGAGAGCCACACGCTCACCGGGCGGATCCCGCCCGAGAAGTAGGAGCCGGCGGGCGAGGCGATCAACACGTAGATGTACTCGGACGCGGGTCGCACGCCGAGGCCGGCTTCCGTGGAGAACATGAACGGCCGCAGGTAGAGCGACTCCTCCTCGGCCGTGGGCACCCAGCGGCTGTCGACCGCGAGGAGCTGGCGCACCGACTCGAGGAAGAGCTCGTCGGGAAGTTCGGGCATCGCCATGCGGCGGGCCGAGGCGCGGAAGCGCTCGGCGTTGGCCTCAGGGCGGAAGGACGCGATCGAACCGTCGGGCTGGCGGTAGGCCTTGAGCCCTTCGAAGATCGCTTGGCCGTAGTGCAGCACCATTGCCGCGGGGTCGAGTGAGAGGGAGCTGTAGGGGCCGACTTCAGCGTCGTGCCAGCCCTTCTCGCGGTTCCAGCGGATCGTCACCATGTGGTCGGTGAAGTGCTGCCCGAAGCCCGGCTTGGCAAGTACCTCCGCTACGCGCTCCGGGGTCGCCGGGTGCGGGTGGGGAGTCCGGGTGAAAGGCAACTCGCTCGTCATGTGAGCACGGTAACCCGCTGGTGGGGATACGGAAAATCGTCTTCTCAAAACTCGGACGTCCTACTAACTGGCACTCGCTAGAGTCCCCGTCCATGACCGAGGGGGAACGATCTTCAGCGGGCGCTGACGCCCGCACCGTGCTGCAGGCCGCGCTGCTCGTGCTGGGCACCGGTGTCACGCTGTTCGACGGCTGGGTGCTCGGTGGTGTCGGAGGAGTGATCGGCGCGGTGTTCCTCGCCGTCTTCTTCCTCGTCGGCTACTACAGCATCAGCAAGGACAAACCGGCTACGAACGGCCGGGTGTACGGGCTTGCGGTGTGTGTTGGCGTGACGCTGCTCGTTTTTCTCTCAGTGTCGCTGTCAAGCCGATGAGGCCCGTGCCCGCGCCCAGCCCCGCGACGGAGATGAGCAGCGCGGGCACCGGGGTGCTCATCGCGAGCAGCACCGAGAGTCCGAGTCCGAGGCACGCCGTGCGCATCGGCCACGTGCGGTCGTTCTGCAGCAACACGCGCGCCGACGCGTTCGTGAAGGCGTAGTAGAACAACGTCGAGCATGCGGCCACGCCCAGTGCGATCGCGATCGGCATGAGGGTGATCGCGAGAGCGGAACCGACGACCACCGCGAAAGTGAGCACTCCCGGCTTGAGGCGCGTCGGCAGGTCGCCGTCCTCGACGAGTCCGGTGAGCGTGCGGTGTGCCGACAACAGCACGAAGTGCAGTGCGGCCACGCCGGCCACCGCCGCGGCGATCTGCACGAGCGGCACCAACGCCGACGCGTCTGCTGCGACGAGCGCGTCTCGCAGCGGTGCGGGCGACAACGCGAGGCGCGCGCTGCCGAGTTGGCGGAGCACACCGGCGCCCACGACCAGATAGACCACGAAGGACAGTCCGATCAGGACTGGAATCGCGATCTTCAGCACCGACGCCGAGTGCGGCCGCTCACCGCGATGGGGCGCGGTGATGCGTTCGAATCCCGCGAACGCCATGAACATCAGTCCCGCAACACCGACGAGCTCGTTGGCGGTGCCCGTTTCACCCGCCGACGGCACCGGTGCGATCGAGAAGCTCGACGCGACGACGAGCGCGAGCACACCGAGGACGACCAGCGACACGAGCACGCTGACCCCGACGGTGAAGCGGAAGCCCACCGCGCCGAGCAACGCCGTGCCCGCGACGAGGGCGAGTGCACCGATCAACGGCTGGTCCGGCACCACGTACGCGCCGAACATCAACGCCACCGCCGCCGCCATGGCGCACCGGCCGAGCAGGTGGGCGCTCGCCGTCAACCGCGCGGGCCACACGCCGAGCTGCGCGCGCACGTATCCGTAACCGCCGCCGACGTCCGGGTAGGCGTGCGACTGGTCAGCGGTCGAGAAAGCCGAGCACAGCGCGGCGAACGCGGAGATGGCCAGCGCCGGGAGCACCCACCAGCCCGCAAGTCCTGCGGCTGGGGCGAATCCGGCGAAGACCCCCGCACCGAGCACCGCGGGAAGACCGAGCGCGACCGTTGCGACGATCTCGCGAGGCGTGTAGGTCACCGGTACACATTCGCAGATGCAGCATCCGGCCGTAACCACCCGGTCGACTGATGCGCGAAATGGGCGAATCGCCACCGTGAGCAACTGTCAACGTCACGGATTGCGGCGAACGTGGCGGGGCTCGGCATTGGTGGGACAGTCCGACCTTTAGCATAGGTCACGATTCCGGCCTTCCCCACCACGTACAACCCTGGAGCAGCACGTGACAGCCCCGAAGCTGGCCCTCACCGAAGGTGACCTGAGCACCACCGCCGCGGACGCAGTCGTCGTGGGCACCCTGCAGGGTGCGGACGGTCTGGAGCTCGCCCCCGGTGCCGAAGCTGTCAACGCCGCGTTCGACGGCGCGCTGCTCGACGTGCTGGGCACCCTGCGCGCGTCGGGCAAGGCCGACGAGCTCGTGAAGGTACCGACGTTCGGCAAGCTCGCGGCTCCGCTCGTGCTGGCCGTCGGCCTCGGCAAGACCACCGGCGAGGAGCAGGTGCGCCGTGCGTCCGGTGTCGCCGCCCGCGCGCTGGCCGGCAAGAAGCGCGCGATCAACACGCTGGCTTCGCTGCATCTGGCCGCGGCCGCCGAGGGCACGCTGCTCGGCGCCTACGCGTTCACCGAGTACAAGTCGGAGAAGGGCGAGCCCGCGGTCGCGAAGGTCGACCTGGTCGCCGCCGGTTCGAAGGAGAACAAGGCCGCGCTGAAGGCCGCCGTCGCGATCTCCGAGGCCGTCGCCATCGCGCGTGACTTCGTGAACACGCCGCCGAACGACCTCTACCCCGGCTCGTTCGCCGACCGCGCCGCCAAGCTGGCCACCGCCGCCGGCCTCGATGTCGAGGTGCTCGACGAGAAGGCGCTGAAGAAGCAGGGCTTCGGCGGCATCCTGGGCGTCGGCGGCGGTTCGTCGCGCCAGCCGCGGCTCGTGCGCATCTCGTACAAGGGCACCAAGGCCACCAAGAAGGTCGCGCTCGTCGGCAAGGGCATCACGTTCGACACCGGCGGCATCTCGATCAAGCCCGCCGCGGGCATGGACGAGATGACGTCCGACATGGCCGGTGCCGCCGCGATCGTCGCCACGATGGTGCTCGCCGCGAAGCTCAAGTACCCGCTGGAGATCATCGCGTCGATCCCGATGGCGGAGAACATGCCGTCCGGCGACGCCTACCGCCCCGGCGACGTGCTCACCATGTACGGCGGCAAGACCGTCGAGGTGCTCAACACCGACGCCGAGGGCCGCCTGATCCTGTCCGACGCCATCGTGCGCGCGTGCGAGGACGGCCCTGACTACCTGATCGAGACCGCGACCCTGACCGGCGCGCAGGTCGTGGCGCTGGGCAAGCGCACCTCGGGTGTCATGGGCTCCGACGACTTCCGCGACCGCGTGGCGGCCATCGGCACCGCGGTCGGCGAGTCGGCGTGGCCGATGCCGCTGCCGGAGGAGCTGCGGTCGGACCTCGACTCGCGCCTGGCGGACCTGGCCAACATCACCGGGCACCGGTGGGGCGGCATGCTCGCGGCCGGTCTGTTCCTGCGCGAGTTCGTGGCCGAGGGCGTGCAGTGGGCGCACATCGACATCGCCGGCCCGGCGTACCACACGGGTGGCCCGTACGGGTACACCGCGAAGGGCGGCACCGGCGTTCCGGTGCGGACCATCGCGGCAGTGCTGGCGGACATCGCCGCGAACGGCTGAGTTCACTCGTTTCCAAACGGGCGGAGTTCCTTCGGGACTCCGCCCGTTTTGTTTCGTACGAGAAATCGCATTTCTGCAACCGATATCTCTGCGGCGTCCACATGCGACTCGTCGTCGCGCGCCTGGCGAATCGTCCGGGTTGGACGTTCGCCGAGCGGCAGGCCGTGCGCCGTCGACGCCGCTGCACGCCGTCGCCCCGACACCTTTGCAATGAGTGTTTTGCGGACGACGCCCAAAGAGTCATTGCTAAGCAGCAGGTTGGAGGGGTGGAGGGAACTGATATATCGGTTGGGGTGGCGTTCGTCGGGCGCGAACGGGTGCGGCTGAACGGAGACACGCGTCTCACCGGGCTAGGCGGCCGGAGCCGGTGAGAGAAGGATTTCCACATGGGGACGCATCAGTACGAGATCGATGTCGTGTGGACCGGAAACACCGGGAGCGGGACTTCCGGGTACAAGGCCTATGAGCGGGCGCACGAGGTGCGCGCTGAAGGCAAAGAGACGATTCTTGGGTCGTCGGATCCGTCGTTCCGGGGTGACCGCAGCCGCTACAACCCCGAGGAGTTGCTCGTCGCGTCGCTGTCGCAGTGCCACATGCTCTGGTACCTGCACCTGGCGTCGGCGAACGGGGTCGTCGTCACCGACTACCGCGACCACGCCACCGGCACGATGGCCGAGCACCCCGACGGGTCGGGGCGGTTCACCGAGGTGACCCTCAACCCCGTCGTGACCGTCGCCGACCCCGAGACCCGCGAGAAGGCGCAGGCGTTGCACGAGAAGGCGCACTCGATGTGCTTCATCGCGGCGAGCGTCAACTTCCCGGTGCGGCACGAGCCGCAGGTGAAGGTCTAGGACTCGCCCGCGGCCTTCTTGCGCGCGGTGTAGTCGCGCATGCGCTTCGGGTAGCCGACGATGCCGGCGTCGTAGATCGGCATGCCGAGCTTGCGGGCGAAGGTGCGGGCGGCGTCGGGAGAGGCGACCCGGCGCCTGGTCCACTCGCCGTCGTGAGCGACCAGGACCACAGTGGTTTCGGTCACCGTGGTCTTGGGCTCCACATAGGCCTCCACGCCCTGACGGCTCGCGGCCCACTGCTCGAGGTGACTCGTGTCCTGACTCGAGGCGGTTCGCAGCACACCAGGGCGCGGCTTCCTGCGAAAACGATCGAACAGCCCCATCGAGCACCTCCTGCGCTTCCCTCCACCATGGTGCCAGGTGTGCGTGTTATGAGTAGGTGAATGATCAGAAGAGGGCGTGGTCTCCTATGCCGGATCACCACGCTCTGGCAACTAGTGACAAGATGGCCGCGTACCTCGCGCGCACCCGCGCGTAGTAAGTAATCCCGAGGAGATCCGAAGTGACTTCGCCGGAACTGGATTCGGCCACCAACGCCGACCTCGTGATCCTCGGCGGCGGTTCGGGCGGCTACGCCTGCGCGTTCCGCGCGGCCGAGCTCGGCCTGTCCGTCGTCCTGGTCGAGAAGGACAAGCTGGGTGGCACGTGCCTGCACCGCGGCTGCATCCCGACCAAGGCGCTGCTGCACGCGGCCGAGGTCGCGGACAACGCGCGCGAAGGCGACCAGTTCGGCGTCAAGAGCTCGCTCGAGGGCATCGACATCGCCGGCGTCAACTCGTACAAGGACGGCGTGATCTCGCGGCTCTACAAGGGTCTGCAGGGTCTCGCGAAGGCCAACAAGGTCACCCTGGTCGAGGGCGCTGGCACGTTCGTCGGCCCGAACACCGTTGTCGTGAACGGTCAGCGCTACGTCGGCAAGAACGTGGTGCTAGCGACCGGCTCGTACGCGAGGAGCCTGCCCGGTCTGGAGATCGGCGGCCGCGTCATCACCAGCGACCAGGCGCTCAACCTGGACTTCATCCCGGAGAAGGTCGTCGTCCTGGGCGGCGGCGTCATCGGCGTGGAGTTCGCGAGCGTGTGGCAGTCGTTCGGCGCCGAGGTGACCATCGTCGAGGCGCTGCCCCGCCTGGTGCCCGCCGAGGACGAGTACGCCTCCAAGCAGCTCGAGCGCGCCTTCCGCAAGCGCGGCATCAAGTTCAAGACCGGTGTGAAGTTCACCGGCGCCACCCAGACCGACTCCGGCGTGTCCGTCACGCTGGAGAACGGCGACGTCCTCGACGCCGACCTGCTGCTCGTCGCGGTCGGCCGCGGCCCGAACACCGCGGGCCACGGTTACGAGGACGCCGGCATCAAGATCGACCGCGGGTTCGTCATCACCGACGAGCGCCTGCGCACGAACCTGCCGAACGTGTACGCCGTCGGCGACATCGTGCCCGGCCTGCAGCTCGCGCACCGCGGTTTCCAGCAGGGCATCTTCGTGGCCGAGGAGATCGCGGGCCAGAACCCGAAGGTGATCGACGAGGCGGGCATCCCGCGCGTCACCTACTGCAAGCCCGAGGTCGCCTCCGTCGGTCTCTCCGAGGCCGCGGCCAAGGAGAAGTACGGTTCCGCCGAGGTGTTCATCTACGACCTCGCGGGCAACGGCAAGAGCCAGATCCTCAAGACCGCCGGCGGCGTGAAGCTGATCAAGGCCCCGGACGGTCCCGTTGTCGGCGTCACCATGGTCGGCGAGCGCGTCGGCGAGCTCATCGGTGAGGCCCAGCTGATCTACAGCTGGGAGGCTTACCCGGAGGACGTGGCTCCGCTGATCCACGCCCACCCGACCCAGACTGAAGCCCTCGGCGAGGCCTTCCTCGCCCTGGCCGGCAAGCCGCTGCACGTGCACGGCTGACCGTTCCCCATCCAAGTCAGCCACACGAGAGCACGAGGAGTCAGCGAACAATGGCCTTCTCCGTCCAGATGCCCGCACTCGGTGAGAGCGTCACCGAGGGCACGGTCACCCGGTGGTTGAAGCAGGAAGGCGACCGGGTGGAGGTGGACGAGCCGTTGCTCGAGGTGTCCACCGACAAGGTCGACACCGAGATCCCGTCCCCGGCGGCCGGCGTCCTGCAGAAGATCGTCGCGCAGGAGGACGACACCGTCGAGGTCGGCGGCGAGCTCGCGATCATCGGTGACGGTGACAGCGGTTCCGCCGCTCCCGCACCGGCTCCCGCCCAGGAGTCCGCGCCCGAGCCCGAGCCGCAGCAGACCCAGCCGTCGGCGCAGCCCGCCGAGGCCGCGCAGGAGGCTCCGGCCGCGCCCGCCCAGTCCGGTGGTTCGGCTCAGGGCACCGACGTCACGATGCCCGCGCTCGGCGAGTCCGTCACCGAGGGCACCGTCACCCGGTGGCTGAAGCAGGTCGGCGACAGCGTCGAGGTCGACGAGCCGCTGCTCGAGGTCTCGACCGACAAGGTCGACACCGAGATCCCGTCGCCGGTCGCGGGCACGCTGCTCGAGATCACCGCGGGTGAGGACGAGACCGTCGAGGTCGGTGGCAAGCTCGCCGTCATCGGTTCGGGCAGCCCGGCTCCGGCCGCCGCGCCCGCCCCGGCTCCCGCGCCCGCCCCGGCTGCTCCGGCTCCTGCTCCCGCCGCTGCTCCGGCTCCGGCCCCGCAGGCCGCCCCGGCTCCGGCCGCTCCGGCTCCGCAGGCCGCGCCCGCCGCGCCTTCTTCTGACGACGCGAACGGCACGCCGTACGTCACGCCGCTGGTGCGCAAGCTCGCGTCGGAGAACGGCATCGACCTGAGCTCGCTGAAGGGCACCGGCGTCGGTGGCCGCATCCGCAAGCAGGACGTGCTCGCCGCCGTCGAGGCCAAGAAGGCCCCGGCTCCGGCTCCCGCCGCCGCTGCTCCGGCCGCTGCCCCCGCCACTCGCACCGCCGCTCCGGTCGCGGTCGACAACTCCGGCAAGCGCGGCACCGTGCAGAAGCTCCCGCGCCTGCGTCAGATCGTCGCGCAGCGCACCCGCGAGTCACTGCAGATGTCGGCCCAGCTCACCCAGGTGTTCGAGGTCGACGTCACCAAGATCGCCCGCCTGCGCAACCAGGCGAAGAAGGCGTTCGAGGCGCGTGAGGGCGCGAAGCTCACGTTCCTGCCGTTCTTCGCGAAGGCAGCCATCGAGGCGCTCAAGGCCCACCCGGTGCTCAACGCGTCGATCGACGAGGAGCGCAAGGAGGTCACCTACCACGGTGCCGAGCACCTCGGTCTGGCGATCGACACGGAGCGCGGCCTGCTCAACGCCGTGATCCACAACGCCGGTGACCTGAACCTGTCGGGCATCGCCCACAAGATCGGTGACCTGGCCGCGCGCGCCCGTTCGAACAAGCTCACGCCGGACGAGCTCACCGGTGGCACGTTCTCGCTGACCAACCTGGGCAGCAACGGCGCGCTCTTCGACACCCCGATCATCCAGCAGCCGCAGGTCGGCATCCTGGGCGTCGGCGTGGTGAAGAAGCGTCCGGTCGTCATCACCGACGAGAACGGCGACGACACCATCGCGATCCGCTCGATGATGTACCTCGCGCTCACCTACGACCACCGCCTGGTCGACGGTGCCGACGCGGGCCGCTTCCTCACGACGGTCAAGAACCGTCTGGAGGAGGGCGCGTTCGAGGCCGACCTCGGTCTCTGAGCGCCTGATCAGCGCTGATATCCAATATATTGGGTATCAGTCCCTGATATATCGGATACTGGTCGAAGGCCACCCCGGTTCTGCCCGGGGTGGCCTTCGGCACATCTGGGCTTCTGCATGCGACGTATTGCTGTGCAGGTAATGACACAGTGCGGAACGATCTACTCATGCGAGTTGTCATCGCGGGATCGTCGGGCTTGATCGGGACGAGTCTGGTCGCGTCGATGCGCGCCGCCGGGCACGAGGTGCTGCGGCTGGTGCGCCGCAAGACCGCCGCGCCTGACGAACGCGGGTGGGACCCGTATGCCGGGCGCATCGACTCAGGGACGTTCGACGGCGTCGACGCCGTCGTGAACCTGTGCGGTGCGGGCATCGGCGACAAGCGGTGGGACGACGCGCGCAAGCAGGTGTTGCACGACAGCCGCGTCGTGCCGGCCGAGGTGTTGTCGGCGGCGGTCGTCGAGCACGGGGTGCCGGCGCTGGTGAACTCGTCGGGCGCCCACTTCTACGGCGACACCGGTTCGCGGCTGGCGGACGAGGACGCGCCGGGCGGGCACACGTTCATGTCGCGGCTGACCCAGGACTGGGAGGCGGCGACGTCCGTGGCGCAGGAGGGTGGCGTGCGGGTGGTGCTGATGCGCACCGCCGTCGTGATCTCGCCGTCGGGCGGGGTGTTCGGCCGGCTGAAGCCTGTGTTCCAGTTCTTCCTGGGCGGCAAGCTCGGGACCGGGGAGCAGTTCTTCCCGTGGGTGTCGCTGGACGACGTGGTGTCCGCGTACCGGTTCGTCGTCGAGCACGACGAGATTCGCGGGCCGGTGAACGTCGCCGGTCCGACGCCGGTGACGAACGCCGAGTTCACCAAGGCGGTCGGGGCGGCGTTGCACCGGCCGACGCCGTGGGTGGTGCCGGCGTTCGCGTTGAAGACGTTGCTCGGTGCGGAGATGGCGCAGGAACTGCTGCTGAGCGGGCCGGGGCTCACGCCGAAGGTGCTGGAGAGCCGCGGGTTCCGCTTCATGCATCCCGCGCTGCCGTCCGCCTTGAACGCGGCGGTCGCATGACTCGTGTGGTCGCCGCCGTCCTGCTGATCTCCTGGATCCTGCTCGGCATGCCGGAGGTCACCGGGCTCGACGTGTGGGTGCACGACGCGCTGCCGCGCCCGGATTGGCTGCGGGCGACGGCGTACGTCGTGAGCCTGGTGCTCGGGCCGACGATCGGGTGGTCGTTCGCGGCGGTGTTGTTCGTGCTGGCGTGGCGGCGGCGTGATCTGCGGTTGTGGAAGGCGTTGGCGTTGCACGGGCTGTGTTGCGCGACGGTGTTGGTGCGGTGGCTGTTCGACCGGGTGCGGCCTGTGGAGTACCACCTGCCGAGCTATCCGAGCGGGCACACCGTGGCAGTCGCCTCGGTGGCGTTCACGATGATCGTGCTGCTGCACCGTGGCGTGTTGTGGGCCGTTCTGGCGGTGCTCGTGGCCGGGTTCGCCAGGGTCGTGCTGGAGATGCACTGGGTCACCGATGTCATCGGCGCGGTGCTGGGTGTGACGGGTGTTGGACTCGTGGCAGCGCTGGCTCTGGGGTTGGTAACGTCGGGTCGTGAACTCGTGCCGCACCTCGTCAGACCCCGTCGTCGTCCGTGAGCTGGGCCTCATCGACTACATGGCGGCGTGGGACCTCCAGAAGGAGATCGCGGAGAAGCGCGCAGGCGGCACCGCTGAGGACACGCTGCTCCTGCTCGAGCACCCGCCCGTCTACACGTGCGGCCGACGCACTCTGGACGAGGAGCGCCCGCGCGGCGGCGACACCCCGGTCATCGACGTCGACCGCGGCGGCAAGATCACCTGGCACGGTCCTGGTCAGCTGGTCGGCTATCCGATCGTCAGGCTGATCGAGCCGATGGACGTCGTGGAGTACGTGCGGCGCATCGAGCAGGGCCTGATCGACGTGTGCGACCAGCTCGGCGTGCACACCGGCCGGGTCGAGGGCCGCAGCGGCGTGTGGATCCCGGCCGACGACCGCGGCCCGGAGCGCAAGGTCGCCGCGATCGGCATCCGCGTGCAGCGCGGCGTGACCATGCACGGCTTCGAGATCAACTGCAACGCGAGCCTCGACGCGTTCGGCGACATCATCCCGTGCGGCATCAAGGACGCGGGCGTCGCTTCGCTCTCGCACGAGCTGGACCGAGACGTCACTGTGGCCGAGGTGCTGCCGATGGCACGTGACGCTGTGCTCGCGGCACTGGACGGAACCCTCCCCCTGACGGACCGCACTTTGACCCGCTCTGGCCCCGTCGCGCCGGGGATCACCTTCGCTAGCATTCCGTAGCCCCGCGGCGGGGAACCGCGGGTTTCCCAGGGGGTTTTCCGGAGGAGGGTGCGTCGTGAGACTTTCTCGACGCCAGTTGTTCACGGCTGCCGGTGTCACGGCGCTCGCGTCATCAGGTCTCCCGTACGGCGGTGCGGCGGCGGTGGCCGCACCGGCGCGCACGTGGAGCGGCGAGATCCAGGTCGGCGACTGGGAGCAGTACTACCTCGGGCTCGACGGCGGCGCGCATCAGAAGGCGCTCAGTGCGTTGGGCATCGCACATCGCGACGGCGTTCGCGCCGACGAGCCGTACCTGATGGTGCCGGTCGAGTCCGTGCGACGGGCCGCGCTGGAGTTCGGCGACCACGCTGCCGCCGACGTGCTGCGCGACCGCTTCGGGCTGGACTCGCCGTCGATGCTCGGTCGCGGGCTGAGGCTGGTGCTCGGGAAGAACGGGCTGGAACGCCGCTATCTCGACGACCCCGCGCTGCAGCTGCGGTACATCGGATATCGGCGGCGGTTCGGACGGTATGCCATGCCGATGCCGGACGAGGTTCGCCGCGCGCTCGCCTGAGCGAGGGTCACGGGGACATATCCCATATCCGATGTGCGATATATCGGATATGAGATATGAGCCTTGCTGATATACGGGATATCAGGACAACTGCGGAGCCACGTCGGCAGCGACCTCGATGATGTGGTCGAGGTCGGACAGGTCCAGCATCTGCAGGTAGACGCGCTGGATGCCGGTCTGCTCGCGCCACGTGCCGATGCGGTCGACAACCTCGGCCGGGGTTCCGCAGAGGCCGTTCTCCTTGAGCTCGGACACCTCGCGGGGGTCGCGGCCGATTTCGGCGCACGCGGCGTCGACACGGGCGTACTGCTCGAGGGCGGCGTCGATGCCCACGAACGGAGGTTGAACTCGGTGGCGTAGCTCGCGGCCAGTGCCGGGGTGCGGCGCGCGCCCATGCCACCGATGACGACCGGGATGCGGTCCTGCGCGGGCTTGGAGAGAGCCGGGGCGTCGGTGAGGTTGTAGTGCTTGCCCTCGAAGGAGAAGGTGCCATCGACCGGGGTTTCCCAGAGGCCGGTGATGATGGCGAGCTGTTCCTCGTAGCGTTCGAAGCGGGCGCCGAGCGTCGGGAACGGGATGCCGTAGGCGATGTGTTCCGCCTCGTACCAGCCGGCGCCGATGCCGAACTCCACGCGGCCGCCGGACATCTGGTCGACCTGGGCAACGCTGATGGCGAGCGGGCCGGGGTAGCGGAACGTCGCGGCGGTCATCAGCGTGCCCAGGCGGATCGTGCTGGTGTCGCGGGCCAGACCCGCGAACGTGATCCACGGGTCCGTCGGGCCGGGCAGCCCGTCGACCGAGCCCATCTTGAGGTAGTGGTCGGAGCGGAAGAAGGCGCCGTAGCCGGCGTCCTCCGCCGTCCTGGCCGCGCGGAGCAGGTCGTCGTAGCTCGCCTCCTGCTGGGGCTCGGTGAAGATGCGCGGTTCCACGACAAACAACTCGGTCGTGCGAACGATGTCCCGCACGCTGCCAGTTGAGACGACGGTCAGGCGAACCTGGGTGCGGGCGCGGCGGCACCGTCCGAAGTGAACACTCCGCGCGCCACCAGGTGCGGGTGCGCAGCGGCTTCTTCCAGTGTCAGCACCGGGGTCACGCAGGCGTCGGTGTCACCGAACACCTCTGCCCACTCGTCGCGGGTCCTGGTCAGGAACGCCTCGGCGAACGTCTTGCGCAGCAACGGCCAGCCGTCGCGGTCCAGCTGCGGCGGAAGGTCGTCGGAGGACAAGCCCAGACCGGCCAGCAGCAACCCGTAGAACTGCGGTTCCAGCGAACCCACGGCGACGGAACGTCCGTCAGCGCACTCGTACAGCGCGTAGAACGGGCAGCCGCCGTCGAGCAGGTTCGAGTCGGGCGCGTCCTCCCACACCGACTGCGCCTTCATCGACCAGATCATCTGGGCGAGCGAGGCCACGCCGTCGACGATCGCCGCGTCGACGACCTGGCCTCGGCCGGTGCGCTGCCGTTCCCACAACGCCGCCAGCACGCCCACCACCAGGTACAGCGACCCACCGCCGAAGTCACCGACGAGGTTCAGCGGCGGTTTGCCGATCGCGTGCAGGACACCGGTCAGCGACAGGTAGTTGATGTCGTGGCCGGCCCGGTCGGCCAGCGGGCCGGACTGGCCCCAGCCGGTCATCCGCGCGTAGACCAGACCAGGATTGACCGCCAGGCAGTCGGACGGGCCCAGCCCGAGCCGTTCCAGCACGCCGGGCCGGAACCCCTCGATCACCACGTCGGCGGCCGAGATCAGCGACAGCACCGAGGCACGGCCCTCGGCGGACTTCAGGTCCGCGGACACCGAACGCCTGCCGCGCAACAGGAAGTCGCGGGAGGCGTCCGGCACCACGGACAGGCCGCCGGACGGACGCTCGACGCGCACGACCTCCGCGCCGAGGTCCGCGAGCAGCATCGCGCCGTGCGGGCCCGGACCGATGCCTCCGAACTCGACGACCTTCAAGCCCCGCAAAGGTCCCATCAGGCTTCGAAGGACAGGCGCGGGGTGAAGACCGCCCCCTGCGACTCGGCCAGGCCGCGCATCGCCTTGGCGTGGCCGCCGAAGTCCGGGTGCCCCAGCGCGGCACGCAGCGCGTCAGCGCTCTCCCACAACGCGATGTTCACGTACGACGCCGGGTCGTCCAGCTGGCGCGACAGCGTGTACTTGATCAGGCCCGGCTGCTCCCGCAGGAACGCCGCCGTCTCGTCGAAGGCCTTCTCGAACTCCTCGGGGTCGCCGGTCAGCGTGAAACGGTTGACGAAGGTGATCATGACTCTCCCCAAAACCGGTGTCAGCTCCAGGAGAACCATGCACACCGCGTCTTGAGACGTGCTCAAGGAACACCCGCCACGCTGCTGAGCATGCGCATCATCGATCTGTCTTCCCACATTGACGCATCCGCGTACGAAGCGGACCCGGTGACGCACGAGGTGCTCACGGCCGCCCAGGGTGCCCAGCACATGGCCGAGCAGCTCAAGGCGCGGCTGGGCATCGAGTTCGACGTGTCCGTGCTGCGGGACTCGGAGTTCCTGACGCTGGACCGGATCAGCCTCACCTCCCACACCGGCACGCACGTCGACGCGCCCTCCCACTACGGCTCGAAGACCACGTACGGCAACGGAATCCCCCGCCACATCGACGAGATGCCGCTGGAGTGGTTCCACAACCCCGGCGTGAAGCTCGACGTCCGCGGCCACGGCACCGGCGTCATCGGCCCAGACGTGCTGGAGAAGGAGTTCGCCCGCATCGGCTACACGCCGAAGCCGATGGACATCGTCATCCTCGACACCGGCGCCGCCCAGCACGCGGGCACCCAGACGTACTTCACCGACTACACCGGGCTCGACGGTCCCGCCACGAACCTGTTGCTGGACCTGGGGGTCAAGGTGATCGCGACCGACGCGTTCAGTCTCGACGCGCCTTTCCCGGACATCGTCAAGCGCTACCTCGCGACCAAGGACGAGAGCGTGCTGTGGCCAGCGCACTTCGCCGGCCGCGACCGCGAGTACTGCCAGATCGAACGCCTCTCGAACCTGGAAGCGTTGCCGGACTTCGGGTTCACGGTCGTCGCGTTCCCGGTCAAGATCAAGGGCGCCGGCGCGGGCTGGACGCGTGCGGTCGCACTGCTCGACGACCATCTCTCGAGTGAGAGCTGAATCACCAGAATTACCGTAAAAGCATGGAGAACAACGAAATGCGGCCACCTGAAACCGAAGACCACATCATCCGCGGCATCGACTAGTTGCCAGCCAAAGGGCCGCCCTCCAGCAGAGGGCGGCCCTTTTATACGTCTCACACCAGACGCGAACGAGCAGCCTCGACGGAATCCGAGGCGTCCAGCAACGGCAACACCTGGGAAACACCCGTCCGCACGGCTTTCGTGCGGCGCGCGAACGACGTCAGCGTCTGGCCGGGTCCGGCTTCCACCAGCAGGACGTCGTACATCGCCAGCAGCTCGTTCAACGCTGGTCCGAAGTAGACGGCATCGGTCAGCTGCCGAGTCCAGAACCGCGCCGACAACGCGTCCTCGGCGGTCATCAGCTTGCCCGTGTAGCCGGAGTACACCGGCAGGGAGGGCGCGGAGGGCGACGCGCTCCACGAAGCCAGGGCCTCATCCACTGCGGGCTGCATGGCCGGGCTGTGGAACGGTGTCGACGCCGGCACCGTCACGACGATGTACTCGTCCGCCTCCAGCCGCAGCCGCACCCGAGCGAGTGGCTCGTCCGACCCGGCCAGCATCGTCTGCCGAGCCGAGTTCACCGCCGCGATCGCGACATCGCCTTCCAGGTAGGGCACCAGGTCGGCTTCGGAACCCGCGACGGCCAGCATGCCACCGGACGGAATCGGCACGGCCGACAACACCCGGTCCCGCACCAGGGAAACGGCCTCCTCCAACGAGAAGACCCCGGCGAGAGTCGCCGCGACGACCTCCCCCGCCGAGTGCCCGATCAACGCGACAGGCTGAACACCCCATGACAAGACGGTGCGCCCCAACGCGTAGTCGACCGCGAACAACAACGGCTGAGCACGCGACACGTGGTCGATGTCAGCACCGGAAAGCCAGTCCTCACAAGCAACCGCACCAACCTCGCCGAAGAGCTCGAACACCTCGTCGATGACCGAGGTGAACACGGTATCCGTGCCGTACAGGGACGCCGCCATCCGCGGGTACTGCGACCCCTGCCCGGGAAACATCAGTGCTACATCCACGAAAGCCTCCAGAAACGGCTCAGGGGCCGCGAAGGAAATCTCGCGACCCCTGAGCAACGAGTGACATCACCTGTACTCGCGAACCACCATGGCGGAGTTGAACCCGCCCTTGCCACGCCCGAGCACCAGCGCGGCCTTCACCTTGCCGTGCCGCGCCTCGTTCATCACGAGGTCCAGCTCGTACTCCGGCACGGGGTTCTCGACGTTGACGGTCGGTGGGATCGCGCTCCAGTAGATGGAGAGGATCGCCGACGCCACGTCCAGCGACCCGCCGCCGGCGAACAGCCGGCCGGTCATGGTCTTCGGCGCCGTCACCGGCACACCGAACGGCCCGAAGATCCCCTTGATCGCCTCGGCCTCGGCCTTGTCGAGCTCGGGAATGCCCGCCGCGTCGGCGAACACCACGTCGATCTCGGAGGCGTCCATGCCGGCGTCGCGCAACGCCAGCTCGGCGGCCCGCTTCAGCCCCGGCTCCCGCGACGGCATCCGCGAGTCGAACGTCGCGGCATACCCGACGATCTCACCGTAGATCCGGGTGCCGGGACGTTCGGCCGCCGACTCCGGCGTCTCGACCACCATGATCGCGCCGCCCTCACCGGCGACGTACCCGGAGGCGTCGCGGTCGAACGGCAGATAGGCGCGGCGAGGGTTGTTGTTGCGCGACAGGCAACCCGACGCCTGGTGCGCCACCCACGCCCACGGGCACAGGGACGAGTCCATGCCACCCGTGAGCGCCAGCTTCACTCCCTTGCGCAGCTGGCGACGGGCGTGCCCGATGGAGTCGATGCCACCGGCCTGCTCGGACACCACCACCGCGCCGGGACCGCGTGTGCCGTGGCGGATGGAGATCTGGCCCGTGTTGACCGCGTAGAACCACGCGAACGACTGGTACGCCGAGACGTACTCCGGGCCCTGGTGCCACAGCTTCTGCAGCTCCCGCTGACCGAACTCGTACCCGCCCGCCGTCGCCGCGGTGATCACCGCGATGTCGGTGTCAGGGATGTCGTTGGGCTGCACGCCCGCGCCGCGCAACGCCCAGTCAGTGCCCACCAGCGTCAACCGCGTCATGTGGTCCGTCTGCGGCAGCAACCGGCCCTGCAGGTGCCGGCCTGCCTCGAAGCCCGGCACCTCGCCGGCGATCTTCGCCCAGTAGTTGGCACTGTCGAACCGGGTGATCGGCTTGATCGCCGCCTCCCCGTGCAGGGTCGCCCGCCAGTACGCGGTCGGCCCCAGCCCGTTCGGCGACGCGATGCCGATTCCCGTCACCACCGCCCGAGTCACCGGCCTGCCCCTTCCACCTTCTTGAGCACCATGGCGCTCTGGAATCCACCGAAACCACTGCCCACGGTCAGGACCGTGTTGACCTTCGCCTCGCGCGCGACCAGCGGCACGTAGTCCAGGTCGCACTCTGGGTCCGGCTCGTGCAGGTTCGCCGTCGGCGGGATGAGGTTCTCCTCGAACGCCAGCAGCGAGCCGACGATCTCCAGCGAACCGATCGCGCCCAGCGAGTGCCCGATCATCGACTTGAAGCCCGACACCGGCGTCTTGTACGCATGCGCGCCCAACGAACGCTTGAACGCCGCCGTCTCGTGCAGGTCGTTCTGCTTGGTGCCCGAGCCGTGCGCGTTGATGTAGCCGACGTCGGTGGCGTCCGAACGCGCCTGCTTCAACGCGATGTTGATGGCGTCGGACATCTCGATGCCCTCGGGGTGCAGGCCCGTCATGTGGTAGGCGTTGCACCGCGAGGCGAACCCGGCGACCTCTCCGTAGATGTGGGCACCGCGAGCGCGGGCGTGCTCCAGCTCCTCGAGCACGATGATCGCGGAACCCTCGCCCAGCACCAGGCCGTCACGTGTCTTGTCGAACGGGCGGCACGCCGTGGTGGGATCGTCGTTGCGGGTGCTCGACGCGCGGATGACGTCGAAGCACACCACGGTGATCGGGGAGAGCGGAGCCTCGGTGCCGCCGGTGACGACGACGTCCGCGGAGCCCTCCATGATCAGCTCGGCCGCGTAGCCGACCGAGTCCAGACCGGACGTGCAGCCCGTGGAGACCACGGAGACCGGTCCCTCCGCGCCGACCGTCCACGCCAGCTCCGTCGCCATCGAGGACGGCGTGAAGTAGTCGTAGAGGTGCGGCACGGCGTAGGACTGGTCGACCTCCCAGTACTTGCCCCGGTCGGAGCCGACGATGAACTCGCGCTCCAGCGAGGTCGTGCAGCCGACCGCGGTGCCGAGCGAGACACCGATGCGGCCGGGGTCGAGCTGGTCGAACTCGATGCCCGAGTCGGCCATCGCCTCGCGGCCCGCGACGACCGCGAACTGCGCGGCGCGGTCGAGCCTGCGGATCTCCTGCGGCGACAGGCCTTCGCGCACGGGGTCGAAATCTGCTTCACCCGCCATGCGGGAGCGGTACGGAGACGCGTCGAAGTGCGTGATGATGCGAGTCGCCGTACGCCCTTCGGACAGCAGTTTCCAATACGCCTTCGTTCCGATGCCACCAGGTGCTACCACGCCCACCCCGGTGATGACGGCGCGACGACTCATCGGACACCTCCAATCGCCTTCTGTGCGGACACGGTCTGCTCCAATCTCGGACAGGGCACAGGAGCGATACCTGTTTCTGCCGAATGAACCGATGGTGAAACGGCCCGATCGAGGCCACCTCGAACAACGGCGTAGGACCGCTGCAAGAGGCCCGCCCCCGCCTCCGCGGCGAACTGCTGCTTCGCCACGAAGTCGCCGCCATGGCAACCAAAACCTAGGGGCACACCGGTTTCCGCGACCGTCTCGACGATCTCGCCGATCTGGTCCGGCCACAGCCTGCCCGCTGTGTCGTGCAGCAACACGGTTTCCGCCCCAGCCTCCGCGGCCGTCAGCACGACCTCGAGCGCGTGCTCGGGATCGGCCAGCCAGCCGTCGAAGAAGTCCCGCGCCTCGACGATCACTCGCCGTTGGGCGCGCACGAGTTGACGCACGGCCTCTCGCAACCCGGAAACCGAATCCGGGAAGAAGCCGTGCCCTTGCACAACCATTGCCACCGCGGCGGTTTCCGCGGCGAGCAGTGCGGTGAGGTCTTCCGCACCACCGGACACGACGAGGGTGGTGGCCCGCAACCGGAGCTCGACCGCGGCACGGCGGTAGAACCGCCCCGGCCGGCCTCCGTCGACGAACGTGAGTCCCGGCGTGTCGAGGCGCCGCGCCGCGACCAGTCTGTCCGAGATGGACAGTCCGGTGCGACGCAGCGAGATGTCGTAGTGCTCCATCTAGAACCCCGACAGCAGTACGCGGGAAGCCTCGATCTCGTAAGCACAGGGCGCCACTTCGGACGGACATCCCTTGCGCTGATGTTCGATCGCCGCCTTCTCCAGGTACATCGACACGACGTAGAGCCCGTTGCGGCTCGCGGCACGTGCCGCGGCGGTGAGCAGTTCCGCGCCACCCAACCCCATCGCGCGTCACCTCATCCGTTCTCGGCGAATTCCTTCGCGTGCCGGAGCGTCGTGAGGCTGTTGGTTCCCAGCGCGTGACGGATGAGCTCGCGAGCGCGCTCGAGCGTGCCGTCCGGCCCCAGCACCTCCGTCACGACCTCCGGCCGGATGACGACCGTGTGGTGCGAGGTCGCCTCGATGCCGGCCTCGATACCGTCGCCGATGGCCCTGAGCGTCCACCGGCCGACGTGCGCCGCCATGATCGGCGGCGTGGCCGTCTGCTTGTAGACGATGCTGTCGTACGGGAAGCAGACCCGCACCGAGTGCGTGGTGTGGATCGACCCGTCCGGGCTGCGCGTGTCCATCTCCATGGACTGCACGCCGGTGACAGCTTCCTTCAGGTCCAGCCGGGCGACGTGCGGCAGCCGCTGCGGCCACAGGTCCGACCGGTACAGGAAGTCGAAGACGTCCTTGCGGCCCGCGTGGATCGTGATGCTGTCGGAGAACGACAGCACCAGCTTGTCGTAGTCGTCGCCGTACTCGGCGGCGCGCTTGAGCGCCGCGAGCTCGGCGTCGCTGTTGTTGTTGACCGCGTTCAGGATGAGGTCGACCGCCTCCGGCTGGGCGGCGGTGAAGTGGTGCAGCAGATCGACCCGAGTCGCCGAGTCGGCGATCGGGACGATCCGCCACTCCCCACCCATCGTCTTGACGGGCGCGGCCGAACGCTCCTGCTCGAACTTGACGTGCAGGTTCGCCGGATCGAGCTCGCGACGGGACGTCCACGTGCGCACGTCACCGTTGGCGAACGCGTGCAGCCGCAGCCGTTCGGTGGATCCGTCCCGTTCGAACACCTCGGCGTGCACCGTGGGTCCGAAGGTGTACGGCCAGGTCGTCACGTCCGCGACCAGGTCGTAGACCACCTTGGCGGGAGCACCGATCATGACCGTGTGCGTGGTGGTGTGCGTCATGTTCGTCTCCGTTCCGATTCGCCGGCGTCAGGCCGCGATCTGTCCGTTGACCTTGTCCAGCAACTGACGCGGCGTCTCCAGGTACGCCATCTCGTCGTCGGCGATCGCGACCCCGTGCTTCCGCTTGATCAGCGCGACCGTCTCCAGCAGGGCGAGCGAGTCGAAGCCCAGCTCGAGGAACGGCACGTCGAGAATGTCCTGGCCCGGCTTGAACGAGTCGTCCTCGCCCGCGGCCTCGTTGAGGATCTCCTTGAGGCCCTCGATGGTCAGTGCGCTCACGGCTATTTTCCTTTCCTCCACCGGGCGATTTCCGCGCGCCCTTCAGTGAGGTTGCCAGCGCGCGGTGGGGTGCCACTGGAGACGTCCTGGAAGAAAGCGTTGCAGGACAACGAAAACGGCCCCCGCCACAGTGTGACGGGGGCCGCTGGAGCCGGACTCAGGCGAGCAGCCTCTGCAGCTGCCGGGTTTCGGCGCTGTCGAGGCGCGGATCGGAAGTGAGGATCGCGTGCTGCAGCGCCTGCAACCTCGCCGACGGCTCCACGCCGAGCTCCTCGACCAGTGTGTTGCGCAACGCCTTGAAGGCGTCCAGCGCCTGCCACTGCCTGCCGGCGCGGAACAGCGCGATCATGTACTGCGCACACAGGTTCTCGTTCAACGGGTTCTGCACCGTCAGCACGGAGAGCTCGCTGAGCAACGCCTTGTGCCTGCCCATCCGCAGCTCCGCGTCGATGCGGGCTTCGAGCGCGCCGAGCCGTGCCTCCTCCAGCCGCACGACCTCGATGCCCAGCGGCATTCCCGGCCGCACGTCCACGACGGCGGGACCGCGCCACATCTCCAGCGCCTGCCGCAGCAACCGCGCGGCCGACGCGTGGTCCTCGACGTCGTGGGCCTGATGACCGGCGCGGGCGAGCCGGTCGAACTCGTGCACGTCGACGGACTCCGGTGGCACGTCGAGCAAATAGCCGCCGTAGCGGGTGACGAGCACTTCCTTCGCGCCGCTCTCGCCGGACACCGCCAGCGCGTCCCCGATCAGTTTGCGCAGCTGCAAGATGTAGGTCTGCAACGTGGTGCGCGCGCTCCGGGGCGGGCGGTCGCCCCACAGCTCCTCGATCAGCGTCGGTACGGACACCACCGATCCGGAGTGCAGTGCAAGCAGCGCCAGTATCTGACGCGGCTTGGCCGCCGTGGGCGTCACCGAGCGACCGTTCACCTTGGCCTCGACCGGCCCCAGGACCTGGATCTGCATCGCGCCCCTCCTCCTTCTCCGAGCACCTGATTAGTCTGCTCGGCCCAACGGCGTCGCGTTAGTGCACCGGTCCTCGATCTCGGATGAGTTCTCCCTGTGCGCGGGTGTGAAAACTTCATACCAGGGCGCATTAACGCGTAACTACCGGCCCATTACGGCCGGTAGGCACGATTGACGCACCACATTGGTCCCATGCATCGGAGTCGCAAACATGCACCCCACCTTCCCTCTGGATCACCTGGCTTCCGTCACCGCCATGAGCAACGCCGACGGCGCCATTGACGACATGAAGATCTACGAATTCGACCGTGAGGCCTCGATGGACCTCTTCATCGCCTGGACGCACACCGCGCCGGGCAGGCCGCTCGTGGCGTTCGACGAGGTTCTCGCGGCATGAGAAGCGAGCTGGCTGAACCTGGCGAGCAACGCATCGGGTTCAAACGTCACCTCCGGCCGCAGGTCGTGCAGGGCGAGGCCGTCTACCTCTTCGCGGAAGCCGGTGTCACGGCGATCCAGGGCAGCCACGTCGAATCGCTGGCGTTGCTGCTCGACGGCACCCGCGACCTCGCCGGGCTGCTGCGCGACGCCCCCGCCGGGCTGACCGCGGACGAGGTCGGCCGCATGCTGGCACGGCTCACCGCCGCGGGACTGATCGGCAGGCGGGGTGAGGAGGACGGTTCGGCCGGCACCGAGGCCTCACTCGCGTACTGGGACGCGGCGGGTCTAGACCCAGCGGAAGCGGTGGCGGCGACAACGGCGTCGCCCGTCTCCATCGTCGCGATCGGCGGCACCGATCGCGACCCGCTCGCGGAAGCCTTGCGGCGCAACGGACTGACGGTCACCTCGGGGAGTGGTGACCTCACGATCGTGGCGTGTGCGGACTACCTGGCGCCCGAGCTCCGCGACATCGACGCCGCACACCGCTCGACCGGCACCCCGTGGCTGCTGGTCAAGCCGATCGGGGCACAGGTGTGCGTGGGTCCCTTCTTCACGCCGGGCGACGGGCCTTGCTGGCGGTGCCTCGCCACCCGGCTGTCGGCGAACCGGTCGGCGGAAGCCCACGTCCGCGCGCGTTGCGGACAGCGCGGTCCGGCACCTCGGGCCGCGATCGGGCTGCCGTCGCTCACCGCGACCGCGCTGGAGATCGCGTCGGTCGAGGCCGCCAAGTGGCTCGCCGGTCTCCGGCACAACACGCAGCGGGCGATCTGGAGCTACGACAGCCTGACCATGCGGGTCGCGCACCACGACGTCCGGGCGCGACCGCAATGTCCCGGCTGCGGCGACCCCGGGATCGTCGCGAGCAGGGCGTTCGAGCGGGTTGACCTGACGAGCAGGCTCAAGCGTTCCTGCGACGGCGGTGGCCACCGGTCGTCATCGCCGCAGGAGGTGCTCGACACCTATCGGCACCTCGTCGGCCCGGTCACCGGGATCGTGCGGGAGATCCGCCGCAACAACACCGGTCCCGCGTTCTTCAACTCCTTCTGGTCCGGCGCGAACATCGCGGCCGCGGGCGACGGGATCGAGGCACTTCGCTCGTCGCTGCGCGCGGACACCGGCGGCAAGGGCGTGACGCCGCTCGACGCCGAGGTCGGTGCGCTCTGCGAAGCCGTGGAACGGCGCAGTGGCGCGTTCTGCGGCGACGAGGCACGGGTGAGCGGCAGCTACCGGTCGCTCGGCGACCTGGCCATCCACCCCGACACCGTGCAGCACTACCACCCGCGGCAGTACGAGAACCGCGACGTGTGGAACGCGAGTCACTCCAGGTTCCAGCACGTCACCACCCCGTTCGACGACGACGAGGTGATGGACTGGACCCCGTTGTGGTCCCTCACCGAACGACGCCACAAGTTCCTGCCCACCGGCATGCTCTACTTCGGCGCCCCCTGTCCGCCGAGTGTCACGTCGAACTCCAACGGCTGCGCCGCCGGCAGCAGCCTGGAAGACGCGGTGCTGCAAGGGCTTCTGGAACTCGTCGAACGCGACGCGGTCGCCATCTGGTGGTACAACCGCACTCCCGTGCCCGGCGTGAACCTGGACTCGTTCCACGACCGCTGGATCGACGACTGCCGCGAGGTGCACGCGAGCCTCGGCCGCGAGGTGTGGCTGCTCGACGTCACGGCGGACCTGGGCGTACCCGTGATGGTCGCGGTGTCCCGCCGGGTCGACGGCCCGCGCGAGGACATCATGCTCGGCTGTGGTGCCCACCTGGACCCGCGGCTGGCCGCCCGTCGCGCGCTCACCGAGCTGAACCAGTGCATGCCGATGGTGTGCGAGCCCGTCGATCTCGGCGCGTTCGACATCGACACGCGGACGTGGTTCGAACGCACGCGGCTCTCCGAGCAGCCGTGGCTGGCACCCGACCCGGCCGAGCCGGTGCGCGACGCGTCGCACCACGGCTACACGCACCATCCCGACCTCGCCGACGACATCCGCGTCATCGAGGCCACCCTGGAGGAACGGGGAATGGAGCTGCTCGTGCTCGACCAGACCCGTCCCGACATCGGGCTTGCGGTCGTGCGGGTCGTGGTGCCGGGACTGCGGCACTTCTGGTCGAGGTTCGCTCAAGGACGCCTCTACGACGTGCCCGTACAACTGGGACGACTGCCACGACCCCGCCACTACGACGAGCTCAACCCGATCCCACTGTTCATGTGACCCGAGCGGAGGCGCCCGTGGTGCCCACCCAGTCGCACGTCCCCGCGGGTCGCCCGCTGTGGTCGTTGATCGAGGACGCCTTCGTCGACGAGGGAGCCGAGCACCTCACCGTGCACGGGCGCTGGGGTGCGATCGAGCTCGCCGACACCAGCCCGCTGGTGCGCGAGGCTCTGCACCGGATGTCCCTCGGGCCCGTCGCGCTGGAGAACATCTCCGTGCTCCACGAGAACTTCGTGCGGTGGAAGAACGGCGGCGGGCCGTGCCTGGTCTGGCGCAAGCTCAAGAACACGCTCGACCAGCTCGGCGGCTGTGTCGTGCCGTCGCTCGGGCTGAACGACGGCGCCGGCCCGATCCTGTCGGTCGTGGCGGTGACCGGTGACGCGGTGTTCACGCTGCCACACATCGGCGACGACGAGACCGTCACGATGCGCGGGGGCACCGAGATCGAGCGGCTCAACGGTGACCAGGCGCTGGCGAGCCCCGGCTCGCAGTACCAGGTGATCCTGCACAGCGCGCCCGCGACGGAGATCGCGAAGACGCTGCTGGCGGCCGAGACCACGATCGCGCAGGTGGCCGAAGCGCTGCAGGTCGAGCAGTCCCTCGTCGCCGACGTCGTCGCCTATCTCGCGGGCGCCCAGCTCGTGGTACCGGCGAGGCGCTGAGCCGCCGTCATGTTGCCCCGATCGCGAAGCGCGAAGCACGGGAGAAAACGGGCAGCGCCCGTATCATGGCCGCGTCCGGATCCTCGCGTGGGAGCTGCTGTGACGTCACGACTGGAACGCTCGTCCGTATCCCGTCGTCTGGCGTACGTCGTGATCAGCGTGGTGTTCGCCAACTACCTCGGCAACGCCTTCTTCTACGTGCTGCAGGCCGGGGCGACGCCCGCGCGGATCGCCGCGTCTCTCGCCTGTCTGCTCGCCATCGGGTACCTGCAGCTGCGAGTCTTCTCGAGACCGAGCGCGAACCTCCGATCGGCCAAGGCGTACCTGGCGCTGGGCGCGATGGCGGCGTTGATCTACGTGCCGTACCCGTTCTTCGCGAACGCGTGGTCCGGGATGCCCGGTTTCCTCGCCGGCAGTGCGCTGCTGGTGCTGTCCGGCCGGGTGAGATGGGTGGTCTTCGGTGCGGTGGCGCTGAGCAACAGCGTGATCAAGTCCGCGTACGTCGACGCACTCCCCCAACTGGTCTACTACACGGTGTCGCCGCTGGCCTCCGGCCTGGTCGTGTACGGCCTCTCGCGGTTGCCGCCGCTGGTGAAGCAGCTGGAGACGGTCCGCTCCGAGCTCGCCGGGCTGGCGGTGTCGCAGGAACGCCTGCGGTTCGCCCGCGACCTGCACGACCTGCTCGGCTTCAGCCTGTCCGCGATCACGCTGAAGGTCGAGCTGGCCCGCAGGCTGGTCGGTGAGCACACCGAGCGCGCGCTGAAGGAGCTGGCCGAGATCCTCAGCATCGCGCGCGAGGCGTTGACCGACGTTCGTGCGGTGGCGTCGAGCTACCGGGAGCTGTCGCTGACCGACGAGATCGAGTCGGCGCGGTCCGTGCTGACCGCGGCGGGCGTCGAGACCACGATCGAGGCGGGCGACCACGCCGACCTCTCCCCGCGGTCCCGCACGGTGCTCGCGACAGTGCTGCGCGAGGGCGTCACGAACCTGCTGCGCCACAGCCAGGCCACCCGGTGCACGATCAGCATCTCGGGCATGGACCGCCTCGTGTCGCTCGACGTGGTCAACGACGGCGGGCCGGTCGAAGCCGGCGCCGACCGCGGCAGCGGCCTGAGCAACCTCGACATCCGGACCACGGCCATCGGTGGCTCACTGCTGGCCCAGACGTCTCCCGACGGCACCTTCCGGTTGCACGCGGAGGTGCCGGCCGAACCGGCGGAGGAGGAGCCGGCGGCGCGGGAACGCCCGGCCGGTCCCGCGATGGCGACACGGTTCGCGCAGGTGCTGCTCACGGTCGTGGTGATCGGCTACGTCGCGATGTCGATGCTGGTCGCCGGATACGAGTACACCCGCGTCGGCGCGACCGGGGTCGCGGTCGCGCTGGCCGGCATCGTCGGCACCGCGGCGCTGGTGCTGGGCCTGGTGAGCCGTCAGCACGTCTCGCTGCCGCCGCCGCGTGCGGCCGGGGTGCTCGCGGCCATGGCCGTCTGCGTGTACGCGCCCCAGCTGCTGTACAGCGATCCGTACCTCGCCGTGCCCGGTTTCCTCGCCGGGTCGGTGGCGCTGCTGGTGCCCCGCGTCGGCGGCTGGATCGGCTTCTTCACCGTGGTGGCCGCACAGGGCGTTCTCTACCACGTGTTCGGCCACGGACCGGTGGACATCGCGTACGGCCTCATGGCCACGATGAACCACGGCCTCGTGCTCTACGCGTTGACCCGGTTGCAGTCGATGGTCAACGAGCTGCACGAGGCCCGCGAGGAGCTGGCGACGGCGGCGGTGACGCAGGAGCGGCTGCGGTTCGCGCGCGATCTGCACGACCTGCTCGGCTACAGCCTGTCGGCGATCACGCTGAAGAGCGAGCTCACGCACCGGCTGGTCACGATCGACCCCGATCGGGCGCGGCAGGAGCTCACCGAGGTGCTGGAGATCTCCCGGCAGGCGCTGGCGGACGTGCGGTCGGTCGCGTTGAGCTACCGGGAGCTGTCGTTCGACGAGGAGACCCAGTCGGCGCAGGCGCTGCTGTCCGCGGCCGACATCGACGTCACCGTGCGGATCGACCCGTGCGACGAGCTGCCCAAGGACGTGACGGTGACGCTCGCGACCGTGCTGCGCGAGGGCGTGACGAACCTGTTGCGGCACAGCAAGGCCGAGCGCTGCGAGATCGTGCTGTGCAGCTCGCCGGAACGGGTCACGATGGACATCGTCAACGACGGGATTTCCACGTCGGAGCGAAAGTCCAGGGACGGCAGCGGAATCGGCAACCTCACCACGCGCGTCCGCGCGCTCGGCGGCGACCTGCACGCCGGTCTCACGCCGGAGCACACGTTCCGCCTGCGTGCCGAGATCCCGTTGAGCTGAACGAAAAAGGCCGTGTGAGGGAAGTCCCCCACACGGCCTTCGTGGCTCTGTCAGACCATCTCCAGCACGGCGCAGCCCCAGCTGTACCCGGCGCCGACGCCGAACATCACGATCCGCTGCCCCGGGAGGGCCAGACCCTCGTCGACCAGGTGGCCGAGGCTCGCGAACTGGTCCCCCGCGCCGAGGTGGCCGACGGTGCGGCTCCACTCCCACGTGGTGCGCCGCGGCTCGATGTCGTACGGCCGCAGGTAGTTCACGTCCAGGCGACGCCGGCCGAAGTGCGGCAGGATCACCCAGTCGGCGTCACCGATCTTCATGTCCGCGTCGGCGAGTGCCTCCTCGACGGCGGCGGCCTGACCGGCGTTGGCCTTGTTGATGCCGTAGGACAGCCCGAACTGGCGGCTGAACGCCTGCTTGGCGTCCTCGAAGTCCACGGGCATGCGGTGCGAGAACGGCGCAAGACCCATCGGCACGTCACCGCGGTGCAGCGGTTCCAGATCGGAATCCGCGTTGATGGCCAATGAAAGCAGTTTCGCGTACCCGCCGCGGCGGGACAGCACGATGGCGGAAGCCCCGTCGCCGTAGGGCGTGCCGGGATCGGTGCGCCACCGGTCGATGCCGGGCAGGCAGAAGCGGTCGGCCGTGGTCAGCAACGCGTCCTTGCCGGGCCTGGAGGCCAGATAGGCCACCGCGAGGTCCAGCGCGGCCATGCCGCCGTTGGACATCTGCCGGATCTCCAGCGCCAGACAGGAGTTCCGCACGGTCTCGCGCTGGATGTACGAACCGACCGGCCACAGGTCCTGGCCCTGGTGGTAGGTGGTGGCGTGCAGGATCAGCTCGACGTCGTCCGAGGCGGACCCCGCGTGTTCCAATGCGATCCTGGCCGCGGCCACCGCCATCTCCGCGGCCGACTCGTCCGGGGACACGGCGACCGACACGACGTCCGTTCGTGCCACCAGTTTCGGCTCGCACTCCCCCGACGAGATCGCGTCCGCGACCGTCAGTGTCGCGGGCAGGCGCACACCGTTGCCCCTGACGAAAACATCCTCAACTCGCACCGCGGTCCAACCTCCTTCAGCGCGCGTGTCGACGCGCACGACGCAAATCACCGTTGTGGGCACGCCTCGATGTGGCGTGGAGCGCGACATGAACTGCGAGAGATAAGGTGGCGCGCGGAGGAGCGCGATGATCAGGGTTCTGCTGGCTGAGGACATGCACATGGTGCGCGGTGCTCTCATCGCGCTGCTCAACCTCGAACCGGACATCGAGGTGGTCGCCGAGGTCAGCACCGGGGACAAGATCGTGCCGGGCGCCCGTCAGCACAAGCCCGATGTCTGCGTGATCGACATCGATCTGCCGATCCTCGACGGTTTGACCGCCGCCATGACGATTCGCGAAACGATGCCAAACGTCAGGACGTTGATGCTGACGTCGCTCGGCAGGCCGGGAACGCTGCGGAAGGCGCTTGCCGCGCGCGTGGACGGGTTCCTGCTGAAGGACGCGCCGCCGACCGAGCTCGCCGACGCGATCCGCCGGGTCGCCGCCGGCGAACGGGTCGTGGACAGCCAGCTCGCCCTGGCCGCATGGGACCGGGGCGAGTGCCCGCTCACCGACCGCGAGCTCGAGGTGCTCCGGCTGGCGGCCGACGGCGCGGACCCGGCCGACATCGCGACGGCGCTGTCGCTGTCGGCGGGCACGGTGCGCAACTACCTGACGACGATCATGACCAAGCTCAACGGGCGCAACAAGGTGGACGCCATCCGCATCGCGGAGGAAGCGGGCTGGATCTGACCGCTCCGCGGCTGGCGCGCGCATCGGGCTAGGCCGCTTGCTGCAGGCTCAGGCGGAGGTCGAAGCCGGGCCTCCCGACGATCTCCGGGGTGAGCGTGGCGCCGGAGTCCATCAGGCGGCGTGCCATGAGGAAGTCGACCGGGCGGTTGTACGCCTCGACACCGAGCAGCCGGTCACCGCGGAAGCAGAACACCGAGAACTTGCCCTGCGCGGGGTCACCGACGGTGACCGTGCGGTCGTGGCCGTCGGTGAGGCCGGCGATCTGCAGCTTCACGTCGTACTGGTCGCTCCAGAACCACGGCAGCGCGGTGTAGGGCTCGGCACTTCCCAGGATGGCCGCGGCCACGCAACCGGCCTGGTCCACGGCGTTCTGCACCGACTCCAGGCGGACCAGGCCACCGGAGAGCGGGCGGGCGAACCGCGCGCAGTCACCGATCGCGTGCACCCGCGGGTCGACCGTGCGCAGGTGGGCGTCGACCACGATGCCGTCGTCGCACGCGAGTCCCGACCGTTGCGCGATCTCCGCGTTCGGGATGACGCCGATGCCCGCGACCACCAGGTCCGCCACCAGCACCGTGCCGTCGGTCAGCTCGACGAAGCCCTCCCGGACGGCGGCGACGCCGGTGCCGGTCAGCACCTGGACGCCCTCACGGCGGTGGCGGTTGGTCAGGTGCCGCGCGGTCGCCTCGGAGACGGCCCGCTGCATCACCCGCGGCTGGGTCTCGACGACGGTCACCTCGTGGCGCAGTTTCCGGACCACGGCGGCGAACTCGAGGCCGATGAACCCGCCGCCGATGACGACGACGTCCAGTCCGGTCCTGCCTTCGAGCTTCTGCCTGATCACGTCCGCGTCGGCCACCGTGCGCAGGTTCAGCACGTGCTCGGCACCGGGAACGGGCAGTGGCCTGGGCCGTGCGCCGGTCGCGAACACGAGGTGGTCGTAGCCGATGGTGCGGGCACAGCCCAGCACCACGACCCGCGCCGACCGGTCGACACCGATGACCCGTTCACCGGTCACGACCTGGATGCCGTGGTCCGCGTAGTAGGAGTCCTGCCGCAGCACCAGCCCGGCGAGGTCGGTCTCCCCCGCCAGGTAGGCCTTCGTGAGCGGTGGCCGCTGGTACGGCGCGGCCTGCTCGTCACCCACGAGGGTGATGGAGCCGCGGTGTCCCTGTTCTCGCAGGGACACCGCGACCTGGCAGCCCGCCTGCCCGGCCCCGACGACGACTACCGACTCGCCGCGCATGTCAGTAGTTGCCCAGCCCGCCGCAGACGTTGAGCGCCTGCGCGGTGATCGAGGACGCGGTGTCCGTGGTCAGGTACGTCACGAGACCGGCGACCTCTTCCGGCGTGCTGTACCGACCCAGCGGGATCTTGGCGTTGAACTTCTCGAGGACCTCTTCCTCGCTGATGCCCCAGTGGTTCGCGTAGCCCTGGCGGACGCGGCCGGCCATGGGCGTCTCGACGTAGCCGGGGCACACCGCGTTGACGGTGATGCCGGACTTCGCGAGCTCGATGCCGACGGCCTTGGTGAAGCCGACGACGCCGTGCTTGGACGCCGAGTAGGGCGCGGCGAACACCACGCCCTGCTTGCCGCCGGTGGAGGCGATGTTGATGATCCGGCCCCAGGACTGCTCGACCATCCTGCCGGTGCTCAGAACCTCTTTGGTGAAGCGGAAGACACCGTTGAGGTTGGTGTCGATGACGTCCAGCCAGAGGTTCTCGTCCAGCTCGGCGGTGATGCCACCGCCACCGCGACCCGCGTTGTTCACGAGGATCTCGACGGGACCGAACGTGTCGACCGCCTTCTGGACGGCGGAGCGGATGTCCTCGGTGGACGTCACGTCGGCGGCAGCGCCGTCCGCCTCGTGCCCTTCTTCGCGCAGCTGCTTCACCGTGGTGTTCACGTTCTCGGCCGTGCGGGCCACGACGAACACCGCGTGCCCCTGCTTGCCGAGACTGCGGGCGACCTCGAGACCGATACCACTCGTGGCGCCCGTGACCAGGGCTACCCGTCGCTTGCTCATGCGTCTTCTCTCCTCAGAGTTGCTTCTCAGGAAGGTGCACGACGAGTCCGTCGAGCTCCTCGGTCACGGGCAGCTGGCAGCTCAGCCTGCTGTTCTCCTTGCGCTCGCAGGCCGTGAAGTACAACAGCTCGTCCTCGACCTGGTGCATCTCGGCGAGCGGCTTCGTGTTCTCGGGATCGACGTACACGTGGCACGTGCCGCAGGAGGCGCCACCGCCGCACTGCGCCACGATTCCCTTGATGCCGTTGAGAACTCCGCCGCGCATCACGGTCTCGTTGACGGCGACGTCGACAACGGTCTCGATGCCGTCGTGCGTTACATAGGTGATCTTTGGCATGGCAGTTCTCCCACGGATCTGCGGCTCGCCGGACGTTGTCCACCTTGCCCTGGTGTGCTTTTCGTGTGGTGGAGGCCACCTTGAGCGGAAAGGGCCCCGGATCGAGGCCCTTCGCCCGAACGTCACGCGTCCCAGGTGACCGGAAGCTCCCACAGGCCGTAGATCACGGCGCCTTCCTTGCGCGGGATCTCCAGGAACGGCTTGGCCAGCCGCAACGAGGGGATCCGCTGGAACAGCGTCGTCCACACCAGTTCCATCTCAAGGCGCGCGAGGTCGGCGCCGATGCAGTGGTGCAGCCCGTGCCCGAACCCGAGGTGCTTGCGGGTCCCGCGGGCGAGGATCACCTTCTCCGGCTCCGGGAAGATCTCCGGATCGCGGTTGCCTGCCAGCGCCAGGCAGAGGATGCCGTCGCCCGCCTTGATCGTCTTGCCGCCGATCTCGATGTCCTCCAGGGCGACGCGCGGAATCGCGGTGTCGCCGATGGTGGCGATGCGGACGAGCTCCTCGACCGCCGGCTCGATCATGCCCTGCGGGTCGTCGAGCAGCAGCTGCAGCTGGTCGGGGTTCTCCAGCAGGCAGGCGGTGCCGAGCGAGAGCATCGAGGCGGTCGTCTCGTGGCCGCCGTTCATCAGCAGGCGGATCATGTTGAACAGGTCGCGGCGGGTGTACTCCTCGCCGGACGCGGCGTACTCGGCCATCGCGCGGCTGAGCAGATCGTCGCCGGGTTCCTTCTCCTTCAACGTGATCAGCTTGTCGACGTAGGCGTTCACCTCGACGATGGCGGCCTGACGCTGCTCGGGCGTCGAGTGGCCGCCGAGCAGACACGTGCCGTGGTTGATGAAGAAGTCGTGCTCGTCCTGCGGGATGCCGAGCAGCTCGCAGATCACCGTCATCGGCACGGCGAGCGAGAACTCGCGGTGGAAGTCGATCGGCGGCGTCATCGTCAGGATCTTGTCGATGTACTCGTCGACGATCTCCTGGATCCGCGGGCGAAGGCGCTTCACCTGACGGTTGGTGAACGTCACGGCCGCCTTGCGCCGGGTCCGGGTGTGCTCCGGGTTGTCGTAGCCGATGAACGACGTCTCGGTGCGGAACTCCGGCGGCGCGACGAAGTAGAACGGGAAGTTGTCGTGCTTGCGCGAAGCGCTGATCCTCGGGTCGGTCAGGATCTTCTTGATCGTGTGGTAGCCGCTGATCGTCCAGATCCGCAGCCCTGAGCCCGTCAGCGTGACCTGGACGACGTCTTCGTCGATCATGTCGTCGTACTGTTTCGGAGGCGTGAACGGGCACTGCCTCTGGTACGGGAACGTCTCCTCAGTTTGGGCGCTGCCGGGTTCGACGGCACTTGTGGTCATGACGAGTCCTCCTGGTCGACTGCCGTGAGGGTGTCACCGTCGGCTGGAGCGTCACTCAAAGGTCCATTGTGGACTCAAGGATGTGTCGAGCGTGACGCCCTAGCGTGGCCCGCGACCCAGTCACTGCACCTGGAGGTGAGCAGGTGAGCCGGAAGATCGAGCCCTACACGATCGACGTCCCACCGTCCGCGTTGGACGACCTGAGAGAACGGTTGGCGCGCACGCGCTGGCCGGACGCCGAGACCGTCGGCGACTGGTCCCAGGGACCACCGGTGGCGTACCTCACCGAACTCGCCGGCCACTGGGCGAAGACGTACGACTGGCGCGTGGTGGAACGAAAACTGAACTCGCTGCCGCAGTTCCGCACCACGATCGACGACGTCGGCATCCACTTCCTGCACGTGCGTTCGCCGCACCCGTCGGCGACACCGCTGCTGCTGACGCACGGCTGGCCCAGTGCGCCGGTGGAGTTCCTCGACATCATCGATCTCCTGACGGATCCGGAAGACCCCGCCGACGCGTTCGACGTCGTGTGTCCTTCGCTGCCAGGACACGGTTTCAGCGACAAGCCCGCGACGACCGGGTGGACGGTGCAGCACATCGCCGAAGCGTGGGCCGAGCTCATGTCGCGGCTGGGCTACGAGCGCTACGTCGCACACGGCGGCGACTGGGGGTCCTGGGTGTCGGCCGCGCTCGGCACCGTCGATCCCGAACACCTCGCGGGCATTCACCTCACGATGCCGCTCGCCCGGCCGCCGCAGGAACAGGTGGAGCTCGACGAACGCGACCAGCGAGCCATGGCGCGGATGCGGGGCTTCGGCAAGAACCGCTCCGGCTACGCCGCGATCCAGTCCAGCCGCCCCCAGGCACTCGGCTACGGCCTCACCGACTCCCCGGCGGCGTTGCTGGCCTGGATCGTCGACCGCTTCTGGGAATGGGCGGGACACGACAACGACCTCGAACAGGCGGTGCCGAGGGACAAGCTGCTCGACATCGTGTCCACCTACTGGTTCACCGGCACCGGCGTCTCGTCGGCCCGGTTGTTCTGGGAGAGCTTCGACACCGAGCCGATGAACCCCACGAACGTGCCGACCGGGGCGTCGGTGTTCCCGAACGACGCATGGCTGCCGAGGGCGTGGGCCCGCACCCGCTTCACCGATCTGCGGTACTGGCGCGACCTGCCGGAGGGGGGCCACTTCCCCGCTCTGGAACGCCCGGTGGAACTCGCCGCCGAGCTCCGTGCGTTTCTGCGCGTGCTCGGCTGAACCGCGGGAGAGGGGGAGCTTCCGCTGTGGAAGCTCCCCCTCTCGTAGCTGTGTCTCAGATGTGCGCCACGACAGGCTCCGGCGCCGACTCGTCCGACGCGTCTCGCGACACCTTCGGCATCGCGGCCGCGGCGAGCGCCGCGATCACGAGCAGGACGGCGGTGCCGAGGAACGCGTTCGCGTACCCGGATGCCATCTGCTCAGGGACGCGCGACTCGCCACCGCTGAAGTTGGCAACCGCCACGAGCACGGCGAGACCAGCCGCACCACCGAGGGCCTGGCCGGTCGTGAGCAGCCCGGACGCGAGTCCCTGCTGGCTCGACGGCAGCGCTGCGGTGGCGAGGTTCGCCACTGTGCCGAGCACCATGCCGACGCCTACACCGAACAGCAGGCTCGGACCGAGCAGGTCGGCGACGAACGTCGCGCGGCTGTCGACGAAGGACAGCCAGCCGAGGCCGATCACACCGGCGACGAGGCCGCTCAGCAACGTGAACCGGCCGCCCAGCTTGCTCGTCTGCGGTGCGACCATGCCGGCGCCAAGGAAGATCGCGACCGACAGCGGCAGGTACGACAGGCCGGTGACCAGCGGGCTGTACCCGAGAACGAACTGCATCAGCAGCGTCAGGAAGTAGAACGTCGACGCCATCGCAGCACCCACGCAGAACATCGAGATGTTCGCGGCGACGATCGACCGGTTGCGGAACACGTTCAACGGGACGAGTGGCGCACTCGCGATCTTCGCCTGGTCGTACAGGAAGACGGCGATGCCCACCACGGCGACCGCGAACGAGATGAGGCTCACCGGGGAACCCCAGCCTTCGCGCTCACCCTGCGCGATGCCGAACACCAACGCGGCGATGCCGATCGTCACCGACACGGCACCGAGGATGTCGAGCTTGCGCGGCCCGGCCTGCACGGCGGACGGGGTGATGGAGATCGCGGCGACGATGAACAGCGCGATGCCGACCGGCACGTTCAGCAGCATCACCCAGCGCCACGACAACCATTCGGTGACGACGCCGCCGGCCAGCACGCCGATCGCGCCACCGCTGCCGCCCGCGGCACCCCACAGTCCGAACGCCTTGGCGCGCTGGGCGGGTTCGGTGAACGTGGTGCCCAGCACCGTCAGCGTCGCAGGTGACATCAGTGCCACCCCGACACCTTGGCCCGCGCGGGCGATGATGAGCTGTGTCGCGTCCTGGGCGAAACCACCGGCGAGGCTCGCGACGGTGAACAGCGCGATGCCGGCGAGGAAGAAGCCGCGGCGGGAGAACAGGTCCGCCATCCGCCCGGCGAGGAGCAGCAGACCGGCAGTTGGAATCAGGTACGCGTTGATGACCCACTGCAGGCTGTTGGCGTCAAAGCTCAGCGCGGACTCGATGGACGGCAGGGCGACGTTCATGATGGTGCCGTCGAGCACCACCAACAGCTGCCCCACGCAACAGGCGAGTAGCACGAGGCCTGTTCGCCCGTGGTTGGCATTCGACATGGGTTGGCTCCTTCGCTGGTTAACGCCGAGTGCGCGCGTGGGTGGATGTGCGCACTGCCCAAGGGACCCAGCGTCCCGCCACGCGGTACACCCGCGATCGGACCGCGCTTGAGTCCACGCCTGCAGGCGATCGCGCCCTGTAGTCGTTCTCGACTGCGTTTGAAGGTGTGGCGGCCACGCTGCCTTCGATCGCCATCGATCTGCAAAGGACTGATTCAGATGCCCCGTATTGTCAGGAACTTGGCCGTGTTCGCCTCGGCGACGGCTCTCGCGTTGAGCGGTGCCGCACTGGCGAGCACAACAGCGGCCGGAGCGGAAACGGTGACCGACAGCCAGGTGTTCATCAAAGCCCACCCCGTGGTCGGTTCCTGGCATGGAACCGTGCAGCACCAGGGCGGCAGCGGTCCCATCAGCCTCAACTTCTCGTCCTCCGGCTCCGTGTGCCTGCGTTCCGGTGGCGGCAGTGGCGGCCACGGCGAGGGCACCGGCACGTGGAAGTCCACGGGCACCAACACCTTCAAGTTCACCGTGCGGGAGTACCTCTACGACAGCGCCGGCACGCCGACCGGTTCGGTCGACGTGAACCAGTCCGGCTCCATCTCGGGCAAGACCCTGTCCAGCTCGGGCGTGTCGACGATCTACGACGTCAACGGCAACTTCATCACCACCGCCCAGGCGAAGATCACCGCGGCTCGCATCTGATGTGACCAAGGGGGACCCTGTTCCGCGGCGGCGGGGCACAACATGTGGAACAGGGTCTCTCACAGGTGCTTTCCAGCGTCCACCGTCCCGATTTCCAGCGACGCCACGCCTTCCTGGACGTCCGCGGCGCGCGTGACCTGACGGTCGAGTTCCGTGCGGTGCTTCACGCTCAACGCGCGGAACGGTTCCACCTTCACGTCGATGCGCTTACCGGACCGCTTCTGATGCCACACGCCGGCCACCACGCCGTCGATCAGCACCACCGGCACCGGACCGGCCTGTCCCCGGGACAACGCCCGTTCGAAGGCACGGCCGGGAAACACCGCCTCGCGCGGGTAACTGCCGATGACGTACACGTCGAAGTAGGGCAACAACCGCAGTCCGCGTGGCCGTTTCCCGACCTCCAGGTCGTCGTCCGCGGCCAGCCAGGCCCGCACACCGTCGAGCTCGACCGGACGCAGCCGATCACCCAGCGCCGCGAACACCTCGCTCGCCCACTTCTTCGGTGCCGTCAGCCACTGCGCGAACTGCTGCGGTGTAGCGGGTCCGTAAGCGCGCAGGTACTTCAGCACCAGTCGCGCCACGGCGTCCTCGGCCGGCATCGGCGTGAAGCCCGGCAACCAGCGCGCCGGTGAGGTGTACGTCGTCCTGCGTGCGTTGTCCGGACCGAAGCACAACACACCGCGGTTCGCCGCCACCTGCAGTGCCGTCCGCCAGCGCGGCCACATCCCGGTGAACCCCGGCACGACGAGATCACCAGCCCACGGCCCGGTTTCCGCGATCACCCGCTCGTCGAACTCGTCGACGGTCAGCTCGGCGTCACGCACCGCGTGGCCGATCACGCCGACCACCTCGTCCAGCTGGTCCGGCGTCATCCTGGCGGACACCGCGAGCCGCGGCGGTTGCGGCGGAATCGCGTTGACCGCCCCGATCCACATCGGCAGGTCCGCGGTCGCGAGCAGGTGCACCGTCCCCCGTGGACCGAACGTCTTGACCAGCTCACGGCTTTCCCACAAGGCGTTGCGGACGTCCACACGGGACACCTTGGCAACGCGCAGCCCGATCGACACCTCGGCCGCGGACATCACCTGTGCGTGAATCCCGCACACGTCGCTCACGACGGCAGCGATGCCACCCTCGGAGCTCGGCTTCGTCAGCGAGTGCCGGACGAGTCTGCGCGCGCACGCCTCGTGCCACGACATCCGCTCCACTTCGGTTCCTCGCTCTCAGCTGGACACGTCTGCGGGCGGACCGTCCACTCGACGGCCCGCCCGCAGGGGAAGGAAGACTTCACCGCACCGCATCGTCTGCGGGTACCTCGGGACGCGGGTCACCCGCGCACGTCACGTCCTCTTCCGGAAGCACGCCATCGACCAGATAGCGGGTCACGAGATGGTCGACCACGGTGTTCCCGGCGAAGGCGAACGTCTCGTGGCCGCCCGAGTCCGTCACGGTGATCAGGCGGTGTCCCAGGCGCTTCGCCATCGCGACACCGCCCTCGTAACAGCTCCACGGGTCGCTGTCAGTCTGCACGACAAGGCCCATCGGGTATCCGGTGCGGGCCACCGTCGTAGGCGGCTCGGCGTGCTTGAACGTCGCGAACGTCCCGACCCACGGCTGCGCGCGCATCACGCCGAACCCGTAGGGGTACTTCTCCCGGAACTCGCGCATGTCCGCGTAGTAGACCTCGAGGTCCGTCGGCCACTCGGTCTCCAGCGTCACCGCCTCGAGCACCGCCTCGCGCAGACCTCCCATCGTGGAACCGGGGCGCCACACGCTCTGGCCTGAGAGCAGTGCCTCGGCCGCCGCCGAATCTCCGTGCGACACCGCCTTGCGCAGATCGACCACCAGGCGGGCGAGCTGGTCCCACTCCGGCCGCCGCGGTGCCAGCACGCCGATCCGCTGGTCGAAAAGGGTGCGCAACAGCGGGCTCGGCGCAAGCGCGGCGAGTCCTGCCGCGACGTCCTCGACCGAGCCGACCACGTCGCTCGCGCCGGCGCCGAGTCCGTACCGGCTCTCGCGTTCGCCGGCCCACCGCGCCCACGCGTCGACGCTGTACCGGATCGCGGCCCCCTGCGACTTGAACTGCGTGCGCCAGTCCCACACGGGGTGCTTGCACGAGTCCAGCACACTGCGGTCCAGATGATCCGGGAACATCGTGCCGTACACCGCGCCGACCATCGTGCCGTACGCGTACCCCAGGTAGTTGATCTTCTCCTCACCCAGCAGCCGGCGGATGAACTCGATGTCACGCGCGAGATTGCGGGTGCTGACGTGCGGGCGGAGGGTGCCGCCCGCACGGCTGCAGCCCTCCTCCCGTTCCTTCATGTCGGCTGCGATCAACGGGAACTGCTCGTCCGGTGGCCTCGAGTCGAAGACCGCGGTCGTCGGGCTCGCCTCTGCGCCGAGGAACGTGGAGTCGCCCGTACCGCGCGGGTCGAACCCGACGAGGTCGTACACCTCGTTCAACGAGGTGGTGCGCTTCAGCTCGACCGGCATCCGGGCACCGAGACCGTCGTCTCCCCCCGGTCCGCCGTTGATGGCCAGCAGCACGCCGCGCCGCCGCGCCGGATCGGTCGCCGGAATGCGGGTGAGCTTCAACGAGATCCGCTCACCCGCCGGATCGGAGTAGTCGAGCGGCACCTCGACGACGGCGTGCTGCACGCCGTCCGCATCCGCCGCCGACCATCCGGGTAAGGACGTCGTCACGATGAGTTCCCCTTGACCTGTCAGGTGAGCTTCACGAGAACATTGCCGAAGTGCTTGCCCCGCAACAGATCGAGCAGTGCTTTCGGTGCCTTCTTCAGGCCACCGTCGACAATCGTGTGCGGGAAGACGAACTTGCCCTCCTTCAGCCACGTGCTGAAGTTCTGCTGCCACGCCCAGATCTGCTCGGGGGTGTGGTAGGTCGCGAACGGCCGGATCTGGATCTGCCGCACGATCGCGGTCATGATGTCCAGGCGCGGGAACGCGCCGTCGCTGTCGCCGACCTGGCCGGACAGCGCACCGCACAGGGCGAACCGCGCGTCCTGCGCCGCCGCCTGGACCGCCGCCTCGAACTGCTCGCCACCGACGACGTCGAAGAAGACGTCGATGCCGTCCGGTGCCAGCTTGCGCAGGTTGTCGACGACCTTGCCCTTCTTGTAGTTGAAGGCGGCGTCGAAGCCGAGCTCGTTCACCAGGTAGTCGATCTTCTTCTGGCTTCCCGCGGACCCGATGACGCGCTTGGCGCCGAGGCACTTCGCGATCTGCCCGGCGAGCGAGCCGACACCACCGGCCGCACCGGAGACGAACACCGTGTCTCCTTCGCGCACCTGGGCGATGTCCACGATGCCGTGGTAGGCGGTCGGGCCCTGCGTCAGGTAGTGCTCGGGCGTCGGGTACAGGTTGGGGTCGAGCTTCCAGAACGACTGGGCGGGGCCGACCGCGTACTCCTGCCAGCCGTTCATGCCCTCGACGCTGTCTCCGACCGCGAGGTCCGGGCTGTTCGACGCGACGACCTTGCCGACGGCGAAGCCCCACAGCGTCTCGCCGACCTTGTAGGTGGGCATCGGCAGGTCCGCGTCCTCGCGCATCAGATCCTGCATCACCGCAGTGACCTGCAGGTAGTCGTAGCGGACGACGACCTCGCCCTCACCGGGCTGGCGGACATCGACCTCGACGACGTCGAAGTTGGCCTCGGACACGACGTCCGTCACGTGGGAGGCGAGACGCACTTCCCGTGCCTTGGCGGGAATCGCCGTGGTAGCCATGAGGGGGACCTCCGTACTCGGAATCGATTTGAGAACAGCCTCGGACACCGCCCTAGAGCCGCGGTGGAGCCAGGCGCTCCGCGAGGTCAGGAAGCCCGTGCGACCGGCTTCGCCTGTCCGTCGCGATGAACGGTCCGCGACTTGGTGTAGAGCCGGCCGTCGACGCGCACCAGGACGTCCTCGATGAAGAACGTCGGCTCGAACGTGACCTTGCCCTCGGCATCGGTCCGCGTCACGAGCGAGCAGTAGGTGACGTTCAGCGTGTTCTCGCCGGCTTCTTCGATCAGGTAGTGGTCGTTCCAGTGCCGCACGGCCACGCCCTGGTAGCGGGGCAGGGCGGCGTTGGCGCCGGCGATCATGGCGGCACGGCCCTCGACCTTCTCGCCGCGGTGGGCGTGGTCGGTGATGCCGTCCTCGGTGAACGTCTGGACGTAGCCCTCGATGTCCAACGCGTCGAGCAGCCGCATCTGCTGTGCGTAGAACGTCTGGACCTCGATGTGGACCTCAACACTGACACTGGACACGACAACTCCTCGTCTGCCGGCTTCGCTACGGCGAATATGCGTCGCCCCGCTGGACATCCGGTTGAGCCGCCCTGGTTCGACCCCGCTTCCATCCGGCGTCGAGAAGTGCTCGCCAGGGTGAGGTGACAGCATCCTTACCAACTCGCGAGGAGGGCCACTATGGCCTCAGTTCCCGACGTCGCCAAGTCGGTGACGGTCGAGGCGACCATCGAGCAGGCGTTCGCGATCTTCGTGGAACGGCCGTTGGAGTGGTGGCCGGAATCGCACGTGTTCGTCAAGCAGCGGCAGGCGATCACGATCGAGCCGTTCGTCGGCGGCCGCTACTTCGAGCGCGGTGCGGACGGCGAGGAGATCGCCTGGGGCACCATCACCGAGTGGGACCCGCCGAACCGGCTCGTGATGACGTGGCGGGTCGGCCCCCAGTGGCGGCCGATCTTCGACGACGAGAAGGCCTCGTTCATCAAGGTGGACTTCGTGGCCAGCGGTCCGACCACGACGACCATGACTCTGACGCACGCCGACCTGCACCGCCACGGTGACATCGCGGAGAGCATCCACGCCGCGCTCGACGGTCCTTCGCCGGGCGAGACGCTGGAGCAGTACGCGGCCGTTGTGGCCAAGCACGTCCCCAAAGCAGCCTGATCACGCCGCGAAAAGGGCCGCCCCGGCACGCCGGGGCGGCCCTTTTCGTCTGGTCAGGCACCGAGTTCGAGTTCCTCGTCCACGTGCCGGATCTCGCGGACGTCGACGAGCCTGCGCAGCTGTTCGACCAGCTGGGCGAGCGAACGCCCCGGCAGGAGCGCGACCTCGACGTCGAGGCGGAAGAGCTCACCGGCGGGGCGCAGGCTCAGCCGTTCGACGTCGACACCACGGCTCGAGAACAGCACCACGACGCGTGCGAGGACGCCCTGCTCGTTGCGCAGCAACATGGAGAGCGAATGTCTTGTCATCACTCAGCTTCCTCGTCGAACAGGGGCCTGATGCCCCTCGCGGCCATGATCTCGTCGTTGCCGGTTCCCGCGGCCACCATCGGCCACACCTGGGCGTCCTGCCCCACCACGAAGTCGACCACCACCGGGCGGTCGCGCACCGCCATCGCCTCGGTGATCACGCCGTCCACTTCGGACTTCTCCGAGCACCTCAGTCCGGCGCAGCCCAGCGCGTCCGCGAGCTTCACGAAGTCAGGCACGCGGTTGTGGGTGTTGAGCCGCGTGTTGGAGTAGCGCCCGCCGTAGAACAGGGTCTGCCACTGCCGGACCATGCCGAGGTTGCCGTTGTTGATGATCGCGACCTTGATCGGGATGCCCTCGATGGCACAGGTCGCGAGCTCCTGGTTGGTCATCTGGAAGCAACCGTCGCCGTCGATCGCCCACACCGTGCGGTCCGGTGCGCCGACCTGCGCACCCATCGCCGCCGGGACCGCGAAACCCATGGTGCCCAGGCCACCGGAGTTGATGAACGAGGCGGGGCGTTCGTACTTCACGTACTGCGCTGCCCACATCTGGTGCTGGCCGACGCCCGACGTGTAGATCGCCTCCGGGCCGGCGAGCGTGCTCAGCCGTTCGATCACGTACTGCGGGGCGAGCGCGCCGTCCGCGGGCCAGTCGTAACCGATCGGGTAGGTCGACCGCAGCCCATTGAGGTAGTCCCACCACGAGGTGAGATCGGGGGTTCTGCTCACCACGGCGTTCAACGCGGCGATCACGTCCTGACAGTCGCCGACGATCGGCACGTCGGCGCGGCGGTTCTTGGAGATCTCCGCCGGGTCGATGTCGGCGTGCACCACCGCGGCGCTCGGCGCGAAGTGGGGCAGCGACCCCGTGACGCGGTCGTCGAACCGGGTTCCCAGCGCGATCAGCAGGTCGGCCCGCTGCAACGCGGCGACGGCGGGCACGGTGCCGTGCATGCCGGGCATCCCCAGGTGCTGCGGATGCGAGTCGGGAAAGGCGCCGCGGGCCATGAGCGTGGTCACCACCGGAATCCCGGTGCGGGTGGCCAGCCGGAACAAGGCCTGAGCCGCACCGGAGCGGATCACGCCGCCGCCGACGTAGAACACCGGCCGGTGCGAGGTCGCGATGAGCTGAGCGGCCTTGCGCACCTGCACCGGTGACACGGCGGGACGGCCGCGGGTCGCAGGGGGTGCCGGCACGTAGGTCGCCGGTGCCGACTGCACGTCCTTGGGCAGGTCGACCAGCACCGGCCCCGGCCTGCCGGAGGCCGCGATCGCGAACGCCTCGGCGATCACCGCGGGAATGTCCGCGGGGTCCGTCACCTGGAAGCTGTGCTTCGTGATCGGCAGCGTGATGCTGCGGATGTCCGCTTCCTGGAAGGCATCGGTACCGATCACCGAGCGGGCGACCTGGCCGGTCACCGCCACGATCGGCACCGAGTCCATGTAGGCGTCCGCGAGCGGCGTGACGAGGTTCGTCGCCCCCGGTCCCGACGTCGCCATGCAGACGCCCACCCGGCCCGTCGCCTGCGCGTACCCCTGCGCGGCGTGCCCGGCACCCTGCTCGTGACGCACCAGCACGTGCCGGATCTTCACCGAGTCGAGCAGCGGGTCGTAGGCGGGCAGGATCGCCCCGCCGGGCATCCCGAAGATCACCTCGCAGCCGACGTCCTCGAGCGCCCTGATCAACGCACCTGCGCCTGTGGTATCCACGATGTGAGCTCCCGGAAGGGGTTCAGCCTGCGAGCTGGCGCTCCAGCTGGCGAGGGGACAGCGGCTCGTCGAGCGACGGCTCGGAGCTCAGGATCGCCCGCTGCAACTGACGCAGCCTTTCGGACGGCTCAAGCCCCAGCTCCTCGATCAAGGTGTCCCGCAGCGACTTGTACGCCTCCAGCGACTTCCACTGCCGGCCCGCCCGGTAGAGCGCGAGCATGTACTGGGCGCACAGGTTCTCGTGCATCGGGTGCTGCGCGGTCAGCACGGAAAGCTCGCTCAGCAGCGACTGGTGCTTGCCGAGCTGCAGGTCGGCTTCGATGCGGGTCTCCAGCACGCCGAGCCTGCTCTCCTGCAGCCGGGTGACCTCCATGCCGAGCCGGACACCGATCTGCACGTCCACCAGCGCCGGCCCGCGCCACACCTCGGCGGCACTGCGGAGCAGGCGTGAGGCGGACTCGAGGTCACCGACCTCGAACGCGCGCTGTCCCGCGCTCGCGAGCCTCTCGTAACTGCGCACGTCCACGCTCTCCGGCGGCACGTCCAGCATGTAGCCGCCGTAGCGGGTCACCAGCACGCTCTTGGCGATGCCCGGGCCATCGCCGGGCATGGCCGCCTCGATGCGGCGACGCACTTGCAGCACGTAGGTCTGCAGGGTGGTGAGCGCGCTGCGTGGCGGTGTCATCCCCCACAGTTCTTCGATCAGCGTCGGGACCGTGACGACGTGCCCGGCCTGCAGGCCCAGCAGCGACAGCACCTGACGTGGCTTCACCGCGCTCGGCGCGATCGAGATGCCGTTCTCCCGTGCCTCCAGCGGTCCGAGAACCTTGATCTCCATTGGAGCCTCCCCCTGATTGGCGGCGGTTGACTTGCTTGTGCCATCAAGTTCACCTGAGCCGGGCTATCGAACGCCACGTATCCAGGCATGACTCCGAGATGGCGGTCTACTGCGCCGGAGGTGAGAAATTCATAGGTTCAAACGAACCCAAACATATCCATTGAGTAATCAATCAACCACACACGGTTACTTGCGCGAAAGATGTTCGACTCTTCGCACGAAATTGAGTCGCCGATCAATGTGGTCGACCGTTCTGAACCGATACAGATCAGCAAGTCGAACAGCCTTCGCCTGTTTAGTATTCGGATCGGGCGCGCGCCGCAAGTACAAGGGGGCCAGCGGTTTGCCCCCAGACTGTTGGGGGGACAAGGTGAATGCATCGGCTGCGATACCGAGATACCGCGTGATCATCGTCGCGGTCTGCCTGACCGACCTGACCCGCGCGCTACTACTCGTCGACGGGATCACTGAATTGGCGGTGTCGGCGATTGATTTCGCTCTACTTGCCCTGCTGCAAGTGACCTATTTTCGCCAGCTGTCGACCGCCACGCGCCACCTCGTCCTGGCCGCCCAGGCGGCCCTCCTGGTGCTGCCCTACGTCCTCTTCGGCCATTCCTGGGCGGGCGTCGCAGGCCTCGTAGCGGGCAACGCCCTGATGGTCCTGCCCCCGCTGCTCGGCTGGGCGGTCTTCGTGACGACCGTGGTGGCGACCGCCCTGGCTCAGACCACGCACGGCGAGGCCATGACGGCCACCGCCGCCATGGCGCTGCTCCTGGCCGGTCTGGCCTCCGGTTTCGCCACCCCGCTGCTCGCACCCGCCAAAGCCGAACCTCGCCCCGCGGCCGACGTGGCCGGCGTGGACACGGCGGTGGCCGCCGAACGCGTCCGTGTCGCCCGCGACCTGCACGACCTGCTCGGCTACAGCCTCAGCGCCATCAAGCTCAAGAGCGAGCTCGCCCACCGGATCGTCGCCGACCGCTCCGGCAACGGCTGGGAACACATGCGGGAGCACCTAAGCGATATATTGGATATCACTCACCACGCCCTCGCCGACGTGCGCTCCATGGCCCGCGCCTACCGACCCGTCTCGCTGGCCGACACGTCCGCCTCGGCGAAGACGATGCTGACCGCCTCCAACATCGACGTCCGCGTCGAACTGGACCACGATCCGCTCCCCGAGCCGGTGGAAACCGTCCTCGCCGCCGTCCTCTGCGAGGCCGTCACCAACGTCCTGCGCCACAGTGACGCCCAGACCTGCACCATCGGCGTCCGCCAGCGCGGCAGCACCGTGCTCCTCGACGTGATCAACGACGGCGCCGCCGACCGCGCCGCCTCCGCCGACTGCAACGGCGTCCGCAACCAGGCCGAACGCGTCAGAGCCGCGGGTGGCACCTTCAGCGCCAGGCACATCGGCGACGGCTCGTTCCACGTCCACGCCGCGATCCCGGCCGTGACCTCTGCCAACTCCCCGCAGCAGGACGACCAAGCATCCGCCTGACGCGCCCATCCCGGACCTTGCCAACCAATATATTGCCCGCCATCACGCAAAACGATCTCTCCGCAACCCGCTCACCAGCGCCTTAGCAATGGGACTTTTGACGGCGTCGTCAAAAGTCCCATTGCAAAGATCTGGAGCGCGGCGGTGAAGCAGGTGCCGGCGCCGCCCTAGAACCAGCCGGACTTGCGGGCGATGCGGACCGCGTCGACGCGGTTGCGGGCGTCGAGCTTGGCCGTCGCCGCCGTCAGGTAGTTGCGGACGGTGCCGACCGACAGGAAGAGCGTTGTGGCGATCTCCATCGCGTCCGCACCGTCGGAGGCGAGCCGCAGCACCTCCAGCTCACGCGGCGTCAGCGGGCACTCGTCGGTGTCCCACGCCGAGAGGGCGAGCTGGGAGTCGATCACCCGCCGCCCGACCGAAACGCCACGAATGGCGTCGGCGAGCTCACCGACCGGGGCGTCCTTGAGGATGAAGCCGTTGACGCGGGCGTTCAACGCGCGCCGGAGAGTGCCCGGCCGTCCCAGGCTGGTGAGAATGAGCGTCCGGGTATCGGGGACGGTGCCGTGGATCACGGTTGCGGCGGAAAGACCATCCATCCCGGGCAGGTCGATGTCGAGGACGGCTACGTCCGGCTTGTTCTTCTCGACCGCGGAGATGATTTCGTCACCCGACGCCACGGAGGCGACGACCTCAATATCAGGTTCAAGATTCAACAAGGCGACCAAAGCACCGCGGACCATTTGCACGTCCTCGGCGAGTAGCACTCTGATCATCCGACCCCCTTGCTTGCCCCCAGGTCACCATTTTGAGTTTTACACTCGTGACCAGTCAGGACAAGCATTGAGGCCGACCGCGCCGAGCGTTACTCCGAATGCGCTATGACCAATTAATGAAGGTAATCGGCAGGTAACGCCGAGTGACCGCATGCTCACAAGTTGCATCAGCAACCGAACCGAAAACCGGTACGGCTCGAGCGAAATGCGAGTGCGACCCGACTTCAGAGCCCGACGGCGATTCGGTCCGAATAGCGGTTCAACGGGTCTCGCCCCACCGCTCCAGCAGTTCGAGCCCGCCGTCGACGGTGATCACCTGACCCTGGACCCACGCGGCCTCGTCGGTGCAGAGCAGGGCGACGGCGTTGGCGATGTCCCCGGGCAGGGTGACGCGCCCGGACGGGCTCTTGATCGCGAGCCGGTCGACCAGGTCCGGGTCGATGTTCATGGGGCCGTTGTCGACGACTGTGGTGACAACGGCGTTGACCGCCACTCGGTACCAGGCCATCTCGAGCGCCAGCGTGCGGATCACGCCGTGCACCGGGGTCACGGTGTAGCCGGCGATGACCACACGGCCACCGTCGACGAACACTTTGGCGAGCGGCTCGACGATGTTGAGCAACGGCGTGAGGTCCGGCGACACGGCGTGGTGCACGAATATGTCCAGCCGCCCGCGCTCCTCCTTGACCCTGTCGAAGAGGAGACGCACCGAATGCTCGTCGTGGATGTTCAGCTGGGTGACCGTCACCGAGCCGGGTTTGCCCGCGAGCACGATCTTGGCGCGCTCGATGTCGACGTCGTCGTCTGTTGTCGTGAGGATGACGTGCGCGCCGTTGTCGCAGAGCTTGCTCGCGATGGCGAGACCGAGCCCGTGCGTTCCCGACGTGACCAGAGCGATCTTTCCGTCGAGTCCCAGGCGCGTGTTGACCGGTTCGATCATGATGCTGACCACCTCGTTGTCCGCGTGGTGATCGACGTTGCGCCCGGCCACTAGGGCCGAACTCGACTACTTCTTGCGCAAACCCTCGAGAACGCGGAGGATCGCGCGTTCGACCTCGCGCCCGGTGCGCTTGGGATCGGACGAGCTCGCGATCGTGCTGGCACCCGCGGACAACGCGCCGAACAGCAGCCGGGCCATGATCTCCACGGGTGCTTCCTCGATCTCCCCCGCGTCGACGAGCAACTGCACGGCCGTGCGGAGCAAACCGAAGCTGAAGTGCTCTTCCGCCTCACGCCAGCGTTCCCAGCCCATCACCACCGGCGCCTCGTGGATGATGATCCGCTGGTACTCGGGATCCAGGCACTTGCGAACGTACGCGCGCAGACCGGCGACCGCGGTCTCCCACGCGTCACCGTCAGCCGTGACCACCGCGGTGAGCGATTCGATCGCCTGCGTCTCGACCTGCGCGAAAGCCGCCTCGAACAACGCCTGCTTGCCGCTGAAGTGGTGATACAGCGCGCCTTTCGTCACGCGGGCGCGTTTGACGACCTCGTCGAGGGACGTACCGGCGTACCCGCGCTTGGTGAACAGGTCGACCGCGCTGTCGACGAGCGCCTGCCTGGTCGACTCCGAGTACTCGGCCCGTCGTGTTCGCACGGGCGAAACGTATCTCACATACCGACGGTACGTACCGGTGGTATGGTCGTGTCATACCAGGAGTATGCGAGAGACCGGGGGTACGAGACATGGGCTGGGCAGACCACTACCGCCGCCGTGACGCACTCGACGCCGTGCTGCGCGACGCCCGGCGCGACCCGTCCGCACCGCTGATCGTGGATCCGGACGTCTTCTCCTCACTGCACGAACTGCTGCTGGCGCTCGACCACCGCTGGCAGAACAAGCTGACCGCCCGCATGGAGGCGGCCGCACTGGACGGCCCGGTCGACGAGCACCGCGTCACCGCCGAACTGGCCGCGGACGAGCCGGTGTTGCGAGCGGTCCTCGACGCACACCTTTCGCTCGGCAGTTACCGGGCGGTAGGAATGACTCCATGAGTCGTTGGACCGAAGCCGACATCCCCGACCAGACCGGCCGCACCGTCCTGGTGACGGGTGCGAACTCCGGTCTCGGCCTGCGCACCGCACAGGTGCTCGCGACCAAGGGTGCCCACGTGATCATGGGCTGTCGCTCCGTCCAGCGAGGTGAGGCGGCACGGCGAACGGTGCGCGGTTCCGCACAGGTCCTCGAGCTCGACCTGGCCCACCTCGGCTCCGTTCGTTCGGCCGCCGAGAAGGTCGAGTCGCTCGACGTTCTGATCAACAACGCGGGCATCATGGCCGTGCCGTACGGCCAGACCGCGGACGGCTTCGAGCGCCAGTTCGGCACGAACCACCTGGGCCACGCCGCCCTGACGTGGCTGCTGCTGCCGGCGTTGAAGCAACGTGCAGGCGCGCGCGTCGTCACCGTGTCATCGCTCATGCACCAGTACGGCCACATGGACTTCGACGACCCGAACTGGGAACGCCGCTCGTACAGCCTTCGCGGCTCCTACAGCCAGTCCAAGCTGGCCAACATCCTCTTCGCACGGGAGCTGGACCGCCGCTCTCCGGACGTGACGTCGATTGCGGCGCACCCCGGCATGACGGCCACCGAGCTGACCAACAACATGGCTGACGCGCACAAGTCGTTGGTCATGCGGATCGGCGGCAAGATCAGCCACCTGTTCTCGCAGTCGGTCGAGATGGGCGCGCTGCCGCAGCTCTACGCGGCAACGTCACCAGAGGCGCGCGGCGGCCAGTACTACGGCCCGGACGGCTTCAACGGCATGCGCGGCCACCCCACCGTCGCGCGGATGACCGCCGCCGCCCGTGACGACCTGGCCGCGAACCGCCTGTGGGAACTCACCACCAAGCTGACCGGCATCACCCCGGATCTGCCGTAGCGCTCGACCGGAAACCCAGGTTCTGGCATCTGCCCTCTGGTGGGCCGTGCGTGACGCCGGACACGCGGGGCCGCAGCGTAGGGTGAGGTGGTGACTGTGGTACCAGAGGGTCGGAAGCTGCTGCGGCTCGAGGTCCGCAACAGCCAGACGCCGATCGAGAAGAAGCCCTCGTGGATCAAGACGCGGGCGAAGATGGGCCCCGAGTACCGGGAGCTCAAGGGTCTGGTCAAGCGCGAGGGCCTGCACACGGTCTGCGAAGAGGCCGGCTGTCCCAACATCTACGAGTGCTGGGAAGACCGCGAGGCCACGTTCCTGATCGGCGGCGAGCAGTGCACCAGGCGCTGCGACTTCTGCCAGATCGACACGGGCAAGCCCGCCGACCTCGACCGCGACGAACCCCGCCGCGTCGCCGAGTCGGTCCAGGCGATGGGTCTGCGCTACTCCACGGTCACCGGCGTCGCCCGCGACGACCTGGCCGACGGCGGCGCGTGGCTCTACGCCGAGACCGTCCGCCAGATCCACGAGATGAACCCGGGCACCGGCGTCGAGCTGCTGATCCCGGACTTCAACGCGGTCCCCGAGCAGCTGGCCGAGGTCTTCGGGTCCCGCCCGGAGGTGCTCGCGCACAACCTGGAGACGGTGCCGCGGATCTTCAAGCGCATCCGCCCGGCGTTCCGCTACGAGCGCTCCCTCGAGGTGATCACCAAGGCACGCGAGTTCGGCCTGGTCACCAAGTCGAACCTGATCCTCGGCATGGGCGAGACCCCCGAGGAGGTCACCGAGGCGCTCAACGACCTCTACGACGCGGGCTGCGACATCATCACGATCACCCAGTACCTGCGCCCGTCGCCGCGGCACCACCCGGTCGAGCGCTGGGTGAAGCCCGAGGAGTTCGTCGAGCACAAGGAGATGGCCGAGAAGATCGGCTTCCTCGGCGTCATGGCGGGCCCCCTGGTCCGCTCCTCCTACCGCGCCGGCCGCCTCTACGCCGAGGCGAAGCAGAAGCGCGGCGAGGCCCTGCCGGAGAACCTCCAGCACCTGCTGACGGTCTCCGCGTCGCAGGAGATCACCAGCCTGCTCGCCCCGCGCTGACGGCGAGCCAACCGATATATCAGCAGCTCACCCACCTCGGGTGAGCTGCTGTTTTTCGTGCTCATGCAAAAGACGTTTGCGGACGTCCGCAAACGTCTTTTGCACAACCAATATATTAGTGTGCCTGACCTGCGGGAACGGCGAGGCTAGCTGGAGCGGACCTCGCCGACGACGACGCCGTCCAGCTCGCGGATGAAGTCGGCGCCGAACGCGCTCGACGGAGTGTGCGAGCCGGGCGCGACGCCGTTGATCTTGCCGATGGCGCGGAGCACGGAGTCGGCGGTGAGGCTGTAGGCGTTGGGGGTGGTGATGGCGCACTCGACCTTGGTCTTGGCGTCCCACGCCTCGCCGAACACCTCGGCCCTGGTGTTGGCGCGCTTGCGCTCGTCGGGGCCCTTGACCTTGCCGGCGACGGTCTTCGCGACGCTCTGCACGAGCGACGTCCGCAGCACGGGGGCGAAGACCTGCTGAAGCCGTCCGAGCAGGCCGGGCACGGTGGTGAACGTCGTGATGTTCGGGATGCCGGTCGAGCGGTAGGCCGTGCTGACGTCGCCCCACGGGATGCTGCCGACCTCGCGCGGTCCGGAGCGGAAGTAGGCGGTACGGCGGCGGTGTCCGATGCGCACGCTCGTCAGCTCGCCGTTCTCGCGGACGCGCCCGCCGACGGCGGCGGCCTCGACGGAGGTCTTGGTCGTGCCCGCGCTCGCTCCTCCCCCGACGACGAACGCCAGATCGAGGTGGGTGGCGGTCGGCAGGGCGTTCTTCAGGATCGCGGCGAGGCAGTCCGTGGGGACCACGTCGAAACCGGCGCCGGGGAGCAGCACGATGCCGGCCCTGCGCGCGTCGACGTCCCTCCGCCCGATGGACTCGAAGACGTCGATCTCGCCGGTGATGTCGAGGTAGTGCGTGCCGGTCTTCAGGCAGGCTTCGACCATCGCGGCCGAGGTGTGGGCGAACGGGCCCGCACAGTGCACGACGGCGTCGACGTCCTCCAGATGAGCCCTCGCCTGGCTGAGGTCGAACGCGCGGTGCTCGAGTCCCAGCGCGCCGGCGATCGGCTCGACCTTCTCGCTCGAGCGGCCCGCGAGGATCGGCCGTTCCCCTCGCTTGACCGCGAGTTCCGCGATGAGACGTCCGGTGTAGCCGTTGGCGCCGTAGACCATCCACGTCATGCCGCGACCTTACCGGCGAGTAGCGTTGCGTGAAGCGACCAAAGAGCCGATCAGCAGTAGTGCGCCCACCCCGATCACCGGCAACGCCCAGAGCAGCCTGCGTTGCCTCAAATCGGCGCAGATGTCCACATAGGCCGGACTGACCGCGGCGGCCGCGTTCTCGTCGAAACCGAGGCCGAGGCCGTTGCCGCACGGGATGAGCGACCCGCTGGGCGCCTCGACGGCCAGCATCACGAACAGGATCGCACCCCCGCCGAGCAAGAAGGCGAGACCGACCACGACGGCGAACGTGCGCACTGACATGAAACAAAAGTTACGTCTCAAATGGACTCATGGATAGCCCTGGTCAGACGCATTGGGGTTGATCCCCTAATCCCCGGCTGAGTGCTCTCACACCCCGGTCGGGCGCGATGCGACGGAGAACGAGTACCGCTGCTCCACCCGGCCGTTGCGCGGATGCGGCGCCGGGTCGCCGATCTTGGTCCATCCGAGGCGTTCGTAGAGGCGTACGCCACGCAGGTTGTCGACGTAGACCAACAGCTCCGCGTCGGTGTACCCGCGCTCGATCAACGCATCGGGCAGTGCGCGCAACAACCTCTCGCCGACACCCTTCCCCCACGCGTCGGGGTGCACGCCGACGTAGTTGATGTACGCGGTCCCTTGTGTGCCTGTCTGCTGTGGACCGCCGGCCAGAAAGCCCACCGCCTCACCGCCTTCGAACGCCAGCAGCAACAGCGACGGCTCGTTCGCCAGGGCGTTCTCGATGCCGGGACGCGCCTCCTCGAGGGACGGAACCTCGTCGTAGTCGTCCCGGACGGTCACCGCGTGCGCCCAGATGAGCGCGGCCGTGTCGACGTGTTCAGGGCCCCCTTGGATGATCTCCACGCGGGCCAGCGTAGGTCAGGGCCGCAGCACGACGGGAAGGGTTTTCGAGCTGGCCATGATGTCGTTGTCCGTCACCGCGGGCTGCTCGTCGCCCGAGTAGGTGGTGCGCGGGAACCGGCTGGCGAGCTCACGCACGACGATCTCGGTCTCCAGGCGGGCAAGCCCCGAGCCGAGGCAGAAGTGCGGTCCGTGGCCGAACGCCACGTGTCCCGTCGTGGAGCGGTCGACGCGGTACCGCGCGGCGTCCTCGTGCGCCGCAGGACAGCGTCCCGCGGAGCCGAGGTTGATCAGCAGCAGGGTGTTCTCCGGCACCTCGGCACCGCCGATCTCGACAGGCTCTGTCGTGATGCGGTGCGTGGCGTTGCGGACCGGGGAGTTGTGCCGCAGCGTCTCCTCGACGAGCACCGGCACCAGGCCGGGGTCGGCGGCGATCTTCTCCCACAGGCCGTTGTCCAGCGCGTCGTGCACGACGTTCGTGATGAGACCAGCCGTGGTCTCGTGGCCCGCCACGACGAGAAGGAACGCCATCGCCATGAGCTCGTCGTGGGTGAGGCGATCACCTTCGTCTTCGGCTGCTACCAACGCTCCGAACAGCGAGCTCGCGTCGAGCTCGTCGCCGGTGAGCAGGCCGTGGAAGTAGCCGCCCAGCGCGTCGCTCGCGGGCTGCGAGACGTCTGGGTCCATCGACATCATCGTCTGGATCAACGTGCGGACGTGGGCGCGGTCGTTCTCCGGAACGCCGAGCACTTCGCCGATGATGTGCAACGGCATCGGCACGGCCAGCGCGGCGACGAGGTCGATCTCCTCACCGACGGGCAACCTGTCGATCAGCTCCGCGGTGATCTCGCCGATGCGGGGTGCCAGCTGCTGCACCGCCTCTGCGTTGAACGCCTTGACCGCGAGCCCGCGCAGCCGGGCGTGCTTCGGGTTGTCACTGTTGAGCATGCTCGGCCCGAAGAGGCCGGCGAGCTCGGTCTGGGTGCTGCCGAGCGCGGCCAGCTGGCGCCTGATCTCTTTCTGAAGAGCCTCACTGTCCTTGGACAGCCGCTTGTCGGCGAGCAGCTTGCGGGTCAGCTCGAGCCCGACCGTCACCACCTTCACCCGCACGCCGTCGGGCCGTGTCGCGTCGTGCAGCGGCCCTGCTGCCCGTGCGTCGTCCTCGATCCGATGGTGCTCGCGTGCGCGCAAATCGCCACCGGTCAACAGGTTCGGCATGATCGGCTTCGCTCCCCCGGAAGAGTGTCTCGCCACCGTTTCTACCGTGCCGGAGCGAGATGTCCACCGCCCGTTCCGATCACCGGAGCGCGTCGAGCACCTTGATCGTCTCCACCGCGGGCAGGCGGGGCGGCGGCGCGGCGATGGCCTTGCGCCCCAGCACCCATCCGGGCAGGTGGTGCTGCAGCGCCGCCCGGCCTTCCTGCGTGATGTCGACGGGCGCCGCCATCCCGTGGTCCATGGCCCGGTCCGGCCTCTCCCACGTGATCCAGTGACGCAGCTGCAGGATCTCCAGATCCTCGGCGTCCCAGTGCTTGGCCGGCCGGTGCTCGAGGTACCAGCTGGTGGCACCGCGATGCACACCACCTTGCTCCACCAACGCGAGCAGCTTGATCTGCTCCTGCGTGACGGTGGCCGGGACGGGCTTCGCGACCTTGCCCTTGCGCTTCACAGGTAGTCGTCCTTAGGAGGGAGGCGGGCCCAAACGTCCCCGACAACCCGTACAAAATACGGCACCACCGCGTCCCGTTCCAGATCGTGACCGGTGTCCGGACGACCACTCGTCGTGATCGCCGATGAACGTCACGGACCTTGCGGCAGCGGCGGCCGCACGGAAAGGTGGTTTCTTCCAGCGTGGTTGGAGGTGCCTCGCCGTGACGGACATCCCTGCTCCCGTGCCGGTGGCGGAGTTGATCACACAACGGCGCCGTGGCCGCTACTACGCTCGTGACGGCTACCTCAGCTACGGCGAGGTCGCGGCCGCCTGGCCGGTCGTCGGCCACATCGGCGCGGTCGTCGAGGCGAACGACGTCCGTACCCTGCAAGCATCTGCGACGGGCACCTACGGCACCAACACCTGGATCGAGTACCACGCCGACGACGTGCAGCGGGTCGCCGACGCGATCGCCGACGACACGGCCGTGCTGCGGCCCGAGTGGCTCAGGAACACGGAAGAAGGCCGCGAGGCACAGCGGCAGTGGTACGAGCAACTGCATCGAGAGACCGTGCGAACGCGGTGGATCTGGGGCTCGATCGTGCTGGTGCTGTTGCTGGGCGCGGGCGTCCTGTGGTTCCTCACGGCTCGCGGCTACTGACCACGCACGGGGGTTGCACCCCCGAAAACACAATGGAGCGAGGTGGTCGGCGCTTTCCGCCGACCACCTCGCTCAGAGCGGAATGGGCCTGACGGGACCGCATGCACATCGTTCGGGCGCCCAGCGCCCGAACACGCGGGGGTCCGGAGGTCGTCCCCCAGAAGACAAGCCACGGCCGACCCGGCGAAGCGCGCAGCGCGAGCAGGGTCAGCCTTCGGCCGTGGGCGCGACAGGGATCGAACCTGCGACCGCTCGGGTGTAAACCGAGTGCTCTTCCGCTGAGCTACACGCCCCAACCCCAGCACTCGAGAGTACTGGGGGTACAGCTACATCATGCCTTGAGGGAGGCTACGGCCTTCTTCCAGGCGTCCTGATCCCGGGCTTCACCAGGCGCGTTGACCTCGGCGAAGCGCACGACGCCATCCACGTCGATCAGGAACGTCCCCCGCAGCGCCATGCCCACGGTGTCGTTGAACACACCGTAGGACTGGGCGACGGCACCGTGCGGCCAGAAGTCGGACAGCAGGGGGAACTGGTAGCCCTCCTGGTTCGCCCACGCCTTCAGCGCGAACGGGGAGTCCACGGACACGCCCAGCACCTGGACGTTCTCGTCCTCGTAGGTCGCCAGTTCGTCGCGCAGCTGGCAGAGCTCGCCGTTGCAGATGCCGCTGAACGCGAACGGGTAGAAGACCAGGAGCACGTTCTTCGCGCCGCGGAACGACGACAGCGTCACAGGCTGCTTGTTGTAGTCGTTGAGCGTGAAGTCCGGGGCTTCCGAACCAACCTCCACCGCCATGAAAACCCTCCGGTTGACGAAGACGAACCACGGGCGTCACAGCGCCCGTGGATCAACCCTATGTCAGCCGGACTTGGCTCAGCGCTTGGCCTTGGTGGATTTTGGCCACACCAGGCGGGTGCCCGCCCAGTCGTCGGCGACGCTGATGTTCGACGTCTGCGACAGGCCCGCGGTCGGCACTGCTTCGGCGATGTCGCTCGGCTCGACGTGGCCGGGGCGGCCCGTCTTCGGGGTGAGAACCCAGATCACACCGTCTTCGGCGAGCACGCCGGTGGCCTCGAGGAGAGCATCCACCAGGTCGCCGTCGTCCTCCCGCCACCAGAGCAGGACCACGCTCACCGTCTCGTCGGCATCCTCGTCGAGGAGGTCGCCGCCGATCTGCTCTTCGACGGCGGCACGGAGGTTGTCGTCGACGTCCTCGTCCCAGCCGAGCTCCTGGACGACCATGCCCGATTCGATCCCGAGCTTCTCGGCGACGCCGATCTTGCCGGCGTCTTCCGCGGCGACCACGGTTTTCACTCCTCCAACTACGCAAGAGCGACAGCCCTAAGACTGCCGCCAGAGTCCGTTACTCGCGCTAGCGAACACTGTCGGCTACCTCCGGCGCAACTGTTGACCACGTGACACGCCGTAACAGGGACCCCTGTGGAGATCCCTACACTGGCATGAGGCACGCTCTACATACCTCTTATCGCGCGCGCGTGAGAAACACGATCCAGAACTACCGATCAGTAGCGGTGACGAAGTCGACGCGCAAGGACAACGATAGGACCGCGTGGCACGGTTTCCGCGCCCACGCAGGAACCGCCAACGAAGCCGAGGAGACACCTTGAGCCCGCAGAACACCGGCCCCGAGCGGGTGCGTGTCATTCGTGACGGTCTGGCCGCACACCTGCCGGACATCGACCCCGAAGAGACGTCCGAGTGGCTCGAGTCGTTCGACGAGGTGCTCAAGGGTGGCGGTCAGCAGCGGGCCCGCTACCTGATGCTGCGTCTGCTGGAGCGTGCGCGTGAGAACCACGTCGGCATGCCCGCGCTGACCAGCACGGACTACGTCAACACCATCCCCACCGAGCGGGAGCCGTGGTTCCCCGGTGACGAGGAGGTGGAGCGTCGCTACCGCGCGTGGATCCGGTGGAACGCCGCGATGACGGTGCACCGCGCGCAGCGGCCCGGCGTGGGTGTCGGTGGCCACATCTCGACGTACGCGTCCAGCGCGTCGCTCTACGAGGTCGGCTTCAACCACTTCTTCCGCGGCAAGAACCACCCCGGCGGCGGCGACCAGGTCTTCATCCAGGGCCACGCCTCCCCCGGTGTGTACGCGCGCGCATTCCTCGAGGGCCGGTTGAGCGAGCACCAGCTCGACGGCTTCCGCCAGGAGTACTCGCACGCCGGACCGGGTGGCGGCCTGCCGTCGTACCCGCACCCGCGCCTGATGCCGGACTTCTGGGAGTTCCCCACGGTCTCCATGGGCATCGGCCCGATGAACGCGATCTACCAGGCGCGGTTCAACCGCTACCTGCACGACCGCGGCTTCAAGGACACGTCCGACCAGCACGTGTGGGCGTTCCTCGGCGACGGCGAGATGGACGAGCCGGAGTCGCGCGGCCTGCTGCAGCTCGCCGCGAACGAGCACCTCGACAACCTGACGTTCGTCGTCAACTGCAACCTGCAGCGCCTCGACGGCCCGGTGCGCGGCAACGGCAAGATCATCCAGGAGCTGGAGTCGTTCTTCCGGGGCGCCGGCTGGAACGTCATCAAGGTCGTCTGGGGCCGTGAGTGGGACGCCCTGCTGCACGCCGACCGCGACGGCGCGCTGGTGAACCTCATGAACGCCACGCCCGACGGCGACTACCAGACCTACAAGGCGAACGACGGCGCGTACATCAAGGAGCACTTCTTCGGCCGCGACCCGCGGACGAAGGCGCTCGTCGAGGCCATGAGCGACGACGAGGTGTGGAACCTCAAGCGCGGCGGCCACGACTACCGCAAGGTCTACGCGGCCTACAAGGCGGCGACCGAGACCGTCGGCCAGCCGACCGTCATCCTCGCCAAGACCATCAAGGGCTACTCGCTCGGCCCGCACTTCGCGGCCCGCAACGCGACGCACCAGATGAAGAAGATGACCCTGGAGGACCTCAAGGGCTTCCGGGACAGCCTGCGCATCCCGATCTCGGACGCGCAGCTCGAGGCCGACCCGTACCTGCCGCCGTACTACCACCCCGGCCAGGACAGCCAGGAGATCCAGTACATGCTGGAGCGCCGCCGTCAGCTGGGTGGTTTCGTGCCGGAGCGCCGCACGAAGTCGAAGGCTCTCGTGCTGCCGGGCGACAAGGTCTACGACGGCATCCGCCGCGGCTCGGGCAAGCAGGAGGTCGCCACGACGATGGCGTTCGTCCGCCTCGTCCGCGACCTCGCGAAGGACCCGGAGATCGGCCCGCGCATCGTCCCGATCATCCCGGACGAGGCGCGCACGTTCGGCATGGACTCCATGTTCCCGACGCAGAAGATCTACAACCCGAACGGCCAGGCGTACACCTCGGTGGACGCCAACCTGATGCTCGCCTACAAGGAGAGCGAGCAGGGCCAGATCCTGCACGAGGGCATCAACGAGGCGGGTTCCACGGCGTCGTTCACGGCGGTCGGCACGTCCTACGCGACGCAGGGCGAGCCGATGATCCCGATCTACATCTTCTACTCGATGTTCGGTTTCCAGCGCACGGGCGACGGCCTGTGGGCGGCGGCGGACCAGATGGCGCGCGGCTTCGTGCTCGGAGCCACCGCGGGCCGCACCACGCTGACCGGTGAGGGCCTGCAGCACGCCGACGGCCACTCGCTGCTGCTGGCGCACACGAACCCGGCCGTGGTCGCGTACGACCCGGCGTGGTCGTTCGAGGTGGCGCACATCGTCAAGGACGGTCTGCGGAGGATGTACGGCGAGAACGCCGAGAACGTCTTCTACTACATGACGGTCTACAACGAGCCGTACGTGCAGCCGGCCGAGCCCGAGAACCTGGACGTGGAAGGCCTCCTGCGGGGCCTCTACAAGTACCAGGACGGCCCGCAGACCGGTGGCCCGCGTGCCCAGATCCTCGGCTCCGGCGTGGGCCTGCCGTGGGCGCTGAAGGCTCAGCGGCTGCTCGCCGACGAGTGGGGCGTCTCCGCGGACGTGTGGTCCGCCACGTCGTACTCGGAGCTGCGCCGCGACGCCGTCGACACCGACCGCCACAACCTGCTGCACCCGGACGCCGAGCCGCGCGTGCCGTACGTGACGCAGGTGCTGCAGGACGTCCAGGGCCCGGTCGTCGCGGTCTCCGACTGGATGTCGGCGATCCCGGACCTGATCCGCCCGTACGTCCCGACCGACATGACGACCCTGGGCACGGACGGCTTCGGCTTCTCCGACACCCGCCCGGCCGCCCGCCGCCACTTCCTGGTGGACGCGGAGTCCGTCGTCGTCGCCACGCTGGCCGCGCTGGCCCGCCGCGGTGAGGTCGGCCAGGACAAGGTCATCGAGGCCGCTCGCAAGTACCGCATCGACGACGTGCAGGCCGCCGGTCCGTCCACGTCGGACGCGGGCCTCGCGTAGTCGTTCGACCAGAAGGGCCGCTCCGCACACGCGGGGCGGCCCTTTTCACGGCCTGAGCGCGTATTCCGTGAACTGACCGGCGATGGTGAACCCGAGACGCCGGTAGACCTTCTCGCCGTCCTCAGAGGCCTGCAGGACCGCGATGCGGTAACCCTCGGCCCGTGCAGTGCGCAACGCGGCCAGCGTCATCGCACTGCCGTAGCCGCGACGCCGATCTTCGGCGAGGGTCGCGATGTTGTAGATCCCGGCGACACCCGCGTGCAGGAACACTTCCGCCGTGCACACCGCACGGCCGTCCACGTACCCCACGAGGTAACGCGCCTGACTGCCCAACGCGTGCGGGGCCGCGTCGGCGTAGAAGCGGCGAACCGTCGCGGCGGGCGGGTCCCAGATCGCGGCCAGCACCGCCGCGTGGTCCGTGAGCTCGGCTTCGGTCGTGACGCGGCGGATGTCGAGGCCGTCGGCGTGCGGTTCGGGCAGGGCCGCATCGGCGAGGTCCAGCCACATCGCCGCCTCGGTCCCGGCCGGCGCGATGCCGGCGTGCAGCAGCACCGGGCCGAGGTCGGCCGGAGCGGAGGCGGGCCCGACCCACCAGGAGAACGGGCGGCCCGTCGCCTTGAGCGCACTCACCGTCTCCGCGACACGGGCACTGACGTCGTCAGCGGTGAATCGGGCCGCGGCGACGATGTTGAACGTGTCGTCGGCCAGGCCGCTGTCGGCGATCAGGAGGTCGCCCGTCCGCACCACCGTCGCGTGCGGGAGGTGCCGGTGCAGATGACAGGCGTGTTCGGCGAGGTTCTGCTCCATGCCGGCCAGGAGGCCGGTGTTGATCTGGCGCAGGCTTTCGTCGCGGAACTCGACCAGGTCGTACTCGTCGACGTCCAGCGACGCGCCGACCGCACTGAGGAACTCGACCGACTCGGCTGTCATCCGCCAGCCGAGGCCCACTTTGTCGTCGCTGTCGCGGAAGTACCGCACCACGACCAGACGAGCGGTGATCGCGGGGTCGGCGGTGAGCGAGACGAGTTCGTCACGGACGGGCTTCAGCCTGTCGACGATGTGCTGGACCTGCTCGTCGAGGCGTTCGTCGCCACGCCGGACGACCTTCCACGCATGCGTGCGCGGCAGATCGTGCACCTCGTCGGGTTCCATGCCGAGCCGGCGTGTGATGTCGGCCGCGGACGTCGTCTCGCTGAGGAGAACGAAGTAGCTGTATTGCTCGACCTGCATCAGGCCATCGGAGCACGTCCCAGAGATCGTCCGCCACCGATATATCAGCACCGATATATCAGTTGAGGGCGACTCAGCCAGCCTGGATTTCGGGCCGTTGAAAGCGCCTTAGCAATGAGACGTTTGCGGACGAAGTCCAAAGTTTCATTGCTAAGGCGCTGGTCAGAGCTACCGATATATCAGTTGGCTAGCACTGGGCGACGGGTTGGGCCTTCAGCAGCGGCTCGTCGGCGCGGGCGTCGAGCAGCAGCGGGATCAAGGGCCGGGCCTCCTGCTTCAGCGGCACGATGCGGTCACCGCCGCGCAGGTACTGCGACTTGATGCCGTGCAGAGCGAGCTCGTCACGTGCCTCGACGTACTGGGCACCGGTCAGCACGTAGCCGCACGGCGGGGTGGCCAGAACGTCCTCGGGAGCCGGAGCCTGGTTGTCCGCGCCACCGAAGTACATGGGCCCGGTGCGAACCGCGCGCGAAGCAGCGGTGGCGGCTTCGATCTCGGCACGCCGGTCGCGCACGAACGACTGGGTGCCGTCGAGGCCGAGCAACTGGGACTCCACGCGGTAGGCGGGCGTGCCGTCGGCGTTGGTCTCCACCAGCAGCCCCGTGGAGTGCTTGAGGCCGCTCGTGTTGCGGAGGATCCGCTCCTGGTGATCGCCGGCCACCTGACGGATCGGCTCGCCGGTCACCGGGTCCACATAGATGCCGTAGACGCCGGAGGTCCGGCCACCGGCCTCGACGGACGGCCGGATGTACGAGCGGGACAACGTCTCCGACAGATCATGAACGCCGTCTGCGACGTTCAGGTTCCGCGGCCACAGCCACAGGAAGTCCTTCACGTAGTAGGGCGCGGAAGGCCCGAACTCGTGGAGGTCGTGGATGACGTCGGGCTTCCAGTCGCGGAAGACGGCGGCCATCGCGCGGGCCTCGGCGGTGCGCAGCAGCAGGTGGTCGCGGTTGATGTCGATGCCGGACGAGTTGCCGCGGGTGTTCGCGGCGCGGCCGTCGGGGTTGGCGTTCGGCACGAACAGGTAGGTCACGTCGGACGAACGCGGCAGCGAGCGCATGCGGATCAGGCACGCCTCGCGGCCCGCGGGCTCGTCACCGTGCTGGGAGCAGATGAACACGACGACCGTGCGGGCGGAACGAGAGCCCACGCGGACGAGTTGGATCGGGCGGCCCTGGGCCGTGGTGCCGATCTGGGTGAGTGGAAGGTTCAGGGCGCGCAGGTAGGCCTGTTCCTCGGCCTCGGTGGTCCAGTTGCCGGTCTTCTCGAAACCCGTTCGCGGCTCGGGGGCGGCCAGGGCCGGAGCGGGAACCAGCAACGAAGCAGCAGCCAGTAAAGCGATCAGTCCCCTCATAGGGGAGACTTTGCCGCCTGTGTCAACCGGCGGGCGGTGCGGTTCCAGTCGATGTAGCCGTGGATCACCAGGCCCGCGAAGACGAGGTACACCAGGGCGCTGAAGTACAGGCCGGACTGGATCTGCAACGGCACGCCCACGGCGTCGACCACCAGCCAGACCAGCCAGAACTCGACCAGGCCCATGCCCTGCAGCGCGAACGCCAGCACGGCGCCGACGAAGATCGCGGCGTCCGGCCACGGCGCCCAGGAGGCGTCGAACCAGTCGAGCACCAGCGCGAACGCCACCGTGCCCGCCACGAAAACCCCGGCCACCACACCGCGTTCCAGCCAGGAGCCCGCGCGCACCACCACGCCGAACACCGGGTCGCGGCGGCGCACCCACGCGTACCAGCCGTAGACGGCGATCAGGCCGACCACGACCTGGCGGGTTGCGAGACCGCCGAGGTGAGCGGAGACGTAGACGGTGAACAGCAGAGCCACCGACAGCAGCTGAACGGGCCAGGTCAAGAGTGAACGGCGCTGCGCGAGGAAGACCACCGCCAGCGCCAGGACCTGCCCGACCAGCTCCGTGTACGCGATCTTCTGCCCGAAGATCGTCAGTCCCAGCTCGTACCACACGGCTTGTTCCCCCGGGGTTCAGTCGCCGTATACCGGTGTTTCCTACGGTCCCACCATGTCATCTTCCTTAGCGCTGGCGCTCGTGCCTTTGTTCCTCGCCGCACCTGCGACGCCCGTCATCACACCGACGGTGATCACGCAGACGTTCGAGGAGCCCGCGGACGCCGACGACCCGGCCATCTGGGTGAACCCGCGCAACGCCGAACGCAGTGTGGTCCTGGGCACCCTCAAGGAAGGCGGTCTGGCGGCGTTCGACCTGAACGGCCGCACGATCGGCGTCCACCCGGCGCCGCTGCCACCCACGCCGGACGCCAAGCCGGGGCGCTACAACAACGTCGACGTCCTCGGTGACCTGGCGTTCGTCAGCGACCGCGGCCGTGACCGCATCCGGGTGTTCCAAGTGGACGAACGCGGCGTGAAGGACGTCACGAACCCCGCCACCAAGCCGGTGTTCTCGGCGACCGAGCAGGAGGTCGACGAGCAGCACACCGTCTACGGCCTGGCCGCCGGGCGCATCAGCGGCGAGGACGTCGTCGTCACGAGCCGGCGCAGCGAGACCAGCATCGCGCTCCTCCACGTCCAGAAGGGCACCACCTACGACACCAAGAAGGTGTCCACTCTGGACCTTCCGCGCACCTTCACCCTGCCCGACGGCCAGCGCTGGACGGTGTGCGGTGAACCCGGCGAGGGCCCGCAGGTCGAGGGCATGGTGATCGACGAACGCACGAACACCCTGTACGCAGCGCAGGAGGACGTCGGCATCTGGCGCATCCCGTTGCGCGCCAACGGCTTCGGCAAGCCGCAGCTGGTCGACAAGGTCCGCACGTTCGGCGCCCCGCAGAAGTACAACCCGGACACCGAGGAGTGCGAGCCCGACGGCCCGAACCCCGGCTTCGGCGGCAAGTGGCTCGAAGCCGACGCCGAGGGTCTGACGATCGCGGACGACGTTCTGCTCGCGTCCAGCCAGGGCGACTCGCGGTTCGTCGCCTACCGCAAGGCCGACATGAAGCCGTTGAAGGACTTCCGCATCAAGGACGTCGAGCATTCCGACGGCGCCGACATCGTCCTCGGCAAGCTCAACCTGCTCGTCGTCCACGACGGCGAACGCCCCAATGGCACGGGATTCGCGTTCATCAGGTTCTAACCTGTCCCGATGGGGACCACGCTGAGCCAGGACGCCCTCAACCGGGCGCTGATCGAACGCCAGATGCTGCGCGAGCGCGCCGACAAGAGCGCGCTCGCCACCATCAACCATCTCTTCGGCATCCAGGCGCAGGAACCGAAGTCGCCGTACATCGGCCTGTGGACACGGTTGAAGGACTTCCAGCCGCAGGAGCTCGAAGACCTCCTCGTCAGCAGGCAGGCCGTCCGCATCCTGCTGATGCGCGGCACGATCCACCTGGTCAGCGCGCAGGACGCCCTGGGTCTCAGGCCCCACACCCAGCTCAAGCTCGACCGCGAACTGCAGAGCGGCCCCTTCGCGAAGAGACTGCGGGGCCTCGACCTCGACGCCGTCGCCGAAGCCGGCCGCAAGATCCTCGAGGACGCACCGCAGGGCACCGCGGACGCCGGCAGGCAGCTCCTCGAACGGTGGCCCGACCGCGAGCACACCGTGCTCGGCAACGCGCTGCGCAACAAGCTCGCACTCGTCCAGATCCCGCCGCGGGGTCTGTGGCGCAGGAGCGGAAGAGCGGTCTGCACGACCCTGGAGGCCTGGCTCGACCAGGAACAACACCCCATGAGCCGCGAAACGCTGGTTCGGCGCTACCTCAAGGCGTTCGGCCCGTCGACCGTGATGGACGCCCAGCAGTGGTCCGGCCTCACCAGGCTCACCGAGGTCTTCGAGAAACTCCGGCCAGAGCTGGTGACCTTCCGCACCGAGGCGGGCAAGGAGCTGTTCGACCTCCCGGACGCCCCGCGCCCGGACCCGGAAACCCCCGTCCCGGTCCGGCTGCTGCCCGAGTTCGACAACATCCTGCTCGCCCACGCCGACCGCCGGCGGGTCATCTCAGACGACCGGCTCGGCGTCGTCATCGGCGGCAAGCCCACCGTCCTCGTCGACGGCTACGTCGTCGCCACCTGGTCGATCACCAAGGAGCGCACCATCACCGTCGACTACATCGACCAACTGCCCAGGAGCAGGCAGAAGGCGGTCGCCGAGGAGTGCGACCGCCTTCGGGACTGGATCGGCTAGGCCGCGACCTCGACGTGCGCGCCGTCGCCGACGACCAACCGGTGCTGGCGCGCGGAGCCGACGCGGGCCCTGCGGCCGATCAACGACGTCTCGATGCCGGACACGTTGTGCACCGAGGCCTCGTTCAGCACGATCGAGTCGGCCACCCCGGACTCGGTGATCCGGCAGTCCGCGCCGATGGACGTGTACGGCCCGACGATCGACTCCTCGACGAGCGTGCCGGGGCCGATGATCGCGGGCCCGACGATGCACGACCGCACCACGCGCGCGCCCTCCTCGACCACGACCTCGCCGATCAGCCGCGACTCCGAGTCCACGATCCCCTGGATGTCCGTCCGCAGCCCCATCAGCAGCTCGCGGTTGCACTCCAGCACGTCCTCGACGGTCCCGGTGTCCTTCCAGAACCCGGAGTAGACCCGCGCCCGGACATCGCGCTCGTGCGTCACCAGCCACTGCAACGCGTCGGTGATCTCGAACTCGCCGCGCCACGACGGTTCGATCGCGTCGACGGCGGAGTGGATCGCGGGCGTGAAGAAGTAGACACCGATCATCGCGAGGTCGCTGCGCGGCTCCTGCGGCTGCTCGATCAACCGCGTCACGCGCGAGTTCTCGTCCACCTCGGCAACGCCGTAGAGGCGCGGGTCCTCCACCTTGTCCACGAGCACGTGCGCGGACGGCCTCAGCCGCGCGAACTCGTCGGCGATCTGCCCGATCCCCTCGGCCAGCACGTTGTCGCACAGGTACATCACGAAGTCGTCCGCACCGAGGAACGGCCGGGCGATCCGCACGCAGTGCGCGAGACCGAGCGGCGCGTCCTGCCGGAGGTAGGTGATCGAGACACCGAGGTACGACCCGTCGCCGAACAGTTCGGGCACCTCGTGCTCACCCTCGCCGACCACGATGCCGATCTCGGTGATCCCGATGTCCCGCAGGTTCTCCACGACGTGCTCGACCACCGGCTTGTTCGCGACGGGGACGAGCTGCCTCGGCAGGGTGTACCCGGCCGGACGCAGTCGTGTTCCCGCTCCTCTGGACAGCACAAGGGCTTTCATGGGTCCTCCACCGCGACAGCGGACAGTTCGGGTGGACACGAGACTCCGTGCGCGCGCTGGACGGAAGCTGGAGAACCGCCAAACAACGAAAAAGGGGCCCCGCCGCGCGAGGCCCCTTCTCCGAGGTGAGAACTACTTCTCAGGCATCGGCGTGCCCGCGGGCGGCGTCGGGGCGTCACCCGGACGGACGCCGACCGTGGCCGGCATCTCCTGCGACGCACGCGGCATCGGCGACATGGCCTGCGCCTCGTCCTGCATGCGGTTCAGCCAGCCCTCCCAGCGCTGCTGCATCGGGCGGACCAGGCCGCCACCCACACCGATGACGATCACGCCGGCGACCGTGGCGAGGACGGCGATCAGCACCGGCATCGTCACCGAGATCGCGATGCCGAGCTGGTTGAGCGCCGCGATGATGCCCAGCGCCATCACGAAGCCGTACGTGATGTTGCCCATGATCCGGGTGTAGGAACGCTGTCCCAGCGCACCGGTCACGAGGCCCTTCAACGCGGTGCCGATGGCCGACGCGACGATCACGAGCACCATCGCCACGACGATGCGCGGCAGGTACGCGATCACCTCGTTCAGCAGCGTGCTGACCGGGTTGGACGCGCCGAACACGCCGAACGCCAGCTGCAGCGCGATGAGCAGCACGAAGTAGTACACGATCTTGGCGATCAGGCCGGTCGCGTCCATCGACGACTGCCTCATGGCGCTGTTCAGACCCGACTTGTCGACGAGCTTCTCGAAGCCGAGGCGCTTGAGCAGGAACTGGACGCCCTTGGCGAGAGCCTTGGCGATGAACCAGCCGATCACCAGAACGAGCAGGAAGCCGAGCAGCTTCGGCACGAACGTGGCGATCATCGCCCACGCCTGGCCCAGGCCCTCGGTGATTTGCGAGCCCACGGGCCCTCCTAGAACGAAGTTGCGGTGAGTGAAGATCCGACCAGTTGATCGTTTCGTGGATCACACCGCTCAGCAACTTCGACACTGTGACACGAAAGGGTGGCTGACGTGGATTTTTGTCTCAGTACAGTCCAGAGTGGAGCTACCGGTGGGGACCGGGGAGAGGGAAGCGCCCGCCACGCTCCGTGGTGGGCGCTTCCACATTTCTACGGCCGGGCGGAGAGTCCGCGCCCTTCCAGGTAGCCCTGGATGCGGTTCGGCGACAACGCCGGCGCGGCACCACCCTGACCGTCCTTCGGCACGTCCGGCCGCGGGTCACCCGTGCACTCGGAGCTGCTGCCCGGCAGCGCCCCGTCGATCAGGTACCGGTTGACCTTCTCGTCGACGCACTTGTTGCCGCCGTTGTAGATGCCGTGCTTGCCCTCGTCGATGACGGTGATCAGGTTGTGTCCGAGCCGCGCCGCCATCGCCGGGCCGCTCGCGTACTGGGTCTGCGTGTCGCCCTCGGACTGCACGACCACGCCGACCGGGTAACCGCTGCGGCCGATCCTGACCGGCTGCTCCGGCGGGGTGAACGACCGGAACGTGCACGTCATCGGCGCGGCCCTGACGATGCCGAAGCCGAACGGGTAGCGCTCGCGGAACGTCCGCATGTCCTCGTAGTAGACGTGCAGGTCGGTCGGCCAGTCCGACTCGCAGGTGACCGTGTCGAACACGCCGGACCGCAGTTCCCGCAGACCGGTCTTCGCGAGCACCTGCCCCGCCTTGGCACCCTCGGTGTTCTCCGGTTTCTCGCCAGACCGCAGCTTGATCACGATCGACGCCAGGTCCGACCACAGTGGACGGTAGCGGGAGCCCACACCGACCGCGCCGTCGAAGGAAGACCGGTCGTGCTCACCGATCGGCGCGGTGTGCAGCTTCGCCGCGACCTTCTCCACCTCGGCCAGGACCTCGTCCCGCGACTTGCCCAGCGCGAACTTCTGGTTGCGCTCCCCCACCCACGCGGCCCACGCCTCGACACTGCGCCGGTAGGCCACGGCCTGCTGGCGGAACTGCTCGTGCCAGATCCACTCCGGGTGCACGGCCGAGTCGAGCACGCTGCGGTCCAGGCGGTTCGGGAACAGCGTCCCGTACACCGCGCCCAGGTACGTGCCGTAGGAGTAACCCAGGTAGTTGATCTTCGCCTCGCCGAGCACCGCACGGACGATGTCCATGTCCCGCGCGGTGTTCGCGGTGCTGATGAACTGCCGGATCCCGCCGGCCGACCTCTGGCAGGACTCCTCGGCCTCGCGCGCCTCGGCCGCCCACTTGCCGAACTCGCCGTCCGCCGGCCGCGAGTCCGGCGCGGCGATCGCGGGCGCCGCACGGCAGTTCAGCGCCGTCGAACCACCGACGCCGCGCGGGTCGATGCCGATCACGTCGTAGACCTGGGCGAGCTCGGACTTCGCGAGGAACAGCGGCAGGCTGAGCCCCGAGCCACCAGGACCACCCGGATTGGTGAACAGCACACCGCGTCTGCGGTCCTGCGCCGCCGCCTTCCTGCGGCTGATCGTCAGGTTGATCCGGTCGCCGGCCGGTTTGGCGTGGTCAAGCGGCGCGACGAGCGTGGCGCACTCCAGCCCGCTGAGCTTGCCGCTGCACGCCGCCCACTTGACCGGCTGGGCGTGGTACTCCGCGAGGGGATCGGGAGGATCGGCGGAGGCAGTCACGCCCGTGGCGGTGAGTGCCACCATGCCGAGGACGAAAGCCGGGAACCTACGCAAGACGAAACCTCCGCGCCGAACGAATGACCCTTGCTATCCGAAGGTATGGCCGTTGAAAGGAAGGCGAGGGTTCTGTCACCCGTCCCGGTGATGTCACCCCCAGGGCCTTAAGCTGCGGGTATGACCAAGGCAGCCGAGGCGAAGGAGGAGCACCCGCCAACCCTCTCCGCCCGCACGATGCGCAAGATCGAACGCGCGTCCGGAGCGCTCGCCACCGCGAGCGTGGCCGAGATGGAGCAGCGGCTGCCGTGGTTCGCCCGGATGCCCGCGGACCAGCGCGCCAGCGTGCTGCTGCTGATCCAGAACGGCGTGGCGGGCTTCGTCGAGTGGCTGCACGACCGGCAGCAGGCGATCCGGCTCACCGCGGACGCGTTCCGGTCGGCGCCGAAGGACATCTCCCGCTGGGTGAGCCTGCGCCAGACCGTCGAGCTGGTCCGGATAGCGCTGGAGCACTTCGAGGAGCAGATGCCGGCGATGGCCGGTACGGAGGCCGAGCGCGCGCTGCTGATGGAGGGCGTGCTGCGGTACGGGCGGGAGATCGCCTTCTCCGCCGCCACCTCGTACGCCGCGGCCGCCGAGGCGCGCGGTGCGTGGGACGCCAGACTGGAAGCGCTGGTCGTGGACGGCGTCGTGCGTGGCGACCCCGAGGAGTCGTTGCTGAGCAGGGCCGCCGCGCTCGGCTGGGATCCGGCGCTGGAGGCGACGGTGCTGGTCGGCAATCCGGGCGGCGAGGATCCACCGGCGATCATCTACTCGGTGCGCAGCAAGGCCGCCCGCGCCGGCCGGCCGGTGCTGCTGTCCGTGCAGGGCTCACGGCTGGTCGTCGTGCTCGGCGGGCCGACGGAGACCGGTGAGGACGTGCTGGGCCGCATCGCCGAGGGCTTCGGCGAGGGGCCCGTGGTGGCGGGGCCCACGGTCGCCTCGCTCGCGGAGGCCCATCGCAGCGCCAGCGACGCGTTGAGCGGGCTGCGCGCGGTCGTGGGCTGGCCCGCCGCGCCCAGGCCTGTCCGCTCGCTCGACCTGCTGCCGGAACGGGCGCTCGCGGGCGACCCGGAGGCCGAGTGGCAGCTCGTCGACAGGGTTGCCCGGCCGCTGGAGGACGCCGGCGGCGCGCTGCTGGAGACCGTGGACGCGTTCCTGGAGGTCGGCGGCGTGCTGGAGACGTGCGCGAAAAGACTGTTCGTGCACCCGAACACGGTCAGATATCGCCTTCGGCGCGTTCAGGAAATGACCGGAAGAAATGCACATGACGCTCGAGATGCACTTGTGCTTCGCGTCGCTTTGTCTGTAGGACGCCTTGCCCGCGCACGGGGCCTGTGGTAGCGAACGATCTGTGACCGACTTCGCACACATCCGTTAGGGTGATGGCCAAACGACCTGCCGGTGTGCTGAGCTGGGCATACGCCGCGCAGTGTTCACCTGGCCGACACTTTTGTAGGGTCTCTACAAATACCATCGCCGGACTTCGTTCTTTACAGCATGGGGTACCGGCGGGTTCACCAGCTTTAGTAATCCACGTGATCGCACTCCTCGCGCCCGGACAAGGGTCCCAGACGCCCGGCATGCTCGCCCCCTGGCTCGAACTGGAGGGGACCGAGAAGCAGGTGCGCACGTGGTCGGAGATCACGGGCCTCGACCTGGTGCGCCTCGGCACGACCGCCGAGGCCGAGGAGATCGTCGACACCGCCATCACCCAGCCGCTGGTCGTGGCCCTCGCGCTGCTCGCGTTCGGTGAGCTGCGCCGCCGCGTCGAGCTGCCCGCCGGCGTGATCGTCGCGGGCCACTCGGTCGGCGAGCTGGCCGCCGCGTCGATCGCGGGCGTCATCAGCGCCGACGACGCGGTCGCACTGGCCGCCGTGCGCGGTGCCGCGATGGCAGAGGCGTGCGCGCTCGAGCCGACCGGCATGGCCGCGGTGCTCGGTGGCGACGAGCAGGAGGTGCTCGCGCGCCTCGATGAGCTCGGCCTCGTGCCGGCCAACCGCAACGGCGCCGGCCAGATCGTCGCGGCCGGTCCGCGTCCCGCACTCGACGAGCTCGCGGAGACCCCGCCGGGCACGGCGAAGGTCCGCAAGCTGGCCGTCGCGGGCGCGTTCCACACGAAGTACATGGCGCCCGCAGAAGACGCTGTGCGCGCGCGTGCCGCCGAGGTCACCACGCACGACCCGTTGATGCCGCTGCTGTCCAACAAGGACGGTCAGGCCGTCACCGAGGGCACCGAGGTGCTGCGCCGCCTGGTCTCCCAGGTCACCAGCCCGGTGCGCTGGGACGTCTGCCAGGCGACGCTCGTCGGGAAGGGCGTGTCCGGCTCGGTCGAGCTGCCGCCCGCCGGCGCTCTCACGGGTCTCGCCAAGCGTGCGATGAAGGGCACCGCCACCCTCGCCCTGAAGACGCCCGACCAGCTGGAGAAGGTGGCGGAGCTCTTCGACACCGTTGGAGCAACTCAGTGACGACCTTCCAGGCCCCGCGGACGTCCGCGGGTAGCCGCATCATCGGCCTCGGCAGCTACCAGCCCGAGACGGTGGTGAGCAACCACGACTTCGCCGCGCGCATGGACACCTCGGATGAGTGGATCCGCGACCGCGTCGGCATCGTGAACCGCCGGTTCGCCGCCAAGGACGAGGGCGTCGTCGACATGGCGGTCATCGCGGGCGGGAAGGCGATCGAGGACGCGGGAATCGACCCGGCCGACATCGGCGCCGTCATCGTGGCGACGTGCACCATGCCGTCGACCATCCCGAACGCCGCCGCGCAGATCGCCGACCGCCTCGGCGTGAAGGCGGCGCCGGCGTTCGACCTCAACGCCGCGTGCGCGGGCTTCTGCTACGCCGTCGCGACCGGCGCGGACCTCGTCCGCGCGGGCACGGCCCGCAACGTGCTGGTGATCGGCGCGGAGAAGCTCACCGACTGGACCGACCAGGACGACCGCTCGACCGCGATCATCTTCGCGGACGGCGCGGGCGCCGTCGTCATCGGTGCCAGCGAGGAGAACCAGATCGGCCCCGTGGCGTGGGGCTCGGCCGGTGACCTCGCCGAGACGATCACCATCACCGACCGCGACTCCTTCATCCACCAGGAAGGCCAGTCGGTCTTCCGCTGGGCGACGACCCAGATCGCGCCCGTGGCGATCCGCGCCGCCGAACTCGCGGGCGTCGAGCTGTCCGAAGTGGACGTCTTCGCCCCGCACCAGGCAAACTTGCGGATCATCGAAGCGATCGCCAAGCGCCTGCGTGCCAAGGGTGCGCGCGAGGACTTGAAGGTCGCTCGTGACATCGTCGAATCCGGCAACACCTCGTCGGCCTCGATCCCCATGGCACTGGACCACATGCGGGCCGCGGGCGAGATCTCCAGCGGAGACGTGGTGCTGATGGTCGGTTTCGGCGCTGGTCTGTCCTACGCGGGACAGGTGGTCCGGTGCCCATGAGTACCCCCGGTTTTTCCATCGTTTCAATCGAAAGGGAACTTCAGTGAGCGACAACGTCCTGTCCGGTCTTGCCGAGATCGTCGAAGAGGTCGCCGGTGTGGCCGCCGACGACGTCACCGCTGAGAAGTCCTTCGTGGACGACCTCGACATCGACTCGCTGTCGATGGTCGAGATCGCCGTCCAGGCGGAGGACAAGTTCGGCGTGAAGATCCCGGACGACGAGCTGGCGAACCTCAAGACCGTTGGTGACGCGGTGAACTACATCACCAGCAACAAGTGAGTTCGGACATCGACGTCGTCATCACCGGGCTGGGTGCCACCACCCCGCTCGGTGGTGACGTCACGTCCACCTGGGACGCACTGCTCGCGGGCAAGAGCGGGGTCCGCCCCCTCACCCACGACTGGGTGGAGAAGTACGAGCTGCCGGTGAAAATCGCCTCGCAGCTGGTCGTCGACCCCACCGAGGTGCTCCCCCGCGTCGAGGCAAGGCGCCTGGACCGCTCCGAGCAGGTCGCCATCGTGGCGTCCCGCCAGGCGTGGCAAGACGCCGGCCACAGCGACGACACCGTCGACCGCCAGCGCCTCGCCGTCATCATCGGCACGGGCATCGGCGGCGCGATCACCCTCCTGGCCCAGGACGACCTCCTGGAACAGCAAGGCCTGCGCAAGGTGTCCCCGCTGACCGTCCCGATGCTGATGCCGAACGGCCCGGCCGCCCACGTGGGCCTGGAACTCAAGGCCCAGGCAGGCGTCCACGCCCCGGTCTCCGCCTGCGCGTCAGGCGCGGAGGCCATCGCGTGGGCCTACCGCATGATCAAGGCCGGCGAAGCCGACGTGGTCGTGGCAGGCGGCGCCGAAGCGTGCATCACGGCAATCCCGGTAGCGGGCTTCTCGCAGGCCCGCACCATGAGCACCCGCAACGACGAGCCGGAAAAGGCCTCGCGCCCGTTCGACACGGCCCGCGACGGCTTCGTCCTCGGTGAGGGCGCGGGCGTCATGGTCCTGGAACGCCGCGAGTTCGCCGAGGCCCGTGGCGCCAAGATCTACGGCCGCCTGGCAGGCATCGGCACCTCGGCCGACGGCTACCACATCACGGCCCCGGACCCCGAGGGCGTCGGCCAGTCCCGTGCCATCGCCGCGTCCCTGCGGTCCGGCGGCATCGACCCGTCCGACGTGGGCCACGTGAACTGCCACGCCACCTCCACCCCGGTGGGCGACGTCGCAGAAACCGTGGCAATCCGCAAGGCGATCGGCGACCACCCGGTCCTGACCGCCCCGAAGGGCGCCCTGGGCCACCTCCTGGGCGCAGCAGGCGCGGTCGAGGCCATCGTGACCGTCCTGTCGATCCGCGACGGCGTGGTTCCCCAAACGCTGAACCTGGAGAACCTGGACCCGGCCGTCACGCTGGACGTGGTGGCAGGCGAGCCCCGCAAGATCAAGCTGGACGCCGCGGTGAACGACTCGTTCGGCTTCGGCGGCCACAACGTGGCGCTGGCCTTCACCCCGGCCTGAGCACACCTCGACACGCCCCGGCCCGCCAAGCGGACCGGGGCGTTCGACGTGTTGGCGGTAGTTACAAGCGTTTCGATCATGCGTTGGCGGTACTTGCAGACGCCACACGCGCACCCAGCCGCCAGCACACAGCATCTCGCGAAGGCGAAGCCGAGCAATGGCGACGGCGGAGCCGAGCTGCTTTGAGCAACGCGCGGGCCGCCGTGGGGTGGGTGGGTCCCGTCACGAGTCGTGCCCGATTGTTGGCCCCTCCGGGACGGCTCGTGACGGGCCTGCCCCACGCATCGCAACCACCTGCGCGACCGACGCGCCAGCCAAGATCCCCATCAACACTTCTCCATCTGAGGGGTCCGGTTCTCTGGCGCCTCATCCACCTTGAGCTCCCCACCCTCCCAAACCATCACATACACAACTCTCCACCGGATGCAGGGTTCAGGCATGGCAACCGGAGCCTTCGAAACATCCTGTGTGGACACAAAGCTGATCAACACCCGCAACCGCCGAGCCACCACATCGGACTCGACCCGCTGCACCACCACTCCACCATCCTGAGTGGTCTCATAAGCAGCCAGCCAGGTCTTCTCAACAGCCTGCGAGGCCCGCCGAGCAGACACCACCCCACGCCACCCGGCGAAGTCCCGCTCGTTGATGGCGTCGAAGTACTTCTGCAGCACCTTCTGGACAGACGTCCGATCAGGATGCGTGAACGAGTCGGGACTCAACCGAACCTCAGAGCCCCCGGGCAACGCCGCGCCGGACACCGAAGAAGACGGCACCACCGGCTCACCCTTGGCCTCGGCAGGACGCGAGTAGACCGTCCGCCCCACCATCCCGGCCGCCACCGAGGCACCGGTGATCACCACCACGGCCGGCACCAGCCAGCGGCTAGCCACGCTCCCCACACGAACAGCCTAGCCGCCCGCCCACGACCTGCGGCCCGACTGCCCGCTGACACGTCGCCGGCCTCGCCGACACCCGTGGCCAGGCCGCGTCCGCGCCCACAGCCCAGCCCCCGTCGGCACCCACGACCCGGTGGCCCCACCCGACTCCAGCAGCGAGAACACACCCCACGCGCGTGTACCCGGCCGGCCCCGGCTTCAAGCCACCAGAGCGCCACTCACAAAAACATCGTTCCGTTACATCAAAACATAAACTTCACCCGAAAGATTACATTCACCCTAGATGCAAGTTGCATGTAGCGAGACAACGAGTGCTACATACAAACGTGATAAGCAATGTAATCCTCCGAATGGGTCCTTTCAGGCGACCCGACACCGCCGATCAGCCGCACTAAACACGCATCGGAACCCACTTACAACTTCACCCGAAAAGAGTACGGAACACAGCGCGTGCACGATGGTTGCGCACCCCCAACTATACGTAGAGATCCATGTGGAATACCGCAGCTCAGAGAGCTGCACCCATCCGCAACGATACAGTTCCGTTTAGCAAAACCCCAGGACGCGTGCGCTGACTCACCGATCAGCAAACCTCGCAGGCGGGTGAGACGGTCCCAAACCTCATCACGGAGCGTGGCATACGCACCGGTAACCGATCATCTTTCGGACACGAACGGCCCACCCATACGCCCCTAATGGCGGATTGGCCATAGCCGCTGAATTGTGCGGGAATATGCCGCGTAAACGAAATCGCAAAACCGTCGAGGAGGGAATTTCGGTGGACCTCAGATACGAGGCGTTCTGCTTCGCAGATCGGCGGTTCTACGATCTGCAGAGCAGCACCGAAAGCGACCTCCCAGGAGACGACTTTTCGCGTGACCTGCCCGAACTGCCGGCCGGCTGGGTACAGGCCGAGCGGAACGTGTGGCGGCATCTGCACCCGCAGGGGGTCACGCTGCCGAAGCAGGGCTGGAAGATCCACGTCTCCGCTGGTCTCGACAACGCGAGCAGGGTTCTGAAGGCCACTTTCGACTACTGCGTAGAACGGCGAATTCCGTTCAAGTACCTGCCGACGATCTCGATCGTGCTGGCCCGCAACTCGAAGTACGCGCCCCGTGAGGGCAGCGGCAAGCTGATCACGATCTACCCCGCCGGCACCGAGCAGCTCCAGAGCATCCTCACCGAGCTCGGAGCCACGCTGCAGGGCGAGCACGGCGCCTACATCCTCAGCGACCTGAGGTACGGCAAGGGTCCGCTCTACGTGCGCTACGGCGGGTTCTCCGAGCAGTGGCTGGAGGTCGACGGCCAGCAGGTCCTCGCCATCGAGGGGCCGGACGGCACGCTCATCCCCGACAAGCGCAAGCCCGTCTTCAGCGTGCCCGAGTGGGTCGAGCTGCCGGAGTTCCTGGCGCCGCACCTGGCCGAGCGCAACGCGGGTGATCCCGCGAAGTTCCCGTACCAGATCAAGAGTTCGCTGCACTTCTCCAACGGCGGCGGTGTCTACCTGGCGACGCGCAAGAGCGACGGCAAGGAGGTCGTGCTCAAGGAGGCGCGGCCGCATGCCGGGCTCGACCGCGAGGGCCGCGACGCCGTGGCACGGCTGGAGCTCGAGCACACGATCCTCACGAAGCTGGAGAAAGTCCAAGGCGTGCCCGAGGTGTACGACCGCTTCACCGAGTGGGAGCACCTCTTCGTCGCCATGGAGTTCATGCCGGGGCGCTCGCTCGGGCAGTGGCTCGGTCACAACTACCCGTTGACGCACAAGGACACCACCGACGAGCAGCTCGCCGAGTACCGGGAACGAGCGCTGAAACTCGTCACCAAGGTCGAAGACCTGATGGCACGGGTGCACGAACGCGGTGTCGTGTTCGGTGACCTGCACACGCTCAACATCCTGGTGGACGACGACGATGAGGTCTCGCTGATCGACTTCGAGCTGTCGTCGACGATCGAGGACGTCAAGAGGCCGACGCTCGGCGCGCCGGGATTCCAGGCCCCGAGCGACCGCGAGGGCTTCGAGATCGACGAGTACCCGCTCGCGGCGCTCAAGCTGTGGATCTTCCTGCCGCTCAACGCGGTGCTGGAGCTCTCGCCGGCGAAGCTGAAGCAGCACGTGCACGTCATCCAGCAGCGCTTCGGTCTCGGCGACGAGTACTGCCGGTCGATCGTCGACGTGCTCACGCCGCGCGTGGACCCGCCGGAGGAGCCCGCGTTCACCGCGTTCGACGACCCGGAACCGGACTGGACCGTCGTCAGGAAGTCCATCGCGACGGCGATCCTGCACAGCGCGACACCGCAACGCCAAGACCGCCTGTTCCCCGGCGACATCGAGCAGTTCGAGGTCGGCGGCACGTGCTTCGGCTACGGCGCGGCGGGTGTGCTGCACGCGCTCGACGTCAGCGGCGAGGGTCGCTACCCCGAGCACGAGGACTGGCTGATCAAGGCGGTCAGGAAGGATCCTCCGAAGCAGCCCGGCTTCTTCGTCGGCGCGCACGGCATCGCGCACGTGCTGGAGAACTTCGGCCACCACGACCTGGCGACCGAGCTCGTCGAGGGCTACACGCAGCTCGTCGCCACCACGCGGGACCACGGGCTGAGCGCTGGACTGTCCGGCATCGGCCTCAACTTGCTGCACTTCGCGGACGTCCGTGAGGACCACGGCTTCGCGGCGCGGGCCGAGGAGCTGGCCGAACGACTCGCGGAGCAGCTGGCCGGCGCACCGGGACCCGGTGACAAGGCGAAGGCCGGCCTGCTGCACGGCTGGTCGGGTCCCGCGCTGTTCTTCCTGCGGATGTTCGAGCGCACCGGCGAACGGCGCTGGCTCAGGCTGTCGGAACAGGCGCTGGAACGCGACCTGGCCGAGACGATGGTCGCGCTGGACGGCTCTCTGCAGGTGCGGGACGGCACGTTCCGGTCGCTGCCGTACGTGGGCATCGGCGGCGCGGGCATCGCGCTGGTGCTCACCGAGTTCGCCGCGGTGGCGCCGGAACGTCCGTGCGTGGAGAAGCTGCCCGAGCTGCTCACCGGCTGCACCGGCGAGTTCGTGATCCAGCCGGCGTTCGCGCTCGGCAGGGCCGGACTGATGGCCACGCTCGCCCAGGCGGCCGCGCACAAGCCGGACGAACGGCTCGACCGCGCGATCCAGCAGCACCTGCGGGCACTCGGCTGGCACGCCGTGCGGTACGGCGGCGGGCTCGCGTTCCCCGGCGTGCAGCTGCGCCGGCTTTCCATGGATCTCAACACCGGCGGTGCGGGCGTCCTGCTCGCCATCGCCTCCACAGTGGACGGACGTCCACCACTGCCCTTCCTGGGCAGGACACAGGCCCCGGTTCTAGCGAACCGGTAGCAGTAACCCCCGAAAGATTCCTCGAACAAGGAGAGTTGTCATGGGTTTCATCCTTGACATGCAGGACCTCGAGACGCCCGAGACCACGAGCGTGATGGCCTCCGGTGGCTCGGGTGGCGGCGGCGGTGGCTCCACCACCGCGTCGAACGCGTCGCTGCTGCTCCCCTGCTCGCACAGCACCGTCAGCCTGCTGGCCTGCTGAGCTGAGCTCCAACTGAAACACCGCGGTAGATGAGCGGCATAGGCGAAGTATGCCGCTCACCCACCCTCTGCAGGGCCCGGCAGCCGGCCAGCTGTCGGGCCCTCGCTCATGATGCGCCCTCATGACTTCCGGAGGAACAGCCGATGGCCAAACCCGGTGACGCCCTGCTGTTCTCCGTGGTGCGCCGCGACCACCGTCCGTGGCTGCTGCTGCTCAACGCCGCTGTCGCCACGACCGGCGGACTGCTGATCCCCTCGGCGCTCGCCGATGCCGTCGACATGGCGCTCGGCGGCACGTTCGTGCTGTTCACGCTGCTGTGGCTGCTCGGAATGGCGGCAACCGAGATCATCGGTGACGCGATCGGCATCGTGCTGGCCGCGAGCATCACCAGCCGGGCCACGGCCTGGCTCCGGCACCGCCTGTCCCGCCACCTTCTGGCGCTCGGGCACCCCTCGCCGTTCGCCGCCGGTGACGCGGTGAGCCGCGTGACCGGCGACTGCGGCAACGCGGGCGGCATCGTGGTCACGCTGATCTCGCTGGCCATCGCCGCGGCGTCCTCGGTGGGCTCCGTCGTGGCGCTGGCGTTGATGGACTGGCGACTGGCCGCCGTGTTCGTGGTGAGCGTGCCGCTGGCGATGTTCCTGGTCCGCACGCACATGCAGCTCACCGCCGACGACGTGCTGGCCTACCAGGAGGTTTCCGGCGACGTGTCGGCGCGGCTGCTCGACGCCGTGTCGGGCAAGCGCACGATCGCCGCTGCGGGCATCGCCGGGCGCGAAGCCGACCGGGTGCTGCAGCCGCTGCCCCGGCTGGCGGCGGCCGGTGCGGGCATGTGGCGCACTCAGGCGAAGATGATGTGGCGTGCGGGCCTGCTGTTGCCGGCCGTCGAGGTCGTCGTCCTGATCACCGCCGGTTTCGGCGTGATGGAGGGCAGGCTGAGCCCCGGTGACGTGCTCGCCGCCCTCGGCTACGCCGCGCTGGGCATGGGCATCGTCGGCCAGATCCCGCAGCTCACCGCCCTGGAGCGCACGCGAGCCTCCGCCAGCAGGATCGCCGAGGTGCTGGACACCCCACCGCCCGACCGTGCTGCACCCGTGGCCCCGGAGTCCGGCGCGATCGAACTGCGCGGTGCCGGCGTCACCGGCGTACTGCACGACGTGAACCTCACGATCCCGGCCGGTGCGTTCACCGCCGTGGTCGGCAGCTCCGGCGCGGGCAAGTCGACGCTGGCCGCGGTCCTCGGCGGACTGTCCGCTGTGGATTCCGGCGAGGTGCTGCGCGACGGCGAGGTCGGGTACGCCTTCGAACGTCCAGCGCTGCTGGGCAGGACGATCGGCCGTTCGATCGGCTATGGAACCGTCGCCGGCGAGGCCGAGGTGCGCGACGCCGCCGTCGCCGCCCAGGTGCACGACGTCCTGATCCGCCTGCCGCAGGGCTACGACACACCGGTCGCCGAAGCGCCGCTGTCCGGTGGTGAGGTGCAGCGCATCGGCTTGGCGCGTGCGATCGTGCGCGATCCCGCTCTGCTCGTCCTGGACGACGCGACCGCGAGCCTCGACACCGTCACCGAGGCCAAAGTGGACGCGGCTCTCACGACAGCGCTGCCCGGCCGGACACGTGTGGTGGTGACGCACCGGGCGGCGACAGCGGCTCGGGCGGACCTCGTGGTGTGGCTGGAGAACGGCAGGGTGCGCGGCACCGGCACCCACCAGGAGCTGTGGGAGAACGAGGACTACCGAGCCGTGTTCACCGGAGGCGAGTGATGCGTTTCTACCTCTCCACGCTGGCCGGGCACCGCCGCGGCGTCCTGATCCTGCTCGGCTGGTCGGTGCTCGAAGGCGTCCCGGCGTTCTTCGGCGGACGGCTCGTCGGCACCGCCGTCGACAAGGGGTTCGCCGCGGGTGATCCGCGAAGCGGCGTCCTCTGGCTCCTGGCCTTCGCGGCACTGGCGGTCGCGGGCGCACTCGGCCAGCGGCAGGTGTTCGCGCGGCTCGGCGCCGTCGTCGAGCCCATGCGCGACGCGCTGGTCACCCGGATCGTCCAGGGCGTGCTCGACGACCCGACGCACCGGCGGACCCCGGACGCCAGCGCCGTCGCCATGATCACCCGGCACGTCGAGGTGGTCCGCGACGCGACCGCGGGAGTCCTGGTGCAGGCCCGCGCGCTCCTGGTCACCACGGTCGCCGCCCTCATCGGTCTCGCCACGACGGCGGCCGCGCTGATCTGGCTGGTGGTGCTGCCGATCGTGGCGTCACTGGTGTTGTTCGCCCTGCTGCTGCCCTCACTGGCCAAACGCCAGCGCGACGCCGTGATCGCCGACGAACGCACCGCTGAGGCTTCCGGTGCGGTGCTGACCGGTCTGCGGGACGTCGCCGCGTGCAAGGCCGCGGAGGAAGCCTTCGCCGACATCGCGACCGAGGTGAACCGGCAGGCCAAGGCGACCGTCACCGTCGCGTGGGCGAACTCGTTGCGCGCCACGGTGATCGCGCTCGGCGGTTTCACACCCGTCGTGCTGCTGGTGGCGTTCGCTCCCCCGCTCGTCGCGTCGGGGCAGCTGACCACCGGCGCGGTGCTGGCGGCTGTCGTGTACCTGACCAACAACGTGAACCCCGCGTTGCACGGCCTGGCCCGCACCACCAGCACTGTCGTGATGCGGCTGATGGTCGCGCTCAAACGACTCCAGGAAGTCGCCCCGCGGACGAACAAGAAGATCGGCACCGAGGTCCCGTCCAACGGCGAGGTGGTGCTGCGGGACGTCACGTTCGGCTGGAGCCAGGACGCGGAACCGGTGCTGCGAGACCTCTCACTCACCCTGCGTCCCGGCGACCACCTGGCCGTGGTCGGGCCGTCCGGCATCGGCAAGTCCACAATGGCCAGTCTGCTCACCGGCCTGATGCCTCCGGACCTCGGCCGCGTCCTGTTCGGCGGCGCACCGGTCGACCTGGTCGTTCCCGAGGTGCGGCACCACGCGATCGCGCTGATTCCGCAGGAGACCTACCTCTTCACCGGCACCGTGAGGGAAAATCTCACACTGCTCGCACCGTGGGCGACTGACGACGAACTGCTCGAAGCGGTGAAGAAGGTTGGCGCCAAACCAATTCTGGACCGGCTCGGTGGCCTGAACGCCACCCTCGGCCACGCGGGCGAAGGACTTTCCGCCGGTGAGGCGCAACTTCTGGCACTCGCGCGGGTGCACGTCACCTCCGCGAGCATCGTGATCCTCGACGAGGCGACCTCACACCTGGACCCGGCCGCGGAAGCCCGCGTCGAACGAGTTTTTGCCCAAAGGGACGGAATTCTCGTGGTGATCGCGCACCGGCTGAGCTCGGCGCTGCGCGCGAACCGCGTGCTGGTCATGGACGGCGGCAAGCCGTTGCTCGGCACGCACGAGGACCTGCTCAGGACGTCCCCGCTCTACGGGCAGCTCATGCTGGCCTGGGACCCCACGCACCACGAGGAAACCCCGCTGCCCAAACGGTAGCGGGGTCCACTCAGGACTATCCGACGCGGTGCAACCAGGTCACGGGCGCGCCGTCGCCTGCGCGGCGGAACGGTTCCAGCGCGTCGTCCCACGCCGCGCCGAGCAGCTCGTCCACTCCGTGTGCGAAGGACTCACCGCCCCGCGATCTCGCCGCGAGAGCACGCAACTGGTCCTCGTTGACGACGATGTCGCCGTTGGCCGAAGTCCGGGCGTGCCACAGTCCCAGAACGGGTGCGAAACAGAAGCGCTCACCGTCCTGACCTGGGGACGGTTCCTCGGTCACCTCGAACCGAAGCATGGGCCACGCGCGCAGCGCAGCCACGAGTTTCGCGCCGGTGCCGGCCTCCGCCGTCCATGCGCATTCAGCGCGCAACTGGCCTGGTGCCGCGGGTTGCGCTGCCCACCTGAGGTCCACTCGTTCGCCAAGGGTGCCCGAGATCGCCCACTCGACGTGCGGACAGACCGCAGACGGCGACGAGTGGACGTAGACCACGCCACTGGTGCTGCCACGGGTGCTCACTGCTGACCTCCGCTACTCGACGAGGGACGTCTTCCCCTACGCCTTTGCCGAGTGAGGTGATCACCGTGAAACCCCGTTCGCTGCATTCTGCCTCGACTTGAGGCATGTCCGCCATAAGAACCAGCTCGATCATCACCCGACCGGGGCGGATACAGGTCTTAAGTCCCGATCTCCCCGGTCGAGCGATGCGTGATCGTGATCTAGAGGACGTTTACCGCGGCGACCACGTCGACCAGGCCCGTGCCCTTGTCGAACGACGAGGTGTAGGGGCCGACCGGCTGGTAACCGGTGCCGTACTTGTGAGCCGAGGACTTCAGCGCCCGCTCGATGTCGGCGGGGGTCGCGGAAGGCTTGGCCTGGAACAGCTGTGCGACGATGCCGGCGATGTGCGGTGCCGCCATCGACGTGCCGCTGATCGTGTTGAACGTGCCGAGGTCGAGCAGTCCCGGCCCGTTCTGCGGGGCCAGGCCGGTCGCGCAGATCGGCAGGTACAGGCGGCAGGACGACGTGATGTTCTCGCCGGGCGCCGAGATGTCCGGCCACGTGGCGGGGTTCGTCGCGAGACCGCGCGACGAGAAGCTCGACAGCGCGCCGTCGCGGGTGCCGGTCTCCAGGTCGTTGTAGGACGCCACCGAGATCACGCCGGGTGTCGGGTCGGTGCCGGGCGGGTTGGACAGGTTCGCCGAACCGTCGCCACCGTCGTTGCCGTTCGCCCACACCACGACGACGCCCTCGGCCACGAGCTGACGCTGCAGCTTGACCGTCACCGACTCGGGGTCGAACGCACCGCCACCAGAAGGCCCGTAGGAGTTGTTGATCACCTTGATCGGCGGGCACGTCGACGCGGGCACGCCTGCGCCGCACGGGGCCTTGTGGTTCTCCAGCACCCAGTTCAGCGCGGCGTCCGCGCCGAGGATGAGGATCGCCGCTCCGGTGGAGATCACGACGCCCTTCGCGCCCGGCGCCGCGCCGCGCACCACCGGGCCACCGGTGAGCTGCACGTCGTTGCCGATCGCGATGCCCGTGACGTGGGTGCCGTGGCCGCCCAGCGACGTGGTGTCGGTGTCGACGAAGTTCGGCACCGGCACGATGCAGCTCGAGTCAGTGGCCCCGTCGAGACACAGGCTCTTGAGGTTGCGGACGATCTTGCCGCCGCTGAACGACGGGTGCGTCGGGTCGACGCCCGAGTCGATCACCGCGACCGACACGCCCGCACCGGTCAGCCCGAGGCTGTTGCGGGCGTCGAGACCGCGGGTGGCGGTGTGCGAGGTCGAACCGAGGAACTTGATCGGCTTCTGGACCTCGACGCGCGTCACGCCCGCCTTGGCCCGTGCCGATGAGATGCGCGCGGAGTCACCCCGCGCGGCGACCACGCCGATCTTGCGGAAACTGGTGATCTTCTGCAGACCGGCGGCCGCGACCGCCTGTTCCGCGGCGGCGATGTCGGCACCGTGGACGTAGACGGTCGAGGTCGGCAGCGCAGCCGCGACAGGGGTTGATGCGGCCACGAGCACGACGGCGAGAAGTGCGGCGCGTTTGTACATGGACCCTCCGTGAACATAGACAGGCAATCCATCTAACGAGTGATCCACTTTTCGGTGACGGGTGTCACGCAACGTCTCGACTGGATGCGGTTGACCAACCCAGGACCGCTACCGTGTCCACCCGTGCGGAAAGGTGGGGACTCGTGCGGTTGATCCGTCTGGGCGCTGAGCCTTCGGCCGTTGGGGCGGACGTCCGTGCCGCCCTGACGGCGTGCGGGGCGGGTACCGAGGTCCTCGGTGGGGTGGCGCTGGCCGGTGTGCAACCGCCCGGTTGCCCCGTCCCGCTGGACGCGATCGTCGTGCTGCCCAAGGGCGTGCTGGTGATCGTCGGCGTCGACCTTCCCGACCCCGCGGTGAAGCTCGAGGCGCCGCTCGGCGGTCAGTGGAAGATCGACGGGTGGCCGCTGGTCAGCCAGGACGGCACGGCGAACCCCGCGACCGAGGCCGTGGCGGCGGCGACCGCCGTGGCGCAGCGGATCCAGGCGATGCGCGCCGAGCCACTGCCGGTCAGCACGGTCGTGGCGGTCGGCCCGTTCGTGAGCCAGGTCGTGCAGCCCACCTCCGACCTCAACCGCGGCGTGCGGGTGCTGCATCCCAAACCGTCCACTTTGCTCAGCGCGGCCCGTGAGCTCGCGACGTCGTCGGTGCCGTGCACGGCCGACCACGCCATGAAGCTCCTCGCGATTCTTCAGACCACCGGCACGCCGCCGGACGCGCGGACGTTGCTCAGCGAGGGCTTCAGCGACGCCGTCTCCCCCGACCTCGCGGCCGCCAGCACGATGCTGATCCCGAAGATCCAGGCCAAGCCCGCACTGCCGCGCAAGCGTTTGCACCAGGCGGTTCGCTGGCAGTACCTCGCGCTGGGCGGACTGGTCGCCGCGCTCCTCTTCGTCTGGTTGCTGGTGGCGTTGCCCGGTGACGACCAGCCGGCCGACGCGACGCCGGCACCGTCGGCGACGTCGCCGACGACGGTGGTCGTGGACGGCACGACGTTCGTGCCCAAGGACGTGAAGAGCGACAAGGACTGCCAGGCGCAGGCGTTCGGCGACGCGAAGGCGTGGCTGATCGCGAACGAGTGCTCGGCGCTGCTGCGCGCCACCTACGAGACGTCGGTGCAGGGCAAGCAGGCGACGGTGCTCGTGGCCGACCTCGACCTGATGGACGCGCCGAGCGCGACCGCGTTCCACAAGGTCGTCACCGCGCCGGGGTCGGGCGGCGTGCACGGGATGGACGGCAAACCGCTGGAGAACGCGGCGTTCGCGAGCGGGGCCAAGGGCAGCCACGTGCAGCTGGCGTTCGTGGTGTGGTCCGGTGGCGCGGGCGACCAGTCGCTCGATGCGATCGCAAAGCAGGCGTTGCGGCTGCCCACCACCCGGTAGAAGGTGGAGGGCATGGTCGGACAACTTCGTTCTGTGGTTCTGGACTGTCCTGATCCCTCCGAGCTGGCGTCGTTCTACGAGAAGCTGCTCGGCGCCCAACGCCTCGCCGGCGGTGACGACACCTGGGTGGTGATCGTCGCGAACGGGACGCGCCTCGCGTTCCAGCGCAGCGACGACTACCGGCCGCCGACGTTCCCCGATCCGCACGGCTCGCAGCAGTTCCACCTCGACGTGCTGGTCGAGGACGTCGAGAAGGCCGAACCGCGGGTGCTGGAGCTGGGGGCCCGGTTGCTGCAGAAGGACAACGACGACACGTTCCGGGTCTACGCGGACCCCGTGGGGCATCCGTTCTGCCTCGTGTGGCTGTCCTAGTGCCGCGAGGTGGCCCGCTGAGCGTCGAAGACGCGGTGAAGGTTGGCTGTCACGGCACTAGTTCGGGCCTAGTGTGGGCCGCATGGACTTCGACGTCATCGTCATCGGTGGTGGCCCCGTAGGTGAGAACGTGGCGTGGCGGACGGCCGCGGGTGGGCTGTCCACCGCCATGATCGAGAAGGAGCTGGTCGGCGGCGAGTGCTCGTACTGGGCGTGCATGCCTTCGAAGGCGTTGCTCCGGCCCGGTCACGCGCTCGCGGCCGCCCGGCGCGTGCAGGGTGTGAACGCCGGGTCGCTGGACCCGGCCGCGGTGCTGGCCAGGCGCACCGGGTTCACGTCCAACTGGGACGACTCCGGTCAGGTCAAGTGGGCCGAGTCGGAGAACATCACGGTCATCCGCGGCGACGGTGAGGTCACCGGCGAACGCGAGGTGACGGTGGGAGGAGACGTCCACCGCGCGCGTCAGGCCGTCGTGGTGTGCACCGGCAGCGTCCCGAAGATGCCGCCGCTGGAAGGCCTCGCCGACGCTCCTGTGTGGACGTCGCGAGAAGCCACGTCAGCGCGCGAGGTTCCGGATTCCCTGGTGGTGCTGGGCGGTGGCGTCGTCGGCGTCGAGATGGCGCAGGCGTGGGCGCGGCTCGGGTCGAAGGTGACGCTGGTGGTGTCCGGCGATCGGCCGTTGCCGCGGATGGAGGAGTTCGTCGGGCCGCTCGTCGTCGAGGGCCTGCAGGAGGACGGCGTCGAGGTGCTGCTCAACGCCCGCGCGTCGGCGATCGCGCCGGGTGCGCTGACGTTGCAGGACGGCAGGGTCGTGCACGGCTCCGAGATCCTCGTGGCGACAGGGCGGGTGCCGGCGACGAAGGACGGCAAGCCTCTGACCATCGACGACTCCGGACTGGTGTCCGGTGTGGACGGACGCTGGCTCTACGCGGCGGGTGATGTCACCGGGCGCGCGCTGCTGACGCACCAGGGCAAGTACCAGGCCCGGGCGGTCGGCACGGCGATCCTGGAGCGGTCGCGCGGGTTCGAGCCGAAGCAGTGGTCGGCGGGACAGGCCTGGGCGGACCACGTGGCGGTGCCGCAGGTGGTGTTCACCGACCCCGAGGTGGCGTTCGTCGGTCACACCGCGGAGGAAGCGCGCAAGGCCGGCCGGGACGTCAGGGTGGTCGACCTCGACATCGCGGTCGCCGGGTCGTCGCTGCACGCGGACGGGTACCACGGCAGGACGCGGATGGTCGTGGACGAGCGCACGCGGACGCTGGTCGGTGTCACGTTCGTCGGCCAGGACGTCTCCGAGCTGCTGCACTCGGCCACCGTCGCGATCGTCGGGGAAGTCACCGTGGACCGCTTGTGGCACGCGGTGCCCTCGTACCCGACGATCAGCGAGGTCTGGCTGCGGCTGCTGGAGGCCTACGGGCTCTGAGGTGCGGGCTGCTGGTCGAAGATCGGCGCCAGCATGCCGGCCAGCAGCTCGTTCGCCGTGCCGACCACGTACGCGTGGTCGTCGGCGTCGACGCGTTCGGCGAGCTTGAACAACGCGTCCGCGGTCTGCACGGCGATCCGGAAGGTCAGCATCACCGGGGCTTCGCCGTGCACGCCGAACCGGTCGACGAACATCTCCGCCAGCCGCTCGGCCATCAGTTCGTACTGGTCGACGCTGGAGTCGAGCCGGTGGCTGTCCAGCATGTCGCTGAACCGCACCCTGCCGAAGCCGGGCAGGTCGGTCAGCATGCGCAGGTAGACGCTGACGATCTGGTTCATCGCCTCACGCCACGTGTCCGCGATCAGGTCGGCGGCGAACAGCTGCTCGACCTCGCGCAGATACGTCTCCATACCGCGCAGTGCGAGTGCGTGGACAACGGATCGTTTGTCCGGGAAGTACTGATAGAAGGAACCAATGGGCACTCCGGCCACATCGACGATGCGCGCCGTGGTGATGTCGTCGTAGTCGTATTCGTTCAGCAGGCTCGCACAAGCTTCCAGGATCGCGGAGACGGTAGCCGCGCCACGCTGTTGCACCGGCTGTCGACGCATCACCCTGGCTAACCTGCCCCTAGCCGGGTCTTCATGCACTCGAACATCTTTATCCATACGACCCGTTAAGCCCAAGCACAGGTTCCCGACAGGTTTCAGCCTGGATCTCCGCGGCGTTTGCGATGAAGTACCCAACCGAAGTCGACAACGCAGACAACGGCGAGTAGTAAAAGCACGATTGCGAGCCAGACGAGGTCAGCTCGGAGTGCCAGCCACCCCGCGACCGAGTTGAAGACCAGGCCGAATCCGGCGAGCCACAACCGCAGTGTCAGAGCACTGCGCGGAGGCGCCGGGGGTGGCAGGTAGTCGCTCACCTCACCCGGTTTCCCTCAGCAGCGGCGCCTCAACCCGCCTGAGCTGCCGAGGGGGTTTCGTCACATAGGGCCTAACGAGACGCGTGACGGCCAGACCAGGGGCGATGAGGGGGACGACAGCGGTCAGCACGGCGGCTGTGATGCCGGCTCGCATCACGTCCTTGGGCATGACGGCGACGCGGTCGACGACGAACGCGCGCCGCCCGGTCAGCGAGACGGCCGCGAGGACGACCAGGAACACGATCATGCTGAGCATCGCCCGCTGGACCGCGTGCTCGTACCCGGCCGCTTCTCCCGCGATCAGCACCGCGAACCACCCGGCGAGCGCGGGCAGCTGACCCCGCTCGGTGGTGGCGGCCCAGCTCAGCCCGCCGAGGGTGGCGAGCCAGACGAGCACGTCTCTGCGCTCCTGCGCCCAGAGGGAGGCCGCGTCGAGGGGAATACCGGTCCAGCGCAGTACGCCGAGTGGAGTGAGCGGGGTGTGGGCGAGCTGACCGAGCACCCAGGCGAGCGTCCACGCGGAGAGCACAACCGCGAGGACGAGCTGCCACCTCGGCCTGCGCATCACGCAGCGGGCGAGGCGGACGATCTCCGCACGCGTCATACCCCCACCTTGCCGCTTCCAGGTGGTTTGCGGAGAAACGTCACCCCAACGCTCACCCGCACGGCTCCTGTCCGAGGGGGTTGATCACGCAGCGCTATCCACGATCCGGGGACAGATCTTTCCTATGCTGAGTACATGAGCATTGATCAGCTTCTGCATCTGCCCAGCTACCTGATGCTCCAGCTGGTCAGGGAAGCCCGCCGTCTCGCGCGCAACGACCTGCGCGCGCCGCACGTGACGGTGCTGGCGTTCCTGGCCGAGCAGGAGGCGGTGGCGCAGAAGCGGATCAGCGACCGGGTGCGGATGGACGCGAGCGACCTGGTGTCGGTGCTCGATGATCTTGAGCGGCGCGGGTTCGCCCAGCGCAGGCGGGATGAACGGGACCGGAGGCGGTTCACCGTGTCGATCACCGCCGCGGGCGGGCAGGCCCTGCGCGACCGCCTGGAGGCGGCACGGGTGCACGAGGAGGAGCTGCTGGCGCCGTTGACGTCGCAGGAACGGGTTGAACTCACCACACTGCTGCGGAAGGCGTACCTGCATCACGCTGATTTGCGTGTAGATTAGACAGTCTGCGCTCACGCGAACCCGGCGCGGGCAGGAATGGGTCTAACAGGCCGAAACCTGATAGGCCACAGTATCGAGAAATGAGGCAAGTTGTCAAGCCCCTCCGATGACCTCCGGCTCGCCGAAATGGAGCCGGAGCAGGAATACGTGGCCATGTTGTACGGCCGGCTCGACGACCTCCGCGAACAGACGTCGAAACGACTCGCACAATCGTTGCGACAAACCGGCGGCACGCACCAGATGCGGTCCGAGCGCGACACCTCCGTCGCGATGTACACGGATCAATTGGCTCAGTACAGCGCGGTGGAGAACGGACTCGCGTTCGGGCGGCTCGATTTCCACAACGGTGACCGCTTCTACATCGGCCGAATCGGTCTCTTCGACGAGGACAAGGAATACGAGCCGCTGCTGATGGACTGGCGGGCACCCGCCGCCAGGCCGTTCTACCTCGCGACCGCGGCCTCCCCCGACGGCGTCCGGCGCCGCCGGCACCTGCGCACCCGTTCGCGCAAGGTCATCGGCCTCGACGACGAGGTGCTCGACATCAACTCGGTCGAGCCGTCCCGCAACGAGGGCCTGACCGGCGAGGCGACCCTGCTGGCCGCGCTGAACGAGTCGCGCACCGGCCAGATGAGCGACATCGTCGCGACGATCCAGGCCGAGCAGGACATCATCATCCGGTCCGAGCTGAACGGCGTCGTCGTGGTGCAGGGCGGTCCCGGCACCGGCAAGACCGCGGTGGCCCTGCACCGTGCCGCGTACCTGCTGTACACGCACCGCCGGCAGCTGGCGAAACGCGGCGTTCTCGTGGTCGGCCCGAACACGACGTTCCTGCGGTACATCAGTCAGGTCCTGCCGTCGCTGGGTGAGACGGGCGTGCTGTTGTCCACCGTCGGTGAGCTCTACCCCGGCCTGACGGCCACCGGCCGCGAGTCCGCCGAGGTGGCGGCGGTCAAGGGCCGCATCCAGATGGCCGACGTGATCGCCGCGGCGGTGCGGGACCGCCAGGAGGCGCCCGCGTTCGTCGACATCCGCTTCGACAACGACGTGTTGCGCCTCGACCGCCGCGCGATCTCCGACGCGCGGGGCAGGGCGCGCCGGACCCGCCGCCCGCACAACGAGGCCCGCCGCACGTTCGCCCGCGAGATCGTCTCGACGCTGGCGGGGATGGTGGCGAGCCGGCTCGGCGGTCACCTGCTGGACAAGGCGGACATGGACGACATCCGCCGCGAGCTCCGCGAGTCCGACGAGGTCCAGGCCGCGATCTCGTCGCTGTGGCCGGTGCTGACGCCGTTCTCGCTGCTGTCCGAGCTGTACGCGAACCCGAAGCGCCGCAACCGCGCGATGTCGAAGTTCACCCGCGAGGAACGCGATCTGCTCCAGCGCACCACGGACGACTGGACGCCGGCGGACGTGCCGCTGCTCGACGAGGCGGCGGAACTGCTGGGCGAGGACGACACGGAGGCCAAGGCCCGCGCCGAACGCCAGCGCCGCCAGGCGATCGAGTACGCCCAGGGCGTCCTCGACATCCTCGACCTCGAGGACGACGCGGACCCAGAGATCCTGATGGCCACGGACCTGATGGACGCCTACCGCCTCGCCGAGCGCCACGGCGTCGACCGCTACGAGACCGCGGCGGAACGTGCCGCCGCGGACCGCACATGGACGTTCGGTCACATCATCGTCGACGAGGCCCAGGAGCTGTCGGCGATGGCGTGGCGCACGTTGATGCGCCGCTGCCCGAGCAAGTCCATGACGGTCGTCGGCGACATCGCGCAGACCGGTGACATCGGCGGCGCGACCTCGTGGGACACCGTGCTGTCGCCGTACGTGCAGAACCGCTGGCGCCTGACCGAGCTCACCGTGAACTACCGCACCCCGGCCGAGATCATGGAGGTGGCCTCGGACGTGCTCGCATCCGTGGACGCTTCCCTGGTGCCGCCGACGTCCGTGCGGGAGACCGGTGTGCCGCCGTGGGTCGCGCGGGTGCCGTCGTTCGAGTCCGAGGTACCGGGGCTGATCTCCTCCGAGGTGGAGGCCGTCGGCGACGGCAAGATCGCGGTGATCGTGCCGGCCGCCCTGGTGCAGCCGGTGGGTTCGGCGATCGTCTCGGCGGTGCCGGGGTCGTCGATGGGCAACGATCTGGAAGAGGCCCAGGTCGTGGTGCTCGGGGTGACCGACGCCAAGGGTCTGGAGTTCGACTCGGTCGTGGTCGTCGACCCGGTGGGAATTCTGGAGGAGTCGCCGCGCGGCGCGTCGGACCTGTACGTCGCGCTGACCCGTGCCACGCAACGACTCGGCGTCGTGCACACCGGAACGCTGCCCGATGTGCTATCCCGGCTGAAGGACGTTTCGTAGCGAACGGGAGACCCGGATGGCGAGCATCGAGTCTGCAGTCATCCGGGTCGTCGTCGATGTGAGCGACCAGCTCTCGAAGCGTCTCGTGAGCACCCGGTACCGAGGCCGGGCGCCGTTTCCGACCCAGGAGACCGAGGAGCTGCTGCAGGACCTCGGTACCGAGGCGGACAAGCTGTCCGCCTACCTCGACTCTCCCGACTTCGCCGCCGTGGTCACCCAGGTCCGCGTCCAGCGCGCCGCCGGCGCGGAGGTGGAGGAGCAGCTGCACCAGGGGCTTCGGCTCGCCGGGCTGTCGGGCGACCTGCTCACCCGGACCACCGGTGCCGTCCACCGGTTGCTGCTCGCGGCCTGCGACGAGGTCGTGTCGTGGTACAGCACCCACGGCGTCGTCGTCGACGAGAACGACCTGCTCGCCGCTGCGACGGCGACGGGTCGTCTGCTCGGCAGGCTCAGGTCTGTTGCCGAGTTCCACGGTTTCGCGGCACGTATGCGCAGCCAAGTCACCGCTCTGCACAACAAGATCCGGCTGCCTCACCTCGGCGTCAGCAGGGCCGCGCGCTACGACGAGCTTTACGTTCCACCCACGCTCGCAGCGACGAAGACGCCGAACCCGGGAGCACCCGGCGACCGCACGGTCGTCATCGGTGATCCCGGCGCCGGGAAGTCGACGATGGCGGCCAAACTCGCGCACGACATCGCGAGCGACGACTCGGGTCGTGTGCCGTTCCTGGTGGTGCTGCGGGAGTTCACCGAGTCGTTCCACGAAGGCGGCCACGATCTCCTGCACTACCTCGACAAGGTGTGCCTGGCGCCCTACAACGTGAAGCCACCACGGGACGGCGTCGAGTACCTGCTCCGCACCGGTCGCGCCGTCGTGGTGCTGGACGGACTGGACGAGCTCGTGCAGACAGCACTACGCCGCCGAGTCGTGGCGCTGGTCGAAGGGTTCGCCCACCTCCACCCACTCGTACCGATCCTCGTCACCGCGCGGAAGATCGGCTACGACGAGGCCCCGCTGAGCCAGGACCTGTTCGCACAGGCCGACATCCGCCAGTTCGACGAGCACCAGGTCGCGGAGTACGTGCAGCGCTGGTTCGTACTGGACGAAGCCACCTCACCCGCGGACCGCGAGCGGCTGTCCCTCTCGTTCATGCAGGACAGCGAACCCATCCCCGAGTTGCGCAGCAACCCGTTGCTGTTGTCGTTGCTGTGCGCCATGTACTCCAGCGACAGGTACCTGCCGCGCAACATGGCCCAGGTGTACGAGCGGTGCGCGTTGATGCTGTTCGAGCAATGGGACACGAAACGCGGCATCGAGTTGCCGCTCAGGTTCCACGGCCGGTTGCGTGGCGCCGTGCAGTACCTCGCCTGGCAGATGTTCACGGCGCCCGAGTCGGGAAGGCCGTTGCCACGAACCAGGATCGTAGCGACGCTCACCAGGTATCTGGAAGCCAAGCTGGACGATCACGACGAGTCCGTCGCGACCGCCGAGCAGTTTCTCGGGTTCTGCACCGGGCGGGCGTGGATCCTCACCGATGTCGGCACCACGCGCACCGAGCCGCTGTTCGGCTTCACCCACCGAACGTTCCTCGAGTACTTCGCCGCGGAACACCTCGTCCGCACCCACCGGACGGCCGAGGAGCTGTGGACCGCGCTACTGCCGCACATCAACCAGTGGGAGGTGGTCGCGCAGATCGCCTTGCAGCTGTACGACCGCAACGTCGAGGACGGCGTCGACGAACTGCTGACCGAGGCGGTCCAGCGGGACGGTCTCAACTTCGCCGCCAGGGCGTTGCGGCACATGCACCCCAGTACCCGCGTCGTCCGCTTGATCACCAAGGCGGCGTTGCTCACCACGCTGGAATACCCGATCACCAAGCGGGCGCTCTACCGGCCAGCGGACTTGATGTTCGTCGACGGAGCACTGTTCAGCTGCATGTACTTCGCCGCGCCCGCGAACGTTCCCGCCGTGGCGCAGACCATCGTGGAACTGCTCAGCCACAAGATCGAAAACGGAGACGAAGCGGCGGCGCAACTTCTGGAGCACCACCCCGGCTACCCATCCGGGGATCACGAGTGGTGGCGAGAAGCTCGGCCGCGGCTGCTGACCCGGTACCAGGACCGCATGGCCGAACTGCGCCGGCACGCAGCCTGGGGCGCAGTCGGCTCCCGCGACGACCCCGCTGCGCTGCGGAACATCGTTCAGAAGTTCGGTGTGGCCGCGCTCTACGTCGGATACGGCTACGGCCTCGTCCGTGCGGTCAGCTTGGCCGAGGAGTTGCTGGGACAGGAAACCACGCTGGTCGACACCGCTTCGAGAGACGCCGTCGCCAGCGCGATCACGGAGTGCGCCACGCCATGGGCCAACGTGACCGACTTCGCCTTCCTGTCGGTCACGAAGATCCAGCAAAACCCGAAGAAGACCGATGCACTCGCGGTGATGTTGGCACTCCCGTTCGCGGAGTTGCTGTTCCACGACAACGTGAGCACTCAGTGGACGCCCGTCCCCGCCGCGCTCATGGCGGGCAGGCGCAACTGGAGAGGCAAGAGCGAGGCGTTGCGGTGGCTGGCACGAGCCTCGTTCCCGCCCGAGGTGGACACGTTCCTCAAGAACTGGCTGGCGGGGAGCGTCAGCGCGACAAGGCCAGCCCCAGCGACGCCGCGCCGATCCCGAGCACCACGCTGACCACCACGTTCAGCAGTGCCGCGCGGTACTTCTGCGTCTCCAGCAGCTTCACCGTCTCGTAGCTGAACGTCGAGTACGTCGTGAGCCCGCCGCAGAACCCCACCCCGAGCAACGGCATCCAGGACGTGCCAACGACAAACCCGATGAGGAAGCACCCCACGACGTTCACCGTCAAGGTGCCCCACGGGAAGTCCGACGAGTGCCGTGACTGCACGAACCGGTCGAGCAGGTAGCGGCAAGGAGCACCCAGGGCAGCACCGAGGAAAACCGCGAGCACGGTCATCGCGTCACCCGCAGCCCGAGAAACGCTGCCAGCACAGCACAAACCGGTGTGGCCAACAGAGCCCACGACCACGACGCCGCGTACGACGAGAAGGTCGTGAACCCTCCCAGCAGGCCGACTCCGAAGAACGCCCGCACCAACGGCTTCGGGACGAGTCCCATCAGCACACCGATGAGAAACGAGCCCAGCAGGTTGATCATGAACAACCCCCACGCACCCGGCACGGCCGACGACAAGCCGTAGCGCGCGACGCCGCCGAGCCCGCCACCCAAGGACACCAGCGCCACGAACGGCAGGTGGAGCTCCTGACGCTGGGCCGGGACGTGCAGGTCGACGTCGGGGTCGATCGGGTCAGGTTGGTTCGGCAAGGTGCTCAACCAGGTGTTCCAAGGCCTTCAGCGCGCGCACGACGTCCTCGCGCTCCGAGGGCTCCAGCTTCGACAGGGCGGACCCGATTCTCTTCTCGTGCTCACGCTGCCAGACGAGGAGCTGTTCGTGTCCACGAGATGAGACGGACAGCCGCGCCACCCGCCTGTCCCTGAGGTCCGCGCCACGGACGACGAGGCCCGAGTCGATCAGCTGCGACACCAGGCCGGAGACGGTGTTGGGGGCGAGACGAAGCACCGCGGCGAGGTCGCCGACCTTCATCGGCGGGCGTTCCGCGAGGGTTTGCAGCAGCTCCACCTGCGCCATCGGCAGGGACTCCCACGGCCAGTCCGCCCGGATGCTCGTCCGCAACGCCCGGCGCAGGCGAGTCACGACGTCGGTGAGCGTGCGGGCTTCGTCTGACATGCGGAAATCTTACGTTCGCGGCAGTACCCGTCCCAATGGGCAGGATCGCGGCCCCGTACCGGGTCCCGCGGATCATTGCGACAATTCACGCTTTCCAGTGACCGAAGCGGATTCCGATGGGCCAAAAAGGGGCTACACCCCTGCCGCACCCGTGTGGCACATCAGTAGCCTGTGGCCATGTCTGAACGGTTGAGCTGGGTTCCTGAAGGCCTCGACACCGGAAAACCGAGCGCTGCTCGCCTCTACGACTACCTGCTCGGCGGCGGGCACAACTTCGCGGCGGACCGGGCACTGGCCGAGAAGTTCCTGCAGGCACAGCCGAACGCGCGCACGATCGCGCGGCTGAACAGGGCGTTCCTGCGCCGGGCCGTGCTGTTCATGATGGACAACGGCATCCGGCAGTTCCTCGACCTCGGCTCCGGCATCCCGACGGTCGGCAACGTGCACGAGATCGCGCAGAAGGCCGACCCGGACACCCGCGTCGTGTACGTGGACTTCGAGGAGGTCGCGGTCGCGCACAGCCAGCTCATCCTGGAGGGCGACGCGCACGCGACGATCATTCAGGAAGACATGACCAAGCCGGTCACCGTGCTGAAGGCCGCGCAGGAGAGCGATCTCATCGACTTCACGCAGCCCGTCGGCGTGCTGACCGTGGGCGTCTTCCACTTCGTGCCCCCGGAGGCGGATCCGCGCGCGGTCGTGGCCACCTACCGCGATGCCGTGCCTTCCGGCAGCTACCTGGCGTTCTCGCAGTTCACCCAGGACCTGCAGCCCGAGGAGATGGCCGGCGTGGTCGAGGTCATGAAGAAGAGCCAGAACCCGATGTTTCCGCGCACGAAGCAGGAGATCGAAGGGCTCTTCGACGGGTTCGACGTGGTCGAGCCGGGCATCGTGCCGCTGCCCCTGTGGCGGCCGGAGGGCACGAACACCGACGATCCGGACAAGGCGGGCATCTACGCGGCTGTCGGCCGCAAGGCCTAGCGAAGATCCAGAGCCCTCGCTCATGTTGGCCAGGGGGCGGCTATTCCGTACGCTCTGCACACAGAATGGAACTTCCGGAGCTCGCCGCCCGCTGGATGCACGCGCTGACGTCGACCGCGTACATCCCGCTGTCCCACGCCGAAATCGAGCAGGCGCTGCTCGATTCGCTGGTGGAGCTGCCTGAGTCACCTGAATCGGTAGCCGATAGATTGGTGTCACTGCACGCAACCGGCCCCGACTCGTTGCGTGCCACGATCGAGGTTCTCTTTCCCACGTTCGAGCTGCCGCTGCTCGCCCGCTTGAGCTCCGCGTACGCGCACTACATGCGGATGGACGCGTTCGACCAGCAGGAGCAGATCAAGGTCGCGATCGTGCGGGCCAAGCAGCGGGTCGAGCGCACGCTGAAGGTGAGCCAGGCTCGGTTCCAGGAGGTGTTCGCGTCCTCCGCGCTGGGCATCGTGATCATCGACTTCGACGGCAGGTGCGTCGAGGCCAACGACACGCTCGCCGAGATCGTGGGGCTGAGGGCGGGCACCGAGCTCATCGGGCGGGAGCTGATCGACTTCTTCCACCCGGAGGACAGGGCCGCGCTCGCGGGCTCCTACCGGAAGGTGCGCGCAGGCCACGTCGACAGGTTCCGCGACCAGCGCAAGCTGATCCGCGAGGACGGCGAGCCGGTGTGGGTACACCTCGCGGCCTCGTTGCTGCGCGACGCGGACGGCGAGCCGACGCACCACGTGACGATGGTCGAGGACATCAGCGAGCTGCACCTGCTGCAACGCAGCCTCGACCACCAGCTGCTGCACGACTCCCTGACAGGGCTGTCGAACCGCCAGCACTTCATCACGCAGGTCGAGCGACGGCTCGGCAACGACGCGATCACGTTGTACCACCTGGGTTTGGACGCGTTCTCGGTCGTCAACAACGGGCTGGGCCACGAGACCGGCGACAAGCTGCTCAAGATCGTCGCGAGCCGGCTCGGCACGCTCGCCGCCGAGAAGAAAGCCTTGGTCGCGAGGATCGGCGGCGACGAGTTCGCGATGATGACGATCTCGGACCACGTCACCACGACCGTCGAGGAGATCCAGGCGACGCTCGCCGAAGCGACCTTTGTGGACGATCACGGCATCGCGCTGTCCGCGAGCATCGGTGTGGTGGACCGGCCGCCGGCGTTCGTGACCGCGGCCGAGCTCATGCGGTGCGCGAACGCCGCGCTGCGCCAGGCGAAAGCGCGCGGCAAGCGGCAGTGGGCGTTGCACGACCCGCACGACGACGCCCGCCGCCGCGGCAAGTACGCGCTGGCCGCGTCGATGCCGGGCGCATGGGAACACGGTGAGCTGGAGATCGTCTACGCGCCGGTGCACGACCTGGAGACCCGCGAGGTGCTCGGTGTCGTCGCCCGCCTGCACTGGGACGACCTGAGCCACAACGACACCATGGCCCTGGCGGACTCGACGGGCCTGTCGCTGCCGATCGGCAAGTGGCTGCTGCGCGAGGCGTGCGCCCAGGCCGCGGGATGGGTCGCGGAGTTCGGCGACCGGGCGCCCACGCTGCACATCACGCTGGGCGCCTTGCAGTCTCGCGACGAGGACCTGGTCGCCGACGTCAAACGCGCGCTCGACGAGACGGGCCTGCCGGCGGAACGGCTGCGGATCGCGCTCGACATCTCGTCGGTGCTGGCCGGCGACGACAACGCGGTCGTGCTGCACGACAGCGGCATCGTGACGGCGCTGGACGGCTTCCGCGGCGGGCACGACGAACTGGCGGTGCTGACCGAGGTGCCGGTCCGCACGGTGATCACCCGCGCACCCGCGCCGAGCCCGGAATCCCCGCTGCGCCAAGCGATGCGCGACCTCATCACCACCGTGCACAGCTTCGGCGTGCGGTTCGGCGTCGACGAGGTGCGCACCCTCTCCGACGCCGAGCACTGGCGGTCCATCGGTGCGGACGGCGTGATCGGGCTGCTGCCCGCCCTGTCCGCGGCCGAGGTGACCAAGCTGCTCACTACAGCTGCTTCACCGCCGCCAGCAGCTTCGTGAGCGAGTCCTTGGCGTCGCCGAACAGCAACGTCGTCTTGGGGTTGTAGAGCAGCTCGTTGTCCACGCCCGCGAAGCCCGGCCGCATCGACCGCTTCATGAACACCACGGACTTCGCGCGGTCGACGTCGAAGATCGGCATGCCGTAGATCGGGCTGGACGGCTCGTCACGTGCTCCAGGATTCACCACGTCGTTCGCGCCGACCACCAGCGCCACGTCGACCGACGTGATCCCCGGGTTGATGTCGTCGAGCTCCTTGAGCTGCTCGTACGGCACGTCCGCCTCGGCCAGCAACACGTTCATGTGCCCCGGCATCCGGCCCGCCACGGGGTGGATCCCGTACGACACGCTGACTCCGCGCTGTTCGAGCTGCGACACGAGCTCGCGCGCCGCGTGCTGAGCCTGCGCGACCGCGAGGCCGTAACCTGGTACGACGACGACGTTGTTCGCGTATCCCAACAGGATCGCGACGTCCTCCACCGTGCCCGACTTGACCGTGCGCTGCTCTTCTCCTTGCGCGGCAACGGTTGTCGCCTTGAACGCGCCGAACAGGATGTTCGCGAGCGATCGCCCCATCGCCTGCGCCATCAACCGGGTCAGGATGGTGCCGGACGCGCCGACGAGCGTGCCCGCGACGATCAGCAGCGTGTTCGCCAGCACGTACCCGGACGCCGCGACCGCGAGGCCGGTGAACGCGTTCAGCAGCGAGATCGCGATCGGCACGTCCGCGCCGCCGACCGGCAGCACGAACAGCACGCCGAGCACGAGCCCCGCGATGGTCAGCAGCCACAGCAGCAGACCGATCTCCGTCGTCATCACCAAAGCGCACAAGGCAACCGACGACACGCCTGCCGCGATCGCGAGCTGCTGCCCCGCCGGCAGCAACACCGGCCTGGTGGTCATCAGCTCCTGCAGCTTCAGGAACGTCACCACCGAACCGGAGAAGCTGACCGAACCGATCAGCACCGTGAGCACGGTCGCGAGCAGGAACAGGAAACCCGGATCGCGCACCGCGAAGAACTCCGCCAGCGCCACCAGTGCCGCCGCGGCGCCACCGACTCCGTTGAACAGAGCCACCATCTGCGGGATGGCGGTCATCTTCACCGAGCGCGCGGCCGGGATGCCCACGACGACGCCGAGCGCGACGGCGAGCAGGATCCACAGTCCGTTGTGGACGACGCCGTGCACGTACGCGGTGACGACGGCGACCAGCATTCCGAACGCGCCGATGAAGTTGCCGTAGCGCGCGTACTTGGGCGAGCTCAAGCCCTTCAGCGCCAGGATGAAGCACAGCGCCGCGACGAGGTACATCAGCTGGGCGATCATTTCCGGAACATCTCCAGCATCCGGTCGGTCACCACGAAGCCGCCGACGACGTTGACCGTGGCCAGGAAGACCGCGAGCAGCCCGAGCACGAGCTCGAGGGTGCTCTCGGCGGACCCCGTGATCAGGATCGCGCCGACGAGGATCACGCCGTGGATGGCGTTCGCACCGGACATCAGCGGTGTGTGCAGGATCGTGGACACCTTCGAGACCACCTCGAAGCCCACGAAGACGGCCAGCACGAAGATCGTCAGCAGGTCGATCACGGCAACTCCTTGCGGATCTGACCGTCGTGGGTGAGGCAGCAGCCGTCGAGCACCTCGTCGTCGAGGTTCGGCTGCACCACCCCGTCCACGATCATCAGCTTGAGCAGGTTCAGGACGTTGCGCGCGTACAGGCGGCTCGCGTGCACGGGCATCGACGACGGCAGGTTCAACGCGCCGTGCACGAGCACCTCGCCGACCCAGGTTTCCTTGCCCGCAACGGATCCGGCGTAGTTGCCACCGGACTCGGCAGCCAGGTCGACCAGCACGGAACCGGGCGCCATCGCCTTGAGCATGTCGGTCGTGACGAGCACAGGGGCCTTGCGGCCGGGGATCGCGGCCGTGGTGATCACGATGTCCGAGGCGGCGACGTGCTCGCCGATGAGTTCCCGTTGGCGTTCCAGGAACTCCTCGGACTGCACCGACGCGTAGACGCCGGACTGCGTCTCCAGGTCCAGCTCGAGGAACTTGGCGCCGAGGCTGCGAACCTCTTCGCCCGCGGCCTTGCGCACGTCGTAGGCCTCGACGACGGCGCCGAGCCGGCGTGCCGTCGCGATCGCCTGCAGGCCTGCGACACCGGCGCCGAGAACGAGGACCTTGGCCGGGGGTACGGTGCCGGCGGCCGTGGTGAACATGGGCAGAAAGCGCGGTAGTCGTTCGGCGGCGACGAGGACGGCGCGGTAGCCGGCCACCAACGCCTGCGAGGACAGGGCATCCGCGCTCTGGGCACGGGTGACGCGGGGCAGCAGGTCGAAGCTGAACGACGTCACGCGGCGGTCGCGGTACACCTCGAGCAGGTCCCGCTCGTTCGCGGACTGCAGGAAGCTGATCGTGACGGCGCCGGGCTTGAGCTTGGCGGCCTGGTCGAGGGTCAGCGGCTGCACGGACACGACGACGTCGGACTCGGGTGTCGGATCCTCGGGCGTCACGGTTGCCCCCGCCGCGCGGTAGGCGGCGTCGGGGGCGTGGGCGTGCCGGCCGGCGCCTTCCTGGACGTGCACGGTCAGCCCGGCGTCGACCAGCGCCGACACCGTGTCCGGTACGCAGGCGACACGACGCTCGGCGGGCCGCGACTCTGCGGGTGTTCCCACTCTCACCGTACGCACGTTACGCGATCAAAGGTGACCTGGGCCACATCACAGTTGCCAGAGAACCGCTCCGGCGAGCGTCAGGCACCCCACCAGCCCAAGCGCCGGCACGACGCGCTTACCGAGCGTCCACGCGCTGGCGTTGGCGATCGCGTAATAGAGCAGTACGCAGAACGAGCTGAACACGATCGCCCGCGTGACGTCTACGGCGATCACCAGCGCGATCGCCGCGAGTCCTGTGGCGATCTCGGCGACCCGCAGGTCGGCCAGCTGCCTGGGCAGCCTGCGGTCGCGAGCCATGGCGAGAGCGGTCCGGCTGACCCCCAGTTGCAGGGAGAGCAGCGAACCGAGGGCGGCCAGGCAGGCGGCGACCCGGATGACGGGTGCCAGCGTCGGCGACACGTCCGCGAGGGTCTTCGTGGCGAGGTCGCTGCCCAGCGCGTTCAACGCGACGACAGCAACGACCGCGTAGACGACCAGCGTGATCCCCAACGCGATGACCACGGCACGCGGGATCGTCCGCTCGGGCTCTTTGACCTCCTCTCCGAGGGTGGCGATGCGCGCGTAGCCCGCGAACGCGAAGAACAGCAGCGCGGCGGCGGGAAGGATGCCGGTCGGGAGGAAGTCAGCCGGCTCCGCCGCGTCCTGAGCTGTCACAGCCGTCAAGGCCAGCACGACCACGACCGCGATCACGATGATTCTGGTGGCCAGCGCGGACTTCTGGACACCGGTCAGGTTCAGCACCGTCAACGCGACGACCGCCGCCACCGCGACGGGTTTTGGCGCACCGACGTAGGCGCCGACCGTCAGCGCCATGGCCGCGCACGACGCCGTCTTACCCAATACGAACGCCCAGCCGGCCAGGTCGCCCCAGATCCGGCCGAGCCGTTCACGGCCGTAGACGTAGGTACCGCCGGACTGCGGGTACTTCGCGGCCAGCCAAGCACTCGACAACGCGTTGCAGCAGGCGATCACACCCGCGATGACGAGGCTGACGAGCAGCGCGGACCCGGCCGCCGCCGCGGCCGGGGCGAACACCGCGAACACACCCGCGCCGATCATCGAGCCGAGCCCGACGAAGACGGCATCGGTCAGGGTCAGGCTCCTGGTCAGCTGCACCCGGTCAGTGTGCGACAGGGCAGCCCTTCGCCGGCGAGGAGGCCGGGAAGAAGTTCGGCAGGAGTTCACCTGAGTCGTAGTAGCGGTGGTAGACCGGCGTGAGCCCGCCCGACACGGGTGGCACGATCCACGACCAGTCGGCAGGACAGGATCGGCCGGCGGCCTCCTCCTTCTCCAGGTGCGTCAGGAACCGCTTGGACTCGGTGTGGTGATCGGTGATCGTGACCCCGGCCTCCGCGAACGAGTGCAGGACAGCGCGATTGAGCTCGATCAACGCTCGGTCGCGCCACAACGTCGCCTCCGACGACATGTCCAGGCCCATCCGCTTGGCGATGTACGGCAGCAGGTCGTACCGATCGTGGTCGGCGAGGTTGCGGGCGCCGATCTCGGTGCCCATGTACCAGCCGTTGAAGGGCGCCGACGGGTAGTCGATACCGCCGACACGCAGCCGCATGTTGCTGATCGCGGGGACGGCGTGCCACTTCACGCCGAGCGCCGCGAGCCACGGGAGTTCCGGGTGGGACAACGGAACCTCGAGCACGGCGTCCGCGGGGATCTCCACGAGTGCGGGGTCGTGGCCCTCGCAGGACACCATCAGCGGCAGCACGTCGAACGGGCCGCGCGACGCCGGTGGCTGCCAGCCGCGCTTCAACGCGAGCTCGGTCAGCGCGAGGTTCCTCGCGTCGCCGAGCACGCCGCCGTCCGAACCCCGGTAGGCGGCGTAGCGAACGATCTGCTCGTTCAGGATCGAGGGTGCGGGCAGGCCGGGCTCGGCAGGGGCGAAGACCGTGATGACGGGGCGGATCTTGCCCTTGTTGGTGGCCACCCTGAGGTGCTCGACGCACTCGGCGGCGACGTCGGCGGGGGCGGACACCTCCCGCAGATCGCGCACCTTCAAGCTCCGCCAGTACAGGCGGCCGATGCAGCGTGAGCTGTTGCGCCAGGCCACGCGGGCGCCGAAGGTGAGTTCGGCGGCCGTGTGGCGGTAGGTGCCGGTCGCGGCGATCTCCGCGTGCACCTCGGCCAGCCTGGCCTCCACCGGCCCCAGGTCGGGGTGCTCGGCGTGGTGCTGGCGGACGAAGTCCTCTACCTCGGCGATGTCGATCTCGTGGGTGCTCTCGACCTGCGCCGGGGGAAGCGCCGTGAGGGAACGGGGCATCACATCAGTCGGGACGGGGGTCATGGCGAGGCACCGTAGTTGCGCTTTCGTGTACCGGAAACCGCCTGTCGCGCTACGCCATCTGGATCACTGGACCGCGTCCGACACGCTCAGCGAGTACTTGATACCGCAACCGGGTGACAATCCTCGCGACAAAGGGTGGTTTTCGACTGTTATCGCGCTGACACCAAACATTGACCAGTGATCTAGTTCACCGCTGGATTCGACCCGTTCGAGTGAACCTCGCCGGGGGCGCGACGGCACAGTTCACCCGTGGCCGCACGGGCCAGGCGAACCCACCGGCGCGGAAGAGCAGAATGTCCGGCCAGGACTGGGAAACGACGACCTCGCGGTCGGCCGCGAGCACCTCGATCTCCGCCTTGCGATCGGAAGGAACCGAACGCACCGGCATGTCACCGTGTGCCCGGCAACGTCCACTGTGTACTTGCCGGAGCACGTCCTCGTCCGGCCGCCGCAACCGCAGCGGGGCGCGCAAGTCGACATCATCGTGGCATCGCGGGTACGTCCCACGAGGAGAAGCGCGTCATCCCGCGCACAGCAGCCTGCCCCGGCAGCGCGCGGAACACGAAGTTCCGCACCGCCAGTGCCACCGGCGAGGTCACCTCGATCCCGAACTTCCCCGCCATCCGCGAGCTCCGCCACACCGACTGCGTGCGCGGCCGGCGCAACGCGTCGTACCGGGCGAGATCACCGTCGCACGCGGCCAGCGTCACCGCGTCCTCCAGCGCCATGCACGCCCCCTGGCCCAGGTACGGCACCATCGCGTGCGCCGCGTCGCCGAGCAACGCCACGCGTCCCCGCACGAACGTCGGCAGCAGCGGCAGCTGGTGGATGTCGTGCCGGATGATCTCCGGAGTCGTCGACACCAGCGACGGAATCGGGTCGTGCCAACCGGCGAACAGCTCCACCGGGTCCAGCGCGGCCGACGGTGGCGCCACCGCGGCGACGTACCAGCAGACCCTGCCGTCCCCCAGCGGCAGGATGCCCGCCTCGCCGCCGGGACCGAGTGTCTGCGTGATCGGCAGCTCGAAGGGACCCGGCGCCACCCCTCGCCACGCCGTGGCCCCCGCGTACACCGGTCCCGGCGCGTCGGGCAGCAGCTCCGCGCGGAGGCGGCTGTTGATGCCGTCCGCCGCCACCACGAGGTCTGCGTCCAGCTCCTCAACGCTGGTCACCTCGACGTTGTTGAAAAGGATCTCCGGCGGCAACGCGCGCAGTAGCACACCGTGCAGATCGGCCCGGTGCATCGCGATGATCTTCTCCTGCCCGACGTCGGGCAGGTGCGTCAGCCAGCGCCCGTCCGACGCCTTGACGCCACCCGACACGCGCGGAGTGCCCAGCCTGCGAGCCTCGTCCGCGACCCCCATCCACTCGAGCGCCCGCAACGCGTTCGGCATCACGCCGATCCCCGCGCCGACCTCGCCGAACTCGGCAGCGCGTTCGAGCACCTGGACTTCCCAGCCCACGCGCCGCAACGACACCGCGGCCGCGAGCCCTCCGATGCCGCCACCCACCACGATCGCCTTCATCCCCGCCTCCTCTACATCTGTAGAGGACTCTACACCTGTAGACTACGGCTGTAGAGAGAGAAGGAGCACAGTGCGGAAAGACCTGATCACCGACGCCGCGATCGAGCTCGTGGCGGAACTCGGCATGCGTGGCCTGACCCACCGGGCGGTCGACAGGAAGGCCGGACTGCCGGAGGGCTCCACGAGCGCGTACTTCCGCACCCGCAAGGCGTTGATCGAAGGGTTCGTGGAACGGCTCGCCGTCCAGGAGCAGCAGGAGATCCACCTCGACACGGCCGATCTCGCGGGCAGCATCGCGCGGACGATCGACAACTGGCTCGTCGAACGGAACCGGACGCTCGCCCGGTACGCGGCGATGCTGGAGGCGACGCACCACCCCGAGCTGAAGTCGATCCTCGTGCACTCGCCGCGTGAACAGGCGACCGCACTTGCGCAGGCGCTGGGTCACGAGAACCCGGAACGCTCCGGCGCGCACATCACCGCGTTCATCGAAGGCCTGCTCTTCTACCGGCTGGTCGGCGGCGGCAGCACGACCGGGCCGGTGCCCGGCACCGAGGAGAGCTTCCAGGACCTCAGGAAGGCCGTCGAAAAAGCGTTGCGACCGTAGGTACCGTGGGTTTCATGGGATTCGGGTACGGGGTCTTCTACCTCTGAGTCAGGACGTGTGCCACCACGCATCACGTCCTGATTTCGCGTACCCAAAAGAGGATCCGCATGCGCTCGCATGTTCATTTGACGACCCATGACCTCACCAAGGGCTATGAAGCCGGCCCTGTCGTCGACGGCATCTCGCTGAAAGTCTCCGCGGGCCAACGGCTCGGCGTCATCGGCGAGAACGGCCGCGGCAAGACCACTTTGCTCCGGCTGCTCGCCGGCGACCTGGTGCCGGACCAGGGAACTGTCACGCGACACGGTTCGTTGAGCCTGGTGCGGCAGGAAATGCCGTTCCACGACAGCGAAACGGTGGGGGACCTGCTGTCAGAAGCGCTGCGCGAAAGCCGCGAAGCACTGTCCGAACTGGACAGTGCGGCGGAGCCGTTCGACGAGCAGCGCTACGAGAAGGCGCTGGCCCACGCCGAGGACATCGAAGCGTGGGACGCCGAACGCCGTGCCGCCATCGCGCTCGAAGCACTCGGCGCCGACCACGCCAGGACCGTGAAACTCGCGGAACTCAGTGTGGGACAGCGTTATCGCGTCCGGCTCGCGTGCCTGCTAGCCGAACGCGCGGACGTCCTGCTGCTCGACGAACCGACCAACCACCTCGACGCGGATGCGTTGAACTTCCTGACCGAACGCCTGCGCCAGCACCACGGCGTCGTGGTGCTCGTGAGCCACGACCGCACGTTGCTGGACGACGTCTGCACGCAGCTGCTCGACCTCGACCCGTCACCGGACGGCGAGGTGCACCTGCACGGCGGCGGCTACCGGGCGTTCAAGGAGGCCAAGCGCGCCGAACGCCAGCGCTGGGAACAGCGGTTCGCGCAGGAGGAAGCCGAGCACGACGAGCTGACCGAGAGGGTCGAACGCGCCCAGTCACGCCTCAGGGACGCGTGGCGCCCACCCAAGGGAGCGTTCAAGCACAAGCGCAGTACGCGCGCGGCGAACAAGATGCGCAACGTCGCCCGCAGGCTCGAAGAGCTGGACGACCAGCGCGTCGACGCTCCCCCGCCACCGTTGCGCTTCCAGCCGCCGGAGCTGGAGGCCGACGGCGACCTGCTGCACGCGACGCCGCTGGAAGTACCCGGAAGGCTGAACCTCATCGAGCCGATCTCTCTCGGCGCGGGCGAGAAGCTGTTGGTGACCGGCGCGAACGGCGCCGGGAAGTCGACGTTGCTGAACGTCCTCGCGGGCCGCATCATGCCCGCTCACGGCACGGTTCACCACGTCGGCCGGGTGGCGCTGCTCGCCCAGGAGTCGTCGTTCGAGAACGAGGACGCCACGGCGCGCCGGCTCTGCCCACAGGCGCACGACCTCGGCCTGCTGGGAGAGAAAGACCTGGCGCGGCCGGTCTCCCGACTGTCGACTGGACAGCGGAGGCGGCTGGAGCTGGCGATCCTGCTGAGCAGTGCCCCGCACGTGCTTCTGCTCGACGAACCGACCAACCACCTGTCGATCGCCCTGGTCGACGAGCTGACCGAGGCGCTCCACCACACGAAAGCCGCCGTGGCCGTCGCGACCCACGACAGACAGATGCGGACAGATTTCGTTTCATGGCGGATCGTCACGCTCAGTTCACCTTCACAGAGTCATGAAAGTTCTGTAGCTTCGAAAGCGGTCCTCTACTGAGCACTGGGAGGTGTGCGAGATGACCGAACTGATCTCCGAAGAGCTGCCCACCGAGCGCGCCACTCCGTTCGATCCGCCGACCGAGGTCAGCGAGATCCGCGGCAAGGCGCCGATCAGCAGACTGAAGTTCTCCGACGGCCACCTGGGCTGGCTCGTGACGGGTCATCGCCAGGTGCGGGAGATCCTGGGCAGCCCCGAGTTCAGCAACGAACCGGACCGGTTCCACCTGCTCGACAAGCGGTTCCAGGGCGAGCTGCCGGAGGACGACGAGAAGCGCAAGCCCCAGCCGGGCATGTTCCTCAACCAGGATCCGCCGGACCACACCCGGCTGCGCAGGATGCTGCAGGGTCAGTTCACGGTCCGGCGGATGAACCAGCTGTCCGAGTGGATCGGCACGATCGTCGACGACCAGCTCAAGCACATGCGGTCGCTCGGCAACCGGGCGGATCTCGTTAAGGAGTTCGCGCTTCCGGTGCCGTCACTGGTGATCTGCGCGTTGCTCGGCGTCGACTACGACGAGCGGCACAGGTTCCAGGAGGACACGGCGAAGATGCTGAGCCTGGACTCCACGTTCAAGGAGGCCATGGACGCGTTCGAACGCATCCAGCTGTTCATGCGGGAGCTGATCGACCGCAAGAAGGCCAACCCCGGCGGCGACGACATGATCAGCGACCTGCTGGCCACCGGGGAGCCGACCGACGAGGAAGCGTCGAACATGGCGATGCTGCTCCTGCTCGCCGGACACGAGACCACGGCGAACATGCTGGGCATCGGCACGTTCACGCTGCTGCAGCACCCGGACCAGCTGAAGATCCTCAAGGACGAGCCGGAGGCGATCGACAACGCCGTCGAGGAGCTGATGCGGTACCTGTCGATCATCCACTTCGGACCGATGAGGTCCGCGCTCGAGGACGTGGAGATCGACGGGCACCTGATCAGGGCCGGCGACACCGTGCTCCTGCACATCCCGGTGGCCAACCGGGACCCGGAGAAGTTCCCCGGCAACCCCGAGGAGCTCGACCTGCGCCGCCCCGCGTCGGGTCACGTCGCGTTCGGGCACGGCATCCACCAGTGCCTGGGCCAGCAGCTCGCCCGCATCGAGATGCGGATCGGGTTCTCCAAGCTGTTCCAGGAGTTCCCCGACCTCCGGCTGGACGTGGAGCCGGAGGAGGTGCCGCTGCGCACGAACATGGGGATCTACGGAGTCCACTCGCTGCCAGTAGCGTGGTCGTCATGAGGATTTCCGTCGATCAGTCGAAGTGCTGCGGCTCCGGGATGTGCGTCCTGACGGATCCGGACCTCTTCGACCAGAACGAGGAGGACGGCACCGTCGTTCTCCTGCAGGAGCACCCCGACGCCGAGCACGAGGCCACCGCGAAGGAAGCGGCGAGCCTGTGCCCGGCGAGCGCGATCACGATCAGTTGATCCGCACGAGGTAACCGTTGGAGAGCAGCCAGGCGACGTTCAGTGCCCCGTCGCCTGGCACCAGCGCCCTGTCGAGCTTCTGCTGCAGGCCACCGCCGGGCTGCTCGAACCATGGCGCGATCGGCCCCTCCCACACCGCGAAGGCCTTCGTGACCCGGTAGGTGTGGTAGTTGCACCGGTACGCGGGATCGAACGTGTAGAGACTCTGCGGCGGAATCGCCCGCGTCGAGTAGTGCGAGCCCTTGTACGCCAGGAACCCGCCGTACTCGCTGCCGAACCGGTCCAGCTTCGTGTGCACGCCGAGGGTCCGCTTGTACTTGATCGGCTCTCCTCCCGGCGTGAGCCAGAACCCGTCCTGCGGCGGGTAGTTCCAGCCCGTCCCGTTCCAGTACTTGGCGAGGAACGCCTCCTTGTCGAGGTGACCGAACCTCTTGTACCCGGCGACGAGCGGCCCGACGGGTTGCTGCCACACCTCCGGTAACGTCTCGGGCCCGAGCCGGCTGTCACCCTGATAGGCGCCCGCACACGCCTCGGCGGTCGCTTGAGCGGTGCTGACTCCGGCACTGAGGCCGAACAGGACGAGCGTCGCGGCGAAGAACGCCGCCAAGAACCGTTTGCCTGCGAACATACTTCGCATCCTGGCGCGTGCCAGCGCTTTCCGCACTACCCTCGTCCGCGTGAACTTCGCCCCCGGCTGGTACCCGGACAACGCCGACCCGCGGTTCGTCCGGTGGTGGGACGGCAGTCAGTGGACCCCGCACGTCCAGCCGCGCCAGCAACAGACCGACGCCCACCACGCGGAGGTGGAGATGGGCGGCACCGGCCAGGACCGCGTAGCGCAACAGGTGCAACGCGCGGGCATCCAGAACCCGGTGTCAGGCGGCGGAGGCACCCTGTTCACCGAGCCGGTCCTGGTCGTGAACCAGAAGGCCAAACTCGTCGAGATGTCGAACTCCTACGTCATCTACGACCAGCACGCCCGCCACATCGGCACCGTGGAACAGGTGGGCCAGACCGGAGCCGCCAAAGCCCTGCGCGCCTTCACGAAGCTCGACTCGATGCTGGACGTCCACCTCGAGATCCGGGACGTGCACGGCCGTCCTCTCCTCCGCCTGGTGCGGCCGGCGACCGTGTGGAAGTCCAAGGTCATGGTCGAGCGCGGCGACGGCATGCCCATCGGCGAGATCATCCAGGAGAACGTGTTCGGCAAGGTCCGCTTCGCCTTCGTGTGCAACGGGATGAAGGTGGGCGGCATCTACGCGGAGAACTTCCGCGCCTGGAACTTCTCGTTGCGCGACCACACCGAGACCGAGGTCGCCCGGATCACCAAGACGTGGCAGGGCATGGCGAAAGCCGTGTTCTCGACGGCCGACAACTACGTCGTGCAGTTCCACCGGCAGGTGCCGGACCCGTTGCTGAGCATGATCGTGGCGTCCGGGGTCACGGTCGACACTGTGCTGAGCCAGAACCAGGGCTAGTGCCGCGACAGCCGACCTTCGCCGCGTCTTCGACGCTCAGCGGGCCACCTCGCGGCCGTCTGACCGCCGAACACGGGGCAAAGGCCGACTGCCACGGCACTAGGACGTCGCCAGGCGAAGCTCGTCGACCTCGGCCTGGAACCCGGCCGCGGTCAACGTCTCCTCGGCCCGCCTCCAGTGCTCCCGAGCCTCCTCAACCCTTCCGGCCCGCTCCAAAGCGTCGCCGAGCACCCGCAACGACCGCCCGAACTCCGGCGGCGAGTCCATCTCCCGGGCCTGGTCCATCGCCAGCGAGGCCAGCCGCAACGCCTCCTCCGGCGTGGCAGCGAGCCCTGACCGCAGCCGCCAGACCCAGATCCGCCCCTGCCGGTCGTCGTGCTCCTCGAAGAACTCCCAGGCCTGCCGCAGCTGCTCCTCGGCCGGCCCTGCCTGCCCGGACCGGATCAACGTGTCCGCCAGGAACAACCGGATGTTCGCCGCCCAGTCCGGGTCCCCGAGCTTCTGCGCGGCGGCCAGGCACGACCGCAGGAACCCGGCCGACAGCTGCAACTCCCCGGTGAACTGGTGCAGCCGTCCCAGCTCCAGAGTCGCCATCAGCTCGCTCTGCTCGTCCCCCAGCTGCGCGGCCACCCGCCGCGCCCGTTCCAGGTATTCCTGCGCCGCGGCCAGCCCGCCGGCCCGCCGTTCGATGGCCCCCAGCGAGCACAGCACCTCGACCTCGCCGTGCGGGTTCCCGGACGCGACGAACCGTGCCATGGCCTCACGATGCGCCGACCGGGCCTCCAGCGACCGCCCGCTCCACTCGTGCATCCACCCCATGCCGTACCAGGCATAGGCCTCGCCCCACACGTCACCGGCCGCGGCGAAACCCTCCTGCGCGGCGGCGAAGTTCGAGGAAGCCTCCGCATACCGGTGCAACCGCGCGCAGAGAATCCCGCGCTGCTGGAACAGGATCGGCTTGCGATCCGCGGGCGCGCACGACAGGCCGAGATCGTTGATGTGCTCCCAGTCGTCGAACCGGGCCCGCAGATCGCAGAACGCCGACGACCGGATCGCCAGCTCTGCCGCCAGCGAGGACAGGCCGAGGGACGCGGCCTGGGTGAGCACGGCGTGGATGTTGTGCCATTCCGCGTCGAACCAGTCGGCCGCGTCGCCGAGGTCGAACCGTTCCAGCGCAAGGAGTTCCAGGCGGATCGCCTGGTGCGGCAGCTCGACGTCGGCACGCGTGGCCAGGTCCAGCCACTGTTCGAACAACGCCTTCAGCGCCGCGGCCGGGTCCTCGTCCGCCGCCTCCCGGCCGAACGCGCGCAGCAGGTCGTGCAGCCGGTACCGCACCTGGCCCAGCGCGTCGCGGCCCGCGTAGTCGACCAGACGAGCGTCCACCAGGGCCTCGACGTGGTCTTCCGCGTCGTCGAGGTCGAGCCCCAGCAACGGTGACGCCACCCAGGCCGGGAAGTCCGGCGTGTCGACCAGCGACAGCAGCCGGAACGCCGTGCGGTGCGACTCGTCGAGGCCGTCGTAGGACAGGGCCAGGGATGCGCGGACGTCCAGGTCGCCCAGCGACAGCTCGTCGAACCGGCGACGCTCGTCGGACAACCGGCCCGCGAGCTTCGCGAGCTGCCAGTGCGGCCGTGCCACCAGCCGCGCGGCCGCCACCCGCAGCGCCAGTGGCAGCTGCCCGCAGTACGCCACGATGTCCTGCGCCGCACCGGGTTCCGCGGTGCAGCGTGCCTCACCGACCGCTGCCCGCAGCATCGCCAGCGCGTCCGAGGGCGGCAACACGTCCAGCGGCACGACGTGGGCCGCCTCCAGACCCGCCAGCGCCGCCCGCGACGTCACCAGCGCGGCACCCGAGGTGGTTCCCGGCAGCAACGGCCGGACCTGGGCCTCGTTGATCGCGTTGTCCAGCACGACCAGGATCCGCCGGTCCGACAGCAGATCGCGGTAGAGGTCCACCCGGTCGTCCACAGAGGACGGAATGGCCCCACCGGAAACGCCGAGGCCGCGCAACAGCCGGTCCAGTGCCGCGGCCGGCCCGACCGGCTTCTGCTCACCACCGCGCAGGTTCAGGTACAGCTGCCCGTCCGGAAACGCGTCCCGCACGAGATGCGCGCAGTGCACGGCCAGGGAAGTCTTGCCCACACCACCGGGCCCGGTGATCGTCCACGTCCCACCGGCCCGCAACCCGGCCGTGAGTCGCACGACCTCGTCGGTACGCCCGGAGAAGTCCCCGACGGCCGGCGGCAGCCACGACGGACCGGCCTGAACAGCCACCGGCGCCGACGACCCGGCCAGCACCTCCATGTGCAGAGCGCGAAGCTCGGCGTTCGGGTCGATGCCCAGCTCGTCGGCGAGCACGTCGCTCGCCCGGCGGAACACGTCGAGCGCCTGGGCCTGCTGGCCGGCGCGGTGCAGGGCCAGCATCAGCTGGTACCAGAAGCGTTCGCGCAGCGGGTGTTCGGCGACCAGGGACCGCAGCTCGTCGACGACCTGGTCGTGCCGGCCCAGCTGCAGCTCGGCGTCGTTGCGGCGCTCCAGCACCTCCCAGCGCTGCTCGTTGAGGCGCTGCACGTCGGTCTGTTCCATCCGCAGCGACGACACCTGGTCGAGAGCGGGACCCCGCCACAACGCCGCGGCCTCGCCGAGCAGGCGGGCCTCGGTCTCCAGGTCGGGTGCGCGCTTGGCCTCGGCACGGAGGCGCTGGAACGTCAGCAGGTCGAGCTGGTCGTCCTCGAGGTGGATCGAGTAGCCGGTCGGCCACGTGCGGACGAGCTTGCGGTCCGCGAGATCGTCCAGCGACTGTCTCAGCCGCATGACGTACGTCTGCAGAGTCGCGCGCGCCGCTCCGGACGGCTCCTCACCCCAGAGGTGCTCCATCAGCTCGTACGACGAGACCGGCGCGTTGGCCTTCATCAGCAACGCGGCGAGCAGGACACGTTGTTTGGCCGAGCGGAGTTCCACGACCCGGCCCGAGTCGATGACCTGCAACGATCCTAGAACCCTGAACCCCCACCGCCGCTGCATGTGCCGATCCTAACCAGCCGGTAACCCAAGGTGTCAGCGAAATGTCAGCGGGTCACGTGATGCTTCTCGCCCATGAAGCGGACAACCTCCATCGCCGCCGCCTCGCAGGCGGAGAGCGCCTCCGGACGCGGACCGGTGACGCAGGTCGGCAGGACCGGCATCCGCTGCTGATCACCCCAGAACACCGGACGGCGTCAAGGCCCCCCAGCTGGGCGTCGTCCGGGCACCGGCGCCGCCGGGACCCGAAGCCCAAACCTCTCCTCGGGTTCCGGCGGCGCCCTTCCACCAAGCCTCAGGCTGCTCCCCGCGACGACATCATGAACGCCCCGAGACGGGACGACAGCTCGTCCGCGGCCTCGTTGCCGCGCAACCGGTCCGCCTCCTGCTTCAGCGGCCGCATCCGGTCCCGCGTGCGGGCAGAGCGGATCGGGCCGGACACCGCGATCGCCTGCTCCCCGATGTCGCGCGCCTGCTCGGTCTCGTTCTGCACCAGGTAGTTCATCGCCAGCGCGGCGAGCCGGAACGACTGACTGCGCGACGCGTCCTCTCCCCCGGAGGAGATCGCTCTGGTCAGCAACGGGATCGCGGACCGCGCGTACTTCACGTCGCACGTGCGGGCGAGCTCGGTGTGCACCATGCCGCCGATCGACACCAGGTCGGCCAGGTCGAAGAAGCGCGCCCACGGTGGCGTGTCCTCACCGGACGCACGCTCGAACTCCTCCTCGGCGCGAGCGAACTGGCGCAACGCCTGCCTCTCCGCGCCCATCTTCGCGAACGCCCACGCCTCGTTGGCGTGCAGGATCGACACGGCCAGAGTCGACCCGCTCGCCTGTGCGATCGGCAGACCGCGCTGGAACGACGCCAACGCGTCCTCGGCCAGCTCGTAATGCAGGTGCACGCGGCCCATCCGGTAGTGGATGTTGGCCTCCAGCGCGCAGTTTCCCGACGCCCGTGCGAGGTCCATCGCCCGGCCGAAGTGCACGTGCGCGGACTCCAGGAGGCCCATGTCGAACGACGCCCAGCCGGCCAGGTTGTGCAGGTCCGCGATGGCGACCTGCAGCCGGTGCAGCACCGGTCCGGACGAGCGGGCGTCGAGCAGCGGGTTCGCCCAGTTCAACAACGCGACGCAGGCATCCCGGCAAGCGCCGCCGCCGTATTCGTAATCGAGCGCCCGGAGGGCACTCGTCAGCGTTTCCACGTGCCGCACGTCTGTTCTGTCCACGCGAGCTGGGAATGCGTCGTCGTTGAACATAGCTGGTCCTCCTGACGTGCGCCGGGCACCCGCTGTACAGATACCCGTTACACACCGCCGGTACTCACCGCGCCGCCGCCACCATCCCGTTGTTCGACCTGGTCGGGAAGGGTCCTTCGACCCTCCGCGGACACGCGGGCGCGACCACCACAACGCCGTGGTGGTCGCGCCTACGATTCTGGACGGACAGCGTGATCGGAAAGGGGCCATCGAGGTGTCGGCGGAAAAGAGCTGAATCAATTTCCAGTGACGACACCTCACCGGAACGGCCGATCAAGTCACTCTTCCAGGCTCACCGACTGAGAGGGACACCTGTCCACCGCGTCACGGACACCCGGCAGCAAGTCAGTGGGTGGTTCCGGGACCAGAACGACGCCGAGACCATCGTCATCCGACTGATCGAACACGTCCGGTGCGGCGAGCACGCACTGACCCGATCCGATGCACCTCGTCCGGTCTATCCGGACCGTCATCACCACACCACCGGAATGGCGGCCGCGCCGTAGGTGATCGAGTCCTCGCGGAAGTCCATCTCCGTGACGGGGATCGCCGGACGCAGGTTCGGGAATCGCGTGAAGAGCGAGCGCAGCAGGATCTGCAGCTCCGCGCGGGCGAGGTTGGCGCCGAGGCACTGGTGCGGACCGAAGCCGAAACCAAGGTGCGACACCGCCTTGCGCTCCAGGTCGAGCTCACCGGCGTTCGGGCACAGCGTCTCCTCCAGGTTGGCACGGAACGTCACGGTCGCCCACTCGCCCGCCTTGATCGTCACGCCGTCGATCTCGACGTCCTCGACCGCCTTGCGGGCGAGCCCCGCGCCACCGAGGCGGCCGATCGTGTAGCGCAGCAGCTCCTCGACCATCACGTCGGCACGGCTCGGGTCGCGCTGCAGGATCTCCAGCTGGTCAGGCCGTTCGAACAGGGTGAGCGCGAACAGGCCGAAGAAGTTCGACGTCGTCTCGTGGCCCGCCGCGAGCAGGCCGATGGCGAGCATCAACATCTCTTCCATGTCGAAATCGGTCTCGTTGACCATGAGGCCGATCATGTCGTCGGTCGTGCCCAACGCCTTCTTCTCAGCCGCGACCTTCACGAGCACCTCGCCCAGCTCGGCGGCCTTCGCGTCGTACACCTCCTTGGAGCCGTTCTTGCCGAACATCTCCCTGGCGGTGGACTGGAACAGCTCCTGGTGCTCCGGCGAGACGCCCAGCAGCTCGGCGATCACCAGCGACGGCACCGGCAGGCACAGCGCCGGCACGAGGTCGGCCGGCGCGCCCCGGCGTTCCATCGCGTCGAGGTGGTCGTCGACGATCTGCTGGATGCGCGGCCGCATCTCGTTCATCTTCTTGACCATGAACGCCCGTGACAGCGGGCGACGCAGCCGCAGGTGCTCGTCGCCGTCCAACACGTTCATGTTGCCCGGCTGCGGGCGGCCGAGGATGGGCTCGCCCACGGTGCGCATCTCGGGGCCGCCCTCTCTCGTAGCACTGAACCGCTGGTCGGAGAGCACCTGCCGGACCCCGGTGTAGCTGCTGATGACCCAGGCCTCGACCCCGTTGGGCCAGATCATCTTCACCGGGCCGTTGCCGATGGCCTCCTCGAAACCTGCGGGTGCACCCAGCGGATGCGCGCGGTTCTCGTGTGGAACTGGGCAGACGGCAGCTTCAGTCACGGAGTCCCCCTCAACAGAACAGAACCGTTCTTTTGGAACCATGACCGAACGTAGCGAAGAAACTACGCGTTGACGAGGTTGTTCGGGCCAGGTCAGCCGATCAGCGGTCTCAACAGGCCGTCGACGATGCTGTCGGTCACGCCCTGTTCGGCGGAACGCAGGACAAAAGTCGAGATCAGCGCCGTGATGAGGATGCCGGCGTCGAGATCTTCCGGCAGCTCTCCACGCGCCTTCGCCCGGTCGACGGCAACCTGCAGGTGCTCCGTGTAGGCGCGGTCGATGTGTTCCTCGCGCAGGCAGGCGAGATCGGCGTCCTGGCGGCTCCCCTCCAGGAGCCCGAGGAAGATCCCCGCGGTGTCGAACGGCATCGGCTCACCCCACGACCGCAGGATCTGCCGGACGTCCTCGGCGAACGTGCCCTCGTCCGGCTGCGGCAGGACGGGAAGGTTCGCCTTCAACGCGTCCGTGATCAACCGCGCTTTCGACGGCCAGCGCTGGTAGAGGCTCGCCTTGCTCGCACGGGCCCGGCCGGCGACCAGGTCCATGTTGAACCGGGCGTAGCCGACCTCGGCCAGCACGTCGAGCACGGCGGAGAAGACCTCCCGCAGACGCTCCGGCGCGTCCAAAGGCGTGCGACCCACCGTGCTCCTTCCAAACCGGAATCAGGTGACGTGCACCGTACCGCCGGGAGCATCCGTGAGAAGACCTGTGCGGCGCACCGACATCCACCGCAGCTGCGTGCCGTGCAGCGCGGTGATCAACGACTGGATCACCACGGCGTACATCAGCTGCCGGTAGACGATCTGCTGCAGCGGATAGGCCCACAGCGGCTTGAGCGACTCGCCGTCGAGCCGCAGCGCGTAGCCCGCGCTTGCGGTCTGGATCAGCAGGAACACCGTCCACACGATGGCGGCGAGGGGTGCGTCCGCAACGAGGAACCCGTACATGACATACAGGTCCATCACCGGCGCGAGCAGTGGCAGCAGCAGGTGGAACGCGAACAGGTAGATGAGTCCGAACCGGCCCATCGGGCCGTTCTCCAGCAACGCTCCGCGATGTTTCCACATCGCCTGGAACGTTCCGTACGACCAGCGATAACGCTGCTGGAACAGTCCGCGGATCGTGCTCGGCGCCTCGGTCCACGCCTTCGCCTGCTGCCGGTACGCGACCCGCCACCCGGCACGCGTGACCGCCATAGTGAGGTCGGTGTCCTCGGCCAGCGTGTGTTCGCTGACGCCGCCGACGTCGGTCAGCGCGGCCTTGCGGAACGCCCCGATCGCGCCCGGCACGGTCGGGATGCAGCGCAACGCGTGCAGGATCTGCCGGTCCAGATTGGACCCGGCGCAGTACTCCAGGTGCTGCCAGCGCCCCAGCAGTCCCTGCCGGTTGCCGACCTTGGCATTGCCGGACACCGCGCCGATCTGGGCGTCCGCGAACGGCTGCACGAGCTCACCGATCGTGTCCGGCTCGAAGATCGTGTCGCCGTCGAGCAGGACGAGCACGTCGTGCTTCGCCTTCCGGATGCCGGTGTTGAGGGCGGCGGGCTTGCCCTGGTTGGCCTGGCGGATCACCGTGACGCCGGGCAGGCCCAGCTCCTCGGCGCGGTCGCCGGTGCCGTCCGTCGAGCCGTCGTCGACCACGATCACCTCGACGTCGGCGCAGTGGTTGTTCGCGGCGATGGACCTCACCGTGGCCGCGATGTTCACCGCCTCGTTGTACGCGGGGATGATCACCGAGACCGGCGGGGTGATCCACGGCGGCGGCGACTGCTCGCTCTCCCGCCGCAGCCGGCGGTCGGTGTGCGCGAGGCCGAGCTGCATGAGCGTGCGCAGGATGCCGAGAAGTGCCGCGATCGCGATCGCCGTGCCGAGCAGCATCAGCACGATGCCGCCGTTGCGCTGCGACCACGTGGTGACCGCGCCGGTGAAGCGTTCGGTCGCGGTGGCCTCGACCAGGCGATCCTCCGTCACCGTGACGAACCGGTAGCCCGGCGCCTTGGCCAGCTCACGGGTGATGTCGGCGCCGATGCTGCCGTCGTCGTGCAGCCGGACGACTCCCCCACCGTGCCGCAGCGACATCCTCACCAGCGTGCCGATGTCCTGGTGGTCGCGGTCGCCGCTGTCGACCTCGGCGGGCGCGCCGACGAGCGGCGTGTGTGCGCCCAGCACGTCGGCCAGCGCCGCCTGCGCGAAGGCGAGGTTCAGCGGGTTGCCGTGGTCGCCCTCGGCGCGGAAGCCGTCGATGGCGATCTGGTGGCCCTCGTCGGCGATCCGGCGCGTTACCTCCGGGTTGCGGGTGACCTGCGTGCCGATGACGAAGAAGGTCGCCTTGACGTCGACTTCTCTCAGCACGTCGAGCAACCGGGGCGTCCACTTCGGATCCGGGCCACCGTGGAACGCCAGCGCGAGCGTGCGTTCCGGCAGCTCCCGGTGTTCACGGGCGTGCTGCACCGACTCGGGCCTGATCGCGGTGTAGGCGTGGAAGGACACCACGCTCATCAGCACGAGCAGCCCGAGCAGGATCGAGATCCAGTGCAGCCGCGGAGCGCGTCTCACCACACTTCCAGCAGCGTGCCGCCGACCACGGCGGCGAACACCATCAGTCCACTTGCGACGGTCAGGCTGACCAGCCGCGCGATTACCCGTCTACCGCCGTTGGCGTCGACGAAGACCTGCATTTCCCCATCCCCCCAGAAACGAACCGGACGACCACGACCACCAGGGCCGCGCCGACCGACGCCGCGAGCCACGGGAACCCGTTGACGAACCACGGGACCGCGTCCGCGGCGAACTCCTTGCTGTTCCCCCAGAACGACTGTCGCTGCGACTGACGTCGCCAGGCGGCGTTGCCCACGGCGACGACCAAGAACACGACGGGTGGCGCCGGTGCCACCGTCCACAACCCCACGCGGCGAACGAGCGCGGAAGCCAGCACCGCACCCGTCACCAACCAGACGCCGAAGGGCCAGCCGAGGTTGTCCCCGTCCACCCAGATCCCCGCCTGCGTGAACACCGCCAGCACCGCGAGCGCCGCCAGACTCGGCAGCTGTACCCCCATGACCACCTAGAATAGCCTTGGGGGTGTCTTTTTCATGCAATCACGTGGCCGCCATCACCGCACGGCCTTTCTCGTCCTGATGCGCACCGCGTGGATCGCCGTGTGCGCGGCGGTGCTCGTCGTGTCGGGCTTCGCCTGGTCCACCGTGTCGACGATCTCGTCCGGCGTCGAGAGGTCCTACGCGATCCCCGACGACGCACCCCGGTCGGAGTCCGGCCGCAACATCCTGATCATGGGCCTGACCACCCGTCTGGACCTGCACGGCGAACCGCTGCCGGACGATGTGCTGCGGCGCATGCAGGCGGGCGAGAGCGACCGCGGCGGCTACAACGCGAACACGCTGATCCTGTTGCACATCCCCGTTTCCGGTCCCGCGGTCGCGATGTCCGTGCCGCGCGACAACCTCGTGCCGCTGTCGTCCGGCGGCGAAGGCAAGATCAAGGAGGCCTACGGGCGGGCCAAGGTCGCGGAAGAGGAGCGGCTGCAGGCCGCCGGCACGCACGACAAGCGGACGCTGGAGCGCGCCGGGCGCGAGGCAGGACGGCGGGCGCAGGTGCAGACCGTGTCGACGTTCCTGAACCAGCCGATCGACCACCTCGTGGAGATCTCGCTGATCGGGTTCTTCCACATCGCCGAAGGGCTCGGCGGCGTGGACGTGTGCCTGAAGAACGCGACGAAGGACCCGTTGTCCGGCGCGGACTTCCCGGCCGGTCCGCAGCACCTCGACGCCGGTCAGGCGTTGTCGTTCGTGCGCCAGCGGCACGGCCTGCCGGGAGGCGACCTCGACCGCACCAGGCGGCAGCAGGCGTTCCTGGCGTCGGTCGCCCGCCGGTTGAAGGGCGCGGACATCACGGTGGTGCAGGCGATGATCGACATGGCGAAGCAGGACGTCGTGCTCGACGCGGGGTTCGACCTGACGGAGTTCGCCCGCAACCTCCCGACCGAGGTGCGGTTCGACACGCTGCCGGTCGAGGGTGGCGCGCACATCGGCGGTCAGGACGTGAACAAGGTCGACCCGGCCAAGGTGCGGGAGAAGGTGAACGAACTGGCCACGGCACCGCCTCCTCCACCACCCGACGACGGCGTTCCGTGCATCGACTAACTACGTCTTTCGGTCACCCAGGTCGCGATCTGGGCACGTGAGGTGAAGCCGAGCTTCTGCAGGATCCGCTCAACGTGCCCCTCCGCGGTCCTGCGTGCGATCACCAGCTTGGCCGCGATCTCCTTGTTCGACATGCCACCGGCGATGAGGTCGGCCACCTGCTGCTCGCGTTTGGTCAGCGGGGTCGGCGCGGCGCTCGTCGGCGTCTCCTCGGCCAGTTGCTCGCCGATGGCGAACGAGATGGCCTCTTCGAGCTCGAGGTCCATGCCTTTGCGGAACACGGCACGGAACTCCTGCTCGCCCAGCGCGGAGATGGTCGCGGCCTCGCACTCGCCGTGCGGGGCGCCGAAGTACCGCGACCCGAACATGGGGTAGCCGACCGACTGCCAGATCTCGCTCGTGGCGCCCAGCAGCGTCGCCGCGCGCACCGCGTTGCCCTGCGTGGCCGCGATCCACGCCAGCACCTCGATCGCGAGGACGATGCCGAGCAGGTCGTGGAACGTGCGCTTGATCCGCAGGCACTCCCGGCCGAGCTGGTCGGCGCGCGCGAAGTCGCCGCTGACCCACGCGCACAACGCCAGCACGTAGATCGCGTACGCCTGCGCCCACAGCTCGCCGTGCTCCTCGCCGACGGCCTTCGCCTCGACGCAGAGCCGTTCGGCTGCGGCGAAGTCGTGCCGGAACGTCGCCGCGATCGCCAGTTCGATGCCGGCGAGCATGGTGTGGCTGTTGACGGTGCCCTGGCCGCGGTACAGGAGGATGGCCTCCTCGAACAGCTCTTCCGCCTGGTCGAGGTCGTCACCGACGAGGAGGGCGCACGCCAGCCGGTGCGTCGAGTAGGCCAGCGCGGTCTCGTCGGGCACGGACAGCGCGTACTGGCGGCACTCCTCAAGCATCCGCGCGGACGGGGTGAGATCGCCCTGCAGCGTCGCCACGTATCCGTTCACCCACAGCGCTTTCGCCCGCTCCGGTCCCGGCTTCGCGTCGGCCAGTGCCCGGTCCAGCCAGTACCGGCCCTCGCCGAGCATGCCGCAGCCGGCCCAGTAGAACCACAGCGTCGCCGCGAGGTACACCGCGCGTTCGCCGTCCTGCTCGAAGCAGAAGTCCAGGGCCGAACGGAGGTTCGCGTGCTCCAGCCGGGTGAGCAGGAAGATCTGCGGCTGACGCGGGCCGAACCACTCCTTCTCCCGGTGCTCGGCCCACTCGATGAAGTGGTCGCGGTGCCGTTCGCGCACGGCCTGCTCGCGACCGGCGCCCCGCAGTTTCTCCAAGCCGTACTGGCGCAACGGCTCCAGCAACCGGAAGCGGGTGCCGGACGGGTGCTGCTCCGCGACCACGACCGACTTGTCGACCAGGCCGGAGAGCGAGTGCACGATGTCGTCCGGCGCAACGCTGTCACCCGAGCAGACCCGCTCCGCCGCCTCCAGGTCGAACGTGCCGCGGAACACCGACGCCCGTGCCCACAGCATCTGCTCGGACCGGGTGCACAGGTGAAAGCTCCAGTCCACCGCGGCCTGCAGCGTCTGGTGGCGCGGGACACCGCCGCGTTTACCCTCCACCAGCACCCGGAACGTGTTGTCCAATCTGGACAGGAGGTGGTCGAGCGTGAGCACGCGCAGGCGCACGGCGGCCAGTTCGATGGCCAGCGGGATGCCGTCGAGCAACGCGCAGATCTGGGCGACCTTGTCGCGGTTGGCCGCACTGACGGCGAATCCCGGTTCGACGGCGGCGGCCCGTTCGGCGAACAGGGTCAGCGAGGGGTCCTCCGGAAGTGGCGCGACCTGCCAGAGGTGTTCGCCGTCGACGCCGAGACGTTCGCGGCTCGTGGCCAGCACCCGCAGACCGGGTGCGCTGCGCAGCAACACGTCCACGAGGTCGGCGGTGGACTCGACGACGTGCTCGCAGTTGTCGAGGACCATCAGCGCCTGCCGGTCGCGCAGGTGTTCGACCAGGACGGTGCGGTGCTGACGGACCGTGTCGTCGTGGACACCCAGCTGCCCCAAGACCGTGTGCACGACCAGTTCCCGGTCGGTGACGCCCCCCAGGTCGACGAACCACACGCCGTCGCGGAAGGCCCTGTGCGTCTCCGCGGCGGCCCGCAGCGCCAGCCGGGTCTTGCCGACGCCGCCAACACCCGTAAGAGTGACGAGGCGAGACTCGGACAGGAGTCTTCTCACCTCGGTGACGTCGTGCCTGCGGCCGACGAAAGTAGTTGTGTCAGCAGGCAAATTGCCTTTGCTGCCCGGGGAAAGCGAACCGCCCACAGCGGCACCCTAGGTCGGCGCGATCTCCCGCTGCAATGCGGTCCCCCAGAGGCACCAACGGTGAAACACGGGTAGTTACCCCCTAGGGCTCTCATGGTCACGTTGCCACTCTTGACGGCCGGGGACGTGCCTGCGGGAGGGAATCATGGCCGGTGACAGCCTCGACGTGGACGTCAGGGAGCAGAACGGTGTGCTCGTCGTCCGGTTCAGCGGCCGCCTCGACTGGTCGACCTACATGCGCGTGCAGGACGTTCTGCTCGACTGCGCCACCAAGGAGCTCGTCGGCGTCGTCGTGGAGCTCGACGGCCTCGTGGCGGAGTCGCCCGCGCTGCTCGTGGTGTTCGACGTCGTGTGGCTGTCCGCGGCGCGCTGGCCGGGCATCTCGCTGAGCCTGGTCGTCAGTGACCATCTGCTGCGGTCGGTGCTGGAGTCACGCGGTCTCCCCCGGCACATCCCGATGCACCAGACGACCGCCGCCGCACTGGCCTCCGTGGTGCGGCTGCGGCACGAGGACCGGGTGGACGCGGCGCTGCCGACGTGCCGCTGCCTGCCGCACGTGGCCGAGCGGATCACCGAGCGCGCGTGCGAACGGTGGGGCGTCCAGTCGTTGCTCGACGTCGCTCCGCAAGTGGCCGTTGAACTCGTGTCGCACGTCGAGGACGAGAGCCCGTTGGCGCTGTTGCTGCGCATGCGCAACGACAAGATGTCCGTTGCCGTACGCACGACCACACGCTTCGACCTCAGGCAGTGGCACACGATGCGGCGCAACGTCGCGTCGATCGCCGTCTGCAACTTCACCATGGGAGAGACGCCGGCCGGTGGCGGGCGGAGCATCATCTGGGCGTTGCTCGACGTACCGGAGGACAGCCAGCGGCCCCCGAGCTACCTCCCGGAGGCCGCCGTCTTCACCCACCAGGCTTAAGACTTCCGGGTCGTTCTACTGGGCGCGGGCAGCCGCGATGCTGGTACGGCACGCGCGCACGACCTGACGGTTCGCCGCCGTGTCCGGGGTGCGTGTGCCGCACGTCGGACAGAAGAGTTGTGCGGTCGTCTCGTCGACGAACACCTCGAGAGGGCTGCCGCACGGCCGGCACCAGCGATGCCCGGTGACGGGGATGACGTGGTCCGGGGAGGCCACACACTGGTGCAACCAGCAGCGATGCCACCCGCAGGTCACTCGGGCGTGGGGGTCGAGACCGAGCTCCTCCGCCAGGTCCTCGGCACCGAGGACAGCGGTCAGAGTCGCGTCTTCGGCCTCGAAGGAGGTCACCAGCCGCAGGTGCGCGCGTCGCCTCATACCCAGCACCTTGCTCCGTCAACCAGCCCAGGTATACCCGCATAAATACCTGTTTAATCGCCGCTTCGGCCGAATTCCAACCGGCGCGGAACCCTCTTCTCACCCCGACGTGTGCGCCCTACGCTTCGGTCAGTCGACGCGGCGCAGAGGTATTCCAGATGGCTGATCCTGCGTATTTCCCTCCCCCGCACTCCGCCCGCATCGGGATGAGCGATGTGGAACAGCTGGAGTCGCAGACGCATTCGCTGAGGTCGGTGGACTACCAGTACGGCGGAGGGGCGTGCAGGGATGCCGTCGTCGTGCGGATCTACTGGGCACAGCAGCTGCTGGCGGCTTCGGCTTCCGAGGTGGTGCGGGCCCGGCTGCTGTCCGCCGTCGCCGATCTGCACAACCTGGCGGGGTGGACGTCGTTCGACAGCGGCCAGGTCGGGGCCGCCTACCACCACTTCGATCGTGCCCTGGAATTCGCGCGCCACGACGAAGACCTGACCACCAACATCGTTTACCGGCGTGGGCGCGTACATCTGCACCACGGCGCACCGGGCGATGCGCTGGCGTACTTCCAGAGGGGTGCGTTTGCGCCATTGGCGTCGAGCATCATGCATTCGAACGAGGCATGGGCTTACGCCCGCCAGGCCCGTCCCACCGAGGCGTTGCGTGCGCTGGGCAAAGCACAGGACGCGTTCGCGCGCGCGGACCTGTCACACGTGCCGGACTGGGCCCGTTTCCACGACGAGACCGACCTGACGGCGATGATCGGAACCGTCTACGCAGAGCTCGGTGACACCCGGCACGCGATCCCCGCGCTGTCGTCCGCCATCGAGCAGTTCGGGCCGGCGATGGCGCGGAGCTGGACGTTCTGCCTGATCGCGCTGGCCTCGTGCCACTTCCTCGACGGTGACGACGACCAGGGCCAGACCGTGGCGATGCAGGCGATCAGCGCCGCCGAGGGGCTGCGTTCCGAACGGGTGTGGGACCGGATGCGGCCGATGATGCAGGCAGCGGCCGCGCGCGGGGTCTCGTTGCGCTGAGTCTTTGCAGAACCCGAACATTCGGCGGACTCGGTCCTGATGGTGCTCGGTCATCGTTCTGTGCCATGAACATTTCGCGAATCGGCGGGCTTGTGACGGGGATGATGCTGTTGGGCGCTGGGACCGCGTCCGCGCAGGAACCGATCACGATCAGCCCGGAGAAGGTGCAGCAGATCTGCTCGCAGCGGGTGCCGCGGGTCGAGGCCAGGGTCAAGGCGCTGACCGACCGCATCAACGGCAGCCCCGAGACGCTGGGCTCCAAGAAGTGGATCGAGCAGAAGGCGGCCGATGCTCGCGCGGCAGGCAACACGGCCCGTGCGGACGTGCTGGACGCCCGGCTGAAGCTGCGGGACGCGCAGCTGGTGAAGCTGTCGAAGGCCGGCGAGCGGGTCGCCAAGTTCAAGTCCGAGCACTGCGGGTCGAAGTGAGGTGGGTTGCCGCCGCGTTGCTGGTGGTGTCGCTGACGGCGTGCCGGGGCGAGGCTCCTGCGCCGGACCTCGATGATGTGGAATCAACGCTGAACAGCATCGAATCGGACACCAACCAGCCGGGGTGAACGCGTGGAACGTGGCCTGGTGCTCGTCGTGGAGGACGAACCGGCGATCGCCGAACTGGTCGCGCTGTACCTGCGGCGCGACGGCTTCGGCGTGCAGGTCGAGTCCTCGGGGGACGCGGCACTGGCCGCGGTCCGCACCCTCTCTCCCGTCGCCGTCGTGCTGGACGTCGGCCTGCCGGGCATGAACGGCATCGAGGTCTGTCGCGCGCTGCGGGCCGCGGGCGACTGGACCCCGGTGCTGTTCGTGACGGCCCGCGACGACGAGGTGGACCGGCTGCTGGGCCTGGAACTGGGCGCCGACGACTACATCACCAAGCCTTTCAGCCCGCGCGAACTGGCTCTGCGCGTCCGGACCGTCCTGCGCCGCTCCTCCGGCGTTGCGCAGGAAGTGCTGCAGGTGGGTTCCGTGCGGATCGACGTGGGTGAACGGCGCGCGTTCGCCGGTTCTGCCGAAGTGTCTTTGACCTCAACGGAGTTCGGCCTGCTCGCCTACCTGATGAAGCACCCGCGTCAGGTGTTCTCGCGTGAGCAGCTGCTGAGCGCCGTGTGGGGCTATGCGTCCGTCGCCGGCACGCGCACGGTGGACGTCCACATCGCCCAGCTGCGCGCCAAGTTCGGCGCAGCGAGTCCAATTCGGACAGTGCGTGGCGTCGGCTACTCGGCGGACGCGTCATGAACCTGGCCGCCCGGATCGCCTTGCTGTGCCTGGGAGTCGCGTTCGTCGCCGTCCTGGTCGCCGGCGTGGTGTCGACCCGCCTCGTCCTCTCGACCTCGCAACAGGTGAGCCGCGAGATCCTGCGCTCCCAGGCCGACGTGGTGGCGGGTCAGATCTCCAACAACCGCGTCGAACAGGTCCTGGAAGGCCAGGGCATCGCGATCGTCCGCATCTCCCCTTCCGGCGAGCTGTCCGGCACGGACAGGGCCGCGGTGCGCGCAGCCCGTGAGGCCGATGTCGGTCGCGTGCTCAACGGCCGGCCCGTGACCGGTGTGAGCGGCCGCCTGAACGTGGAGGCCCGCGCATCGGGAGCCGGCGGCTTCGCCCTGGTGCAGGAAACCGAAACCAGCAACACGTACCGCAAACTGGTCCGCAACATCATCTTCGCCCTGGGCATCGGCCTCGTCGTCGCCTGCCTGGCCGGCCTGGCCCTCGGCACGTTCCTGGCCCGCCCGCTGAAACGAGTGGCCTCCGTGGCCCACTCGATGAGCACGGGCCGCCGAGACCTCCGCGTCCCGGTCTCCGGAACCCACGAACTGGCCGAGGTCGCCACGTCCGTCAACGAACTGGCGGATGCCTTGCAGCGCAGCGAATCCCGCCAACGCGACTTCCTGCTCTCCGTCTCCCACGAACTCCGCACCCCGCTGACCGCCGTGACGGGCTTCGCGGAGTCCCTGGCGGACGGCGTGGTCACCGGCGAGCAGGTCGCCCCGGTCGGCACCGTGATCCTCGACGAGGCCCGCCGCCTGGACCGCCTGGTGACCGACCTCCTGGACCTGGCCCGCCTGGGCGCCGACGACTTCCGCCTGGACCTGGCGGACGTCGCCCTGGAACCCGTCGTGCGCTCGGCCGCCGAGGTCTGGCACGCCCGCTGCCACGCACGCGGCGTCCTCTTCACGCTGGACGTCACCGCGTCCCCGGTGGTGCGGGCCGACGCCCGTCGCCTGCGCCAGGTCATCGACGGCCTGATGGAGAACGCGCTGCGCGTGACCCCGTCCGGCCGACCTGTCGTGCTCGCCCTGTCGTCGGTGCTGGAGGTGCGCGACGGCGGGCCGGGGCTGGCGCCGGGGGACTACGCCGTGGCGTTCGACCGCGGCGTGCTGCACGCGCGGTACCAGGAGTCGCGGCCGGTCGGGACCGGGGTCGCGCTCGCGTTGGTGCACGGCCTGGTGACGCGGATGGGCGGGACGATCAAGGCGGGCCCGGCGCCGGAGGGCGGGGCCGCCTTCACCGTGACGCTGCCGCCGCGCTAACACGATCGGGTGACAACGCGATCTGTCCACCATGGGGGACACGACCGCATGGCTCATGTTGGCGGCTGGCACCGACCGATCGCGCGCGAGCAACGACGGGTACGACGACTCACCGTCCAGCCACTACAGCTGGGACGACAAGGTCGCGAACCACGCAGGCCCGCAACCTGGCCACGTCATCGTGTTGTGGGACAAGAAGCGCCTGCTCGGCGCCTCGGTGATCGAATCGATCAGCCACGGTCAGGGACGCAAGGCGACCTACCGCTGTGTGAAGTGCGACAGCACGAAGGTTGAGCCTCGCAGCACGATGTCCCCTCCGATCAAGTGCTACGCCAAAGAGTGCGGCGCCGAGTACGAGGTCGACGAGCTGCCACCGCTGATGGTCGACGTCGTCACCTATCGCACGAAGCACGACGTGGACTGGATGGACCTGCACGGGCGGCTGAACGGCAAGCAGCTCCGCGAGTTGTGCGTGAAGCCCAAGTCGCAGCACAGCATCCGAGAACTCGACTACGACCGCTTCCGCGCGGCGATCGGCTCAGCACCCGCTCCGACCACACTGGCCAGGATCGAGGCGGCGAAGCAGGTGGCCAACGGGCACAGGAAGGCCTACGTGCGGGTGCGCGTCGGCCAGGGCGCGTTCCGCCACAACCTGTTGACCAGGTACGGCAACCAGTGCGCGTTCACCGGCAGCGCCCCGCCGGAGGCGCTCGAGGCCGCGCATCTCTACAGCTACGCCAAAGCCGCTGTGCACGAGGTCGACGGCGGGTTCCTGATGCGCCGCGACATCCACCGGCTCTTCGACGAGGGCCTGTTGGCGGTGCACCCGGAAACCCTGCACATCGACGTGCACCCGAGCCTGGCGATCTACGAGGAATACGTCAGGTTCCACAACCGGCCGTTGCACGCGAAGCCGACCGACGACCAGTGCAAGTGGCTGCGCGAGCACTGGGAGCAGACGCGCCCTACTTCGACTGGGGCAGCCTGACCTTCTTCTTCACACCCGGCGAAGAAGGCGGCGGCACCACGGGCCCGATGTCCCCGTCCGGAGCCTCGTCCAGATCCACGATCACCGGCGCGTGGTCGCTGGGCCCGGTCCCCTTCCGCGCATGCCGGTCGATCCAGGCCGCCTTCACCCGAGGAGCGACGGAGGCCGAAGCCAGGATCAGGTCGATCCGCATCCCCAGATCGCGGTGGAACATCCCGGCCCGGTAGTCCCAGTAGCTGAAGATCCGCTCATCAGGCCACCGCTCCCGCACGACGTCGTGGAACCCGAGCGCCTGGATCGCCTGCAACGCGGCACGTTCCGGCTCGGTCACGTGCGTGTGCCCGACGTAGGCCTCGGGGTCGAAGACGTCGGCGTCGGTGGGAGCGATGTTGATGTCACCGCACACCACGGCGTCGGCGGGACCGGCCTCCAGGACATCGCGCAGGGCCGCTAGCCATTCCAGCTTGTACTTGTAGTGGTCCGACTCGGGCTCGCGACCGTTCGGCACGTACAGCGAGTGCACGCGCACACCGCCGCACGTGGCGGCCACGGCCCGGGCCTCGACGTGCGGGAAACCGGGTGCGCCGGCCACCCCCACCGCGACGTCGTCCAGGCCCACGCGGGACAGCAGCGCCACGCCGTTCCACTGCGTTTCGCCGAACAGCGCTGCCTCGTAGCCGCGCTCCCGCAGCGGTTCGCCGAGCAGGGCGGTGAAGGCCTCGTCGGCCAGCTTGGTCTCCTGCAGGCACACGACATCCGGTTTGCGCTGGTCCAGCCAGGGCAGCAGCCTCGGCACGCGCTGCTTGACCGAGTTCACGTTCCACGTCGCCACTCGCACGTGTTCAACCGTAGTCACGGAGGCTCAAGCGCGCATCGAACGGCGCGGGCCGGCGCAGTCCGCGGGCGGCCACCCAGGCGATCGCCGGCAACACCGTGAGGGACAGCAGCGCCCACTGGAGGTTCGTCACCGCCGCGATCGCACCGACCACCGGCGCGGCCACCCCGCCGACGCTGACCGCGAGGCCCAGCGTGACACCGCTCGCGGTGCCGAGCCGGTTGGGCAGGTAGTCCTGGCCGAGCGTGGTGTGCAACGAGAACGGTGCGTAGAGAGCCACGGCAGCGAGCGCCACCATCAGGTACACAGCCGGTCCCGGCACCAACGCGATGCCCGCAACCGCAGGCACAGCAACGGCGTAAGACACGCGCACGACCCGGATCCGGCCCCATCGCCCGGCGAGCACACCACCGAGCAACGTGCCCGCCGCACCAACGCCGAACAGCACGACGAGCGCCGCCGACCCCGCGACGAGACCGCCGACCCGTTGCGTCACCCAGATGGCGAGGAACGTGCTGAGCCCGAACGTCACCATCGAGCGCGCAGTGACCACGACGGTCAGCCGTCCGAACTGCCCCCAGTCGTCCCGCCCGGTGTGCGCCACGACGTGCGCGGGTTCGCCGCGGACACCACGCAGGGCCAACGTCAAGGCGCCGCCGATCAGGGCGGGGATCATCAGCAGCGGACTGGCTTGCAGGCCGCCGAACGCCAGCACCGGCGTCACGAGCACCGGCCCGAGCGCGAACCCGACGTTGCCGCCGAGCGCGAACCAGCTCATCCCGATGTGGCCGTCCCTGGACACGCGGCGGGCGAGCCGGGCCGCCTCCGGGTGGTAGGCGGCGACCCCGAGGCCTGACAACGCGATCGCGAGCCAGGTGAAGAGGTACGAGTCACCCAGGCCGCACAACCCGATGCCGACGCCTGCGACCGTCATGCCGGCCGGGACCAGCCACGGCATGGCGCGCCGGTCGGTCAGGACGCCGAACAACGGTTGCACGACCGACGACAGCAACGTCGCGGCGACCGTGATGCCCGCCGCCGCGACGTAACCGTAGGACCGTTCGGCGACGAGGAACGGGACGATGGCGGGCACGGCTCCCTGGTAGAGGTCGTCCACCGCGTGACCCGCGACCAGGACCGTCATTCGCCATTTCGAGTGGTTCACACACCGATCGTGGCGTCGGTAGCGCCGTTCGCGATTCCGATATTCTGCCGATGTATGTCGAATTCTCGCCACCTGCCGGCAGCGCCGACCACGAGCCGCGAGCTGGCAGCCGCCGCCAGCGTCACGGCGCACTGGCACGACGAGAACCAGATCGTCTACGCCAGCAGCGGCGTCGTGGCCGTGCACACCGAGTCGTCCCGCTGGATCGCACCCGCCCACCGCGCGCTGTGGATCCCTGCCGGCACAGTGCATTCCCACCGCGCGTACGGCGTCACGCGGCTGCACTTCCTCGGCCTCACGCAGAACCCGCTGAAGCTCCCCGAGCCGACCGCACTCGCGGTCTCCCCTCTGCTGCGCGAACTGCTGATCGCCTACACCGGCTTGGACGACCGGGAAACCCCTGCCGGCAAACGAATGCGCGCAGTGCTGCTCGACCAGCTGGCCACCGCGTCCGAACGCCCCGTGCGCGTCCCCTCCGCACACGACCCGCGGCTCGCGACCGTCTGCGCGTTGCTCGAGACCGACCCCTCGGACTCACGCGGTCTCGAAGCGCTGGGCCGGGCAGCCGGCGCGAGCGGCCGGACGCTGACCAGGCTGTTCCGCGAGGACATGGGCATGACGTTCCCCCAGTGGCGCACGCAACTGCGCCTTTACCACGCCCTGCGTCTGCTGGCCGAAGGCCACCCGGTCACCGCGGTCGCCCAGCAGTGCGGGTTCGCCACCGCGAGCGCGTTCATCGACGTCTTCCGCCGCTCGCTCGGCCACACCCCCGGCTCCTACCTCTAGATCACGGAGAACACCTCCTCCGCCCGGTCCCGCTCGACGAACATCCGCCACGCGACCTCGGCGATGTCGTCCGGATCGAGGGTGCGCCCGGCCAGGTTGCCGAACTGCTCGGGCTTGCTCTCCACCACCTTGTGGATGTCACCGCGCTCGATGACCCCACCGATCGTGAGCGTGCCGACGTACACACCCTTGTCAGCGAGCGCCGCGTTGAGCGTCAACGCGTAGTTGCGCAACGCTGCCGACGAAAGGGCAAGCGCACCAAGCACCGGCATCGGCCGCACCGCACTGAGCCCACCGGCGAACAACAGGCCACCCTTGCGTTCGACCACACCGGGCAACACGCGACCGACGACGTCGATCGCCGGGTAGAGCCACTGCATGGCCACGTGCGCCTCGTCAGAGGTGGTCGACGTGATCTCCGCGGGCATGTCACCCAGATCCGTGGCACCAGGCCCGTAGTACACGACGTCGACCGGCCCGACTTCCTCCAAAGTGGACAACAACTGCTCACGATCACGGACGTCGACCGCAAACGCCTTCGCCTTCACTCCAGCCTCGACGAGCTCGGTCAGATACCCGTCGTGCCGCGCACTGCTCCGCGACACCAGCACGACGTCGTACCCCTCGCGCCCGAACCGGCGCGCGATCGACATACCCAGCCCAGGCCCAACCCCGAGCACAACTGCGGTGGGAGACATGAGGTTCCGTCCTTCCAAGCTAATTCGAGGGCACCCTCAACTTCCAGCCCCGACGCTACCACGAAAGTCGAGGCAGCCCTCGACTTAACCGCTGAGTAGGATCCGGCGCATGGTCACCGCGTCGAGGCCCCTGCGTGCGGACGCGGCACGCAACCGGGAGAAACTACTGGCAGCAGCCGCGCAACTGTTCGCGGAACGCGGCCTCGACGTGCCACTCGAACACATCGCCCGCCGAGCCGAGGTCAGCATCGGCACGCTCTACAAACACTTCCCGACCCGCGAGGCCTTCGTAGCGGCGATCTTCCCCGAACGCCTGGCCGCCCTGGACGTCATCGGCGAGAAGGCCCTCGCCACCCCCGACCCGTGGCAAGCCTTCGCCGGCTACCTCGAAGACCTCTACGCCCTGCAGGCCGAGGACCGCGGGCTCAACGACGTCCTGGCCCGCGACCTGCCCAACGCCCCGGAAGTCGTCTCGGCCTGTCACCGAGGCGCAGGCCACGCCGAAATCCTGATCGCTCGCGGCGTAGAGGCCGGCGTGCTACGCCCGGACTACTCGATCGCGGACGTGGCCACCCTGACCAGGGCAATGGCCCAGGTGATCAGGGACTCACCCAGCGAATGGCGACGCTTCCTGTCCATCTACGTCGAAGGCCTACGCACTCAATCCCCGTGAGCACACTCCCAAAGCCACACACCCTCGAAACCACGCGGCCCCAAAGCCGCACATCCCCCGAAACCGCGCAGTCCAACGCCGCATAGCCCCAAGGCCGCGCAGTCCCAAGGCCGCGCAGTCCCAAGGCCGCGCAGTCCCAAGGCCGCAGACCCCCGGAAGCCGCGTAGGCAAGGCCGCACATCCCCAAAGCCGCACACACCTCAAGGCCTCGCGGACGCAAGACCGCGCGGCGGCGCACTCAAACTCGCGAGGGCGCAAAGCGCCCGAGCCTGCGGGGGTCTGGGGGTCGCCCCCCAGAAGACAGCCACGGACGCCTGAGGTCCGCGCATGCTGCGGACATACGCCGCCCAAGTCCGTGGGGCAGGTCGGATTCGAACCGACAACCTGACAGGTAAGACGCGGCCTCTACCGGTATCTATCATCCCCTACCGACGCCTACTCCTACCTGCAGCGACACAGTCTTACGGCTGTCGTTCGGGAATGCTGGCAGTGGATTCCTCTCGTCATTAGGTGAGGGAAAAGTATGGAGATGATCATGCGCTCGTGACCACGTGACATCGAGGGCAAGCCTGTGGGCTGGTCGATGCCCCGAGGCATCGAGCTGTCCATAGGTGCGGCAGCCGAGCGCCCTGCCCCCTGTGCCAGGTGACCCTTTGGCGCTCGTCCCAGGTCTCGGCGCTCGCCAGTGCGGAGCATGCAACGTAACACCCTGCTCAGTTGGCCGATGTTCTACGTGCGAGTTCGGGCTCGCCGCCGTTCGTCAGTAGGGGGTCGGTGTGTCAGTGGCTTGGGGCACAGTGCCGGACTGGATTGCTGGGGTCAGCACCTTCGGTGCGTTGTGTGCCGCTACCGCCGCTGCCAAAGCTGCGTACAACCAGCTCACGCACCTGCGGCTCGACGAAAAGAAGCGCGTCGCTTCAGAGCGTCGACAACAGGCAGATCAAGTGTGCGTGTGGGTGGCTACGGACTCGACTGGTGCCCCCCATGTCTACTTCAACAACGCGAGCGGACTGCCGGTTTACGGCGTAACTGTTCGCTGCCGTGTGCCGTGGCATCGAACTGGCCCGTGGCCTGGGGTCGTTCACACAGAGTTTGGGACGCTCGGACCCACAGATGGGGCGGTGGCGCTCTACAAGGTGGATCAGGCCCTGTTGAAGACCGCTGAGGATCAGCTGGTGCTCGCTGATGTAGCCGGCTGTCACCGGTTCAAGGAAGGGTCTGAGCTTGCGAGCTGGCAGTGCGATACCTGGGGACAGCTTGTAGAGCGTGATGTGAATGTCGGTGTGGCCTTCCTCGATGCGGCAAGTGTGGCCTGGAGTCGAGAGACGGACGGAACGCTTACGGACCACCGCAAATTGGGACAGGCACAGGAAATGCTCTTGCCTAATGAGCTGCGAGCCAGTCCTCAGTGATGACAGCTCCCTTGCTCCAACTGGCCGTGCGCGATAGCGGATTGATTGCAAGGGGCCTCGCACCATCCCGTATGACCTGGCTCGCCCCAACCGCGCGTGTCAAGGGGGCACCTGTCGCTCGACCGGATCATGCGCTGGAACGGCCCCCTTGACACGTGTGGTTGCCCTCGGGGAGGTCATACGGGATCGTGCGTGCCCCGGCCCCCGCTGGAACGCGATGTGCCGGCACTTCCTCGCACCATTTTGGAGACCTGCCCGTCCGGCGAGGACATGTTTTGAAGTCTCCGCGGTTCCCTCCGGGGGCCGCTGGCCGTTCCTGTCCGACAGCGGTCGACCGGCGCGCATGCCTCGCCCGCCGTGCCCGGACGCCGGAGGCGGCCTTGGGCGCGGCGGAGAAAGAGGCGCGTCGGTCTGCCGTTGTCGGATGGGCACCAACGGCCAGCGGCCCCCGGAGGGGGCCGCCTTGATGAAGAAAAGAAACTCTGAACACGCCTACCGGTACTGCCACCCCTGGCCGGTTCCTCGGTACTGCTCAACGGAAATCGGGGAGACGCCTGGTTCCATGCGGTCGGTGTAAAGCATCCCGTGTAGATGATCGACTTCGTGTGCGACCAGTCGTGCGACGCCACGCTCGAAGTTCGTTATCCGGGTCTGGCCGTCGATATCGGTGTGCTCAACCTGGATCGCAAGAGGACGCGGGACCTTGCCTCGAACGTCAAAGAAGCTGAGGCACCCCTCGTACTGCTGGTCCTGCTCGACGGCCTCGTCGATCACGTGCGGGTTCAGGAGGGTGATCAGCTCTCCGTCTGGCGTGCGGACGATGGCTGCGGCTCGCCCGATTCCGATTTGAGGCGCAGCCACACCCATCCCCTTGCCGAACACGTGGACAGAGGCCACGCGCTCCATCGCGGACTGAAGCTGTGCGATCACGCGCCTGGCGTCCTCGGCTTCTGCCGGGAGCTCGAACGGCTTCGCGGCCTGGCGCAGGATGTCGTCGCCGTCTTGGACGATGCCAAGCTCGGTCATCTGCTCGCTTGGTGCCATCTGTACGTCCTGCGCCTCTCTCGCCTTGGAGCTGTCAGCCTTGAACCGCCATTCGAGGCGGTACCGCGCGTGCAGCGGCGGGTCCTCCGTGGCCCACGCGAACCGCACGCGGTCATCTTCCACGGTTCGCTGGATGGGGGTTCGAAACGGCAACGCCTCGGCGGTCATGGACGTCTCCATACCCCATGCGCTCGGCTGCATCGCGGCGGGGAAGTCGAGGCGCACGCTTAGGCGCTTGGTGGGCAGACGGACAGCGCGCTGGAACCAATGGCCCCACTTGGTTTCGCTGACGTTGTAGGCGTAGACGATCTCGGCGCTTTCGCCTGGATACAAGGGAAAGCGCGCATCGGCGTTCTCGAACAGCAACCAGACCTCTTTGAAGGCGTCGCGGTCGTGGCGCACCTTCCACAGCATGGGTTCGTCGCCGCACCATGCTTCGAGCTGGAGTTCCTCCCAGGTAAGCGGGTTATGGCGGTACAGCTCATTGGATCGGTCCGGATCTCCTGGGTACCGGTCGACCGAGATCCGCACCATGTAACGCGCCACGGGCTCTGTGCCGCCGTTGAATAGCCGCCGGCGCATCACCGGTCGGTACATGCCGTCCCGGTAGATCAGCTCCGCGTCGTCGTGCTCAACGATCAGGCTCGCGGTTGAGTCAGCGACCTCAACAGTCGGCTGCGGCGTCGTAGCTTCGACCCGCTTCGGGGCTGAGGCCTGCAAGGCTCGTCGGACCGCTCCCCCAGCTTGGAGTACTTCGTCCGCGCGCTTCGCGAATGCTGAGTTCGGACGCTCGGTACCGCTCTCGATCTTCGAGATGTAGGACCGGTCGTACCCCATCGCCTGCGCTAGCTTCGACTGCGACAGTCCGCGCACGTCTCGCCAGCGCTTCAGCTCGGCCACGAACGCGTCGGCCTCATCGGACATCGCTGCTGCTCCCCCGTGCGTGAGTGTGAGTGAGTGGTGAGTGAACGCGGCGCACACTCCCCGCACCCCGTTGACCAGCCGTTTGATGGGTCCATGACCGAATGGACAGCAGAGACATCACGACGGGGAGCCCTTGCCGTCGATCGCGTCGACTCTCTCGGCCAGAGCTGCAACCGTCTGGCGAAGGGCCGTCAGTTCCGCCGCGAGTTGCGCTACGGCTCCCGCCGGCGGCTGCGGCTCGGCATCAGGGATGACCTTGCTGACGAACACGCCGATGCCCGGCACGGTCTCCGCGTAGCCGCTGTCAGTAAGGGCGCGGATCACCCGCTGCACGGTGGCCGTGGTGATCCCATGCTCGTCAGCCATCTCTCGGATGGTCGGCAGCTTGGCTCCAGGCGCAAGTTTCCGCGCTCTGATCTTCTCGATGATCTTCGCCGCCACCTGCTGATACGGGTAGCTCCGGGCCGCTGGCTCACTCATGACCGCACTCTATCGAGCGCGTGCGAACCCGTGCTAGCTCACTCGATCGGACTATCCCAAGCCGTGCTAACCCGTGCTAGCTTTGTACTATCACGAGTTATCACGAACTAACACAGGAGGACAACATGGCTCTGCGCAACATCCCCGTCGTTCTGGAGTCCTACCGGCTGATGGTCACTGAGGCTCCGGTGATGAAGATGCGCAAGGACGACAAGTCCGGCGAGATGGTGCCGGCGACCGACTACAAGGGCGTGCAGCAGTTCGTGGTCGCGCTGTTCGCGAAGCCTCTCCCGAACGCGGAGGGCTACCAGGGCAAGGGTGAGGAAATCCGCGTGACCTTGTCTGCGGACCCCGGTGACGGGTTCGACGAGGGCATGTACGTGTCCCTGATCTCGCCCACGGTGTCGTTCTGGTCCAACGACGCCGGTTCGGGTCTGTCGTTCAAGGCTGCGGGTCTGGTTCCGCACGGTCAGGTGAGTGTGGCGGCCTGATCGTCCACTGTGCTCGGTTGCCCTGCCCGGTGAGGCCGGTCGCCCGTTTCGAGTCGGGCCAGGGTGCGGAGATCCACGTTTTGCCAGGGGATTGGCCTGCCGCCCGTTCGAGTCGGGCATAGAAACGCGCGATTGCGTTCTTTGAGAATTCCACAGTGTGTTGAGCCATGCCAAAAACAGTGCCGGATTGTTCGGCGATGTCAGGCCCGAGTTCATTTTTTCCTGACACCTGCCGTGCATCCCGTGAATGCTATTCGCGGCTGGTGACGATGCGGACCTTCGTGCCGTACTCGGCTGCAATCGCGTAGAGGTCGTTCAGTGTGTCGACGGGCAGTTTGCCGTCCGGCCTCTCGATGGTCCACGCGTGGGTGGGTTTCTGGTAGATCGCGCCCGTTGCTTTCACGGCTTCTTTTTGCTCGTCCCAGCGTGGGCCGTCTATCGGGGCGAGTACCACCCTGATCAGGGTGAGGTCGTCATTGTTGTCCATGCGGTGATCGTTCCAGTTCACCGGTCGTGGGGTGTTCGTCCGTTCGAGTGTCGTCAACAACAGTGGGAGTGTGCAGTGACTGAGAAGAACAGTGACCGTCTGAGCCGCGCGGAGATCGAGGCGCTGCGTGATGGCGCTACTCCGTTCTGGTACGGCGGAAGCGCTCAGACGATCGTGTCGTTTCTGGCGGGGCCGGACGGCATGTGTATCACGCTGACGTGTTTCGGTGAGCCGGGTGAACCGGAGATGTCCACGGTGGTGCCGTGGAAGGAGTTCGGCACGATCGCGGCGGATGTGCCGCTGATGCTGGCGTCGGGTGAGGCCTCGGTGGCGTCGGGCCGGTCGGTGCATTGCAGGTCCGTGACTGGACCGGGTGGTGACGTGCGGTGAGCGCTGATCTGTTCGGGAACGAGGTCGAGCCCACTGCCGTGCCTGTGGTCACTGCGAGGCCTGCGGTCAATGACCTGCGGGTGGTGACCGAAGTGCTCAACCGGGCAGTGAGCGAGTCCGGCTATGTGGTCGCAGGGGCGGCTCGTCGCGTGTTTCGGCGGGTCGACAAGGACAAGATTTCTCGGGTGCCCGCCTGGGAGTCGAACGCGGTCGTGCAGTTGGTCGACAACGGTCAACTCACGATCGGCGGATCTCACCTGTTGCGCTGTGGTGCGGTGCGTCAGTCGGTGAATTCGGTGCTCGTGCCGAAGTCCACGCGGCTGATGCTGTCGCGGTGGAACGCGCTCAAGCCGCTCAACAACTCGAATTCGTCCGAGAAGAAAGGTGCATGACCAATGGTGGTTCAGGCGTACAACGCGCACGCGATCAAGAAGTACAGCGAGTTCGTGAACGCGATCAACTTCGCGACGGAGCAGCTCGCGCCGCTGGAAACGCTGATCAACCGGATGAAGTCGGGTAACGCGCTGCCCGGTGACTGGCGGGTGCCCAAGCCCGACGAGTTGCGCAAGGAGTTGTCCCAGGCGCGCAAGGACTTGGAGGACCTCAAGGAGCATGCGGTCAAGTACGAGATCGAGTTGAAGTCTCGTGAGTGGAGGGTCTGATGTCTCAACAGCTCAACAACGCCCTGGAGGACGTGGGCAAGTCCATGTCCACGCTGCGGATCGCCATCAAGGGCATTCCGGTTCGCCGGGAAGGGTTCAAGGACCTGCACGACCAGTTTGCGCGGTCGGTGGCGACGTTGACCACGCACATGTCCTACGCCCGCGTGCTGCTCGATGAGGAAGCCGCCGAGCGCCGCAAGCGTCGCCGTCGGCGTTGAGGGGAGGGTCTGATGTCGCACCAGCTCCGCAACGCTCTCGACGATGTCAGCAAGTCCATGACAGGGCTGCGGATCGCGGCCAGGGGTATCCCGGTCCACCGGGAGGGCTTCAAGGGCCTGCACGACCAGTTTGCGCGGTCGGTGGCCACGTTGACCACGCACATGTCCTACGCCCGCGTGTTGCTCGACGAGGACAAGGCGGATCGTCGTCGAGGTGGTGGCTGCTCTCACGCCGTGTTTTCGGTGGTAGGCGGTCCGACTCTCTACGACGTTCAGTGCGAGAAGTGTTTCCAGTGGTGGGCCAGGGAGACGCCTCACCCACCTCGGTAGTACCCCGGTTCTTCGGCAACGGCCGATCACCCCAACTTGGGCTGGTCGGCCGTTGCCGTTCTCTCACAACACTTTCGGAGGTTGCGATGTCCAAGCGTTCCCGTGGTAAGTCTGCTCGTTCGCAGGGTATGGAGTTCGCGGCGGTGGTGTGGGCGGTGCGTCACCCCGGTTCGGTGGCCGCTCCGTCGGCGCTGGTGGCGTCGCTGTCCCAGTTCGGCCTTACCACGACTGGCGTGGTGCTCGGTGGCGCTGCTGCGGGTCTGGGCGCCTGGTACCGGGCGCACCCGGACACCTTCGACACCTACGCGGCCCCGGTGCTGCGTGCGTGGCGTCGCCGCTGGGCCGGCGCGTACACCGGTCGCCGCTGGTCGGATCTGATGGGCTCGTGCGGCCTGACGCGAACACACCCGCGTACCGGGCAAGTCCTGGTGCCTCGGGTGATCCGGGTGCGGTCGTGGTCGTCCTCGGTGGACACGGTGCGGGTGCGGCTGGTGCACGGCATGTCGTTCAAGGCGTTCGTGGACGCGGTCGATGACCTGGCGGACACCCTCAAGGCCGAACGGGTCGCGGTTGAACGCTCGGCCCCTGGCGAGGTGGTGCTGATCGTCCAGCGTGACGAGCCGTTCGCGTACGTCATGCCCTCACCGGAACTCGCGGAGGATGTGGCCGACGTCGACCCGATGTCGCTGTACGTGGGTGAGGACGAGTTCGGCCGCGAGTACCGCGAACCGTTGTACGGCACGCACTTCCTCCGCGCGGGCGAGACCGGTTCGGGCAAGAACTCGCTCCCGGCGCAACGCCTGCGGGCGGCTGCTCCGCTGATCCGGGCCGGTCTGGTCCGGCCGTGGGTGATCGACCCGAAGATGCTGGAGTGGGGTTGGCTCAAGCCCGTTCTTGACGGTCGCTACGCCGACAACCCCGGCGACGGGCTTGAACTGCTGGACGCCTTCGTGGCGAACATGGCGCGCAAACAGAAGCGCATGCAACGCGCCAAGCTCCGCAAGGCTCCGGTCTCCCAGGAGTTCCCGATCGACTGGCTGATCTTCGACGAGATCGGCTACGCGATGGCCTACCAGCCCGACTACGCACACGCGATCTGCGGCCAGACCGCGATCATCGCCTCGACCGGCCGCACCACGCACGACGTGATCGAGGCGTTGGTGCAGGAGCCCACCAAGGACACCGTGCCGGTCCGCGAGCTGCTGCCGCACCGCGTGTGCCTGCGCGTCTCCAGCTCCAGCCACCCCGACATGGTCCTCGGGGACGGCATGCGGGCACGCGGCGCGGTCGCCGACGAACTGCCGCAAGGTGAGGAGTTCGCCGGCATCGGGTTCGCCCGCGCTCCCAAGACCCGCCAACCCCGCCGCGTCCGCGTCGCCTACACCGACGACGCGCAGTGCGACGAACTGGTGTCGTACCTCAAGGAGCCGACCACGCTCCGCGCGGTCTCCTGACCCTCTCCGCTCTCTGTCCACTTCGAACCTCTAGGAGGGCTGTTCGTCATGCCTGCCAACGACAACCGTTCACTGGATCGCATCTTGCGGACGGTGCGCGGACACATTCGCACCTACAACCTGCCCCGGCCGGATCGCCTGGTCATCTCCACCCGGTCCCGCTCGGTGCATGCCGAGTTCACCTCGGGTACGGCGGTCGACCGGTTCGCGGCCGTGCTGCTGTGGACCGCCACCCTGCACGGCAACGAGTTCGGCCTCACCTACGGCTGGCGCGATGACGTCCGCCTCGCCGCCACCGGCCGGACCGGCACGGGCATCGGGATCGGCCTCGCGTGCTCGGGCTCGGTGTTCGAGCTGGGCGGCACCGTCGAGGAACACGACGGCCTCAACGGCAGGGAACACCGGTTCGCCAACCTGCCAGGCCTGCCCACCCTCGCAGAGGCCCGCACGGACCTGGCCTCCTTTGACGAACTCGCGCGCCTCGTGGCGTCGGCCCGCTCCGTCGTTCCGGTCGCTGCGGAGGTGGCGGCGTGAACCCCCACGACCACCCCGGCTACGTCGGCACGCGAGCGCTGATGCTCGCCCTGTTCGGCCCCTCCGGCACCCCGCCTGCCTGGCGTGTGGACGCCGCGTGCGCGGGGGAGGACACCGAACTGTTCTTCACCAACGACACCGCCGATCAGGCGCTGTCGCTCTGCGCGGGCTGCCCGGTGATCGAGCAGTGCCGCACCGATCACACCGCCTGGGAGACCCGCACGCGGTCCCGCCGCTTCTACGCGGCTGGCGTCGTCGCCGGGACCACCGGCTCAGAACGCAACCAGACCTACTACCCCCGCACCAACCCCGCCACCCGGAAGGAAGTCGCTTAGCCATGGACGTTCAGCTCGTCATCCCCGTCACCCGCAAGACCCCCGCCCGTGCCCTCGGCATCGCGCTCACGGTGTTCGCCGGCCTCGCCGTCATGTGGCTGCTCGTCGGCCTCATCGGTACCGCCGTCCTCGCCGTGGAGCTGTTCCTGCTCGGACGGCTTCTCCATCGCGCCGCTAACGGCAAGTAGCTGTGCCCACGTCAACCCGCTCAAGGAGGTGAACCCTCGTGAAACTGTTCAAGCGCAACAAGAACACCGCACCGACCCGTGCCGTGCGGCGGCTGCGGCACCAGCTTGATGAGGCACGCGACGTGCACGCGCTCACGGCCGATCCGCTGCTGAACGCGGTCACCGCCGACCGGTTCCGCACCTCGGTCACCCGGTCGCTGTGGCTGTTCCTCGCGATCGGCCTCGGGTTCACCACCACCGGCGTGCACGACTTCCTCGCCGGACGGCTTCCTGTCACCGATCCACTGTGGTGGGGAGCCTGGCTGGTGGAACCGGCCCTCGCGGGCATCCTGATCACCCTGCTCCGGTGGGAGTCGGAGATGCTCGCGCAGGGCCAACCCGTCCACGACGGCCCCGTGGTGAAGCTCAAGCGGCTGCTACTGGCCGCGACGCTGGTCACCAACGTCTGGTCCGCCGTGTCCCCCTCGGCAGGCCCGGTCAGCGCCGGCAACGTGTTCCTCCACATCGTCATCCCCGTCGTGGTGTTCCTGCTCGCCGAGGTCATGCCGATCGTTCAACAGCGCTGCGTGGCCGTGCGAGACGCGGCCCTCCGAACGGTTCCGGCGGCCTCACCGGCTCAAGCCACACCGGCCGCACCAGCGGATACCGAGGTCACCGCTGTCATCCCGCGAGTGACCAGCATGAACGCCGACCGCTTCGCGGGCCTGCGGCTCCCGCCCGCCATGCGCAGCACCCTCACCACGCGCATGGACGAACTCGGACGGCCCCTCACCGCACCCGAGGTCGCCGAACTCCTGCGACTGCCCGCCGACTTCGCCGCACGCGTCGCCGACCAACTCGCCGCCTGACCACGAGCAGGACAACCCCTCGCCTGCTCCACATAAGGGCGGGACACGGCCCACTCCCTCGACCGTGTCCCGCCCTTCTCGTTTCCCGCAACCACAAGGAGATCCCGTCATGAACGTGAAGCTGAGCAGGGACCTCGGCCACGGATCGTGGGCCGGAGGAACCGTTACCTACCGCGTCACCGTGAACGGCACCTGGATCGGCTGGGTCGGCGACGGACGCCACTGGCGTGGCTGGCGCTACGGCGGTCGCCGCTGGTGGGCCTGCTGGCGTCAGGACGGCGACACCGCCGCCCGCTGGTGCTCCGACCTCGACTACCTCACCCGCGCCGTCGCCCTCGACGCGCTGCTCGTCATCACCGACGCCCACAACCTCACCTGATCGCCCGCACTTCCTTATACGCCAAAGAAAGGAGGCCTGTCGTGGTGCTGCCCGGAAATCCTCACACCACCCTGGAAGACCGCATTGCCCGCAAGGTCGCCTCACCCGGCTACCGCGAATGGCGTGCCAAGGTCACCGCCACCAACGGTTGCGCCGTCCCTGTGCGCCTGTTCGGCGCGTGGCAGTTGCACGACGCCACCTCCCGCAAGGTGCTGGCCCACCACGGCGGCGAGATCTTCGTGCCCTGCGGCAACCGACGCTCCGCTGTCTGCCCCACCTGCTCGGACCGCTACGCCGCCGACGCCTACCACCTCATGCACGCAGGCCTCGCGGGCGGCTCCAAGGGCGTCCCGACCACGGTCACCGACAAGCCGCGGGCGTTCGCCACCCTCACCGCACCCTCGTTCGGCGCGGTGCACAATCGCTTCACCGCGTCCAATGGCAAGACCCGCCCGTGTACCGGCTGCGGCGAGTACCACCACCAGGCCGACCCGCGCATCGGCACCGCTGTCGACCCTGACGGCTACGACTACGAGGGCTCGGTGCTCTGGCAGGCCAACGCCGGCGCGCTGTGGCACCGCTTCCGCATCGCTCAACCGCGAGCTGGCCAACGCCGCAGGGCTCAAGGTTCGGGAGTTCGCCGACCACGCCCGGCTGTCCTACGCCAAGGTCGCCGAATACCAGCGGCGCGGTCTCGTGCACTTCCACGCCGTAGTGCGCGTGGACGGCCCGGACGGTCCCCACGACCGCACCCCGTCGTGGGTCACCAGCGAACTCCTCGACGCCTGCATCAAGGCCGCTGCCGCCTCGGTGAAGCTCACCGTTCCCCGCCCGGACGGCGTCGCCCTCGACCTGCGGTGGGGCTCGCAGGTCGACGTCCGCCCGATCCGCGCGAACCATGCCCACAAGGTCGAGGACGCGGACGGCTCGATCAGTGAGACCCGCCTTGCCGCCTACGTGGCCAAGTACGCCACCAAGACCACCGGCAAGACGGACGGCACAGACCGGCCGATCCGGTCGCAGCTCTGCATTGACCACGCCAAGGTCAGTGACCACCACCGCCGCATCATCCAAACCGCCTGGGACCTCGGCGGCCTCCCGCAGTACGCGGACCTCAAGCTGCGCCGCTGGGCGCACATGCTCGGCTTCCGAGGCCACTTCCTGACGAAGTCCAAGCACTACAGCACGACGTTCAAGTCCATTCGCGACGAACGCCGCGCCTTCCGCCACAACGAAACCCTCGAACGCCTCGGCCTCGAAGCCGACTCGGTCCTCGTCATCAACGACTGGGCCTACCAGGGCAACGGCTACGACACCGACGCAGAACGCGAACTCGCCAGCGCACTGGCCGGCCGCATCCGCGACAACCGACGACGCAAGTACGAACAGGAGACACACCAATGAGCAAGCTATGGACCATCAAGGACGTCGCCGACTTCCTCGGCATCCCCGTCCAGACCCTCTACCAGTGGCGCACAAGGAAGTACGGGCCACCGGGCCGCCGCATCGGTAAGTACGTCCGGTACATCCCAGATGAGGTCATCGCCTGGTTCGACGCCCAACCGAACGGAGTGAGCTGATGGGACGGAGGCCGCTGGATGTCGGCACGTACGGCAAGATCCGCTTCTACTCCACTTCGACGGGTTGGCGGGCCACAACCAAGTTCCGCGACTACGACGGCATTACGCGACCGGTGGAACGGTCCGGCAGAACGAAGACGGCGGCTGAGAGGGCTTTGAAAGAAGCACTGCGCGATCGCACAGCACCCGCTGAGGAAGGAATGATCACTGCGGAGAGTCGGTTTCGTGAGGCGGCCGAGGTGTGGCTTACCGAGTTCCGCGCAGCCGTCGCTGTCGGCACTCGTTCCCCCACCTCACTGGAGACCTATGAAGGCCGTTTGAATGGGGTCGTCCTTCCGGCCATCGCTGAACTGAGGATGCGCGAGTTGACGGTGGCACGGATCGGAAGGCTCCTGACCACAGTGCAGAGCCGACAGAGCGCCGCAAGCGCCAAGACGGTACGCACCATCGTGTCGGGTGTGTGTGCTGTGGCTGTTCGGCATGGTGCTTTGAGGGCCAATCCTGTGCGGGACGTTGCTCGGTTGGAAGGGCGCAAGACGCCGTCACGAGCGCTGGCCGAGGACGAGATGGCGGATCTCCTGGCGAAGCTAGACGCCGATGAGGTCGCGGTTCGTCACGATCTGCCCGACCTGGTCCGTTGGTATGCGGGTACAGGTGAACGGACTGGTGAAGGTCTCGCGGTGCATTGGTTTCACCTCGATCTGGACGCCGGCACCGTGGACTGGGCAGGCAGCGTCATCCGAGTCAAGGGTGAGGGTCAGCGGATCAACGAGGGCAAGACTGAAGTGTCCAAGCGCGCTTTGGCCCTTCCCCCGTGGTTGGTAACGATGTTGCGAGACCGCCGGCGTCGGCTCGCAGAGAGGTTCAACGTCGCGGAGGACGAGTTGGAGGGGCCGGTCTTCCCGAACTCGCTCGGCACCCTGCGCGACAAGGAGCAACACGTTGGCCAGGTGGCGGGAATTTCGGCAGCGCGCCGGATATCCGTGGGTCACGTTCCGTACGTTCAGGCGGTCAGTCGCCACGATCTTGGATGACGCTGGCCTGTCCGCTCGGCAGATCGCAGATCAGCTCGGGCATTCGAAGGTGTCGACCGCCCAGGACGTCTACATGGGGCGTCGGGTGACGAGCCGCCGGGCTGCTGACGCGCTGAACGCGGTTAAGTGGTCGCCCTCATAAAGTGAGAGAAAAGTGTGGGGTGATCTTGGTTGATGACGGATCACCCCCACTGACCAGCAAGTACGTGGGGCAGGTCGGATTCGAACCGACAACCTGACAGATTATGAGTCTGCTGCTCTGACCGGTTGAGCTACTGCCCCCTCGCAGCGGCGAACCACACACGCTAACGCTGCGTGGTGGAGGATACCGATCACGCCGAACGGCCCTTGCGCGCCCCCGTGGCGAGCGACACATAGGCTGCACGCGTGCGTTTGACCCTCCGCGACTTCACTCCGGCGGACGAGCCCGAGGTGCTGCGGCTGTTCGCCGACTGCGACGACTGGTTCCAGGCTGCCACGGGTCACCCGTCCGGGCCCGGTGACGTGCAGAGCCTCTTCTACGCGTTGCCGGAGGGTGCGCGGTTCGAGCAGAAGCAGCTGCTGGTCGCCGAGGCGCAGGGCATGATCGGGTTCGTGGACCTGGTGCTGGACCACCCCGAACCGGGGCACGCCAGCATCCGGTTCTTCCTCGTGCCGAGGGATCTGCGGAGGTGGGGCATCGGCAGCGAGATGGCCAGGGCGCTCACCGAGCGCTACCCGGGCATCACGCACGTGCACGTGGGTCTCACGAACTTCAAGCCCGGCAACGAGTTCCTCAAGGCCCTGGGGTTCACGCTCAATGGTCAGCGCGCGGTGTTGGAGATCGCCCCGAGGTCCGAGGGCCGGTAGCCGACGGGATAGCCGGGGTAGGTGCGGTTGGGCGTGCTCGTGAGCTTCAAGGCCTTCCGCACGGGCATCCGGCGGACCACGAGAGCCCGCACGCGCAACGCCAACCGCCCGAGAACCCCGACCCAGGGTGGCGGCGCGGCGAACCCGAACGCGCGCACCATCGAAGGGGCCAGCATCGCGACCACGGCCCGTGAGACCACCGGCTTCAGCACCTGCGGGTACCACGAGCAGAACAGGTCCAGCGTGTACTGGCCGATGCGGTGGTTCGACTCGGCGAACACGAAGTGCTGCTTCTCGTAGGCCGCCTTGAAGGCACGGAACTCGCCGAAGTCCGACGGGATGTCCCGGATCCCCATGCGGGAGCCGACCGCGCGGTAGAAGTGGAACGCGGCCAGCTGCTCGTTGTGCGTCAACGGCCGCCAGCCGTACTGCTGGATCCAGTCGAGAGGGTCGTAGATGAACGTCGAGAGCACGTACAGCATGTCGTCGTTGGAGATGTCGTAACGGCCGTGCTGGCGATTGACGACGCGCAACGCCTCACGCCCGCGCGGGGAGTCGTAGCCGTGCTCGACGAGCTCCGCCATCAGCACGGCGGTGTCGTCGTAGCGCTTCTGCGGGCGGCGTTCGAACTCGCCGGTGCGCTCCAGCAGGCCCGAGATCGTCGGGACGCAGTACGTGCGGAAGAGCGCCAGCTCCAGCGACTTCTGGTAGTCCCACGGGAACTCGAGGCCGGCGGAGATCCGCACGATCTCCTCGTGGTCGGCGACGGGGTCGAGCGACGAGATGCGGCGGAGGTTCGTGAACCGGGGCATGGACCCAAAGTCACGCAGGACCCCCGAAACCAAAAGACCCCAGTCGGATGACTAGGGTCTTGGAAGCTCCCCCAACTGGACTCGAACCAGTAACCCTGCGATTAACAGTCGCATGCTCTGCCAATTGAGCTATGGGGGAATGTTCTGTTGTGTCTTGCCCGTCAGGCTTGGTTCCTCCTGACAGTGGGTAACTCTACATGAGCCTCAAAACGGGTTCTGCAACCACCCCCCACTTTGCGGCAAAATAGGCCCTGACCAGGCACGATGTGAGAGGAGACCCGCATGAAGGGCATCTTGGTCGGTGCGGCGATCGGCTACGTGCTCGGCGCGAAGGCCGGACGAGAGCGCTACGACCAGATCGTGCGCCTGTGGCACCGCTTCATCGAGAACCCCACGGTGCGCAAGACGGCGAGCCAGGCCAAGGACAAGGCGTTCGAGGCCGCTCACCAGGCAAAAGACCTCGCGGCGGACGCTGCGGAGAAGGCCGCCGAGAAGGCGCCGTGGCGCCACCAGGAGGAGGCCAACGGCCGCACCGTCGCGCCTACGGCCACGCCTCGGGCGTGATGATCTTCACACCTGCGCCACCACGAAGATCCGCCTGAACGGGAACCACGTGGTGCCGTCGGCTCGCTCGGGGTACGCCTCGCGCAGCCGCGGCGCCAGTTCCGCGACGAACGCCTCCCAGTCCGATGAGGACAGTGCCGCGCGCACCGGCCGCAAAGCCGTGCCGGTGACCCATTCCAGCACGGGATCGGGGCCGGAGAGCCGCTGCACGTACGTGGTTTCCCAGGCGTCCACAGAGGAGCAGCCGGCCAGCAGTTCGGCGTACTCCACGGGATCCAGAACGGGTTTCTCCGCGCGGAAGACGTGCGCCAGCGACGGTCCGGCGACCTCGCGGATCAAGCGGTGCGAGGGGTCGGAGTAGTTGCCGGGCACCTGGAACGCGAGCCACGCGCCCGCGGGCAGCGAGGTCGCCCACTTCGACACGATCGAGGGATGTGACGCGACCCACTGCAGCACCGCGTTGGACACCACGACATCGGTGTCCGGCAACGGTTCCCACGTCGTCACGTCGTCCACACGTGCCTCCACGCCGGCGGCACGAGCGGCCTCGACCATCTCGGAGGACGAGTCGAACGCCTCCACGACAGCCGAAGGCCAGCGCGACGCCAGCGACAAGGTCAGATTGCCGGGCCCGCAGCCCACATCCACCACGCGGCGCGGGGACTCGGCCCCCACGCGCGCCACAAGCTCGTAGAACGGCCGCCCCCGGTGATCGGCGAAGGCCAAGTACTGCGCCGGATCCCACATACGGCTAACAGTACACGCGTACTGCTAGCCCGCAAGCCTCGCGGCGAACGTCGCCACGGCAACCCGCACAGCGGCGAGCTCCACCCCGGCGTCCCCGCGCGCCTGCCACACGACGCCGTCCTGGCCGGGGAGCTTGCGCTGCAGGATCCACACACCGGGCGACTCGACGCGCTCGCGGTGCCGGATCGAGCTCTCGACGCGCTGGCTGATCGCCCGCAGCACCCGGCCGGGGTCGTCCAGGGCGAAGCGTTGCGCGGGAAGGTCTTCCAGCAGCACGACCGGGCCTTCCAGCCCGGCCTCGTGCGCCTCGACCACCCGCAGCGCGCCCTCCCACTTCACCTTGCTGATCAGGTGCCAGCCGATCCGACGGGGACCCGGCACCCACAGCCCGAGCGACGTGACGACGAGATGACCGTCCTGCACGGGAGCAGAAGCGATCACGGTCTCGTCAGGTTCCAACGATCCGGTGAACCCGTCCGGCGCGCCAGAGCCGAACAACCGGCGAAACAGCCCCACTACAGCACTCCAGCGCTCTGCTGCAGGAGTGCCTTGCGGTACTCCTCCAGCGCCACCAGGTCGCCCCACAGCGCCCGGTACTCGTCGGCGTCCTTGATCGGGGACAGCCGCCGCAACCGAGACTTCACGTCCTCGACCTGCCTGCCGACCTGCACCTCCTGCAGCCGTGCGATCACCATCGAGACGTAGCGAAACTCGTCGTTCTGCTTGACGGCCAACGGTTCCACCGCGAGCTCGGTCAGCACCGACCGCACAGAGGCGTGCGAACACGCCTGCGAGATCGCGTCCAGGTACGCCGTGCCCGCGAGCCCGGAAGAAGCGCCGCCGGCCTCGCGGATCGCGCGGTGCAGCGCCACGTAGGCGGGCTCGGTGAACGCCTCGTCCGGCAGCGAGTCGTACAGCGGACCGGCGTACTCGGGCAGCCGCAGCGCGACCTTGAGCACCTCGCGCTCCGGCACCAGCCGCGGGTCGCGCGGGTTCGGCCGCGGCGGTCCGTCGACGTCCACGCCCAGCGCGATCTGGTTCGGGTCGACGCGCTGCGCGGTGGCGACCGGCGCCTTGCCTCCGGCGACCTGCCGCACCCGCCGCACGACCATGGCCTCGTCGTCCCAGCCCACCCACCAGGCGAGCCGGGTCGCGTAGCCGTCCCGCTTGGCGCGGTCCTTGATCTGCGCGACGAACGGCACCATCTTCTTCAGCGCCTCGACGCGTCCGTCCACGGAGTCGAGGTCGTACGCCTTGAGCTGCGCCTTGATCGCGAACTCGATCAACGGCGTGCGCCGCGCCACCAGGTCGCGCACCGCGACGTCGCCCTTGGCCTGCCGCAGCTCGCACGGGTCCATGTTGTCCGGCGCCACCGCGATGTAGGTCTGCGCGGAGAACTGCTGCTCCCCCTCGAACGCCTTCAGCGCGGCCTTCTGGCCTGCCTCGTCGCCGTCGAAGGTGAAGATGACCTCGCCGTTCACGTCGTCGTCGATCAGCAGCCTGCGCAGCACGTTCATGTGGTCGATGCCGAACGCCGTGCCGCACGACGCGACCGCCGTCGGGACGCCGGCCAGGTGCATCGCCATGACGTCGGTGTAGCCCTCGACGATCACGGCCTGCTTGCGCTTCGCGATCTCCCGCTTGGCCTGGTCGAGCCCGAACAGCACCTGCGACTTCTTGTAGATCATCGACTCGCTGGTGTTGAGGTACTTCGCCTGGATCGGGTCGTCGTCGAAGATCCGCCGGGCACCGAACCCGACGACCTCGCCACCGATGTCCTTGATCGGCCACAGCAGCCGCCGGTGGAACCGGTCGATCGGACCCTGGCGGCCTTCCTTGGTGAGCTGAGACTTGATCAGCTCGGTGAGCTCGAAACCCCGCCCCAGCAGGTGCTTCGTGAGCTTGTCCCAGCCGCCGGGCGCGAACCCGCAGCCGAACTGGCGTGCCGCAGCCTCGTCGAACCCGCGCTCGGCCAGGAACTCGCGCGCCGCCTGCGCTTCCGGTGAGGCGAGCTGCTCGGCGTAGAACTCGGCCGCCACCTTGTGCGCCTCGAGGAGCCGGCTGCGCGTGCCCCGGTCGCGCTGGATCGTGACGCCGCCACCCTCGTAGGTGAGCTGGATGCCCGCCCGGTCCGCGAGCCGCTCGACGGCCTCCACGAACGACAGGTGCTCGACCTTCATCACGAAGGCGATCACGTCGCCGCCCTCACCACAGCCGAAGCAGTGGAACGTGCCGTGCGACGGGCGCACGTTGAACGAGGGCGTCTTCTCGTCGTGGAAGGGGCACAACCCCTTGAGTGCGCCTCCGCCGGCTCTCTTCAGCGATACATGGTCGCCGACGACCTCATCGATGCGGCTGCGCTCACGCACCAATGCGATGTCGCTCTCCCTGATGCGTCCTGCCACGCGTTCGAGTCTAATCCCCTGGCAAACTGCCAACCGTGACCACGGCCGACGACTTCGCGCTCCACCGGACCCACCTCATCGGCGTGGCGTACCGGCTGACCGGCAGCGTCGCGGACGCAGAGGACGCAGTGCAGGAGGCCTGGCTGCGCTTCTCCGCGGCAGAGGGCATCAGGGACGTGCGCGGCTGGCTCACGACCGTGGTGAGCCGCATCTGCCTGGACCGGTTGCGGTCCGCGGCCGTGCGCCGGGAGACCTACGTGGGTTCGTGGCTGCCGGAACCGCTGCTCACCACCGGTGAGGAGGACGACCCGCTGGCGTCGGTGGTGCGCTCCGACGGCGTGCGCATGGCCGCGCTGGTCGTGCTGGACCGGCTCACCCCCGAGCAACGCGTCGCGTTCGTGCTGCACGACGCGTTCTCGTTGTCGTTCAACGAGATCGCGGACACACTCGGCGTCTCGGAAGCCTCCGCGCGCCAGCACGCCTCGCGCGCCCGCAAGATCGTCGCGGGTGCGGAGCCCCTGCCTCGTGCGGCGCTGGCCGAGCAGCAGGAGGTGCTGGAGAAGTTCCTCCAGGCCATGGCCGGTGGCGACATCGACGCCGTCCTCGGCCTGCTGCACCCGGACGCGGTGATGATCGGCGACGGCGGCGGCAAGGTCCGCACCGCGGTCCACACGGTCGCCGGCGCGGAGAAGGTCGCCCGCTTCTTCTTCGGCCTCATCCGCAAGTACGGCTTCGAGAACGACTTCCCGGAGATGCGGCCCGTGCAGGTCAACGGCGACCTCGGTCTGATCATGGCGGCGAAGGGCGAGGCGGCGCAGCGCGTCATGACGTTCACCGTGCACGAGGGCAAGGTCAGCGCGGTCTACGACATCGCGAACCCGGACAAGCTCGGCCACGTCGACTTTTTGGTCTAGACCGCCACTGGTACCGGGATCGTTTTGACGCTAACGTTTCAGCCGTTGGTCCAGCCCAAGCCCCTGCCGCGGGTTGCAACCACCGGAGTTCGATCATGCCCGAACACGACCAGCCCACCCGCCGGGCGTTCATGGCGACTGGTGCGGCGGCAGCGATCGCGCTGACCGCCGCGGGTACCACCACCGCCCGCAGCGCCCCTCTTCCCCTCACCCCGGCCTGCGTCGAGGACGACGACACCCCGTCGAACATCGAAGGCCCCTACTTCAAGCGGAACTCCCCGCAGCGCACGAACCTGCGCACGCCCGGCGTCACCGGGGTCGTGCTCAGCCTCACCGGGTTCGTCTACACGATGAAGTGCACGCCCATCCCCAACGCACTGCTGGACTTCTGGCAGGCGGACGACCGCGGCGCGTACGACAACACCACGTTCAAGATGCGCGGCCACCAGTTCACCAACGCGTCCGGCGCGTACGTGTTGGAGACGGTCGTGCCGAAGGACTATCCGGGCCGTACCCCGCACATCCACGTCAAGGTGCAGGCGCGGGGTGGCCCGATCCTCACCACGCAGCTGTTCTTCCCGGACAACCTCAGGGCGTACGGGATGAACGTCGCCTGGCTCAACCGGCGCGACGCCTACCTCGACCGCGAGTGCGAGGTCGAGCTCGGCCCGCTCGTCGGCAACCGCTACACCGCCAAGTTCGACTTCGTCGTCGAGCGCTAGTCACCACCGCAGGCGCAGCAGCTTTCCGACGTCCCTGAGCTTCGGGATCGCGCTGACGACCTTCATCTGGATCCTGCCGGACCTGGGCAACGCGTCCAGGTACGGCAGGTCCACGCTGCGCCAGGCGTCCACAGTGGTCAGTCCGGGGTGCAGCGCCTCGACCTCGCGCGGGTCGTCCACACCCCAGTGCAGGGTCGCTCCGGCGTTGCGGACGGCGGGCACGAGCTTCTGCAGCTTGATGCCCCACGACCCGTAGACGTCGAACAGCAGCTCGCCGCTGGCGAACCTGCTGGTGATCCTTCTGATCAACGCGTGGCCTTCGTCGCGCGTGAGGTACATCGACAGACCCTCGAACACCGCCACCACCGGACGGTCGGCGGGCACCTCGGCCAGCCAGGCGTCCTCGGTCACCGACGACGCCACGAGCCGGTAGTCGCCCTGCGGCTCAGGCAGCAGCTTGTGCCGCAACGCAACGACGTCCGGCATGTCGACGTCGATCCAGCGCACGGTGTCCGGCCGTTCGATGCGATGCGCGCGCGTGTCCAGGCCACACGCGAGGTGCAGCACCGTGCAGGACGGGTTGCGCTGGAGGAACTCGCGGGTCCAGTCGTCGAGCACCTTGGCGCGGATGGCGACGCCGACCGCAGCCGTCGTGTTCATCCCGGTCTTCGCGAAGTCGTAGTCGATGCGGTCGACGGCGCGCCTCGCCTCGTTGTCGTGCAGCACGGAGGTGGCTCGTCCGCTGTCCACCGCCCGGCCGTACAACGTGGCGAGCATGGTCTCCTGGGCACCCGTCAGGGTGATCTTCTCCACCGGTCTAGTGTGCCGGTACCCGGCACGCGTCGCCGCTGGTGAATCCCTGGTCCTTGATGCCGAACGCGCTGTTGAACCGCGCCCGCTGGTTCTCCAGCGCGATCTGGTAGGTCAGCGCGACGAGTTCCTTGCGTCCCAGCAGCTTCTCCAGCTCGGCGACCTGCTCGTCCGTGACGCTGACCGGCGTGTCGGTCATCGCGTCGGCGTACGCGAGCGCCTTGCGTTCGAGGTCGGTGAAGAGCGGTGAGGTGGCGTACGAGTCGATGTGCTTCAACCGCTCGATGTCCAGGCCCCCGTGCTTCATCAGCATCGCGCCGAAGTCGACGCACCACGAGCAGCCGAGCTTCACCGCCGTCCGGTAGACGCAGAGCTCGAACAACGGCCCGTGAGCCGCCTTCTTGACCGCCAGCTCGTGCCGGCCGCTCGCGATCAGCAGCTTCGGGTGGTGCGCCATGACGGTCACCGGCTCGGGCACCGCCCCGAACTCGCGCCGCGCGAACCAGTACAGGGCCTTGGTGAGCAGGCCCGCGTCCTTCTTCGTGACTCCGTTGATCCTCGTCATGCCCATTGGACGACGCAGCTCGCTCGAACGTGACAGAGAATGCGACACCTTTGGGTGACTGGGTTGCGAGGCGGTCAGCTCATAGGGTCCTCGCATGAGCAACGACTTCGTGCTGGACATCGATCACGAGTCGGCCGGCCTGCTGGCGGGAACACTGCTGGCGGGCGACTCGTGTGCGGTGCCGGTGCGTCATCAGAACGTCCGCCTCCTGCTGTGCGCGCTCCCCGGCGAAGACGGAATGCGGCTCTTCCTGCGTCGCAACACCCCCAACTAACGGTCGTACACGGCCACGTAGTCCATGAGCAGGTCGCGCGACTTCTCGTTGTCGAGCGCGATGGCGTGCATGCGCTGAAAGACCAGCACGGCCCGTTCGACGGTGGCCGCGTCGGTGACGAGCGCCCAGTTCGCGAGGTAGACGAGCGGCGGCTCGTGCTCGTACTGGATCAGCGCGTAGTCCAGCCCGATCGCCGCCGCGCCGCCGGCGCTGGCAGGCACGATCCTGATCGACGGCGCGTGGAACAGCAGGTGCAGGACCTGGTCCTCCATCAGCCGGTTGTTGCCGACGACCGTGCGCAGCGCGTATTCGTGGATGAAGAACATGCACGGCGGCAGCTCACCATCGCGATGCAGCTCGGGCGACGGTGTGAGGCCCAGTGCGGCGGCCAGCGCTTTCGAGTAGCACTCGGTCCTCAACAGGACGGGAATGGTGACGCCGCTGAAGCAGATGATCTGCGTCGCGCCGGCCGCGGCGAGCACGACGAGCTGCTCGTCGGCACCGTGCTGGGTCATGCTGGAACGGTAAAGGCATGATCATGATCTCGCCGGGCGAAACGCTCGCCCATCAGGGCGAACAGTCCCGTCAAATGGTCACGGATGGGCGACCTGCGGGAGGAAGTGGATCGCGCCCGAGCGGGCGTGCCGGACAGCGAGCAGGAACGGCCGATCCACCTGCACCACGATCGGGTCTGCCGGACGCCTCGGCCTCGCCCCGCGCGTCAGCACGACCGGGGTCGCGGCGGCGCCCAATCGCTCGCACACCCATCCGCATCAAGCACCAGCATCTCCATCCCGGCCTCGTCGGGCGGCGCGATCGTCTGCCAGCCGTGGTGGCGCGCGTGGCCGAACCCTGCCGTCAACCTCATCGTCGGTACCTGCACGGCGCCGTCCGGCGCGGGGATCAGGCCCCTGGTCGCTTCCTCGCCGCACCGAGGACGCCAGCGAGAAGCCCAGGTTCAAGGTCAGGCGGTCGTCGGCCCACAGCGTGTTCGCCACGGCCAGTTCGGGCACGTCCAGCGCGTCGCCGGGTGGAAGTCCCCGAGCAGTGCGTCGAGTTCGGCGCGGGTCTCGCCGAGGGTGGCTTCCCCGCGAGGACGAGGGCACTGGCCATCGAGAAACGCGTTCGCGGACGCATCAGGGACGGCGACGAGGTGCAGCTTCAGGCGAAGCCGGTCCGATCAGTCAAAGAAGTCCCCCGGAAAGCCTGGTCACGGCCGGGCGACCTGCGCGAGGAAGTAGATCGCGCCGGAGCGGGCGTGCCGGACGGCGAGCAGGAACGGCCGGTCGACGTTCACCACGATCGGTTCGGTCGGGATCTCGATCGACACCGTCCGGAACGTGACGGCGGTGGCCGCCGCTCCCTCCAGCCCTTCCTCGTCGAGTCGCAGCACGGCCTCGTGGATCACGTCGTCGACGAACAGCCGTTCGTCCGGCGAGAGGCCGCTGAAGTCCGCGTTCCGCGAGAACATGCGCCGGACCCCGAGCCGCTCCAGCACGCTCTTCAGCTGGAACTTCTCCCGAACGTCCACTTTGGGCAGTGAGAGTTCCAGGTTGGTCCTGGCGGTCGCTTCGAAGACCGAAGCGTCGAGCGGCTGCTCCAGCGACTCGTCCGGCAACAGGATCACGGCCTCGACACCGGACGCGGCCGGCAACACGACCGTCTGCCAGCCGTTGCGGTGGGCGTAGCGGAACTTCTCGGTCACCTTCATCGTCGGCACGTCCACGGCGCCGCGGGGCGAGTGGAACGGTTTGGGCGCGGTCTCCCAGGCGGCGAACGGGTTCAGCCAGCCCACCTTGAGGTACAGGGCGTTGACGATGATCGCCGCGGCGTCCGGGGGCGGCGGGTTCGTCAGCAGTTCGGGGATCAGGCCGCGGGTCGTCTCGGCCACGTCGGTGTTCACGAGCTTGCGGACCGTCGTGGGATCGGAGAACGCCGTGCGCCGCACTGACTTCGTGAGCGAGAAGTCCGGATTCAGGGCCAGGTCGTCGTCGGCCCACAGCGTGTTGGCGACGGCCAGTTCCGGCATGCCCAGGGCATCGGTGGCGTCGAAGTCCGTCAGCAGCCGGTCGAGCTCGGTGCGGGTCTCTCCGCGGGCGGCCTCGCGGGCCAGCGCGAGCGCGCTGGCCACCGAGAACGGCGACCAGCACGCGTTGGAGGACGGATCAGGTACGGCGACGCGGTGCACGGTCAGAGCGAAGTCGGCCTGATCGGTCACGAGGAGCTCCCAAAAACAAACACTAGTGGCGTGGATCTGGCAGTGACATCACGATCGGATCTTCCGGGATGGGCCGCTCCCCCGCTCCTCCCATCGGCCCGAGTGGCTTGGGGTGGGGTTCGCGCACACCGGCCGAACCGTCGTCGTCACCCTCGTCGTCGAAGCCCACGGGCACGGCTTCCCTGGTCGGTCTCCGCCAGGGCCATCTTCGGCCTGGCGGTCTGCTCTCGTCCGCCATGCCTTCGAAGCTACGCCGATGCGCGGTGCCGGGCCACGGCCTGTGCGTCGGTGAGCAGCGCGACCTGGTCGATGACGACGCGAAGCCGTGCCTCGTAGGAGGAAGCGGCCGCGAACACCGGGCGGAACGCGGGATCGAGCAGTGTCGGGCGTTCCATCAACCGGGTGACGAGGTCGGCGATGAGGTCGCGTTGCGCGGCCTGCATGGCGAGGCGGGCCGGGTCGCTCATCACGTAGCGGACGGCCATCGCCTTGAGCAGCGCCACTTCCGCGGCCACCTGACGGGGGATCTCCAGGGAGGCGTTGTACCTCGTGAGGGTGCCGTCGCCGTGCACCTCGCGGGTGGCGGTGACCGCCGCGGAGGCGAAGCGGCCGACCAGTTCGCTGGTGAGGTTCTTCAACGCCACCTGCGCGCCGAGCGAGCCGTCGTACTCGTGGTCGGTCCAGTAGCCGATCACGGGCAGCGTGATCAGTTCCTCCGCGGTGGCTTCGAGCGCGGCGACGGACTCGTCGGAGAACGTCTTGGCCGCGAGTGACGCGATGGCGGCGCGTTCGTCCGGGCGGGCCAGTGCGCCGAGGCTGATGCGGTGGGCCAGGACGCCGTCCTCGACGTCGTGCACCGAGTACGCGACGTCGTCTGCCCAGTCCATCACCTGCGCCTCTATGCACCGCTCACGGTCCGGTGCGCCCGCACGCATCCACTCGAACACTTCGAGGTCGTCGTCGTACACGCCGAACTTCACCGTGCCCGGCGTGCGCGGCCACGGGTACTTCGTCGACGCGTCGAGCACCGCGCGCGTGAGGTTCAGCCCGTGCGCGGACTTGGGCTCAAGGCGGGCGAGGATGCGGAACGTCTGCGCGTTGCCTTCGAAGCCGCCGCACGGGCCGGCGAGCTCGTTGAGCGCCCTCTCGCCGTTGTGGCCGAACGGCGGATGGCCGATGTCGTGCGCGAGACCGGCGGTGTCGACGATGTCCGGGTCGCAGCCCAGTTCCTCACCGATGCCGCGGCCGATCTGCGCGACCTCCAGCGAGTGGGTCAGACGCGTGCGCGGGACACCGGTGACCTCGGAGCCTTCACCGGGACCCACGACCTGGGTCTTGCCCGCGAGCCGGCGCAACGCCGCGGAGTGCAGCACGCGCGCGCGGTCACGGGAGAACGGCGTGCGGGTGTCGGTGCGGGCACCCGGCAGCGCGGCGCTCTTCGGTTCCTCGGTGAGCAGGCGCTCCGCGTCGTGGCCGGTGTATCCCATCACCCGATTTTAGGGAGCTTGAGCTCGTCGAACACGCCGGCGTGCGCCTTCATCAGGCGGTAGTACAGCAACGCCCCGGTCTCGCGCTTGATGAAGAACCACTGCGTCTCGCGCGTCTGCACGTTCGGGCCCACGCGCGTCGGTGACGTCCACGCGCGCAGCCCAGCGTCCTCCGCCATCGTGCGAGCGCGCAGCGAGTGCCACGGGTCGCTGACGATCACGGCGGTCTTCAGGCCGCGTTCCTGGGCGACCGAGGCGACGGCCCGCAGCGACCCGAGCGTGTCCGCGCCCTCACCGACCTGCAGCACGCGGTCCTCCGGGACCCCGCGCTTGACCAGCCACAGCTTGCCGACCTGCCCCTCGGTGAAGTTGTCGCCGGGCTGGCGGCCACCGGTCGTGGCGATGTAGCCGACGACGCCCTCCTGGTAGAGGCCGAGCGCGTGCTCGAGCCGGGCCGCGAGCACGTCGGACGGGACGCCGTTGTACTGCGCGGCGCCGAGGACGATCGCCATGTCGGCCTTGGTCCAGTCGTCGACGCGCGCGACCTGCCACACGCGGAACGCCGTACCGCCCACCACGAGCACACCGATGACCAATGCGCCGAAAAGCAGGCGCAAAACGATGCGACGAATCCTGGCCAGAGGTTTCAGTGGTGGGGTCCGCACCCTTTGCATGCTTCCAGACCGGAGGAACGTCGCGTTGACGCCCCTGCGAGGATCTTCGTCATGCCTGCTGAGCAGCCCACGATCCTCGCCACCTCCGGAGGCCTGCGCGCGGGGCGCCGGACCTTCCTGGAATTCGGCAAACTGATCCACTTCGCGCTGGACCTGTCCGGCGTCGAGGGGCGCCGGCCGCGGCTCTGCTACGTCGGCACCGCCGGCGGCGACCAGCGGCACATGAACGCCAACATGGCGGAAGCGGGCAGCGTCGCCGGCGTCGACGTGTCGATGCTGAACCTCTTCACGATGCCGCCGACTGACGACCTCGAGAGCTACGTCCTCTCGCACGACGTCGTCTGGGTGGGCGGTGGCTCGGTCGCGAACCTGCTGGCGGTGTGGGAGGTGCACGGCCTCGGCGCGGTCTTCCGCAAGGCGTGGGAGGCCGGCGTGGTGCTCAGCGGTGTGTCGGCGGGCTCGATCTGCTGGCACGTGGGCGGCGCCACCGACTCGTTCGGGCGGGACCTCCGGATCGTCACGAACGGCCTCGGCTTCCTGCCCTACGGCAACGGCGTGCACTACGACTCCGAGGAGCAGCGCCGCCCGAAGATCCACGAGGCGGTGGCCGCCGGTGTGCTGCCGACGACCTACTGCACCGACGACGGCGTCGGCCTGCTCTACCGCGGCACCGAGCTCGTCGAGGCGGTGACGGAACGTCAGGGTTCCGGCGCGTACGTGGTGGTCAGGGAGGATTCTTCAGCAACCGCACAGGAGGAAAAGCTCGACACCAGGCTCCTGTGAGACGGACCTTGGATGTGTGCGCTGGGCTCTGATCCTCTTCCTCGCGGCGGCCGTCTACGTCGTCCCGGACGCCGCGCCGTGCCTTGCGCACGCGAAGCCGTCAGCTGATATATCGCGCGGTCCTGATGTATTGGATACCGGCGACAGCCCCGATATATCGCACACCGCACCTGACGTATCGCATACGAGTCCTGATATATCGGATACGGGCTCGCGGTCTGCGGTATCCAATATATCGCCGACTGATATATCGAATATCGCTGCGGCGGGCGGCGCGTCCGACGTCGGCGTCGCCGTCCTCGACCTCGACACCGGCCAGGTGGTCTCGCAACACGGCGACCAGCCGTTCTACTCGGCGTCGCTGTCGAAGCTCATCCTCGCCGTCGACGCGTTGCAACAGCCGTTGTCCGACGACGACCAGGACCTGATCCATCGCGCGTTGAGCGTGAGCGACGACAACGCGATGGACGTGCTGTGGACGAGGTTCGACGGCATGGACGCCATCGGCCACGTCGCCACCGCAGCGGGACTCACCGGCACCCACGCGCCGGAAGACCCGTCGCAGTGGGGCGAGGTCGTCATCACCGCGAACGACATGGTCCGGCTCTACCAGTACATCCTCGGCTCGCCGGTGCGAGACACGATCGTCGCGGCGCTGTCGTCCGCCACGCCCACCGCCGCCGATGGCTTCAACCAGGCTTTCGGCCTGCTCGGCGTCACCGGCGCCTACGCCAAGCAGGGCTGGATGTACTACCTGCCGAGCGACGTCTACCTGCACAGCGCAGGTGTCCTCGGCAACCGCTACGCCGTCGCCGTCCTCACCACCAGCCCGACGGGTTCCTGGACCACGGCCAGGCAGTCGATCAACGCCGTCTCCACGGCCCTGCTGGCGAAGCTGGGCGTCAACGGCTGACCGGCCGCTTCCGCCCGCGCCACAGCCAGTCCTGGGCGCCGGTGTACTCCCGCACCACGGCAAGCGCGATCACGAGGAGCACGACCGCTCCGAAGACCAGCGCGCCGAACAGCATCCCCACCGCGCCGCACAACGAGGCGAACTTGGCCACGGCGAACCCGCTCGCGGCAGGAAGTACGAAGTACATGCCGAGATTGCTCCGCCGCGCCGCGTGGACGTCCGTCACCCGCCCCAGCCGCATCCCGAGCAGCACCGGCGTGAGCGTCACCGCCAGACCGATGAGCTCCAGCATCAGCAAACGCGACGGCGCAGCGAACGCAATCACCACCACACCGATCGACAACACGACGCCCACCACGACGAGCACCGTGCCGAGCACCCTGAACTGCTGCGCCAGCGCACCGGTGTCCGGCATCAGCGGCCCGTACTCGTCCACGACGATCTTGTGCACGGCCTGGCTGCCCACCACGGCGAGGATCAGTGCGCAGACCACCGGCACCACGAGCACGAACAGGAGACCCACCGCGAAGTCCCCCGGTCTTTCAGTGGACTCAAGGGCGTACACGAACCAGTAAAACGGGAAGAAGGTCGCCATCGCGATGCAGTCGAGCACGACGAACACATGCCGCAACCGAGCAGCCGCCGCCGCGTCGGCGAGCCGCGTCGCCACCACGCCGCCCGCCACCGCACACAGGCACACCAGCATCCCGGTCGCCGCCGTGGCGACGAGCACCAGCGGGTTCTCGACCTCGGCCCGCGCCGCGACGACCACCACCCAGGTGGCGAGCACCAGGCCCACCGCGGCCTGGACGAGGCCTCGTCTTCTGATCCGCTCCCCCGTCATGCCTTCTACACGCGAGCGCGCTCCAGGACGTTGCCCGCGGCGAAGCGCCCGCCACGGGTCATGCGCGAACGCCAGAACACCACACCCGGCCGTGCCACGACCGGGGCGTCGCAGCCGCCGGCGGGTCCGTCACCGACATCCGGACGAAGACCGCGTCGTCTCCGACCGGACGCCGGAACACCAGCACCGGGCTGCTCAGCAGCCGATCAGGCGAGCGGCGAGGTACGACTCGAGCTGGTCCATCGCGACGCGCTCCTGCGACATCGTGTCGCGCTCCCGCACCGTCACGGCGAGGTCGGTGAGCGTGTCGAAGTCGACCGTCACGCAGAACGGCGTGCCGATCTCGTCCTGACGGCGGTAGCGGCGGCCGATGGCACCGGCGTCGTCGAAGTCGACGTTCCAGTTGCGGCGCAGCGCCGTCGCCAGGTCGCGGGCCTTGGGCGACAGCTCCGCGTTGCGCGACAGGGGCAGCACGGCCACCTTGATCGGCGCCAACCGCCTGTCGAGCTTCAGGACGACGCGCTTGTCCACGCCGCCCTTGGCGTTCGGGGCCTCGTCCTCGACGTAGGCCTCCAGGAGGAACGCCATCATCGGGCGGCCGACGCCGGCTGCCGGCTCGATGACGAACGGCTTGTAGCGCGAGTTCGTGGCCTGGTCGAAGTACGACAGGTCGACGCCCGACGCGTTCGAGTGCGTGGTGAGGTCGAAGTCGGTGCGGTTCGCGATGCCCTCGAGCTCACCCCACTCCTGGCCGCCGAACTGGAAGCGGTACTCGATGTCCACGGTGCGCTTCGAGTAGTGCGAGAGCTTCTCCTGCGGGTGCTCGTAGTGCCGCAGGTTCTCCTTCGCGATGCCCAGGTCCGTGTACCAGCGGGTGCGCTCGTCGATCCAGTACTGGTGCCACTCTTCGTCCGTGCCGGGCTCGACGAAGAACTCCATCTCCATCTGCTCGAACTCGCGGGTGCGGAAGATGAAGTTGCCCGGCGTGATCTCGTTGCGGAACGACTTGCCGATCTGGCCGATGCCGAACGGCGGCTTCTTGCGCGACGTCGTCTGCACGTTCAGGAAGTTCGTGAAGATGCCCTGCGCGGTCTCCGGGCGCAGGTAGTGCAGGCCCTCCTCGGTCTCGACCGGACCGAGGTGCGTCTTGAGCAGGCCGTTGAACATCTTCGGCTCGGTGTACTTGCCGCGCACGCCGCAGTTGGGGCACGGCACGTCCGACACATCGCCCTCGGCGACGTCCTTGCCGGTGCGCTCGGCGTACTCCTCGGACAGCGTGTCCGCACGGAACCGCTTGTGGCAGGACTCGCACTCGATCAGCGGGTCGACGAACGCCTCGACGTGACCGGAGGCGACCCACACGTCACGCGGCAGGATGACCGACGAGTCCAGGCCCACGACGTCCTCGCGGCCGCGGACCATGAAGTTCCACCACTGGCGCTTGATGTTGTCCTTGAGCTCGACGCCCAGTGGTCCGTAGTCCCACGCCGAGCGGGTACCGCCGTAGATCTCCCCGCACGGGTAGACGAACCCCCTGCGCTTGCAGAGGCTGACAACGGTCTCGATGCGATCGGCGGCCAACGGGAACTCCATCGGGGGAATCAGATTCGGGGGTGTCAGCCTAGCCCGTCACGTTGCGCCCCGAACGGGCGACCGGAGCCTTACGCTGCACGAATGGAAGACCGGCTGCGAGAGCTGTGGGACTTCGCCGACCTGGACGGCACCGAGGCGAGGTTCCGTGCGCTCCTCAACAACGTGGAGACCGACGACGAGCGCGCGGAGGTGCTGACGCAGCTCGCCCGCGTCGAGGGCCTGCGGGAGAACTTCGCCGCAGGTCACGCTCTCGTCGACGAGGCGGAGACCCTCATCGCCCCCGACTCGACGGGCCGGGTGCGGGTACTGCTCGAACGCGGCAGACTGCACCGCTCCGGCGGCGATGCCGAGGCCGCGCAACCGTTGTTCGTGGCGGCGTTCATCCTGGCCAAGACGCGCGGTGACCTGTCGCTGGCGGTCGACGCCGCGCACATGGCGTCGCTGGTCGACGACCCGGAGAAGTGGACGAAGCAGGGCCTCGAACTGGTCGAGGCCAACCCGGAGCTGTCGAGGTGGCTGGGCCCGCTGCACAACAACCTCGGCTGGTACTACTACGAGAACGAGCGCTTCGACGAGGCGCTGGAAGCCTTCGAGAAGACCCCGGAGGCGTACGCGGAGAGCGGCAAGGCCAAGACGCTGCACGCGTTGGGCCGCAAGGAAGAAGCCGCCGAAGCCGCACGCAGGGCGCTGGAGCTCCTCCCCCACGACTCGCACGAGGAGTGGGTCAGGGAGATGGAGGCTATCGCCGCGGGGTAGCCGGTCCACCCGCTTCGCCGAGCCGCACCGTGAACGCGTCCTCGGCGAGCAGGCTCGTGTGCGTCTCGACCTGGCCGCCGGCGCTCGTCAGCGTCGGCTCGTACATCGCGGGCTCGTCGGTCAGCGCCTCGGACAGCAACGGGATCACGTGTTCGCGCACGGGGAACGGCGACATCGCACGCCGATAAGCCACCACGGACTCGAACTCGACCGTCAGCACCCACCGGTCGTCCTCGTCGGTGGACCTCGCCAACGTGCCCTTCTCGCACCCCGGCTGAGCGGTCAGGAGCTTCAGCGCGAGCTCCACCCGCGAGGTGAACGTCTCTGGGTCGGATACGCGGAAGCGGCACACGAGCAGCACGGTGCAAGGATGGCACGGTGACCTCCAAGCGCCCTCTGCTGCCCGGCGACGGCCCGCTCGCGCGCGTCCGCCCGGTCGTGGCGTTCCTGCTCGTGCTCGGGCTGTTCATCACCGGTGTCCTGGTCGGCGGCACGGTGGGAGCAGTGCTGTTAGGTGTACTGATCATCGGTGCGGGAGCCCTGCTCGCGGCCACCTGGAAGGTACTTTCCCCAGGTCAACGCACGTTGCGCGTGGTGGTCCTGCTGATACTGCTCGTCATCACCGTAGAATTGGTTGTGAAAATCCCTACCAGGTGAGGTGTGCCGCCATGACCGTCCAGCTGCACGGCGAGCACTCCCCCGAACGCGAGGCCCCCGCACCCGCACCGCGCAGAGCCGCGCACACCCTGGCCGAGGCCGGCGACCTGCTGCGCGCACTGGCCGCGCCGGTCCGCATCGCCATCGTCCTGCAGCTGCGCGAGCACGACCGCTGCGTGCACGAGCTGGTCGAGGCGCTGGGCGTGGCCCAGCCGCTGATCAGCCAGCACCTGCGCGTGCTGAAGTCCGCGGGTGTGGTGCACGGTGAACGACATGGCCGCGAGGTCGTGTATCGACTGGTAGACGAACACCTGGCGCACATCGTGGTCGACGCGGTGACGCACGTCGAGGAGAAGTTGTGACCGGACTGAGGTCCACCAAGCAGCGCACTGCCGTCTCGAACCTGCTCGACCAGCTCGACGACTTCCGCAGCGCGCAGGAACTGCACGAGGAACTACGCCGCCGAGGCGAGGGCATCGGCCTGACCACGGTCTACCGCACCCTGCAGTCCCTCGCGGACGCGGGCCAGGTCGACGTCCTGCGCACCGACTCGGGCGAGGCCATCTACCGCCGTTGCTCGGCCCACCACCACCATCACCTCGTGTGCCGCCACTGCGGCCGCACGGTGGAGGTGGAGGGCCCCGCCGTCGAGAAGTGGGCGGACCGGGTGGCGGCCGAGAACGGGTTCTCCGAGGTCAGCCACACCGTCGAGATCTTCGGCACGTGCGCGGAGTGCACGGCCAAGCTGAAGGACGCCTAGTTAGCCCGACGTCACGCGGCGGGAAGGCACCCGCCGCGTGACGAGACGGGTCTGCTAGGACTCGTAGGGCTCAGCAGGCTCCTGCACCGGCGTCGACGACTCCACCGTGAAGCTCGGCACCCACGAGTTCTTCTCGGACGCCGACTTCGGCACGACCTGACCGGTCACTTCCACCCACTGCTCGTTCGGCAGCGACGGCACGTCCCCGGCCAGCTTCACCTTCAACGGCCGCGCGTCCGCCGCGCAGCAGGAGATCGCGAGCCGCGCGACGAACGTGTCCCCGTCCGCCCGCGTCAGGAACCCGGTCAGCTTCACGCGACGGCCGTCCAGCGTCCCCGACTCGTCCCACGCCGTGCGCGTGACGAACTCGGTCATGGACAACGGGATGACGTCTCCGGCCGGCAGTTCGCCCAGCAGGTTGCGGGACCGCTGCGTCTGGTTCGTGTCCGCCGCGGAGCTCACGACGTCGCCGCCGAGCGCTGGTGGCGAGATCAGGAACACCGCGAGCACCGGCAGCAGCATCAGCCAGGTCGAGCGCGACGAGTGCGAGTGGCCGTGCTCGTCGTCCGAGACGGCCTTGCCGCGGCGGATGTCCCTGATGATCGCGAACAGCGCGAGGCCGATCATGATCGTGCCGGCCGCGATCAGCAGCGGCAGCAGGCCCTTCTGCACGTAGCGCAGGTAAAGGCCCGAGAAGCTGATCTTCAGCAGCGCGCCGCCGAGCAGCACCAGCAGGATGTTCTGGGTTTCCCGCCTCACAGCAGCACCACTCCCGTCGCGACAGCGCACAAGATCGCCACTACGAAGGTAGCCGGTGCGAAGCGGAAGGCGAAGGACTTGCCGAACGCACCCGCCTGCAGCGCGATCAGCTTCACGTCGACGGCGGGGCCGACGACCAGGAAGACCAGGCGCGGCAACAGCGGCAGCGCCGAGAAGGCCACCGCCACGAACGCGTCGGCCTCGGAGCACAGCGCCAGGATCACGGCCAGGAACGCCATCACCAGCACGCCCAGCACGATCTGGCCGCCGAGCGTCTGCATCCAGGCGACAGGCACGAACGTCTTGAACGCCGCCGCGAACAGGCCGCCCAGCACCAGGAACCCACCGGCGTCCACGAGGTCGTGGCGCGCGCTCTCGGCGAAGACGGCCCACTTGTTGGTGCCGGGATGATCCTGCATGCGGGCGAGGGCGCGCTCGGCGATCCACTCCGCCTTGCCGAACCGCACCCACAGCCAGCCCATGACCATCGCGGTCAGCAACGAGGCGACGAACCGCGCGACGACCATCATCGGGGCATCGTTGAACGCCACCGCCGTCGACACCAGCACGATCGGGTTCACCGCCGGCGCCGCCAGCAGGAACGTCAGCGCCACCGCCGGCGCGACACCCTGCTGCATCAGCCGCCGCGCGACGGGCACCGAGGCGCACTCGCAGCCCGGCAGAGCCACGCCCGCGACACCCGCCACCGGTACCGCCAGCGCCGTCTTCGAGGGCAGCAGCTTGCGCAGCGCCGAAGCCGGCACGAACGCCGCGATGGCACCGGAGATCAGCACGCCCAGCACCAGGAACGGCATGGCCTGCACGCAGATCGCGACGAACACCGTCGACGCGGTCCGCAGCTTCGGCACATCGAGAAGATCGACCAGCCGGGACTGGAAGAGCAGTGCGAGAACGAGGATCCCGCACAGCACCTCCAACGACGTGATCTTCAGCCGAGGCGGGCCGGAGCGCCGCTTCGACGAGCGGATCTCGCCGGTGATCGTCATTCCGCGTCCAGGTCCAGCAAGCGCCGGTACGTGCGCGCCATGCCCTCGCGGATCTCCTCGGGCGACGGCGGCTCGGCGAACTCGGCCTCTTCCTCTTCGAGGTCCTCCTCGTCGTCGAAGTCGACGGGAGTGCCGTTGACGGTCTCCTCGTCGTCCTCTTCCTCGAGGGCGGCCTCACGGAGCTCCTCGATCGTGGCGCTCACGTCCTCGGCCGACAGGGCGGGCAGCATCGGCTTCACGATGGCCAGCACGCCACCCTCGGCGTCGTCCAGCGCCACGGCCTCCGCCAGCGCGACGGCGTGGTCGCGCTCGTACGGGCCGCAGATGAACGAGTCCCAGTCGTCGCCGCCCGACGGCTCGAACGTCACGGTCCACGGGAACTCGTTGACGTCCGCGTCCTCTTCCGGCTCGTAAATGATCACGCCACCCATCGAGGGTCCTTTCTCAAGAAAAGCGGGAGAGGAGCTCGCCGCGCACCTGCGAGGCGGTCGACACAACCAGCATGAGCAGCGTGCTCAGCGGCTCCGGTTTGAGGCCGTCCGCCGGGAACGCGTAGCGCAGCATGACATCGGTCCCCCGTTCGGACGCGATGACGCCGAGCGTGCCGAAAAGGCCCTGACCTGCGCGTTCGGCGACCCACACCGCCGCATCGGCCGGCAGGTCCCACGCGACGACGCAGGTCAGCGAGAGCACCGTCAGCCCGTCGGCCAGTTCCATGCCCTGCACGGCGCACGGCACGTCGCCGTGGCGGAAGCTCAGCGCGCCGTCGTCGTCCACGGAGACGTCGTGGAACAGCTCCAGCGCCTTGCGCGCGGCCTCGAGAGCCTCACCGCTCGCGTTCACGACACCTCCGAATCGGGCTTGTCGATCGCACCACCGAAGCGGCGGTCGCGCTCGGCGAACTTCTCGACCGCGCGCCACAGGTCGCGGCGGTCGAAGTCGGGCCAGAGGATGTCCTGGAACACCAGCTCGGCGTACGCGGACTGCCACAGCATGAAGTTCGAGGTGCGCTGCTCGCCCGACGGACGGATGAACAGGTCCACGTCCGGCATCTCGGGCTGGTAGAGGTAGCGCGCGACGGTCTTCTCGTCGACCTTGTCGGGGTTGAGCTGCCCGGCGGCGGCCAGCCTCGCGATCTCGCGGGCGGCGTCACCGATCTCGGCGCGGCCGCCGTAGTTGATGCACATCGCGAGGTTGAGCTGGTCGTTGTCGCGGGTGCGCTCCTCCGCGACCTCCAGCTCCTTGATGACGCTGCGCCACAACCGCGGCCGGCGACCGGCCCACCGCACCCGCACGCCCAGTTCGTCGAGCTCGTCGGTGCGGTGGTGGATGACGTCGCGCGAGAAGCCCATGAGGAACCGGACCTCTTCGGGGCTGCGGCGCCAGTTCTCGGTGGAGAAGGCGTACAGCGACAGCCACTTCACGCCCATCTCGATGGCGCCCTTGGCGACCTCGACGACGACCTGCTCGCCACGCTTGTGGCCCTCGACCCGCGACAGTCCGCGCTGGTTGGCCCAGCGGCCGTTGCCGTCCATCACGATCGCGATGTGCTTCGGCACGAACTCGGCGGGAATCGCCGGGGGCGTCGCGCCGGACGGGTGCGGCTCCGGCGGGCGCGGTACGCGCTTCTCGCGCTCGGAGCGGCGGCGACGCAGCATGGGGCTCGGCATCCTTTCAACGGGACCGTGATCGGTGGCCGCCACATTAGCCGCTACCGCCGCTTGCCCTTCTCCCATCCCCCGGGTACTGCCGGTGAAAGCCGATCAGCCCGACGAGCCGTCGTCCTTGGCCTTTCGCTCCACCAACGGCAACGATCGCAGCTGCCGTTCCAGGTGCCACTGCAGGTGCGCCGCGACCAGCCCGCTCGCGTCACGACGGGCCACGTGCGGAATCTCGTCGACCACGCCCCACTGCCCGTGCAGCAGTGCCGAGAGCAACGTCAGCGTGTCCGCGGACGGCGACGCCGAGCCGGGCGGGCGGCAGTTCGGGCAGCACGTGCCACCGGCCTGGACGCTGAACGCCCGGTGCGGGCCGGGTGTGCCGCACTTCGCGCACTCGTTCACGGCGGGCGCCCAACCGGCGAACGCCATGGCACGCATCAGGAAGGCGTCCAGCAGCAGCGACGGATCCCGTTCGGCAGCGGCCAACGCTCTCAAAGCGCCTGTCACGAGCAGGTAGAGCCGCACGACCGGTTCGCCCTCTTCGGAGGTGAGGCGGTCAGCGGTCTCGAGGATCGCGCACGCGGCCGTGTAGCGCTGGTAGTCGTTGACGATGCCCACGCCGAACGCGTCCAGCGTCTGCACCTGGGTGATGATGTCGAGCGATCGGCCGGGGTGGAACTGCACGTCGACGTGGCAGAACGGCTCCAGCCGCGCGCCGAACTTCGACGACGTGCGGCGCACGCCCTTTGCCACGGCGCGGAGCTTGCCGTGGCGCTGGGTCAGGAAGGTGATGATCCGGTCCGCTTCACCGAGCTTCTGCACGCGCAGCACGATTCCGGTGTCGCGGTACAGGTTGGCCATAGTGCCGTGACCTCCAGACTTTGCCCCGTGTTTCGCCGGTCAGACGGGCGCATCGCGGTGCCGGCCCCGCGTCCTCATACTGGTTGTCCGTGGGCGTGGGGCCGGTGCCGCGAGGTGCCCTGCTGAGCGTCGGAAGACACGGCGAAGGCTGGTGGTCGCGGCACTAGAAGCCCAGGCGGCGCAACTGTTTCGGATCGCGCTGCCAGTCCTTGGCGATCTTGATGTGCAGGTCCAGGTACACCCGCATGCCCAGCAGCGCCTCGATCTGCTTGCGCGCGGTCATGCCGACCTGCTTGAGCCGCTCACCCCGGTGCCCGAGGATGATCGCCTTCTGCGACGGCCGTTCCACGAACACGAACGCGTGGATGTCCATCAGGTCGTCACGACCCTCGCGCGGCATCATCTCCTCGACCACCACGGCGATGGAGTGCGGCAGCTCGTCGCGCACGCCCTCCAACGCGGCCTCGCGGATCAGCTCGGCGACCAGGGTCTGCTCGGGCTCGTCGGTGAGATCGCCGTCCGGGAACAGCTGCGGGCCCTCCGGCAGCTTGCCCAGCAGCAGGTCGCTCAGCTTGTCGACCTGGAAGCCGTCGACCGCGGACACCGGGATGATCTCGGCGAACTCCATGACCTTCTGCAGCGCGAGCAGCTGCTCCATCACCTGCTGCTGCGAGACCAGGTCCGTCTTGGTGACGATGCCGACCACGGGCGTGCGCTTGGCGACCTTCTCGAGCTCGGCGGCGATGAACTTGTCACCGGGGCCGACCTTCTGGTCCGCGGGCACGCAGAAGCCGACGACGTCGACCTCCGACCACGTCTCGCGCACCAGGTCGTTGAGCCGCTGGCCGAGCAGCGTGCGCGGCCGGTGCAGGCCGGGGGTGTCCACGAGCACGAGCTGGCCGTCGGGGCGGTGCACGATGCCGCGGATCGTGTGACGGGTGGTCTGCGGCTTGTTCGACGTGATGGCGACCTTCGTGCCCACCAGCGCGTTCGTCAGCGTCGACTTCCCTGCGTTCGGGCGGCCGACGAAGCACGCGAACCCGGAGCGGTAACCATCCATCGGTCCATTGTCCCTGGGACCGGCAACGAGGTTGTTGCCGGTCCCGCCAGAACTACCCGATCAAGTCAGGACCAGGCCTTCTGGTGCAGCCAGCGATCGGCGCGGTGATGAAGCCGTCGATGCGGTTCGGCCCCCGCGACGCGGCGGCGCGGCCGACGGTGAAGAGGTCGAGCCGGCCGGGCCCCACGTCGTGACGGTGGGCGTCCAGTAGATCCTCCCGCCCAGCCCGTACCAGTTGCTCCACGCCGCCTGTGCCGCCGGCGCGGAAAAGAAAAGCGTGCCCACGGCGACCGCGAGCACGCTGAACAACACAGCCAAACGTCTCATCAGCACTTCCCCCAGGGTTGTGGGCGAGACCAGGCGACGGCTCCGCTCCCCAGGGGCTATCGGACCACGTCGGCGACTTCTCCCGCCGAAGTCGCACGAATGATCGGCGCAGTTGCCGCGAGGTCCCGCACGACCGAGACCGAACCCTCGTCCAGCGCCCCGGCGTCGGTCACCACGACCGCGGCCTCGAGGCCTTCCGCACCGCTCGACACGGCGGCGGCCACGGCGGCCTGCAACGCGGTGAGCTGCAGAGACGGCAACGAGACGGTGGACGCGTTGTACGTGCGGCCATCGAGGTCCCGCACGGCCGCACCCTCCGCAGCGCCGTTGCGCGCACGGACGGACCGCGCGAGCGTCACGAGCTTGGCGTCCTCGGGATCGATGTCAGTGGTCATCTTCTTCTGTCTCCTTCTGCACAGGGCGCACGAGCACAGTGGTGACGCGGATGCGCCCGCGTTCGTCCTTGCCGCCTTCCGCCCGCATGCGCAGGCCCGCGATCTCGGCCTCGGTGCCGGGCAGGGGCACGCGCCCGAGCCGTTGCGCGAGCAGGCCGCCGACGGTCTCGACCTCGTGGTCGTCCAGCTCGGTGCCGAACAACGCGTCCAGGTCGTCGACCGGCAGGCGCGCGCTGACCCGGACGGCGCCGTCGGGCAGGTGCTCGACCGGCGGGCGGTCGTCGGTGTCGGACTCGTCCGTGATCTCGCCGACGATCTCCTCGAGGATGTCCTCGATGGTCAGCAGGCCCGCGGTGCCGCCGTACTCGTCGACGACGATCGCCATGTGGCGGCGGGACACCTGCATCTCGCGCAGCAGGTCCGCGATCGGCTTCGAGTCCGGGATGAAGCTCATCGGGCGCATCAGCTCGGCGACGCTCTTCGGGTCCTCGTCGTCGGCGAGCGTGGCCCGCATGAGGTCCTTCAGGTTCACCACGCCGAGCACGTCGTCGACGCTCTCCCCGATCACCGGGACGCGCGTGTAGCCGGTGCGCAACGACAGCGCGAGCGCCTGCCGCACCGACTTCGACTGCTCGATCCACACGATCTCGGTGCGCGGCACCATGACCTCGCGCGCGATGGTGTCGCCCAGCTCGAACACCGAGTGGATCATCTCGCGCTCGCCCTCGTCGACGACGCCGCGTTCCTGCGCCATGTCGACGAGCTCGCGCAGCTCCACCTCGGAGGAGAACGGGCCCTCGCGGAAGCCCTTGCCGGGCGTGATCGCGTTACCGATGAGGATCAGCAGCTTGCTGAGCGGCCCGAGCACGCGGCCGAGCTGACGGACCGTGCCCGCAGCGAGCAGGCTCACGCCGTACGGATGCTGACGGCCGATGGTGCGCGGTCCGACACCGACGAGCACGTACGACACGACGAGCATGCTCAGGCACGAGTACAGGACGGCCGTCCAGAGCTGGTCGACGTACTGCAGGAAGACCGTCGTGACCAAGACCGCCGCCAGCATCTCGCAGAACAGGCGCAGCAACAGCAACAGGTTGACGTGCCGCGGACGGTCGTTGAGGACCTGCAGCAGCTGCCCGGTGCCCCAGCGGCCCTGCCGTTGCAGGGCCTCGACCCGTGCGCGTGACACCGTGCCGAGGGCTGCGTCCACACACGCGAAGACACCGGCGGCGAGCACGAGCAAGACGGCCAGCACAATGACGCCGGCTGGGTTCTCGCTCATGCGCGTCAGTCTTCTTCGGGATGCTGGAGAGGCTTCTGCTCGTCCAAGCCGACCGCGCCGAGCACCTTGTCGTCGGTGCTGCGCTGGTGCGCGGCCCGCTCGGCCTCGTCACGCGCGGTGCGGAAGTCCGCGAGGATGCGGTTCTGCAGGGTGAACATCTCGCGTTCCTCCGCAGGCTCGGCGTGGTCGTAGCCGAGCAGGTGCAGCACGCCGTGGACGGTCAGCAGGTGCAGCTCGTCCAGCAGGCCGTGGCCCGCCTTCTTGGCCTGGTCCTTGGCGAACGCCGGGCACAGCACGATGTCCCCGAGCAACGCAGGGCCGAGGCCCGCGGCGTCGGGCCGGCGCGCGGAGTCCAGCTCGTCCATGGGGAAGGCCATGACGTCCGTCGGGCCGGGCAGGTCCATCCAGCGCTCGTGCAGGTCGGCCATCACGTCCAGCTCGACGAGCAGGACGGACAGCTCGGCCAGCGGGCTCACGCCCATGCGGTCCAGCGCGAAGCGGGCGGCGGAGACGATGGAACCCTCGTCCACCGCGACGCCCGACTCGTTGGCGATCTCGATGCTCACGCGCCTATCGTCCCCGGCGCTGGTTCCCCCGGCGTGCACCGGGTCCGTGGTGTCGCCCGTCCTGGTCGATGGTGTCCTGCTCGACGTGCCACTTCTCGTACGCGTCGACGATGTCGCCGACCAGGCGGTGACGCACCACGTCCTGGCTGGTCAGGACCGAGAAGTGCACGTCTTCGACGCCTTCGAGGATGTCCTTGACGACCTTCAGGCCGCTGCGCTGGCCGCCGGGGAGGTCGACCTGGGTGATGTCGCCGGTCACGACGATCTTCGAGCCGAAGCCGAGTCGCGTGAGGAACATCTTCATCTGCTCGGGCGTCGTGTTCTGCGCCTCGTCGAGGATGATGAACGCGTCGTTGAGCGTGTTGTGGGTCAGCAGGTAGTCCTCGGTGACGTACAGCGAGTCCTGCGCCGCCACCTGGATGCACACCGTTTCCGTCCGCCCTGCGGGCTCGATGCTGTCGATGAACCGCATCGGACGCCCACCACCACCGGCGGCGTGGTACTTCTCCCGCTTGCGCTTGAGCCGGAACGGCTCGACGCCCTCAGGCAGGCTGATGTCGAGGACGTACGCGTCGTGGCGGTAGCCGACCTCACGCCCCTTCGCCATGCCCGGCTTGCGTCCCTCGGCCGGACGGCAGCGCCAGTAGGCCACGCCACCGAGCGAGCGAACGAGAGTGACGACGTCGTCCCGCAACCGTTCGGACGTCGTCGTGTACTGGATGCGGCAGGTCCTACCGGCCTGGGTGACCGGTCCACCGTCCGAGTCGAGCAGGCCCTGAAGCAGGGCCAGCCGCACGTCAGCGCTGTTGTGGAGATAGAGCTCAGGCACGAACTTGGCGTGCGACCGCGTGCCGTGCAGCTCCAGCTGACGCATCACCGCCGTGACCGGGTTCTCCAGCGTCACCACGTCGCCAGGCGCCTTCACGCGGTTCAACGTGTAGTCGACCTGGTTCTTCCTCATCACCGCGATCGGCTCGAGCGCCACCTGGAGCGCGAAGGCGAGCGCCGGATCGGAGGTGGAGAACGACGGAGTCGTCGAGCCGGTGATGCAGCCGTCGCCGAGCAACAGACCCAGGGCATACGGGTTCATCGGCACTTCGCGTTCCGGCAGGCACACCGGCGCGCTTAGGAGCGGAAGCTCATAGCGCCGGGCGTGCGCGGCCCGCAGGTTGCCGATCATCTCCTTCGTCTCGAGCACCCGCCACGGCTTGTTGCGGCGCCGGTCGGACGCAGTCCGCACAGTCCACAGGTGCTCCCCGCAGGCAAGGGTCGAAGAGCCGTCCTGAGCCGTGACGCGGTAGACGTCCTTTTCACCCTGCGGGTAGACGCCCAGCACCGGGGTCGGCTCGCCGTTGGAGCCGATGACGAGATCACCGACCTGCAGCGATCCGATCGGCCGGTAGCCGTCCGGAGTCAGCACCGGAGTGAAGATCGGCTGGGCTCGCCCACGCATGTATGCGAGCGGGGCGACCTCGATCGTGCCCGCCTGGGTGAGGCGCGGGATCGACTCCGGGTCGACCATGTCGTGCAGCGCGTCGTAGAGCGGGCGCAGGTACGGGTCGATCTTCTCGTAGAGCGTGCCGGGCAGGTAGCCGAGCCGCTCGCCGGCCTCGACCGCCGGGCGGGTCAGGATGATGCGGTTGACCTGCTTGGACTGCAGCGCCTGCACGGCCTTGGCCATGGCGAGGTAGGTCTTGCCGGTGCCGGCGGGACCGATGCCGAACACGACGGTGTTCTTGTCGATCGCGTCGACGTAGTGCTTCTGGTTCAGCGTCTTCGGCCTGATCGTGCGGCCGCGGCGGCTGATGATGTCGAGGCTCAGGACCTCGGCGGGCGAGGAGTCGGCGTTGGCGGAGAGCATCGCGACCGTGCGGCGCACGGTGTTCTGGTCGATGGCCTGGCCACGGCTGGCGAGGGTGACGAGCTCGCTGAAGACCCGTTCCGCGAAGGCCACGTCCGCGGGGGCGCCGGACAGCGTGATCTCGTTCCCGCGCACGTGCACGTCGGCGTCGAGCAGCTCCTCCGCGAGCCGGAGGTTCTCGTCTCGCGACCCCAGCAGGCTGAGCACCGCGCCGTCGGGCACGGCGAACCGGGACTGACCTTCCTTGATGCTCTGCTGTGTTTCTTCGGCCACGTGGCCCCGGCCTGCTTCCTGTCGCTCGGATCTGGTGGCGTCGATGCTAGTCCGGCCGAAAATGGGTGGCTACCGGATTGCTCACCGTGTGTGCTCAGGGGCTGTGGAGATCCGCAGGCTTGGTGTCGACGACATACCCGAGTGCATGAAGCTCATCACGGACCGAGGTTGGGCGTGGACGCCCGCGCAGTGGGAGCTGATGCTCGAGCTGGGTCCGGGGTGGGGCGCGTTCGACTCGACGGGATTGCTCGGCACGGCGTTGACGACGCCGTATCCCGAGATGCAGGCGATCAGCGGCGTGCTGGTCGCGTCGTGGGCAGGTCGCCGGGGCATCGGCACCCGGCTGATGTCCAATATATTGGATATCGGTGCGTCGACACTGTATGCGACCTCCATGGGTGAGCCGCTCTACACGAGGCTCGGGTTTCACCCTGTCGGGGCCACCACCGAGTACCAGGGTGTGCTCCGCGCCGCTCCCGGCGTGACCAGGGCGGCCACCCCGGCCGACCTGGACCTGTTGGTGGCGCTCGACCACGAGGTGAGCGGGTTCACCCGGCCGTTGCTCTGGGAACGGATGCTCGACCCGACGACGCCGTACACGGTGCGGATGTCGGAGTCCGGCGTGATCGCCACCCGGCCGAGCCCCGTGGGGTCGATCATCGGCCCGTTGATCGCCCCGTCCGCCTCGGTGGCCTGCGGCATGATCTCGGACGTGGCCGTCGGCGCCGGTCAGGTCCGCGTGAACACGGACAACGCGGAAGTGGGCGCCTTCCTGCTGGAACAGGACTTCGAGAAGCTCGGCGGCGGCTGCACGCTGATGGTGCGCGGCGCCGCGAACGTGCCTGGCGACCGGTCGCGCTACTTCGTGCCCGCCTCGCACGCACTTGGATGATCTGGGGGGATCTGTGGAACTGCGACGACTGACGCTGGACGACCTCACCGCGTGCTCCGACCTGGCCGAGAGCCGGTCGTGGCCCCGTGAGGAGAGCAAGTGGGCGTTCCTGCTGACGCACAGCGAAGGCTGGGGCCTGTTCGACGACCAAGGCCTCGCCGGCACGACGGTCGTGACGCGCTACCCGGAACTGGCGTCGATCAGCATGGTGCTGGTGGCTGAACGTTGCGCGCGCCAAGGCCACGGCCGCCGGCTGGTATCCCATGTACTGGATACGGGCGTCTCCACACTGTTCGCGACTGAGATGGGCCGCCCGCTCTACGAACAGCTGGGCTTCCGCGCCGTCGGCTTCACCGACATCCACGCGGGCGTGTTCACGGGACCGGTATCCAATACATCACATCTCGCCGTGTCCGCTGACCTCGACGAACTCGTCGCGCTCGACGCCAAGGTCACCGGCATCACGCGCCCGTTCCTGTGGGAGTCGTTGCTCGCCATGGGATCCGTGCGGCTGTCCGCGAACGGCGTGGCGGGTTCGTGGCGCGTCGCCGACGACCTGCTGCTGATCGGCCCGGTGATCGCGGACTCGCCCGCCGACGCGTGCGCGCTCATCGCCGACTCCGCCGCCGGCAACGGCCGCGCGCGCGTCGACGTGCACGATCCGGAGGTGGTCGCGTTCGTTCGTGCACACGGCATGGAGTCGTGGGGCGAGAGCGCCTCGATGGTCAGGAACGCGGACCAGCTGCCCGGCGACCGAGCCCGTTACCACGCACCGATCCTGCAGGCCCTCGGCTAAAGACGTGTGCCGCCGAGCAGGTGCAGATGGGCGTGGAAGACCTCCTGCCCGCTGTCCGGCCCGGTGTTGAACAGCAGCCGGTAGCCGGTCTCCGAGACACCTTCGGCCTCGGCGATCTCCTTCGCGGCGGCGAAGAGGTCGCCGAGCTGGTCGCCGTCGAGGTCGACGGCGTTCGGCACGTGCTCGCGCGGAATGATCAGCACGTGCACCGGCGCCTTGGGGTGGATGTCGCGGAACGCCAGCGTCGTCTTGGTCTCGTGCACGACCGTCGCGGGAATCTCACCGTCGACGATCCGGCAGAACAAACAGGACATGCCCTGCACGCTAGTGCCGCACCGGGCGACCGGCTCGTCAGATGAACAGCCGGTCCAGGTGCTCGTCGACGGCCTCGATCATGTCCTCGGCCGTGAGCTCGTCCGGCCCGAGCTGGTGGTGGATGTTGAGCCCGTCGATCAGCACGATCGTCCGCCGCGCGGCCTTCATCGGCACCACGCCGTCCCGCAGTTCCCCCGCCTCCTGGGCCGCCGTGAGCACCCGAGCGATCTCGCCGTAGAGCTCCCGCGTGCCGTAGCGCTCCAACTCGTGCAACGACGGCTCCACCATCGCCCGCGGCAGGAACGACAACAGCACAGCGGCCTCGACCCGCCGCTCGTCGTCCAGCGCGAGCATCTCGTGCGCGAAGGCCCTCACCAGCTCCCGGTTGCCGACCGAGGTGTCGATCTTCTCCAGCCGCGCGATGAACCGCCGGTACGCGAGCTCCATCGCGAACCCCAGCAACGAGTCCTGCGTGGGGAAGTAGTGGCGCAACGACCCGCTCGACCACCCGGACTCGGCCGCGACGGCCCGCACCGACGCGTGGTCGATCCCGTCCCGTTGCACGATGCGCCACACGGCCTCGGCCAGCTCGCGGCGACGTTCCTCGTGGTCGACAACCTTCGGCACCGGCTCTTTCTAGCAGCCACGCGCAAGCCGAACGACCGCCCGGCGGCACTCCTCCCACGACTCGGTGCCCGGCGTGATCATGTCCATGTGCCCGCCGCCCTCCACCACGACGAGCTCCGCCTGCGGCTCCAGAGCACAGAAATCGACGCTCTGCTCCACCGGCACGTCCTCGTCAAGATCACCGTGCACGCAGATCACCGGCTTGCCGATCGGCACCAGTGCCGCCGGCGAGGCCTCAGCGAACTGCTCCTCGGAACACAGCTCCAGCGCCCGCGACGTGATGTGCTTCGTGAAGTCGAGCACCGCCGCCTGCCCCACAGCTCCGATCACTCGCTCGCTGTGTCTGGCCGCCCACACAGCGAGATGCCCTCCAGCGCTGTGTCCGAGCGTCACCACGGGTCCGATGTCGACAGCCTCGATGGCCGCCAACACGTCCTGTCCAGTGGCAGGCCACCCACCGTCACCACCAACACGCCGGTACTCGATGTTCCAGACGGCAAATCCGTCCTTCACAAGCACTTCCGCCAGCGGCCGCCCGAGCTCCAGCCCATACCTCTGGTGCCAAAAACCACCGTGAACGACGACAACAGCACCCTCGGCAACCCCGTCGGGAAGCCAAAGCTCGCCAAACTGACTGGGGTGCTCCCCATAAGCAATCCGCTGCACCCCCAGAACCTACGCGACCAACAAACCCCACCCACGCCCCAAACACCCACAATCCACCCCAACAAGGCACCCACCGCAAACAACACAAATCAACCAAGGCAAGGCGACACAAGGCGACCCGCGGCAAGAGCAAAGCGGGGCGCGCCAACACGTGGCGACACAAGGCAAAGCGGGGCGGCGCAAACGAGCGAGGCAAGGCGACGCAAAGCGGGGCGCGCCAACACGTGGCGACGCAAGGCGACGCGAGGCGGGGCCGTGACGAGGCGACGCAAGGCCTGGCGAGGCGAGGCCGTGACGAGGCGACGCAAGGCGAGGCCTGGCGAGGCCTGGCGGGGCCGGGGCCGGGGCCGGGGCCGGGGGCGTGGCGAGGCCTGGCGACGCAAGACGAGGCAAAGCGAGGCGACGCAAGGCGAGGCCTGGCGGGGCCGGGGGCGTGGCGAGGCCTGGCGACGCAAGACGAGGCAAAGCGAGGCGGCGCAAGGCGAAGCGAGCCAATGCGAAGCGGGGCGAAGCGAGGCAATGCCGGGGGACGCAAGGCAGAGGCGAAGTGAGGCAACGAGACGCGACGCGAAGCGCGGCAAGGCCAGCGCGAGGCAAAGCGAGGCGTGGCAGGACCGACGCAACGCGACGTGACGTAACGCGAAGCGAAAGGGGATGGCCTGCCGAAGCCGAAGGCGAGGCGGCCGGGGGTCCGGGGGCTTGCCCCCGGCTGGGGTGTGGGGGCTAGGCCCCCACAAGACACGCTTTATCGACGAGCGGCGAAGGTGCCGAAGGCACCGAGCAAGCGAGACCGAGAGATAAAGGGGCGCCTCGCGGTCCGAAGCCTGGGGGTCGCTTCGCCGCGAGGCGCCGACGCCGGACCGAGGGGGGAGGTGTCCGGCGAGTCCTTTGGTTAGAAAGGCCTAATCGTCTACTCCGTTTCCGGCTAGACCAATTGAGCCCCTCTGCAACTAGAGTAACCCCAACCGCCTGCGGTTCGCTACAACTTGCGTCAAGCCAATCCATCCGATGTTCACCTTCGGAGTGAACTGGGTCACCAGCGAGAGGTGAGCACCCCGAGGGCACCAAGAGCAACGGCCGCAGCGGTAGATGCACGCAGAACGGTTGGGCCCAATCGGACGATCCGGGCACCCGAAGAACGCAAGGCGTCCAGTTCCTCTGGCGTGATTCCGCCTTCCGGACCGACGACGAGCAGGACGTCTCCGGATGCCGGAAGGTCGACATCGGACAGTCGGTCGGTCGCGCTCTCGTGCAGCACGAGCGTGAGCGCCGACGACGACACGCGCTGCGAAAGCTGCGCCGTGGTCACGGGTTCGTCGACGAAAGGCACTCGTGAGCGCCGGGCTTGCTTCGCCGCCTCCCGAACCGTGGAACGCCAACGCCCCAACGCTTTGGCGCCGCGCGGGCCGTCTTCCCACTTCGCCACGCAACGGGAAGCGCGCCACGGCACCACACCGTCCACTCCGGCCTCGGTGGCCAGTTCGACCGCGAGCTCGCCGCGGTCGCCCTTCACCAACGCCTGCGCGAGGACGACGCGTGGCATCGGTTCTGGCTCCACGGAGCGTTCGAGCACCTTCAGCGACAACGCATCCCGTTCCACCGCCACCACGGCGCACCGCACGAGGGTGCCGGAACCGTCGGACAGGACGAGTTCCTCACCCACGCGCAGGCGCTTCACGGTCGCGGCGTGGCGGCCTTCCGGGCCGTCCAGCACGAACTCCTCGCCCGCCGGGAGCGCGGGCACGAGGAAGACGGGCAGGGTCATCGGTTGCCGCGTGAGGCGCGCAGGCGGGAGAACAGCCCGCCGCCGCCCTTGCCGTTGTGGGACAACGAAGGCTCGTTCTCGCCGCGCATCTCGGCGAGGTCGCGCAGCAGTGCGGCCTGGGCGGCGTCGAGCTTCGTGGGCACGACGACTTCGAGGTGCACGTGCAGGTCGCCGCGGCCGTCGACGCGGCCGGTGGAACGCAGCTTCGGCATGCCGCGGCCCGTCAGCACGAGCTGCGTGTTCGGCTGCGTGCCGGGCTCGATCTGCAGTTCTTCCTCGCCGTCCAGCGTCTTCAGGGGCAGGGTGGCGCCCAGAGCAGCCGTCGTCATCGGAATCTGCACCACGCAGTGCAGGTCGGCGCCGTCGCGTTCGAAGATCTCGTGCGGGTGCTCCTCGACCTCGACGTAGAGGTCGCCGGCCGGGCCACCGCCGGGACCGACCTCGCCCTGGCCCGCGAGGCGCACGCGCATGCCCTCGGCGACACCGGCGGGGATGTTCACGGAGATCGTGCGGCGCGAGCGGACGCGGCCGTCGCCACTGCACTGCTGGCACGGGTCGGGGATGACCTCGCCGTAGCCGCGGCACACCGGGCACGGGCGCGACGTCACGACCTGGCCGAGGAACGAGCGCTGCACCGACTGGACCTCGCCGCGGCCGTTGCACGTGTCGCAGCGGATCGGCTTGGAGTCGCCGGACGTGCCGGCGCCGTGGCAGCGGTCGCAGAGGATCGCGGTGTCGACGGTGAGCTCACGGGTGGCGCCAGCCGCGCACTCCTCCAGCGTCATGTCGAGCCGGATCAGCGCGTCGGAACCCGGTTGCACACGGCTGCGGGGACCGCGGCCGCCGCCGGACGAGGCACCGAAGAAGGCGTCCATGATGTCGCCGAGACCGAAGCCCGCGAACGGGTCGCCGCCGGCGCGTCCACCGCCGCCGCCCGAGTCGAGCGGGTCGCCGCCCAGGTCGACGATGCGGCGCTTCTCGGGGTTCGACAACACCTCGTAGGCGGCCGTGACCTCCTTGAAGCGGGCCTCCTCGCTGGGATTGACGTCCGGGTGCAGCTGCCTGGCGAGCTTGCGATAGGCGCGCTTGATCTCATCCTGTGTCGCGTTCTGCGCGACACCGAGGATGCCGTAGTAATCCCTGGCCACCTTGTTCGCTTTCGTGTTCATCTTTCAGAGAAAAGTTCTCGGGTGCAGTTCTCGTTCAACGACCGGTCAGGATCTCACCGACGTAGTTGGCGACCGCACGCACGGCCGCCATCGTTCCCGGGTAGTCCATGCGCGTGGGTCCGACGACACCGAGGCCGCCCAGCGGATTGTCACGGCTGCCGTAGCCGATGGACACCACGGAAGTGCTGCGCATCTCAGCTGCCTCGTTCTCCTCGCCGATGCGCACCAGCACGCGACCGGGATCGCGGGAGGCGGCGAGCAGCTTGAGCACGATCACCTGTTCCTCGAGCGCCTCCAGCACCTGCCGGAGCGAGCCGGGGAAGTCCGCGACGTTGCGGGTGAGGTTCGCGGTGCCGCCGAGCACGAGCCGTTCCTCCGGGTGCTCGACCAGCGTCTCGATCAGCACCGTGGCGACCCTCAGCATCGGGTCGCGCAGGTCCTGACGCACCTCGTCGGGCAGCTCCGCGACCTTGGCGCTCGCGTCAGCCAGCCGCTGCCCCGACATGGCCTGGTTCAGCACGCCGCGCAGGTGGGCCGTGTCCTCTTCACTGATGACGTCACCCAGCTCGACGATCCGCTGGTCGACGCGGCCGGTGTCGGTGATCAGCACCAGCATCAGCCGCGACGGCGTGATCGGCAGCACCTCGAGGTGCCGCACGGCCGCGCGGGACAGGGTCGGCACCTGGATCACCGCGACCTGCCGGGTGAGCTGCGCGAGCAACCGGACACTGCGGCGCATCACGTCGTCGAGGTCGAGCGCTCCGTCGAGAAAGCTGCGGATGGCCCGCTTCTCGGCCTGCGAGAGCGGCTTGATCTCGCTCAGCCTGTCGACGAAGAGCCGGTAGCCCTTGTCCGTCGGCACACGACCCGCGCTGGTGTGCGGCTGGGCGATGTAGCCCTCGTCCTCCAGCGCGGCCATGTCGTTGCGCACGGTCGCGCTCGACACACCCAGGTTGTGCCGCTCCACCAGCGCTTTCGACCCGACGGGCTCCTGGTTGGACACGTAGTCGGCGACGATGGCGCGCAGCACCTCGAACCGACGCTCATCGGCGTTCACCGCTGTCACCTCCGTGTCCCGTGCTCCCGAGTTTACCCAGGCGGTTTCCTGCCGGGAGCCAGCTCTGTTGCGTTGCTGAACCCGAACTCAAGTTCAAGCTGATATATTGGATATCACTCTTACCCACGACGCCTGCGATGTAAACAACGCAGAACTCCGCCGCCCTCTTGACTGACGATTCAGTCAACCGTTGGGTAGATGGCGCCGCCGCCCCGGTCCCGTGAGGGGTGCGCATGCGCAGAGTCATCTGTCTGCTCCTGGTGGCGGCACTGCTGATCCAGCCCGGCGTCGCCACCGCGGATCAGGGCTCGATCTCCCGCAACATCCGCGGCTGGACGATCCTCTCCGACAGCGACGCGGGCGCCGACGAGGTGATCGCCTCGGCGAAGCGCTACCGGATCAACCACCTGCAGCTGTCCCACGACGTCGTGCACGACCTGCGCGAGGTCCGCGACCCGCGCAGACAGGCCCAGGTGAACCGCCTCACCGACCTCGCCCACACGTCGGGCATCAGGGAGGTCGCCGCCTGGGACCACGCCCTCTACCACCTCGCCTATTACCCAGCCGAGTTCCGCACCGGCCCGAACGGCACGATCGACCTCGACAACCCGGCGTTCTGGGAGTGGTTCAAGGCCGACTACCGCCAGATGCTCGACCTCGTCCCGGACGTCGACTCGATCATCCTGACGTTCGTCGAGACCGGCGCCCGTGTGGAGAACCAGCACTCCACCCGCCTCAAAACCGCCGAGGAGAAGCTCGCCCACCTCGTCGACCAGGTCGCGTCCGTGATCGACGAGCGCGGCATGCTGCTGTACCTGCGCACGTTCGGCTACTACCCCGCCGAGATGGAACGCACGATCGGCGCGATCGACCGCGTCCGGAACCAGCGCATCCGCGTGATGGCCAAGGCACAGCCCCACGACTTCTTCCTCACGCACCCGATCGACGTCACCGTCCCGCGCATCAAACGCCCGGTGCTCATCGAGTACGACACCGCCGGCGAGTACAACGGCCAGGGCAAGATCGCCAACGCGTTCGTCGCCGAGCACGCCGACCGCCTGCGCCACTACCGCAAGCTCCCCAACGTGATCGGCTACGTGGCCCGCACCGACCGCTACGACGAGTCCCGCATCGTCAACACCCCCACCGAGATCAACCTGTTCGCCCTGAAGCGCGCCTCGGAAGGCGCCTCGAACTCCCGGATCTACTTCGAGTTCGCCGCCCGCAAGTACGGCCTGCCGGCCGCACCGCACGTCGCCAGAGCCCTCGCACGTTCGCCGGAGATCATCACCTCGACGCTCTACACGTTGGGCAGCAACAGCGCCAACCACTCGCGGCTGGACTACGACCCGTACTGCTCGAGCTACCACCGCAGCGTCTCCGGCAAGTGGGTCGACCCGCCCGAGACGTTCGTGCGCCACGGCGTGAACAAGAGGTTCCACTACTGGATCGACGTCGCGAACCACCTCGCACCACCGCACTGCAAGACCGACGGCGTCCTGCGCCGCGAGGCCGGCTACGTGCTGGACCGCGGCTGGGTCACGCCCGGCAACCTGATGACGCAGGAGTACCTCGACCACCTCAACATCGAGAAGAACCACGGCGTCAACCTCGCCAAGGCCTCCCTGCGCGACGTCGAACGCGTCCGGAAGTTTCTGCGCCCCAACGACTACACGCAACTGAAGTCCTATTTCGAACGCACCGTGCTGACCGCGGAGCTGCACAGGGCGGTCGCCAAGGCGTACTTCGGCTACCGGATCTACGTCCAGCAGCCGTCCACCGAGCTCGCACGCTCTATTTGGGACGGTCTCGACGAGGCGCAAGCCGTCGCCGCCCGAGTACGGGCGTACCCGGCACCGCCGACCGGGGAGTGGAACTGGGTGATCGACGCCGCCCAGGCCGACCTCTACCTCAAGCGGATCTCAGAGGGCTGGGACCGCTATTCCAACATCAAGGTGCCACGCCCTGTTTTTGTCGGTACTGGTCGCTAGGGTCCAAACCATCCGAATCTGAGGTGGGGACCGCGGTGAGAGACGAAGAGCGCCGACCACCACCTGGTGTGCTCGAACAGGGCTGGCGCACCAAGGGCGGCCGGACGTACCACAACGATCCGGGCTGCGAGTGGCTCCAGAAGGGCCAGAACCGGCTGCGGCTGATCGGCAAGGACACGCACGAGGTCGTCCCGGTGCGGTGGGCGGACGTCGGCCCCGGCCAGCTCCAGCCGTGCGACCACTGCTGCGCGCCCGCGTGGCTCGAACGGCACGGCAGGGCGCAGGTGTCGGAGAAGCCGTGCCTGGTCATGAGTGACGACCGGTGGTGGGAGGGCACGCTGATCTGGGAGTCGTCGCGGCGGCCGGACGGGTTGTGGTGGGCGACGGTGACGTACCGCAAGCAGGGGCAGATGATCACCGAGGTGCGCAGCCAGCACGACATCCGCGCCCGCTGATCACGGCAGCAGACGCCTGACCACGGCATCGGCGAGCAGGCGGCCGCGGTCCGTCAGCACGCACCGGTCGTCCAGCGGTTCGAGCAGGCCGTCGGCGATCGCCGTACGAGCCTCCGCACGGCCCGCGCCATCCAGCACATCGGCCGGCAGACCCTCGGCGAGCCGCAGCTCCAGCAGCACCCGCTCGACCCGCCGGTCCTCGTCCGACAGCACCTCGCGCCCGGCGGCGGGTGACTTGCCCTCCGCGAGCAGCGACGAGTAGCGCGCCGGGTGCTTCACGTTCCAGAAGCGGACGCCGCCGACGTGGCTGTGCGCACCCGGCCCGAAGCCCCACCAGTCGGCGCCCTTCCAGTACAGGACGTTGTGCTGACACCGCGCGGAGACCGACGTCGCCCAGTTGGAGACCTCGTACCAGGAGAAGCCGGCCGAGGACAGCACCGAGTCGACCATCTCGTACGACGACGCCAGCACGTCGTCGTCCGGCATCGGCAGGTCGCCGCGCCGGATGCGGCGGGCCAGGCCCGTGCCGTCCTCCACGATCAACGCGTAGGCGGACACGTGGTCGACGCCTGCTTCCAGCACCGCGTCCAGCGAGGCCGACAGGTCAGCGGGCTTCTCCCCCGGCGTCCCGTAGATCAGGTCGAGGTTCACGTGCTCGAACCCGGCCGCGCGCGCCTCACGTGCGGCGTCGATCGGACGACCGGGGGTGTGCTTGCGGTCCAGGATGGCGAGCACGTGGCGCGCGGCGGACTGCATACCCAGCGAGACGCGTGTGTATCCCGCATCACGTATACCGGCGAAGAACGACGCCGACGTCGACTCCGGGTTGGATTCCGTCGTCACCTCGGCACCCGGAGCTAGGCCGAACGACTGATGTACCGCATCCAACACATCAGCCAGACCGGAAGCACCCAGCAGCGAGGGCGTGCCACCGCCGACGAAGACGGTCGAGGCGGGCGGAGCGGATCCCAGCACGGACGCGGCGAGGTCCAGTTCGCGGCGCAGGCCCTCCAGCCACGACTCCGGCGACGCGGACGAGCCCAGCTCACCCGGCGTGTAGGTGTTGAAGTCGCAGTACCCGCACCGGGTGGCGCAGAACGGCACGTGCACGTAGATGCCGAACGGGCGGGAGCCGAGGCCGGCGAGTGCGGAGGCGGGGAGCGAACCGTCGGCGGGCGCGGGCTCGCCTTCGGGCAAAGCGGAGGGCATGACGCTCAGTGTCCACCACGGGCCACGAACGGCGGTGCCCAGCCAGGACACATCTCTGTCGGTGACAGAAGCATCACTGAGCGAAACCGGTTGACGATGTCAACTTCGCCAGGAGAATCCCAGCATTCGGTTGGCGGTGGACCATGCTCTGGACGCCAGGCACACTGGTCCCATGCCTTCGACTGGAGTCCGCCTCGTGGCCCGCCGCCACGTCGACTTCCGTCGTGTCTCCAGCGCGATGTGCCGTTGCACGGCATGACCTCGCGCTGATTTGTTCCCGTCGGCGCTTGGTGCGCTGACGAGACCCCCACCACAGCACCTCTGGGCTCGCACGCGCACTCGGCGCCTCGAAACCCCGGAGGATGGCGATGGTCCCGCCGCAGACGTCACCGCGCGCCAAGCAGCGTCGCGGCGAGGGGCAGTGGGCGCTCGGTTACCGAGAGCCGCTGAACCCCAACGAGCGGAGCAAGAAGGACGACAACCCGCTCAACGTCCGCGCCCGCATCGAGAACATCTACGCCCACCGGGGCTTCGACGCCATCGACCCGGCTGACCTGCGCGGACGTTTCCGGTGGTACGGCCTCTACACCCAGCGCAAGCCCGGCATCGACGGCGGCCGCACGGCCACGCTCGAGCCCGAAGAGCTGGACGACGAGTACTTCATGATGCGCGTGCGCAGCGACGGCGGTGCGCTCACCACGCAGCAGCTGACCGTCCTCGGCGAGATCTCGCAGACGTATGCGCGCGACACCGCGGACATCACGGACCGGCAGAACATCCAGTACCACTGGATCCGGATCGAGGACGTTCCCACGATCTGGCAGAAGCTGGAAGCGGTCGGGCTCACCACGATGGAGGCGTGTGGCGACAGCCCGCGCGTCATCCTCGGCTCGCCGGTCGCGGGCATCGCCGAGGACGAGATCATCAACGGGCAGCCGGCGATCGACGTCATCCTCGAGCGCTACATCGGTGACCCGCGGTTCTCCAACCTGCCGCGCAAGTTCAAGACCGCCATCTCCGGTCTGCAGGACGTCGCCCACGAGATCCACGACGTCGCGTTCGTCGGCGTGAACCACCCCGAGCACGGGCCCGGCTTCGACCTCTGGGTCGGCGGCGGCCTGTCCACGAACCCCATGCTGGGCAAGCGGCTCGGCGTCTGGGTGCCGCTCGACGAGGTGCCGGACGTGTGGGAAGCCGTCATCAGCGTCTTCCGCGACTACGGCTACCGCAGGCTGCGGCACCGCGCGCGCATCAAGTTCCTCGTCGCCGACTGGGGCCCGGAGAAGTTCCGCCACGTCATGGAGGACGAGTACCTCAAGCGCAAGATGCTCGACGGCCCGGCGCCGGAAACCCTGAACCAGCAACGTGACCACATCGGCGTGCACCGGCAGAAGGACGGCCTGTTCTACGTCGGCGCGGCGCCGATCGCGGGCCGGGTCTCCGGCAGCACGCTGGTCGAGGTCGCGAAGATCGTCGAACGGGCCGGCAGCTCACGGGTCCGCCTCACGCCGCAGCAGAAGATCGTCGTGCTGGACGTCCCCGAGGGCGAGGTCAAGACGCTCCAGGCGGACCTCGCCAAGCTGGGCCTGCAGTCGGAGCCGTCGCCGTGGCGGCGCGGCGTGATGGCCTGCACCGGCATCGAGTTCTGCAAGCTCGCGATCGTCGAGACCAAGGCCCGCGCCAACGACCTCGTCAGCAAGCTCGAGGCCAACCTCGCGGACATCGTCGACGGCGTGACCGCGCCGATCACCGTGCACATCAACGGCTGCCCCAACTCCTGCGCCCGCATCCAGACCGCGGACATCGGTCTCAAGGGCCAGATCGTCACGGACGACGAGGGCAACCAGGTCGAGGGCTTCCAGGTGCACCTCGGCGGCGGCCTCGGTCTCGACGCGGGTTTCGGCCGGAAGTTGCGCGGCCACAAGGTGACCGCCGCCGAACTGCCCGAGTACGTCGAGCGGGTCGTGCGGAACTTCGTGGCACAGCGCGAAGAGGACGAGCGCTTCGCCCAGTGGGTCGCCCGCGCGGAAGAGGGTGCTCTCAAGTGAGCGAACGGGCGACGCCCTTCTACTGCCCCTACTGCGGCGACGAGGACCTCCGGCCGCAGGAGGAACCCAGCTACGCGTGGCTGTGCACCGGGTGCCGCCGCGTCTTCAAGGTCCAGTTCGTCGGGCTCAACCTGCCGCAGGAGGTGAAGAAGTGAGCGATCTGAAGGAAGACCTCAAGATCGTCGCCGAGGCCGCGGAACAGGAGCTCCGTGACGCCACGGCGATCGAAGCGCTGGAGTGGACCGCGCGGACGTTCGGCGACAACTACATCGTCGCGTCGAACATGCAGGACGCCGTGCTGATCGACCTCGCCGCCAAGGTGAAGCCGAACTTCGACGTGCTGTTCCTGCAGACGGGCTACCACTTCCCGGAGACCATCGGCGTGCGCGACGCGGTCGGCGTCGTCTACCCGGAGGTGCGGATCGTCAACGCCGAGGCCGAGCAGTCGGTGGCCGACCAGGAGGCCGAGTTCGGCCTGCTCTACCAGACGGATCCGGCCAAGTGCTGCAACCTGCGCAAGGTCGTGCCGCTGCGCCGTGAGCTCGCGAAGTACGACGCGTGGGTCACCGGTGTGCGCCGGGTGGACGCGCCCACCCGCGCGAACACGCCGATCGTGCAGTGGGACGAGCGCAACGGCCTGGTGAAGATCAACCCGATCGCGCCGTGGAGCGATGACGAGTTCAACGCCTACATCCGCGAGAAGGGGATTCTGGAGAACTTGCTGGTGCAGGAGGGATATCCCTCCATCGGCTGCCTGCCGTGCACGTCGAAGCCGTTGCCGGGGCAGGACGCCCGCAGCGGCCGGTGGGCCGGTCAGTCGAAGACGGAATGTGGGTTGCACGGATGACACTCGCGCTCGACACCTTGGGACGCCTCGAATCGGAGGCGATCCACATCTTCCGCGAGGTCGCGGGCGAGTTCGACCGGCCGGTGATCCTCTTCTCCGGCGGCAAGGACTCGACGCTCCTGCTGCACCTCGCGATCAAGGCGTTCTACCCGGCACCGGTGCCGTTCCCGCTGCTGCACGTCGACACCGGGCACAACTTCGACGAGGTCATCGAGTTCCGCGATCGCGTTGTGGCACAACACGGTCTGCGTCTCGAAGTCGCTAAGGTCCAGGACTGGATCGACGACGGCCGCCTGCAGGAGCGCCCGGACGGCACGCGCAACCCGTTGCAGACCGTGCCGTTGCTGGACACCATCACGCAGCACAAGTTCGACGCCGTGTTCGGCGGCGGCCGCAGGGACGAGGAACGCGCCCGCGCCAAGGAGCGGATCTTCAGCCTGCGCACGGCGTTCGGCCAGTGGGATCCGAAGCGCCAGCGTCCGGAGCTGTGGAACCTTTACAACGGCCGGCACCGCCCCGGCGAGCACGTCCGCGTGTTCCCGCTGTCCAACTGGACCGAGCTCGACGTGTGGAACTACATCGAGCGCGAGGGCGTGGAGCTACCGGACATCTACTACGCGCACGAGCGCGAGGTGTTCCTGCGCGACGGCATGTGGCTCGCCGAGGGCCCGTGGGGCACCGCGCGTGACGGCGAGACGTTGGTGCGCAAGACGGTTCGCTACCGCACGGTCGGCGACGGCTCCTGCACCGGTGCCGTCGAGTCCGACGCCGCCGACATCCACGCGGTGATCGCCGAGGTCGCCGCGTCACGACTGACCGAGCGCGGCGCCACGCGTGCCGACGACCGGCTGTCCGAGGCCGCCATGGAAGACCGCAAGCGGGAGGGTTACTTCTAAATGAGCGACCTGTTGAGGCTGGCTACCGCAGGCAGCGTGGACGACGGCAAGTCCACGCTCGTCGGCAGGCTGCTCTACGACACCAAGTCGGTGCTCGCGGACACGCTCGACGCCGTGCACCGCGCGAGCGCCGACCGCGGTCTCGCCACCCCGGACCTGTCGCTGCTGGTCGACGGCCTGCGGTCGGAGCGGGAGCAGGGCATCACGATCGACGTGGCGTACCGGTACTTCGCGACGCCCAAGCGATCGTTCGTGCTCGCGGACACCCCGGGCCACGTGCAGTACACCCGCAACACCGTCACCGGTGCCTCCACCGCGCAGCTCGCGGTCCTGCTCGTCGACGCGCGCAAGGGCGTCATCGAACAGACCCGCCGCCACGCCGCGGTTCTCGCGCTGCTCGGTGTGCCGCGCCTCGTGCTGGCGGTCAACAAGATCGACCTCGTGGACTACGACGAGGTGACGTTCTCCCGCATCGCCAAGGAGTTCACGGCGCACGCCACGGCTCTCGGGTACACCGAGGACGCCGTGGTCGAGATCCCGGTGTCGGCGCTGGCCGGCGACAACGTCGTGGAGAAGTCCGCGAACACGCCGTGGTACTCCGGCCCGACACTGCTGGAGCACCTGGAGACCGTGCCGGTCGAGCCCGACCCGCACGACGCGCCGTTCCGCTTCCCGGTGCAGTACGTGATCCGTCCGCGCACCGCCGAGCACCTCGACTACCGCGGGTACGCCGGTCTGGTCGCGGCGGGCACGGTCAAGCCGGGCGACGAGATCGTCGTGCTGCCGTCGGGCCGCCGCACCACCGTCACGAAGATCGACACGGCGGACGGCGAGCTGACGGAAGCCGCGGCCGGCCAGTCCGTCACGCTGCTGCTGGCCGACGACATCGACATCTCGCGCGGCGACCTGATCGCCTCCGCGGGCAATGCGCCGACCGTCACGGACGACTTCGAGGCCACCCTCTGCTGGCTCGCGGAGAAGCCGCTGCGGCCGGGTGCACGGGTTCTCGTCAAGCACGGCACGCGCACCGTGCAGGCGATGGTCACCGAACTGCGCGACCGCTTCGACGAGCAGGCACTGTCCAGTGTGGACTCGCCCGGCTCGCTGGAGCTCAACGAGATCGGCCGGGTGTCACTGCGCCTGGCCGAGCCTGTTCCGCTGGACGACTACAGCTTCAGCCGGCGCACCGGGTCCTTCCTGGTGATCGACCCCTCGGACGGCAGCACGCTCGCCGCCGGGCTGGTCGGGGCGCCGCTGCCGGAGCTGGACGCGGAGAGCTGTACCGAGGATGGCGACACCGCCGCCCAGGACAACCGCGCCCTCGTCTCCCCCGGTCCTTGAAAGGCCTTCTCGTGAATCTCAAGCCCGCGATCGCCATCGCGCTCATCGCACTGACAGCACTGTCGGGTTGCACCCGTCGAGGCACTGACGACGGACCCGTCCAGGCGAAGGGCGCCGCGAGCGAGGTGCGCCTCGGGTACTTCCCGAACGTGACCCACGCCGCCGCGCTGATCGGTGTCGAGAAGGGCTTGTTCGCCAAGGAGCTCGGCACCACCAAGCTCACGACACAGACGTTCAACGCCGGCCCGGAAGAGGTGAACGCGTTGCTGGGCGAGTCGCTCGACATCGCCTACATCGGTTCCGGACCGGCGATCAACGCCTACGCGAAGTCCAAGGGCGAGGCCGTCAAGCTCATCGCCGGTGCCACGTCCGGTGGCGCGCAGCTCGTGGTGAAGCCCGAGATCAACTCGATCGAGGACCTCAAGGGCAAGACCGTCGCCACGCCGCAGCTCGCGAACACCCAGGACGTCGCGCTGAAGAAGTACCTGGCGGAGAAGAACCTCACCGGCCAGGTGACGGTGCAGAACGTGGAGAACGCCCAGTCGCTCGACCTGTTCAAGAAGGGCGACATCCAGGCCACCTGGGCACCGCAGCCGTGGTCGGCGCGCCTGGTCGCCGAAGCGGGCGCGAAGGTGCTGCTGGACGAGAAGTCCCTGTGGGAGGGCGGGAAGTTCCCGACCACGGTGATCATCGTGCGGACGAAGTTCCTGCAGGAGCACCCGGAGACCGTCGAGGCCGTGCTCAAGGGCCACGTCGCCGCGACGGACTGGGCGGTGGCCAACTCCGCCGAGGCCAAGACCACGGTCAACGCCGCTCTGGAAAAGCTCACGTCGAAGAAGCTCGGTCAGAAGGTCCTCGACGCCGCGTGGGACAACATCGAGCTGACGACCGACGCGCAGGCCAAGCACTTCCCGCAGCTCGCGGAGGACGCGGTGACCGCGGGCGTGGCCAAGGAGGCCGCGAACGTCGCCGGGTACGCCGACTTCACGGTGCTGAACAAGGTTCTTCAGGCACAGGGCAAGCCGCAGGTGCAAGCAGCCGGACTCGACCAGAAGTAGCTCTGAGGGGACACGGATATGACCGCCACGCTCGAGACCACTGTTTTGTCTACTGTGGACACTGCCGTTGAACTGGCCGGCGTTCGCAAGGTGTTCGGCCACGGCAACTCGGCCGTGGTGGCGCTCGACGGGGTCGACCTGAAGGTCAAGCCCGGCGAGTTCGTGTGTCTCCTCGGCGCCTCGGGCTGCGGCAAGAGCACGCTGCTGAACATCGTCGCCGGCCTCGACGGCGCGACGTCGGGCTCGTTGCAGCTCAACACCTCGCGCCCGGCCGTGATGTTCCAGGAGCCCGCGCTCATGCCGTGGCTCACCGCCGCCCGCAACGTCGAACTGGCGCTGCGCTTCGCCGGCGTCGGCCGCCTGGCCCGCAAGCGTCGCGCGCTGGAGCTGCTGAAGCTGGTGCGGCTCGGCGACGTCGCCGACAAGCGCCCGCACGAGCTCTCCGGCGGCATGCGTCAGCGCGTGGCCCTGGCTCGCGCGCTGGCGTCCACCACCGTCTCCGCGGACGGCGCACCCGCCCTGCTGCTGATGGACGAGCCGTTCGCGGCGCTGGACGCCATCACGCGCGACGTGCTGCAGAGCGAACTGTTGCGCGTGTGGGAGACCACGAACACCGCGATCATCTTCGTGACGCACGACGTCCGCGAAGCAGTGCGCCTGGGCCAGCGCGTCGTGCTGCTGTCCTCGCGCCCCGGCCGCGTGGTGCGCGAGTGGGACGTCACGGACTCCTCGGACGCAGTGCTCAACGAGATCAACACCCACCTCCGAGAGGTCATCAGTGGCCACGCCTCCTGACACCCTCGACAAGGTCGGCGCCGGCCTCGACGCGCTGGACGTGCCCGTAGAGGCGCACAAGGCGCCGATGTGGCGCCGGTTCCTCAAGACGGGCGTGCCACCGATCATCGCCTTCGCCCTGCTCCTGGGCGTGTGGCAGGGGTTGTGGGCATCGGCTCTGCTGCCGGAGTTCCAGCTGCCCGCCCCGCTCACCGTGTGGAACGAGCTCGTCCGCAGCATCGGCACGGGCGAGGCGTTCAGCATCCTGTGGACCTCGTTGCACCGCGCGGTGTTCGGGTTCATCGCGGCAGTGCTGATCGCGACACCACTGGGGTTGCTGATCGCCAAGGTCCGCGTGGTGCGCGCGGCGATCGGCTCGCTGCTGACGGGCCTGCAGTCACTTCCTTCCGTGGCCTGGGTTCCGGCCGCGATCCTGTGGTTCGGCGTGACGCCTTCCACCATCTACTTCGTGGTGCTGATGGGTTCGGTGCCGTCGATCGCCAACGGCCTGGTGGCCGGCATCGACCAGATTCCGCCGCTGCTGCCCCGAGTTGGGCGCGCGTTGGGGGCCGGTCGGCTGGCTTCGGCTCGGCACATCCTGTTGCCGGCGGCTCTGCCCGGGTATCTGGCCGGGTTGAAGCAGGGCTGGGCGTTCTCGTGGCGGTCGCTGATGGCCGCGGAGATCATCGCGACGTCGCCCCAGCTGGGGACCGGCCTCGGGCAGTACCTGCACAACGGGTCGTCGTTGAACGACATCAACATGGTGATCGCGGCGATCTTCCTGATCCTGTTGGTGGGCATCGGGATCGAGCTGATGCTGTTCCGGCCGCTGGAGCGTGCCGTGCTGCGGGCTCGCGGATTGACGGGGGCGCTGTGACGTCGCTTGTCGCTGTCGCACACGGCAGTCGTGATCCGCGCTCTGCCGCGTCGATCCACGCGTTGCTGGACGTCGTGCGGTCGTTGCGCCCTGAGCTGGACGTCCGGGGTGCCTTCCTGGACCTCTGCGCGCCTCGGTTGAGCGATGTGTTGCGCGGCCCGGCTGTTGTGGTGCCGTTGTTGCTGGGTAAGGCTTTCCACGCTCGGGTCGACGTGCCGGCTGCTGTTGCCGAGGCTCGGGTTCCCGCGGTGGTTTCCGACGTGCTGGGGCCGGATCCGCGGCTGGAGTCGGCTGCGTTGAGGCGGCTGTCCGAGGCCGGGGTGTCGTTCGGGGACCGGTCGCTGGGAGTCGTACTGGCCGGCGCCGGGTCGTCGCACGAGCCGGCGAACGAGGCCGTGGCTCGCGTGGCCCGGCGGTGGGCTCGGGAGTCCGGGTGGGCCGGGGTCGAGGCGGCGTTCGCTTCGATCGCCTCGCCTGCCGTGCCTGAGGCGGTTGAGCGGTTGAAGGCGCGAGGGGCTACGCGGATCGCTGTCGCGTCCTGGTTCCTGGCTCCGGGGTTGTTGCCGGACAAGGTGGCGTCGCTGGCGGGAGATGCTGTGGTGGCGCGGCCGCTGGGGGACGACGTCGAGGTGGCTCAGCTGGTGTTGGACCGGTACGACGAGGCCTTGGCGCGCCAGACCGTCGCCGCCTAGGCCATAGGCATCTACGAGCACGTCCATCCGCCCGACGAGCGCGCGCCCGGGTCAGCGACGCTCCACTTCCGGGCGCCGCCACAAGATCGAATGCGCACGGCCGTTCGGTCGATGTGAAGTGTGAACCGTTGACGTGAAACCTACTCATGAGTAGGCAGGTGATTACGCCGCGTGCTGGAAATGCCCCTCGACCACTCATCGGGGAGAGGCCATGAAACTAGCCGGAATCGGGTCCCTGCTACTGGTACCGATGCTCATGTTCGCCACCAACGCGTCAGCCGCAGCACCACAGACGATCACCTACAAACTGCGGGCGAGCGCCGCCGGGCAGTCGTCGGACTTCACGCTCGACCAAGGTGTCGACGCGTCGGCTCCGGCGAGTGTCGCGCCCAACGGCACGGTCAAGGTCACCATCGACCCCGCGCCCAACAAGATTCCCGCCGAGGCCGGTGGGCGGCAGGTGCGTGAGATCAAGGGTCTCGCGCTGAAGCTGCCGGTGCCGGCCAACTCGAAGTTCCAGTCCGCGTCGCTGTCGGGCGGTGCCGGCTTGGGTGGCACGCCGTCGGTTGCCTTGCAGGGCAACGACGTCGTGCTGAGCGTGCCCGGCCCGATCAAGGGTGGCGCCGACTTCGAGCTGCCGACGGTCACGATCAACCTGCAGGCCGGCGGCACCGGCACCATCACCACCAAGCTGGGCGGCACCAGCTACGACACGCCCGGCCTCACCTTCACCGCCGTCGTCACGGTCATCGGGTTCCCGGTCAACGCCGCCGCGAAGGGCTATCCGGACCCCAGCCCCGTGCTGACGACGACCACGATCGGCTGACACACCTGGTGCCCCCACCCCTGCCGGGCATCAGGAAATAGCCGCGATCAGTTTGTTCATCGTGGCGAGCGTCGTGCGCAGGTCCTCCAACGGGACCTGCGCACCGACGCGGTTCGCGAACTCGTGTTGCGCCTCCCGCAACCGGGCGATAGCGGCAAAACCCTCAGCCGTGGGCCGGACGAGCTTCGCGCGTTGATGGGCGGGGTTCGGCAGGTACTCCGCCAAACCCTTGTCCACCAACAGGTCTGCGATCCGCTGCACCGACTGCCGGGCGAGGCCCATCTCCCGCGCGATGCCCGAGACCGACAACGGCTCGCGCAGCACCGCGCCCAGCACCTGCCACCAGGCCGCGGTCAGGCCGACAGGCTTCGTCATGACCTCGGCCGCGTCGAGAAACGCTCCGTACAAACGGAAAGTCCGCATCACGACGTCGGTCAGCACGTCGCCCGCCTCAGTCCTGGACACTCGCCATCAGCCTTTCGAACGCCGCCATGCTGTCCTCGCGGTACAACTCGTACCAGGCGTCGACGGTCTGCGGCCGGTAGGCCTCCAGTTCGAGCAGGATCTCGCGTGTCCACTCCATCGAGCTCGCGCCACCGGACGTGATCACGCCCTGGTCCCGCACGACCCGAGCGTCCTGGTACAGCGCCGAACCGCCGTACGTGCCGAGCTCGCCGGGGAAGTTCGACGTGTGCTTGACGTCGTCCAGCAGGCCTTCACGCGCGAGCCCGATCGTCGCGCCGCAGATCGCCGCCACCGGCTTGCCGGCCTCGCGGAACCGCCGCGCCAGCCGGCCCAGCGCCGCGTTCTCTCCCGCCTCCCACGAGTCGCTGCCGATCAGCATCAGCATCGCCGCGCCGTCGACGTCCACGTCTTCGATCACCACGTCCGGCAGCATCCGCACGCCGCCGATCGTCCGCACCGGCTCCAGCGACGCGGCCACGGTCTTGATCTCGTAACGGCCCGGCTGCTGCTGGAAGGTCTGAATGTTGATCTGAGCCGCGGCGTGGCCGTACTCCCAGTCCGAAAGACCGTCGACCAGAGCCAGGTACACCGTCTGCGTTGTCATGACAGTAGACTGTCATACATGACAGCATGCTGTCAATGGCCCTCGCAGCTAAGGTCAGCGACATGGCAGACGAGCTGGTCCACTACGAGGTGCAGCGTGGCATCGCGACGATCACGCTGGACTCCCCCCACAACCGCAACGCGCTGTCCGCACAGCTGCGCAGGGAGCTCAAGGAGCACCTGACCGCGGCGAAGCAGGACGACCAGGTGCGTGTGGTCGTGCTGACACACACGGGCTCCGTGTTCTGCTCCGGAATGGACCTCAAGGAGGCCGCCGGCGCGAGCGCGGGAGATCAGGGCGTCAACGAGTTCCCCGCGATCCTCGAGCAGCTCTGGACCAGCCCGAAACCGGTCGTCGCCGCACTCAGGGGACCGGCCCGCGCGGGCGGTGTCGGCATCGTGGCGGCCTGCGACATCGCCATCGCCGCGAACGAGGCCACGTTCGCGTTCAGCGAGGTCAGGATCGGCGTCGTGCCCGCGGTCATCTCGGTGACCGTGCTGCCGCGCCTGCTGCCACGCCAGGCCCACGAGCTGTTCCTCACCGGTGAGACGTTCGATGCCCGCCGCGCGAAGGAGATCGGCCTGCTCAACTCCGCGGTGCCGGTCGACGGCGTCGACGCCGAGGTCCGCCGCTACACCGACATGCTCGCGCTCGGCGCGCCCAACGCCCTCGCCGCCACCAAGGAGATGCTGCAGCAGGAGCGGTCGACGAACCTCGGCGAGGTCTTCGCGGACATGCTCGAGCTGTCGGCGCGGCACTTCGGCGGACCGGAGGGCCAGGAGGGCATCGCGGCGTTCAAGGAGAAGCGCAGGCCCTCCTGGGTTCCCGCCGACTAGAACCAGCCCGTGCACTCGATGACGCCCTGCGACGACCCGCAGGCGCGCATCACCTTGCCGTCGTTCTTGAACGCGTCGGTGTACTTCGCGCTACCCGAGTCGATCCGTGTGTACCCGAGGAACCCCTCGTGCTCGTTGGCCGAGGGGTCCTTGCGGTCCGTCCAGATCTCCTCACCGGGCGTGCCGTAGGAGATGCGGCCCCACGCGCACTTGGACTTGTTCGACGCGCGCAGCTCGATCACGCGACCGTTCTGCATCGTCACCGGGTTGTCGCCGTCGATCGTGTCGAACGGGGTGAAGGGCTCCTCCTGGGAGCAGTCGGGGTCACCAGCGAACGACGCGGCGGGGCAAAGCACACCAACAACTGCTACGACGCCGAGCGCACAGCTCAAACGGCGGAATTGCGTTCCCATGGAGCTGCACTGTCCACTCCAGACGGGAGAAGCGCAGCCCCTGTCACCGTTCTGTGCGAATGACGCGCAGTTTCCGGTCACCTGATTCAGCGGTCCGTTTCGCAGCGTCACGCAGCACGCCCGAAACGGAAGAGTCCAAATCGACCGGCACGACCAGCACGTACTCGCCCGCGGGCAGCCACGACAGGTCGGTCAGGCTGTCGTACAACGCGTCCAGGTTCTGCCCGAACCAGGATGGAAAGTCCAACGCCTCGGCAATGGCCGAGATCGCCGCGGACTTCTCCGAAACGAGAATGTGCCGTTTCATTTCGTCACGTCCACGACGACGAACGACGAATAGTGGTCGGCGGTGTAGAAGACTTCCTTTCCCGCACCGGTCACGAGCCGGCGTGCACCGCGGTCGGGACTGCCCGGCGTTGGCACCGTGTACTCCTTGTAGTACCCGGACTTCTGCTGCGGCAGCCGCTTCTCCCAGTTCTCGAACGTCACGCCGTCGTTGCGCGGGTACGGGAACGGGCCCTTCGACTCGACCAGCTTCCAGGTCGCGGAGGCCTCGGCCGGCAGCTTCGACAGCGGCTCGATGTCGAGGCCCGAGTTGGCGCCGGGCACCTTCTCGGCCTGCGCGGCACTCGTGACGACCGGCTTCGAGACGCCGGGAGGCGGCCCGGACGTGTTGTCCTTGACGAACCACCCGATCACGACCAGAGCGACGAGCCCGACCAGTGCGACGGTCAGGCGACGACCAGGACTCACGCGGCGACCTTCTCCGACTCGGGCTCCGGCTCGGGCTCCGGGGCCAGGTCGGAACCCGACGCCGGGTTCTTCGCGCCCCAGTCCGCGACGCGGTCGATCAACCGCGCCACGCCCAGGCAGAGCGGCAACACCACGATCATCACGACGGGGAACTGCACGGCGACGGGCAGCTGCACGACCCACAGCTCGACCCCGCCCCACCACTGCACCAGCCAGTCCACCCGCCCCACCCTAGTCTCGTGACCGGTGTCACGGCATTTGACCAGGTGCACGGTAGGTATGTTGCGAACCATGTTCGCCGTTTACGCAGCAGAACCCAGTCCCGAGAACCCGCTGGCCTCGCTTCGAGTCGGCGAGCGCCCAGAGCCCGAGGTCCCCGCCGGGTGGGTGCGCGTCGCGGTCAAGGCGGCCAGCCTCAACATGCACGACCTGTGGACGTTGCGCGGCGTCGGCATCAAGCCGGAGCAGTTCCCGATGATCCTGGGCTGCGACGGCGCCGGCACCCTCGACGACGGCACCGAGGTGGTGCTGCACTCGGTCATCGGCGACCCGAACTGGTCGGGCGAGGAGACGCTCGACCCGAAGCGCACGCTGCTGACCGAGAAGCACCAGGGCACGTTCGCCGACTACGTCACCGTTCCCGCCCGCAACGCGCTGCCCAAGCCGGTGGACCTGTCGTTCGCCGAGGCCGCCTGCATGGGCACGGCCTGGCTGACCGCCTACCGGATGCTGTTCGTGAAGTCGGGCCTGCGCCCCGGCCAGACGATGCTCGTGCAGGGCGCGTCGGGTGGCGTGTCGACCGCGCTCATCCAGCTCGGCCGTGCCGCCGGCTTCCGCGTCTGGGTCACCGGCCGCACCGAGGAGAAGCGCGCGCTGGCGGCGTCCCTCGGCGCCCACCAGACCTTCGAGTCCGGCGCGCGCCTGCCCGAACGGGTCGACGCGGTGTTCGAGACCGTCGGCAAGGCCACCTGGTCGCACTCGATGAAGGCGCTCAAGCCCGGCGGCATCGTCGTGATCTCCGGCGCCACGTCCGGTGACGCGACGGCGGCCGAGCTGCAGCGGTTGTTCTTCCTGCAGCTGCGCGTGGTCGGCTCGACCATGGGCACGCGCGAGGAGCTGGGCGATCTCATCCAGTTCTGCGCGCTCAACGGCCTCAAGCCGCAGATCGGTGCGGAGCTCAAGTTCGAGGACGCCGAGCAGGGCCTCAGGTCGATGCTGGAAGGCGAGACCGCCGGGAAGATCGTCTTCACGCGCGAGTAGGTAAACAGCTCGATCGGCCAAAAATGGATCCCTTGATTGGTGGGTTCGGACAAACCGCGTGACAGTTGACGCGCATAGGTTCGCCCGGACCCACCTTCATCAAGGGAGCTGAAGCATGAGTACCGCGCAGGGCGTCTTCAGGCGCAAGCCCATCGACCAGATCGCGGAGGACAAGGGCGACGGGCTCACCAGAACGCTGGGCCTGTGGCAGCTGACCGCGATCGGCATCGGCGGCATCATCGGCGCGGGCATCTTCTCGCTCGCGGGAGCCGTCGCGAACAAGACCGCCGGCCCGGCCGTGCTGATCTCGTTCCTCGTGGCCGGTGTCGCGAGCGCCGCGGCGGCGTTCTCCTACGCGGAGTTCGCCGGCCTGATCCCCAAGGCGGGCAGTGCCTACACCTACGGCTACGCGGTCCTGGGCGAGATCGTCGGCTGGTTCATCGGCTGGGACCTGCTGCTGGAGTACACCGCGATCGTGGCGGTGGTCGCGATCGGCATCTCGGGCTACTTCACGGAACTGCTGAGTCTGCTCAACATCCAGCTGCCCCAATGGATGCTGGGCGCACCGGGTACCGAGGGCGCCGACGTCGCCGCGGGCACGTACAAGGTGAACCTGTTCGCGGTCGTGCTGTGCCTGCTGATCGCGTACGTGCTGAACATGGGCATGAAGAACGCGGCTCGGTTCGAGACCACCCTGGTGTACCTGAAGATCGCCGTGGTGCTGCTGGTGATCGTGGTCGGTGTCTTCCACATCAACACCGACAACTACAACCCGTTCTTCCCGTTTGGACTGACGGGCGCTTTCACCGGTGCCGCAACGGTCTTCTTCGCGGTGTTCGGCTACGACGCCATGAGCACAGCCGCCGAGGAGTCGAAGGACTCGCAGCGGCACATGCCCAAGGCGATCATCTACTCGCTGGCGATCTCGATGGTCCTCTACGTGCTGGCGTGCCTCGTGCTGACCGGCATGGTCAACTACAAGGACGTCGACTCGGAAAGCGCGTTCGCCACGGCGTTCGCGGACATCGGCTTCCACTGGCTGGGCATCATCATCAGCGTCGGCGCGATCCTCGGCATCACGACCGTGCTCTTCACGTTCCTCCTTGGCGCGGCCCGCGTCGGCTTCTCGATGAGCCGCGACGGCCTTCTGCCCCGATGGTTCGCGAAGACGCACCCGGTGAAGCACGTCCCGTCGCGCATCACCTGGGTGCTGGGCGTGGCCTCCGCGGTCATCGCCGGTTTCCTGCCGATCGCGGAGGCCGCCGAGCTCACCAACATCGGCATCCTGCTGGCGTTCGTCGTCGTCTGCATCGCCGTGATCGTGTTGCGCTACAAGCAGCCCGACCTGCCGCGCACGTTCAGGACGCCGGGCATGCCGGTGGTCCCGATCATCGGCGTGGTGTTCTCGATCTGGCTGATCACGTTCCTTACGCCGGAGACCTGGCTGCGGTTCGCGGTCTGGTTCCTGATCGGCCTCGTCATCTACTTCGCCTACTCGAAGCGCAACTCCGTCATGCAGAAGCAGCAGTCCAAGCGGTAACCAGATCACCGAGGACGGGGAGCGGCACCGCGCCGCTCCCCACCACCAGGTCGTGGAACGCCTTCACGTCGAACCGATCGCCCAGCTTCTCCTCGGCCTCCGCGCGCAACCGCTGGATCTCCAGGCGCCCCACCATGTACGCCAGTGCCTGGCCGGGCATCTCGATGTACCTGTCGATCTCGGCGTTGATCTCGGGCTCAGGCATCACCGTGTTCTCGCGCAGGTAGTCGACAGCCTGCTGCCGAGTCCACCCGAACGCGTGCAGGCCCGTGTCGACCACCAGCCGCCCGGCGCGCATCGCGTCGAGGCCCAGCATCCCGAGGCGTTGCTCGTCCGACGAGTAGAGGCCCATCTCGTCTGCGAGCCGTTCGGTGTAGAGGCCCCAGCCTTCGAGGTAGGCCACGATGAACGCGAACCTGCGGATGTTGTGCATGTCGGTCTCGGCCGCGATCGACAGCTGGTAGTGGTGGCCGGGCACCGCCTCGTGGAACGCCGTCGCCTCGGACAGGGTCCGGCTGCGCTGGGTGGCGCCCAGAGGGTTGAGCCAGTACGTGCCGGGCCTGCTGCCGTCCAGCGGGGCGGGCAGGTAGAACGCGATGCCCGCGGTTTCGCGTTCCGCCTCGTCGACGGCGCGCACCTGGCAGCCCACCTTCGGCATGCGGCCGAACCACTTCGGCGCCTCAGCCTCGGAGCGTGCGATCGCCTCCACGGCGCTGGCGATCATCTCGTCTTCGTTGTTCCACAACAGTTCTGTGCGCAGCCTGTGAAAGATCTCAGGCACGTCGCTCGTGCCCCACAGCCGTGAACCGATCTCCGCGTACTCCTCGCGCAACGAGGCGACCAGGTCGAGACCCAGCCGGTGCAACTCGTCCGGGGTGTGCGAGGTGGTCGTGTTGTCACGGACCAGCTTGAGGTAGTTCTGCTCGCCGTCCGGCAGCCAGCACAGTCCCGGCCTGTCGTCGCCGCGGCCGTCCTCGATCGAGGTCAGCACGTCGCGGAACCCGGCGATGGCCGAGCGGATCTCCGTCGAGAAGTCCCCTTCCCACTCCTGCGCGGGTGCGGCCAGGAACCTCTCCAGGCGCGTCGTGGCGGCCTGGAGGTGACGGCGCAGCGGCCTGCGGTCGGAGTTCTTGACCCGTTCGCCCGCCTGCTGGATGTAGCGGGCGAACTTGTCGAGCCGCTGCGACATGTCGAGCTGCGACGCGAGCATGAGCAGGCCGTTGACCGGTGCGCTCAACCCGGTCGCCACGGTGTGCTCGATCAGCCTGGCGTCGATGCGGGTCACGATCGACTCGCCCTGGTGCCGGATGACGGCGAGCGTGACGGGATCCTCGTCGCTCGTGCCGGCCCTGCGCAGGATGTCGGCGATCCGCGCCCGCAGCGCCTGCTCGCCCTCCACGCTCAGGTCTTCCAGCTTGTCGTCCCACCCCGGCAGGCCGTACATCGTGGAGGCCAGCGGCGACCAGTCCATGGACGCCTGGAACATCTCATCCGCGAGCGACATCAGGCCCTCCCAGACCACGTGGTGACAAGATCGCTCAGGGTGGACAGCGGCACCACGCCGTTCTCCAGCACCAGGTCGTGGAACGCCTTGATGTCGAACCGATCACCCATCGCTGCCTCGGCCTCACCGCGCAACCGCTGGATCTCCAGGCGCCCCACCATGTACGCGAGCGCCTGGCCCGGCGTCTCGATGTACCTGTCGACCTCGGAGTTGATCTCCGTGTGGTCCATCGTGGTGTTGTCGCGCAGGTAGTCGACGGCTTTCTGCCTGGACCACCCGAACGCGTGCAGGCCCGTGTCGACGACGAGCCGCCCGGCGCGCATCGCGTCGAGGCCGAGCATGCCGAGACGCTGCTCGTCGGACGAGTACAGGCCCATCTCGTCGGCCAGCCGCTCGGTGTAGAGGCCCCAGCCCTCCAGATAGGAGTCGATGAACGCGAACTTGCGCACGTTGCTCAGCTCGGTCTCGGCGGCGATCGAGAGCTGGAAGTGGTGGCCGGGAATCGCCTCGTGAAACGCCGTGACCTCGGACACCGTGCGGCTGCGTTCAGTGGCGCGCAACGGGTTCGCGAAGTACGTGCCGGGACGGGAGCCGTCCAGCGCGGCGTCCTCGTAGTACGCGAACGGAGCGCTCTCGCGGTCCATCTCCGGCACGAACCGGACCTCGCAACGCGCCTTCGGCAGCCGCCCGAACCAGTTGGGCGCCTCGGCCTCGGCCCGCGCGACGGCCTCCACCGCACTCGCGAGCATGTCGTCCTCGTTGTCCCACAACAGCTCCGTGCGCAACCGGCGGAAGATCTCCGGTACGTCGGTCGTGCCCCAGACGCGTGAGCCGATCTCGGCGTACTCCTCGCGCAACGCCGCGATCAGGTCGAGCCCGAGCTGGTGCAGCTCGGCCGGGGTGTACGAGGCGGTCGTGTAGTCGCGGACCAGCTTGCGGTAGTTCTCCTCGCCCTCCGGCAGCCAGCAGATGCCCGCGTGCTCGTCGTCGCGCCCGTCCAGTGAGAGCAGGAACTCGCGGTACCGGGCGAACGCCGGACGCAGGTCCGCGTCGCCCTCCCACTCCTGAACCGGCCCGGTGAGGAAGCGTTCGACGTGGGCCGACCCGCTCTCCACCAACCGGCGCAACGGCCTGCGGTCGGTGTTGCGCAGCCGCTCCGTGGCCTGGTCGAGGAAGCGGGGCACGAGGTGCCGCCGCTGCGAGAAGTCGACGTGGGACGCCCTCCTGAGCAGTACCGCGACCGGCGCGTTCAACCCGCGGGACACGGTGTGCTCGACCAGCCTGGCGTCGATCTTGGTGATGATCGAGGTCGCCTGGTGCCTGATCACGTCCTTTGCGACCTGACTCTCGTCGCTGGAGTCGACGCGGCGGAGGATGTCCGCCAGCCTGGCGCGCAGGGCCTGGTGGCCGTCGACGCTGAGGTCTTCGAGCCGGTCGTCCCAGCCGGGCACGCCCACGAGCGTCGCGAACATCGGCGACCAGTCCATCATCGCCTGGAAGGTCTCATCGGAGAGCGAGGTCACGCCCTCCTTCTTAGCTGCGCTTGAAGCGCTCCGCCAAGGAATTGACCACTTCGATGAGCTCCGCGTGGAGCCTTCGCACGATGTCGGCCGCCGGTTCGGCCGTCGCGAGCGGGTAGGTGGTGCCGGCCCACAGCGACATGACCTCAAGCTCACCGGTAGCGCGCACCGGCTTCGTGAGGTGGTGCACGTTCGGGTACGCGGCGGGCGCGTGCGGGGTGTGCTCGATCAGGAACCGGTTCACGAGCCCTCGCGCCGGACGTCCGCTGAACGCCCGCGTGAGCGCCGTCCGGCGGGCCCCTTCCGCGAGTGCTTCCCGGTGCGCCGCAGAGGTTCCCGCCTCCGGGCAGCCGAGGAACGCGGTGCCGAGCTGCGCCGCGACCGCCCCCGCCGCCAGCACCGCGGCGACGTCGGCGCCGTTCATGAGCCCACCGGTCGCGATCACCGGAAGATCGACGGCGTTGCGGACGAGCGTCAACGCGGCCAGCGTCCCGTACAGCTCGCCACCGCCGGGCGAGATGCCGTCGTCGGTGAACGTGCCGCGGTGCGCTCCGGCGTCCGCGCCCTGCACGCACAGGACGTCCGCGCCGATCTGCTGAGCCTGCCGGGCCTCGCTGGGCGTGGTGACCGTGACGACGATCGTGGTGCCGGTCGCCTTGAGCCGCTGCACGTCGTCCACGTCGGGCAGCCCGAACGTGAACGACACCACCGGAACCCGCAGCGCCAGCACCAGTTCGAGCTTGGCCCCGTAGTTGTCGTCGTCCCAGCGCGGATCGCCGGGCACCGCGCCGACCTTCTTCGCGCAGGCCTTGACACGATCCACGTAGGACGAGATGTCGGCGGTCGGCCGGGTGCCGGGCACGAAGAGGTTGACCCCGAACGGCTTGCTCGTGAGCTGGCTCGTCTGGCCGATCCTGTCCGCGAGCTGCTCGACGGTGAGGTAACCGGCCGCGAGGAACCCGAACCCGCCGGCTTCGCTCACCGCGGCGACCAGCTCGGGGGTGGAGGCGCCGCCCGCCATCGGCGCGGCGATCACGGGCACGGCGAGCGTGTGGAACATGAGCACAACCTAGTTGGACCGGGCGATGGATGCCCGGTAAAGCCCCTGTGTCCTTGATGACGCAAGGAAACAGGGGCTTCACCCGCGGTTACGACGGACGGGCCATCATCTAGGGCAGGGAGTCCAGATGAGGGGCGACCGTGTTGGCGAACTGCCAGTTGTTCGACGCGTCCCAGTTGATCGACCAGGTCATGGCGCCGCGGATCGACGGCCAGGTCGTGCTCGGCTTGAACGTCCCGCAGCTGGTGCCGCGGGCGAGACAGCTGAGCGCGTTGTTGACGTTGGTCGGCGACTGGTAACCGCCACCGGCTCCGGACGGCGACGCGGGCAGGCCGAGACCGACCTGGTCGGGACGCAGGCCGTTCTGCAGCTGGATGCACGCGAGCGCGGTCAGGAAGTTCACCGTGCCCTGGCCGTAGACCTGCTGGTCGCAGCCGAGCATCGTGCCGGAGTTGTAGTACTGCATGTTGACGATCGTCAGGATGTCCTTGATCGACAACGCCAGCTTGAAGTACTCGGCACTGGTGTTCTGCATGTCGATCGTCTGCGGTGCCATCGTGATCACGGTGCCGCCACCGGCGTGGATGCTGCGCAGCGCCTGCGCCATGTAGGTGGCGTTGACGCCGTTCTCCAGGTCGATGTCGACGCCGTTGAACCCGTAGGTGGAGATCAGGCTCTTGACGCTGTTGGCGAAGTTGGTCGCCGCGGCGGAGTTGTCGACGCGGATCGTGCCGAGTTCACCGCCGACCGAGATGATCACCTTCTGCCCACGCCCCTGCAGGGTCTTGATGTCGGCGCGGAACTGCGCGTCGGTGTAGCCGCCGAGCTGGCTGCTGAGGCCGGAGTCGAGGTTGAACGCGACCGCACCGGGCGTCGACGTCGCGTCGGCGAACGCCACCGCAACGATGTCGTAGGTGGTGGGGACGTCAGCCAGCCTCAGAGCGCGCGCACCGTTGTAGAAGTTCTGCCAGTAGCCCGTCAGAACGTGCTTGGGCAGACCGGTGTTCGGCGGGTTGCTGGTCGTCGTGGTGGTGGTAGTGGTCGTGGTGGTCGTCGTCGTGCTCGTGGTCGTCGGCGGCGTGCCGGGACCGTCGAGGCTGACGTCATCGGCGTAATAGGCGGGCTGGCCGTACCAACCGTGCACATAGATCGTCACGCTGGTCGCCGCTCCACTGTTGAAGTCGACGGTGAGCTGCTGGAAACCGCTGGTGCCCGGCGTCCAGGTTTGCGCGCCACCGTTCACGCCGAGGTAGACGTAACTGCCCTGCACCCACGCGCTCAGCTTGTAGGCCGTGTTCGGTTGCACCGTCACGGTTTGCTGGCACTTCGCGTTGCTCTGCCCGGCCGGCGCCCCTTGGAGCGCGTAACTGCCGGTGCGCTTCGTGCTCGTGCTGACGCTCGTGCCCTCGGTACAGGTCCAGCCACTCAGGTTGCCGGCCTCGAAGCCGCTGTTGGCCGCGAGGTTCGCGGCTGCGGCGTTGCCGTTGATCACCAACACCAGACCGGCGCAGGCAAGCAGCGCGGACAGCAGCGCTATGGCTGCTCGTCTGGTCTTGGACATGGTCCACCTCCACACATCATGCGGCGGCCATGCTGTGAGTTGGACTAAAAATGGACTAGACCACTGCACCGGGTCAAGCCTTGATTTAGCTTGATGCGCGTGTTCACCCTCGAAGACGCGATCACGATCGCCACCGCCGCCCACGACGGCCAGGTCGACAAGTCGGGCCGGCCCTACATCGGACATCCGTTGCGCGTGATGGCATCCGTATCGGGCGAACACGCGCAGATGGCCGCCGTTCTGCACGACGTCATCGAGGACACCCCGGTGACCGCTTCGGAGTTGTTGTCCCGCGGATGCCCTGCTGCCGTGGTCGACGCCGTCGTGGCGTTGTCGCACCTGCCGGACGAGCCCCAGGCCGACTATCTGCGCCGGGTGGCCGCGAACCCGTTGGCGGTGACCGTGAAGCGGGCGGACATCGCCGACAACCTCTCCCCCGCGCGGATGGCCCGTCTGGACGCCGCTGTGCAGGAGCGCCTGCAGGCCAAGTACGCGACCGCGCTGAGGTTGCTCGACGAGTTCGTGAGTTAACTAACCTTCTTCATCGGTACAGGTAAGCTGAGCAGGGTGTATTATCGAATCGTAACCAAGATTGGAAGGACACGATGACCCGCCACGACCTGTCCGTGAAGTCCCTGCGCTCGAGCCTGGCCTCCCGCCGTGACGCTCGACTGAAGCGCCGGAGCCTGGAGCGGCAGTTGGCCAGCTACACCTCCGACAGCGACCGCCTCGAGCTGGACGCCATCATCTCCCGCCACAGCGCCGAGGAGACGAGCGAGCTCCGTTCGATCATCAACCGTCAGGCCATGGACCGGCTGATCCGTTCCGCCTGACAGGGAACATGAGTGGGCCACCCCGGCAGCGTTGCCGCGGGTGGCCTTTGCGTTTCTAGTACAACCGCTTGAGCGTGAGGACGTTGTCCAAGCGCGTCTCCTCCTGACCGTCCGGCCCCACCAGCGGCCGCCCCACCACCTCGTCGGTGATGACGATCCAGTTGTCCGCCAGCTTCAGGTGGTCCAGCACGTCCTTGGTCGTCGGGAAGTAGTAGTCCTGGTGCTCCGACCACGACGGCGCCCCGGCGTGCCCGCCGATGATCAGGTGCCCGCCCGGCGCCACCGCCTCCGAAGCCCGCTTCAGGATGCTGTTGCGCTCCCCGTCCTCCTCCACCGGTGAGTGCAGGAACTGAGCGCTGACCAGGTCGTACTCGCCGGCCGGGAACGTCTCCTTGAGGTCGTGCCGTTCCACGGCGATCTCGACGCCCTCGTCGTAGGCGTGCTTCAACGCCCGGTCCAGCGCCACCTGCGACACGTCCACGCCGAGCACCCGCCAGCCCCTCTTGGCCAGCCACACGGCGTCACCGCCCTCAGCGCACCCGATGTCGAGCGCGCTGCCGGGCGTGAGGCGCTCGGCTTCCCGCACCAGCAACGGATTCGGCTTGCCGGACCACACCTGGTCCCGCTCCGAGTAGAAGGTCTCCCAGAACTCCTGTGCAGTCGTCATGACACCCAAGATGCTCGCGACCGTGCCGGAACGGCAACCTACGTTGCCAAAGCAGCAACGACGGCCGCGATGGCCGGCGGGTCGCCGTAGGTCCCGCGTAGATCTGCCGCCGGAATCCGGGAATCTCGGTCGCACACACGTCCGGCCGGCGGTGGGCCTGCAGCGCGAGCCTCGGCAGCAGCGCCACCCCGGCACCGTCGGCCACAAGTGCTTGCACCACAACCATGTCATCGCTGTGCGACGCGATCCGCGGCATGAAGCCGAAGCTCCGGCACACCGCGTCCAGCTCCTCCTGACACCGCTCGCACCCGCCGATCCAGGCAGAGCCCGAGTGGTCGGCGACGCTGTCGTCAGGGCGGGAGCTGATGAGGTGCAGAGGATCATCCCCGATGTGCACGAACCGGAACCCCTCGTCGACCGGCACGCCGGCGAACCGGAACACCAGCGCGACGTCGATCTCCCCGTGCCGCAGCATCTGCAACGCCTCGACGGGGTGCTCTTCGAACAGGGACAGCTCCAGGCCCGGATGCTCCTGAGCCGGCACTCCTGCCGCCCGCGGCACCATCGTGGCCAGCGCGGAGGCATTGGCAGCCAGCCGAACCCGCCCCGCCTGCAGCCCGACCTGCGCCGCCAGCTCGTCGGTCGCCGCGTCGACACGTCCCACGACCTCGGCGGTTTCAGCCAAGAGAAGCACTCGGACGGGTGAACGATGTCCCAATCCACGCCTGGCCGCGTCTAGTAGATGTCCCGAAAACATGGTCATCTTCGCCGCGCCAGAAGGAAGGGGGCGGGCAGGCAGCGACTGCAGGCTGCAGCCCCACATCGACGATGACGGAACCCGTACCACCAAGGATGCCAAGCCACATAAACGATGTCGACGCAGGCCCCGCAGGTTTGCCAATGGACGTCACACCGCGACGAGGTCCACGCTGGTCCCATGCCCAAGGTGACGTGCGACCTGACGATTTCCCTCGACGGCTACTCCGCCGGCCTCAACCAGTCCGAGGACCGCCCGTTCGGCGACGACGGCGGCGACGGCTGGGGCAGCAGGCTCCACGCCTGGTTCGAAGACCCCGACGAGCGGCAGCTGCAGATGGACAAGCTGGCCCAGACCAAGGCGTTCATCATGGGCCGCAACATGTTCGGCCCCGTGCGCGGCGAGTGGGATCGCCAGTGGAACGGCTGGTGGGGCGACAACCCGCCGTATCACGCACCGGTCTTCGTGCTCACCCACCACCCGCGCGAACCGCAGCCGATGGAGGGCGGCACCACGTTCCACTTCGTCACCGATGGCATCGAAGCCGCGTTCAAGCTCGCGCGCGAAGCGGCTGGCGACGGCAACATCTCCATCCACGGCGGCGCCACGACCATCAACCAGTACCTCAAGGCAGGCCTGATCGACGAGCTGCGGCTGCGCATCGTGCCCATCACGCTCGGCGCCGGCACGCGGTTGTTCGAGGGCGTACCGGCGCTCGATCTCGAGCAGGTGGAGTCGCGGACGGGCAACGGGTTCACGCACCTGACCTACCGCGTGAACCGGTGAGCCCTACTTCTTGCCCTTGGGCTCCTCAGTGGACAGTGCGGCGACGAAGGCCTCCTGCGGCACCTCCACACGCCCCACCATCTTCATGCGCTTCTTGCCTTCCTTCTGCTTCTCCAGCAGCTTGCGCTTACGGGTGATGTCACCGCCGTAGCACTTGGCCAGAACGTCCTTGCGGATCGCGCGGATCGTCTCGCGCGCGATCACGCGGGAACCGATCGCGGCCTGGATCGGCACCTCGAACTGCTGCCTCGGGATCAGCTCGCGCAGCTTGGTCGCCATGCGCGTGCCGTAGCCGTACGCGTGGTCCTTGTGCACGATCGCGGAGAACGCGTCGACCGCCTCGCCCTGCAGCAGGATGTCGACCTTGACCAGCTCCGCCTCGGCCTCGCCGGACTCTTCGTAGTCCAGCGACGCGTAGCCGCGCGTGCGGGACTTCAGCGAGTCGAAGAAGTCGAAGATGATCTCGCCGAGGGGCATCGTGTAGCGCAGTTCGACGCGGTCCTCGGACAGGTAGTCCATGCCGCCCAGCATGCCGCGCTTGGACTGGCAGAGCTCCATGATCGCGCCGATGTAGTCGGACGGCGCGATGATCGTGCACCTGGTGACGGGCTCGTACACCTCGGCGCGCTTGCCCTCCGGCCAGTCGGACGGGTTCGTCACGACGTGCTCGGTGCCGTCTTCCATGATCACGCGGTAGACGACGTTCGGGGCCGTGGAGATGAGGTCGAGGCCGAACTCGCGCTCCAGGCGGTCGCGGGTGATCTCCAGGTGCAGCAGACCGAGGAAGCCGCAGCGGAAACCGAAGCCCAGTGCGGCCGACGTCTCCGGCTCGAACGTCAGAGCCGCGTCGTTGAGCTGCAGCTTCTCCAGCGCCTCACGGAGCTCGGGGTAGTCGGAGCCGTCGACCGGGTAGAGGCCCGAGTAGACCATCGGGCGCGGCTCGCGGTAGCCGGCCAGCGGCTGGGTGGCGCCCTTCTTCTCGGAAGTGACCGTGTCGCCGACCTTCGACTGGCGCACGTCCTTCACGCCGGTGATCAGGTAGCCCACCTCGCCGACGCCGAGGCCGCGCGACGGCTTCGGCTCAGGCGAGATGATGCCGACCTCGAGGATCTCGTGGGTGGCACCGGTCGACATCATCTTGATGCGCTCGCGCGGCGTGATCTTGCCGTCGACCACCCTGATGTACGTCACGACGCCGCGGTAGGTGTCGTAGACCGAGTCGAAGATCATGGCGCGGGCCGGGGCGTCCGCCTCGCCGACCGGGGCCGGGACCTTCTTCACGACCTCGTTCAGCAGCTCGCCGACGCCGACACCGGTCTTCGCGGAGACGCGCAGCACGTCCTCCGGCTCACAGCCGGTGATGTGCGCGATCTCCTTCGCGTACTTGTCCGGGTCCGCGGCGGGCAGGTCGATCTTGTTCAGCACCGGGATGATGGTGAGGTCGTTCTCCATCGCCAGGTACAGGTTGGCGAGCGTCTGCGCCTCGATGCCCTGCGCGGCGTCGACCAGCAGCACGGCGCCCTCACAGGCCTCCAGAGCGCGGGACACCTCGTAGGTGAAGTCGACGTGGCCAGGCGTGTCGATCATGTGCAGGACGTGGTCCTGCCCGTCGACCTGCCACGGAAGGCGCACGTTCTGCGCCTTGATGGTGATACCGCGCTCCCGCTCGATATCCATGCGGTCGAGGTACTGAGCGCGCATCGCCCGCGCCTCGACGACGCCGGTGATCTGCAGCATCCGGTCGGCCAGGGTCGACTTGCCGTGGTCGATGTGCGCGATGATGCAGAAGTTCCGGATGAGCTCCGGCGACGTGAACGTCGTGTCGGCGAACGTGGTCAAGGTAGTCCTCAGCACGAAATCGGACGGGTGTCCCCTTATGGTCCCATAGCGGCCGGTGTGCCCTGCACCACTGGCCGGTCGAGACCCCGCGACCAGGTCCGCCCGGAGCCCTCGCCCGGAGCCCGGCTTCGTTAGCCCGACCGGCCACAAATCACTCCGTTGGCTCAACAAATTGAGAATTGACATGGGCCGACCGGGGCTTTCGGCTCTGTGCGCGTAATGCGCTCCCGCCATAAAATTCACCGATGCCGCGCGAAAACGTTCTGGTTGAAGAAGTCAGCGAGTTGACGGCCACAGCGGCCGCGGAAACGCGATATCGCGCCGTGGTGTTCGCCGACGGCAGCAGTGCCCGGCTGGACCTCGAGGATTCCCGGGCGACGGGCTGGCTGGCCGCGCTGGAGGAGATGCGCGCGGCAGGGCTGACCGCCTACGTGGAGGTGGATCCCCGCACGGGAGCGATCGTCGAGCTGCTGTGCCCGCTGCCGGTCGTGGTCGGTGACCTGCGGGAAAGCGACGACGGAGTCGACGTCGAGCTGGTCGTCTCGCAGGCGCGGCATCGGCTGTCGCGCGGCAACCCGGACTTCGGCGAGTTGCTGGCCGCGCTGCGCCGGGCGTACGAGAGCCAGGAGCCGGTGCTCGTCACGGAAACCCTCGACGAGCACGAGATCATCGACGTCCGGCCAGACCCAAAAGTGCGCGCGGAAAGCGTGGAGGCCGGTGAGAGCGAAGTTCTCGGCACACCGGTGACGCTCGCCAAGGCGAACGAGATGTTCACCCTCGTCAACAATCGCACGGCGTGTTCCGCGAACCCGATCGCACCGGGAATTCCTTTCACGTATCCCGACGACGGGTGCTGGGGGCGCGCTCACGAGATGTGCCGGTTGATGATCGGCGCCGGGGTGCAGCCGGACAAGGTGTGGATCTACGGCGACCTGCGCGTGGTCAGCTTCAACAAGCCGGACTGCAACGTTCGCTGGGGCTGGCACGTGGCGCCGACGCTCACACTCACGACCGGTGAGACGTACGTGGTCGACCCGGCACTTTTCCCGAACCCGGTGCCGCGGGCGACGTGGGCGTCGGTGCAGGGCGACCCCGCCGCGAGCCTGGTGCCGACCGGCGCGGACGTGTTCTACCGGTCATTCGGCGGCGGGCTGACCTTCGACCCGACGTACAGCGAGACGAACTCGGTGCTCGCGCGGTACCGCACACAGCTGCAGCTCAGGGCGGCTGGTACGAGCGGGCCGCCGCCGTACTTCAACTGCCTGACCCGGCCGCCGCGCACGCAGTTCTTCGGGACCATCGCGGGCAACACGAGCCACCGGTGGTTCACCTTCGGCTGGCCGGCGAACTGGCACGTGCTGTGGACGATCATGCCGACGCTGATCTGCCCCGGCACGCCGACGCTCTCGTGGTCGGTCGCGGTCGAACGGGCCGGCGCCACGCAGGCCACCTACTGGATCACCGTGACCAACTCCAGCCCGCACACGGTCCGCTTCGAGGGCCGCTACGACGTTCTCAGCACCTGATCGGGGGCCGCCATGTGGACCGGAACGCAGTTCAGCGCAAGTCTCGCACCCAACACCTCGCACCGGTGGTTCACCTGGGGATGGCCGGTCGGGTGGCACGTCGTCTGGTACGTCATGCCCACGTCCGCGGTGTCCGGCGCACCGCAGCTGGACTGGGACGTCGCGGTCGAGCGGGCGAGCTCGACCCAGTGCACGTACTGGATCACGGTCAAGAACCTGACCGGCGCCACGGTCACCTTCGACAGCCGGTTCGCGGTCCTGTCCTGACCACGTGAGGGGAATCAACGTGCGCATCGTGATCGAGCTCGACGTCACCGAGCTGGATGTCGTGATCAGGGTCAACCGGGAGGGACAGGCGGCGGTGGTCCGGTCCGTCGGACCCGCCGCGATCTCGGCGGGGCCCGCCGTCGCCGCACCCGCCGAACTGGCGGAGGACGGCGGCACGACGGACGCCGGCCCCGCCCCGGAGCGCAACGACGAGTGACGCGTCTAAGGTGCGTCCGTGCTGATCAACGGTGAGGACCCCCGTCCCGCGAAGGGCGCGGTCCGCGAGATCTACGACGCTGCACGGACGACCAAGCTCGACTACTCCCCGCAGATGGACGGCGACGCCGACCCCGGTGAGGTCGTCTGGGCCTGGGTGCCGTTCGAGGAGGACGCCTCCCGCGGCAAGGACCGCCCGCTGCTGGTCGTGGGCCACGCGAACGGCGACCTGATCGCGCTGATGCTCTCCTCGAAGGAGCCGCGCGAGGACTACCTGGAGCTGGGCGCGGGCGCGTGGGACCGCGACGGTCGCCCGTCGTACCTGCGGCTCGACCGCGTGTTCGCGCTCGACTCGGACGACGACATCCGGCGTGAGGGTGCCGTGCTGGCACCCGCCGCCTTCGGTCATGTCGTGGACGTCCTACGCGAACGTCACGGTTGGCGCTGAACGAACGCACGCCACGCGGGTGCGCTGAACATCAGCGTGCCCGCGTCGGCGTTCTTGGAGTCACGAACGAGCACGTCGTGGGTGAACGAGACCTCGACGCAGTTGCCGTCCTCGGTTGCGTCGCTGTAGCTGCTCTTACGCCAAGCGCGGTCCTGCATCATCGAGTTCCTCTCGCGGTCGGCCGACGAGCTCCGCCAGCCTGCTCCGCGATTGTTCCGCATCCAACGAGACCTCTTCCAGATGGTCGAAGAGAAGCCTCGTCCGCGCGATGGCGCCGGGATCTTGCACGAACACCTTCGCGAGATCGGTCTCGCCAAAGGCCACCGGCGCCGCTTTCTCGTATTCCCACAGCACACAACCGGACGAAGGAACCACGACGTCCGCAGGCACGATCCGGATGATGTGCGTGTCGAACAGCAGCCGGGCGTACTGGTCCTCCATGATCCGGTCGCTGCCGACTCGCTGCAGCAGCGCTAGTTCATGGACGTAGAACAAACAAGTCGGCCGATCGTGTCGGCGCAGGATCGTCTGCCGGTCCATGCGGAACTGGACGATCATGGGGATTCGTTCCTCGGCCACGAACCCACCGAGCCGGTACAGAGCGTCGGCGTACTCCGGTGTTTGCACGAGGCCCGGCACTGTCCGCGCGTCGTAGCTGGTGATCGTCTTGGCGGTCGACTCCGCCAGCGCGAGGGTGCGCGTGTTTCCCGGAACCTGCACCACGTACTCGTCGAACGCGTACTTGTACCGCTGGCGGAAGTCCTCGAAGTAGTCGATGTCCTTGCCGCACGCCGTCAGGAACTGCACGAGGTCGATCTCGCTCGCACGAACCTTTCCGTGCTCGATGTTCGACACCTTGCTCGGATCCCAGCCGAGGTTGACGGCCAGCGCGCGGCCGCCCATCCCGGTGCAGGTCTCTCGCAACCGGCGCAGCTCGTCCCCGAGATCCCTGCTGTACGCGGTGGATGTGATCACACTCATTCACCCGACGCTAGGCCTTGTCCGAGGTCCATAGAACAGGCTCATTCGGGTGAAAAAGACCAGCCCTATGCCAGCCGTGTGATGTCCACAGTGACCTCTAGCGCCGTAGCCGCCCCACCGGAGTAGATGCCCTTCAACGGCGCCACATCCGAGTAGTCACGTCCCAGCGCCACCCACACGTGCCGGGGCCCGACCGGGATCGCGTTGGTCGGGTCGAACCCCCACCAGCCACCGGTCCACGCCTCGATCCACGCGTGCGACTCACCGCGAACCGTCTCTCGCAGCGCACCGTCCTTCTTCGAATGCAGATAGCCGGACACATAGCGCGCCGGAATCCCCATACCGCGCAACAAAACCAACGTCAGATGCGCGAAGTCCTGGCAGACGCCCTTGCGCTCCTGCCACGCGTCCACGGCCGAACTGTGCACGCCCGTCGAGCCGGCCTGGTACTTGAGCTGCTCCCACACCCAGTGCGAGGCAGCCAGCACCGCGTCCGACGGCGAGTTGCCCTTCTTCAGCTCCCGCGCCTTCGTCAGCAGCTCACGGTTGCGCGGTGTGTAGCGCGTCGGCTCCAGGAACTCCGTGTACCGGTCGACGAGGCTGTCCGCCTTGACGTCCGCCCACGTGCCAGTGGTGACCGGTTCGATCTCCGCACTCGTCTCGACCACCGACGACGCGACGACCTTCAGCTCCGTGTGCGGCGCATGCAGGTCGAACGACGTGACCTCGGTGCCCCAGTAGTCCGTGTACCGGTACGCACGCGTCGCCGGATTCGTTTCAACACGAGAGACGACGACGTTCTGCCGTCGGTCACCACGCGGAGTCAGCCGCGCCTCGTTGTACGACTGCACAACCGGCGCCTCATACACATAACCAGTCGTGTGCACGACACGTACACGCCAGCTCATGGTCAGCCCACCTCGGTGTTCGTCCAGGCGACCCACGGCGCCACGTGGAAGTACTGCTGCGACACTGCCTCACCGACGTCGCGGACCGTTTTCTGCAGTGCCGCAAGACGTTTCGGCAGGTCGTCCAGCAAATCGTGCGGCCGCAGGAACTCCAGCTCACTGCGCGCCTTGCCCAGCAACCTGAGCGCCTCGGCTCGCGCCCCGACCCGCACCGACGGCTGGTTCTCCAGCTGCTCCAGGCACGACTCGGCCTGCCTCAGCGCGTGGAACACCGACCGCGGAAACAGCCTGTCCAGCAACAAGAACTGCACCACCCGCGACGCGTCCAGCGCCCCACGATAGGTCCTCAGATACGTGTCGTGCGCACCGGCAGATCGCAGCACCGTGACCCATCCAGGAGACGAGGCCCGGTCCCCCACACGCGCCAGCAACAACCGCACGATCATGTCCACACGCTCGACCGACCGCCCCAGCACCAGGAACCGCCAGCCGTCATCGCGCGACATCGTGGAGTCGGCCAGCCCAGCGAACATCGCCGCCCGCTCTTCGACAAAGCTGAAGAACGCGTGCGGCCCCATCGTGCGCGCGTAGGTCTGCCGTTCCGCGACGGCGTTCCACATGCCGTTGAGGCACTCCCACATTTCGGTCGACACGACCTCGCGAGCACCACGCGTGTTCTCCCGCGCACTGTTCACCGAGCTGACGATCGAGCTGGGATTGTCCTTGTTGTAGGCCACCAGTTCGGTCAACGACCACACGTCGAACTGCTCCGCCCCGACCGGCGGCTTGATGCCCAGAACGGTCAGCAGCTGCCGTGACGTGGCGTCCGGGTCGACCGTCGCGTCCTCCAACAGCTGATGAACCGAGACGTCGAGGATGCGCGCCGTGTCGTCCGCCCGTTCGACGTAACGGCCGATCCAGTACAGCGACTCCGCGTTGCGTGCCAGCATTTCGCGCGCCTCCCTACTGCTGCTGTTGTTGCTGTTGCTGGGACGTGGTCAGCTCCGGCCCCTGCTCGGCCGCAGCCGACTCCATTTCGGACGGTCCGGCCAGTCCCGGCTCCGCCAGCTCGCGCTCCACAGTGGACGACTTGGCCGCCAGCACCCACGTGTCCTTGGACCCGCCGCCCTGCGACGAGTTCACGACCAGGCTGCCCTCCGGCAACGCGACGCGGGTGAGGCCGCCGGGCAGGACGAAGATGAAGTTGCCGTCGTTCACCGCGAACGGCCGCAGGTCGACGTGCCGCGGAGCCAGCTTGTCCCCGACCTTCGTGGGCACGGTGCTCAGCTGCACCACGGGCTGCGCGATCCACCCGCGCGGGTTGCTCCTGATCCGCTTCCGCAGCGAGTTCAGCTCCTTGACGCTCGCATCGGGCCCGAACACGATCCCGTACCCGCCCGACCCCTCGACGGGCTTCACCACCAGCTCGTCGAGGTGGTCGAGCACGTGCGCCCGCTCGTCCGTCAACCAACACCGGAACGTGTCGACGTTGGGCAGCAACGGCTTCTCGTTGAGGTAGTACTGCACGATCTCCGGCAGGTACGTGTAGACGAGCTTGTCGTCCGCCACCCCGTTGCCCACCGCGTTGGCCACCACGACGTTGCCAGCCCGCGCCGCGTTCAGCAGCCCCGCGATGCCCAGCACCGAGTCCGGCCGGAAATGCACCGGGTCGAGGAAGTCGTCGTCGATGCGCCGGTAGATGACGTCGACCTGCCGCTCCCCCTCGGTCGTCCTGAGGTACACGAAGTTGTCGCGGCAGAACAGGTCCCGCCCCTCGACCAGCTCCACACCCATCTGCCGTGCCAGCAACGAGTGCTCGAAGTACGCGCTGTTCCCCAGGCCGGGGGTGAGAACGACAACGTTCGGATCCGCCGCGTTAGGCGCTGCAGCGTTCCTGAGCGCTCGCAGCAGGTGAACCGCGTAATCGCCCACCGCGCGCACGCGATGTCGTGCGAACAGATCCGGGAACACCCGCGCCATCGTCCTGCGGTTCTCCATGACGTAGGAGACGCCGGACGGGCACCGCAGATTGTCTTCGAGGACCCGGAACGTGCCCTGCTCGTCCCTGACGAGGTCGACACCCGCGACGTGGATGCGCACCCCGTTGGGCGGGTTGATGCCGGCCGCCTCCCGGTGGAAGTGGTCGCAGCTCGTGATGAGACGCCGCGGCAACACTCCATCCCGGACGATCTGCGCGTCGCCGTAGATGTCCGCGAGGAACATCTCCAGCGCCCGCACCCGCTGCACGATGCCCTTCTCCAGCTTCGACCACTCACCGGCCGTGATGATGCGGGGAATCAGGTCGAGCGGAAACGGCCGCTCCTGGCCGCTGAGACTGAACGTGATGCCCTGGTCGACGAAGGCCCTGCCCAGGGCTTCGCTACGCGCGTTCAGCTCGTTGACCTGCGACGGAGCCACCGACTCGTACAGCGCGCGATAGGCCGATCGCACACCGTTGTCGGTGGAGAACATTTCGTCGTAGGCGCCGGCGTGCGGGCGTTGCGGATCCAGATAGCCGTTGAACAGCTCACCGAGCCTCGGCGTGGTGACCGTGCGGCTGCGGCGCAGTCCTGAGGTGCGGGCTCGGCGTTCCATGGTCCACATCTTCACCCCTGTTACGCCAAAAGCGCACTAGTCCGGGCAGACAGAAACCTCCTGGAAACGAAACTCGGTACCTTCCCAGGCGTGACCTCAGCCGACGGTTCGCAGATGACCATGGAGCGCGTCGTCGACTTCGAGCAGCCGATCACGGAACTCGCAGTGAACGCGGACGTCCGGGAAGACGTCTTGATCAGGGTGACGCTCGGGAGCAACCAGGCCGTGGTGCATGCCAACACCGGACAACGGTACGTGGGCACCAACCGGCTGCACTGGATCGTGGCCGGAGCGAACCGCCTCGCGACCCAGATCATCGGGAACATCGGCGCCGTGGCCGACCACGCCGATGTCGTCCTCCATCAGCGGGACGACAGGCGCGAGCTGCGCAGGTTGAAGGGTCACACCACGCCGGTCACGGCAATGGGCCGCTGCCGCACACTCGAGAAGATGCTGCTCGTGTCGGCGAGCGACGGTGGCACGATCCTGGACACCGGTGAGCAGTTGCGACAGGGTGAAGGAGCGGCGCAAACCTCGGTACTGCTCACCTACACCGGACCGGATGGACGGCCCCGCATCGTGTCCGGCAGCAGGACGGGCAAGCTGCGCATCTGGAACCCGCGGTTGCCGGTTCCACCTCTGACCGGCCTGGTGGCGACCCGCGGGTTCAGCGACCGGGCGGCGCGTGAGGATCTCCTCAACCGCGGCACGCTGGTGCAGGCACTCAAAGACGTTCTGAAGCCGGGCGATGAAGATGCGCCGACCGTGATCACGGTGGAGGGCGCCTGGGGTTCTGGCAAGAGCACGCTGCTGGAGCTCGTCAAGCACAGGCTCGCGACCCCACCTGCCGAGGTCCCTCCTGGTCGCAGGCTCACCGTGTTCGCCGCAGACCGCAGGTTGTGGCGGTCACGGACGAAGCCGCCGAAGGCCGAACCCTCGAAGATCAAGCTGCTGGCCAGACCGCTGGTCGTGTCGTTCAACCCGTGGCGGCACCAGTCGAGCGAGCAGGTGTGGGCAGGGCTCGCGAAGGCCGTGACCGAGGCTGCGGAAGCGGCGATGATGCCGCATCAGAACATCCGTGAGCGATACTGGTTCAGCCGCAATGCCGAGCGCGTGGACCGCCGCCACCTCCAGCGCCGGCTGTGGAGGCGGACCTTCTCGCCGCTGTTGTCACTCGCAGGTCTGGGTTTCGGGCTGTCGGTGCTGAACACCCTGACCAACCTGAAACTCGGCTGGGCCTGGTGGTTGACCGTCGGTCTGGCGGCTACCGGACTGCTGCACACGGGATGGAGATACCTGTTTGCCAGGGCGTCGGCGTTCCTACCGGGCGAGCTCTTCGCCGGGCCGGTCGTCAGCAACGCTTTCGCAGGCACCACAACCGATCCGTTGATTCGCGATCCGTACTACAACGCCCGCGCCGGGTACCTCTACCTCGTCCAGCACGACGTCGAGGCGTTGGTGAAAGACCTCGCCGCGCACGACCACGAACTCATCGTCCTGATCGACGATCTCGACCGATGCACCCCCCGTACGACGGCACAGGTGTTCGAGGCGATCAACGTGTTCTTGTCGGACGACTTCCCCGCCACGAAGTTCGTGCTGGGCCTCGACACGACCGTTGTCGCGGCACACGTCGACAACGCCTACAAGGAACTCGCCGACGCGAGGATCGTGACGCATCCCGACGACCCGAGTCCGGGTTGGACGTTTCTGCGCAAGCTCGTCCAACTACCGGTGCGGCTGCCGCGTACCACCGCGGACGACGTCGACCAGGTGCTGCTGGCGCAGCTCGGACCTGTACACCGCGAACGGCCGGCCGCCGAACTCACCGCCGAGGCTGCCATCACTGGCGACGCCGAAGTGACCAAGGCAGCGACACCGTACGAGGTCGAGCGGGAGATTGTCGCCATCGAGCGGCACCCAGAGGTCCGAGATCACCTGCGGCGCCGGCTGCGGGCCCAGCCTGAGCAGTCAGTGCGAGAAGAGAAGCGGCTGCTGAACTCCTGGCAGTTTTACCTGCGAGTCCTGGAATCCACAGACGTTGAGGAGGCCTGTCACCTGGTCGCCGTCGCCGAAATCGCCACGCGGTGGCCTGCTTACCTCCACCGGCTGCGCGGTGGGTGGCAGGAGCTGGCCGACGCGGTCGACGACGACGTCCAGTGGGGCGCCACGATCGCCAAGCTCGGGTTCGCCTACTCGGATCGCAAGGCCGCGGAAAACCTGCGGGAGCTGCTCCGCGACTGCGATGCGCAAGCGGTTGCGGGGCTGGCGAACAGGCTGTTCTAGGGGCGGACCTTCAGCACGGTGCCGGAGGCGTGGGTGACGAACATGGTCCTCGTGCCCGGCAGGAAACGGGCCGCCGTCGGGTTCTTCAGGCCGTTGAGCAGGACGCAGTGGGCGCCGGTCCACGGGTCGACCTTGATGAGCTCGCCGCTGGTGTAGGCGGTGACGTAGAGCTTGCCGTCCGGACCCACGGCGAGGTCGTCGAGGTTCTTGTCGGGGGCGCCGAGCTCGATGCGGGTCTGGCGGTTGCCGGTGATGCGGACGATGGCGGACTGCGGGTCGATGACGAGGTTGGTGAAGACGGTGTTGCCGACGGTGACGACGCCGTTGGGGTAGGCGAGGTCGATTCGGCGGAACAGTGTGCCTCTGCGGTCGAACTCGTACAGGCCGGTGAACGGGTCGGAGACGTAGAGGTGGCCGCGGGCGTCGAACTCGGCGCCGTTCGCGGAGCTGAGGGTGTCGCCGCCCACCCACACGACGGGCTTCGGCGTCAGGCGGACCACGCCGGACGGCTGGGGGCGGGTTTCGGGGCTGTCGTTGCCGAAGTTGACGTGCAGGACGCCGTCCTTGCCCTTGCGGATGGCGCCGGGTGCGCGGAGGTCGTGTTTCTGCAGGAAGGTGCCGTCGAGGCGGTACTGCTCGATCTGGTTGCCGGTGAGATTGGAGAGCCAGATCGTGTTGCCGTCGAACTCCAGGTTCTCGTACCAGGTGCCGGCGGTGTGGAACGTGGAGACGGTTGGCGCCGGGCAGCGGATCGGTGCGGCCTGAGCTGGGATCGCGGTGGTGGACAGGACGAGGCACAGCAGCGCGAGGATCCTCATCCGTTCGACGCCAGGGACGTGGCTGGACGGACGCACCGGCTTTCCGCCTGTCGGACCGCCGCCGATACGGTCGTTGCACGGTGACCTTGTGCCGGCGATCGCACGTCGACAGAAAGTGAAATAGCCCTGCGGGGAGCGCTTTTGGCACTCAACCCGCAGGGCTAAATTAAGTTCGGCGGCGACCTACTCTCCCACACCGTAACCAGTGCAGTACCATCGGCGCAGAAGGGCTTAACTACCGGGTTCGGAATGGGACCGGGTGTTTCCC
>NZ_QLTT01000006.1 GCF_003269295.1 Lentzea atacamensis | reverse complement strand
AAGCATTGCGACGCCCACCACATCCACCACTGGGCCGACGGCGGCGACACCTCCATCGACAACGGCGTCCTGCTCTGCCGCCATCACCACCGGCTGATTCATCGCAGCGGGTGGACCGTGACGATGGTGCAGGGAGTGCCGGTGTTCTATCCGCCGCGCTGGCTGGACCCGCTGCGAAAACCCAGACGCAACCTCATCCACACCGCCGCCTGATACTGGGTCGGCGACACCGCCGCGCGCCGAAAACCCGGCGCGCGGCAAAGGCAAGGCGGGTTCGAGGCCTGGCAACAACGGTAAAGGCGATGCCGAGGTTCCCGGAACAATCGCGAATGGCGAAACCGAGGACCCGGAAGCAACCTCAAAGCCGAAGCCGAGCCGGACAGGGCAATGCCACACCGTCCAACCCGTAACTCCCGCACCCAATCGCCATCGTCGCGAAGCTGCGATGAAATGGCCCGGCTCGTCAAAGCCCAAGCAAGCACGCTGGAAGGCGCCGAACCCGCATTGGCGACCCCTCCGCTGGAACCCGAACCAGCCAAAGCAAGCCGACCCCCGCACGGTGCCGACCACCTACAAGCTCAACCGCCGCAAAGCCCTACCGCCGCAAACCCCAGAAACCCCAGTCAACACCGCCACAAACTCACAGCATGATCGTCGGCGTGACCACGGTGCGCCCGGGCTCCCCGCGCGAATCCACCAGGTGCACCAGGATCTGGGTGGTTCCGGCCGGCACGTCGGGCAGCACGAACCGCCCGCCGTCGTCCGCACGAGTGCACGAGGACTTGTGGTCGGCGACTCGGACCTCGACCGTGTGCTCCCCGGCGGGAACCAGCCATCCGTCGATCCGGTGGCGGGACCCGGTGGAGGTGAAGTTCACCATCAACGTCAGATTGTCCACGGTGAACGTGATGGTGCCGGTCTGGCCGCCCCGCACTCCGGCGAACGACCCGGCACGCTCCCACCGGGCGACTTCCACGTCCAGGGATTCCAAAGCGATCGCGAACTTCACGCGGTCCACCAGGTCGGCCGGTGGCGGGTCCAGTTCGTCGACGAGCCTGTTCAACTCGGAGAGGACTGCGGTGTCCTCAAGGCCCCTGCGGTCGTCGCGCGGGTCGATCTCGTTCACCGCGATCCTCCTTCCGTCTCCAGGTAGTTGCGCAGCAGTGTCAGGCACCGTCCCCTGGTCGGACCGATGCTGCCGTGGGGCATGGCGAGGGCCTCGGCGACTGCCCGGTACTCGGCGCGCCCCGCGAGCACGGTGAGCCGGAGCAGTTCCTGGCACCTGGTGGTCAGCCGGCCGAACGCGAGCCACAGCCTGCGGTCGCGGTCGTCCATCAGCGTCACGTCCTCGGGCAGGCCGGTGTCGGACTCGAGTTGTTCGGCGTATTCGTCGGACAGGTGCGTCTCACGCTTGTTGGGTGTCCAGGTTCGGCGTGCTTCACGCCTCGTTGTGACCACCAGGTAGCCGACCAGGGCTTTGGGCTCGTTGATGTTCTCGATGTTCTTCAAGAACGCGAGCCACACGGTCTGCACGACGTCTTCCGCGGCGGCCCTGTCCAGGCCCTGGCCGCGGGCTACGTGCCACAGCAGTGGGGTCAGCTCGGTCACCAGGACGTCCAGTGCGTCGCGGTTGCCTTCGCGCGCGGCTGCCACACACACCGCGTGCCGTTCGGTGCCCTCAAGTCCGTCCCACGGCGGACGGTCATCCGCCGTGTGCAGCTCGTCCACGCCAGCACCTCCGATCGGCCGCCCTGTCAGCGCCGTCCGCCAACTCATGAAGGGCTAACTGAGCGGTAGATACAAAATTCACTCGATTGGACCAGTATCACCGCCGCAGCCGACCTCATCTTTCCTGGGCACGCCAGCGGCCCGTGATTCCCCCTCCGCATCACGGGCCGCCATGGTGGGAGCCGCGCCAGCCGGCACCCCTCGAACCGGCTGACGCGAGCTCCACGCCTGAACAAAGCGCTCACACAGAAAGAGCGGAACTCAGGCGACTGGATACAGCTTCTGACGCACGAATCGGCGGCGCGGCTCCGAATTCGCGAAAGCACATTCAGCAGCCGTGTTCCAGTGGCCGATATGGTCTAGACCATGCCGATTCTCGAAGTGATCGCACTGAACGCGAAGGACGCCGAGGCTGCCCAGGAGGGTGGCGCGCACCGGCTGGAGCTGGTCTCGGACATGGCCTCCGACGGCCTCACCCCGTCGATCGCCACCTTCAAAGAGGTGCGGAACAGCACCGACCTTCCCATTCGCGTGATGCTCAGGGACGCCAAGGGGTTCGCGCCCGGCAACCTCAAGCAGCTGCGCAGGCAGGCCTGGGAGCTGCGTGAAGCCGGCGCCACGGAGTTCGTCCTCGGCTTCCTCGACGCCGGGGGTGAGATCGACGAGGGTGTCACGCTGAACCTCGTCGCCGAGCTGGAGGGCTGCGCGTGGACGTTCCACCGAGCGCTCGACAACTCCAACGACGTCTTCCGTTCGTGGGGGATCGTGAAGACGCTCGGCTGCGACACGGTCCTCGCCGCCGGCAGTCCGAAGGGCGTCGAGGACGGTCTCGGGAACCTGAAGGAACTCGTCGCCCAGGCGCCTCCCGCACTGCTCGTCGGTGGTGGTCTCCAGCAGCACCACGTGCCGGAACTGCTGGCAGCGGGCGTGACGGGCTTCCACGTCGGCAGCGCTGTCCGCCCGGCGGGCTGGGAGTCGCCGGTCGAGATGGCATCGGTTCGGGAATGGGTCAACCGTCTGGTCTAGACCCTTGACCCAGACCGTTCTACAGTCACGTTGCTTCCCGTGAAATGGCCGTTGCAACATGTGCAATGCGGAGGGTGCGATGAGGCTGAAGACACTCGTGGCCGTGCTGGGCGTGGGCGCGGTGGTCGCCTGCGCACCGGTGCAGTCCGGACCGACGAACACCAGCACCGACGAGAAGACCGGGCAACTGCGGGTCTGGCTGTTCGACGAGGTCAACCGCGGTCCCAAAGAAGCCGTGGTCAAGGAGGCGATCTCCGAGTTCCAGGGCAAGCACAACGGCGTCACCGTCGACGTGCAGTACATCCAGGTGTCGAGCAGGGCGGAACGCTTCAAGGCCGCCTTCAGCGACCCGAAGAGCGCGCCGGACGTCGCCGAGTTCGGCAACACCGACCTCGCGGGCTACGTCTCCGCCGGCGGCTTCTCCGAGCTCGACCTCAACGGTTGGAGCGAGTCCAAGGACCTGGTCCCGACGATCCTCGACACGGCCAAGGTCGACGGCAAGACCTACGGCGTGCCGTGGTTCGTGGGCGTCCGCGCGCTCTACTACCGCACTGACGTCTTCGCCGAGCTCGGCCTCAAGCCGCCGGCGACGCTGGACGAGATCGCGCCGTTGGCCCGCCAGATCAGGCAGCGCAAGCCCGAGCTCATCGGCATCTCCGCCGGCGGCAAGTACCTGTTCGCCGCGCTGCCGTTCATCTGGGCCAACGGCGGCGAGATCGCCAAACAGGACGGCGGCAAGTTCACCGCCACCATCGACAGCGCCGAGGCCAAGGCCGGTGTCGCCAAGTACGCCGAGCTGATCAAGGACGACATCTGCCCGCCCGCCACCTGCGCGGGCAACGGCGGTGACGCGAGCGTCGAGGCGTTCCGCGCCGGCAAGGCCGCGATGACCATCGGCGGCGACTTCAACCGGAAGTCCGTGGACGCGTCGAGTGCGGCAGGCAAGTACGCGGTGGTGCCGCTGCCCGGCAAGACCGCGGGTTCGATCGCGCCCGCGTTCGCCGGCGGCAACCTGCTGGGCGTCATGAAGGGCACGCAGCGCAAGACGCTCGCGAACGAGTTCGTGCAGCTGCTCGCGTCGAAGAAGTACCAGCAGAAGATGTACACGGCGATGGGCAACCTGCCGACGTTCAGCGACGTGCAGAAGCAGGTCAGCGACTCCGACAAGTTCCTGGAGCCGTTCACGAAGACCCTGCAGTCCGGCACGAAGTTCGTTCCCGTCACCCCGGCGTGGGCGAAGATCGAGGCGCAGACCGTGCTGCCGACGATGATCCAGGAGGTCGTCACCGGCGCGAAGAACGTCGACGCGGCCGCCGCGAGCGCCGCCCAGACGATGAACGCGGCTTTCGCATCGTGAGCATGACGGCCAGAGGTCAGGGGCGGACCGCGTTCGCCTACCTGACCCCAGCGCTGCTGGTGCTGGCGGGCCTGCTGGCCTACCCGATCTACCAGTTGGTGCTCATCTCGCTCTACGACTACGGCCAGGAGCAGGTGAGCGGTGGCGCGCCGCTCACCTTCCTGGGCCTCGGCAACTACCAGAACCTGCTGGGGAACCAGCAGTTCTGGACGGTGCTCGGGCAGACCGTCGCCTTCGCGGCGGTCTGCGTGGTCGGCACGCTGATCGTGGGCGCTTTCCTCGCGATCCTGGCCACGACGGTCAGGACGTGGGTGCGGATGACGTTGTTCCTGGCGGCGCTCGGCGCGTGGTCCACACCCGCCGTCGCCGGGTCGACGATCTGGCTCTTCCTGTTCGACGCGAACTTCGGGTTCGTCAACGAGGTTCTCGGCATCCAGGGCTTCTCCTGGACGTTCGACAAGTGGACCGCGTTCGGACTCGTTGCGGCTCAGGTGATCTGGTGCTCGTTCCCGTTCGTCATGGTGACGCTCTACGCGGGCATCAAGGCGATCCCCGGCGAGGTGCTGGAGGCCGCGGCACTGGACGGCGCGTCGGCGTTCCGCACGGCGTGGAGCGTCACCCTGCCGTTGCTGCGGCCGATCATCCTCGTGGTGACGATCCAGTCGATCATCTGGGACTTCAAGGTGTTCACGCAGATCTACGTGATGACCAACGGCGGCGGCATCGCCGGGCGCAACCTCGTGCTCAACGTCTACGCCTACCAGCAGGCGTTCGCGGCGTCGGAGTACGGGCTGGGCGCGGCGATCGGTGTCGTGATGACCGTGCTGCTGCTGGTGATCACGCTGTTCTACCTCCGCGCGCTGCGGCGGTCGGGGGAGGCTCTGTGAAGCGCTGGCTGACCGAGGGGTTCGTCCTCGTCATCGCGGGAGTGGTGGCGTTTCCGCTGTTCTGGATGGTGCTGAGCGCGTTCAAGCCGGAGGACGAGATCATCTCGGCCGACCCGGTGCCGTGGACGACCCGGCCCACGCTGGACAGCTTCACGCGGGCGCTGACCGTCGCGAACTTCGGGCGCTACTTCCTGAACAGCGTGGTCGTCGCGTTGATCGTGGTGGCGCTGAGCATCCTGATCTCGTTCCTCGCCGCGACCGCGCTGACCCGCTTCCGGTTCCGCAGCCGCACCACGCTGCTGATCATGCTGCTGGTCGTGCAGATGGTGCCGGTCGAGGCGTTGACGGTGCCGCTGTTCTTCCTGATGCGGTCGGTCGGCGACTCCGTGCCGGCGTTCGGCCTCAACCACCTCGGCTCACTCGTGCTGGTGCACCTGGCGTTCAGCCTGCCGTTCGCGATCTGGATGCTGCGCGGGTTCGTCGCCGCGGTGCCGGTGGAGCTGGAGGAGGCCGCGACCCTGGACGGCGCCTCGCGGTTCCGGTTCCTCTGGCAGGTGCTGTTCCCGCTGGTGGCGCCGGGCCTGGTCGCGACGTCCGTGCTGTCGTTCATCCACGCCTGGAACGACTTCCTGTTCGCCAAGACGTTCATCATCTCGGCCGTGGAGAACCAGACCCTGCCGCTGGCTCTTCAGGTGTTCGTCAAACCCGACCAGAACGATTGGGGCGCGATCATGGCGGGCTCCACCCTGATGACGATCCCGGTGCTGATCTTCTTCATGCTGGTGCAGCGCCGCCTGATGTCCGGACTGGCAGGGGCGGTGAAGGGATGAACCTCCTCCCGCGCCCGGTGTCCTGTGTGGACGGCGGCAGGCTGTGTGAGTACCGGGGCTGGGAAACGGTTCTCGTCGACGGGCCGCCCGGCGGCTATCGCCTGCTGTCGTCCGACGACGGCGTGCTGATCGAGGCGCACGACGCGGCCGGCGAGATGAACGCGCTGCAGACCCTGCGGCAGCTGCTGGGCGCGCAGGCGTTCCGGGCGGCGGGCGAGAGACCGTCCGTCATCCCGGCGTGCGAGATCGTCGACCACCCGCGGTTCGCCTGGCGTGGCGTGATGCTGGACGTGGCGCGGCACTTCCTGCCCAAACGGGAGGTGCTGCGGTACGTCGAGCTGTTGTCCGTGCACAAGCTCAACGTCCTGCACCTGCACCTCACCGACGACCAGGGCTGGCGCTTCGAGGTGAAGCGCTACCCGAAGCTCACGGAGGTCGGCGCGTGGCGGGAGGACTCGCGGTTCGGCGACCGGCGCTCCGGCGGGATGGCGGGCCGCCCGCACGGCGGTTTCTACACGCAGGACGACCTGCGGGAGGTCGTCGAGTACGCACGGGCGCGGCACGTCGTCGTGATTCCCGAGATCGACATCCCCGGCCACTCGCAGGCGGCCATCGCGGCGTATCCCGAGCTGGGCCTGCACGGCGGCGGCGTGTGGACGGACTGGGGCATCAACGAACGCGTGCTGAACACCGAAGAGTCCACTGTGGACTTCTTTCGGACCGTGTTCGACGAGCTGATGGACGTGTTCCCCGGCGAGATCATCGGGCTCGGCGGCGACGAGGCTCCCGGCCACGACGGCGAGCTGGTGCGGGCGATCGCGCGGCACATCGTGCGCAGCGGGCGGCGGCCGTACGGGTGGGACGAGATCCTGGAGTCGGGTCCGCTGCCGGTCGGCACGATCGTCGCCTCGTGGCGCGGTGTCGAGGGCGGCGTCACGGCGATGCGCGAGGGCCACGACGTGGTGATGTGTCCGGAGCAGCACGTCTATCTGGACTACCGGCAGTCCGACTCACCGGACGAGCCGATTCCGGTGGGGACCGTGACCACGCTGGAGGACGTCTACGCGTGGGATCCGGTGCCTGCCGGGCTCACGGGTGAAGAACCCGGACGGTTGCTGGGGGCGCAGGCGAACATCTGGACCGAGCACCTGGACTCCGCCCGGCGGGTGGACTACGCGGCGTTCCCGAGGCTGGCCGCGTTCGCCGAGGTCATGTGGTCACCGGCGGAGAAGGATCCGGACTTCGTGGCACGGCTGGCGGAGCACCATCTGCCCAGGCTCGATGCCCTCGGGGTGGAGTACCGGCCCCTCAGCGGACCCCACCCCTGGCAACGACTCCCCGGTGTTCCCGGTTTTCCACGGTGATCACATCGCAGCGTCTTCCTCGGGCATGAGGATCCAGGCGGCGACGTAGAGGATCGCTCCGGTGCCGAACCCGAGCAGCGTCGCCGCCACCAGGATGATCCGCAGGATCGCGGCGTCCACCCCGATCATCCTGGCCACGCCACCGCAGACACCGGCGATCATCTTGTCGCTCCGGCTGCGGCGGAGCTTCTTGACCTGACTCGTCGCTTCGTTGAGCACGTTGTTCGTCATGGCTCAAGATTCGTCGAGACGAACGTCCCGCACATCGGTGACCACCCGGAACCCGACCCTGATTCCGGGCTCGGCTCTCAGGGCCCCCGAAAGATGTGTCAGTCGAGACAGAACTCGTTGCCCTCGACGTCCTGCATGTTGAGGCACGACTCGTTCTCGCCATCGGCGAGCAGCAGCTGCCCGCGCACCGCTCCGAGCGGGACCAGTCGTGCGCACTCGGCCTCGAGCGCGGCGAGGCGCTCCTCGCCCACCAGTCCAGTGCCCACCCGCACGTCGAGGTGCACCCGGTTCTTGACGATCTTGCCCTCGGGCACGCGCTGGAAGTACAGCCGCGGGCCCACCCCGGAGGGATCACTGGCCGCGTACCACGAGTCGTCGTGCTCATCCGGCCCGACGTACCCCAGCACCTCGCACCAGAACTTGCCGACGCGCACGGGTTCCGCGCAGTCGAACGTGACCTGTACCTGCCTCACCGACCCCATGAGCCCACCTTAAAGGGCCTAATCTGAGTGGTATGGAGTCCCCTGAGGAACTGGCGTCAGGGCTCGACCGCGCGGGGTACCTGCCGGACGGCGGAATCGCCACGGCGGCGTTCCTCGCGGTCCGGATGGGGCGGCCGCTGTTCCTCGAAGGCGAACCCGGCACCGGCAAGACCTCGCTCGCGCTGGCACTGGCCAAGGCCATGGACATCCCGCTCATCCGGCTGCAGTGTCACGAGGGCATCGACGCCACCCAGGCGCTGTACGACTGGGACTACCCGCGCCAGCTCATGCACCTGCGCGTCCTCGAAACCCGCGGCGAGGTGGACGAGGCTTCCCTCTACACGCGACGGTTCCTGCTGGCCCGGCCGTTGCTCCAGGCGCTGGAGAACGCGCCGTGCGTGCTGCTCGTCGACGAGATCGACCGGGCGGACGACGAGTTCGAGGCGTTCCTCCTCGAAGTCCTCTCCGAGCACGCGGTCAGCATCCCGGAGTTCGGCGAGATCAGGGCCTCGACGCCACCGCTGACCGTGCTGACCTCGAACCGGACCCGCGAGGTGCACGACGCGTTGAAGCGCCGCTGCCTCTACCACTGGCTGGAGCACCCGAGCATCGAGCGCGAGGTCGCGATCCTGCGCCGCACCCTGCCCGGCCTCGACGAACGGCTCGCGCGGCAGGTCGCCGAGGCCGTCGGGCAGATGCGCGGGCTCGACCTGCTGAAGCCGCCCGGTGTCGCGGAGTCGCTGGACTGGGCACGGGCGCTGCAGGCGCTCGGGCGCACCGAACCGGACGTGACGACCCTCGGTGCCGTGCTGAAGTACCGGGAGGACGCGGAGCGGGTCATCGGGAGCACAATCGTGGGGTGACGGAAGCCTGCGTGGGGTTCACGCGCGTCCTGCGGGGCGCCGGGCTGCAGTGCGGGCCGGACCGCGTCCAGGCCTATCTGCGGGCCACCGCGCACGTCGACCTCTACTGGGCCGGTCGCCTCACCCTGTGCGCCGACCCGGACGACCTGCCGCGCTACGACGCCGCCTACCGCGCCTACTTCGGCGGCAGCCCACCCCGGCCGCGCGGCACGATCGAACTCGACGCCGTCACCGTCGGCGTCGCGGCCTCCGAGGTGGAAGTGCTGCGCCACAAGGACATTTCCGAGTTCAACGCGGCACCGTTGATCGCTCGCCTGAAGCCGCTCCCGCCACGCAGGCGGTCGCGGCGCCTCCGGAAAGCCCGCCGCGGCCCAATCGACCTGGCCAGAACCGTGCGCGCGATGATCGAGATCGGCGGCGAGATCGCGTTGCCACGGCACCGGCGCCGGGGTGTGAAGGCGCGCAGGCTCGTGCTGTTGATCGACGTCTCCGGCTCGATGGCCGCCTATTCCGACGCGTTGCTGCGGTTCGCGCACGTCGTCGCGCACGCCATGCCGGTCGAGGTCCGCACGATCGGCACCAGGCTCACCCGCGTGACCCGCCAGCTGAGGGAACGCGACCCCGAACGGGCGTTGAAAGCCGCCGGCCGGACCATCCAGGACTACGAGGGCGGCACGCGGCTCGGTGAGGCGCTGCGGCGGTTCAACCAGCAGTGGCGGCAACGAGGCGCGGTGGTCGTGCTGTTCAGCGACGGCTGGGAACGTGGTGACCCGACCCTGCTGGCGAACGAGATGGCGAGGATGAGACGGGTGAGTCACAAGGTCATCTGGGCCAACCCGCACGCGGGCAAGCCCGGCTACCGGCCGGTGCAGACCGGCGTGGTGGCAGCGCTTCCGCACGTCGACACGATGATTGCCGGCCACAGCGTGCACGCGCTGGAAGAACTGCTGAAGGAAGTGCGCCATGCGTGATGTCCTGTTCGACCTCGCGGACCGGGTGGGCAAGGGCGAGACGGTTGGCGTCGGCACGGTGGTCGCGACCTTCAGCTCGGCACCCCGACCGGCAGGTGCCGCGATGCTGGTGACGCAGGACGGCGAGGCGATCGGCAGCGTGTCCGGCGGCTGCGTCGAGGGCGCCGTCTACGACCTCGCGCAGTCCACCGGCACACCGGTTCTGCAGCGCTACGGGGTGAGCGACGACGACGCGTTCTCGGTAGGGCTGACCTGCGGCGGGATCATCGACATCTTCGTAGAGAAGATCAATGCCGAGACGTTTCCACAGCTCGGCGAGGTGGTGGAGACGGTCAGGGCCGAGCAGCCGGTAGCGGTCGCGACCGTCATCGAACACCCGGACGGCATCGGCCGCCGCATGGTCGTCTGGCCGGACCGGCGCGCCGGATCCCTCGGCTCCAGCAGGGCGGACGACGCGGTCACCGACGACGCGCGCGGCATGCTCGCGAGTGGCCGCAGTGGAGTGCTGCGGTACGGCCCGGACGGCCAGCGGCGTGGCGAGGGCATGAGCGTGTTCGTGAACTCCTTCGAGCCACCCGCGCGCATGCTCGTGTTCGGCGCGATCGACTTCGCGGCCTCGATGGCGAGGCTCGGCGCGTTCCTCGGCTACCGCGTGACGGTCTGCGATGCGCGACCGGTGTTCGCCACACGCAGCCGTTTCCCGGAGGCGGACGAGGTCGTAGTGGACTGGCCGCACCGGTATCTCGAACGAGAAGCGTCCACATTGGACGAACGCACGGTGATCGCGGTGCTGACCCATGATCCCAAGTTCGACGTGCCGCTGCTGGAGGTCGCGTTGCGGCTCAAGGTCGGCTACGTCGGCGCGATGGGATCCCGCCGGACGCACGAAGATCGGCTGCAACGGTTGCGGGAGGCGGGTTTGACCGAGAGCGAGCTGAAGGCTCTGGCCTCGCCGATCGGCCTGGATCTGGGTGCCAGGACGCCGGAGGAGACCGCGGTGTCGATCGCCGCCGAGATCATTTCCTTGCGGTGGAAGGGAACTGGCAAGCGGCTGGTCGACCTTGGTGAACCGATCCACCACTGATCGGGTTGTTGAACCCCCGAACAGGGAGGAGGCTGAAGTGACCCTCGTCACCAATGGCCCACCACCCCCTGGGAGGGTTCATGAAGATCTCGGTCAACGTCGACGGAGTGACTTACGCCGACGAGGTCGAACCCCGGCTGCTCCTCGTCCACTACCTGCGTGAGCGGCTGGGCAGGACCGGCACGGTCGTCGGCTGCGACACCGGCAACTGCGGGGCCTGCACGGTGCACCTCGACGGTCACAGCATCAAGTCGTGCCAGATGTTCGCCGTGCAGGCGAACGGGCACGAGATCACCACGATCGAAGGCCTCGCCCGCGACGGCAGGCTGCACCCGGTGCAGGAGGCGTTCCGCAACAACCACGCGCTCCAGTGCGGCTTCTGCACGCCCGGCATGATCATGCAGGCGATCGACCTGCTCGCCGACGAGTCGGATCCCGACGACGAGACCGTGCGGAAAGGACTGGAGGGCAACCTCTGCCGCTGCACGGGCTACCAGAACATCGTCCGCGCGGTCCAGGACGCCGCACACCGGATGCGTCCTGGCGCCGGTCCGAAGATGGAACAGCACAGCGATGAGCACGTGACCTCCAAACAACCGGTAGGTGGCGAATGACCGCCACCGCAGAACCGGAAGTCGGCAAGCCCCGGCTCCGCAAGGAAGACGCCCGCCTCATCACCGGTCAGACCAGGTGGACCGACAACATCCAGCTGACCGGCATGCTCCACATGGCAGTGCTGCGCAGCCCCGTCGCGCACGCCCGCATCCGCAACATCGACTGCAGCCGCGCCACCGCGATGCCCGGTGTGGCACTGGTGCTCACCGGTGAGGACTTCGCCGCCGAACAGGGCTCGCTGCCCTGTGCGTGGCCGATCACCGCGGACATGAAGTCGCCGCCGGCGCCCGCGATGGCCGTGGACCAGGTCAACTTCGCCGGCGAGGCCGTCGCGCTGGTGATCGCCGACAACGCGTACCGCGCCGCCGACGCGCTGGCCGCGATCGACGTCGACTACGACGAGCTACCGGTCGTGCTCGACCTGGCGGAGGCCGTCGATGACCACGACCTGGTGCACCCGGATCTCGGCACGAACAAGTGCGCCACCTGGGTTTACGACTCCGCGGAAGCGGGGAGTGGCACCAACGTCGAGGACGAGATCGCCAACGCCGAGGTCGTGCTGGAGCGGACGTTCCGGCAGCAGCGGCTGATCCCGTCGTTCATGGAACCGCGATCCGTCGTCGTGGACCCGAGCGCCGACATGTTCACCATCTGGTCCGCCACGCAGATCCCGCACATCCTGCGCTGGATGCTCTCGGCCACCACGGACATCGCCGAGCACAAGATCCGCGTGATCGCCCCGGACGTCGGCGGCGGGTTCGGCGGCAAGCTCCAGGTCACCCCGGAAGAGCTGCTCTGCCTGCTGGCCGCGCGCAGGATGGGCCGTCCGGTGAAGTGGACCGAGACTCGCACCGAGTCGATGATGTCCGCGCACCACGGCCGCGACCAGATCCAGAAGATCACGCTGGCCGCCCGCCGCGACGGCACGGTCACCGGCCTGAAGGTCGAGCTGCTCGCCGACATGGGCGCGTACCTGCGGCTGGTGTCGCCGGGCATCCCGATCCTCGGTGCGTTCATGTACAACGCGATCTACAAGTTCGCGGCCTACCGGTTCGTGTGCACCAACGTGTTCACGAACAAGGTGCCCACGGACGCCTATCGCGGTGCGGGACGGCCGGAGGCCACGTTCGCGATCGAGCGGATGATGGACGAGCTCGCGGTCGAGCTGGGCATGGACCCGATGAAGATCCGCGAGATGAACTGGATCAAGCACGAGGAGTTCCCGTTCACCACGGTCGCCGGCATGACCTACGACTCCGGCAACTACGAGGCCGCGACCGCTCGCGCGATGGAGCTGTTCGGGTACGAGGAGCTGCGCGAGGAGCAGGAACGGCGGCGCGCTGACGGTTCCGCGGTGCAGCTCGGCATCGGAATCTCCACCTACACCGAGATGTGCGGCCTCGCGCCGTCCAGGGTGCTGGGTGCTTTGCGTTATGCCGCGGGCGGTTGGGAGACCGCGTCGATCCGCATGCTGCCCACCGGCAAGGTCGAGGTGATCACCGGAACCTCGCCGCACGGGCAGGGTCACGAGACGGTGTGGTCGCAGATCGTCGCCGACCGGCTCGGTGTCCCGTTCGAGGACGTCGAGGTGCTGCACGGCGACACGGCCTCGTCGCACAAGGGCATGGACAGCTACGGCTCGCGCTCGTTGTCCGTCGGTGGCACGGCTTTGGTGCATGCGGCGGACAAGGTGCTCGCCAAGGCGCGCAAGCTGGCCGCACACATGATGGAGTGCGACGAGGCGGACGTGGAGTTCGCTTCCGGGTCCTTCTCCGTACGTGGCACGTCGACCGCGCGCACGTTGGGCGATGTCGTGCTGGCCGCGCACGTGGCGCACGACCTGCCCGAGGGCATGGAACCCGGCATGGACGCCGATGCCACGTTCGACCCGGACAACTTCTCGTTCCCGCACGGAACCCACTTGTGCGCAACGGAAGTCGACACCGAGACCGGTATGGTCAAGATCCGGTCCTACGTGGCGGTCGACGACGTCGGCACCGTGGTGAACCCGTTGATCGTCGACGGCCAGGTGCACGGTGGACTGGCCCAAGGCATCGCGCAGGCGTTGTTCGAGGAGGCCATCCACGACGAGACGGGCACGCTGACGACGGCCACTTTCGCGGATTACCTCGTGCCATCGGCGGCCGATCTGCCGTCGTTCATCACGACCCGCACCTCGACGCCGGCGACGACGAACCCGTTGGGCGTCAAGGGAGTCGGCGAGGCGGGCACGATCGCCTCGACACCCGCGGTGGTGAACAGCGTCCTGGACGCCGTGCGGCACCTCGGCGTGCGCGACATCGAGATGCCGCTGTCGCCGGAACGCGTCTGGACGGCGCTGCAGGGCGGGTCCGCGGACGCGTCGACGCCGGCCGCCGGCGGGCTCGGCTCCATCGATTCGCAGGGAGGACAGCAATGATCCCGGCGGAGTTCAAGTACCTCTGTCCGTCCACTGTGGATGAAGCGGTGCGGATGCTTGCCGAGGAGGGTGAGGACGCCAAGATCATCGCGGGCGGGCAGTCGCTCGTGCCGGTGCTGCGCATGCGGCTGGCGGCGCCCACGGCGCTGATCGACATCAGCGGGCTGACCGAGCTGACGGGCGTGCACGACGCCGGCGACTCGTTGCTCATCGGTGCCATGACCACGCACTACGAGGTGCAGCGCGACCACCTGATCCACGACCACGCGTTGCTCCTGAAGCTGGCCACGGACACGGTCGCCGATCCGCAGGTCCGTCACCGCGGCACGTTCGGCGGCTCGCTGTGCCACGCGGACCCGGCGGGTGACCTGCTCGCACCTGCCCTTGCCCTGGACGCGGTGATGATCATCGCCGGTCCGGACGGCCGTCGTGAGGTGCCCGCCTCCGAGTTCTTCGCAGGCTACTTCGAGACGGCGGTGGCTCCCGGCGAGATCCTGACCGACGTCCGGGTGCCGAAGTACCCGGGCTGGGGCGCGCACTACGAGAAGCTCAACCGGGTGGCGCAGGCGTGGTCGATCGTCGCTGTCGCGGCGGCGGTGCAGGTGCGCGGCGGCACGATTGCCGCCGCTCGGGTCGGCCTGACGAACGTCGGTGCCGGACCGGTGCGTGCTGTCGACGTGGAATCCGCCCTGGTCGGCCAGCCGGCCACCGCCGAGGCGATCGCGGAGGCGGCTCTGCGGGCGTCGGCGGGCGACGGTTACAAGGACAACCTGGCTCGGGTGCTGACCGGGCGTGCGCTGACGGCGGCGGTAGCGGGATGAAGCTGACGCACTCGTTCGTGTCGCCTGCCCCGGCCGAGGAGGTCTGGGAGGCGTTGATCGACCCGGAACGCGTGGCCCCGTGCTTGCCGGGCGCCTCGCTGACCTCGGTCGACGGCAAGACGTTCAGCGGGGAGGTGAAGGTCAGGCTCGGCCCGGTGCAGCTGCTGTACCGGGGCAGCGGCGAGTTCGTGGAGATCGACCCGGTGCTGCGCCGCGCCGTTCTGAAAGCCGCGGGCAAGGACACCCGCGGCAACGGCACCGCCTCCGCCGTGGTGACGTTCCAGGTCGGCGAATCGGTCGAGATCGAAACCGAGCTGGCCGTCACCGGCCGTCCCGCCCAACTCGGTCGCGGCCTGATTTCCGAGGTCAGCGGCAAGCTCGTCGACCAGTTCGCGGAATGCCTGGCGAGCACGCTGGGTTCAGTGGATCCTGACGAGGTGGCGCAACAGCAGCATCTCCGAGTGGTCCCCGACGAGCCGATCGACCTGATCGACACCGCAGGCGTACCGGTACTGAAGCGCGTGCTGCCCGTCGCGGCCGCCGTGCTGGCGGTCGTGCTGTTCGTGGTCCTGCGACGCAGGCGGCAGCGCTGAGGCGTGTGGTCCGGTGGCCGGCCTTGGCGCTGGCCACCGGTTTCGCGCTGTCCGCGTGCACGGGCTCGCCGGTGGTCATCACCTCCGCACCGCTCACGCCCTCCTCGCCGACCTCGTCCGGCCCGCCACCGCCGCGGTCGTTCACGCTGACCGCGGGCGGCGACATCCTGATCCACCCGGCGCTGACCGACCAGGCAGTGGCCGACGGCGGTGCGGCAGGACGCGACTTCCTGCCGTTGTTCTCGGGCATCAAGGACACGCTGAAGGCCGACCTGTCGCTGTGCCACCTCGAGGTGCCGCTGGGGAAGAAGGAGGGGCCGTTCTTCGGCTATCCCTCGTTCCTCGCGCCGCCCGAGGTGGCGAAAGGCCTGGTCGACGTGGGTTACGACTCGTGCTCCACCGCCTCGAACCACACGCTCGACCGCGGTGTCTCGGCGATCCAGACGACGCTGGACGCGATGGACGCCGTCGGCCTGAAGCACACCGGCTCGTTCCGCACGCCTGAGGAAGCCGCCGCGCCGCTGATCCTCGACGCGGGCGGGGTGAAGGTGGCCCAGCTGTCGTTCACCTACGGCTTCAACGGCATCCCGCTGCCCCAGCCGTGGCGCGCGAACCAGATCAACGCTCAGAAGATCCTGGCCGACGCCCGCAAGGCGCGTGAGGCGGGCGCCGAGGTCGTCGTCCTGTCGGTGCAGTGGGGCAACGAGTACCAGCACGCGGCGACAGAGGAGCAGAAGGCGCTCGCTCGCCAGCTGCTCGCTGACCCGGCGCTGGACCTGATCATCGGCACGCACGTCCACGTGGTGCAGCCGTTCGAGAAGATCGGCAAGAAGTGGGTCGCGTACGGGCTCGGGAACGAGGTGGCCCGGCACGCCGAGCCGCGTGGCGTCACCGAGGAAGGGGTGATCGCGCGGTTCAAGTTCGAGCAGGGGCCTGAGGGGTGGAACGTGGTCGAGGCCTCCTACACGCCGACGCTGGTCGAGCTGGGGCCGCCGATCCGGCTGGTGGATCTGACTCGGGTGCCTGCCACCGAGCGACGGACTCAGGCGATCACCCGGACCGAGGGCATCGTGTTCAGCCTGGGAGCGAACGGTCAGGGCTTGACGAGGGGGAAGCCGTGAGCTTGGCCAGCACCCGCTCGTAACGCTCGGTCCAGGTTTTGTCGGCGGTCTCGAACTCCGCGACCCGGTCGGGCACGGGGGCCTTCGTGAGCACCGGCAGATACCCGTCGACCGGCACGAGCGAGTCACTCGTGACGTCGCCCTCGAACAACGACAGCGTCGCGAGGCCGCACGCGTGGTCGAGCTCCGGGAGTGCCGCCGCCAACGCGATCCCGGCCGCCATCCCGACCGACGTCTCCAGTGCCGACGACACCACGCACGGCAGCCCGCACGCCTCGGCGACCTCGAGTGCCTTCCGGACGCCGCCGAGTGGCGTCACCTTGATCACCGCGATGTCCGCGGCACCGGACACGGCCACCTTGAGCGGATCCTCGGCCTTGCGGATCGACTCGTCCGCGGCGATCGGCACACCCACCTTCCGGCGGACCGCAGCCAGTTCCTCCAGCGTGCGACACGGCTGTTCCACGTACTGGAGCCCGCCCGCGGCCTTGTCCATGGCTTTGATCGCGGCGACGGCCGTGTCGACGTCCCACATCATGTTGGCGTCGACCCGCACGAACCCACTCGGCCCGAGCGCATCCCGCACCGCCTCAAGCCGTGCGCAGTCGTCCGCGAGCGTGGACTCGGCGACCTTGACCTTGGCGGTCGAGCAACCCGACCTGCTGACGATCTCGTGCGCCTTCCCGGGGCTGACGACCGGCACCGTGCAGTTGACCGGGACGCGGTCGCGAACCGGCGCCGGCCAGCCCTCGTTCGCGGCTTCGAGAGCGCAGGCCAGCCACGGCATGGACTCGTCGTCGTCGTACTCCTCGAACGGGCAGAACTCGCCCCACCCGGCCGGTCCCTCGAACAGCAGACCCGTGCGCTGCGTGATGCCGCGGAACCGGGAGCGCAGCGGTATGGAGTAGACGTGCACGACGCCGATTCAAGCGCACTTCTGGGACTCCAGCGAATGGCCGCCACCCCGCAGGTTCACGGTGCCGACGGCCTGGATGCCGAGCAACGTGCACACGATCTGCTGGACCGCGGTCCTGCTGAGCAGCGAGACGTCGGTGGACAGGTTGACGTCGAGGCCGCCGGCCACGCGGTCGACCGTCGCGGGTGCGGCGTCGAACGGGACCTCGGTGCTGAGGCCGAGGCTCTGCTCGGCGTTGGTGGGTCCCTGGGCGAGCAGGGCGACGACGTCGTACCCGCTCAGGCTGCCCTGCGGGCGGTTGACCGCGACGACCTTGCCCGCGGCCACCCAGTAGAGCGCGGGCGAGATGTTCTCGACGGGACCGCTCGGCGCTTCGAGGCCGGGGATCGGGTCGGTCGGCCGGATGCCGCAGCCGGAGACGACGAGGAGAACGGCGACCGCAAGCTGACGCAGGGGTCCCCTCCAGGGGGTCCCCCTGTTTTCATTCTCCCAGGCAGCACCGACATCTTTCGTCCTCACCGCTCACCCTCCAGCGGCACCCGCAGCGTGAACAACGCGCCGCCACCAGGCCGGTTCGCCGCGATCAGCGTGCCGCCGTGCAGCCGCGCGTTCTCCCACGCGATCGCCAGCCCGAGCCCGGACCCCTCCGACCGCCCGCGCGCCGAATCGGCCTTGTAGAACCGCGCGAACACGTGCGGCAGCACGTCCTCCGGCAGCCCCGGCCCGGAGTCCGCGACCTCGATCACCAGCGACGACTCCACCACCGACAGCCGCACCGACACCGGCGGCGCTCCGTGCCGCAGGGCGTTTCCGACCAGGTTCGCCACGATCACGTCCAGCCGGCGCGGATCCAGCCGCGCCCGCACCCCGGAAGGCAGCGTCGCCGTCACCTCGAACCCGCGCATCCGCAGCGTCCGCGACACCACCTCGGCCACGTCGACGTCGTCCAGCGCCAGCGCCGCCGTCCCCGAGTCGAACCGCGTCACCTCGATCAGGTCGTTGACCAGCCGGGTGAGGTTCTGCGTCTCGCGGTTCACCAGCCGGGCCGCCTGGCCCGCGACGCCGGGCAGTGCGGCCGTCTCGGCGTCCAGCACGTCGGTCACCGCGGTCATCGCGGCCAGCGGCGTGCGCAGCTCGTGCGACACGTCGGCCACGAACCGCCGCGCGTCGGCCTCCATCCGCCGCAGCTCACCGACGTGGTGTTCCAGCGAGGCGGCCGTGCTGTTGAACGTCGTGGCCACCGACGCCAGCTCGTCCCTTCCCCGCACCGGCACCCGCGCGGTCAGGTCGCCCTGACCGAGCCGCCATGCCGCCATCCGCAGGTCCCTGACCGGCCGCAGCACCCCGCGTGCCGCCAGGAACCCCATCGCCAGCGCCAGCACCAGCCCCGCGCCGCCGATCAGCCACGCGTTGCGCGCGAGTTCGTCGACGACCTGGATCTCAGAGGTGAACGGCCGCAGCACGTACACCTCGATACCGGACGACCCACCGCCGGAGACCCGCATCTGCATGCCCACCACGAGCCACACGCCGCCCGCGTACGGCACCCGTTGCCAGCCCACCCGCCCGGCCGACACCAGGGACCGCAGTTCGGGGGTGATCACCGAAGAGTCCATCGAGCCCGCGGAGACACCGTTGGCTCGAGCGAGGGCCGACCCCTCACGCCCGGAGACCTTCCCGGCGATGCGTTCCAGCGCCAGAGCGTCAGGTGGCCGGGCGGGCAGCGGGTACAGCTGCTCGATCCGGGTCGTGGTCTCGATGACCGCGTTGTCCTGGGCGCGCTGCACGATCGCGTCGCGCGCCCGCACGTAGCCGGCGCCCGCCACCGCCACCGCGGTCACGACGCTCAGGAAGGCGAAAGCGAGCAGCAGCCGCAGACGCAGCGTCACAGCGGCCCGAAGCGGTAGCCGAAGCCACGCACGGTCTGGACGTAGAGCGGCGCCGCCGGGTCGTCCTCGATCTTCGACCGCAGCCGCTGCACGCACGCGTCGACCAGCCGCGAGTCGCCGAGGTAACCCTGGTCCCACACCGACTCCAGCAGCTGCTGCCGCGACATCACCCGGCCCGGCGACGACGACAGCTCCAGCAGCAACCGCAGCTCCGTCGGCGCCAGCGACACCGGCCGGCCGAGCCGCGTCACCACGAGCCCTTCGCGGTCGATCGTCAGGTCGCCGTGGCGTTCGGCCACGACCTCGGGTGCCGTCACGGACGACCGCCGCAGCACGGCGCGGATCCGGGCCTCCAGCACGCGTGCCTGCGCGGGCTTGGCCACGTAGTCGTCGGCGCCGGCCTCAAGACCAGCCACCACGTCGATGTCGTCGTTGCGCGCGGTCAGCATGATGATCGGCAGATCGCCGGACGCGCGGATACGCCGGCACACCTCGAACCCGTCCACGCCGGGCAGCATCAGATCGAGCACCACGACGTCGGGTGCGACGCTCATCAGCAGTTCGAGACCCTCCTCGCCCGTGCGCACCGCGTCCACGGTGTGTCCCTGGTAGGTCAGGGCGAGCGACAGGCCCTCCCGGACCGCCTCGTCGTCCTCGATCAGCAGTACGCGCGGCATGACCTCCAGCTTTCCCGGCGGGTCTCATGAGGACGTCCTTGCCGCGTCATCGTTGCGTAACGGACGTCCGTGCGCAGTTGTTGCCCAGCCATCACCCAGCGCGCACACGGGACCGAAACCCTCTGTGGCATGCGAAGAGTGCTACTGACGATGAGCATCGCGGCCATCGCGATGATCACCACCGTCACCCCTGCGTCCGCCATTCGCGGCGGGGTCGAAGCCACAGCGCCCTACCCGTTCTCCGGCTCGCTGCAGCGGCCCGACTCGCCGCGCGAGGACGGCCACACCTGCGGCGTCACCCTCGTCGCGCCGAGCTGGGCCGTCACCGCGGGGCACTGCACCAGGAACAACCCCAGCCTCGCCCAGGTCGGCAGGCCGAAGGACTGGACGGTCCGGCTCGGCACGACGGACGCGGGCAGCGGCGGCGAGGTGATCGAGGTCGAGCGGTTCATCACCTACGCGCAGTACCCGGTCCAGGACGGCGACATCGGGTTGCTGAAGCTGAAGAAGCCCGCGAAGACCGCGCCCGTCACGCTGCCTTCTGCCAGGCCGGCGGAAGGCACGCCGACGCGGATCCTCGGCTGGGGCATGACGTGCGACCGCCGCGCGCCCGAGTGCTACCCGAAGAAGCTGCGTGAGGCGGACACCGTGATCCAGCCCGCGCAGGCCTGCGACGGCATGCACGTCGATCGTGAGCTCTGCATCGGAGCGCTGGACGGCAGTGTCGCCGCCACGAACATGGACTCCGGTGGCCCCGCACTCGTCCGCGACGGCGACCGCTGGGTGATCGCCGGGCTGGTGAGCGGGTCGGGCGGTGACGACCGGCCGGTCATGTACACCGATGTCCACCACTTCAAGGGCTGGATCGACGACGTCGTCACCGGCAGGGTCAACCCGCCCGACACCCCGGTGCCGAACCTCGAAGGCGCCGCGTCGCTGGCCGGTTTCTGCTCCGCGTCCGTGGTCAGGACCGATCACACGAGGCTCGGCGACCCGGCGCTCCTGCTGACCAACGGCCACTGCGTCCCGGAACGCCCGGCTCCAGATCAGACGCTGAAGGACGTCGCGATCGAGATCCCGGTGACCATCGGCGACCGCCAGGGCTACATCCAGGCCAAGGCGAAGACGACCACCCTCGTCCGCGCGACCATGTCCGGCACCGACACCGCGCTGTACCGGCTCGACCAGACCTACGCCCAGCTGTACGCGAAGGGCGTGAAGATCTTCAGGCTCGCGGACCGGTCGGCGCGTCCTGGCGAGAAGGTCGACATCATCTCGTCGGGCAACGGCAACCGCTTCAAGTGCACGATCGAAGCCGTCGTCCCGCATCTGCGCGAAGAGGGCTACACGCAGGACAACGCCTACCGCTACGACCCCGCGTGCAAGCCGTCGCACGGCGGTTCGGGCTCGCCGTTGGTGCTGCGCGACGGCGTCACGGTCGTCGGCGTGCACAGCACCGGCAACGACAACGGTGAGCAGTGCACGGCCGACAACCCCTGCGAGGTCGCGGCGGACGGCACGGTGACTGTGCGCCAGGGCGCCCGCTACGGCCAGCAGGTCAAACACCTGGTCGCTTGCGCACGAACGCAGAAGCCTGGTCGACCACAACCACGAGAAGAAGCACCACGAGGATGTGCGTGACCATCTCGTCGAACCGGAACAGCTTGATCGACAGGTTGATCAGGAAGCCGGGAGCACCACGTGCAGCGCGATCTGCGGGCCGGACGCACCGGTCACCCGCAACGCATCGCGCGGCCGCTCCCGTCCATCGCCTCAGCCCACAGCTCGCCCAACACCCGGTGTCGTGAACACCAGCGCCAGCACGCCCGCGGAGGAACTGGGCTCGGTCCGGCACACGCACCTGCCGCCCGGCGTCGCCGAGAGCCCGGCCCTACTCCAGGGCGGCGGTGTGGCGTAGCTGCTCCGGCGTCGGGTCGGCGACCAGCACGTTCAACGCCGCCGCGAACCGGTCGAACCGCCGGTCGAACTCGGCCAGCTCGCGCGACGGCTCGGCCACCAGCGCCGCCCGCCCCGCCTTGGGCACCGCGGTCGCCAGCGCGTCCCTCAACGGCTGAGCCCGGCGCAGCGCCACGAGCAGCGTCCAGAGCCGCTGCTCCACCAGGGCCACCTGCACCGGATCACCGGTCACCCGCAGGAAGTCCTCCCGCACGGCCGTGGCGCGCCGGCGTTGCGCGGGGCAGGTGAAGTCGGTCGACCGGACCACCTGCGTGTCCGGTGCCGACCGGGCCAGCGACTCCTCCGACCGGAACCGGCGCACCGGCACGGTCCCCGCGGGGTCCCACATCCACCAGAAGGTCATCCGACCAGGTCGTCCGCGTCGACGATCTTGTACGCGTAGCCCTGCTCGGCCAGGAACCGCTGGCGGTGAGCGGCGTACTCGGTGTCGAGCGTGTCGCGGGCGACGACCGAGTAGAAGTGCGCCTGCCTGCCGTCGCCCTTGGGCCGCAGGATCCGGCCGAGGCGCTGGGCCTCCTCCTGCCGCGACCCGAACGTGCCCGACACCTGGATGGCGACCGAGGCCTCCGGCAGGTCGATGGAGAAGTTGGCGACCTTCGACACCACGAGCGTGCGCAGCTCGCCTCTGCGGAACTTGTCGAACAGTTCCTCGCGCTCCTTGTTCTTCGTCGATCCCTTGATCACCGGTGCGTCCAGCTCCTCACCCAGCTCGTCGAGCTGGTCCAGGTAGGCACCGATCACCAGGGCAGGCTCGTCGGGATGCTGGTCGAGCACCCGCCGGACCACCGGGATCTTCGTCCTGGCGGTCGAGCAGAGCTTGTAGCGCTCCTCGGGCTCGGCCGTCGCGTACTGCAGCCGCTCGTTGTCCGTGAGGGTCACGCGGACCTCGGTGCACTCGGCGGGAGCGATCCACCCCTGCGCCTCGATGTCGCGCCACGGCACGTCGTACCGCTTCGGCCCGATCAACGAGAAGACGTCGCCTTCCTGCCCGTCCTCGCGCACCAGGGTCGCGGTCAGCCCGAGGCGGCGACGCGACTGCAGGTCGGCGGTCATCCGGAACACCGGCGCCGGCAGCAGGTGGACCTCGTCGTAGACGATCAGGCCCCAGTCGCGCGAGTCGAACAGCTCCAGGTGCTTGTACTCGCCCTTCGACTTGCGGGTGATCACCTGGTACGTCGCGATCGTGACCGGCCGGATCTCCTTGCGCTCACCCGAGTACTCGCCGATCTCCTCCTCGGTGAGCGACGTCCGTGCGATCAGCTCGCGCTTCCACTGCCGCCCGGCCACGGTGTTCGTGACCAGGATCAGCGTGGTCGCCTGCGCCTCCGCCATCGCCGCCGCGCCGACCAGCGTCTTGCCCGCGCCGCACGGCAGCACGACGACGCCGGAGCCGCCCGCCCAGAACGCCTGGGCCGCGAGCCGCTGGTAGTCGCGCAGCTTCCAGCCGTTCTCGTCCAGCTCGATCGGGTGCGCCTCGCCGTCGACGTACCCGGCGTGGTCCTCGGCCGGCCAGCCGACCTTGAGCAGCAGCTGCTTGAGCCGCCCGCGCTCGCTCGGATGCACGACGACCGTGTCGTCGTCGATCCGCGCACCGAACATCGGGGCGATCTTCTTGTTCCGCAGAACCTCTTCGAGCACCGCGCGGTCGTTCGTGCTGAGCACCAGCCCGTGCGCCGGGTTGTTGCTCAGCACCAGCCGCCCGAACCGGCTCATCGTGTCGACCACGTCGACCAGCAACGGCTGCGGCACCGGGTAGCGGCTGAACCGCACCAGCGCGTCCACCACCTGCTCGGCGTCGTGGCCTGCCGCGCGGGCGTTCCACAAGGCCAGCGGCGTCACGCGATACGTGTGCACGTGCTCGGGCGCGCGCTCCAGCTCGGCGAACGGCGCGATGGAGGTGCGCGCGTCGTCGGCGAGCGGGTGGTCGACCTCGAGCAGCAGCGTTTTGTCCGACTGGACGATCAGTGGGCCATCGGTCACGCGTACAAGTCTCCCTGACGACGCCAAATGCGTTCGACCTGCGTCAACTGGCGACGACAAGTGTGAGGCGACACACGCAGCCAACACGACGTGTCGTACTTTCTCGGCCATGAGCACCGAGTCGACTGATCCCGTCGAGCCACCGGCCACGGTGGCACCGGCTCCCGTGGAGACCGAGACCGACGAGTCGCCCAAGAAGAACAACTGGTTGAAGTTCGTCATCGTCGGCGTGCTGGCGGTGGTCCTGGTCGGCGGTGGTGTCTGGGCGTTCACGGCGCTCAACAGCACCAAGGTCGGCGACTGCGTCAGCGCGTCGCCGAAGGACGTCGACAAACCCGACGGCGACTGGAACCTCGCGTCGAAGAGCTGCGGCGACACGAACGCCACGCACCGGGTCGCCAAGGTGCTGAACAGCGCCGACGACTCGTGCCCAGAGGGCATCTACGAGATGATCAAGGCCGACGGCGACACGATGTGCCTGATGCCGAACCTCGCGGAGGGCAACTGCTACACGTCCCGTGACGACGGCGCCTTCGTGAAGGAGAACTGCACGACCGAGTCGCCGGTGAAGATCGTGAAGAAGGTCGACGGCCTGCCCGAGGAGGGCACGGTGTGTCCGGAGGGTTCGAGCGAGCTGCGGTTCAGCGAGCCGGCCTCGGTCTACTGCATGGGTGTGCACGAGGGGAGTTGATCCCCTCCTGCAGTCCTGACCGGGTGAACTCGGTTGAGTTGATCACCGCCCGGCGCCGATACCCAGGCCATGAAGAAGGCCGGCCTGGGTATCGCCGTTGTCCTCGCGCTCGTTCTGCTCGGCGGCTTCGTGCTGAACCAGCTCGGCGACGTGGCGAAGACGGCTCGGGTGGGCGACTGCGCGCGCATCTCCGGCTCGGCAGACAACCCGAAGTACCAGGCGCTCGACTGCGCCTCGGAGCAGGCCACCGTCAAGATCGCCAAGATCCTGCAGTGGAACGAGGACAAGTGCCCGACCGGTGGCATGGACTACTCGACGTACACGGGTGAGTCCACGCTCTGCCTCATGCCGAACTTCGTCGAGGGCGCCTGCTACGGCCAGGATCCCGACAGCGGCATCACCAAGGTCGACTGCTCCACGAAGGACTCGGTGAAGGTCGGCAAGGTGCTGAGCGGCAAGCCCGACCGCGCCGCCTGCGGAGACGCGCGTGCGGCGGTCTTCCCGGAACCCGCCGTCACCTTCTGCCTGGAGCGCGGCGACCGCCAGCAGTGATCTTCGGGTAAAGCGCGCCGCTCGCGTCCGTCCACGTGGGAGCCTCTGCGGCGTGATGAACGAGGAGGCCGCGTCCGAGGCGAGCCCGTGGAAGCAGATCCTCACCTACTCGGCCACGCTGCTCGTCGCCGCCGTCGTGATCTACGGGATCTCCGAGTTCCTGACCCCGGTCCAGCCGCCGAAGCAGGGCGACTGCGCCCACCTCACGGGCCACACCGGCCAGGGCCGCTACCACGCCGTCGACTGCTCGGAGTCCAGCGCGAACTACATGGCCGCGAGCACCGTGGCCACGTCGCAGGCCTGCCCCAACAGCGAGGACCTGAGCTGGGTGCCCGTGCGGGCAATGGATCCGGAGATCCGGTTCTGCCTCGTCCCGCTGTACGCCGAGGGCGAGTGCTATCTCGGTGCGCAGCCGGGCTACGACATCGAGGTCGTCGACTGCGGTGACCAGAACGCCTTCAAGGTCACGAGGGTCAGCAGGGACGTGCCGGCGCCGTCGTGCGCGGCCGGTGAACAGACCAGGAAATACCCCGAGGTCAAGCTGACGTACTGCCTCCGCCGGAGCCGGTGACGAACCGGCCGTAACGTTTCCGCAAAGCGCGAGCGGATTCCATCCCCGCATGGCAACCTCTCCTCCGGCCGTTGTCGGGGGGCATGGGCCACTTGGGGTAATCGGAAGCAGGAATCAATGAGCACTGAGCCAGTCGCGCCCGCACCTGCCCAGGAGCAGGCACCCGCGCCCAAGAAGGCGAGCATCGGGAAGCGCATCCTGACCTACATCGTCGGCCTGATCGTCGTCGGTGCGGGTATCTACGCGTTCAACTACTTCACCAGCGATGTCGCCCAGGCCAAGGTCGGCGACTGCGCGAGCGTGACCGGGACGACGAGCAGCCCGCAGTACAAGGCCGTCGACTGCGCGTCCGCCGAGGCGACCTACACCATCGGCAAGTCCCTGGCTCTCAACGAGAGCTGTGGCAACGACTCCTACTCGGAGCTCACCCAGAGCGCGCGCCGCGGTCCCAAGACCAAGCTGTGCATCGCTCCGGTGTACGCCGAGGGCAAGTGCTACAGCGACTCGACGACCGCCATGGACGTCAAGGCCGTCGAGTGCTCGGGCGGCAAGGTGTTCAAGGTGAGCAAGGTCGTGAAGGACGCCGCCGCGCCGCAGTGTGCCGAGGGCGAGCAGGCGCTGACGTATCCCGAGCTGAAGCTGAACTACTGCGTCGGTCTTCCCGCGTAACAGACCTGCGCGAGTGTTCGACCTAGTGGAACCGGAGTCGTGGCATGCGGCTCCGGTTTCGCTGTTCTTCGCTTGACCCATCGGAGAGGAAACCAGTGACCACCCCCAACTACCCGCAGCAGCCAGGGCCCTACGGTCCGCCTCCCGGTGGCCAGCCGCAGCAGCCCTACGGTCAGCCGCAGCCGTACACGCCGCCGCAGGGCTCGCCCCAGCCGGGTTACCCCGGCGATCCCTACGCCCAGCCGCAGCCCGGCCAGCCGATGGGGCAGCCGATGGGTCAGCCGAACCCGTACGGCCCGCCTCCCGGCCAGATGCCGCCGGGCCAGCCCATGGGCCAGCCGATGCCGTACGGCCCGCCGCCGCCCAAGAAAAGCGCCGCCGGCAAGATCATCGGTTCGATCGTCGCGTTCGTGCTGGTCGCGGGCGGTGTCATCCTCGTGAAGTCGCTCATCAGCGGTGGCCTCGGCAGCATCACCGAGCCGTCGGCCAAGGCGGGTGACTGCGCGAGCGTCACGGGCACCACGATCAGCCCGAAGTACAAGAAGGTCGACTGCACCTCGCCCGAGGCGAACTACTTCATCGCCAAGGCCATGAACAGCACCTCCGAAGCCTGCCCGAGCGAGGACTACGCGGAGTACACCGAGTCCGGCCGGCGCCGCTCCTCGCTGAAGCTCTGCCTGGTCGAGAAGCTCGAAGAGGGCAAGTGCTACGAGGAAGAGCTCGTGAAGATGAACATGGAGGGCATGAAGGTCGTCGACTGCTCGAAGGGCGGCAACGAGTTCGCCGTCCAGAAGGTCTTCAAAGTCGAAAAGGTCGTCAAGGCGGCGACTGCCGAATGCAGTGGGGTCGCCAAGCCCATCTCCTACACCGAGCCCGCGCCGGGAATCACCTACTGCGTGAGTGCGGCGGGCGGGAACTGAAAAAGGCGGGCCGCCGAAACGGCCCGCCTTTTTCATGTCCAGTAGCAACTAATTCGTCGTGCCCGGCGGCAAAAGCTGCTGCACGTCCAGACGACCGGACAGCACGTCCTCGGTGTCCATCATGTCGGCGACCCGCTGGAGCCGGATCGGGTTCAGCGACAGCGGGAACGTGCCCACGGACACGAGCGCCGCGGTGGGCTGGTCGACGTCCGCGTAGCTGGTCAGCGAGTCCTGCACGGCGAGCTTGTTGGCCTGCGCGCGCTGCTGGGCCTGGCGCAGCACGTCCCGGAAGACCTTGAGGGTCTTCGGGTTCGCCTCGGCGAACTTCTTCGACGACGCGTAGCCGGACATCGGGAAGTCCAGTGTCGGGCCGCGCGCGGTGTCGGTGAGGATCTTCGCGCCGATGTTGCGCTGCGACTTCGTGATGAAGGGCTCGATCATGAACGCCGCGTCGACCTGGCCGGCCTTCAGCGCGTCCTCCATCTCGGCGAACGGCATCGACCGGAACTTGATGCGCTGCTTCTCGACCGCGGCGGTGTCCAGCACGGCACGCGTGGTCAGCGCGCCGATGTCGGTCTCGCTGTTCACCGCGATGGTCGGCGCCGCCTTCTTGCCGGGGTCGTCGTAGTCCGACCCGGCATTCGTGACCAGAGCCATCGAGTTCGGACCCGCTTGGTAGGCCTCGCCCTGGAGCTGGAGTTCGGTGCCTTCGGCGACCGAGCGGAAGAGGCTGACGTGAGTGGCCCACGTGATGTCGAGCGTGGTGTCCAGCTGTTTGATGGCCTCGGCCTCGCTGGGCTGGGTGACCAGGCTGACCTGCAGACCGGCCTTCTCGAACAGCTTCTCGTTCAGCGCGATCCGCAGCGGGGCCACGTCGACGACAGGCAGCACGCCGATGCGCAGGGTGTTGCGTTCCACGTCCGATGCGCCGTTGTTCGACGAACTTCCGAACAGGCTGCAGCTCGCGGTCAGAACGCACGTGATGAGCACTGCGGCAAGCCGCAGAGCTTTGGCTCGGGTAGCCATGGCACCTCTCGCCGGTAGGCCTTGAGTAGCATCAAATGATCAGTGAGTGTCGCCACAGACCAGGTCGTCCGCAGCCCCAACTGGGCGTTCGGACGGACATGAGGCATGCCGACGACCGGGGATGTTAACCACCTGAACGTATGAAAGGACACCCCGTCTCGATACGGTGAGTGCTTCTGGAGACTTCCCCCGAGGAGGGGGTGGCCATTACGCTCCCCGCCGGGTGGCACAGGTCGCAGTAGACCGACGTGTCTTCAGAACGAGGTAGGGCGCCTCACCGGGCGAACGACCTCTGTGCTGCAATTCGGCCCGTTTGACGAGTCCATGCTCGGTCCTGGGGAGAGACCGGGACACTGCTGCTGGAAGAGGAAGCCCAGAGTGGCCCGACGTGAGAGAGGTCCCAGCCAGTTTGGCGTGGGTGACACCACACGCTCCGAAAGGCCCGAATCGGGTGACGGACTGGCTGCGCTGGGTAACGGCACCGTGACGGCGACACCGGACGTGGTGAAGGCCGACACCGGAGCCGGCCCAGGATCAGGACCTGCCCGATCCGCGGGGTGGCGGCTGCGCAACTGGCGGTTGCGCACGAAGCTGCTCGCCGTTCTGCTCATCCCGACGGTCTGTGCGCTCGCCCTGGGTGGTCTGCGGGTGCGCAGTGACCTCCAGGCAGCGACGGAGTTCAACAACCTCGCGAACCAGATCCGCCTGGAAACAGCCGTCGCGGACCTGGTGCAGCAGCTGCAGCGCGAACGAGACCTGTCGGTCAGCTACGTCGCGTCGAACAAGAAGGTCGACCGCGTCGTCCTCGAGCGCCAGCTGCGCCGCGTCAACGACACCAGCGAGGCGTTCAGCAACAAGATCGCCGAGCTCAGCGCCGACCTGAACCCGGCTGCCGTCGAGCGCTTCCAGGTCGCGTTCAACCAGCTCAACCGCCTGAACAGCCTCCGCAACTCGGTGCGCGACACGCAGTATCCCGCCGAGGCGGTCCAGCGCACCTACTCGGAGTCCATCGAGACGCTCATCGGCCTCGGTGAGCAGACGATCTCCGAGATCAACGACCCCGAGCTGGTGCGACTGCACCTGACGACGAACGCCATCGCGCGCATCAAGGAGCAGGAGTCGCTCAAGCGGGCGATTCTCCTCGACGTCTTCCAGCGCAAGGCGTTCACGCCGTCCCAGCTGCGTGCCCTGCAGGCGGCGGACGCCGAGCTCGAAGCGGCCCGCAACGACTTCCGCAAGTCCGCGACGCCGGAACAGGCCAAGATCTACGACGACACCGTCACCGGCCTCATCGTCGACACCGCGAACGACATGCAGGAATCGGCGATCAACCAGCAGGCCGCCACCGGCAAGAAGGACTTCAGCCAGCTGACGTCCGAGAAGTGGGACATCGCCGCCACGCTGACGGTCAACCTGACCCGCGACGTCGAGAACCTGCTGGTCGAGCAGCTGCAGAACCAGACGGACGTGGCCGCCGGCGATGCCCGCCGCAGTGCCTACATCCAGTCCGGCATCGTGCTCGCGGTCCTCGCGCTCGCCTTGCTCATGGCGCTGTTCGTCGCCCGCTCGATCCTCAACCCGCTGCGCACGCTGCGCCGCGCCGCTCTGGACGTGGCCGACCACGGTCTGCCGGACGCGGTCGAGCGCATCCTCGCGGACCCGAACCCGGAGGACGCGGCCAAGACCGCCGTCGAGCCGGTGCCGGTGCACACGCGTGAAGAGGTCGGTCAGGTGGCGCGCGCGTTCGACGCGGTGCACGGTGAAGCGGTGCGACTGGCCGCCCAGCAGGCCCTCCTGCGTGACAACGTCAACGCGATGTTCGTCAACCTGTCGCGCCGTTCGCAGGCGCTGGTCGAACGCCAGCTGAACCTGATCGACCGGCTGGAGCAGGACGAGCAGGACCCGGACCAGCTGGCCTCGCTGTTCGAGCTGGACCACCTCGCGACGCGGATGCGCCGCAACTCGGAGAACCTGCTGGTTCTCTCGGGCACGGACCTCTCGCGGCGCCTGACCCGGCCCGTCCCGGCCGCCGAGGTCCTCGGCGCCGCGGTCTCCGAGGTCGAGCAGTACGCCCGCGTGCAGGTCGGCCAGACCCCGGACCTCACCGTCCAGGGCCGCGCGGTCAACGACCTCGTGCACCTCATCGCCGAGCTGCTGGACAACGCCACGGCGTTCTCCGACCCGGTCACCAAGGTCACCGTTCGCACGGCCAAGACCCGCAAGGGCGAGCTGGCGATCGAGATCCAGGACCGCGGCGTGGGCATGGGCGACCAGGAGATCCTCGACGCCAACGAGCGTCTGGCCGACCCGCCGGACGTCGACGTCGCCGTCTCCCGCCGAATGGGCCTGTACGTGGTCGCGCGGCTCGCCAAGCGCCACGACATCAAGGTCCGCCTGCGCGGCAACGAGGACATCGAGGGCGGCACGACGGCACTGGTGATCGTGCCGGAGACGCTCATCGCGACGCCGGGCTCCGCTCCGTCGACCCCGCCGTCCGGTTCCGGTATCGCGGGCGCGTTCGGCATGCAGCCTCCCTCGGCGCCCTCAGCGTCCGAGCACACCACCGAGATCGGCACCACGGCCACCAGGGCCAGCGGTATCGCGGGTGCCTTCGGCGGTGCCACCGGCTCCGTGCCGAGGATCGACGAGTCGAGCCCGAGCATCCCGGTCAGCTTCGTCCCGAGCGCGCTCACCGACACCGGTGCGGGCGCGACGGCGGTGCCCGTCTACAGCGAGACGCCGATCGAGGACTCGACGCCGTCCGAGCGCTGGCGGCGCGACCAGCTGGCGGCCGTCGAGCCCGAGGGCTCCTTCGGCGAGCCGACCCTCTTCACGGCCTACGAGGACCGTCAGGAGGAAGAAGGGGAGATCTCCTTCGAGCCCGGCTACGAGACCACCCAGTTCGTACCGATTCCTCCGATCGACGACGAACCGGCCTCGAGCAACGGTGTGTCGCGCGCCTCGGTCGACCAGGGCCACGTCGAGCTGGGCATGGCTCACCGCAACGGCACCTCGGAAGCCTCGCGCAAGCAGATCGAGCACGATCTGGACGCCCCGACGGAGCGCCTGCCGATCTACGAGGCGGTCCTGTCGCAGTGGTTCCAGGCCGTCGGCAGCGAGACGTCCGCCTCCGCGGCTCAGCCGGTCCCCGCGGCCGCTGAGAACGACGCTCCCGCCGAAACCAACGGACGCGTCGAGCCCACTCCCGGCAGCGTCGACAAGGGCGAGAAGGGCGCGGTCGAGTACATCGACGAGCCGCCCACGACCCCTCCGTTGTCGGACGGGCCGGAGCCGGAGCTCCCGACCCGTACCCGCAAGCCTGTCCCGGCGGTGGCACCCACCACCACGTCGGCCGCTGGTCTTCCCGTGCGCAAGCCGCGCGCGAAGGTCCAGCCGGCGGTCGAGGAAGAAGTGATCGCACCCGCCGAGCAGGAGCGAGTTGTGGAACCGGAGCCCGTTGTGGAGGAGACTCCAGCGGCGGCACCCACTTCCGAGTCGGCTTGGCAATCGCCTGCCGACGAGGGATGGCAGGCGGCTCAGGCGTTGTTGAACAAGACGCCGGAGTCGAAGACAGCGGCAGGATTGCCGAAACGGACACCAAAGGCTCAACTCGTGCCAGGATCTGCAGCACCCAAGCCGCAGGCCGTGACACAAACAGCGCAGCGGCCCCCGCTGCCGCCCCGCTCCGCTGACGCGGTGCGCGGACGGATGTCGAGCCTTCAGAGCGGTGTCCGGCGAGGCCGGCACGCATTGATCGAGGCATACGCTGGTGACCAGTCGAGCCGGCAGAACGAGGAGCAGGAGTGACGACCGCAGCGCAGCCAGGCAGCTTTGGTTGGCTTATCACCGACTTCGTGCGGAGGGTGCCCGGCGTGGCACATTCCGTCGTGGTGTCCGCGGACGGGCTGTTGCTCGCGGGGTCCCAGGGCCTGCCCCGGGACCGTGCAGAGCAGCTCTCCGCCGTCGCGTCCGGGCTGGTCAGCCTCACACAGGGTGCTGCCCGCTGCTTCGAGGCAGGCGGGGTCAACCAGACCGTCGTCGAGATGGAGCGGGGTTACCTGTTCCTCATGTCGATCAGCGACGGCTCGTGCCTCGCTGTCCTCGCGGCACCAAACTGTGACATCGGTCTGGTGGCCTACGAGATGACGCTTTTGGTGGAGAGAGTCGGTCAACAACTCACCCCTGAGCTGCGCGCGCAGCTTCAGGGTGTGGTCCGTCGCTAGACCTCACTTGAAGTTCAGGGGTGAGAAGAGATGGCTGGAAGATCTGGCGCTAGAGGCCGAGGCTTCGGTAGGAACTTCAACTACCAGGAGTGGGCCGCTGGTGGGTTCCAGTTCGACGAGCCTGATGCGATACCCCAAGAACCAGAGGAAGCCGAGGACGCACCCCACGATGAGCGGGTTACAGGGCAAGGGCTAGGCGATATGTCTCAGCGTGAGGTGGATGACTCGTCGTCGTATCCGTACGACGACGTGCCGAACCGGTTCGACATCGACGGGTACGGCACCGGGTTGTTCGGTGGCCCGGGTGCGGACCTCTTCGGCCAGCACGAGATGCCGGACGCGGTGCCGGAACAGCTGCCGTACACCACCGGGCCGCAGCCGGTGTACAGCACCGGCGCGCAGCCTGCTGTGCGTCCGGAGGAAACTTCTTCTGCGGACTCGGGTTCACTGGTGCGGCCGTACACGCGCACCGGTGGACGCACACGACCCGACTACGACCTGGCGATCGAGGCGTTGATCTCAACCAGCGAGCGTGGCCTCGAACGGGACGCCGCGGTGCTTCCCGAGCACAGGTCGATCTGCGGGCTGTGTGTGGACACGCGGTCGGTGGCCGAGGTCGCGGCACTCCTACGCTTGCCTCTTGGCGTCGTGCGGGTGTTGATCGGCGACATGGCAAGCATGGGATTGGTTTTGATTCACCAGGGCGGTCTGGTCGTGGGGGACCGGCCTTCCATGGAATTCCTGGAGAGGGTGCTCAGTGGGCTTCGCAGGCTCTAGTCCCCAGGGCGCCGAGGGCGCACGGAAGCCGACGACGTCTGCCAAGATCGTGGTGGCGGGTGGCTTCGGTGTGGGCAAGACGACGTTCGTCGGCTCGGTGTCCGAGATCGTCCCGTTGACCACCGAGGCGGTGATGACCGAGGCCAGCGCGGGGGTGGACGACCTCTCCGCCACGCCGAACAAGGTCACCACGACGGTCGCGATGGACTTCGGCCGCGTGTCGCTCGACAGCGACCTGATCCTGTACCTCTTCGGTACACCGGGTCAGCACCGGTTCTGGTTCATGTGGGACGACCTCGTGCGGGGTGCCATCGGCGCCATCGTGCTGGTCGACACCCGCCGCCTGGCCGACGCGTTCGCCTCGATCGACTTCTTCGACGACCGGCAGCTGCCGTACGTCGTCGGCGTCAACTGCTTCGACGGCCTCCTCCACCACAGGCTGGAGGACGTGCGTGAGGCGTTGACGATCGACGAGTCCGTGCCGATCGTGACGTGCGACGCGCGCAACCGGCAGTCGACGAAGCAGACGCTCATCACACTGGTCGAGCACGCCATGCGCCAGTGGATGTCCGTCCGCGCCGGCTGACCTTTCTCACCGGGACAACCGCAGAGACGTGAACGACGAGGCGAGCGCCACCTTCGGGTGCGGCGCTCGCCTCGTCGTTGCGGTCTGATCAGGTGTCGAGTGTCGTCGTCGTGGCGTCCTCCGGCATCACGGCGTCAGCTTCGGATCAGATGTGCAGCTGGACCAGTTCGGCAACAGGCAGACGCTGAGGATTCCCAGCGCGGTGATGTTGGGTCAGCCCGACGGTTCGACTTCCTCGGGGCTGTCCTCTTCCTCGTCACCCTTGGGCTGGTCGGCCGCTGTGGCCGTGTCGTCGGTGATCGTGACGGCGGCTTCGAACGCCGGTGCCACCTCGGGCGCCGGAGGTGCTGCCACCTCGGCCTGCGGCGCTGCGACGGCCACCGCCGGTGCGCCGACCGTCGCCGCGATGTTCGTGAACGGAACGCCGACCCCCGCATCAGCCCACACCGACGCGTGGGCGATGTCCAGCGCGAGCTGGATGCCCTCGTTGGTGCCGAGGGGGATACCGCTGCCGGTGTTGAGGCCCACGCCCGCACTCAGGCTGACCAGGATCGAGTTCACGTTGTTGTTGTAGGCACCAACGGTCACGTTGACGTTGTTGTCCCCGAGGGCCTCGATGATCGGGTCGGCCTGTGCTGTTCCTGGTGAGAACGGCAAGGCGAACGTCAATGCCGTCGCGGTGAGGACCGCTCTGCGCGCCCACCGTGTGATGGCCATTCGCGCTGCTCCTCCGTCGTCGACGGAGCGTCGTGAAACGCTCACGCCACTCGACGCTAGGTCGCGGCGGGCACACGCAAGGGTGGACGTGCGGTTCGTCCGGGATGACCGACCGTCAGTCCTCGTCCACCAATGCGGCGGATGTGACGCGATGAAGAGGGAACCTGAGCACCTCTCCGTAGCTGTGGTCGTAGCCCTCGAGGACGCCTCCGCCGACCACGTGCGGCTCGATGACGCGCTGTGCGGCCGTGCCGTGGGAGTCGACGAACCCGACGAGCACTCTCCGTCGCGCCCGTGCTGCCTGCTGGAGCAACGACAGGGTGGCGGACGGCCCGGCGCCGAGGTGCCCTGGGACCGCCACCCGTTCACCCCGTGGTGTCGCGGCGGCACGATCACCCGCCCGCACCAGCCGGACGAGTTCCCCCAACCGCTCGTCGGCGGGCACGGTGGGTGACACGACTTTGCGCGCTGACCGCTGCCGCGGCGTGGTCCTGCGTCCGCCTGGCCGCAGGTCGAGGACCTGGCCGTCTGGTCCCTCCGCCGCCGGGGCGAACCCGGCGGAGCGCAGCCCGTCCAGCACGTCGGCCAGCGGCAACGGGCTGACCAGCACGGTCGGCGCGATCCGGCGCAGTTCCAGCCGTGTGGCTTCCGGGTGCGCGAGGACCTCGCTGATCAGGACGGAGTCGTCGCACCGCAGGAACGAGCCGGCGGAACCGCCGCGCAACCGCCCGTGGCGCCGCGCGGCGTCGTCGATCAGGTAGGTCAACGACTGCGGTACGGGAGTGCGCGAGCGGATCTTGAAGAGTTCGTGCAGCTCGTCGGCGCTGCGTCCGGAGTCGAGCGCACGGCGGACCGTGGTCTCGCTGATCCGGTAGACCGTCGCGCTGCCAGCCGACTCGACGTCCGCGACGAGTGCCATCTCGTCCGCGAGCTCGGGTTCGAGCCTGCCGGGCGCGACGACGGTGAGGTCGGCCTGCACCAGCACGTGGTCGAGCGGCGCCGGCAACGCGTCCCCGAGCGACTTGGCCGCGTGGCCGGGGCCCTCGTCGAGCAGCACGCGGCCCGCGCTGGTGATCGCGCCGAGGGCGAGCACACCGACCGCGCTGCCTTCCTCGACGGTCCAGCGCACCAGCTCGTCGCGCTGCCGCCCGCCGCGGCGCGGGGCCCGCCAGCCGAGCAACGCGGCGAGGTCGGCCGGGTCCGCGATGGCCGTGCCCTTGGGGAACGCGGCGAGCGTCTCGAGGACCCACCGGCGGTCGCGGGGCGCCTGGACGCGGCGGATCTCGTCCGCGAGCGGCGTGAAGAGCCTGTCCTTCTCGTCGCGGCGGCCGACCAGCGCCGGCAGCCTCGGCAGCTCCAGCCAGGCGTGCGCGATGGTGGCCCAGCGGACCTCGGCGGTCGCGGCGAGCCACACGTCGGCCTTGGTCGTCGGCACCCACTCCGGTTCGGCGGCCTCGGTGTTCGCGGCCAGGTCGGCGCCGACCACCAGCTCGATCAGCAGGGCGGCACGGCGTTCGTCGACGTCGAGGTCCTTGGCGACCTTGCGGAGCTCGCGCACGCCCAGCCCGCCGGTCCGCAGCACCGGTGGCGGCTCGGCCGACCAGCCCGCGATCAGGTTCTCCACGTGCCGGACGAGCTCGAGCGCCTCGCCGCCGCCCGTCGCGTCGATGCTGGTCTGCTGGAGGGTGCTCGTCTTCGGCTTCGGCTCGGTGACCTGGATCGGTCCGAGTGGGCGTTCACCGCGCAGTTGCAGCGCGATCTCTCGTGGCAGTTCAACGGTGCCAGGATCGCGTCGCAGCAGCAGGTTGCGTGCGAGGAGCCGTTGCACGGGCGTCTCCGCCTTCTCCAGCGGCACGACGCGTGAGGCGTCCTTGGTGTCGCCGATGGGCGGCCCGGCGGCGAGTTTCTGCAGGACCCGCTGCTCGCCCTCGGTGATGCCCTGGATGTCGTACGTCTGCCCGGTCGCCCGGCCCAGGCCGCCGGGATACGTGCCGAACGCCTCCCGCGTGACCGGAGGGACCGACAAACCGTCGTCCTCGCCCCACACGAGCGCGAGGGACTTCAGCTTGGTCACGGCCTGCTTGAGCGGCTTGGGCTTCACGTCCGGTCCGAGCAGCCCGGCGAGTGTGGCCAACGCCACGGGCTCGGTGTCCGCGCCCTGCACCACCAGGCCTTCGAGCACGGCGAGCGTGAACGTGTCGAGGTCCTCGCAGGCGCGCGCGATCGACGCCCTGGTGCCGACCCGTGTCGCGAGCACGGACATATCGGCAGGTGGGGGCGTTGCCAGGTCAGGACGCGCGCGCAGCAGTGCCACCAGAGCGGCGTCGTCCTGGGCGCGCAGCCAGTCGGCGAGAGTGATGCCGGACATTCTCACCACGGTATATGGGTCGGTTGAGCTGCGATCGTGCTCTGTCACACTTGTGCGCGTCACTGGTACCACCGAGGAGGAGAACGTGGCGAAAGGACGCCCTGGACGGGTCGACCCGCACTGGCCGGAAGGGCCCGACGGCGGCCACCCCGTCACCGAACTGACCAGCGACGTGCAGGGTGCGCTCTCCCCGTTCGGCACGGTGACGTTCCCGCTGCCGGTGGAGGACCTCGGCTACACCCACCCGGTGACCGAGATCAACAAGTCCTGATCCGCGGACTGTCAGAGCGGTCTTAACTCTGTCGAGTCGCGTGAGTACCGCAATGGGGCCGGGGATAGGCTCGCTTCCCGCTTGAGCTGCACTTCGTGGGAGGATGCGATGCCGGTCCCCGGCCCTGGTTACTCGATCACCGTTCGCCTGGAGGCGCCGCCGTCAGCGAGCGCCGCGGGTGACCTCACGACGGCCGTCGGCCGCGCGGGCGGGGTGATCACGGCGTTCGACGTCGTGGAGTCGCACAACGACCGCGTCGTCATCGACCTCACCTGCAACGCCCTCTCCGCGAACCACGCGAAGGACATCACCGACACGCTGGAGACGCTGCCCGGCATCGTCGTCCGCAAGGTGTCGGACCGCACGTTCCTCGTGCACCTCGGTGGCAAGATCGAGATCTCGTCGAAGGTGCCGCTGAGGAACCGCGACGACCTCTCCCGCGCGTACACGCCGGGTGTGGCTCGTGTGTGTGAGGCGATCGCCAAGAACCCGGACGACGCGCGCCGCCTGACGATCAAGCGCAACACCGTCGCCGTCGTCACCGACGGTTCGGCCGTGCTGGGCCTGGGCAACCTCGGCCCCGCCGCCGCTCTGCCGGTGATGGAGGGCAAGGCCGCGCTGTTCAAGAAGTTCGCCGGCGTCGACGCCTGGCCGGTCTGCCTGGACACCCAGGACACCGAGGAGATCATCCGCGCGGTCGAGCTCATCGCTCCCGTGTACGGCGGCATCAACCTCGAGGACATCTCCGCGCCGCGCTGCTTCGAGATCGAGGCCCGCCTGCGCGAGAAGCTCGACATCCCGGTCTTCCACGACGACCAGCACGGCACCGCGATCGTCGTGGTCGCGGCTCTGCGCAACGCTCTGCGCGTCGTCGGCAAGGACATCAAGAACTGCCGCATCACGGTCTGCGGCGTCGGTGCCGCCGGTTCCGCGATCATCCGCCTGCTGCAGGCCCAGGCGCCGGGCGACATCATCGCGGTGGACGTCGACGGCATCGTGCACCGCGACCGTCCCGGCCTGGACTCGAACCTGAAGTCCATCGCGGCCTCCACGAACAAGGAGAACCAGTCCGGCCGTCTGCACGACGCGCTGGTCGGTTCGGACGTGTTCATCGGTGTCTCGGCCCCGAACCTCTTCGGTGCCGACCAGGTCGCGACCATGGCCAAGGACGCCATCGTCTTCGCACTGGCCAACCCGGACCCGGAGATCGACCCGATGGAGGCCCAGCAGCACGCCGCCGTCGTGGCGACGGGCCGCTCGGACTTCCCGAACCAGATCAACAACGTGCTGGCGTTCCCCGGCGTGTTCCGCGGCCTGCTGGACGCCCACGCCAGGACCATCACCGACGCGATGCTCCTGGCCGCCGCGCAGGCCATCGCCGACGTGGTGGACGGCGACCGCCTCAACGCGTCGTTCATCGTCCCGTCGGTCTTCGACAACACGGTGGCCCCCGCCGTCGCCGAAGCCGTCCGCAAGGCCGCGACCTCGTAGGGACTTGGCACGGGCTGTTGCGCGGGGCCAGGCATACGATCGCGGTATGACCAAGCAGTTCACCCACCTGGACTCCCACGGCGCGGCCCGCATGGTCGACGTCTCGGGCAAGGAGCAGACCACCCGAACGGCCGTGGCCACCGGGATCCTGCGCACGACCGCCGAGGTGGTTGCGCTGCTCGGCAGCGACGGCCTGCCCAAGGGCGACGCCCTCGCCACCGCCAGGATCGCGGGCATCATGGCCGCGAAGCGCACCTGGGAACTGGTCCCCCTCTGCCACCCGATCGCCCTGTCGTCGGTGGTCGTGGACCTGGCTCTGGCCGACACCTCCGTGTTGATCACAGCCACGGTCCGCACCACCGACCGCACGGGCGTGGAGATGGAAGCCCTGACCGCCGTCTCGGTGGCCGGCCTCACCCTGCACGACATGGTGAAGTCCGTCGACCCGGCCGCCTCCCTGGACGCCGTCCGGGTCGAACGCAAGGAAGGCGGCAAGTCCGGCCTGTGGGAGCGCCCGTGAAGGCAGTGGTGATCACCGCCTCGAACCGCGCCGCCGCGGGCGTGTACGCCGACCGCAGCGGCCCGCTGATCGTCGAGTGGCTGTCCGCGCGCGGTTTCTCGGTCGCCTCACCGGTCGTGGTGCCTGACGGCGACCCGGTCCAGCAGGCGCTCACCGAGGCGGTGTCCGGCGGCGCCGACCTCGTCCTGACCACCGGCGGGACCGGCATCAACCCGACCGACCGCACGCCGGAGGCCACCCGTGCGGTGCTGGACTACGAGGTGCCCGGCATCGCCGACGCGATCAGGATGTCCGGCTGGCCGCGCGTGCCGGGTTCGGTGCTGTCGCGCGGCGTGGCCGGCGTGGCGGGCCGGACGTTGATCGTGAACCTGCCTGGTTCGACCGGCGGGGTGCGGGACGGGCTGGACGTGCTCGGCAACGTCGTGGAGCATGCGCTCGACCAACTGCGCGGAGGTGACCACTGATGGGTGTCGTGCTGCGGGCTGTCGTGACCGAGGAGCCCTTGTCGGTAGAGGAACACGCCGCCCTGGTCGGTTCCGACCGCGCCGGCGCGGTGGTGACGTTCTCCGGCGTCGTGCGCGACCACGACGGCGGCCGCTCGGTGCTGGAGCTCGAGTACCACTCGCACCCGTCGGCAGGCGACGTCGTGGCCGAGGTCGTCGCCTCGCTGGCCGACCGCTACGCCGGCGTGCACGGGATCGCCGTGTCGCACCGGGTCGGGCCGTTGAAGATCGGTGACGTGGCGCTGGCCTGCGCGGTGGCGGCCGAGCACCGCAAGGAGGCGTTCTCGCTGTGCGCCGACCTCGTGGACGAGGTCAAGGCCCGGCTGCCGGTGTGGAAGCGGCAGGTCTTCTCCGACGGCAACGACGAGTGGGTCAACTGCCCCTGAAACGCAGGCAGGGACCTCACCGCCGGGGGGTAACGGTGAGATCCCTGGTCCTGCATCAGTCCGCGTCAACGGGACTGCCGATTCGAACGGCCAGACGTCCTGCTCAGATCAGGATCTTGTGGCCCGGGAAGATCAGGTCCGGGTTCGTGATGAAGCCCTTGTTCTTCTCCACGATGGCCTGGTAGCCGCCGGCGACCTTGTTGGCCTCGGCGATCTTCGACAGCGTGTCGCCCGCCTTGATCTCGTAGTTGCCGTTCGGGTTGCTCTTCGAACCATCGACGACGACCGGAGCCTGCTGCACCGGAGCGGCCTGGCGCTGCTGCGGCTGCGCCTTGCGCTGCGGCTGGGCCTGCTTCGGGGCCGGGGCGGTCTTCTTGCCCACGTAGGCGCCGATGCGCTTGCTGCACGACGGCCACGCGTTCTGGACGCCCTGGCCGGCAGCGACCCGCTCGGCGACGGCGATCTGCTGCTCGCGGGAGGCGTTGGCGGGGTTGCCCTGGCCGCCGTAGGCCCTCCACGTCTGCGGGTTGAACTGCAGGCCGCCGTAGTAACCGTTACCGGTGTTGGCGGCCCAGTTGCCGCTGGCCTCGCACTGCGCGAGTGCGTCCCAGTCGACAGGGGCGGCGTTGGCGGTGCCAACGGCCAGGCCCAGAGGGGCGCCGGCGATGATGCCGACAGCCGCGACCTTGGCGATAGTGCGAGCGGCGGAACCCTGCTTGCCCTGCTTGCCTCGGTTGAAAGCCATGTGCCTCTCGGTCCACCGCACCTGCGGTCAGGGACTCGGGTTCGGGGCCCGGTGCGTCCCTGCGTCCCAGTCCGGCGGTTTCTCTCGCTCGGGGTTGTTCCGGAGAACCCTCGGACTGGGTTCGGTGCTGGTCCTCCGGTCTTGCTCGTGGCTGGTCGGGGCCAGCCGAGGAGCGACGGTACGTAACCGACGGCAGCCCACCAAACGTATCAGGCTGTGATGCGCATCACAGTAACGTTTTGCAACGTTGTCCTGAGGCTACAAAACGGCAGCTCAAAGGTGTCGTTATCGGTTCGTTTCCATCCTGAGATCGGCCGAGATCTATTACGGAAAGTGAGGCGTGGCTCACGCCTGTCCGGCCGATCGGCGACACGCCGCCATCGGGTGACGACACGATGGACACATGAGGATCGAAGCGCTCCGGAAGGCGTTGGCGGCCAGGCCGGGCCAGCCCGTGCCGTTCGACGAACTGATCGACTCGATCTGGGGCGCCGGGAAGCCCGCGAACCCGAAGGCGGCGTTGCGGAAACTCGTGCAGCGCCTGCGCGTCACCGATCAGGTCGTCACCGAGCCGTACGGCTATCGGCTGGTGCCGCGCAAGCCAGGACCGCGACAGCTCCCCGCGGACCTGCCCGACTTCGTCGGTCGCGCCGACGGCATCCGGGTCGCACTGGGGTCCACGGCGCGGGTGCTCGCGATCACCGGTTCGCCCGGCGTTGGAAAGACGTCGCTCGCCGTCCATCTCGCGCAACGGATGAGTGACCGGTTCGCGGACGGTCAGTTGTACGTGAACCTTCGCGCGTTCTCGGAAGGTGAACCTGTGACGGCGGAGCAGGCGCTGTCGCGATTCCTGCGCGCGCTCGGCGCCGAGCAGATTCCGGTCGGCCTCGATGCGCAAATCGCACTGTACGAGCAGATGACGGCGGATCGCGCAGTGCTCGTGGTGATCGACAACGCCGGTCGGGACCAGATCTGCCCGCTGCGGCCGGCCGGTGACAGGTCTGTGCTGATCGTCACCAGCCGCATCGACCTGCCGGAGCACTTCCAGGTCAGGCTCGGCGTCTTCGACGACGACGAGGCCCACGCGTTGCTCGACAACATGCGTGTCCGTGGCGGGCACCACGAGCGCTCCGAGCTGATCCGGTTGTGCGGCAACCTTCCGCTCGCCCTGCGCATCGCCGCGGCGCACCTGGTCGACCGGCACATCAGCGACTACCTGGCCGATCTCCGGGGTGAGGGCAGGCTGGACGCGCTGGAGATCGAGGGCGACGCTGCCGTCCGTGCCACGTTCGAGGTGTCCTACCGGGCTCAGCCCGAACGTTCCCAGCGTTTGTTCCGGCTGCTCGGACAGGTGCCCGGCCCGGACTTCTCGATCGACGGCGCAACGGCGCTGCTCGGCGAGGACGCGGCCCTTCCGCTCGATCAGCTCGTCACCGCCAACCTCGTGCAACACTCCGGCGACAGGTACAGCCTGCACGACCTGTTGCGGGTCTACGCCCTCCAGCTCGGTGCGCCCGCACCCGTCCGGCTGTACGAGTACTACTTGATCAATGCCCACGCGGCCGGCCGGATGCTGAATCCGGAACTGCACAGGCTGGGACTGCCGGAGGTCTCTGCCGGGCTGCCCTCGCACGGCGTGAGTGACATGTCGCGTGCACTCGCATGGCTCGACACGGAACGTGCCAACCTCGTGGCCGCCGTGCTCGCGGCGGGCGACCGGCCGATCACCTGGCAGCTGGCCGACGCGATGCGCGCGTACTTCCTCTACCACGCCGCGAACGTGGTCGACTGGAGCATGACCGCCCGTGAAGGGCTGCGGGCCGCACAGCGCCTAGGTGACGTGGGCGCCGAGGCGAACATGCACGGCTCGCTCGGACTTGCGCACTGGCGGTCCGGCCGGTTCCTCGATGCGCTGCCCGCCTACGAGCGGGCGGTGGCGCTCGCCCGGCAGAGCGACGACCTCGGCCCGTTGGCGTCGTACGTCGGCAACCTGGGGATCATCCACTGGGAACTCGGCAACCTGGCCGAAGCGGCCGGCGCGATGCACGAGGCGCTGGCCATCACCCGGAAGCCGACCACCCTGTTCAACCTGAGTTGCGTCCTGACCGATCTCGGTCCGTTGGATGAGGCGGTGTCCTACTGCGAGGAGGCGCTGCGGACGTCGGTCGAGCGGAATCTGACTGCCGGCAAGGCGTTCTGCCTGCACGGTCTCGCCATCGCACACCTCTTCATCGGCGACTTCGACGAGGTGGCGAGGTGCCTCGACGAGGTGGAGCCGCTGGTGGCACCTGAACTCGGTCCGACGTTCGAGTCCCGTGTCCTCGACGCGCGTGCCTTTCTCCTGTTCGAACAGGACCGGACAATCGAAGCCGAGGTCATCTGCCGACGTGCTGTCGACGTCGCGACCGGTTCCGAGAAGGACATGGCCGAGGTGGACGCCCGAGCCACTCTCGGCGCGGTGCTGCGGCGGCTCCAGCGGCTCGACGAGGCCGTCGAGCAGCACGAACGGGCGCTGGCGATCTGCCGGAACGCGGCGTTCGCGCGCGGCGAGGTCCAGTCGCTCACCGGTTTGGCGGCCGACCACCGCGCACTGGGGAACCTGCGGCAGGCACTCCTGTGCGCCACGGAGGCGGACGAGATCGCCGAACGCGGCGGGCTGCGAGTCCGTCAGGTGCAGGTCGTGGCCGAACTCGCGGAGATCCACCTGGCGATGGGCTCCGTGGAGGAAGCGGAACGACACCGGCTCCGTGCGCTGGGGCTGGCAGGCGAAACCGGGCGGCGAGTCTGGGTGGAAAGGCTGCGTCAGCCGCCCGCGAAGGGCGGCAGCACGTCCAGCTGAGCACCGGCGGGCACACGCGTCGACGTGTCCCGCACCGCGACGCCGTCGAGCAGGAAGCTGGACGCGGCCAGCACCTTGCCGAGCTGGTCGCCGTGCCGTTCACCGATGGTGCTCACGACGAGTGCCACGGTGGGGTCGGAGGTGTCGAGCACGAGATCCTCGTCGGCAACCCCGGCCGCAGCGCGTGCGCCCGCGAAGTAGCGAATCTTCACCGAGGTCACCTGTCATCCTCCGATGGCACTCATGGGCCGGTCGGGCTGGGAGAAGCCCGCGTCGTTGATGCCGTGACCGGCCGCCTTGGCCCACATGTTGGCACGCCAGGCGTCGGCGATCGCGGCGTCGGGGGAGCCGTCGCGCAGCAGCGCACGCAGGTCGGTCTCGCCCTGGCTGAACAGGCAGTTGCGGATCTGGCCGTCGGAGGTGAGCCGGGTGCGGTCGCAGGCGGCGCAGAACGGCCTCGTCACCGACGCGATCACGCCGACCACCGCGGGACCGCCGTCGACCAGCCAGCGCTCGGCCGGGGCACCGCCACGCGGGGCCTCCTCGGGCGTCAGCGTGTAGGCGGCCGAGAGCATCGTGAGGATCTCGTCGGCCGTGACCATGTTCGTGCGCGTCCAGCCGTGCTGCGCGTCGAGCGGCATCTGCTCGATGAACCTGAGCTGGTAGCCGTTCTCGACGCAGAACCGCAGCAGAGGGACGGCCTCGTCCTCGTTGACGCCGCGCATGAGCACGGAGTTGACCTTCACCGGCTCCAGCCCGGCCGCACGGGCGGCGTCGAGGCCGTCCAGCACGTCGGTGATGCGGTCGCGCCTGGTCAAGGTGGCGAAGCGGTCGGGGTCGAGGGTGTCGAGCGAGATGTTGATCCGGTTCAGGCCGGCGTCCTTCAGCGACTGGGCGCGCCGGGCGAGGCCGATGCCGTTCGAGGTCATCGACATGCGCGGGCGGGGCTCCAGCCCGGCCGTCGCGGCGATGACCTGCTCCAGGCCGCGCCGAAGCAACGGCTCGCCGCCGGTGAAGCGGATGTCCGTGATGCCCAGGTCGACCACTGCGATTCGCATGAGCCGGATGAGCTCGTCGTCGGTGAGCAGCTCGTCCTTCTTCAGCCAGTCGAGGCCCTCAGCCGGCATGCAGTAGGTGCAGCGCAGGTTGCAGCGGTCGGTGAGGCTCACCCGGAGGTCCTTCCCGACCCGCCCGAACCTGTCCACGAGCAGTGGCGTGTCCGGTCGTGCGGACGCGTCCGGCGTGCTGCGCACGACGGGTAGTCCCAACTCCACTGCTGTCACCTTATTTAGCTTAATGAACAACCCCTTGTAGGTGACTCCAAGAACGAGGTTTCTCACGTTCCGCCCGTTTGGAGCACTGTCACAAGGAATTGTCTTAGCGGCTAAGATGTTCGACATGGAACCTGAGGTGCTGGAGAGGTTCACGTGGTACATGCGGGAGCAGAGCGCGCTCACGATCATGTTCCACACGAAGGTCGCCGAGCAGATGGGTCTGTCCGCGACCGACGAGAAGTGCCTCGATCTCGCCATGCGGGCGGACGGGCCGCTCACCGCCGGACGCATCGCCGAGCTCTCCGGCCTCTCCACCGGCGCCGTCACCGGCGTGATCGACCGCCTGGAACGTGCCGGATTCGTCCGCCGGGTCCGCGATCCGCACGACCGCCGCAAGGTGCTCGTCGAGGTCACAGCAGGTGACCTGGCCAAGTTCGCGCACCTCTTCGAGAAGGCGCAGCAGAGCCTCGTCCAGGTCCTGAGCCGCTTCGACCCCGACGAGATCGAAGTTATCGAGCGTTATCTCCAGCTTCAGATCGAGACGTTCCGCAAGGCCGTGATCAATACTTAGGCCATGTGGCACTACTTGATGGACATGGACGGTGTTCTGGTTCACGAAGAGCACCTGATCCCCGGCGCTGACGAGTTCGTCGCGGAGCTGCGCGCTTCGGACACCCCGTTCCTCGTGCTCACCAACAACTCCATCTACACGCCACGAGACCTGCGCGCGCGGTTGCAGCGCACCGGCCTCGACATCCCGGAGTCGTCGATCTGGACGTCCGCCCTGGCCACGGCGCGCTTCCTGGACTCGCAGCGCCCCAACGGCTCGGCGTTCGTGATCGGCGAGGCCGGCCTCACCACAGCGCTGCACGAGATCGGCTACGTGCTGACCGACCGCGACCCGGACTACGTGGTGCTCGGCGAGACCCGCACCTACAGCTTCACCGCGATCACCAAGGCCATCCGCCTGGTCGAGGAGGGCGCGAAGTTCATCGCGACCAACCCGGACGCGACGGGCCCGTCCCGCGAGGGCTCGCTGCCCGCGACCGGCGCCGTGGCGGCGTTGATCGAGCGCGCCACCGGCCGTGAGCCCTATTACGTCGGCAAGCCGAACCCGTTGATGATGAGGTCGGCCCTGCGCGCTCTGGGCTCGCACTCCGAGAACGCTCTCATGATCGGTGACCGGATGGACACCGACGTGCGCTCCGGCCTGGAAGCCGGACTCTCCACCATCCTCGTGCTGTCCGGGATCTTCACCTCAGAGCACGCCGAGATGTACCCGTACCGGCCCACACGGGTGCTGAAGTCGATCGCGGAGCTGGTCGGTCACTCACAGGACCCGTTCGGTGACTGGGCTGGCCACTGACGCGCGAGGGTCAATCACCTATCGTCGCGGACGTGGACACGGATCGACGCTCGATGTACGTCGTGGGCGACGTGCACGGGCACCTCGCCGAACTGACCAGAGCCCTGCACGTCGCCGAGCTGTGCGACGAGGAGGGGCACTGGACGGGCGGTGAGGCCGAGCTGTGGTTCCTCGGCGACTTCGTGGACCGCGGGCCCGACGGGGTCGGCGTGATCGACCTGGTCATGCGCCTGAGCGAGGAGGCCGTGAAGGCGGGTGGCGTGGTCAACTCGTTGATCGGCAACCACGAGGTGCTGCTGCTCGGCATGCACCGGTTCGGCGACGAGCAGGTGCCCGACAGCGCGGGGCCGCGGTCGTTCGCACGGAGCTGGCTGCTCAATGGCGGGCTGCGCAGCGACCAGGACCGGTTGACCGACGAGCACGTCGAGTGGCTCACCAGCAGACCGGTGCTGAAGCTGCGCGACGACCACCTGCTGATGCACTCCGACACGGCGGCCTACCTCGAATGGGGGTCCTCGATCGAGGAGGTCAACGAAGCCGTCCGGCAGGTGCTCAAGGGCGACGATCTCGTCGACTGGTGGGAGTGCTGGCGCAAGATGACGACGCGCTACGCGTTCCGCGGTCCGCAGGGTCCCGAAATCGCAGACGAGCTGATGGGGACCCTCGGAGGCAGCACGATCGTGCACGGCCACAGCGTCATCGCCGACCAGCTCGGGGTGCCGCCGGACCAGATCGACGGGCCGCTCGTGTACGCCGACGACAAGGTGCTGGCGATCGACGCGGGCCTCTACAGCGGCGGTCCGTGCCTCGTCGTCCCCTTGCCATACGCCGAGGCCTGACTACGGTCGGGCAAATGACCGCCAGCTACTCCTCGGGCACGTCCGCCGCCCCGCTGCTGGGCGACACGATCCACGCGAACTTCGCCGCGACCGTCGCGCGGTTCGGCGACCGCGAGGCACTTGTCGACAAGGCCACAGATCGCCGGTGGACCTACGCCGAGCTGGCGGTCGAGGTCGACCGGGTGGCCGCCGGCCTCACGGCGCTGGGCGTGCGCAAGGGCGACCGGGTCGGCATCTGGGCACCGAACTGCGCGGAGTGGGTCTTCGTGCAGTACGCGACGGCCCGGATCGGTGCGATCCTGGTCAACGTCAACCCGGCGTACCGGGTGCACGAGCTGGAGTACGTGCTGAACCAGGCCGGCATCCACACGCTCGTGTCGGCGCGTTCGTTCAAGACCTCGGACTACGCGGGCATGATCGAAGAGGTCCGGCCGCGGTGCGCGGCGCTGCGCAACGTGGTGTTCGTTGACGATCCACAGTGGACCGAGGCCGAGCTCCCGGACGTGGAGCTGGACCGCGACGACCCGATCAACATCCAGTACACGTCCGGCACCACGGGATTCCCCAAGGGCGCAACGCTTTCGCACCACAACATCCTCAACAACGGCTACTTCGTCGGGGAGTTGCTGAGCTACGCGGAGAACGACCGCATCTGCGTCGTGCCACCCTTCTACCACTGCTTCGGCATGGTCATGGGCAACCTCGCCGCCACCAGTCACGGCGCCTGCGTCGTGATCCCCGCGCCGGCGTTCGACCCGGCGAAAACCCTTGCGGCGGTTCAGGAAGAGCGCTGCACCTCGCTGTACGGCGTGCCCACGATGTTCATCGCCATGCTCGACCTGATCGACGACTACGACCTCTCGTCGTTGCGCACCGGCATCATGGCGGGCTCCCCGTGCCCGGTCGAGGTGATGAAGCAGGTGGTCGAACGCATGGGCATGCGCGAGGTCTCCATCTGCTACGGCATGACCGAAACCTCCCCGGTGTCAACGCAAACGCGCGTCGACGACTCGCTCGACCGCCGCGTCGGAACGGTGGGACGGGTCGGCCCCCACCTCGAGGTCAAGATCGTCGACCCGGAAACGGGCCTCACGGTTCCGCGCGGGGTGCCGGGGGAGCTGTGCACGCGCGGCTACTCGGTGATGCTCGGCTACTGGAACGAGCCCGAGAAGACGGCGGAGGCGGTGGACCGGGCGGGCTGGATGCACACCGGTGACCTCGCGGTGATGAACGACGACGACTACGTGAACATCACCGGGCGCATCAAGGACATGGTCATCCGCGGCGGCGAGAACATCTATCCGCGCGAGATCGAGGAGTTCCTCTACACGCACCCGGACGTGCTCGACGCCCAGGTGATCGGCGTGCCCGACGCCAAGTACGGCGAGGAGCTCATGGCCTGGGTCCGCGTGCGCGAGGGAGCCGAGCCGCTCACCGCAGAGGCCGTCCGCGAGTTCTGCACCGGGAAGCTCGCGCACTACAAGATTCCGCGGTACGTGCACGTGGTCGAGGAGTTCCCGATGACGGTCACGGGCAAGGTTCGCAAGGTGGAGATGCGGGCGAAGTCGGTGGAGCTGCTGAACCTGGACGACAGCACCCGCCACGCCTAGGACGGCAGCTTCGGCTCGACCACCTTCATCACGGCCTGGGCGATCTCGCACGCCCTGCCACCGGCCTCCGTGAGCATCTCGGCAGCCGCCACGCCGTCCGGGTGGGTCAGCACGACGCCGCACATGCCGGTGCCCCTGCTGTTCTCGGCGAGCAGCCCGGAGTGCCGCCCGATGGTGATGGGCGACGTCTTCAACCTGTCGGGCTTGGCCAGGTACTGCTCAGCGGTGACACCCTCACGCAGGCTCACCACGACCGGTCCGGCGTCGTCGGAGAGCCAGAAGCAGCTGGAGGCGTTGGCGTAACCGTTGTGGAACCGGTGCTCAGTGAGTTGGGCCGGGTCGAACAACCGGCACGCCGGTGTGTCCGACGGCGTGGTCGACGGTGCGACGAAGGGCTCCATCGGCTTGACCTCGGGCGCGGCGAGCGTGCAACCGGACAGTCCGAGAGCGGCGGTGAGCACGACGAGGCGTGGTGTGTGCACGGAGCGGAATCGTCCCGCGAATCAGTAATCCCCGCAGGTCACGAAGGGGTGAAAGGCCTCTTGCGGATGCGGTGTGACGCGCGCAACATCGTGGGATTCCGTCGAAGGAGGCGCGCATGCTCACCGCCACCAGAACCACGACGATGCTGCCCGTCGAAGACCCAGACCGGGCTGGGCGCTTCTACGCGGACAAGCTCGGCCTCAAGGCCCTCGCCACCGCGCCGGACGGTACGCGGATCTTCGCGCTCGGCCAGGGCGACGCGCTGGGGCTGATGCCTGCGGAAAAGGGCGCGCAGACCGCACACACGGTGCTCAGCTTCGAGGTGCCCGACCTCGAGGGCGAGATCCGCGAGCTCGAGGACAAGGGCGTCCACTTCGAGGACTACGACATGCCCGACCTCAAGACCACCAACCACATCGCGGTCATGGGCAACGAGCGCGCGGCGTGGTTCACGGACACCGAGGGCAACATCCTTTGCCTGCACGAGCTGTCGGGCGACGAAGCCTGACGGTGCGTGCCTGATGAGAGGTCTTCCGCTCCTCGCCCCCGACGAGGAGCGGGAGACCCTCACGGGACCTCGACGATCTCCTTGCCCAGCGGCACCAGCGAGACCTTCACCAGCTTGAAGTTGGCGACGCCGAGCGGGATGCCGATGATCGTCACGCACAGCGCGATGCCGGTGAGGATGTGGCCGATGGCGAGCCACAGACCGGCGACGATGATCCAGATGATGTTGCCCAGCAACGACCCGGTGCCCGCGCCGGGCTTGTCGACCACCTCGCGCCCGAACGGCCAGAGCGCGTAGTTGGCGATGCGGAACGACGCGATGCCCCACGGGATCGTGATGATCAGGATGCAGCAGATGAGACCGGCGACCGCGTAGCCGACGGCCATCCAGAACCCGGCGAGCACCAGCCAGATCACGTTCAGGATGAGGCGCATACCTCCAATCTAAGCTCAATCCATGAAGTGGGGTGTGATCGCTACAGGCGGAATCGCGCAGACCGTGACCGCCGACATGCTGAAGGTCGAGGGCGTCACCGTTCTCGCGGTGTCTTCACGCGACAAGAGCCGAGCCGAGGCGTTCGCCGAGCGGTTCGGCATCGAGCGCGCGTACGGCGACTACCGCGACCTGCTGGCTGATCCCGATGTCGAGGTCGTCTACGTCGCGACCCCGCACGGGCAGCACCGGGAGGTCACGCTCGCCGCGCTCGACGCCGGCAAGCACGTGCTGTGCGAGAAGGCCTTCGCGCTCACGGTCGCCGACGCGGAGGAAATGATCGAAAGGGCGAAGTCGAAGAACCTCTTCCTGATGGAAGCCATGTGGACGCGGTTCAACCCGTTGATCCGCAAGGTGCACGAGGCCGTGCGCAGCGGGGAGATCGGTGAGGTCCGCTCCCTCCGCGCGACTTTCGGTTTCGCGCTCGCCTTCGATCCGGACCACCGGCTCTGGGCGAAGGAGGCCGGCGGTGGGGCGCTGCTCGATCTCGGCGTCTACCCGGTCGCGCTCGCGCACCTGCTGCTCGGGGTTCCCTCGGAAGTCCGCGCGTGGGGTGGCAGGGCACCATCCGATGTGGACTCCGACGCCGGACTGCTGCTCGGGTATCCCGATGGCGCCCACGCGTTGCTGAGCTGCTCGCTCGTCGCGAACCTCGGCTGCACGGCGGACATCGTCGGCACCTCGGGGCGGATCGACCTGGCCGAGCCGATGTTCGCCGCGACGAAGGCGACGATCAACGGTGTCGAGCACACCATCGAGGACGAGGGCTACCAGCACCAGATCCGCGCGGTCGAGGAGTGCATCGCCGCGGGCCTCGTGGAAAGCCCGCTGATGACCTGGCAGAACACGATCGACGTCATGCGCACGCTGGAAGAGGCGTTGCGCCAGATCGGTGTCTCCTACGCGGACACCGTCAGGTAGATCAACGCCACGTTCAGCACGACCACCGCGAACGCCACGCAGGAAGCGGCCACGGTGACCGAGCGCCGGTTCGTGAACGAGCCCATCAACGGCCGGCGCGCGGTCAGCCACACCAACGGCACCAGTGCGAACGGGATGCCGAACGACAGCACTACCTGCGACAGCACCAACGCGAACGTCGGGTCGACACCGAACGCCAGGATGGCCAGCGCCGGCACCAAGGTGATGAGTCGCCTTGCCGGCAACGGAATCCGCACCCGCAGCAGCCCGTCCATCACCACCGCGCCCGCGTAGCAACCGACCGCCGTGGACGCGAAACCCGAAGCCAGCAGACCAAGAGCGAACAACAGCGCGATCCCGCCACCGAGACCGGCCGACACCGCCGCGTGCGCTCCTTCGAGCGTGTCCACGCCGTCCTCGCCCTGCAAGGCCGACGCCGCGAGCAGCAGCATCGCCAGGTTCACCGCACCGGCCAGCATCATCGCGACCACGACGTCGACCTTGGTCGTGCCGAGCAACGACGGGTTCCTGCCGTGCCGGTCCCGTGCCAGCGCCGAGTGCAGGTACACCGCATGCGGCATCACGGTCGCGCCGAGCATGCCCGCCGCCAGCAGGACGCTGTCCGCGCCGTCGAACTTCGGCACCAGGCCGGAAACAGCGCCGGAAACCGACGGCGGTGACACGAATAGCCCCGCCATGAAACCGATCGCGATCACGACCAGCATCGTGGTGATCACGCGCTCGAACGGCCGCTGCCCGCGCTTGTCCTGCACCAGCAGCAACACCGTCGACACGACACCGGTGATCACCCCGCCGAGCAGCAGCGGAAGATCGAAGAGCAACGACAGCGCGATGGCGCCACCGAGCACCTCGGCGAGATCGGTCGCCATCGCGACCACCTCGGCCTGGCCCCAGTACGCGAGCCGCGCCGGGCGTGGCAGGTGATCGCGCACGGCCTCCGGCAACGACTGCCCGGTGACCAGGCCCAGCTTCGCCGACAGGTACTGCACGAGCCCCGCCATGACGTTCGCGACGACGAGCACCCACACCAGCAGGTAGCCGTACTTCGCGCCCGCCGCGGTGTTGGTGGCCACGTTGCCGGGATCGACGTACGCGATCGCGGCGACGAACGCCGGACCGAGCAACGCCGCACCAGCGCGCACGCGCGCCGAAACAGCGACCACCGGACACCTCCCCTTGTTGCCAGATTATGGCAACAAGGGGTCAGGCCTCCAACGTGGCCTTGGCGACTCCGACCACGGCGTCGACAGCGCTTTCCAGGTCGCCGCTCGGCATCAGCAGGTGGCTCAGTGCGAGCCGCACCGTCGTCTCCGCCGCGAGCCGCACGTGCCTGCCGGGGAAGTGCTCGGTGAGGTGCTGCTCGACGACCTCGGTCGCGTGGAACAGCACGGGATGGCCCCTGGTCGTGAGGAACGGCAACAGGTCCTCGGCGTCCTGCCCGGTCAGCATGGCGGAGACCAGCCGGTCCTTCTCGGTCTGCTCGAAGGTGAACCGGAACGCCGACCGCATCGCCTCCCACGGATCGGGGTCCTGGCCGAGCCGGCTGGCGATCCCGGTGAGGTACTCCTCGGTCCGATGCGCCGCGACGGCCTGGACGAGCCCTTCCTTGTTGCCGAACTCGTTGTAGACGGTCTGCCTGCTCACCCCGGCGCGGCTGGCGACCTCGATCATGCGCAGTCCGTGGAACCCGTGGACGGCGAGCAGGTCCGCAGCCGCATCCAGCAAGAGCTCGGTGATGTCGCTCACGCTGCCAGCTTTACACAGATACAGTTTTTGTACAGACGTAGAGTTGGGTTCTGTGCCGTTCACCGTGGGCTTCGACCTCGACATGACCCTCATCGACCCCAGACCGGGCATGGCGGCGGTGATGAACGAAGTCGGCGCCCGCACCGGACACCAGCTGGACGGCGAGCACTTCGCGTCGAACCTCGGCCCGCCCCTCGACATGATCTACCGCGAGATGGGCGTGCCGGAGGAGGAGATCCCGGACCTGGTCACGCTCTTCCGCGCGCTGTACCCCGAGGTCGTGATCCCGGCGACGGTCGCGCTGCCCGGTGCTTCTCACGCCCTGCAGGCCGTCCGGGAGCTGGGTGGCCAGACCATGGTCGTGACGGGCAAGTACCGCAAGAACGCCGCGCTGCACCTCGAAGCTCTCGGCTGGGAGGTCGACCACCTCTACGGCGAGCTGTGGTCGACGGGCAAGGCGGAGTCGCTCAAGTTGCACGGCGCGGCCGTTTACGTCGGTGATCACGTCGGCGACATGCGGGGTGCCGAGGCCGCCGGCGCGCTGGCCGTCGGCGTGGTGACGGGGCCCTGTTCACGCGCTGAGCTGGCAGAAGCGGGCGCCGCGGTCGTGCTGGAGGACCTGCGCGAGTTCCCGGAGTGGCTCAGGACTTCTTCTGGCGTGCTTTCCTGATCACCGCGATGATCCCGAGCGCCAGGCCGATCGCCGGCAGGTAGGTGGCGGCGACGTTCAGCCAGAGCGGCAGGTCGCTGTGGCCCGTGGCGAAGAGCACGAAGACCGCGATGATCGCCAGTACGCCGACGGCGAACAGGCCGATGGCCAGCGGCATCAACTTCGGAGCGGTCATGCGGGCAGCGTAGTCGCGCTAACGGAGGTGCCTTCCGCCTGGTCTTCTGGCTACTCTGGTGAGACGCGTCCTGGGTACGCCTGGGGCGCGTTCGTTGTGCGACAAGCTTGGGAATGGTGAGCGCGGTGCCGACCGGCAAGGTCAAGTGGTACGACACGGAGAAGGGCTTTGGGTTCGTCACCCAGGACGGTGGCGAGGACGTCTACGTCCGCAAAGCCGCGTTGCCTCCGGGTGTCACCGGTTTGAAGGCCGGCCAGCGCATCGAGTTCGGCATGGCGGAGGGCCGGCGCGGCCCGCAGGCGCTGTCGGTGCGCCTGATCGACCCGCAGCCGTCCGTCGCCGAGGCGCGCCGCCGTCCCGCGGAGGAGCTGCACGGCCTGATCGAGGACATGATCAAGCTGCTGGAGAACAAGGTGCAGCCCGACCTGCGCCGCGGCCGCTACCCGTCCGACAAGAAGAGCATGAAGCTCGTCGCCGAGGTCGTCCGGGCGGTGGCGCGGGACCTCGATCCGTAAAAAGATCGGCCGCATGTCTGAAGCTGACAAGATCGTCGAGTTCGTCTACGAGGTCGGCCAGCTCAAACGCCTGCCCAGAGCGGGGTGGCTCTTCGCCGGGGTGCAGAACCCCGAGTCGGTGGCCGCCCACTCGTTCCGGGTGGGCGTGCTGGCGTACGCGATCGCCGTCCAGGAGGGTGCGAACCCGGACCGGGCGGCGACGCTGGGCCTCTTCCACGACGTGCCCGAAGCGCGGATCGGCGACATCCCGTACGTCGGCAAGCTCTACCTCGACGTGAAGATGCCGCCGGAGGAAGTGGCCAGGGACCAGGTGAAGAACCTGCCCGCTCCTCTTGCCGCGCACATCGAGGCGTTGGTCGCCGAGCACGAGTCCGCGAAGGGCGACGACCACACGCCCGAAGCGCGCTGCTCCCGTGACGCCGACAAGCTGGAACTTCTGCTGCAGGCACGGGAGTACCAGGCCGCAGGCGTCACGAAGATGGAGCGCTTCATCCAGACCATGCAGGGATCGGTGGTCACCGACACCGGCAAGGCGCTGATGGACTCGGCCCTGCGGATCGTGCCGAGCGAGTGGTGGGAAGCGTTCGGCAGGCGTTAGCGCGTGATGTCGACGACCCACGAACCGCGCATCAGCGGCTGACCGGTGTCCAGCACCGCGCCGGCCGCCTCGTGCACCTCGATGCGCAGAAGCTGGTCGTTCTGGTTCGGCACGGCCAGCGTGTAGGAGAAGTTCTCGCCCTTGCCGAGCAACGGCGAGGAGCAGCCCTCCTGGACCTTCGCGGCGTTCTCGTACACGCACACGACCTCCCAGAGGCCGTTCGCGAGCTGGCCGTCCACCGAGATCTGCACGACCTTGCCCGCCGGCACCTTCAACGTGCCGGGCGCGTTCTTCTCGGCGCAGTTGGAGCCGTCGATGTCGCAGTAGATCGTCGGCTCGAGGCGGATGGTCTTGCCGTTCGCGTAGAACGTGACCTCGGGGTCGTGCCGAGGCAGAGCGCATCCGGTCAGCACGAGGACGCTGGCGGCCAGGACAGAAGCAAGTCGACGCACGTCAGGCAGCCTACGGGGTCGCAGGAGCCGGCCTGCGGACGAGCCTGTGCAACGACGTCCCGTTGCGGTACAGCCAGGTCTGGGTGAGTCCGAGCGCGAGCAGGACGGCCAGCACCAGGAAGCCGATCCAGAACGTCGCGGGCAGCAGCACGCCCAGCGCGCCGCCGAAGACCCACGCGAGCTGCAGGATCGTCTCGGAGCGGCCGAACGCCGACGCGCGCGACTCCTCCGGCAGGTCGTCCTGGATCACCGCGTCCAGGACGACCTTGGCCAGCGACGACGCCGTGGCGCCCAGCAGGCCGACGATCGCGGCGGTGACCAGGCCGGGCAGCGCCGCGGCCACGATGGTCACGACGAGAGCCGTACCCACGCAGGCGAGGATCACCTCGTCCGGTTTGCCGAACTGCTGGCGTGCGCCGATCGCGTTGCCGAGGAAGCTGCCGGTTCCCGCGGCGGCGGCGATCACGCCGAGCAGGAGCAGCTGCTGGAACGCGTCGCCCTCGGTCTGCGCGCGGACCACGAAGGCCGCGAACAACGTCAGGAACCCGGTCAGCATGCGGATGGAACCGTTGCCCCACAACGCGACCACAACGTGCCGGGAAATGCGTTGCTTGGCGGGCCTGGACGTCAGCGTGGCGGGAACCTCGCCCTCGGTCACCTCGACCCAGGACGGGATCCGCATGCACAGCACCGCGTTCACCAGGCACAGCACCGCGGTGAACCACAGCGCGCCCGGTGAGCCGAACAGCTTCGCGAACCCGGCGGCGAACGCACCGAACACCGCACCGGCAGCGAGGCCGAAGACCGTCATGCGCGCGTTGGTCTTGGACAGCGTGATCTCCGGCGGCAACACGCGCGGGGTGATCGCGGACTTGAGCACCGTGAACGACTTGCTCAGGACCATGCTGCCCAGCGCCGCCGGGTAGAGCAGCCAGTTGTCGAAGTTCAGCGCCATCACGATCGACAGCACGATCCGCACCACGCACGACGCGGCCAGCGCCAGCCGGCGGCCGCGCTGGATCCTGTCCAGCAGCGGGCCGATCACCGGCGCGATCAACGCGAACGGCGCGACCGTGATCAACAGGTACAGGGCGACCTTGGTCTTGGACTCCGCCGACGCGGCGCTGAAGAACAGCGTGTTCGCCAGCGCGACGGCCATCGCGGCATCGGCGGCGTAGTTCATCATCACCGCGTAGGTGACTGACGACATGCCGGACTTCTTGGCACCGTCGGCGTGGGCCGCGCGCCGGAACGCCGCGACGGCCTGCTGCGAGAGCTGCTTGCTGCGGAACCACGCGACGCGCGTGACCGTGAGCTTCTTCGGCGGCTTGGGCGTCGGGGTGGTCTGCTGATCCTGGTTCGGCAGCGGACGGGTGTTCTGGGGACGGCGGGGCGGGGCCTGGAAACCGTGCTCGGACGCGGGACGGGAACGCTGCCGCGGCTGGTACTCGTCGTCCTGCCACGGGTAGCGCCTCGGAGTCGGCTCGTCACTCCACCCGCCGTTGCCCGTCACACCCTCAATCCTGCCCCATTCCGTTGAACCTCACTCGGAAGATGGTGGGCCAGTTCTTGCCTGTGACCAGGAACTCGTTGGTGCCGGGGATGTGCGCGATGCCGTTCAGGACGTCGACGTTCTGGCCCGTCGGCTTGAGCGACGACAGGTCGTAGGCGTCGGTCACCTGGCCGTTGGCGGGGTCGATGCGGACGATCTCGTCGGACTTCCACACGTTCGCCCAGACCTTGCCGCCGACGCACTCCAGCTCGTTCAGCTGGGTGAGCGGCTTGCCGTCGCGGGTGACCTGCACGCTGCCGGTCTCGGAGAACGACTTCGGGTCGCGGAAGGTGAGCTTCGCGCTGCCGTCGCTCATGATCAGCCGCTGACCGTCGTCGCAGATGCCCCAGCCCTCGCCGCTGTAGTTCACCCGGCGGACCTCGTTCAGCGTCTTGCGGTCGCGTTCGATCGCCACGCCGTTGCGCCACGTGATCTGCCAGATGGTGTCGCCGACGACCGTGATGCCTTCGCCGAAGAAGTCCTGCGGAAGATCAACTTTCTTCTGCACGTCGCCGCTCGACGGGTCGAGCGCGCGCATCGTCGACTGGCCCTCGAGCCCGGTGCCCTCGTAGAGGACGCCGTCGACCAGTTCCAACCCCTGGGTGAACGCCGACGAGTCGTGAGGAATCTTTTGCAGGACCTCTACCTGCGGTTTTGTCTCCTGCTGCGGCGAGCAGGCGGCCAGAACCGCGACGATGAACAGCCAGACGGGTGAGCGCACCCCACGGAGGGTGGCACGAGTTTTCGTCCCGGCGAAGACCTGCGGCACAATTCACGACGTGAACGCCACGCAACTGCTCGCCGACGCCGTTGACCTCGCCCGCGCCGCCGCGCAGGAGGAAGCCGGGTTGGAACGCGTCGGCGCTCACGTCGGGGTGCTCGGCGAGGACGAATTCTCGGTGACGCACCTGTTCGAGGCCGAGCACGCGGGCTACCGCGGCTGGAACTGGGCGGTGACCGTCGCCTACGCGGGCGAGGGCACCCCGGTGTCGGTCAGCGAGGTCGTGCTGCTGCCGGGTCAGGACGCTCTGGTCGCGCCCGAGTGGGTGCCGTGGAGCGAGCGGGTCCGCGCCGGCGACCTCGGAGTCGGCGACCTCCTGCCGCCCCGCGAGAACGACCCGCGCCTGGTCGAGGCCTACGTGCAGTCCGACGACCCCGCGGTGGAGGAGGTCGCGCTGGAGATCGGCCTCGGCCGCACGCGCGTGCTGTCCCGCGAGGGCCGCCTCGAGGCCGCGGACCGCTGGGCGTCCTCGGACTTCGGCCCGAAGTCCGACATGGCCCGCAGCGCTCCCGCGCACTGCGGCACGTGCGGCTTCTACACCCGCGTGGCCGGTGCGTTCGGTGCCGCGTTCGGCGTGTGCGCCAACGAGATCTCGCCCGCGGACGGCCACGTCGTGCACGTCGAGTACGGCTGCGGCGCGCACTCGGAGGTCGAGGTCGAGATGGGTTCGATCGTCCCGGTCGCCGATCTCGTCTACGACGACGCGCAGCTGGACGTCTCGGAGTGACCGACCCGTTCGGCACCGAGGCCCTGCGCACCTCGGTCCTCGCCGCGTGGCGTGGTTCGCCCACCCGCTTCCGCGAAGACGCGAACGCTGAGGAAGACCTCCGTCTCGGTGGTTACCGGGACCGTCTGCTCGTCGAGCTCGCCCAGAACGCGGCCGACGCGGCCGGCGCAGAGCCGGGTGTGTTGCGGATCACTCTGGTGGACGGCGAGCTGCGTGCCGCCAACACCGGTGCACCGCTGACCGCCGCCGGTGTCGCCGCGCTGGCCTCGCTGCGGGCCTCGGCCAAGGAGTCCGGCGTCGGCCAGTTCGGTGTCGGTTTCGCGGCCGTGCTGGCCGTGACGGACGCGCCCCGGGTCGTTTCCACCTCCGGCGGCGTGGAGTTCTCCGCCGCGCGGACGCGTGCAGAGGTCCCGGAGCTGGCGTCGGAGCGCGGCGGGGACGTGCCGGTGCTGCGCCTGGTCTGGCCGTGCGCAGAAGAGGTTCCCGCCGGTTTCACGACCGAGGTCCGGCTGCCGCTGAAGGTCGACCTCTCGCTCGACGACTTCGTGGACGAGGTGCCGGACCTGCTGCTCGCGCTGCCGGGTCTGCGGCGCATCGAGATCGGCTCCCAGTCGTGGGAACGCTTCGTCACCGCGGACGGCGTGGTCACCATCGGCTCGTCGCGCTGGCTCGTCGAGCGCACGACCGGTGAGCTGCCCACCGAGCTGGTGCAGGGCGTCGAGCACCGTCCCCATTGGACGGTCGTCTGGGCGTACCCGCTGGACTCGGAGCTCGGCGAGGACGTGCTGCACGCGCCGACGCCGACCGACGAACGCTTGTCGTTGCCGGCCCGTCTGATCGCGACCACACCGGTCGAGCCGTCACGCCGCCGCGTGCTGCCCGGCGCCGCCGCCTGGTCGGTGCTGGACGCCGCCGCCGCGCTGTACCCGGCGCTGGTGCAGCGGGTGCCCGCGGTCGAGCGGACCGCTCTGGTGCCGCTGCCGGGCTTCCCCTTGTCCGAAGTGGACGATCGGCTGCGCACCGCCGTGCTGCGAGAGCTGCGCGCCGCCTCGTGGCTGCCGCTGGCTTCCGGCGAGTGGATCACTCCTGCGCGCGCTCGCGTGCTGGACGTCGGCTCCGAGGAGCTCGTCGAGCTGGTCGAGGACGCGCTGCCGGGCCTGCTGGACGCCGAGCTGTCCGCGCCGGTGCACGCCAAGGCGTTGGCAGCGCTGGAAGTTCCGCGGGTGTCGACCGCCGAGGTGGTGGCCGCGCTGGCCGGTGTCGACGGCGATCCCGGTTGGTGGCGGGACGTCTACGCCGCCTTCGAGCCGTTGGCCGAGGTCGATCCGGAGGTGCGCGAGGCGCTGCAGTCGTTGCCCGTGCCGCTGGCCGATGGGCGCACGGTCACCGGGCCGCGCACGACCCTGATCGCGGACGAGCCGTTGCCCGGTCTGCGGGTGGTGCACCCGGACGCCGTTCATCCGCTGCTGGTGCGGCTGGGCGCGGTCGAGGCCGGAGCTGTCGAGCTGCTGGCCGATCCTTCGTTGCGGGAGAACGTCGCCCGCTCGGTGGAGGACGCCGAGGCCGGTCTCGACGGCGAGGACCTGATCGAAACCGTGCTGCGCCTGGTCGACCGCGCGGCGCTGCGTGCGGGCGAGGAACCGTGGCTGGGCGCGCTGGCGTTGCCCGACGCTTCCGGTGAGTGGCACCGGGCGGACGAGCTGCTGATGCCCGACTCCGCTCTGGTCGGCGTGGTCGAGGCGGACGCGTTTCCGTTGTTGTCCAAGGAGATCGCCGACGCCTACCCGCGGGCCGCCCTGGTCGCCGTCGGTGTGGTCGACACGTTCTCCGTGGTGATCGACGACGAGCCGTCCGGACCGGACCACGACCTGCCGGACGAGTCCGCGTGGTGGTCGTCCATGGCGGACGAGCCTCGTCGCGTGGTGGCCGTGCGGGATCTGGACCTGGTGGCGGACTGGCCGGCCGCGTTGCGGTTGCTGGCCTCGGATCCGGTGACGTGGCGTGCGGTCACCGAGCCCGACGGCTACACGGGCTGGTGGATCGCCCGGCACGCAACGCTTGCCGGAAAGGCGCCGCGCGAGTACCGGCTGGCCGAGGCCTCGTTGCTGGACGGGCTCTTCGACGCCGTGCCCGAGCTGGAGCTGCCGGAACACGTGTTGCGGGCGGCCGGAGTCCGGTCGCGGCTGGAGATCTGGGACGACGACGATGCCGAGTTCGTCCTGGAGCGGCTCGGGGATCCGGACCGGGCCATCGCGGACGCGGTCGTGCTGCGGGCCCATGCGGCTTTGCCTGAAGGAGATTTCGCGCCGCCTGAGCGCGTGCGGGTGCTTTCCGGTGAGGTCGTGTCCGCCGACGACGTGGTGGTGCTCGACCACCCGTGGCTGCTCGGGGTCGTGCCGCCATCCCGGGTGTTGCTCGCGGACGGGTCCGAGGAGCTGGCGGATCTGCTGGACCTCGCGCTCGCTTCCGAGGAGTTCGGCGGGTCGCCGGACCACGTCGGTGAGGTCGTGCGGTGGCAGGACCTCGCGGCGGTGCGGATGGCCTGCGAGCTGCTCGAGGTCGCGCTGCCGGACGGGGTCGTCGTCGTGCACGAGGAGCTCGTGGTCGACGGGCAGCGCGTCGAGTGGTGGATGGCGGACGGTGTGCCGCACGCCGCCGACACCCCCGAGGGCCTGGCGCGCGCACTCGCGTGGGTGACGGAGCGGTGGGAGGACCGGCACACGTTCGCCGCGCTGATCACCGATCCCAGTGCGGCTACGTTGTTGGGCTGATTTTGTGGGTCGTCCCCGGTTGCGTTCGGCCCTCGCCGCTCGCCTGCGGCCTCGCGAGACGTTCGTGGCGACTACCTGTCTGACGGCTGCAGTTCTGCTGGGCTGGCGGGAGGGTCTTCGTGTTGCTTCTGCTTGCGGAAGCGTGGGCGGGGCCTGGCTATGTCGCCGCGCCTCACCAGGATGATCCACGCGGTGATCGACACCAGCATCGACACCGCGCCGCCCACCACGATCGGCGCGCGGCCGTTGATCTCGCCCAGCCAGCCCATCAGCGGGCCGCCCACCGGGTTGCCGCCGAGGAACACGAGCATGTAGATGCCCATCACCCGGCCGCGCATCTCCGGTTCGACCGCCAGCTGGATGGTGGCGTTGGCGGTGGTGTTGAAGGTCATCATCGCGATGCCCACCGGGATCATCATCAGGCCGGTCAGGAGCATCGTCGGCATCAGGCCGGAGATGGCTTCCAGCAGGCCGAAGACGATGCCGGAGCCGATGAACACGGTCAGTCGGGGCGTCTTGCGGCGGGCCGCCCAGGCCGCGCCCGCGAAGGTGCCGACCGCGATCAGCGTGGAGAGGAGGCCGTAGGCGTCGGCGTCGCCGCCGAAGACGTTGCGGGCCATGATCGCCAGGGTCATGTAGAAGTTCATGCCGAACGTGGCGATGAAGAGGACCAGGAGCATCACGGTCAGCAGGTCCGGGCGGCCGCGGACGTAGCGGAGGCCGGAGAGCAGCTGGCCCTTCTCGCGCGGCAGCGGGTCGGAGCGGAGAAGCTCGGACGTGCGCATCAGCCAGATGCCGAGCACGACGCCCACGAAGCTGATGGCGTTGGCCAGGAAGACCCAGCCGGTGCCGATGGCCACGATCGTCACGCCGGCGATGGCCGGGCCGATGATGCGGGCCAGGTTGAACATCATCGAGTTGATCGCCACGGCGTTGGTCAGGGACTCGCGGCCGACCATCTCGACGACGAACGACTGGCGCACCGGGGTTTCCACCGCGGAGAAGCAGCCCAGCAGGAAGCAGAGCACCAGGACGTGCCAGAGCTGCACGACGCCGGTGACGTCCAGCAGGCCCAGCGCCAGCGCGCAGACACCCAGCGCGGATTCGAGCCAAAGCAACAACTTGCGCTTGTCCAGGCGGTCGGCGAGCACGCCGCCCCACATGGAGAACAGGAGCACGGGCAGGAACTGGAGGGAGGCGGCGATGCCCAGGGCGACGGGGGAGCCGTTGGTGAGCTCCAGGACCAGCCAGTCCTGGGCCACGCGCTGCATCCAGACGCCGACCAGCGAGATGATCTGGCCGGAGGCGTACAAGCGATAGTTGTAGATGCCCAACGATCCGAACATGCCGGTACGACGAGGTGGGGAACTGTCCGCTCCACCACCCGCGTAACCCGCCACGTTCCTACTGCCCCGCCATCCTGTCGATGATCTCGGCGGCACGGGAGAGCAGCTCCCGTTCCTCCGGTTCGAGCTCTGCCAGCCGCTTGTCCAGCCACGCCTCGCGCGCGGTGATCTCGTCCTTCAGGTACGACAAGCCTTCGCCGGTCAGCTCGACGATGGCTTGACGGCCGTCGGTGGGGTGCGGGCTGCGCGTCGCGAAGCCGAACTCCTCGAGGGCGGCGATCACGCGCGTCATCGACGGCGGTTGCACGCCTTCCTTGGCCGCGAGCTCTCCCGGGGTCAGCGGTCCGCACTTGTGCAGTGTGGACAGCGCGGACACCTGCGTGAGCGACACCGACGAGTTGGTGCGCTGTGCCCGCAGGCGACGGTTGAGGCGGACGACGGCGAGTCTGAGCTTGCTCGCCAGTCCGTGCTGTTCGGTCGCCACGTAGTTAGCATACCTCACGAAATAGTTTCCTGCCGAAAGGTCAGCTGAGCAGGCTCTGGATCGGTCCCAGTGCGAAGTAGACGACGAAGGCGCCGGCCACGATCCACATCAGCGGGTGGATGCCGCGTGCCCTGCCGGTCAGAGCCCTGAGAAGCACGTAGCTCACGAAGCCCGCACCGATGCCGTTCGCGATCGAGTAGGTGAACGGCATGACGACGATGGTGAGGAACGCGGGCAGCGCCACCGTGAAGTCGGTGAAGTCGATCTCGCGGATCTGCATCATCATCAGCGCGCCGACGATCACCAGTGCGGGAGCGGCCGCCTCGATCGGGATGACCTGGTAGAGCGGCGTGAAGAACATCGCCAGCAGGAACAGCACACCGGTCACGACGTTCGCGAGGCCCGTCCGCGCGCCCTCCGCGATGCCGGACGCCGACTCGATGTAGACGGTGTTCGACGAGCTGGACGCGGCACCGCCGGCCACGGCGCCGAGGCCGTCGACGAACAGTGCCTTGCTGACGTTCGGCAGCTGGCCGTCCTTGTCGATGAGGTCCGCTTCCTTGCCCAGACCGGTCATCGTGCCGACGGTGTCGAAGAAGTCGGTGAGGACCAGGGTGAAGACGATCAACGCGGCCGCGAGCGCGGGCAGTCGCGTCCAGGCGCCGAACGACACCTCGCCGAGCAGCGACAGGTCCGGCACGCCGAACACCTTGTCCGGCAGGGCCGGGTAGCCGAGGTTCCAGCCCCTGACGTTGGTGCCGGCCGACGGGCCCGCCTTCACGATCGCCTCGAGGACGATCGCGAAGATCGCCGTGGCGACGATGCCGATGAGGATCGCGCCCTTGATCCTGCGTGCGAAGAGGACGCCGGTGACCACGAGTCCGACCACGAAGACGAGGGTCGGCCAGCTCGCGATCGACCCGTTGATGCCGAGACCGACCGGCACGGTGGTGTTGGCGGCGTCCGGCAGGCGGCGCACGAAACCGGCGTCGACCAGGCCGATGAAGGTGATGAACAGGCCGATGCCGACCGCGATGGCGGCCTTGAGCTCGTTCGGCACGGCGTTGAACACCGCGGTCCGCACGCCCGTGACCACCAGGAGGAGGACGACCAGGCCGTTGACCAGGACGAGGCCCATCGCCTCCGGCCACGACACCTTGGCCGCGACGGAGACCGCCACGAACGAGTTGATGCCCAGGCCGGTCGCGAGCGCGAACGGGTAGTTCGCGATCAGTCCGAACAGGATGGTCATCACGCCGGCCACCAGCGCGGTGACCGCTGCGACCTGGCCGACGGGGAGGATGTTGCCGAGGACGTCGGGGTGCGCACCCGGCCCCGTCGGAGCGAAGCTGCCGATGATCAACGGGTTGAGCACCACGATGTAGGCCATCGTGAAGAAGGTCACGACGCCGCCGCGGACTTCGCGCGCCACGGTCGACCCGCGCTCCGAAATCTTGAAGAACCCGTCCAGCATCTGGTCTCCTAACGATGTGTCCGAACGCGACTCCGCCCCTCATCCGCCGCCGCTGCCGCATCGGCTGGCAGACCCCGTGCCGGTGGTGCTGGGTGGTACCGCGCTGTGGTTCCTCGGTTTTTTCGTCGTGCTGGTGGTCGACCGCTCCAACAGCACGCTGCTGTGGACGACCCTGTCGGGCGGTCTGCTCGGGATCATCGGCTACGGAGTGTTCTACTGGCAACGCCGGGCCGCGAGGCGAGGGTCACGTACCGCCCAGCAAGGCCTCGACGACGCCTAGCCGCGCATGATCGCCGTCACCGACTGGGTCCGGCTGCTGATCGTCTGCGTGGTCTTCACGGCCGCCGCGGGGGCGATCGCGTGGGCGACGGGACTCGCCACCCCGAAGCCGTTCCTCAAGGCCGCCGCCCGTGCCGTGCTGCAGCTCGCGGCGGTCTCGGCGGTGATCACGTTCGTCCTCACCCACCTGGGGCTGACGGGGGTCTTCCTCGTCGTCATGGTGGTCGTGGCGACGGCCACGTCGGCCAGGCGCACCAGGACCGGCTGGAACGGTGTCTGGGTCGGGACGGCGATCCTGATCGGCACGGTGCCGGCGCTCGTGCTGATGATCGGCATCGGGCTCCTGCCGGTCGAGGGCATCGCCCTGATCCCGGTCGGCGGCATTCTGATCGGCGGCGCGATGTCCGCGACGACCCTCTCGGCGAGAAGGGCCCTCGACGCGCTGAGAGACCGTCACGGCGAGTACGAGGCCGCGCTGGCGTTGGGATTCCTGGAGCCGACCGCGGCCAGGTTGATCATCCGTCACCCCTCGGCCGAGGCGTTGCTGCCGGCGCTCGACCAAACCAGGACGGTCGGCCTTGTCACCCTTCCGGGTGCGTTTGTCGGGATGCTGCTCGGAGGGGCTCCCGTTTGGCAGGCGGGCGCACTGCAACTCGTGGTCCTGCTCGCGTTGCTCGCCGTCGAAGTGGCCGCCGTCGCCACCGTGGTCGAGCTGATCGCGAGAGGCCTCGTCAGACGGGCTTCCCAACAAGGCGAAGTTAGGCTAACCTAAGTCACGTCGCTTCGTGGTGGGAGCGGCAGTCAGTTCGGGAACGGACGAGGCCCCCGCTCTGGGCAGAGCGGGGGCCTCGTCGTATCCGGCGGGCGGGAGGCTTTGTCGGAGCACCCACCGCCGAAGCATCAGCCGAGCTGCAGGCCGTTCTTGCCGGCGCGGGCAGCCTCGAAGCGGGCGGAGACGTCCTCCCAGTTGACGACGTTCCACAGCGCCGAGATGTAGTCGGCCTTCAGGTTGCGGTACTGCAGGTAGTACGCGTGCTCCCAGATGTCGAACGCGAGCAGCGGCGTGGTCGCGATCGACAGGTTCGAGTGGTGGTCCTTGAGCTGCTGGGTGATCAGCTTCTGGCCGACCGGCTCCCACGCGAGGATGCCCCAGCCGGAGCCCTGGATGCTCGAAGCGGCCGCGTTGAGCTGCGCGCGGAACTTGTCGAACGAGCCGAAGTGCTCGTCGATGGCCGCCGCGAGCTCACCGACCGGCTTGTCGCCACCGTTCGGGCTGAGGTTCTTCCACCACACCTGGTGCAGCGCGTGACCGGCCAGGTGGAACGCCAGCGTGGTCTCCAGGCCGACGATGCCCCCGAAGTTCTCCTTGTCGCGGGCCTCCTCGATCTGCTCCAGCGTGTCGTTCGCGCCCTTCACGTACGCCGCGTGGTGCTTGCCGTGGTGCAGCTCGTTGATCTCGCCGATGATCGCCGGCTCCAGGTCGCCGTAGTCGTAGTCGAGATCCGGCAGCACGTACTGGGCCATGACATCTCCCCATTTGCAATCACTTGGTACTTGCAACTTACTAGCAACAAGCCCGAGTAAACCAGTTGCGGAGGCACGTAGCGTCGGAAGCGTGTCCGTGCTGACAGCCAGGAACATTTCGCTGTCGTTCGGTCCGAGGACCGTGATCTCGGAGGTCGATTTCGATGTTTCGCCTGGTGACCGCGTCGGTCTGATAGCGCCCAACGGCGTCGGCAAGTCCACTCTGCTGCGGCTGCTGTCCGGTGAGCTGCAGCCCGAGACGGGATCTGTCTCAAGCACCGGAACCGTCGCGCACCTGACGCAGGAGACCCTCCACCAAACTGGAGAGTCACTGCGCGACCACCTCGCCCGCCGCACCGGTGTCGCGGCGGCGGAGGCGTGGTTGCAACGTTCGGCCGAAGCACTCGGTGAGGGCGGTGGGGACGACTACCCGGACGCGCTCGACCACTGGACCGCGATCGGTGCCGGTGACTTCGACGAACGCGCGGATGCCGTCTGCGATCGCCTCGGCCTGAAGGCGGACCTGCTCGACGGACGGTCGCCGGACGAGTTGTCCGGTGGTCAGCAGGCCCGGCTCAGGCTCGCGGCCGTGTTGCTGACCCGTGCGGACGTGCTGCTGCTCGACGAACCGACGAACGACCTCGACACCACCGGGCTCGATCTGCTGGAAGCCCACGTGCAGGGGTATCCGGGCGCGATCGTGCTGGTGAGCCACGACCGGGAGTTCCTGGCGCGCACCACGACGGCGATCGCCGAGCTCGACGAGTTCTCGCACAAGATCAGCGTGTTCGGTGGTGGCTGGGACGCGTACGTCGAGGAGAAGGCGAACGCGGAACGGCGCGCGCAGGAGGAGTACGAGTCGTACGCGGTCAAGCGCGACTCGTTGGTGCAGCGCTCCCGTCAGGTGAAGGAGTGGTCGCGGCAGGGTGTGCGGCGTGCGGGCAGTGCCAAGGCGCGCAACGACGAGCCGGACAAGAACGTGCGTGCGGGCCGCAAGCAGGGCGCGGAGAACCTGATGGCCAAAGCGTCCGTTGTGGACCGTCAGCTGGCGAGGCTGGAGGAGGTCGAGGAACCCCGCGAGGCGTGGCAGCTGCGGCTCACCCTGCCGTCGGCCGGGCGTGGCAGCTCGGTGGCTTTCACGTTGCGGCAGGCGGTGGTCAGCCGCGGCGACGTGACGCTCGGGCCGGTCGACCTCACGATCGGCGCGGGTGAGCGGTGGCGGATCACGGGTCCGAACGGCTCCGGCAAGTCGACGTTGCTCGGCGCGTTGCTCGGTCGCCTCCCACTTGTGGCTGGTGATCGTTCGATCGGGCCGGGCGTGGTCGTCGGCGAGGTCGACCAGCTCCGAGCCGAGTTCGCTTCGGATGCCTCGGCGTTGCGGATCGTGGCCGGCGCGACCGGGCTGCCGGACGTCGAGGTGCGCACGTTGCTCGCGAAGTTCCGGCTCGGAGCGGACAGCGTGCTGCGGCCGGCAAGGGAACTCTCGCCGGGCGAACGGACCCGCGCGGGATTGGCCTTGTTGCAAGCCCGTGGCACCACTTGTTTGGTCCTGGACGAACCGACGAACCATTTGGATTTGCCGGCTATCGAACAGCTCGAAAGCGCGCTCGAAACCTATGAAGGCACGTTGTTGCTGGTCACGCACGATCGGCGGCTCGCTTCCGCCGTGCGGGTGGATCGCGAGATCAACGTGCGTGACCTCCTCACGTTTCCTCGCGTGAAGGGTGGAAGATATGGGACATGACCACCGAGGAGGACTGGCCGGTCGAACAGACCTGGTCGATGCGCAACACCCACTGGCATGCCTATGTGGAGCACACATCGCTCGACCACGCGTCCCCTCGGCAGGTCCGGCTCGAACGCACGCCTGAAGAGGTGCTCACCTCTCCTGCCGAGGTCGCCGCGTGGCTGGAGGTCAACCTCCGCAGCGCGACGAGGCCGGAGGAGACCGGGAAGAAGCGGGTGAAGGACGAGCGCGACTTCACCGACTCGAACCGCGTGCACGCGTCGCTCGCCTCCCGCGGTGAGTCGATCTACACGGGTGTGAAGGGCGAGCTGACCCTGGCAGTCGAGGCCGTGACGCCGGACGAGTGCCGGATCTCCCACGACGGTGCGGACGTCGCGCCCCTGAAGGCAGGCCGCCGCCGCTAGACGACGCCGCTACATTCAGTCCCTGGGGAGTTTTACTTGGGGGCTTTCGATGAAGCGTTTCCTGCCTGTTCTGGGTGCGCTGGTGCTGGTCGCCGCGGTCGTTGCGGTGGTGGTCTGGCAACGATCCGACGCGGCGCCGCCGTCCACCGCTTCCGGGGCTGTCGTGCTGCAGTACGCGGACGGCTCGCAGCTCTGGCGCACCGGCGACCCGGAGACACCGGTGGTCAAGCAGGTGGTCCAGGAGCTGGGCGGGAAAGCGTTGGTGTCGCTGGACCAGCTGCGCACCGGCGGCGGCGCGATCGTGGTGACGACGATCGACCCGAGGGCGCAGTCGGGTGCGGTGGACGTGATCCGCACCGCGGCGGCGGGGGAGCCCGCGTCGCTGAGGTATTCGATCACCGCTGTCGACCCGAACAACGGTGCGGTGAAGGCCTACGCGCCGGGCAACGACCCGGCCGTGGACTACGCGGGCGGCGTGCTGAAGGAGCCCGGCCCGGCGTTCTTCCCGTTCAACGTGGTCGCCGCGCTGCAGAGCGGCAAGACGCTGGACAGCACGTACGACGGCCGTTCGCCGAGGACCTTCGGCGAGGTGACGATCAGCGACAGTGCGAACTGCGGCGAGCGTTGCACCGTGCGCGACGCGCTGCGGAAGTCCGGCAGCGTCGCGATGTACGACCTGGTGACCAACGACGTCGGAATCATGCCGGTCATCACCGCCGCGCGCCAGGCCGGTGTGCCGGAGTCGGTGCACGTCGACGGCAAGAAGACGAGCCTGCTCGTCGGTGAAGGCGGTGGCACTCCGAACGCGGGCATGGCGCTCGGTGAGAAGGAGGCCAGGATGCGGCCGCTCGATCTCGCCGCGGCCTACTCGGCGTTCGCGTCGGAGGGTACGCACCGCGTCGCGCACTTCATCACGCACATCACCGACGTCAACGGCGCCACGCTGTACCGGGCGCTGAACCCCGGCAAGCCCGCGTTCGACCAGGATCCGGCGCGCAGCAAGGACATCGCGAGCCAGATCAACGCCGCGCTGCACGACGCGGAAGCCTGCAGCAACCACCCGGACACCCGATGCCGGCACGGTGAATGGCGGCCGAAGGGGCTCGACCAGACCACGGTCGCGCACGCGTGGATGGTCGGTTACAGCCCACAGATGTCGGTGGCGGTGTTCGTCGGAGGCGACCGGCCGACCACACCCGCGGTGGACTCCCAGGGGCGCGCGGTCGTGGGTTCCGGCCTGCCGAAGGCGCTGTGGCAGGCGTTCGAGCAGAAGCGGACGCAGTGGTGAGGCGCTCGCTGATCGCGCTGCTTCTGGTCGCGGGCGTCGTCGGGTACGTGGTGTGGCGACGGCCCGATCCGCCGGCGGCACCACCTCCGCCGCGCAAGGAGGTCGTGGTGCAGTACGCGGACGGCTCCAGGCTGTGGAGCAGCACCTCCGGCCGGCCCCGCACCCTGCTCGTGAAACGTGTGCTCGCCGAGCTGGCCGAGGCGTCGCTGTCGTACGACTCGCTTCAGGTCAGCGGTGCCGTGGTGCGCACGTCGATCGACGCGAAGGCGCAGACCGTCGCCGCCACCGTCCTCGGCCGGCTGGTCGCCCCGCAGCGAGAGCTCGACGCAGCGGTGACGGCGATGGATCCGGCCTCGGGCGCCGTACGGGTGTACCTGCCCGGTTTCCGCTACACCAACGACATGGTGAGCGAGGTGCAGAAGGAACCGGGGCCGGGGCTCCTTCTCGCAGATGGCGGGCGGAACTCTCTGAAAGAGCCGGCGACGCCGCTGAAGGTGAACGCCACGTACGCGGCACTCGCCGCAGGAGGTGTCCAGCGCAAGCCGCACCTCGTCACAGAGGTCACCGCTGCGGACGGCTCGACGCGCCACCGTGCGGCCGAGGCCGGGGAGCAGGCGTTCAGCAAGGAGTTCGCGGACCAGGTCACCACCCGGTTGAAGGGGAATCCCGCCTGCAACGGGGTGGCCTGTGCGCCGAGCGCGTACACGTCTCCCGCGGAGCCGAGGAAGACCAAGCACGCGTGGGTGGCGGGCTACACGCCGGAGCTCGCGGTCACGGTGTGGGTGGGGCAGACCGAAGTCCCGTACGACGACGGCCTGCCCGAGGCGAATGTCGACGCTGACCTGCCCAGGGTGATCTGGCAGGAGTTCCTGGCCGGCTGAGGGTCAGCCGACGTGCCACGTGTGCACCGGTTCGCCGGCGTGCATCAGCTCCATGTACCGCTTGAGCATCCCGGACAGGGCCGCGTCCCTCGACAGGCCGCGTTCCTCAAGCAGGGCAACGGTTTCGCGCTGCCACGACGAGCCGGTGCGCCGTGCGAGGCAACGCTGCTCGATCACGCCGAGGTAGCGTTCGCGGGCCTCGTCGGAGACACCGCAGTCGCGCAGGCCCTCGTGCGCCATCGGCAGGAGCCGGCGCAGCACGAGCTCGTCCGGTGGGATCCAGCCGATGCCGGGCCAGTACAGCTGGGCGTGCATGCCGTGCCTGGCACCGGTGTAGAGGTTCTCCTCAGCCGCCTGGAACGACATCTGCGTCCACAGTGGACGTTCCTGGGCGGTGAGCGCGCGTTGGGTGCCGTAGAAGAAGGCGGCGTTCGCCATCGTGTCGAGCACCGTCGGTCCCGCGGGCAGGACCCGGTTCTCCACGCGCAGGTGCGGCACGCCGTCGACGACGTCGTACACCGGGCGGTTCCAGCGCCAGATCGTGCCGTTGTGCAGGCGCAGCTCGGAAAGACGAGGCGCGCCACCGGCTTCGAGGGTTTCGATCGGGTCCTCGTCGTCGGTTTCGGGCAGCAGGCTGGGGAAGTAGCGCACGTTCTCCTCGAACAGGTCGAAGATCGACGTGATCCACCGTTCACCGAACCACACGCGCGGACGGACGCCCTGGTTCTTCAGCTCGTCCGGGCGGGTGTCGGTGGCCTGCTGGAACAACGGGATGCGGGTCTCGTGCCAGAGCGCCTTGCCCAGCAGGAAAGCCGAGTTCGCGGCGATCGCGACCTGCACGCCGGCCAGGCACTGGGCGGCGTTCCAGTGCGCGGCGAAGTGCGTCGGCTCGACCTGCAGGTGCAGCTGCACGGACGTGCACGCCGCCTCCGGCAGGATCGACTCCGCGTAGGCGAGCAGCTTTTCCGGCGCTTTGCCCGGCATCGCCGGGCCTTCCATCTGCAACACCATCTCCTCGCCGCGGGCGGCGAAGATGGTGTCGTTGAGGAGCGCGTACCTCGGGCTCTCGGAGAGCCACTTCTTGTCGAAGTGCCGCTCTCGCAACGTGGGCAGCACGCCGATCATGGCGAGGTTGGCGCCCACGTCGTTGGCCTTCGAGTCGGCGCTGTCGAGCGACGTGCGCAGTTCCTCTTCCAGGCCAAGCATCTCACCCCCTGCCAGCTCGCGCGGCGGGACGTTGATCTCGAGGTTCTGCTGTCCCAGTTCGAGCGTGTAGGAGGGATCGTCGATCTTCTCGAGCACCTCCGAGTTCGCCATCGCCGGCCGCATCGCGTCGTCGACGAGGTTCAACTCGATCTCGAGCCCCATCTGCCGACGGGGAAAGGAAAATGTGTCTTCTGCCAGCATCGTCGCCAACGCGTCCAGGCTGCGCTGCATCTTGGAGCGGTAATGCTGGCGATCATCTCTGGTGAACGTGCGGCTGGACACTTCGCTTCCCATGCCGCTACCCCTTCGCTCGGCGCCGGTGGGCGCGGGCCAGGCGGAACGCCAAACGTGACACAGCCGAAACCTCCTTTACATCGCCCATTTCGGTGCTCTCTGTCACGTCGAGGTAACAACCAGCGATCATCCGCTGGTCGGGCGTGTGCCATTCCGCCCTCCGGACTACCTCGCCTGTTCCACATCGGGCCGGATGCGAAACTTCCGGCGTGGCAAAGGTGATCGAGATCAACGATCCTGCCGACCCGAGGCTGGACGACTTCCGCGACCTCTCGACGGCCGATCGCAGGCCTGACCGGCCGGGAGGGCGCGGTCTCGTGATCGCCGAGGGCGTCGTCGTGGTCGAACGGCTGCTGGCCTCGCCGTACCCGGTGCGCGGGCTGCTCGGGGTGCGGCGCCGGATCGAGGCACTCGACCTCTCCGACCTGGACGTTCCCGCCTACGTGACCTCAGCCGAGGTGATGGCGTCGGTCGTCGGGTTTCACCTGAACCGGGGAGTGCTGGCCGCTGCCGACCGGGCTCCGGCGGTGTCGTTCGACGCGTTGGCCGACCGCTCGCAACGCCTGGCGGTCCTGGAGGGCGTGGGCGACCACGAGAACCTGGGTTCGATCTTCCGCAACGCCGCGGCCCTGGGCGTGGACGGCGTGGTGCTGGGCCCCGGCTGCAGCGATCCGCTGTATCGACGCAGCGTGCGGGTGTCGATGGGCCACGTGCTGCGCGTGCCGTTCGCTACCACGGATCAGTGGCCCGCGGCGCTGAACTCGTTGCGGCACAAGGGGTTCACAGTTGCCGCTCTGACCCCGCGCGCCTCCGCCCTGCATCTTGCAGATGCCGGTTTGCGCGGTCGCAGGGTGGCGGTCCTGCTGGGCTCGGAAGGGCCGGGGCTGACCGAGGAGGCGATTTCGGCGGCGGACCTGGCGGTGCGGATTCCGATGTCGTCCGGGGTGGACTCGCTGAACGTGGCCACTGCCGGTGCGGTGGCGTTCTACGCGCTGCTCTAGCGGCCGGGTTTGCAGAGCCGGGTTTCAGAGCAGCGTGAGGATCAGCGCGAGCCAGGCGACGATCACGCCGGTGACCACGCCGTAAGCGACCCAGCGCCACACCGGCACGTTGCGGCCCAGCCACACGCTCGGTGCCAGACCACCCACGACCAGGATGTTCGCGATCAGCGCGAGCCACCGGCTGGTCTCGCCCAGGCCCAGCGACAGCGACACCACGGTCACCGTGACGATCGCCGCCGTGATGAAGCTGACCGTGAGCCCGGTGCCCCACGGCGTCGGCTCGGGTTCCTCGTCCTCGGTCACGGTCTGCACGGTGGCCGTGGGAGGCGCTTCCGGCGCCCCGACGCTCACCAGCTCGCCGCTGACCGGGTCCGTGTACTGGACCGGGGCGTTCATGACGGCCGCGATTCTGCCCGCGAGCTGCTTGCCCCGCCGCGTGACCAGCGCGCTGGCCACGCCGTCGGCAGGCGTTTCGGTGCGGACGACCGCGTCCGCGACCTTCGCCCACTCGTGCAGAGCTTCGGCCAGATCGGCGCCCAGCGGCAGGCTGTGCGGGTCGACCTCGCGTTCACCGGACTCGTCCTCGCCGGCTAGCACGGCGCGGCCGTCCCGGACTCGCAACTCCACGAACCCTCCTACGGTCTTTGGGAGCCCTCGTGGCAGAACCTATCGGACGGCTGTGGGGAGGGAGAACGGCTGCGGGGATGCCTCGGCTTCGCCTTGGCCGTTCGACGGCCAGGTCGTGAGGTCGCGTTCGCGCCAGATCCCCATTGGCGCGAACGCGACCACTGGCCTAGGCGAGCGAGTCGCGCCAGGCCGTGTGCAGAGCCGCGAAACGGCCCCGCTCACCGATCAGCTCCTCGGGGGAGCCGTCTTCCACCACAATGCCACCATCCAGCACCAGTACGCGGTCTGCGATCAGGACCGTCGACAGGCGGTGGGCGATGATGAACGCTGTGCGGTCGGCCAGGACTGTTTCCAGGGCGGCCTGCACGGCGCGTTCGGTGGGGACGTCCAGAGACGATGTCGCCTCGTCCAGGACCAGTACCGCCGGGTCGGCCAGGAAGGCGCGCGCGAAGGCCACCATCTGGCGCTGGCCGGCTGACAGGCGGCCGCCTCGTTTGCGGACGTCCGTGTCGTAGCCGTCGGGCAGCGCGGCGATGAACTCGTGTGCGCCCACCTCGGCGGCTGCCGCTTCGATTTCGGCGCGTGACGCGGACGGGCGGCCCAGGGCGATGTTGTCGGCCACGGAGCCCGAGAACAGGAAGTTCTCCTGGGTCACCATCACCACGGCCCGGCGCAGGTCCGTGTCCGCCACGGAACGCAGGTCGACGCCGTCCAGCCGGACGGAGCCAGCGGTCGGGTCGTAGAAGCGGGACACCAGTTTGGCCAGCGTGGTCTTGCCGGCGCCGGTTGCGCCCACCAAGGCCACGGTTTGGCCTGCGGGCACGTCCAGGGAGAAGCGTGGCAGCACCTGCCTGGACGCTCCGGGGTACTGGAACTCGACCCCGGCGAAGCGGATGGCGCCGCGTGCGTGCGGCAGCGCCACGGGCGAGGTGGGTTCCGGGACCGACGGCTCCTCCTCCAGGACACCGGAGATCTTCTCCAGCGCGGCCGTCGCCGAGGAGTAGGAGTTCGCGAACATCGCCAGCTCGTCGAACGGGTCGTAGAAGCGGCGCAGGTACACCGTGAACGCCGTCAGCACGCCCAGTTCGAGGGAGCCTCCCGCCACGCGGTAGGCGCCCCAGGCGAGGACGATGGCCAGGGACACGTTGCCGATCACGCGGATCGACGCGGTGAAGGTGGCCATCACGCCGAGGGCGTCGGTGTTCGCGTCGCGGAACTGGGCGTTGAAGCCCTTCATGATCTGCTCGTTGCGGGGCTGGCGGCGGAACGCCTGCACCGCGCGGATGCCGTTCATGGACTCCACGAACTGGACGATGATCTTGGCGATGGCGCCGCGCGTGCCTCGGTAGGCCTCCATCGAGCGGTGGCGGAACCAGCGCCAGATGACGTACGCCGGCAGGAAGCCCGCCACCACGACCATGGCCAGCGGGGCGTCCAGGTAGATCAGGATGATCGCGATGCCCGCCACCGACAGCAGGGCGTTGAACAGGCTGTCCAGACCCTCTTCGAGCAGGTCCTGCAACGCGTCCACGTCGCTCGTCAGCCGGGAGATGACCTTGCCGGACGTGTACGACTCGTGGAAGCCGACGGACAGGCGCTGCGAGTGCCGGAAGATCCGCCCGCGCAGGTCCAGGAGCAGGTCCTGCCCCACGCGGCCGGAGATCCGCAGGAACGCCCAGCGCAGGAACGTCGTCAGCACCGCGCAGATCGCGTAGCCGGCCACGCACCACACCAGGATCGACGCGCCGCCGTCCATCGCGGCCGGGATGCCCTGGTCGATCGCGGCGGCGATCAACAGCGGGCCCGCCAGGTTCGCGAGGTTGCCGCCGACCACCGCCCCGATCGCGAGCGAAGTGCGCCCCACGTGCGGGCGCAGCAGCGAACCCAGGAGCTTGCGCGACCTGGCCTGCAGGCGCAGACCTGTCGAGTGCGAGATCTCGTCGATCTCCTCGGCGGCGACGCCGCGCCACTCTTCTTGTTGAACCACAGCCTGATCACTCACGACGCCACCTCCTCTGCCACGATCTCCTCGCTGTCCGAGCTGGACAGCAGGCGCCGGTATTCCTCGTTCGTCGCCAGCAACTCGCGGTGCGAGCCGATCGCGGCGATCTTGCCGTTGACCAGCATCGCCACGCGGTCGGCGAGCTGCACCGTGGACGACCGGTGCGCCACCACCAGCGCCGTCACGCCGTGCAGCACCCGCCGCAGCGCGGCTTCCACCTCGGCCTCGGTGTGGACGTCCAAAGCCGACAGCGGGTCGTCCAGCACCAGCACCGCCGGCCTGCCGACGACCGCGCGGGCGAGCGCCAGCCGTTGCCGCTGACCACCGGACAGCGACAGGCCCTGCTCACCGATGCGGGTCGCGAGGCCCCACGGCAGCGCGTCCACGAACTCCTCCGCCTTGGCGATGCGCAACGCCTCGCGCACCGCGGTCTCGGAGACGTCCGGCACGCCGAGCCCGACGTTCTCGGTCACCGACGCGGAGAACAGCACCGGTTCCTCGAACGCCGTGCCGACCACGCGCCGCAGGTCCTCCAGCGCGAAGTCCCGCACGTCGACGCCGTCGATCGTGACGCGGCCGCCCGTGACGTCGGCCAGCCGCGGCACCAGCGCGGTCAGCGTCGTCTTGCCGGAGCCGGTCGCGCCGACCAGCGCCACCGTCTCACCGGGACGCAGGTCGAGGTCGATGCCCGAGAGCACCTCCTTGCCGTCCTCGAACGCGAACCGCACGCCCTCGAAACGAACGTGCCCGCGCAGCGGCGTCGGCAGCGGCGCGGGCCGGGCGGGGCTGGTGATCGTCACGGGGGAGTCGATGACCTCCCAGTAGCGTTCCAGTGCGGAGGCGGCCTGGTTCGTCTCCGCCAGCAACCAGCCGATCGAGTCGATCGGCCAGCGCAGGTACGCGCTCACCGCGACGGCGGCGATCAGCGTGCCGACCGTCATCGTGCCGTTGATGATGCCGATCGCGCCGACGCCGAGCATGCCCGCGATCGACAGCTCCGGCAGCACGATCAGGACCGACCACAGCGACGCCAGGATCGAGACCTTCTGCAGCTCAGTCGCCCGCAGGTCACGAGCCTGCGCCAGGAACCGCTTCGAGAGCTCCGGCCCGCGCCCGAACGCCTTGAGCACCCGGATGCCGAGCACCGACTCCTCGAGGGTCGTGGTCAGGTCGCCCGCCTGGTCCTGCGCCTGCCGCGCGACGACCTTGAACTTCTTCTCGAAGAAGTACGAGATCACGATCAACGGCAGCGCACCGCACAGCGACACGATCAGCAGCGACGGCGAGAGCGCCGCGATGATGCCCAGCCCGATCACGATGACGATGCTGTTCACGATCAGGAAGACGATCGCGAACGCGACGAACCGCCGCACGGTCGTGAGGTCGTTCGTCGCGCGGGACAGCAGCTGACCCGACTGCCACCGGTCGTGAAACGCCACCGGCAGCCGCTGAAGGTGCTGGTAGAGGTCGAACCGCATGCGTGCCTCGACCTCGGCCGCGGGCCGGGCGACGATCTTGCGGCGGATGTAGAAGAGTGTCGCCTCGCTGACACCGAGCACCAGCACGCCGAGGATCAGCCACGGCAGCAACTCGGTCTGCTTGTTCTGAATCGGACCATCGACGATGCGCTGCGTGAGCAGCGGGATGCCAAGACCGCACAGCATCGCGAGCATCGTCGCCGAGACCACGACAGCCATCCGTGCGCGGTGCGGCCGCACGTACGGCCACAGCCTTCGCAAGGTGCGGATCGTCGAGTTACGTTGATCGCTCACGCGATGAGCCCCCTCCAGGTCGTCTCCAAAGTACGAAGGACGACCGACTGTCAGCATCCGGTTTTTCTCCCCACCGGAGCCTGCTGTCTCGACTTAGGTCGAGGTCAAGGGCACGATGACCGACATGACGCGGTTTCTGCGAACCGAGCAGACGATGGCGTTTCCACACGGACGGCTCATCGCCTCACACGATGGAGCGAACTACGTGCTGGCCCCGGACGGCTGGGACCACCTGGCCGGCCCACGGCCGCGGCACGCGATGTACGTCTCCCGCGAGGAGGCCGAGGACTGGTGCGAACGCGAGGGCTGGGACCTGAACCTGCTCGACGAGGTGCCTACGACCTCTTGAACGTGAAGAGCGCGACCAGCCCGTAGGCGACGGCCGCGAGCAAGGCCTCGGCGTGGTGCCGGTTCGTGAACCACCCGAGGACGGGCTCGTGCACCTTGAAGTAGAGGCCGAGCCCCAGCAGGATCGGCCCGAGCAGGATGATCGGCCACACCGGCCGCACCCCGAAGATCCACAGGATCGGCCCGGCCAGCACCAGCGACGACACCAGCGCGAGCGGCAGCCCGATCAGCACGAGCAGCAGGAACGTCGACATCGAGGTGCTGTCGAGCCACGACTTCAGGAAGCCCGACTCGTACGCCCACGTCCACCCGAGCACGAGCCCCGCCCCGACGGCCATCGACAGGACGACCCGGAAGAGGAGCCGGCGTCCTGCCTTACCCGTCTTGCCCGCTGTGCTCTGTTCGGTCACGCCGACCACCGTAACCAGCGGTCACCGCAGCGGCCAAGGCGTAGCCACCGGCAGCCGCGATCGCGACCACGAAGATCCCGGCGTCCTCCGGCAGCTGAACCTGCACGAACCTGAGACCGAACGTGCTGATCAGCAGCAACACGACCGCACCCGCTGTCCCCACCACGGCGGTCGGCCAGGCGGGGGAGAACCGCGCGAGCCGCAGCAGCCCCCACCCCACGACACCCCAGACGATCACCAGGGCCGGCACGACCAGCAGGATCAGCCCGACGACGCACTCCAGCCCGCTGTCCCGGCACAGGAACTCCCCCGACGGCTGGAGCGACGCGAACCACCCCGCCCCGCACAACGCCCCCACCAACCCCGCTGTGACCGCCCTCATGCGACCGATCATGGCGAGCCGCGGGTGACCTCGCCATGAGGGGAGCTGCGCGACCAGAACCCGGAGCACGTGCTCACGCCGTCCGCCGCTGGCCGACGCACAAGGCGGCAACCGCGTAGCCGACGCACGCGACCAGCACGTACGCGATCTCCAGGAAGCGATGAACATCCTCCTGGTACAGGTCGCCGAGGTGGAACACCCGCACGTGGATGACCGCCAGGAACAGCACGAACCACAGCCCGCTGCCGATCCCCGCCGCCCACCACCCGCGCTCCGTCCGCAACGCCCGGAACCCCGTGCAGATCAGCGCCGCGGCGACGACCATCCAGATCGAGAAGTTCAGTCCGAACGCCAGCGGGAAGGCGGCACCGCAGCCCGCCACGACGGGACCGCTGTCGCAGTACCGCGTGAACAGTTTCAGGGTCTGCAGGAACCCGGCGCCCGCCACCGTTCCGACGGCGGCACCGACCGCAGTGCGCAACACCATGCGCCAAGAGCTACCTGATCTTCGACGCGATCAGGCCGGTCTGCACGAACCCTCCACATCACCTTCACCGGGTGAGCACGGCGATCAACGCGTACAGCGCCGCGAACACCAGGAAGGCCAGGAAGGGCAGTCCGAGCAGGAGCACCATCGCCACCACGGACATGAGGGTCGCGGGCACGGCCACCAGCCCTGCCCGCGACACACCCAGAGAACGCAACGCCACCCACCCGAGCGCCGCCGCCACCACCGCGAAGACCGGCACGGTCATCACGAAGGTGCCGAGGCAGCCCCAGTCCTCGAACGAGCAGACCGCGCCCGACGAGATGAGTGCGAACACTCCCCACCAGGCGAGACCGAGGAGTGCGCCCACTCCGGCAGCCAGCGCGACACGACGTCCCACGGCGTCAGCCGATCAGTCAGCGGTTCGACCGCACGCCCAGTAAAACGTCCTCCCACGAAGGGACGATGGGGTGGTTCTTCTTCCCCCGCTTGGGAGGAGGGTCCTTGCGCACCGGCTTCTCCGCAGCGGGCTCCTGCTCCTTCTTCACCGGTGGTGGAGGTGGGGCAGGGGCGGGCTCCGGCTCTGGCAGCTCCTCCTGAACCGGCTTCTCCGCCACGACCGGAGCCGGAGCGGGGGCCGGCGCTGGCGCAGGCGCCTGAACCGGCACCGGAGCAGGCTCCTCCGCGACGGGAGCGGGGGTGGCCACCGGAGTCGCCTCCAGGGCCTGCCGCGCCAGCTGCGTCACCGGCCGCACCGTGCGCAGCGTGCGGTTCGGGTTCGGGTCCATGAGGTCGACAGCGGCGTCGTCCAGCGCCGTCACCGTGCCGCCCTGCGCACCGGGGTGGAACGCCCAGTGCGCCCGGTTGTCCGAGCGTCCGGTCTTCCAGTGCAGCTGCACGATCCAGCGGCCGTCGTCACCGCGCCACGAGTCCCACGAGGTGTCGGAGAGGTCGTGTCCGCGCAGGCCGAACGAGTGCGCGACGACCTCGCCGAGCGTCTGCACGTCGGGGCCGTCCTCGCGGACCGGGTGCGCGCGCTGGGCCAGATCGGCCGTGCGCGAACGCTCCAGCAGCACCGGGTACGCGAACCGCTCGATGCGGTGCGTCGGCATGCCGGCGGCGGCCGCGACCTGCTCGATCGACTCACCGGCGCGGATGCGGGCCTGGATCTCGCGCGGCCGCATCTGGGCCTCGCCTGCCTCGATCTGCATCTGGCCGAGGCGGGCCAGATCACCGCGCAGTGCAGCCCGAAGGCGCTCGTCGGCGGGGAGCGTGAAGCGCTCGCCGCGGTTTTCGGGGTCCTCGAGGATGACGGACTTGCCGTCCTCGTCGAGCCCGATGACTCGCAGCGCTCGCATCGTGGCCTCCCTGAATTTGCACCTCGCCAGCAGACAACGTTAGGACAACGAGCCACCCGGGGGCGGGAGGCGCGCCGATATCTCAATGTGATCTTGCCAGTTCACGAGGGCTGTCGCACGTTCGTTTCCGGAAGGTTCACCTGGACCACCAGGCCGCCTCCCCCGTTCGGACGAGCCTTCACCGACCCCTGATGCGCCCGCGCCACGGACTGCACGATCGACAGACCGAGGCCAGATCCGGCGGTCCCGGTGCGGTCGCGCAGCCGCCGGAACGGTTCGAACAGGGCGGGCACGGCCTCCGCGGGCACGGTCGGCCCGGTGTTCGAGACGACGAGTTCTCGATCAAGACGAACCGACACGGTCCCGCCAGGTTTGTTGTAGAGCACGGCGTTGCGCAGCAGGTTGCCGACGAGCTGCGCGAGCAGCACGGGATCGCCCTCGACCAGATACGGCCGCACCGACACGTCGAAGGTGACTTCCTTCGCGGCCGCCAGCGAGGCGCACGACTCGACCTCGTCCTCGATCGTCTCGTCCAGCCAGACCAGCTCCCGGGTGGCCAGGCCGCGATCACTGCGTGCGAGCAGCAACAACCCGTCGATGAGCTTCTCGCTTCGCTCGTTCGTGTCGAGCAGGTGCGCTCCGAGACGGCGCATGTCGTCCGAGGCGCCGGGATCGGCCAACGCCACCTCGATCAACGTCCGTTGCACGGCCAGTGGCGTGCGCAGCTCGTGCGACGCGTTCGCGACGAACCGCTTCTGGCTGTCGAACGACGACGCGAGCCGGTCGAGCATCCCGTCGAACGTGTCCGCGAGCTCCTTGAGCTCGTCCTGCGGCCCCTCCAGCTCGATCCGCTGGTCCAGCCGTTCCGCCTCCAGCCGGTGCGCGGTCGTGGTGATCGAGTGCAACGGCGCCAGCACCCGGCCGGCCACCACCCAGCCGAGCCAGACGGCGAGCACCGCGGCCACGAGCAGCGCGATGATCGACTGCCACAGGACGGTGCTCATCGTGGCCATCTTGAACTGGTCGCCGGTGATCACCTGGGTGTCGCCGGGCAGTTGCGCCGCTTCCACCACCACGTGGCCGGTGTACGGGTCGATCGGAAGCGCCCGTGTCACCGCGACGCTGCCGTCGACCGGCATCCACTCGGCCAGCAGGAAGTAGTTGAGCCCGATCAGCGCGACGCCCGCGATCAGGAACACCCCGGCGTACCAGGCCGTCAGCCTGGTCCTCAGCGTCACGAGCCGAACCGGTAGCCGGCACCGGGCACCGTCTCGATGACCTGCGGCGCGCCCAGCTTGCGGCGCAGCGTCATCACCGCCACCCGCACGGCGTTCGTGAACGGGTCGGCGTGCTCGTCCCAGGCCTTCTCCAGCAGCTCCTCGGCGCTCACCACGTTGCCCTCCGCCCGCATCAGCACCTCCAGCACGGCGAACTCCTTGGGCGAGAGCGGCAGGAACTTCCCGTCCCGCGACGCCTGGTGCCGGGGCACGTCCAGCGTGACGCCCGCCCGTTCGAGCACCGGCGGCAGGGCCGGTCGAGCCCGGCGGCCCAGCGCCTGCACGCGCGCCACGAGCTCGGCGAACGCGAACGGCTTGGTCAGGTAGTCGTCCGCACCGAGTCCGAGCCCGGTGACCCGGTCGTCCACTTCGGCCGCAGCCGTGAGCATCAGCACCCGTGCCTCGCCGCCGGTCGAGTGGACCGCCTTGCACACCTCGTCGCCGTGCACGAGAGGCAGGTCGCGGTCGAGCACGACGACGTCGTACGCGTGCACCCCCACCCGCTCCAACGCCGCTTCGCCGTCGTAACAGACGTCGACCGCCATCGAGAACCGGCGCAGTCCCTCGGCGATCGTGTCCGCGAGCAGCAGTTCGTCCTCGACCACCAGCACACGCATGACACCTATTTTCCGCGTGCCGGGGATAAGCGCCGGATAAAGGCTTTCGCTTAACGCCGTCGAATGACGCCCTCCGTAGACCTGTCGCCGTGAAGAAAACCATCCCAGTGCTGATCGCCGTGCTGCTGGCGCTCGTCGCCTGTGGCAGCAAGCAGGACAACGGCAACGCCAAGAAGGACGACACGGGCGACATGGTCAAGTTCGCCCAGTGCATGCGGGACAACGGTGTCGACATGCCCGACCCCGAGGACAACGGCAAGGGCGGTGTCGTGATGCGCGCGGCACCGGCGGAGGACGCCGGCTCCGACGGGCAGGCGAGCAAGTTCGAGGCCGCGCACAACGCCTGCAAGCAGCATCTGCCCAACGGCGGCGAGTTCAAGCCTCCGTCACCGGAGGAGCAGGACAAGATGCGTCAGCAGGCGAAGTGCATGCGGGACAAGGGCCACAACTGGCCTGACCCGCAGTTCGACGGCAACGCCAAGGGACAGGCGATCGAGCTGCCGGACATGGAGGACGAGAAGGTCAAGCAGGACATGAAGGACTGCGGCCTGAACATCCAGATGGCGACCGCGCCCGAGGAGGGCAAGTGAAGCGGAAGGTCGTCATCACCGCGATCATCGCGGCCGTGCTGCTCGGCACGGGTGGGGTCGTGGTGCTCACCAGAGTCGCGTCGAGCCAGGCGAACGCAGAGCCTCCCAAGCCGGATCCGGTCAAGACGGCTCCGGTGAAGAAGACGAACCTCGCCGACCAGCAGTCCATCTCCGGGCAGCTCGGCTACGGCGCGGAACGAGCGCTGGCCGGTCGCAAAGGAGGCACCATCACGGGTCTGCCCGACCAGGGCGCGGTCATCGACCGCGGCAAGGCGGTGTACTCGGCAGACGCGAAGCCTGTGCCGTTGTTCTACGGATCGCTGCCGCTCTACCGCGACCTGGAAGCGGGCATGCCGAACGGACCCGACGTCAAGGTCGTCGAAGAGAACCTGTCGGCCCTGGGGTTCAAGGACTTCGGTGCCCCCGACGAGAAGTTCACCTCCTACACCGCCGCCGCCATCAAGAAGTGGCAGAAGGCGAACGGCCTGGAGCAGAACGGAAAGCTCGGCCAGGGCGACGTCGTCGTGCAACCGGGCGCGATCCGGGTGTCGTCGCTGGTCGCGCAGCTCGGCGCGCCCGCTGGCGGTGAGGTGATGAAGGTGACCGGCACCGAGCGCGCGGTGACCGTCGAACTCGACACCAACAAGCAGCGCCTCGCGAAGATCGGAGAGAAGGTCGAGCTGTCGATCCCCGGCGGCAAGCCCACCACCGGCACCATCCAGTCCGTCACCAAGACAGCGGGCAACGGCATGGACCAGAAGGCGAAGCTGGTGCTGACCATCTCGGTCGACGACGCGGCCGCCGCGGAGGGCGTCGACTCGGCCACGGTCTCGACCGTCTTCACGGTCGGCAAGAAGCAGAACGTGCTCGCGGTGCCGATCGGCGCGCTGCTCGCGTTGTCCGAGGGCGGCTACGGCGTGGAGACCGAGGATCGCAAGATCATCAAGGTCACCGTCGGCCTGTTCGCCAAGGGCCAGGTCGAGGTCAGCGGTGACGGCCTGCGCGAGGGCATGAAGGTGGTGACCACCGAGTGATCACGATCGACCACGCGAGCCGGACGTATCCGGGTGGCGTGCAGGCGTTGCGGGACGTGTCGCTGAACGTCGGGGGCGGCGAGATGCTCGCGATCGTCGGCCCGTCCGGCTCCGGCAAGTCCACGCTGCTGCACCTGATGGGCACGCTGGACAAGCCGACCACGGGCCGCGTCGAGATTGACGGTCACGACGTGTCCTCTTTGTCGGACAACGACTTGTCGGCCTTGCGGGCACGCACGATCGGCTTCGTGTTCCAGCAGTTCTTCCTCACCGACGGCCTGTCGGCGATCGAGAACGTCGCCGCGGGCCTGGTCTACGCGGGCGTGCCGCGGCACAAGAGACGTGCCCTCGCGATGTCCGCTTTGGACAGAGTCGGGCTGATCCACCGCGCACTGCACAAGCCGCACGAGTTGTCCGGTGGTGAACGTCAGCGCGTCGCCATCGCTCGCGCGGTCGTGAACACGCCGGGGATCCTGCTGGCCGACGAGCCGACCGGAAACCTGGACACGCGCAACGGTGCCGGTGTGCTGGAACTGTTGGAGGGCTTGAACAACGACGGCACCACAGTCGTGCTGATCACGCATGACCGCGACGTCGCCGCACGGGCGCCACGACGCATCGAAGTCCGCGACGGGGTGATCGTGTGATCGACCTGCTGCGCCTCGGCTTCTTCGGGATGCGCACCCGCCCGATGCGCGCGGTGCTGTCCGCGCTGGGCATCGCGATCGGCATCGCCGCACTGGTCGCCGTGATCGGCATCCCGGCGTCGAGCGCGCAGGCGTTGAGGGACAAGCTCAACACGCTCGGCACCAACCTGCTGACCGCGGCGCCCGGCCAGACGTTCGGCGGCAGCGACGCCAAGCTGCCGGAGACCGCGGTGCCGATGGCACGCCGGATCGGCGCGGTCACAGCCGCCAGCGGCACCGGCTCCATCTCGGCGAACGTGCGCAAGACCGACCACGTGCCGTCCAGTGACACGCTGGGCCTGCGGGTGGCCGCTGCGGACCAGGACCTGCTGAAGGTGCTCGACGCCAAGGTCGACAGGGGCCGGTGGCTGCAGCCCGGCGAGAAGTCCATCGTGCTCGGCTCGACCGCCGCCTCGCGTCTGGGCATCGAACGCGTCGGCACGCAGGTGTGGATCGACGGGCAGTGGTTCAGCGTCGTCGGGATCCTCGCGCCGCTGCCGCTCTCGCCCGAGATCGACAGGGCCGCGCTGATCGGCTGGGAGGCGGCGAAGGAGGTGTTCGGCTTCGACGGCAGCCCGAGCACCGTGTACGTGCGGACCGACAAGGAGCAGGTCGACGAGGTTCGCAAGCTGCTCGGCCCGACGTTGAACCCTCAGCAGTCCAACGAGGTGAAGGTGTCGCGGCCGTCCGACGCGCTGGCCGCGCAGCAGATCGCGGAGAACAGCTACAACGCGCTCTTCCTGGGACTGGGCGTGGTCGCGTTGTTGGTGGGTGGCGTCGGCGTGGCGAACACGATGGTGATCTCGGTGCTGGAACGGCGCAGGGAGATCGGTCTGCGGCGGGCGCTCGGGGCGACCCGGCGGCAGATCAGATGGCAGTTCCTCACCGAGTCGGTGCTGTTGTCCGGCCTCGGCGGCCTCGTAGGGGTGGTCGTCGGGATCGCGGTCACGGCTGGTTACGCGATCAGCCAGAAGTGGCCGGCGGCACTGCCGTGGCCCGCCCTGCTCGGGGGAGTGGGCGCGGCCATGGCCATCGGCGCCATCGCCGGCGTCTACCCGGCGGTCCGGGCGGCCCGCCAGTCGCCGACCGAAGCGCTTGCCTGAAAGCCCTGGGGTGCACCGAGAAGTCTCGCGGTGCACCCCAGGTTGCGCTTCTCAGAGCTGGCCGACGACCCAGTCGACGGCCTGCGTGAGGATCGTGATGTCGTTCGGCTCGATGGCCGGGAACATCGCGACCCGCAGCTGGTTCTTGCCGAGCTTGCGGTACGGCTCGACGTCGACGATGCCGTTGGCGCGCAACACCTTCGCCACAGTCGCCGCGTCGACGTCGTCGTTGAAGTTGATCGTGCCGACGACCTGCGAGCGGTCAGCGGCCTTCTCCACGTACGGCGTCGTGTAGGCGGTCTTCTCGGCCCAGTCGTACAGGCGGCTGCTGGAGTCCTTGGTGCGGCTGACCGACCAGTCCAGGCCACCGTTGCCGTTGATCCAGTCGATCTGCTCGGCCAGCAGGAAGAGCGTGGCGATCGACGGCGTGTTGTACGTCTGGTCCTTGGTGGAGTTGTCGAGCGCCGTCGGCAGCGACAGGAACTCCGGCACCCAGCGGTCCTTGAGCTCGTCGACGCGCTCCAGGGCCTTGGGCGACATCAGCGCGATCCACAGGCCGCCGTCCGAGGCGAACGACTTCTGCGGCGCGAAGTAGTAGACGTCGAAGTCCTCGGCCTTGACCGGCAGACCACCCGCGCCCGACGTGGCGTCGATGGCGATGAGCGCGTTCTCCGACCCCTCCGGCCGGAGCACGGGCATCGCGACACCGGTGGAGGTCTCGTTCTGCGCCCAGCCGACCAGGTCGGCGCCCTCGGCGTAGAAGAGCTCGGGCGCGGTGCCCGGCTCGGCCTTGGTGACCAGCGAGTCCTTCAGGAACGGCGCGGTCTGCGTCACCTTGGCGAACTTGGACGAGAACTCACCGTTGGTGAAGTGCTGGGCGGTCTCGCGGACCAGTCCGAACGAGGCCGCGTCCCAGAACGCCGTGGTGCCACCGTTGCCGAGCACGACCTCGTAGCCCTCGGGCAGCCCGAAGAGCTCACGCAGCCCGGACCGGACGCGGCCGACGAGGTTCTTGACGGGCTTCTGCCGGTGAGACGTGCCGAGCAGCGCCGCACCCTCGGACGCGAGGGCGGCGACGGCCTCGGGCCGCACCTTGGACGGCCCACAGCCGAAGCGGCCGTCGGACGGCTTGAGCTCGGCGGGAAGCACCAACGTGGTCGGATCGGCGGTCTGGGTCATGTGGTCACGCCTCCGGGGCGGATTGACGAGCTGAAGGGACCTGACCGGCGCCGTTGCCGGAGTTCACAGTGTTGCAGGCGGGTGGCCGGGAGATGTCAGCCGGGTGTCCTGGGTCACGTGGTCGGTCGACGGTAACGGACCGGTCGACCGAAGTTGATCAGCATCCCCAAGTTGATCATCACTGCCGTTCTCTGTTACGGTCCGTGACCTCGGTTCACGTATGGTTACGGAGAGTGTGTTCAGTGTTGCGGATGTGTGCTGGCATGGGTGGCAACAGCGGCACCACGGATGAGGATGACTGAACCGCGCCCTGTTAGCGACGTGAGACCGCGCGCTGTTCTTTCACCAGCTCCAGTCGCGCGCCGGCGCGGTGTCGGACTGGCGGGTCGAAGAGTTCCAACGTGATCGTTTGCCTGCGCATGTCGTCCTGGCACTTGTCCAAGCGATAGCCGTCCGGCGTCTGCCCGATCGGCTCCACGTAGGCGTCGGTGTCCGTGGGCAGGACGACCTTGTAGATGGCGTGCGCGACCGGTTGGGCGAACATGAGGGCGAACTCGTCCGGCGAACCTTCCATGAGCGGCAGGCATCGTTTCGGCCAATCGAGCTCCACGGCGAACGAGATTTCCGAATCTTCCTGCGGCGGTGAGTGGAAGTGAATTATCGCCGTCATCGCCCCGTCTTTCGGCCATGACAACGTCTTCTGCAGTGTGGTGCCCGCAGAGCCGTCGACGAGCAGGTTTCGGACGGACATCCTGACTCGGTGGCGGTATCGTGCAGGCTGATTCCAGCCGCAGCCGAATTTCAGCCGGATGAAAAGAAGATCGGCTCGTAGTGGGCGGAGCCTCACCGTCACCTTGGCCTGCGCGTCACCTCGATCGCCGATGACCATGGTCTCGTCCCACTCGCGAATCTGGTAGCCGGCTCGAACCTTGTCGATGTGGTTGCAGTAGCGCGAGACCAGCTCTTTGTGTGCTTCGAGCTCACGTCGTTCGGAACCGCGGTTTGCTGCCAGCACGATGCCCGCAGTCGCGGCGAGCAGGATCGCTGCCACCAGCGCGCCCGATTTGATCGCTGTACTGCCGAGCACGGCGCCGAGCAGTACCGCGAACGACATCAGTCCGACGACAGCTTTGGCTACGGCGGGTGGACCGTGACCGCGAATAAATTCCTCGAGGAAAAGAATCGCTTCCCGCAGCATCCGTCCCCCCGACTGATGTCCCTGCCAGTGCTGATGACTGTTCGTATGAGCACAATCAACAGATTGTTGCGCCGGTTTTCAGTTCGTCAGGGGTCGACACTCGAACGGCGGCCTGGTCGGCGTGCCATTTCACTGGTGTGCAGTAATGCGCCATGTCGGGGCGTCACCGCAACATGCCGCGCTCCATCGCAGTGGTGACCGCCGCGGTGCGGTCGGACACGCCCAGTTTGTTGAACACCCTCAGCAGGTGAGTCTTCACGGTCGCCTCCGAGATGAACAACGTCCGTCCGATCTCGACGTTGGACATACCCTTCGCCACCAGCCGCAACACCTCGGTCTCCCGCGCGGACAGCGGCGGTGTCCGCACCTGTCCGACGACCTTCGCGACCATCGACGGCGCGAGCACCGTCTCACCACGTGCCGCCGCCCGGATCGCGGCGATGAGGTCCTCGGTAGTCGAGTCCTTGAGCAGGTACCCGGACGCCCCGGCTTCGACCGCGCGAAGAATGTCCGAATCGGTTTCGTACGTGGTGAGCACCAGCACCCGCGGCCCGGTCCCGACGATCTTCGACGTCGCCGTCGCCCCGTCCATCTCTGGCATCCGCAGGTCCATGAGCACGACGTCCGGCTGCAACGCGGCGGCCTGCGTGATGGCCTCCTGACCCGAGCCCGCCTCGCCGACGACCTCCAGATCGTCCGCCACGAGCATCCCCCGCAGGCCCTGGCGGACCACCGGGTGGTCGTCCACCAGCAGAATCCTGATCACAGCGGTACCTCCACCAGCACCGACGCCCCCTCATCGCTCGACAACGAGAGCGTCCCACCCACCTGTTCCAGCCGGGCACGCATGCCCCTCAACCCGAAGCCCTCCGGCGCGTCGCCGAACCCGCGGCCGTCGTCCCGCACCTCCAGCGAGACGCAGTCCTCGTCGAACCTCAGCACGACGTCGACCCGCGAGGCGCCCGAGTGTCGTGCCACGTTGTTCAACGCCTCCTGCACGGTTCGCAGCAGCACGACCTCGACCGATGTCGGCAGTCCGGCGGCATCCCCGATCACCCGGAACGAAGACGGCAGAGCAGCCCCGGAAACCAGCCGCCGCAACGCGTCCTCCAACGAGGAACCGTCCAAAGGAGATGGTGCGTTGGAAGCCACCAGCGCCCTTGCCTCACGGAGGTTCTCCCGCGCGGTCTGCAGCGCCAGCTCGACGTTCGGCTGTGCGCCCTGCAGCAGCGTGATGATCGACGTGAAGCCCTGCGCCAAAGTGTCGTGAATCTCGGCGGCCCACCGCGCCCGCTCGGCCTCCAGCGTCAGCGCCTCGATGCGTTGCAGCAGTTCGCCGCGCTGCTGGTTCTGCTGCGCGATCCGGCTGACCGCCCATCCGAATGCCTGGGAGAAGCCGATGATGATCAACGCGGCCGGCCACGACAGCGCGGGTACCGCGCCGGCGAACCAGGTCAGGAGCTGCGGCGTGAACACGAACAGCGCCATCGGGTAGAACGCCCACGTGACCGGCAGCACCATGTAGATCTGCGGAACCAGGCCGAACAGAGCGAACGTGGCGTTGCCGCTGAACCAGACCGCGGGCGCGAAGGTGGCGAGCGAACCGGCCGCGTAGACGAGGCCCTGCCAGTTGCCGTCCTCGCGCTGCACCAGTTTCCGGCCGTAGAACACGAACCACAGGCCGTTCAAACACAACAACCCCGCCGCCGACAGGCGGTCGGCGAGGGTGTTGTTGTCGATCAGGACGAGTGCGAGCGCGGTCGCCTGGGTGATCGCGAAGAGCACGTACCAGGTGATCAGCGGCTGGTGTTGCTCCACTTGAAGGTCCGGCTGACCAGCACCAGTCCCGCGATCGTCCACGCCCCGAGCACCAGCGCGATCCTGCCGAGCTCCCATGATCCCGCCGCCTCCATGACCGCGTAGCCGTCGTCCAGTGCGAACACCGAGCGGAAACCCTGACACACCCACTTGAGCGGGAAGAGCGAACCCGTCACGCGCAGGGACTCCGGCAGCGCCGACAGGCTGATGAAAACACCGGACAGGAACTGCAGCACGATGTACGGCAGGTTCAGCACGCCTGACGCGTTGCGGGTGGACTTCGCGATCGAGCTCAGCGCGACACCGATCAGCGAGCACGAGATCACGCCGAGCACGAACACCCAGCCGAACGTGAACCACTTCTCGGCGGTGGAAGGCAGCTCCACGTCGAACCGCAGCATCGCGACGACCAGCAGCAGCACGGCTTCGAACAGGCTGGACACGAAGACCAGGACGATCTTGCCGATGAAGTAGGACGTGAACGGCATCGGCGTGCCGCGCAGGCGCTTCAACGTGCCGTCCTCGCGGTCGGCCACGACGCTCATGCCGAGCCCGACGAACGACGTGGAGATGATGCCGGCGCCGATCATGCTGGCGGCGAACATCTGGCCCTCTGCGGCCTCGTGCACGTGAACGGTGCCGAGCAGCAGCATCAGGATTGCCGGCAGCGACACCGTGAAGATGAGATTTTCCTTCTGCCGGAAGAACTCCCGCAGCTCGGTCGCACCCCTCGAGAGACCGAGCGACAGTGTCGATGGCAGTGCGGCTGCGGTCGTCATGCGATCAGCTCCAGGTAGACGTCTTCCAGCGACGGGCGGGTGACGGTGAGTTCGGCGAGCTCGCCGTGCCTGGACAGGTCGGCGATCACCTTGGTGGGTTCGGAGGTGCGGACTTCCCGGTAGCCGCGGTCGGACAGCCAGCGGACGGTCGCGTCGGCGTGCGCACGGCCGCTGAGCGTCTGCGGTGTGCCCTCGGCGACGATCCGGCCGCCCGCGAGCACGGCCACGCGATCGGCGAGCGCCTCCGCCTCGTCCAGGTAGTGCGTGGTCAGCAGGATCGTGGTGCCCTCGCCCGCCAGCAGCTTGATCAGGCCCCAGAACTGGCGGCGTGCCTGCGGGTCGAAGCCCGTGGTCGGCTCGTCGAGGAACACCAGTTCGGGGCGGCCGATGATGCCGAGCGCCACGTCGAGCCGGCGGCGCTGGCCACCCGACAACGTGCCGGCGCGGGACTTGGCCTTCTCTGTGAGCCCGACGAGGTCGATGACCTCCTCCGGGTCGCGCGGGTCGGCGTAGTACCTGGCGTAGTGCTGCACGGCCTCGCGCACGGTCAGCGTCGCGGCGTCCGTCGCGCTCTGCAGAACGATGCCGAGCCGCGAACGCCACTCCCGCCCGGCTTTGGCCGGATCCACGCCGAGCACGCTGACCTCGCCGCCGTCGCGGTCGCGGTGGCCCTCCAGGATCTCGACGCTCGTGGTCTTGCCGGCCCCGTTCGGGCCGAGGACGGCGAACACCTCGCCGCGGGCGACGTCGAGGTCCACCCCTGCCACCGCCTGGTGGCCCTTGTAGGCCTTCGTCAGGCCCCTCACTCGAATCGCGTTCATGGGGTAAATCCTGCGGTTTTGCCCCATGAACGCGGGACGACCGCACCGCTGACTCCGGCTGTCAACCGGTCGATGGACACGTGACCGTGTTTCGGCCGTGTTTCCACTCCGCGATAACGAGCTTTCGCGTGTTAGAACAACCGGGTGCATCTGACGCCGCATGAACGCGACAAGCTCCTCGTGCACGTCGCCGCCGACGTGGCCCGGCGCCGGCTCGAACGCGGGGTGCTGCTCAACTACCCCGAGGCCGTCGCGTTGATCACCGACCACGTGCTGGAGGGCGCGCGGGACGGCCGCACGGTCAGCGAGCTCATGGAGAGCGGCCGCACGGTGCTCGCGCCGGAGCAGGTCATGCGCGGGGTGCCGGAGATGATCGACTCGGTGCAGGTCGAGGCGACGTTCCCGGACGGCACGAAGCTCGTCACCGTGCACCACCCGATCGCGCCGTCCGCCGGGCCTGCGCCAGGTGAGGTGATCGTCGGTGGCGAGCCCGTCGAGCTGAACCCCGGCCGGCCGCGCATCACGATGATCGTGGTGAACGCCGCCGACCGGCCCGTTCAGGTCGGATCGCACTTCCACTTCGCCTCGGTCAACACCGGCCTGGAGTTCGACCGGGAGGCCGCCTTCGGCTACCGGCTGGACATCCCCGCGGGCACCGCGGTGCGGTTCGAGCCGGGTGTGGAGCGCGAGGTCACGCTGGTTCCGTTGGCAGGCTTAAGGATTGTCCGGGGGTTGCAGCGATGATCGACCGCGAGCGCTATGCCGAACTGCTCGGGCCGACCGTGGGCGACCGGATCCGGCTCGCCGACACCGACCTGTTCATCGAGGTCACCGAGGACCGCTCGCGCGGTGCCGGATCGGGCGACGAGGTGATCTTCGGTGGCGGCAAGGTGATCCGCGAGTCGATGGGTCAGGGGATCGCGACCCGTGCCGAGGGCGCGCCGGACCTGGTCATCACGGGTGCGGTGATCCTCGACCACTGGGGTGTCGTCAAGGCCGACGTCGGCGTGCGGGACGGGCGGATCGTCGCGATCGGCAAGGCGGGCAATCCGGACACGATGGACGGCGTCCACCCCGATCTGGTCATCGGGCCGTCGACGGAGATCCTGTCCGGCAACGGGAAGATCCTGACCGCGGGCGGCATCGACTGCCACGTGCACTTCATCTGCCCGCAGATCGTGGACGAGGCGCTGGCGTCCGGGCTCACGACGCTGGTCGGTGGCGGCACCGGGCCGGCGGAGGGCACGAAGGCCACCACGGTGACGCCCGGTGCCTGGTACCTCGACCGGATGCTGACGTCGATGGACCACATGCCGATCAACGTTCTGTTGCTGGGCAAGGGGAACACCGTCTCCGTCGAGGGCCTGCGCGAGCAGCTCACCGGTGGCGCGGGTGGTTTCAAGCTGCACGAGGACTGGGGCACCACGCCCGCCGCGATCGGCGCGTGCCTGCGGGTGGCGGACGAGTCCGGTGTCCAGGTCGCGATCCACACGGACACGTTGAACGAGGCGGGCTTCCTGGAGTCCACTGTGGACGCCATTGCCGGCCGGTCGATCAACGCCTACCACTCGGAGGGTGCCGGTGGCGGACACGCGCCGGACATCATCCGGGTGGTCTCGCTGCCGAACGTGCTGCCGTCGTCGACGAACCCGACGCGGCCGCACACCGTCAACACGCTCGAAGAACACCTCGACATGCTGATGGTGTGCCACCACCTCAACCCGTCCGTGCCGGAGGACCTGGCGTTCGCGGAGTCGCGGATCCGGCCGACCACGATCGCGGCCGAGGACCTGCTGCACGACCTGGGCGCGATCTCGATGATCTCGTCCGACTCGCAGGCGATGGGCAGGGTCGGCGAGGTGATCATCCGGACCTGGCAGACCGCGCACGTCATGTCGTCCCGGCGTTCCATGGACTCGAACCTGCGGGCGCAGCGGTACGTCGCGAAGTACACGATCAACCCGGCGATCGCGCACGGCATCGCTTCCGAGGTCGGCTCGGTCGAGGTCGGGAAGCTCGCCGATCTGGTGCTGTGGGAGCCCAAGTTCTTCGGTGTGCGGCCTTCCGTGGTGCTGAAGGGCGGCTTCATCGCCTGGGGCGCGATGGGTGACGCGAACGCCTCGATCCCGACGCCGCAGCCGGTGTGGGCGCGGCCGATGTTCGGCGCCACGGCCGGAGCTGCTTCGAGCGTGTTCTTCGTTGCGCCGCAAGCGATCGAGGCCGGTATCGCGAATCGGTACGCGCGACGGGTGCTGCCCGTCGCCAACACCCGGTCGGTCACGAAGGCCGACATGGTGCTGAACGACGTGATGCCGGACGTGCGCGTTGACCCGGACAGCTTCGCCGTGCACGTCGACGGTTCGCTGGTGGAACCGTCGCCGGTCGCGGAGCTGCCGATGGCCCAGCGGTACTTCCTGTTCTGATGCTGACCGCGCTGATCCTCGCCGACTCCCGGTTCCCGGGTGGTGGGCACGTGCACTCAGGAGGCTTGGAGGAGGCCGCCGCGCGCGGGTTGGTCACGGACGAGCCGTCGCTGAAGTCGTTCCTGCACGGGCGTTTGCTCACCACCGGCTTGCTGGCGGCCGGGTTCGCGGCCGCGGCGGCCAGGGGCGAGGACCTGGAGCTGCTGGACGCGGAGCTGGATGCCCGGACGCCGTCACCCGCCCAGCGCGAGGCCTCACGGGCGCAGGGACGCGGCATGCTGCGGGCGGCTCGGCGGGCCTGGCCTTCTGAGCGGCTTGCCGCGCTGTCGAGGGACCCGCACCAGCCGCTGGTGATCGGAGTGCTGGTCGGCGACCCGTACGAGGCCGCGCTGACGTGCGCATATCTCGCGGTGAGCGGCCCCGCGTCGGCCGCGGTGAGGTTGCTCGGACTGGACCCGTTCGGGGTCAACGCGATCGTGGCGGCGCTTCCGGTGGAGGACGTCGCCTCGCGGGCGGTGAAGGAACTGCCCGCACTTGGTTCACCTGCCTTGGACCTGCTGGCCGAGGCCCACGTACGACGCGAAGGGGTGCGTCTCTTTGGGAGCTAACCACGGGCCCGACCCGCACGATCACCACCACGGCAGCGCGCCGCGCATCGGCATCGGCGGCCCGGTCGGCAGCGGCAAGACCGCGCTGACCGCCGCGCTGTGCCGGGCGCTGGGTGAGCAGCTGTCGCTGGCGGTCGTCACCAACGACATCTACACGACCGAGGACGCCGACTTCCTGCGGCGGGCGGGCGTGCTGGACCCGGCGCGCATCGAGGCCGTGCAGACCGGGTGCTGCCCGCACACCGCGATCCGCGACGACATCACCGCGAACCTCGACGCCGTCGAACGTCTGGAACACAAGTTCCCCGCGCTGGACCTGGTGATCATCGAGAGCGGCGGCGACAACCTGACGGCGGTGTTCTCGCGCGGCCTGGTCGACAAGCAGATCTTCGTCGTCGACGTGGCCGGCGGCGACAAGGTGCCGCGCAAGGGCGGCCCCGGCGTGACGACGGCAGATCTTCTGGTCATCAACAAGGTGGATCTGGCGCCGTTCGTCGGCGCGAACATGGACGTGATGATCTCGGACGCGCACCGGATGCGGGGCGAGCTGCCGGTCATCGCGCAGTCGCTGGTGGAGACGCCGGAGGCGCCCGAGGTCGCCAAGTGGGTGCTGGCTCAGCTGTGAAAGCTTCGGCGCGGTTGGTGGTGGGGCTGGACCCGCACGGCAACAGCGTCGTGCGGGTCCTGCGCTCGCAGTCGCCGTTGACGCTGGTGCCGGCGCGACGCGTGGGTCCGGTCGCTCTGGTGCACCTCGTCAGCTCCGTGACGTCCCCGCTCGGTGGAGACTCGCTGGAGCTGACGGTCGAGGTGGGCCCTGGAGCCTCGCTGGATCTGCGCGGAGTGGCGGCGACCCTGATGCTGCCCGGCCCGACCGGCCTGCCCTCCTCATCGGTGCTGCGGTTCTCGGTGGAGGGCTCCGTCCGGTACGTGCCGGAGCCGACCGTGGTGACGAGCCGTGCCCACCACACCGCGGTGGTGGAGGCCGAATTGGACGGTCACGCAGAGTTGCTGCTGCGCGAGGTCCTCGTCCTCGGCCGGGTGGGCGAGTCCGCCGGCACGCTGTCGACCTCGGTGCGCGCAACCCGTTGTGGCAAGCCGTTGTTGCACCAACAGCTCGTCGTCGGCTCGCCGTCGATCGACTCGTCCGCCGCCGGGCTGGCGGGCAAGCGGGTCGTCGGCACGTCGTTGATGTTGGACGCGGTGCCGCGAGCGTCCGATGGCGGTGAGTGGTGGAACGTCGTTCCGTTGGCAGCGGGCGGAACCCTTGCCACCGCCTTGGGGGATGACGTGGTGACGGTCACACGTGTGCTCGATGCCATCTGACTCGATCACGGTCTCGATCCAGAACTGTTCTTTCTACGGACAGTCACCGTTCAGGTGGTGGCCATCACCGCGCAGGCGGTTTCGGGATTCGTTCGCCGTGCGTATGGTCGCGGGGCCAGGGACCACGAGTTCTGCCGCTGCTTGGAGGTTCGCCGATGACGGAGATCACGAACATCGCGCTACCGGCGATGCGCGTGTCGTACGAGCAGGGCTCGCTGAGCGAGTCGGAGCTTTCCGCCACCTGGAACGAACAACTTCAGCTGTGGCTCGACGAAGCCACCCGCGCGGGGCTCCCGGAGCCGAACGCGATGGTGCTCGCGACCACCGATGTGAAGGGGCGGCCGTCGTCGCGGACGGTGCTCGCCAAGGGGCTCGATGAGCGCGGGCTCGTGTTCTTCACCAACTACACGTCGAACAAGTCGCACGACCTGATGGCCACGCGGTACGCGTCGGCGACCTTCCCGTGGTTCGCGATGCAGCGGCAGGCGCATGTGCGCGGAGTCGTGGAGAAGGTCGGGCCCGTGGAGACCGCCGAGTACTGGAACTCGCGGCCTCGTGGGTCGCAGATCGGGGCCTGGGCGTCGCCGCAGTCTCGAGTAGTAGCTGGGCGATCCACTTTGGATTCGGCGCTGCACAAGATCGAGCGGCAGTTCGCGGACACGGAGAAGATTCCTGTGCCGCCGCACTGGGGTGGGTGGCGGATCCGGCCTGAGGAGGTCGAGTTCTGGCAGGGGCGGCGGGATCGGATGCACGACCGGCTGCGGTTCCGGCTGGGGCGGGACGGGTGGCAGGTTGAGCGGGTTGCTCCCTAGGTAGTCGAGGCTTTTGCGCGAGGGGCGTCTCCTGTGGGCGGGAGACGCCCTTTTTGCTGTGTTCGAGGGCCGCTGGTTCGTGGTGGGTCAGCTCGCTTCGCGCGGTCAGCTCAACCCCGCTCGGGGCTCATGCGTCCTCAGGGTGTCTCAGTGCCCGAATTCGGCACGGGCATACTGGGTTTTCGGACACAGCTAGCTACGAGGTGCGATTTCACGTGTGCGGAGTGCTCGGACTCATCTGTTCCACCGAGGCCGCTGCGGCCTCCGCGCGCGGCTCGGTTGCTGCGGCGCTGCGTTGCCAGCGGCACCGCGGGCCCGACGAGCAGGACACCTGGGCTGACGCCGAGGTCGTCTACGGGTTCAACCGGCTCGGGTTCATCGACCTGGACCACTCCCACCAGCCGCTGGTCTGGGGACCGCCGGAGAACCCGACCCGCTACACGTTGAACTTCAACGGGGAGATCTACAACTACCTGGAGCTGCGGGCTCAGCTGGCGCGGGAGTTCGGGGCGCAGTTCAAGACGCAGGGCGACGGCGAGTCGATCGTCGCCGGGTACCACTACCACGGGGCTGACTGGGTCAAGCGGCTTCGCGGGATGTTCGCCTTCATGATCTGGGACGCGCAGGAGCGGGTGGTCTTCGGGGCGCGGGATCCGTTCGGCATCAAGCCGTTGTTCTGGGCGGCAGGGCCTGGCGGGGTGGCGTTCTCCTCGGAGAAGAAGAGTTTGCTGCAGCTGACCGGGGTGCTCGGGATCAGCCAGGAGCTCGACCGGACGGCGCTGCAGCACTATCTGGTGTTGCAGTACGTGCCGGAGCCCGAGTCGCTGCACAAGGCGATCCGGCGGGTGGAGTCCGGGACGTCGTTCAGGCTCACGCCGGGTGGGCAGGTGCTGTTCAACCGGTACTTCAAGCCGGTGTTCTCGCCGCGGCCGGTCAACAGCGACGCTGAGGCCGAGGCGTTGCACGAGCGGATCGCCGACGTCATGCGCGACTCGGTGGCCAAGCACATGATCTCGGACCCGGACGTCACGGTCGGGGCGTTCCTGTCGGGTGGCATCGACTCGACGGCCACGGCGACGCTGGCCAAGCAGCACAACCCGAACCTCATCGCGTTCACCAGCGGGTTCGACCGGCAGGGGTACTCAGAGGTGGACGTCGCCGCGGAGACCGCGGCGGCGATCGGGGTGCGGCACGTCGTGAGGACGGTGTCGCCGGACGAGATGATGGAAGAGCTGCCGCTGATCATCTGGTACCTCGACGACCCGGTGGCGGACCCGGCGTTGGTGCCGTTGTGGTTCATCGCTCGTGAGGCGCGCAAGTACGTCAAGGCCGTGCTGTCCGGTGAGGGTGCGGACGAGCTCTTCGGCGGGTACGTGATCTACCACGAGCCGTTGTCGTTGTCGCCGTTCGAGAAGGTGCCCGGCAGCGTGCGCAAACTGATGGGGGCCGTGTCCAAGAGCATTCCCGAAGGGGTGCGGGGCAAGGACCTGCTGCGGCGCGGGGCGCTCAGGCTGGAGGAGCGGTACTACGGCAACGCTCGGAACTTCAGCGACGACCAGGTGCGGGCGGTGTTCCCCGGCTACGTCGAGGGGATCGGTTTCCAGGACGTCACGGCGCCCTGGTACCGGGAGTCCGAGGGCTGGGACCCGGTCGCGCGGATGCAGCACATCGACCTCTTCACCTGGCTGCGCGGGGACATCCTGGTCAAGGCCGACAAGGTGACCATGGCCAACTCGATCGAGCTGCGGGTGCCGTTCCTGGACCCGGAGGTCTTCAAGGTCGCGGCCGAGGTGCCGCTCGACCAGAAGCTCACCGAGGGGACCACCAAGTACGCGCTGCGGAAGGCGTTGGCGAAGATCATTCCGCCGCACGTGCTCAACCGGCCCAAGCTGGGCTTCCCCGTGCCGATCCGGCACTGGTTGCGGGCTGAGATGTACGACTGGGCGCGCGGGGTCATCGCCGACTCGCAGACCGGGCACCTGCTCGACAAGAACGCGGTGTACGCGTTGCTCGACGAGCACAAGTCGGAGCAGTTCGACCGCAGCCGGCAGCTGTGGTCGGTGCTGTGCTTCATGATCTGGCACGGGATCTTCGTCGAGGGGCGGATCAGCCCGAAGGTGCCGGAGCCGGTGTACCCCGTCCGTCTCTGAAGTGGTGTTGGCGACACGTTTACATGAAGGACTTGTTAGTTGTCATAGGCTAACGAAGTGGCCACCCTGGGGAGAAGTGCGCGCTCGACGTTCGTGATCGACACCCGGCCGTTGAAGATCGTCGCTTATCGCCGGTTGTGGCTGTCCACGATCGTCACGGCGGTGGGCTCCCAGCTCACCGCCGTCGCCGTGCCCAAGCAGGTCTACGACCTCACCGGGTCGTCCGCTTGGGTGGGGGTTGCCGCCGGTGTCGCGCTGGTTCCGCTGCTGGTCTTCGGCCTGTGGGGCGGGGCGATCGCGGACACGGTCGACCGGCGCAAGCTGCTGCTCGTCACCAACACCGGCATCGCCGTGTCGTCGGTGCTGCTGTGGGCGCAGGCGGCGCTGAACGTCGGTTCGGTGTGGCTCGTGATCGCGCTGCTCGGGCTGCAGCAGGTGTTCTTCGCGGCCAACGCGCCGGCGCGGCAGGCGTCGATCGCGCGGCTGGTGCCGGCTGAGCTGTTGCCGTCCGCGGGTGCGCTGGGGTCGACGGTCATGCAGTTCGGCGCGGTGCTCGGGCCGTTGCTCGCGGGGGCGTTGATGCCCGTTGTCGGGTTGTCCACGTTGTACCTGGTGGACGCGATCGCGCTCGTGGCCACGGTCTACGCGGTCTGGATGCTGCCGCCGATGCCGCCGTTGAACGGGGCCGTGCGGCGTGCGGGGCTCAGGGACGTGCTCGACGGGTTCGTCTACCTGTGGGCGCAGAAGGTGCTGCTGGCGAGCATGTTGCTGGACATCATCGCCATGGTGTTCGGCATGCCGCGGGCGCTGTTCCCGGAGATGGCCCAGCACACGTTCGGTGACCCGCCCGGCGGCGGGTTCGCGCTGGGCGTGCTGTTCGCGGCGATTCCGGTCGGCGCGGTGCTGTGCGGGCTCACGTCCGGGTGGGTCTCGAAGGTCAGCAGGCACGGGGTCGCGGTGGCGCTGGCCGTGGTCGCCTGGGGTGTCGCGATCATGGGCTTCGGGCTGGCGGGGTCGCTGTGGGTCGCCGCGGCGTTCCTGGCGCTGGCCGGAGCCGCGGACATGGTGTCGATGGCGTTCCGCGGCGCGATCCTGCAGTCGGCCGCGACGGACGAGATGCGCGGGCGGATGCAAGGGGTCTTCATCGTCGTCGTGGCGGGTGGGCCGCGCATCGCGGACCTGTTGCACGGCACGGGTGGTGCCGCGTTCGGCACGGCGGCGGCGGTGACCGCGGGTGGGGTGCTGGTGATCGTGGCGACGGTGCTCGCCGTGGTGTTGCTGCCGGCGATCTGGCGCTACCGCCTCAGTTCCGCCGGCTGATCTCGTTCGCGGCGGGCTCGGCGATCTGCACGTCGGTGCCCCAGTCGGTGAAGCGCGCCTCGTCGACGATCAGCGCGTTCTGGAACTGGGTGGAGAACTTGATGCGGATCGGCAGGCCGCCGCCGTCCAGCTCGACCTCGCCGACCGAGCCCGTGACGCCCTGGTCGAGAGCGAGCTTGACCTCGTTGCGCAGGTTCTCGTCGGTGAGGGTGTCGTAGGCCTTCCGGTAGTCGACGGCGATCGAGTAGCGGGTGCGGTCGCCGGTCTGCGCGGTCAGCTTCAGCTCGCCACCCGCGCCGATCACCGGCAGGTGGTACGTCGTGAAGACGGCCTGCTGGTAGATCACGTCGTGAAAGCCGAGCATGGTGCTGGTGAAGTCGTCGGTGTCCTTGCGGTCGAGCTTCACCCACGGCTTGTCCTGCGGCAGACCGAACACCTGAGGCAGTTTCACGAACGCCGTGTCCTTTGTGGTCGAGACGAACCGCAGTTCCTGCTCCGCGCCTCCGGTCTGGACAGGACGCTTGGTGGTCGCGTCGATGCCGGGGACGTCACCGAGGCGGACCGCGCCGTTCGCCGGGGCCGTGACGCCGCCCGTGGTCGGTGGCGCGATGGTGAAACGGTAGGTCTTCTTCTCGTTGGCCGCCTTGGAGACCGCGGCGACGAGGCTCTTCACATCGGGGTGTTGGACCGGTCCGGCCGGAGGTGGTTCCGACGTGCAGGCGGTCAGCGCGATGGCGGCGACGAGCAGAGTTGCCGTGCGTTTCATTGTTACACCATATGGGTGAGGTAGGCGCCCGTTCACGCTGGTGTCCAGGCCAAACAGGCACAATCTCGGGGCATGGCTGAAGCGACTCCACAAACGGAGCAACCGGAACTGAAACGGGCGATCGGCCCGAAGCTCCTGTTGTTCTTCGTCGTCGGCGACATCCTCGGTACCGGCATCTACGCGCTCACGGGCAACGTCGCCGGCAAGATCGGCGGCGCGCTCTGGCTGCCCTTCCTGCTCGCGTTCGTGGTGGCGTTCCTGACCGCGTTCAGCTACCTCGAGCTCGTCGGGAAGTACCCCAGAGCCGCCGGTGCGGCCCTCTACACCAACAAAGCGTTCAAGATCCACTTCTTGACGTTCATGGTCGCGTTCGCGGTGATGTGTTCCGGCATCACGTCGGCGTCCTCGGCGGCACTCGCCTTCGGCCGCACCTATCTGCGGCAGCTGCTCATCGAGTTCTTCGACGTCGCGATCCGGCCGGAGTCGCTGGTGATCACCGGCATCGCGATCATCTTCATCTCGGCTCTGGCGGTGATCAACTTCCGCGGCGTGTCCGAGTCGGTCAAGACCAACGTCGTGCTCACCTGCATCGAGCTGTCCGGCCTGGTGATCATCATCCTGATCGGCGCGTACGCGATCGCGGTCGGCGACGGTGAACCCGGCAGGCTCACCCAGATCGACGTTCCAGAAGGCAGCACCGTGATGCTCGCGATCACCTCGGCGACGGCACTCGCGTTCTTCGCGATGGTCGGCTTCGAGGACTCGGTGAACATGGCGGAGGAGTGCCGTGACCCGGTGCGCATCTTCCCGAAGGCGATGCTCTGGGGCATGGGAATCGCGGCGACGATCTACGTGCTGGTGGCGATCACGTCGTCGTTGCTGATCCCGGCCGACGAGCTGGCCAAGGCGGGCAGCAGCGCGTTGCTGCGGGTCGTCACCGTCGGCGCGCCCGGCTTCCCGCTGTGGGTCTTCGCGTTGATCGGCCTGCTGGCCGTCATCAACTCGGCGCTGATCAACATGCTGATGGCCAGCCGGTTGCTGTACGGCATGGCGAACGAGCGGATCATCCCGAGGTTCTTCGGCACCGTGCACCCGTTCCGCCGCACGCCGTGGATCTCGATCGTCTTCACGACCGGCGTCGCGGTGATCCTGGTGTCCACCGCGGACATCGGCAAGCTTGGCGGCACGACGTCGTTGCTGCTGCTGATCGTCTTCACCATCGTCAACGTCGCGTGTCTCGTGCTGCGCCGGGAGAAGTCCGAGCACAAGCACTTCCGCGCCCCGACGTGGGCTCCGGTGCTCGGCGCGATCACCTGCGCGTACCTCGCGATGCCGGTGCTGTCCGGCCGCCCGTGGGACGACTACGTGATCGCGGGCTGGCTGCTGCTCGCCGGTCTGGTGCTGTGGGTGATCAACCGCGTGCTGACCGGAAAGCACGAGATTCACCCGGAGAACCTGACGAAGTAGGGCCTTCTCAGTCCAGCAGGTACCTCAGGAACCGGTCGGGCTCACCCAGGAAGTTGCGGGTGAGCGCGACCGGTTCCGCCGTGTCGTAGGAGACCTCGTCGATGACGCCGTCCGTGATCTCCAGGATCGTGGCGCCGGGTGCCGCGAGCAGGATCGGCGAGTGCGTGGCGATGATGAACTGCGAGCCCTCTTCGACGAGCTCGTGCATCCGTCGCAACACGGTCAGGCAGCCCTTGACGGACAGCGCGGCCTCCGGCTCGTCCAGCACGTAGAGCCCGCGCCCGCCGAACCGGTGCGTCATCAGGTCCATGAAGCTCTCGCCGTGCGACCGCTCGTGCAACGACTTCCCGCCGTACGAAGCCAGAATCCCCTCACCGATCCGCTCGATCTCGGTGGCGACGTTGTAGAACGACTCGGCGCGCAGGAAGTAGCCCGTGCGGGGTTTCCTGGTGCCCCAGCTCAGGGTCAGGAAGTCGCCCAGTGACGACTCGGTCGCCCTGGTCGCGAAGCGGAACGACTGCGAGCCGCCCTCCGCGTTGAACCCCGCCGCCACCGCGATCGCCTCGACGAGCGTCGACTTGCCCGCACCGTTGTCGCCGACCAGGAACGTGACGGGCCTCGTCAGCTCGATCGGGTTCTCGACCAGGTGCCGGACGACCGGCAGCGTGAACGGGTACCGGTGCGTGTCGTGCTGCTCGTCGAGGCGGATCTGGCGGATGAACGTCATGCCAGCCTGGCCAGCTCGACCGGGTCGTGGGCGCAGAACACCTCGATCTCGTCGTTGGCCTTGAGCTCCCTGAGTCGCTCCACATTGGACAGACGCTGCTCGCGGATCGTCTCGGTCTGCTTGGCGGTGAGCTTGAGCGCGAAGATGTTGCTCGGCGGCGTCTCGACCTCGCCGCGGTAGAAGTACGCGTCACCGGCGTGCAGCAGCCAGCCGTCGTCGCTCTTCACCGCGATGCCGGTGTGCCCGCGGGTGTGTCCGATCAGCGGCACCATGAGGATGTCCTCCGGCAGCCCGGGGATGTTCTTGACGGCCTCGAATCCGAACCAGTCCTCGCCCTCTGCCTCGTGCGTCTCGAAGGTGACGCCCTCGCGCTGGAGCTTCGGGTACCGCGCCCGTTCCTTGGCGTTCCTGGGGTTGGTCGCGGCCTCCAGCTCGGTGTCGAGCACGTGGACCGTGGCGTTCGGGAAGTCGCGCAGGCCGCCGGCGTGGTCCAGGTCGAGGTGGGTGAGCAGGATGTGCCGGACGTCCTCCGCACCGTACCCGCGCTTCTCGACCTGGAAGATCGCCGTCTCGTTGATGTCGAGCAACGGCTTGAGCAGTGTGCGGCTCAGACCGTCGAGCGTGGCTTTCGGGTTGGTCACCTCGTTCGTGCCGAAGCCGGTGTCGACCAGCACGAGACCCTCGTCGGTCTCGATCAGCAGGCAGTGCGCCACGATGCCGCCCGCGACCAGGGGTGGCCGCATGGTGCCGCAGTTGAGGTGATGAACCTTCATCGGCAAGTCCTTCCGCTGGCCCCGTAGGCTTCAGCCTCATGTTGGGGATCTCGTACGAGGGTGCCACCGCCGTGATCACGACTGTAGGCGCGGGTCTGCGGTCGTTCGAGGTGGACGGCGTTCCGTATGTGGAGACATTCGGGCCCGACGAGAAACCGCCGATGAGCGCGGGTGCCGTGCTGGTGCCGTGGCCGAACCGGACCGCAGGGGCGTCCTGGGTGCTCGACGGGGTCGTTCAGCAGCTCGAAGTCACGGAGCCGGCGCGGGGGAACGCGATCCACGGGCTGGTCCGGCGGCGGCCCTGGTCGGTGCTGGAGCACACCGGGTCGTTGGTGTCGTTGCAGACCCTGATCGAGCCTCAGCCCGGATGGCCTGCGGCTTTGCGGGTCACCGTGTCGTACGCGTTGGACGACAACGGGCTGACGGTGACGCACGGGGTGAAGAACGTCGGGGATCTGGCGACGCCGTTCGGGGTGGGAACGCATCCGTACCCGCGTGCCGGCAACGCCGCCACCGACTCGTGCACGCTGACGCTGGCGGCCACGACCGTGCTGCCGCTGGACACCGACCGGATGGTGCCCTCGGGGGCGGCCGTGCCGGTGGAGGGCACCGAGTTCGACTTCCGCGGGGGGCGGGAGCTGGACGGCGTTCGGCTGGACACGCCGTTCGGCGGGTGTGAGCCGTCGCGGGACGGGCTGGTGCACCACTCCCTGGTCGCGGAGAGCGGTGGTGTCGAGGTGTGGGCCGACCCGGACTTCCGGTGGGTGCAGGTGTACACGCCGGACTCCTACCCGCAGCGCGGGCGCGCCGTGGCCATCGAGCCGATGACCTGCCCACCGGACGCGCTGAACTCCGGCGTGGACCTGATCTGGGTGGCTCCTGGGGAATCCTGGGGTGCTCGGTGGGGGATCAAGCCGCTCTCGTAGCGAAACACGGGCACAACCGTTAGCGTTGCTAAACATGAACATCGCGATCACCGGGGGCTACGTCGTGCCCGTCGACGGCGAACCCGTCGAAGGCGGCACTGTCCTGATCCAGGACGGGAAGATCGTCGCGGTTGGTGCCGACGTCGACATCCCGGACGGGGTTGAGGTCGTCGACGCCGACGGGGCCTGGGTGCTGCCCGGCTTCGTCGAGGCGCACGGCCACATCGGTGTCCACGAGGAGGCCGAGGGCTGGGCCGGCCAGGACACCAACGAGATGACGCATCCCGTCGGCGCCCGCATGCGCGCGCTCGACGCGATCAACCCTGCTGACCTGGGCTTCGCCGACGCGCTGAGCGGCGGGGTCACCACCGCGGTGATCAAGCCGGGGTCGGGCAACCCGATCGGCGGGCAGACGGTGGCCGTGAAGTGCTGGGGGCGGACCGTCGACGAGATGCTCCTCAAGGAGCCGGTCAGCGTGAAGAGCGCGCTGGGGGAGAACCCGAAGCGGGTCTATGGGGACAAGGGCAAGCTTCCGTCGACGCGCCAAGGGGTTGCGGCGGTCATCCGGGACGAGCTCACCAAGGCGCAGGACTACCTCGCCAAGAAGGCGGAGGCGGAGAAGGACGGCAAAGCCTTCGAGCGCAACAACACCCAGGAGATCCTCGGGAAGGTGCTCCAGGGCGAGCTGCCGTGGTGCCAGCACGCGCACCGGGCGGACGACATCGCCACGGCCATCAGGCTGTCGGAGGAGTTCGGCTACAAGCTGATCCTCAACCACGGCACGGAAGGCCACCTGATCGCGGACCTCATCGCGGAGAAGCAGATCCCGGTGATCATCGGGCCGCTGTTCACCTCACGGTCCAAAGTGGAGCTGCGCAACCGCGGGCTGCGCAACCCCGGCATCCTCGCCCGCGCCGGGGTCGAGCTGGCGATCACCACCGACCACCCCGTGGTGCCGATCCACTTCCTCGTGCACCAGGCCACCCTCGCGGTCAAGGAGGGGCTCGACAGCGAGGTGGCGCTGAAGTCGATCACGGTCAACCCGGCGCGGATCATGGGGTTGCAGGATCGCGTCGGCGCGTTGAAGCCCGGGCTCGACGGCGACGTGGTGATCTGGTCCGGGGACCCGTTGGACGTGATGAGCCGGGCCCTGCACGTCTACGTGGAAGGGCGCGAGGTCTACACGTGGAACGAGAGCAAGGGTGAAGGGGTCGTGGCCGACCCCTTCTACCGGGAGAGCTAGGGCCCGTCCCGGAACGTCGGCGAGGTGATCCACGCTCAGCAGGGCACCTCGCGGCACCGTCCCCGCGCCCCCGTACAACCAGTACGAGGACGCGGGGGCGGCACCACGATGCACCCGTCTGACCGCGAATTCCCCGGCAACCTTCCGGGCCACACCATTACCGGAGCCCGCGGCCGATCACGAGGCGCTGGATCTGGTTGGTGCCCTCGAAGATCTGCAGGACCTTGGCCTCGCGCATGTAGCGCTCGACCGGGAAGTCGCGGGTGTAACCCGCGCCGCCCAGCACCTGCACGGCGTCGGTCGTCACCTTCATCGCCGCATCGGTGGCGACGAGCTTGGCGATCGACGCCTGCTGGCGGAACGGCAGGCCGCGGTCGCGACGGCGGGCCGCGGAGATGTACGTGGCACGCGCCGACTCGACCGCGGCGGCCATGTCGGCGAGCATGAACTCGAGGCCCTGGAACTCGATGATCGGACGGCCGAACTGGGTGCGCGTCTTGGCGTACGCCACGGCCTCGTCCAGTGCGGCCTGGGCCAGTCCGACGGCGCAGGCGGCGATGCCGAGGCGGCCGGAGTCCAAAGCGGACAGTGCGATCTTCAGGCCGTCGCCCTCGTTGCCGATCAGGCGGTCGGTGCCGAAGCGGACGTCGTCGAACGACAGCTGCGCGGTGATCGAGCCGGTGAGGCCCATCTTGCGTTCCGCGGGAGCCGCCTCCAGGCCAGGTGCGTGACCCGGTGCGAGGAAGCAGGAGATGCCGCGGCCGCCGTCCGGGGACGTGCGGGCCATGAGGGTGTAGAAGTCGGCGGCGCCGGCGTGGGTGATCCACGCCTTGGTGCCGTTCACGACGTACTCGGAGCCCTTGCGGACGGCGCGGGTCGACATGGCGGCCGGGTCGGAGCCCGCCTGGACCTCGGACAGGGCGTAGCCGCCGAGCAGCTCGCCCTCGAGCATCTCGGGGAGCCAGCGGTCCTGCTGTTCGCGGGTGCCGAAGGTGGCGAGGCCGTAGCACGACATGACGTGCACGGAGAGGCCCACGGCGACCGTCATCCACGCGGAGGCGACCTCTTCGAGCGCCTGCAGGTACACCTCGTAGGGCTGCTCGCCGCCGCCGAACTCCTCGGGGTACGGCAGACCAAGCAGGCCGGCCCTGCCCAGCAGGCGGAACGCCTCGCGGGGGAACTTCTCGTTCTCCTCGGCGTCCGCGGCGTGTGGCTTCAGCTCGTCCCGCGCGATCTCCCTGACCAGCGCGATCAGGTCCTCGGCCTCTTGGGTGGGGAGCAGCCGCTCGGCGGGCATCGTCGACCTCCGGTGTGTACTGATAGCAGTACTGTAGGACGTACCGCAGTACAGCTGCCAGTCAATGTGGCAGGGTCGTCACATGACACGGGCTCTCACGCAGCGGCAGGCCGAGCTGCTCACCCGGTTGGAGACCCTCTTTCTGAACGAGGGGTTCGGTCATCTGACACTGGATGACATCGCGGGCAGGCTGCGCTGCTCCAAATCGACGCTGTACGCGCTCGCGGGCAGCAAGGAACAGCTCGCCGTGCGGGTGGTCGGCCGCTACTTCAAGGGCGCCGCCGAGCGCATCGAAAGGCGCATCGCGGGCCTCGACGACGTGCGCAAACGCATCGGCAGCTACCTCGCGGGCGCTGCCGAGGAGCTCAACAAGGCCTCGGCGGCGTTCATCGCCGACGTGTCCGCTTTCCCGCCCACCCGCGCCACCTATGAGCGCAACGCGCGCGCTGCGGCCGAGCGCATCAAGGCGTTCATCCAGGACGGCGTGCAGACGCACGTCTTCCGCGAGGTCCACGCCACGCTGTTCGCCGAGATGGCCGGGTTGCTCATCGAGAGCATCCAGACGGGTGTCCTCACGAAACGGGCAGGTGTTTCGGACGCCGAGGCGTTCACCGCGCTGGGTGAACTGTTGTTGGATGGGCTCCAGAGAGAACGGAGCCAGAAGTGATCGTGGTTGCTGGAGAGGCACTGGTCGACATGGTGCCGATGGGGGACGACGAGCTCGCCCCGCTCGCGCCGAAGCTGGGTGGCGGGCCGTACAACGTCGCCGTCGCACTCGGGCGGCTGGACGTGCCGACGAGCTTCCTGTCGCGGGTGTCGGACGACCACTTCGGTGAGCAGCTGATCAAGCGGCTGCACGCGTCGAACGTGCGGACGGATCTGGTCCAGCGCGGGCCGGAGAACACCACGCTCGCCGTCGTCGGGCTCGCCGAGGACGGTTCCGCGCGCTACTCGTTCTACGTCGAGGGCACCGCCGACCGGCTCGTGCAGGACCCCGGTCCGCTGCCCGCCGAGGCCAAGGCCGTCTCGTTCGGCACGCTGTCGCTCGTCCTGGAGCCCGGCGCGTCCACCTACGAGCAGGTGCTCAGGCGCGAGAGCAAGCGCTTGCTCACCGCGCTCGACCCCAACATCCGGGCGGGGCTCATCGACGATCCGGGCGCCTACCGGGCGCGGTTCCGCTCGTGGCTGCCCGACGTCGGTCTGCTCAAGGTCTCCGTCGAGGACGCCCGGTGGCTCGCGGAAGACAGTGACGATCTTCGGGACGTGATCGAGATCGCAAGGACGTGGATTTCACAGGGACCGGCGGCGGTCGTGCTCACCAAGGGTGGTGACGGTCTCTCCGTGATCACCGCCACGGGACAGGTCGACGTGCCGCCCGTGAAGGTCGACGTGGTCGACACGATCGGTGCCGGTGACACCGTGCAGGGTTCCCTGCTCGCGTGGCTGCACGACCACAACGCGTTGAGCGCGGAGAAGGTGCGTGCACTCGGTGACGATGAATGGACCGCCGCATTGACCTACGCGGGTGCAGCCGCCGCGATCACATGTTCCCGCGCGGGCGCCGAACCGCCCTTTGCGAGCGAACTCACCGCTGCGTTGGCTGGATAAAACCGGGGAACGGACTACCGTGAAGGAGCCGCGCTAGAAACTGGCATTACGGATGTGATGCCGGTCCCATCTCACAGAATCGGTTCACACCGCTGCTGCGAGGCGGGCCTTCCGCCGACTAGCGTGAGTGAACTTAGAAGACTCAGATCCCAACGGGGTGGTCCGAGACGACGGCAGGCCGTGCGACCTGCCACCACCCCGTCCGAGCGTTGAGAGGGACTTGAATGCCCGACGCGACGACTGCGCCGAACGACACCCAGACCGTCGCGCTGCGCCACGGGGGCGGAGAGCTCGAGATGAAGGTGGTGCCGGCGACCGAAGGCGCGTCCGGCATCGAACTCGGCAAACTGCTGTCGACGACCGGTCTGGTAACCCTGGACACCGGCTTCGTCAACACGGCCTCCTGCTCCTCCGAGATCACCTACATCGACGGTGACGCGGGCATCCTGCGTTACCGCGGGTACCCGATCGAGCAGCTGGCCCAGCGTTCGAACTTCATCGAGGTCAGCTACCTGCTCATCTACGGCGAGCTGCCCACTGCCGCCCAGCTCGAGGACTTCTCGCAGAAGATCAGCAGGCACACCCTGCTGCACGAGGACCTCAAGCGCTTCTTCGACGGTTTCCCGCGTGACGCGCACCCGATGCCGGTGCTGTCCTCCGCGGTGTCGGCCCTGTCGACCTTCTACCAGGACTCGCTGTCGCCGTTCGACGCGAACCAGGTGGAGATCTCCACGATCCGCCTGCTCGCCAAGCTGCCGACCATCGCGGCCTACGCGTACAAGAAGTCGGTCGGCCAGCCGTTCCTCTACCCGGACAACTCCCTTGGCCTGGTGGAGAACTTCCTGCGGATGACCTTCGGCTTCCCGGCTGAGGCCTACGACCTCGACCCGGACCTGGTCCGCGCTCTGGACCTGCTGTTCATCCTGCACGCCGACCACGAGCAGAACTGCTCCACGTCGACCGTGCGCCTGGTCGGCTCGTCCGAGGCGAACCTCTTCGCGTCCATCTCCGCGGGCATCAACGCCCTGTTCGGCCCGCTGCACGGCGGCGCGAACAGCGCGGTGCTCGAGATGCTCGAGAAGATCAAGGCCGACGGCGGCGACGTGAAGTCGTTCGTCAACAAGGTCAAGAACAAGGAGGACGGCGTCCGCCTGATGGGCTTCGGCCACCGGGTCTACAAGAACTACGACCCGCGTGCCGCGATCATCAAGAAGACGGCCGACGAGATCCTCAACAAGCTCGGCGCCGACGACCAGCTGCTCGACATCGCGAAGCAGCTGGAAGAGGCCGCTCTGAGCGACGAGTACTTCATCTCCCGCAAGCTCTACCCGAACGTGGACTTCTACACGGGTCTGATCTACCGGGCGATGGGCTTCCCGACGAAGTTCTTCACCGTGCTGTTCGCGCTCGGCCGTCTCCCCGGCTGGATCGCGCACTGGCGCGAGATGATCAACGACCCGGCCACCAAGATCGGCCGTCCGCGGCAGATCTACACCGGCCCGACCGAGCGGGACTTCGTGGCGATGGAGAACCGCTGATTGCGGGCTGATTCTGGTCGTAAGCTGAAGGCGCGTCGCCACGGGCGGCGCGCCTTTCGCGTGTTCTGGGGGTGGTGCGTGACGGGCGTGCGGGCTGAGGTGGCTCGTTTGTACGAGCAGCACGACAAGATGCGGTACCCGCGAGGGTTGACCGCCGGCGCCGAGGTCGCAGGCGTGGTCATGACCCTGCTCGACGGAGGTGCGACGAGCTGGATCAAAGCCTGGCTCGAACGCGATGGTGAGGCTGACGAGGACCTGATCGTGTACCTCGCACTCTTCCTCGACGAACTGCACCGGGTGGTGCCGGTCTTCGCTGATCCGGCCTCGCACCGGTATCGGCCGTACGCTGCCCACTACTTCAGCCGCCTCCGTGAGATGGTGCGGCTGATCCTCCTCGAAGTCAGCGCTTCATCCGTGCAGGGCGCCTGTCATGCAGGCGCGCCCCGTTCGTTTTAGCGTCGAGCGGTGAGTTCCCGGCCTCGTCTGGTTCCGCCGAGATTTGCGGACATCCGATCATCCAGCCATTCTCGCGGCTGCGGAAAGGTCCCCTCGCGCGCTCGCATTGTTCGTTCTCGACGACAGGTTGCTGAAAGCTTCCGGACAGCCGCGAATCGTTTTCCTGCACCGCTGCCTGCACGCATTGAACGAGGAGCTGGGCGACCGGCTGATGGTCGTGTGCACTGCGACCCGGTGAAGATCGTTCCGCGCATCGCACCGGCTCGCCCTGCGCCGTCACGCCGGGCCGTGTTCGCAAGGCGGACGGCACCCCGTTCAAGGTCTTCACGCCGTTCCGCAACGCCTGGCTGGACCACGGCTGGCACAAGCCCGCGGACACCGATACGTCCACTCTGGACTGGATCAGGTCGCCCTGGACCCGCACACGCTGGAACCGGTCGTCGACCACGCGGCCGAACGCCAGGTGGCGCTCGACCGCTACCAGGCCGTCAGACTTTGAGGGCCTCGCGGAGCTTCACGCGAGCGCCGGTCCGCAGCACGGCGTTCGCGTAGACCTTGCCGCCCAGCCACGTGATCGCCGCGATGGCCGCCAGCGCGAGCGCGATCGCCAGCAGCACCTGCCACGTCGTCGCCACGCCCATCGCCATCCGGCCCGGCATCAGGATCGGGGCGAACGGCGGCAGCAGCGACAGGACTGTGACCGTCGTGCCGGACGGGCTGCCGATCATCAGGTTGATGCCCGCCACGAACGCCACGATGATCGTCATGCTGATGGGCGTCAGCACCGACTGCAGCTCCTCCTGCCGCGACACCAGCGACGCGGCGGCCGCGAACACCGTGGCGTACAAGAAGAAGCCGAGCAGGTACCACAGGACACCGGTCAACAGCGCCGTCGCGCCGAGAGCACCCACGTCGATCACGTCGAACGCCGACGACAGCCCCAGCCCGACCATGGAGATCACCAGCAGCTGCAGCAGGCCGACCGCGCCGAGCCCGATCACCTTGCCCAGCAACAACTGCCACGGCCGCACGGTCGCGAGCAGGATCTCGACGACCCGGCTGGACTTCTCCTCGACGACGCCCTGCGCGACCATCGTGCCGTAGACCAGCAGCGAGTAGTACAGCAGCGCGGCCACGATCAGGCCGATCGCGAGGCGCTGACCTCGTTGCGGGTCAACGGGTTCCAGCGCGGTGACGTCGACGTTGACGTTCGCCAGGTTCTGCGCGACCTGCTGCGGGGTGATGCCCGCCTCGGCGAGCTGGGCGACGAGCACCTGCTGGCGCAGCACGTCGTTCAGCACCGTCGTCAGCACCTCGTCGCCGGAGCCCTTGACGATCATCTTCAACGCCGGTGGCGCGCCCGTCACCAGAGCGTCCAGCGAGCCGTCGCGGACCTGCCGCTCGGCGCTGTCCACGGTCGTGACGTCCCGCGTCTCGACCTCGATGCCGAACGACTTCGCCTTCTCCCGCAACGGATCCGCGAGCTGCGTCGCCTGGCCGGAGAGACCGACGACGCTGCGCTGCTGGTCGTCGAAGAGCACCGACTGCAGCACGACGTACCCGGCGAGCACGGCGATGATCACCGCGGTACCGATCAGGAACGAGCGGGTGCGCACCTTCGTGACGAACTCGCGCCGTGCCACCAACGAGACCGCTCGGGCCGACGTCATGTGCTCCTCGCCTCGGTGGTCACCACGTTGCGGAACAGCTCCGTCAGCGTCGGGCGCTGACGTGAGAACTCGTACACCGGGCCCGCGGCGAGAGCGGCGTGCAGTACGGACTGGTCGTCGACGCCCGAAGCGAGCTCCAGCACGCAGCGCGTCCCGTTCTTCTCGATCACCCGCACACCGTCCAGCGTGGCAGCCCAGTCGGTCGTTGGCGACTCGACGACCAGCCGCGACTCCCCGCCGGACCGGAGCTCGTCGACCGTTCCGCTCGCGACCATCGACCCGGCGCTGACGATGCCGACCCGGTCGCACAGCCGTTCCACCAGGTCGAGCTGGTGGCTGGAGAACACGACGGGCACCCCGGAAGAAGCCTTCTCGCGCAGCACCTGGCTCATCACGTCCACCGCGACCGGGTCGAGGCCGGAGAACGGCTCGTCGAGCACCAGGACGTCCGGCTCGTGCACCAGGGCGGCCGCGAGCTGCACGCGCTGCTGATTGCCGAGGCTCAGGCGCTGCACCTCGTCCGTGCGGCGGTCGCGCAGGCCGAGACGCGCGATCCAGTTCTCCGCGCTGGTGTGGGCCTCGTTGGTGCTCATGCCGTGCAGCTCGGCCAGGTAGACCAACTGGTCGAGCACTCTCATCCGCGGGTAGAGGCCGCGCTCCTCCGGCATGTAGCCGATGCGGCGCCGCGTGTCGAGGTCGACGGTTCTTCCGTTCCACCGCACCTCGCCGGAGTCGGCCGCGAGCACGCCCAGCGCGATCCGCATGGTCGTGGTCTTCCCGGCGCCGTTGCTGCCGACGAACCCGAAGAGCTCGCCCGCGTGCACGTCGAAAGACATGTCCCGCAGGGCGACGACCTCCCCGTAGCGCTTGGAGATCGCGTCGATCTCCAGCACCCCCTCAGGCACGGTGAATCCCTTCGTTAGCCCGGATGGCGGTAATCGGACTCAAAGTATCGGTGAGCAGGGAACGAGTGAAACGATACGGGCGTCTACGGCGAATCGAACGAACGACCAATTCACTCAACGGGGGTGACCATGCAGCCCATTGACCCCGATCAGTGGCTCAAGCAGTACGGGGCCAAGATCGAGCAGGCGAAGCAGCAGGCCGAGCAGGCCGTTGGCCAGCTCGGTGGTGTGGGCGGAAGCGCCAGCTCGCCGGACGGCCTGATCACGGTGACGGTCAACGCGACAGGCGTGCTGACCGACCTGCAGATCAAGCCGGAGGCCCGCGGCATGGACCCCAGCGAGATCGCCACGGCGGTGCTCGCCGCCTCCACCAAGGCTCAGCGTGAGGCCTCCGGCCGCGTCGTGCAGATCATGGGCGACTTCGTCGGCGAGAGCCCGGCGCTCGACTTCGTGAAGGCACAGATGCCGAACGGATACGCGGGCGACGGAACCGACGAGGAAGAACCGAAGTCGGAGTTGGAGCGCAAGGACACGCGGCCCGACGACGAGTACTTCACCAACCCGCCCGAAGTCATGGCCTGAGTGCAGGAGCAGGAGGGGGTAGGCGATGCAACAGCACTTCAACATCGACATCGATGAGCTGAGAACCCACGCCGCGAACGTGGACCGGCTCACCGACCGGTTGCGCAAGGCCACCGAGACGTGCGATCCGGGCGCGCTCACCACCGAGGCCTTCGGCGTCTTCTGCGGATTCCTGGCGCAGTACGTGCTCCAGCAGGCCGGCCTCGGGCAGGACGGGCTCGGGAAGGCGGCGAACTCGCTGATGGACATGGCGATCGGGCTCAAGGAGACGGTCGAGCAGTACGAGCAGGTCGACCTCGACAACATGTTCGGCTTCAAGGGAGGCCGGGGATGAACGCCCCAGCGACGCAGGCCAAGGGCACCGACCCGCAGCAGCTGATCAACAACATCTCCAGCACGTACTCCGCCATCGAGCGGGGTGACTGGGTCGCCGGGGGCCTCGGCATCGCGAACACGGCGATGGGCATCGTCGGCATGTCCGCGAACCCGCTGAGCGGCTTCCTCTCCGCCGGCTTCAGCTGGGCGATCCAGCACGTCGACTTCCTGCGCGAGCCGTTCGACATGCTGCTGGGCAGCCCGGAGTCCATCGCCAAGATGGCGCAGACCTACCGGTCCGCCGGCCAGCAGGTCCAGGAGATCGCGACCGAGTACAAGCGCATCTGCGTCCAGCAGACCCGCGAATGGCAGGGCAGGGCCGCCGACGGGTACCGCGCGGCCGCTCAGAAGCACGCTGGTGGCCTCGAGTCGCTCTCCAAGGCCACCCACGGCATCGCCGCGGCCGTCGAGGGTGCGGGCCAGCTCGTCGCGTCGGTCCGCAAGCAGATCATGGACCTGATCAGCCAGGCCGTCGCCGACATGGTCATGAAGATCATCCAGTGGCTGGCGGCGTCGGTCCTCACCTTCGGCGCGGCCATCGCGGGCGCGATCGCGGACATCGTGACCACCGCGGTCAACTACGCGAAGAAGCTGGCGGACTTCCTGCAGAAGCTGCTCGGCTCCGTGCAGAAGCTGATGAACCTGATCAAGCAGGTCTCGCAGATCGCCAAGGTCGCAGAGCAGGTCATCGACGCGATCTCCGCGCTGGCGCACAGGGGCGCCGGTGGTGGCGGCGGTGGCGTCAACCGGCCGACCTCCGGCGGCTTCGACGGCCTTCGCGGCGACCAGCAGGACAGGGCTCATGGCGGTGCCGGCGGGACGTTCACGAGCGGTGTCAGCGGCAACGCGCCCGGCAGGAACACTGGCGGTGACGGCCTCAGCAACGTCCGTCCCGGCTACCAGGGCGGCGACGCGACCGGCTACCAGGGCCCCTACGGCCAGGGACCGGGTATCGGCGCCGGTCCTTCCGTCCGCCCGATCTACACGCCTCCCGCGGCTCAGCAGGGCGGTCAGGGCGGCCGGCCGCCGGGCGGCGGTTCCGGCGGCCGCTGGGTGCCGGGTCACTGGGAGCAGGACACGACCACCACTGCCGGTGGCGCGACCAAGCCTCCGTCGTTCGGCGCCACGCCGACCACGACGAACGCCGACTGGTACCGCCCGACCACCACCGACCACGCCGCGACCGCGGCTGCCGGTGGCGGCGGTGGTGGTGGAGGCGGCGGCATCCCCAAGGGCATGGGCGGCACGGGTGGCGGCGGTGGCGGTATGCCGGCCGGCCTCGGCGGCCCGGCCGGTGGTGGTGGCGCTGGCACCGCGGCGACGCAGTTCGGCGGCGCGGCCGGTGTCATGGCTGCCGGTGGCGCCGGTGGTGGTGCTGCCGGTGGTGCCGTTCCGCACGGTCCCGGCGGTGGCGGTCCCGGTGGTGCGGCCGGCGGCATGATGGGTGGCGCTCCGATGGGCGCCGGTGCCGGTGGTCAGCAGGGCGGCAACAGCGAGCACAAGCGGAAGGTGCGGATCGAGGGCGAGGCCCTGGTCGACCCGCCCAAGGCCGCGAAGCCGGTCATCGGCGAGTGAGCTGAGTCCTTGCGCCGAGGGCGTCTGCAAGTACTGCCAACGCGAGGCTGGCGGTACTTGCAGGCGCCCTTTCACACGGCGGAGAGGAGTGCGGCGATCGCGGGTGCCGCCTTCTCGCGATCGGCCGGCACCAGGCCGATCCGGGTGCGCCGGTCGAGGATGTCGTCGATGTCGAGCGCACCTTCGTGCTTGATCGCGTGAACGACGTCGGCCTCGGTGACGCCGGGTGCGATCGGCGTGGTCGGGTGCGGCTTGTCGTCGACCAGGCGGATGTCCTTGGTGCGGCACGGGATCTTCGTCAGGTTCGTCGCGTTGACCGCGTCCGCCGCCATCTTGCGGTAGGTCGTGAGCTTGCCGCCGACGACCGTGATCACGCCGTTCTGGGCCTTGAGCACGGCGTGGTGGCGGGACAGGTCCGCCGTCTGGCCCTCGGCTTCGAGCAGCGGGCGCAGACCGGCGTAGCTGCCGATGACGTCTTCCCGCGTGAGCTCCCGTTGCAGGACGTGGGAAGCGGTCTTGAGCAGGAAGTCCACATCGGACTCCGGCACCGTCGGCACGTCCGGGATCTCGTCGACCGGCTCGTCGGTGAGGCCCAGGTACGCGCGGCCGTTCGCCTGGGGCAGCAGGAGTGCGTAGCGGTTGCGTTCACCGGGGACCGGGATCGTCAGCGCGGTTCCCGTGATGCCGACGGACTTCGCGTCCAGGACGAGGTGTGAGCCGCGGGACGGGCGCAGCTGCACCGGCGCGAGCGTGCCCGCCCAGACGCCCGTCGCGTTGATCACCGCTCTGGCCCTGACGCTGAACGTGGTGCCGGTGAGCGTGTCCTGGGCTTCGGCGCCATCGCCTTGCAGCGTCAGGACTTTCGCACGGGTGATGATGCGGGCGCCGTAGCCGGCGGCGGTGCGGGCGAGGGTGACCACCAGGCGGGCGTCGTCGACGAGCTGGCCGTCGTAGTTGAGGAGTCCGCCGGTGAGCTTGTCCGGATTCAGGCCGGGCACCAGCGCCAGGGCCTCGTGCCGGGTTACGCGGCGCGGCCGGGGCAGCACGCCGGCGGGGGTGCCGGCGGCGATGCGCAGGGCGTTGCCCGCCTTGAGTCCCGCCATGACGAAGTGGTTCGCGTTGGTGTGCAAGGGGAACAGCATCGGCAGCGTGCGGATGAGGTGCGGTGCCGTCCTGGTCATCAGGATGCCGCGCTCGACCGCGCTCTCGTGGGCGAGCTTCACGTCGCCCTTCGCGAGGTAGCGCAGGCCGCCGTGGACGAGCTTGCTGGACCAGCGCGACGTCCCGAACGCCAGGTCGTGCGCCTCCAGCAGCACGGTCCTGAGGCCGCGCGACGCCGCGTCGAGCGCGACGCCCGTGCCGGTGACCCCGCCGCCGATCACGAGGAGATCGGCGACTTCCTGTTGTGCAGCTTGGAGATCCTGCTCGCGGCGGATGGCGTTCAGGGACGTGTTCACGGTCGCAGCGCTCCGTCCAGCTGCTTGGCGAGCTCGTCAAGCAGCGAGGTGAAGTCGAGCCCGGACGTTGCGGGCTTCGTGGACAGGACCATCGACTGCGTGCTCAGCAGCACGACGCGGGCCTGCGTCTTGGCGTCCCCGAACCGGATCGACCCGTCGAGGTGTCCCGCCTCGATCTGGCCGACGAGGAACTGCTCGACGAGCCGTTGCGTGCTGCCGAGCCGCTCGGTGAGGTAGGGCAGCATCAGCTCGGCGTCGAGCTGGAGGACGCGCTGCATGAGCGGGTTGCCCGACAGCGCCCTGATCGCGTCCACAGCCCTGCTGACCAGCTGTTCGCGCGCGTTGCCGCGGCCGCCGGTCTCTTCGACCTCGGCCAGCAGGGCGGCGAACTCCCTGGTCATCAACGCCCGCACCAGGTGATCGACGTCCGGGTAGCGGCGGTACAGCGTCATTCGGCTCACGCCGGCGCGTTTTGCCACGTCGGTGAGGGTTGTCCGGCGTACCCCCACCTCAAGAACACACTCGCGGGTGGCGTCGAGCAGCGCGTCGTGAGTGTGACGTTGAGACGTCATGTGTAACACTGTAGCAGTGACCAGGGCGAGATGGACCACTGAGACCGTGCCGCTGCCGCCTCGTGCGCTGGCCTGGCTGAGTCAGCGGGTCGGGCTGGGCGAGCCGTTCGAGGAGATGCCGGTGCCGGCGCCGGAATCCGGGCTGTCCACCGACGCCTTCGAGGCGTTGGAGGCGGTGGCCGGGATCAGCGTCGACCCGGTCGACCGGCTGGGACGTGCCGGTGGCCTGTCCTATCTGGATCTGCTGCGCCACCGCGGCCACGGCACGCTGGCCGTTCCCGACGCCGTTGTGCAGCCCTCCACGCCGGACGAGGTCCTCGAAGTCCTGAAGGTGTGCGTCGAGCACGACGTTGCCGTGGTGCCGTTCGGTGGCGGGACCTCCGTCGTCGGCGGGGTCGAGGCGCTGCGCGGGTCGAAGTCCGCGGTGGTGGCGTTGGATCTGGCCGGCCTCGGGGCGCTGGTTTCCGTGGACCCCGTGTCCCGGGTCGCCGTGCTGCAGGCCGGGATGACCGGGCCCGAGGCCGAGCGGCTGCTGGGGGAGCACGGGTTCACGCTCGGGCACGTGCCGCAGTCGTTCGAGCGGGCCACCATCGGTGGGTTCGCGGCTACTCGATCCGCGGGGCAGGCGTCCTCCGGGTACGGGCGGTTCGAGGACATGGTGGAGTCACTGCGGGTGGCGACGCCGGTGGGGGAGTGGGTGGTCGGTGCTGCTCCTGCTTCTGCTGCTGGGCCGGATCTGAAGCAGCTCGTGCTCGGCAGCGAAGGGCTGTTCGGGGTGATCACCGAGGTTTCTGTGCGGGTTCGGCCCAAGCCTTATGGGCCTCGGTACGAAGGGTTCGTGGTCGACGGCTGGGAGGCCGGGGTCGATCTCGTTCGTTCTCTTGCTCAGGACGGGGTGCTGGCCGACATCACCCGTCTGTCCGATGTGGACGAGACCGAGGTCGCCCTGGAGCTGGCCGGGCCGAAGGCCGCCACCTTGAAGAAGTATCTGCGGTTCCGGGGTGTGAAGCAGCCCTGCCTGGTGATTCTCGGGTGGGAGTGCCGGTCCCGGTCCGCGACCATGAGTGCGTTGAGCGGGCGGAAGGTCGTGCGGTTGGGGCGGGCCATGGGGGTGGCCTGGTTGCACGGGCGGTTCAACGGACCTCGGCAGCGGGACGCGCTTCTGGACGCCGGGGTGTGCGTGGAGACGCTGGAGACCGCCACGCACTGGTCTCGGGTGTCCGAGTTGCGGGACGCCGTTCGGGCGGCTTTGACCGCCGAGTTGGGGGATCCCGTGGTGATGTGCCATGTCTCGCACGCTTACGAGACCGGGGCCTCGTTGTACTTCACCGTGTTGGTGCCACGGGATCTCGCGGACCCGGTGGGGCAGTGGGAGCGGGCCAAGGTCGCTGCTTCGGATGCCATCTCCCGGCTGGGCACCATCACCCATCACCACGCGGTGGGCCGTGACCACCAGCCCTGGCTGGAGAAGGAGATCGGGCCGATCGGCGTGGACGTGCTGCGAGCCGTGAAGGCGCAGCTGGACCCGACCGGCATCCTCAACCCCGGCAAGCTGCTCTGACGCGACGCGGGACCTTTCGCACCGTGTGACAGTGCGAAAGGTCCCCGCGTGCGTTCGCTCAGGTCAGAACTGGACGAGCATCTTGCCCTTGTTGTCGCCGCGCAGCATGCCCAGGAACGCGGACGGGGCCTGGCGGACGCCGCCCTCGACGACGGTCTCGCTGTACTTGAGCTCGCCAGAGGCGATCCAGGCGCCGACCTCGGACACGAACTGCTGCTGCAGGGCCTTGTGGTCGCCCACCAGCATTCCGCGCAGGGTCAGCCGCTTCGCGAGGATCTGGATCATGTTGCTCGGGCCTGCGGGCTTCTCGGCCTCGTTGTACTGGGAGATCGCGCCGCACATCGTGATCCGGCCGTTCACGTTCAGGGCGTCGATGGCCGCCTCGAGGTGCTCGCCGCCCACGTTGTCGAAGTACACGTCGATGCCGTTGGGGGCAGCTGCGGCGAGCTGCTCGGCGACAGGCCCGTCCTTGTAGTTGAAGGCGGCGTCGAAGCCGAGCTCCTCGGTCAGGTACTTGACCTTCTCGGCGGAACCCGCCGAGCCGATCACGCGCGCGGCGCCCTTCAGGCGGGCGATCTGGCCCACGATCTGGCCCACGGCGCCTGCTGCGCCGGACACGAAGACGGTGTCGCCCTCCTTGAACTCGGCGGTGACCAGGAGGCCCGCGTAGGCGGTCAGGCCGGTCATGCCCAGGACGCCGAGGTACGCGCCCAGGGGAGCGACGTCGGGATCGACCTTCACCGCGTGCTTGGCGTCCAGGACGGCGTACTCGCGCCAGCCGAGGCCGTGCAGGACGTTGTCGCCCACTGCGATGCCCTCGGCGTTGGAGGCGACCACCTCGCCCACGGCGCCGCCTTCCAGGGGCTTGCCCACCTGGAACGGGGGGACGTACGACTTCACGTCGTTCATGCGGCCGCGCATGTACGGGTCGACGCTCATGACCACGTTGCGCACCAGGATCTGGCCTTCGCCCGGGGTGGGGATCTCGACCTCGGCGATCTCGAAGTTGTCCTCGGTCGGCCAGCCCTTGGGGCGGGACGCGAGCCGGACCTCGAGTGCGGTGCTGGTCATGATCGAACCATCTCCATCCAGGAATTGCGGATCAGTTATCCGTTTCAACCGGCTGTGCGGTTCGACTGTTCCGGATTGTGAGCTAGACCGCAGGAAGGAGGGTGGTGAGGTCTCGATAGGCGAAGCCGAGTTTGCGGTAGAGGGCGATGGCCGGGGCGTTGTAGTTCTCCACGAAGAGCGCGCACGTGCCGTAGAGGGTGAGCAGGGATGACGTCACGAACTGGCAGACGCGCCGGCCCAGGCCCTGGCCTGTGTGGGACGGGTGGACGGCCACGCCCATCATGAAGCCGACGTCGGTCGAGGACCACGCTTCGGCTGCTGTGGCGACGAGGGTGTCGTTCGCGTGGACGCCGGCCCAGCGGCGGACTCCTGGTTCGCCCGGCCAGGCCCAGGACTCGGGGAGGGCGGCGCGCAGCAGCGGTTCCACGCCGTCTGTTGTGGACAGCCAGTGGACGTCGGGCGGGGGATCCAGCGTGCCCGCGCGGTCCATCCAGCCGAAGGGCTTGTCCTCCGTCCACGGTGTGGGCATCAGAGAAGCGACCTCTTGGGCCAGCGTGCGTTCCATCAGTGGGCGCAGGTTCGTGCCTCGGCCGTGCGCGGCCAGCAACGAGGCCACGCCCTCCGGTGGGCCGGAGAGGACCAGGCGGCGGCGCCGGGTCAGTGAAGGGGCGTGCACGGCTACCGCGCCGCGGTGTTCCCACGCTGCGCCACCGGAAGACAGGGCCTGCGCCGCCCAGCGGATCAGAGGGTCGGCGGAGGCGTCCTGGATGTCGGCGGTGGTGCGTAAGCGGCGCACTCAGTCCTTCTGCTTGCGGCGCAACAGGGTTCGCTTGGCCAGGGAGTCCTCGAGAGCCTGGTAGGCGAGGTCCATGGCCCGGTTGTACTCGCCTTGCGGGCGTGGCGGGACGGACTCGTCCGGGAGCGGGGGCGTGACCATCTGGAGCCAGCGCTCGTTCCAGAGTTGCTCCACGGCCTGTTCCCAGTGCAGGGCGGCACCCATGCGGACGACCCGCTCGCGGTCGCGGACCTCGGCGATCTGGTGCTGGGTCTGGGCGATTCGCTCGGCCAGCTCGGCGCAGCGGACCTCGTCCAGCTTGCGCTGGCGGGTTGCCGCGTCGGTGGCGATGGCGATGATCTCCTTGTAGCGCTCCACGGCTGAAACGCTCTCCGGCACGGCCGGCACCTCGATCACCTCCTCGCTCCGACGCTGCGACGGGACCGACTCGAACATCGTCGTCATCATCGGGTTCATCACGCTTCTCCTGTGTCGAACGGGATGATCACCTGCGGTCGCGAGTGCTCGAACCGGTCGAAGAACAGGCCTCGGCGTGGTCGGGGCGACCACGCCATCACCTGTTCCGGTCCGAGCGACAGCAGCTCCTTGCCCTGGACGTCGAACGCCACCCATGCGCCGATGTCGTCGTAGACGCCTGGTGGGAGGCTCGCCTTGAGCCTCGTGACGCCTCGCCACCAGCCCAGCACGTGGGTGCGGTTCTCCGGGCCGTGCTTGAGAACCGTGCGCAGGCTGTCCAGGCCGGACGCCCGCGTTGCCGGATCTTTCTGCTCCAGCAACGTGTGTGCCGCGTCCACGCCGTAGAGCACCAGGTAGTGCGGTGACGGCGGCGTGTCGGACGTGCCCGTGTTCAGCGACTGCAGGCGGGCCGCCGTGCGGTTCAGCAGCTCGCGGATGCCGTCGATGCCGATCACCGAAGCATCATGACCGTCGGCGCTCAGGCGTTTCGCCAGATGCAACGCCGCCGGCATGGCCTCGTCGACCAGGCACGCCAGGGAGAACGCCGCCTCGGACGGCTCGTGCTGCCTGCCCAGGGACGCGGCCGCTCCGCCGAGCACGGCGGCCGCGTCCTGGACCACGGAGCCGATCACCGCGATGTTGCGGCCGGGGGTGCGGGCGAACCGCACCCGTGCCGCGCTGCCCGCGACGTCGATCACCTGTCCCAACAGCACGGTAGGCGAAGCGTCGCCCGGCCGCAGTTCGAGGAAGTCCGGCAGTGCGTCGAGAAAGGGAACTTTGCTTCCGTCGAAGAGGCCTGGGGCCTCGCCAGGCTCGCGGCGCCACAGCTCGTTCTGCAGGAAGTCCATGGTGCCCTTGGACGTCGAGTCCGGGATGCGGCAGATCTCGTTGCCCGGCTTCACCCCCGACTCGTGGTTGATCACCGCGTGCCAGCGGGGGAGCTCCACGGCGGCGTCGTTCTGCGGCTCGGCCAGCACCCGGCGGGCCTTGGGCAGGGCGATGCGGACGGTGAACTGCTCGAAGATCGCCGACTTGCCCCAGAACCCTTCGATGCCCGAGACGTCCTGCGACGACAGCACCAGGTGGATGCCCTGCGAGCGACCGCGCCGCGCCACGTCCTCCAGCAGCTGGGTCGCGGCGGCGGTGACCTGGTCGCGCTCGCCGAAGAGGTACTGGAACTCGTCGATCACCGCGACGATCCGCGGCCAGCGCCCGTTCGGGTCCTCCGCGCGCAGGTGCTCCAGCTTCGTGACCTCGTGCTGCTTGGCCGCGTCCGCGCGCCGGCGCATCTCGTCGGACAGGAACTTCAGCAGCGCCACGCCGAACTCGCGGTCGGTGTTGACGTTCACGCCGACCAGGCGCGCGTGCGGCAGCCACGACGGGTCCTTGCGGCCCGGCGCGAACTGCGCGAACGACACGCCTTCCTTGAAGTCCAGCAGGTACAGCTCCAGCTCGTCCGGCGAGTACCGCGCACACAACGAACCGAGCATCGCGTAGAGGAAGTTCGTCTTACCTGAACCCGAAGGTCCACCGATCAACGCGTGCGGCGAGGTGTCGCCGAGTTGCACGCACACCGGCTCACCGTCGTCGAAGCCAACGGGCGCAATGACTCCGGCGGCGGAGTTCTCGGTCCACGGCCGTTCGGGCAGCAGATCGCCGAAGGTGCTCATGCGCGTCCGCCGCTCCTCGCGCTTCTCCGCGATGGCGGCACAGGCGCGCGGCACGAGAGTCCGCGGCAGCGGCGGATCAAGCGTCACGGTGACGTGCTTGCCGGTCATCGTGCAGGTCGCGGTGCCGTCACCGCGCAACGACACGGTCTCCACCGGCGAGTTGATCGTGATCGGGATGTCCACGATGAACAACTGCACCCCGCACGCCAAACCGTTGCGCGCCACGCGTTGCAGCTGCTGCTGGTGCTCTTCCTTCAACGCCTTGCGGTTGCCGAACAACACGGCGATCCGCCACGGCTCGGTGCGCCTGCCCTCACCGCTGACCGATCGAACGGTCAGGTGCCCGTCGACCAGAACCTTCGTGTGCACCTGGCGGATGTGCTCGGACAGCTCGTCCAGCAGCTCGTGCAGCCGCGCCGGGTCGTGCACCGTCAGCAGGTTGGCGCGGGTCAACGGGTAGAGGCCCGGCAACGACCCGGTCAGCTGGCCGACGTCCCACACGTGAACGTGCACGAGACCCGGCTGGAAGTGCGACAGCACCCGCAGCAACAGGTTCTCCACCAGCGTGTCCGCGAGCTGACGGCTGTCCGAAGTGGACGAGATGTGCAGGTGCGCCTGGTCCAGCAGCGGAACCGCCACCGGGAACGGCTGCGTCTCCGGCGCGGACGTCACCACGCCCGTGCCGATCCGCCACAGCTCCGGCACGCCCTCGCTGCCGTCGTGCGTGCCAGGCGTGCCGAGCCACGACTCGTGCGGCCACGACGCCGGCCCGGCGGCGACCGAGTTCACCAGCGCCGTCAGCTGGTCGGGACCGGTCGTGGTCCACTCGTGGTACGACTGCTGCCAGTCGTGCTTGATCTGGGCGAGCCGCTCGGCGAACTGGGCCATCGAGAGCGGAGCCTGGCGCGGGTTTCTCTCGCGCTTCTCGTCGACCACCAGGAACGGTGTCACGTTCGCCAGCGCGGTGTCGCGCAGCGCCTTGTCGGCGCCCATGCCGCGCACAGTGAACTCGAACATGTCCTTCGCGTGCTCGGTGGCGAGTGCCCGGTGCTCACGCGCCACGGAGCCCAGCGCGGCCGCAACGGCGCGCTGGAACTCCGTGAAGGCTTCCTCGATCCTCCGTCGCCGCTCGTCCCGCCTGCTCATCACAGCTCCACGGTGAGTCGTTGGATGCGCTCTAGGGTTCCCACCATCAGTTCCAGCTGATCGGGGAATCTTTCCTTCGCGCGCACGAACTCCGGTGGAAGCAGCGACTCGTGGTGGTTCTCGCTCGACTCGGCGAGGATCGCGACCGCCTCGTCGAGGCCCTCCTGCGCGCTGCGGACACTCCGGTACGCCTCACGCAGGATCTCGCTCGCCTGCTCGAGCGCGGCGCGAACGTCGGCGATGGATGCCATCAAAGCCTGCTGTTGATGCCCTCGGCCCCGGAAATGCCCGCGCCGAGGTAGTTCTGCAGCTCGCTCACGCCGGACACGACCTGGGCGAACTGGGCGTTCGTCGTCTCGACGTCCGCCTGCACGGAGCCCTGCGTGACCGATGTCAGCAGCTGCTGCGCGTCCTCGGCGAGCTCAGCCGCCTGTTGGAGGGCCGACTGGCTTTGGCTCGCCTTGTCGATCGCCTGGGCAATTGCGGCACGGACCTCTTCGATGCTGGCCATGTCGACTCCCGAACCCTCCCGGAACAGGGCGGTCGTACAACCACCCTCAGTAGAGATTGTGCCCAGATTTTCACAGTTGAGACCGAAGATCGGCTAACTGGGTGGATGCCTGAATCCACTCGAACGGGCCTTGATTTAATGATCAGTTAGGCGCGGCGCTGGCCCCTCGACTGAGCGTGTAGTAACCCTCACAATGCCGCCTACACCCCGTTGTGAAGACCTACCGACCGGCCGGGTGAATCAAGACGGCCTTGCGGGTGAGTTGTCACGCGGAGTACCTGCACCGAACGGGTCATCTCCTGCCCACGCCTCGACCAGGACGCGCTCGGCTCCCGGCACCAGCCCGTTGATCAGCTCGGGGTCGTCCAGCACCGTCCACGCCGTCGGCGGCTCGCACGCCACCCGCGGGGTCGGGAAACCGTCACCCAGCCCCCGCACGAAGGTGCGAACCGCCCGCGCCAGGGCCGCGGAGACGTTGTGCGTGGCCTTCTCCGAGCTCGGCTCGGTGATGATGACGGCCCAGCACCCCGGCTCCTCGTCCGAGCAGTCACGGGCGTCCACGACCCGCGCGTCAGCACGGTTGATGAGCGCGTCGCACGCGGCACGCGCCTGTTGCTCGTCCGCCGCCTCGACCACCACGGTGATCAGCAGCACGAGGTCTTCCACGCCCAAAATGGTGTCAGACGACACGGCGCGCGAATTCCAGCACCCGCATGACGGCCTCGGCGTCGGTCAGCAGCCCGTCGACGATGTGCTCCTCGAAGGCGGTCCCGCGAATCCTGTCCGTTCCCGCGCGCGTGTCCGAGATCGGCACGATCTCGTCATCCGACCCGTGCAACCACAACGTCGGCAGCTCGCCCAGCGCCGGCCCGAAGTTGACCTCGTCCATCAGGTCGGCCAGCTCGTCGGACGCGCCGTCCCACATGCCCAGCACCGGTGATACCAGCACCAGTGCGGCGAGCCCTGAATGCGTTTGCGCGTAACGGACCGCGGCGGGTGCGCCGGTGAAGTGTCCAATGAGGACGACCGGTCGGTCGGCGGCCTTCACCGCGGCCTCGACGTCCTCGGTCACCGCGACCGCAACCCCGGCGGAGCGCAGCGAAGAGGCGATGCGCTCGCCGTGCGGCAACACGGCGAGCCATCCTGGTACGTCCATTTACGCAGCGTAGAACGCGCTGATCTCGATCCGGCCACCGGAGCACACCGGGCCGTAGGTCCACGGCACGGACAGCGGTGCCGTCTCGTCCGGCGGGATCGCCGCGACCTGCGTGGCCTCCGGCTCGCACGGCTTGTCCACGGGCTCGTCGCCGGCCGGGACGATGGACCAGTGCAGGTTCGCGACCGCCTTGGCGCCCGGCGCGAGCGAGATCGCCTTCGGGCCGGGATCGGCCTTGCGCTCCAGCTTGGTCGGCACCGCGGCGCCGCCGGCGGTCTGCAGCTGGAAGCCGCTGTAGCCGTTCAGCGTGCACGGTGCGGTGCTGGAGTTCGTCACCACGAACTTGGCGTACCTGTTGCCGGCACCGGCATCGGTCGGCTCGACCGCGCCTTTGAGGACGGACGCGTCGCAACGCTTGACCGCGGGAGCCGCGGGAGCCGCGGACTCGTCGGCGGCCTCCGCGGGTGAAGCGGAGGGCGACGACGGAGTCGACATCGGCAGCGTGGCAGACCCGGTGTCCGCGGTTCTGTCCCCGCAGGCCGTCACGGAAGCGAGCACCAGCAGTCCGCAAGCGATCAACCGTCGAGTCATGGATGCACCTCCTACCAGTGAGGATGTGCCCACTCACCAAGTCACCCACACAACCTGCCGGAAATTCACCGGATCTGGTGGACGGCCCATCCGTCGGGCAGCTCCGGCATGCCCTTCACGGCCGCCGTCCACAGGTACGTCCAGGCGATTCGCCCGTCGGGCAGCACGACCCGCACGCGCCGGTAGTCGTCGCCCTCGTACTCGTCGAGCAGCGGCAGCGCGTCCTCGGGTGAGCGCAGCCGCAGCACGAAACCGGGCACGCCGAGGCCGGCGCCTGGACGCAGTGCCGGGTAGCCGAGGCCCGTGTCGAACAACGTGCCGGGCAGGTGGGTCTCCTCCGACTCCACGACGTGCGGCTCCATCAGATCCCAAGCGCTTGCGCCCGGCTGGAGCGTGCCGTAGACGAACAGCAGCTCCGGCCAGTCGTCGGCGGACGGAACGCCGTGCACCTCGGTCACGTCCAGTCCGTCGGTCATCGCCGGCACCCCGCCCAGCACACGGGCATGTCGCTGCGACACGTCCTCACACCGGACCATACGGCCGTTCACGAGCACGGGCATCCGCTTCTTGGAGCCTGCCGTGTACGCCAGGACCGAGTCGATGACACCGCCGTTGTACAGCACCACGCGGCCCGTGTGCAGGCGTACGAGGCGATAGCGCAGTCCGCGGCCCTCACAGCGGTCCAGCACGCGGAGTTGTTCGGGCGTGGCGAACCAGACCGAGTGCTCCTCGACGTGGCCGGGTTCGGCCGCGAGCGTTGCCGGGCGCTGGCCGTCACGCGCGCGCATGCCCGCGGCCCAGACGGCAGAAAGGCCCTCGCACCGTGCGCGAAGCACGACCGCGGGGCCTTCGAGACCGAGCTCCTCGCGGAGCCAGGTGACCTTGCTGGGGTTGGCGTTCGAGCCGTAGCCGAGCACCGGCATCCGGGCAGCCAACGGGGGCTCACCGTGGTTTGCGAGCCATTGGTCTAGGTCGATGTTCTCCGGCTCTACCCGCCATCCCGACTCCATCGTGAGGTCTGGTCGCACTGGCCAGCCTGTTTCGTCGACGTGGACGAAACAGTGGTCTGGACGAGTCCCCGGATAGGGCTCCGCCGGATGGCTTTCGTCGGTGAACGGTTGGGCCATTGGTCCATTGTGCCAGCGGGAGGGGCCAGATTGCGCCCCCTAATCGTGACCCATCCGATGTTTCACTCGGCTTTGTGGGTGTTTAGTGAGAACCTTCACTGCGCATTCGAGTGACTGGCCCGATGTCTATCCTTCGACACTCCGGCGAGTCTCAGGCTTCGTCGTAGCGGTTCTGTGCCTGGGCGACCTCCGGGTAGTTCGCCTCGATCCACGACGACAGCGCCACGAGGTGCCCTGCCGCGCCCTTTCCGAGTGGCGTCAGGGTGTACTCGACGTGCGGCGGGATGACCGGCTTCACCTCGCGGTGCACGAAGCCGTCGCGCTCCAGCGTCCGCAACGTCTGGGTGAGCATCTTCTCGCTCACGACCTCGAGCTTGCGGCGCAGGTCGCTGAACCGCCACGAGCTGCCGTCGGACAGTGCCTGGAGCACCAGCACGCCCCATCGGCTTGTGACGTGCTCCATGATCGCCCGCTCCGGACATATCGTGACCTGCATGCTCACCTCCACGTAAGTACCCAACTTCAAAGTGGGTACTTACCAGAGGTTAGCGCTAACCATAGCTTTGACGCCATGACGATCCTCATCACCGGAGCAACCGGCCAGTTCGGCGGCGCAGTCGTCCGCTACGTCCTCGACCGCACGGACGAGCAGGTCATCGTGTCCGTGCGGAGCCCGGAGAAGTTCACCCTCGAAGGCGTCGAGGTGCGTCAGGGCGACTTCGACCGGCCCGAGACCCTCGACTTCCGCGGCGTCGACAAGCTGCTGATCGTGTCCGCGGACGCGCACGACTCCGCCGTCCGCATCCAGCAGCACGCCAACGCCATCGCCAAGGCGAAGGAGCACGGCGTGGGCCACGTCTTCTACACCAGCGTGACCGACGCGGACACGTCCACGCTGAGCGTCGCCGAGGTGCACAAGGCCGCCGAGGAAGCGATCCGCGCGACCGGCCTGACCTTCACGTTCCTGCGCAACGGCATGTACCACGAGAACTACCTGGACACGCTGGCCCAGGACGTCGTCGCCACCTCGACCAAGGACGGCCGCGTCGCGAGCGCCCCGCGTGACGACCTCGCGCTGGCCGCCGCCGTCGCACTGACCACGGACGGCCACGAGAACGCCGTCTACGAGCTCACCGGCTCCACGAGCTGGTCGTTCCCCGAGGTCGCCGGCGAGAAGTTCCGCGACGTGAGCGACGAGGACCTGATCGCGGCCGGCATGCCCCCGTTCGTGGTCGACTTCTTCGCGGCGATCCGCGAGGGTGTGCTCGCCGAGGTCCGCCCTGACCTGGAGAAGCTGATCGGGCGGCCTTCGCGCCCCATCGCCGTCTAGGTGAACTCGGGGTGCGCCTCCGGGTGCGCGTCCCACCACTTGCGGTACTCGGGATTGCGGTCCAGCACCGACCGGTAGGCGTCGGCGGCGCACGCGAACACCTCGTGCGCCCGCCCCGCCACCGGCGAGTCCCGCCGCGTCGCCACGAAGATGTCCGTCATCAACGGCGTGCCGCGCAGCTTGCGGATCACGATGCCCTCACCGGTGCGCGAGGGTGCCGCGGCGAACGACACGGCACCGCTCGCGACCAGGCCGCGCGCCATGTTCGACTCGCCGGTGTGGTGGGTCAGCCTGGGTGCGAAACCGGCGTCCGCGCACGCCTGGAACACCTGCATCCGGTTGCCCATCATCTGCGCGGGCGGCGTGACCCAGTCGCGGTCGGCGAGCTGGGCGAGGTCGATCTCCTCCTGCCGCGCCAGCGGGTCCTTCTCCGACACCGCGACGAACGCCGGTTCGCTCACGAGCTTGCGCAGCTCGATGCCCGCGAGGTCGCGTGACGGCATGCCGTCGAAGAACTCGAACAGGGCCACGTGCACCCGGCCCTGTTCCAGCAGGTCCACGATCTCCGGCGACGACTGCCGCACCTCCGCCCGCACATCGGCGTTGAGCTGCCGCAGTCCCTCGACGAGCGCCGCGAAGTACAGGATCGAGATGCAGCCCAGGTACAACGGGCCGCAGCGGTCCGTCTCCCTCGTGGTGCTGATCAGCTGAGCCATCTCGTCGAGGACCAGTCTGGCCGTGCCCAGCACACGACGGCCCAGGTCCGTTGGGATGCAACCGTTGCGCGTCCGGTCGAAGAGCTGGCCGCCGACCAGTCTCTCGACCGTGCGCAGCTGGGCCGACAAAGCGGGTTGGGTCAGTCCGAGCCGCGTGGCGGCCCTGGTCACGCTGCCTTCCTCGGCGATGGTGCGAACCGCGCGGAGGTGGCGGAGCTCCAGCTCGGGCATAAAGACCTTGTATCCCCGTTCTGAATGCGCCGCCACCCTTCGATCGGGGCATAGTGATGTCGAAGATCTCCCGGCCCGGCGCTTGCGGCAGCGTCCAGGGTCCGGCGCGGGAGGGTGCGCACCCCTCGGTTCGACGCTGCTGCCGCGCACCCTGCGCTCCGCGGCAGTAGCGTCGAACCCATGGCGGTGAAGGACTCTCCCACTGGCTGGGTGAACGAGCACATACAGAAGTACGTCGAGACCGGCGGCGCCGAAGGTCATGAGTGGCGGCCAGGTGTGTTCACGCTGCTGCTGACCACCAAGGGGCGCAAGAGCGGCGAGATGCGGCGCACCGCGCTCATCTACCAGCGCGCCGGTGACGACTACGTGGTGGTCGCGTCGCAGGGCGGCAAGCCCCAGCACCCGTCGTGGTACCTGAACCTCGCAGCCGATCCCGTGGTGGACGTTCAGGTCGAGGCGGACAAGTTCCAGGCGCGCGCCCGCACAGCCGGTCCCGACGAGCGAGACCGGCTGTGGAAGCTGATGAACGAGGTCTGGCCGTCCTACGCCGACTACCAGAAGAAGACGGACCGCGAGATTCCCGTTGTGGTACTGGAGCCGATCAAGGGATGACGACGGCCGCGCCGGTCACGGTGACGCGGCGGTCTTCGCGCGTGGCGTCGACCTCGAGCCGTGACGGCCTGCCCATGTCCTCGCCCTGGCTGATGACGAACCGTTGCGGCCCTTCGAGGTCGCGCAGGTAGCCACCGAACGCGGCGGCGGCAGCGCCCGTCGCCGCGTCCTCCACCACGCCACCGACCGGGAACGGGTCGCGGGCGTGCACGAGGTCCGCGGACTCGCGCCAGAACAGGTGCACGGTCGTGAGGTCGTGCGCCAGCAACAGGTCGCGCAGTGCGTCGAAGTCGTAGTCGAGGTTCGCGAGCTGTTCGCGGTCTTTCAGCGGGATCAGCAGGTGCCGTGCGCCGCCGAAGCCGACGTGCACCGGCCCATCGCCGATCTCCTTGTACCGCAACGCTTCCAGTGCGGCCGAGACCAGCTCCGGGTCCGCCTCGGACGTACTGGTGGGCACGCTCGTGAGCGAAGCCGTACCGTCGGCGGTCTCGATGGTGATCTCACCGGCCGGCGTGTGGAACGTCAGCGCGCCGTCGCCGATCCGCTCCGCCAGCGCGACGGCCGTGGCGATCGTGGCGTGACCGCAGAACGGCACCTCGGCCTTCGGGCTGAAGTACCGGACGTCGAACTCGCGCCCTTCCCTCGGCAGCACGAAGGCGGTCTCCGAGTAGCCCACCTTCGCGGCGATGGCGAGCATCTCGTCGTCGGACAGGCCGGTCGCGTCGAGCACCACGCCCGCCGGGTTGCCGCCTGCCGGATCCTTCGTGAACGCGCTGTAGCGCAAAACCCCCGTGTCGCTCATACCTCGCTCCAACGCGTAGCAGTGCTGAAGTCTTCCGCCCATGTTCTTGCTGGTGAAGTAGGTCAGCCCGGCCTTCTCGAGCACGCGGCCGGACGCGGTGTTCTCCGCCACGTGGCCGGCGACGACGCGGTCGGCGATGGCGAGCGCCTTGTCCCGCAGCTCCTCGGCGATCCTCGTGGCGACGCCGCGTCCCCAGTGCCCCGGATCCACCCAGTAGCCGATCTCGATCTCTCCCAGATCGCCCTCGAGCATCTGCCCGATCCCGATGACCTCGCCGTCCTCCACGACGGCGTGCATGCCGAAGCCGTAGCCCTCCCAGTGCCGCAACGCCTGCTCGTGCCGTTCGGCCACGTACTCCGGCGTCCAGGGCTGCCCGTCGCCGACGTACCTGGTCATCCGCGGGTCGGTCGCCCAGCGCAGCAAGTGCTCGAAGTGCTCGTCGCCCCACTGCACGAGTTCCATCAGCCCATAGTGCCTCAGGACAGCTGCGGGAGAAGCCCCTCGCACGTGCGGACCACGATCTGCGCGGCCCTGCGCTGGTCGTTCGGTGCGTGCACGTCGGCGGCCTGCGCCTGCCACCGCACCAGCGCGTCGAGCAACGCCTCCCGCTGCTCCCGCTGGTCGGCCTCGTAGTCGAAACCCAGGCGCGCCAACGAGGTCGTGCCCTCCGCGCCGACCAGCCGCAACGCCTCCGCCTGCAGCTCGGCCGGCAGCTTCGTCCGGCCTGCCTGCAACGCGGCGACGAGCCGGAGCTCGCGGAAGTCGTGTGCCGAGGCGACGACCCGTTCCAGGTCGGCCATCAGCTTGCGGGCGTTCTGCCGCGGCTCCATCCGGAACAGCACGTCCAGCGCCAGCAGCGCCGACCGCGCCTTGAGGATCTCGCGGCGCTCGGTGAAGTGGATCGCGATCGAGTCGCGCAGGTCGCCGAGCCCGCTGCGCTGCACCAGCTGACCGGTGAGCTTGACCTGGGTGTCGAAGCCCTGCCGGATCAACGCGGTGATCAGCCGGACGCCGAAGATCCCGAACCGTTCGAGCAGCGCCTGCCGCACCGCCGGGTCCATCGGCACCGGGAACTGCTCGCCGACGAACCGGTCCGCCGACAGCAGGTGGTCCTCGAGCTCCTCCCGGCCGAGCGACGCCAGCGACCGCAGGGCCGCGAACTCGTCCTCCCGCAACGTCTTCGCGGCCACGGCGAGCAGCCCTGCGACCGAGACCACGTTCTGGCACAGCGGTTGCACGGCCACATCACGCCGGTAGCGGCGGGCGATCTGCTTGGCGGACGACAACGCGTCGATCCGCCCGGCGCCGATCTCGTCGGCGCGGGCGAGCACCGCGACCGTGTGCACCGCGGCGGTGCGGGCGATCGGGTGGTCGTTGGCCGCCTGCAGGTACTTCAGGTCCTCGTCCTGCACGTGCCGCATCAGGTACAGCAACGCGTCCGCCTCACCGAGCACCTGCTCCGGCGAGGCCTCGGCCGGGGTGTCGATCAGCACGACGTCCCGCAACGTCCGCGCGGGCCACTCGACGACGATCCGGTCGGCGCGGTCGAACTGGCCGATCTCCACGTGGTGCCTGCCGCCCCGCCTGCCCACCGCGACCTCGTGCGGACGGCCGGGCCCGGAGAACACGTGCGCGCGCGGTTCGGTGCCGTTGCGGTACCAGACGAAGGAGTTCAGCGGCGCGAACTCGTCCCCGATCAGCGCACTGACCACAGTGGACTTGCCGATGCGCGACCGGCCGGCCACCGCGATCCGCACGGGTTCGGTGTAGCGCTCGATGTGGGAACGCAGCCAGCCCGTGGCGCGCGGGCTGTCGCGGTAGACGGCCAAAGCTTCCTGCAGCATCGACCAGACGACGCGATCCAATGTCACGCGGAGAGCTCCATCGCCGGACCACCGAGCGCCTGCACCCGCTTGTAGAGCGTGACCAGCTTGTCCAGTTCCTTGCGGCCTTCCCGCAACCGGCGCTCGCGTTCGGTCTGGTCGTCCTGCACCGCGCGCTTGGCACTGCGGGCCGACTCCAGCAACGTCTCCTGGAACTCCTCCGCGAGCGTGCTGAAGTGGTTGCGCAGCGAGCGCTGGATGTGGCGGCCCGAGTCGCGGACGTCCTTGGAGAACTTCATGAAGAAGTCGTCGACGTGCCGTTGCGCGGCGGCCTTCGCGGCGGCCTGGCGGCGCTTCAGCCGTTGGTCGCTCTCGTCGAGGATCGACTTGCCACCGAACAACGCACCGGCGCCGAGCGAGATCACGTTGATCAGCGGCATGCCGGCGAGCGAGGTGACCAGACCGAACATCAGCACGCCGCCGTACGAGCCGCGCAGACCGGTGAAGAGCTTCTGCGGGATCGAGAACGGCTCGATCTTCGGCTTCTCCAGCCTGCCGACCGGCTCCAGCAGGTCGTCCGGCAGCACCGAACCGGGGATCAGGTCCTCGCGGTAGACGGGGAAGTTCTTCGCGACCTTCGCGGCCACCCACTCCGCGCGCTCCATCAGCCAAGCGAAGTTCGTGGTGGCGGCCTCGTTGAGGTTGTCCTCCAGCCACTGCTCGAACTTGTCCCAGCCGATCGCGGGATCGGCCTCGTCGTAGGTCTTGTCGACCTCGCGCAGGATCTTGCGCGTGCGGTCGCGCAGGTCGTACTCGACGTCGGAGATCAGGTCGGCCATCTCGTCGTTGAGCACGTTCTGCCAACGCGCTGACCGGCGCCGCAACTCGTCGACGCGGCGCTGGGCCTCCTGCAGCGTCGAGATCGTGGCGGCCGTGCGGGACGAGTCGTGGGCCGTCAGCTCTTCGCGCAGCGGCGTGACGAGCTGGCTGATCGCGCTGGAGGCGACGACTGCGACGGCGCGGCGGGCCAGCAGGTCGGCGCTGGCCACGATGTCCCGCTGCACGCACGCCAGCAGTTCGGGGAAACCGGACTCGTTGTTGAGCCGCTGGTCACCGGTCTTCGCGGCGCGCAGCCGCAACGCGCTCGACACCGGGATGAGCTTCGCGGGGACGCCGGCGCGGGCGAGCAGGGCCTTGTTGCGCTCCACGACGGTGCGCCAGCTCGGCACGAGGTCGATCTTGGTGACGACCACCGTGACGTTCGGGCAGGCCTCCATGACCTTCTTGAGCAGCGTCATCTCCGCGGAGGTCAGCTCGCCGGTGGCGTCGGAGACCAGCAACGCGGCGTCGGCCTGCATCAGCGTCGCGAACGTGCTGGCGGTGTGCGCGGATCGGGTGTCACCCACTCCGGGGGTGTCGATCAGGACGAGGCCGCTGTCGAGCAACGCGCGGGGGATGCCGATCTCGGCCCGCACGACGTGCTGCGAACGGGCGGTGGAGACCTGCTTGGTCACCTGCTCGATCGGGACCGCGATGCGCTCGGTCGGCGTGTGGAAGATCGACCCGCGGGCGGAGGCGTTGCGGACCAGCGCCGCCGACGGGGTGTCGGCGTGCTGCACGAACGTCGGCACAGTCGTCGTGATGTCGTCGCCGACCGCGCAGACCGGCGCGTTGAGCAGCGCGTTGACGAGCTGGCTCTTGCCTTGCTTGGACTCGCCGACGACGAGAACGCGCAACTTGGGATCGAGCTGCTGAGCCCGCTTCTCCCGCAGCCGGGCCTCGAGATCGGGCCTCCGGTGCGTGACGCAGGCTGCGATCGTCTCGTCGAGCACGTCGAGCCAGGGCGGTGCCATCACCTGACTCATAGTGCCGTGTTCACCCCCTTGGGTGAAAGCCTCGAACGCAAGACCGGTTCCGAACGGGGGAGACCGAGCTGTTCGGAGCGGACGGTGATGTTGCTCACCGCGAGAGCTGCCATGACCGTTTTGCCTGGTAGACGCCGAACCGGCCCTGTCCAGATGAGACAGGGCCGGTCCGGGACGGGTCAGGAAGATCAGCCGAGCAGGCCGCCCAGGTCGAGGTCGCCGGCGACCGGCAGGTTGTGCGCGACGTCGGTGACGTTGCCGAGCACGTTGCCGACACCCGCGGTGTCGCCGACCAGGCCGGTCGCGGAGTGGGTGAGGCCGGTGGCGGTGTTCACGACACCGGATGCGGCGTTCTCGACACCGCCGACGGCCTCGGGGACCTTCACGTCGACGGTGCCGGTGGACAGGGTGTCCAGGCCGCCGACGTTGAGCACGTTGCCCAGGGCGGCGTCGCCGCCACCGAGCACGCCGAGCGCGTCGTGGCCGAGGCCGGTCACGCCGACCAGGTTGCCGAGGACGCCGTCGACGCCCGGAACGGTCGAGGTGACGGTGCCCAGCGTGCCGTCGACGGTGGAGGTCGCGGTGTCGGCCACGTCGAGCGCGGTGCCGGCGACCGGGGAGGCGGTCTGGTCGAGGACCGAGGTCACGTCGCCGACGGCGGAGAAGTCACCGCCGAGCTTGACCTCGCCCGCACCGAAGACGTTGGCGGTGTTGGTGCCGGCCCACACGGTCAGGCCGTTCTCGTCGGCCGCGAGCAGGCCGGCGGAGGAGGAGGTGATGTCGCCGAGGGACACGCCCTGCGTGGTCAGCTGAGACGCGACCGCCTGCAGCTGGCTGATGGCGCCGAGCGGGCCGTCCTCGAGGACGTCCTGCGGGAGACCGGACAGCGCGACACTCTCGAGAGCGGGCAGGCCCGCGGGAGTGGCCGGCAGCAGGTCGATCACCAGCGGGATGACTTCCTGAACGTCAACAGCAGTGATGTCCGCCAGGCCGGCCTGCTCCAAGGTGCCCTGGGCGTCGTTCGCGAACGCGGCCTTCAGGGCCGGGTCGCTGAGGAGGTTGAGCACGAAGTCGTGGAGCGTGCTGGTCGACTCGATCATCTGAAGGACTCTCCTGTTGAAGCACGTATCAATTGGTCTGCCGGAAAGCTATGAGAGCGGGCCCACCCCCAACATCGGGGATCACTCCCAGTAGATCCCCGTTCCCCGAAGGGGTGACGCTCGTTGAGCCCCTAGGGGATTAGGGGCACCGCTTGAGCGCCTCTTGTTCACCCGTGTAGGTACTGGTCGCTGCTGCGAACAGGTGAGGGAGAGACTTGGCGTACGTACTGGGAGTCGATGTCGGGACCACCCGGACGACTGCTGCCGTGTGCCGTCTCGACGGTGCCCGAGAGGCCGAGATCGCCCTGGTCGTGCCGTCGTTTCTGCAGCTCACGGACGCTGGGACGTTCTCCGTCGGTGAGTTCGGCACGCCAGGCTGGACGGCCACCGGTTTCGCCCGCAGAGTCGGTGACGCGGTGCCGTTGTCGCTGGGTCCGGAGACGTGCCCGGCCGAGGAACTGACCGCGTTGCTGATCATGTGGGTCATCGGCGAGGTCGTCGCCCGGGAGGGTGAACAGCCCCGTCACGTGGCCGTGAGTCACCCTGCCGTGTGGGGCCCCTATCGCCGTGGACAGCTCTACGCGGCGCTGCGGGCGGTCGGGGTCCACGACGTGACGCTCGTGCCGGAGCCGTTCGCGGCCGCGGAGAACCACGCCGTGCGCTCGCGGGTGGTGCCGGACTCGTCGTTGGCGGTGTTCTCGCTGGGCAGCCACGCGTTCTCCACGTCGGTCGTGCGGCGGTCGCAGAACCGGACGTTCGATCTGGTCAACCACGTTGAAGGCGTCGACCACCACACCGGGGCCGACTTCGACGACCTGCTGGCGGCGCTGGTGCGCAGCCGGCTCGGCAAGGACGGCGTGGTGTCGGTCGCCGAGTGTGAGGCGGCGAAGCGGGCGTTCGGCCCGTCGGTCGTGATCAGCGGCATCGAGATCACCCGTGACGAGTTCGTGGAGGAGATCAGGCCGTCCATCGACCACCTGGTGTCCACGTTCACGCGTGCCCTGGGCGCTGTGCAGCCCGACGCGGTGCTGCTCGTCGGCGGTGGCTGCCGGATGACGGCGATCGGCGACGCGTTGTCCGCGGCGGTCGACTGCCGGGTGCTGGCCGAGGCCGCGCCGGAGCACTCGGTCGCGAAGGGCGCCGCCGTGGCGGCGCGGCTGGTGGTCCTGGGTCCCGAGTCCGAACCAGAACCCATCGAGACGTCAGTCCTGGTCCACACCCGCGAAGCGTCGTTGCGGTTCCCGGTCGGCGAGATCGCGCACCCCGACGACGACGAGTTCACCGCGCCACCGCCCCGCCCGCCGGTGGACGTGTCCCCTCTGGAGCTGCCCCCGCGCAGGGTCAAGCGCGTCGCGAGCGTGCTGAAGCCCGCCGGACGCCGGTCCGGCTCCCGATCAGACTCCAAATACGACGATGAGGACGGCCGTTGAGCGTGACCACGCGAGCCAGGTTGGTGTTGGACGTCTCCGTGCGGGACGTCCTGGACCGGATCAACGACGCCGCCTCGGGCACCCGCCTGCGCGTTGTCGTTGTGGCGCCTGGTGGTTACGGCAAGACAGCGTTTCTGGAAGAGATCACCAACTCGGCTGTCCGGGTGGTGGACGACGCGCACCTGCTGGACGACGCCTCGCTGAGCGCGCTGGCCGCCGAGCCTCTGCTCGTGCTGGCCTACCGGCCATGGCCTCGTCGTTCTCTGCTGGCCGAGCTGACCCGTGGCGCTGTGGTCGTGCCGTTGGCGCCGTTCTCGCGGGAACAGGTTCGTGAGTTCCTGCACGCGCCCAAGCCCGTTGTGGACTTCGTCTTCGGGCAGACCGGTGGTGTGCCCGGGTTCGTGGAGCGGCTCGGAGCCGTTTCCGAGGTGTCCGCCGACGTGCTGAACGGGTTCCGGTCCGAGCTCGACTGGCTGGACGTGGACCTGCAGAAGTTCCTGCTGGCCGCCGAAGCCGGTGCGGCTCAGCGCCTCGACCTGCTGTCCGCCTTGCTGGACAAGGACTTCGACGAGGTCAGCGACATCATCGAAGCTGCCCGCGCGACCGGCATGCTGGCCGAGGACGGGACCCTGCTGCCGTTGGCGCATCGAGCTGTGGGTGCGCTGACGCGGGCCGAGCGGCGGATCGCGGTGCGGCAGAAGCTGGCGCAGTTGCAGCTCGAGCGCGGTGGACCGGTGCTGGATCTGGTGCGGCCGTTGCTGGACACCGGTATCGGTGGGCCGGTGTTCGCGGCTGCTGCCCGCGAGGCCTTGGCTTCTGATCCTGCGCTGGCGGCCCGGCTGTTCAAGGCTTCTACCGGTGGTGGGGCGCCTTCAGCGGAGACCGCTGCTTCGTGGGCCACCGCTTCTGCGATGGCCGGCGATCTGGACTCCGCTCTGCGGCTCGCCGATCAGGTGATCAGCACCTCTGACACGCCGCATCGACGTACGGCTGCCGAGGTCGCGGCGGTTGCCCTGGCGCACCGGGGGCAGTTGGCTCGGAGCACCGAGCTGTTTCGGTGGGCCGCCACGCCTTACGCCGCGGCGTTCGCCGGGATCGGGCTGATCGGTACGGGGCATCGGTTCGAGGAGACGCCGCCTCAGCCGCCGACGATGCTCGGCGGGGCGGCTTCCTTGATGCTCCAAGGGGTTCGGCAGTCCGTCTCCGGGGCCGAGACCGCTGCGCTGTCCACATTGGTGCGGGCTTCGTCGATGCTGGAACCGGCCGGTGGGGCGGTGTTGCTGCCGGACAGCCCGGCTGCGTTGGCCGCGCTGGTGGCTGTGCACTGCGGTGAGCCGAACGTTGCCGAGTCGGTGCTGGACCGGGCGGTCGAATGCGGCACCGGCGGGGTGCTGATGTCGGTGCGGCACCGGTTGTTGCAGGCTTGGTTGCAGATGTTGCGCGGGAACCTGGGTGTCGCCCGTGAATCGTTGATGTCGGTTCGCGGGGTGTTCGAGCCTCGGGACTGGATCTTCGCGGTGGCGCTTGAGATCGGGGTGGCCCGGCGCAACAGCGATCTGGCCACCTTGCGGCGCACTTGGGAACAGGCTTGCGAAGCTGTGCTTCGGCATCCGGTTGACTTGTTCTCGTTGTTGCCGCTTGGGGAGTTTGCCGCTGCTGCGGCTCGGTTGCGGGATCAGGAGCGGTTGGCGCCGCATCTTCGGCAGGCTGCTGCTTTGCTGAGGTCGTTGGGGGATCCGCCGTTGTGGACCACCCAGCTGCACTGGAGTCTGTTGCACGCGGCGATCATCGACGAGAACACCGCGGCTGCTGAGGAGCATGCCGCTGCGTTGGCTGTTCATCGGGGGCACAGCCGGTACTGCGCGATTGTCTCCGCCGCCGCTGAGAGTTGGCTCGATGTGATCGCCGGGAAGGTTGACGCGGATCGCGTTGAGGAGGCCGCTCGCAGCTTGCACGCCGTGGGGCTTTGGTGGGATGCCTCTCGGTTGGCCGGGCAGGCCGCCATTCGGACTTCCGATCGGCAGGCCATGGTTCGGTTGCTCGACTGTGCCCGGTTGTTGCAGGGGCGACCGGTTTCGGCTCGGCGGGGTGGGGAGTCGGATGTTCCCGTTGTGGCTGAGGATTCCGGGAAGTTGAGTGATCGGGAGAGGGAGGTGGCTCAGCTGGTTTTGGAAGGGATGACTTACAAGCAGGTTGGGGATCGGTTGTTCATCTCCGCCAAGACTGTTGAGCACCACATGGCTCGGATGCGGCAGAGGCTGGGGTCTACTTCTCGTAGTGATTTGCTGGCTCAGTTGCGGCACATCGTGGGTGGGTGAGAGCGCCGCTCGCTTTCCGCCGACTCCGCCGCTTGCCGCAGCTCGCCGGCCGGTGGGCGCCTACCAACCGAACGTGGAGTTGCGGTGGGGGCTTCGTGGGAAAATGGTCCGATCGAGCGAGCTGATGTTGTAACGCTCCGGGATCGCCGTACCCCCGTTGGGAGGAAGCCGGCCGCGTGATGCGACGGTGTGGTTTGCTGGCGGTAGGCTTCCGCACCGGTGCTCGCCGAGCAGGTCAGGTGGAGATTTGCCGAGCCAGGAGGACGCGAGATCGTCACGTCCGGTGGGGCGTGACGAGTTGGCGCGCGGCTGGGCGGCCGAGGTCAGCCGGACTGCTTACATTCCGCTGTCTGCCGCGAAGTTGACGGAAGAGCTGCATGAGCTCTTGAACGTCGTGGCTGAGGCCATCGCGCAGGATCCGGCGATCGCTTCCCTGGTCGGTACGCGGCTGGTGGAGATGCACTGCGTCGGTACGCAGAGCCTGCGGAAGTCGGTGGAGGTTCTCGCCCGGTTCGTGGCGCAGGAGGGCGCCGACGCGGAGACTGCGGCGCTGGTCGTCGGGGCCGTGTCGACTGCGTACACCGGGGCCATTCAGGAACTGGTCCTGGAGCAGCAGGAGAGCGTCAGCCAGGCGCTGCTTCGCGCGAACCGGGCTGTGCAGCTCGACCTGCAGGCCAGCGAGGAGCGGTTCGAGGACATCTTCGCGCACTCGTCGACCGGGATTGCGATGGTCAGTCTCGACGGGGAGCTGGAGCGGGCCAACGAGGCGTTGTGCAACATCCTGCGGCGTGAGGACGTGGCTGGGATGACGCTCACGGATTTGATCGCGCCGGTGGACTTGCCGCTGGTCAGCAGTGCGTTGGAGAGTTTGAAGCACGGGCGGATGCGTCGGGTTGAGGAGCGGCCGCGGCTCATCGACCGCGATGGGGAGCACTTTCGGGTGCTGCTGGCGGCGACCGTGCAGAAGGACGCGGAGGACAAGCCCAAGCACTTTGTCGTGATGATTGATGACGACAGTCAGCTCACGCTGCTCGGTGGGCGGTTGCAGTACCAGTCGTTGCACGACGCGTTGACGGGGTTGCCGAACCGGCAGTACCTGACCACGCGGCTCGAGTCGTTGTTGCACAGCGACATCGAGCACGGGGTGACGCTGTACCACCTGGATCTCGACGCGTTCGCGGTGATCACCGACGGGCTCGGGCGGGAGATCGGGGACAAGGTGCTCAAGCTCGTGGCTGAGCGGTTGAGTGCCGTTTTCGCGAGTGAGAAGGCAATGGTGGCGCGGCTCGAGGGGGACGAGTTCGCGGTGCTGGTGGAGAACGGGCCGAACACTCCGGACGTCGACTCCACGATTCGGACGATTGAGCACGAGCTGGCCGAGCCGGTCTACTTCGGCGAGCACGGGGTGGCCGTGTCGGCTTCCATCGGAGTGCTGCCACGGTTGCATCCCGGAGATCACCCGGCTGAGGTGTTGCGGGCCTCGGACATGACGCTTCGGCGGGCCAAGCGCAGTGGGCGGCGGCAGTGGGGGCTGCACGATGCCACGCAGGACAAGCGGGAGCAGGAGGAGTTCGCGCTCGCGGCTGTGATGCCGGGGGCGTGGGAGAGCGGTGAGATCGACGTCGTGTTCAACCCCGTCATGCGACTGGACGGGGTGGCTCGGGTGTGTGTTGAGGCCGAGCTGAACTGGCGGCATCGGGATGCCGGGCTGATCACGCACGAGAAGTGCGTGTCGATGGCCGAGCACACCGGGCTGATGTTGCCGCTCGGCGAGTGGATGTTGCGGCGGGCGGCCGAGGTCGCCTGCCGGTACGACGAGATGCTCGCGGTGTGCCTGACGGAGAGTTTGGCGAACAATCCCGACCTCGTGCGGGACGTGCGGCGGGTGCTGGCCGACACCGGGTTACCCGCGGGGCGGTTGTTGCTCGGGTTTCCCATGCACGTGCTGGCGTCCGAGGACAGCGAGGCCGCGGACAACGTGGATCTGTTGTCCGACATGGGAGTTCACATCGAAGCGCGTGACTTCCGGGGGTCCACGGCGGAGATCGAGCTCGTTCGGTCGCTCGGCGTCAGGGCCGTGCGGATCGAGGGGCGTTCCCAGAAGCCGGACGACCTGGTGTCGCACGTGCTCAGCGACCTCGTCGGGTTCGTGCACGAGGCCGGCGGGCTCGTGGTGATCGACTCGATCGAGGACGCTGAGCAGCGTGACTGGTGGGGTGAGATCGGCGCCGACGCTGGGCTCGGGCCGGTGTTCTGCGTGGAACCGACTACTGAGTGGCCCGGCGTGGGCTGAGGTGGACGAGGATCAGCGCGAAGCCCGCGATGGTGACCATGCGCAGGGCCGCGGAGATGCCGTTCCAGTCCTTCGACTGCCACATCGCGAACCACTCGCCGCCGATGGTGATGAAGCCGCCGAGGAACAAGGCCATGATCATCAGCAGGCCCGCGGACGCGAACTTGCGCGCGCTGTCCTCCTTGTCACGGATGTAGGCGATGGTGCCCGCGGTGAGCAGGACCGCGGAGATCGCCTCCCACAGGATGATCGCGACGTAGACGATCGTGACCACGGCGGAGCTGGTGATGGCCCGCCACTTCAGTTCCTTGCCGAACGTGGTGTCCATGGCCAGGACGTGCTGCACGAACGCTTCGTTCGTGCCGTAGTCCGTGACGTTGCCGAGCACCACGAGAAGCATGTTGAGTGCGATGAACCCGACGGTCACCGCCACAACCGCGCGCAAGCTGCCGACCCGAGCAAGAAGACGCATGGCGCGGACAGTAACCGATAGGGTGCCGCCAGTGAGTCGCGTTTGTGTCGTCTCCCACCGGCTGGGCGGGTTCGACGGGGTCAGCGTCGAGGCAGCGAAGTGGGCGGATGCCTTCACCGCCCTCGGCTGGGAGGTCACGCTCGCGGCCGGGTACTTCGCCTCCGGGTCTGGGGTGGTCGTTCGCGGGATGTGGGCGGATCGGCCCGGCGGTGATCCGCCGCCCGTCGACCACGCGCTGATCAAGTCGCTCTGCACCACGCATGACCTGGTCGTTCTCGACAACGCCGGTTCGTTGTGGAGTGCGCCGGAGGCCTCGGTGGCGTGGGAGGAGCACACTCTCGCGGCCGGTGTCCCGGTGATCCTGCGGCACCACGACCCGGCGTGGCAGCGTGTCCAGTTGAGACCTGTCGACGGTGACGTTCTTCCGTTGCACCACCCGGCGCAGTTGCACGTGCTGATCAACTCGCTGACCGAGCGCGAGTTCCTGGCGCGCTGGCCCTCGTTGCGCACTCGCGTCGTGCACAACCGGGTCGACGTCGCCGGGCTCGCCGGTGGGGATCGGGCCGGCACTCGTGCTGCGCTCGGCGTCGGCCCTGACGACCACCTGGTGGTGCATCCGGCCAGGGTCGAGGGCACGTCGAAGAACATCCCGGGCGCGGTCGAGTTCGTCCGCGCGCTGTCCTCGCGTCGTGACCGGGTCAGGTACTGGCTCACCGACGACGCGCCTTGCCCTGCGGTGGAAGGGCTTTCCGGCGTTGTGCGCGGCAGGGTGGCCGATCCTGCCGATCTCTACGCCGCTGCCGACCTGGTGCTGCTGCCGTCCACCTGGGAGGGATGGGGACTGCCGGTGTGCGAGGCGGCCGCGGCGTCCAGGTTCGTGGTGGCCGGGCCGTACCCGGTGCTGGACGAGATCCGCGCGTTGGGGCTGACCGTGTTCGACCCCGGCGACATCGACGGGTTGCTCAGCGCGTCCGATGACGTCCTCGCGGCGAATCGTGCCGCGGTGCAACGACATCTGGACCTGCGCGAGCTGCCCGCCGTGCTGGAGGAACTGATCGAGGAGGCTGCCCGGTGCCGGTGATCTCGGTGCTCACCCCGGCTCATCCCGGCCGCGCGGAGTACGTGCGGGAGGCCGGGGAAAGCCTTGCCCGGCAAGAGCTTCCGGAGGGCTGGGAGCTGGAGTGGGTCGTGCAGGAGGACGCGGTCACGGCGGAGCTGGATCTTGCCGCGTTCCCGTTCACCCGGCACGAGCTCAACGGTGAACGGCTCGGCATCGCGATCACCAGGAACCTCGCGCTGACCAGGGCGTCCGGTGAGCTCGTGCACGTGCTGGACTCGGATGACCGGCTGTTGCCGGGTGCGCTGGCGGTCGCGATCAAGGCGTTCCAGGACTTCCCCGACATCCACTGGGTGGCGACTCAGGCCGATGACCTGCTGCCGGACAGATCCCGCAAGGCCTTCGACCCGTTGATCTCGCCCGGCCACCTGGAAGCGGGGGCGGTCAACGACTACGTGCTCGCGCACATCGACGACCGGGGCATGGGGCGGTGGCCGTTCCACCACGGCTGCATGACGATGCGCGCGGACACCGTTCGTGCGCTCGGTGGCTGGGCGGCGATCCCGCGGTCGGAGGACGGGCTGTTGCTGGCCGCCCTGTGCGAGGTGACGCCCGGCTACTTCACGCCGGAGGTGACGTGGCTGGTGCGCCAGCACGACACCAGGTCGTCGCGCTCCGGCGACTGGCACCGGCTGCTGCCGCAGTCGATGGCCATGATCCGCCGCCGGATCGAGGCTATTCGCACGGGTCCTGGAACTCGAGCTGTGGCAGGCGCTGTTCCCACAGCTGACGGGTGAGCGCGCCCCGCGTGGTCGCGCAGATGCGGTCGGCCTGGTCGGACACGTCCAGGTCCCACAGCCTGCCCACGCCGTCGCTCGAACCGGTGCCGAGGATGCGTCCGACCGGGCCGAAGTGGACGTGGGTCTCGCTGTTCGAGTCGACGGTGATCGGCTGACCGAGCGGGGCCGCCGCGGCGGGATCGCTGACGTCCCACAGCCTGATCGTCTTGTCGGTGCTGCCGCTGGCGAGCGTCTTCCCGTCGGGCGTGAGCGACATGGAGCTGATCAGCCCGGTGTGGCCGGTGAGCACACCGAGCCGCTTCGGCTGTTCCCGGTCGCTGATGTCCCACAGCCTGATCGTCTTGTCGCCGCCCGCGGTGATGAGAGTCTTGCCGTCCGGCGTGAACACGACCACCATGACCGGGTCGTGGTGGTCGTTGATCGGACTGCCGAGCAGCCGGACGTTCGCGGGATCCGTGACGTCCCACAGGCGGAACGTGCCGTCACTGCTGGCCGACGCGAGGGTCTTGCCGTCCGGGCTGAACCCGACGCCGTTCATCCACCCGTCGTGGCCGGTCAGCGGCTGGCCGATCTTGACGGGCCTGGCCGGGTCACGGGCGTCCCACAGCTGCAGTGACTTGTCGTCGTTGCCGGTGGCGATGACGGTGCCGTCCGGGTTGAGCGCCAACGGCGAGGCGAACCGCGTGTTGAGCCTGATCGGCTCGCCCAGCGGAACCGTGTGCTCCGGGTTGCTAACGTCCCAGAACCGCACCGTCTTGTCGCCGGCCGCGGTGATCATCACCTTGCCGTCCGGCCGGAACTCGGGCTGACCGATGCCCCACTCGTGGCCGAGCAGCGGTGGCCCGACCTGCTTCGGGTCGTCGCTGTTCGAGATGTCCCACAGCCGCACCGACCTGTCGCCAGACCCGGTCGCGATCAGCTTGCCGTCCGGCCGGAACCCGGGCCTGCTCACCCGCGAGGTGTGCCCGAGCAACATGTTGTGCGGCAACGACCACAGCCGCACCGAGTTCTCGTTCGCGCCGGTCGCGAGCGAACGGCCGTCCGGGGAGAAGCCGACGGCGAACAGGCCACCGCTCAGCGCCGCGAGCGGCCTGCCGAGCTGGGTGACGGCGGACGGGTTGCTGAGGTTCCACAGCCGCGCGGTGCTGTCGGCGGCACCGGACGCCAGGAGCTTTCCGTCCGGGCTGAACTTCACCGACCACACGGAGCCGGTGTGCCCGGCGATGGCCTGGCCGACCGGGTTCTGCGTGGCCGGGTCCCACAACCTGATGGTCTTGTCGTCGCTGCCGGACGCCAGCAGCTTGCCGTCCGGGCTGAACGCGACCGTGTGGACGCCGTCGGTGTGGCCGGTCATCGGCTTGCCGACCCGCGTCCTGGTGGCGACGTCCCACAGCCTGACCGTCTGGTCGTCGCCGGTGGTGGCGAGCAGCTTGCCGTCCGGGCTGAAGGCGAGCGAGCGGACGGGTGAGGTGTGGTCGCGCAGCGGCTCGCCGAGCGGCTTGGCGTCGGCGGGGTTGCTGACGTCCCACAGCCGGGCGGACTTGTCGTCGTTCGCGGCGGCGAGCGACCTGCCGTCCGGGCTGAACTCCAGCAGGTAGCTGGTGCCGTTGCCGGTGTCGATCTTCTTGATCTCCGTGGGCTTCGCGGGGTCGCGAACGTCCCAGAGGCGGATCGTCCTGTCCGCGCCGGTCGTCGCGAGGACGGTGCCGTCCGGGTTGAAGACCGCGGAGCTGAGCCAGTCGGTGTGCCCGGTGAGCACGGCGAGGGGCTTCGGGTTCGCCTTGTCCCTGACGTCCCAGAGCCGGGCGGTGCGGTCGTAGCTGGCGGTGGCGAGGACCGTGCCGTCCTTGTTGAACGTCGTCAGGTAGACCGCGCCGGTGTGCCCGTTCAGCGGCACGGCGAGCGGGGACTGCTGCATGGCCAGCAGCCTCGAGTTCACGCCCTGGTCGTCGGGACGGAGCCGGTGCGCGGCGAGCAGCAACTGCGCCGACAGCGACGGATCGCTGTCGAGCACGCGGGCGGCTTCCGCGGTGACCTGGGAGAAGAGCGCGTCATCGCGTTGCCGGACGGCGATCACCGCCGCGCTGGCCGCGATCAGCGCGAACACCACCACCAGCGCGATGGCGCTCCGGCGCAGCCAGAGGCTCTTGCGGTGCTGCCGTTCCGAGGCGTGCACGAAGTCCTTGGCGACCGCGGTGACCTCCTGCTGGTGCCGCGCGCCCTCCAGCCGTGCGCCGCGGTAGAGCAGCGAGGAGTCGCGGCCGTGCTCGGACCACGTCGTCGCGTCCTCCTCCAGCTTCTGCCGGGTGAGGTTGCCCGCGCGGTCCTCGTCGATCCAGCTGCGCAGGCGGGGCCACGCGTGCAGCAGCGCCTCGTGCGTGATCTCGACGCTGCCGGCGTCGAGCGTGATCAGCCGGGCGCGGGTGAGGACCTCCAGCGCGCGTTCCGTGGCGGGCAGGTTCGTGCTGGCTTCGAGCAGGCTGTGGCGGCTCGACCTGCGGCGGGTGTCCTGGGTGTCGTCGCCGACCCTGACCAGGCGCAGGAGCAGCTGTTTCGCGGCGGCCCTGGCGGGCTCGTCGAGGTCGGACCAGGCGCGTTCGGCCGTGGTGCCGACAGCGCCCTGGATGCCGCCGGCCGCCCGGTAGCCGGTGATCGTGAGGCGACCGGCCTGCCTGCGCTGCCACGTGACCAGCAGGGCGTGGCTGAGCAGGGGGAGCGCCCCCGCGTCGTAGGCGTCCTTGCCGCGGCGGTTGTGCGCGCCCAGGTCGCGCAGCAGGAGGTCGACCAGACCGGGTTCGAGCTGCAGACCGGCTGCCTTGGCCGGGTTCGTCACGGCGTCGCGCACCTCGGTCTCCGACATCGCGCCGAGCACCATCTGCCGGTTCTGCAGGGCCTCCGCGAGCTCTGGGAAGTCGAGGCAGCGGGCGTAGAAGTCGGCGCGCACGCCGAGCACGACCGCCGTCTTCTCCGCCGCCGCGTGCAGCGCCTGCACGAAGATCCGCAGCCGGTTCTCGTCGCCGCCGAGCGTGAACGCCTCCTCGAACTGGTCGACGATCACCACCCGGTCGCCGATCGCGAGCTGCACCTCGTGCGCGAGCTCGACCAGCACCTCGGAGTCGGCGGCGGCCTCCAGCGTGTGGATCAGGTCCGGCACCTGGAGCGCGAGCTCCTTCAGCGGATCCGTGCCGGGAGAAATGACGACGGCTTCTTTGCGCAGGCGCGGGAGCACACCCGCTTTCATCAAGCTCGACTTTCCGGCGCCGGACGCGCCGACGAGCATCGTGATGCCGTTTTCGTTCAATCGGGCGAGAAGTGCGTTCGTGGCCCTTTCCCGGCCGAAGAACCAATTCGCGTCCTGTGGCCCGAATGCGCTCAGGCCCATGTACGGGCAGACGGCGCTGTCTTCTTGAGGGGGTGTCTCCGTTTCGGTGACCGGGCTGGCGAGCGCCTCCTCCCAGAGGGTGCGCCACGCGTCCAGGTCGTACAGCCCGTCGATCGCGGGCTGGGGCTTCCGTTTGCGCGCCTCGCCGACGAGGATCTCGAGGACCGCGCTCAGCCCGCTGAACCTGGCGGGGACGTTTCGCCCACGCCGCCAGTCGCTGACGCGCTGTGCCGGTACGCGAACCGGTCTGCCTTGTTCGTCCGTTCGGCGGGCACGGGCGACCGACTCCGTGACCCGCTTCAAAGGTGGGTCACCTGCCTCCGCGTAGAGCAGCGCAAAGCGCTCCGCGAAGACGCCACGGGGTCCCAAGCGGCCTCCACCTCGTCCGGACCGGAAAACGCAGACCGCCCGTCTGAGCTGCGGTGCAGGCACCGGACAGGCCGTCAGCAACCCACCCTAACGAGGTGGTCTGACAACCTCGACCCCACGTCCTTCACAAGACCGGGAGACCGTCACAGTGGTAGTGGCTGACTGGGGCAAAACTTCCACGGCTGAGGAGCGCTGGGGGTCTCCTCAGCCGTGGCCTCGCCCGAGCGAATGGCAAGGTGCCGCCTGCTAGGTCAGGCCGCCTTCCACAGCGCATCCGCTTCCGGTTGCTTGGGCTGAACCCGGTTGGGGTCCGGCAGGTACGTCTCCGTCGGCAGTGTCACGTAGGTGATGTTCTCCGGCTTCAACGCGGTGAGTTTGCCCGCGAGATCCGCCAATTTGGCGATCGACCCGATTTCCTCGTCCGTGACGATCGACTTCGTGAGAATGTCGGCGAGCGCGAACGTTTTCTGCGGGCTCGCGAGCCAGTTCTCGTTCGCGAGTTTCTCGCTCAACGCCCGCATGAACAGCTGCTGGTTCTTGATGCGGTTGAGATCGCTGCCGTCGCCGATGCTGTAGCGAGTCCGGACGAAAGCCAGCGCCTGCGTCCCGTCGAGTTTGGTGGGCCCGGCCGGCACGTGCAGCCCGCTCTTGTCGTCGTCGATCGGCTCCGGCAGGTTGATCTCGACGCCGCCGAACCGGTCGATGACGTCGCGGAAACCGTTGAAGTCGATCTGCACGAAGTGGTCGATCCGGATGCCGCTCATCTGCTCGACCGTCGCCACGGTGCACGCCGCGCCACCGGTGGAGAAGGCGCTGTTGAACATGGCGATGGCGGCAGGCGGATTGGTGCCGCACCTCGGCCGCGGCACCATCGTGTCGCGCGGGATGCTGACGACCCTCGCCTGGTCGCCCGCGGCGTTGAGCTGCACGACCATGGCGGTGTCGGACCGTCCGTCGTCCTTGCCGATGAGGAGGATGTTGAGCGGACGGCCAGGCGTGGACGGAGGCCTGGCGTTTCCGATCTCCTTGGTGAGATCGACGGTCTTGAGATTGCCCTCCAGCCGCCAGTAGGAACCCCCGGCCACGACGCCCGCCGCGATGACCACCGCGGCCCCCGAGACCGCGAGCCATCGTTTCAGGTGGACGTTCATACCTCTGACGGTCCCGGCTGTTTGTCCGGATTCCGTCGGTGGTTTGTCAGGGTTGTGTCACAGCGTGCCTCAGTTGGTCGAGGAAGGCGTCCTTGTCGGCCGTGACGGCGTACTTGGCCTTCGTGCGTTCGGTGCCGATGTCTCGTCCGAACGGGCTGCCCTCCGCCAGGAAGCGCCGGTCGGCGACGATCGCGCCGCGCGTGTACCGGCCGGTGAGCTCGATCGCGAACCGGTCCTCGACGTACGTGGCCAGGTGTGGCTGAAGCATGATCGCCGCGGCCAGCGGGTCGTGCGGCACGAACCCGGCCTTGCCGAGGAAGCTCTCGTAGAAGTCCGCGTAGAACCTGAGGAACTGCCTCGCGTAGCTCTCGTGCGGGAGCGCTTCCAGCCACTCGCCCGGCGCGTGGCTCGCCATCGTGACGTCGAGGCCGACGATCGTGAGGTCTTCGAACCCGGCGCCGAGGACGAGGTCCGCGGCCTCGGGGTCGTGCCAGAAGTTGGCTTCCGCGTAGCTCGTGATGTTGCCCGGCACGTTGAGCGCGCCGCCCATCACCACGACCTTGTCGAGGAGCTGCGGGAGGCGTGGCTCGATCTGCAGCGCCAGCGCGACGTTGGTGAGCGGCCCGATGGCGAGCAGGCTGAGCTCGCCGGGCTCCTGCCGTGCCCTGTTGGCGAGCTGCTCGGCGGCGCTTTCACTCGTGCAGCTCGTCGTGGGGTCGTCTCCCGCACACCCGCCGAGCCCGTCCTCGCCGTGCACGTTCTCGGCGGTCATCAGCGGCTGGGCGAGCGGTTTCGCGGCTCCCACGGCGACGGGTGCCTCGATGTTCAGCCGCTCGGTGAGCCTGAGGGCGTTGGCGGTCGCCACCTCGACCGGCACGTTCCCGTGCACCGTGCCGATGGCGACTATTTCGGTGTCCGGCTGCGCGCGCAGGTAGTACAAAGCAAGGGCGTCATCGATGCCGGGGTCCGCGTCGACGATGATCCGCATACACCCGATCATGCCATTGGGGATCACATGACAGTCCGCCTCGCAGAACCCGCCGACGCGCTTGCCATCGCTTCGGTGCGCGTGCGGTCGTGGCGGACAGCCTACCGAGGTCAGATCCCGGACGAGGTGCTGGACAACCTCTCCCTGGAAGAGCGCATCCCGATGTGGGAGCGCGCCTCCCGGCGGGGCGAGGTGTGGGTGGGCCTCGACGGCGATCAGGTGGTCGGCTTCATCTGCACCGGCCCGAGCCACGAGGCCGACGCCGTCTCTCAGCTGTACGCGATCTACCTGCTGCCCTCGGCCTGGGGCACCGGGCTGGCGCTACCACTGGCGGAGGCGGGTCTCGCCGGCCTCACCGACGTCGTCCTCTGGGTGCTGGAGGACAACCAACGCGCTCGCAGGTTCTACGAGCGCCTCGGCTTCACCGCGGACGGCACGACGCGCGAGGAGATCTTCGGCGACACCGTCGTGAAGGAGCTTCGCTATCGCCGCAGGGGCTAGCCGCGCTGCACGGTGATCTCGTCGATCAGCACCCCGTCCTCGTCGAGCGCGCGAACCTTCATCCGGGCGGGGGTGCTGCCCGTCTTCGGCGTGACGTCCACGGCGGTGATGCTGTAGCCCCGGTAGCGCACCCGTGACCAGGTGACCTGGGTGTCCGTGGACTTGTCGCTGTTCTTCTTGTAGCACCGCATGGTCGGTGTGCCACTGGTGTTCTCGTTGTCCAGATAGGACTCCGGAGCGTCCTTGTAGAACTTGTCGAGCGCCTGTCCGCCCGCGCCGGCCGTGATGTACGTGGTGCCGTCCTTGGCGGGGTTGACGGTTCCTCTGCTCGCCACCTTCTTGGTGCCCTTGCCCGCCTTGATCGGGTCGGTGCGCTCGTAGACGCGGTTGTGCGCGTTGAGCACGAGGTCGACCTGGTACTTGTCGAACACCGGTGCCCACTTCTGCTGCGCGACGCTCTCCGCACCACCGTCGGACGTCGAGTACGTGGCGTGGTGCAGGTAGACGACGATGAAGTCGATTGCCGGGTTCTTCCTGAACTGTTTGAGTTGCCCCTCCAACCAGGTGAGCTGCTTGCCCTTGGTGTAGTCGAGGTTCGCCGTGTTGCGGCTGCAGATGTCGTTGCCGTCCAGGCTGATCAACCCGACGTTCTGGTACCGCCACGCGTAGATGCCGGTCGAGGCGCTCCACGCGTTGTCCGGCATGGTGACGCGCGCCTTGACACCGCCATAACCGTTGGGGGAGTACCACTCCTCCATCTCGCGGTTGCCGAGTGTGATCATCCACGGCACCCGCGCCGCTGTCGGTTCGTTCTGCACGAACAGCGAGTTCCACCTGGCGGCGTCGTACTTGTCCGTGTCCGGATGCCCGCCCTCGACATTGGCCGTGCCGCCGTGGATGGCGTAGCTGAGGTTGCCGAGGGCGAGGTGGAACGCAGGGTTGTTGTCCGCGACAAGGCTGTTGAGCTTGCGTGCGTTGTACCCGTACCCCTGGTCACCGAAGGCGGTGAAGGTGAACGGCTTGCCGCTCGTGGGAGCCGTGCGGAACGAGGCGATCTCGCCGCGCCGTTTGCTGGTCGCAGGGTCGTAACCCCGGTGCCCCACAACGTAGAAGTACGTGGTGTCGGGCTGCAGGTCGTTCAGCCTGACGTGCAGGTAGTACTGGTACATCGGGTCCGGTCCGTGCGGCGGAAAGCTGTGGTCGCCCTTCTGCCACGCGATCGCACTCCTGAGCGTGCGCACCTCAGCGGCGATCGGCGCGCCGAAGTTCCCGGCCTGCGTGGCGATCCGGACGTACGCCCCGTCCACCTTCTCCAGCTGCTGCCAGGAAATCACAACCTGCTTCGACGGATCCGCCCCGAACGCGATGTGCCGCCCGAGCGGCCTGGTCCTCCGCCCGTCCGGCGCCGCCCCGGCAGTCCCGCCGCGCATGGCCGCGGCCGTGACAAGTGCGGCTCCGCCCACCTTGAACAACGTCCGCCTGGAAGTTTCAGTCATGGCAAGGCCTTTCAGCTGCGGCGCAGCGTGAGCTCGTCGACCAGCGCGCCCGTCTCGGTGAGCGCGCGGACCTTCATCTGGGCAGGGGCGCCGTTGGTCCTCGGCGTGACATCGACGACGACCAGCCCGTACCCGCGATACCGCACGCGAGACCAGGTCACCTTGACCATCAGTTCGTCACCGTTCTCCTGGTCGACCCGCATGGTGGCCGTGGCGTCCTTGACGTTGCCGTAGTAGGAATCACCGACCTTCGAGTCCGCCCAGCTGTTGATGCTTTCGCCTCCACCACCCGCGGTGATGTAGGTGGTCCCCTCCTTGACGGGGTTGACGACGCTCTTGATGTCAGCCTTCTTCGTGCCCTTACCCGCCTTGATCGGATCCGTCCGCTCGTAGACGTGGTTGTGCCCGTTGAGAACCAGGTCCACCTGGTACTGGTCGAACAGCGGCGCCCACCTCTTCTGCGCGCCGATCTCCGACCCGTTGTTGCCAGACGTGGAGTAGGTGCACTGATGGCAGTAGACGACGATGAAGTCGATCGTCTCGTCCCCGCGGAACTTCTCGAGCTGAGCCTTGAGCCACGCCTGCTGCTTGCCCTCGGTGTAGTCGAGGTTGGCGTCGCTGTTGTAACAGATGTCGTTGCCGTCCAAGCTGATCAACCCGACGTTCAGGTACCGCCACGAGTAGATGCAGGTCGACCCGTCCCAGGCGTTGTCGGGCATGGTGAACCGAGCCCGCATCCCGCCGTACCCGTGGTTGTCGTACCAGCTCTCCATCTCGTGATTGCCGAGCGACACCATCCAGGGAATCCCCGCGGCCACCAACTCGTTCTGCGCGAAGAACGAGTCCCACTTCCGCGCGTCGTAGACGTCCGTGGCCGGCCGCCCGCCCTCCCCGTCGTTGGCGTAGCTCATGTCGCCCATGGCGAGGTGGAACTGCGGCCCGAGGTCCGCGATCAGGCTGTTGGTGGCCAGCGCGTTGTACCCGACGCCCTGGTCGCCGAACGCCGTGAACGAGAAGGCCGTGTTCGTCGTCGGCGCTGTGCTGAAGCTGCCAACCTCACCGCTAGTGGCCTCAAACCCTTGATGGCCAACGACGTAGTAGTACGTCGTGTTGGGCACCAGGTCGTCGAGCCTCACATGCAGGTAGTACTGCGTGACAGCCTTCCCGAGGTGCGGTGAGATCGTGAAGAGCGCACCTTTTTCCTGCCACGCCAGGTCGCTGGTCAGCGCCCTCGTTTCCGCCTTGATCGCTTCCCCGTACTCGCCGGGTTTGGTGCCCACGCGCAGGTAGGGAGCCTTGACGTTGGCCGGCACCTGCCAGGACACCACGACCTGCCTCGCCGGATCCGCCCCGAACGCCAGATGCCGCCCGAACGGCCTCAGCGCCCCGCCGTCCGTGACGCTCTCGTCGAGCAGCACCGTCGGCACCTGGAAGCTGCTGGACGCCGCCGCGGTCCCGGTGCCCAGCCCGGTGGCCAGCGCGGCTCCCGCTCCGACCCGGAACAGGCTGCGCCGCGAGTACCTCCGCTTGGCGTCCTCGTACAGCTCCTGAAGGCGTGGACCGTTCTGTGACCTGCGTCGCGGAGGCTCACTCATGGTTCCGAAATTAGGAAACCTTCTTTACTAACGTCAATGATCGTTGGGGCAGGCTTCGGCCGCGGGGTCGTCGTAAACGATCTTGTCAGACCCCGTCAGCACACTGGAGCCCTCACCACGAGGAGGAAGTCATGTGCTGGAAATGCGACAACAAGGGCAGCACGGCGGCGTACCTGGAGCTGGTCCGCGGCAAGATCCACGACTACGGCTGGTACGTCCAAGGCGTCGAAGGGGACCGTGTGCACCCACCCTGGGCGTACACCGTCGGCCTCACCGAACACTCGCGTCCGGAGCTGGTGCTCACCGGCATGCCGCTGGACCCCGCCGCCGACCTGCTGGGCGCCGAGGCGGCGTACCAGCTCTTCTTCAACGATCCCATTGCCGGGCAACGATTCCGGCTTCGCGACGGCCCGCTGGTGGAGGCCGTGCCAGTGGCGGACCCAGCTGCACATCTGAACACCGCCACAGCGCTGTACGGCACCACGGTGTCGGCAGTCCAGCTGGTGCACGCCGACGAGCGCGGCCACTGGCCGTGGGAGCCCGGCTACCGCGGCGTCCGGGGTGGCCAGCCCGTACTCGGCCCGCACACCTGAGACCTCACAGCCGCTACCGCACACCGAAGCCGAGTCCCGCGACGATGGCGGCGGCGGGCCCGGTGAGGCTCCCGTGCACCAGCTCCGTGCGGTGCACGGGAGCCGGGGCGGCAAGCGGCACCGCGGCCACCCCTTCCCGCACAACCGGCGCAGGCAGGACCGCAAGCCCACCGCCGGCCGCCACCATCGCCAGCAGCACGGACCGTTCCGCGCCGTCGTACCGCAGGCCGGACCGAAAGCCGTCGGCCACCACCCGCAGCCGGGCAAGCGGGACAGCGGCGCCCGGTGCGTCGATCCACCGCGCGTCCGCGAGGTCGCCGAGACGCAGCACACCCCGAGCGGCCAGCGGGTGGTCGCGCGGAAGCGCCACCACAAGCGGACTCTCGCTGACCACGACGGTGGTGAACGTGCCGAGCTCGACAACGCGCAGCGGATCGCTGGGCGCGGTCACCCCGTCAACCAGCCCGATCTCCAACTCGCCCCGCGCCACTCCAGCCGCAACCTCGTCCGCCCCGCACGCCGACACCGTCACCGTCACCCGCGGCATCGACCGCTGAACCTCAACGAGCCGCTCCACCAACCGGCCGCTGTCCGCCATCGGCGAGATGCCCACACGCAGCTCAACCGGTTGCCCACCGGAAACCCTGCGAACATCGGCGCGCGCCGCGTCCAACCGCAACAGGATCGCCCCAGCGTGCTCAAGCAACCGCCGACCAGCATCGGTGGGCACCACCGGCCGCCGTCGCAACAGCAGCACGTCGAGGTCGGCCTCGAGCGCAGCGATCTGCTGGGAGACAGCGGACTGGGTGTACCCCAGCTCGTGGGCGGCGACGGAGAACGACTCGTGGCGCGCCACGGTCACAAAGGTCCGGAGCAGATGTGGGTCCACAGCATCAGTGTCACTAATGCACCCAGCAGAAGGAGTCGTTGGTCTTATGTGGAACGCGCCACCACGATGGAAACCATGGTTGGTACTCGCACCGCACGCGTGGCCTTGATCGGCGACCGCTCGCCGCTAGTTCGCTCACACACTCGAATCCCGCGCCTGCTGGAAGCCCTGCGCGTCCACGACGGCCTGACCCTGGACGCGTACTGGGTGGCCACAGAGGACGTGCCCGACACCCGCCTCGAAGACTTCGACGGCGTGTGGGTCCTGCCCGGCAGCCCATATCGCAGCGAAGCAGGAGCACTCTCAGCAATCCGAACCGCCCGCGAGCACGGCATCCCCTTCCTGGACACCTGCGGCGGCTTCCAGCACGCCCTGCTGGAGTACGCCCGCAACGTGTGCGGCGTAGCCGATGCCAGCCACGCCGAGACCGCACCGACCGCCGAGCAGCAGGTAGTCGTCCCCCTGACCTGCTCGCTGGTCGGCCACGAGGGAGCGGTGCGGGTAGAGCCGGGTTCACTCGCGGCACGAGCCCTGGGCGCCGAGCGCTCCATCGAGCGCTACCACTGCGCCTACGGCCTGAACCCTTCCTACGCCGAAATGCTGACCGCGCACAGACTGCGCTTCACCGGCCACGACGACGAAGGCGCGATCCGCATCGCGGAACTGCCGGCACACCCGTTCTACCTGGTGACGCTCTTCCAGCCGGAACTGGCAGGGGACGGCGACACGTGCCATCCGATCGTGCGGGCGTTCGCGGAGGCGGCCGTCGCGAACGCCGCCCTCATTGTTCGGTGACGGTGAATGGCTAAAAAGATCAAGCTCCGACCGCGCTGCCGCTCCGAGAACCTGCATCGGAAGATCATCCAGCAGGGCTCCAACAACCCGGCGGGTGTAATGCGCTAAATGTCCGATTGATCGGCCACGTGGTCCGCTGCAACTCTGGTGGCTGGGGAAATACTTTCAGCACACTTTGCCTGGGGGGCTCTTGTGCGAAGACCGATCTTGCTTTCTGCTGTCCTGACCACGGCTATGGCCACCGCATTGGGTGCGTCGCCGGCTGCGGCCGATTCCGGTGAAATCACAGCCGACGACCGCGCACGGCTCACGTCCCTCGCCCAGCGGTACCTGCAGGACCGCGCCGACCGGCTCACCGATGGCGACGGCCTGACGACCCAACGACTCACCACGGTCCCGACCGGCACCTCCGTCGAGGCCAAGCTGGCAAAGGACCGCACCGCCATCGATGCGCGGCGATCCCTGCTGCGCAAGGTGAACGGCGGGCACCACCGCGCCGAGGTCGCACTCCTCGATGTCACGTTCGAAGCGCGTGGGAGCACCGTGGACGTGGCGTTCACCGAGCACACAAAGCTGTATTTCGTCCGGACTTACCCCGGCGCGCCAACGTTCGAGGAGTACGGCCTGCAGCGCAGGCTCTCGTTCACCTCGACGGCCTCCGGCTGGCTGTTGGCCGGCGACGTCGCGGACCTCGGCGACTCCGTCATGGCTCCGGACACCGATCCTGCGGCCGCCACACCGGCGTCGATGAAGGCCGCGAGCCCGTCCAGGCCATCGGCCGCGACGACCAGGCCCACGGACGCTCAGCTCAACGACGCCACCAAGAATGCGATCAAGCCGGGTCTGAAAGGCACCGATGCGTCTTCTGCGGCGTATGACTACGTTGCGATGCTGAACTACGCGAACAGGTACTGGGGGCCACCGAGGCACAGTACAACCACGCGTACCGGTCCTACGCAGGCGCAGGCGAGGGCGGCGACTGCACCAACTTCCTCTCCCAGATCGTCGGCGCGGGTGGCTGGACCACCGTGGGTTCGTGGCCGTGGGAGGACCGAACCGACAACAAGAACTGGTTCTACGGCGACTACACCTGGACGACCAGCTACTCGTGGGCCGCGGCGGAGAACTGGTACTGGTTCGCCGCACACGAGTCCGGCCGCACCAGCTACATCGACAACGTGTGGAAGCTGTGGGTGACCGACGTCCTCCAGGTCGACTTCGACCGCAATGACAACATCAGCCACTCGATGTTCGTGACCGACCGGGTGGGCAGCGGTGAGCGGGCGTCAGAGGTGTACTTGACGTACCACAGCGGCCGCGAGGACAACAAGCACAACAGACCGCTGTCCAGCTTCATCGCGACGCACCCTGACGCCTGGTACTACGCCCACCGGACCTGAGGAAACCATTGCGCTTCCCACTTCACCGAGGCCGGCGAGGGCTTTTCATCACCCTCGCCGGCCTCGGCCTGCTCGCAGCCTGCTCCACCACACCGGACACCGGCGCGGACGCTCCGCGTGCCGCGGTCGACGCCTACATCCAGGCGCTCAACGCTCGCGACTCACAGGCCTTGTCCCGCCTCGCGCCACCGGGCAACGACGCGACCGACGACATCAGCCGGCGAATCGAAGCGAACGGCGGCAAGGACATCCGCCTCACGAATGCCGACATCTCCAGCGAGTTGGTCCCGGACGTGGCAGCGGCGCGGCTCACCGGCACCAGTTCGACCGGCGACTACAGCGAGCGTCTGACGCTGACCCGCACGGACGACCGCTGGTACGTCGTGCTCGGCGAAGCCCCGCAGAACCCGTCGAAGCAGCCCGCGAGCACGAGCAGGCCATGATCGGGCTCAGCCGGAGCGCGTGGAGATCTTCCGAGCCGTCACGAGCCGCCACACCCCTCAGTACAACCTCGCTATTGGAGGGTGGTGCGGTGTCCTTGAGATGCTGCGCCGCTCGGTGGAGGTGTCCGGTCGTCACGGCGGCCGGAAGCCCCGCCAACATCAGCCGGTCGAACGTCTCCACGTACTGACAAAAAGATCAAGCTCCGACCGCGTTGCCGCTGGTCAGAGCTTGATTTCACCCGGCGAAAGGTGGTGCCCCAGGCAGGATTCGAACCTGCGACACACGGTTTAGGAAACCGATGCTCTATCCCCTGAGCTACTAGGGCTGGCGACAGCAGTCTACCGGGGTGCCGCCACCGAGTTGACCAGCGCCCCCGCTCACGCACCGTGAGGGTCAGACGGCAACCCTGCGGCCGTTGGAGGGAAGTGAGGCAGGCCACCTTCTGCGGTGGAGAAACGTCAGGTAGGGAGAGGGCGTAAGCAGACCCTGGCCCGACTTCCGTCCTGGACCGCTTGGCGCCCTCAAGGCTTGGTGGCGGCGGCGGGTGCCTCGGCGTGCCGAGGACTTCACCTTTGTGCCGCCGGCGAGCAGTCATCAGCAGGAGTTCGAGACGCCGTTGCCCAGTGCGGTGTACGGGCTGGACTTTCAGGTCAAGCTGACGATCGTGTGGCGGCTCGATCTGGCTACCGGGCTTCGGCACAACTCGCCGCGGAGTGCTGCGATTCATCACGTTTTGCAGCGGGCCAAGGAGATCAGCGGCAAGGCGATGCTGGTGCATCATGCGGCGTTGCAGCATCAGTTGGGGGATGAGCTCGCCACCGAACGGCAGGTGCCGGGTACGCATGTGTGGGCGCGGGCCGAGCAGGTCAAGGTCAGCGTGCAGGAGGAAGACCTGGAGATGGCTCGCAAGCACATCGAGCTGTTGCGGAACTCCACGTTCAAGCTGGCTGAGCGGGACGTTGAGCGGGCCGAGATCCGGTACTTGCGGGACGAGGTGTTGACGGACGTCGGTACGGCCACGATCTGGTGGTTGCAGCGCAACGGGTACCAGGTCGAGGAGGCGGTGAAGTTGTCGAACCACCTCGCTGAGCTGGTCAAGATCGCTCAACGGCAGCCGGCCACGCACTGGGCCGAGTCGTTGGTCAGCAGTGTTGAGCGGGCGATGCCTGAGCTTGAGGACTCGCACCGGAAGGATCTGCGGCAGCATCTGGCCAAGGCGCTCAGTGTTTACGGCGGGTCGCGGGTGGCGGCTGAGTTCGCTGATCAGATCGGGCTGCCCGCGGGCGAACAGCACACGAACGGACACGTCTAGGCTGGCGAGGGTGTTGACCGAACTTCGCAGTGCCGCGGTGGTGGCCGGTTTGCGGGCGCTCGCCCGGCTCACGCCTTATGCCGAGCCGGAGCTGATCGGGCTCCGGAAGATCGTGAAGGCCGGTGACGTCTGTGTTGACGTCGGGGCGGCTTTGGGGTTGTACACGGTCACGTTGTCCAGACTGGTTGGTCCACAAGGGACTGTGCACAGCGTTGAGCCGCTGGTGTTCGCGCATCCGGCCCTTTCCTACGCGCTGAGGCCTCGGGAAGGGCGCAACATTCGCAGGCACTCGGTGGCGTTGGGGAACAGCCAGGGGCGCGAGGTCATGAGCGTGCCGGTGCGGCACGGGAGTCCTGTCACCGGGCGGTCGTTCCTCACGGTGGGAGCCAACGGGCTCGGGTCCAACGAGGAGTTCGAGGAGCACCTCGACGTGCTGGTCAGGACCGACACGTTGGACCACTTCGTCGAGGAGAACGGGATCACGCGGCTCGACTTCGTCAAGGCGGACGTCGAGGGGGCCGAGCTGCGGGTGCTCGAGGGCGCCGAGGAGACCATCGCGCGGTTCAAGCCGGCATTCCTGCTGGAGATCGAGGAACGGCACGTCGAGCGGTTCGGGTACCGGGCGCGGGACGTGGCGGACTTCCTGACTGAGCGCGGGTATCGGATGAGCACATGGCACGGGAGTGAGTGGGTGCCGGCGAACGACATCGGCGACGCCACGAGGAACTACCTGTTCCGAGCGTGAGAGGCCTGAGAAAAGTAGAGGACGCCGACCCCTGGGGGTGGATCGGCGTCCTCATCTCGAAGGTCTACAAGCTGTAGACCTCAAGCTCGTACAGGGAGTATCCGTAACGCGTGGCCCGTTGGGTACCCGTCATTCGGAGGTATCTCGCGTCCTGTGGCGAGAACGCTACGACATCATCGCCGCCGTCGCCAGCACTTGTGGAGAAAACGTTCCGCCAGTTCGTGCCGTCATTGGAAAGTTCGATGCGGTAGCCACTGGCGAAGGCCGACTCCCAGTGCAACACTGCGCGACCGATTCGTTGCACAGAGCCAAGGTCCACCTGGATCCACTGGTTGTCGCTCCAGTCGCTGGCCCAGCGGGTCGACGCGTTGCCGTCCAGCACGTGCGACGGCGGGAGGCTGTTCCAGCCGGTTTCGTGGGACGACGCGGTGGCGACGGCCTTCGAGGCCAGGTTGGTGATGTTCTGGCTCCTGCGGGACGGGAACTGCACGACCTGCTGGTAGGTCGGGCGGTTCTGCCAGTGGATCTTGTCCTGGGTGATGCCGCCCATGGCGCGGTGGATGATCGTGTCGGCGCACCACTGGTCGCCTGCCGCGCAGTCCGCGTCGCCCGGGTAGACCTGGTTGGCGGGCTTGGCCACGGCCTGGGAAAGCGACGTCACCAGGGCGGTCCGGCAGCCTGACAGCGTGCCGCCGCCGCAGTAGGTCTGCGGGAAGGCGCCCTGGACCGGGTCGCCCAGGACCTTGCGCAGGTCCTTGTCCACGTAGCCCCACCAGCCGTACTGGAACGAGGAACCCTTGTGCGGTGCGGAGCCGTGCGCGTCGGACGGGGCCTCGTCGACCTGCTGCGCGCTCACCAGGGCGTTGTACAAACCATCACCCAGCGATGGTTTGAACTGGGCTTCGACCAGCAGCGGCCACCAGGCATCAAGGATCCTGATCGCCTCGGCGTGGGCGTAGGCCTTGCTGCCCTTCGAGGTTTCCTTGCGCAACGAGCCGGAGCGCTGCCAGTCCTTCAGCTTCTGCACGGCCGGGGCGAGGGTGGGGTCGACAGGGGCGGACTCCACCACGCGCAGCAGTTCGGGCAGCACCTGCTCGGCGCGGAGGTCGGCCACCGCGGCCTCGGCCATCACGCGGGTCAGCGACGCGCGAGTCACCTTCTGGCCCGACGAGATCAGCGCGCGGACGCGGTCGTCCAGCAGGTCACCGCGGTGCACGGCGCTGTGGCCGAAGCCGCCGAAGGTGAAGTCCTTGGCCTGCTTGTTGTTCCACGAGATGTAGTAGTCCTGGTTGATCGAGTTCGGGTGGCCCTCGAACGGCATGTACGACGCCACGTTCTCGTTGCCGTCCCAGCCGACCCACTCGTACTCGGCGCGGCCCCACGTCGGCAAATTCGGGTCCACATTGGACCGGCGCACCGGGTTGAGGCCCGAGTTGAAGTAGGCCGCGTCGCGCGAGTCGACGTAGAACCAGTTGAACGCATAGCCGATCTTGTTGGCGGCGCGTTGGAAGTCGGCGGCCGAACGGATCGCGGTCGGGTCGTTGAACTCCTGGAAGCCGATGATCGAGTCGACCTCGTGCATGTACGTCGAGCGCAGCGTCGTGTACGCCACGACCTTGCCGCCGACGGTCGCACGGCTCGTCACCAGGCCGTACTTGGTTCGCCACATCACCAACGTGTAGGAGCCCGCCGGCGTGCCGTCGGCGACGGTCGGCTTCCACGCGTTCTTGCGCTCAAGGCGTTCCATCGGCAGGCAGGCGCCGTGGAACAGGTAGTGCTGCGACGCCTTCGTGGCCGGCGAACCGTCCGGGTTGCACAGCTCCACGGCGTACGTGTCGACGATGTCCTGCCCGGACGAGGTCGCGCTCCACGAGTAGTCGATGCCGCGACCGAGCTGCACGTACATCGAGACGCCCGCGAACGAGACACCGCGCGAACGGATGCCAGGACCGTTGAGCTCCTGCAGCAACAGCAGCTGCGGCGCGAAGTAACCGGTCTGCGGGCCCCACACGGCGATCGGGTTGCCCGTGTCGGTGTGAGCACCGGAAACGGAAAGGGCGTTGGACATGCCGTGCTTCTTGTTCAGCAGATCAGCAGGCAGAACGCCGTCGGAGAAGATGCCGGAAGCCTTCGCCAGGTCACCGGAAGCAGGTACTGAAACGGCCGCACCCGTGCCGCCCGTCTCGTCGTAGACCATCCGCTCCGGCGTGATGCTGCCGGCGTCGGGCATGGCAACGCCGACCGGCGAGGCAGGGGAAGCCGCGTACGGGAACGACTGTCCGTTGTGGAGAGTCAGGACGGCTTCCGGGTCGTTCTGAGCCCGGAACGCCTGCCACACCCGCTCACCGGCGGCAGCGCCGTACTTGTTCTGCGCGGCCAGCTTCACCAGCGCCGACTGCACCTCACCGCCACCACCGGCACCGAACAGGCCACCGACGACCGCGGCGATCGCCACCATGTCGGTCGCCTTGAACGGCTGGATGTCGTTCCAGTTCGTGATCGAGTCGGCGTGCCCGGTCAGCACGTACTCACCGGGGAAGTTCCGCGCCGCGATCGACTGCGTCAGGTACGCGTTGATGCCGGAGATGTAGTCGTTGACGTCAGCCATGGCCTGACGCCCGCGCTCACCGTTCTTCGCCGCCGCGGTGTCGATCTGCTTCTGCAGGTCGGCCTCGGTGTACGGGATCTGGTTGTAGAAGCTCTGCTCCAGCACGCGGTTGCCCGGCGCCCCACCGGCGAAACCGGAGAGCTGCCCGCGGCCGAGGTGGCGGAACAGGTCCATCAGCCACAGGCGGTCCTGCGCGGCCGCGAAGCCGGCGCCGAACATCGTGCCGGACCGCGTGGTGCCGGTGATGTGCGGCATGCCGATCTTCTTGTCTCGCACGATCGTCACGTCCGAGCGCGGCCGGATGGTGCTTTCCACCTGGTCGGCCGCCACGCCGAACGACGCGTCGTTGAAGAAGTTCGTGAGCTGGGCGTTGGTGAGGCCGCCGTACCCGGAGACCAGGGCGTCGTACTTGCCGAGCTGGTCGGCCGAGTGCGCGGGCCTGGTGCCGAACGCCTTGTGACCGAGGATCTCGGCCAGTGTCGCGTTGCCGTTGTTGCCGGGCGGCAGGACGTCACCGCACTGGCCGAGGCAGTAGTCGTCGGCGGCGAACGCGACCGCGCGAGGCTCCTCGGCGTTGGCAGACGGAACGATCATGAGGGAGGCGGTGACGGCGGCGGTGGCCAACAGGGACGTCACCGGATTGGCTCTCCGCATGGCGCGAAGCTCCTCTCCGAGGAGTGCAGGGATGTTGTGATGCAGGTTACTTTCGGTAAGACTATCGCGAAAGACCTTCGCGTTTGCCGTGTCGGTCCTGTGACCATCTGCATCGATCCCGACGGTCATCAGGAAGCCGTATGGGCAGAAACGACGAGCGGTTTCCGATTCCGCGGCCCGTATCTGTGTTTCTGGTACGACATTCCACTCAGTGGGATTTCCATGTTTGGTTACTCAGGGTCTCGATGATGCACTTCAAGTCCTGGTGGCATGCCTACGCAGCGAAGTCGGCGCGCTATTCCGGTAACTGTGAACGTCGCTCGCCTTCTCGAAAAACCGTTACCACATGATGAGATAACTGAGAATTAACGTGACCTTCGACGTCTGTACGCGAAGATCACGAACATGAGGGAGCACGGAACGCCAATGCGGGAGGCGTCGTGATCAAGGTTCTGCTGGCCGACGACGAGGACCTCGTCCGTTCTGGCCTTCGCATGATCCTGAGCAGCGTCGGGGACATCGAAGTCGTCGCCGAATGCGATGACGGGCATCTGGTGGCCGACCTGGCCCGCCAGCACCGTCCTCACGTGGTCCTGCTCGACATCCGGATGCGCACCTCGGACGGGCTCGTGGCACTGCGGAGGCTGCGGACCCTGCCCGACCCACCACGGGTCTGCATCCTGACCACGTTCGACGTCGACGAGTACGTTTCGGAAGCTCTGCGGCTGGGTGCGGCGGGCTTCCTTCTGAAGGACACCGAACCGGAACAGCTCGTCAAGGCCGTGCGTGATCTCGCGCGCGGGGGAGCGGTTCTCGACCCCGGTGTAGCGGCACGGGTGCTCGCGGCCGTAGCGGACGGCGAGCGGATGGCCGAGCCGGCCCGCAGACTCCTCGCGAGTCTGTCCGAGCGCGAGCGCGAGGTGCTCGTGCTGATCGGACAGGGCATGTCCAACGCCGAGATCGGCGGCACCCTGCACCTGTCGGAGGCGACGGTGAAGGGCTATGTCTCGTCGGTGCTCGGCAAGATCGGCGCGGTCAACCGCGTGCAGGCCGCGCTGGTGGCCTACCGCGGTGGTCTGATCGCGTAGGAACTAGTTCCCCGAGACGATCTCGGGGATCTCGTCCACGGAAGGTTCGACCTCGACCCTGTTCCGGCCGTGCCGCTTGGCGCGGTACAGCGCCATGTCCGCGGCCGCGAACAGCTGGTCCAGCTTGGCCGGTCCCGCCGCGACACCGATGCTCACGGTCGGGCGGCGGACCGCGCCGAGCACCATCGTCCAGTCGTGGCCGTCGACGGCCGCGCGGATCCGCTCGGCCACGTTCGGGCCCACGTCCATGTTCGGCCCGGTGTCACCGAGCAGCACCACGAACTCGTCACCGGCCCAGCGCGCCACCAGGTCGTCCGCCCGGCACTCGCGCCGCAGCAAGGCGGCGATCTCGCGCAACGCCGCATCGCCCGCCGCGTGGCCGGCGTCGTCGTTCACGCCCTTGAACCAGTCCACGTCGACCAGCACCAGCCACGGCACCCGGCCGCGCGCCGCCGTCGACTCGAGCAACGACTGCGCGGCACGTTCCAGCCCCAGCCGGTTCGCGAGGCCCGTCAGCGGATCACGCGCCGCGGCCTCCTGCGCCGCCACCGCGAGCCGTTGTGCCTGAACGGCCACGCGGCGCTGCTCCAGCGCCTGGCCGAGGCCTTCCTGCAACGTCTCCGTCGCCGTGCGCGACGCCGTCATCGACCGCCGCAACGCCTCGGCCTCGCCCACCGCGTCACCCAGTGCGTGGCAGATGTCCGCCAGCTCCGTGGAGAACCGCAGCAGCAGCGACGTGTCGTTGATGCGTTCGGCGTTGCACACCGCACGCGCCGCGAGTGTGCGCGCTTCGTCCAGATCACCCTGCTCACGGCGCACGACAGCGAGAACCCAGTTCCCGACCGAGATGCCCCACAGATCTCCCGCGTCCGTCGCCAGCCGCAGGGTCTCCTCGCCGACCTCCTCGGCCTTGTCCAGCTGGCCGACGCCCGCCAGGGACCGGCCGTACGCACCGAGGAGCGCGCGCCGGTGCGTCTCGTCCTTGACGATGCCCAGGCCCTCGTCGAGGTACGCCAGCGCTTCCTCGAAGATCGCAGGCGCCGCCGCGGGAGGCCCCGAGCAGGCGCGGAAGTTCAGCGAACCGCCGAGGCGCTGCAGGCAGTGGGCCAACGTGTCGGTGTTGCCCGCACGGCGAGCCACCTGCACCGACAGCCGCAGCATGTCCAGCGCCGCGCGCCGGTTGCCGATGCCCTCCATGAGGTAGCCGAGCGAGCCCATCGTCTGGGCCACGGCAGGGCTGTCCGTGCGGTCGGCGTCGAGATCCGTCCACCCCTCGGCAGCCAATTCCAGGGCGAGAGGAATACGTCCGAGGCGCCACGCCATGACGGCGCGGTTCACCAGCACGGCCGACCGGACCCAGCGGTCGGCGCCGGGGGACACCTTGGTGACCACCTCGTCGAAGAGACTGTTCGCCTCCGGCAGGCGGCCAGCGTTGAGCAACGCGCGGACCTCTCGGTCCAACCGCGGAATCTGGCCCGCTACCAGCGGATCACGCTGCTCCACTCGTTCATCGACTCCGTTCCGACTCGCCGAGCGGCCTGCACAGGCTACCGGGACGGTCGCGCCCCGTACCGATCGTGGTGCAGGACGTCATCGAGGGGTAGTCGGTTGCGCCAACCGTGACGTTCCAGATCGGGCGTATCGGGCAGGGATCGAACCGGTCCTACGCACAGCCACGCCACCGGGCGGACCCTTGTGGGGATGTCCAGCATGCGGCGCAGCACATCTTCTCGGTAAAAGCTCACCCACCCAACACCCAGGCCCTCTTCCGTCGCGGCGAGCCACAGGTTCTGGATGGCCAGACACACGGAGTAGAGGCCCGCGTCCGCGATCGCGTGCCTGCCCAGCACCGCCGGCGAGCCCCGGTCGGGGTCGTACGTGACGACGATGCCGAGCGACGACTCCATGACTCCCTCGACCTTGATACGGGAGAAGGCCTCTGCTCGTTCATGATCGAGCTGAGCTGCGAAGACACTGCGTTCGGCCTGGACGTGGTCGCGAAACGCGCGCCGAATCGATTCATCACGCACGAGCACGAAGTCCCACGGCTGGGAGAGGCCGACGCTGGGAGCCGCGTGAGCCGCGGTCAACACACGTCGCAGAACGTCTGGCGGGATTTCCGCACCGGTGAACTCGGCACGGGTGTCGCGGCGCCGGTGCACTACTTCGTACAGGCTCATTCGTGCGATCGTGCCTCACTCGAAAGCACCAACTTCACGCTTGAGAGGTGGCGCTGATCTCATCTGAGGCGATAGACCGATCGGATGCGAAGAATGAAAGGCGGTTACGGCTCCGCGCTCGGATTCGGTGGTGGAGTCGGCGTGACCGCGTTCACCGGTGCCTGGCCGCTGCTGGCCCTCGTCCTGCTCGCCGCCGTCGTCGTGATCGTCTCGCTGCGCACGACGATCGTCGGTGCCGGGCTGGCCGCACTGCAGTGCTGGGGCCTCTACGCGACCTTCTTGGTCGGTGTTCGTGGTGATCTGACGGTCGACGAACACACGACCTGGGTGCTCGCGTTGCTGGTGCAGCTCGCCGTGCTGGCGTTCGTGGCCAGCACGGCGATCCGCGTCATCGCCCTTGTGACGGGTACGGCAACAGGGCCATCTCCCGTGCGTTCTTGATGGCCGTGGCGACCTGCCGCTGCTGTTGCGGCGTCAGGCCGGTCACGCGGCGGGACCGGATCTTGCCCCGGTCCGAGATGAACTTGCGCAGCAGCGTGACGTCCTTCCAGTCGACGACGGTCACGCCCTCCTTGTTGAGGAGGTTCTGCCTGCGCTTCACCGGCCTCTTGCTGTCGCGCATCACCAGCTCGCCTTCGAGACGCCGGGAAGCTCACCGCGGTGGGCCATTTCCCTCAACCGGATGCGCGACAACCCGAACGCGCGGTTGAACGCCCGCGGCCGTCCGTCCACCGCGTCCCGGTTGCGCAACCGGGTCGGCGACGCGTCCCTGGGCAGCTTCTGCAGGCCGCGCAACGCCTCTTCACGCGTCTCCGGGTGCCGCAGCATTTCCTTCAGCTCCGCACGACGTTCCGCATAACGCGCAACGATTTCGCGTCGGCGCTTGTCCGCGGCGATCTTCGACTTCTTCGCCACGTCAGCGCTCCTCTCGGAAGTCGACGTGCTTGCGCGCCACCGGGTCGTACTTGCGCAGCACCATGCGGTCCGGGTCGTTGCGGCGGTTCTTGCGGGTCACGTAGGTGTAGCCCGTGCCGGCGGTCGACCTCATCTTGATGATCGGCCGGACGTCGTTCCCCTTGGCCATCAGACCTTCACCCCTTGTGCGCGCAGCCGGGCCACGACGGCCTCGATGCCGAGCTTGTCGACCGTCTTGATGCCCTTCGTGGACAGCGTCAGCGTCACGAACCGGTTCAGCGACGGCACCCAGTACCGCTTGCGCTGGACGTTCGGGTTCCACCGGCGCCGCGTCTTGCGTTGCGAGTGCGAGACGCGGTTGCCGAAGCCGGGCTCACGGCCCGTCAACTGGCAGCGCATGTGCGCGACCTCCCATTTGAAACGACATTCGTTTTCATCTACGGTAGCCTACATGGAAACCGTTGTCGTTATGGTGGCGGGGCTGGTCGAGCACGACGTCGCCGTGCGGGTGTGGCGGGACCGGCCCGGCTCGGTCCTGGTGCGGCACGTCGCCACGGAGACGTGCGTGCGGCGCTGGGTCGACGGCATCTCGACCGAGATCGAGCTGCTGCACGGTTGCGTGTCGTGCACCGTGCGCGAAGACCTGCGGGAACTGCTCGGGACGTTCGCGGGGCACACGGTCGTGCTGCACCTCGACCCGTTGCTGGAGCCGGACGCGGTGCGCCGCAACCTCGGCGTCGACGTGGAGTGCGTGATCACCGTGCTCGACGCGGAGAGCTGGCTCGACGACGCACTCGGTGACGCCTCGATGGTCAGCGACCAGCGCACGGTCGCGCAGGTCGTCGTCGCGCAGGCCGAGGCCGCGGATGTGCTGGTGTTGCAAGGAGATGCGGACGAGCGGACGTTGGCCGTGCTCGACCGGCTGGCTCCCGGCGCGCACCGCTGCACGCCCGACACGGTCGTCGTGAGCAGGAGCACCAGGCCGCGGATGATCCCGCTCACGCCCGAATGCGGTGTCTCGACAGCGGTTTTCACGGCTGACCGGCCGTTCCACCCGGCGCGGCTGAACGACGCGCTCGACGCGTTGCTCGACGGGACGGTGGTGCGTTCGCGCGGCCGGCTGTGGGTGGCGGACGAGCCGGAGGTCGCGCTGCACCTGGAATCCGCGGGCGGTGGGCTGCACGTCGGCCAGGGCGGTCCGCGCGAGGGCAAGACCACGCAGATCGTGGCGATCACCCTCGGTGAACCGGACGACATCACCGCGGCGTTCGAAGGCGCGCTGCTGACCGACGACGAACTGTCCTTCGTGGACTCGATCCGAAAGCTGGAGATATGAAGCCCGGTATCCACCCCGACTACCACCCCGTGGTCTTCCAGGACGCGTCCACCGGCAAGACGTTCCTGACCCGTTCGACGGCGACGTCGAGCCGGACGATCGAGTGGGAGGACGGCAACAGCTACCCGCTGCTCGTCGTCGACATCACCGCCGACTCGCACCCGTTCTGGACGGGCACGCAACGACTCGTCGACACCGCTGGCCGGGTCGAGAAGTTCAACCGCCGTTACGGAAAGCGAGAGCGCTGATGGCCGTCCCCAAGCGCAAGACGTCGCGCTCGAACACCCGCCACCGGCGCTCGCAGTGGAAGGCCACCGCGCCGGACCTCGTGCGTGTCCGGACTCTCGACGGCAAGGAGCTCCTCGTTCCGCGTCGGCTTGTCGCCGCCTACAAGCGGGGGCTCATCTAGAAAGGAAGCTGGACCGTCCCGTCCGGTGAGTCGCGCCACTGGGCGAACGGGCGGTCCAGCTTCCACCCCGTGCCGTCGTGGTCGAGCACGCGGTTCTCACACGTGTCCACGTTGGACAGCGACTCGAAGAGCTCGATGCTCCAGTCGAACAACCGGCGGCACAGCAACCTGATCGTCAGACCGTGCGACACGACCAGCGCCGTCTTGGGGTGCCCGTCGTCCTTGTGCAGCCGGACCTCCAGCCCGTCCAGGAACGCCGCCACCCGGTCGTCCACGTCCGCGCCGGACTCACCGTTGGGCAGCCGGAAGAAGAAGTGCCCGAACGCGTGCCGCTGGTGCTTGAGCATCTCCTGCTGCACCGGGTCCTGGAGGTTGCCCCAGTCCTGTTCTCGCACCCGCGGCTCGGTCACGACGCGCTCGGCGTTGATGCCGAGCAGCTCGAACGTGCGGCGCGTCCGCTTGTACGGCGAGACGTAGGCCGCGACCGGTTCCTCGCCGATCAGCTCCTTGATCGTCGGCCCGGCCTCGCGGGCCTGGTGTTCGCCCAGCTCGGTGAGCGGGAGGGCGTGGTCGGGGATGCGGCAGTAGGCGAGCTCGTCGACGTTGCCGAGGCTCTGGCCGTGGCGCAGCAGGATGATCCGCACTCCTCCATCGTGCCCCAGCCGGGCGGTGCGCCAGGGCGTTACAGTGCTGGGCGAGTCGAGGAGGATGGCGTCACATGATCAAGTACATCGCGCTGTACAAGAAGCCCGCAGATCCCGCTGGCTTCGACGAGAAGTACTTCGGCACGCACATGCCGATCGCCGACTCGGTGCCGGGACTCGTGCGCGCCGAGGTCGCCAAGGTGCAGCGGGTGTTCCTGGCCGGGTTCCTGGGCGACACCGAGCCGTACCTGATCGCCGAGCTGTACTTCGAGTCGGCCGAGTCGATGAAGGCCGCCTTCAAGACGCCCGAGTGGGCCTCGTCCGGCGCGAACCTCGCCGAGATCGGTGGCATGGAGCTCGTCGCGATGTTCAGCGCCGAGGTGGTCGCGCCGTGAAGGCCGTCGTCATCGGCGGCGGCACGATGGGCGCGGGCATCATCCACGTCCTGCTCGCCCACGGCCACGAGGTCACGCTGTCGGAAGCCGACGCCGAACGTGCCGAACAGGGCAGGCTCGCCGTCAAGCGCTCGCTCGACAAGGCGCAGGAGAAGGGCAAGCTCGCCGATGCCGAGGCGGTGTTCGCGAACCTGAGCACCGGTGAGCTGCCGGCGGACGCGGAGCTCGTCGTCGAGGCCGTGCCGGAGAACGTGCCGCTGAAGCAGAAGGTCCTCGGGTTCGCGGCCGAGAAGTGCCCGCGGGCGATCCTCGCGACCAACACCTCGTCGCTGTCGATCGCCGAGATCGCCGCAGGGCTTCCCGGTGAACGCGTGCTGGGCATGCACTTCTTCAACCCCGTCCCGGTGCAGCAGCTCGTCGAGCTCGTCCACCACGACGGCGTCGACCCCGCGAACGTGGCCAAGGCGCGAACCTGGGCCGAACAGTGGGGGAAGACCGTCATCGAGGTTCGTGACGCACCGGGCTTCGCGACCTCGCGGCTGGGTGTCGCCGTTGGCGTGGAAGCGATCCGCATGCTGGAGGAGGGCGTGGCCTCCGCGGCGGACATCGACACCGGCATGAAGCTCGGTTACCGCTGGCCGATGGGCCCGCTGGAGCTCACCGACCTGGTCGGCCTCGACGTCCGGCTGGCGATCGCGGAGCACCTCGCGGCGCAACTGGGGCCCCGGTTCGAGCCACCGCAGTTGTTGCGGGACAAGGTCGCGCGCGGCGAGCTGGGAAAGAAGTCGGGCCAGGGCTTCTTTTCCTGGTAGATAGTTGTCGGTGCACATTCGGGAGTACACCGAGGACGACCTCGACGCGGTTTTCCGCCTGCGCAGGCTCGCGTTCAACTCGACCGAACGGCCGGAGCGGCTGGTCCAGCCGGGCAGACACGGGCTGGTGGCGGAACTCGACGGCAAGGTCGCCGGTGTGCTCGGCATCGGTGAGTACGCGCAGTTCTACGGTGGCGCCGCGGTCCCCATGGGCGGGATCGGCGGCGTCGCCGTCGACGGTGCCACGCGTGGCCGTGGCGTGGCCGCCGCACTGCTCGACGCCGCTCTGCCGGTGATGCGGGAGCACGGTCAGCCCATCTCCGTGCTCTACGCGACCGTGCCGACCCTGTACCGGAAACGCGGCTGGGAACGCGCCGGGCTCTTCGAGTGGGTCGAGTTGCCGATGGACAGATTGCTGACAACTCCGCGTCCCGCCGAGCTGATGGCGTCGCGACCGGCCGGTGAGGCTGATCTCAGCGCGCTGCGCGACTGCTACCTCGAGGTGGCGCGGACGATCGACGGCATGGCCGATCGCCGCCCGCCGAGGATCGACCTCGCGAAGGTGCTCGAGATGGACCTGGTGAGCGTGCTGCCGGGCCCGAACGGCCTGCGCGGGTACCTGACGGCGCAGCGCGAGCCCGGCGGTGACATGGGCCGCCTCAAGGTGTACGACCTGATCGGCGTCGACGTCGAGGCCCAGCTGAACCTGCTCGCGTCGCTGCGGTCGTGGGCGGGCACGCTCGACGCCATCGACCTGCGGATCACCGACCCCGCGACGCTCAACCTGCTCGGGGCGACGCCGGTGCGGTACTCGGTGTGGACCTCGACCTGGATGCTCCGCGTCGTCGACCTGCCCGCCGCGGTGGCCGCCCGCGGCTGGCCGCGCCCGGCGAACGCGGCGGTGGACCTGGAGATCGTCGACGAGCACGCGCCGTGGCACGCGGGCCTGCACCGCATCGTCGCCGAGGACGGCGCGGTGCGAGTCGAACCCGGTGGCACCGGCGCCGTCCGGCTGCACGCGCGGGCGCTCGGCCCGTGGTTCTCCGGCGCGCAGAACACGCATGCGTTGCGGCGCGCGGGTTTGCTGGAGGGCGACCCGGCGGACGCGGTGGTGCTGGACCAGCTCGTCGGCGCGTCCGGCGCGCCACGGCTCGCGGACTTCTTCTGATGGCCGACGTCCACCACGAGGTCATGCGCACCATCAGGGACCACAACCTTGCACTTTGGTCTCTGGACCTCCGAAGAGGACCAGTCCTCGAACCGGATCGCGGCCGAACGCATGACCGCCCTGCACATCGACAAGCTCGGCGCCCGCCACGGCCGGCGCGTGCTGGATCTGGGGCGCCGCGTCGGCACCTCGGCTTTCCGGTTGGCGGAGGCGTCGCACGCCGACATCGTGTCGGTATCTCCGTGCGCTGAGCAGGTTCGGCTGGCCAACGTTCGCGCGGAAGCGTTGTTCGTCGACGACCAGGTCCGGTTCGTGCATGTGATCCGCACGCGATGCCGTTCTCCGGCGACGCGTTCGACGTGGCGTGGGCCGTGGAGACGTTGCCGCTCTTGGGGGACAGGGCCGGCGTCCTGCGCGAGCTGGCTCGCGTGGTGAAGCCGTCCGGTGTGGTCGTGGTGTCCGACTTCGTGCAGCGGCGGCCGGTTTCGCAGGTGAGCTGAACGAGCTGCGGCCGGCTCTGACCACTTACGACATCGACGAGCTGCCCACGTTCGCCGGCGACCCGAAGTTGCTGGCCGCGGCGGGCCTGCAGGTCGTCGAACTGCTGGACCTGACCGCGGAGACGCGCAGGACCCTGCAGCGGATGCGCGACGGTGCCCGGCGGCACTACGACGCTCTTGTTGCGGCGCACGGAGAAACGGCGCAGCAGTACCTCGACCAGCTGTTGTCGCCGGCCGCGTGCGAGTCGTCGCTGGGATACGTGCTGGCGGTGGCAAGAGTCTGAATTCGTCCGCACCGCTCAGCCAAGTAACAATGGAACGCATGTCGGCGGACGACGCAAGGCACGCCTACGGCGACAACATGGGTTGGCGCCTGAAGGGCTACGCGAAGAGGCACAGCGGGCCACCGGTCAGCGTGCGGGACATCTCGCGCGCGCAGTTCCTGCAGATCCGGCCGCTGTTCGACGCCGAGGACAACCCGTGGCTCGTGGACATGCACGAGGTGAGCCCGGAGATCCGGCAGCACGTCGAACAGGTGCTCGGCCCGCTCGACCCCGCGCAGGACTACTACGTCACCGGGCATCCGCTGGACTGGGACAAGGATCCCGTGCAGGTGGCCCGCGACCTGATCGACGAACGCTATCCGCTCGCGACGGCGGCGTTCCTCGGCGGCAGCGTCGCGGCCGGGAACTACACGGCGAACTCGGACCTGGACATCATCGTGATCGTCGACGACCTGGCCTGTGCGTTCCGCGAGACGCTGGAGCACCGCGGCTGGCCGGTCGAGCTGTTCTGTCACACGATCGAGTCGTTCCAGGACTTCGTGGCGCGGGACATCCAGGACCGGCGGCCTCCGTTGCTGCACATGTGCGCCGAGGGCTTCCTCATGCTCGATGCCAACGGCACCGGCCAGCGCATGCGGGCTGAGGCGCGCGCTCTGCTGGACATCGGTCCTCCGCACCCGACTGCCACGGAACTCGAAGACCGCAGGTACGGGACCACCGACCTGCTGGAGGACCTGATCGGGGCACGGGACGAGGACGAACGGCTGTTCGTCGCGGCCAGGCTGCTGACCTGCGCGGGTGAGCTGGCGCTGGTCGTGCAGAACCGGTGGCTCGGCCACGGGAAGTGGTTGCTGCGCCGTCTGCGGGAGGCCAAGGCCGACGAGCTCGTGGACGCCTACCGGGCGCTGGTGCGGGGCGAGGGCGCAGAGTGGTTCATCGAGGTCGTCGAGCACGTTCTGACGTCCGCGGGTGGGCGGCTGGAGGCTGGCTACCGCCGGGAGGCGTTACCCAGATAGATCCGTTAGTGCGGCGCTAGTCTTCCTGTTCGTGCTGCTCATCGTCCTGGAACTGATCGGGATCGCGGTCTTCGCCGCGTCCGGTGCGGTGGCTGCCGTCCGTGCTCGCCTGGACGTGTTCGGCGTGATCGTGCTGGCGCTCACCACGGCGCTGGGCGGCGGCATCATCCGGGACGTGCTGCTGGGCGTGCACCCGCCGACCACCCTCAGGACCTGGCCGTACCTGCTGGTCGCCGGCGGTACGGGCCTGATCGTCTTCTGGTTCCACCCGCAGGTCGCGAAGCTCCGCCGTTCCGTGCTGCTGCTGGACGCCGTGGGGCTCGGTCTGTTCGTCACGTCCGGCACCACCACCGCGCTGGCTCTCGGCGCCACTCCGTACGCCGCGTGCCTCATCGGGATGACGACGGGCATCGGTGGTGGTGCGGTCCGTGACCTCCTCCTCCGTGAAATTCCGCTGGTGCTCAGGAGGGAGATCTACGCCGTGGCGGCGCTGGCCGGCGCGGTCGCCGTCGCGCTGGGCACCTTGGCCGGGCTGCCGAAAGACCTGGTCGCGTTGACCGGTGCGTCAATAATCATCACCATCAGGCTGATTGCGCTGTGGCGGAAGTGGAATGCGCCCGTCGCGCGTGGCCTCGAGGGTTAACACTGAACTCACACCCGCAGTTAGGGCCCTTCTCAGGCGCCTCTCAGATCCCTCAGCAACACTGCCCCTATGCGCATCCTCGTTGTCGATGACGATCGAGCGGTCCGGGAGTCACTCCGCCGCTCGCTCCAGTTCAACGGCTACCAGGTCGAGACTGCCGGAGACGGCATGCAGGCCCTGGAGTCGGTGACTGCCGCCAGGCCGGACGCCATGGTGCTCGACGTGATGATGCCGCGGCTGGACGGGCTGGAGGTGTGCCGGCGCCTTCGCAGCACCGGTGACGACCTGCCGATCCTCGTGCTGACCGCGCGGGACGCCGTGAGCGACCGCGTGTCCGGGCTGGACGCCGGGGCCGACGACTACCTGCCCAAGCCGTTCGCGCTGGAAGAGCTGCTGGCCCGGCTGCGCGCGTTGCTGCGCCGTGCCGCACAGGACAACGACGCCGCCGCGCAGCAGTCCGCCGCCGTGCTCAAGTTCGCCGACCTGGAGCTCGACCCGTCCACCAGGGACGTCCGCCGCGGTGACCGGCCCATCAGCCTCACCCGCACCGAGTTCGCGCTGCTCGAGCTCCTGCTGGCGCACCCGCGACAGGTGCTGACGCGCAGCCGCATCCTGGAGGACGTGTGGGGATACGACTTCCCGACCTCGGGCAACGCACTCGAGGTCTACGTGGGCTACCTGCGCCGCAAGACGGAGGCGGATGGCGAGCCGAGGCTGATCCACACGGTGCGCGGGGTGGGCTATGTCCTCCGGGAGACGCCTCCGTGATCATCGAACCCCAGGGACGGCTGCAGAGAGCGTCGCTGCGGGCTCGGGTCACCTGGCTCGCGGCGTTCTGCGTCGCCGGGGCCGTCGCGTTGGTGTCGTTCGGCGCATACATGATCGTCCGCAAGAGCGTGTACGACGCGCTCGAGGAAGGCCTGCGCTCACGTGCCGCCACGGTCGCGACCGGCTTCAAGGTCACCACTCCGGACGAGGTCCAGAACTACCCGGCGGCGTTCCTCGCCGCCGGCGACGTGAAGATGGGCCTGCTGCAGGCCGACACCGGGAAGATCCTCTACCCGAAGACCGGCGAGCCGCCGCCTGTCGTCGAGGAGGCCTGGGAGGTCGCGCAGGGCGAGCGTCCCGAGTACATCTGGACCGACCACAGGACCGAGACGCGGGTGATCGCCGTCCGCTACGGGCCGGAGGGGTCGGACCAGGCGGTCGTCATCGCCCAGTCGATGCAGCCGCAACGCACGACGCTGGCCAAGCTCAGTGTCGTTCTGCTGCTCATCGGTGGTGCCGGCGTGTTGCTCGCGGCCATCGCGGGCACGGCTGTCGCCCGCACCGGTCTCAGGCCGGTGCAACGGCTGACCGAGGCCACCGAACGCGTCGCGAACACCGGCGACCTGACGCCGATCCCGGTGTCGGGAGACGACGAGCTGGCGCGGCTGACGCACAGCTTCAACGCGATGCTCGGCGCGGTCGCCGAGTCGCAGGAACGGCAACGGCGCCTGGTCGCCGACGCGGGCCACGAGCTGCGCACGCCGTTGACCTCGATGCGCACCAACCTGGAGCTGCTGCTCGCGTCGGAACGTCCGGATTCGCCCACGTTGTCCGAAGAGGACAAGCGGGAGATCCAGTCCGACGTGCGCGCCCAGCTCGACGAGCTGACCACGCTGATCGGTGACCTGGTCGAACTGGCCCGTGAGGACGCCCCGCAGGTCATCCACGAACCCGTCGACCTCGTCGAGGTGATAGAACGGGCGATGGACCGCGCGCGCAGACGCGCCTCGAACGTCACGTTCGACGTGCAGCTGCAACCGTGGACACTTCTGGGTGATTCAAGTGCTCTCGAGCGCGCGGTGCTGAACCTCCTCGACAACGCGGTGAAGTTCAGCCCGTCGGGCTCAGCGGTGCGGCTGACCCTGCGTCAGGTGGGCGACGGCAGCGCCGTGGTGGAGGTGGCGGACGCGGGCCCCGGCATCGCGGATGCCGATCTACCTCACGTTTTCGAGCGGTTCTACCGCTCGTCCGAGGCGAGGACCCTGCCGGGTTCCGGCCTGGGACTCGCCATCGTGAAGCAGGTGGCACAACGGCACGGTGGTACGGCCATGGCGGGCAGAGCGCCCGAGGGTGGTGCCCTGTTCACGTTGCGCCTACCCGGACGTCCGTAAGGTGGGGCGTGTGAGTCATCGCGTGAACGACGATTCTTCGTCGACCTGGGAGACGACGCCTCCCGCCGGAGACGGCGCTGCGCGCTCCTCGTCGTACTCCTACGACGACGAACCGGCGCCCAGGTTCTCCAAGAAGAAGGCGAAGAAGAAGCAGCCGTTCTGGAAAGAGCTGCTGGTCATCTTCAGCGTGGCGCTGCTGTTGACCGTCGTCATCCAGACGTTCATCGCGCGCGTGTTCGTCATCCCGTCGGCCTCGATGGAGACGACCCTGCACGGCTGCACGGGCTGCGTGAACGACAAGGTGCTGGTCGAGAAGATCACGTACCTGTTCCGCGACCCCCAGCCGGGCGACGTCATCGTCTTCCGCGGCCCGCCGAACTGGACGGGCGGCAAGCAGCCCCCGAACTTCGTCACGGGCACGCTGCAGGACCTCGGCTCGATGGTGAACCTGTCCGAGCCCAGCGGCACGGACTTCATCAAGCGCGTCATCGCCGTCGGTGGCCAGACCGTCGAGTGCTGCGACGACCAGGGCCGCGTCCTCGTCGACGGCAAGCCGCTGGACGAGCCGTACCTGAACTTCGGCGGCGGCCCGCGCCAGCAGGACTCGTTCGAGAAGGTCACCGTCCCCGCGGGCAAGCTGTGGGTGATGGGCGACAACCGCAACAACTCGTCGGACTCGCGCAAGCACGGCGACCCGACGCCTGCCGACGGTGCGATTCCGATCGACAACGTCGTGGGCAAGGCGCGGGTGATCGTGATTCCGGTCGGGCGGTGGGGCACCATCTCCGACTTCAACCCGCAGACCGGCGGCAAGTAGGCTTCAGACGCGAAGAAGGGGCGAGGGCCAGCCGGCCCTCGCCCCTTCTCGCTGTGTCCTCTCAGCCCTTCGTCGAGCCCAGCGTGAGCCCGCCGACGAACTGCCGCTGCAGCACGAAGAACACCACCAGCGTGGGCAGTGCCACCAGCAGCGACCCCGCCGCGATCAGGTTGTTGTCGGTGAAGAACGTGCCCCGGAGGTTCTGCAACGCCGAGGTGACCGGCATCTTGTCGCCGTCCTGGATCAGCACCAACGCCCAGAGGAAGTCGTTGTAGATCCAGGTGAACTCCAGCGTCGCCAGCGCGGCCAGCACGGGTCGGCACAGCGGCAACGTCAGCTGCCAGTACTGCCGGAACACCGACGCGCCGTCCACGCGGGCGGCCTCGGTCAGCTCGTACGGGATCGTCTTCATGTAGTTGGACAGCACGAAGGTGCAGAAGCCCATCTGGAAGGCGATGTGGATCAGGATCACACCGAGCGCCGAGTCGATCAGCGACTCGCTCGCCGACATCCACGCCGGCAGCTCGATCAGCCTGTACAACCGCCACAACGGCGTCACGATCACCTGCTGCGGCAACAGGTTGCCCGCGGTGAACACCATGAGCAGCAGCAGGTTGAACTTGAAGCTGAACCGGGACACGCCGAACGCCACCATCGAGCTGAGCAACAGCGTGATGATCAGCGCCGGGATGGTGATCAGGAACGTGTTCCAGTAGAAGTGCGGCAGGTTGCCGATCTCCCACGCCTTGGCGAAGTTGTCGAGCGTGAGCGACTTCGCGATGGAGAAGTAGCCGTTGACCGACGTGTCGTCGTACGTGCGCAGCGACGCGTAGACCGCCCACAGCAGCGGCGCCAAGGTCACGAGGCACGTCAGGACCAGGAAGACGTGCAGCGCGGCGCGAGCCGGGGTGATCGGCGGCCTCTTGTTCTTCACCGGCACCGAAGGCCGTTCCAAGGTGGCCGTCACGTCCGGTTCTCCTTGCTGAACGTCTGGTACAGGTACGGGATGATGACGCCGAGCGAGATCGTCAGCAGGATCACCGCGACCGCGGAACCACGGCCGATGCGCGAAGCCTCACCGATGATGTTGTCGGTCACCAGCACCGACAACAGCTCCAGACCGTTGCGGCCCTTGTTGATGACGTAGACGATGTCGAACGCGCGCAGCGCCTCGATCACCGTCACGACGGCGACCACGATGTTGACCGGCTTCATCACCGGGAAGGTGACCCGGAAGAACGTCTGGGTAGCCGAGGCGCCGTCCAGGGCTGCCGCTTCCTTCAACGCCGGGTCGACCGACTTCAGGCCCGCCAAGTACAGCAGCATGATGTAGCCGGTGTGCCGCCACGCGGCCGCGACGAGCACCGCGTAGAGGTTGATGTCGGAGTCGCCGATCCAGTCGACGGGGTTGTCGCTGAGACCCAGCAGCGAGTTCAGCAGGCCGCCGTCCGGTGTGTAGATCAGCTGCCAGATGAAGCCGATCAGCGCGAGCGACAGCACCATCGGCATGTACAGCGCGCTTTGGTAGATCCGGCTGAACTTGAGCTCGCGGTCGAGCAGCACGGCCAGCAGCAGGCCGGCGCAGGTCGGCACGACGAGCAGGAACGCCAACCAGATCAGGTTGTGCTGCACCGCCGGCCAGAACCGCGGGTACTCCGTGAAGATCTCGACGTAGTTGCCGACACCGATCCACTCGATGTCCTCGAACCCGCCGATGCCGTTCCATCTGCTGAACGACAACGCGATCGAGCCCAGCGTCGGGACCCACACGAACATCAGGTGCACGATCGTGGGGATGCCGAGCATGAGCCCCAGCACCAGCTTGTCGGTACCTGCCAGTGCGGTGGCACGCTTTCCACGCCGACGAGGCGGCGGCCCCACGGGGGCCACCGCCTTCGGCTTCTCCTGCAACGCGGTCACTTGAAGATGTTCTTCGCCTGATCAGCCATGCCCTTGAGCACGGAGTCGATGTTGTTCGGGTCCTTGATGAACTCGATGAGGCCGTTGGTGGCCGCCTCGCTCGCGAAGCCCGGGTCGGTGTCGCGGTCGAGGAACTGCGTGATGTGCTTGGCGCTCTTGATGGTGTCCGCCACCTTCTTCTGCAGCGGGCTGTAGCCGGAGGTGTCCGCCTTCTGGTTGGTCGCGACCGCGGTCGGGTCGGCCTTCAGGTAGGTGAGCTGCGGCTCGGCGCTCGACAGGTACTCGAGCAGCTTCAGCGCGCCCTCGGGGTTGGCCGGCTTCTTCGCCATCATGTAGCCGTCGATCGGCGCTTCGACCGTGTCGGTGCCGTGCTCGGGGTTGATCTCCGGGAACGGGAAGAAGTCCAGGTCCGCCTTCTCCGCGTCGGGGAACTGCTGACCCACGAACGCACCCAGCAGGTACATGCCGGACTTCTTCTGCTGCAGCGTCTGCGCCGCTTCCTGCCACTCGCGGCCGAGGGCGTTCTCCTGGTGGAACGGCAGCAGCCGCTTCCAGGTGTCGAACACGTCCTTGACCCGCTTGTCCTGCCAGTTCTCCTTACCCGCCAGCAGGTCGACGTGGAACTGGTAGCCGTTGATGCGGAAGTTCAGCTGGTCGAACGTGCCCATGGCAGGCCAGCCCTGCTTCTGCGCGAAGGCGATCGGGATCAGGCCGTCGGCCTTCATCTTCGTGGCGAGCGCGACGAGCTCGTCGAGCGTCTTCGGGACCGCGTAACCGCGCTCCTGCCACACGCTCTTGCGGTAGAACATGCCCCACGCGTACTGGGTGAACGGCACGAAGTACTGCTTGTTGTCCGAGCCCGTGGACGCCTGCTTGAGCGCGTCGGAGTAGTTGCCGCCGACCTTGCCCCACAGGTCCGTGAGGTCGCCGGTGAGGCCCTGGTTGGCGAAGAACCGCATGCGGTAGCCCGCGAACCAGGCGAGCACGTCGTCCGGCTTGCCCTGCAGGTAGTTGTTGATCTGCTCCTGGTACTGCTCGTGCTGCTTGGTGTTGATCGTGACGGAGAGCCCGCCGGAGTTGGCCTCGAAGGCCTTCACCGCGGCCGTGATCGCGTCCTTCGGCACCTGGTCGGACAGGTTGTTGCCGAAGGTGACGACCTTGGAGTCACCACCTGAGCCCGAGCCGCCGCCGCACGCCGCGAGACCGCCGGTCGCGGCGACGCCGGCGCCGGCCAGCATGATCCGCAGCATCGCGCGCCTGCCGAGATGCGGTAACGGAGTGGAACCGGGCGTGTACCGAACCATCGTCGCTCCTACAGGTGACACTCGCTCGTGTGCGAACCGAACAGGACTCAAACAAAGTTGCGCACAATGTGGTCCCAGGCACACATCCTGTCAAGTCCCGTTACGCAGCTGTTAAACCCAGGCACAGCCCGTTTCTAGCACGATCCCGGTACTTGTACCGGTCAACCGCCGAACAGAGCCAAACGCGAAGTTGTGTTTGCTTGTGTTGACGTTGGGGGTTGTTGTCGGCCACTCTTGCCGCCGTGACGACTTGGCCGACAGGCATGCCGGGGCTCGCCTGGGGTGCCGACTACAACCCGGAGCAGTGGCCCGAACACGTGTGGGCCGAAGACGTCGAGCTCATGCGCCGCGCCGGCGTGAACATGGTCAGCGTCGGGATCTTCAGCTGGGCGAAGATCGAGGTCAGCAAGGGTGAGTACCGGTTCGAGTGGCTCGACCGGGTGCTCGACCTGCTGCACGCAGGTGGCATCCGCGTCGACCTGGCGACCGCGACCGCGTCACCCCCGCCGTGGCTCACCGCCCAGTACCCCGAGATGCTGCCCGTCCGCGCGGACGGTGTGCGGCTCTCCCACGGCTCACGCCAGGCCTACTGCCCGTCGTCGCCGATCTACCGCGACCGGGCGACCGCGTTAGCCGCCGAGATGGCGTCGCACTACAAGGACCACCCCGCGCTGGCCGCCTGGCACGTCGGCAACGAGTACGGCTGCCACGTGCCGCGCTGCTACTGCGACACGTGCGCCGCGTCGTTCCGCGAGTGGCTCGCCGCCCGCTACACGCTCGACCAGCTCAACGACGCGTGGTCCACGGCGTTCTGGAGCCAGGGCTACACGGACTTCGCCCAGATCCTGCCGCCGCGCGTCACGCCGACGTACTCGAACCCCGGTCAGCTGCTCGACTACGACCGGTTCTGCGACGACGCGTTGCTGGCGCAGTACAAGGCCGAGCGCGACGTGCTCCGGATGATCACGCCGGACGTGCCGATCACCACCAACTTCATGGTCACCTGGACGATGGAGGCGCTGGACTACTGGAAGTGGGCGCGCGAGGTCGACTTCGTCTCCAACGACCACTACACCGAGGCCCAGTCACCGGACCGGCACATCGAGCTCGCGATGTCCGCCGACCTCACCCGCGGCCTCGCCGGCGGCAAGCCGTGGCTGCTGATGGAGCACTCGACGTCGGCGGTGAACTGGCAGCCGCGCAACATCGCCAAGCTGCCCGGCGAGATGCGGCGCAACTCGTTCCAGCACATCGCGCGCGGCGCGGACGGAACCCTGTTCTTCCAGTGGCGGCAGTCGCGCGGTGGCGGCGAGCGCTACCACTCGGCGATGGTGCCGCACGCGGGTGCCGACACGAAGGTGTACCGCGAGGTCTGCCAGGTCGGGTCCGAGTACGCGAAGCTGTCCGATGTTGCCGGATCCACTGTGGACGCATCGGTGGCGATCCTGTTCGACTGGCAGTCCGGCTGGGCGCTGCGGCAGGACTCGCATCCGACGACGGACTTCGACTACCGCAAGCACGTCTTCGGCTACTACAAGGCGCTGTGGCAGGCCGGGGTGACGGTCGACTTCGTCGCGCCGGGCACCAACCTCTCGGCGTACTCGATGGTCGTCGTGCCTGCGTTCTACGCCGTGTCCGACGCGCATGCCGCGGTGATCGCGGACTACGTGGCAGGCGGCGGTCATGTCGTGGTCACGTACTTGTCCGGTGTTGCCGACGAGCACACGCGAGTGCGGCTCGGTGGCTACCCCGGCGCGTTCCGGGACGTCCTGGGCGTGTGGTCGGAGGAGTTCTACCCGCTGCGGCAGGGCGAAACGGTTTCGTTGACCGACGGGTCGACCGCCTCGCTGTGGACGGAACACCTGCACGTCAAGAGCGCTGACATCGTTGCCTCCTACGCCGACGGCCCGCTGCCTGACGTGCCCGCGGTGACGCGAAACGCCTTTGGCAACGGCGTCGCGTGGTACGTCGCGTGCGATCTCGACGAGAGCGGTCTCGGCCGAACGGTGGAAAACGCGCTTTCCAGTGCGGGCGTTGAGGTGTCGCGTCCGCAAGTTGAGCTTGTGAGGCGCAAGGGCGACGTATCGTGGCTCTTCGCCGTCAACCACACCGACACCGACGCGCAGATCGAGGCGTCCGGTGTCGACGTGTTGTCCGGCGAGCAGGTCTCCGGACGCCTCACCGTGCGAGCCGGGGACGTCGTGGTCCTCAGGGAAGAGGTGTGAGGTGCTGGCACGTCAACGGCAAGCGGTGATCCTGGAAGAGGTCCGGCGGACCGGCGCGGTGCGCGTGAGCGACCTGGTCGTCCGGCTCGGGGTCTCGGACATGACCGTGCGCCGCGACCTCGACGTGCTCGCCTCACGCGGACTGGTGGAAAAGGTTTACGGTGGCGCGACGTCCGTCGTCGGGCGCTCGACCGACGAGCCCGGTTTCGAGGCCAAGTCGGTCCGGCAGCTGCCCGAGAAGGAAGCGATCGCGGCGCTCGCCGCGGGACTCGTGCGTCCGGGCACGGCCATCGGGCTGTCGGCCGGGACGACGACGTGGACGTTGGCCCGGTTCCTCGACGACATCCCGGACCTGACCGTCGTCACGAACTCGATCCGCGTCGCGGACGTGCTGCAGCAGAGCGGACGTACAGACCGCACGGTCGTGCTGACCGGCGGTGTACGCACGCCGTCCGACGCGTTGGTGGGCCCCGTGGCCGTGCAGGCGTTGCGATCGCTGCACTTGGACGTGGTGTTCCTGGGCGTGCACGGCATGGCCGAGCGCTCCGGCTTCACCACCCCGAACCTCAACGAGAGTGAAACGGACCGCGCGCTCGTCGACGCCGCCGGGCGGGTGGTCGTGGTCGCGGACCACACGAAGTGGGGCACCGTGGGCATTTCCACGATCGCCGACCTCGACGAGGCGCACGTCCTGGTGACCGATGAGGGTCTGCCGGACGACGCACGCGCGATCCTCGCGGATCAGGTGGGCGAGTTGGTGTTGGCGCACGTACCAGGAAGCGGCGAGGAGTTGGCGTGAGGCGTACCGCGGGCAAACTGGCGGACGGCCGGGAGATCATCTACTTCGACGACAGCGCTGAGGCGCCACCGAGAACCGCGGTGGACACACGGGATCTGCCCGTGACGCAGCCGATGTCCGAAGTGCGGCTGGATCCGTTGACCCGCGAATGGGTGGCTCTCGCCGCCCATCGTCAGACCCGGACGTACAAGCCGCCGGCGGACCTGTGCCCGCTGTGCCCGTCGACGCCGGGCCGGCCCACGGAGATTCCCGAGGCCGACTACGACGTCGTCGTCTTCGAGAACCGGTTTCCGTCGCTGGCGCAGAACGTTCTCGACGTTCCGTCCACTGTGGATGGCGAGCCGCTGTTCGCGCGCGCGCCCGGCCGTGGACGTTGTGAAGTCGTGTGCTTCACGTCCGACCACAACACGTCCTTCGGTGAGCTCTCGGCGTCGCGCGTGCGGACCGTCGTCGACGCGTGGGCCGACCGGGTCGAGTTCTTGTCCGGGCTGCCCGGTGTCGAGCAGGTCTTCCCGTTCGAGAACCGCGGTGAAGAGATCGGCGTGACGCTCTCGCACCCGCACGGTCAGATCTACGCGTACCCCTTCTTGACGCCTCGTACCGAACGGATGCTCGAGGCCGCACTGGAGTACTACGCGGCGCACGGCCGGCCGTTGTTCGGTGACGTGCTGGAGGCCGAACTGCGCGCGGGCGCGCGCGTGGTGGAAGAGTCCGCGCACTGGGTGGCCTTCGTGCCGGCCGCGGCGCGCTGGCCCGTCGAGGTAGTGCTGGCGCCTCGCCGTCAGATCGCGGATCTCGCCGGTCTGTCCTCTGTGGAACGTGACGACTTCGCTTCGTTGTACCTGAACGTGCTGCACCGGCTGGACGCGTTGTACAACAGGCCGTTGCCGTACATCGCGGCGTGGCACCAGGCACCGGTGAACGTCGGCCGGGACGAGCTGTGGCTGCACCTCCAGGTCTTCTCGGTGCTGCGGACCGCCGACAAGCTCAAGTACCTCGCGGGCTCCGAGTCCGGCGAGGCCGTGTGGATCAACGACGTCACTCCGGAGCAGATCGCGGAGCGCCTCCGAAGCCGCTGAAATACCCTCACGGAGCTCCCAGGCTGGTCTAAGGGTTCTCTCAGGACGGGCCGCGAGACTATGGCCATGACCGAGAGCAACGAGCCAGCGAAGCAGCCGGACCAGCCCCACTCCGTGCCGCCGCCCGCCGGTCAGACCGACTCCGGCGCGCGGGAGCAGGGCCCGCAGCTGCCGGATCCCGGCCAGCCGGATCCTTTGCAGGGGGGATCCGGCCAGGCTGGGGCCTATCAGGCCCCCACCGGCCAACCAGCCGGTCTTGGCAGCGTTCCTGCCTCCTTCACTCCGGCCCAGCCGCAGGTGCCCTCACCTGACGCGGGCCAGGCGCAGCTCGGCGGGTCCGGACCCGGCCAGCAGCTTCCAGCCTCCGGGTCCGGCCAACTTCCCCCAGGCCACCCCCTCGGCCTGGGGGCCACCACCTCCCAGTTCGGCGCGGAACCGCCGTCGACGGGCCAGTACTACCTGCCGCCCGGCTACCAGCCTCCGCCCGTTCCTCCGCGTCCCAAGGGCCGCGGCAAGGTCGTCGCAGGCGTGGCCGCGCTGGTGCTGATGGTCGGCGGACTCTCCGGCGGCCTCGGCGGCTACCTGGGCTACACGTTCGCCAACGACTCGTCCGCGGTCAGCTCTCTCGACACACCGCGCCCCGCCTCGCAGACCAGCAACGCCCCGGCCGGCTCGGTCGAGGACGTGGCGAACAAGCTGCTACCGTCCGTCGTCCAGATCCAGGTCGTGACGCGGACCGGCGCCGGCGAGGGCTCCGGCTTCATCATCTCGAGCAACGGCCAGATCGTGACGAACAACCACGTCATCGAAGGCGCGGCCGCGGGCGGCAACATCAAGGTCGTCTTCCAGGACGGCAAGACCGCCACGGCCAAGATCCTCGGCCGCGACCCGAGCTCCGACATCGCCGTCATCCAGGCCGACGGCGTCTCGAACCTCCCGGTCGTGCAGCTGGGCAACTCCGGCGACATGAAGATCGGCCAGGGCGTCGTCGCGATCGGCTCGCCGTTCGAGCTCTCCGGCACCGTCACGTCGGGCATCGTCAGCTCGCTGAACCGCCCGGTCTCGGCCGGCGGCGACGCCCGCAACTCGCAGGCGACGGTGCTGAACGCGATCCAGACCGACGCCGCGATCAACCCCGGCAACTCCGGCGGGCCCCTGGTCAACATGCAGGGCCAGGTCGTCGGCATCAACTCCGCGATCTACAGCCCGAACACGGGCAGCGGCCAGGCAGGCTCCGTCGGCATCGGCTTCGCGATCCCGATGGACCAGGCGCGCCGCACGATCGACGAGATCGTGAAGACCGGCAAGGCCAAGCAGACCGTGCTGGGCGTGAAGGTCGAGTCGACCGAGGGCGGCGCCAGGATCACGGAGATCACGCCGGGTGGCGCGGCGGAGAAGGCCGGGCTGAAGGCCGGTGACGTGATCACCAAGTTCGGGGATCGCCGCATCGACGAGTCGGACACGCTGGTCGCAGCGGTCCGGTCCAAGGCTCCCGGCGACAAGGTCACGATCACGCTGTCCGACAACAGGACCGTGGAAGCCACCCTCGACGGAGTCGAGGTGGAGTAGGTCGGGGGACGTCTGGGTTCTGGCATCCGCCGCCCGCCAGAAACCAGGCGTGACGACGCCGGAGGGGCCGTACCTGTGGGCACCTGCCCCGCACACAGGTACGGCCCCTTCTTACGTGCTGGTGACGGATGCGAGCCGCCGGCGTCCTCGTGGCTTAGCTTGGTGACGTGGCGGAACGAGTGCTGGTCGTCGACGACGACACGACGGTGCGGGACGTGGTGCGCCGTTACCTCGAACACGCCGGGTACGAGGTCGAGCTCGCAGGCGACGGGGAGACGGCGTTGCGGTTGATGGCCGCGCGGGAGCCGGACATCGTCGTGCTGGACCTGATGCTGCCCGGCATCGACGGGCTCGAGGTGTGCCGGCGGGTCCGGGAGCGCGGCAGCACGCCCGTGGTGATGCTGACGGCGCTGGGCGAGGAAGAGGACCGCATCGCCGGGCTTCAGATCGGCGCGGACGACTACGTCACGAAGCCGTTCAGCCCGCGCGAGCTGGCGTTGCGGGTGTCCTCGGTGCTGCGGCGGGCCAACAAGACCTACGAGCCGCGGGTGGTGCGGGACGGGGATCTGGTGCTCGACGTGGCCGCGCACACCGCGACGCTCGACGGGACGCCGTTGCAGCTGACCACTCGCGAGTTCGACCTGCTGGCGTTCTTCATCGCGAACGCGGGCCGCGCCTTCGGGCGGGCCGAGCTGCTGGAGCGGGTGTGGGGCTGGCAGTTCGGGGATCAGTCGACGGTGACCGTCCACGTGCGACGGTTGCGGGAGAAGATCGAGAAGGACCCCGCCAAGCCGATGCGGCTCAGCACTGTCTGGGGCGTGGGATACAGGTACGACAGATGTTCGATCGACTGAGCAAGGTGTCGCTGACCAGCGCGATGACCGTCATGGTGATCGTGCCGGTGGTGGCGACCATCGGTGGCGTGCTCGTGGTCAGCGGGTTCATGTTCACGCCGATGCTGGGGGCCGCGCTCATGGCGTGCGCGCTGGTCGGCCTGGTCACCGTGCCGTTCTCGATCATGCTGGGCCGTGCGATCGCGCGGCGCACCATGTGGGAGCGGGAGGCGGAGGCGGCGCGGCGGCAGCTGGTGGCGTGGATCAGTCACGACCTGCGCACGCCGCTGGCCGGCATTCGGGCGATGACCGAGGCGCTGGAGGACGGGGTCGTCTCCGAGCCGGGTGAGGTGGCCGTCTACGCGAAGCAGATCGCGCAGGAGGCCGACCACCTGTCGAAGCTCGTCGACGACCTGTTCGAGCTGTCGCGGATCACGGCGGGGGCGTTGAAGCTGACGTTGCACGACGTGCGGCTGGCCGACGTGGTCAGCGACGTGGTCGCCGCTTCCCGGCCGGTGGCTCAGCTCAAGGGCGTCGAGCTGCGCGCGGACGCTCGTGAATGGCCGATCGTGCGCGGCTCGGATCCGGAACTGATGCGTGTCGTGCGCAACCTTGTGTCCAACGCCATTCGCCACACACCGCAGGGCGGCGCCGTGGCCGTCCAGGTCGATGTGGACGGAGGCGAGGCGGTGGTGCGGGTGGACGACGCGTGCGGCGGCATACCCGATGACGTGCTGCCACAGGTGTTCGACGTGGGTTTCCGGGGCAGCGCCGCCCGCAACCCGACAGGCGCCGGACTGGGCCTCTCGATCGCTCGCGGGCTGGTCGACGCGCACGCGGGCCGGATCTCCGCGCAGAACCACGGTCCTGGCTGCCGCTTCGAAGTCAGACTCCCGCTACGGTGATCGGTATGGAACGCAGCGCGCAGCGCCTTGGCCGCGCTTTGGTCGTGATCGTGGACGACCGGGTGGCGCACGGCGAGCAGGACGACAACTCCGGCCCTCTCGTCACCGAACTGCTCGAAGAAGCGGGGTTCATCGTCGACGGCACCGTCGCGGTCGAGGGTGAGGTGGTCGACATCCGGGCCGCGCTCAACACGGCCGTCATCGGTGGCGTCGACCTGGTGGTCACCGTCGGCGGCACCGGTGTGTCGCCGCGCGACGTCACCCCCGACGCCACGCAGGGCGTGCTCGACCGTCCCATCCACGGCATCGCCGAGGCACTCCGCGCCTCCGGCCTCGCCGCGGGCGCGGTCGACGCGGGCATCTCGCGCGGTCTCGTGGGCGTCTCCGGCAGCACGCTCGTCGTGAACCTCGCGGGCTCGCGCTCCGCGGTCCGCGACGGCATGGCGACGCTGTCGGCGTTGGTGCCCTACGTCATCGAACAGCTGAGCGGTCTTGACGAAGAGTGACAAGCCCAAGCCGGCCGACGACGACGCTGCTCTGAAGCGCCGTCGCCGGCTGGCTGAGGTGTTCGGCGACGTGCTCCCGGAGACGACGTCGGACGAGCGCGGCGCGGCTCCGGCGGAGGAGCGCGATGCCTGGTACGTGGAGAACCGGCCGCCTCACCACGAGGGTTGAGCCGAAGCGCAGGACTTGTTGTTGCCGGAGGACGAGGTCGCGCTGCAGGTGGCCATCGTCGCGGAGCACCCGAGCGTGCGCATGGTCGGCCAGCGCGCGCGGTGGCCCGCCAGGACCACCTGCAGGCCGCCGGTGCGCGACTCCGTTCTCGAGGTCGAGCACACCGCCCTGCTCTGGGATCCCGAGATTCGTCTGCAGGTGCCAGAACCCCAGCTGCTCAGCACCCACTGGCGCGGTGCCGCGGCGACGAGCGGCGCGTGCGGGTGTACCCGCCGAGCCAGGAGAAGACGCGCGGCGCTCACTGGTGAGGGCCGCGCGCCTCGTCCCGGTGGGGTGGGTCGGCTCGGGGTTCGGAGCGATCCTGTCAGACCTTCGGACCGCGTACGTCGGTTGACTGCGCCACCGTCTGGTGGTTCTGCTGAGCCGTGAGCAGGTCGCGGATCTCCTTGAGCACCTCGACCTCGGTCGGCTCGGCCGGGCCGGCCTCCTCGCCCCTCTTGCGGCGATCCTGGATCTTCTTGATCGGCACCACCAGGACGAAGTACACAACGGCCGCGACGATCGCGAAGTTGATCGCGGCGTTGATGACGTTGCTGAAGTCGAGGTACGTGTCCTCCTTGCCCGGTCGGAGGTAGAAGCCCAGGCCCTTCGTCTCGGTGCTTCCGAGCGAGGCGATCAGCGGCTTGATCAGGCTCGTGGTGAATGCGGTGACGATCGCGGTGAACGCCGTGCCGATGACCACGGCCACAGCCAGGTCGACGACGTTCCCGCGCATCAGGAAGTCCTTGAATCCCTTCAGCATCAGCGGAGAGTAACGGCTAACGCATGATCCAGTGACATCGCGGCCACCCGATTTGCATTAAGTCTCGGCAACGTGAGCACAACGACTTGTCCCCGCGTCTCTCGCACGGACGCGTTCTCCGCGAGCACTTCCGCCGACGGCGACACCACGTCGACCCGGTCGCCCATCCGCACCACGCCGGCCAACCCCTGGTCAGGCACCCGCACCGCGACCGACACCAGATCGTCCGGCGCGCCGGCGAGATCGAAGTCAGTGAGCGGGACGCCCGACCGCGCCGCGCCGTTCAGCGTCCGGCCCACCACGGCGTCGACACCGGGGAACGAACCGGAAACCGGCGCGGCCAGCGTCACCAGCCGGACGTCGGCGGACGAGAGCGACACCCCGGCGGGCAGGTCACGTGACGCGACAACGGCCGGATGACCCACGTCTGGCCAGAAGTTCAGCAACACGGCTAGCAGAGCCAGGCTGATGGCGAGAAACCGGCGCCACGCAACAGAAGGACGGCGGCGCAGGAGTGTGCGGACCCGGTCGAAACCGGTGCTGGAAAGAGTCATGCCCCCGACGGTAAGGCCGTCGGGGGCATGTCAATGGGGGCTCAGCCGCAAGTTGTGGACAACTCGCGATCTTCAGCTCGCCGCGGCCGCCGGAGCGCTGCTCGCGGGCTTCGAGTCCGAGGAGGACGAGGACGACGAGGTGGTCGCCGCGGGCGTGGAGGACGTCGTGGACGACGTGCTCTTGGACGAGCCGGAGCGGCTGTCCGTGCGGTAGAAACCGCTGCCCTTGAAGACGACACCAACGGCGCCGAAGAGCTTGCGCAGCTTGCCAGAGCACTCCGGGCACTCGGTGAGGGAGGCGTCGCTGAACGACTGCACAGCCTCGAACCGGTGCTCACACGCGGTGCAGGCGTACTGGTACGTAGGCACTGTGTTCGCTCCTAGATCTGGCACTCGACCGTTGTGAGTGCCAACACGATTTTGCGACAGGACCTTCCCGGAGCGCAAACACCACAGGTCAACGTCACAGCCACCGCAGGCCCGCAGACGGCGTCAGGATCCCGTCCATCCGCACGTCGTGAGGCTCCGCGGGCACCTCCTCAAGCACCTCGCAATCCCGCACGACGGCCACCAACGGGGCTTTGACCAGTGGCAACGACCTGTCGTAGTGCCCCTGCCCCTTCCCGAGCCGCACCCCGTCCAGCGACACCGCCAGCGCGGGCACCAGCACCAGGGAGGCTTCAGCGATCGCCGAGGGCCCCAGCCGGGGACCGGACGGCTCCATCAACCGGAACGCGGCGGGAACGAGCCCGGCCGGCCCGGTGTGGACGGCCCAGTCGAGCGGCGATTCGCCCGTCACGATCGGCAGCAGCACCCGGCACCGCAGCCCGTCGAGCCACGACGCGTCACCGGGCTCCGATCCGACCGGCAGGAACGCGCACACCGTCTGATCAGGACGAACGTCCAGCGCGGCCACGTGGGCCGCGAGCGCCGCGGCCTCCACGGCGCGGTCTTCGGGCGAAACCGCGCGCCTTTCCGCCAGCAACCGTGAACGCAGCGTGGCCTTACGGTCACGAACATAGGACGTCATGCGGGGTATCCCTCGGTATGTCGTTAGCATCGCAGCCCATGAGCAGCGCCTTCCACACCGCTATCGTGCCCGCGGCCGGCTTGGGCACCCGTTTCCTCCCCACGACCAAGTCCGTGCCGAAGGAGTTGCTGCCGCTGGTCGACACCCCGGCCATCGAGTACGTGGCCAGGGAAGCGGCCGAGGCGGGGGCGACGAAGCTGGTCATCGTCACCTCGCCGGAGAAGGCGTCGGTCGCGAACTACTTCGACGCCAACCCCGAGCTCGAGCAGACGCTGGCCGCCCGCGGCAAGTCCGACCTCGTCGAGAAGATCCAGCGCGCCCCGCAGCTGATCAAGGCGGAGACCGCGATCCAGGAGCAGGCGCTCGGCCTCGGTCACGCCGTCGGGTGCGCCGAGGGCAACCTGACAGGTGAGGACGATGCCGTCGCGGTGCTTCTGCCGGACGACATCATCCTGCCGACCGACGCGCTCAAGAAGATGGCGAAGGTTCGCGAGGAGAAGGGCGGCAGCGTCCTGCTGGCGTTCGACATCCCGCGTGAGCAGATCTCCGCGTACGGCGTGTTCGACGTCCGCGACACCGGGAACGACGACGTCAAGCAGGTCGTCGGCATGGTGGAGAAGCCCAAGCCGGAGGACGCGCCGTCGACGTTCGCCGCCGCCGGGCGCTACCTGCTCGACCGCGCGATCTTCGACGCCCTCAAGCGCATCACGCCTGGTGCCGGCGGTGAACTGCAGCTCACCGATGCCATCGCGCTGCTGATCGCGGAGGGTCACCCCGTGCACGTCGTGGTCCACCGCGGTGGGCGACACGATCTTGGGAATCCCGCCGGATTCCTGCGCGCTGCGGTTGACTTCGCACTCAAGACCCCGGAGTACGGACCCGACCTGCGTGAGTGGTTGCGGGAACGCCTCGACAACTCCTGAGCGCGAGGACCAACACATGAGGTCAGTGGACGAGCAGCTCGCTCGGGTGATCGCGGCCGCGGTGCGGCCCGCACCCGTGCGGGTGGCGATCTCGGAGTCGCAGGGCCTGCTCTGCGCGGAGGAGGTCGTCGCGGAACGCGCGTTGCCCGGCTTCGACCAGGCCGCGGTGGACGGCTATGCCGTGCGCAGCGTCGACGTTTCCGGCGCGAACGCGAACCCCGTGCAGCTGCCGGTCGTGGGCGAGATCCCGGCCGGCTCCCGGCAGCCGCGCCGGCTCCAGCCCGGCCAGGCGGTGCGGGTCGCGACCGGTGCGCCGCTGCCCACGCTGGCCGACGCGGTCGTTCCGCTCGGCTACACCGACGGACACCACGCCAAGGTCACGGTGAACCGCAGCGTGCCGTCCGCCGGGTTCGTCCGCCGCACCGGCGAGGACGTGCAGACCGGCGACGTCGCCGTGCGTCGTGGCTCGTCCATCGGTGCTGCTCAGGTGGGTCTGCTGGCTGCGGTCGGACGCAACAAGGTGCTCGTCCACCCGCGCCCGCGGGTGTCGGTGATCTCGCTCGGCGAGGAGCTCGTCGACGTCGATCGCACGCCCGGTCAGGGGCAGGTCTACGACGTGAACTCGTACGCGCTGGCCGCCGCCGCGCGTGACGCGGGGGCCGAGGTCAGCCGGGTCGGCATCATGTCCGCCGACCCGCGCCGGCTGCGCGAGGTCGTCGAGGGCCGGCTGCTGCTCTCCGAGATCGTCGTCATCGCCGGTGGCGTGGGCGGCTCGATCGGCGACGAGGTCAAGGCCGCGCTGGCCGAGCTCGGCGACATGGACGTCACCCGCATCGCCATGCACCCCGGCTCAGCGCAGGGCTTCGGGCGGCTCGGCCCGGACGCGGTGCCGACCTTCCTGCTGCCCGCGAACCCGATGAGCGCGCTCGTGGTGTTCGAGGTGCTGGTCAGGCCGTTGATCAGGGCCGCGCTGGGCAAGAAGAACCCGTACCGCCGCGCGGTGTCGGCTCGCCTGCTGTCGCCGCTGTCGTCGACGAAGGGCCGCCGCGGCTTCCTGCGCGGCCAGCTGCTGCGCGACGCGGACAACGGCGAGTACCTGGTGCAGCCGCTCGGCACGTCAGGGGCGCACCTGCTCGCGTCACTGGCGGAAGCCAACTGCCTGATCATGGTCGAGGAGGACGTCACCGAGGTCTCCGTCGGCGAAGAGGTGCTCGTCAGCTTCCTCGCGCAGCGCGGTTGATGAGCGTATTCGCGGATCTCGGCCGACACCCCGGCTGGCCAGTCCGGCTGGGGCCCATCGAGGTGCGCGCGGGAACGGTCGTCCTGCGCGGGCCGCGGCTCTTCGACGGTGGCAAGTGGTCGCGGCTGCGGATCCGTGACCGCGACTACCTGGAGCAGTGGGAACCCACCGCGCCGGAGGGCTGGGACGAGCGCAACGCGACGCTCTCCTGGCCCGCCCAGTGGTCGTCGCTGCGCGCCATGGCCAGGCGCGGCACCACGCTGCCTTTCATGATCTTGGTGGACGGCGAGGTTGCCGGTCAGATCACCGTCGGCAACATCGTCAGGGGCTCGCTGCTGTCGGCCTGGATCGGCTACTGGGTAGCCGCTGATCGGGCGGGCGGAGGCGTCGCAACGGCGGCCGTGGCGTTGCTCACCGACCACGCTTTCCGCGAGGCTGGTCTGCACCGCCTCGAAGCGACGGTCCGGCCCGAGAACGCGGCCTCGATCCGTGTGCTCGAGAAGTCCGGCTATCGCGAGGAAGGCCTCTTCAAGCGTTATCTGGATGTTGCCGGCCAGTGGCGCGATCACCTCTGCTTCGCGCTCACGGCCGAAGAGATACCGGATGGCCTAGTGCGCCGTTTGGTTGCACGCGGAGAGGGCCGTCTTCCCTGACAGTTGCTTCCGTTCGTCGTAATCGCTTCACCCAAAAGTGGGTGATACACCACACTTTGGTACGCACCGCGCTCGGCGAGCCTCCGACACTGGTGTGACTGTTGTGACTAGCGTGGTGACAGCACCACGCGTGGGCCGGGGGAGGTGAACGGGGAATGCCGAGCTCGCTGATCATCGTTGCGCTGGTCGTGGCCTGGCTGGTCGTCCTCGTCCCCATGTTGGCCCGCAAGCGCCAGGAGAGTGCGCGCAGCGTGGGGGAGGAGTACGACGCCATGCCCGACGCCGAGTACGACGACATCCACGACCTGGACGACGACTACTTCGACGAAGAGGAGTACGTCGAACGCCCGTTCCGGCGCGGCCGTGGTGGCTACGACCCGGAATCCGCCGCACTGGTGGCACAGGCCAAGTACGCGTTCCGCCGCAGAGTCGTGGCGTTCCTGCTGGTCGCCGCCATCGTCACCGGTGTCGTGGCGGGAGTGTTCTACCAGCCGCTCTGGTACGGCCACGCCGGAGTCGACCTCCTGCTCGTGGGCTACCTGACGTACCTGCGCCGGCAGGTGCGGATCGAGGAGGAGATCCGCGCACGCCGGCTCGCGAGGCTGCAGCAGGTGCGTCGCCGCCGTGCGACCGGTCCGCAGGCTCAGCAGGTCGCGGAGGTTCCCGCGCCCGCTGCCGCCCCGGTCGCCGAGGAGGCCGAGACCATCCAGGTCGAGGTCGTCGACGAGATGCCGGCGCTGCCACCGTTGCCGCGCTACGAGTACTACGTGCATCCGGGCACGATCCCGGTCGACTCCGACGACGAAGATCCGGTGTTCGTCGAGTTAGAGGGACTGGAGTCGCTGCGGTACCGAGGTGCTGTCGGGGCATAGGAGGGGGTGGTGAAAACACCCCCTCAACCCCTGCTATAGTTCTCTCGTAACACCGCAAGGGGCTGTAGCACAGTTGGTAGCGCGTCTCGTTCGCATCGAGAAGGTCAGGGGTTCGATTCCCCTCAGCTCCACGCAATAGGTGGCGAGTGCTCGCAAAGAGCGCTCGCCATTTTGCGTTCCGCGTGTCTTCTGGGGGCGGAGCCCCCAGACCCCAGCCGGGGCTCCGCCCCGGACCCCGGGCCGGCTCGCCTTCGGCATCGCGGCCCTCCCAAGGGTTCTCTCCACCCTGTCCGATGTGGACGTCGTCTGAAACTCGGTTCGGTTGGTGTTGCTTGCCGGATGGTTTGTGCCGGTGAAGAACTCTGGGGGATTCAAAGCGGTATTCGTCGTGGTGGCAGCACTTGCCGCCGTCGGTTGCTCGTCGGGGGACCAGCAGCCGCAGTCGTCCACGCAGAGAAGTACTTCGACGTCAAGGGTTTCGGGAAGCTGAAGCCAGGAATGTCCAAGCAGGAAGCGCTCGCCACCGGCGATCTCGCCGCCACGGGCGCGGGCAAGTCCGGCAACTGCGAGGACTACCGGTATCACGGCGCACCGGCACCGGACCCGAAGCAGCTCGCCGAGGACGCCGAGATCGAGCAGAAGTACGAGGCCGCGCAGAAAGCCGCCGACGAGGCCAGGGCCGCGATCGGACCGGCACCTGGCGCGAACGCGGGTGCCGCTGACTACGCCGCGCACGCGGAACGGCTCGCTGCCTCCGCGGAGGCGAGCAACGCGGTGGTCCAGCTGTCCGTGAAGTCCACGCAGCGCATCGCGGAGCGTGCCGAGGCGCGTGAGGCCAACGGTGGCGTGCTGTTCGCCGGTGACAAGATCCGGATGATCTTGCCGCCGCCCGGCGCCACGGCGGCCAAGGACGTCGGCAAGGGTGCCACGGTCGACCAGTTCAAGGCGGCCTTCCCCAACGCCGAGCAGAAGGACGACAAGACGTTCGACGTGCCGGTGCCCGGTCAGCAGGGCGTCGTGCTGAGCTTCCTCTTCACCGACGGCAAGCTCACGACGTTCCTGTTGTTCAACGCGGAAGCCAAGTGCAGCTGATCTGAGTGGCTGGCATCGGACCGGTGGGGGACGAACTGAGAGGTTGGTTCACACCGGTCCGGATCGCGCTGGCAGGGTGTGTCGTCGTCGCGTTGCTGCTGATGTTCCCGATCTCGTTTCGCGTGCCGGGCGACCACGAGTCGACCAACTGCGGCAGCACGCTCTACTTCAACCCGCAGGGCTACGACCGCAGCGACGTCGAACGCCAGTACTGGGACTCCTTCCTGCACCAGTGTTCGCTCGGGCGCACCACCCGCCTCGCGCAGTCGCTCGGTGTGCTGGCCGTGACGGGGCTGCTCGTGACGATCGTCCTGGCGAGGCGGCCGGAAGAGGTGCATTCGCGGGAGAGGTGAGCGACCACGTGTGCTGGTGTGCTGTGGGCAGGTCATGGTTAGCCTTTCGCCATCCCGCAGGCAATTCGAAAGGCGCCGCACCATGACCGCAACGCCGGACAGAGTCACCGTTATCTCGCCAGAAGCACTCGAGCAGTTGAAGTCGTTCCCGCTGCACGGCGACGAACGGCTGCAGAACAAGTTGCTGTGGAAGTCTCCCAACGGCGACACCATCGTGGGCCTGATCCAGATGGCTCCGGGTGCGCGCGATGTCGGCCACAACCACCCGTCGGCGACGCAGCACACGTGGATCATCGACGGCAAGGTCAGCATCGGTGGCATCGAGGCGGGGGCGGGCTCGTACGCGTTCGTGCCGCCGGGCGTCGACTACGAGACGGTGGCCGGAGACGAGCCGGTCACGATGTTCTACATCTACCAGCCGTTCGCGCCAGAGCACGACCACGGCCACGGCGATCACTGACGCGCGCTGGTCCACTTCGGACGGCGAGCGGAGCCTCACCCATCTGTGGGGTGAAGTTCGGTGAGGAAGGCCGCGTCCGCAAATAACTTTCTCGCATGAGATCTCTGGCCGCCGCGTTATTACTCGTGGCCGTCACCTCCGGTGGAGCAGCGGCCTCGTCCGCAGCCCCCGCCGCGAGGTGCGCGGCCGCCCGCCCCGTAGTCACCTCAACGGAGTCTGCTGTGGAAGCGCGCGTTCTCACCGGCTGCACGGCCGGTGAGCTCGTCGTCTTCCGCGCGGCTTTCGTGGCACGCGCCCACGGCTCGTTCTGCACCGCGGTCTCCTCAGAGCTCGAAGCCGATCCGGCGGACGTCCCGCAGTGGATCCGCGTCCGGCTGGAACTGGTCTGTGCGCCCGGCGAGAAGGGTCTGCTCGGTTCACAGATCACCGTGGAGATGTTCGGCCTGCAGGACGCCCGCGTCGCCACCTACGGCTTCGGCGACTCCTTCGTCGAGAAGAACCCGGCCGCGCGGCACCTGTGGACCGTCGAACACGTCGCGGGCCTCGGCAGCCTCCCGGTGGCTCCGGACCCGGCCGCGAGGTCGTCGAGCGGGTCGGCGGGCGAGGGCGCTTCACGGGCGCAGTCGGATCACGAGGTCTACGACGGCTGAGGTGCCCGGCTGCCATGATGTGCCGATGCGTCCCGAGGTCTTCGTGGTCTGGGCGCACACCAGTCCCGGCTGGGACGCTGTGCGCACGCAGGCCTGGCGGGCCACGGTGCACCGGTTCGCAGAGTTGCTGCACCACATCGGCGCGGATGCCGACATCGACCTCTACCACCAGCACGAACCCGTTGACTGGTCGACGTTCTGCTTGCAGCGCATGGAGGACGCCGACCGCATCGTGGTGGCGGTGTCGTCCGGCTGGAAGCTCGCCTTCAGCGGCCGCAACCCGCTGAGCCGCGGTGCCGAGTACGAGCTCAAGCACCTGCGCGGGCTGCTGATGCGCGAGCCGGAGCTGTTCCAGCGCAAGGTGATCGTCGTCGTGCTGCCGGGTGCCACGACCGGCGACATCCCGCCGTCGTTGCACTGCGTGCCGCACTTCGTAGTCGATCCCGCCGTGCCCGCGTCCGCGCTGGACCTCGAGCACCAGTTGCTCGGGCAGCCGATGTACCGCAAGCCCGTGGTGGGGGAGCCGCGGCTGCGGGAACTGGCGCGGGCGGGTGATCCCGGGATCGTCGCGGAGCTGCTCACCACCACCGTGTACCTGCCGGATCCCGGCAGGCCGGGGCTGATGGCCACCGCGGTCGAGGGGCACGAGCAGTCGGTGCTCGTCTTCACCGGCCTCGACCGGCTGGCGGCCTACCGCACGCTCAAGGGCCTGCCGTGGGAGGACCGGTGGCTCGAGGTCGAGTGCGCGGAGCTGCTGCCGTTCGTGGCGCCGCTCGGCGTGGGGGTCGTGGTCGACGCGGGGGCGCCGCTCGACGAGATGGTGTTCGTGTCGGCGAGCGAAATTCGTGATCTCACCTGCTGACGCTGTGTATCGTTCTTCACCAAACTTTCGGGCCGGGGAGGTGCCGTGAACGGGTTCGCAGTCGACATCGCGGAGCTGAGGGCACTGGCCGGGCCGCTGCTGCTCGCCGCAGAGGACGTCGCCGGTCTCGCACGTCATCCCGACGGGCACACCGACCCCACCCGCGGCGCGCTCTTCGCAGCTCTCACGCGGTTCCGGGCAGCCGCTGACCACGCGACCGGTGTACTGATGAGGGACCTGGGCGAGACCGCGGCCCGGCTCGCGGACACCGCACGGCACTACGAACAGGCGGACGACTTCCCGGCGTGATCCTCTCCGGTGAGTTCCACTCCCTTCGGAGCGTCCAGGAGTGGCTGAAGCGGATGCGCGAGGAGAGCGCTTCCGTCGGTGTCGCCTACGCCAGGGCGACGCCGCCCTCGTGGACGGGAGCCGCGAGCACGGCGTTCGACGAGTACCGGCACCGCGCCCGGATGCGCTGGTTCGACGTGTCCGACTCGTTCGGTGCCGCGTTCGACGCCGTCGAAACGTACCTGCACACCCACGCCGAGGTCGCCCGCCTGGTGGAGTTCGGGGACCCTGCCCAGGTCGAACGGCTCCAGCGGCAGCTGGCCGAGGAGGAACACGTCGCGGTGGCCGCCGTCGACAGAGCGGCGGAGGAGTTGTGGCACGTCCGGTCGGAACTGCCCGAACAGGCAGCGGTGCCGGTCCCACCCCCTTCTCCCGGTCCGCAGCGAACCAACCCACCCGTCCCCCCGCCCAAGCCCTCCCGCGCCGCGGACTTCATGGCGTCACCGCACGTCGAGCTCGTGCTCACGACGGCGGCCATCGCCGCGCGGTACACGCGTTGGCAGCGTCAGATCGGGTGCCCGTCGGCCGAATGGCGGCCGCACTCGACAACGAATGGAGCAGCCGCGGCGACTGGGTCAACGGGATCGTGCCCGGACACGTTGTAAGAGGTACAACGCGCTGATCAAGGAAAGGGTTGCTGTGGCGTCAACCGCAGACCGATTACGCACCGTAGGCTGAGAGGGCGCCTAGGCTGGGGGTGATCGCGGAAGGGGTGGTGTGAGTCGTGGGGCTCGCGGAGTCCTTGCTCACGTGGCTGCACGGCATCGTGGGCATCAGTGTCTGCCCCGGTGACTGGGTGTGGACCACCACGGCGCTCGGCGCGGTGCTCGGCCTGTTCCCCACGATCGGGGCGCTGCTGTCCATCGTGGTGCGCCGGATCGTGGGCAACTCCTACGGCGCGGTGACGGGTGCCATCTTCGCCGTGCTCGGCGTCGCCAGCTGCCTGGTGCTGCCGTGGCTGATCATGCGCGGGACCGTGCAGGGGCTGTCCCGGCGCGCGATCCCCGGATCGGACTCCCTCGACGGTTCCACCTGCTTCGGTCAGCTGCAGCAGGGCGACTACCTGGTGGACAACACCCCGTCGATCATCGACGTGATCAGGGCGCCCGGCGACCAGCCGGTGTTCCTGATCGCCGCAGGCATCACCGTGGTGCTGGCTCTGCTGTGCCTGCTGTTCGTGATGCTGCAGGCCGGCTCGGCGTTCCGGCTGGGCCCGAACTGGCCGCGCCGGGTGTTCTGGCCGCCGTTCGTGGTGCTGCTCGCAGCGACGTCGGCACTGCCCGTGACGCTGGTGGGCCACGTGCTCCTCGGTTTTCTGCCCATTGCGGTAATCGGCTCAATCGTCGTACGGATTTTCGGGTTGACTACCGCCATGCTCAACCGCCCCGGCCGCGACCGGTCTGCCGACCGGAACTCGCAGAACCCGCCACCGCAGCCGGTGGCACGTACGCCGCAGCCCGCGCTGCCCCAGAACCAGGCGCAGAAGAAGACGCCGACCAAGCCGATCAACGCCGCCGGCCAGCAGCCGCCGCCGTACCAGCCGGCACAGGTGCCGCCGTACCAGCCGGCGCCCATGAACCGGCCGATGCGCCCGGTGAACCAGCCGCTGCCCCCGCCGCCGCAGAAGCAGTACCCGCCGACGCGCGTCGCCGAGGTGCTGCCGCAGCCCAAGCCCCCGCAGCCGTCACAGCCGTCGCAACCGGCGGTGCTCGCGGACACGCCGGGCCCGCTGCCGTTCGGGCCGGGCGCCGCGAACGCCGACTCGCCAGCGCCGGTGCAGAAGTCGGGCAAGGTCTGGAACCCCGGCAACGGCAGGTTCCGCCGCGTCCGCCAGCTCGGCTCCGGCGGGTTCGGCACGGTGTGGCTGGCCGTCGACGAGCAGCTCGACCGCACCGTGGCGGTGAAGCTCGCGCACGCCCCGGACAACGAGACCGAGGCGCGCATGCTCCGCGAGGCCCGTGCGCTGGCCGCGGTCCGTCATCCCAACTGCGTGCGCGTGTTCGACATCGTCCAGGACCCGGACGGCCTGGCGCTGGTCATGGAGTACATCGAGGGTGCGTCGCTGTCCGAGACGGTGCTGAAGAACGGCCTGATCGACGACAAGCTCGCCGCCCGCCTGTGGCTCAACATGGCGGACGCGCTGGCCGCCGCCCACGACCGCGGTGTCCTGCACCGCGACGTGAAGCCGTCCAACGTGATCGTCGACGGCCAGGGCACCGCGCACCTGATCGACTTCGGCATCGCCCGCTCCAAGGGCGACAGCACGCTCACGGCGACCGGCATGATGGTCGGCACCCCGGACTTCCTCGCCCCGGAGACCGCGCGCGGTGAGACGGCCTCCCCGGCGTCCGACTCCTGGCAGCTGGCCGCGACGGTCTCCTACGCGCTGACCGGCCACCCGCCGCGCGGCTCCCGCGAGAACCCGATCTCCTCGCTGATGGCCGCCGCCCAGGGCGAACCGATCACCAAGCTCCCGCAGAACAGCGCCCACGCGCGGCTCCTGCTCGCGGCGATGGACCCGGAACCGAGCCGCCGTCCGACGCTGGCGCAGGTGCGCGGTCAGCTGTCGCAGTTCCTCGACCAGGCGGGGATGAGCAAGGAAGGCCCGGTCACGCGGTTCATCAGCAAGCCGGCTCCGCCCCCCACCAAGCACATGCCCATGTAGGCGATCCGGGTGAACCTCCCGGTTCGGCCGTAACGGTGATTCACCGTTCAACGACCTAAGCCGTGATCACCCGGAAAGCTTCGGCATCGGAGGCGATGCCCCGCGAGGGGTGGTGAGGCGGTTTCCGCCGATCGCCTCACCACTTCACCTTCGCGCAGCAGGCCGCAACCGCTTGCGCAGCGCCAGGAACAGCCCGGCCGCGCCCGCCACCACGAGTCCGACGAGCCACACCGGCGCGGGCTCGGAAGCAGGCTCCTCCGGCACCACGGCGGCAGCAGGCGCGGGCGCCAACGACGACGGTGCGGTCACCAGGTTCTTGATCGGCGGCGCGATCTCCTCCCACGGCCAGGTCCCGTCGGAACCGAAGGCGACCTTGTCCTTGTCCGGTGGCTTGATCAGGAACGTGCCGGGCACGGTCAGCGTCCCCAGCTGGTGGTCCGGGAACACCCCCTGGGTGCCGAACACCTCGTACGACCCCGCGGGCAAGGTGAACGTCACGGCGTAGTGCGCGGGCTGGCCGAGCGGGACGCCGACGAACAGGCGCTCGTCCGCACCCGACTTGAACCGCAGCCCGGTCCTGCCGAGATCACCTCCGACGAACGGGTGGGTGCCGTGCTGCAGCACCCAGTAGCCGACGGTGTGGGCCACGGAGGGCTGGATCGACGGCGCCGGGTCCAGGTACGTGACCGCCCAGCCGCCCGCATGCGCTGAAGGCGCGCTGATCAGCAGGAAAGCGCAAACCAAGGCGAGAATCCTCATGACGCGAATACACCGGGAACCAACGCGCGGTTCCCGGTGTAGGAAGGGCATCACGGACGAAGCGGTGGCACGGGCGATCGCAGGTGACCAGGCGGCCTACGGCGAGCTGGTCGCCCGGTACACCGCGCTCGCGCACCGGACCGCCTACCTGCTCGGGGCAGGTGCGGACGCCGGTGACGTGGTGCAGGAGGCGTTCGTGAAGGCGTATCGCAAGCTCGGCACCTTCCGTGAGGACGCCGACTTCAAGCCGTGGCTGCTGAAGATCGTCGCCAACGAGACCAAGAACCTGCACCGCGGCAGACGGCGCCGCAACCTGATGGAACTCAAGATCGGAGCGATGACCGAGACCGTCGACCACGACGATCCCGGCACGCTCGTGGACGACTCCCGCACGAAGCTGCTGGAAGCCGTCGGGAGCCTGCCGGAGCACGACCGCCAGGTCGTCACCTGCCGGTACCTGCTGGACCTGAGCGAGGCCGAGACCGCGCAGACCCTGAACATCGCCAAGGGAACCGTGAAGTCACGGCTGTCCCGCGCGCTCGCCAAGCTGCGCCCGATGATGGAGGAGGTGGCCCATGACCGGTGACGACGTCGAGGCCGCCCTCCGCGACCTCGGCCGGCAGATCCAGGTGCCGGAACCACCGGACCTCACCGCGAGCGTCCTCACCCGCATCAACGCTCCGCGCAGGCGAAACCGCTGGCTCACCGCACTCGTCGCGGCTGTCACGGCCTTCGCGATCGCCTTCGCCGTGTCACCGGCCGTGCGCGCGGCCGTCCAGGACCTGCTGGAGTTCGCGGGCGTCGAGTTCCACACCGAGGCGCCGAAGAGCATCGCGCCTCCGTTGCCCAGCCAGGAAGTCTCGCTGGACGAGGCGAGGAAGCAGATGCCGTTCGAGATCCACCTGCCGGCGCTGCTGGGCACGCCGGACAAGATCACCGTCCACGAAGGACGGTTCGTCACCCTGCACTACGGGAACCTGCGGCTCGACCAGTTCGACGGCACCGTCCAGCCGGCGATCGGCAAGCTGATCCACGGCGAGGGCGTCGAGCAGATCGACGACAAGGTGTGGGTCCCGTACCCGCACCGCATCTTCTACATCGACCGCAAGGGCGAGTGGCGCAACGAGGAACCCCACGGCGCCGGGCAGACCCTCATCTGGCAACGAGGTCAGGTCACCATGAGGCTGGAGGGTGACCTGACCAAGGAAAGAGCCCTCGAGATCAGCGCCAGCTAGGCAGCCACAACTGCTGCTGCCACATCTCCGGTGTGATCGGGTTGCCGTTGAGGATCGGCCACAGCCACACGAAGTTCGCCACCACGATGCCCACGTACAGCGACACGACCAGCAGACCCGTGCCGCGGCGTTCGGAACCGGCGGAGCGGCGGCCGAGGATCTCGCCCAGCGCCAGCACGATCAGCAGCACCAGGAACGGCGCCATCGGCGTGACGTAGAAGAAGTACATCTGCCGGTCGAGGTTGAGGAACCACGGCAGCAGGCCCGCCAGGTAGCCGACCAGGACGCCGGCGTAGCGCCAGTCCATCCGGCCGATCGAGCGCCAGACCGCCCAGCCGATCACCGGGAACGCGAGCCACCACATCGCGGGCGTGCCGATCAGCATGATCGCGCCGAGGCACGACGCCGCACCGCAGCCCGTCACGGAGTTCTCGTAGTAGTAGAGCATCGGACGCAGGCCCATCGGCCACGTCCACGGCTTCGACTCCCACGGGTGCCGGTTGGTCGCCGAGGTGACCAGCTCGACGTGGAACTTGTAGACGTTCTTGGCGTTGTACCAGAGCGCCTGCAGGACGTCGGGGATGTACCAGATGTCCTTGACCTTGCCGCCGACCACGTGCCGGTCGATGCCGGTCTCGCTGGCCATCCACGGGAACCACGTCGCGATGTACACCAGCACGGGGATCGCGACCAGGCCGCCGAGCGAGGGCAGCACGTCCTTCGCGATCGCGCCGAGCCACGGCTCCTCGACACCGGCCGCCCGGCGCGCCAACGCGCTCCAGATGACCGTCAGCAGCCCGAACGCGGCGATGTACCAGATGCCCGACCACTTGACGCCGCACGCCATACCGAGGCACACGCCCGCACCGAAGCGCCACCAGCGGAAGCCGAGCCACGGTCCGAACGCCGAGTTGTTGACGAATCCCTCGCGCACGGCGACAGCAAGACGCTCACGAACCTGTTCGCGGTCGACGACCAGACAGCCGAACGCGCCGACGACGAACAGCGCCATGAAGATGTCGAGCATGCCCATCCGCGACTGGACGTGCGAGACGCCGTCCGCGATGAGCAGCACGCCGGCCAGCGCACCCAGCATGTCCGAGCGGGTCAGGCGGCGCGCGATCCGCACGATCAGCAGGATCGTGATCGCACCCGCGAGCGCGGAGGCGAACCGCCAGCCGATGCCGTCGTAGCCGAAGAGGTCCTGGCCGATCGCCATCAGCTGCTTCGCGAGCGGCGGGTGGACGATCAGCTCGTAGCCGGGGTTGTCCTCGTAGCCGCCGTTGCGCAGCACCTGTGCCGACTGCGGCACGTAGTGCTTCTCGTCGAAGATCGGTGTGCCCTTGTCGGTCGGATACCCGAGGTTCCAGAACCGGACGACGGCGCCGATCAGCGTCACGACGATCGTGACGAGCCAGCCGCGCATGCGGTCTCCGGACGGCGGCGGGTCGAGCGCGGCTGCACGATCCGTGCGCGGCTCCTCGACTACGACGGGCGCCTCTCCTGGCTGCACGAGGACTGTCACGTCGCCGATCGTAGGGTGAACGGTGTGAGTCCTGTATCCGGTTCAGGCCGTCTTGTCCTGGCAGCCACCCCTCTCGGGGACATCCGCGACGCGTCTCCCCGCCTGATCGAGGCGCTGGAGACAGCCAACGTGATCGCCGCGGAGGACACCCGGCGGCTGCACAGTCTCGCGGCCGCGTTGCAGGTCAAGCCGTCCGGCCGGGTCGTGAGCTTCTACGACCAGGTCGAGACCGCGCGCCTGCCGGGGCTGCTCGAGTCGCTGCACAACGGCGAGACAGTGCTGCTCGTGACGGATGCCGGGATGCCGTCCGTGTCCGATCCGGGATACCGGCTCGTCGCCGCGTGTGTCGAGCAGGACCTGAAGGTCACCTGCCTGCCGGGTCCGTCCGCCGTGACGACCGCGCTCGCGGTGTCGGGCCTGCCGAGCGACAGGTTCGCGTTCGACGGCTTCCCGCCGCGCAAGTCCGGTGAGCGCAAGCGTTGGTTCGCACCTCTGGCCACGGAACAACGCACCGTCGTCTTCTTCGAGGCACCTCACCGGCTCGCGGACACGCTCGCGGACGCCGTCGAGGTGCTCGGGCCGGACCGCAGCGCCGCCGTGTGCCGCGAGCTGACCAAGAAGTACGAAGAGGTCGTGCGCGGGTCGTTGGCGGAACTCGCCGAGTGGGCCGTGGAGGGCGCCCGCGGCGAGATCACCGTCGTGCTCGGTCCGGCTCCCGCCGAGGAGAAGCCGGACCTCGACACGCTCGTCGCCGAGGTGAAGCAGCGAGTCGCCGACGGGGAACGGATGAAGTCGGCCGCCGCCGAGGTCGCGGAGGCGGCCGGGATCAGCAAGAAGGCCCTCTACGACGCCGCGATCAGATCAAGCTGACCTGCGGTGGAACGTGCGTACCCCGTAGAGGACGCCGACCAGCACCAGCGCCGACGCCGAGATCAGGCCGAGCAGGACGGAACCGGTGCTGAAGATCGACCGTTCGGCGTCGACGACGTGCGCCAACGGGTTCACCCGTGACAGCCAGTAGAGCCACTGCGGGCCGTTCGACATCGGCAGCAGCACGCCGGGCCAGCAGCATCACCGGCACGATCGTCGACGACAGCACGGACGCGAAGACGTACTCGAGCCTCACCTTCAACGCGATCGCGTACGACAGCGACCCGATCGCGACGCCCAGCAGCGCCACCAGGCCGAGTCCGAGCACGATCTCGCCGGGAGTGCCTGGTCGGCGCGAGCTGACCCTCGAGCCCGGCCAGCCGGTTCTTCAGCAGCACGATCGCCTGCTTGCGCGGGACGAGGTTGAGCATCGCCACGGCCGCGGAGACCTCGTCGTTGCCGGCGTGGGCGTCGGCCAGCGCGTGCCAGCGCAGGTCCTGCAGCTCGTGCTCACCGGCCGCGGTGATCCGGTAGGTGGTGCGGGCGGGACCCTCCTCGGACTCCCGTGTCCCGACCGGCTACAGCAGGCCGTCCTTGGCCAGCGACTTCAGCGCGTGGTAGATCGAACCCGGTTGCACGTTCGCCCAGCTGTCCGCCGACCACGACTTCAGCTCGCGGCGCACCACGTAACCGTGTGCCTCGCCGACGAGCTTGACCACGCCGAGCACCAGCATCCTGGTCGCGGACAAACTGACCTCCCAGGCAGTGAAAAGCGGCTGGCACCGCCTCCGTAGGCTATGTGCATGAGTGCCTCCGTACTGACCGCGGTGGCCTGGCCTTACGCCAATGGCCCCCGGCACATCGGTCATGTCTCCGGTTTCGGTGTCCCGTCCGACGTCTTCTCCCGCTACATGCGAATGTCCGGACACCGGGTGCTCATGGTCAGCGGCACGGACGAGCACGGCACACCCATCCAGGTGCAGGCCGAGAAGGAAGGGCTCACCGCCCGCGAGCTCGCCGACAAGTACAACCGTGTGATCGCTTCCGACCTCCAGGGCCTCGGCCTCTCGTACGACCTCTTCACCCGCACGACGACCGGCAACCACTACCAGGTCGTGCAGGACCTGTTCTCCGCGCTGTGGAAGAACGGCTATGTCATCCCGAAGATCGAGATGGGCGCGATCAGCCCGTCCACCGGCAGGACGCTGCCCGACCGCTTCATCGAGGGCACCTGCCCGATCTGCGGTTACGACGGCGCGCGCGGTGACCAGTGCGACAACTGCGGCAACCAGCTCGACCCGATCGACCTGAAGAACCCGCGCTCGCGGATCAACGGGGAGACGCCGAAGTTCGTCGAGACCGAGCACCTGTTCCTGGACCTGCCCTCGTTCATCGAGTCGCTGGGCAGCTGGATGGGCACGCGCACCGAGTGGCGCCCGAACGTGCTCAAGTTCTCGCAGAACCTGATCAAGGACCTGCGGCCGCGCGCGATCACCCGCGACCTCGACTGGGGTGTGCCGATCCCGCTCGACGGCTGGAGCGACCAGCCGATGAAGCGGTTCTACGTGTGGTTCGACGCCGTGATCGGGTACCTGAGCGCCTCGGTCGAGTGGGCGCGGCGTTCCGGGAACGACGACGCCTGGAAGGAGTTCTGGACGGGTGACGCCCAGGGCTACTACTTCATGGGCAAGGACAACATCGTCTTCCACTCGCTGATCTGGCCGTCGCTGCTGCTGGGCCAGAACGGCGCGGGCGACAAGGGCGGCGAGCCCGGCCGGTTCGGCACGCTGAACCTGCCGACCGAGGTCGTGTCGTCGGAGTACCTGACGATGAGCGGCTCGAAGTTCTCGACGTCGCGCGGCACCGTGATCTACGTCGGCGACTTCCTGAAGGAGTTCGGGCCGGACGCGCTGCGGTACTTCATCTCCGTCGCGGGTCCCGAGAACCAGGACACCGACTTCACCTGGGAGGAGTTCGTCCGCCGGACGAACTTCGAGCTGGCGAACGAGTGGGGCAACCTGGTCAACCGCTCGGTCTCGATGGCGCACAAGAACGTCGGCGCGATCCCGAAGGCCACGGCGCTGACGGACGCCGACCACGAGCTGCTGCGGCAGTCGCGGGCGGCGTTCGACACGGTCGGCGCGCACCTGCGCCGCTCGCGGTTCAAGCAGGCGTCAGGTGAGGCCATGCGCGTGATCTCCGCGGCGAACAAGTACCTGTCCGACCAGGAGCCGTGGAAGCTCAAGGACGACCCGGACCGCCGCGACTCGGTGCTGCACACCGCGTTGCAGGTCGTGCAGGACGCGAACACGCTGATGACGCCGTTCCTGCCGCACTCGGCGCAGAAGGTGCACGAGGCGCTGGGCGGCACGGGCGTGTGGGCCGCGCAGCCGGAGATGACCGAAGTCACCGACCTGGACGTCGCCGACCGCACGTACCCGGTGCTGACCGGTGACTACGCCGGTGAGCAGGCTCGCTGGGAGTCGACGCCGATCGAGGTCGGCCGGCCGCTGCAGAAGCCGTCGCCGTTGTTCGCGAAGCTCGACCCGTTGCTCGGCGAGACCGGCCCGGAGTGGGCCCCGATCGTCACGTCGTGACGGACAAGCGGGAACGACCGCCGGTGCCGGAAGCTCTTCCGGCACCGGTGATCGACGCTCACACGCATCTCGACGCGTGTGGAGCCGTCGATGCCGCGGGTGTGGCCGCTCTGCTCGATCGGGCCGAGGCGGCCGGGGTCTCGCACGTGATCACCGTGGCGGACGACCTGAAGGCGGCGCAGTGGGCCGCGGAGGCGTCCACTTGGGACCCGCGGGTCTACGCGGCGGTGGCCGTGCACCCGACGCGCACGTCCTCGTTCGGTGACGTGGAGAAGGCGGAGCTGGAGCGGCTCGCGGCTTTCGACCGCGTGGTCGCGATCGGCGAGACCGGTCTGGACTACTACTGGGACTACTCGCCGCCGGCCGCCCAGCACGAGGCTTTCCGTTGGCACATCGACCTTTCCAAGCGCGTCGGGAAGCCGTTGATGATCCACGACCGGGACGCGCACGAGGACATCCTGAAGGTGCTGTCCTCGGAAGGCGCACCGTCCACTGTGGTCTTCCACTGCTTCTCCGGCGACGCGGACTTCGCCCGGCGGTGCGTCGACGCGGGGTACGTGCTGTCGTTCGCGGGCCCGGTGACGTTCAGGAACGCCCGCGCACTGCGGGAGGCGGCGCAGCTGGTGCCCCAGGATCAGCTCCTGGTCGAGACGGACGCGCCGTTCCTGACGCCGCATCCGTTCCGGGGCCGCCCAAATGAGCCCTATTGTGTGAATTACACAGTTCGCGATCTGGCCACGCTGCGTGGCGAAGATCTTTCTGAACTCTGCGCCGCAGTCACCCGTAATGCTCAACGAGTGTTCGGCCTCGACTACTGAGATGCGACGTAAGACGAACGGAGCAAAGGGTTCCTACCCCCATGGGGTGACTGAGGTCACAACATTGGCGGGGGTGTTTGCGCAACGTCCGCGACCCCGTTACTGTCCCGTGACCGTGCCACCGAAGCCGACCTTGTCGGTTAGGGGCACGCCCGCAGTCGGGGCGGGACCGAAGCCAGAAGCGCGAAGAAGCGAGACCACGTAGGAGGAGTTGCCGGGAACCTTCGAGCTCAACCCTCGAATGATCTTGTCAACGCCAACTGTGCGGTGGCCTCGAGCTTCCGCAATGGAGGTATCGACCCTTGTCTGGAAGCGACAGAACTGCCGCTCCGTACGACTTCAACGACGACACCGACTGGTTCACGCCGGTCGGGCGCACTGCAGTCGGTGTCGCGGACCCACACCCGAGCTTTCCCGCCGGTGCGCTGACCATCTCGCCCGCGGACGTGCTCGAGGTGCTCGGCCCGGACGCCGATGAGCTCCTCGCCACGGCGAACGTCGACGTCGACGAGCTGATCCGGCTCATCAACGCCGAGACGACGATCATGCCGCCCCTCGTCCTCCCGTCGGAGGAAGAGGAGAAGGAGGACCCGCAGCTCCTCGTCACGGCCGTCTCGTCCTGGAAGCGCCGCTTCCTCAAGGGCGCGGTCGCCGCGGTCCTCGTCTCGATCTCCGGCGGCGGCGTGACCGCCATGGCCATGGACAAGTCGCTGACCGTCGACGTCGACGGCTCGCTGCAGACGGTCCACTCGTACGAGGGCACGGTCGGCGAGGTCCTGGCGGAGGAGGGCATCGTCGTCGGTGAGCACGACGCCCTGTCCCCGTCGCTGAACGCCCCGATCTCCGACGGCGGCAAGATCACCCTCGACCGCGGCCGCCTGGTCAAGATGAGCATCGACGGCCAGGCCCGCGAGGACTGGGTCCGCTCCGTCACCGTCGAGGAAGCCGCCCGCCAGGCAGGCGTCCCGACCGAGGGCGCCTGGTTCTCCGCGCCGGGCACGCAGGACATCCCCCTCGAGGGCATGAACCTGGAGATCAAGACCCGCAAGAGCATCAAGCTCTTCGACGGCGCCAACCCGGTCCGCGAGATCCACACCACCGCCGTCACGGTCGACGAGCTCCTGAAGCAGGAGAACCTCTCCCTCGGCCCGGAGGACGCGGTCGCGTCCGGCACCGACGTGAAGCTCGCCACGGGCGCCGAGGTCTACATCTCCCGCACCGGCGTCACGGTCATCAACGTGAACGAGCCGGTCGCCCCGCCGGTCGAGAAGACCAACGACCCGAACATGAACGCGGGCGAGCAGAAGGTCACCGACCCGGGCACTCCGGGCGAGCAGATCTCGACCTACCGCGTGACGGTGAAGAACGGCAAGGAGATCAGCCGCGAGAAGATCGGCGGCAAGGTCACCAAGGAGCCGAAGCCCAAGAAGATCACCGTGGGCACCAAGCCCCTCCCCGACAGCGAGGTCTGGGACCGTCTCGCCAAGTGCGAGGCAGGCGGCAACTGGTCCATCAACACGGGCAACGGCTACTACGGCGGCCTCCAGTTCTCGGCCAGCACCTGGGCCGCCCACGGCGGCACCGCCTACGCCCAGCTCCCGCACCAGGCCACGCGCGAGCAGCAGATCGCCGTCGCCACCAAGCTCCGCGACCGCGCGGGTGGCACGTACGGCGCCTGGCCGGGCTGCCGCGCGAAGCTGGGTCTGCCGTAGACCCGCACCACTTCCGTTTTGCTCGATGAGGCCGCTGCTGGTTCGCCAGGGGCGGCCTTCGTCGTGTCCGGGGTGGGTTGAGGTGCGAGCACCCGCCCTTCGTCCCTCAGGCCAACCTGCGAGAATGCTCCGGTGAGCCTGCTGGGACCCGCCGAAGTCAGAAGACTGGCCGAAGAACTCGGCATCCGCCCAACCAAGAAACTGGGCCAGAACTTCGTGCACGACCCCAACACGGTCCGCAAGATCGTCGCCGCCGCAGACCTGACCGAGGACGACATCGTCCTGGAGGTGGGCCCCGGCCTGGGCTCCCTGACCCTCGCCCTGCTCCCCAACGCCAAACAGGTCGTCGCGGTGGAGATCGACCCCCCGCTGGCCGAACGCCTCCCGCAGACCGTCCGCGAGCAGGACCCGGAGAACGCGGACAAGCTGTACGTCGTCCTGAAGGACGCCATGAGGGTCACCGGGGACGACCTGCCGGCCCAGCCGACCGCGATCGTGGCCAACCTCCCGTACAACGTCGCCGTCCCCGTGGTCCTCCACCTCCTGAACGAGCTCCCCACCCTCGAGAAGGGCCTGGTCATGGTCCAGGCCGAGGTGGCGGACAGGATGGCCGCGAAGCCGGGCAGCAAGATCTACGGCGTCCCCAGCGTGAAGCTCGCCTGGTACGCGGAGGCGAAGAAGGCCGGCCCCGTGGGCAGGAACGTCTTCTGGCCCGCTCCCAATGTGGACTCAGGTCTGGTTTCCTTCCACCGTCGCGAAAAGCCGCTGTCCACAGTGGACAAGACGCGGCTCTTCGCGATCGTCGACGCGGCCTTCGCGCAGCGGCGGAAAACCCTCCGCGCGGCCCTCAAGGGCTGGGCCGAGGCGGCCGGCGTCAACGTCGACGAGCTGCTCGAGAAAGCGGGCATCGACCCCCAGGTCAGGGGCGAGCAACTCAGCGTGATCGACTTCATCCGGATCGCGGAGGTCTAGGCCGGAGATCCATCGGCCAACAGTGTGATCTGTCGAACGATCCGGATTCTGGCTTGCGCAACCGAACGTGTGTCCGGTTGACTGCTAGATGCCATCCGGAGCGACCGAGAGACCTGGCTCTTTGACGTCGCAGCAACCACCCGCTGGATGCGGGCAGGTGCTAACGCCAGGACCGATGGAGGATCACATGGGTACCACGCGAATGCTGACGCGCCGTCGAGTTGTCGACCAGTGCCGTCGCACCGCTTCTGCATGTCGTCGCCACCTCGTCTAAGGCGCCTTCTTCAAGTCCTTTGACGCGGCCCTCCCGTAGTACGAGGGGCGCACACCTGAGCAGAACTTCGACCGCGCACCGCCCACGAGGCGAGTGTGCGTCGCGCGCAGCCGTGGAGCAGATGTGATCACTGTCGAAAACCTCACCAAGTCCTTCCAGGGTGTCAACGCCCTGAACGGCGTGACCCTCGACGTCGAGGCGGGCACCGTGCTCGGCGTCGTCGGCCCGAGCGGGGCCGGCAAGTCGACGCTCGCCCGGTGCGTGGCGCTGCTCGAGCGTCCCGACTCCGGGGCGATCCGCGTCGACGGCACGGACATCACCGCGCTGGACGGGTCGGCCCTCCGGGCCGCCAGGCGGCAGATCGGCGTTGTGCCGCAAGGGGACTCGCTCCTCCGGCAGCGCACCGCGGCCGGCAACATCGCGCTGCCGCTCGAAAGCGCCGGTGTCCCCGGACCGCAGCGTCGCAGCCGCGTGGGGGAGCTGCTGGACCTCGTCGGCCTGACCGACAAGGCCGGCGCCTACCCCGACCAGCTGTCCGGCGGGCAGCGCCAGCGCATCGCCGTGGCGCGCGCACTCGCCGCGAACCCGAGCGTTCTGCTCGCCGACGAGCCCACCAGCGCCCTGGACCCGGAGACCACCGGTTCAGTGCTGACGGTGCTCGACCGTGCGCGCGCTGAGCTGGGTGTGACCGTTCTCGTCGTCACGCACGACATGGGCGTGGTCCGCAAGATCTGCGATGACGTCGCCGTGCTGGAGCAGGGCCGCGTCGTCGAGCACGGCAAGGTGCTCGACCTGGTCAGCGATGCGGCCAGCCGCACGAGCGGGGCGCTGCTGCCCGCCGTGGACCTCAACCCGATCAACGAGAGCAGCTACGACCGCGTCGCGGACGTCGTGCTCGTCGGGTTCGCCGCGGTCGGCGCGCTGCTGCCAGAGGCCTCGCACCGGTTCGGCGTCGAGCTGAACATCGTCGGTGGCGGTCTCACGCGTCTCGGCGAGACGCCGGTCGCGCGGTTCCGCCTCGGCCTGAACGGTGAGCGGTCCGACTCCGCGCTGGAGTGGATCAGCGAGGCCGGTGGCGCTGTGCAGAGGTCCCTGAAGGGCCCGCAGGGAGTAGCTGCGTGAGGTCTGCTACACCCTGGTCCGACGTGCTGAGCTACCTCGTCGAGGCCACCGGGGAAACGCTGTACATGGTCGGCGTCTCCACCGTGATCGCCACAGCTTTCGGAGTTCCCCTCGGGGTTTGGCTGCAGCTCACCGCCAAGGGCGGGCTGCGGCCGAACCCCGCGGTGCACCGCGTTCTCGGCTTCATCACCGACCTGGGCCGCTCGATGCCGTTCATCGTGCTGCTCGTCGCGCTCACGTCGGTCACCCGCCTGATCGTCGGCGGATCCATCGGCAGTACAGCGGTGATCGTGCCGTTGGCGGTGGGTGCGATCCCGTTCGTCGGGCGGCTCGTGCAGAACATCCTGTCCGAGGTGCACGTGACCGTGGTCGAGGCCGCGGTGACCACGGGCGCCTCGACGCTCAGGATCGTTCGCTCGGTGCTGATCCGCGAGTCGCTGCCCGCGCTGATCAACGCCATCGGCGTCACCGTGATCGCCCTGATCGGCTACTCCGCCATGGCGGGCGTGATCGGCGGCGGTGGCCTCGGCGACCTGGCGATCCGCGAGGGCTACCAGCGCTTCAACGACCGGATCCTGTGGAGCACCGTGGCGTGGCTCGCCGTGCTCACGACGCTGATCCAGCTCGGCTTCACCCGTGCCGCTCGTGCGTCCGACCGGCGCCGGCACGCCTCAGTCTGACCCGTCAGAAATTTCTCAAAAGGAACGTCATGCGTATTCGTGCTGCCCTGATCGCGGCTGCTTTGACCGTTTTGTCCGCTTGCTCGTCCGGTGGCAGCGCCTCCGACACGCTGAAGGTCGGCGTCTCGCCGGTCCCGCACGCGCAGATCCTCAAGTACGTGGCCGACAACCTCGCCGCGCAGAAGGGTCTGAAGATCGAGGTCGTCGAGTTCACCGACTACGTGCAGCCGAACACCGCGCTGGTCGACGGCTCGCTCGACGCCAACTACTTCCAGACCGTCCCGTACCTGCAGACGTTCACGCAGGAGAGCGGCGCCAAGGTCGAGTGGGTCGAGCCCGTCCACGTCGAGCCGCTCGGCCTGTACTCGAAGAAGGTCAAGAAGCTCGACGAGCTGCCCTCGGGTGCCAAGGTCGCGCTCGCGAACGACGCCACGAACGAGACCCGCGGCCTGAAGCTGCTGGAGGCCAACGGCCTGATCAAGCTCAAGGCCGTCGACGCACCGACTGTGCGCGACATCGCGGAGAACCCCAAGAACCTGCAGTTCGTGCCGCTGGAGGCCGCTCAGCTGCCCAGGTCGCTGGAGGACACCGACGCGTCGGTGATCAACGGCAACTACGCGATCGACGCGGGCCTCAAGCCCGCCACCGACTCGCTCGCGCTGGAGAAGGCGGAGGGCAACCCGAACGCCAACGGCCTGGTCACGAGGACCGAGCTGAAGGACGACAAGCGCATCCGCGACCTGGCGGAGCTGCTCGGATCGCAGCAGGTCAAGGACTACATCAAGCAGACCTACAACGGTTCGGTCATCCCGGTGTGAGATCGCCGGTGGCCGGGGGAGGAGTCCGCGACGCCAGAACGCCCGTAGGCTGACATCGTGCTCGCAGTCGTTCCACCCCCGGTCACGGTCCGCGTCCCGGCCAAGGTCAACCTGCACCTGGCCGTCGGTGATGTGCGACCGGACGGCTACCACGACCTGGTGACGATCTTCCAGGCGCTGTCGCTGGTCGACGAGGTCACCGTCGCCGTGGCGGACGAACCAGGTGTAGAGGTCCACGGCGAGGGTGCCGACCAGGTCCCCACGGGAGCTTCGAACCTCGCCTGGCGCGCCGTGCGGCTGCTCGCCACGCACGTGGGCAAGGACCCGGACGACCCGAAGGTCCGCGTCGTCATCCGCAAGGCCATCCCGGTCGCGGGCGGCATGGCGGGCGGCAGCGCCGACGCGGCCGCGACGCTCGTGGGCCTGTCGTCGTTGTGGCGGCTGGAGATCAGCCGCGACGAGCTGGCCGAGCTGGCCGGAAAGCTCGGCGCGGACGTGCCTTTCGCCCTCTACGGCGCCACCGCGCTCGGCACCGGCCGCGGCGAGCGGATCGTTCCGGTGCTGGGACGCCACCAGTTCCACTGGGTGCTCGCGTTCGACCGGCGCGGACTGTCCACTCCGGACGTGTTCGACGAGCTGGACCGCCTGCGCGCCGAGGGTGACCCGCCGCGCGTCGGCCAGGTCGAGGCGGTGCTGGAGGGCCTGTCCTCCGGTGACCCGCGGCAGCTGGCCCTGTTGCTGGGCAACGACCTGCAGGCCGCCGCCGTCTCGCTGCGGCCGAACCTGCGCCGCACGTTGCGCGCGGGTGTCGACGCGGGCGCGCTGGCCGGCATCGTGTCCGGCTCGGGCCCCACGACGGCGTTCCTGTGCGAGGACGGCGACACGGCGGTGCGCGTGGCCGCGGAGCTCGCCGGTGCCGGGGTGTGCCGGACCGTCCGCGTGGCGCACGGGCCGGTGCCCGGTGCGCGCGTGATCACGACCGAAGAGCCCAAGCCGACGCCGCCCGAGGTGCACGCGTAGCCAGGGCGTTTGGGCGGGCTAGCGCCGTGACCGGCAGCCTTTGCCCCGTATTCGACGATCAGACGGGTGCGAGGCGCCCTGCTGAGCGCCGGAAGACGCGGCGGAGGTTGCCGGTCACGGCACTAGGTAGCCTTCATCGGGCAGTTTCTTCCGAAGTCGTGAGGTTTTGATGGCCAACCTGGTCAACCTGGAGTCCGTGTCGAAGTCGTTCGGCGTCCGGCCGCTGCTGGACGGCGTGTCGCTCGGCGTCAACGAGGGCGATCGGATCGGTGTCGTCGGGCTGAACGGCGGCGGCAAGACGACGCTGCTCGAGGTGCTGGCCGGAGTGGAGCCCGCCGACGACGGCCGGGTCTCGCGGTCGCGCGACCTGCGGATGGCCGTCGTGACGCAGCGGACCGAGCTGCCGGAGGGATCGACCGTGCGCAACGCGGTGATCGACCCGCTCGGCTTCGACGCCGAGCACGAGTGGGCCGCGGACGCGCGGGTGCGGTCCATTTTGGACGGCCTCGGGATCACGGCGCTGGGACTGGACTCCGTGGTCTCCACGATGTCCGGTGGCGAGCGGCGGCGGGTCGCGCTGGCGGCCGCGCTGATCCAGGACCTCGAGCTGATCGTGCTGGACGAGCCGACGAACCACCTGGACGTCGAGGGCGTGCGGTGGCTCGCGGAGCACCTGCTGGCCCGCAAGTGCGCGCTCGTGGTCGTGACGCACGACCGGTGGTTCCTCGACACGGTCTGCAACCGCACGTGGGAAGTCGTGCTGGGCAAGGTCGAGCAGTACGAGGGCGGGTACGCCGACTGGATCTTCGCGCGCGCCGAGCGGCAGCGGCTCGCGGACGCGGCGGAGGAGAAGCGGCAGAACCTGGCGCGCAAGGAGCTCGCGTGGCTGCGCCGTGGTGCGCCTGCTCGTACGTCCAAGCCGCGCTACCGGATCGAGGCGGCCGAGGCGTTGATCGCGGACGTGCCGGCGCCGCGCGACAACGTCGAGCTGCTCGCGTTCGCGAAGAAGCGCTTGGGCCGCACGGTGATCGAGCTCGAGGGCACGACACTGTCCATTCCGGACCGGGTGCTGGTCCGTGACCTCACGTGGCGCATCGGGCCCGGCGACCGGATCGGTCTGGTCGGTGTCAACGGGTCCGGCAAGACGACGTTGCTGAAGCTGCTGGCGGGCGAGCGCGAACCCGAGACGGGCAAGCGGATCCAGGGCCAGACGGTGAAGATCGCGCACCTCTCGCAGGAGCTGCACGACCTCGACGGGTCGATGCGCGTGCTGGAGGCGATCGAGGAGATCGCGCGCCGCGTCGTCCTCGGCAAGTACGAGATGTCGGCGTCGCAGCTGGGTGAGCGGTTCGGGTTCTCGTCGCAGAAGCAGTGGACGCCGGTGTCGGACCTGTCCGGTGGCGAACGGCGGCGGCTGCAGCTGTGCCGGTTGCTGATGGCAGAGCCGAACGTCCTGCTGCTCGACGAGCCCACGAACGACCTGGACATCGACACGTTGCAGCAGCTGGAAGACCTGCTCGACTCGTGGCCCGGCACGCTCGTCGTGATCTCGCACGACCGCTACCTCGTCGAGCGCGTGTGCGACAAGGTCGTGGCGTTGTTCGGTGACGGCAAGCTGACCGACCTGCCCGGCGGGATCGACGAGTACCTCAAGCGCCGGGACTCGTTGCGCGACAGGGAGACTTCCACTGGTCCGGCCGTCGGGAAGACGCCGTCGAACGCTGCCGACCAGCGTGCCGCCCGCAAGGAGCTGGCCAGGCTGGAGCGGCGCCTCGAGGTGCTCCACAAGAAGGAAGCCGAGCTGCACGCCGCGCTCGCAGAGGCCGCGACCGACCCCGACAAGCTGCTGAAGCTCGACGCCGAGCTCCGCGCCGTGCTGGCGGAGGAGACCGACGTCGAGGCTGCGTGGATGGCCGCGGCCGAGGTCGTCGAGGGGTAACCCTGTCGAGGGATAGCCCTACTTGCCCCGGCGGCGCAGTTCGTTGGCGAGCATGGGCAGCAGTTCGTCGATGAACGACGTGTCGTAGCCCTGCCCGGAGAGCAGCGCGTGGCTGAAGCGCGCCTTCATGACCTCCTCCGAGGTCGCGCCCAGCATGCCGTCGAGCGCGACGCCGATCTCCTCGAGCATCCGGTCGACCTGCGCGGTGCGGTAGCCGCGCTGGCCGGACGCCGCCTGGGGGATCCGCAGCTGGCGCAGGTCCTTCCACGACCTGATCGGGGGGATGCTGCGCACCGGTCCGGAGAGCTGCAGCTCGACCCGGCTGAGGAACGAGTCCACCTCGTTCTCGTCGTAGCCGCGCCGGCCGATCAACGGGCGGGAGAACCTGACGTCGCGGATGTCCTTCGCGGTCAGGTTGTCCTGACCGAGCAGCGTCGCCTCGATCCGGTCGAGGAACGCGTCCACCTGGGACTCCTGGTACCCGCGGCGGCCGCGGGGAGGACGGTGGAACGCGACGTTGCGGATGTCCGCGGCGGTGAGCTTCGGTGCCTCGACGGCGCGCGGCGTCGCCGGTTGCTGAGCCGGAAGCTGCTGCTGAGGGCGCTGCGGCGGTTGGGGACGGCGCTGCTGGGGCCGCTGCTGTTGCTGCGGCAGCTGTGTGGTCGGCGGCGTCTTGACCGGCGGCGGCGCGGTCTCGAACATGAGCACCACGAGGTCGAGGAACGTGTCGACGTCCTCCTCGTCGTACCCGAACGTGCCGGGCGCGGTCTCGCCGAACACCGCGTCCTGAATCTGTTGGGCGGTCAGGTTGTCCTGGCCGCGCAGCGTGGCCTCGATGCGGTCGAGGAACGCGTCGATCTGGCCTTCGTGGTAGCCGCGCGTGCCCGGTCTGGGCTTGTGGAAACGCACGGCGGCGACGTCGTCCGGGGACAGTCGCACCGCCGGTCTCAGCGCCTGTGAGGTCGCGTGCGCACCCTGAGCGGGCGCCGCGGCCTGCTGGCGTTGCGGAGTGGACCGCAGCGTGTCGGCCACGAGCTCCATGAACACGTTGACCTCGTTCACGTCGTAGCCCGGATCCCGCGTCGCCGTGCTGAACTTCACGTTGAGCACGTCTTCACGCGTGAGGATGTCCCTGCTGCGCATGGTGTCCTCGACACGGTCGAGAAATGCGTCCACCTCGGCCGCGTCGTACCCGCGCGCGCCCCGAGGGGGACGGTGGAACGCGACGAGGGCCACGTCCTGCGCGGAGAGCAGAGGTGCCGGATGCGCGGGTAGACGATGCTGCGCTCCGGGGCCGCCCCGATCCACCAATGACCTCCTCCTGCGTACCTGTACTGGGGAGTATCGCGTTTCGCGTGGCATAACGTTTCGTCCTGATGGACCAAAGGCCGCCACTACGATCGCGAACATGAGTCAGTTCGTGGATGTGATGCTGGCGACGGCCGCCAACGGCCAAGACAGAGGCATGACGACGGGTGAACCCGCCGCGCCCGTTCGCCGGACCTGGGCCGAGGTGCACGAACGCGCCCGGCGGATGGCCGGTGCGCTCGACGTGGCGCCGGGCACCGCGATCGCAGTGCTCGCCGCCGAGCCAGCCGTGATCGCCCCAGCCGTCCAGGCAGCCTGGCTGTGCGGTGGCAGCGTCACGATGTTGCATCAACCCACACCACGCACCGACCTGGCCGAGTGGGCCGAGGACACGCTGCGGGTGCTCGCCATGATCGACTCTCGTCTGGTGCTGCTCGGCAGCCCGTTCGACGCCCTGGCCTCTGTGCTGGACCAGCACGGCATCCCGTACCGCAAACTCTCCGAGCTCGACGGTGAGCCGATCGCTCACCCTGTTCCCACTCCCGAGGATGCCACGGCACTGCTGCAGTTGACGAGTGGATCGACCGCCGATCCGAAGGCGGTGCGCATCACGCACCGCAATCTGATGTCGAACGCCGAGGGCATGCGCATCGCGGCCGCGCTGGACCCCTCGTCCGACGTGATGATTTCGTGGCTGCCGCTGTTCCACGACATGGGGATGGTGGGATTCCTCACCGTCCCGATGCTGTTCGGCCTGGAACTGGTGAAGGTCACTCCTGTCGACTTCCTGTCACGGCCGACGCTGTGGGCAGACCTGATCACGCGTTATCGCGGCACGATCACCGCCGCGCCGAACTTCGCCTACGCGATCGTGGCGCGCCGCCTGGCGTCCTCGTCCGACTCGTTCGATCTCTCGTCGATGCGGCTCGCGCTGAACGGGGCCGAGCCGATCGATCCGGCCGCCGTCGAGGCGTTCGTCTCGGCGGGAGCCCGGTTCGGGTTGCGGCCCGAGTCGATCCTGGCGGCCTACGGCATGGCCGAGACCACTCTGGGTGTGGCTTTCGCGCCGTTGTTCACCGGGCTCTCGGTGGACGTCGTGGACGCGGACGCCGTCGAGGCGGACAAGAAGGCGGTGCCCTCCGCGGAAGGCCGCGCGTTCCCGTTGCTCGGGCCGCCGCTGCCGGGGCTGGAGCTCCGGGTCGTGTCCGACTCCGGTGAGGTGCTCGGGGTTCGCGACGTCGGTGAGCTGCAGATCCGCGGTGAGGCCGTGACGCCCGGCTATCTGACGGTGAACGGCCCGCTGGCCACGCAGGACGCCGAGGGATGGCTGTCGACCGGTGACCTCGGCTACCTGGTGGAGGACGGCCAGGTTGTCGTTTGTGGACGGCGCAAGGACGTCATCATCATGGGCGGGCGGAACATCTATCCGACCGATGTGGAGCGTGCCGCCTGCTCGGTCGACGGGGTGCGGGCCGGCAACGCGGTCGCGGTGCGGCTGGACGCCGGGACGCAGCGGGAGCGGTTCGCCGTCGTGGTCGAGTCGAAGCTGGCCGGGGACTCCGACGCCGAGAAGGACCTGGCCAAGCAGGTGACTGCGCGGGTGGTCGACGCGGTCGGGCTCCGGCCGTTCGCCGTGGTGGTGCAGCCGCCGGGGACGTTGCCGAAGACGCCGTCGGGGAAGCTTCGGCGGTCTGCGGCGGCTGCGCTGGTCTAGCGGTTGGTTCAGCAGAGGTCGTCGAGCTTCTCGACGAGTTCGCGCAGCTCCCTCGCACCGCGGCGGGGGAGCCTCGCGATGACGTGGTCGAGAAGTTCCCGCGACCAGAGCGCCTCGCCGGCCTCGTAGTCGTAGTGAGCTTCGTGTTCCTTCAGCCACCGCCGGTGGAACGGATTTCGCACGAAGTCCGACCACTGTTCGAGCGCGTCCGCACCACCGTGGCGATGCAGATCGGCCAGCAGACGGGTCGATGCGCCGTGGATCGGGCGGAGTCTGCCTCTGGGAGGCACCGGGCGCCTACGCGGCATGGCCCTCTCGGTTGGTCATGACGGTCACGCTAGTAGACGTCGTCGAGCTCATCGAGTCGTTTGCGCAGTTCCTTCGCGCTCTTGCGGGGGAGTGCGAGTGTGACGAACTCGAGCAGCACGCGGGCCTCGTACGGGTCGAAGCAACAGTCGCAGACCGGCGGCGGGAACTCCGGGCCGATGTCGGTGTCCCGGAACCTGAGGTACGGGGACTTGTGCATGAACCGGGTCCAGCGTTGGAGCAGGACTCCGACGTAGGACGGGTAGAGGTAGTTGCGGGTGAGTTCGAGCTGGTCGACGTCGGCCAGCAGGCGTGGCGAGAACCCGCGCATCACCGGGTACCGGAAGATCGGGCCGCGCTTGCGCGGACGCCGAGCAGCGGGGTGCCTACGCGGCACGGCCCCTTTGGTTGGTCATGCCGACCATTGTGCCGCTAGTGGAAAGCGTTTTGTGCGGCTTCCAGGCCCTTGGTGACCAGGGCCTCTGTCGCGTCCGCCGCCCGGTCGATCTCCAGCGCGAGCTGCTTGCGCTCCACAGTGGAGAAGTCCTTCAGGACGTAGTCGGCGGGGTCCTGGCGACCCGACGGCCGGTCCACGCCGAAGCGGACGCGGAAGTAGTCCTTGGTGCCCAACGACTTCGTGATCGAGCGGAGTCCGTTGTGGCCGTTGTCGCCACCGCCCAGCTTCATGCGGATGGCCGCGAACGGGAGGTCCAGCTCGTCGTGGATCACGACGATGGCGGTGGGCTTGAAGAACTTCACGGCGCTCGCGACGGGGCCGCCGGAGAGGTTCATGAAGCTGCGGGGCTTGGCCAGCACCACGCGGTGGCCGCTGAGGCGGCCCTCGACGATCTCCGCGCCCGACTTGTGGGCCTTGAACTTGCCGCCCACCCGGCCGGCGAGTTCATCGAGGATCAGGAAGCCGATGTTGTGGCGGTTGCCCTCGTACTTGGGCCCTGGGTTGCCCAGGCCGACGATGAGCGTCAGATCATTTTGGGCGAGGTCATCGGCCACGGAACCGCAACTCCTGCTCGAGGTCGTCCAGCAACGCGTCCACGGCCTGCACCTGGTACCCCTTGCCCAGCAGGCCGGACGTGGTGCTGAACCGGGTGTTGCGGACCTCGGTGGAGGTCATGCCACCCCGGCCGTCCAGGTTGGCCGCGGCGCGGGCGATGAAGGCGTCGACTTCGGCGCGATCGTAGCCGGTGCCGGTCTTCGGCAGCTTGCGTGCGTAGAGGTCCTCGCTGGTGTTCAGGCCGGTCGGCGGCACGATGCCGTTGCGGACCTGGAACTCGAGGAGGTGCAGGACGCCGTCGACGCTCAGGGGGTCGTAGCCGTTGGGGACCGTGGCGAACCTGACGGTGCGCACGTGGTCCGGGTTGAGGCGGATACGGCCTGCCAGGGCGTCGGCGACGATCAGCAGGAACTCGTTCACCTGGTCCGGGTCGTAGCCCTGCCGCTTGCGGCGGAAGGTCTTGGCCCGGATCTCGGTGGGCCGCAGGTAAGGCAACGGCGCGCCGCCCCCCTCGTGAGGAGGTGGCGCGCCGTTGGTCCGGCCCGACGTGATGGGGCTCAGCTTTCCTCGGTCGCCTCGACCGACGAAGCGGTCTCTTCGCCCTCGAGCTGCGAGGCGGACGGTGCTTCGTTGACGGCGACGACCAGCGCCTCGGCGTCGGTGACCAGGACGGCACCGGACGGCAGGTTCAGGTCGCTCGCGTGGATCTGCGTGCCCGCGGCGACACCGGCGATCGACAGCTCGATCTGGTCCGGGATGTGCAGCGCCTCGGCCTCGATCTGGATGGTGGTGAGGTCCTGGGTCACCAGCGTGCCCGAGGCGGGCTCACCGGAGATGACCAGCGGCACCTCGACCGTGACCTTCTCGCCACGCTGGACGAGAAGCAGGTCGACGTGCTCGATGTAGTTCTTGATCGGGTGCGTGGTGACGGTCTTGGTGAGCGCCAGCTCGTTCTCGCCGTCGAGGGCGAGGGTGAGGACGGCGTTCTGACCGTGCTCGCGGACAACACGGGCGAACTCGAGCGCCGGCAGGGCCAGGTGCTTCGGATCGGAACCGTGGCCGTAGAGCACCGCGGGGATCTTGCCGGCGCGACGGGTACGGCGGGCTGCGCCCTTGCCGAATTCAGTGCGCTGCTCAGCGGCGAGACGGACCTCGGACACGGTGGGGCTCTCCTTACAAGTCTGGCCTTGTACGTCGGGGCGGTGCACAAGTATCAGCGTTGGGGTGGTGGCCAGCGGCGGCGAGCAGCGCGGGACGTCAACACGCGCGGCATCAAGCCACCGCGTCGATCACGCCGAGCCGGTTGTGAGGCTCGCCCTCGCCGAGGCAACCCGACCAGTGTAGGTGAGTGGGGATGGGGGAGGCCAATCGGGGGTGGTTGTGGGGTCCGCAGGTGGTCGGGTTGCTCTGTCATGTGCCGGTTGCGAGGGTTTCCTGGGGCTCCGCCCCAGCGCGGCCTACGATCGGGCACGCGCCGCTCGCCTGCGGCTTCGCGAGAGAAAGCGAAGGGGGCCTCCCTGCGGAAGGCCCCCGTCAGGAGTCGAGCCGAGATCAGGCGTTGCCGTCGAACAGCGACGTCACGGAGCCGTCCTCGAACACTTCCTGGATCACGCGGGCCAGCAGCGGAGCGATGGACAGCACGGTCATCTGCGGGAAACGCTTCTCCACCGGGATCGGCAGCGTGTCCGTGAAGACGACCTCGCGCGCGCCGCAGTTGGCGAGGCGTTCGGTGGCCGGGCCGGACAGGATGCCGTGCGTGGCCGCGATCACCACGTCGGCTGCGCCCTCGCCCAGCAGTTGCTTCACCGCGCCGGCGATCGTGCCGCCGGTGTCGACCATGTCGTCGATCACGATGCAGAGGCGGCCCTCGACCTTGCCGACCACGCGGTTCGAGACGACCTCGTTGGGACGAAGCGGGTCGCGGGTCTTGTGGATGAAGGCGATCGGGGCGCCGCCCAGGGTGTCCGCCCACTTCTCGGCCAGCTTGGTGCGGCCGGAGTCGGGGGAGACGACGGTGATCTCGTGGCCCGCGTACTTGCCGCGGATGTGGTCGGCGAGCAGGGGCATGGCCCACAGGTGGTCCACCGGGCCGTCGAAGAAGCCCTGGATCTGGGCGGTGTGCAGGTCGACGGAGACCAGGCGGTCGGCGCCCGCGGTTTTGAAGAGGTCGGCTACCAGGCGGGCCGAGATCGGCTCGCGGCCGCGGTGCTTCTTGTCCTGGCGGCTGTACGGGTAGAACGGCATGATCACGGTGATGCGCTTGGCCGAGGCGCGCTTCAGGGCGTCGACCATGATCAGCTGTTCCATCAGCCACTGGTTGATGGGGCTGGTGTGGGACTGGATGACGAACGCGTCGCAGCCGCGCACGGACTCCTCGAAGCGGACGAAGATCTCGCCGTTCGCGAAGTCGTAGGCCTGCTGCGGGGTCACCGTGACGTTGAGGTGCTTCGCGACCTCTTCCGTCAGCTCCGGGTAGGCACGCCCGCCGAAGAGCATCAGGTTCTTCTTCGGTGTGCCGGGCATCTGCGGGTTCACGGTCAGCGACCCTCCTCTGTCTCATCCGCATTCTGCTTCGCGAGGGCGGCTGCCGCTGCCTGAGCCGCGGCGGTTCCTTCACGTCGGCTGAGGACCCAGCCGTCGAGGTTGCGCTGTGGGCCACCGGACACGGCGAGCGCGCCTGGTGGGACGTTGCGGCGAAGGACGGTGCCCGCGCCCGTGTAGGCGCCGTCGCCCACGGTCACCGGTGCCACGAACATGTTGTCCGAGCCGGTCCGGCAGTGGGATCCGACGATCGTGCGGTGCTTGTTCACACCGTCGTAGTTGACGGTTACCGATGCTGCACCGATGTTGCTGTGATCGCCGATCGTGGCGTCGCCGATGTAGGACAGGTGGGGGACCTTGGAGCCCTCGCCGATCTGCGCGTTCTTGGTCTCGACGAACGTGCCGATCTTGCCCTTCACGCCCAGGGAGGTGCCGGGGCGGAGGTAGGCGAACGGGCCGACAGAAGCGTTGGCGCCGATCACCGAGTCGCTGCCGTGGGTACGCACGACGGAGGCGCCGTCGCCCACGGTCACCCCGGACAGGGTGGTGTCCGGGCCGACGACGGCCTTCGCGCCGATGACGGTGCCCGCGCGGAGCTGCACGTTCGGCTCGATCAGCGCGTCCTGGCCGATCTGCACGTCGGCGTCGACCCAGGCGGAGGACGGGTCGACGAAGGTCACGCCGGAACGCAGGTGGCGCTCGACGATCCGGCGGTTCATCTCGGCGCCGACGGCGGCGAGCTGGACGCGGTCGTTGATGCCCTCGACCAGCCACGGGTCGGACGCGATCAGCGCGCCCACGCGGCGGCCGTCGCCGCGGGCGATGCCCAGGACGTCGGTCAGGTAGAGCTCGCCCTGCGCGTTGTCGGTGGACAGCCGCGACAGGCCGTCGCGCAGCACCGCCGCGTCGAACGCGTACACGCCGGAGTTGATCTCGTTGATCAGCTGCTCGGTCTCGTCCGCGTCCTTCTGCTCGACGATCCGCTGCACGGAACCGTCGGAGTCGCGCACGATCCGGCCGTACCCGGTGGGGTTCTCCACCACGGCCGTCAGCACCGTCACCGCGTTGCCCGCGGCGGCGTGCTCCGCCAGCAGCGCCTTGAAGGTCTGGGTGTCGAGCAGCGGCACGTCGCCGTAGCTCACGATCACCGTGCCGGCCAGGTCGTGCGGCAGCTCGGCCAGGCCGCAGGAGACCGCGTGCCCGGTGCCCTTCTGCTCCGCCTGCACCGCGACGGTGACCTTGCGCCCCAGAGCACCGGCGAGGTTCTCGAGATGCTCGCTGACGGCTTCACGGCCGTGGCCGACGACGACGGCCAGGTGATCGGGGTCTGTGCCGGCCGCCGCGCGCACCGCGTGTTCGACGAGTGAACGTCCGGCGATCCGGTGCAGCACCTTCGGCGTGGATGACCGCATGCGGGTGCCTTCCCCGGCGGCGAGCACGACCGTGCTGACAGGGCCCTCGAGCATCAATGCTCTCCCTAACAGGCTGGGTGGTTCCAAGTCCGCGGACCAGCCTAAGCCTCCGCGGACGGCTCCCCCGCCACTGCCGCAACCTGGCAGCCACCCTGGCGCTTCGCCACGTACATCGCCGAGTCGGCCCGGGACAGGGCCTGGTTGGCGGTTTCGCGGGGGCGCAGCGAGATGACGCCGACCGACAGCGTGACACCCCGCGAGAGGTCGATTGGCAAGCCTGCCACGGCATCCACGGCCCGGCCGAGGGCTGCCTCCGCGGCGTGCAGAGGGGCCCCTGGCAGCAGCACCACGAACTCGTCGCCGCCGTAGCGGGCAACCATGTCGTCGCCGCGCAACGCCTGCCGGAGTGTGCTGGCAATCACCCGAAGAACATCATCACCCTCGGCATGTGAATGCCGGTCGTTGACACCCTTGAAGCCGTCGAGGTCGACCAGCGCGATGGAGAACGGGTCGACCTGACCGGCGATGAGCTCGCTCATCTTGTCGTCGAGCGCACGCCGGTTCGGCAGTCCCGTCAGCGGGTCCTGCAACGCCTGCTGCGCGATCGCACCGTGTGCGCGCGTCAGCCGCTCGTGTTCACGTCGCGTCGTCAACGTGGCCACTCGGGACTCGCGCATCGCCCACAGCTCGGCTTCCAGCGCCGCGTTGTAGGCCTCCAGCGCCGACGTCGTGTGCGGGCCGCAGAGGTGCGCGTACTCGCGTTCCAGCGACAGCACCAGCGACGGCTCCGACGTGTCGTGCTCCATCTGCGTGCGGGTGTCGCCGATGACCTTCAGCGCGTCGTCCAGCCGGTTCGCCTCGACCAGGCACCTGGCCAGCGCGATCGCGACGATGATCAGCTCCCGCGCGTACATCGAGAGGCCGCGCAACGACCACAGCCGGTCGAGGTGGTCCTCGCTCGGGTTCGTCAGTGCCTGCGCGGCACCCAGGATCGGCACCTGTTCGGCGGCGGGGAGGTCACGCCTGCCGGGGTGCAGCGACTGCCGGAACGGCACTTCGGCGGCCTCCGCGAGACCGGCGGCGAACGCGAACTGCTCATGCGCCTGGTCGTGGAAGTTCACTCGTTCGAGCCGCAGTCCCCAGCCGATCCGCAGCCGGGTCCTGTTCACCAGGTGCACGTAGATCTGGTGCGGCTGACCGCTCTCCCACAGGGGGTTGTGGCCGCGCGCGAGCACGTCGTCGGCCATCTCGTAGACACCGAGCTGGGTCAGCACCAGTGCGATGTCCTGCAGCGTCGTGGCCAGCAGCTGGTCCCACGTCCGCTTGTCGAACACCGGGTCGGTCTCCGGTTCCTCGTCGAGCATCATCGCGAGCGCCGCCGCGATCTCGGTCAGCGCCTTGTCCTCGGCGTTGCCCAGCAGGAACCGGCGTCCGCGCAACGCCCGCGCGTCCGCCTCCAGCACGATCAGGCCGTGGCGGCGGCAGTGGCTGAGCATCTCGTCGAGCTGGGGGTCGGACATGTCGACGAGCCCCGGCGTCACCAGCCGGACCACGGCCGCGGCTCTGAGCAGCTGCGCGACGATGCGGGGCTCACCACGGCCCTGCGCCTCGGCGAGGATGTGGTCGATCTCGGACGCCGCGTCGAGCTGCGCGGCGAGGTGACTGCTCTGGGCCACGGCGACAAGCTCGCTCGCGCGGCCCACCAGCCACGCGTCGGACATCTCGTGGTGGCGGTGGCCCACGTTGCCCTGCTCGTCGACCGTTTCCTCGGGCAGCTTCGCACCTCCCAAAGACCACAAGATCTCATGCCCTGCTCCGCCACCAGGATTCGAACCTGGACCATCGGAACCAAAATCCGAGGTGCTGCCTTTACACCATGGCGGAATGGGCGAACTCGCGCCCGCCCTGCGCACATGTTGTCACGAGACGTCCTCCTCGTGTCCAACCACCACTCATCCGGCTCAGTTCAAGATCACGGCTTGGCGCCGATTGACCTGGTCAGGAAGTCTCCGAGCGCGCCGCGATACGTGTCGGTCGCCACATTCCATCCCGAAGTGTGGTCGGCGCCGGGGATCTCCACGTACTGCAGCGGCCACCCCAGTCCGTTCGCCGCGGTCGCCAGATCACGTGACGACTGGGCCGGCACGGTGCCGTCCGCGGAGCCGTGGAAGAGCAGTGTCGGAGGCTTCAGCGCGGGCGGGTTGCGGACGAGGTCGAACCGGTCGAAGTCGATGCCGGCACGCCATCCGGACACCAGCTCGGCGACCGGCGTGAGCCACGTCGGCACGCCCCGGTTCTCCGCCTGGAGGTTCAGCGTCTGCGTCCAGTTGGTGACGGGGGAGTCGAGCACGACGCCGTTGACCGCCGCCGCGACGCTCGAACGGGCCAGCGTCTGGCCGACGATCGCGCCGCCCATCGACCAGCCGTAGAGCACGAGCTTCCGCGCGCCCTGCGTCTGCGCGTACTTGATCGCGGCCTCGACGTCGCGCCACTCGGTGTCGCCGAGGTGGTAGAGGCCGTCCGGCGACGCGGGCGCGCCGACGTCGTTGCGATAGGTGATCAACAAAACGGGCAATCCAGCACTGTGCAGCTGAGGAACCACGCGCAGGGCCTCTTCGCGCGACGCGCCCCGCCCGTGCACGGTGATGACCCACGTGTCGTTGTTCGACGCCGGAACGAACCACGCGGGCATCTCGCCGAGTTCGGAAGGCACCCTGACCTCGCTGTACACCAGACCCAGCGTGGTCTTGGGGTTGCCTTCGTAGACGTCGGTCTCGATGCGCACCTTGGTGCCTTCGGGCGGTGCGGTGCCCTCCAGCAGCGGACGTTCGACACGACCGTCCTTCGACGCCGCGATGTCACCGACCTTCGCGGCGCCGCCTGGCCAGACGATGCCGAAGGTGCCCCGTTGCAGCGTGAGCTTGGATTCGGCGAGCACGACGTTCTTGTCGTCAACACCGAGCGAGGTCTCCGGATAGCGCTGCGGCACTTCCTCCGGTTCGAGCAGTTCGCCGCTGTAGTACCAGCCGACGCCGCCCAGAGCGGCCGTGACCAGCACGAGCAGCACGAGCAGCGAGGTCACGGTGATCCGGATGATCTTGCGTCTGGCCATCTCCCGATGATGCCGCGCCAGGGTCTCGATTCCATGCGACACCGCGTGACGAAGCTGAGAACTGGCCGTGAGTTTCCACGTGAGTCTGGCGAAGCAGACCGGCCTAACTTACGCTTCCGTAAGTTACGGTTGCGTAGGTAAGCCCTTAATTCCCCAGAGGTATCCGTATGACCACGACGTTGGACCGGTCCACTGACCAGGGCCCGAAGCCGTTGACCGACGGACGGCGCAGTCACGCCGAGCAGCTCGGCGTGTACGTGTTCGTCATCGTTCCCTTCCTCGCTTTGCTCGCCGCTGTCCCCTTCGCCTGGGGATGGGGGTTGGGCTGGGTCGACGTGGCCCTCTTCGTCGCCTTCTACTACCTCTCCGGCCTCGGCGTGACGATCGGCTACCACCGGTACTTCACCCACGGCTCCTTCAAGGCCAACCGCGCGCTGAAGATCGGCCTCGCGATCGCGGGCTCGATGGCGCTGCAGGGCCCGGTCATCGACTGGGTGGCCGACCACCGCCGGCACCACGCGTTCTCGGACCGCGAGGGCGACCCGCACTCGCCGTGGCTCTTCGGCACCGGCCCGGCCGCGCTGGCCAAGGGCTTCTGGCACGCCCACATGGGCTGGCTGTTCGAGCGCGACAAGACGAACCACAGGCGCTTCGCCCCGGACCTGATGGCCGACAAGGACATCGTGTGGGTCGACAAGCTCTTCGTGCTGTGGACGACGATCTCGCTGGCCGCGCCCGGAATCCTGGGCGGCCTGATCACGTGGTCCTTCTGGGGCGGTGTGACGGCGTTCTTCTGGGCAGGCTTCGTCCGCGTCGCGTTCCTGCACCACGTCACGTGGTCGGTGAACTCGATCTGCCACATGGTCGGCGACCGCCCGTTCGCCGCGCGCGACCGTTCCGCCAACGTCTGGGCGCTGGCGATCCTGAGCTTCGGAGAGTCGTGGCACAACCTGCACCACGCCGACCCGACCTCCGCGCGCCACGGCGTGAAGCGCGGTCAGATCGACACCTCTGCCCGCCTGATCTGGATGTTCGAGAAGTTCGGCTGGGCGTGGAACGTGCGCTGGCCGAGCGAGCAGCGGCTGGCCAGGATCAGCGTCAAGGAGTGACAACGTAGGCTGACTCGGGTGACAAGGGTCAGGATGACGGGCAAGGAACGCCGCGAGCAGCTCCTGGACGTCTCCCGCGCCCTGTTCGCCGAGAAGGGCTTCGAAGCCACCTCGATCGAGGAGATCGCGCACCGCGCGAGCGTGTCGAAGCCCGTCGTCTACGAGCACTTCGGCGGCAAGGAAGGCATCTACGCCGTCGTCGTCGACCGCGAGATGCAGCGCCTGATGGACCAGATCGTCGACGCGCTGGACGGCGGCAGTCACCCGCGCGAGCTGCTGGAGAAGGCGGCCTGCGCGCTGCTGGACTACATCGAGGGCTCGACGGACGGGTTCCGCATCCTGGTGCGGGACTCGCCCGTCGCTTCGTCTTCCGGCACGTTCTCCTCGCTGCTCAACGACATCGCCTCACAGGTCGAGCACATCCTCGGTGTGCACTTCGCCAAGCAGGGCTACGACCGCAAGCTCGCCGCGCTGTACGCGCAGGCGCTGGTCGGGATGGTCGCGCTGACCGGCCAGTGGTGGCTGGAGGTGCGCAAGCCCAAGAAGGACGAGGTCGCGGCGCACCTGGTCAACCTCGCCTGGAAGGGCCTCTCCGCGATGGACCACAAGCCCAAGCTGCGCATCCGTTCGTGAGCAGCTCGTTGCGCCTTAGTAAGCGCGCATATAGTATGTGCGCATGACAAAGTTCGAGTATGAACACAGCGTCGAAGGACCCGGATCCGTGGACGCCGTGTGGGAGCTGTGGAGCGACGTCTCGCGGTGGCCGGAGTGGGACCCGAGCCTGGAGTCCGTGACGTTCGACGGCCCGTTCGCCGAGGGTGCGACCGGCACGCTGGTGATCAAGGGGCAGGGCCCGATCGACTTCGTGCTCACCGGGATCGAGGAGAAGGCCGGTTTCGTCGACGAGACGTCCGTGCCGGGCGCGCTCATCCGCTTCGGGCACCGGGTCGAGGAGCTGCCGGAGGGACGGTTGCGGGTCTCCTACGACGTGGTGATCGAGGGCCCGGCCGCGCAGGCACTCGGCCCCGTCGTCACGGCCGACCTGCCGCAGGCGCTCGAGCTGCTGGTGAAATTGGCGTCGTGACGCGGTTCTCGGGCCCGGAAGACTCGCCGGGCTTCCTGTTGTGGCGGGTGACGCTCGCGTGGCAGCGGGCCATGCGGGCGGCGCTGGCCCCGCACGACCTCACGCACGTGCAGTTCGTGCTGCTCGCGTCGTTGTGGTGGCTGGTCAACCACGGTGGCGCGCCCTCGCAGCAGCGCCTCGCCGAGCACGCCGGCACCGACCCGATGATGACTTCGCAGGTTCTGCGCAAGCTCGCGGATCGTGCGCTGGTCTCACGTGAGGTCGATCCGGCGGACTCCCGTGCGCGGCTGCTTTCGCTGACACCTGAAGGCAAAGCGCTGGTGGCCAAGGCCATGAAGGACGTCGAGGACGCCGACGTCGCCTACTTCGCGGGGTTGGGCGACGAGCAGCAGGCGTTCGTCCGCGGCCTCACGCGGCTCCTGTGAGCCTGAGCAGCTTGTCGTTGGAGCCGTTCGACGTCGTGATGTAGAGCGACCCGTCCGGCGCGGTGCGGGCGGCGCGCAGCCGTCCGTACTTGTCGTTCAGCTCCTCGGGAATGCTGACGTTCTGCACCTTCCCGGCGTCGTCGAGCGTGAAGAGCATCAGCTTCGAGCCCTTCAGCGCCGTGATCGCGAGCTTGCCGTTCCAGAACTCCGCCTGGCAGATCGCCTCCGTCGGCGACCCGGACGACCACACGGCCGGGATCGCGTTCGGGAACCGCTCCAGGTCGGTCATGGGCACGTCCTCGTCGTACCTGTTCTGCGTGCCGCCCTTGGACGGGTCCCACCCGTAGTTCGCGCCGGCCTTGAGCAGGTTGACCTCGTCATCGACGCCGGGCCCGTGCTCGCTGGAGAACACCTGGTCGCTGTTCGGCCGGAACGCCACGCCCTGCACGTTGCGGTGGCCGTAGGTGTAGATCCGGCGTTCGTCGGCGTTGTTCGAGCTCGCGAACGGGTTGTCCCTCGCACCCTCGCCGGTCTCGGGGTCGATCCGCAGCACCTTGCCGCCGAGGCTGGTCTTGTCCTGCGGGTTGCGGGGCTGCGCGATGTCACCCGTCGCGACGAACATCGTCCCGTCCGGCGCGAGGGTCGGCCGGCACCCGGAGTGCCTGCCGCTCGGATTCGAGGGCATGCCGGTGAGCAGGTCCTTCACCTTGGTGGCCTTGGTGCCGTCGAGGCGGAACGTCACCAGCCGCACGTCCCGGGAGGTGTTGTAGCAAGCCGTGAAGCGTTGGCCGTCGGGGTGCACGACGAGGCCCATCAGGCCGCCTTCGCCACGCACCTGCACGTCGGACAGACTCACGTCGACCGGCGTGACCTGGCCGTTCCTGACGAGCTTGATGCGGCCGGGGCGTTCGGTGACCAGCATGGACCCGTCGGGCAGGAAGCCGACGTCCCAGCCGTGCTCGAAGCCCCCGGCCACCTCTTCGATCTTCAGGCCCTGTGGCGCGGGCGCCCTGGACGGCGCGGTGCCGCCCGGCTCCGGCGCGGCACAGGCCGCGACCACCAGCACAAACCCAGCTGCAACCAGTGCGCGCATGTCCTAACTATGCGTTTGGTGCCGTGGAGGTTCCGTAAGGCCGCTCAACAGGCAGCAACGCGCGCGCCTTGTCGTCATCCCCTGCACGCACCGCCGCGTGCACCTCACGAGCCAGCGAGGTCACATCGGTGATGCTGACCGTCCACTCGTGCACGTACTTCTGCACGGCCTCACGCGTCAGCCCGATCTGGATCGACCGGTGCGGCAACGCCTCATGCCGAAGACCGCGCTCCGGATCCCACTGCACCCGCACCGACGGCTTGCCCGAGATGTTGCTCTCGACCGCGTTCGTCACCGCCCAGTCGAACCCCTCACGGGTGATCCGCACGGCCAGCACGCGCTCCTGGCCCTCCTTTTGCGCGTACCCGCAGCGGTACATCATCCAGAGGAACGACGGCTTGATCCACGTCATCCGCTCCATCTTGAACGGCGCCACGAACCGCTGCGCCGCCACGGCCGGTGAGGCGATCGCAGGCGAATATGCCTGGTAAACCACTATGGACTGATCGTCGTAGTCAGCCCTGATCTCTCTCATTTCCACGCACACAGGGTGACGGCTCGAGCCCCGCCGGAGCCACCCGTTAAGTGGTCGCGGAACGAGCTAAGGTGGGTGGTGAGACCCCTCGTCCCAGGCAGGGGTCTGTCTGGCGTTCCGCACTCGACGGGGTTTCTCACATGCCGCTGCTCGGCCTGCTCGATGGTGTCCTGCCCGACAAAGCCCTCCGCACGTTGATCGACTCCGCCGGTGTGCCCGAGCTGGAGCTGGACGGTCCGCTGGCCGCCCGCCCGCTCGTCGCCGCGGCGCTGTCCACCGCCAAGCCCGTCCTCGCCGTCACCGCCACCGGGCGCGAGGCCGAGGAGCTGGCCGACGTCCTGCGGGACCTGGTCGGCCACGACAAGGTCGCGTTCTTCCCCAGCTGGGAGACGCTGCCCCACGAACGGCTCTCGCCCCGCGCGGACACCGTGGGCGCGCGGCTGCAGGTCCTGCGGAGGCTCAAGCACCCCGAGGGCAACCCGATCAGGATCCTCGTCACGACCGTGCGCAGTCTCATCCAGCCGATGGCGCCGGACCTGGGTGAGCTGAAGCCCGTTCACCTCGTGGCGGGCGAGGAGCAGGACTTCGCCGAGCTGATCACGCGGCTCGCGGAGAACGCCTACACGCGCGTCGACATGGTCGAGAAGCGCGGCGAGTACGCGACCCGCGGCGGCATCCTCGACATCTTCCCGCCCACCGCGGAGCACCCGTTCCGCGTCGAGTTCTGGGGCGACGAGGTCAGCGAGATCCGGCCGTTCTCCGTGCAGGACCAGCGGTCGCTGCCGGACGAGGTCACGGAGTTCGTCGCGCCGCCGTGCCGCGAGCTGCTGCTGACCGACGACGTGAAGCAGCGCGCGGCCGATCTCGCGGAGGAGCACCGGTCGGACGCCCACCTCGCCGAGATGCTGGAGAAGATCTCCAACGGCATCGCGGTCGAGGGCATGGAAGCGCTCATCCCCGCGCTCTGCCCCGGCGAGCTCCAGCTGCTCACCGAGGTCGTTCCCGCGGGAACCCACGTCCTGCTCAACGACCCGGAGAAGATCCGGGCGCGTGCCACCGACCTCGTGCGCACCGGTCAGGAGTTCCTCGAAGCCTCCTGGATGGCCGCGGCGGGCGGTGGCAAGGCGCCGATCGACCTCGGCCGCAGCGCCTACCAGAGCATCAGCGAGATCGCGGAGAAGGCCCGCGGCAACGGTCGTCCGTGGTGGACGCTCACCCAGCTCACGACTGACGCACCGGACGTCGTGCACCTCGACGTGAAGCCGGTCGAGGCGTACCAGGGCGACGTCGAGCGCGCGTTCGCCGACCTCAAGGCGCACACCGCGACGGGTGGCGCGGCCGTGCTCGTGGTTCCGGGTGCCGGTACCGCGCAGCGCGCCGTCGAGCGGCTCAAGGAAGCGGACGTCTCCGCGATCTGCGTCGAATCCCTTGACGCGGCACCGAAAGCGAGCACCGTCACGGTCGTCCGCGGTGCGCTCGAGGACGGCTTCGTGCTGCCGGACCTCGCGCTGGTCGTGCTCACCGAGACCGACCTGACCGGCGGCCGCGGCGGAACGTCCACGAAGGACATGCGCAAGCTACCGTCGCGGCGGCGCAACGCGGTGGACCCGTTGGCGCTCAAGGCGGGCGACTTCGTGGTGCACGAGCAGCACGGCATCGGCAAGTACGTGGAGATGGTCCAGCGCACGGTCGCCGGAGCCACCCGCGAGTACCTGGTGCTGGAGTACGCGTCGTCCAAACGCGGTCAGCCCGGCGACCGGCTGTTCGTGCCGACCGACCAGCTCGACGAGGTCAGCCGGTACGTCGGCGGTGAGCTGCCGACGCTCAACAAGCTCGGCGGCAGCGACTGGAAGAACACGAAGTCCAAGGCGCGCAAGGCGGTCAAGCAGATCGCGGCCGAGCTCGTGCAGCTCTACGCGGCACGGCAGAGCGCACCCGGCCACGCGTTCGCGAGCGACACCCCGTGGCAGCGCGAGCTGGAGGACGCGTTCGCGTTCACCGAGACGCAGGACCAGATGGCCGCGATCGACGAGGTCAAGGCCGACATGGAGCGCAGCGTCCCGATGGACCGCGTCATCTGCGGCGACGTCGGCTACGGCAAGACGGAGATCGCGGTCCGCGCGGCGTTCAAGGCGGTGCAGGACGGCAAGCAGGTCGCGGTGCTGGTGCCGACGACGCTGCTCGCCCAGCAGCACCTCAACACGTTCTCCGAGCGCATGCGGCAGTTCCCCGTGAACGTCAGGGGGCTCAGCCGGTTCACCGACCCCGCGGAGTCCGAGCAGGTGATCGCCGGGCTCGCCGACGGCGAGGTCGACATCGTGATCGGCACGCACCGGCTGCTGCAGAAGAACGTGCGCTACAAGGACCTCGGCCTCGTGATCGTCGACGAGGAACAGCGCTTCGGTGTGGAGCACAAGGAACACATCAAGGCCCTCCGCACGCACGTCGACGTGCTGACGATGTCCGCGACGCCGATCCCGCGCACGCTGGAGATGTCGCTCGCCGGCATCCGCGAGATGTCGACGATCCTGACCCCGCCGGAGGAACGGCACCCGATCCTCACCTACGTCGGCGCGTACGACGACAAGCAGGTCGGCGCCGCGATCCGGCGTGAGCTGATGCGCGACGGCCAGGTCTTCTACGTGCACAACCGGGTCTCGACGATCGAGAAGGCCGCGAAGCGCATCCGCGAGCTGGTACCGGAGGCCCGTGTCGTGACCGGGCACGGCCAGATGAACGAGGACAAGCTCGAGCACCTCATCCAGGGGTTCTGGGAACGTGAGTACGACGTCCTCGTCTGCACGACGATCGTCGAGACCGGCCTCGACATCTCCAACGCCAACACGTTGATCGTCGAGCGCGGCGACCTGCTCGGCCTCGCCCAGCTGCACCAGCTGCGCGGCCGGGTCGGCCGTGGCCGCGAGCGGGGCTACGCGTACTTCCTGTACCCGCCGGAGACGCCGCTGACCGAGACCGCGCACGACCGGCTCGCGACGATCGCGCAGAACACGGAGCTGGGCGCCGGCATGGCCGTCGCCATGAAGGACCTGGAGATCCGCGGCGCCGGCAACATCCTCGGCGCCGAGCAGTCCGGTCACATCGCGGGCGTCGGCTTCGACCTGTACGTGCGGCTGGTCGGTGAGGCGGTCGAGGCGTTCCGCAAGCACGCGGGAGCGGAGAGCACCGAAGAGGAGGAGCTCGCCGAGGTCCGGGTCGACCTGCCGGTCGACGCGCACATCCCGCACGAGTACGTGCCGGGCGAGCGGCTCCGGCTGGAGGCCTACCGCAAGATCGCAGCCGCCTCCGACGAGCCGGCGCTGCAGGCCGTCTGGGAGGAGCTCAAGGACCGCTACGGCACGCCGCCGGAGCCGGTGGAGCGGCTGCTCAGCGTCGCCCGGTTGCGGCACACCTGCCGCCGCCACGGCGTCACCGAGGTGATCGCGATGGGCCAGAACGTGCGGTTCGCGAAGCTCGAACTGCGCGACTCGCAGCTGGTCAGGATGCGCCGGTTGTTCCCGAAGGCCGTCTACAAGCAGGCCATGGGCACCGTGACGGTGCCTAGGCCGACGGAGGGAGCGGCAGGCGGCCGGATGGGTGCACCGCAGCTGCGTGACCAGGAGCTGCTGGACTGGTGCGGTGCGTTCCTCGACTCACTGGCGGGGACTCCCGTGACCCCGGTCACCACGGCGTGAGAAGGTAGATCCTCGTGAGCACTGTTCTGAAGCGTTTCTCGCTGGTCGGTGTTGCCGCGCTCTTCACGGTGTCGGCTGTCGGATGCGGCACCGGGCCCGCGAAGGCCGGCTCGGCCGCGATCGTCGGGGGTCAGACGATCAACCTGGAGACCGTCCAGGAACGCACCATCACGGTGCTCAAGAAGGAGCCCGCCGCCCAGCAGATGCAGGACCAGGGCAAGCTCGACCAGGTCTCCCGCCTGGTGCTGGCCGACGAGATCACGCACAAGATCGCCGAGCACGCTGCGCAGCGCGAGAACATCACGGTCGACGAGACCAAGGTGTACGACGCGGTGCAGGAGAAGGGTGGCCCCGAGGCCGCCGCGAAGCAGAGCGAGCAGGACGCCACCACGATCTACCGCCGTCAGCGCGACGTGCTGGTGATGGGTGAGCTGGCGAAGCGCAACCTCTCCACGCTCGAGGTCGTGATCGACTTCTTCCAGAGCAAGGACCCGAAGGAAGCGAAGGAGAAGGCCGCCGAGGTCGCGGCCGACCCCTCGAAGATGTCGCGGTTCATCCAGGAGGCCCCGCGCACCACGGGCGGGCAGCAGGCGTCGGCGACGAACCAGAGGGTCCGCGTCACCGAGAACCCGTCGCTGGTGCACACCACGCTGTGGGGCGTGAAGCCCGGCACCGTGGTCGCCTTCCCGGCCGACGAGCAGCAGTCCAGCTGGATGGTCGCGCTGGTCAAGGAGCGCAACCGGGTCTCGCCGGTGCCCGGTGAGGACGACCTCGCCGAGCGCATCGACCCGCGTCTGCTCGCCGCGTTCGGCCTGCGGATCGCGCAGTTCCACGCCGCCGACCTGGAGATCGAGGTCAACCCCCGCTACGGCGTGTGGGACCCGACCGACGCGACCGTCGTGGGCAACACCGGTGAGCGGGCCGGTTTCGTCGGCGTGACCGCGACCAAGAACAAGTCTTGATCACCGTCATCGTCCTGAGCGAGCGGCTCGACGCCGTGCTGCCCGCTGCCGCCCTGCCCGCGTTGCGTTCGGCCACGGCCGTCTACGCGGGCGAGGGCGTGCCTCTGGAGTTCTGGTCTCCCCTCGGTGTCGACGGGCCCGCGCCCGCGGTCGTGGAGGACGGCGCGGTGGTGATCACCACGTCGCCGGACGCGTACCCAGGGGCTCAGGTGATCACGACGCCGGAACCGATGGGGGCTGCGCTGCTCGACGCTGCCGCCGTGATGCACCGGCTGCGTTCCCCTGGTGGCTGTCCGTGGGACGCCGAACAGGATCACCTCTCGCTGCGCCAGTACCTGGTCGAAGAGACCTTCGAGCTGCTAGAGGCGATCGAGGACGGCGACCGCGCGGCGATGCGCGAGGAGCTGGGCGACGTCCTGCTCCAGGTGCTGTTCCACGCTCGGGTCGCGGCGGAGGACGCCGAAGATCCATTCGACGTCGATGCTGTTGCGTCCGAACTGGTGGCAAAGCTCGTCGGGCGTCATCCGCACGTCTTCGAGGGCCACGACCCGGCCGTGCACGACGCGACCTCGCAGCAGCACCGGTGGGAGGAGCTGAAGCAGGTCGAGAAGCGGCGTGAGTCCAGTGTGGACGGTGTCGCGCTCGGTCAGCCGGCGGTGGCGCTGGCCGCGAAGCTGGTGCAGCGCACCAAACGCGCGGGCTTCCCCGTCGACCTGCTGCCGGAGGGCGACGACACGGGCACGACGTTGTTCGTCGTGACCGCGCTGGCCAAGCTCGCCGGTGAGGACCCGGAGACGGAGCTCCGCCAGGTGTGCCGCCGTTTTGCCTCGAACGTCCGGGAAACCGAGGCCAAAGCACGGGCCGAAGGTCTGGATTCGCTTACGGCAGAGGATTGGCGACGTTTTTGGCCCTCCTGAAACGGTGAACGTGGGCTAACGTCGAGCTCGTGACTTACCTGCGGTATCCGCACCTGCGCGGTGACTTGGTGACCTTCGTGGCCGAGGACGACGTGTGGCTCGCGCCCGTCGCCGGAGGAAGGGCCTGGCGCGCGTCCGCTGATCAGGTACCGGCTCGCACACCTCGTTTTTCCCCTGACGGCACGCAGTTGGCCTGGGCCAGCTGGATCGACGGCGCCCCCGAGGTCAGGGTGGCGCCTGTGGACGGTGGCCCGGCACGCCGGTTGACACACTGGGGCGTCGGCCGTACGGCGGTGTCCGGCTGGCTGCCGGATGGCCGGGTGCTCGCCGTGTCGTGCACCGGTCAGATGTCGCGGCACCGCAAGCAGGCGCACGCGGTCCCGCTGGACGGCGGACCCGCCGAGGTGCTGCCGTACGGATGGGTCAACGACGTCTCGTTCGGCCCGGACGGCCAGGTCGTCACGTCGTCCAGCTACATGCAGGAACCCGCGTGGTGGAAGCGGTATCGCGGCGGCACGGCGGGCAAGCTGTGGGTGGATCTCGCCGGTGATGGCGAGTTCACCCGGATTCTCGCTGATCTGAAATCGTCGCTGACCAACCCGATGTGGGTCGACGGGCGCATCGCGTTCCTGTCCGACCACGAGGGTGTCGGCAGCGTGTACTCGGTGCTGCCGGATGGCACCGACCTGCGCCGGCACACGGCAGGGGAGTTCTACGCCCGCAACGCTTCCACCGACGGCTCGCGGGTGATCTTCCACCAGGCCGGCGAGCTGTGGCTGCTGGACGGCCTGTCCGACCTGCGCAAGCTCGACATCAAGCTCGGTGGCCCGCGTACGGGCCTGCAACGGCACCACGTCAACGCTTCCGGCAACATCGAGTCGTTCAGCGTCGACCACCGCGGCCGCGCGTCTGCCGTCGAGGTGCGCGGTTCCGTGCACTGGGTGACGCATCGCGATGGCCCGGTGCGCGCTCTGGCCGACCGCTCGGACGTCCGCGCGCGGCTGCCGAAGGTGCTCGGCGAGACCGACCACGTCGTGTGGGTGACCGACGTCGAGGGCGAGGAGGCCCTGGAGATCGCGCCGGTCGGTGGCGTCGAGCCGGGCAACACCGCTCGCAGGATCGCTTCCGGGCAGCTGGGCCGGGTCATGTCGCTGGCCGCCGCGCCTGATGGCGCGCGCGTCGCCGTTGCGACGCACGACGGCCGGTTGTTGTTGGTGGACATCGCTTCCGGCGAGGTGCGCGAGGTCGTCGCGGGTGCCAACGCGCACATCACGCACCTCGCGTTCTCGCCCGACTCGTCGTGGCTCGCATGGTCACATCCGGGCCCGATGCCGTTGCGGCACATCAAGATGGTGAACACCGCTGATCTGTCCGTTGTGGACGTGACGCCGCTGCGGTTCTCGGACTTCGCACCGACGTTCACCGAGGACGGCAAGTACCTGGCGTTCCTGTCGGTCCGCACGTTCGACCCCGTGTACGACGCGCACGTGTTCGACCTGTCGTTCCCCACCGGGTGCCGTCCGCACCTCGTGCCGCTGGCCGCCACCACGCCGTCGCCGTTCCACCCGATGCACGGCGGGCGTCCGGTCGACGACGAGGACAAGGACTCCGACGACGAGGACGAGAAGCCGTCGACGACGAAGGTCGACCTCGAGGGCCTCGCCGACCGCGTCGTACCGGTGCCCGTCGCGGCCGCCAAGTACGTCTCGCTGAAGGCTGCGCGCGGCGGGTTGCTGTGGTTGCGCCGGCCGTTGCTCGGGGTGCTCGGTGACAACCTGGCCTCGCCGGACGCGCGCCCGCCGCGAACCGTCCTGGAGCGCTTCGACTTCGCGAAGCAGAAGACGGAGTGCCTGGCGGACAGCGCGGAAGCGTTTGCGGTGTCCGGTGACGGCAAGCGCATGGTCATCGAGGACCGCGGTGACCTGCGGGTCGTGCCGTCCGACAGCAAGGTCGACGACGACTCGTCCGACTGCGTGGAGATCGACCTGTCGCGCGTGCGGGTCGTGGTCGATCCGGCCGCCGAGTGGGCGCAGATGTACGCCGAGAACGGCCGGCTCATGCGCGACCACTTCTGGCGCACCGACATGGGCGGCGTCGACTGGCAGGGCGAGCTGGACCGCTACCGGCCGCTGGTGGCCCAGGTGGGCAGCCACGACGACCTGGTCGACCTGCTGTGGGAGGTGCAGGGCGAGCTCGGCACCTCGCACGCCTACGTCTGGGGCGAGTCGACGAGCGTGCCCGCGTCCCGCCGCCAGGGCCTGCTGGGCGCCGACCTGGTCCGGCAGGGCGACTCGTGGATCGTCGGCCGCGTGATTCCGGGCGAGACCTCCGACCCACACGCCCGTTCGCCGCTGGCCGCGCCGGGTGTGGCCGTGCGCGCGGGCGATGCCATCGTGGCCGTGGACGGCCGTCCGGTGGGTCTGGCCGGCCCTGCCGCGTTGCTGGTGGGTACCGCCGGGAAGCCCGTGGAGCTGACTGTGCGGCCTGCCGGTGGTGGCGAGCTGCGCCGGGTAGTGGTCGTGCCGCTGGCCGACGAGGAGCCGCTCCGCTACCACGACTGGGTGGCGAACCGCCGTGCCTTCACGCACTCGCTGTCCGGTGGCCGCGTGGGCTACCTGCACGTGCCGGACATGATGGGCGCCGGCTGGGCCCAGCTGCACCGCGACCTGCGCGTGGAGCTGGCGCGGGAGGCTCTGGTGCTGGACGTCCGCGAGAACGGCGGCGGCCACACGTCCCAGCTGGTGATCGAGAAGCTCGGCCGCAAGGTCATCGGCTGGTCGGTGGCCCGCGGCTACACGGCGTCCGAGCCGTACCCGCAGGACGCACCGCGCGGCCCGGTCGTCGCGGTGGCCGACGAGTTCGCCGGTTCCGACGGCGACATCGTGAACGTGGCCATCAAGGAACTGGGCATCGGACCCGTCGTCGGCGTCCGAGCCTGGGGCGGAGTCATCGGCATCGACATGCTCTACACGCTCGTCGACGGCACCATGGTCACCCAACCGAGGTACGCATCCTGGTTCAAGGGCCACGGCTGGGCAGTGGAGAACTACGGTGTCGACCCGGACATCGAGGTGGTCATGACCCCATCCGACCGCGCTTCCGGGCGCGATCCGCAGTTGGAGAAGGCAGTTTCATTGGCTCTGGAAAGCCTTTCATCTTCGCCAGCTGCTCACGCTCCGGAGTTGCCGCCGCTGACCTGACAACCCCATCGTGTGACTAAAGAACTGTGACGGACTGTTCCATGTGGACGATCAACCACATGGAACAGTTGTCACCGTTCGGGGGTGTGCCTGATGAGTCACCGTGAAGAGCCGCGCAGCGGTCGCGGGTGCTTCGGAGCTGTGGTCGTCGTGCCGTTCCTGGCACTCGGCGGCATGTTCGCGCTGATCGCGCTGACGGGGTCGCCGGACGAGTCGCCGCTCGCTGCGCCGCCGCCGGCCCGGCCCACCTCGCAGTGGTGGACTGAGCCGTTCGAGACCGGTACGTCGCTGTCCACCGTCACGGAGACCGTTGTGATGGAGGGGGCGGTGCGAGAGGTTCGGGCGGCTCGGATGGCCACGCAGACTCGGGTTGCGGTGTCGACTGTCACCGAGACTGTTCGGGCTACTGGGAAGCCTCCTGTCACTGGGCGGAACGAGCCGCCTGGTGGGGAGCCGGAGCCGGAGCCGGAGCCGGAGCCTTCGGAGACGTCTCCGCCGGTTGTCACTTCCAGTTCTGCGGCTGGGCCGCCGACGGTGGAGCCGACCGGGACTTCTGCGCCTGCTGATCCTGTTACTGAGGTTCCGCCGACTTCTGCGCCTCGGTCTGAGGATCCGGTTCCGCCTACTACGCCCACGACGCCTACCTCGCCTTCTGCGCCTGTTGAGCCTCCTTGTGAGCGGGGGGAGCCTGGGGGTGGGGAGGCTTCTGGGCCTGGGGAGCGGTCTGAGCCGGGGGAGCGTTCGGAGGCGGTTGAACGTTCGGAGGCGGTTGAACGTTCGGGTGAGCCTTCTGGAGAGGGTTCCGTCGGGGTGAGTGTTGAGTTGCCGTTGCCTTCCCCTGCCGAGGTTTTGTCCACGTCCTCCGCGCCTTCGGCAGGGGCCTGATAGGAGGGGGTTGGGGGTTTCTTCCGCCAAGCCCCAACCCTCTTCAGGGCTTTTGGAACGCACGATTGCTTTTAGAACGCACAGATTGTTTGTGCAGTGCGGGGCTGGGTGTTGCCCGTGCCGGTCTGCCCCGACTTGGCCGGCACCACGTCCTCCGGGTCACCTGGCCTGCGGGGCAGCGGCTTTGGCCGCTGCCCCGTTTCTGCTTGTGCGCATGGGGTCCGTAGGTCGTTCCCCGGTTGCGGTTGGCGGGTTCCGGTTTGTTGTCCGCAGGTGGTCGGGTTGCTCTGCATGTGCCGGTTGCGGAGGTTTCCTGAGGCTCCGCCCCAGACCCCGCCAATCTGGTCAAAGACCAGCCAGCGCCACGCGCGGGTAGATGGCACGCCTGTTGGTTTGGGCGGCTTGCGGTTGCGTAGGTGGTTGCGTTTGCGCGGGGTGTGCTGCTGCTACGGTGCGACGCTTGCCCGTGCGTAGGCGTCGGCGCCGCTGAACACGCTTTGGCCGTACTGCACGGAGTTGTTGTAGGCCATTACCGCTGCCCACCAGCCTTGGCCTGTGCCCAGGTCTCGTGCTCCGCCTCCGCACAGGTAGCGGGCGGCGGTCAGGGCGGCGTCGTCGATGTTTTGCGGGTCTGCGGGCTGGCCGTCTCCTGCTGCTCGCTTTGCCCAGCGGTTCCAGGTGCCTGGGATGAACTGCATCGGGCCTACCGCGCGGTCCCAGGTCGTGTCGCCGTCCAGGCGGCCGCCGTCGGTGTCGCGGATTGCTCGTAGGCCTGGGGAGCCGTCGAGGGGGATGCCGATGATCGGGCGGGTTGGGAGGCCGTTGTCCTGCAGGCGGGAGCCGTTGATGTTGCCGTGGCGGGACTCCACTCGGCCGATGCCCGCCAGGGTGGCCCAGGAGATGCGGCAGGCGGGGGCTTCGCGTTGCATGGCCAGGTCGGCGGCGGCGTAGGCGTGGACGGCTCGTAGGGGGATGTCGGTTTTTGAGGCCACTCGGGTTGCCCACTCGCCTAGCGGGTTGGTGTCCGCTGTGGCGGTGTTGCCCGGGGCGGCCGCGCTGCCTGGGGCGGCGGCGCCTGGTTCCACCTCTTGGATCGGGACCAGGAACGGGGGTGGGCCCAGTGGGGCCGCGTCCCGGCGGTTCAGGGCGCCCAGGCCCCAGGCTGCGGCGGCCACCACGACGATCAGCAGCAGCACCAGGACGATACGGCCGAAGATGCTGCCGTAGCTGGTGCGGCGGGCTGGGTCTTTCTGCGGCGGCGGGACCACGTCGTCCAGGCTACGTGCTCCGCGGGCGGGGTGAACGGGTGCAAACCGATGAAAACGGTACTGGTGACGGTTGGCCCAGCGGCCTCGGAGGAGGGCGAGTGGGGAGCGAGCCCGCCAGCCTGGTCCAATGTGGACAGTCCGTTGAGGATGGTCTTGGCGGGCTGGGCCTGCGTTCGGAGGTCAGTTTCCCAGTGCCATCCTGGCTTTGACCTCGCCGAGTGCTTCCTGGTACTCGGGTGACGGGTTCATCGCCACAGCCATCCGGAGCTGGGCCAGTGACTCGGTGAGGCGGCCGAGCCGTTGCAGGGTCTTGCCCAGTGCGAACCGCGCGTAGTGATCGCTCGGGTCCAGGTCGAGGACCTTTCTGAAGGCCTCTTCGGCGCGGTTGAGCTGCGCGGATCCGAGATAGGCCCGGCCGGCCAGCAGCTGTACGGAGGGCGCCTCCCCGGCCTCGTCCAGCACCCGCTGTAGTTCGCGCAGCGCGTCGAGAGGCCGACGCTGCGCGAGCAACGCCTCCGCCTTCCGGAACGCTTCGAAGGTGCTGTCCGTCATTCGATCAACGTTACCCACCGATCGTCGGTTCTTCGACTGCCGTCCGGGCGACAGAACTCGAAGAGGTGGCGGTGCCGAGCCGGCACGCTCCGAATCCGAGCAGCAGCCCGGACACGGCACCGGTCGTCGGCACCTGGCCCAGCAACGGCCACGCGATCAACGCGGTCACCGACGGCACCACAGAGGACAGCATGGTCATCGCCGCCGCGCCGCCGTTGCGCACGCCCACCAGGAACAGGGACGCCCCGCCCATCGAGTTCACCAGCACCAGCAACACCATGGTCGACCAGAACTGCCGCCAGTCCGTCACCCCGGCGCTCTCGGTCAGCGCCAGCAGACCGACCACCGGCACCGACACGGCCTGCTGCACGCCGTTGCGCTGCGGAAGTCCGTGTCGCGGCAGAACTTCTGCTGGTAGACGCCGCCCGCGACGAAGCCGAGCATGCCCAGCACCGCGAACACCGCGCCGGACCCGAACGACCCCAGCCGGTCCCACAACGCGGCCAGCACCGCGGCGACGCCGAGCGCCAGGCCCGCTACCTGCCTCAGTCCTGTTCGGACACGGAACGCCCAGGCCGCCACCACGGCCGTGAGCACCGGCGTGCACGAGATGACCAGCGCCGTCACCGACGCGGGCACCCCCAGTCTCAGCCCCAAGTACACGCCGGGGAACTGACACGCCTGCACCAGCAAACCGGCCACGGACGTGTGGACGAGCGCCCATCCGCTTGGCCGGCGCGCTCGTCACCAGGGCCACGAGGGCCATGAGCGCGGCCGCGAGTGTGAAGCGGATGGTGGTCATCAGGAACGGCGGGGCCACGGCCACGGCGAGCGCGCCGACCGGATGGCCGGAGGCCCGGACCAGCACGGTGCCTGCCGCGAAGCCTGGTTTGATCCGCACGGCACCAGCACTACCAGCCGGTGCCGCGCGGCACGAGGTTTCGTTCCGCTCTAAAACACCGACGCCATCCGCCGGACCGCTTCGGTGATGATCTCCGGCGAGGTCGCGAGGTTCATCCGCACGAACCCCTTGCCGCCGGTGCCGAACGGGATCCCTGAGTTGAGCGCGACCCGTCCGCGCTGCAGGAAGACCTTGGCGGGGTCGTCGCCGAGGCCCAGTTCGCGGCAGTCCAGCCAGGCGAGGTAGGTCCCCTGACCCGGCGTGTACCGGACGGCGGGGAGTTCGGCCGCCAGCAGGTCGGCGAGCAGGCGCCGGTTCTCGTCGAGCCCGGCCAGCAGGGCGTCCAGCCAGTCGCCGCCGTCCCGCAACGCCGCGGTGTGGGCGAGGATCCCGACGTGGCTCGGTCCGTGGCTGACCTCCTCCGGCAGGCGCGCGAGGTCGTCGGCGGCGTCGGGGCCCGCGATCGCCAGCGCGGCCTTGAGCCCGGCGAGGTTCCAGGCCTTCGAGGACGACATCAACGACAGCCCGTCGTCCGCAACGCTCAGGTACGGCACGAACTCCGCGGTCGTGATCGGCGCGTGGATCTCGTCGGCCACCACGCGCACACGGTGGCTGCGCGCCAACGCGGCGACTTCCGCGAGCTCCGCGGCGGTGTGGACGGTGCCGGTCGGGTTGTGCGGGTTGCACAGCAGGTAGACCGAGCCCTCGCCCGCCCTGCGGAACGCGTCCTGCAGCGCGGCGAAGCCGATCCGCCAGGAGTCGTTGAGCGGCGCCTCGACGACGCACCGTCCCAGCGACTCGACGAAGTGGTAGAAGGGCGGATACACCGGGCAGTTGACCACGACGGGGGCGTCGCGGTGGGAGACCAGCCGGAACATCTCGACGGCGCCGAGCATCACGTCCGGCACGATCGCGGTGCGTTCCACGGCCGGTGCCCAGTCCCAACGCTTCTTGGCGAACTCGGCGAGCGCCTCGGCGTAGGCGGTGCCGTTGGGGTATCCGGTGTCGCCGATCGCCACCGCGTCGGTGATCGCCCGCGCGACCGGTTCGGCGAGCGGGACGTCCATCTCGGCGACCCACACCGGCAGCACGTCCTCGGGGTAGTACCGCCATTTCATGCTCGTGCGTCGCCTCAGCTGGTCCAGGGTGAGCTGACGTAACGGGTTCATACCGTGAAGCTAGGAGCACCAGCGGCGAAAGTGTTTGCCTTCTTGCTGCTCAGAGGCGGCAGGCGCGCGAAAATGTGCGTATGGATGCTCTGGACCGCAAAATTCTTGCCGAGGTGCAGGCGGACGGCCGGCTGACCGTCACCGAGCTGGCGGATCGCGTGCAGCTGAGCATCTCCCGCTGCCAGCGCCGCCTCCGCGAGCTGGAGCGGACCGGCGTGATCCGCGGCTACCGGGCTGTCGTGGACGCCGCCGCCATCGGGTTCGGCTTCGAGGCACTGGTCTTCGTCAAGCTGCGGCTCGAGGCCATGGACGACTTCGACCGCGCGCTGGCCGGGGTGCCGAACGTGGTGGAGGCGCAGCGGCTGTTCGGCAGTCCCGACTACCTGCTGCGGGTGGTCACCGCGGACCTCGCGTCGTACCAGCGGCTGTACGAGGAGACGCTGGCCAAGCTGCCGGGTGTGCGCGGGCTGACCTCGACGATCGTGATGAAGCAGGTGATCGAGCCGCGCCCGTTGCCGACCCGGCTGTGAAGCCGCGGGAGCTACCAGCCGAGGGCCTGTCCGTAGGCGTTGCGCACGAGATCGAGGCACCGTTCTCGTTCCGGACAACCTGCCGCCCGCCGCCGGATCTGCGAGATGCGTCCTGGCCAGTGCGGTTCCACCGACGAACAGGACCTCGGGCGCGACCTCGGCCAGGGCCGCCAGCACGTGGCTGATCAGGTGATCCCGCAGAACCTGGTCCTCGGCGACTCCGAACCTGTCGGCCACCGCGACGAGCTAGTCGTGCTCAAGCACCCGCTGCTTCTTTCCGCACTCGGGCCAGAGCTCCCGGCCTGTGCTGGTCGTGGGCGAGGTCCTCCGTGAGTGCCCAGTCGATCTTGCGGCCGAGTGCGCGCAGGATCTGCCAGGCGTCGGCTTCATCGAGGCCGCCGAGCCGCGGCCGGGCGGCGATGTCGAGGACCGTCTGCTCCGGCGTGGTCATCCAGCCCTCCGTGAGTTCGGTTTCCACTCGTTCGAGGTCCAGGCGTTGCACGTCGCGCTTGACGAAGACGATCTCACCCAGGTCGGTGTGCAGCCGAGGCCGCTGCTTGGGCACTGCCACGACCGCGGTGCCGACCGCCCGCGGCAGAGCACCGTGGCGGCGTGCGGCTGTGACGCCCATCAGTGCCACCGCGTCTCTGCCGTAGTCGGCTTGGGCCACGCCGAGTGCTGCCGCCGCGAGTTCTGGACGCCACCGGGGGTCGCCGAGGCGTTCCATGGGCGCCATCGCGTAGTAGCCGGTGCAGATGTGGCGGAGCACGGCCTGCTCGACCAGGCGCTCGAACTCCCCGCGAGGATGGGCGTAGACGTCCGCGGCATCCCTTGGGCGCAGCACCTTGTTCGCCCTCCTGGCGAGCGCGGTCGGAATGGTGACATGCCCCTTCAATACGACCTCCGTAGGCTGCGAGCCTACGTTCATAATACTCGTTTCAGGGAAGCGGGGAATGCGCGCAAGCGTTGTGATGTTCCATGAGCCTGTGCTTCTCACTGATGGGTCCGGTACGAGCCTGGCGAGACGACGAGGAGATCGAACTGGGGCCGCGCCAGCAGCGGGCGGTGCTGGCGGCGCTGCTGCTGAACAACGGCATCCGGCTGAGCAACGAGCAGCTGATCGGCATGGTCTGGGACGACCCGACGCCGAGCGCGGTCATGGCGTTGCGGACGTACATGTACAAGATCCGCAAGGCGCTGCCCGAGCTGAACCTCAGGTCCAAGCACGGCGGGTACACGATCCGGGCCGAGATCGTCGACGACTGCCGCGGCGAGCCCTTGGAGGGCCTCCAAGGTTCCTACTTCGAAGCGCAACGCGTCCGGCTCGGCGAGCACCGGCTCAAGGCGCGGGAGGACTGGCTCGAACGTGAGCTGGATGTCTTGGAACTGCAGAAACACGTCGCTGCCCACCCGCTCCGCGAACGGCCTCGCGCACTGCTGATGTACGCCCTCTTCCGGGAGGGCAGGCAAGCGGAGGCGTTGGACCACTTCCATCAGGCGCGCGCTCTGCTGAACGAGGAACTCGGCATCGAACCGGGCCAGGACCTGCGCAAGATGCACGCGCAGATCCTCAAGGGCGATCTCCACCTGCCCCGCCGGCCCGAGCAGCTGCCGCCGGACCTGGCCGACTTCACCGGTCGCACCACCGAGATCGCCCGGATTCTCGACGCCCTCCCCGGCACGGTGGGCATCACCGGGATGCGCGGCAGCGGCAAGACCGCGCTGGCCACCCGGATCGGTCACCTGGTCAGGCACCGCTTTCCGGACGGCCGGATCTTCGTGCGCTCCCACGACGTCGCCAACGAGCTGCTGCGCGCGGTCGGCGTGGAGAACCCCGGCGGTGACAAGGCGGCGCTCTGGCGGGAGAAGGCGCGCGGCAAGCGGTTCCTGATCGTCATCGACGACGTCCAGGACGCGGCGTCCGTGCGGGATCTCGTCACGCCCGGCTCCGGGCTGGTGCTCACGAGCGTGCGCCGGTTGAACGAGCTGCCGGGCGTGACCTGGGTGAAGATCGGCGGGCTGACCGAGTGGGAGTCGCACGAGTTCTTCCGCAAGATCCTCGATCCCGGCCGGGTCGACGCGGAACCCGAGCACGCCGAGGTGCTGCTGCAGCGCGTCTCCCGGCTGCCGAACCCCATCCGCGTGATCGGCGGCAAGCTCAGCTCGCGGCCGCACTGGACGATCGAGATGGTGCTGGAGCAGATGGAGCGGGAGAGCAAGCTCGGCCGCGCGGTCCCGTCCGACTGCGCCGCGACGCTCGCTCCGTTGATCAAGGCCGAGCAGGAGCTGTCCGAGGACGAACGCCACCTGCTCAGGTGCTTCGCCCGGCGGGACGCCGACGTGATCGACATCCACGAGGCGGCGGAGATGTCCGGGGGTGATCCCGGTGCGATCGAGCTGGTGCTGGAGTCGCTGGCGGACGTGCACCTGATCGAGCCGCTGGTGCTCGGTCGCTACCGGCTGCCGCAGTTCGTGCGCGTCTGCTTCGGCCTGCGCACGCCCGTGCTGACCAGCTGATTCACTCCGCGTTCATGGCCTGACGACGGACCGGCGAAACCGTCGGCGCATGGAACTGCAGGGACAACGAGCACTCGTCACCGGAGCGACGTCCGGCATCGGCAGGGCGGTCGCGGTGAAGCTGGCCGATGCCAGCGCGACCGTCCTCACCACGGGGCGTCGTGCCGGCTTCGGCGACACCCACCACGTCGTCGCCGACCTCGGGAACCTCGACGACGTGCGCAGGCTCGCCGACGAGGTGGGCGAGATCGACGCGCTGGTCAACAACGCGGGCATCTTCCCGTTCGGGCCGACGCTCGACCAGGACGTCGAGACCTACGAGCAGGTCTTCGACGTCAACGTGCGCGGGCCGTACTTCCTCACCGCCGGCTGCTGCCGAAGATGATCGCGAAGGGCGGCGGCAGCATCATCAACATCTCGTCGGTCACGGCTCGGACGGGCACGCCGATCATGTCGGTCTACGGCGCGTCGAAGGCCGCGCTGGACTCCTTGACGCTGAGCTGGGCGGTGGAGTTCGGTGGCCACGGCATCCGGGTCAACTCCGTCGCGCCGGGCCTCACCCGCACCGAGAAGGTCGAGGAGCACCTCGGCGACGCCATCGACGACATCGTGGCGCCGACCCCGCTCGGGCGCGCGGGCTCGCCGGAGGAGATCGCAGAGGCCGTGTTGTTCCTGGCCTCGCCGCGATCGAGCTTCCTCACCGGGTCGATCGTGACCGCAGACGGCGGCGCCCTCGCGACCTGACCAGGCCGTTCATCCGGAATTTATGCCGAAATGATCCGGCGCCGACAAGTTCGTAACCATGCGAACTTTGGAGAACCAGAAGGCACTCGTCACCGGAGCCACGTCGGGAATCGGCCGCGCCATCGCGGTGAAGCTCGCCGAGGAGGGCGCCACGGTCTACGTCACCGGCCGTCGCGCCGAGCTCGGCAAGGAGACCGTCGACCTCATCGAGAAGGCCGGCGGGACCGGTCACTTCATCGTCGCGGACGTCGCGAACATCGACGACGTCGGCAGGCTCGCCGAGGAGGTCGGCGAGGTGGACGTGCTCGTGAACAACGCGGGCATCTTCCCGTTCTCGCCGACGCCCGAGCAGTCGCTCGACGGCTACGAGCAGGTGTTCGGCGTCAACGTCCGCGCGGCCTACTTCCTGACGGCTGCCCTCGCGCCGGCCATGGTGGCGAAGAAGAAGGGTGCGATCGTCAACGTCTCGTCGGTCGCGGGCCAGATCGGCACCCCGATCGGCTCGGTCTACAACGCCTCCAAGGCCGCGATGGACGCGCTGACCCGGTCGTGGGCCGTCGAGTTCGGCGCGGCGGGCGTGCGGGTCAACTCCGTCGCGCCCGGCCCGATCGCCACCGAGGCCGTCACCGGGATCGACATGTTCCACGAGATCAGCGAGGCCACGCCGCTCACCCGCGCCGGCCAGCCCGAGGAGATCGCGGAGGCCGTGCTGTTCCTGGCCTCCGACCGCGCCAGCTACATCACCGGCGCGGTGCTGGCTGCCGACGGCGGGTTCGTAGCGACCTGAGTCAGAGCAGGGGGAGCAGCGACGAGGGCGACTCGACGTGCACGTTGTGGCCCGCGCCGGGGAACACCACCGGCTCGGGCACCAGCTCCTTCAGGTGCTCCTGAGGGCTCATCGGGTCGTTCTCGCCCGCTGCCAGCACGACCTGCGCCTTCGACGCCATGATCAGGCCGGGCATGTCCGGCCTGCCGACGCCGAAGGCCCTCATGTCCAGCGACGGAGTCCAGCCGCCGTCCACTTCGGACACACCGTGCCGGATCGGCACACCCGCCATCCTCGATGCCCGTTCGACGGCCTCTTCCTCCGTCGCGAAGACCTTGTTCGGTTTCGCGGCGAGCGCCGCGGCCTTCTCCAGCTCCTCGCCGGTCCACCGGACCTTGATCCCGACGCCGATGCACGTGGTCACGTCGACGCCGAACCAGCCGCTCGCCAGCGCCAGCCCGACCACGCCGCCCAGCGAGTGCCCGACGACGGTCACCGGCTCGCGAGGAATCACCTCGGCGACCGCCGCCGCGATCGAGCCGAACGAGTAGCGCTCGATGGGGGCGCTGCGGCCGTGACCAGGCAGATCCGGCACGAGCCAGCTGCCGTGCCAGTCCTTCACGACGCCTTCCCACACCTCGCCGGTCGCGCCCAGGCCGTGCAGCAGCACCAGCAGCGGTCCGTTTCCACCACGTTCGACATGAAGCACGTCAGAATCCCGTTCTATGCGGACCGATGCCGAGCTGATCGTCGACCCGGACACGTATACATCGGGCGTCCCGCACGACGCACTCACCCGGCTGCGCGAAAAGAACGTCGTGCGCATCGACGACTTCTGGGCGGTCTTCCGCCACGACGACGTCAGGACGGTGTTGAAGACGCCCGCCGTCTTCTCCTCGCATCGCGGCGCCACGCAGATCCGCGACCCGCAGCCAGAGGACCTGAAGTACGTCCAGCGGATGATGCTCAACCAGGATCCGCCAGAGCACTCCCGGTTGCGACGCATGCTGACCAGGGCGTTCACGCCTCGGGCCGTGGCGCGCCTGGAGGACGGAATCCGTGCGAACGCCCGCGAGATCATCGCGAACCCGTCCGGCGACTTCGCCGCTGACGTCGCGGACCTGCCGTTGCTGACGCTGGCCGACGTCTTCGGGGTGCCGCGGCAGGACCGTGCGTTGCTCTACGACTGGAGCAACCGCGTGATCGGCTTCCAGGACTCGGAGTACGCGTTGTCGTCCAGTTCCACCGCCGGCATGACCGACATGGCGTTGGAGGCGCTCCAACTTCGTCCTGACGATGGCCGCGATCCGCGCGCACGGGATGGCATGCCGGATCTCTACGCGTACGCGCACGCGTTGGGGGAGTACAAGCGCGCGCACCCGTCAGACGACGTGCTGAGCAACCTCATGCGGGAGGACATCTCGCTGGAGGAGTTCGAGAACCTCTTCTGGCTGTTCTCCGTGGCGGGCAACGAAACCCTGCGCAACGGCATCCCCGGCGGCATGATCGCGCTGCTCGAACACCCCGACCAGTACGACCGACTGCGCGCCGACCGTTCGCTGCTCGGGTCCGCGGTCGAGGAGATGCTGCGGTGGTGGACGCCGGTCATGCACTTCCGGCGGACGGCTGTCCAGGACACGGAGCTCTCCGGACAGACGATCAAGGCCGGGGACAAGGTCGTCGTCTGGTTCTCGTCCGCCAACCGGGATGAGCGAGCCTTCACCGAACCGGACGAGTTCGACGTCGGGCGGAGGGAAGCCGATCATCTGAGCTTCGGGCACGGGCCGCACTTCTGTCTCGGTGCGCAGCTGGCCAGGACCCAGATGAGGGCGATCTTCGACGCGGTCCTGGACCTGCCGGGCAGACTGCGGCTGGACGGCGAGATCAGCCGGTTGAGGTCGAACTTCCAGAACGGCGTGAAGCATCTTCCGATCGGAGTGCGGTGAGCAGCGATTCGGCTTTTGGAAGGCAGGCGCCGGGGAGCCGGAGGAGATCTTCGACAACCTTGCCGAGGGTGACACGGGCTGCCTTTCCGCCAGCCCTGACGTCCTGCGGTTCCGCACGGAGTTGCTGGCCCGCTGGCCGGACATCCGGGACGTGCTGGAACCGTCCGAACACGACTTGACGGACAGCCCGGAGGACGCCGCGAAGTACGTGTTGCTCACCCTGTCGGTGCACCAGCTCGATCACCTCCCCGAACTGCTCGCCGTGGCGAAGAAGAACGGCCTGGTGGGCTTCAGCGGGGTGGCTGGAGAATCCACCTAGCCCGGAGCGTGTGCAGTCCGCAGGGCGTCTGGCACGATTCAGTAGACCGGCGCCGGCGGCCCGCTGTGATCCTCAGGTGTCGAGCCCCAGCCGGTCACCTGGCCCAAGTAGGCTCGTCGCGAGACGAGACGCAGGAGAAACAGGGAGCGCAAGTGGCGGTCATCGAGCAGGTCGGAGCACGCGAGATCCTGGACTCGCGCGGCAACCCCACCGTCGAGGTCGAGGTGGCGCTGGACGACGGCACGCTGGAGCGTGCGGCCGTTCCGTCGGGCGCGTCGACCGGTGAGCACGAGGCGGTGGAGCTGCGGGACGGCGACGCCAAGCGGTACCTGGGCAAGGGCGTCGAGCGCGCGGTCACCGCGGTGCTCGACGAGATCGGCCCCGAGCTGGTCGGCATCGAGGCCGTCGAGCAGCGCGTCGTGGACCAGAAGCTCGTCGACCTGGACGGCACGCCGGACAAGTCGCGCCTGGGTGCGAACGCGATCCTCGGTGTCAGCCTCGCGGTGGCCAAGGCGGCGGCGACGAGCAGCGGTCTTGAGCTGTTCCGCTACGTCGGTGGCCCGAACGCGCACGTGCTGCCGGTGCCGATGCTGAACATCCTCAACGGTGGCGCGCACGCCGACACCGACGTGGACATCCAGGAGTTCATGATCGCGCCGATCGGCGCGGAGACGTTCCGCGAGGGTCTGCGCTGGGGCGCGGAGGTCTACCACGCGCTCAAGTCCGTGCTGAAGAGCAAGGGTCTCGCGACCGGCCTGGGCGACGAGGGTGGCTTCGCGCCGTCGCTGAGCAGCAACCGCGACGCGCTCGACCTGATCCTCGAGGCCATCGAGAAGGCGGGCTACCGCGCGGGCCGCGACGTCGCCCTCGCGCTCGACGTGGCCGCCACCGAGTTCTTCGGCGATGGCGCCTACACCTTCGAGAAGTCGAAGCGCAGCGCCGAGCAGATGATCGGTTACTACTCCGAGCTCGTGCGGGACTACCCGCTGGTGTCGATCGAGGACCCGCTGTCCGAGGACGACTGGGACGGCTGGGTGCAGATGACCGCCGAGCTGGGCGAGAAGGTCCAGATCGTCGGCGACGACCTGTTCGTCACCAACCCGGAGCGCCTGGAGGAGGGCATCTCCCGCCGTGCCGCCAACGCGCTGCTGGTGAAGGTCAACCAGATCGGCACCCTCAGCGAGACCCTCGACGCGGTCTCGCTGGCGACGTCCTACGGCTACAAGTCGATGATGTCGCACCGCTCCGGCGAGACCGAGGACACGACCATCGCCGACCTCGCCGTCGCGACCGGTGCCGGCCAGATCAAGACCGGTGCCCCTGCCCGTGGTGAGCGCACCGCGAAGTACAACCAGCTGCTGCGCATCGAGGAGTCGCTCGGCGACGCGGCGCGCTACGCCGGTGAGCTGGCGTTCCCGCGCTACACGCCGGAGAGCTGAGAAGCTGAGGTATGGCCGAGCGCGCGCGTCGTCCCCGCCGCCCCCGTGCAGAACGGGAGGCGCGGCCCGCGCGCGCTCGCAAGCCACCGCGTCCCAAGGCGCCGTCGCGTCGCGGTGACGGCACGGGTGGCGCGTTCGGCATGACCGGAACGCGGCGGGCCGCGATGTTCGCGATGGTGCTGTGCGCACTCGCGTTGAGCATCGCGGTCCCGCTGCGGACCTACCTCTCGCAGCGCGACGAACTGCGTGACGTGGGCGCTGAGCAGCAGAAACTGCGCGAGACGGTCGCTGCCCTCGAGCAGCGCAAGGCGCAGTTGCAGGACCCGGCCTACGTCGAGATCGAGGCGCGCAAGCGGCTTCACTGGGTGCGGCCGGGCGAGACGCCCTACATTGTGCAACTGCCAGGTGACGAGAATCGCAACACTGAATCGGAGAGGCCGTCGGGCAAGCCCGCGGCACAAAGGTCTTGGTACGAGGAACTGTGGCAATCGGTGACGCACAAGTAAGCGCTGCTGACCTGGAAGTGGTCGCTCAGCAGCTCGGCCGCACGCCGCGAGGGACACGTGCGATCGCCTCGCGGTGCCCCAGCGGGCACCCGAACGTCGTGCAGACAGCCCCGCGGCTGCCCGACGGGACGCCGTTCCCGACGCTCTACTACCTGACCTGCCCGAAGCTGAACTCGCTGGTCAGCACGCTGGAGAGCGGCGGGTTGATGAAGGAGCAGACCGAGCGGCTGGAGACCGACGAGGAGCTCGCGGCCGCCTACCTGCGCGCGCACGAGTCGTACCTCGCGGAGAGAGACGCCATCGAGTCGCTGGGCACCCGGGTCACCGCGGGCGGCATGCCGGGCAGAGTCAAGTGCCTTCACGTGCACGTCGCTCATGCCCTCGCGAAGGGCCCCGGGGTCAATCCCATGGGAGATGAGGCCTTGGCAATCTTGAAGGAGCAGTCGCTCTGGCCAGCCGGAGACTGCGGCGGTTAACAGTCAAAGGAACCGAACGTACGCTTCACCCCGTCTTGGGTACACCTAGGGCCTTGAGTTGGGGCAGGGTGGGACGGGTCAGCGAGGGGGCGCTCGCCGTAACTACCGGACGGCGCGCCGCGATGACGCACGAGAGGTGAGTATTCGTGGCAATGGCCAAACTGCGCGGTCCCGTGGCGATGTCCCCCAGGCAACGGGGCTTCGCCGTCGCCGCGCTGGCTGCGATGCTCGCGCCCGCCCTGGTCGTCGGCACGAAGCTCGTCGACTGGGTCAACCTGTCGAAGCACGATGACATCGCTGTCTCGCTCGGCCCCGCCGACGTCTACGGAGCCCTGGCCTTCGACCCGGCCGACCTCGGAGCGTCCGGCCGCCTGCCGCTTTCCGACGAGCTGGGCGCGGCCCTGCTCGCCGACCTCGAGGACGGCAAGCTCGACGAAGACCTCCTCGACAACGACCCCGGCGTGATCGACGACTTCCCCGGCGACTACGGCATCCCCGGCGTCGTGCTGGAGGCCTACCTCCGCGCCGAGGACAAGATGGCCGAGCTCGTCCCCGGCTGCAAGCTCGACTGGGCGCTGCTCGCCGGCATCGGCAAGGTCGAGTCCAACCACGCCAGCAACGGCCGTGTGAACGCCGTCGGCGACGCCACCCCCAAGATCCTCGGCCCGGTCCTGAACGGCGCCCCCGGCATGGCCGCCATCAAGGACACCGACGACGGCCGCCTCGACGGCGACACCACCTGGGACCGCGCGGTGGGCCCGATGCAGTTCATCCCCGGCACGTGGGCGGGCTACGGCGCCGACGGCAACGAAGACGGCAACGTCAACCCGAACAACGTCTACGACGCCGCCCTGGGCGCCGGCCGCTACCTCTGCGCAGGCGGCGGCGACATGACCAAGCAGGACGACCGCGCCAAGGCCATTTTCCGCTACAACAACTCCACGTCGTACGTCCAGACGGTCCTCAAGTGGGCCAAGGAGTACGGCGAGAACGTCGACGCCCTGCCCACCCTGCCGAACACCGGCAACAACGTGCAGAACCCGAGGCCGAACCAGCCGGTCCCGAACCCCGGGACCAACCCCGGCACGCCGCCCCCCGGCGGCGACCAGGGCACGACGAAGCCGCCGGTCTCCTCGACGACGCCGTCGACGCCGAACTGCCCGACGCCGACCTCGACGCCTTCCTCGTCGCCGTCCAACCCGCCTTCGTCGAGCCCGTCGACGTCGTGCCCGCCTTCTTCGACGCCGCCCTCGTCGACGCCACCTTCGTCGACCCCGCCGTCGTCCACGTCCTCGAACCCTCCGCAGACCGATCCGCCGACCCCGCCGCAGCAGTCGTCCTCCGGCACCTCGCTGTCGCCGACCTCTTCCACGGAGAAGTCCACGACGACGGCCGGCAGCGCCAGCCCGGTGGAGCCGACGACGAACAGCGTGATCACGAGTACGCCGAGCTAGTACGGCGTGTCGCGTTAGAACGTTTCCAAGTCGTACTTCGTTCGGGGCGATTCGGGTAGAAACGTTGGAGCGGAAGGGCTTCCGTCTCCTAGCTTCCTCTCCATGCCGAAGCGCAACTCAAGCGTGGTGGGCCGGGAGTTCGGCAATGGCGTGCGGTACGCCATCGAGCAGAGCGGTCTGACCCAGCGGAAGCTGGCCGAGCTGTTGGGCTGGCAGGAAGCCAAGATCTCCGATCTGGTGCAGGGCAAGGGCGGTGTCGACGAGGTCGACCTCGTGCGGCTGCTGTCGTACTGCCGAGCCCCAGTCGCAGACGTCGAGCACCTGCTCGCGTTGTTCAGAGAGTCACGTGAGAAGGGCTGGCTGCTCTTCCCCGAGGACGGCGTGCCGGAGCAGTTGCGCAGCCTCGTCGATCAGGAGCGGCTCGCCAGCAAGATCATCGTGTGGTCGATGAACCTCATCCCAGGCCATCTGCAAATTGCCAGCTACATCCGCGAGGTGGCGGAGAAGTCGAGCCGCAAGCTCCAGCCGGCGGACGTCGACGCCTTGATCAGGGCGAAGCTCGAACGGCAGGAGATCTTGAGGCCTGGTCGGGAGTTCGTCTTCTACGTGCACGAGCAAGCGCTGCGGCTGCCCGTTGGCGGTTCAGCGGTGATGAAGGCACAGCTGCACCACATCACGACGATGTTGGTGCGCAGATACCTCACCGTCCGGGTCGTGCCGATCTCCATCGGCGCGCACGCCGGGTTGGCCAGCTCTTTCGTTCAGCTGCGATACGACAAGTTCGAGCCGGTCGTGTACGTCGAGAACCTCAACACAGGGCTCTTCCTCGAGGACAAGGCGTCACTCGACATGTACACGGACGCCCTTGAGGGACTGGATCGGGATGCCTTGGACGCGGAACAATCGAGGGAGCTGATCACCAGCATCATGTTCTGAGGAGGCGTACCGCATGTCGACGTGGCGCAAGAGCAGCTACAGCGCGTCTGGAAGTGACTGCGTCGAGGTCGGCCGCGGCATCGGCATCCGGGACAGCAAGGCGCCAGCCTCCCACCTCCCCGTAAATCGCGAGGCATGGACGGCGTTCCTTGGCATTGTGAAGGCGTGCGCCCCGAGTACCCGCTGAAGACCGACCGTCTCCTGCTCCGCCCCTTCGAAGAGCGCGACCTGGACGACTTCCACGCCTACCGCTCCCTGCCGGACGTCCACCGCTATCTCTACAACGAGGCCCCCGACCGGCCCGAGTTCGAGGAACTGCTCGCCAAGCGGATCACCGAGGACGAGCTGACGGGGGAGGGCCAGCGGCTGGCGCTGGCCGTCTACTGGCCGGAGGCGGGCAGGGTCGTCGGGGACGTCGTCCTGAAGTGGCTCAGCGAGGCGGACCGCCAGGGCGAGATCGGCTACGGCTTCAACCCCGACTTCCAGGGCAAGGGGCTGGCGACCGAGGCTGCCGCGGTCATGCTCAAGGTCGGCTTCGAGCAGCTCGGGCTGCACCGGATCATCGCGCAGTGCGATCCGCGCAACGAGCCGTCGTGGCGCCTGATGGAACGCCTGGGCATGCGCCGTGAGGCCCACTTCCGGGAGTTCGAGATCTTCAAGGGCGATTGGGGCGACCTCTACGTCTACGCCATGCTTGCCGAGGAGTACCGGACGCTGAAGTAGGGGTGATCATGTCGCGGGTTGCGGCGATCGACTGCGGGACCAACTCGATCCGACTGCTCGTCGCGGACGTGACGGAGCGCGAGGACGGCACCGCGTGGCTGCGGGACGTGCACCGCGAGATGAAGATCGTCCGGCTCGGGCAGGGGGTGGACGCGACCGGGCGGCTGCACCCCGACGCGATCCAGAGGACGCGCGAGGCCCTCCTCGACTACGCGCGCACGATGCAGCGGAAGGGTGTCGAGGTCGCACGCATGGTCGCGACCAGCGCCACGCGCGACGCGAGCAACCGGGACGAGTTCTTCGGCATGACCGAGGAGATCCTCGGCGCCCCCGCGGAGGTGATCACCGGGGACGAGGAGGCACGCCTGTCCTACCTCGGTGCGTTGGCCGATCTTGACCCGGACGAGGGACCCTTCCTCGTCACCGATCTGGGTGGAGGTTCGACCGAGTTCGTCCTCGGCAGCGGCACGGAGGTCGAGGCCGCGCGGTCGATGGACATCGGCTGTGTGCGGCTGACCGAGCGGTTCATCCGTTCGGACCCGCCCGCATTGGCCGAAATCGAGGAAGCGGAAGCGTTTGCGCGCGCGGCGATCAAAGAGGCGTTCGAGATCGTCCCGGTTGAGAAGACCAAGACGTGGATTGGTGTCGCCGGGACCGTTACGACGTTGTCAGCCCTGGTCCAAGGGCTGGAGGTGTACAACAGCGACGTTATTCACCTCAGCAGGATCACACTTGACAATGTACGAGAAATCACCGACCGTATCCTCTCCATGACGCATGATGAGCGTGCCTCGCTCGGGCCCATGCACCCCGGTCGAGTGGACGTGATCTGCGGTGGAGCGCTGGTTCTGCGTGCGATTGCCGAGGAGCTCTCGAATCGCGCGGGTATTCGCACGCTCGTGTGCAGTGAGCACGACATCCTCGACGGCATCGCGTTTTCGCTGGTCTAGCGGAGAATTAAGCTCGACTTGAGGTGATCGTGACGAGTTTGTGACCGCTTTCAGTGCGCGTACTCCTGGACACCCCGGTTAACGTCCTCTCACGTTTTGGGAGGTGGACGAGACCTCCCGGGGAGGCGTGCGCACGCAATAACTGCGGCGACGCCGGGGAAAGGCGGGAGAGACTGATGTCGCGATCACGGGTTGCGTGGGTGGCATTGCCAGCCGCGCTGGCCATGACGCTCAGCGCATGCGGCGGCGGTGGCGGTAACACCGCTGCTGATGGCAAGGAGAACCCGGACGGCACGGTGTCCATCTACGGCACCGAGCCCAAGAGCACGCTGTTCCCGGCCAACACGACCGAGGCCGGCGGTGGCAAGGTCACCGACGCCCTGTTCTCGCGTCTGGTCGGCTACAAGGCGGAAGACGGCGCGCCCTACAACTTGATGGCCGAGTCGATCACGACGACCGACGCCAAGGTCTACAACATCAAGATCAAGCAGGGCTGGAAGTTCCACGACGGCACCGAGGTGAAGGCGAAGAACTTCGTCGACGCCTGGAACTGGGCCGCGTACGCGCCGAACGCTCAGCAGGCTGCGTCGTTCTTCGCCCCGATCGCGGGCTTCGAGGACGTTCACCCGGCCGACGAGAACGCCAAGCCGGCCAAGGACAAGATGTCCGGCCTCGAGCTCGTGGGCGACTACGAGTTCAAGGTCACCCTGAACGGCCCGACCTCGGTCTTCACCACGATGATCGGCTACACGCCGTTCGCGCCGATGGCCGACTCGTTCTTCGCGGACCCGAAGGCCGCCGAGGCCAAGCCGATCGGCAACGGCCCGCTCAAGTTCGTCTCCCGCACGCCGAACGCGCTGATCAAGATGGAGCGCTTCGACGACTACAAGGGCGAGGACAAGGTCCACTTCAAGACCTTGGACTACAAGATCTACTCCTCCCAGGAGACCGCGTACCAGGACCTGGTCGCGGGCAAGCTGGACTTCATGGAGGCCCTGCCTCCGTCGGCCAAGGTCGGCGAGAAGTACAAGGCCGACCTGGGCGACCAGGTCGTGAACGCGAACCTGCTGGGCCAGAGCGCGATCGCGTTCCCCCAGTACATCCCGGCGTTCAAGAACCTGAAGCTGCGCCAGGCCATCTCGATGGCCATCAACCGGGAGCAGATCACGAAGACCGTGCTGGCCGGCTCGTACGTGCCGTCCACCAGCTACGTCTCGCCCGGCATCAAGGGCTACCGCCCGGACACCTGCGGTGAGTACTGCAAGTACAACCCGGAGAAGGCGAAGCAGCTGCTCCAGGAGTCGGGCTTCACCGGCAAGGTGACCATCCAGTCCAACCAGGACGGTGGCCGCAAGGAGCCGCTCGAGGCGGCGTGCAACAGCATCAAGCAGGCGCTGGGCATCGAGTGCGAGTTCGTCGGCGCCACCAACTTCGGTGCGTTCCGCCAGATCGTCGACGGCAAGCAGCTGACCGGCATGAGCCGTTCGGACTGGTCCGCCGACTACCCGTCGATCGAGAACTTCCTCAACCCGCTGTACCGCACGGGTGGGTCGTCCAACGACTCGAACTACTCGAACCCCGAGGTCGACGCGCTGCTGAAGAAGGCGGACGAGACCGCGAACGAGGACGAGGCGATCAAGATCTACCAGCAGGCCGAGGACCTCATCGCCAAGGACCTGCCGTCCATGCCGACCTGGAACGAGAAGGGCATCGGCGCTCGTTCGAAGAACCTGCTCGCGGCCAAGATGTCGTTCAAGCGCCAGGGCGTGCTCGAGTCGTTCCGCGTCAAGGCCTGATAGCCGAACAACCTGATTTCTGATTGATCCGTCCGGCCCCGCGTCCGTCGAGCGTTTACGGGCGTGGGGCCGGTGCGGTGTTCAGGATCGGGCGCCCCCCACCACGCAAGGAGCCGACCTAATGGGTCGCTATGTGCTGCGCCGTCTGCTGCAGCTGATACCGGTCTTCCTCGGGACCACCTTCCTGATCTACGCCCTGGTCTGGGCGATCCCCCAGGACCCGTTCTCGGGCAAGTGCGGCCAGCGGCCGTGCGACCCGGCCTACATCGCCGAGATGAGCCAGAAGCTCAACCTCAACGACCCGTTGCTGATCCAGTACTTCAAGTACCTCGGCAACCTGATCGTCGGTGACTTCGGCACCACCTTCAACGGCGTGTCCGTCGGTGAGCAGATCGCCACCTCGTGGCCGATCACGCTCAAGATGGGCATCATCGCGTTGATCATCGAGGCGATCATCGGCATCACCGCCGGCATCCTCACCGGTCTGCGCAAGCAGGGCTTCCTGGACAACCTGGTCCTGGTCTCGACCCTGTTCCTGATCTCGCTGCCGGTGTTCGTCACGGGTTTCGTGCTGCGGCTCTACCTCGGCCCGCAGGGTTTCGACATCATGGACACCTCGGTCAGCTCCGATCCGACGGTCGGTGAGCTGATCCTGCCCGGCTTCGTGCTCGGCAGCCTTTCGATGGCCTACGTGGCCAGGTTGACCCGCTCGAGCATCGTCGAGAACCGGCGCTCCGACTACGTGCGCACGGCGATCGCGAAGGGCCAGCCGCAGACCCGCGTCGTCGGCATCCACCTGCTGCGCAACTCGCTGATCCCGGTGATCACGTTCCTCGGCACCGACCTGGGTAGCCTCATGGGTGGCGCGATCGTCACCGAGGGCGTCTTCAACATCAACGGCATCGGTGGCCTGATCTTCCGCGGTATCCAGGAGAAGGAAGGCGTCATGGTCACGGGCATCGTGACCCTGCTGGTGCTGGTCTACCTGCTGGCGAGCCTGCTCGTCGACCTCCTGTACGCCGTTCTCGACCCGAGGATTCGCTATGAGTGACCCAGGATCCGTGTCCGGCGGCACCGGACTCGAGGCGTCCGCGGCGGCCGGTGTCGACCAGCTCAGCCATGTCGACGACTCGTCGCAGAAACAGCGCAAGCCGCGTTCGCTCTGGAGCGACGCGTGGGGCGAGCTGCGTCGCAAGCCCACGTTCATCGTGTCGCTGGTGATCATCGCGGTCATCGTGCTGATGGCGATCTGGCCGACGCTCTTCACGTCGGTCGACCCGCGCCACGCCGACCTCGACAAGTCCCTTCAGGCGCCTTCTGGCGACGCGTGGTTCGGTTACGACCTGCAGGGCTACGACGTCTACGCCCGTGCGATGCACGGCGCCCGCGCATCGCTGCTGGTGGGCATCTTCGCCACCGTGCTGACCGTGCTGATCGGCTCGGTCGTCGGCATCATCGCGGGTTACGCGAAGACGTGGCTCGACAGCCTGTTGTCCCGGTTCGCCGACATCTTCGCCGGCATCCCGTTCGTGCTCGGCGCGATCGTCATCCTGACCACGCTGAACGCACCTTCGGAGAACCCCGGCGTGGTGCGGATCGTCACGCAGGTGGTGCTCTCGATCGCGGTGCTGTCGTGGCCGGTGGCGATGCGCATCATGCGTTCCGCGACGCTGGTCGCGAAGCAGCAGGACTACGTCAAGGCCGCGCGTGGCCTCGGCGCGTCGCCGCTGCGGATCGTGTTCCGGCACCTGCTGCCCAACACGATCGCGCCGGTGATGGTGTACGCGACGATCGCTCTCGGCGCGTTCATCGGTGCGGAGGCGACGCTGGCGTTCCTCGGCATCGGCCTGCGACCGCCGGTCGTGTCGTGGGGCGTGATGATCTCGGAGTCCCGCGACTACTTCCAGTCGGCACCGCACATGCTGCTGTTCCCCGCGGGCTTCGTCACGATCACCGTGCTGGCCTTCGTCATGCTCGGCGACGCCGTGCGTGACGCACTCGACCCCAAGTCCCGATAGGGAGATCTCGTGACTCAGCCATTGCTGGAGGTCGAGGATCTCCACGTGGAATTCCGCACCCGCGACGGTGTCGCCAAGGTGCTCAACGGCGTTTCGTACCACGTCTCGGCGGGCGAAACCCTTGCGGTGCTGGGTGAATCCGGCTCAGGCAAGTCCGTGACCGCACAGACGATCATGGGCATCCTGGACATGCCGCCGGCGTTCATCACCAAGGGCACGATCAAGTTCCGCGGTGAGGACCTGCTGACCAAGTCGGCGGACGAGCGGCGTGAGGTCCGTGGCGAGGGCATCGCCATGATCTTCCAGGACGCCCTGTCCGCCCTGAACCCCGTGTTCACCGTCGGGTTCCAGATCGAGGAGCAGCTGAAGGTCCGCCGCGGGATGTCCAAAGCGGACGCTCGCAAGCGCGCGATCGAGCTCCTGGACCAGGTGAAGATCCCGAACGCCAAGGGCCGCGTCGCCGACTACCCGCACCAGTTCTCCGGCGGTATGCGGCAGCGCGCGATGATCGCTATGTCGCTGGCGCTCGACCCGGAGCTGCTGATCGCGGACGAGCCCACGACCGCGCTGGACGTCACCGTGCAGGCCCAGATCATGGACCTGCTGGCGGAGATCCAGAAAGAACGCGACATGGGCATGATCCTGATCACCCACGACCTCGGCGTCGTCGCCGACGTCGCGGACCGGATCTCGGTCATGTACGCGGGCCGCATCGTCGAGCACGCCGACGTGTACGAGCTGTTCCGCGCGCCGGGCCACCCGTACACCGAGTCGCTGCTGGAATCGCTGCCGCGCCTGGACCTGAAGGGCCAGGAGCTCAAGACGATCAAGGGTCTGCCGCCGTCGCTGACCAACATCCCACCCGGCTGCCCGTTCAACCCGCGCTGCCCGCGCGCGTTCGACAGGTGCGTCACCGAGGTGCCCGCCGTGCACAACCTCGGTATGGGACGCACCAGCCGGTGCCACATCGCGGAGGAGGTTGTCGCTCGTGGCTGAGCCAATCCTCGAGGTCGAGAACCTCGTCAAGCACTTCCCGGTCCGGGTCGGCGTGCTGTTCAAGCGCACCGTGGGCCACGTCAAGGCCGTCGACGGCGTCTCGTTCGCGCTGAACAAGGGCGAGACCCTCGGCGTCGTGGGTGAGTCCGGCTGCGGCAAGTCCACCCTGGCCCAGGTGCTGATGCGCCTGGAGCCGCCGACGTCCGGCATGGCCCGCTTCGAGGGTCGCGACATGTTCGCGATGAAGGGCGCGGAGCTGCGCAAGCTGCGCCGCGACATCCAGATCGTGCTGCAGGACCCGTACACGTCGCTGAACCCGCGCATGACGGTCGGCGACATCGTCGGTGAGCCGTACGAGATCCACACGGAGGTCGCGCCGAAGGGCGACCGGCGGCGCAAGGTCCAGGAGCTGCTGGAGATCGTCGGCCTCAACCCGGAGCACATCAACCGGTACCCGCACCAGTTCTCCGGCGGTCAGCGCCAGCGCATCGGCATCGCCCGTGCGCTCGCGCTGAAGCCCAAGGTGATCGTGTGCGACGAGCCGGTGTCCGCTCTGGACGTGTCGATCCAGGCCCAGGTGATGAACCTGCTGGGTGACCTGCAGAGCGAGATGGGCCTGTCGTACGTCTTCATCGCCCACGACCTGTCGGTGGTGCGCCACCTGTCCGACCGCGTCGCGGTGATGTACCTCGGCAAGATCGTGGAGATCGGCACCGAGGACGACATCTACGAGCGGCCGATGCATCCGTACACGCAGGCCCTGCTGTCCGCCGTGCCGGTGCCGGACCCGACCCAGCGCGGCCGGCGCGACGTCATCCGCCTGACGGGTGACGTGCCTTCGCCGATCGACCCGCCGTCGGGCTGCCGGTTCCGCACGCGGTGCTGGAAGGCGCAGGACATCTGCGCGACCGAGGTGCCGGAGCTGGTGCCGCGCAACGGGGGCCACCCCGCCGCGTGCCACTTCGCCGAAGAGCGCGCGGTCGTCTGAGAAGTTCGTGGTCTGGAGGGGTCGTGCCCGCGGGTACGGCCCCTCTTCCGTTCGCGGCCGCGGTGAGCGAGTCGGTGCTAGCTTGGTTCCGGCGTCGACGATCTACCTGGGGAGCAGGCATTGCCCGGCGCCCGGCCAGCGAGGTCAGCGACGACGCAGCTCGTCGAACGCCCGCCGAGCCGGCGCCCGCCCCAGGAACTCCTTGATCGCGAGCGCGCACTCGCGCGGGCTGCTGGTGCTGGTGTCGCACTCGAAGTCGTAGAGGCCGTGCTGGTGGACGTGAGGGAGCTGAGCGGCGGCCTGCCCCGGCGTCCGGTCACCCCTGGCCCGCTCGCGCCTCTCCAGCTCGTCTGGAGGGCAATGAACGCCCACGAAGACGACGTCGAGGCCCTCCATCACCTCCAGGCAGTCCTGCAGGCGCCACGGCTCGCTCAGCACGTGGTCGACCACCACGTCGTTGCCCGCCCGGGCCATCCCGGCCACCGCGCGGTGGAACCCCGCCCGCGTGCGGCGCAGGACCTCGGCCAGCTCCGGACCGTCGAGTTCCAGCGTCCGCTCCACCGCCCGCAGCGCACCGAAGGCGTCGACGCTCAGGTGGAAGTACGGGGTGTCCAGCACCTGCAGCAGCTGCTCGGCGATGCTCGACTTCCCCGAACTGGACGTCCCGTTCAGGAAGATGATCAGTGGTTTTCCCTGACCAGCTCGGTGATCGACACACCGGGGGCGACCTCGCGCGTGCCGATCTCGACGAATCCGTGCTTGCGGTAGAGCCGCAGCGCGGGCTCGTTCTTCGTGCCGGTGCTGACGATCGTGCGTTCCGCCGGCCCCGCCGCGTCGATCAGCTGCGACGCGATGCCGCGCCGATGCGCCCGCGGGTGCACGAACATCCGGCAGATGTCCAGTTCGGACTCCGTGCGCACGAACGCGATGGCGCCCGCGAGGCCTTCCTCGTCGTAGTAGCCGAGGAACTCGTGCTGTGTCGCCCTGAGGTCGTCGCGCGACTCCAGCAGGCCGGGAATGCGGTCGAAACCGATGATCTCGGCCTCAACCGCGTACCCGAGCCGTTGCACGGTGAAGACCTCGTCCAGCACCGCGTCGTCACTCAGATCAATCCGCTTGATCACGTGTTGCTCCCAAGATGAGGTTGATGAGGGGAGCGTTCATAAACCTGACGTTTATGAACGCTCCCCTCATCAACGGGCACGAGGCCTGTCACGTCGACCCCGCCTTCCGAATGCAGACGGGTGGTCGCGTCCGTGCCTGCGCGGCGGCGTAGGCCGCACGCAGTTCCGCGACCACGGCATCAGGCTTCTTGCGAAGGCGCGATGGCAGCGTCTGCACAACGCTGATGCCGACCGCGGCATACCTGGAGTTACGCTCCAGGGTCCTCGCGTAAGCGTCCTTGCTGTAGTGGAACTCGCTGCTGTCGAGCTCCCAAGCGAGTCCGACTTCGTCGCACCATGTGTCCGGCATACCTACGTAGTTGCCGTTCTCATCCACGATGACCACATTCCGATGTGGAGTGGGCAAACCTGCTCGGTGCCAGATCTCCAACGCGTCGGCCTCGGCGACTGATCGCACGCCCAGGTCGATTTCACCCAGTACACGTCGCGGCAATGCGGTGCCTCGCTTCGTTCCGGTGTCCAGTTCGCCCCGAAGCTGGTCTACATCGGTCTGTCCGCTTTGTACCGCTTCGATCAGGAGGGCTCGAACGGCATCGAGATCCCGGATTCGACGAACGCCGTCCAAGACCGCTCGTGGCGGCGGAGCTAGCGGCACGCCGTCCCGATACATCGCCACAGGAAAGAACCGGGTGCGTTCCAGGACCGTGAAGCCGGAGCTGAGCACGCGGCTCTCGTGTGGGATGAGCAGGTGTACGAACTGGGGATCCGGGCCAGTTCGAAGGCCGTACAGACGTGCAGCCTGGAATCCGGTGACGACAGCTTGATGCTTCGCAAACGTGAGCGCCGCTTCGATGCGTTGGCGTGTTGTCGGCAGTGACCTGGCCAACATCACCACGCCAGGTAGGAGATGACGCCACCGCCCGCCCGGCTGGCACTGTCGATACGTCGTTGTCTGGCTGATTCCGAGGGTCTCGAGGACGGATGCTCTGATCACGCCGAAGCGGCTGTGCTTCCACAGCTCGCTCTCGACGCGATCCCACGCTCCCCGATCCATGAGGACATGGTGCCCGTCACCCCTGACAATTCCGGATGCGTGCTGGATGGGGGGAGCTTTCATGAACCTGAGGTTTATGAAAGCTCCCCCCATCCAGCACTCGGTGGAGTGAGGATCACGTGTTGGACGAGTTCCGCACGAAGGCAGCGAGGTCCTCGGACTGCTGGATCCGCGAGGGCTCGTGCACGTACATCATGTGACCGGCCGGGTAGTAGGCCGACTCGATGTTCGCGGTGAGCTCCTTCGGGATCTGCAGGTGCGCGAGAAGGTGCTCGGCCGCGAAGTACGGGGTGGCGCCGTCGTACCAGCCGAACGCGACGTGGACCTTCAGGTGCGGGTTGGCGCGCATCGCGGCCGAGAGCTTGCCCGCGGTCGTGACGTGGCGGCCCTCGAACTCCTTGTACGACCACTGTTCGATGGCGCGCGAGAGGATCTCGTACGGCAGGTCGTTGGAGTAGCCCAGCTCGGCGTGCAGGTAGTGGTTCAGCGTCGCCGAGTACGGGCCGAGGATCGCGTCGATGGACGGGTCCGCGGAGATCTCCTCGCGGCCGTAGTCCTTGTCCCAGCCGGTGAAGCGGCCGTCGAGGCGGCCGACGGTCTTGCGGTCGCGGCGCAGCAGCTCGGTGAAGAACCGGATGTGTTCGATGCGCAGGTCGACCGCGTCCACGTAGTCCTCGGACAGGCCGGTCAGGCGCGCCAGCTTCTCGATCGTCGCGGTGCGCTCCACGTCCGAGAGACGGTTGCCGCGGGCGAGGGCGTAGGGGTAGTCGCGGACGGCGAACTCCTCGGCCTCCGCGAGCACCTCCTTCAACGGCCGCTCGCCGTGCAGGCCGTGGTAGTGCGCGATGGCCGCGTACGTGGGCAGGAAGAGCGTGTAGCCGAGGTCGTGGCCCTCGTTGAACTCCAGCGTCGCGAAGTCCAGCACCGAGGAGATCAGCATGAGCCCGTTGAGGTACATGCCGTGCTTCTTCTGCAGGTGCTCGGCGAGGCCCGCCGCCCGCAGCGTGCCGTACGACTCGCCGCAGATGAACTTCGGCGACATCCACCGGCCGTTGCGCGACGTCCACAGCCGGATGATCTCGGCGATGGAGTCGATGTCGGGCTGGTAGCCGTGGTAGCTGGCGGGCTTCTCGCCCTCCGCGGCACGGGAGTACCCGGTCGACACCGGGTCGATGAACACGAGGTCGCTCTCGCCGAGCAGCGACTCCTCGTTGTCCGTGATCCCGTACGGCGGCGCGGTCAGGTTGCCGACGTCGCCGCTCAGCACGCGGCGGGGGCCGAGGAGCCCCATGTGCAGCCAGAGGCTCGCGGATCCGGGCCCGCCGTTGAACGCGAACGTCACCGGCCTCTTCAGCGGGTCGGCGCCGTCGAGCGTGTACGCGGTGAGGAACACCTCTGCCTTGGGCTTGTGGCCCTCGAACACACCGTCCTTGAGCACTTCTTCCCTGAGCACGACACGCCCGGCGGTGGCGGTGTAGTTCAGCTCGCGGCCCTTGACGGTGATGCTGTGCTGGGTGGTGACCAGGTCATCAGCAGGAGACACGGGCTTCTCTTCGGTCTTCTCCTCGGACATAGGAGCAACACTACGGAACTCGACGATCGAATAATCGCCTGCCGAGCGTGTCCGCGCCTGGTCGCGTGGCGCGAGTCCGTCGCCGCCGTGAAACGCGCCGCGTTCCGCGACCAGACCTACTGGGGCAAGCCGGTCCCGGGCTTCGGGCCGATCGACGCCTCACTGCTGATCGTGGGCCTCGCACCGGCCGCACATGGGGCGAACCGGACAGGACGCCTGTTCACGGGCGACCCGTCCGGCGACTTCCTCTACCGCGCGCTGTACGAGGTCGGGCTCGCCTCCCAGCCGGACGCCTGGGCGCGCGACGACGGGATGGAGCTCTACGGGGTGCGGATGGCCTCACCCGTGCGCTGCGCGCCACCCGCGAACAAGCCGACGTCCGAGGAACGGGACCGGTGCTCGGTGTTCCTGCGCGAGGAGCTCGGACTGATGAAGTCGCTGCGGTCGGTGGTCGTGCTGGGCGCGTTCGGCTGGCAGGCGTTCCTGCCGCTGCTGGGGCCGGAGCGGCCGAAGTTCGGGCACGGGGTGGAGGTGGAGATCGCGGGGCTGCGGGTGTTCGGGTGCTACCACGTGTCGCCGCACAACACGTTTACCGGGAGGTTGACCCAGGAGATGCTGCAGGACGTGCTGAGGCGGGCAGCGGACAGCGCCAGACCCTCAAGTTGACCAAAGGATCATTCCAACCGGGCCGAACCGTGTAAGGCTGATCCGCATGAAGTGGTTGCGGGCCGGGGTGGCGGTGGCGGCGTTGCTGATCGTCGTCGTCGCGGCCGGCGGTTCGTCGCCGGTCACGCTCGTCAACCGCCTCGATGACCGGCCACCGGGGGAGCACCGCGCACCGGCGCTGGAAGTGCCGCTGCCGCAGGAGCTGCCGGACGTGGTGGTCGTGCCGTTCACGGTGTACCTGCTGGTCCTCACCGGGCTGGTCCTGTTCGGACTGGTCGGCATCATCCTCGCGATCGAGGTGCCCCGCTGGCGCCGCCGTCGTGGCGTGCGCGGCGTGGAGGTCGAGGACTTCGGGGCCGGCACGTCGGTGCCGGTGATCCAGCGCGTCGAGAAGGCGTTGCAGGAGTTCACGAGCCATCCGCAACGGCCGCCGCGCGACGCCGTGATCGCCGCCTGGCTCGCGCTCGAAGAGGCCGAACCGCGCAAGCCGCACCAGACTCCGACCGAGTTCACCGAGAAGCTCGGCGTCGACGCCACCGTGCTCAGGAACCTCTACCAGCGAGCACGCTTCGGACGTGAGGAAGTGACGGCCGAACAAGCGGAAGCGGCGCAACAGGAACTGGGCCGCATCATCCGGGAACTCGCATGAAAACCGCGCTGGCGCTCGGCATCGGGGTGGTCATCGGCGTCGCCATCTGGCTGCTCGGCGTCGAACCGTTCTGGGCGACGGCGCTGGCCGTGCCGCCGACCGCGTTCGCCGTGCTGGTCAGCAGGCTGCCGCGCGCCACGGACATCGTGTGGAGCTCTGACCCGCCGCCGCCCGGCTCGATCAGCACCGCGCACGCCAGCACGCTCGCGAGCAGGCTGGCGGAGGCGGCGGAGAACCCGAGGCGCTACCAGGAACGGTTCCGCGCCCGCCTGCAACGACTGGGGATCGACGCGGCCGAGATGCCGGACCCCGCGGAACTCGCTGAAAGGCTCAGGAGGGTCGAGTGACAATCGCTCTGGAGGCCAAGGCCGTCCTCGACGAGGTCGGCAAGGTCGTCGTCGGCCGCACCCGCACCGTGCGGCTCGCGCTCGCGGCCGTGCTGGCCGGCGGGCACGTGCTGCTGGAGGACGTGCCGGGGCTCGGCAAGACGCTGATCGCGCGGTCGCTCGCGCAGGCGCTCAGCCTGGAGTTCCGCCGCCTGCAGTGCACGCCCGACCTGCTGCCGGCGGACGTCACAGGGTCGTTCCTCTACGACCCCGGCAGCCGCGAGTTCGAGTTCCACCACGGGCCCGTGTTCACCGGGCTGCTGCTGGCCGACGAGATCAACCGGACGCCGCCCAAGACGCAGTCCGCGTTGCTGGAGGCCATGCAGGAGCGGCAGGTCACCGTCGAGGGGCGCACGTTCCCGTTGCCGAAGCCGTTCCACGTGCTGGCGACCTCGAACCCCGTCGAGTACGAGGGCACCTACCCGTTGCCGGAGGCGCAGCTCGACAGGTTCCTGGTGCGGCTCGACATCGGCTATCCGCCGGCCGAGGAGGAAGTCGAGGTCCTGCGCCGGCGGATCGCGCGGCAGCAGGAGGAGACCGAGGTGCCGCCGGTCCTCGCGCAGGGACGCCTCGCCGAGCTGCAGGCCGAGCTCGAACAGACCACTGTGGACGACGATCTCCTGCGGTACTGCGTCGATCTGGCCGTCGCGACGCGGCAGCACCCGTCCGTCGAAGTCGGCGCGTCGCCACGAGGCGCGCAGGCTCTCGTGCTCGTCGCCCGTGCCGTGGCCACTTTGGACGGACGTGTTTACGTGACGCCGGAGGACGTCAAGGAGTGCGCGGTGGCCGTTCTCGCGCACCGGCTCGTGATGAAGCCGGAGACGTGGACGTCCGGCGTGAACGGGGTGCAGGTTGTCACCGAGCTGCTCGGCAAGGTGCCGGGCCCGCCCAGCTCATGAGCAGAGCCGACAAGATCAGGGAGGCGTTCGCCGAGTCCCACGGCGCGCACTGGCACCCCACGGACGCGTACTCGCGTGCCGTCTGGCTCGGTGCAGGGCTCGTCGTGGCCGGGATGTTCCTGCACCAGGTCGAGCTGGTGCTGTTCGGAGTCCCGCTCGTCCTCTCCGTGCTGCTCACGCACAAACCGAAGGGCACGCCGACGGTCAGCGTCCGCCCGGTGCCGCGAGGAGCGGGCGCCGGTGTCGTGCACACCGTCGCGCACGTCGACGGCGCGGACGCGGAGATCGCGGTGATCAAGGTGCCGGGTGGACCCCGGGCCGTTCCGGCGCACTCACCCGACCTGCCGGTGAAGATCCGGCGCGACGCGTGGGGCCCAGGGGTCGATCTCCGGCTGGACCACCTGTTCGCCGGACCGGACGGCATGCACGTCTACGGCCCGATCGTCGGCACCGAGCACGTCCGCACGATCCTGCCGCCGGTCGAGCACCACCCGTCCGGGCCGCTGCCGCCGAGGCCGGCCGGTCTGGTCGGCATCCACCGCTCGCCGCGCGCGGGCGACTCGACGGAACTGCGCGACATCAGGGCGTTCCAGCCGGGCGACCGGCTCAAGCGCATCGACTGGCGCGTCACCACCCGCACCGGCACGGTCCACGTCCGCGAGCGGCACGCGGAGGCCGACGCGGAGATCGTGCTGGCCATCGACACGCGCACGGACGTCGGCGCGGACGTGGCGGACTGGTCGTCTCCGCACTACGGCGCCACGGCACGTCCTGACGGCAGCCTGGACCGCGCGGTGCGCCGGGCGGCGTCGATGGCCGCGGGCTACCTCAGGCAGGGCGACAGGGTGGCGCTGATGGACCTGAGCCGGCCGCAGCTCAACGTCCGGCCCGGGGTGGGGCGGCGGCATCTCATGCGAATCCGCACTCAGCTCGTCGTGTGCGTGCAGGCGGCCGGTTGGGCGTCACGGGTGGCGTTGCGGAAGCTTCCGCACGGAAGCGTGGTCGTGCTGCTGTCGCCGTTCCTCGACGACGAGATCGCCGAACTGGCCGTGCAGACCCGGAAACACGGTCACCTCGTGCTGGCGATCAACACGCTGCCGCTGCCGCTGAAGCCCGACCGGGAGACGCCGTGGGGTGAGGTGGCCGCCGAGATGATCGCCGCCGAGCACCGGCTGCGGCTGCGGCGCATGACCCAGCACGGGGTGGCGGTGACGCGGGAATGCTGATGCGACTGGCGATCGTGCTCGCGGCGTTGCCCGTGGCGCTGATCCTGCACCTGGAGTCCGAGACGATCGCGCCGCTGGTCGTCGTCGCGGCGCTGACCGCGGTCTCGGCGCTGATGCCGGGAAGCGCCGGGCCGGCGTTGCTGATCGGCTACGCGGCGGTCGCGATGGCGTTCGGCGACGGGCATCCGTTGCGGCTCGGTGTGTTGCTGATGATCCCCGCGCTGCACCTGATTCACGTGACGTCCGCACTCGCGGCGGTCGTTCCGGTGAAAACGAGAATCGAGGTCGCCGCGCTGAAAGCTCCGGCACGCCGGTTCGCCATTGTCCAAGCGATCTCATTCCTTGTCGCGGCGTTCGCCGCGTTCGTCCCGTCAGGGCCTCACATCGGGTTCGTCGAGCTGCTCGGACTAGGCTCTCTGACGGTCGTCATCGCGGTCGTGGCGCTGAGGATCTGAATCGCTCCTCTCAGCGAGTTTGGCTCGTGTTGAGCCTGAAGCGCAGGTCACCCGGCTGGGTGTTGCGCATCACCTGGCGACGGTAGTCACAACGGGCCACTTGGACGCGCGAAAAAAGGGGTCTCGGTGCGACCATATGTGTATGGCTGCTGTGAAGTCGCAACCCACGCGGATCGTGATTGTCGGTGGTGGGTACGTCGGGATGTACACGGCTCTCGGACTGCAGAAGAAACTGCGCTCCGGTGAGGCATCTGTCACCGTCATCGACCCGCAGCCGCACATGACCTACCAGCCCTTCCTGCCAGAGGCGGCGGCCGGCTCCATCGAGCCGCGCCACGTCGTCGCCCCCCTGCGCAAGGTGCTCAAGCGCTGCCACGTCGTCACGGGCCGCGTCACCAAGATCGAGCACGCGCGCAAGATCGTGACCGCCGAGCTGTCTGACGGCCACGTCGAGGAGATCGAGTACGACGTTCTCGTCTCCGCGCTGGGTGCGATCTCCCGCACGCTCCCGATCCCCGGCCTGGCCGAGGTCGGCATCGGCATGAAGACGATCGGCGAGGCGATCTACGTCCGCAACCACGTGCTGTCGCGCCTCGACCAGGCAGCGAGCACGAACAACGCGGACCTGCGCAAGAAGCTGCTCAGCTTCGTCGTGATCGGTGGCGGCTTCGCGGGCATCGAGACGCTCGCCGAGCTCGAGGACATGACGCGGTATGCGCTTCGGTACTACGAGGGCGTCAAGCCCGAGGAGATGAACTGGGTCCTCGTCGAGGCCGCGGGCAGGATCATGCCCGAGGTGTCCGCGAAGCTCGGCGCCTGGACCGTCGAGGCGCTGGAGAAGCGCGGCATCAAGATCTACCTCGACACCCGCGTGAAGTCGCTCGAGGGTGGCCACGTCGTCCTCGACGACGGCACGGAGTTCGACTCCGACACCATCATCTGGACCGCCGGCATGAAGGCGAACCCGGTGCTGCGCAACACCGACCTGCCGCTCGACGAGCGCGGCCGCGTCCGTTGCACCGCCGCCATGCAGGTCCAGGGCCTCGACGGCGTGTGGGCCGCCGGTGACTGCTCCGCGGTGCCGGACCTCTCGCGCATCGAAGAGGACCCGACGGCGACGTGCGTGCCCAACGCGCAGCACGCCATTCGTCAGTCAAAGCTGCTCGCCAAGAACATCGTCGCGTCGCTGCGCGGCCAGAAGCCGAAGGACTACTTCCACAAGTACCTCGGCTCGGTCGCCGGCCTCGGCCTCTACAAGGGCGTCGCGGACGTGTTCGGCCTGCGCTTCAAGGGCGTCGTCGCGTGGTTCATGCACCGCAGCTACCACGTGATGTTCATGCCGACGGTGAACCGCAAGCTGCGCGTGCTGATGGACTGGACGCAGGCGCTGTTCTACGGTCGCGAGGTCGTCGCCCTCGGCCAGATCAACGACCCGAAGTCGGACTTCGACCGCGCTGTCCAAAGCTGACCGTTACTCCCTGTGAGTGGTGGGGTGCCCCGAGCGTTATCTCGTTCGGGGCACATCGCTGGTCCGGAGGCGGAACTTAAGCGCCCAATCGGAGTAAAGCTTCGGGGGTCGCCTTGACATTGCGTTACGTGAACCAGAGACTACCGCTGGTGCATCACCTGAATGCGTGATTCGCCTGTGTGGGGAGAGAGGTGATCCGCGATGTCTCTCGAGGAGCTGGCCGCACAGCTTCGTCGTGGCGAGATCGAGGACCCCGCGTTGGCGCAGTACGCCGCAGAGTACGCGCAGGCGGGGAAGAGTTTCCGCAGCAAGAAGGACGATTGAGCAGGTCGGCTGACGGGCGGGTGCCGGGAGCCCCGTCCGAGGCTGCCAGGCCGTTGCTGCTGCAGGGCCAGGACTACCTCTTCCGCTCGCCGCCCAAATGCCTGGACTTCCAGGAACAGGTGCACCGCCTCGGCATGGTCGACGAGGGCGACGGCAATCCCCAGCCCTGCGTGCTGGTACTCGCCCGCGCCGCCGACATGGAGATGAACGAGCTCTCCATCGCCCTGGCAGAACGCGGCATCCGCATGGCCCGCATCGACGCCGACCGCTGCGTCGACCTGCCTCTGTCGGTGTACACCGACCAGCCCCTGATCGAGCTCGACCGCTGGCTGCTGCGCCCACTGCTGGTGTGGCGCCGCCACTTCGAGCTCTCCGCCGTGCCGGTCGAGCCCGGAACCCTGGCCGGCGCCTATGCAGTCGATCAATGGGCCTCAGTGGCCAACTGGCTGTCTTCACGCTCCGACTGGGCTCACGTGAACCCTTCGCGCTTCTCGACCCATCTGGACCGTCTGACGCAGCTTTCCGACGCCTCTTCTTTCGGCTTGCGCGTGCCACGCACGGCCGTGACGACGCGTCCGGGCCGTACGCGCCCCGGCGGCGGCCGTTGCATCGTGAAGACAGCAGGCCGCCACCTCCTCGAACCGCGCCCCGGCGTGCAGCACGGCCTGTTCCCGCGCCCGCTCGAAACGTCGCGCGCCTCAGACGCGCCCGAACCCGCCCCGGTGCTCGTCCAGGAGTACGTCCCGTCCGACACCGAGCTGCGCGTGTTCGTGGTGGGGGAGCGGTGCCTGGCTTATCAGGTGGACAAGCTCGACCCGGCCCAGCTGTGGGTCGACCCCGACGCCGTCCGCGTGACGCCGACCTCGATCTCGTCCTCCCTGTCCGACCGCCTGCTGGCCCTCGCACGGCACTGGCGCGTGCAGGTGGCCGCGTTCGACCTGCTCGTGACAGGCAACGACCACGTGTTCCTGGAGATCAACGTCAACTGCGACTGGCGCTGGTTCGAGCACCGCGCGGGCGACAACTCGGTCTCCGCGGCCGTGCACGACTGGGTCGCCCTGCGCTTCAAGGAGCTGCTCGGAGCGGGGAGGGCACGCTGATGTTCGGGGCCGTTCGATGCTTACCGGGCTGGTCGCTCTAGTCCAATTCGCTGGGCCGTGCGGGCGAGAAAAGACCATCCGCTCACACAAGCCGACGATCAAGGCCTAGGCTCCCCGTCGCCCCCGTAGCCCAATCGGTAGAGGCAGGTCCCTTAAAAGGATCACAGTACGGGTTCGAATCCCGTCGGGGGCACCATCTGTCATGTGGTGCCTGAACAGGCGTTTTGTGGATCTCAGGCAAGGCTTCGGCGATCCTTTCGGCGGTACCCGCTACCTCCGATGGTGCACTGAGGGAAGCCGGAGAGTAATCAGAAGTTGATCATGATCATCGTTCAGGTGGACGCTGAGCTGAGTGATCTTGAACGGGTGTCGTAGCAGCAGGTCAGGGCCTCGTCCAGGTTCATCGCCACGCCTTGCGTTTGGGTGTCCTCGGATGGCGAGCTTGTTTGGCCCCGGCGTGTCGCGCGGTGTGGCCTTCGTCACGAGGTTTCGTTTCGAACCGCGACCGCGACCTTGCCTTTGGCGCGCCCCTTCTCGATGTACGCCATGACTTCGTGGTCGAGGCGAAGGGGAACACCCGGTCCACGACCGGCTCGATGACGCCCGCGTCGACGAGCGAGGTGATCTCGCGCAGCTGGGGGCCGTTGGCTCGCATGAACAGGAACGAATAGCCGACCTGATGGCGCTTGGCCGCCGTCCGGATTCCGTGGCTCAGCACGCGCGTCGCCGGGCGCAGGATCCACGGCCCATCTCCCGGGCGAAGTCCGGGTCGGGCGGGCCGGAGATGGAGCGGGAGCCCGGAAATCACTCGATCGGGTAACACCTGGGCGGGTCAGGCGCGATCATGTGGTGACTGGTCGTGTAAGCGATCGGCCTCAAGCCGTCGGGAGGGTGGTGGCCCGTTCCCATGCGTGTGTTTCTGCGTGACGTCCTGTTGCTCCAGCCTGAATGGGACTCGGAAAACACGCCTGCCATGCAGGAGCGGGGCCGCTTGCTCGGGCAGGACCTGGCGGGCTGGCTGCGCGAGCACCTGCCGGCACTCACGCGGAACGCACCGATCGAGATCGACGACTGGAACGTTCATCCGAGTGACGGCGCGGGGAACAAGAACGTGATTCCGTGGGTCCGGGTGCACTCCAGCAGTCGCTCGCCCAAGGCGACTCTCAGGTGGTACGTCGTCTACCTGTTCGAGGCACAGGATCACCGCGCCTACCCGGCGTTGATGCAGGGTGCCAGCGAGTGGAAGAACCGCGAGGCCCAACCTCGACCTCGGTGGCTGCTCCGTCAGCGCGCGCAGGCGATGCGCAAAGCGTTGGAGCCCTGATTGCTCGCGCGTCCAGACCTGGTCGAGAAGATTGAGCTAAATGCGCGCAAGTCGAACCTTGGACCGGCCTATGAGGCAGGGACGGTTGTCGCTTTCGAGTATTCGAGAGACGAGCTACCTACTGACGAGGTGCTCTTCGACGACCTGAGTTTCTCGTGTCCGTCCTCGGTCGTCTCTACGAGCTCGGGCCGGATGCGATCGAACTCGCAGGAGACCTGGCCCCTGAGACCGCGGACGTCGTTGGGCCACCGCCGAGCGATCAGCGGGCAGGGCTCGGCGTGGGCAAGGCCTTCGCCTCTCCGCGGCGGACCGTGTCGCGATCGAACGTCGAGCCGTTGCCGTGGCGACGAGTTACCTCACGGAGCAGGGCTACGAGGTTCTTGACGTTGGGGCGACCGAGTCTTACGACCTCGGTGCGGCGAGGAACGATTGTACGTCGAGGTGATGGGCACCACGACGACGTGGGCGAGCAGCCGCTCCGAGATCATCGTGACGAAGAAGGAGGTTGACCTTCGCCTCCGTGAGTACCCGAACAACATGCTGTTGATCGTCAGTCAGATCGTGCTCGACCGCTCCGCCACTCCGCCGTCGGCATCGGGTGGCGAGCTGCGGGTCATTCACCCGTGATCGGTCAAGCCGTCGAACCTGACACCGGTGAGTTATCGGTACCTCGTGGGGGAGTAACGCACATTGTCATGCACAGGTCAGCTCGGCGTAGTGGGGATGTGCAGTCGGATGGCTGGGATGCACGTGCGGGGATATACATCTGCAAACGCGAAATTGCCGCGACGCCGTCATGGCTGAGGACCGGTTCGAACCTTCCGCACGACAATGTCAGCGAACTCGCGGGGTGACACCTTGTCGGCGGACAGGTATCCGATGGTCGGGTTCAATCCAGGAATCTCCACGTGTTCCAGAAAGTAGGGCAGGAGATATCCCTGGCGCTGCCTGTTCATTCGTGCCAGGACGGCCTTCCACTCCCAGTTGCCAGCCCAATCCGACTCCAGGAAGGATCTCGAGAGGACGGCAATTGCGAACCTGCTTCGCTCGAAGTATATGTCCTGAAGCAGGATTGCGAGGTCTTCACCGAGGAGGTCGTGCCTGAAGTCGGTATCGAAGAAGACGCGCAGGCCCGCTGAGACCAGATGATCTCGAATCTCTCTCGCCACACCGCGGTCCGGGCCTCCGAACGAGATCACGACGTCGAACCTCTTGCGGGCTTGCATGCTTCGCATCAGCTTTTTGTACTCCGTCACATCGAGGCCGCTTGTCAGGAGGTCTCGTGCCAAAAGGTGCACATTGAGCAGTGCCAACGATGACGCCCAAGAACTGACTTTGCCGTGCGACGGGCCGTGCCAGCCCTGTTCTGAGCGGTCAAACGACTCGATCAGTCGCGCGGATATCTGAAAGTTGTGACTCGATTGCACGCCGCCCCAACGCCTTGTGCAAGCGTACAGGATGGGTGTCCATGTCACCGAATGCCAGCGAGGTTGAAGGTTGTTCTGCACGTACTTGTCGGAAATCTGCAACGCGCCGGCTTCGTCGACAAGGTTCGAGATCAGTCGGGTCTTGTTCTCAAGATAGCGATTTGCTGACTCCTTGTTCAGCCTGCCTAATCGGAATATTCGGTCCAGTGCTGATACTGCCAGGACTGCATCGGTAGTTCCCGTGGTGGCGGTGGACGCTATGTGAAGCAGATACTTTGTGGTCAACCGCATCGGTTCCCGTACGCTTTCGGTGTATGGCACGCGGTGGCGAATCAGGCGCTCGAACAGTAGAACTGGATAGAAGGCGAACACTGGATCGTTGAAGTCGCCGTCGCGCAGTGGCCATGAACCATCAAGACGATTCTGCAAGGCAAGTAGATTCTTCAGTCCATTCGTGAAGTTTGCTGAACGCAAACGACGGTCGTCTGCGCTCTTGGCGATTCCGTGGAGTACTTGAGCAAGCGACCAGCATGTCGTGCCGTCACCCGGATGCTCGTCGTGGCCCCGTAACTGTCCTTCGCTTGTGAGCAGCAGATAGCCGAGCTCGCGCACGTGCTGTTGCAGTTGAATTGGGACGCAAGGAATGGAGGCCACGCCGTTCAGCACGGCTCCGGCGGATGCGGAGGAATGCTGTCTGCGGCCGAATTGACCCGCTTCAAACCTTCCGTCGTCGAGCAGGCATCTGTCGAGCACTGATAGGCAGACGTCCTGAAACGAGTGGACGGAGAGTAGTTCCGAGGCGACATCCTGAACTGCTTGCAGCATGGCGCTCCTTAGCGACAAGCTGGGCCCGGCTGAGTGTTACGAGCGTGCTTCCCATTCGTCGAAGAACTGCTGGAGGTAGGTCTCCATGAAGGCGTGCCGCTTGGTTGCAAGGTTCTTCGCGGCCTGTGTGTTCATGCGGTCCTTCAGCAGGAGAAGCTTCTCGTAGAAGTGATTTATGCTCGTTCCCTGGTGGTTCAGGTACTGTTCAGTCGTCGAATGGTAGGCAGCAGTGGTGGCAGGATCGTGTATCGGGCGTTCCCTGGTCCCGCCATAGGCGAAGCAGCGAGCTACCCCGATTGCTCCCACGGCATCCAGCCTGTCCGCGTCCTGAACGCACTTTCCTTCAATGGTCAGCGGCTTCGTTTGCGTCCCTGCACCCTTGAAGGAGATTCCGGCGATGTTGCTCGCCACGAGTGTGGCCAACTCTGAACTCGCGCTCTGTTCGAGCAGCCAACGCTCGGCTTCTCGTGCTCCCGACATGTCGTCGCCGGTAAATTTGAAGTCTTTGACGTCGTGGAGTGCTGCGATCAACTCCACCGCTTGAAGGTCGGCATCTTCGGCTGCCGCCAGCCGCTGCGCCATCTTGAATACGCGGACAACATGGTGCGGATCGTGGCCAGACGTGTCGCCGCCCAACTCTCGGAATGCGTGGTTCAGGGCAGCTGCAACGAGTGGTGTGGAGACGTCGACGTCGGGCAGGTACCTTGATTTGAGATCCGTCATGGTCGGAGTGTACGCAGTTGCCGAGCGATTGCCGCGATGCAGCCCATGTTGCTGTCCGCAATGGAATACTGATACTGAATCTTTGCACTCCGAAGGCGTGGTCATGAGGCCTCTTGCCTCACGAACTGGGCCGTGCAACAAATGCGGTCAACCATTTGGGTGAATGCTGGCTGCGTCAGCTTCAACGGCAGCAGCTGTCATGTCGAACCGATGCCAGCACATCCGTTGTGAGCCTGGCCGTGAGGAATGACGCAGCTATCGCGCGGGAGCTGTGCCAGGCTGCTCTCAAGTGAGGACACAACCCCAGCCACAACGGCCTACCAGGTCGGGCGGGATGTCACGCCACCGTCCACCACGAGGTCGTGGCCCGTGATCCACGACGCGAGCTCGGAAGCCAGGAAGACGCACGCGTTGCCGATGTCCTCCGGCGTGCCCAACCGACCCAACGGCGCCGCGGCCTCCCACCGGGCAACACCTTCCGGCCACTGCTCGGAGATGCCGGGTCGGGCGATCAGTCCGGGCGACACCGTGTTCACGCGGATGCCGCGCGGCCCGTACTCCAGCGCCGCCGCCCGTGCGTGCATGATCAGCGCGGCTTTCGAGGCGCTGTAGTGGGCGTGGCCAACAGCCGGATGCGTGCCCTCGATCGACGCGATGTGCGTGATCGAGCTGACCTGATGCCGCGCCGCGGCCTGGGTGACGGCGAACGGGGCCGTCAGGTTGGTGTCCACAACGGACTGCCACTGCCCGGTTGTCATGTCCGGCAACGGTTCCACGGGCTGCACGCCCGCGTTGTTGACGACTGCGTCCAGTCGGCCGTGCACACCGAAGGCGTTGGAGACCACGCGGTCAGCCGATGTGCGCAGGTCGCCGTCCGCAAGGCCGCGGTGGCGAACGACCAGAGCGCCCGCAGCCTCGAAGCGTGCCGCGATGCCCGCGCCGATCGTGCCGCCGGCGCCGGTGACCAGGACGACCCTGCCGCTGAGATCGATCACGTGACGATGCCCTCCAGTCGCTCGGCGAGCCACGAGACGACCTCACCACGGCCCGCCACGAAGCCGTCGCGCCCGACCTCGACGAACTCCCCGCCCGCCGCGCGGACGAGGACTGAGCCCGCCGCCACGTCCCACGGGTGGATGCCGAGGTTCGCCGCCGCGTCCGCCCTGCCCGCGGCGACCCAGGCGAGCGACAGCGCGGTCACGTAGACGCGGCGCACATCTGCGACGGCCATCAGTTCGGCCAGCAGCTCCATCTCGCCGCGGTAGGGGCTGCCGGGCAACGGGATGTCGGTCAGCACGAGTGGTCGTGGGCTCACACCCGGAGTGATGGTCAGGCCGGACGAGCGGACTTCGAAAGGCACGCCCACCGCGGCTGTGAACAGCTCGTCGCGGAACGGGTCGAGCACGCAGCCCGCGACCAACGAGCCGTCGACGGCCGCCGCCACTGAGATGCACGACAGCGGGAGGCCGCGCACGAAGTTCCGCGTGCCGTCGATCGGGTCGACGTACCAGGTGATCCGCGCGGAAGCCGAGCCGAGCTCCTCGCCGACGACGGCCGAACCGGGAACACCGCCGACGAGAGCCTGCCGCAGGAACGCCTCGACTTCGAGATCAGCCGAACTGACCTGGTCGAACGTGCCCTTCGCCGCCACGTCGACCCGAACCTCGTGCAGCAGCTTGGCGGCGTTCACGCACGACTGCGTGGCCAGTGCCAGTAGATCCCCAGGAGTCACGGGGTCCATTGTCATCTGTCGCGAACACGGCTGGACGACTCCGGGCCGAGCAGCTCGGCCTCCAGGCGGTCACGTAGGACATCGGCCGACTCCGGCGGATCAGCCCCACGGCTCCTTCGCGCACCGAATCTTGCCGGGACAGCTGCGCAGCAGCTTCACGACGGGCGGCCGGGTGATCTGCGCCGGTGCGTGGGTGGCGCCGCGCGGCCACTTCACCGAGATGGCCATGGACGACGCGTTGTTGTCGTAGTTCTTCTCCAGCAGCACGCGGTCGGGGTTCGCGACCGTGACCACGTCGTAGATCCCGGAGGCGACACGGGTGATGTCGAGCCACTGGAACTCGACCTGGTACTTGTAGTCGTCGCCCTTGCCGACGGAGATCCCGAAGAACACGTCCAGCGCGGCCGGGTTGTGGTGCTCGCACTTGTGGCCGTTGAGGGCGTGCGCGAGTGCGCCGGTGTGGCTCTCGCGGCTGCCCGGGAGGTGGGCCAGCGATCCGGCGTCGACGCTGGTGTAGCGGTCGCCGAGGCAGAAGCCGTTCTTGCGGTCGGTCACGACGGTCTCGCCCGACGGTGTCCGCAGCTGGAAGTACTCGAAGCCCATCAGGTGCCAGTGCTGGTGGGCCGCCGCCGGCTCGTAGTACGCCCAGGCGGGCGTGTGGTGCTGCGCCTCGGCGAACGTCATAGGGATCGGCCCGTCCACTTCGGACTGGATCGCCTGGCGAACGGCCATGCGCGGCTGGGCGGTGCTGTCCCGGTGAGCGTGCACGAGGAACGGGCCGTCGCCGATGTTGTCCACCGATGTGGTGAACCTCAGGCGCACCGCCTTGATGTCGCCCGCCGCGACGCAGGGGCCACCCGGTGAGGACGGGTCGGTCACCATGCAGACGTCCCAGGCCACGCATTTGCCTGCGTCGCCGTCGTACCCGCCTGGGCAGCCCACGGGAGCCTGCCTGAGGTCCGGCAACATCGGAGTGGCGGCGGCGTGTGATGACGCGGTGAGTGCGGAAGCGGTGATCGCGGCGATGACCACCGCGACAGATCTCTTGAACACCGTCACACATTAATTGCGCGGCAACGGCTTCTGCTGCCAGTGACACCGGAGCGTCACCCGATCGACTGACACGCCAACAGAAACCGGGCCGTCGAGAACTAGGGTGCGGCCGGTGAAAAGAGGCTCCGTCACCCTGGTGTGCGGCACGCGGCCGGAACTGATCAAGCTCGCTCCGCTCATCCGCCGGTTCGGCGAGAACGCCGCGGTCGTCTACACAGGACAGCACTACGACACGTCGATGTACTCGCGCATCCGCCAGGACATCGCGGAACCGGGCAGCTTCGTCGAGCTGGGCCTTGGCGGTGGACGCCGGGGTGCCCAGCTCGGCAACGCCGTGGCGGCACTGGACGCGCACTTCGCCGCAGAACCACCCGATGTGGTGATCGTGCAGGGCGACACCACCTCCGCGCTCGCGGGCGCGTTGGCCGCCAACGCGAACGACGTGCCGCTGGTGCACGTCGAGGCCGGCCTGCGCAGCTACGACCGCGCCATGCCGGAGGAGCACAACCGGGTCGCCATCGACCACCTCGCCGACCTCTGCTGCGCGCCGACGCCGATCAACTTCACCAACCTGGTCGCGGAGGGCGTCGCCACGGACCGGATCACAGTCACCGGCAACACCGTGGTGGAAGCGTTGGAGGAAGCGCTGCCCAGCCACGACGACTCGCTGCGGCTGATCTCCGGGCTCGGGCTCCGCGCCGACTCCTACGTGCTCGCCACGATCCACCGGCCGGAGAACGTGGACTGCCGGGAGAACCTCGGGACGATCCTCGGCGAGCTCGTCCAGCTGCCGTTGCCGGTCGTGCTGCCCCTGCACCCGCGCACCGCGAAGCAGGTCGCCGCCTTCGGTCTCGGCCGGTTGCTCGCCGGGCTGCACGTGCTCGAGCCCCAGTCGTACAAGGACTTCCTGTCACTGGCTCGCTGGGCGGCCGTGCTCGTGTCCGACTCCGGTGGCGTGCAGGAGGAGGTCAGCGTCCTCAAACGGCCGGTCATCGTGGTCCGCCGCAGCACCGAACGGCCCGAGATCGAGGGCACGTTCGGCACGCTCGTGCCGCCGGGCCCCCGAGTGCGGGCCGAGGTGCTCAAGTGGCTCGACGACGTGAGCGGGCACCGCACCCGGCTGGCAGGCATCGCCTCGCCCTACGGCACCGGTTCGCCGTCCGGGCTCATCGAGGCCGCGGTGCGCAGGATGATCTCCGACACCCGGTTCGCCAGTCCCACGCTGGAGTTCCAGCTCGTCACCGAGGGGTAGACGTGAGCCGTGGTGGCGAGCAGCAGCGGCGTGCCCGTCACCTCGATCGCCGGTCGCTGCGCGAGATAACCCACCGGGTACACCGGTTCCACGAACGGGGCGCGGAAGACGTGCACCTCCTCGACGTCCAGCCCGGGGTGCAGTGACCGCAGCTGCTCGGTCCACCGTGCCGCGATCGTGCGCTCGTCCTCCTGGAACAGCGGCGAATCCCGGTCGGTGTAGCGCATGACGTACGCGAAGTGCCGTCCGTCGACCGGCCCGGTCAGCGGCGACATCTCGACGACGCCGTCGAACTCCGTGCCCGAGCGCAGCACCGGTGCCCAGTAGTGGCCGGACAACGGTTGCCGCAGCACGAACAACGCGTTCACGACGCCCTGGTACCGCAGGTTCACCTGTGGCAGCAACGGTGCCAGCTTGGCGTCCGCCACCTGCCGCAACGCGGGCAGTGGCAGGGTGGACACGATCCGGTCGGCCTCGATCGTCTCGCCGTCGAGCTCGACCGACCCGTTCCGCAACACCCGGACCGGTGCGGACGTCCGCACGATCCCGCCGTGCGACTCGATCGAGGCCCTCAGCGCGTCGATGATCGTCTTGTAACCGCCGTGAGGATAGCCGCGCACGGCGACGTTGCGCTCCCTGCCCAGCCGCTGCCACAGGTACAGCGCGGGCACGTCACCGAACGCCGCACCGAACTTCGACCCGAACAGGGGACCGAAGAGGTCGCGCCAGACCCGGTCCCCGTACAGGCCGCGCAACCAGTCCTCGGTGCGCAGGTTGTCGAGGTCCTTGCCCTTGCCGAGCCGGCGGAGCAACAGCGACACCGCGCCGAACCGGACCCGGTCGACAACACCCAATGCGGTGAACTTCAACAGATCCAGCGCCGAGTTGAACGGGTAGTGGCGGCCCTCGACGATCATGCCCATGCTGGTGCGTTCCCAGCGGACGTGGTCACGCAGCCCGACTTCTTCCAGCAGGGCAAGCAGATCGTCGTCGCTGGGCATGACGCAGTGGTAGAAGCGCTCCACCCACCGGTCGTGCCACGGGAAGAACGTGCCGAGACCGCCGAGCTGGCCGGTGCTCTCCAGCAACGTCACGGGCGTGCCGGCGCGGGCGAGCCGGTGCGCCACGGCGAGGCCGCAGATGCCGCCGCCGATCACCACGGTTTGCATCACAGCTCCCGGTACGGAGCCGGGGTGAGCCGGTCACGCGCCAGCAGCCGGACGTACTGCACGATCGTGCGGCGCAGCTTCAGCTTGCTGGGCCCCTGTTTGCGGTCGTAGCGCAGCTCCAGCGGCACCTCGGTGATCACCGGGTGGCAGTGCCTGAGCTTGAGCAGCAGCTCGACCATGCAGGCGAAACCGCGTTCCTCGACGAGTCGTTCGCCCCAGTGCGTGCTGGCGCGGGTGAGCAGGCTGACCCGGTAGGCGCGGAAGCCGCTGGTGAAGTCGTGCACGTCGACGAGCCCGAGCACGCGGCGGAACAGCACGGCCGCGCCGCGCGACAGCATCCTGCGGAACAGCGGGGCGGTCTTGTCGTCACCGCCGTCGACGAACCGCGAGCAGATCACCACGTCGGACCCGGCGATGATCTCGTTGCCCAGCTTGGTGATGAGCGAGGGGTCGTGCGTGTCGTCGGCGTCCATCACGACGATGAAGTCGTCCTCATCGGCGTCGCCCAGCGCGGCCCGCAGTCCTGTTTGGACGGCCTGGCCGAGGCCGAGGTTCACCGGGTGGCGGACCAGCCGGACGTCCAGCCCCGCCGCCTCGGCCACGTCACCGGTCCCGTCCGACGACCCGTCGTCGACGACCCACACCGTGACCTGCTCGGTGCGGGCGACCTCGGCGATGCGGTGCAGCAGCGACGGCAGCGATGCCGCCTCGTTGTAGGCGGGCAGCACGACGTGTGCGCGACCCCGGACCGGTGTCGCGACTGCCGTCGCGGGTCTCGGGCCGGCCGTCGGCGAGGTGCGGACCTCGCGTCCGTCGACTGTCATCGAACCCCCATTTCATCGAGTCTCAGTGCGGCGGCGAGAATTATTCGCACGCCTGGCCGTAAATTTCGGTCAGCCCCCCCGGCTGTGTTTTGCTCATGGCAGGGGGATTGGAAGGCCTAGCTGATTCCGGATGTAATTCGAAAGGGGTACGAGTGTTCCTCGAACGGGTGACGAGATGGCTCGCTGCCAACATTCTCGGAACATTCATTGCCCAGATGACCTCGATCGGGTGATCTCGAATGAGACAAAGCGCTGAGGTGGAGTCGAGCGTGGGTCTTCCCCTGGAAGAGTGGTTCCCCGGCGAGCTGACCGCCCCGATGGCGCCAGTGCGTGACGACGTGCGGCCACGAAGTCTGCTCGGCCGGGTCAACGGGGTAGCAGTGCTGCTCGTCCTGGTGGATCTGACCGCACTGCTCGTGATGACGATCGGCGGCGGCATGGCCGCGCCGGTGGCGTTCGTGCTCGCGAGCGCGCTGCTGGGCGTCCGTGCGTCCGGGCGGATCTACCGCAGACGGCTGATGCTGTCGTGGCTGCAGGACCTGCCGCGCTCACTCGCCACGACCGCGATCGCGTTCGCCGCGGTGAGCGTCGCGCTGCTGGCCGCCGGCTGGCCGCCGGAGGTGCTGCTGCAGCTCAAGGTGGGTGTGGTCGCCTTCACCGCGGTGGGGGAGCCGGCGAGAGCGGCGGTGTTCGCGTTCGGGCGGTGGTGCCGTCGCCGGTTCGACCGCTGCGACCGGACCATCGTGATCGGCGCGGGTCAGGTCGGTGCGGACCTCGCCGAGGTCATGCTGCGCCATCCCGAGTACGGCCTGCGCCCGGTCGGGTTCATCGACCCCGAACCGCCGGGCGACCGGAAGCTGCCGGCCGATCTCCTGCACGACGACCTGGCGACGGCGATCGACAGGCTCGGCGTCGGCACCGTGGTGATCGCGTTCTCGCACGCCGTCGACTCACCTCTGGTCGACGCGGCCGTGACCGCGCACCGGCTCGGCTGCTCGACGCTCGTGGTGCCGCGGATGTTCGAGCTGCACCAGGACGGGCCGGACGTCGAACGGCTGCGCAGCTACCCGTTGCTGCGGCTGAGCACGGCGCCGACCGCCAGGCCGACGTGGTGGATCAAGCGCCTGGTGGAGCGGTCGCTCGCGCTGCTCGCACTGGTCCTGCTCTCGCCGGTGATCGGGCTGTGCGCGCTGGCGGTGCTGCTCGAGAGCGGCCGGCCGATCATCTTCAAGCAGGTCCGCGTCGGCATGGACGACCAGAAGTTCGTGATCTACAAGCTGCGCAGCGTCCGGCAGACCGGGGTGGACGACTCGGACGTCCGGTGGTCGGTGGTCGGAGACTCGCGCGTCGGGCCGGTCGGCGGGTTCCTGCGCCGCACCTCGCTCGACGAACTGCCGCAGTTGTGGAACATCCTGCGCGGCGACATGTGCATCGTCGGGCCGCGGCCGGAAAGGCCGGGTTTCGTTCGCCAGTTCTCCGCGATCCACGAACTATACTGGGCCCGCCATCGGGTCCCCACCGGATTGACCGGGCTCGCCCAGGTCCACGGATTGAGAGGTGACACCTCGATCGTGGACAGATCTCGGTACGACAACTACTACATCGCAAATTGGTCGCTGTGGCTGGACGTCAAAATCGTGCTGTTGACAGTGGGTGAGCTGTGTTGCCGAGGGAATCGCTGACAGGTCGCGTGCTCGCGCGGTCTCTGGTGGCGCTGCTGGTGTTCACCACGACCGCGTGCACGTTCCTCCCGGTCGAGGAGCGGGCGGCGCAGGAGAGCCTCGCCCCGCCGGAACCGTCGCTCGTCAGCGGTCCCGCGCCGAAACCGCTCGCGCCGTGCGCGTGGTGGTACGGCATCGGTGCGAAGCCGACGTCTTTGCAGCTCAAGTTCGCCGCGCACCACTACAGCCTCGTGGTGCTCAACGCGTGGGAGACGGCGGCGCTCAAGCGGCTGCGCCAGCTGAACCCCAAGCTGAAGATCTTGATGTACAAGGACTTCTCCAGCACCCGCAACTATCCGGGCACCGTCGACAACGGCGTCGACGCGAAGCACCTGCCGACCGGGCTCGGGTACGCCGCCACGGAGAAGGCCAACCCGGAGTGGTTCGCCGTCGACACCGCGGGCCAGCGGATCGAGTGGAGGGGCTACGAGAAGCACTGGCAGATGACCGTTTGGACCGAGGCCTACCAACGCGCGTGGACGACCGCGGTCGTCGAGGAGGTCGTTCGCGAGGGCTGGGACGGAGTGCTGGCGGACAACGACTTCAGCTCGCTGAGGCACTACTCGCCGGCCGTGCTCAAGGGCACCGCGGACGTCGAGGCCACCGACCGGCTGCTGCGCGACGGCTTCGACTCGTTCCTCGGCATCGCGGGCGACGAACTGCACAAGGCGGGGAAGATGCTGATCCCCAACGTGTCCGAGTCATACCTGCGGCCCGGCCGGTGGACCGCGCACTCCCGCTACGACGGGGCGATGGAGGAAAACTTCGGGCTGCGCGACGACGGCGCCACCGGCGAGCTGCTCACGTTCCGCGGCAACGAGTGGAAGGAGCTGCGCGCTCAGGCCGCACTCGGGGAGTCCTGGCTGTTGCTGGTCACCCACACCTCCAGCCCGCGCGAGGAACGCGTCGGGTACGCCACTGCGGCGCTGCTCGCCGGGCCGTACACCTGTTGGAACGGTGCGACTCCCGACTACAAGAACCCGGCGTGGTCGCAGTACCAGGAGGCAGGGCTCGGTGAGGCGGTCGAGACCGCGAGCCGGTTGCCCACCGGCTTGTGGACACGTCAGTTCAGCAACGGCTGGGTGGTGGTGAACCCGACCGCCAAGCCGGTCCAGGTGACCCCGCCGCCGGGTCTGGTCGACATCAACGGGACGCAGGTGGCCAGTCCGTTCGAGCTGCCGGGAGCGGACGCGAAGGTGCTCGTCAAGCCGAAGGTGCCTGATGTCACGACGACTCCGCCGGTCAAACCGCCGACGGTGCCGACGACCACGACGGTGCCGACGACCACGACGGTGCCTACGACCACGACGAAGCCGGCACCGAAACCGGCGGAGACGCCGGTCAGCTGAGCCCGCGGTACAGCTCCAGGTGCCGCCGGGCGCACACGTCGGGGCTGAAGCGTTCGTTGGCCCGCGCGGCCAGCAACCGGCCCGTGTGAGCGGGATCCGGGTCGGCGAAGAGCGCGCGCAGCTGCTTGGTCAGCGAGGTGACATCGCCCGGCCTGGCGAGGCGGAGGGCGGTGCCGGGCACGTCGAGCATGTCCGGCACGCCACCGGTGTCCGTTGCCACCACGGGCTTTCCGGCGGCCATCGCCTCGGCGACGACCAGCGGTTGCTGTTCCATCGTGGACGGCAGGACCAGCGCGTCGTGCTTGCGCAGCAGCTCCGGCACGTCCGCGCGGAAGCCGAGGAACTCGACGGGCAGTCCTTCCGCGAGCTGTTCACACCTGGCCCGCAGCGGGCCGTCGCCGGCGACCGTGAGCGTCGCGTCCGGAGGCAGTGCCCCTGGCAGTGCTTCCAGCAGTGTCGGCAAGCCCTTGCGTTCCACCAGAAGACCTGCGAACAGCAGGCGGCGCACCGGGGCGGTGGGCGGTTCGGCGGCGCCGATCGGGACACAGTTGTCGATGTGCGCGATGCGGTGAGCGGGCACGCGCAGGCGTTCGCGGAGGAACTTGCCCATCGCGGGTGCCGGCACCACCGTGCGGTCCACGCGGCGCGCGACAAGGGCGTCGGCGGCGAGCACGGCCATCGCGTACGTCGACGGCCTCGGTGCCCGTGCGGCACCGCGGAACCACGGCTCGCCCACGTCGTCCGGCACACCGTGGTAGGTGTGCACGACCGGGATGTCGCCGAGCCCGGCACACACGAGCCCGCTGCGGCGGTCCTGCGCGTGCACGACGTCCGGCCGCCACGCCCGCAGTGCCGCGCGTGCCTGACGGCTGGCGCGCAGATCTCCCTTGCTCGGCACCGAGATCTCCTCGTGCTCGACCAGGTGCGCGTCGCGCGCGGGAACCGGGCCGAAGACCTTGACCTCGGCCTCGCCGGACGCCTGCAGTGCGGCGGCGAGGCGGACGGTGACGTCGACCGGGCCACCCCGGTCCTGCGTCAGCAGGTACGCGACCCTCATCGGGCGTCTCCTTCGAGTTTTTCCACGAGCGTGATGATCTGGTCGGTCATCCGGGCGCGGTCGAACAACATCTCGGCGCGTCGTCGTCCGGCGTGGCCTTCCCGGTGTGCGAGTGACGGGTCAGCGAGCCGCGTGGCGAGCGCCTGCCCGAGTGCGGCGGTGTCTTCTCCTGGCACGACCGCCCCGGCCGATCCGAGGCTCTGCCGCACCCCGTCCACGTCGAACGCGACGACGGACCGCCCGCAGGCCATCGCTTCCAGCGGCACCAGCGCCATGCCCTCGGCGCGTGACGGCAGCACGACGACATCCGCAGCCGCGTAGAAGTCCTCGACGTTGTCGCTGTGACCCCACCACAGGACGGACTCCTGGCCGTTCTGCCAGGCAGTCCTCATCGGACCGTCGCCGACCAGCACGAGTTGGGCGTGCGGGACGTCGGCGAGCACGTCAGGCCAGGCGGCGAGCAGGAGGTCCTGGCCCTTCTGCGGCGCCAGCCGGCCGACGCACACCGCGGTCGGGCGCTCAGGCAACCCGAGCCGCCGTCGTGCCGCGCTCCGGTCTGCCGGCCGCAGCCGCGTGGTGTCGATGCCGTTGCACACGACCTCGGCCGGTGCCGTCACGCCGGCCGCGCGGCCGGTCGCGAGCTCATCGTCGCTCACGCACACCAGCTGGTGCGTCCACCGGGAAGCGAACGCCTCCCAGCGCACGCACATCCTCCGCAGCAGTCCGCCCGCGAGCCGGAACGACCACAGGTGCGGCTGGAAGATCGTCGTGGTCCGGCCGCGCACCGCCAGGCGCCCGGTCAGCCCCGCCTTCGAGCTGTGCAGGTGGATCACGTCAGGACGCAGGTCGCGGAGCACTTTGCGCAGCCGCAGCGTTTCGAGCAGTGAGGCCGGTCCTGGGGAGCGGGTCGCGTGCCACGGATGCGTGGGGATCCGGGTGGGGAGCCAGCCGTGCGGAGGGCACACCACGTGCACGTCCCAGCCTGCCGCCCGTTGCGCCTCCGCGAGATCGAGCACGACCTTCGCGACGCCCGCTTCGACCGGTTGCGTCACGTGCACGACCTTCACAGGGTTCCTCGCAGTTCGCGGACGGCTTCACGGTTGAGCGGCAACGAGATCGCCGCGTAGACGCCGAACAGCACCAGTCCGGCGAGCAGCGCGCCGGCGATCCCGTTCGTGTCCGGCAGCAGCCGGGCGACGAGCGCGCAGCTCGCGCAGGCCGTGAGCAGCCCGGCGACGGTGCGGCCCAGTGCGGCCGCCGGGAACGCGAGGCCGTGCCGCACCAGCACCCACCAGGTGAGGGGCACGAGCAGCCAAACGATGACGGCCTGGGCGATCGCCACGGCCAGCACGCCGTGCCGTGTGGTGACCGCCAAGGCACTCAGCAGGGCCACCAGATGCGTCACTTCGAGCGCGAGGTACCACCGCGCGTGTCCCGCTGCCCGGATCACCTGGTACCAGGTGTGCAGCAGGCCGAGGCCGAGTCCGTAGGCGCACAACGCGACCAGCACCGGTGCCGCGGGAGCCCAGCGTTCACCGAACAGCACGACCTGGTCGGCGAGCAGAGCGATGACCACGAAGAAGCCGCCGGTGATCATCAGTGTGGCCTTGGTGAACCGCAGCACGGCGCCGGGCACGTCGCCGGTCCGTCCACTTCGGACCAGCTCGGCGCACACCGGGAACATCACGCCGCCCAGCACGACGGCCACGAGGATGTACGGCATCCAGGCGATCCGGAAGGCGAGCGAGTACACGCCGACGGCCGACGGCCCGAGCACGTGCCCGATCGTCAGGTAGTCCACGTTGATCAGCAACGTGGCGACGACGGCGCCAGGGCCGACGACAGCCGTCCAGCGCAACGCTTCCCCGGCGGCGGCACGGTCCCAGCGCGGACGCACCCGAGCTCCCGCGACCACCGCCAGCACGGGCTGGGCAACTGCCGTGCACAGCAGTCCGACGGCCATCGCGAGCGGTCCGAAGCCGAGTGCTGCCAGCACGATCGTGACCGCGGCACCCAGCACCATCCCACCCGCGTCCGGCAGCATCCGGCGCCGGAAGTCCAGATCGCGGTGCATCAGCGCCATCTGCACGCCACCGATCGCCGTGAACGGCAGGCTGAGCGCGGCGATCCGGATGAGCGTGGCGGGTGCCCCGAGCGCGGCGGCGAGTGGTTCCGCCGCGAGGAGCAGCACAACGGTGAGCACCAGGCCACCGCTCGCGCTCAGCGTCAGCACGGTGCCCGCGAGTCGTCCCGGATCCAGGTTCGTCCGGCTGATCACGTCGTAGACGCCCGCGGACTGCACGACCTGGCCGATGTTGACCAGCGACACCACGAGCGACACCGCACCCAGACCGTCCTCGGTGAGCAGGGCCGCGAGCACCAGCGTGACCGCGACCTGACAGCCCTTGCTGACCACGTTGACCGCGAAGAGCCACAGCGATCCCCGTACCGCCCGCTCACCGACCCGGTTCGTCACGCGCGTTTCCTGGCCGCGACGACGACCAGCAGCACCCAGGCCACGACGATCGCCACGCCGTCCACCGTCACATCCACCCGGCGGCCGAACAGCCCGATGATCGCGCTGTTCACGAAGTACAGGTGTGCGAACGGAACCAGCAGCGCCACCACCGCGAAGCCGGTGATCCGCCAGTCCCGTTCCTTCCTGCGCCGCCAGCACACCACCGCGACGGCGGCCATGGCGGGCACCGCGATCAACACGTCACCCGGCTGGTGCACCACCGCCACGACCGCGCCGACAGCGGTGATCAGGTCCGCGACCGACCGGCTGTCGGAGTCGCCGCGGTCGAGCTTCCGCGCGAGGTACGCGGTCGCCGCCAGCACACCGACCAGTGCGGTGAGCTCAGCCGCCGGCGGCAGCCAGTCCGTCACCCGGAAGAACACCGCCGGAAGATCCACCCGCTGCGCCGTCACGGAATCCACCGCGCCATAGCTGGTACCGCTGGCGTGCGCGAGATTCACCGAGATCACGTCGAGGAACGGCCCGACGCCTCCGCCCCGGTACACCAGCAGCCCCACCACGGGCAGGCTCGCGAGCGCCGCGATGACCGTGCCGCCGAGCGCGACCCGCCGCGATCCGCGTGCGAACAGCAGAATCGCCAGCGGCAAGCCGAACTGCGGCTTCAGCCACGCCACCGCCAGCCCGAGCGCCGCCACCCGCGGATGACTGGACCTGGCCAGCAACGCCGCCGCCGCACCCACCGCGATCAACGGGTTGACCTGCCCCACGTACAGCTGCGCCTTGCCCACCTGGCTCGTCACCAGCAGCGCCCCGATCACGACGGTGCCCAGCACGAGCGGGAGCTTGGCCTGCCGCGCGGCCAGCAGCCCGAGAACTCCCAGGAGCACCAGAGACGCCAGGGTGAACGCGATCGCGCCGATCCGGTACTCGGGCAACGCGAACGGCAGGTGCAGCACCAGGTGGTACGGCTGGTAGAGGTTGAAGTTCTGCCGCACCGGCCAGTGCTCGAACATCGCCGCCGGGTCGTACGGGTTGCCGCCCGCCAGGAACTCCCGGATCGGGAAGTACAGCGCGTCGCGGAAGTCCTGCAGCCGTTCCTCGGCCAGGTTCTCCCCGGTCGGTGCCGGGACCTCCCACGACGGACGCAGGGCTCGTGCCGCGCTGAGTGCGCCGATGACGGCGACCGCGATGGTGATGAGCGTGCGGGTGTCGGGCTTGGTCGTGGTGATCACGTCAGCACCACCGCCACCAGGACCGCGGACGCCGGCAGCACCGCGAGAGCCGCGGCCAGGTCACCCGGTTCGCCCTCGCCGTCCGCGACCGCGATCACCGCCGTGCCCTCACCGGGCTCGGCCGCCTTGTCCGGCAACGACTCCGCCAGCGACTCGGCCTGCGCGGTCAGTCCGTGATCCGCGGGAATCACCCGCACCGGCCGGGCCGCCGCGACGCACAACGCCGTCAGCCGGTCGAGCATCTCGGGGTCGTCCTCGCGGACCAGCGCCACGGGATGCCGCACCCCGGCCGTGGCAACGGCGGCCCGCACCGCGGCCTCCCCGGTGCGGGGCCTGCGCAACGCTCGCAGGGCGGCCGTCGCGATGCCCGCAGCCAGCGCCGCGGCCAGGGCGAGCCCTGCCGCGAGCTTCCAGTCCGGCGCCACCCGCGTGGTTTCCGGGCGTTCGTCGAGCAGGCGCAACCGACCGGCCGGAGCGAGCAGGTTCGCGTCCGCCACGGCCTTCGCCACCGCGGTCACGGCGGCACCGGCCTGCTCGTCCGATCCCGCCCGCACCGACAGGCGGGCGAGTCCGGACGCCGGAACCAGCTCCACACCGACGCCGTCGGCGATCTCGCGCGGCGTGGTGGACGCTGCCCGCGCGGCGGCCTCCAGCACGGTCGGGCTGTGCACCATCTGGACGATCGCGGGCATCGCGAGCGAGGCCACCTCGCCGTACTGGGCAGCGGAGTCGGTCTGCGTGACCGGCACGGCGAGCACGGAGATCCGGCTCTCGTACTGCTCGCCCCGCAGAGACGTCACCGCCAGCACGAGCACCGCGACGACCAGCGCCACCGCGGTCGCCTCCAGCAGCGTGCGCTTGTTCACCGTCGTTCTCCCCCAATCGTTCGGAGCATTTCGTCGTAGGACTTCATGAAGGTGTGCGGGTCGTGGTCGCGCTCGACGGCGGCCCGGCCCGCGGCGCCGGCCGCGGCGCACTCCCGTGCGTCGAACAGGAACGAGGCCAGCGCGGTCGCGGTCGCCGAGGGGGAGCGGCGGGGCACCAGCACGCCGCCACCACCGGACAACGCCTCGCGCACACCGTCCACATCGGACGCCACCACCGGGCGGCCTGCGGCCAGCGACTCCAGCACCGCGATCGGCATGCCCTCCCAGTCGCTGGTGAGCACCACGACGTCCGTGGCCTCCAGCAGATCCGGGACGTCACAACGGGTGCCGAGGAACCGCACGCGGTCGCCCACACCGAGCTCCTCGGCGCGCCGCTCCAGGTCCGCGCGCAGGCTGCCGTCGCCCGCCAGCAGCAGGATCGCGCCCGCGACCATCGCCCACGCCTCCAGCAGCACGTCGTGCCGCTTCTGGGGTTCGAGGCGCGCCGGGCACAACGCCACCGGCACGTCGGGACCGATGCCGAGCACCCCGCGGATCGAGGCCCGGTCGACTCGGGGCGGCTCGGCGAACACCGCGTTCGGGATCACCTCGACGTCCACACCCAGCGCACGCAACCGGTCAGCGCTCGCCTCGGCAACGGCGACCACCGCACGTGAGGTACGCCGGAGAATCCGTGCCGCACCACCGAGATCCGACTCGGAGACACCGTGGAACACGGTCGCCACCGGCCGGCCACCCGCCGCCATCCGCGCCACGAGGCTCGCGGACACGTTGTGCGCCAGCACCACATCAGGACCGAAGGATCGCACCGCCGAACGCACAGCGGAAACAGCGCGCAGCACTCCGGAGACCCTGCGCCGCGGCACCGGCACGTCGAACGTCGAGAAACCCTGCGCCCGCAAGGCCTCGGCACGATGCCCGCCGCCGCTCGCGACACCCGACTCCCAGCCGAAGTCGCCGCCGGCCCGCACCATGCCCGCGACGACGGCCTCGGCTCCTCCGGCGCCCATCTCACTGATGACGTGCAGCACACGCATCGCGCTCACTCTCCTCACGGCGCAGGTCGGCCGCGATCGCCACCGCGACCAGCGACCAGATCGGCAGGTAGTACTGCTCGGACAGAAAGGTCGCCGCGACCAGCGCGGCGATCAGCGACGCCTGGACCGCGAGCATCGACCGGTCGGCACGTGCACGCAGGACGCGTTCCGTCGCCACGAACGCCAGCGCGACCGCGCCGAGGAAGCAGGCGAGACCGGGCAGGCCGAGTTCCGCGCCGATCTCCAGGTAGATGTTGTGCGCCACCGGTGACTGCTCGTCGATCTCGGCGTTGCGCGAGGCCGCCGGGTACTCGCTGCGGAACCCGCCCGGCCCGACGCCGAGCACCGGGTTGTCCGCGAGCATGCGGGCGGCGGCCTGCCAGCGCAGCTCACGAGTGTCCACATTGGTCGCTGCGATGTACGTCTTCTCGGCGAGCGCCCGCTCCAGCACCGGTCCCGCGAACACCACGGCGCCGAGCCCGATGACCGCGAGCCCGCCCACCGTCGCCGTGACCGCGCGCATCGACACGCCGCGCCGCGCCACGAGCCACACGGCGGCGAACGCCAGTGCGAGGCCACCACCGCGGGAGAACGTCGCCGCCGCGCCCGCCGCGAGGATCGCGCCTACCGGCAGCAGGAACCTCCTGGCGGGCAGGGCGATCAGCAGCGGAAGTGCCACCACCAGGTAGTAGGCGAGGTCGTTGGGGTCCTCCAGCGGGCCGGTCGCCCGTGCCTCACCGTCGACGACCAGGCTGTACAGCGCGCCGACCGCCGCGCTCACGGCACCGCCCACCGCCGCCAAGAGCACCGCCCGCACCGGCACTTCGCGTGCCACGACGTCGGCCAGCACCGCGGTGATCACCAGGAACGGCAGGAAGCGCTGGGTGTAGTCCGCCGTGAACGGATCAGCGGCGTGCACGGCCGACGAGGCCAGCAACACCACGGCGAACAGCGCCAGCAACGCATGCAGCGGATGCGGCGCGGGCAGACGCCGCTCCCGCACCCGTTGCGCGACCCAGGACATGATCAGCAGCGCCGGCACCACCTTCGCGAGGTGCGGGTGCACCTCCTGCAGGTAGCCCTCCAGCGGGGCCAGCAGGACCGTCGCGCACGCGAGCACGCGCAGCAGCCACGTCATCCGCACAGCTCCGTCCGGCGCTCCCGGAGCAGCTCCGACAGCCGGTCGACGTGCGCTCCGGCGCCGGCGACGTCGAAGTTCTCGCGCAGCGACGAAAGCACCCAGCCGAGCAGCGCGGCCTTCTCGGCACCCGGCACCGCCATGCCGGGGAAGAACTCCATCCCGGGCGCCTCGGCGCCGCTCAGCACGTCGGTCGGGTGCAGCAGCAACGACGGCGCTGTGCCGGTCAGCAGGCACAACCGCAGTGCGGCGCGGAAGTACCCGCGTGCCAGCCGTGGCGAGATCTGGTGCAGCTGCAACAGGTACGCGCCGTGGATGGGCACGCGCAGCAACGGCATGGTGGTCACCGGCAGCTCGACCAGACCGGTGCCGTGCCAGCGGAACGGGGTGTTCGGTGCCAGCACCTTGCCGAAGCCGCCGAAGAGATCGCTGGCACCTTCCGCCCGGTCGCGGGCGGTGCGGTTGTGGTACGCCCTGGCCAGCGGGCCGATCCACGTCGGCAGGGTGCTCGCGTCGTAGCGGTAGCCGCGCGCGGCCAGGATCTCCAGCAGTGCCGGGGTGACGCTGTAGCCGGGACCGCGGAACCCGACCGGCCGGGGAGCGCCTGCGGCCGTGATCGCGTCCTCCGCCCTGACGAGCTCCGCCTCCAGCTCGGGCCGCGAGTACCGGTGCAGCCAGGGTTCGTGGCCCCACGAGTGGTTGGCCACCTCGTGCCCCGCCGCCACGATGTCGCGGACGGCCTGCGCCCCGTCGTCGCGTTCGGCGTCCGCCCCGACCACGAAAACCGTGGTGGTGAGCCGGTGTTCACCGAAGACGTCCAGCAGCCGGGGCACGGCTGTGGCGAGGAAGCTCGGCCTGCTCTCCCAGTCCGGGTTCCCGTGGGTCTTGAGGTAGGCCCACAGGTTGTCCAGGTCCAGCGAGACGCTCGCGGGCCTCACCCGGCCACCTCGGCGGTGGTGCGGTTCGGGGAGCCCAGCACCAGCACGCCGGCCACGACGAGCGTCATGCCGAACCCGACGGCCCACTCCCAGCCCGGCGTGATCCGGTCGCCCAGCATGCCGAGGCCGATGACCGAGGTGAGCACCACGGTCGTCGCGTCCGTCGCCGCCACCGACGACGTGGCCGTGCCGCGTTGCAACGCGACCGCGAGGCAGGACTGGCCCACCAGCGCCGCCACGATCATCAACCAGGTCAGCGGGTTCAGCAGCATGTCGGCCGGCGACTCGTCCGCGACCGACCGGCCGATGATCGCCACGACCGCGAAGGCGGTGCCGGCGAGCACCGAGACGATGACGGAGTTCGAACCCTGTGCGGCTCGTGAGCAGAACACGATCACGAGCAACGGCAGCCCGAGCAGAACCAGTCCCGGCACCGTGGGGATGTCCTTCGCCACCGACGATTCCGACGCCGTGACCAGCAGGACGAGCCCGATCGCCATCATGACCAGCACCGCGATCTCCAGCGGCCGCACGCGCCACTTCAGCACCAGCAGGCCGAACGCGGTCGCGAGCCCGACGGCGCACGAAGATCCCGCCTGCACCAGGTACAGCGGCAGCTCGGCGCGGGCGAGGAACGCGAACCCGAAACCGCCCACCTGGCCCGCGAAACCGAACAGGTAGAGACGGTCCTTGGCCAGCCGGGCGAGGAGTCCCAGCCCGGTGCCCGGCCTGACGTCCGCCCGTTGCGCGGCAACGGTCTGGGCCACGATGCCCAAGCCGTACAGCGCGGTGGAGAAAACGAGCTCAAGGTATCCGGACATGCAGGACCTCCCTCGTCAAGGCTCCGAAGAATACGGAGCCGCGAGGGCGTTCCCCACTAGAGGGATATGCCACAACTCATTGCGAGAATTGGCAGACGATAATCGCTCGAAAGTGGAAGATATTTGCTCGAAAGGGTGACGAATCAGAGTTCGATGACGGTGCCGTCCAGTGGCACCTCGACGCCAGCCTCACGCAGCTTCGCGGCCTCGGGAGACTCCGGGTCGAGCACCGGGTTCGTGTTGTTGAGGTGGGTGTAGATGCGCCGGACGGCGGGGAATCGTCGCAGTTCAGGAAGGCTGTGTGTGATGGGCAGATGGCCCATGGCGGCCTGACCGGACGAGCTGCCGGTGGCCGAGCCCATCTCGGACGCCGCGTAGAAGGTGCCGTCGAGCAGCAGGCAGTCGGCCTCGGCCACGACGTCGTCGAAACCGGCGGGCCACGACGCCAGGCAAGGCGCGTAAACCAGCACGCCACCCGAAATCGGATCCTCGAAGCGGTATGCGACCACCCAATGCCCGTCCACGGTGGAGGAACGGGCGTATTTGGGACGCTTGCCGCTGATCGGAATCGCCGAGACCAGCAGCCCACCGAGGTCGAGCGGCTGGTCCGCCTCGACCTGCCGCCACGCCACCGGCGCGTAGCCGTCGATCACCGTGCGCAGGTCGAACTGGTCCCGCAGCGCGTGCAGGACCGGTCCTGGTGCCCACACCGTCAGGCCGGCCCCGCCGCGCAACGTCAGCAGTCCCAGCGTGTGGTCCAGCTCGGCGTCGGTGAACAGGGCACCGCGGATCGGGGTGTCACGCGGGCCGGGGCCGGGGTTCAGCGGCGAACAGGCCGCGATCTGCGTGCGGATGTCCGGAGAAGCGTTGACCAGCCACCAGTTGGTGCCGTCGCCGCTGATCACCAGGCAGTCCTGCGAACGCGACGGCAACTCACCGGAACGAGCGCGCACGCACAGAGCGCACGCGCAGTTCCATTGCGGGAAGCCGCCACCGGCCGTGGTACCGAGCAGAACCGCTTTCAAGACATCTTCCTCATCGCCATGGCCGGAACCTCGGAAGGCGCCATCTCCTTCGCCAGGATCAGGTCCACAGTGGACCGATCGGGGGACAGCGAGCACACCGGGTCGGTGTTGGCGGCATCACCGGTCAACTGGAACGCCTGGCACCGGCACCCGCCGAAGTCGATCTCCTTGCGCGGGCACGAGCGGCACGGGTCCTTCATCCACTCGTAGCCGCGGAAAGCGTTGAAGGACGGGGAGTTGTGCCAGATGTCGTGCAACGACGAGTCCCGCACGTTCTCGATCTGCAACGACGAGATCACCGTGGCGGCGGGACAGGGGAGCACGTCGCCGTCCGGTGCCACCGTCAGCTGCCGCGCGCCCCACCCGTACATGCAGGGCTTCGGATGAGCCTCGTGGTAGTCGGCGATGACGTAGACGATCTCCATCCGCCCGCGCAGACGTTCCTGCGCCGCGGCGACGATCGGATCGGCCACCGCGAGCTGTTCGCGGGTGGGCAGCAGAACCGCCCGGTTGCGCAGAGCCCAGCCGTAGTACTGCGTGTTGGCGAGCTCGAGGCGTTCGGCGCCCATTTCCTCGGCCATCGCGATGATTCCGGCGATGTTGTCGAGGTTCTGCCGGTGCAGCACCGTGTTGACGGTGAGTGGCAGGCCTTCCTCACGGATGTACGCCGCCGCCTCCACCTTCCGGTCGAACGCCTTGATGCCCGCGATCCGGTCGTTGCCGGCCTTCGTCGCGTCCTGCAGGGAGAGCTGCACGTGATCGACACCGCGAGAAGCCAGCTCCCGCAACCGTTCCCGGGACAGGCCGACTCCGGACGTGACCAGGTTGACGTAGCAGCCGAGGCTGTTCGCGTGCGCCACCAGCTCCGGCAGGTCCGGCCGGAGCAACGGCTCGCCGCCGGACAGGTGGACCTGCAGTGCTCCCAAGGACCGCGCCTGGTCGAAGACCCGGCGCCACGACTCGGTGTCGAGCTCGGCGTTGCGGCGGACCAGTTCGACGGGGTTCGAGCAGTAGCCGCACTGCAACGGGCATCGGTGCGTCAGCTCGGCCAGCAGGCCGAAAGGTGCCTCAGCCATCGACGTCCACCACCCTCCGTTCCACCAGCCTGGCCACGAGCTCGGCGATGTCCTCGGGCTGCACGCCCGCGTACACGTCCCCTAGCGCCAGCGCGATGTCGCCGACCGACCGGACCCCGTCGCACAACGACACGACGGAGGCGGCGGTCTCGTTCAGCACCAGCACACCTTCGGGGAACAGGACGACGTGCGCTTCCCGGATCTGGTCGTAGGTGCACTTCACCCCACGCCGGATGCGCGGCACGGCGTCCAGGGCGACGACGGACGTCACGGCTTGCCCTTGCCCGAGTAGTAGTCGACGGTGTCCAGCACGGCACGCAGCACGTCGCACTTGAACGACAACGCGGCGATGGCCGCTTCCTGCTGGGCACGAGTACAGGAGTGCTCGACCACGATGTCCAAAGTGGCCTGTCCCTCACCGGCGACCGCCTGGATGCGGTTGGTGAAGTAGGCGAAGCCCTCCTCGGCGATCCACGGGTACTGCTCCCGCAATGCCGCCAAACGCTTGCGCATCAAGGCACCCGAGAACATCTCCGTGAGGCCGGAGGCGATGGCCTCGACCCACGGCTTGGTGCGCGCGAAGTTCACGTAGGCGTCGACGGCGAACCTGGTACCGGGCAGCACGTGCCGTTCGTCGAGCACCTCTTCCCGCGTCAGCCCGACGGCTTCCGCGAGGCGGATCCAGTTCTCGGCGCCGCCCTCGCCCGGCTGCGTGCCGTCGTGCCAGATGATCCGTTCACGCCACTGACGTCGGATGTCTGGTATCGGGCAGTTGGAAAGGATCGCGGCGTCCTTCTGCGCGATGCAGCGCTGGTAGTACCAGCGGTTCGCGGCCCACGCCTGCAGCTCGTGCTTGCTCAGCTGACCCGCGTGCATGCGCAGGTGGAACGGGTGGCTGTCCCAGTACCGGGGCGCGAGGGCGCGGAGCTCGGCGACGAACTCCTCGGGAGGTACAGCGGTCATGGGCGGATACTCCTCGGCTGGGGGACGCGCGGCGAGGCGTGGGGCCGGGGTTCCTGCCCGCGAAACGGCAGGAACCCCGGCAGAAGCCCAACGTCAGCTGCGGGCTGCGTAGGCGGTGACCTCCATCGGCGTCTCGAAGTCGCGGAAGTCGGGCTTGACCCACTCGCGCTTGACCTCGGGAAGCTTCTGCTCGGCAGTGTTGACGACAACGTTCATGGCGCAACTCCTCGGGTCTCCGGCCGGCGTGCCCGATTGCTGGGCGCGCGGCACTTCCGTGGGGCGCGGCGGCGAACCACACGTTATGTCGTCCCGGCGGTCGAGGTCCAGACCGTACATAAAGTTACCTAAAGTCATCGGATGGGTGACCCGATTGGTGGATGCGCTCATGACTACACACCGTGGTTGTATCGGGAGGCCCCCAGCCCGCACCTTCCGACGCGGGCTCGCCGTCGCCGCACGACGCGAAAGTTGAGGGGTCAGCACAATGGGTGCTCGTCGAAGTGCGTACGCCGGCGTCCTCGCACTTGCGGTCGGACTGTCCAGCAGCCCGCTGGCGTCCGCGGCAGAGAGCGGCGAAGTCGGCACGATGGCCGTCAAAACGATCGCCACCGGCCTCAAGCAGGCCTGGAGCATCGACTTCCTGCCGGACGGCACCGGCATCTTCACGCAGAAGGACGCCAAGACCGTCTCCACCATCACCAAGGACGGCAAAGTCACGAAAGTCGGTGACATCCCCGGTGTCTCGGTGACGAAGGAAGCGGGCCTGCTGGGCATCGCGGTGTCGCCGACGTACGCCGCGGACAAGACGCTCTTCCTCTACTACACCACCGGAAGCGACAACCGGATCGCCACGTGGAAGATCGGTGACACGGCCACGAAGCCCATCGTCACCGGCATTCCGCGCGGCTCGCAGTTCCACCACGGCGGCCGCATCAAGTTCGGTCCCGACGGCTTCCTCTACGCCGGTACCGGTGACGGCCAGAACGGGAGCAACGCGCAGAACAAGAACTCCTTGGGCGGCAAGGTCCTGCGCATGACCAAGGACGGCAAGCCCGCGCCGGGCAACCCGTTCAACTCGCTCGTCTACTCCTACGGCCACCGCAACGTGCAGGGCCTGACCTGGCTGGGCAGCCAGCTCTACGTCTCCGACATCGGCGCCAGCAAGGTCGACGAGCTCAACAAGATCGACGCCGGCAAGAACTACGGCTGGCCGACCTGCGAGGGTTCGTGCGGCACCGCCGGGATGACCAACCCGGTGAAGCAGTGGCCGACCTCGCAGGCGACGCCGTCCGGCCTCACCACCTACAAGGGCCACTTCTACATGGCCTCCCTCAAGGGCGGCACGTTCAAGCTCACGCCGAACGGTGCCGGCGGCAAGATCTACACCAACCTCGGGCGCACGCGGGACGAGGTCGCGGGTCCCGACGGCTCGCTCTGGGTGATCACCCCTGGCGGGATCCACATCGCCGACGGCAACTGACCACACCGGACTCGACTACCCGAGGTAGTTGAGAACGTCCCTCGCCTCACCCGCTCGGAGGCGAGGGACGTCCCACACATCCGATGACCGTTGTGGGTTTATCCGGCTTGTGATTGGGCAACTACGCCCTGCAACGCCGCCGCCGCAGACAAACACGAGCGGACATGAAGGAGAGCACCTGCGTGCTCGTCGTATCGCGGTGGCGGCAACCTGCACTGCCGTGGCGCATCCCTCTGCGTCATCCCGGCCTCCGCGCAGGACGGCCCGTCGGTTCTCGCCGAACGGACAATCACCACGAAGCTGGACATCCCGTGGGACATCGAGTTCTTGCCGGACGGCAGCGGCATCATCTGCTACTCCACGGCAAGCGACAACCGCGTCACGAAGCTGCGGCTCGGCGGTACACCGCACGTGATCGTGAGCGGCATCCCCAAGATGCCGCTACCACAACGGCGGCGGCCTGGAGTTCGGCCCGGACGGCTTCCTGTGGGCGACCACGGGTGACGGCCAGCACACCAGCACGGCGCAGAACTGGAACTCGTCGGGCGGCAAGGTTCTCCGCTTCGACTCCGCGGGCAGGCCCGCGGCTGGCAAGAACTACCGCTGGCCGACCTGTGAGGGCAACTGCAACACCGCGGGGATGACCAACCCGGTGAAGACGTGGCCCACCAGCCAGGCCGGTCCGGCCGGCATCGGCTACTGCAAGAACGCGTTGTACGTCGGTCCGGTCACCGACAGGCGCGTGTGGAAGATCCCGGTGAACGGCACCACGCTCGGCACCCCGCAGGCGGTGTTCACGAGCTACGGCCGCGTACGGGCGGTGGCTCCGGCGCCGGACGGCACGTAGTGGCTGGGAACGTCCAACCAGGACAACAACGGCCAGCCGGGTGCGAACGACGACCGGATCGTCTTGACGGACGGCTGAGCGAGGGTCTAGTTGCGAGCCGCGGGCATCCGGCGGAGCTGGTCCAGCACCGCCGGTTCCTGCAGCTGCATCCACTGGATCACCTCGGTGTAGGTGGCGCACACCGTTTCCGGCTTGTCGCACACGTACGCGAGGAACTGCTCCATCGCGTTCGAGAACGCCGAACCGTTCCACTCGTTGAAGTGGTTGCCGATCACGAGCGGCGCGCGGTTGCCGTTCAACGCGGCCTGGTGCACCGACTTGTACGTGTCGAAGACGATCTGGGCGAACTCGGTCGCGCGGTGGGGTTCGTCCCTGGCGGCGTTGAGCGCGTACCAGAGGTTGAAGTCCATCATGACGACCTGCCTGCCCAGCGCGGGAACCCTCACCTCGGGCATCGGGAACTCGTACAGTCCGTTTTGGACGGACGGCCACTGCACGCCCAGCGCGACCTTGCTGGTGTCGTAGACCAGGCCGTTGGCCGCCATCGCGGGGAAAGCTTGGTCCCAGTTGCCTTCCAGGCACGGCGTCCGTCCACCCCGGACAGCGCCGTCGGCGAGCTTGAAGCCGGCGGCACGTGCCCTGTCCACGATCTGCTTGAACTGGGCGAGCTCCTCGTTCCACGCCTTGCTGTCCCACTTGTCGACCGACGGCTGGGTGCCGCCGGAGCAGAAGTGGCCGTTGTAGTGCGTGCCGATCTCGTGGCCCTCGTCGATCACCTGGTTGAGGTAGCCGATGCGGGCGGCGATGTCCTGTTTGCTGCCACCGAAGGAGATGTCGGAGACGCCGCGCTTGAGTCCCGCGGGCGGCTGGTACTGCATCTTGTCCTGGTCGGCCAGCATGTACACGCCGGACAGCAGACCGGTGACGTGCGCCTTCTTCTCCCTGGCGATCGGCAGGACCTTGTCCCAGTGCTGCTTGGAGACCGCCCCGTCGAAGGAGAACAGCACGAACTGCGGTGGCTTCTCACCGGGTGCGAGCTTGTGCATCCACGGCTGCTGCTGCAGTTGTTCGGGGCTCGGCGCGGGAACTGTCGGCGTGGGGCCGGCGTCCTTGGGGGCGGGCAGCCGAGGTGCCATCGGCAGGGGACCGGCGTCCGCCTGGCTCTGCTGGTCCTTGGTCGGGCCGAGAGTCATCACCAGCACGAGGGCCAGCGCAAGCGCCAGGCCCGTGGTCAACCATCCCCACCGTTTCACACTTATGGAGACGACTGGTCACCCGAAGGGGTTGCTTCATTACGCAACGGGTTCGGCGATCACCACGCGGTTGGCTTCGTAACCCTGCTGGCCGCCGATCCACGTGCCGCCGCAGGTGACCAGCACCAACCGGTGCGGCCCGCGCGGGCCGAAGAACTCGACGGCGCGGGCAGGCAGTTCTTCCTTGCGCACCGTCTCGATCTGGTTGATGCGGAACTTGAACTCCTTGCCGGCACTGTCGGCGATCACGACCTCACGGCCGTTCTGGGCCTGCCACAGCTCGGCGAAGGGACCTCTGGCGCCCTTCCAGTCGACGTGCCCGGCGAGGACCGTCGCGCCTTCCTGCGCCGCGAGCTCGGCACCCCACCAGGTGGCCTCGCCGATGCCGTCGGGAACGGGCAGCACGCCGTCCTTCACCTCGCGGCGGACCAGCGTGGCCGTGCCTCCCGAAGGCAGCCGGACCGAGCCGGGACCGGCCTTGGGCGGCGCGGGTTGTGGTTGCGTGGGCTCCGCGGGCTTGGCGTTGGCCGTGTTCGCGCCACCGACCAGCCCGGTGAGGTCGGCCCCGCGGCCGGTGCTGAGGCTGTCAGCGACCGGCCCCGGCCCGACCACGGGGATCTCGTCCGCGACCGCGTGCCCCTTGAGCACCTCGGTCCCGGACGCGGTGACCAGCACGCTGGTGGCGGCAACACCCGCCACCAGCGCGCCGGTCAGAAACGCCTTGGGACTCACTGCCTGCGCCACACCAGGAAGCCTGCCAGCGCCGCACCGAGCAGCACGAGGCCACCCACCGCGAGCATCACACCCGGACGCAGCTGCGTTTCGAACGACGCGGTCGCGACGGGCGTCTTGCCGTCCTGACCGGCCGGGATCGTGCTGGGCACGACGGGCTTGTTGGGCTTGTTCACCAGTTCGAGCGCGAGCGTCTGTCCTGCCGCGAGCGTGCCGCACGAGGCCGGTGGTGCCTTCGGGTCGAAGAACTCCTCGTACCCCTTCGGCGCCGCCACCTCGACGAGGCAGATCTCCTGCGGGGTGCGCAGGTCCGGGACCTCGACCGTGCCGTCGGCGCCGGTCTGCAGCACCAGCGGCTTGCCGTCGGTGCCGACCAGCTCGGTGTCGTCCTGCTTGAGCGCGGGCTTCGTCTGGTCCTTGGACGTGACGCGCAGGGCGACGCCCGCGATGGCCTTCTTGGTCTCCGAGTCGATCTTCGTGATCTTCACCTTGCCGGGCGCGGTCTTGGCCTGTCCGGTGGCGTTCGCGCTCAGCTTCTTCTCGCCGCCTGTGGTGACCATGCGCTGCATGTTGTCCGTCGAGATCGGCTGGTGCACGACCGGCTTGTCGGCGGGGGAGTCCGCGTTGGCCGCGATCGAGGGCTTCGGGCCCGTGGGGAGGATCTTGATCGTGGCCGGGCTGCCGTCGGCGCCCGTGGTGGCCTTGCCGCCGACACTGCCGTCGACGAGCGTCGCGTCGGTCAGCGTGAAGTCGATCGGCGCGCTGGGCACGCCCTGGCCGTTCGCCTTGACCAGCGACACGGTCCAGCTCGACTCGGTGCCGATGATCAGCGGTTCCTTGGGGGCGGTGGCGCTGAGCGTCCACGGGCCGCGGTTGGCCTCGGCGTCGGCCTTGAGGCGCGCGACGGTGTCCATGACGGCGGGCGGCAGCTTCGAGGCGTAGAACGCGCTGTCGTAGGCGAGGTACTTGGGGTCGGTCGCGCCGAGGTTCACGTTGCCGTCGACAGGAGAGGTCCAGGTGTGGAGGAGGTGCGCGAGCGCGGCCGCCTCTTCCGCGGACTTCGTGGTGGAGTAGCGCAGCAGGAGGTAGGAGATGTTCGCCGCGACGTCGGACGGGAGCTTCTTGCCCGCCTTCGTCAGCAGCTCGTCACCTTCCTTGTAGCCGACGTTGCTGTCCGGCGCGGGCAGCGCGTACTGCACGCACCACACGTGCTTGTTCTGCCAGACGTAGGACCCGTGCCACTCGCTGCCCGGTGTGGCGTTGGGCTGGAGCCCTGACGCGTTGTGGCCGATGCCCTTGACGCCGACTGCTGTCGCCGTCGTGGGTGCGGTCAGGAGTGCGAGACCCGAGACCACCGCCACGGCGGCAAGACGTTTCCAGCCCATTTTGGATCTTGGTCCCCTCTGACCTGTGGTAATTCCGCGTGCGAGCCTGGCGGTACCCCACACCGGGTACAAGCCGCCACGAGGGGGAAGTGTGTCGTCACCGTCCGTGTGAATGTGATTGAAATGTGACGCGCCTTACTCGCTTCAGGAATGACACGCCGCGACACGCCGTAGTCTCACTACGCTCCGGAGTTAGCGCAGTATTTGCGCACGTGTGATCGTCGTCAGGGGTAAAGTCTCCTTTACCGACGGGGAACCTGGCACCCAGCGTGCTCGTTGTACCCGTGACGGCGTAAAGCAACGCCCCAGGAGGACCAGGTGCGCTCCAGCAGCAACCCGGCTTTCCGTAACCTGCCGACCGGCGGCGGGTACGGAGGCTATGCAGGCTTCGGCCAGCCAGAGGCCGGCTACCAGCAGGCTCCGCCGCCGCTGACCAGCGAGCGGCCCATGACGATCGACGACGTCGTCACGAAGACCGGCATCACGCTCGCCGTGGTGGCCGCGACCGCCGTCGTCACGTACGTGATGCAGTGGTGGAACCTTCTGTTCCCGGCCGCGATCATCGGCCTCGTGCTCGCGCTGATCATCATGTTCAAGCGCATGCCGAGCCCGCCGCTCGTCATCGCCTACGCGGCCGTCGAGGGCATCTTCCTCGGTGCCTTCAGCGGCATCATCGGCGCCATGATCGACCGCTGGACCGGTCCGGGTCAGGGTGTCGTCGTGATCGGCCAGGCGATCATCGGCACGATCGGCGTCTTCGCCGGCATGCTGATCGTCTACAAGACGGGTGCGATCCGAGTCACGCCGAAGTTCACCAAGTGGATCACCGGCGCGATCATCGGCGTCGCCGTCCTCATGCTCTTCAACCTGATCATGAGCTTCTTCACCGACGGCGGCCTCGGCCTCCGCAACGGCGGCGCGCTCGCGATCATCTTCAGCCTCGTCTGCATCGGTCTCGCGGCGTTCAGCTTCCTGATCGACTTCGACGCCGCCGACCAGGCGATCCGGGCCGGTGTGCCGGCCAAGTTCGCGTGGCAGATCGCGTTCGGTCTCACGGTCACCCTGGTGTGGCTGTACACCGAGATCCTGCGCCTGCTGTCGTACTTCAACTCGGACTGACGTCCGCGGGGGTTTCCGGAGGGCGCTTCGCTTCGGCGGGGCGCCCTCCGGCGTTCGGGGGTGGAATGAGCAAGAGGTTCGGAGAGGCGATGCGGCTGATGCGCCGCCGCAACGGCCAGGACTGCGAAACCGGCTTCGCCATGCTGAAGCCCCACGCGGCGGAGCACCTCGACGAGCTCATCGAGGAGTTCCACCGCGAGGAGGACGACCAGGGCCTGCGCGCCTGGTTGCTGGAGCTGATCGGCGAAGCCGGGGATCCCAGGGCGTTGCCGCTCTTCGTCGCTCACCTCGACGACGAGCGCTTCGGGGACTGGGCGATCTGGGGCCTCGAGAAGCTGGGCACCAAGGAAGCTCGGACGGCGCTCTACCGCCACCGGTCGAACAAGCACACCTGGGGGAGATCCGTGGATCACGCGTACCGGCTGGAGATGACACCGCCCGCGGTCGACGACTACCTGCGCCTGCGCAAGGAATCAGGCCTCAGCGCGCGCACCGTCGAAGAAGCCGAGAACGGCATCAACGGCGCCTGGGCCAGCGCACACGTCGTCCACGTGGAGTCAGGCGAGACCGTGGGCATGGGCCGCGTGCTCAGCGACGGCGGCTGGTACTTCCACATCATCGACATGGCGGTGTTGCCGCACCATCAGCGCAAGGGCATCGGCGACGCGATCATGACAGCGCTGCTGGACCGCATCGGCGAACACGCGCCGAACGCGTACGTCAACCTGCTCGCCGACCCGCCCGGCCGTCGTCTCTACGAACGGCACGGCTTCACCGAGAGCGCACCGGCGTCGGTCGGCATGAGACGGGTCTAGGCCCGCCAGCGGACATCGGGCAGTTGCGTGCCCACCTTGATCAGGCAGGTCGTGCAGAGGGCACCCGCCTGGGCACGCGACACCCGCTCATCGGGTACCGAGTGTTCGCAGACGGCCTCGTAAAAGCTGCGGGAACCGTTGGCTTGGTCGAGGGAGAAGGCATGGCATTGCAGGTCGTATTCGCTTTGCCACCACACGTACGGCATGTCCGACCCTCCTTGCTCATCGCGGTAGGGACGGACTCCCCCTCGCCTGATGACGCCGTTACGCGACGAATTACGTCATCGGCAGAAAGGTGGCAGGCAAGTAGCTCCGTTCGGGTGAAGCGGAGCTACTTGCAAGCGTCAATTTGCAGATCTTGGGGATCTCAGCTCAGGCGTTCGATGACCATCGCCATGCCCTGACCACCGCCGACGCACATGGTCTCGAGACCGAACTGCTTGTCGTGGAACTGCAGGGAATTGATCAGGGTCGTGGTGATGCGCGCACCGGTCATGCCGAACGGGTGACCGACGGCGATGGCGCCACCGTTCACGTTCAGCCGGTCCAAATCGATTCCGAGGTCCTGGTACGAAGGAATCACCTGGGCCGCGAACGCCTCGTTGATCTCCACGAGGTCGATGTCGGAGATCGACAATCCGGCCAGTGCCAGCGCGCGCTTCGAGGCCTCGACCGGGCCGAGACCCATGATCTCCGGCGACAGGCCGGAGACGCCCGTCGACACGATCCTGGCGAGCGGGGTGATGCCGAGCTCGCGCGCCTTCGTGTCGGACATGATCACGAGAGCCGCGGCGCCGTCGTTCAACGGGCAGCAGTTGCCGGCGTTGATCCGGCCGTCGGGGCGGAAGACCGGCTTCAGAGCAGAAACCGCCTCGTACGTCACGCCCGCGCGCGGGCCGTCGTCCGCGGAGACCACGGTGCCGTCGGGCAGCGTCACCGGAGTGATCTCGCGGGCCCAGAAGCCGTCCGCGATCGCCTTCTCGGCGAGGTTCTGCGAGCGGACGCCGAACTCGTCCATCTCCTGCCGCGAGACGCCCTTCAGCAGCGCCAGGTTCTCGGCGGTCTGGCCCATCGGGATGTAGATGTCCGGCACGACGCCCAGCGAACGCGGGTCCACCCACTCGTCCGCACCGGACTGGGCCACCGAAACGGTCCGGGCCTCGGCGTCGGCGAACAGCGGGTTGTGGGTGTCCGGCCACGAGTCGGAGCTGCCCTTCGCGAACCGCGACACCGTCTCGACGCCGGCCGAGATGAACACGTCGCCCTCGCCCGCCTTGATGGCGTGCAGGGCCATGCGCGTGGTCTGCAACGACGAGGCGCAGTACCGCGTGACGGTCGTGCCGGGCAGCGAGTCCTGCCCGAGCAGGACGGCCACCACGCGCGCCATGTTGAAGCCCTGCTCGCCGCCGGGCAGGCCGCAGCCGAGCATCAGGTCGTCGATCTGTGCGGGGTCGAGCTGCGGGACCTTGTCGAGCGCTGCTCGCACCATCTGCGCGGCCAGGTCGTCCGGCCGCACGTCCTTCAGCGAACCCTTGCCCGCGCGGCCGATGGGGGAGCGGGCGGCGGAGACGATCACGGCCTCAGGCATCACGAAACTCCTCGTTGAGAGTCAAGGTCGCGGTCGAGCGTAGTTAACGCCCGCTCACCCAGGCCAGCGCACGTGACGCGAATTTCGAAACTCAGGCGTGCCGCCTTTGCAGCCACCCAGGCACGCGGGACGGCCGCAGCGCGAGAGCCGCCGCAGACCGCCTCGGCAACGCGGGCGTGCGCCAACCCGGCCACAACCCCGCCACCTGGCACAACGGCGCCAGCAGCACGCCGGCCGCGGCCTCGTAGCCGACGGCGCTGGGGTGAAAGCGGTCGGAGCTGAACATGTCGACGTGGCGCGCCATGAACTCGGGCGCCAGCAGGTTCGCGAGCGACACCGGCACTCCACCCGCCCGCGACACCTCCGCGGTCTGCGCCTCCGCCAGCCGCAGGCTGTACCTGTGCCCGACGTAGCGCAACGGTTGCGGAATCGGCCGCACGATCCCGAGATCGGGGCAGGTGCCGACGACGACACCGCAGCCGGCGGCGCGCAGCTTGCGGACCTGCTCGCCCAGCAGCCGCGCCGACTCGCCGACGCCCAGCCGGGAGGTGACGTCGTTCGCACCGATGATGATCAGCGCGACCTGCGGTGCGTCCCGGACGGCCGCGTCGACCTGCGGCACCAGGTCCCGCGTCGTCGAGCCGCTGACGGCGCAGGTCGAGAGCCGCACCGGCCGTCCCGCCTCCTCGGCCAGCGCCTGGGCCAGCAGCACGCCCGGCATCTGCGAGGGATGCGTCACACCGACACCCACCGCCATCGAGTCGCCGAGCACGGCGAACCGCAGCGGGTCGCCGCCGTCGTCGGAGTAGACACCGTCCGGCGCGGGCCACAGGTGCTCCAGCACGCCGATGGCGATCCGGGCGCGTCTGCCCTGCTCGCTCAGCAACCCGACCAGCGCGCCGGAGAGCCCTCCGAGCGTCGCGGCGGTCATGGCCGCCGCTCGCAGCGTCCTCAGTCCGATCATCCGCAACACCCCTTTCCGGGGAAATCGTCGGCGCCGCCGTTCGAATCAACCTCCGCAGCCACTAGAGCTAGGCTTCGTTTTGCTATCTCGGAGAGTGGGAGTGGGGAGTAGATACCGGTGGAGTACGCCGAGCACGTCGTCGACCTGGTGGGCAACACGCCGCTGGTGAAGCTCAACTCCCTGACCTCGGGGATCAAAGCCACGGTGCTGGCCAAGGTCGAGTACCTGAACCCCGGCGGGAGCGTGAAGGACCGCATCGCGCTGCGCATGGTGGAGGCGGCCGAGAAGTCCGGTGAGCTGCAGCCCGGCGGCACGATCGTCGAGCCGACCTCCGGCAACACCGGAGTCGGGCTCGCGCTGGTCGCCCAGCGCAAGGGCTACAAGTGCGTGTTCGTCTGCCCGGACAAGGTCAGCGAGGACAAGCGCAACGTCCTGAAGGCCTACGGCGCCGAGGTCGTGGTGTGCCCGACCGCCGTCGCGCCGGAGCACCCGGACTCCTACTACAACGTCTCGGACCGGCTCGTCCGCGAGATCCCCGGCGCGTGGAAGCCGAACCAGTACGCGAACCCGGAGAACCCGGCGAGCCACTACCACCAGACCGGCCCCGAGATCTGGCGCCAGACCGAGGGCAAGATCACGCACTTCGTCGCGGGCGTCGGCACCGGCGGCACCATCTCCGGCACCGGCCGCTTCCTCAAGGAGGCCTCGAACGGCGCCGTGCAGATCATCGGCGCGGACCCGGAGGGCTCCGTCTACTCGGGCGGCACCGGCCGGCCGTACCTGGTCGAGGGCGTCGGCGAGGACTTCTGGCCGGAGACCTACGACAAGACCATCTGCGACGAGATCGTCGAGGTCTCCGACGCGGACTCGTTCGACGTCACGCGCCGCCTCGCCCGTGAGGAAGGCCTGCTGGTCGGCGGTTCGTGCGGCATGGCGGCCGCGGCCGCGCTGCGCGTCGCGAAGGACCTGCCGGAAGACGCCGTCGTCGTCGTGCTGCTGCCCGACGGTGGCCGCGGCTACCTCTCCAAGGTGTTCAACGACCGCTGGATGGCCTCCTACGGCTTCCTCCCGCCGGACTCGACCGGTGCGACCGTCGGCGACGTGCTGCGCCGCAAGGGCGGCAAGCTCCCCGACCTCGTCCACGCGCACCCGAACGAGACCGTCGGTGACGCGGTCGCGATCCTGCGCGAGTTCGGCGTCTCCCAGATGCCCGTCGTCAACGCCGAGCCGCCCGTCATGGCCGCCGAGGTCGCGGGTGCGGTCAACGAGCGCGACCTGCTCGACGCGCTGTTCACCGGCAAGGCGCAGCTGTCGGACCGCCTCGACAAGCACATGGGCGCGCCGCTGCCCACGCTCGGCGCCGGCGAGCCGGTCGGTGTCGCCATGAACGCGCTGTCGAGTGCGGACGGCGCGCTCGTCCTGGAGGACGGGAAGCCCGCCGGAGTCGTCACGCGGCAGGACATTCTGGGGTTCTTGGCTGGTCGCTGAGCGTAGAAGCGGGTGCGTCCGATAGCGTGACGCCCCAGATCAGCAGTCTTACTCACACACGGCCCAGCCAAGGGGGTTGGAAACCGGATGAACGCTCCGCAGCCGCCAGGAAACCAGTTCGGCGGTCAGCCGCAGCAGGAGCAGCCCAACGCGGACGCGACGCAGATCGTCCCGGGAGGTGGGCAGCCCTCCGCGGCCAACCCGAACCCGGACGCGACGCAGGTCGTCTCGCCTGGTCAGGTACCTGCCGCACCGCAGCAGAACGCGGACGCCACCCAGGTCGTCAGCCCCGGGCAGGTGCCGCCGGCAGCTCCCGGTTCGGGTGGCTTCCCGGCGCAGGGACTCGGCTCCGGCGGGTTCCCCGCCCAGCAGCCGCCCCCGTACGGCGCCCCGCAGCAGCAGGCCTACGGTCAGCCGCAGCAGCAGCCTTACGGTGGCGCTCCGCAGTCCAACCCGTACGGCCAGCCGCAGCAGCAGGCCTACGGTCAGCCGCAGCAGCCGTACGGTGCTCCGCAGTCGAACCCGTACGGCCAGCCGGCCGCGGGCGCGTACGGCCAGCCCGGCTACGGCATGCCCATGGCGCCGCCGCCGCCGACCGGCTACGCCGAGTGGGGCTCGCGCTTCGTCGCCTACCTGATCGACGTCGCCGCGCCGCTCGTCGTGGTCTACGCGATCGTCTTCATCCTCGGCCTGGTCGCGGCCAACGCTCCTGACGCCGCTGTCGTGTTCGGCCTGATCGGGCTCGTCCTGTGGCTGGGCTACGCCGGCTTCGTCATCTGGAACGTGATCATCAAGCAGGGTCAGACGGGCCAGACGATCGGCAAGAAGATCGCGAAGATCAAGCTGGTCGGCGAGGAGACCCAGCAGCCGATCGGCGCCGGCACGGTCTTCGTGCGCCAGCTGTGCCACATCGTCGACGCCCTGCCGTGCTACGCGGGCTTCTTCGCCCCGCTGTGGGAGCCGAAGAAGCAGACCTGGGCCGACAAGATCATGAAGACCATCGTGGTCAACGCCCCGGAGACCGCTTCGCCCTACGGCGGCAGCGGTGGTTACCCGCAGCAGCCCGGTACCGGTGGCTACCCGCAGCAGCCGGGCACCGGCGGTTACCCGCAGCAGCAGCAGGGTGGCTACGGCCAGCCGCCGCAGCAGGGTTACGGGCAGCAGCAGGGCTGGTAATCCCCAGCACGCACCCAGCCCCCGGTCACTTCCCAGTGGCCGGGGGCCGGCTCGTTTCCGGGGGAGTTCACTGCGTGGACTCGTGCCGTCGACCGCCAGATGGGTGAGTACCCTTGGGAGATGAGCACCCCTTACGGCTTCGCGACCAGGGCGATCCACGCCGGCCAGGACCCGGACCCGACCACGGGTGCGGTGAACGTGCCCATCTACGCGACGTCGACCTACGCCCAGGACGGCGTGGGCGGGCTGCGTCAGGGCTTCGAGTACTCGCGCACCGGCAATCCGACCCGCCGTGCGCTGGAGACGGCCCTCGCCTCGCTGGAACGCGGCCGCTACGGCCGTGCGTTCGCCTCCGGCATGGGCGCGACCGACGCGGCGCTGCGCACGTTCCTCAAGCCCGGCGACCACATCGTCATCCCGAACGACGCGTACGGCGGCACGTTCCGGCTGATCGACAAGGTCTTCTCGCAGTGGGGCGTCACCCACTCGCCGGCACCGGTCACGGACATCGACGCGATCCGCGCCGCCATCCGTCCCGAGACCAAGCTGGTGTGGATCGAGACCCCGACCAACCCGCTGCTGAACATCGGCGACATCGCGGCCATCGCCGAGGTGGCGCACGCCGCGGGCGCCAAGTTCGTCGTGGACAACACCTTCGCCTCGCCGGCCCTGCAGACGCCGCTGGAGCTCGGCGCCGACGTGGTCCTGCACTCGACCACCAAGTACGTCGGCGGCCACTCCGACGTCGTGGGCGGCGCGCTGATCACCTCGGACGAGGAGATCGACGCGGCGTTCGGCTTCCTGCAGAACGGTGCGGGCGCGGTTCCCGGCCCGTTCGACGCGTTCCTGACGTTGCGCGGCCTCAAGACCCTCGAGCTGCGCATGGAGAAGCACTCGGACAACGCCGAGCTCGTCGCCGAGGCCCTGGTGCGGCACCCGAAGGTGAAGAAGGTGCTGTACCCCGGCCTGGAGTCGCACCCGAACCACGAGGTGGCGGCCAAGCAGATGCGCCGGTTCGGCGGCATGGTGTCGTTCATCGTCGACGGCGGCGAAGAGGCGGCGCTCGAGGTGTGCGCGCGGACCAAGCTGTTCACGCTGGCCGAGTCGCTGGGCGGCGTCGAGTCGCTGATCGAGCACCCCGGCAGGATGACCCACGCGTCCACCGCCGGGTCGATGCTGGAGGTGCCGGCGGACCTGGTGCGCGTCTCGGTGGGCATCGAGTCCGGTGACGACCTCGTGGCCGACCTGCTCGAAGCCCTCGGCTGAGTTTCCGGCAACGCGAACGGCCCCCTCCGGCTGGAGGGGGCCGTTCTGCGTCTCACGGTTTCTTGGAGCCGCCGAACCTGTCGACGTTCTCGGCCTCGGCTGTCGGCGCCGCCGGAAGGTCGGCGCCGTTCACACAGCCGCCGACGAACTCCATCGACTCGCCTGTTCGGACGAAGCGGCCGGCCTCGTCACACCCGGCGTGCGCCACGGTCAAGAACGCAGCTCCGGTCAGTGCCGCAGCCGTGGTCACGGCTCCGACCAGCGGAATCACCGCGGCCACGCGTCGTGCGAATGCCATGCCACCTCCCCACGATGTGTATCCCCCGTAAAGCACCTTACCGGGGGAACGCCATCAGAGGTTGCCGCGTCGCTCCTGCTCGCGCTCGATCGCCTCGAAAAGGGCCTTGAAGTTGCCCTTGCCGAAGCCCAGCGAGCCGTGCCGTTCGATCAGCTCGTAGAAGACGGTCGGACGGTCACCGATCGGCTTGGTGAAGATCTGCAGCAGGTAGCCGTCCTCGTCGCGGTCGACCAGGATGCGGTGTTCCTTGAGCACCTCGATGGGCACGCGGACCTCGCCGATCCGGGCACGCAGCTCCGGGTCGTCGTAGTAGCTGTCCGGCGTCTCCAGGAACTCCACGCCCGCGTCGCGCATGGCCGTGACCGTGCGGATGATGTCGTTGGTCGCCAGCGCGATGTGCTGGACGCCGGCACCCTCGTAGAACTCCAGGTACTCGTCGATCTGCGACTTCTTCTTCGCGATCGCCGGCTCGTTCAGCGGGAACTTGACCCGGTGGTTGCCGTTGGAGACGACCTTGGACATCAGCGCCGAGTAGTCGGTGGCGATGTCGTCGCCGATGAACTCCGCCATGTTCACGAAGCCCATGACGCGGTTGTACCACTCGACCCAGTAGTCCATCTTGCCGAGCTCGACGTTGCCGACGCAGTGGTCGACGGCCTGGAAGAGGCGCTTCGGCGCACCCTCCGGGCGCTTGACGGTCGACTTCCGCGCCACGTAACCGGGCAGGTAGGGGCCGTTGTACTTGGAGCGGTCCACCAGCGTGTGGCGGGTCTCGCCGTACGTGGCGATCGCGGCGAGACGGACGGTGCCGTGCTCGTCGGACACGTCGTGCGGCTCCTCCAGCACGGTCGCGCCCTGCTTGCGGGCGTGCGCGATGCACTGGTCGACGTCGCCGACCTCCAGCGCCAGGTCGATGACGCCGTCGCCGTGCTTGCGGTGGTGGTCGAGGAGCGGGGAGGTGGGCTGCACGCCGCCGTGGATGACGAAGCGGGCCGAGCCCGACTTCAGCACGAACGACTTGTGGGAGCGCTGGCCGGTCTCGGGGCCCGCGTAGGCGACGAGCTCCATGCCGAACGCCACCTGGTAGAGCCAGGCGGTCTGCGTTGCGTTGCCCGCGACGAACACCACGGCGTCCATGGCGCGCACGGGGAAGGGGTCCTTGGTCGCGTCGTAGTCGACCAACCCCACGAGCTGCCGGAGCTGGTCGTAGCTCACGTCGTCAAGCTGCTGCGTCATGCCTCACAGCATGAGTCGACCCAACAGGGTGAGCAACAGTCAGCGATTTCACTGTGCATTTTGTACAGTGTTCTATGCCTTCAGATCAACAGAGTGAGCACTCTGACCAGCCCGTGGACGAACTGGACGCACGGCTGCTGTTGCTGCTGACGGACGAGCCTCGGCTGGGAGTCCTCGAATGCTCCCGACGGCTGGGTGTCGCGAGGGGAACGGTGCAGGCCAGGCTGGACCGGCTGGTCGAACGCGGCGTGCTCGCCGGGTTCCCGCCGGCGCTCGACCTGGGCGCGATGGGCTACGGGCTGACGGCGTTCGCGGTGGTGGAAATCGCGCAGGGCCGGCGCGCGGAGGTGTGCGAGGGCCTGGCCGCGATCCCCGAGGTGTGCGAGGTGCACGCGACGACCGGCCAGGGCGATCTCTTCGTGCGCATGGTCGCGCGGTCCAACGCGGACCTGCAGCGCGTGGTCGACCACGTCGTCGACGTGCCGCACGTGCGCAGGTTGTCGACCTCGATCGCCCTGTCGACGCCCGTGCCTCCACGCGTGCGACCGCTCCTGGAACGCGTGAAGGGGCGGCCACCGAGGTGACCGCCCCTTGCACGACGTTTGAGTGATTACCCCGCGTAAGGCAACGCCGTGATCAGCGTGACCTTCTGGAGCTTGCCGTTGGGCAGCTCGTACTCCACGGTCTCGCCGTCCTTCGCGCCGTTCAGGGCCTTGCCGAGCGGCGAGGACGGGGAGTAGACCTCCATCTCGCCGTGCGCGCCCTCTTCGCGGGTCGCGAGCAGGAAGGTCTCGGTCTCGTCGTCGCCTTCGTAACGGATCGTCAGTACCGTTCCCGGAGCCGCGACACCCTTGGTGGTGGGGGCTTCGCCAACCTTCGCGGCCTGGAGCAGCTCGTGCAGCTGGCGGATGCGCGCCTCCTGCTTGCCCTGCTCCTCGCGGGCGGCGTGGTAGCCGCCGTTCTCGCGAAGGTCACCCTCCTCGCGGCGGGCGTTGATCTCGGCAGCCATGACCGGGCGGTACGCGATAAGTTCGTCCAGCTCCGCCTTGAGCCGGTCGTAGGCCTCCTGGGTCAGCCAGGTCACCTGGGTGTCGCTCACGGTCACCAACTCCTCGTCTTGCTCCGGCGCACGTGTGTGTGCCAGATAGTTCCCGGGCCGTGGGCCCGGAACGGAAAAACACGGCCCGCGCCGGGGCCGTGCTTGAGCCTCAATAGTAACACGCAGACAACGTTCAGCGACGGCGATTTGTTCCCCATCTCGCCGTTTAAACCGCAGATCACCCGCTTGGCCGCTAGCTCGTGGACAAGTAGGGGGGAACCTGGTAAGAGCACCCGTACACCTCGCCGGTGACCGGCGGCTTCGAGGTGCGGAGAACTGTTGTCTCGACGACGACGGCATTTCCCGGAGGAACCAGAACTTCGCGTCTACCTGCTTCGTCGCCGTCCTTGGAACGGGCCCGAATGATGCAGACGGCTGGTCGCTCTGGTTGATCTCGGGAAACCTCGAAACTGACCTTCACGCTGTCGTCGCCGAGGAGGATGAACGCCGTCTGCTTCGCCTCGATCGGCTTTGTACCGAGATTTCGGTAACCGACGAAGGCGACCACCGCACCCACCGCCACGGCTACGGCGAGTAACCCCCACCGACCCCACTTGTTGAGCGGCTTGCGCGTGCTGTTGCCGTACCGCCCCTCGGGGAGCGCGCGTTGCGACACTTTCCCACGCCCTCCTGACCCGCTGGGGAACAATGACGACCGACGTTCAGTTGTTGAGTGTCGCAGGACCATTCACACAGGAGGACCACGGGGGTCATGGCCGACAAGCTGCGCCTTATGGCAGTGCACGCACATCCCGACGACGAGTCGAGCAAGGGCGCGGCCACGATGGCCCGCTACGTCGCGGAAGGGCACGACGTGATGGTCGTGACCTGTACCGACGGAGGCGCGGGCAGCATCCTCAACCCGGCGATGGACAGGCCGGACGTGCTCGAGAACATGATCGAAATCCGCCGCGAGGAGATGGCCCGCGCAGCCAAGATCCTCGGCATCCAGCACCGCTGGCTCGGCTTCAAGGACTCCGGCCTGCCGGAGGGCGACCCGAAGCCACCGCTGCCGGAGGGCTGCTTCGCCCTGGTACCGCTCGAGGAGTCGGTGCCACCGCTGGTGGAGGTGATCCGCGAGTTCCGCCCCCACGTCGTCGTGACCTACGACGAGAACGGCGGCTACCCGCACCCGGACCACATCCGCACGCACGAGATCTCGATGGCCGCACTGGACGCCGCGGCCGACCCAGAGTTCGAGCCTTCGCTGGGCGAGGCCTGGGAGACCCAGAAGGTCTACTACTCGCACGGCTTCTCGCGCGCCAAGCTGCTGGCGTTCCACGAGGCCATGGAGGCCCGCGGCCTCGAGTCGCCCTACACCGAGTGGCTGGCGAACTGGGACGCCAACCGCCCCGACGTGATGGACCGCGTGACCACCAGGGTCGAGTGCGCGGACTACTTCGACGTCCGCGACGACGCCCTGAAGGCCCACGCCACCCAGATCGACCCGACCAGCCGCTGGTTCGCCATCCCGATGGACCTGCAGCGGGACATCTGGCCGACCGAGGAGTACGAGCTCGTGCGCTCCCAGGTCGACTCGACGCTGCCCGAGAACGACCTGTTCGCCGGAGTTAAGGTCTAGGGGTGCTCTCCCCAGACTTCGACCTCGGCAACACGGTGGCCTTCGTCGCCGTGCAGCCGTCGAACACGAACAACGACAAGGGCGGCCAGGGTGAGGACTTCGGCAAGTCCTCCCCGGTCGGCCTCGTCCTGCTGATCCTCTTCTTCATCGCGGTGTTCTTCCTCGTCAAGTCGATGAACAAGCACCTCAAGCGCGTGCCGGCGTCGTTCGACGAGCCTGCTGAGGCCAAGCCCGCGGCCGAGCCGGAGAAGAAGGACTAGTGGCGGGGCCCGGAAGGTTGCCGGGCGAATTCGCGGTCAGACGGGTGCCGCGAGGTGCCCTGCTGAGCGTGAATCACCCAGCCGACGTTCCGGGTCGCGCCACTAGCTAGCTCACCCGCGTCGCGACCACGAACTCGTGCACCGCTTCGAACGCCGGCGGATGCTCGGGCAGGTCGCTGGCCGTCCGCGCGTTCTGCAGCTCTTCGTGCCAGTGCGCGACGTCGGCCTCCAGTCGTTCGGGAGCGGGCCGCTCGGGTACACCGGCCAGTGACCGGTGCTCGCCGAGGACCTTGGCCTCGATGAGCGCCGCCAGGTAGTCCGGCCCGTCGAGCTTGTCCAGCAACGTCGGCAGGTGCGCGACGACCTCTCCGGTGCGCAGCAGGTGCACGCCGGTCAGCAGCGCGCGGAACGTGTAGAGCAGTGGCTTGATCTCGCCGGTCCGCTCGAACAGCCGCCACTGGGTCACCGCGAACCCGCGGTAGTGGTGGCCGTGACGTGACGTGAGGCATCCCGCGGCGAGATCGGCCAGCTTCCGGTGCCCGTCCGTGGTGTGCACGACGAGCGGCGAGAGGAGCTGCTCCAGCACGTAGCCGTTGGGGCGGGTGAGCAGGCGGCAGAACTTCTCCACGTCGTGCGTGACGAGGTCGATCTCGACACCGTCCCGCACCCACATCCGCTCCTTGGTCTCCGGGCCGCGCCGCAGCCCGACGACCTCGGTGAGCGGCAGGACGTGCACGCCGCGCAGGTCCACGTCCGAGTCGCGGGACGGGAAGCCGTACAGGTGCGCACCGGACACGGTCGCGAAGAGCAGGTCGTGCGACTGCTCCGCGACGACCGCGCTCAGATCAGGAACCTCGTAGCTCACAACGCCCTCCTGCGCACCGAAACCAGCCAGTCCTCCACGCGTGCCCGATCCGGCTCCTCGGGCAGCGGCCCATCCGCGTTCGCGAGCTCCTCACCGAGCCGGTGCGCCCACGCCACCGCGTCGTCCCAAGGCATCGAGCCGTCGCGGATCGCGAGCAACGACCGGTCCGCGGTGATGTCCAACGATCCGGTCCGCATCAGGTGCAGGCCAACCAGCCGCAACCGCACCACGTGCATGAGCTGCTTCGGCTTGAGGTTGCGGCCCGCGCGCGACAGCTGCATCTCCGTCGCGCGCGTGTACGCCCGCACCGCGTACCGGGACAGGAACGCGGGCAGCAGCGCCCGCAGTTCCTCTCCCAGCGGCGTCATGACCTCCACGAGCGGGCTCACCAGCGTTTCGAGCACCGTCGGGTTCGACTTCAGCGCCAGCCTGCAGAAGTGCTCGACCTCCCAGCTGAGCTGTTCCGGCGAGGGCCCCTCGACCGAGGTCGGCGGCTTGTCCAGGCGCCAGAACGCTTCCGTGGGCGCGACGAACACCCCACGTCTGTCCACATCAGACTCTGCGGTCGCCAGCCCGTAGGCGTGCGAACCGATGATCGCTTCGAGAATCACAGTCGTGGGTCCACCGGTTCCGATTCGAGCGCCAGCACACCGAAAACGCACTCGTGCACGCGCCACAACGGCTCGCCGCGCGCGACGCGTTCCAACGCCTCGATGCCCAGGGCGTACTCGCGCAGCGCAAGACCGCGCTTGCGGCCGAGACCGCGCTTGCGCAGCCGCGCGAGGTTCGCGGGCTCCGTGTAGTCCGGGCCGTAGATGATCCGCAGGTACTCCCGCCCACGCACCTTCACGCCCGGCTGCACGCGACCGGTCAGGTTCGCCAGCGGCTTGACGACCATGCCTTCGCCGCCTTCCGCCGTGAGCTCCTCCCACCACCGCACGCCGGCCGCGGGATCCGCGGTGTCGACCACGAGGTGACGGGTCTGCTGGAACAACGATCCTTCCAGTCGGCTCAGCGTCTCGAGGTGCCACAGGTGCGAACGGTCGTGGAACGTGCGTCCCTCGGTCGCCAGCAGCTGGAACGGTGCGATTCGCACGCCCTCCAGCCCTTCAGTGGGCCAGCAGTACCGCTCGTACGCCGCCCGGTAGGCCGAAGCGTTCGCCGCCCGGCTTTCCGTCCGCGCCAAGAGCTCGGCGACGTTCACGCCACGGTCAGCCGTCGTCTGCAAGGCCTCGACCGCCACCGGCAGAGCTCCGCCGGCGGCCGCCCCGACTGCCGCGTACTGCTCGCGGATCAGCCCGGAAGCCTTGGCGTTCCACGGCATCAGCTCGGCGTCGATCAGCAGCCAGTCGGTGGTGAACTCGTCGAACAACGGCTTCGCGCTCTCCCGCACGCGGTCCAGGAGCTCGTCGCCCAGCGTGCCGTCGAAGAACGCGCGTCCGGTGCGCGTGTAGATCGCGCCGCCAACCTTCCGCACCAGCAACACCGCGCGGGAGCCCATGTGCTTCTCCTCGCAGATCACCTCGCGCACACCGGCCGCGAGGTACTCCGCGAACGCCTCGGACGGGTGCTCCAGCACGTCGTCCCGCAGCGAGGTGGCGGTGGGAGCCATCGTCGGCGGCAGGTACAGCAGGTCGTGCGGGTCGATCGCGAACCGGCTCATCACCTCCAGTGCCGAAGCGGACTGCTCCGCGCGGATCGTCACGGCGCCCATCACCGACGTCTCGATCCGGCGAAGGCCCGTGACATCGGTCAACGCGAGCACGTCCGGCGCGCGTTCGGCCGGAGCCGGTGCCACCAGCGGGCGGTCCGACTCGTACCAGGCCTGATGCGCCTTGACGGAGACGAGCTCCTTCTCCGGGTAGCGCAGCGCGGTCAGCTTGCCGCCGAACACCACACCGGTTTCGAGGCACATCGTGTTGTTGATCCACTCGGCCTCGGGCACCAGCACGTGCCCGTACAGCACCATCGCGGAACCGCGGTAGTCGTTCGCCCACGGGAGGCGCACCGGAAGCCCGTACTCGTCGACCTCACCGGTCGTGTCGCCGTACAACGCGAAGCTGCGCACCTTGGCCGACGCGCGACCGTGGTAGCGCTCAGGCAGGCCGGCGTGCGCCACGACGAGGTTTCCTCCGTCGAGGACGTAGTGCGCGATCAGTCCGTCGCAGAACTTCGTCACGGCACGGCGGAACTCCTCCGGCTCGTGGGCGAGCTGCTCCAGGGACTTCTCCAGCCCGTGCCGCACCGTGACCTTGTGGCCGCGCAACGCCCGCACGAGCTTCTCCTCGTGGTTTCCGCGCACGCTCAAGGCGTGCCCGGCGGCGACCATGCCCATGACCAGGCGCAGCACGCCCGGCGTGTCCGGCCCGCGGTCCACGAGGTCACCGACGAACACCGCCTTGCGGTTCCCAGGCGGAACCGCGTCGATCGCGCGGCCCTCGTCGTCACGAACGAGCGTGTACCCGAGCTCCGTCAGCAGCTCTGCCAGCTCGGCGCGGCAGCCGTGCACGTCACCGATCACGTCGAACGGCCCGGTCTCGTGCCGCAGGTCGTTGAGCAGTTTCTCGTAAACGATCACCGCGCTGTCCACATCGGACTCCGAGCGCAGGACGTGGACGCGCTTGAACCCCTCCTTGCCGAGGTACTTCAACGACCGGTGCAACGCCGCCCGGTGCCGCTTGACGACGTGCGCGCCGAAGTCGCGGTCCGGCCGCTGGGCGTTGCGCTTGAGACACACGTCGGTCGGTGTGTCGAGCACGATCGCGACCGGCAGCACGTTGGCCTTCTTCGCCACCTCGATCAGCTTGGCGCGGTCGGGTGCCTGCACGTTGGTGGCGTCGATGACGGTGACCTTTCCCGCCTCCAGCCGCTTCGCCGCGACGTAGTGCAGGGCGTCGAACGCCGCCGCGGACGCGGACTGGTCGTTCTCGTCGTCGGACACCAGCCCGCGGAAGTAGTCGCTCGACAGCACCTGCGTCGGGAGGAAGTGCTTGCGCGCGAACGTGGACTTGCCGGAACCGGAGGCGCCGATCAGCACCACCAGGCACAGGTTCGGGATCTTCAGTTCCATCAGTTCTCGTCCCCCGAGCTGAACACCGCCATCTGGGTCGGCGCGCCGCGTTCGGCGTCTTCCGGCCCGATCCCCACATAGCGCACGCGGTAGCCGCGTCGTGACGCAACGCCGTCCGCCCACGCCGCGAACTCCGCCCTGGTCCACTCGAAACGGTGGTCGGAGTGGCGCACCTGCCCTTCCGGCAACGTTTCGAAGAGCGCGTTGTACTCGACGTTCGGCGTCGTCACCAGCACGGTCGCCGGACGCGCGACCACGAACACCGAGTGCTCCAGCGCGGGCAGGCGCGACGGGTCGACGTGCTCGACGACCTCCATCAGCACAGCCGCGTCGTAACCGGCCAGTTCCGCGTCGGCGTACGTCAGAGCCGACTGCCGCAACGTGATCCGCTCGCGCGCCCGGTCGGGCATGCGGTCGAGCCGCAGCTTGCGCGCGGCCTCCTGCAACGCCTTCGCGGACACGTCGACACCGTGGATCTCGGTGAACTCCGGCTCCTTCACGAGCTCACGCAGCAACGCGCCGCCACCGCAGCCGAGATCGAGCACGCGCTTGGCCCGTGCCTCCTTCAGCGCCTTGATCACGGCCTCCTTGCGCTGTACGGCAAGGGAGATCTTCGGCTCGGCGAGCGCGTTGTCCAGCTCCTCCGGCTCGACCTCGTCGACCTCGGCGAGGCGTTCCAGCGCGGACAGCACCAGCGGCCGCTTGCGGGCCAGGTACCTGGTGGTGATCAGCTCCTTGTCGGGGTGGCTCGCCAGCCAGCCGTCGCCGGCCTTGAGCAGCTTGTCGACCTCGTCGGCCGCGACCCAGTAGTGCTTGCCGCCGTCGAGCACGGGCAGCAGCACGTAAAGGTGCTTCAAAGCGTCGCTGAGCTTGACGATGCCGCTCAGGGTCACGTCGCCGTAGCGCGAGTCGCCGTGCCCCTTCGTCTCGACGGCCCAGCCGAGCGGCGTGAACAGCCGTTCCGCGAGCCGGTGCGGCAGCGCGGGAATGCGGATGACCAGCGGAATCGGTGTCCTTGCGAGTTCTGGGTAGCTCTCGCTGCGGCCGTTCATCGCGGTGCGGAACACGCTGCCGAGCGCGACCGTGAGCAACGACCCCGCCGCGTACGGACGGTCGTTGACGTATTGGGTGAGCGTGCTGCCGGGACCTCGCACCAGCGCGATGGGGTCGACCTCGAGCAGGAGGGCGACCGTGCACTCCTCGTTCGTCGCCTTCGGGTAGAAGACGTGCGCGGTTCCCGAGCTCGTCGAGAAGGACTGAGCCCGGTCGGGGTGCTTGTGCAGCAGGTGACCGAGGTCGGTCGCCGGCTGGTGGGTCGTGGTCATGGTGAGCAGCACGAGCTCGAGTCTGATCGAGAGTCGGTCTCCGCGCTGCTGATTTAGTGTGGAATCCATGAAGAACCGGCTCGCTGACGCGACCAGCCCCTACCTGCTGCAGCACGCTCAGAACCCGGTCGACTGGTGGCCGTGGTGCCCGGAGGCGTTCGAGGAGGCACGGCGGCGCAACGTCCCGGTGCTGCTGTCCGTCGGCTACGCGGCCTGCCACTGGTGCCACGTCATGGCGCACGAGTCGTTCGAAGACGCTTCTGTCGCCGCGCTCCTCAACGAGCACTTCGTCCCGGTCAAGGTGGATCGCGAGGAACGTCCGGACGTCGACGCCGTGTACATGGAGGTCACGCAGGCCATGACCGGGCACGGCGGCTGGCCGATGACCGTGTTCCTGACGCCCGACGCGCGGCCGTTCCACGCGGGCACCTACTACCCCCCGACGCCGCGCCCCGGCATGCCGTCCTTCACCCAGCTGATCGAGGCCGTCTCGGCTGCGTGGACCGAACGTCCCGCCGAGATCCTGGAATCGGCTTCCGTTGTCGTGGAAGAGATCTCACGCCACACGGCGCCGCTGCCACCGTCCGCTGTGGACGCGGACGCGCTGGCGGGCGCCGTGGTGTCGTTGCTGGGCGAGTTCGACCGGCGCAACGGCGGATTCGGTGGCGCGCCGAAGTTTCCGCCGTCGATGGTCGTCGAGTTCCTGCTGCGGCACTACGAACGCACAGGTTCGGTCGAGGCGATCTCCATGGCGACCAAGACAGCCGACGCGATGGCGAACGGCGGTATGTACGACCAGCTGGGCGGAGGGTTCGCGCGTTACAGCGTCGACGCGTCGTGGACCGTGCCGCACTTCGAGAAGATGTTGTACGACAACGCTTTGCTGCTTCGGTTCTACACGCACCTGGCGCGGTTGACCGGCACTGAGCGCTACTCGCGCGTCGCCAGGGACACGGCTTCCTTCCTGCTGCGGGATCTGCGCACCGCGGAGGGAGGCTTCGCGGCTTCGCTGGACGCGGACACCGAGGGCGTCGAAGGCCTGACCTACGTGTGGTCGTTCGAGGAACTCGGGGATGCCGCGGCTGCATTCGGTGTGACCGCCGAGCCGAACTTCGAGGACGGCAAGTCGACGCTGCGGTTCGTCTCGGAGCCGGGAGAGGACGTGCGTGCGTCGCTGCTGGCGATCCGTGCCGCCCGCCCGCAGCCCGGCCGTGACGACAAGGTGATCGCCGCGTGGAACGGCGTGGCGATCGCGGCGCTGGCCGAGGCGGGAGCGTTCTTCGGCGAGCCGTCGTGGATCGTGGCGGCGTCGGAGGCCGCGTCGCTGCTGGCCTCGGTGCACCTCGTCGAGGGCAGGCTGCTGCGAACCTCGCGGGACGGGGTCGCCGGCCCGTCGTTCGGCGTGCTGGAGGACTACGGCTGCTTCGCCGACGGCCTGCTGGCGCTGCACCAGGTCACCGGCTCGATCCGGTGGCTCGACCTGGCGTGCGGCCTGCTCGACACCGCTCTCTCTCGTTTCGCCGTGCCGGACTCTCCTGGCGCCTACTACGACACCGCTGACGACGCCGAGTCTCTCGTGCGCCGCCCGGCAGACTCGACCGACAACGCCTCGCCCTCTGGCGCGTCTTCGCTGGCCTCGGCCCTGCTGACGGCGTCGCTGCTGTCCGGTGCCGACCGTTCGTCGCGGTACCTGACGGCGGCGTCGGAGGCCGTGACGCGCGCCGGTCTGCTGGCTGCGCGGGCACCCCGGTTCGCCGGCCACTGGCTGAGCGTCGCGGAGGCGTTGGTCGCCGGTCCCCTGCAGGTGGCAGTGGTCGGCGTCGACGATCCGCGCCGTGCACAGCTGTGGGCGGCGGCGGTCGCTCATGTGCCTGGCGGCGGCGTCGTCGTGGCCGGTGAACCGGGCTCGGTGCCGTTGCTGGAGGACCGCCCGCTGGTCGACGAGGCCCCGGCCGCCTACGTGTGCCGCGGCTACGTGTGCGACAGGCCTGTGGTTTCCGTGGATGCCCTGGTCACTTCGCTGTCGGCGAACACCACCCGCTGATTGCAGGCGTAACGTCAGTAATGACGTAATCATGTAATCAGGGGTGGTCGAAATGGGACGTGGATGGCGAGGAAGAGGCGGTTGGCAACAAGCTGACCTGCCGCCGGCCGACGACGCGGCGGCGTGGTTCGCGGGCAGGCTCCCCGACGGCTGGTTCGTCGGCGCGCCAGAGGTGATCGTCGACCGCGAGGAGATCACCGTCGTGGGCACGCTCGCCCCGCTGGAGGGTGAGTTCGACGACGCCTCACGCGCCGCGGCCGAGTCGGGCCGCATCTCCCGCTGGCGAGAGGAGACGCGGTCCGAGCGCATCGAGATCGCGCGCCAGGCCGAACACCGCTACGGCCGCAAGGTCGCCTGGGGAGCCTCGCTCGGTGACACGCGCGAGCTCTTCACGCACCTGGCCGTCCCGGTGATGACGCGCCTGCGCCAGCCGGAACGCCAGGTGCTCGACACGCTCGTGGCGGCCGGCGTGGCCCGCTCTCGTGCGGACGCTCTGGCGTGGGCGGTCCGCCTGGTGGGCGAGCACGCCGACGCGTGGCTCGGTGAGCTGCGCGACGCGATGTCGAAGGTCGACGATCTTCGTTCGCAGGGCCCGGATCTCACGTAGCCGGTGCGGTTGCCAGGGGCCGCTCGCTCGACGGGATGTCGGCGGCGGCCTTTGTGCTGCCCCTGCGAAGGCCGATGACACACCCGAGTGCGACTGTGACAGCCCCGGCAGTGGACACCAGCGAAAGTTCCTGCGCGCCCAGCAACACAGACGTCGTAAGGCCGGCCACCGGCATCAGGCCGATGAGCACTCCTGCGCGATCGGAACCCAAGCGGTTCACGGCGAAGTACCAGAGCCCGAACGCGAGTGCCGTCACGACGACGGCCAGCGTTACCAGCGCGAAGGACTGGCGGGCGTCCGGCATCCGCCATCCCTCGATGAACGTGCCCAGCACGGCGCCGATCGCCGCCGCCAGCAGACAGGTCCAGGTCGCCACGCCGAGCACGCCCATGCGCTTGACCACACCGACGGCGAACAGCGTGAAGCAGACCTCGCCGACCATCGTGAGCAGCGCCAGCACGAGGCCCGGGCCGTGCCACGCTCCGCCGCCGGACAACACCACTACGCCTGCTGCGACCACCACGGCGCCGACGACGGCAGCGAGAGAGCGGTTGCGGGCGAGAAGCGCGAGGACGATCGGGGATGAGCCCATCACGGCGGCGACGAAGCCCGGTTCCGCGTACTGCTGGGCGGCGATGAGCAGGGCGTTGAAGCCGAGCATGCCCGAAGCGACGATGCCCAGCAGCGGTGGGATGTCGCGCCAGGACGGCATCGGCAGCCGACGCGCGACCAGCAGCAGGACGGCCGCGCCGAGTGCGTAGCGCATGGCCTGGCCGGTCAGGACCGGGTAGCCCTCGAGCATGCCGGTGATGGGCACTGACGCGCCGACGATCGTTGCCGCTGTCGCTCCCGCGGCCACCGCAAGTTTCATGCCGTTGAGCCTCGCGGCTGACTGGTCCAGGTTTAAGCTCCACTTTGATGACTGCAAACTGGACCACTTTTCGTGAGCTGCTGTTGCCGGGGCACCAGCGGCGGCGTGGCGTGGAGGTCGAGCTGCGCAGGGCCATCCGGGACGGGCGGCTGGTGCCGGGGACGCGGTTGCCGTCGAGCCGGGACCTGGCGGCGCAGCTCGGGGTGGCGCGCGGGACCGTCACGTCGGCGTACACGCAGCTGGTGGCGGAGGGGTACCTCACGTCGCGGCGCGGATCGGGGACGACGGTCGCGAGCGTCGGGCCCGCCGGGGCGTGCGGTGTGCCGGAGCCACCGCAGCGGTGGCGGTTCAACCTGCGGCCCGGGTTGCCGGCGTTGGGCGCGTTTCCGCGTGCGGAATGGGTTGCGGCGCACCGAGCGGCGCTCGCCGACCTGCCCGACGACGACCTCGCTTACCCGGACCCGGCCGGATTTGTGGGGCTGCGCAAGGAGATCGTCGACTACCTGGCGCGTGTGCGGGCGGTGGTCGCGCGGGATGCGGTGATCACCAACGGCGCCGCGGACGGGTTGCAGCTCACCGCCCGGTTGCTGAACGGCAGCATCGCCATCGAGGAGCCGAGCCACTTCGGTGGCGAGGACATGTTGCGGTCACACGGGCTCGAAACCGTGCCGGTTCCGGTGGACGACAAGGGAATCCGGGTCGACCTGCTGTCCAAAACGGACTGCAAGGCGGTGCTCGTCACGGCGGCGCACCAGTTCCCGCTGGGCGTGGTGCTGCATCCGGAACGCCGCAGGGCGCTCGTGGAGTGGGCGCGCGAGCGGGACGGGTTGATCATCGAGGACGACTACGACGCCGAGCACCGGTACGACCGGCCAGCGCTCGGGGCGTTGCAGGCACTGGCGCCGGAGCACGTGGTGTACCAGGGGACGACCAGCAAGGTGCTGGCGCCCGCGTTGCGCCTCGGGTGGCTCGTGGTGCCGGAGCGGCTGCGCGAGGGCATCGTGAACCGCAAGAAGTACAACGACATGGGCACCGCGACGATCCCGCAGGCCGCGTTCGCGCACATGCTGCGGACGGGCGGCTATGACCGGCATCTGCGTCGTACGCGCGCGCTCTACCGGAAGAGGCGGGACGCGCTGCTGGACGCCGTGTCGGAGCACCTGCCCGCGTGGCAGTCCATCGGTGTCGCCGCCGGGCTGCACGTCGTGTTGCGCATGCCGGACGGGACGGACGACCTCGCGTTGAAGAGCAGGCTCGAGGAGCGTGGCGTGCACGTGTGGGCGTTGGCGCAGTACACGCGTACGCCGATGTGGCCGGGGCTGGTGCTCGGCTATGCGGCGCTCACTCCCGACCGCCTGCGGGAGGCGGTCAAGGAGATCGCGGCGGCCGCTTAGAGGATGTGTTCGCGCATGGTGCTGGCGTCGGTGCCCAGGATGTGTTCGCGCATGGTGCTGGCGTCGGTGCCCAGGATGTGTTCGCGCGCGGGGCTGATGTCGGCGCCCAGGATGTGCTCGCGGTCGGTGCCGATGCCAGGAGCGGAGGAGGCGGCGGCGGCGATGAGCAGGGCGGCGGCGACGATCTTGATAGCGCGCATGACGCGATAAACCCCCAGGTAGAACGGTTGACCTGGTCAGCCTAACCCGACCGTCCAGAAATTGTCAGTGCTCGGGTGCACCATGAGTCCGTGCTCCTTTCCGAAGTAGTCGACACGTCGGCCGCCGTGGCGGCGACGCGATCGCGCCTTGCCAAGGTCAAGGCGTTGTCCGCGTTGCTGCGCTCGGCGTCGGCCGACGTCGTGGTCGCGGTGGTGTCCTTTCTCATAGGCACGCCGCGGCAGGGTCGCATCGGCGCGGGCTGGCGCACGGTCTTCGACCTGTCCGTGCCGCCGGTCGCTCTGGCGGGGCTCACGGTCGCCGAGGTCGACGCCGTGCTCGCCGAGGTGGCCGCGACGTCCGGCAAGGGCTCGGCGCAGCGCCGGGCCGACCTGCTGACGGCGCTTTTCGGTCGTTCCACAGAGGCGGAGCAGGACTTCTTACGTCGCTTGCTCACCGGTGAGCTGCGGCAGGGCGCGCTGGAAGGCGTGATGCTGGACGCGATCGCCTCGGCCGCGGACGTGCCGGGCGAGACGGTGCGACGCGCGTTCATGCTGTCCGGCCGATTACCGGAGACGGCGGTGGCCGCGCTGGCCGGCGGCGCGGAGGCGCTGGAGGCCTTCCGGCTGGAGGTCGGGCGTCCGCTGCGGCCGATGCTGGCCTCACCAGCCGAGTCGCTGAGCGAGGCGCTGTCCGAGCTCGGCAGCTGCGTGGTGGAGCACAAGCTCGACGGTGCGCGCATCCAGGTGCACCGCTCGGGCGACGACGTCCGCGTCTACACCCGCACGTTGCGCGAGATCACCAAGACGGTGCCCGAGCTGGTCGAGCTCGTGCGCGGCCTGCCGTGCACGTCGGTGGTGCTCGACGGCGAGACCCTGGCGTTGACCGACGAGGGGAGACCCCGCCCGTTCCAGGAGACGATGAGCCGGTTCGGCGCGCAGGACGAGCGCGAGCTGCTCCTGCACCCGTACTTCTTCGACTGCCTGCACCTCGACGGCAAGGACCTGCTCGACGAGCCGCTGAGAGACCGTCTGACGGCTCTCCGGCAGGTCGCGGGCGAGCACGTCATCCCGGGCGTGCTGGACCCGTCGCCGGACGAGGCGGCCGAGGTCGTCACGGCGTCGCTGAGCGCCGGTCACGAGGGCGTGATGGTGAAGTCGCTCGCCTCGCCCTACGCGGCGGGCAGACGCGGTCGTGCCTGGCAGAAGGTGAAGCCGGTCCACACGCTCGACCTGATCGTGCTCGGCGTCGAGTGGGGCAGCGGCCGTCGCCGCGGATGGCTGTCGAACCTGCACCTGGGCGCCCGCGACCCGGACGGCGGCCCGCCGGTGATGGTCGGCAAGACCTTCAAGGGCCTCACCGACGAGCTGCTCACGTGGCAGACCAAGGCCCTGCAGGTGATCGCGACCGAGCAGAACGACTGGGTGGTCATGGTCCGCCCGGAGCTGGTGATCGAGATCGAGCTGGACGGCGTGCAGGTCTCGCCGCGCTATCCCGGCGGCGTGGCGCTGCGGTTCGCCCGCGTCGTGCGCTACCGCCCGGACAAGGACCCGTCGGAGGCGACGACGATCGAGGAGGTGAGGGCACTTCTGCCCACCGCACAACCGGACGCGCGCCGGGGTTGAAATTCGCGTGCGGCTAGCCGATGCAGGGGAATAGCGTCGGGCCGGTGACCGATGCTGCCGGGCTGCTCCGTGCGTACGACGATCAGGCCCGCCCCGCCGAGTGGACCGTCCCGGATCCCGAGGCGACCGTCGACCGCGACGGTCCTGTGTTCCGCGTGTCCTGGCCACGTCGGCGAGGCTTCGTGGCCGGACCGCCTGACCTCGGCATCGAAGGCCCCGCACTGGACGAGCTCATCGCGCGGCAACGCGACTTCTTCTCTGCGCGCGACCAGTCCGTCGAGTGGAAGACGTGGGGCCACGACACACCCGCCGACCTGCCAGACCGGCTTCTGAGGGCTGGATTCGAGTCGGACGGCCGCGAGACCGTGCTGATCGGACTGGCCGAGGACATGGTCACGCCGGTCGACCTCGACGGGATCGTCCTGCGGGAAACCAGGGACGAGGCCGACATCCGCCTAGCAGGCGCAGCGTCGTCCGAGGCGTTCGGCAAGGACGTCAGCTACCTCACCGACTACTTGATCGACAAGAGGGACGACCCGGACACCGTCATCGTCGTGGCCGAGGCCGAGGGCCAGATCGTGTCGTCCGCGCGCCTGGAGATCGTCCCGGGCACCGAGTTCGGAGGACTGTGGGGAGGCTCGACGCTGCAGCAGTGGCGCGGCCGGGGCATCTACCGGGCACTCATCGCACACCGGGCCGAAGTGGCACTCGCCCGCGGCTTGAAGTACCTGCAGGTCGACGCCAGCGAGGACAGCAGGCCGATCCTCGAGCGGCTCGGGTTCGTCAAGGTCACCACGACCACGGGGTACCTCTGGAAGCGGAGCTGAGACCGCGGATCGTCTGGGTCGATGGCCTGCCGCGGAGTGCGGGCTGCACCGGCCCGGCGCAACGCGCCGCACGGCTCAAGATCTCGAGTTGTCCACAGATTCCGGCGACCTGACCTGCGGAAACGTCCGGAGGGCTAATCTGTGGACAGTCGGGAACCCAAACCGCTTTTCAATCGTTCCGCAAGGTGAGGAAGCGCGGGGGGCTCGGGTCGGACGGAGAGCACGCCCGGTCCTGTTAGGACTGCACGGCTCGTTGGGACTGCACGGCCGGGGGCCAGGGCTGCACGGCTCGGGGCCAGGGATGCAGGCTCGGGCCGGAGCGAGCCGCACCACAGGCCGGAGCGAGCCGCACCACAGGCCAGGCCGAGCCGCATGCCCAAGTGAGACGTACCGGGTATCGTGGAAGCACGTGCGGTTCATCGAAGGGCATCGACCCTCTTACGACCTGACCTACGACGACGTTTTCCTCATCCCCGGCCGCAGTGCCGTGGAGTCGCGGTTCGGCGTTGATCTGTCCACCTCGGACGGCACCGGGGCCACGATCCCGATCGTCGTCGCCAACATGACGGCGGTCGCCGGGCGGCGCATGGCCGAGACCATCGCGCGGCGCGGCGGACTTGTCGTCATCCCGCAGGACGTGCCCACCGAGGCGGTCGCGGAGATCATCGCGTGGGTCAAGGAGCGCCATCCGGTCTGGGACACCCCGCTGACGCTCACCACGGGCGACGCGGTGGCGGACGCGTGGAACCTGCTGCACAAGCGGGCGCACGGCGCGGTTGTCGTCGTGGACGACGGCGGGCGGCCCATCGGCGTCGTCGACGAGGCGGCGCTCACGGGTGTTGACCGGTTCACGCGCATCGGCGACGTCATGAACACCGATGTCCTGCTGCTGCCGCTCGGTACGAAGCCGCAGGAGGTGTTCGACCAGCTCCACCACAGCGCGCACCGGATTGCGCTCGGCGTCGACGACGACCAGCGGCTCAGCGGTGTGCTGACGGAGCTCACGGCGTTGCGGGCGGAGATCTACCGGCCCGCCGCGGACGCCGAGGGCAGGCTGCGGGTCGCGGCCGCGGTCGGGGTCAACGGCGACGTCAGGGCCAAGGCCGAGGCGTTGATCAAGGCCGGGGTGGACGTGCTGGTCGTGGACACGGCGCACGGGCACCAGGAGAAGATGATCGCTGCGCTCAGGGCGGTCAAGGAGGCCAACCCGAGCGTGCCGGTCGCGGCGGGCAACGTCGTCACCGCGGAAGGCGTGCGGGATCTGGTCGAGGCCGGGGCTGACATCATCAAGGTCGGGGTCGGGCCTGGCGCGATGTGCACCACGCGGATGATGACCGGTGTGGGGCGCCCGCAGTTCAGCGCGGTCGCGGAGTGTGCGGCGGAGGCGCGCAGGCTCGGCAAGCACGTGTGGGCCGACGGTGGTGTGCGGCACCCGCGCGACGTGGCGTTGGCGCTTGCGGCGGGGGCCAGCAGCGTCATGGTCGGCAGCTGGTTCGCCGGCACTTACGAGTCGCCTGGTGACCTGCAGCGGGACGAGCGCGGAAACCTCTACAAGGAATCCTTCGGAATGGCCTCGAAGCGTGCCGTGACTGCCCGGACGCGCAGCGACAACGCGTTCGACCGGGCGAAGAAGGGGCTGTTCGAAGAAGGTATTTCCACTTCGAAAATGCGCTTGGACCCGGTGCGCCCGAGCGTGGAGGATCTGCTGGACGCCATCACGTCCGGCGTTCGCTCGGCCTGCACGTATGCCGGTGCGACCTCGTTGGAGGAGTTTCACGCCAAGGCTGTGCTCGGCATCCAGTCGGCGGCTGGATTCGCGGAAGGGCGGCCGTTGCCAGGGGGATGGTGAGAAGTGGACGACGCGGTTGAGGTGAGAGAACTCCGCAAAGTCTATAAAACCGGACAAAAACCGGCGGTGGACGGGTTGAGCTTCACCGTCCGCCGCGGTGAGGTCTTCGGATTGCTCGGGCCGAACGGCGCGGGCAAGACGACCACGGTCGGCGTCCTCACCACGCGCGTCCGCCCCACGTCGGGGCGGGCGCTGGTGGAGGGGGTCGACGTGGTCACCGACTCGAAGCGCGCGCGGCAGCTGCTGGCTGTCGTGCCGCAGCGCAACAACCTCGACCGCTCGCTCAACGCGCGGCAGAACCTGTTGTTCCACGCGGCCTACCACGGCATCGGGCCCGCGGAACGCAAGAAGCTCGCCGACGACATCCTCGAGCGGATGGGGTTGAAGGACCACGAGGACGCGCTCGTCGACACGTTGTCCGGCGGGCAGGCGCAGCGGTTGATGATCGCCCGCGCGCTGATGCACCGCCCGAAGGTGTTGTTCCTCGACGAACCCAGCACCGGCCTCGACCCTCAAGCCAGGCTCTTCGTTCACGAACGCGTCGCCGCACTGCACGCGGAAGGCGTCACGGTCGTGCTGACCACGCACGACATGGACGAGGCCGCGAAGCTGTGCGACCGCGTCGGCATCGTCGACCACGGCAAGCTGCTCACGCTGGACACGCCCGCGGAGCTGACGAGAAGCCTGCCCGGCAGCAACACGGTCAGCGTCACGGTGAGCCCGAACGGCCACGAGCCCGCGAAGATCACTCAAGCGCTGTCCGAAGTGGACGGTGTGCAGCGGGTCGAGGACGTGAACAACATGTTCCGCGTCTACACCGACGTCGACACCGCGGTCACGTTGCCGGCGGTGCTGAACGTGCTGCGGGACCTCGACGTCGTCGTCAGCGACGTCGCGATCGGCAAGCCCAGCCTGGAAGACGTCTTCATCCACCTGACCGGCAGGGGGCTGCGGTGAGCCAACTCAGGACGTTCCAGGCGATCCTGTGGCGCGACGTCTTCGTCACGGGCCGCGAGCTGCCGAGCTTCCTCGCGCAGGTGATCATCCAGCCGTTCTTCATCCTCTTCATCTTCGCGAAGGTGCTGGGGGACATCGGGTACGTCCAGGACGACTTCGCTCAGGTGCTGCTGCCCGGCATCATCGCGATGAACGGGTTCCTCGGCGCGTTGCAGAACACGACGCTGCCGCTGGTGCTGGACTTCTCCTGGACGCGGGAGATCGAGGACCGGCTGCTCGCACCGATCTCCATCCCTCTGGTCGCGGTGGAGAAGATCGTGTTCGGCGCGATCCGCGGGTTCTTCGCGGCGGTGCTGATGGTGCCGGTCGGGTTCCTGATGCTCGACGTTTCGTGGGCGTGGGAAGGGATTCCCGGCGCCCTGCTGGTGATCGTCCTGGGCTGCCTCGCCGGTGGCGCGGTCGGCCTGGTCATCGGCACGTCGGTGCCGGCTCGCCGGGTCAACGTGATGTTCGCGGTGATCCTTACGCCGTTGCTGTTCACGGGGTCCTCGCAGTTCCCGTGGCGATCGCTGAGCGACGACCTGCTGTGGTTCAAGGTGATCTGCGCGCTCAACCCGTTGACGTACGTGAGCGAGGGCATGCGCGCGGAGCTGGTGCCCAGCGTGCCGCACATCCCGTTGCCGATCGTGCTGCTGGTGCTCGTGATCGCGATCGCGGGCTTCGGCGGGCTCGGCCTGCGCGGCTTCATGAAACGCGCGCTCGACTAGCGATGCGAAACGGCCCCGCGCCACGAAAGCGCGGGGCCGTTCCACTCAGGACGCGACTATGAGGCGTAGTCCTCCAGCATCTCGGTGACGAGGGCCGCGATCGGCGAACGCTCCGAGCGGGTCAGGGTCACGTGTGCGAAGAGCGGGTGGCCCTTCAGCTTCTCGATCACCGCCGCCACGCCGTCGTGCCGGCCCACCCGCAGGTTGTCGCGCTGCGCCACGTCGTGCGTCAGCACCACCCGCGAGTTGCTGCCCAGGCGGGACAGCACGGTCAGCAGGACGTTGCGCTCCAACGACTGCGCCTCGTCCACGATCACGAAGGAGTCGTGCAGCGAGCGACCGCGGATGTGGGTGAGTGGCAGGACCTCGAGCATCCCGCGGTCCAGCACCTCCTCCAGCACCGCCTGGCTCACCAGCGCGCCGAGGGTGTCGAACACCGCCTGCGCCCACGGCCCCATCTTCTCGTTCTCGGTACCCGGCAGGTACCCGAGCTCCTGGCCACCGACCGCGTACAGCGGCCGGAACACCACGACCTTGCGGTGCTGCCTGCGTTCCATCACCGCTTCGAGGCCGGCGCACAACGCCAGCGCCGATTTGCCGGTGCCCGCACGTCCGCCCAGCGAGACGATGCCGACATCGGCGTCGAGCAACAGGTCCAGCGCGATCCGCTGTTCAGCGGACCTGCCGTGCAGTCCGAACGCCTCCCGATCTCCGCGCACCAGCCTGATCTGCTTGTCCGCGGTCACCCGGCCCAGCGCACTCGACGTGCCCGCCAGCAACCGGAGTCCGGTGTGGCAGGGCAGTTCCGCGATGTGCTCCAGGTCCTCGTACTGGGTGGGGTCGACGACGTTCTCCTTGAACAGGCTGTCCACCAACGACTGAGGAACGTCCAGATCGGACATTCCCGTCCAGCCGGACAGGGTCACGTCGTGCGCCCGGTACTCCTCCGCCTGCAGGCCGACCGATCCGGCCTTGACCCGCAGCGGCATGTCCTTGGTCACCAGGGTGACGTTTCGCCCCTCAGCAGCGAGGTTGAGGGAGCAAGCGAGGATCCGGGCGTCGTTGGAGTCCGTTCGGAAACCTGATGGCAACACCTCCGGGTCGGAGTGGTTGAGCTCGACGTGCAAGGTGCCTCCCAGATCTCCTATGGAGATCGGCGAATCGAGGCGACCATGCCGCAAGCGCAGGTCGTCGAGCAGACGCAGTGCTTCCCTCGCGAACCAGCCCAGTTCGGGGTGGTGGCGCTTGCCCTCCAGCTCGCTGATCACCACGAGCGGCAGCACGACCTCGTGCTCCGCGAAACGGGTGGGGGCGAGAGGGTCGGACAGCAGTACCGACGTGTCCAGCACATATGTGGTGATGGCTGGAGCGGCGGACTTGCGCCGGGGGGAGGAACTGCGCGATGAGCCTGAGGAACGGCTCGCGGGACGTCGTGCGTTCACGGCAACTCCCTCACGAACGCGGCACCCGCGTCCGCTCCTCGCTGGGCCAGGCACCACCCTGATCGGTCGTCTCACCTTCCGCCGGTGTCGGCGTCAGGCAGGTCGACCACGAGGGCCGGGTGCCGGCCCCCTCGCGACGTTGTCTGCCACGATCAGAGCCTCCCTGCGCGGTCCGCAGTGGTCGCGTCCCGCCGCTTTCGAAGTTACCTGCGGAAGTACCCCGTCTGCATGAAGCCACACAGGTGAATCCCGATTTGTCATCTGCCGGAAAACAACCCGAAACGTGACCGTAGCCGTGTTTTCGCTGGTCAGATGCCACTTTCGTGGCCGTTGCGGGCCAACCACGACAGGCCGTCCCGAACCTGGGATTCCAGGGATTTCGGCACCAGGGGCTCGTCGAGAAGTCTCAGATAGCGGGAGTCGAGCGACTCGCCGGGCGCGCGGACGTCCAGCCAGGCCCTCACGAGGCGCACTCCTTCGACGTATGTGGTGGTGTACGCGCGCCACAACGGGTCGGCCAGAAAACGAACCATCTGCCGTGCGCGGCGGTCGGGGACTAGCAGCCACCTGCGCAGATGCGCAACCACGTCATCCTGATCCGCACCCCGATCGTGTAGCAGCAGGGCGGCGTCCTGCCGCACGGTGAGCAGACCGGACGCCGCCGATTCGACCTTTTCGGACAGTTCGCCGTCCATTCGCAACCCGAGGTCGCGGAAGATCTGCTCCGTCCAGACGCCCCAGCCCGGCCCGACAGCGGCGTGCAGGCCGAGGTCCGCCATGCCCTCGGCCATCAGGCACTGCGGCGTGTTGATCAGGAAGATCGACTGCTCGGCGTGGCCGCGCTTGGCGACCAGGCCCGCCTCCTTGCGGCAGTGCTCGGTGTGGTGGCCCGGATAGGACTCGTGCGCGACCAGGTGCGGCAGGTTCGACATGCGGTGGTTCAGGTCGGCGTTGATCGCGACGCGCGACCGGTAGCCGCCGAGGTAGTAGTTGAAACCGCTCCACGGCTTGTTCGTGACGACCTGGTACTCGACGATCTCCTGCTCGGGCAGTGCGTACTTGCGCCGCACGCGGTCCCTCAGGGCGCTGGAGAGGGCCTGGACGGCGCCCTGGAGCCTGCGTGGGGACACCTCGTCGGCCGTGCGGAAGGCGTTGAGGCGTTCGGAGAGCGAACCGGCACCCGGCAGCAGCGCGTCGAGGTTGCGGTGGGCCTGCGCGTACGCGTCCTCGTCGCCGGGGCGGATGCGGACCTGGAAGTACCGCTCGACCTCGTCGATGAACGCGATGCGCTCGCCGGCGAGCTTGCGCGCGGTGCACTCCAACGCGGTGAGGTGCGCCTGGAGGAACTGTTTGCGCTGGTCAGCGAGGTCGGAGTCGACGAGCTCACGCTGGAGCTGCCGCGCGTGGCCTGCCAGCGCCTTGGGGTCGAGGCGCGGCTCGTTGTCGACGGCGCGGCTCAGTGCCGGGTCGCCGGTGAACGAGTCGACGAACCCGGGCACCAGGCGCCCGAGCCGCAGCCCAAGAACCAGGTATCCGCGTACGAGCTCGTTGGCCTCCATGAGTCGGAGAGCGTAGAGCGTCTACCACGGCGCCTTACTCGCGACCGAATCGTGAATCGAAGACCACCTGAACGGGCAATGTTGTTGATCTTGCTGTCACACAATGGGGTCATCGGGACCGCCAATCGAGATCAACACCGATAACGGCTCCGCCCGGAGACCCCTCCCTCCGGAGATCCCTGAAGACTCCGGAAATGACGGGGATAACCCGACATGAAGGAGATTTACGTGAAGAAGGCTTGTGCCGCGGTTGCTGCCGCAGCTGCGCTGCCCCTCACGTTCGCCCCTGCCGCCATGGCCGGCGAAGGCCACGACGGGTACCACTGGACGAACGGCCCGCTGCTCGTCCTGCTGAACGGCAACAACGCGAACGTGAACGTCGGTGCCTGTGGCAACAACGTCGGCGTTCTCGGCGGCGCTGTGCCGATCAACTCGCCGTCCATCACCCAGACCTGTGCCGTTGGCGGCATCGTCGACGAGGGCTGCTCTCCCTTTTTCTCTGCGTCTGGGGGTGTCATTCGTGGCGCCCCCGGACGTTTTTCCCGGTTTGAAACTCGTTAAGGAGAAAATCGTGCTGAGAAGGCAGGTGCCGTTCTCGGCGCCGCTGTGCCGATCAACTCGCCGTCCATCACCGACACCTGCGCGGTCAGCGGCATCGAAGACGGCGACGAGTGGGGCGACCACGACGAGGACTGATCCTCTCGTAGCTGAAAGGCGCGCTCACCTCCGCGGTGGGCGTCCCTTCTGCTCAGCTGCCGTACCTGCGGTGGCGCTTGGCGTACTCGCGCATGGCCCGCAGGAAGTCCGTGCGCCGGAAGCCGGGCCAGTAGGCCTCGCAGAACCAGAACTCCGAGTGCGCAGACTGCCACAGCATGAACCCGGAGAGCCGCTGCTCACCGGACGTGCGGATGATCAGGTCCGGATCCGGCTGCCCTGACGTGTAGAGGTGCTCCGCGATGTGGTCGACGTCGAGCACCTCAGCCAGCTCTTCGATGGTTCCGCCGCGCTCGGCGTGCGCCTGCAGGAGTTTCCTGACCGCGTCCGCGATCTCCTGCCGGCCGCCGTACGCCACGGCGACGTTGACCTGGATGCCGCCGCGCCCCTTCGTGCGCGCCGCGGCGTTGGTGAGCCGCTCGGCGTGCTCCTCGGGCAGCATGTCGATCGCACCGACGTGCCGGACCCGCCACGGCTTGCCGTCCTCGGCCAGCTCGTCGGTGATGTCGGCGATGATGTCGAGCAACGGCGCCAGCTCTTCGGCGGGCCGGTTGAGGTTGTCGGTGCTCAGCATCCAGAGCGTGACGACCTCGACTCCGGCGTCACCGCACCAGTCGAGCAGCTCGAGGATCTTGCGCGCCCCGGCCCGGTGCCCGTGCGCGACGTCCGTGAACCCGGCCTCGCGCGCCCACCGCCGGTTGCCGTCGAGAACGACGCCGACGTGTTTGGGCACCTGTGTCCCGCTCAGCTCGCGCCGGAGAATCCACTCGTAGAAGTGGATAGCGACGTCTTTCACACGGGTGCGGAGTGCCACGTCCGAACAGCGTACGCCGTGCAACCTTCATCACTGAGTCGCGGTCCCGAAACCTACGGTCGCGTAACCTGGGTTCTCGTGACCACTGCGACCATTCCTCCACAGCCCGGACTGCGGCCGCGACTTCGTGGGTGGCTGCACCTCTGGTCCTTCATCGTCTCGGTGGCGACCGGCGCGACACTGATCGCGCTGGCGGCCTCCACGGTCTCCGGCCTGGCGGCTCTGGCCACTTCGGTGTACGGGGCCACCGTTCTCGGCTTGTTCGGCGTCTCAGCGCTGTATCACCGCGTCACCTGGAAGTCCGACCGCGTCCGGACGTGGATGAAGCGCCTGGACCACTCGATGATCTTCGTGTTCATCGCGGGCACGTACACGCCGTTCGCGCTCCTGGCGATGGACCAGGAGACCGGCCGCGTGGTGCTGGCCATCGTGTGGACCGGCGCCATCCTGGGCGTCACGCTGAAGCTGGCGTGGCCGCACGCGCCGCGGTGGCTCGGGGTGCCGATCTACATCGCGCTCGGCTGGGTGGCGGTGTTCGTGCTGCCTGAGCTGCTGCACCACGCCGGAGTCGCGGCGCTCGTGTTGTTGTTGGTGGGTGGGGCGCTTTACACCGCTGGGGCGGTGTTCTACGCGACCCGGTGGCCCAACCCCTGGCCGCAGGTGTTCGGGTATCACGAGTTCTTCCACGCTGCGACCGTGGTGGCGGCGATCTGCCACTACATCGCCATCTGGCTCGCCATGTACTCCTGATCGGTCAGTCGCCCAGAAACTCCATCGTCAGCGAACGATCCGCAGCGCACACCGCCGCGAGAGCGCGGAGGTCGTCGAAATGACGGCCCTCCGCGCCCACCGCGTCCAGTGCCGCGACGAAGTCGGACATGTCGACGGCACCCAGCTGGCGGTAGCCGTACGGGTCGATGCGGTTCAGCAGCGGATGGTTCACCCGCTCCAGCAGTGCGCTGAACACGCCGGCTCCGTCCGGCACCACGCCGACCTCCGTCACGCGGCGTCGTGACTCCTTGCGGACCACGCGGACGTCAACGCCCACCGCGCGCCATCCGCAACACGTCGAGCGCCTCGTCCAGCTGCTCCTCGGTCAGCTTCGACGGCACGTGGCCGCGCTCCAGCACGACCGCGCGGATGGTCTTGCGCTCCTTCAGCGACTGCTTGGCGATCGACGCCGCCTCCTCGTAGCCGAGGTAGCGGTTCAGCGGCGTGACGATCGACGGCGACGACTCGGCGTACTCGCGCATCTGCGACGCCTGGGCCTCGGTGCCGGTCAGCACCTTGTCTGCCAGCAGGCGTGCCACGGCGGCCAGCAGGCGGGAGGACTCCAGGACGTTGCGGGCGATGACCGGCAGCATCACGTTGAGCTGGAAGTTGCCCTGCGAGCCGGCGAAGGCCACCGCGGCGTCGTTGCCGATCACCTGGGCCACGACCATCATCGTGGCTTCCGAGATCACCGGGTTGACCTTGCCCGGCATGATCGACGAGCCCGGCTGGAGGTCGGGGAGGGCCAGTTCGCCCAGGCCCGTGCGGGGGCCGGAGCCCAGCCAGCGGAGGTCGTTGGCGATCTTGAACAACGCCACCGCGCACGCTCGCAGCTGGCCGGAGATCTCGACCACGCCGTCCTGGGTGGCCTGGGCCTCGAAGTGGTCGCGGGCCTCGACCAGGGGCAGGCCGGTTGAGGTGGCCAGTTCGGCGGCCACTCGGGCGCCGAACTCGGCGGGGGCGTTCAGGCCCGAGCCGACGGCGGTGCCGCCGATCGGCAGTTCGGCCAGGCGCGGCACGGAGGACTGCAGGCGTTCCGCGGAGTAGCGGACCTGGGAGGCCCACGCGCCTGCTTCCTGGCCCAGCGTGATCGGTACGGCGTCCATCAGGTGGGTGCGGCCGGATTTGACCAGGTCAGCCCATTCTGCGGCCCTTGAGGAGAGCACCGACTCGAGGTGCTCCAAGGCGGGGATGACGTCCGTGACGACGGCTTCGGTGGCGGCCACGCGCAGGGTCGTGGGGAAGGTGTCGTTGGACGACTGCGAGGCGTTGACGTGGTCGTTCGGGTGCACGTCGCGGCCCAGCGCGCGCGAAGCCAGGGTGGCGATGACCTCGTTGGCGTTCATGTTCGAGGACGTGCCGGAACCCGTCTGGAAGACGTCGACCGGGAAGTGGGCGTCCCACTCGCCGGCCGCCACCTCGTCGGCGGCGGTGGCGATGGCCGCGGCGAGGTCCGCGTCGAGAACACCGAGCTGGGCGTTGACTCTGGCCGCCGCCGCCTTGAGCAGGCCCAGGGCCCTGACCTGGGCACGTTCCAGGCCTCGACCGGAAATCGGGAAGTTCTCGACCGCGCGTTGTGTTTGGGCGCGCCACAATGCGTCGACCGGCACGCGGACTTCACCCATCGTGTCGTGTTCGACGCGGTACTCCTGTTCAGACATGCATCCGAGTCTCTATGGTCGATCACAGCACTGCCACCCACCACTGGCAGAAGGGCACCACTCATGGAGCTTGACGTCGACCTCCTCGTCGTGGGCGCTGGCCCGACGGGGTTGTTCGCCGCGTATTACGCAGGCTTCCGGGAACTCAAGATCGCACTCGTCGACGCACTGCCCGAACCGGGCGGCCAGGTGACGGCGATGTATCCGGAGAAGATGATTTTCGACGTGGCCGGCTTCCCTGCGATCCGCGGGCGTGACCTCGTCAACGGTCTGGTGGAGCAGGCAGGGCAGTACAAGCCGACCTACCTGCTCGGTCGCCAGGCGCGCACGCTGGAGTCCACAGAGGACGGTCTCACGATCGGCCTCGCGGACGGCAGCACGATCAGGGCCGGTGCGGTGCTGATCACGGCGGGTATGGGCGAGTTCAACCCGCGTCCGCTGCCCGCCGGCGACGGCTGGCTGGGTCGCGGCATGGTGCACTTCGTGCCGGTGCTGGCCGAACACGCCGGGCAGCACGTCGTGATCGTGGGCGGCGGCGACTCGGCGTTCGACTGGGCGCTCGCGCTGCACCCGATCGCCGCCAGCGTGACGCTGGTGCACCGCAGGGCCAACTTCCGCGCGCACGCCGCGACTGTGCGGCAGGTGCGGGAGCTCGGGGTCGAGATCATCACCGACGCCGAGGTGCTGGAGCTGCGGGGCGATCCTCTGTCCGAAGTGGACATCAAGGTCAAGGGTGAGGACGTGAAGACGTTGCCCGCGCAGACGGTTGTCGCGGCGCTCGGGTTCACGGCCGACCTCGGGCCGATCGAGTCGTGGGGGCTGGAGCTCGACCACCGCGCGGTGGTCGTCGACACCACGATGAAGACCAAGCTGGACCGCGTCTACGCGGCCGGTGACGTCGCGCAGTACCCCGGCAAGGTCAAGCTCATCGCCACCGGGTTCGGGGAGGCGGCGACGGCGGTCAACAACATCGCGGTCATGCTCAACCCCTCGGCTCACCTCTTTCCAGGGCATTCCAGCGACGCGAGCTGATCCGCGCTGGCAGGACCCGCGGGCATGGGGAGACTCGTGGCCGTGCTCGCGGCCTGCCTGCTCTTGGCCGGTTGCAGCGAGGTGCCGCAGTACGCGGTGCGAAAGGGGTCCGCACGGCGGTGTCGAGATCGTGTACTCCGATTGCGACAGAGAGATCGAGAAGCTCGTCCGGATCTCGTTCGTCACCGTCGAAGGTGAGAGCTGGGACGAGAACGAGCCGAAGATCTGGCAGCTCGACTTCCCCACGCCGGTCGCGTTGACCTCGGTCGAGGCGGGGCGCCTGCCCGATGGCGCCGTGGAGGCGATCCCGTGGCGGCAGCCCGGCCCCGACCAGGTGGTGTCCGTCGACATCGCCTACGAGGAACGACCGCACGCCACCGTCCAGGACTTCACCCTCCGGCAGCTCGACGACGGCAAAACGTTGCATCGGCACGAGTGGATCACGGCGGAGGAGTTCGACGAGCGCTGCGACTGACTACGGCGCGGGCAGCGGTGCCGGGTCGTGCTTCGCCAGGTGCTGGAAGATGATCGACGTGCGGAAGCCGACGATCTCCTTGCGCTGGCTCAGCCGGTCGACGAGGAAGGCGTGCAGGTGCTCGTTGTCCTGGGCGCTCACGTGGATCACGAAGTCGTCGCTGCCCGCCATCACGAACACCGACAGGACCTCCGGCAGCTGGGCGGCGAAGGCCTTGAAGGCGTCGATCACGCCGCGGCTCAGCGGACGTACCTGCACCGACACCAGTGCCTGCACCCCGCGGTTCAGCGCGGACGGTGCGATGTCGGCGTGGTAGCCGCGGATCACGCCGCGTTCGCGCAGCAGGCGGATGCGTTCGAGGCTCGTCGACGGTGCCACGCCCACCTTGCGGGCGATGTCGCGGTTCGACTGCCGGGCATCACGCTGCAGTTCCCGCACGATCGCCGAATCAAGTTCGTCCATCTCGCTCCCCAGCGCTGACTGCCGAACAACGTTCGGCTCAGCACCGAAATCGTTGGTGATCACCCTAACTTCGAAGCCAAAGCATGGCGGAAGTTCGGGAGGAACGCTGATGTGGGAACACGAACGGCTCGTCGTCCGGACCGGGCCGCGGTCGGGGATGACCACGATGGTCGCCCTGCACTCGACGGAGGCGGGGCCGGCGGTCGGCGGGTGCCGGATGAAGGCGTACGAGCGGATCACTGACGCCGTCACCGACGTGTTGCGGCTGTCCAAGGCCATGACGCTCAAGTGCGCGGCGGCCGGAATTCCGCACGGTGGCGCCAAAAGCGTGATCGTCGTCGATCGGCCGCTCACTCCCGGGCTGAGGCGGCAGGTGCTGCTCGACCACGCCGACCTGATCAACGAGTTCGGCGGCGCCTACCGCGCGGGGCCTGACGTCGGCACCGGGCCTGACGACATGCTCGTGCTCAGCGAACTGACCCCGTACGTCCACTGCCTGCCGGAGGAGCACGGCGGTACGGGCTCGTCGAGCGGGCCCACGGCGCGGGGAGTGCTGGCGGCGCTGAAGGCCGCTTCGCGTCACGTCTTCGGGACGGACGACCTGACCGGCAGGAAGGTGGTGATCAGCGGGTTCGGTTCGGTGGGGGAGCTGATCGCCAGGGCGCTGCGGGGTGCGGAGGTGATCGTGTCCGATGTGGACGAGAGCAGGCGAACGGACGAGTTCGGCTGGGTGCATCCGGACCAGGCGTACAGGGTGAAGGCGGACGTGCTCGTTCCTGCGGCGGTGGGAGGCGTGCTCAGCCCTCAAGTCGTCGAACAGCTGGACGTACGGCTGGTCGTCGGGCCCGCCAACAACCAGCTCACCGACGACAGCGTCGCCGGCCTGCTCGAAGCGCGCGGCATCGTGTGGGTGCCCGACCACGTCGCCAGTGCCGGTGGGGTGATCTACACGCTGGCCAGGGAGGACGACGGCGCTGACCACGAGACCGCGCTGCGGCGGGTGGACGGCATCGGGGTGATGGTCGGGAAGCTTCTCCGTGGGCGCCAGCGGGAAGACAGCGGCATGACTGCGAACCCCGGTAGCATGGGTGCCTGAACTGCACGGGTTGCGCGTGTCAGGGGGATGCGCGGCAATGCAACCCAGGGGGAATCTGGTGATTCACGTTTACTGGGCCGACATCGTGCCCGGCACGCCGTGGTGGGCAGGGCCGGTCACGCGCGAGAGGCCGCGCACCGTTTACTGGCAGCCGTTGTCCGAGCTGGTCGAACGGCGGGTCAACGCCGAGGTCGACACGTTCGGGTGGGGGTCCGACGTGCTGGTCGAGATGACGGTGCCGAGCCGTCTGATTCCCGAGATCGCGGTGATGCCCGGGTTTGCCGTGGTGCAGCTGGCGCTGCCGGACGCGCTCAACCGGAGCCGGAACGTCGAGCTGGTCGTGGCGGCGCTGGAGGACGGCGTGCACACCGCGGTGCAACGGGTGGCGCGGCGGCTGGGAGCCAGGTACTCGCGGGTCGAGGCGGAGCCGCGAAGTCTCGAGCATCCGCTCCGGCTCAGCACGCTGGCCGGGCGGTTCGCCGGGACGATCGCGCTCGTGTCGCCGCGGACCTCGTCGGACGAGTTCATGGCCTCGTTGCCGGCCGAGGAGGTCCAGTGGGAGGGGCACGAGGGCTGGCGGATCGTCAGGGCCACCAGGGAACCTGCCGGCAGGCCGGTGTCCGATGTGGACTTCAGTGCGGTGGACGTGCCGGTGTTGCTGGACAACCTGTCCGCGGATCCCGGGGTGGCGCTGGTGGTGGTCGGCAAGGAGCTGGAGCGGCTCATAGGATGGCTGCCCACCGGCCTCGCGGGTCGCGTCTCCGTGATGGGGCGCGACGACGGATGCTGGTGGGCAGCGATCAGTTAGGGCAGCACCTGGACCTTCTCGCCGATCGCCAGGTTGTCGTAGAACACCAGCGACGCGTCGGCGCTCAGCCGGATGCAGCCGTGCGACTGGACGTTGGTGTCACCCTGGTGGAACGCGATACCGCTCGTGGTGAAGTACACCGCGTTCGGCATCGGGCCGTTGTAGGGGACGCTCCAGTCGTTCTTCACCTTGCGCAGTACCGAGAACGTGCCGACCGGAGTCTCGTACCCCGGCTTGCCGTGGCTGATCTGGACCGGTCCGTAGCTCACCTTGCCGTTGTAGACCAGCCATGCCTTGTTGGAGTGCTTCTCCAGGCACGCTCCGTTGTAGACGGTGCACCCCGCCTGCGCCTGCGCGGGTACCGCGAAACCGAGGAGCAGGAGCACCGTCGCGATGAGAACTCGCATCTCACATCACCCCTCAGTGATGGGGTAACCACTATCCGGTGAGCTCAATCATCTGCTTATGGAAGCACCTGAACTCGCTCGCCGACGAAGAGGTTGTCGTAGAAGACCTGCGAGGCTTCCCAGGTCAGGCGCACGCAGCCGTGCGACTGGGAGTTCAGGTCGCCCTGGTGGAACGCCACACCGTCGTAGGTGAAGTACACGGCGTTTGGCATCGGACCGTCGTACGGGATGCTCCAGTCGTTCTTCACCTTGCGCAGCACGGAGAACATGCCGACCGGCGTGCCGTACCCCGGCTTGCCATGGCTGATCTGGACCGGGCCGTAGCTCGTGACGCCGTTGGTGACGAGCCAGGCCCGGTTCGTGTGCTTCTGCACGCACGCTCCGGTGTGGACGGTGCAGCCGGAGGCGTGTGCGGGTGCCGCGAGGCTAAGCAGCAGAAGGGCCGTGACGGCCATGGCTCTCATAGTTGATCATCATGAGACCACCTGAACCGTCTCGCCAATCGACAGGTTCTGGAAGTAGTACTGCGCCGCCTTCGGGTCCAGGTGGATGCAGCCGTGCGACGGGTCGGTCAGCGAGCCCTCGTGGAACGCGATACCGCTGTGGGTGAAGTACGTCGACCACGGCATGGGCGCGTTGTACGGGCGGCTCCACTCGTCCTTCACCTTGCGCAGCACCGGGAACTTGCCGAGCGGCGTCTCGAAGCCCTTGCGCCCGTGGGTGATCGGCACCGGGCCGTAGACGATCTTGTCGCCGCGCAGGACCCACGACTGGTTCGTGGAGAGCTGGATGCACGCGCCGTCGCTGATGTCGCACGGCGTCGGCTTCACGACCGGAGCGGGAGGCGGTGGTGGCGGGGGAGGCGTCTCAGAGGAAGACACGGGCGCCGGCGAAGACGCGGGCACAGGCGAAGAAGACGATGACGAAGGCGGTGGCGCTGCAGGAGTTTCAGCGTGCACGGTTCCCTGCGCACATCCCGCCACCGACATCAACGCGATCGCCGCGAGCAGCATCCGCATCGCGCACCCCCTCAGTGATTCATCCTTTGCCGAAGTAGACGACTGGACGATCACCGGGGTTGCAAAGCGAGGGCCCGCCTCCCATAACGGTTGGGAGACGGGCCCTCAAAACGCGTTTACCGGTTTACACCGAGCCCGCGTACTGGCTGATCCACGAGCGGAAGTACGGGACGTCCACGTAGATCGACGGAGCGGTCGCGCAGGTCGCGCCACCACCGGAGCGGCTCGTCGCGCCGATCAGCTCCCAGCGGCCGGACACCGACTTCACCTGCGGGCCACCCGAGTCGCCGTAGCAGGCGCCCTTGTTGCCGTCGGTGTTGTTCGTGCAGATCTCCGAGGCGGCGTTGATGCCGGAGCACCGGCTGTCCGAGACGATCGACGTGTCGAGCTCCTGCAGGGTGATCGGAGCGCCGCAGCCGCCGCGGATCGGACACGTCTGGCCCCAGCCGATGATCCGCGACGGGGTGCCGACCGGACCGGACGTGGCCGCCACGGCGGCGGGAGCCTGGCTGACCGAGGTGGACAGCTGGACGAGCGCCAGGTCGGCCGACGGGTGGTTGATGATCCGCGACGCGCGGGCCACCGTGCCGCCGCTGGTGCGGTTGGTGGTGCCGATCCGCGCCTGGGTCGACGACGGGGTGCGGCCCTGGACGCAGTGCTTCGCCGTCACGACCCAGTTGGACTTGATCAGCGTGCCACCGCAGAAGTGGCTGCCGGAGGTGCTCTGCAGCGAGACCATCCACGAGTAGACCTGGGTGGCGTTGCGGCCACCGACGATCATCGGCGAGACGTCGCCGTCAGGGTTGGGGGTCGGAGCCGCGGTGGCCGCGGCGGCCGAAGCGAGCAGGGCGCCCGCGGCCACGGCGATTGCGGAGAACAACGAACGTGCCCTCATCGTTGAGCTTCCTTCCTGATCCCGGCGCAGGGTTGCCGGGGTCAGGACGGAAACTAGGGACGAAAGTCACACGATGACTAGGGTCACTCGTCTGGTTACTGAGCGTTCACAGTTCACCTTTTACGGCAGCGGCTGCTGCACGTCCTCCGGCAGGTCGAAGTCGACCGAGGCGTATTCGCGCAGCTTGTGCAGGCTGTGGAAGCCGTCGATCATGCGGACGGTGCCGGACTTCGATCGCATGACGATGGACTGCGTGGTGCAGCCGCCCGCCCGGTAGTGCACACCACGCAGAAGGTCGCCGTCGGTAACGCCCGTGGCGCAGAAGAAGACGTTGTCGCCCGACACGAGGTCGTTCGTCGTGAGCACGCGGGAGAGGTCGTGGCCCGCGCCGATCGCCTTCTCGCGCTCCTCGTCGTCCTTGGGCCACAACCGGCCCTGGATGGCGCCACCGACGCACTTGAGCGCCGCCGCGGCGATGATGCCCTCCGGCGTGCCACCGATGCCCACGAGCATGTCCACGCCCGACGTGGGACGCGCGGCCGAGATCGCGCCCGCCACGTCGCCGTCGGAGATGAAGTGGATGCGGGCGCCGGCCTGGCGCACCTCGCGCACGATCTGCTCGTGCCGCGGACGGTCCAGGATGCACACGTTCACGTCGGAGACGTCGCTGTGCTTGGCCTTCGCGACGCGGCGGATGTTCTCCGCGATCGGGGCGGTGATGTCGATGACGTCGGCCGCCTCCGGGCCCACGGCGAGCTTCTCCATGTAGAACACGGCGGACGGGTCGAACATGGCCCCGCGCTCGGCCACGGCCAGCACGGCCAGCGCGTTCGGCATGCCCTTGGACATCAGCGTGGTGCCGTCGATCGGGTCGACGGCGACGTCGCACTCGGGGCCTTCGCCGTTGCCGACCTCCTCGCCGTTGAACAGCATGGGCGCCTCGTCCTTCTCGCCCTCGCCGATCACGACGACACCGCGCATCGAGACGGTGTGGATCAGCTTGCGCATCGCGTCGACCGCGGCGCCGTCACCGCCGTTCTTGTCGCCGCGTCCCACCCACCGGCCGGCAGCCATGGCCGCCGCCTCAGTGACGCGCACGAGCTCCAATGCCAGGTTGCGGTCGGGGGCTTCGCGACGTCGTTCCGCGGGGGTGTTCACCATTGCGCGCCTCCATGCGACTACTCAGCGTGCCGGATTTTGTGATCGGCAGCTGAATCCTTGCACGGGATCAGCCCTCGGAAACGTCTTCCTCGACCACAGCGAGAGCTGCATCGATTCGCTCGCGCGCTCCGGCGAGATGCTGCTCACACGTCTTGGCGAGCGCCTCACCGCGTTCCCACAGCGCGAGTGAGTCCTCGAGCGACAGGCCACCGGCCTCCAGCTTGCGGACCACCTCGACCAACTCATCACGGGCGGCTTCGTAACCGAGTGTTTCCGAACTCACGCGGACTGGCTCCTCAGACGGCTCAGCACGGTCGCGACGGCCAGGTCGTATCCGACGAGAGCCTCCGCGAACTCCTCGCCGTCACCCTCTCGCACGGCCTCGTCGATCAGTGCCTCGGCCTCCGTGACACGCCGGTACTGGACCGTTCCCGCGGTCGCCTCGCTCAGATCGTGCAGCGTCAGGATCAGCGTGCGGCGGCTCGTGGTGTCGCAGTCGCCCACCAAGGCCGTCCAGCACTCCGCGGCGGCCCTGTTCGCCGCCTCCGCCTTGTTCCGCAGCCCGGAGGCGCACTCGCCGGCCGCCTCCATGGTCAGGGGCAGGAACACGGCATCACGCATCATCGGTACCTCCCCCTTCCGCACTGGTCACGGTTGCCTGCACTGCTCCGTCAACGACGCGTACCCGCAGCTGTGTTCCGCTCGGGGCGTCCGTCACAGAACGCAACACGCCGTCGGGCCCGTCAGGTGTGACGAGTTGCACAACGGCGTATCCGCGGGCCAGCGTGGCGGCTGGTCCGAGGGTCGTCAAGCGGGCTTTCGTCCCTGATAGGTGGACGTCTTCCCGATCGAGACGTTGCGTGACCGCCCTACGGCCTTGTTCGCGAAGACGATTCACTTCTTCGGCACGGCGCTCCAGCGGACCGTACGGATCCGAAAGTACTGGTCGCGAGCGCAACGCGTCGAGCAGTTTGCGTTCCCGGTCGACCCAGCCGTGCAGCGCACGCCGTCCGCGATCGCGCATCTGGCGGACGCGTTCACTCTCTTCGGCGACATCGGGAACCACCCGTTTGCCCGCGTCGGTCGGCGTCGAGCAGCGGACGTCCGCGACGTGGTCGACGAGCGGGGTGTCCGGCTCGTGCCCGATCGCCGACAGCACCGGCGTGCGGCAGGCCGACACCGCGCGGCACAGCGCCTCGTCGGAGAACGGCAGCAGGTCCTCCACGCTGCCGCCGCCGCGGGCGACGATGATGACGTCGCACTCGGGATCCCGGTCCAGAGTGGACAGTGCCGTGATCACCTGGGTGACCGCCATCGGGCCCTGCACCGCGACGTTGATGACGCGGAAGTGCGCTGCGGGCCAACGGTTGCGCGCGTTGGTGAGCACGTCCCGTTCCGCTGCCGACGCACGGCCGGTGACGAGACCGATCTTGTTCGGCAGGAACGGCGGACGGCGCTTGCGGCGCGGGTCGAACAGGCCCTCGGCGTGCAGCAGCTTGCGCAACCGCTCGATGCGCGCGAGCAGCTCACCGATGCCGACGGCGCGGATCTCGTCCGCGCGCAACGACAGCGTGCCCCGGTTCGGGTAGAAGCTGATCTTCCCGTGCACGACGACGCGGCTGCCCTCGGTGAGCTGCAGCTCGCGGATCATCCCGGCGTTGCAGGTGATCGACATGGACATGTCGACGCTCGGGTCGCGCAGCGTCAGGAACGCCGTCGAGCTGCGCGCGTTGAGCTGCGTGACCTGGCCCTCGACCCAGACGTCGCCGAGCCGGTTGATCCAGTCGAGCAGCTTGCGGGCGACCGTCCGCACCGGCCACGGGTTCTCCGGCGTGGATTTTGCTTCGCTCACGACTGAGCTTTCACCGTCGCGATCCGGCGGTTGAGCATGCCGACGAACTCAGGCCTTCCGGCGTGAGCCTTCTCGTAGCGCAGCAGTTCCTCCAGCTGCTCCTCGCTCAGGTTGCGCAGCCGAGCGCGCAGCTGGGCGATCGACAGCTCGTCGTAGGTCGGGAGGAACTCCGGGACCTCCGCGATCGCGCGCTCCTCCTCTTCCCACGGATCGTCGGCGGGGACCTCGGCGGTGTCCGGCGTCTCGTCCTCGTCGAACGTCGCCCACTCCGGCTCCTCCTCCACGGGCCTCAGTCCGGAGAGGACGTCGTCACCTTTGATGGCGAGTTCGGTCACATGCTGCTGCACGCGCATGGACAACTGCATCGCCTCGCTGACCACCGTGAGCGGGAGTCCGGCGAGCTGCTGCGGCAGCTTGCGCGCCTGTTCGAGGGCGGTCACCGCGAGTCCAGCGGCGACGCGGACCGTCAACGGCAGTGGCTTCATGGCCCCTAGCCTGCCGCAACTGCGGCTGAGAAGCGAAGAACTCGGCCTGGGTACCCTGGTGTCATGCCCAAGCGAGTCCTGTTGGCGAAGCCGCGTGGTTACTGCGCGGGCGTTGATCGTGCCGTCGAGACGGTCGAGCGCGCCCTCGAGCAGTACGGCGCACCCGTCTACGTGCGCAAGGAGATCGTCCACAACAAGTACGTCGTGGAGACCCTGTCCGACCGCGGTGCCATCTTCGTCAACGAGACCGACGAGGTTCCTGAGGGCGCACTCGTGGTGTTCTCAGCGCACGGCGTGTCGCCGGCGGTCCACGAGGAGGCGGCGCAACGGTCGTTGCGCACCATCGACGCCACGTGCCCGCTGGTGACCAAGGTGCACAAGGAAGCCGTGCGCTTCGCCAAGGAGGACTACGACATCCTCCTGATCGGCCACGAGGGCCACGAGGAGGTCGAGGGCACCGCCGGTGAGGCCCCCGACCACGTGCAGCTCGTCGACACCGCGGAGGACGCGGCCACGGTCGAGGTGCGCGACCCGAGCAAGGTCATCTGGCTGTCGCAGACCACGCTCTCGGTCGACGAGACCATGGTGCGCGTCCGGCAGCTCAAGGACCGCTTCCCCGAGCTGCAGGACCCGCCGTCCGACGACATCTGCTACGCCACCTCGAACCGCCAGACCGCGGTGAAGACGATGGCGCCGTCGTGCGACCTCGTGCTCGTCGTGGGCTCGAAGAACTCGTCCAACTCGGTCCGGCTGGTCGAGGTCGCGCTGCAGAACGGCGCGAAGGCCTCGTACCTGATCGACTACGCCAAGGAGGTCGACCTGGCGTGGCTCGAGGGCGTCGAGACCGTCGGCGTCACGTCGGGCGCGTCGGTGCCGGACATCCTGGTGATGGAGCTGCTGAAGTTCCTCGAGTCGCACGGCTTCGGCGAGGTCGAGGAGATCACCACGGCCAACGAGAAGATCGCCTTCTCGTTGCCGCGCGAGCTCCGCAAGGACCTCGTGCGCTAACGGATCGTGCGGAGGGCCTGGTCCACGTCCAGGCCCCACACGTTCACCGCGTCGGTCCCGGCCGACACCACCGCGGTGTCGTCCGGTCGCCACGCCAGGTGCGTGACCGGCTGGTTGTGCCCGCGCAAGGTCGCCCACGAGGCTCGCGCGCCGACGTCCCACACGACGACGTCCCGGTCGCGGCCGCCGCTCGCGAGCCGGGCTGAGTCGGGGCTGAACTCGAGTGCGGTCACCCCCTGGGTGTGGCCGCGCAGCTCACCGACCAGCCGCCAGCAACGTCTTGTCAGGTGACAGGACCATCGCGCGCACCGGATGCTGGTGCGGGCTGTGCACGGCCTTTTCCTCCCACGATCTGATGTCGCGCACGCTGATGCCGCCGTCCTCACGCCCGATCACGATCTCGTGGTCGGATCGGCCGAAGACGGCGGAGGTGCGCTGTCCCCACGCCAGCCCGCCGATGAGCTTCGGCTGCGCGGCCTCGGCGACCGGCCACACGCCGTCGGGCACCTCGCTGCCGATCGCGAGCAATGACTTGCCGCTGAACTCCAGCGCCACCGGCTGACGCCCCTGCTCGGAGAACCCGAGCGTGGACAGGTTCGCGACCGGGTTCCCCGTCGCCACCTCGCGCACCGCGAGGGGTCCGTTCGTCACGACGAGCTTGCGGTCCGGGCTGAAACGGCCCATCCAGTTCTGGACGACACCGGTCTCCACCCGCTTGACGGTGCCCGTGGTGCTGTCACGGCGTTCGATGACGCCCGTGCTGTCGAGGGTGAGCACGGTCCCATCGCTGTCGACCGCGAGTGCCCTGACCATCTGCCCGGACGCCTTGGGTATGTTCGACGCAGGCCAGAACCTCAGCGCGTTCCTGGTGACGATGGCGAGCGAGCCGTCGGGCGCGAACCTCGTGGAGTGCACCGGCTCACCGACCGCGAGGGTGGCGAGCACGGTGCCGCGGGCGAGGTCCCACAGGTGCAGCTTGCCGTCCGCGCCCGCCGAGGTGAGGACGGTTCCGTCGGGGCTGATGCTGATCGTGGTGACCGCGCCGGTGTGCCGGGGAGGCGTCGCCACGACCGCGCCGGTCACGACGTCACGCACCTCCACGAGGCCGTCGTCGGTGCCGATCGCGGCCTGCTTGCCGCCGGGCAGCAGGACGACCCGGTTGATGACGCCGGAGCCGATCGAGAAGCCGCCGGTCCGGTGCCGCGCCACCAGGTCCCACACCGCGACGGAGCCGCTGGAGGCGAGCACGAGCGTCCTGTCGCCGTCGATCGTGAACGGGCCGGTGACCTGCCCGACGGGCAGCTCGAACCGCTTCTGCCGGGTGGCGAGGTCGTAGACCGCGCCACCGACGAGGAGGGCGCGGTCGTCGTCGATGAAGGAGACACCCACCGGCATCCCGACCCGCTCCAGCCGGACGGGCTCGGCCTCCAGCCCGGCGCGCACGGTGATCCACCCGTTGCCCTCGGACACGGCGAGCCTGCCGTCCTCCGCCACGTCCCAGCCGAAGACGTAGCTGGACTGCTCCGTCACCGGCACCGTCTTGATGTGGCGGAAGGTCGTGGCGTCGTACAGGTCGAGGCCACGAGGACCCATCAGCGCGATGTCGCCGTTGATGTCCGCGACGCTCCACGCGCCGTCGTGCTGCATCGTGCGTCCGATGCCGGCGCCATCCATGCTGATCTCGCGGCCGGGGGTGCGCGTGGCCGCCGCGCTGAGCAGCCGTCCGCGTGCTTCGACGGTCGGGTAGGTCTCGTACGCCTCCAGTGCCGTCTGCGCGGATCGCACCGGATCGCTGGCCGCCAGCGCCTCGGACAGCTCGGTCAGCTCCTGCGACTTCCGCACCAGGCCCAGCCTGTCGACCTCGCGGCGTTGCTGCACGGCCAGCACCGCGGTCGCCGTGGTGGCCACCAGCAGGGCGGTCAGGCCGGCCGCGATCCAGCGCACGCGGCGGGAACGACGACGCTCGCGGGCCTTCGACGCGCCGATGAACTCGCGTTCGGCGCCGGTCAGCTCCGGCTTGGCGCGGGCGACCCACTCGGTCGTCTCGGCGAGCCTGGTGGCCCGGTAGAGCGAGTCGGTGTCGCGGCCCAGCTCCTGCCACGTCCGGGTCGCGTCGGTGAGCCTGCGGTGCGTCCTGAGGCCCTCGCGGTCCTCGTCCAGCCAGGCCCGCAGCCGGGGCCAGGCCTCGAACAGCGCCTCGTGCGTCACCTCGACGGTGTCCTCGTCGACGGTGATCAACCGGGTGTCGGCGAGGACGTCGAGCACGTCCTCGCCCACGACGTCCTGGCGCGGGATGGGGCGCTTGGTGCCATCGGAGCTGAGCCGGAGCAGGAGCTGCTTGGCGAGGCGCTGCTGCTTCTCGTCGAGTGTGGCGTACGCGGCCTCGGCGCTCTGGGCGAGCGCTCCCTGGATGCCACCGGCGGCCTGGTAGCCGGTGAGGGTCAGCGTGTTGCCGCGACGGCGGTGCCACGTCTCGAGCAACGCGTGCGACACGAGGGGCAGCACGCCGCTGCGTCCGGCTGCCTCGGCGACGAGAGTGGTCAGCAGGGCCGTTTCGACGGTGCAGCCCACGGTGGCGGCGGGCTGGGTGATGGCGCGGCGCAGCTCGTCAGGGGTCATCGTGCCGAGGAGCACCTGTGCGTCGGTGAGCGCGTCGGCGAGTTTCGGGTACTGGGCGCAGTGCGGGTAGAAGTCGGACCGCACCGCGATCACGCGGCGGCAGTCCGCGGCGAGCAGGGCGTCGAGGAACGCCGAGCGCTGCACCTCGTCCTCGCACAGCGTGAAGAGCTCCTCGAACTGGTCGACTACCAGCAGGTCCGGATTTCGCGCGAGCGCGTCGGCGAGCGCGGCGTCGGGGTCGGGGCCGGGCGTGCACACCACGGCGTTCGCGAACTTCGCCGCGATGCCCGCCCTGAGCAGCGACGACTTGCCCTCCCCCGACGCGCCGAACACCGCGAGGAACGGCTGTCGGCCGAGCCGGTCGAGCAACGTGTGGGTCAGCGCCTCGCGCCCGAAGAACCTGTCGGCGTCCTCGGTCGTGAACGGGTACAGGCCCACGTACGGGGACGGCCCGTCCACGGACCTGCTCCGCGCCATCGCGACGGCGAGGTCGTGCCAACGCCGCTCCCACGCCGTCTCGTCACCCTGGCACGCGCGGACGTACGCGAGCGTCACGTCGAGCCCCCGCAGCTTCCTGCCGCCCGCCGCGTCGGACAGCGTGCTCGCCGAGAAATGCGCGCGCCGGGACAGCTCCCGGTAGCTCGGCCGCCCCGCGTTGGTGCGCAGTTGTCGTAAGTCTGCGGCGAACAGCAGCAGTGGACTGTCGCCCTCGTCCAGTGGACGTTCCCCTCTAGGCATCGCGCTCATGCTGGCAGAGTGCGTGCTGGTCAGGGGGGGTGTTGTCCGTGATCCGTTGTACGACGTTCGCGGGTCCGATCACGGACAACGGGTCAAGGCCGGCCTAGCGGTCTTCGCGGGGTGGCCTCGGCCTGCGCTGCCCGGCCGGACGCTCGCCGCGGGCGGCACCTTCCGGGCGCGGGCGGCGGGCAGGAGCGCCCTCGGGACGCGGGCGACGGGCCGGGGTGCCTTCCGGACGGGGCCGGCGCGGGCGGTCCTCGGCGGGCTCCTCGCGGGTGGGCTTGCGGGCCTCGGGCTTGCCGCGGCTCTTCAGCTCCGCCTTGGCCTCGCGGACCTCGTCCTTGGACGGCTGGTTCGGGTCCTTCTGGATGACGATCCGGATGATGCCGAGCGTGACGGTCACGGCGGTGGTGACGGCCATGACCGGGAAGCTGTCGACCAGCGGCTTGGCCAGGCCGATCGCCATGGCTGCCAGGCCGCCCTTCTGGACGCCGCCGGTGAGCATCACGAGCAGCGGCACCGTGGCGGCGAGGACGAGCGGCGGCTGCACCATCGGTGCGAACAGGCTGCGGCGCTGGACCAGCAGGATCGCGACGAGTGCGCCGACGAAGAACACGGCGTTGAACGTCCAGCCGACGGTCTTGCTGGAGCTGATGTCGATGAACGCGCCGATGAACGCCGGGACCAGGGCGCACAGGATCGCGGCCCACCACGGGATGCCCTTGAACGACCCGAAGATGGCCTTGTAGTTCCACGGAACGGCCTCGTAGTCCTCGACGTCGTCGAAGGCAGCCGAACGGTCGCGCACGTCACTCACGCCGCACACGGTAGCCGTTCGGCCATTCGGTGTTCGTCAGTCCGCGGCTTTCTCACCCAGAAGCAACCTGACGGCACGCTGCGTGCGTTTTATGCGGACTGTTCGTCCGCCCTTCGGACGAGAGGGAGGGGCGTGGGGGTGGCGGAGGCGTCGGTGAGTGGCTCGACGCTCGCCCGGAAGCCTTCGAGGGCGTCCAGTTCGCGGCGCCTTGCGGAGAGGAAGCGCTGCAGGTGGGTGGTGGAGAGGTTGACGGCCTCGATGGCGGTGTCGGCGGCCCGGTTCGCGCGGCCCGCCTGCAGCCTGACCTGTTCGACGTCGTCGGCGAGGGCCCGTTCGGTGACCGCGAACATCGCGCTCGAGGCGATCACGGCGAATCCGGTCGGACCGCAGAGGAAGATCCGCCGGTCCAGCAGCCAGCGCAGCAGTTCGGGGTCGGTGTCGATGGCGGCGACGACGGCGCCGTCGTTGGGGACGAACATGATCGTGCCGTAGATCGCGTCGGCCCAGCGCTGGTAGCCCTTGCCCGCCAGTTCGGCGGCGCGCGAGCGGATGTTCCGGACGTGGACCCGCAGCGCGTCCTGGCGTTCCTGCGGATCGTCCGTTTCGACCGCTTCGGCCCAGCAGGCCATGGACATCTTCGAGTCGACCGGGACCATGCGGCCGCCGCCGACGTTCAGGACCATGTCCGGCCGCACCGCTCCGCCGCCCGCGACGTCGGTCTGGAGCGTGTAGTGGAGGTTCTCCCTCAGGCCCAGTGCGCGCGCCGTTTCGACGAGGACCTGTTCGCCGAGCTCGCCGCGGCCGCTGACGCTGGAGAACGCCACTTCGTACCGTTGCAGGGCTTGTTGCTGGGCGTCGTAGCGCGCGCGTTCGGCGCTGATGGCGTTGAGCGCCTCGTCGGTGCGGCGAACGCTGTCCTGGTACAGGCGCCAGACGAACACCAGCGCCCCGGCGCTGACGAGGGCCAGGACGAGCGAGGCGGTGATGATCACTGCGGTCACGGCACCGATGATGCTCCCTCAAAGATGTTGAACTCGATCGGGTGACACGCCGGGAACCCTCCCGAAGTTTTGTCGGACCTCGTCTCTACGGTTGGTCCCATGCGGATCCTGCACACCTCCGACTGGCACGTGGGGCGCACCTTCCACGGCCGCGACCTGCTCGTCGAGCAGGAGTCGGTGCTGAGCGGCCTCGCTGACCTGGTGTCTTCCGAGAAGGTCGACGTCGTGGTCATCTCCGGCGACCTCTACGACCGCGCGGTGCCGTCCGCCGACGCGGTGGCGTTGTGCGCGCGGGTGCTGATGCGGATCCGCGCGGCCGGTGCGCGGATCGTGATCACGCCCGGCAACCACGACTCGGCGGCGCGGATCGGGGTGTTCGGGGAGTTCGCCGCGGCGGGCGGGCTGCACCTGCGCACGCAGATCTCGTTGCTGGACAAGCCGGTCGAGCTGGAGGACGAGCACGGGCCGGTCGCGGTGTACGGGATTCCGTTCCTGGAGCCGGAGCCCGCGCGGCACGCGCTCGGGGTGGCCGACAAGGGGCACGCTCCCGTGCTGACCGAGGCGATGCGGCGGATCCGGGCCGATCTGGCCGGCCGGGAGGCGCGGTCGGTGGTGCTGGCGCACGCGTTCGTCACGGGCGGGGCGCCGTCGGAGTCGGAGCGGACCATCGCCGTGGGTGGCGTGCAGGACGTGTCGATGCAGGTGTTCTCGGGTGTCGACTACGTGGCCCTCGGGCATCTGCACGGGCCGCAGACCCTGGCCGAGAACCTGCGCTACTCGGGCAGTCCGCTGGCGTACTCGTTCTCCGAGGCGCGGCACCGCAAGTCGGTGTGGCTGGTGGAGCTGGACGCGGGCGGGCTCGTCGGCGTGGAACGGCGTGAGCTGCCGGTGCCGCGTCAGCTGGCGACGGTGACGGGCACTCTCGCGGACGTGCTGGCCGATCCGGCGCACATGCCGCTGGAAGATCACTTCCTGTCCGTGGTGCTGACCGATCAGGTGCGGCCGATGGACGCGTTGCGGCAGCTGCAGCAGCGGTTCGAGCACGCGGTGCACGTGGAGTGGCGGCCGGAGCAGGGCCTGCAGCACAACATGACGTACGCGGAACGGGTGCGCGGACGCACGGACGAGGAAGTGGCCTGCTGCTTCGTGTCCGACGCCCGCGGGTCCGAGCCTTCCGAGGCGGAGATGTCGTTGCTGCGGGAGGCGTTCGCTTCGGTGGCGAGGGAGCAGGAGCAATGAGACTGCACCGCCTGGAGCTGACGGCGTTCGGGCCCTACCCGAAACCCGAGACCGTCGACTTCGACGAACTGGGCGCCGACGGCCTGTTCCTGCTGCACGGCGACACGGGCGCGGGCAAGACGACGCTGCTCGACGCGGTGGCCTTCGCGCTGTTCGGCCGTGTGCCGGGCGCGCGTGGCGACGTGAAGAAGCTCCGCTGCGAGTACGCCGATCCCGAGGTGCCGACGTCGGTGTCGCTGGAGCTGACGGTGCAGAGCCGCCGTTTTCGCATCGTGCGCTCACCGGAGTTCGACAGGCCGAAGAAACGCGGCGGCGGTTTCACCACGCAGCCCGCGAAGTGCTCGCTGACATGGCTCGAGGGCTGGGACGGCGAGGGCATCACCCGCATCGACGACGTGGCCCGCGCCGTCGAGGACATGCTGGGCATGTCGTACGAGCAGTTCTTCCAGGTCGTGCTGCTGCCGCAGGGAGAGTTCGCCCGCTTCCTGCGCTCCGACACCGCGGAACGCGAGGTGCTGCTCGAAAAGCTCTTCGGCACCGAGCGCTTCCTGGACGTGGAGAAGTGGTTCCGCGACAAGCGGGTGGTGGCCGGCCGTGTGCTGGAGGAACGCCGCCGGGGCGCCGTCGAGCTCATGCACCGCGTGGCGGAGGCGGCCTCCGAGGAACCGTCGTTCGAGCCGGGCTGGCTGGAGTCGGTGCTGGAGCGGCTTTCCCTCGCCGTCCGGGAGGCAGACGCGCACTCGGTGGAGACGGCAGGCGTGGCCGACGGCGCCGACGCGCTGCTGGCCCAGGCCCGCGTGCAGGCCGACCAGATCCGGCGCGTCCGCGAGGCCCGCGACATGCTGGCCCGCGTGGAAGCCGCCGACTCGGCGTCGTGGTTCGCCGAGCGCGACGCCGCTCGCCGCGCGATCCCGGTCGTGCCGGCGTTCGGCGAGATCGCGAAGCTCCAGCAGTCCTACGAGTTCGCGGTCCGCGACGAGACTCGGGCTTCAGAAGCGTTGGCGCGCTTGGGTTACACCGGCTCCTGCTTGCGGGAGGACGCCGAGCGCTGCCGTGAGGAAGCGGGCGGCCTGGCCGAACTGGCCGCCGAGGCCGAACGTCAGAAGGCCGATGAGCGCAGGCTTTCCGAGCTCAAGCACGCCTCGTACCAGGTCGAGCGCCGCCTGCTGGCGCTGAACGCAGAACTGGAGGTGCTCCCGGAGCGCCTCGCTCAGTGCCGTGCCCAGCTCGACGCGGCCGCGGAAGCCTCAGCCCGCCTGGAGTCGCTGAAGACCCGTGCCGACGCGGCCGAGGCCCTGCCGGGTGCGACCAAGGCCCTGGAACGCACCAAGAACGAGCTGCACCAGGCGATCGACGTCCACCAGAAGGCCAAGGACGTCCTGCAGCAGGTCCGCCAGCAACGCCTCGAGAACATGGCCATCGAACTGGCGGCGGCCCTGAAGCGTGGCAAGCCCTGCGCCGTCTGCGGTTCCCCGAGCCACCCGGCTCCTGCCCAGCCGATGCTGGGCGGCGTCGGCGCGACCGACGAGGAAGACGCGGCCCGCGACGAGCAGACCGCGCTCGATCGCCGCAACGAGGCCGAACGCGCCGCCCACGCCGCGGAGCTGCGCATCCAGGCCTGCTGGGAGGCCCTGGGTTCGGAGGAGCCCGCTGTCGCGCTGTCCGAGTACCGGGCGGCGTTGGAGCTGGCCCGCACGCGGTCGCAGCGGCAGAACGAGTTCGTCGGGCTGGAGGCCAGGACCCGCGATCTGGGCGCCGAGAAGGCGAAGGTCGAGCAGGACCTGGTCGGGCTGCGCACCGAGCACGCGTCGCTGGTCACCGTGGTCGAGGAACGCGGTGCGCGGCTGGACAAGGCACGCGGGGAGCACGAGGACGTGCTGACCCGCCGCGACCACCTGCTGCGGCTGGCCAAGGCGCTGGTGGAGCTGGCTGATCGGCGAGCGGCGCGTGACAGCGCCCTGGCCAGGGTCGAGGAGCAGCAGGCCTCCGTGGCCGCGTTGGCCGCGGAGGCGGGGTTCGCCGATGTCGACGAGGCCCTTGCCGCTGCTCGTCCCGCAGCCAAGCTGCAGGCGCTGGACGAGCGGATCGCCGCCTGGGAACGCGCTCGTACCACGGCCATGGCGACCTTGGAGGAGCTGGCGGAGGTCGATCCGGGTTCCGCGGTGGATCTGAACGAGGTCACCGCAGCGGCTTCTGCCGCGCGAACCGCTGCCTCGGAGGCCGCCACCCGGCTGGCTCGTGCCCGTGCGGCGTTCGAGCGGGTCGGTGAGCTGGCTGCCCGGTTGCGGGCCGAGTGGAAGTCGCTGGAGCCGCTGGAGGCTTCGTACGCGGAGCTCGACGCGCTCACCGATGTGATCAACGGGCGCGGGCAGAACTCCAAGAAGATGACGCTGCGGTCGTACGTGCTGGCCGCGCGGCTGGAAGAGGTCGCCGTCGCGGCTTCCGCCCGGCTGCACCGGATGAGTCAGGGGCGGTACAGCTTCGTGCACTCGGACTCGGCTGGGGCGCGGGGGACTCGCGGTGGGTTGAGCCTCGACGTGCTGGACGACTACTCGGGGCGGGCCCGGCCTGCCAAGACCCTGTCCGGTGGAGAGTCGTTCCTGGCTTCGTTGTCGCTGGCTCTCGGGCTGGCCGATGTCGTGGCCAACGAGACCGGCGGGGCGTTGCTGGACACGCTGTTCGTGGATGAAGGGTTCGGGACGCTCGACTCGGACACGTTGGACATCGTGATGAACACGTTGGACGAGTTGCGGGCTGGTGGGCGGGTTGTCGGGCTGGTGTCGCACGTGGAGGAGTTGCGGCAGCGGATTCCCACTCGGTTGAGGGTCCGGAAGGCTCGTACCGGGTCCACGCTCGAGGTTTCGCTGGGCTGAGGTGGGGCTGCGCGGGGCAGCTCGCGTTGGTGGGTTGCGATCACCCTGCCCGGCTCGGCGTCGCCATCGCGGGTGAGGCCGGCGTGTGTGTCGCATGTGGACGAATTGGTGGGGCGGCTCTAACCTCGGCTCGTGCTGTCCCACGTGGAAGTCACCGCGCGCGTCACCGTCAGTCCGGCTGCCCACTTCGTGTGGTCGAACCGGGTGGAGTACTCCCATGATTGTTTTGTGTGCCGCCGGGTGGGGCGAACCGTTGCGCTGCAACACGGTGCGACTCAGGGTGTGTGCCACTCGTCCCGGCGGCAGCTGGAGTGGCAGGACGACCTGGATGACGCGGGGATGCATCCGGCACCGATCAGGATCACCGGGTTCGACACCGCGTCGGATGGCGGGGTGGAGACGCTGCGATACCGGCTGTCGTTCTGGTGGTCGCCGTTCGCCGACCTCAAGCGGCCCGGCGAGCGGGGGAGCGAGCTGGGGGACAAGCCGTGGGTTCGCGTGTACTACCGCGTGGGGTGTCACACCTGCCGCGACTCCGGCGTGGACGACTGGGTCGGTGAGCAGAAGTCCTTGCAGAGCAACATGGTCTGGCCGGTCACCAGCTCGTGCGCGCGGTGCGGCACGGAGCTGGTGACCATGAGCGGGCCGCCGGAGATCAACCTCGTCGGTTAGGCCTCGTGGGCCAGCAGCCAGCGCTTCACGTCGAGGCCCCAGCGGAAGCCGCCGAGGTTGCCGCCGATGCGGATCACGCGGTGGCACGGGACGAAGAGGGCTGCTGAGTTTCGTGCGCAGGCCGAGGCCGCGGCACGGATGGCTGCCGGGCGGCCGGACATCTCGGCGTACTCGGAGTACGTGACCGGGGTGCCGGGGCGGACGGTGCGCAGGACGTCCCACGCGTGCTGGAGGAACGGACCCGACTTCTGGCGGACCTCCACCGTGTCGATCGCCGTCAGGTCGCCCTCGTGGTAGGCGACCACGGCCTTGGTGACGTCGCCCAGGTCGGTGCGCGGGGTGACCGAGGACGGGGCCAGTGACGGGTGGATCTGGGGGGTCAGCAGGGCGATGTCGGCGGTCCAGCCGCTCGCCAGCACCGCTCCGTCCGGCGCGACGATCGCGGTGAACGGCCCCGCTGGGGTGTCCACAGTGGACGTGTGTGCGACGCTCATGATGTTGCAGCCTTCCTCGTCAGGTGTGCTCCGGCGTAGGAGCGCCACGGTCGCCAATCTGGGCCGTGGGAAGTCAGGTTTCGCAGGGCAGGGGGGAGCACCAGGACGTCTGGTGCTCCCACCACCCGCATGGCCACCTCATCGGCGATCGACGGGCCGACCAACGGGGTCAGTTCTTCCGTCAGGTCCTCGAACGAGCGGCCCACGTCCACCGCGAGTCTGCCGGTCGCCAGTGCCTCGGTCACGGGGTGGTCTGCGGCCGAGTAAAGGTGGGTGAGCGTGCCGTCCGGGACCTGCAGGGGCACGCCGGCGTAAGGGGCCACCAGCCGCAGGAGGGTTTCGGCGCCGTCGACGCTGCCCGGGACGCGGATGCCCGGCGTTTCGCGGACGAGCGGGCCGATCACGGGGTCCTTGCCCAGGAACGAGTCGACGGCGACCGGGTCGGCGTCGAGGTCCAGCAGGCGGCGGACTCGGGAGACGGCCGCGCCCAGGTCGCGCATGTCGGCCAGGCGCAGTGAGCACAGGACGTGGTCGGCGGGAAACGTCAGGCGGACGGTGGCTTCGCCGTGGGGGAGCGACAGCGTTCGGGCGTAGGAGTCGGCGGTCACCTCCTCGACGCCGGGCAGGGCGTGGCGCCGGAAGTGGGCCAGCAGACCAGCCGCGTCGAACGGCTGGCGGTACGGGAGACGCAGGACGATCCGGCCCGGTGTGCCGACCGGAGCTTTGCCACGGCCGCGCATGTCGGACGGCGTCGAGGCGAAGACCATGCGGATGGTGTCGTTGAACTGGCGGACCGAGACGAAGCCCGCGGCGAAGGCGATGTCGGCGAACGGGAGCTCGGTCGTCTCGATCAGCAGGCGGGCGGCGTGGGCGCGGTGGGCGCGGGCCAGTGCGAGCGGGCCGGCGCCCAGCTCGGCGGTCAGGACGCGGGTCAGGTGGCGTTCCGAGTAGCCCAGGCGGGAGGCGAGGCCCGTGACGCCGTCGCGTTCGACCACGCCGTCGCTGATCAGGCGCATCGCGCGGGCGGCCAGGTCGGCGCGCAGGTTCCACTCCGGTGAGCCCGGCACGGCGTCCGGCAGGCAGCGGCGGCAGGCGCGGAAGCCCGCGGACTGGGCGGCGGCCGCCGTCAGGAAGAACTGGCTGTTGCGGCGCTTCGGGGTCACCGCGGGGCACGACGGCCGGCAGTAGATGCCGGTCGTGCGGACCGCGTGGATGAAGCACCCGTCGAAGCGGGCGTCGCGTGCGGCGCACACCCGGTACGCGTGCTCTTCGTCAATGACCATGTCAACGATCCTGCCAGCGGCAACGGGCAAAGGCTCGCGGGAATCGGACATGACCGTGGCCTGCCGTAGACTCGTCCCCCGTGAGTTTGACCCTCGGTATCGTCGGCCTGCCCAACGTCGGCAAGTCCACCCTGTTCAACGCGCTCACGCGCAACGACGTGCTCGCCGCGAACTACCCGTTCGCGACCATCGAGCCGAACGTCGGCGTCGTGCCGTTGCCGGACGCGCGCCTCACCAAGCTCGCCGAGATCTTCGGCTCCGAGCGCGAGGTGCCTGCCGTCGTGTCGTTCGTCGACATCGCGGGCATCGTCAAGGGCGCGTCGGAGGGCGAGGGCCTCGGCAACAAGTTCCTCGCCAACATCCGCGAGGCCAACGCGATCTGCCAGGTCATCCGCGTCTTCGACGACCCGGACGTCGTGCACGTCGACGGTCGCGTGGACCCGGCCTCCGACATGGAGACGATCAACACCGAGCTGATCCTCGCCGACCTCCAGACCCTGGAGAAGGCCATCCCGCGCCTCGAGAAGGAGGCGCGGATGCAGAAGGACCGCCGCCCCGCCCTCGAAGCGGCGCAGAAGGCCAAGGACATCCTCGACTCCGGCCGCACGCTGTTCTCCGCCCAGGCCGAGGTGGACCCCGCGCTGATCCGCGAGCTCTCCCTGCTCACCACGAAGCCGTTCCTCTACGTCTTCAACGCCGACGAGGGCGTGCTGGGCAACGAGACCCGCATGAAGGAGCTCCGCGAGCTCGTCGCCCCGGCCGACGCGGTGTTCCTCGACGCCAAGGTCGAGTCCGAGCTGCTGGAGCTGGACGAGGAGTCGGCCCGCGAGCTGCTGGAGTCCATCGGTCAGCACGAGCCGGGCCTGCACTCCCTGGCGCGCGCGGGTTTCCACACCCTCGGTCTGCAGACCTACCTGACCGCGGGCCCGAAGGAGGCGCGCGCGTGGACGATCCCGCAGGGCGCCACGGCCCCGCAGGCCGCGGGTGTCATCCACACGGACTTCGAGAAGGGCTTCATCAAGGCCGAAGTCGTGTCGTTCGAGGACCTGGTCGCGGCGGGCTCGAAGGCCGACGCGAAGGCAGCGGGCAAGGTCCGCATGGAGGGCAAGGACTACGTCATGGCCGACGGTGACGTGGTGGAGTTCCGCTTCAACGTCTGACATGTCGTGTTCATCCGTGCCGAGCTGCAGCTGGTGGGACGCGCTGTGCTCGTTCATCAGGCGGGAAGGGCGGCCGTGCACAGCGCGGTCGCGTTCGCCGCTGCCGGGTCCATGAAGTCCGGCAGCGGCCGCCCGTAGGCGACGGCGAGCGCCGGGATGCGGTCCACCGCCACGGTCCAGCCGTGCGCGGTCAGCCAGCCCGCCGGGTCGTCGACCGTCGCCACGAACTCCGCGCCCATGCTCCTGATCTTCTCCAGCGCGTCGACCACGGCCTCGCGGTCGTCGGCCGAGGCGTCCATGTGGTCGAACGCGAACCGGCTGCCGGGCGCGGACAGGCCGGAGATCGTGTCGAGCAGGCGCTTCTTGTCCGGCTCGCTCAGGTACTGGAGCAGGCCCTCCGCGACCCACGCCGTGGGCTGGTCCGCGGCGAACCCGGCGGCGGACAGCGCGGCGGTCCAGTCGTCGCGCAGGTCGACCGGCACGACGACGCGGGTGCAGGCCGCGGTGACGCCGGCAGTGGCGATCACCTCGTCCTTGAAGGCGAGGAGTTCCGGCAGGTCCAGTTCGAACAGGCGGACGTCCGGCGCCCATGGCAGGCGGAACGCGCGGGCGTCCAGGCCGGCGGCGAGCACGACGACCTGACGAGCGGAGTCCACGAGGAAGTTGTCGTAGAAGCGCGTGCGGATCGCCATGAACTCCGCCGCGCCCGGTGGGGCCGGTGGGATCTCCTGCTCGGCGGATGCCACGACGGCCGCTGCCAGTGGATCGTCGTGCAACCGGTCCGGTCGTGCGGCCTCCGTCGCGCGCATCGAGGCGACCCACAGCGCTGTCCTGCTCACTGCCTGCATGTGTTGAAGGCTGGCACCAGACCGCGTCTCGCGTCGAGCGCGTGTCTCAGGCCGCGCACCTAGACTCGTCCAGCGTGATCGTCGAGTACCGCGTGCTGGGGCCGTTGGAAGTGCTCGCCGACGGGGAGCCTGTCGCGGTCCCGGCGGGGCGCGGACGCGTGCTGCTTGCCACGTTGTTGTTGCGTGCCAACGAGTTCGTGCCGGTCGACGAGCTGGTCGACCGGGTGTGGGACGGCGAGCCGCCTGCCGGTGACCGTGCCTACAAGACGTTGCAGATGACGGTGAGCAGACTGCGCCAGGCGCTCGGGGAGGCGAACTGCCTCCAGACGTCGTCGCGCGGTTACTCGGCAGCTGTTTCACCGGAACAACTCGACCTCACCCGCTTCCGGGCACTGACCGCTCGCGGTGACCACCGTGCCGCGCTGGAACTGTGGCGTGGCCCCGTGCTGGCGAACGTCGCGTCCGAGTCGCTGCACCGTGACGACGTGCCGCTGCTGGTGGAGGAGCACGTGGTCGCGCTGGAACGCCGCATCGACCAGGACCTCGGCCGGGACACCGACGTGCTGGTGCCGGAACTGCGAAGACTGGTGAACCAATATCCGTTGCGTGAGACGTTCTGGGCCCAGCTGATGCTCGCCCTGCACCGGTCCAACCAGCAGGCCGAGGCGCTCGCGGTCTACCAGGAGGTCCGTGACCATCTCGCCGACGAACTGGGCGTCGACCCCGGCCCGCGGCTGCGCGAGGCGCACGAACTCGTGCTCAGTGGCGAGGTGCCTGCCGTCTCGGTCCCCCGTCAGCTCCCTGCCGGGGTCCCGCACTTCGTCGGCCGCGAGCACGAACTGTCGCGGCTGACCGAGATGCTCGCCATCCGGCCCGGTGCACCGGTGCTCATCTCGGCCATCAACGGCATCGGCGGTGTGGGCAAGACCGCGCTCGCGCTGCAGTGGGCGCACCAGGTCGCCGACCGGTTCCCGGACGGTCAGCTCTACGTCGATCTGCGCGGTTTCGACACGCGGGCCGAACCGCTGGACCCGTTCACCGTGGCCCGCGACTTCCTGCTGGCATTGGGTGTCGCCGCGAAGGACGTTCCGGCGTCCGAGGAGGCGCTGACAGCGGCTTACCGGTCGGCGCTGGCCCAGCGGCAGGTGTTGCTGGTGCTCGACAACGCCCGGGACGTCGAGCAGGTCCGGCCGCTGCTGCCCGGCGGCTCCGCCAACCTGGTGCTGATCACCAGCCGCAACCACCTGCGCGGGCTCGTCGCGCGCGAGGGTGCTCAACCGGTCGCCCTGGACGTCCTCGGTGAGCAGGCCGCGGTGCATCTGCTCACCGAGCGGATCGGCGCGGCACAGGTCGTCGCCGAGCCGGACGCGGTCTCCCGCCTGATCGAGAGGTGTGCGGGACTGCCGTTGGCGCTGGGCATCGTCGCCGCACGCGCAGCCTGCGGGGACTCGCTCGCGGTACTGGCGGACGAACTGGAGCAGGAACGGCTCGACGGGTTCGACATCGATGACCCGACGACCGGTCTTCGTGCGGTCTTCTCGTGGTCGCTCCGGGCGGCCAGTGAGCAGGCCGCCAACGTGTTCTTGCTGCTCGGCCTGCACCCCGGCCCGGACTTCAGCGTCGCCGCCGCGGCAAGCCTCGCCGGACTGCCGGTCGGACAGGTTCGGCGGGCGCTCGGGGAGCTCGTCGCGAGCAGCCTCGTCCACACAGGTGCGAACGGCAGGTTCGGACTGCACGACCTGCTGCGCGAGTTCGCGGCCGACTGCGCCGCCGAGCTGCCGGAAGAACAGCGGTCCGCGGCGCGGCAGCGGATGTTCGACCACTACCTCCACACCACCTGGTCGGCCTGCAGGAATGTCGAGGGCAACGGCATCCGCTGGCCCGGCCTGCCGCGGCCGGCGGAGTTCGCGGTGGTGGAGCCGGTCGCGAACGTGGAGGCCGCCTTCGACTGGTACGACGCCGAACACCACGTGTTGCTGGGCGTGTTCAGGCAGATGGAGGAGACCGGGGCGGACGACGTCCTGTGGACCTTTGCCTACTCCGTGCACATGTACCTGTTGCGCAGACGGCATCTCGACGAAGCGGTCGACGTCGAGACGCGTGGGCTCGCTGCCGCGCGACGCGACGGCAGCGTCTTCGGGCAATCGCGCCTCAACCGCTCGCTGGCAGCCGTTCATCTCGCGAAACGGGACTTCGCCCAGGCGGAGTCCTACCTGGCCGAAGCCCTGCGCTGTGACGAGGAGCTCGACGACGTGGGCGGGCAGTTGAACGACGCTCGCGGGCTGGCCTACATGTGCGAACTGCAGGGGAGGGCCGTGGACGGCCTGGCGATCCTGCACCGGGCGCATCCCCTCAGCGAACGTCTGGAGAGCAAGTTCGAGAAAGCCAGCTTCCTGGCCTCGTACGGCAGAGCGAACCACCTGGCGGGCGAGAGCGAACGCGCGATCGAACTCTGTCTTGAAGCACACGCGCTCTACGTCGAGCTGGCCCACACCGGCTCCATCGCCGCCAGCACGGCCTACGAGACTCTGGGCGACGTCTACGTGAAGCTCGGCAGGTATGCGGAGGCGGCCGGGCACCTGAAGACGTCCATCCGGATGTTGCGGCACACCCGGGACACGTACACGCTCGCCGCGGTTCTGGTGCGGCTGGCGAAGGTCCACATGGCGACCGGGGAACGCGAAACCGCTCGTGACCTGCTCGGGGAGGCGCTGGTCAGCTACGAGAAGCAACGCCCGGAGGAGGCGGACGAGGTGCGCGGGCTGCTCAGTTCACTCGATTAGGTTTGTACCGACGTCTGTGGGGTAGCCAAGAGCAAGATTCCCCACCTGGAGGTGTCATGATCGTTCTCGGTCTGATCCTGCTCGTCGTCGGATGGCTGGCCGGTATCAGCATTCTGACGACCATCGGAGTGGTGCTTCTGGTGATCGGCGCCATCCTCGCCGTCCTCGGCGCTGTGGGCAAGCCGGTCGGCGGTCGTGCGCACTACTTCTGACGCACAAGCGTCGTCTTTCCCCTCGGAAAGATGAAAGGGAGAGCCTCCACAATGGAGGTTCTCCCTTTCGCTTGTCTGGCAAGTGTTTCAGACGTTGCCCTTGGTGCGAGCGGCAGCGGCGAACACTCCGAACGCGACCCCCAGCATGGCCAGAGCGGCGACAGCGGCAACTACAAGATCAACAGACATGATCAGCAAAACTCCCTCTAGCGATCTCTCCCGTTCAGATGACGCTCGGGTACCCCCGGAAGTTGCCTCGGGTAACGTTTTCGGGGTGAAACTCCGTGCTGTGGAAGCGCGTGTGCTCTCCGTAGCACCGTGGCTGCTCGCGTTGTCGGTCGTCGGGCACCTGCTGATGGTCGCCTTCCAGGCGAAGATGACCATGATCGACCTGCTGGTCTACCGCAACGGGTCGCCGCACCTGTTCAAGGGCGACCTGTACGAGTGGCGGCTCGAGCAGTACGCGGACGTGTTCCCGCTGCCGTTCACCTACCCGCCGTTCGCGGCCGCGATCTTCACGCCGATGAGCTGGGTGCCGTGGGAAGCGTCACGGTGGATCTGGCAGCTCATCTGCCTCGGCTGCCTGTACTACATCGTGCGCACGAGCTTGAAGCTGCTGAACCTGCACGACCCGCGCCGCGTGATGCTGTGGACCGCGCTGACGCTGTGGATCGAGCCGGTGCGCACGACGCTGAACTACGGCCAGATCAACCTGGTCCTGGTGGCGATCCTGATCGGAACGCTGGCCAGTGCGCGCAACTGGGTCGCCGGCGCCGGTGTGGGTTTCGCCGCGGGCATCAAGCTGACGCCCGCGATCTCCGGGCTCTACTTCCTCATTCAGCGCCGATGGATGGCCGCTGTCTGGTCCTTCGTGGCGTTCGTCGCGGTGTACGGCATCGGCTGGGCCGTCTCGCCCACGCAGTCCGACAAGTTCTGGTTCCAGCTGCTCGGTGACGCGAGCCGCGTGGGACCGGTCGGCAGCGCGATCAACCAGTCGCTGCGCGGTGCGCTGAGCCGGACGATCGGCGACGACGTCGGGACCGGGAAGCTGTACGTCCTCGGCGTGCTCGTCGCCGCCGCGCTGACGTGGTTCGCCGTCAGCAAGACCAAGGACGCGCTGGCGTTGATCGTCAGCGTGCAGATGCTCGGCCTGCTGGTCTCGCCGATCTCGTGGAGCCACCACTGGGTGTGGATGGTGCCCGCCCTCCTGTGGCTGATCTACGAGGGCGGACACCTCCTGTGCAAGATCGCCGCCGGCCTGTGGGTGCTGCTGACCGGCGGCTACCTCATCTCGTTCCTGCTGATCGCCCAGCCGAACATCTGGGACTTCTCGCGTCCCTGGTACTTCATGCTGCTCGGCTGGGGCTACCCGGCGGCCGGGATGCTCACGCTCGTCGCGATCGGCCTAGCAGCCCGGCGTAAGAGGAACGAGCTGCTGCCCGGCGAGGAGGAAGCTGCCGACGGCGAACCCAGCCGAGTCTCCGGCTGAGGCGGGCTTCCAGGAGTTGCGGGCCGCCGTCCAGCCGAGCAGGCCGTCGGCGTCCACCGCGGTCAGGAGCGCCTGCCAGCTCTTCCGCACGAGGGGCAGGTAGGTGTCCCGGTCGAGCACGCCCGTGTTGACGCCGGCGGCGAACGCGTAGGTGATCATCGCGGTGGCCGCCGAGTCCTTGCCGGTGGCGCCCCAGAAGCCGTCGTGGCGCTGCAGGTACCGCAACGTCTGCGCGCTCTTGCGCAGCGTCCTGGCGTAGTCGGCCCGGTACGGGCTGTCCGCCGGCAGCGCCAGGATCGCCTTGGCGAGACCCTGCACGGCCCAGCCGTTGGTCTGCACGTTCCGGCTCCACAGGCCCGTGACCTCGTTGAACGTCCTCTTCTTGAGGCTGCGGTAGGACCGGTACGAGTAGTCGAGCATGTCCTGGTCGAGGTCGCGTACGGCGACCTGGGTGAACGACGGCAGCGACATGGTCAGCGCGTCCGGCGACTTCCAGAAGTCGGTCCTGCCGGTCTTCACCTGGGCGCGCAGGTTGTCCCGCAGCGGCTGGAGCACCTCCGGCTCCGGGTGGAAGAACGAGACCGCCAGGTAGGCCTCACCGCTCGCCTGCGGGTCCGGGGCGTACGGGTTCGCCGGGTCGATCGGCAGCAGGAACTTGTTCGCCCGGACCCACGGCCACGTCTTGTGGTTGCTGATCCCGGTCGTCCTGACCTGCGCGATGTTGCCGACGTGGAAGTTCGCGTTGGACCAGTTGTTCGCCGTGAGGCCGGTGCCCCTGGTGACCCAGGCCTGACTGGCCTTGATCATCATGTCCGTCACGGCACAGGGCACGGCCTGAGCGGCCGCGGGAGCGATCAGAAGGCTGCCGGCCAGTGCCACGACGAAAAGTGGTGTGCGCAACCGCATGAGGGTGTTCCCTCTCATATCCGCGGGCGGCGGCAGCGCACATCTTGACCGAATCAGGCCAACGCGTCCAGGACTCCGTCGATTTCCTCGGCGAGAGACACGTCCAGCGCGGTGATTCCTCCCTTGTAATGAGTGCTCAGGCGGAATGTCAGGGTCTTGTAGCGGATGTCGATGTCGGGGTGGTGGTTGTCGTTCTCCGCGATCTCGGCGATCCGGTTCACGACCATGATCGCCTGCGCGAAGCTCTCCAGCTCCACGGTGCGCACCAGTGCCGCGTCCTGGGCGGCCCAGTCGGGCAGTTTGGGCAGCACGTCGTTCAGCTGATCGTCGCTCAACAGCTCGGCCATGTCCTGATCGTCCCACCACGTCACGTAAGCTGCGCGTTTGCCACGGGAGTCCGGTGAAGCGCCGGGCTGAGAGGAGGGCTCGCAAGCCCTCGACCGTCCACCTGATCCGGGTCATACCGGCGTAGGGAGAGATTTGGATGAGAAGGATTTTTGCTGTTCTCGCCGCGCTGGCGCTGACCGGTTGTTCGGCCGGTACTTCGACCGCGCCGCAAACGCACGAGGTCACTTTGGTGACGCACGACTCGTTCGTGGTGAAGGAAGGCCTCTTCGACGAGTTCCAGAAGGCCACCGGGATCACCGTGAAGCAGATCGCGAGCGGTGACGCGGGTGAGCTCACGAACAAGCTGGTGCTCACCAAGTCCAACCCGATCGGCGACGTCGCGTTCGGCGTCGACTCGACCTTCGCGTCACGGGCGCTGTCGGAGGGCGTGTTCGCCGAGTACGCCTCGCCGGAGGCCACGAAGGGCGCCCAGCGGTACAAGGTCGACGACACCGGGCGCCTCCACGCCGTCGACGTCGGCGACGTGTGCCTGAACATCGACCCGGCCAAGCTCGGCGGGGTCGAACCGGCCTCGTACGAGGACCTGACCGACCCGAAGTTCAAGGACAAGCTGGTCGTGGAGAACCCGGCCACGTCCTCGCCCGGTCTCGCGTTCCTGCTCGGCACGATCGCGAAGTTCGGCGAGAACGGCTGGCAGGAGTACTGGACCAAGCTCAAGGCCAACGGCGTCAAGGTCGTGAGCGGCTGGGAAGAGGCCTACAACCAGGAGTTCTCCGCCACCAAGGGAGACCGGCCGATCGTCGTCTCGTACGCGTCGTCGCCGTCGGCCGAGGGCGGGAAGACCAAGGCCGTGCTCGGCACCTGCTACCGGCAGGTCGAGTACGCGGGCGTGCTGGCGGGGGCCAAGAACTCCGCGGACGCGCAGAAGGTGCTGGACTTCCTGCTGGGTGAGAAGTTCCAGGCGCAGGTCGCCGAGCAGATGTACGTCTACCCGTCGCGTGAGGGTGTCGCGCTGCCCGAGTCGTGGGCCAAGGACGCGCCGCTGCCGCCGAACCCGCAGACGCTGCCCGCGGACAAGGTCAAGGACAACCGCGAAGCCTGGGTCGAGCAGTGGCGCAAGCTCGTGCAGGGCTGAGCAGGACCCGGCTCTTCGGGGCGCGTTCTGGCTGGTCGGCGGCGGCTCTGCTGCCGCTGGCCTTCCTGGCGCTGTTCTTCGCCTGGCCGGTGCTCGCGATCGTCACCCTGGGGCTGGACGAGGGCGGCGTGCTCAAGGCGCTGTTCTCCGCCGAGACCTGGGAGCTGGTCGCGTTCACGCTCGGCCAGGCTTTCGCGTCGACGGTGGTGGCGATCATCGCCGGGCTGCCGGTGGCGTTCGTGCTGGCGCGGTGCCGGATTCGCGGGCTCGGGCTGGTGCGCGCGGCCGTGATGGTGCCGTTCGTCCTGCCGACCGTGGTGGTGGGACTGGCGTTCCGCACGTTCTGGCCCGACGGCGGGGTGCTGCCGATCGTCCTGGCCAACGCGTTCTTCAACGTCGCCGTGGTCGCGCGGACCGTTGGCGGGCTGTGGGCGCACACCGATCGGCGGGCGGAGGACGCGGCTCGGGCTCTCGGGGCTTCCCGGCCGCGGGCGTTCCTGTCGGTCGTGCTGCCGGCGCTGGCTCCCGCGATCGGGTCCGCGGCTGCCGTGGTGTTTCTCTTCTGCGCCACCAGTTTCGGTGTGGTGCTGGTGCTGGGCGGGTCGCGGTACCGGACTCTGGAGACCGAGATCTACCTGCGGACCGTCGAGCTGTTCGACCTGTCCGGGGCGGCCGCGCTGTCGTTGCTGCAGTTCGCGGCGGTGCTGGCGGTGCTGGTGCTGGGAGCCCTGGCCCGGCGGCGGCGGGAGACCGCGTTGTCGTTGCGCGACAGGGAAGAGCTGGCGCGGCGGCCGTCCGGGGGTGAGTGGTACGTCGTCGCCGGGGCCGGTCTGGTAGTGGTGGCGTTGCTGGCGCCGGTGGTCGGGCTGGTGACGCGGTCGCTGTCGACTCGGGACGGCTGGAGCCTCGCCGGGTATGCCGCGCTCGCCACCCGTGGAGATCGCGGGACGCTGGCGGTGACCGGGTTCGACGCGGCCCTGAACTCGGTGCGGACGGCGTTCGACGCGACCGTGGTGGCGTTGGTGGTCGGAGTGTTCTCGGCCGTGGTGCTGGTCGGGCTGCGGCGGTCCGGTGGCCGGATCGCCGAGGTGCTGGACACCGCGCTGATGCTGCCCCTCGGCGTGTCCGCGGTGACGGTCGGGTTCGGCTACCTGGTGACGATGGACGCGTTGCCGGGGGACTTCCGCACTTCGCCGCTGCTGGTGCCGTTGGCGCAGGCGCTGGTGGTGACGCCGTTGATCGTGCGGATGGTCCTGCCGGTGTTGCGGGCCGTGGACGAACGGCTGAGGCAGGCGGCGGCGACGTTGGGGGCCTCGCCGCTGCGCGTGTGGCGTGAGGTGGACCTGCCGCTGGTGGGGCGGTCGCTGGTGGCGGCGGCAGGGTTCGGGTACGTGGTGGCGCTGGGTGAGTTCGGGGCGACGAGCTTCCTGGCCCGGCCGGACGCACCGACGTTGCCGGTGGTGATCGCGCGGCTGATGTCGCGGCCGGGGGAGTTGAACAGCCAGATGGCCTACGCGGCGTGTGCGCTGCTGATGGTCGTCACGGTCGGGTGCGTGCTGCTGATCGAACGGTTGCGCGTGCCGAGCAGCGGGGAGTTCTGATGGCGCTGGAACTTGACTCGATCACCGTCCGATATGGACAGACGGTCGCCGTGTCGGACGTGTCGCTTTCGGTGGCGGACGGCGAGGTCGTGGCGTTGCTCGGGCCGTCGGGGTGCGGGAAGTCGACGCTGCTGCGCACGATCGCCGGGCTGGAGAAGCCTTCCTCCGGCTCCGTCCGCTGGGACTCGGCGGACCTGGCAGGGGTGCCGGTGCACCGGCGCGAGTTCGGGCTGGTCTTCCAGGACGGGCAGCTGTTCCCGCACCGGTCGGTGGCCGGGAACGTGGCTTTCGGCCTGCGGATGCAGAAGGTCGAGCGCGAGTCGCGCGACAAGCGGGTGCTGTCGCTGCTGGAGCTGGTCGGGCTCGAGGGTTACGCGGATCGGCGCGTGACGCAGCTTTCCGGCGGTGAGCAGCAACGGGTGGCGCTGGCGCGGGCACTGGCCCCCTCACCGCGGTTGCTGCTGCTGGACGAGCCGTTGTCGGCGCTGGACCGGGCGTTGCGAGAGCAGCTCGCGGTCGACCTGGCGCGGTTGCTGCGAGAGGCCGCCACGACGGCTTTGGTCGTGACGCACGACCACGACGAGGCGTTCACGCTGGCCGACCGGGTGGCGATCATGTCGCGCGGCAGGATCGTCCAGGTCGGGCCGCCGGCCGAGGTGTGGTCGTCGCCGGTCGACGTCGAGACCGCGAAGTTCCTGGGGTGCAACAAGTTCGTGCCCGGTTCGTTCGTGGGGCTTTCGGTTGGACGGGTTGGGCTGCGGGCCACGGCGTTGCGCGTTGATCCGGCGGGGCCGCTCGAGGGCACTGTGCTGGAGCGGGTGCATCGGCGGGACCACGTGCGGCTGCTGGTGGAGATCGATGGCGAGGAGTACGAGGCCGTTGGCCCGATGACCGAGGTCGGGGACCGGGTTCGGCTCGAAATTGACTTGGACGGCGTTGCTCGAATCGGTTAGCTGGAAGTACTATGGGACATCTTGAAGGACGAGTAGCCCTCGTCACCGGAGTGAGCAGGCGGCAGGGCATCGGGTACGCGACCGCGCGGCGGCTGGCCGGGCTGGGCGCTGATCTGTTCGTGCAGCACCACGTGGCGCACGACGCCGAGCAGCCGTGGGGTGCGGACTCGATCGAGGACGTGATCGCCGGCATCGGTGGTCGGGTGGAGCACCTCGGGCTCGATCTTGCTCTGCCGGACGCGCCGGAGCAGTTGATGGCGGCTGCGGTCAAGGCTTACGGGCGCGTTGACGTGCTGGTGTGCAACCACGCGAGCAGTGGGCCTGACGGAGGGCTCGGTGAGCTGAGCGCGGCCAAGATCGACGCGCTCTACGCGGTGAACACCCGGTCGTCGGTTCTGCTGACGCAAGCGTTTGCCGAACAGCACGACGGCGCGAAGGGCGGCCGGGTCGTGTTCATGACGTCCGGGCAGAACCTCGGACCGATGCCAGGTCAGATCGCCTATGCCGCGGCGAAGGGTGCGTTGGTGGGCATCATGCCGACGTTGTCCCACCAGCTGATCAGGCAGGGGATCACCGTCAACGCCGTGAACCCCGGCCCGACCGACACCGGTTATGCGACAGAGGAGACACATGAGTGGGTGCGGGAGCGGATGCCGCTCGGCCGCTGGGGCCAGCCGGACGACGCCGCGCGGCTGGTCTCCTGGCTCTGCACCGACGACGCCGAGTGGATCACCGGTCAGGTGATCAACAGCGAGGGCGGGTTCCGGTAGCTCTGAGGTTGATGAGGGGAGCTTTCCCCGACGTCAGGTTGAGGAAAGCTCCCCTCATCAACTTCTAGCTGTCCTTCGTGATCAGGCGCATCGCGGCGAGGCCCGTGCCGATCAGCAGGTAGCAGCCCGCGAGCAGCGTGCTGTCCCAGATCTGGTTCAGCGGCATCGGGTCTCGCATCACGTCGACCAGGCCGGGGAAGCCCGTCGTGATCAGGAACGGGTGCAGCCAGTCGAGCGACGGGAACTGCCCCAGCACCTGGAACACGATGATCGTCGTCATCGTCGCCGCCTGCACCACCAGCGGGTGCTCGGTGGTCGAGCTGACGGCGAGGGCGACCGCGCCGATCGACACCATCTGGAACGTCACCAGCACGATGAAGAAGGCGATGCGCAGCAGGCCTTCTCCGGTGCTCAGCGTGGTGCCGGACAGCGTCATCATGCCGTTCATGCCGAGGAACGCGGTGCCGGCGATGATGCCCACGACCGCCATCAGCGTGACGGCGAAGAGCGACATCGCGGTGAGCCCGAAGAGCTTCACGAACAGCAGCCGCACCCGTGACACCGGGGCGACGAGCAGTCCGCGCAACGTGCCGTGCTGCGCCTCGCCCGCGAGACCGTCCGCCGCCCAGATCGACGCCACCAGCGGCAGCAGCAGGTTGAGCGACAGGAACAGGGTGAAGATCGGCACGACCATGCCGTTGCCCTGGATGATCGCGCCGAGACCCGGCCCGCCGCCGCCGCCGTCCTCACCGGCGGTCCAGATGCCGAAGCTGATGATGATCGGCACCAGGACGAGCCCGAACAGGCCGATGAGGGTCCGCGGCCTGCGCAGCATCCAGCGCACCTCGGAACCGAACTGACGCGTGATCATCGCGGTCCCCCGTCCAGCGTGTCCACAGCGGACATTCCGCGCTCGGCCTCCTCGGCCTCGGTGAGCCGCGCGAACAGCTCCTCAAGGCCGGTCTTCCACCGCGTCGCCTCGTAGACCCCGACGCCGGCCTTCACCAGCGTTTCGATCACCTGCGGTGCCGACGTCCCTGCGAGTTCGACCCGCAGGCCCTCGCCGAGCGGCCGTGCGGAGATCTTCGCCTGCCGAAGTGCGCTGAGCGCGGTCTCGACGTCCGGGGTGATGACTTGGAGCGCCGAGCCGCCCGCCTGCAGCAGCTCGGTCAGTTCACCTTGCGCCACAACGGTTCCGCGGTGGAGCACCGCGACGTGCGTGCAGGTGGCCTCGACCTCGCTCAGCAGGTGGCTGGAGACCAGCACCGTGCTGCCCTGGTCGTGCAGCTCCGCGATGATCTTGCGGATCTCCCGCGTACCCGCAGGGTCGAGACCGTTGGTCGGCTCGTCGAGCACGACCAGCTTGCGCGGCACGAGCAACGCCGCGGCCAGGCCGAGGCGTTGCTTCATGCCGAGCGAGTACCCGCGGTACCTGCGGTGTGCGGCCTGGGCGAGCCCGACGCGTTCGAGCGCGTCCTCGACGGCGTGCTTGATGTCGCGCTTCTCGAGGAGCGGCTCGAACGCGGCACACCTGATGAGGTTCTCCCGCCCCGACAGGAACGGGTGGAACCCGGGACCCTCGACCAGCGCGCCAACGTGCGGCAGCGCCTGCTCGGCACCGTCCGGCAACGACCGGCCCAGCAGCTCGATCTCCCCCTGTGTCGGCCGCACCAACCCGAGCAGCATCCGGATCGTGGTCGTCTTGCCCGACCCGTTGGGGCCGAGCATGCCGAGCACGGCCCCTTCCGGCAGCTCGAGGTCGACGCGGTCGACGGCGACCGTGCTCCCGTACTCCTTGCGCAGACCCCTGGTCCGCGCGGCGACAGCCTGTTGCGTTGGTGCTGTCACCGGCGCGCTGGTCGAGGTGGTCACTTCACCTGTCCGATCGTGTCGAACAGCACCTGCTCGGGAACGGCACCCGCGACCACCCGGCCGTCGTCCGCGATCAGGATCGTGGCGACCTTCGTGGTGAACAGGTTGCCGGAGCCCCAGCTGCCGCTGACCTTCTTCGTGAACCTGTCGACCAGGCCCTGGGCCTCGGCCGGCACCTGGGTCATGGCCTCAGCGGGAATCCTCGCGCCGATCACCGAGTCCCAGCCGGTGCCGAAGATCTGCGGGTCCTTGCCGTGCAGGGCCGCTTCCAGGCCTGCTTCCGGCAGCTTCTCGCGCGACTCGGCTTCCTTGGCCTCCGGCGTGGTCACCTTGGCGTTGGCCGGCGGGGTGAACTCGAACAGCTTCGGATCCTGCGGGCCCACGTTGATCTGCGTGAAGCCGACCGTGCCCGCCGGTTCCGCGGTGCCGTTCGTCAGCACGGCCACGCGCAGGGGCATCTTCAGCTCGGAGTCCACGGCGATCCTGACCTCGCGGATCAGGGTCTTCTCGGTGGGCTTCGGGGTCAGGACGAGCTCGTACGCGGCCCGGTTCGCCACCCGTGCGGTGCCGTCGACGCTGATCTCGCTGAACTCCTTGGTCATGGTGACGATCTCCTTGGCCGCGGTGGCCGGGTCGATCGCCTTCTGCTCTGCGGAGTTCTTGTCCTGGTCCTTGTTCTCGGGCTTGGGGTCGGCCTTGTGTTCGGACTTCGTGACCTCGTTGGTCTGGGAGTTCCAGGACCAGGTGGTTTTGCCGTCGTCCACGATGGTCTGCTCGGACTGGCCGTTCGGGAGGGCCAGCCGGAGCTTGCCCGTGCCGTCGGTCCAGATCCTGCCGCTGTGCTTGCCGTCGGCCAGCTGCGGGATTTCTGCGATTGCCGGGAGGCCCAGCTTGTTGTCGACCTCCACTGTGCCGCCGAACGCGCCCGGCTTGACGGTCATGACCTGTTCTACCAGGGCTTCCGGGGCGATATCGGGTAGAGATGGTGGCTGGCCTGCGCCTGCTGGCATGGCTAGCAGGCTCAGGCCTGCTGCACCGGTGAGCACTCCGGCCGTTGCTACGGCCAGGGTCACCTTTCGCTTGTTCATCCTGTCCCCTCCTCCAAGGGCTTGTAGGTCTAGCTTGGGGGCGGGTTGCTGAGATGATGCTGAGACTAGTTCTACCTGGGGTTTTGTGCTCGGTTTTGGGTGCGCGCGGGGTGCGTGGGTCGTCACCCGGGTTGCGTTGGCGGGTTCCGGTTCGTTGTTCATAGGTGGCCGGGTCGCTCTGTCATGTGCCGGTTGCGAGGGTTTTCCCGGGGCTCCGCCCCAGACCCCGCCAATGGACCTACCCAGCAGCGGCGCGTTGCAAAAAGCAGCTCGCCTCCGCCGTCGCCTTTGCTCGCCTGCGGCTTCGCGAGAGATCTGGGGTGGTGGGGTGGTTGCTGAGAGTCGGCTGAGATCTTGCGGGCGGGACGAGGCTCGGAGCGGCATGCTGTGCGGTGTGAAGCCTCGAGTGCTGGTCGTGGACGACGAAGTCGGCGTGCGCCGGGCGTTGGAGCGTGGGCTGGCGGCTGAAGGTATGGAGGTCGTTACGGCCTCTGATGGGCCCACTGCGTTGAGGGTGGCGTTGACCGGGGCTTTTGACGTCGTGTTGCTGGACATCATGTTGCCTGGGCTGTCGGGGTATCGGGTGTTGCAGCGGATGCGGGCCGATGGGGTGCGGACGCCCGTGTTGATGGTGTCGGCCAAGGACGGGGAGATCGACCAGGCTGACGGGCTGGATCTCGGGGCCGATGGGTATCTCGTGAAGCCGTTCAGCTTTGTGGTGCTGGTGGCTCAGGTTCGGGCGCTGTTGCGGCGTGGGGGTGGGGCTCGGCGGAAGCTGACGCTGGGGGAGCTCGTCATTGATCGGGGGCTCAGGGAAGTCAGTTGGGCTGGGACGGATGTTTCGTTGAGTCCTCGGGAGTACGCGGTGCTGGACGTGCTGGCGTCGCGCGCCGGGTCGGTGGTCACCAAGGACGAGTTGTTGCGGGCTGTTTGGGGGGACGAGCAGGCTGCTACGCGGAATGCGGTTGAGGTGTATGTCGGGTACCTCAGGCGCAAGCTGGAGGCTGTGGGAGCTGGGGAGGTTGTGCGGACCGTACGGGGGCACGGGTACATCGCGTCCACTCCGGACCTCGACAGTGCGTTGGGGAACAAGTGAGTCCTCGCCGCTGGTGGTTGCGGCGCACGTTGCGCTTCCGGATCACCGTGGTGGCCACCGGGGTGGCCTTGTTGTGTTTGCTGGCGTTCACCGGGCTGGCGCCCGCCCTGATCGGGCTCATCCAGATCACGGCGGTGGACCAGGAGCTGGCCAAGGCCGAGCCTCGGTTGCTGGACGTGTCCGGGGTGCCGGTGGACGGAGGGCCGCCGCTTCCGTTGACGGCTCAGGACATTCGGATGTTGAAGTCCGGGGAACCCGTGCTGCGGCTCGAAGGGGAGTCGGCGCAGCGGTGGCGGGGGCGGGTGGTGTTCGGAGGGGACGGGACGCCTCGGCTCGAGGTGTTCGGGAGCACCTTGCTGGGGTACGAGAAGGCCAACACGCTGGGGACTCGGTGGCTGGCTGTGGCGGCGGTCCTGGTGGCCGGGCTGGTGGGGATCGCCACGTGGTTGGCGGTGCGGTCGTCGTTGCGGCCGGTGGAGCGGATGCGGGTGGCGGCTGGGGAGCTGCCGCACGGGGAGCGGTTGCCGGTGCCGCCTTCCCGGGACGAGCTGCAGGCGTTGGCCGAGGCGCTCAACGCGTTGCTGGCCCGGCGGGATGAGGCTTCGGATCGGTTGCGGCGGTTCACGGGGGATGCGGCGCACGAGTTGAGGTCGCCGGTGGCTTCTGTGCGGGCGCAGGCCGAGGTTGCGGTGGCGCATCCGGATCCTGACTTCTCGATCGAGGTGCTGGAGTCGGTGGTCGAGGAGTCGATCCGGCTCAGTGCGCTGGTGGACTCGCTGTTGATCCTGGCTCGGGCGGACACGGGGGCGCCGCCTCGGGCTGAGGCCGTGGACCTGGTGCTGGAGGCCGAGGCGGCCATCGGGCGGCTCGACACCGAGTTGCTGGTGCGGTTGAACGCGCCGCCGTCGGCCTGTCTGGTCAGGGCCAGCCGGTCCGAGGTCGAGCTGGTGCTGGACAACCTGATGCGGAACGCGGCTCGGTATGCGTACTCGACGATCACCGTGACGCTGGCGCCGGTGGGGCGGGACGTGCGGCTGCTGGTGGACGACGACGGGCACGGGATTCCCGTTGAGCATCGGGCCAAGGTGTTCGACCGGTTCTACCGGGTTGAGGAGGACCGTGGACGGCGGTCGGGTGGATTTGGCCTCGGGCTGGCGCTGGTGGCGCATCTGGTGCAGCGGCGGGACGGGTCGGTCCGGGCCGCTGAGTCACCTGCTGGTGGTGCGCGTTTGGAGATTCGCTGGCCGTCCTGGTAGGCAGCGCAGGTGCCAGAGTTGCGAGCGTCGGCGCTGGTCGACGCACCTGTTGCCGCTGTTGCCGGTGCCCTGTTGGAGACCTCGCTGATCACCGGGTTCGGGGTGAAGGTGCCTGGCGCGCTGTTGTGCCTCGGGGACGTGCTCACCGGGCCGTTCGGGGTCAAGTTGACGGTGACGCGGGCTGATCTGTCCGGTGTGTCGGCGGCGGGGGACTTCCTGGAGCTGCACACGGATCTCGTGGTCACCGGGGCCGGGACGATGGTGGTCGACCGGGTCGCGTGGACGACGGTGGGCGGGATGGTCGGGCGGTTCGCCGACGTCACCGTCGGGCGCGGGATGGCCCTGCGGGTGCTGGAGAAGCGGTCGGCGTTGCTGGCGGAGCGGTGCCGGGAGCTGGGCGAGGCCGGGGTCGTGGTCGGGGCCGCGATCGTCCGGGATGGACGGTTGCTGGCGCAGCAGCGGGCCTATCCCGAAAGTCATGCGGGGCAGTGGGAACTGCCCGGCGGGCGGGTGGAGGACGGCGAGAAGCCGGAAGAGGCGCTGGCGCGGGAGTGCGTGGAAGAGCTCGGCGTGCCGGTCGTGGTCGGCGAGCAGGTCGGGCCGGACGTGCCGTTGAAGAAGGACATGATCTTGCGGATCTACGCGGCTCAGCTCGGCGGCGGTGAGCCGGAAGCGTTGGAGCACAACGCTGTCCGGTGGCTCACCGCCGGCGAGCTGCCCGGCGTGGACTGGTTGCCGGCCGACCGGGTGCTGGTGCCTGCCCTTCAGCAGCTCATCACATGAGTCCGGAGAGGCGCAGGGCCGCGTTCAGGCGGTGCTGGGCGCGGTCGCGGGCCCGGTCGGCGCCGGAGGAGCGGATGCGGTCCAGTTCCGCCGGGTCGGCGAGGAGTTCCAGCGTGCGGTCGCGGACCGGACGCAGTTCCTCGATGACGGCTTCGGCCACGACGTTCTTGAGGTCGGCGAACCTGCTCGTGTAGTCCTCCGGGTCCTTGCCGGTGCAGGAGGCGAGGATCTCGGTCAGGTTCGCGATGCCCTCGGTGGACGAGACTGCGCGGCGGACCTTGCGCCGCACCAGGTCCGGGTCGTCGAGGACGAACACGACACCCGTGGAGTTCTGCGCGGACTTGTCCATCTTGCGCGTGGGGTCGGAAAGGTCCTTGATGCGGGCGCCCACCTTCGGGACCACGGCCGTCGGGACGACGAAAGCCTCGCCGTACGCGTTGTTGAAGCGGCGGGCGAGGGCACGGGCCAGTTCGACGTGCTGGAGCTGGTCCTCGCCGACCGGGACCTCCGCGGTGCCCTGCAGCAGGATGTCCGCGGCCATCAGCACCGGGTAGGTGAGCAGGCTGAGGCGCACGGAGTCACGGCCGAGCGACTTCTCCTTGAACTGGATCATGCGCGCGGCCTCGCCGTACGTGCAGGTGCACTCCAGGACCCAGTTGAGGGCTCCCAGCTCGCGGATCAGGTCGCTCTGCACGCACACGCTCGCCGGGTCGATGCCTGACGCGACGAGAACGGCGAGCTGCTCGCGCGTCATCGATCGGAGGCGTTGCGGATTGTGCGACGACGTCATCGCGTGCAGGTCGCTGATGAAGTACACGTCGTCCTGGGTGCCCTCGCGGGCCCAGGTGCGCAGCGCCCCGAGGTAGTTGCCCAGGTGAACCTGGCCCGACGGGGTGATGGCGGACAAACGGATCATGGTCATGGTCCCTTCGTGAAGGACCGCCCGGACGAACGCACAAAAAAGCCGCCCGTGTCGGGCGGCCTGTGTTCGCTTTAGCGCACAGCTACTCCGGCCGCCTGAAGGCGGCCCACCAGAAGGCGTTCAGAGTGCGCACGATCACGAGTATAGGACTACCGTTGGAGGATGTTCATCGTGCTGCTGAAGTACGCCGCGCCACTGGAACAGATCGACTACGCCCTGCCCGACCACCGAGCGTGGGTCGAGAAGCAGTACGAGCGGGGTTTGTTCCTCGCCTCAGGGCGTCAGGTGCCGAGGACCGGCGGCGTGATCATCACGCGGCCCATGCCCCGCGGCAAGCTCGAAGCGCTGCTCGCCACGGACCCGTGGGCGGAGCAGAAGCTCGTGAAGTACGAGATCTGCGAGTTCGAGGCGACGCGGACGGCGCCTGAGCTCATGAAGCTGAACGAGGCCGTGCTGCAGCACTAGGTCTGTTCGGCAAGCCACTCGATCGCCGCGTCGAGCGCTTCGTCGCTGTCCACGAGCGTCTGCGGGGCGATCGGGGTGTTGCCGTACGTCCTGCCGGTGCGATCTGCCATGTACGCGGTGGTGATCGCGAGCCGCGCGCCGTCGGGCAGCAGGAACAGCTCGTTGGACGTCGCGTAACCGGCGGTCGGCTCGCCGAAGCTGCGCGTGCGGTCGGCGCCCGTGAACGCGAGCAGCACGGCTTCCCCCGAGCTCGCGGTCCCGCCGTCGATCAGCACGGCGACCGGGCCGTTGACCGCAGGAGGCATCTCCACCTGCGGAAACCAGATCCTCTCGCCGTCGTGGACGTGGCCGTCGCGGATGCCCCAGTCCGTCGTGGTGCCGTCCGGGTGCACGAACGAACCCGTCTTGCCCTCGCCGAGCAGCGGCGCGACCACGGTGAGCATCGGGTGCATGTCGCCGCCGTGGTTGCCGCGCAGGTCGACGACCCAGCCCGACGGTCGTGCGGCGAGGAGGTCGCGCAGCAGGTACCGGCCGGACTCGACGTACGTCTCGCCGTTGTCCGAAGAGGTCTGCGGCAGTTTCAAGTAGGCGGTGGAGCCGATCATCCGGACGCCGGGGACCTCGCGGATGGAGGGCGGAGGGCCGCCGCCGGGTGAGGTGCGCAGGACGGTGTGCGGGTTGCCGAGCTCACCGATCACCCACCGGATCGCGTCGTGGGCGTCGCCAGCACGGTGAGCTTCAGCACGCAACCGCGGCCAGTCGGCCGCGGAGCTCTCCATCGAGTGCTGCTGGAGCAGGTCGAGGGCGGTGTCGAGGTAGCTGCGAGCCGGTGAGACGGGCTCTCCGACGCCCGTGCTCAACAGCAGCAGGACCAGGAGGACATACCTGATCACGCGGCCTTCTTCGCCGCCTTGGCCGCCTTCTTCGCAGCCTTCTTGCGGGCCTTGTCACGCTCCTTGAGCAGGAACGGAACCGGGCACCGCTTGCACTGCGGCTTCGACCGGCAGCACTTCTTCTTGAGCTTCTTACCCACTGGTTGCACTCCACTCCGGCACGTGTCGCTAGAGTAGGTGAGGCTCACTTCACTAGCACTCTTGTGTGGTAATGCCGACGCGGCCGGTACTCTGGTGTACGGCTGTGCGCATTGACGTGTCCGGCGCGAGCCCCTCCAACGCCTTCGAAGCTCTAGGAGTTCTGCGTGCCCACGGCCACCGCGCCTGCCCTTCAGACGCGCACTGACCTGCGCAATGTCGCGATCGTCGCGCACGTCGACCACGGCAAGACCACGCTGGTCGACGCCATGCTGCGCCAGTCCGGCGCCTTCTCCGCGCGTGCCGAGCTCGTCGACCGGGTCATGGACTCCGGCGAGCTCGAGCGTGAGAAGGGCATCACGATCCTCGCCAAGAACACGGCTGTGCGCAGGCACACGCCGGACGGTGACGTGATCATCAACGTCGTCGACACCCCCGGCCACGCCGACTTCGGTGGTGAGGTCGAGCGCGCGCTGTCGATGGTGGACGGTGTCGTCCTGCTCGTCGACGCCTCCGAAGGCCCGCTGCCCCAGACCCGGTTCGTCCTGCGCAAGACGCTGGCCGCCGGTCTGCCGGTGATCCTGCTGGTCAACAAGGTCGACCGCCCCGACGCCCGGATCTCCGAGGTCGTCGACGAGGCTCACGACCTGCTGCTGGACCTCGCCACCGAGGTCGGCGCCGACGAGTCCGTGCTGGACCTGCCGGTCGTCTACGCCTCGGCGCGCGCCGGCCGTGCCTCGCTGAACCAGCCGGAGGACGGCGGCCTGCCGGACGAGGAGAACCTCGACACCCTGTTCCAGGTGCTGCTCGACCACATCCCGGCCCCCACGGTCGACGTGGACGGCCCGCTGCAGGCCCTGGTCACGAACCTCGACGCCTCGACGTTCCTCGGCCGCATCGCGCTGTGCCGCGTCCACCGCGGCACGCTGCGCAAGGGCGAGACCGTCGCCTGGTGCCGTGAGGACGGCGAGCCGGTCAAGGTCCGCATCACCGAGCTGCTGATCACCGAGGCCCTCGAGCGCATCCCCGCCGAGGTCGCCCACGCGGGCGACCTGGTCGCCATCGCCGGCATTCCGGAGATCACGATCGGCGACACCCTCGCCGACGCCGACGCACCCGAGGCCCTGCCGCGGATCACCGTCGACCAGCCCGCCATCTCGATGACCGTCGGCGTGAACACCTCACCCCTGGCCGGTCGCAACGGCGGCACCAAGCTCACCGCCCGGCTGCTGAAGTCGCGTCTCGACTCCGAGCTCGTCGGCAACGTGTCCGTGCGCGTCCTCCCGACCGAGCGCCCGGACACCTGGGAGGTCCAGGGCCGCGGCGAGCTGGCGCTGGCCATCCTGGTCGAGCAGATGCGCCGCGAGGGCTTCGAGCTGACCGTGGGCAAGCCCCAGGTCGTCACCCGCACCGTCGACGGCAAGATCCACGAGCCGTTCGAGCGCCTCTCCGTCGACTGCCCCGAGGAGCACCTCGGCGCCGTCACGCAGCTCCTCGCCAACCGCAAGGGCCGCATGGAGAACATGTCGGGCCACGGCTCGGGCCGCATCAAGCTGGACTACGTGGTGCCGTCCCGGGGCCTCATCGGCTTCCGCACCGAGTTCCTGACCGAAACCCGCGGCACCGGCATCGCCAACGCCGTCTCCGAGGGCTACGGCCCGTGGGCGGGCGAGATCCGCACCCGCCACAACGGCTCCCTGGTGGCCGACCGCGCGGGCTCCATCACCGCCTACGCCATGATCCAGCTGGCGGACCGCGGCACGTTCTTCGTGGAGCCGGGCGCCGACACCTACGAGGGCATGGTCGTGGGCGAGAACCCGCGCGCCGAGGACCTCGACGTCAACGTCTGCCGTGAGAAGAAGCTCACGAACATGCGCTCCTCGACGGCCGACGTGATGGAAACCCTGGCCCGCCCCCGCAAGCTCTCGCTGGAGGAGGCGCTCGAGTTCTGCGCCTCCGACGAGTGCGTGGAGGTGGCGCCGGAGGTCGTCCGCGTCCGCAAGGTGACGCTGGACGCGAACCTGCGGGGTCGCGAGCGGTCGCGGCTGAAGCAGCGCGGCTGATTCACGCGCTGAACTGACGTAACGCCTGACAGGGGCGGCTGGGCCACGGCCTGGTCGCCCTTCGTCGTGTCCGGGGTGGTTGGGGTGGCGAGCACCCGCCACGGCGACGCTCCCACGCCGGCCGCAAGGCGCCGACCCGCCAAACCGCCCGAGTTTCGGGCGCTCAAAACCAGCCGACCCCACCCCCGAACCACCCGCCCAGGTGGGCCGTACTACCCACTGTGCGAGCAACCCGCCACCACCCGGGCACGTCCCACAAGTGGCGCGGGTGACAAAACCTGGGTTGCCCGAACGCCACCATCACCCTTCTGGCAATGTGAGGACCATGAGGCGACTCGGGGGAGTGCTGGCTGCTGCCGTCCTGTGCGGCACTGCGGCGTGCACGAACGCGCCGCCTCCGCCTCTGGTGCCGAAGTCCGAGGCGCCGGTCATCACCACGACGGGGCCGAAGGTCACCGAGGTCGTGATCGGTGTGGACGACGTGGCGGGTGGCTACAACCCGCACTCACTGGCTGCGCAGAGCCCCATCACCACGGCGTTGAGCTCCCTCCTGCTCCCGTCCGTGTTCCGCCCCGGACCCGATGGCGCGCCGCAGCTCGACCGCAACCTCATGGTGAGTGCCAAGGTCACCAAGGCCGAGCCGTTCACTGTCACCTACACGATCCGCAAGGACGCGAGCTGGTCGGACAGCGCGCCCATCGCCGCCGAGGACTTCTACTACCTGTGGCAGCGTATGCGCGTCGAACCCGGTGTTGTGGATCCGGCGGGTTACCGGCTCATCAACAACATCAGCGCCAGAGAAGGCGGCAAGGTCGTCGAGGTCGTGTTCGGCAAGCCCTTCCCCGGCTGGCGGTCCCTCTTCGCCAACCTCCTGCCGGCACACCTGCTCAAGGACGCCCCCGGCACGTGGTCGAACGTGCTGAGCACCGGCTTCCCCGCCACCGCAGGCCCGTTCCAGGTGCGCTCCCTGGACGAACCGCGCGGTGAGGTGGTCCTGGAGCGCAGTGACCGGTACTGGGAGGTGCCGACCACGCTCGACCGGGTCGTGATCCGCAGGGCCACGCACAGCGCGATGGCCGAGTCACTGTCCAAAGGCGACAATCAGGCGGCTCTGCTCAGGGCCGACGCCGCGGACGTCAACCTGCTCAAGGCGATCAAGGACCTCACGACGAAACCGGTGCCGCGCAACGAGGTTGTCCAGGTCCTCCTCAGACCGGCCAGTGAGCAGCTGAAGGACGTCAAAGCGAGGAAGGCGATCGTCGCCGCGCTGGACCGCGACGCGCTCATCGCGTCCGGCACGCAGAGCGGGCCGAGTGCCCAGTACCGGGCCGACTCCTACGTGGTGCCGCCCAGTCGCACCGGGTACACCGCGACGATCCAGGGCAACACGCTCAACGCGGCGGCCGCCGACCAGTTGCTCGCCGAGGCCGGGTACGTCAGGAACGCGCAGAACGCGTGGGCGAAGGGCGGCAAGCCGCTCAGGCTGAAGATCGCCGCGCCCGAGAAGGACGAGCCGTACGTCGGGCTCGCGAACCGGATCAAGGCGCAGCTGGCCGAGCGCGGGATCGACTCCGAGGTCGTCACGCCCAAAGCCGAGGAGCTCTTCAGCAAGCAGCTGCTCGAGAAGGACGTCGACATCGCTGTCGTGCCGCGTGTCGACGCCGGTGACTCGGCGGCCGGGCTCGCGAGTGCGTACGGGTGTGCCGGTGACGCGCCGGACGGCGGGACGCCCACTCCAGCGAACCCCGCCGGGTTCTGCGACCCGGCGATCCAGCCCGACATCGAGGCCGCGCTCAACGGCAAGGCGCTCCTCGCCGACGTGCTCGCGCGGGTCGAGCCGCAGATCCAGGCTCAGGCGGTCGCGTTGCCGCTGTTCCAGGTAGTGGATCTTCTTGGTGTGCTGCCAACAATGGTCTCCGGGGTCGACACCGGGGCGCCGCTGGCCGGTGTGCTGAGCGAAGCACCCGAATGGCGGCGGCTCGAGAAGTAGCCGGCGGGCGGAAAACCCGTTGCGGAGGCGGTCGCCTCGTTGCTACTTTCGGCCGCTGTCGTTGACAGAATTCTGCGCGCCCGGTTAACGAACGCATTCGCCCGGTAATCGGGCCATTGCGGCGCGCTACGAGGTGTCTCCATTGGGTCACGATCGCCCTCCGAGGTAGTGACCGCTCCCTCACCAGGTTCTTACCGTGCTGCCCACGATGTGCCGGTTCGGGGCGCGTATGGCACATCACGGTTATGGGCGTGCATGCCGACCTGGCCACGGCCGCCCAGTGCTAGGAGGGCACGTGTCGATGAGGAGAACCAAAGCACTTCCGGCGATCGCGCTGATTTCCAGCGTGTCTCTGGTTCTGGGTGCCTGTGGTGGCGGTGGTGGTAGCAACGACGCCGATGGTGGCGACGCCACCATCGCGGAGATGGCGACCGCTCGTGGTGAGTCCGCGGACGGCTACACCGCGCCGGAGACGAAGCAGAGCGGCCCGATCGTCGTGTCGAGCGACAAGCCGTTCACCTCGTACAACAACGCGACCGAGGACGCGAACCAGTCCTACAACACGTTCGCGCTGGTTCTCGTGCAGCCGGGTGCGCACATCACGAACGGCAACAACAAGGTCATCCTGAACAAGGACGTCATGGAGTCGATCGAGGTCACCTCGAAGTCTCCGCAGGTCGTGACCTGGAAGCTGAAGAAGGGCGTCAGCTGGTCCGACGGCGAGGCCTGGGACTGCGACGACTTCTACCTGGCGTGGTTCACGCAGAGCAACTCCGCCAAGAAGGCCGACGGCACCAAGTTCTTCAAGCCGGCCAGCGCCACCGGGTACGACCTGATGACCGGTGAGTGCAAGGACGACCAGACGTTCGTCGGCACCTTCAAGGAGCCGTACCCGGACTACGAGAGCCTGTACAACAACGACGTCCTGCCGGCGCACATCCTCGAGAAGCAGACGGGCATCGCCGACGTCACCAAGCTCACCGCGTCCAGCAGCGCGGACGAGCTGACGAAGGCCGCCGACTTCTGGAACGAGAAGTGGAACGGCTTCACCAAGGACCTGATGCCCTCTGCGGGTCCGTACATGCTGACCGGCTTCGAGCCGAACCAGTCGGTGACGCTGGAGCGCAACCCCAAGTGGGTCGGCAAGGCCGGTGGTCCCGAGAAGATCACCCTGAAGGCGATCCCGGACCCGATCGCGCAGGCGCAGGCGCTGGAGAACGGCGAGGTCGCCGTCAACTCCATGGCCCAGCCCGACGCGAACGCGGCCACGAAGCTCAAGGGCCTCAGCGCTCAGGGCGTCACGTTCGGCGCCGGCCCCGGCCTGTCGTTCGAGCACCTCGACATCCAGATGAAGCACCCGGTGCTGTCGAAGGCTGAGATCCGCAAGGCGTTCTTCATGTGCGTCAAGCGCCAGGACATCATCGACAAGCTCATCACCGAGGTTCAGTCCGACGCCAAGCCGCTGGGCAGCCTGATCTTCTTCCCGAAGGACGAGGGCTACAAGGACCTCTACGCCGACAAGGCGAAGGGCGACGCGACCGAGGCCAAGAAGATCCTGTCCGACGCCGGCTGGACGCAGGGTGCCGACGGTGTGTTCGCGAAGGACGGCCAGCGCGCCTCCTTCAAGATCAGCCACACCGACATCCCGCGCCGCAAGCAGACCGTCGAGCTGATCCAGGGCCAGTGCAAGGAAGCCGGCATCGAGGTCAAGGACGACACCGACCCGAACTTCCTCGACGAGCGCGTCTCCGCCGGTGACTACGAGGTCGCCCTGTTCGCGTGGTCGTCGCCGCCGTTCAAGAGCGGCAAGAAGTCGATCTACGAGACCGGTGGTGGCCAGAACTGGTCCAACTGGAGCGTGCCGAAGGCCGACGCGGCTCTGAAGCAGGCGGTTTCGCAGACGGCGATCGCCGACTCGCTGAAGTACTGGCAGGAAGCGGACGACGCGCTGGCCGGCGAGTACCTCTCGCTGCCGCTGTTCCAGATGCCGAACATGTGGGCCTTCAAGGGACTCGACCGCGTGTACTTCCAGAGCTACTACGGCGCGCTTTGGAACGCCAACGAGTGGCAGACCAAGTAAATCGCCATAGCTGAAGTGCGCAACGCCTGACCGGGCGGGGCCGGACCACGAGTCCGGCCCCGCCCGAGCCGGGTTGCCCCCTAGGAGCCCGCCCGTGATCCGCTACATCATCCGGCGCCTGCTGATCTCCATACCCATCCTGCTGATCGGCAGCTTCGCCTGTTACGTCCTCGTCGCCTCCGCCGGAAACCCCTTGGCGGAGATGCGATTCCGGCCCGGTGTCACCGAAGCCGACATCAAGGCCGCCGAGGCCTCCCTCGGCTTGGACAAGCCCGTCGTCGTCCGCTACTGGAACTGGCTCACCGACTTCCTGTCCGGTGACTGGGGCCAGAGCATCGCCCTCGGTCAGGCCAAGACCGCTGTCTTCCCGGCCGTCACGGACGCGCTGTGGACCACCGGACGGCTCGTCATCGGTGCCGAACTCCTCGCGCTCACCCTGGGTGTCTCGGTCGGCGTGCTCGCCGCCGTGCGCCAGTACTCGATCTTCGACTACCTCGCCACCAGCACCGCGTTCCTCATGTTCTCGATGCCGATCTTCTGTGTCGCGGTCATCGTGAAGAACTACGGCATCCAGTTCAACAACGTCCTGGAGTCGATGGGGCTGGACCGCTGGCTCACCACCGCCGGTCCGCGGCCGGGTGGCTTCACCGGCAGCTTCGGTGAGGTGATCTTCAAGTACACCGGCACGTTCCTGCTGCCGACGATCGCGCTGATGCTGATCAGCTTCGCCGCGTACAGCCGGTTCGAACGGGCCTCGATGCTGGAGATCCTGCACTCGGACTTCGTGCGCACGGCGCGGTCGAAGGGCATCTCGCAGGGCCGCGTGATCTTCCGGCACGCGTTCCGCAACGCGCTCATCCCCGTCGCCACGCTGTTCTCGCTGAACTTCGGTGCCGTGCTGTCCGGCGCGATCATCACCGAGACGGTGTTCGGCTGGTCCGGCATGGGCACGCTGCTGGTGAACTCCGTGCGGCAGTTCGACCCGCCGATGCTGATGGGCTGGCTCGCGGTCACCGCGACCCTGATCGTGCTGTTCAACCTGATCGCCGACGTCGTGTACGGCATCCTCGACCCTAGGATTCGCCTTGGCTAACATCAACTTGGCGTCCGAGGGCGGCGTGGTGAACAGCGCTCCCCAGTCCGGCTCGCACGAGTTCGACGCCACCAAGACCCGCACGCAGGGCCAGCTCGTCCTGCAGCGCTTCCTGCGCCACCGGCTCGCGATGGTGAGCCTCGGCGTCTTCGTCTTCCTGGTCCTGTTCGCGTTCGTCGGCCCGTTCATCTGGACCTACGACTACGAGGACGTGTCCAGCAGGTCCTACCAGCCGATGAGCGGCACCCACCCGCTCGGCACCACCCAGGTCGGCAAGGACATGCTGGCGCTGCTCATGCGCGGCACCGGCTACTCGCTGCAGATCGCGTTGATCGTGGCCGCGCTCGCGACCGCCATCGGCGTGACTTTCGGTGCTCTGGCCGGATATCTGCGCGGCTTCGTGGACACGGCGCTCATGCGTCTGGTGGACCTGCTGCTGATCATCCCGCAGATCGCGGTCGCCGCGATCGTCGTCAAGGGGTTCTCCGGCAGCTGGTACGTCGTCGCGCTCGTGCTCGCTGCGTTCGCCTGGATGCAGATCGCCCGCATCACCCGCGGTGAGACGCTTTCCCTGGCACAGCGGGAGTTCATCGAGGCCGCACGGGCCTGTGGCGCTTCCACGCCGCGCATCATCTTCAAGCACCTGGTGCCGAACATGATCGGCAGCATCACGGTCAACGCCACGCTGGCGATCGCCGCCGCGGTGCTCACCGAGGCCGCGCTTTCGTTCCTGGGTCTGGGAGTTCAGCCCCCGGACACGTCGCTCGGCGTGATCGTGCTGGAGAACTACGGGCAGTTCCTGAACCGGCCGTGGCTGTTCTGGGGTCCGTTCATCGTGCTCGTGTCGCTCTCCCTCGCCGTCAACTTCATCGGTGACGGCCTGCGCGACGCGTTCGACCCGAGGCAGACGAAGGTGCGTGCCTGATGACGAGTGTTTCCGAACTGTCGGAGGACTTCCTGTCCTCCGGCACCACCGCGCCGCTGCTCTCCGTCAAGGACCTGTCGGTCACGTTCCCGACCGACGACGGCGACGTCCGCGCCGTGCGCAACGTCTCGTTCGACCTCAACCCCGGCGACGTGCTGGGGATCGTCGGCGAGTCGGGCTCCGGCAAGTCGGTGTCCTCCATGGCGATCATGGGTCTGCTGCCCAAGAACGCGATCATCGAGGGCTCGATCCGCTATCGCGGTGAGGAGCTGAACGGCCGCACCTACAAGCAGATGCAGCCGTTCCGCAGCAAGCACATCTCGATGATCTTCCAGGACCCGATGACGTCGCTGAACCCCGTCTACACCGTGGGGTGGCAGCTCGCCGAGACCTACCGCGCGCACCACGACGTCTCGAAGAAGGCGGCGTGGGCCAAGGCGGTCGAGGCGCTGGAGCTGGTCGGCATCCCGCAGCCGGACAAGCGCGCGGCCCAGTACCCGCACGAGTTCTCCGGCGGCATGCGGCAGCGCGTGGTCATCGCGATGGCGATCATCAACGACCCCAGCGTGATCATCGCGGACGAGCCGACCACCGCGCTCGACGTGACGGTGCAGGCGCAGATCCTCGACACCATGCTGCGACTGCAGTCCGAGACCGACGCGGCGATCGTCATGATCACGCACGACCTCGGCGTGGTCGCGGGCATGGTCAACCGCGTGCAGGTGATGTACGGCGGCACCGTGGTCGAGTCCGGCCCGGTCGACGACGTCTTCGAACGGCCCCGGATGCCTTACACCGTAGGACTTCTGGGTTCCGTCCCGAATCCGTCCACTTTGGGCAAGCGGCTCACCCCGATCAAGGGCGCGCCGCCGTCGCTCGTGAATCTGCCGACCGGGTGCTCGTTCTCGCCGCGCTGCCCGCTCGTCATCGACGTGTGCCACGAGTGGGAGCCGGAGCTCGAACAGGCCGGCCTGCCGAACCACACGTCGCGCTGCCACCGGTGGGAGCACCTGGCGACGATCGACCAGCCGCAGAAGCTGTTCCTGCACGACGAGATCGGCACGGTGGAGAACCCGGCGGTGTTCGCCGCGGCCAACCCCGACGAGTCGCTCGAAGTGACCGCCGTGCACGGGTCTCTGCTCACGGATGAGGAGGCGAAGTGACCGCGCCACTGCTGGAGGTCACCGACCTCGTCAAGGAGTTCCCCGTGCGGGGCAAGGGGATCATCCCGCGCAACGTCGGCACGGTGCAGGCCGTGTCCGGGGTCTCGTTCTCGCTGAACCCCGGCGAGACGCTCGGCCTGGTCGGCGAGTCCGGCTGCGGCAAGTCCACGACGGGGCGCGCGATCCTGCAGCTGCACAAGCCGACATCGGGCTCGGTGAAGTTCGAGGGCCGTGAGCTCACGGCCATGAGCACCAAGCAGTTGCGGCCGTTGCGCAAGGACATCCAGATCGTCTTCCAGGACCCGTACGCGTCGCTGAACCCCAAGTGGCAGGTCAACGACATCATCGCGGAACCGTTGCGGATCCACGGTGTGGAAGGTGGCGTGCAGCGCAGGGTCAACGAGTTGCTGGAGCTCGTGGGTCTCAACCCCGAGCACCGCAACCGTTATCCGCACGAGTTCTCCGGCGGTCAGCGGCAGCGCATCGGCATCGCGCGGGCGCTCGCGCTGAACCCGCGGTTCCTGGTGCTGGACGAGCCGGTGTCCGCTTTGGACGTCTCGGTGCAGGCCGGTGTCGTGAACCTGCTGGAGGAGCTGCAGGATCGGCTCGGGCTCGCGTACCTGTTCGTCGCGCACGACCTCTCGGTGGTGCGGCACATCTCCGACCGAGTCGCGGTGATGTACCTCGGCAAGATCATCGAGATGGGCGAGCGCGAGGCCATCTACAACCGGCCGATGCACCCGTACACGCAGGCGTTGCTGTCCGCGGTGCCGATGCCGGATCCCAAGCAGGAGCGCAAGCGTCAGCGGATCGTGCTGACCGGTGACGTGCCGTCGCCGGTCAACCCGCCGTCGGGCTGCCGGTTCCGCACCCGCTGCTGGAAGGCCCAGGACATCTGCGCCACCGAGGAACCGAAGCTGGAACTGCGGGGTGCGCCGGACGGAACGCTGTCCGCGTGCCACTTCGCAGAGGAACGCTCGATGGTGTGACGCGATCGGCGTGCCGAGAGCAGAGACCGGGTGGCTGACGCCGGATCGCGAGATCGCGTCGGTCATCCGGTCAACCGCTCATGCCGAATTCGGCGATTCGGCATGAGCGATTCGGCCGGATGACCGACTTCCCGGCTATCTCGCCGCCCCTGCGGAGCAGGGGCGATTAACACCGCTTTACCCTTTTCCGGTGACGCTGACTGCCCCACCACGGTTGCTCTTCGTGCACGCCCACCCGGACGACGAGAGTCTCTGGACGGGCGGCACCATCGCGCGCTACGCCTCGGCCGGCGCGCACGTCACTGTCGTCACCTGCACGCTGGGGGAAGAGGGCGAGATCATCCCGCCCGCGCTGGCGCACCTCGCCGCCGACGCAGCCGACCAGCTGGGCGGGTACCGGGTGGGCGAGCTGAGATCAGCCTGCGCCGCACTCGGCGTGACCGACCACAGATTCCTCGGCGGCATCGGCCGGTGGCGCGACTCCGGCATGGTCGACGTGCCGTCCAACGCGCACCCGCGCGCGTTCGTCCAGGGTTCGCTGGAAGAGCAGACCGCCCAGCTGGTCGAGATCCTGCGCGAGGTCAAGCCTCAGGTCGTCGTCAGCTACGACGCGTTCGGCGGCTACGGCCACCCGGACCACATCCGCGCGCACGAGATCACCGTGGCCGCGTGCGCCCAGGTTTCCGACGTCGAGCGGGTCTTCTACGCGGTGACGTCCCGCGACGCCACGGCCACAGGCGTGCAGGCGATGGAGAACGTGCCGGAGTCGTTCCGGCTGCCAGAGCCCGGTGAGCTGCCGGTGACGCCGGACGAGGAGATCACCACCGTGATCGACGTGTCCGAGCACCTGACGGCGAAGCGCCGGGCGTTGCGCGCACACTCGACGCAGGTCAGTGTGTGGGACAGCGGCTACGCGCTGTCGAACAACATCGCCCAGCCGCTGGTCGGCGGTGAGTACTACGTGCTCGCGAAGGGTTCGGCGGAGGGCGCGGCCACAGATCTGTTCGGAGGACTGGGTGACCGGTAGCTGGCGAGTCGTGTTCCTGCTGCTTCTGTGCGTCGAGGCGGCAGTGCTCGCCGTGCTGGAAACGATGTTCCTGCCCCTGCGCTTCGACGGCACGCTGCTGCCGGAGCTGCGGGACTGGCCGTTCCCCATCATGATCGCGGTGGCCGCCTTCACCACACCTCTGCTGGTGTCGTGGGCGGCCTCGCTGTCCGAACGGGTCCTGACCGCCGCGTCCCCGTTGCTGGTGTGGTTCTTCACGCTGATGTGGTTCGGCTACTTCGAGCCGGGGCACGCCGCGGGCACCCCCGTCCTGCTGCTGCAGGACTGGCGCGGCCTGCTGCTGCTCGCGGGCGGTGCGCTGACGGGTGCCGTGGCCGTGGGTGCCGTGATGGCGCGCAACGCGGCCAACCGGCCGGGCCTCTACGACACCGCGGGCACCCAGTAGCGGTAGCGGTGGTGCTCGGTGCAGCCGAGCTCGGAGTAGAGCCGGATCGCCGGCTCGTTGTGCTCGGCGACCTGCAGCGCGCACGTCGTGGCGCCCTGCCGCAGACCCCAGCCCGCCAGCTCACCCATCAGCTGCCTCGCCAGTCCCTTGCGGCGGTGTGACGGCCGCACGGCGAGCCGGGCGACGTGCAGCAAGTCCTCGACGACGGCGCCGCGGACGGCCGCGACGACCGTTCCGTTCTCGCTGATGCTCGCGAAGCAGACGTTCTCGCCGCTGCCGAGCACGTGCCGCTGGGCGGCGGAGACCTCGGATCCCGCCGTCAGTTCCCACCATCCGGGAAGATCATGACTTCCGGCTTCGCCCTCGGCGAACTTTTCCAGCAGGCCCGTCATCACCAGCGACTCCGCGCCGCCGGGATGATCGAGATCGACGTGCCAGCCCGCGTCCGCGATCGCTTGTTCGTGCGCTGAGCCGTTGACAACGTGCGCCGCGGGTTTGATGCCGTGCTCGCTCGCGAACCCCTTGACGACAGCCAGTGCGTCCGGCACTGGAACACCAGGATCGCCGCAGGTCAACGTGCTGTTGGCACGCCCGGTGAAGCCCGCGGCCGCGCGCATCGACCAGTCTCCGAGCGGAACTTGTGCCAGGACGGGCCATGCTCGCGCGCAGAGCGATTCCAGGTGATCCACGGTGTGCACCCGTTCATCCTGTCCCAACAGGTGTTGTGACGTGGCACACCGTGCAGCTAAGGCAAGCCTGACCGGGTGATACTCGAACGTGCCGCGTACTCTCCGGCTTGCGCGGTGTGGACCAGAGGAAGTTGGAGAGCGCAGTGACCTATGTGATCGCCCAGCCGTGCGTGGACGTGCTCGACAAGGCGTGCATCGAAGAGTGCCCCGTCGACTGCATCTACGAAGGCGACCGGATGCTCTACATCCACCCCGACGAGTGCGTGGACTGTGGCGCGTGCGAGCCCGTGTGCCCGGTGGAAGCCATCTACTACGAGGACGACGTCCCCGACGAGTGGAAGGACTACACCAAGGCGAACGCGGACTTCTTCGATGAGCTCGGCTCGCCCGGTGGCGCCTCGAAGGTCGGCAAGGTGAGCAACGACCCGCAGTTCATCAAGGCCCTCGAGCCGCAGGCCGAAGGGCATTGATCCTCACGCGCAGGGGACCGGCTCTGCCGGACTTCCCGTGGGACTCGCTGGCCGACCACGCCGCCAAGGCGCGCAAGCACCCCGGCGGCGTGGTCGACCTGTCCGTCGGCACGCCCGTCGACCCGGTTCCCGCGGTGATCCAGTCCGCTCTGCGGTCGGTCGCCGACATTCCCGGCTACCCGACCACCCACGGCACCCCTGAGCTGCGTGCGGCCTTCGTCGCCGCCGTTGAACGCCGCTTCGGCATCGTCGGGCTGTCGCCTGAGGCCGTGCTGCCCACGATCGGCTCCAAGGAGCTCGTGGCGTGGCTGCCGACGCTGCTCGGCGTCGGTCCCGGCGACATCGTGGCCGTGCCCTCCGTGGCGTACCCGACCTACGAGGTGGGCGCGCTGCTGGCGGGTGCCGAGGTCGTGCGGCTGGCCGACGGGGAGCTGCCGCCCGCCGGCACGAAGCTCGTGTGGCTGAACTCGCCGTCGAACCCGACCGGCCGCGTGCTGTCGGCTCAGCAGCTGCGTGACGCCGTCGCCGCGGCGCGTGAGCTCGGCGCGGTGGTGGCCTCCGACGAGTGCTACCTGGCGCTGCCGTGGGACGCCTCGCCGGTGTCGGTGCTGCATCCGTCCGTTGTGGACTCCTTCGACGGGGTGCTCGCCGTGCACTCGCTGTCGAAGTCGTCCTCGCTTGCGGGGTACCGGGCCGGGTTCATCACCGGTGACCCCGAGCTGATCTCGGGTTTGCTGGAGCTTCGCAAGCACGCGGGCATGATCGTGCCGCGGCCGGTGCAGGAAGCCATGCGCGCGGCGCTCGAGGACGACGCTCACGTGGCCGAGCAGCGTGCCCGCTATCTCGCGCGGCGCGAGGTGCTGAAGCCCGCCCTGGAGGCGGCAGGGTTCACCGTGACGCACTCCGAGGCCGGGCTGTACCTGTGGTCGTCGCGCGGTGAGGACGCCTGGGAGACGATCTCCTGGCTGGCCGACCGCGGCATCCTCGCCGCTCCCGGCACGTTCTACGGGCCGGCGGGCGTCCAGCACGTGCGGATCGCCCTCACGGCCACCGACGAGCGGATCGCGGCGGCCGTCGAGCGTCTCAGCGCCTGATTTTCAGGGCTTGAGGGCCGACCACACCCGGCGGGTGAACTGGTTCGGCGGCACCGCGTCCGTCGTGAGCCGGACGCTCGTGCTGATCGAGTCGCCGCTCAGGCCGAGCCCCAGCACCAGGTGCCAGTGCAGGTCCCACAGGTCCTGAAACGCGTCCAGCTCCACGTCGGCGTCCGCGCTGACGTGGAGCACGGCCGGTTCCGCAACCCGCACGACGCGCTCGACCGCGCGCACGTCCCGGGTGTTCGTGCGGAAGCTGAACGCCAGGTCGACCGTCTCGCTGTCCAGCCCGTACGTCGCGTACGAGTGGCAGCGGTGGTGGGGCAGCGACAGCGGCTGGTTCGTCTCCAGGTAGAGATCGCCCTCGAACCGCAGCGTCGGCGAGTGCTGGCTGAGCGTCGCTCGCGCGCTGACGAACTCCCAGCCGGGCATGTCCAGCTTGGGCACCAGCAGTTCCAGCACCTCGCCGCGGCGGGCACTTCGCGTGCGTTCGCCCGAGCGCCACGGGATTTCCCTGCTGTAGGGCTCCTTCTTCGTGACGAAGACGTACGGGGCGTTGTCGGTCTGGAGGCTGAGAACCACGACTGTCCTGCCAGGTGCCCAGTCGAACGCCACCGTGGTGAGGCCGGGCGCGACCCCGTCGAAGTGGCTCTCGACCCGCGGCCACCAGCTCGACAGCTCCTCGGCCAGCGCGCCCTTGACGTGCCGGCCCTTCTCGTCGACGCCGACGACCCACATGGCCTCCGACCCGCGCGCGGCGTTGCACAGCGCGGCGATCTGCCTGGCGGCCTTGCCGTGGTCGACCGGCCACTGGGTCTTGAACTCCACGAAGGAGTCCTCGGACTGCGCCCCCTCCAGGGCACGTTCGATCGCGGCGCGAGCGTTCAGCTCGATCCGCTGCTTCAGCACGTGCACCTCCCCGCGACAGCCATCAGAACGGCACGGGCCCAGCCTGCCTCGGCAGACCGGGCCCCAGACACCGAGTTTCCTCCCTGCTCAGTCCGGAAGCGCGTTGCTCAGTCGTTCGCGTGCAGCGCGGCGTTCAGCTCGACGCCGGTGCCCTTGCGCGGCTTGACCAGGACCTTGCCGGTGACCGAGTCCCTGATGAAGAGCAGGTTGTTCTGGCCGCTGAGGGTCAGTGCCTTGACGACCTCGCCGTCCGGGAGGGTGACCTTGGTGCCCGCGGTGAGGTAGAGGCCCGCCTCGACCACGCAGTCGTCGCCGAGGGAGATGCCGAGGCCCGCGTTGGCGCCCAGGAGGCAGCGTTCACCGACGCTGATGACCTGCTTGCCGCCGCCGCTGAGGGTGCCCATGATCGAGGCGCCGCCGCCGACGTCGGAGCCGTCTCCCACGACCACGCCGCCCGAGATGCGGCCCTCGACCATGCTGCTGCCCAGGGTGCCGGCGTTGAAGTTGACGAAGCCCTCGTGCATGACCGTCGTGCCGGGGGCCAGGTGGGCGCCCAGGCGGACCCGGTCGGCGTCGGCGATGCGGACGCCGGACGGGACCACGTAGTCGACCATCCTCGGGAACTTGTCGACGCCGTAGACGGTGACCGGACCCCTGGTGCGGAGGCGGATCCGGGTCTGTTCGAAGCCGTCCACCGCGCACGGGCCGTGGTTGGTCCAGACGACGTTGGTCAGGAGGCCGAAGAGGCCGTCCAGGTTGGCGCCGTGGGGCCGGATCTGGCGGTGGCTGAGCAGGTGGAGTCGCAGCCAGACGTCGTAGGTGTCTCGTGGGGCGGTGGTCAGGTCGATGGTGACCTTCACGCCCACGATCTCGACGTTGCGCTCCGGGTCCTCGCCCAGGAGCTTGGCGGCGGACTCGCCGAGGGCTTCCGCGATCTCCGCGGACGACAGGCGGGTGGTGGCCAGGCCTACCGCCTCTGCTGCCACCTCGGCGGCTACCTCCGCCGGTGCGTCGGTGAGGGCTGGGGACGGATACCAGGTGTCGAGGACGGTGCCGTCCGGGGTCACTGTGGCCAAGCCGATGCCGTATGCGGTGCTCACGGTGGTGCAGCCTAGTCGGGTGGGTTCGGGTTGGTGGGTGGCGCCGGGGGCGCTGCCCCTCTGTCACGGAACTGAGCGATGTGGCGGCTTCATCGGCGATCCGGCGGGTCGAGGTGGTCGGCCTTGTCGTGGAGGTACCGCTGTTCGACGTGGTTGTCGGTGAGGGTGGCCGCCTGGCGGTAGAAGGCCGCGGCGCCCGTGGTGTTGCCGGTCATCTGGAGCAGGTGCGCGCGGACGGCGCGTTCGCGTTGGTGCGTCAGCGGGTTCTGGTCCAGGTGGTGGGCGCGGTTGAGGTCGTCGAGCAGCGCGAGGCCTCGTTCCGGGCCGTAGGCCTGGGCCACCGCGACGACTCGGCTGAGTCGCACGGGAGCGGTGGGCGTGAGCCGTTCGAGCCACAGGTAGAGCCCGGCGATCTGCGGCCAGTCGGTCTGCTCCGGAGACGGGGCGGTGGCGTGCAGGGCCGCGATCGCCGCCTGGATCTGGTACGGGCCGAGCCGGCGCAGTGGCCAGACGCTGTCGATCAGCTCGGTGCCTTCTCGGATCAGGTCGCGATTCCACCGCGTCCGGTCCTGTTCCTCCAACGGCACGAGTTCACCGTCGTCGCCCGTGCGGGCGGCGTGTCGTGCCTCGGTGAGCAGCATCAGCGCGAGCAGGCCGGTCACCTCGGCGGTCATCGCGTCGTCGGCGGGCAGGGTGGCGCGGAGCATGCGGGTGAGCCGGATCGCCTCCTGGGTCAGGTCGACGCGGGTGAGCCGGTCGCCGGACGAGGTGGTGTAGCCCTCGTTGAAGATCAGGTAGAGCACCCGGGTGACCGCGGTGATCCGGCTGTCCCGGTCGTCGGCGCCGGGCGGGGTGAAGCGAGCGCCCGCGCGGGCCAGCTGTTGTTTGGCACGGCTGATCCGCGTGCCCATGGTGCTCTCGGTGGTGCCGTAGGCGTGGGCGATCTCGGCGGTCGCCAGGCCACCCACCGCGCGCAGCGTGAGCGCCACCTGGGACGTGGGGCTGAGCGCGGGGTGGCAGCAGAGCAGCAGCAGCGTGAGGCTGTCGTCGACGTTCGGTGGCGGGCCCGCGTCACGGGCTGGTTCGCGCATGGCCAGCTCGGCCAGGCCGGTTTCCTGTTCGCGCCTGCGCCGGGCCTGCTCGGAGCGGAGCAGGTCGACCATCTTGCGGTAGCCGATGCGGATGAGCCAGCTGCGCGGGTTCTCCGGCACCCCGTCGGCAGGCCACGTCCGGCTCGCGGCGAGCAACGCCTCCTGCACCGCGTCCTCTGCGATGTCGAACTGGCCGAAGCGCCGCACCAGCGCGCCGAGCACCTGCGGCGCCTCGGTGCGCAGCAGGTGCTCGATGGTGGGGGCGCCGCCGTTCACGCGGTGAAGCCCCCGCCGAAGTCGTCGCCCATGATCGGGCGGATCTCGATGGGCTCACCCAGTGCCTCGACGATGCGCGCGCCGATCTGGACCGCGCGCTCGTGGCTCGCGACGTCGATCACGGCGAAGCTCGCCAGGACCTCCTTGAGCTCGGCGAAGGGCCCGTCGGTCGCCACCACGCCGTCCGCGCTCTTGTGGATCGTGGTGCTGACCGCGGGGTGGCCGAGTCCTTCGCTGCTGACGAACTCACCGGTCTCACGCAGTTCCTGTTCGAACTTCTGGTAGACGGCGAAGGCGGCCAGCGCCTCCTCGGACGGAGTGTCGGCGGTGCCGGCGTCCCACGCGGCGGCCGGGGTGTAGCTGAGCAGCAGGTACTTCACGATGGTTCCTCTTCGTCGATCGTCTCGGGCAACGGTACGTAGCTCAGGCGGCACTGCGCAGGGACAAGGCGACGACGGTCGTCCAGGTGAAGGCCACGAGCCCGTTCACCGCGATCTGGATGCTCATGAACTCCGGCGACATGGGCAGCAGCAACACGACGGCGGCCGCCCCGCTCAACACCGCGGGCCGCATCTGACGCAGCCGGGCGTATCGCACGGCCAGAACGATCGCGGCGACGGCCAACGCGGTGAACGCGACGGCGGCCGCTGCCGAGTGCACGATGCTGTGCCACGACATCCGGGCGACCGGTCCGTCCGGGGTGCCGGCGGGGAAGCCGTTCTCCGGGTCCATGGTGAACAGGCCGGCGGCGACCAGCCCGGCTCCGAAGATCCCGACGAACACCGGCAGCACCCGTCTGCCGGCTCCCTCGGTGAGCGTGCGCCGGACACCCGCCGCCAGTGCCAGGCAGCCCAGGCCCGCGAGCACGAACGTTGCGGCCTGGAGCCAGCCGAGGCTGCCCGTGGAGAGCTGGCTGATCGGGTGCCGGGTGATGTCGAAGCCCTCCCTGCTGAGCATCTGGGCGAGCACCGAGGTGAAGAAGACCGGCCCGGCAAGGGCACCGGCGATCAGCAGACGCCCGGACGACCGGCGGGCAACGGGGGCAGTGCGGACGGCGACCATGACTCCTCCTCGGGAGCGGTTTGGTGAGTGTTCGCCGCAACCACGTCGCCGCCACGTGGCTCTCGACCTCCCGCGAATGTGACCTGCGTCACCACGAAGGGATGTCGAGGCGCAGGGGCCAGCTCCGAGGTACCGGCACACAGCAAGCGAGCCGAGGAGGACGAGATGACCGAGACGATCACCCAGCCGAGCGCTGACGTGCGAGCCCTGGACCGGCTGGTCGGCACCTGGAAGGTGACCGGCGGTGCCGAGGGAACCGTGCGGTACGAGTGGATGCCCGGCCGGTTCTTCCTGCTCCAGCACGTCGAGCTCATCCAGTTCGGGCAGCCGGTCACCGGAATGGAGGTGATCGGCAACCTGCGCCCGTTCGGTGAGCCGGCCGGGGCGGACGTGGCGTCCCGGTTCTACGACTCGATGGGCAACACCCTCGACTACGTCTACGAACTGACCGGCGACACGCTGACCATCTGGGGTGGCGCGAAAGGCAGCCCGGCCTACTACCGGGGCACCTTCAGCGCCGACGGCACCACGGTCACCGGTGAATGGGTCTACCCCGGCGGGGGCGGCTACCCGTCCACCATGACCCGGATCTGACCGCGGCCCCGACCGGCTGGGAGCGGTGGCCCTCCGCGGCTCCCGGCCTAGCCGGGGACTTCCGCGCTGAAGTACAGGGAGCTCAGGTCGCCCCTGGTGGCGATCAGGGCCTCGTTGCACTTCGACTGGCGGGCGTCGGTGCTGGAGACGTTGTCGACGCGCACTTCGCCGCACTTGTGGGCCTCGAAGTCGCCCACGGCGGTCATCAGGCGGGGGAGGGCCTCGCGCACGTCGTCCTCGACCTGCTTGCCCTGGAACGACTGGTCCAATTTGCGGGTCATGGAGCTGACCCTGGCCACCCACGTGGCGCAGTCGGCCGGGGTGCCGCTGTGCTGGGAGCCGCAGGGAGCGGTGAAGAGGGAGCGGATCTCGCCGCACTGGTGGGCGCAGGCCACCGGGGGCTCGCCGCAGCCGGTGGCCATGAGCATCAGGGGGATGACCAGGAGTGTGCGCTTGATCACGGAGCGCACGGTATCGGCCGAACGGGCTAGTGGGGAAGGTGGATGAGTAGGGTGAACGGCGTGTCAGACACCCTTGATCTCTTCGCCGACCCGATTGATTTGACCACTGCGTTGGTGGATGTACGCAGCGTGTCCGGGGAGGAGGCGGAGATCGCGGATCTGGTTGAGCGGTCGTTGGCGTTGCACGCGCCGCATCTGGAGATCACTCGATCAGGGAACGCCGTGCTGGCGCGGACACACCTCGGGCGGGAGCGGCGGGTGGTGCTTGCGGGGCATCTCGACACCGTGCCGATCAACCTGAACTTTCCCAGCCGGCGTGAAGGGGACGTGCTGCACGGGTGCGGGACCGTGGACATGAAGGGCGGCGACGCGGTCATGCTGGCCGTTGCGGCCCTCAGTCCGAACGCGCGGCACGATCTGACGTTCGTGTTCTACGACTGCGAGGAGATCGAGGCCGAGCGGAACGGGCTCACGCGCATTCAGCGGGAGCTTTCCGAATGGTTGATGGGGGACCTGGCCATCGTTTGTGAGCCGTCCAACGGGACGGTCGAGGCCGGGTGTCAGGGGACCATGCGGATCGAGATCAGGACCAGTGGGAAGCGGGCGCACACCGCCAGGTCGTGGATGGGGGTCAACGCCATCCACGGGATGGGGGAGGCGTTGCGGCGGCTGGAGGCGTACGTGCCTCGGCAGCCCGAGATCGACGGGTGCCGGTACCACGAGGGGCTGCAGGCCGTGAAGATCAGCGGTGGGGTGGCCGGGAACGTGGTGCCGGACGAGGCCGTGCTCACGGTCAACCACCGGTTCGCGCCGGATCGGTCGGTGGCGCAGGCCGAGCAGCATTTGCGTGAGGTCTTCGACGGGTTCGAGGTTGCGGTCACGGACTTCGCGGCTGGGGCGTTGCCCGGGCTGCACGCGCCTGCGGCGCAGGAGTTGGTCGAGGCTGCTGGGGGGACACCGGTGGCCAAGCTCGGGTGGACGGACGTGGCTCGCTTTGCGGCGTTGGGCATGCCCGCGGTCAATTTCGGGCCTGGGGATCCGACGTTGGCGCACACCAGGGAGGAGCACGTGCCGGTCCATCAGATCACCGGGTGTTTCGACGTGCTTAAGCGATTTTTGCTTGCCTGATCACTAATATCTCAGTGATGACGGAAGACGAGAACGACGTGGTGGACGAGCGTCCCAAAGAGAAGATGCGCGGGCCGATCGTGTTGCGGCGTGGGCGCCGCGACGAGCTGACCACCACGGACCAGCGGTTGCTGGATTCGCGTGGGCCCTCGGACTGGGTGCACACGGATCCGTGGCGGGTGCTGCGGATTCAGGCCGAGTTCGTCGAAGGGTTCGGGGCGCTCGCCGAGGTGCCCAGTGCGGTGACCGTGTTCGGGTCTGCCCGGACCGGGCGGGACCACCCGGAGTACCAGACCGGGCGTGATCTCGGCGGGGCGCTGGCCGAGGCCGGGTTCGCGGTGATCACGGGCGGTGGGCCCGGTGCCATGGAGGCGGTCAACCGGGGGTGTTCGGAGGCCGGTGGGTTTTCGATCGGGCTCGGTATCGAGCTGCCGTTCGAACAGGGGCTCAACCCGTGGGTCGACCTCGGTGTGAACTTCCGGTACTTCTTCGTGCGCAAGACGATGTTCATCAAGTACTCGCAGGCGTTCATCTGCCTGCCGGGTGGGTTCGGCACGCTCGACGAGCTGTTCGAGGCGCTGACGCTGGTGCAGACGAAGAAGGTCACCAAGTTCCCGGTCGTGCTGTTCGGCCGCAGCTACTGGCAGGGCTTGTACGACTGGGTCAAGAGCTCGGTGCTGGAAGGCGGCAAGGTCGGCGAGAAGGACCTCGCACTGCTGCACCTCACCGACGACATCGAGGACGCGGTGCGCGTGGTCAAGGAAGCGCACCAGGCATGGGCGGACACACACTGATGTACGTGGCTGTTTACTGCGGCAGTCTTGCCACGGTGCCCCAGACCTACATCGACCTCGCCGCCGAGGTGGGGCGCCAGATCGCGGCACGTGGCTGGAACCTCGTCTGGGGTGGCGGGCAGACGTCGATGATGGGGGCGGTGGCGCGGGAAGCCAGGGCCGGCGGCGCGCACACGTACGGCGTGATTCCCAAGGGGCTGGCCACCAGGGAGATCGCGGATCGGGAGTCGACGGAGCTGCACGTCGTCGACACCATGCGCGAGCGCAAGAAGATGATGGACGACAAGGCGGACGCGTTCCTGACGCTGCCCGGTGGCATCGGTACCGCCGAGGAGTTCTTCGAGGTGTGGACGGCTGGTGTGCTGGGCATGCACACCAAACCCGTCGTGCTGCTCGACGTCGACGACCACTACAAGGGACTCGTCGACTGGCTGACGCACCTGCGCGACAAGGGGTTCGTGTCGCACGCCGCGTTGAAGTCGCTCGTCGTCACGGACGACGTGTCAGTCGCTCTTGACGCTTGCGTCGCTTAGTCCCTTGGCCTGAGCCAGGATCTGGGTCTCCGGCAGGAGATCCGGCAGCGGGCGGTACGGCGTGGCCGTGACCTCGAACCGCTTGCCGGAGACCACCCTGCCCTGCCAGGAGCCCGCGATCTCGCCGTCCACCAGGATCGCGCCGCGGCGGCCCAGGATGCGGAAGATGTCCTTCTGCGCCGCCTTGTCCGGCAGCAGCAGGTCCCGGTCGCGGGCCTGCAGGTACGGGTCGGTCGGCGGCAGCAGGCGCACGTCCGGCGGTTCCGCGTCGACGATCTCCACGTCCTCCGGCAGCCACGCCTGCCTGCCCTCGACGGTCACCTCGACGAGGCCTTCCTTCGGCCACCGCTTCTTGACCTCGCGGGTGGTCGTGCCGAAGTAACCGGCCACTTCGGACGGTCCGGCGGGGCCGTGCAGCGTGAGGTAGCGGTGCACCAGCTCGTCGAAGCCCGCGGTCTTGCGCGGGATGCCCGGCCAGCCGTGGATGCGCTCGAACGTCACGGTCTTCTCCTCCGGAAGGATCCGGAGGCCGGCGGGCAGTGCGCCGAGCCGGAAGATCGGGTCGCTGACGTGCTCGGTCTGGCAGCTCCGGCACGCCTCGATGGTCTGCTTGGGCGCCAACGGGGTCAGCGCCTTGCTGACGTCGCCCTTGGTCATCGGCTTCGTGACGATCGACCGCATCGCCGTGGCGATGTGCCGCAACGCCGCCACCATGTCGTCCACCTTCGGACGTGCGGCGCGGGCACGGGCGTCCGCGTCGCTCCACGGCCACAGCGCGCGGGCGAACGCCTTCAGCTCACCGGCGCGGTGCAGGTGAGGAGCGCCCCGCACCGACCAGGTGACGGTGAACTCGTCCGTGGACGGCGAACTGAGCCGTGCGGCGAGACTCAGCAGGGCCGAGCCGGAGGTGTTGTCCTGGACACCCAGGGAGAACACCGCCAGCTCGGCCGCGCCTGCGACCCGCCGGTCCAGCTCGTGCTGATGGATCCGGTGGAAGAGCACCTGCTGCCTGGTGAAGTCCACCCGGACATTCTTACGCCTTGGGCACCGTCAAGCTCGACGGTCCGAAGGTGACAGTTGAACCACGCGTCGATTCGGTGAGATAACGGGGGTCGACCGTGTCGATCACCAGCGCCAGCCGGTTGCCCGCGCCGACGCTCCACACGGTCGGCTCGAGCTCGACGTCGAGCGTCTGCGTGCGGCCGGCACCGGTCACCTTCATCGGCTTGTGCGTGATCAGCGAGCCCAGGCCGAGCGGCCCGACCTCGTACAGGTAGGCGAACAGCGTGGTCGTCTCCGCGCTGGGCGTCACCTGCACCTTCAGCTTCGGCGTGCCCGCGAGCGTGGCGCCGTTCGGGTACTGGGGCCCGCTCCACACGCCCGCGAGGTTGCGGTCGATGAACGGCAGCGCCACCCCGGTCGGGATGTTCAGGAACCCTTGCAGCGCACCGGAGAGCAGGATCGTGCCGCTGTCGGCCACGGTGCCCCAGCCCGCGTAGATCTTCCTGGCGTCGAGCTGCATCGTGTCGGCGGGACCCGCGGGCCACGCGCCGAACTTCTTCCACGCGCCGCCGTTGTTGGGCTTGAGCTGCACCGGCTGCTCTGCGTCGACGCCGTTGGCCGCGCCCTTGACGTGACGGTCGAACCAGCGGCCGACGGACTCCCAGATCTCGTTGGGCAGCCCGGCCGCGCCGAAGAGCTCGGCGGTGGCGTGGTCACCCGGAGAGAGCATGAGCCGCTTGGGTCCGGTGAGCTTCGAGTAGAAGTCCGCGACCTGGCCCGGCGCGAAGATGCCGTCGTTCCAGGCGTTGCCGATCATCACCGCGGTGCCGTTGGCGTTGATCTGCGCGATCTTCGAGGCCGCCGAACGGCCCGCGGAGATCGGCACGACCTCCCAGAACCTGCCGTCGCGGTAGGCGTCCTCCGCCTCCAGCAGCACGGGGCCGGGGCGTCCGGTCGCGTGGCCTGCGGCCAGCAGCAGCTCGACGGCCTGCTTGTTCACGGTGCTGTACGGGTAGAGCGAGCGGGCCAGGTCGGTCCACGTGCTCAGCGCCGCGACGGCCTTGATGCGCGGGTCGTTGGCCGCGGCGAGGAGCGACTGCCCACCACCGTAGGAGATCCCCGCGACGCCGACCTTGGTGACGTCGGCCTTGGCGTTGGCCACGGCCCAGTCGATGACTTTGCTGACGTCGTTCACGGTGTCCGGACCGGCGATGTCGATCTCACCGCCGGAGTCCCAGAAGCCGCGGCTGGTGTAGCTCACGACGACGTAGCCGGACTCCTTGGCGAGCTTGGCCGCCGCGCCGACGTACTCGATGTTCGGCACCGCCCAGCTGGCCGGCATGACGAGCAACGGGAACGGGCCGTTGCCGAGCCCGGTCGGTTCGATGACGAAGGCCTTCAGGGTGGTGCCACCGACGCCGGAGATCGACCGGTAGGTGATGGAGTGCCCGGGAGCCGCGATGGCGGCCGGAGCACCGAGCAGGGTGGTGAGGAGTACCAGGACCAGAACAAGTGATCGTCGCACGCTGGTCCTCCTTGACCATGACGTAGATCACACAGGGTTGTTACCGGGGAGTAAAGCAGATACCTACTCGGGAGTAGCAAGAGTGTGTGAGTCAGGTCACTGTTTACGCTGGGTGGCGTGAACCGATTCCGCATCACTGAGCTGCCGAAAGACCGGGTGCTGGTGGTCGCGCATCTGACCAGCGCTGATGCCCTCGATCGGGTCATTGATGACGGTGCCGATGTCGTTGAGTTCGACGGCCGTCTGGAATTGCCGTCGCTCAGCGAAACGTTGGATGTGGTGACGATCCCCGCGGGGGATGAGGATTTCACTCTCGCGGCTGCCACAGTGGCTGCGATGTCCGGAGCACGCGCAATTCGTGCCTCCGACGTACGGCAGGCGAGGAAGGTCGTGGAGATGGTCGCGAGCGTGACGGGAACTCGTCCGCCCGCCCGAGCGGTGCGGGCGCTCGCCTGATGCTGCCCGCCGTCGAGGCCTGGTTCGCCACGAACACCTGGCAGCAGCCGTCGTGGACGGTTGCCGATCTGGTGGCTTCGAAGCGCGGCCGGACCGTCTCCGTGGTGCTGCCCGCGCTGAACGAGGAAGAGACCGTCGGCGACGTCGTCGGCGTGGTCCGGCCGTTGCTCGGGACGCTGGTCGACGAGCTGGTCGTGATGGACTCCGGTTCGACCGACCGGACGGCCGAGGTGGCTGCCGCCGCCGGGGCGCGGGTGGTGCGGCGCGAGGACGTCGTGCCGTGGCTGGAACCGTTGCCCGGCAAGGGGGAGGTGCTCTGGCGGTCGCTGGCCGCCACCTCCGGTGATCTGATCGTGTTCCTGGACTCCGATCTGGTGGAACCGGAGACCGCGTTCGTCACGGCGCTGCTCGGGCCGCTGCTGGACGTTCCGGACGTGCACCTGGTGAAGGGCTTCTACCGGCGGCCGTTGCGGTTGGAGAGCACCGGTGGCGGGCGGGTCACCGAGCTGGTGGCGCGGCCGTTGCTGAACACCCTGCGGCCGGAGCTCTCCGGTGTGGTGCAACCGCTCGGCGGCGAGTACGCGGCCACCCGGTCCTTTTTGGAGTCCGTGCCGTTCGCGGCCGGGTACGGCGTGGAGATCGGGCTGTTGCTGGACGTGCACCGGATCTACGGGTTGTCCGCGCTGGCCCAGGTGAACCTGGGTGTGCGCAAGCACCGCAACAGGTCGTTGCTGCAGCTCGGGGTGATGTCGTCGCAGATCATGGGGACCGCGTTGGCCCGGTGCGGAGTGCCGCTGGACTCCGGGCCTCTCACGCAGTTCGTTCAGGTCGGCGGGGAGTGGCTACCCGACTCGACCGACGTGCTCGTGGCGGACCGGCCCCCGATGGTGCACGTGGTCGAAGAGCGCTAGCTGCTCTTCCCGGTGCGTCACGACGAGTGCGGTGCCCCGGCAGCTGTCGAGGACCTTCTTCAGGACCCGGTCTGCCTGTTCGGGGTCGAGGCCTTCCGTCGGCTCGTCCATGAGCAGGACTTCCGGGTTCGCCAGCACTGACCTGGTGAGGATCAGGCGCTGGCGCTGACCGCCGGAGATCTCCTCACCGCGTTCGCCGACGACCCGGTCCCAGTCGAGGTCGAGCTCGGCGATCTCGGCCGCGCGGTCCAGTTCCTCCTGCGTGGCATCGGGTTTGGCCAGCAGGACGTTGGTGCGGACCGTCGTGTGGAAGACGTGGGCGTCGGCCAGTGCGCCCTTGCTGGGTTCGAGCTGGCGGGCGATGGCGTTGAGCAACGTGGTCTTGCCGATGCCGCTCGGGCCGACGATCGCGGTCTTGCCTTGCAGTGCCGGGGTTTCGGTGACAACGGCCGGTTCGGGCTCGTCGGTGGGTTCCGGTGTCGGCTTGGTCAGGGCGGCGAGCGGGATGGTGATCTCGAACGTCGCGATGGCGGCCATGATCAGCCACGCGGGCTCGTGCTGCGCGAGCATGAGCAGAGCCGCGCCGAACTGGACGGCGATCGCCAGCGGTGTCAGGTCGCGGGTGCGTTCCTTGCGGGACAACGCCTTCACGGTCTTGGTGGCCTCGGTGAGCTTCTCGTCGAACAGGCCGTAGGCGATCAGCTCCTCCTTGCTGTGGACGAGCTCGGTGGTCTGCTCGGTGAGCTTGGCGCGCGACGGTGTGAGGTCCTCCGGCTTGCGGATGGCGAGCCACGGCAGCAGGGCGAGGTTGATCAGCAGACCGGCGATCAGCGGCAGCGAGAAGCCGGAGAAGACCGCGACGATCGCACCGACCAGCGTCGCGGTGATCCACGGCAGGGTGGCGCGGAGCCTGGTGTCGAGGTGCTGGTCGACGTTGGTGACGATGCGGGTCAACGCCGTGCCGGACGGGATGTGCGTGCGGTTCGCCAGGTCGTCGTAGACCTTGCCGCGGAGCTCGACGGCCTCGCTGAGCACGGCTTTGTGGCTGGTCAGGCGTTCGAGGTAGCGCAGGGCGCCCTTGGCCAGCGCGAGCGTGCGGACCGCGACGACGGCCACGGTCAGCGCCTGCATCGGCGGGTGCTCGGCGGCGCGCATGATCAGCCAGGTCGCCGTGGCGGTGAGGCCGACGCCCGCCAGTTCGGCGAGTGTTCCGACGAGGATCGCGAGCTTCACACCGTCACCACCCTGTCGACCTCGTTCAGCAGCGCCGGCCGGTGCGCCACGATCACGGCCGTGCGACCTCGGGTGAACTCCCTGGTCGCTTCGAGCACGAGGGACTCCGTCTCCGCGTCGAGGTGCGCGGTCGGTTCGTCCAGCAGGAACAACCCGGCCTGCTGCCGGTCCAGCGCCTTGGCCAATGCGACCCGTTGCTGTTCGCCGGACGAGAGGTTCGCGGGCACGAGCGTCGGCCGTTGCGGCACCCACGACAGCGCCTCCAGCCAGGCTTTGCGGTCGATCTCGCGCAAGTCCACGCCACCGATCAGCACGCGGCCCTCGTCCGGCTGCACGAACCCCAGCAGCAGTCCCAGAACCGTGCTCTTGCCCGCGCCGCTCGGCCCGACCAGCGCGATCCGTTCGCCCGGCTCGATCCGCAGCGAGAAGTTCCTGAGGCTGCGCACGCTCACGTCGTCGAACACGATCTCGGCACGCGCCAGGTCCGGTGGGGTCGTCCCGGTGTGTTCGGTGTGCGCCGGAACCTCGGCCAGCACCGCACGGCCCTGCGCGCTCGCGTGGTACTGCGCTCCGGCGGCCCGCAGCGGCAGGAACGTCTCCGGGGCGAGGAAGAGCACGAGCAACGCGGTGTGCAGCGGCAGGCCGCCGTCGAGCAGCCTGAGCCCGACCGGCACCGCGACCAACGCAACGGACATCGTGGCCACCAGCTCCAGCACGAACGCCGACAGGAACGCGACTCTGAGCGCGGCCATCGTCTCGGTCCTGTGCCGCGCGGCGAGTTCGCGGACCGTTGTGGACTGCGCCTCGGCCCGTCCGAACGCCCTGAGCGTGCCGATGCCCTTGACCACGTCCAGGAAGTGCCCGCCGAGCGTGGCCAGCGCTGCCCACTGGCGGGCCGTCCGCTCACGGGTGTGCGCACCGACCAGCGCACCGAAGATCGGGATCAGCGGCAGCGTCAGCAGGATCGTCAGCGCTGCTGTCAGATCGGCGAACGCGAGCCGCGTGACGACTGCCAGCGGCACCACGACGGCCAGCACCTGTTGTGGCAGGTACCCGACGACGTACGGCGTGACGTCGTGCACGCCGCGCGTCACCAGCGTGGCGACCTCGCCGGCTTTGGTTCCCGGCGAGCGCAGGAAAGCCTGTCTCAGCCGTGCGCGAGTCCGTTCGGCACTCCGGTGGGCCCACTCGCGGTGCACCCACCACACGAACACCCGCAGCCCGATGACCAGGCACAGCAACAGATACCCGCCTCCGCCGCTGAGCGCCGAGGCCAGGAGCTCTGCCTGGGCCAGCACCAGGAACGGGACCGGGATCAGCGCGAGGAGATGGCGACGGTCGACCACTGCAACACCACCACCAGCGGGATGATCGGGATCGCGACCCACGCGAGCAGGCTGAGCGTGTCCGGGTGGGCCATGAGACCTGTGACGTCGATCGAGCTGAACGCGAGGGGGATCGGCAGGGCGCAGAGCAGCGCGGTCACCGGGAACAGCGCCCACCGCCGGTGCTGGAACACCCAGCCGTGCGCCGCGAACAGCACCGGCATGACGAGGGCTACTGGCCACGGCGCGTCCACCAGGTGCGCCAGGAACAGGCCCCAGCCGACGGACACCGTCAGCGCGCCGGTGAACACGAGCCACCACCACAGCCGCAGCTGCACCGCCGCCATGAACAGCACCAACCCGGCCAGGATCAGCGTGAACGTGCTGTGCGCGCCGGACAGCAGCTCACCTTCGAGCCGCGGGAACGCCGCGAACAGCACTCCAACCGCGGCGACCAGCCACACCTCGTTGCCCAGGAAGAACGGCGTCATCCGCTGCAACGTCTCGGCGCGCCCGCGGAACGGCAGCAGCAAGCCGGTGCCGTAGTCGAAGCCCGCCAACGCGAAGTACCCGACGGTGAGCACACCGAGCACGACCAGCCAGAGCGTTTCCATCAGAGAGTCACCACCAACGGCGAGACGGGGGCGGGCGCGACGTCCGGACCGCGGCGGACCGCACGTGCGATCAACGCCCAGTCGACACAGGCCAGCACCACGAACAGGGACGTGAACACGATGAGCGACAACAGGATCTGCGAGGCGTCCACGTGGGACACCGCGTCCTCGGTCCGCAACAGCCCGTAGATCAGCCAGGGCTGCCGCCCGATCTCGCGGAACAGCCAGCCGAAGATCGCGGCCGCGAACGGCAGCGGAATGCCGATCACCATGAGGTACAACGGGAAGCGCATCCTGATCACGGCGTCCTTGATCAGCAGCGGCAGCGTCAGCCAGCTGACCATCGTCAGCATCATCCCGATCAGGATCATGAACCCGAGCGGCGCGCCGATCCACGAGGCCGCCTCCGACTTGCCCGGCTGGTACTGCGCGATGACCGGGAACTGCGCGAAGCCCGCCCCGATCAGCGGCGGCGTGGCCAGCGCGGTGGTGACCACACCCATCCGCAGCGACCGCCGGAAGAAGTCGACCTCGGGCGTGCGCCTGATGAAGTGGTACGCCGACACCCCGGTCAGGAACACGCCGCCGACCGTGATCGACGCGAACACCACGTGCATCAGCGCCGAGGTGAACGTCGGGTTGCTCAGCAGCGCGGAGAAGTCCTCCAGCCGCAACACGTTCCCGTCGACCCGGTAGCCGACGGGGTGCTGCAGGAACCCGTTCGCCGCCATGATCCAGAACGCCGACGCGAAGGCCGTGAGCGCGGTCAGGTAGAGCAACGCGAGGTGCACCCAGCGGTTGAGCCTGCCCCAGCCGAAGATCCACAGCCCGAGGAACGTGGACTCCAGGAAGAACGCGATCAGCGTCTCCAGTGCGAGCGGTGCCCCGAACACGTCGCCGGCGTAGGTGGCGAGGCCCGACCAGTTCAGCCCGAACTGGAACTCCATGACGATGCCGGTGACGATCCCCAGCGCGTAGTTGATCACGTAGATGCGGCCCCAGAACCGCGTCATCCGCTCGTGCACGGGTGCGCCGGTGAGCGTGAACCGCGTCTGCATGATCACGAGCAGGGTGACCAGGCCCAGCGTGAGCAGCACGAACAGGAAGTGGAACGACGTCGTCAACGCGAACTGGAGTCGGGCGAGGTCTACTGCACTCATAAGTAGGCACGCTATATGTAGGGCAGCTACTTATGAACGCTCCTGCGCCGATCTCAGGGAGAACTCAGGGACGCCCCTGACGGGCCTGCTGCTGGCGCGCCCGCAAGTACCGCCAACTCCGGGCTGGTAGTACTTGCAGGCGCCCGAACCGCCTACAGAGCAACAGATTCCGCTGCCCGGACGCCAGCGCGAACGTCCGAAATCAGGGACATCTCAGGGGTCGCCAGAGGCCCCGCATCAGTAGAGTCACTACTCATGAAGCCCGACGCCCTACGCGGCCATCTCGACGCGTTGTTGCTGGCGACGCTCGACGGCAGGCAGCTGCACGGTTACGCGATCATCGAGGCGTTGCAGCAGGGCAGCGGAGGTGCGCTGGACCTTCCGACGGGCACCGTCTACCCGGCGCTGCGCAGGCTGGAGCGGGCAGGCCACGTCACCAGCGACTGGAGCACGGTCGGCGGCCGCAAACGCCGCACGTACCGGCTCACGCAGGCGGGCCAGCGGGCGCTGCAGGCCGAGCGCAGCGCGTGGCGCGAGTTCACGACGGTCATCGACGGGGTGCTGGGAGGGGGCGGCAAGTGGGCACAGACGTGATCGACAGCTACGTGACCGATCTCGGGTCACGGTTGCAGGGTTCGCGCAAGCAGGTCCGCGACCTGCTCACCGAGACGCGCGACAGCCTCGAGGACGCCACCGAGGCGCACCTCGGCCGCGGCCTGACCGAGCAGGAAGCGAAGAAGCGCGCGGTCGAGGAGTTCGGGCCGGTCCGCGAGATCGCGAACGAGTACCAGGCCGAGCTCGCGGTCGCGTACGGCACGCGCACGCTCGTCTGGCTCGCGATCGTGCTGCCGTTGATGCACATGGCGTGGGAGTACGGCCGGATGTTGCTCGTCGGCCCGTGGCAGGACCTCGGCACCCCGACGCCGTCCTGGTACCTCGTCATCGCCAAGGCCAACGACATGACCAGCGGTGCCGCGTCGGGCGTGGCGCTGGTGGCTCTCGTCCTCGGCCGGATCCTCGCGCGCAAGTACGACACGAAACTGCTGGCCAAGCTCGCCGCGTCCATCGCGATCCTGGCTGTGGGCGTGGTGCTGCTGGGCAATGTCGCGATCATCGCGGCCACCGCGCACGTCGACGCGTCGCGGCTGATGCAGTCGCTGCCGATGAGCATCGCCAGCCTGATCACGTGGACCGTGATCATTCGGCTCGGTCTGCTCGCTCGCCGCTGCCTGAGCTGTGCCACGATCGTCGCGTGACCAACGCCCTTCTCTACCTGATCGTGATGGTGGCCGTCGCGGCAGTGGTGTTCCTGCTCGCGGCGTTGGTGTTCGGGCGCGGCGAGGAGCTCGCGCCGCTGCCGCCCGGAGCTTCGCCGACGCGGCTGCCGTCGGACGACATCACCGCGGAGGACGTCCGCGAGCTGAAGTTCCAGCAGGTGTTCCGCGGCTACAAGATGAACGAGGTCGACTGGGTGCTGCAGCGGCTCGCGACCGAGGTCGAGACGCTCCGGGCACGTGTCGAGGAACTGGAGAGCAGTGACCGAGCTTGAGCTGACCGCCGAGGTCGCGGCACCGCCCGACACGATCTTCCGCGCGATGACCGACTGGGAACGTCAGTCGGAGTGGGTGTTCGGGACCCGCGTGTCCGTCGTGGCGGGCGATGGCAGGTCGGTCGGCAGCGAGATCGACGCGGTGACGTTCGGCGTGTCGGACCGCATGCGCATCACGCGGTGGGACCCTCCGCACGCCGTCGAGGTCGAGCATCTGGGTCGCGTGGTGCGGGGGACGGGCGTGTTCGCCGTGCGCGGCAGCCGTTTCGTGTGGACGGAACGCCTCGACGTGCCGTTCTTCTTCCCGGTGGTGAAGCCGCTCTTCGTGCTGATGCTGCGCCGGTCGCTGCGGCGGTTCGCCCGTTTCGCCGAGGAGTACCGGTGACCGCTCCCGAGATCTCACGCTGTCCGTGGGGTGATTCCACCCCGGACTACATCGACTACCACGACACCGAGTGGGGCGTTGAGCTGCACGGCACCAACGAGCTGTACGAGCGGATGTCGTTGGAGGCGTTCCAGTCCGGGCTGTCGTGGATCACGATCCTGCGCAAGCGGCCCGCGTTCCGCGCCGCGTTCGGCAACTTCGACCCGGCGCTGGTCGCGGAGTTCGGGCCGGCCGACGTGGAAAGGCTGATGGCCGACGCGGGCATCGTCCGGAACCGGATGAAGATCGACGCCGCGATCCACAACGCCCGCGTGATCGTTGAGCAGGACGTCGACCTGGACGCTCTGCTGTGGTCGTTCGCGCCTTCCGACCACGTGCGTCCTGCGACCATTGCGGACGTTCCCGCCATCACCGACGAGTCCAAGGCGATGGCCAAGGAACTGAAGCGCCGCGGCTTCAAGTTCCTCGGCCCCACCACTTGCTACGCGCTCATGCAGGCCACCGGGATGGTGGACGACCACATCGCCACGTGTTTCCGCGCTACGGCGATCACGTCACCGTGAAGCCGTCCAGCTCCTCGACTGCGCGGTCCAAAGAGTCCACGACACCGTTGCGCACCATCTCGGCGAACACCGGGTCGTCCGTCAGGCCGCGGATGCCCTCGGCCTGCGCGATGATCCTCGCGCGCACGACGTCCAGGAAGTCCTCTGCCTGCCCGGACCAGCCGTAGGCGGTCAGGAAGCGGCGGAGCCTGCGGGGGCGTACAGCGAAGTCGGTGAACCCCTCGGCCTCGACGACGTGCCGGGCGTGCAGCGGCACCCAGCTGAAGGCGGCGAAGGCGAGGTCGGACTCGGCGGTGACCGGCCCGGCGAAGTCCCAGTCGAAGAATCCGGTCAGCCGCCCGTCCCGCCAGGCCGCGTTGTACGGCGCCGCGTCGTTGTGGCCGACCAGGAGCCCCGGTTCCCACCTGCCTCCACCCCGCCAGACGGCGCCGGATGAGGGCGCGAAGTCGGCCACGGCACGGTGGTGGGCACGCAGCCACCCGCCGACCTGGTCGAGAGTCTCGTCGGCGTGCACCCACCGCGGCCACGGTCTGCGGTTGCCGATCGTCTCCCCGTCGAGAGAGGTCAGGATCTCCCGGCCTCGCTCGTCGATCCCCACGGCGCGCGGCGCCCCGCTGAACCCCTTGTCCCTCAAGTGGTCGAGCAGTTCGTGGACAGCGGGTGTCCAGGGTGCCGCCGGCTTGCGGACGGTGTCGCCGACCCGCACCGCTCCGCCGGCGTTGCCACCGTCGAGTCGCTCCTCCACTAGCGCCCGCTGAACTTCGGCGCCCTCTTGTTCACGAACGCGTCGACCGCCTCGCGGTGGTCCTCGGTTGCGCCGCAGTCGGCCTGGGTGCGGCGCTCGGCTTCGAGAGCGTCCTCCAGCGTGCCGTCCGCCGCCGCGGCAAGCGCTTCCTTGATCTTCGCGTAGGCCGTCGTCGGGCCCTGGGCGAGCTTCGCCGCGAGAGCGTGCGCCGTCGGCAGCAGCTCCTCGTCCGGCACGACCTGGTTGACCATGCCGATCCGCAACGCCTCCTCGGCGCCGACCGGCTGCGCGAGCATCATCATCTCCATCGCGCGGCCGTGGCCGATCAGCCGCGGCAGCGTCCACGAGGCACCGGAGTCCGCGGTCAGGCCGACGTTCGCGAACGCCATCAGGAACTTCGCCGACGCGCCGGCGATGCGCAGATCAGCCGCGTAGGCGAAGGACGCGCCCGCGCCGGCCGCGCTGCCGTTGACCGCGGCGATCACCGGCTTCGGCATGCCGATCAGCTCGCGCACGATGGGGTTGTAGTGCTTCTCCACGGTGTGCAGCGGCGCCGGGTCACCCGCCTGCAGCAACCCGATGTGCTCCTTGAGGTCCTGACCCGCGCAGAACGCCCTGCCCGCACCCGTGATCACCACCGCGCGCACCGAGGCGTCGGCCGACGTCTCCCGCAGCGCGTCGAGGAACGACTCCTTCAGCGCGATGGTGAAGGCGTTGAACGACTCGGGGCGGTTGAACGTGAACGTGCGCACACCATCGGCGTCGTCGACGAGGAGCTCGGACACTGAACCTCCATCAAGCAGTGGAAACGTTGCGAACCGGCCGCAGGCACTCGTCGACGAAACGACTCGTGCCCGGTGCCAGCCGCAGTGTCTGTTCGTCGAAGAACGACGCTGCCGCGTGCCCCGGCCAGTCCGGTGGCAACAGTTCAGCAGGAAGACCGGGATCGCGGAACAGGAACTTGCGCCACGCGTGCAGCAGCTGCTGTGACGCCGCGAACGCCGCCGCGTCGTCGGTTTCGTCCACAACGGACACCTGCGGCTGCCAGTGCGCGACGAAGGCGGCGTAGTCGCGGCCGAGTTCGGCCAGGTCCCAGGCCTTCGCCGCGAGCTCGGCGTCCCCGCCGTCGTGTGAACCGTGAAAAGTTCGTGCGAGAACTCCCTCGGCGGCGAGCACGTCGGCCAGTTCCGGCGACGGGCGGGGCGCGATCCACGTCACAGGGCCGAGCGCGCCGTAGCCGAGCAGCTGCAGCTCCGAAGCCAGGTGGTCCCGCGAGTCGCGGCCGGGCATCTCCTCCAGCACCACGACGTGCCAGCGACCGTCCCACGTGGACGGCCCGGTGCGGTAGATGCGGGCGGCGGCCTCGTCGAGCCTTCGTTCCCCGCGAGGTGTCATCGCGTAGCCAGGCCCGTCGGGCAGCCGCACGGGATGCAGCCAGCCCTGCCTGACCGTCCGGGAAACAGCCGTGCGCACGGCCGGCGCGGCGAATCCCAGGGGCTCGAGCAGCCGGACGAGGGCGGCGATGGTGGCGGCACCACCTCGTTCGCGCAGGTGGCCGCCGTAGACGTCGAAGAGCGCGGAACGGGCTCGCACCCGGCCCAGTCTGTCACGACACGACCGGCCGTGCCGAAAGTGTTGCGTTGTCGTGAAAAGGGGTACTGATCAGGGTGAAAGCAAGATCAACAAATGTCACCCGAACTCGCCAAAAGATCGGTTCGGTTTCGCCCCTGAGTCGCGATAGGGGAGAATGGAGCAGATCCGGCCTGGCCGGACGGGGAAGATGTTGACGGAGGGAGCACGCGATGGCGGCCATGAAGCCCCGGACCGGCGACGGTCCCCTCGAGGTCACCAAGGAGGGACGCGGCATCGTCATGCGCGTGCCGCTCGAGGGTGGTGGGCGCCTCGTCGTCGAAATGTCGGCGGACGAGGCCAGCGCCTTGGGCGACGCGCTGAAGGCCGCCGCCGGCTGAGGCCTCCCGGCGAGAAGCACCAGAAACACCGAGCCCCGGTTTCCGCTGTGAGTTCCACAGTGGAGGCCGGGGCATCGCTTCGTTCCGGCGGTGCTGTGACAGCCCGCGCCCGACGCTCTGCAGGGCACCTCGACGCACCCGTCTGAACGTCGAAATACGGGGCGAAAGCAGACGGCCACAGCACCTGGGGGAAACTTGGCGGTCACAAATTCATGGGGAGAGGGTCAGTCGTGGGGTCGACGGTTCCGTCAGTGCCAACCAAGCTCGTGGACGTCGAGGTGGCCACCACCTCGCGCCGCAACGTCCCTGCGGTCGTGCTCGCGGCCACGGGTCCGGCGCTGGGGCCGGGTGGCGACGGCATCGACGTGTCCGATCTCACCGGCAAGGCCGGTGAGACGGTGCGCCACGGCGAGTCGTGGACGCTCGGTGTCGGCACGGGCACGCTCAGCGACTACCGCGTGGCGGGTGCGGCGCTGGTTCGCGCGCTGAGCGGCGAGGACGCCCCCAGGACCACCGACGTGCTGCTGACCCCGGACTTCGACGCCGAGAAGGTGCGTGCGTTCGTGCTGGGCGCCGCGCTCGGCGGCTACCGCTTCAAGGTCACCGGCGAGGTCGCCCCGAAGCGCGTCGGTTCGCTGCGGCTCGTCACCGGCGACACCGGCTTCGAAGAGGTGCTGACCTCGGCCGCGCTGAAGGCCCACGCGCTGGCCACGGCCACCTCGCTCGCCCGAGATCTCGCGAACGCGCCGTCCAACGTCAAGGACCCGCGCTGGCTCGCGACCACCGCCGCCAAGCTCGCCGAGAAGGTCGACGGGCTGTCCGCCGTCGTGCGCGACGAGAAGTGGCTGCGGCAGCAGGGCTTCGGCGGCGTGCTCGCGGTCGGTGGCGGTTCCTCCCGTCCGCCGCGGTTCCTGGAGCTGACCTACGACGGCGGCGGCAGCAACGCTCCGCACCTGGTGTTCGTCGGCAAGGGCATCACGTTCGACACCGGCGGCATCTCGGTGAAGCCCGCCGACGGCATGCACCTGATGCGCACCGACATGGCCGGCGGCGGCGCGGTGATCTCCGCGCTGATGGCCGTGGCCCGCAGGCAGCTGCCGATCAAGGTCACCGGGCTCGTGCCGTGTGCGGAGAACCACGTGAGCGGCTCGTCGTACCGGCCGGGCGACGTCGTGCGGCACTACGGCGGCGCGACCACCGAGGTGCAGAACACCGACGCCGAGGGCCGCATGGTGCTGGCCGACGCGATGGCGTACGCGGTGAAGAACCTCAAGCCGGACCTGCTCGTGGACGTGGCGACGCTGACCGGCGCGATGAAGGTGTCGCTCGGCCTGCGCACGGGTGCCGTGTTCACCGCGGACGACTCGCTGGCCGTGGACGTGATCGACGCGGGTGAGCGGGCCGGGGAGAAGTGGTGGCGGATGCCGCTGCTGGAAGAGCACGTCGAGGCCGTCAACAGCGAGATCGCGGACTACAAGCAGTGCCCGCCCGGCCCCGGTGGCATCACGGCGGCGCTGTTCCTGCAGAAGTTCGCGGGTGACGTGCCGTGGGCGCACCTCGACATCGCGGGCCCCGCCCGTTCGGAGAAGGTCTACGACGAGGTCGTCGCGGGCGCCACGGGCTTCAGCGCGCGCACGCTCGTCGAGCTGGCCGACAGGTTCGCGCGGCACTGAGTTACCGACGATCAGACCATATGAGACGCGGCAGTTCCGGGGCATGATGTGGTCTCCCTCACGCCCCCTGGAGCTACTCGTGATCCTTCGACTCGTCCTCGCCGCGACGCTGTTCGTCGCCGCCTTAGCCCCTGCCTCGGCGAGCAGCCCCTGGTGGGAGCCGGTGGCGAGGCCCGCGCAGGACTCGCAGATCAACGTGACCGGGGAGCCGTTCAAGGGCACTGACGACCAGGGCCGGGTGCGCGGGTTCGTCGACGCGCACAACCACCTGATGACCAACGAGGCGTTCGGCGGTCGGCTGATCTGCGGCAAGCCGTTCTCCGAGCAGGGGGCGGCCGACGCGTTGAAGGACTGCCCCGAGCACCACCCCGCGGGGCTCGGCGCGATCTTCGAGGCGCTGGTGACGTCGGACTTCGACGGGCACGACCCGGTGGGCTGGCCGACGTTCAGGGACTGGCCGTCCTACAAGACCGTCTCGCACCAGCAGAACTACTACGCCTGGCTGGAACGGGCGTGGCGCGGCGGGCAGCGCGTGCTGGTCACCGACCTGACCAGCAACGCCGAGCTGTGCGTGATCTACCCGTTCAAGGACCGCTCGTGCGACGAGATGACGTCGGTGCGGCTGCAGGCCCAGCGCACGTACGAGCTCCAGGCCTTCGTCGACAAGCAGTTCGGCGGGCCCGGCAAGGGCTGGTTCCGCATCGTCACCTCGCCGGAGCAGGCCAGGGACGTGATCGAACAGGGCAAGCTCGCCGTCGTGCTCGGCATCGAGACCTCTGAGCTCTTCGGCTGCCGGCAGGTGCTCGACCTCCCGCTGTGCAGCAAGGCCGCCATCGACCGCGGGCTGGACGAGGTCCACGCGCTCGGTGTCCGCAGCATCTTCCTGTGCCACAAGTACGACAACGCGTTGTGCGGCGTGCGGTTCGACTCCGGTGTGCAGGGCGGCGTGATCAACGCGGCGCAGTTCCTCCGCACGGGCACGTGGTGGAAGACCGAGAAGTGCGCGGGCCCGCAGCAGGACAACCCGATCGGCGTCGCCCCGGCGAACGCGCTGATCCCGGCCAGCGCCGTCGCACCGGCGTACGACCCGGCGAAGCGGTGCAACGTGCGCGGGCTGACGTCGCTCGGCGAGTACGCCGTGCAGGGCATGATGAAGCGGCACATGATGATCGAGATCGACCACATGAGCGTGAAGGCCGCGTCTCGCACGCTGGACCTGGCGACGCGGGCCCGCTACCCCGGCATCCTGTCGAGCCACAGCTGGATGGACGCGCAGTGGACCGAGAAGGTCTACCAGCTCGGCGGTTTCGTCGCGTCGTACGAGTTCGACGCCGAAGGGTTCGTCTCGCAGGCCGCCTCCACCGCGGCGCTGCGCCAGAAGTACGGCGTGGGTCTCGGGTTCGGCACCGACTACAACGGCGTGGGCTCGCACCCGTCGCCGCGCACCGGCGTCACCTACCCGTTCCGGAGCTTCCCGGACGGGCCTCTCGTCGACCGGCAGCGCACCGGTGAGCGCGTGTGGGACATCAACACCGACGGTGGCGCGCACGTCGGGCTCGTGCCGGACTGGGTCGAGCAGGTGCGCAGGCTCGGTGGTGACCAGCTCGTGCAGGAGCTGCTCGGCGGGGCCGAGTCGTACCTGCGGACGTGGTCAGGGACTCAGCGCTGGACCTCGTGAGCCGCTGAGGGCGTGGTCGCGGAAAGCGCGTACCGCGGGCGGCAACGGGCGGTCCTTCAGCCAGGCCAGCCCGAAGACGCGGCCCGCCCGCGGGGTCAGCGGCAGTTCCCGCAGCCCGGCAGGCGGCGTGGTCTCGGCGTGCGTGAGGAGCGCGACGCCGAGACCCGCCGCGACCAGGCCCCTGACCGTCTCGATCTCCTGGCTCTCGAACGCGATCCTGGGCGTGAAGCCGGCCTTCGCGAACATGTCGTCGGTGATCTGCCTGAGGCCGTAGCCGTGCTCCAGCACGATGAGCTCCTCGTCCGCCAGGTCCTTGAGCCGCACGGCCTTCCTGGTGGCGAGGCGGTGCGTGGACGGCACGACGACGATCAGTTCCTGCTCGAACAGGACCTCGGAGGAGAACTCGGGGCCGTCGGGCGGCGGGGCGACCAGCGCGAGGTCGATCTCGCCCTGCAGCAGCTTCTCCACCACCGTGTAGCGGGCGTTCTGGACCAGGCCGAACCGGACGTGCGGGTGCTCCGCGCGGAACCCGCGGACCAGCTCCGGCACCACGGACCGGCCGAGCATGTGCAGGAAGCCCAGCACCACCCGGCCCTTCTCCGGGTCGAGCTCCTCCTCCACCGCGCGCAGGCCGGGTTCGAGCGCCGCGAGTGATCTCGTCGCGGCCTCCGCCAGCAGACGCCCTGCGCGGGTGAGCCGGACGCGCCGCCCGGTTCTGACGACGATCGGCGCGCCGAGCTGGTCGCCGAGCTCCGCGAGCCAGCGGCTGACCGTCGGCTGGGGGAGTCCGACGCGTTCTGCGGCACGGGTCACGTGCTCGTCGGCGGCAAGCGCTTTCAGCACTGCCAGCTTCGGGGCCAGATCCAATTCGTCCACGTATTGATTTTGCCGCATTTCCGTATTGGACGTATGGCTTAGCGTCGAAGGCGTGAACAGGTTGACCGCGTCCATCGCCGCATCGGGGCTCGCATGCTTCGCATTGCTGTACGCGCCGCAACCGGTGCTGCCGCAAATCGCCGCCGAGTACGGCCTCGGACCGGGTGGCGCGTCGCTCGCGATGTCCGCGGCGACGCTGGCGCTGGCCGTGGTGGTCGTGCCGGTGGCGATGCTGTCGGAACGGGTGGGGCGCCGGCGGGTGATCGTGGTCAGCGTCCTGCTGGCGGGTGTGCTGGGCGTGGTGCTGCCGTTCGCGCCGGACTACGACGTCTTCCTCGTGCTGCGGGTGCTGCAGGGCATCGCGGCGGCCGGTGTGCCCGCGGCGTCGATGGCGTACCTCGCTGACGAGCTCGACAAGGGCAGGCTCGGCGCCGCGATGGGCGCCATGATCGCCGGCAACAGCGTGGGCGGCATGGTCGGCCGCCTGCTCTCGGGCACGACCGCGGACTGGCTGGGCTGGCGCGGATCCATCCTGCTCAGCGGTGTCGTAGGGCTCGCGGCCGCGCTGGTCGTCGTCTTCTTCCTGCCTCGTGCCCGGGTAGCGCCGAAGCGGGCGCCACGCGGCATGAAGGCGGCGCTGAAGGACCCGGTGCTGCTCTCGCTGTACGTGGTCTCCGTGCTGATGGTCGGCGCGTTCATCTCGTTCTACAACGTCGCGGGCTTCCAGCTGACCGGCCCGTCGTGGCTGGAGTCGCTGGTCTTCCTCTTCTACGCGTTCGGCAGCACGTCGGCGGCGTTCGCGGGCAGGCTGGCCGACCGGCTCGGACGCGGACGCGTGCTGCTCATGACCATCGGGGTGGTGGCGGTGGGCACGGTCGCGAGCCTGCTGTGGGTGCCGCTCGGGCTGGCCGTCGTCACCGCCGGCTTCTTCGCCTCGCACGCCATCGCGAGCAGCTGGGTCGGCGCGCGGGCTCCCGCCCACGCCCGCGGCCACGCGTCCGGGCTGTACCTGTGCGGGTTCTACGTCGGCAGCAGCGTCGGGGGCACGTCCGGCAGCACCGCGTACGGCGAGTGGGGCTGGGGCGGGCTCGTGCTGGTGATCGTCGGCTGGCTGGCGCTCGCCGCGATGCTGGTGGTGTGTTCACAATCCTCGCCAGTCAGTTTCGCGCCCAGTGGGGCACCTCCTGGACACGAAATGGACCGACGAGGGTTCGTGAACACACCACCAGTTCAGAACTCCAGGGCGAGGGTGATGCGCGAGTCGACGGGTGAGACCGCGGTCTTGCCCACGCGCGGCAGCACCGGTTCGCCCGTCTCCACGCCGACCGAGACCGAGCGGGTGTCGGCGGGCACCTCGACCACGATTGCGAACGGCAGCGGGCCGCCGTCGTAGCGGGCGCCGACCTGTGGCGCGGTGGAACCGTCCTGGAGCTTGACGGTGATCAGGTCCTTGGTCATGCTGCCGCCCGCGGTGTCGGGCAGGTTGCCGGTGGCCTCGAGCCGCACCTCCAGCAACGCCTTGTCCTGCGCGGAGATCGTGGCCACGTCGTACTGGCTCTCGCCGAGCTTGATCGGGCGCTGCCGGCCGAGCCGGACACCGGTGACCTTCATGCCGAGCTCGCGGTCGCCGAAGCGGATCTTCTGCGTCGCCTCGTGGAACTGGCCGGGGGCGGCGGCGCGCTGCAGCACGTGCGGAGGGTTGTCGGTGCGTCTGCCGGACGGGAGCTCGACGCGCTGCTCCAGAGACTTGGCGCCGAGCGAGCCGAGGGCGAGCGTCTCGGTGCCCTGCTGCGGGTCGGGGACCGTGTAGACCACGAACACCGAGCCGTTGGCGGGGAGGCGGTCGGCGGGCAGCGGCTGGCGCTTGCCCGGCAGCTCCAGCGCGAGCTCGGACGGCTGCGGGGCGAAACCCTGCCAGTTGGTGCGGTGGAAGCCGCTGTCCGTCTCGTAGGGCTTCTCGACCTTCATCCTGAGCACGCGCAGCCGCGAGCCGGGCTCGGCGCGCAGGGTGCCTTCCGCCGTGTACCAGATGTCCGGGTTCGCCCACCCGTTGATCGCGGTGGCGAGCAGGTCGTCGCGCAGCTTGATGTCAACGTTGCCAAGGCCGAGGTCCGGGTTGGAGCGCTTGCCGTCGTCGGGCAGCACGGCGAGGAAGTCGCGGCCGGCGGTGAGGTCCTGCTGCTTCTTCGGGTCGAACTCCTTGCCGTCGGTGCGGACGAGCTTCCCGTCCGGCGTGCTGCGGTGGCCCTTCTCCGGCACCTGCGGCGACTGCACCTCGTAGCGGACCTCGTCACCGTTCTTGGTGACTTTCTTCAACGGCACGGGCACCCAGTCGGTGGACGCACCGGTGCCCGGCACCTGGACCGGTCCGCACCACAGTCGTTTGTCCACCTCGGACTCGAGGCCGGTCCTGGCGAACCAGCAGCTGACCGCCGCCGCGCCAGCCCGGGCCACGTAGCCGTACTCCAGCGTGTACGCCAGCTGGGCCTCGGCCTGTGCCTGCAGGTCGGAGGCGTCGGCGAGCTTCATGCCGTCGACGGTGAGCTGCACGGCCGTCGGTTGTGGCTTGGCGGCTGTGGCGCATCCAGTCACTGCGAGGAGGACCGTCAGACCCAGCACCGCACACCGCACAGTCTCGCGCCCCTCACCATTTGAAACCATCAGGTCACTACTGGTTAAAGGCGGCGTTCACACTTTGGGGTTGCCCCAGTCGGGTGTGGCTCAAATCACACTGCGGTAGACCTCCACGGTCTGCTCAGCCATGGCGGACCACGAGAACTCCTGCTCAGCGCGCTTGCGTCCGGCCGCACCGAAACGCCGTGCGCGCCCGGGATCGGCGAGGAGTTCGTTGATCGACTCGGCGAGTTGAAGTCGATATGTCGACAAATCGCGGTCGTCGTAGTGGACCAGGAGCCCCGTTTCGCCGTGCGCGACGACCTCCGGGATGCCGCCGACGTCACTCGCGACGACGGCTGTGCCGCACGCCATCGCCTCCAGGTTCACGATGCCGAGCGGCTCGTAGACCGACGGGCACACGAAGACGGTCGCGTGGCTGAGGATCTGCCGCACCTCGGCCGGCTGCAGCATCTGCTGGATCCAGAAGACGCCTTCCCTCGTCGCCGCGAGCTCCGTCACGGCCCGTTTCGTCTCCTCGGCGATCTCCGGGGTGTCCGGCGCTCCCGCGCACAGCACGATCTGCGCGGCGGGGTCGATGTGGTGCGCGGCGGCGACGAGGTGGCCGACACCTTTCTGCCGGGTGATCCGTCCCACGAACGCCACGACCGGTTTTTCGGGATCGATGCCGCGCGAGGTGAGCGCGTCCGTCTCGGTCACCGGGCGGTAGGCCGCGGAATCAATCCCGTTGCGGACCACGTGCACCTTGGCCGGATCCAGCGCGGGGTAGGCGTCGAGCACGTCCGCGCGCATGCCGTCGCTCACGGCGATGATCGCGTCCGCGTGTTCGTACGCGGTCCGCTCCGCCCACGACGAGATCCGGTACCCGCCGCCGAGCTGCTCGGCCTTCCACGGCCGGCGCGGCTCCAGCGAGTGCGCCGTCACCACGTGCGGGATGCCGTGCAGGAGTTTGGCCAGGTGACCGCCCATGTTGGCGTACCAGGTGTGCGAATGCACGAGGTTCGCCGTGGACACCGCCGAGGCCATCTCAAGATCGACCGCGAGGGTCGTGAGGGCCGCGTTCGCCTGCTCCAGGCTGTGCGGGGGATTGTGAGCGGTCGCGTCCGATCTCGGTGCACCGAAGCAGTGCACGTCGACGTCGACCAGTTCGCGAAGATGGGGCACGAGGAATCCCACGTGCACACCAGCGCCACCGTAGACCTCAGGCGGGTACTCCCGCGTCATGAGCGCAACTCGCACGCCCCCACCGTAGATCACTGCGGTACTTGTTGGGACGAACCAGTTTGCGTCTGGTTGAAGCGCGATCGCACAGATAGGGTCACATACCGTGAAGGGGCAGCCGCACGTTCTCGGAATTGTGCTTGCCGGTGGTGAAGGCAAGCGCCTGTGGCCACTGACGGCCGACCGCGCGAAACCGGCTGTGCCCTTCGGGGGCAACTACCGGCTGGTCGACTTCGTGCTGTCGAACCTGGTCAACGCGGGGCTCGCGAAGCTCTGCGTGCTGACGCAGTACAAGTCGCACTCGCTGGACCGCCACATCTCGACGACGTGGCGCCTGTCCAATGTGCTCGGTCAGTACGTGACGCCTGTGCCGGCCCAGCAACGCCTGGGTCCCCGCTGGTACACGGGCTCCGCCGACGCGATCTTCCAGTCGCTGAACCTCGTCCACGACGAGAAGCCCGACCACGTGGTGATCTTCGGTGCCGACCACGTGTACCGGATGGACCCCGGTCAGATGATCTCGCAGCACGTCGAGTCCGGCGCGGCGGTGACCGTCGCCGGCATCCGGGTGCCGCGGACCGAGGCCAAGGCGTTCGGCTGCATCGACACGGATGCCTCCGGCAAGATCACGCGGTTCCTGGAGAAGCCGTCCGAGCCACCGCACGTGCCTGACGATCCCGATGTGACTTTCGCTTCGATGGGCAACTACGTCTTCACCACCGAAGCGCTGCTGGACGCGCTGCGCGGGGATGCGTTGAATCCCGACTCGGACCACGACATGGGTGGCGACATCATCCCGATGCTCGTGGATCGCGGGAAAGCACACGTTTACGACTTCCAGGACAACGAGGTGCCCGGCGCCACGGACCGGGATCGCGGGTACTGGCGCGATGTCGGGACGATCGACGCCTACTACGACGCACACATGGATCTGGTCTCGGTCAATCCGATTTTCAACCTGTACAACCAGCTCTGGCCGATCCGGACCGCGACGCCGCCGCTTCCGCCGGCCAAGTTCATCGCCGGCGGGTCCGCTGAGGACTCGATGGTCGGGCCCGGTTCGATCATCTCCGGGAAGATCCACGGGTCGGTGATCTCCTCGGACGTCACTGTCGAGGTGGGATCGGTCGTGCAGGGGTCGGTGCTGCTGCCCGGTGTGCGGATCGGGAAGGGCGCTGTTGTCCGGCGGGCGATCCTGGACAAGAACGTCGTGGTGCCGGACGGGGCGTTGATCGGCGTGGACGCGCCGATGGACCGTGAGCGCTACACCGTTTCAGCGGGCGGCGTCACGGTCCTCGGCAAGGGCGTCCGGGCGTACTAGTGGCGCATCCCGGAACGTCGGCGAGGTAATTCACGCTCAGCAGGGCGCCTCGCGGCACCGCCCCGTCTGACCGCGAATTCCCCCGGCAACCTTCCGGGCCACACCACTAACAGCCCGTCAGCTTGATGTCGTCCTGACCCTCGAACCGGCGACCGTCGACCGTGCGGCCCATCAGGGTCGCCGTCGTCATGCCACAGGTCAGGCCGGTCTTCGCGGTGTCGAACTGGCACACCAGATCGGCGCGGCCGTCGTCGTCGACGTCCTCACCCGGCGATCCACACCGGACGAAGCCCTGCTCGAGACCGGTCGCCCCGAAGGTGAGGCTGGTCCGGTCGACCTCCGCCACGGCGTCGAACTCCGCGGTGGAAAGGATCGCGACCGGGATCAGGCCCTCCTTCTTGACGTTGATCGAACTCGGGAAGCTGCGCGGCTTCACGTCCGCCGGCACCCAGCGGATCGAACGGACGTCGTTGGCTCGGTTCGTGTCCTCGGGGTGCGGCTCGCCGGCCAACCGAATTGCTCATGGACGGCGGGCGGCGACCAGAAGACCGTCACCCAGCGGAAGGATCACCGGCACCAGCCGGTCGTCCTCCTTCACCAGGCGCGCGATGTCCCGCATCGCCTGGGTCGACTCGTCCCGCTTGCTGGGGTCGACGACGGCGCCGTGCCACAGCACGTTGTCGAACGCGATGACGCCACCGGGCCGCAGCATGCGGACGCCGTGTTCGAGGTACTGCGGGTACTCCGGCTTGTAGGCGTCGACGAACACGAGGTCGTAGGCCGCGTCGGTCAGGCGGGGGAGGACGTCCAGCGCCTTGCCCATGATCAGGCGGGTGCGCGAGGGCGAGATGCCCGCGGCCGTGTAGGCCTCGCGGGCGGCGCGCTGGTGTTCGGGAGCCACGTCGATCGAGGTCAGGATGCCCGACTGGGGCATGCCCGCGAGCAGGTAGAGGCCGCTGGTGCCCGCGCCCGTCCCGATCTCGACGACGGCTTTCGCCTGGAGGGCGGTCGCGAGGAACCGCAGGGCGGCGCCTCCGCCGGCGCCGATGGGCACACAGCCCAGTTCCTGGCCGCGTGCTCGAGCTGCCAGGTGCACGTCGTCCTCGGGGAGGTACTGCTCGACGTACTCCCGCAGGGCCGATTCCGTGGTCACGGGGTAGCAGGTTAGTGCCCCGCGTGGCCAAAACGGGTGAACACGGCCCGAACCGAGATTCTCAGGGTGCTCTCAGCCAGCTCTCACGATCGTTTTAAGGGAGCAGGAGAAGGTAAGGCAGCAAGAAGCCAGGCTCTAGACGGGAACAAGCCGGACCCGTCGTCCGTTGAGCCGCATAAGGGTCGCCGGGCGGCCCACATGGAGGTGCCGAAACACCTGATGCGCACGCAGTCGAGTTCGCCGGAGGCCGTCGCGCCCATCGAGACGGCCGACTGGACGCCGCCCTCGTGGGACGCCATCGTCCGCGAGCACGCGGACAGGGTCTACCGGCTCGCATACCGCCTTACCGGCAACCAGCACGACGCCGAGGATCTGACGCAGGAGACCTTCATCCGCGTCTTCCGGTCGCTCGCGTCGTACAAGCCGGGCACCTTCGAGGGGTGGCTGCACCGCATCACCACCAACCTCTTCCTCGACATGGCTCGCCGCCGCAGCCGCGTTCGCATGGAGGCGCTGCCCGAGGACAACGACCGCCTTGAGGGTGACGACCTGTCCCCTGAAGAGATCTACGACGAGAACCATCTCGACCCCGACCTGCAGGCCGCGCTGGACGAGCTCCCGCCGGAGTTCCGCGCCGCGGTGGTCCTGTGTGACGTGGAAGGACTCTCCTACGAGGAGATCGGTGCCACGCTCGGGGTGAAGATGGGTACCGTGAGGAGCAGGATCCATCGGGGCCGCCAGGCTCTGAAGGTCGCGCTCGAACGCCGTCGTCAGGAATCGTTGCTGGAGGACTCTGCATGACCGACCTCCGTGGTTGGGGCCTGCCTGAGCAGCACCTGTTGCCGGATGCCGTGGTCGCGTTCGTGGACGGAGAGCTGTCCTCGGTCGCACATGAGCGAGCCTCAGCGCACATCCAGCGCTGCGGCTTCTGCGCTTTCGAGACCTACACGCAGCAGCAGGCGCGCGCAGCCGTGCGCACCGCCAGCGCCCCCACGGCGTCGGCGTCGCTGCTCGACAGGCTCGGTGCCATCCCGCAGGAGGTCGACCTGCCGTCCGCTCCGGACGGGCTCGCGATCACCGAGGACGGTCAGTTCGTCGCCGTGCAACGCACCGACAAGCCCGCGTTCGGCGCGGGTCCGGTGCTGGGCTCGTCCCGGCCCCTGGGCAGCAACGGCTGGTTCAGCGGCCGCAGAGCCCGCCAGGGTGCCGGTGTCGTCGTGAGCGGCATGCTGCTCGGCGCGCTCGCGTTCACCACGCCGGAGAGCGACCCGCCCGCCGCGCCTTCCTTCGTGCCGCAGAACGCCGGCGCGGTCTTCGCGACCACCCCCTGACAGTCATTTCACTGTTCGTGGGGCACGCTGTAGTTCAGCACTCCTAGCGGAAAACTCGGGGAGAGATGAGCCAGCAGTCGCCCAACGGCCAGACGCCCACACCCGTTTCCGGAGTGGACGACGGAGCGCATCGCAGGCTCCGGCCACGGCCCCTGGTGCAGCCGCCGGTCGACCCCGCGTACGCCACCGCGTTCGGCCGCCCGGAAGGTGTCTCCGGCGCGTTCGCCACGCGCGACGTGCCCGTCCCCTCCGTTCAGTCGGCGCCGCCGCCTCCCGAGTCCCTCGCGACCGCGTTCGGCCGCCAGGGTTCGTCCGAGCTGCTGCAGCGCCCGCCGCAGCCGGTGAGCGAGCCGGATCCGGACATCGACCCCGTCTTCTGGGGTGACAAGCCCGCCGGTGACCCGTGGCGCGATCCCGCGTCCGGCGCCGTGATCGGCCCGCCCGCCGTGGGCGAGGACCCACCGGGCGAACCCGAGCGCAAGCAGGAGCCCGGTCCGCAGCTGAGCATTCCCGAGCTGCTGTTCGGCCGTCGCGTGAAGCCGACGGCCCTCACGGCGCTGGTGCTGGTGGCACTGCTCGTCGGTGCCGCCGGTGGCCTCGTCGGGTGGCTGATCGGCCGCGCCGGCAACCCGCTGACCGACTCGACGGTCACGCTGGCCGAGGTGACCGAGGGCAAGGAACGCCCAGCCGGTTCGATCTCCGACATCGCCAAGCGCGTCACGCCGAGCGTCGTGTCGATCGAGTTCAAGGGCGCCAACGTGGCGGGCGTCGGTTCCGGCGTCGTCATCGAGTCGGGCGGCTACATCCTCACCAACGACCACGTCGTCGCCCCGGCGGCCCAGGACTCGTCGGCAAAGCTCAGCGCCGTCTTCACCGACGGCACGCGCGCCCAGGCCCGCGTCGTCGGCCGCGACCCCAAGACCGACCTCGCCGTGATCAAGGTCGAGGTCACGAACCCGACGGTCCTGCAGTTCGGCAACTCCGACGAGCTCCAGGTCGGCGACAGCGTGATCGCCATCGGCTCGCCGCTGCAGCTGTCCAACACCGTCACCGAGGGCATCGTCTCCGCGCTGCACCGGCCCGTGACGGCGGCGGGCGAGAACGGCGGCCCGCAGGTCACCTACGACGCGATCCAGACGGACGCGGCCATCAACCCCGGCAACTCGGGTGGCGCGCTGGTCGACTCGCGCGGTGCCCTGGTCGGCATCAACTCCTCGATCCGCACCGAGACCGGCGGTTCCGTCGGCCTGGGCTTCGCGATCTCCGGCAACCAGGCCCGCAAGATCAGCCAGGAGCTGATCCGCAGCGGGCAGGTCAAGCACGCGGACATGAACGTCAACGTCAAGTCCGTGTCCGCCGAGACCTCCGAGGGCGCACAGGTGCAGAACGTTCCCGCCGGAGGAGCCGCGGCCGCCGCGGGCATCCAGGAGGGCGACGTGATCACCAAGGTGGGCAACCGCATGGTCCGCAACGCTGCCGAGCTGGTGGTGGCCGTCCGCGAGCACGAGATCGGCCAGACGGTCCAGGTCACGCTCGCCCGTCAGGGTCGTGAACTCAAACTCGACGTGACACTCAAGAGCGACTGAGAAGTAGGCTGAGACCTGTGTTCGACAGCATCGGATGGGTAGAGATCCTCATCATCGTCGTCGCGGGTCTCTTCGTCCTGGGGCCCGAACGCCTGCCGTCCGCCGCGGCCTGGCTCGGCAAGACGGTGCGCCAGGTCCGTGAGTACGCGACGGGCGCGCGCGAACAGCTCAAGCAGGAGATGGGGCCGGAGTTCGAGCAGCTCCGCAAGCCCCTCGAGGACCTGCGGGAGCTGCGCAACTTCGACCCGAAGCGCGCGGTCACCAAGCACCTGTTCGACGACCCGGAGCCCAAGTCGAACGGCTATCCGACGCCGGCCACGCCGTCCGCGCCCGAGCAGCGGCCGCTCGCACCTGGCGAGCGCCCGCCGTACGACCCGGACGCGACCTGAGCGGACGAGTGGCCGGGCAGGTCGCATGGCACCTTGTCCGGACGTCTACGTGCGGTTACCGCACCTGGACCGGCTTCGACTGGAGAGCTTCCTCGACGCCCACGTGACGAGCTGGCGGGAGTCGGCCGCGTGGTTGTCGGAGAACGCCTCCGACATCCTGCGAGCTGGTCTTTCCGGCTCTCCGTCCGGCGAGACGCTGTACGCCTCGCCGTCCAGCGGAGTCCGCGACACCGGCCTGAGCTTCGTGATGCTCGCGTTCCCCCGGGACTCGGGTGTCGTCCTGGGCGTGTCGGTCGACCTCGAACCGGATGAAGACGCAGCGATGACGATGGCCGAGAAGTGGTTGGTCCGGCTGATGCGTGAACTGGGCGCTCCGCAGGGATTCGTGCAGGCCGAAGAGCCGCCACCGTTGACAGAGGCCGAGTGGCAGGTCGAGATGGCGCGCGCCCTGAGTTCGCGATCCGGCTCCTAGCGACCCGCGGGGGAGACGTTGAGCAGACGACCCGCCAGGCCGCGCGACTTCACGGTCAGCTTCTTGGCGACGTCCGCCAGCACCTGAGCCGCTGCCGCCTCCGGCACCGCCTTGACGATGGGCGTGCCCGTGTCGCCGTTCTCCCGCAGCCGCGGGTCGAGCGGCACCTGGCCGAGCAGCGGCACCTCGGACCCGATGGTCTTGGACAGCGACTCCGCGACGGCCGCGCCGCCGCCGGAACCGAAGACCTCCATGCGCGAGCCGTCGGGCATCTCCATCCACGACATGTTCTCGATGACGCCCGCGACCCGCTGACGGGTCTGCAGGGCGATCGACCCGGCCCGCTCGGCCACCTCGGCGGCGGCCTGCTGCGGCGTCGTCACGACCAGGATCTCGGCGTTCGGCACCAGCTGCGCCACCGAGATCGCCACGTCACCGGTGCCCGGCGGCAGGTCGAGCAGCAGCACGTCCAGGTCACCCCAGAACACGTCCGCGAGGAACTGCTGCAACGCGCGGTGGAGCATCGGCCCGCGCCACACCACGGGCGTGTTGCCCGGCGTGAACATGCCGATGGAGATGACCTTCACGCCGTGCGACTGCGGCGGCATGATCATCTTCTCGACCTGCGTGGGACGACCGTCGACGCCCAGCATGCGCGGGATCGAGTGGCCGTAGATGTCCGCGTCGACGATGCCGACCGACAACCCGCGCTCGGCCATCGCCACGGCCAGATTGACCGTGACCGACGACTTGCCGACGCCGCCCTTGCCGGACGCGACGCAGTACACGCGCGTCAGCGAGCCGGGCTGGGCGAACGGGATGACCGGCTCCTCGGCGCCACCGCGCAGCGTCTTGCGCAGCTCGGTGCGCTGGGCGTCGCTCATGACGTCGAGGTCGACCCTGACCGAGGTGACGCCGTCGAGCGCCTGCACGGCACCGGTGACGTCCTTGGTGATCTTGTCCCGCATCGGGCAGCCCGCGACCGTCAGGTACACCCCGACGACCACGGCACCGTCCGCGCCCACCTCGACGTCCTTGACCATGCCGATCTCGGTGATCGGACGGCGGATTTCGGGGTCCTGCACACCGGCGAGCGCCTTGCGGACGTCCTCGACGGTGGGGAGGGGCTGCGTGGTGGTCACCCAGCCATGCTACGTCCGGTTCGCCCGTGTCCTACCGGCCGGTCACTTGAGAGCACAGGCCCAGGTCGTAGCGGTGTCGGAGCTGTCCGTAACATCGACGTCCGTGCCGGAATCGGGTAGTTCCCGGTTGCCCACCCGTGTCGAGCTAGGGGTGTGGCGATCGTTCCTCCGCGCGCATGCACGGATCACGAGGGTCCTCGAGGCCGAACTGATTGCTGAGCAGCGCCTATCGCTCGCGGCGTACGACGTGCTGGTTCAACTGGCCGAGTCGCCTTCCATGCGCATGCGCATGACAGAACTGGCCGACGCCGTCCTGCTGTCCCGATCCGGCGTGACCCGCCTGGTGGACCGCCTGGAACGCGCCGGCCTGGTCGGTCGGGAACGCGCTGACGGTGATGGACGCGGCATCGTGGCCGTGCTCACACCGCTCGGCGCGGAACGTCTGCGCAGCGCGTCCGCGACCCACCTCGCGGGCGTCGCCGAACACTTCGGGGAGAGCTTCGGGCCTGGTGAGCTCGAGGCCTTCGGCCGCACGTGCGACCGCCTGGCAGCGGACGACGTGTATCCGTGATCACCGTGGTGGGACTTGTGCACGTCGAGGCTGGCCGCCTCCTCGTTGTGCGCGCACGCAACAAGAAGGCCTTCTACCTCCCCGGCGGCAAGATCGAACCGGGTGAGTCCCCCGCCGACGCCCTGCGCAGGGAGGTCAGGGAGGAGCTCGGGATCGAGCTGGAGCAGCCGTCGGTGCTGAAGCGCTACGTCGCACCCGCCTACGGGGAGGGCGAGGGCGCGATGGTCGACATGACGTGCTTCACGGCTGATCTGCTGGGCACGCCGCAGCCCACGAGCGAGATCGCCGAACTGACCTACGTGACGCGCGACGAGTACCGGTCGCACGCCGAGACGGCACCCGCGATCCACGAGGTTCTGTCAGATCTGGTCGAGAGCGGACAGATCAGCGTGTGACGCCGGGCACAACCGTCACTGCCGGACCTTCCGGACGTTGTTCTGCTCCCTCACCAGCTTCTCCAGCTCACCCCGGATGAAGTCCCGCGTCGCCACCTCGCCCACCGCCAGCCGCAAGGCCGCGAGCTCACGGGCCAGGAACTCGGTGTCCGCCTTGGTCTGCGCCGCCCGCGCGCGGTCCTCCTCCAGCGACACCCGGTCCCGGTCGTCCTGCCGGTTCTGCGCCAGCAGGATCAACGGCGCGGCGTAAGCGGCCTGCGTCGAGAACGCCAGGTTCAGCAGGATGAACGGGTACGGGTCCCATTGCAGGGTCACGGCGAACAGGTTCAACGCGATCCAGGCGACCACGAGCAGCGTCTGCCAGAACAGGAACTTGCCCGTGCCGAGGAAGCGCGCGAGCCGTTCGGAGAACTGACCGAACGCGTCGGGGTCGATCGACAGGCGGAAGCCGCGTGGCTCACGAGGCTGGTCGAGCCGGCGCCGCGGCAGCAGTTCAGGCATGGCTCAGTCCCGTCTCGCGCCAGTTGTCCGGCAGCAGGTGGTCCAGCACGTCGTCGACGGTCACCGCGCCGAGCAGGTGCTCGTCGTCGTCGGTGACCGGTGCGCACACCAGGTTGTAGGTGGCGAAGTAGCGGGTGACGTCGCTCAGCGAGGCCGATGGCGGCAGCCGCACCAGTGAGGAGTCGAGCACGCCCGCGACCAGGTCGAACGGCGGCTCGCGCAGCAGTCGCTGGATGTGGACGCAGCCGAGATAGCGGCCGGTCGGTGTCGCGGACGGGGACCGGCACACGAAGACCATCGACGCCAGCGCCGGTGTCAGGTCGGGATTTCGCACCCGTGCCAACGCTTCCGCGATCGTCGCGTCCGGCGTGAGGATGATCGGTTCCGGCGTCATCAGACCGCCGGCGGTGTCGAACGAGTACTCGAGCAGCCGCCTGACCGGTTCGGACTCCTCCGGCTCCATCAGCTCGAGCAGCCTGTCCTTGGTGCCCTCGGACAGCTCGCCGAGCAGGTCGGCCGCGTCGTCCGGGTTCATCGCCTCCAGGATGTCCGCGGCGCGTTCCTCGTCCAGGTGCGACAGGATGTCCTTCTGGTCCTCTTCGGACAGTTCTTCGATGACGTCGGCGAGCCGTTCGTCGTCCAGCGCGTCCGCGACCTCGTGGCGGCGTTTGGGCGGAAGTTCGTGCAGCGCGTGCGCCACGTCCGCCGCGCGCATGCCCTCGAACACCGCGACGAGTTGCTGGGCGCCCTGCGGCTGGCCAGCGATCTCGTTGACGCTCAGGCCACCGACGTCCTCCCACCGGAACACCTGCGTGGGGCCCTTGAAGCCGAACCTGCCGGTGCGTTGGCGGACGGCCACCTTGACCACCCGCCAGTCGCGGGTGCGGGTGAGCTCCATCGCGGCGTCCACCACGATCGCCGTGCCGCCGTCGGCGAGCTGGATCTTGGCGTCGAGCAGCTCGCCGATCACCATCACCTCGTTGACGCGCTGGTGGAACGGCCGCAGGTTCACCGACCCCGTCGCGAGCGTGACGGCGTTCGGCTCGATCGAGGTGAGCCGCAGCATCGGCACGAAGATGCGCCGGCGCGTCACCAGTTCCACGACCATGCCGAGCACGCGCGGCGGCTGGCGGTCGATCCGGAGACTGATCACGACGTCGCGGGCCCTGCCGATCGGTTCGCCGTCGGGACCGAAGACGGGAAGCCCGGCCAGCTGAGCGATGTAAACCCGGTTCACAGCCACCACATGACCAGGCTAGATCAGGTTCTGACCGCCCACCCGGCGATCTCGGCGCAGTTCTCCGCTACGTCCCCCAAATCCTCTTCCAGCGCCCAGATCCAGTTCGCGACCGCGCGGTACAGCGTCCAGTCGCGTGCCTTCGCCACGTCCAGCTCGCCCGCGTCGCACAGCGCCAGGAACCGGCCGGTCAGCCCCTTCCGGCCGTCCATCTCGTCAAACCTGTTCCACAGCAACGGAATCATGCAGTACTCGGGATCGCCGGACAGCGGCTTCGGGTCGATCATCAGCCACGGTTCGCGGTCGCCGCGCAGCACGTTCTCGTAGTGCAGGTCCTCGTTCACGAGGGTGGTGCCCATCGGCCTGCTGTCGGCAACATCACGTGCCGCGTCGAGCAGCTTGCGGGGGATCGCCGGGTGATCGGCCAGCTCACCGGAGAACCGGCGGATCTCGCCGGGCGCCTGGATCGCGCGGTGGCGGCGCAGCAGCTCGCCGATCACGGCGACCGCCAGCTCGATCGGCTCGTCGTCGAGCGAGTGCGGGTACAGCCTTTCCAGCAACAACGCGCCGAGCTCCTCGTCGAAGCCGAGCAGCTGCACGGCGCCGTTGCCGTCGTAGAGCCGGAGTGCGAGCGGTTCGTGCTTCGTCTCCTCGTCGATCCAGGTCAGCTTGAGCACGGCGGGGTGCCCGTCCGCCCGGCGAACCGGGAGGACGACCGCGCAGAACCCGTTCATCAGCGCGCCGTCCGGGGTGAGCCGCCACCGCGCGCACGCCTTGGTGGCGAGCGCCGGCAGTTTCGCGACCCATTCCGGGGCGCCTTCGCCGAGACCCGCGCCGAAGCCGTCCGGAATGGTGATCATGCGCTGAACTCCAGGCGGTACACGGCTTCCCAGTCCGGCTTGGTGTTGAGTCTGGCCGTTCTGAGTGCCTGCGCCGTCTCCTCGTCGGGCTCGGTCAGGTGCGCGGTGGCGGTGGCGTCGATGAGGTGCGAGTGCGTGCTGGGGGAGCGCACGGTGACGGTGACCTGCGACTGGTCCGCGAGACCCGGCACCTCCTGCTCGGTACCGCCGGTGATGACCCAGAGCGCGTCGTCACGCCAGTGCGCGTGCACGAGGCGGGGTTCGTGGCCGGGTGAGGTGATCCACACGGCGGCCGCCTTTCGCAGCGCAGCGTCCAGGATTCGAGTGATCTCCACCGGTTCAGCCTGCCAGGGTTTGTGAAACGGGACTCAGCGAATATGCGCTCGGAAGCGGTGCGTGCCACTGTGGCCCACACAGTTACCGGCCGGTACGAGGAGGTACTCCAGTGGTCGACCAGCAGCGTCCCCGTCGCTCGTGTCTGGCGGTCCCCGGCTCGAGCCAGAAGATGATCGACAAGGCGCGCACGCTGCCGGCGGACCAGGTGTTCCTGGACCTGGAAGACGCCTGCGCCCCGCTGGCCAAGCCCGACGCCCGCAAGACCATCGTCGCGTCGCTCAACGAGGGCGGCTGGGGCAACAAGGCCCGCGTCGTGCGCGTGAACGACTGGACGACGGAGTGGACCTACCGCGACGTCACCGAGGTCGTCGAGGGCGCGGGAGCGAACCTCGACTGCATCATGCTGCCGAAGGTGCAGACGCCCGAGCAGATCGTCGCTCTGGACTTCCTGATCACCCAGATCGAGAAGACGATGGGCTACGAGGTCGGCAAGATCGGCATCGAGGCCCAGATCGAGAACGCCCTCGGCCTGGTGAACGTCGACGCGATCGCCACCGCGTCCCCGCGCGTCGAGACGATCATCTTCGGCCCCGCGGACTTCATGGCGTCCATCAACATGAAGTCCCTGGTCGTCGGTGAGCAGCCGCCCGGCTACGACGTCGGCGACGCCTACCACTACATCCTGATGCGGATCCTGATGGCCGCGCGGGCCCACGACAAGCAGGCCATCGACGGCCCCTACCTGCAGATCCGCGACGTCGAGGGCTACAAGCGCGTCGCCGGTCGCTCCGCGGCGCTGGGCTTCGACGGCAAGTGGGTGCTGCACCCCGGCCAGATCGACGCGGCCAACGAGGTCTTCAGCCCGAAGCAGGACGACTACGACCATGCCGAGAACATCCTCGACGCGTACGCCTACTTCACGTCGGAGGCGGGCGGTAAGCGCGGTGCGGTGATGCTCGGCGACGAGATGATCGACGAGGCGTCGCGGAAGATGGCGCTCGTGATCTCCGGCAAGGGGCGGGCGGCCGGGATGTCGCGCTCGAACGTCTGGACTCCGCCGGAGGACTGAGACGCCGGTTTCCGTTACGGATTGTGCGCTACTTCACCCGAACTATTACTGGACGTGTTCGACCGTCACAGGTTGCATTCAAAATGGGTGAGGTGACGCACAATCCGTCACCGAAGTTTGCGATCTGCCCCGGGGTGAGGTGCATGCTCGGGGCATGTCACGTTCGAATAACGGCAAGGCGGGCAGACGGTTGCGGCTCTTCAAGCGCCGCGAAGACGACCTGCTCGAGCGCAGCTTCCGCAGCTGCCCGGGATGCGATGCCGACGTCCACGTGTTCGCCGACGTCTGCCGCCACTGCGGTGGCGCACTGGAGATCGCCCTCGCGGGCTGAGTTCTCCGCTAACGGATGCCCTGGTTGGCCGCCGCGATGATCGCGATGATGACGATCGCCAGGTAGAGCACCCAGCCGGCGATGACGACGTAACCGACGATCAGGCCCGCGAGCGCCAGGCCGCGGCCGTCCTCCTCGCCTCGCCTGATCTTCCCCATCGCGATGTGGCCGAAGATGACGCCGACGATGGCCGTCACGCCACAGGTCACGAAACCCACGCAGGACAGCACGAGTGCGAGGATCGCGTTCGTCTGCTGCTTGGGCGGGGGCGGCGGGTAGCCGTAGCCGTACATGGGCTGCTGGCCGTGCATCGGCTGGCCGTAGGGCTGGCCCGGTTGCTGGCCGTACGGGTCGCCCGGCTGCTTCGGGTTGTACGGGTCGTACGTCATCGCTGCTCCCCCTCGAAGTGGTGAGCCGGGATCTTAAGGTCCATCGGCGCAGTTCGTCGTACGTGGGGTGCGCGATTCCGCCAGTCAGGGATGCTGTCTCGGTACAGCGGGCGTGACTGTGTTGCGGAGAGCACAACGCGGTCGCAAACGGGCGTTAACCGGTCCATACTCGCCGGTAACTCAAGCGTTGGAAGGGAAGTGCGATGGCGCGCCTCGCCCAGACCGCGGGTCTCACGGACATCCAGGAAGAAATCCTCGCGACCGTCCGCACGTTCGTGGACAAGGAGATCATTCCCCACGCCCAGACGCTGGAGCACGGCGACACGTACCCCGCCGACATCGTCGAGGGCATGAAGGAGATGGGCCTCTTCGGCCTGACGATCCCGGAGGAGTACGGCGGCCTGGGTGAGTCCCTGCTGACCTACGCGCTGGTCGTCGAGCAGATCGCGCGCGGCTGGATGAGCGTCTCCGGTGTCATCAACACGCACTTCATCGTGGCGCACATGCTCAAGCAGCACGGCACACCAGAGCAGAAGCAGAAGTACCTGCCGCGCATGGCCACGGGCGAGGTGCGCGGCTCGTTCTCCATGTCCGAGCCCGAGCTCGGCTCCGACGTGGCGGCGATCCGCACCCGCGCGGTGAAGGGCGAGTCCGGCTACACGATCAACGGCCAGAAGATGTGGCTGACCAACGGTGGCACGTCGAACCTGACCGCGGTCCTGGTGAAGACCGACGAGGGCGCCGAGAAGCCGCACCAGAACCTGACGACGTTCCTGGTGGAGAAGCCCGAGGGCTACGGAGAGGTCCTGCCGGGCCTCACGATCCCCGGCAAGATCGACAAGATGGGCTACAAGGGCGTCGACACCACGGAGATGGTGTTCGACGGCTTCGAGATCGCCGCCGACCAGATCCTGGGCGGCGTCTCCGGCCAGGGCTTCCGCCACATGATGGACGGCGTCGAGGTGGGCCGCGTGAACGTGGCCGCCCGCGCGTGCGGCATCGCGATCCGCGCGTTCGAGCTCGCCATCGACTACGCCCAGCAGCGCAAGACGTTCGGCAAGGCCATCGCCGAGCACCAGGCCATCGCCTTCAAGCTCGCCGAGATGGCCACCAAGGTCGAGGCGGCCCACCTGATGATGGTGAACGCCGCTCGTCTGAAGGATTCGGGTCAGCGCAACGACGTCGAGGCCGGCATGGCCAAGCTCATCGCGTCCGAATACTGCGCCGAGGTGACGCAGGAGGCCTTCCGCATCCACGGCGGCTACGGCTACTCCAAGGAGTACGAGATCGAGCGCCTGATGCGCGAGGCCCCGTTCCTGCTGATCGGCGAGGGCACCTCGGAGATCCAGAAGACGATCATCTCTCGCGGCCTGCTGCGCGAGTACCAGTCGCGCGGCTAGGCGTTGGTCCGTTAGGGGTCATTCTTTCACGAGACTGGCCCCTAACGATTTTTGCTTGGGAGCCATAGGGTTCGCTCACTTTGAGCACAGATCTGACGCTTCCGAGACCTGTGTCGCCGCCACACGTCGTCCGCCTGGAGCTGGACACGTTCTCCGGCGTCGACCGCCCCGCCCTGGCCAGGTGGTTCGAAGCCCTCTTCACCGACCTGCTCGTGCCTCTGTGCCCGGCCTCGCTGCAGGAGCTCGTGTCGGTGGCCCGCGGTTACCGGCCATCGGATACAACGCCTTGGGGCCCACCGGGTTACGCCCGCCTGCTGCTCTCTTCGGGTGACTTCACCCTTCCGTCGTGGCAGGCGGCTCTAACGGAGCTGCCGTCGTTCCTGCGAGTGCAGCTCGTCCAGCTCGACTCCCAGGGACTGCCCCTGGTGGACGGTGGCTGGTGCGCGGAAATCCTGCTGAAGGACGACCCGGCGTTTCCGCACCAGGTCGTGGTCACCGCCTCCCGCTCGTTGTTCGGCGGCTGGATTTCCCATGCCGTGCAACAGGAATGGCTGACGATGTTCCGCTCGGGAGCGTCGCTGGTACGGGCATCGGGTGGTTGGATCACGCTGGACCACGTCGGAGTGCGAACCGCACATGAGGTCGCCGTGGGAGTGGGGCTCGACGAATCTCTCTTCATGGCAGCGGAGTTGGCTCGTGGTGCGCACTGGGCGACGTTGCTCGGCCCGCGTCAAGTCGCTGCTTTGGGTGGTGTGCAACAGGTTTGCGCCACCGCGCCGTGCTACTCGGTCGAGGATCTCGGCGGCGGGCGGATTCTGCTGCAGCTCACCGAGCACCTCGACGAGGTGCCACCGGACGCGCTGCAGAAGTTGACCGAGTTTCTCGGGCCCGTGCTGCACTGACCCTGCCAACTCCGATCATCGGTGGGACCCTGTCGTCCGTGAGGCCATCACCGAAAACCGACGTGCTCGTAGCCGTGGACACCGCCCTGCGCTCAACGGGCTTCGTTCGCCGCGGCCACGTCTGGCTCCAGGACCGGGGTGACGGCGTCTCCGGCTGGCTCGGTTTCGGCGTGGCGGGCTCACTCGACCTCACGCCGCTGGCCGGTGTCTGCTTCCGCCGCTACGACGAGGTGTGCCGCGCGCTCGGCGTCGGAATCCCCGGAACGCCCGTGGTGTCCGCGCCACTGGGTCACCTGATGGGTGACAAGCCCGTCTGGCGCTGGACGTTCGAGCCGGGCGGCGACCATGCGGCGGTAGCGTCGTCGCTGGTGAGTGCCTTCGTGAAGCACGGCGTGCCGTACATCGACAAGTACGCCAAGTGGGACGCGCTGGCCGAGGAGCTCGTCGCGAAGCCGGAGTCACTGCTCGACTTCGAACGCGCCAGGAAGCTCGCGATCGTGCACGTGCTCAACGGCAACACCGGCGCGGCGGGTGACGTCCTGAAGCGCGAATGCGAGCGAGTGGCCGACAGCGCGGACGTCTACGCACGGTCTCACCGCGCGTTCGCGCACCGCTTCTCACTCGTGTTTGCGGCCAAAGGATGACGGTCGCATACGTCGAACGTTGTTCTAATTGCATGCTTCTCCACCTATCTGCACTGGCGCGGATGTTCTCTCCGGCGTTGGAGGGCATATCGACAGTTGTGAAAAGGTAGCCGGGCTGTCTGCGGGCATCGGTCGCCTGTCTGGACAATCCGGTATCTGCCGCACCTGTGACCAAGTCCGTGCCGAACAACCTGAACGACAAATCAAGTCGGCAACATCAGGCAGAGCACTACGAGCTCCTGGTCTCATGCGAGAGATCGCCTGGCTGCGGTGACTGTGGGCGTGCGCCCGTAGTAGCCTCGGCCGGCTCTCGCCGCTGACACCGGCAAGCGGTTCCGGGACCTGTTCCGGTTGAAGGAGATGGAATGCAGGTTCTGCGAGGCGACGCGACCCGCGAGCTGGAATTGCGGGGTACCGGGGTACCGCCGCGGAATTGACCGAGTTGGCCGGTTTGTTGACCTCCGGCTCCGGATCTGTGGCTCTCGACCATGTTGCCGAACCGTCACCTCACGATCGGAGCCTGTCGAGCATCACCGTCGTTCTAACGTCGGGCCCGATTGCAATAACGTGTGCTGCGGGTTCTGGCGAGCTGTACATCCGAGGAGGCTCTCCTCAGCTCGATCTGCTGGCTGCGAACGTGCAGGGATTCGCAGAGGGCTGGGACGGGGACGACATGAGTCATCTGCACATCGACTACTTCCCCGGGCACGACTGTCTGGACGAGTCGTCAGAGCCGTCGGTCCTGGGGATCGCCGGCTGACGTCGAGGCACCTGGCACCGGGAAGCCGACCGCGCCCAGGCGGCAGATCCCGGCAAAACACCCGTAGGCGTCTGAGCACACCGCACCCCGCACTGGCAGGATGGAACGATCAGCGCGTCCGACAGAGGTGGTCCCTGTGACGAGTCCGTTCGCCAACCCGAACCGGCCCGGCGTCCCTCCCCGCCTGCCCACCCCGCCGACGGGGTGGCCGATCGGTTCGTACGCCACGTACGAGGAAGCTCAGCGCGCGGTCGACTTCCTTGCCCTGGAAGACTTCCCGGTGCAGGACGTCACCATCGTCGGTGTCGACCTGATGCTCGTGGAACGGGTCACGGGCAAGCTGACCTGGGGGCGTGTGCTGGCGACAGGAGCGGCGTCGGGTGCCTGGTTCGGTCTCTTCGTCGGCCTCCTGCTGACCCTCTTCAGCCCGGAACCGGGAGTGACGGTGGGGCCGGTGCTGACCGGTCTGATCACCGGTGTGTTCTTCGGGCTCGTGTTCGCGGCGGTCGGGTACGGGTCGGCGCGCGGCAAGCGGGACTTCCAGTCGGCGAGTCAGCTGGTGGCTGGGCGGTATGACGTCCTGTGTCATCCGAAATCGGCGGAAAAAGGCCGTGACCTGCTCGCGAAGCTGGCGATGCGACCTGCGGGTCCCGGTAACTGAGACTGAGAGAGGCCGATTGGTTCTGAATCGTTGCCCCCGCTGGTTGCGGCTCCTGATCACCGGGCCTAGGTTCGGTTGACCGGTCCGCCCGGTGCGGCCGGTGGCACGACGAGGTGCCGGGCGCAGCGGTCTGGCTCCTCCGTGTAGTCGGGAAGGAGGCAGGGCCGATGGGTGCGACACGGCGCTATCGACTCGCCGTCGGGGCAGGGGCCGCATTGCTCGCGGCAACAACGCTCACTGCGTGCGGGTCGGGCGGCGGCGGCATCACCGTCAACGTCTACAAATACCCCCAAGAGAACTTCCAGGCCATCGTCGACAGCTGCAACGCGAAGGCCGGTGGGCGCTACAACATCGTCTACAACAAGCTGCCGCGTGAGGCGGACGGCCAGCGTGAGCAGATGGTGCGCAGACTCGCGGCCGAGGACGACAGCATGGACGTCCTCGGGCTCGACGTGACCTGGACCGCGGAACTGGCGAAGGCCGGCTGGATCAAGGAGTTCACCGGCTCGGTCAAGTCGCAGGTGGAGAGCGGCACGCTGAAGACGCCGCTGGACACGGCTACGTACGAGGGCAAGCTCTACGGGGCTCCGGACAACACCAACGTCCAGCTCCTCTGGTACCGCTCCGACCTCGTGGCCACGCCCCCGAAGACGTGGGACGAGATGATCTCCATGGCCGAGGCGCTGGTGGCGGAAGGGAAGCCCGGCCAGATCGTGGGGCAGGGGAAGCAGTACGAGGGGCTCGTCGTGCTGTACAACACCCTCGTAAATTCCAACGGCGGCACCATCCTCGATGAGAACGGCACCAAGGCCATCATCGACGACAAGGCCGTGCAAGCGTTGGCGGCGTTGAAGAAGCTGGCCACGTCGAAGGCGATCGACCCGTCGTTCTCCAACGCGGCCGAGGACAACGCGCGCCTCGCCATGGAGGGCGGCAACGCGGCGTTCCAGCTCAACTGGCCGTACGTCTACGCGGCGGCGCAGAAGAAGCCGGACTTCGCGAAGAACTTCAAGTGGGCGCCGTACCCCGCGCTCAGCGGTGAGGAAGCGAAGGTCACCGTCGGCGGCATCAACTACGCCGTCAGCAACTACACCACGCATCCGGACGAGTCGTTCGACGCGGTGTTGTGCTTGCGCAGCGCGGAAAGCCAGAAGCTCGCCGCGCTCAAGGACGGCGTGCCGCCGACCATCGAGGCCGTCTACGACGAACCCGAGATGGCCGAGGCGTACCCGATGCGTGACGACATCAAGGAGACGCTCAGGAACGCGAGTGTGCGGCCGCGCACGCCCGCCTACCAGAACGTCTCGACGGTCATCTCCACGATCCTGTCGCCGCCGGCGAGCATCGACCCGCAGGCGACCGCGGATCGGCTGCGCAAGGAACTGCAGGACGCGCTCGATTCCAAGGGGGTGCTGCCGTGAGTCAGACGACCGCGGAGAAAACCGGGACAGCGCCGGAAGAACCCGTTGCCCCCAAGAAGAAAGTCGCGCTGAGCGAAGGCAAGAGGGCCGAGCGCAGGCTCGGCTGGCTGCTGTGCGCTCCCGCCGCGATCACCATGGTCGCGGTCACCGGGTGGCCGATCCTCTACTCGATCCTGTTGTCGATGCAGCGGTTCGACCTGAAGTTCCCCGACCGCACCGAGTGGATCTGGTTCGACAACTACGTCACGGTGCTCAGCAACCCGTACTGGTGGAACGCTGTGTGGGTGACGGTGTTGCTCACCGTTGTCACGGTCGCGATCGAACTCGTGCTCGGCATGGCGCTCGCGCTGATCATGCACCGGGCGCTGGTCGGTCGCGGCATCGTCAGGACGACGACGCTGATCCCGTACGGCATCGTCACGGTCGTGGCCGCGTTCTCCTGGCGCTTCGCCTGGACACCCGGCACCGGCTATCTCGCGGAGGCGCTCGGTGGCGAGCCCGTGCTCACGGAGAAGATCCCGGCGCTGATGGTCGTGGGTCTGGCGGAGATCTGGAAGACCACGCCGTTCATGGCCCTGCTGCTGATGGCAGGCCTCGCGCTCGTGCCGGACGACCTGCTCAAGGCCGCCGCGATGGACGGCGCGAGCGCGTGGCAGCGGTTCATCAAGATCACCGTGCCGATCATGAAGCCGGCGATCCTGGTGGCACTGCTGTTCCGCACGCTGGACGCGTTCCGCATCTTCGACAACCTCTTCGTGCTCACCGCGGGTTCGCAGGGCACGTCGTCGGTGTCGATGCTGACCTACAACAACCTCATCAAGGGCTTGAACCTCGGCATCGGATCCACGATGTCCGTGCTGATCTTCATCATGGTGGCGATCATCGCGTTCGTGTTCATCAAGCTCTTCGGGACCGCTGCCCCCGGCAGCGACGACGGGGGGAAGCGCTGATGGCAGGCATCGGAGGAGCGGAGACCACCGGCAAGAAGGTCGGCTGGGGCCTGCTCAACGCGGTCGTCGTGATCTACGCGCTGTTCCCGGTGCTGTGGATCGTGTCGTTGTCGTTCAAGTCGTCCGCGACGCTGGCGGACGGCAACTTCATCCCGCGCGAATGGAGTCTGGAGAACTACCAGAACATCTTTTCGACGTCCGAGTTCACGCGGGCGCTGATCAACTCGATCGGCATCGCGATCATCGCGACCGCGATCGCCGTGGTGTTCGGCACGATGGCCGCCTACGCCATCGCCAGGCTGGACTTCCCCGGCAAGAACCTGCTGGTCGGCGTCTCGCTGCTGATCGCGATGTTCCCGCAGGTCTCGCTGGTGTCCCCGTTGTTCGAGATCGAGCGCTCGCTCGGCCTCTTCGACACGTGGCCCGGCCTGATCCTGCCGTACATCACGTTCGCGCTGCCGCTCGCGATCTACACCCTGTCGGCGTTCTTCCGCGAGATCCCCTGGGAGCTCGAGAAGGCGGCGAAGATGGACGGCGCAACGCCGGGGCAGGCGTTCCGCCGCGTCATCGCGCCGCTGGCCGCGCCGGGTGTGTTCACGACGGCGATCCTGGTGTTCATCTTCTGCTGGAACGACTTCCTGTTCGCGATCTCGCTCACCTCGACCGAGCAGTCGCGGACCGTGCCGGTGGCGCTGTCGTTCTTCACCGGCAGTTCGCAGTTCGAGGACCCGGCCGGGTCGATCGCGGCGGCCGCCGTCGTGATCACCATCCCGATCATCCTCTTCGTGTTGTTCTTCCAGCGCCGCATCGTCGCGGGCCTGACCTCCGGCGCCGTCAAGGGGTGAGCTGACAAATGGCAGAGATCGTTCTGGACAAGGTGAGCAAGAGGTACCCCGACGGCGCGCTCGCCGTGCAGGAGGTCGACCTCGAGATCGCCGACGGCGAGTTCATCATCCTGGTCGGACCGTCCGGCTGCGGGAAGTCCACCACCCTCAACATGATCGCGGGCCTGGAGGACATCACCGACGGGGAGCTGCGCATCGCCGGGCAGCGTGTCAACGAGAAGGCGCCCAAGGACCGCGACATCGCGATGGTGTTCCAGTCCTATGCGCTTTATCCGCACATGACGGTGAAGGAGAACATGGCCTTCCCGTTGCGGCTGGCCAAGGTCGACAACGCGACGGTCGAGAAGAAGGTGCGCGAGGCGGCCGAGATCCTCGACCTCACGCAACACCTCGACCGCAAGCCGTCCAACCTGTCCGGTGGACAGCGGCAGCGCGTGGCGATGGGGCGCGCGATCGTGCGCAACCCCAAGGCGTTCCTCATGGACGAACCACTGTCCAATCTGGACGCGAAGCTGCGCGTGCAGATGCGCACCTCTGTGTCGCGCCTGCAGAAGCAGCTCGGCACGACCACCGTCTACGTGACGCACGACCAGACCGAGGCGATGACCCTCGGCGACCGGGTCGTGGTCATGCGCGGCGGTGTCGTGCAGCAGATCGGCGCGCCGCAGTTCCTCTACGACCACCCGGCCAACCTCTTCGTCGCGGGCTTCATCGGCTCGCCGTCGATGAACTTCGTGCCGGCGTCGCTGGAGAACGGCTCGCTGCGATCGGTCCTCGGCGACTGCACGCTGACGGACCGGGTGCGGCAGCTGGTGGAGGGTGCCGACGCGCCCCGCGAGGTGATCATGGGCATCCGCCCTGAGCACTTCGAGGACGCGGAACTGGTCGAGGCGACGGCGCTGGCGTCGGGCGGCAGGTTCACCTCGCAGGTGGACGTGCTGGAGTCGATGGGCTCGGACAAGTACGCCTACTTCACCCTCACCGGTGAGCAGGCGGCGTCGGCCGAGCTGCAGGAACTGGCGGCGGACGTGGGATCGGACGACGTGCCGGGTGAAGGCATCTCGCTCGTGACGCGGCTGTCGTCGTCGTCCGGCGCGGTGGAGGGAGCCCCGGCGGACATCTGGTTCGACGCGGACAAGGTCCAGCTGTTCGACCCGTCCACCGGCAGGAACCTGACTTACACGGAACGGTGAATTCTCGTTTTTGAGGCCGCCTTCCCCGCGCGGGAAGGCGGCCTCTTTTTGTCACTCTTTCGGGTTAGGTCCAAAGCCCCGGGTTCCGAGGGACTGATTAGTGCGGGCCATCTGCCGGGCCGAACTCGCTTCGCCATTGGGCGCTCGGCAACGACGTCTCATCGAAACATGTTCTTCACGGCTTCGGTTGGTCCGCACGCTTGTCGAAGGCGGGTACAGGACCACAGGGGGGTTCCGGGGAACCGCCGCCGAGTGAAAGAGAGCGTGCAATGGGGATCCTGGACGGAAAAGCGGTCGTCATCACGGGGGCGGGCCGAGGGCTCGGCGAGGCCTACGCGATGCACGCGGCCCTCGCCGGCGCGTCGGTCGTGGTCAACGACAACGATGGTGACCTGGCCGAACGGGTCGCGGAGCACATCCGCGGCTACGGAGGCCGTGCAGTGGCCTCCACTCACACGGTCGCGGATCCGAGCGAGGCGGCCAAGATAGTCGACCTCTGCGTCGACGAATTCGGCCGCGTCGACGGCCTCGTGAACAACGCCGGGCTGAACTACGAGACCGCCCCGTGGGAAGACGATCCCGAGACGATCAGGCAGGTCGTCGAGGTGAACGTCCTCGGCGTCATCTATGTCGGAATCGCGGCGATGCGGGCGATGCGCACGTCCGGCGGCGGTTCCATCATCAACATTTCTTCCGGTGCCTCCTTCGGTCAGCGCAAACTGGCGACCTATTCGGCGACCAAGGGCGCCGTGGCGTCGTTGAGCTACTCGTGGGCGCTCGACCTGGAAGCAGAAGGCATCCGCGTTAACGCGGTGTGCCCGGTCGCGCACACGCGGATGGTGTGGAAGTCGGAGCGCTCGCTGCGTGCCATTCCTGCCGACCGGACGCCGGGCAAGGTCGCGCCGCTGGTGCTGTTCCTGCTCTCGGACCGCGCCGAGGGCATCACCGGGCAGGTCATCCGCTGCAACGGGCGTCAGCTCCACATCGTGGGGCAGCCGTACTTCAAGCAGCCGATTCTGGAGAGCGACAACTGGGACACCGCTTCGGTGGAGCGGGCGTTCACGGGCGTGCTGCAGGCCCACCTCGAACCGTACGGGTTGGAGAAGAGGATGCCTCCCCGGCTCCGTGCGCTGGTGGAGCCCTCGCAGACCGCCTGATCCCGCAGGGTGGATAGAAGTGTTGCCAGATCGCATCAACCTGGCGACACTTCTATCCATGGGTGCTTTGGAGGCGTTGCCGGACACGTTCACCACGGGCCTGGCGAGCACGGCTGGCCTGCACTTTCGCGACCTCTACCGCCTTCGCGACGAGGGGGACCTGCTGGAGCTTTCCAGGGGTGTCTTCCGCAAGGCGGACGCGCCGGCTCCGACGTGGCCGGATCTGCTGGCGGTGTCGGTGCGTGCGCCGCGCGCAGTCGTGTGCTGTTTGTCGGCAGCCGAGGTCCACGATCTCACCGACGAGATTCCTCGAGAGATCCAGATCGCGGTTTCGCGTGTGAGGCGGCCGCCTCGCATCGAGTACCCGCCAACCGAGGTTTTCCGCTTCAACGCCGCGACCTTCGACCTCGGGCTCACCGAGGTCGAGGCGGCGCCAGGTGAGAACGTGCGCATCTACGACCCGGAAAGGACAGTCGTCGACCTCATGAGGTTGAGAGGCCGGCTCGGTGAGCCGCTGGCACTGTCGGCGCTCCGCCGCTACCTGCTCCGGCGTGGCGCACGGCCGGGGCAGGTGCTCGCGCTCGCTCGAGAGCTCAACGTTTTCGGAGCCGTGCGCACCGCCGTGGACGCGGTGATCGCAGAGTGAGCCGACCGACCAAGACCACGCCGGGTGGCCGCGCCTACCTGGACCTGCAGAACCGGGCGCGTCGTGAGCGGCGTTCCACTCAGGAACTGCAGACGCTGTACGTGTTGGAGCGATGGCTCGCGCGTCTGGCCGCATCCCCTCATGCGGGTCAGTTCGTGTTGAAGGGAGGCATGCTCCTCGCCGTGTTCGACGCGCGACGGCCGACCGCCGACGCGGACCTGCTCGCTCGGAACCTCGCGAACGACGAGGAGAGCGTCATCGCGCGGGTCGTGGACGTGGCCCGTGTCGAACTGGATCCCGAGGACGGCGTGGTGTTCCTGGTCGACACAGCAACGGCACAGTCGATTCGCGACGACGACCTCTACGCGGGTGTTCGGATCACCATGAGTTGCCGCATCTCCACCGCGAGCGTGAAGCTGAAGCTGGACATCAACTTCGGCGACCCGGTGACCCCGGCACCTCGGCTTCTCGATCTGCCGTCGCAGCGGCCGGGAATCGCGCCGGTCCCCGTGCTCGGTTACCCGATCGAGACGGTTCTGGCGGAGAAGACCAGCACGGCCATCGCGCTTCGAGAGGCGAACACGAGGGTTCGTGACTACGTGGATCTCTACACGTTGACCGGCAGACAAGCCGTGTCGTACGAGTCAGTCCGGTCGGCTCTGCATGCGACGACCCATCACCGTGGCGTTGAAATACGGCCGCTTTCCGCCGTGGTCGGTGAACTCGCGGAGATGCGTCAACAGGCTTATTCGGCGTTCAAGAAGCGTCTCGGACCGGACGCCGGCCATCTGCCCGACAGCTTCGGGGATGTCGTGGCCGCTGTGGTCGAGTTCGTCGATCCGCTGACCGCTGGAGACCCTCGAGGGGCCTGGAATCCCGACGCCCGCAAGTGGGTCTGATCGTTCACCTCCACGCCGGGTACGCCGGCGCGACCTCCGCATAGCGCTCGCTCCAGTTGGGCAGCGCCTCGCCGTTCAGATGGGCCCCCATCCGGTCGAGGAAGGCGTGCGTGCCGGGGACGAAGCCCAGTGCGTTGCGTTCGGACAGGCCGCGGTGCGTGAAGGTCAGCAGGGTCGCGCCGCCGTCGCTTTCGAGCTCGTAGCGCACCACGCTGTCCTCCACGATCCGTTGCTGCCACTCGTGTTCGAAGACGGCGTGACCGTCTTCCGGTGGCTGCCAGGTCAGGATGCGGCCGATGACGCGCTTGGCCTCCGGGGGTGCGGGCGGGTCTTCCGGCTCGATGACGATCCGGCCGTCTCCGATCTGCGTCGTGCCGAGCCAGGCTTTGCGTTCGGCGGGGTCGGTGATCGCGGCCCAGACGCGGTCGATCGGGAACGGCAGCCTGCGCTGGAAGGTGAGGATCGCGTGGTCGCCGTCGAGGGACACGGTGCCGTAGTCGTTCATCGGTTCTCCAGGTGCTGTTCCAGTGCGTCGAGGTGGTTGCGCCAGTAGCGGCGGTACGGCGTGATCCAGTCGTCGATGCGTTGCAGGCCATCGGGTTTCAGTGCGTAGATGCGGCGCTGGCCGTCTGGCCTCACCTCGACCAGGCCCACCTCGCGCAGCACGCGGAGGTGGCGGGACACGGCGGGCTGGGTCAGCGTCGGCAGGCTGTCGACGAGCTCGCCCGCGGTGCGGTCGCGTTCGGCGAGCAGGCCCAGCAGGTGCCGCCGGTTCGGTTCGGCCACGGCCTCGAAAACGTCCACGGTGTAGTTTATAACTTCTTGCGTATATAAGCACAAGCGTATTTATTATCTGGTGGCGTTTTCGCACGTCACACGGATGGCTGCCGAAATTGTCAGACCCTGCTGTCACCATCGGGACATGGCTGAGCGCAAACCCAGAGTCACCGACTGGCGACTCGTCGTGCAGTCCCGGTTGGACCGGGTCCGCGCGGATCTGGCTGCGCTCGGCCCGTCGGATCCGGTGGATCCCGAGGGCGATGTGTGGCGGCGCACCGCCGAGGAGCAGGCGGCGGTGGTCGACGCGATGCTCAGCGATCGGGAGCCGTGGTGGCGGATGGTGCCGTCGTGGTGGTCCGGTTGGTACATCGAACGGGCCTGGCGCGCCCTGCACGAGGCCGAGGTGGCGACGATCTCGGCGGAGCGCGGTTTTCTGGGGCGGTTGCCGGGGTTGCGGGCTCGGGTGTCGCAGTACCTGGACGAGGACGATCCTCGGCGCCGGGCTCTGGAAGCGTTGCGGCCGGGGGAGTTCGCGCCCGCGGTCGAGCGCGCGATCGTGGTGGACGCGCTGCGGGCCGCCTACGACAACTCGGATTTCGCCCACGCCGGCTCGCGGGCGTTGCGCAACAAGCTGATCGCGGCGTCGCTGGTGCTGTTCGTGATCAACACGGTGCTGGGCGTCGTCGGCATCGTGAAGCCCGGGATCATCCCGCTGTGCGTCGACCCGAAGGAGAACGCGCTGCCGACGGTGTGTCCAGGCGGCACGACCAAGGCGACCGCTGTGGACGTGTGGCTGGTGCAGGTGCTCGGCTCGTTCGGCGCGGTGCTGGCCGCGGTGGTGCTGCTCTTACGCCGCCGGCCATCGCTCTCGCCGTACGTGATGATCGGGTATCAGGCGCTGATCAAGATCATGCTCGGTGCGGCACTGGCGGTGGTCGGGATCCTCGCCCTGGGAGCGGGTGTCACGAGCGGGCTGATCGGCATCCCGTCGGCCGCGGCGCTGCTGCTGTGGGCGGTCATCTTCGGTTACGCACAACAGATCGGCACCCGACTGCTCGACAAGTACACGGACGAGGTGCTGGACCAGGCCCGGCCCCTGCCCGACGCGGACGGCCCGCGGGTGGCGCCGCGGTGAGCGTCCCTGTAAGCGTCACCGGCCGCGTCGCCGCTCGGGTGCGCAAGGACTTCCGCGCGGAAGAGGCCGGCCAGGCACTGCGGGAGCTCGCGACGGCCGAGACCGGCAACCAGGACGTCGAACGCGTGCACGCCGCCGTGGTGCTGGCCGCGGACGGCGACCTGGGGCGGCTGCGGCAGGCGGTCCGGCTCAGCCACACGGACTGGCGTGACGTGCTCATGGGCACCGGCCTGGAGCACGGCGGCTGGCCCGAGGTGCTGGAGCGCGAGTTCGGGCCGGTCAGCTGACGGTGCGCCGATAGCTGATCAGCTCGGCCGTGTCGGCGTACCGGGTGAAGCCCGCCTTCTCCAGCACGCGGGCGGAAGCCGGGTTGGTGGGCTCGACGCTGGCGTGCACGGTGTGCACCTCTTCCAGCGACAGTGCGAACGAAGTCAGTGCGGCGGTCGCTTCCGAGGCGTAGCCGAGTCCCTGGCGTGACGGCACCACGCCGTAACCGATCTCCACCCGACCGTCGGAAGGAGGCCAGAACAGGCCGAGAGATCCCACAACTTCAGACGTCGCCCGCTCGATGATCAGGCGGTGCCCGAACGGCGAGAGCCACTCCGGGTTCGACGCGATGACGCCCGCGATCACCGTGTCGCCCTCGGCCGGGAAGTCGGCAGCCCAGGACGGTTGCCGTACACCCTCCACCACGGCGTTGACGTCGGAGGTATCCCAGGGACGCAGGATCAGGCGTTCGGAAACAAGATCAGTCACGTGGGCACGCTAGCGACGGCCTCGGCCGGCTCGCGAGCGAGTTTGCGCGCCTGGCGAACTCGCGAACCGTGGCCGTGACAGGAGCCCGCGCTAACCGCGCTGAGCGCGGCCGTGCGAGCGGTTCTCCTCGCGCACGGCGTTGATCACGTCGGCGTCCCACCGGTGCGTGCGGATCAGCCGGTACCGCTCGGCGGCCACCCACATGTAGGCCTCGGTCTCCGTCCGGTCGCCGATCATGTCGGCCTGCCGCAGCATCGCGACGACCGGCTTGTACTCCTCGGCGTACCAGCGCCGGGCGATCTCCGCCCGGTCGAGGAACTCGCCGGTGTCCTGCATCAGCCGGAAGCCCCAGGCCTCGACGTGCTCACCGAGCTCGGCGTAGTCCCACGGGTCGGACAGGACCACGGCGGCACGGGACTCGCCGGTCAGCGGCACGCGCTCCAGGAACAGCCGCCGGTAGTCCTTCACGATCAGGTCGCCGCGGAACCGGATGCCCGCCGCGTTGATCCGGGTGATCACCTGCGTCACGTAGGCGTCGATCACCGTCAGCCCGAGGGCGTGCGCCACGGACACCCGGTGGTGGCCGTCGATGATGAAGTGCAGCTCACCGATCCGGTACACCTCGATCGGCGGCACGTTCTCGCCGCGGCGCGCGGCCAGCGCCAGACGCTGCCACCGCTCACGGACGCGTCCGGAGGTCGGGCGGAAGCGGCGGTCGAAGTCGCGGGTGCGGTCGACGCTGCCCACGATCGAGTCGAGGCGGATCGACTGCAGGCCCAGACGCTTCTCGGACACGATGCCCAGGGCGTCCACGACCTCGTGGAACGGCAGCATGATGTTCACGTCGTCCGGCTCGCGGCGCAGCCAGGCCGCGAGGCGCGACATCACCTGCCGGCGGCGGGCCCGGAGGAAGTCGTTCTCGGCGTCGGCCACGGGAAAACCGGTGTCACGTCTCATCGCGAGCTCCCGAAACGTCCAGCACCTTGTATCCGACCACGTTCACCACGCGGGTGGTTCCGAGCTGACGGTCCGGCCGGGGCACCCCGTGCGGGTGGATGTGGCCGTGCAGCAGGAACGGCGGCTGCAACCGCGAGACCAGCCCGTGCAGACAGGAGAAGCCCCGGTGCGGAGCGTCCGGTTCGTCGCCGCAGTCCAACGGCGGTGAGTGGGTCAGCAGCACGTCCACGCCACGTCCGTCCCGCAGCCTGCGCCACCCGGCCAGCCGGGACACCCGGCGGGCGCGGCGGGCCTGCTGCCGTTCCGTCCACTGGTTCGGGCCCTTGTTGTAGCGGATCGAACCACCCAGACCGGCGATCCGCAGGCCGGCGACGTCGACCACGCGTTCGTCCGCGTTCACCGCACCGGCTGGACCTGGCCAGCGCACCGGGACGCCCGCCTTGGTCCACAGACCGCGCACGTTCGAGTAGCCGGAGAGGTCGACGTCGTGGTTGCCGGGGACGAACACCAGGGGCTTGTCCAGCGCGTTGACCAGGAACTCCAGGTAGTCGAAGGGCAGGTCGCCCGCAGCGAGGATCAGGTCCACCTCGTGCTGGTGCACCTGATCAGTCCACAGCTGTTCGACGATCTCATCCGCCACCGCGAGCACCCGAACCATTCCAGCAGCGTAATAAGGCTTTCTCCGGATGACGCGGGACAGCGCTGCCACTAGCGTCAACACCGTGCTTGCCGAGCTGTTCGCCGCGGCCGCTCACGGATGCCGCGACCGCAGTCCGCTGACCCAGCGACTCCTCAACGACGCTGCCGAGGACCTGAGACTGGGCGGCGTCACGGCCAGGATCATGGCCGGCTCCGAACGCGACCGGGAGGGCAGCGTGCCCGGCCTGCGGTTCGCGGGCGCCGTGCACCGGCTCGTGCTCGAAGGACGCGCGCCGGAGCTCGCGAAGCACTACCCGTCCGTCGGCGGCCAGCCGCATCTGCCGACGCTGTGGGAGGACGCGCTGCCCGCTCTCAAGGCGCACGCGGACCTCCTCAGGTACCGCATCGGTGCCACGGTCGTGCAGACCAACGAACCCGGCCGCAGCGCGCCCCTCTACGGCGGCCTGATGGTCGCCGCGCAGGAGGCCGCGAAGGCCGCCAACAGGCACGTGCCGTTCTGCGTGCGGCTGCTGGAGGTCGGCGCCAGCGGCGGGCTCAACCTGCGCCCGCACCACGTCGGCTACCGGCTCGACGACGGCACGGTGCTCGGCGACCCGGACAGCCTCCTCGTCCTCGATGCCGAGTGGACCGGCAGGCCGCCGGCCGACCTCGGCCACCGGCTGCGCGTCGTCGGGCGCGCTGGCTGCGACCTCAACCCGGTCGACGTGTCCACAGAGGACGGACGGCTGCACCTCAGCTCGTTCGTCTGGGCGGACCAGCTCGGCCGGTGGAACCGCCTGCGCGACGCGCTGGACCTCGCCGCCACGGATCCGGTGAAGGTCGACCGGTCGGCAGGGCCGGAATGGCTCGCGAAACAGCTCGCCCGCGTCGAACGCGACGTGTTGACGGTGGTGTGGCATTCGGTGGTGTGGCAGTACGTCTCGCCCGCCGACCGGGCGATGGGACGAGCTGTCCTGGCCGACGCCGCCGCGAAGGCGACGCCCACCACACCGTTGGCACTGCTGGTGTTCGAGCCGCGGCGCGCGGACGACACCTACCGGTTCGAGCTGCTGCTCAAGCTCTGGCCGGCCGGGATCTCGCTGAACCTCGGGTACGGCGAGGGCCACGGCACGCCGTTCACCTGGAACGTCACCCCGTGGGAGTGATGACCGCGTTCACCACGTACCGGCCGTCCTGCTTCTCGACGGGCAGGCGGAACTCCGCACGTGTGCCGTCGCGCGTGTATTCGATGACGACGGCACCGTCACGGTAGACGCCGCGTTCGATCTGCGCGGACTGGAAGTGCCCCACGGTCGACTTGGCGACGTCCTCGCCGCCGATCGCCAGCAACGGCTCCAACTTGTGGAAGTCGTGCGCGCGCAACGCATTCGTCACTTCCACGGCGAGCTCGTCCGGCGATTCCCTTCCCGGCGCCGGCCAGAAAGTGATGAGCACGACCACCATCAGCAACCAGCCCGCGGCGAAGACCGCGATCCAGAACCGCGGGTTGGTCAGTTGGCGGTGCACGTCAGGGAGTTCCGCTGATCAGCACGAACACGGTGGTGATCCAGCAGAGCAGGAACGCGAGGATCCAGAAGCGGATGTTGGTGAGGAGTCTGGTCATGACAGGGCCCTTCTACAACGAACAAGCGAGCGAAACCGGGACTAGAGCCAGCGATTCCGGCGCAATATTCGGTAGAGGGTCAGGCACGCCACGAGGATCAGGCTGATCACCACCGGGTACCCGTACTTCATCTTGAGCTCCGGCATGAACTCGAAGTTCATGCCGTAGATACCGGCGATCATCGTCGGCACCGAGATGATCGCCACCCAGGCGGTGATCTTGCGCATGTCGGTGTTCTGCTGCAGCGTGATCTTCGCGAGCGTCGCGTCGACCAGCGTGGTCAGCAGCTCGTCGAACGCCGTGACGCGCTCGGAGACCTCGGTGAGGTGGTCGTCGACGTCGCGGAAGAACGCCCGCACCTGCTCGGGGATGAGCGGGGTGTAGCCCTCTGCCAAGCGGCGCAACGGGTTCGCGAGCGGCATCACCGCGCGCCGCAGTTCCACCACCTCGCGCTTGAACATGTAGATCTGCTCCGCGCTCACCTCGGTGCGCGGCGCGAAGACCCGCTCCTCCATGCGGTCGATGTCGTCCTCGATGTGGTCGGTGACCTCGAGGTAGTTGTCGACGACCTGGTCGGCGATCGCGTGCATCACCGCTGCGGGGCCGATCTCCAGCCGCTCGGGATCGGCTTCGAGGACGTGGCGCAGCTTGGAGAGCCCGGAGTGGTTGCCGTGCCGCACGGTGATGACGAAGTCCTTGCCGAGGAACACCATGATCTCGCCGGACTCGACGATCTCGTTGGCGGTGTCGGGGGACTCGTTGGTCACGTAGCGGACGGTCTTGAAGACCATGAAGAGCGTGTTGTCGTACCGCTCGAGCTTCGGGCGCTGGTGCGCGTGGACCGCGTCCTCCACCGCCAGCTCGTGCAGGCCGAAGGTGTCCGCGATGCCCTGGATCTGCTCGGCGTCGGGTTCGTGCAGTCCGATCCAGACGAACCCGTCCTTGCGCTTGCGCACCTCTTTGACGGCGTCGGTGTGCGTCCAGCGACCGGGCAAACGCTTGCCGTCGACGTAGACCGCGCAGTCGACCACGTAGTGGGACAACGGCACGGAGATGTGCGGCGTCGGGCGCTGCTGGGAGCCGCGGCCGCGAATCGAGGGCAGGCTGGGCATGGTGAGTTCCTCCAGGTACACACGCCGGCGTGGAAGTGCTGAAGCACGACGGGCGTCCTGACCAGGTGAAACTCGGACGTTCTAGATGGATCTAGAAAGCCGCCACGGTGAGGACGCGCTTGGTACTGGCAGGGTGGGGGTCCTTGCTCATTTAGGGGTCCTCACCTCCTCGGGGCGAAGGTCACTGGTGGTGGAAATCCTCACACACCGGTTGCCGAGGGTACTCCCTCTCTGTTCAGACTGTCTCCCCACCTGAGACAGATCTCGATCACACGTAGTTGGAGGCGCGGTGCAGTTCGGTCGGTACTACGAGGAGTTCGAGGTCGGAGCGGTCTACAAGCACTGGCCGGGCAAGACGGTCACGGAGTACGACGACCACCTGTTCTGCCTGCTCACGATGAATCACCACCCGCTCCACATGGACGTGAACTACGCGGAGAAGACGACGGACTTCGGCAAGAACGTCGTCGTCGGCAACTACATCTACTCGTTGCTGCTGGGCATGTCCGTGCCCGACGTCTCCGGCAAGGCGATCGCCAACCTGGAGATCGAGTCGCTGCGGCACGTGAAGCCGACGTTCCACGGTGACACGATCTACGGTGAGACGGAGGTGCTCGACAAGACGCCGTCGAAGTCCAAGGACGACCGGGGCGTGGTCTACGTCGAGACGCGTGGTTACAAGCAGGACGGCACCGTCGTGTGCATCTTCCGGCGCAAGGTCATGGTGCCGAAGAAGTCCTACGGTGACGCACGCGGCGGCGAGCAGCCCGGGCGCCCTGAACCCAAGGAGTGACGTGACTTCTCTGGATCTGGCACAGCAGCGCCTGCGTGCGTTCGCGGCGGAGGCGGCGGGAATCTCGCCGCTCTACGAACACCTCGCGTCGCGTGCTGCCGAGGATCCGGAGATCGCCGATCTGCTGACCGCCGCCAGCGAGGACAACGCCACGGGCGAGCTCCTGCTGGCGGCGGCGCATCGGCTCGTGCAGGCCGAGCCGTTCCATCAGCTCTCGAACTACTACCCGTCGCTCGGCGGGACCTACGGCGCGGACGAGAGCACCTGGCCGTTGTTCCGCGACTTCCTGCTGGAGCGAGGCGATCGCGTGCGGGCTCTGGTGAGCTCGCAGGTGATCCAGACCAACGAGGTGCGGCGCGCCGCCCTGCTCTACCCGGCCGTCGCCGCGGCGGCGAAGCAGGCGGGCGGGCCGATCGGGCTCGTGGAGGCCGCGACGACCGCCGGCCTGCTGCTCGGTCTCGACCAGTACTCGTACCGCTACCAGACCCGGGAGGCCGGCCAGCTCGTCGCCGGGCCCGCCAAGGCCGCGCTGGGCCTGCACTGCGCGCTGGAGCTCGCGCCGGGCGCGGTGCTGCCGAAGCTGCCCAAGACGGTCAAGGTGGCCGCGAAGGTGGGCATCGGCGTGGCACCCGCCGATCTGGCGGATGAGGACGCGTACGCCTGGCTGGAGGCGTGTGTGTGGGCGGACCAACCGGAGCGGCTGCGGCTGTTCGGGGTGGCGTGCGGGGTGCTCCGCAAGAACCCGCCCCGGCTGGTGGCCGGTGACCCGGTCGCGGACCTCGCGAAAGCGGTCGAGCAGATCGACGCGCCGCTCGTGGTCATCTCAAGCGGCTCGGGACTCGACCTCGTGCCCGCCTTGTCCGCTTTGGACAGGCCTGTCTGGTGGGCTGCGCACGAGGACGGTGAGCTGCGGCTCATCCGTGTGCGTGACTCGGACGTCGAGAGGACCACCCTGGCGGCGACTGAGGCCCACGGGCAACGTCTCGTTTGGCGCTGAACGCCCTCCCCGATCGCGTGAACCCTGATCAGGCCCTGGGCAGGCAGTTCCAGTCGGAAAGCGCTTGCAGGAGACCGTCCGCGGTCGGAAGTGTGGCCAACATCGCACTGTCCGCCCAGGTGACATCCGATGCGTCGTCGCCCGCCCGGAGCACACCTGACGTGACCTGGCATTCGTAGTCGAAGATCAAGAAAACCCCGTTCGGGGCCGGACGCTCGACGCTGCCGACGAGTCGGCCGACGGTGACGGAGAGTCCTGTTTCTTCGACGACTTCCCTCGTCACGGCAGCCTCGTCCGTCTCTTCAGGCTCCACGCGTCCTCCTGGTATTGACCACAGGCCTTCACCTGGAGGATTGGCTCGTCGCACGAGCAGTAGTCGCCCGTTCGAGTCATGCACGATGGCACCGACACAACGGATCGTGCGCTCGCTGCTGCCCGTCACGAACACGAAGCGTAGTCACCCCGGAACGGCGGTGCAGTCCGCTACCCCGGCTGCGGTACAAATCTCCCAAGGCGCTGAATCGTGCTGTACAACGGTCACGAACGGCGCCAAACGGGTGCGGAACGCGGACGGGGTGGACACCGTGAACCTGAAGAAGATCCTCACTTTCGCCGGAATCGCCTTGCTGCTGTTCTTTCTCATCGCGGAGCCCCAGCAGGCGGCACAGCTGGTGCAGAACATCCTCAACTCGCTGCGAACTGCGGCTGAGGCCCTGATCACCTTCGTGCGACAATTGTTCTAGTTCACCCGTGCACTGCGGGCGGGCAGGGACAGGCACTGGCTGGTACCAGGAAGGGCTGGTAGCGCATGTTCGCACCACGTGATCCAGACGACTACCTGCTGTCGAGCGAGCGTCGGGTCATCCGGGTGCGCAGGCACTGGTCCTACCTGATCTGGGACGTGCTCGAAGCAGCGGCATTGCTCGCGGGCTTCATGATGATCTCGTACCTGCTCCCCAGCAACGCGGGCGTGATCCAGAACGTCCTGTGGTACGGCGGGTTGCTCGTGCTGCTGCGGCTCGCCTACTTCATCATCGAGTGGTGGGTCGAGCGCATCGTCGTCACCGACAAGCGGTTCATGCTGACGTCGGGCGTCTTCGAGACCAAGGTCGCGATGATGCCCATCAGCAAGGTCACCGACCTCACCTATGAGCGGACCGTGGGCGGGCGCATGCTCGGTTACGGCACGCTGATCGTGGAGTCGGCCGGTCAGATCCAGGCGCTGAACCGCCTGGAGTACCTGCCGGATCCCGAAGAGGTGTACGACGCCATTTCGGAGCTGACCTTCGGCGACAAGAAGGCGCAGGCCGAGCGCTTCTCGATGATCAAGGCACAGCGGGCCGCGCGCGGGAAGAAGATGGTCCCGTAGCGGAGTCCGTCGGGCACGTCGTCCACACTGGACGACGTGGTCATCGATCTGCACACCCATTCGTCCGAGTCCGACGGCACCGACAGCCCTGCCGAACTGGTGAAGGCGGCGGCGCTAGCCGGACTCGACGCGGTGGCGATCACCGACCACGACACGGCCGCCGGGTGGGCCGAGGCCGCGGCCGCGCTGCCTCCTGGCCTGCGTCTCGTGCGCGGAGCCGAGCTGTCGTGCGCGTCGCCTGACGGGTACGGCCGCACGATCACCGTGCACCTGCTGGCCTATCTGTACGACCCGACGCACGCCGCGTTGATGGCCGAGCAGTCCCGGCTGCGCGAGGCGCGGCGGTACCGGCTGCAGAAGATGGCCGAGATGATGCGGGCCGACGGCTTCCCGATCGACCCTGACGACCTGATGTCGCGGCTGCCTGCCGACGCGCCGGCCGGTCGGCCGCACCTGGCGCAGGCGTTGATCCGCGCCGGAGTGGTGACGTCCGTCGACGAGGCGTTCGCGACCTACCTGACCGGTGGGCGCTACTACGTGGGCCGTACGGACACACCCGTCGAGCGCGCGATCGAAATGATCACCGAGGCCGGCGGCGTGACGGTGCTGGCGCACCCCTTCGCGCGGTCCCGCGGCCCGATCGTGACCGCTGACGTCGTGCGTTCGCTGGCTTCGGCCGGTCTGGCCGGTCTCGAGGTGGACCACCCGGACCACGACGCCGCCACCCGTGCCTCGCTGCGCTCGCTGGCTTCGTCGCTGGACCTGATCGTCACCGGGTCGAGTGACTACCACGGTACGAACAAGACGGTGCGGCTCGGCGCGGAGACGACGGCCCCGGAGATGCTGGATGCTCTGGCCGAGCGGGCGACGGGCGCCAAGATCCTCGTGGGTTAGGCGGGTGCGATGTTCAACGTGCGGCTGTTCATCGAGGCCACGATCACGCTGCTGGTGATCATGGACCCGCCGGGCACGGTGCCGGTGTTCCTGGGCCTGGTCGGCCGCAAGTCGCGGGACCAGCGCAAGCGGGCGGCGCGGCAGGGCGTGCTGGTGTCGTTCCTGGTGATCACGCTGTTCGCGGTGGCGGGCAACTCGATCCTGGCGTACATGCACATCGGCATCCCAGCCCTGCAGGGCGCGGGCGGGCTGCTGCTGTTGCTGATCGCGCTGGACCTGCTGACCGGCAAGGGCGCCACCCAGCACCCCGAGGTCGAGGACGTGAACATCGCACTGGTGCCGTTGGGAACGCCGCTGCTGGCCGGCCCCGGTGCCATCGCCGCGACGATCGTGTTCGTGCGTCAGGCGGACGGCGCTTTGGGGTCTTATCTGGCTTTGGCCGCGGCGATCGTGGCCGTGCACCTCGTGCTGCTGGGGACGCTGCGGTCCGCCGGCCTGCTGATCAAGGTGTTCAAGGAGAGCGGGATCTTGCTGATGGCCAAGATCGCCGGTCTGCTGCTGGCCGCGATCGCCGTGCAGCTGGTCGCGTCCTCGGTGCAGGGCTTCATCTCCGGCGCTTAGCGTTCGATGTGCGCCTTGTCCCCGTCGATGATGATCGGGCGCTCGATCAGGCTCGGGTTCGCGACCATGTGCGCGATCCACTTGGCGCGGTCGTGTTCGAGGAGCTCGGGGTACGCGGGTTCCTTGGTGCGCGCGATCTCCCAGGGCTCCTTGCCCAGGAGCTCGAGGACGCGGTCGAGCTCCTCGGCGGTGGGGGCGTCGTCGAGGTAGCGGCGCTCGGTGTACTCGATGCCCTCGTCGTCGAGGCGTTGCTTGGCGGCGCGGCTCTTGGAGCAGCGCGGGTTGTGCCAGATCTCCATGCCGTGAAATGTAGCGAGTTCGCGTCGGCCGTCCGGTCAACCGCCGGGGGCGAATTCGGCGGAGCCCAATTCGGCCCCGGCGATTCGGCCGGACGGCCGACTTGAAGGCGAACTCGCCGCCATCTGCGGAGCAGGGGCCATCAGAAACTGTCAGGGGTGCTGAGTAACTTGGTCGGGGTGGAACAACTCGGCTTCGACTTCGGCACCGCGGCACCCCGCCGGCTCGTGCGCGTGACGCCCGCGAAGCTCGCGACGTGGACGGACTGCCCGCGCCGCTACCGCATGACGTACCTCGACCGCCCCACCCCACCCCGCGGCGGCGCCTGGGCGCACAACACCCTGGGCGCGGTGGTGCACAACGCCCTGAAGGCGCTCTTCGACCTGCCGGCCGACCGCCGCACACCGGACCAGGCCGTCGCGCTGGTGAACCGGCAGTGGAAGTCCGAGGGCTTCCGCGACGTCGACCAGGCCGCCGAGTACCGGGCACGCGCCGGTCGCTGGGTGCACGACTACGTGGCGTCGCTCGACGTGGACTTCGAACCGCTCGGCGTGGAGCGCTGGGTGTCCTCGCCGACCGAGCGCATCGTGGCCGAGGGCCGGGTCGACCGCATCGACCACCGCGACGGCGAACTGGTGATCGTCGACTACAAGACCGGCCGCCACGTCCTGACCTCGGACGACGCCCGAGGCTCGCAGGCCCTGGCCCTCTACGCCCTGGCCGCCCGCCGAACGCTGCGCAAACCGTGCCGTCGCGTCGAGCTGCACCACCTGCCCTCGGGATCGGTCGCGGTGTGGGAGCACACGGAGGAGTCGCTGGCGCGGCACGTGCGGCGCGCGGAGGAGGCGGCGGACGAGATCGACCTGGCCACGGAGACGCTGAAGGCGGGCGGCGACCAGGAAATCTTGTTCCCGCCGGTCACGGGGCGGCAGTGCCAGTGGTGCGACTTCCGGCGCAGCTGTCCTGAGGGGCAGGCGGCGGCTCCGGCGATCGACCCTTGGGCGCTGTTGGCTCCCTAGGTGCTGGGCGGTGCGTGCGTCGCGGGTGTTGGCGGCGGTGCGGACCTCATCGCTTCGGGCTGCACGGCGGTGGCTGCTGGGGCGTTGCGCGGTGCTCCGACCCTCGAGCCGCCGTCCCCAGGCGCCCCGTAGGGTGGCTGGGTGGACGTGAAAGCAGCAAAGCGGCCGTCGCGGACCTACGGAATCCTGCGCGCCGTGAGCGGTGTGCTCGCGGTGGGCATGGTGCTGCTCGCGCTGGGGAACATCGGCGTCCAGTTCTACGCGAACTCCCGCGACCTGCCAGGGCCCGGCACTCTCTCGGTCACCGCGCACGTCGTGGCGGCGTTGCTCGTCATCGCTGGGCAGATCGTGGCCGACCGGTACGCGGACTGGAAGGCGCCGGTGGCCTCTCTGGCGGTGCTGGCGGTGGCCGGGGCGACGCTGTGGACCTTCTGGTGGGCCTAAGCCGTGGCGGCCTCGCTGCGGATCAGGCCGTTGCGCAGCGCCGCCATCAGTGCCTGGGCGCGGTTCGAGGCGCCGAGCTTTTCGCAGAGGCGTGACACGCAGGTCTTGGCGGTCGACGGCGACACGTACAAGGTGCGGGCGATGGCGGGGATCGACACGCCGTCGCGCAGCAGCATCAGCACTTCGCGTTCCCGCGGCGACAGCGCCAGGCGGGCGGCGGTGGACTGGCGGCGGGCCATCGCCAGGGCCAGGCCTGCCGCTGTGAACGACGAGGCCGCTACGGCCGCGTGGCGGATGGCGCACAGGACTTCTTCCATCGGGGCGGCCTTGCCCACGAAGGCCGAGGCGCCTGTCCCCATGGCACGGAACAGGACGTCGTCCTCGCCCTGCGCGGTCAGGACCACGATGCCGAGCGTCGGCTAGCGGTCGCGCAGCTCGCGGGCCAGGCGCAGGCCGTCGGCGTCGGGGAGGCCCACGGCCACGGTGACGACGTCCGGTGAGGCACCGCACGCCGACAGCACGCTGTTGCCGTCGAACCCGCAGACCTGGTCCACAGCGGACACGCCGTCCTTGGCGTAGTCGTTCGCCTTGGTGACCAAGCAGGTCGAGGCGCGGTCGCACACCCGCGGGCGACGGCGAGCGCACCCGCGTCGGCACCGTTCTGCAGCTCGGCGCGTTCCTGGCAGACCATGCCGACGTCGATGACGATCGCACCCATGCCGAGCAGGACACCGAAGCCGAGCAGGATGCCGATCAGCACGCCGAGGGCTCCCCGGTCGTCACCCCTCAGCTTTCGCATGGCATGACTCCCTTGGCGCTCAACAGGATCGCGGTCACCGGCGGCACGATCGGCGCGCTCGGCAGGGCGGTGCTCGGCGGGCTGATGCTCGCGTTCGTCTACCGGGTGCTGCAGTTCGTCAACCCCGCGGGAATGGGCTACGGCGACGTGAAGCTGTCCGGTGTCATCGGGATGGCGCTCGCCTGGCTCGGCTGGCCGGTGCTGCTGCTGGGCGCCGCACTGGCGTTCATCCTGTCGGCCGTGGTGTCGCTGGTGCTGTTGCTCCTGCGGAAGGTCACGCTCAAGAGCAGCTTGCCGTTCGAGCCGTTCATGGTGCTCGGAGCGTTCACCGCGGTGTTGCTCATCTGACAGGAACTCGGTCTTCCTCCACGCCTCTCCCGCGTTTAGAGTGTGCTCTCAATCCGCTGGGGGAGGCGGGTTCCACGGCTGGGGGCCTCATGACTGCAGGGGATGCCGTTTGCGCGCGCCGCGAATCGGTCGCGTTGCCGATGCCGAGCCTGTTCCTGGTCGCCGCGTTCGCCGCGGCCGTGGTCGCGCAGGGCGGCTACTACCTGCCAGGCAGGGTGATGTCCGGTCTGCTCGTCGGCCTGGCCGTCGTGCTCGCGCGTCCCCGGCCGAACCTCGTCGCAGCCCTTGGCGGAGCGCTCGCCGTGTGGGCGCTCGTGCGTGGACTGCTCGAAGGTGACGTGCTCGCGGGGCTGCCGACAGCGGCAGCTGCCGCTGTGTTCGTCGGCGCGGTTCTGGTTGCGGCACAAGCAGACCAGGCGCAACGGGAGCTGCTCGCCACGGTTGTCGCCGGGGTCGGAGCGCTGGTCGCGTTCACCGGCTGGGTGGCCGTGGTGTTCCGGATCCCGTCCTGGACAACGGTGGCCGAGGGACTCCTGCGGGCCGCGTCCACGCTGACCTACCCGAACGCCGCTGCCGCGGTGATCGCCGCCGCGGCGATGGTGTCGCTGGTGCTGAAGCCGACCCAGCTCACCGCGATGATGAGTTTCCTGCTGTGCACCGGGATCGGGGCCACGATGAGCCGCGCCGGCGTGATCGCGCTGGTGGCCGGCTTGCTGGTGCTCTGCGTGTCGCAGGGTCCGAAGAAGACGGTGATGGCCGCCGCGCCGCCGCTGCTCGGGGCTGTGGTCGCGGTCGCCGCGCTGCTGCCGTCGATGAGGGTGGCCGACGAGCCACAGCCGTTGCTCGCGGTCGCCGGACTGATCGGCGGCGCACTGGTGGCACTGGGTTTGCCCAGGCTGGGCCGGTTCGTGGTGCCGATCGCCGTGCTGCTCGCCGCCGGTGGCGCGGTGGCGGCGTACGGGTTCTCCGACCGGCTGGCCACACGGGTCTCGTTCAGCTCACCCGACCGCAGCGGTGCCACCGGGGCAGCGCTGGAACTGGCCTCCCGGTCGCCGCTGCTGGGCACCGGACCCGGAAATGGATCTTTTTTCTTCGACTCGGGCAACCAAGGCACCCGTGTCATGCGTTATGTGCACAACGAGTACCTCCAGGTGCTCGTGGAACTGGGGGCTGTCGGGCTGCTGCTGGCGCTGGGAGTTGTGACCGCCGTGCTGATCGCCATGTGGCGAGGGCGCGGAACCTCGTTGTGGGCAGGGGCGATGGCGGCGGTCGTCGTCGTGCTGGTGCACAGCGGTTTCGACTTCCTGTGGCACCTGCCCGTCGTGCTCGTCGTCGCCGGCCTCTGCGCCGGTCTGGGGTTTCCGTCCACACGGGACGGACTGGTTGAGGGGGTACGAGCATGACGAAGTTCTCCGGGGGCAAGACGCTGGCGGTCGTGGCCGTCGCGGGTGGCGCGATCCTCGCGTCCATCGCGCCGGTCATGGCCGACGTGAGCGCGGAGTCGCCTTCGGTCGCGGCGATCAGAGTCGAGTCGCCGGCCAAGATCAAGGCGCTCGGCGCGGCGGTCGAGATCCAGGTCACGTACGCGTGCCCGAAGGGCTCGCAGGCGTCGCTGAACCTGAACGTCAGCCAGACCGTGATCGGCGGTGTGGCCAACGGCGGCGCTTACAAGAGCAGCATCAACTGCACCGGTGCGTTCGAGACGATCACGATGAACGTCGCGGCGCAGAACAGGGCCTTCCGGTGGGGCACCGCGTTCGTCGCGGCCAACATCAACGGCTACCCGCCGAGCTACAGCGCGAGCGACGAGCGCGTGATCGACTTCCGCTTCCGAGGCAGGGTTTCAGTCGTTCCGACGGCTGAAACGCTCACGAGCTCAGCCACGCTCGCCACGTCGGCAGCAGCGTGGCCATGAGCTCGTGAGGTGCCTCGGTGTTCGGCGAGTGCATCACGCCGGGCAGCACCGCGAAGTCCGCGTCCAGCCGCTCAGCCATGTCGCGCTGAGCGGCTGGGCTCCACGCGTCGTCCGCGTCACCGCACACCACCAGCGCCGGGATGCCCGACGACCGCAGCGCGCGGGACAGCTTCGCGACCTGGTCCGGTTCGTAGCGCAGCCCGTTGCCCATGCCGAGCAACGCCGCCGCCGGCGACTTGAGGAACCTGGTGCGGTAGAAGTCCTTCAGCTCCTGCGGCAGCGCGACCCACGCCGGGTTCTGCGACGACCGCAGCTCGTTCAGCCGTTGAGTGCCCTCGACACCCTGCTCGTTCAGCACGTGCTCGCCGACCTCCAGCACCGTGCGGCGCTCACCGGCCGGCAGCTCGGACGGGCCGGACGACATCAGCGTCAGACCGGCGATCGGCGCGCCCGCGAACACCGCGGCCCGTGACACCAGGCCGCCGTAGGAGTGGCCGAGCAGCAGCACGCGGCGGCCGTCGGCGGCGACCTTCTCGATCAGCTCGGCGATCACCGACCCCAGCGGGCCGGGACGGTAGAGCGCCTCGTCGTCAGGGCCCGGCGAGTCCTGCTGGCCGGGCAGGTCGATCGCGAGGACCTCGAAACCCGCGTCCGCGATCGGGTCGATCATCGGCGCGAAGTCCTCTTTGGAACCCGTGTAGCCCGGCACGAGCAGTGCCGTCGTGCGCAGCGCGTCGTCGCCCACCGCGGGCGCGCGCAGCGCCGCGATCGTGCCGTAGCGGCCCGGGAGGTCGACGCGTTGCGCCCGGTGCGGGCTGATCTGCGAGTACACGAGGGAACTATCCCAGCGCGACCAGGGTTCCGCCACGCTGCTCGAGCACGATGCGACCGGCTGTGGCGAGTTGCACAGGGCCGGTGTGGCCCTCGCGGTTCACCCGGATCGTGCCCACGACCTCACCGGTGGCCTGCTCGTACACCCGCAGGCCGTCCTTCACCGGGATGATCGCGCGGCCCGCAAGCGTCGTGCCGGCACCGAGCGTGCCCTCCGCCGTCCACAGTGGAGTGAGCGTGTCCTGCGAGAGGGCGATCGTCCTGGACCCGGTGAACCAGAAGACGTTCGTCTTGGTGGCGAACGCGCGCGTCACGTGGTTCGGCGGGTCGACGAAGTCCGCGGCGGGCACGTCGATCGGCGTCTCGGCGACCTGGTTGCCGCTCTCGGCGTCGAACACGACGAGGCGGCCGGGGTTCGGCACCGCCACCGCGACGAGCTTGTCCGTGACGGCAACGACCTGCGCGTTCTTGCTCCCGGTCAGAACGCTGGCGAACACCTTCGGCTCGTCGGACTTGTCCGGGTTCGGCTTGATCACCGAGACCCGGTCGGAGCTGTCGTCGGGGCAGCGCTCGATCAACCCGAACTTGCCCGACGTCACCGCCACCGAGCCGTACGTGCAGCCGGCGCGCGGCTGCTTGTTCGGGTTCACGATCGCGCGCAGGGTGCCGTACTCGAGCGAGCGCACCAGGTCGTCGCGGCGGTAGACCTCCATGAACTTCGACCCGGTGGTGATCAGGTGCGAGCCCTCGTTGAGCAGGGCCGTGCCCGGTTCCGCGTCGCCGTTGCGCTGCGCCCGCCGCTCCCCGGTGACGCCGTCCAGCGAGGTGAGCTCAGAGCAGTTGGTGCCCTTGGAATACAGGGCCATCGCGCGCGCCCACGCCGTGCTGACCACGCACAGCGGCAGGTCGCGCTTGTACGTCCACCGGATGTCACCGGTCAGCGGGTCGCGCCCGTTGACCTCGCCGCCGTCACCGGTGACGACGGTCGACGGCTTCTCCTCGCCCGTCTCCTTCACCGGGGTCTGCACGACCACGGGTGACTGCGTCGCGCCGCTCTTCGCGCGCCACACCTCGGCGAGCGACGGCGGTAGCGCCACGACCTCGGGCAGTGGCTCCCACGCCGAGGGCCCGGTGATCGACGTCGTGGCCCGCGCATCGCTGAACGCCCAGGTCAGCAGGGCTGCGACGATCGAAACCACGGCGATCAGCGCGACCGCGACGAAGTCGGCGCGGGTGCGCCACGACCGGGCGGGCGGGCGTTCCTCGACGGGCCCCGGACCGGACGCGGTCTCGTTGGCGGGCTCGTCGAGGACGTCCTCGATGTCGGTGACGTCGGAACCGGTGGACGACATGTGATCAGTCTGCCGAAGGAGCGGCCTGTTCGGCAGAGCTTCGGCGACGACGGCGCCTGCGCGGCTTGTCCGATGCGGTCTTGTCCCCGGTCTCGGGCGCCGCGGTCTCCGCGGGCTGACCCTCGACCGGCACGCCGCCACGGCTGCGCGTCCGCGACCGGGTGCGCTTCGGCCTGGTCTCCTCGCTCGCCTCCGGAGCCGCCTGCTCGGCGCCGCCGCGGGTGGAGCCGGTACGACGACGGCGCTTGCGCTTGCCGTTGTCGAGCTTCTCCTCCTCCTCGGCGTCCAGACCGGCGCGGGTGCGGTGGCTGAGCGGCAGCCTGCCCGTGGAGCCGGACGGGATGCCCAGGTCCTCGAACAGGTGGTCCGAGGTGGAGTAGGTCTCGAGCGGCTCGGGCTGACCCAGGTTGAGCAGTTCGTTGACGGACTGCCAGCGCGTCGTCTCGTCCCAGTCGACGAACGTGACGGCGACACCCTCGCGCCCGGCCCGGCCGGTGCGGCCGATGCGGTGCACGTAGGTCTTCTCGTCCTCGGGGCACTGGTAGTTGATGACGTGCGTCACGTCGTCGATGTCGATGCCGCGTGCCGCGACGTCCGTGGCCACCAGCACGTCGACCTTGCCGCTGCGGAACGCCCGCAGCGCCTGCTCGCGCGCGCCCTGGCCGAGGTCACCGTGCACGGCGGCCGCGGCGAACCCGCGTTCGGTCAGGTCGTCGGCGATCTTCTGCGCGGTCCGCTTCGTGCGCGCGAAGATCATCGACAGGCCGCGGTCACGTGCCTGCAGCACGCGGGCCAGCATCTCCGGCTTGTCGAGCGAGTGCGCCCGGTAGACGAACTGCTTGGTGCGCTCGTGCGTGGCGCCGGCGTCGTTCTCCTCGGCGCGGATGTGCGTCGGCTGGTTCAGGAACGTGCGGGCCAGCGTGATGATCGGGCCCGGCATGGTCGCGCTGAACAGCATGGTCTGGCGCTGGTCGGGAACCATCGTCAGGATGCGCTCGATGTCGGGCAGGAAGCCCAGGTCGAGCATCTCGTCGGCCTCGTCCAGCACCAGCATGCGGACCTTGCCGAGCACCAGGTGGCGCTGTTCGGCCAGGTCGAGCAGGCGGCCGGGCGTGCCGATGACGACGTCGACGCCCTTGCGGAGCTGCGCGATCTGCCGCTCGTACGGGATGCCGCCGTAGATGGCGGCGACCTTCACACCCAGGTGCTTCGACGCGTCGGTGAGGTCGTGCGAGACCTGGAGACACAGCTCACGGGTGGGGACGACCACAAGCGCCTGCGGGGTGCCGTCTCCGGGCGTGTCGAGCCGGTGCAGCAGCGGCACGCCGAACCCGAGGGTCTTGCCGGTGCCGGTGCGCGCCTGGCCGATGAGGTCGTCGCCGGACAGCGCGATGGGGAGCGTCAGCTCCTGGATGGCGAAGGTGCGTTCGATGCCTGCTTCACCGAGTGCCTTGACGATCTCGTCACGCACTCCGAGCTCGGCGAACGTCGGGGAGTCGGTGCGCACCGGGGCGTTGGCCAGCAGCGGGTGCGACGGGTCTTCTTCGGGAACGCCGACCTCGCTGTGCTCCAGTGCGATCAGGTCCAGATGTGCTTCTACTTCAGCGGTCAGGGTGATCAGCCTCTCTCGTACCAAGCGCGTACGAGCCCTGGCCGGGCCTCTCGACCGCGCTTCGGATCAGCTGCGGGAAAGGTGTACGCGCACCATTTCATGCGCCGCGCAGCGGTTCGTCACACTCGTCACGCCGGGCGTCCGTATCCATTCTACCTGGCAGGACCCAATTGACCACTAGAGTTCGTCGTCATGGGTGTTGCGGAGGGTGTTGTCGATCTTCTCGGAGCGCTCGCATATGGCGAGCTCTCGGCCTTCGACCGGATGACGGAGGACTCGCGCACGGCGCCGACATTGGCGGGACGCGCGGCGTTGGCGCAGATGGCCGCCGCGGAGATCGGTCACTTCACGCTGCTGCAGAAGTACCTGGCCGCCGAGGGTGTCGCCGTCGAGGACGCGATGGCGCCGTTCGTGAAGGGCTTCGACGCCTTCCACGAGTCGACCAGCCCCAAGTCGTGGCTCGAGTCGCTCGTGAAGGCGTACGTGGGCGACGGCCTCGCCGCCGACTTCTACCGCGAGGTGGCGGAGTGGCTGGACGAGCCGACCCGCGAACTGGTGCTCGCCGTGCTCGCCGACACAGGTCACTCGGCGTTCGCTGAGCGCGAAGTCCTGGCCGCCGTGGAGTCGGATCCGCGCGTCCGCGACCGCCTCGCGCTGTGGGGCCGCCGGCTGCTCGGCGAGGCGTTGACGCAGGCCCAGTACGTGGTGGCGGAGCGGGACGGCCTCTCCGAGCTCATCGTGCGGGGCTCTGGAGACCTCGCCGGGATCGGTCAGCTGTTCCGCCGGCTCCAGCAGTCGCACGCGCGGCGCATGACGCAGCTGGGTCTGGGCTAGGTAGGCTCGCGATCAGATTTTCTCTTTGAGCACGGAGGTCAGCGTGGAGGTCAGGATCGGCGTCGCGGACAGCCCGCGGGAACTCGTCGTGACCAGTGAGCTCAACCCGTCCGAGGTCGAGACTCTGGTGGCGGACGCGGTGTCCGGCAAGTCCAGCGTGCTGTCGCTGGTGGACGCCAAGGGTACGAGGTTTGTCGTGCCCGCTGGCCGCGTCGCGTACGTGGAGATCGGCCCGCAGGACTCGCGCAAGGTCGGTTTCGGCGCCTGAAGTTCTTGAACGAAAAAAGCCCCGGTCGCTCCGACCGGGGCTTTTTCTAGTGATCAGCTGGTTCTTCGATCTTGTACGGCGGGGTCGAGATGCCGCCGACCCGGTAGCGGCCCCACGGGTCGGGGTCGGTCAGCGTGCCCTCCGCCTGGCCGGTGGGGGTGCGCAGCAGCGCGGTCCGCGCACCACCCTCGACGCGGCTCGTGACCTCGTCGTTCTTCTTCACGCGGCCGTACCAGTGGTAGCGGCCGTCGATGGGCTGGAAATAGCCCCGCAGCTCGACGCTCACCGCGACTTCTTCCTCGCCGAAAACGAGGGTGGCTTCGCCCGTGTAACCCTCTTCGTCGTGCTCGCTCATCAGTCCACCAATCGCAGCGGGGTGAGTGGCTTTGCCGGGTCTGCCTGGACACCCGCCGAGCGCAGCAGCCCGTCGATGGCGTGCCAGATGATCGTGGCGAGGTAGTCGCTGAGGTTCTCGCGGGACATGGTCTGGCGGTCGAGCCACCAGTCGCCCGCGTTCTGCACCATGCCGACGAGCGCGTGCGCCCACGGCTCGGCGCCGCCGGAGTCCATGTCGAACGCGCGCAGGTAGTCGCCGAGGATCCGGGCCAGGGTCGTCGCGATGAGGTTCTTGTCCTCCTGCACGACGTCCTTCTCGACCGGGCGGTCCACAAAGGACCCCTTCACCACGAACCGGTAGAGGTTCGGGTTCTCCTCGATCACCGACAGGTAGGCGTCGACGATCCGTTCGATGCGCGCGCGGATCGGCCCGTCGGCGGCGAGTGCGGGGCCCATCCGGTCCATCAGCAGCTCGGTGGCCCGCTGTCCGACTGCCAGGTACAGGTCGGACTTGTCGGTGAAGTGCCGGTAGAGCACGGGCTTGCTGACGCCCGCCTCCGCGGCGACGTCCTCCATGCCGACGTCCGGGCCCTTCTTGGCCACGGCGGCGATCGTGGCCTCCACGAACTCCGCCCTGCGCTGCTCGCGATGCCCCTTCCAGCGTTCGCGTCGCGCGTCCGGCCCCTTGACAGTGCGTGCCATGTGACGCACGCTACCAGAAGTAACCGTTACCTCAAGTAACACTTACCGGGGAGGGCAACCGATGAGGCTCGCCGATCGGGAGAAGACAGCGGAGAGGCTGCTGAAGTCGTCCGCCGAGAAGTTCTACGACCCCGAGGTGGACATCGACTGGTCCGCGCCTCTGGTCGACGGGCTCTTCTACATCCCTGAACAGCGGATTTCGCTGTACGGCACGCCTTTGTACGAGTCGCTGACTCCCGAGCAGCGCATCGAGCTCTCGAAGCACGAGCTGGCGTCGATCGCGTCCGTCGGCCTGTGGTTCGAGCTGCTGCTCATGCAGATGCTGGTCAAGGTCGTCTACAACACCGACCCGACCTCCCGGCACGCCCAGTACGCGCTGACCGAGGTGGCCGACGAGTGCCGCCACTCGACGATGTTCGCGCGCCTGGTCGAACGCATCGGCTGCCCGCCGTACGGGCCCACGCGGCACACCCACCGCCTGGGCAAGCTGCTGCCGACCATCGGCTACGGCCCGGCGATGTACGGCTCGATCCTGGTCGCCGAGGAGATCCTCGACCGCCTGCAGCGCGAGGCGATGAACGACGAGACGATCCAGCCGATCGTGCGGATGGTGAACCGCATCCACGTGCTGGAGGAGGCCCGCCACGTGCGGTTCGCGCGAGAGGAGCTGCTCCGCGGGATGTCGTCGTTGAAGGGCTACGAGCTGCCGTACCAGAAGTGGCTGATCGGGTACGTGTCGATGATGATCACGCGCACGATCATCAACCCGGCCGTCTACGCCGCCGTCGGCCTCGACGTGCGCGAGGCTCGCCGCCAGGCGCTGGCCAACCCGCGGTTCCAGGAGACCATTCGCTGGTCGGGGGAACGGATCATGTCGTTCCTGGACGAAGCCGGACTTGTGGGAAGGCCGGGGATGCGCTCATGGCGTCGCTCGTTCTTGATCGGCTGAACGTCGTCACGTCGGAGTCTTCGCCCTCCGACGTGACCGCTGTTCTGCTGCACGGCTGGACCATGGACCTCACGACATGGGACCGCGTCGCAGCCGCGTTGCCGGGCCGCGTGGTCCGCTACGACGTCCGCGGCCACGGTCTCTCGACCGGCAGCGCCCTGACCCTGTCCGAACTGGCCGACGACCTGGCCGCGGTTCTGGACGAGTACGTCCCGACCGGGCGCATCGTGCTGGCCGGCCACTCGCTGGGCGGCATGACGATCATGGCGCTGGCCGAGCAGCGCCCCGAGTTGTTCTCGCGCGTCACGGGGGTGGCCCTGGTGGCCACGTCGTGCGGGGACCTGCCCCGGCTGAGCGGTGTGGAGCGGCTCGCCGGGCGATGGCTGGTCAGGCGGCCGAAGGTCGGGTTCGGCCGCTTGATCACGCCTGGCCTGCGCGTGACGTTCGGGCGTGGGGCGCGCTGGGCCGACGTGCGTGCCGCGGCGGCGATGGCCGGGGCGACGACGGGTGAGGCGTTCGTCGGACTCCGGGAGGAGCTGACCAGGCACCAGCGGCGGGAAGCGCTCTCGGTGCTCTCGTCGATCCCGACCGTCGTCATGGCCGGGTCGTGGGACGTGCTGACGCCGATGCGGCACTCGCGGGCGATCGCGGACGCGTTGCCGTCAGCGGAGTTCGTGATCTATCCGAAGGCGGGGCACATGCTGCCGTTCGAACGCTCGGAGGACGTGGCGAGACGAATCGCCGCGCTGATGTGAAGAAGGGGCCCGCGCCGCGGGCCCCTTCTCTCAGTGCTGGAGCGGGAAGCCGCCACCGATGCCGCGCCACGCCAGGTTGGAGATCAGCGCGACCGCGTCCTCCTTCGGCACCCGCCGGTTGTCCGCGAGCCACGACCGCGCGGTGACCTGCGAGAGCCCCACAAGGCCGACCGCCAGCAGGCGCGCCCGCTCCGGGTCAAGGCCGGCGTCCGCCGTGATGGTCTCGGTGATCGCGTCGACGGAGTCGGTGGTCGCGCGCTCGACGGCCTGCTGCACGGCGGGCTCGGAGCGCAGGTCGGACTCGAACACCATGCGGAAGGCCTGGCCCTCGCCGTCCACGAAGTCGTAGAAGGCGGCCACGGCGGCACGCACGCGCAGCTTGTTGTCCGTAGTCGAGCCGATGGCGGTGCGGACACGGCCGACCAGCTCGTCCACATGGGACTCGAGCAGCGCCATGTACAGCTCGAGCTTGCCGGGGAAGTGCTGGTAGAGCACCGGCTTGGACACGCCAGCGCGCTCGGCGATCTCGTCCATCGCCGCGGCGTGGTAGCCGTTGGCGACGAACACGTCCTGCGCCGCTGCCAGCAGTTGCGCGCGGCGGGCGGTGCGCGGCAGTCGAACGCCCCTGCCTGCGGGTGCGCTCTGCGCCGTCTCCGTCATGGTGCCTCCAGCACGTGTCATCTGCCGTCGGAGAGGGGTTGCCTGACCGAGGCGTGAGCGCAACCTTACTCGCTGGTAGCCCACATCCGGGAACCATCTCCGCCTTCTTTCCCGCATCCTGGTCTGGTGAGCGCCCTGATCCCCGCCCCGCTGTCCACGGTCGAGCTGCCGCCGCTGGACACGTCGCAGCCGCCGTGGCCAGGTGAGTTTCACCAGGTCGATGACCATGAGGTACACGTCAGGGTCACCAGGGGGAACGGGCCGCCCGCCGTCTTCGTGCACGGGCTGGGCGGGTCCGCGACCAACTGGACGGACCTCGCCGCCCAGCTCAGGGAACATGTCAACGGGTACTCGATCGACCTGCCGGGGTTCGGGCGGTCGGAGCCGATTCCCGGCTATGACTTCAGTCTTCCGGCGCACGCGCGCACGGTGATCAAGTACCTCGAGACGTTCGGCGAGCCAGTGCACCTGTTCGGCAACTCGATGGGTGGCGCGATCTCCCTCATCGTCGCCGCGACCAGGCCGGACCTCGTCAGGACGCTCACCCTGGTGAGCCCGGCCGTGCCCGACTTCAGGCCGCGCCTGGACCGCATGTCGGACCCGCGGATGGCGCTCGCGTTCCTGCCGATCGTCGGGTCCAGGGTGCGCCGCGAGCTCGCCAAGCTGAGCGCGCACGAGCGCACGAGGCAGATGCTCGAACTGTGCTTCGCCGACCCGAGCGTGGTGCCCGACCACCGCATCGAGGAGTCGATCAGGGAGAACGAGGAGCGCGCCCGGCAGAAGTGGGCCGGGCACGCGCTCAACCGCAGCACGTTCGGGCTGATGCAGACCTGGCTCATGCCGGGCCCGAAGTCGCTCTGGCGCTTCCTCCCGCTGGTCAAGGCGCCCACGCTGGTTTTGTGGGGCGAGAACGACAGGCTCGTCAGCGTGCGGAAGGGGCCGCGCACGGCCCGTCTGCTGCCGAGGGGACGACTGCTGGTGCTCCCGAAGACCGGGCACGTGGCCCAGATGGAGCGGCCCGCCACCGTGGCGAGGGCCGTCCTGGGCATGTGGGAGGCGGTGGACCGACACACATGGTGACGAACAACGGCCATACGGGGGGTGTGGGACCCTGGGCAACGTGAATCGCGCCCCCGAGCGAGGACCTTCTGCTCCGCCCTCTGACCGCTACCGTCGTGGCGCGCGCCGGACCAGCGCGGAGCCGCTCGCGGCAGCCTGGGAGCCGGAGGGCACCGCGCAGCACAGACGGCCCCGCAAGCGCGGGGCCAAGAAGCTCGTCGCCAACTACGGATGGCGGATCTACGCCATCCCGGTGCTGCTCGTGCTGACGGCGCTGGTCGTGCTCGACACGGTGCAGCCGAAGTCGCCCGCGGCTGGTGGCAGTGCGGGCAACCCCACCGACGTGGTCACCACCACACCGGAGCCGCCCGCGTCCGAGGTGCAGGCGCCGAAGCCGAAGCTCGACGTGCCCACCGCCGAACTGCCCGCGGGGCCCGCGTTCTCGGAGGACGGCGTCGGCACGTTCAAAGCCGTCCCCGGCAGCGGCGCGAGGGTCGGCGAGGCGAACGCGCAGAAGTTCCGCAAGTACGCGATCGCCATCGAGGACGGCGTGAAGCCCGCCGACTACAACGACGACGCGGCCGCGTTCGGGCGCACGATCGACGGCTTCCTGTCCGACCCCCGCGGCTGGATCGGCACGAAGCAAGTGGCCTTCCAGCGGGTCGAGGCGAACCAGAACCCGGACTTCACCATCATCCTGGCCAGCACGAAGACCTCGCACACGATCTGCGGCAAGGAGATCCCGTTCGAGACCTCCTGCTGGGACTTCCCCACCAAGCGGGTGATCATCAACGTCGCCCGCTGGGTGCGCGGCGCGATGGTCTACGGGCCCGACCTCTCCGGCTACCGGACCTACGTGATCAACCACGAGGTCGGCCACGCGCTGGGCAACAACCACGCGGCGTGCCCGGAGAACGGTGCTCCCGCGCCCGTGATGATGCAGCAGACGTTCGGCGTCGCGAACAACTTCGTCTCCCAGCTCAACGCCGGGCAGGACGTGGTTCCCGCCGACGGCAAGGTCTGCACGCCGAACCCGTTTCCCGCTGGCTGAGACGGCTTTCCAACGAGGAAGAGTCCAGGCAGGGTAGATGTTGTCTCGGATACAGAGGCATGCAGTCCGTCGAGGAGGAGCAAATGGCGCTTCCGCCGCTCGTTGAGCCAGCCGCGGAGCTGACCAAGGAAGAAGTCGCGCGGTACAGCCGGCACCTGATCATCCCGGATGTCGGGGTGGACGGGCAGAAGAGGCTGAAGAACGCGAAGGTCCTCGTCGTCGGCGCGGGCGGCCTGGGCAGCCCGGCACTGCTGTACCTGGCCGCGGCCGGGGTCGGCACGCTCGGCGTCGTCGACTTCGACGTCGTGGACGAGTCGAACCTGCAGCGTCAGGTGATCCACGGCCAGTCCGACGTCGGCCGCCCGAAGGCCGAGTCCGCGCGCGACTCCGTCGCCGAGATCAACCCGTTCGTCAAGGTCGTGCTGCACCAGACGCATCTCAACTCCGAGAACGCGCTGGACATCTTCCGCGACTACGACCTGATCCTCGACGGCACCGACAACTTCGCCACGCGGTACCTGGTGAACGACGCCGCGGTGCTGCTGGGCAAGCCGTACGTCTGGGGTTCGATCTTCCGGTTCGAGGGCCAGGTCAGCGTCTTCTGGGAGGACGCGCCGAACGGCCAGGGCCTGAACTACCGCGACCTCTACCCGGAGCCGCCGCCTCCCGGCATGGTCCCCTCCTGCGCGGAGGGCGGCGTGCTGGGCGTGCTGTGCGCGTCCATCGGGTCGATCATGGTCACCGAGGCGATCAAGCTGCTCACCGGCATCGGTGACCCGCTGCTGGGCCGCCTGATGGTCTACGACGCGCTGGAGATGACCTACCGGACGATCAAGATCCGCAAGGACCCGGAGTCGCCGAAGATCACCGAGCTGATCGACTACGAGGCGTTCTGCGGTGTCGTGTCCACGGACGCGCAGCAGGCGGCCGCGGGCAACACGATCACGCCGCTCGAGCTCAAGCACAAGCAGGAGTCCGGCGAGGACTTCCTGCTGGTGGACGTCCGCGAGCCGCACGAGTACGAGATCGTGAAGATCCCGGGCTCGGTGCTGATCCCGAAGGACCGGATCCTGTCCGGCGAGGCGTTCTCCGAGCTGCCGCAGGACAAGCCGCTGGTGCTGCACTGCAAGTCCGGTGCTCGTTCGGCGGAGGCGCTCGCGGCGCTGCACAAGGCGGGCTTCAAGGACGCCGTGCACGTCGGTGGTGGCGTGCTGGCCTGGGCTCGCGAAGTCGACCCGTCGCTGCCCACGTACTGATGGCTTGATGGCGTCTGCAAGTACCACCAACGGCCCAGTTGGTGGTACTTGCAGACGCTCCAACCACTGGGCCAAGTGGGTGGTGGCGCGAATCACGGCGTGTCGCGTTCCGCCAACCGGGTGGTCTGAGCAGGTAGCGTGCCCGACCGTGACCCGCACCCCCGAACCGCCCCCAGCGCACGTGCGTGCGGCGTTCGGGGCACGTGACGCCGAGCCGGAGCTCATCGACGGCGGCCCCGCCTGGCGCTGCGGCGACGCCACGATCCGTCCGGCGCCCAAGCCGGCGGAGGCGACCTGGATCGCCAAGACCCTCGACGGCTTGGACGTGCCGAACCTGCGCATCGGCAGACCGTTGAGATCCACCGACGGTCGTTATGTCGTCGGCGGCTGGTCCGCCACCAAGTTCCTCGCCGGTCGGGCCGAGGCACGTCACGACGAGGTCATCGCCGTCGCCCAGCGCCTGCACCAGGCCACGGCCGAGCTGCCCAAGCCCCGCTTCCTGGAAGCACGGACCGACGTGTTCGCCGTCGCCGACCGCCTGGCGTGGGGCGAGGAGGACGTGCCGCTCGAGGCCAACCTCGGCGGCAGGCTGTTCGAGCTGCTCAAGGAAACGCAGAAGCCGCTCAACCTCAGGTCCCAGGTCGTGCACGGCGACCTCTTCGGCAACGTGCTGTTCGCCGGCAACGCCCCGCCCGCCGTCATCGACTTCACCGCGTACTGGCGGCCCGCCGAGTGGGCCGCCGCCGTGGTCGCCGTGGACGCCGTCGCGTGGGGTGGCGCGGACCACGGCCTGTTCAAGCGGTGGAGCCACCTGAGCGAGTGGACGCAGGTGCTGGTGCGCGCGACCCTGTTCCGGCTCGCCGTGCACGCGCTGCACCCGTTGTCAACATCACAGTCCTTTGCGGGCTTGGAACGAGCTGCTCACCAGGTCACCGCACTGCTGTGAGCGGGCCAATTTCCAGGTTCGAAACATTGCGGAGCATCGGGTTAACAGGGGCTTCTTAGCGTCAGCGGGGTGACCCATTGCCCCTACTGCGCGCTGCAGTGCTCCATGAGCGTCATCGACGGCCAGGTGGCCCCTGGTCCCGGTGGGCTGTGCCAGAAGGGCTGGACGGCGGGGGAGTTGCTGCGCCATCCAGGCCGCCTCACCACACCGCTGATTCACGGCGAGCCCGCCTCGTGGGACGAGGCCCTGGACTTCGTCGCGTCCCGGATCAAGGAGTTCGAGCCGGACGAGGTCGCTGTGTTCGGCGGCGGCGGTCTGACCAACGAGAAGGCGTACCTGCTCGGCAAGTTCGCGCGGGTCGCGCTGAAGACCTCGCAGATCGACTACAACGGCCGGTTCTGCATGTCGTCGGCCGCCGCGGCGGGCAACAAGGCGTTCGGGCTGGACCGCGGCATGCCGTTCCCGCTGACCGATCTGCGGTCCGCCGACACGGTGCTGCTGGCCGGGTCCAACCCGGCCGAGACGATGCCGCCGTTCCTGCGCCACCTCGAGGGCGCGCGGCTGATCGTCATCGACCCGCGCCGCACCCCGACCGCCGAGCGCGCGACGTTGCACCTGCAGCCCGCGCCGGGCACGGATCTGGCGCTGGCGCTGGGACTGCTGCACACCGCGGTCATCGAGGGCGTGCTCGACAAGGAGTACATCTCTTCTCGCACCAGCGGTTTCGACGAGGCCTGGCGCATCGCCGCACAGTGGTGGCCGGAGCACACCGAGCGCGTCACGGGTGTCTCCGCCGCTGACCAGCGCGCCGCCGTGCACATGCTGGCCGGGCGGTCGTACATCCTGACCGGCCGCGGCACCGAGCAGCACGCGTCCGGCACCGACAACGTCTCCGCGTGGATCAACCTGGCGCTGGCCCTGGGTCTGCCCGGCCGGGTGGGTTCCGGTTACGGCTGCCTGACCGGGCAGGGCAACGGCCAGGGCGGCCGCGAGCACGGGCAGAAGGCCGACCAGCTGCCCGGTTACCGCAAGCTCGACGACCCCGAGGCGCGCCGCTACATCATGGACGTCTGGGGTGTCGACTGGCTGCCGGGGCCGGGGCGCAGCGCGTACGAGCTGCTCAACGCCGACGACCTCAAGGCGATGCTGGTGTTCGGCAGCAACCCCGTGGTGTCGGCGCCGCGCGCGTCCGGCGTCGCCGATCGTCTTCGCGCACTGGACCTGCTGGTGGTGGCGGACTTCGTGATGTCGGAGACCGCCGCGATGGCCGACGTCGTGTTCCCGGTCACGCAGTGGGCGGAGGAAGACGGCACGATGACCAACCTCGAAGGCCGGATCATCAGGCGCCGCAAGGCACTCGACCCGCCTGCCGGGGTGCGCAGCGACCTGCACCTCATCCACGGACTGGCCGCGCGCCTCGGCTGCGCGGAGAAGTTCCTGACCGAGCCGAAGGAAGTCTTCGAGGAGCTGCGCAGGGCGTCCGCCGGCGGTCCCGCCGACTACTCCGGCGTCACCTACGAGCGGCTCGACGCCGAGCAGCTGCACTGGCCGGTGCCGTCCGTCGAACATCCCGGCACGCCAAGGCTCTTCCTCGACCGGTTCGCGCATCCGGACGGTCTCGCGCGGTTCATCCCGGTCGACCACAGGGGTCCGGCGGAACCGCCGGACGACGAGTTCCCGTTGCAGGCCACCACCGGGCGGGTCCTGCAGCACTACCAGTCGGGTGCGCAGACGCGGCGGATCGGCGAGCTGATGAAGGCGGTTCCCGAGATGTACGTGGAAATGCACCCGGACACGGCTTCGCGCGCCGGCCTCGCCTCCGGTGAGCCCGCGCACGTCGTGTCCAGGCGGGGAACGGTGACGGCGACCGTGCGGTGCGTGGCGAGCATGCGCGCCGACGCGGTGTTCCTGCCGTTCCACTTCCCCGGTGACGGGCGGGCGAACCTGCTCACCAACCCCGCGCTCGATCCCACGAGCCGGATGCCCGAGTTCAAGGTCTGCGCGGTGCGATTGGAGCGGGCATGCGACGAATCGTGATCGTTGGCTACGGAATGGCAGGCGCGCGGCTCGCGGACGAGCTGCGGCGTCGTGACCAGGACATCTCCATCACCATCATCGGCGCGGAGCCGCACGCCGCGTACAACCGCGTGCTGCTCTCGACCGTGGTCGCCGGGACCATGACACCGGAGTCGACCAGGCTGCACGACGACAGGTGGGCGGACGAGCACGACATCGACCTGCGGCTGGGGCAGGAGGTGCTGGAGATCGACCGCGCCTCGCGGACGGTGACTCTGGCCGAGGCCGAGCCCATTCCCTACGACGCCCTCGTTCTGGCCACCGGCAGCACCCCCTGGGTTCCTCCGGCAGAAGGTCTCGTCGAGGACGGCAAGCTCGCGTCCGGTGTCGTGGCGTTCCGCACTCTCGACGACTGCGCCGAGATCGAGGCGAAGGCCCAGAAGGGCATGCCCGTCGTCGTCCTCGGCGGCGGTCTGCTGGGCATCGAAGCCGCTCGTGGCCTGGCCGGACGCGGCTGCCTCGTCACCGTCGTCCACCCGGTCGGCCACCTCATGGAACGCCAGCTCGACCCCGGTGCGGGCGGTGTGCTCGCCAGGACGCTGGGCCAGCTCGGCATCGAGTTCCGCCTCAACGCGCTCGCCGCCAAGTACCTTCCCGGCGACGGGTTGGTCCTCGACGACGGCAGCCACGTTCCCGCGGAGCTCGTCGTCGTTTCCGCCGGTGTCCGCGCCGAAACCTCGTTGGCCGTCAAGGCGGGCCTGGAGGTCGACCGCGGCATCGTCGTCGACGACGTGTTGCGCACCAACGACGCGCGCATCCACGCGATCGGCGACTGCGCCCAGCACCCCGGCACGGTCTCCGGCCTCGTGCAACCGGCCTGGGACCAGGCAGCGGTGCTCGCGGATCGCCTGACGGGCGCCAATCCGGCCGCGCGCTACCGCGGCACTTCCGTTGTGACGCGGTTGAAAGCACGTGACGTGGATCTCGCCGCACTGGGCGATGTGCACACCGACGTGGACTGTCCGGACTCGGAAGTCCTGTGCTTCCAGGAACCATCCCGCGGTCGTTACGCGAAGCTCGTCCTGCGGGACGACCGGGTGGCGGGCGCGATCGTCCTGGGCGCACCGGATGCGGCCGCCACGATCACCCAGCTCTACGACCGCGGCATCCCCGCGCCGACGGACCGGCTGGCGTTGTTGCTGGGACGTGCGCTGCCCGCGGAGGCGGCGAGCCCGGCGGACCTGCCGTCCAGCGCGGTGATCTGCCGTTGCAACACCGTCTCCAAGGGACAGATCGTGTCGGCCTGGCGTGCGGGCGCGGAGACGTTGCCACAGCTCGCCGAAGCGACACGGGCGACCACGGGCTGTGGTGGTTGCAAGGACGCTGTGTGCGGGTTGCTCGACTGGCTCGGGGCCTCACAACCGGCCTCGGCGTGATGTGCGGCGGAGTTGCCTTCGCCGTCATCGGCCAGAACCCCTTGGTAATGCGGGTTTCTTAGCTTTTTCGGCAGTCGCCGAACCCCTGGAGGACATTCATGCGGAGCTGGATCGAGCACTGGGAACCCGAGAACGCCGAGTTCTGGGAGTCGAAGGGCAAGCGGATCGCCCGCAAGAACCTGGCGTTGTCCATCTTCGCGGAGAACCTCGGGTTCAGCGTCTGGGTGCTGATGAGCATCGTCGTGGTGAGCCTCGGCTCGGTGGGCTTCAACTTCAGCGTCGGCCAGCAGTTCTGGCTGCTGATCGTGCCCAACCTGGTGGGTGCGATCCTGCGGGTGCCCTACACGTTCGCGGTGCCGCGCTTCGGCGGGCGGCTGTGGACGACGATCAGCGCCGGGTTGCTGCTGATCCCGTGCACGATGCTGGCCTACGCGGTGACCACGCCCGGCACGCCGTACTGGTTCTTCCTGCTCACCTCGGCCGCGATGGGTCTTGGTGGCGGCAACTTCTCGTCGTCGATGGCGAACATCTCGTTCTTCTACCCGGAGGGCAAGAAGGGCCTGGCGCTCGGCATGAACGCCGCCGGTGGCAACCTCGGCGTCGCCATCACGCAGCTCATCGTGCCGGTCATCATCACCATCGGCACCGGGATCAACCTCGCCTACGCGGCGCTGATCTGGATGCCGTTCATCGTCCTCGCGACCGCCTTCGCGTGGTTCTTCATGGACAGCCTCACCCAGGCCAAGCCGGACGGGCAGTCGTACAAGCTGGCGATGTCGAACAAGCACACGTGGGTGATGTCGTTCCTGTACATCGGCACGTTCGGCTCGTTCATCGGGTACTCGTTCGCGTTCCCGTCGCTGATCAAGATCAGCTTCGTGGACTACAAGGGCTGGGTGGCGCTCGCGTTCCTCGGCGCGCTGATCGGCTCGATCGCCCGTCCGGCCGGCGGGTGGCTGGCGGACCGGATCGGTGGCGCCAAGGTCACGCTCGCCACGTTCATCGGGCTCGGTGTGGGCACGATCGGCGTCATGACCAGCGTGGACATGAAGAGTTTCCCGCTGTTCTTCACCTCGTTCATCGCGCTGTTCATCCTGGCGGGCGTCGGCAACGGCTCGACGTACCGGATGATCCCGGCGATCTTCAAGACGCAGGCGGACGACGACAAGTCGGCCAAGCGCCAGGCCGCCGCCGTCGTCGGCATCGCGGGCGCGATCGGTGCGGCCGGTGGTGTGCTGGTGAACCTCGTCTTCAAGTTCTCGCTCGAGGGTTCGAAGACGCTGACGCCCGCGCTGACCGCCATTCTCGTCTTCTACGCGCTGTGCCTCGGCACGACGTGGTGGTTCTACTTGAGGCGCAACGTGTTCGCGACGCGGCCGTCGCTCGCCTACGCCGGCGTGTGACGCACATCGCGCTGATCTGCGGAGAGAGTTTCCTTTAACACCCGCGAAATGTTGCGGACCTTGGGATGACACGCCGCCCGGTGAGCATACCGGTCGGAAGGAGGGATGCCCGATGACTCAGACCCTGGTCGTGATCGGTAACGGCATGGTCGGCCACCGGCTCGTTGAGATCCTCCGCGACTCGTCCTGGCGGATCGTGGTGTTCGGCGAGGAATCGCGCCCTGCCTATGACCGAGTCGCGCTGTCGTCCTATGTGGACACGTGGAACTCCGCCGATCTGGAGCTGACGCCGCTGTCCGGCTGCGAGCTCCGCCTCGGTGAGAAGGCCGTCTCGGTCGACCGGGAGCGCCGCGTGGTGACGGGCGCTTCCGGTGTCGAGGTGCAGTACGACGCGCTGGTGCTGGCCACCGGCTCGGTGCCGTTCGTTCCGCCGGTGCCCGGTCGTGATCTGCCCGGTTGCCACGTCTACCGGACGATCGACGACCTGGACGACATCCGGGCGACCGTCCAGGCCGCTGACCGGCCCGGACGGCACTCCGGCATGGTGCTCGGCGGTGGCCTGCTCGGGCTGGAGGCGGCCAACGCGCTGCGCGGCATGGGCGTCTCGCCGCACGTAGTGGAGCTGGCGCCGCGGTTGATGCCGATCCAGGTCGACGAGGGCGGTGCCGGGCTGCTGAAGCGGCTGGTCGAGAAGCTCGACCTGACCGTGCACACCGGTACCTCGGCCTCGTCCATCGAACGCGACGGCTCGCGGTTGATCGCCAAGCTGGCCAGCGGGGTCGAGCTCGACCTCGACGTGGTGGTGTTCAGTGCCGGCATCCGGCCGCGCACCGACCTCGACCTGGGCCTCGAGCTGGGGCCGCGCGGCGGCTACCTGGTCGACGCCGCCTGCCGCACCGCTGACCCGCACGTGTTCGCGATCGGTGAGTGCGCTGCCGTCGAGGGCGTGGCGTACGGACTTGTGGCTCCTGGCTACGCGATGGCCGAGGTCGTCGCCGACCAGCTGCACGGCGGCGCGAAGACGTTCCCCGGTGCGGACCTCTCCACCAAGCTGAAGCTGCTCGGTGTGGACGTGGCGTCGTTCGGTGACGCGCACGCGCAGACCGAGGGTGCGCTGGAAGTCGTCGTCAACAACGCGGTCGCCGGGACCTACAGCAAGCTCGTCGTGTCGGACGACGCCAAGACGTTGCTGGGCGGCGTTCTCGTCGGCGACGCTTCCGCCTACCCGTCGCTGCGGCCGTTGGTGGGCAAGGAAGTTCCGGCGGCGTTGCTGCAGCCGGGCGGGGCCGTCGACGTCGAGATGCCCGCGGACGCGCAGGTCTGCTCGTGCCACGCGGTGACCAAGCAGACGATCACCGACGCGATCCAGTCCGGTGTCGCGTGCGACGTGGCCGAGCTCAAGGCGTGCACCAAGGCAGGTACGGGCTGCGGCTCGTGCGTGCCGATGCTGAAGAAGCTGCTGACCGACTGCGGTGTCGAGCAGTCCAAGGCGTTGTGCGAGCACTTCACGTACTCGCGGGCGGAGCTCTTCGAGATCGTCCGGGCGACTCGCGTCACGACGTTCACGGCGCTGGTCGAGAAGCACGGCACCGGTCGTGGCTGCGACATCTGCAAGCCCGCCGTGGCGTCGATCCTCGCGTCGCTGAACAACGGGCACATCCTGGGCGAGGCACAGGCCCCGTTGCAGGACACCAACGACAGGTTCCTGGCGAACCTGCAGCGCAACGGCACGTACTCGGTCGTGCCGCGCATCCCCGGCGGCGAGATCACGCCGGAGAAGCTGATCGTCATCGGCGAGGTGGCCCGTGACTTCGGCCTCTACACCAAGATCACCGGTGGCCAGCGCATCGACCTGTTCGGCGCGACCGTCGACCAGCTGCCGGAGATCTGGCGTCGCCTGGTGGACGCGGGCTTCGAGTCGGGCCACGCGTACGGCAAGGCGTTGCGCACCGTGAAGTCCTGCGTCGGCACGACCTGGTGCCGCTACGGCGTCCAGGACTCCGTCGGTCTCGCCATCGAGCTGGAGCTGCGCTACCGCGGCCTGCGTTCGCCGCACAAGCTCAAGTCGGCCGTCTCCGGTTGTGCGCGTGAGTGCGCGGAGGCACGCGGCAAGGACTTCGGCGTCATCGCCACCGAGAACGGCTGGAACCTCTACGTCGGCGGCAACGGCGGCTTCACGCCTCGCCACGCCGACCTGCTCGTGTCCGATGTGGACACCGAGACGCTGATCAAGGTGATCGACCGGTTCCTGATGTTCTACATCCGCACCGCCGACCGCCTGCAGCGCACCTCGGCGTGGCTGGAAGGGCTCGACGGCGGGCTCGACCACCTGCGCGAGGTCATCGTCGACGACAAGCTCGGCATCTGCGACGAGCTGGAAGCCGCGATGGCCGCGCACGTCCACGACTACGCCGACGAGTGGCGAGGTGTGCTGGAGGACCCGGAGAAGCTCGCGCGGTTCACGTCGTTCGTGAACGCGCCCGGCACACCCGACCCCACGATCTCGTTCCGCGCTGAGCGCGGTCAGCGCGTCCCCGTCCAGCTCGGAATTCCGGAGGTCGTCAGGTGACCGTTGTCTGTGACTTCAACGTTCTGCGTCCCGAGACCGGTGTGGCCGCTCTGCTGCCCGACGGATCGCAGGTGGCGGTGTTCCTGACCGCCGACGGTTCCTTGCACGCGTTGGACAACATCGACCCGTTCAGCGGCGCCGCGGTGCTCTCCCGCGGCATCGTGGGCGACCGCGGCGGCGTCCCCGTCGTGGTGTCGCCGGTCTACAAGCAGGCCTTCGAGCTGGCGACCGGAAAGTGCCTCGACGAGCCCGCCGTCTCTGTCGCGGTGCACCCGGTGCGAGTGCGTGACGGCGTCGTGGAGCTGACATGAACGCGCCGCTGGCGGGCTTCACCATCGGGGTAACCGCTGCCCGCCGCGCCGACGAGCTCATCGCGCTGCTGGAACGCAAGGGCGCGTCCGTCGTGCACGGGCCCGCCTTGCGGATAGTGCCTCTGCCGGACGACACCACCCTGCACGCCGCGACGCGGGAACTGGTGTCGTCACCGGTCGACGTCGTCGTCGCCACCACCGCGATCGGGTTCCGCGGGTGGTTCGAAGCCGCCGAGGGGTGGGGACTGGCCAGTCGACTGCACCGCGCTCTGGAAGGCGCCGTGGTGCTGCCACGGGGCCCGAAGGCCAAGGGTGCGGTGCGGGCGGCCGGCCTGGTCGAGACCTGGTCCCCCACGTCGGAGTCGAACGCCGAGCTGCTGCAGTACCTGCTGCGGCTGGGCGTGTCCGGCAAGCGGGTCGCCATCCAGCTGCACGGCGAGCCCTTGCCCGACTTCGTGAACACGCTGCGGGCCGCCGGTGCCGAGGTCGTCGAGATCCCGGTCTACCGGTGGGAGCCGCCCGCCGACATGGGACCGTTGCAGCGGTTGATCGAGGCGGTGCTGGCCGGACAGGTCGATGCGCTGACGTTCACCAGCGCGCCTGCCGCGGCTTCGGTGTTGCGCACTGCCGGGCCGCGGTACGCGGATCTGGTTTCCGCGTTGCGCCGGGACGTGCTCGTGGTCGGCGTCGGCGCCATCACCGCCGGCCCGTTGGTGGCCGCCGGGATTCCGGTGGTGCAGCCGGCTCGCTCCCGGATCGGTTCGATGGTTCGCGAGCTGGCCGTCGAGTTGCCGTCGCGTGCCACTCGGTTGCGGATCGCGTCCCGTGACATGGAGATGCGGGCGCAGGCGGTGGTGATCGACGGGGAGCTTCGGCCGGTGGCGCCGGCTCCGATGGCCGTGTTGCGGACGCTCGTGGCTGCTCGGGGCAGGGTGGTCTCCCGGCAGGACCTGTTGGCCGCCTTGCCTTCTGGCGGTGAGGAGCACGCGGTCGAGACGGCGATCGGGCGGTTGCGGACGGCGCTGGGGTCGCCGCAGATGGTGTGCACGGTCGTGAAGCGTGGTTACCGGCTAGCGATGGAGCCCGCATGAAGCTTGTTCTTGCCTTCCACGGCACTCGTGATCCGCGAGGCGCCGTGGTGTGCGAAGAGATCGCGGATCTGGTGCGGCCGCAGGTTGATGTGCCCGTGGAGGTCGCATACGCCGATGTCCGTCAGCCCGATGTCCGGTCGGTTGTGGACGGCCCGGCTGTGGTGGTTCCCGCGTTTCTGGCTGCCGGGTACCACGTCCGGGTCGACATCCCCGAACAGATCGGGAACCGGCCGGACGTGGTGCTGACCTCGCCGCTCGGCGTGGACGCGGTGCCGGCGGTGCGGGACCGGTTGCGGGAAGCAGGTTTCCGCCGCGGCGACGCATTGGTGCTCGCCGCGGCGGGTTCGTCGGACGCTCGGGCGCTGGCGGACGTTCGTCGGGCTGCGGCTCTGCTCGGCGCTTCCGCTGTCGGGTACGTGGCTACCGCGACGCCCCGCGTGCCCGACGTCGTTGCCGGGCTGCGGGGGCGCCGCGTGGCCGTTGCCTCGTGGCTTCTGGCACCAGGGACGTTCCACGGGTCGCTCGCCGACTGCGGCGCGGACGTCGTGTCCGAACCGATCGGGGCGCATCCTCTTGTGGTCGATGTGTTGTTGCGCAAGTACTACGCGGCTCGGGCGGTGTTGCTGCAATCAGCATGAGGCTTGGGTGAACCGGCCTCAATGGAACTGTTCCACCGGGTGGTTTGACAGGGTTTGAGGCTTGGTGGGGACCGGGCGTGCGGGCCCGCGGGTGCGTACGCGCTCACGCGGCGGTCCCGTCCGGCTCAGCTTCGCCATCACGGTTGAAGGGCGCCTCGCCTACCAGAGGCCGGGTGCTTCCTCCTTGCGCGCGTCCTCCCACCGGTACTCGCGCAGGTTGACCTTGCCGTCCAGGTTCGGCACGCCCTCCTCGTGCAGCATCTGCAGCTGCGTCTCACGGAGGTGCGGCGCACAGGTGCCGTCCGCCTTCAGGACGCGTTGCCACGGCAGGTCGTGCCCGTCCTCGTTGAGGATGCGGCCGACCAGTCGTGGCGACGGCGCCTTGGCGAGATCTGCGATGTCGCCGTAGGTGGCGACGCGTCCGCGGGGGATGGCCTTGATGATGTCGCGGACTCGCTCGTGGATCTCTTCGTCCATCCCCTGAGTTTAGTCAGAGGCTCTTGGACCAGGCGGCGACTGCGGAGTGGTAGTCGGGGGCGTTCGGGGCGTAGTTGATGGAGTGGCCGTAGCCGTTGAGGATGAAGGTGTCGAGGCGGGGGACCGACGGGAAGAACTGGCGCTCGTCGGCCTTCAGGGCGGCTGGGGACGAGCAGTCGCTGCCCATCAGGGGGAAGTTGTTGCCGCAGAAGTGGGTGTCGTTGCCAAGGGCGATCATCACCGGGACGTTGATCTTGCGGGAGATCGGGATGATGACGGTGTTCAGGAGGATCGTGTCGACCGCCTCGGTGGCGGAGAAGACGTCCTTGGTGGACTCGTCGAACGAGATCGCGCCGGAGACCAGCGGGCCCGGCTTGTGGAACGAGTTGTAGCGGGTGTCCGGCATCGTCGTGAGGTAACCGAGGTCCAGGCCCGCCGGGACCATGTTGGCCAGCACCGGGACGACGGTGATGTAGTTCATCTTGTGCGTGAAGCCGGTGACGAGGACGCCGTCCACGTCGCGGTAGGTGCCTGCCTCGATCATGGCCATCGCCGAGCCGATGGAGTGGCCCCCGACGATGACCTTTTCGAAGCGGGGCTTCAGGGTTTTGATGACCTGGTGGACCGCGTTCGCCTGGGCCGAGGCGGTGACCAGGGCGCTCAGCGGCTTGGAACTCCTGCCGGTGCCCAGGCGGTCCACGGCGAGGGTGGCGATGCCCGCCTTGTTCTGGGCGCGGGTGTAGGAGCGGGAGTTGGGCTCGTAGCCGATGTCCCAGTACGAGTTGTCGTAGGTGCCGCCGGGGATGAGCACCTGCACGGTCTTCGCGCCCTGCGGGGTGCAAAGCCTGCCGTACATCCTTTCCAGCATGGGCACCAGCGGGGTCAGGCCGATGTTGACGGTGGTGTGGACGTCCTCGCACGTCACGGCGGCTGAAGCGGGTGTGGGGGCCAGCAGTGTTCCGGTGGCGAGCAGAGCCGCGACGCACAACCGGCGGAAACGCATGGTGGAACGACCTCCAACTAGTTGCGGGGGACAGCCTTCATCAGCAGGCCGTTTGGGTACGGGGCGGACGTGAACTTCACGCGCGCCGGACGGGTGGGGGTGAGACGCCAGTTCGCCGCGATGGTCGCGAGGGTGATGACGATCTCGGTGTGGGCGAAGGTGTTGCCGAGGCACTGTCGGTTGCCGCCGCCGAACGGGATGAACGCTCCGCGCGGGAGTCCCGAGGCGAAGGAAGGTGTCCAGCGGTCCGGGCTGAAGCGCCACGGTTCGGTGAAGTAGCGCTGGTCGTGGTGCAGGGCGTGCGGGCTGACGATCACCTCGGCGCCCGCGGGGAGGTGGACGTCGCCCAGCTGGACGTCGACCAGCGCTCGGCGCATCACGAACCAGATCGGGTACATCCGCAGGGTCTCCTGCACGATCTGCTCGGTGTAGGTCAGGGAGGCCACGTCGGCGAACGTCACGGGGCGGCCGCCCAGCACGGAGTCGACCTCGGCGTGCAGCCGTCGTTCGATCTCGGGGTTGCGGCCCACCTCGTAGAGCGCCCAGGCCAGTGCGATCGCGGTGGTCTCGATGCCCGCGGTCAGCAGGGTCAGGACCTCGTCGTAGGTCTGCTGGTCGGTCATGCCGGCCAACAGCAGCATCGAAAGCATGTCGCCGCGGTCCACGCCGTCGGCGCGCCAGCTCTCGATCACCTGCAGCACAACGGCTTTCATGCGGGCGATGGCCGCGTCGAATTCTCGGTTACCTGGAATCGGGAGCTTTTCGACGAACGACGGGGACAGCGCCCGGATCATGCCCTGCTGGATGACGGTGAAGATCGACCGGCGGACCTCCTCGACGGCCGGCTCGCCGATCTCCGTCGAGAAGAGCGCCTCGCCGACGATGGTGACCGCGAGCTCCTGCATGTCGTTCTCGATGACGCGGACCTCGCCGGGCTGCCACCGCGCAACCAGCGAAGCAGCGGCACGAGCCATCGTCGAGGCATAGGTTTCCATCCGTTCCCGATGGAACGCCGGCTGCATCAACCGGCGCTGTCGCAGGTGGAACTCGCCGTTCGACAGCAGCAGGCCCGTTCCCAGGTACGGCTGGAACTTGTCGAACATCGCGCCCTTGCGGAACTTCGACCCCTGGGCGACGAGAACCTCGTGGGTCAGCGCGGGATCGGTGACGAAGTAGGCGTGCAAGGGGCCCAGGTCGAGGCGCACCACATCGCCGTGCTCGTGCAGCGCGTCGGTGAACTTGGCACGCTGGGTGAGCATTGCCGGTGTGTGCCCGAGTAACGGCCAGCGGCGCGGAGCCACCGGGACGGGCATCCAGACTCCCAGGAGTTGGGCCGAATGGGGACGGACCACCCTAGGAGCCGTTTGGAGGAAGACGACAGTGCCTGAACGGGTGGTTCCGCATCACTCTGATGGTTCAGCGCGCAAGCCGCACGGGTGACTAAGCTCGTGCGTCTCCCTCGAACCGCCACGAACCTAAGAGGTGTTTCCCGTGGCAGAGCCCCAGAACTGGGTTCCGCTCGGCATCGACACGAACGTGCCGAGCATGGCCCGCGTCTACGACTACATCCTCGGCGGCGCCCACAACTTCGCCGCCGACCGGCAGGTCGGTTCCCAGATCGAGAAGCTGGTCCCCGGCCTGCCGAGCGTCGCCAGACTCAACCGGCGGTTCCTCGGCCGCGCGGTGAACTTCCTGATGGACCAGGGGATTCGCCAGTTCCTCGACATCGGCTCCGGCATCCCGACCGTCGCCAACGTGCACGAGGTGGCCCAGGAACGCGACCCCGCGGCGCGCATCGTCTACGTCGACAAGGACCCCGTCGCCGTCGCGCACAGTCAGTTGATGCTGTCCGACAACGAAAATGCCGCGATCGTCCAGGCCGACATGCGCGATCCCGAAGCCGTGCTGTCGAGTTCCGAGGTCGGCCGCCTGCTGAACTTCGACGAGCCGATCGGCCTGCTGATGCTGCTGATGCTGCACTGGGTGCCGGACGAGGACGACCCGCAGAAGCTCGTCGCCACGTACCGCGACGCGCTGCCCGCCGGCAGCTTCATCGTGATGACCCACGTCGCCAAGGACCAGATCGGTGAGAACGTCGGCGAGGCCGCCGAGGTGGTGAACCGCAGCAAGAGCGCGGACCAGATGCACATGCGCACGCACGCGCAGGTCAACGCGCTGTTCGACGGGTTCGAGCTGGTCGAGCCCGGCCTGGTCGGCTGCGGCGAGTGGCGGCCGGACGGACCTGGTGACATCGCGGACGACGCGAGCATGAACATGTTCTTGTACGCTGGTGTCGGTCGTAAGGACTGAAACCACCCGGTAGTGTCGGAGGTTCACTCTGTCGGCGCAGCAGGCGTCGACTGCCGGTAGGTAAACTGCCGAACACTCTCCAACCCATACAGGGCAACGGGAATGACGAATCCGAGCCGAAGACCCGATGCCGTTCCACCTGCGGACACCGCCGCCGTCCGGGCGCGCGAAGCCTTGGCGCGCAAGTGGAGCTACCTGGTCAGCAGCGTCATAGTTGTCGCGCTGAGCAGAGACGAGCTGGACGCTGAACTGGGCGCCCAGCTCGACGCGATGTGCGCTGCGCTGCACAAGGAGCCGTTCGACCCTGCTCCGTTCGAGGAGGTGGGCGAGCGACTCGTCGCTCTCGGCTACGTCAACGAGCCCGGCCTCCGGCGCACCGTCGACGTGCTGGGCAAGGGCTTGCTGGCACTGGAGGAGTTCAGCGCGACCGAGCAGCACACCGTCCACGTGGTCGGTGGCATCGGCGCGCTGGCGTGCGGCTTCGTCAGCGCCCGTGCCAGGGCGATCCTGGACCAGCAGGAGAGCATGCAGCGCTCGCTGCTCAAGGCTGCCCACGACGCGCAACGGGACCAGCGGCAGAGCGAGGCGAAGTTCGCGGGCCTCGCGTCCTCGTCGACGAACGGCATCCTCATCGTCGGTCTCGACGGACGAGTGGCCTGGGGCAACGACGCGATTGGCGACATCCTCGGCCATCAGCCGGAGCCTGGCACCAGGCTCGCGGAGCTCGTCGCACCGCAGTCGATCGTGGTGTTCCGCGAGCTGATGGAACGGGTTCTCGCCGAACGCGACGAGTTCCAGCGCGAGCGGATGCAACTGGTGCGCGGCGACGGCGAGTTCTCCAGGGTCACGCTGACGGCGTCGCTGCTGCGCGACGACGACGGCAAGCCGAGCCACGTCCTCGCCATGATCGACGACGACACGGAACTCGCGCTGCTGCAAGGAGAACTGCGCAGGCAGTCGCTGCACGACGTGCTCACCGGCCTGCCGAACCGGCAGTTCTTCACCACCCACCTCGAAACCGTGCTGCGCAGGGCCGATCCCGAGTTCGGCGTGACGGTCTTCCACCTCGACCTCGACGCGTTCGGCCTGGTGTGCAACAGCCTCGGCGGGCGAGTCGGCGACCAACTGCTCCAACACGTGGCACGCAGGCTGCGGGCGGTGATGTCGCGCGAGCAGGCGATGGTCGCCCGGTTCGACGGCGACGAGTTCGGCATCATCGTGGAGAACACCGCCACCACGCCGGACATCGCGACGACGATGGCCTCCATCAACGCCGACCTGGCCGAACCGATCTTCGTGGACGATCACGGGCTCGCGGTCTCGGTGAGCGCCGGCGTGGTCGACCGGCCGTCGCCCGACGTCGATCCCACGGAGCTGCTGCGCATGGCGGATCTGGCGTTGCGGCAGGCCAAGAAGGACCAGCGCGGTCAGTGGCAGTTGTTCCACGGCAACCAGGACATGGAGCGCCGGCGTGACCACGCGCTGGCCGTGGTGATGCCGGGAGCGTGGGAGCAGGGCGACATCGGTGTGTGCTACCAGCCCGTTCGCGTGCTCGCGACCGGCGAGCTGGCCGGCGTCGAAGCGGTGCTGCACTGGGATCTCTCGGACCGGTGTGCCGAGCTGGCCGACCAGACCGGCCTGATCCTGCCGATGGGCGAGTGGCTGATGAGGATCACCGCCGGCCAGGCGCAGTGGTGGCGTCAGCGCGGCGAGCTCGACGCGCAGTTCGGCATCCGGCTCACGCACCACCAGTCGACCGACGCGGATCTGGTGTCACGGGTGGCGAAGGTCGTGGAGGAGACCGGGATGCCGCACGAACGGCTGACGTTGTGCATGCCGGTCGGTGTGCTCGGCGTGGCCGACGCGGCGGAGAACCTGAGCACGCTCGCGGCCAGGGGAGTGCGGATCGCGCTCGAGGACTTCGGACTCGGTCCGCGGGATCTGGCCTGGCTCTCGGAGCTGCCGATCGCGTCCGTGTGCGTGCCGAAGGATCTGACGCGGCGCATGGATCCCCGTTCTGTCGCGTTGATCCCGGCCGTGCACGAGGTGGGCGTGAACATCTGCGTCGACGGCATCGAGACCGCCGAGCAGGCGGCGTGGTGGACGCAAGCGGGCGCCGACCTCGCGATCGGCGCCCACTTCGGTTCCCCGTTGGATGCGGGCGACTTCCTGAAAGAGCTCTAGATGCTGCGCTGCCACGCGGTCACGGCCGCGTGGTAGCGGTTCGCGTTCTTGGTGTCGAAGTTGAAGACGTGCCCGTAGCCGTTGACGACGAAGCCGTTCAGTCGAGGTGCCCTGAGGTAGAACGGCCTCTCGGAGTTGACCAGCGCCTGCGCCGACGAGCAGTCGGCACCGAGCGGCGGGGTGCCGCAGAAGTAGTCGGCCGAGGTCTGAACGGTCATCACCGGCACGTTGATGGCGTTGCTCGCGGGAAGCACGAGGTTGGACATCAGAGCGGTCGTGACGAACTCACCGGCCGACACCACGTCCTTTGTGGACTCGTCGAGGTTGATCACGGTGGAGATGTTGGGACCTGGCGCGTGGAACATGGTGTAGCGGGTTCCCGGCGCCGTCGTCAGGTAGCCGACGTCGAGGTTGCGCAGGCCAAGCCTGGGATCGATCGCGGCAGGGATCAGGTTGGTCAGCGCGGGCACGGCCCGGACGTAGTCCCACTGGTGCGTCATGCCGGTGACCAGGACGCCATCGACGTCGTGGTACCTGCCCGCCTCGACCATCGCGATGGCCGAACCGATGGAATGCCCGCCCACCAACACCTTCGAGAACCGCGGGCGGAGGGTCTGGATCACCTGGTGCACCGCCTCGGCCTGGTTGGGGACGTCGACCAGGATGCTGAGCGGTTTGGTGCTCTTGCCGGAGCCGATCCGGTCCACCGCCATGGTGGCGATGCCCGCGCTGTTCATCGCGCGCGTGACCGAACGGGTCTCGCTCTCCACCGGGATGTCCCAGTACCCGCTGGTGTACGTGCCACCGGGGATGAGCACCTGGACGGTCGTGGCCCTCTGCGGGACACACAGCCTGCCGTACATCATCTGCCGGACGAGTCCGAACTGAACCGGTGTGTACACGTCCTCGCAGGTGGTCTGGGCAGCGCTTGCCGGCGTGGGAACCGGTATGAGCGCAGCGAGCAGCACGGCGGCACAGAGCCGACGAAAACGCATGGGGGAACAACCTCCAACTAGCGGGGGACGACCTTCATCATCAGGTCGTTGGGGTAGGCCGCATTCGTGAACTTGGTGCGCACGGGCCGGTCGGGGACCAGCCGGTGGTGGGCGCAGACCGTCGCCACCACGATGGTGATCTCGGTCAGTGCGAAGTGGTTTCCGATGCAGTGGTGGATACCGCCGCCGAACGGGACGAACGCGCCCTTCGGCAGGTGCTTGGCGCGCTCGGGCGTCCAGCGGTCCGGGTCGAATCGCTCCGGGTCGGGGAAGTGCGCGGGGTCGTGGTGCATCGTGTGCGGGCTGAGGATCACCTCGGTGCCCGGTGCCAGGCGGATGCCGCCGAGCTCGACCTCCTCCGCGGTGCGGCGCATGACGAGCCAGAGCGGGTACTTCCGCAGGACCTCGTTCGCCACCCTGGCGAGATGAGTCAGCTTCGGCACGTCGTCGAACGTGACCGGCCGCCCGGCCAGCACCTCGTCGATCTCCGCCAGCACGCGCTGTTCGACCTCCGGGTTGGCGGCGATCTCGTGGAAGATCCAGGCCAGCGCCAGCGCGGTGGTCTCGATCCCCGCGGTCAGCAGCGTGACGACCTCGTCGAAGACCTGCTCGTCAGTCATCGGTTCACCGGTCTCGGTGTCCCTGGCCAGCAGCAACATCGACAACAGGTCGCCATGGTCGATGTCGTCGTCGCGCCGGCTCTCGATGACCTCGTGCACGATCGCGCGCATCCGGGCGATGGCTTCGTCGAACTCGCGGTTGGCCGGTATGGGCAGCTTTTCGACGAACCCCGGTGAGAGCGCGCGCAGCATTCCGTTCTTGATGATCACGAAGACGGATCGGCGGGCCTCGTCGATCGCGCGTTCGCCGATCTCGGTGGAGAACAGCGCCTCACCGACGATCGTCACCGCGAGGCCCTGCATGTCCTCCTCGAGCCGCCGCACCTCGCCCGGCTGCCATCCCTCCACGAGGTCACGCGCTGCGCGGGCCATGATGTTCGCGTAGCCCGCGATCCGGTCGCGGTGGAACGCAGGCTGCATCATCCGACGCTGGCGCAGGTGGAAGGCCCCGTTCGACAGGGCGAGCCCGTTGCCGACGAACGGCCGGAACTTGTCGTACATACGGCCTTTGTGGAACTTCGGTGCGTCGGTGACCAGCACCTGGTGCATCAACCGCGGGCTCGTGACGAAATAGGCTCGCAACGGCCCGAGGTGAACTTCGACGAGATCGCCTTGGTGCCGTAAATTCGCGGTGAACTCGAATCTTTTCCGCAGCATCGGCAGGGTGTGTCCGAGAAATGGCAGCCTGCCGGGTGCCACCGGGACGGACATCATCGCTCCTCGCGAGTGGAAAGAGATGGACCACCATAGGAGTCGTTCGGTCGAGAGTGACAGTGCCCGATCGGGTGGCGCGTGTTCACGCTTGTGGACTAATCATGCGTCCTTTGTGCATGACTAAGCTTGTGCGTCCCCGACCGAAGAGGTGGTCGCCGTGTCCGACGGACAGAGCTGGATCCCACCGGGAGTCGATGTTTCCGTGCCGAGTGCGGCGCGGGTGTACGACTACCTGCTGGGGGGCGCGCACAACTTCGCGGTCGACCGCCTGATGGGCGACAAGGCCGAGCAGATGATGCCGCTCGCGCGCAGCGCGGCCAGGCTCAACCGGGCGTTCTTGCGCCGCGCGGTGCGGTTCATGGCCGAGCAGGGGGTGCGTCAGTTCCTGGACATCGGCTCGGGCATCCCGACCGTGGCCAACGTGCACGAGGTCGCGCAGGACGTGGCTCCGGAGTGCAGGGTCGTCTACGTGGACCGCGATCCCGTCGCCGTCGCGCACGGCGAGCTGCTCGTGGCCGGCAACGACCGCGTCGGCGTGCTGCAGGCCGACATGCGCGATCCGGACAGCATCTTGAACAGCCACGAGACGGGCCGGCTGCTCGACTTCGACCAGCCGATCGGTCTGCTGCTGCTGTTCATGCTGCACTGGGTGCCGACAGCGGCGGACCCGCAGAGCCTGATGAAGCGCTACCGCGAGGCGCTGCCCAGCGGGAGTTACCTCGCGATCTCACACCTGGCCTCCGAGCACACCATCGCGGAGGCGAGGGCCGTCACCGACAGGATGAACAAGGTGGGCGGCGGCGAGGTCATCGAGCGCACTCACGACGAGGTCGAGGCTTTCTTCGGTGATTTCGAACTCGTCGAGCCGGGGCTCGTCAAATTCGCCGAATGGCGGCCTACCGGGCCGGGTGACATCTCCGACGACCCTGAGGTGAACGGGATCGCGTACGCGGGCGTCGGCCGCAAGCCATAGGGGATGCCGATAGAGTGAGGTTGGTTCACACGGTCGGTCTCGTTAGGTCAACCGTGCGTGGGTAAACTGCCGGACATTCTGAGCCCGTGATGAGGCGGCCCGAATGCCCATGCCGAGTCGAACACCTGACGTAACGCCCTCGCCCGAGGAGGCTGTTCGGGCGAGGGCGACACTTGCGCGGAAATGGTCGTATCGGCTGCTCAGCAGCGTGGCAATTCCGCTGGGCCAGGCACAACTCGACGAGGAGCTGAGCGGCCGCCTCGACGCGCTGTGCGCCATGCTGCACGAGGAACCGTTCAGCACTGCCTCGATCGAGCGGCTCGGCGCGGAGCTGACCGCGCTGGGCCACCTCGGGAAGTTCGGGCTGCGGTGCACTGCGGAGGTGCTCGGCAAGGGGCTGCTGGCGCTGCCGGAGTTCCAGCCCGTCGAGCGGTACGCGGAACGGATCGCGCTCGCGATCGGCGCGCTCGGCACCGGCTTCACCGGGGCCAACACCGAGTCCGTGCTCGCGCAGCAGGAGGGCATGCAGAAGTCGTTGCTCAAGGCCGTGCGCGACGCGAACTGGAACCTCAAGGAGAGCGAGGCCCGTTTCAACGAGGTCGTCACGTCGTCCACCAACGGTGTGCTGATCGTCGACATCGAGGGGCGGCTCCTCAGGACGAACACGGCGATCTGCGACATCCTCGGGCACTCCCAGGACGAGCTCGTCGGGGTGCTGCTGACCGACCTCATCGCTCCCGGCTTCACCGAGATGCTGCAGACGGCGATGGCCGAGCTGGTCGGCGGCACCGCGGAGCGGATCAGGCAGTCGCAGCGGATGCTGCGCAAGGACGGTGAAGCGGCACGGCTGTCCCTGACCGCGTCACTGTTGCGAGGTGCCGACGACGAGCCCAGCCACTTCGTCGTGGTGGTCGAGGACGGCACCGAGCTGGAGCTGCTGCAGAGCGAGCTCAAGCGGCAGGCGCTGCACGACGTGCTGACCGGGCTGCCGAACCGCCAGTTCTTCACCACGCAGCTGGAGACCGCGCTGCGCAAGACGGACACCGGGTACGGCATCACGTTCTTCCACCTGGACATCGACGCGTTCGGCATGGTGTCCAACAGCGTCGGTGGCAGAGTCGCCGAGCGGCTGCTGCAGCACGTGGCCCGGCGGCTGGAAGTGTTGCTCGCGGGCGAGAAGGCGATGATCGCCCGGTTCGACGGCGACGAGTTCGGTGTCCTTCTGGAGAACACGGCGACCACACCGGGCATCGGCACGATCATGAAGAGCATCAACGACGACCTGCTCGAACCGACCTATGTGGACGGTCACGGGCTGGCGGTGTCGGTGAGCGCGGGCGTGGTGCATCGACCCGACAGTGCCGCCGAACCGGTGGACCTGCTGCGTGCGGCGGACACGGCGTTGCGCAGGGCCAAGATGCGCAGGCGTGGCCAGTGGGAGGTGTTTCACCCCGATCAGGACGCCGAGGAGCGCCGCGACCACGCGGTGGCCGTGGCGATGCCGGGTGCGTGGGAGGACGGCGAGATCACGGTGCGGTACCGCCCGATCGTGCGGCTGGCCGACGGCGTGGTCAGCGGGGTCGAGGCGGCGTTGCGCTGGGAGCGGCCGGATGCCGAGGTGCTGGACCACGACCGGTGTGCGGCGCTGGCCGAGGCGACCGGGTTGATCCTGCCGCTCGGCGAGTGGTTGCTTCGGGTCGCGAGCGGCCAGTCGGCGTGGTGGCGGCAGCGCGGGCAGTTCGACAGGTCGCTGGTCGTGCGGCTCACCGCGCATCAGTCGTCCGACGCGGATCTGGTCGAGCGCGTGGTGAGAGTCCTCGGCGAAACCGGGCTGAAGACGCACGAACTGGCGCTCAGCATGCCTGCCGAGGTGCTGCCGGAGTCCGACGCCGCCGACAACCTGAGCGTGCTCGCGGGGCTGGGCGTCCACGTGGGAATCGACGACTTCGGGCTTGGACCGCTGGATCCCTCGACCGTTTCGGACCTGCCGGTGAAGTCGGTGCGGGTGGCTCGCGGTCTGGTCGAACGCCGATCGCCTTTCGTGGCGGCGCTGATGCCACTGATGCGCGAGGCGGGTGTGACGGTCGCGGTCGACGGGATCAGCAGCGAGGAGCAGGCTCAGTGGTGGCGTGCGGCTGGTGCGGACTTCGCGACCGGCGACCTGTTCGGCACAGCGGGGGCACCGGGAGACTTCCTGAGGGGTTTGGAACCCCGGTGACCGGACGGGGTCGGGGTCACGTCCGGTCACCGGAGGAGATCGCTACCCGGTGAACTTCGCCAGGGCCTTGGTGAACTCGTAGGTCTGCTGGTTGATGCCGCTGCACGAGGAGCTCATCGCGCCGCAGTTGCCGCGGTCCCGGTTCACGGCCCAGAACGACACGCGGGCCAGGTGCTTGGAGTTCGCCCACGTCACGATGTCGCGGAAGTTCTGCGGGGTGACGGTCTCGCCGGTGTCGGTCTTGCCGTTCATCGACGACAGGCCGCTGCGCCGGTACGCCGCGTCGTCCGTGAGCCCGAACGTGGACTTGACGTGGTTCTTGAGCCCGTCGACCGCGCTCTTGGTGTAGGCGAACATGTCGCCGCCGCTGCCCCAGTCGAACGGCATGACGGCCCACGTGTCGATCGGCGCGCCGAGCTCCTTTGCGCGGGTGATCAGGCGCTTGCCCCAGGAGTTCGGGCCCGTGCGGTCGGTCGGCATGGTGATGACCGTCTTCACGCCGGGGTTGTTCTGCTTGATGATCTTCAACGCGCCGAGCACGCGGTCCTGCGTGGTGTTGTTCTCGAACTCCGCGGCCTCGATGTCGATGTCGATCGCCTTGAGCTGGTAGGCGTTGATCACCTTCTGGTAGGCGCCGGCGAGCGCGCTGGCCGAGGTGCAGAACTGGCCGAGCTTGTTGCCGGACCAGCCGCCGATCGACGGCACCGCGTCGCCGCCCGCCGCACGGATGTTGCTGATCAGGGTCGCGTCCGAGCCGGTCAGCGAGCGGTTGCCGTCCCACTTCGGGTTGCAGGTGCCGTCGCTGAGGATGAAGGCGAGGGTGAAGGCCTTGATGCCGGTCTGCTGCATCACCGTGGCGGGGTTGGGCGCGCTGCCCCACTGGTAGAGGTACGGCGCCGCGAGCACGGGGTTGACGGCCGCCTGTGCGGTCGTGGGCAGCAGCATCGCCGCGCACGCGGCAGCGACAGCGCCGACGAGGAACCGCTTCATCAGTCCTCCAAGAACTGCTCGGTCCAGGGCGGCGGAGCTGGCAGTGAGAGGGCTCACAACGACTTCAAAAGTGGACTAGACCACCTCTCTCTGTCAAGAAGGTAGTCGAAATCGGCGATGCTCCTTCCGGCGGGCATGACTGATCTTGTCGGTGCAGCGTGGTGAAATCGGGACGTGGCACTTCCACCCCAGCTGGTCCGCCGGAAGCCGGAGACGCGCCCGCGTCCCCGGTGGGACGCTGCTGCCCAGCGGGTCTTCTCGCATCCGGGCGGGTTCCTGCGCGTCCTGGGCGGTCCGGGGACGGGGAAGACGACGCTGCTCGCCGAGCTGGCCGCGCACGTCGTGCTGGAGGAGGGAGCCGATCCGGAGAACGTGCTGGTGCTGACCGCGAACCGGCGCGCGTCCGTGGCGTTGCGCGCGCACATCACGCGGCTGCTCACCGGGCGGCTCTCCACGATCCGCGAGCCGCTCGTGCGCACGGTGCACTCCTACGCGTTCGCGGTGCTGCGCAACCAAGCGGTGCTGCTGGGAGAACCGCCGCCGCGGCTGCTGTCCGGCCCCGACCAGGACGCGATGGTGCGCGAGCTGCTCGCCGGTGACGCCGAGCTGGGCGCGCTGAACTGGCCCGAGCGGCTGCGGCCGGCGCTGGAACTGCCGGGCTTCGCGCACGAGCTGCGCGATCTGCTGTTGCGCGCGGCCGAACGAGGGCTGGGGCCCGAGGACCTGATCGAGCTCGGCGAGGAGCACGGCCGGGACGAGTGGGTGGCCGCCGGGCTCTTCGGTCAGCAGTACGAGTCGGTGAACCTGCTGTCCGGCCTGGACTCCGCGACGGCTTTCGCCCCCGCCTACGACGCCGCCGAGCTGGTGTCGTCGGCGTACGCGGCGTTCGTGAACGACGAGGAGCTGTTGTTCAACGAACGGCGCCGAGTGCGGTATCTGCTGGTCGATGACGCGCAACACCTCGACCCGATGCAGTACTCGCTGATCAGCTCGCTGGGTTCGGGGGCGGCGCGGTTCGTCCTGGCCGGCGATCCGGACCAGGCGATCTTCACGTTCCGCGGCGCCGACCCGGAGATCCTGCGGGACGTGCCGGGCGAGACGGTGGTCCTGCGCCAGTCGCACCGGATGATGCCGGAGATCCGGGACGCGGTGGCTCGCCTGGCCGCCCGGCTGCCCGGCGCCTCTCCCACGCGTTCGGTGCTGCCCGCCGACGGCGAGGGTTCCGTCCAGGTGCGGTTGCTCGCGTCGTCAGCGCAGGAGGCGACATGGGTGGCCGACCAGCTGCGCCGTTCCCACCTGGCCGACGAGGTGCCGTGGTCGCGGATGGCCGTGGTCGTGCGTTCGGCGACGCTTTCCCTGCCGGTGCTGCAGCGGGCTCTGCTGGCGGCGGGGGTGCCGGTGGCCGTGCCGTCGGAGGAGCTGCCGCTGGCGCAGCAGCCCGCCGTGCGCCCGCTGCTCGCTCTGGTGCGGGCGGCGGCGGTGCCGGGTTCGCTGGACGAGGACACGGCCGCGATGCTGCTGTCGTCCGCGTACGGCGGTGCGGATCCATTGGCGCTGCGGCGGTTGCGGCGTGGTCTGCGGCGGCTCGAGATGGCCGCCGGCGGTGACCGCCCGAGTGGCGAGCTGCTGGTCGAGGTCGTGGAGACCGCCGACAGGCTGGCGGCCCTGGAGGACGTGGAGTCGCTGCCCGCGCGGCGGATCTCGCACCTGCTGGGGCTCGCGCGCAAGGCGATCGAGGCCGGCAAGTCGGTGGAGGCCGTCCTGTGGGACATCTGGACTGCGGCGGGCCTGCAGGACCGGTGGGTGGCGCAGTCGGCCCGCCGCGGCGTGCCGGGCATGCAGGCGGACCGCGACCTGGACGCGATCGTCGCTCTGTTCGAGGCGGCCGCGAAGTACGTCGACCGCCTGCCGGGTTCGGGCGTGGCGGGTTTCGCGGACTACCTGGAGTCCCAGCGCATCGTCGGCGACACCCTGGCCGCCTCCGCACCCACGGGCGAGGCCGTGTCCGTCCTGACCGCACACTCCGCGGCCGGCCGCGAGTGGGAAGTCGTTGCCGTGCCGGGGGTGCAGGAGGGCAGCTGGCCCGACCTGCGCCTGCGCGGCACGGTGCTGGGCGTCGAACGCATGGTGGACGTCCTGGCCGGCCTCGAACCGTCGGTGTCGGCCGTGGCGCCGATCCTGGCGGAGGAACGCCGCCTGCTGCTGGTCGCCGCCTCCCGCGCCCGCTCGAAGCTGCTGATCAGCGCCGTCCGGGGTGAGGACGAACAGCCGTCGCGCTTCCTCGACGAGATCGAGTCGTCCGCCGAGGAAGAGCGCAAGCTGCACCGCCCGCAACGCGGCCTGGTGCTCGCCGAGCTGGTCGGCGAGCTGCGCCGCGTCGTGTGCTCGGACTCGGAGACCCCGGATCGTCGTTCGCGGGCAGCCGTTCAGCTCGCCCGGCTGGCCGAGGCCGGCGTCCCCGGCGCGCACCCGGAGTCCTGGTACGGCGTCGCGGACGTGTCCACCGATGCTCCACTGTGGACGGAGGAGCAGAAGGTCAGCGTGACGCCGTCGACCATCGAGGTGATCACGAAGTGCCCGCTGCGCTGGGTCGTGGAACGCCATGGAGGCCAGGACCCGGCCGAACTGGCGTCCGTGACGGGCACCCTGGTCCACGCGCTGGCCCAGGCAGCGGCCTCCGGTGCCGACTCGGCCCAGCTGCGGGTGAAACTCGACGAGGCCTGGGCAGCCGTCGACGCCGGCGCACCGTGGTTCTCCCGCCGCGAACGCCTGCGCGTGGAACGCATGCTCGACACGTTCCTCGCCTGGCTGACCATGAGCCGCAGCCAGCTCACCCAGGTCGCCGTGGAGGAGGAGATGGTCGTCGAGGTCCCCAAACGCGACGGCGGCCCGTGGCTCCAGGTCCGCGGCCGGGTGGACCGACTGGAACACGACGAGGACGGCCGCCCGGTCGTCATCGACATCAAGACCGGCAAGAGCCCGGTCTCCCGCGACGCCTCGCAGGAACACCCGCAGCTGGCCGTCTACCAGCTGGCGACGTCGCTGGGCGGCTTCACCCACATCGGCCTGGGCACCGAACCGGGTGGCGCCCGCCTGCTCTACGTGGCCAAGGAGGACAAGAAGACCGGCGCCGTGGAACGCACTCAGGCGCCGCTGGACGAACAGGGCGTCCGAGCGTGGCTGGAGGTGGTGCAGGGCGCCGCCGAGTCGGTGCTGGGTCCTGACTACACCGCACGGGAGAACGCGGACTGCGACCGTTGCCCGGCACGCACGACGTGTCCGGTCCACCCGTCCGGGCGACAGGTGAGCGAGTAGGTGGTGAGAGTGGCGCGGCCGAGCACTGGGGCTGCGGGGGTACGGTCAGCCGTTGACCTGCGTGTTTCGTTCGATCGAACGGTCGGCGAACACACGGTCCTGGGTGCTGCGGACGCGTACGGCCGGGGTAGGAAGATGTGCTGGTGACTTCGCCCTGGACCTGCGACCGGACCACCGCACAGCGTGTTGTCCGGCATCGCGTCGTCCGGAGGCTGGCCGGCCGATGACCGTCAGTCCCTTCGAGATCGCCGAAGCCCTCGGGCTCAACAAGCCGACCCCCGAGCAGGCCGAGGTCATCGCCGCGCCCACCCAGCCCGCGCTGGTCGTGGCCGGTGCGGGCGCGGGCAAGACCGAGACCATGGCCGCGCGCGTCGTCTGGCTGGTCGCGAACGGCATCGTGGTGCCGGACCGGGTGCTGGGCCTGACCTTCACCCGCAAGGCCGCGCGCCAGCTCGCGGACCGCGTGCGGGCGCGGCTCCGCAGGCTGGCCGGGTCGCCCCTGCTCGACGAGCTCGACCCGAGCGGTGAGCGGAAGATGGCCGTGCTGACCGGCGAACCCGTGGTGCTGACGTACCACGCGTACGCCGGACGGCTGGTGTCCGAACACGGACTGAGGCTGCCGGTCGAGCCGGGGGTGCGGCTCCTGACCGAGACCGCGTCGTGGCAGCTCGCGCACCGGGTGGTGTCGACGTGGGCCAAGGACCTCGACACCGACAAGGTGCCGGCGACGATCACCGGCTACCTGCTGGCGCTGGCAGGTGAGCTCGGCGAGCACCTGGTCACCCCGGAAGCCCTGCAGCACCACGCGGACCGGCTCTGCGCGCTGATCGAGAACGCCCCGCGCGCGCCGAGGCAGCGCGACGGGTTGCCGGAGAAGCTGCAGGAGATCATCAGGGCACAACGGCTGAGGGTCGCGCTGATGCCGTTGCTGGAGGCGTACCAGCAGCGCAAGCGGAAGGAGGCGGCGCTCGACTTCGCGGACCAGATGTCGCTCGCCGCGCAGCTCGCCGCGTTCAAGGAGGTCGCAGAGGGCGAACGCGAACGGTACGGCGCGGTGTTGCTCGACGAGTACCAGGACACCGGGCACGCCCAGCGCGTTCTGCTGCGGTCGTTGTTCGGTGAGGGCAAGCCGATGCCGGTCACGTCGGTCGGCGACCCGGCGCAGGCGATCTACGGCTGGCGCGGGGCGAGTGCGGCCAACCTGCCGCGGTTCGCGGACGACTTCCCGCCGACGAAGAAGTTCGGGCTGCTGACCAGTTTCCGCAACCCGCCGGAGGTGCTGGAGCTGGCGAACGCGGTGTCGTTGCCGCTGCGCGAGTCCGGGCTGGACGTCGAGGAGCTCAGGGCCCGGCCGGGTGCGGGGCCGGGCGACGTCCGGCTCGCGCTGCACGAGGACATCCGCCAGGAACTCGACTGGATGGCGGACAACGTTGCGGCGCAATGGGAAGCGCACCTCGACGCGGAAGGCGTGCCACCGACCGCCGCCGTGCTGGTGCGGCGCCGGTCGGACATGGCGGCCATCGCGGCGGCACTGCGGGAACGCGGGCTGCCGGTCGAGGTCGTGGGCCTGGGCGGGTTGCTCGACGAGCCGGAGGTGCGCGATCTGGTGTCGGCACTGCGCGTTCTCGTGGATCCGCTGGCGGGAACGGCGGCCGCGCGCCTGCTGACCGGATCGCGCTGGCGGCTGGCGGCCCGAGACCTGGCGGCTTTGTGGAGCAGGGCGCGCGACCTGGCCGGAGTCCAAAGCCGACAGTCCGTTGTGGACGACCCGTTGCTCGTGCTGGCGGACGCGCTGCCGGGCGAGCACGCGGAACAGGCAGGTCTGGCCGACGCGCTGGACGACCCCGGCGATCCGGACGCCTACTCGACCGACGGCTACCGGCGGATCAGGCGGCTCGGCGGCGAGCTGGCGGCGTTGCGGCGCAGGCTCGACCAGCCGCTGCCCGAACTGGTGGCGGACGTCGAACGCACGCTGCTGCTCGACATCGAGGCCATGTCGCGGCCGGGCATGGTCGGGCGGGCCCACCTCGACGCGTTCGCCGACGTCGTCACGGACTTCGCGGCGGCCAGTCCGTCGGCGACGCTGCCGTCGCTGCTCGACTACCTGTACACGGCCGAGCACGCCGAGGACGGGCTGGAGCCCGGCGAGATCGAGGTGTCAGAGGACCGCGTGCAGATCCTGACCGTCCACTCCGCCAAGGGCCTGGAGTGGCGGATCGTGGCGTTGCCGCACCTGGTCAAGGACGTCTTCCCCGGCCGCAAGAAGTCGTCGTGCTGGCTGAAGGCGGTGACAGAGCTGCCGGCGGACCTTCGCGGTGACGCGCAGGACCTGCCGGTGCTGCGGCTGTCGGCGGGCTTCAACCGCAAGGAGGTCGACGAGGCGCTGACCGTCCACGCGGAGGAGTTCGAGGACCGGCGCCTGGTCGAGGAACGCAGGCTCTTCTACGTCGGCGTGACGAGGGCCGAGCACAGCCTGCTCATGTCGGGCCACTGGTGGGCGGAGGCGGGCGACAAGCCCAAAGGCCCGTCGGTGTTCCTGCAGGAGATGCACGAGGTCCTGCAACGCGACAACCCGCCGGGCGACATCAGCGTGTGGGCCGCCGAGCCGGAAGCCGACACCCCGAACCCGCTCGCCGAGGACGTGAAGACCTCGCAGTGGCCCGCCGACCCGCTGGGCAAGCGCCGTGACGCCGTGGTCGAGGGCGCCGAGATGGTGCTGGCCGCGCTCGACGCACTGCGCAAGGCCCCGCCGGAGCCGTTGCCGCTGATCTTCGAGGAAGAACCCGCCACGCTAGTCGAGGACGAGGACTACCCGCCACCCGACGAACCTCCGGACGAAGACTTCCCGCCGGAGCCCGAACCGCTGCCCGACGACGTGGTCCCGGACGACCCGGAGATGCCAGAGGACGACGACCCGGAGGGCTGGGCCAAGGACGTCGACGTGCTGCTGGCCGAACGAGCGGCGTCGATGAACCGCCGCGAACAGGTGGAGCTGCCCGACCACCTGTCGGTCAGCCAGCTCGTCGAGCTGGCCAAGGACCCTGACCTGCTGGCCCGCCGCCTGCGCCGCCCGCTGCCGTTCCCGCCGAACCCGCTGGCGCGCCGCGGAACCGCCTTCCACACCTGGCTGGAGAACCGCTTCGGCGCCACCCGCCTGCTCGACATCGACGAACTGCCGGGAGCGGGCGACGCCGACGCCGCCCCGGACGCCGACCTCGAACGCCTGAAGGAGTCGTTCCTCGCCAGCGCCTGGGCCGACCGGACCCCGCACGACGTCGAGGTGCCGTTCGAGGCGGAGTTCGACGGAATTTCGGTGCGCGGACGGATGGACGCCGTCTACAAGGACCCGGACGGCTGGACCGTCGTCGACTGGAAGACCGGCGCGGTGCCGGACGCGGAAGCCCTGCCCGCACTCTCGGTGCAGCTCGCGGCGTACCGGCTGGCGTGGGCGGCGCTGGTGGGGGAGCCGCTGGAACGGGTGCGGGCCGCGTTCCACTACGTGCGGCACGACCACACGGTGCGGCCGGCGGACCTGTTGGACGAGCAGGGGCTCAAGGACCTGATCAGGTCGGTGGGGTCGTGATGGCGTGATCAGGACGGTGGGCCCGCGGGATCGGGTCGGCCTGGTCGCGGGATCGGGCCGACCTGGTCGCGCGGTGGGTCGGACCGGACGACATCTCGGCTCAGGTGCCGGTCGGTTCAGGTGCTGGCGGGTGCGTGCGAGGCCTTGAGGACCCGTTCGTACAACACCTCGAGCAGCCACCGCCCGAAGAGGGACGGCCCGAACTCGGGCGAGCGGTCCTCCGGCGGCACCATCAGGTCGGCGGACGACTCGTCGGCCACGACGACGCCGATGCCGTAGTAGTCGAGCTCGATGTACGACCAGGCCTGCGACTCGTCGGACCGCGGCAGCATCACCGCGCACGGCGCGAGGGTCAGCAGAGTGCCGCACGACTGGAGGGCGCGGTCCGTGGTCGACTCGCTGACGAGCACGCCGACGAGCTCGACGGCCGCGACGGGCAGGCGGTCGTGGGCGGCCGGCTCGAACCAGGAGCGGAACCACGACGGGTCGGCGCGGGGTGGCCAGCCGTTCTGGATCCTCCACTCGTGGACCTCGGGCAGCAAACGCACCACCGCTGACACCTGCTGGCCGAGCACGGCGACGTCGGGAACGACGAATCCGTCCCAGGCCAGCGCTGTCGCAGCGCGCTGAAGAAGCGTTTGCACAGGGCGCATCCTAGGGTTCCTCGCGCGGAAAATGACAGCGTTTGGGAGTTCTTGGTTAAGGATTACCCAGGGTGGTCATGGGGCTGCTTTGGCCACTTTCCAGGCCCAAGCGATGAGTGGAACCTGTAGCGGCAGGCGACCATACGCCAATGCGCGTGCTTTTGGCGACTTGGAGCGGAAATCCAGAGCCATTTTCACGTTTGCCGGGAACACCGCCACGAAGAACGCCGCGGCCGCGAGACTGCCCAGCCGGCGGGTGCGCGGAACCGCCACCGCCGTCGCCAGGGCCAGCTCTGCCGCGCCCGACGCGTAGGTCCACTGCCTCGGGGTGCCGGGCAGCGCGCGCGGGACGATCGCGTCGTAGTACTTCGGCCTGGTGAAGTGGGTTGCGCCCGCCAGACCGAGCAGTGCGGCGAGCGCCAGCGCCGATCGCGCTCGGGAACGGTTCGGTTCCATGCCGTCACCCTGTCATGCCTACGCCGCGTAGGCGAGATGGGGCTGGCCTATTGTCCACGAGCGTGGCAGGTGATTCTCATCATCCCGAACGCGCCGCGGTTGCCGCGCTGAGCGATTCGTTCGTCGCCGGGCTCCGCGAGTGGATCAAGATCCCGTCCATCGGCGTCGATCCGGCGCATCATGCTGACGTGCGGAGATCTGCGGAATGGCTGGCCGATCAGCTGCGCGCCGACGGGTGGCCGGAGATCGCGATCTGGGATCGCGGACCGGCGCTTCCCGCCGTTTACGCCTGCTGGCCCGCCGCGGATCCCGGGGCGCCGACCGTGCTGGTTTACGGTCACCACGACGTGCAGCCCGTCGATCCCGTCGAGCGCTGGCACCATCCGCCGTTCGAGCCTGTGACCAGCGGCGACGAGTTGTACGGCCGGGGCGCTAGCGACGACAAGGGGCAGGTGGCGATGCACCTGCTCGCGGTGAAGGCGCATCTGGCGGCGACCGGACAGAATGCGCCGAGCGTCACGTTGAAACTCTTCATCGAAGGTGAGGAGGAATCGGGTTCTCCGCACTTGCGAAAGCTGTTGCAGGACCATGCGGACGATCTCGTTTGCGATCTTGTGGTGTTCACCGACACCGCGTTGCACGAACGCGACGCGCCCACGGTCAACACCGGCCAGCGCGGTGTTCTCGGTGGCGAGATCACGTTCCTCGGCGGCACCGATGACGTTCATTCCGGACGGGCCGGCGGCGCGATTCCGAATCCCGCGACAGCACTGGCGAAACTGGTCGCCGCGCTGCACGACGAGGAAGGCCGGATCCAGCTGCCTGGCTTCTACGACGACGTCCGCGAGCCGTCCGCGCGGGAGCGGAAGGACTACGCGGAGCTGCCGTTCGACGAGCAGAAGTGGTTGGCGCACAACGGAGGCGGGGCGCAGGCGCTGAGCGGCGAGCCCGGCTACACGACCCTCGAACGGATCTGGGTCAGGCCCACCGCCGAGATCAACGGTCTGAGCAGCGGCTACACCGGGCCCGGCCTGAAGACGATCATCCCGGCCAGTGCCACGGCGAAGATCAGCTTCCGGCTCGTGCCCGACCAGCTGCCCGAGAAGGTCGCGGACCAGCTCAAGGAGTTCGTCGCCAAGCACACGCCGCCGGGCATCCGGGCGGAGATCAGCTTCCGCGGCGACGGGGTGCCGCCGTACGCGATCAGCCCGGACGACCCGGCCAACGCGACCGTCAAGGAGGCGATGGAGCTGGCGTTCGACCAGCCGGTGCGGTTCGCACGGGCCGGCGGGTCGGGGCCCGCGGCGGTGCTGCAGGCGTGGCTCGGGGTGCCCCTCGTCTACCTCGGAGCGACCTTGCCGGATGATCGCGTGCACGCGCCGAACGAGCGCGTGGTTGTGCCGTTGCTCCTCAAAGGCGCGGAGGGGGCTGCTCACCTGTGGCGGATGTTGCCCGAGAGGTTGACACGATGAGCCTGTCTGACGAAGCGTCGCACTCGCTCGTCGGTGTGATCAGGATGCCGGACCAGGTGCAGAGCCCGGTCCAGGCGATCGTCAAGCGCGTGATCGGCGCGTCGGCCGCGCTGTTGCTCGCCGTGCTGATCGTCTACATAGACCGCGATGGCTATCGCGACGTGAACGAGGACGGCGTTTCACTGCTTGACTCGTTCTACTACGCGACTGTTTCTCTCTCGACGACCGGCTACGGCGACATCACGCCCGCCTCGTCGTCGGCACGGCTGGTCAACGTCTTGGTCATCACGCCGTTGCGAGTCCTGTTCCTGATCGTGCTGGTCGGCACGACACTCGAAGTTCTCACCGAGCGCTCCCGTCAGGCGTTGCGCATTCAGAAGTGGAGGCGGGTCGTGCGGGACCACGTTGTGGTCGTGGGTTATGGCACGAAGGGGCGGTCGGCGGTCGCCGCGCTGCTCGGCGACGGTGTCGAGCCCGGCTCGATCGTCGTCGTGGACACCGTGCAGGAGTCGCTCGACGCCGCGTCCGCCATCGGGCTCGTGACCGTGCATGGTTCCGGTACGCGCAACGACGTGCTGAGGGTCGCCGGTGCGGCCCGAGCGCGCGCGATCGTCGTTGCCCCGAACCGGGACGACACGGCGGTGCTGATCACTCTCACCGCCCGTGAGCTGGCGCCGAAGGCGCAGATCGTGGCGTCGGTGCGGGAGCGGGAGAACGAGCACCTGCTCAAGCAGTCCGGTGCCGACTCGGTCGTCGTGTCGTCGGAAACGGCGGGCCGTCTGCTCGGCATGGCCACGGCGACGCCGACGGTGGTCGCGATGGTGGAGGACCTGCTCACGCCCGACGCGGGTCTGGCGATCGCCGAACGCGACGTCGAACCGGGCGAGGTCGGCGGCTCGCCGCGGCACCTGTCGGACATAGTGCTGGGTGTGGTGCGAGGCGGGACGCTGTACCGGGTCGACGCACCGGAGGCCGACGCGATCGAGCCGGGCGACCGGCTGCTCTACGTCAAGAAGGTGACGCCCGCCGGGGACTAGCCGATGCGCCGGTGCCCGCCTCGGACTTGCCGAGGCGGGCACTTGGGCTCACCAGGTCAGATGACCCGACCCCACGCCTGGTCGATGTATTGCGCGCAGTCGAACTGCACCAGCTGGGTGCCGTCACTGCCTCCGCGTACGATCAGGCACTTGCGGCTGTTGACGTTCTGCAGCCAGTACCAACCGGGGTAGCCCGGGTAGTTGTAGAACTCCCAGTACTGGTCGACGTAGTTCAGGCACTGGAACTGGACGGCGGGCGCCTCGTTGCCAGTACCGCGGACGAGCAGGCACTTGCCGCTGTTCGCGTTGCGAAGCTGGAACCGCGAGCTGCCTTTGTCGACGAGGCTCCACCTCTGGTCGTTGTAGTTCAGACACTGGTACTGGACGACGGGCTGGCCGTCGGCCCCACCTTGGGACAGTGCACATTTGCCGCTGTTCAGGTTCATCAGCCACGTGGCGGCCGAAGCCGCCATGTCCATCTTCACCGGAGCAGCATTTCCCGGCAAAGCGGCCGCCGGTTCCGCGCTGGCCGGCTGAAGCGCGCCGACCAGGGCGAACAGCGCGCCGAAAAATGCGATGACGATTCGAATGCTTGCACGCTTCAAAGAGTCCCCAGACTGAAAGAATGCGTAACGGCAGAATCGGTCGCACGCCGTAACAGCAGCTCAGCGTGATCGAGGGCGCAGTCGTGGCTGCGTTACGAAGTGTCTTAACCCCCAATGGACCTCGATGCCCCCATGCCTGGTCCGAGAGCCACGGTATTGGGGAAGTCCATAAAGGGAAATAGACCGAACGGATCTAAGAAAGCGTCCCCTGCTTGGGAGCAGGCAGCACGGCCGGTGCGCGCAGAGGTGCGTAGCGGAAGAGAAACGCGTAGAAGCCGCCTGCCAGGGCTGCCATGCAGAGCAGCAGCGCGGTGAGGCGGCGCCCGACCGGCAGTCCGGCGGGGACCGAGGCGGCGGAGGAGACCATGTCGCCGCCCGTCATGACGATCTCGACGGTCTCGCCCTTGCTGTGACCGCAGCCGTCGAGTTTGGCCTGCTTCTTCTGGCCGCCCGCGTCCCATTCGACGGTGTCCATGCCCTGGCCGCACGCGCCGGTCTCGACGACGGTCGCGGCCACGGGTCTGGGGGGTTCCTCGGCGCCGAGCACCTTGGCTGGCACCAGAAGTGCGATCGCGACTCCGATCCCGACCAGTCCGACGACCAGCAGGATGAACACCCATCTGTCGGGGCTTCGCGGAACCGCCACACTGCGATGTTCGCAGACGCGGCGGCCCGCGTGGAGCCCAGGTTTACTTCGGCAGCTGACGCAGCTGCTCGACCTTGACCGTCTTGCCGTCGGACACCGTTCCGGTCACCGCGACGAGGTCGCCGTTCTTCGGCTTCTCGCTGACCGCGGACAGGTCCAGCGGCGTCTGCAGGCCGTCGAGCTGGATCAACGTGGCGTTGTTGCCGTTGACGTCCTTGATCGTGCCCTGCTCGTGGGCCTTGGCCAGCGCCACGTTCAGCGCCTTGCCGTCCTTCACGCGCACGGTCACGCGCTGGTCGGCCTTGAGCCCGTTGAGGTCGCCGCCGCGCAGTTTCGTGGAGCCGTCAGTGGTCAACGACACGTCGCTGCCGTCGTCCTTGGTGATCGTGAGTTTGCCGGACTCGACGGACTTCACCCGTCCGACGACGAGAGTGCTGTCCTTCAGCTTCACCTTGTCCGGGCGGCCGGGCTTGCCGGGACCGCCGGGGTGGCGTTCCGCGAACGCCGCGGGCGGGCCGTCGGGGTTGTCGGCCGCTGCCGCGACCGCGATGCCGCCGACGGTGAGTCCGGCGGCCGCGACGATGGCGCCGGCCCACGCAGATTTCTTCGACATGTGGCTCAGAGTGCGCGCGCATTCTGAGCGTGAGCTGAAGGCAAGTCGCCCGAAGTCCGGATGATCAGCAGAATGGTGAGGTGTCCGCCAGGGTGTTGGTGATCGAGGACGCCGAGGCGATCGGCGCCGCGGTGTCGTCCGCGTTGCGCGAGTCCGGGTACGAGGTGCAGCACCGGCTGGACGGGCGTCAGCTGGAGACCGATCTCGGTCGCTTCCGGCCCGATCTGGTCGTGCTCGACGTGATGCTGCCCGGCAGGGACGGCTTCCAGCTGCTGGAGGTGATCCGCCGGTCTTCCGGGGCCGGGGTGGTCATGCTGACCGCGCGGGACGGGGTGCCCGACCGGTTGCGCGGGCTGTCCGGCGGGGCCGACGACTACGTGGGCAAGCCGTTCGTGCTGGCTGAGCTGGTGGCGCGGGTGTCCGCGGTGTTGCGCCGGCTCGGGCGGACGCCCACGACGGTCCAGGTCGGGGACCTGGTGGTGGACGCGGACGCCGGCGTCGTCATGCGGGCCGATCAGGCCATCGAGCTGACGGCCACCGAGCTGCGGTTGCTGGTGTACCTGGCGGCTCAGCGTGGGCGTGTGGTGTCCAAGACGCAGATTCTCACCGCTGTGTGGGGGTACGAGGACTACGACCCGAACCTCGTCGAGGTCCACATCAGCGCGGTGCGGCGGAAGCTGGAGGAGCACGGGCCCCGGTTGGTGCACACCGTGCGCGGGTTGGGGTACGTGTTGCGGGCTGACGAATGAACCTTCGCACGGTGTCGCTGCGGCGACGGGTCGCTGTTTCGGTGCTGCTGGTGCTGTTCCTGGTGCTGGTGGCGCTGGTGATCTCGGTGGACCGGACGTTCCAGGGGCTTTCGAACCGGGACGTCGATGTCGTTCTGCGGGATGCCGAGAACCGGGCCGTCGCGCAGATGATGCGCGGGGCGGCGCCTCGGGACGTGGTTCGGCAGCTGAGCAAGCGGAACATTCACGTCACCGTGGAGCTGGGTAACGGTGCTCGGTTCGGGGAGGCTCCGGACGGGGGATCGGTTCAGCGCAAGAACCGGGTCATCGGCGGGGCCAAGTTCACGTTCTACGCTGACACCGAGGCCATTTCGCAGGCTCAGGTCCGGTTGCGGAAGCTGTTGATCTTGTTGGGGCTCGGGGCCATCGTGGTCACCGGGGTTCTGATGATTTGGGTTGTTCGGCGGGCGTTGGCGCCGTTGGACGCCATGACCTCGCTGGCTCAGGCCATTGCCGCTGGGCATCGGGGTGGGCGGTTGAATCCCTCTCGGACGGACACCGAGCTGGGGCGGACCGCTGCCGCTTTTGACGGGATGCTGGATTCGTTGGAGGGGTCGGAGCAGCGGACTCGGCGGTTTGTCGCTGATGCTGCTCATGAGCTGCGTACGCCGATCACCGGGGTGCAGGCCGTGGCTGAGGCTCTGGTGCAGGCGCCGGTCGACTCTCCTGATCGGGATCAGATGTCGTTCCTGCTGGTGAGGGAGGCTCGGCGGGCTGGGCGGCTGGTGGATGACCTGCTTGCGCTGGCCCAGTTGGATGCCGGGTACGAGATGCAGCGGGAGAGCGTGGACCTGATGGGGCTGGCTGAGGCTGAGGTGGCTCGGACTCGGTTTGTGGCCCCTGATTTTGACATTGCCGCTTTTGGGGAATCGGCGGTTGTGGTCGGGGACGGGCAGAGGTTGGCTCAGGTGTTGGCCAACCTGGTGGACAACGCTCGGCAGGCCACTGGGCCTCAGGGGTCGGTTCGGATTTCCGTGGATTCTTCTGGGTTCACCGTTTCTGATGATGGGCCTGGGGTGCCGGAGTCTGAGCGGGAGCGGATTTTTGACCGGCTGGTTCGGTTGGATGATGCTCGGGATCGGCGGTCCGGGGGGTCTGGGTTGGGGCTTGCCATCGCTCGTGGGGTCGTTCTGGCTCATGGTGGGGAGTTGACCTGTGAGCCTTCGGATTCTGGGGCGGTGTTTCGGGTTGTTCTGCCTGGGGTGATTTCTGGGGGCGCGCCGGTTTCGTAGGTCGTTCCCGGTTGCGCAGGTGGTTGCGATGCGTGGGGGTAGGCCGCATTGGTCTTTTCGGCTCCGTCCTCTGGGGTTAACCAGTCGCTTCGCTTTGCGGGGTTTGGTTCCCTTTAGAGATGGACGTTGACGTTGTTGTGCAGTGGGTGCGGACTGAGTGGACCAAGGCCTCACGGGGTGGGGTTTCGGCCGGTCTGCGGAACTCGCTGCCTGTGGCGTTTGCGTTGCCGCACACCAAGGCTGCTGTGCACGAGGTGTTTCAGCGGGAGTGGGAAGACTACGAGCCCGTGTGGTCCGAGGAGAGCTCCTCGATCGACCGGATGCGGCTCGGCCTCCGGGAGGAGGACGGGATCCTGGCGGTGCAGTTGCAGGATGTCATGCTGGCCGCGCCTCGTCGGTGGGCCCGGCCTTCGCCTGTGCGGTTGCAGCGTGGGGAGTGGGTTCGGTGGCAGCTCAACCACCGGTGGGTGCGGCCGCGTGACGGTGGGTGGAACTACGAGATGACCACGCTCAACCTGGCGTACGGCGGCGTTGCGGACCTGAAGGTGTTCCTCGGGAAGCCCACTCGGCTGGTGGACGAGCGGGCTCGGCTGCGTTAGGCGACTTGGGCTGCGGGGGCGGCGAAGGTGTTGCAGGCGGCCGTGGAGTTCGACTTGAAGCCTGTGGTGGCCCATTGGGCCTGGTTGGCCGCTGAGCCGTGGGCGTTGTTCTCCGGCTTTTCCTCGATGGCGTACTTGAAGTCCTCCTGCGCCTGCCTGGCGAGGCTGGCGGGGATGGAGCCCTTGCCGGAGACGCTGGTCAGGAACATGCCCGCGAAGCAGTTGGCCTGGAGTTCGAGCCGGCGGGACATTTCCAGGCCCGCCGGGGTCTTCTCGCCCGCGTCGGTGATTTTCAGGTCGGCGGCGCGCAGCAGGCCCGAGAGCGCTTGAACGTGGTGGCCGTACTCGTGGGAGAGGGTGGCCAGGTGGGTTGCCGGGGCGTCGCCGCCGCCGTTGTCGCGCAGGCGGGCCGTGGGCATGTAGATGGTGCGGTTGCGGCCGCAGTAGTAGGCGACGGCGTGGTCGGATTCCGGGGCGGCGCCGCACGGGCCGTCCTTCAGCTCCGGGGAGGCGTCCAGGGTGGGCTTTTCGAACGGGAGGTTTGCCGACGTCAGGAGCGGGCCCCAGGCGTTGTCCAGGCATTCGACGCCCGCGGCGTAGTAGGCCGCCAGCTGTTGGTCGGAGAGGCCGAAGACCGGGAGATGGCAGGTCACCTGGGGGAGCGAGGCCGGAGTCACCAGGAACGGGTGGTCCGCCAGGCGGTAGACCGCGCGGGGGCGCACCGGGGTGGACGGTTCCGTGGTGGACGGGGACGGGGCCGGGCGGGAACCCGCCAAGGGGTGGCCCGTCACCAGTCTGGGGCGGCTCAGTTGACCGATTCCGAGGACGAAGGCGACCACCAGCACGAAGACGGACCCGAGCACTACCGGGTTGTTCTTGGCTGGTTGGGTCACGTTTGCCCCTTCCGGGTCTAGGAGACTGAGCCTGCGTCGGCGGCCCAGGTGTTGCACTCGGAGGCCTTGTTGGTGCGGTAGCCCCTGTCCACCCAGCTCGCGTTGTTCTGCGGTGTGCCGTGGTCCTTCGTCGGGTAGATGTCGTAGTCGCCTCGGTTGCCTGCGTCGGACAGGCCCACCCGGATCACGTCCATCGGTACTGCGCCGTGCGAGAGCGGGGCCAGGGTCATGCCGCCGAAGCAGGTGGCCTGCAGCTCCATCCGGCGGTTCAGATCAAGTCCCTTTGGAGTATCCCACCCGCCCGCGTCGTACTGCGCGCGGTCCGAGGCTTTGAGCATCCCGGTGAGCCATTGGATGTGGTGGCCGTACTCGTGGGCCAGCTGGCCCAGGTACTTGCCGGGGTGGTTCGGGTTGTTCGGGTTGCGTTCGGCGGCGTAGGCGTTGGCCGTCCAGTAGATGCCGCCCTGGCAGTAGCGCGCCGTGGAGTCGGGGCGGACGGTGCCGCACGGGTACTGCATCGTTTCGGTGACCACGTGCAGTTCCACCGGCTGGTACGGGAGGTTGGCGGCCTGCAGGGCCGGCTTCCACATGCTTTCGATGCACGGGAGGGCGGCGCGCAGGAAGCGGTCCTGGCCCGCAGGGGAGTAGTCCATCGCCGGGAGGGCGCAGCCGGAGATCGTGTTCGCGCCGAAGTTGCCCTTCAGGAACGGGTGGTCGGCGAGGGCGTAGACGGCCTTCGGGCCTGCCGGGGCCGTTGAGGTCGACGGGGCGCGGGAGGCCGACGGGCGCGACGGGGTGGTTGTCGTGGTCGTGGCGTCGGTGGTGGTCGTGTAGCTGATGGTCGGGCTGTACGTCGTGTAGTTCGAGAAGCCCGCGTCCTGCACCTTGTTGTTCAGGGTCGCCGCGAAGACGCCCACGGCGCCCAGGCCGAGGACCACGACGCCGCCGAGGATCAGCGCCACGATCGGGCCGTTGCTCTTCTTTGGGGGCGGCATCGTCGGGTACGGCGCGTAACCGGGCTGGTAGCCGCCCCACGACGGTTGCGGGGGTGGCATGACCGGGCCCGGTGGCGGCGGCGGAGCGCCGTACCGACCGTAGGTGGGCGGCGGGCCCTGTGGCGGATTTCCCTGTGGCGGCATGCCATAGGGAGGTGGTGGGCCTTGGGGCGGACGCTGCCCGAGAGGTGCGGGCATCGGCGGAGGGCCGACCGGGCGTGGCGGCGGCCAGTTGCCCGGCGGCGGTGGTTGCGTCATCGCCTGAGGTCCCCCCATTGGTGAGCCTGGGTCGGGTACGAGCATATGCGGACTGTCTTCGTGCGTCCCCCGACCGGGCTAACGCGTCCCGTCCACGTCCTTGTGACGCACGGGCCGGAGGATCGGTTCACGAGACGTCCGCTGGGCTCGCCGCCCACGTGTTGCAGGCCTTGATGTCGTTCTGCTTGTGGCCGTGCATCACCCAGCGCTGGTTGTTCGGCGCGCTGCCGTGGTCTGGCGTGCGGTTGTAGTCGCCGCGTTGGCCCGCGTCCTGCAGACCGGTGTTCACGACGTCCATCGGCACGACGTTCTTGTGCGAGAACGGGGCGAGCGTCATGCCGCCGATGCAGGTGGCCTGCAGTTCCAGCCTGCGGTTGAGCTCAAGGCCCTTCGGCGTGTCCCAGCCGCCGACGTCGTACTGGGCCTGGTCGGCGGCGCGCAGCAGGCCGGTCAGCCACTGGACGTGGTGGCCGTACTCGTGGCTGAGCTGGCCCAGGTAGACGCCGGGGTGACGGACCGTCGAGCCGCCTTCGTTCGCGTAGAAGTTGCCGGGCCAGTAGATGACGCCGCGGCAGAACATCGCGGTCGAGTTCGCCTGGCGCGAGCCGCACGGCGTCTGCACGGTGCCGGTGAACACCTGCAGCTCGACCGGCTGGTACGGCAGGTTGGCCGCCTTCAGCGCCGGCTGCCACGCCTTCTCGATGCACGGCAGCGCGGCCGAGAGGAACCGCTCCTCGCCCGCCGGGTTGTACTCCATCCTCGGCAGCGGGCACGACGGGAAGTCGTTGGCGCCGACCCCGGTGGCGAAGATCGGGTGGTCCGCGAGCTTGTAGACCGCCTTCGGGCCGGGCGGCGTCGTCGGCGTCGAGGACGTCCGCGTCGACGACGTACGGGTGGACGGCGTCGTCGTGGTGGTCGCTGCCGCCGTAGTTGTGTAGGTGTAGGTCGGGCTGTACGTCGTGTAGTTGGAGTAGCCCGCGTCCTTCACCTTGCTGTTCAACGTCGCCGCGAAGACGCCGACAGCGCCGAGGCCGAGGACCACAACGCCGCCCAGCACCAACGCGAGGATCGGGCCGTTGCTGCTCTGGCGGCGCGGAGGCATCACCGGGTGCGGCGGCGCGAACCCGCCGGGCGCTCCGGACGGCGGCGGGCCCCACATCCGTTGAGGCGGCGGCATCACGGGACGCGGCGGCGGCAACGGCCGGTGGCCGGGAGGCGGGCCCATCGGACGCATCTGGGGTGGACGCGGAGGTCCCTGAACAGGGCGGGGAGGCATCGGCGGCCCGTACTGCCGTGGTGCGGGCACGGGCGGTGGGCCTACCGGGCGTGGCGGCGGCCAATTGCCCGGCGGCGGTGGTTGCGTCATCGCCGAAAATCCCCCAGATGGCGTCTGTTCGAAAGTGCGCCAGAGCATATGAGGACTCCGCTATTGTCCGCAGCCGTGTTGAAGAACTGGGGAGCGGCGATCTTCGCCGTGGCCGCGCTGACGACAGCCATGACCTCTGGCACGGCTGTTGGCGCGCTCGCGCAGCCGCTTCCAGGGACCGTCAGCACCGAGGTCCGGATGAAGCTGGAGCGCGACTCCAGGCTGTCCATCACCGAGACCGTCCACGTGCCGGACGGCAAGACGGTCAAGCGGACCGTCCCCTTGCGACTCGCGGTCGGCAACGGCCTGGAGCGCCGGTACCAGGTCACCGATGCGCGCGTCGAGGGCAAGGGCAGCGCGTCCGTCGGCGACGACCAGTTCTCCACGACGTTCGAGGGCGGCCAGGCGACGCTGACCTACACGGTCGTCGGCGCGGTCGCCCCGGTCGGCGACGCGCTGGAGGTCCGCTGGCAGGTCGCGGGCGGCTGGGACACCGAGCTCGACAAGGTCGCCGTCACGTTCTCCGCCCCCGACTCACCCACGTCGGTCAACTGCCTCGCGGGACCCGTCGGCTCGTCGCAGCCGTGCACCAGCGCGGACCTCGCGGACGGCAAGGGCGTGCGCGCGCAGGAGATCAAGCTCGGCGCCGGCGAACGGGTCGACGTCGCGATTGGACTGTCCGCGGGTGTCGTGCCGCCCAACGCCGTCGTGGTCGAGCAGTCCGGGCTGGCGGCCGCGTTCGCGCTGACCCCGATCAGCGGTGCCGCGCTCGGCGGGCTGCTCGTGTTGCTGCTCGGCGGTGTCGGCCTGCTCTGGTACCTGCGCGGCCGGGACGCGGCGGCGCTCGCGAGCGAGGTCGGCGCGGTGTCCGTGCTGGTGCGCGACCAGAGCGGAAGGGTTGCGTTCGCCTCGCCGGACGGCGTGCTGCCCGGCCAGGTCGGCACGGTCGTCGACGAGCACGTGGACGTCGTCGACGTGACGGCCACGGTGATCGACCTCGCCGTCCGCAACTACCTGTGGATCGCCGAGGTCGAGGGCCACGACTGGCAGATCGTGCGCCGCAACCCGGCCGACGACTCGCTGTCCGGGTACGAGAAGGCCGTCTACGACGCCCTGCTGCCGCAGGGTGTCGACGCCGTGACGGTGTCCGAGCTGCGCGGCCGGCGGATCGACCTCGCTCTGGTCCGCGACCGGCTCTACGCGGACGTCGTGGAGAAGCGCTGGTTCGTGCGCCGCCCCGACGCCGAGCGGAGCCTCTTCTGGTGGGTCGGCATCGTGATCGCGGTGCTGGGCGTGGCCGCCACGGTCGTGCTGGCGCTGACGATCGGCAACGCGCTGTTCGGCCTCGCGGTCGCGGTCGGCGGTGTCGCCCTGGCGTTCGGCGCGCGGTCGATGCCCGCGCGGACCAAGCGCGGCAGCGAGCTGCTGGAGCACGTCCGCGGGCTGCGCGGCTACCTGCACGGAGTGACCCCGGACGACGTCCCCGAGGCCGACCGCGAGCTGGTGTTCTCGCGTTCCCTGCCGTACGCGGTGGTGCTCGGCGAGACCGAGCGCTGGCTCACCACGTTCGGTCAGCAAGACCTCTATTGGTACGGCAACTCGGGAACCAACACGGACTTCCGGCGCAGCTTCCCGGCGTTCCTCGGGGCGCTGGACGGTGTGCTCGCCCAGGCGGGCCACCTGCGATCGCTCCGGGCGCCGAACCCGTAGGCTTGCGGACATGGCCTCACCCGAACTGCACAGGTTCACGTTGCCCAACGGCCTGCGGGTGGTGCTCGCCCCCGACGCCAGCGCACCGGTCGTCGGCGTCAGCGTGCACTACGACGTCGGCTTCCGCTCCGAGCCGGAGGGGCGCACCGGGTTCGCGCACCTGTTCGAGCATCTGATGTTCCAGGGCAGCGAGAGCCTGGAGAAGCTGGCCCACTTCCGGCACGTGCAGTCGTCGGGCGGCACGTTCAACGGGTCCACACACCCGGACTACACCGACTACTACCAGGTGCTGCCCTCGGCGGCGCTCGAGCGGGCGCTGTTCCTCGAAGCCGACCGCATGCGCGCGCCGAAGATCACCGAGGAGAACCTCCGCAACCAGATCGACGTGGTGAAGGAGGAGATCCGGCTCAACGTGCTGAACCGCCCGTACGGCGGGTTCCCCTGGATCCTGCTGCCGCCGGTGCTGTTCAAGACGTTCGCCAACGCGCACAACGGCTACGGCGACTTCGTCGACCTGGAGAGCGCCACCGTCGACGACTGCGCGGAGTTCTTCGACACTTACTACTCGCCGTCCAACGCGGTGCTGACCGTGGCCGGCGACCTCGACGTCGAGGCCACGAAGGCGTTGGTGGAGAAGCACTTCGGCGACGTGCCCGCGCGGCCGAAGCCGGAGCGCCCTTCGTTCGCCGAGCCCGCCCCGCAGGGCGAGGTGCGGCACGAGCACGGCGACGCGCTGGCCCCGCTGCCCGCGATCGCGATCGGCTACCGCGTGCCCGACCCGGTCACCGACATCGACGGTTACCTCGCGTACCTGGTGCTCGCGGGCGTGCTCACCGACGGCGACAGCTCGCGCCTGCAGCAGCGCCTGGTGCACCGCGAGGGCATCGTGATCGACCTGAACGCCGGCTGCGGCCTGTTCGGGCCCTTGGAAGCCCGTGACCCCGACACGTTCAGCATCACCGCGATCCACACCGCCGAGGTGTCCGCCGACCAGGTCGTCGCGGCCATCGACGAGGAGCTGCAGAAGCTCGCGCAGGAGCCGCCGTCGGTGGAGGAGCTCGCGAAGGTCACCGCCCGCTGGGCGTCGACCATGCACAAGGAGCACGACCGGCTCACGAACCGCACGCTGGGCCTCGGCTCCGCGGAGCTGCTGTTCGGCCGCGCCGAGCTGATCTACGAACTGCCCGAGCGGATCGCCTCGGTGACCGTGGACGAGGTGTCCGCCGCGGCCAAGGCGCTGCGTCCCGACGCCCGCGCCCTTCTTCTCGTCAAGCCCACCGGAGGAGCCCAGTGACCTCGGCCAAGACCCACCGTTCCGCCGAGGAGATCGGTCGCACCCCCACCGGCCCGCGTCCGCTGCCCGAGCTGGGTGTGCAGAAGGCGGCCGCTGACCTGTCCGCTGTGGACACCGTGCTGCCGAACGGCCTGCGCGTCATCGCGGTCAAGCGCGCCACCGTGCCGATGGTCGAGGTGCGTCTGCGCGTCCCGTTCGCGGACCCGGCCACGTCGAGCGCCGGCTCGCAGCACTCCGCCCAGGCGGAGGTGCTCGCGAACACGATCCTGACCGGTACCGCGTCCCGTTCCCGCGTGCAGATCGACACCGAGCTGGCGCTGGTCGGCGGCGAGCTCGACTCCGTGGTCGACCCGGAGCGCCTGAGCATCACCGGCAACGCGCTGGCCAGCGGCCTCGGCACCGTGCTGGACGTGCTGCGCGACGTGCTGACCTCCGCGTCGTACCCCGCGGAGGAGCTCGAGCGCGAGCAGTCCCGCCTGGTCGAGCGCATCGCGATCGCCCGCTCGCAGCCGAACGTGATCGCGCGCGAGGCGTTGCAGAAGCTGCTGTACGGCGACCACCCGTACGCCAAGGAGATGCCGGAGGCCGACGAGGTCGCCGCGGTCACCCGTGACGACGTGCTGGCGTTGCACCGCAAGGCGTTGCTGCCGCGCGGTTCGGTCCTCGTGATCGTCGGCGACGTCGAGCCGTCCGAAGCCGTGGCCCAGATCGGCGAGGCGCTGGACGCGTGGCAGGGCGACGGCGAGGCCGTCCAGCTGCCGCCGCTGCCGCCCGTCTCCGGTGGCGACGTGCTGCTCGTGCACCGCGCCGGTGCCGTGCAGTCGCAGATCCGCCTTGCCGCGCAGGCGATTCCGCGCACCGACGAGCGCTACCCGGCGCTGCAGCTCGCGAACCTCGTCTACGGCGGGTTCTTCTCGTCCCGGCTGGTCGAGAACATCCGTGAGGACAAGGGCTACACCTACAGCGCCCGCTCGCACCCCGAGTTCACCGTCCACGGCGCCACGCTGCTGATCGACGCGGACACGGCGTCCGACGTGACGGCGGCCGCGCTGCTGGAGACCCGGTACGAGCTCGCGCGCCTCGGCCTGGTGCCGCCGTCGGAGTCCGAAGTGGACGTCGCACGCCGGTACGCCATCGGCACGCTGCTGACCACGACGTCGTCGCAGTCCGGTCTGGCGTCGTTCCTGGTGAACCTCGTCGCGCTCGGGCTGGGCATCGACTGGCTGGTCGAGCACCCGGCCCGGCTGCAGAAGGTCACGCCGGAGCAGGTGGCCGCGGCGGCGCTGGAGTTCTTCGCCCCCGGCAACTTCACCGGTGTGCTGGTCGGTGACGCCGAGCTGCTCAAGCCGAAGCTCTCCGCGCTGGGTGGAGTCTCGTTCCAGTGAGCTTCGATCTGGTCGGTCTGCCCGCGCTGTCGAGATTCGTGATCGACAGGTGCGAGCCGTTGCGCGGCGATTCCGAGCGGATCGCCGCGCTGTGGCCCAAGGCCAGGATGGTCGTCGTCGACACGCGGGGACGCACGCTCGTGGCGGAGCGCGGCACCCGTGTCGTCGACCGGCCGGCCGTGGAGTTCGGAGAGGAACCGCCGCCGGGCTCCGTCCTGCTGGGTGAGCAGGACGGAGTGGCCTACTTCGCCGTGCTGACGCCGGCGGAGGAGGGTGAGCAGGTGCCGGCTTCGCGGGCGTGGGGCCCGCCGGAGCTGACGGACGAGCCGCAGTGGCTCGACCTGCGGCAGGCCGGGGCGACCCTGGACGACATGTCGGCCGGGTTGTTCACCACCGCGGCGGCGTTGTTCCAGTGGCACCGGCTCGCGAAGTTCTGCGCCAAGTGCGGTTCGCCGACCGTGCTGGAGAAGTCGGGCTGGATCTCGGTGTGCTCCGGCTGCGGCCGCGAGGAGTACCCGCGCACCGATGCCGCGGTGATCTGCCTCGTGCACGACGGGGCGGACCAGGTGCTGGTGGCTCGCGGGCCGGAGTGGCCGGAGGGCCGGTTCTCTGTGCTGGCCGGGTTCGTCGAGTCCGGTGAGTCGCTCGAGGCCTGCGTGGCGCGCGAGATCTTCGAAGAGGTCGGCGTGGCCGTCCGGGACATCCGCTACCTGGGCAGTCAGCCCTGGCCGTTCCCGCGCTCGCTGATGATCGGTTTCGAGGCCGTGGCCGATCCCTCGGAGCCGCTGGTGCTGGCCGAAGGGGAGATCGCCGAGGCCAGGTGGGTGTCGCGGGCCGACGTCCGGCAGGCCATCGAGGTGCCCGGCAGCGTGCCGGGGCTCGGGCTCGCGGGCGGTTCGTCGATCGCGTTCCGGATGCTGCAGAGCTGGGCGGCGGCCGGCCACAGCGGGTGACACGACATCCGTTCAGCTGATTCGGCGGTGCGACCAGGTTGCGCCAATTAGCCTCATCCGGTGTGGTCTAGTAGCGCACATCACACCGAGAGTGAGGGGGGCTCGTGAACAACGCTGAGCTCGAAGCGCGCAACGCGGCGTTGCGCGGCCAGGTCGACCAGATGCTGGCGAACCTCGAACGGCAGACCGCGCAGCTGAAAGAGGCGCAGGCCGAGGCGATGGCCAAGGTCGGCAGGGCGACCTCGCAGGACGGCCTGGTCGACGTCACGGTCAACGCCGGGGGCATCGTCACCGACGTCAAGTTCGCGCCGGCCGCGTTCGAACGCAGCACCCCGGAGAAGCTGGCGCAGAGCGTCGTCGCGACGATCCAGAAGGCCGCCCTCTCCGCGCGGGAGCAGGCCGACGCCGCGCTCGCGCCCTATCAGGAGGGCATTCCCGACCTGCCGGACCTGTTCCCGGGCATGCCGTCCCTCAAGGACCTCATCCCGACCCCGCCGCCCGTCGTGCAGCCGAAACCGCAGCAGCATGACGACGACGAGCCGCCGGAGTCCTTCATGGACCGCCGAGGGGGTCAGTGGTGACCGGCTTCGAGGTCGACCCGACGGCGCTGCGCTCGGCGTCGCCGAAGTTCTCGGCGGCGGGCGACAAGCTGCAGACCGCGTGGGAGACGTTGCGGGGCGTGCTCGACGCCAACAACGGCTGCTGGGGCAACGACGAGGCGGGCCAGGAGTTCGCCAAGTCCTACCTGCCGCTCGAACAGTCGGCACGCCAGGCGATTCCGCTGGTCGCAGAGGGCATCCACTCGATCCGCAAAGGTCTGGACGCCTCTGCCGACACCTGGGAAGCCGTCGACCAGGGTGGCGCCAAGTCGCTGGGAGGGAAGTGAGCCGTGGGCATCGAGATTCCGGGCGCTGTTCAATGGCTCACGCCCATCGTGGTCGGGGCGTCGTGGCCGGAGGGCGACGAGACCAAGCTGCGCGCCATGCGGGACGCGTGGGAGGCCGCCGCCAAGTCGATCGGTGAGGTGCTGAACGACGGCAACAGCGCCTCGAAAGCGGCTTTGGGCTGCATGCGCGGGCAGACCGCCGAGAAGTTCGAGGAGTACTGGAAGAAGTACACCGAGGGCGACGCCTACCTGGTCAACCTGCAGCAGCTGTGCACCGACCTGGCCTCAGGCTGTGACAACGCGGCACTCGGCGTCGAGTACACGAAACTCAGCATCATCGCCGCTCTGATCATCCTGGCCGCCCAGATCGCCGCGATGATCGCCTCGGCGGTGGCCACGTTCGGTGCGTCGACCGCGGGCATCCCGATCGCGCAGGTGGCCACGCGCACCTTCGTCCAGATGCTCTTCCAGCAGTTGATCAAGCAGATCATCCTCAACGTCGCGATCAACGTCGGTGTCGACGCCGCGATCCAGACGATCCAGTTCGCGACGGGTGAGCGGAAGTCCTGGGACGTCGGCAAGACGGTCGACGCGGGCGTCGCGGGTGTCGCCGCGGGCATCGCGGGTGGTGCGGTCGGCGCGGGCAGCGCCGCACTCGGCAACACGTCGAAGAACTTCCTGGCGGCTGCTGGCCGTGGCGCGGTGGAAGGCGCCGTCTCGGGTGCGGGCGGCAACGTGCTGAACAACGTCTATCACGGCAAGTTCGAGGCGAAGGACTTCGGTTCGGCGATCCTGTCCGGCGGTATCTCCGGCGGCGTCGGTGGTGCGCTCGGAGGTGTGCAGAACAGGCACGAGGGCCTGTCGAACACCTGGGATACCGGGACCCACACGGATCCGGAGACCGGCATTCGCACGACCAGCGGAGCGAACACGCAGGGGCACACCTACACGACGCCCGACGGGTCGACGACGCGCGCCAACACCGAGGGCAATCCGTACCACGGTGGCTGGGGGTCCGAGAACGCGAGCAAGATCCCAGGCGCGGGTGGGCCGAACAACGTCAACGATCAGGAGGACAGCGACTACCAGGTCAAGTCCGGGGCGAACCCACCGCGGATGGTCGGGCACCTCGATCTACCCGACCCGCCGCCGCGAAAGTAGTCACCGCCAGGGCTGCCAGCCGGGAAGTGGGGCGTGATCCGGACGGGTCTCGCCCCAGTCCCGGCTGCCCGGCGGCAGCGCGTTGTGCTCGGCGACCCGCATCCTCGGGCGCACCCGCCACCAGTCGCCCAGCAGCCACGCCGTCAGCACCACCGAGATCAGGATTCCGACCCGTACGTCGACGCCGGTGCTGCCGAGGTAGAGGAAGATCCAGGCGAACTGGCCGGTGAACGCCGCCGCGAAGAGCCGCCACCCGATGCCGGCCGGTATGAAGGCGCCCTTGCCGATCCCGACCGTCTGCTGCATGAAGCCCACCTGCCGCCGCACGGCCCACTGCCGCAGCTCGCGCCACTCTTCGACCGACATCCGGGTGGGCGACGCCGGCGTGCCACCGCGGGACCGGATCAGCTCGGCGAGCTCACCGGCCTGAGTTGCCGGCAGGATCCACTGCTGCGGCCGCGCTACCAGCCGCAGCAACGGATTCTGGCCGACGAACGTCGTGGTGCCGGTGGGCGTCGGCCACGGATGCACATCCGGCGTGGTGCCCGATTGCACGAGCGTGATGTCACCGAGCCACACGGCTTGCGGGTAAGAACCCGTCGCGTGTGCCCTGTTCGGCTTGTGCACCAGGCGATCTCGCTGCACGTACAGCGATGAGCCGTCGCGCAACGGCACCCGCACCTCGACGTTGCGGCCGAGGTTGGCGCCCAGCCGGAACATTCGTCCGCCGAGGTATCCCAGCATCGGACACAGCACCAGCAGGACGGGGATCCAGACGTACCCGCCCTTGCCGATCAACCAGATCACGCTGATCGGCACCGACAGGAACGCCACCCTGCCCCAGACCCACGGCACGTTCCGGTTCAGCACCCACACCACGCCCGCGACACCTGCGGCAGTGAGCACGGCCCACGGCACACCGGGCGTGGTGAGCAGCGCAACCGAAGGCAGCACAACGGTTCCGGCCAGCGCGAGCGTCGCCCCGACCAGCCAGCGCACCGCCAGCGGTGGCCCGGTGAGCGACACAGCCGGGCCCTCGACCGGAGTGGTCCTTTCCCCGGTTGGCGGTGGACCTTCGCCGACCTCGTCGAGGTGGCTGTCGGTCTGCACGACGGGGGTGGAGTGGACCTCTGGCAGTCCCGAGACCCGTGATCGCACGAGCGCGACGAACTTCTGGGGGTCCTCGACCGGCAGCACCTGCTCGCCCGAGGTCGTCCGCAGCACCACGACGTCGCCCGCTGGCACGGGCAGCCCGCGACCGTCGGTCAGCGTGATCCAGGGCGCCTCGCCGGGCACCGCCTGCCGCGTGCTGATGCCGAGGAGGTCGTCGAACCCATAGGACAGCCTGGTCGGTCCGGTGGAGGCCATCCGTCCGCCGCCGGACATCGCCGTGATCTCCAGGCCGTTGGCGGTGACCTCGACCGCGTCGTTGTACCAGCTGGGCCTGGGGTCGACGCGGAACTCGAACAGCACCTTGTTCGGCGCGCGTTTCGACACCAGATGAGCGAGGTACGTCGCCACGAGCGGGATCCCGAGCAGGATCGGCATGTTGACTGCGGGCGACCTGCTGCCCACGACGACCACGGCGGTGATCGCGGCGACGGCCGACACACCCAGCGCGACGAACGGCCAGTGATGCGGTTTCATGCGTGCCCTCGGAGAGCCATGACCGCCATCTTGGCGAGGACTCCCGGCGAACGCACGCCCGACGCTCCGGGATCAGGCGCCTGTCACCGGGTCACCTCGGCGATGTAGCCGTCCGGGCGGACCGTGGCCTCGGCGCCGTCCAGGGCGATCGACGTGCCCTTGCCGTCGGACAGGTCCAGGCCGGGGACGAACGTGCCTGCGAGCGGGTCGTCGCTGCCGGTGTCGTAGCGGATGTCGGTGCCCTGGACCATCGCCGTTATGTGCTTCCTGACGTCCGGCAGGTCCAGCAGGGTGTTGAAGAGCGAGTACAGCTCGCGGGAGTGCGGGTCGGGACGGGTCAGGGCGACCTGGGCCATGGTGTTGTGCAGGACGCGGGCCGCGACCGGGTGGCGTTCGGTGGTGTAGGTGTCGATCAGGGCGTCGTCGCCGGTCGCGAGTTTCCAGCCCAGGTTCAGGGCGTCCTGCAGGCCCAGGTTGAGGCCCTGGCCGCCGAACGGCGAGTGGACGTGGGCCGCGTCGCCCGCCAGGAGGACGTTGCCGCAGCGGTAGGTGGTGGCCTGGCGGGTGTTGTCGGTCCAGACCGTCGCGGTGTGGACGGCGGTGATGCGGACGTCGTGGCCGCTGACCCTGCGCAGGCTGGCTTCCAGCGTTTCGCGCGTTGCGTCGCGGGTGGCGGGAGGGCCGTCGTACTCCATCGTCATGATGCGGCCCTGGAGCGGGCCGCAGGCGTAGACGCCGGTCGGGGTGTGGTGCCAGCCGCGCGGCAGGTCGCCTTCCAGGTCGACGATCGCCTGGTAGCCGGTGAGCGTCGGGCCGGTGCCGGGGAAGTCGAAGCCCGCGAGCTTGCGGACGGTGCTGCGGCCGCCGTCGCAGCCGACGACGAAGCCCGCGTCGAAGCCGAGGTCGGTGACCTCGACACCGCGGTGGATCTCGACGCCCAGTTCCAGGGCGCGGGCTTCGAGGATTCGTTCGAGTGCTTGCTGGGTCAGCATGACGAGAGGCAGACCGTCCAGTTTGAACAGTCCGGCGAAGTGGCCGGTGGCACCGGTGGGGCGCCAGGCGAGGCGGGCGGACTCCGCCTCGCTCACGGCGTCGATGGCGGAACCGAAGCCGCGCATGGCGAGCATCTGGTAGGTGCGGCCGCTGATCATCTGGGCCTTGATGGTGTCGGCCTGGGTGGTGAGGCGTTCGAGCACGGTGGTGCGGACGCCCTGGAGGGCTAGTTCGCAGGCGAGCAGTAGGCCGACCGGTCCGGCGCCGACGACGATGACGTCCCCAGTAGTTTTCATGCTCAACATTTGAGCGTGAAAACATCCCGGTGTCAAACATGATTTAGGATGGGTGCGTGACCGAGCCGATCTACTCGTGGCTGTACGTGCAGCAGGGCGTCGACGCGGTGAAGGCCGCGATGGGGCAGCGGATGGAGGCGGAGGCCGGGTGCTCGTTGCTGGAGCACGTGGCGCTCTACCAGCTGCACCACAACGGCGGGCGGCTGAAGATGCTGGAGCTCGCCGAGCTGCTCGACGTGAGCCCGTCCGGCGTCACGCGGCTGATCGAACGGCTGGTCAAACGCGGATGGGTCACGCGCGAGCAGCCGCCCGACAACCGGCGGCAGGTCTACGCGGTGCTCACGCCGGAAGGCGAGGAGGCGTGCCTCGGCAACACCGCGCGGGTGTACCGGGCGTCGCTCGCCGAGGAGTTCACCGGGCTGCTGAACGAGCGCGACCTGGCGGACCTGCGCCGGATCGGGCGCAAGCTGCTCGAAGGGCACGGCCGGTGGGACGTGAAGAGGTTCGCGCCGTCAGAGGAGTGACGGCAGCACGTGTTCCTCGGTGACCATCAGTCCCGTGGTGGCCATGGTCTCGGCAAGATCGGGATCCCAGCTCGCGCCGGAGGGGCGGCTGTTCAACGTCGGCAGCTCGACGCCGCGCGCGATCAGCGTGGCGACGGCCTCGCGGTAGTCGGCCGCCGACATCCGCCACGCCGTGCCGCCGGTCCACGCCAGGATCTCGTTGGCCGCGCGGATGCCGTCCGGCGTGAAGTCGTTGTGGCAGCGGACGGTCTTGCCGTCGAGGTGGTGTTTGGCCTGCGGGGTCAGGCCGTTCGGGAGCACCATCAACGGGCCTGGCACGCCGGACTCGAGCAGCCGCGGGCTGCGGACGACGAGCACCTCCTGGCTTTCGAGGGTGTCGTTCAGCGTCAGATAACCCTCGGACGTCAGCACCGGATCGGAGTACGCGTCGGGGAGGACACCGGAGCGTTCCCAGTCGGTGCCCGCGAGCAGCAGGGCTTTCTGGACAACGCGGGTCAGCGGGCGGCCGTCGTCGAGGTCGTTGCCCGCCAGGGCGAAGCGGGTCGTCCACCGCCGGGGTTCTGCGCTCAGCCCGGCCAGGATCGCCGCGGCCTGGTTCGCGATCATCGGCAGCGCGGGCTGCGGGATCTTGCCGTACCTCCGCACGTGCTCGATCCAGTCGGCGGCCCACGGCGCGTGCAGCAACCCGTGCTCCCGCAAGGCGAACTTCAGCACGGCGTCCGCGGTCGAGGCCTCCTCGGACGTCGACATGCCGACCGGCCTGCCGTGCACGGCCTCCAGCACCTCGGGCAACGTGCTGCCGTGCGCGCGGATGTGTTCGTCCAGGCGTGCCAACGAGATCTGCCGGCGGGCCGGGTGCGTGACAGGTTTGCGCAGCAGCTCGCCGAGGACGGTGGCGGTGTGCGCGTCCTCGACGCGGAAGCTGAACGCCGAGCGGCCGCCGCCCTCCATCGTCTCTCGGGCGAGGCGCCAGAACTCCGCCAGCGCGGGCTCGTCCATGTTCACGCCCTCACCCTAGTGCCGCGACAGCCAACCTTCGCCGCGTCTTCGACGCTCAGCGGGGCACCGCGATGCGGCCGTCTGACCGCCGAGCACGGGGCAAAGGCCGCCTGCCACGGCACCAGGCCTCCGCTGCCGCCTTCCGCTGACGGCCGGTCTCGGAACGCTGCCAGGTGAGAGATGGGGAGCAGACGTGAGTGAGTCAGCGTGGCTGGTCAGCGACGCCCATCGGGTGCAGCTCGGCCTCGGCGAGCCCATCCGCCTGGAGGACCGCACGGTCGACCACTTCCACGACGGCAGCCAGAACTCCCGCAACTCCGACCTCACGCGGGCGTTGTGGAAGTTCCTCGCCGACCACGGTGACCAGCCGCTGCGCGTCGTCTTCGGCCACAGCCCCGAATGCACCAAGACCGCGGGCCGTCGGATGATCGGCAACGACGCGGCGGAGGACATCGACTTCCCCGAGTACCTCCGCGACTGGCACGGCTGATCAGGGGTCGACCCGGTCCAGCGCCGCCCCGTCCCACGTCGTCTGCGTGCACGCCACACCACGGCCGTTCTTGGGCCGCAGCACGTCGTAGATGTGCATGCGAGGGATCTTGTCCGACACGCCCCAGCCGCTCGGCCAGGTGATCACCCAGTCCATGTCGAGGTCGACCAGCAGCCCCAGCATGCGTGCGATGGTCGGGTCGTCGAGCCGTTCGAACGCCTCGTCCAGCAGCACGAGACGCAGCGGGTCGAACTCGTCGCTCACCGCGTCGTAGAAGCTCGCCGCGGCCGCGAACAGCGTCACGTACGAGATCAGGCGGGTCTCGCCGGACGACAGCTGGCGCAGTCGCCGTTCGCGCGGGTTGCCGTCCGGGCCCGTGTCGGCGACGGTCACCGTGAACTGGTGCCACGTCCGGTAGTCCAGGGCCCGCGACAGGATCTCCGCGTAGCCGCCGGAGTGCGTGTCGCGTTCGTTCTCGATGCGCTCGGTGAAGACGCGCCGCAGCGTGGCGTCCTGCTCGGGCGTGCGCTCGCCGAACGGGAGGCGCACGAGCGCAAGCGCTTGCCTCGTCTGGTCGTCGAGCGCGCTGGACGACTTCCACGCGAGCTTGACGTGCACGCCCTGGCTGGAGCGGGCCTGGGAGAGGACCTCGTTCATGCGCTTGGTGAGGTCCTCGGCGACGGTGATCTGGCCGCGCAGCCACTCGGCGAGGTCGCGGATCAGGTAGTCGGCGAAGATCCCCTGGTACTGCTCGTCGAGGAACCCGCGCTGCTCCGCCAGCTTCGTGGTGACCTGGCGGGCGGCGACGGCGACGGGCTTCGCGCCCTCCTCGCCGGTCACCGTGACGGTCAGCAGGCCGGCGTGCTGCTCGGCGGCGATGTCGTGGCTGCCGGCGAGCGACGTCTGCAACGCCTGCAGCTTGGCGATCACGGTGGCCTCGGTGCCGCCACGACGGTCACCCGCGTCGGCGATGGCCTGGCGCACCTGCGCTTCCTCCGGCGCCTCGGGGAAGGCGGCGGCCAGGAGGCCGGGTGCGCGCACGGTCGCCTGGAAGCCGGCCCTGGCGCGTTCCAGCGCCTCCGTGGCCTCGGCGACCTGCGTGGAGTTGGTCTCCAGCAACGCTTCCAGCTTCGCTGCCTGCTCACGCGCGGTCGTGATGCTCTCGCGCACACCCTTGAGGTCCTCGCGCATCTTCCTGCGCGACTTCTCCAGCTGCGTCAGCTGCTCGCTGATCTCCTTGGCCTCACCACCGACCGCGTCGGTCAGCTCCGCCAGCGTCCCCGCCTGGGCCGCGTAGTCGACACACCGGGCATCGGCATCGCTCTCCGCGGTCTGCCGGTCCGCCACCGCTTCGTGGTAGCGGTGCGAGGCGTCCGTGAGGTCGGAAATCGTGCCCTGGCAACGCCTCCGCACCGCGTCACCGAGCATGTCGGCCGTTCGCTGGGCTTCCGAGGCCGCCGCCTGGGCCTGGCGCAACGCCTCGGTGTCGGACGGCAGCCCGGCGTCACCCGCCTGCCTGGTCAGTTCGCTGCGCGCCGCTTCCAGCCGCGCATTGGCGTTCTCCAACGCGTCACGCAGCTCGAACGTCCGTTGCTGGGCCCGTGCCGCGGACTCGTCGGCGGCCTGGACCCGGCTGTGCTTGGCGATGAGCTCGCCCTCGCCGGGGAACGCCGCGAGGTGCGCCTCCCACGTGGCGACGTGCTCGTGCGCGCGGGCCAGTTCGTCTTCCGCGGTGCCGAGCTGGGTGCGGAGCTCGGCGAGTTCCTCTTCCAGGGCGGTGATTCGGCGCCCACGCGCGGCCTCCCGCGCACCCGCGCCGATGAGCTCGGCCTCCGGCTTGGTCCAGCGGCCGGTCAGCACGCCGGTGCGCCAGTCGCCGGTGGTGGTCATGTCGTCCAGCGACACCGCCCGCAGCAGGTCGGCGACGAGTGACTCGGGCACCGGGGAGCCCTCGACGGCCGGCACCAGGAACTCGGCCAGCGAACGCCCGTCGACCGCGGGCCTCGGCACGGCCAGAACGTCGTTCAGCTCGGCGTTCTGCGGGCTCACCCAGGCGTCCAGCAGGCCGCTCGCCTGCAGCGCGGCTTCCAGTCCCGCCCGCTCGTCGTCGGTGAGCGACGGCGCGAAGTCCACCAGCCGGTAGAAGGGCGCGCCCACGGCCGGGTCACGGTCCGCCGACGTGTACTGGCCCGGCACCGGCACCCGCTCGTTGCCCGAGCGCAGGCCGACGAGCTCCTCGTCCAGCGTGTCCAGACGAGCCCGCAGTTCGGTGCGCTGCTGGGTGAACGCGTGCGCGGCGTCACGAGCGGCCTGCACCAGTGGTCCGGCCCACTCGCGGGCCGTCGTGCTCAACGCCTTGGCAGCGGCCGGATCGGCGGTCTGCGGCAGAACCAGGGCCTCGGCGGGGCGTTCGTCGAGCAGCGGGCCGCTGGACGTCCACGCCTCGACCTGCTCCAGCCAGGTCTGCACGACCTCGGCCAGCTCCTGCATCTCCTGGTTGCGCAGCGCGGTCGACTCGGTCGCGCCGAGCTGGGCGTCGCGGGCCTTCTGCCGCAACGACTCCACCTCGCGCTGCTGCGAGTCCAGGGCCAGAGCCTGCTCGTGCAACGCCAGCGCGAGCGCACCCCGCTGGCGGGCCAGGGAAGCGATGCCCGAGGTCTGGTCGATGACCGACGCCAGCGCGGCCAGCACGTCCTCGGTCGCCGCGGCGGGTGGCACCCGGCGTTCGATCGGCAGCGGCTCGGCCTCGGGATCCGGCTTGGCGCGCACCGAATCCGTGGTCACGGTGGCCTCGGCGGGCGGGACCTGCGGCACGTCCGGCGCCAGGTCGGAGTCCATGCCGGCCAGGCGCAGGTTCTCGCGCAACGGGTCGCTCAGCGCGTCGGCGGCCTGGAGATCCTCGGCGAGCCGCCGCAGGAGCCGCAGCACGTTGTCGACGGCGGCGTCTTCCTGCGCGCGCTGCCGGTGAGCGGTTTCGAGCGCGGCAACCGCCGAAGAACGCTTCTCCGCCACCAGGTTCTCGCGCGTCTTGAGATCCTGCAGGTCACGGAACGCCGGCAGTTCCTTCAGCGCGGCAATGGTTTCCTCCGCCTGCTGCTCGCCGGTCTCCATGTCGGCGAGTGCCTGCTCGGACGCCGCGCGTTCCATCCGCGTGACGTCGAGCTCCTGCGTGAGCTTCGCCTGCTCGCGCTGCAGCTTCGTCACCGACTTCTCGGCGGACTCCAGCCGTTCGGAGGCGCTGCGCAGGCCACCGAACGCGTAGTCGCTGTAGGTCTTGAGGAACGTGCTGAGCGCACTGTCCGCAGAGGACAGTCGCACGATGTTCTCGCGGATCGACTCGAGATCGTCGAAGGACGTCGCGAGCTGCTCGACCATCGCCTGGTCCAGCGGCGGCAGGGCGTCGCTGAGGATCTGTTCCAGCTGCCCTTCCAGCACCTTCAGGCCGACGTCCGGGTTGCGCAGCGTCCGCTGCAGGTGCAGCAGGTCGCCGTAGCGGGCGGCGGGCACGCTGTAGACGGTCTCGGCGATCTTCGCGCGGAACGCGGGTTCCTCGAACATGCAGTCCGCGCCGATGAGGTCACGCAGCTGCGCCGGGCCGTGCGGGACGCGCTCGGGGCCCGCGAGCTGCAGCTCCGCGCCGACGCGCATGGGCGTGACGAACCGCCACGAGTCCGTGATCGCCTGCGAGGTCTTCGACGCCTTCACGCCGAGCCCGCAGGTCAGGTACTCGTTGCCCGAGTGGTCAGCCGCTTCGCGGATCAGCTCGACCCACGCGTAGCCGATGCGGTTCGGGCCACCGTCGTAGTCGTCGAGCATCAGGCGCCGGATGCTGACCGTGTCGAAGCCCTTCGAGCCGAGCTGGCGCAGGTCGCCGTCCAGGCACAGCGGCAGCAGCAGCTCCAGCGTGCGGGACTTGCCGGAACCGTTGGTGCCCTGGAAGATCGCGCGGCCACCGGAGAAGTCGAACGTCTGCTCGGTGTACTGCCAGATGTTGACCACGCCGCCGCGGTGCAGCCGCCACCTGCTCATGACACGTTCTCCTCATCGAACAGGGACCAGCTCGGTACTTCAGGCACCACAACGGGTTCCGGTTGTTCTCGTTCGGGGTCGCCGTCGGGCGAGGGCAGCCACCGGTGCGCGGCCGCGCTGATCGACCAGCCGTCCTCGCAGGGTACGGCGAGACCCATGCGGCGCAACAACTCCGTCACCTCGGCGACCAGCCGGTCGAGATCGTCGGTGAACTGCTTCGACCACGCGGCGGGGTAGTCCTCGACCAGGCCGGCGCAGACCTCGCGGATCCGTTCGGCAGCGACCACGTGTCGTGCCGGCGGGTCCTCCGACTCGTCCTCGACGAGGTCGGGCAGGGCGAGCAACGCGATGCGCGCGACCGTGGAGACACCGGGGAACGACAGGTCGGTCAGGAAGTCCTCGGGGTCGGCGGCGAGCACACCCTCGACGCGGCACTCGGTGTAGAGGCCGAACGCCTGCTCCAGCAACGCGGTCTCCTTGCGCTGGTTGCGGCGCAGCCACTCGGCCTGGTCGTCCGGCAGGTCCGCGTACAGCACCAGCGGCGTCTCGACGAGCTTGCGCCGGACAGCGTGTTCGATGCCGCGCGGTCCGGGCCGGGCGGCGAGCTCGATGAGGTGAGCGGGGCTCTGGGCCTCACCGACCGGGCCCGTGACGAGCTGGCCCAGCAGGTCCGTGTCGATCGTGATCAACGCTTCCTGCGGCGTGACGTCCTGCGCGACCGATCCCTCGGTCTCCTGCAGCACGCCGAGGGAGACGAGGTGCCGCAAAGCAGCTGTCAGCGCCCTTCGCTCGGTCACGTCGTCCGGTGCGTCGATGCCCGCTTCCACCGCGGCGGAACGGATGTCGGCCACGAGCCGGGACAGCAGCGTCTGGCGGCCGATTCCCGTGAGCACCGCGAGGGTGAGCGCCAGGTAGGCGTAGCCGCGCGGGGACATGCTGAGCACGCCGCGCGTGTCGTCGTGGCCGGGGCCGGACTTGTAGAGGCGCGCGAACCGGCGTTCCACCACGAGCCGGTAGCCGAGCAGGCCCGCGAACAGGTCCTGCAGCACCGCGCGGTGCCGGTAGACGAGGCTGAGCAGCTCGCCGTCCGGGCCGTCGCTGCGCAGCAAAGGCCTGCGCAGCAACGTCCTGGCGCACCGCACCACGTTGGCGGCGTCGATGTCGGAGAGGTTGTCCAAGTGGTTCATCGCTTCAGGGCCACCGTCGCGTCGTGCAGGGTGAGCGTCCCGGCGGCGGACTTGATCTGCGTCGTGGTGCCGTGGGCGATCTCGAGTTTGAGGCCGCGCACGGGGTCGCTGGCCGATCCGCTGTCCTGGGGGGAGTCGCGCTGGGCCATCGCGAGCGTCAGCAGCTCGCAGAACACCTCCAGCGCGCCGTGCGTCAGCGTGGTGTTCTCCAGGTTCCCCGCGGCCTTGGTCAGCTCCGCGACGTGCCTCGCGCGGATCTCGTCGGCCTCACGGGCTTCCGCGAGCAGCGACTGCTCGGTCATCGGGTCGTCGAGAATCCTGGACGGCCTGCCGCGCGCGCCGCGGTCGCCCCGGGACCGCACGGAGACCGTCACGTCGCAGACCGGGCCGTCGCGCCACGGCGTGCGCTCGTTGTCGGAGTCGTGTTCCGGTGCGGGGGAGAGGTGGCGGGCGCTGTAGAGACCGAACGCGGACGCGTAGATCTCGTGCGCTTCCTCACGGGTCGAGTTGTCGAACCAGCTCGCGAGCTTGAGCAGCTCGGCACGGCGTCCCGGGAGGAGGCCGCCGCCGGACGTCGCCCGCTTCACGCTGGCCAGCAGGCTGCCGATCGCGCGGGCCGTGGCTTCCCGCAGCGCCGTGACCTGGCTCGGGCGGCCGGGGCGGTCGACGAACCAGTCCGTCAGCTCCTGCCAGTCCTCCGGCGTGCGGCCGCGGGCGCGTTCGACGTTGTGGCCGAGGTCGGTGCCGAGGAGCCTGAGCAGTTCCGACCGGGCTCTGGTGAGGCCGGCGAGGGCCTCCGCGATCGGCGGCGTGTACTTCAGGACGTCCTCGACGACCCGCTGGATGTACTCGACCAGCAGGTTCCGGAAGCCCGCGATCTCGTCCGGCGCCAGGTGGTTGCGCGTCACGACCTGGCCGAGGTAGGCGTAGAAGTCGCGCACCGTCGCCGCGAGCTCGGCGTGCTGCAGGAACAGGGTGGTGACGCGTTCGGCCAGGAGCTCCTTGGTCTTGTCACCTTCGTTGAGCAGCGCGACGGACAGCGACCCGCCCAGCTCGTTGAGGCCGCGTTCGATGGCGGGGAGCAGCTCGCGGGACACCTCGCGGGCGCCTTCGGGGACCCTGAGCAGCTCGTCGACGTCTCTTTGCACGCGGACGGCGAGCTTCGAGACCTGGTAGCGGACGCTGCCGTGCTGGAACTCGGCGATGCTGGCCGCGACCACCTCACGCCGCCCCTGGACGAGGTTGCCCCACTCGACCAGCTGCTTGAGGCGGTTGATGACGTTCTCGATGCGGCTCTCGCCCTGCTCGACCCTGCCCTCGCGCTCCAGGCCGGCCAGCGCCCCGGCGACCTCGCCCGCGCTGAGATCCGCCAGCAGCGTGGAGGTGAACAGCCGCATGATCGCCAGGTACGTGCGCTGATGATCGCGCGCGTCCAGATAGGCGTACAGCTTCAGCCGCTTGTGCTCCACGACCGGCCACCCTAATGCGCGCGCTGGTGTGATGCGGCGCTACCGTGCCTACAGCGAGCTGGGGAGGATGCCGTGGGCGCGGGGCGCGCGTTGGGGTTGTTGCTGGGCGTGGCCGCGGACGCGGTGTTCGGTGATCCACGCCGATTTCACCCGGTAGCGGCATTCGGCAGCTCTGCCGCGGCACTCGAGAAGCGCGTGTACGCGGACTCGCAGGCCGCCGGCGTCGCGTATTCGGCGGTGCTGGTGGGCGGAACCGTGGCCCTCGGCGTGGCGGTCGAACGCGCTGCCCGCCGCCACTGGCTGACGCAGGCGCTGGCGACCGGTGTGGCGACCTGGGCGGTGCTCGGCGGCCGTTCGCTGGCGGCCGAGGGCACCTCGATGGGCCGCGAGCTCGATTCGGGTGATGTGGACGCCGCTCGTGCACGGTTGCCGCATCTGTGCGGCCGTGATGCTTCCCGGCTGGACACGCTCGGCTTGGCGCGCGCGACCGTCGAGTCCGTGGCCGAGAACACCTCGGACGCCGTCGTGGCGCCGCTGTTCTGGGGCGCGGTCTTCGGCGTTCCCGGTCTGCTGGGGTACCGCGCGGCGAACACGCTCGACGCGATGGTCGGCCACAAGTCCCCGCGCTACCTGCGCTTCGGCTGGGCGTCCGCACGCCTCGACGACCTGCTGAACCTGCTGCCGTCCCGGCTGGCGGCGTTGCTGACCGTCGGCGGCGCCCCGGTCGTCGGCGGCTCCGCCTCGCAAGCGCTGGAGACCTGGCGCCGTGACGCCTCAGCGCACCCGTCGCCCAACGCGGGCCAGGTGGAGGCGGCCTTCGCCGGCGCGCTGGAGATCAGGCTCGGCGGCCGGACCGTGTACTCGCACGGCGTCGAGGAACGCCCCGTGCTGGGCCACGGCCGCAACCCGGACTCAGGTCACGTGACGCGTGCGGTCGAGCTGTCCCGCGTCGTCGGCTTCTCGGCTGGTCTCGTCAGCGCCGTCATCGCCTTCTTCCGCAAGTAGCTCGGCGATCGACTTCTTGCGCTTCTTCGTACCCTCGTGCAGCACGCCACCCGGCCGTGCCTCGCGAATGGTGAAGTACAGCCACCCGCCGACCGCCATGACACCGAACGCGATCCACTGCAGCGCGTAGGAGAAGAACGGCCCCGATTCGATCCGCGGCAGCGGCAACGTGTCGAGCGCCCCCGGCTGCTTCTCGATCAGCTGGTAGTAGCCGGGTTCGATGCCGGGCCCGACGGCGTTGTTGTTGATCGAGTAGATCTGCCTCCGCCCGTCCTGCTCGAACGCGGGCTGCTCGTTCGACTCGTTCGGCCTGGCCAGCCCGACGATCGTGACCTCGCCGGCCGGTGCGGCGGCGAAGTCCGGCGGCTTGATGCCGTTGACCGGCCTGACGTAGCCGCGGTCGACGAGGACGGTCTGACCGCTGGTGGTTCTGAACGGCGTGATGACCTCGAACGCGGCCTCGCCCTGGACGGTCCTCAGTCTGGCGAGCGCTTCCAGTTCCGGCAGGTAGCGGCCCTTGAGCTCGACCTTCTGCCACTCGTCGTGCCTGGCCCCGAACGGCACCGGGTCGCTCTGCAGCGACTTGGTGATGGCGGCGTTCTGCGCCTGGCGCTCGTCGTTGCGGCCGAACTGCCACGGGGACAGGAAGTAGATGCAGGCACCCGCGAACACCCAGACAGCCAGGGTCAGCGCCAGCCAGCCCGGCCTGAGGAGGAACTTGAACCGCACGACTTCACGGTAGTTGCGTGACCTGGACCTCGTGGAACTGGGTCACGAACCCCTCACCTTCCGGACTCGCCGCCATGATCCCGACCTTCGTCTCGATCTGCGGCGGGAAGTACGCCTTGCGCAGCACCTTGGTGGGTTCCACACCGTCGACCCCGTACCGCACCCACACCGCGTCCCCCTTCCGCTCGGCGGAGATCGTGAACCGCTCGAACTCCCCGGTGAGCGCGAGGTTCCAGTCCGAGAACCCCCTGGTCACCACCGTGCTGGCCTGCAGCTTGCCGTCGAACACCTCGACCCCGGCCTTGATCCAGTTCTCGCTGTCGATCACCAGCCCGATGCCCGCGTGGTCGTACTGCGCCGCGTACTCGCCGCTGAACGTCGCGGTGATGGTGAAGTCGCCGGCCAGGGTCACGCCGTAGAGGTGACCGTTGTCGCGGATCACGCCGTTGCCGGTCAGGCGCCAGAAGTCCGAGTTCGGATCGGCGTGCACGGTCAGGGGGTCGGTCGACCACTTCCGCGGCTCGTTCAGCCACGTCCACCCAGTCAGGTCCATGAGCTCATCCTTGCAAAACAGAGCGTGCGGTGGCCAAGACTTCTGACCGGTATCCGCCACCGAACAGCACGGCGTGCACGAGCAGCGGGAACAGCTGGTGCAGCTTGACGCGTGTGCGCCAGCCGTCGGCCAGCGGAGCCACCTCCTGGTAGGCGCCCAGGACGTGGTCGAGGAACGGGCACCCGAAGAGCTGGAGCATCGCGAGGTCGCTCTCCCGGTGCCCGCCGTGAGCTGCCGGGTCGATCAGCCACACCTGGCCGTCCGCGCCCCACAGCACGTTGCCGCTCCACAGATCGCCGTGCAGCCGCGCGGGCGGCTCCGGCGGGCCGGCGAGCTCGGTGATGCGGGAGCACACCTCGTCCAGGTCGAGGCCTGCCTGCCGGGCGTACGGCTGAATGCGTTGTGACGCGAACCACTCCGGCCACGACGGTGCCGGCTCGTTGACCATCGGGGCCATCCCGATGGTCGCCTCGCGCGGGCCGCCCGGCGGTGGGGCGCCGAACGCGGGGGCGCCGGCCAGGTGCAGGGTCGCCAGGCGGCGCCCGAAGGTCACGGCTGCCTGAAGATTTGGCGAGCCGTGCGGGATCTCGTCCATCACCAGCACGCCGCCGTCGGACGAGTGCACGAACGGGATCGGCGGGCCGCCCTCGACGCGCAGCCACCGCAGGCCCGCCGCCTCGGCAGCGGTGGCCTGCGGTGACTGGTGCTTCGTCCTCAGAGCTGCTCGCGAACCCACGCGATCAGCCCCGGCATCGCCGCCTCGATCATGACCAGCACTTCTTCGAAGCCGGAGTCGTCGCCGTAGTAGGGATCGGGCACGTCGGCGCTGTCGGCGTCCGGGTCGAACGAGCGCAGCAACCGGATGCGATCGGGATCGGCCATCCGGCGCAGCGCCCGTGCGTGGCCGGAGTCGAGCGCGACCAGCAGATCGGCGTCCAAGTGCAGGTCAGACACCTGCGCGGCCACGTGGTCGGTGGGATATCCGTTGTCCGCCAACGTCTTCATCGCTCGCGCATCGGCGGGATCGCCGACGTGCCAGCCACCGGTACCGGCACTGGACACCTCGACCAGAGAGGACAATCCTTCCCGGATCAGCCATTCTCGGAAGACGAGCGCTGCCATGGGGGACCGGCAGATGTTGCCGGTGCAGACAAAGGCGACCTTCACCGCCACACGGTAACGCTCAACCGCTGTCACAAGATGTATGGACAAACGACATGGAGGCCGCCCATGCAGACAGGTACCGACGTGCCCCCGCAACGGGAGATCATCGGGTGCACCGACGCCCTCGGGCGCCGACGTGCGTTCGAGGTGTACCTCAACGAGAAGGGTCGCGTCTGCTTCCGCACCCCGCCCGGTGAGTCGGCCCAGCTCGACGCTTTCCAGCTGGACGAGCTGATCAGCCACCTCACCGAGCTCCGCCGCTACATGCAGTGACGCGGTGCTCTGAGCTGGTCGCCTAGAATTCCGGCGATGACCAGCCCAGACCTGCGCCACCACGGTGACGTCGACGCCGCACCCGGCCTCGCCGACTTCGCCGTCAACGTGCGGGTGCCGCACCCGCCCGCTTGGCTGCGCGAACGGCTGGCCGCGGCGCTCGGCGACCTGGGCCGTTATCCCTCGAAACAGGCTGAGGAACGCGCCCGTGCGGCCGTCGCACGCCGTCACGGGCGCTCGCCTGACGAGGTTCTGCTGCTCAACGGCGCCGCGGAGGGCTTCGCGCTGCTGCCGAAGCTCGCGCCGCGCCGGGCCGCGATCGTGCACCCCGGTTTCACCGAGCCGGAAGTGGCGTTCCGCGATGCCGGAATTCCGGTGGGCCACGTGCTGCTCGACGGCGACTTCACGCTGTCCGGCACCGCCGTGGACGCCGACCTCACCGTCATCGGCAACCCGACGAACCCCACGTCGGTGCTGCACCCGAGCGCCGCGCTCAAGGCTCTGCCCGGCAAGCTCGTCGTGGACGAGGCGTTCATGGACGCCGTGCCGGGTGAGCCCGAGTCGCTCGCGCACGACCCGGACGTGCTGGTGCTGCGCAGCCTCACCAAGACCTGGGGCCTGGCGGGGCTCAGGGCCGGCTACTTCCTCGGCGATCCGGAGACCCTCCAGCGCCTGGCGCACGGACGTCCGCACTGGCCCGTCGGCAGCCTGACGCTCGAAGCGATCACCGCGTGCTGCGAGCCGGAGGCGCTGGAGGCGTCGCACCGGTTCGCGCTCGAGGCCGCCGAGCACGCCGCGTACGCGTTGGAGCAGCTCCAAGATCTGGTCGTCGTGCCGCCGAAAGCGCCGTTCGTGCTGATCAGGGTGCCTAGGGGTACGCGGGAGGCGTTGCGGGACAAGGGGATCGCGGCACGGCGCTGCGACACCTTCCCCGGTCTCGACGACACGTACCTGCGCGTGGCGATCCGGCCGCCGGGGGAGTTCGCGGTGTTCGTGGACGCGCTGCGGGTAGTGATGGAGGAACTGGCGTGAAGCTCGCCGACGTGATCGCGGCACTGGAGTCCGCGTATCCGCCGAAGACCGCCGAGAAGTGGGATGCGGTCGGCCTCGTCTGCGGCGATCCGGCCGAGGAGGTCACGCGCGTGCTGGTCTGCGTCGACCCGACGTCGTCCACTGTGGACGAGGCGGTCGAACGCGGCGCGCAGCTCCTTCTCGCACATCACCCGCTGCTTCTGCGCGGCGTCAACGGGGTTCCGGCCGACGACCCCAAGGGCGCGCTGGTGCACAAGCTGATCCGCAACCGCGCCGCCCTGTACTGCGCGCACACCAACGCGGACTCGGCTCTGCCCGGCGTCTCGGACGCGCTCGCCCGCGCCATCGGCCTCACGATCACCGGACCGCTGGACGCCGCGTCCCGCGCACCGATGGACGTGCTGACCGTGTTCGTGCCGGTGACGAACGCGGAACAGGTGCTCAAGGCGCTCACCGACGCCGGCGCCGCCGCGATCGGCGAGCAGGAGGACTCACGTCTCGAGGTGGTCCTGCCGAGGGCCCGGCGATCGGCCGTCCTGGCGGCGCTGCGAGCCGTGCACCCGCACGAGGACTTCACCGTGCAGGAGCTCGCCGACCTGCCGGGTGACACCGGGCTTGGCCGCATCGGCGAGCTGCCGGAGGCGGAACCGTTGCGCGTCTTCGCCCAGCGCGTGGCCGACGCCCTGCCCGCCACGGTGCAGGGCGTGCGCGCCGCCGGCGACCCGGAACGCCTGATCAAGCGGGTCGCGGTGTGCGGCGGCGCGGGCGACAGCTTCCTGAGCACGGTGCAGCGCGCGGGCGTCGACGCCTACGTCACCGCCGACCTGCGCCACCACCCCGCGAGCGAGCACATCGAGTCCGGTGGCCCCGCGCTGGTGGACGTGGCGCACTGGGCCAGCGAGTGGCCGTGGTGCGAGCAGGCGGCGGAAATCCTGCGCGAGGCCTTCGGCGGTAGGGTCCAGGTACTCGTCTCCACCCGCCGGACCGACCCGTGGACCGTCGGTGCGACGAGAACAGCAGCAGGAGGACATGCGTGAAAGCCGATCCCGCAGTGCAGCGCAGGCTGCTCGACCTGGCAGAGGTCGACGCCGAACTGGCGCGTGTCACCCACCGTCGCCGCACGCTGCCCGAGATCGCCGAGATCGCCGCGGCCGAGCAGCTCGTGCGCGCGAAGCAGGACGCGCTGGTGGCCATCGAGACGACGCTCACCGACCTGGACCGCGACCTGAAGCGCCAGGAGACCGAGATCGACCAGGTCCGCGCCCGCGGGGAGCGCGACCGCAAGCTGATGCAGTCCGGCTCGGTCGGCGCCAAGCAGCTCACCGACCTCGAACACGAGCTCGCCACCCTGCAGCGCCGCCAGGGCGTCCTCGAAGACGACCTGCTGGAGCTGATGGAACGCCGCGAGGCCGTCGAAGCCGACGTCTCCTTCGCCCGCGTGGAGCTCGACAAGGCCCGTGAGGCCCTGGAGGACGCCACCAGCCGCCGCGACGCCGTCCTCGCCGACCTGGAGTCGACCGAGACCAGGCGCAGCGCCGACCGCTCGATGATGGCCAAGGGCCTCCCGGACGACCTGCTGAAGCTCTACGACCGCCAGCGCGAGCAGCGCGGCATCGGCGCGGCGCCCTTCCAGTCCCGCCGTTGCGGCGCGTGCCGGATCGAGCTCGACCGCGGCGCGGTGTCGAAGCTGAAGGAAGCGGGCGCGGACGAGATCGTGCGCTGCGAAGAATGCGGTGCCATCCTCGTGCGCGTCGCAGAGCCAGGTCTCTAGACAGACGAAGGAGGGGCTGCCCGATCGGGCAGCCCCTCCTCAGCAGAGCGGTGTTACCTGGTGCTGCTCTGCTTGGTCGCCTTGGCGGGGGCGTCCACGCTCGACTTCGACAGCGAGGTCGACGCATCCGCCGGCATCGCCTGCGTCTGGTCGGACGAGTACGGCGGTGAGTCGATCAGCAGGAAGTAGCCCTCGCCGGAGTTGGCGAAGATCCGCTGCTCGTTGCCGCCCGCAGAGCCGGTGCTCGCGCGGAACGTGACGTCGAAGGGCGAGGGCCAGCTTGGTCCTGACGGCCGACGGTTCGCGCAAAAGATCGAGAACCTGCGAGCGGGCGAATACGTCCTGGCGACCGACCCGACCACGGGCGAGAGCGGTGCGCGCAAGGTCACCGAGGTCCGCACCAAGACCTTTGTGTGGACGATGGTCGAGCTGAAGGACTCGTCTGGCGGCAAGATTCAGGCGACCGATGAGCACCCGTTCTGGGTGGAGTCGGAGAAGCGCTGGGTCAAGGCTGTCGACCTGAAGCCCACGTACCGGTTCCCCTTGGTGTCCTCGCTGTGGACGAGGATCGGCGCCGACTCCCGCGACATCAAGGGTGGTCTCCTCGCTCGGATGATCAAGAGCTCGGCGAGGTACCCAGGTGGCCCGGTCGGACTCTGCTCGTGCAACACCGGGTCTGCCTCCGGTACGTTCGCGCAGTCGCTCGCGGACCACTGGGCCAGAACGTCCTCGCACCTACCGGGTATCTCTACGTCTACCAGCGCGGCCAGCATTCTGTCAGTGGCGACGGCGCTCCGCTCTGGGAGGACATGGAGGGTGGCGAGCGGGTTCGTTTCACGCCGAGGAAGGGCCGCAACAAGTGATGACGAACGTTCCCTTGAAGAAAGCCGGGTTCTTCACGTCAGCGCACGACGTCTCCGCCGTGAAGACCGCCGAAGCGCGGGACTGGAGTCAGCGACTGTTCTTTACCTGGAGCGTGGGGAGGAGATCGTGGCCTCCCCGAGCTGGGAACAAGACCTGCTTGACAAACAGGCCGGGCCGATCTGCCAGGCCGCGATCCTGACAGACGGGGAATGGATCTGGCCCAGCTCGTTGGCGGACTACGTGAAGACCTATCACGTGGAGCTGCCCGCCGAATTCGTCGAGCACATGGCATCGCGCGACTGGGACGTGCCGGAGTTGGACGAGGACGCGCTGGACGAGATCTGCGACCGGTACTTGGGGCAGCGTAGACAGGATGGGACACGCCTGAACGACGCCAACTGATCGTCGAGGGCCTCTCCGGCGCCGCCGGAGGGGCCCTCTGCCACAAGTCGGAGTCGTCCCAGCCTCCTACACGCTGTTCGTGAACCAGTGGCATGAGCGCGGTCTACGTCATTCTCTTCAAGTGACCGTGAACGGCAGCACCATCCACATCGGATGATCCAGCCGGTCGTGGCCCGCCCTTGGCCCACAACAGCGAGCCCGGCTTGCGGGTCTCCCGGCGGATCTTCGCCACCCCGAGCTTGCACGTCAGCTCCTTGTAGGCCCACGCGGCCGCCGAAGTAGAAGTTCAACGCGGAGTCGTCCTTGCGGGCGAACTGCCGCAGCCCCGCCCGCCGGCCGAGGCTGACGCACGAACCCACCAGTGCCACGTCGAGCACCGGTGGCTCGGTGCCCGCGATGCGGCTCAGACGGTGTCGGCGGCCTGCGCCGCCAGTGAGGTCCACGAGTCGATCAAGACCGCGATCCTGGGCGTCGGCGAGGAAGTGGTGAGGAGGCCGCGCAGGCACACGTCGCGGAAACCGTGGCGATGTCCGTTCTGTCGTATGTGGACAACCTGGTCGACATCGCCGGTGGCGGCCGCAAGAAGAAGCGGACGTCCGGCAAGGGCAAGAGTTCGAAGCAGGAGGCTTTGCAAGGCGCCGGGTGCCGTGGGCGTCCTCGAACAGCTTAGTGCCCGGAACCTTGGTCCTGATGGCCGACGGCTCGCGCAAGAAGATCGAGAATCTGCGGCCGAGTACGTCCTGGCAACCGACCCGGTCACGGGGCGTGACCGGGGCGCGCAATGGCTGCACAAGGTCCACAACTTCACGGTCGACGGGCTGCACACGTACTACGTGGCGAGCTCGCGGGAGTCGGCGCCAGTCCTTGCCCACAACGAGGACGACAAGCCGAACGGCAACCCGTGCGGCCCGACCGTCTTCATGCTGCCGGAGGACAAGGTGCAGAAGAGCATCCCCAGGCAGAAGTCGGTCGAGGGATTCGAGGACTACGACGATGTCTGGGTCCACGGGTCACCGCGCGGTGTCGCCCCGGACTACGACGCGGCCGAGGGTGGCACGGACCTGATCGACCACCGGGTGCTCGCCCGCATGATCCAGAACTCGCCGAACTATCCCGGCGGCCCGGTCCGGCTCTGCTCCTGCAACACAGGCTCCGTCTCGGGGTCGTTCGCTCAGGACCTCGCGAACAAGCTGGGACAGAACGTCCTGGCACCGGAGGGCTACCTGTATGTGTGGGAGGACGGCGGTCACAATATGGGGCGTGACGGTGCCCCCGTGCGCAAGAGCGGCGACAGCGGTGGCCGCTGGCGGGGCTTCAGGCCGGGAGGTGGCAGGTGACGCAGGGCGGACCGCTGAAGGAAGCCGGATTCTTCGAGACGGCGGATGACGTGGCGGCCACGAGCAGGTCCGCAGCGCCGGAGTGGGCCTCGTCCGCGGTTCGTTATCTGGAGCAGGGGCAGGTTTTCCTGGCTTCTCCCGGTTGGGAGAACGACCTCCTCGACGAGCAGGCCGGGCCGATCGCCCAGTTCGCGCTTCGGACGGACGGGGAATGGATCTGGCCCAACTCGCTGGCGTACTACGTGACGAATCACCACGTGGAGTTGCCCGCCGAGTTCCTCGACCGGATGGCCGCCCACGACTGGGTGGCGCCCGAACTCGACCAGGACGTGGTCGACGAGGTCTGCCGGCGCCATCGGGACCAGCAGGGCTTCGAGGACGCGGCCCCCGTCGACTTCTGATCTAGGTCGCACGTTGAAGGTCCCTCCGGCGCCGCCGGTCTCGCCGAACGACAGCCGGTCCGGCGTGTCCAGCAGGCCGCGCGGCCGATGCACGTGCAGCTGCAGCTTCTGGGGCGCCCTCGGACCCGGCTGATCACCCCACAACGCGTCCGTCAGCACGTCGACCGGCACCGGCTGGTTCGTCCGCGCCAGCAGCACTCCGAGCAGTGTCCGCTGCAGCCGGCCGGACAACACCTCCGCCCGGTCGTCGCAGCGCACTTCCACCGGCCCCATCACGCGAAACTCCATGCGCCCCCATCCGGTCGTCATCTCCGAGTCTGACCTTCGGTGGAGAGCGTTTTCCGGCGTTTCGCGGAGTTTCGTCAGGCTTGGCGCAGCTTTTCAAACCTGGCAGCCGTGATCGATCTCCTCGTAGCGAATGGTGACCAGAAATGTGGCGGCCAGAACCCCGGCGCCAGCCGCCGCGAGAGCGTCATCTCGGGCCCAGCGGCTACAGTGGGGCCGCAGAGTCGTTGCTCGGCTCGTCCACTCGCTTCGTCACCTCCGCGGTCTGTGCGCCCGCGGTGGCTTCGCAGCGACCTGAGGAAGATGGAGTCCGCATGACAGCGACCGTGCCCACGTCAGAGGGCACGCACCTGCTGACCGGAGCCCTCGAGCGTTACGTGCGGAAGGTCGCCGAGGTTCTCGGCGTGCCGCGCGACGGCGCGAGCTTCGAGGTCACCGACACCGCGACGGCCTACATCGCACTCGGCGGCCGCGCCGTCGCCCATCCGGACCGCGACGTCATGCTCGTCTGGAGCGCGACGCAGGGGTGGGCGGTGTCGATCGAAACCGATCCGGCCGAGCCCCTGATCGTGCTCGCCCGCCTTTCCGGGGACATCGTGCAGGCACCGGAGGCGGTGGCGGATTTCGTGACCCAAGCCATGACGCACGTGGGCGACCGGCAGCCGCCGGCGGCGGACGCACGGCCCATGGGCTGGTCGGATCTCGCCGAGTGCATGGAACGCTACGCACCTGACGACGCAGCGCCCTCGCCCGGAAATTCCACGGCGAATGCCGGGTCGTGAATTTTCGAAATGAAGCCACTTTTCGGTCGATCATGCCGGAAAGCGTGTAAGGTCGATTCTACCGAGAGCATCTCGCACGTGAGCGCTCAAGCCCACGTCGCACTCGGTGAAACCTGAACCGGTCCACTTCGGGCCGGAGACGGGAGTCCCGGCATGACGTCGGCTCCTCACCATTCCACGGCCCCTCCGGCTGTCACGGCCAACGAGCAGCCTCGGTATCCGCTGCGATTGCGGTTGCGGCCGAAGGCGCTCACCACGGGGTATGTCGACGGTGCTTGGTGGCCACGTTCCCGGGACCTCGCCGCCGAACTGCCCGCGCTGCTCGCGGTGCTGGCAGTTCGGCTGGGCGAGACCCCGCGGGTGAGCTACAACCTGACCGAGTGGGACACCGCGCCACGCCAGATCGCCGCACGCGGCGTCCGGGTGCGGCTCAGCGGTTTCTGGTCCAGGCCCCCGCACACCGTGGACGTCGTCGCGGGAGACCGGCGCCACCTGACGCTGCTCCTCGTTCCGCCGGACACCGAACCCTCCGCCGCTCACCGCGCCATGATGTGCGCCGCCCAGCGCGAAAACGCCGACACCGTCGAGATTCTGCTTCACGACAGCGTGACGGACGAGTCCACTGTGGACGCTGTGGAAGCCGGCAGTGCCTGCATACCTGAACAGACGACTCGAGGAGTTGGATGACCACATCGACCTGCACATCCGCGTATGAGCGCAGGCTCAAGATGGTCGAGGACGTGTTGACCGAGCGAACCGAGCTCGGCGGCAAGGCCACACGGGACCTCGCGGTGCGCGTGTTGCGCGCGCTGGACCACATCCCGGAGCGGGTGCGTTGAACTCGCGCCACTACGGCACCGGCGCGGTACAGCTGACGTGGGGCACCCGACTGCTCCGCGTCGGTTGTGCGTTCACCTACCGTGCCGAGGTGCCCACACCGGCGATCTTCCTGGTGAAGCCGCTCTGGAGCGCGGACGTGCGGCTGAGTCACGAGAACCTGGACGTGAAGCCGGACGTCCCGATGAGGCACCACCTCGACCTGTACGGCAACCGCAGCACCCGTGTCGTGCTTCCCCAAGGTCTGTCCACAGTGCACTACAGCGCGTGGGTGGACGTGCCGGACAGGGCGGAGGACGTGGACGAGAGCGTGCCGGAGATGCTGCCCGACGCTCTTCCGGACGACGTGCTGCTGTACACGCTGCCCAGCCGGTACTGCGTGTCCGACGTGCTGGGCGACGAGGCGTGGTCGAGGTTCGGCGCTCACCCGCGCGGCTACGGCAGGGTGCAGGAGATCTGCCGGCACGTCCACGAATCGCTGAAATTCGGCTACGGCACCTCCACCGCGTTGTCCACCGCAGCCGACGTCAATGCGGCGGGCTTCGGCGTGTGCCGCGACTTCACGCACCTGGCGATCTCGTTCTGCCGCGCCCTCAACATCCCCGCCCGGTACGTCTTCGGCTACCTGCCGGACCTGGACGTGCCACCCGGCGACGCGGCGATGGACTTCGCGGCGTGGATGGAGGTCTGGCTGGGGGACCGCTGGTGGACCTTCGACCCGCGCAACAACGAGCCTCGCAAGGGACGTGTCGTCATCGGCCGCGGCCGGGACGCCGCGGACGTCGCCATGGTCACCACGTTCGGGGGTCCGCGGCTGGAGTCGATGGTCGTTCAGGCGGAAGAGGACCTCGCCCCGTCGTGGCGCTGAGCGGGTTCTGCCCGTGGCGGAGTACGATGGGGTCACCGAGGGTACGTCGTGCAGCAGCGCTCAAGCTGGTGCCGCCTTGGGCGCATCAGGAAGCCCGGCCGGTTCGGCTGGAGGCGGGAGCGCCGAGATGAACTCGGAACAGCTCTGCACCACTGCGGCTCTGGCCGCGTCACGCGGCGAAAGACTGACGCGGGACCCGCACTTCGCCGGGGGCTGGCGACCGTTGTCGACCGACCCGGCCATCGTCGTGCCGGTGCTCGGTTCCCCGGCCAGGCGCACGCGCTGACCAACCCGTTCTCTCGTTCCAGCACAGATCACCGGAGTGTCCGCATGCCCGAGCCACGAACCGCCGCCCTCGACAACGACGCGAGCTGCGAGGTGTGTCCTCACCCGTGGCACGAGCACGACCCGCTCGGCGCGCGGTACTGCACCGCGACCACGGCGTCAGCGCTCACTCGAGGATGTATCTGCCGGTGACCGTGATGACGAACGTGTTGACCACCAACCGGCTCACATTGCGCCCCTGGCGTGTCGAGGACGCGTCGGCCGCGCTGAACGTCTACGGCAACGCCGAGGTGACCCGCTGGCTCAGCCCCGAGATGGACCAGGTCCCTGACGAGACGGCCATGAGGTTGCTGCTGCAGCAGTGGATCGCCGAAGCCGCCCGCCTCCGGGCACCCGCCGGCCGATGGGCGATCGAGCACACCGCCGACGGTCAGGTGATCGGCGGCGCCATCCTGCTCCCGCTGCCACCGGGTCAGGAGGACCTGGAGGTCGGCTGGCAGCTCCGGCCTGACCTGTGGGGCCACGGCTACGCCACCGAGACGACCCACGCCCTCGCCGCGTGGGCGTTCGACCACGACGTTTACGAGGTGTTCGCCGTCGTCCGGCCGGGCAACACGCGGGCCTCGTCCACCGTGCGGAACAATGGGATGCACTGGGTCGGCGAGACCAGGAAGTACTTCGGTCTCGACCTGCAGGTGTTCCGTCTTCGCGTGGCGGACCTCGACGCGGCCGCACCCCCGTCGGCGGGGCCACCCGGCCGCGACTGACTGCCGGATCGACCGAGCGCGGTGGAACACCAAGCCAGAGTCCATTGTGGACGCGCCTTGCCGCGGGTGTGCCCAGAACGTGAAGAAAGCCGGAACCGATGCACAACGCCCAGTCAGACTCTCAGCCCGACGCACCTCGAACCACCGAGTTCGACGGGCTCTTCAGCCACCCGGACCAGGACCACGGCGGCGCGACGTCCGGCCCCGCACCCGCGGAGGACCAGCGCTCGTACACGGGTCTGTTCCGTGAACCGGCCGGCGGGACGGAAGACGCCACGAGCGCGGCCTGAGCTCCAGCGGGCGAGTCGGGAACAGCGGCCGGGACGGGTGACGAACCCCCGTCCCGGCTCTCGTGTTCCCCGGCCTCGCCAGGGCGCCTGAGGAGCAGCCTCGATGCATATGCTCGTCTCATGACCGAGATGGCCGGTGACCAGATCGCTCGTCGTGTTGCCGCTTCAGGAGCCTCGATCTACGACCTGTTCAACAGGGACAGCGACGAGTACTACGACAACCAAACCCTGGAGGAGCGACTCGAGTCCGCGCTCGTCGGCCAGCAGTGGGACGCTCCGATTCGAACTCGTTCGAAGCTGGGAAAGGCGGCAGTCACCGTCGCCCTCGGATACCCGGTGCCGCGGAGTTTCAGGAAAACTCAACCCCGGTTCCCCAGCCAGAACCTTGATCTGTTCCTCCAGCAGAGCAACAACCTTCAGATCTGGAACGAAGAGGTCGATCCCGAGCGGCGTTACGCGCTCGTCCGGCTGGATACGACGAACACGGTCACCGCAGTTCGTGTCGTGACGGGCGAGGCCGTCGCGTTGTGGGACAAGACCGGCACCCTGACTTCGAAGTTCCAGGCTGCACGTCTCGATGGGCGCACCGGCTCGAAGCTCGTCAGCGCTCTCGACACCGAGCTCTTCCGCGAGGTGCTTCTACCCGGTGCAACAGCAGAAGTCGACATCACCGGTCTGAGTCCCGCGAGCCCGCCTCGTCGCGGCAAGGTACTGCCGATCAGCGAAGTGCACTCCCGGCTGTTGCCGCTTGAAGGGGTCACTTTCGACGACCCGGGACTGACAAATGAGCGTGGGCGCGGTGTCGTGCTTCAGAAGCTGGTGACCGAGACACTCGGGGTCGGCCCCTACGGGGACAAGGGACAGTTCCCGGACATCCTGAACCAGGCCCTGGAAGTGAAGCTTCAGCTCAGCCCGACGATCGACCTGGGTTTGGTGTCTCCCGACAGCGACCACCTCGCCGAGGACGTCGGCGGCGGCCTCCGGCACCGTGATGTCCGCTACGCGGTCTTCTTCGGCGCTCGAAGCGGGTCAGTGGTAACTCTTGATGCCGTCGTGACGACCACCGGGGCAGATTTCTTCACCGAGTTCAGGCGCTTCGAGGGGCTGGTCTCGAACCGCAAGCTCCAGATCCCGCTGCCCTCAGGACTGTTCGAGACCAAATGCTGACCACACCGCAGCTTCTACCTCACGCTCGAGCGAGGGAGCGGACTCGGTCGTTCCCTCGAGCTCGCGCGCAAGCTCAGCAGCGCGCTTGGCCGCGGGATTCCCGGGGTCCGGCAGCGGAAAGTGATCGACGTACTGCGAGATGAACCGACGCCGGCCCGCGTACAGCTTGTTGCCGAACCGGGCATCGTAGTAGCGCATCGCCAGCGAGGAGTTCGCCACCGCGACCGCCAGGTAGCCCAGGTCTTCCTGCTCTGGCGAAAGCGAGATCCAATAGCAGTTGCCGTTGACCAAGGCACCGGTCCGGTCGATGGCGAACTTCCCGTTCGTGGAGATGTCCGGAAAGACGATCTTCGGTGCCGCCCAGTCCGCCGGCTTCTGCGGAACCCAGATCTCCCACCAGTGCCGGCCGGCGTCGATGACGTACTTGCGTCCCGAAAGCTGCTCGCGGTGCAGCTCAAGATAGGCAGCAGCACGCGGAAATCGGCTGATGTCGAGAGGAACGCGCTTTCGGTTGGTCATGTCGTACGGGTAAAGGATCGAGAGCGCCGAGTGCCGGCAGTTCCAGCGCTCAGCGGTGTCCGAGCTGACGAGAGGGTGCAGAAGCTCTCGCTCCGGACGCACACGCGCCTCGAGCTCGTCCCAGCTTCGCCGGATGAAGACCTTGTCGGCGGTGCTCTTCACGCCGACTCTGATCTTCCCCAGATCGCTGAACCTGGCGTACGACGCTTCATCGACAGCCGCCAGGAAGTTCAGATCCGACGAGCGGCTCACCCAGGGCGCGTCGAAACGCGCCTTCGGTTGAACAACGACTTCTCCACGCTCGACCGTCCAGGTGCTCGTTCCGACCTGAACTGCGCCGTTGGGGGTTCCATCAAGCGCGTCATAAATCGACGCGGCGGTGCTGGTCGCCTGAGTTCCGGTCTCCACCGAGTAAATCGACGAGACGGGGATCTTCTGGGAGTCGACCTTGATGTTCGACGCGAAAACGATCGCCGGCAGGACTGCGGCAGCGAACTGTTTGGTGTCACCCAGGTCGATGATCTCGTTCACCTGGTAGCGGCTCGCGAGCAGCCTCCTGATGCTTTCGCCACCTTTCGTGACCAGAAACCGGTTGGGCACGATGATGCCGAACGAACCGTTGTCGTCGAGCACCGACTGGAATGCGGCGATGAACGCCTGGTAGAGGTCGACCCTGCCGGTGAGACCGAACCTGCGTCCGAGCTCCTGTGCCCGTTCGGATCCGAGGTGCTGCGTGCGAACGTACGGCGGATTGGCGATGATGAGGTCGAATTTCTCTTCCTCGTCCACACTTCCCAGGTCGAAGAGGCTTGCGGGCTGCTCCCTGTCGATTTTGGCGAGTCCCAGCAGGAAATCGGCCACGTCGCCTCGGAAACTCACACCGGGAATGGTGTTCGCCAGCCGTTCGGTCGCGACCTCGATGGCATTCGCGTCCGTGTCCGTACCGACGAGCTCGGCCGCAACACCACGTTCCGCGAGTTCCCGTGCGATCGCCAGCAGAAGTTCTCCATCGCCACACGCGGGGTCGAGCACTTTGACGGCCCGCCCCTTCGGGAAGGAGCCGTACGAGAGCAGTTTCCTGGCAACGTACCCAGCGAGCTCGGCGGGCGTGTAATGCACGCCTTCGAGCTTCTCGCGCCCGACCTGCCGCGCCGTTGCCACCACTAGCTCCTCCAAGTTCGCGCAGCCAAGGTGCCCGCTGGGTCGCCGTCGCGGCCAAGGGTAACCCCAGCCGTTCTAACGGATTGCAGGTGTACCGAATGGAATTGCGCAGACAGTTTCACAGGGGACAGCGGGACGGTCCGTCCTGCTGTCCTCTCGTGCAGGACTCAGGCGTCGATGACGCGAGCGTCGAACGTCCAGCCCTGCTCCGCGCGACCGGTCGCAGTCCACTGCACGATCTTGGCGCCGTTCTCGGTGCTGCCACCGCCGGCAACCGAAGCGACCTTGCCGTTCTTGTGGTTGATCAGCAGACCGTCCGACGGCCTCCACTTCTGCTCGAACGCGCCGTTGCAGCTCCACTGGACGAGCTCGAGGCCGTTGACGGGCGCGCCCTCGTCCGACACCGAGAGACACTTGCCGCTCTTGCGGTTCTTGAGCTGGTCACCAACCCGGTACCAGAGTTGCTCGCCCTTGTCGTTGCAGGTCCACTGCACGATCTTGGCGCCGTTGGCGGTGCTGCCACCGCCCGCGACGGACATGCACTTGCCGCTCTTGTGGTTCACCAGGTTGTAGTAGGTAGCCGCGGCGGCGGGCGGCGTGATCGCGGCGGCGAGCGCGACACCGGCGACACCAACGAGAACCGTTCTGGCCAAGCGAATCATCGGACTCCCAGCTTCATGGTCGGACGGGTGTGACCCGCCTCGACAAGCTAGGAGCCGGTGCTGACACGGCGCTGACAGGTGACGCCAAGGTGTTCACTCCGGCATGTCCGCCCTGTCGTCCTCGACGAGCGTGAGGATCCGGGAGATCGTCAGGTCCGGTTTCTCCAGGGCAGCGCGTGGGTGGTCTTCGGCACGACCTCCGCGCGGAGGCGGGGATTGAGCGCCTCGACGCGAGCAGCGACCTCGCGTGAGTTGTGGACGGCGCAGCGTTCGGCGAGCACGAAGTGGACGGGCACCTCGATCGCGCGCAGTTGGTCGTCGGTGAACTCGTACTGTGGCGGGAAGTGCGGTTTGTACTTGAGCCCGCGGAGCAGCAACGGGGCCAGTGTGCGGCGCACGTAGGGATCTCCGGGCATGATCCGGCGCAGGATCGGCGCCGGCAGCAGCCAGCGGAACATCTGGCCGAAGCTCCAGAGGACGAACCGCAGCCCAATGGTCCCGAAGCCCCCCGGTTCGAAGGCGATCACGCTCGCGATCTCTTCCGGATCGCGGCGACGCAGAGCCTTCAGGCGGTGACGCTGCGGGCGGTCGCTGCGGAGGCCGGCATCTCGATGTTCCAGGTGCAGTACTACTTCCCCACCAAGGAGCAGATGCTGCGGTACGCCTGGCACCGCATCACCGAGCTGAGCGGCGAGCGGGCAGGACGAGACATCGCCGAGGCGTTGCAGACAGGCGACGAGCGCGCCGTCACCCGCGCGTGCCTGCTCGCCGTGCTGCCGACCGACGAACGCAGCCGCATGTTGTGCGCGGTGCAGATCGCCTACTTCGCCGTCGACGTCACCCGCGGCGGCCAGGCTCCGGACCAGCAGGCCATGATGCCCCACCTCGTACGCCTGCTCGCCGACCAGCTCGAACAAGCCCAGCAGCGCGGCGGCGTTCCGGCGCACCTCGACACCCGGCTGGAGGCCGACGCGCTCGCGACCATGACAGCCGGCCTGCTCAGCGCGATGCTGGTCGAGGCCTAGACACCGAGCAGGCGACGCGGATCATCGACTACCGGCTCGGGCACCTGTTCGCCGGCTAGTGGCCACGCCGCCTTGGTGGAACCCGCGTCGACGGAGCTACTTGGAGGGCGGGAGCTCTTGTCGCTATCCGCGGTAGACGTTGGCGCGGTGCCAAGCGAAGTAGGGCTGTGAGCTGGTGCGGTGTGCTCCACAGGGGCGTCCGTGCAGCTGGTTCAGGTGATCGCGCAGCCGGCCGCGGAGTCCGTCCTCGAACCAGGAGAGAACGCGACCGGTGTCGTCCACGGTGATGTGGCCGGATTCGAACAGGCTGTCGCAACCGAACTTGCATGCCAGCATCGCCACGTTGGTCAGGTCGTTGCGCTCGTCGTCGGTGCACAACGACCGCTTCTTGATGTGGGCCGCAACGAGGAAGTCCCCGGGGTAGTCGTGTCCGCACAGGTCGCAGGGTGCGGCGGTCCGGCCGCCGAGCAGCAACCTGCGCAGTTCCCTCTGCTCCTTGCGGGTCGTGACCAGTGCGCTGCCGTCGAGCACAGCGAACTGCCGGATGCGCAGCGGGAACTTCGGGTCGTGCAACGTGACGACGGCTGGCCGGAGGGAGACAACTGTGCCGGGAATGGTCGCCAGTACAGCTCCGACGAACGAGGAACGGTGCCCCAGCTCGTCAACGCTCACGAGTACCGAACCCTGAGCGTGCAGCTTCTCCAGGCCCGCCTCGACATCGCGAACATCGACCCACTGCCCCTGGGGTGACCGGTCTGTGGTCACCCGTACCTGCTTCTGGTTGACCTCGACGATGGTGTTCACGCTGCCGGTCACCGTCTCGATGGGATCTCCCATCAGCGAACGCAGCAGAGCCGACGCATCCGGTGCCTTGCCGCGGTTCGCCGGTCGTGCCAGGTCTGCCTCCAGACGGTCGGCGTCGTCGGCGGCGTATCCGGGCACCCGCAGCCTGAGCCGGATCTGTTTGGTGGCGTTGCCGTCCGGGTTCTTCCCGATCTTTCCCTGTGCGCGGCCCAGCTTCCTGCGCAACGCCTCGATGTCGGGCGTCGCCGCCAGCACGACCGGCGACTCGACGATCGTGCGTTGCGTCTCGGGCAGATGCTTGACCGGGGTGGAGTCCACGACCCCGCTCTCCAGTACTGCGCCGCGCTCGCGAAGTCGGCGGAGCAGCAGTTCCAGGGCAAGGTTGTACTGGTGGTTGCGGCCGTGCGGACTTCCGTTGACCTTGCCGCCCGCACTCTTCATGACCAACGCGAGCTGATCGCCGTCCGGCTCTATCTCGAACTCCGCGTTGAGCACGGCACCGGCGTCGTCTGTTGCGCGCATGCTTCAATCATCGGCGCCTGCTGCAACCGGGTTACCGCAAGCATGTGCCGGCCGAGCTCGTCCGAGGCCTCTGCCAGGGCCGCTGGTCACCTGGGATGTCGCACCACGGGAGACTCGGGGCCCAGTTGAAGTACGACAAAACAAAAGAGGCCGTCTGTGCGACGACCTCTTCGCGTGTGGTTAACGCTCGTGTCCGAGGGGGGACATGAACCCCCACGCGTGGCAAGCGCGCAACATTCGCGTGTTCATGTGGCTATGGATAGCTCGCCGCCAAATTAGAGGGCTAATCGAATTGGTCGGGGTTGATGTTCTTGGTGTCGGCTTAGATAGCGCCTCAGTTGCGCTACTCGAATGTCAAGCGCTGGAACTGGTTGCCACTAAACCACAGTGGAAAGCTCTGTGACCGCATGCGCGGTGAAGAGCACCACAGGAAGTGTGCATGGCGGGTCAAGCCTTGTTAGGAGGTGGCCGCAAGTCGACGGCGCTTCAGTACCTGGCGCGTGTTGCCTCATTGTGGAATCTTGGTGTGTTTGAGTCTGCTCTGCTGCGCCCTCAAGACCTCGCCGTAGTTAGGCTATTCCAGTTCTTGTCGAGACCAACCTATCTGGAGTAGCTTCGAAGACCGCGATGTCTACCCTCTGCCTTGTCGTTCTCGTAATGCTCATGCAAGTTTTCCGGAGTCGGCGTAGTCCGCTCTCAGGATGGACGTGACCACTGCGGTTGGTTGCGCCAGCAACACTGCGGGTTTGGGGAGGGCGATGAGAAGTAGGCGGTCGCCCGCGTGGAGGTTGAAGTGCGCTTGTGCTCCTGCCGGGATGAGGACTTGTCGTCGTCGGTCGATGGGCCAACGTGGTCGCTCGTCGCGGGCTCGGGGTGGTCACCGCGGCCACGCTGCTGGCCATCGATCTCGTCTACGTGCCGAAGAACCGCATTCCCGAGACCTATCTGCTTGACGCCGCGATGGAGGCCGCGTGGCTGTTGGTGTGGTCGCGTGCTTCCGGTTCGGCGGGGCTCGAGACACCGGCGCCGGATGACGGTCATCGGTGAAAGGACGTGATGATGAGCCTCGAGAACGACAAGCCAGAGACCGGACACGATGATGCTCACGCCGCCTGGTGGGGACGCTGGCCGGCACCCCGGCAGCCCGACGATCGGCAGCGCGCACGACGACTCGGTGCCCACACGGGGTGATGGGAGCAGCGGCCATCCGCACTCCGGGCGCCGGCACAAGGCCGCCGGTGACGAGGAGCTGCCGGGCGAGTGTGTGTGAGCAACGGCCGATCACGCCGCCCGAAGGGCGTTGAGCAGGTCACGTCGCGCAGTAGCGCGGCCCGCTTGAAGGCGAGAAGTGCCGACGGTGGAGGCGAGGTGTTGTGCCAGCCGCCGAACTAGGGCTCGCACTCGACTTCGGCGCAGACCGTCTTGCCGTGCGGGACGAGAGTGACGCCCCAGTCCTTGGCCAGCCGGTTGACGATGAGCATTCCACGGCCTTGGTGCCCTCCCAGCCGTGATCTGCCGAGAACCGGCACCTGCGTCGAGGCGTGGCAGACCTCGACGCGGACCAGGCACGGCTCCTCCGACCTGTGCAGTCGCATCAGGCGGGGACTGAGCCCGTGGTCGAAGGCGTTGCTCACGAGCTCATCGACCACGAGCAGGATGTCGTCGAGCTCGTCGTCGGTGACACCGGACAGGACGGCGCTCGTCCAGCGGCGCGCCGCCGCCACGTCCTGCACCTCGTCGAGGTCGAGCGATCGGGGCCTGGGGCTATCACCGAGTCGGCTGGAAGAGTGGATCGGCGTCACGTCCTCGGCTGTGGGCGACGTTCGCCTGGCGGGTTCGGTCATCGCGCCAGCTGCCGGTTCATCGTGCGCTACCTCGGCGGGGACGACCATCCGGGACAACAATGTTCGTCCTTCCGCCGGTCCAGGAAACTCGATCCGAGAGGCTGACGGCGAGGTTGGGGGAAGGGTGGCCGGGTATTCGGCGGTCATGGTGAAACGCGCGTTGTGGCAGGGGTTGATCGCGGGGACGCTCGGAGCGGCCGTGATGACGGTGGGCGAGAAGCTCGAGCAGCGGCTGACCAGGCGCCCGGATTCCCACGTGCCCGCTCGGGTTCTGCAGCGGTTGACCGGGATGCCGGAGCGACCGGGGGAGCAGCCGCGGCCGGTGAATCTCGCCATGCATTTCGGTCAGGGCGCGTTGGCCGGGGTGGTTCGATCGCTGATGGCGAACGCGGGGATGCGGGGACCGGTCGCCTCCGCCATGTTCACCGTGGTGCGGTTGAGCAATGACCAGATTCTGGAGAACGCCACCGGTGTCGGCGCGCCGCCACAGACCTGGCCCCGCAAGGAATTGATGGTCGACGTGCTGCACAAGGCGGTCTACGGATTCGTCACGGGGGCCGTGGCCGACGCGTTGGCGGCTCGCCGGGGACCGAGTCCTGGGCAGCGGCACGCGGCGAAGCGACCGGGTCGTCACGCCCATGTCGGCCCGATCTCGCGTGACGCTGCTGGGAGCCGTTGATCCGTCCACAGGTCGAGCGCGGCCGGTCGCCGCGATCGGCCGGGCACGACTGCGTCCACCGCGCAGCTGGGCCGACCGTCAGATCGGGTCGTCGGGAGTGCGTGTCGCGCTCGCGACCGAGCCGCCGGGTTCGTCCGCGAGCTGTCCGCGGCCGGTGGCTTCGGACAGCACTTCCTCGTCCAGATCTCCTGCGGCGACCGGCACGTCGGGCTGTTCCTCGGCGAGCCGGTCGGCCAGCGGACGCGGGTGAGCTTCCTCGTAGGGCGTCATGCCGTACTTGTCGACGCCGGTCCAGCGCTCCGGCGGGTCCATACCTGCTTCGAGCGGGTCGAGCCGGATCCGATCCTCGTCGAGGTCCTCGGCGCTGTTGAGCGCGGCGGGGTCGGTCTCGACGGCGTCGGGTGAGCCGGTGTCGTGCGGCGGTGTGTAGGACGCCTGGTCGTCGCCCGGAGTCATGTCATGTGTCGCCATGACCGGCGTGTACCCGATGGCCGTCCGATCAACCGATTCCGCTTCTCCGGTTGAGCCCGCGACTTGCGGGCATACCTGCGGCAGCCACGAGCGGGAGGTAGGCGCGATGAAGACATCGATCGATTTCGGCCGGAGCGCGGGTGTGCGAGCGTGGCCGGGAGCGTCCTATCCGCTCGGTGCCACCTACGACGGTGTCGGCACCAACTTCGCGCTGTTCTCGGAGGTCGCGGACCGCGTCGAGCTGTGCCTGTTCGACGAGGACGGTACCGAGACCCGCGTGCCGCTTCCGGAGGTGAGCGGTTTCGTCCACCACGGCTACCTGCACGGTGTCGGGCCGGGGCAGCGGTACGGCTACCGCGTGCACGGCCCGCACGACCCTGAGCTGGGTCTGCGTTGCAACGCGAACAAGCTGTTGATCGACCCCTACGCGAAGGCGATCAGCAGCGGCGTGTCCTGGGACGAGTCGCTGTTCGGATATCGGTTCGGTGCTCCTGATGAGCGCAACGACGCGGACTCGGCGGCGCACGTGCCGAAGGCCGTCGTGGTGAACCCGTTCTTCGACTGGGGCGACGACAGGCCACCGAAGACGCCGTATCACCGAAGTGTTCTGTACGAAGCTCATGTCCGCGGTCTCACCATCGGCCACCCCGACATCCCGCCGAGGTTGCGCGGCACGTACACGGGCCTGGCACATCCGGCGATGATCGAGCACCTGACCCGGCTGGGTGTCACGGCGATCGAGCTGATGCCGGTGCACCAGTTCATCAGCGACCACACGCTGATCGAGAAAGGGCTGACCAACTACTGGGGTTACAACACGATCGGGTTCTTCGCCCCGCACGACGGCTACGCCTCGCAGGCCGGCTCCGGCAACCAGGTGCAGGAGTTCAAGGGCATGGTCAGGGCTCTGCACGAGGCAGGCATCGAGGTCATCCTCGACGTGGTCTACAACCACACCGCGGAGGGCAACCACCTCGGCCCGACGTTGTCGATGCGCGGTATCGACAACGCCGCGTACTACCGGCTGGTGGAGGACGAACCGAAGTTCTACCTCGACCACACCGGAACCGGGAACACGCTGAACGTGCGCACGCCGCACACCCTGCAGCTGATCATGGACTCGCTGCGGTACTGGGTTACCGAGATGCACGTCGACGGGTTCCGGTTCGACCTCGCCGCCGCGCTGGCGCGCGAGTTCTTCGACGTGGACCGGCTGGCCACGTTCTTCGAGGTCGTGCAGCAGGATCCGGTGGTGTCGCAGGTCAAGCTGATCGCCGAGCCGTGGGACGTCGGTCCCGACGGCTACCAGGTCGGCAACTTCCCTCCGCTGTGGACGGAGTGGAACGGCAAGTTCCGGGACACGGTGCGCGACTTCTGGCGCGGAGAGCCCGCGACGCTGGGCGAGTTCGCCTCGCGCATCACCGGCAGCAGTGATCTGTATCAGAACGACGGGCGGCGGCCGTACGCGTCGATCAACTTCGTGACGGCGCACGACGGGTTCACGCTCAACGACCTGGTGTCGTACAACGAGAAGCACAACGAGGCCAACGGCGAGGACAACCAGGACGGCGAGAGCCACAACCGGTCGTGGAACTGCGGCGTCGAGGGGCCGACGGACGACGAGAAGGTCCTGGAGCTGAGGGCACGGCAGCGGCGCAACCTGATGGCGACCATGTTGCTGTCGCAGGGTGTGCCGATGATCCTGCACGGCGACGAGTTCGGCCGCACGCAGCACGGCAACAACAACGCGTACTGCCAGGACAACGAGGTGTCCTGGGTCGACTGGTCCCTCGCGGAGACGAACGCCGAGCTGGTGGAGTTCACCGCGGCGCTGACGGCGTTCCGCAAGGCGCACCCGGTGTTCCGGCGCAAGCGGTTCTTCGCCGGCCGGCCGATCCGCAAGGGCGGCGAACTGCGAGACATCGCGTGGTTCACCCCCTCGGGCGAGGAGATGACCGAGCAGAACTGGGAGGACGACTTCGGCAGGTGCATCGTCGTCTTCCTCAACGGCGAGGGCATCCCGGACCTCGACGCACGCGGCGCGCGGGTGGTGGACGACTCGTTCCTGATGGCGTTCAACGCCCATCACGAGGACATCGACGTGACGCTGCCCGAGGCCGACTACGGTCCTGAGTGGAAGGTCGTGGTCGACACGAGCACCGGTGAGGTGGGCGACGGCGACAAGCCGGTCGCCGCGTCCAGTCAGCTGAGCCTGCCCCCACGCTCGCTCGTCGTGCTCCAGAGGGTGGACTGAAGCGGCGGTGATCAGGTGGAGGCCAGTCGCACCGCCGTGACGGCCTCCTCCAGGGTCGAGCACATGGCGAGCGTGTGGTACACCTGGCTGACCTGCAACGGTCGCAGCACGCTGTGGTTGTCCGCGACAACGGCGAACGGCACGTGGAGTCTGCCGGCGTGATGCTGGGCGTTGATGAGCATCGCGATACCTGCCGATCCCAGGAAGCCGACGCCACGCAGATCCATCACGACCGCAACCGGCCGGGTGTCGAGCAGTGCGCCGAGCTGGGTGGCGACGTGCTGGTTCGACGCCGTGTCGAGTGCACCGGTCACCCGCATCACGGGGATCCCGTTGTGCGTCGTGGCGGTGTGCACGCGAGCCGGTGCGTCGTGGCTGGCCTGGTGATCCATGTTGCTTCCTCTGACATCGACGGGTCTTGCCAGTTCGTCAACCACGCGCAGGCGCGAGGTGACCTCATGCGGCGGTTTCGGGCCGGCTGTCCTGACCGGTGGCGCGGTCCAGCACGGCCAGCACGTCCTCCAGCCGCCCACGCCGCTGGAAGGCCTGCCGTTGCCGCACGGCCCCGTTGCCGAGCCGGAGGACCTTGGTCAGCAGCGCGTTGACGGCGCGCAGCTCCCCGGTATGACGCAGCACGGGCCCGACGTCGCGAACGAGTCGGCGCAGCAGCTCGACAGCGGGGGTGCGACGGCCGGTGAACAGGTCGATGCCCTGGCCCACGATGCCGTCGTGAGCGGCGCGCCAACGGGCCGCGCGCACTGCCTGCTCGCTCACCGGAAGCGCCGGCTCTCCCCGTTCGACGGCACGGACGGCGGTGACGACCAATGCTCGCACCAGGACTGCCAGCAGAACGGTCTCGTCGACCGTGGCCGGCACATCGCACACCCGGACCTCCACGGTGGGCAGGTGATCGGAGGGCCGCACGTCCCAGTAGATCATCGCCCGGTCCAGCACGGCGCCGCTGCCGACCAGCATGTCCGTCACGGCGTCGTAGTGCTCGGCGGAGGTGAAGTAGGGCGGGGCACCGGAGCAGGGCCAGCGACTGGTCAGCACCGAACGCCAGCTGGCGTAGCCGGTGTCCACGCCGTGGTGGATCGGAGAGTTGGCGGTCAGCGCGAGCAGAACCGGCAGCCACGGGCGCAGGTGGTTGCACACCTGCACCGCGGTCTCCCGGTCGGGCACCGCGACGTGCACGTGGCAACCGCACACCCCGTGCTGGGCGGCCAGCAGTCCGAAGTCGCGGGCGATGCGCCGGTAGCGATCGGTGTCGGTGATCGGCTGCTCGGTGGCCCCCGCCAAGGGGACACCCATCGCCACCAGCTGCCCGCCGGCCCGCAATGCGGCAGCGGTGGCGACGGACCGCGCTGCCAGCAAGTGTCCCCGCACTTCCCGCATTCCCCGGCACGCCGGCGTGGCGCTCTCCACTTGCACGCGAGTGATCTCCTGCTGGAGCTCGGTGCCGAAGCCGTTCGCCACGGTGATCACCTCCCTCGCCACGGGGAGGGGGAGGCCGGTGGCCGGATCGACGATCAGGAACTCTTCCTCGACACCCAGGGTCGGCAGTTCGACGCCCCGGGCGAGCGGGCGATCGGTATGGATCATGACGTTCCTTCAGCGCTCTGCGGTGATCCGCACGCGATCCGTTCACACCGCCGGCACAGCCATGATGACGGCACCAACTCATGGCGGAACGATCACGTAGCGGTGTCGGCACGCTGTTTGACCGACCAGAAGTTCTTCCGGCTGCCGTGTCCGAGCTCGCCGGAAGGAACGCTGGAATACCACCGCGGAGCACGGACAAACTCGTGTGAAAGACGGAGGACTCGCAAACTCCCGTTGTGGGCGCCACCGCAGGCAGGAAGGAGGTTTCGTCGGTCTGCCTCGGGTATCCGACCGGAACGTCAAGCAGTCGGCGACACCCCGGACCGTCTCGATCGCGGCGCCGACCGAGGCGAGCAGCGAACCCACTGGAGTCGCCATGGCAACCAAGCCTTGCCCAGGCCGCGGTGCGGTCGTCACCTACCTCAACCCCGATGTGATGCACCCGTCCGTCTACGTACGCGGCGTGGTGATCGGAGCGCACGTGGTCGACCCGCAGACCTCACACACGTGGGTGCCGGTCCTGCGGTCAGACCGCACCATATCGGTTCTGGACACCGCCAACATCGTCAACGTGCAGGAACCCGAGCGTCGCTGAGAGCCCGGACGAGCCGCTCCGAGGTGCGTTTCGCGGCTGGTGCCACCGAACAGGAAGATGGCCTCGGCGAGAACGACTCGTCGCTGCCCGACGGTGAAACATGAGTAGGTCCCCGCCGACGTCATGAATGGTGATCGGCCGGAGGTGGTCGTGCTGGTCGGACTGCAGGCGTCCGGGAAGAGCATGTTCTTCCGGCAGCGCTTCGCTGTCACTCACGTGCACATCAGCAAGGACCTGATGCGCAACGGGGCCGCAAGTAGACCCGTCAGCACGCCCTTCTCGTGGCCGCTCTCACCCGCGGTGCCTCAGTCGTGGTCGACAACACCAACGCCTCCGCGGTGGAACGGCAGCGGATCATCGCGGCGGCCAAGGACTTCGGGGCTCAGGTGACCGGATAGTGGTTCCCGCCGGGCCTGCCGGTGTTGCTTGCGCGCAATGCGCGCGGACGGGCCGGGCACGCGTTCCAGAGGTGGCGTTGTTCGCCACACTCGCACGATTGGAGGAGCCGCGCGTCGAGGAAGGATTCGACAGTTTCTTCGTCGTGGACATCCAACCCCGAGACGGTTTCGTCTGCCGCACTGCCGGATGACACCGACAGAGTCCGTGCGAAGTGGACGCGTCTGGAGTGGTCATCCGGGCTTGCCGAGTGGTTTTCCAGCGCCGCGACCTCGTCGGGAGAGTCCGGCCGCCAGAGGGTGCCAGAATGTGGCCGTCCTGCGAGACCGAGATCGTTGGTCTTCTTCGGCACCTTGGTTCCGACCGTCCTTCCGCTTCAAACCGGTCGTGACCGGGCCTCGGCACGTGGTGTGCAGGCACGCACCGATCACGCCTATGAAGATGAACAGGAACGCGGTGGCAACCGAGCCGATCACGATGCACAGCGCTCCGAGCAGCGGTGCGCCGTTGGCGCCACCGAGGAGGAGGCGTCGGACCGCGCCCAGCGATCCCCGCAAGACTCCTCCGGTCGGACCGGCCGAACGCGACGCTGGTGCTGGTGGAGGGCAGCTACGTGGTGGCGGACCGCGAGGAGCCGTTGTCCGGCGCCCTCCCCGTGGTCACGCGAGACGAGCTGCTCGAACGCCTCGGCGGACGGTAGATCACGGACCGCGACCTCGACGAGGTGGCCGCGACGCTGAGCTCTGCCGTGGACAACCGGGCGGGTGACGGAGGTTAGATCCTGACGCAGGCGGGTACGGCTGGCGTATGACCCGAACTCGCTGCCGCGCTGACGGCGCCGAAGTGACGCTGCGGTCCAAGACGATGCTCCTGGACTTCACCGGGGAGTGCGACGGCGCCGCCATCCGGTTGGTCGCCGAGCTGCCGGACGCCGGTGGAGCCGAGGACGGCGGGACCGTCGTGCTGGAGCAGGACGCCGCGACCGTCACCCAGCCGGGCGGTGAGATCCGCTTGGCCGCACGCGAACCGCTGCGCTGGGACGGCCAGCCGGTCGACGCCGAGTTCGTGCTGCCGGAGAGCCCTGAGTCGACGGTGCTCGCCGTCCGCGGGCTTGCCGTGCAGGTGGAGTGACTCAACGGACCTGCCGGGTGGATCGGCGCGCCTCGAACGGGTGCACGTTGCTGTCCTCCGCGGGGCGCTGCCAGCGGAACACTCCGGCGCCCTGGGCGTAGGAGAGGTGGCCGCCGAGCGCGCCGCCGACGCCCAGCGCCGCCAGTCCGAGCAGGCTCAGCAGCTTCCCCTCGGTATGGGCCTCGCGTCGTCGTGCGGCGTAGGACGCGGTGAAGCAGGCCAACGCGGCGGTGTTCGCGGCCGCGTGCACCACCCCGACGCGTTGCTGCCGCGGCCCCAGCCCGTCGTAGTCCGCCAGTCCCAAGAGGACGGTCGGTGGTGCCGCTGCCAGACCGATGCCGGTGAGGCGGCGGGCCGCGTCCTCGTTGCCTGCTCGAACGTCCAGCGCCGACGCGCACACCCAGGCTCCGATGGGCACGGTGATGATCAGGGGGTGCAGCGGATGGCCGAGCCACGATCCGCGCAGCACCTCGCGCAGGCGTGACGACCGCAGCAGACGCCGAGCCGCCGTCGCCACTGCGGCTGCCGGCCGGTCAGCGGCACGGAGGTTCTCCGCGGTTCGCAGTACGTCATGAAGGTTCATGGCTGCGGATACCCCGCCGCGCGTCGCCCATCCCGGTGGTTTGGACGCACCCGCGATGGCAACACCTCAGCCATGTCGATCGCGGAGTCCTTCGAGAGTGTCCAGCGCGCCTACGCGGATGGTGAACGACGGCCGCTGCTCGGATATCTGGCATCGCTGTGCTCGTACGGTGCTCTCGCAGGCGCCGCCACGGCTGTCGGCCGGCATCGGGGGACTCGGCTGCCGGAGCGGTTCTCGGTCGGGGACACGGCCCTGCTGGCGCTGGCCACCCACAAGGCGAGCAGGCTAGTCACCAAGTCGTCGATCACCAGCGTGCTGCGCGCACCGTTCACCCGGTACGAGGAGCCCGCCGGTGTGGCCGAGGTCAAAGAGACCGTGCGCGGTCACGGCGTGCGGCACGCCGTGGGTGAGCTCATGACGTGCCCGTTCTGTTCGGGTGTCTGGATGGCGAGTGCGTTCACCGCGGGACTGGTGCTCGCGCCGAGGGCCACCCGTCTGGTCATGACCGCCCTGTCCGCTGTCGCCGCTTCAGATTGGCTGCACGTCGGCTACGACGCCGCGAAGAAGTGATCACGTCGCGGGCAGCGGAGGGCCGGGGAGTACGGGCGATCAGCGCCACGGTGGCGATGAGGTCCCAGCCGACGGCGTACTCGTTGCCGGTGTCGAGGTGCGGGGCGTGTTGCTCGTAAAGGCCGAGCAGGCCGCACGGAGTCGAAGACCGCTCTGGCGTCCAGCATCGCGTCGTTCGCGGCCTGATAGCCCTCGGGTTCGGTCATCGCGAACACCGCCGCGTCCGCGTCTACTGTGGACAGTTGCTCCGTCAGCTCCCCGAAGGGGGCGGAAACCGCTGGGATCGTGCATTCCCCACATGGGTGTGGACGTCGAACAGCGGCATGTCGACGTGCAGCGCGTCCCACCACGGCCGCACCAGGTCATCCGCGTACATTCACGGCTTCCGAGCCACGACCCGGAAGCTCTTCAGCTCCGAGTCGGCCGGGTCGGGCAGTTCCATCCCGGCGTTCAGGCCGCTGCGGACGTAGTCGACGACCTCCTTGGTGATCACCTCACCCGGCAGCACAGCAGGCGCGCCGGGCGGGTACGGCGTGACCATCTCGGCGCTGATCCGCCCGACGGCCTGGTCCGCGTCGACCTGCTCGACCTCGGCGAAGAACGCGTCGCGGGGCAGCATCACCGTCTCGAGCTGCAGTTCGTCCGATGAGGGCAGGTCCACCGGTGGCGGTGTCTCGAAGTCGTCTGCGGCCTTGACCAGAGCACTGAGTGCGTCGAGCAGGATGCCTGCGGTGCGGTGGTCGTCGGCGTGGGTGAACTGGGCGACGACGCGCCTGTGGTCGGACAGGCCGAGGGTGACGCGCTGGTGTTCGCGCAGCCAGTCGGTGGCCTGGTAGCCGCTGATGTCCAGGGCGGACACGTCGATGACCATCTTGAGAGGGTCGAGCGACTTCGCCAGCTCCTCCCCGAGGAACTCGGCCTCGCCCATCACGCGCAGGCCGGTCAGGTCGTTGATCGCGGCGCGGGTGGAGTGGGCCAGTGCGAGGGTCGCGGTGAGCAGTTCCTTGCCGTGCTGGACCATGTGCCGCCGCCAGCCGTCGAGGGTGGCGTAGACGAGGGACGTGGGGCTCGTGGTGGCCAGCAGGTCCTCGCGGGCCTTGAGCACGTTCGGGTCCACGAGGTCACCTTGCAGGTGGAACACCGAGCTCTGCTCCACCGCGGCACCGGACTTGTGCACGCTGGTCACGACGACGTCGGCGTCGGCGTCCATGCCCCACGGCGGCAGGTCGGGGTGGAACGGCAGGTGCGCGCCCCACGCCTCGTCGACGATGAGCGGCTTGCCGAACTCGTGGCACACCTCGGCGATGGCCTGGATGTCCCCGCACGTGCCGTAGTCGTTGGGCGTCACGAGCAGCATGCCCTTGGCCTCGGGCTCTGCCTTGAACAGCTCCCGGACCTCGTCGGGGCCTGGTGGGTGGGACAGGTGGCGTTCGGCGTCCCAGTGCGGGGACAGCCACACCGGGCAGACGCCGCTGAGGATGAGGGCCGAGGTGACCGACTTGTGGGCGTGGCGGGGCACGATGAGCTTCTCGTGCGGGCCGGCGACCGACAGCATGGCGCTCTTGACCGACAGCGAACTGCCGCAGGTGGAGAAGAACGCCTGCTCGGCGCCGACCGCCTCGGCCATCAGCTGCTGGGCCTGCTCGATGACACCCTGGCGGTTGAGCCGGTCGTCCAGGCCGTTGACGGAGATGATGTCGGCGGCGTACACGGCTTCACCGAGGATCTCCAGCACGCGGGGGTCCGCGCCGCGGCCCTGGCGGTGGCCGGGCGGGTTGAACGGTGTGTAACCGCACTCGCGGAACGCCTGCAACGCCTCCAGCACCGGTGCCCTGTTCTGGTCCATATAGGAGAGTTGCCAGGAGGAGGAGCGCAAAACCAGATCGCAGAACGCTTCAGCCGGTCGGGGTGCCTTGGTGTCCGTGGGGTTTGAGCTGCTCTTCGGCGTCGGTCGGGGTGCGGTGCAGCAGACCGTCGTGGTTCTCGCCGTACTGGCCGGTTTGGACCAGTGGCGGGGAGTAGGCGTGGATGGTGATCGTCGGTCCGGCGCCGGGTTCACGACGCATGCGGTGGATGAAGGTGTCGTCGAAGCAGAACGTCCCGCCGGCGTCCACCGCCGTTCCCGTGGGACGCGCGCCGAGCCGCAGGTGTTCGTGGCGGATGCAGCCGCTGACGACGTGGACCGCGCCGCAGGACCGGTCGTGGTCGTGGAACCCGGTGTCGTGACCGTCGGCCATCCAGGAGATGGCCCACACTCCGAGGTGCTCGTTGGTGAACACCTCGGAATAGGTGCGTTCCGCTGTGGTCTGTCGCAGTCCGTCCTCCCAGAGTGCGGGCTGGTTCGCGACGGCCTTGGCAATGTCCGCCAGCTCCTCCGGCGACAGACGGCTTCGTGGTGCCTCGAAGGGCAGGTCAGCTGGCATGGCAGCTGGATTGCCCGGCGAAGGGCGGGTAAACGCGCGCCATGTGAGCAGCTGGCCGCCGGTTACGCCGAGGACCTCGCCGGTGATGTAGCTGGACTCCTGCGAGGCGAAGAAGACGACGACCGGTGGCAGCTCGGCGGGTTGCACGGCACGTCCCATCGATGTCTGCGCACCGAAGTCATCGACCTTCTCCCCGGGCATCGTCGCCGGGATCAGCGGTGTCCACACCGGACGTGCCGCACGCCGCGCAGCTCGGGGCACAGTTCGGTCCAGCCGAAGACCTCTTCGGCCGTCCGGAGAGGCCGTTCGTCAGCCGACATCGCGCAGGTCGAACCTTTCCGCGGCCCAGGCGGCCAGGCGCGGCCGCAGCGCGAGGTACACGTCCGGGTCCAGTCCCATGCCGGTGTGGGTGCTGTGCACCTCGACGTGCTCGGCGGACGGGTCGAGGCTCAGCCGCCACGGCACGATTCCGTCCGACTTGGAGTACACCGACACTGCAGGGATCTCCAGCGGCGCGGTGGCCGCGGCGACGTTGTCCTCGAAGCAGGTGCCCGAGAGGCAGTCGTTGTCCATCAGACCGGGCACGCCGATCGCGGACAACCCCGCCAGGGCCCTGGCGGCGAGCAGCACGTGTGGGTGGGCGCCCATCGGGTCGAGCACCGGGCTGCCCAGCATCACCAGGCCGCGCACGAGGTCGGGGCGGCGAACAGCGGCCAGCCGGGCGAGTCCACCGCCGCGGCTCTGGCCCAGCAGCACGACCGGGCCGCCGGTGGCCTCGGCGTGTTCCTCCAGGCGTTGTTCGATGCGGTCGACTAGTGCGGAGGTGCAGCCCACGTTGAACCCGACGCCGGCACCGACCGGCAGGTAGCCGCGGTCTCGCAGCCAGGTGGTGGCCAAGGTGAGGCTGAAGTCGCTCGCGCCGAATCCGGGCATCAGGACGACGCCCAGGCCCGCGCCTTCGTGAGGATTCACGTCGCGCCACACCGAATGGCGCAGCAGGCGGGGGATCGTGAGAGCGGCGACGGCGACGTTTTCGCGTGCCAGTGATCGCAGTTGTCCAACAGCACTCATCGTTCTGTTTAGCCCGGCAGAGCGGAGACAAACGCGGAGCAGAGTCACGTTTGGCGTGCCGTCGCGGGAATGAGCCGGAAGCCGCTGCGTGGGCGTGCCGGAATCCGGCTCAGCGAGATGGTGAGGTCCTGGTCGGGCACGTCGTGGTCCAGGCCGGCCAGGCGGGTGGACAACTCGGCGAGCAGTGCGACGGTGAACGGTTCACCGGGGCAGCGGTGCCCGGTGTGCGGATCACCGGCACCCTGCGGCACGAGGTCCCACGCGCCGATCTCGCGGTCGACGAACCGCTGCGGGTCGAACCGGTACGGATCCGTCCACAAGCGACTGTCGTGGTTCTGGCCGTACAGGTCCAGCAGGACGAGGGATCCCTCTGGCACGTGCTCGCCCTGCCACGTCAGGTCGTGGGTGGCGCGGCCTCCGAGGAACGGTGCGAACGGGTAGAACCGGCGCAGCTCGTGCGCGAACGCGACAGCGAAGTCACCGCCCGCGCGCAGCGGTTCGCGGTGCTGCGGCCAGCGGTGCAGCGCGTGTCCGGCATAGGCGACGAACCAGCACACCGCCACGGTCGGCCGGATCACGTTCAGCAGCTCCACCGCCGCGGTGTGCGGGTCGAGCAGCTCGCCGTCCGCATCGCGATGCCGGGCAACGACATCGAGGGCTGCCCCCTGCGGTGTGCCGAGCTCGTTGTCGCGCACCTGTCGCACCAGCGCAGCGAGCCACGCCTCACGGCGTTTGCGGGCTTTCCGGGCTCGCCAGTGCCGGGGACCGGCCGTGGCGAACCCGTCGACCATCGCCACCAGATCGGCTGCCAGCGCGGCCACCTCGTGGGTTTCCACGGGTATGCCGGCCCACCGGCGAACGCCCGCGGTCAGCGCCCGGCTCGCCTCGTCGAACAGCACGACCTCGCGGCCTCGGGCCACCCGACGACGGTGTCCTCCCACGCGGCGGCCACGCAGGAGACCAGTGAGGCAGTCGATTCCCGCGTCACCAGTGACAGGAACAAGCTCTTGCGCTGCCGGTGCGCGTCGCCGTCGAGCGTGTGCACGGCACCGTGACCGAACAGCGTGCTCAGCACCGGGCCGGGGATCGCGCCGTGCCGTTGCACGTGCTTCTCGTCGTAGAAGAACTGCGCGGCTTCCGGTCCGCACAACCCGAGTGCGGGCTGACCCATCACGCGTGTCCGCACCACATCGCTGCCGGTGCTGCGCCGCAGACCTGGCAGCCAGGCGTAGCCCTCCATCAGGAGCCGCAACGACTGGTCTCCACGATGATCTCGCATTCCCATACCGTGCCTGTGCCCACTTCGTTGCGCTTCAAACGCGAGTCGTGTGCAGACACGCGCCGACCATGAGGACCACCACACCGACGAAGACGAACGTGAGCACGCCGGTGGCCGCGCCGATCACCACGCACGTCGCACCGAGCAGGTCGACGGTGAACCGAACCGGCCGACGGTTGAGCCGCCGCGGCTCGGCACCCGGTGCGCTGAGCGCCGCGGCCAGTCCGGGATCGTTGACCGCCAGCCAGCGCTCGATCCGGCGGAGCTCGTGGCGTTCGTGCGCGGCGTCCACGGCTCAGTGCTTCGTTTCGCGGTCGGTCGGGGCGAGCACCTCTTCGGTGGTCTTGTCGACGCCGGCGGGTCCGCGTTTCGTGATGGACACGTGCGACTCGTCGCGCATCCGTTCGACCATCTGCGGGTAGTGCAGTTCGAACGCGGGGCGCTCGGACCGGATCCTGGGCAGCTCGTGGAAGTTGTGCCGGGGCGGGGGAGACGTGGTGGCCCACTCCAGCGAGTTGCCGAAGCCCCACGGGTCGTCGCTCCGAGCGGGCTCGCCGTACAGGCGACTGCGGAAGACGTTGTACACGAACGGAAGCACCGACAGCCCGAGTACGAAGGAGCCGATGGTGGAGATCGTGTTGAGGAACGTGAAGTTGTCGGACGCGAGGTAGTCGGCGTAGCGGCGGGGCATGCCCTGGTTGCCTAGCCAGTGGTGGACCAGGAACGTGCCGTGGAAGCCGATGAACGTGGTCCAGAAGTGCAGCTTGCCCAGCGGCTCGTTCATCATCCGGCCGGTGATCTTGGGGAACCAGAAGTAGATGCCGGCGTAGGTGGCGAACACGATGGTGCCGAACAGCACGTAGTGGAAGTGGGCGACGACGAAGTAGGTGTCGGTGACGTGGAAGTCCAGCGGTGGTGAGGCGAGCAGGATGCCGGACAGGCCGCCGAAGAGGAACGTGACGATGAAGCCGATGCTGAACAGCATCGGTGTCTCGAACGTCAGCTGTCCTTTCCACATCGTGCCGATCCAGTTGAAGAACTTGATGCCGGTCGGGATGGCGATGATGAACGTGGTGGCGGAGAAGAACAGCAGCAGTACGGCACCGGTGGCGTACATGTGGTGCGCCCACACCACCACGGAGTAGAGCGCGATCGCGATCGTCGCGTACACCAGGCCCTTGTAGCCGAACAGCGGTTTGCGGCTGAACACCGGGAAGATCTCCGACACGATCCCGAAGAACGGCAACGCGACGATGTAGACCTCCGGATGGCCGAAGAACCAGAACAGGTGCTGCCACAGGATCACGCCGCCGTTGGCCGGGTCGAACACGTGCGCGCCGAAGTGGCGGTCGGCGAGCAGCCCGAGCAGGGCGGCGGTGAGGATCGGGAACGCCAGCAGCACGAGTATCGACGTGACCAGGATGTTCCAGGTGAAGATCGGCATGCGGAACATCGTCATGCCGGGCGCGCGCAGGCAGACGATGGTGGTGATCATGTTGACCGCGCCGAGGATCGTGCCGAGACCACCGACCACGAGCCCGGAGATCCACAGGTCACCGCCGATACCGGGGGAGTGCGTCGCGCTCGACAGCGGTGTGTAGGCGGTCCAGCCGAAGTCTGCCGCGCCGGCCGGGGTCATGAACGAGCAGACGACGATCAGGCCGCCGAACAGGAACAGCCAGTACGAGAAGGCGTTCAGGCGCGGGAACGCCACGTCGGGGGATCCGATCTGCAACGGCACCACGAAGTTGGCGAATCCGAACACGATCGGCGTCGCGTACAGCAACAGCATCACTGTGCCGTGCATGGTGAACAGCTGGTTGTACTGCTCGTTGGACAGGAACTGCAGACCCGGCCGCGCGAGCTCACCACGCATCAGCAGCGCCATCACGCCGCCGATCATGAAGAAGCCGAACGACGTGACCATGTACATGATCCCGATCAGCTTGTGATCGGTGGTGTTCAGCAGCTTCAGCAAGGCGGCGCCCTTGCGGCCCCGAGCGGCCCTCGTCGGGAGCGGGACGACCGGTGTGGGTTTCAGCGTGGTCATGATCCCCCTTCGGCACCGCACGGCACGCGCCGCGCAGCGCCCGGACTACCCCGCAGAATCCACGTCACACTCCGCAGGGCGCATCCGTCCGGACGAATCAGCACCGGCCAGTGTGTAAGCACGCAGGACGTCCTCGGCAACGCGACTCCAGGAATACCGTGCGGTGGCGCGATCCCGGCCCGCCACCGCGAACTCGTTGCGCAGCGTGTCGTCCAGCACGAGCGAGCGCAGCGCCCGTGCCAGGCTTTCTGGTTCTCGTGGCGGCACGAGCAGGCCCGTCACACCGTTCACAACGACATCAGCCAACGCTCCGACTGCGGTGGCGACGACCGGCACCCCGCACGCCATCGCCTCGATCGCGACCGCACCAGACGGTTCGTACAACGGTGCGCAGGCGACAACGTCGGCCGATCGCAACAGAGCGGGCATCGCCGAGCGCGCAACCGCGCCGGCGAACACGACCCTGTCTCCGACACCGAGGTGTTCAGCGTGTTCCCGCAGCTTCGTGAGTTCTGGATCGTCGTGCAGTCGTCCACTTCCGGGACGACCAGCGACTACCAGCTCGGTGCCGTCGAGACTGGAGAACGCCGTGATGACGGGCTCGACATCCGCGTACCGCAGCAGCGGTGCCGTGGTGAGCACGCGATGCAGCCGGCCGCGTCCTGCGAGGGTGCCTTCGGGTGTGAACCTGTCGATGTCGACGCCGCTCGGAATGACGGAGATCTTCCGCCTGCCCACTCCTGCCTTGATCAGCTCGGCCATCTCGTCCGAACTGATCGCCGCGACGTGCGCGGCCTCCTTCCCGACGAGTACTTCGATCCGGCCGCGTTCTTCAGGGTCCGTGTCGCTGACGTGATGACGCCGCTCGACCGCCGCCAGCGAATGGAACGTCTGCACCACCGGAACTCGAACCCGCTGCCCGCCGAGCACGCTGACCATGCCGGACATCCACCCGTGCCCGTGCACCACGTCTGGCGGAGACGCTGCCCATTCCTGAAGCAGGAGCGAGATGAAGGCGCCGGTGTGGGGCAAGGAGTCCTCATCCGCGAGCGGCGACGCCGGCCCGGCGGATACATGCACCACCTTGTAACCGCGATCGGTGCGCACCCGGCTGGGCAGGTCCGGGTCGTCCTTGCGGGTGTACACCGTCACGTCGTGCCCGTGTCGGCTCAAGGCGGAAGAGAGCCCGGCGACGTGTGGGCTCGCGTGGGCAGACACCATCGCGATCTTCATGATCACTCCAGCTGATGAGGTTCGACAAGCACGTTGCGAGCTGCTTGGTCAACTCGGAGTCACCGTTCGCTACTGTGAATGACGAGGCTACCCGTGTCAGCGGCTCTGAAACCCTCCCGGCAATGCTGGAACCGTCAGATTGCGTGCACATGCAGTGGGTACCTGGGTTGCATGGCGACAGGTTCCGCATTGGCACGGGCTCACGGTCTGTTCAACATCGCGGGTGGACTTTGGCCGATGGTGAGTGCCCGCTCCTTCGAAGCCGTGTTCGGTCGCAAGGAGGACCGCTGGTTGCAACGCACCACCGCCGGGCTGCTGATGGGGATCGGCTGGGCGCAGACCCGCTCGGCCGCGGCGGGACAGTGGCAACACGCGCGGACGCTCGGGTTGGCCACGGCGGCCACGTTGCTGGCGATCGACCTCGTCTACGTGCCGAAGGGGCGCATCGCGAAGACGTATCTGCTCGATGCCGCGATGGAGGCCGCGTGGATGGTCGCGTGGTTGCGGACGTCCGACGACAATGCCTGACTGATCTGAAGTGGACGATCACGTCCGTCGTGTTTCGTGCTGGTGGCTGCGGGTATTCGGCCGGGGCATCCACCGGTGAAGCAGTGCGCCGGCGCCACTTCGGGTGGCGGTCGCTGAAGGCGGTGAGACGTGGAACGGACATCATCGACGGCTGCGTGCGGTCCGACTGTCGGCGTGGAGGAGGAGTTCCTCCTCGTGGATCCCGTGACCGGGGTCGCGGTGAACCGCGCGGCCGAGGTCGTCGCGATCGCGCGTGACGTGTTCGGGCTCGAGCTGGAGCACGAGCTGACCGGCACGCAGGTCGAAACCAAGACGTCGGTGTGTCGTGACGCCGACCAGGTGCGGCGTGAACTGCGTGACCTGCGGCGAAGTGTCGCGCGGGCCGCACGGGAGGCCGGCTGCCGGGCGATCGCGGTCGGTGCGCCGCCGCTGGGTGACACGACCGGCGAGATCACCGACGGTCTGCGGTACCGGCGGATCGCGCGCGAGTTCGGTGCCCTGGCGGCACAGCAGCTGATCTGCGGGTGCCACGTGCACGTCGCCGTGCCGGACCGGGAGGCCGCGGTGCAGGTCTGCAACCACCTGCGGCCGTGGCTGCCGCTGCTGGGTGCGATCACCGCCAACTCGCCGTTCTCGCGCGGCGTGGACACCGGTTTCGCGAGCTGGCGTTCGATGGTGTGGTCGCGGTGGCCGGTGTCCGGACCGCCGCCGTTCTTCACCTCGTGGCATCACTACCAGGACGTGTGCGGCACGTTGCTGGAAGCGGGTACCGCGCTGGACCCGGCGATGATCTACTGGGACGTGCGGCCCTCTGATCAATGGCCGACCGTGGAGGTGCGCGTCTCGGACGTCGCCGCGAGTGTGGACGACACGGTGCTGCTGGCGGCGCTCGCGCGTGCTCTCGTGACCAAGGCCGTGGCCGATGTCGAACGCGGTGTGGAGGCGGTGCCGGTTCCCGTCGAGACCCTGCGCCAGTCCTGCTGGCGAGCGGCCAGGGACGGCCTCGCCGGGCACGCTCTGGACGTGCTGTCCGGGCAGCTGCTGCCGCTGCGGCACCAACTGGACTTGTTGGTGTGTCAGTTGAAGCCGGTTCTCGAAGCCAACGGTGATCTGCCACTGGTGGAGCGAGGTGTGCGGCTGCTGGACCGGCTCGGCTGTGGCGCGGACCGGCAGCGGCGTGCGTTCCGCGACGGTGGGACGCAGGCTCTTCTGAACCTGCTCGACCTCGGCGCGGGGGACCGTCCGGCACACGGTGTCGTCGAGGTGAAGATGGGCGCGGAGGTGGACCTGTCGAACAGCGACGAGCTCGAACGGCGTTGTGCGCAGGCGATGGACGCAGGCGCGGAAGAGGTCGTGCTCGACCTGTCGGACGTTGCGTTCTTCGGTTCGTCAGGCATCACCGCACTCGCCAGGATCCGCGTCCTCGGGCTGGAGCGTGGGGTGCCGATCAGCTTGGTGGCCAGTGCGGCGGTCGCGCGCACGTTGCGCGCGACCGCCATGGACAACCTCCTGCCGCTGCGCGTGCGTCTGGAGACGTCCCTGCCGACGGCGGGTTGATCACCCGATGCCGTGCTGCTGCAGCCACAGCTCCAGCACACCGAGGTGCCACAGCTCGTTCCCGCCCGCCTTGGTGGCGCTGCCGTTGGGGTCGGCGAGCAGCGCGTCGACGTACTCGCGTCGCAGGACACCGCGGCGACGTGCGGCGGCGCAGCTCATGGCCGAGTGCATCAGGTCGAGGACCTCGCCGTCGAGCTGGGTGAGGGCCGGTACCGGGAAGTAGCCCTTCTGCCGGTCGACCACCTCGACGGGCAGCAGGTCGCGCCCGATGTCCTTGAGGATCCCCTTGCCGTCCTGGCCGTACTTCAGCTCCGGCGGGCACGCCGCGACCAGCTCCACGAGGTCCTGGTCGAGGAACGGCACCCGCGCCTCGACGCCCCACGCCATCGCCATGTTGTCCACCCGCTTGACCGGATCGTCGGGCATCAGCAAATGCGTGTCGGTGCGCAGCACGGCGTCCATTGCCGTCTCCGCGCCGGGAGCCGCGAGGTGCCGGGTGATCAGGTCGCGGCTCACGTCGTGGTCGGCGAGCCAGTCCGGGTGCAGGACCTGCGCTAGTTCGTCGTGGCCGAGGTCGTGGAACGCGTCCACGAACACGCCGACGGCCTGATGCCGTGCCGCAGTCGCCGCGGGCTGGTGGTAGTGGTAGCCGGCGAACACCTCGTCGGCGCCCTGGCCGCACTGCACGACCTTGATGTGCTGGGAAACTTCTCGGCACACGAGGTGGAACGCGGTGACGTCGTGACTGCCCATCGGCTCGCTCATCGCCCCCACGGCGTGCTCGACCGCCGGGGCGATCTGCTCGTCGCCGATGCGCAGCTGGTGGTGGTCCGTGCCGAACTTCTGCGCGACCACGTCCGAGTAGGCGAACTCGTCGCCGTCCACACCGTCGCGGTCGCGGAAACCGATGCTGAAGGTGCTGGGCTGCTGTCCCTCGTCGGCGAGCAGTGCCACCAGGAGGCTGGAGTCCAGCCCGCCGGAGAGCAGCACGCCGACGTCCACATCGGACACCGTGCGCCGCCGGACCGCGAGCTGCAACGCCTCCCGAACCGCCTGCTGCCAGTCCTGCGCGGTCCAGCCCGCGTGCTCGGGCCGCCGTGTGTACGACGGCTGCCAGTAGACGTGGTCGCGCGGCGCCCGTCCCGGTTGGAGCACGCGGATCGTGGCGGGCGGCAGCTTGCGCACTCCGCGCAGGACAGTGCGCGGTGCGGGCACGATGGAGTGCCAGGTCAGGTAATGGTGCAGTCCGACCGGATCGAGCTCGGTGTCGACGCCCCCGCCCGCCAGCAGCGCTGGCAGAGTCGAGGCGAACCGCGTGCGCCCGCGCACCTCGGCCACGTAGAGCGGCTTGATGCCGAGCCGGTCCCTGATCAGCAGCACCCGGTCACGGCGCCGGTCGACCAACGCGATCGCGAACATGCCGACGAGGTGCTCGACGAACCGCTCACCCCAGCGGTCGTAGGCCTTGAGAATCACCTCGGTGTCGCTGGTGGACCGGAAGCGGCACCTGTCCGACAGCTCTTCCCGCAGTTCCTTGTAGTTGTAGATGCAGCCGTTGAACACCACGGCGAGCCCGAGCTCGTCGTCGACCATCGGCTGCCTGCCGGCGTCGGACAGGTCGATGATCGACAGTCTTCGGTGCCCGAGCGCCACCCGTCCTTCGGACCAGCAGCCGGAACCATCCGGTCCGCGCGACCACATGGACCGGGTCATTCGCTCCACGGCGCCGAGGTCAGGCTGATTCGCCTGCTCGGTTACGACCTCGCCGGCGATTCCACACATGGCGTCTCCTCGGGGCCGATCGCTGACGGTGACGTCCGAATACCCCGAATGCCGACGATCATGTTTGACCTGCGGTTTGGCCAGGATGTGAGCAAGGTCACGTTTGGCTCGCTCGTTTGCAGGTTGACGCGCGCAGGCCCGGACCCCGGCAATGGGCTCGTGGAACTCCTGGCCGCCGACCTGGACCGGGCGACCATCCCGCTGCTCGCGCAGCGGATGGCGGACGGCGAGCTCACCTCTGCCGACCTGACCCGCGCCTACCTGCGCCGCATCGCCGACGTGGACCGGGTGCTGCGGTCGGTGCTCGCGGTTGACCCGACCGCGGTGCAACAGGCCGAGGAGAGCGACCTCAGGCGTGCGCAGGGCCAGTCACGTGGGCTGATTGACGGCATTCCCGTGCTGCTCAAGGACAACATCGACACCTTGGGGCTGGCGACCACGGCCGGATCGCGGGTGTTGAGCGTGCCGCCCACCGCTGACGCCGAGGTGGTCGCACGCCTGCGCGCAGCTGGGGCCGTCGTGCTGGGCAAGACCAACATGACGGCGTGGGGGAACTTCCGCTCCCCGTGGGCCACGTCGGGCTGGTCGGCGGTGGGCGGTCAGACCTCCAACCCGCACGTGCTGGACCGCACCCCGTGCGGTTCGTCGTCCGGATCGGCCGTGGCGGTGGCGGCGTCGCTGGCTCAGGTCGCGGTCGGCACCGAGACCAACGGCTCGATCGTGTCCCCGGCCGGACACGCCGGTGTCGTCGGGTTGAAACCGACGCCCGGCCGGATCAGCAACGCGGGGATCGTGCCGATCACCACTCGCAGGGACACGGCCGGCCCGATGGCGCGGCACGTCGTGGACGCCGCGATCCTGATGGCGGTCATGGCAGGCGCCCAGATCGGCTCCTTCACGCCGGACTCGTTGCGGGGCAAGCGGGTCGGGGTGTGGCGCAGGGCCGGATTCGACGGGCTCGTGGCGTCGGTGGTGGACGTTTTGCACGCTCACGGCGCGACCACGGTCGACGTGGACCTGCCGTACCAGGACCAGATCCAGGCGGCCGACCGGCCCGCGATGCTCGCCGAGTTCAAACACGACCTCGAGGAGTACCTCCGCACCCGGCCAGGCGCGCCGCGCACGATGCGCGAGCTGATCGAGTTCAACGAGACCGACCCGGTCGAGTTGGCCCTGTTCGGCCAGGAGTTGTTCCACGACGCCGAGAAGGCACCGCCGCTCACCGATCCCACCTACCTCGGCCAGCGGCGCGCCGCGATCGTCCTTGCGCGCCGGTCCATCGACGAGGTGCTCGCGGCCCACCGTCTGGACGTGATCATGGCGCCCACCAACGGTCCGGCGTGGCTCGCCAGCGGCAGCGACCCGGCCGGTCCCCGCACAGCTCTGCCCGCGGCGGTCGCGGGCTACCCGAGCATCACCGTCCCGGCCGGATTCGCCGGTCCGCTGCCGATCGGCATGTCGTTCATCGGCGGACACGGGACGGACGAGGCGTTGCTGCGGTTCGCGGCGGCCTTCGAAGACGCGGCGCGGGCCCGGCGAGCGCCCGCGTACCTGCCGACGGCGCCCTGACGCACTTGTGCCGCGCTCGGAAGGGAGAGACGCTGATGTATGGCGTCCGGGGAGCGGGCAAGGTCGAGGGCGCGCGGTGCGGCGGAGCGCATCCGCGAGCTGGCGTCACGTCGCGCTCAGCTCAGAACACGCGTCGGCAGGGCGTCGACATCGGAAGACGCCGAAACGGCTGTGGCCGCACTGACCGAGGCCAAGGCCCACGCTGCTCAAGCACGGGAGAGCCTCGGCGAGAGCCTCAGCCGCGCCGCTGCCGCACACGAACGAGCAGCGGAGGTCCATGCGCAGGCGGCGGAACGAGGTGGCAGCGGTGCGGCGGAGCACCGCGACGCGGCTGCTCAGCACCGTGCCGCGGCCGAGGCTGATCGCCGGCGTGCCGCCGACCTGTGAGGCTGGTCCGTCCGACTGACCTGCCTGGGAGTCGACGTTCCGGCACCGGAGGAATATGGTCGGAGTTGCAGCAGATCTGCTGCGGTTTGGGTTGAAGAAGCAGCCCGGCTCATGTGCTCCGCTTCCCGGAGGAGGAGCCGTATGGCTGACGCACGTTTCACCCCGGACGACCTGGCGTCCGTCAGCATCAAAGACCTCGGGGCAGTCGTCGTCGTGCGGATGACCGGCGAAATCGACGGCAGCACGGGAGATCTGGTGGGCGATCCACTGTTCTCGTGCCTCGACACGGCGTCGAACCCGGTCGTCGTCGATCTGACGAACGTCGAGTTCATCGGCTCGACCGGTCTGAACATCCTCGTGCGGGCCCGCGAAACAGCGCTCAGGCGCGCCATCGCACTCCGCGTCGTCGCGAGCACGCACCCTGTGCTGCGGGCCATGGAGATCAGCGGCCTGGACACGTACCTGCCGATGAGCCGGTCCATTTCGGAGGCGGTGACCAGCATCGTCGTCCCCACGGACGCGGACCGATGACCGCGGACCAACTGGCGCTCGACGCTGACGTGCTCAGCAACTGCGTGGTGATCCGGCCGGGGGGAGTGCTCGATCGTTCCACGTACGCGCGGCTCCGGGACTGCATGCTCAAACACGCGGTCGAAGTGCCGCGGGCGTTGATCGTGGACCTCAGCGACGTCACCATCGGGACCACGAGCGCCCTGAGCGTCTTCACCACGGTGTCGTTGCGCATCAGTGACTGGCCCGCGGTGCCCGTGCTCGTGGCGACCGGTCCCGCTCATGCCGCAACTCTCCGCCGCGCACCCATCCGCCGGTACTTGACGGTGTTCGCCGACGTCGACGAGGCGTTGGCGAACGTCGACCGCCCGGCACCTCGCAAACGCGCGCTCGCTGTGCTGGCACACCATCCCGGCGGCCCGCACGACGCCCGCCTTTTCGTGCGCCGGACGTGCGCGGAGTGGGGACTGCCGGACGTGCTGACGTACGACGACGTGCACGTCGCCTCAGAGCTGGTGCAGAACACGATCCAGCACACGAGTTCCGAGGCACGTCTTCGCCTGGAACTGCGCCACGACCATCTCACCGTGGCCGTCGGCGACGACAGCCCGGCTCCTGTCGTGCTCGCCGATCCGGACTAGACCCAATGCCGGGAAGTTAGGGAGTGGGCGGAGCTGTCAACCTGCTGGGATGGGCAACAGGGTTCCTGCTAGAACAACGTCGACCAAGATCGATGAAC
>NZ_QLTT01000005.1 GCF_003269295.1 Lentzea atacamensis | reverse complement strand
AAGCTCGGGATGCGCAGTCCCAGCGACTACGAGAATTCACTCCGAGCGGCTGCCTGAATCTCTTACGCCCCGTCCACCGTTCGGGGTGAACCTCAAGCCGCGGTGTGCGCACATGCCGGTGTCCGCTGTCAGGAAAAGCCGGGGGTGCGGCCGGTAGCAGGTCGTCCAGGAGGTAGCCGCACTTCTCCACAACACGGCAGGAGGCTCGGTTGCCCTTCGCGTGCAGCAGCTCCAAGCGGGTCAGCTGGACCAGGTTCTGCGTGCCCAGTGCCCAGCGCGACGCGGTGTCCAGGGCACGGGCGGCCGCAGTCCAGTAGCCGACCTCTGCCACGCCGGCGGTCACGACCTTCACCACCACGTGACCGATGGGCGAGTTGTCGTTCTTCATCGGGCACCACGGCGAAACTGAACCGTGTTGCGGAGGCTCAGCCGGCGGCTTGTGCGTCCAGCCACCGCTGGGCATCGGTCTCGTCGGTCAGCGACGTCGCCAGCCAGCGGCGCAGCATCGGGCCACGATTCGCCGTGAGCAGTGCCGGTCTCAGCGGAGTCGAGATGCAGCGCATCCGGGATCGGGTTGCGGGATACGCGAACGTTCGAGTGCGCATTGCACCTGCGGGACGCATGCCGATACGTTGCGTATTCGGTGTTGTCGACGCGGTATCCCTGGGGTTGACGATGGTCATGACACGCCGCTTGGCGATTTTCGCGGCTCTCACACTGATACCGCCGCTCGCGCTCGTGCCGCCGGTCGCCGCCGATGTGAACGCGTCACCGAACGCGGTCGTCGTCTGGGACATCAACGCGCAGACCGCCATCTGGGACGTCGCGCAGCAGGCGCCGCCGCAGGTTGCCGGACGCGGTTTCGCGATGGTCAGCGGTGCGGTCTACGACGCGGTGAACGCGATCGCCGGCACGCCGTACGAGCCCTACCTCTTCGCGCCGCGGGCCAACGGCCGTGAGTCGACGGACGCCGCCGTCGGGACGGCCGCCTACCGGGTGCTGGACGCCGTTTTCCCGGCACAGCAGGAAAGACTGCGCACGCAGTACGACGAGTGGCTCGCGGGCATTCCGGACGGTCCGGCGAAGCGCGGCGGTGTCCGGGTCGGCGCCGAGGCCGCCGCGGCGATGATCACGTCACGGCGGAACGACGGCGCCTTCGACCCCCGGCCCTGGACCATCGGCACCGAGCCGGGTCAGTACCGCCCCACTCCGCCTGGCTTCGAGAACTCGGGAGCCTGGGTTGGTTTCCTGAAGCCGTTCGCCATCCCGGACGCCACGATGTTCCGCACCGTCGGGCCACCGGCGGTCACGAGCCGCACGTACACCCGCGATTTCAACGAGGTCAAGCGGCTCGGCTCGGCGACGAGCACCGTCCGCACCCCCGACCAGACCGATGCGGCGCTCTGGTGGCACGACCGGCGTTCCGTCAGCTGGGGAATGAAGCGCGACCTCGCCGTCACCCAGAGACTCAGCTTGCTGGAGACCGCGCGCTTCTACGCGCTGGCAGACTTCACCGGCACGGACGGCGCGATCGCGTGCGCGAACGACAAGGAGTTCTGGCACTTCTGGCGGCCGATCACCGCCATCCGGTCCGCCGACACCGACGGAAACCCCGCCACCACGGCCGACCCCGGCTGGACTCCGCTGGTGGTCACCCCGCCGAATCCCGACTACCCCTCCGGCCACACCTGTCGCACAGCCGCGCAGATGACGGCATATGCGCACTTCTTCGGCCGGGACGATGTCTCCTTCAGCGCGTTCAGCGTCGACAGCGGCACCACTCGGCACTTCGACCGGTTCTCTCAGGCGACCGCCGAAGTCGTCGGAGCACGCATCTGGGCCGGCATCCACTTCCGCTCCGCGGACGTCGACGGCACCACGCTCGGCACGGCTGTCGGCAAACACATCACCAAGCGCTACTTCCAGCCACGTCGCTGATCGAGCAGCGCGACCGGTGTCAGGCGCGGTCGTGGATGGTGACGGCGTATCCGTCGGGATCGGCGAAGGTGAAAGTCCGCCCGAACGGTCCGTCGGCAGGCGAGGACAAGATCTGCACCCCCGTCCCCGTCAGATGATCGTGCAGTTCTTGGGCGTCGTCGGCGTGCAGCCACAACGCCACGCCCGTTCCCGGTCGCGGTGCGGCAGCGTTCAGGTCGACGCCGGGCAGCGGTGTGCGCACCGCGAAGGGCACAGGGGCACTGCCCACCCAGCTGACCGATGACGGCGCCCGCCTGCTCTCCCGGGCCTGCCGCGCCGTCGCCGAGGTCGAACGCCGGATGCTCCACGCCCTGTCCGCCAGCAGCGCCGAACGGCTACGCCAAGACCTCACCGCCTGCGCCACCGCCCTCAGCGCGAACAAGCCGTGACATCGCTACCGCTTTGTGCTGTTGCGCAACGTGAGCAGGCCGGGCGCGGCGAAGGTGTCGAGCACCTGACCGGTGGAGGTGTCGACGCGGGCGATGCTGTTGGTCTGGCCGAGGAGCACCTGGCGGCCGTCGGGGCTGACCGCGAGCCCGCGTACCGCGGCGGGCATCGGCCACGCGCCGTCCACCCGAAGTGTCGCGGAATCCAGTCGCCGCAACACATTGGACGAGGCGAGGTAGAGGGTGCTGCCGTCGGGTGAGGTCAGCATCGCGGTGCCGTCGCCGGACGGCAGGTCGTCGGGGATCTTCGCGACCTTCGTGACAGTCAGGCTTTCCGTGTCGGCGATCGCGATCTGTTTGGTGGTCATTTCACTGATGTAGAGCCGTTTGCCGTCCGGGGCGATGGTCAGTGCGTGCGCGCCGGCGGGGTGGAGGCCGAACGGGTCGGGCAGGTCCAGGCAGTAGGCCCAGCCCTCGCTCAGCGAGAGCACGTGCACGAACGCGTGTACAGCCTGGCCATCCGCGCCACGCCGCCCTGGCAGCAGATCGCGGGTGTGTTGGTGGTCGCCGTGATGCAGGTACAGCGTGTAGAGCCGCGTGCGGTCCGGGGACAGCACGGCCTGACGTCCCTCGCCGCGCATCTCCTCCTCGGCGCCCGGCGGGATCAGTTGCTTGTCGCGCAGCAGCAGTGGTTGCACCTGACCGGTGGCGAGTTCCACCCGCCACACCCGGTAGCGCTCCGGGGCGTTCGCCGGCAGGTACTCCAGTACGAAGAGGTAGGCGTCGTCGGCGGAGAACGCCTCGGGCTCGAAGTTGCCGGGCAGGTCGAACTCCCGCGCCGGACGCCCACCGCTCGGGTCCGCCACCACGATCGTGGTCCGTTCCCTGCCAGCCGGCGGGTGTATGGGGTCGTGGTGCGCGGAGCTGTCTGCGGTGAGCGCGACCAGCGTCCCCGCGGGCGATGCGACTCGCGCGGTGAGCCGGCGGGGCAGCCCGGTGCGGGCCAGTTCCAGGTTCGTCTTCGGGTCGAAGGTGATCAGCTTGTCGCCGCGCACGGCGTGGAGCCGAGACCAGTCGGCGCTCGCCGCCGTGGCGTCTGTCGACTTCACCTCGCCGTGGTTGTCGGCCACCGTGATGCCGTGGTCCGAGTCGAAGAACACCACATCGGAGGCCGGCGAGGGAGCCGATGGCTCAGTGCATGCGGCCGTGACCAGTGAAACGGTCAGAACAAGGGCACCCGGTCTCATGGGCTTGCTACACCGGTTGAGCCGGTCGGGTTCCCGTGGACACATGTACCCGCCGCTTTGCTCCGAAGGGGTGTGGTTGGTATCGCGGCGCCGACGGGCCGCGTCTACCAGACAACACGTCGCCACAGAGCTCGTCGGCGACTTCGGATGGTGGTGGGGATCTGGGAGTTGGTCGACATGCTGACAGAGCGGGAAGAGACCTGGTTGCTGGAGGAGTACAAGCTGCTTTCAGCGCACTACTTCCACGAAGATCAGGTCTACTTTCGCATGGGTGGACTGCTCATCACGCTGAACAGCGCGCTGATCGCCTTCTCGGCAACCTCGAGCGGGGTGTCGAGGGTGCCGCAGGTCGTGCTCGTGCTGTTCTCCGTGTTCGGTCTCGCCGTGACGGTCGCCTGGATTGCGATGTTGTGGCGGGTTCGTGCCGTCCGGCAGCTCAGCAGCTGCCGGATCGGGGAGGTCGAGGCCGCGCTCGAGGCGTCCTGGTCTGCCACGGTTGCTTCTCCGCGGATCCGTCTGCACATGCGGGAGAGGATGTCCGCGATGTCCGGACGCCTGCCGTCGAGACTGGCGACCAGCGTTCCCGCGACCACGCTGTTCCTGCTGGTTCCCGTGGTGGCGGCCGGTTACTGGATCTGCCTGCCGTTCTGGCGCTGAGCAGGGCCGAGCAGCACCGTGCACAGCTGAAGTCCTTTGTGGACTGCGGAGCCCGCGCGGCGCCCGTTCGTCCGGGCGGGCTGCGCACAACGGTGGCTTGTGCCCCCGGTCGCACCGCAGTTTGCTGGTCTGATGGGCAGACTCGTCGGGGTTCTGGGGATTTCCGCAGCTTTGGTGATGGGCGGCGCCGGTGTGGCCAATGCCGACTCGTGGACGTGGATCGGTCCGTATCCGACGATGGCGGAGTGCGAGATCTCCGAACAGGGGTTCCGGGACGCCGGGCACCTGACGGCCGGGTGTGGCTATCGCGACCTCGCCCACCCGTGGCAGGACGGCTACTACTTCCCCGCGTGGCCTGTTGACTGAGGCCGGTTCTACGACCCGTTTCCGGTCGGCAGCCGGGAGACCGCCGCGGGCGAGCTGAGCAGGCGTCGTGGCTGGTCGTGGCCACGACGTTCCCACCAGCGGCCGTTGGTGTCGAAGAAGACGATGGTGGGGTAGTAGAGCGCTGCCGTCTCGTCGACGTCCTGTCCCTCCGGCCAGGTGACGGAAATCGGCGGAGTGGTCACGGTTTGGCCGGGCGCGATGGCGCCCAGCACGTACGGTTCGGCCGAGCCGCCGATCGACCAGCCGGTGGAACGCGTCTCGCCGAACCGTCCGGCCACGTCGACGACTCGCACGCTGGTCACCGGGCAGCTGCCGTAGTTCGAATAGCTGATGGTGAGGCTCGGCGGGTTCGACGCACGGGCGCCGGACACCAGTCGCGCGTGCATCGCCTCGTTGTCGCGGCGTTCCGCATCTCGGTACCGGCCGTCGCGAACTGCGATCCAGATCGCCACGATGACGGCCAAAAGCGTTCCCGCGGCACCGATCACCTGACCCCATGCCGCGAAGACGTCGGCGTCGACCCGTCCGAAGAACCAGACCTGAGCGGCCGCGTCGGCGAGAACAACCATGTCAGGAACACTGCCGGAGCAACGATGGCGCCGCAATCGGTTGAACGGCGCACGCGTCGCCATCCGCAGTCCACTTAGGACAGATCGTCAGAGCCGGTCGGCGCGCGTCTCTGAGTGACTGTGCCGATGCGCTGTGTTTCGTTCGGCCGAACGAGGTCACAGATCAGTTGCGGTAGATCGCTGATCCGAATGGCTTCTCGCGGCCGGCGGGGTTGCTGCGGGTCTTCCTGCTTGACGGGAAACCGGTGATCCAGGCCGTCCTGATCTTTCTTCGGAGCCCTGGTGGAGGCCCTGTGGAACGTGATCGGTGTCGCAGAGGAAGGGTTTGCTTAATTAGGTTAGCCTTGCTTGACTTGGCGCGCTTTGACCGCTGTACACCGAAAGGGTGTTGCCATGTCCAGCAGGGTTCGTCCGTCCGGCAGAGTGCTGGGGAGCCTTGTCCTCGCCGCGGTACTGGGCGCCGGTCTGGCCGCGTGTGGCCAGGTGCAGGATCCGTCCACGCAGTCGACGAGCCCGGCGAGCTCCGACGCGTCGGCGTTCCCGGTGAAGATCACGCACAAGTTCGGCACCGCGGAGATCACCAAGGCGCCGTCGCGCGTGGTCGTGGTCGGCACCGCCACCGATGACCTCGACGCCGCGCTGGCGCTGGGTGTCACCCCCGTCGCGTTCTTCAACAAGTCCGGTTCGGAGACCGTGCCCAGCTGGCTGAAGGGCAAGCTCGACCCGGCCAAGACGAAGATCGTCAACGCGGCTGCCGGTGTGAACGCGGAGGAGGTCGGTGCGCTCACCCCCGACCTGATCCTCGCCACCTCCAGCTTCGGGCTCGAGCAGGAGTACCCGAACCTCGCCAAGATCGCGCCCACCGTCGGCTACGCGTCCGAGTGGGGCAAGCAGACCTGGCAGGAGCACGTGCAGGTCGTCGCGCAGGCGCTCGGCAAGACCGGTGACGCGAAGAAGATCGTCGAGACCACCGAGGCCGCGATCGCCAAGTTCAAGAGCGACAACCCGAAGGCCGCCGGCAAGACCTTCACGGCCTCGGTCGGCAACACCGCGGGCAAGATGTTCTCGCTGGTGTCCAAGGAGGACTTCGCGGTCAAGCTGATCGAGCAGGCCGGCCTGACGCTCAGCCCGACCGTCGCCGACGCGACCAAGAACGAGTCCGGCAGCCCGACCGGCACGCTCACCCCGGAGCAGTACGACAAGCTCAAGGCCGACCTGGTGATCGTCGCGTTCACCACGCCGGACCTGCAGGCCGCGTTCGAGGGCAACCAGCTCGCCGCCGGCCTCAAGAGCGGCAACTACCTCCTCGTCGACATGGAGACCATCTCGGCGCTGCGCTACCCGACGGCGCTCGACATCCCGTGGGTGCTGGAGAAGCTGAAGCCGGGCGTGTCCAAGCTCGCCTGACACACGAACGAAAAAGGGGCGTGCTTCCCGCGGGATGCACGCCCCTTCGGCGTTTCCAGTGGTGCGGCCCGGAACGTTGCCGGGGGAATTCGCGGTCAGACGGGTGGATCGTGGTGCCGCGAGGTGCCCTGCTGAACGTGGATCACCTCGCCGACGTTCCGGGACCGCCACTAGAGTCCGAGCTCTTCCTCGGTCATCGCGTCGATCTCCAGGTAGATCTCCGCGACCTGGGCCAGCCGCCCTGGCACCGCCTCGTCGGCCTGCATCCTGGCCGCCATCGCGCCCACGGTCAGCGTCGCGAACAGCGTCCGCACCGTCACATCCGACGTGTCCAGCGCCTCCCGCAGGCGGCCGACGATCATCGTCGCCAGCACCGAGTCGCCGCCCAGCGCGAAGAACGCGTCGTCGAGCCCGACCCGTTCGACGCCGAGCACCTCGGCCCAGATCTTCGCCAGCACCTGCTCCAGCGCGGAAACCGGTGCGACATAGGTGTCCGCCTCGGCCGCCCAGTGTGCGGCGACGGCCTTGCGGTCGACCTTTCCGTTGGCGGTCAACGGCATCGCGTCCAGCACGATGACACGCGTCGGAACCATGTGCGGCGGCAGCAGGGTGCGGACGAACTCGCGGACCTCCTCGCCGTCCACCTCGCCCGCGACGGCAGCGACGAGCTGCGTGCCCGCCACGCCCGCCACTCCTCGCCGGACACCGGGGAACTCGGCCAGCGCCGCCTCGACCTCACCCAGTTCGATGCGCATGCCGCGCACCTTCACCTGGTGGTCGCGGCGGCCCAGGAACTCCAGCGTGCCGTCCGGCCAGTACCGCGCCAGGTCGCCCGTGCGGTACCAGCGACGGCCCTCCCAGGTGACGAACCTGTCCGCGGTGCGCTCCGGGTCGGCGCGGTAGCCGTGGGCCACGCCGTCGCCACCGATCCACAGCTCGCCGGTGACCCAGTCCGGGCAGTCGCGGCCGCGCACGTCCACGACCCGGCAGGCGACGTTGCGCAGCGGTGTGCCGTAGGGCACCGAACGCCACGACGGCGCCACCTCCCGCACCTCGCACACCGTCGAGTGGATCGCCGTCTCTGTGGTGCCGCCGAGGCCCGCGAACCGGCAGGAGGGCGACTGCTCGAACACCCGGCCGGGCAGGTCCGTGCCCACCCAGTCGCCGCCCAGCAGCACCGTGCGCAGACCGGAGAGCTCGCCGGGCCGTGCGGTCACGAGCAGCATGTCGAGCAACGCCGGCACGCAGTTCACCAGCGTCACGCCGCGTGTGGCGGCCAGCTCCACCCACTGGCGGGCTTCCTTGCGGTCGTCCTCCTCGACCAGCACGACAGCGCCGCCGGCGGAAAGCAGGCCGAACACGTCGTAGACGGAGAGGTCGAACTCCAGCGCCGACACGGCGAGGCAGCGGTCGGACGGGCCGATGCCGAAGCGCTCGTTCAGGTCGTCGATGGTGTTCATCGCGGCCCGGTGCGGCACCTCGACGCCCTTCGGCTCACCGGTGGAGCCGGACGTGAAGAGCACGTACGCGATGTTCTCCTCGGGCACCGTCACCGGTGACGCCAGCGGCTCGGCCGTCGAGTCCCACGACGTCAGCACGTGGTCGACGCCCGCGATGCGCTTGATCCGCTCGGCTCGCGCGGGAGGCTGGTCGACGCCGATCGGCACGTACCCGGCGCCCGCAGCCAGCACACCGATGGCGGTGGCGACCTGCTCCGGGCCCTTGCGCTGGCTCACGCCGACCAGGTCTCCCGGCCGGACTCCGTCAGCCACCAGCGATCCCGCGATGCGCAGCGCCCTGTCGGCCAGCTCGCCGTAGGTCAGCACACCGTCGCGGCCCCACAGCAACGCCGGCGCGTCCGGCGTCTCCCGTGCCAGCGCGAAGAACCCGTCGTGCAGCAGCTTGCCGCTGCGCGGGCCCTCGGTCGCGTTGGCCGCGGCACGGACCTGGAGCTGGGACTCGGGCAACGCGCCCCCAGCCGGACGCTCCCACACGTCGTCGCGTTGCCCGAGGTTCGTGACGAGGTCGCGGAACGCCGCGAACATCGCGTCGATCACGCCCTCGGGGAAGGCGTGCTCGCGCACGTCCCAGTTGATCAGCAGGCCTTCGTTGACCTCGGTGACCTGTGCGTCCAGCAGCACCTGCGGGCCCTGCGACACGATCCACACAGCCTCGCCGAAGCAGCGGCGGACGCGGGCGTCGAAGAGCTCGCCGAGGTTCAGCGCGCTGGTGAACACGATCGGTGCCAGCACCTGCTCGCCGTGGTGGCGGGACAGGTCGCGCAGCACCTCGACACCCGAGTAGGCCGCGTGCGCCGCGTCCTCGTGCATCCGCGCCTGCAACGCCCGTGCGTGCGTCACGAACGACGCTTCCTCGCTCAGGTCGACCTCCAGCAGCACGGAACTGGTGAAGTCGCCGACGAGCTTGTCCACGTCGGGGTGATCGCTCTGCCGGTCGAACATCGGCAGGTTCATCAGGAACCGCGGCTGAGCGCTCCACGCCGACAGCGTCTCGGCGAACGCGGCCGCCACCACCATCGCCGGGGTGAGGCCGTGCTCGTGCGCGCGGGCGGCGAGGCGCTTGCGGTCCTCCGGTGCGAGCCAGTGGTGGCGCCGGGTCACGCGGGAGGCGTCCGCGCGCTCGGACTCGGGCACCAGCGGCAGGTCCGGCGCGGTCGGCAGCTCGGGAATCCGGTGCTGCCACCACTCCCGCGCGGCGTCCTGCTCGGCCTTGCGGCTCAGCTCGCGCTCGGCGAGGTAACGCGGGTAGCTGTAGTCGATCGGCGCGGGCACGTGGTCGGGCTCGTCGTAGAACCGTGCCAGGTCGGCGAGCAGCACGCGGTAGCTCAGCGCGTCCGCGGCCAGCATGTCGACGTCGACGTGCAACCGGGCCCTGCCACCGGGCAGACGGCTCAGCGCCACGTGGAAGACCTCACCGTTCGCGACGTCCAGGCGCGCGTGTGACGAGGCGTCCCGCAGCTCCTCGAGCCGTTGCGCCACCACGTCTTCGTCCAGCGAACGGAGGTCGTGCACGGTCAACGGGTCCTGGCGGCGGTCGGGCAGGATGCGCTGCTTGCCGTTGTCACCGAACTCCGCGCGCAACATGCCGTGCCGGGCGACGAGCTTGCGCACCGCCGTCGTGAGCCGCACCGGCTCCAGGTCCGGCCCGTCGAACTCGACGTAGAGGTGCGCGGCGACCGAGCCGAGCGTGGCCTCCTCGTCGCGGCCGATCCAGTACGCGTGCTGCATCAACGCGAGCGGGAACGGCGCGCTCTCGTCGACCTCGACCGTCACCTCCGGCTCCGGCGCCACGCCCGCGGCGTCAGCGAGGATCTTCCGCCAGTCCGCGAGCGTCGGGTTCTTCGCCAGCAGCGCGAACGGCACCTTCACACCGCTGCGCCGCCACTTGTTCGCCACCTGCATGAGCTGGATGGAGTCGAGGCCCCACTCGATCAGGCTGTCGTTCTCCGACAGCCCGGCCGCCTCCGGCCCCAACAGGTCGGTGACCTCGCGCAGGAGTTCCCCCGCTGTCGGCTGCTGACTCACCACGTGCCCAGCTCCACTTCGAACTCGTCGATGTCTTCTGCGGAAACGTCCACAAAGGACGTGTCGATCGCCGTCGGCGCGCTGCCTGCCAGTTCCGCGCGGAACTTCCCGACCAGCCCCGGCTCGTCAGGGCCCGTCACCTCCACGCGCAACGTGTCGCCGACGGCGACGGCGTTCACCTCCAACGCCCAGTGCGGTGTCTTCGGCGGTACCCGCAGCGCCGGTGCCTCCGGTGCCACGGTCCACGGCGCGCCCGTGCCCTCGCGCAGGCGGCCGTGGTAGTTGACGACGATCGTGGGTTCGCGCAGGCCCGCGAACGGCCGGACCAGGCCGTAGCCGAGCCCGTGGTCGGGCAGCGCGTCCAGCTGCTCGGCGATGTCGCGCAACCGGATACCCGGCCGCAGCCGCACCGGGTGGATCGTCGTGAACCAGCCGACCGTCGCGGACAGGTCGCAGCCGGGCGAGATCTGCTCCTCCCGGCCGTGGCCCTCGACCGCCACCACGACGTCACCACTGCGGCCGCGCCAGGTCTCCAACGCCCGTGCGAGCGCCGCCAGCAGCAGCTCCCGGACGCCCGTGGAGTCGGGCAGCGGCACGGTGAACTCGGTGACGAGCTGTTCGCCACCCAGTGGCAGCACGGTGTCCGCGCCGTCGAGCACATCGCGCCACAGGCCGGTCTCGCCGCCGCGCTGCTGTTCGGCGAGCAGCTGCGACCAGCGCCGGAACGACGTGCCGGTGCGTGTGAGCTCCCGGCCCGCCCACGCCTCGGCGAGGTCGTCCATCAGGATCCGCCACGACACCCCGTCGACCACCAGGTGGTCGGCGACGATCAGCACGCGGTCCTCGAACCGCACGACCTGGATCATCCGGTCGGCGGTGAGGCGTTCGCGTGCCGCGGTCAGCTCGGTGTCCAGGTCGTTCGTGGCACGGCGGACGACCTCGGCCGCGTCGAACGAGTTCGCGGGCACCTCCAGGGTCGTGCCGTCCCACCGGGAACGCAGAACGTCGTGACGGTCCAGCACGGCCTGCACGGTCCGCACCAGCCCGTCGTGCGTCAGGCCGTCCGGCGCGACCAGCAGCATCGCCTGTGCGAGACCGCCACGGGTCCAGCGCATGATCGGCGTCGGCTCGACCCGGCCCACCGGCTCGTCGGAGATCGCGAGTGCGGGTGCCGAGATCAGCGTGGCCAGCGCGGCCGGGGTGCGGTGCTCGAACACCTGCCTCGGGGTGATCACCACCCCTGCCTTGCGAGCCCGGCTGACGAGCTGAACGGACAGGATGCTGTCGCCACCGAGCGTGAAGAAGCTGTCCTGTGCGCCGACCTCCGGCAGTCCGAGCACCTCGGCGAACAGCGCGCACAGCACGGCTTCCCGCTCGTCGGCGGGTTTGGCGTTCCCGGCGAGCGCGGCGAAGTCCGGCGCGGGCAACGCGTTGCGGTCGAGCTTGCCGCTCGGCGTGAGCGGCAGCTCGGTCAGCGGCACCAGCGCGGCCGGGACCATGTGGTCGGGCAGCTCGCGGGCCAGTTCGGCACGGATGGCGTCCGGCGTCGCGTCACCGACGACGTAGCCGACGAGCCGGTCGTCCCGCACGACCACGGCGGCCTGCCGCACGCCGGCGACCTTCGCGGCCGCCACCTCGATCTCGCCCAGCTCGACGCGGAAGCCGCGGATCTTGACCTGGTCGTCGGTGCGGCCCAGGTACTCCAAAGCATGCCCGGTCCACTTCACCAGGTCGCCGGTGCGGTACAGCCGTTCGCCGGTGCCGAACGGGCTGGCGACGAACCGCGAGGCGGTGAGGCCCGGCCGGTTCAGGTAGCCCTCGGCGAGCTGGACGCCCGCGAGGTAGAGCTCTCCCGGCACGCCGGGCGGGACCAGGCGCAGGTGCCGGTCGAGCACGTAGACCTGCGTGTTCCAGACGGGCCGGCCGATCGGCACGGTGCCGTCGCCGACACCTTCCGCCGTGTCCCAGTACGTGACGTCGACGGCTGCTTCGGTTGGGCCGTAGAGGTTGTGCACGTGGGGCAGTGCGCGTCCGAGGCCGGACGGCAACGCCTCGCCACTGCAGATGACCCGCTTCAACGACTCCGGCCGTGCTCCGGACTCGACGAACGCGCGCAGCATCGACGGTACGAAGTGGACGGTCGTGATGTTCTCGCGGTCGATGAGCTCGGCGAGGTAGGCGGGGTCCTTGTGGCCTTCCGGCTTGGCCACCACGAGGGTGGCGCCGGTGATGAGCGGCCAGAAGAACTCCCACACCGAGACGTCGAACGACGAGGGCGTCTTCTGCAGAACGCGATCCTCAGCGGTCAGGCCGTACTCGTCCTGCATCCACAGCAACCGGTTCACGATCGCGCGGTGCGACACCACCACGCCCTTGGGACGCCCGGTTGAACCGGACGTGTAGATCACATACGCCGCGTCACCCGGCCTGGGCGCCACCACTTCAGCACTCGGGCCGTCCAACAGCCCCGGCTCCAGCACCACCACGGGCTGGGCGTCCTCGACCATCATCGCGAGACGATCGGCCGGGTACGACGGGTCGAGCGGCAGATAAGCCGCGCCCGCCCGTTGCACGGCGTGCAGCGCGACGATCAGCTCCAGCGAACGGTCCAGCCGCACACCCACGATCGAACCGGGGCGAACACCCCGTGCTGCCAGACGTCCAGCCAGTTCGGAAACGCGGGCATCCAGCTCGGCATAGGTCAGCGACGACCCCTCGAACACCACCGCGGTCGCGTCCGGCGTACGGGCGACCTGCTGAGAGAACAGGTCCACCAGCGTCGTGTCCGGCACCCGGTGGTCGGTGGTGCGTCCGAGCAGCGCCTCCCGCTCATCGGACGTGAGCACGGAAGCCCTCGACAGCGCCTGGTCGGGATGGGCGACGAGCTGGTCGAGCAGACGGGTGAACCGCGCCACCAGGTCGTCCACAGTGGACCTGTCGAACCTGTCCTCGCTGTAGACCAGCCAGCCGTCGAGTCCTCCGTCGCCGGAGTGCTCGAACAGGTGGAACGACAGGTCGAGCCGCGCGGTGTAGAAGTCGACGTGCTCCTCGCGCAGCGACGCCGCACCGAAAGGGACGGGCCCGCCGGACGCCCGCTGGAACGCGAGCATCACCTGGAACAGCGGGTGCCTGCCGAACTGCCGCGCCGGGTTGAGCGCCTCCACGACACGTTCGAACGGCAGATCCTGGTGCGCGTACGCCTCCAGGTCCGTGCGCCGCACCCGGTCCAGCACCTGCCGGAACGTCGGGTCGCCGCTGAGGTCGGTGCGCAGCACCAGGTTGTTGACGAAGAACCCGACGAGACCGTCGAGCGCGGCGTCCGTCCTGCCCGCGACCGGCACGCCGAGCGGGATGTCGTCGCCGGCGCCGACCAGGCCGAGCAGTGCCGCGACCGCCGCCTGCACGGCCATGAACACCGTGCCGCCGGACTGCTGGGCGAGGTTCGCCAGAGCGCGATGGGTCCGCGCGTCGATGCGGAACGCCACGGCGTCACCCGCGTACGTCGCCTCGGCGGGACGCGGCCGGTCCGCGGGAAGGCTGATCTCCTCCGGCAGTTCGGCGAGCTGCCGCGTCCAGTAGGCGAGTTGACCGGCGGCGAGGCTCTTCTGGTCCGCGTCGTTGCCGAGCAGTTCCCGTTGCCACAGCGCGTAGTCCGCGTACTGCACGGGCAGCGGCGTCCACGTGGGCGTACGGCCGCGCGACCGCTCGTGGTAGGCCGTCGTCAAGTCCGCGACGAGGCGCTCGGCAGACCAGCCGTCGCTCGCGATGTGGTGTGTCAGCAGCGAAAGCACGTGCGCGTTGTCGCCGGCCCGGTACAGCGTGGCCTCGAACGGCGGTTCGCGGTCGAGCTCGAACGCCCGTGCGGCCGCTTCGCGAGGTGCACCCTCTCCGAACTTCAGCGACGGCAGGACGTCCAGCACCTGCTGGTACGGCTTGCCCTCGAACTCGGGGTAGATGGTGCGCAGCACCTCGTGCCGCCGTACGACGTCCGCGAGTGCGAGGTTGAGCGCGTCGGTGTCCAGCCGGCCGTCGATGCGCACCGCGAACGGCACGTTGTAGGTCGCGCTCGGCCCTTCCAGCCGGTACAGGAACCACAACCGCTGCTGTGCCGACGACAGGGGGATCCGCCGCGGCCTCGGCATCGGGGTGAGCGCGGGCCGCCTGCGGCCGTGGGAGTCCAGCAGTGCCGCGAGTCCCGCGACCGTCGGCGCCTCGAAGACCTCACCGATCGCGATCTCCGCGCCGAGGTCGGAACGCAGCCGGCCGACGAGCCGGGTGGCGAGCAGCGAGTGCCCGCCTAGCGCGAAGAAGTCGTCGTGCCTGCCGACCCGCTCGACGCCGAGCAGCTCGGCGAAGAGCGCGGCGACCGCCTGCTCACTCGGCGTGGCCGGCTCTTCGGACACGGCGGTGAGCTCGGGCTCCGGCAGTGCCCTGCGGTCGAGCTTCCCGCTGGGCGACAACGGGAGCTGGTCGATCTCGACGATCACCGACGGCACCAGGTGCTCGGGCATCGCGGCGGCGAGCTTGGGCCGGATCGCCGTCACGTCCGCACCCTCGCGCAGCACGACGTAGCCGACGAGCTGCTGGCGTTCGGTCCGCGTCACCACGCCCGCGCTCACGACCTCCGGCAACGCCGTCAGCGCCGCCTCGATCTCGCCCAGCTCGACGCGGAAGCCGCGGATCTTGACCTGGTCGTCGGTGCGGCCCAGGTACTCCAGGGCGTGCCCGGTCCACCTGACGAGGTCACCGGTGCGGTAGAGCCGTAGTCCCGCGCCGAACGGGCTGGCGACGAACCGTGAGGCGGTCAGGCCAGGCCGGTTGAGGTACCCCTCGGCCAGCTGCACGCCACCGAGGTACAGCTCGCCCGCGACACCGGGCGCGACCGGCTTGAGGAACCGGTCGAGCACGTAGGTCTGGGTGTTCCAGACCGGCAGGCCGATCGGCACGGTGCCGGTGCCGACCCCGGCGGAGGCCGGCCAGTAGGTGACGTCGACGGCTGCTTCGGTTGGGCCGTAGAGGTTGTGCACGTGGGGCAGTGCGCGTCCGAGGTCGGACGGCAGCGCCTCGCCGCTGCAGATCACGCGCTTGAGGGACTGGGGCCGGGCGCCGGACTCGACGAACGCGCGCAGCATCGAAGGTACGAAGTGGACGGTCGTGACGTTCTCGCGGTCGATGAGCTCCGCGAGATAGGCGGGGTCCTTGTGGCCTTCCGGTTTCGCGACCACGAGGGTGGCGCCGGTGACGAGCGGCCAGAAGAACTCCCACACCGAGACGTCGAACGACGAAGGCGTCTTCTGCAGCACCCGGTCGTCGGCGGTGAGCCGGTACTCGTCCTGCATCCACTGCAACCGGTTCACGATCGCGCGGTGCGACACCACGACGCCCTTGGGACGGCCGGTGGACCCGGAGGTGTAGATCACGTAGGCCGCGTCACCCGGTGCGGGCGCCACGACTTCGGCGGCGGGACCGTCGAGCAGACCCGGTTCGAGCACCACGACAGGCTGGGCGTCTTCGATCATCATGGCCAGCCGGTCGGCCGGGTACGACGGATCCAGCGGCAGGTAAGCGGCACCGGCCCGCTGCGCGCCGAGCAGCGCGATGATCAGGTCCAGTGAGCGGTCCAGGTGCACACCGACGATCGAACCGGGCCGAACCCCCTGAGCGGCCAGGCGTCCGGCCAGCTCGGAGACCCGCGCGTCCAGTTCGGCGTACGTCAGCGAGGAGCCCTCGAAGACGACGGCGGTGGCGTCGGGGGTGCGGGCGGCCTGCTGCGAGAACAGCTCCACCAGCGTCGTGTCCGGCACCTCGGCCTCGGCGCCGAGCAGCTGCGACCGTTCGTCCTCTGCGAGGAAGTCCAGAGCGCTCAACCTGGCCGACGGGTCGGCGAGCGCCGTCGTGAGCAGGTTCTCCAGGTGTGCCAGGAACCTGCCGACGGTCGCGTGGGTGAACAGCTCGGTGGAGAACGTGGCCTCGACGCGCATCTGCCCGCCGGTGACGAACGCCTCCAGCGCCAGGTCGAACTGGGTCGTGTCGTTGTGCACGGTCTCCCAGCCGGCCTGCACACCCGGCAGGTCGAAGCCCTGCAGACCCTGCACCAGGAACAGCAGCATCACGTCGAACAGCACCGAGCGTCCGGGCACCCGCGGCGGCCGCAGGCGTTCGACGAGCAGGTCGAACGGCAGGTCCTGGTGCGCGTAGCCGTCGGTGCACACCTTCTGCACGCGCTGCACCAGCTCGGCGAACGACGGGTCGCCGGTCAGGTCGGCGCGCAGCACCAGCGTGTTGCCGAAGTTGCCGATCAGCTTCTCGACCTCGCCCGCGTCCCGGTTCATCGACGCCGAGCCGATCGGCACGTCGGTCGCGCCGGTGTACCGGCCGAGCAGTGCCGCGTAGGCCGCGAACACCACCATGAACGGCGTGACGCCACGGGTCTGCGCGAACTCGCTGACCAGTTCGGTCACGCTCGGATCGAACGTGCGGAAGATCCGGTCGCCCCGGTCCGACCGCACGGCGGGCCTGGGCAGGTCCGTCGGCAGCGGCAGGTTCTCCGGCATCGGGTCCAGCGCGCGCCGCCAGTGTTCGATCTCGCGGTCGAGCTTGGAGTCGAGCGTCTTGCGCTGCCACACCGCGAAGTCCGCGTACTGGATGGGCAACGGGTCGAGCTCGGCCGGACGGCCCGTCGTGTCCTCGCGGTACAGCGCCGAGAGGTCGCGGGAGAGCGTGTTGAACGTGAAGCCGTCCCACACGATGTGGTGCACGGTCAGCACCAGCACGTTGTCGTCCTCGCCGCGCCGCAGCAGCCGCAGCCGCAACGGGTGCTCGCGCCGCAGGTCGAAGACGTGCCCGGATTCCTCGCGGGCGATCCGCGCGACGGCGCCGTCCCGCTCGACGGGGTCGAGTCCGCGCAGATCGGAGTCCGGCATGGTCACCACGGCGAACTTGTCCACGACCTGGCGGGGTTCGCCGTCGGCGCCCTCGGTGTAGCGGGTGCGCAGGATCTCGTGGCGTTCCACCAGCCGCTGGAACGACCGGTGCAGCGCCGCCGTGTCGAGCGGGCCGCGCAGGTCGATCGCGAGACACACGTTGTAGGCGGGGCTGTTCGGCGCGATCTGCTGCAGGAACCACATCCGCGACTGCGCGTACGACAACGGGAGGTCGTCGTCGCTGTCACGCTTGGGAATCTGCGCCGTGTTCGCGAGACCGGCCTCGGCCAGCCTGCGGCGCATCAGCTCGCGCTTGCGGGCGGCAAGGTCACTCACCAGGGGTCTCCTTCGAGATCAGCGTCAACGCGGCGAACCACTCACGCGACAGCTCGCGGATGCGGTCCTCGGTGAAGAGCGCGGCCGGCCACTGCCAGTCGGCCTCCAGGACCGACCCGCGCACCAGCACGTTGAGCACCAGGCAGTACGGGGCGGGTGCGGCGTCGTCGGCCCCGCCACCCATCGCGCCCACCTCGGGCGCGCCGGTCCACGGCTCGCCTTCGCGTTCGCCGATGGTCAGCCTGCCGAGGTAGTTGAACTCCAGCTGAGGCTCCGGGAGCCGTGCCAGCTCGGCCGCCGTGTCCGGGTTGAGGTAGCGCAGCAGGCCGTGGCCGATGCCCTTGTCCGGCACCGCGAGCTGCTCGCTGACCTGCCGCAGTCCCTTGTGGACGTCCGAGGCGAGATCGCCGGGATCGACGCGCACCGGGTAGACGCTGGTGAACCAGCCGACCGTGCCGGACAGGTCGGCGCCGGGCACGACCTGTTCCTCACGCCCGTGGCCTTCCAGCGCCAGCAGCAGGGACGTGTCGGACGTGTCCCGCCAACGGGAGACCGCGTGCGCCAGGCCGGACAGCAGGACGTCGTCGACGGTGACGCCGTGCCGCGCGGGCACCCTCGTCAGCAACGCTTCGGTGGTCTCCTCGTCGAGGAACGTGCGCGTTGCGCGAATCGTGGCGCGGGTGTCGACCGCCGGGTCGAGCCTGCGCGTGCCGAGCAACGGATCCGGGCCGGAGAGCATCTGGCGCCACAGCGGCAGTTCCGGCGTTTTCGCCCGTGCGGCCTCCTGAAGTCCGGTGGCCCACTCGCGGAACGACGTGCCGAGCGGTGGCAGCCCCTCGCCGTTCCACAGACCGGCGAGCTCGGGCACCAGCACACCCCACGAAGCGCCGTCGACGACGAGGTGGTGCAGCAGCACGAGCAGCCGGCCCTGACGGTCGCCGGTGTCGAACCACACGAACCGCGCCATGTCACCGGTCGCGGGGCGCAGCTCGGCCAGCTCCTCCTCCATCACCGCCGGCAGCAGCCGTGCGATGTCCTGGTAGGACGAGGAGGTCGCGTCGATCCGGCGCACGACAGGCTGCACCGAACCACGCGGCGGAACGGTGAAACCGCCGTCGAACCGTGCGCGCAGCACGTCGTGCCGGTCGAGCAGCGCCCCCACCAGCTCCACCAGCCGCGGCTCGGTCAGTTCAGCGGGCGTGCAGAGCAGACGGGCCTGGCTGAGCCGGTCGTACGGGCCGTTGTCGCGCAGCCAGTGCAGCATCGGCGTCAGCGGCACCTCGCCGACGCCGTCCGACTGTCCGGAGTGGACGGCGTCGCGGACGACAGCCGCCAGCGCGGCCACGGTCCGCTGCTCGAACACGTCACGCGGGCTGAACGAGAGTCCGGCACCACGTGCCTTGCTCACCAGCCGCATCGACACGATGGAATCGCCGCCCAGGGCGAAGAAGCTGTCGTCGGCCCCGACCACGGGCAGGCCGAGGACCTCGGCGAAGAGCTCCGCGATCTGCTTCTCCCGCTCGGTGACGGGCGGCCGGGACGCCGCCGCCGTCCAGTCCGGCGCGGGCAGTGCCTTCACGTCGAGCTTGTCGTTGCGGGTCAATGGGAACGAGTCGACGCGCACGATCGCCGCCGGCACCATGTGCTCCGGCAGACCCGCGGCCACCTGCTCGCGCAGCCCGTCGGTGCCGCTCGCCACGACGTACGCCACGAGCTGCTTCACCCCCGGCACGTCCTCGCGGGCGATGACGACGGCGCGCTGGACGCGTTCGTCGCGCAGCAGCACCGCTTCGATCTCACCGGGTTCGATGCGGAACCCGCGGATCTTCACCTGGTCGTCGACGCGGCCGAGCAGCTCGATCAGGCCCTCGCCGTTCCACCGCGCCACGTCACCGGTGCGGTACATGCGGGTGCCGGGCGCGCCGAACGGGTCGGCGACGAACCGCTCGGCGGTCGTGCCAGGACGTTTGAGGTAGCCGCGGGCAAGGCCCTCGCCCGCGATGTACAGCTCGCCCTCGACGCCCGGCGGGCACGGCCGCAGGTCGCGGTCGAGGACGTAGGCGTGCGCGTTGCCGACCGGTGAGCCGATGCACGGGTTCTCGGTGCGGTCGAAGTCGCACGCCGCCGAGTCGACGGTGCATTCCGTCGGCCCGTAGAGGTTGTAGATCGCGAGGTCCGGCTCCGCGCGCAGCGACCGCCACAACGGCAGCGGAACCGCCTCGCCGCCGACACCGAGCACCTTCAGCGCACCGCGCCAGCCCGGTTCCGACGCGACCTGCGCGAGCAGCGACGGCGACAGCTCGACGAACTCGATCTCGTGGTCCGCCAGGAACTTCCGCAGCAGGTCGGCGTCGCGCCGGGTGTCGGCGGGCACCAGGTGCAGCTCGTGCCCGGCGAACATCCACAGCATCGGCTGCCACGAGGCGTCGAACGCCATCGGCCACGCGTGCGCGACCCGCAGCGGGCGGCCGACGCGCGCCCGAGCGGGGTCGAAGAGATCGGTGCGGTGACTGACCAGCAGGTTCGCGATCGCCCGGTGCGGCACCACGACCGCCTTGGGCGTGCCGGTGGACCCGGAGGTGTAGATCACGTACGCGGGGTGCTCCGGCCGGGCGATCGGCTCCAGGTCGTCACCCGGCACGTCGGTGACGTCGGGCAGGCTGGTCAGCACGATCGCGGGTTCGGCGTCGCGCAGCATGAAGTCGACGCGCTCGGCCGGCCACTCCGGGTCGAGCGGCAGGTACGCGGCGCCCGCCTTGAACGCCGCCGCGAGCGCCACCAGCACGTCCGGACCCGGAGGCAGGAGCAGCGCGACGATCTTCTCCGGCCCGGCACCCGCCTCGATGAGCCTGCGGGCCACCCGGTTCGCGAGCTCGTTCCACTCGCGGAACGTCAGCCTGCGCTCACCCGCGACGATCGCGACCGCGTCCGGCGTGCGGCGGGCCTGCTCGGCCAGCACCTCCGCGAGAGTGCCGCAGGTGTCGAGCACCTTGCCGGTGCCCCACTCGCGGAGAGCGGCGATCTCGTTGTCGCTCAACAGCTCCACGTGCCGCACGTCGATGTCCGGCTGGTCGGCGAACACCTCGGCGGCGCGCCGGAACCGCTCGGCGAGCGTGTGTGCCCACGTCTCGTCGAAAACACCCGGCCGGTACTCGAAGACGACCGTGAGCCGTTCCTCGGCGCCGACGGCGAGGGTGAGCGGGTAGTGCGTGGAGTCGTCGACCTCGACCTGGCTGATCGTGATGCCCGCGGCGCGTTCCTGTTCGGCCACGGCGTCGGTGTCGACCGGGTAGCTCTCGAACACCACCAGCGTGTCGAACAGGTCGCCCTGCCCGACGGCGCGCTGGACCTCGGTCAGGCCGATGTGCTGGTGCTCCATCAACGCGCCCTGCTCGTCCTGCACGGACCTCAGCACGTCGAGCACCGTGCCTCGGGTGCGCACGCGCACCGGCACGGTGTTGATGAACAGACCGATCATGCTGTCGACACCGGGCAGGTCGGCCGGCCGGCCGGACACCGTCGCGCCGAACACGACGTCCCTGCGGTTCGTCGCCCGCGCGAGCAGCAGTCCCCACAGGCCCTGGACGACGGTGTTGACGGTGAGGCTGTGCTCACGGGCGCGGGCGTAGATCCGCGCGGTCAGGTCCTCCGGCAGCTCCAGCCGCACCTTGCCCGGCCGGACGGGAACCTTCGGCGCCGCCGGGGCGAGCAGCGTCGGGCCCTCGACGTCGCCGATCGCGTCGAGCCACGCGGTGACGGACGTGTCGCGGTCCTGCGCGGCGAGCCACGCCAGGTAGTCGCGGTACGGCCGCGGCGCGGGCGGCGTGGCGCCCCGGTACAGCTCGAGGAGCTCCCGCACCAGCAGCGGCAGCGACCAGCCGTCGAGCAGCACGTGGTGGTTGCTGATCACCAGGCGGAAGTCCCGCTCGGCCAGCTCGACGAGCGTCATCCGCAGCAGCGGCGGCTCGTCGAGCGTGAACCTGGTGGCCCGGTCGCGCTCGAGGAACTCGGCGAGCTCGGCGGTCGTGAGCTCGTGCTCGGCCCACGGCAGCTCGACGTCGCGCAGGACGACCTGGACGGGCTCGTCCACGTCCTCGTGCACCAGTGCGACCCGGAGGTTGGCGTGCCGGTCCAGCAACGCCTGCGCCGCCTCGTGCAGCCGGCCGGCGTCGACGTCACCGCTGAGGCCGAGGACGAACTGCGCGGTGTAGACGTCGTCCGCCGACTCGTCGAACAGGGCGTGGAACAGCATGCCCTGCTGCAACGGCGACAGCGGCAGCACGTCCTCGATGGGGTCGCTCACTTCTTCCGCCATTTCGCTGCGATCTTGTCCAGCTGCTTCTGCTGCAAAGACACCAGTGGCACGTCCGACGGGGTCAGCGCGGACACCTCACCCCCGCGCGTCTCGGCGACGAGCGCCTCCAGCGCCGTCCGCCAGGCCTGGGCGATCCGGTCCACTTCGGACCTGGTCCTGGCACCGGTCCACGACCAGGTCGCCTTGACGACCGGACCGTCCGCCCGGTCCTCGGTGACGACGTTGATCTCGAGCGGCCGGTGCTGGGTGCCGGGCTCCGGCAACCGCTCGCTCGCGGGCACCCAGAAGCCCTCCGCGGTCGCGAGGTCGAAGCGGCCGAGGTAGTTGAAGCCGATCACCGGGTCCGTCTCCCCGTGCAGGAGTCCGTGGCCGATGCCGTTGTTCGGCACCGCGCGCAGCTTTTCCTTGACCTGCTTGAGGGTGTCGCCCGGTGTGGCGGCTGGCGTCAGCGCGACCGGGTAGACCGTGGTGAACCAGCCGATGGTGCGGGAGAGGTCGGCGCCGGGCACGAGGTGCTCCTCGCGGCCGTGGCCTTCCAGCGCGACGGTCTCGGCCTTGCCCAGCGCGGTCGCGAGCGCGGCCAGCAGCACGTCCTGCACACCCGCGCGGAACGCACCGGGCACCTCACGCAGCATCGCGGCCGCCAGGTCGCCGTCGATCTCGTCGGTGCGCGACCCCGCGATCGGGCCAGGACGCACCGGCTCGGTGGCGGCGAAGGCCTGCTGCTGCCACCACTGCGCCTCGGTTTCGGACGGCGTGGGCAGGTTCCTGGCCCACCAGCGGAACGAGGTCGGCACCGGGTCGAGCTTGACCGGGTTGCCCTCGGTCCGGGAGGTGAAGGCCCGCTCCAGGTCACCTGCCAGGACTCGCCACGACACGCTGTCCACGGCGAGGTGGTGGATCACGAGCAGCAGCCGGCCCGGCGTCGTTGGTCCGAGGTCGAACCACACCGTTCGCAGGAGTGCGCCCGCTGCCGGGTCCAGCTCGGCTGAGACGCGCTCGAACTCCTGGTGCACCAACGGTTCCAGGGCGCCGTCCACCCGCATGTGGCTGAACACACCCTCGGGTGCGGAGGCGGGCACGGTGAGCACGCCGTCGGCGAACCGGGCGCGCAGCATGTCGTGGTGTGACAGCAAAGCGTTCACGGCATCGGCGAACGGTTCCGGCCCTTCGGCGGGAGGCACGCGCAACAACGCGGACTGAGCCGTCTTCTCGTCGCCGGAGGCCGCCCACCAGCGGATGATCGGCGTCAGCGGTACCTCGCCCACACCGTTCGCGCGCTCCTCGTCGTGCGCGGCAGGCGGTTCGCCGACCACACGGGCGAGCGCTGCGGCGTTCTGGAACTCGAAGACCTGGCGCGGCGAGATCCGCAGCCCGGCGGCGCGAGCCCTGCCCACGAACTGGATGGACAGGATGCTGTCGCCACCGAGAGAGAAGAAGTTGTCCTCCGGGCTGACCCGTTCGATCTTCAGCAAGTCGGCCATGAGACCGCACAGCAGCTTCTCCGCCGCCGTCTCCGCCTCCCGGCCGGTGGTCGTCTCCGCGGGAGGTTCCGGCAGCGCCTTGCGGTTCACCTTGCCCGAGGGCATCAGCGGGAACTCGTCGAGGAACACGAACCGTTGCGGCACCATGTGGTCCGGCAGCCGGGTGCGCAGCCAGTCGACCAGACCGTCCACTTCGGACCCGATGTAGTACCCCACGAGACGCTTGTCGCGCAGCAGCACCACCGCCCGGCGCACGCCCTCGTGCTGTTCGAGAACGGCCTCGATCTCCTCCAGCTCGACCCGCATGCCGCGGATCTTGATCTGGTTGTCGGCACGGCCGAGGAACTCCAGCGTGCCGTCCGGGCACCAGCGCGCGAGGTCACCGGTGCGGTACAGGCGGGAACCGGGCGGCCCGAACGGATCCGCGACAAACGCCGCGGCCGTGCGGCGCGGGTCGTTGATGTAACCGCGGCCCAGGTACACGCCACCCGCGTACAGCTCGCCGGGCACACCGACGGGCACCCGCCGCAGGTTCGTGTCGAGCACGTGCAGCCGCGTGTTGCCGTTCGGGCGGCCGATCGACACCGCACCACGCACGGCGCTCGGCTCGCGGTACACGACGTGGCTGACGCCGATCGTCGCCTCGGCCGGACCGTAACCGTGGTACATCACCGCGTCGCTGACCGCGCGGAACCGGGCGAACAGCTCCGGCGTGAGCACCTCGCCGCCGCACCAGACGTGGCGCAGCGACCGCCCGCGCCGCTGGAAGTCCGGCAGGGCGATCAGCAGGTCGAGGATCGACGACGGCAGGTAGGTGTAGGTGACGTCGTGCCGCTCGATGATCCCGAGCAGGTAGTCGATGTCACGCTCACCGCCGGGTTCGGCGATGACGAGCTTGGCGCCGGTGGTGAGCGGCAGGAACACCTCGTTGATGGAGATGTCGAACCCGAGCGGCGCCTTGAACAACCCGCCGTCACCCGGCCCGAAGCCGAGCAGTTCCCGCTGCCACAGCAGCCGGTGCGTGATGGCCCGGTGCCTGATCATCGCGCCCTTGGGCGTGCCGGTGGACCCGGACGTGTAGATCACGTACGCGAGACTCTCCGGCTCGATCTCCACGCCGAGGTTCACCGGATCCTCTGCGTCGAGGTCGACGTGCAGCACGGGGATGCCCAGGCCGCGCACCGGTTCGTCGTGCTCCGGCCCGCTCAGCACGGCGGCGAGCTTCGCGCTGGTGGCCACCTCGGCGATCCGCTGCGCCGGCCACGAGGGCTCCAGCGGCACGAACGCGCCACCGGCCTTCTCGACGGCGAGCAACCCGACGACGAGCTCGAGCGACCGCTCCCAGTGCATGCCGACCGTGCGCTCCGGCCCGACGCCGGCTTCCTGGAGCCTGCGGGCGAGGTGGTTGGCCCTGGCGTTGAGCTCGGCGTAGGTCAGCGACCGCTCGTGGAACTCGACGGCCACGGCCTGCGGAGTGCGGGCCACCTGCTCCTCGACCAGCGCGGTGAGGGTGGTCACCCGCCGTTCCTCGGCCGTGTCGTTGAACCTGTCGAGCACCGCGCGTTCGGTGTCGTCGAGCAGGTCGACGGTGTTGATCCGCTGCTCCGGCTTGGCGACGAGGGTCGTCAGCACCTGGACCAGCCTGCGCGCCAACTGGTCCACAGTGGACTGGTCGAACCGGTCGGCCGAGTAGGTGATCAGGCAGTCGTCGTCCCCGAAGTGGAACGCCAGGTCGAACTTCGCCCCGGTGACCCCGGTGGCGATCGGCTCGACGACGAGGTCCGCGAGGGAGAGGTCGGCCGCGCCGTCGTCCCGGCGCGACACCATGACCTGGAAGAGCGGGTGCCTGCCCGGCGACCGCGGCGGGCCGAGCGCGTCGACGACCTGCTCGAACGGCAGGTCCTGGTGCGAGAACGCGTCGAGGTCGGCGTCGCGCACCCGTGCCAGCAGCTCGCGGAACGCCGGGTTGCCGGACAGGTCGGTGCGCAGCACGAGCGTGTTGACGAAGTAGCCGACGACGTCGTCGAGGGCGGCGTCGGTGCGGCCGGCGACCGGGGTGCCCAGCGGGATGTCGTCACCTGCGCCCATCGCCGCGAGCAGGACGGCGGTGGCGGCCTGGCCGATCATCAGCTCGGTGACGCCGAGCTTGCGGCCCAGCGCGCGCAGGCGGCCGGCGAGCCCTTCCGGGAACTCGACGGTGACGCTGCCCGCCTTGCGGGTCGTCTCGCGCGGACGTGGGCGGTCGGCCGGGAGTGCGATCTCCTCGGGCAGACCTTCCAGCTTCTTCGCCCAGTGGGCACGCTCGTGGTCGGTGGCGAGTTCCTGCTGCCACAGTGCGAAATCGGCGTACTGAACCGGGAGGGGCGCCCACTGCGGAGCTTCGCCTTCCCGTCGCGCCGCGTAGGCGGTGGCCAGGTCCCGGAACAGCGGACGGGCCGACCACTCGTCGGCCGCGGAGTGGTGCACGACCAGGGCGAGGACGTGTTCGGCGGGGCCGATGGTGAGCAGTTCGGCGCGGAACGGGATTACCTCGTCGAGCCGGAACGGCCGGTTCGCCGCCGCTTCGACGAACTCCTTCTCGTCGGCACCGGCGCGCCTGATCGCCTTGATGGCAGGGGCTTCCCGCACGTGCTGGCCTTCGTCGGACAGCAACGTTCGCAGCGACTCGTGCCGAGCCGCGACGTCAGTGAGTGCGGCGTCCAGGGCGTCGGCGTCGAGCCGTCCCGTCAGCCGCGCCGCGAACGGGAGGTTGTACGTGGCGTCCGGGCCCTCCAGCCGATGCAGGAACCACAGGCTGCGCTGCGAGGCGGACATCGGCACGACCGCGGGCCGTTCCCGTGCCACCAGCTCGGGCCGCGTGTTGCCACCGTCCAGCAACCGCGCCAGCCGGGCGACCGTGGGTGCGTCGAACACCGCACGGATCCGCAGGTCGGCGTTCAGCGTGCGGCGGATCCGGCTCACCAGCCTGGTCGCGAGCAGCGAGTGCCCGCCCAGCGCGAAGAAGTCGTCGTCCCTGCCGACCCGCTCGACGCCGAGCACGTCGGCGAAGAGCCCCGCCAGCACCTGCTCGCGCGGATCACGCGCCGCCTCACCGGCGGACTCCGCGACTTCAGGTGACGGCAGCGCACTGCGGTCGAGCTTCCCGTTCGGCGTCAACGGCATCTCGTCCAGCACGATGATCGCCGACGGCACCAGCTGCTCCGGCAGCCGGTCCAGCAACGCACGCCGCGCCGCGGCGGGATCGAGTCCGTCGCCGGTCACGTAACCGATGAGCTGCTGGCGTTCGGCGAACACCCGAGCCGCCGCCGCGCGAACCCCCGGCAGCGCCGTCAGGGCCGCCTCGACCTCACCCAGCTCGATGCGGAAGCCGCGAACCTTGACCTGGTCGTCCGACCGGCCGAGGTACTCCAGGGCCACGCCGTTCCAGCGCACCACGTCGCCGGTGCGGTAAAGCCGTTGTCCCGCAACGAACGGGCTGGCGACGAACCGCGCTGCGGTGAGGCCGGGCCGGTCGAGGTAGCCGTCGGCCAGCTGGGCGCCGCCGACGTACAGCTCGCCCGGCACACCGGGCGGCACCGGCCGCAGGTACCGGTCGAGCACGTGGACCTGGGTGTTCCAGACCGGACGGCCGATGGGCACCGTGGCCGTCCCCGCTCCTTCGCTCGCGTCCCAGCGAGTCACCTGCACGGTGGTTTCGGTGGGGCCGTAGACGTTGTGGACGTGGGGCGCCGCGCCGGCCAGGTCGGACGGCAGCGCTTCACCCCCGCAGACGATCCGGCGCAGGGATGCCGGCGGCGCGCCGGCGTCCAGGAACACCCGCAACGCGGAGGGCACGAACTGTGCCGTCGTGACCCGTTCCCGCTCGATCAGCTCCGCGAGGTAGGAAGGATCCTTGTGCCCCTGCGGTTTCGCGACGACGAGGGTGGCGCCGCTGACGAGCGGCAGGAACAGCTCCCACACCGACGCGTCGAAGCTCGACGGGGTCTTCTGCAGCACCCGGTCGTCCGGGGTGATCCCGTACTCGGCGCGCATCCACAGCAGCTGGTTCACGATCGCGCGGTGCGACACCACGACACCCTTGGGGCGGCCGGTGGAGCCGGACGTGTAGATCACGTAGGCCGAGTCACCCGGCGCGGGCGTCACGATTTCGGCGGTGGGACCGTCGAGCAGGCCCGGTTCGAGCACCACGACCGGCCGGGCGTCCTCGATCATCATCGCGAGGCGGTCGGCCGGGTAGGACGGGTCGAGCGGCAGATAGGCCGCACCCGCGCGTTGTGCGCCGAGCAGTGCGACGATCAGTTCGAGCGAGCGGTCGAGGTGCACACCGACGATCGAGCCGGGACGGACGCCCCTGGCGGCGAGTTGTCCCGCCAGCTCGTCCGCCCGTGCGTCCAGTTCGGCGTAGGTCAGCGAGGAGTCCTCGAAGACGACGGCGGTGGCGTCCGGAGTACGGGCCGCCTGCTGCGAGAACAGCTCCACCAGGGTCGTGTCCGGCACGGGGTGCGCGGTCGAGTTCGGGACCGTGATCGTGGCGTGGAACTCCGCGGGAGACAACGGTTCCAGGTGGGCGACGAGCAGGTCGGGCGTGGCGGCGAACCGCTCCAGGACGTCCAGCAGACGCGCTGCGACGCGGTCGGCCGCGGTGAAGCGGGCCGGGTCGTGGGCGAGGCGCAGCGACAGCGACTCGCCGGGGACGACCAGCAGGGCCAGCGGGTAGTGGGAGGCGTCGTGCGACTCGATCGCGGTCAGCAGCGAGTCCTCGAAGTCCGTACCGGGATAGCTCTCGAAGACCAGGAGCGTGTCGAACAGCGTCGACTGGTCCGCCGCACGCTGGATGTCGGCGAGGCCGAGGTGCTGGTGGTCGAGCAGGGCGGCCTGTTCGGCCTGCACGCGCGTGGCCAGTTCGGCGAGGGTTTCGCTGGGGGAGAGGCGAATGCGGGCCGGCACGGTGTTGATCAGCATGCCGACGATGGACTCGACGCCGGCCACGTCGGGGTGGCGGCCGGAGACCGTGGCACCGAAGACGACGTCGTCACGGCCGGTCTGCTCGCCCAGCACGAGAGCCCACGCCGCCTGCACGACGGAGTTCACGGTGAGGCCGCGGTCACGCGCGGTGCGGGTGAGCGCTGCCGTCGTCGAGGCGGGCAGGGTGGTGTCGACGAAGGTGGGCAACCCGGAGGGCGCCTCGCCGGTGGCGACGAGCGTGGGGCCGTCCAGTCCCGCGAGCGCGTCCGCCCACGCGCGCGAGGCGGCCTGAGTGTCCTGTTTGGACAGCCAGCTCAGATGGTCGCGGAACGGCCGCACCGGCGGCAGCTCCCCGCCCGAGTACAGGGTCAGCAGCTCGCGCACCAGCACAGGGGCGGACCAGCCGTCCCACAGCAGGTGGTGCGCCGAGATGATCAGCACCGGGCCGGTTGCGGTGCGCGCCAGCGTGAAGCGCACCAGCGGTGGCCGGCCGAGGTCGAACGGCGCCGTGCGGTCCGCTTCCAGCAGACGCCGCAACGCCTCGGGGTCCGCGCAGTCGGCCTCGTGCCACGGCAGGTCGACCGATCGGTAGACGACCTGCACGAACTGGCCGGAGGACTGGGTGCGGAACGAGGCTCGTAAGGTCGTGTGGCGCCGCATCAGCCGGTCGGCGGCCGTGCGCAACCGGTCGGCGTCCACGTCGCCGGACAGGTGCAGCACGGTTTGCACGGTGTAGACGTCGACGCCCTCGCCGAGCAGGGCGTGGAACACCATGCCCTGCTGGAGAGGCGTCAGCGGTAGGACGTCCTCGACGTTCGACGCCACGCTTCAGCGCTCGCCGCGGACGAGGCTCAACGGACGCATGTCCGTCCAGTTCGCCTCGATGTACGCGAGGCAGGCCTCGCGGGTGTCCTCGCCGAACACGACTCGCCAGCCCTCGGGGACCTCGGCGAACGTCGGCCAGAGTGAGAACTGACCCTCATCGTTGACCAGTGCGTGGAAACGCCCGTTGTCGTCGTCGAAGGGGTTCGTCACAGCAAGCCTCCAGTTCGGGGGGTTAACTGAGGCTTACCTTAGTAAGGCGTGTCTAACAGTGTCCAGCCGCGAAGAACTCCAGTACTGCGGCGTTGACCACGTCTGGACGCTCCAGATAGCCGTAATGGCCGCACCGCTCCAGTTCCACATACCGGGCACCGGGAATCGCGTCCGCGACCTCGCGGGACAGGTGTGGCGGCAGGCGGAGATCGTCGGCGAAACCGATCACCAGGCACGGCACCCGGATGTCGGCGTAGGCGGCCAGCCGGCTCGATCCCGGCGCGAAGTCCAGGCCCAGCTGTGCCCGCAGCCCCGGTGTCCACAGGATCGGCGACATCTCGAGGACGTCGAGCCAGTCGGAGACCGCCGCGTCGTCGTTCAACGTGTGCGGGGAGAGGTTGCGCAGGGCGCGGTCGATCGCTTCCTGACGCGGCGGCAGCACGACGCCGGAGTCGAGCATCTCCTTCTCCGCCAGGCCCATCGCCGCGCGCATCACGTCCGACCGCCCGCGCGTGGCCATCAGCACGGCCTGCGAAACGAGGTCGGGCCGGGCCAGCGCCAGCTCCGTCACGACTTGAGCGCCCATCGAGGTGCCCACGAGCCGGCACCGGCCGAGACCCAGGTGCTCGATGAGCCCGGCCGTGTCGGCGACCAGGTCGTCGACGGTGAAACCGGGTTCGGCCGGCGAGATTCCGCGGTTGTCGAACGTGATCACGCGGTACCCGGCCTCGACGAGGGCGGGCACCTGGTGCAGGTGCCACACCCTGCCGGTCGCGCCCGCGCCCATGACGAGCACCACGGGTTCGCCGGAACCCGTGTCGTCGTAGGAGAGTTTCACGCCGGGGAGGTCTGCGAACACGCCTCACCTCGCAGGTTCGCCCGGCGCAGGCCGGGCATCGTCAGCGCGACCAGGACGACACCCGCGACGCACACGAGACCGCCGGCCACGATTCCCATCGCCGGGCCGAGGTAGCGCGCGGCCAGGCCGGCCTCCGTGCCGCCGACCGCGGGCCCGCTGGTCGCCTGGGCGAGCCACAGGCTGCTCACCCTGCCCTGCAGGCGATCCGGCGTGTGGTGCTGCAACAGCGCGCGGCGCAGGATCTCGGACGTCGTGTCGGCCGCACCCGCGACCACCAGGAACGCGAGGCCGAGCCACAGGTGGCCGGACAGGCCGAACGCGGTGATGGCGAGGCCCCACAGCAGCACGGCCGCGATCAGCGCGCGGCCGCTGTGCCGGAACGTGTTCACCCAGCCGCTGAACAGACCGCCGATGAACGCGCCTACCGCGGGCGCGGTGTGCAGCAGTCCCACCGCTTCGGGACCGCCGCCGAACACCTCGGCCGCCATCTGCGGGAACAGCGCGTACGGCATCGCGAAGACCATCGCCCACAGGTCGATGATCAGCAGGCCGCGCACGATCTCGTTGCTGCGTACGAACTTCCACCCCTCCGCGATGGAGCGCAGCGGGTGTTCCTTCTCCTCGTCGACGCCGTCCGGCCGCAGCGCGGGCAGCTTCCGGAACAGCGCGACACCCACCAGATAGCCGAGCGCGTCGATCGCGAAGCACGCGGCCACTCCGGGCCCGGATGCGATCAGACCGGCGACCGACGGGCCGAGCATCGCGCCGAACTGGCTCGCGAGCGTCAGCAGCGCACCCGCCGCCGCGAGGTGCTCCGGTCTCACGGTGGACGGGATGGCGGCCATCAGCGCCGATCCGCCGACGCCCGCGACCGCGCCGACGATCACAGCGGCGACGTAGACGAACCACAACATCGGCGACGGGATCGACGCGTTGAGCGCGAGAGCGAAGAGCATCGCCGCGACGATCACGCGCGAACCGACGATGATCCTGCGCCGCTCGCCGCGGTCGGCGAGCACCCCGCCGGCCAGCAGGCCGACCAGCAGTGCGGCTCCGAACGCCAGTCCCACCAGGCCGACCTGTACGGACGAGCCGGTGATCTGGTAGACGTGCACGTTGATCGCGACGTTCGTCAGCGCTGTGGTCAGCACGGTCACCGTCTGCGCGGCGAACACCAGGCGGTATGCCGGGTCCTCGCGCAGTGGTGTGACATCGACGACGAGTTCACCGAGGCGCACGGCACCATCCCTCCGATATGTCGGCTAGCCTAACCTAACTTTCTCGCCGTGACTTCAGGGAGTCGAGATGCTGGACGGCTGCGTGCCTTGGCCTGGTGAACTGGCCGAGAGGTACCGGGCGGAGGGGTACTGGGCCGGGCAGACGCTGGACGTGCTGTTGCGTGACGGCGCTCAAAGCCATCCGGACCGGACCGCGCTCGTCGCCGCTGACGGCACCCGTTTCACGTGGGCCGAGCTCGACGCGTGGGCGGACCGGATCGCCGCCGGGCTCGTCGCCGCCGGTCTGGTGCCCCAGGACCGCGTGCTGGTGCAGCTGCCGAACGTGCCGGAGTTCGTCGCGCTGTTCTTCGGTCTGATGCGCGCTCAAGTGCTGCCCGTGCTCGCGCTGCCCGCGCACCGCGAAAGCGAGATCGTGCCGCTCTGCGAGCTGAGCGGGGCGGTCGCGTACTTCGTCGCAGAGGACGACGGCGCGGGCTACGACTACCGCGAGCTCGCGAGGACCGTGACCAAGGCGGTGCCCTCGGTCCGTCAGGTGTTCGTGGCCGGCGACCCGGCCGAGTTCGCCCCGCTGCCCGCGGCCGACCCGGTCGAGCTGCCCGCGGCGGACCCGTTCGCGCCGGCGCTGCTCCTGCTGTCGGGCGGCACGACCGGTACGCCGAAGCTGATTCCACGCACGCACACCGACTACCTCTACAACGCGCGCGCGAGTGCGGAGGTCTCCGGCTTCACCGCGGACACCGTGTACCTGGTGGCGTTGCCCGCGGCGCACAACTTCGCGCTCGCCTCACCCGGCCTGCTGGGCGCGATGTCCACCGGCGGCACCGTCGTGCTGGCGCCGGATCCCAGCGCGGACACCGCGTTCGAGCTGATCGAACGCGAACGCGTGACGGTGACCGCGGTCGTGCCGCCCATCGCGTTGCTGTGGATGGACGTCGTCGACTTCATGGACGCCGATCTGTCCACTCTGGAACTGCTCCAGGTCGGTGGTGCGAAGTTCAACCCCGAGCCGGCGGCGCGCGTGCGCGAGACGCTGGGCTGCGACTTGCAGCAGGTGTTCGGCATGGCCGAGGGCCTGCTCAACTTCACGCGGCTCGACGACACCGACGAGCTGAAGATCACCACCCAGGGCGCCCCGCTGTGCCCGGCCGACGAGCTGCTGATCGTCGACGAGGATGGCGAACCGGTCGCACCCGGCGAGAGCGGCGAGCTGCTCACCCGTGGTCCGTACACGCTGCGTGGCTACTACCGCGCCGCCGAGCACAACGCGCGCGCGTTCACCGCGGACGGCTTCTACCGGTCCGGCGACGTGGTGCGGCAGCTGCCGTCCGGGCACCTGATCGTCGAGGGCAGGCGCAAGGACCAGATCAACCGCGGTGGCGAGAAGATCCCCGCCGAGGAGCTGGAGAACCACCTGCTCGCGCATCCCGCCGTGCACGACGCCGCCGTCGTCGGCATGCCGGACGAGGTGATGGGCGAACGCACGTGCGCGTTCATCGTGGTCAAGGGTGAGGCCCCCACCCTGCGCGAGGTGACGGCGTTCCTGCGGGAACGCGGTGTCGCCGCGTACAAGCTGCCGGACCGGCTCGAGGTGCTCGAGGAGTTCCCGCAGACGAAGGTCGGCAAGGTCTCCAAGGTCGCGCTGGTGCGGTTGCTCACCGGTGAGAACGGGTGAGCGTCAGGGCGCCTGCGGTGTCCCGCGGCGCGGGACTGGTGCTCGGCGTGGTCGCACTCGGGTTCGTCGCGCTGCTGTCGCTCGCGGTGGGCTCTCGGTCGATCCCGTTGTCGACGCTGCTGGACGTGCTGGCCTCCCGGGACGGCTCCGACTCGGCGTTCGTCGTGTGGGAGCTGCGGATCCCGCGCACGCTGATCGGCATCGCGGCCGGTGCGGCGCTCGGCGTGGCCGGCGCGCTGATGCAGGCGCTGACCCGCAACCCCTTGGCAGATCCCGGCCTGCTCGGTGTGAACGCGGGCGCTTCCGCCGCCGCCGCAATGTCGATCAGCGTGCTGGGGCTGACGGATCTGCGGGCGTTCGTCTGGTTCGCGTTCGCGGGTGCCGCTCTGGCCGGCACGGTGCTGTACGTGATCGCGGGCAGGACGGGCGCGTCACCGGTGCGGCTCGCGCTGGCGGGTGCGGCGGTGTCGGCAGCGCTGACCGGGTTCACCCAGGCGGTGATCCTGCTGGACCAGAACGCGCTGGACCAGATGCGGTTCTGGACCGTGGGCGCGTTGGAACGCGCGGACCTGGGCACGCTGACGGACGTTGCGCCGTTCCTGGTGGTGGGGCTGGTTCTGGCGCTCCTGCTGGCGCGGCCGTTGAACGTGCTGTCGCTCGGCGAGGAGATGGGGCGGTCGCTGGGCGCGCATCTCGGCCGGACCCAGTTGCTGACGCTGATCGCGGTGACGTTGCTGGCCGGCGCGGCGACTGCGGCCGTGGGCCCGTTGGTGTTCGTCGGTCTCGTTGCGCCGCACATGGTCCGGGTGATCACCGGGCCTGACGAGCGGTGGGTGGTGGCGTACTGCGCGGTGTTCGCGCCGGCGCTGTTGCTGCTGGCCGACGTGCTCGGGCGGGTGATGGCGCGGGAGGAGATCGACGTGGGTGTGGTGACGGCGTTGCTGGGCGGGCCGGTGTTCCTGATCCTGTTGCGGCGCAACAAGGCGGTCCGCGCATGACGCTGCTCGACTCGGCTCCCGTCGTCCAGAACCTGCACCCTCGCTCGCAGGCGCGGCGGCGTTCACTCGTCGTCTCTCTCGGTGTCGTCGCGGCGATCGTGGTCGTCGGCGTGATCGCGCTCGGCACCGGTGCGATTCCGGTGGCGCCGCTCGACGTGGTGCGCACGTTGCTCGGCAACGGCAGCCGCATCACCAACTACGCGGTGCTCGACCTGCGGCTGCCCCGCGCGCTGATCGCGATCGCGGTCGGCGCGGCGCTCGGCATGAGCGGCGCGGTGTTCCAGAGCCTGTCGCGCAACCCGTTGGGCAGCCCGGACATCATCGGCTTCAACTACGGTGCCGCGACCGGCGGCCTGCTCGTCATCCTGGTCGTCGGCGGCAGTCCGGGCACGGTGTCGGCGGGCGCGCTGATGGGTGGCCTGGCGACAGCGCTGCTCGTGTACCTGCTGGCGTGGCAGCGCGGTGTGCTCGGGATGCGGCTGGTGCTGACCGGGATCGGCGTCAGCGCGATCCTGCAGGCGGTCAACTTCTACCTGATCGTCAACGCGGGTGTCGCCGACGTGGCGCGCGCGACGGTGTGGCTCACCGGCAGCCTGAACAACCTCGGCTGGACCCAGCTGTGGCCGGTCGTGATCGCGCTCGTGGTGCTGGTGCCCGCGCTGTTGTTCGGCGTGCGGTGGCTGGAGATGCTGGAGATGGGCGACGAGGTGGCGCAGGGTCTCGGCGTTCCGGTCGAAGGCGCGCGCGTGTACCTGCTCATCACCGGCACGGCCGCGTGTGCGGTGGCGACGGCGGCGGCCGGGCCGATCGCGTTCGTGGCGCTGGTCGCGCCGCAACTGGCGAAGCGGCTGATCCGGTCGTCCGGCGCCGGGTTGCTGCCCGCGGCCTGGATGGGAGCTTTCCTCGTGCTGGCAGCGGATTTCGCCGCGCAACGGATCGGCGGCGCGTTGCCCGTCGGTGTCGCGACCGGTGCGTTGGGCGGTGTCTACCTCGCCTGGCTGCTGTGGCGAAAGTCGTGACACGGCAACGCCCCCGCTTTTCAGTGCGGGGGCGTTGCGCGTCAGGTCAGGCGGGCACCACGAACGGTGCGACCGAGCCCAGCTTCTCGCAGGTCTCCTCGAACTCGCGGTCCGGCGTCGAGTCGACCACGATGCCCGCTCCAGCGCGCAGCCACGCGTGGTCGCCCTCCTGGTACACCGCGCGCAGCACGAGTGCGGCGTCCAGCGAGCCGTTGGCGTCGATCGCGACGACCGCGCCCGAGTAGAGGCCGCGGCTGCCGTCCATGCGGGCGATCGCGTCCAGCGACTCGCGCTTCGGGATGCCCGACGCGGTCACCGCCGGGAACACCGCCTCCAGCGCGTCCCACGCCGACCGGCCCTCGCTGAGCTCGCCGTTGACGAGCGAGGCGAGGTGCTGCACGGAACCCCGCTCCTTGATCCCCATGAAGTCGCCGACGTGCACGGTCTCCGGCTTGCAGATGCGGCGCAGCTCCTCCTGCGCCGTGCGCACCGAAACCGCGTGCTCGAAGATCTCCTTCGGGTCGTTCTCGAGCTCGTAGCGCGCCGCCGCGTCGATCTCGGCGCCCCGGCCGAAGGCGCGGGTGCCCGCCAGCGGCTGCGTGACGACGTGGCCCGCGTCGTCGACCGACACGACGATCTCGGGGCTGAAGCCGGCGGCCTCGGCACCGTCCAGGCGCAGCACGAACGACCGCGCCGGGGTGTTGCCCCGGCGGCCGAGCTCGTAGGTGGACACGATGTCGACGGGGAAGGGGATGTGCACCGACCGCGACAGGATGACCTTCTGGTACTGGCCCTGCCGGATCTCCTTGACCGCCTGCGCGACCCGCTCGCGGTAGTTGGCGCTGTCCGCCGTGATGTCGACCGCGGAGGCCTGCCCGGTGTCCAGCTCGACGTCGGCGATCAGCAGGTCACGCACGCGCGCCCGCTCGGCGGTGTCGACACCGCGCACCACGGCCGCGCCTTCGTCCAGCGTCACCTCGACCCGCGGCACGATCAGCCGGACCACCTCGCCGTCGGGCGCCGCGGCACCGCGCAGGGCCAGACCCGGTACCAGCGAGGCGAAGCCGAAGTTGACCCGGCCGTACGCGCGCCAGCCGGTGACCGGCAGTTCCGCGAGCGCCTCGCGCAACGCCTGACCCGGCGAGCCCGACCAGGACCGCTCGGTCACCTCACCGCCGGCCTCGACCCGCACCCGCTGAGCGTCCAGCGTCACCGTGGCCAGGGCGCCGCCGGCGAACGTCCAGGTGCCTGCGCGCTCGTAGACGACGTAGTCGTCGAATCCGGACCGCGCCAGCCGAGTTACCAGGTCCAGCGGATCAGCCGACCCTGTCGCGATCTCTTCACGGTCGTACTCGGTCACACCCAACTCCTCGTCTTCGGCGCCGGATCTCGGCATGGTCGGCCGGGGGCAGGCCCAAACCAAGGTGATCCTAACCTAAGTAAGGAGACCCTCTACAGGTCCGAATGACCGGACAGAGCCAGATGGATCACACCTCGGCGGACGTGAGATGGTCGGGTTCGCCACCTGGCCATGCTGCGGGAAGGTCTGTGTTGAACGGCAGTGGGTGCATGAGCTCGCCGTGGCGCTTCGTTCTGCTGCTGCTGGCTCTGGTCTTCATGCTGGTCGGCTTCGTGATGATCGCGGGTGCGATCGCCGACCGGGAGGCTGTCGTCTCCAGCGTCGTGACCGGCACGCCGGCGTTGGTGCTGGGCGGCTTCGGCGCGTGCCGCAGCTTGATCATGGGTGTGAGGTACTCGCCCGACGGAATCGAACTGCGCCGGCTCGAATGCACCCGCCACTTCTCGTGGGGTGACGTGGAAGCTGTCGACACCCGGCTCACTCCTGGCGACATCCTGGTCTTCCTCGGGCAGGCCGACATCGTTCTGCTGCTCAAGTCGGGCGACGAGGAGTGGCTCAGCCCGCTGGCGGTCTACAGCTTTCGCTCCATCGTTCCGAAGAGGGTCGAAGCGAAGGCTGACGCGTTGCGCGCCGCCCTCGATCTGCATCGCCCACGAGTAGACCGTCCGGGTGACGCAGGTAACACTGCGTAGTAGGCGTCGCGATGCACGGCCATGGCCCCACTCAAGCTCTGGCGACAACTGCCGAAGAACGCCCGTGGCGGCGTGATGATCATGATCGTGTTCCTGCTGGTGTTGTCCGCGATCAACGCGTGCACCACGCAGGAGCCAACCGGTCTTGCGACCTCCGCGACGTCGACCACGTCGACCACGACCAGCACGACGACGACCACGACCCCGCCGCCGGTGACCGTGGCGTCGATCGTGGACGGGCGCACTGTGGTCCTGTCGAACGGCACCAACGTGCAGATCGCCGGACTCGCCCAGCCCGGTGAGTGCTGGGCCGCGTCGGCGGTCGAGTTCGCGACGAAGACGTTGGTGGGCAAGCCGGTCACCGCTGTCGGCTCGCGACTGCTGCTGGTCGATGGCGCGGACTACGCGGTTCTCGCGGTGAGTCAGGGCGCTGCTCGGGCGGAAGCCGCGGCGGACGCGGCGATTCAGCAGGCGCAAGCGGTCGCCAGGCAGGCCACGCTCGGGTTCTGGGGTCCGTCGTGCGGTGGGCTCGATGTGAAGCCTGCGCCGCAACCTGTTGTGCCGCAACCACAACCGCAACCGCAGCCGGAACCCGAGCCCGCACCGCCGGCGGCCGCGTACTACGCCAACTGCGCGGCGGCGAAGGCGGCCGGCGCGGCGCCGCTTTATGCCGGACAGCCCGGTTACCGGCCGGCGCTCGACCGCGACAAGGACGGCGTCGCGTGCGAATAGAGCCCAGTCCTCGAGTTTGAGAAATTCCTGACCGGGCGGAAACCTTTCGCGCGACGGCGGCAACCACGGGGCAGCACCGCAGACGATCAGACCCCAGGAGTGCTGCAATGAGTGAGTCCGTGCGCCGCGGCCGTCGCGTCGCCCCGCAGACACGCAAGCGCGCCGGCAGGCGTGGGACGGTGATCGCCGCCGTCGCGCTGAGCGCCTCGGTGGTCGCCGGCGCCTGCGTCGGGCTGGTGCTGAACGACTCGGACGCGGTGGCCGTCGACGCCGGCGCCTACTACGAGTTCGTCTCCGCGCAGACCGGCAACGCGCTGGACGTGGCCGGATCGGAGAGCGCGGACGGCGTCCGGATCCAGCAGGAGCAGCGCACCGGCGACTCGGCGAGCCAGCAGTGGCGGGTGAGGCCGGTGGGCGACGGCTACCGCCAGCTGGTCAACCACAACAGCTCCAAGGTGCTGGGCGTGCGGGACGCGTCGTCCGCCAACGTCGAACAGCAGTCGGACACCGGTGCACCCACGCAGCAGTGGAAGATCAGCGAGGCCGGCGACGGCGAGGTGAAGATCGTCTCGCGCAGCAGCGGGATGGTGCTCGGCGTGAACGAGGGCGCTGACGGCCAGGCGGTCGTGCAGACCGCCGACGGGGACGGCACCGGCAAGCGGTGGAAGCTCGCCAAGGCCACCAAGCCCGCGGCGCCCAGGCCTCCCGCGGTGGTCGCCGCTCAGCAGAAGCCCACCCAGACCTCCAGCGCGCCGGCCACGTCGTCTCCGGTGGCGGCGGGCTCCGGCCGGTACTCCTGGCGCAACGTGCAGATCGCCGGCGGCGGCTTCGTCACCGGCTTCGTCTTCAACCCCAGCCGCAAGGGTCTGCTGTACGCACGCACCGACATGGGTGGCGCCTACCGCTGGGACGGCGGCCAGTGGGTTCCGCTGACCGACTGGGTCGCGGACTGGAACATGCTCGGCATCGAAAGCATCGCGACCGACCCGGTCGAGCCGGGACGCCTGTACCTCGCGACCGGCACCTACACCAACGAGTGGGCCGGCAACGGCGCGATCCTGCGTTCCACCGACCAGGGCGCCACGTTCCAGCGCACCGAGCTGCCGTTCAAGCTGGGCAGCAACGAGGACGGCCGCTCCATGGGCGAGCGGCTCGCGATCGACCCCGCGAACCACGGCACGGTGTACCTGGGCACCCGCAAGAACGGGTTGTGGCGCAGCACGGACTTCGGCGCGACGTGGAGCCAGGTTCCGAGCTTCCCCGTCAAGGACGGCGGCAGCAGCGGAGTCGGCCTGTCCTTCGTGACCTTCGGGCCCGCGGGTAGCAAGACGATCTACGTGGGTGTCGCCGACAAGACCACCTCGCTGTACCGCTCCACGGACGGCGGTGACACCTGGCAGGCCGTCGCGGGCCAGCCCACCGGGCACCTGCCGCACCACGGCGTGCTGTCCGGGGACGGCTCGCTGTACCTGACCTACACCGACGTTCCCGGCCCGAACGGCGTGAAGGCCGGTTCGGTGTGGAAGTACACGCCTGCCAGCGGTGCCTGGAAGGACATCTCACCCATGCCGGGCACCGGATTCGGCTACGCCGGTCTCGCGGTGGACCCGCAGCGTCCTGCCACCGTGATGGTCACGACCCTCGACCGCTGGTGGCCGTCGGACGAGCTGTTCCGCTCCACCGACGGCGGCAACACCTGGAAGGCGCTCGGGGCCACGTCCGTGCGTGATGCCTCCGGGGCACCGTACGTCGGCACCGGCATCGGCCACTGGATGGGCGCGCTGGCGATCGACCCCTTCGACTCCGGTCACGCCCTCTACGGCACCGGCGCGGGACTGTGGGCGAGCAAGGACGTGACGGCGGCCGACAGCGGGCGGCCCACGCACTGGAGCATCCCCGTCAAGGGACTGGAGGAGACCGCGGTGCTCGGTCTCGTCACGCCACCCGGCGGCAAGCTGATCAGCGCGCTCGGTGACATCGGCGGCTTCCGCCACGACGACGTGACCAAGGTGCCCGCCGGCGCGTCGTCCGGGCCTCTCTTCCGGAACACGACCGGCATCGACTTCGCCCAGGCCAAGCCGAAGGTCGTGGTGCGCGTCGGCTACAGCGACGAGCAGCGCGGCGCGTACTCCACCGACGGCGGTGTCACCTGGGCACCGTTCACCGGGTCTCCGGTGAACGCCGCGGGCGGCGGCACCGTGGCGATCTCGGCCGACGCCGGCACCGTCGTGTGGACCGCGTCGGGGCAGCTGCCCCACGTCTCCACCGACCTGGGCAAGACCTGGAAGGCGTCCTCCGGCCTGCCGTCGGGTACGACGGTGGTGGCCGACCGCGCCACCGCGGGCACCTTCTACGCGCTCAGCCGCGGCACCCTGTTCGCCAGCACCGACGGCGGCAGGACCTTCAACGCCCGTGCCACCGGTCTCGCCACCGGAAGCCTCAAGGCCGCACCGGGCAACGCGGGTGACCTGTGGATCACGCACGGCGGCGGGCTGCTGCGCTCCACGGACGGCGGCACGACCTTCACGAAGCTGAACGGCGTGCAGAGCGCCAGTGCCGTGGGATTCGGCAAGGCCGCTCCCGGCGCCCGCTACCACGCCCTCTACCTCATCGGCACGGTGAAGGACGTCACGGGGATCTTCCGCTCGATCGACGGCGGCGCCTCGTGGACCAGGATCAACGACGACCGCAACCAGTTCGGCGGGACCGTCGGCGGTGTGATCACCGGGGATCCCGAGCTGTTCGGACGGGTCTACGTGGGTACCAACGGCCGTGGGGTGCTGTACGGCGACCAGTCCTGAGCCACCGGCTGCAGGTAAGTTGCCGCCCCGGCGGGGCGCGGCGGTGAGAGGGCGATCGAGAGACATGCTCGTCGACGACAGATCGGCGGAGTTCCACCACTTCTTCGAGCGGCACCACGCCGAACTGGCCCGGTTCGCGTGGCTGCTGATCGGTGAGGCGGAGGCCGCCGACGACCTGGCCGCGGACGCCCTGGTCGCGCTGTGGCAACGCTGGGACCGGATGCGCCAGGCGGAACAGCCGCTGGCCTACGCCCGCGGCGTGGTCGCCAACCTGGCCAAGGAGAGGATCCGCAGCGCGACCCGCGAACGGCGCCGGACAGCGCTGTTCTGGTCACGCGCTCCGCAGCAGGTGCAGGGTCCGGACGTCGCCGCGGTGGTCGACGTCCGGGCCGCACTGGACCGGCTGCCGTTCCGGAAGCGGGCGTGCGTCGTCCTCCGGCACGCCTTCGACCTGTCCGAAAAGGAAACCGCACTGGCGCTGGGAATCTCGGTCGGCGCGGTGAAGAGCCAGACCTCGAAGGGGATGGCGGAGCTGGAACGCGTGCTCGGTGCGAGAGCGGCCGGGAACGCGATCGCGGGGAGGGCGAGCCGATGAACGAGCAGATCAGCAGGCAGCTGCGGGAGTCCGCCGAGGCTCATCGGCCGGACCGCGCCCGGATGCTGGCCCGCGTCGAGCGCGGCATGGCCACGACCACTCGCCCGTCGTCCGGCCGGGCGAGGTCCTGGTCCAAGGTGACGTTCGCCGGTGCGACCGCGGCCGGCATCCTGGCGGCCGCGGGTCTGGCCGTCGCCGTGGTCGGGACCTCACCGCCGCCCCCGGACACGATGCTGCCCGGCGTCTCGAACACGAGCTCCGCACCGCCCACCACGAGTTCCGTGGTTCGCCCGCCCGCGGCGAACCAGCCGGACCCGCCGGTAACGACGCGGGTGCCGGAGGTGCCGGACTCCACCGGCAGCAGGCCGACCGACGGACCGTTGTCGTCGAAGGGCACCGTTGATCCGAACAGCCACACCTTCTGGAGTCAGGACACTCTCGTCATCGGCACCACGCAGCGGCTGACCGCGCTCACCGTGCAGGTTCGCATCGCGCAGACGGGCGGTGTGCAGAGCAGTGGCCATTGGCAAACCATGCCCGCCGACGACTTCACGATCACCGTGGGAGAGGCCGACGGCGAGCTCGTCTACCGCTGGGACCTCAAGCCGGGGCGCACGGTGCCTGCCGGGCAACACGCCTTCGCCGTGCAGTTCAACCAGACCCGCGGTGCGCGTGACGCCAAGGACGATCGGTACGGCGTGATGGCGGGCAGCCACGCCGTGTGGGGAGGTTTCGAACGCGGCTGACCACGACCACCCTGCGGCGCTAGGATGAGACCGCGATGGGGGCTGATCATGGTTTCGGTGACCTGGTGCCGCGTGGCACCGGGCCGAGGGCGACGGTCTACGCGGGCATCCGCGCCGCTACCGGTGAAGCGGTGGCGCTCAAGGTGTTCCGCGCCAAGCTGCCCCGCCGCACCCGCGCCGAGGTCGAGCGCGAGCTCGCCCGTGTCGCGCGGCTGAACGCCCCGGCGGTGCTGGTCGCGGACGGGCTGGAGGACTTCGGCGACCGGACCGCGCTGCGGATGGAGCTGTGCACGGAGTCGCTGGCCGATGTCGTGGAGCAGGAAGGGCCGCTGCCGATCGCGGACGTCATCGCGCTCGGCAGGACGCTCGCCGAGGCGCTGGCGGTCGCGCACGAGGCGGGGATCGTCCACGGTGGTGTCACGCCTGGCAACGTCCTGTTCCGGCCGTCGGGTGAGCCCGTGCTCGCGGACTTCGGCGTCACGCTGCGCCTGGTGTTCCCGCACGAGGGCGGTGACGGGGTCGACTTCCTCGCACCCGAGACCCTGGAGCACGGCACCGCGGACGAACGCTCCGACCTCTACGGCCTGGGTGCGGTTCTGCACCTGGCGTTGTCGGGGCTGTCGCCGCATCCCGCGCGGCTCGGTGAGCACCCGGACGACCGCAAGCTGCGCGTGCTCGGCTCCACCGTGCCGCGGCCGGACCGGGCCGACCTGCCCGACGAGCTGGCCGAGCTGGTGAGGGCGTTGCTCGCCAAGGATCCGGCGATCCGGCCCAGCAGCATGCGTGACGTGGCAACGTGGCTCGGGCGGCTCTCCGCGGCCGACCGGCCTGCCGCGCCACAACGCCCGCCGGTGCCGGGTGGCACCCCCGTGTTCGTCTCCGCGCCGGACACGACCACCAGGAAACATCCCGCGGTGCCGGTGTTCGCCGGCGCGGCCGGGTTGCTCGTCGTTGTGGTGGTGGGCGTGCTGCTGATGCGCAGCGACCCGCAGGTGCGCGGTGAGGGGCCCGTGTCGGCGTCGCCGACCTCGGTGAAGGCGGTGGTGCTGCAGCTCGCCGAGCCCGTCGACAACGTCAGTCACGTCGACCTGCGGTGGGAGAGCCCGGAACAGCTGGAGTTCGCGGTGGTGGTCGCCGGGGAGGGCGAGAAGCCCAAGGTCGTGCGCGTCCAGCAGAACCGGTCGCTGAAGGTCGAGGTGGACCCGACCCGCAAGTACTGCTTCCTGGTTCAGGGCACCGACGGCAACCACGTGTACGAGAGCAAGCCGAAGCCGGTGCGGAACGCCACCTGCAAGCGCTAGGCCCTCAACGTCCGCGGGTCGACCGCGGCACGCAGCCGTGCAACAAGACCCCGTGCCCGCAGACCGCGCCGGACCGCGTGCACGGCGGCCCAGGCGTCGTCACGGACCTGCTCACCCGGCGTCGTGCCCGACCACATCGCGATGTCCACTGTGGACGCAAGCCTGCGCACGCCGTCCGCTGCACCCGGCAGACCCGCGCCGGCCGCGGCTGCCGCCATCTCCAACGGGGTCATGCCCACCGTGAGCGGTACTCCGTGCTCGCGCAGCCGATCGCGCGCCTCGAGCCACGCGCCGTGCACGGCACCGGTTCCCGCCCTGCGCCGTCGCCTGCGGGCCCTGACCCACTTCGTCACCGGTACCCCGGCGAGCCACCCGAGCAGGAGCACCGCGACCGGAACCAGCGTGGCAGCGAAGGGAAATGACCGGTCCTGCGCATCCGCCTCGGCCTGCCGCGACGAGCCGGGAGCCACCGGCGGGTCCAGCGGGACCGGCGGAAGCTTCTCCCGCGCGTTCTGCGTCGCGGCGGTCAGGCCGTTGTTCTTGCCCCCACCGCCCTTCGCCGCACCGGCCGGGTCCAGCGGTACCCAGCCGACGCCGGCGACCGCCACCTCGGGCCACGCCAGCACGTCGTCGTTGTAGACGACGTACTCGCCGCCGGACTTCCGTTCCGGGGTGCGATAACCGACGACGAGCCTGGCCGGGATGCCGAGCATCCTCGCCAGCACCACGTACGCGCCGGCGAACTGTTCGCCCGTGCCTTCCTTGGTGTCCAGCAGGAACCGGCGCAGCTGCGGCCAGCTGTGCCCGCCGGCGCCGTCCACCCGCCGGTAGTTCTCCCGCAGGAACCGCTCGAGCTGCAGCGCCGACGTGAAGCTCGACCGGACGCCGTTGACGGCTCCGGTGGCGAGCTCGGCGACACCGGGTGGCGGTGTGCCGACGCCGTCCAGGCCACCCAGTCCGGGGTCGATCGCGAAACCGTCGAGCGATCCGCTGATCTCCGGCTCCCACCAGCTCAGCCCGTAGACCGTGTCCGTCCTCAGTGGACTCTGAACGAGCAGGCTGCCCTCGGTTTCCTCCACCAGCGGGTCGGCTCCGCTCACGGCGGCGGGCCAGGTCTGGCTCGGCAGCCACCTGGTTCCCGCCTCGCGCAGGCTGATCACCGCGTCCCGGCGACGCACCGGGACGTCGAGGGCGGGAGGTGCGAGCTCGGTGCCGAGCCTGCGGTACCGGCTGCCGGCCGCCCAGGTGACGCCGTCGTAGGTGTCGAGCACGACGATCGGCCACCGGTCGGGCACGCACTCGTCGCACGCCGGCCGCACGCTGAACACCGGAGCGTCCGGATGGGCGCGCCGCTGGGCGACGTCGTCGAGCGGACTGGTCATCCGGGCGGACACCGGCGCGAGCTGCTCCTGCTTGAGCGAGTAGGCCGGGCCTGGCATCGGCACGAGCAGGCCGATCACGACCACGACCGCGGTGACGACCAGTGGAGCGGGCAGGAACGCTTGCGCGGACTGGTGTTCTTCCGACGGCCGGCTCACCGCGAACAGCCCTGCGGCGACGGCGACGTACGAGAGCGCCGCCACCACGGCGGCGGGTCCGGTGAGTGCGCCGAACAGCTGGCTCAGCGCTACGACGAGGAAGCTGGGCGCCAGTGCGAGCGCCGGTTTCTTCAGGCGCAGCAGGATTTCCACGCCGAAGACGGACGCCAGCAGCACGAGCAGCGGCACGAACAGCACCAGCTTCGCGTCGGGCCGGGCCGGCCAGGTCGACTGCAGGGTGAGCTGCCAGGACTCGGTGACGCCCTCGCCGAGCTGGGCGAGCGTCGTACCGGTGGGGAGCCCGAGGACGGTGGTCGGGAACAGCAGCACTTCCACGACGGCCAGCAGCCCGGCGAGCGTGACGACGAGCGGACGCCACGCGACGAGCGACTCGCACAGCAGTGCTGCGGCGCCGGTGACCACGGCGACCACCGCGATGACCGGGAGCAGTGCGCCGGCACCGAAAACAGGCGCGAAACACAGCCCGGCCACGGCGGCGGCGAGGACGGTGAGCGCGACGGGCAGTCGTTTCTTCACGTCCGCACCTCGTTCCACAGCCCCACAACTCCGGCGGCGTCGGCAGCGGTCAGCACGCGCGCACCCGGCACGTGAGCCGCGTACCCGTCCGGCGCGACAGCGAGCAGGAAGATCGCGGAGTACCGGGAACGCTGCCCGGACAGCTCAGAGGAGTCCGCGGCCCCGGACGTCACCACGGCCAGGCTGCCGCCCTGATGCCGGACGGCCGGCAACAGGGCTCCCGTCCCGTCGCTCTGACGCATCAGGCAGAGCTGGTCGAGCAACTGCCGTGCCGCCAGCGGCCCACCCGCCGTGGCGAGGTCCGTGCCGCACGACGTCAGCAGCCTGGCGTGGTGGCCGGCGAGCGCGGCGGACCTCAGCAGCGAGGCCGCGACGTCCACCGCCTCCTCGAAAGCGAACGGCGGCATGGCGGACGCGCGGGTGTCGAGCACGACGGTGAGCCTGGGCTGGTCCGGGTCGGCGGACTCCTTGACCATCAACCGGCCGGTGCGCGCGGTCGCCTTCCAGTGGATGTCGCGGACCTCGTCGCCCGGCTGGTACTCGCGCAGCTCGCGAAGGTCGAGTGAGCCGCGCAGGTGTTCGTTCGACCGGCCCTCGTGGTGGTGGCGGGGGAATCCGCCGGTCCGCGCCAACGCGGGATACGAGCGCGGGTGCACCCACAGCGTCACCGTGTCGCCGACGGTCACGCTGTTGTGCGCCAAGCCGAACGGGTCCGTGCGGCGCAACGTGAGCGGGCCGACCGGCATCCTGCCGCGCACCGGCGTCGGCAGGTGGTAGTCGTACGGCCGCGAGGTGCCCGGTGCCAGGCCGTGCACCTGAACCGTGCGGTGGAAGCCGCCGGCGGTGTCCCTGGCGAGGAACCCGCGCTGCCACCGCGCGGAAGTGTTGCGCACCTTCAGCTTTCCCAGCGCCTGCGAGCCCCTCTCGACCCGGTCCGGGTACACCTCGCGCGTCACCTCGACGCCCACGCGCCGGAACGTCACGGCCACCGCGGCAACCACCGCGACCAGTCCCGCGAGCGCCAGCAGCAGGAACAGCGGGTAGCGCCCCCAGAACCCGGCCGCGCCCAGCCCCAGCGACACCACCAGCACGACGGTGCCTCGCCCGGTCAGCCGCATGACCTAGTGACCCGCGCCGCTCATCATCGGCGCCGGGGTGGTCGCCAGCACCTCCGCCACGACGTCCGCGGTGGACCGCTGCTTCAGCTCGGCCTCCGCGGTCAGCACGAGCCGGTGCGCGAGAGCGGGCACCGCGACGTACTTGATGTCGTCCGCGGTGACGAACGAGCGGCCCGCGGTGGCCGCCAGCGCCTGTGCCGCCCGCACCAGGGCGATGCTGCCGCGCGGGCTCGCACCGAACCGCACCGACGCGTGAATCCGCGTCGCGGCGCAGATGCGGGCCGCGTACTCGCAGATCGCCCCGTCGACGAACAGGCCGCGCACCTCGTTGATCGCCTCCACCAGCGCGGCGATCTCGACCACGGGCTGCAGGCGGTCGGCGTTCATGCCGGTGCAGTTGTTCATGATGATCGACACCTCATCGGCGATCTCCGGGTAGCCGACCGACAGCCGCAGCAGGAACCGGTCGAGCTGCGCCTCCGGCAGCCGGTAGGTGCCCTCCATCTCGATCGGGTTCTGGGTCGCCACCACCAGGAACGGCGAGGGCACCTGGTGCGTCACGCCGTCGACGGTGACCTGGCGTTCCGACATCACCTCGAGCATCGCGGACTGGGTCTTCGGCGTGCCGCGGTTGATCTCGTCCGCCACGACGACGTTCGCGAAGACCGCGCCGGGGTGGAAGGTGAACTTCTCGTCCTTCTGGTGGTAGACGGTCACTCCGGTGATGTCGCCGGGCAGCAGGTCGGGGGTGAACTGGATCCGGCTCCAGCTGCCGCCGATGCTGCGCGCGAGGCACCGCGCGAGCGTGGTCTTGCCCAGTCCCGGCACGTCCTCGACGAGCAGGTGTCCCTCGGCCAGCAGCGCGACGATCGCCAGCCGCACGACGTCCGGCTTGCCCCTGACCACCAGCTGGACGTTGTTGGAAATCGCGGAGAACACCGCGGCCGCACGCATCTGGTTCACTCGGTCCACTCCAGACGATTCGATTCCACGCCGTCCGCCGTGACCCAGACGGTGTCACCGGCGCCGTGGTAGTAGAAGGCGTTGAACTCCGCACGACCTTGCTCGTTGGTCGTGATGCCGTGACCGGGGTTGGAATAGCCGGCGCGCGTCGAATGCGGATTCACGCTGTACCTGGTCCCGGGTTCGAAACCGGTCATGACGATGTGCATGTAGTAGCAGTTCGGCTCCTTGCAGTCGGGTGCGCGCGGGCCCTTGGTCAGGCTGATGCTCTTGGTGCTCGGCGGCGGCACCTGGCGTGCCGTCGCCGGTGCGCCCCGGCCCGCGCTGTTCTGCGCGACCACGGTGACCGTGAACGGGTGGTCCTTGCCCGACCAGATGCCCTTGACGACGTAGGACAGCGTGCCGCCCGCCACCGAGGCCGAGCCGGAACGGCCGCCCTCGCTCTGCCACGAGATGTGGTAGGCGGTGACCGGTGCGCCGTTGGCCGGCGCGGCCCCCCACGTCACGGTCGCGTCGACCTGCTTGGTCGTGATGGCGATGGCCAGGTTCTGCGGCATGCCGGGCGGCGTCACCGGGATCGGTGGCGGTGTCTGCTGCGGCGGGTTGGCACGCGCGGGCGGCGGCACAGGCCTGTTCGTGGTCGGTGGCGGCACCGGACGGTCGGCGGGCTTGTCCGCGGACGGCACGGTGGGCGGCACAGTGGGCACCGCGGGGGGCACCACGGGAGGCTGCACCGGCTGCTTCGGCTCCTCCGGCTTCGCGCCGATGACGGGCACCGGCTGGAGCGAACCGTCCTTGTCCACCACTACGACGTGCTTGCCCTCGCCGCCGTCGACGTACACGCGCGCGTCCTCGCCGCGAACGAGCTCGGGCCTGCCCTTCTCCTGGGGAATCGGCGTGGAGTGCTTCTCGCGCCCGCCGTTGTCGTACGTGCGCACGGACTTGCTCTTGTGGTCGAGCAGCACGACGGCCTCACCGCTGACCGCCGGAGCGTCGTACTCGCCGGCCGGAAGCGGCACGGTCGCGGCGGGCGGGCGCTGCTCGGCGAGCGCGCCCTTCTCGTTGACGCGCACTTCCACGAGGTGCATGCGGTTCCCCGCCGGGTCGAGCAGGGCCACCTTGCCCGCGGCGTCCGCGGTGGCGATCCGGGCGTCCGACGGCGCGTCGACACCGAGCTTGATCGCGGGACCGAGCCCCTTCGCCTCGACGACGCTCATCGTGTCGGCGGTGGTGTCCACGAACACGACCTTCCCGCCGCTGACGGTGAGGCCGCCGGCGTGACCGGCCGGCGCGGCGGCGGTGCAGCTGACGCTCGTCGCGTCGCGCACGACCGTGCAGATCGCCCCGGAGTCCGTGCGGTGCAACCACACCGTGCCGTCACCGGTCGCGACGGGTGGTCCGACCGGGCCTCCCGCGGACATGACCTTCGGCTCCAGGCCGAGCCGCACGATCTGGCCGCTCTGCCGGAAGACCGAGTAGGCCCCGCCCGCGGTTTCGATCGGCACCGACCGCTCGCCCTTGACGGGCGCCGGCACTGTCGCCTCCACGGAGAGCGTCGACTTGCCGAAGATCGTCACGTCGTCGTCGCCGACCACGTAGCCGTGGGTGCCGTCCTGCACGACCTGGCTGCCGGGGGTGACACCGGGAACGGACACCTGGGTGTCCGGCTTCTTGGTCGCACCGTCCACGCGGACCACGAGCCCTTGTTCCGGGTTCGCGATCCAGTGGCCCGACGGGATGAACTCGAGGCCGGGAACGTTTTTCGCGGCACCCGTCAACGCCAGCGTCACGGTCGCGACGGCGGCGATGACCAGGCCCAGCAACGGCCAGCGGGAGTGCTTGCGTTCACTCACACAGCGAAGGGTAACGACGCCGGTACAGAAAACATTCGGGATCGGTACATTTACCGCCGCCCGGTGGGGAGCGCGATCTCGAAGATCGCTCCGCCGGTCTCGGACCGGTAGATCCCGAGCGTGCCGCCGTGCGCGTGCACGATCCGTTGCACGAGGTAGAGGCCCAGCCCCGTTGATCCGCCGCTGCTGGTGAACCGCTGCAGCGCGCGTTGTGCAGCGACCGTGTCAAGCCCGGGTCCCTCGTCGGCGACCACCACCCTGCCGTTGGCCACGCTCACGTGCACGACCGGGTCGCTGCCGGGCAGGTGACCGTGCTGGACGGCGTTGCCGATCAGGTTCTCGACCGCGCGCCCGATCAGGTCCGGGTCGGCGTCGACCCTGGTCGGCACGGCCGTGAAGGTGATGCGGGCGCCGTCGGCGGGGATGTCCTCGACAACGGCGGAGACGAGCTGGTCGAGCTGCACCGACTGGATGGCGAGCTGCTGCACGCCGGCCTCGAACTTCGCGTGCATCAGCTGGGTGCTCACGATCCCGCCCATCCGCTTGGCCAGCCGCATGATGCGCGGCAGCACCTTGCCCATGCTGCCCGGATTGCGCATCGCGGTGTCCGCGAGCGCCCGCAGCCCGGTGACCGGACGTTTCAGGTCGTGCGCGATGCCGTTGAGCATCTCCTCGTGCTGCTCGAGCGCGATCGCCGCGGGTCTGATCGCGAGTCCGGACAGGAAGTGGCCGGTGCCGCCGAGCGCGCCGATGAGGATCACGCAGCCCAGCGCCACGAGCAGCACCCGCCGGTCGTGCCGGTCCTTCTCCTGCTGCGCGTCGATGTGCGCGACGACTGCGCCGACGTACGGCCCGTCCGCGCTGATGAACGGTTGCGCGTAGACCCGGACGAGCTTGCCGTTCGTCGCATGCACATAAGCGCTCTGCGGCACACGCTCGCGCACCGCGTCGTTGGCGAGTTCGCTCAGCACAGCCAGATCGACGTCCACACAGGACATACCGCTCACATACGGGTCGAACCGCCCTTCGCCGGCGGGCAGCACCGCGAACTGCGGGCACTCGACCGTGATCGAGTCGCCGAAGAGCCCGCGCGTGTCGAGGTCGCCGCCCTTGAACTCGAGGTGCCGCACCACCAGCGGGGGAACCCGGCGCAGGTCGGCGTCGAGCGCCTGCTCGCCCTTCTGCTCGTCCAGGTCGAGCAGCAGCCACCCGACCAGCAGCACCCCGGTCGCGTTCAACGCCGTGAACAACCCGGTGAGCAACCACCTCAGACCGCGCAGGCGGGCCGCGGCACCGGTGGTCACCGCTGGGCCTCCAGCCGGAAACCGACGCCCCGCACGGTGTGGATCAGCTCCGGTTCGAGCAGCTTCTGGCGCAGCCGTTTCACGACCTTGTCGACGACGTTGGACATCGGGTCCGTGCTGGTGTCCCAGCAGTGCTCGATCAGCTCCGACCTGGTCACGGTCGTGCCCGCCCGTGCGATCAGGTGCTCGAGCACGGCGAACTCCTTGTGGCTGAGCGTGAGGAGCACCCCGCGCCGGCGCGTCTCCCGCCGCGCGCAGTCGACCTCGAGGTCCGCGTGGCGCAGCACGGACGGGCGAGCGCGCCCGGCCCGGCGGCACATCGCCTGGACGCGAGCGGTCACCACGGCCATGTCACACGGCTTGACCACGTAGTCGTCACCACCGTGGTCGAATCCGGCCACTCGGTCGGTGACGCTGTCCAGCTGGGTCAGGAACAGCACGGGGGTGGCCCAGCCCTCCTTGCGCCTGCGGTGGACGTACGTGATCGAGTCACCGTCGGGCAGCAGCCGGTCGAACACGACGCAGTCGTAGTCGTTGCTGTTCAGGAACCTGTCCGCGCCGGCGATCTCCGCGGCGGCGTCGACGTCGAAGCCCGCGGCCTCCAGCTCCACCACGAGAGCGATGCGTGTGTCCTCGTAGTCCTCGACGAGCAGCACGCGCGGTGTCATCAAATCCTCTTGTGATCACGGAGATGGTTGACCTGCTGCACCCTAACGCCTTGCTCGTCCACGCCGGGTGATCCGCTAGCGTCGATCACTGTGCGCGTGCTGGTGACCGAAGATGACGAGGACACACGTTTTGCCGTGGAAACCTCGCTGCGTGGCGCGGGTTTCGCCGTCGACGTCGCCACCGACCTGCCGGAGGCCGACGAAGCGCTGTTCGTGAACACGTACGACTGCGTCATCTTCGACCGCATCCTTCCCTCCGGGGACGCGCTGCACTACGTGAAGCAACGCCGCCAGGACGGCTGCGGGGTGCCCGTGCTGTTCCTGACCGGCATCGACAACTCGGTCGAGGGTCTGCCCTACGGCGACGACTACCTGGTCAAACCGTTCGCCATGCCGGAGCTGATCGCACGGGTGCGCAGCCTGTGCCGCCTGGCCGGTGTCGCGCCACCGCCGGTGCTGCGCCACCGCGACCTGGAACTGGACCTCGGCCGGCGCACCGCCGTCCGTGCGGGCCGGGCGCTGAACCTGACCGTCAAGGAGTTCGCGGTGCTGGCCCGCCTCGTGGCCGCCGGCGGGCAACCTGTGCGCCGCGACGACCTGATCGCGGCGGCGTGGGACGCCGAGGTGAGGCCTGCGTCGAACGTGCTCGACGTCGTGATCGCGGCGCTGCGGCAGAAACTCGGCACTCCTCCTCTCGTGCAGACCGTGCGTGGCGTCGGTTACCGCTGCGGCTGAGCTCAGACGGCCGTGAGCTCGCGCAACGCCGGTGTCCCGTGGTGGGAGTGATCGCGCATCAGGCAGGCGGCGAACTGCCGGTGAGTCCATTGTGGACGCGTCCGGAAGAGCGCGGCGGCCGCGCGGACCGCGGTGGGCACACCTCCGGTGCGGCGGACCACCTCCTGCACGACGTCGTCGGTGGACGCCTCGGCGCCGGAGCGGAACAGGGCTGCGGTCTGCGCCGCGGCCAGTGGCGCCAGCGTCAGCGGCGTGATCGCGTCCAGGTGCAGCACGGGGGTGCGCGTGGTGATCAGGACCATGCAGCCGGCACTGCCGGGCAGCAGCGGGCGGACCTGGTCGCTGCTCGCCGCGTCGTCCAGGACCAGCAGCACGCGCCGGCCGGCCAGCTCGGCACGCCAGGCCGCCGCTCGTTCGACGACGTCGTCCGGAATGTCGCGCACTCCAGCGGCCCGCAGCAGCCGTGCCAGCAGCAGGCCGGCGTCGAGCGGCTCACCGTCGGGGGAGCGGAGGTCGACGAACAGCTGGCCGTCCGGGAACTCCCCGGCGATCCGATGGGCGACGTGCACCGCGAGCGCGGTCTTGCCGACGCCCGGTGTCCCGTCGATCACGACCACCGGCACGGTGGTCGTGGCGGACCGGCCCAGCTCGGTCAGCCTCGCCACCTCGCGGGAGCGGCCGGTGAAGTCCGGCACCGCCCTGGGCAGGTCGCAGCGGACGCGGCGGGTTCCCGGTTCCACCAGTGCCTGCCGGTGAGCCTCGGCGAGTGCCGGACCGGGGTCGACCCCCAGCTCGTCGGCGAGCACGCGCCGCGCGTCCTCGTACGTCGCCAGCGCCTCGCTGCGGCGGCCCGCCCGGACGAGGGTCAGCACCAGCCGTACCCACGGTCCTTCGCGCAGCGGGTCCGCGGCGGTCAGCTCGCGCAGCAGCGCGATCGCCTCGCGGTGGCGCCGCACGGCGGTCAACGCGTCGGCCAGCGTCTCGCGGACCTCCCAGCGCAGCTCCTCGAGCTCCGCGACCACCGGTGCCACGACGTCGTCCGGCAGCTCGGCGAACGGCCTGCCACGCCACAGCCGTGCCGCGGTTTCCAGGTGGCGCACCGCTTCCGCAGCGTCACCTCGTGCCATGGCGGACCGGCCGGCAGCGGTGTGCCGCCGGAAACACTCGGCATCCACCTCGCCAGGTGCCACGCACAACCGGTACGCGCCCGCCCGTGCCTCGATTCGCGGCCCGCTGTCCGGCAGGTCACGGCGGAGCTGCCAGACGTAGCTCTTGATGTTCGACAGCGCCGATCGCGGAGGGACCTGATCCGGCCAGATCACGTCGGTCAGCCGGTTGCAGTCCACCCACTCGCCCGCGTTCAGCAGCAGCGTGGCGAGCAGCGCGGCGGGTTTGCGCGCGACCCGCACGCCCGTCTCCAGTGGCCCCAGTACGCGGAACAGCATCTCCGTACCCCCAGTCGTTCCTGCCAGCACGGTTCGTACTGTCACAGGACGACTATGAGGATTTGATGACACCGTCAGGCCTTGCAGGTCGCTCCGCGGATCGGCTTGGGCGGGCTCTCCAGCACCCGCGCGCCGTCGGTGGCCTGGACGAGGAAGCAGTACCTGCCCACACCCTCCACCGGGACGCGCATCGACCGGCTGCGGGCCATGAGCACCTGCGGCTGCTTGTTCTCGGCCGCCACGACGACGGCGAACGTGAAGCCGTCCGGGGCCTGCCAGGCCAGGTCGACGTGCGTCCCGCCGTCGACAGGGTCGGTCAGCGTGAGCGCGGCGGGTGCGGACGAGCTCGTTGTCGTTGTGGTCGTGGGCGCCGCTGACGGCGGGTTGGCCTGCTGGTGGTGGACGAAGACCGGCACGGTGACGAGTGCGGTGGCGGTGGCGACGACCCCGATCACCGTCCGGGCGCGGAACCGGGTGCGCTTCGCGGGCTCTACAACTTCAGGTTCGGGCTCTGGTTCTGGTTCTGGTTCGGACTCAGGCTGCGGCTCCTGCATTGCGGTCAGTTGCCTGACCACGACGTCGGCCGTCGACGGGCGGTCCGCGGGCTCCTCGGCGAGCAGCCGCCGCACCAGTTTCACCAGGTCCGCCGGGCAGTCCTGCCACTGCGCGTCCCCGCCCGGCGGGAAACCCGTCAGGGCCAGGTGCAGCACACCACCGATCCCGTACAGGTCGGCGGCTTCGTCCATCGTGCCGTCGCGCCGGGTTTCCGGTGCGGTGTACTCGGTTCCGGCCGGCGGGAACGCGCGGCGCAACGCCGTGCCGAAGTCCGCCACCACCGGTGCGCCGGACGGGTGGAACAGCACGTTGTGCGGTGTCAGGCCACCGTGGACGACACCGGCGCGGTGTGCAGCGGCGACGGCCGTGGCGACCGCGTGGCCGATCGCCAGCGCGTCCGGCACGAGCAGTTTCCCGCTCGCCGCAACGAGTCCCGCGAGCGACACCGGGCACAGCTCCATCTGCAACGCCGGATTGCCGTCTCCCAACCGCACCACCTCGTCGACCGGCAGGATCGGTGCCTCGTCGAGCAACGGGGCCAGCGCTGCCTGCTCGCGCTCGAACGCGTCGAGCACCTGCTCTTCCAGCGGCGGATACGCCTTCAGCGCCAGGTACATTCCGCCGTAGACGGTGGCCACGGGACCCGTGCCGATGACCTCGAAGTCGTCTCCGCCGGTCATCGCGTCATCCCCGCTGCGCGGGCGGCCTTGCGGGACGCCGCCGCGGCCTCGAGCGGCCGGCCGGCGTGGGTCAGCACCTCGACCAGGCGCAGCCAGGTGCGTTCCCGTTTCGGATCCTCCGCGGTGAGCGCCTGCAGCAACGACACCGAGCCGGCGGTGTGGTCCATCGCCATCATGGCGTCCACGAGGTGGTCCAGCGCTGCCCACCGCAGTCGCGTCAGGCGGTCCGCTTCCGCACGGCTGTGGTAGGTGTTCAGCGACGCGAACGGCCTGCCCCGCCACAGGTCGGCCGCGGCGCGGAAGCAGCGGGCCGCCGTCTCCGGATCGGTGGGCAGCACGGCGCGCCCGTCGTGGACCAGCTGCTCGAACACCACGCTGTCCAGCTCGCCCTCGCCGACGTTGAGCCGGTACCTGCCGCGCAGGCTCTCGATCCGCGCCGACGTCTCGCCGAACAGCGGTGTGCGCCTGCACAGCTCGTGCACGTGCGGCCACAACTCGCCGGCGGGAGACGCCGAGATCCGGTCGGGCCACACGGCCTCGGCGAGACTCTCGACGGTCGTCCAAGTGTTGGGGCGCAACAACAACGCGGTCAGGACGTGTTCCGGCGCCCCGGCCGGGATGTCGGCCCTGCTGCCGTCCACGTGGACGACTTCGAGCGGCCCCAGTACGCGGAACAGCATTTCCGTCACCTCCGTCACCTCTTGGACCCGACGGTAGGAAGGGGGTGTCCAATCGCGGTTCATTTCCGTTGCCCGGCGGAGCACTGGTTCTGCACCGGCCGGTGTGACTGTCCTCGCCAGGCGTCTAGCGAAGCGAGGAGTCATGGAAGAGTCAGGAAACGGCGGCAACCTGAAGCGGGCGGCGCTGTACGGCGTCGCGGGGCTGATGACGGCCGCGATCGGTGCGTCGACGGTCAACGTGCTCGCGGCGGAGGACAAGAAGCCGGACCAGCGGCCGGCGGCGCAGTCGGCGCCGGCCACTCCCTCGAAGCCGGGGGAGCCCACCCCGCCGCCGCCCCCGGCACCGAAGCCGCTGCCGGTTCTGCAGACGGAGGCCGCGCCGCCCGCGCCGGAGCTGCCAGCACCGGTGGCTGCGCAGCCTGCCGCTCCGCCCGTTGCACAGCCGGTTGCGCAGCCCGTCGCGAAGCCCGTGGTGAAGCCCGTCGCGAAGCCCGTGGTGCCGGTCGTGAAGCGACAGGTCGTGGCCGCTGTCGAGGACGCGGAGCCGCCCGCGCCGGCCATCGCCCACGCCAGCGTGCAGGCGAGCGGTGCGGGCAAGGCGGAGGTCGCCCTGCACGTGCCGGCCGCGAAGCCCGTCAAGAAGCCCTCACCGACCGACGAAGCGCTGAAGAAGGCGAAGTCCGAGGCGACGGAGGCGAAGAAGAAGGTCAAGCAGTCCGAGAAGGCGCTGGCTGAGGCGAAGAAGGACTACGACAAGAAGAAGGGCGAGATCAAGAAGATCCAGAAGCAGAAGAACGAGGAGAAGAAGACCAAGAAGCCCAAGCCGGTCGAGCCCGTGCTGACGGTGAAGACCTCACCGGACATGGAGAAGCGGCTGAAGGTGCACACCAGCAAGCAGAAGTCCGGCAAGAAGGTGACCATCTCCGTGTCGTCGTCGGCGCACAGCGGGTGAGCGGCATGCCGACGAAGCGACTGTCGTTCGACGAGTACGGATCCTCCACGGCGGAGGACGAGTTCACCGACGACACCGAGCCGTCCTACGACTCGTACTACGTCGTTCTGCCGGAGGAGGTCTGGCAGTCCGAAGTGGACTCCTCGTTCGATGACGACGAGGCCGACGATGACGAGTCCGACGAGTCCGACGAGGTCGTCGACGTGGATGTGGACTACGACGACTACGACTACGAGCCGCCGCGACGTGAGCCGATGAGCAGCGCGAAGGCGGGCAACATCGCCGGCATCTCCGTCGCCCTGGTGACGGGAGCGATCCCGGCGGTGTTCGTCGACCTGCTGCCGGCCGCACTGGCGGGAGGCCTCGCGGCCGGCCTGTTCGGCGGGCTGATGGGGCGTTCTCTCGGAATCGAGCTGCAGCAGCGCAGGGTGCGCCGGAGGGAGATCGAGCGTGAATTCTAAGAGCATGCGCAGGGCAGCCCTGTACGCCGCTTCGGGTGGTCTGCTGACGCTGGCGGTGGGTGCCCTCGGTGCCCAGGAGGCGGAGGCCGCGTCGAAGTCGAAGCCTTCCGCGGCGCGCCAAGCCGCGCCGAAGGCCAAGCCGAAGCCCGCGCCCAAGCCGAAACCGAAGTCGAAGCCTGCGGCGAAGTCGAAGCCCGCAGCCAAGCCCAAGCCCGCGGCGAAGTCGAAGCCTGCGGCCAAGCCCAAGCCTGCGGCGAAGCCCAAGGCTCCGGCCAACTCCAAGCCTGCGACCAGGCCCAAGCCTGCGGCGAAGCCCAAGGCTCCGGCCAACTCCAAGCCTGCGACCAGGCCCAAGCCTGCGGCGAAACCCAAGGCTCCGGCCAACTCCAGGCCCGTGGCGAAGCCCAGGCCCAAGGCTCCGGCCAGCTCCAAGCCCACGGTGAAACCCAAGCCCCAGGCACAGAAGCCGAAGCCGGCACCGAAGCCCAGGGTCGTGCCGAAGCCCAACACGGCCAAGCCCAAGCCGGTGGCGAAACCGCCGCTGAAGTCGACCCCCAAACGCACCGCCCCGTCGAAGCCGCCGCTGAAGTCGGCCCCCAAACCCAACGCCACGCCGAAGCCACCGCTGAAGCAGGCCCCGAAGCCCAGGGTCGTCCCGAAGCCGCCTCAGCTGGGGACGCCCGGCAAAGCCGGACCCAAGTCCGGGCCCTCGCCGAGGCTCACCGCGCCCAACAAGCCGAAATCGTTGCCGCCCAAGCAGAACCGGGCACGTCCGCCGATGCCCGACGATCTGGCCCGCACGGCGCCCGGCCGACAGGCCTACGCGGAGTCCCAACGCCCCAGCGGCCAAAAGCCCACGGTCAAACCCAAGCCTCCCAAACTCGTCCCCCAAACCGGCAAGCGAATCATCGCCGACCGGATCCCGGCCGGGGTCCGGCCGGCCAAGCCGAACCAGCCACGTACGCCGACCGCGAACGACCTCGCGCGCACCGCACCCGGACGTGCCGCTTACGCCGAGTCGCAGCGTGGTGGGGCGCCGGGAAGTGCGGCCAGGCGTGAGGCTCAGCAGCGGGCCGCGCAGGATCTTGCGCGCACTGCACCGGGCCGCGCCGCGTATGCGGAGTCTCAGCGTGGTGGCGCGCCGGGAAGCGCAGCGAAGCGTGCGGCTCAACAGCGGGTCGAACCCCAGCGGCGCGGTGACCAGAAGCCCGCGCCCAGGCCGATGTCGCAGTCGTTGCGGCTGGCTGAGGCGGGTGCGGAGCGTCAGGCTCTGACCGAACGTCAGATGCGTGCGCAACGGCAGGCCGCTGAAGCCCTTGCCCGCACCGCACCGGGCCGTGCTGCGTACGCCGAGTCCCAGCGTGGTGGTGCGCCGGGGACAGGACTGCAGCGCCAGCTCGACGCCGCGCGGGAGAAGGCGAACCGGTTGGCGGTGGCGCCGGGGGCGGCGGCGACTGGTGGTGCCGCGCTCGTGCGACGTGGGCAGCTGGCCGCGGCGGCGCAGGCCGAGGTGCGGAGGTTGGAGCAGCAGCAGGCCGGGAACGCGCAAAGGCAGCGCGGCGTCGTGCGGCCTGGCTTCACCGCCGCACCCAACCCCCTCGTGAAGCCCAACCCCCTGGTGAAGCCTGGTGGTGAACGGCGGGGCCTCGCTGCCGGAGCTGCTGCGAACCTGCGGATCACGCCGGCGTCGTACGGCCGGTCCAGCCAGTCGACTCCCGAGATCGGCTTCGACTGGTTGTGCGGCAACGCGTGCGACGTTCCCCTCCGCTGGCTGAAGGACCGCAGCCCTGGCGCGGTGGTGAAGGAGCCCAACAGCGACCTCGTGCGCATTCCGCCGGACAAGGGCAGTTTCGGTGGGTGGAAGGGGCACGCCAACTGGAAGGACGTGACCTTCATCGAGTCACCGCTGAACGCGAAGCGCCACGGCAGGGAACGGCAACCCTTCATGCGCGCCACTGTCGGCGCGGACTTCGAGGCCACTGGGGGCGTGGACGCTGCCAAGGGCCTCCAGTTCGGCGCGAAGGGCTTCGCCGGGCTGCGGACGTCGGGGCCAGAGACGACCGCCCGGCTCGGGCCCGCCGAGCTCTCGGGGAGCGCCAACGTGCCGATCGGTGTCAGCGCGGAGGTGAGCGGGGGGATCGGTCCGAACGGCGGCTCGATCGACGCCGAGACGCGGGTCGGGGCCGCGGTGGAACTGCCCAAGCTCAGCAAGAAGGTGGGTCCGGCGGAGGTTTCCGTCCAGCCCGAGGTGTGGACCGGCATCGGCTTCGGTGGCGGGTTCGGCGTGGAGAAGGGCCAGGACGGCAAGTGGCACGTGAAGGGCAAGGGAGGTGCCGCGCTGGGTGGAGGTGTCGCGCTGGGCTTCGACGTCGCCCTCGACCCGACCGAACTGCTGGGCTAGGCCCGGGACGGCCGCACGGGACACCGTGCGGCCGTCAGCCCGGGTCGACACCGGTCAGCTCGCGGCTCTTCGACCACAGCGCCGCGGCGCTCGCCGGATCGGTCATGTGCGCCTGCGGCTTTTCGAGGTGAGGCTCGCCTCGCAGGCCGAACTGCCGCGGACCCCAGAGCTGCCCGCCGCGGACGCCGGGGTCCAGTGCGGCTCTTGCAGCGCGTCCAGGACGGAGCTGCCTTCCGGGCGCTCGCGGACCGCGGCGGTCAGGGCGGCCTCGCGCTCGCCGCTGTCGTCGAGGATGAGCGCTTCCTTGCCCGCCGGGAAGTGCGCGAACAGCGTCGCCACCGCGGTATCCGCGGCCTCGGCGATCTCCGCCACCGTCACCTTGTCGTAGCCCCGCTCCAGGAAGAGCTTCAGCGCGGCCTCGGACAACGCCGCACGTGTGGCTGCCTTCTTGCGCTCGCGCCTGCCGGGCGTCGTGATCGACGATAGCCGTAACGCCTTCATGTTCGTAACGAGTACAAAACTGAAGTCATTACGACTTTGTGGGTGTGAGCGTCACGTTCCCCGCTCTCGGGACGACTCAGTTGATGTCACCCCTGGGGAGAAAGGTCGGCGTCAATGAGTCAGGCCGGTACGCACGTGCACGAGCGAAGCGACGACATGCCGCCGGTGGTGGCCGATGTCGACCGGATCGCGGCGCACGCCGATCCCGTCGTCCGCAACCTGCAGATCACCCACTGCTACCACCGGTTGTCGCGGGCGATGGCCGCTGTCACCGGTGGGGCCGCGAACTGGTGCACCTTTGCGGTGTGGGCGTCCAAGCAGGTGGGGCGGACCATCCGGCAGGAGGACCTGGCGCGCACGGTGGAGCGGCTGCTGAAGTCCTCGCCCGAGGTGGCCGCCGGGGTCGACCTGGTGGCGCGAGCCCTGCGGCGGACCGTTCCGCACGAGATGGTGCGCCGGGCCGTGGTGACGGTCGCGCGGCTCGACGATGTGAGTGCCGCGTCGGCGCGGGGCAACCTCAAGGTCTTCGAGGAGATCGCGCGTGAGTTCGCCCGTTTCCTCACCGAGTTCACCGGTCCAGGCGCCGAAGAACGGACGATCGCGGAGTTCTGCGACTCGCTGCGGGCCGGTGAGCCGCCGGAGGGACAGCGCTGTCTGCGGCAGGCCTTCACCCGCTACCACCGCGCGATGACCACCGGCGACCCGAAGCAGCGGGCCGAACTGCTGCTCCTCGCGAACATCGAGGTCGGCCTGCACGAGCAGACGCGGTTGCAACCGGAGATCGCCGCCGCGCTGGAGGCACCGGTGGTCGACCCCCGCGAGCTCGAACGCCGTCTGCTCGACCTGCTCCTGCCGGGCAACCGGGTGGTCAAATGGCTGCGCAGGACGCTGCTGACCGTGCTCGGCAGGAGGAGCGCTGTGCGCATCGCCAGCGAGCAGCTGGCCGACCGGGTGCGCGTGCTGGTGCGCCGGGCGGTCACCGAGCACCTGATGACCCTGGCGCTGCCGGGCGGTGAGCTGCTCGATCTGGGCGAGGACCTGCCCGCGACGTTCCCGCCGCTGCTCGCGGAGCTGTCCGACCCGGAACTGCTGGCGCTGCTCGAGATCGTCGACCCGACGGCGGACAGCGTGCTCGGCACGGCCGCGCGCGACTGGGCAGACCTGCCGGACCGCATGCACTACATCGCGGACATGTTCCGTTGCCACGCCCTGCGCGGCGACCTGCTCGACCCTCCGTTCACCGCGGAGCAGGTCGAGGCCCTGACCGCGGGACACAGGCCAGGCGGAGCGCTCTGAGCCGTGTGGAAGGCCTTGCGTGCCAAGTGGTACGCCGAAGTTCTGCTGCTCGTCGCGGGCTATCTCGCGTTCGGGCTCGCCAGGGCGGCGGTCGACAGGGGTGAGCCGGCCGCGACGATCAACTCGCTGCGGGTGCAGCGCCTGGAGCAGGTGCTGCACCTCGCGATCGAACGCCCGCTCAACCAGGCGATCGTCGCGCACCCGCCGGCGATCTGGCTGACCGGCTGCTTCTACCGCCTCAGCGTCCTCGCGGTGCCGGCCGTCCTGATCTGGCTCCACCTCGCTCGGCGAGATCGGTACGACGGCCTGCGGAACGTGCTGATCGTGATGATGCTTCTGGACGTGCTGCTGGTGTGGCTCTATCCGCAGGCACCACCGCGGTTCACCCTGCCCGGCATCGTGGACTACATGGCCACGTACGACATCCTCGGCGGTGCCGCGTCACGTGTTCCGCGTCCGGGCGTGAACCTGTTGGCCGCCATGCCGAGCATGCACGTCGCGTGGACGACGTGGTGTGCCTGTGCCGTGTGGTCGGCACTGCGCCATCGCGCTCGATGGCTGGCCTGGCTGTACCCCGTTCTCACGTCGTTCGTCGTGCTGGTCACCGGCCACCACTACGTTCTGGACGTGGTGGCCGGTGTCGCACTCGTGGCGGTCGCGATCGGACTCAGCCGGGCAGGATCTCGATGTGTCCGTCGGTTCCGTTCACGCGGATCCGTTGCCCGTCCTGAATCAGGCGCGTGGCGTTCGCCACGCCCACAACAGCCGGCAGGCCGTACTCCCTCGCCACCACCGCACCGTGGGTCATCTGACCACCGACCTCCGTCACCAGGCCCGTGATCGCGACGAACAGGGGTGACCAGCTGGGGTCCGTGTACGCCGTGACCAGGATGTCGCCCGGTTCGAGATCGGCCTGCGCCAGGTCCAGGACGACGCGGGCCCGCCCCTCGACGATCCCGGCGGACACCGGGAGGCCGACCAGTGCACCGGCCGGCGAGTCGCGCCGGTACGTGCCGGCGATGGCCTCGCCGTCCGACGTGAGCACTCGGGGTGGCGTCAGCGTCTCGTACGACCTGAAGGCCTCCTTGCGCTGACGGATCAGCTCGTCGTCAACCTTGTTGGCCTGCACGACTTCCTGAAGTTCCTGGAACCTCAGGAAGAAGATGTCCTCCTTCTCGCCGAGCACACCCGCGCGCACCAGACGCTCGGCCTCTTCGAGCAGGGCGTGCTTGTAGACGAAGTAGCGGCTGACCATGCCGTACTTCGGGTACTCGCGGTAGCCGACGAACGTGCGGAGGCGGTCGATCATCCGCTTGGTCTCGCCCGCCTTCTGCTCGCCGTCCGGCAGGGAACGCAGGCGCTCCAGCAGTTCCTGCTCCTTCTTCCACGCCTCCTGCCGCCCCTGCTCGAAGCGGCGTTCGCCCTCACCCTGCTCGAAGTTCCTGACGTTGGTGAGGATCAGGGGCAGGAGCGTGGCGGGGTGTTCGCTCCAGCGCGGCCTCGTGATGTCGATCTCGCCCACGCAGCGCATGCCGTACCTGTCGAGGTAGACCTGGATCGCGTCACGTGCTTCCCGGCCGCCGGGAACCTCGACCAGGTCGTCCAAAAAGGACTCATCTTTGGTGTCGTGCAGGAAGGCGACGACTTCCGGGTGCGGGCGGATCGCGTCCGCGACGTCGAGCAGCGCCAAGCCCATCTCCGACGTGACGTTGTGCGGCGCGGACTGGGAGAGCGTGTCGGCCGCGTTCTTCTCGCCCAGCCAGTCGTGCAGCTTTTCGTTGAGCCACCACGTGGCCTGCATCCCCGCCGTGATCACCTGGTGGCTGCGCGGATCGAACAGGATCCGCCGCAGCTCCTGGAAGTCCGCCAGGATGAAGTCGAGCAGCTGCGTTCCGGACTTGGCCCGGATGTCGCGCCGGGCTGCGGCGACGGACTCCTCGCTGTGCGCGATCAGTTCGGTGACGACGGCCGGATCGGTTTCGATCGTGGCCGGCACGACGCCGGGGATCTCCTGGCTGGGAACGCCTTCCGGGAGCGACGGGACGAAGCCGTCGCGATCGAGGACGGTCTGCAGGGCGTCACCCATCAGCGGATCGGACTTTCCCGCGATCTCGAGAAGACCGGCGCGGCTCGCCGGTGCGGCGAGCATCTGCGTGACGTCGACGAACAGGCGGCCGCCGGCCTCGGCCATGGGACGGGGAGTCGTCAGCTGCCACACGGAAAGGCCGAGCGGCTTCATCGCGTCGGTCATCATCTGCTGGTGGCCGACGGAAACGTAGACCCGATCGGTCTCGTCGTCGGCCTCCGGGATGGGGAACAACGTCGTGATCGGGCGGCTCTGGACGATGTGGAAGTCGTCGCCGGCCAGGCACCACTCGATGTCCTGAGGGCGGCCGAAACGCGCCTCGATCCGCCGGCCCAGCTTCTCCAGTCGCACGACCTGGTCGTCCGTCAGCGCCGATTGCTCGGTGGCGATCGCTTTGCTCGTGATCTCGCCGTCGCGAACCCGGTAGATGTCCGGGTTCACCTGCCCGGAGACCAGTGCCTCGCCGAGACCGAAGACGGCCTCCACACAGGTGACCTTCCGGTTCGACGTGACGGGGTCTGCGGTGAACAGCACGCCGGCCGCGTGCGGGAACACCATCTGCTGCACGACCACGGCCATGCTCACCTCGCGCTGACCGTAACCGTTGCGCAGGCGGTAGGTCACGGCCCGCTCGGTGAACAGTGAGGCCCAGCACCGGCTGACGTGCCGCAGCACCTCCGCCGGGCCCACGACGTTCAGGTACGTGTCCTGCTGACCCGCGAACGATGCCCCCGGCAGGTCCTCCGCCGTCGCACTCGACCGGACGGCACAGGCGGTGCGCTCGCCGAGCAGGGCGAGTGCGCCGGTGATCTCCGCGGCCAGGTCGTCGGGGATGACGATCTCTTCGACGGCCTGCCGGATCTCGGCGCTGCGCGTGCGGATCGCCTCCCGGTCGTCCGGGCCCAGGTGCGCCAGCTGATCCAGCTGTGCGCCGATCGACGGCGCCTCTCCCACGATTCGCCGGAAGGCGTCCGTCGTCACGCAAAAGCCCGGCGGCACACGGATTTCGCCCATCCGCGAAAGCTCTCCCAGGTGCGCGCCCTTGCCGCCCACGACTGCGAGCTGCGACTGGTCGATCTCCTGGAGATCGAGCACATGGCTGCTCATCCGTTCACTTCCCCCGATCGCGAACAATGTCGCTGGTTGTGGCTTTGGCCGCAGAGTGTGCGGCACGACAGGGGTCTTGCCGCAAGGCCCCCTCTGCGCTATACGTTGAAAGTGGCGAGGAGCGGGCTGAGCCCCCTCGCACGTTGACATCCTTCCTCTCCGGTGTCCTTCTCTGTGATCCACTTCTTCGGCTCAGGCCTTCGGCGTACCCGTCGCCTGGCGCTGACTGACCGGTGACTTCTGGTGTCAGCGAGATGTCAGCGGCCGTCGAGATGCTGCTTCCAGCGGAAAACAGAAGCTTCCCTGTGAAAGTGGGCTCCGGCAATTTCAGCGGGGGCCGGATCCTGCGAAGAAGAGAAGGACCAAAAGTGCTCAAGAAGTTCACTCTCGTGGCGATGATGGGCGCGCTGATCAGCGTGTCCTTCGGTGCGGCGACGGCCAACGCGGCCACTGCCCGCAACGGTGAATGCGAGTCGGGCGAATTCTGCCTGTTCTACAACAGTGATCAGGGTGGGTCGGTTTCCGACTTCACCACGTCGGTTTCCGACTACGGTGACGAGCAGCCCGGCTGCTACGACTTCAAGGGCGCCGGAAACGGCAAGGGCCTTTGTGTGAAGAACGAGGCCGCCTCGGTCTGGAACCGCACCGGAAGTCCCGTCACGGTGTACTTCAACAGCGGTTACGGGGGCTCCAAGCAGACGATCGCCGCGAACACCAAGGCGAACCTGAACTCGGACCTCAAGAACGAGAACGCCTCGCACAAGCTCAACGACAGCGGCAGCGGCGGCGGTGGTGGCGGCACCGGCGGCACCTACGGTGCGCCGAACGACAACCCGCACCCGTCCGCGACGGCCCGCGCGCCTCAGGCCACGAAGCGCACGCAGCACGTGGACGACGAGATCCGCCGCCTGACCGGCGAGACGCACTGCTGGGTGGGCGACTACCGCAGCAACGAGCCGTCGGACAGCAACCACAACACCGGCAACGCTCTCGACTGCACGATCTCGAACGCGATCGGGCAGCACCCGAACGCCGCGCAGAAGGAGCAGGGCTGGAAGCTCGCCAACTGGCTGAAGAAGTACGCGAGCAAGCTCGACGTCCGGTACGTGATCTGGCAGGGCAAGATCTGGAGCGTCGCCCGTGCGTCCGAGGGCTGGCGCACCTACAACGGTGGCTCCGGTGTGACCAGCGGTCACTACGACCACGTCCACGTCTCCATCCAGAACCCGCACGGCGACTGATCTGATCCACTCCCGCGAGGCCACCCGATCACCGGTCGGGTGGCCTTCCGGCTTTTCCGTGAGCGTCCCTCGGGTTTGGCAATTGTTGACTCACGCGTCAGAATCTCCCTCGCCGCCGCCTGTGTATCCCCGCAGTGCACAAGGAGCGCAAATGGCACGACGAGTCGCAGCAGCCGCCGTCACCACACTTCTCACCTTCGCCGTCATCCAGCCGGCGGCCTCGGCCGGGCCGGTGGGCAGCGGGTGGCAGGAGTACAAGCCCGCGTGGAACCTGCAGATCCAGAGCCGCGGCGAGATCACGAGCTACCCCAGCAGCACCACCAGCGCGTCCGGACCGGGAGGGTCGTACCGCCGGGCGGGCGGGGTGCAGACCTTCAAGCTCTTCAACAACGGGTCGAACCGCGTCGAGGCCAGGATCCAGGACAACTACCGGACCGGGCAGCGGCAGTTCGAGGGCGAGCTCAAGGTCACCTCGGGCACCGACGACGAGAGCGCCATGCAGATCTTCGGCAACGACGGCGAGGGTGCCACCACGTTGATGATCAGGTCTTACGCGCGCAACGGCGGCACGCTGAGGGGCGGTGGCAAGGACCTGGTCAGCAACATCTACGGCAAGTGGGTGCGGATCAACGTCACGCACAACGCCACGGCCACCGGCGGCAGCTATTCGATCTACATCAACGGAAAGCACGTCCACACCGCGAACGGGCCCAAGGGCGACCACTACTTCAAGTACGGGGTGTACGGCACGCTGAAGACGGCCGGTGCCGAACACCAGTGGCGCAACGTGCACTTCTACCGGAAGTGAGTCAGGGCCGCAGGTCGTGGACGATCAGTGACGCCGCGAGCAGCCGGATGTCCCCGGGATCGGCCGGGTTGTAGCCGGTCAGCTCGGTGACGCGGCGCAGGCGGTAGTTCAGCGTGTTGCGGTGCAGGTGCAGCTTTTCCGCCGTGCGGTGGCGGTTGTGGTCGCTGTTGATGAACTCCCGCAGCGTGTGCAGCAGGTCGGGATGCTCGGCCAGCCGGTCCATCACGCGGGCGAGGCGTTTGCGGCCGGGGCCCGGACGGCAGAGCTGGTACTCGAGCAGCACGTCGTCGAGCACGTACGCGCCGGACGGGCGGCCCAGTCGCTGGGCCAGCTCGGCGATGTCGGCGGCCTGGCGGGCCGCGGTGGGGATGTCGTCGCGGCTCTCGGCCGCGGCGATTCCGCCCACCAGGCCGAGGCCCGCCGCGGTGTGCAGCCTGCGGACCAGGTCGGCGGCGTCGGCCAGTTCAGCGTCCACGGTCTCCGCCGAGGTGGGCAGCAGCACGGTGCCGCCGTCGTGGTCGAGTGCGGAGAGCGCGTGCTTCGGCAGTTCGGCGCGGAGGCGACGGACGAGCACGTGCGCGGCGAGCCGTGCGTCGTGGCCGTCGGCGCCCTCGTTCAGTGGTGGCGGTTCGACCCGCACGGCCAGGACGACGTGGTGGCTGGCCAGGTCGAGGCCGATGCGTTCGGCCAGCGGTTCCGCCTCGCGACCGGTCAGCAGCGCGGCCACCAGGGCGCGGCCCGCCTCGCGGCGTTCGGCGTGCAGGGCCTGCTGTTCGGTGAGGTACGAGGCGGCGACGGCGGGCACGGCGAAGCTCAGGTACTGCAGCAGTGCGGGCACGGTCGCGAGCAGGTCATCGATGTCGTCCTTCTCGGCGACGCCGGCCATCGCGGTCCAGCCGACGTGGGCGGCGACGTGGTAGGTGCTCAGCACGACGTCGAGGGGAATGCCCTGCTGAGCTCTGCGGACTGCGGTGGCGATCTGGGCCGCCAGCTCTTCCGGCGCGGGTGGCCGCTGCTCACGCAAGGAGCGCAGGAAGACCTGCAGGTTTCGGGTCACCGCCTCGGTGATCTCGCGGTCGACGAGCTGGTGCGGGAGTTGCCGGTAGGCCGCGGATCTGGCGAAGAACGCCTCCAGGACCTGCTCGGCTATGCGGGGGATCTGCATCGCTGCGCGCTCGTACAGCGGTGCGAGGGGGTCAGGTGCCGGGATGTCGACCACCGGCAGAGGCTTGCGCATGCGGATGGCCCGTGCCATCGCCCGAATCGGTCTTCTTTCGTGGGCGTGTTGCACGAACGGAGGCACGCGGCGTTGTGCAGCTGACCCAAACGTTTGACCTGTTCGAGTGATGCCCGGTCGGGTGTACCTGTGCGTGCGTCCAAAATTGGCAGTTCACACCGGCAGGGGCAGGAGACTTGGCGCACAACGTGAGCAGTGTCCAGGAATGCATGAGGCTGTTGCTGCGGCGCGGATTTCAGCGGACCGTCGTGCAGGACCGGCTGACGTGCGTCAACGCCGTGATGTTCCGGCGTGTGTGGCGCGGGACCAACGAGACGGTGCTCGCCTACTCCGAGATCGAGGCGCTGGCCTATCGCGTCCGCGAGGACGATGTGGACCCGTCGGACCCGTTCGTCGTCGACCCGGACGTCACGCTCTGGCAGTGCGGTGGTGAGTTCCTCGACGTCGCCGGCCAGCTGCTCGAACTGCCGCCGGTGCCGGGGCACTCGACGTTCGCTACGCGTCCTGCCGGCGACGGACCATCTCGTTGATCCAGATCGGGGCGAACGGCGATGTGCAGTTCGGCGGCGTCGGGTAGTCCTTGAGGACCTCGAGGCGCTCACCGATGCCGATCGCGCGGGCCCGGTGCGCTGGGTGTTCGATGCCGATCTGGGCCAGACAGTGGTTCATCGCCCACTGCAGGCGTTCCGGCGCGCCCTTCATCTCCGCCTCGATCGTGTCGAGCAGCCCTTCGAGATCGAGGCCTTCCGGTTTGCGTGCCACACGCTCGGTCGTCAACGCCCAGCCCGCGCTCGCGACCACCGGGTCCGGGTCGGAGAACCAGGAGACGCGCAGGTCCTCGGCGTGGGCGCTCTTCTTCACCACGTAGTTCACGAGCCAGTCGTGAACCTTGGGACGGCGGGCCTCGCGCAGCATCGTGTCGAGCTGGTCGCGGGAGAACGCCTTGGGGCGGCAGATCAGGAGGGCGAGGAGACGGGCCGCGGTGTCACCGGTCGCCCACAGCTCCAGCGAGAGGTCCTGCTGGGTCTTGAGGCGCTTGGCGAGCGCGCGGAGCTTGCCGAGGTTCACGCCGTGGTCGTCGCCGTGCTTCTCGTTGACCGCGCGTGCCTTCGGGTCCTCCAGCGCGGCCAGCTCGGCCATCACCCCGGCCACCGTCGTCTCCGCCACCTCAGCCCTCCTGTTCGCGTTGTGCCGGTCAGCCTAGGCCGTCAGCCGACGACCCACTCCTGGGCGCGGTGGGCGACGCACCAGTTCTGGTGCAGCTTCGCCTTGTTGGCGAGCCCGCGGCCCGCGATCTCCAGGCACTGGCCGCTGTGGCGCGCCCTCAGCTTGAACGAGCCCGTGCCGGTCGGCTCGACGGCGAACTGCTGGTTGAACTTGGTGGCGCTGCACGTGTACTGCGTGGCGTCGGCGGTCGCGTCCTGGCTCGCGTCCCACACGTCGACGCACCTGCCGCTGTGCGCGACCCTGATCCGCACGGCACCGCGGTGGTGCCGGTGGATCATCGGCCTGGTGCTGGAGAAGCACGTCCGGCAGGACGAGCTGGTCGAGTACGTCGAGGAGAACCTGCGTCTCATCGTGGCCGGGTTGTACGACCTCGCGGGGGAGCAGGCGCCGCAACCGGATCCCGTCCGCGAGGCCGCCGTGCCCTCGCTGGTCGCGCCCGCGGAGGAGACGACCAAGGCCGCGATGGAGCGGATCGGGCCGCTCAGGGACGTGCTGGACGAGCTGACGGGACGGCCGGACGTCATCGCCGCGCACGCCACCACCTGGTTCAACATCGCAGTTGCGCAGCGGGAGATGGCCGACGAGCTCGAGGACTTCATCGAGCGTGACGTGCCCGCGTGGGACGGCGCCGCCGAGCACCAGCGGTTGATGGGGCACAACATCGAGGCGCTCAGAGGGCTCAGCTGGCGATGGCGCCGTCGGACGCGACGTTCCGGCGGATGGCGTGCCGGATCGCGGTGTACGGGGTGGCGCTGCACGCCACCCTCACGCACCTGGAGAACCGGCTGAACGGCTAGTGCCGGTCAGGCCACTAGGCGGCACGGCGGGCGCGGCGCCTGGCGATCGACGGCAGGAACCACATGTAGACGCCGGTGCCCATGAGGATGAACAACGGCAGCAGCGGCACGTAGGACACCCACACCGCGGAGTTGTCCACGGTCAGGGCGACGGCCGTGAAGACGACGGTGGCCATGAAGAACATGCTGACCACGCGGTGGAACCGCCGGATCCTCTTGTTGCCGCTCATTTTCGTTGTCCTCCCTAGTTGTTGTTGAGGACAACGTTAGGAGCGGGAGGATCACCCGCGCTTCTTGATTCCTGACCGGACTGCGGCGCGGGCTTCCGCGGCCGTGAGATTGCCCGTCAGGGTCAGGCCCGCGAGGCCGAGAGCCAGCGCCAGGTGCTCGGCGGCGCGGTCGGAGCCGAGTGCGGTGAGCAGGGCGAGGAGCTCGGAGTAGCTCTGCCGCAGCCGCTCGGACAGCTCGGGGTCGGTGAGCGCGTGCGTCTCGAACGCCTGCGCCACGCGGAACAGCCGGTGATCTTCCGGCGTGGCGGGGATCAGCTCGGTCAGCAGCACCTCGACCGGGTTCGAGGCGCCGTCCAGCCGGGCCTGGACACGGGCGGTGCCGCGGTCGTTGATCGCGGTGAAGGCGGCTGTCAGCAGGTCGTCCTTACTGGGGAAGTAGTGCTGGACGCGGCCGACGGAGACACCGGCCCGCTCGGCGACGCGGCGGATGCTGACCTGGTGGGTGCCCTCGGTGTCGACGATCGCGAACACCGCCTCCAGGATCGCGCCGCGCCGTTCGTCGTGGGCGGCTCCCAGGCCACGCACCGGTGTCACTCGCATCCCCTTTCCGAGACGTTCGCATTGATTTGACCACGAGAGCGGGCTACGGTGGAGCAAACCGATACGTTCGTATTGATCTGGGGGTGGACGTGGAGCTGATCGCGCTGGTCCTGCTGGTGCAGGGTGGAGGCGGGTTGATCAACAACCTGACCGGTGGGTCGAAGAGCTGGTTCGTGCTGAACTACGTGGAGATGCCGGACGCGGTGCGCATCGCGGCGTACGTGGTGATGGTCGTGTCCGGGCTGCTGATCGTGGCCCGGCGGTTCGGCTGGGACTGGCTGAAGGGTTAAGGCTGTGCCCGGCCACACACCCGCGGCCGTGACGCATGGCGGAAACTTTCCTGGCGCGAGGTGTCGATCCCGGCATCTCCCGTTCGACAGACTGATGACAGCACGTTTCGAACACCAAGGAGAACTCCGATGCGCACCCTGATCGCCACCGCGTTCGTCTCGCTCGACGGCGTCGTCGAAGCCCCCGGCGGCGAGCCCGGTCACCGCAGCTCCGGCTGGACCTTCAAGGACATCGAGTTCGACGAGGCCGCCTACGAGATCAAGGGCCGCGAGCAGGAAGAGTCCGCGGCGATGATGATGGGCAGGGTCAGCTACGAGGCGTTCTCCCCGGTGTGGCCGACCCTCGACTACTTCCCGCGCTACAACGTGATTCCGAAGTACGTCGTCTCCAGCACGCTCAAGGAGGACCAGCTCGTCGACAACTGGGGCGACATCACGATCCTGCGCTCCCTCGACGACGTCGCGGCGCTGAAGGAGACCGAGGGCGGCCCGATCACCATCCACGGCAGCGCGACGCTCAACCGCAACCTGTCCGACGCCGGGCTGATCGACCGCTACCACCTGCTGGTGTTCCCGGTGCTGCTCGGCGCGGGCAAGCGGCTGTTCAGCCAGACCGACAAGGACAAGCAGATGCTGAAGCTCGCCGAGAGCGAGTCGTACCCGAACGGCATCCAGAAGCTGGTCTACGACGTCGTGCGCTGAGTCAGAGGCACTCGCGCACAGCGGTGACGACCTCGGCGAACGAGTCGACGAGCCAGGTGGGGCCGGCGCTGAGCAACTGGTCGACGCCGTGCACGCCGTAGGTCACGCCGATCGACGACATCCCGGCCGCGCGCGCCATCAGCACGTCGCACGTCGTGTCGCCGACGACAACCGCTCGCTCGGGTGCCACGCCGAGCCTGTTCAGCACCAGCAACCCCGACGCGGGGTCCGGCTTGGGCATCGGCACCTGGTCCGCACCGACGACAGCGGAGAACTCGTCGCGGAGGCCGGCCGCGACGAGCAGCTCCTCGGCGTTCGCGCTGAACTTGTTCGTCGCGACGGCGAGCAGGAAACCGTTCTCCCGCAACGACGCCAGCCCGTCGAACACACCGCGGAACACCAGGTTCGGTGCCATCGGCAGCATGATCCTGCGGGACATCGACCGGTAGTGCGCGACGCACTCGGCGACGCGGGGCTCGTCCTCGGCGACACCGAGCAGCTTCGCGAACGCGGCCGGCAGCGGCAGCCCGATCGTGCCGCGGATCGAGGCGGAGTCCACTGTGGGCAGGCCGAGCCGGCTGAACACCGCGGCGAACGTCGTGACGATCCCGCGCGGGGTGTCGACGAGCGTGCCGTCCAGATCGAAGATCACGCAGCGGTTCACGGGCGCACTCCTCCGCCGGGTGGTGGAGACGCTACGTCCGTCAGCTCGAACCCGGCTCGAGCGCCTTGCCACCCGGTGACCCGCGGTACGGAATCCCCGCACTGGACCAACGGGGGATTCACATGCGTCGTACGACCGTGGTTTGCGCTGCGCTGCTTTCGTTGCCGGCACCGGCGGTGCCGGCGCAGGCGAACGGCACGCCGATCGCCGTGAACGCGCCGGTCTCGACCCGGCACTACCTCCTTGGTGCGAACGGCAGCGGCGAGCTCATCGGCTACGACTTCGCGGCACCTTCAAGATCGTGGCCGACGACGTGGCGCTGTGGCGGTGGGGCCTCGTCACCGGCGCGGCCGTGCAGAAGTACGTGATGAACGACCCGCGTCCCATCGGTGTCAACGCGGCCGGCCAGCCGGCCGCGCGGCAGGACGACGACAACGACGGCCGGCTCACCGTGAAGGTCTGGCCCGGCACCGAGTTCTACGGCGAGCTGCCCATCAACGAACGCGTCCTCGCGGTGGCGGAGAACAACGATCTCGCCGGACAGCGCAAGGCCGCCGACGGTCGCTGGGTGCCGGCGACCCGGACGTGCGAGTGACTCAGCCGCGCAGGGGCCGCACCTCGCCGAGCGCCTTGACCAGCTGGTCGGGCAGCTCGATGGTGCCGTGCCCCTCGGTGGACACGGTGGCGTAGACGACGCCACCACTGCAGACGATCTCCCCGTCCCGGCGGAACGCGAAGTCGAGCGTGAAGCTCTTGCGCCCGATCCGGGACGGGCTGATCAGCACCTCGGCGATGTCACGTGACCTGACACCGGCGCGGAAGTCGAGGTCCACGTGCACGACGTGGGCGTCGAAACCCATGCCGGGCCAGTCGGAGTACGGCAGGCCACAGTGGACGAAGAAGCCGTCGACCGCCTCGTCGACGTGCCCGAGGTACCACATGTTGAACATCACGCCCTGGCCGTCGATCTCGTAGAACCGGGGCGTGAACGTGTAGCCGGACCAGACGTCGTTCATCGCATCGCCCGTCCGACCGGCGGCAGCACCGACACCATCGACGCGGCCAGCCACAGCAGCAACGCCACACCCGGCACGATGATGAACGTTCCCCCGTGGAAGGTCGTCAGCCGCACGATGGCGAAGATGTAGTAGACGACCACGAGGAACCCGAGCGCGGCGGCGATCCAGCGCGCGAACCCCAGCCGGGCGAACAGCAGCACCACGAGCAACAGGACCACGCCGCCCGCCGTGTAGGTCGCCGCGATCACCGCGTCACCGTTGCCGACGATGCCGGGCGGCAGCATGATTCCGATCAACGCCACGGCGGCTCTCGGTGTCTGTCCCACACCGTCCGCGGTGTTGAGACCCGCCAGCACGAAGCACAGCACGGACACGAGCAGCCACAGCCCACCCGCGAGGAACGCCGGCGCGGTACTCGGTTTCGGTGGCGGGCCCCAGCCGGGAGGCGGTCCGTATCCCGGTGGTTGCCGCGGTTGCCAGCCCTGGTTCGGATGCACGGCCCACACGATACGAGCTGACGTGCGATTGACGGTGCCGGTTCGCCGCGAAAGGTGGAGAAACCGAAGGGGGAGAACCGATGCGGATCGACACCCCGCTCAGTGTCGGCTGATCATCCACTTCGGACAGCGGTGAGCGCGGCGTAGGTGAGCCGTCGCAGCTCGTCGAGGCCGCCGTCGGCGCCCTGACGCACCCAGGCGGCGGAGGCCGCGTCGAGACACGCCAGCACGGTGGCCACGATCGCCTCGCCGACGAGGCCGGCCGGGGCGCCGCCGGTGCCGACGCGGCGCTCGACCTCCGGTGCCAGAACCTCCTGCCAGCGCAGGTGCTTCTCCAGGTGGGCGGCGCGCAACGCGGGGCTGGTGGTGACCAGCCTGCCGATCATCGCGCCGCGCTCCGGGCTCATGCGCGTGGTCAGCACGCCGAACGCGTGCCCCAGCGCTTCCCAGATCGGCTCGTCGTCGGGGCGCTCACGCAGCGCTTCGAGGATCGCCGGGCCCTGCTCGGCGAGATCGCCGAAGACGATGTCCTCCTTCGTGCCGAAGTAGCGGAAGAAGGAACGCCGCGAGATCCCGGCCGCGGCCACCACCTGGTCGACCGTCGTCTCCTCGAAGCCGTGCTCCAGGAACAGCGCGAGCGCGGCGTCCACGACCTCCTCCTGGACGCGGCGGCGCGTGCGGTCCCACAAGCGATCTGACACGTGCCCAGCCTAGTGCCACCTCGACTCTTGGCGCCTGGGTGGCATTTGATGCTAACTTGGCACTCGATGCCAAGGAGGAATCGAGTGACAATCGACTGTCGAGGCATGCGGGTGCTGATCACCGGAGCCAGTGCCGGAATCGGCGCGCAGTTCGCTCGTGAGCTCGCCCGCAGGGGCGCTGACCTGGTGCTCGTCGCTCGCCGGGCGGAACGGCTGGAGGCACTCGCCGCCGAGCTGAAGGAGGTCGAGGTGACAGTGCTGCCGTGCGATCTCACCGAACCGGGAGCCGTGGCGGGCCTGGCCGCGGAGCTTCAGGCGCGAGGGCTGAAGCTGACCGGGCTGATCAACAACGCCGGGTTCGGCACGTTCGGGCCGTTTGCCGGGGAGGACGCGGAACGGCTGCGCGCCGAGATCGCGCTCGACGTCTCGGCCGTGGTGGAGCTGTCCAGGACGTTCGTCGGCGAGCTCGCGGCATCCGGCCGCGGCTTGCTGGTCAACGTCGCGAGCATGGCCGCGTACGCGCCGGTGCCGAGGATGGCGGTGTACGGCGCGGCCAAGGCGTTCGTGCTCAGCTTCACCGAGGCGTTGTGGCAGGAACACCGCCGCAGTGGTCTGCGGGTGCTCGCGCTCTCGCCAGGAGCGACCAGGACCGAGTTCTTCGACGTCGCCGGCCCCGAGGCCGCGGCGGGCGCGCGGATGCACTCGCCGGAACTGGTGGTGGAGACGGCGTTGCGGACGCTGGGCCGGCGCAACCCGCCGCCGAGTGTCGCCGTCGGCCGGCTCAACCGGCTGCTGCTGACGTTGTCCAGGCTGCTCAACAGGCGGCTCGCGGTCATGGCGATGGGCGCGCTGAACGGCGCCCGCTGAGCGAGCCGGTCAGGCCGGGTTCTTGCGGTCGGTGTGGCCCAGCGACCGCTCCGGCGCCACCCGGTCGCGCACCAGCTGCTTGAGCACGGCGAGGTCCGGGAAGCCCTCCTGCTCCTTGCGCGACCACACGGTCTCGCCGTCCAGCCGCACGTCGAACACGCCACCGGTGCCGGGGATCAGCGCGACCTCGCCCAGTTCGGTCGTGAACGTGGTCAGCAGCTCCTGCGCGGTCCAGCCGGCGCGCAGCAGCCAGCGGCACTGGGTGCAGTACTCGATCTCCAGGCGCGGTGTCCTCATGCCTGAGTCTTAACAGAGGTGCCGGCGCGGGTCGCGTCCGTACCCCAGTTCGCGAGCAGCTGCAGCGCCTCGGCGGACGCGGTGCCGGGTTCGGCGTGGTAGGTGGTGAAGAACAGGTCGGGCTCGCTCGGCATCTTCAACGTCTCGTACGACAGCGTCATCTCGCCCACGAGCGGGTGCCTGAGCACCTTGGTGCCGAAGCTCTTCTCCTTGACGTCGTGCTTGGCCCAGAGCTGCCGGAACAGCTCGCTCTTCACCGACAGCTCGCCGACCAGCGCGGCCAGCTCGGGGTCGTCCGGGTAGCAGCCCGCGTCCATGCGCAGGAAGCCGACGACGTCGGCAGCCTTGCTCCGCCAGTCGACGAAGAGGTCCTGGTAGGACGGTCGCAGGAAGATCAGCCGCGCCCAGTTGCGGTCGCGTGGCGCGAGCTCGCCCCAGTCACCGAACAACGCCGCCGCCATCGGGTTCCACGCGTGGATGTCCGAGCGCCGCCCGCCGATGTACGCGGGGACGCCGACGCCGTCCAGGAGATGCCTGAGCGCGGGCCGCACCTGCGTTCGCACGGTCTTCTTCTTGCCGTGCTTGCAGTTCGCCAGGTTCCGCAGGTGCGCGTGCTCGGCGTCGTTCAGCCGCAACGCACGGGCGATCGAGTCCAGCACCTCTGCCGAGACGTTGCGTCCGTTGCCCTGCTCCAGCCGCGTGTAGTACGCCACCGAGACACCCGCGAGCTGCGCCAGCTCCTCGCGGCGCAGGCCCGGCACGCGGCGGGTCCTGCCGTACCGGGGCAGCCCGACGTCGTCGGGGGACAGCCGCGCCCGGCGGCTGCGCAGGAACTCGCTCAGCTCGGTGCGCGGATCGACGGTCATGTTCCCGAGTATCCCCGGACCAGGAACGCCGTGCCTGCTACTGCCAGTGGTAGGCACGCCAGTCGTACGAAAACCAGGTGTCTGGGTGGGTCCCTCGAACCGGAGCAGTGTCGTCAAGCGACACGACGAACGAGGAGAACCTGATGAGCACCGTCGCTGCCTACGCCGCTCCCGCACCCAAGGCACCGCTGGAGCGCACCACCATCGAACGTCGCGCGGTCGGCGCGCACGACGTTCTGATCGACATCGAGTTCGCGGGCATCTGCCACTCCGACATCCACCAGGTCAACGAGGGCTGGGGCCAGGGAATCTTCCCGATGGTTCCCGGCCACGAGATCGCCGGTGTGGTCGCCGAGGTCGGCTCCGAGGTGACCCGCTACGCCGTCGGCGACCGGGTCGGTGTCGGCTGCATGGTCGACTCCTGCCGGGAGTGCGACAACTGCCTGCGCGGCCTGGAGCAGTACTGCACGAGCGGCAGCACCATGACCTACAACGCCATCGACCGCCACGGCGACGTCACCTACGGCGGCTACTCGAAGCAGATCGTGGTCGACGAGAACTACGCGGTGCGGATCCCGGACGCGCTGCCGCTGGACGTGGCCGCGCCGCTGCTGTGCGCGGGCATCACCGTCTACTCGCCGCTCAAGCACTGGGGCGTCGCACCGGGCAAGAAGGTCGCCGTCGTCGGCCTCGGCGGTCTCGGCCACATGGGCGTCAAGATCGCCGTCGCGCTGGGCGCCGAGGTGACCGTGCTGTCGCAGTCGCTGCGCAAGAAGGACGACGGGCTCAAGCTCGGCGCCCACGACTACCGCGCCACCAGCGACCCCGCCACGTTCACCGACCTGGCGGGGAAGTTCGACGTGATCCTGTCCACGGTGTCCGCGCCGCTCGACTTCGGCGCCTACCTCGGTCTGCTGAAGACCGACGGCGCGATCGTGAACGTCGGCGCGCCGGAGGAGCCGATCTCGCTGAACCTGTTCGGGCTGCTCGGCGGCCGCAAGACGCTTGCCGGGTCGATGATCGGCGGCATCGCGGAGACCCAGGAGATGCTGGACTTCTGCGCCGAGCACGGCCTGGGCGCGGAGATCGAGCTGATCAACGCCGACCAGATCAACGTGGCCTACGAGCGGGTGCAGTCGAGCGACGTGCGGTACCGGTTCGTGATCGACACCGCGACGATCTGACGTCCAGGTGCCCTGTCAGCCCGGCTGGCAGGGCACCCCGGACTCGTGGGACCTGGCGGCGCCCGCGATCACCGAGTCGAGCTGCCGGAGGGTCTCCTGGAGCTCCTCGATCTGCCGCACCACCGACGACCGGTGTCCGTGCAGCGTGGCCAGGACCTCCGGTGAGGCCACCCCGGTCACCACGCACGGCAGCATCTCGAGGATCGAGGCGCTGGAGATCCCGGCCGCGTAGAACTGCTGGATGAGCCGCACGCGGTCGACGGCCTCGTCGGGATAGTGCCGTTGCCCGCTCTGGCTGCGTTCGCCGGTGAGAAGGCCCTGCTCCTCGTAGTAGCGCAACGCGCGCACGCTCACGCCCGTGCGTTCCGCCAGCTCACCGATGCGCATGAGACCTCCACCACAAAAGCTACCTCTGACGTCAATGTCAGGTTTCTAGCGTAGTCCTCATGCTTCTCACCAGCTACCGACTCGGAAACCTGACTCTGCCGAACCGCCTCGTCATGGCCCCGATGACCCGCGCACGAGCCGTGGACGGCAAACCGACCGCAGCGACGGCCACCTACTACGCCCAACGCGCCACCGCGGGCCTCATTGTCACCGAAGGCGTGCACCCGAACGCGGTCGGCCAGGCCGGCCCGTTCATGCCCGGCGTCCACACCGGCGACCAGGTCGAGGCCTGGCGGGTCGTCACGGACGCCGTGCACGCCAACGGCGGGCGGATCTTCGCCCAGCTCATGCACGGCGGCCGGATCGGTCATCCCGAGGTCGCCGGGCACCACCCGGTCGGCCCGTCGGCGATCGCGGCCGCGAGTGAGGTGTTCACGCCCACCGGCATCAAGCCCGCGCCGGTGCCGCGCGAGCTGACGATCCCGGAGATCCGGAACCAGGCGCAGGCGTTCGGTGACGCTGCGCGCTGCGCGCTCGACGCCGGGTTCGACGGTGTCGAGCTGCACGGCGCGAACGGTTACCTGATCCAGCAGTTCCTGTCCTCCAACGCGAACCGGCGCGCCGACGGCTACGGCGGCTCCATCACCGGACGCATCCGGTTCGCCGTGGAGGCGGTGGAGGCGGCGGTGGACGCCATCGGTGCGGACCGCGTCGGCATCCGGCTCTCACCCGGCGGTGAGGTCCAGGACATCGTCGAGGAAAACATGCGCGCGCTGTACGACGCGTTGCTGAAGGCGTTGCCGGACATCGCTTACATCCACGTGCTGGCGACCGCGGACGACGAGGTGCTGATGGGTCTGCGCAAGGCGTGGCCGACGGCGTTCATCCTCAACCCCGGCGGCCAGATCGGCCCGCACGAGGGCACGCGCGAGCAGGGGGAACGCTGGCTCGCCAACGGTGCCGACCTGATCAGCTACGGCCGCGCGTACCTGGGCAATCCCGATCTCGTCGAACGGTTCCGGCTGGGCCTGCCGCTCGTCAGCACCGACCGCGAGACGTGGTTCCAGACCGAGGCGGGATACATCGACCATCCCAGCTATCAGCACTGAAGCGCGCGCATCAGGTGGTCGACGAGCCGTTCGAGGGGCTCGACGAGGACATCCGGCGCGGCGCGAAAGACCGGGTCACCACGACCGTCGAGGACGTGACGGCCCGGTCGTTCCGCGAGTTCCTCAGCTGAACGTCCACCGCGTCGCGCCGCCGGGCTCCACGGTGGCCACGGCGTGGGCGGCGCGCAGCGAGACCCGGTAGACGTACCAGGGCGGCGGGCCACCGCTCGGCGCGGTGTAGGGCGCGGTGAACGCCTGCCCTTCCCGTTGTGCGGGCCAGCCGGACTCGCGGTACCTCGCGGCGACACGGTCCAAAGTGGACTCATCGGTGATCCGGCGGGCGTCGCCCTCCAGCACGAGGTCCATCCCGGTCAGCCGCACCGACACCGTGCAGGCCGGGTTCTCCGCGAGGTTGCGGGACTTGCGGGTGCCCGGCCCGCTCACGAAGTGCAGGGCGTCGGAGAACCAGACGGCGCCTATGCCCGCCGAGTGCGGCCTGCCGTCCGGCCGCACGGTGTTCAGGAAGAACGGCACGTCCTTGGAGGCGGACTCGGTGGCGAGCAGCTCCTGCGCCTGGCTCCAGCGCAGGGCGGCGTTGCCGTACTGGTCGAGGTTGCGGGTCTCAATCGTCGTGTTCGTCATGCACACACGTCGAACGGGGATCCGCGTTCTCGACAGCCGTCCCGCTATCGGCCCACCACGCTGCACGGCACGACGAAGAACCAGCCCTTCGGCTCGTGCTCCAGCCTGGCTTCCGGCGCACCGGCGGCACACTCCGCACGGGCCCGCGCGAGGCTCTCGTCCCACGGAATGCCCTTCAGCACGGTGTTCGGGACCCGCAGGTGGGCGAAGATGCTGACGACCACGGCGAGCCCGATCAGGTAGCGGCTGCCGCCCACCACCGCGCGTTCCCACGTCGTGGCCGGTGTCGCGTCGAGCCCCACGAAGATCGCGGTGAACAGGAACAGGCACGGGGCGATGCTGTAGCGCTGCCCGGCCATCACGACCTCGGGCACCTGCACCTGCAGCACGTGCGTCCAGTTCAGCACCAGGCACGCGACGATGACGATCACGCTGTACGCGGCCGCGACGAGCACCAGCGTCCGCCCCGCCCGGTCGCCGAACCGCAGTCCCGCCACCATCGGCACCGCGGCGACCAGCAGCGCCACCAGGATCACCAGGTTGCCGTGCGCCGGGTAGAACTGGCTGACCCGCTCGGAACCCGTGAACGCCACCACCGGCACCCGCAGCAGGCTCGCCAGCAGCACCTGCACCGGGTCGACCTCGTCGTGCGAGTACGGCGTCCTGGTCGCGAACAGCATCGCCACCGCCTGGACCGCGAGCCCCACGAGGAACGCGATCGGCACCTCCTTGCGCGGCAGGAAGAGCCGCACGAGCGCGATGGGCGCCAGGATGTACACCAGCGGACTGGACACGGCGGCGAGGAACACGAACAACGCGACGGGCACGCGTGGGGCATTGCGCCACAACAACGCCCAGAAGGCGCCGTAGAGCAGGAACCAGTGCAGGTTCGACATGTTGTTCAACGTCTCGGAGTTGCCAGCCGGCAGCACGATGACGAGCGCCGCCAGCGCGAACCGCAGCGGCCACGACCGCAGGTACGCCCCGGAGGCCGCGAACGTGATCAGCGCGACCAGCGCCCGCAGCATCGCCGCGGCGATCGCGAACCCGGCGGCGGTCCACTCGATCGGCAGCAACGCGACCACTTCCGCGACCAGGCGCGGCAACGTGTGCAGGTAGCCGCCGTAGGGCTCAACCAGGTTGCCGAGCGCGGGGGAGCGGACCGCGTCGACCATGAACCTGGCGCCGTCCTCCGCCCACAGGTGGTCGAGGCGGGCCCAGCCGGGCGGAATGAGCAGCAGGAACGCCACCGACGCCACGAACGCGCCCGCGAAGCCCAGCCACGCCCGCTCGTGCGGAGGATCGGCTGGCAGCGGGATCACGCTGCCGGCGAGTGCTCTCGGTCGTTCGGTCGTCGCCGTCATCGGTCCCCCATGTCCCGTTTCGAACCGGGGAAACGGTACGGGGTCAGGTCGTGAGCCGCTCCCACCGGTCCCACTGCTCCTGGGTCACGATGGTGACCTCGGAGGAGTTGAGCTTGGCCGCGTCGAGCGAGTTCATGACCATCAGCTTGTTGTCCACCAGCAGGCCCACCTGGTCGCTCGGGCTCTGCACCGCGGGAACACCCGCGGGGACCCGGACCGCGACCTTGAGCGAGTCGACGGCCTTGGGGCGCTTGGCCAGCACACCGACGGCGTACTTGGCCGCGACCGAGCCGCGTTCGAACCGGACGATCTTGCCGCCGACCACGACGTCCGCGGTGCGTTCGGGGGAGGGCATCGCGAAGCCGTTGAGCGCCCTGGCCTCGTCCTCGGTGAGGCAGCCGTTGAGCCCGATCGCGTCGATGCCGAAGTGGCTGATGTTCGTCGGCGCGCCGGACCCGTCGCTCGTGGTGGCGCGCAGGACGTCCAGTCCGACCTTCTCGCACGGATCGCTGGTGCTGACCGGGGCGTGCCCCTCCGGGGTGCGCAGGAGGCCGGGGCCTTCCTTCCACGCGCCGGAGATGACCACCGGCTCGAACGGGTGCCGGGTGAACTCCCTGTTCCAGAACGTGACGGTGGTGCCCTCGTCGGTCGAGTGGGCGATCGCGAACGCCGACGCCGCCTCGATCCACATCCAGTCCGCGCTGAACGCCTCCACCAGCGACCGGGTTCGGGGCTGGTTGGTCCGCTCCACCGGCTTGAAGCCCTGCGGGCCCAGCGCCTCGACGTCCTTGCCGAACAGCGGGTCCCTCGAGCGCAGCACGTACTGGCCGGCACCGTTCGTGGCGGCCGCGTACCCCGTGGTGTCGGTGAAGAGCAGGTAGATCCAGCCGTCGAGGTAGATCGCGGACTGCTGACCTGCGCCGTAGGTGTTCGCGCGGATGACGTCGTTCGCGGGGCCGATGATCGCCTGGCCGCCGTTGGCCCGCGCCCAGTTGGTGCCGTCCTTGCTGGTCGCGACGCCGATCGAACTGCCGTTCGCGTGGTTGTCCCGCGACGCGCCGGTGTAATACATGTAATACGTGTCGCCGACCTTGACCAGCGACGGGTCGCACGTGTGCATCGCGTCGAAGTTGCCGCCGCTGCCGGACAGCACCGCGCGCGCCGTGCTGAACGGGCCGTCCGCGTCGGGACCCTCGGCGTAGAGGATGTCGTCGCCGTTCGGCTGGGCGCTGCCCATCTGGCTGCACCACCACGTGCGGACCCTGCCGCCGTCGAGCATCACGGCGGGCGCGTAGTTGTAGACCGCGTCCTCGATCCCGGCGACGACCGTGCCGGGGCTCTGCCGCCCGTTCTCCGAAGTGAGCCTGATGCGTTCCCTCGGCGCGGCCGGAGCGTTGCTCTCCGCTGCCTGAGGCTGTCCCACCTGAGTGCTGACCGGGTCACCGGCCGCCGCGCTGGTACAGGCCGTGACCGGGCCGAGCAGCGCGAGCGCAGCCAGCAGCGCGAAGGGTCTACGACTCAGGGGCACTCACCCATCATAGTGATCAACTCCTCCGGACGGGTGAAGTCCGCGACCGCTAAACCGGAATCAATTCACCTTTCGCGCGATGAGCAGCACGAACCCGCCGTGGAACACACCGTGAAGTGGCTCTCACGTGTACAGCGCCCGCGCCAGGCCGTCGATCACCGCGGCGGTCAACGGCCCGAAGCTCAGCACCTGGTGGTCGTTCATGTCGACGACCCGGCGCTGTTGCCCGGCCGGCGTCTGTGCCGCACCGGGCACGGACAGCACGCCCTCGATCCCGCCGACGGACCGAAGTCCCGTCGACATCACCAGGATCACGTCCGGCGCGGCTTTGGCCAACGCCTCGGGGCCGATCGGGTTCGCCCCCTCCAGCCCGATCTCGGACGCCGCGTCCACCCCGCCGACCGCGCTGATCAGCTCGTCGGCGCCGGTGCCCTTGCCGAGGATCTGGTGCACGCCGGACCGACCGCGCAGGTAGAGGAACACGATCCGCAGCTTCGAGTCGTTCGCGAGCTTCTGCACCGCGATCTTCGTCTTCTCGATCTCGAGGTTCGTGCGGCCGGCGAGCCGCCGTCCTTCCGCCGGCACTCCGAGCGCGTCCGCGACCTGCTGGATCACCGTGCCGACGTTGTTGACCGCACGCCGGGAATCCGTGACGACGACGGGGATTCCGGAGTTCCGGAGCTGCAGCACCACGTCCCACGGCCCGAGCGTGCTGTCGGTGATCACGACCGTCGGCCGCAGCGCGCGGATCGCCTCGGCGTCGAGCTGGTGCCCGTTCGTCGTGACGAGCGGAAGCCTTGCGGCGGCGGGGAACCCGGTCGAGATGTCACGCCCGGCCAGCCGGTCGCCGAGTCCCAGCCCGAACACCGTCGCGCCGAGCGTGCCGTACCGGTCGAACGCGAGAATCCGGTCGACGTTCGTCACCGTGACATCGGTGTCCTGCGCGTCGGTGACCGTCGTGGGCAGCTTCGGCGACACCTCGTCGCTGATCGGGACGATGTCGGGCTCCGCGACCGTCGCGGTGCTCGGCCCCGTCCTCTGCCTGGGATCCGCGGGTGCCAGCTGTTCCAGTGGCGTTCTGGCGGGACCACCTGACGGCACCTCGGGCGTGTTCGGGTTCGCCGTGCCGGTGCAGCCTGCCGCCAGCACGAGCGTGAGCCCGGCCACCCAGATCCTCACGCCTCGAACTTAGCTCCTCAGCCGGCCGGCGGGTGCTCGCGAACCGCACATCGGCGGCGGAACCAGGCGAGGAACCTCGCCGGATCCCGCCCTGCCGGATCTCGGACACCGCGCCGGTCAGCGGGAACATCGCGGCGTGCGTGCGCGCCCGTTCGCAGAGCTCCGGCCGGATGCGGCGGACCAGCGGCCAGCCGTAGTTGGCGAACGCGGCCGCGTCGAGCGCGGGATCGCCGGCGCAGGCGAAGTCCCAGTCGATGACTCCGCTGATCCTTCCGTTGTGCCAGCGGAGGTTCACCGGGGCGAGGTCGCCGTGCACGAAACCGGTCACCACGGGCAGGTCCGCGAAGCGTTGCAGGACTTCGGAAGCCTGAGCGCGTTCGTCGGCGTCGAGCAGCGGGAACACGAGCTCGGTGATCGCCTCGGCGACCTGACGCCCGCCCGCGTGGTGCAGCGGTTCGTCCAGCAGGGCGATGAGCTCGTCGTCCAGCTCGACCGCGGCGAGTGCGTCGAGCACCTCCCGCACCGCGTCGTCGCTCGCGGTCTCCACCGGTTCGCCGGGCAGGTAGGAGACGATGACGTGCGCCCTGCCCAGTGGCAGGTCGAGCCGTTCCTCGACAACTTCCGGAACGGCGAACGGCAGACCGAGCCGCGCGATCCGCCGGAGTGCTTCAGCGCGGCGACGCGCATCGGCCAGGACCAGTGCGGTGCGGGGAAAGCGGGCGACCCACTCGTCCCGCACCACAACGGCATCATGGAAGGTCCCGCGCGCCGCTTCCGCTCCCGGCGTCGCGAGCAGTGCCTCGAACTCGGTCACAGGGTTGTGACGAGCCACGAGCCGAACACCGCGGCCGGTACCACGAGCAGGTAGAGAACCACGGGCCTGCGCGGAAGCTTTTCCGGCGGACGCACCGCTTCTCCGCGTTCACGTCCGTTCGCCAGCGCCTCCGTCAACGCGGCCTGGTTGCGTCCCTTGCGAGCCGCGTAACTCTTGGAGATCTTCGACCACAGCCACGCGTTGTCGAACTCCCACACTTCCTCGCTGTCGTCGGCGAGGACGATGTGAATGCGGTTGAACTCCTCCTCGAACCTGGCGATCTCGCTCCAGCGGAACACGGCCATCGTGAACGGCCGCACCACGGCGATCCCGCCGTCGTTCCACATCAGCCGCGGCCTCAGACCGGAACGCCAGAGCATTTCCATCAGCGGCAGTCCGATCACCAGGATCACCGCCCACGGCGGAACCCAGGCGGGCAACCGCAGCACCTCCGAGGCCGGGACGATCGACGAGCCCGCCGCCAGCACGACCGCGGCAAAGTAGTTGATGAGCGCACTGCGCCGAATCTCGTGCAACGTTCTCCCACAACGCCCACATCAGTCCGGGCTTGAACTGGGCACGGGCGTTCTTGTACGACTTGAGGAAGCCGCCCTTGTGGCTGCGCGCCACGGGCCACTTCTTCTGGGCGTACTTGGCGATCACGGTCACGGCGAGGTTCCCCCCGGCATTGTGGTTCTCCGCAGTATCGCCCTGCGGTTTCCCCCGCGATTCCCGATGGAGCACCTCATGGTGCGCCCGGTTCCCCTTTCCTAGCGTTGATCTCGACCAATTCCTTCGTCATCGCAAGGGGAAACACGATGCTGGCTGAATGGGCCGTCGGCCTGATGGAAGAACTGGGCGGCGTGGGGGCGGCCGTCGTGGTCGGGCTCGACAACCTGTTCCCGCCGATCCCGAGCGAACTGGTGCTGCCACTGGCCGGCTTCTCCGCGAGCAAAGGCGTGTTCAGCCTGCCCGCGGCCCTGTTCTGGACCACGCTGGGCTCGGTCGCCGGTGCCGTCATCGTCTACTTCGCGGGCATGCTCCTGGGACGCGACCGCACCCGCCGCCTGGTGGCCCGCATTCCTCTGGTGAACGTGTCCGACTTCGACAAAACCGAGGCCTGGTTCACCCGGCACGGCACCAAAGCCGTGTTCTTCGGCCGAATGGTGCCGTTGTTCCGCAGTTTCATCTCGCTGCCCGCAGGCGTCGAACGCATGAACTTCCCGGTGTTCCTGGCGCTGACGACGCTGGGCAGCCTGATCTGGAACACCGTCTTCGTGAGCGCGGGCTACCTGCTCGGCGAGAACTGGCACCGCGTCGAGTCCTATGCGGGCGTCTTCCAGAAGCTCGTGCTCGCCACCGTGGCCGTCGCCCTCGCCCTGTTCGTGGTGACGCGCCTGCGCCGGCGCTCGAAGGGGGACCCGGAGGCCACGCAGGTGCTCCCGCGGGTCAGGCGATGACGTTGCCGCGCAACACGATCCGCTTCGGCCGCAACAACACCGACGGATCCTCCACCGGATCCGCCTCGTAGGCCACGACATCGGCGAACCCGCCGTCCACCAGCCCCGGCAGGCCGAGCCACGACCGCGCGGTCCACGACCCGGCCCCGATGGCCGCCTCGACCGGCATCCCCGCCTTGATCAGCCAGGCGATCTCGCCTGCGATCTCGCCGCAGGGCTTGCTGTCCGAGCCCGCCAGCACCGTCACCCCGGCTTCGTGGGCCGCGCGAACAGTGGGAAACGCGTGCTCCCAGCCGCTCAGGATCCACTCCTTGAACCGCGGATCCTTCGACCTGTCCAGGTTCTCCCTCGTCTTGCCGATCGCGGTGAGGGTGGGCACGAACGCCATGCCCTGAGCCGCCATCCGGGGAAGGAGCGAATGATCCAGGTGCATCCCGTGCTCGAGACTGTCCGCACCCGCCAGCACGGCGTTGCGGCAGCCCTTCGCGGTCTGGCAGTGGACCGCGACGCGCCCGCCGACGGCGTGCACGGCCTCGACGGTCGCCGTCAGCACGTCCAGCGGCACGGGCGGATCGTCCGGCATCCAGTCGCCGATCACCTTGCACCAGCCGGCGGCCGAGTCCTCGGCGGCGGCCAGGGGCAGCTCGTCCTCGGTGACCCGCCGGCCGTAGCCCTCGAAGAACCGGCCGGGCGTCGCGAGCCACCTGCCACCGCGGGCGAGCCGCGGCAGATCAGGATCGTCAGCCCTGTCCAGCAACGGATCCGGCGACCCCGGCGACCGCACGGTCAGCACTCCGGCGGCCCGGTGCGCGAGCATGTGCCGCCGGAACAACTCGTGGTCGTAGGCATCGCCGGGCGCCTCCATCCCGGGATGCGAGTGCACGTCGACCAGTCCCGGCAGCAGCCACAGATCGTCCGAAGTGGACTCGCCGGAAGCGCGCAACCGTTCCCCGTCCACGACGAACGAGACCGGAGTGCGCGAAGGCAGAGCGATGCCCGAGATCCTCACCCCCATGAAAACGAAGGTACCCCAGGCCGGGGGACTGGCCTGGGGTACTCGTCCCGTTCACGGCATCAGGAGAGGCTGGACTCCACGTCGTAGCGGTCCGCGTTCATGACCTTGTTCCACGCGGCGACGAAGTCCTGCACGAACTTCTCCGACGCGTCGTCACTCGCGTAGACCTCGGAGAGGGCGCGCAGCTCCGAGTTCGAGCCGAACACCAGGTCGTTGCGGGTGCCGGTCCACCGGACGGCACCGGTGGCGCGGTCGCGGCCCTCGAAGTTCTCCTGGTCCTCGGTGACCGACTTCCACTCCGTCTCCATGTCGAGCAGGTTGACGAAGAAGTCGTTGGTCAGCGTCTCCGGCTTCTGCGTGAGAACGCCGGCGGTCGAACCGCCGTGGTTCGCACCCAGCACGCGCAGACCACCCACGAGCACGGTCATCTCCGGCGCGGAGAGGCCGAGCAGGTTGGCCTTGTCGATCAGCAGGTACTCCGACGGCAGCGGGTTGGCCTTGGTGCCGTAGTTGCGGAAGCCGTCGACCTTGGGCTCCAGCACCGCGAACGACTCGGCGTCGGTCTGCTCCTGCGTGGCGTCGGTGCGGCCCGCGAGGAACGGCACCTCGACCTCGTGGCCGGCCGCCTTCGCGGCCTGCTCGATCGCCGCGGCACCGCCGAGGACGATCAGGTCGGCCAGCGAGACCTTCTTGCCGCCGGTCTGGGCGCTGTTGAACGCCTCCTGCACGCCTTCCAGCGCACGCAGGACCTGCGCGAGCTGGTCGGGCTCGTTGACCTCCCAGCCGCGCTGCGGCTCGAGGCGGATGCGGGCACCGTTCGCGCCACCGCGCTTGTCGCTCTGGCGGAACGTCGACGCGGACGCCCACGCCGTCTTGACGAGCTGCGAGACCGAGAGGCCGGTCTCCAGGATCTTGGCCTTCAGCGCCGCGACGTCGGCGGCGTCGATCAGCTCGTAGTCGCGGACCGGCAGGCGGTCCTGCCAGATCAGCTCCTCCTGCGGCACCTGCGGGCCGAGGTAGCGCTGGATCGGGCCCATGTCGCGGTGGGTCAGCTTGAACCACGCGCGGGAGAACGCCTCGGCGAACGCCTCGTGGCTCTCCGCGAACTTGCGCGAGATCGGCTCGTAGATCGGGTCGAAGCGCAGCGCGAGGTCCGTGGTCAGCATCATCGGCGTGCGGTTGAGCGTGCCGTCCTCGGGGTCCGGCACGGTGTTGGCGCCGGCGCCGTCCTTCGGCTTCCACTGGTGCGCGCCGGCCGGGGACTTGGTGAGCTCCCACTCGAACTCGAACAGGTTCTTGAAGAACAGGTTCGTCCACTTGGTGGGCTGCTGCGTCCAGGTCACCTCGAGGCCCGACGTGATGGTGTCGCGGCCCTTGCCGGTGCCGTGCGTGCTGATCCAGCCGAAGCCCTGCGCGTCCATCAGCGAGCCCTCGGGCTCCGCGCCGACGAGCGACGGGTCACCGGCACCGTGCGCCTTGCCGAAGGTGTGGCCACCGGCGATGAGCGCGACGGTCTCCTCGTCGTTCATGCCCATGCGGCCGAACGTCTCGCGGATGTCGCGGGCGGCGGCCAGCGGGTCCGGGTTGCCGTTGGGGCCCTCCGGGTTGACGTAGATGAGACCCATCTGGACCGCGGCCAGCGGGGACTCGAGGTCGCGCTCACCGCTGTAGCGCGTGTCGCCGCCGAGCCACTCGGTCTCCGGGCCCCAGTACACGTCCTCGTCCGGCTCCCACACGTCCGCGCGGCCACCGGCGAAGCCGAAGGTCTTGAAGCCCATGGTCTCCAGCGCGCGGTTGCCCGTGAAGATCATGAGGTCGGCCCAGGAGACCTTCTTGCCCCACTTCTTCTTGACCGGCCACAGCAGACGGCGGGCCTTGTCCAGGTTGCCGTTGTCCGGCCAGCTGTTGAGCGGAGCGAAGCGCTGCATGCCCGCGCCGGCGCCACCGCGGCCGTCGTGGGTGCGGTAGGTGCCCGCACTGTGCCACGCCATGCGGATCATGAAGGGGCCGTAGTGCCCGAAGTCCGCGGGCCACCAGTCCTTCGACTCGGTCAGCACGGCGTCGACGTCGCGCGCCAGCTCGTCGAGGTCGACGGTCAGGAACTCCTGGCCGTAGTCGAACTCGCCACCCATGGGGTTGGCCTGGACGGGGTGCTTGCGGAGGATCCGGAGGTTGAGCTGCTTGGGCCACCAGTCGCGGTTGCCACCGCCCTCGGTGGGGTGGCTGAGTCGCCCGTGCGCGACCGGGCAGCCGCCAGCCTCCTCCACGTTCAGCTCGCTCAACTTCGCGTCAGTGCTGTCGGACACGGGAATCCTTCCGGGTGTTCAGGAACTTTTCGCGGCGGTCGTGCACTCGGGGCAGGTGCCCCAGTAGATGACCTCGGCCTCGTCGATGACGAAGCCGTGGTCGTCGGATGCGTCCAGGCACGGCGCGGCGCCGACAGAACAGTCGACGTCGGCGATGGCGCCGCAGGATCTGCAGACGACGTGGTGGTGGTTGTCCCCGACGCGCGCCTCGTAACGCGCGACGGAGCCCTGGGGTTCGATGCGGCGCAGCAGGCCGGCACCGGTCAACGCGCGGAGCACGTCGTACACGGCCTGGTGGGAGACAGCACCGAGGTTCTGACGCACGACACCGATGATCGAGTCCGTGTCGGCGTGCGGGTGTTCGTGCACCGCGGACAGCACAGCTATCCGCGGAGCCGTCACCCGCAGTGACGCTCCACGCAACAGGCGCTCGAAGTCGGAAGCCGTGGGCACGGGACCACCATGCCGCCTTTTCTTGAGCGAGTCAAGTTACTGAATGATGCCATTCAAGTGAACCGGTCAGCGCCGCGCGGCGGCCACGGCGCCGGCCAGCCGCCGCACGCCCTCGGCGAGCACGTGCTCCGGTGCTCCGCCGTAGGTCAAACGAAGAAAACTGCCCCGTGGTTCAGCGGCGAACCACGGCCGTCCCGGGAACACGACGACGTCGCGCGCGGCGGCCGCCGCCGTCAGCTCCAGGTCGTCGAAGTCGTCCGGCAGCTTCGCCCACAGGTGCAGACCGCCGGACGACCGCGCGACCTCGAGCTCGGGCAGGTGTTCGCGGATCGCGTGAGCCAGAGCGTCGCGCCTGGACCTCAAGGACAGCTGCAGCATGCGCAGGTGCCGGCGCCACACCGGCGACGTCACGAAGTCGATCGCCGCATCCTGCAGCGGCCCCGCGACGTACAGGTCCTGCTTCGACCGCGTGTTCTTCAACCGGATGCCCGCGGGCCCCCGTGCCCCGATCACGGCGACGCGCAGGCCGGGCGCGGCGACCTTGGTCAGCGACCGGACGTAGACGACGTGCCCGTCGGTGTCGTGCGCCGCGAGTGTCGGGGGCGCGGTGCCGTCGATGGTGAGGCCGCGCGCCCAGTCGTCCTCGACGAGGAACGCGCCCGCCGCGCGGACGACCCGCACGACCTCGGGCCGCCGCTGCTCGGACAGCACGGCGCCGTGCGGGTTCGCGTGCAGCGGCTGGCAGTAGAAGAGCTTCGCGCCGGTCCGCTCGAACGCGGCCTGGAGCAGGTCCGGCCGCACTCCGTCCTGGTCCGCCGGCACGGGCACGACCTTCAGTCCGGCGTCGCGCGCGGCCGCGATCGCGCCGAGGTAGGTGGGCGACTCGACGAGGACGGCGTCACCGCGGTCGCCGAGCCCGCGAAACACGGTCGCGAGCGCCTCCTGTGCACCCGCGCACACCGTCATGTCGCCGGCCCTGAGCTCGCCGCCGGCCTCCTTCGCGAACCAGGCGCGCAGCTCCTCCCTGCCCTCGACCGGCACGCGCCCCCACGAGGCGGGCCTGCGCGCCGCCCGGCTGAGCGCGGCACCGAGCGCCTCCGCCGGCTGCAGGTCGGGATCGAGGTAGCCGCTGGACAACGGGATGGCTTCCGGCTTCGGCACCGCGAGGAGGTTCGCCACGAGGTCCTCGCCCGGCCTGCCCTCGCCGAGCGCGACGGCCTGCCACGACAGGTCCTGGTGGTTGGTGACGGGCCGCTGGGCGACGTAGCTGCCGCGCCCCGGCCGCACCTCGACCAGCCCTTCGGCCGCCACGCGCTGAATCGCCTGCTGCACCGTCGCGGGCGAGGCCCGATGCCGAGCCATCAGATCGCGCACCGACGGCATCCGATCGCCCGCGCGCCCGGCAAGTGCCGCAGCTCTCAGGTCCTCGATAACGCGAGCGGCTGCGTTATCCTCATTCATGAGAGCCAAGAGTAACGTTATCGTCCCAGCGGGGGTAACACTCGGCGCGCTGGGCGTCCTGGGTTTCAGCTTCTCGCTGCCGGCGACTCGCCTGGCAGTGGCCGGGCTCGACCCGTGGTTCGTGGCGTTCGGCCGCGCCCTCGTCGCCGGAGTCCTGGCGATCGCCTACCTGGCGTTATCTCGCGCGCCACTCCCAACGGTAACGCAGCTCCGACGCCTGGTGATCGTCGCCGCGGGCATCGTGGTCGGCTTCCCGCTCTTCACGTCCCTGGCTCTCACCACCCAAACCTCTGCCCACGGCGCCGTGGTGATCGCCGTGCTGCCGATGTGCACCGCGGTCTGGGCGGTCGTGCGCGCCGCCGAACGCCCGCCGGTGGCGTTCTGGCTCGCCAGCGGCGCGGGCCTGCTGGCAGTGCTGGCGTTCGTCGCGACCGGCGGCGGCCTCTCCGGCTCCCTGAGCCTCGCCGACGCCTACCTGCTCATCGCCGTCTTGTTGTGCGGCCTGGGTTACGCAGAGGGCGGCGCCCTGTCCCGCGAGCTGGGCGGGGCCCGGACCATCTGCTGGGCCCTGGTCGTCTCCCTGCCCGCGACCATCCCGATCTCCTTGTACACAGCCGACTTCTCGCGTGCCACACCGGTCGTCTGGCTCAGCTTCGCCTACGTGGCCCTGATCTCGATGTTCCTGGGCTTCTTCGCCTGGTACGCGGGACTGGCGGCGGGCGGCGTCGCCAAGATCGGCCAGATCCAGCTGGCCCAACCGGTGCTCACCCTGATGTGGTCGGCCGTGGTCCTGGGCGAACCGGTCGGCTGGCCGGCCCTGGCCACCGCGGCCGTGGTTGTCGTCTGCGTCGTGCTGACCCAGCGCAGCCGTGTTCCGGCAACGACGGCGGTCGCCGATCCCCAACCGGTCCGCTGACGGTTTTATACTGCCTGCCTTCGGCTTTGGGGGTCGGCAGTGGCGACGAGCAAGCAACTCTTCAAGATCGTGGACGCGCTGGCGGAGGTGCAGCGCTCCTCCGGTCAGCAGTACGACACGTTCCGGGTGCGGGGCAAGGTGTTCGGCTACTTCTGGCCGCGCACGCAGACCGTTGGCCTCAAGCAGACGTTGTCGGAGCAGCGGGCGCTGGTGGCCGAGCGGCCGGACGTGTTCGAGGAGCAGTTCACGGCGGGCGGGTTCGGCTGGGTCGTGGTGTACCTGGAGGGCGTCGAGGCCGACGAGCTGCGGGAGCTGGCGTTCGAGGCGTGGCGGCTGTCGGCGCCGGACGAGCTCGTGGCCCAGGTGCCGGACCTCGCGCGATGACCAGGGTCAAGTTCGAGCTGCCTGCCGACGATCTCGCACGGGCCACGGCGTTCTACCGCGAGGTTTTCGGGTGGGCGGCGCAGAAGCTGCCGTTCGAGTACGTGCTGGTCGACACCGATGGGGAGCCGGTCGACCCGCAGGACGCGGACGGCGGGATCTCTCCGCGCACCGAGTTCGTGCAGGGGCCGGTGCTGATCATCGAGGTGCCGAGCATCGACGACGTGGCGCCGAAGGTCACGGCAGCGGGTGGCACGCTCCTCAACGCCAAGGAGCGGGTGGGCGACTACGGCTTCTCGCAGTACGTCAAGGACAGCGAGGGAACCGTGCTGTGCCTGTGGGAATCCATCGCGGACGCCACGTGATCCCGAGTCACGAGCCGGGTCCTGATTGGACCACCGGACGGGTGCTACCTTTCCGCGCGTGACAGGGGGAAGACGATGACCAGGCAGCACACCGTGATCGACGGCGTCGGTGCCGTTGCTGCGTCGGTCCGAACGAGGACAACGCGCCCCGTGACGGCGTGCTGACCGCGCAGTCCGTGGCCGATTGCGTGTTGTTCGCGGTGAACCAGCCACGCGACTGCTTCATCCGCTCGTTCCACTTCGAGCCGATGTCCTGAGTGGATCAGCGGAACAGGATGCGGGCGATCTCCGTGGCGGTCTCGCGGCCCTCGTCGTAACCGCCCTCGCCCTTGAGGTTGTTCATGATCGCGAGCGTGTACCGCTCGTCCGGCCCGACGAACCCGACGGAGTTCATCACCCAGCCGCTGTCCTCCTGCGACCAGCCGTTCTTCGTGCCGGAGCCGGGACCCCACACACCCCACTGCTGTTCGGGACCGACCTGGCGCATCTGCCCGACGATGTAGGCGCGGTCCTCGGCTGGAACGGTGTCGAGCACGTAGTTGATCAGCCGGTCGAGGTCGTTCGCCGTGCACTTCTCGTAGCCCCAGTAGGGGAAAGTGGCCGAATAGCCCCTTTGTGCCACCAAACCGGTCATTCCGTACTTGGGGAACGCCGCGTTGAACGTCGAGCCCGTGTACCGCTTCCACAACGTGTCCGCGGCGTCGTCGTCGGAACTGTGCAGCATCGCGTTCATCAGCCGACGGTCGTCACCGGTCAGCTTGATCTTGCCCGATCGGTTGCGCTCCAGCAGGTTCACCACCATGGCGAGCTTGATCGTCGATGCGGTCCACGTCAGCTCGTCCGCGTGGTCGTTGCGCCACATCGCCCCGGTCTTGCGGTCGCGCAGCACGATGCCGACGGTGCCCGGCCTGGTCTCGGCGTAGTTCTTCGCGTCCTGGACGCGCCGCTGGAACTCGCATTCGAGGCCGCTGTCGGGCATCGGGCAGACCTGGGGCGTTGCGACCAGAGGCGCCGCCGCCGGCGTGTGTTGCGTACGTGCGGCGGCTGGTGGTTCCGCCGTCACCGCCTGACCGCACGCGGTGAGGGCAAGCGCGCACGCAACAAGGATCGGACGGAGCATGTGCCGCACGCTATGGGGCTGATCGGCGGTAGTCGACCGCCATACGGACGCGTGATCAAGTAAAAGATGTTTGACTTGGTGTCCGGTTCGCTTTACCTTCGTCGATGTCAGGTTTCTTTGACATCAGGAGTGGGACCGTGGCGTTCGAAGAGAAACGCGCGTGGTCCATGGCGATCATCGCTGTGGTCGGCTACGCCGTGTACGTGCTGGTCATCCTGGGTCGTGCGGCCGGACGGCCGTTGGCAGAGGTGCCGTACGCCAGCACGGCGTTGTGGACGATCGGGATCGGGATCGTCGCGGGCATCCTGTCCGGGATCTGGGCCGGCATCGCGTCGCGTGAGGAAGGCCTGCAGGTCGACGAGCGCGACCGCGAGATCGGCAGGTTCGGCGAGTACGTCGGCCAGTCGTTCGTCGTGATCGGCGGCGTGTCGGCGATGGTGCTGGCGATGGCAGAGGTGGCGCACTTCTGGATCGCGAACGTCCTTTACCTGTGCTTTGTGCTGTCCGCGGTGCTCGGCTCGGTGACGAAGATCGTGGCCTACCGGCGAGGTCTGCAGTGAAGCCGACAAAGGTGACGAACTCCATCCGTGCGCTGCGGTTCGCGCACGGCGAGATGAAGCAGGCCGATCTCGCTTCCGCTGTCGGCGTGACGCGGCAGACGTTGATCACCATCGAGCAGGGCAAGTACTCGCCCTCGCTGGAGGTCGCGTTCCGGATCGCGCGCGTGTTCAAGGTGTCGCTCGAAGAGGTGTTCCAGTACCCGGAGGAGGAGACGACGTGAAGGCCGTGGTGCAACGAAGATACGGATCGGCGGTGCTCGGTGACCTGGACGTGCCTGTGCCCGGGCAGGACGAGGTTCTGCTGGAGGTGCGGGCTGCGGGGGTCGACATGGGCACCTGGCACCTGCTGAGCGGGAGGCCGTACCTGTTGCGGGTCATCGGGTTCGGCTTCCGCGGGCCGAAGTCGCCGGTGCCGGGCATGGATGTGTCCGGTGTGGTGCGGGAGATCGGGCCGGGTGTGACCGGGTTCGCGGTCGGTGACGAGGTGTTCGGCGTGTGCTCGGGGTCGTTCGCCGAGTACGCCGTCGCTCCGGTCTCGAAGCTGGCGCGCAAGCCGGAGGTGTTGTCGTTCACGGAGGCGGCCGCGGTGCCGATCTCGGGCGGGACGGCGTTGCAGGCGTTGCGCGGCGTTCACCCGGGGCAACGGGTTCTGGTGCTCGGCGCCGGTGGCGGCGTCGGCTCGTACGGGGTGCAGATTGCACGGGCGCTCGGTGCGCACGTGACAGGGGTGTGCAGCACGCCCAAGGTGGAACTGGTGCGTGAGTTGGGTGCGCAAGAGGTCGTGGACTACACGGTCGCTGATTTCACCGGCACGTACGACCTCATCCTCGACTGCGGTGGGCACAGGTCGTTGTCACGGCTGCGCAAGGCATTGACCCCGGCCGGAACGCTGGTGCTGGTGGGTTCCGAGACCACGGAGCCGCTGCTGGGCGGGTTCGACCGCGCGCTGCGGGCCATGGCGCTGAACCCGTTCGTGTCGCAGAAACTCGTCACGCTGATGTCCCGGGAACGCGGCGCGGACTACGACGAGCTGGGCGTGATGATCGAGGCCGGCGCCGTCAAACCCGCTGTGGACCGGACTTTTCCGTTGTCCGCAGCGGTCGACGCGATCTCGTACGTCTACACGCGACGGTCGGCAGGCAAGGTCGTCGTCACGATCTGACCACCGATGATCACGGTGGTGACGTCGTGCAGCGCCGTGATGTCCCGCATGGGATTTCCGCGCACGGCGATGATGTCCGCGTCCCAGCCGGGCTTCAGCACTCCCTTGGTGACACCGCAGACCTTCGCGGCCTGACTGGTGGCACTCGCCAGCGCACCCCTGTTCGGCACGCCGCCCTTGACCAGGTCGACGACCGAGTAGGCGATTGCTCCGTGCGGTTTCCCGGCAGCGATGCCCCCATCCGTACCCGCGACGGTCTTCACGCCGTGGTCGTACATCAGGCCCGCCATGCTGACCTTGGTGGCGTAGCTCATGCCGATCTTGTCCCACGCCTCCTTCATGAAGGGTGGTGGCTCCTGTGTGACACCGAGCGTGTGACAGACCGCGATGTCCGCCTCCGCCAAGGCGTCCAGCAGGTCGTCCGGGACGTGCATGCCTCGATCGGTGAGGCAGGAGAGGTGTTCGATGCCGTCCACCCCCGCGGCCACGGCCCGCTGCGCCGCGGTCAGGCTGTGGGCGTGGGCGGTCACCGGCAGGCCGTGGGCGTGCGCCTCCTCGACCACGACCCGGAGCTCCTGCTCGGTGAACTGGCAGTCGCCGACGGCGGTGCCCGGCGTCGCGAACCCGCCGCTGGCCATGATCTTGACGACGTCGACCTTGCGCTCGGCCCTCTCCCGCACGGCACGGCGGAGCTCGTCCTCGCCGGCCGCCTCGCCGCCCATCGGCCAGCAGTGGCCCCGCGGGCAGGTGATGGGCGGGCCGGAGGCGAGAACGCGCTGACGGTGCTTCGAGCGCTGCTCGACCACGGCCCACTGCCGGTCACCCAGGTCGCGGACCGTGGTCACACCGGCCCTCAGGTGGCGGCCGAGGCTGTCCTCGATCACCGCGTCGAGGTGTTCCGGCGAGAAGTCAGGAAGGCGGTCGAGCGCTCCGTTCTCGCTGTCCGCGCACAGGTGGACGTGGGTGTCGATCAGTCCGGGTAGGACGGTGGCGGTGCCGAGATCGACGACCTCGGCACCGGGAACGTCCGGATGGCCCTGCTCGACCGCTTTGATCGTGCCGTTCTCGATCAGGACCGTGACCGGCCCGGCGAGCGAGTGCTCACCGTCGAACGCACGCCCAGCACGCAGCGCCAGCATCGGGACATTCTGAGCGCCACATGCTGGGAAAGCAATGGTCAGCGCGCGTGCGGGAGCTGCGAGAACTCCTCGACCTGCGGGAGGTCGTGCCCGAGCCGGTCACGCTTCGCCGTCAGGTACGCGATGTTGTGCGTGTTCGGCGCCATCAGCAACGGCACCCGCGAGGTCACGGGAATCCCGTTCTCCTCCAGCGCCGCGATCTTGTCCGGGTTGTTGGACATGAGACGCACGGACTGGACGCGGAGGTGCCGGAGCACTCTGGCCGCGGGCGTGTAGTCGCGAATGTCCACGGGCAGGCCGAGCGACGTCGCCGAGTCCAGGGTGTCGAGGCCGGCGTCCTGCAGGACGTGGGTGCGGACCTTCGCCACCAAACCGATTCCGCGGCCCTCATGGCCACGCAGGTAGACGAGGATGCCGCTGCCCTCGCGCACGATGGTGCTCAGCGCTGCGTCGAGCTGTTCGCCGCACTCGCACCGCATGGCGCCGAAGATGTCACCGGTCATGCACTCGGAGTGGATGCGCACCAGCACGTTCTCGCGCAGCTTCGTCTTGCCGTAGACGAGGGCCATGTGCTCGTGACCGTCCGCACGGAAAGCGACCGCGCGGAACGTGCCACGGCGGGTCACCAGGTCGGACTCCGCCACGTCCTCGTCGTTGAAGGCCTGTTCGAACATCTAGGGTCCCCTCGTCCACCTGGCGCCTTCCGAACGTCAACTACGCTCGGGTGCGAGGTCGCACCGTAACCCGACCGCACAGCGGAGGTCACCCTGTTCAGCATCACCGTCCGCGATCACGTGATGATCGCCCACAGTTTCCGCGGCGAGGTCTTCGGTCCGGCACAACGTCTGCATGGAGCAACGTTCCTGGTGGACGCAACGTTCAAACGTGCCGAACTCGATTCCGACAACATCGTTGTCGACATCGGACTCGCGACCCAGGAGCTGAACAAGGTCCTGGCCGCGTTCAACTACCGCAACCTGGACGAGGAGCCGCAGTTCGCGGGCATCAACACGTCCACGGAGTGGCTCGCCAAGCACATCGCGGACCAGCTCGCGGAGAAGATCTCGGAGGGCGCTCTCGGTGAGGGTGCTCACGGCATCGATGCGATCGCCGTCACACTCCACGAGTCGCACGTGGCGTGGGCGAGCTACGAACGTGCACTTCGTACTGCCGGCTGACGTCGACGATCCGGCCAGTCCCAGCGGCGGCAACGTCTACGACCTCCGGGTCGGAGCAGGGCTGAACCGCCTGACCGTCGCTGGTGACTGGCCGCGACCGCGCGACACCACAGCGTTGGAGCAAACGCTTGCGGGCATTCCCGACGGGGACGTCGTCCTCGTCGACGGCCTGGTCGGCTGCGGTCTGCCGGAAGTGGTCGTGCCGCACGCGCGACGGCTGAAGCTCGCCGTGCTCGTGCACCTGCCGCTGGCCGACGAGACCGGGCTCGATCCCGCGACGGCCGCGCTGCTCGACGAGAAGGAACGGCAGGTCCTGAGGGCTGCGAGCGCGGTCATCGCGACCAGCCCGACGGCCGCGCACAACCTCAGGGCCAGGCACGGGCTCGGCACCGTCCACGTCGTCGTTCCCGGCACCGACCCGGCCCCGGTCGCACGGGGCGCGGACGGCGTCAGCCAACTCCTCTGCGTTGCCTCGATCACACCTCGCAAAGGCCACGACCTGCTGGTCAGGGCCCTGCAGAAGATCGACCACGAGTTCCGGCTCGTCTGCGTGGGGCCGCACCGGCCGTTCCTCGAGACGCTCCCGCACGACGATCGCGTCAGCTTTCCCGGACCGCTCACCGGCGAGGCTCTGACCAGCGCGTATGCCAAGTCGGACCTCTTCGTGCTGGCGTCGCGTGCCGAGACCTGGGGCATGGTCGTCACCGAGGCGCTCGCGAGAGGTCTGCCGGTGATCGCGAGCGCCGTACCGGACGCCCTCGGCGACGGCGGCCTGCTGCTCCCCGCGGGCGATCAAGACGCATTGGAAGCTGCACTAACACGGTGGTTCCATGATCCAGAATTCCGCCGGGAGCTGCGGGCGAAAGCGCTGACCCGGCGAGCAAGTTTGTCCACTTGGGACGAATCCACAGAGGACCTGCGGAGGGTGCTGGTTAGTCTGCGGCCATGACCTTCTCGCCGGAATGGCTGGCACTGCGGGAGAAAGCGGACGCCGAGGCACGCTCGACCGAGCTCGTCGACGTGGTCCGCGCAACTCTGGTGAACCGAAACCCACTGACGATCCGTGACCTGGGTTGTGGCACGGGATCGATGGGACGATGGCTCGCCGGGAGGCTCGGCGGCGTACAGCACTGGGTGCTGCACGACCGCGACCCCCGGCTGCTCGCGCTGGCGGAGGCCGGCATGAGCGCCATCGAGAACGTCACCGCCGAGACGCGTGAGGGCGACCTCACCGCGCTCACCGCCACCGACCTCGCGGGCGCCGACCTGGTCACATGTTCCGCGTTGCTCGACTTGCTCACTGCTGACGAGATGAACGCTCTGGCGGTTGCATGCGTAGAAGCACATGTGCCCGCACTGTTCACGCTCTCGGTGGCAGGCCGGATCGACTTCGACCCGGCCGAGCCGCTCGACGCCGCTTTCCAGGACGCGTTCAACGCTCACCAGCGCCGCGTCGTGGACGGGCGCCGCCTGCTCGGACCGGACGCTCCGGCCGCTGCCGAAGAGGCATTCGCAGCGCTCGGCGCTTCGGTTCGGACGGCACAGAGCCCCTGGCGCCTGAACGCCGACGCCCTGCAGAGGGAGTGGCTGAAGGGCTGGGTCGGTGCGGCGGTCGAGCAGGAACCCGCACTCTCCGCAGAGGCACCGGAGTACCTGCGCCGCAGGTCAGAGGCTTCCGCGGTGGTCCACCACGTCGACCTGCTAGCGATACCGAGGGCTGTCTGATGAAGAAGTTCTGGCCGTGGCTTCGCCTGGTGTTGGCGGTGGCGATCCTGGTGGCGGTGGGCTTGCGCCTGGGCACCGGGGCGTTCGTGGACGGACTGCGCGCGATCGACGCGTTCTCCGTCGCCGCCGCGCTGGCGATCGGGTTCGCGACGACGTTGCTCAGCGCCGGCCGCTGGGTGCTCATCGCGCGCCGCCTCGGCCTGTCGCTGTCCCTGCGCACCGCGGTCAGCGACTACTACCGCGCGCTTCTCGTCAACGCCGTGCTGCCCGCGGGCGTGCTCGGCGACGTGCACCGCGCGGTCAACCACGGCCGTGAGTCCGGCGATGTCGGACGTGGCGTGCGCGCCGTGTTCTTCGAGCGCTTCGCCGGCCAGATGGTGCTCATCGGGATCGGGCTCGCGGTGCTGCTCACGCACCCCGCGCCCGGCCTCGGCCTCGCACCGGACGGCCCGACCGTCGCGCTCGTCCTCGCTGGTCTCGCCGCACTCGTCGTGGTCGGCTGGCGCATCAGGCCTGTGCGGAAAGTGCTGGTCAACACGCTGGCGGACGGTATCCGGCTGCTGTCGTTCAAGACCTGGCCCGCGGTCATCGGGCTGTCGGCCGCCACGGTCGCCGGCTACGTGGCGATGTTCGTGGTCGCCGCCCGCGCCGCCGGGTCGGACGCCACCATCACGCAGCTCGCGCCGGTCGTGGTGCTGGCGCTGCTGATCATGGCGATCCCGGTCAACATCGGCGGGTTCGGGCCGCGCGAGGCGTTCCTCGCGGTGGCCTTCGGTGCCGCCGGCCTCGGCGCCCAGCACGGCTTCACCACGGGCATCGTCTACGGCGTGCTGGCGCTGATCGCGGCTCTGCCCGGCGCGGTCGTGCTGTTCCTGTCACGCCGTACCAAGGTCGAAAAGGCCGAGGTAGTGGCGGAACGACTCGGCCAGCCCCGCGAGCAGGAGCTCGCCCTTGCGCGCTGACGCGAGTGAAGGACGCCCGATGACGCCGGACTCCGTGTACGGCGCCAGACCCAGGGTGAGCAGGTGCCGCCTGTCCTCCGCCAGGTGATCAGCAGTCTCGTAGCCGGGCCGGATCAGATCGGGGTGAGCGTGCAGGAGGATCGAGGTCTCCAGCTCACCCGCGTGCATGTCGCTGTACGCCGAGGTCTCGATGCCCGCCTTCTCCCGCGCGAACGCCCAGTCGTCCCGGCCGGGGAAGAGCGCCAGACCCTCGCCCTCCTGCACGATGTTCGACAGCACGTAGTTGCCGCCGTGCCCGTTCACCAGCACGAGACCCGTGACACCGTTGTGCCGCAAAGAGTCCGCGATGTCCGTGATCACTGAGACCAGCGTGCGCGCGGAGATGCTGACGGTGCCCGGCCAGCCGGCGTGTTCCTGCGAGCACGAGAACTGGATCGGCGGCAGCAGCCGGACCGGGTACTTCGCGGCGATCTCCGACGCGATCGTCCACGCGATCACCGAGTCGGTGGCCAGCGGCAGGTGCGGGCCGTGCTGCTCGGTGCTGCCGACCGGGAGCACGGCCACGCGCCGGTCGCGGACGTCTGTGGTGGTGTCACTCGGAAACATGGGAACCACCGTAGTTAATGTGGCTGTAGTCAATGCGGTGGCACAGCGCGGGAATCTCGCCGTCGGCCAGCCTCGGCATCACGTCGGGCAGCTCCTCGAACCTGCTGTCTCCTGTGATGAGCGCGTCGAACCGGTCGTCGGCGAGCAGGTCGAGGGCGAGCGCCATGCGTTCGGCGTAGGTGCGGTCAGGACGGCCGACCGTGCCGACCTGGCTGCTGCGGATCGTCAACCGTCGCGAGTGGAAGAACTCGCCCAGCGGCACCGCGATCTTCCGGTCGCCGTACCAGCTCAGCTCGACGACCCGGCCTTCCGGGGCGAGCAGGTTCAGCGCGGTGGTGAGGCCGGGTTCCGTCGCGCTGGCGTGGAAGACGAGATCGCAGCCGTCGAGAGCGTTGCCCGGCAAGGCGAAACCGATGCCGAGCTGGTCAGCGACGGCCGCACGGGCGGGATCCGCGTCCACGAGCTGGACGCGCGCGCCGGGGAACGTCGCCAGCACGGCCGCGATGCTCGACCCGACCATGCCGCCGCCGACCACCGCGATCCGGTCGCCGATCAGCGGACGCGCGTCCCACACCGCGTTCACGGCCGTCTCGACGGTGCCCGCGAGCACCGCCCGAGCTGCCGGAACGGTGTCCGGGACGAGGGTGACCGCGGTTTCCGGGACCACGTAACGAGTCTGATGTGGATAGAGGCAGAACACCGTGCGCCCGCGCAGTCGTTCGGGTCCGTGTTCAACGACGCCGACGTTGAGGTACCCGTACTTCACCGGCCACGGGAACTCGCCCTCCTGGAAAGGAGCCCTCATCACCGCGTGCTGGTTCTCCGGCACGCCACCGCGGAAGACGAGGGTCTCCGTGCCGCGGCTGACCCCGGAGAACAGCGTGCGCACCTCGACCTCACCCGGTCCCGGCCCGGCCAGCGTGACCTGCCGAACCTCTCCTTTTCCGGATTCATTGAGCCAAAAGGCACTCGCCGTACGTGTCACTCACAACACCTCCGCCGCACGAAGTTCACCAGGAGCACCTGATGATCACACTTCAGCACACCAGGGCGTCCGCTGTCGTACGCGAGCCTGCCGTCTGGGCGGCCGCCCAGGTACTCCTGCTGGGCGTGGTCGGTGCCACCGCCGGCCTCGGCCCGCTGGGCTGGGCCGCCGGTCTGGCCTACGGGTTCGCCACCTGGGCGTTCCTCGGCTACGGCATGCAACGGCACCGCACGGCCTCCTTGGGGCCTGCTGACCGGGTCACTCTGGCCCGTGGCCTGATGGTCGGCGCCGTGACCGCGCTGGTCGCGGACCGCGCGGGCCAGGACGTGCCGGTCGCGCTGGTCGTGACGCTCGCGGCGGTCGCACTCTCACTCGACTGGGTGGACGGTCAGGTCGCTCGCCGCACCGGCACGTCGACCGCGCTGGGTGCGCGGTTCGACATGGAGGTGGACGCGTTCCTGATCCTGGTGCTCAGCGCGTACGTGGCCGTGCAGATGGGACCGTGGGTGCTCGCGATCGGGCTCATGCGGTACGTGTTCGTGGCCGCGTCGTGGCGCTTCCGTTGGATGAACGCGTCGCTGCCGCCGAGCTACGCGCGCAAGGTCGTGGCCGCGGTGCAGGGCATCTTCCTGGTCGTGGCGGCCTCCGGCGTCCTCCCGTTCGCCGGGGTTCTCGTCGGTCTCGCGCTGGCATCGCTCGTGTGGTCGTTCGGTCGCGATGTCCTCTGGCTCTGGCGCAACGCCGGAGTTCCGGTGGGAGGATCCGGGCATGTCTGAGCAGACCTCGACCGCGGCGAAGATCGGCAACATCGTCGTCTGGATCCTGCAGATCGTGCTCGCGTGGCAGTTCGTGATGAACGGCTACGCGTTGTTCACCGACCAGTTCGTCGCCAAGTTCGACGACATCGGCTTCGGCCAGTGGTTCCGCTACTTCACCGGCGTGCTGGAGATCACCACCGCGATCGGCCTGCTGATCCCGCGCATCTGCGGCCTCGCGGCGCTGGCGCTGGCAGGGATCATGGGAGCTGCGGCCCTCACCGAGCTGTTCCTGGTGACGAACGGCGGCTTCAAGGCCGCCACGATGCCGATCATCTTCATGGTGTGGGCGCTGGTGATCGCGGTCTACCGCCGCGAGCAGATCCTCCGCCCGCTCAGGCTGGTGAAGAGCTGACTTTCGGGAAGTAGCGCAGCACGGCGACGTCCCCGACTTTCGTGACGTCCTCCAGGTGGAATCGGCGCGCCGGTCCGCCGGGGAATTCAGCGGGATTCACGAAACGCGGGGCCGTCGCCTGTCCGATCAGCATCGGCGCGACCGCGATCCGGATCTCGTCGGCGAGTCCCGCTTTGAGGAACGCCGTGTGAATGCTCGTGCCGCCTTCGACCATGAGCTTTCTCACGCCGCGTGCGCCCAGATCGTCCAGAATTTCTGAGAATGAGCTGAACCTTCTGGTTTCGGCGAGGTGGTCGACCGTGGTCGGCGTTGTCGCCGTGTAGACCAGCCGTTCGCCGCCGCAGTGCCAAAACAGCAGCTCAGGATCCAGTTGTCCGCTTCTCGTGACGGTGACCCGCAGTGGGAACTCCGGTTTGCCGTCCGCTATTCTCTGCGCGCGCCGCTCGTCGCTGTAGACGAGCAGTCGTGCGTTGTCGCGCCGCAGCGTCTCGGCCCCGGCCAGAATCGCGTCCGACTCCGCGCGCATCCGGTCGACGTGATCGAAGTCCTCGGCGTTGGAAAGCGGAAACCTCTCGGTGCCGCGATCGTCGATGTGGCCGTCGAGGCTGACGGCGACGCTCAGCAGAACGTGCGGGCGGGTCACAGCCGAGATGGTAGTGCAGTTGAACCGGTCGCGGGTCGTGGTGCGTTTCCCTCATAGGTCAGGAAAGGGGATTCTCGGTGAGGATGTTGCTGCGTCGGACGGCCACGGTCTTGGCAGGGCTGTTCGTGTTGTTCGTGCTCATCGCACCGAGCGACCTGGAGAAGTTCACGTTCGAGGCGTTCCTGCGGGTGCCGCTCGAAGGTCTCATCGGCGTCATGGCGCTGGTGCTGGTGCCGGACCGGTTCCGCAGGCCGCTGGCGATCGCCGGTGGTGTCGCGCTGGGGTTGTTCACGGTCGTCAAGATCATGGACATCGGTTTCGACATGGTGCTGTACCGGCCGTTCGACCTCGTGCTGGACTGGCCGTTGCTGGTGCCCGCCGTCGACTTCGTCGACGTGACGTTCGGCCGCGTCGCCTCCGTACTGGCCGTGCTGGCCGCCGCGGCGATGGTCGTCGGGATCGTGGTGCTGGCCTCGTTCTCCGTGCTCCGGCTCAGCTCTGCCGCAGCCGGGCGGCGTCCGGTCGCGATCCGTGCCGTGGCGTTGACGGCCGTGGCGTGTGTTTCGCTTGCTGTCCCAGGGGTTCCGGTGTACTCGGACGCCGCCGCGACGTCGCTGGTGGATCACGCGCGGCGCTTTCAGGCCGGGCTGCAGGACCAGGAGGCCTTCGCGGCCGAGGCGTCCGTCGACGCCTACCGCGGGCATCCGGGGCTGCTGTCCTCCTTGCAGGGCAAGGACGTCGTCTTCACGTTCGTCGAGAGCTACGGCAAGTCGGCGCTCGACCTGCCCGACGTGGCCGCGAAGCTGGCGCAGGGCAACGACCGGTTGAAGGCGGCCGGGTACAGCGCCCGTTCGGCGTTCCTGACCTCGCCGACGGCCGGTGGCGGCAGCTGGATGGCGCAGGCGACGCTGCTGTCCGGGTTGTGGATCGACAACCAGCAGCGCTACCGCAACCTCGTGGCGAGCGACCGGCTGACGCTGCCGCGGGCGTTCCGCGAGGCGTCGTGGCGTTCGGTGGGTGTGGTCCCCGGCATCACCCAGGCGTGGCCCGAAGGAAACTTCTTCCACTACAACGAGATCTACGCGGCGCAGGACCTCGGGTACACCGGGCCGCGGTTCGGCTACGCGACGACGCCCGACCAGTTCACCTTGGAGTCGTTCCAACGCGCGGAGCGCACCGGTGAGCACAAGCCCGTGATGGCGGCGATCCCCATGGTGTCCTCGCACGCGCCGTGGTCGCCGACGCCGGACTTCGTCGACTGGTCGGCGCTGGGCGACGGCTCGATCTACCGCACGATGCCCGCCTCGAACGACCCGCCGGAGTCCATCTTCGGCCGCGACCCGGCGGCCGTGCGCGCCGACTACGGCCACTCGATCTCGTACTCACTGGAATCGGTGATCTCCTACGTCGAGCGGTACGGCGACGAGAACCTGGTGTTCGTCTTCCTGGGCGACCACCAGCCGGCGCAGATGGTGACCGGCGAGGAAGCCTCGCGGGACGTGCCGATCACCATCGTCGCCAAGGACCCCGCCGTGCTCTCCCGGGTCGAGGACTGGAAGTGGGACGACGGCGTCAGGCCGGGAGGGTCGGCCCCGGTGTCGCGGATGAGCGACTTCCGGGACCAGTTCCTCTCGACCTTCTCGCCGCCGCGGCCCTGAGGGCCTCAGCCCATCGTCTTCTGGCCGTCGATCGTCTCGCGGATGATGTCGGCGTGGCCCGCGTGCTGCGAGGTCTCGGCGACGATGTGCACCAGCACGCGCCGCGCCGACCACGTCTTGCCCTCGGGGAACCACGGGGCGGACGGCAGCGGGTGCGACAGGTCCAGGTCGACCGTCTCGACCAGCTTGTCGGTGTAGGCCGCGACCTCGTTGTACCGCTCGAGGAGGCTCGCCAGCGTCTCGCCCGGCTCCATCCGGAAGTTGGCAGCGTGGTCCTCGTGGTCCGTCGATTCCGGGTCGGACGCGATCGCCTCGGTGCCGTACTCGATGAACCTGACCCAGTTCTCCTCGACCGACGTGACGTGCTTGATCAGACCGCCGATCGACAGGGCGCTGACCGTCGGGCTGGACGCGGCCTGCTCGTCGGTGAGGCCCTGCGCGGTGAACGTCAGGAACCACCGGTGCTGCCGCAGGGTCTCGAGGAGGTCCGCGCGCTCGCCGGTGAGGATCTCGGTGCTGGTCATGGCTCTTTTCCTTCGTTTGTTTGTCCCGACAGGAAGAACACTATGACCACTTGCGGTCAGCTGCTGTCCTAAAGAACGAACGATCGTGCGGCGAGAATTCGGCGTTGTGTTTGCGCAGGTCAGCCCACGTAGCCGTCGTCGGGCCGGTCGACTCTGCCTCCGCCCTCCTCGGTCTCTTCGATGTGCATGGCGGTCTCCTCTGTCGCGGAGACGTAGTCGCTTTCGCCCGCGGCAACCGCGACCGCGTCCGGCTCGTCGTCGACGAGCTCGCCACCGCCCTCCGGCGTCGTGAACTGCTCGTGTTGGGTCATGCCTTGGTGGTTTCCGACGAGCCGGACCGGCAAACGTCAGCAGACGAACCGGGGTGCGCGCGGGGCGTTGGCCTTGTCGAAGCCGGCGCCGTCGGCCATCTGTCTCGCGAGCCACCCGGCGGCGAAGATCAGTTTCTGCACGGGATCGAGGCTTCCAGAAACTGTCGGACCCAGTGGCTACTGTCGCGACATGACCTCCGACGACCTGCGCCACTACCTCCAGGCCTCACGTGACTCCATCGTGTCCTCTTTGGACGGACTGAGCGAGTACGACGCCCGCCGCCCGCTCGTGCCCAGCGGCACCAACCTGCTCGGCCTGGTGAAGCACCTGATCGGCATCGAGCTCGGCTACCTCGGCGAGTCCTCCGGCCGTCCCTCGACCGTCAAGCTGCCGTGGGTCGAGGACAAGTCCGTCTGGGAGAACGGCGACATGTGGGCCAAGCCCGACGAGAGCCGCGAGTACCTGCTCGATCTCTACCGCCTCGCCTGGCGGCACAGCGACGAGTCGATCGCGCAGCTGCAGCTGGACGCGCCCGCGTCGGTGCCGTGGTGGCCGGAGCACCGGCGGCAGACGACGTTCGGGCACCTGCTCGTCCGCGTCGTGGCGGAGACGGCGCAGCACGCCGGCCACTGCGACATCGTGCGGGAGCTGATCGACGGCCGGTCCGGCGCCGACAACCCCGAGGGCTTCTACGACCTGGTCCTGAGCATGGCGAGCGCTCCGGCGAGCGGCCCCGGCGCGAGCAGCAGGAACGCGTAGCGCCAGGTCACGAGCTCGGCGAGCAGCGGCACGAGCTGGATGCCGACCACCGTCAGCCCGAACCCGACGACGGTCAGCGCGGTGAGCGCCGTCCCGACGTAGCGCGGGTCCGCGACCTCGCTCAGCGACGCGGAGAACACCCCGAACACGGGCAAAGGCTGACTGCCACGGCACTGGAACCTGGACGAGGGCAATGGCCGCACGCTGGATCAGCACACCGAGTCGCTCTCCTCCAAGGGCCGAGGGGTGGATTCTCCACCGTCCAGACCGGATCGGCGCGGGGGCCGACCTTGTCGAAAGTAAGGTCTGATCGGTTCCCATCGGCAGAGGTGCGACGGCCGGGATCTTCGTAGCTTCGGCTGGGTGACTTGGCTCGTGGTGGGCACCGATGCGGTGCTGGTCGTGTTCGTGTTGATGTTCGCCTGGCTGGTGATGAAACTCCGGCTGCGCGCCTTCCTCGCCGGCGCAGGTGTGGTGGTGGCGTACGCGGTGAGCGAGGTGGTCAAACTGGTCGTGCAGGAGGAAAGGCCGTGCCGCACGGCGCCTTCGCTCGCCGAATGCCCCGCACCGGGCGACTGGTCGTTTCCCAGCAACCACTCCGTGATCGCCGGGTCGTCCGCGATGGCGATCTGGGCGATGCACCGGACTCTCGGCTGGGTCGCGGCGGTTTGCGCGCTCGCGGCCGCGTCGTCGAGGGTGATCGTGGGTGTCCACTATGTACACGACGTGCTGGCGGGGTTGTTGCTGGGCGCGCTTGTCTCCTGGGGAATCGCGGTGCTGCTGAAGAAGAAGCAAGCACGCCATGACGACGCACCGACCGTGGTTCTCAGCCGGCTGGGATGATGGGCCCCGTGTGGGTTCGGCTGATCCTGTGGGTGTGCGCGGCGACGCTGGTGGTGGCCGCGGCGGAGACCTCCCGGCCAGGCCGGCTCGCGGTCTGGGAGGTCGTGCTCTACCTGGTCGTGCTCGCCGCCGCGTTCTCCGTCGTGCACCGCAGGCCGGCGGTGGCGCTCGGCCTCGCGCTCGGGGCATGGCTGGTCTGCTACCTCGTCCGGGTCGAGTCCGACAGCGTCATCGGGTTGATCGCGCTGGCGCCCGCGCTCGCCCTCACGAGCTTCCTCGCCGGACGGCACGCGAAAGACCCGCGGGCGACCGCGATCGCGCTGACCATCGCCGAGATCGCCGGTGTGGTCGTGGCACTGATCGAGCGCGGTGGATCGGACACCGCGCTCGCCGTCACGTCCGGCATCGGCGTGCTCGGTGTGGTGCCGTGGGCGTTCGGGGGGTTCCGGCGCCGGTACGCGGAGCTGCAGGAGGTCGGCTGGGAGCACGCTTCCCTGCTGGAGCGGGACGCCGACAACGCCCGCAACGCCGAACGCGCGCGCCTCGCCGGTGAGATGCACGATCTCGTGGGCCACGAGCTCGCACGGGCGGCGCTGCTGGTGGGCGCGCTCGAACTGGAACCGACTCTCACCGCACAGCAACGCGAGGCGGCCAGGACCGCTCGCGCCAGTGTCACGGCGGCAGCGGAACGGCTCGCCGACGTCATGCAGGTGCTCAGGGCCGACGCGGACGAACCCGTGGCGACGATCGAGGAGGTCGTGGCCGGCAGCGGCCTCGACGTGGAGCTCACCAACGGACGCAGAACGGCGATCGACGGGATCATCGCGCGGACGGTGCACCGGGTGACCGCCGAAGCGTTGACGAACGTGATCAAGCATGCTCCCGGTGCGAAGGTCACCGTCCGCCTCAGCGCGAACCTCGAACTGCGGATCACCAACGGACCGGCGCCGAAGACCTCCGCGGTGGGCAGCGGCAAGGGACTGGTCGGGCTGGCCGAACGCGTCGCCCTCGTCGGCGGCTGGTTCGAGGCCGCGCCGACCGATGACGGCGGGTTCGAGGTCAGGGCAAAGCTGCCGGAACGCCCGTTGCCACGCACCACTCCCACGCACGTGCGCCGGCAGACCGCCGAGGCCGAGATCCGCAAGAGCGCCAGACGCACCGTGCTGATCACCTCGGTGGTGTGCGCGGTGATCGCGATCGGCGTGCCGGGCTACATGGTCTTCGACGCGGTGACGTCGGTGCTCACGCCACAGCAGTTCGCGCGGGCCGAGTTCGGGCACCACGAGGACGACCTGGACCTGCCGCTGCGCACCCGCGTCGACAACCCGCTCGGGGTCAGCGCCCCGGCCGGTGCCGAGTGCCGGTACTACAGCACGCACGCCAACCCGTTCGACAGCCACCGGCACGACCTCCACCAGCTGTGCTTCCGGGATGATCGGCTCGTGTCCAAGCAGTGGCTCGCCAGGAGGAGCGGTTGATCAGGGTGGTGCTCGCGGACGACGAACCGGTGGTCAGGTTCGGCGTGAAGGCCGTGCTCGCGACCGGCGGGGACATCGAGGTCGTCGCGGAGGCCGAGAACGGGAGCGAGGCGCTCGACCTCGTCGCGAAGCACCGGCCCGACGTCGCCGTGCTCGACATCCGCATGCCCGGCGTCGACGGGCTCGACGCGGCCGCGCGGATCCGCGAGCGCCACCCGGAGACGCGGACGCTGGTGCTCACGACGTTCGCCGACGACACCTACATCAGCAGGGCGCTGGGGGAGGGCGCGGCCGGGTTCGTGCTCAAGACCGGCGACCCGCAGGAGATCATCGCCGGGGTTCGCGCCGTCGCGACCGGCGCCGCCTACCTGTCGCCCCTGGTCGCCAGGCGAGTCGTCGACCAGCTCGCGAAAGCCCGGCCGCGGTCGAGCGCCACCGAGCGGATCAAGGTGCTCACGGCACGCGAACGCGAGGTGCTCGGCCTGGTCGGCGCGGGTCTGTCCAACGCGGAGATCGCGAGCCGGATCCACGTCGTCGAGGGAACCGTCAAGGTGTACGTGAGCACCATTCTCCGGCAGCTGAACGTCAGGAACCGCGTGCAGGCCGCGATCATCGCCCACGAAGCGGGCCTGATCCCGGCGTGATCAGGCCCGAGAATCAAGCCTTGGTGCCGATACCCGCGATGGCCCGGACTTCCATCTCCGCGGCCAGGTCCGCCTTCTCCGGCTCCGGCTTCGAGAACATCGTGCCGAGGAACCCGCACAGGAACGAGAACGGGATCGACACGAGGCCGGGGTTGCCCAGCGGGAACCACGCGAAGTCGACGTCCGGGAAGATCGACGTCTTCGCCCCGGACATCACCGGCGAGAAGATGATCAGCACCAGGCACGACCCGAGCCCGCCGTAGATGCTCCACAGCGTGCCGGTCGTGTTGAAACGCCGCCAGAAGATCGTGAAGAGGATCGTCGACAGGTTCGCGGACGCGGCCAGCGCGAGCGCCAGCGACACGAGGAACGCCACGTTCTGGCCGTTCGCCGCGATACCGCCGAGGATCGACAGCACGCCGACGACCACCGCGGTCAGCCGCGCGACCCTGATCTCCTTGCGCGGCTCGGCATTGCCGCGCTTGATCACGTTCGCGTACACGTCGTGCGCGAACGACGCCGACGCCGCCAGGGTCAGGCCAGCGACGACCGCGAGGATCGTGGCGAACGCGACCGCGGACACGACGCCGAGCAGGACCGCGCCGCCGATCCGGAACGCCAGCAGCGGTGCGGCGGAGTTCTCGCCACCCGGTGCCGCGGCGATCGTCTCGGAGCCGACCAGCGCCATCGCGCCGAAGCCGATCACCAGCGTGCAGAGGTAGAAGATGACCATCGTCCAGGTCGCCCACACGACCGAGCGGCGGGCCTCCGCCGCGTTCGGCACGGTGTAGAAGCGCATCAGCACGTGTGGCAGCGAGGCGATGCCCAGCACGAGCGACAGAGCGAGCGAGACGAAGTCCAGTTTGGACATCGTGCTGAAGCCGTACTTCGCGCCGGGGTCGAGCACGGCCTCGCCGAGCTTGTTGTTCTCGGTGGCCTGCTGCATGATCGCCGACAGGCTGAAGCCGAACTTGCCGAGCAGGAAGACGCTCATCAGCGTCACGCAGAGCAGCAGCAGAACGGCCTTGATGATCTGCACCCAGGTCGTGCCCTTCATGCCGCCGACCAGCACGTAGAGCACCATGACCATGCCGACGACCGCGATCAGCAGCGCCTGGCCCCACTTCGAGGACACGTTGAGCAGCAACGCGATCAGGCCGCCCGCGCCGGCCATCTGCGCAATCATGTAGAAGAACGAGATCACCAGGGTCGCGTTCGCGGCGGCCGCGCGGACCGGGCGCTGCTTCATCCGGAACGCCAGCACGTCGCCGACGGTGAAGCGGCCGGTGTTGCGCAGGCCCTCGGCGATCAGCAGCAGGCCGACGAGCCACGCGACGACCCAGCCGACGGAGTAGAGGAAGCCGTCGTAGCCGTGCGCCGCGATACCGCCGGAGATGCCGAGGAACGACGCGGCGGACAGGAAGTCACCGGAGAGTGCGACACCGTTCTGGGCGCCGGTGAACGAGCTGCCCGCGGCGTAGTAGTCCGACGCCGTGACGTTGCGGCTGCTGACCCGGTAGACGATGTAGAGGGTGATCAGGACGAACACCGCGAAGACGCTGAGGTTCAGCACCGGGTTGCCGGTGGTGGGCATGCCTTACTCCTCGACGCCTGTCTTCTCTGCGAGCAATTTGCGCTGCGGGTCCAGCCGTCGCTTTGCGTAACGGGCGTAGCCGAGCGTGATGATGATCGAAGTCACGAACTGCCCGAGACCCAGCAGGATACCGAGGTTGATCACGCCGACCACCTTGATGCTGACGACGTCTCTCGCATACGCGGACAGCAGCACGAAGGTCAAGTAAGACGCGAGGAACAACACGGTCATCGGGAAGATGAACGTCGTGAGCCGCCGGCGGAGGATGCGGAATTCGTCGGTCTGCCGAATCAGCGCGAAGTTCGGTTTGCCGTTCGAATCGACGTACGACAAAGCCTCGGGGTCGCCGAACGACGCGAAGCCCCGGAATTCCCGATCCTCGTGCTGCGTTTCTCCAGGCGACCACATCGCCTTGGTCATGTACCCCCGCCCCTCATGCGTGCGCGCCCACTGTAGCGCTCTCACGTGTGCAGTCAACGCGTCCAGTACCGGGAAACGGGCAAAACCGGACACTGCATTCGTCTCAAATGGTCGGACGCGAGAGTAGCTCGTCTGCGTGAACCGCAGTTGCGTCCCATGTAACAGCGGTAGGACAGCTCCCGACCGTTGTCGCACGTGTACGCCTGGCCTAGGATCGATCGGTCCGCGTTTTTGTGACGGTTGGGGATAAAGTGGGGTTCTTAGCGCGCGAACGCACAGTCGCGCCTCCCGGATGGAACCGCTGGCTCGTTCCGCCCGCAGCACTGGCGATTCATCTCTCCATTGGTCAGGCCTACGCCTGGAGCGTCTTCAAGACGCCGTTGGAGAAATCTCTCGGTATCACCGGAACGCAGTCGGCTCTGCCCTTCCAGCTCGGCATCGTGATGCTCGGGCTCTCGGCCGCGGTGCTCGGCACGACCGTGGAGCGACGGGGACCGCGGTGGGCGATGTTCACCTCCCTGGTCTGCTTCTGCTCCGGTCTGCTGATCTCGGCTGTCGGCGTGTGGGCCGGCATGTACTGGGTCGTCGTCCTGGGCTACGGCCTCGTCGGCGGCATCGGTCTCGGCATCGGCTACATCTCGCCGGTCTCGACGCTGATCAAGTGGTTCCCCGACCGGCCGGGCATGGCGACCGGCATCGCGATCATGGGCTTCGGCGGCGGCGCGTTGATCGCCTCACCCTGGTCGACCTCGATGCTGACGGCGTTCGGGAACACCTCGACGTCGGGCATCGGCAAGGCGTTCCTCATCCACGGCATCGTCTACGCGATCTTCATGAGCGTCGGCGTGCTGCTGATCCGCCTGCCCTCCGAGGAGTTCACCAAGGAGAAGGCGGAGCTGCTCAAGGACAGGCCCAAGGGTTCCGTCGGCTTCAACGTCTCCGCGAACAACGCGATCAGGACGCCGCAGTTCTGGCTGCTCTGGGTCGTGCTGTGCTTCAACGTCACCGCGGGCATCGGCATCCTGGAGAAGGCCGCGCCGATGCTGGTCGACTTCTTCAAGGAGTCCTCGATACCGGTCGCGGCCACGGCGGCCACCGGTTTCGTGGCGCTGCTGAGCGCCGCCAACATGGCGGGCCGGTTCATCTGGTCGTCCACTTCGGACATCGTGGGCCGCAAGAACATCTACCGCCTCTACCTCGGCGTCGGCGCACTGCTCTACCTGGTGCTGCTGGTGTTCGGCCCGACCAGCACCCCGCTGTTCGTGGTCGCGGCGATGGTGATCCTGTCCTTCTACGGCGCGGGCTTCGCGACCGTTCCCGCGTACCTGCGCGACCTCTTCGGCACCTACCAGGTCGGCGCGATCCACGGTCGCCTGCTGACCGCGTGGTCGGTCGCCGGCGTGCTCGGGCCGCTGATCGTCAACGCCATCGCGGACGCGGGCAAGAAGGCGGGACACGTCGGGCCTGACTTGTACGCGATGTCGTTCTACATCATGATCTCGCTGCTGGTCGTTGGTTTCGTCGCGAACGAGTTGATCCGCCCGGTCGACCCGAAGTTCCACGAACCCAAGGCTGCCGACGAGACCGACGAGCCCTCGCAGAAGACCGACGACGAGGCCACGGTCGCGAAGTGGAACGAGGCCGAGGCGGCGGACGCCGCGAAGGCCGCCGACGAGGAAGACGCAGTCGACGCGGAAGGCGTGGTGCGGAAGTGAACTCCCAGCGCTTGTTGCTGATCGGTGCGTGGTTGTGGGTGGGCATCCCGCTCGCCTACGGCCTGTACCGGCTCTTCCTGAACGCCGCCAAGCTCTTCGTCTGATGTTCAAGGCGCTCGTCAACTGGCGCAACTGGCGCCTGCCGGTGAAGCTCGCCGCGGTGTTGATCGTTCCGGTCTTCATCGCGGTGGGCGCCGGCGTACTGCAGATCCAGTCCCACATGGAACGCGCCGAGTCCTACGCGGCGCTCCAGCGGCTGGTGAAGGTCCGTGCCGCGCTGATCCCCGTGATCGAGGGCGTGCAGGCGGAACGGCGGATCGTCGCCGAGGGTTCCGGGCAGCAGGCGCTCCAGGACCAGGTGCGCCGCACCGACGAGTCCAGGACGGCGTTGCGCGGGCAGATCGCCAAGACCTCCCTGGCCGAGGTCGTGACGGCCCGCATGGACGACGTCGCGGCCAAGATCGGTGGTCTGCCCGCGTTGCGCGAGCGGACCACCGACGTGCCGGGCGTGATCAGGGAGTACACCGCCCTCACCGAGTCGATGCTCGACGTGGACGAGGTCCTCGCGAGCGAGTTCGGCGACGCCGCGCTCTTCCGCACGGCGATGGGCCTGCAACACGTGCTGCACGTGCAGGAGCAGGTCCTCTACCAGCAGGCGGTCGTGCTGTCCGGGCTCACGCGCGGCCAGTTGGTCACCGCGGAGGTGCGGTCGCTCGTCGAGTCGAACGTCAAGCTCGGCTACATCGCCGGCGAGTTCGCCGCGCTCGCGACCGCGGACCAGCTGAGCACCTGGAGCACCAAGTTCAACGGCCCGGACATCGAGGCCCACCGCAAGATGCTCACCACCGCGGTGCTGCATCCGGCCTCGGACGCTCCCAGCACGGGCAACAACAACAGCAACAACAGCGCCACGGCGAGGCCCAAGCCGTTGCCGATCGCGGCATCGGACTGGAGCAAGGCGTCGGGAGCTGTCGCGACGTCGCTCGACGGCGTGGTGCAGGGCATGCAGAACGACCTGCGCGACACCGCGAACCGCCTGCGCGACGAGACGAGCGACCGCGCCGGTGCGGCGTCCGCCATCCTGTTCGCCAGCCTGATCCTGGCCGGCACGATCGGGTTCGTCGTCGGCCGTTACCTGCTGCGCTCGCTCAACGCGTTGCGCCGCTCCGCGCTGGAAGTGGCGTGGCACAAACTTCCCGAAATGGTGGCAACCGGACGCGGCAGCACTCAGATCGAACCGGTGCCGGTGGACACGACCGAGGAGTTCGGCCAGGTGGCGCGCGCCTTCGACGAGGTGCACCAGCAGGCGGTCCGCTCGGTCATCGAACAGGCCGGCATGCGCGCGAACATGCGCAACATCTTCGTGAACCTCTCGCGGCGCAGCCAAAGCCTCGTCGAACGCCAGCTCAAGCTGATGGAGGAGCTGGAGAAGTACGAGGAGGACCCGGACCAGCTCGCGAACCTCTTCAAGCTCGACCACCTCGCCACCCGCATGCGCCGCAACAACGAGAACCTGATGGTGCTCTCCGGCGGCGACGTGGCGCGGCGGTTCACCCGGCCGATTCCGCTGACGGACGTGCTGCGCGCGGCGGCCGCGGAGATCGAGCAGTACCAGCGGGTGATGGTGCACACGGCGCCGAACGCCGAAGTGGTCGGTTATGTGGCGAGCGACCTCGTCCGGCTGCTGGCCGAACTTCTTGACAACGCAACGGCTTTCTCGCCGCCGCACACGCAGGTGACGATCAGCGCGTCGATCGAGGCCGGTGACATCGTGCAGATCGACGTGGTCGACCACGGCATCGGCATCGACCCGGAGGCACTGGCGGTCGTGAACCACCGCCTCGAGGCCGCAGGCGAGGGCGCGGACGTCCAGGTCTTCCGCGAAATGGGACTTTTCGTCGTCGGCAGGCTGGCCGCGCGCCATCAGATCGTGGTACGGCTCGATGCCCAACAAGGCAGAGGCACTCGCGCGATCGTGTTGGTTCCGGCGGAACTGGCCCCACGGCGGGAGGAGTCCTGGGAGTCTTTCCGGGGGGAAGCGATCGAGCAGCGTCCGGTTCGACCGGCGACGCCTGCCCAGATGCCGGGTACGGCGTCGGGTCCGGCGTCGTGGTTCGAGTCACCGGGTGCCGCTCCACCGCCTCCACCCGCACCAGCACGCCAGTCGCCTGAGTCGGCTCGGGGCTTCCTCGACGCCTTCCAGCGCGGTGTGCAGCGAGGCCTTCCCGACCGGCAGGAGAGTCGATGAGCACGCAGGTGGACCAGTTCGGCTGGCTGGTCACCAACTTCACCGAGCGCACACCCGGAATCGAGCACGCGGTGGTGATCTCGGCCGATGGTCTGGTCCTGATCTCGTCGTCGAGGCTGCCGGCGCACGTCGCACCCCAGTTCGCGGCGATCGTCGCAGGCGTGGTGTCGCTCGCGGAGTCGGCGTCCCAGTGCTTCGCCGGTGAGTCGGTCGTGCGCACCGTGGTGCAGATGGACCGGGGCGTGATGCTGCTGATGTCGATCAGCGACGGCTCCGTCCTCGCGGTGCTGGCGTCGTCCTCGTGCGACGTCTCGCAGGTCGCCTACGAGATGACGGTGGTCGTGCGGCAGGTGGGCCAGCTGCTCACGCCGGAACTGCGGGCCGAGCTGGCATGAACCGAGAGCCCGACGAGCAGGTCAACTTCGGCGATCTGATCAGCGGTTTCAGCTTCGACAGCGAACGGATCCGCAAGCGCGGCAAGAAGAAGGCCACGCGCGCGGCGGAACCCCCGCCGGAGCCGGACCCGTACGCCACGCTGCCGTTCGACGTGCCGCCGCTGCCGTCCATCGAGTCGTCGGCGTCCATCGTGCGCGCCTACGCCTGGACCGGTGGCCGCACCACGTCCGAGGTGCATCTGGAGATCGAGACCCTGGTCTCGGTGAACGAGTTCTCGGCGACCGCCGTGCGCCCGGAGCACCAGGACGTGCTGGCGTTGTGCCACTCGCCGCGTTCGGTGGCCGAGATCGCCGCGTTGCGCGGTCTGCCGCTGGGCGTCACCAAGGTGCTGCTCGGCGACATGGCCGCGCACGGCCTGATCGACGTCCACCGCACGGCTTCCTCGTACGGCGGCGATCGTCCCGATGGTGCTCTGCTGGAACGAGTGCTGGCCGGACTGCGTCGGCTCTGACTCCGCACGAGCTCCCCCGGACCGCTGCTACGGTCGAGATCACATCTGGGGAGGTTGACGTGGAGTTTCAGGACGTGGTCCGGCGCAGGCGCATGGTGCGCAAGTTCACCGGCGAGCCGGTCAGTGACGAGAGCATCCAGCGGATCATGCGCAACGCGGTGCGTGGTCCGTCCGCCGGGTTCTCGCAGGGGCAGGGCTTTCTGGTGCTGCAGGGGGAGTCGCTGAAGCGGCTCAGCGAGATGTTCGAGTGGTGGGGCGGGGAGGGCGCCAAGTCGGCTCCGGTCGTCGTCATCCCGTTCTCGGCCAAGGACGTCTACCTCGACCGGTACGCGCAGGCCGACAAGGGGTGGACGGACCGCGACGAGAACCGCTGGCCCGTGCCGTACTGGGACATCGACACGGGCATGGCCGCGCTGCTGATCCTGCAGACCGCGGTCGACGAGGGCCTCGGCGCGGTGTTCTTCGGCACCGACAAGGAGACGTGGCCCGAGCTGCGGGCGGCGTTCGGCGTGCCGGACAGCTACGTGCCGATCGGCATGATCGCGATCGGCCACCCCGCGGAGGAGGGCATCTCCGAGGGTGCGTCGCCGCGGACGCGCAAGCGCACCCCGTTCGAGGAGATGGTCCACTGGGGTCAGTGGAAGTGAGGTCGTTCGGCCTGCTCGGGCCGCTGGACGTGGTGCTCGACGGGCACCACGTCCACGTCCCGTCCGGCAAACGGCGTGTCATCCTCGCCGCGCTGCTGCTGCGTCCAGGCCAGGTGGTCGGCGTCGACGAGCTGGTCGAGCTGACCGGCGGGTCGCGCAACGCCCTGCAGACCGCGGTCGGCAGGCTGCGCGAGGACCTCGGCCGGCCGGAGCTCGTGCAGACCCGGCCCGGCGGCTACCTGCTGGACGTGCGGCCGGACGAGGTCGACGTCCACCGGTTCGGCCTGCTGGAACCGCGGGAAGCGCTGAAGCTCTGGCGTGGCCGCCCGTTCGCGGACATCGGCAGCGACGCGCTGGAACGCGACCACGTGCCCGCGCTGACCGAGCAGTACCTCGCGACGCTGGAAGCGCGGATCGACCAGGATCTGAAGCACGGCAGGCACGAGCAGCTCGTCCCGGAACTGCGCACGCTCACCGGGCAGCACCCGGCCAGGGAACGCCTGTGGGCCCAGCTGATCGTCGCGCTGCACCGCTGCGACCGGCAGACGGAAGCGCTGCGGGCCTACGACGACATCCGCACCAGGCTCGCCGAGGAGCTCGGCCTCGACCCCGGCAGGGACCTGCAGCAGGCCCATCAGCAGGTCCTCACGGCTGACAACCGGCCAAGGGCTCGCAACGACCTGCCCGGTGACATCCCCGACTTCGCGGGCCGCGCCGAGGATCTCGACGAGATCCTCGCCGCCGTCCCGTCCGGCTGCGTCGCGATCACCGCGATCGACGGCATGGCGGGCATCGGCAAGACCACGCTCGCGGTCCGTGCCGCCCACCGGCTGGCGCCGAAGTTCCCCGACGCGCAGCTGTTCGTGGACCTGCACTCCTACACGGAGGGCGCTGAACCGCGAACACCGTCGGACGCGCTGCTGGCGTTGCTCACCGCGCTCGGCGTGCCCGCGCAGGACATCCCGGACGGCCTGGACGCCCGCGCCGCCAGATGGCGAGCGGAAATGGCCCACCGCAAGGCACTCGTGGTGCTCGACAACGCCGGTAGCGCCGCCCAGGTCCGCCCGTTGTTGCCCGGCACCGGCCTGGTCCTGGTCACCAGCAGGCGCAGGCTCGTCGACCTCGACGCGGCGTACACGGTGTCGCTCGGCGTTCTGTCCGAAGTGGACTCGCTCAACCTGCTCGCGAGCATCGCCGGCCGGCACCGGGTCGACCACGACCTGGAAGCGGCGCGCGAGATCGTCCGGCTCTGCGGCTACCTGCCGCTGGCCGTGCGCATCGTCGGTGCCCGGTGGCGCTCCCGGCCCGCGTGGACCGCGCTCGATCTCACGCGCCGGCTCACCGAGCAGCGCCTCACCGAGCTGAAGGCGGGCGAGCGCAGCGTCGCTGGCGCGTTCGCCCTGTCCTACCAGCAACTCACGGCAGACCAGCAGCGTTTGTTCCGGCGGCTGGGCCTGCACACCGGTGAGGACTGGGACGTGCACCTCGCCGCGGCGGTGGCCGGCACGACGCGGGCGGAGGCCGAACGCCTGCTGGACGAACTGCTCGACGTGCACCTGGTGCAGCAACAGGAGAACGGCCGCTACCGGTTCCACGACCTCCTGGCCGACCACGCGAAGGCCAGTGTCGAGCCGGACGAGAAGGACGAGGCCGTCGTCCGCATCCTCGACCACTACCTGCACGGCGCGGCGACCTCCGCGCAACGGATCGCGCCCGGCCGGCCCGAGATCCACTCGGCGGTGACGTACGAGCAGATCGATCCTCCCGTGTTCGCCACGCCGGTCGAGGCGCTGGCGTGGCAGGAGGCGGAACGGCGGAACCTCAGGGCGGCCGTCTACCTGGCCGCGTACGAGGGGCACTACCGGTACGCCTGGCAGCTGCCACACCACTTCGCGCACTTCCTGCTGTTGCGCGGATCCGGCCGGGAACGGGTCGAGGTGCAGAGCGTCGCGCTCGCGGCCGCGCACCACCTCGGTGATCTGCAGGCGCGCGCGGAAGCGTTGCGCGGCTTGGGATCGGCGCACCTCGGGCAGGAGAACTACGAGAAGGCGGCGGAGCACCTGCACGAGGCTCTCGATCTGATGCGGCAGATCGGCGACGTGCGCGGTGAGGCGTCGACACTGGGAATGCTCGGCATGGCCGCACGGGAACAGCACGAGTTCGACAAGGCGATGGAGCACTACCAACGCGCCCTTGTGCTGATGCGGCAGGTGGGTGCCCCGACGGGGGAAGCGGACGCGCTGGAGCACATCGGCGTCCTCCACGCCGAGCGCGGGGAGTACGACGAGGCGCTCACGCACCTGGAGCAAGCACTTCCGCTGTTGCAGTCACGCGGTGACGTGCGTGCCTACGCGGGGGTTCTGCACGACCTGGCCTACGTGCACTTCGGTATGTCCAACGACAAGGAGAGCAGGTCCTGCGCGGAGCGGTCGCTGGCCGCCTACCGGGAGTCGGGTGACCGGCGTGGAGAGTCGATCGCCGTGGCCGAGTTCGCCTACTGGCGGTACGAGACGGGTGACTTCGCAGCCGTCCGGGAGATGGTGCGCGAGGTGCGCAGACTGTGCCGTGCGTACATGAACCTGCCGGACGACCACGCGGTGCTGGCGGCGATGGAGGAGATTCGCGACCACATCGGTCAGGTCGCGATGCTCGTGGCCCTGTCGCTCGCCGCCCAGCTGGACGGGCGGCTGACCGAGGCGATCGGCCACACCCGGCGGTGCCTGGCCGTCGTCAGCTCGACCAGCCGCTGGTGGAGCAGGTACAAGGTGCTCGGCCAGCTCTCCACTCTGCACCTGGCGCTCGGCGACCGGGAGACCGCCATCCGCTACGGCGAGGAGGCGGTCGCGGCCGCCGAGCACCTGCGTCAGCCGAGGGCGATGGCCGTGGCGAAGCGGGTCCTCGCTACAGCCACAGCGCCAGCAGCACCAGCGTCGTAGCGGCACCCGCGACCAGTGCGATGGCGGTGTACTGGGCGATTCTGTCCGTGGTCCTGCGCATCTCCGGCTCCCCTCGGTGGTGATGCCACCGAGCGTGTTGGAGTGCGTCCACACCGCGTCCCCACCGCGATCACACCAGCGAAATTCCGGTGATCCGCCGCGGGATTGCTCCGAACGGCGGGTCGTACGCACGTCAGTGCCGCCTGGGAGCTCCGGATCCCGTCTCAACACCGTCTCATCACCGTTCCCGCAGGTGGTGCTGCTGACGAGCCCGGTGGGGGCGGGTAAGACGACGCTCGCCGTGCACGCCGCGCACCGCGTGGCCACCAAGTTCTTCCCACTGTTCGAGGCCGGTGGGGACCACGACGCATGGCAGCACACCCACGACATCGCCTTGGCAGCGTGTGAGAAGGCGGGCAACGTGCTCGGCGCGGCCGTGCTGCGGTGCTCGCTCGCGTCGTTGCACATCAGTCAGAGCCGCTACGACCTGGCGCACGAGATGACGTTGCTGGCCAAGGACGTCTTCGAGGATCTCGGTGAGCTGGCGGGGCGTACCGCAACCTCGGCGTCCTCTCGCGGTCGTCGGGTGACCTCGTCGCGGCCCGGCGGTGGTACCAGCGCGGGCCGGCGGTGTACGAGCGGCTCGCGGACCCCGTCGGGCGGGCGCCGGTGCTGCGGAACCTGCCCCAGACGTCCTGAACGCCGCCCGTCGGGAACTGTCCCGCACCTTTAACCGGAATTGGGCTCGAAGCCCACGCCAGGTGATTTGATCTTCTGGATGTGAGGCCGTTGTGAGGTATTGCTCCAACAGAGTGCTTGGCTGGCTCGTAAGATTCCGTTAGGGTCGCATTCGCGAGCAATTGGCAACGGTGATGGCGTTACCGAAAATCGCCCGAAAATTGATCAAAAATTAGCCACTTGTTCGATTGCAACCAAAACGCTGCTCCGTCCGGGTGTCGCATTCCACTACAGGACCAGTGAGGCCTCACGCTCCGGGGTAGCGGTCACGGAGACGTGTGCGTGCAGTGGTGCGAGGTCGGCCAAAAGGGGCTTGCGAGTCGTGAGAATCGGACCAGTCTTGTCTAATGGCATCGCCGGGACCCGTCCGGCGGACAGTGGCCTCGACCAGGGGGTGGAACGCACCATGGGTGGTGTCCCGACGTTTCCCCACGGCAGACCGCTGACGTGGGCGGACCTGGAGGCGATGCCTGATGACGGGCACCGTTTCGAACTCGTTGACGGGGTGTTGGTGATGAGCCCCTCGCCCCGTCCTGTGCACCAGCGGGTCGTCGCCCGCCTGCTGGTGGCGCTGACGGCTGTCTGCCCGCCGGAGCTGGAGGTCCTCCCCGCTCCGGTCGACGTGGTGCTCGCCGACGACACGGTCTTCATCCCGGACCTGGTCGTGGGACGTCGCGAACAGTTCACGAAGCAGGCGCTCATGGGGCCGCCCGTGCTGGCGGTCGAGGTCCTTTCGCCCCGGACGCGACACGTGGACCTGGAACTGAAGCGGGCGAAGTTCCAGGAAGTCGGCTGCGAGAACTACTGGATGATCGACTACGACGGGCCGTGGCTGCGCTGCCTGCACCTCGAGAACGGGGTGTACGTGGAACAGGCGCGGTCGGAAGGCGAGGAGATCATCGAACTGCAGTACCCGTTCGCGGTGAAGCTCAGCGCCCAGTCACTGGTGCGCTGAGTGGGCACCGGTCAAGAAGGGCTGGGCTGAACGGGCGACACCGCGATACAAACGTGTGGATCAACGTTTCACCATCTGGCGTGCCCGTGTGTGGGCTGGTTGCGTGCATCGCGTTACGTCCAACGCGCGGAGGTCCAGCACATGCAGCCGTTCCAGCTGCCGGAGTTCTACACGCCCCACCCCGCCCGGCTGAACCCGAACCTCGAGCGCGCCCGCGTCCACACGCGGGCATGGGCGCACGAGATGGACATGATCGACGTGCCGCAGCACGGAACGGTCGTCTGGACGGACGACGACCTCGAGTCGCACGACTACGCGTTGCTCTGCGCCTACACGCACCCCGACTGCGACGGTGAGACGCTCGACCTCATCACCGACTGGTACGTGTGGGTGTTCTACTTCGACGACCACTTCGTCGAGCTCTACAAGCGCAACCCGGACATCAAGGGCGCGCAGGCCTACCTCGACCGGCTGCCGCTGTTCATGCCGGTCAACGGTGTCATCACCGCGACGCCGGCGAACCCGGTGGAGAAGGGCCTGGCGGACCTCTGGCGCCGCACGGTCCCCAGCCACTCGCTCGACTGGCGCGAGCGGTTCGCCTCCAACACCAAGCACCTGCTCGACGAGTCGATGTGGGAGCTGCACAACATCAGCGCCCACCGGCTCTCCAACCCGATCGAGTACATCGAGATGCGCCGCAAGGTCGGTGGCGCGCCGTGGAGCGCGAACCTGGTCGAGCACGCGGTCGGCCTCGAAGTGCCGGCCCAGATCGCCCTGAGCCGCCCGATCGGTGTCCTCAGGGACACGTTCAGCGACGCCGTGCACCTGCGCAACGACCTGTTCTCCTACGAGCGCGAGGTCCTCGACGAGGGCGAGCTGTCCAACAGCGTGCTGGTGTTCGAGAAGTTCCTCGACCTCCCCACCCAGGACGCCGCGGAGGCCGTCAACGACCTCCTCACGTCCCGCCTGCACCAGTTCGAGCACACGGCCCTCACCGAGGTCCCGCTGCTGCTCGACGAGCACGCGATCGACCCCATCGGGCGCGCGGCCGTGCTGGGCTACGTGAAGGGCCTGCAGGACTGGCAGGCGGGTGGCCACGAGTGGCACCTGCGGTCGTCCCGGTACATGAACAAGGGCCTCAGGACCCAGCCCGGCACGTCCGCGGCCGACGTCCTCGGCTCGTACGCGAGGACGATGCCGCAGCGGCTCAAGCAGTTCACGGCCACGCCCAAGATCGTCGAGCCGTACCCGCGGCCGACCTACGACATCCCGTTCGTGCTCGGGATGGCCCCGCACCTGGACCAGTGCCGGGAGGAGGTCATCGCGTGGAGCGAGGAGGTCGGCTTCCACGGCGAGGGCATCTGGGACGAGGCCAAGAACCGCCGCTTCGACCTGGCACTGGCATCGGTGTGCATGGACCCCGACGGCACGCCGTCCGAGCTGTTCCTCTCGGCCGCCTGGCTGACCTGGGGAACCTACGGCGACGACTTCTACCCGTGGGTGTTCGGGAGGCTGAAGGACCTCGCCGGGCTCAAGAGCCAGACCGCGCGGCTGAAGCTGTGCATGCCGCTCGACCTGGTGCCGACGATCGTGCCGGTCAACGCCGTCGAGCGGTCTCTCGCCGACCTGTGGCAGAAGACCGCCGCGCCGATGTCGCCGGAGTTCCGGTCCACCTTCCGGAAAGCCGTCGACGCGATGCTGGACGCCTGGGCGTGGGAAGTGATCAACATCCAGCAGAACCGCATTCCGGACCCGGTCGACTACCTGGAGATGCGCCGGTCGACGTTCGGTTCCGAGCTGACGACCTCGCTGTCGCGCTTTTCGCATTCGACGACGGTGCCGCCGGAGATCTGGGGAACGCGGGTCGTTCAGACCATGGAGCGGTCGGCCATGGATTACACCTTCATGGTCAACGACACCATCTCGTACCTCAAGGAAATTCAGTACGAGGGCGAAGTGCACAACATGGTGCGGGTCGTCGAGAACTTCCTCGGGGTCTCCCAGCCGCGGGCGTTCGAGATCACCTTCAAGCTGATGGACGCCCGGCTCGGACAGTTCGTCCAGGCCGTCGACGTCGACCTGCCGAAGCTCTTCGAGGACCTGTCACTGGACTCCGCGACGCGGGCGTCACTCACCCGGTACGCCGACGAGCTGAAGGACTGGATCGTCGGCGTCACCCACTGGCACGTGGAAACTTCGCGCTACCACGAGGAGGAGATCCGCACCCCGGTGAACGCCCACCTGCTGGCGGGAGCGTTCAACCGGGGCCCGTCCGGGCTCGGCACGTCGGCCGCCAGGCTCGTCGCTGTCAAGCGCTGACAGCTCGTGGTCAGCCGGCGGTCGGTACCGGTCGGCACCTTGTGGGCAACACCGACCCACAGGGGGCAACACCATGAAGAACGTCCTCATCTCCGGCGCCAGCATCGGCGGCCCGGCGCTCGCGTACTGGCTGCGGCGCCACGGTTTCGCCGTCACGGTCGTCGAGCGGGCCCGCGGTCTGCGGCCGGGCGGCCAGGCCATCGACGTGCGCGGCCCGGCGCTGGAGGTGATCGAGCGCATGGGCCTGGGCGACCGGCTGCGGTCGCTCAGCACCAACATGCGCGGCATGACCATGCTCGACGCGGAAGGCAACGAGCTGTTCAGCTCCACCACGCACACGCTCAGCGGCGGCGAGCTCGCGGGCCCCGACGTCGAGCTCCTGCGCGACGACCTCGCCACGATGCTGTTCGACGCCGTGGAAGGCGTGGAGTACCTGTTCGACGACACGATCACCGCGATCGACGGCACCCGCGTCACGTTCGAGAAGGCCGCGCCGCGCGACTTCGACGTGATCGTCGGAGCGGACGGCCTGCACTCCAACGTCCGCCGCCTCGTCTTCGGGCCGGAGTCGGAGTTCGTCAGCCACCTCGGCATGAACCTGGCAGTGTTCACCGCGCCGAACTTCCTGAACCTCGACCACTGGCAGATCTTCCAGCAGGACGGCGAGGTCGGTGGCGGCGTCATGAGCGCCCGCGCCAACGCGGAGTGCCGTGTCTACATGGGATTCAACGGCGAGGCAGACGTCGACTACCGCGACATCGAGGCGCAACGGCGGCTGATCGCCGAGAAGTTCGCCGACGCGGGCTGGGAGTGGCAGAACGCGCTGAAGCACATGTGGGAGGCGCTGGACTTCCACTTCGACTCGATGAGCCAGATCCGCATGGAGACCTGGTCGCGCGGCAACGTCGTGCTGCTCGGTGACGCCGGCTACTGCGGCTCGCCGTTGTCCGGTCAGGGCACCAGCATGGCGCTGGTGGGTGCCTACGTGCTCGCCGGTGAGCTCCGGGACAACCCCGCCACGGTGTTCCAGCGCTACGAGGAGATCCTGCGGCCGTACGTGACGGCCAACCAGGACATGGCGCTGAAGAACCGGGAGAGCGGCGGGGCGCCCTCCGAGGAGTTCGCCGACGTCGTGAACAGCCTCCAGCTCCCCGCGTACTGAACCCTTTCAAATTGGCTCAGACCATTGACGGCAAATGGGATGTTTGACCAGGCTGGACACGGGTCGCCGCCCCCGCCTCGTGAGGAGGAGCCGTGAGAACTCGCGTTCTCGCCGCGGTCATCGCTGTCACCGCCGCGCTGTCCGTGAGCGCGCAGTCGCAAGCCGCGGAACCACTGCAGAGCCTGGTACCAGTTCCAGTGTCGGTGCAGGCCAGAGCCGGTGTCACGCACACGCTGACGGCCGCCACGAAGATCTACACCGCCCCTGCCGCGAGGGACGTCGGCAACTTCCTGGCGGGCGTCCTGCGGCCGTCGACCGGCTACGCGTTGCCGGTGTCGGACACGACCGGCACTCCGGCGGACGGCATCTCGTTGCTGCTCTCGGGCGCGCCGGGCACGGTCGGCCAGCAGGGCTACCAGCTCGATGTCGCGGCCGGAGCCGTCGTGCTGCGCGCCAACACGCCGGAGGGCCTGTTCGCGGGCGTGCAGACGCTCCGGCAGATGCTGCCCGCGGCTGTTGAGAGTGCGACCGTGCAGCCCGGTCCGTGGACCGTGCCGGGCGCGCTGATCGTCGACCACCCTCGGTTCGCGTATCGCGGCGCGATGCTCGACGTGGCCCGCCACTTCCACCCGGTGGCGTCGGTCAAGCGCTACCTCGACCAGCTGGCGCTCTACAAGATCAACTACTTCCACCTGCACCTGAGTGACGACCAGGGCTGGCGGATCATGATCGACAGCTGGCCGCGCCTCGCCACGTACGGCGGCAGCACGCAGGTCGGCGGCGGTGCGGGCGGCTACTTCACCAAGGCGCAGTACAGCGAGATCGTGCAGTACGCGGCCTCGCGCAGGATCACGGTGATCCCCGAGATCGACATGCCGGGCCACACGAACGCCGCGCTGGCCTCGTACGCGGAGCTGAACTGCAACGGCCAGGCCCCGCCGCTGCGCACGGACATCGAGGTCGGCTACTCCTCGCTGTGCGTCAACAAGGACATCACCTACCAGTTCATCGACGACGTGGTGCGTGAGATCGCGGCGCTCACGCCCGGCCCGTACTTCCACATCGGCGGCGACGAGGCCCACGCGACCTCCGACGCCGACTACCAGGCGTTCATGAACCGCGCGCTGCCGATCGTGAAGAAGTACGGCAAGACCGTGCTCGGCTGGCACGAGTTCGTGAAGACCACGACCGACACCACCGCCATCCCGCAGTACTGGGGCACCACGACGTCCAACGCGACGGTGCAGGCAGCGGCGGCACGCGGGAACAAGGTCGTCATGTCACCCGCGAACAAGGCGTACCTGGACATGAAGTACAACTCCAGCACGCCTCTCGGTCTGTCGTGGGCCGGGTTCATCGAGGTCCAGGACGCCTACAACTGGAACCCCGGCACGCACCTGAGCGGCGTTCCCGAGTCGGCCGTCCGCGGCGTCGAAGCTCCACTGTGGACCGAGACGATCGTGACGTCGCGCGACATCGAGTTCATGGCGTTCCCGAGGCTCCCGGTGCTCGCGGAGCTGGGCTGGTCGCCGTGGTCGACGCACAACTGGGACCAGTTCAAGGTGCGGCTGGGCAACCAGGCGCCCCGCTGGACCACGATGGGCATCAAGTTCTACCGGTCCGCGCAGGTCCCGTGGGACACCGGCGGCCCGGCGCCCGGTCCGTGCCCGCAGCCTGGGTGGGAGCGGTCGAAGGTCTACACCGGCGGCAACGTGGTCTCGCACAACGGCCACAAGTGGACCGCGCAGTGGTGGACGCAGGGCGAGGAGCCCGGCACCACCGGTCAGTGGGGCGTCTGGCGCGACGGCGGCGTTTGCTGAGTTCTTCTGGGTACTCCGTCGACCATGACGGATCCAGAAGAAGCCGAAGAGTTCGCGGAAGAGGTCGGTGTCGACCCCACGCCCCAGGAGGTCGACGAATACCGCGACATGACGGAACCAGGTGAGTGGCGCGCCGACGAGAAGATGGGGCCGGACGGCGCGCCCGCACCGCAGGACGGAGACGACCCGACCGGCGGCTCCGGTGCATGATCCGGTGCGGGCGAATACTGTTCGCTCGCACCGGGTAACCGGCTGTCGTGGATGCCCGAGTTGCCGTTTTTGCCCCGTCCCCTCAGCTGACCGTCACCGTCGAGGATCTCGACGGCGAGCCCGACGTGCACCTGCACGCGGGCGGCCAGGGTTTCTGGCAGTCCAGGATGATCGCCTCGCTCGGCGTCGAGGCCGTGGTGTGCGCGGCGTTCGGCGGTGAGACCGGCCGCGTGCTGCGCACGTTGCTGGAAGGCGAGCACATCGACCTGCGCGCGCGTGAAGTCGCCGCGCGCAACGGCTCGTACGTGCACGATCGCCGTGACGGTGAGCGCTCCGAGATGGTCGAGATGCTGCCGGACGCGTTGTCCCGGCACGAGCTGGACGACCTGTACGAGTCGATGCTGGTGGAGGGCATCCGCGCGGGCACAGCCGTGCTGAGCGGGCCGTCCGACGACCGCGTGCTGCCCCACGAGACGTACTTCCGCCTCACCTCCGACCTGACGAGGAACGACTGCCGCGTCATCGTCGACCTGGCCGGCGAACGGCTGGCCGAAGCGGTGCGGGGTGGCCCGCACGTCGTCAAGGTGAGCCACGAGGAGCTGGGTGAGGAAGAGCTGCCCGAGCTGGTGCGGGCGTGCCGGAAGATCGCTTCTTCCGGCGTGCACGGCGTGGTGGTGTCGCGTGCCGACGAGCCGGCGTTGGCCCTGCTCGACGAGCAGCTGTACCTGGTGCGGATGCCTCGGCTGGAGCCCGTCGACACGCGCGGCGCCGGTGACTCCATGACCGCGGGGATTTCAGCGGGCCTCGCGCTGGGTATGTCGTTGGACGACGCGGTGAAGCTCGGCGCGGCGGCGGGCGCGGTGAACGTGACGCGGCACGGCCTCGGCAGTGGCGGGGGAGAAGCGGTGCGCGAGCTGAGCAAACGCGTGGAACTGGAGCCGATCGAGGAATGAGCGGATGCGCGCGCTGATCACCAACGACGACGGAATCGACTCTCCCGGTCTGCTGACCCTGGCCTCTGCCGCTGTCTCGTGCGGGCTCGACGTCGTCGTCGCGGCTCCCGCGACCCAGTCCAGCGGCACGAGCGCCTCGGTCGCGGCCGCCAGCGACACCGGCAGGGTGGTCAGCGAACGCCGTACGCTGCCCGGCCTCGACGCGGAGGCCCACGCGGTCGTCGCGCACCCGGCCCTGATCACGCTGATCGCGTGCCGCGGCGGGTTCGGCGGCAAACCCGACCTGGTGCTGTCCGGCGTGAACCTGGGCGCGAACGTCGGCCGCGCGGTCCTGCACTCAGGCACCGTCGGCGCCGCGCTGACCGGCCAACTCAACGACGTCTCGTCGCTCGCGGTGTCGCTCGACATCGGATTGGACGGGCCCGAACCGTTGTGGGACAAGGCGGATGAGGTCGTGCGCGCCGTGCTGCCGGTGCTGCTCGAGATGCCGGCCGCCACGGTGCTGTCGTTGAACGTGCCGAACATCGTTGACGTGCAAGGAATTCGCTGGGCGAAGCTGGCGCGGTTCGGCTCCGTGCAGAGCCGGGTGGACGAGGTGGACGAGAACGAGATCGAGCTCGTCACCGTGTACTCGGAGGAGTCGCTGGTGCCGGGCACGGACTCGGCCCTGCTGGCTTCCGGCTACGCGACGCTGACGCCGCTGAACTCGGTCTCCGAGGACGTCAGCGCGCCGCGTCCTTCCCCGGCCTGGCCAGTGTGATCACGAGCCCGATCAACGCGGTGCGAACCTCCAGGAAACCCTCGGTCGTCACGTCTTCGAGCGAGAAGGCCAGCATTCCGAACGACAGCAGTAAGAGGATTCCGTACATCCGCGCGAGGTCGTGCCGCCACGCCATCACGACGCCCAGCGCCCCGACCCCGATCTGGATCACGTGGTAGTCGGGGTCCAGGCCGAACACGTCGAACCAGCCGAGCGCGAGCTGCAGTACCCCAGCCGTCAGCGTCAGGATCTGTGGCCTCGTGAACTCCAGTTCGTTGCTCAGCAAGGCCATGGTCCGTCCTACCCTTCGAATCGCCGCCAGACCGCGTCGTACTTCGCTTGTCGTTCGCGATCCCGGCCGGCGTTTCGCTCCCGGCGTCCCGAGGTCGCCGATCCTCGCGGGTACCCGTACTTGGTGAGGCGGTAATCCACGCTTTCCGGCGCGTAGGACAACGCGAAGTACAGTCCTACAACGAAACCGAGCGCGCCGCACGCGATGGCCAGCGGCCACGGCGACCCGAGGCCGAACACCAGCGCCAGCGTGATGGCCGTCGTCAGCGGCGTGACCTGCACCAGACTTCGGACGGCGAAGCGCACCAACCACTTCGGACCGGTCACGTCCGCGTAGACGAACTCGCGGTACTTCTGGGGAACCCTACCGCCCGCGTAGTACCAGAGCTTCAGCGCCGGGTTCATCTCGTGGCCTTCGCGATCACTTTGTGCAGCACCTCGTTCAGCTGCGCGAGCTCCTCGAACGTCATGTCCAGCTGCTCCACGACCTTGAAGGGGATCTTCAGCGCCTCGGTGCGCAGTTCCCGGCCCTGCTCTGTGAGCGTCAGGGCCAGCGCGCGCTCGTCGCTCTTGTCCCTTTGGCGCTCGATGTAACCGATCGCCTCCAGCCGCTTGAGGAGCGGGCTGAGCGTGCCGGGGTCCAGCTGCAGCACGGTGCTGAGGTCCTTGACGGTGCGCGGTGACCGTTCCCAGAGGGCCAGCATCACCAGGTACTGGGGATGCGTGAGGTTGAGCGGCTCCAGGATCGGGCGGTACACCGCGATCACCGTGCGCGAGGCCACGGCGAGGGCGAAGCAGACCTGGCGCTCCAGCTCGAGCGGGTTCTCGGGAATACTTGGTGTACTAATCATTTGTGTACATAGTAACCTACGTCCTGCCAGGGTTGAAGAGGTGTAACGGGTCGAGCGTGTCTTTGACCGCGTGCTGTACGGCACAGACGTCGGGACCGAGCTCGCGGATCATGCTGTCGCGTTTGATCAGGTCGACGCCGTGCTCGCCGGCGACGGTGCCGCCGAGGTCCACGTCCTGGTCGATGATCTCCGCGAACGCTGCACGTCCTCTGTGGACTGTGGATGGAAGGCTGCGGCCGGGGCGCCGGCGGGCGCCCACTCGGCTTCGTCGTGGCTCAGGTTTTCCAGGGTGACGGGGTCGGTGAGCAGGCCGGGCAGGTCCAATGTCGTCATGACGGATCCAGCGCTCCGTGGGCGGCTTTGTGCACGACTCGTTCCAGTTCCGCGCCCCGTTCTTCCGGCGACAGGGTGTTGGAGGCCTGCTACGGGGTAGATGACAGGCATGGCCCGCACGACCGTCGTCATCGCCTCGCGGAACCGCTCCGCCAGCCTGCTGCGGACGCTCACGCACCTCAGCGAGCTGGCGGTTCCGGTGATCCTGGTGGACAACGCGTCCACCGACGACAGCGTCGCCCTTGTGCGGCAGCGGTTTCCGCACGTCGAGGTGCTGGAGTCGCCGGTGAACCTCGGCGCGGTCGGGCGCAACCTCGGCGTGCGGGCGGCGCGGACACCGTTCGTGGCCTTCGCGGACGACGACTCGTGGTGGGCACCCGACGCGTTCGAACGAGCCGAGCCGATCTTCGACGACCACCCGGACCTGGCGGTGATCGCCGCACGCACGCTCGTCGGACCTGCGGAAAAGCCTGACCCGATCACGCCGCTGCTGCGCCACAGCCCGCTCGGCCAGGGCGTCGCGGGACCCGCGGTGCTCGGGTTCATGGCCTGCTCGGCGATCGTGCGGCGGCAGGCGTTCCTGGAGGTGGGCGGCTTCAGCCCGGTGCTGTTCTTCCGCGGCGAGGAGACGTTGCTGTCGTGGGATCTCGCGGCGGCGGGGTGGGCGCTCTGCTACGTCGAGGACGTGGTGGCGCACCACCATCCGGTGGTGGAACGGGAGCCTGGCGGCGATCTCCTCGAGCGGCGCAACGCCGTGCTGGTGACGTGGATGAGACGGCCGGTGCACCGCGCGGTGGCGGCGTCGCTGAAGGACCCGCGGGCGTTCCGGGCCGCGGTGCCCCGGCTGCGCCAGGCGCTCCGGCAGCGGCGTGCGCTGCCGAAGCACCTGGAGCGGCAGATCAGGACAGCGAGCGGACCGCCGCGGCGAGACGCGTGATGCCCTCGTCGATCTGCTCCGGCGTGACGCCGGAGAAGGCGAGGCGCATGGCGTTGTCGCCGCCCTCCAGCAGGAAGTCCGAGCCCTTCACGAACTCGACGCCGTGCTCCTTGGCGACCCCGAACAGCTTCTCGATCGAGACACCCGGCAGCTCGACCCACATGAAGTAGCCGCCCTGCGGCGCGGTGAAGACCGCCTCCGGCAGTTCGCGCTTCAGTGCGGTGACGAGAGCGTCGCGGCGGGCCCGCAGCGCGGTGCGGACGTTGACGATCGACTCCTCGATGCGGCCGGAGCGGCAGTACGAGTTCACGATCGACTGCGCCACCATGTTCGGTGAGATGTACGTGGTGGTGGCGATGTCCTGGATCTTCTTGATGACCGTCGTCGGGCCGACCAGGTAGCCGCAGCGGATGCCGGGCGCCATGGTCTTCGAGAAGGACGAGGCGTAGACGACCTTCTCGTTCTCGTCCTGCGACAGCATGGTCGGCAGGGGCTCGCCCTCGAAGCGGACCTTGATGTACGGGTCGTCCTCGAACAGCACGAAGTCGTACTTGGCCGCGAGGTCGAGCAGACGCGCGCGCTTCGCCTCGGACAGCGTGTAGCCGGCCGGGTTGTGGAAGTTCGGGATGATGTGCGCGAGCGAGGGCCGCACACCGCTCTCGAGCAGCTGCTCCAGCGCGTCGACGTTGATGCCGTCGGTCTCCAGCTCGATGGCGTGGATCTTGGCGCCGCGCTGACGCAGGTTCAGCAGCGTGCGGTCGTAGGTCGGAGCCTCGACCACCACGTCGTCGCCCGGCTGGACGAGCAGCTCGAAGAGGAACGCGTCGGCCTGCATCGAGCCGTTGGTGACGAGCACCTGCTCCGGCTCGACGCCGTGCTGCTCCGCGAGCCACTGGCGCAGCGGCACATAACCAACGCTCGTGCCGTACGCGAACGTGCCGCCGGGGTCGTCGGTGAAGGCTTTCTGCGCTGCTTCGCGCAGGCCCTCCTGGTCGATGATGTCGAGAGAGGGTGCTCCGCGCGTGAACAGAATCGAGGCCATGCGCGGAGCGTACAACTCCCACGATTTGGGCTACGGCCTATATACGTATGAGTTGAGCTGCTGCACGGCCTGGGCCGCGTTGCCCAGGTGATAAAGATCGACCGACAGGTAGTTCGGCTTCTTCCTGGCGGCGGGCTGGCAGAACTGCTGGGCCCGGTTCGCGAGCTTGCTGTTGTCCGCAGTCGCCGTGCTGCCGAACGGAACGTCGCGGAAGTGGTTCATGACGAACAACGGCTGGAACGTGCCCGTCGCGGTGAGAGGTTTTTCATCCCATCGGCTGTAACAGGACCAGTCGGAGGTGCCCAGTCCCGATCCCATCGACCAGTGGTTCTCGACCGTCCAGTCCTTCTGGTACAGCACGCCGGAGTCCTCACGACCGTCCTTGCCGTGGTCGGTGAAGATGATCAGACGCTTGTTCGCGCTCACGAGCTGACTCCGGGTCGGCCACCCGTTCTCCCGCACGCCTTCCGCGCGGTAGAGGACGTCGTTCAGCCCCTGCACCCGGCGCAGTTCGCCGCGCAGCACGTCGGCGGACACGTAGTCCTCCAGGAACACCGTGACGATCTCGCTCCGATTGTTCCGGAGGAAATCAACGATTCGCTGGACGTCGACGTTGAGCGCCACCGGCTTGCTCACGAGCGTGCAGCTGTTGTGACACAGGATCGCGCCGTCCGGAGTCTGGTGGATGTCCAGCATGAAGCCCCGCACGCCGTCGTTCAGCTGCTGAACGATGCCACGCGTCTGGTTCTTGGCGAGGTTGATGAACGGCGGCGCGAACCCGCCGTCGACCCCGTTCGCATAGGCGTTGTGCGCGGTCAGGAATGTCATCTGGTCCAGTCGCGGATCCTGCGGCATCGGCTCGGTCCGGTTCACGACCGGTGTCAGGTACCAGCGCGTCTCACTGCCGAGACCGAAGAATTCCCATTGATCACCGAACTGCCGCGGCTCGTGAACCGTATCCCCCTGTGAGCACGAACCCATGGTGAGCTGACGGGTGATGCACTGGCCAGGCGAGTCGGTGTTCTCGAACCTCCCGTCACTCAGTCGCCATTGCTGGTGGTCTTCGTTGCCCTTCGGGCGGTGCAGGGCCACTCCAGTGCCGCTCTGGGCGACGTTGAGGCCGGTCCTGACACTGGTGATGTAGTACGTGCCCGACGGAGCCGCGTTCGCGGTCGCCGGCACCAGGGGAAGTAGCAGCAGGGCTGCGACAGCAGGGAGGTATCGCATGGTGACCAGAGTCACCCACATGAGTGAGACATGAAACGTCCTCAAGCGTTTGGACGTTTAACACTGTGGGTATTCCACGCACCGCCAGCGCCTCTTCACAGGTAGTACAACTCCAAGGCAGCCGTCGCCCAGCCGAAGGGTTAGGGCCGGTACTGAGCGCCGCCTTCACAAGCCGCGCAGGGTTCGACTCCCTCGGTTGCCGCGAACTTCGTCGCCCACCCGCGGCGAGAAGTACAGGCGTCGTGGTCGACGGACCGCGGCGCCTTTCTCGTTCGGAAGGACGGCGGTCCCTCGCGGGCCGTGGTCAGAACGGTGGATCGCCACCTGATGCGAAGTCGGCCGCTTCCTGGCCCGGTGGGTCGCCTCGGCGTTTACCCAGGGCGCGCAGGCGGTCGCCGACGTACTCGAGGGCCTCGCGCAGCTGGTCCGTGGACGCCTCGGCGCGGCGGTCAACGCCCATCAGGTCATTCAGTTCCCGGTTGACCGAGCCGGGATGGCGGCTGGTCTCCCTGGCGAGCACGAAGGCCGCCTTGTCGAGCGAGCTTCGCAGCGACTGCTTGGCCGTCCGGGACGCGGCCTGCCGGGCGCTCACCGCGCCGCCCGCCGGCCACGGCCTCGCTCAGCCGTTCCCGCAGGTACCGCAGCGCCGCCAGGAGCTGCTCCTCGGTGGCCCTGCGGCGGGTCCGCACCCCGATCCGTCGGTTCACCTCGAGATCGACCTCCCGCGGTTCGCGCCGGGTCCAGCGGGCGAGCAGGGCGACGTCGGCGTTCACCGCGGAACGAAGCGACAGGGTGCACGGCAGTACCAGCCTCTCGATCATCATCGGTCTCCGATGGAACTCTGTGTGACAACACGATGACAGACAGGTCTGACATTTCTGGAAGCCCAGCTCAGGGCCTGTTTCAGGGGCATCCAGGATCCGCCGCCATCCCGCAGCCGGGACGATCGACCGGTGAACGAACCGGGGGAGGGGCTGCTGCGGATCACCGGCATCGCATCGGTGGTCTTCACGATCGGCACCGCAGTGCACGCGTTCGTGATCATCAACGACCAAACGCTGCAACGGATGTTCGAACTGGCGGGAGCGGAGCCCGTGCCGGGCTTCCTGACGGTGTTCCGCGCGGTCGGCTGCCTCTACGTCGCGGGCAACGCACTGGGCGTCCTCGCCCTTCAGGGCAAACCGAGAACGTGGCTCTTCTGGGTCGTCATCACGGTCAACGCCACCCAAGCCGCAGGCGTGCTCATGGTCCCGCCGGAGATGTGGACGGCAGTGCGGGAGGCGTACGGGATCCCGGGCAGGCTGCCGTCGCTGATCACCGACGGCGGCGCGCTGGTCCTCGTCGTCACCCTGGCCGGCACCGCGATCGCCACGAGGTCCGTCCGGACACAAAAGAAGCCCGCCCGGAAACACACCGAGCGGGCCGCGAAGAGGTGAATCAGATGGCGCGGACGGCCTGCGCCTGCGGTCCCTTCTGACCCTGACCGATCTCGAACTCCACGCGCTGCTTCTCCTCCAGCGACTTGAAGCCGTTGCCCTCGATCTGCGAGTAGTGCACGAAGACATCCGGACCACCGCCGTCCTGCGCGATGAATCCGAAGCCCTTCTCGCCGTTGAACCACTTCACGGTGCCCTGCGCCATACCAATTGCTCCCTAGAGTTGGTGCCCCCGCCGAGCGGGGCGCGCGGGCAGTCTGCCAGCGGACGGTCTCTCTCACATGGTGGTTAGCCCGGTGGTGTGACGAAGTAAGTTGAACCGGGTACCACCGAGAGGAGCAGGGATGACGAACTGGCTGGACGTCGCGCACGACGTGGCGGCGACGCTCAGGTCCGACGCGGCGGACAGGGACCGGGCCAACCAGCCACCCGCCAAAGAGGTGGAACTGCTCCGCCAGAGCGGCCTGCTGAACGTCCAGGACTGGGCGCAGCAGCAGAAGATCAACCGGATCGTCGGGGCCGCCGACGCGAACGCCGGACACCTCCTCGGGTACCACTACCTGCAGATCTGGCGCAGCGGGCTGTTCGACGTCCCGTTCAGCAAGGCCCCCGACCAGTTCTGGGCCGGCGTCAGCAACCCCCTCGACGCGGCCCTCGAGCTGACGCCCACCGACACCGGCTTCCTCCTCAACGGCCGCAAGACCTTCGCGACCGGCGCGGCACTGGCCGACCGGATCGTGGTCAGCGCGACCCGCACGGACAACGGCGAGAAGCTCACGTTCCTGCTCGACGGCAAGGCAGACGGAATCACCTACCTGGACGACTGGGACAACATCGGGCAGCGGCTCACCGCGTCCGGTGGCGTCAGCTTCTCCAACGTCGAGGTGACCGAGATCCTCGGCGTGCAGCCGGCGAACGAGGACCCGCGGATCAGCCTCGCCGCGATCGGCTTCCAGCTCGTCCTCGCCCAGCTCTACGTCGCCATCGCGGAGGGCGCCCTGCTCGAAGCCGCCGACTACACCCGCACCAAGACCCGCCCGTGGTTCGTGAGCGGGGTCGAACAGGCCACCGAGGACCCGTACATCGTCGCCGCGTACGGCGAGATGGTCTCCCAGACGAGGGCGGCGGGCCTGCTCGCGGACGAGGCCTCGAAGCAGCTGTGGGAAGCGAGCGAGCTCGGCCGGAACCTCACCCCGGCGAAGCGGGGAGAGGTCGCCGTCACGATCTCCGGGGCCAAGGTCGTCAGCACCAAGCTCGTCAACGACGTCACCAGCCGGATCTTCGAGCAGATCGGTGCGCGCGGAACGGCCGCCAAGTACGGCGTCGACCGCTTCTGGCGCAACGCCCGCACGCTCACGCTGCACGACCCGGTGGTCTACAAGGCCCGCGAGGTCGGCGAGCACTTCCTCACCGGTGCCCGCCCCGCCCACACCGGGTACAGCTGATGCAGCCGGTGCTCGCCGACTCGGTCAGGCTCACCGACGACGGCGTGCTGATCCTCGACCGCCGCGAGTTCCCGTTCGAACGCAACTGGGTGCTCTGCCGGACGGCCGAGGACGTCGCGCAGGCCATCGTGGACATGGTCACCCAGTCCTCCGGCCCGTACTTCGCGGTCCTCTACGGCATGGTCCTCAAGGCCAGAACCCTTGAGGGCAAACCGTTCGCCGTAGCCCGCGAAGAGCTCGCGAAAACCGCGCGGCTGCTCGAGGACACCAGACACACGAACAACGCACTGCGCAAGGCCACGAAGATCGTCCTGGAAGCCGTCGACCAGGCCCAGGACATCAGGCAAGCACTGCAGGGCGCGCACAACGGCGATGCGGCCTACCGGGCGAAGAGCCAGGCCCTCGGCGAGCACACGGCGAACCTGCTGCCCCAGCAGGCCACCGTCCTCACGCACTGCTGGGCCGACCTCTACCTCACCGAGACGGTCAGGGCCGCCCGGCAGCAGGGCAAGCAGCTCAGGTTCTTCTGCACCGAGACCAGGCCCTACCTGCAGGGAGCACGGCTCACCGCCGAGACGTTGATCGAGATGGGCGTGGACACGACGCTCATCACGGACGGCATGGGCGCGGCCGTGCTGCAGTCGGGCGAAGTGGACGCGTTGGTGACGGCCGCCGATCGCGTCACGATGGACGGGCACGTCGTCAACAAGGTCGGCACACTGGGGCTGGCCGTGGCGGCGCACGCGTTCGGCGTACCGTTTCACGCCCTGGTGCAGGCACCGGACCGGCAGGCGCCGACCGCGGCGGACGTGCCGATCGAACACCGTGACGGCGCGGAGGTGCTGCAGGTGCTCGGCAGGCCGAGCGCCACGCCGCGGGTGAAAGGGCTGTACCCGGCGTTCGACGTCACGCCGCCGAGGTTCGTCACGGACGTGGTGACGGACCGAGGGGTGTTCGACGCCGGGGAGCTGGACAAGTACTACGAGGGAGAACAGCGGTGAGCAAGTGGGTCGTGCTCGACATCGAGGGCACGCTGAGCGCGACGGACCAGGTGCTGGTCGTCCTGTACGACTACGCCCGGCCGAGGCTCGGGCCGTGGATCTCCGAGCACGGTGACGACCCGGTTGTCGCCGACGCCGTCAAGCAGATCAAGGAACTGAGCGGCCACGACGACGTCGTCAAGGCGCTGCATGACTGGATGGACGCGGACCAGAAGGTCACGCCCCTCAAGACGTTGCAGGGCCTCATCTGGCAGCAGGGCTACGCGCAGGGCGACCTCGTCGCGGAGTTCTTCCCGGACGTGGTCCCGGCGCTGCGCAAGTGGCACGACGACGGCGTGAAGCTCGCGATCTTCAGCTCCGGCTCGGTCGCCGGTCAGATCGCGTTCTTCAAGCACACCACCGACGGCGACCTGACGCCGTTGCTGGAGCACCACTTCGACACGGTCAACGCGGGCCCGAAGCGCGAGGCCGCGTCGTACCACAAGATCGCGGAAGTCCTGCAGTCCGACGACATCACGTTCTACAGCGACGTGCCTGCCGAGCTGCACGCCGCGCAGGAGGCGGGCTGGAAGACGGTCGGCGTCGCGCGCGCCGGTGAGCCGTACGGCAACGCCGACTTCACGCCGCACCCGACCGTGTGGGAGCTCTCGTGACAGCGGAGCTCGCCAGGGAGTGCGCGCGCTATGCCGCGATGGGCTGGATGCGTGGCACGTCGGGCAACCTCTCCGTGGTGCTGCAACGGGATCCGTTGCGGCTCGCGGTCACGGTCAGCGGCGTCGACAAGGGTGAGATCACCGAGAACGACAGCGTGGTGATCGACGAGAACGGTGAAGCGGTCGGCAGCGACAAGGCCCCGTCCGCCGAGGCCGGCCTGCACGCCAGGATCGCCAGGGTCGCCGGAGCGTGCGCCGTCGTGCACGTCCACGCGCTGGCACCGGTCGTCGCGGCCGAGCACTGGCCGGACGGCGTCGTCCTCAAGGACCTCGAAATGCTCAAGGGTTTCGGCCGCCACGACCACGAAGAGGTCGTCGTCCCGGTCGTCCGGAACTCGCAGGACATGGTCGAGCTGGGTGACGCCTTCGAGAAGGGCTTCGACCCGCGGACGCCGGCCTTGCTCGTCGCGCGGCACGGGGTGTACGTCTGGGGTGACGACCTGATCCAGGCCCGGCACCGCCTGGAATGCCTGGAGTGGCTGCTGCGCTTCAAGGTGGAGACGCGAGACATCTTTACGGGGAGGCACGCATGACGCTGCTGACGGTGTGGCCGGACTCCGGCCCCGAGGAGACCCTCGTCCGCACGACCGACCCGGAGGAGATCGCCACCGCGCTCAAGGAGCACGGCGTGCGCTTCCACCGCTGGTCCGTTGTGGACGGTGTGACGGCCGAAAACGCCTTGCAGATCTACGAGTCCGAAGTCGCCCGCGTCAGCGAGACGGAGGGGTACACCTACGTCGACGCGATGGAGATGACCCCTGCGGACACGGACGAGTACCGCGCGAAGGCCGTCGAGTTCCGCAACAAGTTCCTCGCCGAGCACACGCACGATGACGACGAGGACCGCTACTTCGCCCGTGGCGCAGGCGTTTTCTACCTGCACATCGGTGACAAGGTGTACGCGGTGTTCTGCGAGGCGGGCGACCTGCTGAGCGTTCCGGCGAACACCACGCACTGGTTCGACATGGGCACCACGCCGGACTACGTGTCGATCCGGTTCTTCCACGACGACGACGGCTGGGTCGGCAACTTCACCGGCAGCGACATCGCGACGAAGTTCCCGACCTTCGACGAGATCCGTTCAGGGCTGTGACGTTCATGTACGGGAAAGGTTCAGCCTGCTGAATTCCGTTCCGGAAACTGGCCGAATCATTGATCCCTCCGGTCTCCGCGCCCCACAGTAGTGGTCTAGACCGCTAATCCGAGGCCGGAGGGATTCAACGTGGAAACCCCTGCACTGCGCCGCTCCATGCTCGCCCTCGCACTGACCGCACCCCTGCTCGTCGCGCCGGCGGGCCAAGCCTTCGCCCAGCCGCCGTCGGTCCAGTGGACGTCGACGCCGTACAGCTACGACGTGCAGAAGCCGCACAACCTGCCGACGAGCGCGCGCTACAAGTTCGAAGGCGGCGTCCACACCATGTGGGTCTACGACTACGACGCGCCGCACACCCCAGGCAGCCCAACGGATCCGCGCACCGAGCTCCGGTTCCACCAGGAGTACACGAGCGGCCAGCGCGCCTGGCAGGGCGAGATCTTCATCCCGAGCGGCGTCAGCGGCCCGACGGTCGTGCAGATCCTGCGCGAGAACCGCCCGGCCGGCACCCGCGCCACCGACATCATGCTCAACGTCGCCAACATCAACGGCGGCACGCTGCGCAAGGACAGCAACCAGGTCATCGCGACCGGCATCTACAACAAGTGGTTCACCATCCGCATCGAGCACACCGCGGTCGCCGGTGGCCGCGGCACGACGCGGACCTACTACAACGGCTCGCTGAAACTGACCCACGCCGACGAAGGTCCCGCCAACCGGTACTTCAAGAACGGCGTCTACCACCACGGCAGCGGCCGCGCGGAGGCCCGTTTCCGCAACATCACCTACTGGCGCCAGTGATCATTTCTTGCGGGACCCTAAGGTGAGCGTATGAGCTCACAGGTGGCGGTGGCATCGCTCGGCGGCACGATCACGATGACGGGCTCCGGCGCGGTGTCACCGACACTCGGCGCGAAAGACCTGGTCCAGGGCCTCGAAGTGGGCGAGATCGCCACCCTGGCGACGACTCCCGGCGCCTCGCTCACCTTCACCACGCTGCTGGAGGCCTTCGACTGGGCCAACGAGCAGGTCTCCAGGGGCGCGCAGGGCGTGGTGATCATCCAGGGCACCGACACCATCGAGGAGACCGCGTACTTCTTCGACTGCCTGTGGCCGCACGAGGAACCTCTCGTCGTCACCGGCGCCATGCGACACCCCGGCCTGCCCGGCGCGGACGGCCCGGCGAACCTCGCCGCCGCGGTAGCAGTGGCAAGCGCCCCCGGCTCCGGTGGCCGCGGCGCCCTGCTCGTCCTCAACGACGAGATCCACGCCGCCCGCTGGGTCCGCAAGTCCCACAGCAGCCTGCCGAGTGCCTTCGAGTCGTTCCCAGGACCGCTGGGTCTGGTCGTGGAAGGCCGGCCGCACTACTTCCACCCGGCGCACCGCCTGCCCGCGCTGCCACGCCCTCAGGAGGTGCCCGCGGTGCCGCTGGTCGAAGCGACGCTGGACGACGACGGCTCGTTGCTCGACTGGCTCAACGTGGGCGGAGTCGTCGTGGCGGCAACGGGCGTCGGACACGTCTCGGAGGGCATGGCCGAAGCGATCTCGCGCGCCCGGTTCCCGGTCGTGGTGGCGACGCGGACCGGCGCAGGGACCACGTTCCGCGCCACCTACGGCTTCAGCGGCTCCGAATCGGACCTGATCGCGCGCGGCGCGGTGATGGCCGGATGGTTGTGCCCGCGCAAGGCTCGTGTGCTGCTACGGCTCACCCTTGGCGCGGAGCAGCCGGTCGAAGCCGTCTTCGCGAACCGGGGCAGCGTCTTCCTGTCGCACTGCCGGTGAGGTCGGATTCTCGCCAGCGCTGAGGGACGTCGGTTCCCAACACTGGTCGACGTGACCATCGATCAATCCGTGAAGGCTCCCGTCCGGCTACGTGGCCACGTCGTCCTCTTCATGTCTCTCGCGGCCGCATTGGGAACGTCCACGCTGTACCCGTTGCAGCCCGCGATAGCGGACGTGGCGCACTCGATGGGTGCGCAGATCACCGCTGTCGGAGTCGCGCTCGCGTGTGGACCGGCCGGATACATGGCCGGGCTGGGCCTGCTGGTCCCGCTGGTCGACCGGTTCGCGCCGTCGCGCGTTCTTTCGGCACAGTTCGGGGTTCTGGCAGCGGTGCTGGCGGCGAGTGCCGTGGCCGGCGGCGTGGTGGTGCTGGGAGCGCTGACCGGTTTGGTGGGAGCGTGCTCAGCCGTGGGCGCCGGTCTCAGCTCGGTGGCGGGCAGGCTCGCTCCGGAGAACCGGCGCGCGACAGTTCTCGGCATCGTGACCGCCGGGATCTCGGCCGGGATCCTGACCGGCCGGATCGCCGGCGGCTGGTTGACAGACGAGATCGGCTGGCGCGCAACGCTTCTCGTGTTCGCCACTGCCTGCGCACTCGTCGCAGCGGGTTGCCTGCTGCTGGTGCCGCCTGCGCGCAGTGGCACCGCTCTCCGGTACGGCGCCACCCTGCGTTCCCTGCCCGGTCTGTTCGCCCGGCACGCCGTGCTCAGGGGCGCGGCCACCGGAGGCGCCCTGTGGTTCTTCGCCTTCTGCGCCCTGTGGTCGGGGTTGGCGGTGGTTCTCTCGCAGCCACCGTACTCGTACTCCGCTGAGCGGATCGGACTGTACGCGCTGGCCGGTGTCTCGGGCGTGCTGGCGACCAGGGTCGCCGGCGCCTGGACGGACCGTGCCGGCGCCCGCCGCGTGATCCTGGTCGGCCTGGCCGTGGCGGGCGTGGCTGCTGCCGTCATGGCCTGCACGCTCGCGAGCACCGCCGCCACCATCGTCTGCCTGCCACCGCGGCGATCACCGCGGCGGCCATCGGGGCCGCCGCGGTGCAGACCGTCAGGCGGGCGAGCAGGCGTCCACAATCGCCGCGGTGTCGAAGTAGAAGGGGCGAACCTCTGTGATGTGCCCGTCTTCGACGGTGATCGCCTGCAAGATCGGGAAGTGGAGTTCACGGCCAGTGGTCCGGGCACGTGCGCGTACCTGAGTCAGGACGACGAGCGGGCTGGTGGTTGCCAGGACTTTCTGGTCCTCCATGTCGAACGTGTCCCACGTCCGGCTCATGGCGCGGAAGAACTGCTCCAGACCTTCGTGGCCACGCCAGACTCCACCGTAGGGCAGGGAATCAGCCTGGTACAGCACGACGTCTGGGGCGAAGAACGGCGCGAGCGGGGCGAACGACGCACTTCCCGGGCCACCCGCGGCGAGGTACTCGGCCTCCGCCGCGTACATGCCTTTCAGCACTGACAGGGCGGGTGTTGTCGATGACGTGGTCATACCGACCACTGTGGGTCATCACATCATGCTGTGCTGGCGGAAATTCGCCATCGCGTCCGCGCCGCTGACGCGACGATCCTGCGCACCCGTCCACACCTGGACCCGTTGCCGGCAAACCTTGTGGCACTAGGCGTGGAGCGGGACACGGTTCACCCGCCCAAGTGGTGTGATCGGTTCGGGCTCCCGCACGTCGTGGGGTCTGTGCAGCTGGTTGTTGCGTGGTCTTCGCTGAGGGTCGATGAACGCGGGCGGCCGGAACACCGGTAGGCCGCCGATCATCTGGATTTGCCAGTCGGAGTGGTGGACGAGGTCGTGGTGGCGGCGGCAGAGCAGCACCAGGTTGTTCAGATTGGTCGGGCCGCCGTTTGCCCAGTGGTGGATGTGGTGGGCTTCGCAGTGGCTGGGTGGTCTGGTGCAGCCGGGGAAGGCGCAACCTTGATCCCTGGCGACGAGCATGCGGCGTAGCCCGGAGTTGAGCGCTCTGGTTTTGCGGCCGACGTCGTGGATCTGGGAGCGGCTGCCGAGCAGCATCGGGATCACCCCGCTGTCGCAGGCGATTTTGCGGACCTGGTTCATCGGGAGGTGGTCGCCGTTGTCCAGCCGGGCGGTGCCGATGGCGGCGCGGAGCTTGTCGTAGTCGACGGTGACGGTGAGCTGGACGCGTTCGCCGCCGTGGATGCGGTGCTGGTCGGCGCGCAGCGCGAGGTCGACGATCTCGCAGAACGCGTCGCCTTCCCGTTCCGGTGCGTACCGGAGGTCCTCGGGTGCGGGCTTGGCCAGTGGGTCGAGCAGTGCGTCGAGCTTGGCGCCGGTCTCCAGGTCGAGGTCGGCGAACAGCTGATAGCGGCCGCCTTGCCGGCGGCGGCGCAGGATGTTGCGCGGTTGGACGGGTTCGGGGTCTTTGGGTTCGGGCCCGTCTTGGTCGAGGTGGTAGGCGAGCTGCTTGCCGAAGGCTTTGGCTGAGCGGGGTTCGTGTTCGAGTGCGTACCGCACGAGGTGTTCCTCGGCTACGGCGGGCAGTTCGGCCATCGCCTCGGCCAGTACGTCGACGTGGTCTTCGGACAGCGCGCCCTCGGCCATCGCGGCCGCGATCCCGGGCAGTACCGGCTCGACCAGGGAACCGGTCGGGGTCATCGTGGGGCACAAGGCCGCTGCCTGCTTGAGCTTGCGGCGAGTGACCTTGGGATCCCATCGCAGGGTGTGCTTGAAGACCTCGACGAGATCCTTGTATCCCAACGTCTCCGCCGCACCTTGCTGCTGCAGCGCGCCGATGATCTCCAACACCTGGAATTGAAGTTGTTGCAGTGCACGGACTTTCCGCTTGAGCTCGTCGAGGAGCTCAAGCGGGGAGGCGAGTCCGAGGGCGGGCATGTGTCCATTGTGGCAGGAACACGTGTTCGAATTCTATTCCACAATCGGGTGAACGTGCAGGTCAGCGCCCTATGGCACCGTGCACGCACACTCTCTCTAGTACGCAACACGCGCCCAGCAACCACCTGCGCAACCGGCCCTCACCGCACGCAGTAGGACCACGCCCCGCAACCACCTACGCACGGCGACCACAGAAATTCGGTCCGGCACACGCCCGACGAAGGAGGGCATGTGCCAGGTCGCCGAAGGCGAAGCCGTGCTGCCCCAACGCAACCGCCGCCCAACGCCAACAACGCTTTCACCCGAACGAGCCCGTTTCGTGGTTTGAATCCAAGCCCTAGCTTCGGACGCATGACCGCGATCATTTCCACGCCGTACAGCCGGGATCTAGGCGATGAGCTGCGCCGCCTGAGGGAGTCCTGCACCTCGTTCAACGGCCGCGCGATGGCCGTCCAGCTCGGCTGGGATCCGAGCAAGGTCTCCGACATCGAGCTCGGCAAGGTGCGCGCGAGCGAGATCGACCTCGTGCAGTTCCTGACGACGTGCGGCAAGGACATCGACTTCTTCGAGGAGTTCCGGCGCCGCTATCACAACGCCTTCGACCTGTACTTCGCTCAGGTGCCGGACAACCTGCGCACACTCGCGATGACGGAGGCGATGGCCACGAAGATCTTCTCCTACAAGGTCATGACCGTTCATGGCCTTTTGCAGACAGAGCGCTATGCGCGTGAACTGTTCGTCGACTCCCACATCGAGGCACCTGAGGACATCGAGGAGTACGTCCAGGGACGCATGGAGTGACAGGCCGTCCTGAGGCGGCCCAACCGCCCGGAGTGTCTGTTCTACGTGCACGAACTCGCACTGCGGATGCAGTTCGGCGACGCTCAGCTCTGGGAAGGCCAGTACCTGCGTCTGCTCTTCAACACCCACATCCTCCGGATCGTGCCCGCGAACGTCAGCGCGTTCCGCTCCGCGGCCACGCTGTACGAGTTCGGCAAGGCTGCTCCGGTGGTGTACAGCGAAACCGACACAGCGAGGGTGTACGCGCAGGACAGCGTGGCCATCGCACGGACCAGGAGGCTCTTTCAGCGGCTGGATGCCGTCGCCTTGGATGAGGAACAATCGAAGCGCAAGCTGGCTGAGTACGTCAGCGGACTTCGAGAGGACACCCATGGCGGCGGAACGGACCTGGCGTAAGAGCAGCTACAGCAGCGGTGGTACCGGAGACAGCTGCGTCGAGGTCTCGCTCGCTCAGGACGCGCTCGTGCGGGACACCAAGAACGCGAGCGGTGACGTTCTCGCGTTCTCGACCCCCGCCTGGCGCGCCCTGATCAACTGGCTCTGACGACCGACGTGTTCGCGGTCTCCACGGTCACCCGGACCGACTGCGGAGCCAGCGACTGCAGGTACTGCGCGTGGTCCGGCCCGATCGTGTCGCTGAACGCGATGAACGTCAGGTGCGGCAGCTCGAACGCGGTGGTGGCGCAGAAGTCCTCCAGCCGGTCGAACCCGCGCCGGATGCCCGTGGCGTCCAGCCCGAACACGGCGTGCCGGTCGAGCTTCGCGGCACCGATGTCGAGCAGGTGCAACGCGTGCATGGCGTGGGTGAACGCCATCGCGCACACCTCGATGCGCGCACACGACACCAGCAAAGTCCTGACCATCGACGGATGCAGCGACTTGCCGGAAGTGCGCAGCACGACGTCGATCCCGGCGGCGCGGAACATCTCGACGATCTCGAACAGGCCCGGCACGCCGAGGGGCTCCCCTCCGCCCAGCGTGACGGTCTCCGGTCGCATCGAGACGAGCGCCCGAGTGATGTGCAGCATTCTCTCGTGGCTGAGCCGCGCGTGTGCGACGTCCCAGGTGATGTCCATGCGGTCTGGCCCCCTTCGGCGGATGACGCCGATCGAAGCGGGGGACGTGTCCCGCCGTCAGGTGACCGTTGTCCCCACTTACGAGGGACTTCCGAGTCCCGCCTCACGCGCCCGCACGATGGCCTGCGCGCGGTCCGCGACCTGCAGCTTCGTGAAGATCGACGACACGCGGTTGCGCACGGTCTTCTGCGACAACGAGAGCCGGTGCGCGATCGAGGTGTTGTCCAGCCCGGACGCCACCAGCTCCAGCACGTCCCGTTCCCGGTCGGTGAGCTGCGGGAACGCCACCGCCTTCGACGACGAGATCGCGGTGAAGTAGCCCATCATCCGCTGCGCGATGGTGGCGCTGAAGATCGCCTCACCGGCCCCGATGGCCTGCACCGCACGCACGATCTCGTCGTCGTCGGTGGTTTTCACGAGATATCCGCGCGCACCGGCCCTCATCGCCGCGAACACCAGCTCGTCGTCCTCGTGCATCGTCAGGACGAGGACACCCAGGGACGGCTGCGCTTCGAGGATCCGCTTGGCCGCGTCGACTCCACCCAGGACGGGCATGTGCAGGTCCATCACGACGACGTCCGGTTGCAGCGTCAGCACCACGGAGACGGCCTCGGCCCCGTCCGCCGCCTCGCCGACGACCTCGAGCCCGTCCTCACCGTCCAGCAACGCCTTGAGCCCACGCCGGAACACGGGGTGGTCGTCCGCGATCACAACCCGCGTCACTGGGCCTCCAAGGGGATCCGCGCCACCACCTTAGTGCCGTGTGGTTCCGCTGGTCCCACTGTGCATGATCCACCAAGTTCCGCGCAGCGTTCCCGCATCGAGTCGAGCCCGACACCGGGACGCGCGTCCGCGGCGACCCCGCTTCCGTCGTCCACGATCTCCACGACCAGATCACCGTCCTGCCGCACGGTGATCGTGCACGTCGACGCACCGGAGTGGCGCGCGGTGTTGGTCAGCGCCTCCGCGACGATCCGGTACGCCGCGACTTCCACGGCCGCGGACAGCCCGTCGATCTCCTCCGCCTCCACCCGGACGGTCAGCTCGCCGTTGAACCGCGCGGCCTCGTCCCGCACGGCCAGCGCGAGTCCCTGGTCCAGGATCGGCGGCCGCAGCCCGTCCACGAGCCGGCGCACCTCGCCGGCGGTCGAGTCGACGTCACCGAGCACCGGGTCCAGCACGGTGCCCAAGGTCCGTCGCAACGCCTTGAGCTGCAACCGGATCCCGACCAGCGCCGGTCCGACGCCGTCGTGCAGGTCGCGCCTGAGCCGCAGTCGCTCTTCTTCGCGTGCGCGCACGAGCCGCTCACGGGCGAGCTGCAGATCAACGGTCAGCTTGATCGACTGAGCGGCCGGCGCGGTGGAGCGAGCCAGGTCGACGAGCAGGCTCAGCTCGCGATCGCTCAGCCGTTCGTCAGGGGCACGTGGCTCGACGACGAGATCGCCGACCAGAGAACCCCGATAGGTCATGGGAAAACGCAGCTGCGGCCATCCGCGGCTGCGGCCGTGCTCGGCGAGCACGGATCCACCGCGAATCGCCACGTACGGCAGCTTCAACGACTCGGCGACCGTGGCGGCCACGGTCGGCAGCACGTCCTGCGACCGTTCGAGCTTCTCGCTCAAGGTCGACAAAGCGGCATAGGGATCAGCGCGCACCCCGAACAGCCACCGGTCGAGCTTGCGCTGGACCCAGCTGCGAATCGGCGCGAACACCAACCCGGCGGCCACCACGCCGATGACTTCGGCGTCGTCCGCGAACAACTGCCCGCCCGCGAGCATCACGCCCATGTAGACGAGCAGCAGCACCACGGTCAACGTGCCGTAGAGCAACGACCGGTGAATCAGCAGACTGATGTCGTACAAGCCATAACGCACGATCGCGATCACCGCGGCTGCCGGGAACGCCAGCACACCGACGAGCCACGCGACGTGCCCGTCCGTCGTCTCCACCACGGTCGCGACGACGGCCAGGGCCATCAACGCGACCGCCCACACCAGCAGCCGCCGTTCGTCCCCTTCGGCCTTGCGCCACCTCAGCACCAGCGACACGACGGCGGCGACGACCGCGATCCCGGCCGCGATCACGGCGATCGCGGTGATCGTCTTGGCAGCCGCGGGACCACCACCGCGCCAGAATCCGGCCGGATCACCCCACGATCCCCAGGCGAGCCCCGCCGTGCCGAGAACAGCGCTCAGCAGCGACGCCCCGATGGCGATCCACCACCGGCCGCTCAACGGTTTCCCGTTCGGGAAGACCAGTGCGACGGCAGGCAGCAGCGCGTAGGTCGGCCACCAGACCCACGCCTCGACCCAGCGAGCCGGATGATCGGCCGGCTGGCCCGCGACCGCGACGGCGATGCCGCCGAACACGCCCATGGCCAGCAGCAACCACCCGACGGCCGACCTGCTGACGTGCCCGATCACCCGCACACCGAGCAGCGTGAAGGCGATCGCGATCAGCCAGTTCCGCGGATGCGAAATCGCGCCGGTGACCGCTGTGTGCACGACGGCGAAGAGCACACACGCGGCCACCAACGCGCCAATGACCCGGGCGAGGACTACCTCTGCCCGGGTCAGTCGTTGAGCCAGTGCCACAGGTTGTGGAACGGCGAACCGTCGTCGAGGGTGCTGATGCCACCTGGCCAGCCCTGGAACGTCATGATCCGGTGACGCAGCTCCTCGACGGACATCGGCTTGGCGGCCTTGTGGACATGGTCGAAATCGACGTCCTCAGACTGCGGGTTCATCGCCCGCGCCTGAAGCTCCGCGTACCAAGACAGGAGCTCTTCGTCGGACATGTGCGAAAAGTACGGCGGTACTACCTTCTGCCCGGACTTCGACATGCCTGGAAGGAGTCGTGAGCACTCCTCTGGATACACGAGTGCTCACGTTCGTTCCGTTCAGTTCACGGCAGGACCTGGATCTTGCGTCCCTTACCGGCCCTGAACTGGTCCAATGCCCCCGCGTAGTCGTCCAGCGGCACCCTGTCACTGATGAAGACGGCGGGGTCGAGCACTCCGGTCGCGAAGAGGTCCGCCGCCCGTTCGAACGAGTGCAGCACCGCCATCGAGCCGGTGATCGTGATCTCCTGGTTGTAGATCTTGTACGGCTCGATGGTGACCCGAGCGGAGTAGTCGGACACGCCGAACTGCAGGAACGTGCCGCCCTTCGCGACCCGGCCGAGTCCGTCCTGGATCGCCTTCTCGTTGCCGGTGGCGTCGATGACGACGTCCCAGCCCTCCGGCCGGTCCAGCTCGTCCGCCGTACCCGCCACCGCGGTGACGCCGAGCCGCACGGCCGTCTCCAGGCGTTCCGCGTTGAGGTCCACGACCTCGATCGACGACGCCCCGGTCAGCTTGCCGAGCTGCAGCATCATCAGGCCCATGGTCCCGGAGCCGTAGATCAGCACCCGTGACGCCATCTGCGACCGCAGCACGTCGTAGCCGCGCACGGCGCACGACAGCGGCTCGATCAGCGCGGCGTCCTCGGTCCGCACGTGGTCGGGCAGCTTCACGCAGTTCGCCACCGGCGCCACCGCGAACTCGGCAGCGCCACCGGAGGTCGTGACACCGATCGCGGCCCACCGCTCGCAGAGGTTGTTCTTGCCCGCGCGGCACATCCGGCACTCGTAGCAGTAGAGCGAGGGGTCGACGGCCACGCGGTCGCCGACCTTCAGCTCGCTGACCCGCGAGCCGATCTCCACGATCGTGCCCGCGAACTCGTGACCGGGCACGACCGGCAGCGTGGGAGCGAACTCGCCCTGCAGGATGTGCAGGTCCGTGCCGCACAACCCGCAGGCCGCCACGTCGACGACGACCTCACGGGGCCCGCAGGACGGATCGTCCACAGTGGTCACTTCGACGGACCCGACGCCGGTGATCACTGCTGCTTTCACTTGACTGCTCCCAACGACAGGCCCTGGACCAGCTTGTCCTGGGCGGCGAACCCGGCGATCAGCACCGGCAGAGAAACGACGACGGCCGCAGCGCACACCTTGGCCAGGAACAGACCCTGCGAGGTCACGAACCCGGTCAGGTACACCGGCGCGGTACCGGCGACGACACCGGTCAGCACCCGTGCGAACAACAGCTCGTTCCAGCTGAAGATGAAGCAGATCAAGGCCGTCGCCGCGATGCCGGGCATCGCGATGGGTGCCACCACCCGGCGCACGATCGTGATCAGCCCGGCGCCGTCGATCGACGCCGCCTCGAGAATCTCGCGCGGTACCTCGGACAGGAACGACCGCATGAGCCAGACCGCGATCGGCAGGTTCATCGAGCAGTACAGCAGCGTGAGGAACGAGATGTTGTCGAGCATCCCGGCGAACTGCGCGATCAGGTAGATCGGCAGCAGCGCCGCGACGACCGGCATCATCTTGGTGGACAGGAAGAAGAACAGGACGTCGGTCCACTTCTCGACCGGCTTGATCGACAACGCGTACGCGGCGGGGATCGCCAGCAGCAGCACGATGATCGTCGATCCGATCGAGGCGCTGAACGAGTTGAGCAGCGGAGGCCACGCGCCACCGTCGAAGAACTCCGAATAGCCGTCCAGCGTCAGCGGCGCCGCGATCGACGGCGGGTTCGTGGCCGCGTCCGACTCGCTGTGCAGCGAAGTCAGGAACATCCACGCGACCGGCGCGAAGAACACGATGCCGGCGAACCAGGCGAGCACACCCCAGATCCTGCTCATCGCGCCTCCTCCTTGAACAGCGAGGACACCACGCGCAGCGCGAACGTCGCGATGAGGATCGACCCGGCGACCACGATCACACCGGCCGCGGACGCCTCGCCGTACTCGTGGGCCTGGTAGAAGGTCTGGTAGATCATGTACGGCAGGTTCGCCGTGCCCAGACCACCGGACGTGATGGTGAAGACCGCGTCGAAGTTCTGCACGATGTAGATCGACCCGAGCAGTGCGCCCAGCTCCAGGTACTGCCGCAGGTGCGGGAACGTCAGGTAGCGGAAGACCTGGAACGGCGACGCGCCGTCGATCCTGGCCGCCTCGACGGGTTCCACCGGCTTGCTCTGCAGGCCCGCCAGCAGGATCAGCATCATGAACGGCGTCCACTGCCACACCAGCGACAGCACGACGGCGGACATCGGCATGGAGCTGATCCAGTCCGGCTGGGCGGAGAAGCCCAGCCAGTTCAGGATTCCGTTGAACAACCCGTACTCCGGGTTGTAGAGCACGTGCTTCCAGATCAGCGCCGCCGCGACCGGGACGACGAGAAACGGCGCGATCAGCATCGTCCTGACCAGGCCGCGGCCGGCGAACTTCTTGTCCAGCAACAGCGCCAGCCCGAGGCCGAGGACCAGGCTGATCAGGACGACCGAAGCGGTGAGGACGATCGTGTTCACGATGGACGACCGCAGGTCGGGGTCGGTGAACACGTTGACGTAGTTGTCGAACCCGGCGAACCCGCGGCTGGTGGGGTCGAGCGAGTTCCACTTCATGAACGAGATGACCAGCGTCGCCACGAACGGCAGCTGCGTCACGACGATCAGGAAGATCAGGGCTGGCAGCAACGGGGCCCGCCGCGCCCACTTCGGATAGCTCTTGCGGGGGGCGGGAGGCGGCCGGTCGACGACCGACCGCTCCCGCGTCAGGACCGCCATCTCACTGCCCCTTGTACTTCTGCGCGACCTTCTCCGCGAGTCCCTGGGCGTTGTTCAGCGCGTCGTCCACCGACACCGCGCCCGCGATGGCCGAGCTGATCTGCTGCGACACCTGGGTGCCCAGGTCGGTGAACTCGGGGATGCCGACGAACTGGATGCCCGGCGCCGGCCGCGGCTGCACACCGGGGTCGAGCGGCTTCGCACCCTTGATCGCGGCCTCCGCCTGGGCGGAGAACGTGCCGGAGGACTGCTTGTACTCGGCGCGCTGGTAGGTCGACGAGCGCTTGCCGTCCGGGACCTTCGACCAGCCGAGGTTCTTGCCGACCAGTTCCTCGTAGCCCTTGCCGGACGCCCACGAGATGAACTTCCAGGCCGCGTCCTGCTTCTTCGACGCCTTCTGGATGCCGAACGCCCAGGTGTAGAGCCAGCCGGAGCTGTCGGTCTTCACGACGGGGGCCTGGGTGAAGCCGAGCTTGCCCTTGACCGGGGAGTCGTCGGCCTCCAGCAGACCGGCGGCGACCGTGGCGTCGTACCACATCGCGACCTTGCCCTGCGTCATGTTGTTCAGGCACTCCGCGAACCCGGCCTGCGGGGCGCCCGCCTCGCCGTGGTTGCGCACGAGGTCGACGTAGAACTTGGTGGCCTCCTTGAACTCCGGCGCGTTCAGCTGGGCCTGCCAGTCCTTGGTGAACCAAGTGCCGCCGAAGGTGTTCACCACCGTCGTCAGCGGTGCCATCACCTGGCCCCAGCCGGGCTGGCCGCGCAGGCAGATGCCGCGGACCTCCGGCGTGGAGACCTTCGCGGCGGCCTCCGCGACCTGCTGCCACGTCGGCCTCTCGGGCAGCGTGACGCCCTTGGCCTCGAAGATGTCCTTGCGGTACATGAGGAACGACGACTCGCCGTAGAACGGCTGCGCGTACACCTTGCCGTCCGCGGCGGTGAGCGACTGACGGATCGGCTCCAGGATGTCGGCCTGGTCGAACGCGCTGTCCTTGGACACGAAGTCGTCCATCGGCGCGAGCCAGCCGTTCTTGGCGTACATCGGCGTCTCGTAGTTGGAGATCGTCGCCACGTCGTACTGCCCGGCCTGGCTGGAGAAGTCCTGGCTGATCTTGTCGCGGACGTCGTTCTCGGGCAGCACGGTGAAGTTCACCTTGATGCCGGTGTCCTTGGTGAAGTTGTCCGCGGTCAGCTTCTGCAGGTCGAGCATCTGCGGGTTGTTCACCATCAGCACGTTCACCGAGTCGGAGCCGCTGCCCCCACCGCCTCCGGCGCCCGCGCAGGCGGAAGCCAGCAGCAACACAGCGGTGGCGGCCCCAAGTGTGCGTAGAGGTGTGCGGATCGACGACATCGTCGTTTCCTTTCCGGGGGGTTTCCGGGCGCGCTGAAGAGAGGGGAGGTACCGCGCCGGCGAAACTGGGAGCCTCAGGCCCTGATGACCTTGGGGCCGAGCGACGTGTAGCGGTGTGCCTCGTGGGCGGAGAGGCCGTTGTCGGTGACGATCGCCTCCAGGTCGGAGACCTCGGCGAACCGGTGGAAGCTCGACACGCCGAACTTCGTGTGCACCCCGACGAAGATCTTCCGCCGGGACGCGCCGAGCGCCTTGGCCTTCACCGCTCCGACTGCCGGATCGGGCGTCGTCAGGCCGTGCTCGCGGGAGATGCCGTTGGCACCGATGTAGGCGAGGTCGATGACCATCTCGCCCAGCATCCTCGTCGTCCAGTGGTCCACTGTGGCCAGTGTGTGTCCCCTGACCCGCCCGCCCAGCAACAGGACGGTGCAGGACGGGTGCTCGGACATCGCCGCGGCGGTGGGCAACGACGCGGTGATGATCGTGAGCGGGTTGGTCGTGGGCAACGCCTCGGCGACGAGCTGCGGGGTGAAGCCCTCGTCGATGAACACGGTCTCGGCGTCGTCCAGCCGTTCGGCGGCGGCCTTCGCGATGCGCCGCTTCTCCGGCACGTGCGACCCCGAACGGAACCGCAGCCCGGTCTCGAAGCCGGCGCTCTCGACCGGGACTCCACCGCCGTGCGTTCGCCGCACCAGGCCGTGCTCGTCGAGCACGCGCAGGTCGCGCCTGACCGTTTCGGGCGCGACGCGCAGTTCCTGCGCCATCTCGACCACGTCGACACGGCCGTCGGCGCGGGCCCTGGCCAGAATGCGACGCTTGCGTTCCTCGGCTCGCATTTCACCTGCCCATTCGGCTCTGGGGCTGCCCGTTCGGGCTGTGTCTAGATGAAACACCCACGTCACGTTGTGGCCGCCGCCACAACTGACCGAGATCCTGCCCGATTTCTGCCCGTTTCACACGACGAAAGCCGCGCCCACCTGGGGCGCGGCTTTCGGGCATGCCCGGATGGGCGACCAGAACGGCCCGTTTCTAGCCCAACCAGGCAGCGGCGTCGGGCGGCAGCTGGCCGTTGACCAGCGGGATGCTCGACAACGTCGCCGTGCCGGGCAGGTCGACGGCCCGGTCCGACAGGTTGACGACGCAGGTGTGGGCGCCGCGCCTGAACGCGAGCACGTCCTCGCCCAGGTCGAGCCACTCCAGGTCGCCGTCGATCGCGCGGCGCCGCGCGAACACCTGGCGGTACAGGCTGAGCATCGACTCGGGGTCGTCCGTCTGGGCCGCGACCGAGAACTGCTGCCAGTTCTCCGGCTGCGGCAACCAGCTCGGGCCGTCGTCGGCGGACCAGGGGAGCGGCACGCGGCAACCGTCGCGGCCGCGGTCGGTGAAGCCGGAGCGGTGCCACACCGGGTCCTCGCGCAGCTCGTCCGGCAGGTCCTCCACCTCCCAGAGCCCCAGCTCCTCGCCCTGGTAGACGTACACGCCGCCGGGCAGCGCGGCGGTGAGCATGATCGCGGCGCGGGCCCTGCGCGTGCCGAGCTCGAAGTCGGTCGGGGCGCCGTGCTGCCGGTCCGCGAACGAGAACCCGGTCTTCTCGCGGCCGTAGCGGGTCACGTGCCGGGTGACGTCGTGATTGGACAGAACCCAGGTCGGTGGCGCGCCGACGGGCTCGTGCGCGGCCAGCGTGTCGTCGACCACCCGGCGCAGCTCCTGGGCGTTCCAGGGACAGCAGAGGAAGTCGAAGTTGAACGCGCTGTGCATCTCGTCTGGCCGCAGGTACCTGGCGAACCGGACGGGGTCGGGCAGCCACATCTCGCCGACCAGGATGCGGTCGCCGTCGTACTCGTCGACGATCTTGCGCCAGCTCCGGTAGATCTCGTGCACGGCGTCCTGGTCGGAGTAGGGCTGGTCGGCGTCGGGCCTGCTGAAGTCCTTGACCAGGCCGTCGGCCACGTCGATGCGGAAGCCGTCGACGCCGCGGTCGAGCCAGAACCGCAGGATGTCCTCGAACTCGTCCTCGACGGCCGGGTTCTCCCAGTTGAGGTCCGGCTGTTCGGCGGCGTAGAGGTGCAGGTACCAGCGGCCGTCCGGGAGCCTGCTCCACGCCGGGCCGCCGAAGCGCGACTTCCAGTCGTTCGGGAGGCCCTCGGTGTCACGGATGTGGAAGCGATCCCACAGTCCCTCCTTGAACCACGGGTGCTGGTCGCTGCAGTGGTTCGGGACGATGTCGATGATCACCCGCAGGCCCAGCCCGTGCGCGTCGGCGATGAGCTTCTCCGCGTCGGCGAGCGAGCCGAACACCGGCTCGATGTCGCGGTAGTCCGCCACGTCGTAGCCGCCGTCGGCGAGCGGGCTCGGGTACCACGGGTTGAGCCAGATCGCGTCGAAACCGAGACTCGCGATGTGCTGGAGCCTGGCGCGGAGGCCGGCCAGGTCACCGATGCCGTCGCCGTTGCCGTCCGCGAAGCTGCGCAGGTAGACCTGGTAGATGGATGCGTTGCGCCACCAACTCATCTGGTGTCCTTTCAGCCTTTTACGCCGCCCGCGGTGAGCCCCGCGAGGATGTGCCGCTGGAACGCGAGGAACAGCGCGACCATCGGCAGGCTCGCCAGCACGAGGCCGGCGAGCAGGAGGTTGATCGGGGTGTCGGGGGCGAAGCGCTGCAGTGCCACGCTGAGCGTCTGCTTCGCCGGGTCGGGGAACACGAGCAGCGGCCAGATGAAGTCCTTCCAGGCCGCGACGACCGCGAAGATCGAGACGACGGCGAGGATGGGCCGCGAGATCGGCAGGATGACGCGGGTGAGGGTGGTCCACGTGCTCGCACCGTCGATCCTGGCCGCTTCCAGCAGTTCTTCAGGGATCTGGTCGAAGAACCGCTTGAGCAGGTAGACGTTGAGCGCGTTCGCCGCGAACGGAAGCCAGATGCCGGCCGGGTTGTTGAGCAGGCCGAGGTCGACGAGCGTGAGGTAGACGGGGACCAGCAAAGCCGTCGCGGGGAGCATCAGCGTGGCGAGCATCAGGCCGACGATCAGCCTGCCGCCCCAGGGCTTCAGCTTGCTGAGCGCGTACGCCGCGGGCACGATCACGGCCATCTGCACGGCCCACGCGCCGATCGCGACGACGAACGTGTTGAGGAAGAAACGGCCGAGGTCCATGTAGTTCCAGGCGTCGGCGTACGCGCCGGGTTCCCACGTCTCCGGCAGGATCGTCGGAGGTTGCCGCGCCAGTTCCGCCGGTGGCTTGAACGCGCCGAGCAGCACCCAGAAGAGCGGGAGCAGGAACGCCGCGGTGAACAGGACCAGCGTGCCGGCGAGGACGACCCAGTAGGCGGGGCCGCTTCCCTTCGTGAGAGTCCTCATGCGTCGGCCTTCCTGGTGAGCTTGAGGTAGAGGAAGGAGAAGACGCCCAGCACGGCGAAGAGGATCAGGCTCATCGCGCTCGCGGTGCCGAAGTCGTTGTAGTAGAAGGCGTACCGGTAGAGCAGAAGCAGCACGGTGACCGTCGACTCCTCCGGTCCGCCGCCGGTCATGACGAACGGCTCGGTGAAGATCTGCATCGTCGCGACGACCTGCAGCAGCAGGAGCATCAGGATCACGAACTTGGTCTGCGGGATCGTGACGTGCCGGATCTTCTTGAGGATGCCCGCGCCGTCGAGGTCCGCGGCCTCGTACAGCTCACCGGGGATGGTCTGCAGCGCGGCCAGGTAGATCAGCGTGGCAGAGCCCATGTTCGCCCACGTGATCACCAGGACGAGGCTGATCATGCTGGTGCTGCTGGAGTCCAGCCATTGTGACGTCGGCAGGCCGAGTCCTCTGAGGACCGAGTTGAACAGGCCGGGCCCGGGGTCGTAGAACCACTTCCACAGCAGGGCGGTCACGACCGGCGGCAGCATCACCGGCAGGTAGACCAGCAGCCGGAAGTAGCCCTTGGCGTGCCGCAGCTCGTTGAGCACCACGGCGGTGAAGAACGGGACACCGAAACCGATCACCAGCGCCAGAGCCGTGAAGTAGAAGGTGTTGCGCCACGCCACCGCGAACAGCGGGTCCGCGAAGAGCCTCTCGAAGTTCTCCCAGCCGACCCAGTCGGGGCTCGTGACGAAGTTGACCTGCTGGAAGCTCAGGACCACCCCGCGCACGATCGGCCACCAGGAGAACACCGCGAAGACGACCAGCGCGGCACTCAGAAAGCCGTACGCGGTGACGTGGCGCCGCACTCACTTCACCTGCGCCAGCACAGCGTTGACCTTGGTCTCGGCGTCCTTGAGCAACGCCGCGTGGTCAGCGTCCTTGTTCGTCAGCGTCGCCTGCACGACGGTGTCGAGAATCGCGTAAACCTGTTGCGCCTGCGGCGGTTCGAGCGTGCCCTTGGTCTTCTCCGAACCATCCACATAGGCCTGGAAGTTCTGCACCGGCATCGTGGCGTACTTGCCCTTGAGCTCTTCCTGCTTCTTCCGCGGCTCACCGGTCCAGATGTCGGCGATCGGCGGGATCGGCAGGCCCACGGGCTGCCCGCGGTCCTTGTAGCGCTGCAGGTTCTGCTCGAGCCGGTCGGGGTTCAGGTACTTCCACTGGATCCACTTCAGCCCGGCCTTGATCTTCTCGGGCGAGGCCTTGGGGTTGATCATGTACCCCTCGCCGCCGAGCAGCGTGCCCTTCTGCTCGGGGATCGCCGCCAGCCCGTAGTCCTCGTACTTCCCCTTGAACTGGTTGACGATCGCGGCGACGTTGTCCGGCGCGGCGAGGTACATGCCGAGCTGTCCCGCGCCCATCATGTTCTGCACGTCGCCGATCTCCAGGAGCTGCTTCTCGCCCATGGAGTTGTCGTCCCAGCGCATCTCCTTGAGGCGGCGCAGGACCTCCCTGCCCTTGTCGTTGTTGAAGTCGGCCTTGTAGGTGTCGCCGTCCTTGCGCGCGATGTCACCGCCGACGGACTTCATCCACGTGGTGAAGTGCCAGCCGCCCTGGTTGCTCTTGCTGTACTCGGCGAACCCGGTGACCCCGGCGTCCTTGAGCTTCTTGGCGGCCGCGCGGACCTCGTCCCAGGTCTTCGGCGGTGAGTTGGGGTCCAGGCCGGCCTTGGTGAAGTTGGTCCGGCTGTAGAGCAGGCCCATCGTGTAGTTGGCGGTGGGCAGCCCGTAGACCTTGCCGTCGGCCGTGAAGACGTCCTTGAGCTCCTGCTTGAGGTCGCCGTAGTGCGGCACGTCCTTGACGTAGCCGGTGAGATCGGCGGCCTGCTTCCTGGCGATGAGCGCCGCGGGATCGGTGAAGTAGACGTAGAACACGTCCTCCAATTGCCCACCGGCGAGCTTGGCGGAGAACGTCTTCGGGTCCATGAACCCCTCGTGCGGCACGAGGTCGATGTCCGGGTTCTGCTTCTCGAACTCCGCCACGTCCTCGTCGAAGACCTTGCGGTCGAACGCCTGGGTCTGCGGTGGCTGGCCGTTCACGTTGACGACGACCTTGCCGCCCGGCTCGGTCGTGGAACCGCTCCCACAGCCAGCGACCAGGACACAGCCCAGCAGCACGGCAGCGGACTTCTTCATGGTGGGGCCGCCCTTCTCGCGAGCGCGTCGATGTGACGGCGACCATAAGTCGTCGTTACATCTGAACGCAATATCTAGACGAAAACTCGCAAGAAGCCGACTATCCTCGCTACCGCGCCGGCGCGCTGGACGCCCTCACCACCAACTCGGGCTCGAACAACAACTCGTCCGGCGCCACGGCGTTGCCGGAGATCTGGTTGGCCAGCAACTCCACCGCGGCCCGCCCCATCGCCTCAATGGGTTGCCGCACAGTCGTAAGCGGCGGATCAGTGCAGGTCATGAAGGCCGAATCGTCGTACCCGATGATCGACACGTCCTTGGGCACGTCCAGCCCGGCCCGCCGGACCGCCCGGATCGCCCCCAACGCCAGCGGATCACTCGCGCAGATGATCGCCGTAACCCCGCGCTGCACGAGCTTGGTCGCCGCCGCCTGCCCACCTTCAAGGCTGAACATGGCGTGCTCGACATCAGCCCCGCCACACTTCTCGATCGCCTGCAGCTTCCGCTGGCTCGGCACGTGGTCCGGCGGCCCGAGCACGGCCCCGATCCGCTTGTGCCCCAGCGAGACCAGGTGCCCGTACGCCTGCTCCACAGCCACCGCGTCATCGCACGAAACCCGCGGAAACGCCAGGTCGTCGATGGCCGCGTTGACCAGCACCGCAGGCAGCTTCCGCGCCATCATCTGCTGGTAGTGCCCATGACTCGCGTCCTTCTGCGCGTACAGCCCGCCCGCGAACACGATCCCTGAAACGTGCTGCTCAAGCAGCAGCTCCAGGTACTCCGCCTCGGTCACCCCACCTGCGGTCCGCGTGCAAAGCACGGGCGTGAACCCCCGCTGGGCCAGCGCGTTGCCCACGACATCCGCAAACGCGGGAAAGATCGGGTTTTGCAGCTCGGGCAACACCAGCCCGACAAGCCGCGCCCGCTCACCCCGCAGCTGCGTCGGCCGCTCGTATCCCAGCACGTCAAGCGCGGTGAGCACGGCACTGCGCGTGGCGTCCGAGACGCCGGGCTTGCCGTTCAGCACCCGGCTGACGGTGGCCTCGCTGACCCCGACCTTGGCCGCGACTTCGGCCAGCCTCCGTTGCGTCATGACGCAAGTGTACGCAAGTTCTTGCGTTCGTTTGCGTACCGGATCGCCGGAACGACTTGACCAGTTCGCCCCGCGACAATGGACAGCCGCCGAAGGGGAGGGGAGGCCCTTGCGTTCCCGCGTGCTGATCTACTTCGTCACCCTCCTCGCCACCATCGCCCTGATCAACACCCCGGTACCCCGCATCGTCGTGTCCGCGGTCCTCACCCCCGAGGCGGGTGAGGCGGTGGCCCGCAGCCTCACCTCCATCACCAAGGACCTCGTCCTGGTTCTGCTCATCTCGCTCTACTTCGAGTGGGTCCGCACGAGAGAGCAGGGCGAACTGCTGCGGGGCATCGACCGCAAGCTGGAGCTGATGCAGGAAGACGCGCGAACCGCGAGCGCACCGGCCATCCGCAAGCTCGTGCTGGACACGACGCCGCCGGAGGAGCTCGTGCGGACCGCGCTCGACCGCCACATCCCGCACTCGGCCGACAAGTCCTCGTTCGTGTCGATGCTTCTCTCCGCGAGCCGACCCCACCACGACGTTTCCGTGACCCTGCGGGTCGATCGTGTGGAGGAGGGCGTGCTGCACGTCAGCTCCCGGTACGAGCTGATGATGCCGCGCGGCCCGGTCATGGTCGCCGCGACCTCATCGCCGGTGCACGCGGCGGCGCTCGCCTCTTCGAGTCCAGAGCTGTTCGAGGTCGTCACGTTGCCGAGGTCGACGCCCTTCGAGGAAGCCGTGAGGATCTTCGGGGAACGGCTCGAGTGCTACGTGGAGCCGACGCAGGGCGCTGTCAGGAGAGCGCACTTCCGCAAGGTGCCGTCCAGTGCGCTGCGCAAACACATCTCGTTGCCGATCGGGATGGTGCCCTCCGACGTGTCTCTCTTCATCGCGGACCTCAGTCAGGAGAGCACGGAGATGGTTCATGTCCGCCACTACTACCGATGGACGCAAACCATTGGTGAGCACTTCCTCTTCTGGTCTGCCGGCAGACCGATGTTCGTGCGGACCATCACGATGGACCTCAGGGAGCTGGTGCAGGGAAACCAGCGGGAGGTGTTCGTCCAGCCCTTTCTCGACACCGTCGACTCCCTCGTGCTCGACGCCAAGGACGGCCATCTCATGCTGCGACTTGACCGTTGGCTCGTGCGGGGACAGGGCGTGGTCGCGATCTGGTGACCTAGTTCTGGGCCTCCCGCCACAACAACGCCACCCCGTGTCCGGGAAGCAACCACGACTGGACGTCCAGGTCGCCGAGCTCCCCGGCTTCCAGCCACTGTGCGGAAGTCGTCGCGGACCGGAAGGTGAAGGGCATGACCCGGAACTCGTGCCTGGGGGAGTGATCGACCGCCAGGCCGGTGGCGTCGAAGCTGATCTTGTCCACAAAGGATGGATAGGGCGACTGCCAGTAGCAGAAGCCGTCGTTGGTGCGCTGCAAAGTGCGCGACCACACGGTGAGGCCGCAGATCGCGCGGACCACGTGGTCGTCGGCGATGCCGCTGAGGTCGCATTCGAAGATCCGCAGATCGCTCATGTGGTCGAGCGGGCTGAGCTTGCGCATCGGGCCCGTGGACTCGCGGAAGAACGTCAGGTAGTTGGCCCACTGGTCGAACTTCACCTCGACCGGTGGGATCTGGCTCGGCTCTGCCGAGCGGCGCTGGCCCTCGTGGTCGATGTAGTCGATGGCGATCTGGGTGGAGTGGCGGAGGTCGTCGACCGAGTCGAGGAACAGCGACGAGTCCGGGATGAAGTAGGACTCGAAGAGGGGATAGCGGCATGCGGCGCTGATGGTGTCGCGCAGCAGGGCGTTCGAGGTGGCGAAGATGACGAAGCGGTCGACGGGAACGCTGTTCCGGAACTGGTACCGCTGTGTCGTCATGAAGTGGTAGGTCTTCGTGTCGATGCCTTGCAGTTCGAGCTTCACCGTGGTGCTGGTGCTGATCGTCAGGTCGTCACCGCGCGGTCGCATGCCGTCGCCGCCGAGGACACCTGCCACCACGTCGTCGTTCGCGGTGTTCGGGCCGTAGACCGACGAGAGGAACGTGCGCAGCACTTCGGAAGGCAGCAGGTGTTCGACGATTCCCGGCCCGGAGATCCGCCCGATCTCCGCGACAAGGCGCTTGTGCAGGAACAACTCGTACGAACCGAGCAGGAAGCCCGCCAACGCCGGCAACGGCCACAGCACCACCAGAACGTCGTGCAACACGCTTCGCGACGTGGGTTGCCACAGCAGTACAACGGTCAGATCAACAGCTGCGGCGACCAGCAGCAGGATCGCGACGACCAGCGCTTGTTTGTGCCTGCGCGCCGCCGCCACCTGGTCGCCGCCCCCTCAACTCCACCGACTGTCCATACATGGTGGGAGTGATGCCGGATCAGCGCCAGACCCTTTCGGTCCATGCCGTATCAGCGGGTCTTGTTCCAGATCGGGTTGTCCGACACCCCCACGTAGGTGCTGAGGGTGGCTCTCTGCTGGGACTCGTCGGTGGCGAGGTCGTTGTACAGGCCCAGCAAATGCGTGGTCATGGCGCTTTTCGCGCCCACCTCGTCGTGCCTGCGCAGGAACCAGATCACCTGCTCGTGTTCGTTCGCTGAACGGTTGTGCACCTCGCGGGACGGATGCGAGTGCCGCTTGCAGTCCTGCAGACCCGGCACGAGTACCTGGTACATGTTCTCCAGCAGCTCGTTGTGCGACGCGCGAACCAGAGCCGAGTGGAACTCCTCGTCCGACTCGATCACTTCCTGCATGTCGTCGACGGGTGCGCGCTGGTAGCGGCGGTTCAGCTTGGCCAGCTCGTCCAGCTCACCGTCGCCGGCGCGAACCGCGGCCAGGCTCGCGGCCGTGGTCTCCAGTGCGATCCGCACTTCCAGCAGGTCGGTCTGGGAGAACTGGCGGGCGGCGAGCCTGCCCTCGAGGTGCTCCTCGACGGCTGCCAGGTCGGTGCGGCGCACGTACCAGCCGAGGCCGCGGCGCACCTCGACGATGCCCTGCAGCTGCAGTCGCTGCAGAGCTGTACGCAGCGAGGACCGGGCGACATCCAGTTTGCGGGCCAGCTCCGGTTCGGTGGGGAGGCGGTCACCCGCCTTGAGGGTGCCGCCGATGATCTGCTCTCGGAGCTTCTGCTCGATCAGCTCCGGCAGGGGCCGTCGCGAATCGGGCGAGAGCGACCAGCTCTCTCCGAGATGTGCGTCGTCGGCGGGCATTGGTTCAGTTTAGGCCTATCGCAGTCTGGTTGCAACTTGTCTGGCAACCTGGCTACCGTTGACAGACAACCTACAACGCGGGATTCTTTTCTCAGGCGAGACGCCTGGGACCGCCCACACCCGGGAGTCCGTACTCGCCTAGTCGGGAGGGAACGAGATGTCTGCAGGGAGTGCACTCGGAATCGCCGCCGCCGTCGCAGTTGCCGTCACCGCCATCGGCTGGCGCACCGTACTCACGATGATCGCGGTCTCGGTCGTCGCGCTTGCCGTCGTCGGCTTCGTGAACGTCACCAGCATCATGTTCGGCTGATGAACAGACCCAGCAACAACCCGGTGCCCGGCCCGCGTCCCGCCCGACGCAGGCCGGGCACCGGTCTTTTTGGGGGTGTTTCTCGGCTGTACGGGCCGGCGAGCGCTATGGTTCCGCGCCTCCACCGCGTCGGGTTACGTGAACACGGGGTCTTCGATGTTGGCTTCAGCTACGCACGTTTTGCACGCACGCCTCGCGCCGGCCGAAGCGCTGGTCGACGAACGGCGCACGCTCTACCGGCTGGCGGTCGGTCTGTTCGCACCGGGCACGAGGTTGTCCGACAACCTCGCCGACCATCCGATCGTCCGCTACGAGATCGGCCGGGCGCTGGCAGGACATGGTGGTCTGGATCCCGCGCGATTGCGCGAGGCCGCCGAGATGCGAGTGCGCGACGTGGGCGTGGCGATAGCGGCGGATCCGCGCGCCGCCGACGTGCTCGAGGCACCGCTGCGGATCGTCGCCCCGCCCGGCACGTCGCCCCGGCCGCTCACGGAGGCCGATGGCGAGCGCTTCGACACGGCTGTCGGCGTGGTGGCGGACGGTGTCCGCCTGCTCAGGCGGCTCGCGCCCGCGATGGCCGACGACCTGCTCGCCCACGTCTCGATGCTGGCCGTGCTCAAGGCGGAGACGTCCGGCGGTGTCGTGTCGGCGTCGTCGCGCTACGTCCCCGGTGTCGTGCTGATCGACGAGCCGTCTGCCCCGATCGAGGTGGCAGAGGCGCTCGTGCACGAGGGCGCACACGAGAAGTTCTTCGACCTGGCGATCACGCGTGAGTTCCTCGACGCGAGCGCCGAGGACGCGGAGTACTTCGAGACGTCGTGGTCACACGCCCGGTGGCCGTTGGAGCAGACGTTCGCGGCCTGGCATGCCTACAGCTGCCTCGCCCAGTTCTACCTCCTGCGCGGAACCGAGCAGCTCGGTCCGCACTCCCTGCTGCCCAAGGCGCGGGAGCGAGCCGCGGAGATCGGTGACTGGCTGCTCGCTCACGAGGGCGATCTGCGTGCGGACGCGCGCTGGCTTCTGCGCGCGCTAACAGGTGAACCTGCTGTTGAGGTAGAAGAACAGCCGTTGAAGGATGTGGCAGTATCTCGCGAGATTTCCAAGGGTGACTGTTTCAGTGTTCTGCCGGACGTGACCTGCCAACGGGCGCGGAGTGGGCGCGTTGTGGTGGGGCGAGCGACGCAACCGCCCACCATCTTCTGGCTCGCCCCGGACGCAAGCTGGGTTGTCGATCGACTGCGTCACGATGGAACGCCGATATCGTTCGAGCTCATGCTGCCGGATGCGATCAAGGAATGGGCGGTGGATCCTGCAACGGCGGGGCAACGACTTGGGGTCGCGCTCGATTCGCTCCTCATGAGCTCGATCATCCAATCCAATTCGTGAGAGCAAATTCCACGTCAAGAGGCAACTGATGACGATCTCGCACCAGCCGTTCCGTCAGCCGCGGCGCTCGCAGGCCGCGGGCGGGCCGCTCCCGCAGCTGCCGACGGGCGTGGGATCGACGGCAGGCCGGCCGGTGGTTCCCGTTGACTGGTTCAGGCGTATGCCGAACGGCGGAACGATCTACCTCAAGCGTGCTGCGTTGATCTGAGTCGAACAGCCCCAACAGGCGTCGGACCTCGGCGCTTCGTTTGCCATGCCCTGAAGGGGCCCGCCTGGGACAAGCCGCGCCCGGATGATTTCACGGACCGAGCTAGCTCTGGTCGGAGAAGCTCTCGCTTGAATTGAGAGATCTGCTCAGGTCCGGCTATTCCTGGTGGCGTGGCCCCGTGTTGACGGTTTCGATGCAGTAAACATGCAGGTGAGGGTGTGTTGCGGCCCGATGTAGACTTCCGCATCCCGGTCGACCGGCTTGTGCATATACCAGTCCGACATGATCGATATCGTTCGAGGCATGTTTCAAGAAATCGGGCATCACTGGTTCGGTACCGTGCTGTGGGGAGTCGTGTCTGCGAATGCTCCGGTTGCCCATGTGTCCCTTCGAGCTCCGCTTGTCGAGAAGGAATCATGACCACTCCGAATCAGCCTGGTGTCAGGTGGTGTCCGCGATGAGCACTCATCAAGGAGGTCTCGATCATGAAGACGCCGGCGTGGGCTTCAGCATCCGCGCGGAGGCGCCGCACCGCGGCCTCCGCGACCGGGTCGACGAAGTTCTGGCGGACGAGCGCCGAGCGGACGCTCTGTGCTGGCTGGCGGGCGCCGAGGTCGTCCTCAGCTTCAAAGGAGCGCTGCGGGTCAAGCTGTACCTGTGCCGGAGATGGTCCGAGTGTCGACCCGGCAGGTCTTGACGATCTTGTTGGCAAAGCCCGTTCTGGCCGTAGGAGTTCTCGGCTGAATGGGAAACCGGTTCAGTTTCTACTATTCCAGGCGCAGCGTGTCGCGCCTAGGATGGCCGTCGGGAACAGCGGTTCGCCTCATTGAGCCTCTGTCGCGGCCTCGCGCGTTCTCCGTCCTTTATGGAGTCGACGGCCGAGCATCACGCTTCCGTGGTCTCGATGTGGTGAACGTGCAGCTGAGAGAGCTTGCGGTCCGATGTAGACTGCCGCATCCCGGATGGCCGGGACACGTGCTGACTCATCAGTTGCACGGCCGGTGGGCGGGACTCGATATCTTCGACTCGACGCACACGCGGGCCTTGCTCTGGTGCAGTGCGCCACCATTAATGATCACTATCGTTCGAGCACGCACCTTCAGGCATCCGGGAATGGCAGGTCGTCGGCGCCGTGTTGTGGGGAGTCGAGACCGCGAGAATGCTCCGGTTGCCCGTGCGTTCCCTCGAGCTCCCCACGTCGAGAAGGAACCATGACCACCCCGAACCAGCCCATTCGCCGGCCGCTGTCCCCTCAGGATGCCGGCGTCGTTGTTCCCCACCTCCCCACCGGTGTGGGTCCGGTGATCGGTCAGCCGGTCACCTCCGTTGACTGGTTCCGGCGCATGCCGAACGGCGGCACGGTGTTCCTGCGACCTGCCGAGGTCGAGCAGAACGACTGAGTCTCGTTCTCCTGTGTTGCCGAAGGGGCCGGTTCGCCGGCCCCTTCGGCGTTTGGTCGTTCGGGCATGCAACTTCACAGGCGTATAACAACTAGGCCACAGGGCGTACCGAACACCCCTTGATCCCCCGTTAGGGGGACATCGATGGTCTTAGATCGCGGCATCCCGCCGATACCCCAACGGAGTAACACCATGCGCCTGACGCCCCTGAGAAGAGCCGGCCTGCTCGCTGCCGCCGCTGTGGCCGCTGTGGCCACGCTCGCCCTGACGAGCACCGCTTCCGCTCAAGGACCCACCACGGACGACGAGCGCGCGACTCCGTTCACCAAGAACGTCGACATCAACCACCCCGAGGCCTGCACCGTTGGCGGGCTGACCGGGGAGACGATCCACCCCAACAAGTTCACCTACACCGGTGGCGACAACGAGCTGCACCTCAACATCACGGGTGTGCCTGAGGGCATCACGGTCACGGGTGTGGTCGTCAAGGGCGGGCCCAACTTCAACGTCTACCTCGCCGACAAGCTCGGCGCGCTGCCGTGGAACAAGCTGCGCGCGCCGTTCAACGAGGGTGGTCAGCAGCCGGCGATCAGCCACTGGTTCGGCTGCGGCGTCAAGAAGGACACGACGACCACCACGACGACGACCACCACGACCACCACGACGACGACGACTTCGAGCTCGACGACGTCCTCCAGCCCTGCCGAGACGACGACGACCTCGTCGGAGGCCCCGGCCACCACGACCACCACGGTCGCTGCGGCCGCGCCCGCGGGCAACGACCTGGCGTCGACCGGTTTCGGTTCCGCCTGGCTGGTCGGGCTCGGTGCGGCGCTGCTGGCCGCCGGTGCCGCCGTGCTGCTGGTGCTGCGCAGGCGCCGCGCCTAAGAGTTCTCGATCAGCACGCCCCAGAGCGTGCCGAAGTTGACGCGGGTTTCGACGTGGAACTCCACGTCCTCCGGAGCCGCCCCGCCGCCGTAGATCTCCACGGCGCGCTGGGCGGCTTCCGGGCCTTTGGCGCCCGCCAGGCAGGCCAGGTCCCATGCGACGGGGCCGCGCCAGGTGTCCTCGAAGTCGTTCCACACCGGGCCGGACGGCGTCATCAGCACGTTGCCGTGGTGCGGGTCGCCGTGCAGCGGCTGGACGTCGCGGTGGTGCGCGTCCCAGCGCGTCAGCAGCTCGGTGTGGCGTTCGCGGAACGGTTTCAGGCCGGGCACGCCCCGGCTCTCCAGATACGCGAGTGCGTGCTCCGTGTCGTCCAGAGGGCCGCGCGTAGGCAGTGGGCCGTCGTACAGCCGTAGCTCGGCGTGCAGCTCAGGCAGCAGCTTGAGGACGTCCAGGCGGGTCAGCTCCGCCGAAGGGTCGTGCGGGACGTAGGTGCTGAACGCCAGCACGAAGCCATCCCACTCATGAGGCCCGGCAGGCAGTTCGGCGGACGGCGTCACAACGGGGACGCCGCGTGAGGCCAGGAACGCCGACATGGACAGGTCGCGGGCGAAGTGGTCGGCAACGGACGGGCGCACCAGGGCCGTGCGCGCGGCGATCCTGGCCACGACCGGGGCCGGGCGGAGGTGCACGATGATGTTGCTGCCGTCTTTCAGCACGGTCGGGTCCGTGCAGGCCACGCCGTGAGTGGCGGCCAACGACACGGCGGCGCGCACGGCCGCTGAGGTGCTCATGTCCCGAGGGTCACATCAACCCTGGGGGAGCAGCGACTCCATTTCCGCGATCTCCTTCTCCTGCGCGGTGATCACGTCCTGCGCCAGCTTGCGGGTCTCGGGGTCCGTGCCGGCGGACAGGTGCTTGCGGGCCATCTCCACGGCGCCGCGGTGGTGCTGGATCATCAGCGAGAGCCACTGGCGGTCGAACTCCGTGCCCTCCAGGTCGGAGAGGTTGCCCAGCTCGACCATGCCGTGGTTCTCCGGGTGGTCGTGTGAGGAATGGCTCTCCGCCTTGACGGGCGCGCTCCACTCGCGCAACCAGCCGTTCATGCGCTCGATCTCGGGCTGCTGCGCCTTCGAGATGCGTGCCGCCAGGTTGATCACGTGGGGGTTCTCGGTGCGGGAGGCGACCAGTTCGGACATCTCCAGCGCCTGCTCGTGGTGCGGGACCATGCCCTGGGCGAACGCGACGTCCGCGGAGTTGTGCGTGGCGGGGGAGCCACAGGCGGTCAGCAGGACCGCGGCGAGAGCGACCATTCGGAGCACGGCGGCAGGATACGTGTGACCTGCGCTACGCCGCTGGCCACCGGCCATGGCCCACCCGAATGGAGCTGATCGGCTCCGTCTAATATCCGGTGAGTTTCCCGAACGACTGGTCCCACCAAGGCCTGGAGGCACCGTGACGGCCGTAGCCCCGCAGCCGATCGCAACGCGTCCTTATCCGACGCGCACTGCGGTCAAGGGGTCCTTCCTGCTGCGGATGTTCCGCACCACGGACCACAAGCAAATCGGCATCATGTACCTGGTCACCTCGTTCGCCTTCTTCATGGTCGGCGGCGCGATGGCCATGCTGATGCGGACCGAGCTGGCCCGGCCTGGCATGCAGTTCCTGAGCCAGGAGCAGTTCAACCAGCTGTTCACGATGCACGGCACCGTGATGCTGCTGCTGTACGCGACCCCGATCGTCTTCGGTTTCGCGAACTTCGTGCTCCCGCTGCAGATCGGCTCGCCCGACGTGGCGTTCCCCCGGCTCAACGCGTTCTCGTACTGGCTGTACCTCTTCGGCGGCCTGATCGTGATGGCGGGCTTCATCACCCCCGGTGGTGCGGCTGACTTCGGCTGGTTCGCCTACACGCCGCTGAGCAACGCCATCCACTCGCCGGGTGTCGGCGCCGACCTGTGGATCTCCGGCCTGGTGGTCGGTGGTCTCGGCACCATCCTCGGCGCGGTGAACATGATCACCACCGTGGTCTGCCTGCGCGCGCCCGGCATGACGATGTTCCGGATGCCGATCTTCACCTGGAACATCCTGGTGACGTCGGTGCTGGTGCTGCTCGCGTTCCCGATCCTCACCGCGGCGCTGCTCGGCCTGCTCGCCGACCGCCACCTCGGTGCCCACGTGTTCGACCCCGCCAACGGCGGCGTGATCCTGTGGCAGCACCTCTTCTGGTTCTTCGGCCACCCCGAGGTCTACATCGTCGCGCTGCCGTTCTTCGGCATCGTGTCGGAGATCTTCCCGGTGTTCAGCCGCAAGCCGATCTTCGGTTACAACGGCCTGGTCTACGCGACGCTCGGCATCGCGGCCCTGTCCGTCGCCGTGTGGGCGCACCACATGTACGCGACCGGCGCGGTGCTGCTGCCGTTCTTCGCCTTCATGACCTTCCTCATCGCGGTCCCGACCGGTGTGAAGTTCTTCAACTGGATCGGCACGATGTGGAAGGGCCAGCTGACGTTCGAGACGCCCATGCTCTTCAGCATCGGCTTCATCGTCACGTTCCTCTTCGGTGGTCTGTCCGGCATCCTGCTGGCCGCGCCCGCGATCGACTTCCACGTGTCGGACACGTACTTCGTCGTCGCGCACTTCCACTACGTGCTCTACGGCACGATCGTGTTCGCGACCTTCGCCGGCATCTACTTCTGGTTCCCGAAGATCACCGGCCGGTTCATGGACGAGCCGCTCGGCAAGCTGCACTTCTGGACGACGTTCATCGGCTTCCACGCGACGTTCCTCGTCCAGCACTGGCTGGGCAACGAGGGCATGCCGCGCCGGTACGCCGACTACCTCGCCTCCGACGGCTTCACGACGCTCAACGTGATCTCGACGATCGGTGCCTACATCCTGGGCGCGTCGACGCTGCCGTTCATCTGGAACGTCTTCCGGTCCTACCGCTTCGGTGAGGTCGTCACGGCGGACGACCCGTGGGGCTACGGCAACTCGCTCGAGTGGGCCACCTCGTCCCCGCCGCCGCGGCACAACTTCACCGAGCTGCCCCGGATCCGTTCCGAGCGCCCGGCGTTCGAGCTGCACTACCCGCACATGATCGAGCGCATCCGGAACGAGGGTCACGTGACCTTCACCGGCAAGACGATCCCGCACAAGGACGCGAAGCCCGCTCCGTCGGAGCTCGCGGCGTCCGCGATCAAGTCGGGGACGGCCTCCGAAAAGGACGACTCGGACCACAAGTAACCTGCACTTCACAGGTTCAACGACGAGCCCCGGCTGCTGCGACGCGGTCGGGGCTCGCCGCGTTCTACGAGGAGACGACGACGTGAAAACGCCCGTGCTCATCACCGTGACCGGTCCGGACAAGCCCGGCGTCTCCTCCGTGCTCTTCGCCGTGCTGACCAGGCACGGCGTCGAGGTGCTCGACGTGGAGCAGGTCGTGATCCGGGGACGGCTGGTGCTCGGCGCGCTGGTCTCGACCGACCACGACCCGGAGGGCCTGCAGGAGTCCGTCGAGCAGGCCATGGCCACCGTCTCGATGCACGTCGAGATCGAGATCGGCGCCGACTCGAAGCGCACGGCGCGCCTGGAGTCGTCGCACGTGCTGATCGTGCTGGGCCGCCCGGTGACCGCCAAGGCGTTCACCGAGGTCGCGCGCCGGCTCGCGTCGCTCGGCGTCAACATCGACGCGATCCGCGGCGTGGCCGACTACCCCGTCACAGGCCTTGAGCTGCGCGTTTCAGTCGCCGACGACACGCTGGAGAACGACGCGGAGCTGCGGTCGGCGCTCGCGGACGTGTCGGTCCGGGTGGGCCTCGACATCGCGGTCGAGCGGGCGGGCCTGACCCGCCGGGCGAAGCGCCTGGTCGTTTTCGACGTCGACTCCACGCTCATCCAGGGCGAGGTCATCGAGATGCTGGCCGCGCACGTCGGGTGCGAGGAGCAGGTGCGCGAGATCACCGACGCGGCGATGCGCGGCGAGCTCGACTTCGCCGAGTCGCTGCGGCGCCGGGTCGCCCTGCTGGAAGGCCTGGACGCGAAGGTGCTGGACGAGGTCGGGGCGTCGCTGGAGCTCACGCCCGGTGCGCGCACGACGGTCCGGACGCTGAAGCGCCTCGGTTTCTACACCGGTGTCGTGTCCGGCGGCTTCACGTCGGTGATCACGGGCCTCGCCGACGAGCTCCAGCTGGACTTCTGCGCGGCGAACACGCTGGAGATCGTGGACGGCAAGCTCACCGGCCGCGTCGTCGGCGACATCGTGGACCGGCCGGGCAAGGCGGTGGCGCTGCGCCGCTTCGCAGAGGAGGTCGGTGTGTCGCTGGCGCAGTGCGTGGCGGTCGGCGACGGCGCGAACGACATCGACATGCTCAGCGCGGCGGGCCTCGGCATCGCGTTCAACGCCAAGCCGGCGCTGCGCGAGGTGGCCGACACCGCGCTGTCGCACCCGTTCCTGGACGCGGTGCTGTTCATCCTCGGCGTCACGAGGGCCGAGGTGGAGGCCGCGGACGCCGCGGACGGCCTGGAGCTGACCCGGCCGTGATGATCCTCGACCTGATCGCCTCCCGGAACTACGCGGAGGAGTCCGAGGTCCGCGCGATGCCGATGGTGTTGCGCATCGAACGGACGTCGCCACCCTCCAGGACGGCGTTGCTCGAAGCCGCAGCCGCTTCGGCGGTCGCGGTGTGTCTCGACCCACGCGCCGACGTCGGCGGTGAGTGGCACGAGGCCGTGCGCGCGTGGGTGTCCGGGCGCATTCGCAAGGTGTCTCGGCGGGCCCGTGGCGTGCAGTGGGACGCGGTGCAGGAGCTGCCGGGCGTGACGATCACCGTGGACGGCGCGTCGGTCCGCTCGCTGCTGCCCGTGCTGGTGTCCGAGACACCGCGCGAGGTTGCGAAACTGCAGATCTCCGGCTCTGACCTGCCCGAGGACGAGCCGGGGCCGGTGCCGGAGGGTGCCCGGCTGCTGCACGTGAACCCGCGCGTCGAGATGTCCGCCGGCAAGCTCGCGGCTCAAGTGGGGCACGCGTCGATGCTGCTGGCGCCGCGGCTGTCGGAGGACGAGCTGAAGGCGTGGGCATCGCTGGACTACCGGTGCGCCGTGCGGACACCGTCCGTGGCCGAGTGGGACGCGCTGGTGCACACCGGTGACGTCGTCGCGGTGCGGGACGCCGGTTTCACCGAGGTCGAGCCGGGCACGACGACCGTGCTCGCTGTTTAAGACCGGTCTTTCCGGGTAAATCCGCCCTTCGTGGGCTTACTCGACGTGCTCGACGCGCGGCTCGGTGACGGGCTGGAGAACGTGCTTTGCTCCCACCACGCCCGAAGACTTCGGAAGCTGGGCTGGGGAGAGGTTCTGGACGGCAACGGCACGGGGTGGTTCACCCCTCGCCGGACTGTCCAGCACGGCAACAAGATCGAGGTTCTGATCGACGGTGCCACCGCGTTTCCCGCTGTGGCGGAAGCGATCGAGAACGCCCAGAAGTACGTCCACATCGCGAACTGGCACGCCTCCCCGGACTTCCAGCTGACCCGCGAGCCGGGCGCGCCGCAGTTGCGCGAGCTGCTCTCGGCTGCGGCGGAACGGGTGCCGGTGCGCGTGCTGCTGTGGGCGGGCCCGCCGTTCCCGTTCTTCGAGCCGACGCGCAAGAGGGCCGCGGCGGCGCAGAAGGCGTTCCTGGAGTGCGGTGCCGTCCGATGTGAGCTCGACGCCCGCGAACGAACCCTGCACTGCCACCACGAGAAGATCGTGATCGTCGACGACGTGGCGTTCGTCGGCGGCCTCGACATGACGGCGGTGGAGGGCGACCGGCACGACTCGCCGGAGCACCCACCGCGTGACCTCGGCTGGCACGACCACGTGGCCCGGATGGAGGGACCGGTGGTGGCCGAGGTGGCGGCTCACTTCGCCGCGCGGTGGCTCGAGATCGCGGGGGAGACCCTGCCCGCTCCCGAGGTGCCGCCGGAGGCCGGATCGTCGTCGGTGCAACTGGTGCGGACGATCCCCGAGCGGACCTACGGCTTCGCTCCGCACGGCGACTTCACCCTGCTCGACTCGTACCTGCGGGCGCTGCGCTCGGCCAAGTCGCTGATCTACGTGGAGAACCAGTTCCTGTGGTCACCGGAGATCACCGAGGTGCTGATCGAGAAGCTGCGGAACCCGCCGACGCCGGAGTTCCGGATGGTGCTGTTGCTGCCGCAAAAACCCAGCAACGGCGCCGACACCACCCGCGGGCAGCTCGGCCGGTTGATCGACGTGGACACCGAGAAGCGGCTCGTCGCGGCAACGCTCGTCTCGCACGGTGACGCGCCGGTCTACGTGCACGCCAAGCTGTCCATTGTGGATGACCAGTGGCTCTCCATCGGGTCGGCGAACCTCAACGAGCACTCTTTGTTCAACGACACCGAGGTCAACGTGGTGACCGATGACGCAGAGGTGGCGCGTTCGACGCGGCTGCGGTTGTGGGCGGAGCACCTGGGCGCGGACGTGTCAGGTCCGGTGGACGACGTCGTGGACAAGGTCTGGCGGCCCGCTTTGAAGGGGCCCTCGCGGGTGATGGAGCTGCCAGGGGTGTCACGGCGCGCAGGAAGGCTGCAAGGACCGTTACGCGGATTGCTGGTCGACGGCTGATCTCTGGGTCTAGTTTGGCGACGTGGCCAACGAGGTGACGATCCCGCTGCTGCCGTGCGCCTCCATCGACGAGGTCGCCGAGTTCTACGTCATGCTCGGGTTCACCGTCACGTATCGGCAGTACCGGCCGAACGCGTACCTCACCGTGCGGCGTGAGGAGATCAACCTCCACTTCTTCGGCATTCCGGGCTACGAACCGGAACGCTCGTACAGCTCGTGCCTGATCCAGGCGGAGGACCCGCGCGAGCTGTACGAGGCGTTCGCGCACGGCATGCGCGCGGTGTACGGGAAGGTGCTGCTCACCGGCATCCCGCGGATGACGCGCCCGCGCCGGGACGGGTTCCTCGTGGTCGACCCCGGTGGCAACTGGGTCCGGGTCGTGCCTGTGGTGCGGGAGCGGGAGCCGGCGCGCAACGGGCTGACGCGGGCGTTGCGCAACGCCGTGACGCTGGCCGGGTCGCACGGGGCGGAGCGGCGGGCGTTGAAGATCCTCGAAGGGGCGTTGGCGCGTGAGGTGCACGCGTCGGAGGAGGAACGAGAGTCGGCGCTGGAGTTCCGCGCCGAACTGATGGAACGGCTCGGACTGCGTTCCTAGGCCGGTTGCTTGATGCTTTCGATGATCCGGGCGAAGCCCTCCTTGCCGTGGCCCGCGTCGATCTGTCGCTGGATGAGCTGCTGGACCATGCTGATCACCTCGGTGCTGATGCCCTGGTCGGCGCTGGCGGCAACGATGTGGGTCAGATCGGAGAACTCCAGGCTCTGTTGCCCCTCGACGGTGTAGTCCCCGCCGTCGATGACCGCGGCGTACCCCTCGAAGCCACCGGTCATCGCGGTCAGCCACGGCGCGGCGGCCTTGGCGAACTCGGTCGCCGTGATGCCGGCCGGGGCGACCATGGCGGCGCCGTGCAGGAAGCCGGCGAACATGACGTACATGCCGGAGAGCAGGGCGAGGTCGTACAGCGACGCCAGCCCGGCGTCCTCGCCGAAGTAGGTGCTGGTTCCCCACAGGTCGAGCAACGCCCTGTGCTCGTGGAAGACCTCGGCCGATCCGCTGTAGAGGATCGACGACTCCGGCCGGCCGATCATGTGCGGCACGGCCATGATGCCGCCGTCCAGATAGGCGATCCCGGCGTCAGCCGCCCAGACGGCCGACTCGCGGGACTGGGCCGGGGTCGTCGTGGTCACGTTGATCAGCGCTCGGCCGGCGAGGTCGCCGGTGAGCGGATCGAGCACCTCGTGCACCGATGCGTCGTCCAGCAGGCAGGCGATCACCACCTGGCTGTCCCGGACCGCGTCGCCGGCCGTGGCCGCGGCCTTGCCGCCGAGCGCGACGAGATCGTCCGCCTTGCCCGGTGAACGGTTCCAGACCGTCGTCGGGTAGCCCGCCTCGATCAGGGCGGCGGCGAGGACGCTGCCCATCGCTCCCAGCCCGAGAACGCTCACCTGGACGCTGTGTTCCACTGCCATTTTCCGGATTCCCTCTCGTGTTGATCGTTCGTTGGAATCCTCTGCGGTGCGGATGACGTTGACCAGTACGGACTATTTGGTGGGGTACTCACTCGCGAGTAAGCGGCTCTTGGGGGTTCGGATGGCAGCACGACGTGGTCCCTACATCTGCGGCATCGACGCCGCGATGGACGTGGTCTCCGGCAAGTGGAAGTCGTTGATCCTGTGGGAGTTGCACCACCACGGCACCCGCCGGTTCGCCGAGCTTCGGCGCGGTCTGCCGGGCGTCAGCGAGAAGATGCTGATCCAGCACCTGCGGGAGATGGAGGAAGACGGCCTCGTGCACCGCGAGGTGTACGCCGAGGTGCCGCCGAAGGTCGAGTACTCCCTGACGGAGCACGGGGTCTCGCTCAACGCCGCTCTGGCCGCACTGGGGGCGTGGGGCTCCGAACGCATCCGGCGGATCGGGGCGGAGAGGGTTTTCGTGGACGTTGCCACGGCTTAATCTATATAGGTAGTATTGGCGGCGTGGAGCCACTGCAACGCATCGGCAAGGCCACCGTCGACGTGCTCGAGGTGCTGCTCGGCACCGACGAGCCGCGCTGGGGCCTGGAGATCATCAAGCTCACCGGGCGGCCGTCGGGCAGCGTCTACCCGTTGCTGGATCGGCTGGAGCGGGCCGGCTGGGTCACGTCGTCGTGGGATGACGACGCGGAACGGCGTGGGCCGCGGCGGCGGATGTACCGGCTGACGCCGGAAGGTGCTGCCGAGGCTCGGCGGGTCGTCGCGCGGGCCGCTCCGGCGCCGCGTCTGGTGCCGAGGGCGGCGCAATGAGGGTGGCACTGGCGTTGGTGCGGTTCGCGGCGGCGGTCGTTGGTGATGACCGCTATCGCGAGCAGTGGGAAGCGGATGTTGTTGGGGCGCACGAACTCGGCATGTCGCCGTTGAGGGTGGCGTTCGGAGCTCTGCGCGCTGTTGTCGCCATACCGTCGAAAGGGGTTGCTGTGGCTGGAATTGGGCCGTTGGGCATCGCGTTGAAGCACGCGCAGACGCCGCGTGGGCGAGTGCTCGCGATCGCCGTGGTGTCGGCGTTGTTGTTGCTCGGCGGAGTCGCGATGCTGTTCGCATGAGCAAATAGCTCGGTGTCGTTTCGGCGGAGGCGGGCTTAGCTTCGGGCGGTGGCGAACGAACTGACGATTCCGGCCCTGCCCTGTCCCGACATCGACGAGATCGCGTCGTTCTACGAGATGCTCGGCTTCGAGATCACCTATCGGCAGACGCGGCCGAACCCGTACGTCGCGGTGCGGCGTGAAGATATCAATCTGCACTTCTTCGGCATGGACGGCTACGACCCGGCGCAGTCGTACAGCACGTGCCTGATCATCGTGCCGGACACGAGCGAGCTGTTTGAGGCGTTCGCGGCGGGAATGCGTGCTGTGCACGGGAAGTTGCTCATCTCCGGCATTCCGCGGATGACCCGGCCCCGGTTGCGCAACGACAGGTACACCGGGTTCACCGTCATCGATCCGGGTGGCAACTGGATCCGGATCAACCGCGCGACCCAGGAACCCGAGGCGACGACCAAACTGGCCAAGGCCATGGAGGACGCCGCCCGGCAGGCGGACGCGCGCGGCAACGAACGCCAGGCGTTGAAGATCCTCGAAGGTGCTCTCAAACGCGCTGATGGTTCCGAGGCGGAACTGCAGGAAGCCCAGCAGTTCCGCGAGGAGCTGATCGAACGGGTCAACGCGTCTGTTTCTAACGAGTCTGGGCCGCGTCCAGGCGCTTGAGCGCGGCGCGGACCACCTCGGGGTCGTAGGTCGTCCAGAACGGGGGGAGTGAGGCCCTGAGGAAGCCGCCGTAGCGGGCCGTGGCCAGCCTGGGATCCAGGATGGCCACCACGCCCTTGTCCGACATCGACCGCAGCAGCCGGCCGGCTCCCTGGGCGAGCAGCAGGGCCGCGTGGGTCGCCGCGACCGTCAGGAAGCCGTTGCCTCCGCGCGAGTTGATGGCTTTCTGGCGCGCGGAGGCCAGCGGGTCGTCCGGGCGCGGGAACGGGATCCTGTCCATGATCACGAGCTGCAGCGACGGGCCGGGCACGTCCACGCCCTGCCACAACGACAGCGTGCCGAACAGGCACGTGCGCTCGTCCTCGGAGAACTTCTTGACCAGCAGGCCCGTCGCGTCGTCGCCCTGGCACAGGATCGGGAAGTCGAGCTTGTCCCGCAACGCGTCCGTGGCCGCCTTGGCCGCCCGCGTCGACGAGAACAGGCCGAGTGCCCTGCCTCCCGCCGCGTTGACCAGTCCCTCGATCTCGTCGAGGTACTCGGGCGGCAGCCCGTCACGGCCCGGCTGCGGCAGATGCCGTGCCACGTAGAGGATTCCGCTCGTGCCGTGCTGGAACGGCGACCCGACGTCGAGCCCCGTCCACTTCGGACCCTCGACGTCCTTGATCTCCTTGTCCGTCGCCGCGCCCTCGATCTTGCGCACCTGCTCCGACGGCGGCAGCCCCCACTGGCGCGCCATCGTGTCGAAGGCGCCGCCCAGCGTGAGCGTCGCGGACGTCAGCACCGTGGTGCGCTTGGCGAACAGCCGCTCCCTGAGCAGCCCGCCCACCCCGAGCGGCGCGACGCGCAACACCGGCGCCTTCTGGTTGAAGTCGCCCGACACCCAGACGACGTCGTGCTCCTCGCCGAACGCCTCGAGGATCCGCACCGCGCAGTCGTGCACCTCTTCGAGCAACGACAACGCGAGCTTGCGCGCCGTCGCACCCTCCACGTCCTCCTTGCGTTCCGGCCCCATCGCCGACACGCAGTTGTGCGCCGCGTCGCGCGTGGCCGCCAGCGCCCCGGCGAGCGCTCTCGGCAGCGTGTCGAGGCGGCCGGACGGCATGTCCTCCAGGATCATCGCGAGCCCGTCGCTCGCCTCGGCCAGCCGGTCCGCGATGTCCTGGTCGATCAGCCGGCCGCACCGGCGCGCGGCCATCGCCACGGACGCCCCGCTCAGCTCCTCCGTCGCCACCGACGTGACGCGGTCGACGAGGTCGTGCGCCTCGTCGATCACCACCACGTCGTGGTCCGGCAGAACCTGGTAGCCCTCCAACGCGTCGATGGCGAGCATCGCGTGGTTCGTGACCACCACATCGGCCTTGCCCGCCTGCGCACGCGCCCGTTCCGCGAAGCAGTCGGCGCCGATCGGGCACTTCGACACGCCCAGGCACTCGCGCGCCGTGACGGACACCTGCCGCCACGCCTGTTCGCTGACACCGGGCACGAGCTCGTCCCGGTCGCCGGTCTCGGTGTCCGACGACCACTCGTGCAGCCGCTTCACCTCACGCCCGAGCCGCGACACGGCGAACGGGTCGAACAGCCCGGCGTCCTCCGGCTCGTCCGGCGCGCCGTTGTGCACGCGGTGCATGCACAGGTAGTTCCTGCGGCCCTTGAGGATCGCGTACGTGGGCTCGCGGCCGAGCTCCTTCTTGAGCGCCTTGGCGAGGCGCGGCAGATCCCGGTCGACCAGCTGCCGCTGCAGGGCGATCGTGGCCGTGGAGACCACCACCGTCTCGTCCTCCGCCACGGCGTGCCTGATCGACGGCACCAGGTACGCGAGCGACTTGCCGGTGCCCGTCCCCGCCTGGACCGCGAGGTGCTCACCGGTGCGGATCGACCGGTCGACGGCCTCGGCCATCTCCACCTGGCCGGGGCGCTCGGCACCACCGACGGCGTTGACGGCTGTCTCGAGCAGGCTCAGGGTGGGGGGAACTTCAGGCACGGGACAGACCGTACCCGGCAGGTCCGACAGTCCCCGTCAGGCATCGCGGACTTCAGTCGCCGCCACCGCCGCCGCATCCACCACCGCAGCCGCTACCACCGCTGTCGCCGCCGCACGAGCTCGACGAACAACCGCTCCCGCAACTGCTGCTCGACGACGTCTCACGCGCGGGCAGCAGCCCTGCCATCGCGGGCGTCAGCCCGACCAGCCCGGCGACCGCGACCCGGCCGATCCTGCCGCGCAGGCCGAGCACCGCGACCGCGTTCAGCGGGTCGTGCGGGGAGACGTGCCGGCCCGCCCGGTTCACCAGCTGGTAGCCGGCCCTGGTGCGCAGCCGGCCGGGATCGCGCGCTTTCAGCGCCGACGCCCACACGATCAGCGCCGCCCCGGCGGCGAAGAAGGCCCAGCGCGGGACTTCGGCGAGCCGCGGCACCACGTCGGTCAGGAACCCGGTGATCTCCGGGAAGACGAGGTCGGCGAACCCCAGCAGCACGAGACCGATCCCCAGCAGGAACAGCCACGGGTACAGCCGGGGCCGCCACGAGCGCCGGCGCCGCAGCAGCCCCCGGTCCGCCAGGTGGGCGCGCAGGCCCGCGGCCTCGGCCGAGGCCGCGGCATCGCGCAGGACCTCCTCCAGGTACCGGCGGCCCCGCAGTCCGTTCAGGATCTGCGCCTCCAGCGGTGTCGCCGGGCGGCGGCCTGGCAGGTGGACGGCGGTCACCACGCCCTCGCGGGAGATCCGCACCAGGCCGGCGTGCAGCAGCCTGGCCAGCGCGACCTCGGCGGCGCGCGCGGGACCGCCGGCGAGACAGCCCAGCTCTTCCGGGGTATGCGTTGTCACGCGGATTTCTCGGCTGCGGACCTCACGTCGTTACGTCGTGGAGGATCCGGCCGAACAGCGCGAACCCGCACACGGCTACTGGACCGAATCAGGTCCGCAGACGCTTGTGTTCCGACAAGAAGCGACGGAGAGTGACGCGGCTCACAATGCACCAAAAGGAGGCACTCGTGTCCTCTCTCCGCCGCAGACCGGTACTCCTCGCAGCGCTCTCCGCGCTGATCCTCATCACCCCCGCCGCCGTCGCCCACGAGGCGGGCGGCTCCACCTCCACCGACGGAGGCATCGACCACGCCGAAGCCACCCACGGCCACCACCAGCACGGAGGTGACCACGGGCACCTGCCCGCGAGCAAAGCCAACGTCAAGGTCGTCGGCAAGGCCGCGATCAACCAGGACACCGAAGGCCGCGTCGCCGACGTCGGGGTCCACAACGGCTACGCCTACCTCGCGGCGTTCCGGGACCCCAACTGTCAGAAGGGCGGCGTGTACGTCTTCGACATCAGGGACCCCGCCAAACCCAAGCAGATCAACTTCATCCGCACCGGCCAGGACAGCTACGTCGGTGAGGGCTCCCAGGTGGTCCGCATCGACACGCCGAAGTTCACCGGCGACGTCCTCGCGTTCAACAACGAGATCTGCGGTACCCACCTCAACACCACCACCGTCGGCGGCGCCACCCTCGTCGACGTCACCAACCCCAAGGTGCACAAGTACCTCGCGCAGGGCTTCGGCGACTTCGATCCCGTGAGCCGCAACGCCGCCGGCCTCGCACACGAGGTGCACAGCGTCTTCATCTGGGACGCGGGCGACAAGGCCTACGCGGTGCTCGTCGACGACGAGGAGTTCGCCGACGTCGACATCTTCGACATCACCGACCCGCGCGCGCCCGTGATGATCGCGGAGTACGACCTGTTCGAGCGGTTCCCGCAGATCCTCCAGGCGGCACCGGCGAACCTGGTCGAGGTCTTCCACCACGACATGATCGTGAAGGAGATCGCGGGCAGGCAGGTCATGCTGATCTCCTACTGGGACGCCGGCTACGTGAAGCTCGACGTCACCAACCCGCTGAACCCCGTCTACCTCGGTGACACCGACTTCGCGAACCCCGACCCCGAACTGCTCGAGTCGGCAGGCATCGTCGCCGCACCGGAAGGCAACGCGCACCAGTCCGAGTTCACGAAGAACAACGACTACGTCATCGCCGCGGACGAGGACTTCGGTCCCTACGCGCTGAAGGCCTTCACCGATGACGGCACGAGCTTCGGCGCCAACCAGGGCGACCTGACGCCGCAGCTGGCCGCGGGCCAGACCCTGTCCGGTACCGGGATCTACGTCGGCCGAGCGTGCGACGTGGACACCGCGGTGCCCGCCGCGCCCGCTGCCGGCACCGGCCAGATCGCCGTTGTCACCCGCGGCGCGTGCACGTTCACCGAGAAGCTTGCGAACGTGGTGGCCGCCGGTGGCTACGAGGCGGCCGTCGTGGTCAACCGCGAAGGCGAGTGCGGCGCGTTCGGCATGACGCTCGAGGGCACGTTGCCCGCGTTCTCCGTCGACCGCAGGACCGGCTTCGGCTTCTTCGACAAGGAGGGCGAGTACGACGAGGCCCAGTGCCTCGCCGGCGGCGACACGGAGCAGGGCAGCCTGATCCCCGGCCTCGCCATCGGTGCCACGGGTGACGTCATCACCTTCAGCTCGTCGTTCGACGGGTGGGGCTACGTGCACCTGTACCGCAACAACGAAGGGAAGATGGCCGAGCTCGACACCTACGCCATCCCCGAGGCGCACGACCCGGCGAAGGCGTCCGGGCACGGCGACCTGTCGGTGCACGAGGTCGCGACCTCACCGACCCGCAACGACCTCGCGTACCTGTCCTACTACTCGGGCGGTCTCCGCGTCACGAAGATCGTGAACGACAGCCTGGTCGAGGTCGGCCACTTCATCGACGAGGGCGGGAACAACTTCTGGGGCGTCCAGGTGTTCTCGCACAACGGGAGGGAGTACGTCGCGGCCAGCGATCGCGACTACGGCCTGTACATCTTCGAGTACACGGGCAACTAGTTCATCCGCTTGACGAGAGCCCAGGCGGTGGGCAGCACGCCCGCCGCCAGGGCGATCTTCACGGCGTCGCCGATCAGGAACGGCAGCACACCGACGGCGACGGCCTTGCCCAGGCCCATCCCGGCTGCGGCCATCAGCCACGGCACACCGACGCTGTAGATCACCAGGTTGCCGAGCACCATGGTGCCGACCGTGCGCAACGGCGTGCGGTCGCCGCCGTGCTTGGCCAGCGCGCCGACGAGAGCACCCGCGAACACGAAGCCCACGACGTAGCCGAGTGAGACGGGCGCACCCGACGTACCGCCCTGGAACCACGGCACCCCGGCGACCCCCGCGATCAGGTACAGGAGCATCGAGGTCGCGCCGCGCTGCCAGCCGAGAGCGGCACCGACGAGCAACGCCGCGAACGTCTGGCCGGTCAGCGGCACCGGGCTGCCCGGAATCGGCAGGGCCACCTGCGCGGCGAGGCCGGTGATCGCGGCACCTGCCACCACCAGGGTCAGGTCGCGGACGAGTGCGCCCGGCACGAAGTCGGCGAGCACGGTGCGACGGGGCGCGAGTGCGAGAGCCACAGTTCCCTCCCTGGCGGATAGGCGAGTGAACTGAGGTTAACCAGGGCGGCTCGAGAACGTCTTTGTCTGATGTCCACAAAGTGACAGGTCACACATCGAGGGCGACCTTGCCCGCCGCTCGCTCGGTGTTCCGGCGGGTCTTGGTCCAGCCGTTGTTGCCGCGCACCAACCGGAACAGCGCGCGCCACGACGTGATGTAGAAGGTGTAGATGTACAGCGCGTAGCCGAACCCGTACCCAATGGACTTCCAGAAGCCCACGGGCACACAGCGTGCGCGATACACCGGTCCCCACAGGACGAACGGCAACAGGCCGAACGCGCCGTACACGGTGAAGAGGATCCACGCGCCGTCGAAGAACCACGCCACGACTTCGCCAGGTGAGACGGCGAACCGGTAAGCCATGAGGGCCATCGGGATCGGGTAGATCAGGGTGCCGAGCAACTGCATCCACGGCTGCGCGAGGTAGTACATCATCTCGGCGGCACCGAGAGTCGTCAGGTGCTCCGAGTCCCAGATCCGGCGCAGATAACGCATGCACTGCATGGTTCCCTGGCCCCAGCGCGTGCGTTGGGCGAGGAAGCGCCGCAACGAGTACAGCGCCTCCTGGTTCACGTGCGTGTCGAGCGTGAACCCGGTGTGCCAGCCCGCGGTCAGCAGGTGCACGCCGAGCTCGAAGTCCTCCAGCAACGATCCGCGCCACGGGCTGCCGGTCGGCCCGGCGATCGAGTCCAAAGCGGACAGACGGGTGAACTGGCCGTTGCCGCCCATGGAGATCGTGCCGGTGGCGCCGCGCGACATCTGGATCGCCGCGATGGCCGTGCGGAACTCCAGGTCCTGCATCCGCACGAGTCCGGCGCCGAACGTCCTGCGCCACCACGACACTCCGGGCTGCCGCTGCCCGGCGTTGATCATCCGCACGTCCACCTGCACGGCACCGATCCGCGGGTTGCCGAAGAGGTGTTGTGCCGCGCAGACCTCCAGGCAGTTCGGTGCCGGGCGGCCGTCCGCGTCGACCACCACGATGATCGCGCGGTCCGTGTCCGCGCGTCGGCCCATCCACAGCTTCAGCGTGCGGTAGGCGTCGTTCAACGCGTTGCCCTTGCCGGTGCGGGCATATGGGCGTTGGCGCTGCACCAGATGGATGTGCGGATCGCGGACACCGCCGTTGCGCCGCAACGCCCGCACGACACCAGCGGTGCGGTCGTCGGAGTCGTCGTCGATGACCCACACGTGCGCGATGGGGAACATCGTCCGCAGGTACCTGATCGTGTCGCCGATGACGGCCTCTTCGTCGCGGCACGGCACGAAGAAGTGCCACTCCAACGAGTTCGGCACGCCGACGGGGGCGGGTTTGCGCCGCAGGTACGGCACCACGATCACGAACACGTACGTCACGAAGGCGACGCTCATGGTCAGAGCGAGCGCCTGGGTGAACCCGAGAACGAGGTCGAGGCTCACCTGCGGGTGGCCAGCCAGACGAACGCCACGAGTGCGGCCGCGCCACCGAAGACGCTGACCATCGAGCCGAGCAGCGTGTGTCCCCAGTAGTAGCCGGTGTCGACGCCCAGCCAGTTCACCAGGCCCACGAGCGTGAGCACGCGGAACTGGTTGACGACCACGACCGCCAGCCCGGCGATGCCCAGGGCGAGCAGCACGCGGTGCTGGATGCGCGGGCGCAGCGCGATCATCACGGCGCCCACCACGATCAGCGGCAGCAGCAGGAACGCGGACGTGCACTCCGGCGTCATCCGCAGGCCCAGCGGCGTGTCCGAACCCAGCCCGAAGTACACGGTCTGGCGGTCGGGGACCACGTCCACCCCGTACGAGCTGATGACGCCGAGGATCGCGCCGGACAGCGAGATCTCCGCCGTGCGGTACAGGCGGTGTGCGAACACGAGTCCCGCGGCAGCGGCGAGCAGGACGACCACCGTCACCCGGCTCGGGAATGCGGTGCGGCGCACGGCAAGCGTCACCCGAGGATCCTTTCCACCGATTGAGGGAGCGCCCAGACGGGCTACCTGACGTTCCATCGGTCGACGCAACGTCAGCCCGCACCCCCGGATCGGGTGACGCCGTAACCGGAAATTGATCAAAAAACCCACGATGAGTGGCGTTCGTTGGGCGAGTTGGGTGGTCGTGTCCCCCGATACGGGGAGTAACCCTCAGTTCCCTCGAAAGAAAGCCGATGCCGGTAATTGCCCCGGAAAGCGTGAACCAGATTGGTTCGACCATGCCCAGGGGCCGGAGGAATGACGGAAGGAGTTTCATGCGTGTCCGAATGACGGGACTGGCCGGAGTGGTTGCGATCGCAGCTCTCTTGGCCGGTGCCGCGCCTGCTTCGGCCGCTCCGGGGGACGCCTCGGCCTACGGTGCCAAGCTCAGCGTGACGCTGCTCGGCAACCCCGCGGTCAACGCGGAACCGTTCGCCGCCGCCAACGCGAACGGGCCGACGCAGAACACGTTCGCCGGCGTCGACCTCACCGGGATCCTGAAGACCGGTGTCATCAACGCCTCCGCGTCGCGGGACGACAAGTCCGGTGGCGTGTACTCGCGGGCGAGCACCGCGGACGTCCGGGTCGACCTGCTCAGCAAGGTCACCGGCAAGATCTCCGCCGAGCTGGTCGAGGCGGAGTGCACGGCGACCCAGAAGGGTCTGGCCGGCAAGTCCAAGCTCGCGGGCGTCAACCTCGGCAAGCTCGGCCAGGTCAACGCCGACCCGGCGGCCAACACGGTTCTCGACGTGCAGCTGGCCGGCATCAAGATCGCTGAAGTGATCTTCAACGAGCAGATCAAGAACAACGACGGCAGCCTCACCGTGAACGCGATTCACATCAAGCTGCTGCAGGGCAAGCTCGGGTCCATCGGCACCGGTGACGTGATCATCTCGTCCGCCACGTGCGGTCCCGCCGGCCTGCCCATCCCGATGGCGTCGGGTGCGGGCCTGTGGATCGGCCTCGGCCTGCTCGGTGTCGTCGCCGCTCCGGTCGCTTTCGTGGCGCTGCGCCGCCGCGCGTCGCTCAAGTCCCAGCCTCACTTCGGGCAGGCCTAGAGGAGCGGCAGATGTACAAGGTCCCCGGTACCGGCGTCGGTGTCGGCACGGGCGTCGGAGCCCTCGCGGTCACCGGCGCGGACGTGACGTGGTGGATCGTCGCGGGAATCGTTCTTCTGGTCGCGGGTGCGTTCCTCATGCACTCGACGCGCAGGAAGCGCCGTGCCGTCGCCGTCAAGGCCAGACCGAACCGAGCTGGCTGACACGGTCCGCCTGGGGTTGCCCCCGCTCCCAGGCGGACCACCCGGTCTCCCCGAGAGAGGACAACGGTGAGCAAAGAAGTTCTGCTGGTGGCGGGTACCCGGCCGGAAGCCGTCAAGATCGCCCCCGTCGCCATCGCGTTGAGGGGGCACCCCGGCCTCCGCCCCACAATCGTCCACAGTGGACAGCACGCCGGCATGGTCGAGCAGGCGCTCAGCGCGTTCGACCTGGTGCCCGACGTGCGGCTGGACGTGCCCAGGGTCAACGGAACCCAGGCCGAGCTGGTCTCCAGGTTGCTGCCCGAGTTCGACGCCGTGCTCGAGGAACGCGACCCGGCGGTCACGCTCGTGCAGGGCGACACCACCACGACCCTGGCCGCGGCGCTCGCCTCCTTCTGGCGCGGAATCCCCGTGGCGCACCTCGAAGCCGGTCTGCGCACCGGTGACCTCTACGGCCCGTTCCCCGAGGAGGGGAACCGGCAGATGATCTCCCGCATCACCTCGCTGCACCTCGCGCCGACCGACGACGCCGCCAACGCGCTGAACGTGGAGTCCCTGCCGGACAGCCACATCGTCGTCACCGGCAACACCGTCGTGGACGCCGTGCAGCGCGTCGCGGCCGCCGATCTCCCCGCGTCCAGCCCCGATCTCGTCGCGCTGGAACGCACCCTGGACGCCACCGGTGGCCGGCTCATGCTCGTCACGGTGCACCGCCGCGAGTCGTGGGGCCGCCCGCTGATGCGCGTGCTGAACGCCGTGCGCGCCATCGCCGACCGCCACCCCGACGTGCACGTGCTGATCCCCGCGCACCCGAACCCCGGTGTGCGCGAACAGGTCGTGTCGTTGCTGGGCGGGCACGAACGCGTCGTCATCACCGACCCGCTGGACTACCCGGACCTCGTGCGCGTGCTGCGGCGCGCGGCCCTCGTGCTGACCGACTCCGGCGGCATCCAGGAGGAAGCGCCCACGTTCGGCGTGCCGGTGCTGGTGCTGCGGGAGACCACCGAACGCATGCTCGCCGTCGACGCCGGGTGCGCCTGGCTCGTCGGCACGGACACCACCCGCATCCTCGCCGAAGCGGGATGGGTGCTCGGCTCCCGGCTGCGGCTTCCGCTGGGGCGCAACCCGTTCGGCGACGGGCGTGCCGCCGTGCGGGTGTGCTCCGCGTTGGAGAGGCTGGCGGGCCTGCCGACTGCTCTGCCGCGCCGGGAGCCGTTCGCCACGCTCGTCGGCGTGAGGTGAGCCGGCGCGAGTGAGATTGCCGTCAATTCGAGTGGCGAAAGCGGGTGATCCTCAGCTTAATCGTGACTTCCTTTGGTGACGAACAGCTCGCCTGTCACTCGGTCGTGTAATTGCTAATTCACGAACGAGTGGCATGGGGTGCCGAGTTGTTATCTGCACCGCGCATCACAACCATTATCAGGTGCACAGAACAAGAGCCAAGGGGAGGGCGAACAGTGCACAAGAGTTTGATCGCAGGAGCCGTGATCGCCATGGCCCTGGCGAACGCGGCCCCTGCGTTCGCGAGCAACCCGCCGGGCACCGCGTCCGCCGGTTCCGCCGACTTCGCCAAGGCGGACCAGACCTTCAAGGTCGAACCGCTCGCCGTGTGCGACGTGAACCCGGACCAGGCGGGCACCGTGACCGGGTCCAGCCCGGCAGTGAGCAGGAGCGGGCTCAAGATCGGTGAGACCAGCTCGGCGTGCACGACCGAGGTCGTGAACCCGGACGAGTTCATCACCAAGACCAGGTCCGTGGCCACGGGCAAGGCCTTCGAGCTGTCCGCGCTCGTCGCCGCGAAGGGCCCGCGGCTCAAGATCGGTGAGTGGAAGATCACCTGCGAGGCCACCGACGCCGGCACCAGTGCCGGGTGGGAGCTCAAGGGGATGTCCGGCTGGACCGGGCTGCCGCAGCAGATCTCGTCCGGCTACGTGCACGACATCAAGGCGGGCAACGGAACCGTGCTCGCCAGGGCCAAGTTCACCGACACGGTGTTCCCGGTGCCGAACGACGGCAGCCTCAGCATGACGCTGCTGAAGATCACGTTCGAGCCGTCGTCCGGTTACACCGGAAGCATCACCATCGGCACCACGGCCTGCACACCGACGCCTTAGGCGACAAGCACACCCGCGGCGCGCAGCTCGGTCAGAGCGGCGTCGCGGGTGTTCTCGGCAACGGCCGCGGTGAGGCCGGCGAGCACCGTCGTGCGGAACCCGTTGCGCTGGGCGTCGAGCGCCGTCGCGCGGACGCAGTGGTCGGTCGCGATGCCGACGACGTCCACATCGGTCACGCCCCTGTCGGTCAGCCACCCCGCGAGGTCGTTCTCCGCCTCGAAACCCGAGTAGGCGGCGGCGAAACGGCCCTTGGAGAAGACCTGCTCGACCGACGACACGTCCAGTTCCGGGTGGAACGACGCACCGGGCGTTCCCGCGACGCAGTGCGCGGGCCAGGTGTCGACGTAGTCCGGGGTCTCGGAGAAGTGCGAGCCCGGATCCACGTGGTAGTCGCGCGTCGCCACGACGTGGTCGTACGACGACGAGGCGATGTGCTGCGAGATGGCCGCCGCGACGGCCGCACCACCGGCGACGGCGAGCGAACCGCCCTCGCAGAAGTCGTTCTGCACGTCGACGACGATCAGTGCCTTGGTCATCGGGACTCCTCCAGGTAGACCGTCGGGATCGCGGGCTCGCCGCGCGAGAGCTTGAGGCCCTCCCACGGCACGCTCACCAGTGCCGCGCGCAGACGTTCGCGGCTCTGCTCCAGCGTGGGGACCTCGGGGGTGACCTGTCCAGCGCGCATCAGCGGGATCTGCACGAGCTTGTCGAACTTGCCGAGCTCGGGCTCGGCGGACGCCTGGAACACGACCTCTTCCAGTGCGGTGCCGGTGTCCTTGTGCCGCCGCAACGCCTTCTTCCAGCCGCCGCGCGACTGCTTCGACGTGCTGCGCTTCTCGACGTGCCTGCCGTCGACCTCGACCAGCTTGTAGACCATGCCCGCGGTCGGTGCGCCGGAACCGGTCACCACCGACGTGCCGACGCCGTACGCGTCCACCGGTTCGGCGCGCAGGGCGGCGATCGAGTACTCGTCGAGGTCGCCCGACACGACGATCCGGGTGTTGCGCGCGCCCAGCGAGTCGAGCTGGTCACGTGCCTGCCTGGCCAGCACGCCAAGGTCGCCCGAGTCGATCCGGATCGCGCCCAGGTCGGGACCGGCGACGGCGACGGCGCTCTTGATGCCCTCGGTGATGTCGTAGGTGTCGACCAGCAACGTGGTGCCGGCGCCCAGTGCTTCGATCTGGCTGCGGAACGCCTCTTCCTCGCTGTCGTGCAGCAATGTGAACGCGTGCGCGCACGTGCCCGCCGTCGGGATGCCGTGACGGCGGCCCGCTTCCAGGTTCGAGGTCGCCGTGAAGCCCGCGAGGTAGGCCGCGCGGGCACACGCCACGGCGGCTTCCTCGTGCGTGCGCCGCGAGCCCATCTCGATCATGCGGCGGCCGTTCGCCGCGGTGACCATGCGGGCAGCTGCGGACGCGATGGCGCTGTCGTGGTTGAGGATCGAGAGCGCGAGCGTCTCCAGCACGACGCCTTCCGCGAAGGACGCCCGAACCGTCAGCACCGGCGAGCCAGGGAAGTACAGCTCGCCTTCCGGATAGCCGTCGATCTCCCCGGAGAACCGGTAGTTCGCGAGCCAGTCCAAGGTCGCGTCGTCGACCACGGCGTTCCGGCGCAGCTGGTCGATCTCCTCCTCGCCGAAGCGGAAGTTCTCGATCGCGTCCAAAAGACGGTTCACCCCTGCGACGACGCCGTAGCGGCGGCCGTCGGGGAGCCTGCGGGCGAAGACCTCGAACACGCACGGACGGTCACCGGTCCCGTCACGCAGCGCGGCCGCGAGCATCGTGAGCTCGTAGTGGTCGGTCAGCAACGCCGTCGAGTTCATGGTCGCCAACCCTAAGGTCGCATCCGGTTTAGCCGCATGCGGTCTCCGCCACTGCGGCGAACATGACACCATTGGCGGTATGACCACGCCCGTCGAACAGGAACGGACGCAGCCAGAGGCCATCGGCGAGGAGATCGCCGCGGAGGACCGGCCTTGGCAGACCGTGGTCTGGAACGACCCGGTCAACCTCATGTCGTACGTGACGTACGTCTTCCAGAAGCTGTTCGGCTTCAGCAGGGACAAAGCGACCAAGCTGATGCTCGACGTGCACCACAAGGGCAAGGCGATCGTGACATCGGGCACGAAGGACAAGGTGGAGGCCGACGTGGCGAAGCTCCACGCGGCGGGGCTCTGGGCGACCATGCAGCGGGCCTCGTGAAGCGGTGGATCCGCGACGGTGACGTCGTCATCGGCAGGCTCGACCGCCAGGAAGCGGCGGTCGTCCGCGGTCTGGTCAGCCAGATCCAGGACATGCTGCTCGCTCGCGCCGAGGAGGCGCCGCAGGACGAGCTCGCCGAGCTGACCGGCATCAGAACAGGCCCGTCGGAAGCGCCGGATGATCCGATCCTGGGCAGGCTTCTGCCTGATTTTCATCGGTTGGACGACGACGCACCGGATCCGGACGAGGTCAACTCGGCGGCGGCGCTGCGGTCGTTGCACGAGCCGGAGCTTCTGGACCACAAGACGGGTGCGGCCGAGATCGTGCTGCAGACCTGCTCGCCCGACGGCGGCGAGATCCGGCTCTCCATCGGTGAGGCCGAAGCGTGGCTCGCGTCGCTGAACGACGTGCGCCTCGCCCTGGGCACCGCGCTGGACGTCACCGAGGACATGCCGGACGAGCTGCCGCCGGAGGACCCCAGATCGCCTCACCTCGGCGTCTACCACTGGCTGACCTGGGTGCAGGACACCCTGGTCGACGCGATGATGCCGTGATCCCCGGCGTCCTCGTCGGGCACCACCACCGGATCGAACCCGGCTGGGCCACCGGCACCACCGTCGTACTGGTGCCCGCCGGTGCGGTCGGCGCGGTCGACGGTCGCGGCGGTGCGCCGGGCACCCGCGAGACGGACCTGCTGGACCCGGCGAACCTCGTGCAACAGGTGCACGCCGTCTGCCTTTCCGGCGGTTCGGCGTACGGGCTGGCGGCCGCGGACGGTGTGATGCGGTGGCTGGCGGAACGGTCGATCGGCTTTCCCGTCGGCCCGCAGCCGCACCACGTGGTGCCGATCGTGCCGGGTGCGGTGATCTTCGACCTGCCGATGTCGTCCTGGGGCAACAGACCGGATTCATCGTTCGGCTATGCGGCTTGCGAGGCGGCTGCCGAGGAGTTCGCGCTCGGCTGCGTCGGTGCGGGTGCCGGTGCCCGGGTCGGGTCGTTGAAGGGCGGCATCGGGTCGGCGTCGACGACGGTCGGTGCGCATCGGATCGGTGCCCTGGCCGTGGTGAACGCGGCCGGCGAGGTCGTGGACCGCGCGACGGGCCTGCCGTGGCTGCCGTCGCTCGGCACCAGCGCTGTCGCGTTGCCCGAGCGCAAACCCGAGGGCCTCAACACCACGATCGGCGTGGTCGCGGTGGACGCGGCACTGTCCAAAGCGGAGTGTCAGCGGCTGGCGATGGCCGCGCAGGACGGTCTGGCGCGCGCGGTGCGGCCCGCCCACTCCATGTTCGACGGTGACACGGTGTTCGCGCTGGCCACGGGTGCCGTGCCGCTGGCTGAGCCGCGTCCGTTCGCATTGGACGCTCTCTGCGCGGCGGCAGCGGAGATGTTCGCGGAGGCCGTGGTGTCCGGTGCCCGCGAAGCCACGTCGCTGAACGAGGTCAAGGCGTTCCGCGACCTCTGAGTGGGTAGCCGTCGGGTATGACCGATGTGATTGACCAGGCTGCCGGTGTCGTGTCCGAGCTCGTACCGCCACCCGTCCGTCGTCATCCGCTGCACGGCCGCAACAGGGCGTTGCTGCGCATGGCCATCGGCGCGACCGCGGCGGCAACGGCGGTGGAGCTGGCCGAATGGCCCACTCTCTCCGAGGAGCAACGCCGCGGTGGTGTGCTGCGGCTCTGCGGGCTCGCCGCCGCCACGTGGTGCCTGGTCAGGGCGCTGCGTTGTCGATGAACGCCTTGAAGTTGCCGAGGTTGCGCTCGGCCTGCTCGCGCAACGACTTCTCCAGCACCCTCCGGCCGAGCTTCAGCAGGCCGGAGAGCTGGAACTCGTTGTCGCTCACCAGCTTCGTGCGCTGATCGTCGATCCTGGTGTACCGGTTGGTGATGGTGTGCACCATGCCGCGCGTTTCGTAGCGCGAGGTCCGTTCGTCGGCGGTCGCGGCCAGCACCGTCTCTTCGAGCGTGAACTTGCGGTACGTCAGCGTCGCCGTCGACCCGGCCGCGCCGGGCGTCTCGCTGTGCTGGGTGATGCTGAGCAGGTCCGGCTGCCACTGGTGCACGTGGGCGGGGTCGGAGGTGAGCACCCGCACCCGTTCGATCGGCTTGTTCAGCACGATCTCGCTGGTGAACCTCATCGGACCACCTTCACCCATTCTCCGGCGATCTGCTCCGCCAGCTCGTGCGCCGCCGCCAGGTCCTCCTGCGCCGATGCCGCGATCCAGTCGACCGCGCGGCCGTCCGGCAGTTCTCCTGCGAGGTACTTCTCCAGCGCCACGAGTCCCAGCTCCCACCCGGCGCCGGTACCGGGGACGAACTCGCCGGGCATGGGGGAGTGGGTCAGCGTGAGGATCGTGGAGTCGCCGTCCGGGTCGAGCCGCACGAGCACGTCTGTGCTCATCTCGCCGATCTCCCAGGTGAGGCCGATCTCGCTGGGCCTGTCGCAGCGGACGATCTCACCACCCGCGTTGCCCTCCAGCTGGTACCGGCCGCCGACGCGCAGGTCTCCCGAGATGGGCAGGAACCAGCGCACCAGGCGTGCGGGATCGGTGATCGCCTCCCAGACGTCCTCACGCTCGGCCTTGTAGTGCCGCCGGATGACGAGCTTCTCGCCCTCATAGCTGCGGTCGGTCATGGTCTGCCTCCTCCTGGAGCCTGCGCTCACGCTTGCCGCGGGCCAGTTCGGTCGCGAGCGCGTCGAGGTGCGGTTCCCAGAACCGCCGGAAGTGGTCGAGCCACGCGTCGATCTCCCGCAGCGGGTCGGGCGCCACGGCGTAGACCCGGCGGTTGCCCTCGGGTCTGACCTGGACGAACCCGTTCGAGCGCAGCACTTTCAGGTGCTGCGAGACCGCGGACTGGGTGATCCCGAACTCGGCCTGCACCGCTGCGCCGACGTCACCCGCCGCCCGCTCGCCACCGGCGAGGAGCTCCAGGATCCGCCTGCGCACCGGGTCTCCGAGAACGTCGAACGCGTGCACGACAGCGACTGTAGTAGCTGCGACTAATATTAGCCAGTGCTAAAACAACCAGCGTGCCGCGGTTATCTCGCATACCGAGACAAGTCCCGCCAGCCCGTAGGATTGACAACGTGCTGGTGATTCGCCGTGACCTGGTGGACGCGATGGTGGCCCACGCGCGTCGCGATCATCCCGACGAGGCGTGCGGGCAGATCGCGGGGCCCGAGGGCTCTGATCGCCCTGAGCGCCTCATCGAGATGGAGAACGCGGAGCGCTCGCCCACGTTCTACCGGTTCGACGCAGCTGAGCAGCTCAAGGTGTACCGCGAGATGCAGGCCAACGACGAGGAAGCGGTGGTCATCTACCACTCGCACACCGCGACAGAGGCCTATCCGTCTCGCACGGACATCAAGTTCGCGAACGAGCCTCAGGCACACTACGTGCTGATCTCCACGCGTGATCCGATCGAGTACGAGCTGCGGTCGTACCGCATCGTCGACGGTGTCGTGACCGAGGAACCGGTCAAGATCATCGAGTCCTGAGTTACGTTTCCCCGGAGGTAGAACCATCATGGCCGTCACCGTGTCGATCCCGACCATCCTGCGCACCCACACCGGGGGCGAGAAGTCGGTTTCCGCCAACGGCGCGACGCTCGCCGAGGTCATCGACGACCTGGAGAACAACCACGGCGGCCTCAAGGCCCGCCTGGTCAAGGAAGGCGCGCTGCACCGCTTCGTCAACGTCTACGTCAACGACGAGGACGTGCGCTTCGCCGGTGGCCTCGAGGCCCAGGTGAAGGACGGCGACAACGTCACCATCCTCCCGGCCGTCGCGGGCGGCTGATCTCCGCCATGGCCCGCTACGACTCGCTCCTGGACGCGCTCGGCGGGACACCGCTGGTGGGGCTGCCGCGGCTGTCGCCGTCGGAGAACGTGCGCATCTGGGCGAAGCTCGAGGACCGCAACCCGACCGGCTCGATCAAGGACCGGCCCGCGCTGGCCATGATCGAGGCGGCGGAGCGGGACGGCGTGCTGCGTCCCGGCGCCACGATCCTGGAGCCGACCTCCGGCAACACCGGCATCTCGCTCGCCATGGCCGCGAAGCTCAAGGGCTACGGCCTGGTGTGCGTGATGCCGGAGAACACCTCGACCGAGCGTCGCCAGCTGCTGCAGGCCTACGGCGCGCGCATCGTGTTCTCCCCGGCCGCAGGCGGGTCGAACCAGGCCGTGGCGACGGCCAAGGAGCTCGCCAAGCAGAACCCGGACTGGATCATGCTCTACCAGTACGGGAACCCGGCGAACGCGGAGGCGCACTTCCGCGGCACCGGCCCGGAGATCCTGGCCGACCTGCCGACGATCACGCACTTCGTCGCCGGGCTGGGCACCACCGGCACGCTGGTCGGTGTCGGCAGGTACCTGCGGGAGGCCAAGCCGGACGTGCAGGTCATCGCCGCCGAGCCGCGGTACGGCGAGCTCGTCTACGGGTTGCGGAACCTCGACGAGGGCTTCGTGCCGGAGCTGTACGACGAGTCGGTGCTGACCGGGCGGTACTCGGTCGGTTCCTACGACGCGTTGCGCCGCACCCGCCAGCTGCTGGAGACCGAGGGCATCTTCGCCGGCATCTCGACGGGGGCCATCCTGCACGCCGCACTGGCTGTCGCGCAGAAGGCCGAGGTCGCCGGGAAGAGCGCCGACATCGTGTTCATCGTCGCGGACGCGGGGTGGAAGTACCTGTCCACCGGTGCCTACGCCGGCACGCTGGACGAGGCGGCCGCCAAGCTCGACGGCCACCTCTGGGCCTGAGCAGGGCGGACGTGTCCAACGCGTCCGCCCTTGCCCGCTATCCTGCGGCGGTGACGGTCACCGCTGACGATCTTGACGCGGCTGTCTCCTGCCTGGCCGGCACACTCGGCCCCGCGACCGGCCGGGACTGGGTGACCCTCCCCGGCACAGGAGAGTGGAACTGCCGGCAGACCGCCGAACACGTCGGCGACTGCCTGCTGTCCTACGCAGCGCAGCTCGTCGCCCGGCCTGATGCCCGCTACGTGCGCTTCCTCGCTGTTGCGGACAAGGAGGCGAGCCCGGCCGAAGTGCTGGAGTTCGCGGTGACCGGTGGCAGGATCCTCGCCTCGGTGGTGCGGACAACAGTGCCGTCCGTGCGTGCCTACCACCCCACCGGCATGGCCGGCCCCGCGCACTTCGCCGGCATGGGCTGCGTCGAAGCACTGGTGCACGGCGAGGACATCGCCCGCGGCCTCGGTCTTCGGCTCGACCCGCCACGCGACGTCTGTGCTCGCGTGCTCGCGAGGATGTTCCCCCACGGCGACCTCGACGTGGATCCCTGGACCGGCCTGCTCTGGGCCACCAACCGCACCAGCCTGCCCGGCCGTGAGCCGCAGACCGGCTGGCGTTGGCAGGGCCCGCCGGCAGAGCCCGAAAACCGTCAGACCCGCTGAGTACGTTGTGACGCAGGGGTTCCCAGCTCAGGGGGACGCCTGCGTCAGCCTGCGAAGGCCGTTCCAGGCACCCCGGCACCGACGCCCGGCAGCACCAGCACCGAGCCGTTGAGCTGCCGGTCCATCAACGCCTGATCCGACAGGCCGACCCGCGCCGACGTGACGTAGAGATCGGTGAAGTCCTCGCCGCCGAAGCAGCACGCCGTCGGCTGGTCGACCGGCAGTTCGATCTCCCGGTCCAGCTCACCGGCAGGCGTGTAGCGGCGCACGGCGTGCCCGCCCCACAGCGCGACCCACACGCACCCGTCAGCGTCGACGCACAGCCCGTCCGGCCAGCCATCGGTGTTGCCGACGTGCGTCAGCGGACGGCGGTTCGCGACGGTGCCGGAGGCGTTGTCGAAGTCGAACACGTCGATCCGGCGGGTCGGGGTGTCGATGTAGTACATCAGCGTGCCGTCGGGGCTCCAGCCGACGCCGTTGCTGGTGTTCACCTTGTCCACCATGACCTTTGCGGCGCCCTCGCCGGTGATCCTGGCGAGCCAGCCCTCGTCGGAGGCCTGGTCGTAGCGCATCGTGCCGGCCCACAGACGACCCGACGGGTCGATGCCCGCGTCGTTGCCGCGCACGCCGTCGCGCGCCCAGTAGACGAGCCACGACTTGGTGCCGTCGCGGTCGATCAACGCGATGCCGTCGCGGAGGTTGCAGACGATGCCGCCCTGGGCCCGCGGCTTGGCGGCGCCCACGTGCTGGGGCACCACGAGCACGGCGTCGTCGTCCCGCGCCGGGGCGTAGCGGTGGACCTCGGAGGCCAGGATGTCCACCCACAGCAGGGTGGAACTGCTGTGGTCCCATGTCGGCCCCTCGCCGAGCTGGGCCGATGCGCGCACCGCTACTTCGATCGACACCTGATCAGCTTATGGGCACGTACTCTGGAAACGTGGACCGCACCGCCCTAGCGAAACGGGTCATCCCGCCGCACCCCGTGCTGTCGCTGTTCGTCGTGGCCGGGTTCGTCGGCTTCCTCTACGTCGTCGAGGCGTTCGACATGGCGACCGGCGGCTCGCTGGAGGGCGACGGCGTGCGGCCGCGCGACTTCGGCGAGTGGGACAACCTCCTGTGGATGCCGCTGATCCACGGCGACTGGAGCCACCTCACCGGCAACGCGGTTCCGTTGCTGCTGCTCGGGTTCCTCGCGACCTCCGGTGGGCTCAAGCAGTTCTTCCAGATCACCGCGGTCATCTGGCTGTCGTCGGCGCTCGGCGTGTGGGTGTTCGGCAGCCCCGGCAGCCACATCGGCGCGTCCGGGCTGGTGTTCGGGTTCCTGGCGTTCCTGCTGGTGCGCGGGCTCTTCGCGCGGTCGTGGCTGCAGCTGGTGATCGCGGTCGGCGTGTTCGCCCTGTACGGCGCCGCGTTGTGGGGCGTGCTGCCCGGTCAGCCAGGGGTGTCGTGGGAAGGCCACCTGTTCGGCGCAATCGGCGGCGTTCTCGCCGCGTGGGGTGTGTCTCGTGACAACCGCCGCAGGAGCGCACCGGCTACATTCACCGCGTGACGATCGGGATCATGGACTCGGGCGTCGGCGGCCTCACGGTCGCCCGAGCGATCATGGACCAGCTGCCCGGCGAGTCGATCCACTACATCGGCGACACGGCGAACGGTCCGTACGGGCCGCTCCCGATCGCGCAGGCGCGCAAGCACGCCCTGGAGATCTGCGACCGGCTGGTCGACGAGGGCTCGAAGATGCTCGTGATCGCGTGCAACACCGCGTCCGCCGCCTGCTTCCGCGACGCGCGTGAGCGCTACGACGTGCCGGTGGTCGAGGTGATCCTGCCCGCGGTGCGGCGCGCGGTGACGACCACTCACAACGGCCGGATCGGCGTGATCGCCACGGTCGGCACGATCAACTCGCACGCCTACCAGGACGCGTTCCAGGCGGCGCGGGACGTGACGGTGACGGCAGCGGCGTGCCCCCGGTTCGTCGACTTCGTCGAGCGCGGCATCACGTCCGGGCGGCAGGTGCTCGGGCTGGCGCAGGCGTACCTGGAACCGTTGCAGCGCGCCGAGGTCGACACCGTCGTGCTCGGCTGCACGCACTACCCGTTGCTGACCGGCGTGATCCAGATCGTCATGGGCGAGGCCGTGACGCTGGTGTCGAGCGCCGAGGAGACGGTGAAGGACGTCGTGCGGCTGCTGACCGAGCGCGACGAGTTCGCCTCCGACCCACCCGTTCACCGGGTGACGTGCACTGGTCCACCCGAGCGGTTCGCGAAGCTCGCGGCCCGGTTCCTGCCTACCTTCGAACAATGGGGCTGACGTGCTGCTGACCGTGCTCGGCTGCTCCGGCAGCATTCCCGGACCCGGCGCGGCGGCGTCGGGCTACCTGCTCGAGGCCGACGGGTTCACGCTGGCGCTCGAGTTCGGCAACGGGGTGCTGTCGCGGTTCCAGGAGGAGCGGCCGCTGTTCTCGATGGACGCGCTGGTGCTGTCGCACCTGCATCCCGACCACTGCATCGACGTGTCCTCGCTGTACGTGGCGCGGAAGTACCACCCGCAACCGCCTGCCTCGGTGCTGCCGGTCTACGCGCCTTCCGAGGCTCCCACGCGCTTCGCCGCGGCCTACGCGCCCGATGCGGCTGAACGTTCGTCGCTGGACCTCTCGGACGTCTTCAGCTTCCACGGCCTCGGTTCTCCAGTCCGGATCGGACCGTTCACTGTGGACTCGGCTGTGGTGGCGCACCCTTGCGAGGCTTACGGGTTCCGGATCTCGTACGGCGGGGTGTCGCTGGCCTACACCGGCGACAGCGGCCCGTGCGACGCGCTGAACACGCTGGCCTCCGGCGTCGACGTGCTCCTGAGCGAGGCGAGCTGGACCCACGCCCCCGACCGGCAGCCGGACCTGCACCTGTCCGGGCGTGAAGCGGGCGAACTGGCCGCGCGGGCGGGCGCCGGACGGCTGCTGATCACGCACGTGCCGCCGTGGACGTCGCGCGAGGACGTGCTGGAGGAGGCCCGATCCGTGTTCGGCGGGCCGTGTGAGCTGGTCGTGCAGGGCGGCCGGTACGAGGTGGGGGAGAGCACATGATCGAGCTGGAGAGAGTCGGAGAGCACGAGTTCATGGCCACGAACGGGCGTGGCGCGTCCGTCCGGATCGGCCGCAAGGGCCAGGAGGGCTCGTTCAGCCCGGTCGAACTGCTGGTGGCGGCCGCGGCGGGCTGCGCGATGGTGACGTCGGAAACCCTGATCCTGCGCCGCACCGGCGGCGACCAGCTGACGGCGACCGCGGACGCGGTGCAGTCCGAGAGCGGCAACGAGGTGATCTCCATCCCGGTGACGCTCTCGTACGACCTGTCCGCCGTGGACGATCCCGAGGCGCTCGAAACCCTCGTCCGGCGCGCCGTGGAACAACTCTGCACGGTCACGCGGACGCTCAAGCAGTCGGCAACGGCGCCCCTTCAGCTCCCGACGCCGCTCCACACGGCCGTCGACCCGCTGTGACCGGCGCGGACCGTCTGCACGGTGGTACCGACCGCCAGCAGCACGACCAGCACCGACACGACGACTGAGATCACCCGCCACGTCTTCGTGGTGGGTGCCTCCGCCTGCCGCTCCCGGTCGGCGAGCCGCCCGGCCACGAGCAGCGCGATCACCGCGACGCCGAAGCCGAGAGCGATGGGAAGCAGCGTCGTGCCGAGGTCGGCATGGGTCTGGATGGCGGGGTTCTGCACGCCGTTGCGCTCCAGGGCCGCCTGCAGGTCCTCACCGGCCTGTTTGGCCATCGGTACCGCCGCGACACCGGCGAGGGTGACCCCGAGAACCGGCCACGCGTACTTGCGCCGCCAGCCCGGGACCAGCGCGATCGCGATCGAGCAGACCGCCGCGAGGGGCAGCAGCACGACCACCGCGTGCACGAACAACGGGTGAAGCGGAATACCGTCGATCGTCAGCATGTCTCTCCCTACGCCATGGCGCTCCGCAGGGTTCATTAGGGTAGGCGGCGTGGTGCGAAGCGACGGCCGAAACGACGACGTGTTGCGTGACATCCGGATCACGCGTGGATATCAGACCTGGCCCGCGGGCTCGGTCCTGATCGAGTTCGGGAACACCCGCGTGCTGTGCGCCGCGAGTGTCACCGAAGGCGTCCCCCGCTGGCGGCAGGGCTCCGGCCTCGGCTGGGTGACCGCCGAGTACGCGATGCTCCCCTCAGCCACGCACAGCCGCAGCGACCGCGAGTCCGTGAAGGGCCGCATCGGCGGCCGCACCCACGAGATCTCCCGCCTCATCGGCCGGTCTCTCCGCGCCTGCATCGACCTGGCGGCGCTGGGCGAGAACACCATCGTCATCGACTGCGACGTCATCCAGGCCGACGGCGGCACCCGCACCGCCGCGATCACGGGTGCCTACGTGGCCCTGGCCGACGCCGTGACGTACCTGGGCGCCGCGGGCCGCCTGGCCGACCCGTCGCCGCTGTCCTGCGCGGTGTCCGCCGTGTCGGTCGGTGTCGTGGACGGCCGGGTGCGTCTCGACCTGCCCTACGAGGAGGACTCGCGGGCCGAGGTCGACATGAACGTCGTCGCCACCGACGCCGGCACGCTCATCGAGGTGCAGGGCACCGGTGAGGGCGCGACCTTCGCCCGGTCCACTTTGGACCGCATGCTGGACGTGGCGCTGCTCGGGTGCGCCGAGCTGAACCGCCTCCAGGCCGCCGCGCTGGCTCAGCCCTACCCCGGCGTGCTGCCCGAGCCCAAGGCGGGCAAGCGATGAAGCTGTTGCTGGCCTCGCGCAACGCCAAGAAGCTTCGCGAACTGCAGCGCATCGTGGCCGCCGAGGGCCTGGTGGGCATCGAGGTGCTGTCCTTGTCGGACGTGCCCGAGTTCCCAGAGGCGCCCGAGACCGCGCCCGACTTCGAGGGCAACGCACTGGCCAAGGCCCGTGACGCCGCCGCCGCGACCGGTTTGGTGTCCGTTGCGGACGACTCCGGGCTCGCGGTCGACGAGCTGAACGGCATGCCCGGTGTGCTGTCCGCCCGGTGGTCGGGTCGTCACGGTGACGACGACGCCAACCTCGACCTGCTGCTCGGCCAGCTCGGCGACGTGCCGGACGAGCGGCGCGGCGCGGCGTTCGTGTCGGTGGTCGCGATGGTCGTGCCCGGTGGCGAAGAGGTCGTCGTGCGTGGTGAGTGGCGTGGGACGTTGCTGCGGGAGCGGCGCGGTACCAACGGGTTCGGCTACGACCCGATCTTCGTGCCCGAGGGGTACGAGATCACGTCGGCCGAGATGACCGCTGAGCAGAAGGACGCGGAGTCGCACCGTGGCCGCGCCCTGAAGCTGCTCGTGCCGCACCTGCGCAAGCTGGTCTAGCCGACCCAGTTGATCATCACATCGGGCCCGAGTCCTCGAGCCCGATGTGGCGCTGCTCCCGGTTCAGTCGAGCCGCAAAGACTTTCCCGCGATTGCGCGCAGGTCGATAGTGGCCTTGCTTCGAAGGCGGAGAGTGCCGACGCCGGATAGTTCGGGCAGCTCGCCGAGATCGTTGCCTGCCTTCATGTTGACGATCTGAAGGTCTCCACAGGCGGGAGTCCGGCGAGTGCGTCGAAGGCTCGGTGGCGGCGCGCATCGCCACCGACTGACCGAGCTGGGAGACGACGGCGATCTCGAAGTGCACCCAAACGAGATTAGACGGTGGCCGCCTGCGCGTGGGACGCAACGGACACAACGCAGACGCCGGCCGCGATCAGCGCCATGCCGGCGAGCATGGCGAGGTTCAGCGGGTCGGCGAACAGCACGCGGCTCGTCAACGCCACCAGGGCGATGCCGGCGCCCGCCCAGATCGCGTAGGTGATGGCGACCGGCAGGCCCATCCGGATCACCACCGACTCCAGGTAAAGGGCGGTCAGAAAGCCCGTGCCCAGGCCGATGACGGGCCACGGTTTTGTGAAGCCGTCGGAGTACTTGAGACAAAGGGTTGCGAAAACTTCCGCGCCCACGGCGACGGTCAGCAATATCCACTTGAGCATTGAATTTTCCCAGCACGAAATGCACGCAGCGCAGGGCATACGTGTTTGTAGACGAACGGAGGACGGGGCTTAAAAGCCCAGGTCAACCGCCGCGCGTGGGGAAGTGGACACGCAGAACGAAATCAGACGGGATGTCGGGGCCGCGAGGTGCCGTCAAGCGACACACGGTGTATCACCCTCACCGGAACAGGGGCGGCTTTGTTGCACGCCCTCCACCCGACCATACCTCAGAAAGGGGTCGCCGCCGCAACCACAACGGCGGCGACCGGAGAAAATCAGGCGGGGAGTTCGCGCAGCAGCTTCGCGACGTGGCCGGTGGCGCGCACGTTGTACATGGCCTTGACGATCTTGCCGTCGGGGCCGACGAGGAACGTCGAGCGGATCACGCCCTGGACGGTGCGGCCGTAGTTCTGCTTCTCGCCGAAGGCGCCCCACTCGACCAGGACCTTCTTGTCCGGGTCGCCGAGCAGCGGGAAGGTCAGGCCCTCGGCGTCGCGGAACTTGGCCAGCTTCTCCTGCTTGTCGGGGGAGATGCCGACCACGGCGTAGCCGAGGTCGTTCAGCTGGGCGAGGCTGTCGCGGAAGTCGCACGCCTGCTTGGTGCAGCCCGGCGTGCTCGCGGCCGGGTAGAAGTACACGACCACGGACTTGCCGAGGTAGTCGGACAGGGACACCGGCTTGCCCTCGCTGTCGGGCAGCGTGAAGGCGGGCGCGGTGTCTCCAGGTTCGAGACGACTGGTCATGCCGGAAAGACTAGTGCCGTGACAGCCAGCCTTCGCCGCGTCTTCACCGCTCAGCGGCACCACGATCCGGCCGTCTGACCGCCGAACACGGGGCAAAGGCCGACTACCACGGCACTAGGCCTGGCCCTCGAAGACGGTCGCCGCGTCCTGGCCCTGTCCACCGGGTTGGATGGTCAGCTGCATCTGCACCGGCAGTTCGGACACCGCGAACGCCAGCTGGATCTGGGTGTCGCGGCCCGGCGGGAGCTCGGCCACCGCCGCGGCCAGGCCGTTGAGGCCCTGCACGGAGTCGACCAGCTCGGAGGCCGGGTTGCCGTCGGCCGTGGCGCGCACGGCCAGCTGGGACGGGCGGTAGGAGGCCTTGGAGCCGTTGTAGACCGTGATCGTGAAGACCGCGGTGCGCTTGGCGGGTGGGATGGCCGTCGCGGACGGCGCCAGCGAGCGGGGTGCGGACACGACGACGGAGAGACCTGAGGCCCACACGCGCTGCGTGCCGAACGCGGCGGCGCCGGATGCGCTGGGCGTCTCGGCGCGCTGTTCCACCGTCAGGCTCTCGTTCGGGGTGACGGCGACACTGGGGCCCGCACATCCCGCCACGGCCAGCAACAGGCACAGGCCCGCGGCCGATTTGGCGAACTTCACGAACTCCCCTTTCCCACCCCGGCGGTGGGTGTTGACGACTCCTGTCAACTGTGACGGTGTCGCAGGGGTGGCGGGGACCGAAAAGAGGCCTTGAAGCGGACCTGGTGCCAGGCCGTGGCCGTCTCGTGATGGGCGGCGTGGGCGGCGCCACACAGTGCGCCTGCCCCACGCCGTCACTTGGTGAAGCTAGGGAGCGCGTCGGGGGGCGTGCGCGCTCACACCGATCATCGCGCAGCGTGTGTCTGGCGCTACAAGCGGAGCCGTTTATCACCCGTTCGGACCAGCGTCAGTCGTACGAAACGTGAAGCTCACGCCTGGCCGACTCACGTATGTGCCGCTGAACGGCCGAGCGACGGCGTCCGTTCGGCCACCTCGCTGAGCAATTCGAACGAACGGAGACGGTCCTCATGGCCGTGCACGATGGTCGTCACCATGAGCTCGTCGGCGGCCGTCGACTCCATCAACTCGTCGAGTCCGGCGCGGACCGTTTCGGGGGAGCCGATGATCTGGGTGGACATGCGGTCCTCGATCACCAGCTCGTCGATCTCGGTGTAGGGGAAGGCCGCGGCCTCCTCCGGCGTCGACAGCGGTCCTGGACGGCCCTGGCGCAGCCGCACGAACGAGAGCGCCCCCGGACCGGCGATCCAGCGGGCGTGCTCGTCGGTGTCCGCGACGATCACCGAGGCGCACACCATCGCGTACGGCTCGGACAGCACCTCGGACGGACGGAAGTGCTTCCGGTACAGCTCCAGCGCCGGCAACGTGTTCTGCGCGCTGAAGTGGTGGGCGAACGCGAACGGCAGGCCCAGCAGCCCCGCGGCCTGCGCGCTGTAGCCGGACGAGCCGAGCAGCCAGATCGGCGGCTTGTTGCCCGCGGCGGGCACGGCGTTGAGTTCGGCGGTGCCCTCGAAGTACTTGATGAGCTCGGTCAGCTCCTGCGGGAAGTTCTCCGCGGACAGCCCTGCCTCGGTGCGCCGCAGCGCCCGTGCCGTCTTCTGGTCCGTGCCGGGAGCGCGGCCGATGCCGAGGTCGATGCGGCCGGGGTGCAGCGCTTCGAGCATCCCGAACTGCTCCGCGACCACGAGCGGCGCGTGGTTGGGCAGCATCACGCCGCCGGAGCCGACGCGGATCGTCGACGTGGCGTCGGCGATGTGCCCGATCAGCACGGCGGGCGCGGAGGACGCGATGCCGGGCATGTTGTGGTGCTCTGCGAACCAGTAGCGGTGGTAGCCGAGCCGTTCTGCCTGCTGAGCGAGTTCCCTGGAGTTCCGCAGCGCGGTCGTCGCGTCTGATCCCGATGTGATCGGGGCGAGGTCGAGAACGGAAAGAGGGATCTCACTCAGTCGGCTCATATATCGATCAACACCGATACTTGGTGACTTCTTCCGTGACGCGGGTAACTCGTTTCGCGGCCTGTTCGTACGTCGTGCCCTCGGGATGCAGGGTCAGGACGGCGACGATGCTGAACAGGCACGTCCCCGAGGTGTGCATGGCCGGCGACTTCAGGTCCAGGTCCCACTGCACGCGCGGGCGCGGCCTGTCGACGCACGGCTTAACCGGGTCGCCGAAACCTGACCAGCCCTGCTTGAACGCGGGCCTCCAGGTGGCGGAGGGCAGCCCGAACGACTGGTCGAAACCGTCCGAGGCGCACTTCTCCGCCCTCTGCAGGTGTCCTATGATCGTGCGCCGGACCTTCGGCTTCGCGTCCTCGAGCACGTACCTGTAGATCTTCACGACGTCGTAGGCGCTCACGGCCGTGTAGCCCCACATGCCGCGCCTCTCCGGCGGTCGCGTGTCCTTGAGCCCGAGGCGTTCGGCCGTGCGGACGACGACCTGCTCCCAGCCGTTCTCCACCCACAGCTCGCTCGCCGCGTAGTCGTCGCTCGCGCGCAACATCGGCTCGATCCGCGGGTCGTCGCCGCGCGTCTCCAGCTGTTCGATGGCGATCAGGATCTTCACCAGCGAGGCGGATCTGATCGGCTTGTGCACGTCCCGGCCGGTCAGCGTGTGCGTGATCCGGTCGTAGACCGCGTAGGACGCTGTTGTCGTGGGAACCGGCGTCGCGAGCAAGGCCATCGTCAGAAGTAGGTGCACGATCGTGGACGCTATCGGCGAATGATCCGTGGGTCACACCCTGAGAAGGACCGGCGCCCGCTTTCGGTTGACCTTGGTGTGACGGATGTGGTGGTGATCGGCGCCGGACAGGCGGGCCTGTCCGCGTCCTACTTCCTGCGTCGGCGCAACGTCGACCACGTCGTGCTGGACGCGAACGACGCTCCCGGCGGCGCGTGGCTGCACCGCTGGCCGAGCCTGCGCATGCGCACCGTGCACGGCATCCACGAGCTGCCCGGCATGCCGTTCGAACAGCCCTCGCCGGACGAACGGGCCAACGAGGCGATTCCGTCCTACTTCGCCCGCTACGAACAGCTCTTCGACCTGCCGGTGATCCGCCCGGTGAACGTGACGCAGGTGGTCGACGACGGCGCGCTGCTGAAGGTCGAGACCACCGACGGCGTGTGGACCACGCGCGGCCTGATCAACGCGACCGGCACGTGGCGCCGCCCGTTCTGGCCGTACTACCCGGGCCAGGAGACGTTCCGGGGCCGTCAGCTGCACACCGCCGACTACCAGGGACCCGAGGAGTTCGCGGGCAAGCGGGTCGTGGTGGTGGGCGGTGGTGCCTCCGCCACCCAGCTGCTCATGGAACTCGCCCCGCTGGCCGCCGATACGCGCTGGGTCACGCGGCACGAACCGGTGTGGCGCGAAGGCCCGTTCACCGAGGACTACGGCCGCTGGGTCGTCGGCATGGTGGACGACCGCGTCCGCAAGGGGCTGATCCCGCGCAGCGTCGTGAGCGTGACCGGACTGGCGCTCAACGAGCAGACGCGCGCCGCCATCGCGTCCGGGGTGCTGGACCGCAAGCCCGTGTTCGACCGGATCACGCCGACCGGTGTCGCGTGGGGCTCAGAGCACTACGACGCCGACATCATCCTGTGGGCCACCGGATTCCGGCACGATCTCGACCACCTCGCGCCGCTGCACCTCCGTGCGCCTGGTGGCGGCATCCAGGTCGACGGCACCCGTGTGGTGTCAGATCCGCGCATCCACCTCGTGGGCTACGGGCCGTCGGCGAGCACCATCGGGGCTAACCGAGCTGGTCGGAGTGCTGTTCGCGAGCTGATGCGGCATCTCGACGGCGCGAAAGCCGCGTGACCACGAAGATCCCCAGCGCGACGACCGCCAGGCCCAGCACGACCTTCGAGCCGATTCCGACGTACTGCTCGACCAGGTGCCAGTTGTCGCCCAGGAGGTAGCCCGCGAGGATCAGGGCGGTGTTCCACAACAGGCTGCCCGCCGCGGTGTAGGCGAGGAACGGGCCCATCCGCATCCGTTCGATGCCGGCCGGGATCGAGATCAGGCTGCGGAACACCGGGATCATCCGGCCGAAGAACACGGCGCGGTAGCCGTTGCGCAGGAACCAGGCCTCGGTCCTGTCCACGTCGGACACCCGCACCAGCGGCATGCGCGTCGCGATGCGCCGGACGCGGTCCCGGCCGAGCATGGCGCCGATCCAGTACAGCACCAGCGCGCCCGCGACGGAGCCGAAGGTGGTCCAGAGGATCGCGTCGAACAGCCCCATCTTGCCCTGGGCCGCGGTGAAACCGGCCAGCGGCAGGAAGACCTCGCTGGGCAGCGGCGGGAACAGGTTCTCCAGCGCGATGGCCAAGGCCGCTCCGGGTGCGCCGGCCGTCTGCATCAGGTCGGTGACCCAGTTGACCAAGTTCATGCGATCCAAGTTACGGACGCCCAACTGAGACGACATCGGGGTGATCCGCAGAGTCGGGGTGGGGGTAGCCCCACCCCGACTCCGGGAAAACCCTTGCTACGAGCAGCGAATCCTTGCGTCGGCCCAGGAAGCGTGGTCGTTCTGGGTGCCGTCGCCGCCGTCGAGAACGCGCAGGGTGAGAGTGCTCACGCCAGCCACGTCCACGGACAGGTCTCGGGCCGGGGTGCGCACGCCGAGCACGCCGGTGTCGGCCAGCACCACGCCGTCGCCGAGAACCTGGAACGACACCGTGCCGCCGGCGCGTTGCCTGGCCACGTCCAGACCCGCCTCGTCGTCCACGCCCACCGAAGCGGCGAAGCCGCTGCAGCGGGAGCCCAACGAGTAAGTGATCTCTGACGACGCGTGCGTGCCGAGTCCCTTGCCGAACGTCGTGCGGCGGATGGCGATGCCGCGGCCGTCACCAGCAGCAGTGCCGCCGTTGGTGATGTCCTTCTCGACCGGCCCGTCACCACCGGTGGCGGACGCCCACTGCCGGTCCGAAAGGTACGTCCAGCCGTCCGGAAGCGGCCGGACCAGATGCACCCGAGCGGTCTGCTCGGCTTCCACGCCCCGGTTGAAGGACGCGACCACCGGGATGTCGAAGTAGCCGTAGGACGAGGGTTGTGCGGGCGGCACGACGGTCCACGAGCCGGACAACGCCTGGCCGGGCCGCACGACACGGGCCGAGACCACAGGCCCCTGCACCGACCACCCGGCGGGCACGCGCGGTGCCAGCACGACGTTTCGCACGTCCTCACGCGAGGTGAACAGCCCGGTCACCGTGAAACCACGCGCTGAGGCCGAAACCGAAGCGGAGGGCACCGTGGAAACCGGCCGCTCACACGTGCGCGACCCCGCCCGGCAGGCGATGGCCGCGAAACCGCCGTTGGCAGCCACGTCCAGCGTCAGCACGTCTCCGGACCGCACGGTCCGAGACTCGCGCACCAGACCGGCGGGACCGTCCCGCGTGATCTCCACCAGCCAGCGCCCGGACGGCAGCGTGAAAGGCACCGAAACCGTGCGCGCGGCACCCGAGTAGCCGCCACCGATGAACCACCGATCACCGGAGCGCCGCGCGAACACCGAGTGGTCGGCAGGACGGCCGGACAACAACCGGGTCTCGTCCCACGCGGTCGGCACCTGGTCGACGAACCGCTCGGCGACGGGCCGCGCCGCGTAGTCCTCCGGACGCCCGGCCAGGTTCGCGAGACCCGACTCGTAGATCACGGTCAGAGCCAGCTCGTGTGCGTCAGACGTCGTGCGGGACGGACGGTGCCAAGCCAACGGCGTGTAGTCCATGCCACCGACGACGCCGCGTGTGAACGGCAAAGCAGTCAGGTGTGTCCCCGTGAGACCCGAGGACTTCTCGCCACCGTGCACAGCTTCCATCGTCATGACGTGCGGCCATGTGCGGTGAATGCCGTGCGGGATCGTCGAGCCGTGGAAGTTGACCAGCAACTTGTGGGCGGCCGTCTCCGCGAGAATCCGGTCGTACCAGCGGTAGCGGTCCTGGCCGTCGGAGTCCATGAAGTCAATCTTCACGCCCGCGATGCCCCACTTCTCGAACAGCGCCAGCCTGGCAGCGCTCTCAGCGGGCGTGTCGAGCTCGTCGTAGTGGATCCACAGATGGATCTTCACACCACGAGCGCGCGCGTAGGAGACCAGGGACGGGATCCACGAGGTCTGTTCCCACGTCGGGTCGTAGTCCCAGTTCGGGTCGAAGTACCAGCCTGCGTCCACCAGCGCGTACGGCCAGCCGTGCTGAGCCGCGTAGTCCACGTACCGCTTCTGCATCGCGAGGCTCTGCCCGGCTTCCCGGCCGCCGGCGAGCCAGCTCCAGAACACCTTGCCGGGCTTGATCCACGACGTGTCGCGCACCTGGGAACGCGGTGCCAGGTCGTCCACGAACGTCGACGTGGACACGTCCGCCAGCGACCCGATGACCGCGGTGCGCCACGGCGACTGCCACGGCCCGTCGACGAGCACCCGCGCGTCCCAGTACTTGATCGAATAGACGCCGGCACCCGCGGTGTGCGCGAGCCGCGCGCCCGAGTGGCGACCGTCCACGGCGGACTCGGTGAGCAGCGAGTACACCCCGTTCGTCTCGAACAGGGCCGGATGCAGGTACTCGGCGGTCTCCGCGGCGGCCGCACCGGTTTCCACGAACGGGTTTTCGTAGTCACGCCGGTACTTCGCGATCCACGCCGTGGAGGACGACGGCACCACGAACGCCGACGTCTCGCGCAGCACGTTGCCCAGCCCGGCCGGCAGTTCGTACCGGTACGCGACGCCGTCCCGCGCCGTGCGCACGACAAGATCAAGACGGGCCGCGCCGGCGAACGAGTAGCGCTCTTCCTTGTGGATCACCGTGCGCTGCCGTTGCTTGCCCGACGACGCGGTGTAGTGCTCGACCACGCGCCGCTCGGAACGGCCGGTCAACTTCAGTCCACCGGAAAGATCCGCTCTTTCCGTCACCAGGCCCAGTGGGCTCGGCTCCAGCACGGTGGTGCCGCCACGGGTCACCGACAGCGTCGGCACGCCGTTCGCCAGCTGGACGACCGCCTTCGGCCAAACGTCGGTTTTTGCTGATGCCACTGGGCTTGTTAGGCCTGCTGCCAGTGCAATGACCAGTGCTCCCGCCGCGCGCCGCCGCACGGTAGACAACCGCATGTCCAGTCCTCCCAGAACCTCGGTCGCGGCGGCGACAGATCCGATGTATACGCGCTCCAGAGCAATTGGTCCACAACGTTCCGGAAAGGCCTTTCTGCCCTGTAATCGTTTGACTACGATGCGTCCGATGGCCGAACAGGTGGGGATGTGTGCGACCTGCGGCGCCGCGACCGCCACCTCCCGGCGCCGACACGCGCGGTACTGCTCGAACGCCTGCCGTCAGCGGGCCTACCGGCAACGCGCGAACGAGCCGGTCACCGCACTGGACAGCTTCATCGGCAGGGACGACGAGCTCGACCGCCTCACCAGGTTCACCGACGCCCGCGTGCTGACCCTCGTAGGCCCGGCGGGAGTCGGGAAGACCAGGCTGGCCAAGGAGTTCACCGGCGGTCGTGCCGGTGTGGAATGGGTCGAGCTCGCCTCGGTCTCCAGTCAGGTGGCGCTGGCGTGCGCGACTGCTCTCGGCATCGGCGAGGTCACCCGCGAACCCGTGCTGAGCACCCTCGTGCACGCTCTGGCGAGCCGGACGATGGTGCTGGTGCTGGACAACTGCGAGCACGTCGCGGCGGAGTGCGCGGCGCTGCTGGAACCGTTGCTGCTCGGCTGCCCCGGAATCCGGGTCGTCGCGACGAGCCGCGAACCGCTGCGGGTGCCGGGCGAGGTGCTGTTCCCGGTGCAGCCGTTGCAGATCACCTGCGCGGTGGAGCTGTTCGCCGACCGCGCGCGGGCCAGCCAGCTCGGCCTGCGGCTCGACGACCGGGCCGCGCTGACCACGTTGTGCGCGCGCCTGGACCGCCTGCCGCTCGCCATCGAGCTCGCCGCACGGCTCGTCACGGTGCTGCCGGTGCCGGAACTGCTGGCGCGTCTGGACGACCGGCTGGAGCTGCTCAACCGAGGCAACCGCACGGCCGCCGAACGCCACCAGAGCCTGCGCGCCGCGATCGAGTGGAGCTACGACCACCTCAGCGCCGAGGAGCAGCACGCGTTCCGCTGCCTCTCGCTGTTGCCGGGTGGTTTCGGGCTGGACGTCGCGGTGGCCGCGTGCGACCTGCCCGCGGACCGGGTGCTGGCGCTGCTGTCCGCGCTCGTGGCCAAGTCGCTGCTGACGTTCTCCGGTGCCGGCCGGTTCGAGCAGCTCGAGTCGGTCCGGTTGTACGGCAGGGAAAAGCTCGCGGACCCGGACGAGGTGATGGCGAGGGTCGCGCACTCGTTCGCGGGTCGCTGGCCCAGTTTCACCTCGACGGTCTTCAGCACACCCGAGGTCGTCGACCCGCTGATCGTCGAGTGCGCCACCCTGGGGTGCGCCGTCGACTGGGCCGGCCGTGCCGGGGATCCGGAACACCTGCAGCTCGCCACGATGCTCGCCACCGCGTGGCGCGACCAGGGCCACGTCTCGCGGGGCCGGGCGTTGCTGGACGCGGCGGTGCGCGACTCGGTGGCAGACCCGGCGGTGCGCTGCCTCGCGTTGTGCCACCTCGCTTATCTCGCGGGCACCGAGCACAACGCCGGCGTGGCCTGGGCCGAGGAGGCGGTGACGCTCGGCCGCGAGCTGGGGGAGCCGGTGCTGCTCGCCCAGGCGCTCAACGCGCTGGCCGGCGAGTACGTTCGCGCCGAACGCAACGGCGAGGCCCGCAAGTACTACGAGGAGGCCATCGCGCTGCTCGCGCCTGCCGCGGATCCGCTGGACCTGGCGATCATCGAGCACAACCTGGCGTGGTCGGCACTCCGCGCGGGCGACGTGGAGTTCGCCGACGCGCTGATCGCCGACGTCCTGCCCGTGTACCGGCGGCTGGCCTCACCGCGCCGGCTGTCGGTCTTCCTGCACACCGTCGGTGTGCGCGCGTTGCAACGCGGCCAGGTCGACGAGGCCGCGGAGTCGTTCCTGGAGTCGCTGCGGTCGTGCCGGTCGGGGTTCTGGGTCGCGGACGTGCTGGAGGGCCTGGCCCTGATCGCGCATGGGCGTGGCGACCCGCGACGGGCCCTGCGGCTGGTCGGCGCGGCCTCGTGCCTGCGGGAGGGCGCGTTCGCGGACGACCTGGTGTGGCAGTCGGAGGTCATCGAAGTCGTGCGGGCGTCACGGGTCGCGTTGCGCGGCGTGGACACCTGCCTGGCCGAGGGCAGGGAGATGACCCGCGAGCAGGCCGTGGCCTACGCGCTGGCGGACCGGGCCGAGCCCCAGGAGCTCAGCGAACGCGAGCGGCAGGTCGTGGCGCTGGTGGCGGCGGGGCGCACCAACGCGGGCATCGGGGCGGAGTTGCGGATCTCGCAACGGATGGTCGAGACGCACCTGCAGCGGGTCCGGCAGAAGCTGGACCTCACGACACGCGCCCAGATCGCCGAGTGGGCCGAGAGCCGGGGCGCGGCGAACCGCTGACCACGCAGACCGGTGTTGCGGCGAGTCGCTGAACGCGCGGACCGGCGCTGCGGTGGATCGCTGAACCCGCGGACCAGCTCTCGGGCGGATCACCGACGGGGCGGACCGGCCTGCGGTGAACCGCTGAACGCGGGCCGGCTCGGGGTCCGGGGTGGGGCGGAGAGTCACGGTACGGCGAATCGCTGAACGCGCGGATCAGCTCTCCGGTGGATTGCCGAACGGGCGGACTTGCCTGCGGTGAATCACTGAACGGGCGGTCTGGCCTGCGGTCAGTCGCTGGACGCGCGGGCCGGCTCGGGGTTCTGGGCGGAGAGTCGGCGTTGCGGTGGATCGCTGAAAGTCCGGACCAGCTCTCTGGCGGATCGCCGAACGGGCGGTCTGGCCTGCGGTCAGTCGCTGGACGCGCGGGCCGGCTCGGGGTTCTGGGCGGAGAGTCGGCGCTGCGGTGGATCGCTGAAAGTCCGGACCAGCTCTCTGGCGGATCGCCGGCGGGGCGGACCGGCCTGCGGTGAACCGCTGAACGCGCGGGCCGGCTCGGGGGTCCGGGGGCGGAGCCCGCCGGCTGGGGGTGTGGGGGCTCGGCCCCCACAAGACACGACGAGATGACCAGGCGAGCGCCCTCCGCGAGCAGGGCTTACCCGTCATCGAGTGAGGTCGGGGGGACTCGAACCCCCACTGGCTGGGACCTAAACCCAGTGCCTCTGCCAATTGGGCTACGACCCCTCACGTGGAAGCCTATAGCGCTTCCATGTACTCGCTCTCTCGGGTCGCTCAATCCTCCAGCACCGGCCGTCCACTACGGTTGGCGCCAGAACCGCTGCTAGGAGGACATGTGGCTCGCGATCCCGACACCATCCAGCGCGAGATCGAACAGGCTCGCACCGCGCTGGCCGCCACCCTGGACGAGCTCAGCGAGCGGGCGAACCCGCAGAAGCTCGTCGAGCAGGGCAAGTCGTCCGTGCTCGACGTGCTGAGCCAGCCCAAGGTCAAGTACACGCTGATCGCGGTCGGCGCCGTGGTCGGCTTCGCGCTGGTCCGCAAGCTGTTCCGCTAGGGCACCCGCACCAACGGTAAGAGGACCTGCTCGACGACCTTCTCCACGAACGGCTCGTCGAGCGGGTCACCGGTGAGCATCAGCCGGTAGATCAGCGCTGCGCCCGCGATCTCGACCGCCATGCCGCGCGGGGCGTCCGCCTTGAGCTCGCCCCGTTCGGCGGCGCGGTCGAGGATTCCGCGCAGCACGTCGCGTTGCGAGATCAGGAACGTCTCCCGGAACGCCGACGCCAGCTCTGGCTCGTGCGGCAGTTCGCCGACGAGTGCCTGGGCTGCCTTGCCGATCGGTCCGGAGAGGAACGCGGCGAACGACGAGAGGAACTCGCGCAGGTCGCCGGCGAGTGAGCCGGTGTCCGGTGCCGTGAGGTTCTGCGTGGCGAGCTGGGTGCACGTGTCGATCACGAGATCGAGCTTCGACTCCCACCGCCGGTAGATCGTGGCCTTGCCCGCGCGGGCGCGTGCTGCCACGGCGTCCATGGTGAGGGCCCGGTACCCGACCTCGGCCATCACCTCGAGCGCTGCCTGACGTAATGCGTCATCCCTGCTGGCGTCGCGAGGGCGGCCCCGCTGGGGGACCCTGCCCTCGTTGAACGCCGCTGTCGACACGGCCATGCCACCTCCTCGTACAAGGGCACGGCTCGTGCGTTTTCTCCCCGCCCCTTTGGCGGGACATCCTAGGCGTCTTACCCATGTTGCAGGGTGAGCAGCACCCGGTTGTTGCATCGTGTTGTGGTTAGTTGGCTCTTGCGCGATGTGCCCCAGAACTCCTACCTTTCCGTGTTGTCTGGACCAGCTGCCCCGCCGCGCAGCGAGACGTCGATGTCGTCATGCGCGGGCGAGGAGCGGGAAATGGTCTTTGGCAGGCGGGGTTTCATCGGTGGTACCACGGCGGCGGCACTGCTCGTCCACACGGGTGTAGCAACCGGGAAAGAGACCGTGTCATCGGATGTCTTCGGGTGCGACGGCATGTCGGAACGCGACTGGCGCGAGTTCATCGGCCGACAGGATCTCGTTTGGCAGCGGCCTCCGACCCAGTACGGGCAGGCGCCGTTCCTCGGTGACGGGCGGCTGGGCAGCGTCGTGTACGCGGAGGGCAACACCGTGCGGTTCACCGTGCAGCACGCCGACGTGCAGGACCACCGCACCACCGGCGGCAGCCAGTTCGGGGTGTGCAGACTTCCTGTCGGAAACCTGAAGATGACCGCGGCTGGCACCGTCACGGCCGTCGACTGGCGCCTCGACCTCTGGAACGCGGAGCTGCGCGGAACCGTGACCACGTCGCTCGGCGTGATCTCGTTCGCCGCCTACATCCACACCGAGCGTTCGGTGCTGTCGCTGACCGTCTCCGCGACCGGCACCGAGAAGCCGGTCCTGGAGTTCGTGCCGTCCAAGGCGATTCCGCCGCGCGCGGACTTCAACCCGCTGCCGGACGGCTACGTGCTCAACCCCGATCCTGTGACGAAAGCCGACGGCCGCGAGACGCTGGTGACGCAGGCGCTGAACGCGGGTGGTCAGACAGCGACCGCTTTCCGGGCCACGACAACAGGTGCGACACAACGGTTGCTGCTCTCGGTCGCGCACACCTACCCGGAGGCGACAGCCGACAAGATCGTGCTGAAGGCCGTGCGCGAGGCAGCGGTGCTCGGCGGGCTGCTGGTCAGGTCGCACCGCAGGTGGTGGAACGCCTTCTACCGGAAGAGCTTCCTGTCGTTCGGCGAGCAGCGGCTGCAGGCGTTCTACTGGATCCAGCTCTACAAGATCGCGTCCGGGTCACGCGCCGGCAGCCCCGTGATGGCGACGACCGGACCGTGGCTCGAGAAGACGCCGTGGGCCGCCGCCTGGTGGAACCTCAACGTGCAGCTGGAGTACTGGCTGATCCACGGCTCCGGCCACCTGGAGCTGGACTCGATCACCAGCACGCTGAAGGACCACCAGGACCAGCTCGTCCGCAACGTCAAGGAGAAGTACCGGCACGACTCGGCCGGTGTCGGCCGCAGCACCGACCGGACGACGTCCAACGCGGGCACCCTGTACGAGCCGGGCACCGGCGGCACCGGGGTGAAGGAGCTCGGCAACCTGACGTGGGCGCTGCACAACGTCTGGCTGTCGTACCGGCACAGCATGGACACGCGGATCCTCGCCGACGTCGTCTTCCCGCTGCTGCGCCGGTCGATCAACTACTACCTGCACTTCCTCAAGAAGGGCAACGACGGCAAGCTCCATCTCGACGTCACGACCTCACCCGAGTACGGCGACGCCCCCGACTGCAACTACGACCTGCAGCTGATCCGGTGGGGCTGCCAGACGCTGGTCGACTCCGCGAAGCTGCTGAAGATCAACGACCCGCTGGAGCCGAGGTGGCACGAGGTTCTCCGCGACCTCACCCCGTACCCGGTCGACGCCAACGGTTTCATGGTCGGTGCGGGGGTGCCGTTCGTGAACTCGCACCGGCACTTCTCGCACCTGCTCGCGACGTTCCCGCTGATGACGGTGAACTGGGAGCAACCGGAGAACCGCGAGCTCATCGAGAAGTCGTTGCGCCACTGGATGTCGCTGGAGCCCGCGCACCGCGGCTACAGCTACTCCGGCTCCGGCTCGATCGCCGCGCGCATGTTCCGCGGCGACGAGGCCTACGCGTACTTCGTGAAGATGTTCGACACGACCAAGCGCTACCCGGTCCTCGAGAACACCATGTACACCGAGGCGGGCCCGGTCGTGGAGACGCCGCTGTCCGGCGCGCAGACGATCCACGACTTCGTCTGCCAGAGCTGGGGCGGCATCGTGCGGGTCTTCCCCGCCGTGCCGTCCGCGTGGCCGGACGTCGTCATCGCCGACCACTCCTGCGAGGGTGGTTTCTCCGTCACCGCGAAGCGTTCCGGTGGCAGGACCCAGTTCGTGCTCGTCCGCAGCCGCGCGGGTGAGCCGTTGGTGCTGCGGCACGGCATCGCCGGGCCGGTGTCCGTGGTGACGCCGTCCGGCCGCCCTGTCCGGTGCCACGACCGCGGCGACGGGACGCTGGAGATCCCGTTGCGCCGCGGGCAGGAAGTCCTGGTGCATCCCAGGGGCCGCCGCCCCGGCCTGACCGTGCAGCCGGTCGCCATCACGACCCCCGGCAAGCCCTGGGGTCTTCCCGCGTGATGTTCGGAAAGGAAAGCCCCATGCGCACACTCGCCCTGGCCGCACTGACCACGATGGTCGGTGCGGTCCTGGTCGCCCCTGCGGCCCAGGCGTTACCGGACGGTCTGGCGCTGACCCCGCCAATGGGCTTCAACAACTGGAACGCCACTCACTGCCGTGCCGACTTCAACGAGGCGATGGTCAAGGGCATCGCCGACATCTTCGTCTCCCGCGGTCTCAAGGACGCGGGCTACGAGTACGTCAACATCGACGACTGCTGGGCGGAGAAGTCCCGCGACGCCCAAGGCAAGCTCGTCCCCAACAAGACGCGCTTCCCCAACGGCATCAAGGCCGTCGCGGACTACGTGCACTCCAAGGGTCTGAAGTTCGGCATCTACACGAGTGCCGGCACCAAGACCTGCAACAAGGACAACGGCTTCCCCGGCGGCCTGGGTCACGAGGACTCCGACGCCCAGCAGTTCGCGTCGTGGGGCGTCGACTACCTGAAGTACGACAACTGCAACAACCAGGGCGTGGACGCGAAGCAGCGTTACCGCAAGATGCGTGACGCGTTGAAGAAGACCGGCCGGCCCATCGTCTTCTCGTTGTGCGAGTGGGGTCAGAACAAGCCGTGGGAGTGGGCGTCCGACACCGGCCACCTCTGGCGCACTACCGGCGACATCAACGACACCTGGCCGCGCACGATGGACATCTACGAGAAGAACGTCGTGCTTGATTCCTACGCCGGTCCTGGCCACTGGAACGACCCCGACATGCTGGAAGTCGGCAACGGCAAGATGAACGCCACGCAGTACCGCAGCCACTTCTCACTGTGGGCGATCATGGCCGCGCCGCTGCTCATCGGTTCGGATCTGCGCAAGGTCAACGCCGACACGTACACGATCCTGGGAAACAAGGACGTCATCGCGATCGACCAGGACAAGCTCGGCGTGCAGGGCAAGCGCATCCGCACGACCGGCAAGACCGGCGTCGACGTGATCGTGAAGCCGCTGGCGAACGGCGACAAGGCGGTGGCGCTGTTCAACAAGTCCGGCTCCACGCAGACGATCTCGACCTCGCTGTCCGAGATCGGCATGTCCGGTCCCGCTGTGCTGAAGGATCTCTGGACCAAGTCCACGCGCACCACGACCGGCGCGATCTCGGCCTCGGTCCCGTCGCACGCCACCGTGATCTACCGGGTGTCCAAGGGGGACGGCGGCCCGCGCCCGACCCCGCCGGCCGGTACCTCCGACCTCTCGGCGTTCGAGGCGACCTCGGCCACGAACGGCTGGGGCCCGGTGGAGATCGACAGGTCCGTCGGCGGCAACAAGGCCGGTGACGGCAAGACCCTGACGATCAACGGTGTGACGCACCAGAAGGGCTTCGGTGCGCACGCGGCCTCGACGATCGAGTTCTACCTCGGTCGCAAGTGCTCGTCGGTCACTGTGGACGTCGGTGTCGACGACGAGGTGGCCGCAGGCAGGGGCTCCGTGGTCTTCGAGATGTACGCGGATTCAACAAAGGTTGCGGATTCCGGTCGGATGACCGGAACCGATCCGGCGAAGAAGCTCACCGCGTCACTTTCCGAATCCGAGAATTTGCGCTTGGTCATCACAGACGCCGGTGACGGCATAAATTCCGACCACGGTGACTGGGCGTCTCCGCGCATCACCTGTTCGTAGCGTGTTTTTTGAAGCGGTCTGTGGGTAGCGATGTAACGCGGCTCACAGGCCGCTCTATATTCAGACTATGAATGCAACTCGGCTTCTCCCTGCCCTCGCCGCAGCCGCCGCGCTGGTGCTGGCCCCCGGACTGGGGCTCGCCGATCCCGGCAACGGCAAGGGGAACGGGGTGACGAACAACCCTCAGGTCCCACCAGGACAGTCCACCCAGGACACTTCGACGCCACAACCACCGTCCAATGCGGACTTCACCGGCAACGGTGCGAACACCCACGGTCCGTACGACTCGACCAGAGACGGCTCGCCGTCGCTGAACGGCAACGGTGGCGGTGAAGCGGTCGGCAAGCCGTGCGCGGGCTGCGTCGGCAAGGCGGACAACAAGAACCCGCCCGGCCAGCTGCCGGGTGGCTCGGACGCCAACAAGGGCTACGAGTGCGACGCCAACCACGGCATCGGCCGCACGAACCCGGCGCACACGGGCTGCAAGCCCGCCGAGACCCCGCCGACGACGCCACCGGTGACCCCGCCACCGCCTCCGACCAAGCACGAGGTCCCGCCGCCGCCACCGCCTGGTGGAGGCGCGCCGCAGGCACCGGCACCTCAGGTCGCGACTGCCGCTGAGGCCGACGAGCTCGCGTTCACCGGCTTCGACGTCCTGCCGCTGGGCCTCGGTGGCCTCGCGCTCGTGGGCGCCGGCGGTGCGGCCGTGGTCATGGCCCGCCGGACGAAGCGCTCCTGACTCGCGCCACGGCGAGCTGGGTCAGGTACCGCTTGGTGACCCGGCCGCCGTAGCGGGTGTCGATCAGCTGCGCGATGTCCGCGATCAGCTGGTCGCGGGCAGGTAGCGCGATGTGGTTCGAATACGTGAGGAGCAGGTCGACGTACGCCTCGGTGTCGTAGGCCTGCTCCCACTCGCATCCGTGGAACTCGGGCTCCTCGAAGAGGTCGCTGTCGTCGAACTCGCGGGGGATGTCCTCGGCCGGCGACAGCCGCAGGTTCGGCGGGGTGGCGGGATCCCAGCGTTCGTAGCACTCCTGAACGTCCACGAAGAACTGCCCGGTCCCGCCCGCGACGTGGTGCGTGGAGATCACGGCCAGCGCACCGCCCGGTTTCAGGGCGGCCGCGCACCGAGCCATCCTGGTCGACGGATCGAGCCAGTGGAACGCCGTCGCGGACACCACGAGGTCGAACGGCTCCGCCGGCAGTGGCCACTCGTCGAAGTTCGCGACCACCAGCCGTGCTTGCGGCGCGTGCTCGCGGGCGACCGCCGCCAGTTCCGGGCTCAGCTCGACCGCTGTCACGTCGCCGATCCGCGTCAACGGCAGCGTGGCCTGCCCGGTGCCCGGTCCTATCTCCAGGATGCGTGGACCTCTGAGCCGCGCGAACAGCTGCGGGGGATAGGTGGGGCGGGCCCGGTGGTAGCGGGCCGCGTCCTCTCCGAACGTGGTGCGCAAGCGCTCGCGGTCGGTCACTCGCCCAATTCAAGCGAGCGCGACGGCAGGGCGTCCATCCCGTTCCGGGCGAAGCCGGTCCACAGGCTCCGCACGGTCTTGGCCAGCACGGGATCCGGCTCCTGCCCGGCCAGCATGCCCGCACCCGACCACCCGGCCGGGTCGAACAGGAACGGCAGCTCCATGCAGTGGCACGCGCCCAGGGGAGCGTTCGCTGGCCGCCACCTGAAGTTGAAGGTCGCGGCCTGACCACCTGCCGTGGTCCAGTCCGCGGCGAGCTGACGGGCCGGACCGGCGAAGACGAGCTCGGTCGCGATCTCCCAGGCTTCCGGCTGGTCCGGCACGTACGGGCTGGCGTCGTCAGCGGTGTGCCCGACGAGCAGCTCGATCCGGGAAGCCGCCGGAGCGAGGTCGATCTCGCCCAGCACCGGGCCGAACGGCATGCCGCCGGACGGGCTGAAGCGCGCGCTCGCCATCGACAGGGCGTCCTTCTGGACGGCCAGCACGTCGTCCACCGACGTGGAGGCGTCGACGGAGACGAACTCGCGCAGGGCGGCCGTCATCTCCGCGCGCTCGGGGCCGCGGGCACCCAGCGGGGCGCTCTGCAGGATCGCGCGGTGGAACAGGGGTTCGTCGGAGACGAGCATCAGCGCGTACACGGAGTCCGCGCCCGCCGACTGCCCGAACGCGGTCACGTTCGAGGGATCGCCGCTGAACGCGGCGATGTTGTCCCGCACCCACCGCAGTGCGACGAGCTGGTCGAGCAGGCCCAGGTTGTCCCGCAGGTAACCGAAGATGCCGAGCCGGTAGCTGACGCTGACCACGACGACGCCTTCCAGAGCCAGCAGCGAGGCGTCGTACTTCGTGGACTCGCCGCTGCCCGTCACGTAGGCACCGCCGTGGAACCAGACCATCACCGGCAGGCCGGAGGCGCCGGCAGGGGCGGTCACGCTCAACACCTGGCAGTTCTCGTCGAACGTCAGCCCTTCGACGGAGCTGCCCACCACCGACGCCAGCGCCGACGGCGGCTGCGGGCAGGCGGGGCCGCGTTCCTCGGTGATCACGCCGTCCCACGGGAGCGGCTCGGGCTCGGCGAACCGGGAAGCCGTCGCATAACGGACAGCGCGCGCTCGCACGAGACCTTCGGTGTTGATCAGCACGTCGTCGATCGTAAGCGCGCGTAACCAATTCCACAGCGTCTCGATTCGGCGCGGAAGCCGCGGCGGGAGCACGATGGGGCGGTTGGGCAACGAGGCAGAGGAGGCGCCCGGTGCGGGCTACGACGATCTACGGCACCCGTGACATCCGCGTTGAGGAGGTGCCGGACGCGGCCGTTCGGGAAGCCACCGACGTCGTCGTCCGGGTCGAGCTGGCCTGCATCTGCGGCAGTGACCTGTGGGCGTACCGCGGTGTCGCCAAGCGCGCGGAGGGACAGCGGATCGGGCACGAGTTCCTCGGCATCGTCGAGGAGGTCGGCAAGGACGTGAAGAGCGTCCAGGTCGGCGACCGCGTCATCGCGCCGTTCGTGTGGAGCGACGGCACCTGCTCGTACTGCCAGGCTGGGCTGCAGACCTCGTGCAGGTCAGGTGGCTTCTGGGGCAGCAAGGGCAGCGACGGCGGCCAGGGCGAGGCCGTGCGTGTGCCCCTCGCCGACGGCACCCTCGTCCGCGTGCCCGCCGACGCGTCACCGGAGCTGCTGCCCGCGTTCCTGAGCCTGTCCGACGTCATGGGCACCGGCCACCACGCGGCCATCGGCGCGGGTGTCGGGCCCGGCAGCACGGTCGCGGTCGTCGGTGACGGCGCGGTCGGCCTGTGCGGCGTGCTCGCCGCCAGGCGCCTCGGTGCCGAGCGGATCATCGCGATGGGCCGGCACGAGGACCGAGCGAAGATCGCCAAGCTCTTCGGTGCCACGGACCAGGTCACCGAGCGCGGTGAGGCCGCGGTCGAGCGCATCAAGGAGATGACCGGCGGCCTCGGTGCGTCGTGCGTCCTCGAATGCGTCGGCACGGAGCAGTCGTGGGAGACCGCGATGGGCATCGTGCGCGACGGCGGCACGATCGGGTACGTCGGCGTGCCGCACGGGATGCCGGGGCTGCCGCTCGGCAAGCTGTTCGGGCGCAACATCAACATCGGTGGCGGTGTCGCGCCGGTGCGGGCGTACCTGCCGGAGCTGCTGGCCGACGTGCTCGCCGGGCGGATCGACCCCGGTCCCGTGTTCGACCGGACGGTCTCGCTCGACGACGTCGCGCTGGGCTACCAGGCGATGGACGAGCGGACCGCCCTGAAGGTCATCGTGCGGCCGTAGATTTCCTGGCAGCGGTGAGCACGTAGTCCTCGGCGCGCACGCGCTTGGTCCGCATCCAGTACCGCCAGGTGAAGCCCGGCCACACGGTGCGGTTCACGCCCTGCGCGTCGAGGTACCAGCTCTTGCACCCGCCCTGGGTCCACACGCCCTTGGCGAGCTTGCCCTGGATCTCGCGGTTGAACTCCTGCTGGGCCTCCGGTCGCACGTCCAGCTCCGCTGCGCGGTGTTTGCCGAGGAGCTGGAGGCACTGCGAGATGTACCGGATCTGCGACTCGATCATGAACACGACCGAGTTGTGGCCGAGCCCGGTGTTGGGGCCCAGCAGGAAGAACAGGTTGGGGAAACCCGAGACCGTGATGCCGTAGTAGGTCTCGATCCCGTGCTCGCGCCACTGCTTCGCGAGGTCGACGCCGCCCTTGCCCTGGATGTCGAGGTAGTCGAACGAGTCGGTGACGTGGAAACCGGTGCCGTAGATGATGACGTCGACCTCGTGCTCGACTCCCGCACTGTCCACGATGGACGACTCGCGCACCTCGCAGATCTTGTCCGTCACCAGGTCGACGGTCGGATACCCCAGCGCGGGGTAGTAGTCGTTGGAAATCAGCACGCGCTTGCAGCCCATGGTGTAGTCGGGCTTCAGCTTCTTGCGCAGCAACGGGTCCGGCACCTGCTTCTTCATGTGCCGCAACGCGATGCCCTGGGCGAGCCGCATGATCCGGGGGTTGATCGCGAACCCGAGGGCGCTGGACTCGCGGATCCAGTAGACGAGATCGCGGTAGAGCCGCTGAGTGAAGGGCAAGGCGCGGAACAGCTTCTGCTCCCAGCCGTTGATCTCGCGGTCCGCCTTGGGCATGATCCACGGCGGCGTGCGCTGGAAGATTTTCAGTGAGCCGGCCTGCTTGGCGATCTTCGGCACGAACTGGATCGCGGACGCGCCGGTGCCGACGACGGCGACGCGCTTGCCGGTCAGGTCGTAGTCGTGGTCCCACTGCGCCGAGTGGAACGTCTTGCCGCCGAAGTTCTCGATGCCCGGCAGCTCCGGGATGTTCGGGATGTGCAACGCGCCGACGCCGGCCACCAGGGCGGACGCCGTGTACGTGTCGCCCTGCTCGGTCGTCACGTGCCAGCGCTTGGACTCCTCGTCCCACTGCGCCCCGGAGACCTTGGTGTTGAAGCGGAGGTGCGACCGGAGCCGGTACTTGTCGGCGACGTGCCGCAGGTAGTCCCAGATCTCGCCCTGCTCGGCGAACATCCGCGACCACTTCGGGTTCAGCTCGAACGAGAACGAGTACATGTGCGACGGCACGTCACACGCGCAGCCGGGGTAGGAGTTGTCCCGCCAGGTGCCACCGAGGTCGCTCGCCTTCTCGAGCACCACGAAGTCGTGCTCACCGCGGCGCTTCAGTTCGACGGCCATGCCGAGGCCGGAGAAGCCGGTGCCGATGACGAGCACTTTTGTCTCTCGATGCATGGGGAACGTCCCTCCGCTCGCTGAGCCTACTTCTCAGTAGGTTACTCGAAGTAAGTTACGAGCGGTAGACTTCGTTCGTGACTGCTCCGCGGCGCCGCATGCCCAAGGCCCAGCGCATGGCGCAGATGCTCACCGTCGCCGAGGAGATCTTCGCCGAGCAGGGGTATCTGGCCACGTCGATGGACGAGATCGCCGAACGCGTCGGCGTCTCGAAGCCGATGCTCTACGAGTACTTCGGCTCGAAGGAGGGCCTGCTCATCGGCTGCATCCACCGTGCGCGCACGGAACTGCGCGAGAAGACGGCGGCGGCGATCGCGGGCGCGCGGAGCCCCGAGGAGTTCCTGCGGCTCGGACTGCTCGCGTTCTTCGAGTTCATCGACGAGCACCGCAGGTCGTGGGCGCTGCTGCGGCAGGAGGCGGCGGTGGCCGTGCCGTCAGCGCAGGAAGAGGTGGAAGGCATCCGTCAGCAGCAGACGGACATGATCGGGGCCGTGCTGGCGTCGTTCACACCGGACATCGACCCGCTGGAGGCCGAGGCGTTCGCCGAGATCGTCGTCGGCGCGACCGAACGCCTCGCGGTGTGGACCGAGCGCAGGCCCGCGGTGGGACCTGCGCTCGCGACCGAGTACGTGATGGCCGTGATCTGGCCAGGTGTCGCGGAGAAGCTTATGAAGCTGCCCGCACCCGCTCCGCCCGCATAGCGGTCACGGCCGGGAGGTCCAGCGGCGCGACCTTCGTGCCGGTCGCCCACTCGATCAGCAGGTCGGCGAGCTGCGGGTTGCGCGGCAGCACCGGGCCGTGCAGGTAGGTGCAGACGATCCGGCCTTGCACGGCACCCTCGACGCTGCCGTCGTTGCCGGTGCCGACCTTGACGTGCGCGAGCGGCCGGGCGGACGGGCCCAGCACGGTGCGGCCCTGGTGGTTCTCGAACCCGGTCAGCACGCCTTCGAAGAGGCCGTTCGCGGGCTCGGCGATGACCTCGCCGATCGCGCGGCTGCCACCCGCGTGCGAGGTCGAGTCGATCAGGCCCATGCCGGGGTGGGTGACGTTGTCGGCACGGGTGAAGCTCTCGCCGAAGATCTGGATGCCGGCGCACACGCCCAGCACCACGGCGTTCTTCGTGACGGCGCGCTGCAGGCCGGGGTGCTCACGCAGGTGCTTCACGGCCAGCGTCTGCGCCGTGTCCTCACCGCCGCCGACGACGTAGATGTCGCACGAGTCCGGTACCGGCTGGCCGTAGTTGATCGGCACGATCTCGGCCTTGATACCGCGCCACGTCATGCGCTTCTCGAGGACCACGGCGTTGCCGAAGTCGCCGTACGTGCCGAGGAGATCCGGCAGCACGAGCGCGATCTGGATTGTCGACTCACTCATCAGCGGCAGCCCTGGCATTCAAGTCGCGGAACGCGGTGTAGTTGGCGATGACCTCGACCGCGCCCGGCGGCATCTGGTCGATGGCCTTCAGCGGGTCGGGCACGATCGTGTGCTCGACCTCGGCGTAGGTCAGGCGGACGGCGAGGTCGGTCGCGCGCTCGCCGGACGCGATGACCGTGCGGCCCTGCATCCGCTCGAACGGCACGTCCCACAGCCAGCTCAGGTCGCGGCCGTCGGCCTCCTGGGCGTTGATCACCAGGACGGCCGGGTGGTTGGCCTCCTTGACGACCGTGAGGGTCTCGCTCCAGCCGGCGGGGTTCTTCGACAGCAGAAGGCGCGCGCTGCGGCCGTTGCGCTGGATCGTGCGGTAGCGGCCGCTCACGTTGGAGACGCCGCGCAGCCGGCGCACCGCCTCTTCCGTGGGCACGCCCAGCGCGTACGCGGCCGCCGACGCCATGACGGCGTTGGCCTGGTTGAACTTGCCCGGCAGCGTCAGGCGGAGCTCCACCTTGTGGTGCTCGGGGGTGATCATCGCCTCGTCGGTGGTGATCCAGTTCGGGTGCGGGCGTGCCAGGTCGCAGCCCGTGCAGTGCCAGTGCTCGCCCTGCCACTGGATCGGGTTGCCGCACCGCGGGCAGCTCGCGGAGTCGTGGTGCCAGCCGGTGCCGGTGGCGACCCAGACGACCTTCTGCGCGTTCCAGGCGGCGCTCGTCACCATCACGTCGTCGCAGTTGGCGACGACCGTGCAGTCCTTGAGCGCGGTGACGGTGTCGCGCAGCGAGCGCTCGATGGTGCGCACCTCGCCGACGCGGTCCAGCTGGTCGCGCGACAGGTTGAGGATCACCGCGACGGCCGGGTTGCTCGCACCGGCGACGGCGGGGAAGTAGCCCTCGTCGCACTCCAGCACGGCGTACGGGGCGTCCGGCTGCTTCGACAGCGCCGTGACGTGGCCGTCGGGCATGTTGGCGCCGCTGTGGTTCGTGGCGACCTCACCGAGCGCGGAGACGGCCCTCGCCAGCATCATCGTGCTGGTGGTCTTGCCGTTCGTGCCTGTCACCACGGCGACCCTGCGGCCCTGCGTCAACCGGTTCAGCGCCTGCGGGTCGAGCTTCAGCGCCACCCGGCCGCCGATCATGCCGCCTGCGCCGAGACCCATCTTCTGGGACAGCGTGGAGCTCAGGTTGCCCAGTTTCACTGCGGCCGCGGTGCGCAGCGGGAGGCGGGCGGGGGAATCGTTCACCCACGCGATGCTACCGGCGGTGGTGGTTGAACCTTTTCGGGCGGTCGTTGCGTTGGTGTGAACGGGGTTCGGTACAACTAGTGGCTCAGCTCGCGCAGGACGCGGATGAGCTCGACGGTCGGGAGTTGGCAGAGCTGCGCCATGTTCTCCAGCGCGGGCAGGTCGAGGTGCACCTCCGGGGACGCTCCCGGCGGCAGCACGTGCAGGCGTCCGGCGGCCCAGCGCTTGAGCGGCACCAGACGGGGGTTGTCGGTCGCGGCGACCGCGGCGAGGTTCAGCGTGAGGTGCCCGGCGGGGGCGTCGCCGAAGAAGCGTTCGTGCACACGAGCGAGGACTTCGTGTGCCGGAACGTCGAGGGCGTGGCAGATCTCCACCAGGCGCACGACCGAGCACTGGCGGGTGCCGAGCTCGTAGGTGGCCAGCGTCTGCAGCGAGATCTCGGTCTGCAGTCGCTTGTTCAGCTCCTTGCGGGTCCAGCCGCGCTGCTTGCGAAGGCTGCGGATCTCATCACCGAGCACGCGCTGGTACGCCGCCGTGTCGATTCGGCCGTTCGCGGTTTGCACCTGGTCCCTCCACCCCGTGAGCGGGTCTCACGGTGATGGAAGGCGCCAGTTCTTCGTCGCTTACGCAACTTCCTGGCAGATTCCCCCGAACGGGCGATACTTCTCTACTCTGAGTATCAGTTCACGCAGCGCACGCCGTCCGCGGTAATGGGTTTGGGAGCGTTCGGGTCGGGCGCCGGCTGCTGCCGCGCACCGTCCAAGTTGAGCACTCCGGAGCCCGTGAAGCCCTGGGTGCCGGGACCCGAGTAGTCGGAGCCGATGAAGACGCGGACCCGGCCGGCCGGGATGTTCACGTCCTCTTCGATCTTCATGCCGCCGAGGGCCTTCTGGACGGCGTTGGCGCCGTCCTCTCCGCCCTTGCCGTAGCGGACGACCGACTTGGCCATCGCCTCGGCGTTGCCCGTCTGACCCGCCACGAAGCCCTTCGCGACGAGCGACTGCTGCACCTTGCTCGCGAGGCCTGCGACGCCGGAGGCGTTGCGGACGTCGACGGTCACCGAGGCGTTGTTGAACTTCGGGTCCGGCGCGGCCGAGGACGCGGGGGCCTTGCCGAGGTTCTTCACGAACGTCCTGACCTCGGCCTCGTCGACCTCGACCGCGGAGCCGTCCTCGGGGGTCTGCAGGTCCGGGTTGCCTGTCGGGATCGTCTGGAACGTCATGTTGCCGCCCGTCAGATCCTTCATCTGCAGAGCGAACTTCGTGATGTCCCAGCCGTCGTCGAGCACGATCGCGCCGCTGACGGCCTTGATCATCTCGCTGCGCTTGGTGCCGTCGGTGAGCACGCCGGCTGAGAGCATCTTCTTGGCGAGACCGGCCATGAAGACCTGCTGGCGGACGACGCGGTCCAGGTCGCCCATGGGCAGGCCGTGGCGCTGCCGGACGAACGCCAGCGCGTTCTTGCCCTCGATGGTCTGCGGGCCCGCCTTGAAGTTCGCGCCGGAGAAGCTGTCGCGGACGTTGTTGTTGAGGCAGACGTCGATGCCGCCGATGGCCTTGGTGATCTCGTAGAAGCCGACCAGGTTGACCTCGGCGTAGTGGTCGATCGTGGCGCCGGTCAGGTTCTGGATGGTCTCGATCAGGTTGTTCGCGCCCGCCTTGCGGGTCTCCATCTCGATCTCCTGCGGGCTCTTGCCACTGCCCTGCAGCTTTTCGGCGGCTTGACCCTTGGCGTAACCGTAGGCAGAGTTGATCTTGTGACGCCCGAAGCCGCCGGCGATCTTCACGTAGGAGTCGCGGGGGAACGACACCGCGAACGCCTTGCCGCTGTCGTTCGGGATGTGCAGCAGGATCAGCGTGTCGGTGTTGAACCCGCCGTCGTCGCTGCCGCCCGCCTGCAGCTCGTTGAGGATGTTCTGCGGCAGCGGGTTGCCCTTGGAGTCGGTGCGGCTGTCCATGCCGACGAGCAGGATGTCGATCGCGCCGTCGGCGGGCTTCTCCCCGGCGTCGGCGAGGTTGAGGTCCTGTTTGGTCAGGTTCTCGGTCAGCGAGTTCAGGTTCTGCCACGCGACGCCGGTGACCAGCAGGATCGTCGCGGAGATCATGCTGATGAAGATCTTGGCGCCGGTGGACGCACCGCGCTTGGCCGCGCTCGGTCGGCGAGCGGAGGGCCTGGGCCGGGGACGGGCCGCGGGGGCAGCGGACTTCGCCTTGGCCGGAGTCGTGCGGACCGTCGGACGGTCGGCCACGGGGCGCGGGCGCGGGGCCGACGACGTGGCGCGGGCCGGCTCGCGGCCGCGCTGGGGGTCGCGGCGCGGCGACTCGCTGCGGCTCGCGGACGCGCGGCGCGGGGGTTCCTTGCGCGGGGGTTCCTTGCGCGGTGGTTCCTTGCGCGGTGGTTCGGAGCGCTTCGGGGGCTCCCGCCGCGGCGGTTCGGCCCGGTTCGGCTGCCGGCGCGGGGGCTCTGAGCTGCGCGGCGGTACCTGGGGACGGCGGGGCTGACCCGCCGGGGGACGCGGGGTGGCGGAGGGTCGCCTGGGAGTTCCGTTCGGTTCTCCTGGCCGCGGCGGCCGGTTGTCCACACCCACTCCTCTCAGCACATCCGGGTACCCCAAGTAGACGTGCGGGAACTCCACTCGGTTGTGCAAAGCGTGACACAGTGGCGAACGCCACCGGATTCAGGCCCCTTGACCAGCGGTTTTGCCCGTTTCGTAGACTCGTCGCCGTGTTGACGATGCAGGACGCGCTGCTCGCGCTGACCAAGTACTGGACCGATCGGGGCTGCATCGTGGTGCAGCCCTTCAACACCGAGGTCGGAGCGGGCACGCTGAACCCCGCCACCGTCCTGCGGGTGCTCGGTCCCGAGCCGTGGCGCGTCGCGTACGTGGAGCCCTCGGTGCGGCCCGACGACGCCCGTTACGGCGAGAACCCGAACCGGCTGCAGACCCACACCCAGTTCCAGGTGATCCTGAAGCCGGATCCGGGCGACCCGCAGGAGCTCTACCTCGGTTCGCTGGAGGCGCTGGGCATCGACGTGCGCGCGCACGACGTCCGGTTCGTCGAGGACAACTGGGCCTCTCCCGCACTCGGTGCGTGGGGCCTCGGCTGGGAGGTCTGGCTCGACGGCCTGGAGATCACCCAGTTCACCTACTTCCAGCAGGCCGGCGGCATGACGCTCGACCCGGTGTCGGTGGAGATCACCTACGGCATCGAGCGGATCATGATGGCGCTGCAGGGCGTCGACCACTTCAAGAAGATCGCGTACGCGCCGGGCATCTCCTACGGCGAGGCGTTCGGCCAGGCCGAGTACGAGATGTCGCGGTACTACCTCGACGACGCGGACGTGGAGGCGAACAAGCGCCTCTTCGAGGAGTTCGCGGCCGAGGCGCGCAAGATGCTCGACGCCCGCCTGCCCGTTCCGGCGCACAGCTTCGTGCTGAAGTGCTCGCACATCTTCAACGTGCTGGACGCGCGGGGCTCGATCTCGACGACCGAGCGCGCGCGTGCGTTCGGCCGGATGCGTGGCCTGGCACGGGAAGTCGCCGGGCTGTGGGCCGAGCGACGTGCCGAGCTCGGGCATCCGCTCGGTGTCGCAGAGGTTCCCGCTGTCGCGGAGAAGCCCTCGTCGTTCGAGGACGTCGTCGCTCCCGCGACGCTGCTGTTCGAGATCGGCACCGAGGAGCTGCCGCCGCACGAGGTGCTGCGGACCGTCGACGCGGTGCGTGAGGCGATCACGTCGAAGCTCGGCGCGACCAGGCTGACGCACGGCGAGGTGACCGTGCACGGGACGCCGCGCCGGATCGTCGTGCTGGTGCCCGCGGTGGCGCCGCGCGAGCCGGACGCCGAGCGCACCGTGCGCGGCCCGCGTGTTTCCGCCGCCTTCGACGCCGACGGCAACCCGACGAAGGCCGTGCAGGGCTTCGCGCGCGGTCAGGGCGTCGAGGTTTCGGCGTTGGGGCGGGTTGAGGAGAACGGCGTCGAGTTCGTCGCGCTGACCAGGACCGACGCCGGTCGTGGCGCCGTCGAGGTGCTGAGCGGGCTGCTGGCCGAGGTCGTCGCGGACCTGCGCGCCGAGAAGAACATGAAGTGGAACGACCCGAAGCTGTCGTTCACCAGGCCGATCCGCTGGCTGGTGGCGCTGCTCGGCTCCACGCCGGTTCCGGTAGCGGTGTCGTCGCTGGTCTCCGGCACCGTCACGCGGGTGCACCGGACCGCCTCGTCGCCGGTCGTGGAGGTGTCCACCGCGGACGGTTACCTGGAGTTCCTCGCCGGGCACGGCATTCAGGCCGACGCCTCGGTTCGTGCCGCTTCGATCGTGGAGGCCGCACAGGAGCTCGCGGCGTCCGTCGGCGGTGTCGTCGAGGTCGACGGGCTGCTGGACGAGGTGACGAACCTGGTCGAGTGGCCGACGCCGATCCTCGGCTCGTTCGAGGAGCGGTACCTGGAGCTGCCGGGCCAGATCCTCACCACCGTGATGCGCAAGCACCAGCGCTACCTGCCGGTCCGCTCCGCCGACGGCTCCCTGCTGCCGCACTTCGTGGCGGTGGCGAACGGTTCCGTCGACGCGGACCTGGTGCGGGCGGGCAACGAGGCCGTGCTGCGGGCGCGGTACGAGGACGCGGCGTTCTTCTGGCGGGCGGACCTCAAGACGCCGCTGGAGGAGATGAAGTCGGGCCTCGCGAAGCTGACGTTCGCGGACAAGCTGGGCTCGATGGCCGACCGCGCTTCCCGGATCGCCGCGCTGGCAGGGCGTTTCGCCTCGGTGGTCGACGCCGACCGCGAGACGCTGGACCGCGCCGGAGCCCTGGCCAAGTTCGACCTCGGCTCGCAGATGGTGATCGAGCTGTCGTCGCTGGCCGGTGTGATGGCCCGCGAGTACGCCTCGCGCGCGGGGGAGACCCCGGAGGTCGCGCAGGCGTTGTGGGAGATGGAACTCCCGCGTTCGGCCGGCGACGCGCTGCCGACGTCGGTGCCGGGTGCGATGCTGTCCCTGGCGGACCGCTTCGACCTGCTGGCGGGCCTGTTCGGCATCGGCGCGCAGCCGACCGGTTCGTCCGACCCGTTCGGCCTGCGTCGCGCGGCTCTGGGCGCGGTGTCGGTGTTGCGGGCGTTCCCGGACCTGCGGGCGATCACGGTTCCGCTGGCGCTTTCACTTGCCGCGGAGGGCCTTGACGTGTCGGCCGAGGCGCTGGAGACCGCGCGTGAGTTCGCGGTGCGGCGCTACGAGCAGGCGCTGCTCGACGCGGGCCACGAGCACCGGTTCGTCCAGGCGGTGCTGCCGCTGGCCGACTCGCCGGTGCTGGCCGACGAGACGCTGGCGCAGCTGGAGTCGTTGGCGGGCGACGAGTCCTTCGACGCGCTCGTGGCGGCCCTGCAGCGCGTCCGGCGGATCGTGCCGGCCGGCGTCTCCGCTTCCTACGACGCCTCGGTGCTGTCCGAGCCCGCGGAAGTGGCGCTGCACAAGGCGTTCGACGGTGTCTCGCGGGATGTCACAGGTCTGGCGGCGTTCGTCGCCGCGGCCGAGGGACTGACCGCGCCGATCAACACCTTCTTCGACGAGGTGCTGGTCATGGCAGAGGATCCGGCGGTGAAGGCCGCGCGGCTCGGGCTGCTGGCGTCGATCCGCGACTTCGCGGCGCCTGTGCTGGACTGGACCCAGCTGTAGTCACGGGAAGAGGGGCGCTCCACTCGGAGCGCCCCTCTTCGTCCGTGCCGACGAGGTTACTTGATCTCGTAGCTGTCGCCGTAGACCGTCCACCTGAGCGGCGTCTTCAGATCGAGGTTGCCGTTCTTGAGGAACACGCGCTGCGCCGTGTCGACGCGGCTGGTGTCCTCGTGCTCGGGCTCCTGCTTCATCGCCCACACTCGAGCGTCGAGGAAGGCGTTGAGCCAGGTGGTCTCGTTGCCGCCCTGCGACGGCGGCTTCGCCTTGCCCAGCGCGCGCTTGCGGATGCTGCTGAAGCTCAGCCTGTCGCCACCGTTGCCGTGCATGACGATCGCGTCGTAGTAGGCGAACTGGCCGAGTGCGCGCACGCCGTCCGACTTGGCCTGCTTCACGGCCGGGTTGAAGTACACCCGGTCGCGCTCGGACTCCTGCGCCGCCCTGAACGCCGAGTCCTTGGCCGCGGTCTTCCAGTCCTTGGTGTAGTTGGGGTCGAGACCCGCGTGCGAGGGCGTGCCGTTCACCTTGCGCAGTGCGGGCAGGTACTTCTCCAGGACGTTCCCCGGCTTGCGTTTCTTGTACAGCTCCACCAGGTCGAGCATGTCGCCGGTGCCGCTGCAGAAGCCGATGATGCCCGCTGTGTAGCCGCGGCCGTCCTTGATGTCCTCGATGTAGCCGAACTGGGCGCGCCAGTCCAAAGAGGAGTTCTCCGCGCTGGACACCAGCTGCATGGCGATGTCCTTGAGCCGCGGGTCGGTCAGGTCGGCGGCCTGGGCGGTGCCCGTTGTGGTGGTGACGAGAGCGGCGCACGCCAGCAGCGCGGCCGCGAGGCGACCAGAGATCTTCACGAAATGTCCTCCGGGGCAGGGGTTGGGGTGTCCCGGGCAGCGATGAAGCAACGGTAAGGGGTTCAGACCTTTATTGGCAAGAACCTTTACTAACATGCGAAACCGATGCTTCATCACCAGATCTCGTAGTAGTCCCCGTAGACGTGCCACCGCAGCGGGGTTTCGAGGTTCAGCTTGCCCTCGTTGAGGAACCGGCGCTGGGCCGTGTCGACGCGGGTGGTGTTCTCGTGGGCGGGTTCTTCCCTCATCGCCCACACCCGCGCGTCGAGGAAGGCGTGCAGCCACGCCCGCTCGTCACCGCCCCAGGCCGGCGGCCGCGCTCCGGAGTCCAGAGCGCGCTGGCGGATGCTGGAGAAGTCGGTGTAGCCCCAGTTGTCGCCGTGCATGACAATCGCGTCGTAGTAGATGAACTGGCCCAGCGCCTGCACGCCGTCCTGCTTCGCGCGGTTCACCGCCGGGTTGAAGTAGACGCGGTCGCGCTCGTGCTCCTGCGCGCCCTGGAACGTGCCGTCCTGCGCGGCCCTGCGCCAGTCGTCCTGGAACGTCGGGTCGAGGCCGTCGTGGGACGGGCTGCCGTTCACGCGCTCCAGGGCCGGGAGGTACTTCTCCAGGACGTTGCCCGGCTTCCAGTCGCGGTAGAGGCGGACCAGGTCGAGCATGTCGCCGGTGCCGCTGCAGAAGCCGATGATGCCCGCTGTGTAGCCGCGGCCGTCCCAGATGTCCTCGATGTATCCGAACTGGGCGCGCCAGTCCAAAGAGGAGTTCTCCGCGCTGGACACCAGCTGCATGGCGATGTCCTTGAGCCGCGGGTCGTTCAGGTCCGCGGCGTGCGCCGTGGCCGGGGTGATGAGGGCGGTGGCGCAGACGACCGTGGCAGCCAGTCTTGCAAACGTCTTCATGTCGGTCCGTTCCGGTGAGGGATCGGCGGCGACAGGCGCACCGTAGCGTGAGAGCGCTCGCACAACAAGGCCGGTTGCCTGCTGAAAAGCAAAGGCTCCCGGCCGTGACCGGGAGCCTTTGCGGTTCAAGCGAGAACTACAGGAACTGACCGCCGCGGGTCACCGCGCCGTAGGCGTCCACGATGCCGTGACCGTAGAAGCCGTTGAACTTCGCGTCACCCTCGCAGAGCGCGTCGAACTCGGGCGAACGTCCGACCGGGACGTACGAGACGAGCCTCGGGTTCGGGCACGCCCGCTGGATCGCGGTCTTGTACAGCACCTTCTCGACCTTGTCCGGGGACAGGGTCAGGCCGGGACGGCCCTTGTCCTTCTTGCCGTACTGGCTGACGATCAGCGCGGCCACACCCGAGGCGTGCGGGGCGGCCATCGAGGTGCCCTGCAGGAACTGGTAGTAGCCGACCTTGTCGCCCTGCACGGCCTTCTTCACGCCCGCGGCCTGGCCGGCCGGGGTGATGTTGCCGGCCTCGTCGATCGCGCCCTCGGCGAGAGCGACGTTGCGCGGGTAGGTCGAGAGGATCATGTTCTCGTTGGTGCGGTACCACGGCGTGCCGAGGCCGTCGCGGAAGTAGCCGCCGGGAGCCGAGATCGCGGTCTGCTCGAGGCCGTAGTTCGAGTAGTCGGCCTTGGCGGTCGACGGGCCGAGAGACGACACCGAGATGACGTGGTTGCCCTCGGTCGGCAGGTTGAGGCAGGTGGCGTTGTCGATCGGCCGCGGCCGGTTGTGGCCCGGCGGGTAGTTCGGGCTGATCGTGTCGGTGCGCGGCTTGCCGAGGTCCTCGTGGTTGTTGCCACCGGCGCCGATCAGCGTGACGCCCTTGCGGTGCGCGTAGTTCAGCGCGCGCTGCACGGACGCAATGATGGTGCGCTGCTCCAGCTGCTCCTCCGGCGTGGCCGTGGAGTCGTTGATGCAGTTCATGTACCACGGGTCGACGTAGAACGACATGTTGATCACGTCGAGGCCGATGTCGGCGCCGTAGGTCAGGGCGTCGACCACCGGCTGCAGGAAGAACGAGCCGGCGTCCTGGCCACCGCGGATGTTCACCAGCGACACGTTCGGCGCGACACCGGAGATGCCGAAGCCGTTGGCAGCGGCGCCGATGGTGCCGGCGACGTGCGTGCCGTGGCCGCCGTCGTCCCAGTTCGCCGGGTCGACGCACCCGCGGAACTCGCACGGGCCGTCGAAGACGCCGCCGTCGGAGTCGTTGGGCATGTCGACGGTGAAGTTGCGCGACAGCTCGTTGTTGAAGTTCGGCGCGATGTCCGGGTGCGAGCCGTCCACGCCCGTGTCCAGAATGCCGACGTACACGCGCTTGTCACCGGCCTGCTTGGCCCGCGCGATGTTGGAGCGGACGAGGTTCAGGCCCCACAGGTCGCCGTCCAGGGGGTCCATGCCGGCGGTCGACTTCGACTCGGCAGGAGCCTTGTTCGGCTGCTCGGCCTTGTTCTCCTTCTCGACGTTGTCGCGCTTGGCCTTCTCGGCCTTCGCCGCAGGAGCGTGCCCGATCGGCTTGGTCCGTGCGGCGCCGACGATGTCGCTCGAAGCGGAAACCTTCTCCACGAACCCGTTCGCGGGAGCCTTCACGGTCAGCAGACCGACGGCCTTGTTGTCCCGCACGACCTCGCCGCCCGCCGCCCGCACGGCGTCGATCGCGAAGTCGCGGTTTCCGGGGTCCTCCAAGAGGACCGTGTACTCGGTGTCCTGCTGGCCAGCGGTAGAGGCCGGCGCTGCCCCCGCCGCCGAAGTACCCGCGGCGATCAGCGACACCGTTGCCGCCACCGCCATCACGGTTCTGCGCGTTCTCACCTAGCTGTCTCCTCACACCCGGTCAGGGCTGGATCCAACAACACGGCGCGGCCCCCGATTGCCGCCCAAGTCCGACACACTGGCACGAAAATTCGCCACGCATCAGCGCCTTTCGTACGGAATCGAACTGTAGCCGATCGGAAGCGGAGCGTGATGGTGTGAAACAAATCTTGACTTAACAACATTCAAGCGATGCAATCCGCGATTATGCGAAGACGGGTAATGGCAACGTCGGCGTGCCTGCTCTTTCTGCTCACTGCCTGCGGTGACGCTGGTCAGGGTGCTCCGACGCTGCCCGCGCGTGGTCCCAAACCAATCGTCGGGGTAATCCTTCCCGACCGAACGACATCCACGCGCTGGGAAGAACAAGATCGCCCACTGCTCACCCAGGCGTTCAACTACGCGGACATCGAACCGTTCATGGAGAACGCCGAGGGCGACGAGGCGAAGTTCGCGCAGATCGCCGACGAGATGATCCGTCGCAAGGTGAAGGTCCTGATGATCACGCCGTTGTCCGCGGCGGGTGGTCTCGCGGTGCAGAAGAAGGCGAAAGCCGCCGGCATCCCCGTGATCGACTACGACCGCGTGACGCTCGGTGGCCAGGCGGAGTACCACGTCGGCTTCGACAGCGTGAACGTCGGCCAGCTCCAGGCGGACGGCCTGCTCGCGTGCCTCGGCGACAAGCCGGGCGCGCAGATCATCGAGATCGAGGGTGCGCCGACCGACCACAACGCCACGCTCTTCACCCAGGGTCAGAAGTCGCGACTGTCCACGAAGTACGACAGCGGCGCGCTCAAGCTCGTGAAGTCGCAGCCGGTCGCCGACTGGAACAACGACCTCGGCGGTCAGCTGTTCGAGCAGATCCTGAACGAGAACGGCGGCAGGGTCGACGGCGTGGTCGCGGCCAACGACGGCCTGGCCGGCGCGGTCATCGGTGTGCTCAAGAAGAAGAACCTGGCGGGCAAGGTCCCGGTCACCGGGCAGGACGCCACTGTGGACGGCCTGCGGGCCGTCCTGAGAGGCGACCAGTGCATCACCGTCTACAAGCCCGTGCGGGACGAGGCGGAGGCCGCGGCGCGGCTGGCCATCGCGATCGCTCGCGGTGACCTGGAGGGTGCCGACGACCTCGCCACCGGCAACCTGCGGGATCCCGTCGCGCGGCGCGACATCAAGTCGGTGCTGCTCGGCGCGACGCTGATCAAGAAGGACAGCGTGCGGACGCTGGTGACCGAGGGCATCGTCAAGCCGCAGGAACTGTGCGCCGGCGACCTCGCTCAGGTGTGCGCGCAGCAGGACATCCTCGGAGGGTAGCGAAAGGCCTCGTCACGGCCTGTCGTGATCCGGCAGGTCGTGACGCCCCGAGATGAACTCCTGCACGGCGATCTTGGCGCGGATGATGGGCTGCCGGATCCGCGCCTCCCGGCGGTACGCCCGCGCGAGCTTGCGCGAGCCCTCCGGATAACGCCAGCGCGCCCACGGCGACCCCGGCCTCGCCAGCCGCACGGCGCCCACGGCGGGCACCACGGGCACGAGCAGGCCGAGCAGCCCCGTCCAGATCTTGCCCTTCAGCAGTGCCACGATCGCGAAGCACAGGTTCACGCCGATGGTCAGCAGCCTCAGCGTGAACGTGTCGCTCGGTGTCGTCTCCGGGTTGAGCTGCAGCACCTCGTCGTAGCCGAGCGGGCGCGCGCCGAGCAGGAACGTGCCTGTCAGGCCGATGGCGAGGAACACCGCGTCGACGGACAGCCGGCCGGCCTTGGTCCAGTACACGTCCCGCAGGTGCAGGATCAGCGCGAACTCGTCCAGCACCAGCGCCGCGCCCACCCCGAGGCCCGCCGCGGCCGCCAGCCGGGCGCCGTGCAGGTCGTCGGGGATGACCAGGCTCGTGACGCTCGACAGGAGCAGCAGCACGGTGCCGAACACGACGTGGTGCACGTGCGTGTCGCCGTGCACGATGTTGCGCGGCCACCAGCGCACCTTCGCCCGGATCATGCGCACGCTGATGCGGATGAACACGAACGTGGTCACCAAGCCGATGAAGAAGAAGAGCAGTCGTTCGCTGCTGGTCAAGCACGGCCCCCTGGGTCAACGACCCTCCAGGTTACCGGTCCCCGTAGTTGGTGACGTTTCCCTCTACGTTCCCGATCTGGAACAGGGTGCCGCGGACGGTGCCTTCGGACCTGTTGATGATGGGCGTACGGGCCTTGCGTTCGGCCTTCGGAGGCTTCTGGGCGGCGACGCCGGTCAGAAGCTGCCGCACGAGCAAGGTGAGGCCACCAGCCACTTGCGGCGCGATCCTGACCCTGATCGACATCGTCGGCTGCTCGGGCACGAGTACCTCCGCGTGGTCGTTCGGGCACTCACGTTAGCAGTGAGATCGATGGCTCGACTGGGAGCGGGGAGCCGTGGTTGACTGTCCATGGTCGTACGTTTTCGTGTTCGTCCAGCCACGGTCACGAAAAACGGGGTGTGTTCGTGTGGTCTCTCCAGCTTCGGGAGGGAGCGCCGTTCCTGCTTGACCCGGTGGTCGCGAGTGCGATCCGGCACCTGTTAGAGGAGAAGTAGCAAGATGGCAGTACAGGGCACCGTCAAGTGGTTCAACGCGGAGAAGGGCTTCGGCTTCATCTCCCCCGATAACGGTGGCGCCGACGTGTTCGTCCACTACTCGGAGATCCAGATGAACGGCTACAAGGCTCTCGAGGAGAACCAGCGGGTCGAGTTCGAGATCGGTCAGGGCCAGAAGGGCCCGCAGGCCCAGGGCGTTCGCGCCGTCTGAGTCTGACCGACTCCAACAGCCTGCAAGCTGTGGCGGAGCCCCTTGTCCGGTATCGGACAAGGGGCTTTGTTGTGTCTTGTGCCTGGTTGATCGCGATCAGTAGCGTCGCGGCATGGGGAGACTGTTCGTAGCGGCGTTGTTGCTCTTCGTGGCCGGGTGCTCCGGCGGTGAGAACGCGGTACCCGGCGCGGGTGGCGGCAAGTTCGGCGCCCTGCTCGCCAAGGCGCCCGTTTACACAGGTCAGGTGACTCCTGGCTCGGCCGTCGACCGCATCAAGAAGCGCGGCAAGCTGCTCATCGGCGGTTCCCAGGACGCGCCCCTGCTGTCGCAGCTCGACCCCATCAGCGGCGAGCTCACCGGCTTCGACGCCTACCTCGGCAAGCTCCTCGCGCACTACATCGTCGGCAAGCCGGAGACCGAGCTGCTCAGCGCGACCTCGGAGACCCGCGAACCGTTGCTGGCCAACGGCACCGTCGACGTGATCATCCAGACGTACACGATCACGCCGGCACGGGCGGAACGCGTGGCGTTCGCAGGCCCGTACTACCGGTCGGGGCAGTCTATCGCGGTGCGCAAGGGCACCTCCGGCATCACCAAGCCCGCGGATCTGGCCGGCAAGACCGTGATCGTCGGCGCGAACACACCCGGCGTGAAGGCGGTGAAGGACGCCGCGCCCACCGCGAAGATCGTCGAGTTCGGCTCCGATCCCGAGTGCCTCACGGCGTTGAAGCAGGGCCGTGGCGACGCCTACGTGCAGGACCAGGCGATCCTGGTCGCCGGCGCGTCGAAGGACAGCGAGCTCCAGCTGGTCGGCGAGCCGTTCACCGAGGACCCGTACGGCATCGGCATCAAGCACGGCGACGCGGAGTTCGAGAAGTTCGTCGACGACTGGCTGCGTGAGATCGGCAAGTCAGGGCTGTGGCAGGACGTCTGGAAGCAGACGATCGGCACCGTGGTCACCGGCCACGCGCCGTCGCCACCCGCGATCGTCTCATGAGCCTGGTCGTCGAAGGCTTTCTGAACACCGTCGCCCTGACCCTGCTGTCGTTCGCGGGCGCCCTCGCCGTGGGCCTCGTGGTCGCGGTGCTGCGGATCGTGCCGGTGCCGCTGCTGCAGGGCGTCGGTGCGGTCTACGTCGAGGTGTGGCGGAACATCCCGTTGCTCGCGTGGCTGGTGCTGTTCGTGTTCGGGCTGCCCGAGGTGGGCGTCAAGATGCCGTTGTTCTGGACGGCTTTCACGGCGATCGCGCTGTACGAGGCCGCGTTCGTGGCGGAGGCGCTGCGGTCGGGCGTGAGCTCGGTGGCTGCCGGACAGGGTGAGGCGGCACGGGCGCTGGGGCTGTCGTTCCGGCAGTCGTTGCGGCACGTGATCCTTCCTCAGGCCGGACGGCGGGTGGTGCAGCCGTTGGCGAACATCGCGATCGCGCTGACGATGGCCACCGCACTGGCCGGTGTCGTCGGCGTGGTGGACATGACCCGTGCGGCGCAACGGATCAACCTCGAGCTCGCCCAGCCGTTGCTGGTCTTCACCGGTGCCGGGCTGTGCTACCTGGTGATGGCCGCGGGGATCGGGTTCGGCGCGCGGGTGCTGGAACGGCGGCTGGCCTGATGTTCGACGCTCCTGGACCACGTTTCCGTCGCCGGGTCTTCTGGGTCTCGGTGGTGTCGGCGCTCGTGCTCGCCGGGCTGGTCGCGCTGGGGCTGCGGCAGTTCGCGGCCGGCGGGCAGCTGGACCCGGTTCGGTGGAGGCCGTATCTGACCTGGCCCGTGTGGCGTTATCTGCTCGGAGGCCTGTGGTCGACGGTGGTGGCGGCGTGCGCGACGGGGGTGCTGGCGATGGTGGGTGGGCTGCTGCTCGCGTTGCGGCCCAACCGGTTCACCCGCGCCTACGCCGAGGTCATGCGCACGGTTCCGGTGCTGCTGCTGGTGTACGTGATGTTGTTCGTGCTGCCGTCGTTCGGCCTGAACCTGCCGCTGTTCTGGAAGCTCGTGGTGCCGCTGGCGTTGTCGCACGCGGCCTCCTACGCGGTGATCTTCCGGGCGGGCGTGGACTCCGTCGATCCCGGGCAGCGCGAGGCGGGGCTGTCGCTGGGCATGCCGGACGGCGCGGTGACGCGGTTCGTCGTGCTGCCACAGGCCGTCCGGCACATGACGCCGTTGCTCGTGACCCAAGCTGTCAGCCTGTTGAAGGACACCTCGCTGGGATATGTCGTGTCCTACACGGAGTTGTTGTTCAACGGGCGGGTGCTCGCGAACTACAACGGTCTGCTGATCCAGACGTTCATCGTCGTGGCGTTCATCTACCTGGTGGTCAACCTGGCGCTGTCCCGGATGGCCCACCGCCTGGAGGCTGGTCGTGCCCGCACTGCTCGCTGAGGTCACCCGGTCCGGTTTCGTGGAAAGCCTGCACCACGGGAGCGTGGTGGGGCTGCTGCCGTCAGGGGAGACCGGGGTTTCCGTTGGGGCCGTTGAGGATCCGGTGCTGCCGCGGTCGTGCATGAAGCCGTTCCAGGCGCTGGCCTGCCTGTCCGCGGGAGCGCCGCTCGCCGGGCCCGCCCTGGCGATCGCCGCCGGGTCGCACACGGGGGAGAACCGGCACGTCGAACTGGTGATGCAGGTGCTCGGCGGGTTGCCGGTGGGATTGCTGCGCTGCCCTCCGTCGTGGCCGGAGGACGAGGAGACGCGGCAACGGCTGACGGAGCCGTCTCGGGTGCGGATGAACTGTTCCGGCAAGCACGCGGCGATGCTGGCGGCGTGCGTCGCGGCGCGGTGGCCGACCCAGACCTACCTGGAGCCGACGCATCCGTTGCAGCAGATGGTGTTGCGGACGATGGAGGAACTTTCCGGCGAAGCAGTTGCGCACACGGCGGTCGACGGATGTGGTGCGCCCGTGTATGTGTTGTCGTTGCACGGATTGGCGCGCGCGATGCAAGGGCTGGTGCGCACGCCGGTCGCCGACGCGATGCGCAGACATCCCGAGTACGTGGGGGGAACCGGGCATGTGAACACCGTCGTCATGCAGTTGCTGCCGGGTGTGGTGGCCAAGGGCGGCGCAGAAGGTGTGCTGGTGCTGGCGACGGCGGCCGGGCACGCGGTGGCGGTGAAGGTGCTCGACGGGAATCCCCGTGCCACCACGGCGATCGGGCTCACGGCGTTGGCGGCGCTGGGTTACGACGTGTCGCCGGCCAAGGAACACCTGTCCGTGCCGGTGCTCGGCGGCGGCCAGGTCGTCGGCGAAGTGCGAGTGGCGTTCTAGAACGCCCCAGGGAGGTCCAGCATGCCGAGCTGGTTCATCACGGTCGCGCTGTCGCCGTACACCCGCTCGCAGACCAGCACGTCCTTGTCGAACAGGAAGAAACCGACCATCCTCACCTTGAACGACCGGCCGGTGACCTCCTCGCCGGTGAGGCTGCCGAGGTGTGTGCCCTGCAGCTCGAACTCGACGATCACCGCGTCGTCGGCGTGGTGCACCTCGATGACCTTGTTGCGCTGGTCGGGGAACGCCGCGCGGGTGCGCTGCCAGTACGCGCGGACCTCGTCCACGCCCTGGAGCACCTGGCCGGACGCCATGATCTCGTACCGGGGGTGGGGAAACGTGTGCAGGGAGGTGTTGAAGTCGTGGTCGTTCTGCGACTCCATGTGCTCAAGGACGATCGCCTCGCGCAGCGCTCTGAGCGCCTTGGATTCGGTCATGCCGGCCGACCCTCCTACGTACGCCGTACGTCGCAGGGAAGCTACTCCACGTCGTATGGTCTGCGCCAGTGGCCTCATCACGTGAACCGTTGACCCGCGCCCGCATCGTGGATGCGGCGGTGCGGCTGATCGAACGTGAGGGCGTCGAAGCGGTCTCGATGAGACGCCTCGCCGCCGAGCTCGGCGCGGGCACGATGTCTTTGTACAACCACGTTCCCAGCAAGGCTTTGCTGGTGGACCTGGCCGCCGAGCGGATCATGGCGGAGGCGCGGCCGTGCCACGTCGCCGGCGACGACTGGCGTGATCACATCAGGGCGCACGCGCACGCGGTGAGAGCGTTGGCACGGCAGCATCCCAGGGCGTTCGTCATGCTGGCGACGCGGCGGCTCAGCACCGAGGCCGGGTTCAGGACCATCGAGGCCGCGTTGAGGAACCTCGCCAAAGCGGGCTTTCGGGGCAAGGTCGCCGTGGGGATGATGCGCGCCATGGTGTCCTACCTGCTGGGCACGCTGATGAGGGAGGTCGCGACGTCGCCGGAGCTCGGCGGGATCGCGCTCTCACCGTACGAAGGCGTTGACGCGTCGGCGTTTCCGCTGTCCGCGGAGGTGCTCGACGAGCTGGGGACCTACGACCACGATCACGAGTTCGAGTTCGGGCTCGAACTCATGATCGCGGCCTTGGAGCGTTACCAGGAGCCGGACTAGCAGCTGATCCTCACGTCGCCCCAGTCGGCGTGGTCGTAGGACTTGCCGTTGCCGCCGTCCCGGACGATCAGGCGCACGACGGTCGCGCTGGAGACGTTGGCCTCCAACGACTTCGCGGCGTCGGCGCCGGAGACCGGCCCGCTGTCGTAGACCTTGGTGTTGTCCGCCCACACCTCGTAGCTCACGAGGCTCAGCGGGTTGACCTTCTTGTCGTCGATGCCGATCGTCGCGGTCACCTTCGAGCAGCTGCCGCCCGTGTAGTACTCGATGTGCGCGGGGGCGTGCGTGCCGAGCCCCTTGGCGAACACCTTGCCGCGGATGGTGATCGGGCCGCCGTCACCCTGTTTGGCCTCGCCGTTGGTGGTGTCGACCTCGACCGGGCCGTGGCCGTTGGCCGCGCGCAACCACTTGAGATCGCTGATGAACAGCTCGCCCTTCGGCGGTGCGCCGGGAACCAGTGCCTCGGTGGAGTACTGCCTGGTGACCGGGTTGTTCTCGTGCGGGCTGTGGAAGGTGAAGCTCGCGCTGATCGGGAAGCGGCCTGGCGCGGCGGTGGCTGGCACGGTCACCTGCCAGGTGGTCCTGAACGTCTTCTCGCCGGACAGGATCGGCTTGAAGCTGCTGGAGGTCGCCTTCGCGGTCCAGCCGTGGGGAACGGTCAGCGCGGCCTGGACCGCGGCGATCGGCAGGCGTCCGGTGTTGCTCACCGACGTCGTGTAGGTGATGGTCTTGCCGGGCTGCACGATCGGCAACGCGCCGGGGTAGAGGACATCGCCGTCCGCGGCCGTGGTGATGGCGGGCGGGTAGTTGTACCAGTCCTTCGCCGCGCTGACGCGGAACATCGCCGAGCCGTGCGGGGGCAGTGCGGCGCTGATCGAGCCCGCGGTGTGGCTCGTGGTCTTGGCCCACAGGTCGCGGACCTTGTAGCCGCTCGCCCTGGTGAGGCCGAGCTCCTGCGCCGTCACGGAGATGTTGGCGGCGCTGTCGTTCTCGTTGAACAGCAGGATCGCCTTGTCGCCGTTGCTGAGCGGCTTGACGAGGACGTGGTTGCCGCCCTGGTTGCGGACCACCCTGCCCTGCACGCCGAGCTTGTCCTGGTTGACGGCGATGATCTCGCGGTTCTGCAGGATCTCGAACGTCGCCGGCGTGACCTTGCGCAGGTCGGCGCCGATCAGCAGGGGCGCGGCCATGATCGACCAAAGGCTGAAGTGGCTGCGGTACTCGAGATCCGTCATGCCGCCGTTGCCGACCTCGAGCATGTCCGGGTCGTTCCAGTGGCCGGGTCCCGCGTGGTCGGCGAGTTCCATGTTGCGCTTGGCGATCGACACCATGGAGTTCCAGTTGTCGCTGATGTCGCCGGTCGTGCGCCACAGGTGGCCGACATCCTTCGCCCACTCCCACGGCTTGTTCTGGCCCCACTCGCAGATCGAGAACACGATCTTGCGGCCGGTGGCTTCGAGGGCGTCGCGCATCTTGGTGTAGCGCTGCTTCGCGTCGACGCCCTGGTTGTTGCAGTTGTCGTACTTCAGGTAGTCGACGCCCCACGACGCGAACAGCTTGGCGTCCTGCTCCTCGTGGCCGAGGCCGCCGGGAAAGCCGCCCTGGTTGTTGCAGGTCTTGGTGCCCGCCGAGGTGTAGATGCCGAACTTGAGACCCTTGGCGTGCACGTAGTCGGCGACGTGCTTGATGCCGTTGGGGAAGCGCACCGGGTGGGGGACGAGGTCGCCGTTGGCGTCGCGTTCGGGGAGGGCCCAGCAGTCGTCGATGTTGACGTACTCGTAGCCGGCGTCCTTCAGGCCCTTGCTCACGAAGATGTCCGCGATGCCCTTGACCATCTCTTCGTTGAAGTCGTCGCGGCAGTGCGTGGTGTTCCAGTTGTTGAAGCCCATCGGCGGCGTCAGAGCGAGGCCGTCGTCCTTGGCCACTGCCTGAGGTGCGATGAGGGTGCCAGCGGCGATGAGGGCTGCCAGTGCGGCTGTGTGCCATCTGCGGTTCACGTGCACGCGCTCCTGTCTTCGGAGAGCGGCGGCGTCTCATGAAAACGTTTGTGGAACACGCGCGTCAAGGGGGCGAAGCTGTCGCTTCGCCCCCTTTGTCTGGCTACGGGCGCATCTCGTACCGGCCGGACAGCGCGGCGACCTGCTCCCACACGGCGTCGAAGCGGGCCTGGTCGACGTGCGGCTTGCGGATCTGGCCGACGGCCCACTGCTGCTGGGCCTCGGTGCTGCTGGCCTTGCCGTGCAGCGCGGTCGCGTACCCGGCGAAGTCGCGGACCAGGACGTCGAAGATCTGGTCGAGGACGGCCGCGTCGGTGCCGGTGATCTTCGCCTGCTCGAGCACCAGCTGGCCGTAGACGACCAGGGTGAAGAGGTGGCCGAGGTTCAGCAGGAAGTCGAGGTCCTGCTGCTGCTTCTCGTCCGGCGCGGCGGTGGTGAGCAGGGTCTTGATGGCCTTGGCCTGCTCGTGGAAGAGGGCGACGTTCGGCAGGTGTGCGTGCTCGGTGTAGATCGGCTCCCAGTCGTGGAACTGGATCTTGCCGAGGCCGCGCGCGGGGCCCTGGTGCCAGAAGAAGTCGTCGTCCGTCGCGTCGTGGCGGGTGGGGACCTCGTCGTAGGCCTTGGGGTTGAAGAGGTAGTTCGGCATGAACTTCAGCACCAGAGCCAGGTTGACATGCACGGTGCCCTCAAGTTTGGGCAGCGCGCGGATGTCGGCCGTGGCGCGGGTGAAGTAGGTGTCCTTCTCGAAGCCCTTGGCGGCGATGACGTCCCAGAGCAGGTCGATGACGTGCTCGCCCTCGCTCGTGACCTTCATCTTGGTGATGGGGTTGAAGAGGAGGTAGCGGCGGTCGTTCTCGTTGGCGCTTCGGAAGTAGTCGACGCTGCGGTCCGCGAAGAGCTTCATCGCGGTGAGGCGCGCGTACGCGTCGACGAAGTTCTGGCGCACGTGCGGGAAGTTCGTGACCGGGTTGCCGTAGAGGATCCGGTTGTGGGCGTGGGTGATCGCCTCGTAGAAGGAGTGCTCGCAGATGCCGATGCTGGCGGTGCAGAGGTTGAACTTGCCGACGTTGACGGTGTTCAGCGCCGCGGAGAAGGCGTCGGGGCCGCGGTGCAGGATGTCGGCGTCGGTGAGCGGGTAGTCCTCGAGGCGGAACTCGCTCACGAACATCTGGCTGTCGACGACGTTCTTGATCAGCTTGAAGTTCTCGTGCTGGCTGTCGACGGCGAAGAAGACGTACTCGTCGCTGTCGCCGAGCTTGCCGAAGACGCTGACCATGCCGGCGACGTTGCCGTTGCCGATGTAGTACTTGCTGCCGTTGGCTTTGTAGCCGGTCTCCGTCTTCGTGACGATCATGTCGGTGCTGTAGACGTCGGCGCCGTGCTCCTTCTCGGAGAGGCCGAACGCGAAGATCGCGCCGCTGTCGAGGAGGGCGGCCGCCTTCTGCTTGGCCTCCTCGTTGCCGCTCATCCAGATCGGGCCGAGGCCGAGGACGGTGACCTGCCAGGCGTACCAGTACTGCAGGCCGTAGAACCCGAGCACCTCGCTGAACGCGGCGTTGCGGGCGGCGTCCCAGCGCTTGGTGCCGTCGACGCTCGCGGGCGTGCAGAAGGTGGCGAAGAGCTTCTCCCGCTTCACGAAGTCCAGGAACTCGGTGTACCAGACCTTGTCCTGCGCGTCGGCGATCAGCTGCCGCTTGCCGCGGGCCTCGAACCAGTCGACGGTCGCCCTGAGCAGGCGTCGGGTCTCGTCGTCGAGGTGGGCGGGGTCGTAGTGGTTCGGGTCGAGCAGCACTGGCGCCTCCTTCGTCTCCGTTCGGACGCTACCAGTGAGTAACTTGTGGGTCTACGTGGGGTTTCCCGCACGCCCAGAAATTGTCAGACCCCCGGCGTAACGTGCTCCGCATCACATCTTTCACCAGGAGGTCGTGTTGAGATGACGGTGGTCGTGGCGATCGGTACGCGCAAGGGACTGTGGCTCGCCCGCAGCGAGGATCGGGTCACCTGGCAGGTCGACGGACCTCACCACGTGATGCAGGAGGTGTACGCGGTCGCCTTCGACACCCGCTCCGGCCTGCGCCTGCTGACAGGCGTGTCCTCACCGCACTTCGGGCCGGGTGTGTCCATTTCGGACGATCTGGGGGTCACCTGGGAGGAGCCCGCCGAGCCGCCGATCGCGTTCCCGGTGGACGACGCGGCTCTGGAACGCGTGTGGCAGCTCCAGCCGGCCCCGGCGTCGCAGCCGGGCGTCGTGTGGGCGGGCACCCAGCCCTCCGCCCTGTTCAAGTCGACGGACGGAGGCCGTTCGTTCGAGTTCGTGGAGGGCCTGTGGAACCACCCGCACCGCCCTGAGTGGGACGCGGGCTTCGGCGGCCAGGCGGTCCACACGATCGTGCCGGACCCGGTCGATCCCGACCGCGTCCTGGTGGCGATGTCGACCGGCGGCGTCTACCGCACGACCGACGGTGGCAAGTCCTGGGAGGCCCGCAACAAGGGCATCAAGGCGTACTTCTTCCCCGACCCGTGGCCGGAGTTCGGCCAGTGCGTCCACAAGGTCGCCCAGCACCCGTCCGAGCCCTCGCGCTTCTACGCCCAGAACCACCACGGCGTCTACCGCAGCGACGACGGCGGCGACTCCTGGCAGTCCATCGCCGACGGCCTGCCCACCGACTTCGGCTTCGCCATGGTCGTCCACCCGCACGACCCCCAGACCATCTTCACCTTCCCGATCGAGGCGGACGGCCGCCGCTTCCCACCGGAGGGCAGGTGCCGCGTCTACCGCTCGCGCGACGCCGGTGCTTCGTGGGAGGCCCTGGGCAACGGCCTGCCGGACAGCTTCTGGACAGCCGTGATGCGCGACGCCATGTGCACCGACAACGCCGAGGTCGCCGGCGTCTACTTCGGCTCCCGCTCGGGCGAGGTCTACGCGAGCCCGGACGAGGGCGAGACCTGGCACCTGGTGGCCGCCCACCTGCCGGACGTGATGTCGGTACGGGCAGCGGTGATCCCGACGTGAGGGTGACGGTCCTGATCCCAGGCGTCCTCCGCACCGCGACGAACGGCGCCTCCCACCTCGACGTGGACGTGCCAGAGCCCGCCACCCTGGGCGCCGCCCTGGACGTCCTGGCCGACACCTACCCGGGCCTGGACCGCCGCTTGCGCGACGAACGCGCAGCCCTGCGCCGCTACGTGAACTTCTACGTCAACGGAGAGGAGTGCCGCCGCCTCTCCGGCCCAGCCACCCCGCTCCCAGCCGGCGCCGAGATCCAGATCCTGCCCTCGGTGGCAGGCGGCTGACGCCCAGGCCGGGTTGCGCCGCACCGGGGATGGCGGCGCAACCCGGCCCCGCCCGCGATCGCGTCCAGAAGCCACGCGTGGCCACCCAGCCACGGCTGGTCCCGGGCTGCGCTGCATCACCACGCCGGTCCGGTGGGAACAGCGGGGTGGCCTGCCGCGCTGGGTTGCGTCGCCTCGCTGCTCCGCCTGCGATCGCATCCCTGGGCCACGTGTGGTTGCCCAGTCACGGCTGGTCCCGCGCTGGGCTGCATCGCCACCACACTGCTCCGGCGGAAACAACCGGGCGGCCTGCCGCGCCGCGGTGGGAGAGGGCAGGGCGTCGGCTTCGTCGGTCTGCGGGAACTCCGGCGTGTCCGGATCAGCAGTTTCACTGGCGTGCGGCGACTTCGCCTCGTGCGAACCGCCCAGGGTTTCACGGGTGTGCGGCCACCCCGGCTCGTGCAGCTTGGTTCACCAGCGTGCGGCACTTCCTGCACGTGCGGCTCGGCCAACCAGCGCGCGGCAGCTCCAGCCCGGCCAGCGTCACCGGCGTGCGCCAACCCTCGTGTCCAGCGCGGCCAGCTCCACCAGCAACCAGCACAGTCCAGCCGCGCCAGGTTCCTTCACCGACCGGCAGTCAGTCGGCCAGGAAGTCCGCCACCGCGTCCCGGAAGAACGCCGGGTCGTCGAGCCACGGATAGTGCGCGGCGCCGGGCTGTACCACCACGCTGTTGCGCGGGAACAACCGAGCCGCCTTCTCCGCCGCCGCAGGTGAAGGCAGCGCGTCGACACCGCCGGCCAGCAGCAACACCGGCACGTCCAGCCCGGCCAGCTCCTCCGGCGTCGCGACCGGAGCACCGGCCGCGTAGTAGTCGGCGGCCGCGTTGGGCAGTCGCATGGCGTCGCATGCGCGGGCGTGTTCCTGTGCCGCGTCGTCCCAACGCGCGTAGAAGAAAGGAGTCACCGCAGCCCAATCGCTTCCTGCGGCACTGCCGGCGAGCACGGCCTCGATCGCGTCCTTGACCGCCGGGTACCAGGGTTCGTCCGACCGGGACTCCGCGCTGGCCCGCAGTTTCGCCAGGTCCGGTCCGAAGCCGAGCGAGCGCAGGCTGGGCGTCACGAGCACCAGGCGCCGCACGTGCGACGGGTACCGCAGGGCGTAGCGGATGGCGATGGCCGCGCCCGCCGAGTGCGCCAGCAGGTCCACCGGGTCGAGGCCGGCCTGCGCTCGGTAGGCCTCGATGTCGTCGATGTGCAGGTCGAAGCGCAGCTCTGCCGGGTCGGCTGGGCCGGACCTGCCGGTGCCGCGCAGGTGCAGCAGATGCAGGCGCGCGGGGAGGCCGCCGAGGTCGCCCAGGTACGACGGGGCGAGCAGCGGGCCTCCCGGCACGACGAGCAGAGGTGCGCCGGAGCCGAGTTCATCGTGTGCAAGACCCATGCAGAAGATCATCACATCGTGTGGAGGTGCCCGAGGCCGCTTTGCCCACACAACTGAAGTAGGCGCTCAGCTGGCGGCGAAGTCGTCGAGCAGCGCCGAGGCGACCTCCACGTCCGGGCTCAGCTGGCGGTCGGACACGTCCGGGTTGAGCTTCGCCTCGGCTGCCTCGAAAGCGGCGCGCAACGCCGGGGTGTCCGGGGTGATGCCGCGCAGCCGCAGGGCGCGCACGGCTGCGACGATCTCGCAGGCCAGCACCAGGCGGAACGCTCCCAGCGAGCGCAGGGCCTGGGACGCGGACTGGAAGGCGAAGCTGGAGTTCTCCTCCTGGCCGCGCGACACCACGGCGTTGCCGATGCTCGCGGGCTCGGCGAGGGTCCTGACCTCCGCCAGCGCGGAGTTGGCGCTGTACTCCAGGATCATCACGCCCGAGCTGCCGGGCACGCCCTCGGCCAGGAACGGGCGCAGGCCCGTGAAGTTCGGCTCGACCAGGGTGGCGAGGCGGGCCGTCGACAGGTGGCCGGTGTGCAGCATCGACAACCGCAGGCGGTCCAGGGCCTGGCCGAGGTACGCGCTGTGGAAGGCGCCGTGGTGGTACGCGGCGTCGTCGGCGGGTCCGAAGTGGTCGGCGACGATCAGCGGGTTCTCGGCGGCGGCGTTGAACTCGACGTCGAGGACTCGGCCGAGGTCGGTGGCGGCGTCGACGGCCGGGCCGTGGATCTGCGGGAAGCAGCGGTAGCCGAACGGGTCCTGGATGCGCGCGGCCGGGCGGGACGGGGTGCCGAGCAGGCGGCGCATCTCGGCGGCCACCGCCACCTGGCCGGGGTGGGGGCGGCCGAGGTGGACGCGTTCGTCGTAGGCCTCGACGGCTCCGTCCACGGCGAGGAACGACAGCGCCGCGACGACGTGGGTGGCCTTGAGCAGCTGGTGCGCGTCCTGCCAGGCGAGGCCGGCCATGCCGATGGTGAGGGCGTTGCTGCTGATCAACGCGAGCGCGTCGCCTGAGTCGAGCTCGATCGGGTCGGGCGTCTGCGTGGAGCCGAGCCAGTAGCGCTCGCCGAGCAGGGTCAGGCCGGTTTCGGCCAGCGCGGTGAGGTCGCCGGTGCCGATGGCGCCGTACTCGTGCACGCCGGGGTAGCAGCTGCTGTTCAGGGCGGCCTGCAGGGCGTCGGTCACGGATCTGCGCACGCCGGCGCCGCCCGCGAGGAGCTGGTTGAGGCGCACGACCATCATGGCGCGCACCTGTTCCTCGGGGAGCATGCCGCCGAGGCCGCCAGCGTGGCTGCGCAGCAGGCGCAGGCCGTGTTCGGCCCAGCCCTCGGTGCTGACGATCTGGTCGCGGTTCGCGCCGACGCCGGTGGTGCGGCCGTAGACCTGTCGTCGCACCACGAGGCGCTGGCTGGCGCGCCATGACGCTTCGAGGCGGTCGAGTCCGTCGGCGTGCAGGGCCACCGGGGCGTGGTACCTCGCGACGCGCACCACGTCGTCGGCGCCGAGGGACTGACCGTCCAGCACGACAGGGGAGTCATCGACCATGGCCCCAATGTGAGCACATAGGGTTCAACGGTGCTCGTACTGCATGGCCTGTGTACGACCGACGGCGTCCTGGCGCTGTGGGCCGAGGACTCCGGGCTGCCCGCGCGCAGTGAGAGCACGCGGCGGGACGCGCCGCATCCGTTCGCCGCGACGGCCGAGTCGCTGGCCGCCGCGCTCGGGCAGGAAGCGCTCAAGACGACCACGCGGGGATTGTTGCTGCCGTCGTTCTCGTCGGGTCCGATGGCGTCGCCGGAGCTGGTGCGCGACCCGCTGGCGACGGGACGCGCGCAGCGCGGCAAGGTCCAGCTGCGGCAGTGGGGCGTGCCGACGATCCGCCTGACGGCCAAGCCCGAGGTCGGCGCCGAGATGCGGCTGAGCGACTCCGCGCGGTTCGTGTTCGACGTGGCGGCGTTCGCCGCCGATCTGGTCGACCGCGGTCGCGTGCTGCCGGCGGTCGCTCCTGACCAGGCCGTCGCGCGGTGGGTGCCGGTGCTGTCGGGCACGGACTCGGCGCGGTTCGCGGCGCTGCAGACCGCGATGCCGCCCGCGTGCCGGTGCGAGGAGGTCGTCAGCGACCCGGCCGAGCTGGTGCGCGCGGCGCTCACGACCGCGGTCGACGAGCAGGTCAGAAGCCGCTTGCACGGCATGGGCCTGGCACCAGCTCATCGCGGCCGGGTGACGACCGCGGAGGCTTGGCTCGCCGCGCTCACCGGGGAGCCTGCGTTCGACGCGGACCCGGTCGAGCTCTACGAACTGCGCGAGCAGCTGGACCGGTGGCGGCAGAGCGCGGGGAACGAGAGCCCGGTGCGCACGTGCTTCCGGCTGCGTTCGCCCGAGCAGCGCGACGAGGACGAGTGGGCGATCGAGTTCCTGCTGCAGGCCGTCGACGAGCCGAGCGTGCTGGTGCCCGCGCACCAGGTGTGGTTCGCGGACGACGGCGTGCTGCGGCGCTGGATCCCGGCACCGCAGGAGCACCTGCTGGCCGACCTCGGGCGGGCGAGCAGGCTGCACCCCGACCTCGACGAGGCGTTGCGCGGGTCGCACCCGGCCGAGATGGAGGTCGACGCGGACGGCGCGTACCGGTTCCTGACGGCGGCACCGGTGCTGGCGCAGGCCGGGTTCGGCGTGTTGCTGCCGTCGTGGTGGCAGCAGCGGGTGAGGCTGGGCCTCAAGCTCGCGACGAAGAGCCGTGGCACGGCCGGAACCGTCGCCAAGGAGAGCGAGATCGGCTTGAAGTCCATTGTGGACTACAAGTGGGAGCTCGCACTCGGCGAGGACACGCTCACCGATGCCGAACTGGCCGAGCTCGCCAAGGCCAAGGTGCCGCTGGTGAAGGTGCGCGGGCAGTGGGTGCAGGTCGACCAGAAGCGCCTCGCGGCGGGGCTCGCGTTCCTCAAGCGCGGTGGCGGCCAGATGACCGCGGCCGAGGTGATGCTCCACAGTGGACATACCGAGGAGGACGAGAGCCTGCCGCTGCCGCTGACCTCCGTCGAGGCCGACGGCTGGCTCGGGGACCTGTTGTCGGGCAAGGCGGACGAACAGATCGAACCCGTTGAGCCACCGCAGAACTTCGGTGCACAGCTGCGCCCGTACCAGCAGCGCGGCCTCGCGTGGCTCGCGTTCCTCGACAAGATCGGCCTGGGTGCCTGCCTGGCGGACGACATGGGCCTCGGCAAAACCGTTCAACTGCTGGCACTGGAAGCGCTGAACCGCGCCCACGGCAAGCGGCCGCCGACGTTGCTGATCTGCCCGATGTCCGTGGTCGGCAACTGGCAGCGCGAGGCGGCCAGGTTCACCCCGGACCTCTCGGTGCACGTCCACCACGGCTCGGACCGCCTGGACGGCGACGCGTTGCGCGAAGCCGTGGAGAGCCACGACCTCGTGCTCACGACGTACGCGCTGGCCGCCCGTGACGCCGAGGCGCTCGGCGACCTCACCTGGGACCGGGTGGTGCTCGACGAGGCGCAGAACATCAAGAACAGCGCGACCCGCCAGTCCCAGGCGGTGCGCGGGCTCAAGGCACGCCACCGCGTCGCGCTGACCGGCACCCCGGTGGAGAACCGGCTGGCCGAGCTGTGGTCGATCATGGACTTCGCCAACCCCGGCGTGCTCGGCACGATCAACACGTTCCGAGCCCGCTTCGCCGTCCCGGTGGAGCGCCACAACGACCATGACGCCGCCGCCCGCCTGCGCAAGATCACGAATCCCTTCGTGCTGCGCCGCGTGAAGACCGACCCGCGCATCATCAGCGACCTGCCGGACAAGGTGGAGATGCGCCAGCTGTGCAACCTCACCACCGAACAGGCCTCGCTCTACCAGGCCGTCGTCAACGACATGCTGGAGAAGATCGAGGAAGCCGAAGGCATCGGCCGCAAGGGCCTGGTGCTCGCGACGATGTCGAAGCTCAAGCAGGTCTGCAACCACCCGGCGCACTTCCTCGGCGACGGCTCGCGCGTCGCCGGCCGCTCGGGCAAGCTCGCGCGCCTCGAAGAAGTGCTGGAGGAAGTGCTCGCCGAAGGCGACAAGGCGTTGTGCTTCACGCAGTTCACCGAGTTCGGCAGCATGCTCGTGCCCTACCTGGCCGCACGCTTCGACACCGAGGTGATGTTCCTGCACGGCGGCACGAACAAGGCCGCGCGCGACCGCATGGTCGAGCGCTTCCAGGAAAAGCGCGGCCCGTCCCTCTTCCTGTTGTCGCTGAAGGCAGGCGGCACCGGCCTCAACCTCACGGCCGCCAACCACGTGATCCACCTGGACCGCTGGTGGAACCCCGCGGTCGAGGACCAGGCGACCGACCGAGCGTTCCGCATCGGCCAGCGCCGCAACGTCCAGGTCCGCAAGTTCGTCTGCATCGGCACCCTCGAAGAACGCATCGACACCATGATCGAGGAGAAGCGCGCACTGGCCCAGCTCGTCGTGGGCGCCGGCGAGAACTGGCTCACCGAGCTGTCGACCGCTCAGCTCCGCGATCTGCTGACGCTTTCCGGGGAGGCCATCGGTGAGTGAGCACTGGTCCGGCGAAGGCCCCCGCTACGGCAAGACCATCAAGGTGGACAACGGCCTCAAGGCCAAGAGCAAGCGCGGTGACATCGGCGCCACCTGGTGGTCGCGCCGCTTCATCGAGGTGCTCGAGTCGTTCGGTATGGGCGGCCGCCTGACCCGAGGCCGCAACTACGCGCGCCAGGGCCAGGTCCTCTCCCTCTCGCTGTCCACGAGCATGGTCATCGCCCTGGTGCAGGGCTCACGCCCCACCCCGTACAAGGTGCGCATCGCCATCAAGGCGTTCACCACCCCGGAATGGCAACGCATCGAACACGCTCTGGCCGGCAAGGCCCTGTACGCGGCCAAGCTGCTGGCCGGCGAGATGCCGCCGGACATCGAGACCCTGTTCGCAGATCTCGGCCTTCAGCTCTTCCCGTCCTCCTCCCGCGAGCTGACGATGGACTGCACCTGCCCGGACTGGGAGGTGCCCTGCAAACACCTCGCCGCCACCTGCTACCTGCTCGCCGAGTCGTTCGACAGCGACCCGTTCGAGATCTTCGCCTGGCGCGGACGCAGCCGCGACGACCTGCTCGAACGCCTCCGCATGCTGCGCGGCGCCAGCACGCGTGCCGTCGCCGCCCGCGAGGAGGCGCCGCCGCTGACGAAGTGCCTCGACACGTTCTGGCAGAAGCAGACCGCGACGAGCCTCAACCTCGGCGACCCCACGGCGGTGGTGCGCGTGGACGCCGTTCTCGACCAGCTCGACGCCGTCCCGATCACGGTCCGCCGCTCGAACCTCGTCGATCTGCTTCGCCCGGCCTACCTCGCGTTGCAGCCAGGCGACTAGAGCAGCTCGCTCACCGACCGCCAGGTGAACGGTTCGGTCCAGCCCTCGTCGCGCCGCAGCCACGCGGTGAAGGTCGCGTGGACCTTGTCCGCCGACACCGTCATCGTCTGGAAGTGCTCGACGGGTGAACCGGCGCGGTGCTCGAGCTGGTGCAGGCCGCCGGGGCGTTGCCACACCTAAACGTGGGTGTGGTCGTCGTCGGCCTCGGACAGGACCACGACGTTCTCGCGAGCCATGCCGAGGACTGCCGCCTCGATCCGGCCGGCGGTCGGGTTCCGGACGCGGCGGATCCGGGTTCCTTCCAGGACGGCACGGCGGCGCTCGGTCATGCCACATGTGGCACCGAGTGCTGCCTGGGTCACGGGCGGGATCCGTTGGTAGCGCTGCGATCCTGCCGCGGTGAGGGTCGGCGACCGTTGTTGGCCGCGCGGTCCGCGCGCGTGGAGCGGCGGAAGGCGAGGCGGCTGGAGGCCTTGCCGCAGTCCTGGGATCTGTTGGTGGTGCCGTGGTCTGACAGGTTGGCTGCGGTGGACCGCGTGGCACGGGCGACGAGCGGCGGTTGGCTGCCCGTGCGGTGCGGCTTGTGGGAGTGGAGGGCTGGGGACCCGTTGTTCGCCTTGCGGTCCGCGCGCGTTTGAGCGGCGGAGGGCTGGGCGGCTCGGGTCGGCCGGCCTGGTGGGTGGACGGGCGGCGCGGGGCCGCCCTTGCCCGGTCAGCGGGGGAGTTTGGGCCTGGAGCGGTTGGCCAGGAGGGTCACGCCCGCACCGGCCAGGCCCACCTGGAGCGCCAGCTCGATCCAGTCGATGCCCGAGGTGTGGGCCACGCCCAGCACCGTGGCCGCCGCGGTGCCCAGCAGGGCTGCGACGATGCCCACCAGGATGGTCACCAGCAGTGAGACCTGCTGCCTGCCGGGGACCACCAGGCGGCCCAGGCCGCCGATGACGGCTCCGACGAGCAGTGCTGTGAACAAGCCGCCGATTTCCACTGTTACCCCCTGAGACTCTGGTGCCTGCTGCTCCAGGGTCCGCCGGGCTCGGGTGTGGGGAATCAGGTCTTTCCCTGAGTGGTCCCTGACATCGACCCCAGCAGGGTGGCGGCCGCGGCTGAGAGTTCGCGGCCGGGGATGTCCGGGTCGCAGCCGACCCGCGCCAGGCGGGCGCGGATGGCGGTGGGGGAGCGTTGCATGTCGTCGGCGATGGACCTGATCAGTGCCGGCGCCGGGTCGTCGGTCGGCGTGAGCCAGGCGGTGCGCAGTTCGGTGTCGAGGGAGTCGGTCCAGGGCTGGTTGGCGTTGGAATAGCGGGACGGGCGGCCACGCAGGCGTGTGTGGGCGCCCAGGACGCGCGACAGGAGTTTGCCGATCGTGGCGCCGCCCTCGACCGGCAGTCGGAGGCGGCCGTCCGCGATCACCTCTCCCGAGTCGAGCGCTCCCAGCAGTTCCAGCGTCAGGGACTCCGCGGAGTCCGTCGTCGCGCTCAGCCGGTAGTTGACCTCGCCGAGCTTGATCTCGTTGTGGTAGGTGGATGTCATGGGGTTGACGTTAGGGAGGGGGTCTGACTCTTTTTGCCGGGGAGGCCCTTCAGATGCGGTTGTGCAGAAGGAGTTCACTCGAAGGGGTGGGGGTCAGGTTCGTCGCCTTCGAGGAGAACACCACGGAGCGGCCGTCGGCACTGATCGTCGGCGCCAGCGAGAAGTTGTTGCCCTGCTTGCCGAATCGCTCGCTCAGGCGCGTCACCGACCCCGAAGCCATGTCCTTCAGGAACACGTCGTCCACGTTGTTGGTGTCCCGGCGCACCAGATTTGACGCCAACGACGAGAACACGACGAAACGGCCGTCCGCGCTCACCGACGGCTGGTACGGCTGAGCGTCCGACACCGTCCCGTCAGCGCGCGTGTTCACACGCGTGATCGCCTTGGTGCGCAGGTCTTTCATGAAGATGTCCGGAGTGTCCTCGGTGTCACCGGGCACCAAAGTGTCGCCCCACGCCACAAACAACACGCGCGAGCCATCGGGCGTGATAGCGGGCATCAGCGTGTAGGAAGACGTTTGCACGCCATCAGCAGACACGTTGACCCGTTCCACCGCACCGGAAACGACGTCCTTCACGAACATGTCGACACTGCCGTTCGTGTCATCAGGCACCAGGTTCGTTGCGGCGGAGGGGAAGACGACGAGCCGGCCGTCAGCACTCATCGCGAGGCCGTGGTGCACCAGCTTGTCGCCCTGCGCACCCGACGCCGACGTGCTGATCCGCGTCACCTTCCCCGACGCCCGATCCGTCAGGAACACGTCCGCCACGCCGTTGGTGTCGCCCTCCACCAATGTCGACGCCTCGGACCGGAACGCCACATAACGCCCATCAGCACTGATGGCCGGGCTACCGAACGCAGGGCCGTTGCCACCGCTCACGCGCTCAACGCGCCCCGAAACCATGTCGGTCACGAACACGTCGTCAACGCCGTTGGTGTCACCGGCCACCAGGTTCGCCGCGGACGACACGAACGCCACGAACCGCCCGTCCGCGCTCAGCGCGGGCGGATCGAACGAAGGCCCATCGCCACCACGCGACGCCGACCGCACGGCACCGGTGCGCAGATCCTTCACGAAGACGTCGGACACACCGTTGCGGTCTCCGCGCACGAGGTTCGACGCGAGAGAGGGAAAAGCGACATAGCGCCCATCAGCGCTGATGACCGGTGTAGTGGAGTCACCGTTGCCCCGCGTCAGTGGTCTGAGCAGCGAGAACGACGCGGAAGCTGACGACGAGAAGGTCACCGCGAGCACCGCGGCAACAGCAAGAGACTTCCCGAACAAGGACGTGCACCACCCTAGGTCGCGGGGCGGCGCCGTCAGCTTAACCGGAAGTCACGGAACTTCGACCGGTACCGATGTCGGCGATGTCCGCCGCGGCGAGACCCGCACCCCATCCGGCCGCCGACCGCACCGTCACGCGCGAGGTCCGCGTCCGCGTGAACATCTCGTCGAACATCGTGTCCACGGCCTTCTTGCGGTCGGCCAGCACCGGCAGCAACCGCTCGTCCGAGACCGCGGGCGCCTCGGTCAGCCGCTCACCGATCCGCGTCGCGTAGGCCACCAGGAACGACTTCCGGAACGGCCGCGAGCGCGCCTCACTGCCCTTCCCGGCCTGCCCGCCGACCGCCACCATCGCCCGCGTCGCCTGCACGAGCAGCGACGTCGACAGCAGCTCCACGCTCTCCAGGTCCACCTCGTCGCCCACCAGCGCGACGAACCCGAACCCGTCATAAGCGACCGCGCGGGACCTGAAAGCCGACGCCACCACCTGCACGAGCTGCGACTTCTCCTTGAAGTAGCTCTTGTCGAGCCACATCCGTCGCGACGTCGCCAGCGCCGGCAGGTCCGCGTCGAGCATCGCCCGTTCCAGCGCGTGCCGGTTCATCAGCTCCTGCGCCTTGCCCGACAATGCCTCCGCTTCCTCCGGGAACGAGGTCGACTCGGCCTTCGCGAGCAGCGCGCGCACCCGGTTGAGCACCTTCTGGTCCACACCCGCGCGCACGGCTGACACGAGCCCAGCGCCCGGCAACGGCAGGATGCGCGGCAACGTCGGGAACCGCATGAGGAACCGCAACAGCTCCGCCGCCGTATGAGACGCATACGCCAGTGTCTCGATGTGGCGTGTGGCCCACGCCTCCAGCAGCGGACCTTCCCACCACACAGAGGCACCGATCTCGTCCAGCTGACGTCGCCAACGCGGGTGCACGGTCGCCTCGACATGAGGCGAACAGGACAAAGCGATCACGTCGACCACGAGAGAGGTGGCCGACTCATCGAGTGAACGCGACACCATCTCGCGAACGTCGTACGGCAGCCAGCCCCGCTGCCAAAGTGCGTCGACCGCTTTCACCAGTTCCACGCGAGGCAGTATGAGACCTCCGCCATGTGCCAAGGCCGGGGACCACCTGGTAGACACGGGATGTGATCGAGCTCCAGTTCCGCGGCCGGACCGTCGTCCGTGACCGCGCGCTGGTGATGGCGATCATCAACCGCACCCCGGACTCCTTCTACGACAAGGGCGCCAACTACGCCGAGAACGTGGCGATGGAGGCCGTGCACCGCGTCGTGGAGGAGGGCGCGGACATCGTCGACATCGGTGGCGTGAAGGCGGGCCCCGGCGACGTCGTCGACTCCGGCGAGGAAGCGCGCCGCGTCGTGCCGTTCATCGCCCGCGTGCGCGAGGCCTATCCGGACCTGGTCATCAGCAGCGACACGTGGCGGGCGGACGTCGGCAGGCTCGCCTGCGAGGCCGGTGCCGACCTGCTCAACGACACGTGGGCGGGCGCGGACCCCGGGCTGGCCGAGGTCGCCGCGGAGTACGGCGCCGGGTACGTCTGCTCGCACACGGGCGGTGTGAAGCCCAGGACGCGCCCGCATAGGGTGAGCTATCCGGACCTCGTGGCGGACGTCATCGCGGAGACGACCGCGCACGCTGAGCGAGTGGTCGCGCTCGGTGTGCCGCGCAAGAGCGTGCTGATCGACCCCACACACGACTTCGGCAAGAACACATGGCACAGCCTGGCGCTGGTGCGGCACACGGACGAGCTGGTGGCGACCGGGTGGCCGGTGCTGATGGCGTTGTCCAACAAGGACTTCGTCGGGGAGACCCTCGGCGTGGAACTGCACGAGCGCGTCGAGGGCACCCTCGTCGCGACTGCGATCGCGGCGGTGGCGGGCGCCGCGGTGTTCCGTGCGCACGAAGTGGCGCGCACAAGACGAGTACTCGAGTCCGTCGCTCGACTTGAGCTGGAGGTATGAGGTGGACGACGTCTTCGCCCGGTTTTCGGAGAACCGGTGGGACGACTTCCTCGACGAACTCGACAAGATCCGCGTGAGCGTGGTCGATCCCGCGGAGCGGCCGCAGATGAAGGCGACCGCACGGCGTGACGCGCGGGAGGCGGGCTCTCAGCCGTTGCTCGTGCGGATGGCCATCGCGGACCACTACCTGAACCTGCTCGCCATCGGCGTGTGGGCGGGCGACGAGAGCTGGCGCGCGGACCTGCGTGACCTGGTGGGCACTCTCGTGCCCGAAGGCGACGAGTCACGTGACGACGGCCTGTTGAGCTCTGTCATCGCCGTGGTGCTCGCACAGCTGTTGCAGGACGCACGGCTGCGCGGTGGTTCCGAGGCGGACGTCATCGCACGTGCGGCGTGGGAGAAGGCCCAGGAGTGGGCGGCCTACGCGGAGGACCGGCACGTCGAACGCCTCCTGCACGCCTCCACGGAGGCCGGTGCACGCGTCGTGACGGCCTCCGAGGTGCAGGAGGTGGTCGAACTGGCCACGGCCGCCGCGGACGACCAGCACGCCGAGACCCTCGCCGCGCTGGAGGCGGAAGGTCTCAACGCCGAGGTCATGAACGGCGTGTGGGTGGTGGACGGCGACTTCCGCAACCCCGTCCGGGCGGCCGCACGCGCGATCACCCTCACGGGCTACGGGTGCGTGCTCGCGCGCAACGAACGCCAATCCGCCGTGATGCTGTGGCACGAGAACACGCTCGCCATGGCGGACTCGAAGGTGCCGCGCTGGCGCGTCTACCCGATCCTCGCGCCGGTCACCCCGCAATCGAAGTTTTCCGGCGGTGAAGGCCTGCCGGCCACCCGTGACACCCACCCGCTGGCACCCGCTCCGGAAGTCGTGCGCCGGTTGGCGGACGCCGTTGGTGTCAACCTGTCTCATCTGCTGGCGGCATTGCGGTGAAAGGGTGATCTTTGACTTTCCGCAACCTTCACTCGTTATCTTGGAGGCATGCCCAGATTTGCCGAGTTCGATGTGGAAGGCCTGCGTAAATCCAGCGCCGTCGCGGACTTTCCCTGGTCAGAGACGTGGGTCACGTTGATCCGCGTCGATGCCAAGGGAGTTGTCCGGCAAGCCAAGTCGTTGACCGAGAAAGTTTCTTTGCTGACTGTTGCGTCAGAAAAGGATCTCGTCATCGCCTCCTGTCCGGAGATTTACGCGGTCGACGACCTGCCGGCTGCCAGAGCAGCCGTCAGGGCTTCGGTCGCACGCGAAATGACGCCAAGCCTCGGATGAATGCCTCCCGCCACTCGGGCTCAGCGGCGAGCGCGAGTTCCGGGAAACGCCGCAGAAGTGTTCCGAACGCGATCTCGCCCTCCATGCGAGCCAGCCGCGCTCCCACGCAGTAGTGGATCCCGTGCCCGAACGAGACGTGTGGGTCTCGGCCCAGCTGCAACGCGTCCGGATCCGGGTACCGGGTCCGATCCCGGTTCGCCGCCCCAAGTGAGACGGTGACCTGCGAGGACTGCGGAATCGTGACCCCTCCGATGACCACGTCGGACGTGGCGATCCGAGACACCCCCAGCGCCAGCGGGCCGTCGTGGCGCAGAAGCTCGTCGACGGCGTCCGGAATGAGGATCGGGTCGTCGATCAACCTCTGCTTCATGACGGGATCGCGCAGCAGCGCGAGCAGACCGTTGCCGATGAGCTGCACCGTCGTCTCGTGCCCGGCTGTGATGAGCAACACGAGGTTCTGCACGAGGTTCGGTTCGTCGCGGAGCTCGGTGATGACGTCGTCACCGGGCTCCTTGGCCTCCAGGAGGCGCTGCACGTACAGCGCGAACTTGCCGTAGGCCTCGACCATGGTGTCCGGGGCCATCAGCTCGGAGGTGAGCGTGCGGACCTCGCTTCTGTCACTTTCGGGCACACCCATCAGTTCACAGATGACCGTGATCGGCAGCGGATACGCGAAGGTGTCGATCACGTCGACCTCTTCTTCGGTCTCCCACGCGTCGAGCAGGTCGTTGGTGATCCGCTCGATGCGCGGCCGTAGCGCCTCCATACGCCGTGTGGAGAACGCGCGCGCGATGGGCTTGCGCAGCTGCGTGTGCTCCGGTGGGTCGGTGTGGTTCAGCATGCCGCCAGGGACGATGGCGCTGCTGAGGCCGGGGTGGCTCAGCGCCTGCACGACGTCGTCGTAGCGGCTGATCATCCACGTCTTCTGGCCGTCCGGAGAATCGATCAGCGCGGGCCCCTGCTCGCGCCACTGGTCGAAGTACGGGGTCGGATCTGCGAAGAAGCTCATGCGCTCATGGTGGTGTTTGCGCTGGTCGAAGGCCTGAGTAGGCGATCACCCATCTTCACCGCCCCGATCCCCTAGCCTGACGGCATGGGGTGGCCGTTCGTGGGGCGGGACGCCGAGCTCGCCGCGGTCCGGCGGGCGGTGCGGGGCGGCGGGATGATCGTGGCTGGACCTGCCGGTGTGGGCAAGACGCGGCTGTTGGACGAGGTGGCGTGCGACGTCCGGTTGCGCGCGACGTCCGCGATGTCGGCGATTCCGCTCGGCGTCATGGCACCCTTCTTGCCGTCGGTGGACCCCTCGCCGTTGGCGATGCTGACCGCCGCACGGACGGCTGTTGCCGGTCGCGTCGTCGTGGTCGATGACGTGCATCTGCTCGATGACGCATCAGCAGGCCTGCTGCACATGCTCGTGCAGCATCGCGAGGCCGTGGTGGTGGCGACACTGCGTTCGGGCGAGCTTGCGCCGGATCCCGTTGTGGCGCTGTGGAAGGATGAACTGCTGCCGCGCATCGAGCTCGAGCCGCTCGGGCGAAGTGCAGTGGTCGAAGTGCTGGAGACCGTGCTCGGTGGTCCGGTCGACAGCGCTACGGCCGACCGGTTGTGGACCGCGTCGGCCGGCAACATGTTGCTGCTGCGGGAGATGCACTTCGCGGCGCAGTGGACGTCGCACGGCGGTGTCTGGTCGTTGGACGGGCCGTTGCCGCTGTCGCCGCGGCTGGTGGAGCTGATCGAGGCGCACCTCGCCGCGGTGCCCGCCGACGAACGCCGGGTGCTGGAGCTGCTCGCTTTCGGTGAGCCGCTGGACCTGGGGGCTTCCGAGGCGTTGGACGGGCTTGTCACCGTTTCTGATGACGGTTTGAGGCTCGCGCATCCGTTGTACGGCGAGGTGTTGCGCGCGCAGTGTCCTCCTCTGCGCAAGCGCAACCATCAGCGCTATCTGGCTTCGGTGCTGGACGATCCGTTGCGCGTAGCCGTGTTGCGGCTGGACAGCGGTACGGCGGACGACCCGGCGGAGCTGCTGAGGGCCGGGCGTTTGGCCACTGCGACGGGTGGTGTGGCACTGGCGGAACGACTCGCACGCGCCGCATGGGCCGTCGGTGGTGGTGTGGAGGCCGGACGGTTGCTGGCCGAGGTGCTGATCTTCACCGATCGTGGTGAGGAGGCAGAAGAGGTCTTCGCGATGGTCGCGACCGATGACGACCCGATCGAGGTGCGCACGATGCGTGCCCTGAACCTCGGATGGGGCCTCGGACGCAGCGAGGAAGCGGCGGCGCTGCTCGAGGACCACGTCGCACAGTCGGTGCTGCTGTTCGACGCGGGTAAGTACGACGAGGTCCGTGCGCTGTTGTCGTACGACTCGCCGGACGAGGCCGCGATCCTCGCGTTGGCCGACGCGGTGCAGGGCCGCTACGTGGGGCCGTTCCCGGTCATTTCGCTCGATCCCAGCGTCGGGCTGGGGTTCGAGACGACGGTGTTCGCCGAAGTGTTCGTGTACTCCATGCACGGCGATCTGGCCAATGCGGAACGTCTTGCCGTACAAGCGCATCGGGAGAAGGCCGAGTGGGATTCCATGCGGACCCTCTGGACGGTGTCGCTGGCCGGCCTGGCACGCGCAGGTGGACGGCTCTTGGAGGCTCGGCGGTTGCTGCGCGAGGCACGGCCTGTCCGGCCGTTCGCGCAGTTGTGCGAACTCGCACACGTGGAGGCGTTGCTGGGCAATGACGCGCGCTCGGTGTTGGCCGAGGCGGAGAAGCTGGTGCCGAAGGGGCAGCGGCCCTACCGGTTCGGGCTGTGGCTCGCTCGCATCTGGGCGGGTGGCGCGTCACCGTTCGAGGCGGCGGCGGACGCTCGTGCGCACGGTGAGTTCGCTGTTGAGGCGCTGTTGTTGCACGAGGCTGTACGGCTGGGGCACGCGGCTGATGCTGTGGAACGGTTGGGGGAGCTTGCTTCTTCGAACACCGGCTTGCTCGAGCCGGTGTTCTTCGCGCACGCGGATGCGTTGGTGCGCAACGACTCCGACGCGTTGATGGAGGTCGCCGCGCGGTTCGAGGAGGGCGGCTACATGCTGCTCGCGGCGGAAGCGGCCGCGGAGTCGGGCAATCGCGCGTTGTTCGGACGTCTGATGCGCTTCTGCGAGGGCGCGCGCACTCCGGCGTTGGCGCTGATGACCGCGACACCGCTCACCCGTCGCGAGCGCGAAATCGCCGTGCTGGCCGCACGTGGCCTGACGAACAAGGAGATCGCCTCGTTGCTGGTGATCTCCGCGCGCACCGTGGACAACCACCTGTCGAACGCCTACGCGAAGCTCGGCATCGCCACCCGCGGCGAGCTCGCGTTAATCCTTTCGGATGACAACAGATAACAGAAAGCACGGGTCCGAACGACACCCCCGGCATGAGCAACGGCTATGCGGTCGTCGACGTGGAAACCACCGGACTCTCACCGGGCCACCACCATCGGGTGATCGAGGTCGCCGTGGTCCACGTGGACGTGCCCGGCCGCCGCACCGACGAGTGGTGCCCGCTGGTCAACCCGCGACGCGACCTGGGCGCCCAGCACGTGCACGGCATCAGCGCCGCGGAAGCCCGTCGCGCCCCCGACTTCGCGGGCATCGCCGGTGAGCTCGCCGCACGGCTCGACAGCCGGACGGAGCGCCGCGGCACCACGTCCACCCCGAGCAGCGACGCGACCAGCCGCAGATCGGCCTCCTCGTCGGCCGTCACCACCCCGTCCTCCCGAGCGGCCTCGCCCAGCGCGGTGAGGTACTCGCGGTGCAGGCCCAGAACCTCCAGCAGCCCCAGGCCGAGCGCACGAGCGACGTCGAGCAGGTCCTCCTGCTCCTCCACGGAGAGATGCCGATCGACCAACTCCCGGGGAGGCAGCAGCCGCACCAGCTTCGCCAGGAAGTGCTGCTCGGACGGGGCTGTGCACGATGAAGCTCGCGGGCCGGTACCTCGGCGCTTCGTTCCGTTCGCTCGCCGCGTGCTGCTCGCCGGCCGGCGTGCCGATGGGTACCGCCCACTCCGCACTGCACGGCTGGGGGACCTCGTGGTCTTGACCGGTGAGATGCGTGAGCCGCGCGAGGTGTGGGAGAGCCGGGCGTTGTCCGCCGGTCCGTCGGTGAAGGGCGGGGTCACCAAGAAGACGGCGCTGGTGATCGCGGCGGACCCGGATTCCTTGTCGGGCAAGGCGGACAAGGCTCGCAGCTACGGCATTCCGATCGTCTCCGAGGACCTGTTCGCGGGACTGCTCGGTGAGCTCACGGGAGGGCGCGCGTGAACGAAGTGGTACAGGTCGCCGAGCTGGTCCGGGAGCGCAACCGCATCGACGCCGCGCTGTCGGCGTGCATCCGGCGCCCCGCGCTCCCCGGCCACCTCGGCGACTGGATCGCGGCCCGGATCTTCGGGATCGAGCTGGAGCAGCAAACCACGGCCAAGGGCGTGGACGGCCGGTTCGCGGACGGCCGGACCGTGAACATCAGGTGGTACCTGAAGCGGGACAACCTGCTGGACCTGCGCGAGGACGGGCCGGACTGCTACCTCGTGCTGACCGGTCCGAAGGCGCCGGCGGAGAGCTCACCCGGCGCGGTGCGGCCGTTGGCCATCGACGCCGTGTACCTGTTCGACGCCGCGACCGTCGTGGCCGATCTTCGGGCGCGTGGACGCAAGATCGGTGTGGCGTCCAGCGTGCGCGGGCACGTGTGGGAGGCCGCGGAGGTCTATCCGCGGCACAACCCGGCCTTCGTCCTCACCCTGGAGCAGCGGGAGCTCCTGGCGTTGTTCAGTCATCGGCCTTGAGGCTGTGGCCGTCCCACGTGAAGCGGACCGTCGTCACCGCGTCGTCGCCATCGGTGCCCGTGGTGAGCTGGTGGATCGCGATGCCGGTCAGCTCCCGGTAGTCGCACCACTCGTGGTCCGACGTGAGCACGAGGTCGAGATCGAACGCGACCAGCAGCTCCAGCAACTGGCCGCGGTTCGTGGCGTCGACACCGACGAAGACCTCGTCCAGCAGGATCAGGCGAGGTGCGGTGGGCGTCGCCTGGTAGTGCGCGGCCGCCGCGGCGAACAACGGCAGGTGCAGCACGATGGCCTTTTCACCGCCGGACAACGCGCCGTGGACGCGTTTCGTGACAGGGACCCAGCCGTCGCCGCGGTCCACCTTCACGACGAACTGGTGCCACGTCGTGTAGTCCAGGACCTGGGCGAGTTGTTGTTCCCAGCCCGTTGCGGTGTCGTGTGCGCGGGCCTCTTCCACTCGCTCGCGGAAGAACTGGTGCAGCACAGCGCGTTCCTCGGCGTCGAGGTCTGAGCGCAGCAGCAGGTCGCGGGCCTCGCGGGTGCCGGGCGGCAGTTGGGGATCCACCTGCCAGACGAGCTGCACGCGGATGCCGGACGCGGTTTGGACGCGCTCCAAGCGTTGGTTCATCGTGTCGACGAGTTCGGCGGCGCCCTGGATGCGCTGGGCGATGTGCCTTCGGGTGTCGCCGGTGAGGGTTTGGTCGAAGAGGTCGCGTTCGGCGTCGGTGATGTGTGTGCGCATGCGGTCGCGTTCGGCCTGCAACGCAACCAGCAGCGCGTGTGCGCCCATGCGCGCGCCATCGAGGGTTGCGCTCAGGACAGCGACATCGTCGTCGGGTTCCAGTGACAGGTCGATGCGGCCCGCCAGTTGTTGTTGGGCCTGGTGCACGGCAAGACCCAGGCGGGTCTCGGCGTCGCGGATCAGCCGCGCGTCCACCGGGCCCTCTGGCAGGTCGCCGGCGTCGGCCGGCAGGTGGCCACTGGTGAGGTGGCGGTAGCGGGCCTCGGCCGCGTCCCGCACGGCCGCGGCTTCTGTGGCACGCGATGTGTCGACCTTGCGCTTCTCCTCCAACGTACCGAGGGTCCGCGCTAGAGAGGTCTGCTTGTCCTGCAACGTTTCGCGCTGCTCCGCCAGTTCGAGGGCCTTGGCGCGCAACGTGATGAGCTGCTGGTCGAGGGCATGGAACTCGGAGCCCGCGGAACGTTCGACGGTCTCCAGGGTGATGGCGACGTCGGCTGCCTCCTGCTGGCGGGCGGAGGCGGCTTCCTCGGCTTCGTCGGCCAGGGCGTTGCTCACCGACGACCGGTTCATCGCTTCGGCAGCAGCGGCTTCCGCGGCGAAGGCGTCGTGACGGTCGTCCAGCCAGCGGTGGCCCGCGGTGCGGAATGCGGCGACAGCGTGCGGGTTCACGGAGACCTCGCCGTTGACCATCCGCAGCGTCTCTGCCACGGCGGTCTCGGCCTCGGACACCTGGCGCGTCGCGGAAGCGACGGCGTCTTTCCTTGCCGCGCAACGCAACTGCGCCTTGGTGCGTTGTTCCTCCGCGATCTCGACCGAGTCGGTCGACGGCTGCCTGGCGAGCTCGCCGGCCAGGGTCGCGCGGCGGACGGCGATCTGCGACAGCGCCGCGTCGACACCGGCCAGGTCGGTGGCGAGCTGCTCGATCAGGCCGGTGAGCTCGGCGATCCGGCCCGCCCGAGCGCGTCGGCGGGAGTCGGCGCCGATGTAGGTGGGGAAGGGCTTGGTCCAGCTGCCGTGGACGTTGGCCAGGCGCCAGGTCCCGTCCGCGCCGATGGCCGCCGTGTGACCCGTGGCGGTTTCACCGAACGCGATGCCTTCCAAGAACCGATGGGCGCGGTCGTCGTCGGTGACCAGTACTTCGAGCAGTGTGGTGCCGGGAGCGGGTGCCGCCAGCAGTGGTTCGGCGAAGCGGTCCTGGTCGGAGAGCCCGAACGAGTTGCCCGGCGTGAGCCACGCGTCCAGCAGTCCCGAGGCTTCCAGGGCGGCTTCGACGGCGGCGCACACGTCGGGTGGCGTGCCGGGACGGAAGTTCACCAGGCGCCACAGAGGAGCACCCACGGCAGAAGAGCGGTACGCGGCGTCGCGGGTGTACGGCGCGGGCGGTGGTACGTCGACCTGATTGGCGAGCTTCTCGCGGATGGCGTTGTACTGCGCGAGTTGGCCGTTCAACGCCGTGCGCGTTTCGTGCAGCCGTGCCTCGATCGCGCTGAACTCCTCGCGCGCGAGGGCAGCGGCTTCGGAGACCTCGCCGTGCTCGGATACGCGCAGCTCGGAGCAGCCGTGCGCCCACGTCTCGAAGTCGGCCCCGAACTTCGCAAACGCTTGCTCGAACGCCTGCTGCGCCGCCGCTTCGGCATCCGTGGCCAGTTCGAGCTCTTCGTGCGTTTCGTCGAGCCGTTGGCGTGCGGCGTCCCGTGCGTCGATGGCCCTCTCGTGAACGGCAACGGCACGCATGATCGCGCTGATCTCGGCGGAACGGGCGTCCACGGCGTCGCTGAGCAGCTGCCGGCTCGCCCGCGCGCCTGTTTTTGTGTCTACAGTGGTCGCGTCGATCTCCTCGAACACCGACGACATACCCGCGCGCTCGGCGGCTTCCCGGGCTTCGAGAGCCGAATGCCGCACGTCGTCAGCGCGTGCCGCCGCGTCCGACTTGGCCTGAGCGGCGTGTTCCTCGTCCGCAACGGCACGCGCACGCAGTTTCGCGGCGTGTGCAGCCGCTTCGGCGGCACGTTGGACCGCGGCGGAATGCTGTTGCCGCAACAGGTCGAGCTGCTTGCCCTCCTGGTAGGCGGGCAGGTCGGAGATGCCGGCGATCTCCGCGTCGACCGCGTTCGCCTCACGCCCCAACGCCGCCAGTTGCTCGAAGGCCTCGTCGGCCAGGGTGACCTGCCGCTGATAACGCCGTTCGCTCATCCGCGCGGCGCGTGTCAGGTCTTCGAGTCGCTCAGAAGAAGACGACAACGCGTGTGCTGCCGCGCCCAGCACGCGTTGCGCGTAGGTGCGCTGGATCTCCGCGAGACGCTCGGCGGTGATGATCTCCTCGTCGAGCCTGCGCAGCTCCTCGCGCTGGCGGTCGAGCCGTTCGAAACCCTCGGCGATCTCGGTGAGATCCGACTGGTCCAGCGGCGGAAGTGCCCTGGACAGCAATGAGGACAGCACGCTCGGGTCGAGCCGCTCGGACAGCTTCGGTGTCCGCAGCTGCAGCAGCGCGGTGATCAGCGAGTCGTACCGTTGCTCGGTGACGCCGGGGAACAACGTCGTCCGCACCGTGTGCCGGTAGTCGGCCGGTGAGGCGTGCACAACGCCGTGCTCGCCAATCGCCGCAACGAGATCCGTCTTGGTCAACGGCCGCCCGGCCTCGTTCACCAGCGCCAGGTCGCCGACGCGCAAGGACGTCGTGAAGTACGTGGCGGTGACGTTGGACGTGTTCGTGGTCGCCTGCAACCGCGCGCCGCACGTGAACCACTCGTCGCCGTGCTGGAACTCCAGCCACACGTAGCCGACGCGGGTGCTGCCCTGGTTGCCCTCGCCCATGAGGTTCCAGTGCATGGTGCGGTCCGCGCTGCCGAACGTCGACAGCCGGTGCGGGCGCAGGTTCGCGTCGAAGAGGTACGGCAGCAGCAGCTCGAGCGCCTTCGACTTGCCCGTGCCGTTGGGCCCCCTGAGCAGCAGTCTGCCCTGGTGGAAGGTGAAGATCTCGTCGTAGTAGCGCCAGACGTTGATGATCCCGGCGCGACTGGGTTGCCACCGGTCAGTCATGCAGCTCCTCCACCGCGTACCTGGCCGCCGCGGGCAGCCGCCGAACGGTGCCGTTCTCGTTGCGCGCCAGCCCGAACGCCTCCAGCAACGCGACCCCGTCCGCCGCGAGCCTGCCCGCGCCACCGTCCGACTGGTAGGCCTTGGCCCAGTTGCGGAACTTCGTGAGCAGCTCGCGTGCTTCTTCGACCAGGTCGTCGAACCGTGCGGGACCTCGTGCCAACCGGTCGAGCAACAACAACGCGGCGACCTTCGCGTGGCTGTCGTCGTCCGGAAACCTCGTGTCCGTGGCGACCGCGTCGGCGTCAACCACGAGAAAACCCTCGGCACGTTCCTCCAACGTGCACCCGGCGAGCCCGATACCCGTCTGGACGATCTTGCGCCCGGTGGGTGAGCTGAGGAACGCGAGCTGACCTGCGGTCAGATCTTCCTTGTACACCACGGGATCGTCGATCAGTCTGCGCATGGTGGAGTGCCGCTGCCACAGGCTGCGATGAGCGTTTTCGTACCGGTTCTCGTGCGTGAGGTCCTCGACTCTGTCCACAATGGACGGCGAGACCGGCGCCGCGAGCAGCCGCGTGATGATCACCGGATCCGCGCGGAGGTGCGTCTCGTTGATCTCGACGGCCCCGAGTTGCCCGAGGAAGTCCAGCACGTCGTCGAACGCGGACCGATCGGCGCGCCTGTCCGGGTCGAAGGACGGCAGCTCTTCGAGCTTGACGGCTTGTTTCACCTTGTCTGCCAACGCTTCGGTTGTCGTGGTGGGTGCGCTCAGCAGCTCCGCGCACGTCAGGCACAGGAGCATGTACCGCCGCCGGTCGAAGTTCGGCGCAGGACGCGTGCGATCGGGCCGCTGTGTCGTCTTGAACAGCCGCGCATAGCCGGCGCGTGGCTCAACGTGCACACGCCAGCCGCAGTAGTAGTCGAACCACTTCACGATCGGCTCGCGGCGCCTTCTGATGAGGTCGAACCCGTCCGGATCCTGCACGGCGGCCAGCAACGGACGAGCGAGCAGCAGCCGGACACCGCGTGCCACCTCCTCGCTCTCCAGCCGGGCGAGCTGGTTCCCCGTCCTGCTCATCGGCTCTGCACGTCGATCACGTAGTCGGGCCCGCTCAACGTGCCCTTCTGGGTGGTGATGGTGGCCCAGCCACGAGCGTTGCGCAGGTTGATCTGCATCCGCCCGTCGGTCGTGCCGGCCGTCCGCGTGCCGGTGCTGTCCGGATCGCTGCCGAGCGCCCGCCCGACCAGGTCGATGAGCCGGTGGAAGGTGTCGTGGTCGAGGTTGGTCAGGGTGGAGATCCGGATCGGCCCGTCGGTCTGGATCTGGCGCCACGCGTGCTCGAGCTCCGCGCGTTCCTTCTCCGCTTGCCGGCGGCGGTTGCGGCGGACCTCGTCGACGTTGCGAATCTTGCCGGTGCTGCCGATGTGCTCCTGCTTGCCGGTCGTCCGCAGCTGCGGCGACAGCTTCACCGGAGGCGTGTTGTGCCACGGCTCGGCGCTGGGGATCAGCTCACCGTCGGCGTGCGCGAGGTGGGCGTGCCGCGCGGACCACAGCCCGAACGCGGCGTTGAACAGCTCGTGCGCCTCATCCTCGGTGGTGGTTCTGGCGAACCACCTGGCCAGCGCCTTGAAGTCGGCCGCGGTGTTGGTCGGGCGCTTCCGCTGCTCACTGATCCGGTCGAGGACGCGGAGGAGCTGCACGATCGCCTTCCGCGCCACGTCCTGCAGCTCGTCGGCCTTCGAAGGTGTGTGGTGGAACCAGGCTTTGAGGCTGTCCCAGGCTTTCGCCCGGTTCTGCAGCCAGTTGTCGTCCTGGTACAGGTCGGCGCCGTTTCGCGCGTTTTCGTGCAGTTTGACGGGATCGAGGTTGTCGATCTTCTCGCGGATCTGCTGCTTGCGCGCGTCCAGGTCGGCGATGAATTCGCGCAGGTAGGTGATCGTGGTGCGCTTGACGTCCTGGAACGTGGCGAGGTCGTGGTCGTCCTTCAAGAGCCGCTGCAGCTCGCTGTTGAACCTCGTGGTGCCCGTCTGCAGCGCTTTCACGTGGCCTTCCAGTTCCTGCAGCGCCGTGAAGGTGCGGCGGTCGTCCATCGGCTTGCTCAGCTCGTCGAGCCGGTCCGCGATCGCGTCGAGCACGGCGGTCTGCAGCGCGCCGCTGCTGGTCAGGGTCTCGAGGGCGTGCTGGATGCCGGCGTACGCGGCTTCGCCGTGTTTCGTCAGCCCGTACCGGTGCTGAGCGGTTTCGATCAGGCCCCACTGCCGTAGAGCTGCGAGGGACTTGGTCAGGTCTTCGTCCGTCACCTGCTCGGACCAGCCGACGTCCCTCAGTCGTAGCTGCACGTCGTCGAGGGTCAGTGACGTCTCCAGGCGCTCGTTCGCCACGCCGAATGCGCGCAGCACTGCGGTGTGCAGCTCCGCGTGCTCGGCTGTGGTGAAGCGGAACAGGTCCGCGGGCACCCGTGGAAACGTGGTCACCTGGCCCACCGTACTTCCTTCGGGTGACGCAGTGCGCGGCCATCAGGCCGACAGCACCGGAGCGCCGGGATGTGAGCGGCTCGCGATCATGCAGCACGTGCGCCGCCGCCGAACCGTCGCTCGCTTTGGTATCCACTGTGGATGAACTTCGCGGGTTTCGCGCTGCCCGAGAGCAAGTACACGGCAGGACTGTTCAAGCTCACCGACAACCTGGTCCGCGCCATCGCACAACGGTCACCGCAACTGACAGCCGTCTACCCGTGGCTGCCGCGCTGCGAGGAATGGCTGCGAACGCACCGGATCCCGGACGCGAGGTGCTCGCGCTGGTAGCCGCTCTCGGCGCCGGAAACCCGCGGTAACAGTGTTCGCTTCGGAACGGGCATGGCCGGAGGACTGGCCGCCGCACTGGCAACGGTTTCGGGGTGCGGAGCTGGCGGTGGTGCTCGACGCGCTCGCCTCGCCGGTGACTCTGGTGGTCACCGGGCAGGGCGGGGTGCGGTTCGAGATTCCTGGCGAGTTGCACGTCGACGGGCTGCGTGCGGTGACCTCGATGGGGTGATCCGCGTGGTGGCGTGGATCAAGGACGGGGTTGTGTTGCGCCGATCGGGCTAACCTGCCGCGCGTGCGGACGAGGCTGACCCCCATGCAGCAGGCGGTGGTGGATGCCGGGCGGCCGTTGCCGCAGCTGACGGATCCGCTTGAGGTCGAGTTGCAGGTCAGTGCGTTTGTGGGGCCCTTTGCCGACAACGAGGAGTTGTGGGAGGTGGTCGTCCACCACCTCAGGGGGGTGCCCAGCCGGCGTAGTGCGGCTCTGTTGACGGCGTTGGGGCATTTGTTGCCTGGTAGGCCTGGGCGGTGGGCCGAGGAGGCGGCGTTGGAGCAGGGGGCGCCGCCTTGGGACATGGGGGCGCTGCGCTTTGGGGAGTGCTGGATCGGTGACCGGTCGATCGACGCCGGATATCTGGCGTTGTTGTGCAGTTATGCGTATGGGGATGAGCCGCACGCGATGGTTTTCATGATCGACGAAATCAGCGGGGGGCTTACTCGGCACGCGTTCCTCAGTCGGCAGGTGGACGAGGCGCTGGAGCGGCTCAAGGGGCAGGTTCGGCTGGAGTCGATCACGGCTGAGGCGGCGCATTGGCTGCTCAGCCGCAGTTACGACCGGTTTGAGCGGCGGCCCGGGCTCGGGGTTGGGCTGGATGTGCACCACACTCGGCTGGTGGCTCGGAGGCGGATCAAACTGGCCATGAATTGAGCGGCCTGTGCGAATCGCAAGGTGTTGATTCGCCCGACTGTGCACATTGTCTGTAGCCCGATCGTGACTCGGCCATTACTGTCCGAGTTGTCGATCACAGGGCGGAGGGACGATCGTGGCCGCTCTTCTCGGGCGTGATGATCAGGCCCTCAGCCGTGTCCCTGACCAGGCGCGGCACCCTTGGTTGTCAGTCGCGACCCAGCGCTTCGGGCAGACGACCGCGCTGAGCCAGTTGCTGCTGGGCGCGACGCTCGGCTTCGGCATGACGTTCTGGGACGCGTTTCTGGCGCTCACGATCGGGGCGGTGCTGCTCAACGTCATCGCGGTGGCGGTGGGCGTGATCGGGCAGCGGGAAGGGTTGTCGACGGCGATCCTCACGCGCTGGACCGGGTTCGGGCACGCGGGAAGTGCGATGCTCGGGCTCATCATCGCGTTGTCCTGCACCGGGTGGTTCGGGGTGCAGACCGGGCTCGCGGGGGCGGCGCTCGCTGACGTCAGCGGGGTGTTGCCGACACCGGTGTGGTCGCTCGTCTTCGGCATCGTCGTCACGGTCATCGCCGCCTATGGGGTGCGGTGGATGGCGTGGACCGCGTACGTGGCGGTGCCGGCGTTTCTGTTGCTTCTCCTGTGGCTTGTGCTGACGAACGTCAACGACATCGGGGCCACCCTCAGCAGCCCGGCGCCAGGGCCGTCCATCGGCATGATGACCGCGGTGACGCTGGTGACCGGCAGCTTCATCGTCGGTGCGGCCATCGCGCCGGACATGACTCGCTTCAACCGCAACGAGTGGGACGTCGTCAAGCAGACGGTTGTGGGCATCACGGCCGGTGAGTGGGTCATCAGCTTGGCCGGTGTGGTCATCGCGCACGGGCTCGGCACCACCGACATCATGGGCGTCATCAGCTCGTCCAGCGGGTGGATCGGGGCGCTGGTGGTCGTCACCGCCGTGCTGAAGATCAACGACTGGAACCTGTACTCGGCCTCTCTCGGGCTCGTGAACTTCTTCGACGCCGTGTTCGCGGTGCGGATCAGCAGGGCCCAGGTGACCGTCATGGTCGGGTTCGCCGGGAGCTTTCTCGCCGCGACGGGCATCGTGCACCAGTTCAGCCACTTCCTGGTGTTGCTCGGGGTGGTGTTCCCGCCCGTCACCGGGATCATGCTCGCCGAGTACTACGTCGTGCGGCGGTGGCGGAACGAGATCATCTCCACGCGGCCGCTCGTGCCCAGGTCAGCGCCCTCGTGGGTGCCGGCCACCGTGGTCATCTGGCCGGCCGCCGCAGTGCTCGGCGAGCTGTCGCCGTTCGGGCAGTCCAGTGTGAACTCGCTCGTGCTCGCGTTCGCCCTCTACGTCTCAGCCGGCAGGCTCGACCTGTTGCGGATGAGGACGCGGCGGGCCACCAACCGTAAGGTTGTCGGGGAAGCGTCGGCCGCCTGAGGGGTGGTTTCGTTCATGCACATCGGTATCGACGTCGGCGGCACGAACACCGATGCCGTCCTCGTCGAGGGACGGAGTGTGCTCGCCGAGTGCAAGACCACGACGACGGCCGACGTGACGACCGGGATCATCAAGGCCGTCAGCGGGCTTCAGGCCGGGCACTCCTTCGATCCGGTCGCCATCAGCGCGGTCATGATCGGCACGACGCACTTCGTCAACGCCGTCGTCGAGGGCAGGGGACTGGCTCAGACGGCGGCCGTGCGGCTCGGACTTCCCGCCACCAAAGCACTTCCGCCGTTCGTCGACTGGCCGCAGCGGCTGCGTCAGGTCATCGGCGGGCACTCCTACCTCTGCCACGGCGGCCACGAGTACGACGGACGGGTCATCTCGCCGCTCGACGAGGACGAGCTGCGCGGCGTGGCCAGGGACATCGCGGCGAGGGGCGTGCGGTCGGTCGCCATCTCCTCGGTGTTCTCGTTGGTCAACGGCGACTTCGAGCGCCAGGCGGCGGAGATCCTGACGGCAGAGGTGCCGGACCTGTTCGTCAGCTTCTCGCACGAGATCGGGCGGCTCGGCCTGCTGGAGCGGGAGAACGCCACGATCATCAACGCCGCGCTGCGCGAGCTCGCCGAGCAGATCGCCGACGGGCTCACGGATTCGCTGACGGCACATGGCATCGCGGCTCCGCTGTACCTGAGCCAGAACGACGGCACGCTGATGGACCTGGAGTACGCGCGCTGCTACCCGGTCGCCACGTTCTCCTCCGGACCGACGAACTCCATGCGCGGCGGGGCTTTCCTGTCCGGACTGGACGACTGCGCGGTGATCGACGTCGGCGGCACGACGACCGACGTCGGCATGCTCACCAACGGTTTCCCGCGCGAGGCGTCGTCCGAGGTCCTGATCAGCGGGGTGCGCACGAACTTCCGCATGCCCGACGTGCTGTCGGTCGGCCTCGGCGGTGGCAGCGTCGTGCGCGAGACGCCCAACGGTCTCGAGGTCGGGCCGGACAGCGTCGGGTTCCGGTTGGGCGAGCAGGCTTTGGTGTTCGGCGGCGACACGCTCACCGCCACGGACATCGCGGTCGCGGCGGGCCTCGCCGACATCGGAGACGCGGCGCTCGTCAAGAACCTCGACCGCACGCTGGTCAGCTCGGTGCTCGACCACGTCTGCGACCAGATCGCCACCCACGTCGACCGCATGCGGACGTGCCCGGCGCCGTTGCCCGTCGTGCTGGTCGGTGGTGGCAGCGTGCTGGTGCCGGACGAGATCGAGGGCGTCAAGGACATGATCCGGCCGGAGCACCACGCGTTCGCCAACGCCATCGGCGCCGCGATCGCGCAGGTCGGCGGTGAGGTCGACCGGGTCTTCACGATCGAACAGAACCGGCGTGACGAGGTGCTCGACGCCGCACGTCAGGAGGCGGTGGACAAGGCTGTCGCGGCGGGCGCGAAGGCCGGCAGCGTGCGGATCGTCGAGGTCGAGGAGATCCCGCTGGCGTACCTGCCGGGCAACGCGAGCCGGGTGCGGGCGAGAGCCGTGGGCGACCTGGTGCTGGAGGAGGCCCCGAGGAGGGGCCGTGCGTGAGATCGGCGCCGAGGAGCTGAGGCACATCGCCCGCGGCGCAGCGATTCTCGGCGCGGGCGGCGGTGGTGACCCGTACATCGGCAGGCTCGTCGCGGAGCAGGCCGTGCTGGAGTGCGGGCCGGTGCTCGTCGCCGAGTTGCGCGAGGTACCGGACGACGCGCTGGTCGCGGGCATCGGCATGATCGGCGCACCGACGGTGATGATCGAGAAGCTGCCCGCCGGTGAGGAAGCGGTCACGGCTTTCCTCATGCTGCAACGGGAACTCGGCCGCCCGATCACGCACGTGCTGCCGATCGAGGTCGGCGGGATGAACTCGCTCGCGCCGTTCCCCGTGGCCGCGTCGCTCGGCCTGCCGGTGCTCGATGCGGACTGCATGGGGCGCGCGTTCCCGATGGTGCAGATGGTCGTGTGCACTTTGGACGGTGTGCTGGCCAAGCCGCTGGTGGTCGCCGACGAGAAGGACAACGCGATCGTCGTCGACGTCAGCGACAACCACTGGGCGGAACGGCTCGCGCGCTCGGCCACGATCCGCATGGGCTGCACCGCGTTGCTGAGCAGCTTTCCCATGTCCGGCAGGCAGGCCCGCGACATCACGATCCCCGGCACGCTCACGCTGGCGTCGCGGCTCGGGCGGCTGGTGGAGGAGGCCCGCCGGGAGCGCGTGGAACCGTGCCAGGCCATCGCGTCGTTCCTCGGCGGCCGGGTGTTGCTCGCGGGCAAGGTCGTCGACGTCATGCGCGCGAGGGATCCCGGGTTCGCCAAGGGTGAGGCGCGGCTGGTGGGAGACGGGACGAGCTGCCTGCTCGCGTTCCAGAACGAGCACCTCGTCGCGTCGCGTGACGGCGAGATCGTCGCCTCCGTGCCGGACCTGATCTGCGTGCTGGACGTCGAAGGTGAACCCGTGCCGGCCGAGCGGTTGCGGTACGGGCAGCGGATCACGGTCGTCGGCGCGCCGTGCCACCCGCGCTGGCGCACGCCGGAGGGCCTCGCCCTGGTCGGGCCGTCGGCGTTCGGCTATTCGCACGAGTACGTGCCGATCGGCGTGTAGCAGGCCGATCCTTCTCGCCCGGCCGGTCCCGGCACTACTGTCTCGCGCATGCACCTGCTCCAGCCCGACGAGGTCGACCAGCTCGCCCTGGGTGTGGTCGTGCTCGGCAGCGGCGGTGGAGGTGGCGAGCACGAGACCCACGCCTTCGCGGCCATGCTCCGGCACGAAATGCGACAAAGTGGTCCAGTTACGGTGCTTTCGCCAGAAGAGGCCGACCCGGACGGACACGGCGCGCGGGTCGGGCTGATCGGCGCGCCGACCGTGATGATCGAGAAGCTGCCGTCCGGCCAGGAGGCGGAGGAAGCGCTGAAGGCGTTGCAGGCGCACGACTCCACCCCTGTGACCGCTGTCATCGGGTGGGAGGTCGGCGGGTGCAACGGGCTGCTGCCGCTGATCCTCGCGGCACGGCTCGGGCTGCCGTACGTCGACGTGGACGGGATGGGGAGAGCGTTCCCACGCGTCGACCAGACGACCTACGACGCGGCCGGGCTGCCCACCACCCCGCTGGCCATCACCGAACCAGGCGGAAACCGTGCGGTCCTCGACGCGACGGCCATCGAGAAGCTCGCCCGCACGGTGATGGTCGACTTCGGCGGCTGGGCGATGATGGTCGCGAAGCCGTTGAAACTCGCGGACGCCCTCAAAGCAGGCATTCCGGGCTCGCTCTCGCGGGCGCTGGAGCTGGGTGAGATCTGGTCCCAGCGCACGGTCCCGGTCGACGAACGGGCGAAGGCCTCCGGTGGCTTCCGCGTGACGCGGGGGAAAGTCGCCGAAGTCTGGCGGGAGTCCGTTGGGGACTTTCCTCGCGGAACGGTGGCGCTGCGGCGGCTGGACACCGACGATGCGTACGTGCGGCTGGAGATGCAGGGGGAGTACCTCGTCGCGCTCGCGGACGGCGAGCCGCTCGTGACGACGCCCGATCTGCTGTGCTGCTTCGACGCCGAGTCCGGCAAGCCCGTGTCGACGGAGCGGCTGACGTACGGCGCCGTCGTGGATGTGGTAGCGCTCCCATCGCCCGCTCAGTGGGTGCGCCAGGAGATGCTCGGCCGCGTCGACCCGCGTGCGTTCGGCTACGACCTCGACTACGTGCCGTTCCGGGACGTTCCGTGATCGACGACGCCGACTCGCTGACCGTGCGCGATGTGCTGGAGATCGGCGTGCTCGGCGACGCGTGCCTGCTGGCGGGCGAGCGCGGCGTCGACACCGAGATCGCCGACGTGCGGCTGGCGGCGGACATGACGGCCGTCGAGGCGTGCTCGGCGGGCGACCTGGTGATCCTGACCGGGTACCAGCCGTACCTCGTCGAGGTGGCGCTGCGCCGGGCCTACAGCGCCGACGTGCGGGCCGTCGTGCTCGTGCGCTCGTCGACCGGCTCCTACCAGTCTCCCTCCACCGCGACGATCTCCTTCGCCAACCGGCTGGGCGTGCCGCTGCTGCTGACCAAGGCCGACGACCCGCTGCTGGTCGCCGACTCGGTGCGCACGGCCGTGCGCCGTCCAGAGGTGGCCGCGGCTCGGCTGCTCAACGCCGTCACCGCGCGCCTGGGCCGCAGCAAGCCGGATCCGCGCTCGGTGATCACGATCCTGTCCGGTGAGCTGCACGTGACGTGCGCCGTGATGAGCGCCGACGGCACGGCGATCGAGGGCGTCTCCCCGCCGGGCCTGCCGCGGGACCTGCTGGCCGGCTCCGTCGCCACGACCGTCGAGATGCCGGAGGGCGTCGCGGTGGCCGTGCCGGTGGAGACGGACCGGACCGGCCACGTCCACCTGTGGCTGGTCGCGCACACCCGCGGCCGCAACAAGCGCTGGGCCGAGACCGTCCAGCAGATCAGCCAGGTCGCTTCCTGGGCGCTGGGCAACTGGGTGGCCGCCGAACGCCTCGAGACCGAACGCCGTGCCCGTTCCCGCGGCTCGCTGCTGGCCGAGCTGCTCGCCGCGGGTGACGACGTGCCGCCGCAACTGGTGCAGCAGGCCGTTCTCGCGGGATGGCGCCTTGACGGCTGGCACACGGGCGTCTACGCGATGCCGAACCCGCCGTCACCGAACTGCTTCGACGCCGCCCACACCGAACGCCTGCGCGTCGAGCTGTCCCGGCGCGGCCTGCACGGGCAGCTCGTCGAAGGCGCGGAGGGCTGGTCGTTCTGGCTCACCAACGACGCGGAGCCGCCGCAGTCGCAGCACCGTGAGCTGACGGCGAGGCTCGCCCAGGCGCTGGGTCCCGGCAACCTCGTCGCCGGCGTCGGCCGTCCGCATCCCGGCTCTTCCGGTGTCGGCAGGACGCTGGCAGAGGCGCGCGAGGCGGCGGCGATGACCGGGTCCGCGAAGGTCGTGCACATCGACGAGCTCGGCGTGCGGCGGCTGCTGTCGATGGCCGCGGAGACGCCGGCGCTGGTGGAGCAGGCGACCCGGCTTTTGGAGCCGCTCGCCGGAGTGGAGGACGGGCAGCTGCTGCGGACGCTCGCCGTGTACCTGGACGAGGAGTCGGTGACGTCCTCGGCGGCCGTGCGGCTCAAGGTGCACCGGAACACGGTGGCGCAGCGGATCAACCGGGCGGAACAGCTCCTCGGCGTCAGTCTGCTGAACCCGGACGAGCGACTGGCCGTTCATCTCGCCTGCCGAGCCGTGCGCGCGTCCGACGAGTGATCACGTCGGCACGAACGCCGGCAGGACCGCGTCCACCTGGAAGCCGCCGTCGTCCGTCGGCCCCGCGGTGAGGGTGCCGCCGACCATCTCCACGCGACCGCGCAGACCCAGCAGACCGGAACCGGAGCGCGGCAGCGCTGTGTCCGGTGTGGACGACGGGGCGGTGTTGCGGATGACGGCACGGACGGTGCTCGGTCCACAGTGGATGGTGATCTCGGTGTGCGCGCCGGGCGCGTGCTTGTGCACGTTGGTCAGCGACTCCTGCACCACCCGGTACATCGTGCGGCGCACGGCGGGGGAGACGATGTCGGCGTCACCGTGCTCGGTCAGGGTGACCTCGAGGCCGGTGGCGGCGGAGTCGGCCACCAGGTTGGCCAGGCGGTCGGGCAGCACGTCGGGGATGCGGGCGGTGCGGCCGGAGCGGAGCACACCGACCATGTCGCGCATTTCCGCCAACGCCTGACGGCCCGCGGTGCGGAGCTCTTCCGCGGCCCCGCGCGCGTTCTCGTCCTTGGCCGCCACTCGCAACGCACCGGCGTGCAGCACCATCAGGTTCAGGCGGTGCGTTACGACGTCGTGCAGCTCGGCGGCGAGCCTCGTGCGCTCGTCGGCGCGGGCCTGTTCGGCCGCGAGCTCGCGTTCGCGTTCGGCGAGGGCTCGCGTCAGCCTGCGCCGGGTCGCCAGGTGGAGGCCGGCCAGTCCGGCGACCGCGAGCAGGCACAGACCGAGGAAAGCGATTACCACCTCGGGCGGGGTGAAGCCGCGCCAGACCTCTGGTGCTGCCGCGAGCACCAGAGCGAGGTCTTCTGCCCGCTTCACGTGGGTGACGATACTGCCGGGTAGGTGCCGCAGATCACCTACTGGAGCAGGGCGTGGTCCCTACTTTCGCAGGTGGCGTTCCGCCGCTTTTCCGCCTGCCGGACACGTGCGTCCGCTGGGAGCGTCAGTCCTTTCTGAACAACGCCGTCCAGAGGAACGACTTTCCGAACACGGGCGACGAGGCGGGCCCCTCGCGCATCCGGCGCAGCTCGACCTCCGTGAGGTCCTGGAAGATCCACCGCAGGTCGTCGGGGTGGTACCCGACGCCGCCGTTCAGACCGGACTGCCGGTACAGCTCGGCGTCCGGCGTGGCGGTGCCCTCCTCGGCGGTGAAGCAGGTCAACGCGAAGTGCCCGCCGGGCCTGAGGGCCCGGTCCAGCAACGCGAGATAGCTGATCCGGCGGTGCGGTGGCAGGTGGTGGAAGCAGCCGGAGTCGTAGATCAGGTCGTACGAGCCCTCGGTGGCGAACGCGTCGCCCTGACAGAACCGGATGTCCAGGCCCTCGCCGCGCTCCGACGCCCACGCGATGGCGGTGGCGGAGAGGTCCACGGCGTCGACGTGGAACCCGTTGCGCGCCAGGAAGACCGCGTTGCGGCCGGGTCCGCAGCCCACGTCGAGCGCCCGGCCCGGCCTGATCAGCCCGCGGTCCAGGTAGCCGGCCAGGTTCTCGTCCGGTTTGGCCACGAAGAACGGGACATCGCGGTCACGGTTCTCGTAGAAGGCGTCCCACCAGTCACCCGCCCGCTCGGTCCAGCGGTCGGCCTCAGGAGCGAGGAGACCGTCTAGCAGAACGAGGACGTCGTCGACCGATCTGATGTGCCGTTGCACGTGAACCCCCAGGTAGATCGGCCTCCAGTCTCCCTCAGAGGCCACCTTCGCTCAGGCGTTTGCGGTAGCCGCGGGCGCCCTCGGAACCGACGTTCTCGTGGAAGTCGATGCCCGCGGGGTTGGTCTGCACGTGGTAGTAGCAGGCGCCCCACAGGCTGGTGGCCACCGAGTCGTCGAAGTGGATCAGGTTCCCGTACTTGTAGCCCTTCTGGTACGGGGTGAGGCGGGTGGTCCTGATCGAGTACTCGGTCGCGATCACCGGCTTGCCCGGCCACTTCGAGGCGCACCGCGACAGCGTCTCGGCGTAGGTGAGCTCGTTCCAGTCGCCCTGGCGCGTGAAGCTGCCGTCGTCGGGGTTGCTGTAGAAGTGCACCCCCACGAAGTCGCACTTCTTGACGGCGTCGACGAAGTTCGGGTTGCCGTACCACGTGTCGGGGTTCGTGCCCTTGTTCGGCGAGAGCGCCGTACCGCAGATCTTGGCTCCCGGGAACGTCTCCCGGATGCGGTCGATCGTGACGCTGAGGTTGTAGCCGTAGACCCACGGGTCGGTCACCCGGATGTTCGGCTCGTTGCCCAGCTCGATGATGCACTTGTCCGCGCCGGAGCGGATCCTCTTGTACTCGAAGAAGCGCGAGTCGCGGATCTCGGCGACCGCCCGGTTCGGGTCGATCACGTTGTCGGTGTCACCGGTGACCGTGCGGACGATGAGGAAGTTCGTCGCACCGGCGGCGGTCCAGACGTGGTCGGGGTAGTTCGCCCACGGGCCGGGCCCCGGCACGCCCCAGCCGGTGACGACCTTGGCGAGGTTGGCCGCCTGGTTGTTGATCGCGTCGATCCACGTCTGGTAGCCGTCGGTGAGCAACGGGCCGTGCGCCCGGTAGTGCGGTGCCGCCGAGGCCTGGCCCGGCAACGACGCCATGCCCGCCGCCGCGATGGCGCCCGCCGCCAGCTTGCCCATCGCACGGCGGCTGTACTGCTTCTCGCCGGTCATCGGCGGTCTCCCTTCGTCGAGGAACGACGACAGGCAACAGCGCCGGGGTATGAGGGCCGGTATGCGAGCGGTATGTGGCTCAGAACGGCTCGTAGCAGTCGAACGTCTCGATGGAGCTGATCAGTCCGTCGCGCGTCTCGACGAACTGCGCGATGTGGGCGACGAGCTGGCTACCCGTCCGCAGCACGCCGGTCCAGGTCAGCCGGACGATCGTGGTGTCGCCGGAGCGCAGGGTCGAATGCACGTCGTACTTCTGGCTGGACAACAACTCCACGCCCGCCGCGGAGGCCGTGAGCATCTTGTCCAGGGGTGTTCGCGCGCCGGTCGGCCTGATCAGGTTGGGATGCTCGACCGTCACGGCGTCGGCGGTGAAGAACCGGCGCAGCTCCTCACCGGACTGTCCTGCCTCGAGCGCTCGGTGCAGTGCGTGGATGGTGTCCATGTCCACAACCATAGTTGTACAACCTTGGTTGTCAATGTCAGGATGCGACCGTGGACCTGATGCGGCTCGACCTCGCGACCCTCGCCCATCTGGCGGGCAGCTCCGCGAACGACGCGATCCTGGCGCGGCTGCACGAGATCGGGCACACCGGTGTCCGCGTCTCGCACGGGTACGTGATCCAGCACCTGATCGAGGGTGCGCCGACGGTCTCCGAACTGGGGGAGCTGCTCGGCGTCACCCAGCAGGCCGCCTCGAAGCAGCTGCTCGAACTGGAACGCCTCGGCTACGTCGAACGCGTGCCGGACCCCGCGGACAGCAGGGTGCGCCGCGCCCGGCTCACCGGCCGGGGCCGGCGGCTGGTCGAGGACAGCCGCCGGCTTCGGCGTGAGCTGGACGTGCCCGGTGACGAGGTGGCGAAGCGAGCCCTGATCCGGCTGCTCGACGCGACCGGGGGTACCGAGAAGGTGCTGAAGCGCCGGGTGGTTCCCGGCGACTAGGGCTGGAAGATCGGCATCAGCCAGTAGTTGCTGGAGTTCCACGTGTCCGTGGGGAATCCGCCGCCGTAGCGGTACACGCCGGCGTTCACGGGCGTGCGGAACGGCGTCTGCACGAGGTTGCCCGTGAAGTAGTTTTCCGTTGAGACGTAACCACCTGACGGCGTGTAGTAGGAGACGACGTACTCGTTGCCCGGCGCGACAGGAACCGGCGTGTTGAACGTGACCCGTTGTCCGTACACGGCGCCCGGGACCGCTTGTTCGGCCAGCAGCGTGCCGTTGGAAGACCACGCCCGTGCGGTCACTGGGCCGGTGTAGTTGCCGTGCCGCAGATGCACGCCGACCAGTGATCCGGGGCGGTCCACGGTGATGCGGAGGCCGAGTTCGACGGCCTGGTCGTCGATGTCCTTCACGACCGGCTGGTGGGTGCGCGGGAGCATGAGGAAGGTCTCGCCGGACAGCGGTGGCAGCGTCGTGCCACCGACGTGGATCGTGCGCAACGACTGGACCGGGCCGACGGTCGACGCGGTGTGGGCGCGGGCCTTGATCGTCAGCGGGCCCGGAGTGGTCGGCGTGATCACGAGCGACCAGTAGGACTGCGTGTCGATGGACGTCCAGGTGGCGCCGTCGTCCGTGGTGACGTCGACCTGGATGACGCCTCCCGCTTCGCCGTTGTGGGCGTCGCCGATGACGAGCAGCGGTTCGTTCAGCGGAACGGAAACCCCCTCGCTCGGGGAGGAGAGGGTGGCTCGAGGGTTGTCGGCTGCGAACGCCGGGGTGGGAGAGAGCAGGACAAGTGCCAGCAGCAGTACTGCCAATCGCCTCATGTTCGGCAAGTCGTTGCCGATGCAACCTCAGTTACGGTGATCCACCGAACGGGCTTAACGTTGGGCCGTGCTGGCGCTTTCGATCTTGCTCCTGGTGGCCGTGCTGGTCTGTGCGGTAGTGCGGCCGTGGGGCTGGCCCGAGGCGGCCGTGGCGGTGCCGGCGGCTGTCCTCGTCGTGGTGGTCGGCGCGTTGCCCGTCGACCACGTGGCGGACGAGGCGGTGCGGCTGGGGCCGGTGATCGGGTTCCTGGCCGCGATCCTGGTGCTGGCGCAGCTGTGCGACGACGAAGGGCTCTTCCACGCGTGCGGCACCTGGATGGCGCGCGCCTCCCGCGGGCGGCCGCGCACGTTGCTGGGCGGCGTGTTCGTCACGGCGTCGGTGATCACGGCGGTGCTCAGCCTGGACGCGACCGTCGTGCTGCTGACGCCGGTGGTGTTCGCGACTGCGGCGCAGCTCGGTGTGCGGCCGAAGCCGCACGTGTACGCGTGCACCCACCTGTCGAACAGCGCGTCGCTGCTGCTGCCGGTGTCGAACCTGACGAACCTGCTGGCGTTCGCGTCGAGCGGGCTGAGCTTCACGCGGTTCGCGGCGCTGATGGCGTTGCCGTGGGTGGTCGCCATCGCCATCGAATACGTGGTGTTCCGGCGGTTCTTCCGCACCGATCTCGACGCGCCGGTGCATCCGTCGGACACCGCTCCCGCACGTGAGCTGCCGGTCTTCGCGCTCGTCACGGTCGGGCTGACGCTGGCCGGATTCGTGGTGGCCTCGGCCACCGGGATCGACCCGGCGTGGGCTGCCTGCGCGGGTGCGGTGGCGATGGCGGTGCGTGCGCTGGCCCGGCGCCGCACGTCGCTGACCAAGGTGGTGCAAGCCGTTTCGCTGCCGTTCCTCGCCTTCGTGCTCGGGCTGGGCATCGTGGTGCGCGCGGTGGTCGACAACGGTCTCGACGACGTTCTGCGGATCGTCATCCCGAGCGGCGACGGGCTGGTGGCGTTGCTCGGGGTGGCCGCGGTCGCCGCCGTGCTGGCCAACGTGATCAACAACCTGCCCGCGGTGCTCGTGCTGCTGCCGCTGGTCGTGCCGTTCGGTTCCGGCGCGGTGCTGGCGGTGCTGCTCGGCGTGAACCTCGGACCGAACCTGACCTACGCCGGCTCGCTGGCCACGTTGCTGTGGCGGCGGATCGTGCACGACCACGACACCGAGGTGAACCTGCCGGAGTTCACCAGGCTGGGCCTGCTCGCCGTGCCTGCCACCCTGGCCGGTTCGGTCGTGGCACTGTGGGCGTCCCTGCACGTGATCGGAGGATGACCATGACGGTGGTCGTGTGGATCGCCGACGACACCTGGCAGTCCTGCGTCGACGCGGCGCGTGAGCACGGCTCCGACTTCCTGCTGCTGCACGTCAGCGACCACGACGTGCCAGGCGCCGCCCACGGCGCGTTCGCCGGGCTCTTCGGCCGCGCCCCGTCGCGCGACCCCGGCAGCCGGCTGGACCACCTGGCCGCTGACCACGCCGCCAAGTTGCTGGAGGCGGCCGCCGCCCGTCTCGGCTCGCCGTGTGCGACGTCCGCGCGGGTGGGGCGGGTGGAACACGAAGTCGTTGCCGCGGCTGAGGGTGCCTCGCTGCTCGTGCTGTGCAGGGATGGCGACATCAGCCACGCCGGACCGCGCAGCCTCGGCCCGGCGACCCGGTTCGTCGTCGATCACGCGACCTGTCCGGTGTTGCTGGTCTGGCCCACCTGAAACTTGCACATAAGCAAACTTGCGTGCGCGCACTTTTACCTTCTAGTCTCGAAAACACCGAGAGTGGAAGGGGACGTCCATGCGTGCCAAGGGCATTGCGTACGACACCGGTTTCGTCCGGCACGGCGAGATCTCCGTGGAGAAGTTCGATCCTGGCGTGATCAGGAGTGACCTGACGGTCGTCAGGGACGACCTGCAGTGCAACGCGGTTCAGCTCGTCGGCGGCTCACCAGAACGGCTGGAGGAGGCGGCGCGGATCGCGGCCTCGCTGGGGCTGGAAGTCTGGTTCTCGCCGTACCCGCTGGAGCTGTCGCCGCCCGAGATCCTGGAGTTGTTCATCGACTGTGCGCGCAGGGCCGAGCGGATCCGGGTCGAGGGCGCCGAGGTCGTGTTCGTCGCGGGCGTCGAGCTGAGCATCATGAACGACGGGTTCCTGCCCGGCGGCGACGTGATGGACCGGGTGAACCGGCTGTTCGGCCAGGCTGACGGGCGGGCGGAACGGCTGCAGGAGGCGAGCTCCCGGCTCGGCGAGTTCCTGGCAGGGGCGGTGAGTGCGATTCGCGCGGAGTTCGGCGGGAAGATCACCTACGCCTGCATCCCGTTCGAGCGGATCGACTGGAGTCTGTTCGACATCAGCTCGTTCGAGCTGATCCGGTCGGCCGAGGTCGCCGACCAGTACGCCGCGAGCGTCCGAAGCCTCGTGGCGCAGGGAAAGCCGGTGGCGATCACCGGGTTCGGCACAGCTGCCTGGCGTGGCTCCGGTGCCGTCGCGCCGCGCAGCATGGAGATCGTCGAGCACGACGAGGCGGGGCTGCCGGTGCGGGTGAAGGACGGGTACGTCCGGGACGAGGGCGAGCAGGCCGCGTATCTGCGTGAGCTGCTGGAGATCTTCGAGGCCGAGGGGGTGGACGGCGCGTTCGTGTACATGTTCGCGCTCGGCAACTACCCGCACCGGCCGGACGAGCCGAGCCGTGACCTCGACCTGGCGAGCCCCGGGATCGTGAAGGTCTACGACGATCTGCGCTGGGAGCCCAAGGCGGCGTTCGGTGCTGTCGCCGAGGTGTATGCAAAGCTCTGACCTGCACTGAGCCAAAGTGATGCCAAGCTGAGCCAGAATTGCTTGCCGGTGGTGCCACCGTGTGCCATAGTGATGCCATGGATCTGACCCCGTACGTGGCTTCGCTCGGTCGCGAGCTGCTGACCGCCGTCGAGACCGGCGGTGAGGAAGCGAGCGCACTGGTCGAGAGGCTGACCGTGTCGATGGAGTCGGCGATCCGGCTGGCGCTGCTCGAGGCGCTGTCCGCCGCTGCCGACGAGATCACCGCGGACCTGGCGCCGGACTCGGTGCAGGTGCTGCTGCGGGGCAGGGACCCCAAATTCGTCGTGACTCGGCGGCCGGTGGAGCAGCCGGCCGCCGTCACGCCGGAGCCCGTCGCGGCACCCGCCGAGGACGTGGCGGCCGGCTTCGAGGACGGCGCCACCGTGCGCATCAACGTCCGCCTGCCCGAACAGCTCAAGACCGCGATCGACGAGGCCGCCGCCAAGGAGGGCCGCTCGGTCAACGCGTGGCTGGTGCGTGCCGCGTCGGCCCAGCTGGCACCGAAGCGCGACGCCCCGGCCGAAACGCCCGGGGTGCCTGCCTCGCAGCGTTTCGTCGGCTGGGTCCGCTAGTCCCAGCCCGTTCACTTCGCCCCGCGTGACCTGCGGGGATGTTCTTCCGACACCTTCTGAGGGGACAGCCATGCCCAAATACGAGACGCCAGAACCGATTTCCGTCCTGCTCGACTTCTACGCGGGTTACGTCCAGATCAATGCGAGCGACCGCGCCGACACCACGGTCGACGTACGGCCCTCCGACCCGTCGGACAGCTCTGACGTCGAGGCCGCGCAGAAGACCCGCGTCGACTGCACCGACGGCACGTTGATGGTGCGCGGGCCGAAGCGCACCTTCGACTTCTCCAAGAAGACCAGGTCCATCGACGTGGTGATCGAGCTCCCCATCGGGTCCAAAGTGGACATCGACGTCACGGCGGGTGGCGTCACCACCACCGGTGTGCTGGGCCAGCTCGAGGTCGACATGTCGGTGGGGAACGTCCACGTGGACCGGACCGGCCCGCTGAAGGTGGACACGGGTGTCGGCCAGGTCAGCGTCGGCGCGGTCACGGGCAACGCCGAGGTCAAGACCGGCAGCGGAAGCATCCGCGTCGGCACGGTCGCCGGTTCGCTGACCGTCAAGAACTCCAACGGCAGCAGCGAGATCGGCACGGTCGAGGGTGAGCTGCGGGTGCGCGCGGCCAACGGCGACATCACCGCCGAACACGTCGGTGCGCTGGTGGACGCCAAGACCGCCCTGGGATCCATCACCGTCGGCGAGGTCGTGCGCGACACCGCCACGCTCAACTCCGGGATGGGCAGCCTCGAGATCGGGATCGCCCAGGGCACCGCCGCGTGGCTCGACGTCAAGACCGGGTTCGGCCGCGTGCACAGCTCGCTGGAAGGCAGCGACGGGCCGGGCAACTCCGCGGAGACCGTCAAGGTCACCGCCCACACGACCTTCGGCGACATCACCGTCCGCCGTGCCTGAGGGGACCTCCATGACCGCCATCAAGGCCGCCGGCCTGCGCCGCTCGTACGGCGACCACGTCGTGCTCAAGGGCGTCGACCTGAACGTTCCGCGCGGCACCGTCTTCTCGTTGCTCGGCGCGAACGGCGCCGGCAAGACCACCACCGTCAAGATCCTGTCCACGCTGATCGGGGCCGACGGCGGCAGCGCGTCGGTCGCGGGTCACGACGTCGCGAGTGACCCCGTGGCCGTCCGCGCCGCGATCGGCGTCACCGGCCAGTTCTCCGCCGTCGACAACCTGCTGACCGGCAGGGAGAACCTGAAGCTGATGGCCGACCTGAACCACCTCGGCCGCACCGACGGCAAGCGCAAGGTCGAGCAGCTGCTGGAACAGTTCGACATCGCCGACGCGGCCGACAAGCCCGCGGCCTCCTACTCCGGTGGCATGCGGCGCCGGCTCGACCTCGCGATGACGCTGGTCGGGTCACCGCAGGTGATCTTCCTCGACGAGCCGACCACCGGGCTCGACCCGCGCAGCCGCCGCGCCATGTGGGACATCGTGCGGCGGCTCGTGGCCAGTGGCGTCACGATCTTCCTCACCACCCAGTACCTGGACGAGGCCGACGAGCTCGCCGACCGGATCGCGGTGCTGGACCACGGGAAGATCGTCGCGGAGGGCACCGCGGACGAGCTCAAGCGCCGCATTCCCGGCGGACACGTTCTCCTGCAGTTCAGCGATCCCCGCGACCTCGAAGCCGCCACGCGGGTCGTGCGCAACGCTTCCCGTGACGGTGAGGCGCTCGCGTTGCGCGTGCCGAACGACGGCAGCGTCGGCGCGCTGAAGGCACTGCTCGACCGGCTCGACGAGCACTCGGTCCTGGTCGACTCGCTCAGCATGCACACCCCTGACCTCGACGACGTCTTCCTCGCCCTCACCGGCAAGCCCGAAACGGTGGCCCACCCATGACCCACGCACTGAGCGACTCGGCGACGATGGTGCGCCGCAACCTCAAGCGGATGATCCGCTACCCGTCGATGACGTTCCAGCTCCTGCTCATGCCGGTGATCTTCCTGCTGCTGTTCGTCTACGTCCTCGGCGGCACGCTCGGCGCCGGCATCGGCGGACCTTCCGGCGGGCGCGCGGAGTACCTGAACTACGTCACGCCGACGATCATCCTGATCGCGATCACCGCGGCGGTGCAGGGGACGACCATCTCGATCGCGTTGGACATGACCGAGGGAATCGTCGATCGCTTCCGCACCATGGCGATCGCTCGCGTGTCCGTCCTCACCGGACACGTGGTGGGCAGCCTGATCCAGACGGTCCTCGCCATGGCGTTCGTCTTCGGTGTCGCGGTGCTGATCGGTTTCCGGTCGCAGGCGGGCGTGGTCGAGTGGCTCGCGGTGGCGGGTCTGCTGGTGGCCATGGCTTTCGCACTCATCTGGCTCTCCGCCGCGTTCGGGCTGGTGAGCAAGACCGTCGAGGGGTCGAGCAACATCGGCCTGCCGCTGATGCTGCTTCCCTTCTTCGGCAACGGTTTCGTGCCGACCGACTCGATGCCCACGGTGCTGCGCTGGTTCGCCGAGTACCAGCCGTTCACGCCGTTCATCGACGCGCTGCGCGGCCTGCTGATGGGCACGCCGATCGGCAACAGCGGCTACATCGCGCTGGGCTGGTGCGCCGTCATCGGCTTCGGCGGCTACCTGTGGTCCAAGAAGCTCTTCAACCGTGAATCCACCCGCTGAAACCCTGGGGAGACTTTCGATGACTGCCGTGCAAGGCCTTCCGATGGACCGCGACGTCAACCCGTTCGACCCGCCCAGCAGGATCACCGAGCTGCGCCGGACCAGCCCGGTCAGCCCGATGCTCTTCCCCGACGGCCACGAGGGCTGGCTCGTCACCGGCTACGACGAGGTCCGGCAGGTGCTGGCGGACACCAGGTTCAGCAACCGCCAGGACCTCGGCATCCTGCACGTGCCGTACCCGACGCCCGGCATGCCGGAGCAGACCGAACCCTCACCGCAGGTGCCGGGACTGTTCATCAGCATGGACCCGCCGGACCACACCCGGTTGCGGCGCAAGCTGACCGGCGCGTTCACCGTCAAGCGGATGAAGTCGCTGGAAGAGGGGATCATCGAGATCACCGAACGGCAGCTGGACGAGCTGGCGAAGCTCACGCCGCCGGTCGACCTGGTGCGGGAGTTCGCGCTGCCGGTGCCGTCGCTGGTGATCTGCGAGCTGCTCGGAGTTCCTTACGAGGACGGGAAACGTTCCAGAGCAACTCCTCCAAGTTCATGGAGAGGGACGTGAACCTGGAAGACAAGATGGCCGCGTACATGGCGTTGAACACGTACTTGGCCGAGCTCGTCACCGGCAAGCGCGCCGAACCCGCCGACGACCTGCTGTCCGACCTGGCCCGAGACGAGGACCTCAGCATCGAGGAACTCACCGGCATGGCGTTCCTGCTGCTGCTCGCCGGCCACGAGACGACGGCGAACATGCTGGCACTGGGTACTTTCGCGCTGCTGGAGCACCCCGAGCAGATGGCCGAACTGCGGGCGAACGCCGAACTGGTCCCGGACGCCGTCGAGGAACTGCTGCGCTACCTGGCCGTCGCCGACGTCTTCTTCCGTTACGCGGCAGAGGACATCGAGCTCGGCGGGCACACGATCCGCGAGGGATCGACCGTCATCGTCTCGTTGCTGGCGGGCAACCACGACTCCGGGAAGTTCGAGAACGCCGACACGCTGGACATCCACCGCAACGCGCGTGGGCACCTGTCCTTCGGGCACGGCGTCCACCAGTGCCTCGGTCAGCAGCTGGCCCGCATCGAGATGCGCGCCGGGTTCGAGGGTCTGCTGCGCCGGTTCCCGGGCCTTCGGCTCGCGGTTCCTGCCGGTGAGGTGAAGCTCAGGACCGACATGAACATCTACGGCGTGCACGCCCTGCCGGTCACCTGGGCGTAGTACGAGGCCGGGTGCACCGCGGGCACCCGGCCTCTGCGAACCTCGGCTCTACACGGTGAATCCACCGTCAGCGTTGATGCTGGCGCCGGTGACGTACGCACCGGCATCGCCCGCCAGCGCCGCCACCACTTCGGCGATCTCCGCCGGTTTCCCGTAGCGTCCCAGCGCGGTCAGCCCGCTGATCGTCTCCGCCATCGGCCCGTCCGCCGGGTTCATGTCCGTGTCGGTAGGACCGGGGTTGACGATGTTCGCCGTGATGCCTCGCGGCCCCAGCTCCCGCGCAAGACCCTTCGTCATGCCGATGAGCGCGGTCTTGCTGGCCGAGTAGAGCGCGAAGCCGGGAAACGGTGCGTACACAGCGACATTGCTGCCGATGCTGATGATGCGCCCGCCCTCGTGCATGTGCCGCGCCGCCGCTCGTGCCGCGAGATACGGCGCGCGCACGTTCACCGCCATCGTGTGGTCGAACTCTTCCTTCCCCAGCTCCTCCAGCGGTCCCACCTGGAACACCGCCGCGTTGTTGACGAGCACGTCGAGCCGCCCGAACTCTGTCGCGGCCGCATCCACCGCCGTGACAACGGCTTCAGGGTCGGCGCTGTCCGCCTGGAGCGCGAACACGTTGTCCGGCTTGGTGCTCTGGTACGTCACGGCGACCCGCGCGCCCAGAGCGGCGAGCTTCTCCGCCACAGCAGCCCCGATCCCGCGGCTGCCGCCCGTGATCAGGACTGCTTTTCCGTCAAGTGATCCCATGTGGACCAGCCTGGCGGAATGCTCAGATGGGTTCTGGCGGGAATCGGACCGTCAGTTGGCGCCTCTGGTGTACGCCCACGCGGTGCGGTTGACGGTGTCCTCGATCCCGGTGAAACCCTCGCCGGGGTTGAGCACGTCCTCGGTGAAGTCGACGTCGATGTCGTCAGCCGTGCCGCCGATGCCGTCCGGCCCGACCCCGAACATCCCCTTCGGGTTGCCGCCCTGGTCCATGATGCTGTCGAGCGCGTTGAACTGGTCCTGGTGCCAGCTGCCCGACATGTGCCCCGCCTCGTGGGCGGTGATGTTGCCGATCGCCCTGCCGATGAACGCCGTGCGGTTGCTGGCCGGGGTGATGTAGGTGTTCAGCGAGGTGCGTGACTGGCCGGCGGGTGAGCTGAGCACGTCCAGCAGCACCAGCGAGGTCTCCTCCTTGCCGAAGTTGCCCGCGTCGATCGACTGCGCGATGCCGACGGTGGGGATGCCGGACTCGGCGATCGAGCCACCGATGACCACCCTGCTGACGTTCGGCCGGCCCCACGGATCGGCGTGGTCGCGGCTGTTGAGGATCCGCACGGCGAACCGCCTGTTGGTGCCCTTGTGGGCCAGGTCGTGCTCGATGTTCTCGCGCACGGACGCGATCACGGAGTCGATCACCGCGTTCTCGTCGGCTTCGGTGAGTCCCCAGCCGGGCAGGAACTTCCTGAGCGGCGAGAGATCCCGGTTGCCGCCAGGCTCGGCCCCGTAGATGCGGGTGTTGACGCGCGCGCCGTCGAAGTCGAGGAAGATCGTCAGCACCTCGGGCCGCGGGTTGAGCTCCGAACCGGGGCGGTAGGCCTCGACCGTGACGTCGTAGCGGCCCTCGCCGTGCTCGACGCCGACGGTGTAGCGGCCGTCCCTCGGCGCCACGAAGTCGGCGACGGCGTTGCCGCCGGCGGGCATCGGCGAGTTGTCGGAGTACAGGAAGCTGAAGTCCTGCGACGAACCGAAGACCTCGCGGCCTGCCGGGTCGTGGATCACGACCCTGGTCGCCCTGCCCGCCGCCGACGCGCCGAGCACGTCGCCGGCCTTCAGGTCGACGGAGAAGTGGTCCCTGTCCACCTGACCGTCTCCGGTCGCGATGGTGAGGTCGTACGGGCCCTCGGTGGTGACCCTCTTGCCGGTGCCGGGCTTCATCGGGTCGGTCGGGAGTGAACCGGGCCCGGCCGCGGCGACCATGACGTGGACGTCTGTTCCCGGCGCCACGAAGACCTGCAGCCTGCTGTCGGTGGTGCCCGCGAGGTTGTCGTGCTGCAGGAGCAGCTGGCCGTCCGCGCTGTAGGCGGCGAGGAACGTGTCCAGGTCACCGGTCGGCGTGTGCGTCTCGACTGTCGCGACCAGTCCGGTCGCGCCGCCGGTCAGCCGGTAGAAGTCGTGGTCACCGGTGCCGTCACCGCCGCTGCCGTGCGGCCCGTCACCGATCGTCCCGCTGGTGTGCAGAGCCCGTCCGCGCGCGGGTACGCCGGTGTTGCTGCCGAGCGGGATCGCGTCGTTGGTCTCGGCGAACGGCGGCACCGCGGGCACCGTCGGGTCGGCCGCGAGGTCACCGGTCAGCGCGAGCTTCGGGTTCTTGCCCCTGCCGGTGCCGAACCCAGCTACGTGCTCGGCCTTCGCGGGCGTGTCGTTGGTGCCCTGCGCGGTCTCCCTCTCGTGGTACGCGAGCGGCTGGCCGGCGCTCCGCACGGTCGCGCGCGCCTGCTTGCGGGCTTCCCGGTTGCGGTGCACGGCGGCCCAGTCGACCTGGGCCTCGGCCGGCAGGAACGCGAGCATCGGGTCGGGCTGGCTCAGCCGCGGCGTCTCGGCGGCGGACTGGCCCGCCGCGACGATCGACAACGCCACACCTGCGGCGAGGACGCCGAGGAGTTGTTTGCGCATATGAAGTTCCCCCAGTTCGGTCTGCACCGAGGAAACCAGCGCCGCACGCCGGGGACGAGCTGTTTGGTCAGGCTTTGTCCGGTTTCGGACATTTCATCTCGTGCAGGTGTTGCAGCACGTACCCGTACGAACGGAACAGCCCGCACTGCGCGTAGGAAATCCCGCGCTGCCGGCAGAACTCGCTCACGATCAGCTGCGCGTGCTTCAGGTGCGGCCGCGGCATGCTCGGGAACAGGTGGTGCTCGATCTGGTAGTTCAGCCCGCCGAGCAGGAAGTCGGTGAACCAGCCGCCGCGGATGTTGCGCGACGTCAGCACCTGCTTGCGCAGGAAGTCGAGCGTGTGCCCGGCCGACAGCACCGGCATGCCCTTGTGGTTGGGGGCGAAGGAGCAGCCCATGTAGAAGCCCCACAATCCCTGGTGCACCACCACGAACGCGATCGCGTACACGGGGGAGAGCACCCAGAACACGACGGCCAGGTACACGACGACGTGCGCGATCATCAGGGGACGTTCGCGTCCCGAATGCCTGATCGAGTGCAGGTGCAGCGCAAAGCCTTCGAGCAGCAGCAACGGGAAGAACAACACCGCCTGGTGCGAGGCGATCCACCGCAGAGGCCCGCGCTTGGACGCTGCCTGCCGTTGCGTGAACGCCAGCACCGAGATGTCGACGTCCGGGTCCTCGTCCTCGTGGTTCGGGTTGGCGTGGTGGCGGTTGTGCTTGGCGACCCACCAGTCGTAGCTGACCCCGGTAAGTCCACTGTGGACGTACCCGGCGATCTCGTTCCACCTCCTGGAGGTGAAGATCTGCTTGTGCCCCGCGTCGTGCCCGATGAACGCCATCTGCGTCGTCATGACCGCCAGCACGGCCGCCACCGCCAGTTGCCACCACGAGTCACCCAGCAGCGCGAACGCCACCCAGGCCCCCGCGTAGACCGCCAGGTTCGCGGTGATCCTGGCGTAGTAATAGCCGCGACGCCGAGCCAGCAGGCCCGCCTGCTTGATCTCGGTGGACAACTGGGCGAAGTCGCTCGCCTGCCGGAGTGCCATTTGCGCAGTATGCCCCGTCGTGGCGACAGGGCTGTGCACGCCCGATGAAGCGAGCGTGGCTACCAGGACACGAGGCAGAACGGGTGCCCGGCGGGGTTCGCGCAGACGTGGAACCGCTCGCCACCGCCTGCGCGCGCCCAGGTCGTCGACGGCACGTCGAGGTGCAGATGCGCCGACTCCTGCGGCCACGCCGGCGGCTGCCAGCTGCTGACCCGCGCGAACGCCACGCCGGGGCGGCCCGGGGGCGTCGTGTCAGCGTCCGATCATGCGCCGGATCCTGGCACCGCATGCGGACAGCCACCGTCCTGGTTCTGTTAACGCTTGATCAAATGCAACCCGCAGGCGCGCGTTCGGGGTTTCGAGGAAGTGAGCGGCTGACGCCGTCTCATTCAATCTGGGAGGACACGTGCGCACAGCACGCTGTTTGACGGTCGCCGTGCTCGCCGCCGGGCTGCTCAGCCCCGCCGCGATCGCACAGGCCGAACCGGGATCCGCCGGAACCGGGGCAGGACCGACCAAGGTCATCACGCTGATCAGCGGTGACGAGGTCGTGGTGAACGAGAAGGGCGAACTGGTCCGGGTCGAGGGCCGGCCGGGGATGTCGTTCGCCCAGTACGTCCAGAACGGTCACCAGTACGTGGTGCCGGCTGACGCTGTCGGTGCGGTGGGGCAGGATCGCATCGACAAGCGGTTCTTCGACATCACCGCGTTGCACTCGTACGGGTACACCGACGACAAGATCGACCGCATCCCGCTGCTGAACAACGGTTTCCGCGCGGTGGGCGTCGTGCAGAAGAAGGACGCAGCCCAGCAGTGGGCCCAGCGCCGTGCGAGTGCACGCAGCGCTGGGAAGCTGTGGCTCGACGGCAAGGCGCGCGTATCGCTGGACCAGAGCGTTCCGATGGTGGGCGCGCCCTCGGCGTGGGAGGCGGGGTTCGACGGCTCCGGCGTCACGGTCGCGGTGCTCGACACCGGCTACGACCAGCAGCACCCCGAGCTCAAGGACGCGGTGGCGGTCGCGAAGGACTTCTCGGGCCAGGGCATCCAGGACAACGTCGGCCACGGCACGCACGTCGCGTCCACGATCGCCGGGCGCGGTGAGAAGTACCGAGGCGTCGCCAAGGGCGCGAAGCTCGCGGTCGGCCGCGTGTGCGAGATCGACGGTTGCACCGAGAGCGCGATCATCGCGGGCATGGAGTGGGCCACGCGGGAGGTCGGCGCCAAGGTGGTCAACGTGAGCCTCGGCGGCCTGGAGAGCGACGGCACGGACCCGTTGTCGCTCAAGGTCAACCAGCTCACCGCCGAGACGGGCGCGCTGTTCGTGATCGCGGCGGGCAACTACGGCGGCTGGCAGAAGGTCAGCACGCCTGCCGCGGCCGACGCCGCGCTGGCGGTGGCGAACCTGACGAAGCACGGCGAGGTCCACGAGTCCTCGTCGCGCGGCCCGCGCGTCCGCGACCTGGCGATGAAGCCGGACATCGCGGCGCCGGGCGAGGAGATCGCGGCGGCACGAGCCGCCGGCACGCTCGCGGACACCGCCGTCGACGACCTGCACGCGCGGCTGTCCGGCACCTCGATGGCGACGCCGCACGTGGCGGGTGCCGCCGCGATCCTGCTGCAGCGCAACCCGTCCATCACCGCGGCGGACCTGAAGGCGCGGCTGATGGCGACGGTGAAGCCGTTCACGTTCGCGTACTCGCCCGACGACGGTGGCACGGGTCTGCTGAACGTCGGCCGCGCGGTGACCCAGCAGGTGCGGGCGGACGCGGGCAGCCTGTCGTTCGGGCTGGTGAACTGGCCGCACACCGGGCCGATCACGAAGACGGTCACCTACCACAACGACAGCGACCAGCCTGTTTCCCTTGCGCTGCAACATGATCTGGGTGCTCGCTTCACCGTGGCGCCATCGGTCGTCGTGCCGGCACACGGGTCGGCACCGGTCGAGGTCGTGCTGGATCCCGGCAAGGGTCTCGGCGCGTTCTCCGGACGCCTGCGGGCGAGTGCCGCCGGTGTCGAGCTGACCACGTCGGTCGGCGGCGCCGTCGAGCCGGAGCGCCACGAGCTGTCGTTGCGGGTCACCGGGCGTGACGGCCAGCCGGTCGGCAACGGCTGGGTGGTGCTGATCGACCTCGCCACGAAGGACTCGTCGGTGCTGGAGCTCGGTCAGGACGGCTCGGTGGCCACGCGGCTGCCGGTCGGGGACTACGCCGTGCTGGCGCGGTTCGCGGAGGGCACGCAGAGCCGCACGTGGTACGCGCCGAAGTCGGTGACCGACGTGGCGGGCAAGGTGTCGACGAAGTCGGACGTCGCGGTGCACCTGGACCTGAGCCGGGCCAAGCCGATCGCGTTCGACCTCGACGACAAGCGCGTCACTCCGCTCTACCGGCAGACCACCATGAAGGTGCCGGTGAACCCCGCCTTCCGCGACTCCATCTGGTCCAGGATCGACGGACGGGTGCCGGTCTACGGCCTGTCGTTCGGAGAGCCGCTGCCGGAGCTCGCCTACGACACGGTGCTCGTCGCCGCCCAGCCGCAGATCGAGGTCGTCGGAGGGTTCCCGGTGAACTACTTCGACGACAGCCCGCACCTGCCGCAGGGCGACCACACGTACGACGTCGTGGAACGCGACAGCGGTGACGTGCGCGGCAAGATGGTGGTGGTGCGTTCCGCCGACGAGCAGGCGTTCACCGTCGCCCGGCAGCTGAAGGAGGCCGGCGCGGCCGCGGTGCTGTGGGCGGCTCCGGCGCCGATGGCGTGGTGGGATCCCACCGCGCTCCCGGTGATCATGCTGGCCGAGCATTTCGCGCCCCAGACGCCCGCGAGGCTGACGCTTCGCGCGCAGACGACGTCACCGGTGTCGTACACCGTGCACCAGGGCGAGAAGGGCGCGGTACCGGCCGGGAAGACCTACCCGGTAAAGCGTTCCGCACTCGCCGAGGTGAAGTCGCGCTACCACACCTCCGGCGCGGACAACGCGGTCACCACGCGGAACTACCCGGTCGTCGACGGCTTGGTGAACCCCGAGCTCTATGCAGAGGAACCACTCGGCGCACCCGCCACCCGCGTCGAGCACTTCTCGCCGGGCAGCTGGTACAACGAGGGCGCCGTCGGCCGTTTCAGCGGCGCGGACGTCGACCCGCTGACGCACTCGTGGGCGAACCTGCGTGTGGAGAAGTTCGAGCCGGGCCGCCGGTACGAGCGCTCGATCCTGCGCGGAGTCGCCGCGCCGAGGCTCGGCAAGGCGGACGCGCCGTGGCCGAACGGAGGCGGCGTCTCCCGGCAGTACCCGTTCGTCGAGGCGCACGTCTCGCCGTTCGGCACTGCCACGGCGGTGGAGGGCAGGGTGCGCAACAGCAGCCTCTCCATGGAGCTCAAGCGCGACGGCGTCTCGCTCGGCACGGACTTCCTCTACAACAGCAGGTTCTACGCACCCCAGAGGGACGGCCGCTTCACGTTGGACCTGCACGCGACCCGCAACTTCGTCGATCTGTCGACCGACGTGCGCACGACGTGGGAGTTCGCGTCACCGGCAGACGGCAAGCTGCCGCTGCTCGAGATCGGCTACGCGCTGCCGCTCGACCGGCGCAACAGCTGGAAGGCGGGCCTGCCGATGCCGGCGAAGTTCACCGCGGCACGGCAGGCGGGTGCGGGCAAGGCCGTGGTGCGTGAGCTGCGCGCCCACGCCTCGTTCGACGACGGCACCACCTGGGTGCCCGTCACCGGTCTCGTCCCCGCTGGCGGGAAGGCGGGCGGGTTCGTGTCGTTGCGCGTGGCCGCTCGTGACAGCGAGGGCAACACCGTTGACCAGACGGTTCTTCGCGCGTATCGCCTGAAGTAGTGCGATGTGGCCGGATCGGTGGGGCAACGCTTCATTCGGGCAGATGCCCTGAAATGAGGCAACGACGCAACTCTCTGCGGTATTCCTGTCACGGAGGGCGACATCGCCTTCTCTGACGCCGAACAAGGGGAGTTCGCGTTGAAGAAATCCATTCTCGCCGCCGGGCTCGCGGCCGCCGTGGGTGTCACCACGGCGGCCGTGCCCCCGGCCATGGGGGAGACCAGCGCATCGCAGCGAGTCGACGCGGGTGGTCTGACGACAACGGTCACGCTGATCACGGGTGACCTCGTGCACGTGGCCAACGGAGAGGTGCGCACCCGCGCCGCGAGTGGTCGTGAGAACGTCCGCTTCCACCACTACACCGACGAGCGGGGCGACCTCCACGTCGTCCCGGACGACGTGCGGCCGCAGATCTCGGCGGGCACGCTCGACCGGCGGCTGTTCGACGTCTCGCTGCTCGCGCGCTCCGGCTACGACGACGCGAACCGCGACACGATCCCGCTGATCGTCCAGGGCGGCGCCGACCTGCGCTCGGCCGGCGCGAGATCGTTGCCCAGCGTGAACGCCCACGCCGTCACCGCCGACAAGAAGGGCGGTTTCTGGTCGGCGGCGCGGACGACCGGCGCGGCCAAGGTGTGGCTCGACGGCAAGATCACCGCCACGCTTGACCGCAGCGCCGCGCAGATCGGCGCACCGCAGGCCTGGCAGCAGGGCTTCACCGGTTCCCGCGTCACGGTCGCCGTGCTCGACACCGGCATCGACACCACGCACCCCGACCTGCAGGGCGCCGTGGTGGAGGAGAAGAACTTCACCCCGGCCGCCACCACCGACGACAAGTTCGGCCACGGCACCCACGTCGCCTCGACGATCACCGGTGACGGCAAGTACAAGGGGATCGCACCGGACGCCAAGCTCGTCAACGGCAAAGTGCTCGACGACAGCGGCAGCGGCACCGAGTCCGGCGTCATCGAGGGCATGGAATGGGCAGCGGCCAAGGCCGAGGTCGTCAACATGAGCCTGGGTACCAACAGCCCCAGCGACGGCACCGATCTCGTGTCGCAGGCCGTCAACCGGCTCACCGCGGAGCACGGTGCGTTGTTCGTGGTCTCGGCGGGCAACTCCGGCCGCCCGGTCGCCTCACCCGCGGCCGCCGACGCCGCGCTGACCGTCGGCGCGGTCGAGCGCGACGACAGGCTGGCGGGTTTCTCCAGCCGTGGCCCGCGCATCGGTGACGGCGCCATCAAACCGGACATCACCGCTCCCGGCGTGGACATCGTCGCGGCGAAGGCCAAGCACGGTGTCATCGGAACTCCGGTCGGCGAAGGCCACGTCGCCCTGTCCGGCACGTCGATGGCGGCACCGCACGTCGCGGGCGCCGCGGCGATCCTCGCGGCGAAGAACCCCGCGTGGTCTCCGCTGGAGATCAAGACCACGCTGATGAACAGCGCCAAGCCCCACGCCGACTCCGGTGTCTTCGACCAGGGCGCCGGACGCGTCGACGTGGCCCGCGCGGTCATTTCGAGCCCGGTCGCCACGCCGGCCAGCGTCAGCTTCGGCACGGCGCGCTGGCCGCACGACGACGACCAGCCGATCACCAAGAAGATCACCTATCGCAACACCGGCAGCGAACCGCTCACGCTCGACCTGAGCATCGCCGAGCAGAAACCCCCGGCGACCGGCATGTTCAGCGTGTCCCCTGCGAAGCTGACCGTCCCGGCGGGCGGCACCGCGGAGGCCACGGTCACCGCCGACACCCGCGTGGCCGGTCCGGACGGCTTCTACGGCGCCGCGGTCGTCGCCTCCAACGGCGCCCGCGTGCCGATCGGCGTGCACAAGGAGCCGGAGAGCTACGACGTCACGTTCAACTACGTCGGCCACGACGGCAAGCCGGGCAACGCGTTGCGTTACCTGCTGATCGGCGCCGGCGCCAGCACGGTCCTCGAGGGTGCGGCACCGACCGGCACGGCGAAGCTCCGGTTGCCCAAGGGCAAGTACTTCATGAGCACCTACTTCGAGACGACCAGGACGGATCCGGGCACGCGCGGCAAGCTCACCGTGGTGTACGAACCGTCCATTGAGGTCACCGGTGAGAAGACCGTCACCTTCGACGCCCGTAATGCGGCCCAGCCGTCGATCACCGTCGACCGCGAGGAGGCCTCACAGGCCAGCGGGTCGTTGTCCGTGCGGATGAGCACCCCGGAGTTCGGGTTCGGCGGTGGCTGGGGCATGCGTGACTGGACGGGTTTCCACGTCCACCCGTCCGCGACGTCGGCCTCGGGCTTCGAGTGGTCCGCGAGCAGTGTGTTCGCCAAGAAGAACGCCGAGGGCGGCTTCTACGGCAGCCCGTACCAGTTCCACTCGCAGACCGCGGGCAAGGAGCGGATGCCCGCCGCGATCAGGCACAGCGATCGCGAACGGGACATGGCCAGGGTCGACGCCACGATGAAGGCACGCATCCCCGGCTCGACGGGTGGCCGCAACAACGGCGTCCAGGGCCCGCTGCCGTTCAGGCTGACCGAGTTCTACACGCCGGGAGTGGCGTGGAGCCGGTGGCTGATCGAGGTGACCGACCCGAACTCGCAGCCGACCTTCGTCGACGACGCCACCCCGAGGACGTTCCGGCGCGGTGCAAGGAGCACCGAGCAGTGGAACACCGCCGTGTTCGGCCCGGCTTTCCCCGCGCTCCCGAGCGAGATGGCCGGGTCGTGGGGCTCGCGCCTGGGCGACCAGCTGTACCTGAACGCGCAGCTGTTCGCGGACGGCACCGGCGAGCACTCGACGTTCGACTTCGGCAGCAGCAGCGGCACCACCAGGCTGACCGCGAACGGCAAGGTCGTCGCCGAGTCCACGACGCCGGGCCAGCTGTACACCCCGGTACCCGCGGCGAAGACGACCTACCAGCTGCACACCGAGGGCAACCGGGCGCCGCTGTCGTCGAAGGTGACGGCGGACTGGACGTTCACGTCCGAGACCGTCCCGGGCGACCGGTCGAAGGAGCTGCCGCTGCTCGCGGTGCGGTTCGCGCCGAGGCTCGACGACCACAACCAGGCACGGGCGGGCAGCGTGCTCACGATCCCGGTGACCGTGCAGCGCAACGGCGCCGGGGCCGTCACCGACGTCCGCACGCCGGAGGTCCAGGTCTCCTTCGACGAGGGCAAGACCTGGCAGCGGACGCTCGTGTTCAAGGCGGGGAACAAGTGGCTGCTCGCGCTGCCGCACCCGAAGAACGCGAAGTCGGTGTCGTTCAAGGCGAAGGCCGGTGACGCGCACGGGACCGTCGACCAGACGATCCTCCAGGCGTACACGCTGAAGTGACGCCAGGTGGGGAGGGACCGGTCCTCCGGTCTCTCCCCACTCCTCTCCCGGTATATAGTCGACAAACGACCGAGGGAGGCGGCGGGGATGGACCGCAAGTTCAAGTGGCTCGAAGACCGGACGACGACGCCCGACGGCGTCTACCGGGTGTTGCGTGCCGCCATTCTCGACGGAACCGTGCCTCCTGGCGGGCAGCTGCGTGAGGCGCACATCGCCGCGGATCTCGGGATCAGCCGGTCCCCGCTGCGTGAAGCGCTCACGAAGCTGGAGGAGGAGGGGCTCATCGTGAAGATCCCCTACCGCGGTGCGTTCGTCGCCGAGGTGAGCGCCCAGGACGTCGCCGAGATCGACTCGATCCGCCTGCTCGTCGAGCCGTACGCCGCCGAGCTCGCGTTCGAGGCGCTGCGCGGTTCCGAGCGGTCGAGGTTGCTCCAGACCACCGAGGATCTCCGCGCGGCCCTGGAGAAGAACGACATTCCTGCCAGCGTCGACGCGCACCTCGGCTTCCACCGGCTCTTCTACGACCTCTCGGGGAACGGCGCTCTGCGGAACCTCTGGCACGGCTGGGAGACCAAGCTGCGTCTCTACCTCAGCGTCGATCACCAGACCTACAGCGACCCGCGCGATCTGGCCGTCGAACACGAGCGGCTGGCCGCCGTCGCGCTGGAGGGCTCCATCGACGAGTTCCGCGAGGAGCTGGCCGCCCACTTCCAGACGGGGCTCAGCGGCAAGGCGGAGGTTCATCCCCGGCAGGCGTGAGGCCATGCTCAGAACGCGGTGTACCCGCCGTCGACCGGCAGGACCGCCCCGGTGACGTACGACGACTCCGCAGACGCGAGGAAGAGGACCGCGTCGGCGACCTCCTGCGGGGTGGCGAGGCGCTGGAGCGGGATCTGTGACTCGCGTTCGCGGCGGTGGGCCTCGGGATCGGCACTGCGCTGGAACGACGCCTCGATGATCGGCGTGACGGTCAGGCCGGGTGCGACGACGTTGACGCGGATGTTGCGCGAGGCCCATTCGATCGCCGCACCCTTGGCGAGCATGATGAGGCCGCCTTTGGCCGCGGAGTACAGGACCTCCCCCGCCTTGCCGACCATGCCGAGCCGTGAGCTGACGCAGACGAACGCGCCTCCCGCGGCGGGCATCAGCGGCGCGAAGTGCTTCATCACCAGGAACGCGCTGAGCAGGTTGCTCTCGAGCACGTTCCTCGCGTCCTCATAGGACATCTCGGTGAGCGGACTGCTCGCCTGCAGACCGTGGTTGAGTACGACGACGTCCACGGTGCCGAACGACTCGGCGGCCCGGCGAGCCAGTGCTTCGACGAACGCCTCGTCGTTGAGGTTGCCCGGGACGTACAGGTCGTCCGGCTGAGCGCTGCCGAGCCGCTCCCTGCGGCCGGTGAGGAGCAGTCGTGCGCCCTCACGGCGGAAGTGGGAGCACACCGCCTCGCCGATGCCGCTGCCGGCGCCGGTCACCAGGGCCGTGACGTTGTCGAGTCTCATGTCGGGCAACTCCTGTAGGTCAGCTGAGGAAGCCGCGAGCGTCGACCGGCCACCGCTCCAGCGACGTGCCGGTGCTGTCGGTGACGATCAGCTCCTCGAAGTTGAGGATGACCGGGCAGACGTGGTTCGGCACCACGGGGAGCACGGCGCCGATGGTGGGCCGGGACTCGCCGCCGGGCAGCGCGAGGAATCCGTGGTACTCGTTGAGCTTGGCGAGCACGGCCTTCGTGCCGGCGACACCGCCGTAGCCGCGTTCCGGACTGCCCTCCCGGCTGAGGGCTTTGGTGCCGGTGTCGACGATGACCTGGTCAGGAAACCAGTCGCTGACCACGGTGGCGGCGACGAACAGCGCGACCTGGTCGTCCGTGCAGGCGCCGAGCCGGGTGTTGTTGAGGTCGCAGAAGACGTACTCGCCGGGACGGATCTCGGTGATCACGCTGCTGGTGGTGAACTCGACCGTTGGTGTGGAGCCGGCGCTGACCACCTGCGCGGTGATCCCGGCGGCGGCGAGGCAGCGCACCGCGGTGACGAGAGCGGCATCCTGGTCCCGCGCGGCGCGCACGCGAGCGTCCGGACCTGAGCTGCCGTGACCCGGATACGTGAAGACACCCACCGGCACCAGGCCGCGTCTGCGGGCGGCCAGTGCGAGGTCGCCCGCGAACTCGGGCGGCGCCCCGGAACGCCGGGCACCGCAGTCCACCTCGATCACGACCTCCAGGCGGTCCGGTTCACCTTCCATGGCGTCGGCGAGTGCCTCGATCGCCGCCACGTTGTCGACGCCGACCCGCAGCCGGGCGGACTCCGCGAGCCGGCGGATCCGCGCGCCCTTCGTTCCCGACGGCCAGACCGGATAGGCCAGGAAGATGTCTTCGAAGCCCGCCGCGGCGAAGACCTCGGCCTCACCGACGTTGCCCGCGGTGATCCCGGCCGCGCCCGCCGCGACCTGGCGCCGGCCGATCTCCACGCACTTGTGCGTCTTGACGTGGGGCCTGACGCCGAGACCGCGCTGATCGGCGAAGTCCTGCATGCGCTCGATGTTGTTCTGCATGACGTCGGCCAGCACGATGGGCGCGGGGGTGTCGATCCGCTCGCTCAGCGCGTCGAGTGCTCGCTGGAGCCGGTTCACGGTGTTTCCTCGTGCTGAACCGCGGTGCAGATCATCTGGATCTCGACGGGACTGTTGCGCGGCAGCCCGGCGACACCGATCGCGGTGCGTGCGTGCCGTCCGTTCTCGCCCAGTACCTCGACGAGGAGCTCACTGGCCGCGTCGGCGACTCGCGACTGCTCACCCAGGTCCGGCGTGCTGGCCACGAACACCAGCATCTGCACGATCCGCACCCGGTCCAGATCTCCCACCGCGTCCGCGGCGATCGCGAGCGCGTTGAGCGCGGTCTGGCGGGCGAGTTCTCGCGCCGTCGGCACGTCGACGTCCCTGCCGACGACGCCCTGGCCCATCAGCTCGCCGTCGCGGTACGGCAGCTGGCCCGAGATGTGGATGGCGGAGTCCACCGCCCGGTGGTTCACGAAGTACGGGCTCGCGCCGAAGCCGAGGGCAGGAAGCTCCAGGCCGAGCGCCTCGAGCCGATCAGAAGCCCGCGCGGTCGCATTGATCGTCGTCACAGCACCCTTTCCAGGAACTCCTGGGTCCGCTTCTCCTTCGGGTTGGCGAGCACTTCCCGTGCGTCGCCGCGTTCGACCGCGATGCCGTCGTCCATGAAGAGCACTTCGTCGGCGACGTCGCGGGCGAAGCCCATCTCGTGGGTGACCAGCAGCATGGTCATGCCGTTGTGGGCCAGGTCGCGCATCACACCAAGCACTTCGCCGACGAGTTCGGGGTCGAGTGCGCTGGTGGGTTCGTCGAACAGCATGATGCTGGGGTCCATGGCGAGGGCGCGGGCGATGGCGACGCGTTGCTGCTGGCCGCCGGAGAGTTGGGCGGGGTACTTGTGGCCGCAGCCGCTGAGGCCGACCTGGGCCAGCAGTTCCTGGGCCCGTTCCCTGGCGGTCCTGCGGTCGGTCTTCTTGACCAGCACGGGCCCGGACATGACGTTGCTTTCCGCGGTCATGTTGGGGAACAGGTTGAACTGCTGGAAGACCATGCCGATGCGGGCACGCTGCTCAGTCAGCCTTTGCGGGCGTACGGCGTGGTAGGCGTTGTCCTTCTCGACGTAGCCGAAGTCCTCGCCGTTGACCCGCAGCACGCCGCGGTCGACGGTTTCGAGGCCGTTGACGCAGCGGAGCAGTGTCGACTTGCCGGATCCGCTGGGCCCGATGATGCAGGAGATCTCCCCGGCGGACACCGTCAGGTCGATCTCGCGCAGCACCTGGTGGCTGCCGAAGCTCTTGCAGAGCTTGCGGGCGACGATCGTTCCGTCGGCTTTCACAGCAACGACTCCTTCGTCGCGGTGGCGACCGCGGCCTGCCTGCGGGTGGAGCGGGAGAAGCGGCGCTCGATCATGGACTGCGGCACGCTGAGCGCGAGGGTCATGATCAGGTACCAGAGACTGGCGACGATCAGCAGCGGAATGGTCTGGTAGGTGCGGGCGTAGATGGACTGCGCGCTGTTGAGCAGTTCGGCCACGCCGAGGACGCTGACCAGCGAGGTGCCCTTGAGCATGCCGATCACCTGGTTGCCGGTGGCGGGGATGATCGCGGGCATGGTCTGCGGGATGATCACGTGGCGGAGCCTGGTGAAACCGCTCATTCCCAGCGAGTCCGCGGCCTCGTACTGGCCCCGGCTCACCGACGCGAAGCCGCCGCGGATGATCTCCGCCATGTAGGCGGCCTCGTTCAGCGTCAGGCCCACGATGGCCGCGGTCAGCGGGGTCATCAGCGCGTTGACGTCCACCGGGGTGGAGATGTCGGTGAACGGGATGCCGAGGGAGACGTTCGGGTACAGCGCGGCGATGTTGAACCAGAAGATCAGCTGCACCAGCACCGGTGTGCCGCGGAAGAACGTGATGTACAGCCCGGCCAGACCGGAGATCGGGGGCTGGTGCGACATCCGCATGATCGCGAGCAGCAACCCGAGCAGCGTGCCCAGGCCCATGCTGACCACCGTCAGGACCAGCGTGAGGAGCAGACCGTCCAGAATGGACCGAGTGGTGAAGTAGCTGAACACCACCGGCCACTGGTAGTTCTCGTTGGTCACCGTCGTGTAGACCAGGCCGGCGACGACCGCGATCGCGGCCGCCCAGCAGAGGTAGTCGTGCGGACGCTTCGGCGTGATCCGCTTCTTGTGCTCTGGCAGCAGTCCCGGCAACGGCCGGCTCCCGGTCGGAGAAGTGGTCGTGGTCGTCGACATCACTGCCCCAGCGGAACGGCCATCGCCGCGGTCTCGATGCCGAGGCCCTGGAAGCCCCAGCGATCAAGGGCTTCGACGTACTTGGGACTGTCGATGATGGCCTGCACGGCCGCCTGGATGGCCGGGGTCAGCGCGGAACCCTTGGGCAGTGCGACGTTCACCTTCGCGGAGACCACCCGCTCCGGCAGGACCTCCAGCACGTTCGGCTGCCGCTTGGCCGCCCACGACAGCGAGGTGAAGTCGTACATCACCGCGTCGAGGCGCTTGGAGGCGAGCTGGGTCAGCGAGTCGTTGACGCTCGGCAGGGTCACTCCGGTGATGGCCTGCTTGCCCTGGCTCGTGCAGTCCTTCTCGCTCAGCTGTGGCAGCCACTTGATTTCCGCCGTGGTACCGGACTGCACGCCGACGCGGCGCCCGCACAGGTCGTGGACGGTCAGCTTCTGCGGGTTCCCGCGAGGTACGACGACCCCGGTGCCGTTCTGGAAGTAGTTGATCATGTCGAGCACCTTCAGCCGCTCCGCGGTGGCGCCCATGGTGGTCGCGGTGAAGTCGAACCGCCCGCCCTGCAGACCGGGGATGATGGTGTCGAACTTGACGTTGTCGATCTGCAGCTTCACCCCGAGCTTGGCCGCGATCAGCCGCGCCATGTCCGGGTTGAATCCGATCGGGGTCTTGTTGTCCGTCGCCATGAACGTGGTGGGCGGACTCGACAGGTCCATCGCCACCGAGATCGTGCCCTTGGCCTTCACGGCTTCCGGCAGCAGCTTCACCACCGCCGGGTCCGGCTGCACGCCCACCGAGATGTCGTCGGTGTGCTCGACCTGGTCGGAGCCGGCGGGCTGGGTTGCTTCGACCGACCCGCACGCGACGAGTGCGAAGGCCAGGGATGTCGCGATGATCGTGGCACGCAAGGGTGTTGAGGCTCGCATGGTGGCCGTCCTTCATCAACTGGGAAGGTGCGCAGGTTTGAGGCGTGGCGGAACGCCTACTTCACGAGATCCTTGAACTTGTAGAAGGCACCCGCGAAAGGCAGGAACCAGGGCGGGCCGAAGTGGCCGGGGATCCGGTTGAACTTCAAGTCACGCCACGGGTTCGCGGTCACGGTGCCGTTCAGGTACTCGGCCATCTGCTTGCCCATGTGCGTGGCCATCTGGACACCGTGGCCGGAGTAGCCGAGCGAGTAGAACAGTCCGTCGCGCTCGCCGGCGTGGACCATGCGGTCCATGCTCATGTCGACCAGTCCGCCCCAGCAGTAGTCCACCCGCGCGTTCGCGAGCTGTGGGAAGAACTCGGTCATCCCCCGCTGCAGGATGCGCCCGCACTTCTCGTCCGACTGCGGGTTCGACATGGTGAACCGGGCGCGACCACCGAACAGCAGCCGGTGGTCCGGCGTGATCCTGAAGTAGTTCAACAGGTTCTTGGAAGTCGACGCCATCCGCCGGGTCGGCAGCAGCTCGTCGCAGGCGTCCTCGCCCAGCGGCTCGGTCACGATGATGAAGCTGCCGACGGGCGCGATCCTGACCTGCTGCCAGCGGAACGGCCGCCCGGTGTAGCCGCTGGTGGCGACGAGGACCTGGTCGGCACGGACGGTGCCCCGCGCGGTGACCAGCTCGTGCTTCGTGCCGCCCAGCCCGCGGAACTGCTCGACCGGCGCCTTCTCGTGGATCGTGGCGCCCGCCCGCACGGCCGCCTCGGCGAGTCCCTTGGTGAACTTGCCGACGTGCAGCCCCGCACTCCGGGCGTCGACCATCGCACCGTGGAACTTGTCGGAGCCGATCTCCGCGCGGAGTTCGTTCCTGCCCACCAGGCGGTGCTCGAAACCAAGCCCGGACAGCATCTCGGCGGTCTTGCGCATGCCGTCGAGGTGAGCGGGCCTCGACGCGAGGTTCAGCTTGCCGGTGCGGGCGAAGTCGCAGTCGATGCCCTCGTCGCTGATGACCTTCTCCACGGTGTCGACCGCGTTGTGGTAGGCCAGGAGGTACGCCTTCGCGATGTCCAGCCCGTAGCGGCTGACCGCGTCGCGGAAGCCGATCGACAGACCGGTCGTGGCCATCCCGCCGTTGCGGCCCGACGCACCCCAGCCCACCGTCTCCTTCTCGAAGACGTGCACGTTGGCGCCCTTGCGGGCCAGGTGCAGTGCCGCTGACAGGCCGGTGAGGCCGGCTCCCACGATCGCGACGTCGACGTGGCCGCCGATGTCGGTGCGCGACCGGTCAGGGCCCTGCGGAGCGGTGTCCAGCCAGTACGGGGTGAACTTCATCGCTGTCCTCCTGCCGTTGCGATCGGTCGTCCGCGCCTCAAGGCCGCGGCAGACCGAAGAGGACGGGGAGGTCGGCGATGTCGGTGATCCGCTTGCAGCCGAGCCACGGGTGGTCCGGCTCGAAGCCGCGGTCCATGTACACCTTGTTCTCGAAGCCCATGACGGTCGCGGAGCGGAGGTCGTACTTCGGGCTCGCTGAGACCCACACGATCTCGTCGGGCGTCGCGCCGAGCTTGTCCAGCGTGTACTGGAACGCGTGCAGCCGCGGCTTGTAGGCGCGCATCTGCTCGGCGGTGATGACGACCTCGAACGGAGCCTGGAGGTTCTCCACGAGGCTCGGTGCGTGGGCGTCGTCGGTGTTCGTCACGATGACCAGCGGGTACTCCTCGGCCAGGCGCCGCAGTGCCTCGGTGACACCGGGGTAGGGGCCGAACGTGGGGATCTGCTCGTACACCGCCTCACCGTCACCGGCGCGGTACTCCAGGCCGAAGTGACGCATGGTGCGCTCCAGCGAGTTGGCGACGATCTGGTGGAACGGCTTCCAGTCGCCCAGGGTCTCGTCGTACCGGAACTCGTTGCCCGTCCGCAGGAACTCGTCCGCGAGCTCGGCGGGGAGCCGGTCGCCCAGGACCTGACGGATCACGTCGTTGATGCGGAAGCGGATCAGCGTCCCGTTCATGTCGAACGTGACGAACTTCGGCTTGCTCGCGAACTCCACGGTGTCCTCCAGTGCTGGTGCTGGCGTGTCGGTTGTCGATTGTCGACCATCTGTCTGTGAGAGTCAACGCTCTCCCTTGTCCATCGAGGTCCGCCGGGTGCTCGACGCCCGTCTGAACCGCGTTGACCGCGAGGTCAGCCCGGTTCCGCGGTGGCCAGCTCGGGCACCTGGAAGTCGAGGACGAAGCGGCTGGGGGAGCCGTCCGCGGCGCGGCCGAGCCACACGAGGGACGCGCCGTCGGACCTGTGGATCCAGCTGGAGATCGGGCCCGAACTCGCAGAGGCCGTCCGCTTGCTCGGCGACCTCACCGCCCAGGCTTGCCGGGTGTTGACGTCGTCCTCGGGATGACGGGAAGCGGCGGAAATGCGAAAAAGCAGGCAGAGACGAATCTCTACCTGCTTTTCCGGAGTACGCCGCCAGGGACTCGAACCCCGGACCCGCTGATTAAGAGTCAGCTGCTCTAACCAACTGAGCTAGCGGCGCTTGTTTGTGTGCCGGAGCCTTGCTCTTTCCGACACCAAGAACGTTAGCACAGGGCATCCAACGGGTTTTCAGGCGGGGTCGCCCTCCTGCTCGAACCCGGTGTGGATCAGCCACTGCGCGGCCGCGTAGGTGGGCATCACACCGGCCGAGGCGACCCGCGCCGCCCGTCCATCGAGGACGAACCGGCTCGCCCCGAGCAGCGCGTCCGACACCGCGAACAGTGCCGCACCACCGAAAACTCGTCGCGCACCACGCCCGCGGACCGTCGACGCGGCGGCGACCATCGTTCCGAGCGTCAGTGCGTACAGGCCGACCGGTCGCCCCATCGGCCCGGCCGCGCGGGCGAACACCGCGGCCCCGGCAGCCGAGGCCGCGACGATCGGCAGGACCGCCCCGCGTGAGCCGGGCTGTGATCGGCGGGCCAGCGCGGCCGTGTAGCCGACGTGGGCCACGAGGAAGCTGAACAGTCCGGTTCGGAACGCCCGGTCGGAGTCGCCGAGCAGTGCCACGTCGCCGGCCCAGGATCCGGCCAGGCCCACCGTCATGCCAGGGTCGCGTGGCGGGCTGGTCAGCGCGAGGGCGGGCATCAGCGCGGTTTTCGTGACCTTGCGCACGCTTCCGGTGCCGCGCAAGGCCGCCATGACCGAGTCGACGACGGCGGCGACTGCGTAGAGCTTCATGAGCACTCCTCGGTTTCGAGGGCTCAGCCTAGACAAGCGGTCCTCCTCCGCTCCCGCGCACTCACGACACCAGCAGCCGGGCGCCGTGGTGTCGGCGAGCCACAGCGATGGTCTGTCCGAAGTGGAGGGTGCTACCGCTCCGAACGCGTCGTCATGCGGGAGGGCCGCAGATCGGCGGTGCCGGTGGCCTTCCTCACCGGGGACTGAGGCGCGGATCGACGGCCAGGGCGGCCAGCTGCTGATCGGTCATCGGCATCACGGCCAGGGCGGGGCGGCCCGATCGGGCCATTCCGGTGGACTGCATGACGAACACCACGGTGCCGTCGGCGTGGCGATAGCCGGCCCACTGAGAGGGCGGCAGGCCGTCCACGGCCGGGTAGGTGACGGACGCGACGGCGACCGTCTTGCCGCTGACGTTCACCTCGGTGCAGTGAGCGAGGGAGGAGTCCCACGCCGTCGGCTTCAGCCCGCAGCCTTCCCCGGTCGTCGCCGACCCCGGCGAGTGAACCGTGGCGACCAGCTCTCCGACAGCCGCGCCCTTGGTCAGCGGGGTGCCCGCGGCGTACTGCCACAGCTCGGTGCCGTTCACCGTGCCGGCCGACATGGCCTTGTGGCTCTTCAACGGCCGGTTGGCGAAGTCGCCGGTTCCCTTGAGGTCGTCCGGTGTCCCGAACCCGTCCGGTGCCAGGTCGCTCAGCGCGGCCGCCAGTGCCGCGGCGCGGTCGTGGTGCGGGCCGGAGGTCGCCGTCGCGTCGGGACGTGCGGTCGGTGACGACGCAACGGTGTCCGGCACTGCCGACGGCTTCGCGCCGACCGGAGCGAAACCGTTGTGGCCCTGGCCTGAAGCGAGCACGGCCACCCCGACCGCCGTGATCGCGACCACCGCCGCGCTCGCGGTGCTCGCCCGCAGCGCACGACGTCGTTTGAGGGCTTGCCGACCGGCCATCAGCACGGGCCCTTCCGTCATCGGCGGCGGCGCCACCGCCACGGCGTCGTCCATCGCTGTCCGCAGTTCACGCTCATCCATCTCTTGGGCTCCTTGTTCCGCACTACCCAGCTGTTTCACGAGGTCACGCACTGCTGACCGGCACGAGGGAGCGCATCGTCGCGAGGCCGCGGGCCAGCTGGCTCTTGACCGTCCCCGTGCTGCAGCCCATCGCCTTCGCGGTGTCCTCGACGGACAGGTCCTCCCAGATCCGCAGCACCAGAGCGGCCCTCTGCCGCGGCGCGACCGCGGCGAGCGCCTCGACCAGCACAACGCGGTTCTCGACGTGGTCGTCCGGTTCGGACAGCGGGCGGTCCCCGATCTCGGAGGTCGGCCGCTCGCGCCGGAAGAACCCGCGTCTCTTCTCGTCCAGGAAGGTCCGCACCAGAACCTGGCGCGTGTAGCAGTCCAGCTTTTCCTCGTGGCCGACCCGGTGCCACACCAGGTACAGCTTCACGAACGCGGTCTGGACGAGGTCCTCCGCGCGGTGCCAGTCGCCGCACAGCAGGTACGCGGTCGCGCGCATCGCGCCCGATTTGGCGGCGAAGTACGCCGCGAACCGGTCCTCGCGTTCGTTCTTTGTCCGTTCCCCACCGGCATTCACGCGGTTAGTCACGCCATGTCCTCACCGGGAGGTTGCAACCCGGTCAGGAGGACATGGCGTGTCTTGGTCCGCGAGTCGAACCACGACAACAACTTTGTGGAGATGTTTGATGCGAAGCAGACGAGCCTTGCCGGGGCTGCTGGCACTCGTGCTGGCGGGGACGGTGGTGTCGGCGGCACCGAGCGCGGCCGCCGATCCGGTCGTGATCACGCCGGTCGGTGCCAACGGTGCGACCGTGACACTGCTGACCGGGGACAAGATCACCGTCAGCGACAAGCGGGTGGTGAACGTCCGGCCCGCTCCTGGCCGTGAGCGCTTCCTGTTCGAGTCCTACACCGACGAGCACGGCGACCTCAACGTCGTCCCGGAGGACGCGCAGGCACTGTTGCAGAAGGGGGTTCTCGACCCGCGGCTGTTCAACGTCACCGACCTGATCGCCGCCGGGTTCGACGACGCCTCTGCCGACCGCCTGCCGCTGATCGTCGACCACGCCGGACCGGCGCCGAGCACTGCCGCCGCCCAGGTCACGCGCGAACTGCCCGCCATGGGGGCGACGGCCGTCTCCGTGGCTCGTTCGGCGGCGTTCTGGCCGGTGGCCCAGAAGGCGGACCGCGTGTGGCTCGACGGACGGGTCCGGGTGGCTCTGGAGCACTCGGTGCCGCAGATCGGCGCCCCGGCCGCGTGGCAGGCAGGCCACACCGGTGCGGGTACCAAGGTCGCGGTGCTGGACACCGGGATCGACGCCACGCCCCCCGACCTCGCCGGCGCGGTGGTGGACGCCCGCGACTTCACCGGCGGTGACAACCCGGACGACCGGCACGGGCACGGCACGCACGTCGCGTCGATCATCACCAGCGAGCACACCCGGTACCGGGGAGTCGCGCCGGACACCAGGCTCCTCAACGGGAAGGTGCTCGGCGACGACGGTGTCGGCCACGTGTCGACGATCATCGAAGGCATGCAGTGGGCGGCGGCCCAGGGTGCCGACGTGGTCAACATGAGCCTGAGCGGCGAACCGAGCGACGGCACGGATCCGTTGTCGCAGGCGGTGAACCGGCTCACCGCCGAAACCGGGACGCTGTTCGTCATCGCCGCGGGCAACCAGGGCTTCGTCGGACTGCCGGGCACCGCGGACGCGGCGCTGACCGTCGGAGCGGTCGACCGCTCGGACAACCTGGCCGAGTTCTCCGGCCGGGGTCCCCGGTTCGGCGACGGTGCGGTCAAACCGGACATCACCGCGCCCGGCGTCGACATCACCGCGGCCCGCGCCGCGCACAGCGTGAACGGGCAGCCCGGCCAGAGCCACCTGCCGCTGACGGGCACGTCGATGGCGGCACCGCACGTCGCGGGCGCGGCGGCGATCCTCGCCGGGCAGCACCCGGGCTGGACCGCGGAGCAGCTGAAGTCCACGCTGATGGGCAGCGCCACCGCGAAGGCCGGACTGACGGTCCACCAGCAGGGCGCGGGCCGGGTCGACGTCGGCAAAGCGGTCGGCGCGACCACGTCCGCCGCACCCGCGAGCCTGAACTTCGGCGAGGTGCGCTGGCCCTACCAGGACACGGCCGCGATCAAGAAGACCCTCACCTACACCAACCACGGCACCGCACCGGCCACCTTCAGCCTCTCGGCCGACGTCAAGCACCAGGACGGTTCTCCCGCACCGCAGGGCATGTTCACGATCACCCCGGCGACGGTGACCGTGCCGGCAGGTGGTCAGGCCACCGTCACCGTCACCGCCGACGTCGCGGTGAACGGGCCTTCCGGTGATGTCTCGGGCGTCATCACCGCGACGGCCGGCACCACCGCGGTGCGCACGCCGATCGCGGTGCATCGCGAGGTCGAGAGCTACGACGTCGACCTCACCGCCATCGCTCACGACGGCTCGCCCAGCACCGACTACCGCTACCGGTTCGTCCCGATCGGCCGGGTGGACGTCTACAAGGCCTTCGCCACCGGGCCCACCACGGTCCGGCTGCCCGCGGGCGAGTACACCTACACCGGCTTCGTCCGGGACGCCGCCACCGGGCGCAAGGCGTACATGGCCGAACCGACGTTCACGGTGGGCAAGAAGACTTCGCTGGTCTTCGACGCCCGCGAGGCGATGCCCGTCGGGATCACGGTGGACGAGCCGTCCTCCCGGGACGTCCGCACCCAGCTCGACTTCCATCGCACGACCAACACCGAGTACGGGTTCACCGGGGAGTCGGTGCTGGCGTTCGGAGAGGAGCTCCAGCGGCTGACAGTGCGACCGTCGTCCACCCGGCACGACGCGTTCACCTTCACCACGCAGACCACGAAGGCGAAGTGGAACGGACGGTCGTTCGACGGCAGCCCGTACCTGTACCACCTGAAGCACACCGACCACGCCGTCCCGAGGACACCGAGGTGGCACGATCGGACGGGCGACCTCGCGAAGGTCCGGTCCGAGCACGCGAGCACGACACCGGGCTCGACCGGTGTCCGCGACCTGGTGGCCATCCCGTTGCCCGGCACCCTGACCGAGTACTACACACCGGACGTGCCGTGGGCCTTCCGCACCTTCACCGAGGTGGTCGGCGACCAGTGGCTCGGCGAGCACGTGCAGGTCAAGCCGGTGGTTTACCCCCGCGGGAAGACCACGACCGTCCGCTGGAACCGCGGCGTGTTCGGGCCGTCCCTGTTCGACGGCGAGGTCGGGTCCACGGCGTTCCGGGGACTGGACCGGCTGCACTTCCAGATCTCACCGCTGGCCGACCAGGACCCCGGCCGCAACAGCTCGCAGGCGATGCGCGGTCGCACGGAGCTGCTGCGCGACGGCAAGGTCATCGGCGAAAACGACCAGGCGGTCTACGGCGTGTTCGACGTAGGTCCGGAACGGGCCGCGTACACCGCCCGCACCACCGCGGACCGCTCCACCTACGCGGGTCTGACCACCCGGTACGAGGCGGAGTGGACGTTCACCTCGCAGCGCGGTGAGCGGCCCCTCGAAGCAACCCTCCTGCCGCTGCTCGGGGTGCGGTACGCACCGGACCTCGACGACCGCAACGCCGCACCCGCCGGCAGGTTCTTCCGGATCCCGATGTCGGTGCAGCGCAACGGAAGCGCCACCCCCGGCCAGATCTCCAAGCCGACGGTCGACGTCTCCTGCGACGACGGCAAGACCTGGGCTCCGGCGCTGGTCCAGCGTGACCGTACACAGTGGACGGTCACGGTCCGCCACCCGGCCGGCGCGAAGTTCGTCTCGCTGCGCTCGTCCGTCCACGACGCCGAGGGGAACAAGCAGAGCCAGACCATCATCCGCGCCTACGCCCTGAAGTAACCGAGCAGGGGAACGGCGGGCGTCCACCGATGAGTTTCCGGACGCTCGCCGGTCTGCCTGTGCATGGGAAACGTCATCGTGCACAAGAGCATCTCTCTCGACGGCTACGTCACCGGACCGAACGTCTCGATGGAGAACCCGATGGGGGAGGGCGGCGAGGCGCTGCACTCCTGGATGTTCGGCGCGCCCGCACCGATCGACCAGGAGGTCGCCGCCTGGATGACGGCGTCGGCGGGTGCGGTCGTCTGCGGCCGCCACACGTTCGAGCTGGGCCTGCCGCACTGGGAGGACACGCCCTACCCAGTACCGACGTTCGTGCTCACCCGCACCGGACGACCTCCGTTGCCCGCCCGCTCGGCCTCCTTCACGTTCGTCACCGACGTGGCCGCCGCCGTGCGGCAGGCCGTGGAGGTTGCCGGCGGCAGGGACGTGATCGTGATGGGAGCCGAGACCAGCAGGGCGGTCCTGCGGGCAGGGCTGCTCGACCACGTGCAGCTCAACCTGGTGCCGCTGCTGCTCGGCGCCGGCGCGCGGCTGTTCGACGGCGTGTCCGTGGCGCTGGAGCAGGAGTTCTCGGTGTCCTCACCGGCGGTCACGCACGTGCGGTATCGCGTGGTGCCGAGCTGACGAAGGCCGTGGCCTCAGCTGGACCGGGAGATCAGGAGCGCCACCAGTGCCGAGCAGGCGGCCGCGGCGGCACCGACGGCGAACGCGGCCGGCACCGACCAGGCCAGCACCAGACCGCCGATCAGCGACCCGAGCGGCAGGCCGGACATGTTGGCGCTGATGGACGTCGCCAGCACCCGGCCCAGCTGCTCGGGGTCGGTGCGGCGCTGGCGCAGGGTCAGCGTGCCGACGTCCACCAGTCCGGACAGCAGACCCACCAGCGCCAGTCCCACCGCGAGCCACACCAGGCCGCCGAGCCCGGCGATCGGGAAGACGGCGACAGCGGTGCCGAGGGTGCCCGCCATGATCCAGCCGCGTTCGCGGTTCGTGCTCTCGAGCCGCCCGACGAACAACGCACCCACGACGGCGGTCACCCCGACCAGAGCCCACAGCAGGCCGGTGCCCACCTCGGCGGCGTCGGCGGTGGCGAGCTCGCGCTGCACGGTGACCGGCACCGCGACCACCAGCACGCCCCAGCTCACCTGGTACAGCGAGTAGGACCCGGCCAGCGCGCGCAAAGTCGGGTGGCGCAGCAGATAGCCGAGACCGGAAGCGGCTTCCCGCAGCAGGTGCGGGCGTTCGGCGCGCTGTTCCGCTGTCCGCAGCGCCAGCGGGACCAGCAGGACGGCGGCCACGACGTACAGCCCGCCGATGAGCGCCAGCGTCACCCACGACCCGGTCAACGCGAACAGCCCGCCCGCGAGCACCGGCCCGAGCACGTCCACCACGGCGAACGTGCTGGTGTCCAAGGCGTTCACGCGAGGCAGCGCGTGCGCGGGCACGAGCCGGGGGAGCAGCGTGCGCACGCCGGCCAGGTGCAGCGGGCTCGTCAACGAGTACAGGCCCGCGACGACGATCAGCAGCCACGAACTGGTGAAGTGCGTTCGGTCGGCGACGACGAGGGCGAACACCAGCACCGCGCTCGCCAGCAGGTCGACCGTGATCGCACGGGCGGCGCCGAGCCGGTCCAGCACGGCGCCGGCGATCGGGCTCAGCACCAGACCCGGCGCCATCGCGATGAACGCGACGACACCGGCCAGCGCGGGCGAGTGGAACCGTTCGAGCGTGTAGAGCACGATCGCCAGTGCGAAGGTCTGCTCGGCCAGCCGGGAGACCGTGGACGCGGTCACGAGCCTGCCGACGTCCGGCAGTCGCAGCACCGACCGGTAGCTCAGCTCATCGGGCGGCGATACCAATCGTCGTCTCCACTTCCTCTGCGAGGTCCGGTTCGAACTGTCCGATGAGGATCAGCGTCGGTGTCGTCACAGCTCAGTCTGCTCGGGCTGTTGAGAGATCGGATGCAACGTTAGAGGTCACTTCTCCATTGGGGGTGCGAAATCGAGGTCGAGTTGATGATCGGGAGTTGCCGGTGGAGTTCGCTGAGTACGTGGCAAGGCAGCGTCCCGCGCTGATGCGGTTCACCACGGTCCTGACCTGCCGGACGTGGCTGGCCGAGGAGCTGGTGAGTGATGTGCTGGGCCTGTCTTGTCAGCACGCTGCCCGACGGCTCCCAGCTGGCGACCGAGACCGTGCGGCTGGCGCCCGGCGCGGTGTCGTACATGGCGTGCCTCCAGCGGCCCGACGGGACGGTCGTCCTCCTACGCGTCAGCAACCAGGAGGACCCGTCGGGTGCTGCGATCGAGTCGCCGGGCGGTCGGATCTACTCGCCGCAGTCGCCGCTGGCCCTCGACCAGCTGAAGGCGATCGTCACCTCCGACAAGTGGTGACGAGGTTCGTGATGGCCAGCCACCGCGGTGGCCAGCTACCGCGGTGGCCGGCCATCAGTCATTTCTCGGCCAGCAGGCGAATGAGGATGAGTATGCAGAATGCAAAAAAGCAGGTCGAGACGAATCTCGACCTGCTTCTCCGGAGTACGCCGCCAGGGACTCGAACCCCGGACCCGCTGATTAAGAGTCCTCGGGTCGACCCTGACGGAGGTGTCGGGTGATGCCAGCGGGTGCTGTTTCCGCACCTCAAGTCCATGAAGCAGAGGTGCAGCCTATTGTTCCGTGCCATCCGGTGTCGTCGCAGGTCGGGGATCTCGGGCCCGTATCGGGCTCGCAATCGGGGGTTCTGCAGGACGTGACGCGGGCAGTAGCAGTCGGTCGCCACCACACCGTGCGCTTCGAGTCCCACACCACGGTCTGAGATATCAGCTTGCCGTTGAGGCTCGGGTGCCACTGCGAGGCGATCTCCGGCAGCGTGTCGGCCAGCCAGCGTTTGTCCGTTTTGGTTGGGTGAAGTGGGCAGCCGTTCTGGAGATACGTCAGCGGACTGATGCGTGGATGGTGACCGTTCGCTTGGTTCTCGATTTGAACACCGCCGCGTTCGCACAGCCTGCGGTCGAGCACCCCTGAATCCCCACACCAACCCCCCCCAGGCAGTCCTGCCGACCATGATCGCAGCTCCGGGCAAGCCGCTATCGCGCGACCGCCAGGCGCAGCGGGACGCTCCCGCTGGATGACGCGGGATCGTGCTAGCCCGCTGGGATTCGAGATGTGTGCCTCGGGGTCATAGACGACTGCGAGCACCGCGCGGCAGTCGGATGCCCGCGGTAGCGGGCCATGTCGATGATGAGGGAGAGCGTTGGTGCTTGTTACCCAACCGAGTTGAGTGCTCCGGCGCGGTCTTCCTCGTCCAGGCGATGTTTTCCAACACGCCCAACCACAACGATCACGAGCAGGGTGGCGGAGATCGTGGCGGCGACCAGGAAACCGGTGGTGGTGGACGTGGCGGCGATGAGGGGGCCGAACAGTAGAGGGGACATGAACTGGCCTGAGAAGATCGCGGTCCCGGACAGCGACGCGGCGCGGCCGCGGTGCTCGGCGCCGGCTGCTTGGTCGACCAGAACGGTGGCGATGGGGAACAGGATGCCGTTGCCCACGCCGAACAGCGCGGGCGCGAGCAGCAGGAGGACGGGCTGGGTGACGGTGGCGTAGAGCAGGAACCCGGCGAGGGAGGCGGCGAACGCCACCCGCAGTAGGGTTGTGTAGCCGAACCGTGCCCGCAGGCGGCCGTAGACCAGTCCGATCAGGCTGGTGGTGATCGAAGGGCCGACGACTGCGTAGATCGCTACCAGCACGGGGGCGTGGATGCCGAGCCGCGCCAAGTGCTGGGGCAGGAAGATCGCCAGCACGTACATCTGGACGGCGATCACGATCCACATCGCGTACCAGCCCAGTAGCGCCGGTCGTTGCCGCAGCAGCAGGATCGCCCCGGTCTGGTTGTGCCGGTCGGGCGGGGTGGTGTTCGGCAGTGACCACATCGCGGCCAGTGCGAGTGGAATGCCGACGAGGTAGATGCCGAACGTGGCGTGCCAGGACAGCCCGCCGAGCACTCCGCCCAGCAGGGGCCACACCAGCCCGCCGACGCTGGTCGCGGTGGACCGCCAGCCCATCACCCGATCTCGCTCCGCCCCCTGGAAGAAGGCGAGCAGCGCGACGGTCGTGCAGGTGAACACCGCCGCCGCGCCGACCCCGAACACCAGTCGGCTCACGATCAATGCCGGATAGGACGTCACGACCAGTCCCGCGCCCCCGGCGAGCGCGTAGACCACCAGCCCGCCGATCAGCGGTGGGCGGATGCCCCACCTGTCCACCAGCCTTCCCATCAGCGGGCTCGACAGCGCGATCGCCAGCCCGTGTGCGGTGAGGATGAACCCCGCCGCGGTGCCGCTGACCGCGAACTCGCCGCGTATCACCTCGAGCACCGAGACCAGGATGGCGCCTCCCATCACCCCCAATGTGGATCCGGCCAGCAGTACCGCCAGCACCATCGGACTGCGCACGGACTTCGCCACGACCCGCCCCCTCGACTTAAACTGCCCCTCAGTGGCAGATTACAGAGAGGGGCACTATCGCTCTAGTGGCAATTGCTTCTAGATGGCGGCTACACTCCGGCGATGACCACCATGCCGGGTGCCGTCTCGGGTGATCGGGCGTTGCCCCTGCGCGAGCGCAAGAAGTTGCGGACTCGCCGGGCTCTGGCGGATACCGCGTTGCGGTTGTTCCTGGACAGGGGATTCCACGAAACCACCCTCGACGAGCTGGTCGAGGAGGTGGAGGTCTCCAAGCGCACGTTCTTCCGCATGTTCCAGTCCAAAGAGGACGTCGCGATGGCCGCGGAGCTGGAGCTGTGGGACGCCTATGTCGCTGAGGTCGCCGCACGCGAGCTCCACGGTCCCGTGCTGGACTTCCTGAAGCAGGCGTTGGTCGCCGCCGTCACCGGGCTCGGTGAGGAGTGGGACCGCAGTTTCCTCGCCACCCGCGGTCTCATCGCCCGCACGCCCGTGCTGTGGGACCGCAGTCTGCTGCACTCGGTGACCGTCCAATCCAGGCTCGTCGCGGAGTTGGAGACGAAGCTCGGTGTCGACAGCCGGCAGGACGTGAGGGTGCGGCTGCTGGGTGAGTTGTCCTTGGCCGCATGGCGTTGCGCCGTCAAGAACTGGATCTCCGGGCGCGGTTATGACGGGCCGTCACCGATGGAGAAGCTGGGCCGCTGGAAAGGGCCCGGCGGCAGCAAGGTTCTCATCCATCGTGTCGAGGAAGCGTTCGACGCGGTTCCGGACAGTCTCACCCTCGCCGCGCCGTAGGGGCAGGGCCTGGGATCCCGGACTGGCCGCCGTCGCGTTGCTCGCCTGGTCCCCGGGGTTGTCCGCCTATGCCGCATCCGGCTATCTCACCCGCGAGCTGGCAGCGTGTCCTGGACAGGCACCCCGGCCTGATGTTCGGCCGGTCCTGAGCACTCTGGTCAGCTCGTGTGCAGCGCTCCATGGAGGCGGTAGGCGCGGCCGCGGGTGGCGCGCACGCCGGGGGTCTCCAGGCTGATGCGGTAGATCTCGTCGAGTTCCGCGTTGTCCACCGCGCGGTCGTGCGCCTCCAACGAGGTCCACTCGGCGTAGTTGAGCACGCGGGTGCCGTCCACGCTGAGGTGGAAGTGCGCGGCCAGCGCGCCGGGGAACGGGTCGGCGCGGGACGCGGCGTCGGCGAGCGCGTCCACGATGTGCCGCTGCCGCTCGGGGCCGTCCACGTCGAACGTGGCGGTGATGACGCAGCCCGGTTCGCCGGCGGCGTCGCTCATGCTGCGGAACAGCCGGTAGCGGACCGCGTCGACCAGGTCCAGTGGCCCGCGCGCCGCTGTGCGGATGTAGGCGGAGTACTCGTCGTCGTCGGTCCATTGCGCGTAGGCCAGTAGTGCTTCGTTGTCGAGGCTTGTGAACACGTTCAACGACACCAGCCCTTGCGGTGCCGGCGTTCGCGTCCACCTCGCCAGCGCCTCGTCGGCCACCGTGCTCTGCTGCTGCGACCCGCCGACGTACATAGGGCTGATCACGGCCAGCCCGGCATCCGGACGGGAGACATCGGGCAGACGGTCGGCTGTTGACATGCTCGTCTCCTCGGCGCGCTGGGGTCGGTCTGCGACTCTGGCAGGCGGTTCGGAGACGATCAACCGAGTTTCGCGAGGTAGACGGTGTTCGTGGAGTCGTTGTCCTGCGACGGATTGGGGAAGCCGACGATCTCAGCGCGGGCTTCGGTGAAGACCGGCGAGAGGGTGGCGGTGAACTCGTCGTCGGGCGGGGCCGTTGGACCACGGCGCGAACACTCCGCCGGGACGGAGCAGGTCGGCGAGGCGTGGCAGGCCCTCGGGCTCGTAGAAGTCGGCGTTGTCAGCGTTGTCCCGGCGGGGATGAGTCCCTGCCTGTGCCATTCGATCACCTCGCCGAGCGCGTCGACGGGCAGCAGCGAACCGATGTCCGGGTTCTCCAGCGCGGCCCGTGCCGTGTAGTCGAGCCCAGACCGCCCACGACATGCTGGACGTCAGGAACTCGTGGTCAGCTCCGTGGTGGCGGGTCCGGCGAGTTGGTCGGCGAGCCGGCACAGTTTGCTCGTGGGGTGGAACCGCCGCAGCCAGGACTGGGGCAGTGCGCCGGTGCCGGTGCGTGCGCCGGCGAGTGCTCCGGTCATGCCGGCGATGGTGTCGGTGGCACCACCGGCCCGCACGGCGTAGCGGATGGCGTCGGCGGGGTCGTCGGGGTTGCGCAGGAAAGCCAGCAGTGCGAGTGGAACCGAGCCGAGAGCGGAGCTGTCGTTGCCCAGGACGTGCGCGGCGTGCGTGGGGTCGGCACCGTCGGCGAGGTGACTGACACGGTCGAGTTTGTCGCGCCACAGCCGTGACTGCAGGACTTCGGCGATGTCGCGGAGGAACCGGTATCCGTCCAGGGGCTGGGCGGGGTCGCTGTGCAGGGCGAGGTGGGCGGCGACGGCCTGGCATTCGGCGCCGTGTCTGCCGTGGGCGTGGGCATGGGTGAGGGCGGCGCTGCGGTGCGCGAGTTGCTTGGTGTGCGGCACGCTCGTGCCCACCAGTGCGACGGGTGCGACGCGGCCGGCGGCGCCGTTGCCCTGGGAATTCTGCGCTTGCAGGAACGCCTTGGCCGCGGCGCTCCACGCCACGCCCGCGTGGAGCAGGCCGAACACCTGCGGTGTGCCCGACTCGAAACCTCGCCACGGTTCGCGTTTCCACGCCGCGGCGAACTCGCGGGCCAGCGCGTCTTCGTCGAGGAGGTCGGTGTCGCGCCGGGCGGCAAGGTGTTCGGCCAGCACGATGGCGAGGGCGGTGTCGTCGGTGTGCACCAGAAGACTCGGTGCGCGTTCCTCGGCGGTCAGCGTGCCAGCGTCCACGGTGGCACGGCCTTGGAACGGTGCGCCGAGTGCGTCGCCGAGCCCTGCGCCGAGCAGGAGTCCTCGGCATTTGTCCGTGCGGGTGACGTTGGTGGTGGAAGCGGTCATTGAAGATCACCAGATTTCGGTGCGGCGGTGTGGAGCACGATTCGATAGAGGGTGCGCGCGAGGCCGATCCGCTGCGTTCCCGCGGGGAAGACGTCGGTGATGCCGTCCACGGTCGCCGGGACCGGGGTGGTCAGGCGCAGCTTCAGCGGCTCGCGGAGCGGGCGGACCGGGCTCGCGTCCTCGCTCACCACGCAGGCCAGCATGCCGCCGGGAATCGGGCTGACCGCGAGCTCGCGGGCTTCGTACGAGAAGGCGCCGGAGGTGGTCGCGCAATGCACGCTGCCGGTGAAGTGCGCGGCCTGCAGCACCGTGCAGGTCCTGCCATCGCCGAACGCGACGGTCAGCGCCGGTTCCGGCCGCAGCAGGAGCCGGAGGGGCTCATCCGGGTTGATCAGGCCGGGCAGGATCACCGGGGCGTTCCAGGCGGCGGCACACCTCTGGGCCGCGAACGACGCGGCCTGGGTCGCGGCGACGACGAGCTTCACCCGCCGGGCGGGCGGTGTCCGCCCGAACTCGGGAGCCGGCGTGATGTCGAGAAGGTCGATCCCGGCCTCGTCGGCCAGGATCCGCAGAGCTTCGTGGACTTCCAGGCTGACCGAATCGGTTCCGCGGACGAGGGCGATGACGCCGCCGCGAGCGATGCTCAGCGGTGCGGGAGGGGAGTGCCGGCCCGCGGTGGCGGCGAGCAACATCCGCACGGTCGCGACCGTCGCGGGTTCGGTGATGGGCTGCGCCAAGGATCTCCGTTCGCGGGAAGCCTGCTCGGATGAGGAAAGCGGGCGGCTCAGTCCACGGTGTACGGCAGATCGGGCAGGCTGGACAGGACGTCCATGACGGAGACGTAGGAGCGCTCGGGGAGCTGGGTCAGTGCGGCGAACACGGCGGGCCGGGCCTGGCAGCGCAGGGCGGCGTCCAGCAGGCCCGTCACGGTGGCGGGGCCGGCCAGGAACGCGTCCTCGACGCAGTCGATGATCTCGGTCTGCGTGAGAACAGGTTCACGCCTGATCGGTACGACCTCCATGACCTTAACTCTACCTTAACGTGAGTGTTGTGTAGAGTGGGTGGCGCCCATGACGGGCAACGCGAAAGGGGCGGCACCTGCAGGCGCCGCCCCTTTCGCGTGTCAGTGTGATCCGGCGAGCTGTCCGGACAGCTTGGTGTGCAGTTGCTCGCTGTGCGGGTTGAGGCCGATGATCTCGGTCTCGATGCCGCGGGAGGTGAACTTCGTGGTGACCGCGTCGAGGGTGGCGACCGCGGAGCTGTCCCACACATGGGCGTCGGATAGGTCGATGACCACCTTCGTCACCGTGTCGGTGTAGTCGAAGGAGTGCATCAGTTCGTTGCTGGAGGCGAAGAACAGCTCGCCGGTGACGGCGTAGACGCGGATGGTGCCGTCGGGGTCGAGCACGCTGGACACGTCGACCAGATGCGCCACTCGGCGGGCGAAGAAGATCGCCGAGAGCAGCGCGCCCGCCACGACACCGAGCGCGAGGTTGTGGGTGGCGACGACGGTGCCGACGGTTACGACCATTACGGCGGTCTCGCTCTTGGGTGCGCGGCGCAGCGCGGCCGGCTTGATGCTGGACCAGTCGAAGGTGCTGACCGACACGAAGATCATCACCGCGACCAGCGCGGCCATCGGGATCAGGGAGACGACCGGGCCGAGGGTGAAGACCAGGATCAGCAGGAAGACACCTGCGGACAAGGTGGACAGGCGGGTGCGACCGCCGGACTTGATGTTGATGATGGACTGGCCGATCATCGCGCATCCGGCCATGCCGCCGAGGAAGCCGGTGGCGATGTTGGCGATGCCCTGTCCGCGGACCTCCATGCCCTTCTTGGACGGGGTGTCGGTGAGGTCGTCGAGCAGTTGGGCGGTGAGCAGTGACTCGATCAGGCCGACGACCGCCAGCGTCAGTGCGTAGGGCGCGACGATTGTGAGGGTTTCGAGCGTGAACGGCACCATCGGCAGGCCGAAGCCGGGCAGCGCGGTGGGCAGCTCGCCCATCCCGCCGACGGTGGGCACGGCGACGTGCAGGAACACCGTCAGCGCGGTGATCACCACGATGGCCACCAGCGGCGCCGGGATCGCCTTGGTGAGCCTGGGCAGCAAGTAGATGATGCCGAGACCGAGCAGCACCAGGGCGATGACCGGCCAGCCGCCCTTGGTGATGTGCGGGATCTGGGCGGTGAACAGCAGGATCGCGAGCGCGTTGACGAAGCCGACCATCACGGTGCGCGGCACGAATCGCATCAACTTGTGCACGCCCACCATGCCGAACAGGATCTGGAACGCACCAGTGAGGATGGTGGCGGCGAACAAGTACTCCACGCCGTGGTCACGCACCAGCGGCACCAGCACCAGGGCCATCGCGCCGGTCGCGGCCGAGATCATGCCGGGACGGCCGCCGGAGAACGCGATGATGATCGCGATGGTGAACGAGGCGTAGAGGCCGACCTTCGGGTCGACGCCGGCGATGATCGAGAACGACAACGCCTCGGGGATCAGTGCGAGCGCGACCACCAGGCCGGACATCAGATCAGCGCGGGGGTTGGCGAACCAGGTCGTGCGGACCCTCGACAACAGTGAGGGGCGCGGCGCAGCCACGTGTGAGGACAATCGACACCTCAGGATTTGTGCGCGCGAGCAGGCAGGAAGCTCGCGTGATGAACAGGAATGGGGCCCGCGCGCTCGGGTGCGCGCTGGGAGGGAGTCGGCGTCGACGCCGGCGTGCCGTGGGTTGGTGCCGCGAACAGTTCAGGGTTCGCAGAGCGTGGTGCTAGGCCCTGCGATCCTCCTCGGCGGTACTCATGCGTCGGGTGCCTCTCGGAGTCCGGGTGAACCCCGCTGCGCCCTGTGACAGGGGGATCGGGGTCTCATGACGGGCCGCGGCATCTCCGGCGCAACCACAGTGGACTCTACCGTGACGTCACTGTAGATCTCATCGTGAACGGCTTGATCGTGAGCAAGCTCTCTGGCCTGACCGTGACGTTCACACTAAGGATTTACGCGGTCGTGACAGGTCAGCTCGAGCGCGGCGCGGACTTCCGAAAGGCGCGCCGGCCACCGCTGGACGATCGACTCCCACGCCGCGCGCAACGAGACTCGTTCGGCGAGCACGAGAACGGGGCCTTGCCCCCAGTGGGTCGCCACCACCGTCCCCAGGCGGTCCGGTTGCCCAGGGCCGGGTGCTCCGCCGGGCAGGAACTCCACCGTCATCGAGCCCGCCGCACCCGTCACGTCGTCCTCGACGCCTTGCAACGCGGCGCGATAGCCGCGCAGCCGCAGCGGTTCGGCAGGCAGGACGCAGTCGGGGTAGGCGGCGTTGTACCGGCTTGGTGACTCGAATCCGCGCGGACTGCTCCTCATGATCGTCACCGCCGGAAGATCAGGCCTCGATGACGACCGGGATGACCACCGGCCGGCGGCGGTAGGTGCGTTGTGCCCAGGTCTGCACCTGCCGTGCGATGAGGCGTTCGAGCTCCGCCACGTCGGTGACGTTCCGCTCCGCCGCGCCCGCGAGGGCTTTCTCGATGGCGGGGATCACCGGCTGGAACGTCGAGGCGTCGTGTTCGAAGCCGTGCGCGATGATGTCGGGTGCGTCGTCGAGCCGGCCGGTGTCGATGTCGATGATGGCGACGACGGTGATCATGCCTTCCTCGCCCAGCGTGCGGCGCTGTGCCAGGGAGTCTTCGGTGACACCGCCGACGGTCTGGCCGTCGACGTAGATGTTGTGCACCTCGACCCGGCCGGTGACCGAGGCCCGGCCCTCGTGCAGGTCGATGACGTGGCCGTTGGCGGCGACGAGCACCCGCTCGCGCTCGACACCGGTCTTGATGGCCAGTTCGGCGTTGGCGCGCAGGTGTCGTGCCTCGCCGTGCACGGGCAGGACGTTGGCCGGTTGCACCAGGTTGTAGCAGTAGACCAGTTCACCGGCGCTGGCGTGCCCGGAGACGTGGACCTTGGCGTTGCCCTTGTGCACCACGTTGGCGCCCAGGTCGGTCAGGCCGTTGATCACCCTGTAGATGGCGTTCTCGTTGCCGGGGATCAGCGAGCTGGCCAGCAGGACGGTGTCGCCGTCCTCGATGACGATCTCGTGCTCGCCGGCGGCCATGCGGGACAGGGCGGCCATCGGCTCTCCCTGTGACCCGGTGCACACCAGGGTCACCTTGTGGGCGGGCAGCCGGTTGGCGTCCCTGATGTCGATGACCAGGCCGGCGGGCACCTTGAGGTATTCCAGCTCGGAGGCCAGGCCCATGTTGCGGACCATGGAGCGGCCGACGAAGGCGACCTTGCGGCCGTGTGCGGCCGCGGCGTCGAGCACCTGCTGGATGCGGTGCACGTGGCTGGCGAAGCTGGAGACGATCACCCGGCGCGGCGTGGTGCGGAACACCTCGTCGATCGCGGGGGCGAGATCGCGTTCGGAGGTGGTGAATCCGGGCACGTCGGCGTTGGTGGAGTCGACCAGGAACAGGTCGACACCCTCCTCGCCGAGGCGGGCGAAGCCGCGCAGGTCGGTGATCCGCTTGTCCAGCGGGAACTGGTCCATCTTGAAGTCACCGGTGTGCAGCACGAGGCCGGCACTGGTGCGGATGGCGATGGCCAGACCGTCGGGGATGGAGTGGTTGACGGCGAGGAACTCCAGGTCGAACGGACCCTGAGCGAGCTGTTCGCCTTCCTTGACCTCGACCAGGACCGGCTTGATCCGGTGCTCGACCAGCTTGGCGGCCAGGAACTCCAGCGTGAGCCGGGAGCCGACGACCGGGATGTCACGTCGCTCACGCAGCAGGTACGGCACGCCCCCGATGTGGTCCTCGTGGCCGTGGGTCAGCACGATGGCGACCACGTCGGCCAGCCGGTCCCGGAGGCAGCTCCAGTCCGGGAGGATCACGTCGACGCCGGGCTGGTGTTCCTCGGGGAACAGCACTCCGCAGTCGACGATGAGCAGCTTGCCCTCGTGCTCGAACACGGTCATGTTCCGGCCGATCTCACCGAGGCCACCGAGGGCGATGACCCGCAGGGCATCCGGGGCGAGTGCGGGCGGGGGAGTGGAGATTCGAGCCATCGTCACACTCTCACGTTACGTGAGAGTTGCCGGTGAGGGGAAATCGGCGACGCACGCCACACGCGATGACGGTCGTCAGTCCGCGGGCAGGTGGGAGCGCAGCGTCGTGGCGAAGTCCTCGGCGATGCGCAGCTGCGCGCGCAGCTGCTGGCAGCGTTCGTCGGCGGCGGTCCAGAACCCGGACAGCCGATCGAGGTGCTTGTCGCGGTCGGGATCGTCCCCACTGGACAACGCGCCGAGGATGCCGAGCAGCTCCCGCATCTCCTCGAGCTGGAAACCGAGCGGCTTCATCCGCTTGACCACGTCGAGGCGTTGCACGTCGGGCTCGGTGTAGAGGCGGAACCCGCCCTGGGTGCGTGCGCTCGGCACCACCAGGTCGACCTCCTCGTAGTACCGGATCGTGCGCAACGACAGACCGGTCCGCTCCGCCACCTCACCGATCTGCATGTGCTCGCCCACAACATCCCTTCCCGAACCACGCCGCGATCCCCGTCATTCTGGCATCACGCCCTGCGTCCTTGCCTCACGCGCGCTGCCAGGCCAACACTCAGCTTACCGTGACGTGAGGGTAGAGTTCGGCGAGATGTTGCCGACCCTGAAGGATCGCGAATGACCACCGCCACCCCGGTGACCGCCTCGTCCGCAGCCGTGCTCACGGAAGCGGGACGCAGGCGCACCTTCGCGGTGATCAGCCACCCGGACGCGGGCAAGTCGACCATGACCGAGGCGCTCGCGTTGCACGCCAAGGTGATCTCCGAGGCAGGCGCGGTGCACGGTAAGGCCGGTCGGCGCGGTGTGGTGTCGGACTGGATGGAGATGGAGAAGGCGCGCGGGATCTCCATCACCTCGGCGGCACTGCAGTTCTCTTACCGCGACTGCGTGATCAACCTGCTGGACACTCCTGGGCACGCGGACTTCTCCGAGGACACCTACCGGGTGCTGTCGGCGGTGGACTGCGCGGTCATGCTGCTCGACGCGGCCAAAGGCCTGGAGCCGCAGACCCTCAAGCTGTTCGACGTCTGCCGCTACCGCGGCATCCCGGTGATCACATTCATCAACAAGTGGGACCGCCCCGGCCGTGACGCGCTGGACCTGTGCGACGAGATCGTCGACCGGATCGGACTGCAACCGATGCCACTGACCTGGCCGGTCGGCGACGCGGGCCACTTCCGCGGCGTGCTCGACCGACGCGGCGGGCACTTCGTGCGCTACCAGCGCACGGCCGGTGGCGCGACGGCCGCGGCGGAGGAACACCTGCCGCCGGGGCAGGCCGAGGCCGAGGAAGGCGCAGAGTGGGCACGGGCCTGCGAGGAGGCCGAACTGCTCGCCGCGTCCGGCGGAGAGTTCGAGCCGGCGCGATTCCTCGACGCCACGGCGACACCGGTGCTGTTCGGTTCCGCAGTGCTCAACTTCGGGGTGCGGCACCTGCTCGACCTGCTCGTCGAAATCGCCCCACGCCCCACCGCACGGCCCGACGTCGAGGGAACGCCGCGCGAACTGGACGCGCCGTTCTCGGCGTTCGTGTTCAAGGTGCAGACAGGCATGGATCCCGCGCACCGCGACCAGGTCGCGTTCGCGCGCGTGTGCTCGGGGATGTTCGAACGCGGCATGATCGCGACCAACTCGACCACGGGCAAACCGTTCGCGACCAAGTACGCCCAACAGGTCTTCGGCCAGCAACGTTCCACATTGGACACCGCCTTTCCGGGCGATGTGATCGGCCTGGTCAACGCCACCGCGCTGCGGGTTGGTGACACGTTGCACTCGGGCAAGCCCGCCGTGCGGTTTCCTGGCCTGCCCAGTTTCGCGCCCGCGCACTTCGCCGTCGCGCGGCCCGCGGATCTCAGTCGCTCCAAGCAGTTCCGCAAGGGCATCGAACAGCTGGAGTCCGAAGGTGTCGTGCAGGTGCTGCGGTCGTTGCGCCGCGGCGACGGCGCGCCGGTGTTCGCCGCGGTCGGCCCGATGCAGTTCGAGGTCGCCGCGCACCGCCTCGACGCGGAGTTCAAGTCCCCGGTGCGGCTCGAACCGTTGCCTTACACCGTCGTGCGCCGCCTGGCCGACCCCACGCAACGGATGCTCGTGGACGGCAACCGCAGCGAGGTCCTCACCCGTACCGACGGCGCCGACCTCGCGCTGTTCGTGGACTCGACCGCGCTGGGAGTACTGCGGCGCCTGCATCCCGACGTGCGGCTGGAGTCCCTCGTCGCAGGGGCAGACGACTGACCGCTCGCCACTGGGAGAAGTCCTGATCTCGTTCCGCTCGCTCACGCCGTCCGGTTTCTACGGCTGGCACGTCGTCGGCTGGTCGACGCTGCTCGTCGCATTCACCGCACCCGGCCAGACCGCCGCCGTGTCGATGTCGTCGACCCGATGATCGCCGAACTCGGCCTGAGCCGCTCGGCGGTCTCGACCGCCTACCTGGTCGGCACACTCACCGGGGCGGCCGCGATGCCGTGGGTCGGCCGCGCGCTGGACCGCTTCGGTGTTCGCCGCGTCGTCGTGGTGATCGGGCTGGTGTTCGGCGCCGCGTTGTGCGCATTGGCGGCGGTGAGCTCGATCGCCGGCCTGACCGAGGGTTTCGTCGCGATCCGGATGGCGGGGCAGGGCGCGCTGGGCCTGGCCGCCACGACCGTGGTCGCGTTGTGGTTCGAGCGTCGCCGGGGCGCCGCGCTGGGGCTGGTGAGCGCGATCGGCACCGCGGCCATCTCGTCGGCGCCACTGCTGCTGGAGGCGGTGATCGCGGGCTGGGGCTGGCGCCGTGCGTGGCTGGCCGAAGGCGTGCTGGTGCTGCTCGTCGTGCTGCCGGTCGCCTGGTTCGCGCTGCGCGACCGGCCCGCCGACCTCGGTCAGCATCCTGACGGAGCCGTCCACGACCACGATTCCCCGCCGCCACCGCAGTGGGGAGTGACTCGTGCCGTTGCGCTGCGCACCCCGCTCTTCTGGGTGGTCACGGCCGGCATCTCCGCTTGTGGCCTGTTCGGCACCGCCGTCAACTTCCACCAGGTCAGCCTGCTCACCGAACGCGGCCTCACCGCCACCGCCGCGGCGGCGAACTTCCTCCCGCAGACCGCGGCCAGCCTCGTCGCCACGCTGGCCATGGGCCTGCTCGTCGACCGGGCCGACAGCCGCGTCCTGATGGCCTCGTCCATGGCGGCGCTGTTCGGCGCCCTGCTGCTCGGCACCGTGATCGCGCCAGGCGTGTCCGCCGTGCTGTTCGGTCTGCTCCTGGGCGCCGCGAGCGGCGGCATGCGCACACTCGAGGCGGCCACCTTCCCACGCTACTTCGGCACCCTGCACATCGGCGGCATCCGCGGCACCGTCACCGCGGTGAACGTCGGTGCCACCGCCTTCGGACCGCTGATGTTCGCCGTTCTGCACGACATCGCCGGGAGCTACACCCCGGCGCTGCTGGTCTCCGCACCGCTACCTGTGCTCATCGGGGTAGTAGCGCTGTTCGTGCGGCCACCCGCGCTGCGACCTGCCGAACCCGCTCCGCCTGCTTCCGACCTGGGGGCAACTCTAATCTAACGTTAGAGTAGAATGGTTGATATGTCCGAATTTCACGGCGCTGTACGGCGTCAGCGTGGCCGATGACGCGAGGCCGACGACAAAGCGGCGGCGAAGTAGCTGGGACGTGCTGCGTGCGGTGGCGATCCTGTTCGTCGTCGCGCAACACGCGACGTGGGGTGGTCCGCTGCTGGTGCCCGAACTCGGGGCACGCCCCTTCGAGATGAGCGTCCAGGTAGGCGCCAGCGCGCTGATGGTCATCTCCGCTTACTTCATCTGCCAGACGCTGAGCTCCTCAGGCGCGTGGTTGTTGCTGCGCAACCGGCTCGGCCGCATGCTGCCGCCGTTCGCCGTCGCCTCCATGGCCACCTTCGTCGTCACGCGATGGCTCGGGCCTGACGCTCTGCACCGCGACGGTGAAGACCTGGTCGCCACGTTGCTGGTGCTGCCACCCGCGCTCTCGGTCGATCTCGACCTCGTCGATCCCAGTTACTGGACCGTGCCGCTGCAGGTGATGGCGTTCATCACCGCGGCGTTGCTGTGGCGGACCCGATCCTGGGACGGATGGTGCCTGCAAGCTGTGCTGTGGGCGGCCGTCATCGCTCCGATCGCGATCAGCGCGGTGGTGCTTCCGCTGGACGGCAGCGGGAGTCTGGCGGCGCTGCATGGCGACCTCGGAGTGCACCGCACGCACCTTTTCGCCGCAGGCGCCGCACTGTGGTTGTGGGCCACCGGTCGCGCAGGCCACGCGCTCCTGCTGCTGATCCCGCAGCCGTGGCGGCACACCACTTCCACACCGAAGACCTGCCCTCGTCTCTCGCGCTGGGTGTGGCGTGCGGCCTCATCGCCACCGCCGCGACCGGCCCGGACTGGTCACATCCCGCCCTGCGTCCACTCACCTGGCTGGCCGGCATCTCCTACGGCGTCTACCTGGTCAACCACAACATCGGCTACACGGTGATGTACCAGCTGCACCAGGCCGGGGCGTCGCCGGTGACCCAATGCGCGGTCATGATCGCTGTCTCGATCGTTCTCGGCTGGCTGCTCACCCGCGCCGTGGAACAACCTGTGGCGAAATGGATCACGGCTGCCAGGTCGCCTGAGACGGCAGGCGGGGAACTCCCCGGTCGAGGCCTTGAGGAACTCAGGAGGCGAGAGTGATGGATGCCGGTTCCGCGGATGATGTCGACGAACCCGTCTCGACGCCGATAAACGGCGAGCGTCGGGATTGCTCGCCGGTCCAGGTGTTCCTGGCCGGTGGCGGTGACCTGGAGGCGCTCAGCGACGTCGCGGCCGAAGTTCTGCGCGGTGCTGAACTGGACTGGCGGGCTCGACGCCGTGGACGACCTGGCGGGCAACGGTCATGAAAGCCGCTGCCTGCCAGGGCCTTTGGGTCCGCTCAATCGCCGATGGGTAGTTCCGGCAGGTGGGCCCACAGGTCGCGAACGTGCCCGAAGTGCCTGTTCGGCAACCGTTCGAGCACGCTCACCAACTCGGTGCGGCTCTCCTGCCGGATCGCTGCGGCGATGATCTCCTGTTTGCCGGCCGGTGTCCGCGCTGCGCATCCAGACCGCCGACGGTACGCGTGACCATGTGGTGAAACGGATCGAGTTCGACGGCGCGATCCAGTATCGGCTCGCGGACGGGCCGGAGGCATGCGCCCGCCTGCTCGTCGTCGAACCGCACGGCGATCACATGCGGCTGCGCCGGCGCGGCTTCGACGGACGTTGCGGCGACGGAGCGACCAGCGGCGCGTTGCGCCTGCGGTTGGGAGAAGCTGCGACCGGAACCATCGACGGACATCCGCAGATCTTCCCGGCCGGCGACTACCGCATCTTCGCCGGAGGCGCAGGCAGCCTCGACGATGGCCGCCGTGAACATCCTGCCGACGCAAGGCAGGTGTCCTGACCGATGGTCAGCAGCGCGCGTGCGTCGAGGGCCGGACGAGCTCACCGCCCACGCTGTGCACCTGGCAACATCTGTCCTGTGTAGACGGCTGGAGTGCCTGCCGGGTAAGCGCTAAGGGATGCGGCCCTGGGCAAGCTCGTCCGCCCACTCCTGGGCCCGACGGCACATCACCGTGGGTTCCCCGCCGAGTTCTTCGAGGAGATGCTTGCCCCAGCGCAATGTCAGTTCCGCCGTGCAGTCGTCACTGGACACGGTGACCACGAAATCGTCACCGTTGGCCGTCAGCACAGTGCTGGCGGTCGTCCGCGCTGGATCGGTCTTCGACAGCAGGAATCGGCAGTCGGAGGCCACCAGCGACCGCACGGCGTTGCGCCCCGCCGGCACCTGAACCGGCATGATCCTCCTCGTCCGATGACCGGATGCGCCTTGCAGTCAAGGCCGTGCTGCGAGCGGACCGGTCACTTGATCCGCCAGACGGCCCAGCGGCTCGGCTGCCTCGAGTCGAGCGGTCCACGCCTCGGGGAACGCTCGCGCACCGTTGCGCGCACCCGCGAGTGCCCCGGCCATCGAAGCGATGGTGTCGGTGTCACCTCCGCCGAGCACCGCATAGCGGATCGCCATCGACGCATCGTCGCACCGCGTCAGGAAAGCCAGCAGTGCCAAGGGGACCGACCCCAGTGCGGACACGTCGTTGCCCAGAGCGCGGGCGGCATGCGCAGGCCCAGCTTCGTGCCGGATCAGCTCGGCGATGCGGTCGAACTTCTCGTGCCACAGCCGGGAGCGGACCACCCTGGTCAGGTCCTGAAGGAACCGAACGGCGTCGAGCCGGTGCCTGCGATCGCTGCGCAGCGCGAGATACGCCGCTGCCGCCTGGCAAGCGGCACCGTTTTGGCCGTGCTCGTGCGCGTGCGTCACCTCGGCACTCTGCCGCCCCAACTCGGCTGCATGGTGCAGGCTGGTCGCCACCAGCGCGACCGGCGCCACGCGCATGGCCGCGCCGTTGCCGTAGGAACCCTGCCCACCGAACGTCGCGCGGGCCGCGCTGCGCCACGGCACTCCGGCCCCGATCAAGCCGAACACGTGCGGCGTACCCGAGCCATAGCCACGCCAGGGCTCGGCACGCCACGCCACCGCGAACTCGGGTGCCAGTGCGTCACGATCAAGCCCGTGTTCGTCGCGGCGCTCCGCGACGTGTGCGGCAAGGACCAGTGCCAGTGCCGTGTCATCGGTGTGCACCAGCGGGGTAGCTGCCGCTTCCCACGCGGCCAGTTGTGTCTCCTCAACCACCTCCCGGCCCTCGAAAGGGGCACCCAGGCCATCGCCCAGCGCGCCACCGAGCAGCAGCCCGAGTGCCTTGTCGTGGCTGGGAGCAGCAGGTGCTGAGGTCATCGTGGAGATCCGTTCCGCGGTCGCTGAGACACGCAGTTCCTGCAGGATGCGGAACCGCGACCACCTCACATTACTCTAACGTAAGTGTAGGTTTAGCTGGGCCTGATGATCGGTACCGGGTGGACGTCCCGGCGCTCACCGTCACGCGACACGGGACTGCGAAGTGAACTCCAGGAAGCGTGAGACCGGCCCGGCAAGGGTCAGGTGAAGCTCGTGCATTGCCCTGGTGCAGGCAATGTAGAGCATGCACCTGTCGATCTCGGTGGCGTAGTTCGTGTCGTCCACGTCCGGGACGACCACCTCGTCGAACTCCAGTCCCTTGGAGATGTGCGCCGAAGTGATGATGACGCCGCCGGCGAACGCCGTGCTGTCGTAGTCGATGAAAGTCAGTCCGACACCGGCCTTCGACAAGGCACCGTAGAGCTTCTCCGCTTGAGCGACCGTCTTGCAGATGATGCCGAGCGAGCGGTGATCGCTGTTCTCGTGTTCCTCGATCAGTTTCAGGATCCGTGCCGTCTGGTCTGTGCAGGCGATGACCTGAGGCGGCGGTCCGTGTCGCTCGATGGGCACGAACTTGTCGTTGCGCGAGATGTTCTGAGCGAACTCGGTGATCTCGGTGGTGGAGCGGTAGCTCATGCACAGCTCCAGGCAGTCGGCCTCGGGGAAGATGTTGCGGATCGTCGGCAGCGACGAGGAGCTGAACGGGTTCACCGACTGGTTGGCGTCACCGAGGATCGTCATCTTGCACGAGAACAACTCGCGCACCACGGCGTACTGAACGGGCGTGTAGTCCTGCATCTCGTCGATCAGCAGGTGGCGGATGTGACCGTAGGTGTCCTGCCGGGCCGTCCTGATCATCGTGTAGATCAACGGGAAGACATCGGTGTACTCGATCCTCTTGCGTCCCAGCGGCTTGAACAGACCCCTGCGGTCCGGATCGTCGTAGAACGCCTTGTACACCGCATAGGCGTCCCTGTACGGGAACATGGCGTCGACCTGCTTGCGAACGCGCGCTGTGTCGGCGGCGGTCCACTTGCCGCCCCTGTCCACCACCTTGTGCTTGAGCAGGTGAACAGCACTGTTCGCCACCCGATCGAGTCGGGTGAAGACCGGAAGTCCGGGCGACTCGTGGAACATGTCCGCGACCCACTCGGCTGTGAGTCTCGTGCCCTTCGACTCGATGTCCGCGGCCAAGAACTCCTCGTCCGCGCGCGAGGTGACCCAGGCGTCGAGGCAGGACACGAACTCGGGTGTTGCCTTGTAGCGCATGCGTTGGGCGGCGGCCTCGTCCGCGTGGTCGAGCAGCTTCACCACCTGTTCGCTGAACGTCTCGTACCCGGTGACCTTCGCCAGGAACCTGCCGGCGATCCTGTCGAAGTCGATCTCCTTGATCTGCTCCTCGCCCAGTTCGGGAAGCACGTCGGCGATGTAGTCACCGAACACCTTGTTGGGGGACAGGATCATGACGTTGTCGGACGACAGGGTGTCCTTGAAGCGGTAGAGCAGGAACGCCACCCTGTGCAGCGCGATCGACGTCTTTCCGGAGCCGGCCACCCCCTGCAGGATCAGCACGTCCGCGGTCTCGTTGCGAATCACCGCGTTCTGCTCACGCTGGATCGTCGCGACGATGTTCTTCATCTTGTCGTCGGCGGACCGGCCCAACTCGCGCTGCAGAACGTCGTCACCGATGTTGAGCGCGCTTTCGAACATGAACTCCAGACGCCCACCCTGGATCTTGTACTGGCGCTTGCCGGTGATCTCGCCGTGCACCGTGCCTTTCGGCGCCTCGAAGCGCGCCTCCCCGGACTCGAAGTCGTAGTACAGACTCGATACAGGTGCACGCCAGTCGTGAACCACGATCTCCTGGGTCCCGGGCTCCGACAGGTTGTGCACGCCGATGTAGTAGGCCCTGGCCGCGTCGTCGTCGCTGCGGCGGAAGTCGACGCGCCCGAAGTAGGGGGACTCGAGCAGCCTCGCGATCCGCTGTCGCCGCCTCACCGCGTGGTCGCCCTGAAGGACCGACAAGTTGATCTCAGTGCGGAAGCTCGCCTTCTCGGCGCTGTCCATGTCCCGCCAATACGTCCACATGTGCTCCTTCTGCTCTTTGATCGTCCTGGCGGACTTGTCGATGGAGCCGTTGAGCTGTTCCAACTCCTCCGTCAGCAGACGTAGCGTCGCGGCCAGGTGCTCCCGCTCTTGTTCTTCGTCTTGAGTCCGCACATCGGTCAAAGCCATCTCCGGTTCAGGTTCGCGCAGAGAGTCTACTCTCACGTTAGAGTAATGTATGCGGGCGATCATTGTCGTGAGCCCGGAATGGCGCCGCCCTCGCGTTCCTCCTCGGCCGCGCACGGCAACGTTCTCCCGACACCTGGCCTCTGAGCGCGAAGGGACATCTGGCGCTACACAGATCGCGCCGAGGATCTGCACCCGCTCGTTCGCCGCGGGCGATCTGGTGCGGGCACGACGAGCCCGACCACAACACTGGGTACGGCGGATGAGACTCATCACCGCGGACGCACTCCGCGGTGTAGCGGCGAGCAGGTTCCGGTCGTGCTTTGTTCAGACTGGTCCGGGATCGCAGGCCGTGTTGAGAAGGGAGACGTCCGTGGCGGATGGTCTTGTCTCTCCGGTGCTGTGTGTCCCGATGCGGCCGTTGGTGTTCCTGCCGATCGGCACGAACGGCTATGTGAGCACGCGGGGTGCGGTTACGAGCGTCTGTCCACCGAAGGCCGGTTGAGCCTGCCGCTGTGCGCGGAGGCCAGCCGCCGGTGGTGCCGGTGTGTCCCCAGTCGCTTCTCGTACCGTTTCTGGAGACGTTCTTCATGTCTGTTCTTGCGCGGCTTCGCGCTGCCTCGGGTTCGGACGCGGTCAGCGGTTCGCTGCTGATCGGCGCCGCGATCGTGGCTTTGGTGTGGGCGAACTCGCCCTTGTCCGGCTCCTACGAGGCGTTGCGCTCGTTCAGCTTCGGCCCTGACGCTCTGCACCTCGAACTGTCGGTGGAGACGTGGGCGGCTGATGGCTTTCTCGCGGTGTTCTTCTTCATCGTCGGCAACGAGCTCAAGCAGGAGCTCGTACACGGCGAGCTTCGCGATCCGCGGCGTGCGGCGCTGCCGATCGCGGCGGCGATCGGCGGTGTCGTAGTTCCCGCGTTGGTGTTCCTGGCCTTCACCCTCGCAGAGGGTGGCGAGGCGGCCGGCGGGTGGGGCATTCCGATGGCGACCGACATCGCCTTCGCGCTGGCCGTGCTCGCGGTGGTCGGCCGGTCTCTTCCCGCTCCGCTGCGCACGTTCCTGCTGACACTGGCCACTGTGGACGACATGTGCGCGGTGGTGGTGATCGCCGTCGCGTACACCGCGGGCCTGAACCTGGTCGCTCTGGGTTTCGCCGCGATCGGGCTGGCGGTGTTCGGGTACCTTCAGAACGGACGTGGCCGGGCGGTGACCTGGACGCGGTCGCGGGTTCCGGGGTGGGTGCTGTTCGGTCCGCTGGCCTTGGTGATCTGGGCGCTGGTGCACGCCTCCGGGGTGCACGCCACGGTCGCTGGTGTCGCGATGGGCCTGCTCATGCGCACCCACTCCCGTGTCGGCGAGTCGATGTCGCCTTCGCACCAGGCCGAACAGGCGCTGCGCCCGTTCTCGGCAGGGATCGCGCTACCGGTGTTCGCCCTGACCTCGGCCGGGGTCTCGCTCGCCGGTGCGGGCGGGTTCTGGACCAGCACGATCACCTGGGGCGTGATCGCGGGTCTGCTGCTGGGCAAGTTCTCGGGCATCCTGGGTGTTTCGTGGCTCACCAGCCGCTTCACCGGCGCACACCTCAACCCCCAGCTCGGCTGGGCCGACATCGCCGGCATCGGAGTCCTGGGCGCGATCGGGTTCACGGTGTCCCTGCTCATCGCCGATCTGTCCTTCACCACCGAGTCACACCTGACCGACGCAAAAGGCGCGGTCCTGCTCGCATCCGCCGTCGCCTCCGTGCTGGCCGCGATCATTCTCGGTACTCGTAGCCGTCGTCTCCGCCTCGCCTCACGTCAGCAGGTGATCACACGAAGCTAACCTGAACGCGGTTGTCAGTAGGAAGGCCGTGTGGTCACTCAAGGTGGCCACACGGCGGTGGGGCCCGCCGTACCCGAACCGCGGCCAGGCCTGTCCTCGACCGTGCTGCAAACGCATTGCTCTACCTGGTCGCCGCATTGCTCTCCGCCATGGCCGCGGTGTGGATGGCGGGCCGAGCACACCGGCAACTCGTCCTGCCCCGTTTCGGGCGGAACCGAGGCCGCGCATGAACGGGCGCTGGTCATCACCGGCGCACTCGTCAGCGCACTGCTGCGCTCTTGCTCGCGCGGGTGTTCGGGTAGCGCTCGCGGAGTACCGTCGGCCGAGTGCTTGATCCAGATACTCGTCCGTCCTTGCAGTTGATCCCGTTGCTGCGCCTGCTGCACGACCGCGGCGTCGACTGGGTGCTCAGCGGTTCGGCTGTGCTCGCGCTGTACGGTGCGGACCTGCGTCCGAACGATCTCGACGTGGTGCCCTCGCCCGATCCAGGCAATCTGCGTCGGCTCGCTGATCTGCTGGTCGAGCTGGAGGCTGTGCCAGCCCACGAGCCGTCGTGGTCCAAGGCACTCACACGGCAGGAGTGCTTGCAGTGGCGGCCCGATCCGCCCACAGCAGAGCAGTTGGACCACCTCTTCGTGACCCGCCTGGGAATGGTCGATGTCACGCCGAAGCTGACCGGCACCTACGCCGAACTGAGGCCCGATGCGAGCTCTGTACAGGTGGAGGGTGTGCCGGTGCGGGTGTGCTCGCCAGAAGAGGTGCTCCGACGGCTGCCAGACGCACCACGACCAAAGGATGTCGAACGGGCCGAGCAGTATGTGATCGTGCGTGACGCCGTTCGAAGAGGACAGAAACCTCGTGCAACTCAGTTGCACGACGCGGGCCCGATCAGCGATCGCTGATCGGCCAGTGTCCGCGTGGCGTCGCCGAGGGTGCGGAAGCCGGAGACGAGCGCAGACGAAGCCCGCGTCACGCCCTGAGTCGACTGCGTAGTGCTTCCGCACGTGTCGGGCGCGCAATGAACGTGTGGACACCGGAGCGGTGCACAACGAGCTGGATCGAGCGCGAGCGACGTTCCACGAACTGCTCGCGCAGGCCACCACAGCCGAGCTGCGCCACAAGTCGAACGGCACGAGGTGGACCAACCGTCAATTGCTCTTCCACCTGCTGGGTTTCCATTGACTGCCGGCGTTCTCCCGCTGATCAAGTGCTGCCGAGGCGTGGAGGTGCGTGACGTGTTGTTCGTCGGCGATGACTGGGTTGAAGGTCATCACGACATCGAGATCATGGACGCGACCGGCCGCACGTTGGCCGCGGTTCGCCTGCCGGAGGGCGTCGAGGGCATCACGCGACTGCACGAGTTGACCGCCGACCACTCCGACGGTGTCGCGCCACACGACGTGTTGATCGCGATCGAGACTGATCGAGGCCCGTGGGTCACAGCGCTCATCGCGGCGGGATATCGGGTCTACGCGGTGAATCCGCGTCAGACCGGTCGGTTCCGTGAGCGGTTCGTATTGTCCGGCGACCCCCGTGAGTCTCGATTGCTCGGTTACGCACAGCACCTGGTCGGCACCGAACGCTGGGAGACCTTGGCTCCGCACTTCGCCAAGGAGAACGAGCGTGGCAACTCCCACATGCCAAGGCTTGCTCTTTACCAACGAATGCTGGCGGCCTACCGGTCCGTCGTGCGGCGCAAGCAGAAGGCCGAGTTCGGGCTCGACGCCTACCGGTTCTCCATCGGTGATCTACAAGAGGTGCTTGAAGGTGCCACGATCCGTGTCCAGGCGGCGACCAATGGCGACTAATCCGTACCACTACCCGCCTGACCTGATCAGTGCGCTGATCGACACCATCCCGCTGCTCGGCAGGTCGAAGAACGACACGATCGTGTTCTTCCGCGAGTGCGGGATCGCCGAAGTTCACCTGGCGGACCTTCAGAGCCGGTTGGCGGCTGACCGCAATTCGATCAGCAAGTACGAGATCGCGCGCACAATCATCGCCCGCGTCAACGAGGAGGGCGACTCCGGCCTGCGCGCCCGTCGCGAGATCATCCGCCGCGTGGTCGAGTGGGAAGACTTCTCGACCTGCTGGGCCGACAAGGCTGCTGCGGCGCGCGGCCACGTAACCAGGGTGCGTCAGCTTGTTGACGCGAAGGATGCCTTCGCTCGGATGCAGCAGGAGCGTGATCGGGAATGTGAAGAGCGTCTGCGACCCCAGCGGGAAGCAGTAGAGGAGGCCGCGCGTCAGCGAGCGGCTCGTCGCGCGCTCTACGACGAGCTTGTGACGTTGTTCGGCATGAAGGCCCCGCGGCTTCGCGGACTCAAGCTGGAGGGCCTGCTCAACCGAATCTTCAAGCTGGACGGACTGGGCGTTCGCGAGAGTTTCACGCTCACTACCGATTCCGGGCAGATCGGCGAGCAGATCGACGGCTTGATCGAGTTGGAGAACCAGCCATTTCTCGTCGAGGTCAAGTGGTGGAAGGACGCGCTTGGTGTGGACGGCGTCGCGCAGCACCTGGTGCGCGTGTACAGCCGCGCGGGCGTGCACGGGCTCATCATCTCGGCTTCGGGCTTCGCTGACACGAGCGTTGACCAGTGCCGCCAGGCGTTGGCGCAGAAGACGATTGTGCTCGCCGAGCTGCGTGAGATCGTCTACCTGCTGGAGCGGGACGGCGACTTCGCGGAGTGGTTGCGGGTCAAGGCGCGCGCGGCCGCCGTGGACCGCAAGCCGCTGCACCTGCCTGGACTTGACGACGTGGCATGAACTGATGAATCCGTGGTTGGTAAAGGCCCGCTTGCCGGAAGGAGCGGAGGGATCGGCCGCCTGCATGAGCTGATCTTCGGCGACGCCCCTGACCCGCATGCCGAACCGAAAGCACGGAAGAAATATGCCGGCACCAGCTCCTGTTCTCCGCGGGGCCGCTGTACGGCACAACCCGTTGGAAGGACGGAAGCTGACATCGTCTGCCGGAGGGCATCGGCATGATCAACGCTCGCTCACGGGCAGACGGTGATCGTTGCTGTGATCTCGTAGCGTGCACCGCCGAGCAGCAGGTCGATGTGTTCGGGCAGTGAACAGAGCGGGTTGCCCGCGGCGACCCACGCGAGGGCTGTTGATGCCAGGACAAAGCCGGACACGCCTGAGCAGTCGAGCTGAACGCGATGCCCGTCGCGGGTTCCGATGATCCACGACCCGTCGATGGACGGCCTCGTCGACACTGCGGCGCCTGGCAGAGACGCGAGAGTTCGGGCGATCCACGTCATTGTGTCGCCGGGTTCTTCGTGCACGATGACGTCGGCCAGTTGCAGCGCGGTCTCGGAAGGCTCGTTCGTGCTCACGGCGAGGTGCGTGTTGGTGTTGGAAGGCCTGCCACGCAAGAGGAGTTCGGCAGGCAGTCGGACGACGGTCGCCCGCAGAGCGCCGTCCTCGTGGTTGAGAGTGACCTGAACTGATTGTGTGGCAGCGTTTCCTGCGGTGACCGCTGGTATGGGCAGGGCTGAGGCTTCTGCGGGTGCTCCCGGCTCCGCGAGGTTCAACAGTCGGTAGAACTCGGTGCGCAACAGGAAATGGGACTTGAGAGGAGTCACGGTGGTGAGCTCGGCGATCTCCTGCAACTCACTGCTCAGTCCGCTCGCCAGAGCGTTCTCGACCTGAAGGCGCAGTGGATCGGTGCGATGAAGCAGCGGGGCGACATCGAGGAACTTTCCGATCGCGGAAGTGGGGTCCACGATGTCGTTCGGGCATTCTGCGAGGAGCACTGGCCGGCCGAGTGATGCTCCGTAGAAGGTCACCGAGCCGTGGTCGCCGATGACGAGGTCCGCTGCCACCAGGCCGGCTCGCCAGCCTTCGTCTGCCGGGAACACGATGACACCCGACCGTGTGCATGCCTCCAGCCAACGACGGATCTGCCAAGGGGAGTGGGCGGACCACGTGTTCGGGTGGAGTGCGACGGCGACTTGGTAGTCGTCCAGGGGGAGCGCGGCGCGCAGTCGCTGGACCAGGTTCGGCTGGCGGCCGTACAGGGAGGCGGGGCCCCAGGTGGACGAGACGAGAACGAGTCGTTGTGTACCGCGGATCCCGAGGGCGTCACGGTACAGGTCACGCAGGGGAATGCTGGCCAGCATTCGGTCGAAGGCGGGATCGCCCGTGACAACGGCTACCTCGGCGGCTTGCGGGCACGACAGCCGAAGCCGGGCGAGCTGCTCCGGGTGGGAGAGCACGAGCGAGGTCGCGATGACCCTGCCTTCGTGCATGAGCCATTCCGGCGACATACCGAATACCCGGTTTCCGGTTTCCGGTTTCCGGTTTCCGGTTTCCGGTTTCCGGTTTCCGGTTTCCGGTTTCCGGTTTCCGGTTTCCGGTTTCCGGTTTCCGGTCCAAGTATTTATTATACCCCATTCCGTGTGGCAGCACGATTAATGGTGCCTTCAGTTCGTGCAACGGCCCGCCGTGGCTCGCGGCGATGGCTAGGTCGAACGGAGTGCTGAGCGCCAGCTCCCACGTGATCGGGGTTACCTCGCGTGCGGCGAGGTACTCGGTGATCTGTCCGTGGAACGGCGACGATTCAGGGCAGGTGAAGTGCACCTGGATGCGAGGATCTGTTGCCAGGATCGGCAGTACGTCGAACAAGCGTGTGGCGGCGGTGACGTTGTGCACGACGGCCAGCACCATTCGATCCGCCCGGCACGTCACCCAAGGCGAATTCGAGTCGAGCACTTCCGGTCGTTGGACGTTGAACACAAGCGGCGATCCTAACTCCGATCACACGCGGTGCGAGGGTTGTGACGGAGGCGATAGGGTGCTGTCTTGGCCAATGCGCGTGCGGGGAGGCTCAGCGTGGAGGACGGGTACAACGTCGACAACCGGGTGAAAGGATCTGCGGCGAACGTCGTTCAATCCGGGTCCATCGGTGTCATGAACCTGAACATGGACCGGTTCGCGCTGCCGATTCCCGCTCAGCTGCCCAGACCCATCGGCACGCTGGTCAACCAGAAGCACGTGCTGAACGCACTCGACGACGTCCTGGACAGGCTCAACGACAAGCCGGCGATTGTCGTGCTCGTCGGCGCGCGCGGCAGCGGCAAATCCACGGCGGCCGTCTACTGGCTGCAGCACCACGACGAACGCTTTCCAGACGGGCAGCTGCGCGCCGATCTGGGCGCGTGGGCCGATCACGCGACGGCGCCCTCCGAGGTGCTCCTCGGTTTCATCACGTCTCTCGGCGTCAAGCAGGCGGACGTCCCTGCCGACCTGGAGTCGCGGGTGAACCTGTTCCGCTCGCTCACGAGGGGCCGGTCGCTGCAGATCCTGCTGGACGACGCGGTCACCGCTTCGCAGGTCAAGTCCCTGCTGCCAGGCCTAGGTCGTTCGATGGTGGTCGTGACCGGCCAAGGTGGGTTCGGAGCGCTTGCCGAGAACGATGCGACGTTCATCGACGTCGAGCCTCTCGAGGACGAGATGGCTGTCGAGTTGCTCAGGGCGTTCGCCGGTGACCGAGTCGACGTTGAACCCGATGCGAGGGCTGCTCTCGTCGAGTTGTGTGGAGGCAGGGCGGTCGCGCTGAGCGTGGTGGGCCGGGTTTTGCGCGAGGCCCCGGACCTGCTGATCAGCGAGCTGCTGGAGGAACTGGAGTTCAGCGGCGGTATCACGCGCGTGACCGTCGATGGTGAACCGGCGATCGCCGCGGTCCTCGACGCCGGGTACCGCCGTCTGAGCGAATCAGCCCAGCGGGTCTACCGGACGCTCGGACTGCATCCCGGGGGAGAGGGCGCGTCCACCGCGGCCCTGGCGGCGGTGCTGAAGATGCCTGAGCCCAAGCTGCGACCGATCCTGCGCGAGCTCGTGGAAGGCAAGCGCATGGTCGACAAGATCGATGGACGGTTCCGTCTCGACGCCTTGGTGCGTGATCACGCCAGGAACATCGCCGACGACGTCGATGGTTCTGACGTCTGCGAGCTGAGGAAGCGGGCGTTCGTAGCCTGGTACGTCAAGGGCGCGCTGGCAGCCGACGCCGTCTTGCAACCGGCCCGGCCGTGGGTGCGCGGTTTGTTCCCAGATGTTGTCGTGGACGCCGAGCATCCGGCGCATCGCCAACCGCGCGAGTGGATGCTCGCTGAACGCGGTACGCTCCGTTCGGTGGCAGCGCTCGCGGACGCCCTCGGCGAGCTGGAGGCGTTGCAGCGGTTGTGCGTGGCCCAGTGGTGGCTCTACGAGTCCGAGAAGTGTTCCGACGACCTCGTCGCCACTCACGTCCTGGGTGTCCAAGCCGCCGAGCATCTCGGGAACCTCCCTGTGAAGGCGCTCCTGCTGGTGCAGCAGGGATACGCGGAACGGACTCGATCGCGGTTCGACGAAGCTGCTCGGCTGCTCGCGGACGGAGAGGTCCTGGCAAAGGCGCAAGGCAGCGCGGAGCTGGTGGCGACGGCGGTCGAAGGCGCTGGGCTCGCCCTGTTCGATCGCGGTGACCTCGACGGCGCCCGGCGCCTGCTCAACCGGAACGTCGAGCTCGCCGAGCGCATCGGCGACGCGCGCAGGACCTCCCTGGCGTACATGCACGCCGCCAAACCGGCCGGGCCAGAGGAAGCGTTGCGGCTGCTTGCCGAAGCACAGACCGGATTCCGCGCCCTGGGCCGACCTGAACAGCACAACCTCGGCAAGGTGTTGCTCTGGCAGGGACGCAAGTTCGGCGAACAGGGCGACCTGAGCGAGGCCAAGTCATACCTCGACCGTGCGCTGGCGTTGATGACCGAGATCGGCCGTGAGTTCGACCGCGCTCAGGTCCTCGACGCACTCGGAGATGTGCACGCCGCCACAGATCCGTCAGCGGCCCGCCGGTACTACGCGCAAGCTACCCAGGTTTACGAGAAGGCCGGCCATCTCGTCGCCGCCGCGAGGTCGCGACAACGCGCCTCCGCTGGATAGCTGATACTGCGCATCCGGTTCGTACAGGACGCTCTGAAGGGCACCGAAGATGCGAACGGCACTGAATCCCAAGCAGCTCGCCGTTCTGAGATGGATCAGCGATGGCTGCGCGGACGGTGTCTACGAAGGGACGGCACACCGGCTGGTCGCTCGCGCCCTGCACAACCGCGGCTTGGTCACGGTCAAGGGCCACGGCGCGTCATGGTCGGCGCAGACAACCAGTGGCGGCACCCACTACCTCGAACACGGCGAGTTTCCCGAGGCTGACGTCATTGAGAACGGCGGACTGGCGAAAGCCACTCGCCCGGCCAAAGCACGCAAACACGGTCCTGTCGACGAGCTCATGACTTCGCTCGCGGAAGCTCCCGATCAGCGGCTGGTCGTGCCCTACACCGAAGCCGGCAGATATCGCAGACTCGCCGGGATCGCGAAGAACCTCGAACGGGTTCCGGACGGCCTCCGCATCACCTTCGGACACGTGAACGAAGACGACGGGCCCAAGCTGACGCTCACCCTGGAACCGTTGCCCGCCTGGCAGACGAAGGTGCTCGGTCCGCTGCACGTCGTGCACGAGTTACCGGAGCCGAGCGATGTCGTGCGCACCCTGATGGAGAAAGAGAACTTCCCTGTCGTCGGAGACCCGCGAGAGCGTGCTTTCCGGTTGCTCGACGCGCTGGTAGTCGGCGCACGCGAAGCCGGGATGACGGTGGCGGTCGGACAGCAGGCCCGAGGTGGGTACGGAGCGGCTTACCGCGTTCAGGACGAGGTCGTGTTCAGTCTCGGTCAGGACAGCTTCCAGCTTCGCTTCACCCAGGCCATGCTGCAACGCCCCCATGAACCGACTGAGCAGGAACTCGCCAGGGCGCGTCGAGGTCACCTGTTCCCCGACTTCGACGAGGTCCCGGACGACCACCTCGGCATCGTTCTCGACGGACCGGGTGGGCAGTTCTGGGCAAGCAGGTGGAAGGACACCAGCGATCACCGGCTGGAGGACGACCTGGCCCAGATGCTGGAGGAAATGCGGCTGCGCCACGGAAGTCTGACCGACCTGCGCCAGAAGCAGTACGAACGAGAACTGCGGGAAGAGCAAGCACGAGTCGAACGCCAGCAGCGCCTGCAGATTGCACGCCAACGCGCCGCGGTGGCCCACCGAGAGCACATGATCGACGAAGAGGCTCGCGATCAGTCACGGCGATGGCACGAGGCGAGCCAGATGCGGACCTACGCGGCAGAGGTCCGTCGCCTGGCTTCGACACGAGAGGCGAACGATCAAGCGCGGGCTCACGCCTGGGCGGACAGGATCCTTGCGGTGGCGGATGCCCTCGACCCACTTCCGGACAAAGCCGTTGCGCCGACGCGTGTCCCGGCCCCTTCGGAGGACGACCTCCGAAGGTTCATGAGGCCCTGAGCAGTCTCAGCCCCATCGGCGGCGACGCGGAACCTCGATGTACCGCACGGGAATCTCCGAGGGCTTCAACGGGCGGTCGACGACAGGGCGGAAGTTCGCCGGGGTGATGCGTTCTTCCTCGTGCACTTCGGCGATCACGTCGGCGAACCTGCTGTGGCCGTTCTCGCGCAACTCGTCGACCAGGCGCGTGACGAGCAGATCGAGGCGCCTCACCTCAGCCTCCGCCGCGCCGAGCCGTTCCTGTAGGGACACGGCCCGATGACCGCACCAGCCGCGGAGCAGTTCGTGGAGCGGGCGGATGGACTCCAGGTATCGGCTGTACATCCGCTCGGGGCTGACGGTCCAATCCTCGCCGCGGCTGCTGGAAATGGTCCAGCCGTGCTTGCTCTTCTCGCGGTATTCCCGTTCTTCCTCCAGCACGAGGGTGAGCACCGGCATCGGGTTCACCGTGCAGGCGAGCTCCGCGATGATGAGCGTGCCCTCGGGCGACACGAGTTCGTTGCCCTCGTCGTTGGTGAGTGACTCGACGCGCTCGACGAGCTCCGTCACCGACGACCCGATCAGCGCCTCGAGCTTCACCGGATCGGCGATCTCGGTGACGTTGTCGTTCCAAAGCCGATTTGCCACCTCCTCTGGAATCAACGCCTCGAAGACGAGCTCCACCGCGGACTCCTCGACGTCGGTGAGCTCGAAAGCCGATACACGCTCCCAGTTCGCCACGTTCTCGTCGTACTGGCGCACCCCCGACCAAGGCCCTCGCAGTCGCCTCTCGGGGACGTTCTCCCGCTTGCCGGCCCGCTCGCCGTCGAGGAACTCGATCTCGTAGCGCGGATTTCGTCTACTCGTGTCGATCGAGACGACGCGCACGCGTTGCGAAGGATCTTGGTCCCGCTGCCGGTAGATTTGCTCGTCGCCGATCTGGATCATCGTTCGTGAACCTCGTCGATCGCCGCTTGGTCGAAGGAACGGATCCTAGGCGCGAACCGGAGGTGCGAAGTGACTGACCGCGCGAAGTGCGGACGTCCGACGAAGGCCGGAACGCCGTGCGGAGCGGTGGTTCGCCAGTCGGTGCCGTTGAACACGGTGGCGCCTGCCTGTCGGAAGCACATGACTCCGAGCGAACTGCAGGAGCTCGACTCCAACCCGCTGTGGTCCACCGAGGGACAGATCCTCTGGCTCTTCGGGGAACAGGAGAAGGAAGGCGGGTTGCTGACGGCGGCGGAGGTCGCCAGCCGGCTGTCGCTCTCACCGCCGACCGTGTCGTACGCCCTGCGACGGTTGTTGAACGAGCGCAAGGTCGCAACGTGGGAGGTGGACAAACGGGAAGTCTGGGGGACCGGCGAGCAGGTTGCCGCATGGCGAGCAGAACGTCGCCTGGATGCACAGAAGATTGAGCGCGAGCGCCTGCAGGCCCGCGAACAGGTGCTCAAGGACAACGAGGCGCTGAAGGAGGCCGAGACACGACTGCGAGAAGTCTGCGCTGGACGCGGAGTCGACGTGTCCGTCTTCCGAGGTTTCGAAACCGGCGAGGGCGGACCCCGCCGACTCTCGCTCCTGCTCTCCGTGGACGACCCCGAAGCTGCTGCCTGGCTCGTGGGGCGCATGAGCAGACCGGTGCCTGATGAGGACGCGCCGTCCGACGAAGAGTGGGCCGAGCACGCCGAACACCTCGAGACACTGGTCAGCTGCTTCGAATGGGCCGGATGGTCGGAAGGCGAGCACGACTACTTCCACGAGTACGACGACGAGACCGGACCGATCCTCTACACGACCATGCGCCGGACTTGCATGGCCTTCGACGTCGAATATCACCCTTCCAACGCGCGACTCCGGCTTCTCCACGACGACTACCCAGGTGGCTGGCCGCAGATCTTCAGCATGCTCGACGACGAGGTCGTGATCGAACTCGACGGAGACGCCGACGAACAGCAGCGGCTCGTCGCGGAACGTGCCGGTGCCCTCGGCCTGCTCGACGCGACCCGCGTCGAGGTGGATCCTGACTCCGACGTGACTTTGCGGCAGTTCATGGATGTCCAGTTGACCGAGTTCGTCTTCGACGAGATCGCTGGCTATCGCCAGAAGACGGTCGTTGAAGTCGTTGATGGTCTCGACGCAGACACGTACCTCCGGACCTTCTTCTCCACGGTCGTTGACGGGTTCGGGCAGGGCGTACTGCCGGATCTGGTCCCGGACGCCGCAGTCCACGGAATCGCGGCGTGGTGCTGGCGCAATGACACCGCGGTCGAGGCCTGGCACGTACCGGACGACGTGCTGATGGCCCGGATCAACATCGCGGTCACCAGGAAGATCGCCGAGCACGTCGACCCCGACGAGGGCGTCGACTGGATCGGCCTGGAGGCGGCGCTGACCGATCCTGAGTGGGCCTTGCCGGACGGCAGGACGATCTCTGCGCTTTTCGGCGAGGGATGGCAGGAAGTGCGGGGCACCGTGAGCGAGAATCTCACGACGTGGTGTCGCCTCGATGAAGACCTGCTCGGCCCGACGGCCACTTTGAGGTTGCTGACGATCGGCGGCTCCACCAGCTACACCTGGCACTGGTGGGGACAAGGTCGCTGGACGGCAATCTGCCAGGCGATCGTCGAGGATGCCGTCGCAGGCGGCATCGCGCTTCCGGTGCCGTACGACCAATTCGGCCCAGAGCGTTTCGTCATCGACGTCGCAGAACCGGACCAGCTCGGCGACGACGTCCTGGAGTGGCTGATCGACATGCCGGCCGCCGGAGTGGACGGTCCCAGAGGCCTGCGATTCCACGCCGCCAGCAAACCGATCTCGCGCATGGTCGAACCGGTGGACTGGAACCTGGGACAACCACCCGCCACCGCTACCGATTTGTGAGCGTCGACTCGCCGTTGCTGGGGTTCGGACATGCTGCTTCCGCCGGGTGTAGTCGACTCGTGTGCGGCTGGATGCCAATCCCAGCAGTTCGCTCCAGGATCGCTGTGATGGCGGATAGCTCCACAGGCTCCGAGTCGCTACGACAGTTATGACGATTGCAAGTTCCGAGATGGCCTGCTTGTTGTTCAGCCTTGACCGCGAACGCGCTGAATGCAACACGGGCGGCGGATTGAGCGATGAGAGGTATGGCAGCTAGACAAGCTCATGGAGGTGGCGTGGGCCGAACTCGGCAACCGGAGGTTCGCAACCAGGATCCAGCAACGCCAATTGTCGTTGCTGGGCGTGAGATGTGAACATTTCACCGCTGGTCGGCACTGCTGCACGCCGCCGCCGTGTGCTCGCGCACCTGTCGCCGATCTTCGAACTCCACCTCAACCGGGCACGCAACCCATCGGCTGTGCAGTGGTCGGCTTACGACTTCATCGCGCTGATCCAGGTCACGGTCGACATGATCGCCTTGTCCTCGGGGCTGGACGGCAACTTCGGTGCTCCGCGCACCGAGGTGCTGGAAGAGATGACGAGGACGGCGGCCGCCATGGCTCCCGACCGTCCGTACGAAGAGCACGCACACGTCGCCCGGCATGTGCTCGACCACCTTCTGCGCCACGACGAGCCAAGCCCGTACTTCTCAGTGGACTTCGCGGACCCAGGCTTGGCGTGGCGCAAAGTGACGCATTCGGTGCGGGTGTTGTACGAGACTCTTGCCGTCGATGGTTCGACGCTGCAGGTCAACGTCGACAACACCGCTGTGACGCTGCTGCTGATCGCCACCAACCGGTCGCTCGAGGACGAGCACGAGGCCGTCATCGCGGTGATGAGGGCACAAGCCCAGAGCGGCCGGCTCGACGCGGCGATCGAGTCGGCGGAGGATGCGTTGACGCTCTCGCGCACGTACGCCGCCAACGTCCGCAGGATGATCTCCGAGGCTGAACGGGACGTCAGCCGGATCGACTACATCAACGCTCTGCGTCCGGAGCTGTCGGCTGCGAAGAAGCACGTGCAGCGCCGCGTCGAGGTCGACGGCACCCTGCTAAGGCACTTGGAACACATGCGCGCCGATGCTTCGGAGAAGCAGAACCCGGACGAGGTCCGGCTGCTCACGGGAGCAGCGGGCCGCCTGTCGGACGCGGTGGAGATCCTCGCCGAACTGCACACCGAGGTCATCGGCGCTACTCCGAGGTGGCGTACCGCCCAGGCTGCCCAGGCCTTCAGCGCTGCGCCCGTCAGCGCGGTGGACCCGACGACCGATGTGTTGACCGCGTTGCTCATCGGCGAAGAACTGCCACCCGGTGCCAACGCGTCACCGCCCGCATCAGCTCGCCTGCTCGACTTCACGGCTCTGACAAATCGCCTGGTTGCGCCGCCGAGGAGGGTCCTGGACATCCCCGGCCCGGCTGAGCCCGGAGATCCGCTCGTGGACAGCGACGGCGTGTACGAACAGTTTCCTGAGCAGTTCCACAGCACCGCCGACCTGCTGCGGGCGCACCGTGCGTCTCCCGGAATGAAGACTCGGTTGACCGAACTGCTGAACGACGTCGACGTGCTGTTCACCCACCAGGACATCGGCCTGGTGGAGGAGTTGGCGGTGCTGGCCGGAACCGCGGACACGGCACGCCGTCGCCTCCGGCTCTTGCTGGCACTCGACGCGATGATGCTGTGGCGTCCCGACAACATCCCGGATGCACACGACGAGTGGTGGGCCGTCGACGACGGGATCCGCGCAGTTCTGTCTGACCTGGATCTGCCGGACCTGCTCATCCACCGGAAGGGAACCGAAGATGACCGCTCGTGACGACGCTCGGGACGCCGGCTTTCTCCTCCGATACGCGCTGGACCACACGCTCACTCCCAGCCGCCACGACGACTACGGCCGACTTCTGGACCGCTACCACGCCGACCCCGATCTGCGCACAGCCTTCGACCAGGTCATCGCAGGCCTCGGCGTACGAGTGCTCACCGCTGACCGAGCAGTCGGTCTCGTGTTGGCCGCCGAGCCCGACTCACCGATGGCGGTGTCGGACACCGCCCCCTGGCTGCGGGTCAAAGGTGCTGAGGACCGCATGATCTACGGAGTAGCCCTCGGCGGCACAGCGGCCTGGTGCTACCCGACCTCCCGATCGGTGCGGGAGCCCGGCACCCGACGGGTCACCGCGGTCGACGTGGACCGGCTCGTTCGTGAGCACGCCACCGCGGTGGAGTCTGGAGACATCGGCCTGGATGCCGGACTGGACGAGGCTTGGGAGGCGTACCGGCGCCGCAAGCAGGTCGCCTACGGCAAGGGCCGGAACCTCGCGGTGGGCTGCACGGTCAAGATGTGCGACGACGCCCTCGGCCTGCTCGGGGCATTTGGCCTGTTGATTGCGGACAGATCAGTGGCGCCGCCACTGCACGGCCTGCGTGTCTGGCGTTCCACCGACCGCTTCCGCGCCCACGTCGCCACCAGCGGAGGACCGCTCGCCTGGCAGACGATCGTCCAGTCGCACGTGGCCGAACAGGTGGTCCATCTCGACGAGCGGGAGTCCTGATGCACACGGCCTGGCGTTTGGAGCGCACCTATCTCGCTGGTGCCGGCCGCGACGAGTCGCGCCTGGAGGGCCTGGACATCGGCTGGGCCGACCCGTTCGACGCCTCGGGCCACGCGGCGCTGTGGGCCGACAACGGAACCGGCAAGACCATGATCACCGCCTTGCGGTACGCGCTGTACCTTCCGCATTCGCGGGACTTCATCCGCGGTGATTCGGACCGATCTCTGGCCAAGCTGGTGCGCTCGCGGGACGTCTGCCATGTCGTGGAGCAGGTCAGCAGAGTGGTTGATGGTGAGCTGCAGCGGGTTGTCGTCGGGATGGTCGCCGAGTGGCCGGACGGCGGCACGAGAGACCTGGACAACCCAGGGAGACTTCACCGGCACTTCTACGGATGGCAGTGTGGTGTGGCCGGGCCCACGATCGACGATCTGCCGTTTCGCACTCAGGCGGGCCGGTGGGCGACCCGTCCCCAGTTCATCAGCGGTGTGCGCGAAATCCTCCCGCGAAGCGGAGCAGGCGCTCCGTACGCACCGTCCGATCATCAGGGGAGCTGGCAGCGTTGGCTTGCCAACGCGGGCATCGACCTGGAGCAGGTGCGGTTTCAAACCATCATGAACGCGTCGGAGGGAGGCGTGGACAGGGTCATGCGGTTCGCCGACTCCGACGCGTTCGTGCGGTGGCTGACCGGCGCGACGATGTCCTCCTCGACCGTTGACCAGATCACCAAGAGCATCGAGACGCTGCGCGCCAACGCTTCCGCGCGACCTCACTGGGTCACCGAACTGGATCTGTGGGAGAAGCTGGCGGGACCGATCCTGGATCTTGCCGTCGCCTACGACCGCGTCGGTGCCAGTCGACGAGCACTGGCGACGGCTGAAGCCGACGCTGTGAGGGTGCTGACCGTCGGCGACGCGACGATCAGAGCGTTGGCCGCCGAGAGTGAAACCGCGAACCGACTGCAGGGCGAGTACGACAAGAAGCGCCGCGACGCCGGCGCCGCCCTCAGACGTGCACAGGCCCACCGCCTGCGCATGGAACTGCGCGCCTTCGAGCTGACCGCAGCCGACGCACGCAACATCGCAGAGCAGCGTGCTCGCGATCGGGACGAGGCGGTACGCGTCTTGAACGCGTGGCGGCTGGTTGGTGATGTCCTTGACTTCACCGTGAACCAAGGCGTTCTGGCAGGTCTGGAAGAGCGTCGTGACGCGGCGGAGAAGCAGACCGAGGAGCTGCGGCAGGACGAGGAACTGCACCGCCGGGAGTTGGCCCGGTTGTTGACCAGCCGGCGGGACCGTGCCGGTCGGGCCTCCGAGGAAGCGGCCCGACTGTTCGAAGCCGCGGCGGCGGTGCTCCGCGACGCGGAGCAAGACCTCCGCGCCTACGTCCGCGACCACGCCGCTCAGGCGCAGCATGTCGGTCAGCTCCGATCGACGATCGAGACATCGGAACTGGTGCTCAACCAGGCCGTACTCGATGGACTTCTCGGTGAAGGTGAGGATCCGGCACAGCGCGCCGAGCAGGCTGCCGAAAGCGAGCATCGGGCGCAGCTCGACCGCGATGCCGCTGACCGAACGCTGACGGAGGCCGACCGCAGCATCCGCAAGACTGAGAAGGTTCTGTCCGGGGCACAACGGCGTGCCGACACAGCTCGTGACGACGCCGAGAAGGCTGAGCGCGCCCTCCTAGCGATCGAGAGCCGAATTCGAGCGCTGACAACAGATGTCCGCTTCCTGGACGTCGTGGGCTCCGGCGTGGACGATCCGTGGGAAGCGCGCGCGTCGATCGTCGAGTCTCTCGCCGAGTACGCGCGTGTGTACGAAGAGGACGCGGCGACCGCCCGGCAACGCCGCGACGTTGCACAACGCACCATCCACTCGGTCGGCTCGGACGGGTTGCTTCCTCCGCCGCAGCTCGCTGAGGACGTCGTCGCCCTCCTGACTGAACAGCCGGACAGCATCCTCGCCTGGCCTGGGTGGTGCTGGCTTGCCGACACCATGACCGCCGAGGAGGCCACTGCCTTCGCCCTGGCCCGTCCGGAAATCGTGTCCGGGGTGGTCGTGGCGCGACCGGACCTGCTCGACCGCGCCGCCGAACTGGCAGCGAACGTGGACCGAGACGTCGCGGTGTGGATCGGCGCTGTCGTCGACCCAGCCGCCGCAAGGGCACGAACGTTGGCTGACGACGGTGCACACGGCCGCGTGCTGTTGCCGCCGCCCGGTACGTACGACAGGGATGCGGCGTCGAAGATGGTCGACAAGGCGGCGGACGCACTGGCAGAGGCCAACGCCGAGATCGACTTGGCGACACGCCGCGCATCCAACGCGCGAGACATGGCCGCGTCGTTCGCCTCGCTTTGGACGGACTTTCCCACAGACCCGAGGCGCGGCCTCGCTGATAAGGCTCATGCGGCTCACGAACGCCGGGCCGCGGCACAGACCGATCTGCAGGCCGCAGAGGATGAGCTGGAGGTCCTTGCGGCACAAAGAGAAGAAGCGCAGCAACAGAGGATCGACGCGCAAACCGCGATTGACGACTTGAGGGATACGCGACTGCTGTTGATGCCCGTCGTCGAGGCGGCAAGGGCTGGATCGCAGGCGAGGCAGGACCTCCCGGCGCACCTGGAGAAGGAACTCACGCTCAGACAGCGCGTCGCAGAGCTGGACACCCAGATACCAGAGTTGCGGGAGAAGGCCCGCGACATGGAGCAAACGGCGAAAGATGCGACCAGACAGCACGCCGACATGGTCGAAGCGCTGCGCGCTGCAGGACTCGCCCCGAACTCGGAAGGTCCGATCCCGACGGCAGGCGAAGCGGCACTCCGGGCGCGGCTCGCGAGCGTCGAGGCGGCATTGGCGAGTGCAGCTGTCGATCCGGAACTCCACCAGACCATCCACCGCACTCGGTCGAAACTGGCTGACCTCGAGGCGCGGCTCAGCCGCGACCCCGCTCTCCGTGCCCTCGCTGAACAGCTCGCCGAAACTGACGGAGCGCGTCATCCGGTGGCACTGACCGAATCGGTGGCCACCGCAGAGACACACGAGGGTGTCGCACGCGAGAGATACAGCAAGGCACAAGCTCACGCAGATACGGCACACACGAACTACCAATCTCGCGCGGCCGAGGTCGCCGACCGGACATCGCCCGACGTCGAGGGGTTCCCGCCCGCCAACGCGATCACCGAGGCGCGAGAGGCGGAGCGGGTCGCCTTCAGGCTCGACGCCAAGGCCGCGGAACTGTCCGAAGCCCACCGCGAAGCCGAGGCGAACCTGGACGACGCCAAGAACGCGCTCCAGCGCGCCGAGGAGGCCACGAAGCTCGTCGAGCGGGCAGTGAAGCCGCTGCGCCGACTAGCTGCTCCGATCAAGGACGGCAGGCCCGCCGCCGACGTCGACCAGTTGATCGACCAGCTGGACGAGGCGAACGAACGGATCCACACCACACGGCATGATCTGGACGCCGACGAAGGCAACCAGAACCGGGCGGCGAACGCCGTACGCGCACAAGCCAACAGTCCACAGGCGCGGCTCGTCGAAGGTCGGACCGATCAGGACCCACGACTGGTCGACCTGATTCATCGGCTGCGTGGTGATGAACAGCTCCCTGCGGACGCGATGCGGATCGCCGACGAACTGGAGCAACGGATAGCGACCTTGCGTGACGACCTCGCCGATCACGACAAGCACGTTCGCACCACGGCCAAGATGCTGCACGTTCAAGCCGCTACAGCGCTTCAACGCCTACGCGCTTACCAGAACCAGTCGAGTTTACCGGAAGGGTTGGGCGAATGGTCACAGAGGAAGTTCGTGACCATCGACCACGAACCGGTGCCCGATGACGAGTCCGTGGCCGTCGACCGAGTCGCACGGGTCGTCCACTCCCTCCTCGCACCCGGCACGGGTCGTTCCGACGCGCAGGAGATGTTGTTCGCCGCAGCCCGTGCACTCGTGGACGCACCATTCCAGGTGCGCATCCTCAAGCCCCACACCAATCTCGCGGTCGACCGCGTGGACGTGGCCGAGCTGAAGAACTTCTCAGGAGGACAGCGCGTCACCGCCGGCGTGCTGCTGTATGCCGCGATGACGAGGGTCCGTGCCTCCGGCGAACCGTCGTCGATCGGGTGGCTCTGGCTGGACAATCCGTTCGGCCAGGCATCGGCGGATCAGTTCGTGCGCACGATGCGACTCGCCGCCGACAAACTCGGCCTTCAACTGGTCTTCACCGCGGCACCGAAGGACAAAGGCGCGCTGTCGATGTTCGACCGGGTCGTCATGCTGGCACGAAAGTCACGCCCGTCATCGAAAGAACGGGTTGTCGTCGTGGACAACGGTGGCCGCGAAGTAGTCGACCTGACTCTGGTCCAGAAGGACGCTTTGGCGGTGCTGGGCGAATGAGGAACGTGGATCTCGACGCCGTTGTCGCGACACTGGACCCAGACGGGCGTGGCGGGCGTCGCGGTGTCGAAGCTGTGTCTCTTGCGGTCCAAGCGATCGCGCCCGACGTCGAAGCAGCGGCGGTTGCTGAGCTGGTGCGCGAGACGATCGACCGCGGAGAGCGCGAGGGACGATGGTCGGCCTCCCGGACCGCGACCGTGCTGTCCGGCGTGACCGTGCTGCCCAAGTCCGTGCTGCTACCGCGACGCAAGGAGCCACCAGAACGCCGACGGACGATCGACACGCCGCTACGCCACGAACTGTCAACATGGGCCACAGGGCTACTGCTGTCTGTCGCCCAGCGAGAGGTCCTGCTGGCAGTGAACGAGTGGCTCAGGCGCACGAACGGGGGCAAGGTTCCCGTCATCGCAACCGCCGAACGTGCCTATGAGGTTCTGGGCGACGAAAAGGCGTTCGACTCCTCACCACCACGAGGCGGGACGACGCTGTGGCAGTCGAACCGCTTGACCTTCGGGCTGCTCCGATGCGAGCGGGTGCCGACGCCGCTCACGTGGGAGCCCGTGAGTCTGTCCGCCACAGGTGCGGGAAGAATCGTTTGCGTCGAGAACCACGCCACGTTCCGCACCCTGCTGCGCGTGCTCCGCGAGTCGCCCTCCTCGCCTTGGGCAGCCGTGGCGTGGGTCCAGGGTCGCAACACCGCGCCCTTGGAGTCGTTGCCAAGCCTGCCGTTCTCCGTGACACGCCTCGACTACCTCGGCGACCTGGACGCCGCCGGTTTGGAGATCGCCTTCACGGCGTGTGCCACGGCCGAAAATGTCGGTGTCCGAGCGGGGCCTGCGTGCCGGCTGTGGGAGCTCCTGATCGACAGGTCGTCAAGGCCAGGACGTGCAGTCGACGTCACCCATGCCAAGCGACTGGTCGGCTGGCTTCCCCAAGAGGTACGGGGCAAGGCATTCGACTTGCTGACCGAGGGCCGGGTGATTCCTCAGGAAGCGCTCCGTTACGACCTGCTCCGGACCTTGATCGTGGCGTAGCTGTTGTCCTAAAAGCGGTCGAACCGCGTCCGGATGGTCTGACCTCACGATCGCAACTCACTCTCGGACGAGCGCGTCAGACCGCCACAGACCTGTAGCTGCTTCGGCGATGAGCTCTGTCGACTTATGCCCATCGAGGGCCAACTTCGACAACGCGAAGAACCGTGCTGTGACTTCCTGCACCTGCTCGTGGTTCTCGACGTAGCCGGAGCGCAGGAACGTCTCCGTGTACCCGACGTCATCGTGCTGTCGGTCTGGGAAGCTCAGCTATGTGAAGGGACAGGCCCGTCGCGGGCTAGGCCCCGCTGAGCGCGGAACGATCCGAACGCTCTCATCTGGCTGCTCACTCACCTCCATGAGCCTGGCGCACTACCTCGCCGCGGCCTGACCCCTTAATCCCAGGGATGTCCTCGTGCTCGCCAGGTGCTGTTTCTGGCGCGCTGGGCGTGCGGTCACGGTGATCATGCTGCGGCGGCCGGGCTGACCCTCTTGTTCGGCGTCGGCAACGTGCTGAACTTGCTCTCCGGCTTTGCTTCCGCGGGTCGATCTCCTGGGTCCGGGTCAGTTTCGTTTGGCGGTCATGAGGATCTCGTGTGCGACGTCGCGGAGTTTGGTGTTGGTGTTCTGGGACTGGTGCACCAGCATCGCGAACGCCTCAATCGCGTCGCAGCCGTGCACCGCCATCAGGACACCCTTTGCCTGATCGATCGCAGCACGTGAGACCAGCGCAGTCTCCAGCTGTGCGAGGCGCTGTTTCGTGGTGTGCCACGCCTGGGCATTGGTGATGGCCATGCCCGCGGCGGTGGTGAACAAACGCATGAGACCTTCGTCGAACGGGTCGAACGCCGTGGGGGTGTAGCTGTAGACGTTGAGCGAGCCCACCAGTTGTTCCTCGCCGCCGGCGTCCAGCGCCAGCAGTGGCACCGACAGGTAGGCGCAGATCCCGCGCTTCGCGGCCAGTGCGTCGAACTCCGGCCAGCTCTCAACCTCGTTGCCGACGACCGCACGGACGGGCCTGAGCGTGGTGGCGGCTTGCAGGCACGGGCCCCGCTGCGCGGTGTACTGCGCCTGGTCGATCTCGGTGAGCTGGTCGTCAGTCGCGGCGGCCGTTCTCACGGTCTGCTCTTCCAGCACCGTGATCGTGACCGCGTCGGCATCGGGGATGACCTTGGTGGCGGAGTCGGCAACGCGCCGCAGAACCGTGGCCAGCGGCTCGTGCAGGGCGAACGCACCACGTAGGTCTTCCAGTGCGATCGCGGCTTCATCCAAGCGGTCCACGGGATCAGGACGGTTCTCGGACACAGTCGCCGTGACTTCGCTGTTCTCGTCTGCTCGGTTCATGTCACGGCCGCCTCTGCTCGCACAACCTGCTCGCGTCCAACGTGTGACGCTACGGAAGCGTAGGGCCTGGCGCGGCCACCTGGCGACAACTGGTCAGCCGGTCGCCGTCGTCCTCGGCTTCCTGGGCGTTGTGCAGCCGCCGAGCCGGGGCACCCGATGCCCAGGCCAGTTGCTGTCTGTAGCAAGCACTGTGGCAACGGGTGTCGCTCATCCGCTCGGTGGGCCAGCGGTAATACGGCACGGGGGCTCGCAGGTGATCTCAGCCCACACCGTCTTGCCATCGGAGCGAGGTGTCACCCCCCAATCCTTGGCCAAACGGTTGACCAGGAGCATTCCTCGTCCACGGTCGCCGTTCAGGCGCGAGGCGCCCAGCGTGGGCACTTCGGCTGAGCCGTCGTCGATCTCCACGCGGACGAAACACGGCTCCATCGATCGGTGCAGTCGCATCTGGCGCGGACTACTGCCGTGGTCGAACGCGTTGCTCACCAGCTCGTTGACGACGAGCACGATGTCTTCCAGCTCGTCGGCGGTGACACCGCACAGGGCGTCGCGAGTCCAGCGCCGAACCGCCGCCAGGCCAGATACCTGGCGGTCGAGGTCGACCACGGCGGGTCTCGGGTTGTCGTCGAGCTGGCCGGTGGAGAGCACGTGCCTCACGTCCTCGCTGCTGTAGACGTTCGTCGGCGGTGCGGCCGCCCAGCCGGACATACCCGTCAAATGATGCTCGTTTCAGCCGAGAACCACCATCCACGATGGAGGCCTACGTCCTGGCCTCATGCGTCCGTTGCCGTGCGCGTTTCATGGTGCTTTGTCGGCTGTCATCGGCCCAGTGCGCCAGCCGTCGTTTTAGGACGCGGTAGAGGTCCATGCCGGTGTGGGTGCTGCGGACCTCGACGCACTCGGCGCAGGGATCGAGACACGAGCGCCAGGGTGCGATCGCGTCCTCACGGGAATAGATCGCGATCGCCGGGACCTGCAAGCGTTCGGCCAGTGCCGCGATGTTCTGGTCGAAGCAGGTGCCGGTCAGGCAGTCCTCTGCGAGCAGTCCGGGTAGTCCCACGGCGGACAGCCGTGCCAGCGGGCGGGCGACCCGCAGCACGCCGGTGTGCCCTCCGAGCGGATCGAGCACCGGGCTGCCCAGCATCACGAGCTCTCGCACAGATCCGGCTTGCGGACGCTCATGAGCCGGGCGAGGCCGCCTCGGCTATGTCCGAGCAGGACCACGCGGCGACCGGTCGCTTCGGCGTGCTGCTCCAGCCGGCGTTCGATCCGTTCAACGAGTTCGCTGGTGCAGCCCAACGTTGAGACCGATCTGAGCGCCTGCTGGCTGACAGCCCCTGTTGCGCAACCATGTCGCGGTCAAGGCGAGGCTGGCGTCGCCGAACCCGAAACCTGGCACCAGCAGCACGCCGAGTCCGTTGCCCTGGTTCGGGTCGGCGTTCCGCCACAGGATGGCGCAGCAGCTGCGGTATGCCCAGCATGGCGACGAGAACGTGCTCGCGGGCTGCGGAACGGATCCTGTCAACGACATTCATCGCTCTGCCTCCGCTGGCTGCTCTCCTTGCTCTTGCGGTCACTCGTGCCGTACCCGTGGACCGCCACTTCAAACGACGGTCGGTCATCGTCTTCCGCCGCAACGGTGAGTAGCGGTGTTTCGACCGCTGTGCTGTCGGTTATCCGCCATTCGTGACCGACACGACCGTGTCCTGATCACAGTGATAGCGGTGTTGTCGCTGGTATCGCCGGGGTCGTGCGCGTGACCTGCTGGAAGGACGTCTCCGGGGCCGCTCGGCGGCTTGACCGGCGAAGCGCTACGGCAGGTGATCGGCGGACGTTGGGCGCGCTCCGAGGGAGTCGAAGCGCTGATCCGTTGACGGAGGTGAGCAGGTGAAGATCGCGATGGTGTCCGAACACGCCAGCCCGCTGGCGGTGTTGGGCGATGTGGACGCCGGGGGACAGAACCTCTACGTGGCGGAGTTGTCGGCGACGTTGTGCCGGCACGGGCACGAGGTGGTGGTGTACACCAGACGCGACCATCCACGCTCATCTGCCCGTGTGCGCACTGATCAAGGCTATGACGTGGTGCATGTGCCGGCTGGTCCGGCGACGCGGCTCGCCAAGGACGAGCTTCTTCCGCACATGGGGGAGTTCGCCCACTTCCTGGCCGCCCGGTGGAGCGATGACACTCCGGATGTCGTACACGCCCATTTCTGGATGTCAGGACTCGCGGCGGTGCACGGCGCGCGTCCGATGAACGTGCCGGTGGTGCAGACCTATCACGCACTTGGGATCGTGAAGCGGCGCCACCAGGCTGCCGATGACACGAGCCCACCCGAGCGTGTCGGTGTCGAACGGCTCATCGGCCGGCGGGTCGCGGCGATCGCGGCGACCTGTTCGGACGAGGTGTCCGAGCTCATCCGCATGGGGCTTGCTCGTTCACGCATGTCGATCGTGCCGTGCGGGGTGGACCTGGCGATGTTCACTCCAGAAGGTCCGCGTGCCGAGCGCGGCCGACCAAGGCGCATTGTCACGGTCGGCAGGTTCGTGCGGCGCAAGGGATTTGACGACGTCATCGCTGCTCTCTCCAAATTGGACGACACTGAGCTGGTGATCGCCGGTGGGCCTGCCGGCGGCAGGTTGCGGGACGATCCCGAGGCGAAGCGGCTGAGGGCTCTGGCGACTGATGCCGGGGTCGCGGACCGCGTTGTGTTCACCGGGCAGGTGTCACGATCGGACATGCCCGCATTGTTGCGATCGGCGGATGCCGTGGTGTGTGCACCGTGGTACGAGCCGTTCGGCATCGTGCCCCTGGAAGCCATGGCTTGTGGCGTGCCGGTGGTCGCAACCGCGGTCGGTGGGCTCACCGACACTGTGGTGGACGGCGTGACCGGTGTGCATGTTCCGCCGCGCGATCCAGCTGCGCTGGCACGTGCGTTGCACGCGTTGCTGGCCGACGCCACCCAGCGCCAGGAGTTCGGCATAGCGGGACAGGATCGTGTAGCCGCGCGTTACTCGTGGGACCGGGTCGCTGCCGACATGCTGCGCGTTTACCAGCGAGCTCGTGCGGCGGTCCCGAACTTGGCGACGGCGGCACGCGGTGGCAGCGAGGCCGAGGATCATCGCACCGCTGCCGCCGGTCACCGCGTTGCCGTCGGGGCCGATCGCTGGCGTGCGGCAGAGCTCGAACGTCGCTGATCTGCCGACGATGCCCCCCCAACGGCAGTTCGATCGTCCCTGTCATGTGGCCGTCGTCGACCGGTCAGCGGCTGCGGCGTGCCGCAGAAGTCGTTCGAACACCAGGGGATCGTCGGAGTCCACCACCGGGAATCCGGCGCCCTGCTCGCCTTCCCAGCGCAGCTGAACGCCGGGGTTGTGCACGTCGTAACCGTCGGCGAAGAACAGGTGCGGACTGCCCTGCACGGCCTCTCGATGGGCTCGGTAGTCGCGCATCATGGGCCCGCGTGCCCGGCCGTCGTCCAGTGCCGCGCCGATCTCGGTGGCGTCGACGTGCGACAGCCCTGCGCGATGTCGACGATCTCGTGGCGCAGCGAAATGCACCGGCTGTCGCGGAAGAACGCCAGGCGCAACGCCAGATCGAGTTCCTCGGCGGCCTGCAGTGACTGCAGTTTGGCGGCGTGAACGGCCTCGTTGGCCGGCGCTGTGGTGACCGGTCACTCGGACGGATCGGCCTGCCAGGGTTTCCAGCCCAGACTGGGTTCGAGGGCGCCGGCGACCGGGATCTCGGAGTCGAGGAGCTTCTTGGGGATGGGGAAGGAGTTGACGTCCTCGAGCAGGAAGCACCGGTGGTCCAGCCGCACCTGCTCGTCGAGGCCGAGGTCGGCGCGGGTGCGCAGCAGCCGCGCGATCGTGACGGTCGACCACGCGCAAGCGACGTCGGTGTAGATCACAATGGTTCCGGGACGCACATCCGGCCGGGTCATCACGGGTTCCTTTCCGCGGCGCGTTGCCTCAGCAGCTGTTCCTTCGCGCCGCCGCCGTCGGGTTCCTGCTCCAGCCCGCGCAACATCATGTCGGCCTTGCTGTCGGGCAGGTGCCGTGCCAGCAGCGGCACTGGCGTACCCCGACGATTCCGGTCCAACCGGAGGCCAGCTGCGGCCCGTGCAGACTCAGCCGATGCCGTGCTGCTGCAGCCAGATTTCCAGCACGCCCAGGTGCCACAGCGCGTTACTCCCGGCTTTGGTGAACTGGCCGTTCGGATCGGCCAGCAGGGCGTCGACGTAACCGGGGCGCAGGACGCCGCGACGGCGGGCGGCGGGGGAGCTCAACGCGGAGCGGAGCAGGCCGAGCACCTCTCCGTCGAGCCGGGTGAGCGCCGGAACCGGGAAGTACCCCTTCTTCCGGTCGACCACCTCGACGGGCAGCAGATCGCGCCCGATGTCCTTGAGGATGCCCTTGCCGTCCTGTCCGGACTTCAGCTCCGGCGGGCACGCCGCGACGAGTTCCACGAGGTCCTGGTCGAGGAACGGCACGCGCGCCTCGACGCCCCACGCCATCGCCATGTTGTCCACCCGCTTGACCGGGTCGTCGGGCATCAGCAGATGCGTGTCCGTCCGCAGTACGGCATCCAGCGCAGTGTCCGCGCCAGGAGCGGCGAGGTGCCGCGCAACGAGGTCGCTGCTGACGTCCTCATCCGGAAGCCAGTCCGGTTTCAGCACGTGCGCGAGCTCGTCGTGGGTCAGGTCGTGGAACGCTTCGCGGAGCACGTCGGCCGCTTGGTGCCGTGCCGCGCCGGCTGCGGGCTGGTGGTAGCGGTAGCCCGCGAACACCTCGTCGGCGCCCTGACCGCACTGCACGACCTTGATGTGCCGGGACACCTCGCGGCACACGAGGTGGAATGCGGTGGCGTCGTGGCTGCCCATCGGTTCGCTCATCGATCCCACGGCGTGCTCGACGGCGGAGGCGATCTGCTCGTCATCGATGCGCAGCTGATGGTGATCGGTGCCGAACTTCTGCGCGACGGCGTCGGAGTAGGCGAACTCGTCACCGTCCACTCCGTCGCGGTCGGTGAAGCCGATGCTGAACGTGCTGGGCTGCTGCCCTTCCTCGGCGAGCAACGCCACCAGGAGGCTGGAGTCCAGTCCTCCGGAGAGCAGCACGCCGACGTCCACATCGGACACCGTGCGCCGCCGCACCGCGACCTGCAGCGCCTCACGGACCGCGTCACGCCAGTCCTGCGCGGCCCACCCGGCGTGCTCGGACCGCCGCGTGTACGACGGCTGCCAGTAGACGTGATCTCGGGGTGCCCGGCCCGGTTCGAGCACGCGGATCGTGGCGGCCGGCAGCTTGCGCACGCCGCGCAGGACCGTGCGCGGTGCGGGGACAATGGAGTGCCAGGTCAGGTAGTGGTGCAGGCCCACCGGGTCGAGCTCCGTGTCCACACCGCCACCCGCCAGCAGCGCGGGCAGGGTCGAGGCGAACCGCGTCCGCCCGTGCACCTCGGCCACGTAGAGGGGCTTGATCCCGAGCCGGTCCCTGACCAGCAGCACCCGGTCGCGCCGCCGGTCGACCAGCGCGATCGCGAACATGCCGACGAGGTGCTCGACGAACCGCTCACCCCAGCGGTCGTAGGCTTTGAGGATCACCTCGGTGTCGCTGGTGGACCTGAAGCGGTAGCGGCTCGACAGCTCCGCGCGCAGTTCCCGGTAGTTGTAGATGCACCCGTTGAACACGATCGCCAGCCCGAGCTCGTCGTCGATCATGGGCTGGGTGCCGTTCTCGGACAGGTCGATGATCGACAGTCTTCGGTGTCCGAGCGCCACCCGTCCCTCGGACCAGTGCCCCGCACCGTCCGGGCCCCGTGACCACAGGGATCGCGTCATGCGTTCCACCGCGGCGAGGTCGGGGCTTCCCACCTGCGCGGTCACGACCTCTCCGGCGATTCCACACGTGGCGTCTCTCCTCGGATGAACCGGACTGCTCGATGCAACTCAGTTACCCCGTTTGCGCACGATCAAGCGCCTACCTGGTGTTACGGGGTGCTTCGACGGCGACGTGTGAGGGAAAACACGTTTGAATCGGCGGTTCTGTGGTTGACTCACGCCGCCCGCGGTCCGGCAATTGCAAGATGCAGCTCGTGACCGCCAGCGCCCCGGTGACCGCCGGTCCGTGCGCGGACGTCGACCTGGACCGGGCGACGATCCCGCTGCTCGCCGATCTGATGGCGGACGGCACGCTGACCTCGGTCGAGCTGACTCACGCCTACCTGCGGCGCATCGCTGACGTCGACCGGCTGGTACGGGCGGTGCTGGCGGTGGACCCGACGGCGTTGAAGCAGGCGGCTGACAGCGATCACAGGCGTACGCGCGGACAGTCACGTGGACCGCTGGACGGTGTTCCGGTGCTGCTCAAGGACAACATCGACACCGCCGGCCTGGCGACCACGGCCGGCTCACGAGCGTTGTGCGTGCCGCCGCGGCACGACGCCGAGCTGGTGCGCCGCCTCCGGGCCGCCGGTGCGGTCGTGCTGGGCAAGACGAACATGTCGGAGTGGGGGAACTTCCGCTCCCCGTGGACGCCGTCCGGCTGGTCTGCGGTCGGTGGGCAGACCCGCAACCCGCACGTGCTGGGGCACAGCCCGTGCGGCTCCTCGTCCGGGTCGGCCGCGGCGGTGGCGGCCTCGCTGGCGCAGGTGGCGATCGGCACCGAGACCAACGGCTCGATCGTGTCCCCGGCGGGCCACACGGGCGTCGTGGGGTTCAAACCCACGCTCGGCAGGGTCAGCGGCGCCGGTGTCGTGCCGATCTCGCTCGAGCAGGACACCGCGGGCCCGATGGCCCGAAACGTCGAGGACGTCGCCGTCCTGATGTCGGTGCTGGCAGGCGTGGACCACCCGCTCACGCCCGGTGCGTTGCGGGGTGCGCGGGTGGGCGTGTGGCGCAAGGCTGGGTTCAGCGCCGTGGTCGACCGGGTCCTGGAATCGGCGGTGGAGATCCTCCGCGGCTGCGGCGCCACCACCGTCGACGTCGAACTCCGGTACCAGGAGGAGATCCACGCCGCCGAACGTGCCGCGCTGGTCACCGAGTTCAAGCACGACGTGGAGGAGTACCTGAGGACCCGGCCCGGGGTGCCGCGGACGGTGCGCGAGCTGATCGAGTTCAACGAGAACGACCCGGTCGAGTTGAGCAGGTTCGGGCAGGAGCGCTTCTTCGACGCCGAGAAGGCGCCGCCGATCGGTGACGCGGCCTACCTCGACCAGCGGCGCACGGCGACGACACTGGCGCGCCGGTCGATCGACGAGGTGCTCGCCGCCCACCACCTGGACGTGATCATGGCGCCCACCAACGGTCCGGCGTGGCCCACCGCGGACAACGGCGATCCGGACGGGCTGAGCACCGCCAGTCCGGCGGCGGTCGCCGGTTGTCCGACCATCACGGTCCCGGCGGGGTTCGCCGGGCCGCTGCCGATCGGGGTGTCGTTCCTGGGCGGGCACGGGGCGGATGCGACGGTCCTGCGGTTCGCCGCGGACTTCGAACGCGCGGCACCCGCACGACGTGCACCGGCCTACCTGCGCACGCTGCCCTGACGCCGTTACGGCTTCCTGGCCACGACGCGGAACGTCTTCAGCTCCGAGTCGGCCGGGTCAGGCAGCTGCATCCCGGCGTTCAGGCCGCTGCGGACGTAGTCGACGACCTCTTCGGTGATCACCTCACCGGGCAGGATGGCGGGTGCGCCGGGCGGGTAGGGCGTGACCATCTCGGCGCAGATCCGTCCGATCGCCTGGTCGGCGCCGACCTGCTCGACCTCGGCGAAGAACGCGTCGCGCGGCAGCATCGCCGTCTCCAGCTGCAGGTCCTCCGGTGAGGGCAGATCCACCGGCGGTGGCGTCTGCATCTCGTCGGCGGCCTTGACCAGGGCGCCGAGCGCGTCGAGCAGGATGCCGGCGGTGCGGTGGTCGTCGGCGTGGGTGAACTGGGCGACGACGCGCCGGTGGTCGGACAGGCCGACGGTGACGCGCTGGTGCTCACGCAGCCAGTCGGCGGCCTGGTAGCCACTGATGCCGAGGCCGGTCAGGTCGATGACCATCTTGAGGGGGTCGAGCGACTTGGCCAGCTTCTCGCCGAGGAACTCGGCCTCGCCCATCACGCGCAGGCCGGGCAGGTCGTTGATCGCGGCGCGGGTGGAATGGGCCAGCGCCAGGGCCGCGGTGAGCAGGCCCTCGCCGTGCTGGACCATGTGCCGCCGCCAGCCGTCGAGGGTGGCGTAGACCAGGGACGTGGGGCTGGTGGTGGCCAGCAGGTCCTCGCGGGCCTTGAGCACGTTCGGATCGACCAAATCGCCTTGCATGTGGAACACCGAGCTCTGCTCCACCGCGGCACCGGACTTGTGCACGCTCGTCACGACCACGTCGGCGTTCGCGTCCATGCCCCACGGCGGCAGGTCGCCGTGGAACGGCAGGTGCGCGCCCCAGGCCTCGTCCACGATCAGCGGCTTGCCGAACTCGTGGCAGACCTCCGCGATCGCGGCGATGTCGCCGCAGGTGCCGTAGTCGTTGGGCGTCACCAGCAGCATGCCCTTGGCCTCCGGCTCGGCCTCGAACAGCTCGCGCACCTCGTCCACGCCCGGCGGGTGGGACAGGTGGCGTTCGGCGTCCCAGTGCGGGGACAGCCACACCGGTGAGACTCCGCTGAGGATCAGCCCCGAGATGACCGACTTGTGGACATGGCGGGGCACGATCAGCTTCTCGTGCGGTCCCGCGACCGAGAGCATGGCGCTCTTGACCGACAGAGAACTGCCACAGGTCGAGAAGAACGCCTGCTCGGCGCCGACGGCCTCGGCCATCAGCTGCTGCGCTTCCTCGATGACGCCCTGCCGGTTGAGCCGGTCGTCCAGCCCGTTGACCGAGATGACGTCGGCGGCGAACACCGCTTCGCCGAGGATCTCCAGCACGCGCGGGTCCGCGCCGCGGCCCTGGCGGTGGCCGGGCGGGTTGAACGGCGTGTAGCCGCGCTCGCGATACGCCTGCAACGCTTCCAGCACCGGTACCCTGCTCTGGTCCATAGAGGAGGGTTAGCCGGGACGCTGCGACTTGAACCATGTGGTCTGCGTCGGCTGGTCGGGGGACACCTGGTCAGGTGAGCAGCTGGCCGCCCGTGACGCCGAGTACCTCGCCGGTGATGTAACTGGACTCCTGGGACGCGAAGAAGACGTAGACAGGGGCCAGTTCGGCGGGTTGCGCGGCGCGGCCCATCGGCGTCTGCGCGCCGAAGTCGTCGACCTTCTCGGCAGGCATCGTCGCAGGGATCAGCGGCGTCCACACAGGACCGGGTGCGACGGAGTTGACCCGGATGCCCTTGCCGATGAGGTCGGCCGACAGCGCCTTGGTGAAGTTGACGATCGCGGCCTTCGTGGCGGCGTAGTCCATGAGCGGCGGAGAGGGCATGAACGCCTGGATCGACGAGGTGTTGATGATGGTGGAGCCGGGGTGCATGAGCGGTACCGCGGCCTTGCACAGCCAGAACATCGCGTAGATGTTGGTCTTGAACACCCGGTCGAACTGGTCGCTGCTGATGCCGAGCAGGCCTTCGCTCTGCGCCATCTGATAGGCCGCGTTGTTGATCAGGACGTCGATGCGCGCGAATTCCTCGTCGGCGCGCTTGACCACCTCCTGGCACGCCTCCTCCGTGCGGAGGTCTCCAGGCACCAGCACGGCTTGGCGGCCGGCCTCCTGCACGAGTTCGGCGGTGCGTTCGGCGTCGGCCTGCTCCTCCTCTAGGTAGGACAGCAGCACGTCCGCGCCTTCGCGGGCGAACGCGAGCGCCGCGGCCCGACCGATGCCGGAGTCACCGCCGGTGATCACCGCTTTGGCGTCGAGCAGACGGTCGCTGCCGCGGTAGGTGCGCTCGCCGTGGTCGGGCTCGGGTCCCATCTGCCGGTCAGTGCCGGGGTGCGGTTGCTCCTGGCCTTCCTGGTGACCGGGGCGCTGGTACTGGGTCCGCGGGTCCTGGCGGGTGTACTGGTCTTCTGGCATGTGCGGCCGCCTCGTGACGATGGAACTCGGGCACCGCAGGTGTTCCCGTCCGGCCGATGTTCAACCGCACCGCGCGAGCACCTCGGTGCCGCGGAGGGCAGCAAGGGAGAGCGTCTTGTAGCCGACGTCGTCGAACAACACCATCAACCGATCGGCTTCGCGCTGCACGACCGTGCCGCGCCCCCACTGTTCGTGGCACACAACGCAGTTCGGCGGGTACTCACCAGGTTCCGCGTCATCGGCCGGCACGCCCTCGTCGCAGATGTCGCAGTTCCCGCACGGCTTTTCGAGCGCCTGGCCGAAATACCCGAGCAGGAAACGCCTGCGACAGCCGCGGGTCTCGGCGTACTCGCGCATGACCTCCACGCGCGAACGGTCACGTTTCGCCTGTCGCTCAGCCTCCTTGCTCACGGCTGCGACGGCTTTCGCCGGTGGCGGAGCACCTTCCTCGTACCTCACCCGGTCGTGGTCGGTCCGCACGACTTCCGCGCTCTCCAACAGGTTCACCACACCTTCCTGCGAGAGCGGTCCAGCTGCCGCGCCAGCTCGGTGATCGCGATGCCCAGGCGGCGACGGCGCACCGCGGCCGCGACCTCGCCAACGCACTCGCGGTCCAGCTTCCGGGTGACCAGGAACCGTTGCAGGCCTTGGTCTTCTGGGCGGTGGAAGAGCATCACCTCCGCAGGCTCGCCGTCGCGGCCGGCCCTGCCGATCTCCTGGTAGTAGGCGTCCAGCGAGCCGGGTGTGGCGGCGTGCGCCACGAACCGCACGTCCGGCTTGTCGATGCCCATGCCGAACGCGGAGGTGGCCGCGACGACGTCCAGCTCGCCCCGCATGAAGCCGTCCTGCACCCGTCGCCGGTCAGCTGCCTTCATACCGGCGTGGAAGGCGCCCGCGGCCAAGCCCCGCGAGGTCAGGCCGGCTGCGTACCGTTCGGTGTCCTTGCGGGTGGCCACGTACAGCAGGCCCGGCCCGGCGCGCTCCGCCACCCACTCGGTCACCGCCCGTCTGCGCTCGTCGTCGTCGGTGCAGAAGCGGGCGGCCAAGTGCAGGTTGGGCCGGTCGAATCCGGCGACGATCACCGCGGCGTCGCGCAGGTCGAGGTGCTCGACGACATCGGCCCGGACCGGACCGCTCGCGGTCGCGGTCAGCGCGAGCACGGCGGATGACCGAGTCGCTCGATCACGTGCCGCAGACGCAGGTAGTCGGGCCGGAAGTCATGGCCCCACGCCGACACGCAGTGGGCTTCGTCCACGACGAACAACGAAGGCCTCACCTGGTGCAGCCGCTGAAGCGTGTCGGCGTTCGCGAGTTGTTCCGGCGAAAGGAAGAGGTATTCGGTCTTGCCTTCGCCGAACGCCCGCCAAGCTTCCTCGTTGGCCTCGGACGACTGCGCCGAGTTCACGGCCGCAGCGGCCGGCGCGTCGCTGGCCCGCAGCGAGGTGACCTGGTCGCGTTGCAGGGCGATCAGCGGGGACACGACCACGGTCGGGCCGTCGAGCAGGATCGCCGGGACCTGGTAGATGGCGGACTTCCCGGCACCGGTCGGCATGACCACCAGGACGTCCCGGCCGTCGAGCAGGTGCCGCATGCCGAGCAGCTGTTCCCGGCGCAGCTCGGTCCAGCCGAAGACCTCTTCCGCTGTCCGCAGGAGTCGCGAGTCATCCGGCATTGCGCAGGTCGTACCGCTGGGCGGCCCACGCGGCCAGGCGCGGACGCAAGGCGAGGTAGACGTCGGGGTCGAGGCCCATGCCGGTGTGGGTGCTGCGCACTTCGACGCACTCGGCGGACGGGTCGAGGCACAGCTGCCACGGCACAATGCCATCCGATTTGGAATACAACGACACCGCAGGCAGTTCGGGCGGTAGTGGCGCGGTGGCCGACTTGACGTTGTCCTCGAAGCAGGTGCCCGAGAGGCAGTCGGTGTCCATCAACCCGGGCACGCCCAGCGCGGACAGCCGGGCCAGCGCCCTGGCGGCGAGCAGCACCTGGGGGTGCGCGCCCATCGGGTCGAGCACCGGGCTGCCCAGCATCACCAGGCCGCACACCAGGTCCGGGCGGCGAGCGGCGGCGAGACGGGCGAGCCCGCCGCCGCGGCTCTGTCCCAGCAGCACCACGGGCCCGCCGGTGGCATCGGCGTGTTCTTCCAGCCGTTGTTCGATGCGGTCCACCAGCTCGGAGGTGCAGCCCACGTTGAACCCGACGCCCGCGCCCGTGGGCACGTACCCGCGGTCGCGCAGCCAGGTGGTGGCGAAGGTGAGGCTGAAGTCGCTCGCGCCGAATCCCGGCACCAGGAGCACACCGAGACCCGCGCCCTCGTGGGGATTCGCGTCGCGCCACACCGAATGCCGCAGCAGGCGCGGAATCGTGAGCGCGGCGACGGCGACGTGCTCGCGTGCCAGCGTTCGCAGTTGTTCGACAGACCCCATTGTCCTATCTCCGCTCGATTACATCCGGTGCAGAGGAGTTAGCCCGGCCGAGCGTGGGCAAACCCGGAGCAGCATCACGTTTTCCGAGCCGACGGAGGAAGGAAGGCTGTCATGCCGGACCATCTGCGGCACGTGTGTGAGCGGTGGGACGAGGTCGCGGCCCGGAAGGTCCGCAGTCTGCAAGCTGGCCTGCAGCACGACGGCCACGTGGACGTCGTCCTGGTGCCGGGCCTCGGGGCGTTGGGCTATCTGGTCGACACGCTCGCGGGCTGCGGTGCCTGGGCCAGGGCACACCTGCTCGACGTGCCGGGCTTCGGCCACCGTGCGTCGCGCGTGTGCCCGGCCGAGATCGGTGCCGTCGCGGACGCGGTGTCCGGCTGGGTCAAGGAGGTGGTGGGCGGTCCCGTGGTCCTCGTCGGACACTCCACAGGGGCCCAGGCGGCGTTGCATGTTGCCGCGGCACAGCCTGAACTGGTGCGGTCGCTGGTGCTGCTCGGGCCGACGTTCCCGCCGGAGCAACGTGCCGCGAAGGGCTTGTTCCGCGCGTACGTGCGCAACTCGCGGCACGAGCCACCAGGCCTTTGGCCGGCGACGGTGCCGGACTACCTGCGCGGCGGCCCGAAGGCGCTCTGCCGCTTCGTCCGGTCGGCACAACAGGACGAGCCGGAACGCGTCATCACGGAGGTCAGCTGTCCGGTGTTGCTGGCCCGTGGTGAACACGACGCGTTCGCCCCGCAACCGTGGGTCGACCGGCTGACCGCGGCGGCGCCGGACGGACGGTCGAAGGAGGTCGCCGGCGCACACACCTTCCCGTTCCGCAGGGGCGGGATGACCGCTCAGCTCATCGCCGGGTTCACCTCGGGCTGAGCACGAACCCACTGCGGACGCGCGCCGGAATCCGGCTCAGCGAGATGGTGAGGTCCTGGCCGGGCACGTCGTAGTCCTGGTGAGCCAGGCGGGTGCACAGCTCGGCGAGCAGCGCGACGGTGAACGGCTCGCCGGGGCAGCGGTGCCCGGTGTGCGGATCACCGGCGCCCTGCGGAACGAGGTCCCACGCGCCGATCTCCTGGACGACGAACCGGTGCGGGTCGAACCGGTACGGGTCCGTCCACAAGCGACTGTCGTGGTTCTGGCCGTAGAGGTCCAGCAGCACCAGGGATCCCTCTGGAACGTGCTCGCCCCGCCACGTCAGGTCCTGTGCCGCGCGGCCACCGAGGAACGGCGCGAACGGGTAGAACCGGCGCAGCTCGTGTGCGAACGCCACAGCGAAGTCACCGCCTGCCCGCAGTGGTTCCCGGTGCTGCGGCCAGCGGTGCAGCGCATGTCCGGCGTAGGCGACGAACCAGCACACCGCGACCGTCGGCCGGATGAAGTTGAGCAACTCCACCGCGGCAGTGTGCGGGTCGAGCAGCTCGCCGTCCGCGTCGCGATGCCGTGCGACGGCCTCGAGTGCAGAGCCGTGCGGTGCGTCGAGTTCACCGTCGCGCACCTGTCGCACCAGCGATCCGAGCCACACCTCACGGCGTTTGCGGGCCTTGCGGGCACGCCAGTGCCGGGGCCCGGCCGTGGCGAACCCGTCGACCATCGCGACGAGATCCGCCGCGAGGTCCGCCACGTCGTGGGTTTCCACCGGGACGCCGGCCCAGCGGCGCACACCGGCCGTGAGCGCGCGGCTCGCTTCGTCGAACAGCACGACCGCGCGGCCTGCTCGCCATCCGACGACGGTGTCCTCCCACGCGGCCGCCACGCAGCTGACCAGTGAGGCGATCGAGTCGGGTGTCACCAGCGAGAGGAAGAGGCTCTTGCGCTGCCGATGGGCGTCACCGTCCAAAGTGTGCACCGCGCCGTGACCGAACAGCGTGCTCAGCACAGGGCTGGAAATCGCGCCGTGCCGCTGCACGTGCTTCTCGTCGTAGAAGTACTGCGCGGCTTCCGGTCCGCACAACCCGAGTGCGGGCTGGCCCATGACTCGTGTCCGCACCACGTCGCTGCCGGTGCTGCGTCGAAGGCCTGGCAGCCAGGCGTAGCCCTCGAGCAGGACCCGCAGCGACTGGTCCCAGTGACGATCTCGCATTCCCATACGTTGCCTGTGCCCGCTTCATTGAGCTTCAAACGTGGTGAGGGCGAGAAGCCGATCGCCGCGACCGGTCAGCTCGTTCTGACGGCGCGATCGCTGGTCGTGCTGCAGCGGGTGGGCTGATATCGGGCGACGTTTCGTGTTGGTGCGAACGGGTATTCGGCCGGTGCCCCGCTCGCTCCGGCGAACGGGGGCATCCACCGGTGAAGCAGCGCGCCGGTACCCCTTCGGGTGGCCGTCCCGCGTGCTGTGATGATTCGGCCACCCACCAGGAACATCTGCGGCGCACACGCGCCACGAGCAGGGCGGTGGGACGTGGAGCGGATATCATCGACTGAGGCGTGCAGTCCGACTGTGGGCGTGGAGGAGGAGTTCCTCCTGGTGGATCCGGTGACCGGCGTGGCGGTGAACCGGGCTGGCGACGTCGTCGCGGCTGCCCGTGATCTGTTCGGCCTCGAACTGGACCACGAGCTGACCGGGTCGCAGGTGGAGACCAACACCGCGGTGTGTACGGACGTGGAGCAGGTGAGACGTGAACTGCTCCGCACGCGCAGTGTGGTCGCACGCGCCGCGCGGGCAGCTGGATGCCGTGCGATCGCGGTCGGCGCGCCACCGCTGGGAGACATGACCGGCGTGATCACGGACGACCTGCGGTACCGGCGGATCGCCCGTGCCTTCGGTGCGCTGGCGGAACAGCAGCTGATCTGCGGCTGTCACGTGCACGTCGCCGTACCGGACCGGGAGACGGCGGTGCAGGTGTGCAACCACCTGCGTCCGTGGCTGCCGTTGCTCGGCGCGATCACCGCCAACTCGCCGTTCTCGCGTGGCGCCGACACCGGTTTCGCGAGCTGGCGGCAGATGGTGTGGTCGCGGTGGCCGGTGTCCGGGCCACCGCCGTACTTCACCTCCTGGCAGCACTACCAAGCCGTGTCCGACACGCTGCTGGACGCGGAGACCGCGCTGGACCAGGGGATGATCTACTGGGACGTCCGGCCGTCCGCTCACCTGCCGACGGTAGAGGTGCGTGTTGCGGACGTGGCCGCGAGCGTGGACGACGCGGTGCTGCTGGCGGCCCTGGCACGTGCTCTGGCCACGAAGGCGGTGGCGGAGGTCGAACGCGGTGTGCTCGCGGTGCCGGTGCCCGTCGAGACGCTGCGCCAGGTCTCTTGGCGCGCGGCCAAGGACGGTCTGACGGGCAGTACGTTGGACGTGCTGTCCGGCCGGTTGCTACCGGTGCGGCAGCAACTGAACGCACTCGTGCGCGAGCTGACGCCGGTGCTCGACGCCAACGGCGACCTGGCTTTGGTGGAGCACGGTCTGCGGGTGCTGGACCGCGACGGCTGCGGTGCGGATCGTCAGCGCCGGGCGTTCCGCGAGGGCGGGACGAAGGATCTGCTCACCTTGCTCGACGCCGACGCGGCGCAGCGCCCTTCCGGCCACGGAATGGCCGTGGTGAGGATGGCCGGCGACGTCGACCTGTCGAACAGCGACGAGCTGGAGCGGCGCTGCGCGGAGGCGATGGACGCCGGCGCCGAGGAGGTCGTGATCGACCTGTCGGAAGTGGCGTACTTCGGCTCGTCCGGCATCACGGCACTGGACCGGATCCGTGCACAGGGGATCGAGCGGCGTGTGCCGATCAGTGTCACTGCCAGTGCGACGGTTGCGCGAGTGCTGAACGCCACCGCCATGGACAACCTCCTGCCGCTGCGCGAGCAGCCCGAGGCGCCCTTGCCGACCGCCGGTTGATCGTGTCCGGCCGTTTTGGTGCCGTGCGTGCGGGGAAGCCAGGCGGATGGACCACGACTTGCCGCTGGCCGACGAACTGGCAGCCGTGTCCGCGCGGATGTCGGGTTTGCTGCTGTCGCGGGAGACGGTCCACACGGCACTGAGCGTCGTGACATCGCTGGCAGAGGAGGCGCTGCCCGGCGCCGCCGCAGCCGGCGTGACATTGCTGGACGAGCACGGACGCAGGACGACCGCGGCGGCGACCGATCCGCTCGTGGAACACCTGGACGACCTTCAGTACGAGCTGGGGGAGGGCCCATGCCTGAGTGCATGGGAACAACGCCGCGTGTTCCGCGTCGACGACATCGCCAGCGAGAAGCGCTGGCAGCGGTGGATCTCAGCTGCCAGGGAGTCGGTTATGCGGGCGGCGTTGAGCGCGCCGTTGGTCGCCGGAGGTGATGCGCTCGGTGCGATCAAGGTGTACGGCCACGAGCCCGGTACGTTCGGGGACCGAGACGAGTACCTGCTCACGATGTTCGCCGCGCAGGCGGCGATCCTGATGGCCAACGTGAGGTCGTTCGACAACGCTCGGAAACTCAGTGACGCGCTCGTCGACCAGTTGCGCGGCCGAGACGTGATCAGCATGGCCAAAGGCATCCTCATGGCGCGCGAACACGTCGACGAGGGAACCGCGTTCGCCATGCTGGCGCGTGCCTCCCGCGACGAGAACAAGAAGGTCCGCGACCTGGCCGGCACACTGATCCGGTCCACCGTCCGGCGTGACCGCTGATCACCATGTCCTCCGAACAATAATCACCACAGCAGGACGAGCAACGCCATGCGATGTCGCTCGCCTTCATCCGATCCGACCTGACGCTGCAGCAGTTGTGGACGCGGTACTTCGCCCTCGGTGGAGACGCAGGCCTGATGGAGGTCGACGCGTACCTGCACGGACTCATGCCTTTGTCCGCGTTGCAGCGGGACGTGCTGGCGCACGCGGTCAACGAGCGTCTTGACGAGCTCACCTGGCCGCACCGGGTTCCCTACACGTTCCGGTCACAGGCAAGCCCGCGCACCGGCCCGCTGGCCGGACTGGTGAAGTTGCTCGACGGCATGCACCAGGCACCGCCGGAACGCCTCCCCGTCGTCGTAGCGCGCGCCGGTCAGGCACTGGGCCTGGAGATCACGATCTATCTCGTCGACTACGACCAGCGCGTCCTGCATCCGCTGTGCGACCGAGAAAATGCAGGCCTCACACCGCTCGGAGTGGACTCCACCCTGCCGGGCCGGGCGTTCAGGACGGTAGAGACCGTGCCGTCCACCACCGACGGACACCCGCGGTTGTGGGTGCCTCTGCTCGATGGGGTGGAACGCCTCGGCGTGCTCGACATGACCCTGCAAGAAGGAACGGACCTGCACGACCCCGACCTGCGCGAGCGGTGCCAATGGCTGTCGACCCTCATCGGTCACCTGGTCACCATCAGCACGCACTACGGCGACGGACTGGACGTCGTCCGCCTGCAGAGGCCCAGGACACCCGCCGCAGACCTGATCTGGCAGTTGCTGCCGCCGCTCACGGCCGCCACGGACAGCTTCGCCGTCGCCGGCATGCTGGAGCCCTGCTACGAGGTCGGTGGTGACGCCTTCGACTACTCCTTGTCGACGGACATGGCGTCACTGGCGATCTTCGACGCCGTCGGGCACACCATGCGCAGCGGCTTCGTGACCGCCGCCGCGCTGGCCGCCTGCCGCAGCACCCGCCGCGCCGGGCACGGCCTGTTCGAACAGGCCCGTGCCATGGACGAGACGATCAACACCCAGTTCCCCCACGGCGCGTTCGCGACCGGTGTCCTGGCCGAACTGGACCTGATCAGCGGGCGGCTGCGGTACGTCAATGCCGGCCACCCACCGCCGCTGCTGATGCGGTCTGGCAAGGTCGTCAAACGCCTCACCGGCGGGCACCGGCGACCTTTCGGCCTGGGAACCGGCGAACTCACCATCGCCGAGGAGGTGCTGCAGTCCGACGACTGGCTCGTCCTGCACACCGACGGCGTGACCGAAGCACGTGACCACAATGGAGAGTTCTTCGGTGAGACGCGGCTGACGGACTTTCTCGAACGGGAAGCCGCCGCGGCGCACCCGCCACCCGAGACGGCGCGCAGACTGGTCAAAGCCGTGCTGGCACACCAGAACGACGTACTGCAAGACGACGCGTCCGTCCTGCTCGCTCGATGGATCAAGCGGGACGAGCTGAGGTTGTGAGCGGTGACGGCGGGTATCCGAGCCGTGTGCAAACATTCTTGCCGTACCCCGATTTCGCCGCCACCGCGCGGGTTCTGGATCAGCGCAGGCTCGGCAGGCAACGAGTTGAGGCGCTCCAGCTGCAGCGCGCACTGACGGTGCCCGGTCACGGCTGGCGCCACCACCCGGCGGCGCGGATGTGGGCGGGATACGAGGAAGCGCTCGTGCGATACGGCCTGGAGATCTGCGCTGTGTGGTGCGCGGCGGGGTTCCGCGACACGTGTGAGGCCACGATGCGCGCGGATCTGTTGCACGCCAAGCAGATCACGACGGTTCGCAGCCAGGACGAGCTCGCCGCCGAGGGTGAGGTGCCTGGCTGGCTGGGTGACGAAGCCATGCACCGCAGCCACCAATCCGCCCTGGTGCGCAAGAATCCTGGGCATTACCGCCGGTTCTTCCCGGAAGTTCCGGACGATCTGCCGTACGTGTGGCCGCGCTCTGACCGTCCAGCGCCTTCAGGCGTGCGATGAGCTTGGTCGCCGCGATGATCCGTGGCAGCAACTCGCCTTCTCGTGATTTCACCGGCCTGTCGCGGGTATCCGAACAGAACGTCGAGCAACCGACCTCATACCCCTGAGGCTGCACAGCAACGAACCGGTGCGAGCTTCCGACCCCACGGACTTCACCATGCCCATCACGCCACGCCCTGACCGCGGCGCGGTCGTCACCTACCTCAACCCCGATGCGCTGCACCCCGCTGTCTTCTTGTGCGGCGTGGTCCTCGGGGCGCACGTGGTCGATCCGGAGACCTCTCACCTGTGGGTGCCGGTGAGACTGCCCGACAGCACCGTGTCGGTGGTCGACACCGTGAACATCGTGCAGGCTCAGGCACCGGAATGCCCCCGCCAAGGACCCGAGCGTGCTACCTGAGTGGCCGACGGCCACCACCGCGGTTTCACCGAGCGATTCTCACGGACACACGGTGCAGGGCATCGCCGAAACCTCCGATGCGATGTACGTTGACCAGTAGCGACTGGACGTCGGGCTGACCCTGCGCTTGGCCGCGAAGGTGACTGGTGTTCAGACGGGCCGGCGTTCACCAGCGCGGGGCCGACGCGCCGGTCACCGTCCGCACCCGCGACGGGTGGGAGCGGGAGAACCGAGGTAGCGGCCATGCAGCCGAGCGAGTGGGATTGGGCTCGGGACAAGGCGCGGTTCGTCGCCGGTCCGGTGGCGGGGGATCACTGGTTCCCGCTGGGGCCGCTCGCTCAGCAGTTCGCGACGTTGACCCACTCGCTGCTGGATGCCGACACCGTGGCTGTGGTGCTCGAACAGGTGACGCACGCGACGCTGCGGCTGTGCCGGGCGCGGATCTGGCGTCGGTCACGCTGCGGACGCCGGACGGGCACTTCCACACACCTGTCGAGACCGACCCGGTGGCGGGCACGTTGGATCAGCTGCAATACGACCTCGGCGAGGGTCCCTGCCTGGACGCGGCACTCGGGTTAGGCCCCGGTGTGGCGGGCAGCTTCGATCTGGCGGCCGAGTCCAAGTGGCCGCGCTTCGGTCCGGCCGCCGCCGGGTACGGCGTAGGCGCGGTGCTATCCACCACGTTGCTGCCGAACGCGGAGCTACCGCTGCTTTCCGGTGCTTTGAACGTCTACTCCCATCGTCCACGTGGCCTGGAGGAGGCTGACGAGGACATGGCGCTGCTGCTGGCAACACACGCCTCGCTGGCCCTGGCCCACACCCAGGCCGTCGGAGCAGCTGAGCTCCGGGCTGTTCACCTGCGCAATGCGATCGACTCCAGGGATGTGATCGGCCAGGCAAAGGGCATCCTGATGAGCCGGCGCGGAATGTCCGCCGACGAGGCCTTCGACGTGCTGCGGCGCACCTCTCAAGATCTCAACGTCAAGCTGGTCCAGCTCGCCGCGACCGTCATCGCACACCATGACGAACTAGACGTCTCCGTCCCGTCAGGCGAGTGACTGCGCAGCAGGGGCTCGCTCTAGGCAGCGTGAACGCGCAGCGCCTCGTGCAGATCGTGGTGAAGGTCGAAGACGAGATCGATGCCGGTGACCGACAGCGGCATCAGCACGGCTCGCTGGTTGGCCACTACCGCCAATCGCGTACCGATGAGCTTGGCGTCGGCGTGACCGGTCAGCAGGACGTTGATGCCGGACGAGCCGAGGAAGGTGACTCCGCGCAGGTCGACCACCAGAACGGACGGCTTGTTCGCCAGCTGTTGCTTCAGCACGACACGGAACAGCTCTTCGGTGCACATGTCGATCTCGCCGTGCACGGCTGTGACCGGAAAGCCTTGGCAGGTGTGGGTTGTGATCGTCAGGGCCTGGGTGTCGTCGGAGCGGAAGAGAGCGTGCATGGGATGCTCTTCTCAAGCGTCCGCGCGTGGTTGGCCAGCCTGCGTGTTCAACCCAGACAACGACATTTCGCGGTGTTCGGCATTCTGGTGTGGTGTTCTCACGGTAGAGCCATACCCGGTTACTCACAACCGTCCTCGCACGTGACCTCCTGCCGGCTGGGCCCTTCGGTTCGCACTACCCGAAGGTTGTCGAAATAAACCTTGTTGTTGGTGTGGCGTCGATGGCCTCGCCCGACCGTTACCGGCCACAGTGGACGATGTCCAATCCCGCCGAGCAGTCACGCCTGCCGCTGTCACACGGTTTGGTGACGGGTCTCGGCGATGGCCGTCAGCGCCGCGTTGCGGTGGCCGCCGGAATCTGCCGGGGGCGCGTGGTGTAGAAGCCATCACATGTTGCTGTCCTTGGCCGATATGGCGCGTCGTGTGGATCGCTGGGGGAAGCGGTCGCACCGCCGACAGGTGTTGTCGAGAGGACGGAAGGGGACCTGTGCCGTCTGGTAACCACCTCGGTCACAATGCGCGATAGCGAAGCGTCGACCTGGACGACCCGTGCCGGACGCACCTCCAGCGCGGTGCGATGGCCCACCTGGGCTTCGCTGCGCCGGCACGTGACGAATCGATGTCCGCCGACATGCAACCGCAGCCACCAGACTCGGCAACGCTGTGCCCGCTGGCTGCTGATGACCGCCGATCGAATGCACAGCGACCGGTTCCCCCTCACTCAGGAGTTCCTCGCCCAGATGCTGGCGGTGCGCCGCTCGTCGGTCAGCGAAGTCGCCGGTGCACTGGCCGAAGACGGCTGCATCCGCTACAGCCGCGGCAGCATCACCGTGCGCGACCGCGATCGCCTGGAAACCAACGCCTGCAGCTGCTACCGCGTCATCCGCGACGCCACCGATGCCGCCTTCCCACCCCACCCCGAGGCGGCCTGACGGGAACGTGGTGCGGCAGGCGATGTACCGCTCGGCAACTCACGCCACAACGGCGTCCTGCCGGACGGCGCGTCGGGTCCTCTGGTCCGATGGATCAAGCGCGGCGACCTGGTCCATCAGCCGACGGGAGAAGTGTTCACGGCTGAGCGCGGACCACCGTGCCGCGCACGTAAAGCCGCCGGCGCGGGAAGTGGCGTCCGCGCCGGCGGTACTCACCGGAGTGGTCCAGGTGGGATGCTCTACTGGGGATGCTAACGCCGTCCGGCGGTGCGGCGGCGGCCCAGCGCGAGTCCGAGGCCGATCATGCCGAGCCCGAGCAGCAGGTGCAGCCAGTTGTCGGCGTTGTTCAGCGGTACGAAGTTGGCCTGGCTCTCGTGGTCGATCAGCAGGCCGTACAGCCACAGCAGCAGATAGACGATGCTGCCGCCGACGAGGAACCAGTACGCGCCGTTCCCCGTGCGAGCCATCAGGAACCCGACGACGCCGAAGGCGAGATGCACGATGTTGTGCAGGATCGACACCATGAAGACGCCGAGCAACATCGCCTGCGACTCGTGGCCGGCGAACTCCATCGCGTCGTAGTCGATCGTGAGCCCGGGAATGAACCCGGCGATGCCCACGAGCGCGAACACCGCGGCGATGGCCAGGGCGGCCTTCTGCACGGCGGTGCGGGCGGTCATCTCGGTTCGGGACATGACAACTCCCGTTGGGGGCGGGGAACCGCTTCGGTCGAGATCCGGCTACCCCCGGCCGTGAAGGACAAACTGAGCCTGCGGTGGTTGGCCGGCCAGGAGGCGGGTATGTGCACTGCATGCGTCTTGGTGTGCTGGACATCGGGTCGAACTCGGCGCAGTTGCAGGTGGTCGACGTGCGGCCGGGTGCTCCGCCGCTGCCGGCCCACTCGGTGAAGTCGCCGACGCTGCTGGGCGAGGAGATCACACCGGACGGATCGGTGAGTCCAGAGGGCGTGGAGCGCGTCACGGTCGCGGTGGCGGAGGCGGTCGACGCAGCCCATCGCCTCGGCGTCGACCAGCTGTACCCGTTCGCCACGTCCGCGGTGCGGGACGCGACCAACCGGGACGAGATCATCGACCGCATCCAGCGGACGGTGGGCATCCGGCCGCAGTTCCTCGCGGGCGAGGAGGAAGCACGCCTGACGTATCTGGCCGCGCACCGATGGTACGGGTGGTCGGTCGGCCGTCTGCTGCTGCTCGACATCGGCGGCGGCTCGATGGAGATCGCGCTCGGCCGCGATGCCGACCCCGAGCTCGCCCTGTCGTTGCCGGTCGGGGCGGGCCGGTTGACACGGGCGTTCCTGCACCACGACCCGCCGAAACGGGCGGAGGTCAGGGCGCTGCGCCGGTACGTCAGCGACACGCTGGGCGAGGTGGTCGACCGGCTGCGCTGGGAGAGCATGCCTCGCCGGATCGTCGCCACGTCCAAGACGTTCAAGCAGCTCGCGCGCCTGGCCGGGGCACCGCCTCAACGTGAGGGCCCGTTCGTGCGACGGGAACTGACCATCGAGGACGTGCAGAGGTGGATCCCGCGGCTGGCCGGGATGTCGGCGGCCCAGCGGGGCCGGTTGCGCGGGGTGTCGCGGCCGCGGGCCAAGCAGATCCTGGCGGGAGCGGTCGTGGCGCACGTGACGATGAGCGCACTGGGAGTGCAACGCCTGCGGATCTGCCCATGGGCGCTCCGTGAAGGCATCATGTTGCAGCACCTCGAAAGCACGTCCGACACCAACGTCAGGCTTCCGCTGCAGCCGCTGGTCCGCATGCCCGAAGCTCCTGCTGCCACCGTGACTCGCCTGCGCGACAACCCGGTTGGCTGACCGCGGCGGTGCCGGGCGCCTCCGCGGGGACTTGCGTCGCACTGACCGAAGCCCAGCGCCGCGCAGCTGAAGCACGAGAGCAGCAGCCCATGCCAGGCAACAGCCCGTGTGGCCGCGGCGCCGCGGAACACCACGCCGCTGCTGCTCGGCACAGTGCCGCCGCCGCGGACCGCAGTCGCGCCGCCGAAGCGTGATGCCGGCTGAGCCGTCCTGTGTGGAGCGAAGGCATACGGGGGACGCGGCGGGGAACTCTTGACCTCGCCGGGCCCGAGCTCCGCCGGACGCGGTGGAACGCGCGAGTGGTTTGGCGGTGCTCAGAGGCGTTGTTGAGCAGCCAGCAACCGCGTGGGTTCGGTAGCGCCGGTGCAGCGCGCCTCCCGGTGGTCCGCACCGCGCGCGGTGCACAACGAGCTGGAGCGGGCGCGAGCAGCGTTCCACCTGTTGCTCGCGCGGGCCACACCGGCCGAACATCGTCGCCGCAGCCAGCTGATGCCCCAGAAGCAAACGGTCCATGTCCTGGGTGAACATCACGAGGCCTCACCCGTTCGAGTTCACCTTCGACCGCGACCCAGAAGACTTCGCCGTGGCGCGCCGACGTTCAGGAACGAGATGGCTGCTCAGCGGGTGAGCACTTGGCTCGTTCGGAGTTGGTGAGTCCTGCCCGTGGTTCGTGCGCTCGCTGGTGGCTGGGGGAGTGACCGCTGAAGGGATGTCGTGCCGCGTCTAGCGCTTGGCGTGAGCACTTGACCATTGGCTGCTGGCGTTCTCCCGATGTCGTCTGGTCGACTGGAGGTAGGTAACGGTGTTGTTCGTCGGTGATGACTGGGCTGAAGGTCATCACGACATCGAAATCATGGACGCGAGCGGCCGGGCGTTGACGAAGGCTCGGCTGCCGGAAGGGGTTGAGGGGATTGGCCAGCTGCACGGGCTGATCGCTGAGCGGATCGGGCCGGACGCCGACCCGGAGCAGGTGTTGATCGGGATCGAGACCGATCGTGGACCGTGGGTGGCAGCCTTGGTAGCAGCTGGCTACCGAGTGTTCGTGGTCAATCCGCGGCAGACCTACCGATTCCGTGAACGGTTCTCGCCGTCTGGTGCGAAGAGCGACGCCGCGGACGCTCATGTGTTGGCGGACATGGTGCGTACCGATTCGCACCAGTTGCGTCCGGTCGCGGGCGACAGCGAGCTGGCTGAGGCGATCAAGCTGCTGGCTCGTGCTCATCAAAGCCTGATCTGGGACCGGCAGCGGTTGGTCGCCCGGTTGCGGGCGCAGCTGCGGGACTTCTATCCGGCCGCCCTGGCGGCGTTCGGAGAGGAACTTGCCGCCACAGAGGCGTTGGACTTGCTGGGGCAGGCGCCAGATCCCGACAAGGCGATGAAGCTGTCTCTCGCGAAGATCACCGCGGCCCTACGCCATGCGGGTCGGCGCAAGATCGACGAACGTGCGCGGAAGATCCAGGACGGATTGCGCTCAGAGCAGCTTCGCCTACCGGCGGCCGTGCAGCAGGCATACGCCACGACCGTGCGATCGCTCGTCGCGATGACCGCCACGACAGCCGAGCAGATCGACTACCTCGAGCGGGAGCTGACCGAGCGCTTCCATGAACATCCAGACTCCGCGATCTATCTCTCCCAACCCGGTATCGGTGTGGTCCTGGGCAGTCGGGTGCTGGGTGAGTTCGGAGACGATCCCGACCGCTACGCCGGACCGAAGGCACGCAAGAACTACGCCGGCACCAGCCCGGTCACCATCGCCTCCGGCTGCAGAAGCACCGTCAACGCCCGCTACGTGCGAAACACCAGACTCATCGACGCACTGATGCGCCAGGCGATGGCTGCTCTCGCGGGTTCGCCCGGCGCACGTGCTTACTACGACCGCCAACGTGCACGAGGTCTCCCACACAACGCCGCACTACGGCACGTCAGCAACCGCCTCGTCGGGATCCTTCACGGTTGCCTCGCCACCCACGCGAGCTACGACGAGGCCACGGCCTGGGGCCACCTACACCGCGGCGTGCGCGGCCTGATCCCTTAATCCCAGGGATGTCCTCGGGCTCGCAAACCATGATCCACAGCGCAGAAACGGAGAATGAGGATGCGCACGCAGAATGCAAAAAAGCAGGTAGAGACGAATCTCTACCTGCTTCTTTGGAGTACGCCGCCAGGGACTCGAACCCCGGACCCGCTGATTAAGAGTCAGCTGCTCTAACCAACTGAGCTAGCGGCGCTTGTTTGTGTGCCGGTCACTTGCCGTTCCGACGGGAAGAACGTTAGCACAGGCCGTCGAGCGGATCCCAATCGGCTGGTCAGGCCACGTCCAGGGGTGGACGAGCACGTAACGATCCGGCCACTTGCGCAACTTCGGCACACCCCATGTCGTCACCTAGTCGGGGGACGCCAATACGACTTCGTGCAGGCAGTCTCGGGAGTGGGCGACAAGTAGATCGGAAGTACACCGATGGGGATGTGGGGCAGGCGCGGTCGTGGGGTGGTCATGGCGGGTGTCGCTGTGATTCTGATCGCAGGCTGTTCGGGGGGTGGCGGTGAAGGGGCGAACGTAGCCGCGGCTACGTCGTCGAGTGCTCCTCCTCCGCCGAAGCCCGTCACGTTGACGCTGGCGTTGAACAACGGCGCGGTGGACGTGTCGCCAGGGCTGCCGGTCATCGCCACGGCGGCGGACGGGAAGCTGACCGAGGTCAAGCTGACCAATCCCGAGGGCAAGGTCGTCGAGGGGAAGATGAACCCCGAGTCGACGCAGTGGACCAACACCGAGCCGCTCGGGTACGCCAAGACGTACAAGCTGGTCGCCACGGCCACCGGTGAGGACGGCAAGCCGCAGACCAAGGAGTCGTCCTTCACCACGGTGAAGCCGCGGACGCTGACCTACGTGTCGACGAACCCGATGGACGGCACCACGATCGGCGTGGGGCAGCCGCTCGCCTTCTACTTCGACGAGCCGGTGGCCGACAAGGTCGCGGCCGAGAAGATGCTCGAGATCACCACCGAGCCCAAGGTCGAGGGTGCCTTCTACTGGTTCAACAAGAAGGAGGTGCACTGGCGTCCGGAGAAGTTCTGGAAGCCGGGCACCAAGATCACCATGCACATCAAGGTCTACGGCAAGCACGTCGGTGACGGCATCTACGGCCAGGAAGACCGCACCATCACCACCACGGTCGGCGACGAGGTCATCCACGAGGCCGACGGCCAGACGCACCAGGTGATCACCAAGGTCAACGGGCAGGTCGTGCGGACCATGCCGACCTCCATGGGCAAGCCGGCCGACGCGACGCCCACCGGCACGTACGTGCTGATGGAGAAGCACTCCCACATGATCATGGACTCGACCACGTACGGCCTGGCGCTGGAGAACGGCGGCTACCGCACTCCGGTCGACTGGGCGTACCGGATGTCCAACAGCGGCATCTTCTTCCACAGCGCGCCGTGGTCCATCGGTGACCAGGGGCGCCGCAACGTGAGCCACGGCTGCCTCAACCTGTCGCCGGAGAACGCCAAGTGGGTGTTCGACAACAGCAAGCAGGGTGACGTGGTCATCGTCAAGAACTCGGGTGGGCCGGTGCTGGAGCCGTGGGACGGCTTCGGCGACTGGCAGGTGCCGTGGACCCAGTGGGTGCAGGGCAACCGCTGACCCGCTGACCACTGTGGACTGATCAGGAAACCGTCACCTGGCCGCCGGAAACGGCCAGGTGACGGTTCACCCGCACCGCCTCCAGCATCCGCCGGTCGTGCGTCACCAGCAGCAACGTGCCCGGGTAGTTCTCCAGCGCCTGCTCCAGCTGCTCGATCGCCACCAGGTCGAGGTGGTTCGTCGGCTCGTCCAGCACCAGCAGGTTCACCCCGCGTCCCTGCAGCAACGCCAGAGCCGCCCGCGTCCGCTCACCGGGTGACAGCGACGCCGCCGGGCGCAGCACGTGCGCCGCCTTCATCCCGAACTTCGCGAGCAACGTCCGCACGTCCGCGGGCGTCATCTCCGGCACGGCCGCCTCGAACGCGTCCACCAGCGGCAGGTCTCCCAGGAACAGCCCGCGCGCCTGGTCCACCTCGCCGACCACGACGCCGGAGCCCAGGGTGGCGTAGCCGGACGCCAGCTCTGCCCGTCCGAGCAGTGCCGCGAGCAACGTCGACTTTCCAGCGCCGTTCGCGCCGGTGATCGCGACCCGGTCCGCCCAGTCGATCTGCAGGTCGACGGGACCCAGCCGGAAGTCGCCGCGCTCGACGACAGCCGCGCGGAGAGAGGCCACGACGGCTCCGGAGCGCGGGGCCGCGGCGATCTCCATCCGCAGCTCCCACTCCTTGCGGGGCTCCTCGACGACATCCAGGCGTTCGATCATGCGGTCGGTCTGCCTGGCCTTCGAGGCCTGCTTCTCAGTGGCGTCGGCGCGGAACTTGCGGGCGTTCTTGTCGTTGTCGCCGGCCTTGCGCCGGGCGTTCTTCACGCCCTTCTCCATCCACGCGCGCTGCATGCGCGCACGGGCCTCCAACGACGCCTTGGTGTCCGCGAACTCCTCGTAGTCGTCACGGGCGTGCTGACGCGCCCGCGCGCGCTCTTCGAGGTACGACTCGTAGCCGCCGCCGTACAGGCGCACGGCGTTCTGGTGCAGGTCGAGCTCCAGCACGCTGGTCACCGTGCGGGCCAGGAACTCGCGGTCGTGCGACACCAGCACCGTGCCCGCGCGCAGCCCTGTGACGAACTTCTCCAGCCGCTCCAGCCCGTCGAGGTCCAGGTCGTTCGTCGGCTCGTCGAGCAGGAAGATGTCGTAGCGGCTGAGCAGCATCGACGCCATGCCTGCCCGCGCCGCCTGGCCGCCGGACAGCGACGTCATCAAGGCGTCCAAACCCACGGTCAGCCCGAGGTCCGCGATCACCTCCAGCGACCGTTCCTCCAGGTCGGCGCCACCCAGCGCGAGCCACCGGTCCAGCGCGTCCGAGTAGCCCTCGTCGTTCCCGGCGGTCAGCGCCTCGGTCGCGAGATCCAGATCGGCCTGAGCCTCCGCGACGCCGGTCCGGCGGGCCAGGAACGAGCGAACGGTCTCGCCCTCGCGGCGCTCCGGCTCCTGCGGCAGGTGCCCGACGTTCGCGGAGGGCGGGTTCAGCGAGACGCGGCCCTGCTCGGCGGGGATGAGGCCGGCCAGCGTCCTGAGCAGCGTCGACTTGCCGGCGCCGTTCACGCCCACGAGCCCGATGACGTCACCGGGGGCGACCACGAGGTTCAGCCCGGAGAACAGGACGCGATCACCGTGCCCGGCTGCGAGGTCCTTGGCGACGAGCGTGGTCATGAACACTCCCGAAACGTGAAGAAAGGCCCCCGCATTTGCGGAGGCCTTTCGACAAAGGGTGAGTGACGGGACTTGAACCCGCGACACCTGGGATCACAACCCAGTGCTCTGCCAGCTGAGCTACACCCACCATCACCGGCGTTGACCGGCGAGGAAAGCATAGCAACGACAGCTACCGATATTGAAATCGGGGGTCAGTCGGTGTTTTTCAGCAGCTCAGCGGCCACGGCCTGGGCCTGCTCGGTCGTCGGGCCGGGCTGCGGCACGAACGCCGTGCGCCGGTAGTACGCGAGCTCCCGGATCGACTCGACGATGTCCGCGAGCGCCCGGTGCGCGAGGCCCTTGCCCGGCTGCGCGTAGTAGATGCGCGGGTACCAGCGCCGGCACAGCTCCTTGATCGACGACACGTCGACCATGCGGTAGTGCAGGTGCGCGTCCAGCGCGGGCATGTCGCGGGCGATGAAGCCGCGGTCCGTGGCGATGGAGTTGCCGGCCAGCGGGGCCGTGCGCGGGTCGGGGACCCACTCCTTGATGTACGCCAGCACGGCCGCCTCGGCCTCTTCCATCGACACCGTGGAGGCGCGGACCTCCTCTGTCAGCCCCGACTTGGCGTGCATCTCCATGACGACGTCCGGCATCGAGGCGAGCACGTCGTCGGATGCGTGGATCACTATGTCCACGCCGTCGCCGAGCACGTTCAGCTCGGCGTCCGTGACCAGTGCCGCGATCTCGATCAGAGCGTCCTTGCCCAAGTCGAGTCCGGTCATCTCGCAGTCGATCCACACCAGACGATCCATCACGACCCGAACATTACTGCGCAACGCGTCAACTTCGAGTGGCGGCGTGCAGCAACCTGGTTACGCTCCTCGTGCATGACGGCTCAAGCTGAGATCGCTGCCGGGTACGCGTCCGAGAGCGCGGCCATCGAACTTGGCTCCGTGCTGGTCGACGGGCAGGTGGAGTCGACCGCGCACGTCCGCATCCCGTTGTCCATGGTCAACCGCCACGGACTTGTCGCGGGGGCAACGGGAACGGGCAAGACGAAGACCCTGCAGCTGCTCGCGGAACAGCTGTCGAACAACGGCGTGCCGGTGCTGATGGCCGACGTGAAGGGCGACTTGTCCGGTCTGTCGCGGGAAGGAGAACGCAGCGACCGGACCGACGCCCGCGCCAAGGACACCGGCGACGACTGGCAGCCGCAGTCGTACCCGATCCAGTTCCTGTCGATCGGCACCGGCGGCATCGGTGTGCCGCTGCGGGCGACGGTCACGAGCTTCGGGCCGATCCTGCTGTCGAAGGTGCTGGGCCTGAACGACACCCAGGAGTCGACGCTCGGCCTGATCTTCCACTGGGCGGACTCCAAAGGCCTGCCGCTGCTCGACACCAAGGACCTGCGCAGCGTCATCCAGCACCTCACGAGCGACGAGGGCAAGGAGGACCTGAAGGGCATCGGCGGTGTGTCGAGCTCCACAGCGGGCGTGATCCTGCGGGCGCTGGTCAACCTGGAGGCGCAGGGCGGCGACCGGTTCTTCGGCGAGCCGGAGCTGGATCCCGCCGACCTGATGCGGCAGCGCGATGGCAAGGGTGTCGTCAGCCTGCTGGAACTGGCCGAGCTGCAGGGCAATCCGGCGCTGTTCTCCACGTTCCTCATGTGGTTGCTGGCCGAACTCTTCGAGACGCTGCCGGAAGAAGGTGACGTCGAGAAGCCGAAGCTCGTCTTCTTCTTCGACGAAGCGCATTTGCTGTTCGCGAACGCGTCGAAGGCGTTCCTCGACCAGATCACCCAGACCGTGAAGCTCATCCGTTCCAAGGGGATCGGCGTCTTCTTCTGCACGCAGCTGCCGACCGACATTCCGAACGACGTGCTGTCGCAGCTCGGCGCGCGCGTTCAGCACGCACTGCGCGCGTTCACACCGGACGACCAGAAAGCGTTGGCGCGCACGGTGAAGACGTACCCGAACACGCCGCACTACGACCTGGAGAAAGCGCTCACCTCGCTCGGCATCGGCGAGGCGATCATCACCGTGCTGAGCGAGAAGGGCGCGCCGACGCCGGTCGCGTGGACCAGGCTCAGGGCGCCGCGTTCGTTGATGGACACCATCGGCAACGACGGGATCAAGCAGGCCGCGCAGGGCTCGGACCTCCACGGCAAGTACTCGGAGACGGTCGACCGCGAGTCGGCCTACGAGCAGCTGATGCGGAAAGTCGCGCCGCCGCAACAGGAACAGGCCCCGGATTCCCCTCCTCAGCAAAGGCAGGAGAAGGAGGAACCGGGGCTCGTCGAGAAGGTGCTGGGCAACAGCGCCGTGAAGTCGTTCCTGCGGTCAGCCGGCAGCACCCTGGCGCGCGAGATCACGCGGGGCATCTTCGGCACCTCGCGCAAGCGACGCTGACAGCACCGCCGCGCCGAGGCAGAGCGCGCCCGCGACGTACCAGGCCAGGTCGTAGCTGCCCAGGTGGTCGCGGGTGAGCCCGGCCGCGGACGCCGCCAGTGCCGCACCGACCTGGTGCGACGCGAAGACCCAGCCGAACACGACAGGCCCGGACATGCCGAAGTACTGGCGGCACAACGCCACCGTCGGCGGCACGGTCGCGACCCAGTCCAGGCCGTAGAAGATGATGAACACCAGCATCGACGGGTGCGCCGACTCGCCGAAGAGCTGGGGCAGCAGCATCAGCGACAGGCCGCGCAACGCGTAGTACGCGGCAAGCAACAGCCGTGAGTCCACCCGGTCGGTGAGCCAGCCGGACGCGATCGTGCCCACGATGTCGAAGACGCCGACCAGCGCCAGCAACCCGGCCGCGGTCGTGGTCGGCATGCCGTGGTCGTGCGCTGCGGGGATGAAGTGCGTGCCCACCAGCCCGTTCGTCGAGGCACCGCAGATCGCGAACCCGCCGGCCAGCAACCAGAACGGTCGCGTGCGAGCAGCCGAACCCAGTGCCGTGAGCGCGCGGCGAGCCGCACCACCCGAGGGCGGCGGGGGAGTGTCCTCGGTCGCGCCGAGCGGCAGGAGTCCCACGTCACGCGGGTACTCGCGCAGGAAGAACGCCGCCAGCGGCACCACCGCGAGTGCCGCGATGCAGATCACCAGCGACGCTGAGCGCCAGCCGTAGGTGGCGGACAGCCACGCCACCAGCGGCAGGAACACCAGCTGCCCGGCCGCGCCACCCGCCGTCAGCACCCCCGTGACCAGGCCGCGGTGCCGCACGAACCACCGGCCGGTGATCGTCGCGACGAACGCCAGCGCCATCGAACCGGTGCCGAGCCCGACCACGACACCCCAGAGCAGGATCAGCTGCCACGACGTGGTCATGAACACCGTCAGCCCGCTGCCGATCGCGACCATCGTCAACGCGCAGGTCACCACGAGCCGCACACCGAACCGGTCCATCAGCGCGGCCGCGAACGGCGCGGTGAGCCCGAACAGCAACAGGTTGATCGAGATGGCGAGCGAGATCGTGCCGGTCGTCCAGCCGAACTCCGCCCGCAACGGCTCGATCAACGCACCGGGTGCCGCACGGAACGACGCGGCACCCACCAGGGCGATGAAGGACACACCAGCGACAACCCAGGCCCAATGCAGTCTCACGCCGACAAGGTTCGGCGATGGTGGATCCGACAACCAGTGGCCCGAAAGCCAACATGTGAAAGAATCAGGCCATGGCCCACCGGATCGCCGTGCTGGCGCTGGAGACGTCGATCGCCTTCGACTTCGGCACCGCCACCCACATCTTCAGCGCGCTGCCGGACGACTACGAGCTGCTCGTGTGCTCGCCCGACCGCCGCCCCGTCCGAACGACCGGCGGCTACACGATGACCTTCGACCACGGCCTGGAAGTCCTCCGCGACGCCGACACGGTCCTGGTGCCGGGCACCCGCTACCCGCCCGCGCGCCAGGAGGGCCGGCTGGAACCGGCGGTGCACGAGGCGCTCACCACCACGAAGGCGTCGCGGATCATGTCGATCTGCACCGGCGCGTTCGTCCTGGGCGCCGCCGGAATCCTGGACGGCCGCCCCGCCACCACGCACTGGAGCGCAACCGAGTCGTTCCGCGCGCTCTACCCGAAGGTCGAGCTGAACCCGGACGTGCTCTTCGTCGACGACGGCGACGTGCTCACCTCGGCGGGCGTGGCGGCGGGCATCGACCTCTGCCTGCACGTGATCAGATCCGACCACGGCAGCGAGATCGCGAACCAGGTGGCCCGCTACTGCGTCGTCCCCGCGTGGCGGCAGGGCGGCCAGTCGCAGTTCGTGCACCGACCGGTGCCCGACGACCCGGACTCGTCCACGGCACCGGCCCGCGCGTGGGCCCTGGACCGGCTGGACGAGCCCCTGGAGCTGTCGGCGCTCGCCGAGCAGGCGCGGATGAGCGTGCGGACGTTCACCCGGCGGTTCCGCGCGGAGACCGGCATGTCGCCCGGCCGATGGCTGACCCAGCAACGGGTGGAGCGGGCCAGGTACCTGCTGGAGTCCACGGACCTGCCGATCGATCAGGTCGCGAGGCACGCCGGGTTCGGCACGGGAGCGGCGTTGCGGCAGCAGCTGGCCGCGTCCATCGGGGTGTCACCGACGGCCTACCGTCAGACGTTCCGCACGGCCTGAAGCTTCTGCCGCATCTCATCTGCCTCTGGCGCGCCGAGCTCGTCGTAGATCCACCGGCCCGTGCCACAACGTGAACGCCTCGGCGTGCGTGCCTGCCCCGGCAGCTGATCGGTCGTGACGATCTCGTTGGCGCGCAACAGCCCGGCGAGGAGCGGAAGGACCCGTCCCCGCACCGCAACGTCGAGAGTGCCGAGTAACCGGAACTCAGCCGTCAACGCGGACCAGGAACGGCCGCAGCAGGTCCGGGACCGCCTCGTCGGCCAGCGCCAGGCCGTCGGACTCGCCGACGTCCGTCACGTGGTAAACGCCCGCGCCCGCCGCGGTGGTCGCGCCGATCGTCATCAAACCGCTGCGGCGCTGGAAGAACGACCGCCGGATGCGCCAGCCGATGATGCCGGTGCGCTGCAACGCCACGGTGCTGCGAACCAGGGAGTTGTTGCGCGTCACGAGATAGCGGTCGTCGAGCGCGTTGCCGAGCGAGCGGTAGTTGTCCCAGCCGACCAGCGCGGCGAACGGGATGATCGCCACCGGGATCGGCCACGCCCACGACGGCGCCCAGACCGCGAGCCCGATCGCGATGACCACCCACGGCACCACGTGCCGGAACAGGCTGCGGCGCAACGCGGCGAACGGGTGCTTGCGGAGCTTGCGCGTGGTCGGGTCGTCGGCGACCTTCAGCACGTCGCGCGAGACCTGGTGCGCCACCGACAGCGGTGCCGGCGGCAGCAGCAGGTTGCTCTCGCCCTTCGAACCCAGACCTGTCGTCACCGCAACGGCTTTGGCGCCCTTGCCCGCGCGGACCAGCAGCGGTTCCTGGATGTCCACACCGCGCAGCCGCTGTTCCTCCACCGACACCGAGCGCGTGGTGAGCAGGCCGCGCTGCACCCGCAGGGTGCCGTCCGGTTCGCGGGTCAGCTGGTAGTTCCAGAACTGCAGGATGTACAGCGGCACCGACAGCACGAGCCCCAGCACGACCAGCGCGATCACGAACGCGCCGAGCAGCGTGAAGCTCGGGTGCTCGAACAGCCACTCCCACAGGTCCTGCACCGGGTGCAGGCCCAGGTCGTCGGCGTAGTTCGACAGCACGCCGAACACGGCACCGATCGCGACCAGGCCCGACAGCGAGAGCGGCGCGAACTTCAGCCACTTCAGGTCGAGCTTCGAGATGACCTCGGACTCCGGCACGGCCACTTCCGCGTGCGGCTCGCCGGGTGAGGCCGTCTTCGGCGCGACTGCCTTCTGCAGCAACAACACCCGCAGCCGCTCGGCCTCCTCCTGGGTCACCGCGTCGAGGGTGAGGCCGTCGGTGCCCGGGATGTCCTGCTGCCCGGTGCCGATCCGCACCGCCGACAGTCCGAAGACGCGGTGGCCGGGCTTGGAGGTGAGATCGACCGTCCTGATGCGATCGCGCGGCACGGCGAGCTGCTTGCGGGTGAGCAACCCCGTGTGCAGCTCGACCTGGTCGTCGGTGATGCGGTACTTCGTGGTGCGCCAGATGAGGTAGCTGAACGCGAGGATCGCCGCGACCGTGGCGCCGCTGGCGATGAGCCGCCACTTCTCGCCGTTGCCGGTGAACAGCAGAACGAGGATCGGTACCAGCATCGCGAGGCCCTCGTTGAGGGGCCGCACGATCAGCATGCGCACGTGCAGGCGGTGCCATTCCGACAGGGGTTCGGTGAACTCCGGTGCGGCGGGCAGACCGGCCGGTACCTCGGCGGGAGTGCTCACGTGGCATCACCCGGCGTGGCCTGCGTGGTGTTGGTCAGCTCCACCACGAGCTGCTGCGCCACCTCGTGGTCCAGGCCCTCGATCTCCACGGGGCCCGCCGCCGACGCGGTCGTCACCGTGACCGTCGCGAGGCCGAGCATCTGCTGGAACGGCCCGCGCTTCGTGTCGATCGTCTGGATGCGGGACACGGGCGCGACCCGCCACTCCTGGTTCAGCCAGCCGGAGAGGGTGTACACCGCGTCCGGCGTCGTCTCCCAGCGGTGGACGCGGTACCGCCAGCTCGGCTCGACCGCGGTGTGCAAGACGCCGACGACCAGCGTGGCGATCATGAGCGCCAGCTCCCACGTCGGCGGTTCGTTCACCAGCAGGAACACGATGAGCTGGGGGACGAAGAGCACCAGCCAGAACACGGCGGCCTGCATCGTCCACAGCAGGACCGACTTCGGACTCACCTGGTGACGAGGCGTGCGCAGTTGCAGAGTCACCCCCCAAGGGTGCCTCAAGCGCAACCGGCGATGTGGCCAGGCGCGTCAATTGGTGTGTCGGTGGTGAGGTGGTCTTGCTTGCGAGGGAGGCAAGACCACCTCGACCGGTCGAGACGATCAGGGCGCGACCGCGTACGGCGGGTTGAACGGGTTGGTCACGTGGCCGGGCCCGCCGCTGCCGCAGGAGTCGGCGAGGGCCGCGCCTCCCGCCAGAGCGATCCCCGCCAAACTGAGGATCACTACGGCGGCGATTCGAGCGATAGTGTTCAACTTCATCAAGGGGCTCCGTTCGATTGGTGGCGGCCGTGGATGAGGGCAGGAAGTCGTTGACGAGGTTCGGCGCGCGGTTGCGGGCGGTCAGGCTGCAGCGCGGTTTGTCGCAAAAGGACCTCGCTTGCCCCGGCGTGTCCATGAGCTACGTCTCGCGGCTGGAGTCCGGTGAACGCGTGCCGTCGCCCGCCGTGGTCCGCAGGCTCGCCGAGGTGCTGGGAGTCGACCCGTCCGAGCTGATGGTCGACGAGGACCGCACCGCGATGCAGGACGAGGCGCTGGCGTGGTGCGAGGCACTGCTCGCCTACCACGACGGCGACCTGGTGATGGCCGTCGACCTGCTGGAAACACTGGGAAAGCGGTCGGACGAGGAGATGTTCGGCTGGTGCGTGCGGTGGACGCGCCTGGTGATGCTCGCGAGGCAGCGCGACGACGAGGGTCTGCTGCTGGCGGCGGCGAAGCTGCGCAAGTCGTGGTCTCCCGGTCCGGCGGTGGACGCGTTGGTGGAGATCCTGCGCGCATCCTCGTTGCGGCGCCTCGGCCGGACGGCCGAATCCGTCCGGGCCGCGCACGAGGCCGTCGAGCTGGCCAACGGTGACGGTGAACGGGTGCGTCGCGTCAACACGCGCGCGCTCATCTCGTTGTGCGCCGAGCTCACCGCCGCGGGACGTCTGGCCGACGCCGAACAGGTCGTGGACCAGCTTTCCGTGCGGCTGCCCGAACTCGGCCGTGACCGGCTCGCCATCTCCACGTGGTGGGCGCGGGCCAAGGTCGCTGACCGTTTGGGCGACAGAACAGAAGCCGCGCACTGCATCCGTGAGGCCGTCGGGATGCTCGACGACTTCGACGGCGATCCCGAGTACCGCTGCCGCGTCCGCCTCGCCGGTGCCTCCATCGCGTTGCGCACGCCCGGCGCGAACCTGGACGAAGTGGTGGCGTTGCTGGACAAGGTGGAGACGACGGCCGCCGCGATGAGCCGGCAGGACGGTCTGCTCGCGCACGCACGGGCGTTGCGGGCCGAGCTGGCGTTGCGCGACGGCGAGATCGACCGGGCGCGGGAGCTCGCGGAGCAGGCCATCGCGACCGGCCGGCTCGACGCAGAGCAGCAGCTGCGGTGCCACCTGTTGCTGGTGCGGGCGGCAGACGAGGTCGACCCGGACAGCAGCACCGGAGCGCGCACGGCCCTGGCCGCGCTGCTGGAACACATCAACCCCGAGGGTGTCGATCCGCTCCTGTGGCGCGACGTGGCCCGCATCGCCCTCCGCAAACACTGAGAGGGTGAGCACGGGTGCTGGGCGGCGTTGCCCGGTCATGACCGTCCCTCGCTCGTTAACTGGACACCTTGTTAACGGAGCATGACACAGACCAGTTACCGGTCACATCACCTAATTCCACCGCCCCGACATGGGCAAATCACCCAAGAACCGGGACCACCCCGTCGGCGGCAAGCGACCGAACGGGCGATGGGGCCACTGGCTGCTCGGAGCAATTGTCAATTACTTGACAACAGATGACTCGCTGTTGGTCAAGCTCATCCACCAGACGACGGCGCCGGAGCGCCCCTTGACGTCAAGGGTCGTGTAGATCCGCTGGAGGTGGTTCTGCACGGTCTTGGGGGACAGGCCGAGCGACTCCGCGATCATCGTCGTGCTGGCGCCTGCCGCCACGAGCCGCAGCACCTCGATGCCGCGCTTGGTGAGACCGGCCCGCAGCGCGCGGGCGATCCGGGTGTTCGTGTGCTCCGCGGTGCCGGTCTCGTGCAGCTCACCGGTGTGCGGGACACGCACCACCGCGTCCTCGCGCTTGGGCTCGAAACGCCTGTGCGCCAACTGTTCCACCAGCCGTGACGACAGGTCGTGCTCGCGCATCCGCAGGAGGTCACGGCCTTCCTGCAGCTCCCACAACCGGTACTGCTCAAGCTGCAGCCGCGCGTGCCGCAGCGCCCGTTCCAGGTCACCGGACCGTTCGTACGCCTCACTCAGCTGCTGGTGGGCGTGCACCGCCACCTCGCGCGCCAGGCAGCTCATGGCGAGCTCGGCGGCCTGCGTCAGCTGGGAGATCTGGTCCGGGTACCGCTTGCGCGCCCCGCTCAGCCTGGCGCGCGCCATCAACGCCTCCGCCCGCGCCACCGGGCGGTTCCTTCCGGCAAGCAACTGGTCAGCGCGCTGCCAGCTGCGATGCGCACGGTCAAGTTCACCCAGATCAATGCGCACGTGTGTCAGCAGCACGTTCACCATCGCCATCCGGACCGGGTCGCCGACCTGCTTCCACCGGTCGCGCACCTGAGCGCACAACGCTTCCGCGCGCCGGAGCTTGCGCACGCACGGCTCGCCGTCGAGGCTGCAGCGGCTCTCCCGGGTGCGGATCATGCAGTGCTCGTGGTACTGCATGCGCATCACGCGGGCTTGTTCGAACAGCACGGAACCGATCAGCTCGTTGTCGCCCGTGAGCTCGGCGAGACCCAGTGCGCGGGCGAACGAGTTGAAGCTCCGCTCCCGCGAGTCGAGCCGCAGTTCCACGACAGCACGGGAAAAGCTGCACCGCGCCTGCAGTCCGATGTGGCGGTTCGCCGCCGCGATCTCCTGCACCCTGTCGATCGTGTCGAGGGCGCTGGGCCACAGCCCGCGCTTGCCGAGCGCCACGGACTGCGCCAGCACGCCCTCCGCGACGCCCTCGACGTCGTCCAGCCACGCGAAGGCGGCAACCGCTTTCTCCGCGTACTCCAGCGCCTCGCCTGGCCTGCCCTCGTCCAGTGCGATGCGTGCCTCGCGCAGGTTGTGCACGGCGTTGGACCGCGGATCCGCCGTCCGGCCGGGAACTGTCATGATCAAGCCCCCTTCGGAGCCTGAGCCTAGACCTGTTCGCGCAATTGACGTTTCAACACTTTTCCGGCCGCGTTGCGCGGCAATTCGTTGACGAAGAAAACATCCCGCGGAACGGAGAACCGCGCGAGGTTGGCCTTCACGTGTTCCCGTACGTGGTCGGCCGTCAGTGACTCGTCGCCGACCACGAACGCCGCGAGCCGCTGCCCGAACTCGTCGTCCGGCACGCCGAGCACCGCGACCTCCGTGACGCCGTCGAGGTTCGAGAGCAGGTCCTCGACCTCGCGCGGGTAGACGTTCTCGCCACCGGAGACGATCATCTCGTCGTCGCGGCCGGCCACGAACAGCAGGCCGTCCTTGACGTAGCCGAGATCGCCGGTGGACATCAGGCCGTTCAACGACTCCTTGCTGGTGCCGTTGGTGTAGCCGTCGAACAGCATCTCGTTGCCGACGAAGATCCGCCCTGTCCCACCGGGTGCCACGGGCTTGCCCTGATCGTCCACAATGGCCAGTCGAGTGCCCAGCGGTGGCCGGCCGGCCGTGCCGGGTTCGGCGAGCATCTCCTCGGGTGTCGCGATGCTGGCCCAGCTGACTTCCGTTGAGCCGTAGAGGTTGTAGAGCACCGGGCCGAACTCCTCGAGCGTGCGGGAGGCGACGCGCGGCGGCAGGGCCGATCCGCTCGACGCGATGATCCGCAGCTTCGGCCGGTGCGGGGTGTCCAGCATGCGTTGCAGCATCACCGGAACCACGAACATCGCCGTGCACTTCTCGGCGTCCTTCAGCGTCTGCGCGGGGTCGAACCTGCGGCGCAGCACCAGCGTGGCGCCGAGCACGAGCCCGAGCTGGAACGCGGCCAGGCCCCAGGCGTGGAAGAGCGGGGAGGTGATCGCGATGACGTCGCCGTGCTTGAGCGGAATCCGGGAGAGCAGTGCGGCGGCGGGGGCGAGGCTCGCGGGTTCCGGGCGCTTGGCGCCCTTCGGGGTGCCGGTGGTGCCGGAGGTGAGGACGATCAGCCGGCCGCGCGGAGGCCTGCGGGGCAGTGGTGCCGCCGGTCCGTTGATGATGAGCGACTCGAGCTCGTCGTCGAAGAACGCGGGGACGTCGGGCAGCACGTCGGCGAACTCGCGGTCGGCGACGATCCTGTCGATCTTCTGGTCCTGTGCGACCTGGGCCAGTTGTCCTTTGCTCAGGCTGGTGTTGAGCAGGACGGCGTCGGCGCCGATCTTCGTGCACGCGGTCATCGTCTCGATGAAGCCGCGGTGGTTGCGGCACAGCAGCCCGACGCGTTCCCCGGCGCGGAAGGCGTGCGCGAGCCGGCTGGTGCGCTCGTTCACCTCCGCGTACGTCAGCACGCCGTCGTCATCGATGATCGCCGCGCGGTCCGGGTGCCGGCCGGCGCCGGTCTGGTAACCCCACGCGAGCGTGATGTCCCACTGCAGATACCCGCGCGCGGTGGCAGCGAGGCCGCGCGGGCCCAACGGCCGGATCACTCCGGCTTTGACCAGGGTCAGCAGCACGCGCGTCAGCATGCCACTCACTCTAGCCGCTAACCTACTTGCGAGTAGGTAACGGTGTGACTGCGGTCACACCTCTGTGTCGGACGCGGCGACGACGGCTTCCCTCAGCGCGGCCCGCAACCGGCCGACCTCCAGCGGGGTCAGCACAGCGGCTTCGCCCGGCGGCACGTTGATCACGACGTGCCCCTGGCTGACGAACACCGTCAAGTCCCGTCGGCGCGAAGCGATGTCGCGGCAGCTGACCTGCCACTCCTCTTTGGCTCCCACGGGTTTCTTCCTCCAGCTCACTCGGTGCGCCGACCCGGTCGTGCCGGCGCTCGCGTGGATGAGACGCGTGCGGCCGGTGGTCGTGACGGAGGTTTCGCGTTCCGGGGAGGGGTCCCCGGAAATGTCTCCGCCGAGCGACCGCGCCGAGCTGCGGATAGCGTCGCACGTGGGACGAGAGTTGGTCACCAGGAGGGGTGAAAATGGCGGAACCGCAACGCATTGTGATTGTCGGGTCGGGCCTCGCCGGTGCCTCCGCGGCGGGCGCGCTCCGCGACCGCGGCTACGGCGGCAAGATCACCGTGTTCGGCACCGAGCATCACCGCCCGTACGAACTTCCCGCGCTGTCCAAGGACGTTCTGCTCGGCAAGGCCGGCGAACCCGCGTGGATGCACGAGCCGGGTTTCTACGCCGACAACGAGATCGACCTCCAGCTCGGCGTCTCAGTGCTGGAGCTTCGACCGGGTGATCACACGATAGTTGACTCCGATGGAGCAGTGCGTTCCTACGATCGGCTCTTGCTCGCGACCGGATCGCGCCCACGTGTTCTGCCTGGCGCGCAAGGACATGTGCTGCGCACGATCGACGACTCGCTGGCGCTGAGGTCCGCGTTGCGCGAGGGCAGGCACGTCGTGATCATCGGCGCGGGCTGGATCGGCTGCGAGGTGGCGGCCGCCGCCCGCACCCACGGCTGCCGCGTCACGGTGGTCGACCCCCTGGCAGAGCCGCTCGTGCGCGTACTGGGCGTGGAGATGGGCCGGATGTTCCGCGGCCTGCACGAGGAGCACGGCGTCGAGTTCAAGCTCGGCACCGGCGTGGCGGGTTTCTCTCCGTCGGGCCTGGTGCTCGACGACGGCACCGAGCTGCTGCCGGACGTGACGGTGCTGGCCGTGGGTGCGGCGCCGCGACTGGAGCTCGCGGAGGCCGCCGGGCTGGAACTGGCCAACGGCGGCGTGGCGGTCGACGCCGCGTTGCGCACGTCCGCACCCGACGTGTTCGCGGCCGGCGACATCGCGGCGCACGACCACCCGCGCCACGGCCACCGAGTTCGCGTCGAGCACTGGGCGAACGCGAAGGACCAGGGCACGCACGTCGCGGGCTCGTTGCTCGGGCTGGACGAGCCGTACCAGAAGTCGCCGTACTTCTACACCGACCAGTACGACCTGGGCATGGAGTACCGCGGCCTCGCCGATCCCGGCGACGAGGTGGTGGTGCGCGGCGACCTGGCCGCGCGGCAGTTCATCGCGTTCTGGCTGCGGGACGGGCGGCTGCGGGCGGCCATGAACGTCAACGTCTGGGACCACGGCACGGCGCTGCAGGCGTTGGTGGACGCGCAGGCGACCGTGACTCCGGCGCAGCTGCGCGAGGCGGACCTGGGTTCCCTGGCCTAGAGGCAGGAGCCGTGCACGGGCGCTTCACCATCGGCGAGGTTGATCAACGCCCTGCGGATGACCGCCATCTCCTCGCGGGTGAAGCGGTCGCGGAAGGCACGTTCGACCTCGGCGAGCGCGTCACCCGCCTGCTTTTGCAGCTCACGGCCCTTGTCGGTGATCATCGGCGTGCGCACCCTGCGGTCCTTCGGATCGGGTACGCGCAGGATCAGACCGGCGCGCTCGAGCTTGTCGAGCTCGCTCATCAGCGTCGTCTTGTCCAGTCCGAGCATGGCGCCGAGCTTGAGCTGGGTGCGTTGCCCCTCGTCGTTGGCGAGTGCCTGCAGCACCAGCTGACCACGCGGTGAGACGCCGAACTTCGCGGTCTCGTCGGCGAACGCCGCTCCGACCCGCTGGGCCGCGCGGTGCAGCAACCAGTTGATGTCCCACTTCTCCATGCACGCGGGTATCGGCTGCTGCTCCTCCATGTGGTCCATCCTACATCCCGGGCAAGATGTTCTCGGATCAGAACATCTTGACTCGGACGTTCTTCGCTCGTATGTTCTGAGTATGACCAATCTGCTTCACATCGACTCGAGCATCCGCCACGAGGGCTCCGTGACCCGTGAGATCACCGGCGCGTTCGCCGAGGTCTGGCGGTCCGCGAACCCGGGCGGCGGTTACGTCTACCGGGACCTCAACGCGGCACCGGTCCCGCACGTGGACGGCACTCAGCACGACATCAAGGCGGACCTCGTCGCCGAGGTCAGGGCCGCCGACGTGATCCTCATCGGTGCGCCGATGTACAACTTCTCGATCCCGTCGACGCTGAAGGCGTGGATCGACCAGGTCGCGGGCGTGGAGTTCTTCCCGCGTGAGGACGGCACGTTCGAACTGGGCGGCAAGCGCGTCGTCGTGGTGACCGCGCGGGGTGGTTCCTACAAGCCGGGCACGCCGCGCGCGGGCTTCGACTTCCAGGAGCCGTACCTGCGGGCGGTGCTGTCGATGATCGGGCTCGACCAGAACCTGGAGTTCGTGCACGCCGAGCTCACGATGGCCGACGTCAACCCGCAGCTGCACCAGTTCCGCGAGCTCGCGGTCGAGTCGCTCGCCGACGCGCACCGCGTGGTGGAGGAGCTCGCGTCCGCCTAGCCTGGCGGCATGATCGACAAGATCGCCTGGATCCATCTGAAGGACGGCAGGGTGCTGGGCACCCGATCGGCCGGCAAGGACACGTACTACCTCCCCGGCGGGAAACGGGAACCGGGGGAGTCCGACGTCGAGACGCTCGTGCGCGAGATCCGCGAGGAGCTGACCGTCGAGATCGACGCGGCGTCGGCGAAGCACATCGGGACGTTCGAGGCGCAGGCGCACGGCCACTCGTCAGGGGTGATCGTGCGAATGACCTGCTACACCGCCTCGTTCGCGGGAGAGCTGGTGGCGGCAAGCGAGATCGAGGAACTCGCGTGGCTCACCACCGCCGACGCGGACCGGATCTCGCCGGTCGATCGAATCATCTTCGCTCATCTACACGAAGCAGGGCTGCTGGCCTAGTCTGGTAAGCGCTTTCCCAATCCTGTCCACCTACCGCCGCCACGCTGTAGGGAGTGACACGCATGGGGCTTCGCAACAGATCGGTGGTGCTGGCGGCGGCGTGTGCGGCCGCCACCGGCGCACTGGTCGGCACGACTCCCGCCATCGCCGAATCCGGGGAATGGCGCGTCACCGCGCCTATCGGGGCGCAATCCGTTGCGCCAGAAGCACTTGTACGGCTCGACCAGGGGAAGTTGAGCCTCTCGGTCCGGCACGGCGGCACCACGGTGCTGGAGCCGTCCGCGCTGGGCATCCGCACCGCCGACGCCGACCTCACGTCGGGGCTGAAGTTCGTGGGGTCGGCGTCGCGGCTCGTTCAGGACTCGTACACGACGGTGTCCGGCAAGAAACGTGAGCACACCTACGTCGGTACGGAGACGACGTTCCACTTCCAGCGCTTGGCCGAACGGCTGGACGTCGTGGTGCGCACGTCCGCGGAAGGCGTGGCGTACAGGTACGTCCTGCCGTCGGGCAAGTGGGCGACCGTGCTCGGTGAGGCGTCCGAGTTCGCAGTGCCTTCCTCCGCCGAGAAGTTCCTGTTGCCGTACGACAACGGGCGCGGCGACTACGAGTCCGCGCACGTCCGCGTGGCTGAGAAGGGCGTCGAGTACGGGTATCCGGCGCTGTTCAACGTCTCGGGCTCGTGGTTGCTGCTCGCGGAATCCGATGTCGACGGCCGCTACGGCGGATCACGGGTCGTCTTCGACGGTTCTCGCTATCGGCTCGTTCTGCCCGACCCCGCGGAGACCTCGGCTGGCCCGCTCGCCACGCCGTGGCGGGTGCTGGGAGTCGGCTCGCTGTCCTCGCTGGTCGAGAGTTCGCTGATCACGTCGCTCGCACCGCCGTCGAAGATCGCCGACACCTCGTGGATCAGGCCCGGCACGGCGGTGTGGTCGTGGTGGGGCGACGGCACGGGAAACCTCGCTCTGCAGAAGCAGTACGCGGACTACGCGGCGAAGCAGGGCTACCGGTACAACCTCGTCGACTCCGGCTGGAGCGCCGACTGGATTCCCGAGCTGATCTCGTACTCGAAGGCGCGTGGTGTCGAGACGTGGTTGTGGGTGCGGTGGCAGACCATCGACACCGACAGCGAACGAGAGCGGCTCTTCGCCCAGTACCGCTCGTGGGGCGCGGTCGGTCTGAAGATCGACTTCGTCGAGTCCGACGGGCAGGACCGCATGCGCTGGTACGACGCCGTGTACGCGGCGGCCGCCAAGCACCGGTTGATGCTGAACTTCCACGGTGCGCCGATCCCGCGCGGGGTCGAGCGGACCTGGCCGCACGTGCTGACGGTGGAGGCGGTGAAGGGTGCGGAGGGCACGAAACCGCGTCCCGGCCGGGAGCCGTTCCCGATCGAGCACTACCTGACGTTGCCGTTCACCAGGAACCTGACCGGGCCGATGGACTTCACCCCGGTGACGTTCTCCGGCGTGCGACCGAACTCCGATGCGGCCGAGCTGGCGCTGGGGATGCTCTACGAGTCCGGTGTCCAGCATTTCGCGGACAAGATCTCCAGCTACGCCGCGTACCCGGTGGCCGAGCAGTTCCTGCGCACGGTTCCCGCCGCGTGGGACGAGACCCGGCTCGTGGCGGGGGATCCCGGCAGGCTGGCCGTGCTCGCCAGGCGGCTCGGTTCGACCTGGTTCCTGGGTGCCGGTGTGGCGGGCGATCCACGTGACCTCTCGATCGGCACGGGATTCCTCGGCTCCGGCTCCTGGCTGGTCGAGCTGTACCACGACGGTCCGACGGGCAAGATCACGTTCGACACCAAACGGGTTTCGGCGGGAGACTCGCTGACGGTGCCCGTGGCTCGGAACGGCGGTTACGCGGCCAGGCTCTGCCAGGTGCCGCCGACCACCACGACGTGCGGCTGATCACTCCATCTGGCCGGCCGCTCGCGCGGGGGCCTGGCGCGTGGTGAAGCGACGCGCCCGGCTCCCGCGCACCCACATCGCGGCGGCGGCGGTGATGACGGCGATGATCACGTAGATCGCTTCGAAACTGATGTTCGCGACGAGTGCCGCGCCCGCTGCGAGTCCCAGGGGTGCGGCACCGAACACGATGCTCATGGCGGTCGCGCTGACCCTGCCGATGGCGCCGGCCGGTGTGCGTTGCTGGACCAGGGTGGCGACCGCGATCACGGCCCAGGCGAGCCCGATGCCGTGCACGAACCCGGCCACGAGCACCGCGGGGAGCCAAGCCGTCGTCCTGGCCAGCGCCGCGACCGCGATGAGCACGAGTCCGGCCGTGACGTTCGCGCGTTTCCCCGTCAGGCCTGCGAGGACCGATCCGGCGCCTTGGACCGCGGACAACACTCCGAGGAACTCCGGTCCATCGTGCAGACCCTTCTCGACCAGCGCGAACGACGCCGCGGAGTGCAGTGAGCCTGCGAACAACGCTGTGGTGGCGCCGAGGATGGGCCAGGTCAGCGCGTTGAGATGCGGCCAGCTCGGTGCTTCGCGCGGTGCGGGCGGTGGTTCGTCGACTCTGATCATGCTGGTGGCCGCCGCGGCGAGCAGGAACGACAGCGCGTCGATCGCGACGACCGGCCACGCGCCGTACGCGGCGAACAGGGCCGCGCCCGCGAGTGGTGCCACGAGCTTCATGCCTTCTTGCAGTGACATGCGCAGCCCGTTGACCCTGGCGAGCTGGTCCTGCGGGAGCATCGCCACGAGCAACGCCGGTTCCGCCGCGCTGACCAGCACCGCCTTCACGCCGTAGACCAGCAGAACCGTGAAGATCACCCGGACGTCGTCGGTGAAGAACAGCACCGCGAGTACCGGGACCATCGCGAGGTTGGTGCAGATCAGCAGCAGGCGTCGGCGATCCTGCCGATCCACGGCGACAGCACGCCCGGCGCGTACACGCACAGGATCGCGACAGTGGCGAGGGCGTCGCTGCCGGTCAGCGTCTTCACCCAGATCCCGGCGACCAGGTACATCGCGCTCGTGCCGAAGTTGAGCCTGCTGCACTCAACTTGGCGCGACCGGTGGGCTGCGGTGCGATTCGGTCGTGGAACGTCCCCGGAAACGCGAAAAGGCGGGGATGTTCTCCCTGCCCTCTTTAAGGTATAGCGCACCCCCGGTCTTGCGGCAAGGCCCCGGTGATGCCTCATCCTTTCCCGGCCAACGTGCTTTACCTGGGGAAATGGGGACTCCATGATCGACGTCATCATCGCCGGCGGCGGGCCGACCGGCATGATGCTGGCCGGCGAGCTGCGGTTGCACGGCGTGCGCGTGGTCCTGCTGGAGAGGGACGAGGAGCCGACCAAGGTGGTCCGTGCGCTCGGCCTGCACGCCCGCAGCATCGAGGTCCTGGACCAGCGCGGCCTCGTGGACAGGTTCCTCGAGCTCGGCACGAAGCACCCGCTCGCCGGGTTCTTCGCCGGCATCGAGCGGCCCGCGCCGGAACGGCTGGACACCAAGTACCCGCACGTCCTCGGTCTCCCGCAGCCGAAGATCGAGCGCCTGCTCACCGAACACGCGCTGGCGGCCGGCGCCGAGATCCGTCGCGGGTGCGCCGTCACCGGGCTGTCGCAGGACGAGGACGGGGTGACCGTCGAACTGGCGGACGGCACCTCGTTGAGGGCGAGCTACCTCGTCGGCTGCGACGGCGGCCGCAGCACCGTGCGGAAGCTGGCCGGCATCGACTTTCCCGGCGAGCCCTCGCGGGTCGAGACGTTGCTGGGTGAGATGGAGATCGGCATCCCCTGGGAGGAGGCGATGCCGTTGATGCTGGAGGTCCGCAAGACGCACAAGCGGTTCGGCATCGGCCCGTACGGCGACGGTGGGTATCGGGTCATCGTGCCTGCCGAGGGCGTGAACGAGGACCGGACCGTCATGCCGACGCTCGACGACTTCAAGCAGCGGCTGATCGCGGTTGCCGGAACGGACTTCGGCGTGCACTCGCCGCGGTGGATGTCGCGCTTCGGCGACGCCACCCGGCAGGCCGAGCGCTACCGGTCCGGCCGCGTGTTCCTGGGGGGCGACGCGGCGCACATCCACCCGCCGACCGGTGGCCAGGGCCTCAACCTGGGCCTGCAGGACGCGTTCAACCTGGGCTGGAAGCTCGCCGCTGCGGTGAACGGCTGGGCGCCCTCCGACCTGCTGGACACCTATGAGGGCGAACGGCACCCGGTGGCGGAGGAGGTGCTGAACAACACCCGTGCGCAGATCGAGCTGATGAAGGTCGAGCCGGGGCCGCAGTCGGTGCGGCGGGTGTTCACGGAGCTGATGCGGTTCGAGGAGGTCAACCGGTATCTGGTCGAGAAGATCATCGCGGTCGCGATCCGGTACGACTTCGGCTCTTCCGACGACCTGGTGGGTCGCCGGATCGGGGACCTCGCGCTGAAGCGGGGCGGGCTCTACGAGCAGATGCACGCAGGACGCGGGATCCTGCTCGACCAGACCGGGCGGTTGTCCACGGGCGACCGGGCGGACCGGGTCGACCACGTCGTCGACGTCAGCGAGGAGCTGGACGTGCCCGCCGTGCTGGTGCGGCCGGACGGGCACGTGGCGTGGGCCGGCGACGACCAGCAGAGCCTGGAAACGGCGCTCGCTCGCTGGTTCGGCTGAGGTCACCCGTTCGGGGGCAGGGGGCGCGCTGTCACACTGTGCGGCGTGTCCGAGCCGATGAACGCGGTGCTGCTGCGCGCCGCCGAGCTCACCGCCTCGGGGAAACCGCGGCAGGCGATCGACCTGCTGCGGCCCCTGGTGGCGGCGAACCCTCGGCACTCCGAGGCGTGGTGCCGGCTCGCTGCCGCCCACCTCGACCTCGGTGAGGCGGACCAGGCGCTCGACTCGGCCAAGCGGGCGATGATCCTCGACGGCGAACCGGCGTGGCCGCAGCGGCTGGCGGCGCTGGCGTTGAGCGACCTCGGCCGGCACCAGGAGGCCGCCGTCGCGGCGCGGGAGTCCGTGCGCCGCAAGCCCGGTGACTGGCGCTGCTACGTCGTGCTGGCCGAGGTGCTCGCGGACCTGCCGGACGGTGGTGTCGAGGCGTTCGACTCGGCCCTGCACGCCTCGCAGCTCGCGCCCACCGAGGCACGGGCGTTCCAGGTGCTCGGCGACGCGGCCCTGCGCATGCGCGACTGGGGCACCGCCGAGCACGCCTACCGCACGGCGATCAAGCTCGACCCGTCCGACGCGGACTCCAAGGCCAACCTCGCGACCGTGCAACGGCGCCGTGCCGCGAAGCCTCCCGCGCCGATGCAGCTGAACAAGGTCCAGGTGTGGCGTGCGCTGCGCATGCTGGCGATGCTGCTGGTCGGCGGCGGGCTGCTGGCGCTGGTAGCCGGTATGCCGCGGCCGACGCCCTACCTGGGCTTCTTCACCGGCGCGCTGGTGTTGTGCTGTGTTGTCGTGGCGCTGCGGCTGCGCCCGTTCAAGCTGCTCTTCGGCCTGCGCAAGCTCGCCGTGACGGTGTCGCTGCTCGCCGCCTCCGTGGTGATCCTGACCGCGTGGACGGTCGCGTTGCTGTTCGGGGCCACCACGATGCAGCCACTTGTGCTTTCCTGGTTGTGCGCTGTCGTGGGGGGAGCGCTCGTGTACGTCGGGGGAGGCAGGAAGCGGTGATGCGTCGCAACGCGGTCGCGCTCGCGGTTCTGCTGTTCCTCGGGCAGCTGTTCATCGTCGCCGCGCCCGCCGAGCCCACGCCCTCTTCCGGTTCCGTCGTCCGGCACGCCCACGACTTCGCGAACCTGCCCGGCGCCGCGCCCAAGCCGCACAACCACCACGCGGCCCAGGTGCCGCAGGCCCAGCTGCCGATGGACGTGCCGCCGGTCGCGAAGCCCTCGCTGCCCGTCCGTTTCGTCGTCTCCTTCGTCCGGCGCGTGCACCGCACGCCCGACGGCATCCGTTGGTCCCCGCAGCGGGACCGCTCGCCGCCTTCCGGTCGCTGAAACCCGTTTCTCAGCAACCACTTTCCCGGAAGGCTTCAACCACCCATGTCGCGCGACAACGCGCGGCGGGGTCTCCTCGTGCGCGGTCTGATAGCGCTCGGGGTCCTCGTCGCATCCGCTTTTCTCCTGCTCACCACCGATCCCCGCCTGGGCCTCGACCTGCGCGGCGGCACCCAGATCATCCTCGAGGCCAAGGGCGACTCCGACGCGGCCGACCGATCTCTGGAGGTCCTGCGCCGCCGTGTCGACGCACTCGGCGTCGCCGAACCGGTCATCGCCCGCTCCGGCGAGAACCGCATCGTCGTCGAACTCCCCGGCGTCCAGGACCCGGAAGAAGCGGTGAAGGTTCTCGGCCGCACCGCGCAGCTGCTCGTTCAGCGCAACGGCCAGACCGTCATGACCGGCGAAGGCATCTCCGACGCATCCGCTGTCCGCAACCAGCAGGGCGCGGGCTTCGTCGTGAACATCCAGTTCCAGGGCGAAGCCCCGTCGAAGTGGCAGAAGGTCACCGGCGAGGCGGCCTGCGAACCGCCGGGCACACCCGGCCGCCAGATCGCCTTCGTGCTGGACGGCAAGCCCATCTCGTCGCCGGAGGTCAGCTCCGACACGCCCTGCGGCGCCGGCCAGGCAGGCGGCGCCACCACGATCACCGGCCGCTTCTCCCAGCCGGAGGCCAAGGAGCTCGCCCTCGTCATCCGCTCGGGCGCGCTCCCCGTGCCGGTCGAGGTGATCGAACAGCGCACGGTCGGCGCCACCCTGGGCGCCGAGGCGATCGACGCCAGCGCCAAGGCCGCGATCATCGGCATCGCCCTGACCTCGTTGTTCCTGATCTTCGCGTACCGGCTGGCAGGCGTTCTGGCGGTCGTGGCGCTGGCCGGCTACGCGGGTGTCGCCTACGCGGGTCTCCTCGCGGTCGGCGCGACCCTGACGTTGCCCGGCCTGGCCGGCTTCGTGCTGGCGATCGGCATGGCGGTCGACGCGAACGTCCTGATCTTCGAACGGGCACGCGAGGAGTACGCCCGAAAACCGAACCTGCGCCGTGCCGCGGAATCCGGCTTCCGCGGGGCGCTGAGCGCGATCGCCGACTCGAACGTGACGACGCTGCTGGCGGCCGGTCTGCTGTTCTGGCTGGCCACGGGCCCGGTCCGGGGCTTCGGCGTCACGCTGACCATCGGTGTGCTGGCCTCGATGTTCAGCGCCCTCGTGCTGTCGCGTGTGCTGGTGCTGTGGGTGCTGGGCACTCGGTTCGTGTCGAAGCGTCCACGGCTGAGCGGTCTGCACACGCTGGGCTGGGTGCGGCAGCGGCTGTCCGTCGTGCTGTACCGGCGGCCTTCCGCGTGGTTGATCAGCGCGGGCGTGCTGGTGCTCGTGGCGTTCGCCGGCCTGTTCGTGCGCGGCCTGAACCTGGGCGTCGAGTTCACCGGCGGCCGCATGCTCGACTTCACCGCGGGCGGCCCCGTCGACCCCGGCCGCGTCCGAACCGCGCTGGCAGACGGCGGCTTCGGGGACGTCGTCGTGTCCTCGTCCGGCAACGAGGTGTCGCTGCGCACCGGCCCGATCAACGACGCCGACTCGTCCCGCATCGGCACGATCGTGTCCTCGGCGGTGGACAACGGCGCCCGCCAGTCGAGCACCGAGCTGATCGGCCCGTCGCTGTCGTCCGAACTGCGCCGCAACGCCGTGATCGGCCTGGCCATCGCCGTCGCCGCCCAGCTCGCGTACCTGGCGGTGCGCTTCGACTGGCGCCTGGGCCTCGCCACGGTCGCCGCGCTGGTCAGCGACGTGCTGGTGCTCATCGGCGTGTTCGCGTGGATGGGCAAGACCGCGGACGGCGTGTTCCTCGCGGCCCTGCTGACCGTGATCGGCTACTCGGTGAACGACTCCGTGGTCGTCTTCGACCGCCTGCGTTCCCTGCGCGGCTCACGGCTGTCCGCGTCGTACCCGGACCTGGTGTCCGACGCGGTGGTGCAAACCGTGCCACGCACCGTGAACACCGGCATCGGTGTGCTGTTCGTCCTGTCGGCGCTGCTGGTCCTGGGTGACGGCTCGCTGGCCAACTTCGCCACGGCGTTGCTGATCGGCCTGATCGCGGGGACGCTGTCCACAGTGGTCACCGCGGCGCCCGTAGCGATGTGGCTGGAGTCCCGCTGGCCGAGGCGAGCAGTTTCGAAGAAGCGGACGGCGGGGGTGCGGGCCTAGCGTTCTGCGCATGATCACTCATGTGCACTCGGCCACCATCAACGTCCGCGACCTCGACGAGGCGCTGAGCTTCTACGTGGACGTGCTGGGCTGGGAGAAGCGACAGGACAGCAACGAGGCGGGCATGCGCTGGCTGACCGTCGCTCCTCCCGGCGCCCAGACGGCGTTCGCGCTGTCGCAGTCCGACACGCCCAACGTGTCGTTCACGATGGGCTGCGGCATCTCGCTGATCACCGACGACATCGACGGCGACTGCGCGGCCTTCCAGGAGAAGGGGGTGCAGGTCAAGGCCGCGCCGGAGACCATGCCGTGGGGCGATCGGGCGACGTGGTTCAGCGACCCGTTCGGCAACGAGTTCTTCCTGGTTCAGCTCGCTTCGTAGCAGAGTAGGAGCATGACCTCATTCGCCGCGTACCAGAACGAGATCTACCTGCAGGGGCTCGGCGGCGCGGTGCCGCCGTTCACCACCGATCCGGACGCGCTGGAGCAGTCCGCGCGCGACAGGCTGGGGCCGGGGCCGTTCTGGTACGTGGCGGGAGGTGCCGGCTCCGGCGCCACCGTGCGGGCGAACCGGGAGGCGTTCGACCGGGTGCGGATCGTGCCGCGGATGCTGACCAACGCGACCGAGCGGCACCTCGGTGTGTCGGTGCTGGGCACAGAGCTGCCCGCGCCCGTGATGCTCGCACCCGTTGGCGTGCAGTCGATCCTGCACCCGGACGGCGAGCTGGCCACCGCGCGGGCGGCGGCTGAGCTGGGGGTGCCGATGGTGTTGTCGACGGCGTCCTCGCACACGATCGAAGAGGTCGCCGAGGCGTCGGGTGACGGGCCTCGCTGGTACCAGCTGTACTGGCCGAACGATCCGGACGTGTGCGCGTCGCTGCTGGACCGGGCGCGCAAGGCCGGGTTCACGGCGCTGGTCGTCACGCTCGACACGTGGACGCTGGCGTGGCGGCCGCACGACCTGGACCAGGCGTATCTGCCGTTCCTGCGGGGCGTCGGCACGGCGATTCCCTTCAGCGACCCCGTTTTCCGCGCAGGGTTGCAGAAGTCGCCGGAGGACGACCTGCCGATGGCGATCCTGCGGTGGGTGCAGCTGTTCACGGGTACCGACAAGTCGTGGGACCAGCTGGCTTTCCTGCGCGAGCACTGGGACGGGCCGATCGTCCTCAAAGGAATCCAGCACGCGGACGACGCGCGCAAGGCGGTCGAGTCCGGAATGGACGGAATCGTGGTGTCCAACCACGGCGGGCGCCAGGTCGACGGTGCGGTCGGCTCGTTGGACGCGCTGCCGTCGATCGTGGACGCGGTCGGGGAGCAGATCGACGTTCTCTTCGACTCCGGGATTCGCACCGGCGCGGACATCGTGAAGGCGTTGGCGCTCGGGGCCAAGGCGGTGATGGTCGGGCGGCCGTACGCGTACGGGCTGGCGCACGGCGGGCAGGTCGGCGTGAAGCACGTGGTGCGGAGCCTGCTCGCGGACTTCGACCTGACGCTCGGGCTGTCGGGGCACCGCAGCCCCGCTGAACTCGGGCCGGACGCGCTGCGGCTCGCCTGAACAGCATCGGCCGGGCCGCGATCGCGACCCGGCCGAGGTGCCGTTACGGCATCGTGGCGGTCAGGTGGGCGAGGGTGCCGAAGTCGGCGGGCTGCACCCGCAGCCAGCCCTCGCTCTTCGCCGCGATGTAGCGCCCGCTCGTCGTGTCGATGTACGTGAGCGGTGCGATGCAGCGCTGCTTGCGGCCGAGGTGGTCGCGCTTGGCCGAGTAGACCTGACCGCCGCCGATTCGCGGCTGGTTCATGATCTCCTTGAGCTGCGCGACCAGCTGGTCGTTCGGCGTGCTGGTCGGACGGCTCTGCTGCATGAACGAGCCGGTGTCCTCGTAGGACTGCCGCTTCTGCTCCAGCGCGTCCTCTGGCAACGTGATCGGGTTGCCCTTGCCGGCCGGCGTGGGCGGCAGGGCACCGACCAGCGCCTGCGGTGCCTCCTCCGGACGGACCGGTTCCAGCACGAACTGCTGTTCCGGCGTCAGCACGATCCGCAGCGCGTCCTGGCCGTTCGACACGACCAGCACGCTCTGCTGCGGCCCGTCCTTCAGGCTGAAGAACGCCCAGTACTCAACGCCGGCTTCCATCACGAGCCGTAGCGCGTTGGCCAGGTCCGGATGGACCTGGCTGCCGCGGGCCAGCCCGTAGGCCTCGAGTTGTGCCCACGCGAGGCGCTGCAGCCGTTCGAGCTCGCTCAGGTCACCCGACTCGAGGCGGTCCTCGTCGAACTCGACCTGCGTGAGCAGCGCCCGGTGCAGCGACGGCAGGCCCGCCGCCTGCCACGCCTGGTAAAGCGCCGTGACGGGGATGGCGACCCTGGATCTCAGCACGTTCTCTCCTTATCCGCCGATGACCGGCGGAGCCACCATCGTTCCGTCGCCGAAGATGTCCTCGGTCTCCTGCAGGTACGACGCGGACTTGTGCTCCTTGTCCTCGTCTCCCTGGCCACGACCGGCACCGGCGCCCATGCCTCCGGCGCCCATACCGGCAGCGCCACCACGACCGGCCGCACCAGCGGCACCCGCCGGCCCGAAGCCACCGGCACCACCGCGGCCCTGCTCAGCGCCAGCCACACCGGCCGCACCACCGAAGCCGCCGCCCATGCCACCGGGCCCGCCGAGGCGAGCCGCCGCGGCACCGCCGAGGCCGCCCGCGCCTCCACCACGGCCGCCGCCGGCACCTCCGCCGCCGCCACCGCCACCGCCGCCACCGCCACCGCCGCCGCCGCCGGGCCCGCCGAGCCCACGCCCGCCGGGGCCGCCCGGACGGTTGCGCGGGTCGTTGGGGTCGAGCCGGCCGCGGTTGCGCGGGTCGTTCGGGTTGTTCGGGTCCCACCTGCCACCGGGCGGGATGTTGGGGTCACCGCCGGGAGGCCGGTTGCGCGGGTCGTTCGGGTCGCCGATACCCGGCGGCCTGTTGCGCGGGTCGTTGGGGTCGGTCCACTGCGGATTGGTCGTGTCGCTGTTCGGCGGCTTCCAACCCGACAGGTTGGTGTCGTCGCCAGAGCCGGGAGGCGTACCGGTGCCGGGAGGGGTGCCGGTGCCCGGTGGCGTGTACGGGTCCCCCGTACCGTTCCGGTCGACCTTGCCGATCTTGCCGTTGCCCTGCTCCTCCATGCCCGCATCGCTGGCAGTGGGGGAGATGAAGGTCGGCATGTTGTTCGTGCTGGCCGTGACGGTCTCCCCGTACTGGGAGAACGCCTGCATGTTCTGCTCGTTGACCTTCTGGTTCTGCTCGACGGCCTTGTCGTAGTCCGTCTCCCACGGCTTCCAGTCGTTGAGGAACGGCTTGTCCGGAACCTCTGGCGGCTTCGACATCTTGTACTTGGCGTCGACATACGCCTGACCGACGGTGTCGGACGTCGTGGCCACGGATTTGGCGGACTCTCCTGTGACATCCGCCCACGTGGCAAGCGGTGAGGTCGCGCCACGCGCTGCGTCAGCGGCCGCGCCCTCCCAGGACGCACCGGAGTCCTTCACGGCTTGTTCGATCAGCCTCGAGACGTCGGCGTGGCCGGTGGACACCTCGCGCCAGTCCTGAGCGCTCGGTCCCGTGCTCTGGCTCGGTCCCTTGCCCTTCTCGAACCAATTGTAAACAGTGTTGCCGCCCGCGAGGGGCAGCATCAGGAAGCCTCCGATGTTCGGCTCATCCCCAGCCATAACTGCTACCCCTTCAGGTTTTCAATGATCATCTTTGCGACCGTCTCGGACTCGATGCAGGGCTTTTTCGTCGCCCGCTCGTCCTTCGCGACGTTGACCTGCAGGGTCACCGAGTCGGTCTTGGACGCCTGGATGATCGTTGCGCAGCTCATCTCACCGTTCGTCTGATCGCTGGTGATAAGGCGCACGCCGTCGACCTTGTGGTCGGTGAACACAGGGTCGCTCTTGACGTTGGCGACCATCTCTTCAACGTCCTTGTCCTTGGTCACGGAGATCGTGTATGTGGAGTTCTTGATGACATCCTGGCCCTTCCAGGTGCACAAGGGGCCGAGCACATCGCTGCCGGTCTGAGGTGCGCGGACGGAACCGAGCTTTGCGACCTGGGCAGCCGTGAGAATTTCGCACGGCTTGCTGACGAACTTGTCGATGCTGAGACCCGAGGGCGAATCGCTGCTCGTAGGCGCGGTGCTCGTCTGCTCGCCACCGGTCGGCGCCGTCGTGTTGGCGTTGCCACCGGTCTTTTCCGAGCAACCGGCCAGGACGCCGATGGCGAGGACGGCGGTCAGCAGGGCGGTCATGCGCTTCAAGATCGTGTCAACCCTTCAGTGCGGTCTGCGCCGCCTCGTCGGTGCCCCGGTACTTGGCCAGGGCCTTTTCGATGTTCTCGATCGTCTTTTCGAGCGCCCTCTGCGCGGCTTCGTTGGCCCAGGCGTAGCCACCGGGGTCTTTGCCTGCTGCCTGGCGCATCGCGAGGGTTGCCCACCCGCTGTAGGGGTCGGGACCGGGGGCTCCTGACGACTGCAGACGGCCAGCTTTCTGCTCGAGCTCTACCAGCCGTTCGATCGCCAGCTTCAAGCCGTCGATCATCTTCTGGGCCTGGTCGGGGTCGACGCTGAACCGGGCAGTACCCGCGCCTCCGGCTCCAGCCGCGGCACCCGCAGCGGCCCCGGCAGCCTTGGCCGCGGTCGCCATCACCGGCACGATCGCGTCGAACATCAGCATCCTGGCCAGCTCCCCTCAGAACTCAACACCCCTGTTGGAGGATTTTCGCACAGCGCCGGTTCCACTTGGAGGCGATCGAATCAGCTGATCAGGTCACATGGCCGTTTCGTTCAAGACCCCGCAGAGTCACCGCCCTAGGTTCGAGACATGATCGAACGAGCGAGGAACTTCATCTGGCACAACGCCCGCACGCTGGAACAACGCTGGTTCGAGCACGCCTTCGACGGTGGCTCGGCGAACGCCGTGGTCCAGGCCGTGCTGGCCTACCGCAACGACGACGGTGGCTACGGTCACGCCCTCGAACCCGACCACCGCGGGCCCACCAGCCAGCCGCTGCACGCCCTGCGCGCGCTGCAGATGTTCGGCGAGGTCAACGCCCCCGAGCATGCCGAATCGATTCTGACGTGGCTCAGGAACACCTGCCCCGACGGCTCGGTCCCGTTCGGCATGTCCACGTCGAAGGGGCATCCCATGGCCCCGTGGATCGCCGCCGACGACCAGGGCGGACTTCTCCTGACGGCCCAGATCGCGGCCGCACTGCTGGCGCTCGGGATCACCGACCCGTGGCTCGACAAGGCCACCGCCTACTGCTGGCAGGAGATCGACAAACTGGAGAAGACCCACCCGTACGAGCTACGGGCCGCGGTGATGTTCCTGGACGAGGTCGGGGACCGCAAGCGCGCGGAACTCGCCGCGGAAAAGCTCAGGCATCTGCAGGTCGAGGGCTATGAAGACGACGAAGGCATGGCTCCGCACCACTACGCGGAAAAGCCGACCAGTCTTGCCCGCGCGTGGTTCACCGACGACGAGTTCAGCAAGGACCTCGACGAACTCCAGAACGGCCAGCAGGAAGACGGCGGCTGGAACTTCGGCTTTCCCGCGTTCACGCCGGTCGTCAACTTCGAATGGCGTTCCATCGCCACGGTCGACGCATTGCTGACCCTGCGCCGCTACGGCCGGATCAGCTGACCGAGCGGCACTCCGGCCAGAGCACGAACTTCGCGGGCCAGGTGCGCCTGGTCCGCGTAACCCGCTTCAACCGCAACGGAAGCGAACGGCATCCCGTCCCACGCCAGGCGCATCGCCGCGTCGAACCGCAGCACCCGCTGCAACACCTTGGGTGGATACCCGAACGCGTCCAGGCACCGGCGCCGCAGCTGACGAGAGCTCAACCCGATCTCCCAGGCGGCCGAAGCCACGTCACAGGTCCGCAGCAACGACGCCGTCGCGGCCAGCGCCGGATCGACCACGACCCGCGCAGCGCAGAACGCGACCATGTCCGAGAACGAGTCGAGCCGCGCCGAGGGAACCAACTCGGACAACGGCACCCGCAGATCCCGGACGGCGTGCGCGGGCACCCCGAACACCGAGGGAAACGCCCCAGGCGGCAACCGCACGCCGTACAGCGTCCCCGGCGCGACCTCGGCGAGCTGAGCCCGGGTGTCCGGCCCGGCCACGAACAAGGAACCGGTGGCCGGAGCCCACATCAGGTCCGTGCAGCCGTCCGGCACCACCCGCTGCACGGTCGGAGACGAGACCGTGCGCGTCCACAGGCAAGCCAGACCCGCGGGTGCGGGACGTTCGGCGTACACCACCCCATCATCTCAGTCCGGAACGATCCACACCGTCGTGGCAGGATGATCAACGACATCGACTGGAGGAATGTCAATGAGTCGAATCCTGAGCACGGTCGCGGCGGCTTCGGTCGTTCTGGGCGTGATCCTCGCTGGTGCGGGCACGGCGTCCGCGCAGGAGCCCTACAAGAAGTACCCGACGAAGTCCGCCTGCGAGACGGCGGGCTTCCAGTACTACGCATCCGGCAAGACGGTTCGGTGGGACTGCACCGGGCCGCACTCCGCCAGCCCTGCCAGCCAGAAGTACTGGCTCTACCTGCTCCCCAGGTGAAACACGACGGGGCGAGTTGTGTTCGCGGAATCCGCGAACACAACTCGCCCCGAGTGGAGTGGACGATACTGGGATTGAACCAGTGACCCCTACCGTGTCAAGGTAGTGCTCTCCCGCTGAGCTAATCGTCCGAGCCAACGGACGAGATTCTAGCTCAGGGCCGAGCCGAGTCGCTCACCCAGGGTCAGGTTCCGAACTTCACCCAGTTCACGCTCACGTACGGCGCAGGCTGTCCACTCGTGAACGTCACGTAGACGTCGTGCACCCCGCTGATGTTGGAGATGTTCGCGGGAATGGTTCTCCACGCGTCCCAGCCACCGGTGTTGCCGACCGCGAACGACCCGACCGGTGCGGCTGTGCGCGACCCGAGCCGCACCTCGACCAGACCGCTCACCCCGCCGCCGGCACCCGACGCCACGCGGGCGTAGAACTGCCGGGCCGGGCCGGAACCGAAGTTCACGCCGGAGAACTTCAGGTAGCCGCCGTTCGCGATCTGGTGCACGCCGGAGCCGCCGTCGGCCGGTGCCACGGAGCCGCCAGAACGTTCAGAGGCGTTCTCCGCCTGCAGTTCGCTGTACGCGGAACCCCCACCGCCGGGGTTCGACGTCGTGGTCGTCGTCGGGGGAGTGGTGGGGCCACCGCCAGCCGTGTAGACGGCCACGTAGTCCACGACCATCGAGTGTCCTGACTGAGTGGCCGCGACAGGGGTCGGCTGACCGTTGTTCAGCGCGTTCGGGAACGCGCCGCCCATCGCGAGGTTCAGCAGGATGAAGTACCCCGCGTGCGAGGTCATCCGGTCCCACACTCCCGCGCCGAGCTGAGCCTGCGTCACGGTGTGGTAGTGCTGGCCGTCGACGAACCACTTGAAGCTCTTCTCGGCGTCGTCCCACTCGAAGCGGTACGTGTGGAACGCCGACTGGCAGGAGGCGCCGGGGCAGACGCGCGAGTTGCCGATGCCGCTGAACTCGTTGCAGGCGCCGCCGGGTGCGACGTCGCAGTGCAGCACGCCCCACACGGAGTTGATGCCGTTGACGTTCTCCATCACGTCGAACTCACCGATGCCCGGCCAGTTCCAGTAGTTGCCGCGGAACGGCGAACCGAGTGCCCAGAACGCTGGCCAGTAGCCGAGTGCGGCCTCGCCGGTGACGTTCGGCATCTGGATGCGGCCCTCGATGGCGAGCTTGCCGCCGGCCGCGGGCTTGAAGTTCGCGCGCTGGGTTTCGATGCGCGACGACGTCCAGTTGCCCGCGCCGTCCTTCAGCGCGGTGATCCGCAGGTTGCCGGAGCCGTCGAGTTTGATGTTGCTGGTGCTGTTCGTGTAGTTCTGGATCTCGCCGGTGCCCCAGTTCGCGGGGCCGCCCGGGTAGCTGTGACCCAGGTCGAAGATCCAGTTGGAGCTCGACGGCAGCGATCCGTTCGGGCCGTTGAAGTCGTCACCCCAGACCTGCGTCCATCCCGCTGCAGGGGGTGGGATCGAAGCGTTGGCAGACATGGCGGCAATCGCCAGGGGTACCGCGGCAAGAAGAGCTGTCGTGGCCGCGAGGATGCGGCGGCGTGGCTTCATGCGCGAGTGACCTCCTTGTCACGGGTGCAGTCCACTTATGAGAGCGCTCTCACGGGGTGCGGGGCAAGCGGCCATTCGGAGCAACGAGCCGGAACGCAGCAGGTCGTACCGCGTCTTGTTTGGACTTATTTCGCGTCGGCGTAGCACGCGACGGGCACGGCGTTCATCGGGAACCGCACCGCGGTCTCGCCGAACAGCAGCCGCGTCGCCTCGCGTCCGGCGTCCGCTATCGCCTGGATCACCGCGTCGGCGTCCTCGCGCGGGCAGTGCACGAGCACCTCGTCGTGCTGGAAGAACACGAGGTGGGCGTCGGCGGGCAATCTGTTGCGCAGCACGCCCAGCAACGCCGCCGTCCAGTCCGCCGCACTGCCCTGCACGACGAAGTTGCGCGTGAACCGCCCCCAGTTCCGCGCCGCCTGCCGCGACGAGCTCGACACCTCGCCCGAGTCGTCCGCGCCGCCGGTCAGCTCGCGCCACGCCTCCGAGGGTGCGGGCGACGTGCGTCCCAGTCGCGTGCGGACCATCCGCCCTTGCTCACCGGCCTGCGCCGCGGCCTCCACGTAACCGACGGCTTGGGGAAACCTCTTGCGCAGCACGGCGAGCAGCGGTCCGGCCTCACCCGAGGTGCCGCCGTACATCGCCGACAACATCGCGATCTTCGCGCGCGGCCGCTCGCCCTTGAACGAGTCCTCGGCCAGCGCGGAGTAGAGATCGTCGTCCCCGCACACCTCGATCAACCGCTGATCTCCCGACAGAGCAGCCAGAATTCGCGGTTCGAGCTGGGAGGCGTCGGCCGCCACGAGGCACCAGCCGTCGTCCGCTATCACCGCTTTCCGCATCAGCCGGGGAATCTGCAGGGCCGCACCACCACGCGACGCCCAACGGCCCGACACCACGCCACCGACGACGTAGTCCGGCCGGAACCGCCCGTCCTTCACCCACGCGTCGAGCCACGTCCAGCCGTGCGCCACCCACAGCCGTGCGCGCTCTTTGTACTCCAGCAACGGTTCCACGGCCGGATGGTCGATGTTCTTCAGCACCCACCGCCGCGCCGACGGCACGTCGATGCCCTCACGCGCGAACGCCCGCACGATGCTCGCCGGCGCGTCCGGGTTGACCTCCTTGCCGCCGAACGCCTCCCGGATCTGGTCCGCCAACGCCTGCAACACCTTCGGCCGCACGCCCGGCGCAGTGCGCGGGCCGAGCATCTCCTCGAGGATCTCGTTGTGGACGTCCGCCCGCCACGGCAACCCGTGGTGCGTCATCTCCGCCGCCACCAACGCCGACGCCGACTCCGCCGCGATCAGCAGCCCCAGCGCCGGATTCCGTTGCTGTGCCCGGAAAACCAGCGACAACGCGGCCAGCGCGTCCGTGCCGCCCGGCAGCACCACCGGCTCGGGCTCGAACAACGTCAGCTCGACGTCCTTCTTGCGCGGCCCCAGATCCGCCGGCGCCGGCATCCCCAGCTCGCGCGCCAGCGCCGCCGCCAGCTCCTTCGGCTCGCGGTGCCTGCCCTCGGCGCCGAGCAGCAACGCCTCGGTGAGGTGCAGGTCCCAGCACCGGTCGACCCGCACCCCGGCGCGCAGCAGTGCCGGGTAAACCTCGGTGGTGTCCGCCCACACCCACCGCGGTTTGTGGGCAAGCTCCAGCGACGCGACGGCGGGGGCCAGCGACTCCGCCGCCATCGCGGGACCAGCGGGCGTCCCGTCGTCGTGCAGCTTCTGCCACCGGCCCGCACCGTCCGCTTCCAGGACGAGGGCGACCAGCACGCCACTGATTGTGCAGCGAGGGTCTGACAGTTTCAGTCCGGACTGAAACCGGGCGGCCGGTCCTGTGCCGGGAAAAAGACCGGGAACGTTGGAAATCTTTGCAACGAGTTGCATTCAAGGGTGTATTCTACGAATTCACCCGGAATGAATGAAAAGAATGGTCATCTCCCGGTGGAAGCGCTGTCGCAGTGCGGAACACAAGCAACACTCACCTCGGCAGTGCTCTCATGACCAACGGCAACGCGGCCACCGGGCTGCGCGACCTCGACGCCGGTATACCCGACGGTGACCAGCCCAAAGGTGCCGGTTCGGCGGTCTACGACGACGTGGCGTCGTGATCGCGGACCGGCGACTTCCGGAACCGGGGCGTGCATTGCCCGAAACTGCTCGAAGAACTCTGCCCGAACTTCAACGCGGGCGTCAGTGACGGTTTCTCCGAGCAGCTCTACTTCCAGGCATTGCGCGGACTGCCGCACTCGGCAACGATTTCAAAACCCTCAACGTACTCGAAGTCGGCTGTGGCATGGGCGAGGGCGTCAACTTCCTCGCCCGCCTCGTGGACCCCGCCCGAGCGGTCGGTCTCGACATCTCGCGGACGCCATCCGCAGGACCAACGCGCTGCTCGCCCGCGGCGACCGGCTCACCTACGTCGAGGGCGACGCCGAGCGGCACTTCTCGCTCATCGACGTGTTCGACCCCAGGTCGTCCGCGCGGCTCGGCAAGCTCCAGCGGGAGATCACCGACTTCGAGTGGACCCACGAGCGCGACGTCACGGGGAACGTGAAGAGCGCGATCCGCCGGCGCATGACGCCCGGCAGCTTCTTCCGCGAGGAGTACGCCCGCAAGCGGATACCGCTCAGGGAACGGATCATCGGCGGCGCGCACTACGCCGGCGCGGACTTCATCGGCCACCGCGATGCCCTGTCCGGGGTGCTGGAGCTCGCCCGCATCCGGCCCGGGTTCGTGGGTGAGTACGAAAGTTACCGTCACCACCTCGCACGGCGTGCCCAACCGTTGGAGGATCTCCAAACCAGTCAGCAAAGGAGTGAAGGAAAAACGGGAAAAAGCCACGATGGTGTGGTCTTCCTACCCCTGGCCTGACCGTCGGCCGACTATGAGGCTGTGGACCGAGCACTCAGCGTCGCCGCACTGCTGGACCCCACCCGACAGGTGGTCCCCTTTCACGGCAGAGAATCCGAGCTGCAGGCACTCACGCACTGGCGCGACAGCCCCGCGCCCGCGGCGTCTCTGCTGCTGCACGCACCGGCGGGTGCGGGCAAGACCAGGCTCCTGCGGCACTTCCAGGAGGAGCACTGGGACGACGAGGAGCACGGCAGGCTGCTGCTGATCGACGACGCTGACCGCCTCACGTGGAACGACGTCTTCCTGCAGCTGCAGGACACGCTCCGGCACGGGCCCGAGCGCACGCGGGTGCTGCTGGCGGCGAGGACCACGGGCTGGTGGTGGTCCTCGACCCGCCAGCGCATCGCGGACTTCGACCACGAGGTCACCGACGTCGCGCTGGCACCGACCCTGGACGACCGCGCCGAGTCGTTCACCCTGGCCTGCCAGCACTTCGCCAAGCAGCTCAACGTCACGGCACCCGACGAGCCGCCGCCCAACATCGCCGGGGAGACGGTCCTCGACCTGCACCTGGCCGCGCTGACCGCCGTCCACGGCGACCCGTGCGACGTGAACCGCACCCAGCTCGTCCGCCAGCTCCTGAAACGCGACAACGGTCCCAAGAACGGCCGCATCGCCGAGGACTACCTCGCCGTCGCCACCCCGGACGCCCCGGATCCCGACCTGCTCGCCCGCGCCGCGCAGAGGTGGCCGCACCTGCGCGCCAAGCTCGACGAGGTCATCGACGCCAACCCGGAGATCGTGCTCGACATGGAGCGCGACAGCCTCCGGGCCGCCGCCGAGATCGGCTCCTTCACCACGCTCGAGCACATCGCCCGCCACGTCTTCCGCGACGAGCGGTTCGCCACCGACCCGATCCCGTCCACGATCACGAAACGCCTCATCGACCGCGCGCAGGACACCCTCGAACGCGCGGAGATGTACGGGATGCTCAGTGCCCGCTCTGCGGTCTGCGGCCTCCGCGAGGAAGCCGTCGAAGCCTCGAAGCAGGAAGTCGAGTGCTACCGCGAGCTCGTCGAGCAGGACCGCGAGAACCGGCCGCTGCTCGCGGACTCGTTGGGAGACCTGGGCCTGCGCCTGCTCGCCGTGCACCGCACCGAGGAGGTTCTGCAGGTCTCCGAGGAGGCGATCCGGCTGTGGCACGAGATCGCGATCGACGACCCGGAAACCACCCCGCACCTCGCGTCGGCGCTCGAACAGATCAGCTACCGCTACCAGAGCCTCGGCATGCCAGAGGAGTCGATGGACGCCATCAGCCGCGCGACGCTGATGTACCAGGAGCTCGCGAAGATGCACCCGGCGTTGTTCCGCGCCGACTTCGCCAGGGTCGCGGCCATCGTCGCGCGGCGCTACCACGCCGAGGGCGAGAACACCCACGCCGCCGACTCGATGCAGCTCTCGATCGCGAACTGGCGCATCCTCTCCCGGGAAGACCCGCGCTACGAACCGGAGCTCGCCCGCAACCTCGCCGCCGCCGGGTCCATGCTCGTCGAGCTCCGCCGCGCGGAAGCGGCCGACGAGACCCTCAAGGAAGCCGTCGAGGTCTTCCGCAGGCTCGCCGTGGTCAACCCGCAGACGTTCCAGCCGGAGCTGGCGGACGCGCTGATGCGGCACAGCCAGGCGTTGCGCGACCTGTGCGAGGACCCGGACGCGAAGCTCACCGCGCAGGAAGCCGTGATGCTGTGGCGGGAAACCGGTGATCGCAAGGGGCTCGGCACCGCGCTGCTCAACGTCGTCAAAGTCGCCCACGACTACGACGCCGAACTCGCCGCGGCGCAGGAAGCCGTTGACGTGTACCGGGAACTGGCCGCCGAGAACACGGTCTGGCACCAGGCCGACCTCGCGATCGCCCTGTCGATGCTGACCGAGCAGCTGCTCGTGCAGGACGAGGCGGACAAGGCGCTCATCAGCGCGGCCGAGGTGTTCGACATCGTCCGGCGGCTGCCGTCCCAGCTCATCGACTTCTTCGGGGCCAAGCTCGCGATCGCCATGCAGCCCATGACCGCCACACTGTCCGAAATGGAGTATCACGGGCACGCGCTGGAGTCGTCCGAGCTGATGCTCGACATCTGGCGGGCGCTCAAGGACAAGTCGCCGTCCGGCCATGGCGCCTACATCGGGGCCGTGCAGCAGCACGCGTGCAAGCTCCGCGGCGCGGAACGGCGGGTGGAGGCGAGGAACACCGCGCACACCGCCGTCGTGCTGTGGCACCTGACGGGCAAGGACCTCGACCGGGAGGCCGGGTACGCCGACACGCTCACGATCTACGCGCGGCTCTGCGCGGAGACGAAGTACCAGCTGCGGAAAGCACTCCAGCTCACCCACCGCGCGGTGAAGATCATGCGCGAGGTGGGTGAGCCGGTGAAGCTGGAGTTCGCCCTCGAAACGGTCGAGGCGCTCAGCTCGTCGTGAGCAGCGACCTCACGAAGAACGCCACGTTGGCCGGACGCTCCGCCAGGCGACGCATGAAGTAGCCGTACCACTCGTCGCCGTACGGCACGTACACGCGCATGCGGTTGCCTTCGCCGGCGATCCGGCGCTGCTCCTCAGGCCGGATGCCGTACAGCATCTGGAACTCGTAGGAGTCCTTCGAGCGCGCGGACGCCAGGTCGGCGGCGATCGCGATCAGGCGCGGGTCGTGCGAGGCCACCATCGGGTAGCCCTGACCCTCCATCAGGATCTTCAGGCACCGCACGTACGACAGGTCGACGTCGTGCTTGTCCTGGTAGGCGACGGAAGCGGGCTCCTGGTAGGCACCCTTGCACAGCCGCACCCGCGAACCGGAGTACGCGAGGTCGTGGCAGTCCTGCTCGGTCCGGCGCAGGTAGGCCTGCAGCACCGCGCCGACCCACGGGAAGTCCACCCGCAGCTCACGCAGGATGTCCAGCGTGGAGTCCGTGGTGGTGTGGTCCTCCATGTCCAGCGTCACGGTGGTGCCGACGACCGCGGCGGCCGAGCAGATCCGCCTGGCGTTCTCCAGCGCGATCTTCTCGCCGTCCACCGGCAGCGACTGGCCCACGGCGGACAGCTTGACCGACACCTCGGCGCCCCGCGTCAGCCCGTGCTGCTCCAGCCGCGCCAGCAGCGTCAGGTACGCCTCGACCGTGTCGTTGGCCTGCGACTCCTCGACGGTGTCCTCACCGAGGTGGTCCAGCGTGACGAGCCGGCCGTCCGCGAGCACCTCGGCGGTCGCGTGGATCGCTGAGGAGACGTCGTCACCGGCGACGAACCGCTCGACGACAGGCCGGGTCAGCGGCGTCGACTCGACGAGCCTGCGAGCGCCCTTGCTGCGGGACGCCGCGAGAAGAGAGCTGCGAAGCATCACGCCCCCTGGTGCGGGTGAAGGTGGTTGGTGGGCGCCGCGAAGGTCTCCTTGATGGAGCGCGGGCTGACCCAGCGGAGCAGGTTGTGGACCGACCCCGCCTTGTCGTTCGTGCCGGACGCGCGGCCGCCGCCGAACGGCTGCTGGCCCACGACGGCACCGGTCGGCTTGTCGTTGACGTAGAAGTTGCCGGCGGCGAACCGCAGCTCTTCCATCGCGTGCGCCACGGCGGTGCGGTCACGGGCGATGATCGAACCGGTCAGGCCGTACGGCGCCGCGCTCTCCATCTGCTTGAGCACGGTCAGGTAGTCGGCGTCCTCGAACACGTGGACAGCGAGCACCGGGCCGAAGAACTCGGTGGTGAACACGGAGTTCGAAGGGTCGGAGCCGAGCAGCACGGTCGGGCGCACGAAGAAGCCGTCCGAGTCGTCCGCGGTACCACCGGCGGCGATCTCCAGGGTGGAGTCCGCGCGCGCGGCCTGCAGCACGCCCGACAGCTTGTCGAACGAACGGCGGTCGATCACCGCGCCACCGAAGTTCGAGAAGTCCGTGACGTCGCCGTAGGTCAGCGCCTCGACCTCGGCCAGGAACTGGTCCTTGATCTTGTTCCACACCGAGCGCGGCACGTAGGCGCGCGACGCGGCGGAGCACTTCTGGCCCTGGTACTCGAACGCACCGCGGATCAGCGCGACGCGCAGCACGTCCGGGTCGGCCGACGGGTGCGCCAGCACGAAGTCCTTGCCGCCGGTCTCACCGACGATCCGCGGGTACGAGCGGTAGTTCGCGATGTTCGCGCCGACCTGCGCCCACAGCTTCTGGAACGTCGCGGTGGAGCCGGTGAAGTGGATGCCCGCGAGGTCGGGGGAGTTGAGCGCCACCTCGGACACGGCCAGGCCGTCACCGGGCAGCAGGTTGATCACGCCGGGCGGCATGCCCGCCTCTTCCAGCAGCCGCATGGTGAGGTGCGCGGCGAACGACTGGGTGGGCGACGGCTTCCACAGCACCACGTTGCCCATCAGCGCGGGCGCGGTCGGGAGGTTGCCGGCGATCGCGGTGAAGTTGAAGGGCGTGATCGCGTAGACGAAGCCCTCCAGCGGGCGGTGGTCCGTGCGGTTCCACACGCCGGGGGAGGAGATCGGCTGCTCGGCCAGCAGGTTGCGGGCGAACTGCACGTTGAAGCGCCAGAAGTCGATCAGCTCGCACGCGGAGTCGATCTCGGCCTGGATCGCGGTCTTCGACTGGCCGAGCATCGTCGCTGCGTTCAGCGTCTGGCGCCACGGGCCGGCCAGCAGGTCGGCCGCACGCAGCAGGATGGCCGCGCGGTCGTCGAACGACATCGCGCGCCACGCCGGGGCGGCCTCGCGAGCGGCGCGCAGGGCGTCCTGGGTGTCCTGCTGGGTCGCGCCCGCCAGGGTGCCGACGACCGAGCGGTGGTTGTGCGGCTGGACGACGTCGAACCGCGCGCCGCCACCCATGCGCTGTTCGCCACCGATGGTCATCGTCAGCTCGAGCGGCTCCTTCTGCAGCTCGGCCAGCTTGGCCTGCAGTTCCGCGCGCTCCGGGGTACCGGGGGCGTACTGCAGCACCGGCTCGTTGACCGGGGCGGGAACCTGGGTGACAGCGTCCACTCGGCAACTCCTCTTCGAGATGTGGGGTGCCCAAACCGTAAGACCGCATGACCTCGCCGCCGTTGTGCGACCGGCCAAGATTCACCAGGTCAGATGTACGATCGAACAACCATGAGCCTCCGCCACCTCCTGATCGCTCTGGGCGATCCACTGGTCGAACTGCAGGTCGCCCCGAACGGCCTGGAAGTCGACGTGCGCGATGTCGTGATCATGGATCCGGACGACCCGCCGGACGTCGCCGCCGGAGACCTCGCCCTGGTCATCGGCGCACGCGGCAGGGCTGCACTGCCGCTGATCAGGGCCGCCGGCCGGGCGAAGGCTGCGGCTGTCGCGGTCAAGGAGAGCTCGTCCGCCCTTGACCAGGCCGCCATCGACGCGGGCGTGGCGCTGCTGGAAGTCCGCCCGGAGGTTCGGTGGGGACACCTGGAGTCGCTGGCCAAGAGCGTGCTCACGACCACGACCGACGACGGCGAGATCCTCGGCGACCTGTTCGCACTCGCGCAAACGATTGCGACCCTGACCGGCGGCATCGTCAGCATCGAGGACACCGCGAGCCGCGTGCTCGCCTACTCCCGCTCGTCCGACGAGGTCGACGAACTGCGCCGGCTCTCCATCCTCGGACGCCAGGGCCCGGAGCCGTACCTGAAGATGCTGCGCGAGTGGGGCGTCTACAACCTGCTGCGGTCGTCGGAAGAGGTCGTCCGCATCGACGAACGCCCGGAGCTCGGCATCCGCCGCCGCATCGCCGTCGGCATCCACGCGGGCTCGCAGCCGCTGGGCACGATCTGGGTGCAGGAGGGCGACCAGCCGCTGTCCGAGCAGGCGGAACGGGCGCTGCTCGGCGCCGCCCGTGTCACCGCCCCGCACCTCATCCAGCAACGCAACCAGCCGACGTCGCGGTTCCGCGAGAACCTCCTCGCCGCGCTGCTCACCGGCCGGATGGACGCCGCCACGGTCGCCGGCCAGATCGGTGCCGACCCGAAGAAGCCCGCCGCCGTCGTGGTCTTCGCGTTGCGCGGAGGTGACGCCGACCGCAGCGAACACGAGCTCCGCCGCGCCGAGATGACCGGCCTGATCTCCGTGCACGCGGCGGCGTACCGGCGCAGCGCACTGGTCAGCGAGTCCGGCGGCCGCACCTACGTGCTGCTGCCGGACCTCGCCCCGAACGCTCAACTTCTGAACCTGACGCGGGAAATCGTCACAACCGCACGACGACACCTGCACACGTCGGTTCAGGCGGCGGTCGGCTCGACAGTGTCCACATTGGACGATGCGCAGGTCTCGCGGCAGGAGGCCGAGCGCGTGCTCGATGCGATGGCCCGCGATCTCGACGCCGAAGTCGCGACGCTCGCCGATGTGCGGTCACAGGTCCTGGTCAGCGAGATTCTCGCGCTGCTCCAGGACAATCCCCGGATCCGCGACCCCCGGATCGACGCGCTCGACCCGGAGCTCGCGAAGTCGTTGCTGGTCTACCTCGACGCCTTGGGCGACGTGCGAGCCGCGGCCGAGCGGCTGCACGTGCACCCGAACACGTTGCGGTACCGGCTGAAGCGGATCGACCTGGACCTGGACGATCCGCTCGTCCGGCTCATCGCCCAGCTTCAGCTCAGGATGCGGTAGAGCAGCGCCCGCTCCGCGATCGTCCACGTCGTCGTGGTGAGCAGGTACAGCCCTGCGGCCAGCGGCAGGTACGCCGCCACCAGGATCGTGCCGAACGGCAGCGCCTTGATCAGCCCGGTCATGAAGCCGGGCGTGGGCGTCGTGGTCATGCGCGACTGCTGCCACCGCACGGTCACGTACGCGACGACCGCGAGCAGGCCGAACAGCGCGAAGAACACCCACTCGAAACTGCTCATGAAGTGAGCACTTAGCGAAACCCCGAAAATCGTCCCCTCCAGGAGGGGGTTGGGGGTCGTGACGACCTGGTAGATGACCATGAAGAACGGGATCGTCGCGAGCATCGGGAGCATGCCCGCGAACATCGACACGCCGTTCTTCTCGTAGACCTTCTGCGACTCCTCCGAGAACCGCATCAGGTCCTTGCCGTACTTCTTCTGCAGCTTCTGGATCTCCGGCGCGAGTTTGGCCTTGGCCTTCTCGCCGCGCACGGCCGCGCGGTACAGCGGGTGCAGTGCGAGCCGGACGACGATCGTGAACAGCACGATGGCGAGCGCGGGCATGCCGAAGCTCGCCAGGGCAGCGCCCAGGTCAGCGAACAAGGGTTGGTTCTCCGTCTTGAGTTGGGAAGTGCGGGACGTGTCAGAACGTCCGGCATCCCGGTGCTCGAGGACGGGGCCGACCAGCGGCGTCGGGGTCGCGCAGCCGCAGTTGTGCTGATCGTTGTGCTCGCTCCCGGATCGAGAGCGACCGCGCTGGCGCCACCGCCTGTGAAATCAGCTGGGGCACCAGCGCGACGACCACGATCAACGCGAGGGCGAGCGCGGTCACGGCCGCGGCGACCTCGGTCGGCGAGGAGAACAACGTGAAGGCGTAGAGGGCAGGCAGGAAGACCGCGAGCATCAACAGCGCGCGGTTCTTGGTCTCCGGCCGCCACATGCCTTGCAGACTACCGAACGCGAACGGGAATCGGGGAGGTCTGCAGAACGCCGCCTGCTTCGTCATAAAGCCTGACGTGTTTCGGCTTGCCCAAGCTCGGCCACCACGCCACGACCCAGCCGTTGCCGACGGTCGCGGTCACCTCCAGCCCGTCCTCCGTGCCGATGACCACCTTGCCGACCTTCGGGCTCACCCGGCCGGTCAGGACGCTCATGCTGTTGCGGGTGTTCACGTCCGTCATGCCCATTTGCCCGGCGAAGTCGGCGAACAGCCTGTCGCCGAGCGGCTCGCGGCCCGTGGCGTTCCCATGTCCGCTCATCGCGACACCTTTCGGCGTCCGCAGGCACAGCATCTCGGACTGCGGACCGGTGAACAGCACCATCGTCAGGTCTCCGCGCTGGTCGACGACCGACACCTCACGGGGGGCCGGCCAGTTGGGCCGATTCCCCTCGCCCTGCGCGTCGTGGCGGTCGAGCGTCTTCGTGCAGTCCGCGAGCACGGGTGCCAGGTCGCCGGGTGCCCTCGGTTCAGCGGTCCACGACGCGTAGGCGTCCTGGTTCGTCGGGGTCCACAGCACCAGCGTCACGGCGACGGCGGCCACGAGAGCCGTCGCGGGCACCGTGAAGCGCCACCACCGGCGGGACGGCTTCGAGCTGATCTCGTTCAGCAGTGCGTGCTTGCGGATCTGAAGGCGCAGCGGGTCCAGCTGCGGGATCTCGGGCGTGATCACAGTGCCTCCTCAACCAAGGCGCCACGCACGGTGCGTTGCGCGCGAGCGAGTCGGGACTTCACGGTGCCGACCGGGATGCCGAGCACCTCGGCGATCTGCGCCTGACTCAGGTCGGACCACGCGGCCATCTCCAGCACCTCCCGGTCCCCGGCGGGTAGCTTCTCCAGCTCGGCGATCACCGCCCTGGTCCTGGTCTCGGCGTCCACCCGCCGTGCCACATCGTCAGCGTGGTCGTCGTCCGCGTCGTGCCGCGGAACCTTGCCGAGCGCGGCCTTGTACCGCGTGCGAGCGCGTTGGTGATTGCGAGTGACACCGAGTGCGATGGTGTACAGCCATGGCAGCAGAGACCCCTCGACCGTCACGGACGTGCGTTTGCGCCAGGTCTCCATGAACACCACGGACACCAGGTCCTCGGCAACGGCCCACGTGCCGGTGCGGCGCAGGCAGTAGGCGAACACGGCCTGGGCATGGCGTTCGAACAGCAGCCCGAACGCCTCGCTCACGCCGGCCCGGACTTGCCCCCAGAGCTCTTCGTCGGTCACGGACCCTCCTCATCTGCCCCGTCTATGTCCGCAGGAGGAGGTGAGGTTCACGACTCGACCAGACCCGGTCGATCCGGGTGGTCGTAGCGCACGAACAGGTCCGCCACCGGCTCGTAGTCGTCGAACGCCGGCAGCGTCCATTCCTCGTCCGGTTTGAGTGCGGCGGTCTTGCGGTTGAGCGCGCCGGCGGAGAGCCACAGGTGCACGGTCAGCTCGGCCGGCAGCCAGCGGTCGAGCAGCAGCGTGCCGTCGACGAGCACCACACCGTTCTCCGGCAGGTCCACGTACTCGGCGCGGCTGGCCCGGTCGGTGGCCGCGTTCCACAGCGACGGCAGCACTTTGCCGTCGAGTGCGGGATCGAGGACTTCGCGCTGCAGGCCGTTGAAGTCGAACCAGTCGTGACGGTACGAGTACGGGTCGGTGCGGCCGTGTTCCAGCCTCACCGACGCCGGTCGCAGGAAGTCCTCAGTGGACACCCGCTGCACCGCACGGCCCAAGGCGCGCAACGGTTCCACGACCGCGTCGGCGAGCTTGCCCGGTTCAGCCGCGGGAGCCCCGTCGATGAGCACCCGCACCCGGCCGTCCATCGCGCTGATGCGGGAGACGATCTCGGCGACGAGCGTGTCGAACGTGAGCGGTCGAACCTTCACCGCCACTCCGCGCGAGGGTGCCAGTCCGCCCAGGCCGTGTCCCACCAGATCTCGCCGGAGGCCAGCATCTTCTCGATCTTCTGGCCCTCCGCCCTGATCGCCTCGGCCTCCTGGGCGGAGTACTTGCCGGACGCCACCTGCTCCTCGAACTCGTCGAGGTCGCGCTGCTCCCACGTGCCGTCCGGCGCCATCGTGTAGTCCAGCGCGTGGTCGAGCGTCTCGAACCCGTCCTCGGTGCGGCGGTAGGGGGCCTGCAGGTTCAGGTAGTAGTTGCCGAAGACCCGGTCGTCGCCCTTCCAGAACAGGTCGACGGAGTAGGCGTCCTCCGGCCGGTGCAGCATGAGCTTGCCGTGCCCTCGCCAGAACCCGCGCTCGGGCTTGTCCCACGGGTGCGGGTGGTGGTGGTCGGGATAGGTGAGCCGGGTGCCCGGCTCCACGAACACCGCGAGCAGGCCCGGTTCGTCGACGACCACCCTGGTCGGCATCTCGGACCAGACCTTGCCGTGCAGCACCTCCCGCCGCACGATGACCTCACCGGGCGTGAACCACCTCATGGGCTGAATCTACGTGATCACGATCGGCCATGTCCCTCGCCATCATGCGGCGCTTCAGCGGTGGCAGCGCGTTCGTGACCCGCAGGAACGTGCGGAAACATGCCAGCACGACCCGGCCGATCACCGGCTTGTGGATCGCGCCACGCCCGTCCATCTGCTCGCGTGAGGCGAGCACCGCCTCGAACCCGTACTCGACCATCTCCCGCTCGTACTCGGAGACGGCCTCGACCAGGTCCTTGCCGTGGTGCGCCTCGACGAGCTTGCGGCACAACAACTCCGCGTCCCGCAGCGCGGTGTTCGCGCCGATGCCGCGCCCGGGTGTCATGAGGTGGACGGAGTCGCCGATCATCGTGACGTTGCTCGCCTGCCACGGCGGCAGCTTCTCCGAAGTGCGGATGCGGATCTCGAACACGGTCTCCGGATTCGCGCGGCGGAAGAGCTCGCGCAGGTTCGGGTGATAGTTCGGGGTCAGGTCCAGCACGACCTGCTTGAGCTGGTCCTGGGTCATCCCGCGCAGGTCGGGGAACTTGTCGTGGGCTGCGGAGAAGCCCCACATGATGTAGTCGTCCTCGGCGCCTCCGTTGTCGAAGTGCATCACGTGGAGGATCACGAACGCGCCTTTGGGCCCGTAGAGCAGCGTGACGGCCTCGTCGCCGTCAGGTGGGAGCAACGCGAGTGTCTCCGGCGTCATCTTCAGCTTGCCCGCGATCGAAGTGATGCCGGTGTCGACCACCTTCGCGTCCGGCAGGCGCTGCTTGCGGACCTTCGACTGCGCGCCGTCCGCGCCCACGAGCACGTCACCGGTCTCGGACGTGCCGTCGGCGAAGAACGCCGTGACCGTGCCGTCGTCGTTGTGGCGGTAGTGCGTGAAGGTCTTGTCGAACCGGACGACGTCCTCCAGCCCGTTGAGCAGCGCGGTCCGCATCGCGATCCGGCTGACGGACTTCTCGCTGCGGGTCTCGTCCACCGCGGGCGGCAGGTCGGCGACGAGGAGCTCGCCGTACTTCTCGGTGCGCATGTTGATCCGGCGGACCGGCCTCGCCGTCGTGCGGACGAACTCGGCGAACACCTCCGGAGGCAAGCAGCTGTGCAGCGCTTTGCTGCCGTCCGGGCTGATCCCGACCCGGAAGCCGATCAGCATGCTGCGCGGCGTGCGGTCGCGTTCGAACAGCGCCACGTCCACGCCGGCCTTCTTCAACCCGTGCGCCAGGCACAGGCCCCCGGTCCCCGCTCCGATGATGAGTGCGCGCATGAGAGTCTCCCCACCAAGTCTCTTAGTTGGGAAGATATTCAGTTACTGAGACTCTTGTCAATCGTCCTGATTGAGTCTCCTCAGCCGCGCGGTGGCGATCGCGAGCCGCACGTCGTCCGCCGGAAGTAGCCTGACCAGCTGTTCCAGTGCCTCGACGTCGTGTTCTCCCGAGTCGGTCTGGGTGAACGTCCACAGCGCGTTCCCGTCCCCGCGCGACAGGACGGCCTTGCGCACGCCGGACGCCAGATCGTCGCGCTCGGCGAGCACGACCGGTGCCTCGGAGCGGCGCAGCAGGGAGCCGCGGTACCGGGAGGCGGCCAGCGGCACGTCACCGTCCTTCAACGCGGCCCGCACGGCCAGAAAGTCGGCCTCGACGTCCGCGGTCAGCCGGTACGGCCTGGTCGCCAGCACGTCGGCGCCGAGCTGGGCGCGCAGCCGGTGCAGCTCGGCGCGCACCGTCGTCGGGTTGCCGCGCTCGCCGTAGAGCCGCAGTGCCAGCTGGTCGGCCGAGAGCCTGCCGTGCAACGCCAGCGCGCACAGGATCTCCGCGTGCCGCAGCGAGATCGGCACCTCGCGCCCGTCCAGCACGACCTTCGGCTCCGGGAGCAGGAACGACAGCGACAGCACCGACCTGCGCACGTGCCGTTGCCGGGGCATGCGCAGCAGATAGCCGCGGGCGAGGGGTTCCAGCACCGCCTCCCGGCCGTCCGGCAGCCGCACCCGGTCGCTGGAGACGTCGACGCGTGACGGCAGCAGCCCGTACGGCTCGACCGCGACGACCCTGCCGGTCGGGCTGAGCAGCGCGCCGGGCTCGCCGCGCAACGCGATCAGGTGCCGCATGTTGCGTGCTCGCAACTCCTCGTCCTGCGCGTGCATCCTGGCGAGCATTCCCGACTCGGCGAGCCGGGCCGACGCGGACACCAGCGCCACCATCGACGGATGGACCGTCTCGATCGGGCCGCTGAGGTCGACGACGCCGATCGTCCTGCCGGTGTCGGGGTCGCGGATCGGGCTCGCCGCGCACGTCCAGTGGTGATAGGTCCGCACGAGGTGCTCGGCGGAGTGGACCGTGACCGGTGCGTTCGTCGCGAGCGCGGTGCCCATGCCGTTCGTCCCCGCCGCGTCCTCCGACCAGCGCGTTCCTTCCGCGAGGCCGACGTCCTCCGCGCTCAGGCGGGTGTCGTGGGAGCCCTCGCACCACAGGATGTGGCCCTGCGCGTCCGCGACGATCATGATGTGCCTGGCCTCGTGCGCGAAGCCGAGCAGGGTCTCGCGCAGCACCGGCAGGCTGGGGTGCAGCGGATGCCGTTCGCGCAGGTCGGGAAGTTCGTCGGCGGCGAAGACCGTGGGGGCGGTGTGCAGGTCCGGATCCACGTTGGCGGCGAGTGACCGTTGCCACGACGCGGAAATCACTGAGCGTGGCGAATCCACCGTGCGAGTACCACTCAACACGGCATCTCTTACGCGACTCAGCAACAGTGCGTGTTGCCCGGGGTCGTGGGCCACTGATCCATCCACGGCTTGCAACGAGCATGCAACGTTCTGCTGCCTAGTTTCTCATTTTCCCCACCCGAGCCACCCAGCGGGAGTCGAGAATGACGCAGTACGCGGCGCCGGGTCGGCCCGGCAGCGTGGTCGCGTACCGGCCGAGGTACGACCACTTCATCGGCGGCGACTACGTGCCGCCCGTCTCCGGTGAGTACGTCGAGAACGTCACGCCGGTGACCGGTGAGGTCTTCACCGAGGTCGCGCGCGGTACCGACGCCGACAGGGCGCGTGCCCTGCACTCCGCCAGCGGCGCCGCACGCGCGTGGGGGAGGACCACGGCACGAGAGCGCGCCACGGTCCTGGGCGAGATCGCGGACCGGGTGGAGGAGCACGCGACCGAGCTCGCGGTCGCCGAGACGTGGGACAACGGCAAGCCGGTGCGCGAGGCCCTGGTCGCCGACGTCCCGATGCTGATCGAGCAGTTCCGCCAGTTCGCCGCCGTCATCCGCACCGAGGTCGGCGAGGTCGAGCAGCTCGGCCGCGACACCTGCGACTACCGCTCGTTCCAGCCGCTCGGCGTGGTGCACGAACGGCTCTCGTGGACGTTCCCGCTGATGAACGCGGGCCGCGTGCTCGCCCCCGCGCTGGCCGCCGGCAACGCCGTGGTGCTGGAGCCCGCGCTGCAGACGCCGGCGTCGATCCACGTGCTGCTCGGCGTGATCGCGGACCTGCTGCCGCCCGGTGTGGTGAACGTGGTCACCGGATCCGAGGATCACCCGGTCGTGGCCGGCCGCTGCCCCAACATCTTCTTCTCCGACGTCACCGCGCAACGCGACGGCTTCCTCGACAAGGCACTCGAAGGCTTCGCGATGTTCGCGGCCAACCAGGGCGAGATCTCCACGGCCCCGTCCCGCGCGCTCATCCAGACCGCGATCTACGAGGAACTGCTGCACCTCGCGACCCAGCGCACGCAGCAGCTCCGCTCGGGCGACCCGCTCGACACGGACACCATGGTCGGCGCCGTGGTGAGCCTGGCGCAGCGCGACCGCGTGCTCGCCTACATCGAGCGCGGCAAGGCCGAGGGCGCGCGGCTGGTGACCGGGGGCGAGGCGTCCGGCCACTACGTCCAGCCCACGATCTTCGAGGGCGACCACCGTTCCGCCGTCTTCGCCGACGAGGTGCTCGGCCCGATCGTCTCGGTGACGAGGTTCGACGACCGCGACGACGCCGTGAAGATCGCCAACGAGACCACCGCCCAGCTCGGCGCCGGCATCTGGTCGCGCGACGTGGCGCTGGCGCACAACGTCGGCCAGGAGCTCAACGCCGAGCGGGTGTGGGTCAACAACTACTACGCGTACCCGGCGAACACCGCGGCGCTCGCCGAGTACCGCCGCGTGAAGCACCTGCTGGTCAGCTACTCCGGCCGTGCGCAGGGCTACTTCTAGGGGCTACTTCTTCCACGGCACCTGCGGGCTCGCGTAGTAGTTGATGCCCTGGATCTTCCAGCGGGGTGCCTGCGCGCCCAGCCGTGGCGCGAACCGGTCCCAGCTGTGCACGCTCGCCGGTGCCCAGCCGAGCTCGGCGGCCACCGGGAGGCGCGGGAACGCCATCTGCTCGATGTCGGCGCTCGTCCGGATGGTCTCCGTCCACAGTGGAGCTTCCACGCCGCGGACGGACGCCTCGGACACGCCGGTGAGGTACGCGCCGGGGTTCCAGCTGTAGGCGTCCTTCACCTCGACGTAGCCCGCCCAGTTCAGGCCGAGCTTGGTGTCCTTGTTGTACTTCATGTCGAGGTAGATCCGGTTCGCGGGCGACATCAGGACCTTGTTGCCGCGCTGGGCCGCCGCGGCCACGTCGGCGTTGGACGTCGTCGTGCCCCAGAACTGCGGGATCACCGCGGTGTCCTTGGTGGTCTTGATGAACTCGTGCCAGCCGATCGTGGTCTTGCCGTACTTCTTCACGATGGGCAGGACGCGGTTCATGAACTTGACGTAGTCGGCGTCCGGAGTCGAGAGGGCCTCGTCACCGCCGATGTGGAAGTACGGGCCCGGGGTGATCGCGGAGACCTCCCTGACCACGTCCTCGATGAACTTGTACGTGATCTCCTTGCTGATGCAGAGGGACGAGAAGCCCACCTCGGTGCCGGTGTAGAGCGGGCGCTTCCTGCCGTCGCAGTTCAGTTCGGCGTAACTCGCCTGTGCCGCGTTGGTGTGGCCCGGCATGTCGAACTCCGGGATCACGGTGATGCCGCGGTTCGCCGCGTACGCGACCAGGTCCCTGTACTGGTCCTGGGTGTAGTAGAGCCGGCCCTTGCGGCCACCCACCTCAGTGCTGCCGCCGATCTTGGTCAGGTCCGGCCAGCTCTTGATCTCCAGGCGCCAGCCCTGGTCGTCCGACAGGTGGAGGTGGAAGTAGTTGATTTTGAAGGCCGCTGCTTGGTCCATGTAGCGTTTCACCTGGTCCGGCGTGAAGAAGTGGCGGCTCACGTCGAGCATGGTGCCTCGGTGGTGGTACCTCGGGTGGTCGAGGATGCTCGCGCCTGGGACTTGCCACGGGCCTGGCTGCTTGGTCTTCGCCTCCGCCTTCGGCGGGAGGAGCTGGCGGAGGGTGGCGATGCCGTTGAAGTGGCCGGCTGTGGTGTTGGCTCGGATGACCACCTGGTTCGGGGTCACGTCCAGCTGGTAGCCCTCTTGGCCGGTTCTCGGGTCGGCGCCTGCTAGCAGGACTATGCCTTCGCCCTGTACGCCTGTGGTGATCGGGAGGGGGAATCCTGTTGACTTGCGGAGGATCCCTGCCAGCAGTTCGGCTGGTTTTCGGGGTGTGTCCGAGGTCAGCTGGATCTTGGCGTTCGGGGTCAGGGTGAAGGTGATGTCTGGGCGGGGCTGGAGTTGGGCCGGGTGGGGGACCAGTTCTTGTAGCGAGGTTGCTGCCTTGCGGGATGCGGCTGCCTCGCTGGTTGACGCTGCCTCGCGGGTTGATGTTGCCGCTGGGGCCGCGTCTGCTGGGTCGGTCACCAGGACTCCTGCGGTGGCGATTGTCAGCGCTGTCAGGGCTGCCCGCAGTTTTCTCGATTTCACGCCAATCCTCCAGGCACGGGGGGACCTTGGTGGCGGCGTTGGGGTCACGGTTTCAGGCGGTGGGGTGGGTGTCAAGGTTTAGACCAATGGGGGTTTGGGTTGTGCGCGCTCTGTCCGTAGGTCGTCCCCCGGTTGCGTTGGCGGGTTCCGGTTTCGTGTCCGTAGGTGGTTGCGGTGCGTGCGTATGTGCCGGTTGGGTGGGCTTTTCTGGGGCTCCGCCCCAGACCCCGCCAATCTGATCAAAGACCGGCCAGCGCCGCGCGCGGGTTGATGGCACGCCTGTTGCGTTGGGCGGCTTGCGGCGCTAACGGCAGCTCGGCTTCGCCGTCGCCTTTTGCTCGGCTTCGCCATCGCGAGACGTTGCTAGAGGTGTTCCTTGCTCAGCTTGCGCCACAGTGCTGGGAGTGCTGCCTCCGTCTTGTGGGCCAGCTCTACCTCTTGGCCGTACAGGAGGCCGAAGGTGAAGCCGTTCTCGTCGCCACGGCCCAGGTCGAGGAGGACGGGGCGGGCCACCACCGAGTCCTGGTGGTCGCCTAGGAGTGTTTGCACGTCCTTTGCCCGCTTCCGCAAAGCCTTGGCGTGCTTGCCGAGTGCGGGCTCGGCGACCTCTGCCGAGTAGCGGAGGCGTTTGGCGGCTTTGCGGGCCTCGTGCAGGGGCTCGTCGTTGTTGTTGGCCGCCAGGGCTGCCTCTACTCGGACGTCCAGGCGGTGGCGGGACTTCTCCACGAGTTTGGGGAGGACGTCCTTCGCCTTGCCGGATGCGAGTTTGGTCAGAGGGGGAGAGGCGAGCAGGGCGTCGATCGAGTTGAGCAGGGTGAAGTAGCGCTCGCCGTCCAGGGCCGCTACGGAGTCCTTGTGCGCCTTGGCTTCCAGCGGGGCGAAGTGGCGGGTCAGGCGGGCGGCCACGTCGCCCAGTACGAGTTCGGGTGGGAGGGCGTGGAGGCCGTCTTCGAAGCGTGCGCGCAGGACTTCCAGGTCTCGGGAGGTGCCGAGGACTCCGGCCAGCCACTTGAGTTCGTCGGTCAGTGAGCGGGTGGCTTCGCGGTCGACGATTTTGCCGAAGGCTTGGAGGGCTGAGCGCATGCGGCGGGTGGCTACGCGCATCTGGTGGACGGCGTCGTCCTCGTTGCGGCGGACTCGGGGGTCCTGGTTCTGCAGGGCGGCGCGTTGTTCGTGGAGGTAGGCGAGGACCACGTCGCCTGCTGTGGACTTTTTGCCGATGGTGGGGATGGCGTCTCGTTTTACGCCGATCACCTGGGAGAGCTTGGACTTCGAGGAGGACGGGTGGATTCCTGCGTCGCCCAGGTGGCGCTCGACGGTGTCGAGGAGTTTGCGGTCGCCCCCTTCTCCCAGTTCCACCTCGATCTCGCGCCAGGAGGTGGTGGTGGTCGAGGAGCCCATGGTTTGGGCGGTGACCACGTCGTCGACCACCTCGGCGAGGAGCTGGCCGTTGCCGTTGGTCAGCTGCCAGCGGCGGCGGTTGGTGCGGATTTCGGCGACCGGGGTCAGGTCTGAGCCTCGGGTGTGGGCGCGGACCAGGGAGGAGAGGTCCTTCGGGGGTTGTTTCACGGCTCGGCCGAGGGGGACTCGGACTTCCTGGCGGGAGTCTTCGCCTGCGGGGAGTTTGAGGTGCCAGCCTTCGTCGTCGCCGCCCACGCGGCGGCGGAGGGTCACGCCCGCGCGCGCCAGGCGGTAGTCGTCGGTGTCGAAGTACGTGGCTTCCAGGTCGAACTCCTCCGGGCCGGTCGCTACGCCGGTGATCTCGGTGAGGTCCGGCAGGCTCGCGTCCGATGGTGCCTCGTACTTGCGTTCGGTCTCAGTGACAGAGGTCGCCATTTACTAGTAATACCTCGTTTTGTCATTGTTCACCCACTGCCGTGACGGTGCGTGAGGGACGAATGCCACGGGTGGGCGGAAGTCTGGCCCCTAATGCGTGCATTCGATGATCGGTGCCTTGGCCGGGGGCCGGGGGTCCGGTTCGCTGGTCGGGTGCCCACGGAGAAGGAACGGCTTGACGTGGTCGAGCCGCAGGTCGCCACGTTGATCAGTCACGTCGGACAGCTGGCGGCGGAGCTGGAGCGTGTCACCGCGCGGCTGACGGTGCTGGAGAGGCGGCTGTCCGGTGCTGGCGACGGGCCGCTGGCGGATCTTGATGCGGTGGCGGGGGACATCGCGCCGCTGGTCGAGGCGTTGCGCAAGGCTTGGGACGCCGAACAGGAGATCCTCGCGGATCCCACTCGGGTGGAGCTCAAGCAGGAGGTGCTCGAGTTCGACGGGCTCAAGGCCCGGCGGGACGAGGCTCGGTCCAAGCTGGACGGTGGGCGGGTGCCCCGGTTCGAGCGGGACGCGCTTTCGCACGAGGTTCGGCAGATGGAGTGGCTCATCAACGCCAACGAGGCGAGTGCGAAGCGGGCCGCTGACCGGTTGGCGGCCGATGAGGACGCCAGTGGTGAGGAGTGGCGCACCGAGGCGGTGCTGGCCGGGGACAAGGCTCGCGGGGAGATCAAGGACGCGGCCGCCCGGCGCATCTCCGAGGCGCTCGGGCAGTACGCGCGGATGCCCGTGTGGTTCCGGGTCGGGCTGGGGGAGATTCCCACACCGGATCCGTCGTTCTGGCTGGAGTCGGCGATCGCGGTGCTCGCGTACCGGCTGGAGTACGGGGTGACGGACGCGGTGTCGCCGCTCGGTCCGCCGCCGTCGGCGGCGAGCGGGTGTCAGAACTGGGTTCGGCGCACGAACGTCCACGCGGACATCACCGACCGGCTCACCACGCTGGCCGCCACGTTCCACCTGCAGTAGTCTTTTCTGCAACCGCTCGGTTGCAGGAGGTGGACGTGGACCGGATCGAACGCGACGTGCTGATCAACGCGTCGCAGCAGCGCGTCTGGGCCGCGCTGACCTCGGCCGAGCACCTCGGCACGTGGTTCGGTGACGCCGGGGCGACGGTGTCGGAGCTCGAGCCCGGTGGTGAGGTCACGCTGACGTGGGCGGAGCACGGCACCGGGCGTGCGATCATCGAGAAGGTCGAGCCCGAGTCGTTCTTCTCGTGGCGCTGGTCGGGTCCGCTCGGGCCGGATCCGGTGCCCGGCAACGCGACGCTGGTCGAGTTCACGCTCACGCCGGTGGACGGCGGCACGTTGCTGCAGGTCGTGGAGAGCGGGTTCACGCAGCTCGACCTGCCGTCGGAGGACCAGGAGCGCTACGCGTCCGGGAACGTCGACGGCTGGGGCCACGAACTGGACGAGCTGCGGGAGTACCTGGAGAAGTGAGTCAGGTCGACGACGTTCTGGCCGCGCTCGCGGATCCGATGCGGCGCCGGGTGCTCGATCTCGTGGCCGCGAAGGGGCCGGTCTCGGCGTCCGCGCTCGCCACGGAGCTGCCGGTGAGCCGGCAGGCGATCGTGAAGCACCTCGCCGTGCTGGAGAAGGCCGAGCTGGTGGCGTCCGAACGGGCCGGCCGGGAGAACAACTTCTCCGTCCGGTCCGGCGCGCTGGACGCCACCGCCACGTGGATGGCCTCGCTCGCCTCCCAGTGGGATCGGCGGCTGGCTGCGATCAAGAAGATCGCCGAGGGGTAGTTCAGCGCTGCGGCATGAGGGTGCCGCCGACCATGGTGGCGAGCACGGGGATGTCGGCGATCGCGTCGCTCGTGCGCGGGTCGTCGCCGAGCACCACGAGGTCCGCGAGCTTGCCCGGCGTGATGCTGCCCAGCACGTGCTCCTTGCGGCACGCGTAGGCGCTGCCGAGCGTGTACGCGCGGATCGCCTCCTCGACGGTGATCGCCTCGTCCGGTCCGACCGCGCGGCCGCTCGACGAGCGGCGCCGCACCATGAACTCGATGGCGCGCAACGGTGCCCCGTCCGCGACCGGCCGGTCCGAGCTGCCCGCGACGGTGAGACCGTGGTCGAGGAACGACCGCCCGCGGTACATCCAGGGTGCGCGTTCCGGGCCCATGATCTCGCTGTAGTCGTCGCCGTAGGACCACAGAAACGTCGGTTGGACAACGGGAATCAGGCCGAGGGCCGCGATCCGCTCGAGCTGGTCGGGGCGCACCAGGCCGCAGTGCTCGATCCGGTGCCTGGCGTCAGCGCGCGGTCGTTGCCGTTGTGCCTCCGCCACCGCGTCCAGCGTGAAGTCGATCGCGCGGTCGCCGATCGCGTGGATCGCGAGCTGCCAGCCCGCTCGGTGCCCGTCGACGATCGCCGCCCGCATGAACTCCTCGGACTCCGCGAGCTGACCGGAGTTGTCCGTGCCGATGTACGGCTCGGACAACGCGGCCGTGCGCGCGATCATGCCGCCGTCGGTCCACAGCTTGAGGCCGCCGAGCGACAGCATGTCGTCGCCGAACCCGGTGTGCAGTCCGAGGTCGATCGCCCGCGGGATCCCGTCCGCCGGATCCGCGGCGACGTCGTGCAGCACGTACGCGGAAACCATGAGCTGCACGCGGATCGGCAGCTGTACGCGTTGGTATGCGGCGGCCTCGAGCGGGCTGCTCGCGATGAGGCCGGCGCCGATGCCCGCCTCCGCGCACATCGTCACGCCCTCGGCCAGCACCTGCCGCGCGCTCTCGTGCAGTTCGGCGGTGATCTCGTCGAGCGAGTACGGCAGCCGCAACGACCGCGCGGCCAGCTGCTCGTTCTCGGTCAGCCAGCCGTCACTGGTGATGCCCGGAAGCTGGTGGAGCACCACGGAGTTCACGACGCACGCGTGCCCGGACAGGTCGGCGACGTACACCGGCCTGCCCGCGCTGATCCGGTCGAGATCGGCGGCGGTGAGCGGCACCTCCATGATCCGGCGGTCGTAGCCGGACGCCTCGATCCACCCCTCACCGGCAGCACCGGCCAGGCGGTCGAGCACCTTGGCCGTTGTCGTCAACCCGGTCAGGTCGATCGTGCGCCGGCCGTTCCACGCGAGGTGCGTGTGCGCGTCGATGAAACCGGGCAGCACCACGGCGTTGCCGAGGTCGACGGTCTCGGCGGCGGGCAGGCTCTCGATCTGCTCGTCCATCCCCACGATCCGGCCCTGCCAGATGCCGATCGTGTGCGCGGCGGGATGCGCCGGGTCCATGGTGATGGCCCGGCAGCCCGTCAGCTTCAGGTCGAGCTTCATGCCGTCGCGAGGACCGGCACAGGGGTGTTGGTCAGCACGGACGCCAGGATCTCACCTGAACGCACCGCGACGTTGGACAAGAGCGACGACGAGATGCCGTGGGAGTGCTCGGTACCGCCCTGCAGGTAGATGCCGCCGCGCAATGACGACTGCACGCGGTAGTCCCGTCCCACGACCAGACGGCCCTGCTCGTCCCGTGCGCAGGTCTCGTCCAGCGAACCGAGGACCGGCGTGGCCTCGTCGTAGCCGGTCGCGAGCAGCACGAGGTCGGTCTCGATGAGCTCCTGCTCGCCGGTGACGAGCGACTGGACCACCGCTCGCGCGCCGGAACCGGACTCCTCGACCGCCACGAGCCTGGTCAGGTTCATCATCTTCAGCCGCTCGGTGCCGAGGACCTTCTCCTGGTACGCGGTGCGGTAGAGCTGCGCTATGAGGTCGACGTCGACCACCGAGTAGTTCGTGTTGCGGTGGTAGTCCATCAACCGCTGCTTCACCGCGTCCGGTGCGTCGTAGTAGTGGTCGACGGCTTCGGGGTCGAAGATCCGGTTCGCGAACGAGCTGTCGTCGGCGGGGGAGTAGCCGTAGCGGGAGAACACCGAGCACACCTCGGCGTTCGGGAACTCGCGGTGCAGGTGCGCCACGGCTTCCGCGGCACTCTGCCCGGCGCCGACGACGACGCAGCGCTTCGGGTGCTGGAGTTCGCCGATCCGGTGCAGGAACTGGCTGTTGTGCCACACGTGGTCCGACAGCTCGACGCCGTCCGGGAGGGACGGCCGCAGTCCGGTGGCGAAGACGAGGTTGCGTGCGTGGTACACGTCACCCGTGGCCGTGGTCACCTCGAACAGGTCGTCCTGGATCGCTTCGACGCCAACGGCTTCGGCGCCGTAGGTGACCAGGTCGTCGACCTGCGCCGCCGCCCACTCGAAGTAGTCGTGGAACTCGACGCGCAGCGGGAACAGCGTCTTGTGGTTGACGAAGTCGACGAGCCGGCCGCGGTCCCTGAGATAGCAGAGGAACGAGAAACGGCTGGTCGGGTTCCGCATGGTGACCAGGTCCTTGAGGAACGACACCTGCATGGTGGCGTCGTCGAGCAGCATGCCCCGATGCCAGCCGAACGCTTCCTGGCGTTCGAGAAACACCGCGGTGACAGGGGTTCCGGCCTGCTCGTTGTGCTCGGTCAGAGCGATGGCGAGCGCCAGGTTCGAGGGACCGAACCCAATGCCGACGATGTCGTAGATCGGATGCATGAGCACCGAACTTAGGGCAGCCTAAGCTGCCCTGGCAAGCCATCGGTTAGGTTAGCCTGACCGTATCTCACCGAAGTGAAGGAGAGAACCCCGTGAGGGTCGTCATGTTCGGGTTCCAGACCTGGGGTCATCGCACCCTGCAGGCACTTTTGGCGTCCGAGCACGAGGTGGTCCTGGTGGTCACCCACCCCAGGGGTGAGGGCGCGTACGAGAAGATTTGGAGCGATTCCGTCGAGGACCTGGCCCGTGAGAACGGTGTCGAGGTGGTCGTCCGCGAGCGGCCGGAGGACCAGGAGCTGCTCGACAAGCTCAAGGCCGCCGAGCCGGACGTGATCGTCGCCTGCAACTGGCGCACCTGGATCCCGCCGCAGGTCTTCGCGCTGCCCAAGCACGGGACGCTGAACGTGCACGACTCGCTGCTGCCGAAGTACGCGGGCTTCTCTCCGTTGATCTGGGCGCTGCTCAACGACGAGAAGGAAGTCGGCGTGACGGCGCACATGATGGACGACACGCTCGACGCCGGCGACATCGTGCTGCAGCGCGCGGTTCCGGTCGGCCCGCGCGACACGACGGCGGACCTCTTCGCCAAGACGCTGGAGCTCTTCGGCCCGATCACCGTCGACGGTCTCGCCGAGATCGCCTCCGGCCGCACCGACTTCACCAAGCAGGACCGTTCGCAGGCCTCGTTCTTCCACAAGCGTGCGGAGGAGGACCTGCGGATCGACTTCACCTGGACCGCGGAGGAGCTGGACCGGCTCGTGCGCGCGCAGTGTGCGCCGTACCCGAGCGCGTTCTGCTTCCACCGCGGCCAGCGTCTGGAGATCATCGAGGCCGACGTGTCGCAGGCCGTGTACGGCGGCACTCCCGGCCGGATCTTCTACCGGGAGGGCGACGGCGTGGCGATCGTCGCCGGTGCCGAGGCCCGGCGCGGGCGCAGCAAGGCGTTGCTGGTCAAGAAGGTTCGGACCGCCGACGGCACCGAGCTCAAAGCGCACGAGTACTTCAAGAACATGGGCGGCTACCTGACGTCGCGTCCATAACGACGACATGCCGATCACAGGCCGGTTGATCGGTCCGTGATCGGCATGCTCGATCATGAGCGCATGAATCGCGCGGCGGTGACGTCACTGGTGGTCTTCGTGCTGCTCGTGGCACTGGGCTGGTACCTGACGAATCTCCAGTCCTCGAAGGAGAATCCGCCGGCGCCGACCGGGTCCGCTCCGGTCGGTTCGTCCGATCTCGGCGCGCTGACGATCGCGCCGGAGGGCAAGATGGCCGGCTACAGCCGCGACCGCTTCCCGCACTGGTCCTCGCAGGGAAACTCCTGCGACACCAGGGAGATCGTGCTGCAGCGCCAGGGCACCGACGTCAAGTCGGACAAGGACTGCAAGGCGGTCTCCGGCACCTGGAACAGTGCCTACGACAACGTGGTGATCAGGGACGCCGGTGAGGCGGACATCGACCACATGGTGCCGCTGGCCGAGGCGTGGCGCTCCGGGGCGGACAAGTGGACCGACGACGAGCGCAAGACGTTCGCCAACGATCTCGGTGGCATCCAGCTCATCGCGGTGACCGCGAAGTCCAACCGCGCCAAGGGTGACCAGGACCCGGCGAAGTGGAAGCCGCCGGCACAGGCCTACTGGTGCACCTACGCGCAGCACTGGATCTCGGTGAAGATCACCTACAAGCTCACCGCGGACCAGGCCGAGCACGACGCGCTGGCCTCGATGCTCAAGGCGTGCTGATCACCACCACCGTGATCGGCTCGACGTAGCTGTCGTTCCCGATCGCCTCGCGGAGCCTCTCCTGGAACCGCGGGCGTTCGTCCGGTTTCGGCAGGGTGTCCGGTGACATGGCGGAGAACAGGCTGCCCGCCAGTTCTTCGATCGTGTGCTCGTGCGAGTAGCTCACGGTCCACTCGCGAGGTTCGTGACCGGCTTCGCGCAGTGCGTCCGCATACCGCCGGCGCGCTTCGGAGTCCGTGCCGCAGCCGGCCGTCATCGGCTTGCCGAACCACTCTTCGAGCACGCGCCGGATCGTCGGGTGCTGCCGCCACAACGGCGTCCCGTTGGCGATGATCGCGAACTTCCGCGTCCTGGCCTGCCGGAAGAGCCGCTCGTGGTCCATCCAGTGCAACGCCTGCCCGACCACGACCGCGTCGAACCGGCCGAGCTCCGGTACGTCCGCGTCCGACCCGACGCGCCACTCGACGTTCGGCAACTTCGGCGCATGGGCCAGCATGTCCGGCTCCGGGTCGACCGCGAGCACGCGCCGCACGCGTGCCGACAGCGGGACGGCGAGCTGGCCGGTGCCGCAGCCGAGGTCGAGCACCACGTCGTCGCCGGTCAGCCCGAGCTCGGCGACCAACGCGTCGATGACCGGCGGCGGATAGCCGGGCCGGAACTTCGCGTAGTAGCCGGCGACCTCGCCGCTGAACCCCAGGCCTGTCGTGCTCATGTCCCCGAGACTGCCTCAGTCCGTCCGCCTGCGCCGACGACTCTGCCCCCGGCAGAACGGGGGACGCGGCCCGACCCCCAGACGGGCCGCGTCACCCGTTCCCCTACACCGCCCGGACCGACTCGAACAGGCCGGACAGCTGCCAGTGCGTCACGTAGCCCATCGCCTCGGCGGCGATCAGCACGTCGAGCTTCCCCAGGTTCGTCCGCACCGGCATCTGGTAGGCCTTGCCGCGCCGCGCGTCGAGCACCATCGGTGTGGCCCCCGGCAGCGTGTCGGAGATGGTGTGCTGCAGGATCCGCAGCCCGACGTTCGCGGCCTCCCTGGTCAGCGGCACCTCCTTGGTGTGCACGAGCACCGCGTAGGTGGAGCCGTCCTTCTTGCGCAGCCCCAGGTGCGGGCGGACCTTCAGCGTGAGGTCGCCGACCCGGTAGGTCGCCGGTTCGACCGGCACCCCGGTGGCCTTGAACGACGCCAGCCAGGGCAGGAACCCGTCCGCGATCTCCTCGAACGCGCGCGGCTGTCCGGTCCTGTTCGCGCCCAGAATCGCCTTCTTCAGCTCCAGTTCAGGTTCGGTCGAGTTGACCGCTCGTCGCATGGCGTCGCGGATCGGGTTGTAGAACCCGCACACCTTGGGGTCGTCGGTCAGATACATCCCCCGCTGTTCCGACACGATGTTGATGCGTCCACGCTGGCCGCTCATGACGTACTCGGTGAACGACAGTGCGGTGACGCTGACGTTGTTGTCCGGCAACGTTTTCTCCCCTCGTACCGCTCTCTTCACCCGACGTTATCCGAGGGGTCTGACAAAAACGGTGCTACTCCGAACGGTGTAACGATTACGCAGGGTAGAACGATTACCCGATTGGGTGGCACACAAAGTTGCGACGTGGACCTCATTCTGTAAACGGACGGTGACGGACCGGCAACCGATCACGTCGATGACCGTTCGTCTGCCGTTCGGCGATGCTCACGCAACGCTCACCGCACGACAAGCGGAAGTAACACTCCGTAGAAGATCAACTAAGGAGAATAGGTCCAGCAGGAGTAAACGGAGCGAGGAGAGAGATGGCGGTCAAGGCGGAGCGTTCACCCGATAGTGCGGGTGACGTGGAGGTTCCGCAGCCGAGGCAGCCGACGAGGTGGCTCGTCCACCTCGCCCAGTGGCCGCACGCCGTGCAGGTGACGGTCATCCTCGTGCTGATCGCGCTGCTGCTGTGGACCATCGCCCTCACGCTCGGTCCCGACCAGGCCTTCATCGTCGGCTCCGCGGGCGTCGCGGCCAAGCTGATCTGCATGTACCTGGACACCCGCGTCCGGAACTAGCGCCCGTACCGCTCCGCGGCCCTCGCCTTGGCCTTCGCCGCCTCGACCTCACGGTCCTTCGGCGGTGCCGTCGTCACCAGCGCGTCGAGCAGCTCCTGGGTGGCCGCCGCCACCGCCGCGACCGCCTTGTCGAACGCGGCCTGGTTGGCCGCCGACGGTTTCGCCGCCCCGCTCACCTTCCGCACGTACTGCAGCGCCGCGGCCTGCACCTCGTCGGGGGTCGCCGGCGGTTCGAAGTTGTGGAGCACCCGGATGTTTCGGCACATGGCTCCACTATGGCCCCTTCGGCGGCGCCGCGCGGGTGTGGATGCGTTCTCCCTGCTTGCCGAACAGGCTGATGATCTCGGCGGGGTTGCCGTCCGCGCTGCTGAACGAGTGCGGCTGCCGGCAGTCGAACTCCGCGACCTCGCCGGCGCGCAGCACGACCTCCTTGTCGCCGAGCCGCAGCCGGATCCGCCCGCTCAGCACGTAGAACCACTCGTAGCCCTCGTGCACGCGCGGCTCGTGCAGCACCGGGTCCTTGATGATCATCTTCCACGCCTGCAGCGGCCCGATCGACCTGGTCAGCGGGATGCCGACCCGTCCGTGCGCGAGCTCGCGCGGCTTCATCACCACGCGTGGGTCACCGACCTCCGGCGCGCCGACGAGGTCGTCCAGCGAGACCTGGTAGGTCCGCGACAACGGCAGCAGCAGCTCCAGCGTCGGCTTGCGCTGGTCGGTCTCCAGCCGGGACAGCGTCGACTTCGAGATGCCTGTCATCTCGGACAACGCGGCCAGCGTCAGGTCGTGCTCGGCTCGCAGCGCGGCGAGCCTCTGCCCCACGGTTGTTGCCATATTGGCAACTTACGTTGCCAAAACTGTCCTGTCGACCGCACAGTTCAGTCATGGACTACGAAGTGGTGATCATCGGTGGGGGAGCGGCCGGGCTGAGTGCCGCTCTGATGCTGACCAGGGCACGCCGGAGCGTGCTCGTGGTCGACGGTGCCGAGCCGCGCAACAAGCCGGCCGCGCACATGCACAACTACCTCTCTCGTGACGGGCTCTCGCCGTTGGACCTGCTCAAGCACGGTCGGGCCGAGGTCGAGGGCTACGGCGGAGAGATCGTCAACGACACGGTCCGCGGTGTCGCGAAGCTCGATGACGGGTTCGCGGTCGAGCTGACCGGGCGAACCGTGCACGCGAAGCGGTTGCTGTTCGCGACGGGCCTGGTCGACGAGGTGCCGGACCTGCTGCGGGACCGCTGGGGCCGCGACGTCTTCAGCTGCCCGTACTGCCACGGCTACGAGGTCCGCGACCAGCGGCTCGTGGTGTTCGGCGAGGAGATGAAGGTCGCGCTGGTCCGGCAGTGGTCGGACGACGTCACGCACGTTCCGTCGGTGGACGGCATCGAGGTGGAGGACGACCGCCTGGTCGCGGTGATCTCCGGCTCGCGGCGCATCCCCGCCGACGCGCTCGTCTACTCCGCGCCGGTCAAACCGCGCGACGAGTTCCTGCTGGCGTTGGGCGCCGAGACCGAGGAGACGATGGTCGGCCCGTTCGTGCGCACGGACGACAAGGGCCGCACGAGCGTGCCCGGCGTCTACGCGGCGGGCAACGTCACCGACCCGGCCGCGATCGTGATCGTCGCCGCCGCGCAGGGTGCCCAGGCCGCCGGAATGATCAACATGGACCTGATCACCGCTGGTGGCTGAGCGGCAGTTCGATGCGGAACACCGAGCCCTCACCGAGCTCGCTGGTCACCGACACCGTGCCGCCGTGGGCTTCCACGAGGTGCCGGGTGATCGCGAGGCCGAGCCCGCTGCCGCCCGTGGTGCGGCTGCGGGACTTGTCCGCGCGCCAGAACCGGTCGAACACGTGCGGCAGGTCGTCCGGTGCGATGCCGCTGCCGGTGTCGGCGACTTCGAGCACCGCGCTGTCCTTGACCTGGAACAGCTTCACGACGACCTCGCCGCGGGGTGGGGTGTAGCGGACGGCGTTCGCGACGAGGTTGCCGAGCGCCTGCCGCAGCCGCACCGGATCCGCGGTGAGGTGCACCGGCGTGGTTTCGGCGCGCAGCAGGATCTCGCGGTTCTGCTGCGCGTTGACGACCTGGTCCACGACGTCGTCCAGCGCGATCGGTTCCCGGTGGAGCTTGAGCGTGCCGGCGTCGGCCTGCGCCAGGTCGTGCAGGTCGTCCACGAGTCGTTGCAGCAGAAGGGACTCCTCCAGCAGCATGTCGATCAGGTGGGGGTCGGGTTCCGCCAGCCCGTCCTGCGTCGCCTCCAGCCAGCCGGTGATGTTGCCCAGCGGAGTGCGCAGCTCGTGCGCGACGTCGCTGACCAACACCTGCCGCTGCCGTTCGGTCTCGGCGAGCTTCTCGGACATCGCGTTGAACGACTTGGCCAGCTCACCGATCTCGCCCGCGCCGCCGTCCACCCGCGCGGTGCGGTCGCCCTCCGCGGTGCGCTTGGTGGCGGCGGTGAGCGCGCGGATCGGCCGCACCAGCTGCGTCGCGGTGATCCACGACGCGAACCCCGCCAGCGCGAGGATTCCCAGTGCCACCAGCGTGATCCGCGTGACGCCGGTCGTCGACAGGTCGATCGACCTCGGCTCCTCACCGGCCAGCGGGGTGAGGAACAGCTGGGCCTGGTCGGCGACGTACGGCTCCAGCTGCGTGCGCCGCGCGGTCTCGATGCACGCGCCCACCTCCGGCGAGGAGTCGCGGACCGTCGTGATCTCCCAGTCGAACGTCACCTGGGGCGGCCTCTTGCTCAGGATCTGCGGGTCTCCCGGCAGCGTGGCGAGGCACTCCGAGAACAGCGTCTGCAGCTCCCTGTACGCGGCGGTCTCCGTCGCCGTGAGCGTGTAAAGCCGGTTGCCCACCTCGCAGTCCTCCCACAACGAGGGCCGGCCGGGTTCGTCGTTGGAGAGCCGCGGCCGCCCGTTGGGCGCCTCCACGATCTTGATGTGCGGGTTGCACGAGGAGAGTTGCGTGGCGTAGGCGTGCAGCTTGTCGTGCTCCTCGTCGGTGAGCTTGAACGGCCCGACCGCCCTCGGGTCGATCTTGCCGTTGACGTTGAGCGGGTCGACGATCGCCTTGGGAGTGATGGGCAGCTGTGGCGAGCTCGCGTCGCCGGTGTCCACGAGCTTCTTGCCGTTGTGGTCGGTCAGCGCGATGCGGCGGCCGTGCTGTCGCGCGATTCTGTCCATTTCGGACTGTGCGCCCGCCCAGCTGTCGTGCGTAGCCGCGTACTTCAGCACCTCGTCGAAGATCTGCGCGTCCGTCTCGAGCGCCTCACCCTGCTGCTGGCGGATCGTGCCGGTCGTCGCCTGGCTTGCGAGCCACGCCGTGACCGCGATCGAACACGCCGCGATCACCAGCGAGAACAGGAAGAACCGGACCAGCAGGCTTTTCATGCGAGCTTGTACCCGATCCCGTAGACCGTCAGCAGCCGCTCGGGCCGGCGCGGATCCTGTTCGATCTTGCGCCGCAGCTTCATCATGTGCACGTCGACCGTGCGTGCCGTGATGAACCCGTCCTCCAGCAACTGCTCCCGCGTGAACACCCGCTGCGGCTGCGCTGCCATCTTCGCGAGCAACCGGAACTCCGCGGGCGTGAGGCTGATGAGCTCGTCCTTGATGTGCACCTCGTGCCGGACGGGGTCGATGGTCAGGTCGCCGACCTTGAGCACGGTCGCGCTGGTTTCGCGCGCCCGCCCGGTGCGCCGCAGGATCGTCCGCACCCGCGCCACCATCTGCCGCGGCCGGAACGGCTTGGTGATGTAGTCGTCCGCCCCCAGGTCGAACCCGAGCAGCACGTCGTCCTCAGTGGACCGTGCGGTCAGCAGCACGATCGGCACGTCCGACTCGGTCCTGATGGCGCGCATCACGTCGATGCCGTCCACCAGCGGCATCATCACGTCCAGCACCAGCAGGTCGGGGTTCCGCCGCCGCGTCTCGTCGATCGCCGCCCGGCCGTCGTGCACGACCACCACCGAATGCCCGTCGTGCTCGAGGTACCGGCGCACGAGCTCCGCCTGGTGAACGTTGTCCTCGGCGACGAGGATGTGGGCACACACCACTGCAGTATGCAGTCCTTCACGACAGTCAAGCGGAACGTAAACAGGTTCTTCATCAGTTCCGGCGAGGCTTGTCGTCATGAAGGTGCACCTGGTCCTGGGGGCGACGGCACTGACCGCGCTGTTGCTCACGACATCCCAACTGGCAGGCGAAACGTCCCCAGCGGCCGCCCCGGCCACAACGCCGTCCTCCGTCACACCTTCTTCTGCGGCCCCGTCTTCTCCGGCCCCACCTTCCTCCGCGGCCCCGCCACCTCGTGTCTACACGTCCAGTTCGGAGCTGCCCGACGGCCCGGAATACCCGGTGTCGGGCACCGGCACGTTCCACGTGGTACCGGGATCGGGTCCGGTCGTCGGCACGGGCCCGCTGCGCACCTACGCCGTCGAGGTCGAGGACGGCATCACCGTCGACGAACAGGCCTTCGCGTCCTTCGTGGACGCGACTCTCGCCGACCCGCGCGGCTGGACGGCGCGCGGCGCCCGTTCGGTCCAACGCGTCTCCGGCCCCGCCTCGCTGCGGATCAGGCTGACCTCGCAGCAGACGGCGCGTGCCGTGTGCGGCTACGAGATCCCGGTCGACGTCTCGTGCCGGGAGGGCGGCCTCGTCTTCCTCAGCGCAGCCCGCTGGTTCCGCGGAGCCGTCGCGTTCCTCCCGGACCTGACCTCGTACCGCCAGTACGTGGTCAACCACGAAACCGGCCACGCTTTCGGCCAGGGCCACCGCGCCTGCGAGGTTTCGGGTGCCCCCGCTCCGGTGATGATGCAGCAGACGTTCAGCGTGTCCAACGACGAGATCGTCCACATCACCAACGGTGTTCCCCAGGGCGCGGTCATCCCGAAGGACGGCAAGGTGTGCACGCCGAACCCGTGGCCGTATCCGTGAGCTTCCTGGCCATGACCACCGTCGTGGTGTCACCTTCGATCCGGAACACCGGTTCCACGCGCTCGAACACGTTCCGAAGCTCCTCGACGACGTCGGCGCCGGTGAACCCGGCGATCCTCCGGTAGGCCGCCCGCAGGAACCGGGTAGTCCGCGTCTTCTTTGCCAGCCGCACGTCGAACACGAACAACCGCCCGCCCGGCCGCAGCGCGTCGGCCGCGTTCGCGATCGCTGCCGGCACGTCGGGCATCGCGCTGAACGCCCCGAGCGCCACCGCCGCGTCGAACTCCCCGGCTCCGTGGTCGGTGGTGCACGCGTCGGCCAGGCGCACCTCGACGTTCGGCCACTTCGCGGCCCGTCTCCTGGCGATGGCCACCATGCGCGGGCTGAAGTCCATCGCGACCACACGTCCTTGCGGCCCAACGGCTTCCACGAGTGCGGGGATCGACGCCCCGGTCCCGCACCCGATGTCGGGCACGGCCTCGCCGGGCTCCAGCTCGAGCTTGTCGACCGCGAGCGTGTTGAGCGTCCCTGCGAACCGGTCGAGCACGCGGTAGTAGGTGAGTGCGGCGAAGTCCCAGAGCTGCATGACGTCCCCCTGACGTTTTTGCAATGCGAACGCATCGTAAAACAGGTTGTGCGTAGGATGCAATGCGATCGCATTGGAGATGCCGCATGCCCAAGCAGGTAGACCACGACGAACGCCGCCGCCAGATCGGCGACGCCGTGTGCCGGGTGATCGCCGCACGAGGCCTGAACGCCGTGAGCCTGCGTCACGTGGCCGCGGAGGCGGGCGTGTCCATGGGGCGCGTCCAGCACTACTTCGCGACCGTGGACGAGATGCTGATGTTCGCGTTCGACCTGATCAGCGAACGCGTGGCTGCCCGGCTGGGCGCGGTGCACTCGGACGACCCCGCGAAGTACCTGCGCGCGATCCTGCTCGAGCTCCTGCCCCTGAGTCCCGACGCCCGCGCGGAGGCCCCGGTGCTCGCGGCATTCCTGGCGCAGGCCGTGGTCGAGCCGCGTCTCGGAGTGCCGTTGCACGAGGGCAACGAGCAGATGGTGGCGTGGCTGGCGGGGATGATCACCGCGGTGCGTCCCGGCGGTGATCCGAAGCGGGACGCGATGGCGTTGCTGGCGTTCGTCGACGGCCTGATGCTTCAGGTGCTGATAGGTCAGGTCACGCCGGAAGCCGCGGAAGACTTGGTAGATCACCAACTCTCTCGTGTGCTCACCTGAGGTTGATGTCCATCTCCATAACCTGACGGCATGGACGTGGACACGAGACTGCTGCGGTACTTCGCCGCCATCGCCGAGGAGGGCAACCTCACGCGCGCGGCGCATCGGCTCTTCGTGTCACAACCATCGCTCACAAAGCAGCTGAAGCACCTGGAATCGCAGTTGGGCGTGCGGCTCTTCACCAGGTCCAGCACCGGTATGACGCTCACCGAGGCCGGCCACACCCTCGCCGCGCGGGTGCCACCGGTGCTCGCCGACTGGGACACCGCGGTGCGCGACACCAGGAGCGCCGCGCGTGTGCTGCGCGTCGGTTTCCTGGCCGGTGCGGCGAACGAGGCCACGCCGGACATCGTCGCCGCCTTCGCGCGACGCAGGCCGGACTGGCGGGTCGACCTGCGGCAGGCGTCGTGGACGGACGCGACCGCGGGCCTCGCCAGCGCCGAGGTGCCCGTCGCGTTGCTGCGGTTGCCCTTCCCCGGCCAGGATGCGTTCGGTGTCCGGTCGTTGTTCACCGAACCTCGTTGCGTGGCCTTGTCTTCCGCTCATCCGCTGGCTCACCGGGACGAGATCGTGGACTGCGTACCGGTGACCGGCATCAGTCCCAGCGAGGTCGGCGTCGCCTGGCTGCCGGACGCCGGTGAGGCGGCGGCGGAGTTCGTCCGCTGCTGCCTGGACGTCACGCAGTCGCGACGCACCGGCTGCGGCACTCGCTAGGGCTCACGCCCTGCACGCGCTTGAACGCGGCGCTGAACCCGAACGCGTCCGCGTACCCGACCTGCCGCGCCACCGCGGCCACCGTCGCGGAAGACTCCGTCAGCAGGTCCGCGGCCAGGGCCATCCGCCACTCGGTCAGGTACGTCAGCGGCGGCACCCCGACCAGCCGCGCGAACCGCCCGGCGAGCGTCGTCCGCGCCACCCCTGCCTCCTTGGCCAGCAACGCCAGCGTCCACGCCCGCGCCGGCTCCGCGTGCATCGCACGCAGGACCGGTCCGACCACCTCGTCCCCGAGCGCCGCCAGCCATCCGGTGCCGTGCTCGCGGTCGAACCACTCCCGCAACGCGCACACCATCATCCAGTCCAGCAGCCGATCCGCCACCACACCCGGCCACGCGGTGCCGACGTTCGAGTAGAAGTCCGCACACTCGTCGGATCCGGGCGCGACCAACGCGGCGGGCAACACCGCCGTGAGCCGGCGCGCCACAGCCCCCACCACGTCGTACGTACCGCTGATGACCGTCGCAAGCCCTTCCACGGCAACGGTTCCCTGCACCACCACGATGTCCCCGGCCTTCGCGGTCTGGTCCAGGACCCGGAGTGAACCCGACGCCACCGCGTACAACGTGAGGCCTGAGACCACCTCCCTCCCGGCCACCTCGACCCGACGCACCCCAGCACCATCCGCGCGCACTCCGCGGAGCAGTTCGTCGAACGCCTCCATGCCACCCAGGATAGTGAAGAACGATCGAACATCATCGATGAACTTTCACCCATGGTCGATCGCGGCCCCGTCGCGTTGGCTTGGTCCCATGTCACAAGAGATCCTGGTCATCGGCGCGACCGGCAAGACCGGACGCCGCGTCGTCCGCACCCTCGAAGAGTCCGGCGTCGAGGTCCGCCCGGTCTCCCGCTCCAGCGCGATCCGTTTCGACTGGTCCGACGAGTCCACCTGGAAACCTGCCCTGCACGGCGTCACCGCGGCCTACGTGATCGCCCCGTCCGACCCGGCCGCGGCTGCCCCGTTCGTCGAACTGGCCCAGGCCGAAGGCGTCCGCCGTCTCGTCGCCCTCTCCGGCCGGGGCCTCGACGAGACCCCCGAGCAGTTGTTCCAGGGCATGGCCGCGACGGAACGGGCACTGCACGCCAGCGACCTGTCCTGGACCGTGCTGCGCGCCAACAACTTCAACCAGAACTTCTCCGAGGAGATCTGGGAGTCCGAGGTCCGGGCCGGCCGCCTGTCCCTCCCGGTCGACGACACGCCGGAACCGTTCGTGGACGTCCAGGACATCGCCGAGGTGGCGGCGGTCGTCCTGACGTCCGACGGCGAACACGACGGCCAGACCTACAACCTGACCGGCCCCGAAGCGATCACCTTCGCCGCGGCGCTGCAGAAGATCTCCCCGACCATCGAGCTGGTCAAGCTGACCCCGGCCGAGTACCGCGAGACTTTGCTGTCCTACGGCGTTTCCGAGGAGGAGACAGCCGAACTGAACGGCATGTTCGAGGCCATGCGCGACGGCCTGCTCGCCACCCCGACCGACGACGTCAGCCGCCTGCTGGGTCGCCCGGCCACCAGCTTCGACACCTACGTGGCCAACACCTGGCGCTAGCGCCGAGGCAACAACAGGTGCACGGCGAACCCGGCCGCCGTGGCCATCACCGCCTGGTAGACGACCGAGACCTGGTACTGCGACGCCACGAGAAACGCCGCGTCCATCCCGGTCGTCCACCAGCCGGCCAGCTCGCCGAGCCCCGCCACGTGCCAGCCGAAGAACCCGGCGCACCACCCGGCCACGACCCAGGCAGCCCGCCCGCCCCGCCGCACGAACAACCCGGCCGACACCGCGGCCACCGCGTTGAAGGCGAGACCGATCCCGGTCAGCGTCGCATCAGGACTCCACACCAGACAGGCCAGCGTCTGCACCACGAGCACGCCGATGACCAGCCCGATGCCCAACCGCGTCTTGTCCACACGGCAGGTTAACCAGCCCTCCCGCCGTCGCTCGTCAGGCCAGGCCGAACCGCTCGGAGTGCACCTGCCGGCGGGGAACCTTCAGCGCGCGCAGGGAGCTGAGCACGGCCGAGGTCATCGCGGGCGGGCCGCAGACGTACACGTCCCGTTCGGTGATGTCGGAGACCAGGGCACGGAGACTCTCCGGCTCGAACGGCGAAAGCCCTTCCGCCGTGCGACCGGTGAGCAGGTGCAGACGCCCGCCGCGCTCCTCGACCAGTGCCCGCACCTCGTCGGCCAGCACGGCGTCGCTCTCGCTGCGCACCCGGTAGAGCACGACCACGTCGCCGGCCGACTCCTCCTCCAGCAGGGCCCGAATCGGCGTGATCCCCACCCCTCCGGCGATGAGCAGCGCGCCGGGCCGCGTCCGATGCAACGAGGTGAACGCCCCGTACGGCCCCTCGACGAACGCACGGCTCCCGACCGGGAGGTGCCGCAGCCCGGCACTGGCGCTGCCCACCGCCTTCGCGGTCAGCCGCAACGCGCGGCCGTCGGGCGCCGCCGAGAGCGAGAACGGATTCGCGAGCCACCAGTGGTTGTGCCCCGGGAACCGCCAGATGCAGAACTGCCCGGCCCTGGCGGGCAGCTTGTCCAGGTGACGGCCGGTGACGTGCACCGACACCACGTCGTCCGACTCCCGCACGACCTCCGCGACCTCGAACCGGTGCTGGGCGTTGCGCCACAAAGGCATCACGATCCGCCCCACGACCAGCGCCCCGAACGCGAACAGCCACAGCGCCCACCAGTACGTCTTCGCGAGCGCGGAGGAGTTGAAGGTCGTCGTCTCCAGCAACTGGTGGACGAACGCCAGCCCCAGCGCCAGGTACAGCAGCAGGTGCAGCCCGTGCCAGGTCTCGTACCTCAACCGCCGCCGCACATACCGGGCAGAGACCGCGGCGACCACGACGATGATCGTCGCGGCGCCCATCCCGAGCAGCGAGGCCGGCACCCCGGCCAGCGCGAAGAACGTCTTCGTCATCGACGCGTCATCGAGCCTCGCGTAGCCCAGCACCACCAGCACGGCGTGCGTGAGGACGGTCCACAGCAGGGTGAAGCCGACCCACCGGTGCCACACCGTCAGCCGGTCCATGCCGATCCGCCGGTCGAGCCACGGCAGCCGCGCCACCAGCAGCAACTGGAACAGCATCAGCACGGCGGCGTGCAGGCCGAAGAACTTGGCGACCGTGAGCACCTCGTTCTTGCCGGTCCCCGCGGTGAGGAAAAGCAGCTCGACGATCAACAAGTTGACGACGACAAACGTCCACAGCGCCCACCGCGCCGCAACGACCGGAGGTACGGCCCGTTGCCGCACCTGTGAAATCCTCGCCTCCACCGCTTCCCCTCTTGTCCACATGACACTGCGGGTCCAGCGGCCGACCGGGCCGCTGTAGCCCGGTACGTTGAGTGATTGACGTCTTGACCACAAGCTGGCACAGGCTGTTGGGATCGACATGAAGAGCACGCCTGCCTGGCGGCGTCCCACCCTGGAGGCCGTGACCGCACGACCACAACATCCTCGCCGCCGCCCGGCAGCACGGGCTCCGGGTGCCGCAGGACCTGCTGGTGGCGTGCATCAGCGAAGATCCGGACTACGCGACGACGACTCCGGCCGTCACCACGGTCAGCCTCCGGTCGGACCAGGTGGGAGATGAGGCGGTCGACCTGCTGATCGCTCTGATCAATGCGCGCACCGGTGTGGAACGGCGCCGGCTGGTGCAGCCGGTGCTGACCCCTCGCTACTCCACCAGACACAAGATCGAAAAGAAATGGCCCCTGACCTGTCCATGCAGGTCAGAGGCCACTTCGTGGAGCGCCCCCGGCAGGATTCGAACCTGCGACCTCGGGATTAGAAGTGATCCATACGGGCGTCTTCGGTGGGTCTACCAGCACTTATGGTGTGGTGCGAAGTTCGATATGGGTCTCTGTGGTCACAGTTTCAGCACAGTTCGCACCACGACCCGCACCACGGCTCTGGGAGCCTCTCGACTGTCCATAGTGGATGGTTTGGTGGCCGTCTGAGTTGCCGTCTCAGTCTACCAACGGAAGAGTTGTCGTCGGCGTCGGTAGCATTCCCGTCACAAGCCTCTGCGGAAGGAAGACATATGTCTGATTCGCTGGACCTTGGTGTTGAACGGACTCTTGTTCTGCTGAAGCCTGATGCGCTCGCTCGTGGCCTGGCGGGCCGCATTATCACTCGCTTCGAGGATGCCGCACTGAAGATTGTCGGCGTCAAGATGAAGCACATGGACGCGGAGTTCACCCGCAAGCACTACTTCGACCTCGAAGACCGCGCTGGTGCGGAGATCTACAACTGCACTGCTGGTTTCATGCAGAGTGCTCCGGTTCTCGCGCTCGCGCTCGAAGGTGTGGACGCGGTAGCCAAGGTACGGAAGATAATCGGTAGCACTTTCCCGGATCAGGCCGCTCCGGGCACCGTGCGAGGCGACTTTGCGCACCAGACGAAGGCGTCGTCTGAGGTTAGCGGCAAGGCTGTCATGAACCTCGTTCACGCGTCCGGCAACTCTGAGGAAGCGAAGTACGAAGTGGAGCTTTGGTTCGACGCTTCCGAGCAGTTCGAGTACGAAACTCTTGCCGAGAAGTTCGCGTACTGAGGGGGCGCGTACAGCCATGGTCGGTGATGCGGAAAGCGTGATCTCGATCGAAGCGCTTGAGTTGGCGTTCGATCGCGAACTTGTCACCGACAAACGTGCGGCCGCCGAGACTGCATACGCGCTCGCGTTCCGCTACCGCAACGAGGATGTTGACGGTCGGCGTCGGTTCGACCTGGCAAAGATCTGGGCTACCCGTTCTGTTGAGCTACTGGAGCTGCTGCCTTCAGCCGGGCTTGGTGAGGTCTCAAGCACGCGACAGATCGTGGGCGGGATTCCGATCCCTGATCTTCTGCACACGGGCGTAGTTCGGCAACGCCTTGCCGATGTGCTGATTTAAGAGCGGGTTTGGTGCGGCTGTGAGATCGGCACGTGGCTCAACTGAACCACGTGCCGACCTTCGGTTACTTGATCAGCGGCGTGCCTTAGTTGGCGACGACCCGCCAATGTGAGACGTGGACCGCGTCGGCGGAGATGCCGATCTTGCTGAAGATCGCGTCGTGCATCCGCTCCATGAAGACGTTCTTCTTGTCGTTGAAGAACTCCTCGTCGTACCAGGCCACACCGAAGCTGACCGTGCCGCCCCCGCCCTCGTGCCGCTGGAGCCACGTGCGCTGCCAGTTGTACATCGTGCCGGGGTTCTTGGCGAGCTTCTCGTCGGACGCGCGGAGCGCGGTGATGCAGCGGTCCACTGCCGCATCGTCTTCCAACGTGAAGTCACAGTAGGACTGGGCGACAACCGTACGGTCGCCTCGGCGGCCAGGGGCTTCCTCGCCCCAGAGGATCAGTTCTCGGACAATGCCTTCGGTGTCAAGGGTGGCAGTCATTTAATACCCCACTTATCTCCGTGCAAGGGAAGCCGGCGGGCGTGGGAATTCGAGTGCCTAAGAACTATCAAATCGCCCCCCAGCTCTTGACGGTGTTCAACTCTGCCACGGTCGCCATGTGGTGTCAATTGGCCCGATAGAGTTTAGTGAGCGTTTAGTGTGGCGATCTTCGATTTCTGTAAGATCTGCGCCACCACGAGCTTTATTCCCTGTGTACCGGAAAACTTCGGTTTCTGGCACGATACTTGATCGTGCCCAATAGCTCCCGCATGACTCTGACCTTGATCGCCTCCGGATACGGCTTGTCGGCCATGGGCGACGAGATGCTCCTTGTAGTGCTCACGCTCCGCTTGTACGGGGAGGGCAGACCGGGTGTCGCGATCTCTGCGCTGGTGATCGCGGGCGTGCTGCCGATGGTGTTGCTGGCTCCTGTGGTCGGGACGGTGGTGGACCGATTCGAGAGCACCAGGCTCATCGCTGTGGTGCTGAGCCTGCAGGCCATCCTTGTGGCGGCACTCGCGTTCGTTGATGGGCTCGGGATCACTCTGCTGTTGGTCGCGCTCATCGGGGTCGGTTTGGCGTTGGTGTCGCCGGCGCTGGCCTTGTTGGTGCCTGCTGTTGTCGGCGAAGACAGGGTTCCGGCCGGTTATGCGCGGCTCGAACTCTTCCGCACCACTGGCACGATCGGAGGACCAGCACTTGCGGGCGTGTTGATTGCGTTTGTTGGGGAGCGGGCCGTCCTTCTGTGTGATGCTCTCTCATTTGTTGTTATGGCAGTCCTGATAGCAACCTTGAAAGTCCGGCGGTTCCCGGACGCCTCGCAGAAGCATCTCAAATGGCGCGATCAGGTTCGCCAGGGTAGTGGCCTCATCCGTAAGAATGCGGTCCTTCGTGTGGCTGTGCCGACACTTGCTACTGCGATCGTGTTTACTGCTGTCTTGACCGTCGCGCGGGTATATTTCAGTCAGGAACAGTTGCGGGCAGGCGATCTCGGTTATGGCCTACTGGTAGCGGCGCACCTTGCTGGAATGACGATCGCTGCGGCGTTTGTCGCACCACGCATCCCGATTGCCAAGCAAACGACAGCGCTCGTAACGGCTAGCGTAGCTATGGGAGCAGCTCTCCTCGCAGCAGGATCGTTCGGCTCGTACGTCTTGGCCTTTGCGAGCTTCCTGCTGACCGGTGTCTGCAACACCGTGCAGGGGCTAGCGATTCGCAACCTCGTACACGCCGAGGTGCCATCGCACATGCGTGGTCGTGCATTCGCATCGTCTGGAGCAATGCTTAACAGTGCACACATCATTGGCACGGGATTGGGTGGTCCGTTGTCCTCTGCGTTCGGCGGCGGACATGCATTGCAGCTGGCGGGCGCTGGAACCTTGGCGGTGGGACTGGTTGCGATTCCGCTGTTGTTGCGCGCAGGTATGTCGATAGGTCATTCACAGAACGACAGTGTCGAAGAACCACTTGTCGGTGATCAACAGGTCAGGGAGTAGAAGGTAGCGACAGACGAATAGTCGAAGGTCCCGGCGTGCGCGCAACGCCGGGACCTTCTCTGTTCACATCAGTTGTTGGACAGGACTTCGTCAAGGTGTGCTTGTACAGGACCGAAGAACGGATACGGAACGTAGGTTGTCAGCTCGCTGTGCTTCACCCATGCGAGCGAATCAAGTTCGTCGTCGTCCACGACGCTTGCTTCGCCTTCGGCGGAGTCGAACGCAACGTAAATCATTGTGCGCCCGGTGTTGGGGTGCACGCGTTCACCGAGCAACTTTCCGTTGCTTACCGTGATACCGGTCTCCTCGTTGGCTTCGCGTGCAGCCGCAGATTCGGGTGATTCGCCGGATTCGACCTCGCCGGCGGGGAACTGCCAAGAGAGACTTCCCTCTTTGACACGACGCCTGACGAGCAAGACCCCGCCGTCCTGTGTAATAACAGCGGCGGCGATCGGCGGTCGCTCGTCGTCAGGTGTCTGTTCACTCACTGTCTAGCACCTCCAATGCTTCCAAGATCGGTGGAAAGATTGTTTCCGCAGGGATGAACCGGGTCAGCCTGTTGCTAGGTGTCCAGGTCACGCCGACGTTCTCCGCAACATCCATATTCTGCGCCTCTCCGCCTAGGTATTCGCAGAGAAGGTACACACAGTACACGTTGGTCACAGGGTGCAAGCGGCCGCCAAGGTGTCGGACGACCCTGCAATGAACGGCCGTCTCGCCCAGTGTTTCGCGCACGGCGACAGTTTCAGGCGATACGCCTGGTTTGATCATTCCGGCGGGGAACTGCCAGGACATATTTCCGCTGTCGTCGCGCCGTTGAACCACAAGGACATTTGTATCGTCAACCACGACCGCAACGGCGACTCTGAGAGCGTGACCGCTTCCTGTCGGGTCGTCGAGTTGATCATTCGAGGAGTCGTCGGCCAGCTCTGCCGCGAACCTCGCGCGCTCGTTGGGCGAGGCACGCTCCAAGAGAACGTCAAGAAGTTGCTGTTGGGCCGTTCTCGGCTTGAGGTCTGGTTTCTGGTGCCAGCTCACCACGGTGCGGGCCGGAATGCCGAGACGCGCGGCGAACGAGTCGTTTGTCTCGCGTAACGCAGCCTGGAGCGCGCACGCCTTGCGGCCAGTCCACTCGCGCACCAAATCCACGGCCTAGACCTGCCTCACGTCGGCAAATGTAGTCTCGATGTAAGCCTCGTGCACTGGAGATGTACTGCTCGTGCATGGTTGGCGCAGCGCATTCGGCGTTGACTCATTGGCATGAGAAACAGCCATCTGAACACCTCACCGATCGGGCCGTTTGCGGTTGATATCCAGCCGCTCGACGACGGTTTCGACATTCGCGCTGATCTCCTTTACCTGATCAGTCAGAGCGTCGATTCCGCCGAGTCGATCCAGGATTTCGCGCAACTGGTGCTCGATCACGGAGAGACGACCGGGGATGTCGTCATCCCGTGCGGCAGGCTCTCCCGCCTGCGGTGGCCGGCGGCCGGACAGCACGGCGTGCAGGTGGTTGGGATGCAAGTCGAGCGCGACGGAGAGCGCTTCGAGCGTGCGTTCACTGCGGCGGCGCTGAACCTTGTTGTTCTGAAGTTCGCCAACGATCGCCTTCGAGACTTGCGAGCGTTCCGTGAGTTCGCGCTGATTCATGCCCAGCTCGGACATGCGCTGGTTGATCGCTCTTGCGACTGCGCCCCAGTCTTCCGTCACGTATTCCTCCGCGCTCCGCCTCACTGCCGAGCGTAGCGCGGAGGCAATTCCGCGGGCCGCATAACGGCTTGGTGCCCGCGGTTTTGGCTCCCTTTGCATCTGGGTGGGATGAAATCATCCTGAATCTTCGTCTTAAATTATCCAGCCTTGCCCGAAAGGGAACCAACGTCATGAATGGCAAGCCCGAGAACGCCCGTCCGGCGTTCTACACAGTTCGGGAGGCGGCGCGGATTCTGCGCGTCGCACCCTCAACGCTCTACCGAGTGATCAGGGAAGGGGACTTCCCCGCTGTCCAACTGCGCACCCGCTACGTGGTGCCCGCCGTGGCGCTTGATCAGTTGCTCGCCCAGGCCACGGAGACCGGTGGTCTCGTCGATCCCGCGCGCATCGCTGCCGAGCGCCGCGAGGCTCGCGAGTTCGAGCGGAAGACCGGGGGTGCGTGGTGAACCCGGAGAACTACTACGAGGTGATCGCGGCCGAGCTCGACCGCTACGCCAAGGTGCCCGACGCGGTCCTGATGGAGATCGTCACGCGTGACGGCACGTGCATGTGGTTGTGGTCCACCGAGGAACAGCCGGAGTGGCAGGCCGAGGAGATCACCGATCGGGAGTTGGCGGCTCGTCTGTGCGAGCCGTGCCCGGTGCGGAGGCTCTGCCTGGAGTGGGAGTTGCGCCTTGCTGGTGAGTACCAGTTCGGCGTGTGCGGCGGACTGACAGGAGAGGACCGCCGTGCGCTCTACCGGGTGTGGCGTGCCCGCCGCGACCGGATGAACGAGGACCGGGACGGAGGGCAGTAATCGTGACGATTAACGTGACACTGACGCAGCTGCTCGCCGCTCTGGGCGTGATGTTGCTGGTGCTGTGGGTCTGGCGGGCGAGTTCCCGCCGGGCGAAGGCAGCCGCCGACGCAGCCCGCAAGGGTGCCCGACTGCTCTCACTGACCGGGCGCGTGCTGCTGATGGCTGGGGTCATCGTGGGTGTGCAGTGGGTGGTGATCACGCATCGGGGCGACACGGTGTTGTTGCTCGTGGTGCTGGGCCTGCCCGCACTGTTTGCCGCGTACACGCTGACCCGTGCTCTCACGATCACGGCGTGGGACGACTCGCCCCGGCGGGGTGGTCGGCGATGAACACGCTCACAAGGGTCAGGGAAGGGGTGGCCGCCTTCGGGCGGCCACCCGCCGCCCCGGCGGCCGAGCGACTCGCGGCCGATGCGGCGGAGGCGGCGGAACTGCGTGCGTACGCCACGCACCCGGACGTGATCGCGTTGCGGGTGGAGCGCGTGCGCGCTCAGGTGGACCGCTTGTGTTGGGCGGGGATCGTGTTGGGTCTCGGGTTCACCATGACCAACGTGCAGTCGTTCGCGGCGGCAGGTACGCCGGCGTGGTCGTTGCCGTGGCTGGCGGCGTGGTTGCTTGATCCCACGGTGTCGCTGGTGTTGCTGGCGATCCTGCGGGCCGAGCAGGTGACCGCGCGGTATCAGGTGCGTACGGGTGCGTGGACGCGGCGGGCGAAGTGGTTCACGCTCGCGGCCACGTACGTCATGAATACCTGGCACTCGTGGGCGGCCGGTTCGGTGTCCGGAGTCGTGTTGCACTCGGTTCCGCCGCTCGTGGTGTTCGTCGCCGCAGAGGCAGTGACGGACCTGCGGGACAAGCTCACCGAGGCTGTCTCGGCGGCGTTCACGGAAGCGTCCGCACGCGTCTCACCAGTCACCGCGGATTTGCCCACAAAGGCCGTTCATGAATCGGTGAAACCTAAGCAGCGCAACAACAAGCGCAGCAACGGCCGAGTGTCCTTCGCGGACTACCTGACGGTTGCGCGTGAAGCGTGGTCGCCTGGTGTCGTGGTGAGTCCGGCGTGGGTCCGTGAGGTCACCAGGTGCTCGCGTGGCCTGTCGTCTCGGCTCGCCGCAACGCTCGCGGCCGAGCTGACCGACACACCCCCATCGGACGGAGGTGGCGTGCGATGACGAACGACGGTCGGGAACTGGCTGGCGTGGACTCCTCCCTGCCTGCGCGTGCGGTGCTCGAAGGCGAGTTCGTGAACGACGTCCCGCCAGTCGAGCAGACGTCGTGGCGTCGGCGAGTCGTGAACTGGTGGCGGCGTTCACCGCGTGTGCCGTTGTGGGCGAAGGATCGCGTTCACGCGGTGCAGGCCGTGAAGGATCTCGTGGTGGCCGTGCTGCGTTCACCGTTCCGGCTCATGGGCGCGGTCGTGCGCGGCCTGGTGGTCGCGGTCCGGTGGTGGCGTTCATGGGTGACCGTGCGGGACTACCGGGAGGCAGCCGAGCAGTCGGAGAAGCTCGCGGACAAGTTCACCGACATCCGAGAGCTGACGCTGTTCCGGTGGAAGGTCACCGGGGCGACCGTGGCCACGGTGGCGGTCGTGGTCGCGGTGCTCGATCTCGTGTACGGGCACCGGGTGCTGTGGATCGCCGGCGGTAGCGCGTCGGTGGCGCTGGCGATCCTCGGCAGGCGCAAGGACGGCAGTCCCGGACGCAAGGCAGTGCTCGCGGGTCCTCGCACGCTCACTTGGACGATGGACCCTCAGGTACTCGTGGACGCGTTCCGGGACGCCAAGCTCATCGGGAAGGACGAGACCCTGCGCCTGGTCGACCGGGCCACGCGCAGGGGTGAGGGATGGGCGGTCACGGTCGATCTGCCCGCGACCCGTAAGGCGGCCGATGTCGTGAAGCATCGTGAAGCACTCGCGTCCGCCCTGGCGGTGGATGAGATCCAGCTCAGCGTGGAGCGGGTGCGCGGCAACGGCGGGCATGCCGGGCGGGTAGCGATGTGGGTGGCTGATGAGGACCCGTACGCGAAGCCGCCCATCCGGACGCCATTGCTCGGGGTGCACCGGTGGGATGCGTGGCGGCCGGTGCCGTTCGGCACCGACGCACGCGGCCGCCGGATCGACCTGCCGTTGGTGTGGACGTCTGTGCTCATCGGCGCGATTCCCAGGCAGGGCAAGACAATGGCCGAACGGCTGGCGGCCGCGGGCTTGATCTTGGACCCGCACACGCGCCTGTACGTGGCGGACTTCAAGAACGGCAAGGATTGGAAGGCTGCCGAGCAGGTGGCGCACCGGTTCATGTCCGGCGACGACAGCGAGCACGTGTTGGCGTTTCTGGATTGGCTCGTGGAACTGGTCGCGGACGTCCAGGGCCGGTACCGCAGGATGCAGGATCTCGATGACCTGACGTGTCCTGAGTCGAAGGTGACGCCGGACATGTCGCGTGATCCAGCCCTGGACATGCCGATCACGGCCCTGGTCGTGGACGAGGTGCAGATTCCGCTAGAGGACCGTACTCCCGTTGAGGTGCAAGGGAAGAAGCTCACCGCTGGCGAGTACATCGGCGAGTTGCTGACCTGGTTGGCGAAGAAGGCGCCGGCGGCCGGTGTGATCCTCGTGCTCGCGACGCAGCGGCCGGACAGCAAGACCATCCCGTCCAACTTGCGCGCGGTGCTCGGGTCGCGGTTCGCGTTGCGGGTGATGGACTGGCGCGACAGCAACATCATCCTGGGCGAGCAGATGAACACGCGCGGGTACGACTCCAGTCGTCTCCTGCCCTCCCACAAGGGCGTGGGCATCCTGCGGCCGGACGGCGAGACCCAAGCAGGCGCCGATTTACTCGCGCTGACCGTGCGCACGTTCTACATGGCCAACGAGGACTGGCGGGAGATCTGCCAACGCGGGCGAGCGTTGCGCGAGGCGGAGGGCACGCTCACCGGGCACGCGGCGGGGCAGGCATCGCAACCGGTGTTCGACCACGCGGCCGTGGCGAAGGCCATTGGTGGTGGTGCACCCGCACCCGCCGCCGCCAAACGCGTGGACGAGATCGAGCTACCGGAACCACTGGTGTCCGTTGTGGACTACCTGGCCGACGATCTCGGCAGCGACGACGGACGGGACTTCGTACCCACCGCCGAACTCGTGGACGCGTTGGGAGTCGAGCCCAAGGCGTTCGGGCTCGACATGGCCGCGTTCGGCTGTAGTCCCACCCGTGGCCGCGTGCCCACAGAGGACGGCGTGAAGCAGGTGCGCGGCTACGCGGTCGCCGATATCCGCGCGGCGATCCAGCGTGCTCGCGACGCCGCAGTGATCGAGGCGGAGGTGATCGACGATGATCGCTGACCCGTCACAACCCGTCCCACCGGACCCGTCACCCGTCACACGCCCCGTGACGGGTGCCAAACCGATGCTCACCAGCGGAAACGGGCCGCCGTGACGGGTGTGACGCGTGACGGGTGACCCGTCACAACGACGGGAAAACGGCCGTATGCCGCGCCATCTCGACGTGGGCGCGGCACACGGCCGGACCTGTCACCACACGATCATCCATTGCGAAACGCATCGACGGTCAACGTGAGATGATCAACGCCAAGATCGAGTGCTTGTCGAATGCGCTCTTGGCCTGATTGGTGACGTTGCGCCTCAGCATCACGCGCAACGCGGTCAGCTCGAACAACGCATCCGCCCGCTTGAGCAGCCATCGGTAAACTCCTGCCGCAACGCCGACAGCTCCCCCCATAATGGCTGGATGAAGGTCTTTGACGAGATCGTTCGCCACGATGCCAGCGAGCAGGGCAACTCTGAGTCGTTTGCGGTGTTCTTGAACCGTGTTAAAGGAGAGTATTGGGACCAGGTCAGGGAGGTTATAGAGCGCTGGCTACTACGGTTTCCTGCCGGAGGCCAAAAAGACCTTCGGTCCCGTATTCGCGACAAAAATACCGATCGCAATGTTCATGCCGCGCTGTGGGAGCTGTACCTCCACGAGATGCTCCTCGGCTTGGATTATGAGGTCGAATGTCATCCGAGTGTCGCGGGGACGTCTAGAAAGCCAGACTTTCTGGCGGTGGGGAACGGTCACTCGTTCTACGTAGAAGCATGTAGGGTTTTTGACCGTGATGCGGGTACTCCGGTAAGAAATGCTAAAGGCGTCGTGCTGGACGCGATCAACAATCTGGGCGTTTCTGAGATTTTTCTTGCGGTCAATATCGAGAGGGTTGGCTCAGGTGCTCCCCCTGTTCGAGTGATGAAGCGAGACATCCTTACCTGGGTTACGGGATTGGATGTCGACGAGATCAATGCGTACAAGATCGGTGGCAATGACGGGAGGAGGTCTCCGTCGATGGTGTGGAGGCGTGACGACTGGGTCGTCTATATTCATGTGCTTCCAAGAAGTCAGAAAAGTCGTGAGAGGGCAAGCGGTAGAACGCTTGGTGTGATCATGGAAGGCTTCAGGATCTCTGATGACGTCAGGCCGATCTTGGTTGCGCTGAAAGGGAAGGGCTCTGCCTATGGCAAGTTCGACCGGCCTTACCTTATAGCGGTGGGGACTGACAGCTGGTCATATAGTGAGGAGGATATGGAGCACGCCTTGTATGGCACTATGCGTGAGGCGGGTGAATTTGACGAAAATAAGGTTTGGCGCTCGTGGGAGGTGAGAGAGGAAGACGGATTTTGGGGTGGACCTCTGAACCCTAGATACACCGGCGTTGTTGGAGTTCTGGCCGTTCACGCCTGCCATCCATGGAATTGGGCGGACCGCACTCCAACCTATTGGGGCAATCCATTCGCCCTCGAGTCCATTCCGGTGCCGAATTGTTGGAGGAATGTCAGTTTTTTGAACGGTGTGGTAGCGCTCAATGAGGCTACCGAGCCTGCGCGTTTGTCACTGGGTCTTCCTAGCCCTTGGCCACTCGGTGAACCGTTTGCGAGGTGAACCACGCGAACGATTGAAGGGTTGCTCGGGTTCTAATCCTTATTGCTTCAAGCCGGGGGCGGTTCCAGGGGCAATCTCCGGATGGCCGATCAGGGATGATCGAGGTGATGAGATATATGCCAACACGTGCTGGTAGTGCAGCTCTGAGAGTAGCGCCACTCGTTGCGTTCCTGGCTGTGCTCCCGCCATCATCGGATTTGAGAACAGACTTGGTCCCGAGTGCACTGGAGTTGATCGAAGATCGTATACCTTGTCGAGGAACGCCTTGCGCTTCTTCTGGGCGCCTCCCCGTAGGGTTATACCAAAAGCGGTGCCGAAGTTCAGGTGAGCAATGATTGCGTCGATGACGTTTGGGCATAGCTCGTTCACCGCCTGAACGAATCGGGCAACCGGCCGTTGTCGGCGCCATTCGGTTGCTGGAATAGTGAGCGCCTCCATGCCGGCGACAAATAGTATGGTCGCCACGTCAGGGTTTGTCTGTCGGATTGCGGCATCGTAAGAGATTAGAGAGCTTCGTACTTTTTGCATCACCTCTGGACTCGCTGTGCCGGTGAGTCCGAAGATGTCGAGAGGTACGCCGTTTCGCGCGAGGGTTAGTACGGCTGGATCGAATCGGACTTCGGTGGCGTCTCTGGCCTCGTCTTCTGTTGCGGGAACAGAAACCGCAGTAGACCAATCTACTGGACGTCCCATGGCAAAAGTGCTGATCAATCTGATCGTCTCGATCAGATCTGTGGCGATCTTGTCGCTGAATGGGCTGACACAAGGTGCTGGCACGAACATGTGGACCGAAATTGTCGTTCTTGGAACATGGAAGGGATTGTCATCGGCTGGCCCTTCTGGCTTGAAGGTAAGAATTGCGATGTCGCCAAGTCTTCTCCTTCCTTCGATGTAGACCTTTTCGCTCATTAGTCGCATAAACTGCGATGTCAGTAGCTCTCTAACTCCTGGTATGTCGGATGTGAGTTCCGCTCTATAGCACTGCACTTCCCCGAATTCCTGTCTGGAGGCAGCGTTGACGGCGCGCTCGATAATCGAACCAACTTTGGATCGATTCAGGTCGGTGTCGGCGACGATGATCCACGTTGAATCGTCCGCTGACCGCTGGACCTTAAATCCAACTCCATCGGCTCGGGTGAATGTCCATTGACTCGAAACGCCGGTAGAAGGTGATATTGTTCCTGACTGCTCGCCGTTTTCTACTTCTAGTTCTTTGGTGGCGAGAGCTTGGACCCATGACATGACTAGCATGTTGAAAGCTTGGGGCGGGAGATTTACTAGCGCTGGCGACGACGTCATCCGAGCGATTCTAGGTGTTCCTGCGCGTTTGTGCTTCAGGATTCCGCCTGGGCATCCGCTGACCAAGATCGGCGGTCGAGTTGGCGCAGCAGATGTCACTGAGGAGCCAAGTCGTCGCTTGGGCGATCCGGCGGCGGGTGCGGAGTTGCAAGGGTGGGTCTCGTCGGGAACGCCAGTCCGTGGTGAGTCCGTAGACGGCGGCAAACGGGGCAGATTCCCGCTGACGGTGACTGCCTAAAAAGATCAAGCTTTGACCGCGTTGCCGCTGGTCAGAGCTTGATTTCACCCGACGAAAGGTGGTGCCCAGGCAGGATTCGAACCTGCGACACACGGTTTATGTGATCGTGTGTCGCCGTGGTCGCGCCGTGGCACGCTGGTAGTCGTCCACCAGACGCGCCAGAGCGTCCATCCGGTTGCGCCACGGTCCACCGTGCACGCGAGTCATGCTTGCGGTCTGCGCTGCCCAGCGGCTACTACGTCGCCCTGTCACCGACAACACCGGTTCCAAGAACCCCACCAGGACCGGCGCGTCTGTCTTCCCGGCCAAGACTCGCCAACCTGTCCGCGTCGGGTCCGACGAGCGTTCGAGCCGCACCGTGTCCAGGTCCAGCGGAGCAGGTCGCGTCGATCGCGCGGAGCGGCTCGTTCGCGGCTTCGCTTCCGTGGCAGGTTTCGTGACAGCGGGTGCGGGCGGTTCGACCGGCTCGACAGCGGGAGTCGGTGTCACGAGCCGGGCGAGTTCAGCAGCGGCACGCGTGAGCTGACGGGCGACCTGGTCCGCGTCGCCGTCTGTCAGTACCGCGTGACGCACCTCGGCAGCCGCAGCCTCGACAGCGGCCACGGCCGCCAAGACGTCCCCGTGACGGGCGGCGACACGGGCGCGTCGGGCACGCTGCCGACATGCTGCGTTGTGATAGCGGGCCGGTCGCCCGCGCTTCGACCCTGTCGCCAACGGTTGTCCGCATCCCGTGCACTTCACGACACACCACCCAATTCGTGACTAGTTTCGTGACGCACGGCGAGCGTAGCCGGTCGTGTCACGAAACTAGTCACGAATCTTTGGCGACGGCCGGTCAGTGTGCGATGTCCTTGAAGTGCTGTGCGGCCTTCACGATCGCTCCCGTCGTCACGGCGGCCGGGAGCGCTGCCAACATCAGCCGCTTGAACGTGTCCAGGTACGGCCCCCGCTCAGCTTCGTTCTCCAGCCACGTTTCGCCGTGCGGGCAGTCGAAGTGCACCACGTCGTCAAACTGCGCCTCTCGGAACGACAGCACCGCGAACGAGGCCATCGGCGCAAGCTCACCAACCCTGTCTGGCACGAGGAACACCCGCACGCCGGCGAGTTGAGCGAACGACGCGAGCTGGAACAACTGGTCCGCCATCACCAGCGCACCGCCGACCGGACGTCGCAATGCCGCCTCGCCCAGAACGAGATCCATCCGGAGTGACGGACCGTCGCTCAGTTGCTCCACCACCTGTTCGCGGTGTCTGTTGGGGTAGAAGCGGTGCCCCTGCTCGGAGACGGCTTCGACCTGTACGCCCCTGATCGCAGCCGAGTACTCGGGCGTCCAGACCAACGGCGGCAACACGTCCAGCGCCACTGTCCGTACATAGTTCGCCTCGGCTTCTACCTCGGAGTAGGTCCACTGGACGCATGACGCCGTGCCGCCGGTCACGAGGTCGAACATCCGGGGATCACGTGCCCGCTGCGCACCCCAGAACACCGGTTCCCGCCGTACGTCGTCGATCTCATAGACCAGGGCAAGCGCCATGACATCGGCATCGGTGATCGGGACCAGGCCGTTCTGCAGCATCGACGTCTTGGCCGATGACCAGTGCACGCGCTTGGTCACCTCGGCCAGACTCAAGCCGCTTTCCTTACGCCACAAGGCAAGTGCACGCGCGACCTCGCGGTTCTGAAGGTTGGACTTGAACCCTTTGGGCATCGTTCGGCTAACTCCGTGGTGACGCGATGAAGAGGGAGCCGACGCGGCTGCGCGCGCCGCGTCGACTCCCGCACCAGCCTCATTCAGGCTGGTGGTCCTGGTCCGGGCGTTCCGGGAGGTCGAGGAGAGAACCGGTGCTCGGGTCCATGCCGAACTGATGCAGCACGGTCATGCGGTAGGCGACGAAGCCGTACCGCACCAGAACCGACAGGGCCTCATCCGGCGAGAGGTTTGCGTACTGCTGAACGCGCGTCAGCATCTCGTCGGTCAGTGGCGCGAGTTGGAAGCGTCGCTCGATGATCACTGCATCTCCCTGATCGGAGCGGGAGGAAGTGGACTGCGGAACAGGCAGTCAACGCACGGCATCCCTTCAGGCGCGCTCAGCAGCTCCACCGTGCCGGGCAGGATCACCAGACCGCAGTACGCCACGAGTGAAGTCGGCATCGTGTCGCCGGACGGCACGGGAACAACGTGACAAGTTCGTTCCCTCTCGCCAACGACGCCACGGCGAAGGCGTACGAGAAGGGCAGCGGGAGTCACTTCAGGCACGACGCCACCTCTGAACGGTCGAGCCGGTGCTTCCCGACGCGCTCGGGTCGTTCGACCCGAGGAAGTTCCCAGGTGTCTTCCGCGCGGGCTGTCGGCACAGTGGGCTGATCGCTCTCATCAGGCTCTATGGCGTCTTGGAGGTCTTCCAAGACGGCCTGAACCTCCTCGTTCGCCCATGTCGCTTCCTGGGCCGCCTCTCGGGCTTGCCGGACGTACCTGCGGCCGAGCGCAATCACGTACACGAGCGGCAGCACGAGCCAGATCACGAAGAGTGCGATTCCGCCCGAGTCCTTTGCCAGTTCGCTCCACACCGTCATCCACCCGCCTCTGTCCGCGTGAACGAGGCACTCGAAAGACCCTCTTGGAGAGGGTCTGTGCCAGACTGAAATCAAGCCTGACGTTGACCCAGGCTGATGAACATGACATACGGATGCCATGAGTGCGCCGTTTGAGCGCCACTGGTGGGGAGGTCGGGGATGACCGGGACGACGTTGACGGCGACACCTGCCCGCACCGTGCTCGAAGAGCAGATCAAGGCGCGACAGTTGACCTATGAGGAGTTCGTGGAGTTCGCGATGGACTTCGCTCGCGAACACAACGAGCCGGGCACGCTGAGCGTGCGGCATCTTCTACGGCTGGTCGCCGGAGTTCGGAAAGACGGAACGCCGCTGGGGCCGGTGCGTCCTGCCAACGCCCGGTTGCTCGAACGCATCTTCGGTATGCCGATTGCTGAACTGCTGTCGCCGCCTCGACGGCCAGACACGCACTCCGCCGCCCACCCGTTGCGCGTGGCAATAGCGGTCGTGTTGAGGGGATCAGAGGTGTTGATCGTGCGTCGCCGTGGTGACGACGGTTCGGCTGGATGGCAGTTTCCAGCCGGAATGGTCAAGCCTGGTGCGGCACCAGAGACGATCGCCGTCCGTGAAACGCTCAGCGAGACGGATGTTCACTGCGTCGTGCGTGGGGGACTCGGGACGCGACTGCATCCCGCGACGCGGGTTCTCTGCGACTACGTGCTTTGTGACTACGTCGCCGGCGTGGCGAAGAACATCGACGCGTTCGAGAACGCGGACGTGATGTGGGTGGACAAGTCGCGCTTGGTCGGTCTCATCCCGGCCGACCGCATCTACCGGCCGGTGCTGAAGGCGTTGGACCTTTAGGGCGTGTCCGCCGGGTCATGACCGGGTTTTGTCTGGTGTAGCGCGGATCCAGTCGATGATCTCGATCAGGTCGTTGGTGGCTTGCCAGTGGCTGCCCAGCTTGTCGTAGCGGGTGGCCACTGCGCGGAACTGCTTGCGGCGGTTGAACCCTCGCTCGACCTGGTTGCGCTGCCTGTACCGGGTGCTGTCGAACGATGGCGGCCGTCCACCGTTGGATCCCTTGCGTAGCCGGTTGCTGACCTGATCCCGGCGTTCGGGGATCACCGCCTTGATCTTCTTGCTCCGCAGCAGGGCGCGATTGGCCTTGCTGCCGTAGGCCTTGTCCCCGGTCAGCGAGTCCGGACGCTTGCGCGGACGACCGGCCTTGCCGGGCCGGGGCACGGCGATGTCCTCCAGCAACGACTCCAGCTGCTTGGTATCAGCGGCCTGACCAGGAGTGACCCGGGTCGCCAGCGATCTTCCGCGTCCTTCGCCGATAGTGTGGATCTTGGACGTCAAACCACCCCGTGACCGCCAAGGCCCCGGGCTGCCCGCGATTCCTCCGGGCTCAGCCCCCTTTACGAGCACCCGCCGCATGCTGGTGGGCGCGCACGATCGTGGAATCGACCTGGGCGTTCCAGTCGATGTCCCCTTCGGCCTCGGCCCGGCCCTGGACCTGCCGCTTGAGCCGCGCCCACGTCCCGTCCGCCGCCCACCGGCGATAACGCTCATAACAGGTTTTCCACGGCCCGTACCGTTCCGGCACATCCCGCCACGGAGCGCCTGTCCGCATGCGCCACAGGATTCCGTTGATCACCCGACGACGATCACCCCACCGGCCGCCACGACCCGGCTTCGGAGCCGGCAGCAACGGCTCCAGGATCGCCCACTCCGCATCCGTCAGATCACCACGCGCCACAACGCAATTTGATCAAACCCCACGATCAGCGTTCCGGCGGACACGCCCTAGCAGCCTTACTCGCCCGCGCGCTTGCTCCTCAGACTGACGACGTTCGCGAAGCTCGACTCACTCAGCGGGGCGACTACCGCGCGCTTTCCTCGGCTCGCTGTCACCAGTCCATCGGCCTTCAGTTCGGCTACCGCGCGATTCGCGGTTCCCGCGGCCACGTTGTAGCGCTGGCAGAGTTCGACCACGGTCGGAAGGGTGTCGCCCGGCTTCAATGCGCCGCACACGATGGCGCCACGTAGGTCAGCGGCGATTTGCTGGTACGGGCCGCGAATCTCAGGCGTGACGGTAATGGTGGCGCTGCCGTCCGCATCGAAGGAGATCGGCGCGCTGGGCATCCTTCCGCTCAGGTTCCCTGCCGCGCGCTGATCAGCCTCCGACACCCAGGCTGAGTACACGCGAAGCGTTGTCGCGCCGCCTCCACCGTGGCCGAGGCGTCCCGCCACAGTGCGCGGGTCGACACCCGCCGCGATGAGTTCGGTTGCCGAGTAGTGCCTCAGTGCGTGCAAGCTGGTCTCGATCTCCAGCTTGTCGCACATCCGGGAGAACCTCTGCGAGACGGAGTCAGGCTTCAGCCACGTGCTGTGGTCGGTCGATGTGGAGAAGATCCGGCCGTCACGTGCGATCTTCTGTCCCATCTCTTTGGCGAGTTCTTCGCAATGCTGACGGTACGCGCGCAGGAGGTCAACGGTTTCCTGGTCAAGGGCGATCCGGCGTTGCTGGTGAGTCTTCGTGTCCTTCTCCCACGTCTTCGCGCCCTCTTGGCCGATGCTGGTGCGAATCCTCAATACCGCTTTGTTGAGGTCGAGCCAGTCCCATCGGAGTGCGCACAGCTCGCCGCGTCGTGCGCCAGTAATGATGGCGAGCCACACCAGCACACCCCAGGCGAAGTCCTTGAAGGCCTCATTCACGATGGAGGCCGCTTCCTCAGGCTCGGGCGGATGCGGGTTTGGAGTCGGAGTCTTCGGCGGTTCGGCTTGCTCGATCGGGTTGACGGTGATCCAGCCCCACCGAATCGCGCGCTCAAGCGCGCCGCTGAGGATTGAGTGGATCTGCCGGATCGTGGAGTCAGCCAAGCCCTTGCACGCGTGTGGCTTGCATCGGTCATCGCACTCGCTCTTGTCGTGCGGCTTCTTTCGATGCTCGATGAACTTGCCCTTGCCACCGCAATGGGCACGGCACGTGCGCAATGTCGAGTAGAACGAGTCGAGCGTGTGGCCGTCCAGCTTGCCCACCTGCAAGCGACCCAAGAGCGGGCGAATGTGGTTCCGGGCTGCCCGCTCGTAACCGATCTTCGTGCTCGTATCGACGTCCACCTTCGCCAGGTACTCGTCCATGAGCTGATTGACCGTCGCCTTTGTGCGGGGATTGTGCTGCTCGTCAACTTGGTTGAGCAGGCGTGTCCGTACTCGCTCGGCTTCGTCCCACAGTTCGGGGTGGTCGGCCGGAATGGTCTCTTTGAGGTAGTGCCGGAGCTTCGTCAGCGGGTCGATGCCCGCGTAGACACTGACCCTCAGCGCGCCGCTGGGGAGGGTCTCGATCCGGCCGCGCTTGCGGCTCTTGGGGCCTGCTTTGCGCTTCGTCATGGTGCGACGGTAGCCCGTTCGCACCACGCACGGCACCACGAACAGCCCTGAAGATCAACAAAGCCTGGAGCAAGGAGGAGGGCCTCTGACCTGTTCTTGCAGGTCAGAGGCCCTATTCCATCTGGGCGCCCCCGGCAGGATTCGAACCTGCGACCTCGGGATTAGAAGTCCCTCGCTCTCTCCACTGAGCTACGGAGGCTTGAGGAGACCGAAGCGGCCACGAACTGTGGTCGCCGCTGCCCCCAACGGACACATCGTCCGAAGTCGATCGACTGTTTCCGCCCTACGTCCAAATGGGTGACGAAAACGCTCCAAACGTGACGCGTATCACGTCCGTGGGGCCGTCGAGGCTCTCTGCACGAGTGAAACGTCGAGCCTCGTGGGCCGCGGCGGTCTGCCGCCGGCCAGTAATTTCAGCGCCAGCTCGCCCGCTCTGCGGCCCTTCTCGGCCAGGGGTTGACGCACGGTAGTCAGTGGCGGATCGCTGTAGGTCGCTTCGGGGACGTCGTCGAAGCCGACGACGGAAACGTCTCGCGGGACGGTCAAGGCCAGGTCGCGGGCGGCTTGGAGGGCGCCGAAGGCCAGCTGGTCCGACGCGCACAGCAGAGCGCTCGGGCGTGGCGTGCGGGTGAGCAACCACCGCGCGCCGAGACGTCCGAGCTCGCGATCACTGCCGCGCGCCTCCCACACCGGAACATTGTCCGGTTGGACCCCGCCTTTTGCCAAAGTGTCGAGGTAGCCGCCCAGGCGGTCGCGGCTCACGCGGAACGGCACGGCCGAACGGCGCTCGTGGGAAACGGGGCCGGATACGCCGTCCGGGTGTAGCGAGAACGTCAGGATGCCGAACGAGGAGTGACCGAGCTCGAGCAGGAACGACGCCGCGAGCGACGCGCCCAGGTGGTCCTGCACCTCGACCCGTGCCGAGCCCGGCAGCACCGGTTGGTCGATCACCACCAGCGGAAGCCCGCGGGCGGCCACCGCGTCCAACGCCGGTGCGGAGTCCGGGAGCGAGTACGCCACCATCACGTCCGCCTGTGCGCGTGACACGATCGAGGGACGTGGGCCTCCCGTGGAGTCGCCGGGCATCAGGACGAGGCTGTGGTCGTGGCCGTCGACGGTCGAGGCCAGGCCGTCGAGCACGATGGACAGCGCCGGATCCGAGAACGCGCCGGACAGGCCCTGCGGCAGCATGAAACCCACGGCTGCTGACGACCGTGTGGCCAGAGAGCGTGCAACGGGATCAGGGCCCGCATAGCCCAGAGAGCGCGCCGTCTCCAGGATGCGTTCGCGCAACGACGACGAGAGCTGGTCGGGCCGGTTGTACGCGTTCGACACCGTTGCCCTGGAAACCCCGACCGCTGCGGCGACGGTGTCCAGCGTCGGCCTGCGTCGGCGATCGGACTCCACGGAAAGCATCGTATGCGAGAGATCGCACCGAATTACCTGGCGACTCTGAAGCGCTTCAGTCATGCTGGAACGCATGTCCCCACGCCTGGCCACCTTCGTCGTCTTCCTGTTGAACGGCGCCGTCTTCGGCACCTGGGCCTCTCGCGTGCCCGCGCTCGCCGAGCAGGTCGGCGCGGAGGTGGGCAGCCTCGGCCTGGCGCTGCTCGGGGCGAGTGTCGGCCTGGCCGTCACGGCACCGGTCGCCGCACGGATCTGCGCGGTTCACGGGTCGCGCGGGGTTCTGATAGCGAGCAGCCTCCTCAGTCCGCTCCTTTTGCCCGTGCTTGCGCTATCGCAGTCAACGGTGCAGTTCGGGCTGACTCTCATCGCGCTTGGTGCGAGCGTCGCGGCGATGGACGTGTCGATGAACGTCGCTGCGGTCGTCGTCGTCCGTGACCTGCAACGGCCGTTGATGCCGCAGTTCCACGCGGGCTTCAGCTTCGGCGGCCTCATCGGCTCGTTGGGCAGCGCCGCCGCCGCTCAGGCGCACTGGACACCCATGAAGCACTTCCTCATGGCCGCAGTGGTCGGGCTCATCATCACGGCGCTCATCGCGAAGAAGATTCCCGGAGGAGTGGGGGAGCGCCATAGGGAAGAAGCCACTGAACGTAGCAACGTGCTCAAGAGCCCGGTTCTCTGGTTGTTGGCGAGCGTTGCGCTGTGCAGTGCCATCGCGGAAGGGGCGGCGGCAGACTGGTCGGCGTTGTTCATGGTTCGTGAGCGCGGCATGGGCGACGCGGCGGGTGCATACGCCTATGCGGGCTTCTCCATCACGATGGCGCTCGCACGGTGGTTCGGGGAACCGATCCAACGCACGCTTGGGCCCCACCGACTCCTCGCCGCGGGCGGTGGGCTCGCCGCGACGGGGCTGGCGGTCACCGCCACGGTGCCGGTTCCCGCAGCCGGGTACCTCGGGTTCGGCCTGGCAGGGCTGGGGCTCGCGTTCTCGTTCCCCGTGGTCATGGACCTCGCGAGCGAAACCGGCAAACGCGCCGACGGCAGCGGCGGCGAACGCGAGCTCGGCCTCGTCACGACGATCGCCTACACCGGGTTCCTCGCCGGGCCGCCGATCGTGGGCGGGCTCGCGCACGTCAGCTCTCTCGTGGTGTCGCTCGGGTTCGTGGCGCTGGTCACCGCGCTGATCATCCCGGCGACGTGGCTCGCCAGGCGGGCCGCTAGGCAGCCGGCATCCGTCTGAGTGCTTCCTGGCCGATCGGCTCCAGCAGGTCGCGGGCCTTGGTCTCAGTGGCGCCGTTCATGCCAACGGCGACCAACAGCGACTCGTTGCGCGTCACGGCGATGGTCGCCGTGCACACCATGTCCTTCTCCTGCTGGCCGCAGCTGAGCCACGTGGCGTGCTTGGCGGTCTGGACCTCGCGGCCCTTCTTCTGGGTGTTCTTCGACTCGTCGAACGAGCGGTAGGGGACCGCCACCACCACGTACGCGTTCTCCTTCAGCGTGAAGAGGCACGAGTTCGGCATCTCGGCGCGCGGGGCCGGCCTGAACTGCAGCGTCCCGATCGGCTTGAGGTCCTTCTCCGTGACGAGCCCGCACGGGTCGATGCCCGCCGTCTTGCGCGGCGTCGCGATCGCGAGCGGCGGAAGCGGAGCCGCGACGGGTTCGCCCTGGATGCGATAGGAGCAACCGGCAACAGCCAACAGGGCGAGAAGGAGGAGGAGAGAACGGCTCACACGGCGCAACACTAGAGGGTCGTAGGCTCCTGGACGTGGCAATCGAACGCTCCACCAGAACGGGATTGGTGCCCCTCGTCGTCATCGGCTTCGCGGTGGCGGCACTCGTCGCCGTTGCGTTGAGCGCGCTCTCGCCCAACCCTCCGACAGGGTTGCTCGTCGTGCGCGTGCTGACCGAGACCGGCGCCGTGGTGACCATCGGCTCGTTGCTGCTGGCGGCGTTCCTCGTCCCACCGCAGAAGTCCGGCACTCTCGCAGCTGACGGCTACGCCGCGATGCGCACGGCTGGGTGGTTCGCGCTCGTGTGGCTGGTCGGCGCTGTGTTGTCGGTGCCGTTCAACACGGCGGCCGCGATCGACCGGCCGGTCGGTGACTTCACGTTCAGTCAGATGATCGCGACTGCGATGCTGCTGGAGCAGTCGAAGGCGTGGCTGCTGACGGCGATCATCGTGAGCTTGATCGCACTGGGCTGCCGCTTGGTGCTGTCGTGGGCGTGGGCGACGGTGCTGCTGTTCCTGGCGATCTTCGCGCTGGTGCCGGTCGCGGTCACCGGCCACTCGTCGTCGGGCGGCTCGCACGACATGGCGACGAACAGCCTGTTGTTCCACCTCGTCGCCGCGGTGTTGTGGGTGGGCGGCCTCATCGCGTTGCTCGCGCACGGCAGGCGTGGCGGGGCGCACCTTCCCCTCGCCGCCACGAGGTTCTCGAAGCTGGCACTGGTCTGCTGGATCGTCATGGCCGTCTCGGGTGTGGTGAACGCGCTCGTGCGCATCACACCGGTCGACCTCGTGACCTCGACGTACGGCTGGCTGACGCTCGGCAAGGTGGCCTGCCTGCTGCTGCTCGGCGTGTTCGGCTACTTCCAGCGCGAACGCGGCGTGAAGGGCGTGGTCGACGGGAAGCCCCACGCGTTGCTCAAGCTCGCCGGTCTCGAAGTTCTGCTGATGATGTTCACGATCGGCCTGGCCGTGGCGCTGGCCCGCACGCCTCCTCCCGGCGGCAGCGTCGAACTGCCCAGCCGCACGGAGATCGCCATCGGTTACGACCTCGACGGGCCGCCGACGCTGGCGCGCATCCTCTTCGACTGGCGCTTCGACCTGATCTACGGCACGGCGGCGCTGGTTCTCGCGCTGCTGTACGTGCTGGGCGTGCGCCGGCTCAGCAAGCGCGGCGACAAATGGCCGATCGGGCGGACCGTTGCGTGGCTGTGCGGGTGTTTCTCTCTCTTGTTCGCCACGTCGTCGGGGATGGGCCGGTACTCGCCGGCGATGTTCAGCGTGCACATGGAAGCGCACATGGTGCTGTCCATGCTGACGCCGATCCTGTTCGTCCTGGGCGGGCCGGTGACGCTGGCGTTGCGCGCGTTGCCGGTCAACAAAGAGGTGCCGGGGCCGCGAGAGTGGTTGCTGGCCTTCGTGCACTCACCGGTCGCGCGGGTGCTGACGAACCCCTTCGTGGCGCTGGCGTTGTTCGTCGGTTCCTTCTACGCCCTGTACTTCTCGGGGCTGTTCGAGGCTGCGCTGCCGTTCCACTGGGCGCACCTCGCGATGAACGCCCACTTCATCCTCGCGGGCTACGTCTTCTACTGGCCCGTGATCGGCGTGGACCCGTCGCCGAACAAGCTGCCGCCGCTCGGCCGGTTGGGGCTGTTGTTCGCGTCGATCCCGTTCCACGCGTTCTTCGGCGTCGTGCTGATGAGCTCCGCGAACGTCATCGGCGAGCAGTTCTACCGCAACCTGTCGTTGCCGTGGGTGCAGAACCTGCTGGAGGACCAGCGACTCGGCGGCGGCATCGCCTGGGCGGCGGGGGAGATCCCGTTGCTGGTGGTGATGGTCGCCCTGCTCACGCAGTGGGCGCGGCAGGACTCCCGTGAGGCGAAGAGGCTGGACCGCAAGGCCGACGCCGATGGCGACGCCGACCTCGAGGCCTACAACGCGATGCTCCGCAAGATGGCGGGCAAGGACTAGATGGACAGGGGCCTGCGGAAGCCGCGGACCGCGAAGAACGCTCCGATCGCCGCGATCGCGCCGCTCGTGACCAGCGCTCCGGCCACCCCGGTGATCGGGTGGGCCAGCGCCAGGCTGCGGGCGGCGTCGACCGCGTAGGTCAGCGGGTTGACCTTCGCGATCGCCTGCAGCCAGCCGGGCAGGCCGTTGATCGGCACGAACGCGCTGGACGCGAACATCAGCGGGAACATCGCCAGGAAGCCGACGGTCTGCATCAGCTCCGCCTTGCGCACCCACGCGGCGATCGCGATGAACACCCAGCTCAGCGCCCATCCCACGACCAGTGCGAGGCCCAGGGCGGCGAGCGTGCCGAGCATGCCGCCGTCCGGCCGGAAGCCGAACACCAGCACGCCGAACGCGATCATCAGCACGAGCTGGAACGCCGTCCTGACCGCGTCGGACAGGTTGCGGGCCAGCAGAACCGTGCTCGGTCTGATGGGCAGCGAACGGAATCGCGCGAGCACACCGTTCGACATGTCCTGCACGAGTCCGATGCCGGACGCGAGAGAGGACTGCATCGCGGTGTTCACGAGGATCGCGGGCAGCAGGAAGTTGATGTAGGTCATGCCCGGCGGGAAGTTCGCCGTGGACGTGATGCTGCTGAAGATCTGGCTGAACAGCGTCAGCATGATCAACGGCTGCAACACGCTGAAGAACACGAGTGCGGGCGTGCGCAGGAGTGCGCGCAGAGAACGGCCAGTCAGCACCAGAACCTGTGTCGGATAGCTGCTGCCGTGCCAGGTCAAGGTCGCCATGATTCCCCCTAGTTCGCGGCGAGAGTGAGGTAGACGTCGTCCAGGGTCGGCTCTGCGAGGCCGATTTCGTGGGCCTCCAAGCCGTTGTCGTCCAACGCGCGCACGACCGTCGCGAGATCTCGTGACGCGCTCACGGGCGTGGTGAGGGTGAGGCCCTCTGCGACGGGGTGGAGCCCGACCGCGTTGATCGCCTTCAGCGCGGTGTCCACATCGGACGCCGAGTCGAGGGCGACGGTCACCGTGCGCTGGCCGACCTGGGCCTTGAGCTCGGCGCTGGTGCCGGACGCGACGACCTTGCCGTGGGACAGCACGGTGATCGTGTCGGCGAGGCGGTCGGCCTCGTCGAGGTACTGCGTCGTGAGCAGCACGGTGGTGCCGTCCGCGACGAGCTTCTCGACGATCTCCCACATCGCCAGGCGGCTCGCGGGGTCGAGGCCGGTGGTCGGCTCGTCGAGGAACAGGACCTCTGGCCTGCCGACCAGGGACGCGGCCAGGTCGAGACGCCGCCGCATGCCGCCGGAGTACGTCTTGGCGTTGCGCTTGGCGGCGTCGGTGAGGTCGAACTGCTCCAGCAGGTCGTCCGCGCGCTGGTGGGCCTGCTTGCGGCCGGCCCCGAGCAGACGGGCGATCAGCACCAGGTTGTCGTGGCCGCTGAGCTGCTCGTCGACGGCGGCGAACTGGCCGGTCAGGCCGATGCGGCTGCGGACCTCGTGGCCTTGTCCCACGACGTCGAACCCCGCGACGCGCGCGCTGCCGCCGGACAGCGGCAGCATCGTCGTGAGGATGTTGACCAGCGTGGTCTTGCCGGCGCCGTTGTGGCCGAGGAGCCCGAGAACGGTGCCCTTCTTCGCGGTGACGCTCACGCCGTCGAGTGCGTGCACGTCACCGAATCGCTTGCTCACGTCCGTGGCTTCGATCATGAGCTCACTCATTTGTTTCCCCCTTGAGTGCGCCGTGCAGGAAAAGTTCGACGATGTCGGCGGGTTCGGCGGCGATCTGACCGAAGCCCGCGCCCATGCGGTTCGTGAAGACGGCGCCGAGCAGCATCCGCGCGGCGAGATCGGGGCCGACGCGCAGGTCCGCGTCGCCGAACAGGCCGGCGACCGCTTCGGTCAGTTGCTGCATGCCGATCGGCGGTCCCTTGTGCTTCTTGTGGTCCTCGTCGCGCGGTTGGTAGCCGGACTCGCGCAACGCGCCGATGACGCCCCACATGCGGTCGAGGTAGCCGCTGAACGTCGCGACACCCGCAGTCAGCCGTTGCTCCAACGGCACGTCCGCCGGGATCGCCGCGAGGCGGGCGACCTCTTCGTCAGAGTGCAGCGCGCGCTGGATGCACGCGTCGAGCAGTTCCGCCTTGTCCTTGAAGACGCGGAACACCGTGCCTTCCGCGATACCGGCCGCGGCGGCGATCTGGCTGGTGGTGACGTTCGCGCCGGCCTTCAGGACGAGCGGCAACGTGGCCTGGAGGATCGCTTCGCGGCGATCTTCCGGGCTCATCGCGGGGGCGCGGCGGCGGCGTGGTTCCTCTGACACGCCACCACTGTATGAGTGAGTACTCACTCATGTCAATGAGTGGGCGCTCACTCACTCGCGCGCTCCAGCGCCGCTCTAGCACACAGGTCCGACAATTCCGCGGTTCCTGGCCGTCGAAGATCCCGACCTGTCCACAACCCGCGAGTAATCCACAGATCCCCCGTCCACCCCACTCGCCTCCACCCCTCCCGGAGCAACCTGGAGCAGCAACCCCGCGACCCTGGAGGCAAGAACCCGATGTCCTGGAATTCCACGCTGGTCACCGTCGTTGGTCAGGTGGCGAGCGAGATCTCGTACAAGTACGGCGAGGACGGCAAGACCAACGCGTACTTCCGCATCCAGTCGACCGAGCGCCGGTACAACACCTCGATCGGCGACTGGGAGGACGGGGAGTCGCTCTGGCTCGGCGTGTCGTGCTGGCGCAAGCTCGCCGACAGCGTGAAGACCGCGCTGTCCAAGGGGGATCCCGTGATCGTCCAGGGCAAGCTGCGCATGCGTCACTACGAGAAGGACGACGTGAAACGGACGGCCGTCAACCTGGACGCGCTCCACGTCGGGCTGGATCTGAGCCGGGTGCAGTCACTCGGCTCCGCTCCCGTCGTTGAACCGCGGGTGAGCGATGATCTCGCCGAGGAACCCGTGCCGTTTTGATCTTGCGCCCTTCGGGGCAACCGCACACGGGAGTTCCCCGATCCCACCCGATCCGGCAGCGCCGCCGGACAAGATGTACGCACCGCGATCCGAGAAGGAGGGAAGCTCGTAGATCGGAGCCGACGAGGACCGATCGCCGACAGTTGTTCATGTTCGAATGGAACGGGCTGGTCACCGACTCGCGTGGCGCTCGATCCGGGGCTGAACGGCTGCTTGTCGGCGACCGAGGTCAGTGGCCTCCGGACACCGCTCTACGATCGCCGCCATGGCCGAGTTCATCTACACCATGAAAAAGGTGCGCAAGGCGCACGGTGACAAGGTCATCCTCGATGACGTCACGATCATGTTCTACCCCGGCGCGAAGATCGGTGTGGTCGGTCCCAACGGCGCCGGCAAGTCGAGCGTGCTCAAGATCATGGCGGGGTTGGACACACCCGGCAACGGTGAGGCCTACCTGTCCCCCGGTTACACCGTGGGCATCCTGCAGCAGGAGCCGCCGCTCAACGAGGAGAAGACCGTTCTCGGCAACGTCCAGGAGGGCCTGGGCGAGATCAAGGTGAAGCTCGACCGCTTCAACGAGATCGCCGAGCTGATGGCGACCGACTACTCCGACGAGCTGATGGAGGAGATGGGCAAGCTCCAGGAGGAGCTCGACCACGCCAACGCGTGGGACCTCGACTCCCAGCTGGAGCAGGCGATGGACGCCCTGCGCTGCCCGCCGCCGGACGCCGACGTCACCAAGCTCTCCGGTGGTGAGCGCCGCCGTGTCGCGCTGTGCAAGCTGCTGCTGAGCAAGCCCGACCTGCTGCTGCTCGACGAGCCCACCAACCACCTGGACGCGGAGAGCGTCCTGTGGCTGGAGCAGCACCTCGCGCAGTACCCCGGTGCCGTCCTCGCCGTCACCCACGACCGGTACTTCCTGGACAACCTGGCCGAGTGGATCCTCGAGCTCGACCGCGGCCGGGCCATTCCCTACGAGGGCAACTACTCCACCTACCTGGAGAAGAAGGCCGAGCGTCTCGCGGTCCAGGGCAAGAAGGACCAGAAGCTGCAGAAGCGCCTCAAGGACGAGCTGGAGTGGGTGCGCTCCGGCGCCAAGGCCCGCCAGGCCAAGTCCAAGGCGCGTCTCGACCGCTACGAGGAGATGGCGGCCGAGGCGGAGAAGACCCGCAAGCTCGACTTCGAGGAGATCCAGATCCCGCCGGGCCCGCGTCTGGGCAACGTCGTGGTCGAGGTCGACAAGCTGAAGAAGGGCTTCGGCGACCGGGTCCTGATCGACGGACTGTCGTTCACGTTGCCGCGCAACGGCATCGTGGGCGTCATCGGCCCGAACGGCGTCGGCAAGACCACGCTGTTCAAGACCATCGTCGGCCTCGAGGAGCCGGATGCCGGCAGCGTGAAGGTCGGAGACACGGTCCTGCTGTCGTACGTCGACCAGAACCGCGGTGGCATCGACCCGAAGAAGAACGTGTGGGAGGTCGTGTCCGGCGGACTCGACTACATCCACGTCGGCAACGTCGAGATGCCGTCCCGCGCGTACGTCAGCGCGTTCGGCTTCAAGGGCCCGGACCAGCAGAAGCCCGCGGGCGTGCTGTCCGGCGGTGAGCGCAACCGCCTGAACCTCGCGCTCACGCTCAAGATCGGCGGCAACCTGATCCTGCTGGACGAGCCGACGAACGACCTCGACGTCGAGACCCTGGGCTCGCTGGAGAACGCTCTCGAGCAGTTCCCCGGCTGCGCCGTCGTGATCTCCCACGACCGGTGGTTCCTCGACCGCGTCGCCACGCACATCCTCGCGTGGGAGGGCACGGACGAGAACCCGTCGCAGTGGTACTGGTTCGAGGGCAACTTCGAAGGTTACGAGAAGAACAAGATCGAGCGCCTGGGTGCCGAAGCGGCCCGTCCGCACCGTGTTACGTACCGCAAGCTGACACGGGACTGAGAGGGCAACGGCGACGTCGTGGCGGCGAGGGGCGAGACGCAGGCGAACGTCGAGGTGAGCACGCTGGTCGTGCCCGCCTGGCGGCTGCGTTGGCGGGCACCGGAGCTCGCTCTGGTGCTGGGTGAGCGCGCACTCGCGCTCGCCTCCGCCCGTCACGACGAAGCCGATCGGCTCCGCGCGGAGTCGGTCGTGGTCTTCGCGGGCAACCGCGTCGGCCGCGGCGTCCGCATCGCCGACCGGGCGATCGACGCGCTGAAGGCGGCCGAGACCGCCGGTGAACACGAGACCGCGTGGCTGCTGCGGGTGGAACTCGCGGCGTGCGCGCGGTCCGTGGGAGCACCGCTGACGGGTTTCGCCGCGGTGACGCCCGTGCTGGAAGCGCCGGACGTGCCCGCGGAACTGCGGGCCTCGGCGCTGGTGCAGGCCAGCGAATGCCTCGTCACGGTCGGCCGCGGCGACGAACCCACGCAGGCGCTGGCGGAGGCGGACCAGCTCTACGTCGCCGACGCGACGCTCGACGACGACACCCGCCTGCTGCTTCGCGGCCTGATCCGCGCGGTGCAGGCGGCCCAGCACCGCCGGTGGGGCGACATCGCCGCCGCCATCGGCGCCGCCCGCGAAGGCCTCGACCTGCTCAGCCGGTTCGCCGACCCGTCGGCGGACAGCGGCCAGGGCATGGGCCGCCTCACGCTGGAGCTGGTGCTCGCGCTGATGGACGCGAACCGCCTCCTCGACGCGAGCGAGGTCGGCACCCCGATGCTCGACCGCCCGGTGCGCGCACCGTCGGCGTCGACGACGGGCTGGCTCCGCCTGGCTCTCGCCACACGTGTCCACCTGCCGGCGGGGCGCGTGGCGCTGGCCCGCGAAATGCTTCGCGAAGCCGCCGCGAGCGCAGAACGCCACCAGCTCGACACGCTCCTCGCGGAAAGCCTGCTGGCGCTGGCCCACGTGCACGAGGTGTCCGGCGACCTGGCCGACGCGCTCACGAACCTGCGCTCCGCCCACGCCGCCGAACGCCGCCGGGCCCGCGCCGTCTACGCGGTGCGCGCACGCCTCGCCGCGGAGTTCTCCGGCGTCCACCGCCAGCCGGCCGACCTGCACCAGCAGCTGGCGAGCCTGCTCCGCCCGATCGACGGCATGCAGATGGTCTCCGACGGCATCCTGTCCGCCGCACTGAAACAACAGCTCCGCCAGTGGCGCCCGGTCCAGGTCCGCAAGGGCGACGGACTGAAGGTCAAGCGCGCCCGCAGAGCTGCCGAAGACATGACCGTGGAGGGTTTGTCCGCGGCACGCCAGCACGCCGCCGACCGGTGGCGCATGGTCCAGCCGTTCGGCGAACCCGACGACAAGACTCCGGACCCAGTGGAACCCCAACCTCCAGCAGCATCCTCATCAGACCGCACAGTCCCGGCCTCCGGCTTGATCGCCTCCGCGGGCGCCATGGTGAGCGGCCGCCGCCGCGCCGCCCGAGTGGCCGCGGGCGAGATCGACGACGACCAGCCGTCCACCCCTGCCACCGCCCCGACACCACCACCACCACCACCCGCGCCTGCCGAAACCCCTGCGCTGACGCCGGAACAGGAACGCAAGCGCAAGGTCGAGCAACAGCTCATGGAGCTGCAGCGCGAGGCCCGCCGCCAGATCGAGGCAGAGCGCCAGGCCCGCGCCGAACTACGAGCCGCGGCAGAACGCGAGGCAGCCGAAGCGGCCGCCCGCCAAGCCAGGATGGAACGCGAGGCAGCCGAAGAGGCCGCCCGCCAGGCCGCGGCCCGCCAGGAGGCCTCCAGAGCCCAGCCGGAGAGCGTCATGGACATGCTCAAGGCCCAGGGCCTGCGAGCAGGCGGCCGACGCCGAGCCCCGGACACCGAAGCCCAGCCGGAAACCCCGTCGTGGCGAGTCGAACCACCGTCCCGCCTGCGCCAGGACGACCAGTCGCCCAGCTACTTCGCCGACCCCGGCGCCCACTCCGCGCCGGAGACCTCAACCGGCCCGGACTACTTCGCCGACCCGAGCACCGCGGACACACCGTCCCGCTCGGGCCTGGCCGCGGCGTTCTCGCGCCCTCCAGCGGCCCCGGACTTCGGTCCCCACACCGACGATCCGGCGTACCCGCTGCACACCCCGGCCGCCGGCTTCCCGACCTCCCCGCCGGATCAGGACGAGCGCAAGCTCCCCACCCCGGACTACACGAGCTTCGACTTCAGCACCCCGCAGTGGTCAACGGCATCAATCCCGTCCCCAGACCCCGCGGAACCCCCCGACCCGGCCCAGCCGACGCCGGACCCCACCCCGAACCCGGAGCGCAAGCCGTTCCCGCCTATCCCGGACCCGATCCCGCCGGTGCCCACCCCGGACGAGATCCCGCCCTCCCCGGAGCCGGACCTGCTCTCCAGCACGTTCCTGAGCTCCGCGGACGTGGAGCGGGAGGACGACACCTCCGCCCTCCCGACCACCCCGGTCCGCACGAACCTCACCTCAGATCAGGCCTACGGCACCCAGCCCGGCCAGGGCACCCAGCCGGGGTTCGGCGCGGAGTCCGGCTTCGGCACTCAGCCCAGCCCTGGTGGTCAGCCGAGCTTCGGTACGCAGACCGGGTTCAGCACGCAACAGACCTTCGGGACTCAGACCAGCTTCGGCGCGCAGCCCACGTTCGGCGCGCAGACGAACTTCGGGCCGCAATCCACTTTCGGCACGCAGTCGGCTCATGTCGGCCAGCCCGACCCGGCCACGCCTGCCCAGCCCGGCCCTTCCGCGCAGTCTGATCCCACCGGCGCCGGGTTCAGCCGAATCCCCCAGCCCGACGCCACCGACCAGGGCCCCCAGCCAGATCCGGGTGCTTGGGCCAACTTCGACATCGCGCCCGACTACGACGTCAGCTCCAACCTGGTGATGTTCACGGGTCCGGGAACCGGCGCCGGTTCTGAGCCGGCCACCCAACCCAACATCCCCACCGGCGCGAGCCGGCCGACCCCATCGGACCCGACCGGCTTCGGGAACTCGGACGTGGACACCGGCTTCGATCCGGCCGCGAGGTCCGCGGATCCCGCCGCAAGCACCGGGGTCGGATCAGCCGCGTCTGCCGACTCCGCGACCGGTGCCGGGTTCGGTTCGGGGGTGTCCGGCGATCCTGGCGTGGGTGCCGGGTTCGGCTCGGACGCGGGCTCTCCCACCGGCCTCAGCTTCGATCCGGCACCTCCGGCCTCCAGCACCGGATTCGGCTCACCCACCCAGCCCGGCTCGCCTCCGGAGTACAACTTCTTCTCCACGGAGTCCGAGCCGGCCACCCAACCGGACTCCACCCCACAGTTCGGCACCACCGAGCCCGGCACCGCCACGCACAGCGAGGCGGCAGCCGAGTCCGGCCTCACCACGCCGGCCGACGGCGAGCCGGCCACGGAGATGGACGAGTCCGGCACCCGATCGGGCCGCCCCAGCAGTCGCCGCAAGCCGAGCGACCTCAGCCTCGCCGACCTGCTCGCCGAAGCGCTCGTCGCCTACGAAACCGGCCGCCGCTCCGACGAGGAGCAGCTCGATGCCTCCGACCTGAGCGCCTCGAAGTGGTCGGACGCCGGGCAATCCGACGTGCCGGACCAGCCTTACTCGGCACAACGGCCCGAAGCCGAGCAGCCCGGTGCGGACTCGCTCTACAGCCCTGGCCAGTTCGGCGCGGCGCAGCCCAGCGACTCCGTGTTCCGGCCAGGGGCGTCGCAGCAGCCCGTCTTACAACCTGCGGACGCCCCGGCGTACTTCCTTACGCAGCAGCCCTCGGCGGAACCCGCTGCCCAGCCCGGCCCGGAGACACCCTTCGGTGCTGAGCGGCCGGAATCAGAGCAGGAGAAGACCGGTCCGATCGTCCCCGTGGGTGCCACGCCGGACAACGAGAGCACCGGTCCCATCCGTCCCGTCCGGCCGGACGGGCCCGCGGGGTGGACCCTGCCAGGTATGTGATCCGCATTCGGTCGTCGAGTTTCCGAGATCTGCTGGAACGGGCGCGGCCGGAAGCGGAAGCACATTTCCAGCCGGACGTGTGATGCCGGCAGGCACGTGATGCCGGAGCCGGGACATGTGCACCCGGAGTGCCGGGGCCCACCCGCTGGTCGGGTGGCCGGGTGCGGCCGGGCGTGTGAGTTTTTCGGTCCGGCGGCCAGGAAGAGGCCGCCGGGCCCATGATCCGGAGGATCGACGTGGGCCGCCCGCCGCCGTCGCCGTGGACGGGTGGTCCAGCATGCGGAACGCCTTGTCGCCACTGATGATGTGACTCGATTCAGCCCACGATTCAGTGGTCCGTCAGTGCCCCTCCCGTTGCCGGTGACGGCCCCAGTCCCATCTAGGGTGGGGGCGGACCCGGCACACAGAGGTGCCGGATAGCGTGGAGTCGCCTGAAGATGACCTCGACTGGAGCCCCGACCCGAACCGACGACGTCTCCGCGGTAACCGCCGCGGATGGCGGGAGTCGACCGGCCAGTCCTGAGCAGGTCCGTGACGAGCTGATCGAACGGGCCGCCGCCAATGCCCCCGAACTCGCTGATCTGATCCGCCTCTTCTACCGGCACGTGCCCGCCGAGGAAGTCATCGACGACGACCCGGTGGACCTGGTCGGAGCGGTGCGATCGAACTACCAGCTCGCTGAGAGCCGCGTTCCCGGACGCGCCGTGGTGCGCATTCTGAACCCGACACGGGCCACCGACGGGTGGCAGTGCCCGGTCACCGTGGTTCAGGTCGTGACCGACGACATGCCCTACCTCGTGGACTCGGTCGCGTCCGAGCTCACGCGTGGTGGTGTGCAGGTGCAGCGTGTCGTGCACCCCATCGTCGTCGTGCGGCGTGACCCGGTGACGGGTGAGCGCACCGAGGTGCTGCCGACCGCCGATCCGTCCGACCCGCCCGCCGACGCGCTGGCCGAGTCGTGGATGAACATCGAGGTCGACCTCATCACCGACCCCGATCGGGCGCGTGAGCTGGAGACCCGGCTGCTGACGGTGCTGAACGACGTCCGCGAGGTCGTCGAGGACACCGACCGCATGGTGTCGACGGCGTTGCAGCTGGCCGACGAGCTCGAGAAGGACTCGTCCGAGGCCACCACGGACGGCGCGAAGCTGCTCAAGTGGCTCGCGGACGGGCATTTCACCTTCATGGGCTACCGGCAGTACGAGCTGGTGCGGGAGGACGGCGAACCCGCGCTGCGGGCCGTGCTCGCGAGCGGGCTCGGTGTGCTGCGGCAGGACAGCCTCGCGGCGCGCAGCCTCACCGCAGGGCCGGACAACGGCGCGCAGGCGCTCAGCCCCGAGCTGCTGGTGCTGACCCAGGCGAGTGCGCAGAGCAGCGTGCACCGCAGCGTCTACCCCTACTACGTGGGCGTGAAGACGTTCGACGCCGAGGGCAACGTCTCCGGTGAGCACCGGTTCCTCGGTGTCTTCAGCACCACGGCGCTGCACGAGGACGTGCTCGACATCCCCGTGATCGAGCGCCGGGTGCGCGACGTGATCCACCGCGCCGGCTTCCCGCTGCAGTCCTACTCGGGGCAGCGGATGCTCGAGGTGATCCAGAACTACCCGCGCACCGAGCTGTTCTCGGTGGACGCCGACACGCTCTACCAGACGACGACGGGCGTCATCGCGCTCGCGGAACGGCGGCGGCTGCGGCTGTTCCTGCGGCGTGACCCGTACGGGCGCTTCTTCTCGTGCCTGGTCTACCTGCCGCGCGACCGCTACACGACGACGAGCCGCCTCGCGATGCAGGAGGTGCTGCTCGCCGAGCTCGGTGGCCTGAACCTGGAGTACAGCGCGCGCATTGGCGAGTCCGCTCTCGCCCGCGTGCACTTCATGGTGCACACGGATCCGGCCCGCGTGCTGGAGCCGGACACCCAGGCGATCCAGAACAAGCTCGCCGAGGCCGTGCGCAGCTGGGACGACCGCATGGTCGAGGCCGTCGTCGGTGACGACGGCGTCGGTGCCGAGTCGGCCACCGAGCAGGGGCAGCGGTTCGCCTCGGTGTTCCCGGAGGCCTACAAGGAGGACTTCCCGGCGAGCACCGGGCTTGAGGACTACCGGCGCATCGAGGCGCTCGCCGAGGGCGACCTCGACATGGTCTTCTACGTGCCCGAGGACGCCGAGCCGGGGGAGCGGCGCTTCAAGCTGTTCGTCACCGGTGAGGGCATCACGCTGTCCGACGTGCTGCCGATGCTGCAGCGCATGGGCGTGATCGTCGTCGACGAGCGGCCGTACGAGATCGCGCGCGAGGACGGCGTGCAGTGCTGGATCTACGACTTCGGCCTGCGCATCAACGAGGCCGCGCTGGCCCAGCTGTCCGAGGCCGACCTCGAGAACGTGCGCGAGCGGTTCCAGAACGCGTTCGCCGCCGTGTGGCGCGGTGAGGCCGAGGTCGACAGGTTCAACTCGCTGGTGCTGCAGGCCGGGCTCACCTGGCAGCAGGCCGCGATGCTCCGCGCCTACGCGAAGTACCTGCGCCAGGCCGGCACGCCGTACTCGCAGGACTACATCGAGGACGCGGTGCTCAGCCACACGAGCGTGGCGATCGCGCTGGTCGCGTTGTTCGAGGCCCGGTTCGACCCGCGGCTCGACGACGCCACGCGCGCCGACCGCACCGAGACGATGGTCGTCGAGACCGGCAAGCTGATCGACGACGTGACGAGCCTCGACGCGGACCGGATCCTGCGCAGCCTGCTCACGCTGATCAACGCCACGCTGCGGACGAACTACTTCTTCCGCGACGCGGAGGGCAACGGCCGCCCGTACCTGTCGGTCAAGCTCGACCCGCAGGCGATCCCGGACCTGCCGGCGCCGCGGCCGAAGTTCGAGATCTTCGTGTACTCGCCGCGGATCGAGGGCGTGCACCTGCGCTTCGGCAGCGTCGCGCGTGGTGGTCTGCGCTGGTCCGACCGCCGCGAGGACTTCCGCACCGAGATCCTCGGCCTGGTCAAGGCGCAGGCCGTGAAGAACGCGGTGATCGTGCCGGTCGGCGCGAAGGGCGGCTTCGTCGTCAAGCGCCCGATCCCGGCGACGGGCGACCCCGGCATCGACCGCGAGAACTTCATGTCCGAGGGCGTCGCCTGCTACAAGATGTTCATCTCCGGACTGCTCGACCTCACCGACAATCTGATCAACAACGAGGTCGTGCCCGCGCCGCAGGTCGTGCGCTACGACGGCGACGACACGTACCTGGTGGTGGCCGCGGACAAGGGCACCGCGACGTTCTCCGACATCGCCAACGGCGTGAGCCAGAGCTACGGCTTCTGGCTGGGCGACGCGTTCGCCTCCGGTGGCTCGATCGGCTACGACCACAAGGCCATGGGCATCACGGCCAAGGGCGCGTGGGAGAGCGTGAAGCGCTCGTTCCGCGAGCTCGGTGTGGACACGCAGACCGAGGAGTTCACCGTCGTCGGCATCGGCGACATGTCCGGTGACGTTTTCGGCAACGGCATGATGCTGTCCGAGCACATCCGGCTCGTGGCCGCGTTCGACCACCGGCACATCTTCATCGACCCGAACCCGGTCGCCGCCACGTCGTTCGCCGAGCGCGTGCGGTTGTTCAACGTGCCGCGTTCGTCGTGGGACGACTACGACCGCTCGCTGATCAGCGAGGGCGGCGGCATCTTCCCGCTGTCGGCGAAGTCGATCCCGATCTCCGAGCAGGCCCGCGTCGCGCTGGGACTGCCGGAAGGCGTGGTGAAGCTGTCCCCGCCGGAGCTGAAGAAGGCGATCCTGCTCGCGCCGGTCGACCTGCTCTGGAACGGCGGCATCGGCACGTACGTCAAGGCGTCGACCGAGTCGCACGCCGACGTCGGCGACAAGGCCAACGACGCGATCCGCGTCAACGGCGCCGACCTGCGGGTCAAGGTCATCGGCGAGGGCGGCAACCTGGGCCTGACCCAGCGCGGCCGCATCGAGTTCGCGCGCACCGGCGGCAAGGTCAACACCGACGCGCTCGACAACTCCGCCGGCGTCGACTGCTCCGACCACGAGGTCAACATCAAGATCCTGCTGGACCACCTGGTCCGGGAGGGATCGCTGGAGCAGCAGCAGCGCAACCAGGTTCTCGGCGAGATGACCGACGAGGTCGGCGAGCTCGTGCTGGCCGACAACTACTCGCAGAACAACGTTCTCGGCGTCAGCCGGGCGCACGCCGCACCGATGCTGTCGGTGCACGCGCGGCTCACGGCCGACCTCGAGGCGCGCGGCGCGCTCAACCGCGAGCTGGAGGCGCTGCCGAGCGTGGCGGAGTTCAAGGCGCTGGAGAAGAACGGCGACGGCCTCACCTCGCCGGAGCTCGCGACGCTGCTCGCGTTCACCAAGCTCACCCTGAAGGAAGAGCTGCTCCAGAGCGACATTCCGACGATCGACACGTTCAAGAACAAGCTGCCGGACTACTTCCCGACCCTGCTGCGCGAGCGTTTCGGCGCGGCGATCCCGAACCACCCGCTGGCGAGGCAGATCATCACGACGGTGGTCGTCAACGAGGTGGTCGACGGCGGCGGCGTGTCCTACGCGTTCCGCCTGGCCGAGGAGATGAGCGCGTCGGCGACCGACGCGGTCCGCGCCTACGCCGTGGTCACCGAGGTCTTCGACCTGCCCGCGATCTGGCGTGAGATCCAGGCGCTGGACAACGTGGTGCCGACGGCCGTGCAGGACAACATGGTGCTGGAGACGCGTCGCCTGCTGGACCGCGCGTCCCGCTGGCTGCTCTCCAACCGCCCGCAGCCGCTCGCGGTGGGCTCGACGATCAACCGCTTCCGCGGCGTGGTCTCCGAGCTCAGCCCCTCCGCCCTGGACCTGTTGCAGGGCAAGGAGTACGACGTGGTCGCGGGCAAGGCGGACGGGTTCGTCGAGCAGGGCGTCCCTGCCGAGCTCGCCCGCAAGGTCGCCGCGCTGCTCTACATGTACGGCCTGCTCGACGTCACCGAGATCGCCGAGCTGGCCGAACGCGAGATCGGCCCGTCCGCCGGCATGGGCCCGGAGCGCTCGCACCGGGAGACCGCCGAGCTGTACTTCGCGCTGTCCGACCACCTCGACATCGACCACATGCTGGACTCGGTGACGAGCCTGGAGCGCGGCAACCGCTGGCACGCCCTGGCCCGCCTGGCTCTCCGCGACGACTTCTACTCGTCGCTGCGGGCCATCACCCTCGACGTGCTGAGGGCGAGCGACCTGGGCGACACGGCGAGCGAGAAGATCGCCAAGTGGGAGCAGGCCAACGCCTCCCGCCTGGCTCGCTCGCGCGGGGCGCTGGAAGAGATCAACCGGGTCCGCCAGCTGGACCTGGCCACCCTGTCCGTCGCCGCACGTCAGGTGCGGAGCATGGTCAGGTAGAGACGCCGGAACGGGGCGCTGCGGAGATCCCTCCGCGGCGCCCCGACGCGTATCAGAGCACCACGGACTCGAACACCGTGCGAACAGCCCGCCGAGGAGGCGGCTCGTGACGTGGGCGTGGTGCTGGGTAGGGTCCCTGCATGGGTGTCTTCGTCACTGGTGTGCGACCGCGTTGGTCGGACATGGATGCGTTCGGCCACGTCAACCACGCGAACACCGTGACGTTGCTGGAAGAGGCCCGGATCGAGCTGCTGTTCACCGAGGCGGCCCGCCACGGGGTGAAGGAGATGGCGGAGGGGATGGTCGTGGCGAAGCTCTTCGTCGACTACCTCGCGCCGATCGTCTTCACCGGCGAGGACATCGTGGTCGAGATGTCCGTGCGGGACCTGAAGTCGGCGTCGTTCACCCTCGACTACGTGGTGCGCGGCAGCCGGGAGGCGAACAGTCCCGTGGTCACCAAGGCGGAGACGCTCATGGTGCCCTACAACGTGACCACCGCGCGGCCGCGTCGTCTCACCGACGCCGAGCGCGACTTCCTCGCCGGATGGCGAGCAGGGGGTAATGGTGCCTGAGCTGGTGCTGGCCGACGCGGCCGAGAGAGACGATCTCGGAGCGTTCGCGGCGCGTGCCGTGCGGTTGGACGGGCAGACCGTGGTGCGGCTGCGCAACCGCAACGAAGAACTGCTCGACGCGTGGGTAGCCACGCCGTTCGACACGCTTGCCACGCGAACCGTTGCGGGACAGGCGAATCCGGCCGACGTCACGGTGTCGGGATCGGAGCTGCTGACGGGCCTCGCGGTCATGCGCGACGAGCGCATCGATCCCGGCCCCGCCAAGGACCTGATGTGGCGCTCGGCCCTGCCGCCCGCGGAGGGCTGGCTCATGGTCGATCGGCTGCCGGTCGAGGTCGTGTCGAAGCTCGCGGACGAGGGCGTTGCCGTGGCACGGGAGAACACCGGTCCGCAGGGCACGCCGCCGGCCTCGTTGCTGGACCAGACGGTGCTGACGGTCAGCGGGTCCGGGTTGGACGTGAAGATTCCGCTGCGGTGCCTGTTCGCGTTGTCCGGCATGGGTTTTCTCGGCGAGGAGGGCGACGTGCGGGTCACCGCGACCGACTCGTGGCTGCGGATCGACGCCAGGTACGGCGCGGTGGTCCGGCGCCGGCACTCGATGCTGCCGTTGATCGTCTGATTCGGAGCGGATGATCGCGGCACGATGTCGCGCGTGTCCGCCGAACCGCACGCGAGTACAAGGTCTCGACGCTGGAGCTCTTCTTCGACCTGGTCTTCGTCTTCACGATCACGCAGCTGACCAAGACCTGGCCGACGACACGTCGCCGCTCGGCTTCGCGCAGGTCGTGATCATGCTGTTCGTGATCCTCTGGATGTACTTCGGCTACGTCTGGCTCACGAACGCCGTCACGCCGAACACCACGGTGCGACGGCTGCTGCTCATCGCGGGTATGGGCGGGTTCCTGGTCATCGCGCTGGCGATTCCGAACGCCTTCGGTGCGGCCGGGATCGCTTTCGGCGTCGGCTACCTGATCGTGAACCTGGTGCACTCCGGGTTGTTCATCTCGGCGGGCGGGCCGGGCTCGGCAGCGGCCATGGCGCGGCTGGCGCCGTTCAACCTCGGGTCCGCGGGCCTGGTGTTCGCTGGCGGGTTCCTGCCCAGCACCTGGCGAGCGGTCGCCTGGTCGGCGGCGGTCGTGCTCATGATCGTGTCGCCGTACGTCAACCGGCGGCACGGGGAGTTCCGGATCAGGCCGGCCCACTTCGTCGAGCGGCACGGACTGGTGGTGATCATCGCGATCGGCATCGGCGCGGCTGGGCTACCGCTCAACCTGTAGCTCGTGGTGGCGGCGTTGCTGGGTCTCGCGCTGGCCTACCAGCTGTGGTGGTGCCACTTCGGCGGCGAGCAGGACCTGCGCGCCGAGCACAGCCTCGCGGCGATGGCGCCGTCCGACCGGGCCCGCGCGGCCCTGTCGGCGTTCGGCTGGGCGCATGCGCCGCTCCTGCTCGGCATGGTCGTCGTGTGCGTCGGGGTGAAGAGACCATCGGGCACGCCACCGAGCACCTCAGCGGAGCCCTGGCGCTCGGCGGTGGAGCCGCGCTCTTCCTCGCCGGGCAGATCTACTTCCGGTGGCGGCTGAAGATCGGAGCCAACCGCTTCCGGATCATCGCTGCCATCGCCGCGCTCGCCACCGTGCCGGTCGGGCTGTGGCTGGCCATCGCGCAGGTCGCGACCCTCGTGCTGGTGTTCGGCGTCCTGCTGGCGGCGGAGGACAAGCCTCGGGCGTGAGACCACACCCGAGGCGTCAGCCTCAGACCAGCCAGACCGCCGTGTCCGGAGGCAGCTGGTCGCCGTCCATCGGACCGGACGACAGCAGCACCTGACCGGGCGGCAGCGGCACCGACGCACCGGACGTGTTCAGCGCGCAGATCAGGCCGCCACCCTTGCGCCGGAACGCGAAGCAGCCCGCCGGGGCGCCGTACCACTCCAGCTCGTCGCCCGCGAAAGCCGCGTTGGACTTCCGGTGCTCGAGCGCCTGGCGGTACAGCGACAGCATCGAACCGGGGTCCTCCAGCTGAGCTTCCGCCGTGAGGTGGTCCCACTCGTTCGGCTGGGGCAGCCAGGTGTTGACGGCCGTGGAGAACCCGAACGGCGGCGTGGTGCCCTCCCACGGGATCGGCACGCGGCAGCCGTCACGGCCGCGCTCGGTGCGGCCGGAACGCTCCCAGGTCGGGTCCTGCAGGGCCCAGTCCGGCAGCTCCACGTTCGGCAGGCCGAGCTCTTCGCCGTTGTAGAGGTAGATCACGCCCGGCAGCGCGAGCTCGACCAGCGTCATCGCACGGGCCCGCTGCTCGCCCAGGGCGCCACCGCCGTAGCGCGTCACGTGGCGCACGACGTCGTGGTTGGACAGCGTCCACGTGGCGGGCGTACCGGCGAGGGCCACCGCGCCCAGCGAGTGCTCGATCGCGGAACGGACCGCGTCGGCGTCGAAGCCCGCCTCGACCAGGCGGAAGTTGAAGCCCAGGTGCAGCTCGTCGGGACGGACGTAGGCGGCGAAGCGCTCGTCGTCCTTCACCCAGATCTCGCCGACCGCCATGGTGCCGGGATAGCCGTCCATGACCTTGCGGATCATGCGGTGGATCTCGTGCACGCCGTCGTTGTCGAAGCGCGGGTCGTGGACGTCGTCGGACAGCACGCCGGGAACCTGCACCCGGATCTCCATGTCCGGCAGGCCTTCCGGCTTGGCCATGCCGTGCGCCACGTCGATGCGGAAGCCGTCGACGCCGCGGTCCAGCCAGAAGCGCAGCGTGTGCTCCAGGTCGGCGCGGACCTCCGGGTGGTCCCAGTTGAGGTCGGGCTGCTCGGGCGCGAAGAGGTGCAGGTACCACTGGCCGTCGGGCACGCGGGTCCAGGCGGGGCCGCCGAAGACGGAGACCCAGTTGTTCGGCGGCTGGGAGCCGTCGAAGCCGCGGCCCTCGCGGAAGATGTAGCGCGAACGCTCCATGCTGCCGGGGCCGGCCTGCAGCGCCTCCTGGAACCACTCGTGCAGGTCGCTCGTGTGGTTCGGGACCAGGTCGACGGTCACGCGGATGTTGTGCTCGTGCGCGTCCGCGACCAGCCGGTCGAACGCGGCCAGGTCGCCGAACAGCGGGTCCACGTCGCGCGGGTCCGCGACGTCGTAGCCGTGGTCGGCCATGGGCGAGCGGTAGAACGGGGTGAGCCACAGGGCGTCGACACCGAGCAGTTCCAGGTAGCCGAGGCGGGACCGGATGCCGTCGAGGTCGCCCACGCCGTCGCCGTTGGAGTCGGCGAAGGAACGCACGTACACCTGGTAGAAGACGGCGTCACGCCACCAGGCGGACTCTTCGGCGATCTCGGGAGTGAGGTCGGAGGATCGTCGCACGGGGAGTCATCCTGCCATTCGTCTCGCTGCGAAAGGGACCGATCGGGTGACGGGCGATCAAGACCAGCTGTTCATCAGGCTGTTCGCGGCCATCTCCAGGTAGTCCCAGAGCTGCTTGCGGTGGGCCTCGTCGAGCCCTGCCTCGTCGACGGCGATCCGCATGCAGCGCAGCCACGCGTCGCGTTCGATCGGTCCGATCTTGAACGGCGCGTGACGCATCCGCAGCCTCGGGTGGCCCCGGTTCTCCGAGTAGGTGTGGGGGCCGCCCCAGTACTGCATGAGGAACAGCCGCAGGCGCTCCTCCGCAGGTCCGAGGTCCTCTTCCGGGTACAGGGGCAGCAGGACGTCGTCGGCCTTCACCTCTTTGTAGAAGCGCGCCACGATGCGGTGGAACGTCTCCTCGCCACCGACCTGTTCGAAGAAGCTCACCGGGTTGCCCACACAACCATCCTGACTCACGCGAGCCACCGCCCGCAGGCCGCCCCGGCTATTGGTTCCGCCACACAGGCGTGAGCTGGCAGGACGCCGAGTGATCATCGTCTCGAATGGGTGTTCTAACTCACCCGGCGCCGCGTGCGTCTTACTTGGCGGTGAAGCCGGCCTCCTCCAGCGCGGGCATCAGCTGCGCGCGCAGGTTACGCTGGACCGCCCACTGCCGGCCGGGCCGCGTCTTCACGGTCACGCGCAACGTGATGCCGTCCGGCGTGAACTTCTCGACACCGAGGACGTCGGGCTTGGCCGTGATGTCCGACTTGACCGGATCCTTCTCCGCCACCTCGGCGACCTTGCGCTCGAGCACCTGGGTGGCCTCCGCGAGGTTCGCGCCGTAGCTCAGCGGCAGGTCGACGACGGCGACCGCGAAGCCCTGCGACGAGTTGCCGACGCGCAGGATCTCGCCGTTGCGGACGTACCAGACGGTGCCGCTCGTGTCCCGGATCGTCGTGGTGCGCAGCGCGACGGCCTCGACGGTGCCGGTCGCAGGGCCCAGGTCCACGACGTCGCCGACGCCGTACTGGTCCTCCAACAGCATGAACATGCCGGACAGGAAGTCCTTGACCAGGTTCTGGGCGCCGAAGCCGAGCGCGACGCCCAGGATGCCCGCCGAGGTCAGGATCGGCGTGATGTCCATGCCGACCACGATCATGATCTCCAGGAACGCTATTCCGAAGATCATGATCGTGACGACGGACTTCAGCACCGAGCCGATCGTCTTGGCGCGCTGCTCCCTGCGCTCGGAGATCAGGTTTCCGAGCGCCTGGGGCGCCCTCTCGCGCAACGGCTTGAGCAGCCCCGGCTTCTTGCCTTCCTTGCCGGGGGTGGTGATCCGGTCGATGACCTTGCGAAGCATGGCCCTGAGCACCATGGCGACGATCAGGATCACGACGATCTTGATCGCGCCCGTCAGGATCATCGGGCCGTACTTCTCGAAGAACCCGACCGCCTGCGCGGTCTTGTTCGCGACGTCATCCACTGGACTCGTCACGTGGTCGTGCCTCCTACAACTCCATGCCCGTGGCATTGGCCAGGAACGTCAACTGGTCCACGGCGAGAGCGACGGTCCGGCTGACCGACCTGCCCGCGTGACCGACCTCGGTCTCGCGGCGGATCAGCACCGGGTGCTTGGCCGGATCGCTTGTCGAAGCGTGCTGCAGTGCCGCGCACATCTTCCTGGCGTGGTTGGGGTCCACACGAGAATCCGACTCGAACACCGTGAACAGCACCGAAGGGTACTCAACATCGGCTTCCACGCGGTGGTACGGAGAGTAGGACAACAGCCAGTCGAGCTCCTCGGAAACGCTCGCGCTGCCGTATTCCTCGGCCCACAACCGTCCGAGCAGGAACTTCTCGTAGCGCACCATGTCGAGCAGTGGCGCTGAGCACACCACGGCCGCGTAGAGCTCGGGACGCTGGGTGAGGGCGGCGCCGACGAGCAGACCGCCGTTGGAGCCGCCCATGATGGCGAGCTGCTGCGGTGTGGTCCAGCCGTCCCTGATCAACCGCTCGGCGGCGGCGTGGAAGTCGTCGAACACGTTCTGCTTGTTGGCACGCATGCCGGCGACGTGCCACTCCTCGCCTTCCTCGTCGCCGCCGCGCAACGACACGTGCACCCACACGCCGCCCGCTTCCACCCAGGCCAGCGTGGTCGCGCCGTAGCCGGGGCCGCGGCCGATCGCGAAGCCGCCGTAGCCGGTGACCAGCGCGGGACGGGGCAGGTCGGGCTTCTGCTCACCGCTCACGACGAACATGCGGACCGTCGTGCCGTCCTTGGACGTGTACGCGATCTGCTGCGTCGTCACGGACGGCAGCTCGACCCGGCCGGGAGCAGCCTCGTGCAGCACGGTTTCGCCGGTGGACGCGGAGAACCGGTACACCGACTGCGGTGTCACGAAGTCGGTCCACCCGAACCACACCGTGTCCTGGTCGTGGCCGGTGGCGGCGTCCACAACGGACATGCCGTGCACCGAACCCGTTCCGGGCAGCGGAATCACCTGCTTGTGCGCGCCGGTCGCGGCGTCGTGCAGGTGCAGTTCGGACACCGCGTGCCGGGTGCGCAGGACGACGAGGTCGCCGTTCAGCCAGCGCACACCGTCCAGCACGGAGTCCTTTTCCTCGCTGATGAGCTCGGTCCACTCGGTGGGGTTGGCCGGGTCCGCCACGCACAGGCGCAGCCGCGGTGCGTTCAGCGAGGTATGCAGGTAGAGCTTGCCGTCACGCGCGACGAACGCCTCGCAGCGCTCACCGGCCTCGGACAGGATGATCGGCCTGAGCTCGCCGTCGCCGTGCAGGTCGGCGATCCACACCGAGTCGTGCCGCATCGTGGTGGGGGCGCCGTTGACGACGAGCCAGCGGCCGTCCTGCGACAGGTTGAGGCCGTAGTAGTAGGTGTGGCCGAGGCCGTCACCGTGCACGTTGAGGTCCGTGGCGGGGTCGGCGCCCACGCGGTGGCGCCACACGCGGCGGTGGAAGAGCTTCTCGTCCTCGGGCAGCAGCGCCGGGTCGAGCTGGCGCACGTAGTAGAACTCCTCGCCACCGGGCAGCCAGCCGATGGCGGAGTAGCGGCACCGGTCGATCGGCCCCTCGATGAGCTCGCCGGACTCGACGTCGACGACGTGCAGCAGCGAGTGCTCGTTGCCGCCGATCGACACCTGGTACGCGAGGCGCGTGCCCTCGAGGCTGGGCGACCAACCGTCCAGCGTGGTCTTGCCGGACGGGTCGAGCGCGCTCACGTCGACCAGCACGCGTTCGGTGCCGTCGGTCTCGCGCACCATGACGACGGGGTGGTCCTGCTCGGGGCCGCGGCGGGTGAAGAACGCCCTGCCCGCGCGCCAGGCCGGGATGGACACCGACCCCGTGCGCATCAGCTCCTTCAGCCGGTCGTCCAGGCGCGCACGGCCGGGCATCGCGTCCAACCAGGAGCGTGCGAGCACGTCCTGCGCCTGCGACCACGCCTCCGTGCGCGGGTCGCTCGTGTCCTCGAGCCAGCGGTACGGGTCGGCCACGTCACGACCGTGGATCTGCTCGACGAGGTTTAGCCGCTCCGCGACCGGGTAGGAGACCGTCGCAGGCAAGGGGGTGGAGGGTGCCTCTGTCACCTTGTCAAGAGTAGCGGGTGATGAAAACCATCTCCGATAGGGAGCTGGTTCACCTTCAGTTCGATCACACATCCATGACGCGTCACTTATCACACGTGATTTTTTGCTGGTAAGTGTGGTCTCCTATGGCTGAACCGGTGGAGGTGGTCGCGTGCCAGACCGACAACCGACCCCTATCGGCGCCTCGCCACCAGGCGAGATGGCGTCGACGGTCCCCCCATGCCGAAAACAGGCCGAGCTGCGGGCAGTGCCCGATGGGGATCGAGACGGGGAAGGTTCCGGTCAGACGCCGGCGGTTTTCCCCTGGGGAAGACGCAAGGTCCTGCTGCTGAACGCCACGTTCGAGCCGCTCACGGCGTTGTCACTGCGCCGGGCGGTCGTGCTGGTGGTGTGCGGCAAAGCCGAGGTCGTGCACGGAGACGCCTCAGGGCTGGTGCTGCACTCGTCGAAGTCCGAGGTGCTCGTGCCGTCCGTGATCCGGCTGAGCACGTACGTTCGCGTTCCCTATCGCGGTCGCGTGCCGATGACCCGTGCCGGGCTCATGCACCGCGACCGTTATCGCTGCGCCTACTGCGGCGGGCGGGCCGAGACGATCGACCACGTCGTGCCGCGCTCGCGTGGCGGACCTCACACCTGGACCAACTGCGTCGCCTGCTGCGCGAAGTGCAACCACCGCAAGGCGGACAAACTGCTGTCCGAACTGGGGTGGCGGCTGCGCGTCGTGCCCGCGGCGCCACGTGGCCCGCACTGGCGGTTGCTCGCCGGCGTGGCCGAGGCTGATCCGCAGTGGTTGCCGTACCTGGGTGAACCCGCGGCCTGATCTGCCTGGTCGGGTCAGGCCGCGAGGGAGAAGTCGTCCTGGCGCGCCGTGATGCGCACCGAGTCGTCGAGTGCCGTGATGCGGACGCTGTCGTCGTGTGCCGTGATGCGCACGGAGTCGTCCATCGTGATGCGGACGCTGTCCTGGGCCGTGATGCGGACGCTGTCGTCGTGCGCGGTGATGCGCACGGAGTCGTCCATGGTGATGCGCACCGAGTCCTGGGCCGTGATCCGGACCGAGTCGTCCATGGTGATGCGCACCGAGTCCTGAGCCGTGATCCGGACCGAGTCGTCCATGGTGATGCGCACCGAGTCCTGGGCCGTGATCCGGACCGAGTCGTCCATCGTGATCCGGACGGAGTCGCTCGCCGTGATGCGAACCGAGTCCTCACGCGCCGTGATCCTGACCGAGTCCTGCCGCGCGGTGATCCGAACGGAGTCCTCACGCGCAGTGATTCGCACCGAATCGGACATCGTGATCCTGACCGAATCGCTCGCCGTGATGCGGACCGAGTCTGCCATCGTGATCCGCACCGAGTCTGCGGCAGTGATGCGCACCGAATCGGCCGCAGTGATCCGAACGGAGTCGCTCGCCGTGATGCGAACGGAGTCACTTGCCGTGATACGCACTGAATCGTCCTTGTAGCTCGGAAGAGTGATGGACAGGGCCTGGGGGCGGGTCATCGTGAACATTTTGTGTCCTCCAGGACTCTCGGGGCGGGTGCGCAAGACCCGTATAGGTGAAAAGCTAAGAGGTGGGTGTTCCGGGAACAAGACCCCAAACCGGCACCCGTTCGCATCCGACCGGGTGAGGCCTGACCGGGTGTAACCGCTGCGCCGCACGAGAGCACTCATTGCCTCTACTGGCCGGTATGGACACGCTCTGTAGCGTTCAAACTGATGGAACGTGACGTGCGTCATACCGCGAATGGCCTGCACGGACGTGGTTTCCGAGCGCTCACGGGCGCCTGGGCGGTGTCGCTCGTCGGGGACGGCGTGCGCATCGTCGCGCTGCCCTTGTTCACCGCCGCGAGCACCCGCAGCCCGCTCGCCGTGTCCGCGGTGGCCGTCGCCACGACGCTGCCGTGGTTGCTCATCGCGCTGCCCGCCGGGGTGCTCGTGGACCGCTGGCGGCCCCGAACCGTTGTCGTGGTGGCACATTGGCTGCGCGCCGGGGTGACCGGACTGCTCGCGCTGGCGGTCCACACCGGACACGCGACGGTCCTCGTCCTGTGCGCCACAGCTTTCGTGCTGACCTCCGCCGAGACGTTCGCGGACTCGGCGTCACAGGTCCTCCTCGTCGAACTGGCGGGGCCGGACGACCTGGAGGCGGCGAACGGCAGGTTCGTCGCGGTCGAGACGGTCGGCATGGACCTCGCCGGTCCGCTGGCCGCCGCGGTCCTGTTCTGGTGGGCGCCGGCCGCCTGTTTCGCGCTGGACGCCGCCTCCTTCGTCGTCGCCGCCCTGCTGGTGTCCCGCGTGCCAGACGTCGCTCCAGAGCGATCTGGGGGCGATCTTCGCGGGCAGCTGGTGGAGGGCGCGCGGTTCCTGCTGCGGACCCCTGGTCTGCGGTCACTGGTAGTTGCGGTCGCAATCACAGCTCTCTGTGCAGCGGCTGTCAACGCCATGCTGGCGCTCTACTCCATCCAGGTGCTCCGCCTCGCCGAACCGGTGGTTCCCGGCCTGGTCGTGTGCATGGCGGCCGGTGCTCTGCTAGGCGCCTGGGTCTCCCCGCGGCTCGCGTCCCGGTGGGGTGCCGGGCGGGTGATGGTCGGGTTCCTGGCGCTGCTGGGTGCCGCGTTCGCGTTGTTCGGCCTCGTGCCGTGGCTGGTGGTGGCCGTGCTCGCGTGCGTGCTCTTCGGCGTCGCGTCCGCGGGCTGGAACGTGCTGTCCGCGACCCGCCGCCAACGGCTCACACCAGGCCCGATGATGGGCCGCGTGACGAGCGCGTACCGCGTGCTGGCGTGGGGTCTGTCGCCGCTGGGCGCGGGCCTCGCCGGACCGCTGGCGTCGTGGACGTCGCTGGGGGCCGTCTACGTCGTGGCGGGCACGATCGTGGGATTGACCGCGATCACGCTGGCCCGGCCGCTCACGCGCGGCTGAGTTCGGCTACCGTACCCGCCGTGACCATCGTGGAGACCGTCCTCGTCTTCGCGCTGATCCCGCTGGCTCTGTACGGCGTGATCGCGCTGCTGACGGTGAGGCCAAAGGCCACCCGGATTCCCCGGTACCGGCCCGGCCAGGAGTGGGGCTACGCCCCGGTGTGGTGGAGCGCGAACCCCGCGGGGCTGAGCGTGCACCACCACAGCACCGCCGAGCCCGCCACGTCGGGCTCGACCGCCAAGGGAGGCGCCCGTGGCAACTGGTAAGGCGATCGAGGCCGTCGACCCGTCGACGCTGCCCCTCGGCGCGGTCGTGACGAACAGCGGCCGTGTCTCCGTCGCGAAGATGTACGAGCCGCACGCGCCGGAGCTGCCGTTCACGCCGGCCCAGCTCGCGCAGCTGGACGAGGCGCTGACGCTCTCCAGCCGCACCACGGGCCTGGACTTCAGCGTTTACCTGGGCGAGCTCGGCTCGTCCTCGCGTGAGCGCGCCGAAGAGCTGCACGCCTCCACCGACCGTCCGTCGCACCACGTCCTCGTGGCCGTGTCGCCGGGCGAGCGCGTCGTCGAGATCGTGACGGGCGAGGAGTCGCACCGCCGCATCGCCGACCGCGGCGCCAAGCTCGCGGTGATGAGCATGGTGGCGTCCTTCAAGGAGGGCGACCTCGCGGGCGGCCTCGTGTCTGGCCTGCGCATGCTGACCGACCAGGCGGGCAACGCACCGCGTTCCTGATCTGCACCGAGAAGGCCCCCGGCGATCGCGCCGGGGGCCTTTCTACGGGCTGACCTCGTTGCGCGCCACCACGAGGCCGGAGATCTTCTCCCAGCCGAGCCTGCGGTAGAGGTGCACGCCGTCGGTCGAGGAGAACAGCAACCCGTTCGCCGCCCCGTCCTTCAGCGCTTCCCGCACCAGCGTGCCCATGACGACGCTGCCGAGCCCTCGCCGCCGGTGTGCCTCCGCGGTCTCGATGCGGTGCGCGACAGCGTCTTCCCCGACGACGGCCATCAGCCCGCTCGCCGCTTCCTCGCCGTCCGGGGTCAGCACCCGCACCCCGATGACCGGATTCCTCCTCACCTCCACGGCATAGCCCGCCGGCGGGTCGAACCGCGGGTGTCCGGCGAGCGAGCACCGCATGAACGTCTCGTCCGGCCGGGCCACGACCAGCCCGGCGGCTTCGATCGCCGCGGTCGTCTTCTGCGGCGCGTTCGTCGGCACGCTCAACCAGTTCGGCTCCGCTGTCGCGGCGACGATCGCGGCCATGGCCGCGGTTTCCGCGTCGTCCGTGGCAATCCACTCGTACTTCCTGCGCGGCCGGTTCACGTGGACGACCAGGTAGCCGTCGCGGTACTCGGACGTCAGGCCGTCGGCCGTGATCCAGCCGTGGTGCCAGCGCTCCACCAGTTCACCGATCATGCTTCCCCTTGGTGTTCGACGCGATCACGACGTCGGAAACGATTTCCCAGCCGAGTTTCCGGTACAGCGGCAGCCCGTCCGCGGTCGCGAACAGCAGCCCGTCCACCGCTCCAGCCGCCGCTGCTTCCCGTGCGAGCACACCCATCACGACGCTACCGAGCCCCTGACGCCGGTGCGCTGGTGTCGTGAAAACGCGGTGCGGTACGGCATCCGAGTCCACCACGGCCATTCGTCCACTCGCGGCTTCGGTGCCCTCGAAGAGCAGCCGGACGTCGATGACGACGTCCTCGCGACTCACCTCGATCGTGTAGCCGGCGGGTGGTTCCGGCGCCGGGTGGTCGGTGAGAGACCGTCGCATGAACGTCTCACGCGGACGCATCTCCAGGCCCGCGTCCATGAGGCGCGCGGTCATCTCGTCCGGTGCGGTCGTCGGCACGGTGATCCAGTCGCCCTTCCACATCTTCCCGACATGCCAGTCGGTGCCGGCCTCGTCGGTGACAACGCGCTCGACCTGCCTGTCCTGTTGATCGCCGCGCACGATCCACGAGTCGGCGAACGGCTCCGCGGACAGGTCGGCGGCTTTGGTGTAACCGGCGACCCAGCTGGTCACGAGTGCGCCGAACGCCAGACGCCGGTCCAGTCCGGTCACGCCGTCCAAAGTGGAGGGAGACTTCAGCTCGACCGTGATGCCGGAGCGTCGCATCAGCTCGAGGACCAGCAGGAAGTGGTCGCGGATCGCGCCGTGGGCCACCTGCGCGTCGTTCCAGACCAGCGTGAACGGCGGTCGCACGCCGAAGCCACCGCAGAGGCAGTCGGCGAGCGCGTCGTAGCCCCAGCCGAAGTAGTGGCCGGGGCCGAGCAACGCCTCGCTCATCGCAAGGTGCAGGCCCGGTTCGTCGGTGACGTGGCGACCGTCGAGGTGGTAGACGCCGCCGACCTGGTCTGCGGCGGACTTCTCGAGCCTCTGGAGGGTGAGCCTGCTCCACGCCCGGCGGCCGGCCGTGTCGAAAGGCGCCCACAGGTTGCGTTCCGCCGGAACGCCTTCGCGCCACAGGTCCCACACCGCCCGTGCGACGGATCTGGCCGTTCCTCCGAGTCCGACTGATCGAGCACGACGTCGAAGAGCCCGTCGCCCAGCGCGGAGGGCGTCACCGAAGCGACGTCCAGGTCGATCGGCACCTTCGCCATGACGTGGCCGTGCCTGTCCAGGGCGTGCAGTCGCTCGCCACCCGCCCAGCTGTGCTTGCGGCGGTCCAGTGGCCGGATGCGTTCCGGGTGGTCGACGCCGATCAACGCCACCGGTGGCCAGTCGAGTCCTTCCCACTGCCGCGGAAACCCGTCCACCCCACGGCATCCGCCCACGCGGGCACCAGCTGTGGAGAGGTTGCAGCACGGTCCGAGCCCAGGGCCGTCGTCGACCAGGCGCACCTCCGCGCTGGCCACCACGTCGATCAGATCGCCGTCCGGCACGGTGCCGTGGACCACCAGGTCCTCAAGGCTCCACCACTGCCATTCATCGTCGGTGCCGATTTCGAGCATGCAGTTGCCCGTGAGGCCGGCGAAGCTCGGCGGGCAGCCGCGCAGCACCACGCGTTCCCGGTCGCCCGGTCGCGGCCTGGCGAACAACCCGTCGGTGTCGACGGCGCGGGCCAGCACTTCCACGATCTCGTCGTGGTCGTCCTCGTACCAGTGCACGACCTCGTAGCGGAACAAAACACCCCCAAGAAACGGGAAGACCCCGTGCCGCCATCAAAGCGTCACGGGGCCTTCGTCGCACAGCGAATTTCAGGAGCGGTCGAACTCCTGCGCCGCCAGGGCACGCACGATGCCCGCGCGGCCCTCGGAGACCAGGCGGCGCAGGGCAGGCGGGTGGTCGCCCGCGAGCCACGCGTCCGCGGCCTCCACAGTGGACTTCGCGATCGACCAGGCCGGGAACATGCCGACCACCATGGACTGCGCGCGCTCGGAGGTGCGGCGGTCCCACACGCCCTTCACGTCGGCGAAGTAACGCTCGACGTACGGCGCGAGCAGCTCCTTCTGGCCGGGGTGGGAGATACCGGCGATGATCGCCTCGCTGACCGCGTTGGGCAGGTCGTCGTCGTTCACCGCGCGGTCCCAGGCCTCGTCCTTGGCCTCGATCGTCGGGCGCAGCGCACGGGCCTGCTGCGCGCGGCGGTGGCCGGTGGCGGTCGGGTCGCGCTCCTCCTCGGCGTTGATCTCCGGCAGGTCCGCCTTGCCGTGTGCCACCAGGGCCTGCAGCAGGCGCCAGCGCAGGTCGGTGTCGACGTCCAGGCCCTCGAGCACGGCGCTTCCGTCGTACCAGCCGCGCAGCACGTCCAAAGTGGACTCGTCCAGCACGGACGACGCCAGCGCGTTCACGAACGCCAGCTGGTGGTCGGAACCCGGCTCGGCGGCCTGGGCCAGCTCCAGCGTCCTGGCCACGAACCGGCGCCAGCCCTCGCCGCGCCACGAGTCGTCCGCGTAGGACGACAGCGACGTCTGGGCCTGCAGCAGAAGCCGTTGCACCACACCGACCTCGGACTCGGCGTGCAGACCGCCGAGCACCAGGTTCACGAAGTCGCGGGCCTTCAGCTCGGCTTCGCGGGTCATCTCCCACGCGGCCGACCAGCACAGCGTGCGCGGCAGCGGCTCGGCGATGTCGGAGATGTGGTCGATCAGCGCGGCCAGCGAGTCCGGGTCGAGGCGCATGGTGCAGTACGTGAGGTCGTCGTCGTTGACCAGCACGATCTTGCCGCGGTGGACGCCGACGAGCTCGGGCACCTCGGTGCGGTCACCCGTCACGTCCAGCTCGTGGCGGTGCGTGCGGACCAGCTTGCCGGAGCCGTCGTCGTCGTAGACACCGATCGCGATGCGGTGCGTGCGCAGTTCCCCGGCACCCGGACGCGCGCCGCCCTGCAGCACGGCGAACTCGGTGAACCGGCCCTGTGCGTCAACGGTGAACTTGGGGCGCAACAGGTTCAGGCCGGTCGTCTCCAGCCACTGCGCGCTCCACCACGACAGGTCGCGGCCGGACGCCTCCTCCAGCGCGCCCAGCAGGTCCGCGAGCGTCGCGTTGCCCCAGGCGTGCTTGGCGAAGTAGACCCGCAGGCCCGCCAGGAAGTTCTCCAGCCCGACGTACGCGACGAGCTGCTTCAGCACGGAAGCGCCCTTGGCGTAGGTGATGCCGTCGAAGTTGACCTCGACCGCCTGCACGTCGGAGATGTCCGCGGCGACCGGGTGCGTCGAGGGCAGCTGGTCTTGCCGGTACGCCCACGACTTCTCGATCTTCGCGAACGTCGTCCACGCCTGGCGGTACTCGGTGGCCTCCGCCTGCGCGAGCACGGACGCCCAGGTGGCGAACGACTCGTTCAGCCACAGGTCGTCCCACCAGCGCATGGTCACGAGGTCGCCGAACCACATGTGAGCCATCTCGTGCAGCACGGTCTCCGCGCGCCGCTCGTAGAGGTAGCGGGTGACCCGGCTGCGGAAGACGTAGTCCTCCAGGAACGTGACGCAGCCCGCGTTCTCCATCGCGCCCGCGTTGAACTCCGGCACGAAGCACTGGTCGTACTTGCCGAACGGGTACTGCACCCCGAAGGCCTTGTGGAAGAACCCGAAGCCCTGCTTGGTCTCGGTGAAGAGCCGCTCGTGGTCCATGTGCGGAGCGAGCGAGGCACGGCAGTAGATGCCGAGCGGGATCCTGAAGTCGCCCTCGACGAACTCGTCGCGCCACTCCGCGTACGGACCGGCGACCAGCGCCACGATGTAGGTCGACATCGGCTTGGTGGTGGCGAACGTGTGCACGTCCGAGCCGCCCTCGCCGTCCTCGGTGGCGATGATCTCGCTGTTCGAGATCACCTTCCAGTCCGCGGGCGCCGTCACCTTCATGGAGTAGACGGACTTCAGGTCCGGCTGGTCGAAGCACGCGAACATGCGCTTGGCGTCCGCGGTCTCGAACTGCGAGTACAGGTACACGCCGCCGTCGACCGGGTCGACGAACCGGTGCAGGCCCTCTCCGGTGTTCATGTACCGGCAGTCGGCCTCGATGGTGAGCTCGTTGGTCTCCGCGAGGTCCGGCAGCTTGACGCCGTCCTCCTCGCGGTACTCGGAGACGTCGAGCTCGCTGCCGTTCAGCACAGCGCGGTGCACGGTCGCCGCCACGATGTCGATCCACGAGGAAGCACCCGGAGTCCGGCTGCGGAACACCACGGTGGTGGTGGAGCGGAACGTGTCCGAACCCGGCTTTCCGCCGCCGTCGGTCAGGTCCAGCTCGATCCGGTAGGACTCCACTTCCAGCAGCTCAGCACGTTCCTGAGCCTGGTCGCGGGTGAGGTTGGGCGCGGCCACTGGTCACCTCGTCTGCCGCGCGTGTGGTTACGCGCTGACGTCGTCGGGAATGGTTATGACTCCCGCATCCAATCACGGAACCGGCGTACGGGAAGAGATGACAGGGTGATCTCGTTGGGCTGATGGGGCGATAACCCCACTCACCGTCACTGAAGGGGCACGCATGGCCGACAAGGCGAAGGTCGACTTCTACTTCGACCCTCTTTGTCCGTTCGCCTGGATCACCTCCCGGTGGATCCTCGAGGTGGAGAAGGTCCGCGACATCGACCTGAGCTTCCACGTGATGAGTCTTTCCGTGCTGAACGAGGGGCGGGACCTGCCGGAGCAGTACAAGGAGCTCATGACCAAGGGCTGGGGTCCGGTCCGCGTCGCCATCGCGGCTGAGCAGAAGTTCGGCAACGAGGCGCTGCCGGCGCTGTACACCGCGATGGGCACCCGGATCCACAACGAGGGCAACAAGGACTTCGACGAGGTCATCAAGCTGTCACTGGCCGACGCCGGGCTCCCCGCGGAGCTCGCAGAGGCCGCGACCTCGACCGAGTTCGACGAGGAGCTGAAGGCGAGTCACCACCGCGGCATGGACCCGGTCGGCATGGACGTCGGCACGCCCACGATCCACATCGACGGCGTCGCGTTCTTCGGCCCGGTGCTGACCAAGATCCCGCGGGGCGAGGAGGCGGGCACGATCTTCGACGGCGCCCGGATGCTCGCCGGCTTCCCGTACTTCTTCGAGCTGAAGCGGACGCGCACGGGCGACCTCGACTTCAGCTGAGTTTTTGTCGGTGGTGCTCGCCAACGTCCTCGGACATGGCACACCACTGCGTCGAGGTCGCAGTTCAGGGGCCCTGGTCACTGGCTACGTCCCGGGCCTCCTGGGAGGGCTTCACCCCGTCCGCGCCGCCTGCGCGCAAGGGCGAGGCGCTGCAGTCGGCGTTCCTGGTCGAGGGTGAGTGGCGCCGTGCTTCGGTCTCCGTGACCCAGCGCGGCGCCACTGCCGTGCTGGAGCTGGCCGGCGAGGGCGATCCCGACCTGGCGGCGGCTCAGGTGTGCCGGCTCCTGGCGCTGGACGTCGACGGGCGGGCGTGGCCCGGCGTCGGTGCGCGGGATCCGGTGATCGCCGCCGCGCAGGCGTCGTTGCCCGGTTTACGGCCGTGCGGGTTCTACTCGCCGTACGAGGCCACGGCGGGGTCGGTGCTGTCGCAGCGGGTCCGGGTCTCGCAGGCGGCTGCGCTGAAGGCGTCGCTGGCCGGGGATGGCGTTGTTCCCGGCGCCGGCGGTGTTGCGTGGGCTCGACCTGGACCTGCCGGGTCGCAAGCCGGAGTGGAGGTGTCCGGGACGTGGCGGCCGTACCGGACGTGGGCGGCGGTGCATCTCCGGGCGCTGCGCGAGCGGCGGATCGGAGGTGCGATGGCTCCTGCGCGGGCGATGTGACAGGCTGAACCGTTGTCAGCGCATTGGTGTCACATCCGCCTTGGAGGGCTCTCGTGATCGAGGTCGTCAACCCCGCCACCGAGGAAGTCGTCGGCACGCTCGCCGAGGGCACGCCGGCCGACGTCGACACGGCCGTGGCCGCCGCGAAGGCCGCGTTCCCGGCGTGGTCGGAGACCTCCGTGGAGGAGCGGGCGAAGGCGGTCCGGGCGATCATCGACGGCCTCGAGGAGCGTGGCGCCGAGCTCGCGCAGACCATGACGCGCGAGATGGGCACGCCCATCACGTTCAGCCAGAAGGTCCAGGTCGCGAACCCCGTCGCCATCGCGAAGGGTGTCGCGGACGTGCTGGAGCGCGGCTACTTCGAACCGGAGGAGATCGGCAACTCGCTGATCTTCCGCGAGCCGATCGGGGTCGTGGCGGCCATCACGCCGTGGAACTTCCCGCTGCAGCAGATGGTCGCGAAGGTCGTGCCGGCCCTCGCCGCGGGCAACACCGTTGTGCTCAAGCCGAGTGAGCTCGCGCCGAAGACCGCGGACCTGCTCGCCGAGATCATCACGGCGGTCGTGCCGGAGGGCGTGTTCGGGCTGGTGCACGGCACCGGGTCCGTCGTCGGTGAGGCGCTGGCGGCGCACCCGGACGTGGACATGGTGTCGTTCACCGGGTCCACGCGCGCTGGGCGGCGGGTGTCGGCGGTGGCGTCCGAGACGGTCAAGCGGGTCGCGCTGGAGCTGGGCGGCAAGTCGGCGTGCATCGTGCTCGACGACGCGGACTTCGGGCGCGCGGTGAAGATCGCGGTCGCCAACTCGTTCATGAACAACGGCCAGGCGTGCAGCGCCTGGACGCGGTTGCTGGTGCCCGCGGACCGGCACGACGAGGCCGTCGAGCTGGCCGCTGCCGCTGCGCGGAAGTACGCCCCGGCCGACCCGGCCGATCCGGCGACGCGCATCGGGCCCGCGGTGTCGAAGGCGCAGCGCGACCGGGTGGTGGGCTACATCCGCAAGGGCGTCGAGGAAGGCGCCCAGCTGGCCGCCGGTGGGCCGGAAGCGCCGTTGCCGCAAGGCTTCTACGTGGCGCCGACGGTGTTCGGTGGTGTGACGCCGGAGATGACGATCGCGCAGGAGGAGATCTTCGGGCCGGTTCTGTCGGTCATGCCGTACGCGGACGAGGACGACGCGGTGCGCATCGCGAACTCCACCATCTACGGCCTGGCGGGTGCCGTGTTCTCCGTGGACACCGACCGTGCGCTCAAGGTCGCCAAGCGGCTGCGCACCGGGCAGGTCGACATCAACGGTGCCGCGTTCAACACCAGCGCGCCGTTCGGTGGCTATCGGCAGTCGGGCAACGGCCGTGAGTTCGGCAGGTTCGGCCTGGACGAGTTCTGCGAGATCAAGTCGATTCAGCGGTAATTGAGCTGCGAGCGCGGCTGTAGCGGCGTATCACTGCCGCTATGGCTGACTCGGCGCTGAGCATCAGGACCATCGGAAGCGCGGACCTCCCCGAGTTCCAGAGGGTGTTCGCCTGGTCGTTTCTCGACGAACCCCCGGCCGGCGGCGAGCACCGCTGGATGAAGGTGCTGGAGCTGGACCGGACGCACGCCGTGTTCGACGGCGACGAGATGGTGGGCACCGGTGGTGTGCTCAGCCGTGAGCTCACCGTTCCCGGTGGGGTTCTCGCACCCGCCGGCGCGGTGACCGTCGTGGGTGTGAAACCGGGCCATCGCCGCCGCGGCGTCGCGTCGCTGCTGATGAAGACGCAGCTGCACGGCATGCACGAGACGGGCGACCCGATCGCGATCCTCTGGGCGTCGGAGGGGTCGATCTACCGGCGGTTCGGCTACGGAGAGCACGCGTCGAGCCTGTCGATGATGACGATGCCGACGCGGATGCCGTTCCACCCCGGCGTGTCCGTGAGCGACGCGCGGATCCGTCAGGTGACGCGCGAGGAAGCGATGCCGTTCATGCGCGAGGTGCACGACCGGGTGCGCCGCACGCGGACCGGCTGGCTGAGCCGGGTGGAGAAGACCTGGGACGTCCACCTCGGCGACGCCGAGTCCAACCGCGACGGCCTCTCCGCCTACCGCTACTGCCTGCACCCGCAGGGATACGTGGTCTTCCGCGTGAAGCACGAGTCGAACAACAGCGGGCCGCAGAACGAGTTGCACGTGCGTGAGCTGGTGTGCGAGACCGAGCAGGCGTACGTGGACCTGTACCGGTTCCTGCTCGACCTCGATCTGGCGAGCGGAATCTCCTTCTACACGGCCACGGACGACCCGATCTTGCACATGGTCGACAACCCGCGGAAGGTGCGGCGCGAGCTGAGCGACGCGCTGTGGCTGCGGATCGTCGACGTGGACCGGGCGCTGCCGCTGCGGCGCTACCAGTCCGATGTGGACAGTGTGCTCGAGGTCGAGGACTCCCTCTGCCCGTGGAACTCCGGCCGGTGGCGGTTCACCGTCAAGCGTGGTGAAGCGGTGGTGACGCGCACCGAGGACGCCGCGGACGTGTCGCTCGACGTCGCCGCGCTCGGCAGCGTGTACCTCGGCGGCGTACGGCTTTCCGTGCTGAGGCGCGCACACCGCGTGGTTGAGCACACGCCTGGTCATGTGGACGCGTTGACGATGGCGTTCCTCGGCACCGATGAGCCTCATTGCCCTGAGGTCTTCTGACGGAACTACGGCTGGCGTTCACGCGTTGACGGTTTACCTGGTGTGGGAGGTAAGCCGTGGGCACCATCGTGTGGGTTGTAGTGCTGGTACTGCTTGTCGCAGGGGCGTTCTACCTGGTCAGCCAGAGCAACGCGCGCAAGGCGCGTGAGCTCGACGACGCCAAGGCGGAGGCCCGCCGGTGGGTCGAGCGGCTGGGCGGTCAGGTGATGAGCCTCACGGGCTCGAACGCCGCGTCCACGCAGGCACTGGCCGACGCGTCCGAGCGCTTCACCGCGGCCGGGTCGCAGATGGAGCAGGCCCGCACGATCCCGCAGGCGCGGCTGGTCACGCAGACCGCGATGGAGGGTCTGCACTACGTACGCGCCGCGCGTGAAGCCATGGGCATGGATCCCGGTCCCGCGCTGCCCGAGATCGCCGGCCAGAAGCAGGCGGGTGCCGTCAGCGAGGACCGCCAGGTCACCCTCGAGGGCCACCAGTACGCCGCGTCGCCGCACTCCGGTTCCGGCACGCCCTACTACTACCCCGGTGGCATGGTCGCCGGCCGTCCGGTGCCGCGTGGCTGGTACTCCGAGCCGTGGTGGAAGCCCGCGCTCGTGGCCGGTGCGTGGGGTGTGGGCACGTTCCTGCTGATGGACGCCATGTTCTCGGGCATGCACGGCATCGGTGACTACGGCATGGGCGACATGGGCATGGGGGACATGGGCGACATGGGTGGTGCCGCTGATGCGGGCGACGCCGGTGGCTTCGACTTCGGTGACATGGGCGGGTTCGACTTCTGAAAGTGCTCATCGATTGAGCACTTTCTGGCCGCACCCAAAACCCGACCGACCAAGAATTTTCTAGGGCTGGCAGGCAGGGCACCAGAAGAGGTTGCGCGCCGCCAGTTCCGTGGTCAGGACCTCGGTTCCGCAGACCAGGCACGGCTGACCGGCACGGCGGTAGACGTACACCTCACCGCCGTGCCGATCCACGCGCGGAGCACGACCCATCGCCTTGGGCAGGTGTTCGGGACGCACGGTGTTGATCTGGCCGACCTTCACGCCGTCCTTCATCAGCACGACGAGGTCGTCCCACAGGGTGTCCCACAGTTCGCGGCTGACCTTGTCGCCGGTCAGCAACGGGTTCACGTTGTGCCGGAACAGCACTTCCGCGCGGTAGACGTTGCCGACGCCCGCGAGAATCTTCTGGTCCATCAGCAGCACGGCGAGCGGCTGCTTCGACCGGATGATCCGTTCGTAGGCGCGATCGGGGTCGGCGTCCTTGCGCAACGGGTCGGGGCCGAGCCGATCGCGGATCGCCCTGACCTCGTCTTTGTTGAGCACCTCGCACGCGGTCGGGCCACGCAGGTCGGTCCAGTGCGTCTCGCCGACCATCCGCATCCGGACCTGGCCGACGGGCAGCAGGACCGGCAGCGGTGACTCGGTGAACGTCCCGTACAGGCCGAGGTGGACGTGCACGATCGCGTCCGGGCCGTAGACGTGGAACAGGTGCTTGCCGTGCGCTTCGGCACGGACGAGCTTGCGCCCGTCCACGAGGGACGCCGCGAAGCGTCCCTGTGGACTGGTCACGGCCACGGGCTTGCCCGCGAACCGGCGCTGGTGCAGCCGCGCCAGGCGGTGCAGCGTGTGACCCTCAGGCACGCTTGTTCTGAACAGCGCCGCCTTCGTGGGCGCTGTCTTCGTAGGCGCTGACCTTGTCGATGCGGCGCTGGTGCCGGGGCTCGCCGGAGAATGGCGTCTTGAGGAACGCCGAGACGATCGCGGTCGCCTCCTCGGTGCTGTGCTGACGGGCGCCGATGCCGACCAGGTTGGCGTCGTTGTGCTCACGGGCGAGTTGCGCGGTGTCGATGTTCCACGCGAGCGCGGCGCGGGCGCCCTTCACCTTGTTCGCGGCGATCTGCTCGCCGTTGCCGGAGCCGCCGATCACGACGCCGAGGCTGCCGGGGTCGGCGACGACGCGCTCGGCGGCATCGGTGCAGAACGACACGTAGTCGTCCTGGGCGTCGTACTCGTGGGCACCGACGTCGACGACCTCGTAGCCCTGGTCCTTGAGAGCCGTGGACAGATGGGACTTCAGCTCGAAGCCCGCGTGGTCTGCTGCCAGATAAACGCGCACGTCACGGAGTCTGGCACGCTGGTGGGTGTGTTCAGCCAGGAGGGGTACCAGCTGAGGCTGGAATGGGGGCCTGAGGGCGTCAACGTGCTGCAAGGCTGTGACGTGCTGATTGTCGTGGACGTGCTGTCGTTCACGACCTCGGTCGACCTGGTGGTCGGCAACGGTGGCCAGGTGCGGCCGTCGCGCTGGAAGCCCACATCGGGTAAGACGCTGCGACCAGCATCACTCGCCGAGGCGACCGGGCTCGTCGAGCTGCCGTCGCCGAACGGGTCGAACCTGTGCTTCCTCGCCGCGGAGGCCGGGGCGCACGTGCTGGCGGCCTGCCTGCGCAACGCCGAGGCAGTGGCCAAGCGGGCGGCGGAGCTGGGGGAGACGATCGGCCTGATCCCCGGCGGCGAACGGTGGGGGCTCGACATCCTCAACTCCGGGCCGCGTGAGTTCGGGCCGCTGCGCCCGTGCGTCGAGGACTACCTGGGTGCGGGTGCGGTCCTCGCGGCTCTCCCGGGGACGGCCTCGCCGGAGGCGGCGCTCGCTGCCACCGCGTTCCGGAACACCGACGTCGCGGCCGCGGTGCGCGACTGCGGCTCGGGGCGGGAGCTGGTCGAGAACGGCCACGCCGCCGACGTGGAACTGGCGGTGCAGATCGGGGTGAGCGCGGCGGTGCCGACGCTGGTCGATGGAGTGCTTGTGGACGGAGCGGCGCGGTGATCGAGATCGCGGACGGCGTGTTCATCCGGCGGCACACCGAGCTCGACCTCACCCTGGGATTCATCACCGGATCAGGTGATTCGCTCCTGGTGGACTCCGGCATGGACCCGGCGCTGGCCGACGAGGTGCGTCCGTCGCGGATCGTGTTGACGCACAACCACTTCGACCACGTGCTGGCCACTGAGGCGTTCCTGCCGTGCGAGGTGTGGGCGCACGAGGACTGCGTCATCGACGAGAGCCTGCTCGAAAGCCGCGCCGTCTACTACTCGGACCCGTTCGAGGGCACGCTGATCGCGCCCACGCACACGTTCCGCGACACCGTCACGCTGGACGTCGGCGGCCGCAGGGTGGACCTGCACCACTTCGGTCCCGCGCACAGCTCGCACGACGTGATCGTGCACGTGCCGGACGTGGACGTCGTGTTCGCCGGCGACCTCGTCGAGGAAGGAGCGCCGGCTCAGGCCGGTTCGGACGCGACGCCGTCGAACTGGCGGCACGTCCTGAACCTGATGCTGGAGCTCAACCCGCGGATCGTCGTGCCGGGTCACGGCAACCCGGTCGACGCGCAGTTCGTGCGGGAGATGGCTCTTCCAGGGCAGAACTAGCCCGGGAGAGAGCTAGCCCGGTGGCCAGGTGAGCCCGCGCCCGCCGAGCACGTGGCAGTGCACGTGAAAGACGGTCTGGCCGCCGTCCCTGCCGGTGTTGAACACGAGCCGGTAGCCGGACTCGTCGACACCTTCCTGCTTCGCGACCTGGTGCGCGGTCGCGAGGATCTGGCCCGCGAGCAGCGGGTCGACGTCGCCGATCGCCTGATGGTGCTCCTTGGGGATCACCAGGACGTGCGTGGGCGCCTTGGGGTCGATGTCGCGGAACGCGAGCGTCGTGTCGGTCTCCGTCACCACGGTCGCCGGGATCTCGCCCGCGACGATGCGGCAGAACAGGCAGTCGGTCACACCAGCATGCTATTGGTTCGGATGGACGCTGTTGTTCTTGCCGTTCACGGATGAATCATGACGTGGTGAAGGGCGCCAAACTGCTGGTGATCGTCCGGTGCCTCATCAGCTTCGCGATCGGCGTGCTGCTCGTGGTCGTCGCGATCCGCTTCGGTGAGGCGCTCTGGCGGGCGGTCCAGTAACAGGTTCTTCAGCGGACGAAACAGAACTCGTTGCCCTCGGGGTCGCGCATCACCTGAAAGCTGCCCTTCTCGTCGGTGTGCACGAGGCCCTCGCGGCTGGCGCCCAGGCTGACCGCCTTCACGACCGCGGCCTCGATGTCCTCGACCTCGAAGTCGAGGTGCAGCCGGTTCTTCACGTCCTTGCGCTCTGGCACCGGCTGGAACGACATCCGCGGGCCGTCGGGCGGTTCGACGTGCGCCCAGCCGTGCTCGCGCTCGACCGGCTCGCCGCCGAGCAACTCGGCCCAGAACCGCACGAGGCGAGCCGGATCGTTGCTGTCGACGACGATCTGCTCAAGCCGCATCAGGTCTCCACCAGGTTCTCGCGAGCCCACTCGCAGCAGAGGTCGAGCAAGCCCAGCAGCTTGTGTCCCTGCTCGGTCAGCTCGTACTCCACCCGCGGCGGGTTCTCGTCGTACTCGGTGCGCGTGACTGTGCCGTCCCGCTCCATCGCCCGCAACGTCTCGGTGAGCACTTTGGGCGTCACCACCGGCATACCGGCGCGCAGCTCGGTGAAGCGCCGACGACCGTCCTGCAGCCCGCGCAACACGTGCGCGGTCCACTTGTCACCGATGCGGTACGGCAGCTCGTCATGCGCGCATTTCACCTGCTCACCCCCAATATCGTTGCGGAAACCGGACCCTCGCACCCTACCTTCGCGCCCATGACGAAGATCGTTGTTTTCGGAGCGTCCGGCCAGGCCGGACGGGAGATCGCGGCAGTCGCCGAGGCGCGCGGCCACGAGGTGGCCAAGATCGGCAGGAACCCCGGTGTCCAGGCGGCGCCGGAGGTCGCCGCCGGCTACGACGTGGCGGTGAGCTCGGTGGTGGACCTGTCACGCGACCCGGCGGAGTTCTACGCCCAGGCGGCCCGCTCACTGGTGGCCTCCGGTGTCCGCCGCATCATCGTGATCGGCATCTACCCGCTCCTGGAAACCGCGCCAGGAGTGCGGGTGGTGGACGCGCCGGACTTCCACGCCGAACACCGCCCGTTCTGCCTGGGCCACGCGGCGGGCGTGGACGTGCTGGCCCGCTCCGAGGCGGACTGGCTGGTGATGAGCCCGGCCGGCATGTTCGGCGGCACGAGCACGGGAACGTACCGGCTGGGCGCCGCCGATCCGGCCGACAAGCTGACCTACGCCGATTTCGCGCTGGCCGTGGTGGACGAGATCGAACGCCCCACCCACCGCCGGACCCAGGTAGGAGTGGCCTCCACACAGGACCACCTGTGAGCCTGCTCACCACAGCGCCGAAGACCTGCTGGTCGAAGCCAGCCAATTGGGTGTGGAACTCACCCGAGCGACTGTTCCTCAGCGGGGGCTGAAGGGGGTTGAGGTCCGAGGGTGCATGTGCGAAGACCCGCAGCGAAAGGCTCACTGCGGGTCTCGGCAACCGATCGGGGCGACAGGATTTGAACCTGCGACCCCCCGCTCCCAAAGCGGGTGCGCTACCAAACTGCGCCACGCCCCGGTTGCACCCAGCTTACCGCCCTCCGCTAAGGTATTAATCGCAGCCCCACTCCAGGGCGGCAACGCGGGCGTAGCTCAATGGTAGAGCCCTAGTCTTCCAAACTAGCTACGCGGGTTCGATTCCCGTCGCCCGCTCTCGGCTGAGGCCGGCGAAGTCTGTGGAAACACAGATCTCGTCGGCCTCTCGCGTTTTCCGGGGCTTCCCACTAGCCAGCCAGGTACCGGCTCGCCCACGCCGCGAGCACCTCCGCCACGTACGTCGCGTCCGCGCGGTTGGTCAGCAGGTGGTCGGCGCCGTCGAGCGACACGAACGACTTGGGATGCCGGGCCGAGTCGAAGATGAGCCTGGCGTTGTCGATGCCCACGAGGTCGTCCTGCGGCGAGTGCATGACGAGCAGTGCGCGGTTCAGTCCGGCGATGCACGCGGCCTGGTTCTGCTGCTTGATGTCGGCGAGGAAGTCGTTGCTGATCCGGAACGGGCGCCCGGCCAGCACCACCTCGGCGACGCCGCGGGTTTCGATCTCGGCGGTGGACGAGCCGATCAGGTGCTCGACGTGGGTGGTGTCGGCGGGCGCGCCGATCGTGACGACGGCGCGCACCTCGGGCACGCGGTGAGCGGCGGCCAGCACGGCCGCGCCGCCAAGTGAATGTCCGATGAGGACGCTCGGGGCACCGGCGGTCTCGCGCAGGTGGTCGGCGGCGCACACCAGGTCGTCGACGTTGGACGTGAACGTGGTGTTGCCGAAGTCGCCGTCGGACTGGCCGAGGCCGGTGAAGTCGAAGCGCAGTACCGCCACGCCGCGGGCCGCGAGCTCGCGGGAGATCCGGGAGGCGGCCACCGAGTCCTTGCCGCAGGTGAAGCAATGGGCGAACACCGCGGTCGCCACGACCGGTCCGTCCGGCAGTTCGAGGCGGCCGGCCAGCGACTGCCCGTCCACACCCGCGAAGACCGCTTTCCTGTTGTCCATGCATCCCAGTGTGGACCCGGGACCGCCGGCCAACGGAGTTCCACGTCGGAACACGGGCGAAGGCGGGTGGTCACGGCACTAGGGTCTTTGCGTGCGCTACCAGTACCTCGACGCCAGGCTGCGGCAGGCGTTCGACGACGCCGGGCTCGACCGCGGCCAGCGGGCACTGTTGCAGGGCGTGCTGCGCGCACTCGACCCCGACGCGCACATCGGCGAACACGTCGCGGGCCTCAACAGCGCGTTCCTCGCCGTCACCCGTGCGCAGACCGCGCTCGACAGCCACGCCACCGAGGACCAGCCGCGGTGGAACCTGTTGCGCCGCATCATCACCACCTCGCTCGCGTGCATGGACGCCGCCGCGCCCGCGTACGACCACGGTGGCGCGAGAGAACTCGCCGAGGCACGTCAGACACTCCTCGACGTCGACGCGGCGATCGCGGCCGACGGGCAGAAACTCGACCCTCAGGTCACGGCCACCGCCGCGAAGAAGCTCGATCCGCGGGCGTTGGAAGCCGCCGTCAAGGAATGGATCACTCCACTGTGGAACGGCGTCGAGCTTCCGTTGCGCGCCAGGATGATCGCCGAGGTGGCGGTGGTGGTCGCGGTGCACGGCCGTGACGGCAGGCAGCTCCGCGCCGACCTGCTGCGGTGGCTCAAGAAGCCGGACTCCGGCCTCGGGGACGTGTTCTGGCCGCCACCGCGCAGGCATGTGGTGGCGTTGGTGGTCCGCGGCGCACGAGTACTGCGGCATTTGGACGTGCTGTTGCCCCAAGCGAGGCAAGAGCCGTTGCACCGCAACAGGTTGCCGAAGGACGACTTCCTGAAGGACGCCGTGGACGGGTCGTCGGTGCTGGTGCGGCTGCCGGTCAGCGCGGCGGACGTGCACACGGCGGCGTTGCTGGGCAGGCGGATCCTCGGGGAGGTGCTCGACCAGTACGCGGCGGGGGAGCGGCTCACCGTGCTGGACATCGCGCCGTTGTGGCAGGTCAGCGGGCCTACCGGCCGGGTTTCGCGCGGCACAGAGCATCAGCGCACGGTCGGCAACGCCTACCCGCTCACCGCGTACTGGCCCGCTGAGCTGCGCAGTGCGATGCGGGTGGCGAACCTGGCCAGGCAGGTGTCCGCGAACACGGCTCCGATGGCCGGTGCCGGGCTCGCGTGGAGTGCGCTGGAGGCGACCGGGCTGGACCCGAGCAAGATCGCGTGGCTGGCCAAGGCGTGTGCGCTGCAGATGTTGCGGCAGCACCTGATCAGCCTGCACGTCGTGACCACGAACCACGACAAGCAGCTGCGCCGGCCGCTCGACGCGCACGTCCCGACGACCGGCGTGAAGCACCACCTCAAGTCCGTCGACGCCTGGCTGGAAGTGCTGATCAGGCACAACCGGCCGAACGAACAGCTCAAGGCCGCCCAGGAGGCCGTCACCGCGCTCGCGGCGAACGAGGGCGGTCTGGTGCAGGACCTCGTCGAGCTGTGGCGGATGAGGCTGGCGGACTCGACGGCCCTCGCGGGCTGGCTGGCCGAGCAGGAGGACACCGTCGCCGCGGTCCTGGAATGGCTCTACGTCACGAGGAACCTGGCGTTCCACGCGGGTCGGTTCGCGACGCCGGCGGACGAGCTGACCGCGCACGCCGGGCAGGCCGTCGCCGATCTGACGCTCGAGTTCCTCGGCAACTGGCGCACTGTGGAGAGACTGCGGGGTGAGCCCGAGACCTCCGCGGTGGAGATCTATCGCAGGCTCGCCCAGCGGAAGGACCAGCTGGAGGCCCGGCTCAAGCGAGCCGGGTCCGTCCGCAGGCTCAGCGTCGAGGACATCTCCGGCCCCGACGAGAAGTGGTGGAGCCGGAAGCCCAGCTAGTGCCGCGACAGCCGACCTTCGCCGCGTCTTCGACGCTCAGCGGGCCGCCGAACACGGGGCAAAGGCTGACTGCAACGGCACTAGGGCTTGGCCTTCGTGAGCCAGTCGTCGACGCGGTCGGGGTTCGCCTCGATCCACCGCCGTGCCGCCTCGTCCGGCGACATCTTGTACTTCGCGATGAACGACGCGACCGCGTCCTGTTCGTCGTTGCTCCACTGGAAGTTCTGGATCAGCCTGGCCGCCGGGCCGCCCTTGTCCATGAACTTCTTGGAAGCGATCTTGTCGAGCTCGTAACGCGGGTAGTCGCAGGCGACCTTGGCCGCGTCGGCGTCACAGCCCGCCTTGTACTCGGGCAGGTCGACCTTGACGAGCTCGATGTCGAGGTGCAGCCACTGCGGTTCGAAGAAGTAGCCGATCAGCGGCGTCTTCTTCTCCTCCGCCTGGCGGAACGCCTTGATCAGCGCCTGCTCGTTGCCCGCGTAGACGACCTTGTAGTTGAGGTTCAGGTTCTTCACCAGAGCCTCGTCGTTGGTCACGTACGAGGGGTCGCCGTCGAGCACCTGGCCCTTGCCCTCGGACTGCGCGGTCTTGAACAGTTCCGCGTACTTGTTGAGGTTCTGCCAGTTCGTGATGTCCGGGTAGGTCTTCTTCATCCACGGCGGCACGTACCAGCCGATCACGCCCTTGTTGCCGGTCGGGCCGACCCTGACTGCGGTGCGCTTCTCCTCGATGTACTTCTGCTTCAGGTCTTCGTGACCCCAGTTCTCGAGGATCACGTCGATCTCGCCGGAGTCGAGGCCCTGCCAGGCGGTCTGCTCGTCGACTTCCTTCTTCGTGACCTTGCAGCCGAGTCGCTTCTCGGCCAAATAGCCGATCACTGCGGCATTTGCCTCGTAGCCGACCCAGGGGTTGACTGCGATGGTGATCGAGTCGCAGGGCTCGGTCGGTGCCGCCGAACTGGAGCGCGGTGATGATGACGTCGATCCACTGCCACAACCGGCAATTGTCAACACGAACGTCATTGCCAGAGCGATTCTGGGGGCTTGCACGAACAGCTCCTCGTCGAGGGGATGGCGGTGCAGGAGACCGCTCAGTTCAGCTTTTCCCGTCCGAACGATGACAGTCAAGTCATGGGATGATTGGTTGTCCACAAAGGACTGAATATGTATCAGCCCTTGACCGTACCCGTGTGAGGGTCAATGCTGTCGCGCATCGAGAAACGGTGTGCGCAGTCCGCAACAGGTCGGAGTGGTTTGAACGTGGATCCCGTGATTTCGGTCGGGAACCTGTGGAAAGTATTTGGCTCCAATGCATCTCAAGTGGTGGCATCCGACGAGCTGAAGTCGTTGTCGCGCCAGGAGCTGATGGATCGCACAGGTGCCGTCGCCGCTGTGCGCGGAGTGGACTTCGATGTCGCTCCGGGTGAGATGTTCGTGGTCATGGGACTGTCCGGCTCGGGCAAGTCCACACTGGTCCGTTGTCTCACGAGACTCGTCGAACCCACGGCGGGCACGATCATGTTCGAGGGTGAGGACATCCTCGAAGCGGACGCCAAGCGTCTGCGTGACCTGCGCAGGAACAAGTTCTCCATGGTGTTCCAGCACTTCGGTCTGCTCCCGCACCGCACTGTCGCCGACAACGTCGGTTACGGGCTGGAAATCCGTGGGGTACCACGGGCGAAACGAGGAGAGCGGTCACAGGAAGTGATCGACCTCGTGGGCCTCACCGGCTACGAGAAGTCCTATCCGGACCAGCTCTCCGGCGGCATGCAGCAGCGCGTCGGTCTTGCGCGCGCGCTCGCCGGTGATCCCGATGTTCTGTTCTTCGACGAACCTTTCTCCGCACTCGACCCGCTGATCCGGCGCGACATGCAGTCCGAGGTCATCAGGTTGCACCGCGAGGTCGGCAAGACGATGGTCTTCATCACCCACGACCTGAGCGAGGCGCTCAAGCTCGGCGACCGGATCCTGATCATGCGTGACGGCCAGGTCGTGCAGGTCGGCACCGGTGACGAGCTCGTCGGCGCGCCCGCGGACGACTACGTGCGCGACTTCGTCAAGGACGTGCCGCGCTCGCACGTGCTGACCCTGAAGTGGATCATGCGTCCGCCGCGTCCGGAGGACGAGCTGGACGGGCCGGAGCTCCCGCCGGAAACCGTTGTGCGGGAAGCCGTGCGCAGCGTGCTCAGCGCGGACAAGCCGGTGAAGGTCGTGCGGGACGGCGAACTGCTCGGCGTTGTGGCGGACGAGGAGATCCTCGGGGTCGTCGCCGGGGAGGCGTGATGGTCGCCGTTGCCGAGCCCCAGCAAGCGCCACCACAGGTGTCGCAACCGGGGCCACAGCAGGGTTCGCGCCCGATCTACCGGTCCAAGGCCCTGATCGCCGGTGGGATCGTGCTGGCCTGGCTGGTGCTGTGGCTCGTGTTCCGCAACGTCGGGACGCTGTCGCTGGACGCCTCCGCGCTGACCCCGCTGCACCGCTGGATCAACAGCGTCAACGACGCGGTGGGCGCGTCCAGGAACTCCAACCCGCTGTTCCTGTACTTCTTCAACGAGATCCGGTTCGTCATCGACGAGTTCGTGACGTTCGTGCAGGCGTTGATCGCGCAGCCGTCGTTCGGGCGGCCCGTGCCGGTGATCGGCTGGCTCGGCGTGGTCGCGATCGCGGGTTTCGTCAGCCTGGTGGTGGCCGGGTGGCGGGTCGCGCTGCTCGCCGTCGCGGGCTTCGTGTTCCTCGGTCTGCAGGGGTTGTGGCAGGAGAGCATGGACACGCTCTCGCTGACGCTCGCCGCGGTCGTGATCTCGTTGCTGTTCGGCATTCCGCTGGGCGTCTGGGCGGGACTGTCCGATCGGGCCCACCGGGTCATTACGCCGGTGCTCGACTTCATGCAGACGATGCCGACGTTCGTCTACTTGGCACCGTTGACGCTGTTCTTCTTGATCGGTCCGGCCTCGGCGACGATCGCCACGCTGATCTACGCGGCGCCGCCCGCCATCCGGATCACCGCGCACGCCATCCGCTCGGTGCCGCACAACACCGTCGAGGCGAGCGAGTCCCTCGGCGCGACCTGGCAGCAGACACTGGTCAAGGTGCTGTTGCCGTCCGCGCGCAAGACGATCGTGCTCGGCATCAACCAGACGATCATGGCCGCGCTGTCGATGGTCACCATCGCCGCGCTGATCGACGCGCCGGGCCTGGGCAAGACCGTCGTGAAGGCGTTGCAGACGCTCGACGTCGGCACGGCGTTCAACGCGGGCCTCGCGATCGTGGTGCTGGCGATCGTGCTGGACCGCGTGACGACCGCCGCCACCGAACGCCGGAAGCTGCCGCGCTGGGCGATGTTCGGCGGTCTCGGCGTCACCGGCGTCGCGGTCTACCTCTCCTACACCTACCTGTGGGCGGCGGAGTTCCAGTCGGACGTGGAGATCGGCAGCTCGATCCGGCAGGGCGCGACGGCCGTGACGGAGTGGGTGCAGGACTCGCTGCCGGTGATCACGGGTGGCTTCAAGGATTTCGTCACGCTCGCCCTGATCAACCCGCTGCAGGCGCTGCTCGCCGAGTCGCCGTGGTTCGTGGTGGCGCTGGTGATCGTCGCGTTCTCGTTCCTGATCGGTGGCCTCAGGCCGGCCGTGGTGTCCGCTGTGTGCCTCGGTCTGCTGGTCGCGACCGGGCTGTGGCAGGACTCGATGATCACGCTGGCGTCCACGCTGGTCGCCACGATCCTGGTGATGGTCCTCGGCGTCGTGGTCGGCGTGTGGATGGGCCGCAGCAGGCGCGCGGACCGGGTCATCCGGCCGGTCCTCGACGCGGGCCAGGTGATGCCCGCGTTCGTGTACCTGGTGCCGTTCCTCGCGTTGTTCTCGGCTTCGCGGTTCACCGCGATCATCGCGGCCGTGGTGTTCGCGGCCCCGGTCGCCATCAAGATCATCGCGGACGGCGTCCGCGCGGTGTCGCCCGCGACCGTCGAGGCGGCCACGGCGCTGGGCTCGAGCTCGTGGCAGACGATTGTGAAGGTGCAGCTGCCGATGGCGCGCCGGGCGTTGACGCTCGCCGCCAACCAGGGACTGATCTACGTGCTCTCGATGGTCGTCGTCGGCGGTCTCGTCGGCGCCGGCGCGCTCGGCTACGACGTCGTCGCCGGGTTCTCTCAGGGCCAGTTGTACGGCAAGGGGCTCGCGGCCGGTGTCGCGATCGTCGTGCTGGGCGTGATGCTCGACCGCCTCACCCAGGCGGCCGCCAAGCGGTGGACCAACTAGGAGGTCTGGAAGTGGCAAGGCACAACGTGCTGGGAGCGGTGCTCGTAGGAGCACTCGCGCTGGCCGGCTGCAGTGGCGCCAAGGTCGGCGACTCTTCTTCGGGTGCGGCCGGCGACTGCGGCACGTTCAACCTCGCGATCAACCCGTGGGTGGGTTACGAGGCAAACGCGGCGGTGCTCGCGTACGTGGCCGAGAAGGAGCTCAAGTGCAAGGTCACGAAGAAGGAGCTCAAGGAAGAGGTCGCGTGGCAGGGCTTCGGCACCGGTGAGGTCGACGCCGTGGTCGAGAACTGGGGCCACGACGACCTGCGCAAGAAGTACATCGACGAGCAGAAGACCGCCGTCAGCGCGGGCTCGACGGGTGTGAAGGGGCAGATCGGCTGGTACGTGCCGCCGTGGCTCGCCAAGGAGCACCCCGACATCCTGGACTGGAACAACCTCAACAAGTACGCGGACAAGTTCAAGACGTCCGAGTCCGGGGACAAGGGCCAGCTGCTCGACGGCGACCCGTCGTTCGTGACCAACGACGAGGCTCTGGTGAAGAACCTGAACCTCAACTACAAGGTCGTCTACGGCGGCAGCGAGACCGCGCTGATCCAGGCCTTCCGCCAGGCGGAGAAGGACAAGAAGTGGGTCATCGGCTACTTCTACTCGCCGCAGTGGCTGCTCAACGAGATCAAGCTCGAGAAGGTGAAGCTGCCCGAGTACAAGCCGGGCTGTGACGCCGACGCCGAGAAGGTCGCCTGCGACTACCCGGACTACGACCTCGACAAGATCGTGTCGAAGAAGTTCGCCGACGCGAACGGCCCGGCGTTCCAGCTGGTCAAGAACTTCAAGTGGACCAACGAGGACCAGAACACGGTCGCGAAGTACATCGCCGAGGACAAGATGAAGCCCGAGGACGCGGCCAAGAAGTGGGTCGAGGCCAACGGCGACAAGGTCAAGGCCTGGCTCCCCAAGGCCTAGCCCGCCCTGGTTCGACCAAGCAAAAAAGTCGTGGGGTGGTTCCCGGACGAGAGGAACCACCCCACGACTACCCCCGGCATCAGGCAGCCTGTTGTCCGTTGGGGACCTCAGGCTCGTGCCTGTGCGTCATGCGGTGCCACCACGAGCGGGGCTTTCCGCCGTTGCGGTAGTACTCCCGGACCCGGCGGGCGTCGTCCCGCAGGGCAGCCTGCCGGTAGTCGATCTCCGCCTTGATCGCCTCGGGCGTCCACTCCATCTGACTCACTCCTCAGTTCGTTTTCCGACGAGAGTGAGATTGCTGCTGAGGGGTGGCCCCTCACATCGGAAGATCAGGTAAGGCCCGGCCGCGAAACCCCTTACTCCGGTGCTGAGGGTGACCCGCGAAAGCCCTCACGCTACGACCTGAGGGGTCGGGACGCGAGGGCTTCTACCTGCGGTTAGTTGATCCTGGCGCTCGCGGTGGACGCGGGCCGGACGGAGGCCGTGGCGCCACGCGCCTCGTTGTCGTCACCGTTGTCGTCGGCGTTCCATCCGTAGCCGGGCAGCTCGGCGCGCACCCGGAACGTCACCTGACCCGCCGCCGCGTCTTGCTCGCGGTAGGAGTAGGCGAACGGGAACTCGGTCCGCCCCTGCGCCGACGCCGCGACGCGCTGGGTGAGGCGGCCGATCTCCCTCTCCGCCTCGCTGTTCGCACCCACCCGGTAGAGGACGACGGTGGCGTCCTCGTCGTGGTGGGTGTTGGCCACGGACACCTTGATCGGCTTGGTCTGGCCCGCCCGCGCCGAGGACGGGACCGACAGCCCGGCCACCGAGACGTCGTGCGTCTGGACCTTCAGCGTCCGCATGCTCGTGGCGGTGCGGCCGTCGGTGGTTGTGGCGGTGACCGTGACCCGGTAGTCACCGTCCTTGGTGAAGCGGTGCTTGACGTGTTCGCCGTTCGTGCGCAGGACGGTGCCGTCACCGAGGTCGATCGTGCCGCTGGCGAGCGGCTGGTAGATCGGGTCGCCCGTCGACACACCGAGCGTCGTGTCGCTCAGCACGTTCGGGGTCTGGGGCCACGTGGACAGGCCGGGGGGCGATGTCCGGAGCGGTCCGCAGGGCGACGGGGACCCCTCCGGTGACGTGGCCGCCCAGATCAGGTAGGTCTCGTTCGCGGCCGCGGCGAACGCCGCGCTCGAGCAGCGCGTCGAACAGTCCACCTCGGACAGATCGCTTGCGCGGTGCACGCTGGTCACGTTGCCGTAGACCTGGACGAACTTGGCGCGGGCCGGGGTGTGTAGCGGTACCAGACCGATCGGGTCGCCGCGGTGTCGCAGCTCGGCGGCGCCTCGCCCGGCTCGGCGGTGGCGAGGGTGAGGTCGGGCTGGTGGTCGCCCGGCACCGTCGTCGTGGCCGCCGAGGCCATGGCGTCGTTGGGCTCCGGGAGCACCGACAGCTTCACGTCGAGATCGCTGCCGTCCGTGCTCACGCGGACGATGCCGTTCTCGGTGGCGGTGTGGTGGAACCAGACGGACCCCTCGGCGGGCCGTTGCACGCAGTTGGCCGGGTCGTCGAGCGCCCTGGTGGCCTCGGTCCTGTCGACCTGCGTGGTGAACGGCAGCGCGGTGATCGCTGTCGACGCGTCGAAGTCGTCGTTGGCGGGCGGTGCCGCGTGCGCGACACCAGGTGTGATCATTCCCAGTGCGACCGCGGCGACCACCGCGATCGCGATCTCCAAAAAGCCATGAGAAAAGTTGCCACTCTTCCCATGCCCTGCCGTCCTCGGCGAGGGCATCGGCCTCCTAACGCCGAAGGGCGGGGTGTCGGTTGCCCACCCCGCCCTGAATTGCTCTGTTCGGCCTACCTGGCGAAACGCAGGGTGATCACCTGGAACGGCCGCAGCGCGATCTCCGCCGACGCGTCGCCGAGAGGCCGTTCGAGCAGGTCGGTCTCCTGGATTCCGCGGTAGGAGAAGGAAGTGCTGATGGACGCGCGGGCACGACCGCCATGCGCCTCGTAGAGCCGGACGACGACGTCGCCCGACCGATCGTCGGCCAGCTTCACGGCCTCGATCCGCACCGCCGGGTTGTCCGTGCACACCAACGGTTCTGGCGCCTGGGAACCGCGGACGGTCTGCGGCGGCAGGTTGATGCGGTAGCCGGCGTCGATGGCTTCCGGGATGCCCGCGCCGACCACGAGCGCGTAGCGGAAGCGATGCTCGCCCTGGTCGGTCTCGGGGTCGGGGAACCTCGGCGCGCGCAACAGGGACAGGCGCACGGTCGTGGTGGTTCCGCCGTCCTCACGGGTCGTGCGGGTGACCTCGTGGCCGTAGGTCGAGTCGTTGACCACCGCGACGCCGTAGCCGGGTTCGCCGACGTGCAGGAAGCGGTGGGCGCAGATCTCGAACTTCGCGGCCTCCCACGAGGTGTTGGTGTGCACCGGGCGGTGCAGGTGGCCGAACTGGGTTTCCGCGGTGGAGACCTCGGCCCGCAGGTCGAGCGGGAACGCGATCTTGAGCAGCTTCTCGCGTTCCTGCCAGTCGACCTCGGTCTCGAAGTCGACCTGCTTGGCGCCCTCGCGCAGGCGGATGGTCTGGGCGAGTCGTGAGTTGCCGAACTTGGCGCGCACCACGACGCCGTCTGCCGCGTCGACCCGCTCGGACGGGATCAGGTCGGCCTTCCAGTTGCGGTAGAACGGGTCGATGTCCCAGGCGTCCCACTGGTTCGGGTTGTCGCGGTGCAGCTGTGGCATGCCGGCGAACCCGTGCGGGGGCAGCACTTCCCGATCGGACTCCAGGTCCAGAACGGACAGCACGATGCCGTCGGCATCGATCGTGACGCGAAGCCGGCCGTTGTCCAGCACGCCGTTCTGCGGCGCCACATAAGGCATCGGTGCGTTGTTGCCTAGCACGTCAAAGGTCAGCTCGTCCTCGCCGTCACCCTTGATCGCGTCGATGGCGCGGGCCGTCAGCGCCTTCAGCTCGGAAGCCACGCGGGCGTAGGTGGCCTCGGCCTCGCGATGCACCCAGGCGATGGAGCTGCCGGGCAGGATGTCGTGGAACTGGTGCAGCAGCACGGTCTTCCACAACCGGTCGAGCTCGTCGTACGGGTAGTCGTGGCCGTGGAGTGCTGCGGCGGTGGCCCAGTGCTCGGCCTCGCGCAGCAGGTGCTCGCTGCGACGGTTGCCCTGCTTGGTCTTGGCCTGGGTGGTGTACGTGGCGCGGTGCTTCTCCAGGTACAGCTCACCCGCCCACACCGGTGCGTCCGGGTACTCGTCCTGCGCGGCCTGGAAGAAGTCGCGCGGCGGCTCGACCTTGACCGTCGGGGAGCCTTCGAGGTTCGCGACGCGGTGCGCGGTCTCCATCATCTCGCGGGTGGGGCCGCCACCGCCGTCGCCGTAGCCGAACGGCACCAGCGACCGGGAGGCCTTGGCGTGCTCGGCGAACTGGCGCGAGGCGCGGGCGAGCTCCTCACCGGAGAGCGTCGAGTTGTAGGTGTCGACCGGCGGGAAGTGCGTGAAGATCCGCGTGCCGTCGATGCCCTCCCACCAGAACGTGTGGTGCGGGAACTTGTTGATCTGGTTCCACGACAGCTTCTGGGTGAGGAACCAGCGCGAGCCGGAGAGCTTGATCAGCTGGGGGAGCGCCGCGCTGTAGCCGAACGAGTCGGGCAGCCACACCTCCTCGGTCTCGACGCCGAAGTTGTCGAGGAAGAAGCGCTTGCCGTGCACGAGCTGGCGGGCCATCGCCTCGCCGCCAAGCATGTTCGTGTCCGACTCGACCCACATGCCGCCGACCGGCACGAACTGTCCACTGCGGACCTTCTCGCGGATCCGGTCCCACACGTGCGGGTGGTGGTCCTTCATCCAGGCGTACTGCTGTGCCTGGGAGCACGCGAAGTAGAAGTCCGGGTACTCGTCCATCAGCCTGGTGACGTTCGAGAACGTCCTGGCGCACTTGCGGACGGTTTCCCTCAACGGCCACAGCCAGGCGCTGTCGATGTGCGCGTGCCCGATGGCGGACACCTTGTGCGCGGAGGCCGTGGCGGGCAGCGAGAGCGCGGGTTCGAGCTCGGCGCGGGCCAGGTCGGCGGTGGCGGCGACCTCGCCCGGATCCAGCGCGTCCATCGCCCGGTCCAGCGCGTGCAGGATCTTGTGCCGGCGCGGGTCGTGGTCCGGCAGCTCCTTCATCAGGCTCTGCAGCACCTCGATGTCGAGCATGAGGTGCCACACCTGCGGCTGGAACACCGCGAGCTCAGCCTTGAGGATCCGGTACAGCGGTTCGGTGCCGGCGGTTTCCTTGTCGCCCAGCCGGGTCGGCAGGAACGGGTGGAAGTCGAGGATCGTGGGGTTGCCGGCGGCCTCCAGGTAGAAGTGGACCTCGGACCCGTCGACGGGCAGGTGGGTGTTGCGCGGCTCGATGCCCTTGATCGGCTCGCCCTGGGCGTTGTACGCGAGGCCCTCGGACTGGAAACCGGGGCCGGGGTGGGTGAAGCCCAGGTCCAGCACGACCTCGACCTGCTTGCCCTGCCACGCCTGCGGAACGCGTCCGGTCAGCCGGAACCAGCTGGTGCTCCACGGCGCGCCCCAGGCGTCGCCGACGCTCACCGGTTCGTAGGTGGCCCGCAGCGCTTCGGCGACAGGGACGGGCTCGTCCGGCACGTGCCACACGGCCAGCTCCAGCGGCGCCGTCTCGCCGTAGATCGCAGGGCGGATGCGTTCCTTCAGAGTGCGGTTGAGTCGTTCTTCCAGCAGCGCGCGTTCGTCGTGCACGTGTTCACCCCAGCTCGATCGAGGCCCGCACGCCGTCGCGCGCGAGAGTCATCCACTCTTCGAAGAAAGCGCCACCAGGTCCCCACGAGGGCCGGTCGCCGTGCAGCCTGATCGGCGTGCGCGCGACCGGTGCCGGTGGTGTGTCGCGCACGATCCGGGCGATCGCCTCCCCGAGCGGCTTGACCTTGCGTTCTGTCGTCAACAACCCCAACTCGTACTCGCGTTCGGGGAAGTCCACCAGGGCACGGTCGACGTCGTGCGAGCACCACCACGTGACGCCCCACAGGTTCGTGCAGGTCAACACGTTCGCAAGCGTTTGCTCGGCGAACTCGGGGGCCTGCTCGGCGCTGATCTCGGGCTGCGCGGCGCCGACCTCCTGCAGCCACACCTGGCGCTGCGGATCCTTCGCGTGCGCCTTGGCGAGCTCGACGAGGTACTCGGCGTGATGGACGCTCTCGGGGGACAGCGGGCCGTAGCGCTGTGCGGTGCCGTTGAAGACCCACGAGTGCACAGTTGTCATCGCGCCCTTGTTGGCCGCGTGCTCCGGCAGGAACGCGTGCTCGCTCTCGTACCAGACGGCGTCGTACTCGGAGTGCACGTGCGGAAGGCCCGGTGCGGCGGTCTCGCACTCTTCGAGCAGTGCGTCGAGCCACTCCGCCGCCTGGTGGGGTGTGCACGGGTTCGACTCGGTGAGCAGGTTGACCTCGTTGCCCAGGGTGAAGCCGAGGAAGTTCGGCTTGTCACGCAGGGCCTCGGCCAGCGTGCGGATGTAGAACCGCTGCCCGCTGATCACGTCGTGGTCGCTGAAGATGTTGCGGCGGTGCCAGGTCTGCACCCACGACGGGTAGAAGTCGAAGCTCGACAGGTGGCCTTGGAGCACGTCGACCTGCACGTCCAGGCCGGTCTCGTGAGCGGCGTCGAGCATCCGGGCGAGCTGGTCGACGGCCTTGGGGCGGATGACGGCGCGGTTGGGCTGGAACACCGGCCACAGCGGGAAGACCCGCACGTGGTCGAGACCTAGACCGGCGATGGAGTCGAAGTCGGCTTTGACGTCGTCGATGGAGAAGTCGAGCCAGTGGTGGAACCAGCCGGTCGACGGGGTGTAGTTCACGCCGAAACGCACAGTGTGGAACCCCTTTTGTTCAGCCCTTGATCGCGCCTTCTCCGACGCCGCGGAAGAAGTGCTTTTGCAGCAACAGGAACAGCAGGATCAGCGGGAGGACGGCGATGATCGTGCCCGCCGCCACCAGCCGCTGGTTCTGCACGAACGTGCCCTGGAGGTACGCCAGGCCGATGGTGAGCGTGTACTTCTCCTGGTCGCTCAGCACGACGAGCGGCCAGAGGAAGTCGTCCCAGCTGAACATGAACGAGAACAGCGCCACCACGACCAGCGTGCCCTTCACCGACGGCAGTGCGAGGCGGGTGAAGCGCTGCCACGCGTTGGCGCCGTCGATGATCGCGGCTTCCTCGACTTCTGCCGGGAGGGCGAGGAAGGCGTTGCGCAGCAACAGGACGTTGAGCGCTGCGATCGCGCCGGGCAGCACGACACCGGTGAGGGTGTTGGTGAGCCCGAACCCGCGCATCACCAGGAACAGCGAGATCAGGATGGCCTCGAACGGCACCAGGATGCTGCTGGCGAAGATCACGGCCGCGAGCTTGCGTCCTTTGAACCTCAAGCGTGCCAGCGCATACCCGGCCATCGCGGCGCCGAGACAGTTCGTGACGACGTTGACGCTCGCCACGGCCAGTGAGTTGAGGGCGAACGTCCAGACCGGGACCACGTCGGCGACCGCGGCGTAGTTGCTGAACGTCGGGTCGTCCGGGATGAAGTCGGGGACGAAGACGTCCTCGTTCGGTCCCTTGATGCTGGTCGCGAACTGCCAGAGGAACGGCCCGATGCTGATCGCGAGGATCGCCAGCAGTGCGCTGTACCGGAGGACGAGCTTCACAGCTGGTCCTCCCTGCGGTTCAGCTTGAGGGTGACCAGCAGCAGGCCCAGCAGGATGACGAAGAGGACGAAGCTCAGCGCCGAGGCGTACCCGACCTCACCGGTGAGGCCGCGACCGACCGACTGGATCAGCAGCACCATCGTGGTGCTCGCCCCGCCCGGCCCGCCGGAGCCGCCCGACAGCAGGTAGATCTCGGAGAACACGCGGAACCCGTTGACCGCGCTCAACGCCGCGACGAGCACCATCGTCGGCCGCAGCGAGGGCACGGTGACCGACCAGAACCTCCTGATCGGTCCCGCGCCGTCGACCATCGCGGCCTCGTGCAGGTCCTTGGGCACGTTCGCGAGCGCGGCCAGGTAGATCACCATGTAGTAGCCGAGGCCGCGCCAGATCGTCACCACCATCGAGCTGATCAGCAGCAGCGTCGAGTCGGTCAGGAACCCGATCCTGGTGCCGCCCAGCGCTTCCACGACGTTGTTCACCAGGCCGCGGCTGTCGAGCAGCCACGTCCAGATGAGCCCGACCACCACCGCGGACGCGATCACCGGTGTGAAGAACGCGGTGCGGAAGATCCCGATGCCCGGCACGACCTTCTGCGCGAGCATCGCGATCAGCAGCGGCAACAGCACGAGCGGCGGGACCACGCCCACCATGTAGAGCAGGCTGTTGCGCGCGGCGACCCAGAACTTGGGGTCCTGGGCCATTCGCACGAAGTTGTCCACGCCGGTGAACCGGCCGCCGCCCAGCGCGCTCGCGTCGGTGAACGAGAGCACGATCATGTTCAGGAACGGGAAGATGACGAACAGGAGGCTGATGGCCAGTCCTGGCAACAGGAACAGCCACGGTGTGTACGGGCGATGTGTCATTTTCCGGGAGTCACTTCAGCAGCCGGTTGCACTCGTTCACGGCGTCGTCCAACGCCTGCTTGGCGGACTTCTTGCCCAGCATCACGTCCGCGAGCTGCTGCAGCAGCGCTTCGCGCATCTGGTCGCTGAACTGCACCGGCGTGTAGTTCACGGCGGTCTTGAGCTGCTTGGCCGCCGCGACGCGCACGCGCGCCTCGTCGCTGCCGTCCTCCGTGGTGAAGTACGGGTCGTCGCCGCCCTTGGAGGTCGACGGGAAGATCGACGCGAGCTTGGCGAACTTCACCTGGTTCTCGGCGTTGGTGACGAACCGGCCGAACGCGAGTGCGGTCGCCTGGTTCTTGCTGCTCTTCGGAACGCTCACGCCGTGCAGGAACATGTTGGCGCTGCCCGTGTTCGTGATGGGCTTGGCGATGCCGATGTTCGCGTAGAGGCTCGGCGCGTCGGTCTTGAACTTGCCGAGGTCGTACGCGCTGCCGGGGTTGAGCGCGGTCTGCTGCGCCATGAACTTGGCGCCGGCGCCGGTGTAGTTCTGCGTGAGCGCCTCGGGAATCAGCGCGCCCGCGTCGTACATCCGCTTGTAGCTCTCGACGAACTCGACGCCCTTGGGCTCGTTGAAGGCGAACTTGTCGTTCTCGAACAGCTTCACGCCGTACAGCCCGAAGTCGGCGATGGACGGCGTCTGGCCGAGCATCGCGATCTTCTTCTGCGCGAGCTTGAGCGCCTGCTCCTCGAGCTCCTTGAAGTTCGTCGGAGGCTTGTCCGGGTCGAGGCCTGCCTGCTGGAACAAGGCCTTGTTGTAGAAGATCGGCCCGGTGTTGAGGTACCAGGGGAAGCCGTAGCAGCCGCCCTTGCCGGGGATCTCGAACGCCTGCCAGGCGTTCTCGAGGTACTCGGGCTCGGCGTCCTTGAGCGACTCGTCGAGGTTGACGAGCTGCCCTGCCTCGGCGAGCGGGAAACTGAGGTCCGGCGGCACGTTGATGACGTCGGGCAGGCTGCCCGCGCTGGCGTCGGCCATGACCTTGGCCAGGTACCCGTCCGCGGGCTGGTCCACCCACTTCACGGTCGTACCCGCGTGCTGCTTCTGGAACGCGTCGATGACACCGTTGACGTAGTCGGTGTACTTGGGCTTGAGCGACCACGTCTGGAACGTGATCTCGCCGGTGACCTGGCCGTTTCCCGCTGTCGTGGTGCTGGACGTGCCGGACAGTCCGCAGCCCGCGACGGGCACCGCCGCCAGGCCCGCGAGGAACGTGCGCCTCTTCATTGACACCCACCTCCTTGGTCGCGGACCCTAGCTAAACCGGTTTATCTCCGGCTAGCCTCCGGACGTCTTGTTGTCTTGTTCCGGACAGGGTGCGTTGCGTGAAGAGGCCGACCATCAAGGACATCGCGGCCGCGGCCGGGGTGTCGAAGGGCGCTGTGTCGCTCGCGCTGAACGGCCGGTCCGGCGTGTCCGAGGTGACGCGGGCGCGCGTGCTGGAGGTGGCCTCGTCGTTGGGATACCGGCCGTCTGCCACCGCTCGGGCGTTGTCCTCTGCCTCGGCTGGTGCGGTGGGGCTGGTGCTCGTGCGGCCGCCGCGGGCGTTGGGGGACGAGGCGTTCTTCTTCCAGCTGATCGCCGGGATGCAGTCCGAGATGTCGTCCGCGCTGCTGCTGCAGGTGGTGTCCTCGCGCTCGGAGGAGATCGAGCTCTATCAGCGGTGGTGGGCCGAGCACCGGGTCGACGGGGTGTTCCTCGTGGACCTGCTGGTGTCGGATCCGCGGGTCGCGTTGATGTCATCGCTCGGGATGCCGGCTGTCGTGGTGGGTGGGGCTGGGCACCACGGGGCGCTGGCTTCGGTGTGGGCTGATGACCACGCTGCGATGACTTCGGTGGTCGAGTACCTGAAGTCGTTGGGGCATCGGCGGATTGCTCGAGTTGCCGGGTTGCCCTCGTTGTTGCACACGGTTCGGCGGGATCAGGCCTTTTTGTCGTCCGTTGTGGACGGGGTGATCGTGGCCGGGGACTACACGGCTGAGGCTGGGGCTGCGGCAACTCGTATGTTGCTGGAGGGGGCTGTGCCGCCTAGCGCGATCGTTTACGACAACGATGTTATGGCTGTGGCTGGGGCTGAGGTGGCTGCTTCCCTCGGGGTTGCTGTGCCGGCCGAGTTGTCGATCGTGGCTTGGGATGACTCGGTGTTGTGTCAGCACGGGCGGTTGACTGCGTTGTCTCGGGACACGTTTGCGTTCGGGGCTCGGGCTGCTCGGGCGTTGCTGGCGGTGTTGGAGGGGGCTTCGCCCACTGACGTCGAGGATGTGTTGCCGGAGTTGGTGGTTCGGGGGAGTACCGCGGTGGCGCCTGGGGTGGGGTGAGTTGCTGTTCCGGGGTTGCGCGCCGGTTGGGGGTCGTCCCCGGTTGCGTTGGGCGGCTTGCCGTTACGTAGGTGGTGTTTGCGTGGGGTGGGCCCCGTCACGGGACCCACCCCACGGCGGTGCATTGCTCAAAGCAGCTCGGCTTCGCCCTCGCGCGATGTGGCGCATGCCGCGTGTCGCGTGGGTGTGCGGGATCAGGTCAGGGAGGCGACCTGGTCGCTCACCACCTGGGCCGCTGCTGACACCAGGGCTGTCACCGCCGGGTTCGTCGAGTTGTCCTGGCGCCAGCCGAACTGCGTGTAGACGCGGAAGTTCGGGGACCAGGGCAAGCGGACCAACCTGCCGTCGGCGAGCTCGGAGGCCACGGTCACCTCGGGCATCAGGGCTATGCCAAGGCCTGAGGCCACGGCTCGCTTGGCGGCGTCCACCGAGTCGAGTTCCAGGACCGGGGCTCTGGTGTCGTCGTAGCCGAGGGAGTTTTCGAAGAGTTCGTGGTACGAAGCGCCGTTCTCGGCTCGGATCAGTGTGCTGCTGGTCAGGTCGTCGTCGGTCAGGGAGTCGCGTTGGGTCAGCATGTGGCTGGGGCCCGCAACCATCACCAAGGGTTCGGGGCAGAGAACTGTCGTTTCGAGGCCCTCTCGGGGTTCGATGGCGCCGATGAAGAAGGCGCAGTCGAGAGCGCCGTCGCGGACTGAGTTCAGGTTGTTGAGCGTGTTCCGCGAGTGCAGTGAGAGTTGGACCGACGGGTAGCGCCAGCACATGTATTCGATGAGCGGTAGCAGACGGTAGTCGGTCAAACTCTGTGCGGAGCCGATGACGAGTTTGCCGTGGGGCTCACCGTTCATCGTTATGGCTTTTCGGGCCTTTTCGGTGAGGTTGATGATGTTTCGCGCGAACGGGAGCAGTTCCACGCCCGCTGACGTCATCTGGATACCTCGGGGGAGGCGGCGGAAAAGGACGACGCCCAGGCCCTCCTCCAGGGCCTTGATGCGGGTGGTGATGGTGGGCTGCGAGCAATTGAGCGTGGCTGCAGCCTTGGTGAAGCTGCCGGTCTGCACCACGGTCGTGAACGCGAGAAGCTGGCGTGTCTCCATCAGGCGGGTCCTCGGGGTAAAACGGCGCGATGACTTTTTCTCGTTCGTTCCCGTGGTCCTGTTACGGGTGGTGCGGGAGTCGTAACGCTACCTGTCGTGTGCGCGCGCCCGATTGGTGCTTATGGAGTCATCTTGATCGTGCCGGAAAGAGCGTTTCCGCCGAAAGAGTGAAATTGAGACGGGGTCTTTGACGGGCGGTAGTTGGCCGACTCTTTTCGGTGAAGTTGTTTGCCAGGCGAACCAAAAGGCCGCCGACCGGAGGGTTCACCGCGTACGTGCAGCCGCCAGGCAGGGGTTGCCAAATCATGCTCCGGCGGGCCTGCGCCGGAGGTCCCGTCGGACAGGCGGATGTCCCGGGCGGCCTGTCGTGGTTCAAAGCCGACAAGCGCCGAGCAACGCTGCGCCGCGGACGCCACCGCCCGTGGTGGGCGGCGGCGTCGGGGAAATGGATCAGCAGGTCGCGACGGACGCCCCGGCGAGGATGCGGTACGTCTTGGTCGCACCGCCGCGCTCGGTCTGGGTGATCACCACTTCGAGGCTTTTCCCGCCGCCGTGGGTGCGGCCCTGGTACTTGGCGAAGGGGCCGTAGCCGGTGAGCTGGTCGAGCTTGTCGAGACTGTTGAGTTTCACGGTGGTGCTGATCAATCCGTCGTACGGCCTGTCGGCGGGGCCGCCGCCGTCGAAGAGCGACTTGGCCTCACTGTTCCACCAGTCGACCTCGTACAGCTCGTGACCGAGGTCGCGGACCCACAAGCGAACCTGGCCGGCGTGCGAATGCCACACGCCGCCAGGGCTGCAGGAGACGCCGCCGCTGACGTAGTTCACCACCACGAGCGGGACCTCGCTGGAGTGGCCGTCGATGATGGAGAGGAAGCCCTTGTTGCCCGCGCTCGAGCTGGTCGCGTCCTGGCTCGCGCGCAGGCGGACGTCCTGCTTCGGCAGGCCAGGAGCGGCGGCCTCGTCGGACAGTCGCACGTCCCAGCCGGGGTGTGTCGCGGTGAAGCCGGAAGCGTGCATCGGCTGACGGATTTCGCCGTTCTCCGCAACGAGAGCCTCCGTCACCAGGCCGTCGGTGAAGACGTACGCTGCGGCCGTTGCCTCCGGTGCCGGTGCGGCGAGAGCCGGCGTCGCGCTCATGCCGAGAACGGTCGCGCACGCGGATGCGGCCGCGAGCAGTCTGGTCGCTCGAGACATCTGTTTCCCCTCAATATTCACGTAGCACCCCAGAGCGGCCGTGCGACCGCCGGACCGAAACGGTAGTAGCTCGGTCACGCAATGCCATCGCTTGCTGGTGAAGATCGGTCGGCAAGCTGAAACGGTTGGTCCGGTCGTTGAGGCCGAGCTGGGCCGAACGATGCGTGGACAGGGGTGGCGGCGGTCACAGCGCGGGTCTCGCCTAGACTCGCTGGGAATCCGGGCGCCACATCAGGCGGTACCGGCTGTCTGCACGTTCTTGTTCGCTACGAGGAGTCCACGTTGAAGAGCACCGTCGAGCACCTGAGCCCGACGAGGGTCCGGATCAACGTCGAGGTGCCGTTCGACGAGCTCAAGTCGAACTTCGACCAGGCGTACCGGAAGCTCGCGAAGCAGGTCCGCATCCCCGGTTTCCGTCCGGGCAAGGCCCCCGCCAAGGTGCTGGAGAGCCGCATCGGCCGCGCTCCGGTTCTGGACGAGGTCATCCAGGAGGCCATCCCGGCCAAGTACCTGGAAGCGGTCTCCGCGGGTGAGGTGCGCACGCTCGGCCGTCCCGACTTCGAGGTCACCAAGATCGAGGACGGCGAGACGCTCGAGTTCACCGCCGAGGTCGACGTTCGTCCCGAGATCACCGTGCCCGCCTTCGGCGAGCTGGCGGTCACGGTCGACGAGCAGGAGGTCACCGACGAGGACGTGGCCACGCAGCTCGACGAGCTCCGCGCCCGCTTCGGCACGCTGACCGGTGTGACCCGCCCGGTCGAGAACGGTGACTTCGTCATCGTCGACTTGTCGGCCACGGTCGACGGTGAAGAGGTCGAGGAGGCGCGCACCAGCGGCCTGTCCTACGAGATCGGCTCCGGCCAGCTCGTCGAGGGCATCGACGACGCTCTGCTCGGCGCTTCCGAGGGCGAGACCAAGACCTTCACCACCACGCTCGTCGCCGGCGAGCACCAGGGCCGTGAGGCCGAGGTGACCGTGGTGCTGAACACCGTCAAGGAGCGTCAGCTCCCCGAGCTCGACGACGAGTTCGCGCAGCTCGCCAGCGAGTTCGACACGCTCGACGAGCTCAAGGACGACCTGAAGAACCGCCTCGGCCGCGTCAAGAAGATGCAGCAGGGCGTCCAGGCGCGCGACAAGGTCCTCGAGGCGCTGCTCGAGACCACCGAGGTCCCGCTGCCGGAGGGCATCGTCCAGGGCGAGATCGACGCCCGCAAGCACGACGCCGTGCACGCCTTCGACCACGACGACGCCAAGTTCGCCGCATGGCTCGAGGAGCAGGGCCAGTCGGAGGAGGAGTTCGACGCCGAGCTCCGCAAGGCCGCCGAGCAGGCCGTCAAGACGCAGCTGGTGCTCGACTCGATCGCCGACGCCGAGCAGGTCACGGTGTCCGACGGCGAGCTGACCGAGCGGATCATCTACCAGGCCCAGCGCTTCGGCATCAGCCCGGACGAGTACGTCAAGCGGGCCCAGCAGTCGGGGCAGCTCGGCGCGATCTTCGCCGACGTCCGCAGGGGCAAGGCGCTCGCGAGCGTCGTCCGCCAGGCCTCGGTGAGCGACACGGCTGGTCAGAAGCTGGACCTCGACGAGCTCTTCGGCGAGACCAAGTCCGATGAGGACAACGCGGGCGAGTGATCCAGGCGACTCCCCGCCAGCGGGTGAGCGCCGAAAATACTGCCTAGAGCGAACGCGGGCGGTGTCGGGCATCTGACGCCGCCCGCCTTCGTTAAGGTCGGTCGCAGAGAGTTTTCGCATCCAGATTCGTTCCACCTGGAGTTAGGCAGGCAGACGTGACGCAGCACTCCTTCCCGACCCCCGAGATGCGGTCGGCCACCGCCGGGATGAACCTCAACGACTCGGTGTACGAGCGGCTGCTCCGCGAGCGGATCATCGTCCTGGGATCGCAGGTCGAAGAGGGCATCGCCAACACCATCACCGCTCAGCTGCTGCTGCTGGCCGCTGAGGACCCCGACAAGGACATCACCCTCTACATCAACTCTCCGGGTGGTTCCGTCACCGCGGGCATGGCCATCTACGACACGATGCAGCTCATCGAGCCGGACGTGGCCACGTACGCGATGGGCCTCGCGGCCTCCATGGGTCAGTTCCTGCTCTCCGCGGGGGCTCCCGGCAAGCGCCACGCGCTCCCGCACGCGCGCATCCTCATGCACCAGCCGTCGGCCGGTGTCGGCGGTACGGCCGCGGACATCGCGATCCAGGCGGACATGCTGACGCGCACCAAGCGCGAGATGGCGGAGCTCATCGCCGAGCACACCGGCCAGCCGGTCGAGCGGGTCATCCAGGACTCGGACCGCGACCGCTGGTTCACCGCGCAGGAGGCGCTCGAGTACGGCTTTGTCGACAAGGTCGTCACTCGCCCCCAGTCGGTGCGTTCGGGCAACTAGAAGCTGAGGAGATCTCGAAGTGAGCCAGTTCCACATGCCTCAGTCGCGGTACGTGCTGCCCTCGTTCGTCGAGCGCACCAGCTACGGCATGAAGGAGTCGAACCCGTACAACAAGCTGTTCGAGGAGCGCATCATCTTCCTCGGCGTGCAGGTTGACGACGCCTCGGCCAACGACGTCATGGCGCAGCTGCTGGTGCTCGAGTCCGAGGACCCGGATCGCGACATCCTGATGTACATCAACTCGCCGGGTGGCTCGTTCACCTCGCTGATGGCCATCTACGACACCATGCAGTTCGTGCGCCCGGACATCCAGACGTACTGCCTCGGCCAGGCCGCATCGGCCGCCGCGGTGCTGCTGGCCGCCGGCACGCCCGGCAAGCGCCACGCGCTGCCGAACGCGCGAATCCTGATCCACCAGCCTTCGATGGAAGGTGCGTACGGTCAGGTGTCCGACCTGGAGATCCAGTCGAACGAGATCCAGCGCGTGCGCCGCCTGATGGAGTCCACCCTGGCGCGGCACACGAACCGGACGGCAGAGGAGGTCCGCGAGAGCATCGAGCGCGACCGGATCCTCACGGCCGAGGAAGCCAGGGAGTACGGCATCGTCGACTCCGTGCTGCCCTACCGGAAGCTTTCCGCCAAGTCCTGATGTGAGCTCCCGCCTTCTGGGAAACCCCAGAAGGCGGGCACCGCGCGCCCACCCGACACGCCGATGTGACCGGTTAACTGGCCTGATCGGGGCGTCGGGGGGACGCTGGTCCTCCCCTGAAACGGGGTAGGCCAGGTACCGTCAGGAGAACGGGCTCAGCACCCACAGCCAGTGGGACTGCCACAGCAAGTCAGCAGGCGCACTACAGCAGGTGTGCGCCGGAGGGGACATAGGTCAGCGGTCATGGCGCGTATCGGTGACGGCGGCGACTTGCTGAAGTGCTCTTTCTGCGGAAAGAGCCAGAAGCAGGTGAAGAAACTCATCGCCGGCCCCGGCGTCTACATCTGCGATGAGTGCATCGATCTCTGCAACGAGATCATCGAGGAGGAGCTGGCGGAAGCCGGCGACGTGAAGCTCGACGAGCTGCCGAAGCCCGCCGAGATCCACGAGTTCCTCGACCAGTACGTCATCGGCCAGAGTGATGCCAAGCGCACCCTCTCCGTCGCCGTCTACAACCACTACAAGCGCATCCAGGCGGGCGACCGCGGGCGCGAGGGTCGTGACGACGGCGTTGAGCTGGCGAAGTCCAACATTCTGATGCTCGGCCCCACGGGCTGCGGCAAGACCTACCTCGCGCAGACACTCGCGAAGATGCTGAACGTGCCGTTCGCCATCGCCGACGCGACAGCGCTGACGGAGGCCGGTTACGTCGGTGAGGACGTCGAGAACATCCTCCTGAAGCTCATCCAGGCCGCCGACTACGACGTCAAGCGCGCCGAGACGGGCATCATCTACATCGACGAGGTCGACAAGATCGCTCGAAAGAGTGAAAACCCGTCGATCACGCGCGACGTGTCCGGTGAGGGCGTCCAGCAGGCGCTGCTCAAGATCCTGGAAGGCACCACCGCATCGGTGCCCCCGCAGGGCGGCCGCAAGCACCCGCACCAGGAGTTCATCCAGATCGACACGACGAACGTGCTGTTCATCGTGGCGGGCGCCTTCGCGGGCCTGGAGAAGATCATCCAGGACCGGGTCGGCAAGCGCGGCCTGGGCTTCGGTGCCGAGGTCCGCTCCAAGGCCGAGGTGGACGCGGCGGACTACTTCGCCGACTCCATGCCGGAGGACCTGATCAAGTTCGGCCTGATTCCCGAGTTCATCGGGCGTCTGCCGATGGTCGCCTCCGTCACGAACCTCGACAAGCCGTCCCTGGTGCAGATCCTCACCGAGCCGAAGAACGCCCTGGTGAAGCAGTACCAGAAGCTCTTCGAGATGGACGGCGTCGAGCTGGAGTTCACCAAGACCGCGCTCGAGGCGGTCGCCGACCAGGCGATCCTGCGCGGAACCGGTGCCCGCGGTCTGCGCGCGATCATGGAAGAGGTCCTGCTCCCGGTGATGTACGACATCCCGAGCCGCACGGACGTCGCCAAGGTCGTCATCACCGAGCAGACGGTGAAGGAGAACGTGAACCCGACGATCGTGGCTCGGCAGCCCTCGCGCCGGGAGCGCCGGGAGAAGTCCGCGTAGTTTCTTGATCTCTCTGAAAGGGCGCCGGTGATCACACCGGCGCCCTTTCGGCGTTCTAAGGTGGAGGCATGTCGCTGCCCCACGTGCTCCTCCTCCACGGCTGGTCCGGCTCAGGCCCCGACCACTGGCAGAGCTGGCTGGCCCGCACGGTCTCGGAGCACGGCGGCCTGGTGGACATGCCGCACTTCAGCGACCCGGACGAGCCCGACCTCGCCACGTGGCTGCGTGAGCTCGACACGCACCTGGAGGCTGCACCGGCCGACCGTGAACGGGTCGTGGTCGCCCACTCGCTCGGCTGCTACCTCTGGCTGCACCACGCCGCCAGGCAGGACATCGGGCACGTCGACCGCGTGCTGCTGGTCGCCCCGCCCGCACCGGACTACCCGGAAAAGGCCATCAAGTCGTTCTTCCCGGCTCCGCTCGACCCGGCCGGCCTGCGCCGTGCCGCCACCGACACCCGCCTCGTCGTGGGCGACGCCGACCCGTACTGCTCGATGCCGGTCGCCAAGCAGCTGGCAGAGGCGTTGCGCATCGAGGTGGACGTGCTGCCAGGCGCGGCCCACATCAACACCGACGCGGGCTACGGCGAGTGGCCCTCGGTGCTCAAGTGGGTGCGGTCGAAGACGGTGCCGCTCTCACCGCGCTAGGTCTCACATTCTGGGGGGAACGTGAACAGCACAGCCGAATGGCTGCACCGCAGGCTGCCCGAACTCGTCGCGGCACACGGCGTCGCGGGCGCGCAGGTCGCCGTGCTCGCGGACGGCGAGATCCACGACGCGGCGGCGGGCGTGCGCAACACCGTCAAGAGGGCGCCCGTGACCTCCGGTTCGCTCTTCCAGATCGGGTCGATCACGAAGGCCTGGACGGCCACGCTGGTGATGCAGCTGGTCCACGACGGCTTGATCGACCTCGACCGGCCGGTGCGCGAGGTGCTGCCGGAGTTCCGCCTCGCCGACGAGGCCGCGGCGTCGGTGATCACGCCTCGGCAGCTGCTGTGCCACACCGGCGGCTTCGAGGGCGACCAGTGGTTCGACACCGGCGTCGGTGACGACTGCGTGGAGAAGTTCGTCGCCCTCCTCGCCGATGCTCCCCAGCTTCACGCACCCGGTGAGCTCTTCTCCTACTGCAACGCCGGTTACGTGGTGCTCGGCCGGATCGTCGAAGTGTTGCGCGGCAAGCCGTTCCACGTCGTGCTCCGCCAGCGGCTCGTCGAACCGCTGGGCCTGACCGACGTCGCCACGCACTACGACGAGTACTCCCGGTTCGAGGTTGCGGAAGGTCACCTCTCCCTCGACGACCCGACGGACCGCCCGATGCCGGGCTCCGACGCCCCAGCTGGTTCTGCGTTCGCGATGAACGCGCGTTCTCTCGTCAGCTTCGCTCGCATGCACCTGGAGACGAGCGCCTACGACGCGATGCGGGTCGAGCACGTCCGGATTCCCGACAGAGGTTCCCCCGGTGGCTGGGGCCTCGGCTGGACCGTGCACGACTCCGGCGGCTTCGGCCACGGTGGCGACACGATGGGCTTCTCCGCTTCCCTGCGCCTCGTCCCGGAGGCGGGTGTCGCGATCGCTTTGCTCACCAACGGCGGGGGAGTGGCGAAGCTTCAGCGCGAGGTCTTCAGCCACCTCCTCGGCGAGCTCGCCGGCGTCCGCGTGCCCGATCTGCCCGTGCCGCCGAAGACACCGGTCCCGGTCGACGCCGACAAGGTCGCCGGTTTCTACCGCTCGTCCGCCGTCGACCTCCACGTGACGCCGGCCGCGAACGGTCGCGTCCGAGTTCGTCACGAGCCGAAGCACTGGATCTCCGCGGCCGGGATGACCGACGGCGAGCGCGGCGCCGACTACACCACGTTGCGCGACGACGCTCTGATCTCCGTCGAACCTCAGGGCAGCTCGCACGCTGTGCTGGTCCTGTGTGGACGCGACGAGCACGAGCGCGTCCGCTGGCTCCACTACGGCCGTGCCGCGGTCCGGGTCTGAGCACGACAGCTGGAGGGAAGATGATCGGTGAGTGGATCAGGCGCCGATTGCCGGAGCTGATCGAGGAACACGGCGTCGTCGGCGCGCAGGTCGCCGTGCTGCACAACGGCGAGATCGTGGACGCGGCAGCGGGTGTGCTGGACAACGTCACCAACGAGCCGGTGACCTCGGACTCGATCTTCCAGATCGGCTCGATCACCAAGGTCTGGACGGCGACGCTGGTCCAGGAACTGGTGAACGAGGGCCTGCTCGACCTCAACCGCCCGGTCAGGGACGTCGTTCCCGAGTTCCGGCTGGCCGACGAGCGGGCCGCGAGCGTCATCACGCCACGTCAGCTGCTCTGCCACACGGCGGGGTTCGAGGGTGATCTCTTCTACGACACCGGCGACGGCGACGACATGCTGGCGAAGTACCTGGAGCGCATGGCCGACACGGAGCAGACGACTCCGCCGGGCGAGCTGTACGTGTACTGCAACAGCGGCTACGTGGTGCTCGGCCGGATTGTGGAAGTGTTGCGCGGCAAGCCTTTCAACACCGTTCTGCGCGAACGTCTCCTCGATCGGCTGGGTCTGGGCAACGCCGCCACGCGCCATGCCGAGTACACAGACAGGTGGTGCGCCTCCGGGCACCTGCGCGGTGACGACGGGATGAAGCCCGTCACCGAGAAGACGCCCGAGGGAGACTCGCCGGCCGGCTCGGTGCTCGCCATGAGCGCGCGGGACCTGCTCGCGTTCGTGCGGATGCATCTGGGCACCACCGAGTTCGACGCGATGCGGGAAACGCAGGTCGTGCCGCCGGACTTCGGCTTCGGTGGCAGGCAGGGGCTCGGCTGGGTCCTGTACGACTACGAGAACGGCCTCAGCGGTATGGGGCACGACGGCAGCACGCCCGGCAACCAGGCGTACCTGCGGGTGATTCCGGCGTGCGGTCTCGCCGTCGCGGTGCTCACCAACGGGGGAGCGGCCCTCTCCGTCGTACGGGCGGTGCACGAGAAGGTGTTGGGAGAGCTGGCGAACGTCACCCTGCGGGAGCCTCCCGAGCCGCCTGCCGTCCCGGTTCCGATCGACGTCGACGCGGTCGTCGGGGTCTACCGCACCCTGCGGGCCGACATCCACGTCACGGCGGGCGAACACGGCCGGGTGCGGATGCGAGCAGCGCTGAGGGACGACGAGGCGCCGGCAGTGATCGAGGAGTACACGGGGTTCCGCGATGACGCGTTGATCGCTGTCGAGCAGGAGAACGGACGCCACGAGGTGGTCGTCCTTTGTGGACGCAATGAGAGGGGCAAGGTCAAGTGGTTGCACTGGGGGCGAGTGGCGGTGAGGCAGTGATCGCCGAGTGGATCGAGCGCAGGCTGCCGGAGCTGATCGAAGAGCACGGAGTCGTCGGCGCGCAGGTAGCTGTGCTGCACGACGGCCAGATCGTCGACGCGGCAGCGGGTGTGCGCAACAGCGTCACGAAGGAGCCGGTCACCAGTGAGACGCTCTTCCAGATCGGGTCGATCACGAAGGTGTGGACGGCCACCCTGATCATGCGGCTCGTCAACGAGGGCCTGCTCGACCTCGACCGGCCGGTGCGCGACGTGCTGCCGGAGTTCCAGATCGCCGACGAGGCGGCGGCGAAGGTCATCACGCCACGCCAGTTGCTCTGTCACACGGCAGGGTTCGAGGGCGACCTGAAGTTCGAGACGGGTTCGGGTGACGACCTGTTGGCGAAGTACGTCGGCCTGCTCGCCACGGTGGGACAGGTCAGTCCGCCTGGCGAGCTCTACTCGTACTGCAACAGCGGGTACGCGGTGCTCGGCCGGATCGTCGAGGTGTTGCGCGGCAAGCCTTTCCGGGCCGTGCTGGGTGAGCTGGCCGACTCGCTGGACGTGACGGCGGCGACGTCGAGGGCCGATTACGCCCGGCACGAGATGGCGGACGGGCATCTGAAGGGGCTGCCGGTGACCGAGCACCTGCCGGAGTCGTGGGTCGCCGGCGGATCCGTGCTCGCCACGACGGCCCGCGGTCTGCTCGGGTTCGTGCGGATGCACCTGAGCACCAACGAGTTCGACGCGATGCGCGAGCGGCAGGCCACGCACCCGGACTTCGGCACCGGCGAATGGTGGTGGGGTCTCGGCTGGGAACTGTCCAACCACGAGGGCGGCGAGGTGATCGGGCACACCGGCCTGACCGTCGGCTACGTGGCGATGCTGCGAGTCGTGCCGGCGGCCGGGGTGGCGGTGGCCCTGCTGGTCAACGGAGGGGACGAGGCCGGGCCGGTCTTCGGCGCGATCTTCGACCACCTGCTCGGTGAGCTGGCGGGCGTGCGCAAGCGGAAGTTCCCCGACGTGCCCGTGGAACCGACGCCGGTGGACCCGGACAAGGTCGTGGGGCTCTACCGCTGCTCCGCGCTCGATGTGCACATCACCCCGGCGGACCAGGGCAGGGTGAAGGTGCGGCAGGTCGGTCGCGACCCGATCAGTGCGGCACTGTTGTCGATGGAGGAATGCGAGTACGTCCACCTGAAGGACGACATCCTGATCGCGGTCGACAAGAGCGGTGTGCTTCCGCTGGGCGGCCGGGACGGGAACGGCCGCGTCGGCTGGGTGCACTGGAGCCGTGTGGCAGCCCGGGTCTAGACGGCCCGCTTGGCGTACTTGGCGAGGAACCGCACGACGTCGGGGGTCACCTTGCGGTAGAACCCGTCGTCGTGCCCTCCGGCCTTCACCATGCCGACCTCGGGCCGCACGTCGCGGATGAACCGGCGGGTGCCCTCGATGAACCGGTCGCGGTCACCGATCCACACACCCAGCGCGGTCGAGCCGGTCGACTTGAGGTGGCGCAACGGGTCGAGCGACGCCCACTCGGCCTCGTTCTTGAACGCGCGGCGCTTGGCCATCTCCGGCCACGTCGTGATCAGGCCGGGGGAGATGGCCGCGGCGGCCGCGATCGGGTCGCCGCGTTCGGCACGGCGGCGTGCGTAGAGCAACGAGCCGAAGCCGCCCATGGACACGCCCGTCACAGCGAACGGTTCGCCGTAGCCGCGCTCACGAAGCCACTGCGGGACCTCGTCGAGCAGCATGGCCATCGGGTCGTCGCCGGGGATGTTCTCGTGCCAGTAGTTGTCACCGCCGTCGACCGCGACGAAGCCGAACGCCGGGACGGAGCCCTTCGCGACGGCCGAGGTCAGCACTCCGGCGAGGTTGCCCGCGTTGGCGTGGCGGGCGTCGCCGTGCAGGCCGTGCAGCAGGATCGACATCGGCAGACCGCGCGGGTTCACGCCGGTCGGGAGGTAGAAGGCGAGGGTGACCTCGCGGCGGCGGGCGGCCGAGTACACGCGCTCGAAGCGGACGGTCGGTTCGGCGGCGCTCGTGCCGCGCACGCGGTCCGCCGTGGCGATCTGCTGCTCCGTGGCATCGGACGGCGACGACACGTACGTCGCGCCGCCTGCGGCTGTCGCGATGATCACGCCGATCGCCGCGATGAGGCTGCGGCGGCTGTACCTCGGTTCCCCCATGCTCACCTCATCGCGTGGGCACCGTTCCTCGTTTCCCTCTCAGAGGACGGAACGCACGCGTAAGGAGGACAGTTCCTCGTCCGAATAGCCCAGCCAGCGCAACACGTGATCATTGTGCGCGCCGAGGGCGGGAACCGCACCCGGTGACCACTCGAACCCCGCCACCGGCGGCGGCAGCATCCGCACCGATCCGCCGGGAACCTGCACGTCAACCCACGTATCCAGCTGCGGGTGCGTGGGCAGTTCGGTGATCGAGCGGGTCAGCGCGGCAGGCACGTCGACGGCGTCCAGCGCCGCCAGGAGCTCGGCCGCGGTCATGCCGGAAAACGCCCGTTCGAGCAGTTTCTGCAGCTCGTCCCGGTGGGCCACCCGGGAGGCAACTGTGGCGAACCTCTCCTCGGCTTCGAGCCCGATGAGCCCGCACAACCGCTGCCACTGACCGTCGTTCTGCACGGCCAGGTGCACGGCACCGTCCGCGCAGGCCACCGGGCCGTACGGCGCGATGCTCGGGTGGTGCGCGCCCGAACGCGGGGCGGCGGCACCCGTCGCGGCGGCGTAGAGCATCGGCTGGTGCATCCACTCGGCCATCGCCTCGAACAGCGACAACCGCAGCCGCACCCCGGAGCCCGTCCGCGCCTTCTGCAGCAACGCCGCCAGCACGGCCGCGTGCAGCTGCACCCCGGCCGCGATGTCCGCGACCGAGATGCCGGCGCGAGCCATCACGTCACCCTCGCCGGTCAGCGACACCAGCCCGGCCTCGGACTGCACCAGCGCGTCGAACGCCTTGCGATCCGCGTACGGGCCGTCCCAGCCGTAGCCGGACAGCTCACCGACGATCAACGACGACGGCAGGTCGAGCGCCAGCCGTTCCCACACCCGCGGCGAGAGGTTGCACAGCAGCACGTCGGCGCGCGCGACCAGCCGTTCCAGCACCTCTCGGCCGTCCGGATGGTTGATGTCCAGCGACACCGACTCCTTGCCGACGTTCGTCCACGCGAAGTACGACGACACCTCGCCGCACGACGAGTCGTAGTGCCGCGCGAAGTCGCCGACGCCCGGCCGTTCGATCTTGATCACGCGTGCCCCGAGGTCGGCCAGCAGCCGCGTCGCGTACGGCACCGCGACGGCCTGCTCCAGGCTCACCACCACGACGCCGTCAAGCGGTCTCAAGCACGCGCTCCCCTCCGGTGTAGACGTTCATCGAGTCGCCGCGCAGGAAGCCGATGAGCGTCATGCCCTGCTCCTCAGCCAGTTCCACGGCGAGCGACGACGGCGCCGACACCGCGGCGAGCACCGGAATGCCGGCCATCGCGGCCTTCTGCACCAGCTCGAACGACGCCCGCCCGGACACCATCAGCACCGCGCCCCGCAGCGGCACGAGGTTCTGCAGCACCGCCCAGCCCAGCACCTTGTCGACGGCGTTGTGCCGGCCAACGTCCTCACGTACGACCAGCAGCTCGCCGTTCACGAACAGCCCTGCCGCGTGCAGCCCGCCGGTGCTCTCGAAGACCTTCTGCCGTTCCCGCAACGCGTCCGGGAAGCCCGTCAGCGCCTCTGGCGTCACCCGCACCGGGTCCAGCGCGGGGGAGTGGCGGGTCTTGAGCTTCACCGCGTCCAGCGCGGTCTTCCCGCACACCCCGCACGACGACGTCGTGTAGAAGTTCCGCTCCACCCCCGTGTCCGGCGGCGGCACACCGTCGGCCAGCGCGATGTCCAGCACGTTGTAGGTGTTCATCCCGTCCGGCCCGGTGCCCTCGCAGAACCGTGCGATCGACACGTCCTCCGCCGATCCGATGACGCCCTCGCTGAGCAGGAAGCCGTGCGCGAGCTCGACGTCCTGGCCTGGTGTGCGCATCGTGACGGCCAACGACCTCCCGTTGACCCTCAGCTCCAGCGGTTCCTCGGCGGCCAGGGCGTCCACCCGGCGGCTCCGACCGCTCGGCGACACCCGCTCGACCGCTCGGCGCACCGTCACTCGGCCCATGTGCACATCTCCTTCGGACCGCTATGTTCCCCACCGACCAGGCTACGTGGGAGGGATCTCGGGGCATGGACGACGTCGTGATCGTGGGAGGCGGCCACAACGGGCTGGTGGCGGCCGCGTACCTCGCACGGGCCGGGAAGTCGGTCAAGGTGCTGGAGAAGCTGCCGCACGTCGGCGGCGCGGCCGTGAGCGCGTCACCGTGGGAAGGCGTCGACGCCCGGCTGTCCCGGTTCTCCTACCTGGTGTCATTGCTGCCCGACCAGATCGTGTCCGACCTCGGGCTGAACCTGACGCTGCGCTCGCGGGCCGCGTCGTCGTACACGCCGAACGGCAGGACGGGACTGCTCGTCGAACGTGAGCCCGGTCCGGCGACCGTGGCGTCGTTCGAGGCCGTGTGCGGGTCGCTGGACGACTGGGAGCGGTGGCAGCGCTGGTACGCCGACCTGGAGCTGATGGCTGCCGCGTTGGCGCCGACCCTGCTGGAACCGCTGGTGTCACGGGAACACCTGCGCCTGCACGTCGACGCGGTGGCGCGCGGCCGGTTGTGGGACCAGGTCTTCGAACGCCCGATCGGTGCGACGCTGCAGGAGCTGTTCGACAACAACCTGGTGCGCGGCGTCGTCGCCACCGACGCGTTGATCGGCACGCACTCGTCGCTGCATTCGTTGCGCGCCAACAAGTGCTTCCTCTACCACGTGATCGGCAACGGTTCCGGTGAGTGGAAGGTCCCGGTCGGCGGCATGGGTGCGGTGACCGCCGAGCTGGAACGGGCCGCCCGCGAGGCCGGTGCGGAGATCGTCACCGGTGCCGAGGTGACGTCGATCGAGTCGGACGGCAAGACCGCGTCGGTGACTTACGGGGACGGCACAGCCGAGGCCCGGTTCGTGCTGTCCAATGTGGCGCCTTCCGTGCTGGGTCGGTTGCAGGGCAGGGAAGTGCACGACGCGCCCGGCTGCCAGCTGAAGATCAACATGCTGCTGCGGCGGTTGCCGGCGCTGAAGTCCGGGGTGGACGCGCGGCTCGCGTTCGCGGGCACGTTCCACCTCGACGAGTCCTACGACCAGCTGGAGACCGCGTACCTCGAGAGCGTCGCCGGTCAGGTGCCGTCGGTGCTGCCGGGCGAGATGTACTGCCACTCGCTGACCGACCCGTCGATCCTCGGCCCGTCGCTCGCGGGCCACGAGACGCTGACGTTGTTCGGCCTGCACCTGCCGGCGTCGCTGTTCGAAGGACGCAACGAACGGCTGCGCGACGAGCTGGTGCGGCGTTACCTCGACCAGCTCAACGCCCACCTGGTCGAGCCGATCCAGGACTGCCTCGCGACCGATGCGAACGGTGAGCCGTGCATCGAGGCCCGCACACCACTGGACCTGGAGGAAGAGCTCGGCCTGCCGGGTGGCAACATCTTCCACGGAGAGCTCGGGTGGCCGTTCGCCGAAACCGACGCCGAGGTCGGCAAGTGGGGCGTCGAGACGGACGTGGACAACGTCTTCGTCTGCGGAGCGGGCTCGCGGCGCGGCGGTGGCGTCAGCGGCATCGGCGGCCACAACGCGGCCCGTGCCGTCCTCGAACGCATTTGAGACGCTGTCGGTGACATTTATGATGGCATCTGACGTCATCTCTGGTTACAGTGAACGGCGTGGGGGACTTTTACGGGATCGCGGAGATCGCCGACGCCATGGGGCTGAGTCGGCAACTGGTTGCTGTGTGGCGCAAGCGGCGCTCGCACGGCATTCCGGAGCCGGACGCCGAGCTCGCGTCAGGCCCGATCTGGCGGCGGGAGACGGTCGAGCCGTGGATCGAGCGCACACGTGGGCGACTGGGACTCGCGGGCGCACGGGAGTCGGCGAGCAGGAGCCTGCGGCTGCGCACCTGCCGGCGGGTGTTGCGGCTGGCCGCGCTGATGCTGGAGGAGCCGCAGCGGCCGAGGGTGCTCAACGACGCGGCCGACCAGCTGCGCGACCTCATCCACGAGGTTGATCAGACCGCGGACGACGTCGTCGGCGCGCTGCTGCGGGAGCTCGTCGAACCGGTGCGCGACCCCGACGTGCCCGCCGAGTTGCTGCGGGTGCCGGTCATCGAGTCGCTGCCGCTGGTGACCGCCGTCGCGCGGAACTCGCCAGACTGGTGACGAGCGCTGCCAATCTCCAGTGAGCGCAACCACTTCAGCCTCAGCACCGCGGTCAGGCACACGCCGTACGCGAAGCGCACGAGCCGGTCGAAGTGGTTGCGCTCCCAGGAGAACGCCTCCGACAGCCGCACGCCGAACACCGTGTCCGTCCAGTCGTCGTACGGCACGAACGAGTAGATCCACCGCGCCGAGATCGTGTGCAGCGCGAGGAACAGCAGCGCCCAGGCCCACTGTGCGGTGTCCAGGCGTCGTCGCAGCAGCCACAGCGCCACGATCGCGACTGCCGTCAACGAACTGTGCAGTGCCTGCTCAGCGGGCCACGGCGGATCGATCCAGCCACTGCTGCCCCCGAGCCATGCGGGTTTTATATCAGGATTTATATATCAAGGAAGCTTGCTAAAGGTTTGCTGATACGCGTACCTTGGTGTCATGACCGACGCTCCCATCACCGACCCCAAAGCACTTCGCGCGCTGTCGCACCCCTTTCGGTGGAAGCTGATCAACCTCCTCAACGAGGAAGGGCCGAGCACTGCCACGCAGTGCTCGGCGAAGTTGGGTGAGAGTGTCGCGAGCTGCTCCTATCACCTGAACATGCTGGCCAAGTACGGCTTCGTGGCCGAGGTGGAGGGGCCGGGCAGGCAGAAGCCGTGGCAGCTCGTCAACCGCCATCAGACGATCACGAGCGAAGGACTCGACGACGAGTCCGCGATGGCGGCGGAAGCCGCCGTGGTGGCCCTGCTCGACAACGAGTACGAACGCACTCGCGAGCGCCTGCGCCAGCACGATCGCCTGCCTGAGGAGTGGCGGGCGCCGGGCGGCATCGGCATCAACAGCAGTACCAAGTTCCTGACCATCGATGAGCTGATCGAGCTCCAGAACGAGCTGCGTGCGGTGCTCGGTCGCTACAGCGAGCGGATGGACCGGCCCGAGCTGCGTCCGGATGGCGCGCGGCCGGTGCGCTTCTTCCTGAGCACGACGGTCTCACCCGACTGACACCGCTGCATTGGGGGATATGTCATGTTGTCGCACGACCAAGCGTTTGCTATCGCGAAGATGAGGCAGGGTGAGCTGGAGGCGGACGCTGCTGTTCGCCGTCTGGCCATGAAGCCCGAAGAGGTCGCGCCGAAGCCCGCACGCCGGCGCTGGAGGCTGTTCGCGCGCGTCCGGCCGGCGAGCGTGTGAGCTCAACCGGCCGGACACGACACCGTCAGGCAGCCGGCTCCAGGCGCACGATCACCGACTTGGAGGTCGGCGTACCCGAGATGTCCGCCTTGGAGTCCAGCGGCACCAAGGGGTTCGCCTCGGGGAAGTACGTGGCCACGCACCCGTGCGCGGTCGGATAGGACACGATCCGGAACGAGTCGGCGCGACGCTCGACGACGCCCGTCGGGTCGTCCTTCCACTCCGACACGATGTTCACCATCTGGCCGTCGGAGAACCCCAGTTCCTTGATGTCGTCGGGGTTCACGAACACCACGCGCCGCCCGTCCTTCACGCCGCGGTAGCGGTCGTCCAGGCCGTAGATCGTGGTGTTGTACTGGTCGTGGCTGCGCAGGGTCTGCATCAGCAGACGGCCCTCCGGCACCTCCAGCACGGTCAGCTCGTTCGCGGTGAAGTTCGCCTTGCCGGTCGTCGTCGCGAACTCCTGGCTGTCGCGCGGCGGGTGTGGCAGGACGAAACCGTCAGGCTGACGCACGCGCGTGTTGTAGTCGGTGCAGCCCGGCACGACCCGTGCGATGTGCTCGCGGATGACGTCGTAGTCCTTCTCGAACTCCTCCCACGCGACGGGGTGGGAGGAGCCGAACACCTTGCGCGCCAACCGGCAGATGATCGAGACCTCGGACAGCAGCTGGTCGGACGCGGGCTTCAACCGGCCGCGCGAGCGGTGCACGACCGACATCGAGTCCTCTACCGTCACGAACTGCTCGCCCGAGTGCTGCACGTCGCTCTCGGTGCGGCCCAGCGCGGGCAGGATCAGCGCGGTGCGGCCGTGGATCACGTGCGAGCGGTTGAGCTTCGTGGAGACGTGCGCGGTCAGCGAGCACTGTTCCAGCGCGTTCTCGGTCACCGGGGTGTCCGGGGTGGCGCTGACGAAGTTGCCGCCCATCGCGATGAACACCTTGCCGCGGCCGTGGCGCATGGCGTTGATCGCGTCGACGGTGTCGTAGCCGTGCTTGCGCGGCACCGGGATGCCGAACTCGTTCTCCAGTGCCAGCAGGAACTTCTCCGGCATCTTCTCGTAGATGCCCATCGTGCGGTCGCCCTGCACGTTCGAGTGGCCGCGCACCGGGCACAGGCCCGCGCCGGGCTTGCCGATCATGCCGCGCAGGAACATGACGTTCGCGACCTCGCGGATCGTCGGCACGCTGTGCTTGTGCTGCGTCAGACCCATTGCCCAGCAAGCGATCGTGCGCTGCGAGTCGACGAACATGCCGGCGACGCGGGTGATCTGCTCGCCGGTCAGGCCGGTCGCGGTGAGCACGCGGTCCCAGTCGAGCTCCCGGAGGTGCTTCGCGTAGTCCTCGAAGCCGTGCGTCTTGGCGTTGACGAAGTCCTTGTCGACCTTGTCCCACTGCAGCAGCAGGTGGCCGATCGCCTGGAACAGCGCCTGGTCGCCGCCGACGCGGATCTGCACGAACTCGTCGCACAGCGCGGTGCCGCGGCCGACGACGCCCGCGACGTTCTGCGGGTTCCTGAACCGCATCAGCCCGGCTTCCGGCAGCGGGTTGACCGCGATGATCTTCGCGCCGTTCTTCTTCGCGTCCTCGAGCGCGCTGAGCATGCGCGGGTGGTTGGTGCCGGGGTTCTGCCCGACGACCACGATCAGGTCGGCGAGCTCGAAGTCCTTGATCGACACCGAGCCCTTGCCGATGCCGATGGTCTCGTTGAGCGCGGCGCCGGAGGACTCGTGGCACATGTTCGAGCAGTCCGGCAGGTTGTTGGTGCCGAACGAGCGGACCAGCAGCTGGTAGAGGAACGCGGCCTCGTTGCTGGTGCGGCCGGACGTGTAGAAGATCGCCTCGTCGGGTGACGACAGCGCGGTCAGCTCGTCCGCGATCAGCGTGAACGCGGCGTCCCAGCTGATCGGCGTGTAGTGCGTAGCGCCGGGCTTGAGCACCATCGGCTCGGTGAGGCGGCCCTGCTGCCCGAGCCAGTAGTCCGTCTTCGTCCGCAGACTCTCGACGGAGTGCTCGGCGAAGAACTCGGGCCCGATCCGCCGCTTCGTCGCCTCCTCCGCGACGGCCTTCGCGCCGTTCTCGCAGAACTCCGCCATCTTGCGGTGGCCCTGCGGCTCCGGCCACGCGCAACCGGGGCAGTCGAAACCTTCACGCTGGTTGAGCAGGCGCAACGTCTTGACCGTGCGGCTGACCCCCATCTGCTCGACCGCGCGGTCGAGCGACACGAGCACGCCGGGAATACCCGCCGCCCATGTCTTCGGGGTGGTGACTTCGAGCGCGGACTCGTCGACGTCGTGCTGCGGGGGCTTGCTGCTCATGGGTTCATTCTTCGCTGATCGACGTCGGCGCCGCCAGCGCCCCCGAAGAACGCGGCGGCGTCGCCGTCACGGGCCCCAAGGGGTTGAACGGTCCGTGACGGTCAATTGTGATCGCCGTCACTCCCGCTCGGCACCTCTGAAAGGGTGATCAATCGCAGGTGTTCTCCGTGGGCATCTGGCCGTCCACCGAGAAGTACTTCCTGTTGTCACCGGGCAGGCCCTCTCCCGGCTTGGACGGCTCGGTGAACTGCGGCGCGAGGAAACCGTCCTTCGCGGCCTGGCACGCGATCGAATACTGGAACCCGTCTGCGTCCGCCGGCCACAGCCCCGCCGGCGTGATCATGTACGTGACCTTCTCGCGGACCGCCGCGACCATCTCCATCTGGTCGAGCAGCTTCTCGGGGTCCGGCGGCTCGAACGCGTAGGCGAACACGTAGTCCGTCGTCACGGCCGGATAGCCGTCCTTCTCGCCGAGCGTCATCTTCCCGGACACGCGGATGCCGTTGGGGAGAAGCCTGGTGCCCTGCTTGAGCCGCGTGGTCCAGCCGGACAGCTCCTTCGTGATGTGCTCGCGCACGTCCGGCGCCAGCATCGCGAGGAACCGGTCGGGCTTGTGGTCGTTGATCATCGCCGGGTCCATCCGCGACGCGATCAGCGCCTGCCGGACCTGCTCGTACGCCGGGTTCCCGTCCGGCACGACGATGCCCTTCTCGCCCTCCGGCCACTGTTCGGCCGGTGTGCTCGCGAACGGGATCTCGACGTTCACGCCGGTCTGCGGCAGCTTGACCTCTGGCAGTGAGACCTCGCCGAACTTCCCGGCCTGGTAGAACCCGAACAGCACCGCGCCGATGACGGCCAGTGCGACGGCGGACACGATCTTGCCGCCGTGTCTGCGCATCCGTGCCTGCCGGCGTTGCCTGCGGATGTCCCGTTTCGCGCGTCTGTTGGCGGCGCGGATCCACGCCGCGTCCTTCAGGTCGGGATGGTCTTCGAGGTCGTACTGCACGGTTCCCCCAGGGTGTTCGTGTCCGGTCAATCCGAATCACGCGGTCGATCGGTTTCCGGTTGCCGCCGGATCGTCAGCAGGGCTGCTTCGCCGCGGCGAACTTCGGCGCCACGAGACCGGACACGTAGGCGCCGCACGCCGCGTTGTGCCACCGGATCGCGGAGTCCGTGATCCGCATGCCCTGCGGCGTCTGCTGGAAGTCCGCGCGTGCCTCCGCCATCACGATGAAGTCCTCGTGGCCGCGGATCACGCCGGGATCGTCCGGCGCGAAGGCGTAGGCGATCCGGAAGTCGGCGCGGACGACCTCCTTGCCCTCCCCGTCGACGGCCTTGCCGATCGTGCCCTGCGCCCTGACGCCGTTCGGCAGCAGTTTCGTGCCCGGCGTGAGCTGGGTCGCCAGCATCGGCAGCATCTGCTGCCAGGCCGGCCTGGCAGCCTCGGGGAACAGTGCGAGGAAAGCGGCGCCGTCGCGGCGTTCCAGCTCCGCGGGGTCGATCCGGGCCGCGATCACGGCCCGCCGCACCTGTTCGTGCTCGGGCGCCGCCACGACGGCCCGCTCCCCGTCCGCCCACGACTCGTAGGGCGTCCCGGCGAACGGCCGGCCGAAGTCCACGACGGGCCGCGGCGGGTTGCCGAACCACTGAGGCGCGTACTGCCACGCCGCGACGGCGATCAGGGCGCCGACGACCAGTGCACCGACCACAGTCGCCTTGCCCAGCCTGCGCTGCTCGCGGCGCCACTCACGCTCCACGCGCCTGCCCCACTGGGCGTCGCGCAGGTCAGGATGATCTTCAATGCCCCCGGAAATCCCCACGAGCCGGGGATCGTAGACGCCACGCGGCCCGTTAGCAGGTATCTCGTTTCAAGTCGATACCCACGGCTCCGTAGACTTGACAGCTGTGACTGAACTCGACACCGCAACCCAGCGTCCTGACCTCCCCGCCGCGTGGACTCCGGCGGAGGTAGAGGCGGAGCTGTACCAGCGGTGGGTCGACCGGGGCTACTTCACGGCGGACGTGCACAGCGACAAGCCGCCGTTCACGATCGTGCTCCCTCCGCCCAACGTCACCGGCAGCCTGCACATGGGCCACGCCATGAACCACAGCGTCATGGACGCGCTGACCCGGCGCCGCCGCATGCAGGGCTACGAGGTCCTGTGGCTGCCCGGCATGGACCACGCGGGCATCGCCACGCAGAACGCCGTCGAGCGCGACCTCGCGAAGCAGGGGCTGTCCCGGCACGACCTCGGGCGCGAGAAGTTCGTCGAGCGCGTCTGGGAGTGGAAAGAGGAGTACGGCGGCAAGATCCACGGCCAGATGAAGCGGCTCGGCGACGGCATCGACTGGTCGCGCGAGCGCTTCACCATGGACGAGGGGCTGTCGCGCGCCGTCCAGACGATCTTCAAGAAGATGTACGACGACGGCCTGATCTACCAGGCCGAGCGGATCATCAACTGGTGCCCGCGCTGCCAGACGGCGTTGTCCGACGTCGAGGTCGACCACTCCGAGGACGACGGCGAGCTCGTCTCGATCCGCTACGGCGACGGCGACGCGTCGATCGTCGTCGCGACCACGCGCGCCGAGACGATGCTCGGTGACACCGCGGTAGCCGTCCACCCCGACGACGAGCGCTACCAGCACCTGATCGGCACCGAGGTCGAGCTGCCGCTGACCGGCCGCCGCATCCCGATCGTCGCGGACACGCACGTCGACCCGAAGTTCGGCACGGGTGCCGTCAAGGTGACGCCCGCGCACGACCCCAACGACTTCGAGATCGGCCAGCGCCACAACCTGCCGAACCTGACGATCATGGACGGCCGCGCGACCATCACCGCGCACGGGCCGTTCGAGGGGCTCGACCGGTTCGAGGCGCGTCCAGCCATCGTCGCCGCGCTGCGTGCCGAGGGCCGGATCGTCGCGGAGAAGCGGCCGTACGTCCACGCGGTCGGCCACTGCTCGCGCTGCGACACGGTCATCGAGCCGCGCCTGTCGCTGCAGTGGTGGGTCAAGGTCGAGGGCATCGCGGCGAAGGCCTCCGCGGCCGTCCGCGACGGCCGCACCACGATCCACCCGCAGGAGCTGGCGAAGCGCTACTTCGACTGGACCGACAACCTGCACGACTGGTGCATCTCGCGGCAGCTGTGGTGGGGCCACCGGATTCCGGTCTGGTACGGCCCGGACGGCGAGGTCGTCTGCGTCGGACCGGACGACGAGATCCCGACCGGTGAGGGCTGGCGGCAGGACGAGGACGTCCTCGACACCTGGTTCTCGTCGGGCCTGTGGCCGTTCTCCACGCTCGGCTGGCCGGACTCCACCGAGGACCTGAAGAAGTTCTACCCGACCTCGGTTCTGTCGACCGGCTACGACATCCTGTTCTTCTGGGTCGTCCGGATGATGATGTTCGGCTTGTACGCGATGGACGACGTGCAGCCGTTCGACCACGTCTACCTGCACGGCCTGATCCGTGACCAGCACGGCAAGAAGATGTCGAAGACCAAGGGCAACGGCATCGACCCGCTGGACTGGATGGACGCCTACGGTGCGGACGCCACGCGGTTCACGCTGCTGCGCGGCGCGAACCCCGGCTCGGACCTGGCGCTCTCGGAGGAGCGGGCCGCCGGCTCGCGCAACTTCACCACGAAGTTGTGGAACGCCACGCGGTTCGCGCTGGCCAACGGGGCCACTGTGGACCGTCCGCTGCCCTCGCGCGAGGAGCTGACGGCCGCCGACCGCTGGATCCTCGACACGCTGGACCAGCTCGTGTCCACTGTGGATGGATACTTCGAGACCTTCCAGTTCGCCAAGGTCTGTGACGCGCTCTACAGCTTCACGTGGGACGAGTTCTGCGACTGGTACCTGGAGATCGCGAAGGTCCAGATCGCCGACGGCCGCGTCGAGGCGACCCAGTCGGTGCTCGGGCACGTCCTGGACACCGTGCTGCGGCTGCTGCACCCGGCGATCCCGTTCATCACGGAGACGTTGTGGACGTCGCTGACCGGCGGTGAGTCGCTCGTCGTCGCCGAGTGGCCCAAGGCTTCCGGTGGCGAGCGCGACCTCGAGGCCGCCGCGCAGATCGAGGGCTTGAAGAAGCTGGCGACGGAGATCCGCCGGTTCCGTTCGGAGCAGGGTCTCAAGCCGGGTCAGAAGGTCGCGGGCAAGGTCCGCGGCGCGTGCTGCGTCGGCCTCACCGACCAGGTGCCCGCCCTTCGCTCGCTCACGCGGCTGACCGAGCCGGGTGACGAGTTCACCGTCTCGGCGACGCTCGAGGTCGGCCTGCCCAAGGGCGCGGTGAAGGTCGAGCTGGACCTGTCCGGCGCGATCGACGTCGTGGCCGAGCGCAAGCGTCTCGAGAAGGACCTCGCGGTGGCGCAGAAGGAGCTCGCGCAGACGTCGGGCAAGCTCGGCAACGCGGGCTTCCTCGCCAAGGCACCGGCGGACGTCGTGGCCAAGATCGAAGAGCGCAAGGCCACCGCCGAGGCCGACATCGCCCGCATCAACGAGCGCCTGGCCGCGCTGCCGGAGAAGTGATGGACAGCAACCTCGACGAGTTCTTCGACGTCGAGAACGAGCTCAACCAGCGGTGGCCCGAGACGAAGCTCGAGCCGTCGCTGGACCGGATCAAGGCGCTGGCGCACGTGCTGGGCGACCCGCAGACGACCTACCCGGTCGTGCAGCTGACGGGCACCAACGGCAAGACGTCGACGTCGCGCATGGCCGATGCGCTGTTCACGCGCATCGGCCTGCGCACCGGCCGCTACACGAGCCCGCACCTGCAGCTCGCGACCGAGCGCATCAGCCTCGACAACCAGCCGATCAGCCCCGATCGCTACGTCGAGGTGTTCCGCGACATCGAGCCGTACGTCGCGATGGTCGACAACCGGTCAGACATCCGGATGAGCAAGTTCGAGGTGCTCACCGGCATGGCCTACGCGGCCTTCGCGGACGCCCCGGTCGACGTGGCGGTGGTCGAGGTCGGACTGGGCGGTACGTGGGACGCGACGTCCATCGCCGACGCCCGCATCGCCGTCCTCACGCCGATCGGCATCGACCACACCGAGTACCTCGGCCCGCGCATCGAGGACATCGCGGCCGAGAAGGCCGGCATCATCAAGCCGGGCTCCATCGCGCTGGTGGGTGAGCAGACGCCGGAGGCGATGAAGGTCATCCTCGAGCGGGTGGCCGAGGTGGACGCCACGGTCGCGCGCTTCGGCAGCGAGTTCGGCGTCGTCTCGCGCTCGGTGGCGGTCGGCGGTCAGCTGATCACGTTGCAGGGCCTCGGCGGCGTCTACGAGGACATCTTCCTGCCGCTGCACGGCGAGCACCAGGCCGCCAACGCCGCGCTGGCACTGGCGTCGGTCGAGGCGTTCTTCGGCGCCGGCGCCGATCGCCAGCTGGACGTGGAGGCGATCCGCGAGGGCTTCGCGTCGGTCATCACGCCGGGCCGCCTGGAACGCGTGAAGTCCGCCCCGAACATCTTCGTCGACGCCGCGCACAACCCGCACGGCGCCTCGGCTCTGGCCCGCGCGCTGGACACGGAGTTCGGCTTCCGCAAGCTGGTCGCCGTCGTGGCCGTGATGTCCGACAAGGACGCCGAGGGCATCCTCTCGGCCCTGGAACCGGTCGTGCACGAGCTGGTGATCACCACCAACTCGTCGCCGCGCGCCATGGACCCGGACCTGCTGGCCGGTCTGGCCGTCCCGATCTTCGGCGAGGACCGCTTCGAGGTTCGCCCGCGCCTCGACGACGCGATCGAAGAAGCCATCCACCTCACCGAGGACGAGCTCTCCGGCGGCGGCGTGATCATCACCGGCTCGGTCGTCACCGCGGGCGAGGCCCGTGCCCTGTTCGGGAAGGAGCCGGCATGACCGAGCAGGTCGCGCCCCCTCCGAAGAAGGACCCGATGAAGGCGTTCCGGGGCATCATGGCCGGCACGCTGATCCTCGAGGTCATCGTCGTGGCCCTGGCCCTGCCGGTGATCGCCAAGCTGCACGGCGGCATCACCTCGCTCGTCGGCTGGGTGGCGTTCGGCTTCATCGCGTTGTTCATCGCGATGTGCGCCTTCGTCCGCAAGCCGTGGGCCATCGGCGCCGTGGTGGGCCTGCACGTGCTGTTGATCGCGTCGTGGATCCTGCTGCCCGCGATGGGTGTGATCGGCGTGATCTTCGGGCTGGTGTGGGTCTACATGTTGTGGCTGCGCAAGGACTTGCTGAAGCGGATGGCGGAGGGGCGCCTGCCGTCGCAGCAGCAGGCGCCCTGACCGCGCTACTTCTTCTGGTTGAGCTCTTCCTGGCCCTTCTCGTAGCTCTCGTCCCAGTTCGCGCCTTCCTTGAACGCCTCGGAGGCGCCGGTCCGGCCGAGTGAGATGGGCTTGATCGTGTCCGCGAAGCCGTCGCGGCCGCGCGGGGCCATGACGTCGTCGACCTTGCCGGCCGCTTCCTTCAGCTTGTCGCTGCCGAACGTGAGCTTGTCGCGGATCGCGTTGTTGGCGCTGGAGAAGCCGTCCTCGATCTGCTTCACCGAGGCGTGGTTCTTGCCGATCGCGCGGCCGACGCCCTTGGCCTTGCGGCCGATGGCGACCGCGGCCTTGGCGAGCGCGTCGGACACGCCCTTGAGGTTGTCGAACTTGCGGACGGCCTGCGCGAGCTTCATCAGCAGCTTGCTGACCTTGCCCGCGATCTTGCCCGCGGTCGACGCCGCGCGTGCCACCGCCCAGCCGGTGAAGGCGGCGATCGAGGCGCCGAAGCTGCACCAGCTCGTCGCGAGCGCGGTCACGGCGGCGATGATGAACTCCGCCACCACGTCGGCCACGATGTCGCGGATGATGCCGCGCACCGCCGCGACCAGGATGCCGGTTCCCCTGATGCCGGTCGCGACCGCGTTCGCGGCCCCCTCCAGCGCCTTGACCTGCTCGGCGAGCGTCGCGGCCGCCTTGCGGTAGCCGTCACCGGACGTGCCGGTCCACGTCGCGGTCTGGCTGGTGGCAGCCTGCGCGTAGTCGTTGCCGACCTTCGCGCACGCCTTGGCGACCTCACCCCAGGCGGCCGCGACGACGTTGATCGCTCCGGGGTCACCGGCGAGGTCGTCGAGCGGCTCCTTGAGGAACGACACGTGCTCGATCAGCCAGCCGATGCCCGCGCCGACGAGCGTGCCCAGCGGGTTCGCGACGAAGCCGAGCACGTCGAGCCCCAGTGCGACGCCGTCGAAGGCCCAGTCGCTGGGGTTGTTGAAGTCTTCCGCGCACTTCCAGACGGTGTCGATGATCCGCGCACCGTCGGTGGCGTTGTCCGCACTGACGTCGAGAACCATCATTGCCCCTTGAACTTGTTGAACAGCTTCGCGTGGTCGTCGTCGGTCTGCTGCGTGGCGTCCGCGCAGTCGCGCAGCGCGTCGGCGACGTCCGGCAGCGCGTTGGCCAGCTCGTTGATCGAGTTCGCGATCGCCGCGATGTGGATGCGCACCGGCACGCTGAAGACCTGGCCGATGATCCCGTAGGTCTCGACGCCGAGGTCGACGCTCTCGCCGCGTGCGGCGGCCTTGGTGAGCTCCATGCCCATCGACTGCACGTTGCCCGCGTGGTTGATCACGTCCGCGGGCACCATGGCGAAGTTTCCTGACACCGGGTTCCCCTTACCGGTAGATGGTGCCGAACGGCTCGTCGTCGTCCGGGCTTCCGGGACGTTGCGGACGCCGCGGCTGCTCCTCGGTCTCCTCCGGCTGCTGCGCCGCGGTGACCTGGTCACGCAGGAAGTCCATCGCCGGCGTGCCGCCGATCAACGGCTGCATCGTCGCCTCCATCTGCTCGGCGACGGCCGCGTGCCCTCTGCTGACGGTCTCGGTGATCATGGCGGCCAGCTGCTCGTGGGACATCCTCATCGCCGAGGGTGCCAGGCTCAGCTTCTCCAGCCGCCCGCCAGGTGCCATCGTCACCGTGACCGAGCGGTCGGGGCTGCTCACGTTCGCGCGCAACGCCTTGAGCTGAGCCTGCGTCTCCTCGGCCTTCTGCTGGATGTCGGTGACACGGCGCATGTACTCGTCGAGTCGCTGCTGCCCAGCGCCCAGTTCTGCAGAACTCATGCCGACTGAGACTGCCCCGACCGGTATTCGGTTCCCCTATTTGCCGACCAGTTGACCGACCATGTCCTTTGCGGACTGTCGAGTGCAGACGGTGATGATCAACAAGGCCAGCAGCACCAGGGCGTCCCTGCTCCCGGCCAGCCACACGGCAACCGGCGCGTGCGCGGGCACGGCCAGCACGACCTTGACGATCGCACCGAGCACGAGCGCCGCGATCAACGCCGTGGGCACCCAGCTGCCGCCACCACTGGGAACCTGCTTCCTGCTGCCGAGATAGCTCTGTCCATATCGGACGATGCGCGCGGCGTCCTTGTGCACGCTCTCCGCGATCAGCCCGATCACGGCGGCGACCAGCACCGCGAACCCGGCGAGCACCCCGGACGGCAGGTCGACGAGCCAGGCGTCCTCCAACGCGGGCCACGGCGACACGAACGCGCCAACCCGCCGCGGCGCGTCGAAGAACGGCATCGAAGCCAGCCCTTCCGCCACCGCCGCGACCAGCCCGAGCCACGCGTACAACCGCAGCCGCCGCACCCGCCGCGTGACCGGAGCCGCCTTCACCTCGTCCCTGGTGACCGGCCACTGCTCGTCCTGCTTCTTCCGCCCGCGCTTGGAGGGAACGAGCGAGAGGACGGTCAGGAGGAGCATCCACAGCGTCAGCAGTCCGAGTGCGATCGCTGCAAGCGGCCCGGCGAGGAACCACCGCCCGCTGTCGTTGAGGCCGGGATCGCGGTTCGACTGGAAGACCGCCACGTCCCGGTCGCCGGGCGCGAGCTGCCCCGGCGGAAACGCGCGTTGCTCGGTGCGCCCGTCCTCCCACCGCACGTCCGCGGTGCACCCGTAGCTTGTGCCGACGCCCCACCTCCCGACCGGTCCGTGCTTCGTGCAGGAGGTGACGGTGGCCGTACCGATCCGTTTCGCGTCGACCGAGCCGACCAGGACGTCGGTGGTCCGGATCGTCGTGGCCAGCGTCAGGAAAGCGAGGACGGCGGCAAGTCCGAAGGCGAGGGCGCGCACGCGGACACCCTAGACAGATCAGGTCTGGTCATAGGCCATCAACGCGTCGATTGCCAGCCGGACGCGTCGCTCGGCGTCGGCCAGGTCGGCCGTGAACGGCACCTTCCAGTCGTACTGGTCGCGCCAGAGCTCGACGTTCCACACCGACCCGTGGCCGGGGATCTCAACGGTGTACTGGATCCGCTCAGTGGTCGCGCCGCTCAGCGTCGCGTTGCGCGTGGCCTTCCTGCCCTTGTACTCGGTGACCTCGCCGAGCGGGTTCGGCTCGACGAACCAGTCGTAAGCGGGGTTTCCGGGCCGGTAAGGCGAGAGATAGACGGAAAGGCTGTTGTAAATGCCGCTCACCTTGCGCCCTCGGACGACTATTTGGCAGTAGAACTTGTCCGTGACGACCCGCGCCACGTCGGTTGATCCCAATACGTCTTTGAGCACGTCCTCTTTGAACGCGTCACACCAGTAATAGGGGCCCCACTGCAACTCCTTGCCCGTGCCCGCTTGGTCGTCGCTGATCCTCCGGACGTCCGAGAACGTGTGCGGCTCGGGTGCCGTCCATCCCAGACACCGCGAGTCCTCCATCCCCATGACCTCGGCGCAGTCCGCCTGCGCACCCACCGCCGGCGTCGGCGGCTTGATCTTCGGAGCGGCGACCGGCTTGGGGGTGGAACAGGCGGTGAGCAGCATTGCAACACTGACGAAAAGCACCAAAGAACGACGCATGCAGCTCTTCGTACCCGGACTTGTCGCAATGCCGGGCTGACACTTCGTTTCGTTCACCCGATCGTGCTCGAAAGTCAGGACGAGGGCCCTGGCCCGGCGGTATGCTGCCTGACGCACGAAACTGCAGGGGAGGGTACTGGGGTATGAGCGGGACCAAAGTCGATCTCGAGACGCTGCGCGCTGCCATCAAGGAGTACAAGTCCATTCGCGACGACCTCCTGATGGCGCACACGACCGGGCGTGTGCTGACCGAAGTGCAGCACGCCGGCCTGGACATGCCCAGCAAGGTGTACGCGAACTGGGCCAACACTGCGGGCGCGATGCACCAGCAGTCGAATGAGCAGCTGCGCAACACGTTGACGACTCGCATCGAGAACCTCGAGGCCACGCTGCGTCAGTACGAACAGACCGAAGCCGGCAACCGAGACAACCTGAAGCCGAAGGACTGAGCTGTTGCGCATCCCAACCATCGTCGCCGGTACCGCCGCCCTCGCACTGCTGGCCGGTTGTGGTGACAGCGGTGGTACCACTGGTACGCCGACCACCGCCACGACGCCGACCAGCAACAGCAGCGGCGGAGGCGACACCACCGCGAACGGTGCGCCTAAGGTGAAGAACCCGCTCGAAGTGAAGGCCTTCGAAGCCAACCCGTGTGGCATGGCCACCCCGGCTCAGGTCGAAGCGTTCGGCCTCCCCGGCGTCACCGGCAGGGTCAACAGCGGCGCTCCAGGCGCGTCCTGCATCTGGCTCGGCGCGTCCGCCCCGAGCAAGATCACGCCCAGCGCGACCCTGATCCCAGGTGGCAAGGGGTTGGACGCGATGTATCAGAACAAGGACTCGTACGCGGCGTTCGAGGTGCTGCCCGCGATCCAGGGCTACCCGGCAATCATGAACTTGCAGGTGGACCAGCGTGCCGACGGCAACTGTGACGTGTCGGTCGGTTTGTCCGACGAGGTGGCGCTTCTGGTCCTCATCGTGACCGAGAAGGGCAGCCCCCGATTCGCGGACCCGTGCGGGGCTGCGACCGAATTCGCGAACCAGGTCATCACGACGATCAAGGCAGGTGCGAAATGACACGGCCCGCGCCCAGCTGCTTCACCCAGGACAACACGCGCGCCGAAGGTTTCTCCGGGCATGAGATCTACGCTCAGATGACCGGCGGAAAAGGCACCGGATCAGCGCAGAACGCCGCCAACAAGGCAGCGGAACTGGAGCGGAGCTACGCCGCGATCGAGGCAAGGCTCAAGCGCGTCGGCGAGACGCTGGGCGAGGCGTGGACCGGCGCGAGCGCGGACGCCGCCCAGACCGCCGGCAACCCGATCAACCAGGCCATGATCCAGATGCAGGACGCGCTCCGGCAGGCCGACCACTCGCTGTCCAACCAGGTCTACCAGTTCAACCTGAACAAGGGGCAGCTCAAGAACATGCCGGCGAACAAGCCGGAGACGAACTTCTGGGACGACGCGACTCCTTGGGACACCGACACCGAGGACGCCGTCAACAGCTACAACTCAGAAGAAGCGCACAACCGCAAGGTCTACAGCGAGTTCCAGAGCGCCAGCAACACCAACCGCGGTGAGCTGCCCAAGGAGTTCCCCGGCGTCACGGCCGACAACCTGCAGGTCGAGATCGCCAACACCGGCGGCGACGACGGTCGTGACAAGACCTCGAACGTCGGCACGGGCAAGGTCGGCAACACCACCAACACGAGCGGCCTCCCGAGCACGACCGGCTCCCCGCAGGGCACCACCTGGACCCCGCCCGGCAGCCTCAACAGCGACCGGACCGACCTCAGCTGGGCCGGTTCCGGCGACGGCGGCACCGGCGGCACCGGTGGCACCGGTGGCGGCAAGGGTGACCTCACCGGCAAGCCGCCCATCGGCAGCGTGATCGAGCGCCCGCCGAACACGGGCATCCCGCCGATCGGCGTGCCCGTCGGTCCCGGCCTCGGCGGCACCGGCACCGGGCGTGGTCCCGGCGGCGGCGCAGGCACTGGGCGCGGGCCCGGTGGAGGTCCTGGCGGCGCGGGCAAGTTCGGAGGTGGCGGGGCCGGTGGCAAGTTCGGTGGCGGCGGCCTCGGTGGCGTGGGCGCCGGCAGCGGTACGTCGGCGCAGCAGCCCGGCGGCAAGGCCGGTGTGTTCGGCGGCATGGGGGAGACCGGGCCGAACGCCGGCGCCCGCGGTGGTGCCGCCGGTGCTGCGGGGCGTGCTGGTGCCGCCGGCATGGGCGGCATGGGCGGCCCGGGCCAGAAGGGTCAGGGAGAGGACGACTTGGAGCACAAGTCCGCCGACTACCTGGTGTCCGAGGAGAACACGAACGAGATCATCGGTGACATGCCGATGGTCGCGCCGCCGACGATCGGGGGGTGACGTGCTGCGATCGTCCATCCAACTGTCAGACCTCGCGTTCGACGTGCTGTGGAAGCAGGAGAAGCTGGGGGAGTACCACCCGGCGCTGCACGTCGACTCGCCCGGTCAGACCGACGACGAGCGCGCGGTCATCGAGCGCGACGTCATCGGTGAGCTGCGCAGGGTCGGGTTGGACCACCCGGACATCCGGAGCACGCTGCACCTGATCGCCAAGGCGGACGCGGACTACTCGGCGTGGATCGCGGTCACGCCGAGCGAGACGCGGCCCGTGGTGGTGGCGGCGAACTCGCAGCACGGTGTGCTCGCCGTGCACGACAACGGCTACGTGCAGCTGCACCCGATCCGCCCGGAGAACGCTCCCGAGGTGCTCGCGATGCAGCTGCCGGACGTGCCGGCGGGCAAGGGCGCGTCGATCAACGTGCACGCTTCGGAGATCAACGCGCACCAGCCCGGCAAGGCGTCGCCGTCGATCTCGTTGCGGCAGCTGCTCGCCCAGCCCCGCAAGGGCACGGCGAAGCTCTACGCGGCACGGCGCGGCGCCGAGGGCAGGCAACGGGCCAAGACGTTCCTCACCACGATCGACTTCGAGGACGGCCGCTGGCTCGTGGTCAAGTACACCGACCAGAACCACCAGACGTGGGTGCACGCCACGCCCGCGTCGCGGCAGATCATCACGGACTGGCTCAAGCGCCTGACCTGATTTACCGCTTTCTAACCGGACTGCACCAGCGTCGCGGCTGTGAGAAAGCCAATCGCCATCGCCGCCGCACTGGCCGCGACGCTGCTGTCCGTCGGTCTCGGCACCGCCAACGCTGCCGAGACCGTCCCCGGTTGTGCCTCTGCCAAGCAGATCGGCACCACGGGTCACCTCTACTACCAGGGCAAGATCATCGCGTCGGTGAAGCAGTTCGCCGGCTGCGGCAAGAACTTCCCGTACACCTGGGTCTGGGACTCCTACGCCCAGAGCAACCGCTATCGCGTCTCGAACTGGATCGCGGTGATCGAGAACGGCGAGGAGTCGCCTGCCGGCGGTGGCCAGGCCAGCATGAAGCAGGAGCTCTGGGGCGCCGGAGCGGCCACGCTCGACAAGTGCACCCGCGCGGTCTCCAGCGTGACCACGCCGGACGGCAAGTACGTCTCCGGCTGGACGGACCTGCGCTGCTGAAGTTCACTTCCGGTTTCACCACCGGACAGAACCGGCGACTAGAAACCGCGCATGACCTTCGACCGTCGCACGTTGTTCAAGGCAGGCGCATTCGGCACGGCTGCGGCGCTGGTGCCCTCGGGCATCAGCCTCGCGAAGACCGACCGCCCGGTTCTGACTCATGGTGTGCAGTCCGGTGACGTCACGTGGGACGGCGGCATCGTCTGGACCCGAGCGGACCGGCCCTCCCGGATGCTCGTCGAGGTGTCCAACGACGCGGACTTCCGCTTCTCCCGCCACATCCGCGGTCCGCTGCTCACACCGGAGACCGGCGGCACCGGGCAGGTCAGGGTCGGCCACCTGCTGCCCGGCCGCACCGCCCACTACCGCGTCACGGCGGAGGACCTGCACGGCCGCACCTGCAGCGAGCCCGTGACCGGCAGCTTCACCACCGCCCCGCTCGGCCGCGACGAGGTCCGCTTCGTGTGGTCGGGTGACGTCGCGGGCCAGGGCTGGGGCATCAACCCGGACATCGGCGGCATGCCGATCTTCAAGGCCATGGCCGACCGCCGCCCCGACTTCTTCATCCACAGCGGCGACAGCGTCTACTCCGACAACCCTCTCAAAGAGACGGTCACGCTCCCGGACGGCCGGATCTGGCGCAACGTGGTCACTCCCGAGAAGTCCAAAGTGGCCGAGACGCTCGACGAGTACCGCGGCCAGTTCGCCTACAACCTGCTCGACGACAACCTCAAGCGCTTCGCCGCCCAGGTGCCGATCTTCGCGCAGTGGGACGACCACGAGGTCACCAACAACTGGTACCCCGGCGAGATCCTCGACCTCCCGCAGTACACCGAGAAGCGCGTGGACGTGCTGGCACAGCGTGCTTTTCAGGCGTTCCACGAGTGGATGCCGATCGACCGGCACCGCGCCGTCGACGGACGCGTCTACCGGAAGTTCTCCTACGGCCGCAACGTCGAGATCTTCGTGCTCGACATGCGCACCTACAAGGACAAGAACACCTCGCCCAAGGACCAGCCGGGCGTGATCCTCGGCGCCAGGCAGGCCCAGTGGCTCGTCCGCGAGCTGTCCCGCAGCACGGCCACGTGGAAGATCATCGCGGCGGACCTGCCGATCGGCCTCACCGTCCCGGACGGCACCGACGTCGAGGGCGTCGCGAACGGCCTGCCCGGCGCGCCCAACGGTCGCGAGCACGAGATCGCGTGGGTGTTGCGCGAACTCAAGAAGCGCCGCGTCAAGAACACCGTGTGGCTCACCGCGGACGTCCACTACACCGCTGCCCACCACTACTCGCCGGAACGCGCTGCCGTCGGCGACTTCGACCCGTTCTGGGAGTTCGTGTCCGGCCCGCTGCACTCCGGCGCGTTCGGCCCGAACAAGCTCGACCCGACGTTCGGCCCGGAGGCGGTGTTCGTGCACGCGCCGCTCGCCGCCAACACCACGCCGCTGGACGGGTTCCAGCACTTCGGTGAGGTCGAGGCGAACCAGCGCGAGCTCACGGTGTGGCTGCGTGATGCAACCGGAGCAGCGCTCTGGTCCAAAACGCTGAGGGCGGCCTGAAGATCGCAATAGGGTCGGTGGGCGCCCATCTCGTTCGACACCACCGGCTTCCAGCAGCAGGACCAGAGCGACTGGTCGAACCCCGCCAACGGCGACCGGCTCAACCTGACCTACTACGACCTGGTCCCCGATCTGCCCGCCGGGCTGGACGACCTGCCCAAGCTGAGGCACGACCTGGCTGTGCTCCACGGCCAGGACGGCTACCTCATCGAGGCGCACGTCGTCCAGCTCGCCGGCACAGCTGCGGATCATCAAGTGCCGCTGCCGAACCGCCCGGCCGGGCAGGCGTTCCTGTGCTCGTTCACGGTGCCGAAGGCGACCTGCAGCGCGGTGCTGCAGCTCATCGCGGTGGAAGGTCCGGTCACTGGCATGCGCGAGGCGGTGCTCGCGCCCGAGGTCGGGTTCGAGCGCTGGGTCATGCCGCACCCGTACGCGCCGCAGCTGCAGGGCCGGTTGCCGTTCCACGCGGGCGGACGACCCGCGGTTCGACAGCCGGTTCCCAGAGACCCGCTCTCCCGCGCGCGGGCCTGGGGCCACCAGGTCGTGCGCACAGGGCGGCTTGATCCGCAGTTCGCCGCACTGCCGCCGTTCCAGCCCAAGCCGCCCGCCCAGGACCTTTCCGCCAGAGCTCGACGCGATCGTCAACGGTCAGCTGATCTCGGGAGTCTGCGGGATTCCCGTCGCGGGCCACATCGCGGTGCAGATCGGTGAGCGCACGACCTACTGGAAGCTGATCGCAAATATTTGCAGAGCCCGACGTATTGTTTCTCGCCGTTTGTCGTGGTTTCGTGCAGAAACTCTGCAAGAAGTTGCGACAAGGAGGTCGCGATGCGCCGGGTCGTCGCCGCGCTCGCTGCATTGGTTCTGCTACCTCTCACACCGGTCCAGGCCGTTGCTCAACCGAAGCAACGCCTGGCCGTGGGGGAGGTGGTGGACGTCGCGCCCGGTGTGCGCGACGGGGACACGAGACTCGCGTTGCCACCGAAGCGCGACGATCTGCGGGGTGAGCGCTTCTACTTCGTGATGCCGGACCGGTTCGCGAACGGTGACCCGCGCAACGACCGCGGCAGGTCCACGAGCGCCGAGCACGGGTTCAACCCCGCCGACAAGGGCTTCTACCACGGTGGCGACCTCAAGGGCCTGCACCGGAAGCTCGACTACCTCGACGGCATGGGCATCACGGCGATCTGGATGACGCCGATGTTCCTCAACCGCTGGGTGCAGGGCGACAGCGCCGCCTACCACGGGTACTGGACCGTCGACTTCACCAAGCTGGACCCGCACTTCGGCACCACGCAGGAGATGCGCGAGCTGATCCGCGACGCGCACCGGCGTGGCATCAAGGTGTTCTTCGACATCGTCGCGAACCACACCGCCGACGTGATCAAGTACGCCGAGGGCAGGACCGCGTACGTCTCGACCGGCGCGCAGCCGTACCTGGACGCTTCCGGCAAGCCGTTCGACATCGCCGAGTACGCGGGCCGCAAGGACTTCCCGAAGCTCGACGCGAAGAAGTCCTTCCCGTACACGCCGGTGAAGGACGGGCCGGCGAAGATCCCGTTCTGGCTCAACGACTCCACGCTCTACCACAACCGCGGCGACTCGACGTTCTCCGGCGAGTCGAGCGAGCAGGGCGACTTCTCCGGCCTCGACGACCTCATGACCGAGCACCCGCGCGTGGTCAACGGCATGAAGGACATCTTCACCAGCTGGATCGACACGCTCGACATCGACGGCTACCGCGTCGACACGGTCAAGCACGTCAACCTCGAGTTCTGGCAGGCGCTCGCGCCGCACGTCAAGCAGTACGCGAACCGCAAGGGCAAGAAGGACTTCTTCGTGTTCGGCGAGGTCTTCGACTCCTCCCCGGAGAACACGTCGAAGTACACGACCACCGGCAAGATGCAGGCCACGCTGGACTTCCCGTTCCAGAGCAGCGCGGTGAGCTTCCTGTCCGGCAAGGGCTCCCAGCGGCTCGGCGAGGTGCTGCTCGACGACGACCGCTACACCGACGCCGACTCCAACGCCTCGTCGCTGCCGACGTTCCTCGGCAACCACGACATGGGCCGCATCGCGTGGATGATCCGCAACGACCGGCCCGGCATCTCCGACGCCGAACTGCTGGAGCGGCTCAAGCTCGGCAACACGCTGATGTACCTGTGGCGCGGCAACCCGGTCGTCTACTACGGCGACGAGCAGGGCTTCGCGGGCACCGGTGGCGACAAGCTGGCGCGCCAGGACATGTTCGCCTCCAAGACGCCGGAGTACATGGCGGAGAAGCTGGTCGGTTCCGACCGCACCGGCGCGCAGGACAACTACAACACCTCGCACCCGCTCTACCAGCAGCTCAAGGCGCTGGCGGCACAGGTCGACCAGGACCCGGTGTGGCGCGACGGCAACCAGGTGCTGCGTTACGCCGACGCCGACGTGTTCGCGTTCAGCCGCATCCTCGGCCGCGAGCACCTCGTCGTCGCCAACGCCGGAACCCAGCCCGCCACGGTCACCATCCCCGTCAGCTCCACCGCCTTCGAGAACGCGCAGGTGCAGAACGGCCGCGTCACGGTGACCGTGCCCGCGCTGTCGTCGTTGGTGCTCAAGGGAACCAGCGACGTGGCCAAGACCAAGCCGTCGCCGGTTCTGGTCGCTCCGGCGGCAGGAACCGTGCTGGACAAGCGGGTCGAGCTCCGTGCGGACGGCATCAGCGCGTCCAACGCGGCCGCCACGTTCGCCGCGCGGGTCGAGGGCACGTCCGACTGGACCGTGCTCGGCACCGACGACGCCGCCCCGTACCGGGTTTTCGCTGACCTGTCAGCACTTCCGGGCGCGGCCGCCGGCAAGCGCGTCGAGCTGCGCGTTGTCGCGAAGTCCGGCGAGATCGGTGCGGACGGCGCGTTCGTGTCGCTGGTGCCTGCTCCGCCGGTGCAGGATCCGGGTACGAAGAGCCCGGACTGGCTGGTCGTGCACTACCAGCGGGACAACTACGACGGCTGGGGCCTGCACGTCTGGGGTGACGTCGAGACGCCGACCGAGTGGAACGCACCGCTGCCGTTCGCGGGAGAGGACGCCTACGGGCGCTTCGCCTGGGTCAAGCTGAAGCCGGGCGCCAAGTCCGTCGGCATCATCGCGCACAAGGGCGACGAGAAGGACACCTCGGTCGACCGGTTCGCCGACCCGAGCGTCACGCCCGAGGTGTGGCTGAAGCAGGGACAGACCCCGGTGCACCCGTCCGAGCAGGCGGCCACCGGCAAGGCGGTCGTGCACTACGTCGGCGACGCCACCGGAGCCGTGGTGCGCGTGGCGGGACGGGCGGACGTGCCGTTCAGCGGCGGCATCGCCGAGCTGCCGCCGACCACCGACTTCTCGGTGGTGCGCGGGACGACCGTCGAGGCGTCCGGCAAGTTCACCAGCGGCCACGCGTGGGTCGCGAACGGCAAGGTGCACGCCACGAAGGCCGCCGCCGACAACCGGGCGGTGATCCACTACCACCGCGCCGACGGCGACTACACGGACTGGACGATGTACCACTGGACGGGTTCGCTGGAGCCGTCACCTGGCTGGAACCAGTCACGGGTGCCGGACGGGCGCGACCAGTTCGGCGTCTACTGGTCGGTGCCGCTCGCGCCGGGTGCGGCGGGACTGAGCTACATCATCCACCGCGGTGACACCAAGGATCCCGGGCCCGACCAGTTCCTCGACCTGGGTCAGAAGGGGAACGAGGTGTGGCAGTTGCAGGGCGACGAGACCTATCTGCTGCCTCCGAACGCGGGTCCCGCCGCCGATGACGACCTGACCAAGGCGAAGGCGATCTGGATCGCGAAGGACAAGGTCGTCTGGGACGTGCCGGTCGTCCAGTCCGACGGCTACCGGATCGAGTACGGCGACCGTGTGCTGCGACTGTCTCCCACGACCGAAGAGGTTCCGGCGCAGTTCCCGCATTTGAAGGGCAAGCCGGTGTTCGCGGTGCGCGGGTTCGCCGACGAGGCGTTGCGGGACAAGCTCTCCGCTGTCCACGTCGACGCGGGCGGCGCGATCCGGCACCGCACGAGCGTGCAGATCGCGGGCGTGCTCGACGACCGTTTCGCCGCCGCGGCGACGAAGCTGACCTACGGGCCGACGTTCGGCCACGACCGCGCGTCGATCCGGTTGTGGGCGCCGACGGCCAGGAACGTGAAGCTGCGGCTGTTCGACGAGCCCGCGGGTGAGCCCGAGAAGGTCGTGCAGCTCAAGCGCGACGACGCCTCGGGATCGTGGTCCGGCTCGGGCAACTGGAAGAACAAGTACTACCAGTTCGAGGTCACCAACTGGCAGCGCACGGTCGTGGTCACCGACCCGTACTCCGTCGCGCTGTCGGTGAACTCGACGCACTCGCAGTTCGCCGACCTCAAGGACGCCAGGACCATGCCAGGCGGGTGGTCGAAGGACGTCGCTCGCGGCATCGGCGGCGCGATCACCGAACTGCACGTGCGGGACTTCTCGATCAACGACCAGTCCGTCCCGGCGGCGGATCGCGGTACCTACAAGGCGTTCACGCACCGCGACTCCGTGGGCATGAAGCACCTCAAGACGCTGGCTGCCGCCGGCATGGACACCGTGCACCTGCTGCCGACGTTCGACATCGCGACGATCCCCGAGAAGCGCTCGGAGCAGGCCACGCCCGCCTGCGACCTGCCGTCGCTGCCCGCGGACTCCGACCAGCAGCAGGCCTGTGTCGGCGCGGTGGCGGGCAAGGACGGCTTCAACTGGGGCTACGACCCGTTCCACTACGACGTGCCGGAGGGCTCGTACGCCACGGCGGACGCGCAGAACGGCTGGGCACGGTCGAAGCAGTACCGCGAGATGGTGAAGTCGTTGCACGACAACGGCAACCGCGTGGTGGTGGACGTCGTCTACAACCACACGGCGGCGTTCGGCGACGCACCGACGTCCGTGCTCGACAAGGTCGTGCCCGGCTACTACCAGCGGCTCAACCTCGACGGCTCGGTCGCGAACTCCACGTGCTGCGCGAACACCGCGACCGAGAACGCGATGATGGGCAAGCTCGTCGTGGACTCCGTGGTGCGGTGGGCTCGCACGTACAAGGTCGACGGGTTCCGGTTCGACCTGATGGGCCACCACCCGAAGGCGAACATCCTCGCGGTGCGCGCCGCTCTCGACGCGCTGACCGTCGAACGGGACGGCGTGGACGGACGCAAGATCGGTGTCTACGGCGAGGGCTGGGACTTCGGTGAGGTCGCCGGCAACGCCCGTTTCGAGCAGGCGACGCAGGCGAACATGGCGAACACCGGCATCGGCACGTTCAGCGACCGGCTCCGTGACGCGGTGCGCGGCGGTGGGCCGTTCGACGACGATCCGCGCGTGCAGGGCATCGGTTCGGGTCTGGCCGGTGACGTGAACTCCTCGCCCGCCAACGGTGACGTGGCCGCGCGGCTGGAGAACTACAGCGACCTGGTGAAGCTCGGCATGGCGGGCAACATGGCGTCGTACCGGTTCCAGTCGACCGCCGGGCCGGTGGTCTCCGGGCGGGACGTGAAGTACAACGGCGCCGCGGCCGGGTACACCGGGCAGCCGCTGGAGGCGGTCACGTACGTCGACGCGCACGACAACGAGACGTTGTTCGACGCGTTGACCTACAAGCTGAAGCCTTCGACGTCCTCAGCGGATCGCGTGAAGATGCAGACGGTGGCGCTGGCACCGGCGCTGCTCGGGCAGGGGCGGCCGTTCATGCACGCCGGCACCGAGTTCCTGCGCTCGAAGTCGTTGGACCGCAACAGCTACGACTCGGGTGACTGGTTCAACCCGTACGACCCGTCGTTGCGCGACAACGGTTTCGGCCGCGGGATGCCGCCCAAGGCCGACAACGAGTCGAAGTGGCCGTACGCGAAACCGCTGCTGGCACAGCCGAAGCCCTCGTCGGCGGACATGAAGGCCTCACTGAACGCGACCCTGGAGCTGCTCCGGATCCGGCAGTCGTCGCCGCTGTTCTCTCTCGGGTCGGCTGATCTGGTGCAGCAGAAGGTGTCGTTCCCGGCCGCGGAGTCCGGCGTGATCGTCATGCACGTCGACGACACGGTCGGGCCGGACGTGGACTCTGGCCGGCGCGGGCTGCTCGTGGTGATCAACCCGTACCCGACCGACAAGGCGGTCGCGCTGCCCGATGGTGACTGGAAGCCGCTGACCAGCGAAAAGCGGGTAGGTGCCGCGCGGTCGGTGGTTGTGCTGGAGAGGTAGTTCCGCCAACAAATAGTTGACGTTTAGATAATTTGGTACCTTCGTGTCATGGGCGCGAAGGGGTGTACCGACCTGATGATGCTGCTGCATCGGACGGGTCACGCACTGGAGACCGAGTTGACGGCGAGGCTCGCGGAGATCGGGTTGACTCCGCGAGCCCGCTGCGTGTTGTCCACCGCTCTGGACGCGGAGTGCACGCAGTCCGAGATCGCCGAGATCGTCAGCATCGACAAGACGACCATGGTCGTGACGCTCGACGCCCTCGAGTCAGCTGGTTATGCCGAGCGCAGGCCGTCCGCGACCGACCGCCGCGCGCGCGTCGTGGTCGTGACCGAGCTGGGCCGCGAGATCGTGGCGAAGGCCGACGACGTGTACCGGGAGGTCGTCACCAGCGTGCTGGCTTCGCTGCCGGACGGCGAGCGAGAAGGCCTGGTCAACGGCCTGACCCGGCTGATGGAAGGCCGGCTGAGCACCGTCGTGCCGTGCGAGAAGCCGCCCCGCAAGCGTGCTCTGCGTCATGCCATTGGGTAATAGATAGTCCCGTACAAAACTATCTGCTACGGTTCCTCTTATGGATTCAGGGGGACCGAAGACAGACTCGCGCTGGTTGGCGCTGATCGTGCTGTGCGCAGGCATGCTGATGATCGTTCTCGACCAGACCATCGTGAACGTCGCGCTGCCCGCGATCGAAGAAGACCTCAAGTTCGGCCAGGCGGGTCTCGCCTGGGTCGTCAACGCGTACCTGATCGCCTACGGCGGTCTGCTCCTGCTCGCGGGCCGCCTCGGCGACCTGATCGGGCACAAGAAGGTGTTCCTGATCGGCCTCGGCGTCTTCACGGTCGCGTCGCTGCTGTGCGGCGTGTCCTTCAGCTCCGAAATGCTGATCGTCGCAAGGTTCGTGCAGGGGGCCGGCGGTGCGCTGGCCACGTCCGTGACGCTGGGCATGGTCGTCACGATGTTCCCGGAACCGGCCGAGCAGCGGCGCGCCATCGGCGTGTTCAGCTTCGTCGCGGCGGCGGGCGCGTCCATCGGCCTGTTGCTCGGCGGCGTGCTCACGGACGCCATGTCGTGGCACTGGATCTTCTTCGTGAACATCCCGATCGGCATCATCGCGGCTGTCGCGGCCGTTCGCCTGGTGCCCGACTCCGTGGGGCTGGGTCTGCGCGAGGGTGCCGACGTGCTGGGCGCGTTGCTGATCGTCGCCGCGGTGATGCTCGGCGTGTACACGATCGTCAAGGCTGAGCACTACGGCTTCGGCTCGCTCCACACGTTGGGCCTTGGTTTCGTGGCGCTGGCCCTGCTGGTCGGGTTCGTGCTGCGGCAACGGACCGCGTCGAAGCCGTTGCTGCCGCTGCGGGTGTTCCGCTCGAGGAACGTGACCGGCGCGAACCTGGTGCAGATCGCCATGGTCGCCGGCATGTTCGGGGTGTTCTTCCTCGGCACGCTGTACATGCAGCTGGTGCTCTCGTACACGCCGTTGCAGATCGGCCTGGCGTTCATGCCGGTCGCCGGCGCGATCGCGGTGTTCTCGGTGTCGCTGTCTGCACGCCTGAACACCCGCTTCGGCGAGCGGAACATGTTGATCGTCGGCCTGACGTTCATGCTGGTGGGCATGCTGGTGTTCACGCAGGTGCCGGTCGGCGGCTCCTACTTCACCGACATCCTGCCCGCGGTGGCGCCCCTGGGCATCGGCCTGGGCCTGTCGTTCCCGGCGCTGATGACGCTGGCCATGTCCGGCGCGGCGCACGACGAAGCCGGCCTCGCATCTGGGCTGGTGAACACGACCGCGCAGGTTGGTGGCGCGTTGGGGCTGGCGGTTCTCGCCACGACCTCGACGTCCTACACCTCAGGGCTGCTGGCGTCTGGGGTGGACCGGCTGGAGGCGCTGACCTCGGGCTTCCACCTGGCGTTCTGGATCAGCGCGGGGCTGGTCGCGGTGGCTCTGGCGCTGGCGGTCTTCGTGCTCCGGCAGGTCTCGGTAGCCCGCGACGACGCGCAGCCGGTGCTCGTGCACTAGTGGTCCGTCGCTCCACAGGACTCACGCTGCGCACTGTGGCGGGTGTGGCGTTCGCTACCCTGTCAGCACATCCCGTACCTGTTTTCCGTTTCGAGGAGTCGTACCGTCGTGTCCGAGCGCACCCTGGTTCTGGTCAAGCCCGATGGCGTCGAGCGTGGTCTCGTTGGCGAGGTGATCGCCCGCATCGAGCGCAAGGGCCTCAAGCTCGCCGCGCTGGAGCTGCGGACGGCTGACCGCGCCACCGCCGAGCAGCACTACGCGGAGCACGACGGCAAGCCGTTCTACAACGACCTGGTCGACTTCATCACCGGTGGGCCGCTGGTCGCGCTGGTCGTGGAGGGTGTTCGGGCGATCCCGGCGTTCCGTCAGCTGGCTGGTGGGACCGACCCGGTGGAGAAGGCGACGCCTGGGACGATCCGTGGGGACTTCGGGCTGGAGGTTCAGTACAACCTCGTGCACGGGTCGGACTCGGCTGAGTCGGCTGAGCGTGAGATCAAGATCTGGTTCCCCAACCTCTGAGGTGTAGGGATTTGTAGGGGTTCCTGATTCAGGGGGACGCTTGCGGGGAGCGTGCGAGCGCGCGCTCTGTCCGTAGGTCGTCCCCCTGTTTCGTTGGCGGGTTCCTGTTTTGCGTGGGTTTTCCTGGGGCTCTGCCCCAAACCCCGCCAATCTGATCAAAGACCCGCCAGCGCCACGCGCAGGTAGATGGCACGCCTGTTGCGTTGGGCGGCTTGCGGTTGGGTTTGCGTGGGGCACGACTCGTGACGGGACCCACCCCACGGCGGCCCGCGTTGCTGAAGGCAGCTCGGCTTCGCCATCGCGAGAGGTTTGTGTGTGTGCGGGGGTCAGCTCCTTCGTGGGCTTGAGCCCAGGCCGCCTGCCTTGGCTCCCTTGAGGACTGTGCCCGCCGGGTAGCCGAGCGGCAGGTACATCCACACGTCGTCCCAGCGCTCGTTGCCCACAGCGATCGCGTTCGGCATCCGGCCGCACTCGCGGAATCCGAGGCTCTCGTACAGCTCGATCGCCCCGTGGTTGTTGCCGCGCGTGCCGAGCATGACGATTTCGATGCCGTTCTCGCGTGCGTGCTCCACCAGGCCCTGCACGACCCGCTTGCCCAGGCCGAGCCCGCGTGCCGCTGGGTGGGCCATGATCTGTTGGATCTCGGCTCGGTGCTGGAACACGGCGGTGGAGCCGCGCCGCCACAGGCCCACTGCTTGGACGACGCCGTCCACCACGGCGGTGGCGAAGGCTGCGTTGCCGTCGCGGACCTGCTTCAGGATGTCGTCCAGCCACTGCGAGATGCGGTCGAGGGTTGGTGGCTCGTGGTAGCCGACTGCGCCGCCGGCTGCCACTACGTCGTGCACCACTGTGTGGATCTCGGCTCGGCGCTGGTCGTCGGCCTCGGTCAGCCACCGCAGTTCGATCTCGGGCATGGGGCGATCGTAATTGCGTCGAAAATTGTCAGACCTGTTCGTTAACGTCGGTGGGGTGGAGAACCTCGTTGAGGCCAAGGCGCTGACCAAGCACTTCGGGACGTTTGAAGCCGTGCGTGGCATCGACGTCGAGGTGCGCAAGGGGGAGGCCTTCGGGTTCTTGGGACCCAACGGGGCTGGGAAGTCGTCGACCATGCGGATGATCTCGTGCGTGTCCGGGCGCACGGGTGGGGATCTGAAGGTGCTTGGAATGGATCCGGACCGGGACGGGCCCCGGATCCGGGCGCGGATCGGGGTTGTGCCGCAGCTCGACAACTTGGATCTGGAGCTGACGGTCCGGCAGAACCTCCAGGTTTATGGAAGGTACTTCGGGATGTCGCGGCAGAAGTGTCGCGAGAAGGCTGTGGAGCTGCTGGAGTTCGCTCAGCTCGCGGACCGGGCGGACCAGGAGGTCGAGCCGCTCAGCGGTGGGATGAAGCGGCGGCTGACCATTGCGCGGTCGCTGGTCAACGATCCGGAGTTGCTGTTGCTCGACGAGCCGACCACCGGGTTGGACCCGCAGGCCCGGCATCTGTTGTGGGACAGGCTGTTCCGGCTCAAGCAGGACGGCGTCACGCTCATCATCACCACGCACTACATGGACGAGGCCGAGCAGCTCTGCGACCGGCTCGTGGTGATGGACGGTGGGCGGATCGCGGCGGAAGGGGCGCCCAGCGAGCTCATCAACCGGTACTCCACGAAGGAAGTGTTGGAGCTGCGGTTCCAGCCCGGGGCGGAGAAGCCGGATCTGGAGAGGTTCGCCGAGCGGGTCGAGGTGCTGCCGGATCGGCTGTTGCTCTACACGCAGGACGGTGAGCACACGCTCGCCAAGGTGCACGAGCACGGGGTGCAGCCCATTCAGAGCCTGGTGCGGCGCAGTTCGCTGGAGGACGTGTTCCTGCGGCTCACCGGCAGGACGTTGGTGGACTGATGCAGACACTCAGGGCGTCCTGGTTCGGCTTCGAGAAGCACTGGCTGTGGTACCGGCGCAACTGGCGGGCCACGGCGGTGTCGAGTTTTCTGTCGCCGCTGTTGTTCTTGTTGGCGCTGGGGCTCGGGTTCGGGTCGCAGGTGCAGTCCACGGCGTTGATCGGTGGCGTGCCGTACCTGCAGTACCTCGCGCCTGCGCTGGTCGTCATCACGGCGGTGCAGGGCGCCACGTTCGAGTCGACCTACGCGATCATGTCGTCGTTCCTGTGGCAGAAGACGTACATCGGCATGGTGGCCACGCCGATCACGCCGGCGCAGGTGTTGTACGGGCAGGTGCTGTGGATCGGGTCGCAGCTGTTCGCGCGCTCAGTGGTGTTCGTGGTCATCGCGGCGGTGCTCGGTGCGGCCGCCAGTCCCGCCATCCTGTGGTCCGTGCTGTTCGCGACGCTTGCGGGGCTGGCGTTCAGCTGCCCGTTGATCGCCTACAGCGCGACGCTGGACAAGCCTGACAGCTTCAACACGATCTTCCGGTTCGTGCTCATGCCGATGACGCTCTTCACCGGGGCGTTCTTCCCGGTCAGCCAGCTGCCCGACTGGCTGCTGCCGCTGGTGTGGCTCACCCCCGCCTGGCACGGCATCGAGCTCGCGAGGGGTACGACCTTCGGCACGCTCGGCTTCCTGTCCGGGCTCGGCCACACCGTCTACCTGGCGGTCCTGGTCGCGGTGGGCGTGGTTCTCGCCGCTCGTTCCTTCCGACGCAGGCTGGCGGTGTGACATGACCCAGACCCTCGACCCCGCGCACAAGACGGCGCCCGCGAGCGTCGGCCTGTTGTGGCGGGTCATCCCGCCCGGCCTCTACGGCGGTAAGGCCAGCACGCTCGTGGAACGGTCGGCGTTGGTGAACCGGCGAGCGTGGTTCGTGCTCATCGGCGGGGCGTTCGAGCCCGTGCTGTTCCTGTGGTCGCTGGGGCTCGGCTTCGGCCAGTTCGTGTCCTCGGTGGCAGGGCCCGACGGGCGGCCGGTCAGCTACGCGGCGTTCGTGGCGCCCGCACTGCTGGCGGCGTCGGCGATGAACGGTGCGGTGTACGACGCGACGTTCAACGTGTTCTTCAAGTTCAAGTACGCCAAGTTGTACGACGCGATGCTGGCCACGCCGATGGGGCCGCTGGACATCGCGATGGGCGAGATCACCTGGGCGCTGCTGCGGGGTGGCCTGTACTCGGCAGGCTTCCTCGGCGTGATGCTCGGCATGGGGCTGGTCGCCTCGCCGTGGGCGCTGCTGGTTCTGCCGGCGGCGTTGCTGGTCGCGTTCGCGTTCGCCGCGGTGGGCATGGCGGCGACGACGTTCATGCGCTCGTGGCAGGACTTCGACCTGGTGCAGCTGGCGGTGCTGCCGATGTTCCTGTTCTCCACGACGTTCTTCCCGCTGTCGGTCTACCCGGGCTGGCTGCAGACCGTGGTGACGTGGACGCCGCTCTACCACGCCATCGAGCTGACGCGCGGGCTCACGCTCGGCGTCGTCGGCTGGGGGATGCTCGGCCACGTCGCCTATTTCGTGGTGCTGGCGGCGGTGGGAACGGTGGTGGCCGCGAGGCGCCTGGGGAAGTTGTTGCTGGACTGACCGCGATTCGGCCTCACCGCGGGAAGGCCGTTACTCTGGTCGCGTGAGTGTCGAGTCTGTTTTCCCCAGGTTGGAGCCTCTGCTGCCGCGGATCTCCAAGCCGGTGCAGTACGTCGGCGGGGAGCTCAACGCGACCGTCAAGGACTGGGACGCGGCGTCCGTGCGCTGGGCGTTGATGTACCCCGACGCGTACGAGGTGGGGCTGCCCAACCAGGGCGTCATGATCCTCTACGAAATCCTCAACGAGCTGCCTGACGTGCTCGCCGAGCGCACCTACGCCGTGTGGCCGGACCTCGAGAAGCTCATGCGTGAGCACGGGGTTCCGCAGTTCACGGTGGACGCGCACCGGCCGGTCAAGGCGTTCGACCTGATGGGCATCAGCTTCGCGACGGAGCTGGGCTACACGAACATGCTCACGGCGCTGGACCTCGCGGGCATCCCGATCCACGCGGCCGACCGCACCGAGGACGACCCGATCGTGGTCGCCGGCGGGCACGCGGCGTTCAACCCCGAGCCGATCGCGGACTTCGTCGACGCGGCGGTGCTCGGCGACGGCGAGGAAGCCGTCCTCGAGATCACCGAGATCGTGAAGACCTGGAAGGCCGAGGGCCGCCCCGGCGGCCGCGACGAGGTGCTGACCAGGCTCGCCGAGACCGGTGGCGTGTACATCCCGCGCTTCTACGACGTGGAGTACCTGCCGGACGGCCGCATCCAGCGCGTCGTGCCGAACCGCGACCGCGTGCCGTACCGCGTGTTCAAGCGGACCACGATGGACCTCGACGCGTGGCCGTACCCGAAGCAGCCGCTGGTCCCGCTCGCCGAGAGCGTGCACGAGCGGATGAGCGTCGAGATCTTCCGCGGCTGCACCCGCGGCTGCCGCTTCTGCCAGGCGGGCATGATCACCCGCCCGGTGCGCGAGCGGTCCATCGAGGGCATCGGCGCCATGGTCCAGCGGGGACTGGAGGCGACCGGCTTCGAAGAGGTCGGCCTGCTGTCCCTGTCCAGCGCGGACCACAGCGAGATCGCCGAGATCACCAAGGGCCTCGCGGACCGCTACGAGGGCACCAACACGGGCCTGAGCCTGCCGAGCACGCGCGTCGACGCGTTCAACGTGGACCTCGCGAACGAGCTGTCCCGCAACGGAAGGCGCTCGGGCCTGACCTTCGCGCCCGAGGGCGGCAGCGAGCGGATGCGCCGCGTCATCAACAAGATGGTGTCCGAAGAGGATCTCATCAGGACGGTCTCCGCCGCGTTCGCGAACGGCTGGCGCCAGGTCAAGCTGTACTTCATGTGCGGCCTCCCGACCGAGGAGGACGAGGACGTCCTGCAGATCGCGGAGATGGCCAAGAACGTCATCCGCGCCGGCCGCCAGGCCAGCGGCCGCAACGACATCCGCTGCACCATCTCGATCGGCGGGTTCGTGCCCAAGCCGCACACGCCGTTCCAGTGGGCCGCGCAGTGCGACCCGGACACGGTCGACGACCGGCTGAAGAAGCTCCGCGACGCGGTCAACTCCGACCGCAGCCTCGGCCGCAACATCGGCATGCGCTACCACGACGGCAAGCCCAGCCTCATCGAAGGCCTGCTCAGCCGTGGTGACCGCCGCATCGGCAAGGTCATCGAGGCCGTGTGGCGCGACGGCGGCCGGTTCGACGGCTGGACCGAGCACTTCTCCTACGACCGCTGGACCACCAAGGCCGCGGAAGCCCTGGAGCCGCTCGGCGTCGACCTCGCCTGGTTCACCACCCGCGAGCGCGAGGAGCTGGAGGTCCTGCCCTGGGACCACCTCGACTCGGGCCTCGACAAGGAATGGCTCTGGGCCGACTGGCAGGACGCGCTGGACGAGCGCGAGCAGGACGACTGCCGCTGGACCCCGTGCTTCGACTGCGGTGTGTGCCCGGCGATGGGCACGGACATCGAGGTGGGCCCGACGGGCCGCAAGCTGCTGCCGATCTCACCGGTCGGTGTCGGCTCGCCGGTGAAGAACCCGGCACTGACCTCGGGGTGATCGACGCCGCTCTGATGGACGAGGTGGTCCGCCTCCTCCAGTCCGGACGGGACTGGAGGAGGCCGACCTCGTCACAACGTCACTTGGTGACGGCGGCGAGTGCGTCCACGAGCCCGTGGCCGTAGAAGGAGTTGTACTCCGAGTAGCCCGTGCAGAACGCGTCCTGCACACCGATCCCGTTGAGGTCGTAGTCCGCAGGACACGCCAACGTCTCGGCCTGCGCGTTCAACATCCGCCCCAGCGAGACCGCGTCCGTCTCGGGGTGCGTCGACGCGATCAACGCCGCCACCCCGGCCGCGTGCGGGGTCGCCATCGACGTTCCGCACGAGTAGTCGTAACCGGACGGCACGGTCGAGAGCACACATCCCGAAGGCGCCCGCGTGTCTCCGCCGGGCGCGGTGACGTCGATCGCGCCGAGCCCGTAGGAGCTGTACCCGGCCTTGGTCTTGGTCGACTCGACCGCCGACACGCCGACCACGTTCTTGAGCTGCGCGGGCAACACCACGCACGTCGAGTCGACGGTGCGCGTCTGCGCGTCCCCGTTCGTCGGCGAGGACGAGTCGCGACCAGGCCGCGACAGGTCCGCCGCGTTGTTGCCCGCCGCGGCGACCGTCAGCACGTTGCGAGAGGTGGCGTAGTCGACGGCGCGACGCACGGCCTCGTAGATGACGCGCTGACCGGGCTCGCTCTGGCACGTGAACAGGTACGGGTCGATGAAGTAGCTGTTGTTGGTGATGGTCATGCCCTGTGCCGCGGCCCACATGAAGCCGCACACCGCGTACTCGGGGTAGATGAACCCGTCGTCGTCGACGACCTTCACCGACGCGATGCGCACGCCCGGCGCGACGCCCGTGGTGCCGCGACCGTCGTCAGCGGCGGCGATGGTGCCCGCGACGTGGGTGCCGTGCGCGGAGGTCGTCGGAGCCCACGCTGAAGGGGACGTATCGGGCTTACCGGTCAAACAACCCGCCGACAGCTCCGGCGCCAGCGCCTGGACCAGGTCGGGGTGGCGCGGGTCGACGCCGGAGTCCAGCACGCCGACCACCACGGACTTGGAGCCGCGGGAGATCGCGTGGGCCGCCGGGGCCTTGATGAGATCCATGTCCCACTGTTCGCCCGAGCGCAGTCCCGACGGGCGGAACAGTTCCGTGTCGTCCTTCTTGCGCTTCTCCGAGCGCTTGGCGATGCTCTCGGCCTGGGCGCTGTACGCGCGCTGCGGGCCGATCAGCTTGAGGAAGCTCGGGTCCGGGGACGTGGCCACCGCGACCCCGATCTCCGGGTAGTAGACGGTCGTGGTGCCGCAGGCCTCCGTGATCTCCGCGTTGGCCGCCTCAGCGGTTGTGAACTGCGAGAACACCACGAGATAGCGCAGGTTCGGGCCCGGCTGGATGCACGAGTTGACGTCCGGCTCCGCGATCGCGGGCAGGGACGCCGCCATGCATCCGGCCGCGAGCAGCGCGGTCATCGCCGCCGCCCGTGCGCGGTGGAGCAGAGGCACCAGGGACCTCCAGGTTGGCAAGGCGTCCAGTCAGCCGGACCGTAGCCACGCGCAACGATCTAGACAAGCTGAACGTTCTGAATCGCGTTCACGGTACCGTCCTACCGGACGAACAGCCTGCGCCGATGGGACCGCTCACCCGTCGGTACACCACCTGGGAGCACCACTGAGCCGCAACCAGCCCAACAACCCGTCGGCCGCAGCCGTGCAGAAACTGCGCCTCCGCTACACCAAGCGGGGGAGGTTGCGTTTCACTTCGCACCGCGACATCGCTCGTACGTTCGAGCGTGCGTTGCGCAGGGCTGGAGTACCCATGGCGTATTCGCAGGGCTTCAGCCCTCACCCGAAGGTGTCGTGGGTCGGTGCCGCACCGACCGGCGTCGCCAGCGAGGCGGAGTACGTCGAGGTGTCGGTGGTCGAACGGGTCGACCCGGAAGCGCTGAAGCTCGCTCTCGACCAGGCGTTGCCGCCCGGCATCGACGTGGTCGACATCGTGCAGGCGCACGGTGGCAACCTCACCGAGCGAATCGACGCGAGCGAGTGGCGGATCGAGCTCGACGGGGTGGAGCCCGCGGAGCTCGCGGAGGCGGTGAGCGTCTTCCTCTCCCAGGAGCGGGTGGAGGTCGAGCGTCTCACCAAGGACGGCAAAAGGATCATCGACGTGCGACCGGCCGTCGTGTCCGCACTGGTGGAGCCACGTTCGAGCGACGCCGGACACGATGAGGCCGGATTGTCACAACCGTGTGGGATACTCATGACGGTCGTCCGGCAGGTAACGCCTACCGTGCGGCCCGACGACGTGCTGAATGCGCTTCGTGTCGTCGCCGGCCTCGTGCCGCCGGTACCTGCGAGAGCAACCCGGATGGCGCAGGGACGGCTCGACGACGAAGGCCGGCTGGTGGACCCGCTCCAACAGGACAGAGAGTCCTGACGCAGGAGCGCTGGAACGTTCAGCCGCAACGCATCAGGAGGAGCGGCGCTGACAGCAGCGTCGTCGTGGGACCTGCGCAAGCGTGCGCCCAGTGAGGCGCCACGCCGCTGCGCGCGAGGCAAGGATTCCCGCCGCGAGCAGCGGTGGAGAGAGACAAGAGAGGCCCCTGCGCGGCCGCGTCCTCACGGGACGCGCCCGGGGGTGGAGGAGCTGCATGTCGAACAAGGACAAGCCTGCCGGCGCAACCGGCGGGCAGGGTGTGGTATCCGCACGCCCTGAACTGGCGGATCTGCCGGACAAGCTGCGGGTGCACGCACTGGCGAAGCTGCTGGACGTCAGCAGCAAGGACGTGATGACGGCGCTGGCCGACCTCGGTGAGGTCGCTCGCAGCGCGCAGTCAAGCGTGAGCCGGGACGTCGCGCTGAAGGTCGCCGAGACGCTGCTGGACTGGGACGACGTCGTCACCGGTGAGGTCACCGAGGACTACGAGGCCCCGGCGGTCCCCGCGTTCGAGGCACCGGCGCTGGCGCCGATCTTCGCGGCCCCGAGCGCGGTGTTCCTGCCGCCGCAGCCGATCGAACGGCCCAAGGCGCAGGCCTCGCCGTTCGTCGTCGAGGAGCCCGTCGCCGAGGACGAGAAGTCGATCGGCGAGATCGCCGCGGACGAGCTCGACGCCGCCGAGGCGGAGGCCGAGGCCGAGGGTGACGACGAGGGCGAAAGCCGTCGCCGCCGTCGCCGCGGCCGTCGTGGCCGCGGCCGCGGCAAGGGTGCCGATGGCGAACAGGGCGGCGAGGAGACCGAGGAGGGCCAGGCCGAGGAGGCCGAGTCCACCTCGGAGGCCGACGCCGCGGACGAGGCGGAGGACGAGGCCGACGAGGGCTCGACCCGCCGTCGCCGCCGTCGCCGTCGCCGCAAGACCGGCGCGGACGACGAGGTGACCTCCGAGGACGACCCGCCGAACACGGTGGTGCACGTCCGCGAGTCCCGCGACGCGCGTGACGACAAGGCCGACTCCGAGGCCGCGCAGAGCGAGGTCCGCAGCATCCGCGGCTCGACGCGTCTGGAGGCCAAGCGCCAGCGCCGTCGTGACGGTCGCGAGGCCGGCCGCCGCCGTGCCCCGGTGCTCACCGAGGCCGAGTTCCTGGCCCGCCGCGAGGCCGTGGCCCGCACGATGGTCGTCCGCGAGCGCGGCGACCGCACCCAGATCGGTGTGCTCGAGGACGGCGTGCTGGTCGAGCACTTCGTCACGTCGTCGGGCAGCGGCTCGATCGTGGGCAACGTCTACCTCGGCCGCGTGCAGAACGTGCTGCCGAGCATGGAGGCCGCGTTCATCGACATCGGCCGCGGCCGCAACGCCGTGCTCTACGCCGGTGAGGTCGACTGGGACGCCGCAGGTCTCGAGGGCAAGTCCCGCAAGATCGAGCAGGCGCTCTCCAGCGGCGACAGCGTGCTCGTCCAGGTCACCAAGGACCCGGTCGGCCACAAGGGCGCCCGCCTGACCACCCAGATCAGCCTGCCCGGCCGCTTCCTGGTCTACGTGCCGGGCGGCGGTGCCACCGGCATCAGCCGCAAGCTGCCGGACAACGAGCGCAAGCGCCTCAAGGACATCCTCAAGCGGGTCGTCCCCGAGGACGCCGGCGTGATCATCCGCACCGCCTCGGAGGGCATCTCCGAGGAGGAGCTGGCGCGCGACGTCACCCGTCTGCAGGCCCAGTGGAAGGTCATCAAGGAGAAGTCCGAGAGCACCTCCACCAAGGCCCCGACGCTGCTCTACGAAGAGCCGGACCTGCTGGTGAAGGTCGTCCGCGACCTGTTCACCGAGGACTTCGCCCAGCTCGTCGTCCAGGGCGACGAGGCGTGGGACGTGATCGACGGCTACGTCCGCCACGTGGCGCCCGACCTGCAGGACCGCCTGAAGAAGCACGTCGGCAACAACGACGCGTTCGTCGAGTACCGCATCGACGAGCAGCTGATGAAGGCGCTGGACCGCAAGGTCTGGCTGCCGTCGGGTGGCTACCTGATCATCGACCGCACCGAGGCGATGACGGTCATCGACGTCAACACCGGCAAGTTCACCGGATCGGGCGGAAACCTCGAGGAGACCGTCACCAGGAACAACCTGGAGTCGGCCGAGGAGATCGTCCGCCAGCTCCGGCTGCGCGACATCGGCGGCATCATCGTCATCGACTTCATCGACATGGTCCTGGAGTCGAACCGCGACCTGGTGCTGCGCCGCCTGACCGAGTGCCTCGGCCGCGACCGCACGCGTCACCAGGTCGCCGAGGTCACCTCGCTCGGCCTGGTGCAGATGACCCGCAAGCGGGTCGGCACCGGCCTGCTCGAGGCGTTCAGCCAGACGTGTGAGCACTGCCGCGGCCGTGGCGTCGTCGTGTCCACCGAGCCCGTGCACTCGCACGGCGGTGGCAACGGTGGCGGCCAGCAGCAGCCGCAGGGCGGTGGCCGCAAGTCGCGCCGCAACAAGGGTGGATCGGAGCAGGCAGCCGAGGTCGTCGAGGCCACCGCGGTCGTCGAGGCCTCCGAGGCTCCTGCCGACGTCGAGCCCGAGGTTGTCGAGGTCGTGGAACCGGGTGAGCCCGAGGACACCACCGAGTCCGTGGTCGCCGCTGACCAGGAGCACGAGGGTCACGGTGGCCGTCGCCGCCGTCGCCGTCGCCGCGACAAGGAGCAGCAGGCCGTCGTCGACGCGGTCGTGGTCGAGGAGCAGGCGCTCAACGGTCACGTGCCGCACGAGGTCGCCGAGGACCCGCAGCCGATCGAGACCGAGCCCGTCGTCGTCGAAGAGCCCTCGGCGGAGGAGCCTGCCGCCGAGGTCGCTCCGGAGGAGATCCCTGAGGAGATCACCGAGGCGGCGCCGGAGCTCGTCCAGCCGGTGACGGTGGCCGAAGAGGTCGCCCAGGAGGCTGCCGCAGTCGCGGAGGAAGCCGCTGAGGTGGCCGAGATCACCGCTGAGGCCGTCGCCGCCGCGGAGGCACCCGCTGTGGCGGAGGAGCCCCCTGCGCCCGTTGCAGAGGCTCCGGTGGCCGCTCCTGGTGTCCGTTCGCGCCGTCGTGCGGCCAAGCGCCCTGCGGGTGCGCCGGCCGTGAAGGACGCTCCCGCCCCGATCGTCGTCGAGGTGCCGAAGCAGCCCGAGGTCCAGCTGCCCGCACCGGTGGTCACCACCACCCGCAGGCGCCGCGCCGTGTCGCGGCCCGCGGGACCGCCGGTCCAGGAGGACTGACGCGAGAAGTGAGACCGGGGTCGTTCCTTCAGGGGCGGCCCCGGTTTTGCATGTGCGGGGGGACGACGAGACCCGCGCAGAACTGCCGCGTCGCTTCGTGTGTGAGGGACGGCACAGCCTGCGCAAACGCGATCAGGGCACCCCAGTTTGCTCCGGCTGTACCCACTCCCGTAACCTTGTTGACGGCCCGTTATCCGACGGGTCCTGTCGTGTGCCTCCTCTGCCAGGTTTTTCGCAGATGGGTTGGCGCATGGCCCGTCACCATCGAGTAGCAGGAGACTTCCGTCCTGATGTACGCGATCGTCAAGACCGGCGGCAAGCAGTACAAGGTCGCTGTCGGCGACATCGTCGAGGTCGAGAAGCTCGAGGGCGAGCCGGGCACCGAAATCTCCCTCCAGGCGCTGCTCGTGGTCGACGGCACCGACGTGACCGCTGACGCTGCGGCCCTGGAGAAGTTCTCGGTGACCGGCAAGGTCGTCGAGCACACCAAGGGTCCGAAGATCCGCATCCACAAGTTCAAGAACAAGACCGGCTACCACAAGCGCCAGGGTCACCGCCAGAAGCTGACCCGCGTCGAGGTCACCGGCATCACCGGTAAGTGAGGACCTGACTTCTCATGGCACACAAAAAGGGTGCGTCCAGTTCCCGCAACGGCCGTGACTCCAACCCCCAGTACCTGGGTGTGAAGCGGTTCGGCGGTCAGGTCGTCAAGGCCGGCGAGATCCTGATCCGCCAGCGCGGCACCAAGTTCCACCCCGGCGTCAACGTCGGCATCGGCAAGGACGACACGCTGTTCGCCCTGGCTCCCGGTGCGGTGGAGTTCGGCACCAAGCGCGGTCGCAAGACCGTCAACATCGTTCCGGTCGCGGTCTGAGGACCGTTTTCCGCGAACGACTGTTACACACCTCAGCGAGGGGCGGGACCGGTCATCCGGCACCGCCCCTCGTTGCTTGTTCAGACTTTTGAGAGGACGTAGTTCCGTGGCCCGCTTCGTAGACCGGGTGGTGATCCACGCTGCCGCCGGCAACGGGGGCAACGGTTGCGCTTCCGTGCACCGCGAGAAGTTCAAGCCGCTCGGCGGCCCGGACGGCGGCAACGGCGGCAAGGGCGGCGACGTCGTGCTCGTCGTCGACTCGCAGGTGCACACCCTGCTCGACTTCCACTTCCGCCCGCACGCCACCGCCACCAGCGGCAAGGCCGGCGCGGGTGCGAACCGCGACGGCGCGAACGGCGAGGACCTGATCCTGCGCGTCCCGGACGGCACCGTGGTGCTGACCGAGGACGGCGAAGTCGTCGCGGACCTGGTCGGTGAGGGCACCCAGCTCATCGCCGCCGCCGGTGGCCGCGGTGGGCTCGGCAACGCCTCGCTCGCCTCGAAGGCCCGCAAGGCCCCCGGTTTCGCGCTGCTCGGTGAGCCGGGCGAAACCCGCGACCTGGTGCTGGAGCTCAAGTCCGTCGCGGACGTCGGTCTGCTCGGCTTCCCCTCGGCCGGCAAGTCGTCGCTGATCTCGGTGCTGTCCGCCGCGAAGCCGAAGATCGCCGACTACCCGTTCACCACGCTGGTGCCGAACCTCGGCGTGATCACGGCGGGCGAGACGATCTTCACGATGGCGGACGTGCCCGGCCTGATCCCCGGCGCCTCGCAGGGCAAGGGCCTCGGCCTGGACTTCCTGCGCCACATCGAACGCACCGCGGTGCTCGCGCACGTCGTCGACTGCGCGACGTACGAGCCCGGCCGTGACCCGATCGCGGACATCGACGCGCTGGAGAACGAGCTGGCGGAGTACACCCCGTCACTCGGTGGCGATTTCGCCGACCGCCCGCGCGTGGTGATCCTGAACAAGATCGACATCCCGGACGCCAAGGACCTCGCCGACATCGTCCGCCCGGAGATCGAGGCGCGCGGCCTGCCGGTGTTCGAGGTGTCGACCGTGTCCCGCGAGGGACTGCGTGAACTGACCTTCAAACTGGCCGAGGTCGTGCGCGAGTACCGCGCCGCTCAGCCGAAGAAGGAATCGACCCGCATCGTGCTGCGGCCGACCGCCGTGGACGACACCGGGTTCACCGTGACCGAGGACCCCTCGGTCGAGGGTGGCTTCATCGTCAAGGGCGACCGTCCCGAGCGCTGGATCCGCCAGACCGACTTCTCCAACGACGAAGCCGTCGGTTACCTCGCCGACCGCCTGAACAGGCTGGGTGTCGAGGATCAGCTCGTGAAGATGGGCGCCATCCCTGGCTGCCAGGTCACCATCGGCGACCTGGTGTTCGACTGGGAGCCGACCACGCCGGCCGGTATCGCGATGACGATGACCGGACGTGGCACGGACGCCCGTCTCGAGCGCAACGACCGCATCGGCGCCACCGAGCGCAAGGCCCTGAAGAAGGCCCGTCGCGCGCCCGGCGAGTACGGCGACGACTTCGACGAGGAGTAACCCGTGACGGCCCCCGCGGTCTCACAAGCGCGGCGCGCAGTCGCTTCGGCGAACCGCATCGTGGTGAAGGTCGGTTCTTCTTCTTTGACCACAGCGGAAGGTGGCCTCGACCCGGCGCGCCTCGACGCCCTGGTCGACGCCCTGGCCGCCCGCTGCGCCGCGGGCAGCCAGGTCGTGCTGGTCTCGTCCGGTGCGATCGCCGCCGGCCTGGCGCCGTTGAAGCTGTCCCGCCGCCCGCGCGACCTCGCCACTCAGCAGGCCGCGGCGAGCGTCGGCCAGCTGACCCTGGCGCACGCCTACGCGAACTCGTTCGGCCGCTACTCCCTGACCGTCGGCCAGGTCCTGCTGACTGCCGACGACGTGGTGCGCCGCGCCCACTACCGCAACGCCCAGCGCACGTTCTCGCGTCTGCTGGCCCTGGGTGCGGTCCCGGTCGTGAACGAGAACGACACCGTCGCCACCGACGAGATCCGCTTCGGTGACAACGACCGTCTCGCCGCCCTGGTGGCTCACCTGGTCGGTGCCGACGCGTTGTTCCTGCTGTCCGATGTCGACGCTCTCTACTCCGGCGACCCGCGCAAGCCCGGTGCGGTGCGGATCTCCGAGGTGGCTGGAGCGTCCGATGTGGACGGTGTGCAGGCCGGCACCGCCGGGGCGTCCGGCCTCGGCACCGGCGGTATGGCCTCAAAACTGGCAGCGGCACGACTCGCTTCCTCGGCCGGCATCCCGGTGTTGCTGGCGGGTTCCTCCGACGCGTCCCGGGCGTTGTCCGCCGCAGACGTCGGCACGGCCTTCGCAGCCACGGGCTCGCGCCTCACCGCACGCCGCTTCTGGCTCGGTTACGCCACCGACGCGAACGGTCGCCTGCACCTCGACGACGGCGCCGTCGCCGCTGTCGTAGGCCGACGCCGTTCGTTGCTGGCAGCGGGAATCACGGGCGTGGACGGCGACTTCGAGGCAGGCGACGTCGTGGAGCTCGTGAGCCACGCGGGCGAGACCGTGGCGCGCGGTGTGGTCGGCTACGACTCGGCCGAGCTGCCGTCGTTGATCGGCCGGAAGACCCACGACCTGCCGGAGGAGCAGCGTCGCGAGGTCGTGCACGCCGATGACCTGGTGCCGCTGCAGCGCTAATCTCGGCCGCATGGCCCGGATGCACGACGTTGTGATCGACTGCGCTCATCCAGCATCGCTCGCCCGGTTCTGGGCGCAGGCACTGGACGACCACGAGATCGCGCCGTACGACGAGGCGGAACTGACTCGGTTGCGCGCCATGGGGATCGACGATCCCGAGGACGACCCGTCGGTGTTGCTCGATGGATCGCCGCGGTTCTTCTTCAATCGCGTGCCGGAGCCGAAGACGGTCAAGAACCGCGTGCACGTCGATCTCTGGTGCGACGACGTCGAGGCGGAGGTGGCACGGCTCGTCGGCCTGGGCGCGTCGGTGGTGAGCCGTGACGGCGTCTGGTTCGTGCTGGCCGACCCGGAGGGCAACGAGTTCTGCCTCAGCTCAACGGAACACCCTTTGTCTCCGGAAGCGTGAGGATCACCAGGAACGTGATCACCGCGCCCACGGCGACGTACCAGAAGAACACCGTGCCGCCGACGGCCTGGATGACCAGCGGCGCGGTGCCGCCGAACAGCGCGACCGTGAGGTTGTACCAAGCGCCGATGCCGAGCCCGCGCAGTTCGGTGGGGAACAGCTCACTCATGATCGCGGGCGCGATCGACGTGATCGCCGTGTAGAGGCCGAGCCCGACGCAGAACACGATCACGAGGTTGATCAGGCCCGGCCGCACCAGCGTCGACAACGGCACGACCAGCAAAGCCATCGCGCCGGCCCACACGAGCATCTGCGGTTTGCGGCCGTAGCGGTCGGCCAGCCAGCCCATCGGGTACTGCAGCGCGATGAACACCACGGTGCCGATCGACAGCGCCAGGAACACGTCGATGTCGTTGGCGCCCTTGGTCTTCACCGCGAACGGCGTCAGCGCCGAGAAGAACGTGTAGAAGCTCAGCGTCGAGAGCAGCGTGACGCCGATGAGCTGACCGACCGCCTTCGGATGTTCCTTGAGCGTCATCATCAACGGGTTGCGCAGGCTCTCCGCCTTGGCCTTGTTGTCCTCGAACTGCTCGGTCTCCTTCAGCTCCCGCCGCAGCCACAGCCCGATCAGACCGAGCACCCCGCCGATGAGGAACGGCACGCGCCAGCCGTAGGAGGCCATCGCCGCCTTGTCGAGGTTGCGGGACAGGACGAACCCGAGCAGCGACGCGATCAGCACCGCCGCACCGGTGGAGATGTAGAAGAACGACGAGTAGCGGCCGCGGTGTGCGGCGGGCGCGATCTCCGCGAGGTACGCCGACGCGTTGGACACCTCACCGCCCAGCGCCATGCCCTGCGCGATGCGGGCGAGCACCAGCAGAGCCGGTGAGAGCCAGCCGACCTGCTCGAAGGTCGGCAGCAGACCGATCACGACCGAACCGCCGGACATCAGCACGATCGTCAGCAGCATCGCGGTGCGGCGGCCTTTGAGGTCCGCGAACCGGCCGAGCAGATAACCGCCGAGCGGTCGGAAGAAGAAGGCGAGCGCGAACGTGGCGAAGGTGCTCAGCAGGGCGGCGGCCTCGTTGCCCGCGGGGAAGATCTGGGTGGCGAAGTAGATGCTGAACGCCGTGTAGATGCCCCAGTCGTACCACTCAACAGCGTTGCCCGCCGACGAAGCGACGAGAGTGCGCACGGGCAGTCGATGAGTTTCCGTGGTCACCGCCATGTGGGCACTTTCTCACAGAGGAGGGTGCCTCGGGTGAACGTCTCAACTGGCTCGTCGATACTCCTGTGCGTGCGTTCTCTTGGTTTGGTGACGTTGGTGGTCCGCGACTACGACGAGGCGATCCGCTTCTACGTGGACGGTCTCGGGTTCACGTTGGTGGAAGACGAGCCGCAGGGCGACAAGCGCTGGGTCGTGGTGTCCGCAGGCGGTGGAGCGTCGTTGTTGCTGGCGCGGGCCTCGTCGGAGGGGGAGAAGGCGCGCGTCGGTGACCAGACCGGCGGCCGTGTCGGGTTCTTCCTCAACACCGACGACTTCGACCGCGATCACGCCCGCATGACCGAGTTCGGCGTGCGCTTCCTGGAGACGCCGCGCGACGAGGTCTACGGCCGCGTGGCCGTCTTCGAGGACCTCTACGGCAACCGCTGGGACCTGCTTCAGCCCGCCCGCGCCTGACCGGGGGAAACTCCGACGATCCGCTTGAACGCCCGGCTGAACGCCGCTTCCGACTCGTAGCCGAGCCCGCGCGCGATCTCGCTGACCGTGCTGTCCCGGTCCCGCAACCGGTTGAGCGCCACGTGCATGCGCCACCGCGTCACGTACCGCATGGCCGGCTCGCCGACCAGGTCGGTGAACCGCGCCGCGAACGCCGACCGGGACATCGCGGTCTGGTGCGCGAGGCGTTCGACGGTCCACGGCTGCGCGGGATCGCGGTGGATCAGCGCGAGCGCCTGCCCGATCTGCTGGTCCTGCAAGGCTCCCAGCCAGCCGGTGCGTGCGGCGGGGTCGTTGGCGAGCCACGAGCGGATCGTCTGGATCACCAGCACGTCCGCGAGCCTGGTGATCACCGCTTCGCCGCCGGGGCGCAGGGTCCGCGCCTCGGCGGCCATCAGGTCGATCGTGGCGCGCATGTCGTCGGCCTGCCGGACGTACAGCAGGTGCGGCAGCACGGTGATGAGGTGCTTCGCCGCCGGGTGGTCGAAGCGGACCGCACCACACACGAGGTGCGTGACGGCGCCACCGTCGCCGTACCGGAGGATCGCGTAGTTGTCGGTTTCGAACGTGTGCGGCAGCGTTGTGACCAGTGGTGATGCCGCGTCCTGAGCGCTGAACAGCCGATGGCTCTGGCCGCCGGGCACGAGGAGGACGTCCCCGGGTTCGAGCACCGTGACCGCGCCGTCGACCTCGACCTCGCACCGGCCGCTGGTCAGCACGTGGAACCACAGGCAGTCCTCCATGTCGGGCATGGTCAGCCCCCACGGCTCGGTGAGTTCGTTCCGGCAGTAGAAGGTGCCGGACATCCTCAGCAGGTGCAGCGCCTCGCCCAACGCGTCCGTCATGTCACCAGTCTGGACGAACGAGCAAGCGCGCGCGATGAACTGTCATTGAGAGTCCGGTGTTGACGCGACAAAGTGGACGTCATGGGGATAACCACGCTGATCGCAGTCACCATGTCCGGCCTGATGGCCGGCGTGTTCTTCGCCTTCTCCACGGCCGTCATGCCCGGCCTCGCCGACCTGTCCGCCGAGCACGCCCGCGGTGCCATGCGCCGGATGAATGGCCGCATCCAGAACCCGTTGTTCCTGCTGGTTTTTCTCGGCACCGCTGTGCTGTGCGGCATCGAGGTCTTCCAGGGCAGGATCGTCGGCGGCCTGCTCTATATCGTCGGATGCTTTCTGCTGACGATGTTCGTCAACGTCCCGATGAACAACCGCCTCGAACGGACCGACGACGCCTACTGGCCCGAGTACCTGCGCAAGTGGACGCTCTGGAACCACGTGCGCACCGTCGCCTGCCTCGCCGCGACGATCATCCTGCTGCTCGGATTCTGAGTCCGCGCTTGGGGCGCATCGCGGCGACGCTCGTGGGCGTGATGCGCTGGGGCAGGAGTTCCGGTTTCGGCCGCTGCAGCAACGCTTTCAGCATCACGGTCAGCTCCGTCGTGGCCAGCCCGGCGCCGATGCACCGGTGTGGCCCGCCGCCGAACGGCAGGAACTCGTGCGGCGCGGGCTTGCGCTCCCACCGGTCCGGGTCGAACCGCAGCGGATCCGGCCACACCTCGGCCAGCCGATGCGTGACGTACGGGCTGTACAGCAGAAACGTGCCCTGCTTGATCTTCTTCCCGGCGAACTCGAACGGTTGCGCCGCAACCCGTGCCGACACCACCGCCGGTGGGTACAGCCGCAACGTCTCGTTGACGACATTGGCCAGATAGTCGTCGTCCTCCTGCGCGCGCTCCCACACCCCGTTGTGCCGCAACAGGTTGAAGACCGCCCACGCCATCGCGCCGCTGGTCGTCTCGTACCCGGCCGCGATCAGCGTGACGACCTGGTCGCGCACCTCGAGGTCGCTCAGCCCGTCCTTCTCGCGCACGAGCGACGCGAGCACGTGGTCGTCCTCGGCCGCTCCCCGGCGCGCTTCCTCGATCGCCTGGTAGACCCGCGCGTCGACAGCTCTCCTGGCCCTCATCGCGTTGCGCCAGGCCGGAGCCTTCGTGCGCCGCAGCCACGTGACCACCGCGGGGTTGCGGTCGACCAGGTTGATCAGCAGCTGCAGGTGCGCACCGAAGAAGTCCGCGTCCTGTGCCAGCTTCTCGCCGAACAGCGCGTGGATCGTGCTGCGCCGGATCGCCCGCCGGAACTCCTGGTAGACGTCGACAGTCTCGCCGGGCCGCCACGCGTCGAGCGCCGCTTCGGCGTTGGCCCGCATGACCGGCACGTAGTTGGCGATCTGCCGGTGCACCAACGCGGGCTGCACGAGCCGCCGCCGTCGCTTGTGGTCCTCGCCGTCACTGACGATCAACGACGTGGGCCCGTCCACCGGCACCAGCACCTGGAACGCCCGCTCCACCTCGAACAGTTCGGAGTTGGCGAACACGAACTGGTTCGCCTCCGGCCCGAGCAGGTAGGTGTACGGGCCCATCCGCACGACCGGCCCGAACCGCCGGTGCAGCGCGGACAGAAGATCGGCCTGCCGGAACCGCACGACGTCCGGAGTCATGGCCAAACAGTGCCACACCGCACCAGTGGGCCGTCCGCGCGTCCGTTCGGCTTCTTTGCCTCTGGCGTTCGGGTGAAGTTCGTGCCGTCCCGAACTGTGCTGCGGGATCCTTTCGCCGGGTCGGGGCCCTCTGCACGGAAGGCACCCCGGATGTCCCGAGCCAGGCTCGCGACGGCGCTCACCATCGGCCTGATGGGCGCGAGCGTCGTGTTCGCACCACCGGCACTCGCCGATCACCTCGTCACCAGGACGTTCCACCCGACCGGCGGCGAACAGACCTACACGATCCCGGCAGGCGTCACGAAGCTGCGCGTGGTGGCCATCGGCGGACGCGGCGGCGACGGCGGCGACGGCTCGGCCCCGAGCGGCAGACGTGGCTACCGAGCCACCTCGGACCTCGCCATCCCATCCGGCGTCACGCAGCTGGTGGTCGCAGTTGGCCAGAACGGCGGCCACGGAAACGGCGAGAACGGCGGCGTGCCGGGCTTCGGCGGCGGCGCACCCGGCGGCTTGGGCACGCCGTTCGCGGGCGGCGCCGGCGGTGGGGCGAGCGACGTGCGGCTGTGCTCGGCGGCCGCACCCTGCGACAGCCTCAGCAGCAGGCTGATCGTCGCGCCCGGCGGCGGAGGCGGCGGTGGCCGGTGCTTCGCCATCGGCTGTGTTCCGGGAACCAATGCAGGCAACGGCGGCGACAACACCGGCGGCACGCCCGGCATCCCGGGACCGGGCGGCTTCCCCGGTCTCCCCGGCACCTTCGGGTTCGGCGGACTCGGCGCACCCGGCAACCCCGCGACCGCCGGCGGTGGCGGCGGGGGAGGAGGCGGCGGTGGCTGGTACGGCGGTGGCGGCGGCGCGTCCGGCTTCCAGGCGCCGACCCCGCTGATCATCGCGGTCGACGGCGGTGACGGCGGCAACGGCTCTGCCCGCGCGGGCGCCGGCGTCTCGAACTTCGTCGTAGAGGAGACCGACGAAGAGCCGTCGGTGACCATCAGCTACCTCGTCGAGTCCACGACGATCACTTACACCGGCCCGTCCTCCGGCTTCACCGGCGACCCGGTGACACTCTCCGCCCGCCTCACCGCCACGACCTCGGGCACCCCGGTGCCCAACGCCGCACTGGTGTTCCGCCTCAACGCCACCGAAACCTGCGTCGGCACGACCGACGCCAACGGCGTCGCCTCCTGCTCGATCACCCCGAACGAGAACGCGGGCACCTACTCGTTGGCGATCGGCTACGGCGGCGACGTGGTGCACCACCCGTCGAGCACGCAGGTCCAGTTCGAGGTGACCCGCAAGCCGACGACGCTCACCTACACCGGCGCGCTGACCGGTGACTTCCACGACCCGGCAACGGTCTCCGCCCGCCTGACCCTCACCGGCACCGGCGCACCCGCAGGCGACCAGCCGGTGGTCTTCACCCTGAACAACACCGAGACCTGCACCGGCACCACCAACGCGTCCGGCGTGGCATCGTGCTCGATCACGCCGAACGAGCCGGCGGGCGCCTACCCGCTGACCGCGGCGTTCGCGGGCAGCAAGGGCCTGCTGCCGTCGAACACCGGCGCCGACTTCGTGGTCACCAAAGAGGAAACCGCACTCACCTACACCGGCGACGCGACCGTGGCCAACGCCGAACCCGCCCGCCTGGCCGCCAAACTGACCGAGGACGACGGCACACCCGTAGCCGCCCGCACCGTCCAGCTCAACCTGGGCGAACAGTCCTGTGTGGACACGACCGACGCCCAAGGCACCGCGGAGTGCACGATCGCGTCCGTGGACCAACCGCTCAACCCGACAGCAACAGTGCCCGTGACGGCCACCTTCGCAGGCGACCAGTTCTACGAGCCGAGCCAGACGTCCACCACGGCAGGTCTGCAACACATGACCGGCCGCGGCTTCGGCCTCTCGGGCAACGCCCTCGGCCTGACTGTGGCACCGACACCGGACACGGGCGAAGTCCGCGTCGCGCGCGCAACAACAACCACACCACCGTGCGTCGCGAACCTGCCCGTAGGCGCCCGCGCACTGTGCACGTCGGTGGTCACAACGCTGACACCCGGCACCTCGACCGCACGCACGTCGGTCGCGGAAGTCGGCATCGGCATCATCGCGCTGCGAGACGTCGTCGCCACCTCCCGCAGCACCTGCGCCGGCGCCACCGGCACCGTCACCATCGGCGCGCTGACCGTCGCCGGCCTCCCGATCACCGTCAGCACCGCACCCAACACCACGATCCCGCTGCCCGGCGGCAAGATCGTGATCAACGAGCAGGTGCCGGCGCCCGGCGGCCTCCAGGTCAACGGCGCCCACATCACCCTGCCCGGCGTGGACCTGGTGGTGTCGTCCGCAACCTCAGGCATCCACAACTGCTAGCGGCCTCCCGGCCACCACCGCGCGTCGGTGCGCAGCGGATAGCCGCGCACCGGCGCGAACTCCCGCCGGGACGCCCGCACCAGGCTGAGCAGCCAGAGCAGCCCGACCACGGAGATCAACGCCAGCCCGAGCCACGTGAAGACCGTGAACAGCTGCACCTGCACAGGCGTCGGCTGAGGCATGTAACCGGCCTCGAACGCCTGCTCCTGCCAAGGCTGATCGGTCAGCACCAACGTGATCACCACGGCGATGCTGTTCATCGAGTCCCACAGCGCGTGCAGCAACGACACCCCGAGGTACGCCCAAAGCAACCGCCCGGTGAGCAGGAAGTGCTCGCGAACACTGCGCGAGAACAACACCCCACCCAGGATCGCCGTCCACAGCCCGTGCCCGAACGGCGCGAGGAACCCTCGCAACAGCTCCGTCGTGACCAGGTCCATCAACGACAGCCCGTCCTCGGTCAACGTCGCCATCAGCGCGTACCCGGCCGACTCGAACGCCGCGAACCCGAACCCGACACTGGCCCCGAGCACCAGCCCGTCCCGCGTCGACTTGTGCACCAGATGCCGCGTGAGCAACGCCAGCGCACCGAGCTTGACCGCTTCCTCGATCAGCCCGACGCCCACGAACAACCACGGCGACGGATGCAGCAGGTACGTCTCCAGCAACGACGCCCCGAGCACACCCAGCACACCACCGACCGCGAACGTCCGGAACACGAGCTCCCCGGTCACCTCACCGGAGTGCCTGTGCTCGAACGCCCACACCACGAACGTCGCCGGCACCAGGAAACTGCCCAGCAGCACGATCGTCGGAATCAGGTTGGCGTTGCCGGTGAGGTAGGTGATCACCACCGTCGCGACCCACAGCGCCAGTCCGACGAGGAACATCCGCAACCACGACCTGCGTGTGCGAGGCGTGGCCGGTCCAGGCGGGATCATGTGGTGGAGTTTCTCGCTCGCCGGAAGTCACGACAACTCGGGGTCGTGCTTCGGCAGGCCCGGCACCGAGGTGTCAGGTCTTCCGGCGATCATTCAGCCGTTGGGCGCGGGTGGCAGTGCCTCACCTCCGGGTTTGCTCGAACCTGCCTGCGGGTTCACTCCACCCTGGCCAGCGGCGTGCGGCTGGCGGGGCCGGTTGTGCCGCGTGCTGTCGGGTGCACCCCGAACCGTTGGATGCGAGCGGCAGCGCCTCGCTTCCGGGTTCCACCGGAGCGTGCCTGCGGGTTCGTTCCGGCTTGGCCATGGCCGTGTGATCGGCCGCTCGGTGCGCCGCGTGCTGTCGGGGCTCAGCGGCCGTTGCGCGGTCGCCCAGCCGTTGAACCCGAATGCAGCGCCTTGCTTCGGTGTTCCGCCGGAGCGTGCCTGCGGGTTCGTTCCGGCTTGGCCGTCGCCGTGCGGTTGGCTGCCCCGGTCGTGCGCGTGCTGTCGGGCCCTGGTGTCGGATGCGCGGGTGTCCGACTGTTGGACGCGGGTGGCGGCGCCTCACCTCCGGGCTCGCCCGAACCTGCCGGCAGGTTCACTCCGGCCTAGCTTCTCGGCGCGGTGGCCGCCCGGTTGCTCCGCGTGCTGCCGGAGTCCTGTGTCGGTCGCACGTTGAACCCGAATTCAGCGCCTCGCTTCCGGGTTCCGCCGGAGCGTGCCTGCGGGTTCGTTCCGGCTTGGCCGCCGCCGTGCGGTTGGCTGCCCCGGTCGTGCGCGTGCTGTCGGGCCCTGGTGTCGGATGCACGCACGCCCGACCGTTGGACCCGAGTGGCAGTGCCTCACCCCGGGCTCGCCCGAACCCTGCCAGCAGGTTCACTCTGGTCTGGCCTCCGCGGCGCGGTTCGCCGCCCCGGCTGTCCCGCTCGGTCTAGCGGGCGGATGCGCGGTCGCTCAGGCGCGTACGTCAGTTCGTCACGGCCAGCGCGAACGGCAGCACCGCGGGCACCCCCTCCTTCCTGAGCATCCGAGCCGCCACCGTCATCGTCCAGCCGGTGTCGATGTGGTCGTCCACCAGCAGCACCGGACCATCCACACCGGACACATCCGGTGTCTCGCCGGAGCGCACGAGGCCGGCCAGGCGCTGGGCGCTGTTGGCTCGGTGCGTCGACTCACCGAGCCACACGGTGCCGAGGAACGGCAGCCTGCCGATGGACGCGATGCGCTGGCCGAAGCTGTCGACCAGAGCCGGGCGCCTGCGGGAACCGACCGTCACCACACCGACCGGGCGGTCGTCCCAGGCCCACGCCGACAGCACCTTCACGCAGGCCGCGAAGACGTCCTCGGGGATCTCGCGGTCGGTGCCGTCGGCGAGCAGGTCGCGGAGCCTGTTGCCCCAGCCGATGTCGGTGAGCCGGCCCAGTGCCCGGCCCGTCGCCGCGATTTCCGACGGCGGGATCTTGCCGGACAACGACACGCCGATCGCGGCCATGCCGGTGGGCCACATCTTGCGCGGCGCCACGTCCAGGCCGGGGCGCAGCAGGCGTTCGCGGGCCGCGCCTGCCGCCGTTTCCGACACCTCGACCGACAACCGCTCGCCAGTGCAGTTGTCGCAACGACCGCACTCGCGCGCGTGCGGGTCGTCCAGCTGGTCCTGCAGGAACTTCATCCGGCACGACGACGTCCGCAGGTAGTCGATCATCACCTGCTGCTCGGCCCTGCGCGCCTCGGCGATGCGCGCGTACCGATCGCCGTCGTACTCCCACGGGCGCCCGGTCGCTTCCCAGCCACCGCGCACCCGCCGGACCGCGCCGTCTACGTCCAGCACCTTCAGCACGACCTCGAGCCTGCCCCGGGACAGCTCGACCATCGGCTCCAGCGCCGCCGTCGACAACGGCTTGCTCGCGCCTGCCAGCGCGGACAGCACCTGGCGCACCACGACCTCCGCCGGGAACGCCAGCGAGGCGAAGTACGCCCAGATGTCGCGATCCTCGTGACCCGGCAGCAGGATCACCTCGGCACGGTCGACGCCGCGGCCCGCCCGGCCGATCTGCTGGTAGTAGGCGATCGGCGAGGACGGCGCGCCGACGTGCACGACGAACCCCAGGTCCGGCTTGTCGAAACCCATGCCCAGTGCGGAGGTGGCGACGAGCGCTTTGACCCGGTTGTTCAGCAGGTCCTCTTCGGCGCGTTCACGTTCGGCCGGCTCGGTCTTGCCCGAGTACGCGGCCACCGGGAAGCCGCGTGACGACAGGAACGCCGCGATGTCGTCCGCCGCCGCGACCGTGAGCGTGTAGATGATGCCGGAGCCCGGCAGCCGGTCGAGCTGCTCCGCGAGCCACCCGAGGCGTGACTCGGCGGTCGGCAGCAGCGCGACCGAAAGACGCAGGCTGTCGCGGTCCAGCGGCCCGCGCAGGACCAGCGTGCCCTCCTCGGCGCCGAGCCCCAGCTGCTCGGTGACGTCGTGGACCACGCGGTCGTTGGCCGTCGCCGTCGTCGCCAGCACCGGCACGCCCGGTGGCAGCTCCGTCAGCAACGTCCGCAGCCTGCGGTAGTCCGGCCGGAAGTCGTGGCCCCAGTCCGAGATGCAGTGCGCCTCGTCGACCACGAGCATGCCCGCGGAAGCGGTCAGCGAGGGCAGCACGGTGTCGCGGAAGTCGGGGTTGTTCAGCCGTTCCGGACTCACCAGGAGCACGTCGACGTCGCCGGCCGCGACCTGCTCCTGCACGGCGTCCCACTCGTCGGTGTTGGCCGAGTTGATCGTCACCGCGTGCACGCCTGCCCGTGCCGCCGCGTCGACCTGGTTGCGCATCAACGCGAGCAGTGGCGAGACGATGACCGTCGGTCCCTCACCGAGCTGGCGCAGCAACGCCGTCGCGATGAAGTACACGGCCGACTTGCCCCAGCCGGTGCGCTGGACGACGAGAGCTCTGCGGCGCTGAGCCACGAGGGTGTGGATCGCGGTCCACTGGTCCTCGCGCAGCACCGCCTCGGGGCCTGCCAGTGCCCGTAGCCGTTCTTCGGCCAGCTCTCGCAACGCGATGTCGTCCATGGGGAGCAAGCTTGCCAGGCGGGTCTGACAATTGTGATTGTCGCAGGTCGTAAGCTGTGCAGCGTGACTGATGACCTGCGCGACCAGGTGCACGCAGCAGCCCGCCGCGCCCGCGTCGCCGCCGACGAACTCGTCCTCGCCACCCGTGAGCGCAAGGATGCCGCGCTGCACGAGATGGCCGCCGCTCTCCGCCAGCGCGCGCCAGAGATCATCGAGGCCAACAAGAAGGACCTCGAAGCGGGCAGGGCGGCAGGCCTGCCAGACAACATCCTGGACCGCCTCACGCTCACCGAAGCCCGCATCGACGGCGTGGCCACGGGCCTGGAAACCGTTGCGGGACTTGCCGATCCGGTCGGCCAGGTGCTCAACGGCGGAATCCTCCCGAACGGGCTGGAGCTCAAGCAGATCCGCGTCCCGATGGGCGTCGTCGGCATGGTCTACGAGGCTCGCCCGAACGTCACGGTCGACGCCGCCGGTCTCGCGCTGAAGTCGGGCAACGCCGCGCTGCTGCGGGGCTCCTCGACCGCCGAGCACTCCAACACCACGCTCGTCGCAGTCCTGCGCGATGCACTCGAAAGCGTGAACTTGCCGGCCGATTGCGTGCAGCTGCTGCCGTGTCACGACCGCGCGTCCGTCACGCACCTCATCACCGCCCGCGGCCTGGTCGACCTGGTGATTCCGCGTGGTGGCGCGGGTTTGATCAACGCCGTGGTGGAGCAGGCGACGGTTCCCACGATCGAGACCGGCGTCGGCAACTGCCACGTCTACGTGGACGCGCACGCCGACCTCGACATGGCCGAGGCCATCGTCCTCAACGCCAAGACGCGTCGCACGAGCGTGTGCAACGCGGCTGAGTCGCTCCTGGTGCACAAGGACGTCGCGAAGGAGTTCGTCCCGCGCATCACCAAGGCGTTGCAGCAGGAGAGCGTGACCATCCACGGCGACGACGAGTTCGCGCAGCAGCCGAACGTCGAGAAGGCGACCGACGACGACTGGGGCACCGAGTACCTGAGCCTCGACATCTCCGCGAAGGTCGTCGGCTCGCTGGATGAAGCGGTGCAGCACATCGCGACGTACGGCTCCGGCCACAGCGAGGCCATCGTGACGAACGACGTTGCGGCAGCACGGAAGTTCACGACGCGAGTGGACGCGGCGGCGGTGTTCGTCAACGCCTCCACGGCGTTCACGGACGGTGCCGAGTTCGGCATGGGCGCCGAGATCGGCATCTCCACGCAGAAGCTGCACGCCCGCGGTCCGATGGGCCTATCCGAGCTGACGTCCTCTAAATGGGTCGTCTGGGGCGAAGGTCACACGCGCCCGAAGGCGTAGCTCTACCTTCGGAGACATGGCTCCCACCTACCCGTTCTCCGAAACCGACGGCCTGGCCCTCGATCCGACCTATGAACGTCTACGGCGTGAAGAGCCCGTCACGCGCGTGACGTACCCGTACGGCGGCGAGGGCTGGCTCGTCACGTCCTACGAAGAGACGAAGTTCGTCCTAGGCGACCCGCGCTTCAGCCGAGCGCGAACGGTCAACCAGGACGTGCCGAGGATGCAGCCCCTCATCGCGCCCGGTGGGTCGATCCTCACCCACGACGGCGAAGACCACGCACGCATGCGACGCCTGGTGTCCAAGGCGTTCACGGTGCGGCGGATCGAGCAGCTGCGTCCACGCGCGCAGCAGATCACCGACGACCTGCTCGACCGCATGGACAACCCCGGCGACCTTGTCGAGGGCTTCACCATGCCGTTCCCGATCACGGTGATCTGCGAGCTGCTGGGTGTGCCGTTCGAGGACCGCGCCGACTTCCGCATGTGGTCGAACCAGGTGCTGGCCACGGTCGGCGGCTACACGCCGGAAGAGGCCATGGAAGGCATGCTCAAGCTGCACGCCTACTTCACCAGCCTCATCGCGAAACGCCGTCAACAGCCCGCGGACGACCTGATGAGCGCACTCGTCGCAGCCCGTGACAACGACGACCGGCTGAGCGAGGACGAACTCGTCCGGTTCGGCATCACGTTGCTCGTCGCCGGCCACGAGACGACGGCGAACATGATCGCCAACAGCGTCGTGACCCTGTTCGAGCACCCGGACGCCATGAAGCGCCTGCGTGAAGACCCGGACACGCTCCCGAACGCGATCGAGGAGCTGCTGCGGTTCATCCCATTGGGTAGTGGTGCCGGCTTCACGCGCATCGCCACCGAGGACGTCCAGGTCGGCAACGCGCTCGTGAAGGAAGGCGACGCCGTACTCGTGGTCGTGTCGTCGGCGAACCGCGACGAGTCGGTGTACCCGAAGAGCGACGAACTGGACCTGAGCCGCGATGTCGGCCAGCACCTGCAGTTCGGGCACGGCATCCACTTCTGCCTCGGCTCGCAGCTCGCGCGGATGGAGCTGCAGGTCGCGCTGGGCACGTTGCTGCGCCGGATGCCTGGTCTGCGGCTCGCGGAACCGGTCGAGTTCCGCAAGGGTTCGCTGGTCAGGGGCCCTGTGAAGCTCGTCGTCGCCTGGTGAGAAAAATTTTGGCCGAGCCGCGTAATGGGGGAGAGGCGGATGCGTTCCTCCTGTGCGCGGCTCTGCTTCGGGGTGGGCCGCGCGCCGTACGGCCCGTCCTCCCCCTGGGCCGTCCGGTGTGATCAGCACGACGGGCGCAGGACCATGGGAGCGGTCCGCGCCCGTCTACGCTGTTTTGATGCGCATCGGCGTCATGGGTGGCACGTTCGACCCCATCCACCACGGCCACCTCGTGGCCGCCAGCGAGGTGCAGGCCAGGTTCGACCTGGACCGCGTGATCTTCGTGCCGACGGGTCAGCCCTGGCAGAAGTCGTCGCGCGAGGTGTCGCCCGCCGAGGACCGCTACCTGATGACGGTCATCGCCACCGCGTCCAACCCCCGCTTCTCGGTCAGTCGCGTGGACATCGACCGCGACGGCCCCACGTACACCGTGGACACGCTCACGGACCTGAAGAAGCAGTACCCGGACGCGGACCTGTTCTTCATCACCGGCGCCGACGCGCTGGAGCAGATCCTGTCGTGGAAGCGCGCCGCGGATGCGTTCGAACTGGCCCACTTCATCGGGGTCACCCGTCCGGGCTACACGCTGATTGACCATCACCTGCCGCCAGGAGCCGTGTCGCTCGTCGAGGTCCCGGCCATGGCCATCTCCTCCACCGGCTGCCGCGCGCGGACCGCTTCGGGCCAGCCGGTTTGGTATTTGGTCCCAGACGGTGTGGTCCAGTACATCGCCAAAACCGGCTTGTACTCCGAGTCGTGACCACCTTTGGGTGGATTTCGCGTGCATCCGCGGTCTCGGGGAGCAACAATCATCGCGTTGTTGCTGGTTGGTGAAAGGCAAGGCTTTGGCTACAGGCACCGTGAAGTGGTTCAACGCCGAGAAGGGGTTCGGCTTCATCGCCCCCGACGACGGCTCGGCTGACGTCTTCGTGCACTACTCGGAGATCCAGTCCAAGGGGTTCCGCTCGCTCGAGGAGAACCAGAAGGTCGAGTTCGAGGTCGGGCAGGGACAGAAGGGGCCGCAGGCCCAGCAGGTCCGCCCGCTCTGAGTTTCAACGCAGTTCAAGGCCACTCCAGGGCGCTGGGGTGGCCTTCCTCATGCCCGCGTGCGACGTAACGGTTGGCGGTCGCCGGTACCCTCAGTAACTCGTGTGGGCGTATCGACGCTCGCCGGAAGTCAGAGGAGTGACGTGGCAGCCACCGACGAGGCACGACGGCTGGCGCTGGTCGCGGCGAACGCAGCGGCCGACAAGAAGGCGCACGACGTGACGGTGCTCGACGTCTCCGACCAGCTCGTGATCACTGACGTGTTCGTGATCGCGTCCGCTCCGAACGAGCGGCAGGTCGGCGCGATCGTCGACAACATCGAAGAGAAGCTGCGGGAGGCCGGCACGAAGCCGGTGCGCCGCGAAGGGGCTCGCGAGGGCCGTTGGGTGTTGCTGGACTTCGTGGACGTCGTGGTGCACGTGCAGCACACGGAGGAGCGCAGCTTCTACGGCCTGGAGCGACTGTGGAAGGACTGCCCGCGCATCGAGTTCGAAGCGGACGTCCCCGCCGAGTCCACGGCTGAATGAGGTAGCTGATGGCCCTGAGCCGGCTCGTGCTGTGGCGGCACGGTGAGACCGACTACAACGCGACAGGTCGTCTGCAGGGTCATCTGGACTCGGCGCTCACCGAGACCGGCTTGAACCAGGCCAGGTTCGCCGTCCCGGTGCTCGCCGGGTTCGAGCCGGAGATCGTGGTCGCGTCCGACCTGCAACGCGCGCGCAACACCGCTGGGGTTTTCACCTCATCGACGGACATCCCGCTGCGGATCGACGAGCGGCTGCGCGAAACCCATCTGGGCAAGTGGCAGGGACTGACCACGGCCGAGGTGGAGCAGGAGTGGCCGGGCGCCATCACGGTGTGGCGGACCGATCCGACCTACACGCCGCCGGACGGTGAGTCGCGCGTCGAGGTGGCCGCTCGGGCCGTCGAGGTCGTGACCGAGGTGGACGCGGAGTTCTCCGGCACGGTGATGCTGTGCGCGCACGGCGGGCTCATCAGTGCGTTGACCGGGCGGTTGCTGGACTTGCCGGTGCCGTCGTGGTCGCAGCTCGGTGGGATCTCCAACTGCCACTGGACGGTGTTCACGCGGCGCAACGGCCGTTGGCGGCTCTCCTCCTACAACGCGGGCATCACGCGTTGAGACTGCTCGTCCTCGGGGACTCGCTGTCGTTCTTCGGGCCTTCCGGGCCGTTACCCGCTGATCACCCGCGGTTGTGGCACAACATCTGTGCCGCTGAGCTGGGTGGTTCAGCGGAGCTGGCGGCCGGGTTCGGGTGGACGGCTCGGGACGCCTGGTGGGCGTTGACCGGGGATCCGCGGATCTGGTCGTTGCTGCCTCGCACCGACGTTCTGGTGTTCGCGGTGGGGAGCATGGACACGCTGCCGTCGCCGTTGCCCACGTACTTGCGCGAGGGGCTGCGTTATGTGCGGCCTGACTGGTTGCGGAAGTGGGTGCGGGCGCGTTATCGGGACGTCCAACCGCTGTTGGCGCCCTACGCGCGCACGGCGTTACCTCCGGCGCTGACTGCGCGGTACCTGCGGGACATGCTCCAGTCGGTGCGCAACCTCCAGTACACGATGCCGGCGGTGGGGATCGTGCCGTCGGTGCACCGGGCTCCCACGTATCGCTTTGTGCATGACGGACACGCGGCTGCGGCTGCGGCCGTGCGTGGCTGGGCCTCACGTGCGGGAGTGCCGTTGCTGGACCTGCCGGCCGTGATCGGTGAGCACGTGCGTTCCGGCGCAGGAAATCCAGACGGGATGCATTGGGGCTGGGAGGGCCACGAGCTGGTGGGCAAGGCGATGGCCGCCCTCATCTCGTCCGTGGCGTTGAGTCCCACGGAGGAGTGAGCCCCGTAGGCTCGTCGCTCGTGCGCATCTCCATCGTCACCGACTCCACGGCATACCTGCCCGAGGGGTTCGCGAAGCGCCATTCGATCACCGTGGTGCCGCTGCACGTGGCGGTGGACGGTGCCGGACGCCTCGATGGCGTCGACTTCGGTCCATTCGAGCTGGCCGGCGCCCTTGCCGAGCACCGCCGCGTGACCACGTCTCGCCCGACGCCAGGCGAGATGGCTGCCGTGTACCGGGACGTCCTGTCGTCGTCGGACGCGATCGTGTCCGTGCATCTCTCTCGTGAGCTGTCCGGGACGTGGGAGGCGGCGCGGCTGGCTGCCGAGGAGATCGACCCGTCCCGGATTCGCGTGGTCGACTCGCGCTCGACGGGCATGGGGCTCGGTTTCGCGGTGTTGCGCGCGTGTGCGGCCGTCGCTGATGGACGTTCACACGCTGCCGTCGAGGAGGCCGCCACCTCTGCCGCCGCGCAGACCAGGATGTTCTTCTGCCTCGAAACCCTCGACCACCTGCGCAGGGGCGGGCGGATCGGCACGGCGGCGGCGCTGGTGGGGACCGCGCTGGCCGTGAAACCGCTGCTGCACATGGACGACGGCCGAATCGTGCCGCTGGAGAAGGTCCGCACGATGAGCCGGGCCGTGGGCCGTCTGGTCGACCTGGCTGCGGCCGCGGCGGGCGATGGCCCGGTAGGCCTGGCCGTGCACCACCTGGCAGCTCCCGAACGCGCCGCGGAACTGGCGACCCGGCTGGACGAACGCCTGCCAGGCTCGACGGGATGCGTGATCTCCGAGGTCGGCGCGGTGATCGGTGCCCACACGGGCCCAGGAGTGCTGGGCGTGGTGGTGCTGCCGGGAGGGCCCGACATCCTCCCACACACCCCCGACAATTCCGCGTCCTCAAGCCCCGAGTGATCGCGACCTGTCCACAACCCGCGAGTAATCCACAGCCCCGGAGCCAACCCGGTCACCCCACCCACCCCGCTCCGTAGCGTCGCCCCCATGCTCCCCCGCCCCCACCCTGCCGACAGCCCGAGCGAACGCCTGGCAGCCCTGGCCGCCAAGGTCCGCGCCGACCCGACCCTGGTCTACGCCCGCTCCGAAGACTCCGACGAACACGGCAAACCCCGCCGCCGCCTTCACCTGCCGCGCCTGCCACGCCGAGGCCTCCTGGCCCTGGGCATAGTCGTCGCCTGCACCGTGATCGGCCTGGGCAGCTGGTGGCAGAGCCCCGCCGCCGAACCGGCCCCGGCCGTGGCCCTCGTGAGCACCACGGCCGCGGCCCAGGAACTGGTTGTGAACGTGGTTGGCGAGGTGGCCACCCCCGGCCTGGTGACGGTGACCTCCGGCGCCAGAGTGGCCGACGCCGTCCGCCTGGCAGGCGGCATCAAGCCGGGCACCGACCTCCACAACCTGAACCTGGCCCGCAAACTGGCCGACGGCGAGCAGATAGCCGTCGGCCTGCCGCCCCAGGCCGCACCCGGCGCCGCCCCGTCCAAGCTGGACCTGAACGCGGCAACGGCCGCCGAACTGGACGCCCTGCCCGGCGTGGGCCCGGTGACGGCGCAGCGCATAGTCGAGCACCGCACCCGCAAGGGCCCGTTCGCCTCGGTCGACCGACTCCGCGAGGTGGAAGGCATCGGCGACACCAAGCTGGCCAAGCTGGCCGAGCTGGTCCACACCTGACCCGCTCTTCCGATCCGGTTCAGCCCCGCTGCTCTCCAACAGGAGTCTGGTCATGCGTTCTGTCCGCATCACCCGCCGAGCCACACCCCAATCCACCCGCGCCACCGAGCGACTGCTGCTCGAGTCAGGACAACGGAGGCTCCGGTGGTCCGCAAGCACTCGATAACCCACGACTACCGGCTGGTCCCCGCCGCGGCAGCGGTGTGGGCGACCGCCGTCGCCGGTCTCTTCCTCAGCTGGCAGGCGGCAGTCCTCACGGGCCTCGCGGCAGGGGCCATCGGCCTGGCCGCGTGGCGCAGAGCCTGGTGGACCAGGACCTGCGCGATCGCCCTCCTGATCTCCGGCCCGGTTGCCGCGGCCTGGGTGGGCAGCAACGTCCTGAGAGCCGAAACCCACCCGCTCCGACTGGCCGCCGACGAAGGCCGTACGACCACTCTCACCGTCGAACTCACGACCAGGCCGAAAGGCATCAGGGCCGCAGGCTTCGGCGGCCACCAGGCAGGCGTCGACCACGTGGTCATCACGGCGAAGGCGAACGGCGCCAAACTGGTCCTGCTGGCACCGGCCGACAAGTGGCGAAACCTGTTGCCAGGCCAAAGAGTCACGGCCAGGGGCACGCTCGCCCCGCCCCGAGGCGGCGATCTCACCTCGGCAGTCCTGCGAGTCCGCGGCCCGCCGACCGACCCGCGGCCACCTCCGATCTGGCAGAGCTGGGCGGACCACCTCCGCGACGGTCTGAAGGAAGCCAGCGAGGTCCTCGATGCCGAGGAAGCCGGCCTCCTGCCGGCACTGGTGGTGGGCGACACCGACCAGATGGTGCCTCGCATCGTCGACGAGTTCCGCACCGCCGGCCTCGCGCACCTGCTTGCGGTGAGCGGCGCGAACCTCGCGATCGTGTGCGGCGCGGTCTACCTGGTGGCCAAGCGACTCAGGGCCGGCCCGCGTACAGCGGCCGCGGCAGCGATGGCGGCCTTGGTCTGGTTCGTGGTCCTCGCGGGTCCGGAGCCCAGCGTGCTCAGAGCCGCGGTCATGGGTGCCGTCACGCTGCTGGCGCTCGTGCTGGGCCGGCGCCGGTCCACGCTCCCGAGCCTCGCGACCGCGATCCTCCTGCTGGTCCTCGTCGATCCCGCGCTGGGCGGCGATCCGGGGTTCGCGCTCTCCGTGGTGGCGACGGCGGCGCTGGTGCTGGTGGCGCCGAAGTGGTCGCGGGCGCTGAAGGAACGCGGCGTGCCCAGCGGCCTGGCCGAGGCGATCGTCGTACCGACGGCCGCAAGCCTGGCAACGGCTCCGTTGGTCGCCGGGCTCTCCGGTCAGGTCAGCCTCGTGGCGATCGTCGCCAACCTGGTCGCGGGGCCGGTGGTCGCACCCGCGACGGTGCTGGGCGTGGCGGCGGCAGCCGTCGCGCCGCTCTGGGACCCGGCCGCCGAACTGGTCGTGCACGTCGCCGGACCCGCGGTGACGTGGCTCATCCAGGTCGGGCGGCAGGCGGCGACCGTGCCCGGCGCGTCCGTCAGGTGGCCGGAGGGCTGGCTCGGGGCGATCGCGTTGACCGTGGTCGTGGCGACGGTGGTGTTGTTGCTGCGCCTCAAGAAGACGCGGACGTTGGTCGTCGCCGTGCTGGTCGGCGTCTTCGTGGTGCTGGTGCCGCTGAAGGTCGTGGCGCCGGCCTGGCCGCCGGACGGGTGGAAGGTGATCACCTGCGATGTGGGCCAGGGCGACGCACTGGTTCTGGCGACCGACGACGCCGACCGCGCGGTCGTGGTGGACACCGGGCCCGATCCCGGTGCCGTCGACCGGTGCCTGAAGACGTTGGGAATCAAGAGGATTCCTCTGGTCGTGTTGACGCATTTGCACGCGGACCACGTCCAGGGCCTGTCGGCTGTGCTCACCGGGCGTGCGGTGGGTGCGGTGGCGGTGGGGCCGCTCAAGGAGCCCGCGTGGGCGTGGAAGGAGGTCGGTCAACAGGCCCGCAGTCGTGGCGTGCGGGTGGTGGAGCCGAAGGCCGGTGAGCGGTTTGCCTGGCCCGGACTGGAAGTGGAGGTGCTGGGGCCACGACGGCCACCGACAGCAGGAGACACGAACACGACGGTCAACGATTACTCGCTCGTCCTCAAAGCACACACCAGAGCGGGCCGAGTGCTGCTCACCGGCGATGTCGAGCTGGCCGGCCAGTCGGCGTTGCTGGGGGAGCGGGACCTGGGTGCCGAGGTGCTCAAGGTGCCGCACCACGGCTCGCGGTACTCGGTGCCCGCGTTTCTCAAGGCCGTGCGGCCGCGGGTGGCGCTGGTGAGCGTCGGCACGGGCAACCGCTACGGGCACCCGAGTCCGCACGTGATGGACATGTTGCGGGCGGGAGGTGCGCTGGTGTTGCGCACGGACAGGGACGGAGACCTGGCGGTGTTGCCGGGAAACCGAATAGTACGAAGGAGAAGAGGATGGTCTGGATCAGGCTGTACAACGCGCGCTACCCGGTTCCCGGTGGCACGCCCGGGCTTGCGTGGGCCCTGTGGCAGACGAACTACTCGGCGACGCCATGGCCGCACGACGAGCTCAAACCCGATTTCGGTTACTACATCTGCGAAACACTCGAAGACGGCACCCGAGCCCTCACCTACAAGGCGACGACTACGCACGTGCTGCCACCGACCAAGGCCGCCGAACCGGAGGAGGCGTACGACCTCGTCTCGGAGTACGTGTTCGACGACGAACTGCGGATCGTGCCGCACGACTGGCACGACTACCACTACAACGTGCTGAAGGCGGAAGCCCCGTGGCCGCAACGAATCGTGGCGTGGCGCGCGAACGTGAACCCGATCGGGCCGCACGTGATGGACTGCCTGCAACGCTTTCCGCGTACCGGCTGGATGAAGACGGACGCCATTTCCTTCTGACACAACGGAGACAACGCGGTCCGGGGACGCGTGAACGTCCCCGGACCGGAAGGAGGTGATCAAAGCAGCGTGATCAGCCCAGTGCCTTGATGACGGCCTCTGCGGACGCCGGCACCGTCGCGCGCGGGCCGACCGTGTCGCCGAGCGCGTCGAGGGTCTTGAGGCCGTCGCCGGTGATCAGCAGCACGGTCTCGCCGTCCGGGTCGAGCTGGCCCGACTCGATCAGCTTCTTCGCCGTCGCCACGGTCACGCCGCCGGCGGTCTCGGCGAAGATGCCCTCGGTGCGGGCGAGGAGCTTGATGCCCTCGACGACCTCTTCGTCGGTCACGTCTTCGATGGCGCCGTTCGTGCGGCGGACCGCGTCGAGCACGTAGGGGCCGTCGGCCGGGGCGCCGATCGCCAGCGAGCGGGCGATGGTGTCCGGGCGGACCGGGCGGATGACGTCGTGGCCTTCCTTGTAGGCGGCGGACACCGGGCTGCAGCCGGTGGCCTGGGCGCCGAACACGCGGTACGGGGTGGCTTCGACGAGGTCGAGCTGGCCGAGCTCGCGGAACGCCTTGTCGACCTTGGTGAGCTGCGAGCCGGACGCGATGGGCACCACGATCTGGTCGGGCAGGCGCCAGCCGAGCTGCTCGGCGACCTCGTAGCCGAGGGTCTTCGAGCCCTCCGCGTAGTACGGGCGGACGTTGACGTTCACGAACGCCCAGTCCTCGTGCTCCGCGGCGAGTTCCTGGGCCAGGCGGTTCACGTCGTCGTAGTTGCCGTCGACGGCGATCAGGGCGCCCTCGTAGACGGCGCTCATCAGGATCTTGGCGCGCTCGAGAGAGGAGGGAACGAGAACCACCGACTGCCAGCCCGCGCGGGCGGCTGCCGCGGCTACTGCGTTCGCCAGGTTGCCGGTGGAGGGGCAGGCCAGCACCTTGAAGCCGAGCTCGCGGGCCGCGGCGAGCGCGACGCCGACCACGCGGTCCTTGAAGGAGTGGGTGGGGTTGCCGGTGTCGTCCTTCACCCAGACCTTGCGCACGCCCAGTGCCTTGGCGAGGTTGTGTGCCTCGACCAGGCGGGTGCCGCCGGGGTCGGTGTTCGGGTGCTGTTCCACAGTGGACGGAACGGGGAGGAGGCCGCGGTAGCGCCAGATCGACCTGGGGCCGGCTTCGATGTCCTCGCGCCGGATCTTGCCGAAGTCGTAGGCCACTTCCAGCGGCCCGAAACACTCCAGACAGGCGTACTCAGGAGCGAGAGGAGTTTCATTTCCGCACTCACGGCACAGCAGTGCGCGGGCGGGGCCGAGGTCGAACTTCGTGCTCGTGGGCACAGAGACAGCAGTCATCGCGAGGTATCTCCTCATCTTTCCCGCGAAATCGAACGGGTCGGAATTGGCACCGTGATCGTCTGCGCATGGTGATAGCGCTGACGCCGGTTGCCGGGGCTTCTTCGGGCCGGTCCCTCTGCCCCTCTGGATGAGCGGTGTTCAGTTGTGGTCACCAAGCTACGACAAGAGCCCATTGCTCAGCCACAGACGTCCACGATCCGGGACGTGGGAGGATGCGGAGCGTGAGCGCACCGGAGTCACTGCACCTCGTCGTCGGCGAGGAGGAGTTGCTGGTCGAACGGGCTGTTCGGGCGGCTCTCGAGGCCGCACGCAAGGCCGATTCGAACGCCGACCTGACCCGCGTGCAGGTGACTGATCTCACGCCTCCCGAGCTGGCCGAGCTGGTCAGTCCGTCGCTGTTCGCCGAGGGTCGCGTGATCGTTCTGCAGAACGCGCAGGAGATCGGCAAGGAGATCGCCGACGCGGTCGTCTCCTACGCCAAGGCGCCCGCGGACGGGATCACGCTCGTCGTCGTGCACACGGGCGGTGGCCGCAGCAAGGCGGCCAAGGACCTGCCTGGACAACTGAAGAAGGCCGGCGCCGTGGTCATCGAGTGCCCGAAGGTCACCAAGCCGGGTGATCGGGAGGCCTTCGTCCGCAACGAGGTGCGGCAGGCGGGCGGCAAGATCGACCCCGAGGCCGTCGCCACGCTCATCGACGCCGTGGGCACGAACCTGCGCGAGCTCGCCGCGGCGGCGTCCCAGCTCGTCTCCGACACCGACGGCAAGGTGACGGTCGACGAGATCCGCCGCTACCACCAGGGCAAGGCCGAGGTGACCGGGTTCGCGGTCGCCGAGAAGGCCGTGACCGGTGACCGGGCGGGCGCCATGGAGGCGTTGCGCTGGGCCATGCAGCTGGGCGTGCCGCACGTGCTGGTCGCGGACGCCTTGGCGGACGCTGTGCGCACGGTCGCGCGTGTGTCCGCGGTGGGCCGGGCCGACCCGTTCAGCCTGGCCGGTCCGCTGGGCATGCCGCCGTGGAAGATCAAGAAGGCGCAGGCTCAGGCCCGCGGCTGGGACCAGTCGGGCCTCGCCGACGCGATGCAGGTCGTCGCGGGGCTCAACGCCGACGTCAAGGGCGTGGCGGCCGACGCCGACTACGCGCTGGAACGTGCGGTGCTCAAGATCGTCGCCGCGCACGGCCGCCGCTGATCAGTCGCGGGGGATCCCGATCAGGTACTGGGCGCCGGTGAAGCCCGGCACGACGCCGATCTTCCACGTGAACGTCTCGGTGCCGGCCAGGCCGTCGACCATCCGCCGCAGTTCCGCGCGCCCGTACATGCGCAGGAACGACACGACGCTGTCGAAGAACATCATGAACGGCAGCACCGGCACGAGGTAGGTCAGCGCCAGCCGCAGGAGGTAGCGCGGCAGGGGATTGCGCTGGAACGGTGCCGAAAGCAGCACGGCCAGTGTGATCAGGAACGGGAAGAGCAGCACGTACAGGAACGACCGCTTGGTGTCGACGACGACCATCGGCGAGCGGGTGTCGACGGCGTTCTGCAGCATCCGGGCAGCGATCGCCGGCGGGAAGTGGTGGAAGGCGCCGTAGATCGTCCGCGTTCCCTCGACCGTGCAGTCGGTGGCGTCCACGGACGACGAGACGTAGTCCACGGAACAGCAGTTTGGCAGCCGTCGCCGGTGTGCAGCCTGAACGCGTTGAAAGGCACGGACGTTCGGCACCAGGTCCGTCAGCGTGACCTGGGTGTGGATGCCCTCGCGGTGCAGTTTGCGCTGGATGAGCGGTACCGGCCCGCCAGAGCCCGCGCAGAGGTCGACGATCCGGTGGGAGGCGCCCTCGCGCAGGGCGATCGACAACGGGACCGAGTACGCCCGTGCGGCGTCCGTCAGCCGGTAGATCGTCACGATGGACTCGGTGTGCAGGGTGCGCAGCACGGCAGGGATGCGGTCCAGATCGTGCAGTTCCACGAAGTCGATGCGCGGAAGCGATTCCATGGTTCCCATCCCTACCGCGCAACCGGACCGGCAGTCCACTCCTCGACAGCGAAAAGGGCCTGCTCAACGAGGAGCAGGCCCTTCTCAGAGGCTTGTGCCGTGCTGAATCAGCCCTCGAGCTGGTTCGCGCGCAGCGCCATCGCCGACTTCTTGTTGGCGGCCTGGTTCGGGTGGATGACACCCTTGGTGGCGGCCTTGTCGAGCTTGCGGGACGCGTCCTGCAGCAGCTCCAGGGCCTTCGCCTTGTCACCGGCCTCGGCAGCCTCGCGGAACTTGCGGATGGCCGTCTTGAGGGACGACTTGACCGACTTGTTGCGAAGGCGCGCCTTCTCGTTGGTCTTGATCCGCTTGAGCTGGGACTTGATGTTCGCCATGCGACATCACCCTTCTGTGTCGAAACCGGAGTTCGTGACGCGCTTGGTCGGCACCGGCCTCGACGACCGGCTCTCCTCCACGGCGGAGTGCCGCGCATTCACGACGACGAAGGATATCAGGCCAGCTCAGCGCACCGTGAAGGCGGCCTTCTCCGCGCCCACCACGGCCTCGTAGCCGCCGCGGGCGACCTCACGCCGGCCGTCGCCGTCCACGTCGCCCACGGTCAGCGCGAGCTGCGAGAGCTTGAACGACACCTCGACCTGCTTCGACTGTCCCGCAGCGAGTTCCACGCGCGTCCAGCCCACCAGGCGCTGGTCGGGCGTCAGCACCGGGGAGGCCGGTTGGCGCACGTGGACCGGCACCACGACCGTGCCCGCACGCCCGCCGGTGTTCGCCACCGTGAACTTCACCACGCCCGTCGAGCGATCAACGGCCACCGACGTGCCCGAGGTCGCGAACGAGGTGTACGACAGCCCGTGCCCGAACGCGTACAGCGGGTCGTACTTCGCGCCCGCCGACGTGTTCGCGCCCGGCAGCTGGTCGTAGGTGAGGGTCGGATCACCCAGCGTCCGAGGCCACGACACCGGCAGCTTGCCGCTCGGGTTCACCGCGCCGAACAGCACGTCGGCGATGGCCCGGCCGCCCTCGCTGCCCGGCAACCAGCCCGCGACCAGCGCGTTCGCGTCTGCGGCACCGCCGAGCACCTGGGGACGGGCGGTCAGCAGCACCACGACCACCGGCTTGCCGGTCGCCTGCACCGTGTCGACCCACGCCTGCTGCTCAGGAGTCAGTGCCGGGTTCTCCGTGTCGGCCGGACCCTCCGCACCTGGCTTCTCGCCCAGGACGACGACGACCGCGTCCGCACCAGCGGCTTCAGAAACGGCAGCAGCAGGAGTCGCAGCGTGCACAACAGACGCACCAGGAACAGCCTCACGCACGCCGGTCAGCACGGTCGCGGTCGGCGGCAGCGGTGAGTCGTCCGGCACGCCCTGCCACTCGACCGTCCAGCCGCCGAGCTGGCGGCGCACGTCGTCCGCGGTCTCACCGGTCACGACGATCTTCTTCGCCGAACCCGAGAGCGGCAGCACGCCGTCGTTCTTCAGCAGCACGGTGCCTTCGGCCGCTGCCTGACGTGCCAGCGGGCGGTCCACGTTCACCACGTTGCCGTCGGCCTTCGCCGGGTCCACGTACGGCTTCTCGAACAGCCCCAGGTCGAACTTGAGCTTCAGCACTCGCCGCACGGCCTGGTCGATCCGCCCGCGCGACACCGAACCGTCGCGCACGTTCGCCAGCAGCAGCGACGTGAACTCGGCCGCGTTCGAGGGCTCCATCGCCATGTCCACACCGGCGTTGACGCTCATCGCGATCGCGGTCTTGTAGTCGGGCGCGACCTTGTGCCGGTCCACCAGGTACTTCATGTCCTGCCAGTCCGACACCGCGACGCCCTTGAAGCCCATGCGCTCACGCAGTTGTTTCTGCAGCATGTACTTCGACGCGTGCACCGGCACACCGTTGAGCGAACCGGAGTTGATCATCACGGTCTTCACGCCCGCGTCGAACTGCGCCTGGAACGGCGGCAGCACCACGTCCTGCAGCTGGCGGACGGGAATCTGCGCAGCCGCGCGGTCGTGCCCGTTCGCCGGCGCCGAGTACCCAGCGAAGTGCTTCGCGGTCGCGGTCAGCTGAGCCGTGTCGTCCACCTTGGACTGCTGTCCACGCACGTTCGCCGCCGCCAGCTGTCCCGCGAGGAACGGGTCCTCGCTGTAGGTCTCGTAGTAACGCCCCCAACGCGTGTCGCGCGCGATGTCCGACACCGGCGCGAAGTTCCAGAACACACCGGTCGCGCGCAACGCCTTCGACGCCGACACACCGATCTGCTCCTGCAGCGCGGGGTTCCACGTCGCACCGAGCCCGATCTGGTGCGGGAACATCGTCGCGGAGATGACGTTGTTGTGCCCGTGCACACCGTCCGCGCCGTAGATGATCGGGATCTTCAACCTGTTGTTCTCCAACGCGTAGCGCTGGATCGCATTGTTCATCTCGGCCCACGCCTTGGGCGTGTTCTCCAGCGGTGCGTCACCACCGCCGGACAGGATCGAGCCCACGTGCGCGTCCGACAGCACCGCCTTCAGGCACGACTCCACCAACGGTCCGTTGACGTTGTTGCAGTCACCGCGCAGCTTCCCGACGCGGATCTGCGCCATCTGCCCGATCTTCTCCTCGAGCGTCATTCTCCGCAGCAGGTCCTCGACCCGCCGCTCCGTCGACGCCCGAGCGTCCAAATAGATCTCTTTGCCCGCCGCGACACCACCTGCAGGTGTCAGCGACGCGATCAGCACAGCAACGCCCAGCACGCCGAGACCGGCGCGCTTGCGGGAAAACAAAGACAAGACTCCTCCACGCTCCCGTGCGCCCGCCGCACACGATCGCGTGGAGGAGTAGGACAAAAACACCCCCGAACGGAGGAACTCCGTGGAAGCGGTTTCATGCTGGTGAAACGCCTGTTCAGCCGCCCAGGACGCTCCGTGTCAGCGACTGCTTTTCATCCAGCAGCTCGGCCAGCGCGGCCGAGATCGTCGCCTCGTCGAGCCGCACGCGTTCCACCTCGGGCTGCTGGTCCAACGCGATCAACGTCGCCCGCCGCACGAGCTCCTTCATGAACGACGCCGTCACGCCCTTGCTCGCAGCCACGATCGCCGAAGCGTCCGGCAGATCCAGACGAGTACCGGACGCGTAAAGCCGCAGCAGCCGTTCGCGGCCTTCCTCATCGGGCAACGGGACGTGCATCGCGAGGTCGATCCGGCCAGGCCGCTGGGCGAGGGCCTGTTCCATCACGTCCACCCGGTTCGTGGTGAGCACGAACGTCACGTCCGCCTCGGAGCCGACACCGTCCATCTCGTTCAGCAGCTCGAACAACGCCGGGTTGCCGGTCTCCGTGTGGCGCCGATCCTCGGCGATCAGGTCGACGTCTTCGACGACGACCACCGACGGTGCGAGCTTCCGTGCCATCGACGTCGCCACTTTCAGGAGCTTGAACATCGCGATGCCGCTCAGCACGATCACCGTCGAGGATCCCAGCCGTCCCATCAGGTACCGGATCGTGTGCGTCTTGCCGGTGCCAGGCGGACCGTGGAGCAGAAGTCCTCGTTTCAGATGCTGCCCGTGTGCTTGCAGCCGCGCGCTTTGTGAGGCTGTGCGCACGACGTGGCGTTCGATCGCGTCCAGCACGCCCTCTGGCAGAACGACGTCTTCAGATCGCAACGACGGTCTCGGCAGGAAGGTGAGCAGCTGGTTGCGGCGGTGCTCGCTCAGCCCGAACGCCATCACCTTGCCCTGGAACAGGTTGTGCCGCGTGATGTGGCTTTCGACCGCCTCCCGGGTGGCCGTCGCGGTCTCCCTGGACGCTGCCAGCACCTGCAGCGAACACTGGGCGTCGCAGTCCTCGCCGGGACCCTGCACCGCGAGGACCACGGGCTCGCCGTCCGGTGATCGGGAGGGGACCAGCCCGAGCTGCACCGCCTCGATCGCGGTGTCGGGGCCGGTGGCGACGGTCGCGTAGTCGACGGGCCCGAGACCGAAGCTGCCGTCGTGCACTGCTCCGCTCAGCATGTCGGACAGGTACTGGAACGAGCGTCTGCCCGCGATCCCGAACCACTCCGCCCCCGGAGAGTGTTCCGCCAGATAGGTTTCGATTCCGTGGTGCACGTTCACGTGCTCCCACCCCATGAACCTGGCTGTCACGGTCGGGACCTGTCTCATCGGGATTCCGATGTGGTCGGTCACCTTCCGGACCAGCGTCGACTCCGCGCCGTCGGAGACCAGTTTCCTGGCCTCCTCCAGCAACCCCTGCAGAGCCGACGCGAGTGATCGTGCGTCAGATGTGTGGAGATCTGTCATTGATTCCACCGTACGCACTAGTCGGCAGGTCCGGCCTCAGCCTTTTGGTCAGGTTCCTTCGGTGGCCTGCCACGCCGAGGCATTTTCTTTGCCTCTTTGGGCAGCCGGCCCGCCTCCGCCAGCGCACGCCGCAGCAGGAACTCGATCTGCGCGTTGGTGCTGCGCAGCTCGTCGTTCGCCCACCTGCTCAACGCGTCGTGCACCGCCGGATCAAGCCTGAGCAGAACGCTTTTGCGGTCAGCCATCAGGTGTAGAGCGACCCTGCGTTCACCACGGGCTGAGTGGAACGGTCACCGCACAGAACGACGAGCAGGTTCGAGACCATCGCAGCCTTGCGCTCCTCGTCGAGCTCGACGACGTCCTGCTCGGCGAGACGGTGCAACGCGAGCTCGACCATGCCGACGGCGCCCTCGACGATCCGCGTCCGTGCCGCCACGACCGCGCTCGCCTGCTGCCGCTGAAGCATCGCGTGTGCGATCTCCGGCGCGTACGCGAGGTGCGTGAGCCGCGACTCGATCACCTTCACGCCGGCGGACTGCACGCGTGCCGCGATCTCGATCGCGAGCGTCTCGGTGATCTCGTCCGCGTTCTCCCGCAACGACAGCCCGACTTCTTCGTGGTTGTCGTACGGGTAGCTCGTCGCGATGTGCCGGACAGCGGTCTCGGTCTGGATGCCGACGAACCGCACGAAGTCGTCCACTTCGAACCGTGCGCGCGCGGTGTCTTCCACCTGCCACACAACGACCGCGGCGATCTCGATCGGGTTGCCGTCGGCGTCGTTGACCTTGAGCGTCGCCGTCTCGTGGTTGCGGATCCGGGTCGAGATCTTCTGGCGCGTGGTGACCGGGTTCGCCCACCGCAGGCCGTCCGTGCGCACCGTGCCCACGTAGCGGCCGAGGAACTGCAGCACCCGCGCCTCACCCGGCGCCACGGTGAAGAGCCCCTTCATGATCAGCGATGCCGCCAGGAACAACAGCACCGCGATGATGAGGATCGCCGCCGACGGGTCGGTGCCGCTGCTGTCCGCGTTCATGATCTCTCGTACGAGCACCCACACGCCCACCGCGAACACCACCAGTCCTGCGAGGAACATCGGCAGACCGGGCAGCTCCCGTGCGTGCTTCTCACGCACGACAGGTGCCGGCATGTGCACCTTCGTGTCGGCCACAGCGCTCATTCGAACCCCCTATCGAAGTAGTAGCTAAGTGATATCACTTTTCCGCCATGATCGCCAGCTAGGCTGATCCGCATGAGGGCGAAGAAGCAGCGCGTGGCCGCGTACGGGGTGTGCATCAACGAGAACGACGAGATCCTGCTCGCGCGCTGGCTCGGCCCCAACGGCAAGCGCTGGATCCTCCCCGGCGGCGGCATCGACCACGGGGAGCACCCGCACGACGCGGTCATCCGCGAGTACGAGGAGGAGACCGGGTTCGAGGTCGAGGTGCTGCGGCTGCTCGGCATCGACTCGGAACTCCGCGAGGAACCCGACCGCGACTACCACGCCCTGCGGATCATGTACGAGGTCCGGATCGTGGGCGGCGAGCTGCGGTACGAGGTGGACGGCACAACCGACCTCGCGCAGTGGTTCCCGGTCGCAGACATCGGACAACTTGACCGCGTGCCGTCCATTGACACGGCCCTTGGTTTGTACCGAACTACCCCTGCTGCCGGAATCTTGCGCTAACTTAGGCCTTACCGCCGCCAGCTTCCCATCAACGGAGTTGGCGAATGATCCGATCACTGGCCGCAGTGGGCGCGGCCGCCCTGCTGTCGTCCTTCGTCCACGTGCCCGCCTTCGCGGCGGTCGTCGGGGTGTCGAGCGTGTCCTCCCTGCAGGCCGCGATCGACTCGGCTCGGCCCGGTCAGCGCCTGGTGCTCGCGAACGGCGTGCACGTGGCCGACCAGCCCATCAAGATCACCAGGTCCGGGATCACCGTGGCCGCCCAGACCGTCGGCGGCACGGTGTTCACCAGCGGCGGGTTCGAGCTCGGCGACGTCAAGAACGTGACCGTCGAGGGCTTCGTCTTCGACGGCACCAGCACGCTGTCGGTACCGCCGGGAGCCCAGGCCGCGCGCATCACCCGCAACACCTACAACGGCAACAAGAACGGCGCTTCGCTCAGCGTGGGCGCCGACGACGTGCAGGTCGACCACAACACGTTCTCCAACCGCACGAACGAGGGCGTGTACCTGCAGGTCACCGGCCCCGGCAGTGACATCGCCAAGCGGACCTGGATCCACCACAACTACTTCTACAACCACCAGTTCTCCGGCTCGAACGGTGGTGAGTCGATCCGGCTCGGCTACAGCCACAAGCAGTCGAAGTCGGCGAACGCGATCGTCGAGCACAACCTGTTCGAGAAGGCAGACGGTGACGCCGAAGCCATCTCCATCAAGTCCTCGGACAACACGGTCCGCTACAACACGATCCGCAACAGCAAGGGCTACATCGTCCTGCGCCACGGCCACCGCACCACGGTCGAGGGCAACCTGCTGTTCAACAGCGGCATCCGGTTCCACGGCAACGACCACAAGATCTACAACAACTACGTGGAGAACACCCGCGACCGTGCGATGGTGTTCGGTTCCGGCAAGGAGGCGGACAGCGGTCCGACCTCGAAGCTGCACGATCGCCCCGACCGCGTGACGGTCGCGTTCAACACGCTGATCGGTACCGGCGCCGTGGTCGACAGCGACGGCGGTGACTTCAAGCCGAAGGACTGCGTGCTCGCGAACAACATCATCAAGGGCTCGTCCGGTGGTGTCGTCTCCATGCACAGCGGTTCGACCGTGAAGTACGAGGGCAACGTCATCTGGGGCGGTACCGGCGGCAGCATGCCGTCGTCCGGCTACCGCTCCGCGGACCCGAAGCTCGTGAAGGACGCGGGCGGCCTGTTCCGGCTGGCGTCCGGCAGTCCGGCGATCGACGCATCCACCGGCAGCTACTCCTACGTCTCGCGGGACTTCGACCCACAGGCGCGGTCGGGCAAGCCGGACGTCGGAGCGGACGAGTACAGCACCTCGGCAATCCGCAAAGCGCTGACCAAGGCTGACGTGGGGCCTTCCGCGCCATAGCCTGCCCTTGAGGGCAGACATCGGAGCCTTACCTGCTGGGCGGGGCAAGCGGCCCCCGCCGAACTACCCCGTCCGCAGGAACTCCTCGGTACCTTTCGGTCCACCGCCACCGACGGGCCACCATAGGAGTTGGCGAATGATCCGATCACTGGCCGCTGTGGGCGCGGCCACCCTGCTGTCGTCCATCTTCGTCCAGGCGCCCGCGAGTGCGGCGGTCGTCACCGTGCCGAACGTTGCCTCCCTGCAGGCCGCGATCAACTCGGCCAAAGCCGGTCAGCGCATCCTGCTCGAGGACGGAGTGCACCGCCCCGGCAAGCCCATCAAGATCACGAAGTCGAAGATCGCCATCGCGGCCAAGAACACCGGTCGCGCGGTGTTCAACACCAGCGGCTTCGAGTTCGGTGCGGTGCGCGGTGTCACCATCGAAGGTTTCGTCTTCAACGGTACGAGCTCCCTGTCCGTGCCGGCGGAGGCCTACGGGACCCGCATCACCCGCACGACGTTCAACGGCGACAAGCCGGGTGCCTCCCTCACCGTGAGCGCCAACGACGTCGAGGTCGACCACAACACGTTCTCGAACCGCACGAACGAGGGCGTGTACCTGCAGATCGCCGGCCCTGACGGCAAGATCGCCCAACGGACCAGGGTTCACCACAACTACTTCTACAACCACAGCTACACCGGCCTGAACGGCGGCGAGTCGATCCGGCTCGGCTACAGCTACAAACAGCAGCTGTCTGCCTACGCCGTCATCGAGAACAACCTGTTGGAGAAGGCGAACGGCGACCCGGAGGCCATCTCCGTGAAGTCCTCGGACAACACGGTTCGCTTCAACACGATCCGCAACAGCAAGGGCTACATCGTGCTGCGCCACGGCCACCGCTCCACGGTCGAGGGCAACCTGCTGTTCGGCAGCGGCGTGCGGTTCCACGGGAACGACCACAAGGTGTTCAACAACTACGTGGAGAACACCGGGGACCGCGCGATCGTGTTCGGCAAGGGCTCCGAGACCGACAGCGGCCCGACCTCGAAGCTGCACGACCGGCCGGACCGCGTGACGGTCGCGTTCAACACCCTGATCGGCACGGGCGCCGTGGTCGACAGCGACACCAGCACCTACGCGCCGAAGGACTGCGTGTTCGCGAACAACATCATCAAGGGTTCGTCGGCGAAGTTCATCGAGATGATGAGCGGCTCGACCGTGAAGTACGAGGGCAACATCATCTGGGGCGGCACCGCCGGCATCTCGTCCGGCTACCGCTCGGTAGACCCGAAGCTGGTGCGCGACTCCAAGGGTCTCCTGCGCCTGGCGTCCGGCAGCCCGGCGATCGAGACCTCCGCGGGCACGTACTCCTACGTGACGCGGGACTTCGACTCGCAGTCCCGCGTCGGCAAGCCCGATGTGGGGGCCGACGAGTACAACTCGTCGGCCATCCGCAGGCCGCTCACGAGCGTGGACGTCGGCGTCAACGCACCCTGATCCCCCTGTTTGTCCTGGTGGCCGCACGTTTCGCGGTCACCAGGACCCCCCGATTTGGAGATCGAAACAGCCCCGTGTAATGTTCTCTCTGCCAGCGCGGAACGGGCCGGAAATCAAAACCGGAACGAGCGGGGCACAAGCCGGAAGACAAAGGGCCTCTGAGAGGCCGATTTGACACCGGCGAGCAGGACAAAATAAGCTTCAGCAACACAAGCCCCGAGTGAAACTCTCCGGAAACGGAGATTGGATCCGGTGAGCGCGTGTTCTTTGAGAACTCAACAGCGTGCCGATAACACAGTCAGTAATATGAATACTCCTCGTCAGGAGTATTCCTTTGAGTAGTTTTACCAGATTGCCAGACATATTCCGTCTGGAGCGATCAACACAATCCTTATTGGAGAGTTTGATCCTGGCTCAGGACGAA